>NZ_JBBORK010000001.1:0-4800000 GCF_038004585.1 Paenibacillus sp. FSL R5-0475
CAAAACGATAAAAGAAGCACTACGTTCAATTCCGAACAAAGGGATCGGATACGGCATGTACCGCTACTTGGGTGAGGAAGGCCAAGGCGAAGGACGGAAGGTATCCGGCATTAGTTTCAACTACTTGGGACAGTTTGACCAAGACTTCCAGACAGCGATCTTTGAAGGATCTTCGTTACCTGTAGGTGTCATGGCAAATCCTGAGTTGCAACGAAATAGTGCACTAGAAGTAAGTGGCATTGTGAAAGAGGGAAGAATGCGATTTACGTTTGGTTACAACGGGAAGCAGTATTTTGAGCAGGAGATGGAGAATCTTGCGGGCTGTTATATGCAGAAGCTAACAGCAATTATTCAGCACTGCGTGGAGAAAGAGAGTACGGAGTTGACTCCAAGTGATTTGAGCAGTAAGAATATTTCTTTTGAAGATTTAGAGGCATTGTATCAATCCTTAATAGATTGAGCTATTCTTGGAGTTTGAGTACTGACAGGGCTCCGAATATAACAAATTCGGAGCTCTAAGAATAATCGCAGCAGAAACCAATGTTATTGATCTACTAGAGCTGAAATTTTCTAAGTAAGTGCGGAGATAAAAAAGTGAATTTCCGAAATATCTCCTCAATCACTGCCCTAGAAAAATATTGATTTATATTAGGAGAGATTAAAATTTATGAACCTTTTTTCTAAGGATAATATTAAAGATGTGTATCACTTATCATCGATGCAAGAAGGAATGTTGTTCCATTCCCTTTATCAGAAGAACGAAGCTTATCATGAGCAGATAAGATTTAGTATAAAGGGGAGTTTTGATGTTTTAATTTTGGAAAAATGCTTCAATTTACTTATTGAGAGGCATGAAGTATTACGAACAATTTTTTCTTATAAAAATACTAAGAATCCACTACAAATTGTTTTAAAAAAACAGAAAAATCTTCATATAAATTATAAAAATATCTCTCAAGAGTTAGAAAATGTTAGGATTAATATGATATTTGAATATATTAAAGAAGATAAAAAGAATTTATTTAGGTTGACGAAGGATGTTCCAATGAGAGTAGCTGTTTTTGAGATGGGTGAGGAGCAGTTCGAGGTGATTTGGAGTTTCCATCACATTGTTATAGATGGTTGGAGTCTAGGTATTTTGTTTGGTGAATTACTCCATATCTACGAATCCTTAAATAAGGGAACACGCTTACAATTGGAGACGGCACAGCCTTATAGTCGCTTTATTCAGTGGTTAGAGAAACAAGATAAAGCGAAAGCATCGGATTATTGGAACGATTATTTGAAAACGATCGATGAAGTGACTACCCTGCCGGGATATAAAAAGACGGCAGATGGTTATAAGCAAGAGGAGCTGTGGTTTGCTCTGGATGAGGAACAGACGCGAAAACTCCAACAACTGGCGAACCAATACCAGGTCACTTTGAATACCATTATGCAGACAATCTGGGGGGTAGTCCTGCAGAAATATAACCGAACGAATGATGTTGTTTTTGGTGCAGTCGTTTCGGGGAGACCTGCAGTGATACCAGGAATCGAGAAGATGGTAGGATTGTTTATTAATACTATTCCTGTCCGAATTTCAAATAGTTCGACTCAACAGTTTACGGAGGTACTGAAGGCAGTTCAATATGCAGCGAGCGAGTCAGATGCATATAGTTCGTATCCTTTATATGAGATCCAAAATCAATGTACATTAAAACAAGATTTGATCAATCATATTATGGTTTTTGAAAATTACCCGATGGATGATCGCTTGAAGGACATGGGTCAAGCAGCAGGAGTAGGATTGGAATTATCGAATTTCAATACGTTTGAGCAAACGAATTATGACTTTAATGTGATTTTGATACCTGCAAAGGAACTTGCTATAAAATTCAGTTACAATCTGAACGCGTTTGAACCTGGAAGAGTGGAACGAATGAAAGGTCATTTGCAACATGTTATTAAGCAAATCATAGCAAATCCGAACTCTATGATTAATGAGATTGAAATAGTGACGGCAGAGGAAAGAGAACAGCTTGTAAACGGATTTAACCAAACAAAAGCAGGTTATCCATCTCATCAGACCATACATCAGTTATTCGAGGAACAGGTTCAAAAAACACCAGAGAATATTGCTGTTGTGGCTGGAGGTCGACAGTTAACATATCTTCAGTTAAATGAGCGTTCTAACCAACTAGCAAGAGCCTTAAGGTCTCATGGAGTTAAACAAGAATCTATTGTTGCATTACTATTAGATCGATCGGTTGAAACAATTATTAGTATATTAGCCATTCTCAAAGCAGGAGGAACATATCTCCCAATTGATCCAGGTTATCCGGCGGAAAGAGTAGAATACATTTTCGAAGATAGCAAGGCTTCATTCTTAATTACAACTGGTGAATATGCTGCTAGTACTACATTTAGCGGAGTAACATTCAATCTCTCAGAGGAACTGGATGTCATATCGGAAGAGGAGATAACGAATTTAGAGAATATAAATAGCCCGCAAGATGCTGCATACATCATATACACTTCAGGTACTACAGGTTTACCTAAAGGGGTTATCATCGAACACAGAAATGTCATTCGCTTAGTTCTAAATGATGAAATGGAATTTGACTTTAATGCGAATGATGTATGGACAATGTTCCATTCTTATTGTTTTGACGTTTCTGTTTGGGAGATGTACGGTGCCTTACTGTATGGAGGAAAACTTGTTATCGTACCAAAGTTTATTGCACAATCTCCAGAGGCGTTGACAGATTTATTATTACAAGAGAAAGTAACAGTTTTGAATCAAACACCGACAGCATTTTATGCCCTTATGCAAGAGGGAAGCAATTTCATTGGAAATGATTTGGCACTACGCTATATCATTTTTGCGGGAGAAGCACTAAGTCCAATAAAATTATATAAAGTGAAAATAGCGTATCCACATACGAAATTAATTAATATGTACGGGATCACAGAGGTAACTGTTCACACGACTTATAGGGAAGTGACTATGGAGGATATTGAAGGTGAGAAAAGTAATATCGGTCATCCTATTCCCACAACCACTATGTGTATTCTCGATGAACAGCAAAAACTTGTCCCTGTAGGCGTGATTGGAGAGCTTTTTGTTGGTGGAAAAGGGATTGCTCGTGGCTATTTGAATCGTGAGGAGCTCACAAGGAATAGATTTATTGCGAACCCGTTTAAACCTGGGGAAAAGATGTACCGAAGTGGAGACTTAGCACGGTGGTTACCAGATGGAACTCTAGAATATATGGGTCGGATGGATCATCAGGTGAAGATTCGAGGATACCGGATTGAATGTGGTGAGATCGAAGTTCAGCTGTTGAAGCATGATTCGGTTAACGAGGCCGTGGTTATGGCACGAGAGTCAGACGATGGCAGCAAATATCTATGCGCTTATCTTGTTAGTGAGACCACCATAGATGTAACCGATTTAAGAAGGCATTTGGAGAAACTTGTACCAAGTTATATGGTACCTGCCTACTTTATGGAAGTAGAGCAAATGCCATTGACTTCAAACGGAAAAGTGGATCGGAAGGCGTTACCTTTACCAAAAGAGGGGTGGATGCGAGGAAATGAGTATGTTGCACCCCAAGGAGCAATAGAAGAACAACTCGCTGAGATCTGGAAAAAAGTTTTGGGGATTGAGGAAGTAGGACGATCAGACGATTTCTTTGAGTTAGGTGGCCATTCAATAAAAGCAGTACAATTAGAAATAGAGTTAGAAAGAAATGGATTCCAAGTTGAAGAAATTATAGTTTATTCATATAGAACTATTAAAGAAATGGCCTTTCATTTTGAAAATCTAAGTTTGAAAAGTGAGTTAAAGCCAAAATTGGCTATTGATGGAATGAACCTAGGCTAATATTGATGGAAGCCCTATGTAAAACAAAAGAGGATTGTGCAGATGCAACTTCAGTATATCAACGAATAATGGAGTGAGAAGCCAATCAAGATTCGATTATCTTCCATACCATTCTATACCAAGCTGTTATTATTGCGTTTGGCTGTATCAAGCAAGCATTTTTAGAATGAGGTAGGTATCTGATTATTATTTGGATTGGAAAAAGAAGCGAGTTTCGCTAATAAATTGTACATGATGGAATTTATGACAATTTGGGCAAAGCATCGTCCAAAGCAGCGAACTTGTGGTTAAAAAATGAGTAGTGGTTCCTGGGTAGCAAGTTAAATAAGCAATATCAATATCTTTTGGTCAGCACAACTGAGGTAACAAGGAAATATTCTGAAACAAGCTAATCAATTCTATTGTCCCACAGGTAGGTCAAAGATCATCGCTGAAAATTTAGCTGATGATTTTTGGCCCCTCGGGAACTGAAAATTAAACTACAAACACTATGATAAGAGGAGTTACAAAATGATTAATACAAAGTTATTTTGCATTCCATATGCGGGCGCTTCAGCGACGATATTCAATAAATGGAAAAGAATGAATAAAGATATAGGAATAGTGCCGATTGAATTAAAAGGTAGGGGTTCAAGAATGAGGGAACCTTTGTATAAAACTTTCGAAGAGGCAGTAGACGATGTGTATTTAAGAATTATTGATCAAATTGATGCTCATTCTGAGTATTCTTTATTTGGACATAGCATGGGGGGGCTGATTGTTTTCGAATTGGTTCATCGAATTATTAATGAAAACATTAAAATGCCACAAAAAATATTTATATCAGGTTGTACCTGCCCTAGAGAAAGAGAAAATAAACAAATTCATTTACTACCAAAAGAACTTTTTTTCAATAAAATATTTGATCTTGGGGGAACTGATGCATTGGTTTTTGAGAATGATGAACTTACAGATCTCTTTGGACCAATTCTAAGAGCTGATTATAAAATAACGGAAGAGTATATAGCAAATAATCATAGAAAAATAAAAAGTGATTTGTTTATATTATACGGAGATACAGATATAGGTAGTGAAGGGAAAAAACTGATTAATTGGGAAAAAGAAACTACCGGTCACTGTCATTTCCAAAAGTTTGAAGGGGGGCATTTTTTTATTCTAGATCAAGAGGCAGAGGTACTGAATTATGTAAATTCAATTTTAGTTGCTTTAAATAGCATTAAATAATGAAGGTTAGTATTTCCTCTAATATGTAATACAAGCAGTTATTACGCTAATTTCAATTATTATGGAAGAATATAATTAAAGAACATAATAGTTGTCAATATAACTGATCCCCTCTACTTTCAATATAGTGTATCCTGGGTTTGGCTGGTATTCTCTGAGATCGGAAAGTAAGCTTATAAAGCCATCCGTCAACTCTATGAGGCACGATGTTTTTCTAGCTACGACAGAGGAGACAAGACCATAGGATTAACTAACTGTATAATTGGCGTGGCCCCCTTTTCTCACGAGACGATAGCTTGGATATGATTTGGAACCAAGGCAAACCGAAATCGAAGACATCGTACGGAAAAGAGAGGCTATTATTCTATTGAATAAATAATGATTTCATTTTACTCTTTAGAACTAAGTGGTGTTCTTCATCACAGAGTTATGGTGGTGGATGCTTCTAGCAATTGTAGATAGACTATCATCCATACTCTTAGCTACAAGGGATGAGTTATCTTAGAAAGTTCTTGACGTTCGATATTAATGTTTCAAAATCCCAAATATGAATATTTTCCGGGAATTTATCGTTCATCGCACATACAGATAGACTGTAATCTGGAGCAATATCATATTGATGAAAATAATATTGTGGGAGATCGGAACAAGCGGGATCGAAATAAATTCGATCGTTACGCAGTGAGAATGAGAAGGTGTCAAACTGAATCGATAATCCTCGGCCATCGGCTTTGATTAATGCTTCCTTCAACGTCCATAATGAATAAAAATAGTTTGTTCTTTGGCTACATGGTAATGATGATAGATCAGCATATTCAGCAGGTGAAAAAAATCCCGATGCAATATCCAAATCAATAGTTTGTTTCTTCTCGATATCAATCCCTACCGGCTCATGATCTACAACTAGTACCACCCAAACTCCAGAATGAGATAAATTGTAGTGCAACGATGAACCTTCAAGATAGGGTTTTCCGTAGGAGGTTACATTCAGTTTTGAAGTGAAATTTCGATTTGTTATGTACATCAATCTGCACATCACGACCCTAGAGAGTAGATCTGCAATTAATGAACGCAATTTATCTTCGAATTGGTGGAATTTATTAATCTTGGCTCTTTTATTGGGTGGTACATATACAAGCAGTTGATCAAACAACGCATGTTCAGTAATGAACGATAATTGAATGGCATGTATCTCCATTTCTAGTCTTACGCCCCTGTCAATTTATATAAGAAATTACTTTTCAGTATACAACTAGACCTCTACCAAGCCAATCAAATTTTCAAGTGTAACAGTTAATTAAGATTTATTCTATTTCTCCGTCCGGATTTTTCCCTTAGTAAAGAAAAAAACCGGACATATTTATCTATCATGTTGAGTGTGGTGATGCTAAACATATTACTACAATGCCATTTATGAAGCCAGGGATTTAACTAAGGCTGCGATTGAAGAGTTGATCAAACATAAAGCACCTACTAATTGCAGGTGCTTTATGTTGCTTCTCGCCTATGACTTTTTATACATCGTTGATTTAGTGGTATTTTCCCCAGAGGCACGATTAATGCACTGCCTACATTTCTGCATAGGTCCGTTCTAGATTGTTGATCGACTTGGTATAAGTGTAAACATCGATCCAGATGCTTTAGCGCGTAAAATTGATCAGCAAAATCCAGAGAAGTATAAAGTAACTGCAGGAAAGGAAGCTATCAAATTAGCTAGAGAATGTATCCGGAATAAGCGGGATTTCACAATCGAGACGACATTAGCAGGTGGAAATGTTATTCGTCAAATGTATGATGCAAAAGAAAATGGATTTGAGACCATCATGTTTTATGTTGGACTAGGGGATGTACGGCTTAATATTGAGCGTGTTACTACTCGCGTGAAAAACGGGGGTCATCATATTGAGTCAGAGGATATTATTAGACGCAGTGTAACTAGCATGGAGAATCTATTGGCTCATTTGGACTTAATCGACCATCTAGTTGTTATTGATAATAGCAAAGCAGACGGTGAAATTGTACTGGAAGCAGATAAGGAATGCTTCAAATACCATCAGAGTGTTTTGCCTGAATGGGCTCAACGTATTGCTCAACATTTGAAAAAAAGGAATATTCAACAATAAAACCGAGCGCTGTAAGGTCACAGTGTTCGGTTTTATTGTTGTACTGACATCACTTCGTGTCCATAACCTCAAAAAATTCGATAATACTGGGGAGGACATGGAGGATCTGATCTCCATCGGCACCATCGGCCTGATTAAAGCTATTGAGAGCTATCGTCCGAACAAAGGGACAAAACTGGCCACATTTGCGGCTCGTTGTATTGAAAATGAAATTCTGATGCACCTACGTTCGTTAAAGAAAACTCGCAAAGACGTGTCCTTGTACGATCCGATTGGGACAGACAAAGAGGGTAATGAAATCACGCTAATCGATATCCTTGGTTCTGAAGCGGATGATGTTATTAAAGAAGTGGATTTGAAGATCGAGAAGAGCAAGATTTATCGTAATCTTGATATTCTGGATGATAGGGAAAAAGAGGTTGTCGTTGGGCGATTTGGGCTAGATACAGGTGGGGAAGAGCGGACGCAGCGGGAGATTGCGAAGGAGCTTGGGATCTCGCGGAGTTATGTGTCGCGGATAGAGAAGAGGGCACTCATGAAGCTGTATCATGAGTTTTATAAGGCGAAGCGGTAGGGTCTTAGATAATAACTAAAGATTCACTATACAGTGTTTTAAAAGCGACTTGCCAACAGGGGAGTTGCTTTTTTGTTAATTCAAGTCGTTGGGATAAATGAACATAAAAAAAGCATATTCAGAAAATTAACTTTGTAACTGCTGAGGGGTGTTATTATGACATACAAAGAAATTTATGATCTCCATATTCAATTGTTACATGTATATGAGAACAATGAAAAGCACCAAGGTCCATATCAGAAGCAAATAATTTACTTTAAGAGACAGTTTTTTATAGCTAAAGATATAGTTCAACGAATTTTTTTAAAAATCAGTTAATAAAAATTCATGAAAAAAGTAGTGAAATAAAGATAAAGTGGTGTTCAGAAGAATACTTTAAATGATGCATAGATTTAATATATATATGTTTTGAATGTAGGAATAAGCTTCTAGATAGATAACTCTAAAATGATCGATAGCAAAAAAAGAGTAGTAATAATTGTTGCTAGACTTATATCTACAAGAGTTGAAATGATGTAGTAATAATATGGATATAATGAAAATATATTTTTGAGTCACTAACACGCCCTAGTCGCTTTTGATTAAAGAGGATGAATCTGCCGATCAGATCCAATAACCTCGTGAATATCTCTGGAATGTGGATAACCCGAAGCGGTTTAGTAATTCCATGACGTATTTAACACAGCGTTAATACTATATGTGGACAAGTAGGAGGGGGTTGAGGTGAAAGAGGATCTTTTGATTAACAAAAAACTTGTTTTTATTTGATTAGTACTATATAGTTCTATATATGACGAATAAAAAATTGAACAATGGATCTGCTAAATCTAAGAGTTCCAATCCGGTTAACCGGACCAAGGCAGTTGAAGTGGCTGCACAGTTATTTCTGCGTCAGGGGTACAGCTACGTTAGTATGGATGAGGTAGTACGGGTTAGCGGAGTATCCAAGTCGAATATCTATTACCATTTTAAAAACAAGGAGGAATTACTTCATGCTGTGGTGCAGTACTGGATCGCCCAGTATGAATCAGATCTTTACCTGCTGCTCAGTCAGCGTGAACGAGAGGTAACAGAACGCATCTATTCGTTTATGGCGTTACTGTCCGCAGGCATAGAGGGTCGGGATTATGAAGGAAGTTGTCCGTTTATTACACTGTATATGCAGACACCAGCCAGTGCACCGGAAGTAAAAGAAAGCATATCCCGTTTCTTTCGTGAGTTGCAGCCAATGATGGAGAAATTGTTCCAACAGGGGCTGGATGGCGGGGAGTTTCGTAAAGGAATCGAGCCGGGACCAGCAGCAGCATTATTTATTGCGGCAATGGAAGGTTCGCTTGTACTTGGGGAGACCGCGCGTGATACAGGAATTATTGAACAATCAGCACGTACTTTTTGTCAGATGCTTCGGTAAACGAAGCTTTTTTTTGAATATAATTAGTACTAAATAGTACTATGAGGGGCGAATACACAATGAATGTTCATACTACTCGTGAAACAAAAACGGAGCACACTAGGGACATAAAGCAGGTTATTAACAAGAGGGCAATTGAACCAGCAATCATTTTCATGACAGGCAGTACAGGCTTTATCGGTAAGGAAACAGTAAAACAACTCGCGGCTGGGGACACAAAATTGTTGTTGCTTGTTCGTTCCGAACCAAGAGCCAGAGTTGTGCTGCAAGCTTACGGAGTGAAGAACTTCGACCGAATTACATTTATCCACGGCGATTTGTCCAAACCAGGTCTCGGCCTTATATTGACTGATCGGCAGCTTGTTCTCGAAGCAGACGTCATCATTCATGCTGGCGGCACGATGGATGTTACTCTGGAGCGTAAAGAAGCAGAACAGATTTTTATGAACGGCGCGAAGGAAGTGGCGGAACTGGCTGGCGAGATCCATCGTATACGCGGACTGAGACACTTTATCCATGTTGTTGGATTTATGAGCCCGTATGGACAACGGGACGAAAAGGGGGAATACATTCAGGTCAACAAACTGGAAAATCATGAAAGTGCATATGAAGAAATGAAATTTCACGCTGATCTGTATGTCCGTGAACATGCAGAGGCGAATCAGTATCCGTTGTCTGTTGTCAATCCAAGTACAGTGGTGGGACCGCGACCCACGGGTGAAACCGAGCAAACGGGTGGTATCGGACTGCTCATTCAGGCGATTCAGAAACGATTCATGCCTGTTGTACCGGGAGGTTCATCATATTGGTTGCCGCTTGTGGAGAATGATGTGGTTGCAAAGACCCTTGTCTTTTTATCCAAAGAAACAGCTCCAGTGGGAGGAACGTATCCACTTTTGGCGCGCAAAGAAGATAGTCCTAGCATGAAGGAATTACTGCATCTTCTGTCACAGCAAATGGATGTTCCAAAGCCCAAATGGGCTGTACCACTGACATGGGTTCAATGGGCGATGAAATCAGGCGGTACGCGGATCAGCGGTGTTCCAGCAGAATCGGTTTCTTTTATTACCAACAGAACATTTCCGGTGGAAGAGACGGAGGCTCTGTTCACACGTATGGGACAATCCTGGCCTGATATCAGGGAACAGCTTCCATTTGTGACAGCCGACTTGGATTATCGTCTCCGTCATGCATCATCTGGGACTTTGCCAGCCGGTTGTACTCGATCACGGATCGGAAATTTGGCTGCACTTGGTTGGGATGGTGAAGGAGAGTCGTGGATCATCGTACATGGTTTGCTTAGTTGTGCCGATGAGATGTTACCTTTGGGAGAACGGCTTCGGGAACTGACAGGAAACCCGGTATGGCTTGTCGATCTGGCCGGATTCGGTCGGTCACCTGTTCATCAGAAGAGTGAAGCGTTTGAAGGCCATGTGCATGAACTACTCACCGCACTTCGCGAGTTGGAAGGCCCGATGAAGCTGATCGGTCACTCTGTTGGGGGCGCAATTGCGGCTACTGCGGCATTCAGGAGCGGACGCACAGATATTCAGCTTGGTTTATTGCAGCCCGTAGGTCATAACTCTAACCAGACAGCTCTGCGTATGGCTTCCCGTATGCCAAGAGATTTCGTGCGTACCCTTCTGACCGGGCGATCCGAAGCTGGCTGGAATCGTATGCTTCAATCAAAACGTGACACGGATCACCGTGTAATTAGAAGATTTGCAGAAAAGGTGAGGTCCAGTATGCAATCTCCACGCATTGCGGGTGCGCATACCGATTTGTTACGCTGGATTCATACCGGGAAGGGCAAAGGAGTCCAAGACAAGTTATCGATGGGGACGTGGAGTAAAGCTGATCAGGCGAAGAGCACAGTAGTGGTCTGGGGCAAGGAAGATGAGGATTACCACTATCCTGAGGAAATCGATCCACAGGTTAAATGCGTAGATGTACCCTATGGTCATTATTTTCCGGTATTTCAGCCCCATGATACGGCTGCGATTCTTGTAGAGTGGTTCAATACCAAGAGATGAGACGAGTCCAGTTCTCTACGGTGCAGGAATCCCGCGAATACTGTCGAAAGGGTCAAGTTCGATTAGGGTGTGTCTTAGAATTCCTAAAGGAGCAGATTTTGCCGAATTTACGTTCCAAGCCAGGGACTTTTTCGCAGGCGTACCGGGGTACTTCAAGAGAAAGTGACGCAGCAGGGGGACGAAAAGGCGGAGAAAGATGCCCTTAAGTGAGATTTAAGACACGACCTAATTGATTTGAGAAGGCAATTTCTAAGTAAAGAATTTTGGATATATGTTCTAAATGAACTTAATAATGTAGTTCGAACGGGATATGACTACAGAAGAATTGATACTGAGTTTTTCTCTGTAGTTAAGGGTCTTTTTCGTTGCAATATTACAGATGAGGTTAAAAGAATTTTAGGACAAGTAAATGCAGTGCTTCAACAGATAAATAGTATGGGAAAATAGTAGTAGAAATATTGTAATTGAAGAAGAAAATTCAAGATAGCTAAGTGAAAGGCCACATAGGAGCGTAAGAACTCCATGTGGCTATTTAATTGTTTGCTTGCCCAGAGACATGCATAATTCAGTCCATTTCTAGTTATTACATCGCATCGTGTCCACAACCTCAAAAAATTCGATAATACCGGAGAAGACATGGAGGATTTAATCTCCATCGGAACGATCGGCCTGATCAAAGCTATTGAGAGTTACCGTCCGAACAAAGGGACAAAGCTGGCTACTTTTGCTGCCCGTTGTATTGAAAACGAGATCCTGATGCACCTTAGATCCTTGAAGAAAACACGGAAAGACGTATCAATGCACGATCCGATTGGGACAGACAAGGAAGGTAATGAAATTACACTCATCGATATCCTTGGCTCCGAAGCGGATGATGTCATTAAAGAAGTTGATCTGAAGATCGAGAAGAGCAAGATTTATCGTAACCTCGATATTCTGGATGATCGGGAAAAAGAAGTTGTCGTTGGGCGATTTGGACTTGATACAGGTGGAGAAGAGCGGACGCAGCGGGAGATTGCCAAGGAGCTGGGGATCTCGTGGAGTTATGTTTCGCGGATTGAGAAGAGGGCGCTGATGAAGCTTTATCATGAGTTTTATAAGGCTAAGCGGTAGGGTCTGGAGGATAATTTAGATTTAAGTAGAGATTCACAATAGAGCATTTTAAAAGCAACTTGCCAACAGGGAACTTGCTTTTTTGATAGTACACCCAGCATGGGCTAATTATTGTAGGACAGAACATCGAACAATTGAAAACCGACCTCAAGGGATGGGTTAATTTGAAGCTTTAAGGCGAATGCCAGGACATCACGGGAGTTAGATGAATTCGGATGAAGGAATACATATTGAAAAGGATATGGAACAAAAATCGCAAATAACAAAACAAACAAATGAAACCATACAGGTAATGTATACTCGACAGAATTTGCTTGAACAATTTGATGATGAACAATTTAACGCGTTGGTAGAGAAGATAACCATCCCCTCGCCAACGCGTTATTTGTTTACCTTAAAGAGTGGGATGGAGATTGGGAAGATGGTCGAGTAAACTCCATTGTAATAAGAAATAGATATTGCGACAGATGGCATGGAAAGCCCATGCTGATTGATCGTTAGAAATTCAAGGATTTTTCTTGGTGTTCTTCAACCCAATATGGATAGTATTCATTTTCCCATTTTGTACCGTCGTAGTATTCGACATCTTTTACACAGGCAAGTACAGTTTTTATACCATGGGTGCTATCAAGACTCCACCCCTTTCCTTTTCCAAATGTTGCTTTTGGTACAATATTTACATTTTCAGCAATACCCACAAACTCGAAGGAAGCATCTCCGTACTCTCGTTTAATCTTTATAGGAAGTCCGTTAGAATCAAAGGCTAACATAGATACATTCATATTCTTAACCACTTTGTTAGAGTTGTTTCGGGTAATTACTTGAATCATATCGGGATATAAAGATTTATAGGTATCATCTTGAACTATTATAATAGATTTTTCTACTGTTACCTCTTGATTTTTCTTCGCTTCTTCCATCTTTACTTTACGCTGGGTGGCCAATTTTTCCTCATTCTGCTTTTCATAAACTGTTTTTTTAGCCATCATATCAGAATCATTAGGTATAATCATCAAAGCTTCATTTATGACTTTGATAGCATCATCATATTTTTGTTCGGACGAAAGCTTTTGGGCATCGTCCAGGATGGCGGTTTTATAACCAGCAGAAGTGTCCTTTATTAATTCCTGAGCCTTTGAATAGTTGGCTTCATCAACTTCGATAACCTTCTTCAATTCCGCAAGAGCATTCTTCACATTTTTGTTTTTCAGGAGTTCTTCTCCAGTCTTAAATGCTGTTCTCGAATCATTCAGTTTGTCTATCTCAGATTGAGCTGCACTTACTTCTGATTTCAAAAGGTTAGTTTTCTTAATTATTTCAAGTTGGTTTGTAGCTGTGGTATAATCGATCTTTTCGTTAGTGAAATCTTTTTTCGCTTCTTCAATGTTAGTTTGAAGAAACGTCTCAACTTCGGATTCTTTTTTTAGATCGCCTTTAATTTTCTTTTCATAAATTTCGATAGCATCTCCATATTTGTTTCCTTGGATAGCATTTTTGAATGAACCAACAGGTCTGTTATTTAAGAACCAGATTGTCAGTACGATGACAATCACGACTCCTATAATACCACCGATTAGAATCCATTTCTTCCTGTTACTTAACTTTTCTGAAGACGCTGTTGAAGTCTTAGTTCCACAATTTTTGCAGAAAAGACTGTCCTCTGAAAGTTCCGTGTTACACTTTTTACAGAGCATATTCATTCCCCTTTTTTTCACTTTGCCTGCTTAATGCCTGTTCAAATGGTTGTTTCGCTAAAATAATATCAAACTCTTTTGTTATTAACATGTCAGCGAATATATGTGCCGTAAATGACTAGGACTTAAGTTGCAGGTGAATGATACCATTCTACAAAAGTTAACAAATTCCTTCATATGTAATTCAACAAATAGAAATGCTACAGCTTCTATGCAACTCTGATGGAGTAATATAGAAATTTTATATTAAAAAGTTGTACTTCCAAATATTTGCACTAGTTCTACGCAAGGTATAAGCTAGCATTGACCTTTATTTTAAAAAAGTTTGCCCTAAGTACGTAGAAACTGCACCATCGATGATTCTGCCATCATTAACTAGAGTTAACGACCCGTTTCCTGATTCTTTATCGCAGCCAGAAGGATATGAGCTAATTCATACTGTAAATCAACTGGAGTTCTGGTTCGAAGGTGGAGTAATGAATTATTACGACCAACCGGAAAGTAAATGGAGCAGGTAGTTTGAAATGTAAGTGTAATAAATGGGAGATTTGTGTAAGCCATAAGCGTCAAGCGACACATCGAACAAATGTCATATTGGCAGCGCAAGGATACTTTTTTTAAAAAAAATACCTGTTTTTTAAACTTTTAGAAGGGAGTGTCGTTATACTGTTCGACAATCTACTCGTGCGCACGGTAGTTGGCCAAGTACGAATGGAGGCAGGTAATGATGCATGTAGTTATCCAGCAATTGTGCAAAAAATATGGCAGTAAACAAGTACTGAACGGAATTAACCTGACATTGGGTACGGGTATGTTCGGCTTACTCGGTCCCAATGGGGCGGGAAAATCAACTTTAATGCAAATATTGGCAACAGTAATACCGAAAACATCAGGGGATGTACAAATTGGACATTGCAAGCTTGGGCGGGATGAACGTGAAATTCGTGGCTTGCTTGGCTACCTGCCACAAGAGTTTGGCGTGTATCGCAAGTTGACAGGCGCGGAATATCTCGATTATGTCGCGTCCATGAAGGGCATTACAAATGGAAAAGCCCGGAGGAAAGCAGTAGCCGAAATGTTGCGCCGAGTCAATCTGGAGGAGAAGCGCCATGTGCGTATAGGCAAATATTCTGGCGGGATGCGGCAGCGCATCGGTATTGCCCAGGCGTTGCTAGGTGATCCGCAGTTCATTATTGTGGACGAGCCTACGGCAGGGCTTGATCCCGAAGAACGCATGCGATTTCGTGATATGCTGACAGAGCTGGGTAAAGATCGTACTGTGCTACTGTCTACACATGTCGTCGCCGATATTGATAATAACTGTAAGAGTATGGCGATTATGAGCGGAGGGCGCATCGTATTTCACGGTACGCAAGAACAATTGCTCCAGCGTGTGCAGGGACAAGTGTGGACGGTCCAAGTGGGTGATGAGAAGCTTGCAGAGCTCAAAGAAACTGCAGCCATCGTGACTGCAAAGCGTTCAGGAGCCGGCTATGAGGCGCGTGTTCTTGCCAGTTCTGTCCCATTACCTGGAGCAGTCCAGGCAAAGGCAGGACTTGAGGACGGATATATCGCGGTCATGAGAGCGGGGAATAGCCAATGAGCCTGATTCGCTATTACAAAACAGAGTGCAAGCTGCTGCTGCGTGGCCCAGGCTTGTATCTGATGCTGGCAACTGTGGTCGGCATCCTGTATTTGATGTTTCAGACCGCCGATGCCAAATTGGATCGTGCAGTATACGTGATGGATATTTCTGAGGTGTATTGCCATGTAGCCCTCATTATTTTGCCTTTGCTGGCAACAGCGATAGCACGGCGGGATGAAGAATGGAAGACAGCAACCATGATGGCTACCTTTCCGTATCAAACATGGGAAATGGAGGCTGCACGCTTGCTCTGTGCTGTAACCCTTCCGTTAGCAGCTGCGCTCGTGCCGATGGGGGCTTATGTATGGTTGGTCGTAAATGATGGCATCTCATGGGGAATGCGTGAATGGTATACCTCTGCTGTATTGGCTTCCTTTGCCATCCCGATGTTATTTGCAACTGTAATTGCCTACTTAGTAGGTATCCTTATCCGCAAGCGATACAGTTACTTGATCAGCTTCGTCCTGTTGCTTAGCTTGGCAATTATTTTACCGGAATTTTTTAAGACCGATCGCCCTTCTTTTTCATTACCCCTTCATACGCAGATTTGGTTCGATTATTCACTAGTTAAATATATTGGTAAGTCTTACTCACGTATGTGGGGATTTATATATGATCCGGCATTTTGGCTGCATCGCGGCATCGTTGCAGCTTTAGCAGCAGGAATGGTCATGACTGTTCTACTTGTAGTATGTAGACGCAGGCGGGAACGGGTCAAGGCATGGCTGGTCTATCCCACGATGCTGATTCTAGGTGCAGCATTGTTATGGGCAGGTAGTGCGATGTACGGATACCTGCAGGAACGGGTAGATATTGCGGATGCCAATGAACGTTTCTATCGCGAACGTCTTACTTCAGCCAATGATATCACGCAACAGCGTGAATTGGAGCAACTGCTCGTTGCTGGAATTGCAGCGGGTAAATATACGGAGGCGGATATTAAGGAGATGTCTCGTATCACCCTTAACACAGACGGGATTACCAGCAATCCGCTCTCGGTATCGCATATTAAAGATCTGCTTGTCGGCATGAAGTTTCAGGATCTGCACATTAATAACTATAAGCTGGAGTTGGAATTATTGCCGCGGCATGGGCTAGAAATACAGGCGACGATGCAAGCAAGCAATGGACAAGCGGAAACGCTAGGGAGATTCCCCATCATGCTACGGCATATATTTGATGTACAGGAACTGAAGGTGAACGGTGCTGCTGCTGCCTATGAGTGGGAAGAGGCTACAGATGTACTTTGGATCAAGCCTGCTACGGATGTTATGCCAGGGGAGCATCTGGAGATCGAGATGATATATAGCGGTACCATAAATGATTGGCGTCATTATTATTCCGTCGCTCCTAGCAGGGATAGCTGGGAGCAGATCGCTGTTGTCGACGATAACAGGATTTTCCTTCCAGCTTTCTATGGCTGGTACCCTGTTATCGGCAATAGCCGGCTATCGGAATTGCTTACCGATCACTACGAATGGGGGCGTCACGCTACAGATGTTCTGGACACACAATTGCCGCGCCCTATGGCGGGCTTTGAAGTTGCTATCACAGGGCCAAGTAGCTTGAAACTATTCTCCAACGCCTCTGTCATTACTAGTAAGATGGCTGGAGAGAAGGGAGCGACCGTCACTCGACTGGAGCTGGATGAAGCAAGCGGACTTACATTATTTGGGGGCGATCTGCAGCTTGCAGAAGCGACAGCAGACGGCAAGACGTTGCGTCTGCTGGCATCTGGTCAATTGCCTGACCGTTCTGTCGAAGAAGCAGCACAGTACGCAGCTAAGTATTACGCCCAAGCGGCGCGTACTTTGAAAATGTTGGATGGAGAAGCTGCAACGAGCTTTCCCCAGTCGGTTACTATGGCACTTGCCGATTATCCGTATTATAGTTTGAATATGGTGAGTATGAACACCCTTGGCATGGTAGATGCAGCAGTTGGAGGTCCGGAAGCTCGCGATGTTCACTTTTTGTCTAAGGTGTCTGTATCAAGTTATTTTGGGGCGGAAATTGATCGAGGGAAGAATGGGAACATCCAACTGAGAACGGGGCAATACTGGCTTGATTACAGTGCCAAACGCAGAGAGATTAGAAATGCGAGATTGGTCTATTTTAATAGCCAATATATACTGAATAACTTTTTTCAGGCCTATATTGAGCGCAAGGTGGCGGGAAATGAACTGAAAGGTCCACTGTTCGAACCTGTTAGCAGCTATTTTTTGAACGGTACACCGAATCAGGTTTATGACCTTATGAACACCATATACAGCCAGTACGGTATTGAAAGTGTCTACGATGTCATCAAGCTTGTCTATAACAGTATTGGCACAGAGCAGCTAATCGAGGACAGCGATGAACAAATGGAAGAGCTTCTGCGAGGCTATTTGCAAAGGAAAACGGAGGGAGGAAAATGAAGGTCACCCTCATCCTTTTGTCCCGTGCAAAATATGCATGGCGCATCCTATGGAGCGGCTACTTGCTAGCTATAGCTATTATTGCGGCGCTGATAGCAGCTAGTTGCCTCATGCTGCCAGAGTTGTTACCATCTCCAGGTTTTTATCAAGTCAAAATGGTTTATATTTTTATTCTGCCTTTACTTACGATTGCTTTAAGTGCGGCCTTGTTCGCCGATGATTTCAGTGAGGGTACTTTTGCACATCATTTCAGCTATCCATATTCACAATTACTCGTGTTCGCCGAGCGAGGAGCGGTCGCTGCGCTATTGCTTGTTATCTATGAAGCAGCGTTGCTCTGGACAATTGACCGCTGGGCGATCCCTTTAAGTTCGGCACAACTAGCGTACATAATCAAACATAGCCTCAGTGTGAATATGTTTGTCGGTGGTCTGGCGGCATTGGGCAGTCTGCTAGGGCGCAATATGGCTGTCGGGCTAGGAGTGGGTGCAACGGTGTGGCTGCTGGAGTATTTTATGTCCAGTATGCCGCTCAATCGTTACTATTTATTTCAAGCCGTCTGGCCGGTGAGCCGGTTCGCAGATAAATCGCACAACGCAATCGCATTATTTGTGGCAGCTGGAATACTGCTTTTCTGCTGTTTGCTTCTATTGGGGAAAGGCAGAGGTTGGCTCGTGCGCAGGCAATAGTGCTGAGCGAGAAGGGAGGGAGTCAAGTGAACAGCCGTGCTGTTGTTACGGATGAGCAACTGCTCGAGCAATACAAGCAAGGGAATACAGCCGTGCTGGAGTTGTTCGTCTATCGGTATCATCAGACCATCTATGCGTATTTATACCGACTGACCAGCAAGCGTCAGCTCGCAGAAGATTTGGTGCAAGAGTGTTTTGTCAGAGTATTCACCGCTTTGCAAGCTGGTCGCTTGCCTGAACGGTTTCGACCATGGATTTATCGAATTGCGACGAACCTGTGCCGTGATGTATGGAAGTCCGGAGCATATCGTTATGAAGTAGCGGCTAAGGATACCGGAGTGTATGATGCGGCTGATGGCGGTAAAGATACGGTAGCGTCTTTTTTAGACAAGCAGTATGAGCGTGAAGCAGTCATTGCTGCCCTTGGCGCTTTGCCTGAGGAGGAGCGGCAAATTGTTATTTTGCGTTTTTACGAGGAGCTCAAGCTGGATGAAATAGCCGAGCTGCTGGAACTGCCGCTTGGAACGGTCAAGTCCAAGCTGTATCGGGCGTTCAGGCGACTGGCCCATACATTGCAGAAAGGGGAGGATCAGAATGAGTTACATATCCGGAGCCGATAACGCTAGTCGTGACAGTCAACTGCACAGGGAATTGCAAGAGCAGCGGCAACTAGAGGAAAAGGGTGAAGCAGCAGCGGATCGATGGGAACATGACAAGATCGGAGCCGTATTCAGCCAACTGGATCGCTATACCATCGAAGGCCTCAGCGGCCAGCAGACCCAATCCCTGCTGGCTCTTGCCGCTGCATATGCTTCACAGCCTGAGCGATCGGTTGCCGCACCCTCATCTAGGCGAGTGGCAAGTCATGACAGGCCTGGGCGGCTACCAGCTATCGCTATGTCTTTGCCAGTAAAGCTTATACAGCAAATGGCAGCCCAGGCAAGGACGATGCATTGGCTGTTTTGGCTTATATCAGCGCTTATGATTGGCATAGGAGCAGTCATTGAGGGGCTGGCAGCAAGTGAATGGTTCAGTAGCTCTGCTAAGCCGGATGTATTTTTATTTACGATTCTGTTGCTTCCTGTAGCCAGTGTGGCATATTCACTCCGATCCATGCATACGCCAATGAGTGAGCTTGAGGCAACCTTTCCTGTTACACCCGTACAGCTTATGGTAGCCAGAATAGGAACCATACTGCTATATGACCTCCTTCTATCGCTGTTGTTTTATGGAATACTCGTTTTGACGGGTACCAGCAGTGAATTCGGATCTAAGACTACTGTACTGATCACAGATCTATTACTGCCGATCTGCCTGAGCGCTTTTACATCGCTGGCTGCAATGCTTCGTTTCGGGACATGGCCTGGTACCGCGGCTGTGCTCGCAGTGGGCGTCATCCAGTTTTCCGCTGGCGAGAGGCTTGGTGTATTTCAACTGTTCAGCGAATACGGGTCCGATCACTGGCTTGCAAGCAAGCTTGTTGCTGTTAGTCTGGCAATAGCGCTTGGTGTTATTACAAGTATTTTGCTACGCCATCGGCATTATTACAAGCAATATGAATAGGAGGGAAGAGTGGTGCGAGGAGCTGAGTTAAAACTTACCGCGGTTGAACTTCTTGCAGATAATGGTCACCTGCTACTAGGGGATGTGAATCTGGCTTTGCCGCCAGGCTGGTATGGTCTGGAGGGCGCCAATGGCAGCGGGAAAACAGCATTGCTCAAAGCGATAGCTGGCCTATACCAGCCTGTACACGGCTCGATTACCTATCAGCTTCATGGCGTGGCGTTGTCAGGGAATGCTTTCAAGTCATATCTGGGCTACAAGCCACAGCAGGCAGCATACTATGACAATATGAACGTCGAGGCGTACTTGCGTTATGTTGGTGAGATGAAGCTGATGCCACGGGCGACCATTGAGGAACGATCTCGTGAGCTATGTGAACGGCTCGGGCTTACTGCCGAGTGGAAGATGCCTATTCAGCGGTTGTCAGGCGGCAACAAGCAACGGCTTATGATTGCTCAGGCGATGCTTGCTGATCCATGGTTTCTGCTGCTGGATGAGCCTCTCTATGGCATGGATATCGAGATTCGTTTCCTGCTGCTAGACACATTGTACGAAATGACACCTGGCACAGTCGCTATCTTTTCAGGCGCATTGGAGGGCCTACAGGGAGGTTGGCTGGATGCTGTGATCAAACTTGACAATGGTACAGCAGCGCTGCACTGATGCAGCGCAGTTTTCTATATTAAATTATCCTGTTGCGGCTGCGATACTTGCCTGGCGGATAGCCAGACACTTGTTTGAACCATATGCTGAAGGGATGGATAGAGTCGGCCTCTAGCTGGCTGGCAATGGAGACTCTTCTACCCTTATCATTGGCAAAATAAGGGGAGTTAATAATGAGAATTGACAGATTCGCTTAAGAAAGTAAAAGGACAGGCGGACAACACATGTGGAGTGTCTAATATTGATGGTGCGAAAATGAGGTGTGAAAGTATTTGGGTGCAACTGTCTAATGTTGAGTAATACACATGAGAAAGTAAAAGAAGGTTTGTTAAAATTTGGTATGTTTGTGGAGGAAGTGCTACATAAAGAAGTGCTTTGGAGAATTATTACTAGAGTAGAAAGACAGGAGACTTTATCTAGGTATTTAAATGAGATTGATATTGCCATTAAAGAGGATCGTAGTAGATAGTTACTCTTAGCTATGGAAGTAACAGATTCTTCCCTTCCCTCCTCCATTTAAGGAAGGTCCAAGTATAAACCTTATGGTGTGACATCATATTGACTTAAAAACTTCAATAAATCGTTAAACAGCTGCACAATTTCGTTGTTTGGATTAAGGTATAATCCGGCAACATTTATCTCTCACCATCAACTCAGTTGATTGATGATTATTTATCTATGGATGAACGAGTAATCATAATTGATGATAACGATTTGAATTATAAAAAAGAAAGATACGCCATGAAAAAAATCCATTCGGACAGATAACAATCAAAGTATACTGTGTTTCAACCATGCCAGTGAACCAGAACTGAGAGATTATTTTGAAGAGCAATTCGAGTATTGTAGGTAACTAAGTGAAAAAATACACTTATGGTTTTGAGGTTAATTAATACCGGCATAAGTATGGCAATCGTAGAGGGAAGCGGGTTATGACCTAAATACAAAGATAAGGTCTCAATAGTTGTACATAATTATACAAAACATAGGGATAGTTTGAATAAATTAGCTAAAAAATGGTATTTTTATAAACGATAAGCCGGAGGAGGTTGACGAGAGACTTTGCATCTATGGTTTTTTGGCCTCATTTTTACGATGCTCTCTTACGGGCTGTCTAGCCCTGAACTTCTGATAAACATCGTTCAGTAGGCTTTTTATAGTAAAATATATCATTTTATAAGAAATACTGGTATTTTATGAGGAAATAGCTTATTATGGAAATAGAGTGATGTATGGGCATGTATATGATTGTGAATTATATCACTTATGTCAATCAACAGGCGTGAAAAAATATGTTAAATGCATAAATACGGATTAGAAATAAGTAGTGAATTTACATGTATTGCATGATTAACGCTATTCACGTCATAAATTCGTTATTCATGGAAATCTATTTATTTTGGGCTAAGATGCTAGACAATCTATAGACAAGAGTGGCAGAGGATTGCTTGAAAGTATGATATGAGGAGGAATTTTAATGAGTAATTTAGTTAACGTAGCAGAGAATCACAATGAAATTCTTAAGTTCAAGGAGCTATTTGTTAATTTGAAGAAGGAGTTCAGATTTTCTAGACTAGGTAAACCTTTCAGAACTTCAAATTGCAATTATTTTCTTGATTCCGGCACTGGAAAAGTGTTTATGCTCAATGAAAACACCTATCGCGTGTTAGAATGCTTATGGAATACGGATGAATTTGAACGTTTGTTCGAGCTAGAGATGTCTTCTGAGGAATTGTTAAATGGCTTAAAAGAAGTAGAGGAAGCTGTAAAGAGTGAGAATATATTACAGTTGCCACCAGTTGAAAAGATGTATCTCTTTGATGGTAAAGTTTTTTACGATAAGGATGCACCTAATGTTCAAACCGAACAAATTACATTTGAGATGACAGAACGTTGTAATTTAAGGTGTAAATATTGTATCTATCATGAAGGGGAAGCTGGATTCCGTTCATTTGGAAGTAGAGATATTGATTTAGATACTTGTAAGAAAGCAATAGATATGTTATCAAAGTCAACGAAAGAAGAAGTCTATGTTACTTTTTACGGTGGGGAACCTCTACTACGATTTGATATCATGAGGGATACAATAGAATATAGCAAAGTAAAGCTTCACAACAAAAAAGTATTTTATAATATGACAACGAATGCAACGCTGATGACTGAAGAAATAGCTAACTATTGGACATCGTTGGAGAATCATTCTACACTGGTTAGCTTAGATGGACCGGAATGGATGCATGATAAAAATAGAGTCTATTGTAATGGAAAGGGATCTTTTAAATCGGTTATCCGGGGTTTAAAAAAGCTAGTAGAAGCTGAGGGGACAAACGCTGCGGCCAAAATTTCCTATAACATCGTAATAACTGATGCAAGAATGGAAACGTTGGAAAAAATACAACATTTCTTTAGGAACTCGGAGCATATACCAGCAGGGTCAAGCATATCAACATCCTATCTTAATACCCCTCCTGAAAAGTTGAGTTACTTAGGAGTTGGTACAGAGGAAGATAGACAATTATGTGAGTCGTTAATGAAGAGATTCGACCCATTAACAAAGTGGAGTGTAGACAAATTAAACTCTGATGCGAGTGATATAGATGATAAATCATTAATATCAAAAGATTCATATGATAAAGCACTAAGTAAAGTACACAATAGAATGCGAAGAAGCGAACCTATTGAAGCATTCGCAATGAATGGATGTTGTATACCTGGAGGACGGAGATTATACATTACGGTAAATGGCGATCTTGCAATATGTGAAAAGATGGGTCCATCACCTTTTATCGGGACAGTACATGAAGGCATAGACTATGAGAAAATTAATAAACATTATATTGCTGACTTTATGAACGAAGCAACGAAATATTGTAATGATTGTTGGGCTGTTAATACATGCAGTCTATGCTACCTTCAGTGTTTTGATAGTGATGGTATTGATATGTCTTATAGACAAGAATTGTGCGTAATAAATAGGGTTCACACTGAGCAGTCGCTGGTATTATACCATGAAATGCTAGAAAAAAATCCTGAGTCATTGGCTTATCTAAATGAAATCACTTATAAATAAGGCGTTTATTTTGGGGGGAATTGCATGAAAAATTCAGTAGAATCAGCAAAGAATTCTAATGAAATTCTTGGGTTCAAAGATCTATTTATCAATTTGAAGAAGGATTTGAGATTTTCACGACTTGGGAAGCCTTTTAAGACTTTAGAAAATAACTATTTTTTTGACTCTGGCACTGGAAAAGTACTTATGGTCAATGAAAACACCTATCTAATATTTGAATGCCTATGGAATACGGATGAATTTGATAGATTGTTAGAATTAGAGATGTCTTCTGAAAATTTGTTGAATGGTTTAAATGAGATAAGAGAAACAGTAAAGAGTGAGAATATACTACAGATGCCACCGATTAAGAAGATGTTAAGTCTTGATGATGCACCGAGTAATCAGACTAAATCAATTTCATTAGAGATGACAGAACGTTGTAATTTAAGGTGTAAATATTGCATTTATCATGAAGGGGAAAGTGGATTCCGCACATTTGGAACTAAAGATATTGATTTAGATACTGCGAAGAAGGCAGTAGATATATTGTCAAGATCAACACAAAAAGATGTTTATATCACTTTTTGCGGTGGGGAACCGTTGCTTAGATTCGATATAATAAAGGATACAATAGAGTATTGCAGAATAAAGCTTCACAATAAAAAAGTATTTTACAGTATGACGACGAATGGAACGCTGATTACTGAGCAAATAGCTAACTATTGGTCGTCTTTAGAGCATCATATTACAACAATTAGCTTAGACGGGCCGGAATTGATACATAATCAAAATAGGGTCTTTTGTGATGGAAACGGATCATTTCAAATGATCATGAGAGGTTTGAAAAGGTTAGTGGAAGCTGAGGGTGCAAAAGCTGCAGACAATATTAACTATAACATAGTTTTAGCAGATACAAGTGTAGAGACGTTGGAAGAAATACAACATTTCTTTGGGAATTCGGAGCTTATACCAGCAGGGTCAAGCATATCAACATCTTATCTTAATACCCCTCCTGAAAAGTTGAGTTACTTAGGAGTTGGTACAGAGGGAGATAGGCAACTAAGTGAGACGAAAAGGCAGAAAATAGACCCTCTAATAAAATGGAGTATAGGAAAATTAAACTCTGGAATCAGTGATATAGAAAAACAAAAACTAATATCAAAAGAATCTTATAATAACGCTCTAGCTAGTGTACACAATAGAATGCTCTTAGACGAACCTGTTCAACAATTCTCTATGAATGGATGCTGTGCACCGGGAGTGGGGAAATTATATATTACAGTAAATGGTGAACTTGCATTATGTGAACGTATGGGTCCAGCCCCTTTTATTGGGACAGTAGATGAAGGCTTAGACTATGAAAAAATTAATAAACACTATATTACTGACTTTAAGGGAGAAGCAACGAAATATTGTAATGACTGTTGGGCTGTTAATATGTGTAATCTATGCTATACGCAATGTTATGATCGTGATGGTATTAATATGTCATACAGGCATGAACGATGTTTGGAACACAGAGTCAAGTCAGAGCAGAGATTGGTATTATACCATGAGATATTAGAAAAGAATCCCGAGTCATTAGTGTATCTAAATGAAATATATTTTGGATAAGACTGTTACCTAGTTATTAGAGGAAGTGATCTTCCTTTAATATATACGAATTCACGTGGATTAGTGGTGAATATAGTAACATGCGAATGTGCAAAGCTACCACGTGAAATCGACATGATTACCACAATTATGTAGAGGAGAATGATGCATGAAGATCGTTAATCCATTCGGAAAAATAGGGAATGATATTACGCCGTTATCGGGTTGTGGCTGCAGTACTGGTAGTTCGGATACTAAAAGTACTTTTGCTTGTCTTGGAAGTTGCAGTTGCCAATGTGACAGTGGTGAGGCCAACAAAAGTGCTAATAACACCATAGGGAGTAATAAGCACTTTTGGTAAATTATATTTAAAAGCCACATGGTATATTAGTTAGTCTGATTTGACTTTCTCGTAAAGTGGAGTTGTGATAAATTGGAATTTCATTATGAAGCCATTGAATCTTGCACATTCGCATGTGATCATGCTTCAGAGCTTTATGGGAAAGTTGAATTAGAGGTGGTCAGTTTATATAAGTTGAAACTAACATTTATGTTACTTATAGCTTTACTCTTGCGCGGATTACTAGGTTGTAAAATCTTTTCAGCGGCACACACCGCAAAGTTGAAGGTGATGTACAACGAAAAAACAAGAATTATTGCTCTTTACGGTGATATGTTCCATGCCCAGAAGGGTTCGATTAAGATTAAAGTTGTTAATTCAAAAAATGAAACTTGAGAAGAATGCTCCGAATTATGTGAAAGCTCTCCCACAGTCTATCGAACAAGAATAACTGGATGTTTCTCAGTTGGTTATTTATGAATAAAATCAGTTATTAGCAATAGGGTTCTTGTTAGATCTTGAACCGCTAGTGGTGCGGGATCACTATAAAATCGATACGATTTATTATCAATCACCAGCATTTTGAGGGAGCAAGGTGTGGAAGATGTATGGTTTTTCGCTTAAATTCCAGCGAAAGTAATCTAATACAATCTGTAACTCTAGGTAATATATTCGCTATTAATATAGCATCTGCCAATCAGGATGCCGCATAGGAATTTATTAAATATGTGTGCGATGAAGATTATGTTCGGCGTTATTCCCAATCTAATGAATTATTGTTAGGCCAGCAACTGTTATTAAGTCAATCAGGATATTTGACTGACTATGAAGGAACCCATTAAGAGCAGTTCTATCAATTAAGATCAAAATTGCTAACACGTAGTGACGATTGGTACAAGCTATCTGATCAATTCTTCAACGAGTCGGGAATTAGAATTTGAGGAAAAAGGATAATATCCCTTGATGAACAATAGACAGCAAGGTCCGAAGCGCATGTAGTGCTTGATCAAGCTGTAAATGAAATTAATGAAATTAATGGAGTCAACTAAGTGGTAAGCTAGTTTTTTAATCAATCTAGCCCATTAAATTTTAGTTGTATCCTGTGTAAGATGGAGGGAAGTAGCACAATGAAAGACTATAAAAAAGATTTTGTGCTATTTTTTAATACAATAAAAAAGTTGAATATACCTAAAAGATCAATATTGTTAATATTATCTCTCATGATAATGTCGAATGTTTTATCATTAGCATTCCCTCTATTCTTTGGGAACATAATTAATGGTATAGTCAGTAAATCATTTTATTCAATAAAAATGAATTTGCTTTATATGTTCTTATGTTATGTAGTTTCTGCTGTACTAGATTACAAAAATCAAAAAATGATTATTAAGCTTAGTTATTCAGTCGAGCTCAATATTAAAGAAGATTTGTTTAACTCAATTTTAAGAATGCCTTATTCTAGGGTTTATAAAATTGACAAAGGGAGATTAGTCAATAACATTGAAAGTGATTCGACAATTTTTTCCTCAATTCTTTTTGATAATATGAACTTAGTAGTCCAAACTATAAGTATGTTAATTTCTTTAATATTTATGTTATATATAAGTCCAATATTAACACTTGTAACCATAGTAACATTCCCAATTACATTCGTGATATATATATATTCAGGGAGAATGATCAAATCAAAAGAGATTGAATATACAAAAATGCATGATTCTTTTATGTCTTTTTTATATGAATCCTTATCAGGATTGAAATCAATAAAAATTTTTAAGATTGAAAATAAGTGGAATGAGATGTTTAGAAAGAATGTTATGGATATTAATGAAAAAAATATAGAAAAGTTTAATGTTCAATTAGTAACCCAAGTTATCATTGGTGCTGTAACGTTTTTGATAAACAATTTGAATATAATTTTAGCAATATATTTGATATTTAACGGAAGGCTTAGTTTGGGAATGATGACAGCTTTCAATGAATATTCTGACAGATTTAAAGGAGTCCTATTACTACTCTCAAAACTTAACTCTAAAATACAGCAGGTATCTGTTTCGTTACGTAGGGTAGGTGAGATAGTAGGAAATGAAAGTATACAAATAATTGAAAATGTCAATGACAAAGAAAGATATAACAAGATTGAAAAAATAGAAATTAAAAATCTAAGTCACACCACACAAAGCAGCATAGAAGTTTTCAAAGATTTAAACATTAATTTTCATAAAAATAATATATATCTTATAAAAGGTGCAAGTGGTTCGGGAAAAACATCCTTATTAAATATATTATCAAAATTAATAGACGATTATACTGGGGAAATATTAATAAATGGTATAGAATTAAAATGTTATGGTGAAGAAAACCTGAGAAATAAAGTGAGCTATGTCACACAAGACCACTACATATTTTCAATTTCAATACGAGAAAATATATCCTTATACAGAGAAGTGCCGTTGGAAGATATAGTGAGTATATGCAAACGCCTAAATTTACATGAATTAATCATAAGTTTGCCAAATCAATACGACACTGTGTTTAATAATGAGGGTTTAAACTTCTCTGGAGGACAAATACAGCGGGTATGCCTTGCGAGAGCAATAGTAAGTAACCCCGATGTATATTTATTTGATGAAGTTACTTCAGCTATTGATCAAAAAAATATTGAAGACGTATTAAGAATAATTGAAGAAATTTCGGCAAATGCTATTGTGTTATTGGCTACTCATGAAAGTTTTAAGTTTAATGTTCCAATTAATGAATGTAGTGTAATGAATAAGAGAATAGAAACTAATGAATTACATTTACTACAGAAAGTTTAAAACTAACTCAACTTTCGCAGTTTGTATGACGATAGTATTCATTATATTCATAACAATATTTTGATTTAATATAATACGTATTTTATGCATATATCTAGCCGATTTTTGTTTTACTTCTGTTTTTAAAGCTAAAGAGTTCTTAAGCTGCTTATATGTATAAGTTTCCATTATATATTTTTGCACTACTGATATTGTTAGACCTATATGCTATTGCTACCTCTAATAAGCTATAGATTATTTAACCGCTTCTAGATCAGCTCAAGTAAAAGAGTATCTCCCCCCATTCCTACCAGAGATGGTTGTCTTTGCAGTTTCATTTTATGACACTCTAAACATCACTGGTGAAGAATGGTAGCCATCATATTGAACCGAGGATATTATTAGTCGCAATGTAACAAACATGGAGAATTTGCTTTTCCATTTAAGTCTTATAGATCATTTAGTTATTATTAATAATAGTAAAACAGATGGTGAAATTATTCTCGAAGCAGATAAATACGGAATAAGAAATTATGTTAATGAATTACCAGAATGGTCTCATATTATTGAGCAACAATTGAATAGAAAGGGATAAGTAAACCAACTAGCATCGTAACCGATCTTGTTGGTTTATTTTTTTTACATCATATCGTGTCCACAACCTCAAAAAATTCGATAATACTGGGGAGGACATGGAGGATCTGATCTCCATCGGCACGATCGGCCTGATTAAAGCCATCGAGAGCTATCGTCCAAACAAAGGCACAAAACTGGCCACTTTTGCTGCCCGTTGTATTGAAAATGAAATCCTGATGCACCTAAGATCCTTGAAGAAGACTCGTAAAGATGTATCTTTGCACGATCCAATTGGGACAGACAAGGAAGGTAACGAGATCACTTTGATCGATATCCTTGGCTCCGAAGCCGATGATGTCATTAAAGAAGTCGATCTGAAGATCGAGAAGAGCAAGATTTATCGTAACCTTGATATTCTGGATGACCGGGAAAAAGAATTTGTCGTTGGGCGATTTGGACTTGATACAGGTGGGGAAGAGCGGACGCAGCGGGAGATTGCTAAGGAGCTGGGGATTTCGCGGAGTTATGTTTCACGGATCGAGAAAAGGGCACTCATGAAGCTGTATCATGAGTTTTATAAGGCGAAGCGGTAAGACTGATGACAATTACACAGTAATAATCCATTAATAATAAAACTTGAAAAGCGACTTGTCTACGGATGAGTCGTTTTTTGTGTGGATAGGGTTCGCCCTACTTATGATACGGTTCATCGCACTATCTGTAACGGCAAGTTATAAGGCCATCCCTTTCGGGATGGCCCTTCCTGTAAACGTGGTTACTCGAGTACTCTGTCATTTTTAATTGAATTTCTTTTAATTAATAGTTCCTAGTAATCTGGAAACAATTGCTGCAAACTCTGCTCTAGTAATATCTTTTTCAGGCTTAAATGTACTGTCTGCGTATCCTGTAATAATATTATTGGATGCGAGTGCATCAATGGAATCATAATACCATGCATTTCTTGTAACATCTTTGAATGATGTGTTTCCAGTACCTGTTAGCTTAAAGGCTCGAGTGATTAGTGCCGCTAATTCACCACGACTAATCTTCTCATCTGGACGGAATCTTCCGTCACTATATCCGTTCATCAAGCCTGATCCAGCAGCTGCACCAATAAACTTATTCGCCCAATGAGTTGGAGATACATCTATAAAGTTACTTTCTTGTCCTTCAAGTCCCATGTAAGTTGCAATTACTTTAATTGCTTCGGCACGAGTCAAACCTGAATTTGGACGGAATGTTCCATCGGAATAACCGGTCAATAATCCCTTAGCAATTAGTGCGTCAATGCTTGCTTTTGCCCAATGATTCATTGTATCTACAAAACTAACAACTTTCGGCTTATCTGCTGGTGTTATTGTTTCTGCAGGTGCCGTTGTTTCTATAGGCGTTGTTACTGCTGGAGGTGTACCTCCTCCAGTATTTGGATTGGTTGGTCCATTATCTGTGTTTGGATTAGGATTAGTAGAGTTTGAAACATATTGAAGTGCTGGAGCAAATGTTGTAAGTAGTCTAGCTTGACTTTGTTGCTCAAGAGCGTAGCCCATGCCTAAAATTTTTGCATCGTCCCATGCTCTACCAACCAGTTGCATAGAAATAGAATATCCGCTGTCATTCGTTCCTACAGGAACAACTACCGTAGGGAGACCCACATTAGAGGTTAATACGCCCGTGTTACGGTCAGAACTTAATTGAGAAGCTGATGCGTCATTGTTATATACGTCACTAATAAAACCTGCATAAACAACAGCATCAACGCTATTCGCGTCCATCCAGTTTTTAATAACTTCCTTATAGTCGGTTCTATACTTAATGTAATCTTGTACAGCTTGTTCAGTCATACGAGTTGGAGTACTATATCCTCTTTGATTATAGATAAGCACCTTATCTGAAGCTAGTACACTTGCTCCATCAATATAAGGGAAGTCCTTATGAAGCTCAATATAACGTGCCCAACCTTCAGTAGATCCATTAATACCTGAAGGACGACTAGGGCCTGATGGTACAGCTGACATTTCAACCATTGTCGCCCCCGCTGCTTGAAGCTCTGAGAACTTATCCATCACTGCCCGTCCAGTATCATCATCAGCATATGCAGATACAAAGGATGCAGGAATATATCCAATTTTCTTTCCTTTCAATGCATAAGCATCCAGAGATTCCTTCCAATCCACTGGACGCTTATGATCTGCATCAGCAGTGACTGTAAAAATATCTTGTGGGTCCGTACCCGTTGTAGTATTCAATATAATGGCTAGGTCAGTTACTGTTTTAGCAATGGGACCTGCATAATCTTGTCCCCAAGTGAGTGGAAGTACTCCTGTAGTACTTGCCATACCGTCTGTACCCCGGAAGCTTTTTAAGCTAGCGCCTGTAGTTGGTGCATAGAGAGATACCCCTGTTTGCGATCCCATTGCTGCTGCTGCAAAATCAGCTGCAACAGATACTGCAGACCCGCCGCTTGAGCCAAAAGATGTTTTTGATGGATAGAGTGCATTCCATGTTTGCTGCCAGCCGCTCTCACTAAAGCTTCCGCTGTTAGCAAACTCAGAAGTATTTACTTTACCAATAATTACAGCTCCAGCTTCCCGCAGCTTTTTCACTTGGAATGCATCGGAATCAGGCTGCCAGCCTTCAAGAGCTTTACTGCCACCTGTAGTAGGCATATCCTTTGTGTCATAAATATCTTTTATCGCAATTGGAATACCCAATAAATCACCTTTTACACCTTGTGCACGGGCATCGTCAGCAGCTTTTGCTTGATTAAGCGCAGTTTCAGATACATGCAGGAATGCATGGAATCCCAATTGTCCCTCATCGTATACCTTAATTCTATCTAAATAGGCTTGAGTAATTTGTACAGAAGTAGTTTTACCATTAATCATATCCTTCTGCATTTCTGCAATTGATTTATTCTTAACATCATACGGCGATGAAGTTATTAATTCTTTGGCCGCAGGAGCATTTGGAATATCCAGATGATCTCCAGTATCAAGTCCCTCTATAGCAGATATATCCCAGTTGCTAATTGAACGAATTTGTGCGTTTGTTAATCCTGTTACATCCAGCAGACTATTAAGTCCATCTAGCATAGCAACCAGATTTTTCAACCCTTCTTCACCAGCTTCTCCAACTTGTACATAATTTACTAGGGACTTCGATTCGCCCGGCCCAATATTTAGTGAATTAATGAACCCATAGAAATTCGCTTCATTTCCATACTCAGCTAAGGGTACTGTGAATGGATCCTGTTGCTGATTCCCTAGACCTGTTAATCCATTATCAAACGGTTTTGGAGATCCCACTGCAACGCCTAGCGGCTTATTGTTTCTGGCACTGCTATCTACAACAATCCATGAATCATCTGTAGTTACCTTTAGATCGCCTGAGTAGGTTGCCTTAACTACTGAAGCATTTGTTGTTGTACCATATCCTAAAGAGCCACCGAATGATACATCAACTTTTATAGCGACATCATTTTTATTAGTGAATGTATCAAAGAATCTCGTTCGATTATGAATAGTATCCACATACACCTCACGTGTTACAGTTACATTTCCTAGATTTACAGATTGAGCCGAAGTAAACTTATTAACGCCATCGTATTTCAAGTCAAAACCACGCATCATTTGACCATTCATCAGTGGAGCTGAAGGCGAGGACACTTTAACAAAGATATTGCCGAAACCTTGTACTTGTGTAGCACCAACTGTACGTAAACTTCCTGTGTCTAAGCTAGGAGCAAAAACATCGTGAATCTCCCATACTGTGCCACTTTCTGAAGTAACTCTAGTTAAAGCATCAGCTGTTTGGAACGGAATTACACTCGTAGCAATAACAGATAACACAATTGAAGTAGCTATAAATTGCTTTTTACTCCAATTTTTTTTTGCTGGTGAATATTCAGATCGGGTGGAACCAGAATGATCTCTTTTAGTTTCACGTAGACGTTTGAACTTATTCATGTGCGTAATCTCCTTTTCCTTTATGTATTTTATTATTTAATGTTAGGAAATATAAAACTTGTATTTGTTTCAGTCAATAAATATTATGAATTTAATATATTTTGAGTTTATAAAAAGGAGAAAAAGGCTTTTTTAATTATTGCGTGTAATGTATATGTAAACTATTTTATTAAATATATAACGTTGTATGATATGTTTTAGGATTGTAGGATATTGAGTATCATCATCCGGCTGCATCATCAAAAACCTTGAATTTCACGAAATCAAAAAGAAGAGGAACAGCTAATAATTAACGGAGAATATTATGTTTTTCATTTCATGAAAGTGGAAGATTTCTATATGGGAGAATGGCATAAAGCAGAATCACTGATGATTCCAGATGCACTAGCCTGCAAGATCGATAATGGGCATCCTGAAAAGAGTAAAGTATCTGCTGGGAAAGAAGCCATAAGAATGGCCAGGTAGTATATCTGGAATAAGTGGGATTTCATTGTGGAAACCACTTTAGCGGGTGGTAACGTTATAAGGCAGATAGATGAGGGATACAAAGGAATAAGGCTTTGAAATTATTGTGTTTTATGTGGGACTAGCAGATGTTCGGCTAAATATTGAATGTATTGCTCTACGTGTGAAAAACGGTGGCTATCATATTGAAACCGAGGATATTGTTAGACGCAATTTAACAAGTATGAATAATCTCACTTAGAGTTGATTGATCAATTAATTGTTATTGATAATAGTAAAGCTGATGGCGAGTTTATTCTTGAAGCAGTTAAAAGCGGGATAAAGTGTTATTTAAATGGGTTACCCGGATGTACACAAGAAATCAATCGGAAACTACAAATTAAATATAATATGCAAAAGTAAACCAATTCGAATCAGAATCGATCGTAATTGGTTTATTTTTTTTGACATCACATCGTGTCCATAACCTCAAAAAATTCGATAATACTGGGGAAGATATGGAGGATCTGATCTCCATCGGCACCATCGGCCTGATTAAAGCTATCGAAAGTTATCGCCCGAACAAAGGGACAAAGCTAGCCACTTTTGCTGCCCGTTGTATCGAAAACGAGATTCTGATGCACCTGCGTTCGCTCAAGAAAACACGTAAAGATGTATTTCTGCACGATCCGATTGGAACGGACAAAGAGGGTAACGAAATCACGCTCATAGATATCCTTGGCTCCGAAATTATTTTTAGGTCTACCATAGTTTCGTGTAAGTAAACTCATTCCAAATGAAGCGAACGATTCAATATTTCTGAAGGTGACTCCCATGATCGTGCTTCCAAGTTGCCCCTACTGCGGGAAAAATGCGCTAAATCCATAACCACGGCAACCGGATTAAGCAGACCCATCGCAGGATGATTCTCATAATAAGCAAGTAATTCTTTCGATGTCCTGCCTAGAATGATGTCCAGCAAAGAGTCACCACGCAAATCATGCAACCCCGTATTGCAGGTATGACCTTCAAGGATAGCAAAATCATCAATACCTAACACCCCTCCAAGTTTCACTCGTTCCTCATGATAACATCGTTTTTTTTTGAGTGTCTACTTGAAAGGCACACTACCACTTGTCGATTTTTTTATAAGATTAATATATAAAACAAGTCGAATACGTATATCCCCAAAGTGCTTTGATTTGCTGGTTGAAAACAAAAAAACGCTATTCAGATTCTTGATCAGTTTATAGAAGCGCTCTGTAAATAAGTTTCAGTATATTCTGGTACTGATAGCGTTTGTTGGTTGAGCTTTCTCTTGAACTCCCCAGGTGGCATTCCCATTTCTGCTGAAAAAACAGTGGTAAAATAGTGAACTGTTTTAAAACCTGACATTTCTGAAATTTCTTTGAGGGTAAGGTCGGTATCTGAGAGGAGGATGCTGGCTTTTCTCATTCTCTCTCTTTTAATATAATTTGAAAACGATTGGCCTAATTCATCCTGGAAAATACGTGATAAGTGTCTTTCTGAAATGTGAATAAAATCCGCTACATCGCTCATTTTCAATGATTGAGATAGGTTGTCATGGATGTATAGCTTCGCTTGATATACTAAGGACGAATAAATACGAATTTCTTTATTCTTTTTGTATTTAATTTGTTGTTCATTAAATAAACCAACAATACTTGAATAGAAAGAAGAACATAAGCCTTGAAAGCAGTCGTTGAACAATAGGTAAAAATCACAGGCCATAACGAGGATCGAAGTCCATAGTTTTACAACGGGAGATTGGCTAGCATTATTAATAATGAATTTTTTCGTTTTTTCTAGATTAGTGAAAAGTTCTATTAATTTCTTTGTTGATTTTGTTTTTATAATTTCAAATCCAACAAAAATAATTTCCAATCCAGTTTCGCTTAAAATTTGGTGTTTAACGAAGGGGCGGGAAAGGAAAAGGGACCCATTCGTTATATGAAATGAATGTCCATCATCCATATACTCACCTTCACCGTTGACAATATAACACAGTTCAAAATAAGAATGTTGATGTGGCTTGTTATTGTAATGATCGGGTTGAGCACCCCAATAGTGAATTAGAATGGAAACATCACTTCCATTGACTTGAATAGATTCCTGATTAAGAGCAATTGAACCATCTATAAACAAATCAGTCCATTCCATGGCTGTCTTCCCCTTTCAAAATAATGATGAACCACATTAATGTTCCCGCTTTGATAGTAGCATATTTCTCCACGAGTGTATCACGAATGTCTCGATTTTATAAAAATATGACTGGTTTCTCAAAAGATTAAGGAGAGAACAAGATTTATACTAAAATTAAATATTGAATGATCCAATATAAAAAGGGTATTTTGCCAAAAAGGGATGTGAAGAGTTGTAATGAATAAATATTCGATCGCATTTGATGTCGGAGGATTGTTTATAAAATCAGCTGTTTTAAACGACGATGGGGAAATAGTTCCTAACTCGTATGCCATCTTCCCCTCGAAATCAAAAGAGACTAAAGAAGGTATCATTGAACATTTGGTGTTCATCATTAAGCAGCAAACAAATGGAATTTTGGATAAAGACTTCGAAATAACTGGAGTTGGCTATGCATTTCCAGGTCCATTTGATTATGAAAGCGGGATAAGTTACATCAAAGGTATCGATAAATTTGAAGAGATATACGAAGTGAACCTTCGTGATCTATTAATAAATCGTCTTAAACAAGAAAGTTCTTTTCATTCAAAGACAAGTAATGAGTTTCAGATTGTTTTTGATAATGATGCTAGCCTGTTTGCTTTAGGAGAACATGTATCCGGCAAGGCTGGAGGTTACAACAAATCCATCTTTTTAACGATTGGTACGGGGGCAGGATCGGCATTTATGGAAAATGGAAAATTGGTAAAAGACAGACAAGATATACCGGAAAATGGATGGATCTATAATCAACCATTTAAGCAATCCATAGTCGATGACTATATTTCTAAAAGAGGTATCTTAAAACTGGCGAATGAATTAGGCCTTAGTACATCAGACAACGAAGTGGAAACATTAGCCGCTATGGGCAAAAATGAAGACCAGAGGGCACAGATGGCATTCCGAATGTTTGGAGAATATATAGGAAAAGCTTTAAATCCATATATAAAAAGTTTTAAACCAGATGCGATCATTCTTGGCGGTCAAATTACAAAAAGTAAAGATTTGTTTATGAATGGGGTTTATGAAACGCTTGAGAACAAAACGGTAAACATTGAATGTTCTGAAGAAACCTCACTGAGTACATTTAAAGGTGTAGCAAATCTATTAAAGCAATCTATTAGAAGGAAGGAATAAAATAATGGCTAATTTTAATATGTACCCAGAGATACTAGTATCCAATTCAAATGATCATGCTTGGCAAGATTACGGAAACATTAAGAATGAGCTTAATCGGGCAATAATCAGACTAGGAAAGCAAAAGACTATCGTTACCGTCGATTGTTATCCTGGCGTAAGAATGGAAGAACTAAAAGCTAATCTTGTTTCAGTAATGGAACCTGCCTATACAATTTTTGCAGATGATTTATATTATTCTAGCGATAAAGTAACGGATATGATTAAATTTCATCTAACAACGGATAGAGTATTTGGGAAGATATCGCTTCATAATTTTGGGGATTTTTTAGATGATGAACGTTTGGAAGAGGCTAGAAGTGCTATTAGTAACATTGATAGCGGTTTAATCATTATTTATGGTTCTGGTGCTACTCTTGTATGTGATCCTGATATTCTCATATATGCTGATTTGGCAAGGTGGGAAATCCAAAAAAGATATAGTAATAATGAAATTTCAAATTGGAGAGCAGACAACCATAATGAGGATGCGGTTAGAAAGATTAAAAGAGGCTATTTCTTTGAATGGCCAGTTGCGGACAGACATAAAAGGAAGTTGTTTGAAAAAATAGATTATCTATTAGATACGAACTGCAGCAATGAACCAAAGCTGGTAGAGGGGGCAACCTACTTAGCTGGATTAAAGCAAACAGTCAGCCAGCCTTTTAGAGTGATTCCTTACTTTGCCCCTGGAGTATGGGGAGGGCAATGGATGAAAGAAAAGCTTGGTCTTGATCCGTCAGTTGAAAACTATGCTTGGAGCTTTAATGGTGTACCAGAAGAAAATAGTCTTTTTTTAAGATACGGGGACGTAAAAATTGAAGTCCCAGCTATTAATGCTGTTTTTAGACATCCAGTTGATCTTTTGGGTGAAAAGGTATATGGACGTTTTGGCGCGGAGTTCCCGATTCGATTTAACTTTTTAGATACTTTTGGGGGCGGAAATCTTAGTTTACAGGTTCATCCATTGGTTGATTATGCGCAACAAACGTTTGGGGTGCATTATACGCAAGATGAAAGCTATTACATCGTTGATGCAAAAGAAGATGCTATCGTTTATTTGGGTGTCAAGGATGATATAAATTCCAATGAAATGATTCAAGATTTAAAACAATCATATGATGAAGGCAGTAAATTTGACGACCAAAAGTATATTAATCAATTTCCAGCTAAAAAGCATGACCATTTTTTAATACCAGCAGGTACTATTCATTCGCAGGGTAAAGATTCCTTGGTATTAGAAATAAGTGCAACACCCAATTACTTCACGTTTAAATTATGGGACTGGGGACGGTTGGGGATGGATGGGATACCAAGACCTGTCCATCTTGAACACGGAATCAATTCTATTCAATGGGAAAGAGACGAGAAGTGGGTCAGTGAAAATATAATCAATTGTCTAGAACAAATGGGTGAAGGCGATGGATGGATCGAAGAAAAGACAGGCTTACACGACAGGCAGTTTATTGAAACTAGAAGACATTGGTTCTCAGGACCAGTCATCCATAACACTGATGGCGGTGTCAATGTTCTCAATCTAATAGAGGGGGAGGAAGCTATAGTCGAAAGCCCTACAAATGCCTTTGAGCCATTTATAGTTCATTATGCTGAAACATTTATCATTCCTGCAATGGTTGGCAGCTATTCGATACGCCCCCATGGTAATAGCGTAGGAAAAGAAATGGGGACAATCAAGGCCTATGTTAGAACATAGCTGAATTTTCGAATAAAGCTAAAGAAAACGCTGTTCGAATCATTAAAGAAAGAGCATTTCGAGAAGGAACATAAGCTTACCCTTGGTATTATTGCAGATTGCATACGTTTGGGTCGCATTTGATTTTAATCCACATATTTGATAGCTTATAACCCACGTCGAAGAGGACATCATTCAATGATGTCCTCTTCATGGTCCATATGCTATTAAATGAAAGAATAGTATCCTAGAACAGGACAGTTCGTAGCTTTTGCGGTTTTAAAGGCTTCATCTACGTTATTCGAATCATTTAGCAGAAGGGAATAACGATATTGATGGAATCCGCCTAAATCTACTTTGAAATTGGTTTCCCAGAAATTGTTCATTACCCATGCATATACATCATCAATATTGTTGACACCTTCTTCACCACATAATTTGATCTCATGTGATTTGATATCTCCCATTGCAATAAGAGGTGTATCAGGTGTCGCGATGATTAGAGAGCTGTTCGATGACTGATAGCACATGCCATCTTGCAAGGCATAGAAATCCGTACATGTTCCAGGTAATTGGTCTATTCTTGGACGGAAGATCGTACCCGTTTTTTCAACCCAAAATTCTTCATTGTCATAGCCTGTTGTGAACGGCAATGCCAAATACAAGTTTTCCGGTTCCCACACACTTGTTTTATGGAAGCGGAAATCGACATCAATTCGAGGAATCTCTTTGTATGCAGTTAGGATAAGAGAGCTGGCATTGGTGCCTTGCAGCTGGTAACCGAGCTCAACACGAGAATAAAGTGGTCCATCTTCCAACACAGTGGCAGATAGGAGTTTTCCAATATCCCTTTGCGTATGCACGGCTTTGCGGTTTCGTCCCATCAGACGTCTTTCCTCGTACTGGGTTGTTTTCACAGGTGTTACTTCATAAATTGGAGTAAATGCGTTAAACTTGCTGGTTGGTTTGATTAGCTCCTTATCATTGATATTGTCATAGATCGAAGTGATGCCTTGTCCTTCTTCATATTGAATACGAAAGAACTTGTTATCCAGTTTATAAGGAGTTACAACTGAGCCCGTCTGAAGTGTTTCGGCAAATGTTGATGCCAAATCGTTTACACCCTCGACGGCTACCTTGGCACAATTACCTGCTGATATTAAAGGAGGTGCGGCAATGTCCCTGATCACGTAGCTTTTCTTTTGCTTAGCATCCAGCTTCACTAGGATATTGACTTTGTATCCACGAGCATAATGTCCGATTTGATGAGGTACAACTAGTCCAGTATCCTTCTCCAGTATCTCAAAATGCCTGTGTCCAAATAAAGATTCCAAACTAACATTTAGGACATCTATTACAGGGAAGTCATGTGGATTAATAGTTCCAAAAGTCAGTTGCTTATGAACTGAGATAGAAGTTTCACCGTGGAAATAAGTTATTTTGTTGATAGCTCTTGATGCAGATTCATTGGCTTTGAGCGCAAATAAGCTTTTCCTTAAATCGAGTTTATTGACATTCGGATGCCATGGCTCAACGATGGATGATGAATACCCCCAAGTGTGCTCAGCATAGAACATTAAATTATATTCGGTGCTGTCGAATACTTCTTTGCCAATAATTTTCCCATCCGGATCCAGCTGACGTGCAGCGTACAGCTTTCTGCTCGCTTCGCGATAATGCTGGACGATATTTGGTGTAGAGCCTACGCCATCAGCCCACCAATCTGTCCAATCGCCAGAATAGGTTGGAATTTCAACTTTAGCTTGGTTTAGAATATCAAAAAATTCATCCAGTGTTACCATCTGAAGCTCAATTTCCTGACCGTGTATCGCATTGTATTCATGAATGAATTCGATGATTTTGGCACTTGCAGGTGAGTTATCTCTCATTACTCCTGAGATACTGACAGGTACGAAATCATAAGGATGCTGCTGCTCTTTTAGCACTCTTACATAGGATTCGATTCTTTTTTCAGCCATATCGAAACTACTCAAGTGTTCATGCATTAGACCATCATGAATCGTATACTCATAATCATATTCGTTACAAACCAGTTCATTGCCGATCAGGTAATGCTCTCCATTCCATACAAGCAACTTATTCCCCTTTGGCGACTGCCAGTAGAAAGGCATTTGCTTCTTGAATAAAGGGTGGTAGCCATGATGCGTATGAATGCAGGACATTAAGTTTCGGATCCCATTCTCATATAGCGCGTCAGCATATCCCCAGCCATAGCCGTTAATATCAGCGGTCATGGCAGAAGCCATTTGAATCGAGTAACGCTCCATACTTTTTACACTGCGAGCGATTGTATTGTTTAGAACGGTATAATCAACTAATTCTGTCATGTTGAGATAGTTGCCGGATAGTCCGATCTCACCCGATTTGACATATTTAATAAAATCATCGATATAGGATTGATCAGCGGTTTCGAGGAATTTCTCTACGCACCAGAAGCTTTCACAATTCCATTTGAAGCCTTCCCACTTGGTTTCCCCCGCATGAATGGCATTTAGAATATCAATGACTTCTTTAATATAATAAATATGATGCAGTTCTATTTTTTCTTGATAATCGGTATAGCCTATATCTGTGTGATTGTGATGAATCAAATACAAGGTGAATTTTTGTTGTGACATTTGATAACCTCCACCATAAAATTTGTTGAAACAAATCATTTGTAATTACACATGTGTGGGAGGAGATACAAAGGAAGTGGGGAGTGTTACACCCTACTTCCTTTTGTTTAAATGTTTCTTCTAGGTATAAACATATATTCGAACACAAATTCTTTCTCAGTCAAACGATATTGTTCCAGTGTGTAGGGACCACAGCTTCCAGAGCCGACTCCCGTCATCGCATAGTCAATGTTCCAGACAGTGCAGCCGCTTTTTTGCAGTTCGAAATGATGTTTTTTGGCAGCCAGTTCTTCTCGGGTATACTCCGAGGTGCAGAAGCTGAAAGGCTTTGTGCTGTAAGCCTTAAGTGTTGTAATCGCATTTGAGAGTGTACATTCTTCTGTGTCATAGTGCGAGCCGTTCTCCTGCGGATAAATATAGTTTTCAAAAAGCTCAGGCACGGTTGCACTAAACATACTTTTATAACTACCAGCGTGTTTGTCGCTGTAGCTCTCTTGCGGGCCATAGCCGAAATAGGTGCAGTTTTGAAAATCCTCGGTCAGAAAATACCGCATGCCAAAGCGAGGGAGATAGGCTAGGTCCTGACGGACGGATACTTGCAGTGACACTTCTATAGCTCCACTTCCATACACATTATAAACTGCTTGAATATTGCAGAAAGGAGCAGCACGATCTGCTACAAGCGATAGAGGGCAGGTAATAGTAACACAAGTATTAGATTGTTCTACCGATGTTTCGTAAGTATAGGTATAAGCCGCATCCAGTCGTAGGTTTTTCCAAGAATGTTTGATGCTGTAATTGGAAATCCCAGCCTCACCCATATCGTTATCCGTAGGGGCGCGATAAATATCAAACTCAGCCGGTCTCACAAAACACTCGATGCCGTCTATCTTACACGAATCAAACGTGCCCAATGCAGTATTAAAATGATAAGAGAATGTCTCACCATAAACTAACCATCCGGTAGGGGTCTGCTTAGCCGTTACGTCAGAGTGCGACACAGGCAAGAACACTCTCGTGTCTTCTGTGGAAAGATCAAACTGATCAAATCCAAGTGACGTACCGACCGGGATGAGCAGATGCTCGGCTTTTTGCAAATATTCGAATTTCAGATAAACACGTGCTCCGTCTACTGGAGGTAGCGAAAGCGATAATGGTACTTTTGCATGCGGGGCAAGGTTGAAATTAGCAATGCTACCTTCTGCAATTTTAGTACCGTTTTGCTCCAGCGACCAGATGATGGTAATAGCATCGGAGAGGTCTGCAAAGTCCAGCTTGTTTTGTGCAGAGAATGTATTTCCTGCTCTTGTTATATGAACAGGACGGGCACAATTTTTCAGCTCCAGCAAGCCGGTGTGCGGCGTGCGATCGGGATAAACGAGTCCGTCTACACAGAAGTTGCCATCATGCAGCACTTCGCCAAAGTCCCCGCCATATAGATACTGTGCATTGCCACTTGCATCATACTGTAGAATGGCATGATCACACCATTCCCACACAAAGCCTCCGGCAAAGCCATCATAACGATAGAACAAATCATAGTATTCGGATAGACTGCCGGGACCATTGCCCATTGCATGGGCAAACTCACACAAGATCAATGGCTTTTTGCACTCCTGAGCCAGCTTTTCTGTATATTCTAGATCAGGGTACATATAGCTTTCTACATCCAGAATATCAAAGTTGTATTTTCCCTGGTCCTCAGGCATAAAGTTTTTTGATTCATAATGAACCAGACGTGAGTTGTCTAGCTTTCGCACAGCATCAACAGCAGCTAGCGTATTGACACCTAATCCACTCTCGTTGCCAAGTGACCAGATTACTACACAAGGGCGGTTGATGTCGCGAGTGACTAGACGTTGCACACGATCTACAATAGCCGTTTCAAACCGCGGATCGTGATGGATAAGCGCATACCAGTCATTATCGCGATCGCCATGACTTGTCCATGCGCCATGTGTTTCCATGTCGCCCTCGTCAATCACATAAAAGCCGTATTCATCGCATAAATGATAAAATTCCGGGGCATTTGGATAATGCGATGTGCGAATAGCATTGATGTTGTGCTGCTTCATCAACTGCAAATCCATTACCATTTGTTCGCGCGAAGCCACATAGCCGGTATCAGGATAGCTGTCGTGACGGTTTACACCTTTGAACTTGATCGGCTGATCGTTGACAAGCAGCACATTACCCTGAGAAGATATCGTGCGAATTCCGATCGTGTCTACAATTCGCTCCTGTAAGGTCTCAAGAACCATCTGATATAAATATGGCTGCTCGGCATTCCAAAGCACAGGTTTTTCTATAGTCAGGCTAAGCGTCTCGTCGCATGTTTCGCCCTGTGCCACTACCCTGCCCTCGGCGTCCAGGATTTTGACGGATTTAACAAGCGTCGTGCCGAAATCATCAAACTTGAATGATACCGTGGCACTTTCATATTGTAAGGACGTTTGTACAACATAATGGCTTACATGATGTTGCGGGCGTTGCAGTAGATATACATCGCGGAAAATGCCCGACATGCGGAATTTATCCTGCGCTTCCAGATAGGTTCCGTCGCACCATTTTAAAACCATAACGGCGATTTCATTCTCACCATCTTGCAAAAAAGGAGTTAAATCATATTCCGCAGTGGAATGTGAGACCTGACTGTAGCCTATAAATTCGCCGTTGAGAAATACATAATGACAGGAATCCACACCTTCAAAATTCAAATAAAACTGCATTTCCTCTGTAAGCTCCACGGAGAAGGTGCGTTTATAAACACCGCAGGGGTTCTCTTTTGGCGCAAAGGGTGGATTATACGGTATCGGATAATCAATGTTGACATACTGATGCTTGTCATATCCGTACATTTGCCAGTTGGACGGAACCGGGAGAACGTTGTCGGAAACACCCTCCAGAGAAGCTTCCGCAAAGGAAGGATAATACGTAAACTTCCAGCTTCCGTTCAAGAGCAATACACGGTCATTATTTTCTTTGGATGTGGTATTTTTGGTGGGTGCACATGGAATGTAATAAGCCCGATCTGGCATCGTGTTCATACGAACGATATTTAAATTCTGGTGATAATTATAATTCATACTATCTCTCCATTATCGTTTGATTTATAAAGTGACAGGATAAAATTGATCGCTTTCGGAAAACGTTTTGGCTTGTAGACATACAAGGGCGCTACGAATCCCGTCTTTTAGTGGAGCAACGGATTCGGTGGTTCTGCCCTGCATCAGGTGTACAAAATTCCGCATGAGTACAATATCACCGCCGCCATGACGCGAGCCTTGATCATCGAGACGCACAGTGGTTACTTTATTACTCATGTGATCAAATACTTTAATTTCATTGGTAGCGAAATCGAATTCCACGGTGCCCTTATAGCCATATAACCTAGCCCCTCGGCGCGCAGCCCCTTTGCGGGCAAAGAAGTTCTGCGAATACATGACGTGCATGCCGCTTTCGTATTTCACAATCATGCTACCGGAGTCTTCGTTACCGGTGTCTACCGCAAAGCCGCAATAGTCGTTACGCGGAATGTCATTCCGCACATGAGTGATATTGTAAGTGCTGTCCATACAGGTTTCCCATTTGTCACATTCGCTGCAGCGAAGGCCGGCAGGCATGTCGCCTTTATAAATTTGTTTGGATTTCATGGCACAAACGTTCACGGGTTCTTCACCGAGCAGATAGTTGATGACATCGATATCATGCGTTGCTTTTTGCAGGAAAAGCCCCTTAGATGCGGATTCATCTCGATACCAGTCGTGGAAATAAACAAATCCATAGGGAACATCGTTGAAGGCCTGTACATGCTCCACCTTGCCAATCGTACCGGCATCCAGAATACGCTTGACCTCCTGCACCAGCGGTGTAACGCGTAACGGGAAGGAAACAACTGTGGGAGCCGTTGCTTTCGCTTCGCAATCGGCTAATATTCTCAGGTCCTCCATCGTAGTTGCCACCGGTTTTTCCAAAAACAGCGGCAAATTGCGATCCAACACCTTTTTGGCGAAATAGGTATGCGTGTTGCAGTTCGTACCTACGATCACGCCATCCAGTTTTTCGTTATCCAGCATTTCGTCCGCATCCGTATAAAATGTAATGGTATCCGGATTCATCTCACAGCTGCGCAAAAGTCCGTCGATTTTATCGATTCCCATTTGGTGCATCGATTCTTTGGAGCCGTCTTTCTTCATTAAAGCCTGCACGCGATCATGGTTGGGGTCTGCTACTGCCTTGATCTGGACTTCATAAGGTAGCGCGAACAAATCATCCATCAGCATGTCGATCCGCACGCCGTATCCAATAACACCAATATTCAACAAAGGGAGGACCTCCTATTATTTTTTTAGTTCAATTTGTTTATGCTCACCAGCGGAAATATTCACCGTTTTCATTTGAGCAAAGTAATTATGCGTTAAGCGCCGAGCGTATGTGCATTCATCCGCAAGCAGCGTAACCATCGTGCTGTACGCTGTAGGATTATACAATTCCAGGTGTATGGAATCCTGATCCCACTGTGTAACATAGCATTCGACATGGTCGAATACCTGAACAGTGCGGCTGGTAAAATCCACATAGACCCCGGGTACTTCCACAAACGTAAGCAGCATGGAAACTTCCGGCCAGTTGGAGCCATAGAGGAATTCACCAACGGTTTCCTTGCCTTCCCAATCACTTGTTTGCACACGTTCATTCATATAGCCTGGAGGCAAATATTTCTTTTCGAGGGTAAACTCCAGATCTTCCGCCAGAGATACATACTGCGGTAAACTGTGTGCAATGGCATGTAGATCCTGCAGATATTTTGCATTGCCAGTAAAACGAAACAGCTTGAGAAGACTGTTGCCTGAAAGTGTACAAATCCCAGGAGCAGAATGCTTGTTCTGCGCGTTGGCAAATACCGTACCGCTACTATGCACACCACGCTTTGCAGCTGTACTATGTGCAGGGAACACAAAGTCATAGCTCATGACCCATGTCATGGCAATTTCACTGGTATATTCCGCATAGGATAGCCAGATGCTCTTTCGGGTCGTTTCATAGAGCTGGACATAGCTTTCCAGCATGGCGAAGGCCGCTTCGCTGTCCGGTGCTTGACAGATTTCTCCTGGACAGCCGTTCAGCATGCCTTTTTCTAAATAGTTATTGTAATAATACTCACCGAGCTGTTCGGCGACATCGAGATATTCCGCAGACTGAAAATATTCACTTGCCAGTGCCAACGCGCCTACAGCCATACACGCTCCGGCAGAATTGCCTATTACTATTTCTTCTGTAGCCATATCAATGAACTGTCCGAGCTGCCCGTATTTTCGGAACAACCGTACAAATGCATCGCAAAGAGCCTTTACGGGTTGCTCAAACTCGATGGTGGAGTGGTGATTCTCCGAAAGCCACAATAGTTGCTTCATTACGAAATAGAGCAAATCTGCGTTTTTTCGAACTAACAGAATCGAATCGCTTTTACTGTCACCACCGTCACTATAGAACTTTCCGTGTGCATACATGCCATACACCCAGCCATTGGAATGCTGTAAGCGTGAAAAGATGAAGCGGAGAGTTGAAATCGCGCGCTGCCGAGCTTCAGAATTATCTTCCAATAAAAATGGATAGTTGTTCATACCTCCGCCGATCCAGCCCGCTTGCCAACACTGCTGAGGTATATTCCAGTCGGTCCCTACAGAGTAATATCCTTCTTCTGTAAAGTTTTCTCTTTGGTACTTTTCTTTGATACTGGTATATGCTTTATATAATGGCACACTATAAAAGTTCTTTGAGGTTTCTAAAGTTGTTTTGGTACTGTTTACCTGCTGAAAAAAGTCATGCAATGTTATTTGCTGCCAATGATAAATACAAGCAGTCAGCGTGAGTAGATCTCCTTGCTTAAAAAATGCACCTGTATCTTGCGAAGGAGCTGTGACGTCTGGGCGAAAGCCTAGACCATCATTTTGATCACCAAAAAAATATTGTTCAGCTTCACGCACGCCCGGGACAGAAAGCGTAAAAGTAGCTTGATAGTCGATTTGATTTTCATTTACTGTAAAGCCTGTATAAAAATTGTCACTCTGATGTTTTCCCAGAAGAATAGAACCGGATTGATCATTGAAATCATAGAACCCGCATAAGGGCGAAGTCATATCACCAGAGAGCAAAGAAATTTGCGACTGCATCTTCTCAATATCCAGATGCGGAATGCTGGTAATAACTTCTGCATCCGCAAAATGACTATTATATGGAGGTTCATAATAAGGCGGATAGGGAAGAGGCAAGCTTGTAAAGCGGTTACCATTATAAACTGCACCTGGCATCAACACATAGTTGCCTTTTTCCCATTGTCCGGCCTCCATCGAAAGTGAAAAATTCATCGGAACTGTTGTATCTTCGTGAAAAGACAAGGTAATATCCAAACGTTGGCCATGCGGCAGGGTATGCGTTGTAATCGAAGCACTGCAAGGGTAGCGGGAAAAAGTATGTTGACTGTTTTCTAGATTCACGGAAACTTTCTCACAGTCTAGTACTTCACTGCCGTTAAAAGTTTTACACATAAGAGAATAACGCATAGTGGGTTCCTTTCTATTTTCACTTATTAAATAGAAATCCGGTGTAAAATATTGCATACACCGGATTTCATAAAGGAGTGTGAGATTATTTGTTTGTTCTCCAGGCGTCATATTGAGCCTGCTTTTCTTTGATGATGTCGTCCACACCTGCAGCTTTCAGGCGCTTGAGGAATTCTGGCAATACTTTAGCAGGGTCAACTGAACCGGAGCTTAGTGCCGGAATCATTTCGGTGGTAACAGCAGAGCAGTTTGCAAGCTGAGTTTTTACAGGTGTCGAATCGAAGACGAAGCCCGTTACTGGTGAAATTTCTGCTGTTTTGTCAGCTTCATAGATGATTTTTTGAGTCTCTCTTTGAATCTCACCATCTTTGTTCTTGTCATAGTTAGTACGGTTGAAGTTAGGGCTGTAAGATTGACCAATTTGCCATTCGTTAAAGTTGAAATTGTATTTGCCTTCAACCATAGTAAACTTGCCATTTTCGTCGTAATTGTAGTCAACGCCCTCTTCACCAAGCGTAATCAGTTTGTACAGATCATCGTTGGTGTTGAGCAGTTCAACTAACTGTAAAGCTTTTTCAATATGTTTGGATTCGGAATTGATTGCAATAGCAGCAGTAGAAGCTGCGCCCGCAGGAATCATCGTGCGAGAGGTAGAAACGGTAACTGCAGGAGCATTACCTGCGCTTTTAGTCATAGACATATTGCTGGCATCAGGATTACCAGGATATTCAATGCCGTCAGGCCAGCTGCCAGTTTTCTCAGCGACAAATTTAGCTGCTTTACGATCAGGAGAAGTATCTTTTACTGTTGCGCCATCCTTGCGAACATAACCTTTGAGGAACCAGTCACGCATAATTTCAGTGTACTTCGCAAAATCTTCCGTCTCAAACTGGTTGATGACTTTGTCTTGATTGTCAAGGTTAATCCAGCCAGGGATGCTAGTATCACCCACGGCTTCCATGTTCCATAACAGCGGATTGCTGGCAAACAAGCTTTCAATGGAACTGGTCTCAAACCCGATCATTTCTCGGTGTTTTGCCAGAGCATCGCCAAGGAAAGGCCCTATCTTATCAAGTGCATCAATTGCAGTCTTGTCTTTCAAGGCTTTCCAGTCAAAACCGGTTTCATCTACAAGATCAGAACGGAATTTAAAGCCATCTCGTTTGGCAGTGCCCCACTGTTGATAGTTCACGAGTCCATAGATCTTGCCATTTACTTTAACGCCTTCCCACAGTCCTTCAGGGATACGGGAATAAGTTTCAGGCGCATATTTAGGGAGGAGGTCAGTCAGATCAGCATAAGCACCTTTGGTTGCGTTTTCAAAGAAGTTAATGCCACCCCAGTTTGCAGTGAAGCTGAGATCCCAATCGTCGCCGGAATTGATCATCAGATTCATTTTCTCGGCATATGTGCTGCTGTCTACAAGAATTAGATCCAGTTTTGCATTGATTTCTTTGCCAATGATTTCGTTCGCCTTCTTCATGACGCGGTCAAAGTCATTGACAGGGCTGTTCATCATGTAGAATTTGAGCTCAACCAACTTTTCATCAGCTGGAGCAGAAGCCGAAGCAGAATCCGGAGCAGAATCGTCGGTAGAGCCTGCTTCTTTCTGCCCGCAGCCGGTCAGCATCATGGTAAATACCATCGTTACAGACAACAGAATTGCGGAAAATCTTTTCATTGTAGTTCCCCCTAATTTTTATTTAATTTCCCGGTGTTTTACCGGTAAAACTACTCTTTTACAGCGCCTATTGTCAAGCCTTTTTCAAAGTACTTTTGCAGTAAAGGATACAGCAAAATAATAGGGCCGATGGCGAGTACGCAAGTTGCCATGCGCGCGCCTTCACTAGGCAGCATTCCAATAGCAGCCTCCATTGACTGTGAAGCTTGTGCGTTCGACTGCAAATATCCAATGTTGTTCATCAAAGATTGCAGCAGATATTGTAGGGGGCGTAGATTTTGTGATTCAATATACAATGATGCGGTCATCCAGTCATTCCAGTAGGCAATGGCTACAAACAAACCGATGGTTGCAAGCGACGGTTTGGAAAGCGGTAATGCAATCCGGAAAAAAGTACGGATTTCACCCGAGCCATCGATACGCGCTGATTCGATTAATGAATCTGGAATCGTACGGAAGAAATTTTTCATAATCAGTATGTTAACCGTCGACACCAGATAGACGATAATCAGCACCCAGATGGTGTCCTTCAAATGCAGGATGCGCGTCAGCAAAATGTACTGCGGAACAAGACCGCCGTTGAACAAAACCGGAAGATACACAAAGAAAGTGAGCGCTTTGCGATGAGTCACTTCGGGACGTGTCAGTGAATACGACAGCATGGAAGTAATCAGCAGATGTAATAGTGTGCCGACAACCGTCACAAAAATCGTAACGGCATATGCATTTAGAATAGAGCCTGCTCCACTGAATACATACTGGTAAGCTGCTGTGCTGAACTCTTTGGGCCAGAAGCGATATCCGTCAAGCATCAACGATCGCTCGTCCGTAAACGATATGGATACAACCAAAATCAGCGGAAGGATGCAGGCTAGGCTCATGGCAATAAACGTAAGATGAATCACTAATTTCGAAAAATGTAGTTTTCTCAGAAGCATGTATTTTCCTCCCAATTAGAAACGGATTTAAGACTTTTTTCAAAGACAGTATTCCGTTTCTGCAGATCGATCAGAAAGTGCAATTTTCATCCTTTCGGATCGATTAAAATAGTGCGCTATCGGGATCCTTCTTTTTAATGATGTAATTCGAGATCAACACAAGGAAGAAACCAACTACCGCTTGATATAAACCAATTGCCGACGCCATGCCGTAGTCATTGACCTTTTTCAGCGAGCGGAATACAAGTGTGTCGATAACGTCTGTTGCTGAGTAAAGAGCACCCGCATCATTTGGAAGCGTGTAGAATCCGTTCCAGTCACCCAGACCGCCATTGAACAATTTCCCAACCCATAGCAGTGAAAGAACAATGATGGTTGGTTGTAAAAGCGGCAATGTAATATGTTTAATACGTTGCCACTTCGAAGCACCGTCCAGTTGCGCAGCTTCATAGTAGTCGGTATTAATCCCGGCAATCGCCGCTACATACAGCACCGAATAGTAACCGACGTTCTTCCATATATAAGCAATTGGCAAAATGTATCGCCAGTAGGACGGCTCACTGTACCAGTAAATGGTCTCTCCACCGTTTTCGCTAATCATGCTATTGACAATACCACGGTCAACACTTAGTAGGCTGAAGAGAATGAACTGGATGACAATCCATGAGAGGAAGGTCGGCAGCAATATCGATCCCTTATAGGTAGCAGATACAAATTTGTGTTTTACTTCATTTAATAGAATAGCCAGTGCCAATGCGCAAAGCGTAACGGCAACTGCTTGTATTACATTGTAAAAAAGTGTATTGAAGGTAACGCTTCTCGCTGCGTCGGATTTAAAGAAAAACTCAAAGTTTTTGAATAGCGGGTCCATCCATGGACTTCCGAGAATACCATCGCGTGCATTGTAATCTTTGAAGGCAATGATAACGCCGACCATCGGGATGTAAAATAAGATCGCAACAAAAATTAATCCAGGTGCCATCATTAAATAGAAAGGTGTCTGACGGCGCATGCTGCGCAATGTTCTGCGAGGCTTACCCGTGCGATTCGGAATTGCATTTGTAATCGTCTTCATTGTTTCACCCCCTTTCTCTGCATTGGTTGTACGTCTGCTATTACTGTAGCTAAGAGGGGGGGGGAGCTTCAACAAACAAATATGTTGTTCTTTTTGTTTTTCAACACTGTGTATCTCTAAAAAACAACGATTTCTACAAAGAGTTATAAATCGTTGAGGTATAATTAATTTATCACTATAATAATAATCAATATATTCTTAGGAAGCTGTCACTTGGAGGTCTTAATGAAGCTCTCAAATAAAACACAAAAAGGTAGAACGAGCTTTTTACGCAAATCTTTTTTCTCTTTTTTGATTATCTCGATTATCATCACTGTTTTACTTACGACTTTTTTGACATTTAATTATTTACGTACTACGATTTCATTAATTAACGGCTATAACGAAAAACTGATTGCTCAATCCAATTACAGTATCACCTATCTCGACGAGACCGCCAAAAAATTTGGAAATGCTCTATACACCGACAAAGATATCATCGCCTATTTAAACATGGATGAGAATGATGTGCGTGTTGCAATTGCAGCAAGCAGGGTAATTGACAAACACTTTCTGACACTGAACGACATCGATAGCGTGTATCTTTACAATACGGGGTTGGATTTGTACTACTCCTCACGCAGCGGTGAACTTAAGTCATCGTCTGCATTTTCAGATCAGGCCATTGCAAAGTTGTTAACGGACAAAAAATTTGTAAAAGAGTACCGTGGTCGACCCATTGTGGCATCTGTTGATGAAGCAACACAACCGGCAAATGTGTGTTCATATATATTATTTGAACCAGGGAATACGGAATCTGGCCTAAAAAATGCTATCGTTGTCAACATTCGAACGAAAGCGCTTACGAACTCTATCCAAGCGATTAACAATAGTGATTCAGTTCCTGAAACGTCTTTTTTTGTGGTTTCGAACGGTTCTATTTTAAGCATGGTCCTCTCACCGGATTTTGCCCATGACATGAGTGAAGTGCGGACATTAGGCCGGAAAGCTCAGGAACTGGACGGCAACATGAATCAGGTGCAAAAAATTGACGGAATCAGTTATCTTGTTTCGAGCAGTAAAAGTAATGCAAACAACTGGTACATCATGGGAGTTACACCCTTCAAAAAAATTTTCAAGGATGTTATCACTGCATCAATCGTGTCTGCAGGGATCGTAGCAGCTGTATTTATTTTTTGTGCAGTCATTTGCCTGTTCTTGGCACGTAGACTGAACAATCCTATTCAAGCCATTACGAAAATCATAAATGGGGAAGCACCTGAAAAAAGCAATCCACTCGTGTCCGACACGGAAGAATTTCAAGTTATTCTATCGGTATTTGAATCGATGAAGGAGCAAAATTTGCAGCTTGATAAACTCATGCGCGAAACCGGCTATGCTGCCAAACAAGATTTACTAAATTCCCTATTAAGTGAAAGTTCAACGTATTCGATGAATACTATTCTGGACAAGCTTCATGATCTGGACTTGGATTATATCGCCTCCAATCAGCTGTGTATGTGTCTATTCAAAATAGATAATTACAGTGTATTTAGGTCAGAAAATAGTCAAGAAGAGCGTTGGGCATTGCGTTATGCTATTGTGAATATTGCATCAGAAATAGCGGAGGAAATTCCGTGTGAAATATTTAGTTGTGATTCTGATAAATTTGTAGTACTAGTTGATTGTGCAGAAGTAACGCAATTTAAGTTGGTGCAGGAAAAAATAGAGCGATATTTACGCGAAGTACAAAATAAAACGCAACAATTTATTCGTATATCTTTATCTATGACGTACAGCACCTTGTTTAAGGGGATGGAACATTTACCCAGCATGTATAACAGTATGAAGGGTTCGATTCAACTCAAGATCCGTTATGGACATGGATGCATTATTTCTCCTTATATGATGGATGAAATCAATATGGATGATTTCCATGTACCTGTGAAGAAGGAAGAACAGCTGATCGAAAAAGTACTTGAAGGAAATATTGAAGATGCTGTCGTTATCTATCAATCTATCAAAAAGCAGCTGTATAAATGTTCTTACAATGAAATCATATCGTGCATTATACATTTGGTTTATTGCCTTTATTCTGGTGTACTTAGCAAAATACCTTCCGTAAAGGATAATCAAGATCTATTTTTGCAGGAGCTGTTGCACAATCTGCAAGATGCAGAAGTGAGCACGGATATTGATGATGTTATGAATACCTTTTTGACAAAGCTCTGTAGTAAGGTAGTGATGTTAAAAAACTCGTCAAACAATAACGATTATTTATTTCAGCGCATTATCGGAATTGTAGAACAGGAATATTCCGATACTGGCTTATGTTTAAGTTCAATTGCTGAAAAGTTGCGTATGTCTCCGAATTATGTAGGTCGATTGTTTAAAACGTCATACGGGCAGTCGATAGCACAATACATCTTTGATTTGCGAATGAAAAAGTTGGATGAATATATGCGAAGCACCAACCTGACCTTGTCGGTGATTATTGAGAAGATTGGCCTTGAAAGAAACAATTATTTTTATACTCGATTCAAGAAGCATTTTGGTATGTCTCTCAGCGAATACAGGCTGCATCTGGGACATGATGTTGATGATGATTGAATTCAGGCTTGTACAGCATAATTAAGTTTTTGATTATTGGCCCTTATCTCTTTCGTTGGAGACGTGGGCTTTTTTTGTTTGGACTGATCTTAGAGAAAATATTAAAAATATGAGGTACAGGGAGTATTATTCGTTTTGAAAAAGCAGAAAAACATCAAATAGTACATTTTTTGAGATTGCTGGCTAGAGAATAAGCCGGCTACAATGCAAGTAACTCAGCTGTATATTTTGTTGAATAGCTGAGTTGATTTATATCAAAAGAATGCAGCCTTTTAACAACCTAGGGGGGATTCATGAACAAGATTATTGTTGCAAAGAAGCACAGCTTGATACTTGGAAGTTAGGAAAATAAGTTGTAGTAGAAGTTTTTTTAACTTTTAAAAATGGAGGAGTCGCTAAGAAACATTTAAAAATGTCTGCGAGAAATAAATGTAAGCGCTTCACTAACTGTTGGTATTTTCCTAACTGGTTTTACAGGTCTGGCCTTTGCGGATAATGAACAAATTGAAGGGGAAAATGCACTATCTTGGGTACAACAGGTGTTTCTAGTTAAGTCGAAACATACGAGTACCATATAAAGAATTTATGAATGAAATGAAACATCGGGAGGAAATAGTATGCGTAAACGAATTATTCCTGCAATACTTACAGCAATACTATGTATAGTCATATTGCCTATCAATGTTTTTGCAGCTTCTACTAATCTAAAAGCAACTTATAATAAGGGCGTTGTTGCTATAGAGGGTAAAGGATATGAAGCAAGTAAGGATTATATGGTAAGAGTAGTTGATAAAGTAAATGACACCCTTAAAGTGATGGGGCAGGTTCAAGCAAATGTAAATGGTACCATTTCAGGTTCGATTACGACAGGTGCTTTGGAAAAGGTAGAAGAGCATATTGTATATGTGAATGGAATGAATGGAACATTGGTTTCATCAGCAACGTTGACTGGAAAGGTTGATCCAACACCAGATCCAAAACCAGATCCAACACCAACGCCGGTCCCAAATCCGGTTCCAAATCCGGTTCCAAATCCGAGCCAAGAGCCTACAATTAAAGATGGTTGCATCTCTTATGATCATGTAAAGCCTGATAAGGACGGAAATGTAAGTGTTGAAATTAAAGGTGACGATGTAGATTCGGCGATTAATAGTGCTGTAACAGATGAATTTGGAGTAAAGCAACTTACCATAAAAATAGGAACTACAGATAATGCGAAGCAAAATACGGTAACGATCCCTGTAGGGAAAATAGCAGCAAAGACTGGAAAGATAGATGTCACAATAAGCACTGGCTTTGGTGATATTGTATTAACCAATGACACGATTAAATCCTTAGCAAAAGATATCAATAGTAAAGTAGATGTTGTCATTAGATCAATGGACAAGAGTAGCCTTACACCCATTGCAAGCGAAACGATAGGTAATAGAGCAGGTATTCAAGTATCCATGTTACAAGAAGGCAAGCCTGTAAATGCGGACATTCAGATCGCCATTTCTTACAAGCCTGTAGGAAATGAAGCTACAGATTATGAATATATCGTCGTATATCAAGTAGCTAAGGATGGCAGCTTGACCATCATTTTAAACGGCAGATATAACAAAGAAACAGGCAAAGTTACTGTAAATGGCATGACAAATGGAACCTATGCGATAGGTTTTGTAAAGAAAACGTTTGAAGACACCGCCAAGTATAAATGGGCAGAAAACCAGATATCTGTACTAGCTTCCAAAAACATCATAAGAGGAACAAGTGAAACAACCTATTCTCCTCAAAAAAATATTACGAGAGCAGACTTCCTGAAGCTGCTAGTAAATACATTAGGACTTAAAACAGATATCAATGGAAGCTTTGATGATATCGCAGCAAATGCTCATTACTATAACGAAGTCGCTATAGCCAAAGCACTAGGTATAACATCTGGTTTAGGAAACAATAAATTTGAACCAAGTGCGCAAATTAGTAGACAAGACATGATGGTAATGGTAGAGAAAGCACTTCAAATTGCAGGTAAATCAGGTGTAGAAGGAAGCAATGTGGATCTTAAGAGATTTAATGATGCGGACAAAATTGCAAGTTATGCACGAAAAAGTGTAGCATCCTTAATTAATGAAGGAATTATTACAGGAGATGGCAGCAAGATCAATCCAACTGGCAAGACAACTAGAGCTGAGGCTGCCGTAATCTTGTATAAGTTGTATAACAGATAAGCTCTATTAACATCTCAAACTTTATAAAATGTAAATGAAGGGAATGATTATACAATTATGAATAAGAAAAAAATCTTTAGTTCCATGATTGCATTATGTATGATATCTACTTCATTATTTGTCCCTACTTTTAGCGTTAAAGCAGCAGAAGGAACAGAATATTCTCTTAACAGAATACAAGCGCAATTCTTTGTGTCACCAGATGGAAAAGATGAAAATAAAGGTTCATATGATAAGCCATTCGCAACTTTACAAGCCGCAAGAGATGCGGTTCGAAAAATTAATCAGGACATGACAGGTGATATTTACGTATTTATTTCAGAAGGTAAATATTATCTTGATGAAACGATTACTTTCAATGAAATCGACTCCGGTACGAATGGTCATAAGATCATCTATAGAAATTTAGATGATTTGGCTAGTGCTGAAATTATCGGTGGTAAGCGTGTTGATACAGATTGGAAATTAGTTGGAAAAACCGGTGCTGATGCTGACTTACCAGCTGCAGCAGCAGGTAAGGTTTACAAAACTAACGTTGGCACTGATGTGATTTTTGATACTCTTTATGTAAATGATAGACGTGCAACATTAGCACGTACTCAAAATTTAGATAAGTATAAAGACTTCCCTTCCGCTTTAACTCCATATATGAAAAGTGCAGGTGGCGGAATTGGTGACTTGATTTATTCAAATGGCGATCTTGATCAAGAGTCAATTGACGGAATCGTAAACGCCCAAGTGCGTGGAGACTTAGATGCCTCTGTTTATATGTGGGATGGCGGCTACTGGGATTGGATGACAGATACGATTCCAATTTCTGCAATTGATACTGCAAGTCGTAAGCTTACCTATAAAAGCGTTCCAGGAAAACCGGAAATGTACAGACCTAAATATAAGACAGGTACAAATGCAAGATATTTTGTACAAGGAAATTTAGGCTTCTTGGATGTTCCAGGTGAATATTATTTCAATAAAACGACTGGCGATTTGTATTATTATCCCGAAGGAAATATAAATGAAAATGAATTTATAATCCCTAAAGTCAAAGAAGTGATCCGTGTCGAAGGCTCAGATAAGGATCATATGGTTTCAAATATTGAATTCAGTGGCTTGCAATTGAAGGATACCAATACGACGGACTGGTATGCATATGGTTGGAACTGGGGAGATGCAGGAGCAGGTTTAGGTTTCTATCCTCCGGAGGCTAAAGGAAGCACACAACCATCCTATGCTGAGCAAGCTGAAAGAATAGAGTTCCAATACGGTGTGATTACACTTACGAACACTAAAAATATTAAGATTTCCAAAGCGCATATCAAAAATTCAGGCATGTTTGGAATTAATCTCTATTTGGCTAATCAAAACACAGTAATTGAGGATAGCCTTATTGAATATACAGGTCATGGAGGAATAAGTGTGGATGGCGGTTACCCTGGTATGGCTGGAGATAAAAACGGAGATGGCTATAGCAGAGATAATACGATAATGAACACGATTGTTCATGATATTGGTGAGCTCATTGGTCAGGCCTCAGGGATCACGATTCAGCAGTCAAGCTATAATACGGTATCTCATGTAGAGGTCTATAATTCACCAAGAAGAGGGATTTTTCTAACTGCCGGACATAGCCGTAACCCTAATGTATCTGCTCCAAATGGTGATAAAGATTTCAATATTATGACGGATATGTACACTCACCATAATAAAATTGAATATGTATATTTGCATGATGCTCAACAAGATGGTGGAGATGATGGAGCTTTCTTTGCATGTTATTTGTATAAGGGTTCAAATTACAAACCTAACTACTTAACCCAGGCTCTTATTGATAACACAGGTCCAAACCCTACAATGGCTGATCTTGGTCCTAACGACATAAACCTGGATATGGGAGCCTCAGGTATGGAATTAAGCAATGTTAAAGCAACTAATCCAATGAACTTTAATATTGAAGTGAATACAATTCTTCAGTATGGTGATGTCATAAAGTTTGATAATACGAATGTTAATTATGGGAAAATTGCAAATTATATTAAGGAATTTGACGACTCTAAGATGGAGTATGACAAAATTGGAGTAACATCGAATTATCCTCAGGAATATTTAACAGACAGAGATGTTATCACAGAGCCAGAATTTATTTATTTCAAAGAGAACTTTGAAAATGGACTAGATGATACGGCTTGGTCAACTCAAAATGGTCAGGCGAAAATTTCAACTGAATTCATGTCTGAAAGACCAATAAATGGTAAATCAAGTCTAGAATTGTTAGATAAAACTCAAGTGTACAAGAATTTCCCTGAAATGCTGAACAAAGTCGTTACGGTTAAGATGTTTGACAGACAAAATAATAATTTGGCAGCTTACGATTCAGGACATCAAAATTCGGCTCGGGTTTCATCCATTGCACGAGTAGATGATGGTGGCAATATTATCGGTATGGGTTTGGGCGATGAAACTGCAGATAAATATATCATCCAAATGGGTAGTCAAAAGGAAACGACTAACATCCCTAGAACATTTGGTTGGCACGAGTTGAAGTTTGACTATACATCCGATACGGATGTAAAGCTATATATTGATAACCAATTAGTTAAAACCTTACCTGCTTCCGGATTTGATTATATATCGCTTGGTTCTGATAATGGAACAGGACAAGCTTTCTACGATGAGCTTTATGTATTTGGAGGAAACGAAGCAACATTGCCAATCTCGCCATCCAATATTCCAGCACCTCCAGCATATGATGGTTCAGATGTTAATAAGCAACAACTTATGCTGGATTTTGAAAATGGAGAAGTTCCTGCTTTTGAGAAAGTAGGTGGTAAACCATCAGTAACAAGTGTTGTATATAATAATGGAAATAGTGGAAATCAAGTTTTAAAGGATGAGATTAGAGATGGAAATGATTTCTATGAATTGAATGCTCCTTGGAATAATTATCTGGTCAATATGAAATGGAAATTTGAAGGATGGGGGACAACGGATGTTCTTGGTGGTGTGTATGATAACTTTACGATTTATGTAATGGCATCCAATAAAGGTTTAACACCTGGTAAAGCACCATTATCCTATCAAGTAGTTTACAGAAGGAATAAAAATGGAACTGCTGGCTTTACAGCGGGGACACCTTATTTTGAAATATCGAAACATAGTGCCAGCTCAGATACATCATTAGGTAAAGTAGGGGTGCCAGAAGGATTTAATCCGAATGAGTGGCATAAATTGCAGATTCAAACCTTTGATGGGAAAGTTGGCTTTATTTTGGATGGACAAGAAATGCTTTCTGCTAATGATGGTCAGTATAAATCAGGTGGAGTTGGCTTTGGAGGAATCAATGCAAATGTTTACCTGGACGATATTGAGATCATATCCAATCCTAAATATGTAGATTATGCGGCTGATCTCGGACTAGGCAATGCGGTATTAACTGGGAATTTCAATCCTAATTACTATACTTATAATGCTGCTATAACTGACGCTGAGAAGCCTATTACAATCCAAAAACCTCATATCGTACTAGATGGTGCAGAGATTAAATTGCAGCTGAACGGTGAAGAAATTCCATTTGTAGATGGTATTGCATCTATTTCACCGGATCAATTAGTTAATGGTAAGAATGCTCTGATATTATCAGAAATCTCTTCAGCAGGGAGTAAAGACTATTTCATTTATATGAATAAGGACTATGAGATTACTTCCATAGAAGGTATAGAAGATAATGTATCAACAACTGTTGATCATGCTCCAAATTTACCAGCAGAGGTTACAGTTACTTTTGATAATGGTGATTCTCAGATTGCTAAAGTGAACTGGGATTCAGTAAATCCATCATTCTATAAAAATCCAGGTACATTTACAGTAAAAGGTCAGCTTGTAGATCTAAAAGGATCAGTTAGCGTAAAGGTAAAAGTAGATGGTATAACATCAATTGATAAGCTAGGTAATGTTACTACTCTTGCTGGTGTAGCACCAGAATTGGCGGTTAAAGTTAAGGCACAGTATCTAAACGACATGAGAGAGCTGCCACTTACTTTTGCACAATTGGATACTTCCTTATATGCACAAGAAGGAACCATTATTGCAGTTGGTACAGCAGAAGGATATGCAGGAGATATTTTGCAAGTAGTAGAGGTACAGGATAATAATGATCCTAAACCTATATTAACGGCAGGGCAAGTGACTCGTTTAAGTGAGACTACGGCTTCCGTTTCATTTACAACAAGTAAAGACGGACAATATTATTATAAAGTAGTTGAAAGTGGAGCTAAAATACCAGTAATTGATACTAGTAAGGCCGGTGCTCCATGTAAAAAAGGACTAGTGCTAATTAGTATAGAAGGCTTAAAAACCGTAACTGACAAAGATATTTATATTGTGGTTAAAAACGGAAATGTTGTGAGTGAAGTATTAAAGATGGAGATTCCTAAGTATACACCTGGTGTAGAAAGCGGATATACACTTGCAATGGGTAATGAGACTGCAGGTGGAGCTGGCTATACTCGTGATATTACGATCGGTGGAGACAAAGGTAATGATTTAACGGGTAAGTATCTGGTAGTTCAATTTACGGAAGGAACAGGCGTTAATGCGAAGGTATCCGTAGTTATGATCGCGCCACAAAAAAATAAAGTTACTATATCCTATCAGAAACAAGGTACTGAAATAGAGACTTGGTTAACAAGTGCAATGCCAAACTTGATAGGAGAGAACATTGGTGTTGAAGTATTTGCTTTTACAAAAAGCAACTAAGAATCGCTAGCTTACTGAACCCCTAGTTTGAAAATGTGAGAAATTACCAAACAGCCCCTTTTCCTGATGGAAACGGGGCTGTTTACATTTTAACCTGTGGAGATTTCTACAAAAGAGAGTTTTTTTAGAGAAATTATTAAAAATATGAGTTACAGCACAAAGTTAAAGTTCTACAAAAGGCAAAAAACATCAAATAGTTTAGTTTTTGAGATTGCTGGTTTGAGATCAGCATGGCTACAATGCAAGTAACTTAGGACAAATTTCACAAAGGAAGGGATAGAAACGATGAACAAAACAAAAACAAGATATATCATCCCCCATACACATTGGGATCGAGAATGGCGTTACCCTATATGGGAAAATAGATTGTACCTTGTAAAACTAATGGACGAATTAATTGAGAGATGTGAACAATATAGTAAAAGAAGGGCTTAAATACTCTAATGCACAATTCTTACCTAATAATCAACCAAACTATTATAAAGTTATTATGGATTTGGGAAAAAGTATTGGAACTAAAGGGGAAACTAAAATTCAAGTTATTGTAGGAGCTGATGGTAAGATATGGACTTCTTATCCGATAAAGTAACAATAATCTTTCATTTTTCATTAGGTAATGATAAGGAAATTGAGAGAGAATTAGTTTTAGCAAAAAACTTTAAACTACTTGCCGATATTGAAGGTGAGATAGAAATCATCATTAACAATAAAATTTTCTTTTCAGAAAAATATCTTTTGCTATTAGAGTTTGGCATTGAACTTAAAAAGTGGTGGGTTAAGGTGAAATCTAATGAAAAAACGAGCTTTTCTTATGAAACAATGTCTTTTAATGAAGGTCCGATATTAGAGTTTGCACACATAGCTGAGGGAAAATGGAGAATTTTCTCTCAGTGGCAGAAATTTGATTGTAACCAAGAGATTCCTCAAAAGGTTTTAATGAACTCGGTCGAGAAATTCTTAGGGGAACTTGAGTCGCAGTTCGTAAAGTTATATTCTCTAAGAATTAACGACTTTATCGCCAAGTAATAGTACGGAGACACCAGATGACTTTGTTCTATGTGGTTCTTTTTTTGATGGGGGTACCAAGTGTCTATTGAACCCATCATTTTACCAATAACACATCTAATAATACCGTTACAAGGATTTTTGGATTTTATTTGTACGCACAAGAAATGCTTGGATTTTATATCCTAAATAACGCAATAGCGTTACGAATAACAGGTCGATTATGGTCAGATACCACCATCCCTTTACTCTTCCCTTTTAAAATTGTAAGATACAAACCTGTAAAAATAATGCAGTCTGTTTATAGTAGTAGTAAGTTTATTTCATTCCAGTTTACATCGTATCGTGTCCATAACCTCAAAAAATTCGATAATACTGGGGAAGACATGGAGGATCTGATCTCCATCGGAACTATTGGCCTGATCAAAGCCATCGAGAGCTATCGCCCGAACAAAGGGACAAAACTGGCCACATTTGCGGCTCGTTGTATTGAAAACGAAATTTTGATGCACCAAAGATCTTTGAAGAAGACCCGCAAAGATGTATCTCTGCACGACCCGATTGGGACAGATAAGGAAGGGAATGAAATCACTTTGATTGATATCCTCGGCTCCGAAGCGGATGATGTCATTAAAGAGGTCGATCTGAAGATTGAGAAGAGCAAGATTTATCGTAATCTTGATATTTTGGATGATCGGGAAAAAGAAGTTGTCGTTGGGCGATTTGGACTTGATACAGGTGGAGAAGAGAGGACGCAGAGGGAGATGCGAAGGAGCTTGGTATCTCACGGAGTTATGTGTCGCGGATAGAGAAGAGGGCACTCATGAAGCTTTATCATGAGTTTTATAAGGCGAAGCGGTGATTTTAAGTTATTTAGCTGTTGTGAAGTATACGTAGATTATTAACCTCCTTGGAAGAGTAAGGAGGTTTTTTTATTTTGTTGTTCAAAATTTCGATAATCAGCCGAACCTTTCTCAGTCATTCTTCCTTTTCCGGAGTTATTCTAAATGGGAAGGATGATTATGGAATGGTTGAGATCCATTCTGCTGGTCGTCTCTTTAAGCACATTAGGTTACTTTTCCTATGTTAAATCTTCCACGCCCATGGAAGAGGATATGAGAACACACTCCTCCAAAGTATTGGGTCAAACTGCGTTGTTGATGGATGAATACTTTGCTCATATTGCGAATTCAATACAGGTCGTATCTGTTAATCAAAATGTTATTGAAACTTTAAAATATTTCCAAAGGAACTCCGATTATAAAAATTATTTAAATAAGCAACAAGTTATCTGTATGTTGGGTGATATCCAGGCATTTAATCCGGATATTTGTAACATCATGATCTGGTAATAAAACAGCTTGCAGATCGGGGAGAACTTGAAGTGAACGTGTACCCGCATCGCTTTCGACATACTTATGCATGCCAACTCCTTGATAATGGTGCTCCATTAGATTTCATTCAAGGAATGCTAGGTCATGAGAAGGCATCGACCACTCAAGTCTACGCACGTCTCCGCGGCGAACGTCGGAGAGAACTTTATCGACGATACTTTTTGTTTGTAATGGCGACGGATCAGCTTTAGAATCCGTCGCTATTCAACTAAAGGGCAGTTTAATTAAACAATTAAATTAGAGTATTAATGACTTTTTCGCGATTGATTTGGTTTTATCAGATTTTATCGTATGAAACAGGTGGTAGACACATTAAAATGTCAGGATTTTATAAAGATATGTCTTTATAAAATAAATACTAGACGTATGGAATGATCTATTATTACTTCGAATACCCCACAATATGCGGAGATGTTAAGTGAAATACCAATAGTTAATTATTAAGAGGTTTTTTATGAGAGATCATGATTCAGAGTCCGAATTGGAATGGCCGAACCTTGTAGAAACAAAAGTGGAGTAAAAGCCTGAAAGCAATTATTTCCACGACGTATTATGACTAAGAAAGGCGTGATTATAGAAATGAAAAAAATCTATGTGGTAAACAAAACTCATTTTGATATTGGTTTTACCGATTTAGCAGAAAATGTCTTGCACAAGTATTGCCATGATTACATTCAAAACGCAATCACTTTAGCTGAAGACTTAAGAAAAGAGGGCAAAGACTTTGTTTGGACAACAGGTAGCTTTATTATTGAATATTACTTCAAAAACATGGATGAAGAAGCTTGTAAAAAGCTAGACGACGCCATAAAGAAAGGTTACATTCGCTGGCACGCAATCCCGTGTACGTTTGAATCTGAAACTATGACACCTCAAACTTTACATTACATGACTTCAATCTCAAAGAAGTTAGATGCTCGTTATGGATACAAAACAACAAGCGCAAAGATGACTGACGTCCCAGGACATACTATCGGGATTGTTGATGAGTTATATCGTCAAGGAATTAAATTCCTACACATTGGTGTAAATGGCTCGAGCTCAATTCCAGAAGTTCCAGATACATTTCTATGGAAGAATGGCGAAAGTGAGATAATTGTCTCTTATTCAGACGACTATGGTGGCGTAATCGGAATTGATTGCATAGATAACAAGCTGGCGTTTATGCATACTCATGATAATAGTGGTCCAGGAACAAAAGAGAAAATTAACGTCTTTTTGTCAAAAATGGCGAATGAGTATCCAGACTATGAGCTTGAATTGACTTCAATGGATCAGTTTGCAAATGAAATTTGGGAAGTACGTGACCAACTGCCAGTTATTACAGAGGAGATTGGGGACACATGGATTCATGGAATGATGTCTGATCCGAAAATCATTCGTGATTATCGGATTTTAACTAATTACATGTTTGATAACAAAATAGAAAATGATGATGCTAATTTCTATGCGATGTTAGTTCCAGAGCATACTTGGGGAATGGATATCAAACGCTATTTCAGTGACTATATGAATTATGAAAAGAAAGACTTCCAACGAGCGCGTAGTTTAGACCAAATTACGGATCTTGATTTAACCTACGCTTATGGAATTGTTAAAGATGCAACTGTTGGCGAAATGCAATTCACTTATAATGAGTGGACTGATCGTTCGTACAAATTTTATGAGTCTTCATGGAAAGAACAACGCAAGAACGTTGATCGTGCAATAGCTTGTTTGGAGCCTAAAGATCAAAATAACATTAAAAAACTTATCGAAGTTCCATATCATATCTTTGAAAACCAAGGTATTGAATGTGGTTTGGAAGAATTGATTTCGGTAAACGGGTATCAAGTTATGTTTGCTAGCGATGGTTCAATTAACCACTTAGAAAAGGATGGAACACTTTACTTTGATCAGGACAACAAACTCGGGGTTCTGAACTATACAATTGCTGGGCAAAATGACTATGATAACCTACGTTACAACTATTTGCGTGAATTACAACATAATTGGTGGGCGATTGACTTCTTAAAGCCAGGAATGGAAATTCAAAAACGAATTCAATTGAATGAAAATTTCACACCACATGTTGTGAAATTAGTTATGGAAAATGATTCGATTATTGCAACTTTAAAGTATAGCCAAAGAGCTGTGGAGGAGTATGGTGCTCCAAGAGTTGTAAAGGTTAAATATCAATTTGGAGATAAAGTTGAAATTGCACTATTATTAAAGGATAAAGATGCAATTCGTTATCCAGAAATTTATTCTTTTGACATTACACCACGTTTGAATTCGCCGTACTTAACTAAGATTCGTAAAATTGATACCGTTATTTCACCTTTTGAAGTGGTAGGTCACGGAAATAAGTTGCAACACATGATTGAAGAGTTAATTTACGATGGCAGCGATAAAAAAATCAATATTAAACCTATGGATGCCCCTCTTTTGGGAATCGGAACAAATAACAATCTAAGTTATAACAACAAATACCATCAAGACAACAATAAATTTACGTTTACACTATTGAACACAACATGGGGAACTAATTTCACGATGTGGTATGAAGAAGATATTTTTGCTCGTTTTGAGTTAGTGTTGGGATAACAATTTCCTGCGAACATAATGGGCATACGCCGATGCCTCTTCATCAAAAAAACAGTTTATTCTCTTATCTAGACTGTTTTTAAGGTACATTTAGACCGTTTAAGCGATATTCCTTCAAGATGTGTTTGATAAAGTATTCTCAGGCTAGGTCATCATCACGCTAACGGGACACGATAGCTCAATAACGACACAAAGGCAATCGATCAGTGGATCGGCTGCCTTTGTTCAGCTAACGGGCAGGATAGTTTAAATAATACGACAAAATACTCTCAGCATAGGTGCTTCCACGAATACAATCAGGAAGAAAGAGCTGAGCTGTTAGCAATCCGAATTCATATCATCGGCGGCTCAGGAAGCGGTAAATCCTACATAGCGGAGTTATTGAACGATAAACTCCATATCCCGCATTACGATCTAGACAATATTTTCTGGGATCATCAATCGAACGAGTATGGCGTAAAGGCACCGGAGGATGAGCGTGACCGCCGACTCAGAGAAATCATCGGTCTCGATTCATGGATCAAAGAAGGCGTATACAGGTCGTGGGTAGCGCCAAGTTTTGATGCTGTAGATAAGATCGTCGTACTGATGACGCCGTTGTCCGTTCAGGAGGAACGGATCTGGGAGCGTTATGAAGAGCGTATTGCGGACATCGTCCCAAACAAGAAGCGAGAGACGCTCGAAGGCATCCACAACTTGTTGGCATGGAATAAAGACTACAATCTGACGAAGCTGCCTAACTTGATCGACCATTGGGACTATAAGGACAAAAGGATCCTCGTTCGCGATAATTTGGATCTTCTTGAACTTCAATTGATGTGACTTGTTTTTTCTTTTTTCTTGTTCAACTAACGGGGAACGTTAGTTGAACGACAACAGCGGCAGTCTAAGACTTTATTTATCAAGTCTTGGTCCGCCGCTGCTTCTAATAATGGATCAGTCTAAAACTCATTTTTCAAAAGCTGACGATTTTTCATTTCAAAAACCGCGTTAAATCAACGACTCCAGTCTAATACTTTATTTTCACCAAACATAAATAACACTGTGCTGGTCATTTAACAAGTTAATTATGGAAATATATATTAAATAATGCATCCAGACTTGAGTGAACACAAATTGCACTTTGCTGTTCTTTACTAAGCTATAAGATAAAAAGAAGCGTTTATATAAATGATGAATCTTACGCAGGATATTGCTAAGCTGAAGGACAAATTGTCCAAGAATATAGCACAGATGAAATTGAGAAAAAACGAATAGGAACTTAACGTATGAATGAGACAATTGCACCGATGTTTGTGTTCCTGGAAAATTGGGAACGATCGTATTTGGTATGTTTTTTACATCGTATCGTGTCCATAACCTCAAGAAATTTGATAACACCGGAGAAGACATGGAGGATCTGATCTCCATCGGCACCATTGGCTTGATCAAAGCTATTGAGAGCTATCGCCCGAACAAAGGCACAAAGCTGGCCACTTTTGCTGCACGATGTATCGAAAACGAAATTCTGATGCACCTAAGATCCTTGAAGAAAACTCGTAAAGATGTATCTCTGCACGACCCAATTGGGACTGACAAAGAAGGTAATGAAATTACACTCATTGATATCCTCGGTTCGGAAGCGGATGATGTTATTAAAGAAGTGGATTTGAAGATCGAGAAGAGCAAGATATATCGAAACCTCGATATATTGGATGACAGGGAAAAAGAAGTTGTCGTTGGTCGGTTTGGATTGGATACAGGCGGGGAAGAGAGGACACAGAGGGAGATCGCGAAGGAGCTGGGAATTTCGCGGAGTTATGTTTCGCGGGTAGAGAAGCGGGCGCTGATGAAGCTTTATCATGAGTTTTATAAGGCTAAGCGCTAGGATCTTAGATAATAACTAAAGATTCACTATAGAGTGTTTTAATGGCGACTTGCCAACAGGGGAGTTGCTTTTTTGTTAATTTAAGTAGTTGGGCTAATTGAAAATAAAAAAAGCATATTCAGATAATTAAGTTTGTAACTGCTGAGGGCGGGGGGGGCGAACCCGTACGGTACTCACGTACAACAAGATTTTAAGTTCTGCGCTTCTACCTACTGCAATTCACCGTGATCCCGATCAGTTTGGTGGTCGGATCAGCCTCCTTCTCGGGAACAAGCGAGGTGCGACCCTCTGGAACTGCGCGTAATGGATGGAGGGAGTCCACTCCTGGAAGGGGACTCGCTTGCGGACCGGCATTGGAGAGGGGGGGCTTAGCGGGACAGCTCCCTTACATAGTATTAGACGGAATAACGGAATCGTGCAAAAAGTAACTTTCTTAGCTAAATAAAACTCTCCATCATTCTTATATAATAAAGGTAACAAGGTATCATAACTAGATAAAAGTTATTCTGTTGTAATCCGGTATAATACAAATGTAGTAGAAGGATATGCATGAAGAATGGTAAGTCATCAATACCCAAGAAGACTAGACGCAGTAGGGAGACTTCGGTTTCTCCCAACAAGGAGCTTGGATTAACATAAAATAACCTCCGCGAGTGAGAAGGATAGGATGGATGCATCATGAAAAAGTACGGGGCGGTCGTGATAGGCTGCGGTTATATGGGCTCTCTCCACTTGGACGCGATATCACGACAGGAGCGGGTCCGGTTGATCGGCGTGGCGGATTGGAACCGGGAGAGGGCCTCCTTAGTGGCAGGCCAATACGGAGCCGAGTGTTGGAGCACGGATTACCGGGCCTTGATCGAGCGTGACGATGTGGATCTGGTCATTATCGCCACGTACCCATCCTCCCATCTGGAGATCGCAAAAGATTGTCTCGCTGCAGGGAAACATATCCTATGCGAGAAGCCGATGGCGGGTAATGCACGGGAAACGCAGGGATTCATGAAGCTTGCCCGTGGAGCCAAAACCAAGGTCCTGATCGGTCACATCCTTCGCCATAACACCACGTACCAGGCGGTTATGAAGATGATCCGGGAGGGCGCTATCGGCTTCCCCTTGGTCATCCGGTTATCCCAATTGAAGCCCTCCAAAAATTGGGCTTCCCAATTGTCCCTGCTCCGGGATGTCTCACCGATCGTGGATTGCGGCGTCCATTATATCGATGTGATGCGTTGGGCTACAGGGGCGGAAGTGGTAAGCGTCAACGGGATCGGGCAGCGTCTCTATGAAGAAGTCCCACCGTACACTTACAATTACGGACTCATGACCCTCCGTCTGTCGGATGGCTCCATCGGCTACTTTGAGACGGGGTGGGGTAAGGGGCTTCCGACTGATAACCGTAAGGAATTCATCGGACCGGCAGGCCGGATCCGCATCATCTACAAGAACGATCGACCGCGAGAGGATCAGCATCTGGGAAATCTGGTCGAGGTCGAAGACTACCGGAAAGGAACGGTCCGGATGATCAATATGGACTTCTCCGTGAAGCCTACGGGTGCCCAACTGGACTATTTCCTGTCCATGCTGGAGAACAACTTGCCCGCTATACCGACTATGGAGGATGCATGCCGGGCGATGGATATCGCTCTCCTGGCCGACCGGGCGATCCATGAAGGAATTACGTTACCTTGCGCGAAATAAGGCTGGACCAACATGGTGATGGTAACAGGGGATGACCCGGTGTATGATATACACCTGCTGAAGGACTATATCGTCCACATCCATGTGAAGGACAGCATCCGACATCAGCCGGTCGATCCGAGGGATGTGTACGGTGCCGTCGGATACCAGCCGCTGGATCATCAACGGATTGCAGAGCTTGTAAGCTCCGGAGTCATATTCCAGGAGGTTCCGTTGGGCGAGGGGAAGGTAGATTTTGACGCCTACTTCGCCGCCTTGCAGGAGAGCGGATACGGGGGGATGCGCCCGAGAGGGATATAGAGCGGGCGGTCTCCTTCATCCGCCAATACATGTAACGGCAGACGGCCGTGCGAAATCTCGGGGATCGAAACTGCGTATTGGAAAACCGGGGAATCGCGGGTTTAAATAATCAAGTTAATTAATGGGGTTGTTTTGCTGTGTTAGCCCCAGTGGGATTCCGAACAGAAGGGAATGAACCATGGAAAGAAAATTAGAAACCTTAGTAATTTCCCGCCTGGCAAATCAGACGGGTGGTTCAGATACAGAAGAAGTCCAGATCATCAAGCAGTATCAATGGCTTAAAGGGTATAACCCGGTCGTTACAGCAAGATTAAATTACAGTCAGGAGGATCTGAAGCTTCAGTTTAAGGTTTACGAAAAGAATCCAATACGAACATATAGAAACATGAATGATCCCGTGTATAAGGATAGCTGCATCGAGTTCTTTTTTCAGCCTACTCCTGATTCGGACCAGCGCTATATGAATTTCGAATTTAATGCGAATGGCGCAATTCTCTTGCAGATAGGAGCGGATCGGTATGATCGCTTCCCAATCACTATCAATCCGGCACTTTTCCACGTCCTATGCACCACGGATCAAATCAATGATAAAGGAGAAGTGTATTGGGAATTAAGCTTTTCGATCTCATGGGCTTGGGTACAATCTTATTTTTCGGATTTTCGGGCAGTGCCGGGAAAAAGGATAAGAGGTAACTTTTACAAGTGCGGCGACGATACGACCTATCCGCATTTTGGAACATGGAGCAAAGTTCATTCGAACAAACCAGATTTTCATAGAAGCTGTGATTTTGGGATTCTGTACTTAGAGTAACTGCTAAATGCAGCGTCAATGAATAACTTCCGAAGCCGCATATACGGGGTTGGAGGTTTTTTTAGCGAGCGTAGTCGTGCAATTTTATCAGTACCAAATTTAATTCAGCACTTTGTAAATGAAGGTTGGGATTACGTCGATAGTAAGGGGATTGTTACATTTCTACCGATAGGTGATGATGATGATTTCAATTGGTTATGTGAAACTATTAATAGAAACAACATCTTGAATATTTTAAAAATTAATCAGGCACAAAAAGAAACAATTGGAATTCAACTGTTACGAAGAGATTCTAAAGCCGGATGCGATTTGCTTATATTTAATACGAATGAGATGGTTTTCAGTTTATCGATATATAGGAATAAAATTGTAGTTGAAAGTGATATTGATATTACCGACTTTACTTGGTATTTGGAAAAAGCCTCTTTCCTGGAATGTTCCCTTCAAATAATGTTCAGTCCGTTGTTTCTGTATTTTTTTGTTTATCAGGAGAAATGCCGGGAGCTGTGATCTCTGGTTCGTCGCCCTGTAAAGCACCCACGATTTCTTCCAGCTTACCTGTTGCCCCCATATCGCCAGCCAGGTTTGAATCGGGTTCGGTTATGAGATCAACACCCGGGCCGCGTCCATCAAGCGGAGCTTTCTTGTCGTCCTTCATTTAATCGTCTCCTTTCTGTGTAATCTTTGTATTTCTTTCCAATCCAAATCAAGAAAATATGATATAATGACGTCGTTATTGTAAGTTGCATTTTTAATATGAAAATAGGATGGACAATATGAGGGGATATATTCATAACGTCGATAAAAAACGATTGCTTATTATGATTATCGGCAATGTATTTCTGGGCATGGGAATTAGTATTTTCAAGCTGTCCGGTATGGGGAATGATCCCTTCAGCGGTATGGCAATGGCACTTGCAGAGAGCGTCGGTATAACATATGCGAATTTTTTGATCTTACTGAACCTTGTATTGTTTGTAATCGAATTCATAACAGGACGAAAGTTTATTGGAGTCGGGACTTTCGTAAACGCAATTCTTTTAGGATATATTGCTACTTTCTTTCATAATAATTGGCTATCTCTGTTCGGCGAACCTCATTTGTTATGGCAGCGAGTGGTTATCGTAGCAATTGGCGTGGTGGTATGCAGTTTTGGGGTGTCCCTGTATCAGACATCGAAGGTAGGAGTAGCTCCCTACGACAGCTTGTCCCTGATTATGAGAGAGAACTTCCCTAAAATATCTTATTTTTGGCACCGGATGTTTACGGATGCTCTTTGTGCTCTGATTTGTTTCCTGGCAGGAGGCATTGTAGGCTTAGGAACTTTGGTGTCAGCACTTGGTCTGGGACCCATCATTCATTTTTTTGATGTGAATTTTACGGAGAAGCTTCTGGCAAAAAGGCGTACCAATTAAAAAGTTTATGAATTAAAGAAAGGCGGGGCAGATCAATCTGCCCCGCCTTTACTGTAATTTGAAGGTACATTCCTAATGAGCGGATAAACTTTTTATTTTATTATTTTTATGGATATCTTCCGTACCACTATCCAAGGCAGTCTTGTAGTAGAAGCATTTGTGTTCTATGACTTCCATCGTTTTTTTTAATTCTTCCATCTGCGCTTCTACGGAAGCTTTCCGCTCCAGAAACATGTCATATCTTTGCTGTAAGGTGGAATCCCCCTCTGAGCACCACTCAATGAAATGTTTTATTTCTTTAATTGGCATCCCGGATGACTTCAGGCATTCAATTACCTTTAAAGCGTCCATATCGGATTGTTTGAATATACGTTTACCGCCGGAGGTTCTTTCTATAGAAGGGAAAAGACCTTCCTTGTCATAGTAACGCAGGGTATGTGGCGTCATGTTAAAGGACTCTGCAACTTCACTTATGGAGTATGTCTTCATCATCTATCTCCAATCTTAAATATATTTTGTGCTTGACTTAGAGTTAACTTTAAGTAATAACATATGTTTTGTAAAGCTGACGTTTTAGATTTTATTATTAACCAGAAGAGAGGTTTCACTATGATAAAAGTTAATGCACGCGCTACATTCAGTCAGGAAGGTCCATTCAAGCTAACCACAATCGAACGCCGAGAACTGCAGCCGCACGATGTTCTTATTGAGATTAAATACGCTGGCATTTGCCACTCGGACATTCATACTGCCCGGGGGGAATGGGGACCCGTCAACTATCCACTCGTTCCGGGGCATGAGATCGCCGGAATTGTCAGCCAGATTGGTTCTGAAGTCACAAAGTACTCAGTGGGTGACCGGGTAGGGGTAGGTTGTATGGTTGACTCCTGTGGAGAGTGCAGTAATTGCCATAAAGGTGAGGAGCAGTATTGCCTGAGTGGAAATACGGGCACCTATGGAGCTATCGACCGGTACGGGCAGTATACGCAAGGCGGCTACTCCACTCATATCGTCGTAACCGAGGATTTTGTGGTTCGGATCCCTGACAGTATTCCGCTTGATGCTGCTGCACCGCTTCTGTGTGCAGGAATCACCACCTATTCACCTCTGCGTCATTGGGGTGCCGCTCCCGGTAAAAAAGTAGCTGTAGTGGGTCTTGGTGGGCTTGGACATATGGCTGTGAAGATCGCTCATGCCATGGGGGCTGAGGTTACTGTTTTATCACAGTCCCTGAAGAAGAAGGAAGACGGATTGCAATTAGGGGCGGATCATTATTATGCCACTAGCGATCCGGAGACATTTAAACAGCTTGCCGGTTCGTTCGATCTAATCGTAAATACTGTAAGCGCGCAGATTAATATCGATGCCTATCTTTCGCTCTTGGCGCTGGATGGTACATTAGTCAATGTCGGTGCGCCTGCTGATCCTTTGGCAGTAAACGTATTCTCGCTGATCGGCCACCGCCGCTCGTTTGCCGGATCGATGATTGGCGGAATTCGTGAAACTCAAGAAATGCTTGATTTCTGCGCTGAACATAATATTGCATCTGAAATCGAGGTCATTTCTGCTGATCGGATTGATGAAGCCTGGGAGCGTGTCCTTGCTTCAGATGTCCGTTACCGGTTCGTCATCGACATCAGCACGATGGGGAATGAATAAGAGACGCCCTCTTTGTTGACATCACATCGTGCATCGGCTTGATTAATGCCATTAAGAGCTATCGTCCCAATAAAGGGAGTAGACGGTCATTCTTGTAGTCTAACAAACATAAAGAACCCAAGCGATTGAATTTTAAATCGCTTGGGTTCTTTGCTTCATTTTCATAGGTTATTTTTTTATCTCAAAATTATGAATTCATCAACTGATATTAGGTGTAGAGTCTCTTATGATGAGTTTGGTATAAATATGAGAAACCTGATAGGGTTGCTTCGGATCATGAATTCGGGAAAGTAGCATTTCGGCTGCTTTGACACCCATCTCATTACTATAAATATGAACCGTAGTAAGATGGGGTTCTACAATGCTTGATTCAGGACCGTTATCAAAACCACAAATGACGATGTCGTTAGGAATGGAAAGCACATTTTTGAGTGACTTCATAAAGGTAACCGCAATATAATCGTTAGCACACACGAAAGCAGAAGGGAGCTCATTGATTTGACTTAGTCTAGTATCTGCCCACTCTGGACTTGAGAAAAATAGTTGATCGTCATCGAGAATGCATTGTGTGAGATCAAGCTGAATCCCAGATTCTATTAGTGCGCGATTAAAGCCCACCCATCTTTCATTAAAACTCCTACAGTGATTATAGTCCCCGATGAACCCCAGTGATTTGTAACCGCCCTCAATTAACTTTTTGGTAAGTTGGTATGTGCTGTGTTCGTTCTCCATGAGAAGTACATCTGCTTGGAATTCAGGGTAACAGACATCTGCAGAGCAGTCGATGAAAATAGTTGGAATACCTAGATTTGTAATCAACTTACTATATTCCGAATTGAACAACTCAATACAAATAATTCCGTCTACATTGGAGACATCAAAATTATTTGGAAGAGACAGGGACTCTTGATCAATGTCTCTAATAATGTGCATGGATAAATTATATCCCTCTGCACTGATTCTTTTTTCCATGCCACTGATCAGTTTCGACCCAAAATGGGAAGTGTTAGGTAAGTTTTCTGTCAATAAAGCGATGTTTCCAGAGTTTCTTGATTGAACACTCTCGGTGTCCATAAATGCAAATTGTTTATATTTTAACTCTATTGCTTTCTTAATTACTTTGTTTCTGGTTTCATCAGGTATACCGTTCGTTCCATTTAGGGCTTTAGAAGCTGTATTTCTGGAGATTCCTAAAGCATCCGCGATATCTTGTATGGTTACTTTTTCTCTGGCCACCTATGTAATTCACCTCTATATTCTTGTTCTTAATATTCGCCACAAATAGTGTACTATTTGCCATTATTCCAACTCTCTTTAATGTATATTAGTTTGCTAAAAATAGCAACATGATATTTACAAATGCACAATTTAGTTTACATTTTATTAGGTTGAATATGTGCAAAAAAATAGCTTTGTTTTCATATTTTAGAGAAAATCATGAGATTAAAGTATATATCCTTATTTAATTTGGCTGTATTTGTAATTATGTAAAATAGTATACGTCATTTATGAACAGAATAATTTGTCATATGCACATAAATATTTTTACAAAATGTATTGACGGACGATTAAGTGTTTGGTAAATTGTAAAAGCAGCAGGACATAAGTGAGATTGAAAGCCCTTACTGCATCAAGATGTAAACATTGATAAGAACGGAGGTAAAGGCATTGCATAACCCAATAGAAGCCGAACACGGAATAACGGTGACGCGACATAAGAGTTCCTTAATGGATTATTTAAAGAAGCACTACTTTCTTTATATTTTGCTCGCACCAGCTGTGATTCTGACCCTTATTTTTAAATACGGTCCTATGTATGGTGCGATTATAGCCTTTAAAGATTTCAGCCCAATCAAAGGAATCATGGGGAGTGAATGGGTAGGTTTGTACAACTTCGAGAAATTCCTTTCTTCTCCCAATTTCGAAGTGATCTTTTTGAATACGCTTAAATTAAGTTTCTTCGGATTAATTCTGAGTTTTCCAATTCCGATCCTGCTTGCCTTAATGTTGAATCAAATTCGCCGTGCAGGCGTCAAAAAGAACATTCAATTGTTCTTGTATGCACCTAACTTTATTTCTGTTGTCGTTGTGGTCGGGATGTTGTTTATCTTCTTGTCCCCAACGGGACCGATTAACCAGTTTTTTACCTGGCTTACAGGTGAACCAATTATGTTCATGTCTCGTCCCGAGTACTTCCGTTCGATTTACATTTTATCTGATATTTGGACCGGAGCCGGTTGGGCATCCATTATTTATGTAGCAGCGCTTGCTAATGTCGATCCTGAGTTACATAATGCAGCCAATCTCGATGGCGCTAATCTTCTACAAAGAATACGCCATATCGATCTGCCAACCATTCGTCCAATTATGGCTATCGTATTTATCCTTGCAGCTGGTGGGATTATGTCCATTGGCTTCGAAAAAGCCTATCTCATGCAAACGGCGATGAACTTACCAACCTCAGAAATCATTCCGACTTACGTTTATAAAATTGGTTTGCAGTCGGGCGATTATGCCTATTCAGCCGCAGTAGGATTGTTTAACTCTATCATCAACATCGTCTTGCTCCTCACAGTTAACTTCACCGTGAAGAAACTGAATGAGGGTGAAGGTCTTTACTAAGAAAGGAGCAACAAGCTATGCCTATTAAACATTCCGGATTAGATCGCTTTATCGTCGTGCTGAACGCGATCTTCCTGACACTGGCCGTACTTATCATCGTACTTCCTTTGATTTATGTAGTGATTGCTTCTTTTATGGATCCATCTGTGCTGCTCAGTAAAGGATTATCATTCAATCTTTCAGACTGGTCATTAGAAGGGTATAAAAAAATTCTTTCTAATCCGGCCATGATCCGAGGTTTTGGAAACTCTGTTTTATACTCTGTTTCATTTGCTATGATTACCGTTCTCGTCTCAATCTGTGCAGGGTACGCACTGTCCGATGACAGGCTCAAAGGAAAAGGGTTCTTCATGACATTGTTTATTATCACCATGTTCTTTGGGGGTGGACTCATACCTACATATCTGCTCGTTAAGAACCTTGGTCTGCTTGATACGGTATGGGCGGTGATCATTCCAGGGGCAGTCAATGTTTGGAACATTATTCTCTCTAGAACTTTCTTCAAAGGAGTTCCGAATGAAATGAAGGAAGCCGCTAATGTAGATGGAGCTTCGGAGATGCGGATTTTCTTCAGTGTCGTATTACCGCTCTCCAAACCGATTGTTTTTGTGCTCGCTCTTTATGCCTTTGTTGGCCAGTGGAATTCCTACTTTGACGCTATGATCTATTTAGATAATCCTAATCTTCATCCACTGCAGCTCGTGTTGCGTTCCATCTTGATCCAGAATCAGGTAGATCCGGGCATGATCAGCGATCAACTCGCCATGGCGGAAATGAAACGATTGTCTGAAATCATCAAGTATGCTGCCATCGTTGTTTCCAGTTTGCCACTCATTGTTATGTATCCGTTCTTCCAGAAGTACTTTGAAAAAGGTGTTATGGTCGGTTCCCTTAAGTAGGAAACAGGCTGCACATAGATAAAGATTAATTCATTCATATCTAATTTGGAGGTCATACCCTATGAAAAGAATTAAGAAATCAAGAGTTTCGACGAAAGCAGCTTCTGTAACTGTACTTGCTTCACTTATGTTCCTTAGTGCATGCGGTGGAGGAGGAGGGGGAAGTGCAGCTAGTAAAGAACAGGACGCCAGCGGTAAAGTAACTTTGAACTTTATTACGCAAAGCTCTCCACTTGCACCAACTGATCCAAATGAAAAACTGATTAATAAACGTCTTGAAGAAAAGACGAATGTTCATATTAATTGGAAGAATTTCACGAAAGACGTATTTGTTGAAAAAAGAAACTTGGCTGTGGCAAGTGGTGATCTTCCTGATGCAATTTTTAATGCGGACTATAGTGACTATGAGCTGCTCAAGCTTGCTAAAGATGGTGCCATCGTTCCGCTGAATGATCTCATCGAAAACAATATGCCAAACTTCAAAAAGGTGCTGGAAGAAGCACCAGAATATAAGAGTATGATTACGGCACCAGATGGCAATATTTATGCCTTTCCATGGATTGAAGAGCTGGGTAGCGGTAAAGAAAGAATCCAGGCGGTAGATAGTATGCCTTGGATCAATGTGGAATGGCTTAAGAAGCTTGGCCTTGATATGCCTAAAACAACAGAAGAATTAAAGGAAGTATTAATTGCATTCAAGACAAAAGATCCAAATGGCAACGGTAAGGCTGACGAAATTCCATTGTCCTTTATTAACAAGCCGGGAGCAGAAGATCTGGCATTCCTATTTGCTTCGTTTGGATTGGGTGAGAACCCTGACCATGCGGTTGTGAGCAATGATGGGAAAGTGATATTTACGGCGGCACAAGAAGACTACAAGGAAGCAGTTTCTTTTATTAACGAGCTGTATAAAGAAGGACTCATTGATATTGAAGCCTACACACAAGACTGGAGTACTTACCTTGCAAAAGGAAAGGATCAGAAATACGGACTTTACTTCTCATGGGATAAGGCCAACATCACCGGAGATAATGACAGCTACGAAGTTATGCCTCCACTTGCTGGACCCGATGGTGAAGTTAACGTAACAAGAACGAACGCGCTTGGTTTGGGAAGAGGTAAGATGGTTGTCACAAGCGCCAATAAGAACTTGGAAACGACAGCGAAATGGGTTGATCAACTCTTCGATCCGATTCAATCTGTACAGAACAACTGGGGGACGTATGGAGATGAAAAACAGCAGAATATTTTCGAATTTGATAAAGAAAAAGGAATGCTGAAACATTTGCCGCTGGAGGGTGCAGCTCCTGTAGAACTACGTGAGAAAACAAGTGTCGGTGGACCCCTAGCTATTCTTGATTCTTATTATGGGAAATACACAACCATGCCGGATGATGCCAAAAGCAGAATGGATATTATCAAGAATATCATGGCGCCAAAGATGAAAGCAGAAAACGTAATGCCGAGTGTATTCCACTCCATTCAAGAGCTTGATCGCCTTACGACAATTGAAACGGATCTTTTTGCCTACGTGCTTAGAATGCGCACAGAATGGTACCAAAACGGTAAAATCGAAGCGCAGTGGGATGAATATCTGAAAGAATTGGATCGTCTGGGCTTGCAAGAATGGCTTGAAATTAAACAAGGCGGATATGATAGAGCAACCCAATAACAAATGATTAATATTGTGGGATGAAGGCCGTGTTCCATGCAGTTACACTGCTATACACGACCTTCATCTATATAAAGAGAGATGATCTTAGAACGGGAGTAAAGGAGAAAACAATAATGTCTACGATTGCGAAACAAAATTACCGAGGTGTGTATCATTTTTCTCCTAAGGAAAAGTGGATGAACGATCCAAACGGAATGGTTTATTTTGAGGGTGAATATCATTTGTTCTTTCAGCACCATCCGGGTGGAATGACCATGGGAGCTATGCACTGGGGCCATGCGGTCAGCAAGGATCTTGTTACATGGGAGGAACTGCCTATCGCTCTCGCTCCAGATGAATTAGGTATGATTTTTTCCGGCAGTGCTGTAGTTGACTGGAATAATACGACTGGATTTTTTGAAGGTAAACCAGGTTTAGTAGCGATTTTTACGCATCATTTGGATATGCCAGAAGGCAAGCCAGCCATTCAGCGTCAAAGCTTGGCCTACAGTAAAGATAACGGAAGAACCTGGACGAAGTATGAAGGAAACCCGGTACTTGAACATGATACATTCATTGATTTCCGTGACCCCAAAGTATTTTGGAATCAAGATACGAATCAATGGGTGATGATTGTAGCTTGTGGTCAAACGGTGTGTTTATATCATTCTCCTGATCTAATTAACTGGACATATGCCAGCGAATTTGGTAACGGAATCGGTTCTCATGACGGGGTATGGGAATGCCCAGACTTGTTCCCACTTGCTATTGATGGCGATCATTCGAACACGAAATGGGTGATGCTTGTGAGCATCGGTGCGGATCCCGCTTTTGTCGAAGGGTCAAGAACTCAGTATTTCACAGGGGATTTTGATGGAGAAGTGTTCACGCCAGATGAAGATTCGATAAAAGTTCGCTGGATTGATTATGGAAGAGATAATTATGCAGGTGTAAGCTGGTCCGATATACCGGCTGAAGATGGAAGACGACTATTTATCGGCTGGATGAGCAACTGGATGTATGCTAACAAGACGCCGGCAGAAGAATTCCGCGGCGCGATGACGATTGCAAGGGAACTTCAACTCGAATCAAGACAAGGGGAGATCTTTCTTGTACAGAAGCCGGTACAAGAGTTGGAATCTGCTCGTGTACAAGTCCTTTCTGTGAAAGAGGCAACGGTGCAAGAAATCAATACTCTTCTTAAGGAGATTCACTTGGAATCTTATGAGATTATAGCTGAGTTTACTCGAGGTAAATCTGTAGGCTTCAAAGTAAGAGTAGGTGCGGATAGTCAAACAATAATCGGTATTAACGGTGAGACAGAGGAGCTTTATGTAGATCGGATGGCTTCAGGTCAGCATGATTTCCACGAACATTTCGTAGGACATCATTCAGCCAAGCTCGAAGCGCTTGATGAGTCAAATGATCTCCGTATTTTTGTGGATCGCTCTTCAGTTGAGGCGTTCAGTAATGGTGGTCAGGCAGTGATTACGGATCTTATATTCCCTGGACTAGAATCTAAAGGTATAGCTGTGTTTGCAGAAAATGAGAATGACTTGCTGATTTCTCTGGATATCTCTGAGCTTACTCCCTCTGCTGAGCAAGACAAGAATTAGTCATCGAGAGGAGTCATGTATATGCGTATAGGAGCGATTGAAGCTGGCGGGACGAAGTTTATATGTGGCATTGGGAATGTAAATGGGGAAATTGAAGATCAGATTAGTTTCCCAACAGAACATCCTGAGGTGACGTTGCCCAAAGTTATTCAATATTTTCAAGGCAAGCAAGTAGAAGCTATCGGAATTGGATCGTTTGGTCCGATTGATATTCACACAGATAGCAGGGCGTATGGTTACGTTACAACAACACCAAAGCCAGGGTGGGGAAATTACGATATGCTGGGCACTTTGAAAAGAAACTTTTCGGTTCCTTTTGGATGGGACACGGATGTCAATGCAGCGGCATTTGGTGAAGCCAAATGGGGCGCTGCTCAAGGGTTATCCAGCTGTTTGTACTATACAGTTGGCACGGGTGTTGGTGTGGGAGTGTATTCAGAAGGTAAACTCATTCATGGTCTTGTACATCCTGAAGGGGGTCATGTTCTTACGAGACGCCATCCTGACGATGTATTCCCAGGGGGATGTCCCTATCATGGGGACTGCCTAGAAGGGATGGCGGCAGGTCCTGCTATTGAAGCAAGGTGGGGGAAGAAGGGCCATGAACTTCCTATGGATCATCTTGCATGGGAAATGGAAGCATTTTATATTGCACAGTCGATTACGGGTGCTATATTGCTTAACTCTCCTCAGAAAATCATTCTGGGTGGTGGTGTTATGCAGCAGTCACAATTGTTTCCACTGATCCGTCAGGCTGTGCTTCAGAACCTGAACGGCTATGTCAGCTCAAGTACTATTTTGGAACACATAGATGAGTATATCGTTCCACCAGGACTAGGCCAACAGGCGGGATTATGCGGTGCTCTGGCTCTTGGACTCACAGCACTGGAAAGTAAGATTTCTGCTCAATTGTAAAAGAATATATAGAGGAGGTCAGTGCAGTAACGAATTGGCCTCCTTCTTGTTTTTCAAAATTAATGATAGAAAAAGAGGGCAAAGAAGATGAAAAATAAAGGAAAAGTCGCAATATGCTTTCTTATGGCAACAGGACTTGTAATGACTTCAGCAGGCATTTATGTAGCAAATCCCGGGACTGGATGGGCTGCGCTCGCTGAACAGGAGGTAAGCAAACGAGCTAAGGAGGGACTTTCTATTTTTGAAAGCGTAACCAATACAAATACGAATTTGACAGGTTGGCAAATAAAAGGAAAAGGTAACTTGGTGGATACTCCTGAAGGAATCTTACTGTCTTCCGATCCAAAAGAAAATGTAATGGCAATCTCCGAAACGGTGTCAGAGGATTTTATCTATGAAGCTGACGTCATGATTAAGGATATGCAAGCTGACGCGACCTTATTGTTCCGTTCTAATGAAGATGGCTGGGGTTCCTACATGCTCCAAATCGTACCGAATGCAGGTATGATTCGTTTACAAGACGCAAGTGGTGGTGAAGGGAAATTAAAAGAGGAGCGAAAAGTTACAGTCAAGGTAGGCGAAATCTATCATCTCAAGGTGAAAGCAGAGGGGTCATCGCTGAAAGTATATTGGGACAATGCATATAAACCTGTTATTGAGGTTCAGGATAACGCGTATCGTACAGGTAAGCTAGGACTCAATGTATGGGATGGTTCTGTTTTGTTCCAAAACATAATCGTAAGTGATCTGAAAGGAAATCTAGGTGCTGTGGTTACAAATCAAGGACAATGGCAGCCTAATATCAGCGGCAAAAAAGGAATGGTAGCAAACCAGAGTAAGTCACTGCAAATATATAACAAACAAGCTGCTGATTTTGTATATGAAGGTAATATATCTCTTCGTCCTGATTCTGTTGCAGCGCTCCCCTTTCGTTCATCGGCTGATGGAACAAAGGGATATGAAGCTGCCCTTACGAAGGAAGGAAATCAGGTCCGTGTAAGCTTGACGAAAGCTAACGGAACAAACATTGCAAGTTCACAGCATACCTATCCAAGTCAGACCGGAGCAAAACATCACGTAGAGATAAAGGCAAGTGGAAACAGAATTCAGGTCTTCCTAGACGGATACACCCCGGCTGCAATCGATCTAACAGATAAAACCTACACCGATGGATATGCAGGAATCGTCGTTAAACAAGGAACGGCTTACTTCCAGGATACTTATGTGACGGATGCTAGCAGTTATTATAATGAAAAATATCGTCCTCAATATCACTATACGCCAATTCGTGGTTCTGCAAGTGATCCGAATGGACTGGTCTATTTCGAAGGAGAATATCATCTATTCCATCAGGACGGAGGCACATGGGCACATTCTGTCAGTAAAGATATGCTGAACTGGAAGCGGCTTCCGATTGCGCTACCGTGGAATGATCATGGACATGTCTGGTCTGGATCGGCTGTGGCAGATTTGACGAATGCATCAGGCTTGTTCGGGGATTCAGGAGGTAAGGGGCTAATTGCCTACTACACTTCCTATAATCCCGATGGCCCGAATGGGAATCAGCGTATCGGTCTTGCATACAGCAAGGACCAAGGTCGTACTTGGGAATATTCCAAGGAACGTCCAATTGTTATTGGAAATCCCGGCGATAATGGAGATGAGCCTGGAGGTTGGGATTTCCGTGATCCGAAAGTGATTCGTGATAACGACAATAACAGGTGGGTAATGGTTGTATCCGGTGGAGATCATATTCGTTTCTTTACTTCAACGAATCTACTTGATTGGACCCTGACAGATAGTTGGGGATACGGGGACTATGTTCGCGGCGGTGTATGGGAATGTCCGGATTTGCTTCAGCTTTCGGTAGACGGAACATCACAGAAGAAGTGGGTTCTGATGATTAGTACAGGAGCGAATTCAAAAACAGGCGGATCAGATGCTGAATATTTTGTGGGTCATTTAACAGCGGAAGGTAAATTCGTAAATGATAATCCGGCAGGCATAGTATTGCGAACTGATTTTGGAAAAGAATTCTATGCATCAATGTCTTTTTCAAACATGCCAGATCATCGCAGTGTAATGATGGCTTGGATGACAAACTGGGACTATCCGTTTGCTTTTCCAACGAACCATTGGAAGGGCGTACTGTCAATCCCAAGGGAAGTCTCATTAGTAACGACTAAAGATGGGATTCAGCTCGTTCAAAGCCCAATCAAGGAGCTCCAATCGCTGCGTAGTCAGCTGTATTCTACAGCTAATAAAGTGGTGAGTCCTTCTTCTCAGAACCTACTGAAAGGCGTTACTTCTGGTGCATACGAGATTGAAGCTGAAGTAGAAATTCCTGCAGACAGTCAGGTAAGTGAATTTGGTTTTAACGTTCGTGTAGGTGGAAGTCAGAAAACGGTAGTTGGATATAAACCTAGTGAGAGTCAGATTTTCGTGGATCGGTCTGCATCTGGTTTGACGGATTTTTCGAGTTTATTTAGTACAAGACATGAAGCGTCAATGCAAACGGAGAATAAGCGTATTAAGATGCGTATCCTTGTAGACGAGTCTTCTGTTGAGGTTTTTGGCAACAACGGTAAAGTCGTTTTCTCTGATGTCATTTTTCCGGATCCAGCCAGCAGAGCTTTGAGCTTTTACACCAATGGAGGCAACGTAAAGGTCGTATCTCTGAAGGTGAATCGGTTAGGCTCTGTATGGAATCAGGAGTCCAATTCCGCTACCAAGATAATGATGGATACAAATGATCGTGAACTGAGCAAGGGGCAAAGCGACAAACTCTTGGCAATGGTAGAGAATGGAACAGGCAATGGTGCACAGCCGCTGAAATGGAATTCCAGTAACAAAGATGTAGTTGAACTAAACATGGCAGATAACTCACAGGCAACCATTGTAGGAAAAAAAGAAGGCGAGTCTATCATTACTGTCTCTACTCCAAATGGGAAGACATCAACAAGCGTATTAGTTAAGGTAACTGATGGTGAATTTCATACGAACTTAGGTGGATGGACTAAAGATCTTTCTGCAGCCTCTTGGGTCATTAGTGAAAATGGAATTCGTGGAAATTACTTGAGTGACGCGAATTATATCGCAGCGAAGCAGGCTGGAGACTTTACTTATGAAGCAGATATGATGTTAGGGAAATCCGGGGGAGCAGGCTCTATGTTGTTCCGCGCCAGCGAAGATGGACGCAGCGGATACTACTTAAATCTGGATCCGAATATGAAGTCCGTACGTCTCTTTTATAAAATCGAAGGCCGTTTTGAAGAGCGTCAAATACTGGCGAAAGTTCCGACGTTCATTCAGCCGGGTCAAACCTATAAAGTAAAAATCGAAGCGAAGGGCCCGCATATTGTAGTTTATGTGGACGGGCAGAAAGTGATCGACCTGCAGGATGGCACTTTTGCAGAAGGTTGCTTTGGATTACATGTATTTGGTGGATATGTTTCATATCAAAACGTTAACGTGAGCGGAGAAACACCTGCCAACTTGACCACATCCAGTCTAGTAAATGCAAAACTACACAAATCTCTCTATACAGCAAATCTTGCAAATGGTGAAGCTGTTACCCTGAAGGATGCGAATGATTCTACGGATCAGAAGTGGGTATTCGTGCCGACGGGGGATGATGCAGGTTCCTATTCCATTCGTACAACAGCCGGTCAGGCGCTTGATCTAGACACAGGGCAAAATAAAATTCAGTTATACCCTTATCTCGGATATAACAATCAGCGTTGGATTTTTCACAAAAATGATGATGGTACCGTAAGTATTATTTCTGCTCATCATAAGAAAGCGCTGGAAGTATCAGCGGATGGAACAACATTGTCTCTAAGCGAATTTGATCCTACTCTTGATCGGCAAAAATGGGTAATTACGAATTAACATGAGAATGATGGAACTAATGGGAGAGCGGCTAAAATTGGCGGCTCTTCTTAAGAAGTCGATCTTAAGATTGAAACTACGAGTTTCACTTATCGCATATAGCAGCTTATGTGTAAAAATGCTAAATAAGCAGAGCAGTGCTTCTCCTGTTGGGGTAGGAGTGCGGCTCTGCTTATTAACGTTGCTGCAAGTGAATATTTTGATCCGCTGATTCTGCCGCTATGAAAGAGATGAATCTTTAAAGTTGAAATATTTAAAAATCAGGTTGAAAAATGCTATTTTCCCTAATGGAAAATCATGACACAATATCAATAAAGCGCTTACTTCATAAAAACATCCCAAGTTCATGAATACTCTATACCACTTTTTTAAAAAAAATCACGATATTAAATGTCGTATCAACTGGTCAAAATTTCGGATTCGAAGCAAAGGTTGAAATTATTAAAAAAGTTGGTACTAAACGTTTAACTCAATTACTTAGGGGGGCAAACGGTTAGACATATCTAAGTAATTATGAAGGGGGAGAGGGAATTGAGAGTAGGTAAAGTATTCGGGGTAGGTATTCTTTCAACTACACTAGCATTAAGTGTCATTGGGTGTGCGAAAGACGAGAAAAACACAGCAACCAAGGCAACTGATGCACCTAAAGCATCCGAGAACGCAACTTCCAAGCCTGAGGAGAAGGTCAAGATTATCTATTCGATGTGGGGAAGTGCGGAAGAGGGAAATGTAACCCAGGGAGTGGCGGATAAGTTTAATGCTTCTCAAGACAGAATTGAAGTAGAAGTACAAGCGATCCCTTGGGAAAACTACATGACCAAGCTGAATACAATGGCAACGGCAGAGCAATTGCCTGATACAGGGATGCTCAGGGAAGATGGTGTCGTTCAGTGGTCTACCCAAGGCATGCTGAATGATGTAAATACAATGTATGAAGGAAGCGACAGCAAACCACTGGATAGCTTAGCCTACAAATATCAAGGGAAAACCGTAGCCTATGCGGCTGCCAATGAAATCTTACTCCTCTATTACAATAAAGACATGTTCGACAAAGCCAATGTACCCTATCCTCCAGCCGTTTTGGATAAAGCGTGGACATGGGACGAATTTGTAACAACAGCGAAGAAGCTGACCATTGATAAAAATGGTAAACATCCTGATGAGAGTGGCTTTAATGAGCAGAGTATTGTTCAGTTTGGCGCATCCGTTGAGAACTTACCATGGCAGCTCGAGACCTGGGCGCTTGGTAATGGCGGGGGGTTCTATTCGGGTGATGGGACTGAGGTGAGAATTGGAGAAGACGCCAGTATAGAGGGAATTCAGAAGGTTGCAGATCTTTACTTGAAGGATCATGTTGCTCCGTTGTCTGTCGGACAGACTGATGATGGTATTCAACGAACCATTATCGCGGGAACTGTCGCCATGGCTACTAACGGTGCGTGGAACGTGGGAACTAGTCTGAATAAGGCCAAGGAAGAAGGCCTGAACTATGGCGTTGCTGTATTGCCTTACATGAAGGATAAGGTTACCCTCAACACGGGTGGAGCCAATGTCGTGTTCTCCCAGACTAAGCATCCAAAAGAAGCGATGGAATGGCTGAAGTGGTACAACTCTGAAGAAAATAACTGGGGACTCATTAGTTCAGGAATCTGGATGCCGACGCTGGAGAAATGGTATACGGATGAAACCCTTACCCGTAAATGGGTAGAGAACCCTAACTTCCCTGCTTATGAAGAATACAAATCTGCAGTAGTTGATTATGCTCAATCTTCTGCTGTAAAACCAGCATCGTGGTTCTATACGAATCATACGACGGAGTTTAACACCTTGCTTGGATCGATTCTAGGGGATGTGTGGACTGGAAAGACGACCGCTAAGGATGCTATCACGAAAAACCTCGATGCTTTGAAAGCTGCGAATAAAGGTAGTAACTAAGGTCTGGAAGGATGGCCGCTGCTATGCTCACACACGCGGCGGCCATATTTTGATCATCAGGTGGGGAGAGAAAAATGGAAACTATTAATAAATCTCCGAAGCGCCGTTCACGCATTAATTCAAGTGAGGCACGCGTTGCGTATATCCTGTTGATTCCTGCCTTCCTCGGGCTGATCTTTCTGACGTATCTGCCTCTTGTTGGGGTGCTAGGAATCAGCTTGACGAATTGGACAGGATTGGCGAAACCCAAATTCGTGGGCATCGAGAATTACATAAATCTATTTACCACCGATCCTTATATTAAAGATTCTATTATAGCGACGATCTACTTTGCCATTTTATCAGTAGTTGGAAGTATGATTTATTCACTTTTTATCGCAATGCTTCTGAATCGTAAAATTCCGGCACGAGGTTTTTTTAGAGCGATTTTCTATGTTCCATACGTTTTGCCGGCAGCTGCAATATACGTAGGATGGTCCTGGCTATACGAGGCTAATTTTGGCTTTTTCAACTTTCTGCTCTCCGAAGTTGGTTTAAACAAAGTTTCTTTTATCGCTGATTCCAGCTATGTAGTTCCTTCTCTATCCTTGATATCGATCTGGTTATCAGGAAACTTAATTGTTATTTTCTTAGCTGGACTTCAAAATGTTCCGGGCGTCTATCATGAAGCGGCTGAAATGGATGGTGCCAACGGATGGAAACGATTCTTGCACATCACATTGCCATGCATGTCACCCATTATTTTTTACAATTTGTTAATGAGTTTAATTGCTAATCTCCAGATCGTTACGCCGGCTCTTGCATTAACTAATGGCGGACCGGGTAATTCTTCACGTTTTTTGACTTATCTAATGTATGATCAAGCATTTGTAAATTACAAGTTAGGGTATGCTTGTGCGACAACGTTAGTTATTTTTGTTATTCTTGCAGGCTTTACTGGTGTATTATTCAAAACCTCCAACTTATGGATCTTTAATGAAGGAGGCGATGACAAATGAGTGTAGCCACATACGGAAGATTAAAGAGCAAAAAACGTAATAATCAATGGATGAACCTGATCTCGTTTGTCGCTGTCATTTTCTTTACTATACTCGTGCTCTTTCCGATCTGGTGGATATTTCGCACATCGCTCATGTCGAATGCCGAGATATACAAATATCCACCTTCACTGCTGCCAGGAAATTGGTTGTTTTCAAACTATGGAGAAACGCTAGAGATATTTAAGTTTTGGAAATATTTATGGAACACCATGATTATTATTGTACCCGCCTGTTTGGCAGGAACCTTTACAGCCACTTTATGTGGTTATGCCTTTGCAAGGCTGCGCTTTTGGGGCAAAAAATTGATTTGGGCACTTTGTGTCGGTTCGATGCTTTTACCTGCAATGGTTACACTCATTCCGCTATATATTGGGTGGACGAGGGGCTTAGGAATCCATGATAGCTATCTACCATTGATTTTGCCTTATTTCTGTGGCGGTGGCGCTTTTAATATCTTTTTGATTAGGCAGTTTATCATGTCTATTCCGAGAGAGCTTGATCAAGCAGCAACGATCGATGGTGCTGGATATTTCCGTATTTTGTTCAGTATTATTATGCCGGCAATTAAATCTGCAATGATCGTCGTCGCATTATTTATCTTTATCGGTTTATGGAACGATCTACTTCAACAGATGATTTACATAAACTCAAGCGATAAGTATACGATAGCCTTGGGACTGACCGCTTTTAGAGGCCAACTCAAGCAGGACTGGTCACTGACGATGGCGGCTACGTGCATGTCCTTTGTGCCGGGCGTCATTTTTTATCTGATTGGTCAGAAATATTTCGTAGAAGGAATCACTTTGACTGGATTAAAGAATTAACTCTAATGGCTAAAGATAGCTAGTAGAAGACATGGAGGATTTAATTTCCATCGGGCGCTATCGTTAATTTAGATGATAATTAGAGATTCACGATAGAGTCGTTTTACAAGCAACTTGCCAACAAGGAGGTTGCTTTTTTGTTAATATGGACCCCGAGATATAATAGTTAACACTGTCGTATTTAAGGTATGAAGATGAAAACTAGACGACATTAAGGTACAATCATACTTAAACGGAATACCTGATGAATTGATCCATACGTTCATCGAGCAGGGGGGCTTATGAGAACAGCAAACGCCAACTTAATGAAGGAAATTAATCTTAACAACGTTCGTCAAGTGATGAAACGTATAAATACAGCCACCAAACCCCAGCTGGCAGCACTGACCAAACTGAGCGTCGTAACAGTAAACTCATTAGTTAAGGAGCTGCACGAGTTAGGTGAGCTGTTCGAAGACTTGACTGTACCATCAAACGGCGGTAGGCCAGCACAAACTTATCGCTACAATTACAACTTCAGCCTCGGGCTGGTTATTTATCTGAAGGATAAAGAGGGACAGGTACTGATTTCAGCCACCGTTGTGAATTTGGAGAACGAGATTCTGGCGAAGGATGAACATATCATTCCAGTCTTCGAAAGACAATTTTTTTGTGATATTATTGAACACTCTATAGCCTTGTATCCTTCTATCAAGGTTATTGGCATAGGCATTCCGGGACAGGTTGTCAACGGCGAAATTAAAGTCAGCAGCCACCATGAGCTGACTGGCTCACGGATGATTCAAGAGATTGAGCAACAATTTGAGTTGCCTATCTTGGTTGAAAATGACGTTAATGCAGCTATCAGCGGATATTGCATGAACCAGGGAGAGGAAGAGGAACAGTACTTGCTTGGTCTTTACTTTCCGAACAGGTACCCACCTGGCATGGGTATCTATCTGAATGGAAAGATCCTTAAAGGTAATCAGGGCATGTCAGGGGAAATAAAATTCCTGCCCGACATGCCTGACTGGAGTCTCGAGATGGGCAAGGACACGTTCATCGATACTGCCTGCCGGATTATCCAAACCCTGAATGCTGTTCTGGCTCCGGACAAAATTGTAATATATCAGGATAAGGTGGAATTAGAAATCTGGACATCTGCTTGGGAAGCTTATCAGCTTCGACATCCTATGCCCATTTATCCACAGATTGTTATGCAAAATACATTTCAAGAAGACTTCGAGGCCGGCCTGCGCTGGTTGACATTGAAGTCATTGGAGCCGGATTTGGTCGAGCTCCATTAAGAGGTTGTCCCATAAGTCATGAGATGAATGACTTATGGGACAACCTCTTTTTTTAGGTGTTTAATATGAGTATTGATCCAATTGCTGATATGCACTGCACACTAATGATACAGCTCCAGATCAGTGAATGGGTTGCTTGACAAAGAAATGCTTATATCGCATACTTCATACATAGACTTTATAAAGTATATTTATTAAGTGTATGAATGTATTTCTTTACGCGTGCAACGAATCATTTTTATCACGAGGGGAAAGCATGCTTGTCTACCTGGTTTTTGATTATTATATATCTGGCTTTTATCAGTCTAGGACTTCCTGACTCTTTACTCGGCTCGGCATGGCCCGTTATCTGGCCCGAGATTGGTTCATCTCTTGGCTCGGCAGGTATCGTGTCCATGATCATTGCGGGAGGGACCATTGTGTCCAGTCTGTTCAGCAAAAGGATGGTCGAGCGTCTGGGTACGGGTAGAATCACATTGTTTAGTTGTTTCCTTACTGCGGTTGCGCTACTTGGATTTTTCATTGCTCCATCGATGCTCTGGTTCATAGTATTTGCCCTACTAACATTGATGTTTTTGAGTACAGAGACGATTAATAGATTGCTGATAAAACCCACGCAAGGGAGGGGATAAAGAGATGGTTTATATCATTTTATGCGCAATCATCTGGGTAGGAGTGTATTTGAATCTAGCCGCATCGAAGGAATCGATGGATGTGAAGCCTATTCGTTCCGTGAATGATCTGTTTGAATAACCAAGGAGCAACGTAAAAAGCATTTGATCCTGGATCAAATGCTTTTTTGATAGTACAAAGACATTATCGTTTCAATTGCATAGTTATACTAGTATGAGGAAGGTTAGCCTTTTGAAGGTAAGTAGGGGCTAACAAGCTCCCCTTGGTTATATAGATTTATCATACAAGTAATCAACACCCCAAATCATTCCGTTACAGGCGGAATAGCTTGGGGTGTTGCATTTTTTATAGCGCTTATAATTATTAATTAAGTAAAACTATTGGTTTTGTGAAATATAGTGACTTACTGTTACTTTTGAAGCAGGAAAATATACATATATATTGAATACAAAACAACAAAGAGGGAGGATGAAAATGTCATACAGAGCAAATGCATTACGTTCGTCATTAACCCTAGCTGTTCCAATTATTTTAGATAGGCATTATCATTCTATAACTATGAAAAATATCGAATCCGCCTGGTTTATAGAGACGCATAAGGAATTGTTAGATTCAACATTCAGCACGATATTAATGAGTATGATAGAGGCACTGTTCTTGGATTCCTTTGGTTACGACCAATACCTAAGCCTACTAGAAAAAGAGGGGGTGGAGCGAGGGATTTATACTGCAGAAATATTCGGTGATCATTTTGATATCTTACTTGAAATGAGCAAGGATTTAAACTTAATCGCTCAGAATATTATGTTTAAGATCATTGAAGAGATGGAAGATGATTCTACGACTCGATTGTTTTTTTATAATCGTTTAATGGAAAGCAACTGGACCGGTTTTACGGGCTTTGCAAAGGGATATTTATCTAATAAAAATCAACAGATTGACAATTTGCATGAACAAAAAATTGCTGTTATGGGACAAATGGCAGCTGGTATGGCACATGAAATACGGAATCCGCTTGCTTCGATTAAAGGGTTTGCCCAGCTTGTAAATAACAGGCTATATGAACCGGAGATCAAGACGGATGAATTGCGTGCGTATCTGGATATAACCATTAAAGAGATTGATGCTCTGAACGGATTAGTAACGGACTTCCTAGTACTGGCTCGAAAAGGAGATAGTTCGAAAAATACCGGCGTAGTATATAACGTTATCGAGGTTATACATAGAGTTAATAACATCGTGAATCAACTCATACTTAGTGATGATATTATTCTTTCCGTGGAGTATTCTCTAGAGAAAGTAATGACGTATGGAAACGCCTCTCAACTAGAACAGGTAATCCTTAACATTTTAAAAAATAGTATCGATTCATTCACAGCGTTTAGAGGCAGAATAGACATTACAGTTAGCACCGCTAATGAGACTAACGAAATTATCCTTATTTTTAAAGACAATGGAGAAGGAATTCCACTGGATAAACTAAATCGAATATTTGACCCTTTCTTTACAACCAAGCAAAAAGGGACAGGAATTGGATTATCAATTTGTAAACAATTAATAGAAATGTATGGGGGACAAATTAAGGTAGACTCAGAAGTTCAGGTAGGTACTAGCGTGATGGTTATTTTGCCTTGGGTAAATGATTATCACATTTGAGGCTACGAACAATTTGAATGATTGAATGAAGGATGATAAATGGATCATCAGCTTCGGAGAGCTGATACAGCAAAAATAAACAAGCCTGGCACAGAAGCTCTTCAGGCTTGTTTGTTTTTTTTCATGCTGAAAAGGATCATCCAAACGATACACAGTATCGCTATTCAAAAATACGCGTTCCTTAGAGGACGGTACAGCCTGTTCTACTTAACGCTAAGTTGTATCTCTTTTTCTTTTACAAACTTCTCCAGCACTCTAAAATCCTCGGTAACCTTTTTAAATGGTAAAGATTCCAGCGCCTTATCCCGGTAATCCTTTTTCGCAGCAGCAGACAGACGGGAATCAAGTATGCTGAGTACACCAAGGTCAGTCTCACTACGGATCAGTCGCCCGGTTCCTTGTCTTAACCGAAGCAGCATGTCCGGTACAAAAACGTCATTTAAGGGATCCTTCGTCAAAGATGCCTTATATTCATAGACAGGATCGGAAGGAACAGGGAAGGGCAGACGGAAAATAATTAACTGCGACAAATCAGAACCTTCGATGTTCACGCCTTCCCAGAATACACCGGTACTAAGAAGGACGCCTTTACTGCCACGGAATTCAGCGATCACCCCGTCCTGAGACGATCCTTCTCTTTGAACATGCACCGCCCATGCTAGCTTCTCGGATTTTAACTTATTATGAATGTACTTCATATCTTCCTTCGCTGAAAAAAGAACCAATGTCCGTCCGTCCGTTAAATTACAGAGCCTCAGCATTTCCTTGTATGCCGCTTCAAGATAACCTACCTTGTTCTGATGGTTGTAGTAAGGGATGTCCTTAGCAATATACAGCATGGTGTGGTTGTCATAATCAAACGGCGAAGCCTGGCGCTCCATATAATCTCCCTTGTAACCGAGCGACTGCGTCAGGTATGCATATTGTTCCTCTAGTGTTTCTCCGGTTTGGCACATGGTTGCTGACGTTAAAATAACAGATGTTTTCCCGTTAAATAAGCTATATCTTAGGAACTGGCTTATGCCTTTAGGACAGATACTAATAGAGGCCTCACGCTGGGTATTGCTTCCCCAAATCAGGTAGTTATCCTGGACTCCGGCGAGTACATCAAAGAGATCTATAAGTCCGTTCATGGCTTCAAAAAGATTATCGATCTCTCGCTCATGCTTGGAAGTTAAGACGGATAAGCTGAGGTTAAACTCTTTCAAAACCTGAGCCCCCCGCTTTAACGGAATCCCTGTGATCTCCGACACTTTTATCCGGTCATTATCCTGCTTGGCTGTTTGCAGCAAATCCGCTTCTACCTGTTTGAAAATATGACCCACGCATCTTTTTAAAAATTTAAATTGCGGCAAAAGGCCGTTATCTGCGGATTGCTTGAAGAGAATCTGTAAGGTGTCATCCAGAATACGGCAGGTTCCCCGGTATGTAAACTCGAGCGTTCTAGCATCTCTAACCTTTGCTTCCAGATTATGAGCTTCATCAATTACGATCAGAGCTGGCCGTTCAGTGATTAATCCCTTCGTTCCTTCTTTTTTCTTGATCAAATCACGGATGAGCAGGTCCTGGTTGACAATAATAAAATCCATGTCGCTGGCGTCGGCGTTAATCTTCGCTCTCATCTCGTAAAATGAACATGTACTTTTATAATGGCATCGTTCAAATTTACAATCATTCACACAAACATTAGACCATACTGCATCACTAACTCCGCCCTTAATATCTGCTCTCTCATCAATGTCATAATTTACAATACGCTGGGCAAGCGTAGATAGAGGAGAGCTTGAATCATCAGGTTGTAACAGGTCTGTTGCCCTGTATCGGCAAGCATATTGCCCCATGCCTTTTCCGACTACGGAGCGAACCAATGTAAATCCGAGCCGGCTTCCGATGAATCTCAGATCTTTATGAATCTGTTCTGAAAGTTGTATGGAGGATGTTGCAATAATGATCGGTTGTCTTGAGACTTGGTTAATGAGCAGGCTGGGAATGAGGTATGCAAAGGACTTACCGATGCCGACTCCAGCTTCAATCATTGCGTTTCTACCATTAATATAAGCATCAGCGATATCCAGAGACATATCTTGCTGGCCGATCCGCTCTTTAAGTCCAATCCTGGGAAATCTATCATACATCCGAAAGATGGCATTGACTAAAGAGGGTTCGATGTCCTTTTTTAGCTCCCGCTTCTGTAATTTATATAGATCACTTAACCAGCTAATAACGACCGCCTCTTTTCAAAATCAATTTTCTTCCAGTCCCAGTTTTTTGGGTGAGGTTGTAATTATCGTAGATGAAGCGCTAACAGTCAAGTGTCAGAATATAAAATAATGATTTTTAACCCTTGTTCTTCCAATCATTAGAGATAGGAAGTGCGTAGGATCACAAAGCATTTATTGGATACGTTTATACTCAATATATTAATTAAATTTGAAATATAAATTACATAAGAATTTGGAGGCTACGGGCATGGATCATTTTACTTTTACAGATATGAAAAAAATAAAGAGAGAAAATTTGGGTGATGCTGTACCTTTAGAGCTTTTCAGAACGATTAGACTTATTGGATTATACCAAGCGTTACCCATGAATGGTAAGGGCACAACGTTGACCATAGGAAGGAAAATTGGGGAAGAGTTTGGTGTTACCTCAGTTAATGAACTATTCGGGTTATTCGAACAAATGAAGATAGGGATCCCAATAATAACCCATGAAGATGACAAGGGAATGTCAATTGCAGTACACGATTGTTTCTGCGAAGGGTTACCTATTATGGAAGGGAAAATGGTATGTGACCTAGAGGGGGCCATTATCGAAGGAGCACTTAGCAAAATACGTGGGAAACGAGTTTCCGTCCGGGAAGTGAAATGTAATGTTCATGGGGATGAATGTTGTGAATACATAGTCAAATATTAAAATTTACGTGATATTTCGATCATATTACAGATGTTTGAATCAGATCTGTAAATGACAGAAGAACAGCGATTCTCCATCCTTGGAGAATCGCTGTTTTGATTTTTTGTTCAATTGTGATTAAGAAGCTGATTTAGGAGTAAACGCTCTACGAATAACCTTCGTCAATTCCATTAGGATGACGGCGCCGAGTGCGAGCCCGCTTGCAATCAGCCAATCGGACATTCCGAATGAAGCTGGAATCGAGAAGATTTCTCTAACTCCTGGCAGAACCGCAATCCCGTAAAAGGCAAAGCAGACCAAAACGGCTCCGATGACGTATTTGTTGCTGAAAAACCCAGCTTCAATAGCTGTTTGACTGTTCGAGCGAGCGGCAAAGGTCTGAAGTGTACGAGACAGGATCAGGGTTGTAAATGCCATAGCCACGCCCATATCAGGGGAATGCTGGAGTCCGATATACAGGGATATAATTACGGCTATACCTATAAGTAGACCACGGGTAATAATAGCCTGCATCATTCCTCCGGCAAATATACCTTCCTTCAGTTCCCTTGGATTTCTATTCATCACGTTAGGTTCAGGTTTCTCCATACCAAGGGCAATGGCGGGCAGTGAATCATTCGCCAGATTGATAAATAGAAGCTGAATCGCTGTGAAGGGATTAATCCAGTCGAAGATCAGGGCAAACAGAATAGCGATAATCGCACCCAGGTTGCCTGAAAATAAATAGGCGATCGCTTTTTTGATATTGTCGAATACCGTTCTGCCTACAGACACAGCATTCACAATGGATACAAAATTATCATCCGTCAAAATCATGGCAGCCGCATCTTTAGCAACATCGGTTCCACTACCCATAGCAACACCGATATCTGCTTGCTTCAAGGCAGGCGCGTCATTTACGCCATCACCGGTCATGGCTGTGATTTTGCCTTTTCGTTGCCACGCCCGGACAATTCTGATCTTATTCTCCGGGGAGACTCGGGCGTACACACCAATCTGCTCAAGCTTATTATCCAATTCTTCATCGGACATGGCATCAAGCTCTTGACCGGTTACGGCAATTTCTTTTTCGGTCATAAGACCGATATCGCGTCCGATCGCTTGTGCGGTTGTCTTATGATCACCAGTAATCATGATGGTCCGAATTCCAGCCTTCTTGGATTCTGCGATCGCGCCATAGACAGCTTCCCGAGGGGGATCAATCATAGCTGTCAAGCCTACGAGCACCAGATTTTGTTCATCCTCAAGCCCCACTTCAGTGACTGTATTTGGTACAGTTTTGTAGGCATAGGCAAGTACACGTAGTGCTCTGCTGGAGAATTCCTCATTGGCTTCAATGAAACGATCAAGAACTTCCGGTGTCATCGGCACTTCTTGTCCACTTAGTAGTACATGCGTACAAAGACTAAAGAGTACATCTGGTCCGCCTTTAGTAATCATTGCTTTTTGTCCGTTAAAAGTGTGTAAGGTCGTCATTAGCTTGCGATCCGAGTCAAAAGGAAGTTCGGCTTCACGAGGGAAATTATCGCGTATTTCCTTGTAATCTTTATTCATGCTGTTACTGAAGGCAATAAGTGCCACCTCAGTTGGATCGCCTAGTTCTTTACCATCTTCATTAATGTTAGAGTCGTTACAAAGCACGGCAATGTGTAGGAGGCGCCGGGCTTCCTCAGACCATTCTTCGGGCTCTTGATTGAATTGATCACGATCACCTTCCGGTAAAAAGTAATCTACAACTGTCATTTTATTTTGGGTCAGAGTACCGGTTTTGTCCGTACAGATGACACTGGTTGATCCAAGTGCTTCGACGGCTGGCAGCTTACGAATAATCGCATGTTGCTTAGCCATTTTATTCGTACCTACGGATAAGACAATCGTTACGATCGAGGATAGAGCTTCAGGAATAGCGGCGACTGCCACAGCGACTGCAAACATTAGGGCATTCAGAATGGCTTCCGTGGTATCCACTGTATCATTCGACAGCCAAACACGTCCGGCTTGGATGGCAAAGATCAAAACGGACAGCACGATAATCGCTACACCCAGCTGTTTGCTAAAGGTTTCGAGCTTACGCTGTAGTGGCGTCTGCTTGGCTTCGGCGCTCTCAATGAGTTCAGCGATTTTGCCGATTTCGGTTGTCAGTGCAGTTCCTGTTACTACAAGAGTTCCACGGCCATATACAACCAAAGAACCGCTAAACGCCATATTACGACGGTCTCCGAGTGGAGATTCCTTCGCGATGGTATCCGTATGCTTCTCTACAGCTTCGGATTCTCCGGTCAGCATGCCTTCATTGATCTTCAAGCTTCCCGATTCTATGATACGGCCGTCGGCAGGTACGAAATCTCCAGCCTCCAGTAATACGATGTCACCGCGAACAAGCTCTCTGGCAGGGACGGTTTTTAAGGCTCCATCCCGCAACACTTTAGCCTCGGGTGCCGACATCTGCTGCAGGGCATCAAGTGAACTCTCCGCTTTACGAGTTTGGATGACACTTATAACTGCATTGAGAATCAACACGAGGAAAATGATAAGCGACTCCATAACTTGACCCATAACAATCTGGACAATGGCCGCAATAAGCAGTACAACCACCATAGGGTCCTTGAAATTTTCAAGAAAAAGCTTCCAGAGGGGATCTTTTTTCTTTCCTTTTAATTCATTGTAACCATCACGTTCCAGTCGTTTGTCGACTTCTGCCGACGTAAGCCCGTTAGTTGTACTCTGCACTTCCTGTAAACTGTCTGTTACATTCTTGCGGTAATACTCCACTAATGATAGCTCCTCTCCGCTGTGCTGTGTCTTTTTTTTAGGTCTCATAAGCTTCGATTTACTGCATAAGTGCACATAACTGCGTGTTCTACACAAGTATGGTATATCAGTTCGTCAAATCAGTAGACTTCAGGACCTATCTTCAAACTTACGATTCAACTTGGCGCAAGTTTCAAAATATGGAGCTTAGTATGCGCATATCTAAAAAAAGATCATTCGTAATCGTCCATATTGTGAAATCTTTTTAATGAATAGTATTGGATTACCTATGAAGAAGTCTTAATACATGGGAAGACATAGGGAATTCCTCGATCTTTCGTGTGTTTTCCTATGATTATGGGGGGTAACACCTTTAGTATTAGTATAGTTGTCAATTGTGTCGGAGTTGTAAAATGGTGTAAGCATATATGTAAGCGGTTACAAACGGGGGGTGAATCTCTAAAGTTAAAGACATTGGCTACGCCTAAGTATCAGGAGGGTATCTCATTTTAAAATCACTGGAGGAGGAATGCAACAAATGAGTAGAATGTTCAAACAAGTCATCTCGATCTTACTTGCAGCTGCTTTGCTTATTCCGTCTAGCTGGCTGGCTCCGATTACGGAAGCTGCAGCACCCGATGCGACAGTGCCATCAGACTCAGTAATGGTATATCACGAGAATTTTGTGAGTGGCAAGGGTCTAGCTTCACAATCAGGCAGTGCTAGTCTTACGCCTGTCACCGATAAAGCATTTGCTGGCAATGCTGATGGAGCGGCTTTATATGTAAGCAACAGAACAAATAACTATGACGCGGTTGATTTCAAATTCAGCGACATGGGCTTAGAAAACGGTAAAACCTACATGGTGACCGCATCCGTTTATGTTGACGCTGATGTGACTGTACCTAGCGGCGCACAAGCTTATCTCCAAACCATAAACAGCTATGGTCTTTTGGCAAGTGTAAATTATGAAGCAGGTAAAGCGATCACCTTGACTAAAGAATTCACTGTGGATACGAGTAAAGATACGACGCTACGTATTCTATCGGACGAGATTGGTAAAGCCGTTCCGTTTTACATTGGGGACGTCCTCATCACGGCAAAAAAAGCGGTAACAGAAACGGATAAAGAAATTTACCGCGAATCTTTTGTGAGTGGCAAGGGTTTAGCTACACAATCAGGTAGTGCTAATCTAACAGCTGTCACCGGTAAGGTTTTTGCTGGTAATGCTGATGGTGCCGCTTTATATGTTAGCGATAGAACAAATGATTGGGACGCGGCTGATTTTACATTTAGCGACATAGGCCTGAAAAATGGTAAAACCTACACGGTGACCGCAACAGTGTACGTTGATCCTGATGTGACTGTACCTAGCGGTGCACAAGCTTATATACAAGCGATAGGCAGTTATGCCCTTTTGGCAAGTGGGGATTATGAAGCTGGCAAAGGGATCACTTTGACGAAAGAATTCATCGTAGATACGAGTAAAGATACGAAACTTCGCGTCCAATCGAACGCGATAGGGAAAACAGTTCCGTTCTATATCGGCGATGTGTTGGTTACAGAAAAGGTGACAGCAGAGCCGACACCAATACCAACACCAGAACCACCTAGAGATCCAGCGTTACCTTTTACCACGGTTACTTTTGAGGATCAAAAAGCAGGTGGTTTTGAAGGCAGAGCAGGTAGCGAGACGCTTACTATTACCGATGAAGCGAATCATACGGATAACGGTTCATATGCTTTAAAGGTAGAGGGCAGAACGAGTACCTGGCATGGGCCTTCATTACGTGTGGAGAAATATGTGGACAAGGGCTACGAATATAAAATTTCGTTATGGGTCAAGCTGATCCAGCCTGCAAGCTCCCAGCTTCAGCTGTCTACCCAGGTTGGCAATGGAAGCAGCGCCAATTATGTACAACTCGCACCTAAAACCATCAGCGCAAACGATGGCTGGGTTCAGTTCGAAGGCACATACCGCTATAACAATGTAAGCAGCGAGTATTTGACCATTTATGTGGAAAGCTCAAGTAACAGTACTGCATCCTTTTATATCGACGACATCAGCTTTGAAAAAACAGGATCGGGTCCGGTTAGTATTCAAAAGGATCTGATTCCGATTAAAGATGCTTATGAAGATCATTTTTTGATCGGAAACGCAATATCTGCGGAGGATTTGGAAGGCGTAAGACTTGAACTTCTGAAAATGCATCATAATGTCGCTACGGCAGGTAATGCCATGAAGCCGGATGCATTGCAGCCTACAAAGGGCAACTTCACGTTCACTGGTGCGGATGAGCTTGTAGATAAAGTGTTGCATGAGGGAATGCAGATGCATGGCCATGTATTGGTATGGCATCAGCAATCACCAGCATGGATGAATACAACATCAGATGCAGACAACAACACGATCCCCTTGGGACGGGATGAGGCTCTAGATAATATGAGGACTCATATCAAAACCGTTATGGAGCATTTTGGCGATAAGGTGATCTCCTGGGATGTTGTCAATGAGGCGATGAGTGATAACCCGTCTAACCCAACGGATTGGAAAACTGCACTGCGATCCGCCCCATGGAAGAGTGCTATCGGCGCAGACTACGTAGAGCAGGCATTCCTGGCGGCAAGAGAAGTTCTAGACGCGAATCCTGATTGGAATATTAAACTCTATTACAATGATTATAACGAAGATAATCAGAATAAAGCGCAGGCCATTTACAGTATGGTCAAAGAAATTAATGATAAATATGCGCTCACTCACCCTGGTAAATTGCTTATTGATGGTGTCGGCATGCAAGCACATTACAGCATCAATACAAACCCGGAAAATGTGGAGCGGTCATTGGAGAAGTTTATTTCCTTGGGTGTCGAAGTTAGCGTTACCGAGCTGGATATTCAGGCTGGAAGCAACTATCAGCTTTCTGAGAAGCTCGCTAATGCGCAGGGTTATCTGTATGCGCAGTTGTTAAATATCTTCAGAGCTAACGATGAGCATATCAAACGCGTTACCTTCTGGGGTATGGATGATAACACGAGCTGGAGAGCTTCATCCAATCCACTACTGTTCGATAAGAACTTGCAAGCCAAGCCAGCATACTATGGCGTTATCGATCCTGATACCTTCATTGAAGAGCATGATCCTGAAAAGGTTGAAGCCAATCATTCGACCGCCAAATTCGCTGCACCTGTCATTGATGGAACGGTTGATGAGATCTGGAGCCAGACCGCTGAAATGCCGATCAACCGTTATCAAACAGCTTGGCAGGGAGCGAGCGGAGTGGCAAAAGCACTCTGGGATGATCAAAATCTTTATGTCCTGATCCAGGTTAGCGATACGCAGCTTGATAAGAGCAGTGTGAACGCACATGAACAGGATTCGGTTGAAATCTTCGTGGACCAAAACAATGGGAAAACAACGTTCTATCAAGAGGATGATGGGCAGTACAGAGTCAATTTTGACAACGAGACTTCATTTAATCCAACAAGCATCGCAGCTGGTTTCGAGTCGGCGACTCACATTTCCGGAACAAACTACACGGTTGAAGTGAAGATTCCGCTTCATGGGATAACTCCAGATGACGATACAAAGCTTGGTTTCGATGTACAGATCAATGATGCTAAAGACGGCTCACGTCAAAGTGTTGCGGCTTGGAACGATACAACCGGTACTGGATATATGGACACATCTGTTTACGGTGTACTTACCCTCAAGGGGAAGTCAACTGATACGGAACCAACACCAACACCAACACCAACACCAACACCAACACCAACACCAACACCAACACCAACACCAACACCAACACCAACACCAACACCAACACCAACACCAACACCAACACCAACACCAACACCAACACCAACACCAACACCAACACCAACACCAACACCAACACCAACACCAACACCAACACCAACCAATGAACCAACTGGTAGTAGCAACACTGGTAGTGTAGTAACAACTCCACAGCCTGTAGCCATTACAAACAAAGAGGGTGTTGTTACGATTACACTGGAGGTGAAATCCGATAACGGGCGTGCCATAGGCACGATCTCCAGCGACAACTTGAAAAAGGCGCTTGAACAAGCTACAGCAGCGGCAAACGGCAAGAAACAAATCGTGATCGAAGTACCAAAGCAAACGGATGCGAAAGTGTATGATATACAATTGCCAACCCAAAGCTTGATGGGGAAAGAAAACTTTGAACTATTGCTTAAGACGGAAAATGCTACAATCCAAATTCCAAGCAATATGCTGCCCGACTTAACAGACCATGCTGAGCAAGTGTCCATACGCATAAGTAAAGTCTCAGCGGACAGCCTGAGTGCAGCTACCCGCAATTTGATCGGCAGCCATCCGGTTATTGATCTAAGCGTAGTATCAGGCGATAAAGTCATTCCATGGAATAACCCTAACGCTCCTGTCACGGTATCCATTCCGTATACACCGACAGCGGAGGAACTAAGTAATCCGGATTTAATCGTTGTTTGGTACATCGATGATAAGGGCAACGTAGTACCGGTTCCGAACGGTCGATATGATGCTGCAACCCAAACGGTTGTATTTCAAACGACCCACTTCAGCATTTATGCAGTAACCTTTGTAAAGAAAAACTTCGGAGACCTGCAGAACGTATCTTGGGCAAAAAAAGCCATAGATGTTATGGCTGCTCGCGATGTCATCCAAGGAACGAGCGTGAATAGCTTCTCACCTGCAGATTCTATGAAGCGAGCGGATTTCATTGCTCTTCTCGTGAGAGCGCTTGAACTGAAGGGGACGGGCAAAAGTGCAGCATTGTTCAGCGATGTCCAAAAGACGGATTATTATTATGATGAACTGGTCATCGCGAAGGAACTGGGAATTGCCACAGGCTTTGAAGATGATACGTTCCGACCAAACATTGAAGTCTCTCGCCAAGATATGATGGTGCTGACTGCGCGTGCGCTAGCGGCATCCGGTAAGCAAATCAAGGCGAGTGGAACTTTAAATGCTTATTTGGATGAAGCAAGCATCTCCAGCTATGCGAAAGACAGCGCATTATTGTTGGTCAAATTCGGAGTTGTGAACGGAAAGAACGATAAAATTGCGCCTAACGACACGCTTACCCGTGCTGAAGCAGCAGTTATCTTGTACCGCATCTGGAAGCTGTAGGCTAGCTTGGAGAGAAAGTCTTTATAGGCGGTTACAAGAAATATCAAAAAAAACGTAACGACAGAAAACAGCGATTCTCCCATCCATGGAGAATCGCTGTTCTTGTTTTGTATAGGACACAACGGATATGGGCTATGCCAGAAATGAGTTCAAGGGGTGCACGAAAGCAGTGCCGGAGCCCGTGTTTATTGGCTTCTTTATAGGAGTTGCTTTTTGTTCCTCGCTTCAGGGTCAAACCTATAGAATTATGGGGAAATCCTCCCTATAATTCTACATTAAAAGCTTATGTGGAGAGATTATAGGGAAATCCTCCCTATAATTCAGCTGAACTCGGTGTGTTTTATTGAAATTGACCAATATATAGGGAGAAATTCCGTATAATCTGCTCATATAACGACTGTGAGCTAATTTATAGGGAGGATTTCCCTATAACACGTTCTACCTAAGCAAAATGCTCCTCTACATTGGAGTTTTTCTCGCCAAACCACCGAAAATCTGTGGAAAGCGCAACGAGGTGTGCTCCGTAAGCTACAAATTTAAACTAACAGAAGCCAAATCACCCAACAGGGTGATTTGTTCGTCGATCAATATAGAGAAGATTTCTCTGACACAGGAGAACTGCAATGCCTTAAAAAGTAAAGCAGACCCTGCAGGTAGTTCGCAGGGTCATGCTCTTCAAAATTTGGGGAGGACAATTCAAAGGCTGTCCTCTTCTTATTTCTTACCTTCTCCCTTGGCATTGAGCATGGCGATTAGCTTATCGCCCTCGACGTCGAGGTTCGGAAGCAGACGGTCTAGCCATTTCGGAAGCCACCAGGCTTTGTCGCCGAAGACGGCCATTACTGCCGGAACGAGCGTCATGCGGATGATGAAAGCATCGATCAGGATGCCGAAGGCCAGTGCGAATCCGATCTGCTTGATCATCGCATCAGGTGCGAAGATGAAGCCAGCGAAGACGGAAACCATGATTACGCCTGCGGCAAGTACGACACGGCTGGCGAGATCGTAGCCGTGAACCACACTGTCGTTGCCACGACGTCCATGGACGTAAGCCTCACGCATGGAGCTGACGAGGAATACCTGATAATCCATCGCCAGTCCGTACAGAATGCCGGTGACCAGAATTGGCATAAAGCTGAGCAGTGGGCCTCCTGTGTCAAAACCAAACAGGGAGTGCAGCCATCCCCACTGGTATACGGCCGTGGTTAGACCGAAAGTAGCGAGCACACTGAGAATGAAGCCTACCGTCGCCTTGATCGGAACGATGACCGACCGGAAAACAAGCAGCAGTATAATTAGGGATAGAATTACGATGATGCCGATATACACGGGAAATGCATCGGATAGCTTGGAGGACATATCGATGTTGATCGCAGTGAAGCCGGTCACACCAAGTGTTACATCATTTGATGATGCGAGGCTGGAAGCGGGATCGCGCAGATCCTGTACCAGATCTCTCGTTTTTGTATCTGTAGGGCCGGTTTTAGGGATTAGACTGATAATAGCAATATCTCCGGTCGCGTTGACACCCATCGGGGACACCAGCGTGACGTTATCATGCATTTGCAGCTCTTGAACCAGCTTACCAAGCGTCTCCATGGAAATCTTGTCGGACGGGTTGTTTGGTTGGGCCACCAGTAGTAGCGGACCGTTGAACCCTTCGCCGAAGCCCTTGGAGATGATGTCATAGCTCTGGCGTGCTGGAGTGTCCAGATTTGCCGAAGCGCCAGACGGAATACCTAGCTCCATTTTGGTTACTGGAATCGCCGCTGTACCAAGAACCAAGACCACTAGAACAATGATAGCCCAGCGGTATTTTACCGTTGCGTTCGCCCAGCGGTGTGAGAACCCGTGACGGGCTTTGTTCGCGGAAGCTACGTTCTTTGAACGTGCCTTGGCGGTGCAGATCCGTTCGCCGACGAGACCCAGCAGCGCAGGCAGCAGGGTAAGCGCCAACAGAACAGTGATCAGCACGCTGACAGCAGCAACGAGAGCCATGGTTGACAAGAAGCCGATGCCGATGACCAACATGCCACATAGGGCGATGATGACGGTCAGTCCGGCGAAGAATACTGCACTGCCGGCGGTGCCGACAGCTCGGCTTGCTGCTTCCTTGGCACTTAAATTCTCATCGAGAATTAACCGCCGCTGCCGGTTCACGATAAATAAGGAGTAGTCGATACCAACAGCCAGACCGATCATGACTGCGAGAATGGGTGTAATGTCATTCATGTGCACAATATTCGAAAGAGCAAAAGCACCGCCGACGCTAATCGCGACGCCAAGAAGCGCGGTGATCAGCGGCAGTCCGGCTGCAACAATCGAACCGAGTGTAATAAACAGCACAACTGCTGCGACGGCTACTCCGATCGCTTCCGTAGATCCGATGGACGGTGTGCTTTTGAGCGAATCACTCGGAATGGCTGTGATCCCGGAGCCTGCCTGCTCGACTTCGGTTACAGCCTTAATCACGTTATCTGGTACAGAAGAGGGGAGTGATGTCTGCTGAACAGTGAACTGGAATTGGAACAGGGCGATGCTGCCGTCGGCAGACAGCATGACGCCGGGAACCGGAGCACCATCAACGATTAGTGGCCCGTAAGGAACGGCCTGAACCGAAGCAGTAGCTTGACCCGCAGCGTCTGTCTGACTCGCAGCCGCCGAAGGGTCTGCAGTGGCAGTTTGGCCACTGGCAGCTGCTGATGGGTCTGCTCCTGCAGCTTGACCCGTAGCCGCCGCGGCTTGCGCGGCCAGTTCAGCAGGATTGATGATATAGTCCATGCTGTAGACATCATTTATAGCCTTCAGAATCCGTGCTGATCTCTCCGGCGTATCTAGCCGTTCTCCATCAGGCGCGGTGAAGGCAACACTCGCCTGACCGCCAGCAGCTGCTGGAAGTTCCTTGACCAGCATATCCAGTACTTTTTGCGATTCAGTGCCCTCAATTTTCATTTCTGAGCTGGACTGGATGCCATTGACACCAAGCAGGGCGCCTATAACACCGAGAATCAGAATCCAGACGGTAAGGAAATACCAGGGCTTGGTATATGCAGATTTGCCCAATCGGTATAGAAATGTAGACATATTATGGTTTCTCCTTTGTATCTCTAAATTAAAAGCCTTTGCGTAAATAAGTAAACATGGAATTTAGATATTGATCGAACGATATGGCATCGGAGTGTTCATCCTGCGCTTCACCTGGCAGCATGACGTTCAGACGTCCATCCAGAATCGGCACGAACGCTCCGTAAACGGCGCCTGCGAGAAGATGTGTATACCCGTCGGCATAACGTCCATGAGTAAACTGTTCGAGCACTTCCTGTGCGGCAATCTGCAGGCGGCGGAATACGCTGAGAATATAAGGCTCCAGTGACTGATACTGATTAGCCAGCGATACGAACTGCCGCAATTGATACAGAAACTCGGAAGTAAACTGCAGCTTGAACAATTTGTACAAGGCATCTAGCGGTGTTGCATCTGGTGGCAGGTTATCGAATAACATGCTTTTATCTTCTCTTGAAGAGTTGCTGATAAAATATGCTGCTACCGCCTCTTCTTTGCACGAGAAGTAGTTGGCAAAGGTCCGCCGGGAGTAGCCAGCCTTCTGTACAACGTCGTCGACGATGAAGCCGTCCATCCCTAGTTCAAGCGCAAGCTCGAAGGCAGATTTGGCTAAGGCATAGGCCGTAGCTTCTTTTTTTTTGTCGCGCAGCGTCTGTTTGGGGTTCAAGTTCTATGCGATCTCCTTTCTTAAGTACAGAGGACATTCTGTGCTCTATTTTCTATTTTTATATTATTGCCCAAAGGGCAAAATTGCGCAATGGGCAATTTTTTAGAAGCGAGTGGAGGTTAATTCAGGATACAGGGTAGTGAACCGCCAGAGCTTATAAGCAGGGTAGTTGTCAGACTAAAAAGAGATCAGCAATGATTAACATCGCTGATCTCTTTTGCAAGTTGGTTTAAATAGTGCTAATTGCTTCTATATATTAAGCTTCTTTAGCAATAATTTTTTTGAGCTTCACTTCGGGTTCTTGCTCCGGATCAGGCGCTTGCCCAACACGTTTAATGAAGAAAGAGAGCAGCAGCCCAAGAATGCCGATACCAACAATAACTAGATAGGAATCATTGATACCTTGAATGGAAGCTTCCATAATCATATGTTCTTGTGTTCCGTTCTGTGTGCTGCCCGAGGCCAGCATATCCTTCATATGCGTTGTAGTACGGCTTGTCATTACAGTGACAAGTAGGGAAGTCCCTACGGCGCCAGCCACTTGTCGAATGGTGTTCGAAATTGCTGTACCGTGCGCACTAAGCTTGGAGGGCAATTGATTTAGCCCTAAAGTTTGTATTGGCATAAGGAGCAGAGCCATACCGATCCGGCGGCCAGTTGACATATATACCAGATACATGTAACTGGTTGAGTCCGTTAAATTCACAAAGCTTAGCGTCGTTGCAATTGTAATCAGTAGACCGATAATAGCGAGCCACTTTGCCCCGAACCGGTCGAACAGCTTTCCGGTTACCGGCATCAATAAACCCATAATGAGCGCACCAGGAAGCAGCAGTAAGCCGGATTCCATCGCTGTAAAGCCACGGGCATTTTGAAGATACAAAGGCAGCAGCATCATATCTGCATACATCACGATAGTGACTGCGATACTGATGACAGTCGTTAAGGAAAACATGCTGTATTTGAAAGCTCGAAGATCAAGCAACGGGTTCTGGGAGGCTAGCTGTTTCCAAGTAAACAAGCCAAGGGAAAGGACACCTAGACCCAGAGACAACAGTACTTCTGCGCTTGACCAGCCTGCGCTGGCAGCACGGCTGAAGCCATACAGCAAGGTGCCAAAACCGATAGTAGAAAGAACTACACCAACAATATCCAGCTTAGGATAGATGCGCTCCGATACATTTCTCAAATAAATAAATCCACATATGATTACAATGACGGTCAAAGGAATCATGCCATAGAACATAGTCTCCCAAGAATAATGCTCCAAAATATATCCGGCCAGAGTAGGTCCAATCGCAGGTGCGAAAATAATGGCTAAGCCTACCATCCCCATGGCAGCCCCTCTCTTTGCAGGAGGGAACAGGGTCAAGATGACATTTGTGAGCAGTGGCATGATAATCCCAGCGCCAGCTGCCTGAATCATACGCCCGGTCAGTAGAATAGGGAAGTTTGTCGCGATGGCTGAGACGATCGTTCCAGCTAAAAATATAAACATGGAAGCTTGAAAAAGCTCTCGTGTCGTAAACCGTTGCATCAAATAAGCTGTAATTGGGATTAGAACACCATTAACCAGCATATAGCCTGTTGTCAGCCACTGAGCGGTTGCAGCCGAGATATTAAAATCATGCATTAACTCGGGAACGGCAACGCTCATTACTGTCTGATTCAGTGTCGCAAGAAAAGCGCCCAAAATCATAATGAATAAGATGGGTCCCTTTTTTACGGAACTGCTTGATACTTCTGTCTTTGTACTCACTCCACTCCATCCTCTCAAATCGTCGATCATGGACTAAATTTACAGTGTGTTGTATAGTTTACAATGCATGAATTAGATTATAAATGAAATTTTCATGTAATCAAGCAACGATTTGCGAAAAAATGTAAAATAGTTTACATTCATTTTAAATTTGTAGTGTTTTCTCATGAAAAAACAACAATTTTTTATAAATTGTAGTTTACGATATGAAAGTTAAAGATTGGAGAGAGTAAGATGAATAACACAACGCAACGTACAGATCCCCGGGTACTTCGTACACGTCAATTGCTTAGAGATGCTGTGATTGAATTGCTTGAGGAAATGGATATTGAGAAAATATCAGTAAACCGTATTGCAGAGCGGGCTAAAATCAATCGTGTTACTTTTTATCTGCATTATCGGGATCTCCCGGATATGTTGGAAAAGATGGCGGATGAGATGGTGGAGGACATTTTACAAGTGGTCAACAACGATGACAACGATCACGAATCGGTTGAAGAAGAGAATTTGAGGATATTAGAGAGTCTGCTTAAGCATATTGCGGAAAATGCCAAATTCTATAAAGTGATACTCACATCGAAAAGAAGCCCTATTTTTACAGACCGTCTGTTCAACTTGATGGCGGAAATCATCTCTGCACACCAGGAGAAAAAGGAGGGTGCTGCTGAGCATTCCAAGATGCCCATACAGAAGGACATTGCCGTTTGGTACGGTTCAGCAGCCCTGATTGGCACGGTTATTTCTTGGCTTCGAGATGACATGCCCTATACACCAGTGTATCTTGCCAGACAAATTAGTATGCTGCGTGCGAACTAGTCAAATGAATACGATCGTAAAGAAAAAGCCGTGCATCGCTGCGCGGCTTTTTCTTTACGATCGTGTACAGAGCGGGTAACTCACTGCACACTGAGATTATCCCAGTTGACTTGGAATTCCTTCAGCATACCTTCCTTGTTCAGCTTGCCACCGAGATAGCCTTGGATGCTGCTGGATAATTCCTGCGGCATCCCGTTCGGCAGACGGGTCCAGTTCCAGGTCAGCGCTTGATCCTTATCGGTATAAGCCAGCACCTCGGCGCCCAGCGCTCCAAGATCTTCTTCGGTGCCCTTAATGCTGTCGAGCGCAGGGATGAACTGGAATTCCTTAGTGATATACTTTTTCCCGGTCTCGGAGGTGACCAGCCAATCCAGGAAAACCTTGGCTTCCTGCTTGACGGGAGAGTTTTTATTGATCACCCAATTGCTTGGCACGCCTACATACAGCTTGTCGTTGTCTTCGGGGGTATCGTCAATGGGCATCGGTAGGATACCCAGATTTAGATTAGGATCGATGCCGTCGATCTGTCCTTGCGTCCAGTTACCCTGCTGCATCATCGCGGCTTCTCCGCTCGCTACCATCGTGACTTGGGTATTATAGTCGGTGGAGAGTGGATTTTTGTTGCCGTACTCTACAGTAAGGTCCAGCAGGTCGATCCATTTGGAGAAAACCGGGTCTCCAGCGAAAGTTTTGGTGCCGTCCGTAAGCCCGGCGATAAATGCTTCGGGATCTGGCTGCTGGGCGAAAGCTACGTTCACATTATGATTGCCGAGCACGAACCATTCCTGATATCCATTTGCAAAAGGTGTGATGCCTGCTGCATTTAACTTCTCGGAGGCTTCGCGCAGAGCGGTTAGAGTTAAGGGTTTCTCGGTGATGCCTGCTTTCTTAAACAGGTCCTTATTATAGATGAAGCCGTATCCTTCGAGATTCATGGGCATGCCATAGAGCTTGCCATCTGCAGTCATTTGTTCTGCTGCAAGGGGCTTTACATCCTTGGCCCAAGCTTCACCGCTTAAATCCTCCAGATATTCCATCCACATATCACGTTCATTGTTGCCACCAATGGTGAAGATATCCGGTTCATCTCCAGATGAGAACTTGGCGCGTAGGGAGGCACCATAATCGGTCCCGCCACCCACGCTTTGCACCTCCAGCTTAATATCGGGGTGTTCCTTCTCAAACTCAGTCTTAAGCGAAGCTAGCGCTTCAGATATTTCAACCTTGAACTGGTAGATATGCACGGTTTTAACTCCATTCGCATTGTCACTGCCACGTCCGCAGCCGGCTGTCAGAGCAGCCAGCAGCAGGGAGCATGCGAGGAGAATTCCACGTTTGGTTCTCATATTCATTCATCCTCTCTGGCTGAAAATAACATGTATCGTTAGCCCTTTACGGAGCCTTGGGCAATACCTTCAATAATATATTTTTGCATCGCTAGGAAAAAGATGACCACGGGCGTAATCCCGAGCACAAGTCCCGGAAGTGCCAAATCCCACTGTTTCGTATATTGTCCGAAGAAGCTATAAGTGGCGATGGGAATGGTGCGAAGCACCGGGTCCTGCAGAATAAGCGAAGGCATCAGGTAATCGTTCCAGATCCACAGGGTATTCAGAATAATGACAGTGACAATAATCGGCTGCATGAGCGGAAGCACAATTCGGAAAAAGGTACCATAAGGACTGTTGCCGTCTACTCTCGAAGCCTCCTCAATATCAAGAGGTACCGATTTGACGAAGCCATGGAATAGAAACACAGTCATCGGGGCGCCAAATCCAAGATACGCTAAAATCAAACCTGCGGTTGAATCCATGACGCCCAGACCGCTAACAACTTGCACCAGCGGAATCATGATCGCCTGAAACGGAATAACCATAGCGGCCACTAAAGCAATATAAAGTATGCGGTTATATAAGCTGTTATTGCGGACCATTTTGTAAGCGCACATAGAGCAGAGGAACGCTAGCAGAATATTACTAATCACCGTGATAATAAAAGAGTTCATAAAGGCACGAGGAAAATTGATAGCTTTCCAAGCTTCGGCGTAGTTGCTCCACTGGAATACAGAGGGCAGCGCAGCGGAATCCGAAAGAATCTCACTATAGCTTTTAACCGAGTTAGCTAGAAGAAAGTAAAACGGTACTAGGAATAGAAGGCCCAGGAGGATCACAATTACTTCGACGAGAAGCAATGGCACATTGAATTTCTTGGCGGTAGTCTCCATTACAGCTCCACCTCTCTTTTCTTGGTTGCTCTAACCTGTAGCAGGGAGATTACGGCCACAATGACGAAGAAAATCATCGCTTTCGCGGAGCCCATCCCGAATCGGCTAATAGTATAGGCCTCATTGTAAATATTCAACGCTACAGATTCAGTAGCTTTGAAGGGACCACCCTTGGTCAGCGACAGGTTAAGGTCGAACAGCTTAAACGACCAAGAGATAGAAAGGAACAGACAAACGGTTACAGCTGGCATAACCAGCGGAATGGTGACATGGCGTAAAGCCTGAAAGCGTCCGGCACCATCCACTTTTGAGGCTTCAATCAGGCTTTTGGGAACGTTGTTGATTGCAGAAATGTAGATGACCATTAGGTACCCTGCATTTTGCCAGACAAATACGATTACAATCGCCCAGAAGGCTGTCCCTCCGGTGCCCAGCCACGGAAGATTAAAGAAGGACCAGCCCGTAGCCTGTCCAATCGAGGAGAACCCTCTGACAAAAATAAACTGCCAAATGAACCCGAGCAAAAGTCCACCGATAACATGAGGTACAAAAAATACCGTTCTCAGGACATTGCGCGTGAATAGCTTGCGGGTCAGCACATAAGCGAGTGCGAAGCCGAGCAGATTGGTCAGTACCAGACCGAAGAAAGTGAACTTCGCCGTGAACCAGAATGAATGAAGAAAGGAAGGGTCCTTTGTGAAGATATGTAGATAATTCCGGAGTCCGGTCCACTCCACATCACGTGAAATTCCGTTCCAACTGGTAAAAGAATAATAGAGTCCTAAAAAGAAAGGAATCAGCACAATCATAAAGAAAAACAAGGAAGTCGGCCCGACAAAAACAAACTGCTGCATCAGGCGTGATCTTTTTCTATGGTCCATCGTTCCTCACCCCTTTTTGTTAATGTAAACTTTTCATTCTATAACCGGATTGGTGATTAAGCGAAACAAACATACTTGAAATTATCGTTGCTCAGAATGATTTCAACACAGGCTTGACAGCCCTTTCAAAGAATCGGTATGGTGGACTTGTCAGACTAATAGGAGGTTGATGCGCATGTCAGGATTGCTTGGTAATTTTGTTACGCAGATTGGAATATTGGTGAATGATGTGGAGAAGGTAAGTACGGCATATGCGGAGTTTTTTGGACTCAAAAAGCCGGAAATTATCGTTACAGATACAGAAGATATTGCGCAGACCCGGCATAATGGCGTGGCTACGCAGGCGCGGGCTAAGCTAGCTTTTTTTGATATGGGCTCTTTACAGCTGGAATTGATTGAACCGGATCATGAGCCGAGTACGTGGCGGGATTACTTGAATGAACATGGTGAGGGGCCTCATCATATTGCTTTTGTAGTTGAAGGAATGAAAGAAAAGATAATGCTGCTAGAAGGCAAAGGCTTCCCACTCCAGCAAAAGGGTGAGTATACCGGGGGGCGTTATGCTTATATGGACACTTTCAAGGAGTTAAAAGTAATTGTGGAGCTGCTAGAGAACGATAAGGATAACGGGGAGGAATAACTATGAATATTATCATTACAGGTGCTGGACGTGGACTGGGTTATGAACTGGCGGCCGAAGCGCTGAAGCGGGGCTATGGAGTTATTGCTGGGGTTCGCCGGCCCGATCAGGAACAAACAGCGCTATCGAAGCTTGCTGAAACCTATGGAGAGAAGCTAACCATCGCTGCGCTGGACGTGACGGACGAGGCAGGAATCGCGGCACTGGCTGCGAGTCTACAAGAACAAGGTCGGACCCTCGGTGCCATTATTAATAATGCGGCGGTACTCAACGCTCGGGATACATCGATTGAAGCGTTGGATTTCCAAGATATGCTTACAACGATGGATATTAATCTGTATGGACCGATACGAGTGGTTAAGCATTTCCTGCCGCTACTTACGGAACCCGAATGCTCGATCATCAATATATCGTCGGAAGCAGGAAGTATCACGAATGCTTATCCGAACGACTATCCTTATGGCATTTCCAAAGCGGCGCTCAATATGTTCACACAGCAGCTGCATGTCTATGTAAAAGAACGTGGGATTCAAGTGCTCAGCGTGCATCCGGGGTGGATGCAAACCGATATGGGCGGGGCAGAGGCACCGACAAATCCAAATCAAAGTGCCGAGGGGATCCTTGACCTGATCGAGAAGCGTACTACACCAGAAGGTCATTTCATGTTTGTAGATTATACGGGTAAGGATATGAAGATTTAGGTGATATATAGGCTGAACTAAATTTGCGAACAAAAAGCTCAGTATTCACTGCGGTGAATCATTGGACTTCCTGCCGTTGTTGTCCCCAGATTTCTTGATTGAACCGCTCGTAGCGGTGGAAATCTGGGGACAAAGACGGTCAGTAAAGAGAACCTCGGCAATTATGCCGAGGTCCTCTTTTTTGTTTATAGAACTGCTTATTTCTTAAGCAATAAATAAGCGAAATAAGGTACGCCGATTAGCGACACCATGATACCTGCCGGAATGCCGTCAGGATCGACGAGATTGCGGCCAACGGTGTCCGCGATCAAAAGTAACCAGCCGCCCAGCAATACAGCGACGGGAATAAACATCTGATTACGCGGGCCGACTAGCGATTTGGCAATATGTGGAGCCATCAGTCCGATGAAGGCGATCCCGCCTGTGACAGAAACCGCGGAGGCGGAAGCTGCAACTGCCGTGAGAATCAGAACGATACGTTCACGTTCGAGATTCAGCCCGACACCAATGGCAGAGACTTCACTTAGGCTGAGCAGGTTGAGTCGCTGTGATTTGTACAGGGTAAAGGGAACTAGTAAGATCAACCAAGGCAGTAAAGCCCAAATGAATGGCCAATCTGTACCCCATATATTCCCTGCGATCCATTTTGCAATAAAATCTACCTTGGCACGATCCGCGGACGAAATGATCACGATCATAACGCCAGACAACGCTAGGGAGAACCCTACCCCAACGAGCACCAATCGAACAGGATCAAGCCCCTTAGTCCGACTATATGAAAATAGATAGATTAACGCTGCCGTAAGTAATGCCCCTATAAAAGCAACCAGCGGCAGCGCATAAATGAATGATCCAGCGCTAACCGGGAAAAAAAGAAAGAAAACAGCGACAGCCACACCCGCACCAGAGTTGATACCAATAATACCGGGGTCGGCTAGATCGTTTCGTGTAACGCTTTGCAGAATGGAACCGGATAACGCCAAGGCCATGCCTGCCAGCAGTGTAATCAGAATCCTCGGCAATCTTACAGAGAATAATACAAAGTCCTCTTTAAAGGTTCCATGCCCGAACAGAACCGGGAGCAGTCTGTCAAAAGATAGGGAAGAGTACCCGATTCCCATGCTGACGATTGCTGTTAGCAGAATCAATCCGGTGCATACACATAGGATAATACGTTGTTTTCGCACGGGTGCAGAGGAAATCATGAGAGTGTTTTACCTCCTTTCCGAACAACAAACAAGAAGAAAGGTAGCCCAAGCATAGCTACGACGGCGACCACTGGCGTCTCATAAGGTGCATGGATTGTCCGTCCAATTGTATCCGCGAGAAGCATGAACGATGCACCCGTAAAGATCGATATCGGCAAAATATACCGGTAATCGGTACCGACAATCTTACGGACAATATGCGGAATCATCAGCCCTACAAAAGCCATATCCCCAATTAGAGCGACCGATGCTCCAGTCAGCAGAATAATAAGAGTGAATAGAATCCCTTTAACCACAGCAAGGTTTTGTCCTAATCCGATGGCTACCTCGTCACTTAAGCTAAGAATGGTTAACTGGTTTGAAAATATTAATGCCACCACAATGCCGATGAGAATAACGGGTGCGATAGCCTGAAGCTGGCCCCAGGTTGTGCCGATCAATCCACCCGCTGTCCACATGGATACATCCTTGGATATTTTGAAGGCAATGCTTACACCACTTGCAATAGCATACAGAAAGGCAGATACCGCTGCACCGGCGAGTACGATTCGAATCGGAGAGAAGCCACCTTGGCGCACAGAACCTAGAACAAGCACTAGCACGGCTCCTAGGGCAGCGCCAAAAAAACAAGCGATCATGGTACCAAAATAATTCAGTCCCGGCAGAAATACAAACGTAAGAGCCAGCGCCATATTCGCGCCCGAGGTCAGACCGAGCAGGCCTGGGTCGGCTAATGGATTGCGTGTAACCCCCTGCATGATAGCACCGGATACGGCAAAGGCAGCACCGATCAGCATGGCGGCGAGTTCGCGAGGTAGCCGGATCTCACGCAGAATAAGGACATTGTCTGCCTTTGAATTAGAGGTGATGGCAAGCCACAGATCATTGAAAGTGGTTTCTTTAGCCCCGAATAGCATAGCAATCACGAGGCATATAACCATTACCAGCACGCTACCAAGCAGCTTATATAAAAATGGAATGGAAGTTTGCTTCGTAGTCATTATCTTTATTTTCCAAGAAATTGTTGTTCAAAGAATTCCAACTGGTACTCAAGGCTAAGCGGATCGTTAAAATAGAATGCTTTTGCATCAGCCTCGAAAACACGATTGTTTTTGACGGCAGGGATGCTCTTGTAGATTTCTGTATTCTGGAAGGAATTATCTTCATCCGCATTTTTACTGAAAATAACGTAATCGCCCAGATAATCCTTCAGCACTTCTGTCGAGACAGCAAAGAATCCATCCGTTTTGGTGCTTTCTTTTACTGTTTCTGGCATGCCAAGCTTGAAGTCCCCATAGAGGAGTTCAGTTCCGCGGCCAAAGTTATACCCGTATACATACAATTGCTTATTAAAGGTCTCAATAACAGAGACAGTTGCATTATCACCGATCTTCGCTCTGATTTCTTCACCCGCTTTTTTGGTGCGGGCACTAAAATCATCGACCCAAGCTTGAGCTTCTTTTTCTTTGTTTACCAATTTGCCGACTTCCAGCTGTTGGGTTAAGTAATCCACTTTATTATAAGTATAAGTAACGGTTGGTGCGATTTGCTTGAATTTATCGATATTCTTAATATCGGAGAGTCCGATGATCAGATCCGGCTGCAGTTCAATGATTTTCTCCAGACTTTCATCGCTAACCGCTTCTACGTCTTTTAGTTGCTCTTCAAAGCGTGGGTTAGTTTTAGACATTTCATCTACGCCCACAACAGGTACACCCAGTGCCATGACATTACCTGTTAAAAAACGGGTGAGTACAACAACACGCTGAGGATGTGTTGGAACCTCAACAGGTCCATCTTCGGATTGATACGTAAAAGTCGCACTTTCTGACTCCGCAGCAGGAGTAGAAGATGGGCTGTTTGTAGGACTAGCATCATTCTTCGCCTGATTTCCCCCACAAGCACTAAGTGCAATCCCCATAATAAGTACAAACGGAATAAATATCTTTCTCATTAAATAATTCTCCCCTTTTTTGTATGACAGTGTTACTTTGAACAATTCAAACAGTGTAAATCAATCTTCAGCCTATGCCTTAGAGTGATTATGAGAATCATTCGCATTTGTAATCATTATAGGGATCACTTATGTGCCTAACCATGCCTTTTTGTTGGAAAAAAGACTTGGACTATTATTTGCCTCCGAATAAAGCTACCGCTCGTCCTAGTTGTAAGCGAATCGAAGCCGGGTTATAAGGCACCCAATCATCCAGATCAAGAATATGGGCTTTCTTCTGCTGCACTGCGGGAAGCTGGCTCCAATAAGGGGATTGAAAGATCGCTTCAGTATGCGCAGTAGAGCCTTTGGCATCGGGAAATACAATGACTAAAATTCGGTCTCCTGCATAATCTGCAAGATCTGAAACCCCGATCGAAATCGAATGGAACTGATCTCCCAATCTTTTTATCTCGTTGTCAATCAAGGTCGGTGCTCTAAGTCCAAGGGATTGGTACATCACATAACCTACATTCCTTGCTCCGTAAACGAGTAGCTCCTCAGGTTTGATTACCAGAATGGTGATGATATCGTTAGCTACTGTGCTGTGCTGTACTATTTCTCGGGCTTCTAGCTCTTCTTGTTCAAAATCCTTCAGCCACTGCTCCGCCCGTTCACTCCGCTGAATGGCTCGGCCGATTAGGCGTAGCTGATCTTTCCAGCCGATTTCGTTCCAAGAGATCTCCATAATAGGTGCTACAGCTCGCAGCTGCCCGGACTTCAATCCGTATTCCTCCAGATGTTCTTTGGCCGCAATAATCAGTTCAACGTTGGCATCAAGTAATAGCGATCTGATCTGTTCAGCCGAGCTGTTTGTATTGATAAACTTCATCGACTGCGGTGGCTCCTGATCCGAAAGATTCAAATATTCACTGCTTTCAGAGATGGTAACCGCAGGTTCTAAGCCAAGTAACAGCAAATGGCTTGCATAAGGGGTAAGCATTACTGCAACTCGCTGGAAAGAGCTTCGGCTGTAACCAGACGGAGATGCGCCTGTCTGCAGCTTAAAACGACGACTGAGATAAAATTCATCCTTGTAGCCTACCTTTAGCGCAATTTCCCTAAGTGTGCCTGAACCGTTAAGCAAAAGCTCCTTGGCACTATGAACCCGTAGCCGCGACAGATATTCGCTCTGGCTGAAGCCTGTCACCTGCTTGAACAGCGTTGAATAATGCGAGCTGCTTACACCCGCAATGGCGGCTAAGTGCTCACGTGTTATTTTTTCGCTAAAGTGATTCTCCAGGTATGAAATGCTCCGTTCCATCGATGGTTGCTCGTTAACTGTATATCTGGCTTCCTGCTGTTCGAGCAATTGTAGAATAATCTGATGAAAGAGCATTTGATTCTGTACATGGCGTGTTTCTCGATCTGGCAGTCGGTGAAGATACAATTCCTTGACACTGGATACAATGGTAGGCTCATAAGGAAACAACAGTATATTTGAACTCGAAGCCATTTCGCTTTTCCGTATCATCGCACCGCCAGGTATAGCCTGAGTCTGCTCTTGAATCCAGATGGTGAGCTTATAGGCATGAAGCGGCTGCTGGAGATTTGTAATTAAAGAGGCATGCGTATTAGCGGGGAGAAGGAGTACGCTTCCTTCCGTAAGCTCATAAATCAGATTATTAACCTCAAGGCTCCCTTTACCAGCGGCAACGGCCAGTAATACGGTTAGATTCTCATGAATCTGAACTCTTGGTAGATTTGAGGTCCCATACATCGATTGAATGCTGCCAGCGCTATATAAAGGAAAATGAGATTCGGCCCATTCCGGGATAACGTTATTCAAAATAAGGCCTCCGTTACTTGAATATATTTTCAAACTATAATGCTATGGATCGAACTGTATTATTGACGTCTGTGGAACTAATTATAACATCTTACCTTTTTAGATAAGCCTGTTAATTATCTGCCCTATTATTCTTTTTAAAGGATACGTCTGTCCAAGAGAAAGCACATTGGATCGAATATATATACTACCAGGTATTCTTCATCCATTTTAAAGAGGTGATTAAGATGAAAAAGCAGACAGCCTCCACTAAGAAGCGAAGGCTTCTCGCCAGTCCTAAGCCCAAACGTAATCTGAATCCTAAAGCAACATCCCAGACTATCAACTTCGCGGTAATTGGGGATAGTCATGTGGGATATGGGAATAGCGCAAGCATTTTTAGAAATCTTTTGCCAAAGGCTGTAGGGAGCGGGAATAAGAGATTTGTTATTTTTGGAGGAGATAACACGCAAGCGGGAGCGAATCATGGAAATAATGCAAATGCCTATTACAAGGACTTCAAGGATACAGTAACTAGCACGCTCGGAAGTATCCCCTATAAAGCATCGATAGGAAATTGGGAGGCAAGTACCCAGTCCTTATTCACGCAATATTTAGGTGCAGTAGAAGGGCAAATGAATTTCCCTGGGACACAGGGTAAGGTGAAGTACGTGTGGCTTAATTGTGCTCTGGGTCTGTTCACTCCGGGAAGTATAAATATATTGAAAAATTTAGATGATCAGCATTTTTATATTATTGATTTTCATTGGCCTTTAAAAGTGAGCGGGATCACGGTCGATCCTAGCCATGTATTAAGCGCGGCGGAGACTGCTAAGTTTTTTGCAGCTATTCCTACGAAAGTGAGGGATAAGGTGCTAGCTATTTTCACACATCATGGACATTTGTTTTATCGAAAGCTTACTAATATATATCCAGGTTATACAAATACAAAATTCTTTGTGTGCGGATGTTCGGGTGATTATAAATGTAAGCCGAGTGGTGATCGCGGTTATTACAACGCCACATTAACCATCAATGGTACGGCATTAAATGTCGATGCTTTTAAGGTAGCGGTCACTTAGTGAAGAAGTGGATGCGGTTAAAATAAAACGCTAATTTTCGGGAAATAACCGAGATTAGCGTTTTTCTTTTATTAAGAATAGCTCATTAACCATGGAGTCACAGGTAAATAGTAAGTAAGCAGGATTATTTAACATATTTATATAATAGTTTATATATGTATTGAATAAATTTATTTAGGAGGGCTACCCATGAAAGAACTATTATTTCATTCTTTAGAACAGGCGGGTGTGTCGGCTTACGGTATAGAGCGCATACGTATAGCAGCTGCACAAATGGTTGAAGACAACATCACACCGGCACAAGTTATTGTTGCTGCGAGAAAGGGGATGCTACTGGTCCATCAAGCGAACGGGAAATTCGGTCCAGAGCCAGGCGCAGCGGAATTAACTGTAGATGCTATTTATCCACTGTGTTCCATAACAAAACTGTTTACGGCAACCGCTATAATGATGTTAATGGAACAAGGGAAGATTGGTCTAAACAGACCTGTTTCCGATTACATCCCCGAATTTACAGGTGAAGGCAAAACTAAGGTATGCGTACATCACTTATTGACACATACCTCTGGCCTGGAGGGTGAGGTGATTTGGCAGAACGGACAGTTGAAAAAGGAACAAGGAGAGTACCCTCCACACGAACCTAATCAAGATCCAGATCAGCATAAGTACTTATATGGCGGTTATGATGCACCGCTTAGTAACGAACCTGGTACGGTCATGTCTTATTGCGGGTATGGCTATGAGCTGTTGGGTGAAATCATCCGGCGCGTTAGCGGACAGGCTTATGATGTATTCGTAAAGGAAACCATTTTTAAACCGCTTGGTATGGAAAATACATATTATCGTGTACCCATGGACGTGCGGGACAAAGTAGTAAGACGTGCACCAGAAGCAGCGTGCGCGGAATGGGTGGACAGCGAGTATAATTTGAATTCCGTATCTGCGGGGGGCGGCGCTTACTCGACGGCTATGGATTTGGCTGTCTTTGGCCAGATGTTTCTTAACGGCGGGATATATAACGGAGTACGATTTCTTAGTCCGGTAACCGTAAAAGAAATGACCCGCAACCAAATTCCAGGCGTATCCTCACAATATAGAGACGAGGTTTTTCCAGAAGCGTATTGGGGGTACGGATGGGCGATTAACGGCTCGAAGCGTGATGGTGGAGATTTGTTTTCTCCAGAAGCCTATTCACACTGGGGCGCGGCAGGTCCTTTCCTCTGCGTTGATCCGATTTATCAGACAGTTACGGTGCATTTATCCGTAGAGCTAGATCACCAGAAGCCATTTAAAAATATGTATGTGGATTACTTCAATAATACTGTTCTGGCAGCCATCACTGATCTTTAATCCTCTTTTTAGTTTTTTTTGTCATGTCATCTATAGTTAAAGCGTGCTTTCCCAGTTTCTTCTGAATTGTTTAGGGGTGGTGCCGGTATATTTCTTAAACACTTTGGTAAAATAGCTCTGGTCATTGAAATGTAGCCTCGTAGCGATATCAGATAAGCTAATGCCCGGTAATTCGATTAATCGTTTGGCTTCTACAATCCGCTCGAATTGAATAAAATCACTGATCGTGAATCCTGTTTCCCTCTTAAATAATAGGGAGAGATAGCTTCTGTTCAATCCAGCGACTTCAGCCAGCTTATCTAAGGAGAGTTCCTCATATAAGTGATTAAAAATATAGTTCTGACTGAGGGCCACGGTGCGCGAAAGTTTCGCCATCCGGCTCTCTTTGACATGGTCGGCGAAATCGCAAAGCGCATTAAGAATAGCATGATCTACAGCCGGAACATCCTTTAGTTCTTCGATATGCTGGATATGAAAGTCGCTTAGGGTATAAGAAATCTCCCAATACAGCCCTCCATCAATAGCAGCTCGTGTAGCGAGCGTAATACAGGAGATCGCCAGATTCTTTTTGTTGCGTAAATGGCTCTTCTTGGAGAGTACTCCGTAATTGTCTTCAGAGAAGGTTGCTTGGACACGAAGTAGCTCAGCCTTATTTCCATTTTTGATATGGTGAAATAGAGCTTTTTCCAGCATGGGTTCGTGGTGCAGCCATGTATTCTCACGTCGATAGGAAACATCCAAGTCCAGACTGCCTGCGGGAGGCTGTTTATGCTCAAGAGTTCGGGTGTCGAGTAGCAGTTCGCTAAGAGATAACGTCTTTCCGGTGACGAGCGAGTACATCAGCATAGCGGTATGGTAGAGTCTCATTTTATTTAGCACGGTCAAGCTGCGGTAGTATTTCATCCATTGCTCTTGAAGCTTTAATGGAACTTCATGGTCACGCATCAGACTTGTCATATTGTCCTCTGAAAGGTGAGTATAAAGTGTAGGACCGATCACAATGCTTCCCCCGTTACTGCTGCCTGAGGGCAGATGGAGAAGGATGTAATTCTCTAGGAAGTTAGTGGTGCGAATGATCGGTATAGAGGCATTTGAGCTATCGTGCTTAGAGTTGTTCTCGCTTTTAGTAGAGTCTGCAATTTCTGAAAGAAGCTCGTTGAGGTTATGAACCCACGGGGCGCTCTCTGAAGAGGAAGGCAGTGCTAGCTCAATTCTCCGATTGGCATCTAGGAGAAACACAGGAATTTGCAGCGATTCATACAACACTTTACAAATATATTGAGCTCCTTCATGACCGTCCAAATGATTCAACATTCTTTCAACCCCCTCGCCCAACCAGAATACCAAAAATACAATGATAATGCCATAAATCTAACATGAAGTAGATTAAAATGGGGATAGTATACATTCAGAGGAGGTATTTTTATGAAAACCAACATTCATGAACTCATATCACAAATGACCCTTGAGGAGAAAGCAGGACTCTGTTCAGGGCTTGATTTCTGGAATACAAAGGGCATTGAACGACTCGGAATCCCCTCTTTAATGGTAACGGACGGACCCCATGGTTTACGCAAGCAAAAAGAGAGCGCCGATCACCTCGGACTCCATAACAGTGTACCCGCGACTTGTTTTCCTTCGGCAGCAGGGATGGCTTCTTCCTGGGATCGGGAGTTAATCGGTCGTGTAGGTAAAGCACTCGGGAAAGAGTGTCAAGCAGAGAACGTTGCTGTTCTGCTCGGACCGGGAACGAATATTAAGCGCTCCCCGCTGAACGGTCGTAACTTCGAATATTTTTCGGAAGACCCTTATCTTTCCTCGGAGATGGGTGGGAATCATATCAAAGGTGTGCAAAGTGAAGGGGTAGGCACCTCGCTTAAGCATTTTGCCGCTAATAATCAGGAGCACCGGAGAATGTCTGTTGATGCTGTTATTGATGAGCGGACGCTGCGGGAGATTTATCTGGCTAGCTTTGAAGGCGCAGTTAAGCAGAGTCAGCCATGGAGCGTGATGTGCTCTTACAATCGGGTAAATGGTGAATATGCCTCCGAGAGTGAATTTCTCCTGACAAAGATTCTTAGAGAGGAATGGGGCTACGAGGGATTCGTCGTGTCCGACTGGGGAGCGGTTAATGAACGGGTGAAGGCTCTACAAGCAGGACTGGAGCTGGAAATGCCGTCTACCGGAGGCATTGGTGATGCCAAGATTGTCGCAGCAGTACAAAGTGGCGAGCTGTCTGAAGAAACGTTAGATCTTGCAGTGGAACGGTTACTTACCTTTGTTTTTAAGGCAGTGGAGAACCGTAAAGATAATGCTTCATTTAATGCTGATGAGCATCACCGTCTGGCTCGTGAAGTGGCGCGGGAGAGCATGGTTCTCCTTAGAAATGAGGAAGGCATTCTGCCGCTGTCAAAGCAAGGAACGATTGCGGTCATTGGCGAGTTTTCTAGAAATCCACGTTATCAGGGCGGGGGCAGCTCACATGTGAATCCGACGAAATTGGACGATGCTTTTGAAGAGATGAAGGCCCTTGCAGGTTCTGCCGAGCTGCTATATGCGCAAGGATATGAACTGAATCATGACGGGATTAATGAAGCTTTGTTACAAGAGGCACGGGATACAGCGGCAAAAGGTGATGTAGCCGTATTGTTCCTTGGACTTCCGGATAACTATGAATCAGAGGGTTATGATCGTAGTCATTTGTCGCTTCCAGAGAGCCATAAAGCGTTGATCGAAGCAGTGTCTGAGGTGCAAAGCAATATCGTTGTTGTACTCAGCAATGGTTCACCCATAGAAATGCCTTGGATTCATAAAACTAAGGGGATTCTTGAAGGTTATCTAGGCGGTCAGGCTTTTGGCGGTGCAGTGGCAGATTTACTGTTTGGAGAGGTTAGTCCAAGTGGTAAACTGGCAGAGACCTTTCCGATGAAGCTGAGCGATAATCCATCCTTTCTTAATTTCCCAGGTGAAGGGGATACGGTTGAGTACAAAGAAGGCTTGTTTGTAGGCTATCGTTATTATGATAAAAAAGAGCTTGAACCGCTGTTTCCTTTCGGCTTCGGACTAAGCTACACAGCGTTTCAATACAGCAATTTGAGAATCTCCAAGAGCAGCATAAAAGATACCGAGAACATACAAGTTACGACCACCGTCAAAAACACGGGTACTCGCGCAGGAAAAGAAATCGTTCAGCTCTATGTTAGCGATGTGAAGAGCAGCGTGATCCGTCCACTTAAGGAGCTTAAGGGCTTCCAGAAGCTAGCGCTGCAGCCTGGTGAAGAGCAAGAGGTTTCTTTTGAACTGGATAAACGCTCCTTTGCTTATTACAACGTCAACATTGGTGATTGGCATGTGGAAAGTGGAGTCTTTGAGATTGCTATCGGTTCATCTTCGCGGGATATTCGTCTGACTGCTTCTATTGAAGTGGAATCGACTGCTCCGCTTGCATTAAGTTATCATCGCAACAGTACCGTTGGTGATTTGCTGGACAATCCACGCACGGCAGATAAAGTGAAGAAGTTCAGCAGTATTTTTGGCATGGAAGGTGCGATGGATGATAATCCGGAAATGTTCATGGCGATGATGAAATATATGCCGCTACGGGCGCTGGTTGGGTTCGGTCAAGGGAAATACACAGAAGAAGATTTAGCCAAGGATCTGCAAGAATTTAATGCTTTGGCTGTAGATTAGGAGATCAGAAAAGGCCTAGTCTGATCTTTAATAAAAATCTAATATAAGTAAGCCAGTAGTTCATATTACTCATTTATAATATGCACCACTGGCTTTTTTTATATTTCGTGTTCGGCTACCGTGATCCGTAAACTTGATGATTGTGGCATGATTTCATAGGTGTGCTTCAACGCTTTCTAGAAGGAAATCCGTATTCTTTAGAGCGCCACGCTACTAGTAGCGCAAGAATTAATAGAATAAACAGTACCCACGGGAAGGAGCGGACACCAACTGTTTCAATAAGAATCCCACCCATCACGCCGCCACCGCCGATAGCTAGGTTCCATGCCGTCACTAACATCGACTGGGCCACATCTGCACTTTCGCCAGCTGCTTCAGCAACTGCTGTTTGTAGCAAAGTAGCCGCTCCTCCGAACGTCAACCCCCATACAGCAACCACTAGATAGATCACTATGGGTTGGCTGCTGCTAATGCCCAGTGCAATGGATGACAAGGCGAAAGCAACGAGGCTGTTAAGAACCAATGGACGTAGTTTACGGTCGATCAAAATACCGATGACCCAGATGCCAATAAGCGCAGTAATGCCGAAAATAAGCAGTACCAAGTCAACGCGCTGGGTAAGCCCAGCCTGAGTAAGATAGGGTGCAATGTAGGTATACAGGATGTTATGTGCTAGCACCCATGTCAGAACGACAAACAGTACCGGCCGTACCCCTGGAATAACAAAAACCTTGTAGAGAGGGAGCCGCTTATCAGGAGCCTCCCCTGGATAGTCCGGTAGCTTCCAAAGTACCCAGCCGACCAGCATCAGAGCCAGTAGCGACATGATCCCGAAGATGGAGCGCCAGCCCACAAGAGTGCCAAGAAGTGTTCCAGCAGGGACTCCGAGTGCCAGAGCGAGAGGCGTGCCAACCATCGCTACCGCCATTGCTCGTCCCTTGAGTGACTCCGGCACCATGCGCCGGGCATAACCTGCTATCATGCCCCATAAGACTCCAGCGGATACGCCTGCGAAGAACCGAGCTGCCAGCGTAAGTATATAATTGGAAGAAAAAGTGGTGACGGTGTTGAATACGAGAAAACCAAGGATGCACATTAGTAGCAGTGGTCGCCGCCGCCATCCACGCGTCATGGTGGTTAAGGGAATCGCGGCCAACAGTGAACCAAGGGCGTACAAAGTGACAAGTTGACCCGCAAGGGCCTCGGAGACACCAAGCCCATCACCTATTTGGAGCAACAAGCCGGCCGGAATCGTTTCGGTAAGAATACAGATAAACCCCGTCATAGCAAGGGCGAGTAATCCTGCCCATGGTAAATGTTCAGAAGAGGGAGTACTGGAGGCACTTTGTGTGGCAGAAGTTGTGTTTTGGGTCATTGGAGAAGCACCTCTCTTTTAAATTGTAAAAAACTCAATGATACACACTCGAATAGGATTTACTAGACAGAGAGCCTAGACCGGTTCATTCCGGACCAAGGCTCTTTGTGTTCGTTCTTTATTTATTACGTCTATCATAAATGGCATCACAAAGGTCAACGGTAAACTGACCCGACATACCTTCTAGTGCAGTATTAGTAAATGCCACGACGCTGAGCTGTTGCTCGGGATCGACGAACCACGAATGACCATAGGTGCCACCCATACGCCATGTACCCGGGGATTCCGAAGTGTCTGCGGCGACAGGATCCTTCAGTACCGTAATGCCTAGGCCAAAGCCTCGTCCTGGCCAGAAGGCCATTGGTAGATCACCGATCTGGTTGGTCGTCATATCGTGAACCAGAGACTCTGGTAGCAGCGGTGCTCCGCCCTTACGTAATGTTTCCAGCAGCTGCAAAAAATCCCCAGCACTGCCGACCATGCCAGCTCCTCCAGAATGATAGGCAGTATCGTCAAGTGCTCGACCAGGGGCAAGCAGGAATCCAGCCGTTCCCTCCATAAAGGCAATACTGTCGGGATCATGTAAAGGCCGTGGCTCTGGAGTATCATTGGCATAGGAAGTAGCCAGTCGTTCTCGATTGACTGCAATAAAACCCGTGTCGCTCATGCCAAGCGGTTTTGTCACGAGTGAATGTACGGCCTCATTGAGCGGTGCTTCTGTGACCTTTGCAATTACTGCTCCTAGCACATCTGTCGCGATGGAGTATTTCCACTCGGTACCTGGCGTATAGAGGAGGGGGACAGAGGCAAGACGACGCAAGTTCTCTTCCAATGTGATGCCGGACTGATCCATACCATCTGATACCCCTGCTGACTGATAGGAACCATTCTCTTCTTGGAAAAATCGGTAAGAAAGGCCTGCTGTGTGCGTCATCAAATGACGAATCGTCAATGTCGCGAACTCGCCATTCTGCAAACGTGGCCGAAACTCTGGGAGCCAACGATCAACGCGGTCATCCAGCTGTAGTCGACCTTGCGCAACTAATACTAGGGCTGCCGTTGAAACGATAGGTTTGCTAACTGAGGCGAGCCGGAATAAGGCGTCTTCTTGCATAAGTCTGCTCATCTCGCGGTCGGCAAGACCGGCAGCGCGGCTATAAACCAGTTCCCCATCTATCGCCACTTTAATGACAGCACCGACCAGGCGCTTGTCAGCAAGGGTTCGATCAATTACTTCATCGATGCGACCTGATAACCATTCTGTATTTATTTTGTTTGAATCCAATATACTCAACATTCTTCATCCCTTCGGAATAGTTAAAGCCAGGAACACTTTACTATTGTAGGGTTATTATATATAACAAGTTATCTTGATTACATAAGGCAACTAAGTTAAATTAGCCTTATAACGGTTAATTACAAGCTAGTTTATAGGGGGAACCTTAAATTTAAAGGATGTGATTTTGATGGACCATATTGATAAGCAAATTCTTTTTCATCTTCAAAATCAAGCGAGAATTTCTATGACAGAGCTGGGAAAATGTGTCGGTTTATCGCAACCTGCAGTTACGGAAAGAGTTAGGCGTATGGAGGAGAAAGGCATCATCAACGAGTATCGCACCATCATTTCACCTGAAAAGATTGGAAAACATGCTGCTGCCTACATGTTATTTCATTCTAGGGATTGTAACGCATTTCTTGATTTCTGCCGCTCCAGTCCTGATGTCGTCGAATGTTACCGTATAAGTGGGGAACACAACTACTTATTGAAAGTAGTAACCGACTCTACACGAGCCCTCGAGGAGTTCGGTAATCAATGTGACAAATACGGTACCTATACGATTCTAATCGTGATGTCATCGCCAATCGATCATAAATTTCTTATACCATCGCTTGAAGAAGCAAGCATCAACTTGCTGAGTTAGATTTGAACATTACTCTGCTAGCTCTTAACGACCAAAAAGACTCTTCTATATGAATAGAAGAGTCTTTTTGGAACCTGCAGGCCATTGAATATCGAGGATGGGCTACATTCCATAAACGGGTTAGAACAATGGTTAGTCTAGTCCAAATATAAAGTGAATTAAGTAGCCAAGTTAATGCCAGCATCGCCTAGTTTCCAACGGCAAGTCATTATCAGCTTCTCACCCTCCAGTTCGGCTGTTAGCGTGCCACCCATTTTATTCATCAGACTTTTGGCGATGGAGAGACCCAGCCCGGAGGCTTGAGAAGATCGGGTACGGTCTGCGGTATAGAATCGGTCGAATAAGAGGTTAACATCGCTTCCGTCTAGTTCCTTCGCATCGTTTACTATCGTTAAATCAGCTGTTTCCTGCTGTCGTTCGAAACGGATTTCCACATACCCGGTCGCATGTTTGACCGTATTGACAAGTAAATTCTCGACAACTCTCCGCACAGCGGATTCATCGGCGTATAGGGATACATTTTCCTCAGGTAGCCGTATATCCGGTGTAATATTGCGATCGTTGAAGGAATCGTAAAATCCGACCAGAATTTCCGAGAGTAGGGCCGTCATCCCAAGCTTTTCTGTATGTAGAGGATAATCTAGCGATTCGATCAAGGAAAGCTCAAAAAAATCATTCAGCAGTGCCTGCAGCCGTTTCGTCCGATTTTTAACGATGGCAACATATTCAAGTTTTTCATCAGGGGTAATTGACTCATCCTCCAACAGTTGAATATAACCGAAGATGGAGGTGAGGGGTGTACGGATATCATGTGAAATATTCGCTACAGCCTGACGGAATTCTTGTTCGACACGTATTCGCTGGGCTTCCGCTTCGACGATTAAATCAGATTGACGATTGATTTGTCCCGCAAGCGCCTCAAGCTTCTGGTCGAATAGAGCCACATCAATTTTTTTGCCGGTTGCTCGCTCGTTGTAGGTATGCAATTGCTCTGTTATCCGCCCTAGCTCTCGCCTTAACATCAACAAACGGAAAAGCAGGAGAGCTCCTGCCGCAAACAATATGATTGTCAGAATAAGCAACACTCTCCTGCACCTCCTATTTGTTATTTGATTTCTTTTCTGTGGAATACGAGAATACCGAGTACCCCGGAAACGGCTATTGTCAACAACGGTACAAGTAAAAGCGCTGGCCAATCTCCACTGTCGATACTGGGCTTACCGATATCGCTCACCCGTTTGAAGATGGAATAATCGTACAAACTACTAAAGAAAGAGATCTTCGAACCTATACTAGCCAAAACCGTATCGATCATAAGGAAGAAAATCATTGAGAAGCCGATAGTTTTGCCGCTGTCGGTTAGGATTACGGTGAACAGCGCCCCGATGGCTGCGTAACCAGCTGTGTACAACAACGTTAGCCCGAGGGCTCGCGGTATAAAAAGTGTAGTGCTTCCTTCCGGCAGATGACCGAAGCCCGAAAGCAGCGTGACTTCGACTGTGCTGACAATAGGAAAGACGAGCGAAATCGCCATGGCCCCAACTGCGAATACGATTAGTTTTGCTGCGAACAGCCGGCCTCTGGTGTTGCCTGAAGATGCGATCGTCTTCATGACCCCTGTGGAATATTCGTTAGAGATAAAGAATCCAGCCAGAATGGCTACGCCGAATTTAATAATGTAGGCATTGCTTGAAATAAAGGTAGTCAGAAATTCAGCGCCGGTGATCTGAGGTTCCCCATTGGAGCGATGATCAAAATAATATAGCAATGGGTAAGCAAGCGAGAGTACGGAAAGTGCCAATAGAAAAGTCCAAAATGATCTATTCTTACGGAGCTTGAAAAACTCCACTCTGATCAGATTATACATTTGGATTCCCCCCAATTCGCTTCGTAAAATAACTTTCCAAGTCTTCACCCATAGGCATAAACTTCTCGATCTCGAGGCCGGCAGAGAATAACGCTGTTGATACTTTGCCTGGCTGCTCAATACGGCTATACAACTTGATGGTTCCATCCTGCATCACTTCAAAATCGGCCGTACCCAGCTCATTCTGAATGACGGCTGTTGCCTTGCCCGGATCATCCACTTTGATAAACAAATACTGCTGACATTTCTCGTTTAATTCCTCCGCAGTGAGTTGTTCAAGCAACTGACCGCGATGAATAATGCCATAATGACTTGCCATTAAATGCAGCTCACTTAGAATATGACTTGAGATCATTATCGTAATGCCAAGCTCACGGTTTAGTCGCTTGAGCAGTTCGCGCATTTCGACGACACCCATCGGATCTAACCCATTGGTCGGCTCGTCCAGAATCAGAAATTCTGGATCTCCCAGCAAGGCGATGGCAAGACCTAACCGCTGCTTCATTCCAAGTGAGAAATTTTTGGCTTTCTTCTTGCCGGCGCCCTGCAGTCCAACTTGCTCTAGCATTCTAGGAACGCAATCTTTCCCGGGAATACCACGTAGAATCCGGTTTGCTTCTAAATTTTCGCTCGCAGTCATATGGGGGAACAAAGCGGGACTCTCGATAATCGAGCCGATTCGCTTACGAGCCTGGATCAAGGCCTGCTCTTCACTGGCTCCGAACAGCTCGATCGTCCCCTGAGTCGGAAAAGCAAGTCCGGTCACAATCCGGATTAATGTTGATTTTCCAGCTCCGTTTTGCCCAATAAAACCATAAATAGAGCCTTTACGGATTGACAAATTGACTTTGTCCAGCGCTGTATGGCCCTTGAACTTTTTGGATAGTTGATTTGTTTTTAATACATATTCGTACATCTCGTCTTGGCCTCCTTTTCGTGATAGACCAAGTATAGAATTGAAAACATAAGAAGAGCTAAAGCCAAATCTTAAGAATGTCTTAAGGCTTGAGCCGATAACCTATGCCCCATACTGTCTCGATAAATTCGCTTCCTGGTGCGGCCTTGGTTAGCTTGCTGCGCAAATTGCTCATATGGACATTGACCGTATTGTCATCCCCGTAATATGGCTCGTGCCAGACCCTTTCGTACAAATTCGCTTTCGTGAACACCTTCTTAGGGGCCGACAAAAGCAACGAGAGAATCTCAAACTCTAGAGCTGTGAGCGTCAGTTCCGCTCCATTTGCCGTAACCGACATCGCATCTCGATGAAGTACAAGGCCCTGATGCTGGAGCACGTTAGGCAAAGCCGATTGCGCAATCCGCGAATACAAACGTAGATGAGAATCGATCCGTGCAGAGACTTCCTCAACGTCGAAGGGTTTCGTAATGAAATCATCCGCCCCCGCCCGCAGGGCAGATACCTTGGTCTGGGGCTCACCCTTGGCTGAAATGATAATTACCGACATATCGTCCCGCCCGGCAATCTTCTCAAGTAGTTCCTCTCCCGACATGCCAGGCAGCATCAGATCCAGTAGCAACATGCTCCATTGACGTTGCTCCAGATAGAGAAGTGCCTCCGTTCCCGAGTAAGCAGGTTGGGGGATGTAGCCGCTTTTCTTAATAATGTTGCACAGCAATCGGTTGATGTCGCTGTCGTCCTCAGCAACGAGAATATGTATCGGGTTATTCATTTAATCTCCTTATTCCACCTAAAATAGGTCATTATTCGGATGAATGCCTATTAAATAGGATAGCAGGTTTTAGATTCTGTATCCAGATCCAGCCAATTTCTGCATTTTGGTTATTCAAATCTATATCACCGATTCTGGTGAGTTCATTTTTATATAACAAAGAGACTCTTCTATATAAATAGAGGAGTCTCTTTGCGGTGTTAAGGTATTTAGATAAATAGATTATGACTAGATTGATCGGCTTGACCGAGGTAATAACCTACGCCGCCGATCCCCACGCCGTCGATCAGTTCTTCACGGGTGATGCCCATAAGATCCATGGACATTTGGCAGGCAACGATCTCGACGCCTTGGTCGACAGCCATTTGAATCAATTCTTCCAAAGAAGAGACATTATTGTTCTTCATTAAAGAGCGGATCATTTTGGAGCCCATGCCCATCATGTTCATATTCGAAAGCGTTAGCTTCCGACTGCCGCGGGGCATCATCGCTCCGAACATTTTACCGATAATATTCTTGTTCACAGGCACTTTCTCATCCTTGCGGATAATATTGAGACCCCAGAAGGTAAAGAACATCGTCACTTTTTTGCCGCTGGAGGCTGCTCCGTTGGCAATGATGAAGGAAGCGATCGCTTTATCCAGATCACCGCTGAATACCACCATCGTACTTGCATTACTAGTTTGGACAGGCTGTGCTCCTGCTGGTACGGAATCCGCGGTAATGCCTTTGCGCAGATAAGCTTCAATCATGCCAGTAGGCAACTTCGTTAATTGCAAAAGCGTGTGCTTAGACATGCGAGCCCATGCCTTAATATCTTCATAGAATCCCGGATCGGAAGCCGTTACCTTCAAGACTTGGCCGTCCAAGAGCGGGTCCATGCTCATCTTGACTTGGATCAGCGGCCCAGGGCAGCATAGTCCGCAAGCATCAAGCACGGAATCAGGTGTTAGATCCGATTCTTGTTTGGCAGGAGTGGATACAGATGCGCTAGAGTTGGCTGCGAAAGCTGTAGCGTTGGTATTGCCTGCAGCTGAAGCAGTGCCAGTTCCCGCCGGTGCTCCCGTTGCTGCGATTTCTTTACGGGCTGCTGAAATACCTGCGTTTGGCGTCAGACTATCTTTTTTTTTAGGTGAATATTTACTCAGTTGATATGTCTTATAGCCTCCGGTCAGATTCTTCACACGGAAACCTTTTTGCTGCAAAATCCGGGATGCTGTGTAGCCTCTAAGTCCAACTTGGCAATACACCCAAATTTCTTTACTAGGATCAAGCTCGGCTAGACGACCACGCAGATCATCTACAGGAATGTTAATGGACCCTTCAATATGACCGTTGGCATGCTCGATTTCCGAACGTACGTCAACTAAAATGGTATTGTTGTTGTCACGACCTTCTAAATCCTTAGGAACGAATACTGTAGTCATGCCTTTCAAAATATTTTCAGCAGCAAAGCCAGCCATATTCACTGGATCTTTAGCAGAAGAGTAAGGAGGGGCATAAGTAAGCTCCAATTCCGTTAAATCAGTGACCGAACCTCTAAAACGAATCACTGTAGCGATATCGTCGATACGTTTATCTACTCCACTGTAACCCACAGCTTGTGCGCCGAGTACTGTACCTTTTGGATCAAAAATCAGCTTCATAGATATTGGAGTTGCCCCCGGATAATAAGTTGCATGAGAGCTTGGATGTACGTAAATCACGTGATATGGTAAGCCCAAACGTTGTAATGTTTTTTCGTTATTGCCGGTAGAAGCACCCGTGACTCCAAAAACCTTAATAATAGAAGTCCCTTGTGATCCTTTGTAAGTAGTCCCTAGACCGCTGACGTTGTCCGCAGCAATCCGTCCTTGCTTATTGGCAGGACCAGCTAGTGGAATAGCAGTTTTAGTTCCGTTCACGAAATCAACCACCTCGACCGCGTCACCTACAGCATAGACCTGATCCAAATTTGTTTCCATGCGCTCGTTGACCAAGATATGGCCGCGTGGACCGAACTCTAAACCACTATCCTTCAGGAAAGAGGTATCCGGCGAAACGCCGATGGCCAACAGAACCATATCACTTTGAAGCACAGTGCCACTTGCCAACTGAACCTCTATTTGTTCACCCACTTCTGCAAACCCCTGGACCATATCGGAAAAAATAAGATTAACGCCATGCTCGTCGAGCTCTTTTGCCAAAATAGAAGACATTTCAGTATCAAACGGAGCTAAGATTTGTGGACCCGCCTCGATCAAGCTTACTTCCAGACCTGCTTCTCTGAGGTTCTCCGCCATCTCAACACCGATAAACCCACCACCGATCACAACGGCGGAACGAGTGCCTTCGGCTGTGACTTTGGTTTTGATTTTGTCGGTGTCGGGAATGTTGCGCAGCATGTGAATTTTGGAACTCTCGATACCAGGTAGATTCGGACGAATCGGTTTAGCGCCGGGTGATAAAATAAGCGCATCATAGCTCTCTTCATAGGAGCCTTTTTCTATACTTTCTACTCTTACTTTCTTGTTCACAGGGTCGATAGACACCACTTCACTTTGAATCCGAACATCGATGTTAAAACGTTTATGCATCGCCTCTGGTGTCTGAACCAGCAGCTTGGAGCGATCCTGAATGGAACCTCCGATATAATAAGGCAGTCCGCAATTGGCAAAAGAAATGTACGGATCACGCTCAAACATGATGATATGAGCCTCTTCATCTAATCTCCGAAGCCTGGCGGCCGCTGATGCGCCTCCTGCAACTCCTCCGACAATCAGTACTTTTTTACTCATGATGTTTTATTCCTCCCCTAAAAATAGCTGAATTAGATGTTTGATTTTCTCGTCTTTAACAGAATAGTTAATTTCCAGCCCATTACGTTCGGTTTCGACAATGCCTAGAGCTCTAAGCTTCTGCAAATGCTGGGATACCGTAGATTGTGGAAGGTCGAGACAGTCCTGCATGAAGCTAACGTTGCAGCTGCCTTTTTCAAGCAGACCTTTAATGATGCACAAGCGAACGGGATGAGCGATAGCCTTTAGGGTTTCGGCGGTTTGATTATAGGCTTTGAAATTTTTGTCCATGGTTATGAACTCCTCGCTTTACAATATCCTTATATCGTAATATTATGATATAGTGATATTAAAATCAAGTTATTTTTAAAAAAAAGAGAAGGAGAGATGCTCGATGTCTTTTAAAATTTCAAAGGAAATTACCCCTCAGCAAGTGGCGGAACGTCTGAAGAATGGAGAGGCTCCTACGCTGCTAGATGTACGCGAACCCGCCGAATGGGTGGAGGGACATGTGATCGGTGCGAAGCATATTCCGCTTGGGCAGCTGTTAATGCGTATAGATGAACTAGATCCTAATGGAGAGATGATTGTAATGTGCTTAAGTGGTGGTCGAAGTGGACTGGCGTGTGAGCTGCTGAGCGAAAAAGGATATAACGTTGTGAATATGATGGGCGGATTAAGCGCTTGGACGGATGATTTTTTGGTACGGGGGTAACAGCATGAACATGATGTTTAGGATCCTACTGAGTATAGTAATTGCTTTTAGTATTGTAAGGTTCTTACGTTCCGCTTGGCCAGTCCGTTCACTCTCCTATGTAGAAGCCCGTGACGTTCGCGAATTAGCAGATCAATCACTGGACATGAAAATGCTCGATGTTAGAGATGCCGTAGATTATGAGAAGGATAGTATCCGTGGTTCGATAAATATATCGATCGGGCGGTTAGCCTATGTCTGGCAACATTGTCTATCTACTGACGATTCGGTTCTAATCCTTGCTGATAGTTACTATAAAAGAAACAAAGCTGCGAGAATTCTGTATAAGCAGGGCTTTCGAAAGTTATATGCGGTAAATGGTGATTTTTTAGGAAGTAAAAGAACACTCTCCGACATTTCGGTGAAAGGTTGTTGTGAAGGATAATGGATTTAAGCTCATTAATGTCCCGTCTCGGATTTGGTAAAAGCGCAAGTGTAAGTGTAAGAACGTTGAAGGTGACAGAGTTTCGGAGCGAAATGGAGCAATCCAAAAATAGGCTGCTGATCGATGTCCGCGAACCGGATGAATACAAGAGTGGATTTATTCCGGGGGCGAAAAACATCCCGCTGTCTCAGTTGGAAAAGCGGCTCGGTGAAATCCCTAAGGATCGGGATGTGTTGCTCTACTGCCGCAGCGGTATGCGAAGCAAAAGTGCAGCGCGGATTCTGAGTAAGCAGGGGTATGCTCGGCTTGCACATTTGCAGGGCGGGGTAAGTAGCTGGGATGGGAAGTTGAGTCGACGGTAGGTTTTAGTGGATTTCGTACTGAGTATAGTTCAACTGGGGTAGCTTTATCGCAACGTAATTAAACTAATTAGCTTTTTTAATTGAAATGAATGCTGTGGTGAGGCAAATGTAGATGAATTACTCTAATAGTGCTAACTAGGGTAGTTAGCTAACTCAGCTGACCTTACTTTATCGCTACGTACTTTAAACTAATTAGCTTTTTTGCTGGATAAGTTTTATTTAGCTGGATCTAGTGTTGGCTTTTGAGTGTTATTGACAGTATTAGAAAGCGAATACTATACTTTTGAGTAATAGGACGAAGCACGTCCCGTACCCATATTGGGTGCGGGATTTTTTTATGCCAAGGAGGAGGGTGACGTATGGGATTTACGGAGGAGCATCGTAAGTGGGTAGAGGATCATAATAGTAGAAGAACGGGAGAACGGCGGGGGAGATTGGAGCGCGGCCATGGCCATGGTGAGCGGATGTTTTTGGAGAAGGTATGGTGGCCTATGATGGGGAATTTCAATGACCTTCATCCTGAATATGAAGTATTGGATTGGCGTAGCAAGCCCTACTTTGTTGATTTTGTGTGGAAGCCTGGCCAGGTTAAGTTTGCGTTTGAAGTTAAAGGCTACGGTCCACATGTGCAAAATACCGACCGAACACGCTACAGGCAGGAGCTGAATCGAGAGACCTATCTGCAAATCGCGGGTTATCGGGTCGTGGCGATTCCTTATGATGATCTGGATGCGAGTCCTGAACTTACGATTACTTTGTTAAGAACATTGCTGATGCCGTACCTCGCTGTGAAGATGGAGGAGCAGGGGGAGTTTAGCCGACTGGAGCGTGATATTTTGCGGATTGCGGTTCGCACGAATGAGTGCATTCGACCGGTTGATTTGGTGAGGGAGCTTAGGATTGATAAGCGTACGGCTCGAAAAGGACTGAGTGCTCTCAGCCAAAAAGGAAAGTTTTCCCCAATAGTTTCTCAGGAGAGCGGTAGAGTCTGCAAATATGAATATATCCATTCCTTAAAGGATATTCAGTTATGGTAAGGCAATTAAAATACCCCAGATGCGACCTAAAAGGCTGGAATTGAGCAAAAGAGGGGTAGAAATACCCCAGATGCGACCTAAAAGGCTGGAATTGAGCAAAAGAGGGGTAAAAATACCCCAGATCCGACCTAAAAGGCTGAAATTGAGCAAAAGAGGGGTAAAAATACCCCAGATGCGATCCAAAAGGCTGGAAATGAGCAAAAGAGGGGTAAAAATACCCCAGATGCGACCCAAAAGGCTGGAATTGAGCGAAAGAGGGGTAAAAATACCCCAGATGCGACCCAAAAGGCTGGAATTGAGCAAACGAGGGGTAGAAATACCCCAGATGCGACCCAAAAGGCTGGAAACGAGCAAAAGAGGGGTAAAAATACCCCAGATGCGACCCAAAAGGCTGGAATTTAGCGAAAGAGGGCCGAGAACGCCCCGTTATCATCCGCATCACTTCACCAAGGGAGACGAGCGAGCGAAGCATACGATAAATCTCTAATTTTGACCTGATTTTCACTTAGATTGTTAAGGTGTTACTTATCGAGCTAATCTTCTATGATTATGTTGATAGACCAGATTTGTGTTAGACACAGACAACTACCTTGAGAACATATGAAACCGCTATCAACTCGAATCGAAGGAGTGATTATGATGGAAACAGTGACATCTAAATATCCATTTCAACAGATTGATTTACCCTTAAATGACCGAGTGCAGGATTTGATCTCCAGATTAACGCTTGATGAAAAAGTAAGCCTGATCCCCCAGTATCAAGCGGCCATAGAGCGTTTGGGTGTTGGAGCCTATAAGCATGGTACAGAAGCGGCGCACGGAATCTCCTGGCTTGGAAAAGCGACCTCTTTTCCTCAGCCAAGCGGACTGGCTTGTACATGGAACCCAGAGCTAATGAAGGAAATCGGCTCGGCCATTGGAGATGAAGCAAGAGCATTTTACAAAAAGAATCCAACGGTGAATGGCCTGACGTTATGGGCACCAACGGTGGATATGGAGCGTGACCCACGTTGGGGTAGAACGGAAGAAGCTTACGGTGAAGATCCAGAGTTAACTGGACAACTCAGCACATCACTTGTGCAAGGAATCCAAGGCGATCACCCGGTCTATTTGAAAGCGGTCGCAACGCTTAAACACTTCCTAGGGAACAACAACGAGATCGAACGCGGAAATTGTTCCGCCAGCATCGATCCAAGAAATATGCGTGAGTATTATCTGGAAGCATTCAAGCCTGCTTTTCAAGAAGGTGGCGCACAGTCTATGATGACCGCCTATAACTCGGTGAATGGCGTGCCAGTTATTCTTCATCCGGCAGTGATGGATGTTGTCAAAGGCGAATGGGACATGGACGGTTTTATCGTCAGTGATGCTGGTGATTTATTCGGGATTGTGAAGGATCATAAGTATTATGAATCTTTTGCACAGTCGATGGCGGAATCTATCAAAAACGGAATTGACAGTGTAACAGAAGAAACTGAAGAGACGATCAAGGTTCTTCATGAAGCACTAGACCAAGGCCTACTATCAGAGGAAGATCTGGATCGTGCACTAACTAACACATTTAGAGTTCGTTTCCGTCTGGGAGAGTTTGACCCCGCTGAAGGTAATCCATACGCAGCAATCGACGATTCCGTAATTCTTAGCAAAAAACATGCCGCACTTTCCTTGGAAGCTGCCAAACAATCCATTGTGCTGCTGAAGAATGATCAGGCAACATTGCCACTGAGCAAGACTGAATTAAACAAAGTGGCGATTATTGGTCCACTTGGCGATGAAGCTTTCAGAGACTGGTATTCCGGCACATTACCTTATGGAGTGACCCCGCTGCAGGGTGTTAGCAAAAAGCTGCCTGGTAAACACGTTACTTTTGAGAGCGGCGCAGATCAAATCATTCTTACCTCAGCTGCAAACGGCCAAGCCATTGGAATTACGGGGGAGGATGGAAGACTGGCTGTACAACATGACATAGCAGAGCACGGAGAATTGTTCCAACATACCGCTTGGGGCTGGACTAGCAATACTCTGAAGGCGACAAGTCGTGGACAGTATGTAACTTTAAGCGAAGCGGAGACACTTACAGCATCTGCTGATGAAATCTACGGCTGGTTTGTAAAAGAATCCCTGAACATCGTCCCGGAAGCTGAGGGTAAAGTCTCTTTGCGGACTTGGAATGACAAATTGATCTCTGTGAATGCTGAGGATGGCACGCTGCAGGTTGCTGATCAGGTCGCAAGTGCGGACGCTCGTCTTTTCAAAAAGAACATCGTTACAAACGGACTGGACGCTGCGGCAGAAGCTGCCAAAGCAGCTGAAGTAGCAGTGGTTTTTGTCGGTAATCATCCACTCCTTAACGGAAAAGAAGAAATCGACAGACCTGATATTGTACTTCCGGAGGAGCAGGAGCGCCTGGTCAAAGCAGTCTATGAAGCGAATCCAAATACAGTGGTAGTTATTGTCGGCAGTTATCCGATTTCATCCACTTGGATTGACGAGAATATCCCGGCAGTTTTGTATACATCCCACAGTGGACAAGAGCTTGGCAATGCGGTTGCAGAAGTGTTGTTCGGAGATTACAGTCCTTCTGGCAAGCTGAATATGACTTGGTTCCGTTCTGTGGAGCAGCTGCCTGAGCTGATGGATTATGATATTATCAAAGGTAAAAGAACCTATATGTACTTTGACGGTGAGCCATTGTATCCTTTTGGTCACGGCCTAAGTTATGCTGAAGTGAATTACAAGAATCTAAATTTGAGCACAAAGGAACTGCAGCAAGACGATACGCTTAACATTTCCGTTCAAGTGGATAATACTGGAGCAGTCGATGGGGACGAGGTTGTTCAGTTATATGTGCAAGCTTTGAATTCCCGGGTCAAACGTCCGATTAAGCAGCTGAAGGGTTTTGAAAAAGTGAGCACCGCCGCAGGTCAATCGAATACTATAGAGTTTGCATTACCAGTTACAGAGTTAGCATTCTGGGATGTTACACGCGAACAATATTGCGTCGAAAATGGAGAATACGCAATTCTGATCGGCCGTTCTTCTGCTGATATTAAATTATCTTCAGTAGTAACGGTGAAAGGGGACATCATTCCTTCCCGTAATTTATATAACAACACCAAAGCAGAGAACTATGATGACTACGAAGGCGTATATCTGGACGAATGCAAAGCAGGCGGGGCTTCGGTACATCCGGTAAAAGAGGGCGCTTGGATTGCTTTTAATGACGTATTGTTCGATCATGGAGCAGTAGCAATTGAAGCTCTGGTCTCCTCTGCAAAAGGTGGTAGCATTGAGATCAGAACCGGAAGCGCAGCTGGGAAACTGGTTGGAACCGTGACCGTCCCTTCTGGTGGAGTTCTGCAACAGTGGAGCACATTGAAAGGCGAAGTATCCGTGGAGACGGGTACTAGCGTTGTTTATGTAGTTTTTAACGGTGAGGTGCTTATCAGCCGGTTTCAATTTAATCAATAATAGAGATGACCTTTGATTATGGGATGGAGTGTGCTATATGGAGTGTTTGGGATGTCGGATTGCTAACGGAATTGAGCCTAACGTAAAAGTAGTATATGAGAATGAATTTATTACTTGTGTGCTAGATATCGCTCCGTTTAACGAAGGACATCTCCTGATCCTTCCTAAAAAGCATTATTGGGATCTCGAAGACATCGACTCAGAGACTTCCTATGCGATAATGGACGGGGCGAAGAGGTTGTCAGTTGTTCTGAAGACTTTGTTCGAACCAGATGGTATAAGCATTTGCCAAAATGGCGGGAAGTTTAACGACCTGACCCATTACCATATGCACCTCATCCCTAGATACGAAGGAGACGGATTTGTTTGGAGTGAACCACTACACCCGCACGGTGCTGAGAATTTTTTAAGTCACACGCAAGCAAAGATTATTGGTGTTTTAAAAAAGTAATAAACATAAAAAGGGCATTCCTGAAGCAATATCAGGGATGCCCTTTTCCTTTTGTTATAGAGTAACGCTCTAATCACATCCGCCACCGCCGCCAGCATCTCCGCCACCGAAATCTCCCCCGCTGCTGTGCCCGCTATCTCCGCCCCAGCTATGACCGCTGTCATGTCCAGAATGGTGATGGGAGTCGCTCCCGTGATGGTGTTGATGGTGATGTTGGTGATTAGAATGATTCGGGTTATTTGGATCCAGCAGATCTGGATGGCTAGCTGCCATAAAAGACATGCTGGCGGCGTCATCTCGTCTATTTCTCTCAAATCTGTTACTGTTCGAGCTTGAACCATTACGAACTACGGACTGTATGATTATAAATACAATAACTCCAATAAACAGTATCCCAAAGACCATTAGATCGCCCTCCTAGTTGTTCATTATAAGCTGTATTCTCTTAAATTGTACCATAATATTGAATAAATGGATTTGAAGAAATAAAATTAACGCTTATCTTCAACCATTCTTGATAGTTGCTATGAGTTTGTTCTTTTTTATTTAGAAAAGGTTGATTTTATCACCCCGATTTGCTACCATACGATGTAACTTAATAGTTATTGTTTTCTAGGGTTCCGCAGCTGGTGCACAGCTGGTCTGGTCCGAGGGAAAACGCACGGACAGCATTGTTCGTGTCTACACGGAGGGATAAAAGCCCGGGAGGTATCGTTATAAATGACGATGACCTTCCGGGCTTATTTGTTTGTTTCGTGGGCAATTATAAAGTTAGTGAATTGAAGGAGGGCTTGGAATGAAGAACAATTCAGAGTGGTTAAAGGTAGTTGGGGCAGCTGTTTTCGAGGTCATGTGGGTCATCGGCTTAAAACATGCCTCCACGATGTGGGAGTGGCTGATAACTGTGGTAGCTATAATAATAAGCTTCTATGTGATGATTTCAGCGAGTACCAAATTGCCGGTCGGCACGGTATATTCCGTGTTTGTTGGTCTAGGAACTGCAGGTACAGTAGTTGCGGACATGGTTTTATTCGGAGAACCGTTCAAGTTGATGAAGCTGGTTCTAGTGGTTATTTTGCTGGCAGGCGTTATAGGATTGAAAATGGTGACCAAAGAAGCCGAAGTAAAGGGGGAGTCTTAAATGGCATGGGTATTTCTGGTCGTTGCTGGTTTGTTTGAAATGTTTGGAGTAGCTATGATTAATAGGTTGAATAAACACCGGAATTTCCTGTCGTTCGCGCTGCTCTTTCTTGGTTTCGGAGCAAGCTTTCTGTTTCTGTCTTTAGCAATGAAGAGTCTGCCGATGGGAACAGCTTATGCGGTATGGACGGGGATCGGCGCATCCGGCGGAGCGATTCTGGGGATGATATTGTATGGAGAGGCCAAAGACTGGCGCCGGATCGTCTGTATTATTATGATTCTGGGGGCCGCTGTGGGACTAAAGCTGATAGCTTAGGCTGGTATTTATTCTTTACTTTTTCTCTTCAAAAGAGAGATTAGTTATAAATTGGACACGATTCAGATGTTTAGAAAGGTTCTTATAGGTCGTATAAAGTAAGTATACAATACTTCAATAAGGGGATTTTTAATATGACTAAGGATTCAATCGAACATTTGGCTGAAATCGCAAGAATGAACCAATCTAACCGCATGCTGCTTCCAGATGGAACGTCACTTCCCAGAATTGGGCAGGGAACTTGGAATATGGGTGATGACAATTCCCGTAGGGAGGAAGAGATTGCTGCCCTGCGATTAGGCGTGGAACTAGGCATGGATTTAATAGATACGGCTGAGATGTATGGGGACGGACGCTCGGAGCTTTTAGTAGGTGAGGCTATTCAAGGTATTCGGGATCAAGTTTTCTTGGTGTCAAAAGTCTATCCACATAATGCCAGGAATGAGCACCTTATCCGCAGCTGTGAAGAAAGCTTGAAACGCTTGAATACGGATCATCTGGATCTTTATTTGCTGCATTGGCGGGGAGATATTCCACTAGAAGAGACTGTTGTAGGTATGGAGAAACTAGTCTCTCAAGGAAAAATAGCAAGATGGGGTGTATCCAATTTCGATGTCGACGATATGAAAGATCTGCTTGGTATTGCTGGGGGAACTCATTGTTCAACCAATCAGATTCTATATCATTTAGGGTCCAGAGGAATTGAAACTGAACTGCTGCCATGGCAGAGAAGTCACAAGATCCCGGTAATGGCTTACTCACCGCTTGCTCAAGCTGGTTCACTTCGAAAAGGAGTCATCGAGAGTGAAGTCGTTCAGGAAATCGCCAGTGCACATCAGGCAACTCCGCTTCAGATTATGCTAGCTTGGACGATGCGTGAAGAGGATGTTATTTCTATCCCAAAAGCTTCTTCTCGTAAGCACGTCATTGAGAATGCTGCTGCATGCTTGATTACGCTAAGTGACGATGAAATTTGGAAGCTGGACGAAGCTTTCCCAATACCTTCTTGGAAAGTACCGCTAGATATGATTTAAATCCGTTTTATTCACATAAAGAGAAGCCCTCAATCACTGTAAAAGTGTTTGAGGGCTTCTTCTGTCATTTCTTGTGCGATTAGCTGTTCTCAATAATTGTCTGTAGTGTAGTCCGGTCAAGGCCTTCTACCAGTTTGATCAGAAGCTCTTTAGCAGCATCGTAGTCATCACTGTGAATCACTGATGAAGCTGTGTGTATGTAGCGGGAGCATATTCCGATGACTGCGGAAGGAACGCCAATTCCACTAACATGAACCTGACCTGCATCTGTTCCGCCTTGGGATACAAAATACTGATATTTGATCCGGTGGGTATCCGCTGTATCTTGTACATATTCAATCAGACCGCGATGTGTAACCATCGTAGGATCAAAAATACGCAAGAGAGCTCCTTTGCCCAGATGGCCAAATGCCTGACTGTCACCAGTCATATCGGCAGCAGCGCTCGCGTCCAGACCGAAGAAGATGTCAGGTGACAGGAGATTAGCCGCAGTACGCGCACCCCGAAGACCTACTTCCTCTTGTACAGTGGCACCAGCGAAAACGGTATTCGGCAGCTTTTTACCGTGCAATGCTTTAACTAGTTCAATGGCGAGACCTACGCCGTAACGGTTGTCCCAAGCTTTCGCCAAGATTTTTTTGGGATTAGCAAGGGGAGTAAAAGGACAAATCGGCAGAACTTGTTGGCCTGGTCTAACGCCAAAGCTTTCTGCTTCTTCACGGCTGTCTGCACCGATATCAATATACATTTTGCTGATTTCGCCAGTCTTACCACGTTCTTCATTGCTTAGCAAATGGATAGGCGTACTGCCAACAACTCCGGTCAGTGTTCCTTTAGGTGTAATGATATGTAGGCGCTGGGATGCAACAGCAGAGGCAAGCCAGCCGCCAAGTGGTTGAAAACGGATCATACCGGTGTTAGTAATTCCAGTTACCATGAAACCTACTTCGTCAAAATGGCCAGCGACCATAATCTTTGGCCCGTTCTCTTCGCCGCGCAGTACGCCGAACAAACTACCGAGACGATCCTGTACGAACTCTTCAGTATAAGGAGTCATAGCATCCTTGACGTAAGCGCGGAGTTCGCGCTCAAATCCTGGGGCTGAGGGAAATTCGGTAAGTGTTTTGAACATGTCCAATGTTTCTTGATTCATATGAATTCACTCCTTTATTAAAATATAAGAACTCATTTATACATCATTCTTATATTTCTACGAGAAACGGATGTTATCCATAATGGACCACATCGTTATTTCTTCCTGCAACCTAGTATGAACATTCTGGGCTCACTTGTCCATGACAAGAGACAATGAACACCGGGCACGAGCTCCACGAATACTATGCATTAGAGGCTTTGGTGGCAGGAGCCTTAGAAAGGATGCGAAGACGAATGAGGGTTGCGGGCAGCGTACCCAAAAGAAGGGTGCAGGGAGGATTGTCAAGTAGGAGCCTACAAGTAAACGGAACGCGCAGACGATACTGGCGCCACAATCCAAGGGAAAGAGAAGCAGTACTTATTTTTGTTCTCTTCTTACTGTTGATTGTTGTGTTACTGTATTTTTCCTGAACTGGAGGGACATAACGAAGCGGAGGATGGCAAACAATAAGGAAAACTTCTAAGCGAAGAAAAACTTAAGGGGCTTAAAAGTGAGTACTATGATGCTTGTCAGCCCCCTTCGCCTAACTTTCAGGAGGTGCCTCATTGCCGGCGAAAACTAAGAAATCGGGTGTCAAGCTGAAGCTTGACACCCTGACTCCACAAGATTACGAGAAATTGTCCAAGCCCTTTGTTCCTGCCAGGCCCGTATTCAAAAACTGCATACGAGCGTTTATTGCTGGCGGCATAATCTGTGTTATTGGACAAGGTGTTCAGGAGGCTTTTATGGCAATTTTCGATATGAGCTCCAAGGAAGCCGCCAGTCCGACAGTCGCGGTGATGATCCTACTCTCTGTAATTCTGACCAGCTTTGGCGTGTACGACAAAATGGCTCAATGGGCTGGTGCAGGAACTGCAGTCCCAGTGACCGGGTTCGCAAACAGTATGTGCTCTGCAGCTCTAGAGCACCGCGCTGAGGGCCTTGTACTTGGTGTAGGCGGCAATATGTTTAAGCTTGCAGGTTCGGTTATCGTATTTGGTGCCGTAGCTGCTTTCATTATTGGTATCGTCTATCTCTTTTTGGGCGTAGACGGGGGTGCACATACATGAAACAGCTTGGTAGTCAGACCTGGGAGTTCACGAACCGTCCCGTTATTTTGGGTTCTTCCGCTGTAGTAGGGCCAGAAGAGGGAGAAGGTCCTTTAGCTTCAGACTTTGATTTTATATTTGATTCGCTGGAAATGGACGAGAAGACATGGGAGAAGGCTGAGCGTGCTCTTTTCGAGAAAGCCTCCCTGCTGGCTCTGATTAATGCAAATATCGATAAAGAAAAGCTGGAGTTTTTTGTCGGCGGAGATTTGATGAACCAGATTATCAGCAGCTCCTTCGCGGCAAGAAAATTAGGTGTGCCTTATCTCGGAGTCTTTGGTGCTTGCTCTACTTCTATGGAGAGCCTTGCGATTGCCTCAATGATCGTTGATTCTGGAGGCGGTAAGTATGCGCTAGCGGGAACATCAAGTCATAACTGTACGGTGGAGAAGCAGTTTCGTTATCCAACGGAATATGGTTCGCAGAAACCCCCAACGGCGCAATATACAGTTACAGGTTCGGGTTGTGCTGTAGTGGGTCAGAATGACGGTTCGGGTAACTATCCAGTCGTGGTTTCGGCCACGCTTGGACGTATTATGGATCTTGGTTTGACAGATCCTTTTAATATGGGGACGGCTATGGCACCTGCGGCGGCGGATACCATTACTGCGCATTTTCGGGATACAGGTCTATCGCCCGGGCACTATGATTTAATTGTTACCGGCGACCTGGCATCCGTAGGGTTACCTATAGCCAAGACCCTATTGGCTAAAGAAGGAATTCCTATGGAGCAAACAACCTTTGACGATTGTGGTTTGCTTATCTACGACTTGGAGAAACAGAAATATGTGATCGCTGGAGGAAGCGGCTGCGGGTGCTCAGCGGTTGTAACCTATGGTCATATCCTTAAGCGGTTAAAAAAAGGTGAACTTAAACGGGTGCTTATAGTGGCAACGGGTGCACTTTTATCACCTTTGTCTTATCAGCAGGGAGAGAGTATTCCATGTGTTGCTCATGCCGTAGCCATAGAGAGTGGAGGTGAAGCATAATGATGATTTACTTATGGGCTTTTCTGATTGGAGGAGCCATTTGCGTTATAGGGCAGCTGATGTTCGATGTATTGAAGCTGACACCCGCACATACGATGAGTACCTTAGTTGTAGCCGGAGCGATTGCTGATGCTTTTGGTATCTACGACCCGCTTGTGAAATTTGCGGGTGCTGGGGCAACCATTCCGATCACAAGTTTTGGGAACTCCTTGGTTCACGGGGCATTAACGGAGCTGGAGCGGGATGGCTGGATCGGTGTAGTTACGGGTATTTTTGATATTACAAGTGCCGGCATCTCGTCAGCTATTGTGTTCTCCTTTTTGGCAGCTTTAGTTGTACGGCCGAAGGGGTAAAGTTGATGCTATATGAAAAGGTTGTCGTCAGAAAAAGACGGCAATCTTTTTTTGTTATTTTTAAATTGTAGGATGTTTCATCTTATGGTTTTTTTTGTATCCTCACTTCGTGATCTTCAACAATGTACTTTGGGTCCTCTAATCATGTAAAATATAAATAATACTGCTTATTCTGGCTAGGAGGATTATATATGCCCGTACGTCAAGAATCGATGCACACCATGAATGCTGTACGCACTAATTTGGAATCCTGCATACTTGGAAAATCATTTGAAATACAATTATTGTTAACCGCTCTGCTTGCTGGTGGTCATGTATTGATCGAGGATGTACCGGGAACAGGAAAAACCCAGCTAATTCGCGCACTATCAAGATCAATGTCCGGTGAATATCGCCGTATTCAGTGTAATCCAGATATACTTCCGAGTGATATTACAGGTGTTTCTGTCTATCATCCTAGGGATGAGATGTTTCATTTCCGGCCTGGTCCGGTGATGACGAATATTTTACTAGCCGATGAAATTAACCGTGCTACTACGAAGACACAATCTGCACTTCTGGAAGTGATGGAGGAACGAAACGTTACCGTAGATGGTGAGACGTATCCACTTCCGCACCCTTTCATGTTATGCGCTACCCAGAATCCGATAGACTTTGAGGGAACCTATACACTGCCTGAAGCCCAATTAGATCGATTCATGCTGAGAATTAGCCTTGGATATCCTGATGCAGCGACGGAGAAAAATTTATTGCTGAGCCATCAGGAAGGCCAACCGGTGGACAGGCTTTCGCCCGTAACAAGCATGGAACAAATTGCAGGGATTCAGGAAGAAATTCGCGACATCTTCATGAGTGATCCTGTGCTGAATTACTTGTTAGATATTGTGCGGCAGACAAGAGAACATCCACTTGTAATGCTGGGTGCAAGTCCACGTGCCTCACTATCCTTTATGATGGCTTGTAAAGCTTATGCCTTTTTGCAAGGACGAGATTACGTTCTGCCTGATGACGTGAAGATCCTTACTCCATTTGCCTTGGGTCATCGAATATTGCTGCGTCCAGAGTCGCGCCTAGATAATATTAGCGTAGAATCTTTGCTTCAAAAGCTTCTGCAGAGCATTCATGTGCCTGTTACGATGAGGCAATGATATGAGACGTTATTTGTCGTCGGTGGCAGCCATCATTCAGCCCTCTAAGCTTGCAAGCATCCTTGTAATTTGGAGTATTACACTCTTATATGTACTTTTTCAGGGCGGGAAAACAGCATTTATGTTGTTTATCATGGTCTCTGTACTTATTGCATATTTGATTGCTGGAGGTTTAGGAGGCGTTCGGCGAGCTAAGGGCACTCGCAGTCTTTATTCTGAACAAGACAAGGGAGATTTGCTCTCTGCCGGAGGGCATCTTCGTGTAAAACTAAAGGTTACAATCCCTGGGATTTTGCCCTTGCCTTACGTTGTTGTAAGGGAAGTTCTTAAGCGGCATAATGGAGAATCGTGGGTATTTGAAGAAAGTGTGATCCCAAGCCTCAGAGGCATTGGGGAACTAAAGTTTCAGACACCAGCCTTAGAGCGTGGAACATACACATTCGCTAATACGGATATTATCAGCCAAGATATATTTGGGCTTGTCGAGCATAAGGGAACATTTTTATCGGAAGGACAATTTCAGGTTTTGCCTCGTGCGATCTACGTTCCGCGCTGGCAGTTATATGAGAGAAAATCTCGGCTATCTGGACCGCAGACATCCGTTGTTCAATCTCGGCGTGAAACCACACAGATTAATGGCGTCCGTGACTATGTATATGGTGATCGCTTGACGCGAATTCACTGGAACGCTACTGCTAAGACAGGCTCTTGGAAATCCAAAGAGTTTGAGCATGAGTCGATTCCCAAAACCATTCTAGTCCTTGATGGAAGCACATCAGCTTATATGAATACGAATCAATTCGAACTAGCAGTTTCAGTGACGGCATCACTACTCGGCTTCGGCATTCGGGAGAGAATTGGAATTGGACTGTGTTGTTTGGATAAGACGACGAAGGTGTTCGCACCAGTTGAAGGTGCTGCTGAGCGTCAGAAGATGATTCAATATTTAATCGATCTAAACGCTGAGGGACGCGGTCCGCTTATCTCCCGATTGGAAAAAGGATACCGTATGTTTCCTAAAGGCTCTTACTTCGTGTTAATTAGTCCACAGCGTGGACAGCCTGTACTTGATGCACTACGTTGGGCTGACAGCAGAGGAATGACTGCTTCTCACATTCATGTGCGAAATTCGGCAGAGGTAAATAGAGGTAACGATTGGATAGACGTCCTTAGATCTCGTGGAATAACCGGTTATGGTATTAGCTCGCTTCAAGAGCTTCCCTCAGTGTTAGGAGGGGAAGGATGATATGAGAACCTGGTGGAATCAGATAAAATTCTCTTGGCACCGTTCCGTCGGCCTATTTTGGCTATTGATTATTGCACAGCAGTGGATTTCTTATACGGAACCCATCTGGTTAAATCAAACCACTGCTTCTGTATGGGCTGCCCTATTAACGATCACCGTCATTGAGATTTTTATCCCTGTTAAAGTTCAATTCAGACTGATTATGGAAGCAGTAGCTATTATCTATATCGTTTATCGCATCATTTCTAATTACGGAATTTATGTTCCTGATCCATGGGCTACAACCCTTCTGGATAAGCTCCAAGATATTAGTGTGTATATGGTTCCGTATATCTGGTTTGCTCTTGGTGCCTCTGCCTTGCTGTTGCTGTCGTCTTGGTGGGTATCCTCGAAGAAGCGTATTTTATGGTTTATAGGAATGAACATTGTAGCACTGGCAGCTCTTGATTCCTTTACATCTATTGTATTGTGGCAGGAAGTGGCTTGGACGGTATTTGCGGGTATGGGCTGGCTTGTCAGCCAACACCTGAGAAGTTTTCAGCTACATTATCCGCGTGGATGGGTACATTTGCTGGAATATCCCTCAAAAATAGTCATGAATATCGCAATCGTCTTCTCTCTGGTTATTTTAATCGGTGTGAATATGCCGGATGTAAGGCCTACTTTGACGGATCCTTATACAGCGTGGCAAGAGTGGAATGGAATTGGGAAATCTTCTGGTAAGAGCACAACTGGAACAACGAATTCCAATACGGGCTCAGGTTCCTCTGTTAACAATACTTCGTCTGGCTATAGTCTGAATGATGACAACCTGGGCGGGGGCTTTAACTTCGATTATACCCCGGTGATGACAGTGGTTTCAGATTTGCGTGTTTATATGCGAGGAGAAACACGCAGAATCTATTCTGGAAGTGGATGGTCGGATAAGGATCGATTGAAGCGAGGACCTATAGAAGAGGTGGAGACGGGGAAATCCTTGGAGCAAAGTGTGGCTTCTAAGGTCACTACCCGCACACTGAAACAGACGGTTAAAGTGCTTAACAATAATGAATTTCCGGTGTTATTCGGTGCTTATTCTGTAACTTCGGTGGATTCATTGAATGGTGAGGCAGCCGGGAAGGGTCTTTTCTGGAGAGATCGTGATAGTGAGCTTCTATGGGATATGGATAAGAAGAAACCAGACTATCCCTCGACCTTCGAGCTGACTTCTGAAGTTCCCGTCATTCCTGTTCAGGAATTGACAGCAAAGACCTATGAGGAGCTATACAAAGGTAATGATCTGGAGGAAAGCTTCCTTCAGCTGCCTGATGACTTCCCTCAACGGGTTAAAGATCTGGCCGAGGAAATTACAGCACAAGGAAAAACACCGTATGAAAAAACAGCACTTTTGCAACAATACTTACAACAAACCTTTCCATATACCAACAAGCCGGATATAGCACGTGTTTCAAGTGAGGATTTTGTAGATGGATTTTTGTTCGAGCTGAAGGAAGGTTACTGTGATTATTATTCTACGGCACTAGTCACTATGGCACGTTCCCTAAACATCCCTGCAAGATGGGTTAAGGGTTATGCACCTGGAGAACAGCCAGAAATGCCTATGAATCTGGCGCAGCAGGTGGGTGCGGCAAATAATAATTACACGATTACCAATGCAGATGCCCATTCCTGGGCTGAGGTCTATTTTGGTGAGTATGGTTGGATTCCTGTTGAAGCTACACCGGGGTTTAATGCTCCTCTCCTGACTAAGAATGAGCAAATACCTGAGACAGACCCGGAAGATCAAGATGAAATGGCAGAACCAACACCTGCACCTGTGACTAATGCACAAGCAGATCAAGGCTTCCATGTGGGTTTATGGGTAATTTTGGCGGCAGTGGTTGTATTATTATCCTGGACTATTTTTAAAGTTTGGCATATTCGCTTTAAGCTTCGCTTCTTCGTTCAACAGATGCGAATGGGCCGGCCTTTAACGCCTGATCAGAAAGTTGTGGCTGAAACTGAGCGTTGGGTAAGGTATTTGCATCGTAAGGGAATGATGAAGGAAGAGCATGAAACATTGCGTGAAGCCGTAGTCCGCTGGAGTAAGGAACGACCTGCTGTGGCCAATCATCTTTCTTCACTGCTAACGATGTTTGAACAAGCGAAGTATAGCCCTGATGTTATTGAAGACAAAGACTGGCAGAGCGTGTATACTGAAGCTTTGCGGCTGCGGAGAACGATAAGATCCAAGAAATAGCGTTTATACAGTAAATCATTGCTATAGATTTATTTGCGTAGCGCATGGAGTATGTTATAGTTTTTTGTATGAAATCGAGGTGAACGTATTGTTTGAAATGTTAGTTCCCAAACTCCGGGTGAATACGGTATTCGATATTTCTCTAGAAGAGCTGTATCGACAGGGATACCGTGGAATCATTACGGATCTGGATAACACACTGGTCGGTGCCAAAGCGCCTGTGGCTACTCCGGAGCTGTTGTTATGGTTTGAGAAGGTGAAGGAAGTGGGCTTTAAGCTCATCATCGTATCCAATAACAACATGGAACGGGTGTCACGCTTTGCTACACCGCTTAATATTGAATTTGTGCATCAGGCTCGTAAACCGAGTAATGCTCCTTTTCTCAAAGCGATGAAGCAGATGGAGTTGCCACCGGAGCAGACGATTGTGGTGGGAGACCAAATGCTTACAGATGTATACGGCGGCAATCGGCTTGGCCTGTATACCGTATTGGTGCTGCCAATCTCCGTTAAGGATGAAGGGTTCGGCACAAGATTTAATCGTCGGGTAGAGCGAGTTGCTCTGACACGGCTTCGTAAAAAAGGATTGTGGCACGAGGAGGAAAAATAGTAATGAACGAACAAAGTGAAACACAGCGTACTGAGAAGTGTAGCGGTTGTGGTATCAAGCTTCAGACGGAGCATAAGGATCAACCAGGATACCTTCCGGAAGTCGCACTAGATCGGGACCCTGTGATTTGCCAACGCTGTTTCCGGATTAAGAATTATAACGAGGCTTCATCTGTTTCTGTGAACCAGGATGAATTTCTTCGCTTGCTGAGTGGAGTAGGGGAGAAGAATGCACTTGTTATTCATATTGTTGACATTTTTGATTTTGAAGGCAGTTTGATTTCCGGCCTTCAGCGGTTTGTCGGTAATAACCCAGTTATTCTTGCAGTGAATAAATGTGATCTGCTGCCTAAGGTTACGAACTGGAATAAACTGCGTAACTGGATGCAACAACGCTGTAAAGAAGAAGGATTGCGGACAGCTGAAATCGTACTTTGTAGTGCGAAACGTAATCAAGGCTTTGACCGTTTACTGGAAGCCGTAACAGAACTGCGTGGTCAACGTGATGTTTATGTAGTGGGTGCTACGAATGTAGGGAAATCCACGCTTATCAACCGTTTGATTTCGGACTATAGTGATTTGGAGCAGGAGTTAACCACCTCGCGTTACCCTGGTACAACACTCGATACGGTCAAAATCCCACTAGATGATGGCCACTATATTATAGATACGCCAGGGATCGTGTATCCATGGCGTTATAGTGAACTAGTTGAGCGTCAGGATCTGGATGCAGTTATGCCAGCCAATCCGTTGAAGCCTGCTGTCTATCAGTTGAATGAAGGACAGACGCTATTTTTCGGTGGACTGGGACGTTTTGATTTCGTACAAGGTCCGCATCAATCGTTCACTTGCTTTATTAGTGGTACTTTAAAAATCCATCGCACCAAACTGGAACGTGCAGATTCCCTTTATGCGGACCATCGTGGTGAAATGTTGTCTCCTCCAGGAAGTGACCGGATGGACAAGCTGCCACCATGGCAACGGCATGAGTTCCGAATTAATAAAGGCAGTCGGAGCGATCTATATATTTCAGGTTTGGGCTGGATTAAGGTCAACGGGACAGAAGGCGCAGTCGTGGCTATCCACGTTCCGCGTGGTGTGAAGGTGCTTACCCGCCCTTCGATGATCTAACGGGGAGGCTATTACAGTGTCTTTGATAACTGCAACCGAGGGCTACAATACCGGGAATATTTTACTGGGCGTAATGGGAGATCCTATTATACAATCAAAATCTCCTATTATGCATGAAGCAGCACTGCAAGCACTGGGAATTCCGGGTGCTTATGTGCCGCTTCATATCCTTCCAGAGAATCTGGAGGATGCGGTGCAAGCGATTCGCACGCTTGGATTCCGTGGGGTAAATGTGACGATTCCGCATAAGGTTGCGGTGATGGCTTATGTGGATCTATTAGATGAAAGTGCGGTAGCCGTTGGTGCAGTCAATACGATTGTTAATAATAACGGGATACTCACCGGATATAATACGGATGGAATCGGTTATGTACGTTCGCTTAAAGCGGAAGCCATTTCTGATTTGTCAGGTACGAAGATAATGGTGATTGGAGCCGGTGGAGCAGCAAGAGGAATTGTTGCCGCACTGCTTCAGGAGAAGCCTTCTTCTATCCTTATCGCTAATCGCAGTGTTGATAAGGCACAGGACTTGGCTGCAGTATGCCAGAGCAAAGGGAATGTGATCGGGATTAGCATGAACGAAGTAGCGGAAACGTTAGATGGTGTTGATGTACTGATCAATACAACCTCCGTAGGAATGTATCCTCATATGGATGAGACACCTATAGATCCTGAACTGCTTCGTGCAGGGATGGTCGTAAGTGATTTGATTTATAATCCACTGCGCACGCGTCTATTGTTAGAAGGACTTGAACGAGGCTGTACGATTCATGGAGGGCTCGGGATGTTTGTCTATCAGGGGGCTTATGCACTGGAGTACTGGACAGGACAACCTGCTCCTACGGAAATCATGCGACAGACCATACTCCATTGTCTGGGTGGAGAAGAGTAAGAAATGGATTTATCAATTTAGGGTAATAATATATGTTAATTAAGGAGTTATTCATTTATGTTAACTGGTAAACAAACACGGTATCTTCGTTCATTGGCGCATCACCTCGATCCTATTTTTCAAGTGGGCAAAGGTGGAGTAAACGATCACCTCGTACGCCACATTGAAGAAGCTATTGAGAAGCGTGAACTTATGAAGATTAGTATACTGAGCAACAATATTGAGAATCCCAAAGAAATCGGTGCACAACTTGCCGAACAATCGGGTTCTGAGCTTGTACAAGTGATCGGAAAGACCATTGTCTTGTACAAAGAATCGCGTGATAACAAGACCATTGAGCTGCCCCGCTAATACCTGAAAGCATACTACCAAGGAGGTCGTCCTCTTGAAAGTTGGAATTATGGGAGGTACCTTTGATCCTCTTCATATTGGTCATATGATGGCAGCGGAAGCAGCTAGAGAAACTTATGGACTTCAAGAAGTATGGTTTATGCCTTCACATATTCCGCCTCATAAACATGAGGCAGGGGTATCTGGAGCAGATCGGCTGGCAATGGTGCAGGAAACGATACACAATCATGAAGCTTTTCGCACATTAGATTGGGAAGTTGTCAGAGGTGGCGTTTCCTATACGTATGAGACCATAAGACGGCTGCAAGAGGCGTATCCGCATTTCGATCTTTATTTCATCATCGGAGCGGATATGGTCCAGTATTTACCGAAATGGAACGAGATTGAAGAGCTTGTGCAGCGGCTTACATTTATCGGCGTAGGTCGTCCGGGAACACCTCTTGATCTAGACGCATTGCCAACTTATATAGCAGAAAAGGTATTGCTAGCAGATATGCCTCTGGTTGATATTTCGTCAACGATGTTAAGAGAACGGGCTGCAACTGGAAAATCCATTCGTTATATGGTACCTGAGGCAGTGTTCGATTATGTTCAAAGGAGTGGATTGTATGGCATACAGCCGCGAAGCTCTGATTGAGGCGGTCTCGACACAAATGCCTGCTAAACGCTGGAAGCATACACTGGGCGTCATGGAGTCATCCATTCAACTAGCGGAGCAATATGGCGCTGATCCTGAGCGTGCGGAGACAGCGGCAATTCTGCATGATGTGGCCAAGTATTGGCCTGTGGAGAGAATGAAGGAGATTATCGAGCAGAATCATCTGAACTTGAATCTTCTGAAGCATGACAAGCAGCTGTGGCATTCAGAAGTAGGTGCCTTTGTAGCAGAGCAAGATTATGGGATCACAGATCCAGATATTCTGAATGCGATCCGTTTTCACACCTCAGGTCGTGAAGACATGAGTTTACTTGAGAAAATTGTCTGTCTCGCCGACTATATCGAGCCTGGCCGAGATTTTCCAGGGGTTGATAAGATACGTAAGCTGGCTAAAGTAAGTTTGGAAGAAGGACTAGTCGCTGGATTTGATTCTACGATTAGTTTGCTACTGGAAAAACGCAGAGTGATCTTTCCGTTAACGGTATTGGCGCGTAATGATTTAGTTAGAATATTGGAGGATAAAATATGAGTGTACAACCAAGCAAGCTGTTAGAACTGGCCCTTAAGGCTGTGGAAGATAAAAAAGCAATGAACGTAGTGGCATTAGATCTGCGTACTGTTTCACCGATTAGTGATTACTTTGTTGTATGTCACGGTAATTCGGATACCCAAGTTCAGTCCATCGCCACCGAAGTCCGCAAAGTGGTCCATGAAGCCGGCGGAGTAATTAAGGGGATCGAAGGAATGGATTCAGCACGCTGGGTGCTGATGGATCTTGGAGATGTTATTGTTCATATTTTCCACCGCGATGAACGTGAATACTACAATATTGAGCGTCTGTGGTCGGATGCGAAGGTAGTGGAGACTGTATGAGCCTGATTGCAGGAACTACAGTTACACTTAATGTAGTAAGAGAGGTATCCCCATACGGATTTTTCCTGAATGCAGGAGATCAGGATGTTATGCTGCATTATACTGAGCTTACCGAGAAGGTTAAGACAGGCGATAAAGTTGAAGTCTTTATCTTCTTCGATACCGAGGATCGTCTAGCAGCAACGATGAAGAAACCGTTTCTGACATTGGGCGAAATGGCCTTATTGGAAGTGGCTGATATCCATCCGCGTCTAGGTTGCTTCTTGGAAATGGGTCTCGGACGGCAGCTGCTGCTGCCCATTCGTGAGCTTCCAGAGCTTCCAGAGCTGCGCCCTCAGATCGGCGACTATGTGTATGCGATTATGGAGCATGATAAACAGGGGCGTCTTCGTGCTAAATTAGCTGGAGAACAGGAACTAGCTCCGCTAGCTCTTCCTGCGCCTGAATCCTGGATGGGACAGACTGTGACAGCCCGGGTGTACAAACCGCTGCAGATGGGGACTTTTGTTCTTGTAGATGCTGGGGTTTTAGGCTTTGGTATTATCGGTATGGTCCATTCCTCTGAACGGAGTCGTCTACTACGTCTTGGAGAGCAGTTCGAAGCACGTGTCTCCCATATTCGCGAGGATGGTCGTGTTAACCTTTCTATGGGTCTCCGTAAAGAAGTAGGCATGGATGTAGACTCTGCCACGATTTTGGAATTCTTGCATGCCCGTCCGGGTGGAGCGATGCCTTATTCGGATGCTACACCACCGGATATTATCAAGCAGCGTTTCGGAATTAGCAAATCAGCCTTTAAGCGTGCGCTTGGAAAGCTGATGAAGGAAGGCCATATTACCCAAAAAGAGAATTGGACGTATCTTGCTCCTAAGGAAGAGGAAGGTTCAACCGAGGGAAATGAAGAAACAACCGAATAATTAAAAATATAAAAGACCTTGTGGGGACGCCTAGAGCGTTTAGGCTTGATGGGTCAATAATAGAATCATATTAAATGTTGTAATAGAAAGCGGTGTACTAGTGTCTTCCTATGGGAAATTTGCTTATGTATACGATGAGCTCATGGCAGATATGCCGTATCCTGATTGGATCTCCTTTGCTGAAACCGCATGGAGCAAATACGGTAAGCCTGTAACCGTGGCTGAGCTTGGCTGCGGCACCGGGAGTATCACTATTCCTTTGGCGGGTTCAGGGTATCATATGACCGGAATCGATCTATCTTCAGATATGCTCTCAGTGGCACAGCGCAAAATGGAAGAGCATCCCCAGGGACGGCGTTTCTTGCGCGAAGGTAGTGTTCGTTGGATTAGACAAAACATGAAGGAATGGGAGCTTCCAGAGCTTGTGGATTCTGTGATTTCTTTCTGTGATTGTCTGAATTATGTGCTGGAAGAAGACGATATCAGAGCTGTCTTTGCTAGTACCTTTGCAGGACTAAAGCAAGGTGGCACCTTTCTGTTCGATGTGCATCACCCAAACACACTGATCCGTTATGAAGAAGAGCAGCCCTTTATTCTGGACGAACCATCGGTGTCATATATTTGGACTTGTGAGATGGATGTTCCACGCCGCGAAATAGAACATCATCTGTCCATTTTCGCTCGCGAAGAGGGACGGAGTGATGTATATCGCCGTTTCGAAGAGACGCATATTCAGCGTGCCTACGATCCCCAGTGGATGAAGGATGAACTGCTTAAGGCTGGATTTAGTGATGTGAAGACCTACGCCGATTTCGAGTGGATAGAGGCGGATGATGATGCGGAACGTTTATTTTATATTGCTATAAAATAAATATTCAACATACTAAGAGGGGCTGTCCCAAAAGCTATGAAAATAGCTGATGGGACAGCCCTTCTTTTTATGAGTTTGGTGTGGTTCCTGCTATTGAAAACGAGAGGCTAAAAATAAGCAAATAACGTCATCTGAGTCCGTATGCTTCGGGTATGAAGAAGTAGCTGTAATTGCGCCAATATGTATATCTAAAAAACCGGGTAGTGTTTATGCCACCCGGCATCTTCCAATCCTTACCGATGCTCAAACAGATCAATGGCACCCAATACGACATGAGCCAGACCAAATCCAAGTACGCCTGTTGCTGCCATCTTATACTTGCTTCCAAGAAAAGCGGCGCTAGAAGCGGTTACGACGGTTCCAAGAACAGCGGGAATTAGACCTTCACGCATTCGAAACACTCCTTCTCGGTGGTTTGGGAGACAAGGTTATTATGAGTCAAACTCAAAAAAATATACAAAGAAAAAGAAGACCTTAGACCAGTTATTGCTGGTTCTAAGGTCTTTTTGTTTAGGGAATGTTTTACTCTGATAAGGTAACGGCAGTACGAGAAGCGCCAATTTCAACTTCATGAACATCATATAGTACACGCGCCAGTAAGTCCTGGCTATAGTTGCCGAAATGTTTGCCGTAAATGGTGAGCCCGCGTTTGTTTACAGGCTTGTCCGTTACGGCTATCCGGAAAGTAAGCTCGCTCTTGTAATCAAGCTTAATATCATCCAGGGTCACGTCAGAAATTCGGCAACCGTCAATAAAGCTACCTTCATTATTGATACGGATCAGTTTGAGCATACCATATTGGTTTAAATGTGGAGGCCACCAGTCTGGATTAAACGTTCCACGCGTGTCTCCGAAATCTCCAGGACTAGTCCAGTAGCCGATTTCAATTCCATTTAAGTAGAAATAAAGATCGGAGGGATAGTTATCGTTAGATCCAGGGGCCTCAGAGCCAATCTCCATCGAGAATTGGATTTCGCGGAACGTTTGATTAGCTTTAAGATAGTTCGGAATTCTATACTCGAGAAAGCCTTCAGCCATCCAAATGATCTCGGATTCAATCCGCTGAGGATCAGCGAAATAACGGGGTTCGTCGAAGTCGCCGATAATGCTGTCTTTGGTAGCAAGTCCGCAGGTCGGAACAGCCTGATAGTTGCTATAATGTCCTACTTGGATTTCTACTTCGTAGAGATTATCAACATCCTTGCTGCGAAGATCAACAATAAGCTTATCCTTATTTAAATAGCAGACCTTCTGAATACCGTGTTTACCCACGGATGTGTTTATCTCGATGAGACCGCTTTCTTCTAACTTTTTAATATGCATCGTGATTGCGCCATTGCTGAGGTTCAGCTTCTTGGCAATTTCATTCAGATTCAGTGCTTGATTGGTAGCTAAAAGTTCGAGTATGAGGATTCTGATTTCAGAACTAAGCGCCTTGAATATTTCAAGACCACTCATTAAATCTTTAATATAGATCATTTTATCAATACCTTCTTCCAAATGGTCATAAATGAATACTGTTTTATGAAATTATAAACTAATATAGCATATAAATAAAGCATCCTTCCTTATTTTGTAGAATGATAAAAATAAGGGAGTTTTTTTCCTGTTTTTGCATTTAATCTAATTTAATTTAAAAATTAATGAAACTAATTCACGAAATAAGATGGTTTTAAACCGGAATCATGTTATTTTCAATATTTATTTTATAAAAGTATTAAAAGGTTTAAATAAATGTGTTTACAAGTCTTTTTGTCTATGCTATTTTTAAACTGAAAGTCTTAGAAAAGGACGTGAAAATCATTATGTTAGCTGCAACGCCCCCAATGGGCTGGAATAGCTGGGACTGTTACGGAGCTAGTGTTAATGAAGAAGAGGTAAGAGGCAACGCCGAATATATGGCTGCTCATTTGAAGGAATTTGGCTGGGAATATGTTGTTGTGGATATTCAGTGGTATGAGCCTGGAGCGAACTCTTCGCAATATCGTAACTTTGTACCGTTGGTCATGGACGAGTATTCCAGACTTCAACCAGCAGAAAATCGTTTTCCTTCCGCAAAGGGAGGCAAAGGATTTGCCCCACTCGCTGAATATGTGCATGGATTAGGGTTGAAATTCGGCATCCATATTATGCGTGGAATCCCTCGACAGGCCGTTCATGCGGCAAGTTCCATTCTAGATTCTGAACAAACCGCACATGATATCGCACATCCCAATTCTATATGTCCGTGGAATACAGATATGTATGGAGTAAATGCTTCTAAAGAAGGCAGTCAGGCTTACTATGATTCTCTCTTCCAGCTGTATTCCAGTTGGGGTGTAGATTATGTGAAGGTGGATGATATTGCCGCTTCACGTATTTATGGATACCACAAAGACGAAGTTGCCATGATCCGTAAGGCTATCGACCGCTGTGGTCGTGAAATGGTGCTTAGTCTTTCACCTGGACCTGCTCCGGTAGAAGAGGCTGAACACTTAGCTGAACATGCTAACCTGTGGAGAATGACCGACGATTATTGGGATCATTGGCATTTGCTGCGTGGAATGTTCGAGCGCTGCGAAAAATGGGCTCCTTACGTTCAGCCAGGCCATTGGCCAGACTGTGATATGCTCCCGCTAGGTCATCTTGGGATTCGTTCCGTTGATGGCGGGGGAGACCGATTTACAAGGTTTACTCCTGACGAACAGGTTACCATGATGACGCTCTGGACTATTTTCCGTTCGCCTTTAATGTTCGGGGGAGAGCTTAGAGACAATGATGAGTGGACATTATCTTTGTTAACCAATAGGGAAGTGCTTCATCTGCATCATTTTGGTAAGGGTGGTAGACAAGTAGAGCGGAACGAAGAGTATGCGATCTGGACTTCTGAGGATGAACAAGGTAACCACTATGTAGCGTTGTTTAATCTCAGTGACAAAGAGTCGACACTCCAGGTATCGTTCCAAAAGCTAAATGTTTCAGTTCCAAAAACGATACGTAATCTGTGGCAAAGCCATGACCTGGAAGTTACTAATGAAGGGGTTGCGCAGGTTCTTCCACCGCATGGTTCTGCATTGTTAAAGCTTTTATAGAGGAGAGAGATTATGGATACGAGTAGAGAGTACAACAACCCATTGGTGGAGCAACGTGCTGATCCATGGGTATATAAACATACGGATGGATATTATTATTTCACAGCTTCTGTTCCAGAATACGACCGGATCGAAGTAAGAAGATCGACAACCATCGAAGGATTAACTACTGCAGAACCAGTTGTAGCATGGCGCAAGTATGAGACGGGGCCACTTAGTGCTAACATTTGGGCGCCGGAAATTCATTACATAGACGGAAAATGGTACATTTACTTTGCTGCAGCACGGACTACGGAGACGACGGATGGTTTGTTCGATCACCGTATGTTTGCGCTCGAGAATGCATCTGCTGATCCCTTAGAAGGAACATGGGTAGAAAAAGGTCAAGTGAAGACTGCTTGGGAATCGTTCGCTTTGGATGCGACAACGTTTCAGCATAAAGGAAAACTGTACTACGTATGGGCTCAGAAGGACCTGAATATTGAGGGTAATTCTAATCTGTATATTTCTGAAATGAGCAATCCGTGGACACTCACAGGTCCTCAGACTATGATTGCTACTCCAGAGCATGACTGGGAAATTATTGGGTACAAAGTAAACGAAGGCGCAGCAGTACTGAAACGAAATGGTCGTATCTTTATCAGCTTCTCGGCGAGTGCTACAGACTTCAATTATTGCATGGGACTTTTAGTAGCGGATGAAGACAGCGAACTTCTGGAGGCAGCTTCATGGACTAAACTACCAAATCCAGTATTCCAAACGAATGAAGAAAATGGACAATTCGGTCCAGGTCATAATAGCTTTACAGTCAATGAAAATGGGGAAGATGTGCTCATCTACCACTGCCGCAATTATAAAGAAATTACTGGCGATCCTCTTTATGATCCAAACCGTCATACTCGTGCTCAGGTCTTCCATTGGAATGAAGATGGCACGCCGAATTTTGGAGTTCCTGTTAGGGATGCGCAATAAAAACAATCCGTTTTGCAAAAAAAAGAGGGTTACTCATTAGCCACGTAAATGGCCGCTGGGTAACCCTCTTTTTCATATGTTACGTGTTGCTGCTTAAGGTATATATTGTTGCACGATGGAGGTGATTACGCCGTCCTGAATCGTAAGGTGATAAGGGAACTGGCTTAGATCGAAAATATCCGTTTTATTAAATTGATCGATAAATTGCTGTAAGGTAACGGCTTCGTTCCACTGAATGTCTAAGTCCTCAATGTTACCAGTGTGATCAAAGATCTGCATGGTGACTTTTGCGTTATCCGCGATCGGATAGGTTGTCAGTGTATCAACATCATTAACAACATAATATCCGTCTGGAGCTCCGCCAATTTCTGCTGCACCTTCTGGGTCTCTCTCAGCAAAGATTCGGTCAGCATCAGCACCCTGATACCAGTTTATTTCATCGGCTGTAATGGAAAGCTTGCCATTCTCGGATTGAATAGTATGGATATATACCGTCTGTTGCTGAGTCTTGCCACTATCTTGCGCATCTACTCGTGTTCCAACGGTACTAGCAGTAGTAATTAGGGAAAGAAACAATAGAACAACAACCGGTAACACATACGCTGACTTTTTCTTAAACATTAGAAATCTCCCCCTTGAGATATGTAAAAAGGTTGTATATATCTTATTACCCGCTACGTTTTTTCCTAAACGGGCTATATACTTCTATTACGTTAAACGAGCAGGTTTTGTTGCAATTTTTTTAAAATATTTCTGAAAAACGATGCCGGTCATGAATCCACTAAAAATGATAGTAAAAGTTTGTCTCCTCGGGCATATTAAAATGTCAAAACATACAGATTAGGGGGAGCAACGAATGGGTGGAATACTACGGATTTATAGGAACGACTGGCGCAACGTATTTAAGGTTCCTGTGGCCGTGTTCCTGATCGCTGCTTTGGTGGTGTTACCTTCTGTGTATGATTGGTTTAACGTTGCGGCGGTGTGGGATCCCTACAGTAATACCTCTGGTATTAAGATTGCTGTAACCAGTTTGGATGAAGGGACCACTGTGAAGGATAAGAGCTTCAATATCGGCAATGATGTCATGGAAAGTCTTCGGAATAATAAAAGCTTAGGCTGGACCTTCGTAGATGCAGAAGCTGCGCATAACGGTGTGAAGCGTGGAGATTATTATGCTAGTATTGTTATCCCTGCTGATTTCTCCAAAAGAATGACAGGAATCCTCGAAGGCAGGATCGTGAAACCAGAGATTGAATATACCGTCAATGAGAAGATAAATGCGATTGCCCCTAAAATCACAGATAAAGGTGCCTCTTCAATTACAACACAGATCAGTGAGAATTTTACGGAAACCATTAGCGAAACCGTATTTACGGCTTTAAAGCAAATTGATTCAAAATTCCAATCTGAATTGCCTATTATACGCAAGGTTGAAAAAGGGTTGTTTAAGTTAGAGGCAAGTCTCCCCGAGATTGAAACGGCAGGCCAATATGTATTGAAAATTGAGGAGCAATGGCCGCAAATTCATGCATCGGCAACGCGTATCTCTAAGCTGGAGAATAAGCTGCCTGAGGTGGAAAAGGCGGGATTGGCTTTAGAAAAAATAGCTGAACATTGGCCTCAAATTGCCAATGTTGCAGATCATTTAGGGGAGCTGCAGGATAAGCTACCCAAAATTGAACAAGCAGCACAGCTAATCGTTCAACTTGATAATCATTTTGGAGAAGTGGAACAAATCATGGACAAGGCGTCGGAAGGTCTTGCGGAAGCAAATAAAGTTGTTAACACTGCTCTAACTGCGCTACCTAAGGCCGACAAAATTGTAACTGCTGGAAATGATTTTGTTCTAGAGCTTCAACAGTTCTTAGAGAAGAGTAATGCTGCATTTGAAGCGGTACCTGCCGCCCTCAAACAAAATATATACCTGCTGCAAAATACGGAGAACGCAGTAGTTCAGCTTGCTGAACTGCTGCAGGGAGAAGATCTTGACCCGCAAGCGGTACGCGAGCAACTTGAGTCAGTTTCCGCTCAGCTGGTGTCGGGAAGTAACGTGATGGATCATACGCTTTCTTTGTTATCGGCACTGAATACATTCTCACCAGGAACAGTAACTAATGCTGAGATTGGCACCTTGAAGGCTGTAAACAATGCCTTGAGCAGACAGACTTCTTTGGTAAACTCACTGGCGACGGATCTACAAAATGAGGGTCAGCCTGATCCGAGTAATGTTAAGCAATTGGGTCTTAAATCTGGCGAAGGGAACGTAGCCATTTCGAAGCTTATTTCCGAATATGAAGCGGCAACTATCCCTGCTATAAAAAATACATTAGAGCAAATATCCACTGCTGCTGAGACTACAGCCACTGCCCTGGATCAAGTTCCGGATCGTCTATCGGCGCTGGGTACCCTGCTTGAGGAGACTATGGCAGCAATTGAGTTCGGACAATCAAGCTTGGCTAGTCTACAGCAGGACTTACCAGCTATTCGTGAAGCGGTATATACAGCAGCTAGCGGTGTCGCAGATAAGACACAGAGCTTTGGTACTTTTGTTCGCGATACACTTCCACTAATTCAGAGCAGCTTGCCTGTTGCAGGAGAAAAAATACAACAAGCTGCAAATTTCGTCCGTCAGGATCTGCCGGCTGTCGAGGAACGGGTGCACCAGATTTCTGATCTGATACGTACAGGTCTCCCCCGTGCGGATAAGGGAGTAGCGGTCGCAGCGGATATGGTGCGAAATGATCTTCCGATACTGGAAGATTCGATTCGTAAAGCGGCAGCTACCATCCGTCAGATCAAAGATGAGGTGGATCTGGGAGAGATTGCTGAGCTGATCGGAGGGGATATTAAGAGCAAAAGTGATTTTTTAGCCAATCCGGTAGTATTAAAAGAGAATAAGTTATATCCTATTCCGAATTATGGTTCGGCTATGACTCCTTTTTATGTTGTACTTTCCTTATGGGTAGGTGGCACACTCCTAATCTCACTTCTCCGAACGGGAGTGGATACTGAGGGAATTGTGTACAAACGGTATCAATTGTATTTTGGACGTTTGCTGACGTTTCTTACGGTTGGGATTCTGCAAGCGTTGGTGGCTGTACTTGGTAATATCTTTATTCTGAAATGTTATGTGGTGGGCAAGGTGTGGTTTGTCCTTTTTGCAGTATTAATTAGTATCGTATTCGTGACGATTGTTTTTACCCTTGTCTCCGTATTCGGCAATGTTGGGAAGGGGATAGCAATCGTATTCATGGTGCTTCAATTCTCAAGCTCTGGCGGTACGTTTCCAATCAGTACAACAGGTCATTTCTTTCAAATATTGAATCCGTTTATGCCATTTACTTATGCGATTAGTTTGATGCGGGAGGCGGTAGGGGGGATTCTGCCGGAAGTGGCGATTCGCGATTGTCTTTATTTGATCCTATTCGGTGTAATAGCACTCTTACTGGCGCTAACGCTCAAGAAGCCGCTGGAGCGTTATATCGAAAAGGCGGCTGAACAAGCCGAAGAATCCAAATTGATTTCTTAAGAAAAAAAGAGGTTGTACCTAAGCCAATTGCTGTGGCTTTTGGTACAACCTCTTTTAGATTATCTCGCTGGAGCGAAATCGGCTACCGGCTTTAGAATCTCTTCAATTCTCTCCAATGTATCTAGAGATAGAACGGCATCAACAGCTTGGGCGTTCTCTTCCACCTGCGCCGGCTTACTGGCCCCAATAATTGCAGAACTTACACCAGGTTGCCGTAGGGTCCAAGCTAACGCTAGTTGCGACAGCTTCAAATCAAGACTGTTAGCTAGTTCATCCAGCTGTCCGACAACAGTCAGTACATCATCGCGGAAGTAGCTGCGAATGACGCCATTTACCGAATCATCAGCTGCGCGGGTTCCTGACGGAGGCTGTTGTCCAGGTTTGTATTTACCTGTCAGAATGCCTTGGGCGAGTGGGGAAAAGACCACTTGTCCCAGGCCCTCACGCTGAGAGACCTCAAGTACCTCATCTTCAATGTAACGTTCGAACATGTTATAGATAGGCTGATTGGAAATAAGCGGACGCAAATTTAGTCTGCGTGAAATGCCGGTGGCGTCAGAAATTTGAGCTGCGCTCCATTCGCTCACTGCTGAATACAGAATTTTACCTTGTGCAGTTAGGTCGTCCAGCGCGCGTAAAGTTTCCTCCACAGGCGTCTCTCTGTCAAAGCGATGACAAAAATAAACATCAATATAATCGGTTCCTAAACGGCGAAGGCTAGCTTCGCATTGCTCCATGATGTGCTTGCGTGACAAACCGCGATTATTCACATCATCCCCCATGGGGAAGAATACCTTTGTACTCAGCACATAAGATGATCTTTCATAGGCGCGAAGAGCAGCGCCCATTGCTTTTTCGCCTTCACCACGGTTATAAGCATTAGCAGTATCAAAGAAATTGATACCGCATTCAAAAGCTTTGCTGATGCAGGCGTCTGCTGCCTTTTGCTCTGCTGCTGTTCCATATGTAAGCCAGCTGCCTAAGCCGATTTCACTGACTTTTAGTCCTGAATTGCCTAGTCTTCTGTATTTCATTATTTTCTTCCCTCCTTGAGTTGTATATGTTAACTTTACTTGTATCCTATGGAACATTCAACTTGAATGTTTCATGTAAAAGACGAGATCAAGGAGATGAATCGTAGTAATGACTATTCCAACTTCTAAAGCTAAAAAAGTGATTTTGTTTCAGGGTGATTCTATTACGGATGGAAACCGTGGTCGTGATGAAGATCCCAATCATATTCTAGGACATAGCTATGCATATATCATTGGCGGTAAGCTAGGCAACGAACGGGCTGAGCAGAATCTCGTGTTCTATAACCGTGGAATTAGTGGGGATCGGATCTCCGATTTATATGCACGCTGGAATGAGGATGCGATTTACCTTCAGCCGAATATCATCAGTATTTTAATTGGTGTTAATGATCTTTGGAGAACAATGAAAGGGGAACCAAGTGGTATAACGGACCGTTTTGAACGTGCGTACCGTCATGTGCTTGAAGAAACTGGGGAAGTACTTCCGCAAACGAAGCTGGTCTTGTGTGAGCCTTTTATTCTAAATACCGGAGCTCCGGCAGAACAATGGGACGAATGGAAAGAGCGGATTACTCATTATCAGGGTGTTGTTAAGCAGCTTGCAGAGGAATTTAATGCTGTGTTTGTTCCTTTACAGGAAGCATTTGATGCAGGTACTCGTAGAATAGATGCAGCCTACTGGCTGTGGGACGGCGTTCACCCGACAGCGGCTGGGCATGATCTGATTGCTGGGGAGTGGCTGAAGATCGTAGAGAAAAGTGGTCTTTTAAACGACTAGTGAAATAAAGATGCCCCCTTATCTTTATTTATGCACCTACTGATTACTCAGCGGGTGCATAGATAAGAGATATATGATAGTTATTCAGAAACTCGATCCATTCCTCAGAAGGCTTCTCGTCTGTAACGATATAATCCACTCGATCGAAACTAAATAATTTAATGAACGCAGTCCTGTCGAACTTAGAGTGATCTGCGAGCAGAACTACTTTATTCGCCTGCTGTTGCATGAGAATCTTCAATTCACTTTCTTCTTCATTCGAATCGCTGAGCCCACCAGTCATAGACAACGCTTTACAGCTGAATATGGCTACGTCCACATTATATTTTTGAATAGTCTGTGAGGCGGTATGTCCAACGAAGGAGCTAGTCTCGGGGCCTAGTATTCCACCAGTAGAAATTAGCTTTTGCCCAGAATGTTGAAATTCGGATAATACAACCAAAGAATTCGTAATAATCGTCAGATTGTTTTTCTCCTCTATAATTCTCCGTAAAGCCTCAAAAACTGTTGAACTCGTATCCGTCACCAAACTGTCCCCATCATTAATTAATTGGAGGACATGATCAGCTATCGTACGTTTGGCCTCTATATTTACCTGATGTCTACTCACATAGGGAGGGTCCTCATTCGTGTGGGCATTAAGGATTGCCCCGCCATAATTTTTCTTGGCAAGTCCTTCCTTGTCCAGTTTATCCAGATCCCGCCGAATGGTCTCTTCCGAGACATTGAATTGTTGCGCCAGCTGAGCGACATGGACTTTCTTTTGTCTATACAGCTCATTAATGATTAGATCCCGCCGTTCAAATGCTTTCATCCGTTCACTCACCTCTATCATCATCTACTTCCTAGTTTACTACATTGTTGTATAAATCAAAGAAATAACCTCATATTCACATAATACCACAGTATAATAATATTAATACCACATAAAACCACATAATTTATCTATAAATATGTTGTTTTATGTTGACTAAAGCGTTTCCATATTTTATGATGAAGGAGAAATAGGTCCATTACCGATGATACTAAGATGATCTTGAGGAGGAACAGCAGTGATAGAAAACTATCCGAAAATTGGCATCCGCCCGACCATTGATGGCAGAAGAAGAGGGGTTCGCGAATCGTTAGAAGCTCAAACCATGGGTATGGCTCAGCGGGTAGCTAAGTTTATTGAAGAGAACTTATTTTATCCGGATGGCCGCCCCGTAGAGTGCATCATTGCCGATTCTACGATTGGTGGTGTTAAAGAAGCTGCTGCTGCGGCTCAGAAATTTGCTGGGGCTAATGTTGGCGTATCGATTACTGTGACCCCTTGCTGGTGTTATGGTTCTGAAACGATGGATATGGATGCCTCAATCCCACATGCGGTTTGGGGATTTAACGGAACGGAACGCCCAGGTGCGGTATATCTAGCTGCTGTTCTCTCTGCTTATGCACAAAAAGGAATTCCGGCGTTTGGTATCTATGGTGAGGATGTTCAGGAGTCTAGCAGTGAGGAGATTCCAGCGGATGTGCAGACTAAATTGCTGCAGTTCGCCAAAGCTGGGTTGGCTGTCGCTCAAATGAGAGGGAAATCCTATTTATCAATGGGTTCTGTTTCGATGGGGATTGCTGGATCGATTGTGAATGAACAGTTCTTCCAAGAGTATCTGGGAATGCGTAATGAATATATAGATATGTCAGAATATGTACGCCGCTTTGAAGAGGAAATTTATGATAAAGAGGAATATAAGCGAGCACTCGCGTGGACCAAAGAAAACTGCCAAGTTGGTGCCGATAATAATCCGAAGCATCTGCAAATAAGTGATGATGAGAAAGAGAAGCAGTGGGAGACTTGTGTGAAAATGACATTGATCGCCCGTGATCTGATGATCGGAAATCCTGTTCTCGCTGAGCTGGGCTTTGAGGAAGAGGCCAACGGTCATAATGCGATTGTGGGTGGGTTCCAAGGTCAGCGCCAATGGACAGATCATTTTCCTAATGGGGATTTCATGGAAACGATACTGAACTCCTCTTTTGACTGGAATGGCAAACGTACACCTTATATCGTAGCGACAGAGAATGATAGCCTGAACGGAGTAACGATGCTGTTCAATTATTTGCTTACGAATACTGCACAAATTTTTGCGGATGTTCGAACCTTTTGGAGTCCAGATGCAGTTAAGCGAGTAACGGGTCATCAATTGGAAGGTGAGGCAGCACACGGAATACTTCACTTGATCAACTCGGGTTCGGCTGCTCTGGATGGCACGGGTGAGCAGACGATAGACGGTAAACCTGCGATTAAACCTTTTTGGGAAATTTCGGAGGATGAGGTAGAAGCATGTTTGAGCCATACCCAATTCCGCCCGGCTTCTCAAGAATATTTCCGCGGGGGCGGCTTCTCTACGGATTATTTAACTAAAGGCGGGATGCCAGTTACTATGGCACGGATGAACTTGGTTAAAGGGCTTGGACCTGTTCTTCAGCTTGTAGAGGGTCACACGGTTGAGCTGCCTGAAGATGTTCATCATACACTGGATCAAAGAACAGATCCGACTTGGCCAACTACCTGGTTTGCGCCTAAGTTAACCAATAGTGGTTCTTTCCAATCAGTGTATGATGTCATGAATAATTGGGGCGCAAATCATGGAGCGATCAGTTATGGGCATATTGGAGCGGATTTGATTACGCTGGCGTCTATTCTACGCATTCCGGTCAGCATGCATAACGTTGAGGAATCACGTATTTTTAGACCTCGGGTATGGTCGTTATTTGGTACCGAAGATCTGGAAGGAGCAGATTACAGAGCATGTCAGAACTTTGGACCCCTCTATTAAAATCTTCCTGTGAAGCAGGTGAGGTGAACAATGGATGATACGATTAAGCTTCTAGCCATAGATCTCGGCGCCAGTTCCGGAAGAGTTATGCTGGGGATATATGATGGCGATAAGCTGCAAATGGAAGAAATTCATCGGTTTGAGAATACGCCGGTACAGGTCAACGGGCATTTATATTGGGATACTCTAAGGCTCTTCCATGAAATGAAGCAAGGGGTTCAAAAAGCCTTTAGGCAACATGGAGAATTGACGTCATTAAGTGTGGATACATGGGGAGTTGACTACGGGTTTATTGATAAAAGAGGAATGATGCTCTATCCCCCCCATCATTACAGGGACCGGAGGATGGAGGTTCACCGTCTCAAATTGGAAGCGTTACTGTCACCGGCAGAGCAATTCCGTATGACCGGTCTTCAGCCAAGTGTGATTAATACACTTTATCAGCTGTTCTCTGATTTTCAGGATAATGATTCTCTTATGGAGACCGCGGATACGATTTTAATGATGCCAGATCTATTTCATTACCTGTTTTCTGGTATAAAAGCAGCAGAAAGCACGATCTGGAGTACAAGCGGCTTAGTGGATGTAACGGGAGAGCTCTCCTCTGAATTATTTAACAGGCTTGGGATTCCGAGTAGTCTAGTTCCACAACAGGTTCATGCGGGAACAGTTATTGGATCTATCCTTCCGATTATTCAAGAGGAGCTTAATATAGGCCCGATGAAAGTGATAGCCGGCGCTTCACATGACACGGCTTCAGCAGTAGCTTCGATCCCTTATACTCGTAAGGATGAAGCAGCATTTTTAAGCTGTGGTACGTGGTCGTTGGTTGGTATGGAGACGCCTGAGCCGGTCATTTCAGAGAAAAGCTATGAATATGGTTTCACAAATGAACGTTGCTACGGTAATTCTAATCGTTTGCTAAAAAACACAACGGGACTATGGATTCTACAGGAGCTCCAAAGGAATTGGGCGAAAGCAGGAGAGAATTTTAGTCAAAGTGAAATGGTTGAATTAGCCCAAACGATTAATGGGGCGCCAGCGATCATTGACCCGAATGACCAGCTTTTCAGCACACCTGGTGTGATGATGCAGCGGATTCAGGAATATTGTGAGCGAACGGGGCAACAGTCGCCTAATACGAAAGCTGAGTTTATACGCGTTATCCTTGAGAGCCTTGCGCAATCATACTGTAGAACGATTGAAGAAATGGAAGAGATCACCGGCAAGACCATCACTATCATTCATATGGTTGGCGGTGGGATTCAAAATGAGCTATTATGCCAGCTCACCGCTGATGCTACGGGTAGAGAAGTCGTTGCAGGGCCAGTGGAGGCCAGCGGAATTGGCAATATCATTGTCCAGCTGGCTGCCCTGGGGAAATTGGAAGTTTCTAAGGCGAAAGAGTTCGTGGCACGATCTTTTACCTTTAAGACATACCAGCCTTCTTTGGTGAAAAACTCTAAAAAATAGGATACGAGGAGAGAACTTATGGATAACTTGGAACAAAAACTACGTTCGCAGATTTGTGATATTGGCAGAAATTTGTTTAATAAAGATTTCATTGCCGCCAATGATGGGAATATTTCAGCACGGTTATCAGAGTATGAAATTCTCACTACCCCCAGAGCGGTTAGCAAGGGATATTTAGAGCCACATATGATTGTAAAAGTAAACTTGCAAGGTGAAGTTCTTGAAGCGGCGGAAGGATACAGACCTTCAACGGAAACCAAAATGCATTTGAGAATTTATAATGAGCTACCTGAGATGAATGGTGTGGTTCATGCACATCCCCCGTATGCTACCGCTTTTGCCATTAAAGGTGAGGCGCTCGATAAAATGATGATGCCAGAGTCGGTTATCATGATCGGGGATATTCCTTTGGCGGAATACGGAACACCTTCAACAGAAGAAATCCCGGACTCACTGATGCCTTTCCTTGGCAAAAAAACAGCAGTCCTGCTCGAAAATCACGGAGCACTTACTTGGGGAACGGATGTTATGGAGGCTTATCTGAATATGGAGAGACTCGAATATACAGCCAAGATTACCTTTATTACACGTATGATTGACGGAGAGAGAGAGCTGCCACAGCATCGGATTGATGAGCTGGTTGCTTTGAGATCTTTTTATGGGAAGTAATGAGGTGCTTGGATGTTGAAAAAAATTCCTAAGCTACTATCTCCGGAACTGGTACGTGTGATGATGGAAATGGGTCATGGTGATGAGCTTGTACTGGCAGATGCTAATTATCCAGGACACTCCTTAAACTCAAAAGTACTAAGATATGATGGTATTGGGATACCTGATCTTTTGGATGCAATATTGGAACTGCTGCCCCTAGATCATTATGTGGAACATCAGGTGGCGTTTATGGCTGTGATTGAGGGAGATCCTACGGTGCCGGTGATCTGGTCCACGTACGAGTCGATAATCGCCAAACATGACGCTGAAGCGACGATTAAATATGAGGAGCGGTTTGATTTCTACAATCGTTCTAAGCAAAGTTATGCTGTTGTAGTCACAGGTGAAGAAGCACTTTATGGAAATATTATTATCAAAAAAGGTGTAATCAAGGCCTGATGATCAGCGATTCTGCTTGCGGTATTGCAGAGGTGAGCATTTCGCGATTTGCTTAAATACCCGCCCAAAGTGGGCGATGCTGTCAAAGCCTGTATTCTCTGCAATGGCAGTGACTTTAGTGTTAGTGCTCTGCAAGAGTCGTTGGGCTTCCTTGATCCGAATGTAGTTTAGATATTCAACAATGGTGAAGCCAGTGGTCTGTTTGAATAAACGGCAAAGATAGGTACTGCTGATGAAAAAAGTTTCGGATAGCTGCTCTAATGTAAGCTTTTCAACATAATGTGCCTGTAAATAATCGATCATTTCGTAGACTTTAAGCTGCTTCTCACTGCTCTCAGGAGCGATGGGCTCGCGGCTTATTTCTTGTACTCTGTTCATTTCAATAAATAACTGGATGAGCAGTGTCTGAAGATAGGGGATTTGCTGTGATCGATGTTCTTCTTGTTCTTTTAGCATGGAGAAGAGGATAGATTCGATGGCTCCTTGTTCATGTACTCCGGGACGCAGAAGTAAGCTTTGTGTAGTTAAAAAAGGAATACTTAGGTCGTAGTTCGCCAACGTTTTTTGCAGAAAGTCCTCCTCAAAGTTAATCAATATTCGCTCATGGCGTACTGAGCCCTTAGAAGTGGTGCGATGGAGTTCATTTTTGTTAATAAATATCAGATCACCTTTGCGTAAGGTATAAATCAGATTGTTGATATAATAGCTGCGCTCACCTGCGAGTAAATAATAAATTTCATATGTATCGTGATAATGGTCGGAATCCATGCTGAATGGGCCGGCTCTTTTGATTTGTTCAATGATAAATGGAGGTTCTAGCTCCTGTTCCATTGTAGATTTGCCCCTTTCAGATAATGAAGCTAATATATGCAAAGTTTTCGCTATTTTTGCTAATAATCGCTTAGATTTGAATGTATTTTATACTATAAACTATAAGAAGAAACGGCATCAAAATCAATAGCGATGGAGTGATCCTTGTGTCGAAGAAGAAATATGTATTCGTAGGTACCGGTGGCCGAGCGGAGTTCTTCTATGGTGAGATAACTACGAATTATCGTGAAACTTCAGAAATTGTAGGCTTTTGCGATGTGAATGGGGCAAGAATGGATTATGCGAATCGATTACTGAAAGGGAAATATCAGTATCATGCGGTTCCTACTTATAAAGCTCATGAGTTTGATCGTATGATTGAAGAGACTAAGCCGGATGTAGTTATCGTTACGAGTATTGACCGCACACATCACCATTATATTATCCGGGCGATGGAGCTTGGCTGTGATGTGATTTCGGAGAAACCAATGACGGTAGACGAAGAGAAATGTCAGGAAATTCTTGAAGCGATTGAGCAGACGGGGAAAAAACTGCGTGTTACGTTCAATTACCGCTATGCCCCGCACAATACCAAAATCCGTGAATTGATCATGGATGGGGCGATTGGAGAAGTGTTATCCGTTAATTTTGAGTGGCTGCTAAATACACAGCATGGGGCGGATTACTTCCGCAGATGGCATCGGGATAAACGGAACAGCGGAGGGCTGTTGGTTCATAAATCAACACATCATTTCGATTTGATGAATTTCTGGTTGGGCTCTCGTCCGGATACGGTCTATGCCATGGGAGATTTAAGGTTCTATGGCAGAGAGAATGCGGAGAAGCGCGGGGTGACAGAGTTTTATCAGCGTGCCCATGGTAGTAGTGCAGCGGAAAATGATCCCTTTGCGCTTCATCTAAAAGACAACGAGCAGCTTAAGCAAATGTATCTGGATGCCGAGCATGAAGATGGGTACCTGCGAGATCAAAGTGTATTCGGTGATAATATCAGCATTGAGGATACGATGGCAGTCATGGTCAAATACAAAAACAAGACGATTATGAACTATTCACTTAATGCTTATTTGCCTTGGGAAGGCTTCATTGTAGTATTTAATGGGACGAAGGGGCGGATGGAAGTTAAGGTTGTTGAACAGTCCTATGTAAACGCCGGGGGGAAGAAAGAAGATGAAGGGGCACTAAAGGACAAGCAAATCACTGTATTCCCTCATTTTGCGCCGCCTTATGAAGTTGAAATTGAAGAAGGCGTTGGGGGACATGGGGGCGGAGATCCGGTCATGCTTCGTGATATTTTTGAACGACCTGTGGAGGATCGGTTTAATCGTGCAGCTTCCCATGTGGATGGGGCATTGTCTATTATGACCGGGATTGCGGCTAATCGTTCGATCGCTACAGGACTTCCGGTGAAGGTGGATCAGTTAATCAAGTGGTAGAAGGAAAAAGCTCAAAACCAAAAATAGTAGTAGCCTGTTTGTGAATAAACCGCTGCGGAGTGGAGGGTTCTTACGATCGCTGTTAAAGCCCAATTTCTGAATAGTAGAAAGATTAGCAGTTGAAATGGGTCTTTAAAGGCGAACACTGGCGTTTCTCCAGAATCCCTCCACCCCTCCGCTCTGTCTTCACGTCAAGTTAACTACTATTTTTAGATTGAGCTAAAAAAGTAAAAATAAAAGGCTGCCTCAAAGTCATTGTAGATGACTAAGAGACAGCCTTATTTATTTTGACACTAGTATTTATTTTGACACTAGTATTTATTGTTTGACGACGTTAAAGCCGTCTTTTTGCAATTGAGTCACAATGCCATCATCACCCAGCATGTGTAGTGCACCAACAACGACAAGATAAGTCGCTTTTTTATCACTATTCAAATACTCTTTTACATGCTTCACCATGTTGGCATTCCGATCCGAAACGAGACCCTTATAGTATTCTGGCTCCTTAGCGACTGCTTGTGTCATAGCTACGAGTGATTGTTCATCCCCCTGCATCCACATTTGGGATAATGCATCCAGCGAAGCCGTTGCTGCAGCTTTGTCCGTTTGCTTGAGGCTATCGAGTGTATCAAGGAGAAGCTTTTCTTGCAATCCATCTGAGAATTGATTGAACATGTTCAGCTGCGATTGCATATTTTCCAATTCAATGATAGGTTTATTCAGTTTGCCTGCCTTCTGTGTGAAATATAGGTCGATACCCGTATCCGGTGTATAATCTGTTGTTTGCATTTGTAGGCTTGAGATACCTTGAGTAACGACCCATGGCTTATAGGAATCGAATGCATTTCCTGCAAGACCATTCGCTTTCAGAAGCGCAACAACTTTGTTATAGGTATCAGCGGATACGTGATCCTTGAGCTTGGTCCCATCTGTATAAGAACCTTTCTCCGTAAGGAACTTTTGCATCTCCGTTTGATCAACCTTTGTTAAGTCAACTTCGACCCCGAGATATTGAGACGCTTCAAAAGCAGCTTCAATTTCCGTGCGTAGCGGGTACATTTTGTCGTTAGCCACATGGATAGAGCCAAGTAGATAGACGGTATTACCGTTGTTCTCCACTTTCCATAAGAATCCGGTGCTCCCTGCAGCCTCGTTATTAGCTACAAAGGTGATGGTGCGCTGCGCCGCGTTCCATTCTACTTTATAGCCGATCGTTTCACCGATAAAGCGGACAGGAACATAGGTGACATTGTTGATGGTTTTAGGAGCCACCTCTAGTTTTTTCTTCTCCCCGTTTACCGTTGCTGTGGTGCTGCCGATAGTCAGAGAGAGGGCTAGTCCATTTTTGGTCCCCGTTACGGTTTGGGTCTTTTTATTCCAATTCATATTTACATTAAGCTTCTCTAGGAGTGGACGCATAGGAACCAAGGTAGTTCCTTTTTCTACAACAGGGTTAGAATTTCCTAACTTTACTTCTGTTCCATCAATCCACACACCGACAGGCTTTTCAGCCGCATGGGCAGTGGTAAAGACAGACATAACCATGAAAATGGATAAAAATAATGCACCTAGCTTTTTCATTAATAGGACACTCCGTTTCTAAAAAAAATGAAAGTTGTAAGTCACTTTCTGATTTTAACGTATTTTTCCATAAATAGTTATACGTTTTGTTACTTCGTACAAAAGTCAAAATAATGCACATCAAAGCAAAAATCGCCCCTATTAGATCCTGTTGACTCTCCTTATCATGAAACATAAGAAACGAAGAGCCCGAAGGGAGCAAGGAACTTATGTGGAGCAATGCGATTGAAGATGCGATAGAGAAGGTACGTAAGAATATAGACCGATTCGGGGGCAGATTCCCTCATGTGAGCATGAATGGAACTTACCAGCTCAATAACAATGACGACTGGACCAATGGATTCTGGAGCGGCATGTTGTGGTTGTGCTATGAATATACGCAGGATGACAGCTTTCGTATCGCGGCATCTCATACCGTAGAGGATTTCCGCCGCCGTTTCGCGGCAAAGACGGTCCTTGATCATCACGACATCGGATTTTTGTATTCGTTATCCTCCAAGGCCCAGTGGATTATAGATAAAGACGAATCCGGGCGTCAGTTGACACTGCAGGCGGCGGACTTATTACTGAAGCGCTGGCGCACAGGCGGCGGTTATATTCAGGCTTGGGGACCTGTGGGAGATGCCCAGGAAGGTGGGCGCATCATTATTGATTGTCTGTTGAATCTCCCTCTTCTGTATTGGGCGGAACAACAGACCGGTGATTCCCTATATCGGCAGGTGGCGGTCATGCAGGCGGATAAGACGAAACGTTATCTGGTGCGGGGAGATGACAGCTCCTACCATACGTTTTTCTTCGACCAGAAGACCGGAGAGCCGATTGGCGGTGCTACACACCAAGGTTATACTAACGGATCGACTTGGACACGCGGGCAAGCCTGGGGCGTCTACGGTTTTGCATTGTCTTACCGCTATACTAAGGATCCGTTGTATTTGGAAACGTCCAAGCGGATGGCCCGCTATTTTCTGGAGCATTTGCCACAGGATCATGTCGCTTACTGGGACTTTAATGCTCCAGTGTCTGCGGATACGTACCGGGATAGCTCGGCCTCTGCAATTGTTGCGGCTGGACTACAGGAACTGCTGGAGCTAATGGAAGAGGGAGATCCCGAACGGGCTTATTTTCAGCAGGGATTAATACAGTCGATGACTTCACTTGTGCAGAACTATTCCACGATCGGTGAAGATGCGGAGGGGCTGCTGAAGCACGGCTCTTACCATGTACGCGGCGGTCTGTCTCCGGATGATTTCATGATCTGGGGAGATTATTTCTACCTCGAAGCGTTGCTGCGGCTGCAAAAAGGCACCAGGGGGTACTGGTATGAACGCTGATGTCCGATCAACCTCTCCCTATGCTGTCTTTACGCTACTCGACCTTGAGTTACCTGCTCTAGCGCCCGTGAAGGATGCGCTCAGCCAAGCACGGCAGGACGATGCGCTGACTGAATTGCATCGGTATTTGACTAGTCGGAGCACGCCGGGCTGGCGGGCAGAGGACAGTCGGAAACAGCAGCATATCGATTATATACAGCAATATTGCGCAGATGAGCTGGAAGTCGTAATAAAGACGGCGGATGAAGTTATGGAGCAGACGTTTCTTTTTCGGTTTCCCTGGGATATGGAGCGCAGCCGCATTCCGGTTACTTTTGAGGAAGAAATTGACTGGCGTTATATTCCGGATAAGGATGTAGAATGGGCTTATATGCTGAATCGCCACCGCTACTGGGTGGCATTAGGACAAGCGTATGAGATAACAGGTAATGAGGAGTATGCGAGAACATTTTGCTGTCAGCTTGAAAATTGGATGGACCGTAATCCTGTTCCAGACATGCCTACGAATGATACGTTGACTTGGCGCACCATTGAAGCGGGTCTTCGCTGTGCGAACTGGATCAAAGCGCTGTCCTATATACAGGATAGTCCGCTGCTCACACCGACGCTTCTGGCGAAAGTGATGATATCCCTTCATGAACACAGCGAATATTTAGCTTTATCGTTTACGGGCTGGAAGAATATCAGCAATTGGGGCGTTCTGGAGACTTGTGGTTTATTCCAAACCGCGCTCTACTTCCCTGAGTTCACTAGGGCTAAGATTTGGCGACGGCTCGGTGAGGAGAGATTAGGGGAGACGGCTAGAATCCAGGTCATGGCGGACGGTATCCATTGGGAGCAATCGCCCACCTATCACCATGAGGTTCTGGTATGTTTTCTCGATTGTATCCGCTTGGCTCGCATGAATGGACTGGAGCTACAGGATGAACTTCAGCAAAAAGTTCATCAAATGGCCGTCGCTTCCTTGTATTGGGCCAAACCGAATCATCGGCAGCCGATGCTCGGGGATAGCGATGACAGCGATGTCCGTTCGATTTTGACTTATGCAGGTTGGTTGTTCCAGGATTCTGTGCTCCGCTTTGGCGGATACGATCATATGGATTATGACAATGCCTGGTTGTTCGGAACGAGTGGAGTTGAAGGCTACGAGCAGCTGATTGCGGAGGAACCGCCTTACTTGTCGCGCTCTTTCACACATTCCGGTCATTATGTGATGCGAACGGGTTGGGACGAGCAGGACTTGTACCTATATTTCCACTGCGGACCGCTTGGTGGTGGACATGGTCACGCGGATTTGCTACATTTCGATCTGCATGCCTTTGGGCGGGATATGCTTACCGATCTGGGCAGATACAACTATAGTGATCACACACCACTTAGAAAAGCGTTAAAAGAAAGCGCTGCCCATAATACGACTACTGTTGACGGAATTGGATTCACTGAAATCACGGATACATGGTCCTTCTCCCAAATTGCGAAGCCGACAGGCAGCAAATGGATCAGCAATCCGGACTTTGATTATGTTGAGGGCAGCCATGATGGCTACCGTCATTTGGATGATCCGGTACACCTGCTAAGGAGGATCATATTCATCAAGCCTTATTACTGGCTTCTGGTCGACAGCTTTAGCTGCCGTCAGGAGCATACGTTTTCCCAGCATTTTCATTTTGCGCCCGGAGCGGTTCAGATGGAAGAGGAGACATTCATTTGCCGTACAAAAAATGAGCGGGAAGCCAATCTTTGCATCATTCCCGTTAATGTTAAAGGACTTCAGGGCAAGATTGATGACGGGGTAATTTCCCGCGAATACAATCTGCTGGAACCTAATCAGCATGCCGTTTACGCCCGAACGGGAAAAGGAACGGTATCGATGATGCAGATGCTGTACCCGCAGCCTTCCGGTGAGCCGTTCTGTCCACTGGTTGAACAGGTACCGATTTACCGCCATACGGGTGAACCTGTGGATGCCGTGCAGGCGGAGGCATGCCGCATCAGCTTCCCTGAAAGGAATGAGGAGCATATTATCGTGATCAGCCATGAGGTTCCATCCAGCCACTTGGATTCCTATGTAGTGGAAGGTATACAAATATTTGGTGAAGTGGTGCTTATAGTTTTCGCAAACGGTCAAAAGAAAGTCACGGTAATCAGATAATGCATGTATACTGGATAACGGGCTGATAGAATAAAAGAAAAGAGCATGAGAGAGGCGCGGAGAAAACATGTTCAAATTCACTTACTATAGACGTATCCAGGTTTCATTTCTTTTGCTGATTTTTATTCCGCTGATTGCAGTATCGATCATCTCCTTTGTGCTTATTCGGGATACGATGGTAGAAAAGCTGCAGCTCAGCAACGATAACTTTCTGAACGTTATGATTGACGAACTAAACAAGACCATTGATGATGTGACATTTGCATCGCATTTTATTGTAAACGATACCAATTTTCGCGCCAATCTGAAGGTCTTTGCAGATACCGAGCGATTGAATACCTATCAGGATTACGTACAGTTTACGCAAATTCAGGATGTGTTTTCGCTCATCAACTCTAAGCCGCTAAATAATAACATTCGCATGTATTTGGTTAACCGGAAACACTTTGTGATCTCCTCTGGGACTGAGAATTTATCCGTGATTAATGCCAACATGGACAAGCTGATGGGACGTGTCAATATTCACGAACCGGAGACCTTGCAATGGCTTGGGATGGCTGACAGCGGTTCCGGTAAAAGCAGTAGCTACTATATTGCCAGAGTAATCTATGATAGCCGGGAGAAACAGCAGGTGTCCGTGCTTCTCATCTCGATTCCCGATGCCTATTTCAACAAATTGCTCGGGCCGGTCGAGTTTGGCAAGCTGGCGTTGTTTGATTCCAGAGGAGGTCTGATCGCCGGGAACTCAGAGCTAGCCCCAGAAGGCAAGGAAGCTAGAGGGAGCGTGCGTACGGCCAGAGCCATCGACAAATCCAATTGGGAGCTGGTCTATGAAGCTTCAGAGAAAGAATGGTCGGGCCAGATTTCGCGAACTTTTTATAGTGGCATTGGTTTAGTGCTTCTCTTGTTTATTGTCTTTTCGGCTACTTCCATGCTGATTGCCAAAAGATTGCATAGTCCGATCATGAAGCTGCAGCGCGTTGTGCGCCAGTTCGGGATGGGGAATCTTGATGTCAGGCTGGAGGTCAAGGGCAAGGATGAAATCGCTGAGCTAGGGCAGACATTGAATACTATGCTGGATCAACTGCAAGGATTGATTCACGACATCGAGCTGGAGCAAGAACAGAAGCGAGTGATGGAACTTGAGGCGCTGTTTATGCAGATTCGTCCCCACTTTTTGATCAACACGTTGAATTCGATCAAATGTAGCCTTATTTTGGCTAAAGATAAGCTGCACAGCGGGATCATTGATTCGCTAATGAGTCTTCTCCGTGCCTATCTGAAGGTCAATGAACCGGCTACCTTACGGGAAGAATGCAGACTGCTTAGCCATTATATTGACATCATGAAGATCCGCAACGAAATCCCTCTTGAACTGGAGGTCGATCTGGAAGCGGATACAGAGAAGCTCATCGTTCCTAAACTTATTCTGCAGCCTCTCGTAGAGAATGCCATCGTTCACGGTCTAGTTGACCATCCGGCACCGCGTATTGTCGTCCGTGCCCGAACGATCCCTGATGGGATTATGATTGAAGTCGAAGACAATGGCTGTGGTGCAGGGGCAGAAATTCTGGCAGGACTGAACCGCAGATTGCTCTACAAGGACGATGAACAGGATGGAACTTATCAAAGGGTCGGTTTAATTAACGTGGTTCAAAGGCTGAGGCTGACCTATGGTCAGGATACCCGCTTGTCGCTGCATAATTTGCCGCAAGGTGGGGTGTCCGTTTCTCTGTATTTGCCGCAAGGCAATCATCAGGTTAATCTGCCCGAGAGAGAGAGGGATATTGATGTATAAAGTGATGCTCATAGATGATGATGTTCCTATGCTCAAGGTGCTTCAGCAGATGATTGACTGGGAAGCACATAGCTTGCAGATTGTCGGCAGCACCTATTCCAGTGCCAAGGCGTTATTAATGTTTGAGGAAGTACAACCCGATATCGTGATCACAGATATTGGCTTGCCGCAAAAGAACGGGATTGAGCTGGCCGATTACTTTACCCGGATGAAGCCGGAGGTCAGAATTATTTTCCTGACCTGTCATGAGGATTTCCATTATGCTCAGCAAGCGGTAAAGCTGAAGGTGGATGACTATTTAATTAAGGACCAGCTTACGGACGAGCAACTGGAGAAAAGCCTTGCCAAGTCTGTACGCTTGCTTAAATCGAAGATCGGGCTAATCAAGCATGGGGAAACGGGATACAATAGCCAGTTATTCCGGCAGAATCTGCTGCAAAGGGTGATTGGCGGCGCTCCGCCCGAAACCACGCTAGCCTATGCGACGCAAATCGGCATATCCTGGACGTATCCGTGGTTCATGCTGGGCACGGTCAGCATTCACTTTTCCAGTTTCGAGAAGAGGTACAAGCAGAGCGAGTATCCACTTATTTTATATGCCATCTACAATATAGCCCTAGAGCTGTCCGAAGCGTGTGAGGGGATTACGCCTTTTTTGGAGCAGAAGAATATTGTGATTCTGTATAATTACCGTGTGAATCTGGCGCAGAATGCCAGTCTTTATTTTCATGATTATTTACAGCGATTGTGTTCCGAGTGCTCCCATCTCCTTAAGATTCAACCGGGCATCATCGCAGTCACTGAGAAAATAGAGCTGCAGGCAATTGGACAGATTCATCGGCAAATTGTCCAAGACAAGTGCGAGTTCTATGCGAGTGCGGAATACACAGTTCTGGATACTCTGCAAATCGCTACCCCTCGCTTCCAGCCTGCTCCTCAAGGATTTCTGGATAGTTATATCCCGCAGATGGAACGGGCCGTGATTAAAAATGATCTTGAAGCCATCCGTGGCACTCTTCAGGAAATCGCTAGGACTGCAAAAGTTATGGCTATCCATCCGGGCGATTTCGTCCGGGATTTATCCTTTATGCTCCGAGGTATCGAGCTGATGTTCACTAGCCTAACATTCGATGAGGATCTGTTCGTCTATCTCGTGCAAACCCGCACACTGGAGGATACGATGGAACTGGTGGAAAGAAAGCTTGTGCAGATTACAGGCAACAAACAGCAGATGGCGGGAACTCCCCCGCAGGAGCCCAAGCTGCAGCTTATCCAGCAATTTATCGATCAGCATCTTGGCGATAACATCACTTCAATCGATATGGCACGTTATCTCTTTCTGGACCCGAGCTATTTCTCGCGTTATTTCAAACGCATGACAGGTCTGACCTTTACGGACTATGTGCATCAGCACAAGATGAAGGTTGCGACCAAAATGCTGAAAATCTCCAGCCAAAACCTGGAATCGCTGGCCGTTGGTCTGGGATATTCGGACAGAACCTATTTTTCAAAAGTATTTAAAAAATATGTGGGAACTACGCCGAGCGAATATAAATCCAAACACTCAGTACGCTGAGAAGTGCAAATCTCAACCTACCGAATAAACCCACCGCCCATCTTGGGCGGTTTTTTTGTTGTCGAAAGACAAAGGTCAAAATCTTGCACATCTCGGGTCATAATCACTCCTTCATGCGGGAGGCGGATATATTACTATAATGACAAATCAAATTGTCGAGGTGATACAACGTGGAGGCTGCAAAACAACCTGTGCCAAAAATTCTGCAGGAGAAGCGGAAGTTCTGGACTCCGCAGCGGAAAGAGGCTTTGACCGGGTGGCTGTTTCTAGCTCCGGAAATTGTCGGAATGCTTTTTCTAAATGTATTTGCACTTGGATTCTCACTTTATTTAAGCTTCTCGAAATGGGATCTATTGTCGGGGGTTCAAGGGATCGAGTTTATCGGATTGGATAACTATATCAAAATGTTCCATGATCCGAGCATCATTCAAGCTTTGAAGAACAATGCTATTTATATGATTATGACCGTGCCGATACCGATTGCGATTGCTTTGGTGCTGGCGGCATTGATTCAAAATAGTGTATTTCTTAAAAATTATTTCAAAGTTGCCTTCTTTATCCCTTATATTTCTTCGATTATTGCAATTGCCGCTGTATGGAGCGCATTGTTCCATCCATCCCTTGGACCGATCAATCAGTTCTTGATGGAGCTTGGAATTTCCAGCCCTCCAAAATGGCTGGTGGATCCAAAGACCTCGCTGTTATCGATTGCCATTATCAGTTCTTGGGCGAGTCTGGGTTACACCATTATTATCTATATGGCCGGCTTGACGAATATTTCCGATGAAATCTACGAAGCCGCCGAAATAGATGGAGCTAGCGCACTGAAGAAATTCTTTGCCATCACGGTTCCGATGCTGCGTCCAACCACGTTCTTCTTGCTTATAACCATGCTGATTGGCTCGTTTAAGGTGTTCGACATCATCGCGTTTTTGACCGAAGGTGGCCCGAACAATTCTTCTACCGTGCTTGTGTTCAGGATCTATGAGGAAGGGTTCAAATACTACAACATGGGCTATGCTTCTGCAATTTCCTGGCTGCTATTCGCCGTCATAGGCTTGATCACCGCAGCTACTTGGAAAATGAGAAATGAAGAATAAAGGGGGGAAATTAACATGCAACTGATTAGAAAAAATATGTCCAGAGTGATCACTACCTGCATCATGGGGGCTTTGTCCATTGTATTTCTTATTCCTCTGATCTGGATGATTTCCGCAGCCTTTAAATATGAGAAAGATGTTATGCGCTTCCCGATCCAATGGATTCCCGAGAAGATCAATGTAGCGTATAATTTCAAGATGGTTTGGATGGGACGAGTACCTTTTTCTCATTTCTATTTAAATTCCTTTAAAGTTGCGATTATTACAACCTTAATTACACTTATCATTTCATCTATGTCGGCGTACGCCTTGACCAAAATCAAGTTCAAAGGACGAAATATGGTGTTTCTGGCGCTGCTGTCATTCATGATTATACCTGACCAGGCCACACTGATTCCGCGCTTTCTGCTGATTCGCTGGTTCGGTCTTTATGATACTCATGCTGCAATTATTTTAATGAGTATGTTCTCCATCTACTTCACGTTCCTGCTGCGGCAATTTATGATTGGTGTCAGCGACGAATACATTGAAGCGGCGCGAATTGACGGTGCAGGCCATTTACGGATATTCTGGTCTATCATTATTCCGCTCTGCAAGCCGGTGCTCGCTACGGTGGCGATCATCAAATTTATCTGGACCTGGAATGATTACCAGAATCCGCTGATCTTCTTACTAAATAAGAATTTGTACACTATCCCACTCGGTATGACCCTGTTCCGGGACGATTATTCGAACAACTATGCGATTATGATGACGGCAGCTGTTTCGGCGATCATCCCGCTCGTCATCGTGTTCATTGCCCTGCAAAAGCAAGTCATTAACGGAATCTCCCTTGGCGGCGTAAAGGGCTGACCTGCGGGTGTACGATAGATAGTAAAAGTCAAAAATGTGATCCTACAACAGCAAAATTGTGCACTTGGCCAGTAAAGCGGATGCCTATAATAAGAAATGAACAAGGCACTATACTTAAAATTCAGTGCGGGGGGAAGTAAAATGAAAACAAAGAGCAAGAAAAGATTATCCGTTGTACTGGGCTCCATGCTGGCGGTTTCCTTAACGCTAAGCGCCTGTGGAAATTCCGGAAACTCGGACAAGAATGGGAATGCTGAAGCTGGTACGAATGCCGGGAACACCAAGGTGGACAAGCAAGTCGCCATCAAGTATTACAACTGGGATAATGAAGCCCAGTCGGCTGGTACCGATGCTATGCTGCAGGAATTTATGGATCAGAACCCAGGCATCAAAGTAGAGCATGTGACACTCGTTCCCGGTGATTCTGTGGAGATGCTGAAGAAACTCGACTTCCTGATATCTTCCGGCGAAGCGATTGATGTTGTTCAGGTGCCAAGCTTGGGAGGCGTGCTTGAACGGGCGACTCGGGGAGCACTTGCCCCGCTGAATGAATTCTATGAGAAAGATAACCTCGTTCCTGAGGATGAATATTATGTGAATGCTAAGGTCGACAACAACTATTATGGGTTGCAATATACGAAGAGCAGCAACTACGTGATGCTGAACAAAGATGCACTGGATGAAGCGGGTCTGCCTGTACCTACTTTTGGCTGGACATGGGATGACTACCGCGACTATGCCAAAAAACTGACCAAAGGCGAAGGCGTGGACAAACGTTACGGCACTTATTTCCACACCTGGGAATTGTACATGAACGCTCCAGCTCAAACGATGATGAAAGACCCGTTCGTATATGATGACGGGACGACAATCTTCGCGGATCCGACATATAAGTATTTCTTCCAGCTGCGTAAAGATATGGAGTCTGCTGATAAATCTGCGAAATCTTATGCAGACGCTCTTGCCGCTAAGCTTAACTATCGTACCGAATTCTTCAATGAAGAAGCTGCTATGATCTTGGCTGGCAACTGGACGATTGCTGATCCAGGTAACACCGAGCAGTATCCGCATGAATTCAAGACAGCCTTTGCTCCGGTACCGGTGCCTCCTGCAGGATCGGAACCGAAAGACTATGAAGGCAAATACTTCACCAGCGGCAACATGCTGGCGATGGGCGCAACTTCAAAGAACAAAGAGGCTTCCTTCAAATTGATGAGATTTATGTCGACGGCTGTTAGTGATAACAGACTGGAATTCTCCGGATATAAAAAAGCTGATAATGAGACCTTGCTGACTAAATTGGTCGCTGGTAAAGAAGATATGTATGATATGGATTCACTCAAATACACACTTTTCGATAAAGAAATTCAGTTCCTTGACGGTGCGCAGGTGATGACGACGGCAACTTCCGAATTGACCAAAATTATCGATGACGGCTTCAGCAGATTCATGCTTGGAAATGAATCGATTGATAAGGTGCAGCAATGGATGGTTGGTGAAGCAACGAAAATTATCAACGAAAAAGGTGTCATCAAGTAAATAGGCAATAAGCGAGGTATCCCAAGTTGGGGACGGGGCTTTGGAAGGTCATCAACCGGCTTTCCAAAGCCCTTATTTATACATTGGGCTTACACAAATATACGGGAGAGTATAAAAATGATGGAAAGCATTTCTTCAAAGAACAAGTCCGAAGAGCAAGTAGCTTTGCCTTCTAAGGAACAGATGGAGTGGCAGGATCTGGAGCTGGGGATGTTCTGCCATTTTGGAATGAACACGTTTTGCGATCAGGAGTGGGGAGAAGGTAGCGATTCACCTACGGTCTTTAACCCAGTTCATCTGGATGCCCGCCAATGGGTTAGTGCAGCTAAAGAAGCTGGATTCCGTTATTTTATACTGACCGCTAAGCATCATGACGGCTTCTGCCTGTGGCCGACTGCAACGAGTACTTATTCTGTTGCCTCCAGCCCATGGAAAGAAGGGCGAGGCGATGTTGTCAAGGAGTGCGAGGAGGCTTGCCGTGAATTTGGACTAGGCTTCGGCATTTATTTGTCTCCATGGGACAGACATGAGCCATGTTATGCGGATCCGCAAGCATATGATGATTTCTATTGCTTGCAATTGCAGGAGCTCCTTACGGGTTACGGCCCACTTACGGAGATTTGGTTCGACGGCGCGGGATCTGAAGGCCGTAATTACGATTGGCGGCGGATTATGGATCTGATTAAGCTCCATCAGCCAAGCGCCATGGTGTTTAATATGGGGGCACCAACGATTCGCTGGGTTGGCAATGAGGATGGCGTTGCTCCTTATCCATGCTGGAACACTGCGGATTCCGCGCGGGGTAGCATGTTCAGTGAAGCTTCATTGAACTGGCTTCCCGGAACGCCAAGCTGGGTGCCTGCGGAATGCGATGTGCCCATCCGTAAAGACCGCTGGTTCTGGCATCCTGAGGAAGAGCACTTGCTGCTGTCCCTAGAGCAGCTAATGGACATATATTATCGTTCGGTTGGGCATGGGGCGACTTTGCTGCTCAATGTGGCGCCTGACAACTACGGGCTGCTTCCGGAGGCCGATGTGCAGCGTCTGCTGGAATTCGGTAAGGAGATTCAACGTAGATTCGGAAAGGCACTAGCCGTAACAGCGGGCACTGGAGATCTTATTGAGCTGGAATTGCCTGTAGCTACTGTGATTGACCACGCCGAGATTATGGAGGACATCGCTTATGGCGAGAGAGTGAGCGAATATGTGCTGGAAGCATTCATTGACGGAGCGTGGCTGGAGTTGAAACGTGGCAGCGCGATTGGCCATAAGAAAATAGACGCCTTCCCTCCGATTTGCACAGAGAAAATACGACTGCGGGTGCTCTTAACTACTGCAAGCCCCAAGATCAGACGGCTTGCCGTCTTTCACTGCGGGGAGTCGTTAGAATAGATGTTAAAAAAGGAGGTTGTAGAGTATGAGCCTACTCACTTGGAACGACGGACAATATTTGCTGGACGGACAGCCTTACCGGATCGTATCGGGAGCTATTCATTATTTTCGGGTTGTGCCTGAATACTGGAAAGACCGGCTACTGAAATTGAAAGCCTGCGGATTCAATACCGTGGAGACCTATATCGCCTGGAATATGCATGAACCCAAGGAAGGGGAGTTCGTATTTGATGGCATGGCCGATGTGGTCTCTTTTATTGAACTGGCCGGAGAGCTTGGGCTTCATGTTATTGTCAGACCGAGTCCATTCATTTGTGCCGAATGGGAATTCGGTGGTCTGCCGGCCTGGCTGCTGGCTTACAGTGAACTTCAGCTTCGCTGCTGTGATCCTCTTTATTTAAGCAAGGTGGACCGGTATTACGATGAGCTGATTCCTCGGCTGGTTCCGCTACTGTCCACACATGGCGGGCCGATTCTGGCCGTCCAGGTAGAGAACGAATATGGCAGCTATGGCAATGACAGTAGTTACCTGAGATATATGCGTAATGGACTCCTCAGCAGAGGGGTCGATGTATTGCTCTTTACCTCCGACGGACCAACCGATGAAATGTTGCTCGGCGGAACACTGGAAGATGTGCATGCTACAGTTAATTTTGGCTCCTGTGCAGAGGAATCCTTCCGCAAATACCGGGAGTACCGATCTGAAGAGCCGCTGATGGTGATGGAATATTGGAACGGCTGGTTCGATCATTGGATGGAGGATCATCATGTGCGCGATGCCGAAGATGTAGCTGGCGTTCTGGATGATATCCTGACGCACGGCTCCTCACTCAATATGTACATGTTCCACGGCGGGACCAATTTTGGCTTCTATAATGGGGCGAATCATATCGTCGCCTACGAGCCGACGACTACAAGCTATGATTATGATGCCCCGCTCACGGAATGGGGAGATACGACGGCGAAATTTGAAGCTGTTCGGTCGGTACTGGGCAAACATGGATTTGCACCGACTTGTCCGCTCCCTGAGCCGATTCCGAAGATCTCCTACGGGAAAGTTGCCTTGATGGAAAGAGCGGAACTATTCACAGCTTCCAATCTGGAGAAGTTATCCGAGCCGGTGAACAGTGTGTGTGTACAGCCGATGGAAAAGCTCGGACAATCCTATGGTTTTATATTGTACAGCACTTATGTGCAGGGACCTCGGTCCAGGCAGAAGCTTTACATCGAGGGTGTGCGTGATCGGGCGCAGGTTTTCCTGGATGGACAGGTACTTGGGGTCATTGAACGCTGGAATCCGCAGCCGCTTGAACTTTCCATTCCTGCCGGAGGAGCGCAGCTGGATATTCTCGTCGAGAATATGGGTCGGATTAATTATGGGCCGCTCATTCGTGATCCGAAAGGAATTCTGGACGGGGTTCGAATCGATAACCAGCTGCAATATAACTGGACGATCCGTACACTTCCGTTAGAACCGGGAACACTGGCTTCACTTGAGTACAAGGAGCAGACGGTGGAGAAGCAAGAAGCTGCGGCACTTTCGGGTTTGCCCGGATTCTACCGGGGCTGCTTTGAGGCGGAGGAAATTGGCGATACTTTTCTACGGTTCGATGGATGGAATAAAGGGGTTGCCTGGATCAACGGATTTAATCTGGGCCGCTACTGGAATGCAGGACCGCAAAGGGCCCTATATATCCCCGGTCCATTACTGCGCAAAGGTCGTAATGAACTGGTTCTTTTTGAACTGCACGGCTGTGCGGAGACTTGCGAAATTGAGCTTGTGAATTGCCCTGATCTGGGAAGAACTTCGGCCGTCGACGATGCCGTGCTGAATTTTGTGCAGGAAGATAACTTGTAGACATTATTAGCGTTGCCGTCATAGAAATCATTACCCTATCCTCTCAGCTATTAGACACAAGAAACCTGTGTTTTCTTTCATTATTTTACAAAAAAATGAAGACGAGCAGTCAATATAAGGATACCTGAAAGGCACTCCTTCGGGCGTGCCTTTATTTTTCGATGCCACATGGTTTTGTAGTATGATGAGCACAAGGGAGTTACATGGTTGTTCATAGGCTGAGAAGAAAGTGGGTGTCGCTATGTGGTTTTGTATGATCGCGATGGTCGTGATCTTGATCGATCAGGTCTCGAAAATTTGGATTCGGATGAACCTGGATATCGGAGATAGCTTGTTCTTCGGACGATGGGAGATTACACATTATGAGAATAGCGGGATGGCTTTCAGTTTATTCCAAGGTTATGCGTGGTTATTCGGGGTGATCGCCATCTTGTTCGTCATCGGTGTGTTCTATTATCGCAGCATGGGTGCCTGGAAAGGCCGATTGGCGGATATGATCGCTGGTTTCTTGGTCGGTGGTGCGGTTGGCAACGGGATTGATCGACTGGTGTTCGGGCAGGTCACGGATTTTATCATGTCTCGATCGGGGAGAGGCATTCTCAATTTAGCGGATTATGCGATCAACATCGGGATGATCATGCTCGTCTTAAATATGGCAGTGAGATTCGTGAAGAAGCGGGTCTGTCACGCGCATTGAGGAATTATTCTCTTATCTTTATAGATTCCTTAGAAGTTCCTGTTACGATGTCTCTGCATGGTAAGAGAACGACGTAATAACAGATTTCGAAGGAGGAGAACATTCAACATGCAAGCAACGAAACGATTAACAGGTATCATTTCCCTGGGCCTAGCATTTTCACTATTACTATCGCCAGTGAGCGCCTCGGCGACCGCGCAGAAAATTACGGGGTCGAAGGAGAATATTCAAGAGATTAAATCTTTGACGTCATCGGACTATAAAGATTTAGCGTTTCTGAAGCCGATCTTGAAAGATAAGACGGTCATTAGCCTTGGCGAGAACTTTCACCGTGTCGCAGAATACAGCAGCATGAAGACAAGGTTGATCAAATATTTACACGAAGAGCTGGATTTTGACGTGATTGCATTTGAGTCGGGCCTTGGGGATTCATTCATGACGTACGATAATGCAGGAACATGGACATCGCAACAAATGATGGAACGTTCAATTTTTCCCATCTGGCATTCCAAGGAGACTCTGAATTTATTCGATTACATCAAGAAGAAGCAAGGGACGAACGATCCCTTATATCTAGCAGGTTATGACATGCAGTTCACATCAGGGTACTTAACGCAATTTATTGCCGGTTGGATTGCCAAGGTAGACAAGGATCAGGGCGAGAATTATTTCAACTTCGAAATGCAAGCGATGACGGATTTCTATAAGGTGCTCAACCAATATGGCATGGACGATAGTCATCCGGAGGCGAAAGCAGAAATCAAGAAGGTGAAGAATACGTACGAACCGAAATACAAGGCGTTGATCCAATTCATCCAAGAGAACAAAGAACAACTTGCAGCCGCCTACCCTGCGAACCCGCGGATGGTGGATATCGCTGTCAAGACGTTGGAGGATCGGGTCAAATTCATCGAGATGGGGATGTACGATACGAAGGAAAGCTATGAATTCCGTGATCGAATCATGGCTGACAACGTGGAGTGGTTAATGAAGGTGATGTATCCCGGCAAAAAAGTGATTTTATGGGCGCATAACGATCATCTGGCGAAGAATACGTCCAAAATCGAAACGAAAGAACAAGGGAAATGGATTAACAGCTTTACAAGTATGGGAGAATTGCTACATAAGAAGCTAAAGGATAAGGTCTACGTGTTGGGTCTGTACATGAACAGCGGTAAGGCGAGCACGATTACGACACAGAAGATCTTCGATATTCAGCCGATGCCGAAGGGGAGTCTGGAACAACTGATGATGCAGAGCGGTTATAAGATTGCGTTTGCGGATCTATCCAAGCACAAGTCTCCGAACAAAAATAATGCTTGGATGTTCAAACCGATCTATGCAGCCGAGGATGGCATGACGTCCGAGATCATTATGCCGATGTCGATGCGATTCATTCCAAAAGAGCAATATGACGGGATCATCGTCTTCGATAAAGTCAAAGAACCGACAACGAAGCTCTAACTCGGTTATACCTGAAAATTTAATTGTTCCCCTGTCGTGAACACCGTGTGTGCCGCTGCAGGGGATTTTTGGCGCAGAAGAAGGTACAATGAGGGGATAAAGCTGCTAGATTGATAGACGCGAAAGGAAATTCAAGAGATGAGAGAAAAGATATTAATCGCCGATGATGAGCGAGAAATCGTCGGATTTATGCGCGATGCGCTTCAGGATGATGGGTATGAGGTATCAGTGGCTTATGACGGCAAGGAAGTGTTCGATCGACTGGGAGAGACGCCCGACTTAATCATCCTGGATATTATGATGCCGCATCTCGATGGGCTCGAAGTATGCCAAGCGATACGTGACCGGGTCTCGTGTCCGATTCTGTTCTTAAGCGCGCGCTCCAATGAAGCGGATCGGATCCAAGGCCTCGCCGTCGGTGGCGATGACTATATCGTGAAGCCTTTTAGCATGCAAGAATTGAAGGCGAGAATAAGAGCGCATCTTCGTCGGGAGCAGCGGAGCCATCTTGATCATCAACCGAAGCTGCTGCACCATGGCGATCTCACGATGGATCTGGACAGCCATCAGGTATTCTACCAGAACCTTCCGATTCCGCTGACCAGCCGGGAGTTCGAATTGTTCCGGCTTCTCTTCATGCATCCGAATCAAGTATTCTCGCGGGAACAAATCTATGAGAAGATCTGGGGATTCGATGCGGAGGGAGAAGCAGCCACAATTACCGAACATATCAAAAATATCCGGGCGAAGCTGGCGTGCGCAGCACCGGAGAAGACCTTTGTTACAACGGTATGGGGGGTAGGGTACAGATTCGAAAGGAAGTAAAGGCAAGTCGAAAACCGCTGCGCAGACAGTTTATGGGCGCATTTACACTCGTTCTTTTCTATAGCTTCATCGGCTCGATGTTGGTTTGGGGCGGTACGCTTTATGCTTTGATTAATCAAACGGACAAGAGCATTCTACCAGCCAACTATTATGAGCAGCAAATTCCCCAGATTCTAGGTTATGTAGATCAGCAAAAAGACGCCTTATTATCTCCTTCAAAGCAGAATGCGTTGGAACATGTTATTCTGACGAAAGGCATGCAGTATCAAATCGTGAATCTGAAGGGGCAAATCGTCTACGGCTGGAAGGGGCAGACTTTCGTCAACAGCCCGGAGGATGTGCTAAGCAAGCTGAACCGTAGCGAGAAACAGGGCGGGAAATATATCAATTACCACCCGATCCTTGATTCGCAGAAAAAATTAAAGGGGATGCTGGTGCTACGATACAGTTTAAGTGTATCCTCCAACAACCCTGGAAACGGGCTGCTCGTTATGCTTATTTTGTGCAGTTTGATCGCACCGTTCTTCTTCATCGTCTTGTTCTCTTTTATTTTCGCGAGAAAATTGGGTAAACGGCTCGAACCGTCGATCGCACGGATCATCGGGGGAGCTAGACGAATCCAGCAAAATGACCTGAATTTCTCCGTCGCAGGAGCAGGTGGGTCGAAGGAGCTGATCGAGCTCTCCGATGCCTTCGAAGAGATGCGGATCGCGCTGGAGCAATCCTTGAAGTGGGAGTGGAAGCTGGAGCAGGAGAGACGCGACATGATCTCTGCGATTGCCCATGATTTGCGGACGCCGCTGACGATCATTCAAGGTCATGTAGACAATTTAATCGAGAGCGGTGCACGCCGTCCCGAACGGCTGGAGAAGTACTTGTTAACCATTCAGAACAGTACGCAGCGTGCGGACAAAATGCTGACGGAATTGCTGTTCATGAATAAAATCGACACGCCTGATTTTGTCCTCCAGTATACGAGAGCGGATTTACTCGCCTTCTGTGAGCGGAAAAAAGATGAATACGCATTGTTATGCCGTGAGAAGTGGATTGCTTTTGACTTCTCTTATGTGAATAGGCGATGCGACCAAGAACAGCAGTTTCTTGTGGATACATCACGGTTGGAGCAAGTATTCGATAACGTGATTACCAATAGCTTGCGATTTACGCCAGTGGAGGGAAGGATCGAGTGGACGGTCATCGTAGAGGAGACGCAGATTACCTTTGACATGAAGGATACGGGGAAGGGGTTCAGCGCTCTTGATTTGCGGCGGATGTTCGATAAATTCTACACGGGGGATCCGTCTAGATCTCTAGACAAAGGTCATTCCGGGCTTGGATTGTATACAGCACAGTTGCTCATTACAAAGCACGGAGGGCATATCGAAGCAGGAAACCGTGTCGAAGGCGGCGCACAGGTGATCATAACGGTGCCATGTAAAAAAGCCTGAAGAAACTCATCATACGAGTCTTCAGGGTTTTTGCTGCAATAATTCGATAAATTTATGGAACGCGCTTGTCTTGAAATGATCCCGTCGATAGATGAACTGTACGGTCACATGGCGGTAATGATCGGGATGGTACTGCACCGAGCCTTCCGATTCGGAACCAGACGAAGCTGTATGTTTCTGAAGATGCGTATGTCAATGGAGAATCGAAAGCTGCAGTCAATTATAGTTCGGTCAATCTCAAGCCCTTGGACTTATCCCGGGTCGAAGTGAGCGGCAATTCGATCCGGGAGGCTCAGCAACTCGAGCTGAAAGCGCAATGATTCTGCACAATCTGCTTGCAATCAAGACTGAAAAATAAGCATTCGTAGCTAGGGCTTTGGGACGGTTCAGTAGAACCATTCCAGAGCCCTTTTGACGTTTACAGAAGTCTCCGGATGACCTCTTAAAATTAAACCGATTGTAATGACGTTTCATTTCACCTTGGTTTGTGAATAATAGGGGATTGAATAGAAAGGAGCATTAGAGATGCAGGCGCATATGGATATTGTTCTTCGTACTGTGGTCGCTATGATCATGCTGCTAGTGATAGCTAAGATATTGGGTAAACAAACGATTTCTAATTTGACGTTTCATGATTTCGTGACAGGCATTATATTAGGATCGCTTGCGGCAAACCTGGCTTTTAATAAAGACCTAAAGTCGTCATATATGATCGTGGCGCTCATTGTTATCACTGCTACGTCTTTTCTACTATCTATCATCGCTATAAAGAGTCGTAGAATGAGAAGCTGGATCTCAGGATCACCTACGGTACTTATTGAAAACGGGAAAATTCTTGAAGGGAATATGAAAAAGGTAAGGTATTCGCTAGACTCCTTGGATCAGGCACTGAGGGAAAAAGAAATTTTTAATCTAGAGGTAGTAGAGTATGCCGTATTAGAAGATAACGGAATGGTATCCGTCTTAAAGAAACAAGAGTATCAATATGTTACTCGAAAAGATTTGAAGCTTCTTTCGGTTCCTCAGAGCTTTCCCGTTGAGTTAATTATGGATGGCGTCCTCATTGAAGAGAATCTTGAGAATAATGGACTGACCAAAGAATGGCTGGAGAACGAATTAAGACGGAAGGGGAAACGGATCTCCGACGTATTTTACGGGGTAAGAGGAACGCAGCGGCAGCTCGTTTTTGATTATTATGAAGACGGGATAAACAAACCGATTGATAAAGAATAGATTCATTCATATTGGAGATTGACGGATCGCTGAGGACCGCTCTATAATATTTGTATAATTATTAATTAGTTAATAAAAATATAAATGTTGAAGGGCGGAGTTTATTCATGGCAGATCGCGCAATCCTTAATACAGACATTCGTAAAGGTACGATAAACAAAAATATTTATGGACACTTCTCTGAGCATCTAGGACGTTGTATTTATGAAGGCATTTGGGTCGGAGAAGATTCACCGATTCCTAACACTAACGGTATTCGTAATGATGTTGTGAAAGCGCTTAAAGAAATACAAATTCCAGTACTTCGCTGGCCGGGTGGATGTTTTGCAGATGAATATCATTGGAAAGATGGTATTGGTGATCGCGAAGCTCGTAAACGTATGATCAATACGCATTGGGGCGGCACGGTTGAGAACAACCATTTTGGTACACATGAATTTATGGAATTATGTGAGATGCTGGAATGTGAACCTTATATCAATGGTAATGTGGGAAGTGGTACGGTTCAAGAGATGTCCGAATGGGTAGAGTATTTAACCTTTGGCGGTGTCTCACCGATGTCTGAGCTTCGCCAGCAGAACGGTCATCAAGAGCCTTGGGCTGTCACTTATTTTGGCGTTGGTAATGAGAATTGGGGCTGCGGCGGGAATATGCGTCCAGAATATTATGCAGATCTTTATCGCCAATATCAGACGTATGTACGTAATTACGGGGAGAATCGTATTCATCGGATCGCTTGTGGTCCTAACGTGGATGATTATCACTGGATGGAAGTTCTAATGCGTGAAGCTACACGCTTTATGGACTCGATTACCCTTCATTATTATACGATTCCTGGTCCAGCATGGGAGAATAAAGGGGCAGCAACAGGCTTTGAAACTAGTGAATGGTTTAGCACTTTGGAGAAGGCCCTTCGCATGGATGAGCTGATTACTAAACATGGCGTTATTATGGACAAATATGACCCAGATAAAAGAGTAGGCCTTATCGTTGACGAATGGGGAACTTGGTATGATGTTGAGCCGGGTACGAATCCAGGATTCCTATATCAACAAAATACAATTCGGGATGCCCTTGTAGCTGGCGTAACCCTGAATATTTTCCATAAACACAGTGACCGGGTACGGATGGCAAATATTGCGCAGACCATTAACGTGCTTCAAGCAGTGATTTTAACCGAAGGAGAAAAAATGCTGCTAACGCCTACCTATCATGTATTCAATATGTTTAAAGTCCATCAGGATGCTGAGTTGTTGGAGTTAACAATCGATAGTGGGACTTACAGCTTTGAGGGCAGCGAGATTCCTGAAGTATCTGCTTCAGCTTCCGTAACAGACGCTGGGATCATTCATGTCAGTCTTTGCAACTTGAATCACGCTGCATCAGCTACTGTACCCCTCGAGCTACGTGGCCTTTCCGGGCAGAAGGTTGAAGTGACAGGCACTACGCTCACAGGTAACAAGATAGATGCTCATAATACATTTATTCAGCCAGATGCTGTCGTACCGCAAGCTTTTACAGCCTTTACACTTGAAGGTAATCTTCTTAATGTAGAGCTGGCTCCAATGTCAGTAACTGTGCTGGAGATTACGCCGAAGGCATAAGGTGGTGTTATCATGTCAACAACATCTGCATGCAAGGGGTGTCGCGACGATTACAAGGTTACCGATGCACAGATAGAGCGAATCTTGTCATCATCCATGTTTAAGACAGAGCTTTGTGTTCCAGATGAGGTTTATGCTGAACGGATTTCTCTTTGCGGGACTTGTCCTAAGCTGCATGAGAGTGTGACTTGCGTAGCTTGTGGATGCATTATTCCTGTTGTAGCTAAGCTTAAGGAACGTGGCTGTCCACTGCCTGGTGGCGGATTATGGGGACCCTTCATTGAACATGAAATAAGGTAAAATAAGAGCCGCATTCGACTCTCCAATGGGAGATGAATGCGGCTTTATTCATGGGTATCTGTGTAGAACAGCTCAACGATTAGATCATCATTATAGTTGCCAAAGCCTTTGCCAAAAAGGGTAATGCCGCCAATATGCTCGGCCTCTTCATCGACGGAAAGCTTGAAAGTCCATTGCTTGTTGCGAATGTTCACTTGATCCAGCGTAACGTCGGACAGTTTCAGGCCGTCCATAAACGTGCCTTTAGATGTAATGCGCAGCTGCTTAAGAAGGCCGTATTGATTCGTGAGTGCTGGCCACCAAGCTGGCGTGTATTTACCACGTCTATCTCCGTAGTCACCCGGACTGGTCCAGAATCCAAGCTGTACTCCGTTCAGTGTGAAAGTGATGTCGGAGGGCCAATTATTATTAATGGAAGGCGCTTCGGAGGCAATCTCCATCGTAATGATTAGCTCCTCGGGCTGTTGACTGGAGAGAAGGAAGTTAGGAATTTTATATTCGATATACCCTTTGCCGAACCAGAGAATACCAGCATTCATACGCTCGAGATCCCAGAAATAACGGGGATCATCAAAGCTGCCAATCACTTGCTCTGTAGTGGCAAGACCGCAGGTAGGCTCGATCATGAAGTCAGAATAATGCCCAACAGGAATCTCCTTGCGGTAGCTTTTGCGCTCATTAATTTGTCTGCCTGGAAAGGTGATCTCGGCGCTTTCAGCAGCCAGCGTACAGATCTTTTGCAGACCACTTCGTCCAGGTGCCATATGTGTCTGGATAAGTCCTGCAGCTTCTAGCTTACGCACATGCATTGTCATAATAGCGCTGCTCAAATTTACCGCTGCGGCCAATTCCTTGACATTCATTGGGTTCTCGGCAAGCAAGCGCAGCAGGTGCAGACGAACTGAACTGGCTAAAGCTTCGTAGACGGGAAGAGATTCTTCCGACAGGTCAAGTTTCATAGATGGCCTCCAATTTAGTTCAAGACGTATAGTTAATGATTATATTATTTAAATGCTTGTTTTACAATACGAAGGTGAGAAAATTTCTGGACGCTCATTCACTTTGATCGCGTGATTTAAGATAAAAAGAACGGAGCCTGAGGCTCCGCTCTCTTTCCAAATGATGATTCTCTTAATTTACATTTGAGTTATATTCAGTCAGTATTTCGTCTGATTTGAGTGCTCTGCTATAAATCTTCAGTTCATCAATCATTCCCTTATAAGGTACGTCCCAATAGTTTACGCCAAGAGCGAACACACCATTCTTGTTCTTAAACACATTCGGGAAGCCCTCACCGGAGAATTGCTCAACTCCGTCGAGGTATACCTTCACGGTACCGTTGTTGACCGTAAATGCTACATGCGTCCATTTATTCTCTGGAATCTTTATAGCGGAAACAGCATCATACCATGCCTCGCCAGACCATAGCAGTGTTTTACCTGCGCCGTTCTGTGGAACGAAGCTAATCCAGCTGTTTATCGAAGCAGCACCGAAGAAGGTTGTTGTTGCATCAGTAAGCTGCTCAGGGTTTAACCACATAGATACGGTATAGGTATTGCTGTCAATTAATCCATTAGGTAACCGGATTCCGGAAACACCGTCAAATACTGCTGCTTGATTAGTGATACCGTTACCGTAAGTGATGTTACCAACAGTTGGAGCTTCGATTTTTATTCCCGTAACCTGGCCAGTACCGACCAATTGGAGGGAGTCATCAAGGCTTCCATCAAAAGCATAATAGGCTACTTTTCCATCCGTAACGTTTACCTTATAGTCTGCTGAGACGCCACTACCATCAGCCGCAGTGGCTGTAATCACTGCTTCGCCACCTACTTTTAGCGCGGTTACGGTTCCGGTTGTAGCATCAACTGAAATGGCGCTAGGATCACTAGAACTCCAAGTGAGCTTCTTATTTCCTGCATTGGTAGGTAGTACTTTTACTTGAGGGGTAAAGGTATTCCCCACAGCCACATCCATTTCAGCATCACCGATGGTTATCGTACTTACTTTAACATTACTGTCAGGCTCACCGTTTACCAGCAAGTCTACAGCTTCAGCGGAAAGTGCACTTTCGTAGATACGCAGGTTATCAATCAAACCTTTGTAAGGGATATCCCAGTAGTTTACACCCAGTGCGAATACTGCATCTGCGCTGTCAAATACATCCGTAAATCCTTTTCCAGTGTACTTCAATACTCCGTTTACATAGAGCTTCACAGTCCCGGCATCGTAAGTGAAAGCTATATGCGACCATTGGTTAACTGGAATCTGCATGCCTGCTTCTGCATCGTGGAAGGTTTGGCTACCAAACCACATCCGGGTAGTAGCTCCACCGTTTCCATAAGGCAAGAGACTAATCCAATTCGTATCTGTTGTAGCACCAAAGAAGGCTGTAGTGAATTGAGTCAGTTCTTGTGGGTTAAGCCACATGCCTACTGTGTAGGTGTTGCCTTTAATCAAACCATTTGGTAGGCGAATACCGGAGCTACCGTCGAATTTAGCTGCAAGACCAACTTCACCTGTCTCATAGGTGATGTTCCCACCAGTATTGTTAATCCGATTGCCGGTAATTGTACCCTTATCAGTACGATCTCCGTTCTCTGAAAGATCTCCTTCAAAATCATACGCTGCCACCAAACCGTCTTCCAGTATATTTCCAGTCAGTTCCATTACAATGATAGTAAAGGTCTTAGTTGCAGTAGACTCACCCAACGCAATCGTAGCAGTAAGTTCAATCGTTGCGTTTCCGAGTCCTTTTTCAGGACGAACAACTGAACCATCGTTTCCTACTACGGCTTCATTGGAAGACGACCACGTAATGACTGTTCCTCTTACGGCCTCAGTTGGGAGCGTAAGATCTTTGTATACTTTACTTGTGTTGCCCAAGCTTAAACTATCTTTAACATTGGATACAATTTGATCTGTGCTCAGCAGTTCAATTTGGCTGCCCCAGACGGTAACACCCTTATTGGACATGGCTGTGAAAGTCATAACATTGCTCTGACAAGTGGAATCCCATTGTTTTACGAATACACCTTTGTAGAGATTTTGTACAGTAGCTCCGTTTTCTATTTCATTGATGAGCAGGTCGGCGTAATACTCTCCTTTTAGCTCCCAAGAACCGGTTACGGACCCTGTAATGGTTCCATCACCTCGCAGTTCGATAGCTGTTGTGGATTTAATTTTAGCAGAAGTATCTTTCCCGTGATTCACGAACTGGTAAGCTCCAATAACATCTTCCTGCATAACGGCTGCGATAGTTTCACCAGTGTAACGATGAGGAGAAGTGAGCGGCCATCCATCTTCGTTGGTAAACATTTGATGCACACGAAGCTCATGTGTTTCGCCACGCTGCGGGAAGCGAGTGTGGAAGAAGTTGAATATTTTACCCGTCTCTTCATCATAATTGACTGAATTATGGCCTGATGCAACATAGCCGTAAGCTTGGAAGTCTGGATCACTATTCACGTTCGTGAACATGAAATTACCAAGAACTTTGTTGCCAATGGCCGAATGATCATTGGTCGTTGCCAGCACTGCACTTTGTCCGGCAGCATCCACATAAGGACCATCCGGATTCATTGAACGGAATTGACGCATATTGTAACCACCGTCGGACGCAAGTCCTCCATAAGTTACGTATAAGAAGTAGTAACCTGTATTCTTGTCGTAAACGATATACGGACCTTCGCCCGATTTGGTCATACCACCAGAAATATGGGTACCGAAATACCGGTCGATTAGACGTCCATCAGCGGTCGTTCCATCTTTACCCGGATATTTTGGCTCGCCGGTAGCTGGATCGATTTCTAGAATAAATATGCCGCCTGACCATGATCCATAAGTCATCCACAGCTTGCCGTCTTTATCGTAGAATAACGTCGGGTCAATTGCGTTTGTATACGTTTTGTTCTTATATGAACCGCCTGCGTCAAACCAATCTGGGTTGGCATCTTCTAGTGTTCCGTTATCAATAAGCTTTTGAATATTTGTGTTTGTCCATTTTTTGTTAATTTTGCTGTTAGTATCGTAATCTTCTTCCTTGGTGAAGCCGGAATAAATTACGGTATTTCCATAGGTATAAGGACCTTCAATATTTTGTGAAGTGGCAAAGCCAATCGCTGAGCGGATGTAAGTGGAAGAAGCACTGTAATACATCATGTAAGCGCCAGTGGTTCCGTCCGCATTCTTATAATCCTCATTCCAGAAAACGTCTGGAGCCCATATGGAGAATCCGCCTTTACTGTCAGAATCGTTCTCTCCAGCCCATTTAAAGGATTCTGCCAGATTCGCGGAAAGATCACCAAAGAGTACGTTGCCCGGTGTTGTATAACCATTTGTGAAACGAGTCCAGTTCAGCAGATCATCCGATTTGGCCGCATCGATATGAGACCCGAACACATAATACGTTCCTTTGTCTACAGCCACCGAAGGATCATGTACAGAAACATTGGTGAGTGCTGGTGCCGTTGCTGACGGACCCGGCGTAGCAGTAGGAGTCACTGTAGCTGTAGGAACCGGAGTAGTATTAGGTGTAGCAACAGCGCCGCCGTCCGATCCACCAGAACCTGAACTACCAGAACCAGCCGTTGCCGTAGCTGTCGGAGTAGGTGTTTCAAATTTGATTAAGTTACTGTATTTACTGTCAAAGCTAACCTTCCCGGTGCCTTGGATAGTAATCATATCGTTTATACCAAGGATAAGATTCTTGATTGCTGCACCAGCATCTACACGCAGCTTGGCTAATTGGTTCAATGTAACTTCAGTAATATTGCCTGCAGCCAGATGTAGTGTAGGCACTCCTACCGCTCGTACCTCAGCAGAATCAAAATTTCCTCTCAGCCTGATGATTGAATCGTTCGGGAGCGTATTCTCTATAACGACCCGGCCGAAGCCTGCTCCCGTCAAAGTAGTATCTTCCTCAAGCATTACACCGGAATGTACACGTACACTTGGTACGGCACTCGTTCCTTTAGTAACGACGCGGAGTTTTCCATTACGCTTATCTACAACCATGTCACCTGCATTAGAGTTACTAAGTACGATACTATTTTCGCCGCCGCCGGATACGAATATTGTTCCTTTAACAGTGACGTTATTCAGCGTGATATCACCTTCTGCAATACCTTCGGTAAGGTACAGGTTTCCGGAGATGGTAGAGTTGTTCAACTCAACACCCGGGTTACTAATTACCATATTCTGAGTGGTAATCCCCGTATAACTCCCGCTCTTAGAAGTGATTTCCCCGGCCAACTTCTCAATCATGCGTAGTGCTTCCGCTCTTGTTACGGCTTTTGCACCTTTAAAGCTGCCGTCACTATAACCATTCAAATAACCTTCTCCAAATAAAGATAATACAGCTTCTTGGCTCCATGAGGGTAAATCTTTAACATCTTTTGGTGCAGAGGTATTTGCAGAAGAATTGAGCTGGAATAGTCTGTGCAGCATAACCGCGGCTTCTTGACGACTTACTACCTGTGTTGGTCGGAAGGTGCCATCGCTATATCCTGATACATATCCTGCAGCCGAAGCTTTCTGGATATCGCTGTAATAAGCACCTGACTCCAGTATATCCGTGAAGGCAATTTCTGATTTTTCCTGCAAATTAAAGACCCGATTGATCAATGTAACCCATTCCGCGCGGGTGATCTCTTGATTCGGTTTGTAAATTCCATTTCCATAGCCTGAAATCAAGCCCTTTTCCACCCAGGATTGAAAATCTTTCTGTGCCCAGTGGCCCGAATAATCGACAGCCTGTTGTTGCGTGGATGGTGCGATTGTTTTGGAATCGCTTGCAGAAGCTGCTGAAATGAATGGTGCAGGTACTAGCAGCGTGAGTGCAAGAAGTGAAGCGGTTAGCTTACGAGTTGTTTTCCTCAAATTCATGATCCTCCGATTCTATTGATTAGAGATTGCGGCGGTACGAAAAATGTAAAACGCTTACAATAGAGCAATTAAAAAAACGTTTTTCACAAACCAAAATGGATTTGTTTTATGTTTATACAAACCATATCGTGGAAAACGTTTTATGTTGTTCTCATTTTAAGCATGATATTAGCATATAGTCAAATAGAAATTTATGAAATTATGAATCTATTTATAATTTTATTAACAAAATGTAGTTGGGTTTGGATAGCATATGAAAAGTACTGTAGATTGCTACTGGAGTTGTGGAAAGTGAAAGAAGGTGGGAAATGTGGGCGATAAAGAGATGGATAGGGGAAAGTGATAACTGGTTCATATCACAGTACAGATAGGGGGGCTAAGGAAGAATAAATACTAATTAGTTGTTCGCCCCCATGAAAGAACCAACCTTGATACATGTGCGTACTAGAAGATTTTAAAGGTAATACATTTTGAACATGATATCTTGATCATGATTTCCGAATTTTTTTCCGAAAATTGTCGCGCCTCCGACGTGTTTTGCATCTTCCTTCACTTCGATCCGGAAAGTCCATCGGTCACAGGTCGTATCTAAATCCTCAATCGAAACGGAAGACATGGGGTCACCGTCAATGTATGTTCCATTGTGATTAGTAATTCTAATCGTTTTTAGTAATCCATACTGGTTAATATTGTGCGGCCACCACTCAGGTGTGAATTTACCTCTTGCATCAGCAAAATCCCCAGGGCTTGTCCAAGTACCTAATTCCAAGCCGTTCAATGAAAAGGTGATGTCTGAAGGCCATACGTCATTGGCAAATGGAAATTCGGAAGAAAGCTCTAAGCTAATTTCAAATTGCTGTAAGGTTTCATCTTTTTTTAGAAAATTGGCAATGTTGTATTGAACATAACCTTGGGTAAACCATAGAATCTCTGCATCGACTCTTTTAGAATCCATGAAATACTTAGGTTCGTCTACTCTGCCGATAAACTCTTTCTCTGTGGCAAGTCCGCATGTAGGCTTCAGATCATAATCCGTATAATGACCAATCGGCACCGATGTCTCATAGGAGGCAAAGGAATGAAAGATTTTTTTAGGAAAGTTAATCTCAATATGGTCGACTCTAAGAATTGAGATTTTTTGCATTCCGGATTTACCAGGAACTTTTTCTGTTTTTATGATTCCTGCATCTTCTAACTTTTTAATGTGTTTTGTTACGATGGGACTGCTTATTTTAAGTTCTTCTGCCAAATCTTTGATGTTCATCTTATTTTTGGAGAGTAACTGAATGATTTTTATTCGTACTTCACTTGCCAAGGCTTCATAAACAACGAGAGAGGACTTGTCTATTTCCAATTGCATTTTATCCACTTCTTTCAAAGTAATTTCATATACTGTAAAGTTTATTAATCTCTATATAAAGTAACACGAAAGGTAACTGAAGTAAATAATATATCGCTTTCATCTCGTCTTAATGAACTAAAAGGTTAACTAAGTTTTAAAAAAATCTATTAAGTTTATTTAAAAGTTATTGACTACGCTTTCAAAGCGACTGTATACTAAGTTTAAGTTAATCGTTTCCAACAAAGTTAATGTGAATGATTATCTTAACATTACAGCTGCAGGGGGAGAGAGTAATGAAAAAGAAATTTGGAGTAGTATTAGCAACGGTTCTAATGTTAACGACAGTGTTAGCAGGATGTGGTGGTAAAGATGATAGTAAGACGATTACGTTCTGGACACCGCTGACCGGTGATGATGGTGCTTATATGGATCAAATCGTTAAAGAGTACAATGCAACGAATCCAGAGATTAAAGTGAAGCACGTTATTACAGCTGATATGTACACGAAAATTTCTACCGTTTTGGCTTCCAGCAAAGGTGTTCCTGATTTAGCAATTATCCACGCTGACCGTGTTCCTGGGTTTGTTAAGCAAGGTGTCTTAGAACCCATGCAAGATACTGTATTGCCGGCACAACCTGAACTAAAAGCTGAAAATTACTTACCACAAGCTTGGAACACTGGTAACATCGACGGAACACAATACACAGTACCTCTTGATATCCACAGTAACGTAATGTATTACAATAAAGATTTGCTCAAGAAATATAATGCTGAATCTTTCTTGGATGATAACGTTGTTACGATTGATGAAATGCTTTCCTTACAAGGTAAATTGGATGAAGGCGACTATGTAGTTAATGATGCCTTGCTCGGATGGGTTATCCTGGCTCAAATTCAAAACTTGGGCGGAGATATTCAGGTGGACGGCAAACCGGCTGTTAACTCCCCAGTATTTAAACAAGCCTTTGAAGATGTTAAGAAAATTGCTGATGCTGGTTTGATGACTCCATTTGGTGAAGACGGTTACTTGATGTTCCAATCCCAAAACGTACTCTTCTCCACAGACGGAACTTGGAGTTCTACCGCACATGCTGGAGTTGAAGGTTTGAACTTTGGTGTGACTAACATTTATTCTCCAACCGCTGATAAATTCACGAATAGATCTTCTTCTCACTTGTTCGCTATGCTTAAGAACGATAAGAGAACAGATGAAAAAGAAGTAGGGATTGCTAACTTCTTAGAATATGTGCGTACAAACTCAATGGAATGGGCAAAAGCTGGTCAAAACGTCGCAAGTAACGTAGTTAACCAAAGTCCGGAATACCAAAACTACATGCAATCCTTCTTTACTTCTAATGAAAAAGAAATTGAATCCCTTTACATTTACACATATGAGTACTACCCATACATTGCAGAAGCAGTAGATACTTATTGCGCAGATATCGTTCGCGGTAACGTTGATCTAGATGAGACCTTGGCAACCATGCAGAAGTTTGTAGAAGATAAGATCGCAGAAAGCAGCAGTGCAGCGAAATAAAGCGAAATAGAATAGATTGTACGAAGTAATGTGCCGTACTGTGGTGCATTACTTTGTGCAAAAGGAGAAATGAAATCCTATGAAAAAGAAAATAAACTGGGCACCTGCCTTCTTTGTAGGTCCGCACGTCATTTTGTTTGCTGTCTTCATTTTATTGCCAACGATTTATGGGATTTATGCTTCATTTACAAAGTGGAATTTAATGAGTGACCCGGTATGGGTAGGCTTTGATAACTATAAGGCCATTCTATTTGATGGCAAATCAACGTTTCATACTCAATTTTTTAGAGGTCTGAAAAATACATTGATCTTTGTGGGTCTCTCTGTTCCATTATTAATAGTTATCCCATTAATGGTTGCTGTTGCACTAGAACATAAAAAAGTTAAAATGAAGAGCTTAATTCAATCTATTCTCTATATTCCGGGCTTGATTTCGATTTCTGCGGCTGCACTAATCTGGCTTTTGATCTTTAATAAGCAATTAGGGATTACTGGTAATCTATTCGGATCACAAATTGCTTGGCCTGCAAATCAGCCGTATGCGTGGATTATCATCATTGTAATCACACTATGGGGCGGTATTGGGGGCAACATGATTATTTATCGTGCTTCATTAAGTGGCGTTGCGCAAGAATTATATGAATCAGCCGAGCTCGATGGTGCGGGTTCAATTAAAAGATTCACAAGTATCACCTTGCCATCTATTCGTTTTCCATTAATCTATACCTTTGTTATGACAACTGCCGGAGCCTTCAATGTATTCGGCCAACCGTTAATGATGACTGATGGCGGGCCTCGACAAAGTACACACGTACTCATGATGTATATTCGTCAATTAGCTTTCGGAAACGGTGAATCCATTGCAGGGATGGCATCGGCGATGGCAGTGTTATTGGGATTAGTAATCTTGGTGATCTCAGCGCTGCAATATTATGTAATGAACCGAAATGCTACATAAGGTTCTAGGGAACTAATTGATTAACAAGGAAATGGAAAAGGTAGGTGTACTATAATGTCAAATCAGGCGGTAAATGGCCTAGATAATCGTCCAGTTGTAAATAGAACAGGCAAAGTAAAAGGATCATCCAATGTTAGCATTTCAAAATATGTATCATATGCTTTTTTGCTTATCCTTTGTGTGATTTGGATTATTCCAGTAATATTCGGGATTTCCACGTCTTTTAGATCACAAACGGAAGTGGTTTCTTCAGGCTTTAGACTATTTCCTGAAACATGGGTCTTTGAGAACTATGTTACGATTCTGAACAATACTTCTACAGCCCCAATTCTACGTTGGCTAGGCAATTCATTGTTTATTGCTACAACCCACACAATCCTGGTGGTTATTGTGATTTCGATTACAGGCTTTGGGTATACCCGTATTAACTTTAAAGGAAGAGACACACTGTTCTTTACTTTGCTAGGGATCTCCTTTTTCCCGGGTGTAGTTAACTTAATTCCTTCTTATAAAATTATCGATTCCTTGGGCTGGGTAAACACTTCTTGGGCAATGATCATTCCCGGTCTTGCGGGTATGGGGAATATCTTCTTGGTCAGACAGTTTATGAACGGTATCCCAAAAGAACTAGATGAGTCTGCAAAAGTTGATGGTGCAAGTGACTTTAGAATTTTCGCGCAAATTATATTGCCGTTAGTTAAGCCGATTCTGATTGTTTGCGGATTGTTCTCCTTTACGGGATCTTGGAATGACTTCCTCTGGCCGGTTATCGTGTACACAGATGTAGACAAAATGCCAGTCACAGCTGGGTTGCTCTTGTTACAAGATATCTACGGAAACTATCGTATGATCGGGCAATTAATGGGGTCGGCAATCTTGGCGATCGTTCCAACCCTGCTGTTATTTATATTTGCTCAAAAATACTTCGTTCAATCTATTAACTTGAATTCAGGTATTAAAGGGTAGATCAAATGAACATAGCTTAAATACACCTTGCCTTCTTATAAGGAAGGGTGTGTTTTGGTGACCCATAAAATTAAAAATAAAGAGAGATATAGGAGTTGTCATCATGAGAGAATTCAATGCGAAAAATCCGCTTATTGAGCAAAGGGCAGATCCATGGATCTATAGACATACTGATGGTTATTATTATTTCATAGCTTCGGTTCCGGAGTTTGATAGAATCGAGCTTCGTCGTTCTGAATCCATTCAGGGATTAGCTGAGGCTGAGGGTAAGACCATTTGGGTTAAGCATGAAACAGGCTTAATGAGTGCCAATATTTGGGCGCCTGAGATTCATTATATTGATGGAAAATGGTACGTGTATTTTGCAGCTGCACATACCTCCGATACGAAAGATGGCTTATTTGATCATCGTATGTTTGCCATACAAAACTCATCCGTAAATCCATTAGAAGGTGAGTGGGTGGAAAAGGGTCAAATCAAAACGAAATGGGAATCCTTTGCCCTGGATGCAACCACTTTTGAACACAGAGGGGTTAGATACTACGTATGGGCACAAAAGGATCCCGATATCCCTGGTAATTCTAATATGTATATCTCTGAAATGGAAAACCCTTGGACGTTAAAAGGAGAGCAGGTGTGCATCACCACGCCTGAATATGATTGGGAAAAAATCGGCTTCCTGGTGAATGAGGGTGCGGCAGTTCTTAAGCGAAATGGACGTATTTTCATGACTTTCTCGGCAAGTGCAACAGATCATAACTACTGTATGGGGTTATTAACCGCTGATGAGGATAGTGATTTAATGGATCCGAAATCATGGGTCAAAACACCAGAACCTGTGTTTACAACTTCTGAAGAAAACGGTCAATTTGGACCGGGACATAATAGCTTTACAGTCTCAGAAGATGGCAAACAGGATATCCTAGTGTTCCATGCTAGAAGCTATAAGGAAATTGTGGGAGACCCATTATATGATCCTAATCGGCACGCGCGTGTGCAAGTGATCCAGTGGAATGAGGATGGAACGCCAAACTTTGGTGTCCCTAGACCGGATACGAAATCTTAAAATAATGCTTCTCTAGTGTGAAGAAGCTTATTATATTCTTCTATATGAAAGAGGGACGCTCCAGTAGCCACATGCTATTGGAGCGTCCCTTAATCTTATAATGGAAGATCCCGTCGTCTGAACAGTTCGATCCCTATGGCAAAAGCGAGAATACCGATCAACAGTAACCAACTAGAAACCTGAATAATCTCCACGTTTCCTTGAACGATTTTACCAGGCTGATAGAAGGAGAACAAGGTCATGTAACGTAATCCCTCCAGTTTATCGCTTATTTTGCCTAGCAGATCCAGAGTGAAGAATCCGAAGGTGATAGCGCCGGAAATTCCAAGCGCTTTTTTCTCATCATTACAAACCGAGGATACGAGGAAAGTGAGTCCCCCCACGGCAAAAAACAATAAAAACGCTACGCTATTCAGCTGAGTGAATCGGCCGCTATTAAATTCATATTCACTGCCGAGGAACCATGCTTTACCTAATAATCCGGCGAGTGTGGTTACGCCCATAATCAGGAGTAATGCTGTTGTGAGTACAAGCGCCTGCGTGGTAGCTACTTTTCTCCGCGTAGTTGGTGCTATCAGAAGATAAGCCATAGAGCCACGATCCACAAGTCGAGCCATGAGCTGCGTCGACATTTGTACACATACGATGGATAGAATCAGTACCAGAATAAGTCCATAATATTCTCCTGAGATAAAAGCCTCAGCACTGGTAAATCCGCTGTTTAATCCAAAGGCTTTACCTACACCTTCCGGCATAGCTTTAATGAGGTCATCAATGGCTTTTGTGCTTCCGGCGATCCCCGGATATAGCCAGATCATAAACAGAATATAGAAGGCAGAACCGAAGGCGTAATTCATAATGCCTTTGAGGTTCACCCTCATCATTTCTTTATAGAGTGGAAGATTCATTGCACGGCCCCCTCACGGTCATAGTAGTCCATGAAAATGTCCTCTAGATTCTGCGTGAACACATCCATACTGCGGATATTATATTTCCCGGTCTCCTGAATGAATCGATCATAATTCCCCTGAACGGCAATGCGGACCATATTCCCTTCACGAGCTTCCACCTGCAGGCCGGAGGCGGCGAATTGTTCTGCATCTTCGCGACTCGCGAAAACAACCTCAAACAGCTTCCGCTGCATCGATTGTAATTCGTGGATATTTTTTATAGTGACAATGTGTCCGTCTTTAATGATTGCAGCTCGGTCACAGGTGCGCTCAATTTCTTGAAAGCTGTGAGAGGACATTAGAAAGGTGGTTCCGGCTGCTTTTTCCTCCAATACGAGATCTATAAATACCTTTTGCATAAGCGGGTCGAGTCCCGAGGTGGGTTCATCCAGAATAATAACTTCAGGATTGTGCATGAAAGCTGCGACAATACCGACTTTTTGCTTCATTCCCTTTGACATTTTGCGGATCGGAGTTGAGGCATCAAATTGCAGTCGTTCAATGAGGCGGTCACGTTTAGTAGTGTTCTTCATCCCTTGCATGCCAGACATAAATTTAAGGAAAGAAATGCCTGTCATCCCGTCAAAAAAGTTGATTTCACCGGGTAGATAGCCGATATGCTTCTGGACTGTACCCTGTGCTTTCCATACATCAAGTCCATGGATGCTCGCATTACCTTTGTCCGGCTTCATAAATCCCATGATATGTCTTATGGTCGTAGATTTACCCGCGCCATTAGGCCCCAGAAACCCAAACACCTCACCTTTATTTACGGTAAACGTAACATCTTCGATTCCCTTGCCATTCGAAAATCGTTTGGTTAAGCCTTCAACTACAAGCATGCCGCCACCCCCGCTGCAAAATAATGAACTATTATTAATTGGATATTTCATATGTTATATTATTCCTAGTGAATAGTGAAGTCAATGGAATTATGAAATAATTGATAATAAATATTTCATTAAATTTAAATAAGCGCACTATATAATGAAGTTAAGGGTGAATAGCATGAATGGATTTGAGAAAAGAGCCGCTCAAATAAAACTCAAAATTATGAAGACTACGATGGAAATGCTCAAGAGCTGTGAGCCCAAACGTCTCCGGATCTCAGACATTGCGAAAGAAGCAGGTGTCTCACAGGTGACGATTTATAATTATTTTGGCAGCAAGGAAGCGCTGCTTGGTGAGTCCTTTAAGGATTTTATAGAGAAGGCGATTCGCGAATTTGAAGATTACATTCATGGAGAGCATTCTCTAAAAGAGATTATTGAATACATTATGACGATGGAGAGAGAAACCTACAGTTCATTGTCTCCCACGACTGTGAAGGAGCTTATGATTGAGGATCAGGACATGTTTCATTATCTTGAAGAACGGTATACAAACGACGTTTTACCATTGATGGTTAAGATGGTGGAGGATGGCAAAGCACGAGGAGAAATTTCAAATAAAGTATCCACCAAAGGGATTCTTTCATTTATGGGAATGTACATGCGAAGTTCGGGAGAAATGCTAGATGAAGCCAGCAAACAAGAAGACATAGATGCCTTCCTGGAGGAAGCCATCCATCTCTTCTTTTATGGGATTTGCGGGCGGGAACAGGAGTAGCGTGAGCTTTGTTGCATTAATAGTTGGAGCACTTACCCAATGCATTTAGATCAGTATTGGTTTAAAAAAACAATGAAGTTGCAGAAAGCTATGTTTACAACGAAATTAAATAATTATCATATTTTAAAATTCCGAAAAATGATCGTAGATTACGCTAACAGTGATTTATTAAAAGATTTTGTTCAAATGCGAATAAATAAAATAGTAGATCCATTGTATACTAACCAAGATACTAAGGAGTTTGCCATTTTTAATGGAAAAGCTTCGGGCACTATTGAAGAAGGAACAACTGACGATTTGAAAGCATTTACTTCTAGTGACTTCTCGGCAGGGTTTCTATGTGAATGCAGAGCAGCGGATGAAGGATGCCCGAGGAGCAGCGAAATACATAGGGGGTTATTTAGCGCGACCGGCGATTGCAGAGTACCGGGTGGTCAGCTACGACCACCACAAGGTGCATTACTGGTACGAAGATCACCGAACGGGGAAACGGGTGGATGTGGTGTCGCCGGTGATGAAGTTTATCTACGATCTCGTGCAGCACATTCCACCGAAGCATTTTCGGATGGTGGGTCGCTATAGTCTATACAGCCGGGGGAAAAACAAAGAGTCACAGAAGGTGTTTAATCTGTGGTGGTACATGATCCATAAACAAATCGAGATGACCTTTCCTGTGAAAGAACGAAAGAAGAAGAACTACCGTCAGCGGATGCTGGAGAGCTATGGGCGAGACCCGATGCTCTGTCCATGCTGCAATCACCGGATGTTGAGCCGTGGGAGGAAGAACCAGAGGTATGGATCGATTATGTTTGCGTAGAATGTGGGACGGTAGATCCTGTCCCTGAATTTATAGTGGGAGAGTGTGCCTACGACCTGGAGTCTGGAGAATCCCCAGAGTTTGTCTCTGTAACGGAACCTTGGTGAATAACTTTCTAGCCAGCGGACAAATAACCGCTGGCTAAAAAGTTATTCACCCGTTAGGGTGATTTTGTTCGTATATGTAATTAATCTCACTGCGTTTGTAGTCCCTAATCTAACTGCATATTAAAAAATAGTGTCACAAAATAGCATTACGAGATTGTTATATAGGTAAACAAGAAAGGAGGTGAGCTCTTGCAGCCAACCATCCCCGGGGAAGAGGAAGGAAAATGGAATGCTATTGAAGCGGTTGTAGAACAGGTCAGAGCAGGAGACAAAGAGGCATACAGTGCGATCATCATCCAGTTTGAACGGCAAATGTATACCTACTGCTATTATATCCTGAAAAATCATGCGGAGACGGAAGATGCCGTACAGGAGATCTTTATTCGCGCCTATCAAAATCTTCACCAGTACAGCAGGCAAGTATCCTTCTCAGCCTGGCTGTATAAGATGGCATACCATCATCTAATCAATTTGAAGAAGAGACAGAGCCGCTGGCTTAAGCTGATCGATCATTATAAAGAGCAGCAGCCTGTGCTGCAAATCTCCCGTCATGAGTCAGAGGTTTATGAGCTTTTGACTTTTCTCACAACTGAAGAGCGTCATATTTTACTCCTTAAGGCAGTAGAGCAGTACACCTTTGAGGAAATAGGCGAAATCATGGGCCTCAAGTCCGCAACCATACGGAAAAAATATGAACGATTGCGCCGCAAACTGATGGAATGTAAAAGCCGAAAAGGAGAGATAGCACATGGGACATTCGCCGGAACAAACGGAATTCGCTGAAATGAATGCCATCGAACAAATGATTCGTGAATCGTCTTTACCAAAGAAAAGTATGAGTTATCAAATTATGAATACGATTGGAGCGAGTGAATTGAAAAGAACATCATCCAAACCTAATTTAATGAAAAGAACAGCAGTAGTGGCCGCAGCAGCAGCCATCCTAGGTGCAGGTGTGGTGGGTACGGGATTTGTATCACCGGCAATGGCTTCAACGTTAAAGCAAATTCCTATTGTTGGAATTCTCTTTGAGGGAACCAGCAACGAAGCTTTGGATACTGCCATTAAACAAGGAATCGTAACAGAACCTAACCTGAGTGTAACCCATGAAGGAATCACGCTGAAGGTAGCTAATTTACTTTATGATGGTACCCGGTTGTCCTTCGTTTTGGAACGTGAAGGCGTAGATTTGCCGAATACAGGCTCTCCATACCTTTTTGAAAAAGATGTTGAGGAAAAGGATCAGCTTAAAGGTTATATTAAAATGCCAACGATCCTCGCTAACGGACAAGCCATTGAATATGGCGGAGGCAGCTTTGGCGACTCGCCTAGGCAGAAGAATGCTTATGTAGTTGAAGTGACTAAGGGTCTAAATTTGCCTGACCAATTCGAGCTGACCATTCAGGCGAATGTCACACAGGTGAAAGAAGCTTTTGAATTCAAGATTCCTGTGAACGTGGAGAATAAATCGATTGTTGTGAAACCAGAGGCCTCCAAATCTGACGGACAGTTCAGTTATACCGTTAAGCAACTGGATATTTCGCCGGTGTCCACCCGTTTCGTTCTGGATAGTAAGGGCCAAGTACCACAATCTCCGGGGCAAACCGGTGATTACAGCGCCAGTATGGTCTATTACGAGCTTGTAGACGACCAAGGAAATGTCGTGAATCCGAGCAGATTCGAGTATTTCAACAGCGAACCCAAGACTGAATATCAGATTGATCAACTGTTTTCTCCTTTTGCTGGCACACCTAAAACGATTACAATCAAGCCATTTACTCTTACTGTGAACAACAAGGATTGGAGCGTTGTCGGCCAAGGAAAGAACAGTGTGGGTGAGAAAACATATCTGAAAGATCTGGAATTGACCATTCCTGTTAAGCCTTAATCCATTAGAGAAGGGGACAGTCCCGCAGGTCATCAATAATGACCTGGGGATAGCTCCCTTTTTCTTTTCATAAAAAATAGGACAGGAGCTAATCCATTGAATTCTATGAAACCTGAATTGAGAAAAAAATTCGCTGGAGCAGCATTGGCAGTAACGTTGGTAATGGCAGTCACAGGCAGCGGGTTCCCTTCAACCGTTAGTGCCGAGACCTCCGGGCAATCTGCCAGTTCCAATCTAGCGATTACCCACGAGGGCGTAACGCTCAGTATATCCAAAGTAATGTTTGACGGGAACCGTCTTGACATGGCATTCCGGCAGGAGGGAGGCACTGTGGGTAAGGGGATCATTATTGATATCGCGCAGATCCCGGTTTTGTCTGTTAATGGGAAAAGGATGTTATATCTTCCCTATGTGACGTCTATGCCGGAAGATGAAAGGGCAGCTTTGCTCTCTTTCAACATCCCCAAAGATGGCAAACCGCAGCTCGCGGATGAATTCAAAATGACGATAGAGGTGTACACCAAGAGCGTCAAGGAGCCATTTACCTTTACCGTCCCGGTGAAAAAGCTGAATAGTCTTGCAACCTTGCAGCCGGGTACAACTCAAAAAAGCGGGGATTTTAGCTATACCGTGGACTATTTCCAGATGACGCCGTTAATGATGGAACTCAAGCTGCACAGCAGCGGGAAAGTTCCTGGAGCAGCCAAATCCAAAGGGCGTTCAAGCAAGATGTTGTATGACATTGCCGATGAGAAAGGAAATCTAATTCAGGCAACCGTCAGCGACATCGACATCAAGCGACCGATCACAGCAAACATTAAAGAAGACCTGTTCTATGCAGCCTCCTTCAAAGCAGTGCCGAAAACCATCACAATTAGGCCATTTACGTACACCATAGACGCTAAAGGAGACATTCTGAAAGACTCAGGAAAAAAATGGATCAAGACCTATTACAAGGACTTGGAAATGAAGATTGCAGTTGCTAAATAACAATCTTACAGGTGAGGGGGAATTCACGCTGATACCAGCGCGGGTTCCTTTTTTATGCTTGAGGGATTCCAATATAGGTCAATCTCTGGGTGGTCGGCGAACGCTGGGCTGCTCGCTGCAGTGCTCACCCGTGGCCATTCCTGCCTGCAGGAGTGCCTGCAGTTATTTTCGGGCTCCCTGGCTCAGTGCTGGCTCGCGGATCCGCCGCAGATGCTGCTGCTGCAAGTTGCAGCACAACCAGGTTATCGGGTTTTTGATCCGCAGCATCCGGCGCTCTTCCGGAGGCGGATGCACCAGGACCGGCGAACGCCTGGCAGCTCACTACAGTGCCCACCGGTGGCCATACCCGCCGTCTGCAGGAGTGCCTGCCGCAGTTCCCGGACTACCCGGCACGGTGCCGGCTCAGCGATCGGTAGCAGCCGGCGGCTTCCGGATGTGGATACCGCGAACGGCAAACGCAGGGCTGCTCGTTGCAGCGCTCACCGGTGGCCATACCTGCCGTCTGCAGGAGTGCCTGCTGGTTCAAATAGCAGCGGAGGCCACAGGGAAAGTTGAAGTCCAGGATTGTTTGTGGGACGGAAAATAGTACCCTTAAGTCAAACTACAGGATATGAAAGAGGGTCGTAAGAAAGAAGGATAAATTTCAAGAGGAAATGCAAGAGGAAATGCAAGAGATGAAGAGAGAGTTACAACAGATTAAGGGTGAGGCTGAAAAGAAGGAACAGAACTTTATACGCGAGATTGAAAAGCAGCAGTTAAATGCTGAGATTGATAAAGATCGTGCCATATTTGAGACGCAGCGGAAAATGATGGATAAAGAGACTGAACTGCGTGATAAGGTGTCTGATCTTCGAGAGCAAATCTCGGAATTAAGAAGTGGAAAATAGTTTGGAGTATAGATGGCATCCGGTTTGTTTTCGGGATTTTTGATTCTAGAGAGTCAGGAACTGATGGAAATGGATTTATTGTACTCTAATCATAAACAGTAGGAGTTGGACATGAAATTAAAGTCCTTAACTTCCGCTGTTTTTTTATGGGGGGATGCCTTGGTTAGATTTCTCGCTCGACTTTAGGAGAAGCAAGAGGTACGTAGCATCGGATTAGACTATATGTAGCCGTTCGCATCAATATATTTAATTGCCTAAAAGAATCTAGTATGATTATTGCGATGGTAGTTTCGCGTTATGGGTTTAATGGTTTAAACACATGGAAGGCGAAGAGAATGCTTGTTTAGGCTGATAAGCTAACAGCGAGCATGTGATTGATATCAGATTATACTAATTGCTATGTGTGAAAGTGATTAATACGATACTGGAAGCTGCTGAGTAAAACAGTTAAACTCGCCGAGATATAGTTATTTACATTATAAAGGTTAACAGCATCGTTAACTATTCCGCCTGGGGGAGTAGTAAATTCTACTCCGGCCTGCTGCTTCATAGTGGCCATTCGTACAGATCTGCTTCAGTACAACGTATAACAACAAGGGGTGTGAGCTCTTTGTATCGAAATCATATGCAAAGGAAACCCCTGAAATGATATAGCAAAAACCTTGTAGATGAAGTGACGAACGTGTTCAAGCCGATCGCGCATCTCGAATATCAGTCGATCATGCCAAGCGAATTTTTTCTGCCCTTTGGAGGAAATTGGACGAAGACAATCTTTGGTTTCAGTTAGTGCGGTTGCTAGATGCCGTGAAGAGGACAAAAACATAGTCCCATAGAACCTGCGCCCAGCGCGTTTTCTATTTGAAGGGATGAAATTTATTTACTAGCCTAGTCGACAAACCGTCTGCTGAACTTAAAGTAGGATGAAAAGAAAGGAACAGAGTGAGCACCTCATGTAAGAGCTGCTTGATTAGACTGAATGTTTTTATTTCACGCAGTTTTTCAAATAGTACAGAAAGAAGCCTGCACTAATAAAGAGTACGGGCTTCTTTCTAGCAATTTTATCTCTATTCATATAATAATATAAGTATTCATCTATTAAAATATACATTGTTATACTATTATCTTTCGAAAATATTATTAGATAATCAAGTTATAGGTACCAGAATCATTAATTTATTAATATATATCTGCTATACATTAGCGCTAATACTATTATCTATTTTGATCCAATCATAGTCATTGTTTGGCCATCTCATTTTGATTTGATTCAAATCTTTATCGATCTTCCTACGATCATTATATTCTCAATAGGATCGAACATAGTTAAGTAATAGAACTATGATCCTCAATTGACTTAGCCACCACTTCATGAATTTCATCATGGAAAGAGCGGATTCCCTGTCATCCCTACCCACAGCTCGGATTGTTCAAGATGGGCTGCAAGCTGAAGCAGTAAATCTTCCCGGCCTTTAGCAGCCATTACCTGTACCCCCAACGGTAGACCCTCTTGCGACATATGGACGGGAACGCTCATAGCTGGCTGACCCGTCAAATTGGCGAGCTGGGTGAACGGTGTGTAGGTTAGGCTTGGTTTAAACATAGCGTAAATCATTCGCTCTTGTTCCTCTTTCGGCAACTCATGTACATGCAGCAGTTTTTCGATTTCAGCAGAGCTATGCGTTAACTGGCCAATCTTAGGAGCTGAATCCGCATTTGTTGGTGTGATATACAGATCGTAGCGGTTAAGCAGACCTGCCATTTGAGCGGCTGCAATATCCCATTCATCCAGACTATGCACAAATTCTGCCGCAGAGACTTTTCTTCCGGCTTCCCCAAGGACCCAAGTAACGATATCGACTTCACTGGAAGTAATGGAACGTCCCATCATTTTTTCCAGCGATACGAACATCGCTGCCACTTCGCCAGTATTCATCGTATAGTAATTCTCCATCAGCCTAACACCATTTACTGGACTTAGCTTTTCTTCAACTTCATACCCCTCAGCTTCGAGCCATTTTACAGTTTTGAGCACAGCAATGACTGCTTCATTCGTTACAGGAGTGCCTACTGGAGAAGCTGTTGTGAACGCTATGCGTAGTTTTCGCTGTGTTGGCTTGAATAGATCGTCTAAGTAGACGCCCGGATATAGAGGTGTTTGAAAAGCAGCCTCTGGCTGCACAACCTGTAGTAGATCCAGCATCGCAGCACTATCGCGTACGGACCTTGTCAATGCAAAGTCAATAGAAGCGCCTTGCCATTGACGACCGACACCTGGTCCAACTGGAGTACGTCCACGGGTGGGCTTCAGTCCGAACAAGCCGGTGAACGAGGCAGGGATACGGATCGAGCCGCCACCATCACTAGCACCCGCTGCCGGAACAATACCAGAAGCTACCGCCGCAGCTGCACCACCACTTGAACCGCCGGGAGAATATTCGGGATTCCACGGATTACGTGCCGGGCCATGAAGGACGTTCTCGGTAATGTTTTTGAGGCCGAATTCTGGTGTATTCGTATGACCAAGCGGAATGAATCCGCCGTTTCTGATTCGTGCTACGTAGTTTGAGTCACGTCTGGCAATATTGTCTTTCATAAGCAAAGCACCCGAAGTAAGAGGTTCTCCAGCGATAGCTTGGGAGATATCCTTGAGCAGAAAAGGAACGCCAGCAAACGGGCGAGTGCTATCATGAACAGGCATATCGTCAGCTTCCTTAAGAGCAGCTTCTCTACGAGTACGTACAACCGCATTAAGAACAGGATTAACTTCATCGAGCCGAGCGAAAGCGGCTTCGACAAGCTCACGAGGGGAGACTTCACGTGCTTTGACAAGCGAAGCAAGCCCTAGAGCGTCATATGTAGAATAAGAAAAGGACATGATAGATAACCTCTTTCGAATAGGCGTGAATTGCCTGTATTTTATATATAACAATGTATCATTTATCGTCAGTAAAGGACGACCAAGCCCTTTCTTCTGATCCCATTATACATCTCGATAGTAATGATTTGAAAATGGATATCTGACATCTATCAATTCTTTTTTAAGCCCGATTAGGCTATACTTAGTGTTAAATGGATCTTATGGGGTGTACTGATGAACGAAGATAAATATCAGAATGTTGATGGACTAATGGAAGCTTTCCAGCAATTTGCCAGGATGAATTGGCGTAAAACTACAGTCTGGGGATTGAAGCCAAGTGAGGTTCGGATGTTGGTTTCTTTAAAGCTCGGCAAGGAACGGGAAGGGAAGAAGGGCCAGACCGTATCAGATATCAGCAAGTTTCTTAAAGTCACTTCTCCTACGGTTACACAGATGGTCAATAGTCTGATTGCACAGGGATATGTAGTGCGTTCTGCCGATGCCCAGGATCGCCGAATCAGTGAGATCACGCTTACGGAAAAAGGAGAGCATTTGGCCGAAATGGCCGTGACGAAATCCCGAAATACCTTTAAAGGCATGATTGATTATATGGGTAGAGAAAAGACAGATTCGTTAATGGAGCTGTTAAACGAAGTCTACGATTATTTCGAAGAATTGAACGATCAACCAACCGAATCCTAATCTCCTTCACATAAAAAAGAGATGCCGCACAGCCAAAGCTGTTTACGGACATCTCTAATGTATATTATTTGTGATTAATGTGCGGCAGGTACTGACTTTTCAAGGTTTTTGCCTTCGCTTTTTCCCTCTGCAGTTACCTCTGTTTTTTTCTCACCACTTCGTAACGGAATCTCTTTAAGGAACAGGACAAGCAATGCTGCAATGACTAACAGTGCCGTGCCGCTTAAGAATACAACCGTCAGGGAATCGCTTAGTGCGTTTCGCAGCATCTCAATCAATTGATTGAAGAGCGGCTGGATTTGCTCTGGCAGCGTTGTATGCAGTTCCTTCAGCTTAGGCTGATCTAGCAGCATTTGCGGATTCATAAATGCGGAAAGTTGTTTAGCGGATTCAGGGTCAAGTTTGGTTAAGTCTGGACCCTTGCCTGAGGACACTGCTGCCTCTAGTTTATTCGTTAATGTAGTGTTCATGATGGTACCCATAATCGCGATACCGATGGTTCCCCCTAAATTACGGAACAATGTATTTGTAGCAGTAGCAACCCCTAGCATGGAGGGAGCTACAGCATTTTGTACGGTTAAGGTAAAGACAGGCATCGATAGTCCTAAACCAATCCCGAAGACAATCATGCTGACTACGGCCATCGCAATGTTGCTCATAAAGGCCATTATGATCATGGCTACAACCATAAATGGCATACCCATCAGGGCATAACGCTTGTATTTACCTGATTTGGAGATCCATCTACCCACGAGCGTACTAAGTACAATCATTGCTAATGACATCGGCATATTAATGAATCCGGAGTTGGTCGGGGAGACACCTTCTACACCTTGGACAAAGAATGGCAGATAGATCATTGCGCCCATCATACCAGCATTCATCAGGAAGCCGACAACCATGGAGATGGTTACGATGGAATTCTTAAATAAGGATAATGGCAATACTGGACTTTTAGCTTTTCGTTCAATCAGAATTAAAATAATAACTCCGAGAATAGATGCCCCGAACAAGCTGAGAATCTCTGGGGAACCCCACTCATATTTTGTACCCGCCCATGAAAAGCCGAGCAAGAGTGCAACAATGGTAAGGGAAAGGAAAATGGAGCCTAAGTAGTCAATGGATTCTGAAGTGGAGCGTGCAGTTTTAGGGAACATTTTCCAAATCATAAAGAAAGCCACGATACCGAAAGGCAAGAAGATCCAGAAGATCCATTTCCAAGCCATGTGATCCACCATGAAGCCCCCAAGGGTAGGACCAATTACACTAGAGAATCCAAATATGGCCATCATAATTCCAGTCCACTTGGCTCTCTCTCTAGGAGCGAACAAATCACCTACAGCGGTTACGGTAGCCGACATTAGAATCCCGCCGCCAAGACCTTGAATCCCGCGATAAGTGATCATTTGGAAAATATTTGTCGACAATCCGGACAGGAAAGCGCCTATAATAAAAATAACGATCCCCGCTAAGAGGAATGGCTTTCTTCCATAGATATCGGATAATTTGCCGACAAGTACGGTAGCGATTGTAGAGGTGAGCATATAGATGGTAATTACCCAAGTATAATGTTCAATGCCTCCTAACATCGCAATAATTCGGGGCATTGCAGTACCCACAATGGTCTGGTTGATTGCTGCGAAAAACATAGCCGCCATTAAAGCAATCATAATTGTAACTTTTTTCTTTTGCGAAAGATGCTCCAGAGCTGTTCCTCTCCTTTAAGTTCTATATATTGTAGTTTGGGATTTCATGTCTTAATAATTAGGTAGCCAAACTATCATTTATGTATAATACACAAATTCATCATTTAGCACAACTGTTTAATTATTTAATTTTTATGGAAACAGAATGTGATTTGGACTTGATTTTTTGGAAATAGGTAAGTAATCTAATTAGATTGAGTTAAATTGGAGGTGCCCTATGGATACTCAAAATAGTCAAGAGCAGAAGCTAATCATTGCCTTTGAAAATATTAAACGTTTGACCTCTCGTCCGTCCTCAAAGGAAGTGATTTCGTATAGAGAATTTATGATGATGTATGTCATAAACAATTTAATGAAGCGAAAGAAGCATTCAGACGAAGTCGAAGAGCAGCGGGGAGTCATGATTTCTAGATTAAGCGACTTGCTCCAAATTAGCAGACCTACTGCGACACAAATGGTTAACAGTTTGGAGGAGAAGGGTTACGTGGTGCGAACAACGTCCGATACCGATCGGCGGGTTGTATATATTGGTCTGACGAATAAAGGGGAGCAGATTTATGATTCCCAGATGGCTACTTTTTCAGGTATTTTAAGTGAAGTTACGGAAAAGGTGGGTAAGAAAGAGATCGACCAGTTGATTTTTCTATGTGATCGTTTTCAAGAAGCGGTGCATGAAGTCAGAAGCCGCCAGCTTTTTACTCAATCCGATGAAGATCCGATCGTTATGGATTCCGTATAGCGACCATTACAAAAAAAAGATATTTCGGTGCCTCTGCCCGGAACGTCTTTTTTTAATTATAAGAAAGTATAAGTTTCGCGATATACTTTATCCTTATAATTCTCGCATAAACGCTCACCGTCCTTTAAAGGACGCCGAAGGCGTTTTAGCTTGCAGCATCCAGAGCAAGGAGGAATTACAATCAGAATATTAGCGATTAGCGACATTCACGGAAGCTATTCCGAATTCAACGCATTATTAAAAAAAATAAACTATCGGCCATCCGAGGACAAGCTCATTCTGATGGGGGATTATGTGGATAGAGGTCTCAATAGTAAAGGAATTGTGGATCAAGTTATGGCCTTAAAGCGGGAATGGGGCGTTACTGTTCTAAAAGGCAATCATGATAAAATGGCCTATGACGCGCTCACCAGCGAGGATGATAAACTGGATACGCATTGGCTAAACAACGGTGGTTTGTATACATTGATGAGCTATTGTGAGGCGGATTCTGACTTTTTTAAAGCGGATTTTGGCTGGCATGATTATATGCTGTTGAAAGAAGAAATTAGACAGAAATACAAACATCATTTGGATTTTCTAAGTTCATTGCCACTTTATCATGAGACGGAAGACCATATCTTTGTCCACGCAGGCATTAATCCATTAATAGCGGATTGGAAGCAGCAGGATCCATATGATTTTATCTGGATCAGAGAGCCATTTTATACGAATCCTGTAGTTAGCACTGACAAAACGGTTATTTTCGGTCATACCTCGACGATGGATCTACATGATTCGGAAGACATCTGGTTTAGTCCGTTGGGCGATAAGATTGGTGTGGATGGTGGATGTGCCTATGGTCAACGTCTGAACTGTTTGGAGATTTCTGGAGGGGCATACATCACACATTTTGTTCGGAATGGGGAGAAGCCTTGAGCTGTCTCTCTTTTTTTAGAATATTAGAAAGTATAACGCTGAAGGCGTTTATGCTTGTTCATGAAAATGTAGAATAGCACTGTATTTAACGCCAACTATGTATAAAATAAAGAATAGGGGGTGTAATAGATGAATGCAAACAACAAATATCATATCCTCATGCAAGGGACTATCAGCAACAATGTGAGCGAAACCTGCAAGGAGTTTGGCATATCCCGGACGATTTATTATCAGTGGTGTAAAGCTTACCAAGAGCAGGGGATGGATGGACTGGCAGAGAAGGAACGAAAGCCGGTAATGCCTAATAAAGTGGATAAGCGAACGGAAAGATTGATCTTACAATACGTTGCCAAATTCCCTGAAGATGGACCCAAGCGAATCTTTTACGAACTGCAGGATGAGGGTGTGAACATAGGGGAGTCAGGTATTTATAATGTGCTGCGTCGAAATGGACTTAGTAAGAGAATAGAACGGGAGGCTTACGCCAAAGAAGTTAAAGCAAAGAAGCGGGACGGCGCGCAAGCGGCTAACAGCAGAGGGTGTAAAGAGAAATCCAAACCTCTGGACTATAGGATGAAAAATCCGGAAAATGCTCATCCCGGGTATATGTGCCAACAGAGTATTAGCTATATGGGAGTGTTCCCGAGGGTAGGAAAGGTGTATCAATACGTGGTCTACGATGCCTATTCCAGATTAGGCTTAGTTAAGCTATATAATCGGAAGTCCGCCATTCATTTTATCGATTTTATGGATTTGAAGGTCATCCCATTGATGAAGACCTTAGAATTCCAAATTAATAATCTGGTTACGAACAAGAGTCGTGAATTTACTACGAACTGGGACAGAGGTAAACATAAATACAGCGATTTTTTACATAAGAACAACATAAATCAAGTAGCTATTACTGCAGATCAGACAGAAGTATTTCAACCCTTACAGCAATTTGCAGCGGTGTTGACGAAAGAGTTCTATCAGCAGGCTTGGTTGGATGATACGATTGATTCCTTTGAGACTTTAGAAAAGCGCTTACACGAATATTTGAGGATCTATAACTTCAGTAGGGTGATCACAGACGGGCCTAATCAAGGTAAAATACCATCGGATGTCGCACTTGAGTATGCAGGTCAGCGTGAGACCTTGCCATTATGGTTATTTACAAGGAGATAACGGATGATGACTAATATGAAGTATGAAGACAGGATAGGGATCATCGGTGCAGGGATTTCTGGGGTTACAGCTGCCTACCAACTAGCGAAAAAAGGATATACTCATATTACTCTCCTTGAGAAGTCGGACCGAGTAGGTGGCAAGTGCCACTCCATCGAATACAAAGGGAAAACTTATGAAATGGGAACTCTAATCGGCTTGCCAACTTATAAACATACGATAGAACTCATGAGAGAGTTTGATCTTATGGACAAGGGGCCACTCTTGGAACGGGGATTTTTTGATACAAATGGGCGAAAAACTACTCAGATTCCTATGGACCAAATTCAGATGTTTACCCAAGAATTCAAACGGTTGCCGGAAATTTTGAAACGTTATAAGTCATTACAAGAACCGGGTTTTCTTCACTTACCTGCTGATCTATGTCAGCCCTTTTCAGATTGGTGTACGGAGAATGAGCTATCTGTAATTGGGCAGGTGTATATGCATTACTTCAATACTTTTGGTTTTGGGAGTATTCAGGATGTGCCGGCCGCCTATGTATTGAAATTTCTTACTTATGATAATTTATTATCCTTTATTGAGATCACTCACATGATAACCTGGCCTAAGGGAGTCACTGAACTCATTAGAAGAATGGCCGATCAAGTAGAGGATCTGCGTCTGACTTGTGAAGTGCTACATATGGAGCAAGAGGGAAATGGTCAAGTTCGGGTGGAAACAAACCAGGATATCTTTTATTTTGACAAGGTTATTTATACTGCTTCCTTAGAGCATCTGGGCGATATGATTCACTTATCTTCGGTAGATAGAGCATTGTTTGAGTGTATAATCTATGAACGGTTTCGGGTATATGCTTACAGAGTGAAGGGGTTGCCGGAGCTTTCTGGATATATCCCCTGCAATATGAATCCTGAACGCAAGGGACATATGATGGCATGGTATTACAGGTGGGCAGATATGGGAACAACGGATCTAGTTACGGTTTATGTAGCGGAGAATGATGAGATGACAGATCTCGAGATGAGGGAAAAGGTAGAAAATAAACTTCGCGAGCTTGGCGGCGAGAATATCCGTCTGTATATGATGAAGCGCTGGAAGCAGTTCCCCCATGTAGATTCTAATGCGATTCGTGAAGGCTTCTATGAACGGCTTGATCAAATGCAGGGAAGAGATAAGATCTATTATGCAGGAGAAATTATGAATTTTCCTACACTGGAGAACTGTATCGTATATTCGAAATACTTAGTTGAAAGATTTTTTTGATAATGCGTGAGTAGTAAGCCTTGTCCACAAAGAAATTTGTCGGCAAGGTTTTTTGTATTGCATAAAGTATATATTTTGGGCCCCCCGCAAAGTACCTGAGTAAGCATTAAAGCAAAACTCCACTTTGTGGGGGATATTTTACGTTCGAGTTAGGTTTACAGTTTGTAGTTCTGTAGACATAGTTTCTAATAGATTCCCTTACTTGGGGTAGGACCTTGGATGAATTCCAGTCCTATTGATGTGTAAACTCAACTCGAAATGAGACTATGAAAACCTTGATAAATCAACGTTTTGAGCGGTTTGATCGTTCGAAGGAGGATGGGATATATTGGACTCAAGACATAGCTTATATACAAAATATGAAGGAGGAATACATTATGTTTTTATTCGAATCGATTCCTTGGTACTCTGCTCTAATGTGGTTAGTGGTACTTGCAGGATTAATGATTTTCAACGAAATAGCTCGAAGAAGCAAGTGGTTCTCAATCATTCTGTTTATCGTTGTCCCTATTGTTCTTACCATAGCGGTTTGGCCGAATACGGCAGGCGAAGGCTCCAGTACTGGAACATGGTTTCACTGGGTAAAAGTATATTCTGCCTTGGCAGGATGTATAGGGTTTATGGCTATCCGTTATGTTAAAGGATGGGACAAAAATAAATATATATTAATGTTCCCGGCGATTATCCTTGCAGTTAACATTCTTGAAGCAGTTATCCGTGATTTCCAAGTGTACAGCTTGCAAGGCATGGTGGATGGCGTAATGATGGTAGGTGGTCCTTGGAACATTATGAACGGGATCGCAGGTATTCTGAACATTATTACGATTTCTGGTTGGATGGGTATTGTTATTAGTAAAGACAAGAGTAAGGATATGTTGTGGCCGGACCAGCTGTGGTTCTGGATCATTGCTTATGACATTTGGAACTTTGCCTATGTATATAACGCAGTTTCTGACCATTCCTTCTATGCAGGTGCAGCTCTTCTGATCTCTTGTACAATTCCAGCATTCTTCTTCAAAAAAGGAGCATGGCTACAGCACCGTGCACAAACCTTGGCGATTTGGATGATGTTTACAATGTCGTTCCCGGCGTTTGTTGGCGATTCAAAGTTCTCCGTACAATCTTCTCACAGCGAAACGGCGCTTTGGGTTGTGAGTGCATTATCTTTAGCAGCTAATATTGCAGTGTTTGTCTATCACTTCTATAAAATTACCAAACATAAACGCAATCCGCTTAAAGTGGAAGTGTATACAGATTTAGCAGCTTATAAGACGATTGCCGAAAGTGCAAAATAATAGAAGGCTTAATAGCTTCTTTAAGAATCCGCGCCTAGCGCGGGTTTTTTTTATGGAATAAAATTTATAAAATTTCGAGATTGCGGAGAAATGTGAAACGAATTTATGGGATGGTCTATATTCAACTGGTGGCCATGGGGAGCCCTGTTTTTAATTGAGCACACCCCTCTTTGGGATGTATAACGGGCCGAGCGGACCTTATATCCTTCGAAATGCATGTTTTAGTCGAGCTTACGGACGAATGTATGCGAAAAATCGAATACAATGTGCCGACGGTAACGTAAGCGAGCCAAATGTATGCGAAAAACCAAATACAATGTGCCGACGGTAACGAAAACGAGCCGAATGTATGCGGAAAACCGAATACAATGTGCCGACGGTAACGTAAGCGAGCCGAATGTATGCGGAAAACCGAATACAATGTACCGACGCTAATGTAAGCGAGCCGAATGTATGCGAAAAACCGAATACAATGTGCCTACGGTAACGTAAGCGAGACAAATGTATGCGAAAAGCCAAATACAATGAGCTGATGGTAACGTAAACGAGCCGAATGTATGCGAAAAACCATATACAGTGTGCCGACGGTAACGTAAACGAGCCAAATGTATGCGAAAAACCGAATACAATGTGCCGCCGGTAACGTAAACGAGCCGAATGTATGCGAAAAATCGAATACAATGTGCCGACGGTAACGTAAGCGAGCCAAATGTATGCGAAAAACCAAATACAATGTGCTGATGGTAACGTAAACGAGCCAAATGTATGCGAAAAACCAAATACAATGTGCCGACGGTAGCGTAAGTGAGCCAAATGTATGCGAAAAATCGAATACAATGTACCGACGGTAACGTAAACGAGCCGAATGTATGCGAAAAATAGAATACAATGTGCCGACGCTAATGTAAACGAGCCAAATGTATGCGAAAAACCGAATACAATGTGCCTACGGTAACGTAAGCGAGCCAAATGTATGCGAAAAACCAAATACAATGTGCCGACGCTAATGTAAACGAGCCAAATGTATGCGAAAAACCGAATACAATGTGCCGACGGTAACATAAGCTAGCCAAATGTATGCGAAAAATCGAATACAATGTGCCGACGGTAACGTAAACGAGCCGAATGTATGCGAAAAATCGAATACAATGTGCCGATGCTAATGTAAACGAGCCAAATGTATGCGAAAAACCGAATACAATGTGCCGACGCTAATGTAAACGAGCCAAATGTATGCGAAAAACCGAATACAATGTGCTGATGGTAACGTAAGCGAGCCAGCGCCGTTATCCGCCCTAAGTCACCCGGGAATAGGTTTATTATTAGGGAATAAGTGCAATATGGTCCGTCTCTCGGAACCTCACTACGAAGGTGTATATAGATACGATTATGGAATTACGGATGTACTCAGCTTGTAACTCTACTCTATCTCCAAGGAAGCCGTCAGGCGTTTTTCTTGCGTAAATGCAAAGATCGATCATAAACATCAAGCATAACGCAATCTGCTTAAAGACTTTTGCCAATACTTTTGATGAACGAATGATTCTATGGTCTGATGGTCCGAAGCTGCATAATTCTGATGAAGTTTATGTTCTCCAAATATGTGGAGGACAGTTGCTGTTTTTTGACTCCTGATTAAAGACTTAAAAGTGTATCTATAGTAAACTGAATGTAAAGTGCCCACGGTATAATGGGTATAATTTGTTGAAAAGCTCTTCGGATGAAGAGTTTTTTCCATTTTACAGAAAAGAATGTGATATGTTATGCAGCTTCGCGCGAGTCTTCAGAAGAAAAGATTGCTGGAGAAATATCTTTCTGGGGAGGGGATGGATTATCGGCAAATTATAGCTTTATTTATTCCAATTCTGATTGACCAAGCCTTCATTATTGGACTTAATCTGGTAAATACCGCAATGATCAGCTCGTCCGGGATGGCGGCGGTCAGTGCAGTGAATATGGTGGATTCGCTGAATATTTTTCTGATCAATGTGTTCGTGGCGGTTGCAACCGGGGGGACAGTGGTAGTCGCGCAGTATAAAGGGAGCGGAAACGACCGGATGGTGTCCCAGGCTACGGCGGCTTCGGTCGCTTCGGTGTCGCTGATCGCTTTGGGAATCGGTCTGCTCCTGATGGGCTTCCATACTCCTATATTGAACCTTTTGTTCGGAACCGCCTCACCCGAAGTGCTGGACAATGCCCGCATCTACCTGATCGGCAGCAGTATTTCATATCTGGGCATCGCGGTGGTTCAGGCGGTATGCGGAGCTCTGCGAGGTGTGGGCAAGACACGGGCTTCTTTGATGCTGTCGCTCATCATGAACTTGCTGTATGTTATTCTGAACGTGGTCTTCATTAACCTGTTGCACATGGGTGTGCTGGGGATGACGCTTGCGATTAATATCGCGCGGTATGCAGGTATGGTTTGTGCCCTGGTGTATCTGTTCAAGGTGGATACGGCCCTGCGGGTGCGTTTTCGTGACCTATTCCGAATCCCTCTGACCATGCTGAGGAGAATCATGTTCATCGGCGTGCCGTTCGCAGCGGAGCAGATGTTCTTCAACGGGGGGAAACTGCTCACTCAGGTGTTTATTGTCAGCCTAGGCACTTATGCCATTGCGACCAATGCCATTGCCGGCTCGCTGGCTCTGGTGTTTCAAATTCCAGCCAGCGCGCTGTCGCTTACTATTGTAACGGTGGTCGGCCAATGTATTGGGCGGGGGAATGTCTCTGAAGCCAGAAAGTTCATCAAGTCCTTTCTCTGGATCGGGTCCGGCTCTTTGGCGTTGATCGCCTTGATTCTGATGCCGCTATTCCACCCGCTGGTATCGATCTTTTCCCCACCTTCCGAGATCATTGATGATCTGTTTGTGGTGCTGCTGGTGAATTCCATTGCCCAAGTTCCGCTGTGGGCCGTCAGCTTTATTTTGCCGTCCGCACTGCGGGCAGCAGGAGATTCCCGCTTCACCTCAATTACCTCAATGCTGACGATGTGGCTGTTTCGGGTAATTTTTGGATACATCCTTGGGATCGTACTGGGCTACGGTGTCATGGGTGTCTGGCTGGCGATGAACTGCGAGTGGGCCGTTCGCGGGGGCATTTTTCTTTGGCGCTTCAGGGGCGAAAAGTGGTTTGCACACAAGCTGATTTAGAATTGTTATTAAGGATACGTACTGCCTGCGCCAGCTGACGGAAACGTAGCTCTTTTATATTAAAAACGTAAATATACAGCACAGGGCAGCGATTCTCATATTTACTTGAGAATTGCTGCCCTCCGTTTTAGTTATCGACTGCTTGCTTTAGCTGATTATGTTTACAATTGGGTCAGTCGCGATTCTAGAAAATTCTCCGATTCCATTTATTCAGCTTGGCACTGCCTCTTCTGATTTCTGTGCTCGGAATTCCTTCCTTTTGAAACAAATTAAAAGACAAGTCAGTAACAACAAACAGATTAAAGTTGCTGTATGAGTAAAACTACTATTCCAAAACATAATCTGAACATTCATTAAGGAATGGACGCCAATCACGAAAAATAGATTCTTGGTTAAGACATAGAGTAATGAGAATATGACCCCTAGAATTACTAGTACGATAAAATCATAAACAAAATCCATTCCGACTAATCCTGAATAGATCCGATTTGGGATATGTATAGCGGCAAAGATGGATTGTGAGATAAGCATTGCATAACCAATGCGTGAAGTATTGTTATTGACTTTTTTTAATAAGAGATAGATTTGAACTAGCAGAAAGCCCCGAAACAAAACTTCTTCCAGTAAAGCATTTCCGAAAATCTGACCCAGGAATTCACCAAAGACGACGTTCGAATTCGTAAAGATATCATTATTGAATGTTAAACTTGAGTGAGTCAGTAATGTCATACCTAAATCAACAATGTTTATAGCGAGCCAAAATAATAAAGTACCGAAAAGTCCTGCTAATAACTTATTTTTTGTTAACCCCAAATCCTTAGGTGATAATTTAGCTATTATACATAAGAAAATAACCACTTCTAACACAAGACCGAACAGATTTGCAGCTAACGTTTCGTTGATCCATCCGTTTGTGCTTTTGGCAATAACGCTCAAAGTTCCATTTGCAAAAAGGACAAGGTTAACCATTAGAGTGAAGAGAATATGAATAAAAATGAGACTGACGATAAAGCGTATTGATGTAGGCTTAACTTTAACAATCGATAGCTCCTCAGTTACTTTATTGCGCAGCATGATTTGTAATCCTCCTTAGGTTTTACCCGAGCATTGCGTATTCTAGAGTATTATTTATAATACATAATTTTCCAAATACTATCTGAGATTTACTATATTCTTTAAGTGCCCGAGTTCACCATTACAAAAATCATATATTCTCACGTTATCCTTAACTCCTCCTCAGATTGACAGATGAAGGGGCACTGGCTATACTTGAAATGTTAAAATGTAAATCGGATAAAACGTTGATGAAAATGAAGTACGCCGGAGGATGGCTTGATCAGAGAACAGGTTCCTTTACGAAAGCATTTCGTAATGGCTGGGAGAACCTTGAAGACAGGCCGGTGGAAAGCTAATTTCGGAGTGTGAGATCACAAACTCACCGGGGGCACCCGTTATCAGCCGCGACAAGGCGATCGCCCTTTAACTTTCCCGTAAATTGGGTCAAGGCGATAACCAGGGTGGTACCGCGATATTAATCGTCCCTGAATTATTCAGGGGCGTTTTTTTGTTTATATTTTTTAGAAAATTTGTACAATCTGGCGCATGAGCCGAATTAAAAAGATGAGACGGGAGCTGTAAACAATGAAAGCAAGTGAAATTCGTTCCAAATGGCTTAAGTTTTTTGAAAGTAAAGGTCACAAGATTGAACCTAGTGCATCTCTCGTACCGCATAACGATCCTTCGCTGTTGTGGATCAACGCAGGTATGGCACCGCTGAAAGCATACTTCGATGGCCGTGAGATTCCTGAGAATCCGCGCCTGACGAACTCGCAGAAATGTATTCGTACCAATGATATCGAGAATGTAGGGAAGACACGCCGTCACCATACATTCTTCGAAATGTTAGGTAACTTCTCTATCGGCGATTATTTCAAAGAAGAAGCTATCACATGGGCTTGGGAATTCTTGACTGGCAAGGAGTGGATCGGCTTCGATCCAGAACGTATCTCCGTAACTGTGTATGCTGAGGATGAAGAGGCATTCAAGCTGTGGAATGAAAAAGTGGGCTTGCCAGCAGAACGCATCATTAAGCTGGGAGATGAGAACTTCTGGGATATCGGCGAAGGCCCTTGTGGTCCTTGTTCGGAAATCTTTTATGACCGCGGCGAAGCTTATGGCAGCGACATGAGCGATCCAGAAATGTATCCGGGTGGAGAAAACGAACGTTGGCTCGAAGTATGGAACCTTGTGTTCTCACAATTCAACCATAACAAGGATGGCAGCTATACGCCGCTTCCGAACAAGAACATTGATACCGGTGCTGGACTGGAGCGTTTTGCATCCATTCTTCAAGATGTAGATTCCAACTTCGATACCGATTTGTTCCAACCGATTATTCAAAAAACAGCTGAGCTTGCTGGTGTAACATATAAAGATAATGTTGAGCAGGATATCGCGCTTAAAGTTATCGCTGACCATGTGCGTACCGTTACTTTTGCGGTAGGGGATGGAGTACTTCCTTCTAATGAAGGTCGTGGTTATATTATCCGCCGTTTGCTACGCCGTGCTGTTCGTTACGGAAAGACCCTGGGTCTGGATCGTCCGTTCCTGCATGAGTTGACGGAAACCGTTGGTGAGATTATGGGTGTATATTATCCATCTGTTGTCGAGAATCGGGAATATATCGCTAAGATTATCCGTACAGAAGAAGAACGTTTCCATGAGACATTGTCTGATGGATTGGCTATCTTGGGTGAGATCAGCGCTAAAGCAAAAGCAGATGGGCACAGCACGATTGCTGGAGCTGATGCATTTAAGCTATATGACACTTACGGATTCCCATTTGACCTGACTGAAGATTTCGCAGCAGAGCAAGGATTAACTGTAGACCGTGAAGGCTTCGATGTCGCTATGCAAGAACAGCGTGATCGTGCAAGAGCTGCACGTCATGACGGTGGCAGCATGAAGATCCAAGGTGGCGCATTAGCGGATCTGACGGTTAAAAGTGAATTTGTTGGATATAATGACTCGGTAACAGAGTCGAAAATTATGGCTATTGTTGTGGGTGATGAATTGGTCGATACCGCTGGCGAAGGCGTAGAGTGCCAAGTAATTCTTGAGGCAACACCGTTCTATGCTGAAAGTGGTGGACAAGTAAGTGACACAGGTCTGCTTACTGGCGGTTCAGTTACAGCTAAGGTAAAAGGATTGTTCAAGGCTCCACATGGTCAACATGTACATTTGGTAACTGTGGAAGCTGGAGAATTGAAAGTAGGCGAATCGGTTCGCGCTGAAGTGGATCGTGCACAGCGTGAAGATATCGTGAAGAACCATACAGCTACTCATCTACTGCATAAAGCGCTCAAAGAGGTTCTTGGCGGTCATGTCAACCAAGCAGGATCTCTAGTAGAAGGTGCTCGTTTACGGTTTGACTTCTCCCACTTCGGAGCGATTACACCGGAAGAACTAAGCGACATCGAGCATCGTGTGAATGCACAAATTTGGCGTGGCCTTGATGTAGTCATTGAGAACAAGCCAATTGACGAAGCTAAGGCTATGGGCGCTATGGCATTATTTGGTGAAAAATATGGCAATATTGTCCGTGTCGTTCAAGTCGGCGATTACAGCCTTGAGCTTTGTGGTGGATGCCATGTATCCAACACGTCTCAAATTGGAATTTTCAAGCTGCTTAGCGAAAGTGGTATTGGTTCCGGAGTGCGCCGTATCGAAGCAGTGACTGGACGTTACGCTTATCAGTTCACTGAGAGCCAACTTGATCTGCTCAAGCAATCTGCGGGTCTACTGAAGTCTTCTCTGAACGACGTTCCAAAACGGATTGAAGCATTGCATAACCAAGTGCGTGAGCTTTCGCGTGAGAATGAATCCTTGCAATCTAAGCTGAGCGCAACATTTGCCGCTGAACTAACAAGCAGTGTGAAGACGGTTGGTGCAGGTACACAGCTTCTTGCTGTTGCTGTTCAAGCAGGAAATATGGACGCTCTGCGTTCTACTGCAGATGAATTGAAATCCAAGCTCCCGGATGCTGTACTTGTTCTGGGTGCTGCCATGGACGACAAGGTGAACTTTGTTGTAGCTGTACCACAGGATCTGGTGAAGAAGGGCTTCCACGCTGGTAAGATCGTTAAAGAAGTCGCAGCAGTATGCGGTGGCGGCGGTGGCGGACGTCCAGATATGGCACAAGCTGGTGGTAAAGATGCCTCCAAGCTTGGCGAGGCACTGGCTAAAGCAGAAGAATTAGTGGCTTCCCTAGCATAAATAAAAATTACGAAACTATTTCTTATTTTAAACGTATTACGAAAAAACATAGCGGTACTGAGAGTTTGACATCAGTACCGCTACTCTTTATTAACAGGTGGTTAGATTTTCATGAATAGTTGTGCTTGACAATAGCTTAAAAGCCAAAAATATCATTATTTTTGTAGAGGAAATGCCAAAAAAAGCGTTATTCCACGCGCAGGATTTCCTCGTTGGGCTATGAATATGTTATGATAAAGGAAGCAAGTGAGCTGCACAGTAGCAACTTTGCGAAGCCGCCCTTTTAGGGTGATTTTGCAGAAGGAAGGTGTCACAAATGGACTCCATGGACAAAACGGTCAAATTCAATGTGAAGGGCGACGAAAAGGAAGCTTCTCCCCAGGAAATATTGCTCGCTGTATACGATGCACTGGTGGAGAAAGAGTATCATCCGATCAATCAGATCGTAGGGTATCTACTTTCCGGAGACCCAGCTTACATTCCGCGTCATAACAATGCGAGAAGTTTGGTCCGGAGAAAAGAACGTGATGAGCTGATTGAAGAGCTGGTTAGATTCTACCTCGTCAATCACAAGGTGGATAATCCCAGATGATGAAGAAGTTAGGATTGGATTACGGCGACCGTAGAATCGGTGTAGCCACAAGCGATGTTTTTGGATGGACGGCACAAGCTCTTGAAACGATTGAGCGCCGCGGTACTGGTAATGAGTTCGAACGTATTCGTGAACTTGTTACGGAGCACGAAATTGGAGAGATTGTCGTTGGTCTACCGAAGAATATGAACGGCTCAGTAGGACCCCGGGGCGAAATCTGCATAGAGTTCGCTGACAAGCTACGGGAGCAATTTGCAATGCCCGTACACCTTTGGGATGAGCGTCTGACGACGGTATCCGCAGAGCGGGTGCTGATTGAAGGGGACGTCAGCCGGAAGAAACGCAAAGGGATTGTGGACAAAATGGCTGCAGCCCTGATTTTGCAAAATTTTTTGGATGCTAACAGTAAAAGGTGAGGGGTGCGAGGATATGACAAACGAACAGATTGGCCAAGAGGAAGAACCGGAAATTATCTATATTCCTGATGAGGAAGGTAATGAAGAGGAATTCGAGGTCATTATGAAGTTTGAGGTTGATGGCTCGGACGCTAAGTACATGATGGTGGTTCCGCTTGATTCCGAGGACGAGGAAACCGATGAGGTTTATGCGTTCCGTTATGTGGAAGAAGGCGACGATCTTCAATTGTTCATGATCGATAATGACGAGGAGTGGGCGATTGTCGAAGAGACTTTCAACACACTGGTTGACGAGTTGGACGGAGGATCTGAGAATGACTGATTTATCCGCTGATCAAGCGGTATGGACTTCGCGGCTTAAGGAAGCCTATGGAGAAACAGTAGAACTGGAAGATGAGCAGGGCAAGTCTTCCATTTACGATATTATCGCCGAATTTGAAGTCGGTGGTATTGGCTATGCGGTGCTGAAAGGCACCGGTAAAGACGTGGAATATGAAATTCTGCGTATCGTTGTCTCTCCTAACGGACTTCCGGAACTAGAGAACATCGTGGACGATGAAGAGTGGGAAGACATCTCTGAGCTATATGATGAGATGACTTTTCCAGTGGACGATGCAGAATAAACTTTAAACATGTACGTTACATTTATGATGAGTACGGAAGAGGGCGGAGAATTCCGCGCTCTTTTTGCTTGGAATACGATCAATATAATTAATACAACAATCATGATCATGAAATATGTATTGAATTTTAAGTAGTACACTTTTATACTTTATAGTCGGAAAGTGAGGAACCTGACTTGAAATCCGCAATCCGTACTGTGCTTATTGTTATTCTTTTGCTGGTAGCAGCAGGAGGCGGAGGCGCTTGGTACATTTGGAACGGGATGCAGCCGGTAGAACCTGCAGGACCCGCCGTAACATTTACGATAGATAAGGGCATGGGCAGCGCGGAAATTGCTGATCTGCTCGAACAAAATGGCATTATTAGGAACAGTCTTTTTTTTAAGGGATATTTGAAATGGACCAAAGAAGGTTCCAGCTTCAAAGCTGGTACTTATGTTGCTAGTCCAGGAGACACCTATGACGAGCTCATCGAGAGGCTAAATGCAGGTGATGTTGTTAAGGAAGAGACCGTAACTTTTACGATTCCGGAAGGATATACTGTTGAGCAGATTGCCAAGAAGCTTGCTGAGGCTTGGAATCAGGATGCTGCTATTTTTCTCGAAATAATGGATACCGGTGCGGGCTTGAAGGGGATTGATGTTCTAGGTATCCCGCAGAATAAGAACCTTCGTCATCGGCTTGAAGGGTATTTGTTCCCTGAAACGTATGAACTAGCCAAGGATAGTACGCCGCAGGAAGTTGTAGAGGCATTATTGGATCAGTTCCAGAAGAAACTGGACACGATTCCGAATTGGAAGCAAAAGCTAGAAGCACGTGGAATGACACTTCATGAGCTGTTGACAGTGGCCTCGTTAGTCGAGCGTGAGGTTGTGGTAGATAGTGAACGACCACTAGTTGCTGGCGTGATTTATAACCGCTTAAAGAAAGAGCAGAAGCTGGAGATTGATGCTACGGTTCAATATTTGCTCGACAAACAGAAGGAAAGACTGTTATATAAAGATTTGGAAGTTGACAGTCCTTATAATACGTATAGAAATATTGGGCTTCCTCCGGGACCTATTAGTAATCCGGGGCTGGCCTCCATTCAGGCGGCACTTGAACCTGAGGCATCTGAATACTACTTCTATGTGACTAAGAAAGATGGTACACAGGGCCATTTGTTTGCTAAGACCTACAAGGAACATTTAGCCAATATCGAAAAAAGTAAGCAAGAATCGAAATAAAATATTAAAATGAAGAGTGGTGCGGTTGAAATAACTGTACAAGTAGGAGGTACAACATGATTAACAAACCGGAATTGCTGGCGACAGCAGCATCCTTAGAGGAAGCTGCTGCTTTGCTGGATGCCGGAGCAGATGCATTGCTCATCGGGGATGACCGTTTTGGCATGCGTCTTGCCGGACATTTCTCTCTGGAGGATACAGCTGTTGTTGTAGAAATGGCACATGCGCGTGGCTGCAAAGTATATGCTGGACTAGGTGGACTCATGTCCAACCTTCTTCTCGAAGAGCTCCCTGCCTATGTGAAGGCGATAGGTGAACTTGGTGTTGACGGTGTTGAGTTCGGTGATCCTGCTGTGTTAACCACAGTGAAGAAGGAAGCACCGGGCATGAATCTGCATTGGAATGCGGAAATGACCTCTACCAATTACGCAACCGCGAATTATTGGGGGCGTAAAGGTGCTACTCGCGTCGTTCTTGCCCGTGAGCTGAATATGGATGAAATGACGGAAATGGTTCCGCTTTTAGAGGTAGAGGCACAGGTTCAGGTTCACGGCATGACCAATATATACCATTCCAAGCGTAAGCTTGTAGAAAGCTATATGTCACATCAAGGACGTCCAAGCGAGGGCGGCAGTCTTGGTAAGGAACGTGGTCTATTTTTGATCGAGGCAGAACGAGATGACCAAAAGTTCCCAATCTATGAAGACGAGAATGGTACACATATTATGAGTTCGGAAGATATTTGTATTTTGGAGGATCTTCATATCCTTATGGCTGCAGGCGTACAGAGTTTTAAGATTGAAGGATTGTTGAAATCAACAGCGTATAATGTGGCGGTTGTTAAGACTTATCGCAAAGCTATTGATCTCTATGTAGCTGATCCTGAAGCATATTCTTTCCAAGAGGATTGGATGGAAGCTATCAGAACGTTGCAGGATCCAGAACGGGAGCTAAGCTTCGGATTTTTCTATAAAGAGCAAGTATATTAAGTTTAATTTAATGAAAGTTTTTTAGTTCCCCGCAAAGACTAGGTGCAGTAAGCATGCACAGACATCACTTTGTGGGGCGATGGAGGGGAGAACAGGAATGGGAACCATGACAAAGCCGCAATACAAGGGCAAACGTTACCGTCTGGACAAACCGGAGCTCCTAGCTCCGGCCGGTAATTTGGAGAAATTAAAATTCGCAGTACACTATGGTGCGGATGCTGTTTATATCGGAGGCCAGAAATACGGTTTGCGTTCAGGAGCAGACAATTTCAGCTTTGAGGAAATGCGTGAAGGTGTTGAATTCGCCAAGAAATACGGCGCTAAGGTATTTGTTGCAACGAACATTTATGCTCACAATGAAGATGTCGCAGGGATTGAAGAATATCTGCGTAACTTATATGAAGTTGGCATTGCGGCTATTATCGTTGCTGATCCGGTCATTGTAGATACAGCACGCCGTTTAGTACCTGGATTAGAGGTACATTTGAGTACTCAGCAGTCTACACTAAACTGGCAAGCGGTATCCTTCTGGAAAGAAGAGGGTCTGCCACGTGTAGTACTCGGACGTGAGACAAGCCTGGAAGAGATCGCTGAGATTAAGAAGCATGTTGACATTGAAATCGAGAGCTTTATCCATGGTGCGATGTGCTCTTCGTACTCCGGTCGATGTGTATTATCCAATCACTTTACAGATCGTGACTCCAATCGCGGAGGCTGCTGTCAGTCTTGCCGCTGGAAATATGATTTGTTCGAGGATGCGCGTCCTGAAGGCACTTGGGTATCTGAAGAAGATCAAGCTGTAGCACAATCTCCGGCCCCTTTGCTTCCGGGTGTAACTCAGATTCCACTGCATCAGCAAGGAGATAATCCTTTCTCCATGGGATCTAAGGATTTGTGCATGCTGGAAAGTATCCCTGAACTCATTGAAGTAGGCATTGACAGCTTCAAGATCGAGGGACGAATGAAGTCGATTCACTATGTAGCTACTGTAGTTAACGCTTATCGTAAAGCTATTGATGCTTACATGGCTGATCCGGAAGGGTACGAGTTGAAGCAAGAGTGGCTGGATGAGCTGAATAAAGCGGCGAATCGTCCGCTTAACACAGGGTTCTTCTATGATACTCCGGATCATGAAGATCATATCTATGAGCCTGAAGAAAAAGCCGCTCCTTATGATTTTGCCGGACTTGTACTAGAATACGATGCTGAGAGTGGAATGGCGCTCATTCAGCAACGCAATCACTTCAAGCCAGGGCAGGAAGTTGAATTCTTCGGACCCAATGATACATTCTTTAAGCAGACTGTAGCGGAATTGTGGGATGAAGCAGGCAACCCGCTTGACGCAGCTCGTCATCCTCTGCAACGTGTCCGCATGAAGGTAGATCAGCCGGTAGCATACTTTGATATGATGCGTAAGAGAAAATCTTAATAAGATACAGGGATGTTCTTTCTATAAGAGCATCCCTGTTTTTCTTTTGACAAAGCTAACAATAAGATATATATATTAGTAACTAACAAATAAATCCAAAAGGAGGGTAGAACGAAGGGAGTTTTTTTGTTTCAGAATACATAGGTTAAAAGTTATAAAAAAAGTATAGTAAAGCTAAGAAAAAAGGCCTAATAAACCGATATATAATATGGTTAGCGCTTTCATATGTCCTCTAATATTAGCGGGTAGATGATCATGATGGGGATCCTGATCAAAATAGTATTAGTGAAAAGCATAAAGAGAGAAGGTTAGAGAGATGAAGAAGAACAATAAAAAATCCGTAAATGTACAGAGCAATGAAGTAGGTACAGGAAAGACATCAAAGTTAGATGCTAAGAAAATGATGTTGGGTTGGGGAAGCCAAATCAAGAGAATTAATCCTATCCAATCCGTCGGTGTGAAGTTATTTCTAATATTCTTATGTTCCACTGTAATCGTAGTTATGTCACTTGGACTTATATCTTATTCGAAGGCAAAAACAACGATAAAGAATAACGTATCCGAAGCCTACCGCCAGACTATTGTTCAGACTGCTGAGAAGCTGGATATTACCTTGAAGCAATATGAGAATACGGTGTTGCAGCTCTTTTTTGATGTGCAGTTGCAAACGGATCTTAGATCAATGGCTACTGCACAAACTGCTTACGAGAAATTTGAAGCAACAAGCTCAATAAGTAAGAAATTGTCCAATCAGACTACAACAGATTCTAATATTCTCAGTGTCGCATTGATTCCCGAGTCACTTGAACAGGAAATTGTTACATCTGGCAGTGGTGGCATTTATTTTGATGGATTACGAGAACAAGAATGGTTCAAGAAAATTGTGGCCGATTCTAAAGAATATAATTCTTATTATTCAGACGCTAACAATAACGACTCTAAAAATATTTGGTTTTCAACCTCTCTTCAAGGAGCGGAAGAAAAAGATATTGCTTTGGTAAGATCTCTTAAAAGTCTGGGAGCAGATAAAGGATACATGATTATGCTTGTGTTGAAGAATACACTGCTGGAAGAATCTTTCGCAAGTGTGAAGCTGGGAGACGGCTCCCGTATTCAACTTGTGTCTCCGCAAGGTACAGTAGTGGCTTCTTCTAATCCGCTAGACGATGGAAAGTCATCGGAGTTTTCTTTTATCAAAGAGAGTAAGAAAAATAATAATAGCCTAGAAGCTAAAGATCCAAACGGAAAAGAAATTCTGGCGGTCTTTAATCCGATGATGCGGGCAGATTGGAAGCTCGCAGGTGTAGTTCCTACAGAAGAACTAGTGAAGGAAGCCCGTCCGATTCTGTTGACGACGTTCATTACGGCTGCCGGTGCGGCATTGCTTGCGATATTTATTGGGATTTGGATGGTTCGTATGATTGCTCGCCCTCTGGCACGATTGAAGGATCTTATGGTTCAAGGTGCAAGCGGAGATTTAAGTGTACGTACAGAATATGTGTCTAAGGATGAGATTGGACAACTATCAGCCTCCTTTAACTTGATGATGGAGCGTATTACTGAGCTTGTATCGCAAACTAGAGAAACTGCACGAGATGTGCTAGAGACCGCTGGCGAGCTTGGAGAAGCTTCGCGTAAGACAGCTATTTCCGCGAAGGAAATAGCAGCCGCTACGGAAGAAATTGCTGGAGGAGCAGGCAGTCTGGCACTTGAAGCTGAACGTGGTAATGAGCTTACAGATGTGATAGCTACGCAAATGCAGACCGTGATTAGTGCCAATAGTGAGATGGATGAGGCAGCACGCGGGGTTGGAGAAGCTAGTGCTCAAGGTGCCAAGCAATTAACGGATTTACTAGATCAAACTAGCCGTACTGGGGAAAAGACAGGTGCGCTTGTAGAACGTGTTAACAATTTGAAAGAAACAGTATTCTCAGTGATTAAGGTGCTGGATGTGATGAAGAGTATCACACAGCAGACGAATATTTTATCATTGAATGCGACGATAGAAGCCGCACGTGCAGGCGAAGCTGGCAAGGGCTTTATGGTGGTAGCAGGTGAGGTAAGACAGCTTGCCGACCAATCGAAGCAGTCTATTGCTCTTGTAGCCGGAATCACCGACAAGATCATAACGGAAATGAACGAAACGGAAGCTGTATTATCTGAAGTGGCACCTCTCTTTAAAGAGCAAATAAGCTCAGTGAAGAGCACGAGCGATATCTTTGTATCCGTAAAAGGACAGATGGATGAGTTCATTACTAGTCTGGAATCGGTGACAACAGCGATCAGTAGCTTGAATCATTCACAGGTTGTGTTGTCGGAAGCCATGGGTAACGTAAGTGCTGTAGCTGAGCAATCATCAGCGACTTCCGAAGAAGTGGCTTCACTCAGTAATGAACAGCAAAGTGTAAGTGATCAACTCGTTTCATTGTCAGGTAAGCTGGAAAGTGCTTCAGGACAGTTAAAGGACAAACTGTCATTATTCACGATAAAATAAGTGGGTCCCTAACTAATTTTTTTATGATTTACATAACAAAACCGCTTCTTCGTTATGAGGAAGCGGTTTTGTTATTGTGTAAAGAAGGACTTCCCCGTATAATAATTTTGTTAGGTAAATAATAATAACAAGTTAGGTAAAAAAGGGTTAAGGAGAAGGACCGTATGAAAGGTAAACGCATCTTTGGCTGGTGGTCCGTTATCGGGGACATGAGTATGGAACGCAAGCTGCTCCTCGTCTTTTTAATAATTATTACCCTTCCGCTTACCTTCATTAGTGTGTTTACTTATAAGAGTTATTCAGAATCTATTCAGGGCAACACCATTGCTTATTCTGAGAAGTTAATCGATCAAATGATGGATGGAGTAGATGATTATATCGAAGATATGAAGCGTATTTCATCTATGCCAGCCTATGTGAACGATATTAAACAAAATTTAATTCGTTCGAACCACTATCATGAGCAGAAAGAGATCATGGGTGGCGAATCAGGCAGTGCTACATTGTTACCCGGAGATTTTGATTTACTGTTGTCCATTCAGCGGGGCATAGAAGGCAACATTTCATTTATTAATAATATTAAGCGAGGCGCGAACACGGTTTATATTTTTGACGCGCATGGGAATGGTTATTATTCTGCCAAGGATGGTGGAGTACGGCTCGACCTCGATCAAAGCTATAAGTACTGGAGTCAGCAGACGAAGGATTCCAGCGGAGAGGCCCTTTTGTTTGGTACCCAATCATTTACGAGTAATTTGCAGAGCACTCGATATGCTTTTACCGTTGTTCGCAAAATCGTGGATGGTTTGTTAAATCCGATTGGGCTGATCGCGGTTGAAGCGAATATTAGCAATTTGGAGAATCGGGTTACGGAGCTGGATAAAGTAACGCATGGCAAATCTTTGATCGTTGATGAGATGGGGATGGTCGTGTACGACAGTGACAAAAAACTTCTTGCCACGGATGTATCTGATTCAGAGCTATTCAAAAGGGTCGATGGGAAATCCGGGAGTTTCTATGATACAGTCAACGGAAAAGATTTTCTAAATATTTACTCAAGCTCTAGCAAGACCAATTGGAAGGCCATTATTTCGATTCCTGTAGATGTGCTAATGCGGGATGTGAAGGTAACCCGTAATACAACGCTCGCTGCTACATTAAGTATCATTGTACTTGCGTTAATTATCTCCATTATCCTTTCCTTTGCACTCACTAAATCACTATCGCAGATGATTCAACTGATGAAAAAGGTTCAGGGCGGCGATCTAGATGTGATGTTTAGGGTTAGACGGCGTGACGAGATTGGTCTGCTCGGGCATCAGTTTAATCGAATGTTGGCTCGGATCAGGCAGTTAATTCAGGATATCTACCGAATTGAAGAACAGAAGAAGGAAGCGGAGCTTCACGCACTGCAGAGTCAGATTAATCCTCATTTTATCTATAATACGCTGGAGTCGATCCGAATGACCGCTGAGCTCAATGATGATATTGAAGCTGCGGACATGATCTCAATTTTAGGTAAACTGCTACGGTATAGTACAAGTGATTTGAGTGGCAAAACGACAATGAAGCAAGAGCTTGGATATGTACGCAATTATGTTGAGCTGCTGAACTGTCGCTACCCTAATCGTTTCGTACTCGAGATCGACGTACCGAAGGAGTTAGATAATTACTCTATTATCAAGCTGGTCTTCCAGCCGATCATAGAGAATGCTGCTTATCATGGCTTGGATGATAATAAACCACAAATGCATTTAAGTATCCGTTGTGAGATGACTGAGCAAATGCTGTTCTTTCATATTAAAGACGATGGCTGTGGAATGGATAAGATCACTTTGGAGAGATTGAACGATGGGCTGCAGAAAGAAAGTCCTCCTAAGAAAAGTATCAATGGGGGCATTGGTATGAAAAATATACAGCAGCGAGTGCGCCTTCATTATGGAGCGGCTTTTGGAATTGAGGTATATAGTGAGCTTGGACAAGGGACGGATGTTATTTTATCACTGCCGTTGCTGGAACCGGAAATGATTAGATTATCTGACTGAAATAAGAGGAGGCTGTCCGTTGATGGGGATGAGATTACACTGGACTACGCGTACCATACTGCTGCTTCTCATTTTGTTATCGATTAGTGGCTGTGAGAACAACACCAAGCAGACGGAATCTACAGTGCCTCCAGTTGGAAACGAGGTGAAGTCTGACTTATCCGGCACCATAGTCATGATGACCAATCGAATAGATCTGATTGAGAACGGAACCTTTCAAGGGTACGCAGACCAATTTAAGCAAAAGTACCCCGAAGCGAATGTTGAATTTGAAGGTTTATCCAATTACGCAACGGACATTCTGGTAAGACTGTCCACCAAGGACGCCGGAGATGTACTTTTGCTTCCTGTGAATCTTCCATCAAAGGAACTGGATTATTTTTTCGAACCGTTGGATGAAGAAACTTCGGCTAGTGAGCGCTTCACTTCTTTTGCTACTTATGATGGTAAGCGATATGGGCTATCTACGGGAACTACCACGGTAGGGATTGTCTATAATAAAAGGTCCTTCGAAAAAGCAGGAATTACCGCGGTTCCACAGACACTGGATCAATTCTACGAAGCTTGCGCTAAATTAAAAGAGGCTGGAATTATCCCGCTGTATATGAATTATGGAGCCGTCTGGCCACTGCGTGAATGGGGAAATAGTCTGGTCAATTATATGACAGGCAACCCTGAGTATCTAAATAATATGGTAAATGAGGATAGTCCATGGCAGCTTGATAATGAGTGGGGGAAATCCATTTCCATTGCTCGAACCTTAATTGCTAAAGGTTATGTAGAGAATGAACTTTTCTCGAACAATTGGGAGATCTCTAAGACTAGACTCGCTAAAGGTCAAGCTGGCATGTATTTGCTTGGAAATTGGGCGGTTGGTCAAGTGCTTGATGTGGGGGCTTCACCAGATGATATCGGATTCTTCCCATTTCCTTATGATAATAGCAGTACTCACTATGCGCCGATCAATCCAGACTGGTTCGTGGGTGTTAGCAAATACAGTAAGAATAAAGAGCTTGCAATGGCTTGGTTGAATTTTTTTGTAAAAGAGACTTCGTATTCAGATGATTGGGGATTCCTTCCTGCTGATGGTAGTCTGAACCCTTTTATGCCGCAGTACCGTGAATTTCTATCTTATGAACCTAAGCTGGTTTATGGCACGGTACAAAGTGATGCGTTCATCGATCTGGCAAATGGAGCTAAGCTGTCCTTTTGGTCCGGAGATTATATTCAAGAGTTACTTGCTGCGCCTGATTTACAAAAGTCTTTTGACGAATTAAATGCAAAATGGACGGAAGCGCGGGTAGCTACACAGGTAACTTCTCAGCCTTAACTTTAGTTTAACATTAATTTTATTACAATCTCTGGAGGGTTTAATATGGCTAAAAAGGTCACCATGCAAAAAATAGCTGATCATCTCGGTGTATCCAAATTTGTTGTCTCCAAGTCACTTTCTGGTAAAGCTGGCGTTAATGAGACGACCAGAGAACGAGTGATTCAAGCGGCTTCGCAGTTAGGCTATTTTACGCAAAAAAATGCTTTTGTCCAAGGTGTCAAGCGGACTCCTCCGGTAGGGGGGAGTGATCGGAATAAGCAATCTGTGCTTGTATTAATGCCGAATATCCGCTCGCAAACTCAGGATTCCTTGTATTGGGGAAAAATTGTGGACGGTATTGCCCTTGCGCTGGATCAAGAAGGACTTGGAATGGTGATCATCTCTGAGAATCGTGCGGATAATTTCGTGAATATCCTGAACCCAAGCGGGATTCTTGGTTTGGTAGGTGTGGGCGAAATCTCCACTTCTTTACTACTTGAGGTACATCGCATCGGTCTGCCGATGGTGTTGATTGACCATGAAGATCCATTAATTCCAAGTGATACTGTATTCGCGAACAATGTGGATTCCATGGCTCGACTTACTAATCATTTGATGGGGACAGGCCATACACAAATGCATTTTATCGGGAATATTGGATTTTCATGCAGTTTTCGGGATCGGTGGATTGGCTTCCGGAGTGCGCTGGAGGAGAGTGGGATAAGACTGCCTTTGGAAGATGATGCGAATCTCTTTTTAGAAGGGGTGGAGGAAGATGTATTCCAAGAGGATTTTAAAAATTGGGTCATGAAGCGGAAAAAAGCTAAGACACTCCCAACCGCTTTGGTCTGCGCCAATGACAAAACAGCACTTACGGTCAGTGATTTCCTGAAGGCAGAAGGTCTTAATATTCCAGGGGATATCTCGGTCACGGGCTTTGATAATATTGAGGATGCCTCAAGAGGCGTTCCGCCGCTTACTACTGTACATGTCCCTAAAGAAGCGATGGGCCGGGCGGCAGTGGAGAAACTGCTAAGTCGGATTGGGCATCCCTCTGCACCATTGGAGAAGATCCTGATTGCAGCAGACATAGTGCATCGTGATTCTGTGGATATACCGAGAGAATAGAAATTAGCCGATTAAAAATAATTGAAAGCCATGGAATTTTGGTTAGGGGGACTCAGTTATGTCAGAAGCAGTTGCAATACCAAAGATCGAAGGCGAAAATATTCATCTGCGTGGTGTAGGAGAGTCCGATCTGGAGGCCTATTACAAATTTTTACTTGATGATGAGATGGGTCGTCTAACAGGGTCGCAAGGGGGAATCTCTCGCGAGCAAACATCGGCTTGGATTCGAAAGATTAGTGTTCCAGCTGAGGATCGTGTGGATCTTATGATTATCGTCAAGGAAACGGATGAGCTTATTGGAGAAGTGGTTCTGAACGAAATAGATCCGGACAACCGTAGCGCAAATATTCGAATTGGGATTCGTAGTCATGAACATAGAGGGAAGGGTTACGGTACTGAGGCTATGACTCAAATGCTGCGATATGGCTTTGAAGCCTTGAAGCTGCATCGTATCCATCTGGGTGTATATCCTTTTAATCCAAGAGCCATTCATGTCTATGAGAAGCTTGGTTTCAAGCACGATGGTGTGGAGCGGGATGCTCTTTATGTAGACGGAGAATTTCATAACATGATTCTGATGTCTATGCTGGAGGATGAATATCGGGCTTTGTACAATTAAAAAAAGTGAACCTATGGTGAGGAAGACGCTGCGTAAATTCCTCACCAGATTCACGTTAAATATTATTCTGTAATATTTCCAGCCATTTTGAGGCGTTTGGCAATTTCTTTAAAGTCTTCGGGGGAGATTCCTGGGGCGAACTCCTCTTCGACTGCAGGAGCTACGGGGATCGGGAAGCCTTTAGGTGCTCCCTTAATAACTTCAAGAGGGAGGTTATCCTCTGGGTGGGTTCCCTTCCAAATCTGATCGATGGCGCCGAAGTCACTGTCACTCCAGGTGTACAGCTTTGTATGCACACCTTTCTCCTCATATTTATTCGCTTCACTAAACGATTTGTTATTTAACGAAGGAACAGGCACTAGTTTCGTTACATTAACACCTGTTGCGATTTCGATGGCTTTGGCATAAGCGACCACATGGACGCCACCGCGCACTAAGAGGAATCCGACTACAGCGCGTGCAGCTGGATGGTCCGTCATTTCGTAAACTTTCATTTTATGTGTTCTGGCTCCACATTCGAGGAAGAAGTTATGTAGCAGATCTTCCACTAGGTTGCCGCTATTAAATACATTTGCTCCGGTCCATGGATTCCCCGTTGAATCAAAAGGCATAGCACCTTGAGCCCCCGCCAGAAAGTGATAGGATAAACGCGCATCTTTTACGGAACCTAGAGGGGTGGAATCTGGCTCTTTATAACTTGTTGACCCTCGAAGGCATTTGTTGATGGCATGCGAAACTAGCTCCACATGGCCTAGCTCTTCCGCTGTTATACTCATCACCAAATCATAAAAGGGTTTCAGTTTGTCTTTTGAACGGAAATTAAAGGATTGATAGAGATAATTGTTAAGGGTCGACATTTCTCCAAACTTTCCGCCAAGCAGTTCTTGTACAGCGGCAGCAGCATTGGGATCTGGCTTCTCAACTTCAGGAATCTCGATCATGATCTCATCCATACGTTTGAACATTTATATCTCAGCCTCCTTGGAGTTAGGGGATTACTGAGCTATTTTGAGCTTAAACTATAGGAATTAATCATTAAACGGCTAAAAAGTATGGATATTTATCAACAATAAGGGAGTATCCATGAACAGATTTACAAGTCGAAAGAGCATCAGTAAACACTATCAGATACCCACAGTAACGTGCTAGGGGACACAGAATGATCAAAAACGCAGAGCAGCGACCCCTCCATTAAGGAGAATCGCTGCTCTGTTGATTTTTAAGGACTCTGAACTCTTATTTACAGCGCTAAATTACGATCGATGAGGGCGATACGTTGCTCTACACAAGCATAAGAGCGGAGTGGATCTTCTGGTGTGTTCAGTACGTAATCTAACATTTGTTCAACCGTAGTTGTTGCTACATGGATGCGGGTGTCGGAGGAAGCGTAGTAGATATAGATCTCACCGTTATCGCGTGCAATTACACCGTTACAGAATACAACGTTGGAGACATCACCGACACGTTCTTCACCGTCTGGTGCGATGAAATGACCGCCTGGTGAGTGTGTGACTTTGTTTGGCTCCTCCAGGTCAGATAAAAAGGCATAGAGGACGTATCTAAGCCCAGCGGCAGTGTTTCGCACACCGTGTGCGATATGCAACCAGCCTTTTGGTGTTTTGATTGGAGCTGGACCTTGGCCATTCTTAACTTCCTTGATGGTATGGTAGTGGCGCTCATCCATGATTGTCTCACTTGTAATCACGGCATCCTCAATCGTATCCGAGAGTCCCCAGCCAATACCGCCACCGGAGCCTGCATCAATAAAGCCATCCTGAGGGCGAGTGTAGAAGGCGTATTTTCCATCCACAAATTCAGGGTGGAGCACGACATTGCGCTGTTGAGCAGAACCTGTCTTAAGATCGGCCAGACGTTCCCAGATCTTCAGATCCTTTGTACGGACAATACCACATTGTGCTACTGCGCTGGAAAGGTCACCGTGTGGAGCGTCTGGATCTTTACGTTCTGTACAAAAGAGGCCATAGATCCAGCCATCTTCATGGCTTACTAAGCGCATGTCGTAAACGTTGATGTCCGGAACTTCTGTCTCAGGCAACACGACTGGATGATCCCAGAAGCGGAAGCCATCCACACCATTGTCACTTTCAGCTACAGCAAAAAAAGATTTACGGTCATTACCTTCCACGCGGGCAACAAGATAGAACTTACCGTTAAGTTCTATGGCACCAGGGTTGAAAACGCCGTTGACGCCGATTCTTTCAGCGAAGTAAGGATTGGTGTCAGGGTTGAAGTCGTAACGCCAGATTAGAGGAGCGTGCTCAGCGGTAAGCAGTGGATAAGCATAACGGTTATAAATACCGTTTCCATAAGGAAGCTTTTCATTTTTACGGGTGATCAGCGCTTCATAACGTTCTGTTAATTGTTGTTTGCGTTCATGAAATAACGATGACATTATACAGTCTCCTTTAGGGTTGAATTCAGTCGTGCGATCATTTCGAAGCAGGCTCTGCTGTTATGATAAGGGCATTTCCAGGCACTAACCTTGGTTGCGTGAGGGAGAGGCAGATGCTTCTCGTCCACGCCCCAGTACCATTCGCCTAGTTTGTGATCCACCATATATTTATCGATAAAAGTCCAGGAGGCTTGGGCAGCCTCGTTAAATTTGCTGTCACCGGTCAGCTGATAAGCATTATAGAATCCAACAACCGCCTCCGCTTGCGGCCACCAATCTTTATCTTTGCTTAGCAATCCGCTCGGATCAGCTTCATTCCATATCCCGCCATCGGTATCTATACCTTCTGCAAGAACAGCTTCTGCCATGGAGATAGCGACGGTTCGAACACGCTGTAGCAGCTTTTCTTCGCCAAGTATTTCTGCGGCTTCCACAAGCAGCCAGCTGCCTTCGATATCATGTCCATAGGAGATAATATCTGACTTTACATTCCATGCCTCATCTAAGAAAAGATGAAAATGCTTGCCTTCGTTATCAATGATATGGTCCAGCATCGTTTCGATTAGCTCAGCCAGCGTACTCGCCAACTCCTCTGACTTCCATACTCGATAAAGTCCGGTATACGCTTCCAACACATGTAGATGCGTGTTCATTGATTTTTTCTCATTCAAGTCCTTGCTGCTAAGACTGAGGTTATCCGTGATTTGCCATTCCCGAGATAAAGCTTCAACATAACCTTTATAAGTTGAATCATAGCCATATTTCTCAACAAGCCGGAATATTTGAATAGCCTCATCTAACACCTCAGGCCGTCCAGTCGCGTGGTAGAATTCAGCCAATGCGTAGATAGCAAAAGCTTGGCCATAGATCTGTTTTTTCTCCTGAGAAGGTTTGCCTTCAGTATTCACCATCCAGTATAATCCGCCATACTCCTTATCGATGAAATGATCCATCAAATAGGCATAGGCACGCTCTGCCATGGCCAGATATTCTGTCTTGCCGTAGATCCGGTAAGCGCTGGCAAAGGACCAAAGAATACGGGCATTAAGCACAAGGCTTTTATCCGCGTCAGGTGCAATGTTCAGCTGATTGTCGATTTCACCAACAAAACCGCTATTGATTTCGTCCTTCGTCTGTTTCATCCAAAAACTAAGAATATTACCCTGTAGCTCATCCTCAAGCTGGGTCAACCATAATTCTGGTGAATTAATCATTGGTAAGTAGTCACTCCTCACATTACTTATTGATTTTCGAGGTGAAGTAATCGTTGATGATCCCAGCGGCTTGTTTGCCATACATACAATAATCATCATTGTGTTCTGCTTCATGAATTGGATAAAGATGAGTAGGCCAATCCCAAAGCATAAAGCCCTGAACCCAATCTCTGCGCTCACAGCTTTGAAACATTGCCTGATAGAAGTTGCTTTGTTCTGCTTGACTTGGTTCACCCTTCAAGGTCCAATCATTAGGAATCGCCGCACTCCCGCTTCGGCTTGGGCAACCCGCTTCCATGAAAAAGAATGGCTTATTCTGTGATCTCACCACATGCTCAATCCGGTCGAGCTGAGCTTCCCAATCGTTAGCTGGATAATATCCACTTGAAGAAATCACATCGAGCGCATCCCACCAGGTCACGTTATCCTCCTGATACTTATCGCAATTATAAGTAAGAATTCCTGAGTAAACCTTCCGAACCTCGGCAATAAGCGTACGCCATTCGGTTTCTCGTCTATCCGTTTGTACAAGCTCGCAGCCGATACAGAACATCTCACAGCCTGTTTCTTCAGCAATAGCAGCATAATGCAGAATAAATTTAGTATAAGAGCTGAACCACTCAGACCATTTAGGCTCGCAAGGAACATCCTTATCGAAAAAGTTAATGTGAGCACGCCAAGTTCCGTCCGCGCAATTAACGATCGGCTTCAGGCATACCTTTAGCTGCAGTGACTTCGCTTTACTGATGGACTGTTTCACTTCTTCGTCGGTAACGGTTGGCGCCTCCCCATAGGGAATTTCCGTAGAATGAGCGGTAGCTTGAAGCGCACTAAAGGCAATGGCCGTCCAGTTCGCTCCAGTGACTGAAGACATGAGTTCCATCGAACGTTCCGCTTCTTCCGTTTTCCATGAACCACGTGTACCCGAGAAGCCCCAGGTTATGCCTGCAATGTATTCGTTGTTAAATATCATCGAGAATCCCCACCTTACATTGAAAATAGAAAAGAGAATAATTAGTAAAATAATTTTGTTATATAGTTATTATTAATTTGTTAGTTTATAATAACAACTTAATTTAGTTATATACTTTTTCGAAGATGATTTCAAGGACAATTTATAGTTGCAGCTGGGAAATTAGAATAACTTTCGTTATAGTAAATACAAGACTATAAAAGAGTGTAATCGTACATTGACGTAATACATAGGAAGAATTCTATTCGTGATGATGGAGCAATCATAATAACTGGCAGATACAACTGGAGGGAAGTGCTCAAATGATAAATGTTATGATTGCGGACGACGAGGAGGTCATTCGCAGGGGGCTCGAAAAAATCACATCGAGGATGGAGCTAGATGTACATGTAATTGGATCCTACGGTAACGGGGTGGAAGCCTGGGAGCATTTTGAAAAGTTATCCCGAGATGACATTGATCTGCTTATTACAGATATCAAAATGCCTAGAATGGATGGCTTTATGTTGATTGAACAGGTTAGAGGACATATGGAGGATATACCTATTGCCGTTCTTAGCGGTTTTAGTGAATTTGAATATGCCCGCCGAGCAATCCGCCATGGGGTGATGGATTATTTACTAAAACCTATTGATAAGACTCAGCTATATGAATTGCTCAAGAGAGTAGAGGATACAAAGAAAAAGAACGTCACAGAGCAGGAGGAGATGTTCTCTCAAGCGGCAGATGGTGGAGAGCATTACGTAGTTGAACAGACTAAAAGCATACTGGAGAGGGAGTATGATCAGAACTTCGAACTTGAGCGTTTGGCGGAGACCGTCGGTATGAATGCGAGCTACCTCAGCCGGTTGTTTAAAATAAAGACGGGGCAAACCATCACCGATTATCTAATTCGGATTCGTATTACTAAGGCGAAAGAATTGCTGATCGAGCATCCCGACTTAAAAAATTATGAAATTGCCGATAAGGTTGGCTATAGTGATCCGGTTTATTTTAATAAATTGTTCAAGAAAATGTGTGGTATGACACCTAAGGATTATAAAAGTGGCTGTAAATTACCGAAAATGGAACGTGAGTTTTAGTCCTATATAGGAAGCTATTATTTAGGAGAGCGATAAGCTCTCTTTTTTTGTGGTTATTTTCAATAAATTAGATAATAAAAACACCATAATAAAAACAAAAATAACAAATATAAGACCAGAAAAAGCAATTCAAACCATCGTTTTGCGTTAAAAATAGATCTATAATGAGTTTGTAAGCGATATCATCACTTTTTTTCAAGAGTAATTCAGTGAGTTTGATAATAGTGATTACTCTATTAAATTGATGGTGATGATAAAAGTTATTATTTTTGTTATTAAACCAAATTAGAGTCGAATTGAAGAGAGGGGTCGTAAAAGCATGAAAAAAGGCAAAACAATGATGGGCTTGATGGCACTGACACTTATGGCAGGATTGTTTAGCGGTTGTTCCTCAAACAACAACACCAACAATGAAGGTGCTAAAAACACAGGAAGCAATGGATCCTCAACAGAGGCGACGGCAGCTCCGGCTGATGATGCAGCAGACAAGGATATTAAAGGGGATATCACGGTTATTACGCAAAGAACGGATATTGTTGATACCGTATTCAAAGAGTATGCGGCTAAGTTCAATGAGAAATATCCTGATGTAAAGGTAAACTTTGAAGCGCTTGCTACTTACGAAGATCAAATTAAAATTCGCATGAGCACTAGTGACTATGGCGACGTTCTGTTGTTACCTACAAGCATAGCTATTAAAGATATTCCCGATTTCTTCGAACCACTGGGTACACTCGAAGATATGCAAAAACAATATACAGGTGTGGAAGAACGAGCAGTAGACGGAATGGCTTACGGAATTCCAATGACCATCAACTTTAACGGTATTATTTACAACAAACAAGTCTTTAAAGATGCCGGGATTACAGAGGTTCCAAGAACGCCTGAACAATTCTTAACTGCTCTGCAATCTGTTAAAGACAAAACGAAAGCTGTGCCTCTGTACACGAACTACGCAGCTGGCTGGACATTGACCCAATGGGAAGCGGATCTGGCTACAGTAGCTGGTAACCGTGATTATGTGAACATTGGTCAAGTGGCTAGCGACGATAACTATGTTCCAGGTCAACCTCACTATGAGCTGTACAAAATCCTGTACGATGCAGCACAAAAAGGTTTGATTGAAGAAGATCCGACGACTACAGACTGGGAATCTTCCAAAGCGGATCTGGCTAACGGAAAAATCGGCACGATGGTTCTTGGATCTTGGGCAATCGGTCAAATCAAAGGTTTAGCAACGAATCCAGATGATGTTGGCTTTATGCCATTCCCTACGAATGCAGATAAAATCCTTGTACCACTTGCTGGTGACTACAATCTGGGTGTCAGCGTTCATAGTAAAAACAAAGAAGCTGCTAGAGCTTGGGTGGATTGGTTCATTAACGAATCTGGCTACCCAACGACTGAAGGTGGCGGTATGAGCCCGGCTATCGGTGCAGAGCTTCCAGAAATTCTGAAACAATATGAAGGCACTGAAGTAACCTTTGATACACTTGCAGCTGCTAAAGCCGGTGAAGAAGGCTGGTCTGATGAAATCGACAAACAAGCCGAAATCGGTGCTTGGCAACCAGACTTCAAGAAACGGATTATTGAAGCCGCAATTGGCAACAGAAAAGAATCCTATGATGACATCATGAAGGACCTCAACGACAAGTGGAAAGCCGCTCGCGCTAAAGTCACAGCACAGTAACAACTATAAGCTTTCTTAAATGCTATAGGCGGTAGTGGATGTGGGAGGGGATATGCGAACGGGCATTTCCCCCTTCACATTTAAACGAGTCATAAATAAATGAGGATGCTTTTCTGGAGGTGTATCGGGTGTTCAAGTTTTCGAATTTGAGTTACAAAAATCAACGGATTGCCATCATATGCTTGTTCTCATTAGTGCCGATCGTATTACTACTCACATTTGCTTATTATCCAGTAATCAGTATGTTTCGGTACAGCTTCACCAGCTGGAATGGCCTAAGTAAAAATATGGAGTACGTTGGGTTAGAAAACTACAAAACCATTTTTACGAAACCGGAGTATTTTTCCGTATTTAAGGTCAGCTTGTATTATTTCTTCACTACCTTTATTCAGATGGCACTTGCTTTGTATTTTGCAACCATACTGAGCTTTAGTGTTCGCATGAAAAATTTATTCAAAGGGATTTTGTTCTTCCCAACCTTGCTAAACGGTGTAGCGATCGGCTTTATCTTTCTGTTCTTTTTCAAACCAGATGGCACGCTAGATACGATTCTTAACCTGCTCGGACTCAGCGGTTTACAGCAGAAGTGGCTGCTCAATCCGAACTTGATTAACTTCTCGCTCGCAGGTGCGTCACTGTGGAGATACATGGGGATGAACTTCCTGATCTTCCTTGGGGCTATTTCCTCGATCGGTTCGGATATTTATGAAGCTGCTGAGATTGATGGTGCAAACAGATGGCATCAGTTTATGCATATTATTTTGCCAAGTATTAAACGTATTCTGCAATTGAACCTGATTCTTGCGGTCAGTGGCGCTATTGGTGTGTTTGAAATTCCATACGTCATGACAGGCGGATCTAACGGAAGTAGCACATTTGTTATTCAGACAGTCGATGTAGCGTTCAAATATAGCAAAGTTGGATTGGCTTCAGCGATGGCCGTAGTTTTGCTGGGTATCGTTATTGTAGTTACTATTTTGCAGCGCGTTCTGATCAAGGAGGAGAAATAAACTATGCATTCTGTAAAATATACCACTGCTAGTATATTCAAATATCTCACCTTGATTTTGGGAGCACTTGCAGCATTGATACCTATCGTAGTTGTATTTTTTGCCTCATTAAAAACAGGGCCGGAATACGCTTCAACCGGACCGTTAACGCTGCCAGAGAATTGGCTGAATTTCTCCAACTACACTAAGGCTTTTGTTGATGGCAAAATGCTTCTAGGATTTAAAAACACTGTCATTATCGTTGTGATCTCTATCCTGGGTGCAACGCTGACGGGCTCAATGATGGCTTATATTTTATCCCGGTTTAAATTTAAAGGCAGTAAAGTTCTCATCAGTATGTTTCTGATTGCTACCCTGATTCCGGGTGTTACAACGCAAGTGGCAACCTTCCAAATCATCAATCACTTGGGCCTGTTTAATACCAGATGGGCACCCATCGTGATGTACCTCGGTACCGATATTATCGCTGTATATATTTTCATGCAGTTCCTGGATTCGATTTCCGAGTCACTGGATGAATCCGCGATGCTGGACGGGGCTTCGTATTGGACGATTTATTGGAGAATTATTTTGCCACTACTGAAACCGGCAATTGTAACAGTAATTATTGTGAAGGGCGTAAATATTTATAACGATTTTTACACTCCTTTCCTATATATGCCGAAAACAGATCTCCAAACGATCTCCACAGCACTCTTTAAGTTTAAAGGTCCATACGGATCGCAGTGGGAAGTAATATGTGCGGCGATTATGATCGCGATTATTCCGACATTGGTTGTGTTTACCGCGTTACAAAAGTATATCTACAATGGATTTTCGCAAGGTTCCGTTAAGTAAGCTTAGTAGTAGATTTCATAGCAGCACTAGATAAAGTAGCATACTGAAAAGTTGCATACATTTGGAGGGAATACTAATGAATGAAGTGAAATTGGTAGGAGCGAGTGCAGTGAACATCCCGAACATGCCTTGGCAGGATAAGCCTGCTGGCTACGAGAACCCGATTTGGAGACATAATGATAACCCGGTTATCAAAAGAAATCCTGCAAAAGGAGTAGCCCGTATTTTTAATAGTGCGGTTACTGCGTTTGAAGGTAGTTTTATCGGAGTATTTCGTGTAGAAGATAACACAACGCGTCCGCATTTGCGCATGGGACATAGTGTTGACGGTCTAGATTGGGAAATCGATGATGAGCCGATCCGATTTATAGATGAAGAAGGTAACTCTTATCAGCCGCGTTATGCTTACGATCCACGTCTGGTTAAGGTCGAAGATACATTTTATATTATCTGGTGTACAGATTTTTACGGCGCAGCTATCGGTGTTGCTAAAACGCAAGATTTCAAAACATTTACCAGCTTGGAAAATCCATTCCTGCCCTTCAACCGGAACGGTGTATTGTTCCCTAGAAAAATCAACAATAACTTCGTGATGTTGTCCCGTCCAAGTGACAGCGGACATACACCATTCGGTGATGTATTCCTTAGTGAAAGCCCTGACTTTGTATATTGGGGTAAACACCGCCATGTCATGAGTAAAGGTGGCCAAGGCTGGTGGCAAAGTGTCAAGATTGGCGGCGGACCTGCACCGATTGAAACTACAGAAGGCTGGTTGATGTTCTACCATGGCGTTACTGGTACCTGCAACGGTCTTGTATATAGCATGGGTGCAGTTATTTTGGATATAAACGAGCCTTCGAAAGTAAAATATCGCTCGAAAAATTTTGTGCTAACTCCTGAAGAATGGTATGAGGAAAGAGGTTTTGTGAATAACGTTTTGTTCCCATGTGCCACTCTGCATGATGCAGAATCGGGCCGTATCGCCATCTATTATGGCGCTGCTGACACTTATGTAGGCGTTGCATATACAACTGTTGATGAAATCGTCAACTATGTCATCGACACCCATGAAGAGGTTGGCGATGATGCGGGTTTAGGTAAAATTTAATAGGGTGAACAACCTTTGAGGAACAAGCTTTAGGTAGAGTGTAGTTGGGTAGATATTTGGTGGCTGAGCAGCGTTCGAAAAAAGTGTGCGGCGTGTAGTGTGCTGTATTTTGTGTGCTGGGTTCTGCACGTTGCGCGCTTTGTGTTATGTGGCTTGAGCTTTTCATTGCATTCTCTGCAATAGAAACTCTCGATTTCGTCTGAAAAATAGAATCTATTGCACTCTCTGCAATGGATTTCCGCAAAAATCACTCTTATGCTCATTTTCGCTCGAACTGATTGCATAAAGTGCAATAGAACAAAGACGGGCGCTCATATGGAGAGATTCTATTGCACCAATTGCAGTCAAAGAGCAACGAGTGAGTACTATGAGCTCATTCATGAGACGCCAGTATGTCTAGGCTAAAGCCGCTAGTTGCACAAAGTGCACTTAAACTAACCTGTTTGGTGGTGTTTAGTGTAAATAGTTGCACATTGTACACTTATTTCAGGCGATTTTGCCCCGGAAACCCCACTGTGAGCAATTTTAGTTGTATAGAGTGCAATTAAATGAACAACACAACTTACTTAGCTGTAATAGTTGCACAAAGTGCAACTATCGAGCTCTTGTTATTAGTAGAAACTAACGGAAAACTCACATAAGCGGGTTTTCCGTTTCCATTGTTTTTTAAGTGGAAAAACCTTAAGGAGGACCTAAATATGGGAAACGACATGACATTGTCACAATTAAAAAAATATAACGGAAGCAGCACAAAACCAGTCGACTTTGACGCATTTTGGGAGCGGGCTTTGCATGATCTGGACGCCCAGTCACTAGATTATGAACTAGAGCCTGCGGAGTTCGTCAGCGAGCTGGCGGAATGTTTTCATCTGTATTTTACCGGCGTTGGTGGAGCAAGAATCCATTGTAAATATGTAAGACCGAAGAAAAGGGGTTCAGAAAAAGGTTCTGGTGTCGTGATGTTTCATGGATATTCCTGTGACAGCGGGGATTGGATGGAGAAGGTGAGTTATGCGGCCCATGGGATTAGTGTCCTTGCGATGGATTGCCGGGGACAAGGCGGACTTTCCGAGGATAATCTTACAGTAAAAGGCACAACCATTCGTGGACATATTATTCGCGGCATTGACGATCCTAATCCGGACAACCTTTACTATCGTAATGTGTTTCTGGATACAGCGCAGACTGCTCGAATATTGATGTCTATGGAAGAAGTTGATCCAGCACGAGTAGGTGCTTTTGGTTTATCTCAAGGCGGAGCGCTTACTGTAGCTTGTGCAGCATTAGAGCCGCGTGTGAGCATGGCCGTTCCTGTGTATCCGTTTCTTTCAGATTATAGACGGGCTTGGGAGCTTGATATCACTACGTCAGCTTATGAGGAAATTAACTATTATTTCCGCTTTTTTGATCCCCATCATTTACGTGAGGACGAGATTTTTAATAGACTGGGTTACATCGATATTCAGAATCTCGCGGAGCGAATTCAAGCCAAAATGTTGTGGGTTACAGGGTTATCCGATGTGATTTGTCCACCTTCAACGCAGTTTGCCGCATACAACAAAGTACTAGCGCCCAAAGAGCTTATGGTTTATTATGAGTACGGTCATGAGTATTTGCCATATCTTTCCGATCGGGTGTTACAAATGTTCATGACCTTGTAAACGATAAGCCAGTAGGCATAACAGACGACAACGGTGGTGAATGATTAGATGAAAGTACAAGTGAAAAAAGAAAAAAGACGATTCCAGCTGCATCCATCCAAATCCATTGGGGTGCGGCTTTTTCTCATCTTCTTTGTTTCGACGATGGTGCTCGTGCTCTCTCTCGGTTACACTTCCTATTCCGTAGCTGAGCATACGATCGAGACGAATGCGCTGTCAGCCAATCAACAGACAGTCGTTCAAACCGCTGAGAAGTTTGATGTGGAATTGTTACGTTATGAGGATGGTCTAGGAAGAATCTTGTACGACAATGAAATTCAAAATGCACTCAAACAAGGGAATAATCCCACTACAAGTAATGAGGAACGTAAGGTACTATCTAACCAGATTAGTGTGCAGCTAAATGATTGGCTCACGGCATCAAACGGTGTGGAGGCCGTATACCTTATTCCGATGAATGAAGGTTTTCCAATTTCTTCGGCGGGTACAAAAGATAGCGCTTTTATTGAGAGTTTCAGAGAATCCTCATGGTTTAAGCAGCTGGAGGAGAAGCCACAGAGTGTATGGATTCCACGTGAATTACAGGGCCAGGAAGGAAATACGTCAGGTGTTTTCCATTTGGCCAAATCGATTGCCGGTGATTCTAAAAGCTCAGGATACATAGTCATTAACGATATTAGAATTAGCGAATTAGAAAATCAGCTTCGTAAAGTGGATCTTGGAACAAGCTCCTACATGCAATTGCTAACGAATAAGGATGAATTGATTGCCTCCTCCCAGCAAGTGGGGACGGATACATATTTGAATCTGGGAGGGACGCTTCTGGGTGGTCTGCAGAATACAGCAGGCTCATTGCCAACAAAGGATGAGAAGGGGAAATCTATATTAGCTGTATACGGAACACTAGAAACCTCGGGATGGAGGTTACTTGGTGTTGTACCGGCTGAGAACTTGACGAAAGACGCGCTGCGTATTCTCAAGACTACTTATATTATTGTTGCTGTAGCTGCTGTTATCGCCATTTTAATAGGGTATTGGATGTTCAGAATGGTATCTCGACCGCTGACCAGACTTAAGAATTTGATGTCAGAGGGAGCCGAAGGGAATCTAGGGGTGCGTACGAATATCACCTCACGTGATGAGATCGGTCAGTTATCCAGTTCTTTTAACATGATGATGGAACGAATAACAGAGCTGGTTATCCATACGAATGAAACCGCTCGGAAGGTACTGGAAACCGCCGATGAGCTTAGCGGTGTTTCGCGCAAGACAGCTGATGCAGCTATGGATATTGCCGCGGCCACGGAAGAAATTGCGGGTGGTGCTGGCAGTCTGGCCTTGGAAGCTGATCGTGGCAATGAGTTGACGGGGCAAATTTCGGTACAGATGGATTTAGTCAATTCAGCTACTCACGAGATGGATCACACCGCACATAGCATCGGCGAACTCAGTGAGGAAGGCTTCAACAGGTTGAAAGAATTACTTAATGAGACGAATAGGACGGGCCTGAAGACGAATCAGCTTGTGATGAAGGTTAACGAGCTGACAGAAACGGCATCTTCCGTTATGAAGGTTCTTAATGTGATGCAAAATATTACTCAGCAGACGAATATCTTGTCTCTGAATGCCACCATTGAAGCAGCAAGAGCAGGCGAGGCCGGGCGAGGATTCATGGTGGTAGCCGATGAAATACGCCAGCTTGCAGATCAATCGAAAGAGTCTATCGCTGTTGTGGCAGAAATAACAGATACCGTTATGAGAGATATGAACGAGACGGTTGTGGTCCTTTCAGAAGTTGCACCGCTCTTTAATCAGCAAATGACTTCCGTGCAGAGTACTAGCGATATCTTCGTATCTGTGCAGGATCAGATGCAGCATTTTATCGCTCGTCTGAATGCTGTAACTGTGTCGATGGACAGCCTGAGTCAATCGCAAAAGGTTCTATCCGATTCGATGAGCAACGTAAGCTCAATAGCTGAGGAATCATCAGCTGCATCTCAAGAAGTTGCCTCACTTAGTGGAGAGCAACAAAGTGTAAGTGATCATTTGGTAGAGCTTTCTTTGAAGCTGGAGGATGCATCCTTGCAGTTAAAGGAGAAATTATCGAAGTTCAGCGTGTAGGGTAGCCGTAACAGAATACTAAATTAAAGAACCGCTTATTCTTTTGGAGAAGTGGTTCTTTGTTTTGAGCGGTGACAAGCCAGAATATAAATTTTAGCTTCTGATGTTGCAATGAACATTTTATGGCGATTCTAATGGATGTAGGTAGGACATAATAGGTGTGGAGTCTGCTCAGGAGGGAAGACATTGCGTAATAACAAACATCGGCGTGTATTCAGCGGTCTTCTTATTTTATCTGCGGCTGTAGCCGTGTTGATCCTTAGGCTGGCATGGGTTCAGCTAATTATGAAGGAACAGACGGTTCCTGGAACAAAATATACACTTGCGAAGATGGCGGAAATTCAAAGTGAACGGGAGACTGTACTGGACAGCGGTCGAGGACGTCTGTATGACCGCAAGAATGAGCCTCTTGCGGGGGAAACCATTTGGACGGCGGCTTTTTTTCCACAAGAGGAGATGGCTAAGAAATCTGTGACGAAGGTTGTTTACGAAGAAGCTAAACCCATGCACCGACTGGCGGAGATTCTGGGTGTCAGCTATGAACAACTGCTGAATAAGCGGTCGTCACTTAAAGAACCTTTTCTATGGCCATCTTCAGTGGGAAAAGGACCACTCGCGTTGTCTCAGGCACAGGCAGAAGAAGTGAGTGCACTGGGAATCGACGGAGTAGGCGTGCTCCCTTTCGCACGCAGATATGATGGGATCTCTTCAGGTCGGCAATGGCTAGGCTATTTATCGGAAGCTACTATGCATGCTGGAGCTAAAGCTTCTCCTACGGGTCTTAGAGTTCCTATGACGGGAACGGACGGTTTAGAGAAGACATTAGAGCCTTTGCTTCAAGGGGTAGGACACACGGAAGCATATGTTCAAGTGGATGCGCGTGGGAATCGCCTTCCAGGCAGTCCCATTCAAGTTAAAGCTCCGGGCAATCCTTATTTCCCTCTGTCTTTATATACAACGATTGATAAGAAGCTTCAGGAGGGAATTGAGGAGCTTGCGCTCAAATCCGGAATGAAGGAAGGAGCCATAGTGGTGTTAGATACCGGGACGGGAGATATTGAAGCCATGGTATCTTTACCCTTCTATAATCCAGAGAAGATATCTCCGCAAGGCGGGGAGTGGAACAATCGGGCACTCCAGGCTGCCGTTCCTGGATCGATCTTCAAAATCGTTACAGCCGCCGCGGCCTTAGAAGCGGGTGTAACCTCCGCTGATGAACTTTTTTATTGTTCCGGGCAATTTGAGAAATATGGATTGACTTGTCTGACAGGAAAAGGACACGGACCCCTTACGCTGGCGCAAGGATTCGCCGTGTCCTGTAATACTGTATTTGCTGCTCTGGCCGAGCGCTTAAGCGGTATCCAGCTTCAATCAACTGCACTGGCGCTAGGACTCGGTAGAGCTATCAGCTGGCAAGCCGAGAAGACGCTTGGGTTTCCACTTCTAAAACCACTTTCCGGAGAGCAAAAGGGAACCATCTTTACTACCTTACTGCCGGATGACAAGGGAGCCAGGGTACAGACTGCAATTGGACAGCGAGATGTACAAGTCACACCCTTACAAGCAGCTAATCTTATTGTAACGCTACTGCATGGAGGTGAAGTAAGGGCACCAAGGATTCTGCAGCGAATCACATTTGCGAACGGGCAGAAGCTGGAGGAGCTGCCGGGACATCTGTCCCCTTCCTCAGCAGGGAGAATTTCTGAGTCTACAGCCCGCCAGTTACTGTCCATGATGCGCAAAGTTGTAACGGAAGGAACGGGAACCCGTCTACAAAGCACACACTGGCCTGTTGCAGGTAAATCTGGGACGGCACAGACGCTGGTTAAGGGCGTAGCACGCAACAATCAATGGTTTATCGGCTACGGTCCGGTGGATCACCCAAAATATGCTGTATCAGTTGCAGTAGAGAATGTCGCTCCGGATAGTCCGCATCTCGCCATTAAGCTGTTCGGTCAGATATTTGATTTATTATCGTCTTCTACAGAAGCTTGAGGCTCCGGAGGAGTAGCAGTGGCCTTGCCCTTAGATGAAGGGCCATTTGCAGCAAAGGGCGAAACGATAAACTCTTCTTGAGGCAAATAGATCCAGCTCTGAAGATATCCTTGTTGAATTAGTTCTTTGATCAGAATAAGCAGAATCGGCGACAGGATCAGACCGGCCATACCGAAAGCGGATGTGGACAGAATGACGAAGGACAGCATCAGAAAAGCAGACGATACGCCAATCGAATTCCCAGTAATCTTCGGTTCAAGCAGCTGTCTTACAATCAATACAATCGCCAGGAGTACGATTAAACCGATTGCTAATGAGGTATTGCCAACAATGAACAGATAGATGATCCAAGGGACTAAAATCGTCGTTACACCAAGGAGCGGCAAAACATCAAATACAGCACAGATAAGCGCCATAGTGATTTCGTTACCGGTCCTTAGTATGAATAAGCCAACCAGTACGATAACAAAGGTAATGCTGATCAGTATAAGCTGGGCTTTTAAATAAGAGCCGATGGCTTTAAAGACGTTGCCCTGCAAAAAAGCGTAAGCAGTTTTAAATGTTTTTGGCATTTTGTCATGGGCAATCTTGCGCCAATCTTTAATCTCCATACTAAGGAAAAACGCTAAAATAATGGCGATCCCAAAATTGGCCATGAAGGAGGAGAAGGATCCGAGCACACCGACCATATATTTTAGAAAAGTAACAAGCCATCCAGTAAGAACATTCGTGGCATCTTTAAAGTAGCCGTTCACTTTATCGGTAATATCCGGCGGCAAGCTTTCGATTTTTTGCTGAAGGTAGGTTGTGGATTCCACGAAATGTTGTTGCACCACATATGTATACTTAGGAAGATTATCTTGAAAGTGAAGCGCTTGGATGGTGACCAATAGCCCAGCGCCAAATAACGTACCCAGAAGAACGATTAAGAACAGAAGCACTGAGATCGCTGAAGCGAATGGTTTAGCAAGCCCCCGTCGGTTCAAGAAACGGGCAAGCGGTTCAATAAGCAAAAATACAAAAAAAGATAGGAATACAGGTGCAGCTAACTGATACAATTTACTGAAGGCGAACATAACCAGATAGACCGTGAGGACAATTAATCCAATGTCGAAGAACGTGCGCCAATATTTTTTGTATAACGGCAGCATAGATATAAACAACTCCCTTTTTTAATAAGTTGATAGGTCAGCTTGAATACATTGTACATGATTTTACCTAAAAACCGTCTATTTCTTTGATACATGTGTTAAAATAGGGGGTAACGTATTTTTTATCTAACTTCACTTGGCCGTATCACAGGTTCTGCTTGCAGACGTAAGGCGAGCCAAAGTCAACTCTGGAAAAGCGAGGAATTCATATGCAGACTTTGCTGCTCTGGTTATTTTATATCTCATCTTTTTATGCTTTTATCCCGGGTATGATTAGCCGCATTTTTGGTTACCGTGTCTTTCGTAAAGGAACTGGGCGAAATGAGTTCGCGTTGACCTTTGATGATGGACCTGACCCTCGATTTACACCGTTACTTCTGGATTTATTGAAGAAGTATGATGCAAAAGCAACCTTTTTTGTAGTAGGATCTAACGCTGAACGTTATCCGGATCTTATTAGGCGGATACATGAAGAGGGACATCTTATTGGAATTCATAATTATGTTCACAAGACGAACTGGCTCATGCGGCCCGCAACCGTTCGTCGGCAGATTCAGCGCACGAATGATATTATCTACAACATAATAGGCGAGCGTAGTACTTATTACCGTCCACCTTGGGGGATTGTCAATTTGTTCGATATTTCCAAGCGTCGCCAAGTTGAAATTGTTCTATGGTCGGTAATGTTTGGAGATTGGCGTGAGAAGCTTGGTGCGCAGCGTCTCACTGAGAAGATGCTGGCGCGATTGAATCCCGGTGAAGTGATGCTGCTGCATGATAGTGGCACAACGTTAGGTGCCGATCCGGACGCACCTGAGAATATGCTTGTAGCCCTTGAACTGACGCTGCAGGAGGCCCAAAGAAGAGGACTGCGCAGTATTCGAGTGGATGACATGATCAAGATGGCGGAGAAATCACCGATTCGGCGTTTATCCTTTGGTAAACGAGTACTGGTCGGACTCTGGTTGGCTTGGGAGCAGGTATTCCAAGTAATGTTCCAGATCAAGACGATTAACCCGGCCGATCCATTCATGCATTATCGAATGCGTAAATATCAGGGAGAGCCTGTTGAACTTGGTGATGGAACCTTGCTGAGTAAAGGTGATAAAGTCATTGAGCTGCATATTGATAACAGGCAATTATTCGAGTTAGGTATTCATTCTCGTTCTTCTGCTCAACTTGCGATTCGAATGATCCGGAGAATGGAGAAAGGGTTGCCAATGCTGGCAGAAGTTATTGCCGAAGATGTAAACCTCGCGCAGGCCAAAGCACTCTATGGGGTTAGTATGATTAACCGTGGGCCAGAGAAATTCGGCTTTAGTGTACATGATTTGCCCGATGGCATATTCGCACGCTCCACCAAGTTTTACTTAAAGATCCTGTTAAGTGTGATTCATCCAGATGGTGGTGCTAGGCTCAAGGAGCGTAGTGAGGTCCTTGTACCGAAGCTAATCCTGATGCCTGTCTCAGAATTACTCAAGAAGATGAATAAGCAACTGCCTCATGATGAAAGGTCAGTAAGAAAACGTAAACCGCAGCAAGAAGAAGCGTTGTCACTTAATGATTCACTCACAGAAGTGGAATTGCCAGGAGCAACAGTAACGAATTGATTCATGATATTATTTAGTCTTATATAATGAAACGTAATATAGATGCCTCACAAACCAGAAATGGATTGTGGGGCGTTTTTTCTTGTGCCCAATAAAAAAGAGCAGTCCGACCATAGATTATCTAAGGTAGACTGCTCTTGTATGCTAGGAACAACTAGAACTCGGATTTGCTAATTAAATCTTCAGTACTGCACCGTTACTTGCGTTGGTAACCATTTTGGAATAGCGAGCCAGGTAACCAGTCTTAACTTTAGGCTCAAACTCTTTCCAGCCCGTACGGCGAACCGCTAATACTTCTTCGTCAACCAGGAGTTCAATCTTGCGATTGTTGAGGTCGAGTTCAATGATGTCTCCATCTTCAACAAAAGCGATCGGGCCGCCTTCAGCAGCCTCTGGAGAAATGTGCCCGATGCTAATTCCGCGGGAAGCCCCCGAGAAACGTCCGTCTGTAATCAGACCAACCTTAGCACCAAGACCCATCCCCACGATTTGCGATGTAGGAGCTAGCATTTCCGGCATTCCCGGTCCACCCTTTGGACCCTCATAACGGATAACGACTACATGGCCTTCTTTAACCTTACCGTTAGCGATACCTTCGAGTGCGGATTCTTGGGAATCAAAGCAGATCGCAGGACCTTTGTGATATCCACCAACAGAAGCATCTACTGCACCTACTTTAATGATGGAGCCTTCAGGAGCCAGGTTACCGTATAGGACGGCGAGACCGCCTCTTTCGGAGTAAGGGTTATCGATCTTATGAATAACGGAAGTATCTTGGATCTCATGTCCGATTACGTTTTCGGCTAATGTTTTGCCGGTAACCGTCATGCAGTCTCCGTACAGAGCACCTGGTTTCTTCAGCAATTCATTCAAGACGGCACTAACGCCGCCTGCGCGGTCCACATCTTCGATGAAAATATCGGATGCTGGAGCCAGCTTCGCCAAATAAGGAACCCGGTTAGCCACTTCGTTAATGCGTTCAAGCGGATAATCGATACCAGCTTCTTGAGCCAGTGCAAGGGTGTGTAGCACCGTATTGGTGGAGCCACCCATTGCCATATCAAGTGCAAAAGCGTTATCGAGTGATTCTTTAGTTACGATATCTCTTGGTTTAAGGTCTAACTTAATTAATTCCATCAGTTGAGTAGCAGATCTGCGTACAAATTCTCTGCGCTCATCAGCTACAGCTAGGATGGTACCATTACCTGGCAATGCTAGTCCAAGTGCCTCTGCCAAACAGTTCATGGAGTTGGCAGTGAACATTCCTGAACAAGATCCACAGGTAGGACAACCGAATTGTTCTAATTCAAGCAACTCAGCATCATTGATTTTTCCGACTTGGTGAGCACCTACGCCCTCGAATACGGAGGTAAGGGAGAGCTTTTTACCTTTACTGTCTACGCCGGCTTTCATTGGACCACCACTTACGAACATGGTTGGGATGTTGACACGCAATGCGCCCATCATCATTCCCGGTGTGATTTTATCGCAGTTAGGGATGCAGACCATGCCATCGAACCAATGCGCGGAAACGACAGTTTCCAAGGCGTCAGCGATGATCTCACGGCTTGGTAGTGAATAACGCATACCGATATGTCCCATTGCGATACCGTCATCAACGCCGATCGTATTGAATTCGAAAGGAACGCCGCCAGCTTCACGAATCGCTTCCTTAACGATCTTACCGAACTCTTGAAGATGCACATGACCTGGAACAATATCAATATAGGAATTGCAGACCGCAATAAACGGCTTTCCGAAATCTTCTTCTTTTACTCCGGCTGCACGCAGGAGACTACGGTGTGGAGCACGGTCAAAGCCTTTTTTAATCATGTCTGAACGCATTTTCTTAGCTGCCATATTGACATTTCCCCCCTAAATAAATTGCAATGAAATATAGTGTCGCATTAACGCAATGAACTCCAAAGACCTGCGTATATACGGTTTATAGAATGAACGGGGACGAGCTTCCTAGAGAAGAAGGGCGAAGCCGATTCTATAAAAAATGCCGCTGTTTTGGTATAAACGGTTCCCGCCTATAATGAACGGAGAAGTCATTGTTATTAGTGAGTCTATCACAAAGAGCACGTTTTTTCTACCGGACAATGTGAAGTTTCTCATGAGGAGACCGGCCTTAAATAGTATAAAAAAACCTATCCGCAAGGGGATAGGCCACTTATAATGAGCGCCTTAAGGCAACACGCTGCAGGGTGATCATCCAGCCAACGGGGGGCTCAACAATAGGATACATCAGCCTTTTTACACTTGGTTGGGCTAAGAGAATGGTCAGTAAGATTGCAGAAAGCACCAATAACATGGCACCTATAGAATGGTTGATATAAGCGTACAGGCCAGAAACAGCGGCAAAACGAACGATAAATCCGTGAAGTAGAAAAACATATAACGTACGGGAGCCCCAGTCAGTCAGCCGGCTAAGCGAATAAGGAATCCACCCCATAAACGCTAGTGCAGCAGTGATTTGTAGCCCGTAAACGCCCAGACGATAAATTCCTGCGTACCATTCTTGAAGCCCAAGCTGCATGTAGGTCATACTTCCGTAAAGCCAGCCTATCGGCAACTCTGATCCCCAAGATGTAAACAGAAGGAATAGAAGGATGGAGACTGCGGCAGCGGTAATTTTAATCCATTTTTGAAAAAAGCGAGAAAAGGACTGGAACGAAAAATGATAACCTAATACGAAGAATGGCAGGTATACAAAAGTGCGGCTAATGCTGAACCATACGCCATCAAGCTGTAGGTATCCAACGGCAATTCCAGCGGCGACAGCAAAAATGAATTGAGTGGCAGGCGCCCATTTACGCATCCCGATCATCAGTATACGCCAGAAGGCATGACTTGCCAGGAACCATAAGAGCAAATAGGGGGCGAAAAAGGAATGATGGATACCCTGCACCTGATATATGGTGGCGTCCAGCACAGAGTAGAGGCTTTGAAAAATAATGTACTGCAATCCGATTTGCATGATAATGCGACGGCCTTGTGTACCTGTAAGGTGTTTATTGGCAAAAAAACCTGTAACGAGCACGAAGAGCGGCATATGAAAGCTGAAGATCCACATATATAAGCTATGCAAGCTGCTCATTGAGCCTATCAATGGTTCTATGGCGTTTCCAACGATTACAGTAACAATGAGAACAAAACGTAAATTTAGAAAAAAGGTCTTTCCAGGCGTGTCTAGCGAGTTTTCCCCTACCATGACTTCCCCCCAAAGATGTTTGATACTTTAATTTTAAAATACAAGATTTTCTTCAATTGAATTGTGAATTAACTCACTATTGAAAGCGTTGTCATGAGTGCCAAATGTGGCGATGTGTTGAAGGTTGTTAGAACAGTGGGTTTCTACTATAATTTTCTTATATGCAGTAACATCCGGGAGTGGAGCATGTTGAAGAAAAGAATAACTAAGCGTCGTATTGGTTTAATTGTACTAATCATTCTTGTTGTAGCCGGATTGCTGTTGTGGAAATATTTAACTCCGTATGCACCGGCTGAAGAAGCCGAAACTGCACTGATTTCAAGCGGTGGAGTTACAGTTGAACAGAATGAAAACTGGATTTCGTTCGAACCCTCCATTACTAAGGGGGCCTCGATCATATTTTACCCTGGAGCTCTGGTGAAACCAGAAGCTTACTCCCCACTGGCGAAGGGCATTGCTGCTGCGGGGCATCCGTTCTACATCGCTAAAATGCCGCTTAATTTAGCAGTAACAAAGGGCGATGCTGCAGAAGAGATTATTCGTGTGCATCCAAAGCAATCTTTTGTTCTAGGTGGGCATTCGCTTGGGGGTGTCATGGCGTCACGTTATGCGATTGAGCATGCGGACCAGCTGGAAGGTGTGTTTTTCCTGGCTTCTTATCCAGATGAAAAAGGTAGTCTGCGTGAGACTACTTTGTCAGTATTGTCGGTAGTGGGTACAGAGGATCAGGTTATTGACAGAGACAGCTACAACAAAGGACGTTCCTATTTGCCGGATAATACGGTTTATAGTTCAATCGTCGGTGGAAATCACGCTCAGTTTGGAAGCTATGGACCACAAAAAGGAGACGGGAAAGCAACCATTTCCGAAGAAGAACAGCAAAATGACACTGTGCGAGCCATGTTGGATTGGCTTGGGAATATCAGGTAGTCTTCGGTCTTTCCAACAAAGGGAGGATATTTATGCCAGAATTACAGATTAACGATGAATGCATTCCCTGTTCAGGAATATTGTTCGACAAAGATGGCACGTTATTGGATCTATTAGCCACTTGGGGGAATTGGGCCGAGCTTGTACTATGTGGAATGGAAAATCAGCTTGCGATTATGGGAACTGATTTTATCGTGGATCGGAGTAAAGTGCTAGGTACCCAGCATGATGCTTCAGGAAAGTTGATTGGTTATGATCCAGCAGGGCCGCTCACCATGGCTACAGAAGAAGAAAGTTATGGTGTGCTTGCATGGCAGCTGTATGCTGCTGGTGTTCCTTGGAATGAAGCGTTGACCCGTGTAAAGAGTATAGCTAAGGACGCTATGTATGAATTACGCAAACGCCGCACGGCACAACCTCTAGAAGGGCTTCTTCCTTTTCTGGAACAGTGCGCGGCTGCATCACTCAAGCTAGGGGTGGTTACCTCAGATGGCGCAAAGACCACTCAGGAGCATCTGGATTGGCTTGGTATTGCTCATTACTTCCATTCGGTAGTTACAAGAGACAGAGTATTAAATGGAAAACCCGCACCTGAAATGGCCGAATTAGCCTGCCGGGAGCTGGGGCTGTCTCCTGAAGTGACGATTATTATTGGTGACAGTAATGCAGATATGCAATTGGGTAAAGGTGCAGGCTTACGCCTCGCCGTTGGAATCTCCAACATGGGTGATGGAAATCACTTGATTGACGCAGATGTGATTATTTCTAGCTATAATGAGCTAAGGATCACCTACTGATCAGCATACTAATGGAAAGGATGTGCTACAACATATGGATCAATTGCAGACACTTGCTTCTTGGATTAAAGACTGTGACAACATCGTTTTTTTCGGAGGGGCAGGTACATCAACAGAGAGTGGGATCCCGGATTTCCGCTCGGCAGCAGGATTATACCAGACTCAGCACAATTCACCTTATCCGCCTGAAGTGATGCTGAGCCGAACTTTTTTTATGTCCTCACCGGACATTTTTTTTGATTTTTACCGCAGTAAAATGATTCATCCCGATGCTCGTCCGAATGGTGCACATCTGCTGCTTGCAGAGTTAGAACGGCAGGGCAAGCTTAAAGCAGTTATTACGCAAAATATTGATGGCCTACATCAGCTGGCGGGTAGCCAAAAGGTACTTGAGCTGCATGGTTCCATTCATCGTAACTATTGCATGGACTGCTCACGTTATTACGGGCTGGAGCAGCTCCTAAGTACCACTGAGATCGTCCCTCGCTGCCCCGAATGTGGTGGTATTATTAAGCCGGATGTTGTGCTATATGAAGAAGAATTGGACCACTCGGTGCTGGTGAGTTCTGTCGAAGCGATAGCAGCTGCAGATATGCTTATGATTGGTGGAACCTCTCTTACTGTCCAGCCTGCAGCTAGTCTAGTCACTTATTTCCGGGGCAAACGTACGGTGCTGCTGAATGGCGACCCGACACCTTTTGATGATCAAGCTGATCTTCTGATTACAGATCGGATTGGGAAAGTACTCGGCAGTGTAAAGGATCTGCTTGGTTAGAAGGGATAATCTCATGGCTTGTCGGTTGCCAGATTATTATTGCGCTTAGTAGTTTAAAGATAAGGTAGTACAGAAACAGCGTGTAATGAGGGGCAGGGATAAGCAATGGTATATGTAGCAAATGAAGCACGATATGAAGACATGCGTTATAACCGTTGCGGGAACTCAGGTCTTAAGCTTCCGGCAATCTCATTAGGACTATGGCAGAATTTTGGTGGAATTGATACTTACGAGAATGGCAGAGAAATGATCACTCGTGCTTTTGATCTTGGAATTACTCATTTTGATCTAGCCAACAACTATGGACCACCAGCGGGTTCAGCAGAAGAGCTCTTTGGTAAAGTGCTTGCAAGTGATATGGCTCCATATCGAGATGAAGTGGTGATTTCTACAAAAGCAGGGTACAACATGTGGCCCGGTCCTTATGGCGAATGGGGTTCGCGTAAATATATGCTGGCTAGTCTGGATCAGAGTCTGAAGCGGCTGGGCATAGATTATGTTGATATCTATTATTCGCATCGGCCGGACCCGGAAACACCTCTTGAAGAAACCATGCAGGCGCTCGACCATGCTGTGCGTTCCGGCAAAGCTCTGTATATAGGATTATCTAACTATACCGCGGAGCAGACGCTCGAAGCGGTTAGAATCTTGAACAGCTTAGGAACGCCGCTCTTAATTCATCAGCCGAGTTATTCTATGCTCGATCGCTGGATTGAGGGGAGTTTACAGGGTGTGCTGGAACAGAGCGGAGTTGGCAGTATCGCTTTTACACCTCTGGCTCAAGGATTGTTAACCAATAAGTATTTAAATGGAATCCCAGAAGGATCAAGAGCGGCCAAACCCTCTGCTGCGTTAAATGAGAGCCGAATTACACCGGATGTGAAGCGCAAGATCCACGCGTTAAATCAGCTTGCTGTTTCAAGAGGCCAGAGTTTGGCGCAGCTTGCACTAGCTTGGACACTACGTGATGGGAAGATTACTTCTGCATTGATAGGGGCTAGCAGAATTAGTCAGATTGAAGAGAATATAGCTGCACTTCAGCATTTGGAGTTCTCGCAGGCAGAATCGGATCGCATTGAGACTATTCTTCAAACGGAGAATGGAACTGGATGAAGACGTAGGTGAAGGGATGAGCTGCATCGATGGAGTTGCTTCAAGATGAGAACAAGGTGAAAGAGTGGGCCGAAGCCAACTCGGAATCTATAGGCTTAAATAGGTCGAAGATTGAGGCTAAGTATATTTGGAATCCTGGAGGGTTTGTAAACCAATCTTATCGCATAACGGATGGTCAAACCTTTCGTCATTTAAAACTCGCGCAAGAACAAAAAGCAGTGGGACTTAAACAGTGGGTTAAGATCAGTGAACATTTGACTTATAATTACAAGGCACCACGGTTGATTAGGGAGATTACACAAGAAATAACATCTGGTTATTCTTATGGTTTAGTGTTTGATTTTATCGAAGGTAAACCATTAAGCTCCATTTCCGATCCACTGCCAGTGGTTGAAAAGGTTCTGAGGTCCCTTCATCAATTACATGCGGATAAAGGAATTAGGATGGCAGTTGTAAGTGAGGATGAGGACTACAATTATGCCGCCGCATTTACTGACGAATACATCAATCGATTTGAAGAAGATCTGCAAATTATTAGAGCGGAAAAGCATTTGCTGGACTTCGTAACGGCGGACACTTTAGATTGGTTCGATACAGAAGTGGAAGCTTTGAGAATTATGGTTAGTCAGCACCCTTCTTTTCAGAGAAAGGCGTCGGACATCGTACACAATGATGTGAATTGGCAGAATATCTTAGTCAATGATAATAATGAATTTTGGATTATTGATTGGGATGACCTTACGGTTTTTGGAGACGCTGCAATGGATTATTCCGTACTACTTTGGCCGCTCTATAAATCAAAAGATTGGACTTACTGTAGGGATCTAGTTATTGATTTAGCAGGCCTTGCAATATTGGAACGGATTGAGTTTTATTTTAGAGCGAAGCTCCTTGATGATGTGATTGATGTTCTCGCTGACTATGTTGAAGCGGAGCAAGTGCCAGAACTGAAGGAAATGGCTCAGAAAAGGGCAAAAGAGATACATCTTCGTGCTTACCCTGAATATCTGAGTCTATATGCAACATAACCGAAGCTAACTGAAAGATCAGCTTAATAAAGGGATTCACATATTGGACTTGCCTAATATGTGAATCCCTTTTTCAAAGGCTTCCCTTACTGATTTGTCTTTTTTACATGTCTAGTCGTTGTGAGACGGTAAGCGGTGGGTGACTGAGCACAAAACCGTTTGAATTGGCGTGAGAAGTATAAAGCATCGGTGAGCCCCACGGATGCTGCTACCTGTTCCACGGACAGCTCGGGCCGTTCACGCAGCAGCTGTCTGGACTTTTCAATGCGCAGCTTCAGCAAGTAGGTCACCGGAGATAATCCGGTCTCTTGCTTAAATACACGGGATAGATAGGCCCGGTTATAGCCAAGAGTATCACACATTTGTTCAATGGATACTGGATGAGCATATTGGGAGGCCATGTAGTGGATCATTTGCTTCACAGTACGCTTAACCTGCGATTCAGCTCCAGGAAGACGGGAGAAGGAAGAGAGTAAATCTGCGGCTTCACCTACAATGAGATAAAGATACCCTAGAGAAGTTAGGTGTGCACTTTCTTTGTTTGCTTTGAAGGCTTGCATGATACTGGAAAGGGCACCTGGGATGACGCTATCACCCGTTGTAGTCACCACAGGTTTTTGAGGTGTAAAGCCTGTCTGCAGCACGAGGCTATCAGCCTCACTCCCAGTAAAAGCTGCCCAGCGATAGCACCAGGGCTGATTTTTATCCGAAACATAACTGACCAGCTGTCCTGGATGAATAAGGAAGCAGTCACCTTTTCCCAGTGCATATTGATGATGTTCAGTACGGAAAACACCTGAGCCAGACTCTATAAAGTGAAGTAAATAATAATCGTAAATCTTAGGGCCAGCTTGATGCATAGGAATCGTCTGACTTTGACCAGCAAACAGTACATGGAGAATTTGTTTATCGTAATATACGGGATTAGATCCTACGGAATAAGTATGCTCCATTTGAGACAGCCTTTCTTGTGTTATTGTCATTTTATGGCTTATAGTTTAGGGTGTATCATTTATTTGTGTAATTATTATATTATGGGAAGTCACATTTATCCATACATTACACACATGATTGCATTATCAGAGGATGACTGATTCTATTATAATGAATACATAAAGAACGCTTTACTTATTCCCACTGGCTGAAGCAGCGAAAGGATGGAGTGGCATTAATGAGCACACAGGAACTTAAAAAGAAATTCATCGAAAAGTACGGGGTAAGCGAGCAAGAAGCTCAAGTATTTTATGCACCAGGCCGTGTTAATCTCATTGGAGAGCACTTGGATTATAACGGTGGATACGTGCTGCCGGCAGCTTTGGAATTCGGAACAACATTGATTGTTCGTCCACGCAGTGACAGCAAAGTGAATTTTGCATCTACTAATTTTCCTTATGAAGCATCTATTGATTATAGTGAAATTGGCAAGGCCAAAACTGGAGAATGGATCGACTATCCGGTTGGAGTAATGGTTGAATTGGAGAAGAAAAACACTCCAGTATCTAAAGGTTACGATCTGCTGTTCCATGGTGATATTCCGAATGGCGCAGGCTTGTCCTCATCGGCTTCTCTTGAAGTCGTGACTGCTTATGCTTTCCTAACTCTCGAAGGCGGCGACACGGATACCGTTGAGATTGCACTCTTGTCTCAGCGTGCTGAGAACCAGTACGTAGGTGTAAACTCCGGAATTATGGATCAGTTCGCAGTTGCTAATGGCAAACGAGATCATGCAATCCTGTTAATGTGCGATACGCTTGAATATAATCTGGTACCTTTCATCACTGGTGCTTACAAACTGGTTATCGGCAACACGAACAAACGCAGAGGACTTGTAGATTCCAAGTACAATGAGCGTCGTCAGCAGTGTGATGAGGCCTTGTCTATTTTGCAAAAAGAAGTTCCTTCACTAGCTTATCTGGCACAGCTCAATCGTGAACAATTCGAAGCACATCAAGATAAAATCACCGATGAAATTGTTAGACGCCGCGCTCGCCATGTTGTGGAAGAGAATCAACGTGTACTAGAATCCGTTGAGGTCTTAAAGAACAATGATCTGAAGCAGTTTGGACAGTTCATGAATGACTCACATATCTCCTTGCGTGATTTGTATGAAGTTAGCTGTGAAGAGCTAGATATTATGGTTGAAGAAGCACAGCGTATTCCCGGTACACTGGGTTCTCGTATGACTGGTGCAGGTTTCGGTGGCTGTACTGTATCCTTGGTACATGAAGATGATGTAGAACGTTTCATTCGTGAAGTAGGCGAGGCATATACCACAAGATCTGGTTTGGTTGGTGAGTTCTACGTTTGCGGCATCGGTAATGGTGTCCAAGAATTGAAGGGAGTGTAATCAAATGGCAATTTTAGTAACAGGTGGAGCGGGGTATATTGGATCTCATACTGTAGCAGAGCTGTTGGATCGCGGCGAAGAAGTGGTCGTCATCGACAATCTGCTAACAGGGCATCGTGAGGCGCTACTGGGTGGCAAGCTGTACGAAGGCGATCTGCGTGATAAGGAGCTGCTTGGCAAGCTGTTCGCCGAGAATGAGATTGATGCGGTTATCCATTTTGCAGCAAGCTCTTTGGTTGGTGAAAGCATGAAGGACCCAGTGAAATATTATGACAACAACGTATACGGCACACAATGCCTTTTGGAAGCTATGCAAAAAGCTGGCGTGAACAAAATCGTGTTCTCGTCCACAGCTGCAACCTACGGTGAACCGGAAAAGGTGCCGATTGAAGAAACAGACCGTACCGAGCCAGCAAACGTATACGGTGAAACTAAGCTGACTATGGAACGCATGATGGCTTGGTTTGACAAAGTACTGGGTATCAAATACGTAGCACTACGTTACTTTAATGCTGCAGGTGCACATGCTAGTGGCAAAATCGGTGAAGACCATCGTCCGGAAAGTCATTTGGTTCCACTGGTATTGCAAACCGCTTTGAAGCAACGGGAGAGCATCGCCGTATTCGGAGACGACTATCCTACAGAAGACGGTACTTGTGTGCGTGACTACATTCATGTTAGCGATCTAGCTGACGCTCATGTTCGTGCGGTAACATACCTGCGTAGCGGAAGCAGCAGTAATATTTTCAACCTGGGTAATGGACTTGGCTTCTCGGTAAAACAGGTTATTGAAACATCGAAGAAGGTTACAGGACTAGAAATCCCTGTAGTTATTCAAGAACGCCGTGCTGGAGATCCGGCAGTGCTGGTAGCTTCCTCCGATAAAGCGCGCTCTATCCTTGGATGGAACCCTCAGCATGCTGACTTAGAGAATATCATTCAAAGCGCCTGGAACTGGCATTCTGCCAATCCGCAGGGGTACGGAGAATAAGGGGCTTTAGCATAGCTTAACTAGAGCATGAGACCCTACTTAAGGAGAATTGAAAATGCACAACGAGAATAAGGTTACGCCTGCTGGCCAGAAAGCCTTACATGCGATTGAGCAGCTAGTTCTGTTCGCACTACGTGAGCAGCTCATTGCTCCATCAGATGAAGACTATAGCCGTAATGTGCTGCTAGATCAGTTCGGATTTAGTGAGCCGTTCGATGGCGAGATCGATCAAAGTCCACTTACAGGTCCACAGGTTCCACTGGATGCACTGATTGATTATGGTTTTGAAATCGGATTGATTCCAGAGAATAGCGACACTTACCGTGACTTGCTGGATGCCAAGATTATGGGACTCCTAATGGCCCGTCCATCAGACGTAAATGCGGAGTTCAATCGTTTAGCTGCTGAAAAAGGTATCTCTGCGGCTACAGATCGCTTTTATAAATTAAGCATAGATTCCAACTATATTCGGATGGACCGGATTTCCAAGAATGTCTACTGGCTGCAAGATTCGCCTTACGGTGACATCGAGATGACAATCAATTTGTCCAAGCCTGAGAAGAGTCCGAAGGAAATTGCTATGGCCCGCTTGCTCCCGCCGCCGGTCTATCCAAAATGTCTGCTGTGCCGCGAGAATGTTGGGTATGCTGGTCGGGTTAATCATCCGCCGCGCCAGAACCTGCGTGTCATTCCACTTCAGCTGAATAATGAGAAATGGCTCTTTCAGTATTCGCCATATGTTTACTACAACGAGCACTGTATTGTATTCCATCATGATCATGTGCCAATGAAGCTTACCAAGGATACCTTGAAGCGGCTACTTAGCTTCGTGGAATCTTTCCCGCACTATTTTATTGGCTCGAATGCAGACTTGCCGATTGTTGGCGGATCGATTCTGACGCATGACCACTTTCAAGGTGGACGTCACACCTTTCCTATTCAGAAAGCACCTAAGGAAGATACGTTCACGCATGCATCTTATCCGGGTGTCAGCATTAATATCGTAAAATGGCCTATGTCCGTATTACGTTTGAATGGTGAAGATCCAGCGGTATTACTGGAGTGTGGCAATGCACTTTATGAAGCTTGGAAGGCGTATAGTGATCCTGATGCAGAAGTGTTGGCGTTCAGCGAAGTTGATGGTGAAGTGCAGCCTCATAATACCGTTACTCCAATCGTTCGTCGGGCAGAAGATGGCAGCTTCGAGATGGATCTCGTGCTGCGTAACAACCGGACTAACGAGCAATATCCTGAAGGGATTTTCCATCCCCATCGGGAGATGCACCATATCAAGAAAGAAAATATCGGCTTGATTGAGGTCATGGGACTCGCAATTCTGCCAGGTCGTCTGAAGGAAGAGCTCGATTCTATTGCGAGCATCCTTACAGGAGATCAAGCACTATTAGAAGCGGTGAAGAATGATCCTAGTCATCCACTTGCGCAGCACGCTGCTTGGGTTCAGGAGCTTGTAGAGCGTTTCGGAACGGCATTACAGCATGAAGAAGCCGTCAAGATTGTGCAGAACGAAGTCGGCATCAAGTTTACACATATTCTTGAACACGCGGGTGTCTATAAACGGACTCCGGAAGGGCAAGCTGCTTTCCGTCGTTTCGTGAAGAGCTTCGGCGCGATCTAAAGTTTGGAAAGGGGATGTCCTTAAGCCTGTAGGCTTAAGGACATCTTTTTTTTAGGTTATATATTTGGGGTCCCCGCAAAGTACCTGAGTTTGCATCGAAGCAAAGCACCACTTTGTGGGGATATTTATGTGGCTTGAAGCTAATCCATTTGAATGCGGCAATTCAGAGGTTTATAATACGAGTGAGCAAAACATTCTGAAATAACTAATGGAGGTTTACACATATGCGTAATTTTGATTTTTATAATCCTACCAAGCTGATTTTTGGACAGGGTACGCTGGAAGCGTTGAAGACTGAGGTTCCTAAGTACGGCAAGAATGTATTGTTGATGTACGGTGGCGGTAGTATCAAGCGTAGCGGTCTGTACGATAAGGTAATGGCTGAGCTGAGTGCAATAGATGCTGTGGTTACTGAACTCTCAGGCGTAGAGCCGAATCCACGCCTTTCCACCGTACATAAAGGTGTAGAGCTGTGTCACGAGCATAATATCGACCTCATCCTCGCTGTAGGCGGCGGTAGCGTGTTGGACTGCGCTAAAGCAGTTGCTGTTGGGGCGAAATATGATGGTGACATGTGGGACTTTGTTGAACGTAAGGCAGCTGCTCAAGACGCTCTCCCACTCGGTACAGTGCTGACGATGGCAGCTACAGGATCAGAAATGAATAGCGGCTCTGTAATCACCAACGAAGTGACCAAGGAAAAAATGGGCTGGGGCAGTATTCATGCATTCCCGGCATTTTCGATTCTTGACCCAGAGAATACCTTCACTCTGCCACGTGATCAGACGGTCTACGGCATGGTAGATATCATGTCTCATGTTCTGGAGCACTATTTCCATACTGATGGCAACACACCGGTACAAGACGGCTTCTGTGAGACTTTGCTACGTACGGTGATCGAAACCGCACCGAAGCTTATTGAAGATTTGAATAATTACGAACTGCGTGAGACGATCATGTATTGCGGCACAATGGCGCTTAACGGTATGGTTAGCATGGGTTTTGCAGGAGATTGGGCGACTCACAACATCGAGCACGCAGTATCAGCTGTATACGATATTCCACACGGTGGAGGCCTGGCCATTCTGTTCCCACAATGGATGAAATATAATATCGATACTGATCCTGCCCGTTTCCGCAAGCTTGCTGTAAACGTGTTTGGAGTTGATCCTGCGGGCAAGAACGATAAGGAAATAGGGCTGGAAGGAATTGAAGCGCTGCGTAGCTTCTGGGATTCCATTGGTGCACCGAAGACACTCGCTGATTATGATATTGATGACAGCGAGATCGGCAGTATGGCTGATAAGGCGGTTCGTTTCGGACCGTTTGGTAATTTCCGCAAGCTTGACCGTGAGGATGTAGTTGAAATTTATAAAATGGCTTTGTAAGTAAATTCTTCTACGAAAGAGACCCTTCGTCTTTAGTCTAGAAGATGTTATAGAACGTCAAAGAAGTGATTCTTCCATAATGGATGAATCGCTTCTTTGCGTTTATGCTCTACTGTGGATTTCTCCTCAACATCGTCCCTGATCTCCGCTGCTGCTGACCGCATTTTTCGTGCGTTTATCCTCAGAATGGAACTTTTATGGGTAAATATCCAAAGTTTGTGAAACCAATGACCTACTTTATTCGTTTAAAGTAATATGACAGTCCTGAATGAAGACAGGAGGAAGTAAATATGCAAACGCTGTATTTAGGCTGCTTGGCGCTAGGCGTCATATTTGCCATAGTCAGCGTCCTGGTGGGTGATGTGATCGGAGATGCTTTGCATGGAGTCTTTGATTTCGTATCCGTAGATTTTCTGAATCCCACCGTACTGGCAGGAGGAATAACCGTGTTCGGCGGAGCGGGCATTCTTCTAACCCGGTACAGCGCTCTGGAAGCTGGGGCGATCATTGCTTTATCTTTGTTAGCCGCCGCTTTTTTGGGAGTACTTATGTATCTAGGGGTGGTTAAGCCCATGGAAAAAAGCGAAATGTCCAATGGTTTCTCTATGAATGATCTGCCTGGCAAGATCGGGGAAATCACAATTCCTGTTCCCGCCACGGGTTATGGTGAGATTATGGTAAAGTTTGGCGCCGGTAATAGCCTGCATACGGCAGCAAGCTTTGATCATGAGCTGCTTCCGGCAGGGATTAAAGTTGTTGTAGTGGAGGTTAGAGAAGGCGTTGCATTGGTGTCAGAATTCGAAAAGAGAAGAGGAGTGGATCTTTAATGTTCGGTATTCCTGAGTATTTGTTAGTCCCTGCTGTTGTCGTTGCTGTTTTGTTTGTGCTAGGTATCGCATTCTGGGCACGTTACAAAACTGTTGGACCAGATGAAGGGATGATCGTAACGGGGTCGTTCTTGGGGAAAAATCATATTTCAGACGATGGATCTGGTCGTAAAATAAAGATAGTACGTGGGGGCGGGGCATTTATCCTCCCTATCTTTCAGAAAGCTGAATTTATGTCGCTTCTTTCTCATAAACTCGATGTGACGACCCCGGAAGTATACACCGAACAAGGGGTTCCGGTTATTGCTGACGGTGTAGCGATTATTAAAGTGGGTAGCTCGACTGAAGATGTGGCGACAGCCGCTGAGCAATTTATGGGCAAACCGATTGAAGCGCTGAAGAGCGAAGCACAAGAAGTTCTTGAGGGTCATCTGCGGGCCATTCTCGGTTCGATGACCGTTGAGGAAGTATATCGTAACCGTGACCGTTTTGCGCAAGAGGTTCAAGGCGTAGCGGCACGTGATCTTAAGAAAATGGGTCTGCAAATTGTTTCCTTTACTATCAAGGATGTCCGAGACAAACATGGATATCTTGACGCATTAGGTAAACCGCGGATAGCTGCAGTGAAGCGGGATGCAGAGATCGCTGAAGCAGAAGCAGTGCGGGATGCGAGAATTCAAAAGGCAAACGCTGAAGAGCAAGGGCAAAAAGCAGAACTGCTGCGGGATACGAATATCGCCGAAGCCTCCAAGGAAAACCAGCTTAAGGTGGCTGCGTTTAAACGGGATCAGGATACAGCGAAAGCGGAAGCCGACCAGGCTTATCATATTCAAGAGGCACGTGCAAAGCAGACCGTTGTTGAAGAACAGATGAAGGTTGAGCTGGTACGTAAGGAACGTGAAATCGATTTGCAAGCCAAAGAAATTCAAGTTCGCGAGAAGCAGTACGACGCAGAAGTGAAGAAAAAAGCGGAAGCGGATCGTTACGCAGTAGAGCAAGCGGCGGAAGCTGATAAGGCGAAGAGAATGCGTGAGGCAGATGCCTTGCAATATAGTATTGAAACGCAAGCTAAAGCGACAGCTGAGCAGAAGCGTCTTGAAGGTCAAGCGATGGCGGATGCAGAGCTGGCTAAAGGTACAGCGGATGCTGAGGTTATCCGGTTGCGCGGTCTAGCGGAAGCAGAAGCCAAAGAAAAGCTGGCGGAAGCTTTTCAGAAATTCGGCGAAGCAGCCGTGCTCGATATTATCGTCAAAATGCTGCCTGATTTGGCTGGCCAAATCGCGAAGCCGCTGGCATCCATTGATAAGCTTACGGTTGTAGATACCGGTAATGGTGAAGGTGCGGCACGTGTCAGCAACTATGTAACCCAGTTGATGTCTACGGCTCCTGAGATGCTGAAGAGCGTCTCTGGCATTGACGTAGAGGCCCTGATTAAAGGGCTGACGACTAGATCCTCAGGGTCAACTGGAAGCAAGGCTGTTCCGGTCACACCAGTGACCTCCATACAACCTCCAGCAGCATCGGGGGGAGCGAGCAAAGCTTCAACTTCTGTGGCTGAGCAACCTGAAGACTAGTTAAAGCAATAACTACTATAGAATGATTTAACTTAAGGTAAGCTCGGTGATTGCTACCGGGCTTACTCTATGTTTTGGGTCTTAGCTATAGAATAGGAGAGGTGCGCGAGCGTGCAACTAACTTTAGATCATATCCATAAAAGCTTCGATGGTAAACAGGTGATTAAAGATGCAGACTTCACCTTTGAAATAGGGAAGATCTACGGGCTGCTTGGACGGAATGGAGCAGGTAAAACTACACTTTTCAATTGTTTGAGTGGTGAGATCCAAATGGATAGCGGAGCTGCCTTTATTGGTGAGAAGGATAGTGCCCGTCCGCTTCGTGACGAGGACATCGGATATGTATTTTCCCTACCCATTTTGCCTGAGTTTCTGACAGGTTATGAGTTCGTAAAGTTTTATATGGACATCAACCGTGAGAAGATCGATCCGAATAAAAGCATTGAAGATTATTTTTCAATTATTAAGTTTGAGGAAGAAGATCGGCACCGACTGATTAAGGGTTATTCCCACGGGATGAAGAATAAAATTCAAATGCTCTGCTTTATCATTACTCGTCCGCCTTTGATTTTATTAGATGAGCCTTTAACTTCTTTTGACGTGGTTGTGGCTCTTGAGATCAAGAAATTGCTGCGTGAGATGAAGCAGGATCACATTATTATTTTTTCTACGCATATTTTGCAATTAGCCGCCGATTTATGTGACGAGTTGGTTATTCTAAATCATGGAACCCTTCAAGAAATTCCGCGTGAGACTCTGCAAAGTCCAGAATTTGAGGAGCAAATCATAGCTTTACTTCAGGATGGCAACAATGATTAGTACACTTCGCAGCATTCAGAGGATTAGAGGTTCGTCCGGAGCCAATCGGCTGATTTACTATTTCAAAAAGCTGCCTGTTCTTGGCAAACTTTTAAAAGGGGATATTTACTCTAACATTGCACTAAAACAAGTCTTCGCTGGGATAGTACTTGCATTGAAGGTAGTGTGGGGGTTTTTAGGCAAGTTCGCCTATTTGGGAATTGTGATCTATTTGCCAATCGTCCTTACACACAAAGAATTGCTGCTCGCCGAACAGTATGCATTGTTCTTACATATTTTTATAGTTCTGAGCTTTATAGTGGCTGGGGTTTCGAATGTATTTATATTAGAGCCCAAACGGGATAAATATATCTGTGTGAAGCTGATGAGAATTCCGGCGAAACAGTATATGCATGCTACGCTTTTGCTTAAAGGGCTAACGTTCTTTATATATTTTATTCCGGCATTAACCGTGTTTGCGGGGATTTTTGGGGCACCGCTATGGCATGGCGTATGGCTAACACTACTGTTAACGGCCTGGAGAATAGTCACCGAGGCGCTAAATCTTTGGTTTTTTGACAAAAAAGAAATTGTGTTAGTTAAAAAGATGAGCTGGGTGTGGTCGGTGATTGGCCTAGGTGGCCTACTTGCCTATGTGCCTCTTTATCTAGGATATGCTTTTGTAAATGATGCGACAGGATTTAGTGTCCCAGTGAGTTTTGTGATTGTTGTACTTGGAGGAATTGCAGCTGTGTATATTGGGAAATATCCTAACTATCGCAGTGCTGTAGATGTCGTTACCAAGATAGATGATCCATTGCTGGATATGAACCGGATGATGAAAGAAGCGAGGGTGGCAGATGTTCAGACCAAGGAGAAGGACTTTTCGTCGGAAGAACTTAAGGGGAAAGCTTTTCAAGGAAAGACAGGTTACGCCTACCTAAATGCTATTTTTTTCTCCAGGCATAAACGCTTGTTGATTCAACCCATCCAGAGGCGTTTAACGATCATTGGTGTGCTCTTTATAGTGGCTGTCCTAATGATGCTTATTTCGCCGGAGACTTCGTCCGAATTTACAGCATATCTGCTCGGTGGACTTCCCTTTTTTGTATTTATAATGAACTATACCTCTATAGGTGAGCGCGTATGCAAAGCGATGTTTTACAATTGTGATCTAAGCTTGTTGCGCTATGGATTCTATCGTGAACAAGCTGCGATTCTAGACAATTTTAAGATTCGTCTAATTAAATTGAGTGGCCTTAATCTTATTCCTGCTGTCGCCATATGTTTAGCATGTACTCTGCTGTTTCTGCTCTCTGGTGCAGATTGGGGTTTGATGGATGCGGTGATCTTTTGGGTAACGATTCTTTGTCTTTCCTTGTTCTTCTCAGTGCACCATTTGTTCATGTATTATATCTTTCAACCCTACAGCACGGAGCTAAATATGAAAAATCCGTTCTTTTTTATCGTCAACAGCATTGTATTGGGACTAAGCGTCGCTTGTATCGGATTTCCAAAAGCATCGTCACTATTTACGCTAGTTGTTCTTGCGGGAACGATTGCTTATATGGTTATTGCCGTGACGTTGGTATACAGGTTCTCCAGTCGAACCTTTCGGGTGAAATAGAACGCAGAGTGTTCTTCTAATATCGGAATGTTGATGATATGATGGTAGCGAGAGTTTTTTAATCGTACCGTTTCATGTTGCGTTTGCTGCTTGGAAGTCAGGTGTTTAGAAATAAAAGAGGTGTCAAAAATGAGTAGCATAACTGTAGCAAAGGTGTTAAATAACAACGTTATTATTGCAGACCATCCCCAATATTCCGAGGTTGTAGTGATTGGCAAAGGAATAGGGTTTAACCGAAAATTGCATGATCGGATTGATCTATCCTCCGTGGAGAAGATGTTTATTCTTCGCAGCCAGGAAGAGCAGGAACAATATAAACAGCTTCTTCCCCAAGTGGATGAGAAGTTGATTGAGATTGTACATGAAATTTTGTTATATATTATGCATAGCAGTAGTCAACCACTTAATGAGCATGTTCATATTGCACTCACTGATCATATCTCATTTGCTATACGGCGTTATGAACAAGATATCCCAATTCACAATCCGTTTCTGTATGAGACTAAGGAAATTTATCCTGAAGAGTATAAGATGGCAGAGTATGCGATTGAGCGGATTAATGAAGGCATGGGCGTGGAATTGCCTGTAGATGAGGTGGGTTTTGTTGCACTTCATATCGTTAGCGCGCTGAGTAATAGACAAATTTCCGAGGTCAGACAGCATTCTCTTTTGATTGGTGATTTGATCGGAATCGTAGAGAATAACCTCGAATATCGAATTCCACGTGATTCACTTGATTATTCGCGGTTGGTGACTCATCTACGATTTGTTCTAGAAAGACTGCGCCGTGGAGAATCAGTACGGGAGACTTCTACGCTGGATGGTCTTATGAAACGAGAGTATCCCGAAATGTATACCTTGGCTTGGCAATTAACTAAGGTGATTGAGAACCGAGTACGAATTCCTGTGTATCCAGCAGAGGTCAGTTATTTGACAGTTCATTTGCAACGTCTTGCCCAGAAGAAAGAGGATGAAGTGGGTATGGAGACGAAGCGAGAAGTATAAGGATAATGTATAAAGTGAAACTTATACTTTCTTATATTTAAAAAAAAGCTTGTCACTACAAAAAAACGGTGCTACAATATCGGTGTCCTAATTAAAACAGAATACCAAGCGTGTAACTGATTCGATCAGGCATGAGTGATTTACAGTATTTTGGTTGCTAGTCCCCATCTTGGGGTAATCTAACCTTAGCGTTAGATAACGACCTTTATACTGTGTTGCTCATGCCTTTTTTGGCATCTGTTTTACTGAAAATGTGAATAATGAAAGGAAGTGACCATGATGTTCAAAAAGCTTTTCGGCGTTTTACAAAGAGTCGGTAAAGCGCTGATGCTCCCAGTAGCCATACTGCCAGCAGCCGGTCTGCTCCTTGGAATAGGAAACATGCTGGTAAACCCCGATTTTCTACAATACGTTCCGGCACTTGAGAACGATGTAGTTCAGGCAATTGCGAACGTATTGATGAACTCAGGGCAAATTGTATTTGATAATCTATCCTTACTATTTGCCGTGGGTGTTGCCATCGGTTTATCCGGTGGTGAGGGTGTTGCTGGTCTAGCCGCTATTATTGGTTTCCTCGTAATGAATGTTACGATGGGTACTGTAATTGGCGTCAATGATTATGTCCTGAGCCAAGGCGACTTTTCCTATGCTAGCGTCTTAGGAATTCCAACACTGCAAACGGGGGTATTTGGAGGTATACTCGTCGGTATATTGGCATCGTCCATGTACAAACGATTCTTCAAAATCGAACTTCCATCCTACCTGGGTTTCTTCGCAGGTAAACGTTTCGTTCCGATCATGACTGCGGTAACGTCTTTGATTCTTGGTCTGGCATTGACATTAGTTTGGCCGCCAATTCAACACGGTCTGAACTATGTATCACAAAGTATGATTGATACGAATAAAACGCTCGCAGCGTTTATCTTCGGAACAATCGAACGCTCGCTTATTCCTTTTGGTCTGCATCACATCTTCTATTCTCCGTTCTGGTATGAATTTGGTACCTACGTAGATAAAGCTGGGGAATTGGTTCGTGGTGACCAACGGATCTTCATGCAGCAGCTTCGTGATGGCGTAGAATTCACAGCAGGAACATTTACAACAGGTAAGTATCCTTTCATGATGTTCGGTCTTCCAGCAGCTGCTTTGGCCATTTATCATGAAGCTAAACCTCATAATAAAAAACTTGTCGGAGGTTTGATGCTTTCCGCAGCATTGACTTCATTCCTGACAGGGATTACAGAGCCGCTTGAATTCTCATTCTTGTTCGTAGCTCCATTGCTGTTCGCAGTACATGCTGTTTTTGCAGGTTTGTCCTTTATGACCATGCATATTCTTAATGTCAAGATTGGTATGACCTTCTCTGGAGGTTTTATTGATTACGTGCTCTTTGGTATTATCCCGAACCGTACGGCTTGGTGGCTCGTAATTCCAGTAGGTCTTGCCCTTGCCGTAATTTACTACTTCGGATTCCGCTTTGTTATTCGGAAGTTCAATCTGATGACACCGGGTCGTGAAGAGGATACGGGTGAGGTTGAAGATACTAACACAGAAGCCGTTTCTAAAACGGGTGATGATTTACCACGAAACATCTTGTCTGCGTTGGGTGGTAAAGAGAACATCGCTCATCTGGATGCTTGTATTACCCGCCTTCGTGTGGAGGTTAAAGATAAATCAGGTGTGGATAAGACTCGTCTGAAGAAGTTAGGTGCATCAGGTGTGCTTGAGGTGGGTAATAACATTCAAGCGATCTTCGGCACACGTTCCGATACCATTAAATCTCAGATTCAAGATGTAATTAGCGGGAAGACACCTGCGCCAACGCCGGTAGCGGCTACGCCACAGCCTGAAGAAGAACAGCAGGCAGGTGAAGCTGGTGAAACGATTATCAAAGAAGATATCGTCTCACCGGTAAATGGTGAATTAGTGGATATCACTGAGGTTCCCGATGCGGTATTCTCCCAAAAAATGACGGGTGATGGTTTTGCTTTCTTATCCGATGATGGAAAGATTGCTTCACCGGTCTATGGTAAAGTGTTTAATGTGTTCCCGAGCAAGCATGCGATCGGCATTATGTCCGATGGAGGTAAGGAAGTGCTCGTTCATATAGGGGTTAATACAGTTAAGCTTAAAGGTCAAGGTTTTACAGTTCTAGTCGAAGAGGGCGACCTTGTAGCTGCTGGACAGCCGATCATGGAAGTGGATTTAGAATATGTAAAAGCACATGCACCATCAGTAATGTCTCCTGTTATTTTCTCCAATTTACCAGAAGGCTCTTCCGTAACCTTGAAGAAGCCAGGTAAGGTATCCATTGGCGATAAGGATATTATTACCATTCAGTAAAAGTGCAAGGGTGGACGCTTCCTTTAAACATTAAAGGGAGCGAAGCCTTCACTATAAATTTAAAAATATTCTATTAAAAGAAAGCGAGTTGGATAATATTATGCAAACAACATTCAGAATTATTGATGAAGATGGAATTCACGCACGTCCGGCAACTGCCTTGGTAAATACAGCTACGAAATTCAAAGGTACAGAAGCTTATGCAGAAGCAAAAGGCAAAAAAGTTACATTGAAATCTATTCTTGGCGTATTGTCATTGGGTCTAGAAGCTGGAGACACTTTGTCTCTGATTACTGAAGGTAGCGAAGAAGCTGAAGCTCTGAGCGCACTTTCTGATGTAATGATTAAAGAAGGGCTAGGGGAAATCCATGAATAAAATTTCAGGAATCGCGGCTTCAGCAGGGATTGCAGTAGCCCGTGCTTTTATCCTGAAACATCCGGATTATACAATTACAAAAACTAGTATCAGTGATCCTGAAGCAGAAGTAGCCAAGTTGAATGACGCACTTGCTAAATCAAGTGCTGAACTGCAGACTATTAAAGAGCGTACTTTAGCAGAACTAGGAGAGAAGAAAGCAGAGATTTTTGCATCCCATCTGCTGATTCTTGAGGACCCTGAGCTGATTAATCCCGTAATTGATAAAATTCGTCAGGAATCGGTTAACGCGGACTATGCACTAAACGAAGTAGCTACACAATTCATTGAAATGTTCGAAAACATGAAGAGTGCTTACTTACAAGAACGTGCAGCTGACATGCGTGATGTGACCAAACGCCTGCTGAACCACTTGCTGGGTATTCATTATGTTAGTCCTGCAGAAATCAATGAAGAGGTTATTGTTATCGCTGAGGATTTAACACCTTCTGACACAGCACAGCTAAATCGCAAGTATGTTAAAGGCTTCACAACAAACATTGGTGGACGTACGTCCCACTCCGCGATTATGGCACGTTCTTTGGAAATTCCAGCGGTAGTTGGAACTAAGAATGTCATGACAGAAGTGAATTCTGGGGATCTAGTGATTGTTGATGGTCTGAACGGAGACGTTCTTATTAATCCTAGTGAAGCAGAAGTGGCAGAGTACGTTCGCAAGCAGGAAGCTTACGACTTGCAAATTGCAGAGTGGAAGAAACTTCGTGATAAACCAACGATTTCTGCAGACGGTAAGCACGTGGAGCTGGCGGCTAATATCGGTACACCAAACGATGTCAATGGTGTAATTGAGAATGGTGGCGAAGGTGTAGGCTTGTATCGTACTGAGTTTCTATACATGGGCCGCGATAAGCTGCCTTCTGAGGAAATTCAATATAACGCCTATCGTACTGTGCTTGAGAATATGAAAGGCAAACCGGTAGTCGTACGTACACTTGATATCGGTGGCGACAAAGAACTTCCGTATCTGGATCTTCCAAAGGAAATGAATCCTTTCTTAGGATTCCGTGCGATTCGTCTTTGTCTGGATCGTCAAGATATTTTCCGTACGCAACTGCGTGCTTTACTGAGAGCAAGTGTTCATGGGGATCTTCGCATTATGTTCCCTATGATCGCAACACTTGGTGAATTCCGTGCAGCTCGTGATCTTCTGCTTGAAGAGAAAGCGAAGCTTCGTGAAGAAGGCAAGGAAGTATCTGACAACATTCAGCTCGGCATTATGGTTGAGATTCCTTCCACTGCTGTACTGGCTGACCAGTTCGCAAAGGAAGTTGATTTCTTCAGTATTGGTACGAATGACCTTATTCAATATACAATGGCTGCTGACCGTATGAATGAACGGGTGTCTTACCTGTATCAGCCATACAATCCGGCCATCCTGCGTCTGGTCAAGAATGTAATTGATGCAGCGCATGCAGAAGGTAAATGGACAGGAATGTGCGGTGAGATGGCTGGGGACGCAACAGCGATTCCACTCTTACTAGGTCTTGGCCTTGATGAATTCAGTATGAGTGCAACGTCAATTCTGCCAGCACGTAGTCAAATTTCTAAATTGTCGGCTGCCGACATGAAGGAACTGGCTGCAAAAGCATTGCAACTTGGCACTGCTGAAGAAGTAGCTGCACTTGTTCAAAGCATCACTAACTAACTATTTCCATATGCATTACTCCGTTAAACGTTTTATAACATTCCAACTACTATTACCGACTTCCGATGTTTGGAGGTCGGTTTTTTTGTGTGTATATCGATAATTTTATTTCTTACGTTGGCTTAAGTTCATACGTGAGCGTTATACTCAATTTAGAATAATTAAATTCACTTTTTATTTGCTTTATTGCACAGATGTCTATGCCGATAGTAATAGTGATGAGTATAAAGTCGGTAAGGAACCCAAACCTGTAAATATGTCTTACATATAATAATAGTATGAATCCATAGAAAGTTTATACTCCTTTACCGACTTGCAGAGCTGTGCAAGTATTAATATGATCTAAATTGGAAATATTTGGACTTATAAGCATCCCTATAAGTTAGCCAGGGAGCCATAGGATGGTGTTAACTCATGAGTAAAAATGTTATAAATACAGAATTAATGTTAGAGGTCTATGAAGGTAAAGACCTGGGCTTGACGTACTCGGTGGAGTACAGTGTATTTAAAGTTTGGGCACCTACTGCTTTTGCTGTATCTCTAGTTATGTACGAAACAGATGGAAATCAACGTAACATTGGATTTGATCCGAGCTCTACAGATAGTGGGCGTATTATATATATGCAGCGTCAGAACGGCGGAGTCTGGCAGACTAAGTTATCAGGTGATTTAAAAGGGAAATATTATATGTACCGTGCTGTATTTGCTGATGGAAATGTGACGGAAGCAGTAGATCCTTATGCAACAGCCGTATCGGCAAATGGTTTAAGAACAGCAATCGTTGATTTGCGCAGGACCCATCCTGAGCATTGGGAGAAGGACGTTGCTACTCCATTGCAGCATCCTGCAGACGCGGTTATTTATGAGCTGCATGTGCGTGACTTCTCCTCACATGAGAGCTCTGGCATGTACTATAAGGGCAAATTCAAAGCATTTACTGAATTTGGCTTAAGAGATTCGGAAGAAAATGCAATAGGTATTGATCATCTGGTTGAATTGGGTATCACTCATGTACATCTGATGCCCGTGTTTGATTTCCAGACCGTAGATGAGTTAAGTGTAATAAAGCGTGGTTCGTCCATTGAACATACCGACTACAATTGGGGATATGATCCTCAGCATTATAATGTACCGGAAGGATCATATAGCACTGATCCTACCGATCCAGGTCTACGAATTCGGGAATTTAAAGAAATGGTTCAGGCTTTGCATAGTCGTGGGATTTCAGTGATTATGGATGTGGTTTACAACCACACGTACGCTGTGGAGAAGGGCCCCTTCGAGCCGCTTGTACCAGATTACTTCTATCGCCGTGACTACTTGGGGCGTTTATCTAATGGCTCGGGAGTTGGTAACGAGCTGGCTACAGAGCGTCCGATGGTACGTAAATATATTAAGGATTCGTTGTCCTACTGGGCTACGGAGTATCATATTGATGGCTTCAGATTTGATCTTATGGGTCTGATGGATAGTGTGACCATGCGTGAAATAACGGAAGAGCTTCGACTTGAGGTGAATCCTAATCTGCTGTTATATGGCGAACCTTGGACAGGTGGAGATTCTCCACTGGCAACAAAGACGCTAAAAGGTGTGCAGCGGGGGAAAGGATATGCTGTCTTCAATGATAACTTTCGTTCGGCGATCAAAGGTGATAGTGATGGATGGGGACGGGGCTTCATTACAGGGGAATACGGCAAAGAAGGGGCTATTGCAGCCGGAATCAAAGGAGCCATCCACGAATTTACAGACTCCCCAGTGGAATCGGTGAACTATGTAACGGCCCATGACAATTTGAATTTATGGGATAAGGTGCTTACCGTTCAAGGGGGATTTCAGGATGCCGTTTCACGGGCTAATCCTTACGTGAATGTAGATCTGGAGAATATTCTCTGCAATGAGACCGTGCGCCGATCCCTACTTGCAAATGGAATCATCCTGACCTCGCAAGGGATTCCATTCCTGCATGCCGGTGATGAGCTACTGCGCAGTAAATTTGGAGATCATAATAGCTATCGTAGCGGTGATACGATTAACGCGATCCGCTGGAACATGAAGAGTATGTTTAAGCCTGTATTTCAATATTATAAAGGTTTGATCGAACTGCGGCGTACACATCCGGCATTTCGTCTACATGGTCGGCAGGAAATTGAGCGTTCGCTGGAATTTCTGCGCTGTGATGGGGGGATCGTGTCGTACCTGCTTAGAAATCATGCAGGAGGCGACCTCTGGAACAATATAACAGTCATCTTTAATGCCAATAATGATCGAGTAAAGCTATCTCTTCCTGAAGCTAATAACGGTTGGAACGTGGTAGTGGATCATACCCGAGCGGGGACAGAAGCATTCCGGAAGGTCGCAGGTAGCGAGGTGGAAATTGAAGGCTTGTCGATGATGGTGCTCTATGATGAATGTGGTGAGCCAGCACCGCGGTCCAAAATTATCGAAGTACACTATGAGCGGCCAGATGGGAAATATCAAGGCTGGAATCTTTGGGTTTGGGATACAGGAATTCAGGACGGACAATGCGACTTTCGGTATATGGAGGATGGGCGTGCAGTTGCACGAATTGAGGTCTTGCCAGATACCGATTCTATCGGGTATATATTACGACTTAATGACTGGGAAGAGAAAGATGGGGATGGCGATCGCTTCATTGATTGTTCCAAGGATGACGAGCTGATCAAGGTCATGGTTATAGATCGTGATCAGGAGAATGATGGGATCTCAGATGATCATTTGCAGTTAACCAGTTAAAAAATAAAAAAGAGCTGCTTCAGGGTTAGTTGTACCCCGGAACAGCTCTTTTTGTTGATCTTATGGTTTTCCGATGATCTGGTTGGATAAACCTACATCTAAAAGCTCGTAGTAGAGATTAGCTTCATTCCCTCCATGGTCTTTGGAAAGGTACATCGCTAGATCTGCGGCACGCAGAAGTTCATTAATACTGCCTCCATGCTCAGGAAATAGGGCTACACCAATACTTGCGGAGGTGTGGAAGCTAGATCCATTGTCAATAGACCAAGATTTGTTGAATAACTTAAGCAACCGTTGTAGCATTTCATCTAACATTTCTGGAGAGGTAAATCGGTGCAGTACCACCGCGAATTCATCACCGCCAATCCGGAACGCCTGGCCTACACCTTTAACCGTTTGCAAAAGCTCTCGAGAGAGCAGTTGGAGAAATTCGTCTCCGGCCAGATGTCCTAAGGTATCGTTTAGCTGCTTGAATCTGTCACAATCCAGCAATGCGAGTGCAATATTCTTTCTCCGTTCCTCGGGTTGGTTGATGAGATTCTCCATGTACATTTTGAAATGAGCACGGTTGGGAATCGCGGTTAAATGATCATAGAAGGCTAGCTTATGTAATCGTTCTTCGTATTGCTTCCGTTGTGTAATTTCACGGGACACTAACATAAATTGTGCTGGGAAATTATTACTTCCCCGAACAGGCGACACCTTCGTTTCCAGCCATACCCATTGCCCTTCAGCTCCACGCATTCGTAGCTCTGAGATACGAGGGGTTCCTTGAACGACACTCTTTAGTTTAGCCCAAGCAATTTCCGGTTCACGAATGTAGTTGGAGAGTGGGTCACCCTTTTTAGGAACATAGCCGAGAATACTTGAATGTGAAGGGGAGCTATACAGTATCAACCCGTTAGGATCAGTCAAAATAATAAAGTCAGACATGGTTTCACCGATTAGCTGATAGAGTGTTTGTTCCTCCAGCATTTCATTTTTGAGCCAAATGATTTTGCGACCCAGATAAATAATAACTAGAAGCAGAATAAAGAAGACCAATGAGTATAGCGCAAAGAGTGCACTCTTTTTATCTTGGAATCCATCTGTTACTTGTAAAGCGTAGGTGTCTATCAGGTCTTCTGATTGATCTAGATGAGTTCTGACTTCATTTAACTGCATGTTCAGACTTACAGCATGATATGAAGCAGGATCCCATCCGATCTGCATCCGTTCAGCTATCAATTTACTCCCTGTACTCTTCCATAGGACTAGGGATGTTTCGAAGGCATGGAGCTCGTTCTCTAATTCAGTAAGTATATTTGTCTGTTTCAAATCACTGTAGGGTTTGTTGATAGATTTGATGCCTGAACTTGCTAGGCCTACCCGTTCTTGTGCTTGTTGATTGTTGTCCTTAAATTCCTGAATGAACTGATCACGTTCAGCGTCAGTGAGGTTCGAGCTCATGGAGGAGTGGAGAGCGATTGCGGCTTGATGCAGATCACGATCAGCGCTCAGTATGAGCTCAGAGTTCTCAAATACATCTTCATATAAAGAATCTGACATTCTGTTAATGGTGTGATTTAGATAGAGTAAAGAAGCTACACTAATTCCAACCAGTAGAATGGAGATCGCAGCGAAAATAAAGATTAGTTTGCGTGTTACTTTGATATCGAAAAATCCAGCCACGGTCATCTTCTCCCCGCATAAGATGTTTAACAAATCTTATTGCTGCTAACTATAACCTGCGGAACTTCCATTTGTGGCAGGCGTGTTTTATTTTCAGGCAAAGATGTTGAGAGTAATTATGTAAAAAAAAGAGGTGTTGTAACATAGTGGGAATTGAGGCATGGGAAAGATAAATTGTGTGTGGATCGCAGTTTGTAGTACAACAAGTATATAGGACGTCCTACTTATAGAGCAATCGCTTCCTCAAATAAATATCAATAATAAAAAATTTAAATGATTATGGTATGGGCCTATTGCCTTATCTATATTCAAATCCATAAATCCTATTACCCAACGCCTTCGTAAATGATACCCAGCTCAGCCCCAAAAATATGCGTTCTGTTATGTTAAAAAAGCTGCCTAGTCATAATAATGACTGTGGCAGCTGACTTGAAGTTACTATTCGTTACGTAGTGCATGAATGGGGCGAAGCCGTGCGGCTTTGTTCGCAGGCATCATTCCGAAAATCACGCCGATAAGCAAGGAGAAAACAAAAGATATCAGTACCATATCCCAAGCAATGGATACTGTAAGTGAAGTGTACTTTCCTAGTAACCAACTACCTGCGACTCCAATGCCAACACCGATCACCCCACCCAATCCGCTAAGCACAATGGATTCGATCATGAATTGAGCGAGAATATCGAACTTTTTGGCGCCGATTGCTTTGCGGATACCAATTTCTCTTGTTCTTTCATTAACGGATACGATCATAATATTCATAATGCCGATCCCCCCGACAAACAGAGAAATGCCGGCAATTCCCGCAAGTGCCATTGAAAGCGTAGCTGTCGTAGAATTTACAGTTTCCAGCATCTCTTGAGAGTCAAAGACACTAAAAGCATTATCCGCATAATTAAATTTAGCATCCAGTGTACTCTCTAGTTTATCTTTTACGGTAGCTACAGTGTCTGCTGAAGTCGTCGCAATTGTGATGGAACGTACGCCTTTGCTTTTTAACTGACGTTCTGCAGTAGCTATAGGGATCAATAAGATATCATCGTTGGAGCCACTTAGACTAGAGCCTTTCGCTTCCAAAAGACCGACGATTTTATAGCTGATCCCGTTTAGCTGTACCTTTTGGCCTACAGGATCATCTGTACCGAATAAATCCTCAGCCGTACCTGTGCCGATTAGCGCTACCTTCTGCCGGTACTCCGTATCAATATCAAGCAGGAAACGTCCTGACTGTACATGAAAATCCTTTACGTCCTCATAAGAAGGTGTAATGCCCTCAACAGTAACGCTAACATTCTCAGTATTATGCTTGGCTGTAACGTTGCCACTGATCACAGGAGCTACATTTTCTATCCCCTCTATATCTCCAAGTGCCAAAGCTTCTTCATAGGTGAGGGAGGTGGTAGCCCCACGGCCAGTGATGTTTACCGTCAGTTGATTGGTTCCGAGTCCATTAAGCTGCTCCGTAATCTGAGAAGTAGTTCCCTGCCCCACAGAAACGAGGATGATAACGGATGATACACCAATAATAATACCCAGCATCGTTAAAAAAGCTCTTACTTTACTGCTGTAAATACTTTTTAGAGCCATCCGCATACTTTGAAATAATTTCACCTCGCATTCCTCCGATCTTCTACGAGGTTGCCATCCTGAATACGAATGATCCGCTTAGCTTGCTTTGCAATTTCGAGGTCATGTGTGATTAGGATGATTGTATGACCCTGCTCATTTAATTCTCGTATCATCTGCATGACCTCTTGTCCAGTTCGCGTATCAAGCGCCCCGGTAGGTTCATCTGCAAGTAGAATCGGGGGAGATCCAGCCATAGCTCGCGCAATCGCTACACGCTGCTGCTGTCCCCCTGAAAGCTCAGAAGGTCGGTGATGCATTCTCTCCTCCAAACCAACTTTAAGGAGTGCTTGCTGCGCTGTTTCTCTGCGTTCTCGATGTGAGAGGCCGCGGTATATTAGCGGAAGCTCCACATTCTCGACAGCAGATAACTTGGGGAGGAGATTGAAGTTTTGGAAGATAAAGCCGATCTTCTCATTCCGGATAACTGCCAGCTTGTTGTCGGATAACTTGCGAACCTCTTGTCCGTCTAGGAGATAGCTTCCTTCATCCGATACATCCAGGCATCCGAGCATGTTCATTAGTGTTGATTTACCAGAACCGGAAGGACCTATAATCGCTACGAACTCTCCGAAGTCGATTGTAAAGGAAAGATTTTTTAGAACTGTCATAGTTTCTCCGGCCATAGTATAGCCATGGGTCATATTCTGGACTTGGATCAGTGGTGTTAAAGCACTCATCTACTGCCACCTCCGCCACCACCAGGTGCTCCGCCCGTGCCACCAGTACCACCTCCACTGAAGCCACCACCGCCACTAAAGCCGCTACCGCCGAAACCGGCGCCACCCATACCGCCCATGCCACCTTGCATTTGCATCTCAGTACTAGTTGTACCTGTTTTGGTAGAGATGACAGTAGGGATGATCACTTTGTCTCCTTCATTAAGCCCACTGACAATTTCAATACTGCTCTCATCATGGATGCCCACTTCGACGGAAACTGTTCGCTGATTACTATTTCCACGGTTTCTTGTGCCAGCTGCTCCGTTAGGCATAGTACCGCCGCGAGCATCAGGCGCTCCACTAGGCATAGCGCCATCGCGAGCATCAGGAGCCCCGCTAGGCATCGGTGCTTGGCCCTCGCTAGAGGCTTTTGAGGAATCGGTTGAACCCGTTGAACCCGCTGTTAAAGGGAGAGAAACTGTGTACTTGCCATTTCTTTCTTGAACAGCTTCAATAGGTACGGTTAATACATCTTTTTTCTCAGCTGTTGTAACTGAAACTTCTGCCGACATCCCTACAAGGGCGCCTTCGGAGGTGGTTAAGCCAACGGTAACATCGAAGAGGGAGACTCCGTTCGAGACGGTGCCTTCCTTGGCAATCTTAGTAACACTCCCCTTGAATTCAGTGTCGGGCAGGGCATCCAATGAAATGGTAGCAGGCATCCCTATTTTCACTGTAGGAATATCAAGCTCATCCACCTGCACTATGACGCTTAAATTAGCATAATCGGTGATATCGATGAGTTCAGAGCCATCCATCGCTTTTTCACCGCTGGCTATGTTAACTGCTGTAACAGTTCCGTCAATAGGGGCGGTTAGGGGATCTGGAGGGATCATATCCTCTTGTACAGCTGCAATTTTTTCGATTTGAGAAGCGATATCCGTTTTCGCTTTTTCAATCGAACGTTTGGCACTGGCTAATTCATCCTCGGAGGCACCTGCCACGGCAAGCTTCTTATACTGCTCCTGCTTGTCCTGAAGATCCTCTTCAAGCGAGGTAAGAGAGGTTTGTTCCTGCTTGAGATTGTCGCTCAAATCATTGCCTTCGAAGGTAATTAATGTCTGACCTTTTTTCACATTGTCGCCTTCTTTGACAAGCACCTCAGCTACGGTTCCAGCGTCCTTCGTTTTCACTTTTCCTGTTTCAGTGGCCGTGACGGAGCCTGCTCCAGATACATTTACTACGATATCGCCCTTCGTAACCGTGGCTGTATTAACGGGCACTTCAGCAGCCTGACTGCTCTTATCAGGTAAAAATGTATACACCAACAATCCGGCTGTTACTACAGCTACTACTCCGATGGTCCAGAGCAACACTTTTTTCTTCTTCATTTCTTTCCTCCATAGATCATCAAATTTCTTTTAACTTAGGCCACCCCTCGCACGTTTACTAAGTGTCGGATGGATTGTTAGCACTAGAATCGGTGTTTGAAGTGGAATTGTTGTTTGAAGTCGTTGACGCTGTCTGATAAGTGACAACATAGGTCCCAGTTCCCAGCAAATTTCGATGACCTTGGAATTCGTCGTATACATTCAATCGGATCGCGCCGCCACCTAGAGTTTTGTAAAGATTGCTTGTGAATGTTGTGGTGTATGACTTGAAGTTCCCTAATGGTAGATCTGTGCCCAGTGTTAATGTCTTCTCCATCGTTTGTCCGAAGGGGTCGATCAGCTCTAGTACAAGCTTGTGCTCATAGGTACCCGATTCGTAAAGCGTGCTGCTCGACAGGTTGTAGGTTAGGACAGTGCTTAGTGTATCTTTTCCACTAGTGACGGTGGCGACTGCATTTGTAACGGATAGGTTATAAGGGAACGATTCTACATCCAAAAGATTACTTTTTGACTCCACCGCAACATTATTTAGACCCAGTGACACCGTATTGATATAACCCGTTGATTTCCCGCCAGGAGCCGTAAGTTTTCCTTCGGATACCCCTTCACCGATATAAAGAACAAGCTGAGAAGGATCTACTCCAAGTGGAAGCTTAGTCCAGACGGTAACCAGATTTTTTCCGTTAGGACTCGTGGAAGTGGTAGACTGGTTGACCTCGGCTTCGTAATATTGATTGTCAGGCGTTTTGTAATAAGCTACGAGTTGAGCCTGCTCCGATTTACGTGTTTCCTCACTGTTCATTTCCAGTTCTGTGTACATGATATTGGAGCTCGCACCCTGATAAACCGTTGTCCGGCACTCTAACACTTCTGCTTTTTTACTTTCAAGGTCAATTTGGAAGGAACTTAGTGCTGCAACTTCCTGAACACGGCTGTCCAACTGATTTGTACTTAAAGAAAGAAAATTATTTTTGCTTTCGCCGGAGGTTTCTTGCAGCGTTATTTTTAATTGATTGAATTGGTAGGTGTAAGGAACATTGGCCACGACATAAACGTCTGCGGATTCATTTGGCCCGAGTATGGTTTGCGTGCTTTCTGTGACAACTTGGGAAGTGCTGCTAATATCACTCTCACCAGCTTTAATGACACTTGTAAATGCAGGAAGCTGCACAGAGGTCGATTTCGTGTTGCGAATATTGATTTTAGCTACAAGCTGATCTTTGTCTGCCCAAGGTAGCCGCTGGATGTTCTTAAGCTTGACAGCAAACGTGCCGTGACTGTTCTCCACCGCGTATTCAGTATCCTGCCAATTGTTAGTTTGGAGTGTGTAAGGAATCTGATAATAGGCCGTAGGAAAAATGATCTTACCCTCTACAGCGGGTTCAGTCATTTGCAGCTGTAGCGTTCCTTGAGCTATCGTTAGCGGAACTTCTGCACTGAGCTCAATTATTTTTTCTTCAAGGGGTTTGAGTGTAAGGTTAGCGAAAGCCTTCGTGTCCACCGGAAAGCTGTATCCTTCAGCGGCTTTAACGGTAAACTCATAAGCAGGCAAAGTAATCGCCTTGTTGCCGCTATTTTTTACTCGGAATTGCAGCGTCCACTTCGCGGTGCCGTTGTCGGCATAGACATTGGCGCTTTTTAACTGCGTCTCGACAGTATTATTGTTGATCGTAAGCTTCTTGATGACATTGCTGGCTACGACAAGATCTGGTGTGGTAGCAGCGGGAAGGTTATAGGTGACGATGGGCAAAGCTATTTTTAATGAGGTATCTTCTCCAGCAAACTGCAGAGTCATATTGTCTGTCTTCATATAAGAGGGAATTTCCGTCATGTAGTAGATCGTCTTTTTTTCCTGTGGCTGTACTTTGTAGTTACTGCTCGCATCATCTAGCGTTAATTCAAATACAGATCCTCCTGCAGATGCGAGGTATCCCTTAAGTCCAGGATCACTTAGCACTTTGGTTCCTTGATTGGTTAAGCTCACACCTACTTTGGCGTATACCTTACCGTTATATTTGTAAATTTGCAGACTTTCCGTTTTGGTTGTTACGGGCTGATTATTCAAGGTTATCTTTTTACTTTGGCCTCTAGCGACCGCTTGTGAAAAAGCCACAGGCAAGGTGAAGGTCCCCAGCTTTTTTTGATAATCAGTACTGCTGAAATCCCAACCGAATACTGAAATCTTCACTCCATTTAAAGATGTGGATTTACCTACGTTTACGTAATAGGTTACGGATTGACTGCTTTTGGAGGGGATAGATTTGATGGTTGCACTGCTGGTTACTGAGCTTCCTTGGATAACGGTTCCTCCGGCAGTAGTTACTTTAGAGAAATAGTCCACAAGATTGATGCTGCTTCCGCTCCCATTGTTATAGCTGAGGGTGTATGTAAGAATATTGCCGCCATCCTGAGTCAAAAACCCAACATCGGTCAGCTTCACACTAAAGTTACTCTTTAAAGCTATCGAGCCGAGTTTATCCAGAGTGGATGCAGTGGTGGCAGTTGCTGTTTTGGTGGATGAAGTAGTCGTTGATGCCGCGTATGCTCCATACGCTGAAGCTTGACTCAGAACTGCTGCGCTAAGTATGATCACAGCTACTTTTGTTCTTCGTGCATGCATGTAATTCCCTCCCGGTATGAAAGTCCTTGTATTTTGAAGGTGATTTATGATTGAGTACAACCATGCCTTCTTAATAATGGAAATTATCAAGCTCCGCTGAACGTTAGCTGAAAAAAAGTCCTCAAAATGGCTCTGAACCTTAAAGCCAGCTTAAAGCCAGATAAAAATTGCCCTAATTATGCTTGAACTTGTCAAAACGACAGATTTTGCATATAATAAACAGACATATCTCTTGCATAAAAGAGATACCTGACAATTAGATTGAATTGTGAAATGCAGTGATGGAGAAGAGTACACAGTGCCTGACTTACAGGGAGGAGACGCCGGTGATTGAGAGCGTTTCTAGGATACAGAGCTGTCGAAGTTCACTCCGGAGCAGTTCCTTGAATTCCTTAAGATTGCCTTGTAAGGAAGCGTAGGGGAAACCGGTCACAGACCGTTATTTCTGTATAAAGTGAGATAGGTATCTGTCCAGCCAAAAGAGGGAATGAAGCTCTTAAGGGGAACAGATCAGCTTGTCTAACAAGGGTGGTACCACGGTCTTTTCGTCCCTTACCGGGAGGAAAGGCCTTTTTTTGTTGAACTAGACAATGATTGAAGGGGGCTGTACACGGCCATGAAAGAGAAGTTGGAAGCATTGAAGGTTGAGGCGCTGGCTAAGTTGCAGGAGGTTATGGATCCACAGGTTTTGAATGACCTAAGAGTGAAATATCTCGGTAAAAAAGGCGAGCTTACAGAAGTTCTACGTGGTATGGGAGGACTTAGTGCTGAGGAGCGTCCGGTTATCGGGCAAGTAGCGAATCAGGTGCGTAGTGCCATTGAGGAGATTATTGGAGCGAAGCAAGAGGCTTTTCAACAGCAAGAGACTCAGCAACGTCTACAGGCTGAAAAAGTAGACGTAACCCTGCCAGGTCGCCGCATGCAGCAAGGGGGCGTTCACCCGCTTAGCAGAGTGGTTCAGGAAATTGAGGATATTTTCATTGGTATGGGCTACCGTGTGGCTGAAGGTCCGGAAGTGGAGACCGATTATTATAACTTTGAAGCCCTAAATCTGCCTAAAAATCACCCGGCACGCGATATGCAGGATTCCTTTTATTTAACGGATGACCTGCTTATGCGTACTCAAACGTCTCCGGTACAGATTCGTACTATGCAGGCTATGAACGGTGAAGTTCCAGTTAAAATCATTTGCCCGGGTAAAGTATTCCGCCGCGATGATGACGATGCAACGCATTCCTTCCAGTTCCATCAAATTGAAGGTTTGGTTATTGGAAGCAACATTCGGATGAGTGATCTGAAAGGCACCTTGCAGCAATTCGTACAAGAAATGTTCGGCCCGAATACAGACATTCGTCTTCGTCCGAGCTTCTTCCCATTCACCGAGCCAAGCGTTGAAGTGGATGTAAGCTGCTTCAAATGTGGCGGCGATGGCTGCAGACTGTGCAAGCAAAGCGGATGGTTAGAAATCCTTGGCGCCGGCATGGTCCATCCAAATGTTCTGAAAATGGGTGGCTATGATCCTGCTAAGTATAGCGGCTTCGCATTTGGTATGGGTGTTGAGCGGATTGCTATGCTTAAATACGGCATCGATGACATCCGTCATTTCTATAACAACGATATGAGTTTTGTAAAGCAGTTCAAGGGCGTTTAGATTTTTGGTGGGCGAGCTGGCTGACGGGTTAGGAGTAAGTAGTAATTGGGTTACTGATCTTGCTTAATAAAAGACTATTAATAGAAGGAACGGAGAGGAATTTTGGAACTGTAGAAGCGCCAGCGTTCGCCTTTATCCTCGGATTTCTACGGCGAGAAGCGGTTCTAATCAGGAAATCTGAGGATAACAGCGATCGGAAGTCCAATATTTTTCGTAGTGACTGCTCTAAATAGGACTGTTATGAAGCTTTGATCGAGTAATCCTAAATTGTACTACTCCCACAGGAAGCAGATCGAACGGCAAGTAGATAAATACATCTGAAACATAAAGGAAGTGAGCGGACATGAAAGTATCAACCGGATGGTTGGCTGATTATACATCGATTGAAGGAGTAACCGCCGAAAAGCTAGCGGAGAAGATTACCGCTGCCGGCATTGAAATTGACGGAGTAGAGCGCCGCAATAAAGGGATTTCCGGCATCGTAACCGGCTATGTGAAATCGAAAGAAAAGCATCCTGATGCGGATAAACTGAACGTATGTATCGTGGATGCAGGTCAAGGTGAAGATCTGCAAATCGTCTGTGGCGCAAAGAATGTAGCTGCGGGACAAACAGTTCCTGTAGCTCTTGTTGGCGCTAAGCTGCCAGGGCTGGATATCAAAAAAGCGAAGCTGCGCGGGGTATTATCACAAGGGATGATCTGCTCGGCTAAAGAATTGGGACTCAATGATAAATTGCTTCCTAAAGAGCAGCAAGAAGGAATTCTTGTACTTCCTGAAGGTACAGAGATCGGTCAAGATATTTCGAAGTTGCTGGGTCTAGATGATGAAATTCTGGAATTCGATCTGACTCCGAACCGTTCAGACTGCCTAAGCATGATTGGTGCTGCTTATGAAGTGAGCGCGATTCTTGGACGTGACATTAAATTACCTGATCCTGCGAGTGAAATGATTGAGATCAGCGGAGCAGCTGCTCAATCTATTTCCGTTAAGATTGAGAATGAAGAACATTGCAGTCATTACGCAGTTCGTTATATCTCAGGTGTTAAATCTGCAGCATCCCCGCTGTGGATTCAGAATCGTCTGATGGCGGCAGGGATTCGTCCAATTAACAACGTCGTAGACATCACTAACTATGTGATGCTCGAATACGGACAGCCGCTTCATGCTTTTGATGCAGATAAAATAGAAGGCGGAGAACTCGGCGTTCGTCTTGCTCATGAAGGTGAAGTCCTGACTACACTTGATGGCCAAGAACGGAAGCTTGAGCCACATATGCTCGTTATCGCTGATGGAGCTAAAGCAGTAGCTCTGGCTGGAGTAATGGGAGGTCAGGATACGGAAGTTACTGCTGAGACGGTAAATCTCGTTCTGGAATCCGCTAAGTTTGACGGAGGAACCGTTCGTAAAACCTCACGTCAACTGGGACTTCGCTCGGAAGCATCGCTTCGTTTCGAGAAAGAAGTGGATCCAAATGCAGTGATCCCTGCATTGAATCGCGCTGCAGTACTTATTGCGCGTTATGCTGGCGGATCTGTGCATGAAGGAATGGTGCAAGCAGGAACAGTTGCTGGTGAAGAGAAAGTACTTACTTTGTCCTTGGAGAAGCTGAACCGTTATCTCGGAACAGATCTGTCCTTGCTAGAAGTGAAGACATTGTTTGGTCGTCTGCATTTCAAATGCGGGGATACCGCACAAGGATTGATCGAAGTTCAGGTGCCAACTAGACGTGGCGATATCAGCTATGATGTTGACCTTATCGAAGAAATTGCTCGTCTGTACGGGTATGACAATATTCCAACGACTCTGATTGAAGGTGTTACAACGCCAGGCGCATTGACGCATAAGCAATCACTCCGCCGTGAACTGCGTCGCCTGTTGTCGCATGGCGGTTATCAGGAAGTGATGGGTTACTCCTTCATCCAGCCGAAACAAAGCAAAATGTTCCCTGAGTTATCAGAAGGCTCACAAGCGGTTAAATTGGCTATGCCAATGAGTGAAGAACGCAGTGTGCTGCGTACTAGCCTTCTGCCACAACTATTGGATATTGCTAGCTATAATACCAACCGTCGTCAAAGCGATCTAGCGTTGTTTGAAATCGGCAATGTCTTCTTCACAGATGAGGAACAGTTGACTCGTCAGCCGCGTGAACTGCCGGTGCTGGGGTTGTTGCTTAGCGGTAGCCTAACCGTGAAGCAATGGAACGTTTCTGCACAGCCTGTAGATTTCTTTGATTTGAAGGGTGCGCTGGAATCAGTATTTGCTTATTTGGGTCTTACAGACAGAATTATCTACGAGGGAGATAGTCCAGAAGGGTATCATCCTGGACGTTCCGCGTCGGTATATTTAGTCGGAGACGAGGGTCGTGTGAAGATTGGAACTATGGGCCAGCTTCATCCGGAACTGCAAAGAGAGCTTGATCTAGTGGATACTTATGTAGCTGAGATTCTATTGCAGCCGCTGTATGATAACACGCAAAGCCGTCTGCAATATAATGAGCTTCCACGTTTCCCAGGTATGGAACGGGATATTGCAGTAGTTGTAGATTCAACTGTACCAGCAGGCGATCTGCTAGCTTCCATCCGTGCAAACGGAGGAACTTTGCTGCAATCCGTGCAGGTATTCGACGTGTACACTGGTGGCAAGTTAGAGAGTGGAAAGAAGAGTATTGCGATCTCACTGCTGTATCGTCACGGTGAACATACATTGACAGATGAAGAGGTTGGAGAGGTGCATGATAAGCTATTATCAGTCCTTCAACAAACTTTTGGTGCAGAATTAAGAAAATAGCAGGAATTGTGTAAAGCCGCAGCGAATCCATTTAGAAACTGAGATTCGCTGCGGCTTTTTCTGGGTAGAGTGAAATGCGGAGGATATCAGCGAGAGTCTATTGATTACAAGGGATTTTGCCAAATGCTTAAGAAAAAAGCTACAATAGAAACAGTAAGACTAACTTAGAATCCGCACACATACAAAGGAGGGCACAACTGTGGCTATGGACCGGACACGTGTCGCCGTGGAGATATACGGAACTTCCTATAAACTCGTCGGAAGCAGCACTGAATATATGAAACAAGTGGCCCGTTATGTTGACGAACATATGCGCACGATTTCTAAATCACACAACAGACTGGATACGCCGCGCATAGCGGTGCTTGCAGCAGTACATATGGCGGAGCAGGCTATTCAGGTTCAGGATTTTAAAAATGAACTCAACATGATGACAGGTGAACGCAGTGAACTGCGATTGGAAGTATCTCGCCTGCTGGAGGTTCAGCGGGAGCGACAAGAAGAATATGAACGCCTTGAAGCGGCGGCTAAAGAAGAAGCTACACGACTGATTGCTGCGGTTGAAGAAGAGCGCAAGCGTCATCTGGAAATTCAGGAGAATGAGCGTAAAGTACATGCTAACCAGCTGCAAGAGGCAACCCAAGCGGCTGAAGCCGCACGAGAGAAGCTGGAAGAGGAGCTGCTTGTGCGTGAGCTGGAGTTGCAGGAACTGCGGGCAAGTTATGAGGCTGAACAGTCTGCTATGCGTGAGAATCATCGAGAGGAACTAGCGAATGCAGAAGCCATCCGTCTACAGCAGTTGGAAGAGCGGAAGGCAGCGCATTTGCAAGAGCTGGAGAACATCCGTGAGACGCTGACTAAGGAGAATTCAGACTCCTTGTCTGCTCTAGAGCTTGAGTTAACCGAGACCAGATCAACCTTAGAGAAACAGCTTGAGGAAACCAAATCAACATTAGGTAAGGAACTCGAGAAGACGAAGTTGACACTGGGTAAGGAGCTTGAGAGCACGACAACGAAGCTAAGCAAGGAATTAGCTGAAGAACGGGAAGCTTTACAACGGGAGCTTGCTAAGAATAAGGAACTTCGTCAGTCACAAGGTACTCAGGAACATAGACATAAGCAAAACATTCAAGAGCTCGAGAAACAGCTGGCTGAGCTTCGTGGTGGAACAGGACAACTTCAGTCTAGACTCCGTTCGGCTGAAGCCAGTCTTAAGAGTGAACGAGATGCTCGTCAGACGCTGCTCGGACAATATGAAGCGGTGGTTAAACGTGAAGAACAGCTCAGTGAAGAGCTGCGTACTGCTACTGAGCTAGGCACGCTGTTGAATGAAGAGCTGGAAGAATTGCGCCAGCGTTATCAGCAGTCTCAGAATGAAGCATCAGAGCTGCGGAAGTCACTACAGGAAACGAATGACAATCTGCACCGTGTTCAGGAAGAACTCGCTGGATCTATGGCGGAGGCAGCAAATTGGCAGGAGCTCTCGGATAAACGTATGGAAGATATTAGTGAGCTTGAAATGAACCTACTGGAGACCGAAGAGAAATCTTTGGCGCTTCAAAAGGAGATTGAGATCCTTCGTGGTCAAGCGGATGGATTAGTACAACAGTTAGATCGGGAAGCTCAGCTTCGTACAGATGCAGAACACGAAACTGCAGCACTCCGTGAACAAGGTGGACAGGTTCAGAAGGAACTGTCTGCACTTCGTGAACGCTATGAGGAACTGATCTCTCAATATGATGAAGTGCTGCAAGATGGAGAACGTCTGCAGGAAAGATATCAACTGCTGCAAGAAGAAGGCGAGGAGACAGCTCGACGCTTAGAGGAATTGTCTGAAGCTAGCCTTGAGGCCGCTGCTACGGTTGCAGAGCAGCAGGATGTTCTGAGGGAGGCAGAGGCGTACGGCGCTTCATGGAAGAAAAAGTACGAGGAATTATTCGAGCGACAGCAGCAGTGGAGTGATTTGGAAGCGAAGCTGCGTGAAGAGATAGATATTTGGCAGCAGGAGGCCGGTGAGGCTGAGGCTAAGCAGAAGTCTATTGAACGTGAACGCAGTGAGGTGCTTCAGCAGCTTGGTGAAGTCGGCGAGAACTATGAATTGGCCCAAGGACAACTTCGTCTGCTACAGGTCCAGTTTGAGATGCATCAGAATGAGCTACAGAAGATGACGGATGAGCATCGTAATCTTCAAGAGGAATATGCCAAGCTTCAGAATGAATATAATGAATGGATTCAACTGATCGAACAGGACAGTTGAATGTCGGATGCAAGAAAGAGGGCTGTACCTGATGTGTAGAGAGATCTATTTCGGGTCAGCCCTCTTTGTTTAATATATTCGAAAGAATAAGTTTCACACCATGTCTTATATTTCTCACTTAAATAAAAAGCCGATCGTCAGGGCAATTCCCTAACGATCGGCTTTTTAATGATTCATCTATTCCACAATGATTTTTGCGTTCATGCCGCTATGTCCGGATCCACACATAATCGAACAGGTCATTTCGAATGTGCCGGCTTCCTCTGGAACAATTACTTTCGAGGACTTTTTGCTATTAAGCTGGAGTTCGAATTCAGGGATAAGGATGCCGTGATTGCCGCTATCGTTTTTAAAAATAATTTTGACGGGTACACCTTTTTTTAGATGATATTCTTCCTGATCAAAGCTGTAATTCGTAGCTGTAATTGTAAGTTCTGTTTCTGCCTCGATCTCCGGCTCCGATGTGTTAGCATTGCCAGCAGCACTATCATTGCTGTTTCCACAGGCTGTAAGTGCTATAACGAACACAATTGAAAGTAGAATTGCGAATTTTTTAATGATCCAAACCTCCTCCCAAGAAGTCCAAGCATAGTGAAAATGTGACAATTATGTAGACATCATAACTTAAAATTTAAGTAAGCGCTTTGATTAAATGTGAAAAATCCGTGAACAAGGGAGACTGTTCAAACTTTGTCGTAAATTGCAAATAAATGATGAAAATATAACTAAAATTTATTATAATGAAAGCTATTACATTAACGTACAAAAGTAGGGGATACATATTTCAAGCACTAACGATACGCTAAATACGGAGGTTTGGCACCGTAGAATCTTAAAAGGTTATTGGATGGTAGTTATTCTTTTATTAATCTCACAGTTGCTGTTTTTGTCGAATATTGACCGACTTCAAATAAAAACAACCATGGACACGAATCTATGGCACCTATTCTTTGCTTGTAATTTACTAATTGTGGTCCTTATGATTACTGCGGAGCTGTGGCTTCGTTATAGTAAACAATCCCCTAAATATGGGGTGGTTAGTTGTGGATTTTTAGTGTCCTACCTTATGTATTTTGTATTAGAGCCTTTTGTCGATGGTGCTCAGATGACGCTCATGATGCCGATTATGGTCGCTCTAATTTATTTTGATCGTAAGCTCCTGTATCTAATGGGACTATTTAGTATTGTATTTTATGCGGGAGTATATTTCGGGTTGGAACGGCCATTCCTACATAAACCGCTGCTTGAATTCTTAATAGTAGAGTGTGTGTTTATAATATTTGTAGGGATGGCTCTTGCTGTAATTATTCGTGCGCGGGAAGCGCGTGTAAATCTGGAGAGATTAACGAAGGAAGGCCAAGATCTAATAGTGGAGAGGGCTATTTCGGATAAGCTGCTGAAGATAGATGCACTCACTGGACTATATAATCATAAAACCTTTCATGAATATTTGGATTCATTATTAGAGCAATGTGAAAGCAACAACCTTCAACTACAGCTGGCTCTCTTCGATATAGATAATTTCAAGCAAGTTAATGATACCTACGGACATAGGGTTGGGGACCTTGTTCTTAAGGTAATTGCGGACAAGGTGGGCGGTATGATTGAGTTAAATGATTTTGCGGCTAGGTATGGCGGTGAAGAATTCGCTGTGATTTTTACAGACAAAAGTTTTTCAGAGTCTTATGAGGCTGTAGAAAAATTACGGATCAATATTGCTCAAATCGAGCATTTGCAGGCTGGAAATAAGCCGATTACTGTCAGCATTGGAATTTGTGATTATCAGCTTGGGGATGGGAAAGAGCTTCTTTTTCGTAAAACGGACAAAGCGCTCTATACAGCTAAAAAGCAAGGTAAGAACAGAGTGGTCAATTGTGCTGAGAGTCATGAAGCGGAGATTGTGTCATAAGGATAAAAACAACACAGAACCCTTATTACCGGAAAAGAACCGGAAATAGGGGTTCTGTGTTGTGAATAGCTTTCGTTACTTTGCTGCCTCAAACGGCGTGGATACCGGCAAAAACAAATCAACAATACCGATGACCAACGCCGCCAGGATAGCTCCTAGAATGGAAACGCTGACTCCACTCACTACGAATTGAGCGACCCAGATGACTAATGCACTAACGATGAAACCGACGATACCACGCCCGAAGGGCGTTGCTTTTTTGCCGAAGATTCCTTCGACAACCCAGCCGAGTAACGCAATCACCAGTGCAAGGATTAGAGCGCTCCAGAAGCCACCAACCGAGAACTGTGGAACAATCCAACTAACGACCATCAGAACAAGCGCTGCTACAATAAAACGACCCACATGACTCAAGAAATTCACTGTACTAACCTCCTTTGGCCCAAGCTAAGGATATGTGCAGTTCTTATTGTGACCTTAATACTTGTTTTTATGCTTTAACCGATACCAAATAGCGAAATTGGCTTGAATTCTGTATAATGGAAACATCTATGAAGGGAGCTGTGACTGTAATTGGACGACAAAATTTTGCATACGCTTGAATATCGCAAGATTTTAAATAAATTAATGCAATATACGCAAACCTCAATGGGGCGAATGACTGCGGAGCAACTAAGACCATCCGGTGATTTTGAAGGTGTGAAGAAGCTACTTCAAGCCACGGACGAAGCGGCTAATGTAGATCGTCTGAAGGGTATTCCTTCATTCGGCGGGATAAGCGATATTCGAGCAGCACTAAAACGTGCCTCTATAGGTGGAATGTTGGGAACAACTGAACTGTTGGCAGTGGGAACTACCATTGGCGGCGCACGAAGAGTTAAACGATTCCTGGCAGCTATGCATGAGGAGGAAAAGATTGAATTCCTATTTTCACTCAGCGATGTTTTATCGGAGCAAAAACATGTAGAAGATGCCATCCGTTTATGTATAGACGAGAACGCAGATGTACTTGACACAGCTAGCTCTGAATTAGCTACGATTCGCCGTGAATTGCGCGGAGGAGAGACCCGAATTCGTGAGAAGCTGGATTCCATGATTCGTTCTTCTTCCGTTGCTAAAATGCTGCAGGATCAGCTGGTAACCATTCGTGGAGATCGGTTTGTTATTCCTGTAAAAGCGGAGTATCGTGCGCATTTCGGTGGGATTGTACATGATCAGTCCGGATCAGGAGCCACTTTATTTATCGAGCCTGAGTCCATTGTGGCGATGAATAATAAGCTGCGTGAAACACGGCTGCGTGAAGAACGGGAGATCGAGATCATATTGCATAGGTTGACAGCGCTTGTAGCTGATATAGCCGAAGAAATGACTTATGATATCGATATTCTTGGTGAGCTTGACTTTATCTTCTCCAAGGCGCGTCTTGCCCGAGATATGAAGGCTACACAGCCTCGTATGAACGATCGCGGGTATTTGAAGCTGCGCAAAGGACGCCATCCACTTATTCCCGCGGAGCATGTGGTTCCTCTGGATGTGGAGCTCGGCAACCAATATAGCTCCATTATTGTAACCGGACCGAATACGGGTGGTAAAACCGTTACACTCAAGACCATTGGACTGTTGAGTCTCATGTCGATGTCTGGGTTATTCATCCCTGCAGAAGAAGGCAGTCAAATGTGTGTGTTTGATGCCATTTATGCAGATATCGGGGATGAACAAAGCATTGAGCAGAGTCTGAGTACATTCTCCAGTCATATGACGAATATTATTTCCATTCTGCGTAGAATGACTCCCAAGAGTCTTATTCTGCTTGATGAAGTAGGTGCAGGAACGGATCCTGCAGAAGGGTCCGCACTGGCGATTGCCATTCTGGAACATATTCACCGGACTGAATGCCGTATGGTCGCTACCACGCATTATAGCGAATTGAAAGCTTACGCTTATGAGCGTAAAGGGGTCATCAATGCCAGCATGGAATTCGATGTTCAAAGTCTCAGTCCTACCTATCGTTTGCTGATTGGTGTTCCTGGACGAAGCAACGCCTTTGCAATTGCAGAGCGATTAGGTCTGCCAGGTGCGATTCTGGAGCATGCACGCGGCGAAGTGAAGGAAGAGGATCTACGTGTAGAGCATATGATTGCCTCTCTCGAAGAGAATCGACTTGGAGCGGAACAGGAACATGAGCGAGCAGAGAGTATCCGCCGCGAAGTAGAGGAATTACGCGGCAGACAGCAGCAAGAGCTGGAGAAGCTGGAAAGTCAGCGAGATAAACGACTGGAGAAAGCGGAGAAAGATGCCAGCGCAATCTTGGAGAAAGCGCGTAAAGAAGCTGAGGAAATTATCAGTGATTTACGACGCTTAGCTATGGAAGAAGGCGCTTCAGTCAAAGAGCATAAGCTGATTGAAGCACGGAGACGTCTAGATGAAGCCGAACCTTCACCGCGTAAGAAAGCCGCTACTCGTAAGCCTGCTAAGACTCCGCGGACGATTGGTCCTGGTGACGAAGTGAAAGTAGATAGCTTAAACCAAAAAGGTTTTGTAGTGGAATTAAGCGGCTCTAAAGAGGCTTTAGTACAGTTTGGGATCATGAAGATGAAGGTAAGCCTGGATGATTTGGAACTGCTCTCTTCGAAAGCAGCCTCTGTACCAACGCCCCTTCGGCAGGCGACAACCGTTAAACGCTCCCGTGATGAGAACATTCGTAGAGAACTGGATTTGCGAGGTACGAATTTGGAAGAAGCGATTATGGAGACGGATCGTTTTATTGATGAAGCCTTCTTAGGAAATCTGGGCCAAATTTCTATTATTCATGGTAAAGGCACAGGTGTGCTCCGCACAGGAATTCAAGAATATTTGCGTAAGCACAGACATGTTAAGAGCTATAGGCTTGGAAATTATAATGAAGGCGGCGCAGGCGTAACCGTGGCTGAGCTGCAATAGCGGGATTGCCCGGCAGAAAGAAGGGAAAAGTGTGCAAGGAGATATTGATCTTTTGCTGGGTCATCCGCTAGGTGCCTTGCTTGGCTACTTTGCAGTAGCAATTCTTGGGCTTGTTGTATTTCTGTCTATTTTTGAAATGGTAACGAAATATAATTGCTGGGAAGAAATTCGCAAGGGGAACTTGGCAGTAGCCATGGCTACTGGTGGCAAAATCTTCGGAATTTGCAACGTACTGCGTTTCAGCATTGAATCAGGTGTTTCGATTTATGAGACGATGAAGTGGTCGGTCGTCGGTTTTTTGCTGCTGCTGCTTGCCTATTTTTTATTTGAATTCCTAACCCCAGTGTTCTCTATTGATGAGGAGATCGCTGCAGATAACCGTGCTGTTGGGCTAATAGCGATGCTAATCTCGGTTTCGTTGTCTTATGTGATCGGTGCAGCTATATTTTAAAAAAATAGAAAGTTTTGCACCTCCCTACAAAGGATTCCAGATGAAGCTGGACAAGCTTTGAAATGAGCAGCTCCACTTTGTGGAGTATTAGGAGGATATCATGAAGATTCTTACCCGAGTTCTGTTTGTGTCAGCTATTGCTTTTATAGCAGCCGGTATTATTTATTTAATGATGAACTAAATTTAAACGTGAAGTATGAAGGAGATTATTAAGATGGAAACAACTGTGTGCCCTTGGTGTCATACCGAAATCGTATGGGACGAGGAATTCGGACCCGAGGAAAATTGTCCTCACTGCAACAATGAACTTAACGGATATCGTACAGTTACTGTAGGGATAGACGGCATTGAAGAAGAGGAAGAAGAAGTTGTAGAAGAACCTAAACAAGAGGTTATTAATGATGATGATCTTTGGGGAGACGTCGACAAAGACAGTGTAGTTCCTATTTACAACACGCTCAACCAATTCGGTGACGATTATGATTTGAATAAGTATGAAGAGCGTGTATCGGGCATCTTAGCGATTCAGGAAGAAGCTCCGGAATGTACACAATGCCATGAGTTAACTATCCTTGCTGGTAAACAGCTTGTTAGCAGCTTCGAGCCATCTGCACCGGCTACACTAGGTGGACCTGTATTAATATCTCCATTCTCCCTTAATGTGTATGTGTGCCCGTCTTGTTTCCATGTACAGCACAGTCTAGCGCAGGAAGACCGTATTCAGCTCGTACGTAATCTGAGTACCGATAAAGCATAAGCATCCTCATAAAAAGCTTAGTCCTCTTATTGACCATAAGGGGACTAAGCTTTTTTTATAAAAACCTCAATATTGCTTATTCCCGTCCGTTTTCTAAGAGGGAGAAGGTTTGGCTGATCGTGTCAATGAGAATAGATCAAGCTCCGGCCGATGTTTACCCGCAATCGTATCTGTTAATAACTCCGCAGCAATCATGCTGTACACCGTCCCATTGCCCCCATAACCCTCGATGAAGTAGCAATGAGGGTACTTGGGATGAGGGCCGATATAAGGAAGCCCATCACGCGTAGAGCCGAATACAGCACCCCAGGAGTATTCTATCTCAATGCCTTTGATTTCAGGAAATAAAGCTTCCAGCTCTTCCAATAACCTTTGACTTTGTGAAATCACTCTGATATCACGGCGCTCTGGATCCGTCAACGGTTCATCTTTACCTCCTGCAATAATACGTCCCTCCGGTGTTGTCCGAAAATACAAATACGGTCGGGCGGTTTCCCAGAGGAGGCTCCGCTCATGCCACTTGGGGAATTCCTTCAGAGGTTTGGTCATCACTGCATACGTATTGATCAGCTCAGCGCCTCGGTCTTTTTTAAACTCCTGCGTTTCATAACCCATTGCAAAAATAACCTTCTTCGCAATAATACGTCCGTTCTCTGTGTGGCAAATTACTCCATCTTCAGTAAACTCATAGTGTTTAGCCTCGGTCTGCTCATAAACGTGTACACCATTCATTGCTGCCTTGGCGATCAGGCTGTGAACTGTCCGGAAAGGGTTCGCTTCTGCATCACTGCGTGAATAAAGTGCAGCAGGTTTAGAAAAAGAATACACCGAAGCAATTTTATCCTCTTCCCAGAAATCAGAATCGAATCCGTGAGCAACGAGGTTCTTATATTCTTCTCGCAGAGCAGGTACATCCTCTGGTGTACTGGCATATAGAAGGCTGCTGCGAGGAATGATCTGGGGATCGATATCGAGCTTGGCTGGCAGATCCAAAATATTTCTAACCCCTGCTTGGCATAACTGATAAAAGAGCAAGCCGTTCCTTTCTCCAAAAGTGTTCATACATGAGGTTAACGATTTGTCGTTAGATATCTGAAGTAAACCAGTATTGGCATGTGAGCTTCCGCTTCCGACGCGTCTTTTTTCGATCAGAACAGCCTCAGCTCCGCTTAAAGACAAGCGATAGGATGCCATTGCTCCACCCATTCCAGCCCCTACGACCAAGCAATCACAGTGAATGGTATCCTCTAGCACAGGATAAGTTGGTGGGTCTTGTAAAGTGCTTCTCCAAGGTGGGGTGCCGCTATTTAGTCTCATGAAAATGATCGCTCCTTCATTTGTTCCATAATTTAGTATGGGCGGCATTTTACCGTCTCATTCGCAGCATGTTCTTATTTTTGTCATAACTCTCTAGTGCTGTTGGGCAAATAAATGGTGTGCGTTGGCGGTATACTAAAGCCTGTTTGGATCAACTACAAGGAGGGACTACAACTCATGCAATCAATGCAAATGCAGGCACTAAGTGGAAAAGAATTGGAATATATCGCAGACTCCATCTCTAATGAGGACTTGCTTCTTAAGCAATGTGCGGCTACCGCCGCGACAACGCAGAACGAGCAGGTCCGACAAGTTTGTTTGCAGCATATCCAAAATCACACGCAGCACATGGATACACTTACTCAGTTACTCCAGCAGCATCAACAGTACGCACCAACAAGCCCACAATAATTGCATTATTAATCTTAAGGAGGTTATAAAATGAACGCACAGAATCCAGCAGCATTTATGCCAGATGAGGATTTAATGAACACCATTTTGTGTGATTTGAAGCGGACGGTTCGTGAGTATGCGACAGCTGCTACGGAATCGGCATGTCCAGCGGTTCGTCGGGTGTTTAACGACATGACCATGAACACGCTTCGACTTCAGGGCGAGCTTTATACGCAGATGTCCCAACTGAATATGTATCCTGCACCTGCAAAAGCATTGCGCCAAGATGTAGACAAACAGCTCCAAACTGCACAGCAATTGCAGCAAAAAGCCGGACAATTTGTTCAGCAAAAAACCGGACAAGCTGGATCCTTTGCTCACAATGCGAACGCTCATCTTCATTCGAATGGACAACATCAACCGTCTCATTTAATGTAACCAAGATGGTTAGCGGATGAAGCATCCTGCCACATAACCTTAAGGCTGACGCCCGTTTATACCGAGAGCTCCGGTATAAACGGGCGTTTTTTGTATAAAAATCCATTTAGCTGAGTAAACCTAGTCTTCTATGCGGATATCATATGGGGTTATTTTGTTTGCAGAGATGCTCAATTCATGTCATATTAGTATTAAACTCTTTTCGCGGGGCGACGCATGAATAGCGCAACGTCATTTGCGAACTATCCGGAGGGAAGGCATGAAGGAAATGAACGAACTAAAGAGGAAAGTGCTGGAACTGCTTAAAGAGGACGCGAGAAGATCTACTGCACTCTTAGCTACGCTGCTTGGCGAGGAAGAAGAAGACGTAAAGACGGCGATTGGGCAATTAGAGAAGGACCATGTAATTGTTAAGTATGCAGCCGTTGTAAACTGGGATAAAGTCGATGACGAGAAAGTGACAGCGCTGATTGAGGTACAGATAACACCCGAACGGGGTCGCGGATTTGAAGGCATTGCCGAGAGAATCTACCTGTACCCACAAGTGAAATCCGTTTATCTGATGTCAGGTGCTTACGATCTTCTGGTAGAAGTGGAAGGCCGAAACTTACGTGAAGTGGCCAATTTTGTATCCGAGAAGCTGTCTCCAATTGATTCAGTACTCTCAACTAAAACGAATTTTACCCTTAAAAAATACAAACAGGATGGGATCATCTTCGAGGAGCATGAGGAAGACAACCGTCTGATGATCTCTCCATAAAGGAAGTAATCATATGATCACGAACAAAACGCAGCTAACCGGAGAAGACAGCAAATCAATGAATTCTTATTTGGCCCCGCTGGTACAGCAAATTCAGCCTTCGGGTATTCGTAAGTTTTTTGATCTGGCTGCAGGGAGCAAGGATATCATATCACTCGGAGTCGGGGAACCTGATTTCAAGACCCCGTGGCATGTCAGAGAAGCTTGTGTCTATTCGCTGGAAAGAGGATTTACAGGCTATACATCCAACGCAGGAATGCCTGAACTAAGGGAGGGTATTGCGAACTATTTGCACACCCGTTTTGCAGTGGAGTATGATCCTGCCAATCAAATTATAGCAACGGTCGGCGGAAGTGAGGCTATCGATCTGGCTCTGCGCGCTTTGATCACGCCGGGCGATGAGATCCTCATACCAGAACCTTGCTATATTTCTTATTCGCCGATAACGGCTATTGGTGGAGGTATTCCTGTAGGTATCGAAACCATCGGAGAGAATGACTTTAAACTTACTGCAGAGAGTTTGGAAGCGAAGATTACTCCACGCTCCAAAGTTCTAATTCTGTGCTACCCAAGCAACCCAACGGGAAGTGTTATGACCCGAGAGGATTGGGAGCCGATCGCCAAGGTTGTAGAGAAGCACGATCTTATTGTAATTTCGGATGAGATCTATGCGGAATTAACGTATGGAATTAATCATGTCAGCTTTGCCTCATTGCCAGGTATGATGGACCGTACGATTTTGGTCAGCGGTTTCTCCAAGGCTTTTGCCATGACTGGATGGAGAATGGGTTATGCTTGTGGTCACCCTGATTTGATCTCCGCTATGCTTAAGATTCACCAGTACACTGTGATGTGCGCTCCTTCTATGGGCCAGGTGGCTGCACTTGAGGCACTGACCAATGGGATGGAAGAGAAGGATCGAATGGTCGATTCTTATAACCAACGGCGGAGGCTGATTGTTAAGGGTTTGCGTGATGCGGGACTGGAGTGCCATGAACCACAAGGTGCATTTTATGCTTTTCCAAGCGTGCGCAAGACAGGACTGACATCTGATCAGTTTGCACAACGATTATTACTTGAATATAAAGTGGCAGCTGTACCTGGGAGTGTCTTTGGTTTAGGTGGTGAAGGTTACTTACGCTGTTCCTATGCTACTTCAGTAGCTCAACTGAATGAAGCTATAGAACGCATTGGTGCTTTTGTCACACAACTGGAACGAGAGAGAATGGAATAGAGAAAATTGGACTATAGCCTATCCTATAATCCTATGGTATTATTTTACTTTGAGAGTAATTAACCCCTATAATAGAACTAACAAGGACGTATTTTACTCTGGAATTAAGCGTTGCTTTGAAGTTTCTTTTATTACTTTAATGACATTTTGTGGCACGCGCTCAATAATACTTTTAGGAGGGATGATTGTGCTTAGTGCCGATTATTACTTACCTTCCTATGGAGGGCAGTGTTTTTCTGGAAGTGGGAAACTGTCCCCCAAGGGTGATGCTTCTGCTCGCATACTCTCTCTGGAAGATGAAATTCGAATACTCCGTAGCAAAATGGAGCAGCTTTTTTTGCAGGAAAAATCATTCACTTCAGATAATGTGATTGAAATTAGCAGTTTACTGGATCTCAAGATAAATGAATACATGAAGGGGCGTCCAGTTGGAAAATAACGTCGCTACATGCTGTTGAAGAGGACCCTAGGGTCCTCTTTTTGTTGTTCCTTTAAGCTCACACATTGCAACATTGCAGTCACACTTGGAGAGAATATGCCTATACTCTTCATTTGCCATTTTTATATAAGAAAGCTTAAACTAGCATTATGTGATTTGAAGAATGGATAGGAGGAGTAAGCCATGGTGATCTATACACGCACGGGTGATGCGGGTCAAACTTCAGTGATTGGCGGCCGGGTTGGTAAGGACGATGTCCGAGTTGAAGCTTACGGAACGATCGATGAACTGAATTGCTTTGTAGGTCAGGCAAGGAGCCTGATGGAGGACGATCAGTTTGATGATGTACGCGAGCAGCTGCTGGAAATTCAGCATGAGCTATTCGATTGCGGAACCGATCTGGCTTTTATTAAGCTAGGTGATGGTGGTCAATATATGGTAACAAGTGAGATGGCTAAACGGTTGGAGGGCTGGATTGATGAGCTTCAAGCAGAGAATCCACCACTAGAAAAATTCATCCTCCCTGGGGGCAGTCCGTTGGCTTCGGTTCTACATGTGTGCCGTACGGTTTGCCGCCGGGCGGAACGCCGGGCAGTTACACTTGGACGAAATGCAGACATTAATCCGGAAGCGGTTATTTATTTGAACCGGTTATCCGATTATTTCTTTGCGCTGGCTAGGACGGCTAATACACGGGCAGGGATTACTGATGTAGAATACATTCGCAGTAAAAAGGTGTTCCGAGACTAATATGACTAGCTATTATTCACCAATTACTTACATTATACCGCCAGAAGAGGATGGCTGGTTGCTGAAGACAATCCTGCATAAACGGATGGATGTCTCACGTAAATTGTTGTCACGCCTTAAGCAAACAGAACAAGGGATTACATTAAATGGAGAACGTGTTTATATCAGCGTACATGTTAAGGCAGGCGATATTGTACAGATTCGCATGGAAACAGAGACTTCGGATGATATTTTACCGCAGCCGATTCCCTTTGAAATTCTATTTGAAGATGAGCATCTGCTCGTAGTAAACAAGGCAGCGGGGATCATCGTGCATCCCACACACGGACATTACACTGATACGCTGGCTAACGGAGTAGTTCATTATTGGGCGCAAAAAAATGAACGTTTCCGCTTTCGACCCGTCCATCGTCTGGACCAGGAAACCTCCGGTGTGTTAGTCATCGCCAAGAATCCGTATAGCCATCAACATATTTCTGAGCAGATGATTGCGGGTACAGTGGACAAACGTTATGCTGCATTTGTTCATGGGGCTCCTGTGGAGCCTTTCGGCGATATCGACGGACCTATTGACCGTGATCCTGAGGAGCCGCATCGGCGTATCGTGACATCGGAAGGTTATCCTTCTCTGACTCGGTATGAGGTTAAAACCGTATACGCACAAGGTTCAAAAGTTGAACTGAAGTTGGAGAGTGGTCGTACTCATCAGATTCGGGTCCATATGACCTCTATCGGCTGTCCTTTGATTGGTGACAGCATGTATCGTCATGAGCTGTATAATCTACCGGAATTGACTTTAACTCAAAGTGAACAGTTAGAGTCCGTTACAGCACTAGATGCCTCCATACCGCGTCAAGCACTGCACGCGGTGCGTCTGACGTTCAAGCATCCGGTGCTGCTGCAGGAAATGATCTTTGAAGCTCCTTTGCCGCCTGATATGGCGGCCTTGGAGAATGTATTGGAGCAAGGCCCGAAAGCGAATTTGAGGTAAAAATTATCTTAGTGATGTTAAGCGGAGAGGGTGAATTGGTTCTGGAGAAACGGAGTTTCGCCTTTCTCCTCGGATTTCATCCGCAACAAGCGGACTAAATCAAGAAATCTGAGGATAACAGCGATCGGAAGAATAATTTGCCAGCGTAGCGCACTCATCACTACCATTAAAGGAGAACAACATGAGCAAACTAAAAGTATATCAATATCCAAAATGCAGCACCTGCCGCAGTGCAGTAAAATGGCTACAAGCTCAAGGTCATGAGCTTGAGCTTCAAAACATCGCAGAACAGCCGCCTACCGTTGAGGAGCTGCGAGAATTGCTGGCCAATAGCGGACTTGAACTGAAAAAGTTTTTTAATACAAGTGGTGAAGTCTATAAAGCATTGGGTCTTAAGGACAAAATGTCACAGCTTAGTGAGCAGGAGAAGCTTGAGCTGCTCGCGAGCCATGGTATGCTAAATAAACGTCCGATTGTCACTGATGGTGTTAAAGTTACGGTAGGCTTTAAAGAAGAGCAATACGGCGAATTCTGGAGCAATGCCTGATTTCAGAGTCTAATCCAATCGATGATTGCAGCGATGTTGGGTAGTTAACCCAATAGCAGATTGAAGAATAAATCCTATCATGCTGACTCATCCTTTTTTCTCTTGCTCTGTTTTATCCAGGATAGGATAAAACAGAGCAAGAGGAAATAATAATTCAAAATAGTACCAACGGTAAAAATGGATATTGTTCAGCACATTATTAAATATCAGGCATATCAGTATACCTGCTGTTGGTAAAGAGATGAAATTGCCATGCGCTGATCCGTGCTGAACCAAAATTTTTCCTTCCTGCATCTTTTTTCAAGCCTAGCCTCGTTTGTACTTGGTTTTTCCTCTAATTTGAATAAGTCCCATTCCTGAAGTACCGATTGTTTGTAGAAATCTGCCAACTTCCGCTGGATCTGTTCGTTATGCATTTTAGTTTCAGTTTCTGCCCCCATCACTAATTCTTCGATCCGAGGCCCATGTAATGTCGATTCCGTGCTTGGCTCAGATATGCTTCGACTAGGAGTTTTTAACGCATCCATGATCAGAATCTTGTTGGTTTCCACAGGGTATACAATTTAATTATCGTTGTTTTTTCGCGTACGCAGGCTCCTTAAATTTAACAATTCCTATTTTAAGTATCCCTGCATGTAAAGTGAGTATGTATTTTATATTAATTTAACTAACACAAATCAAATATCGTTTGAACATGTTACATAACATTTTAGATATATAGTTAATTAAAAACGATGTTGAATGAATGGGGGGAAAATGACAGTCAGCCAATTATTACCCTTGAAAGATACTGCTGAGGTGGAAATAGTTGAGTTTCTGCTCGGTAATAATCTGTATGGGACTTATGTACAAAATGTAAGGGAGGTCATTAACGTACTTCCGATCACTCCGGTTCCATTGACACATCCATGCATGCAAGGATTGATAAAGCTTCGAGAAGAAGTAATGACAGTTATTGACTTGGCTAAATGTCTAGGATACTCGTCTGGAAGAGAGAAACGACAGGTGCCGGACAAATACATCATTGCAGAAATAAGGCCAAAAAGTTTGCTTTTCATGTTCAAGCGGCATCAAGAATTCATCGGTTCAATCAAGCAAAGATTGAAACAACAAACGAGAATGTCCAAGGAATGCGCGGAAATAGTCTGGGTGTTGTCCAAATGAAAGATCAGCTGCTTATTCTTTTGGATCTTGAGGGAATAGTTGGGAGGTTGTCTGGATAACTCGCAATCGGAATATGTGGCATTTTGTCGAACGATGTATATTGTTCGACTTTTTTTTGCATATAATTATAATTATTTGAAATTTATCAGAATCGAGCCAATTATGTATTATATAAGGTGGTAAAACGATGAATCGGGATCTATTACTCAGCTTTTGTCTATTAACCATTTTCACTTTTCTTTTTGAATATTTTTTGATGAGAGTGAATGTGAATCTGAGAAGTGTAACAGGATACACTTGGAAGGTAGGGATTTATCAAGGGCTAGTAGGTGTTATTTTAGGCTATGTCTTTCAAATTCATTATCATAATTTTTTTATAGCTGACTTGAGTACCATCCCTATCCTTATTTCGGCATATATTGGCGGTCCCTTTGCTTCAGCACTCACGGCTGTGCTGATCATTCTTTACCGTTTTATGGACAAGCCCTCAATGATGACAATGATACTGGGCGTAATAGAGTTTTCCATTATTTATACTGTGAGCAATCTATCGGTGACTCATATTCGAAAGAAACAGTGGATAGTCTCAGTCACCGCTACAAATTTTTTGTTGATATTGTTTAATAATTTTATCGACAGCTCACATCCATTACTCGCTAGTCTGGAATTTTTCGCAGTCTATGAGGTATCCGGATTGTTTATCGCTGCAAAGCTATTTTATATGTACGATGCACAGAAGCTAAAGCAACGATTCGATGAGATGCAAAATGATTTATTCGAGATTCTTCACCTTCAGCCCGGATTAATTTATAAATTGACCAAAAAGGATGAGAAATTCAAATTCAAGATTGCGGGAGGTGCATTATTTGCTGAATTGGGAGTCTCTTACAACGAACTCGTAGGGTTAACCCTTGACCAGGTTGAAATCATTCCAGAAGAACAAAAGCTTTACATGCAAAATCAGATAGAAAGGGCCTGGGCGGGGGAACAGTTATCCTTTGAAATGCCATATAGGGAGCATGCTCTTCTCATCACGCTTAAGCCTTTATTCTATGATCATATTGTCGGCTCTGTCATTGGCTCTGTAACAGATATATCCGGGCGTAAACTATCGGAGAAGCAGCTTAAGGAAAGCGAGGAACTATACCGGTCCCTAGTGGAAAGCTCACAAGATTTCATTATCTGGTTTGATGTGCAGGGGCGTATTACATCTGTTAACAGGAAGGTAGCCGAGACGCTTCGCGTGACGCCCGAAAGTTTGGTCGGAACATGGATAACAGATAAGCTTCCAGCAGGGAGACATGTTGAGGCCTGGCTGTATTACTTCAATCGGGTGATCTCCAGTAGAACCATGGAGAGCTTTGAATACAGCTTCAGCTCAGCCAGGAGAGAACACGAGTATGATGTAACTTTTTCACCATACTACAATATCAACCAGGAGGTCATTGGGGTTGTTAGTACTGCTCATGATATTACTCATCTCAAGAAAAGCATGGCAGCTGACGAAGCCAATAAGGCCAAAAGTGAGTTTCTTGCCCGGATGAGTCATGAAATACGCACGCCTCTTAGCGGCATTATTGGACTCACGGAGCTTTTGACCAGGCAGGAGATGACTCTGGTACAAAAGGATTATTTGGACAAAATCCTTTCCTCCTCTCATACCTTACTTGGCATTATTAATGATGTTCTTGATTTTTCGAAGATTGAGGCGGGGAAAATAGAACTGCAAAAAGTTGATTTTAACCTTCATCATTTAATGCAGGAATTATCGGATATTCTTGCTGTGCTTGTAGGTCAGAAGAAACTGAAATTTATTATTGAGACTTCTGCGGATATTCCGGAAATTGTTTATGGTGATCCATTGCGAATTGAGCAAATTCTCATCAATATGATTAACAATGCCATTAAGTTTACTGATAGCGGGTATGTATATGTCAAAGCTGAGCTCGTAGGATATGAAGAAGATATTATTCGTGTGGAATTTTCTGTAGAGGATACGGGGATCGGACTTACGAATGATCAAATTAATCATCTGTTTGAACCCTTCATGCAGGTCAGACATCATTCCAGACAGAAAGGTGAAGGGACGGGGCTAGGACTTCCGATCTGCAAATACTTTGTGGAGATGATGGAAGGAGATATTGAAATCAGCAGTCAGCCTGGGCGGGGCAGCAAATTCTCGTTTGAGATTCCCTTAGAGTACAGACTGTTGAATGATCTTCCTCAGGGAGAGATGATTGAATTTTCGCAAACAAAGGTACTTGTCATCGAAAGCAATAGGGCAGTTAGAAATGGGTTATGCTCTATGCTGGAATCGATGAACTTTCTTGTCCTCGCTTGTGGAAATTTGGATAGTGCAATTACCCACATGCCTGTGGAAGTGATTATAGCGGATTTAAGCATGGAGGACCAGGAAGGACTGAATGATTGGCTCCGGCTCAAGGAGATATTCGTTATGCAGCCGGTCCGTATCGTCGTTATTTCAATAACAACCGTTCGGGATGAAATTATGAAATTGCCGGAGGAACTGCAGCCAGACGCCATTATTTTGATGCCGGTTAGCCGCAACGGCCTGTACCAGACCATGCTTTCACTTTTTCGAAATGAACCGTATTCGCCTTCGGGGATTTCAGATGCTGAGGTTTTTGCCATACCCCAATGCCAGTGGAACATTATACTGGCTGAAGATAATGAAATTAATCAGCTTGTGGTCACCGAGATTCTGAAATCCTATGGCTTTAACGTTACAGTAGCCAATGATGGTAAGGAGGTGTTTCGTTTGCTGGATCAAGGCCGGTGGGATTTGCTCATATTGGACATCCATATGCCTGAGTTTGATGGTGTGGAGGTAACGAAAAAGCTGCGGCAGGACCGCCGGTTTAATGATTTACTAATCATTGCCTTAACCGCAAATACTGTAAAGGAAGAGCATGAAGAGTATTGTCGTATTGGGATGAATGGAGTGTTAACGAAGCCGTTTCAGATTGGTGATCTAATTTTTTTATTGAATAGACAACAAGATTTACACGACTATGAAAAGTCACTTGGAGACGAAGAGTGTTTAGCAAAGGGGTGGAGGCGACTCAGGGGAATTGATTTTCAGGTTATTCTGCAAAGAGTTGGCGGAAAAGAACATATCATGCGTCATATGTTTATCATGTTCTTGAACGAATACAGACATTTTGCTGAACAACTGCGCGACGCCTTGGCCCGACAGGATTTCTTATACACTCTAAGAATGCTCCATACCCTAAAGGGCGTGGCTGGCAACATAAGTGCTGACCGTCTGCTGGCAGCTGCGGAGAATCTTGAAACGGCTCTGGAACAAGGTGCAGATGTTCAGATTGAAATGTATCATTTGGAACGGGAGCTGAAATGGATCATTTTTACTTTGCATTATTTTTTGGACGGGAACACAGTTGTACATTATTTTGAGAGGATTTCAATATGAAGGTTATTCTAATTGAAGATGACAGTATTATCGGCGATATGATAAAGATGTACCTTACGGAGGAAGGTAACATCGTTGACAGAGTGGATACCGGATCCAGAGGGCTTACCCTGGTTGAAAATTCACAGCCGGATATTGTAATTATTGATTTAATGTTGCCGGATCTAAATGGTATGGAAGTCTGCAGGGAGCTGCGCAAAGATTCCTTGGTGCCGATTGTTATCATCTCTATGAATACGGATGTTCTTTGCCGTGTAGAAGCGTTGAATGCCGGAGCTGATGACTATTTGTGCAAACCCTTCAGCATGAAGGAGCTATTGGCGAGGATGAACGCCATTGTACGCAGAACAAGACAAGGTTCCCGCAGGCAAGAAGATCGCGGCAGTATCGGCGAATACAGAACGAAAAATGAAGGGATTATTATTGAACATGAGTTCCGCACAATCAAAGTTCAGGGAAGAAGGGTGGAGACAACCTTTACCGAATTTGAAATTATGAAACTCCTATATAATCATCCGGAGCGGGTGTTCTCTCGTGAGGAGCTGATTATTTATTTGCGTGGAATTCATACTTTAGTGAATGAGCGTTCCATTGATGTACATGTTATGAAGCTCAGAAACAAAATTGAAGCAGATCCGAAAAATCCGAGGTATATAAAAACCGTGTGGGGAATAGGTTATAAGTTTTCTCCATAGAAATTTGAAGATTATGAAGAAAAAACATAGATTATACATACTTATGTTGTAATTGTTTTAACACCCTTCTTTTATCATAAATAGGAGATGTTATATGGTGAAAAAGGGGGCATTAGAATGCGTAATCTAAAAGTAGCAACAAAACTGTTTCTGTTGATAGGAGTGTTTATTATTGCCTTTGGAGGCCAAAGTGCAATTGGATATTCTGCGTTGACACAAATGAATAATAATTCTCACGATATGTATTATGACCGAATGATGCCTGAAGCTGATTTTCTGATATACCGTAGCAACAACCGGGAGCTGGAGTCCACTATGTTCCAGATGATGCAGGAAACATCGGCGCAGGAGGGAGAAGACTTGCTGAATAGATTTGGAGATTTGAAGGAAGAAAACATTCAACTTCTGAACAGACTGCTCACATCGGGAATTGATGCGGAGGAGAAAAAAATCGTGAGAGAGATCCAGGCACAATTCTCTTCCTATATAGAAGGAATGCAGGCTGTACTTGATATAGGAGCTCTCAACCGCAATGAGGAAGCTTACGATTACTATAAAAAAAATGTTGTAGAAGCCAGAGATACAATTACCTCTTTAGGCGTGAAGCTAAAAGACGATCTCATTGCTGGTGCGGACGCAATCAATGAATCGACCAACAAGCAAGCCAAACAAGGTACTATGTTAACGATTATCATATTTGTAATTGCTATCATTGTGAGTAACGTAATCGGAATCGTGATTATTCGCATGATTGTAAAGCCGATTCAACTCGTTCAGAAGCAGATGAGAGAGATGGAGCAAGGGGATTTCAGTGGCGAGGTTCATTACCGTTCCAAGGATGAACTCGGACAGTTAGCTCAATCTCTCAATGCCATGCTGCAGGTGTTAAGAGATTTGTTCGGCCGGATTGCCGAGACCTCACAGCAGGTTGCGGCATTCTCGGTTGAACTTACAGCAAATGCAGAGCAGACAAGCACGGCCAGCGAGAATATTGCAGAAAACGTCGAGGAGGTTGCTGGAGGCTCGGACCACCAGGTTCAGGTAGTTGAGGAAACAGTCAAAACACTGAGACAGATGAGAGACAGCGTTCAGCATATGGAACAGAACGCACAGACGATGTCCGAGTCAGCTGAACAGGCCTCGAACAAATCTATGGAAGGAAATGAAGCAATTGTTACCGCTGTAAACCAAATGAGTTCAATTCATGAGGCGATCGAGGATTTAAGCCGCATTATCCATGGATTGGAACAGCAGTCCGAAGAGATTGGTCAGATTGTTGACGCCATCACAGACATTGCAGCACAAACCAATCTGCTTGCCCTGAATGCGGCCATTGAAGCGGCAAGGGCTGGTGATCAGGGCAGAGGGTTTGCCGTCGTTGCGCATGAGGTCCGCAAGCTGGCAGAACAATCAACAGGCGCAGCCCAAAAAATATCCGCTCTAATCAGCAACATCCAGTCGGAGACGGGCAAAGCTGTACAGTCCATGGAACGGACGGCCAATGAGGTCTCAAGCGGTATAGAAACGGTTAATTCGGCAGGCCAGTCATTTGCTCAAATAGAGGAGTCTGTGGGCAAGGCGGCTGATCAGATTCAGGCAATCTCTTTTGAAATTCGGGATCTGGCTTTGGGGTCGGATCAGGTGTTTCATTCGGTTGAACAAATAAATGTGGCTGCTCAAACATCTGCCGCCAGCACACAGAATATTGCGGCTGCAACCGAAGAACAACTCGCATCTATGGAGGAAATCTCGGTAGCTTGTACCTCATTGTCCTACATGGCTGAGGAATTGCACGACAAAATAAACGAATTCAAGATTTATAAGAATTAAGGTGAATAAAATGCAAGTTTCGATACTGGAAATGGTTATTTCACTTGGAATTTTAATAAGTATTTATTTAGGTGCATTTATATATAGGGTATTCTTACATACAAAGCGAAATATTCGAATAACACCCAGAGAAACGGGTTATGGCATATTCGGAATATTTCAGTTATTCGGGTACTTTGCAGAACTGGCTGGATTTCCAGACAGACGAATGAACGCTGAACGATGGCAGGAATGGCTTGAGGGTGGAAGATGCAGGGTTGAAAAATGCGCGGTGAGTCTGGCAGGTCAAGACTACTATAGGACCTCTGATCCTTTGGTTCAAGTAGCGGAAGAACGTCTGCCGCTGCTTGAGAAGGATCTTCGCAAAGCATTGGCCAATGAAGAATTCCTACTCGTCTATCAGCCCCAGATTAATGTGCGGACGCGGAAAATAGTTGGAACTGAGGTTCTGTTGCGCTGGGATCATCCCGAATTCGGAAGGATCTCTCCTGAAATTTTTATTCCTATGCTGGAGGAGTCAGGCATGATCTCTCAGGTTGGTGAATGGGTACTCCGCTCAGCCTGTGAGCAGATTAAAAAGTGGGAAAATCATTTAACTTCAGCGATCCGCATTTCAGTAAATCTGTCTGTGAAGCAATTGCTGGAAGATAACATTCTGGGTATTCTTTCCGGAATTATACAGGAAACCGGCATAGATCCCCGAAGGCTGGAGCTAGAAATTACAGAAAGTGTATTTCTTGCGCATACGGAGACCATGATTTCAAGATTACGACAAATCAGAGACACAGGTGTAAGCATCGCAATAGATGATTTTGGTACAGGACAGACCTCAATCAGCTACTTTAAGTACTTCCCTATTCAGACACTCAAGATTGACCGGTTGTTCATTCGTGAAATTGTAAGCGACAAGTATGATCAGGCGATCGTCTCTTTTTTGATACTATTGGCGCATAGTCTGAAGATGAAGGTCATTGCTGAAGGTGTTGAGCATATGAGAGAGTTTGAGATTCTTTCAGGCTATCAATGCGATGAGGTTCAGGGGTACTTGTTCAGCAGACCTTTAACAGCAAGGGATTTTGAAGATCTTATGGCGTCGGAAGGAATCTTTACAATAATGCGGGGGGGTAGCGGTAAACTCTTGTAATGCAAATGTATTCCAGGGATTGGATAATGGAGAAACTTCATACGCTCTTATAAGATTGCAGGTTTTCTGATAGAATACTCCTAGAAGCTAAATGCATTCACAAGGAGAGGTTTATACATGAGAGCAGAAACAACGGGCCGTGTAATGCTTGTAGATGGAATGGCTCTGCTGTTCCGGGCCTTTTATGCGACCTCTTATGGAGGATATATTCGCAAGACAAAAGCTGGATTGCCGACGAATGCGGTGTATGGTTTTTTGCAGTATTTTTTCGATGCGGTAAGCACATTTGAGCCTTCTCACGTCGTATGCTGCTGGGATATGGGCAAAGGAACGTTCCGCACCGAGAAATACGATGGATACAAATCGAATCGGATTGAAGCCCCGTTAGAGCTGATTCCACAGTTCGATCTAGTAAAAGATGTAGTAGCTGAGCTTGGGGTGCCGAATATTGGACTTGCAGGCTATGAAGCGGATGATTGCATTGGTACGCTGGCTTCTTGTTACAGTGAAAACTCTGAGGTATATATTTTGACGGGTGACCATGATATGCTTCAGCTCATTGATGAGAATGTTAAGGTCGTCATTATGAAAAAGGGACGCTCTAACTATAAAGTGTATGACCTTGCAGAATTGCTGGAGGAAAAGGGGCTAACCCCTAGACAAGTGATTGACCTGAAAGGCTTTATGGGCGATACCAGTGATAATTATCCCGGCGTAAAAGGGATTGGTGAGAAGACTGCGCTGAAACTGCTGACCGAATACGGAACAGTTGAAGGTGTAATTGAGAATCTGCATCTGCTCCCTAAAGGTGTGCGTACCAAAATCGAAGCAGATCTGGATATGCTGCATTTATCGCGAGAGCTAGCGGAAATCCGTTGCGATGTACCAGTGGTCTGCGAGCTGACGGAAGCCTTGTGGCAACTACAGCGGGAAACAGCTGCGCGCAAATTTCAGGAGCTAGAGTTCGGCAGCTTGATGCATTTGATTGCTGAGGTGCAGGACGAACGAGGAATTGTACAGATTGAGTTAGGCGATTTGGGTTAAAGAAGACATCCTTCATGCAAAGATGCATGGAGGGTGTTTTGTTTAACTATAAGAACGTATAAGTTTCACACTAAACATTATCCTTATCTTTCTCTCTTAAACGCCTTTTGCGTCCTTATAAGGAAGCAAAAGGCGTTTATACTTGTTGTGATAGCGCTTCATTCGACGTATAATTAGGGCTGGTGATTGCTTTTTTTTATGATATTATTCATTTGTGTATGGGTAGCGTTTCAACTTCTAACTAGAGAAAGGGAGATAATTGCTGTGAAGCTATTGGGAGCGATTGAAGCAGGCGGAACAAAGTTTGTATGTGGGATTGGTTATGAGGACGGTACCATTGTTGACCGAGTTAGCTTTCCGACAACAACACCGGAAGAAACGATGGGACTAGTAATAGACTATTTTAAAGAGAAAAATGTAGAAGCATTCGGAATCGGATCTTTTGGACCAATTGATCCCGTACTGGACAGCCCTACTTATGGTTACATAACAACGACACCAAAACCTCACTGGGGACAATATAATCTGGTAGGCACAATGGCTGAGCAATTTAACGTTCCGATCGGCTTTGACACGGATGTGAATGGTGCAGCGCTTGCGGAGAGTAAATGGGGAGCAGCTAAAGGTCTGGACAGCTGTCTTTATATTACGGTTGGGACAGGCATTGGAGCAGGAGCGGTTGTTGGCGGCCAGATGGTCCATGGATTGTCACATCCTGAGATGGGACATATTCTAGTTCGTAGACATCCAGAGGATACGTTTGAGGGTTACTGTCCTTATCATGGCGATTGTCTTGAAGGATTAGCCGCAGGTCCGGGGATCGGCAAACGCTGGGGACAACCGGCAGGAGAGCTACCAGTGGACCATCCGGCATGGGAAATGGAAGCTCACTATCTTGCACATGCACTCATGAACTATGTGCTGATTCTGTCTCCTCAAAAAATCGTAATGGGCGGTGGTGTTATGAAGCAAAGCCACCTATTCCCGTTGATTCGCACTAAGCTGCAAGAGTTATTGAGCGGATATGTTCAACATCCATCGCTTAATGTCGACATCGATAATTATGTTGTCTCACCAGGTCTTGGAGACAATGCAGGGCTTGCTGGAGCGATTGGATTGGCTACATTAGCTCTAGCTAGAAACTAGTATAAAAAGACATTGACTGTTCGGTAATATATGGTATTCTAGGATCTAACAGTATAGCATTTAATGAGGGAGCACCTCTTTCGCGTTTATCGTGAGAGAGGTGCTTTTTTGCGTTCGGGGTCTGATTGAGAAAGGATTTGTTCGCTCCGAAGGAGGCTCTTCCCGGAAGGTTATTGTGCTTGCTGTAATGTTGAGAAAGGTAGGGATGAATATGCAAATTGTGTTTATGAACCGTTTATCCAGAATATCTGGAGTGGATCAAGAGGTGTACGCCCAGTTGTGGATTGGAGAGGAAGAGGGGATCTGGAGTTTGGGCTGGCGTGATTTTTCAGGTGGGGAGAATTACATTGAGAATTTGTGGTATGAAGGTGGTTCATGGAATGAGATGCTCTGTGTATACAGGCATGAGCTAGCAGTGAAGATGGGAGATGGCTATCGACCCTTAATCGATGGGATATTCCACGAGGAGGATAGTCTTACTGGACGTAATCAGGAGCAGCTGAAGCTTCAATATTACAGCGAACATTATGGGAATGAAGCCATTTATGAAGAGTTATGTGCTTGGCGCCGTGGTAAGGCTTCGAGTGAACGGAAGGCGCCCTATATTCTCGCCAGTAATCGTCTGTTGCGCTTGTTAAGTACATTTCTACCGCATACGCCAGAGGAACTGATGCAAATTCCGGGTGTGGGAGAAGGCAAGATAGCGCAGTTTGGGGCTGATTGGCTGGCTATAACTACTGCGGTGGCAAGGGAACATTCCTTCCCTCTAAATTGGGTGCATGAAGTAATTGAAGAGGAGTCTTTCGTATCTTGGCTTTATAAACAGAAAGAAGTCAAATATAAGAAGCAGCTAGAACGACTGCGCTTGCGGAGGATTTTGCTACAGGGGATCGAGAATGGGTTGGGCTTGGAACAGCTTAAGGTGAATAGTGGAGTGAACCGGCGTGAACTGATTGAAGCGGTAGAGGAGCTAGAAAGAGAAGGTTATTCTGTCGAGAAGCTGATCCATGTAGAGCTTGGCAATATGCCGCAGAGTGAGCAGGATGCGATATGGAATGCCTATGTGGAGCTCGGGGATCTTTTCCTAAAACCGGTGTTACATAAGGTGTATGGTGACGATTTTTCCGCTGCTGAAGGATTGGATATTTATTATGAGCGTCTGCGATTGATACGCATCCGTTTCCGTCGAGAGCAGACGCATAAAGTGGGCATGGCGACCAGCTTTTAAATTTGCGCATACCAAAAAGACGAAGGCTTCCTTATACCTTACGGTTACAGGGCCTTCGTCTTGCTTATTCGTCCGGTTCGTTTCATAGCCATTCCTTCTTGCGGAAAACATAGAGCATCCCACAGCCTAAAGTCAACATGACGCCTATAACGCCATAATAGCCATATTTCGTATGAAGCTCGGGCATATGATCAAAGTTCATACCGTAGATTCCGGTAATTACGGTCAGGGGCATGAATATTGTTGTGATCGCAGTAAAGACTCTCATAATTTCATTCGCGCGGTTGGCGATACTGGATTGGTATGCCTCTCGTAAGTTGCCCATGAGATCGCGATACGTCTCAAAGGTTTCAGATATTTTAACCGCATTTTCATAAATGTCGCTAAAATATTTCTGCAGCTGATCATCAATCAGACGGAGGTCTTTTTTATTTAGGGTATTGATCACTTCTTTTTGTGGCCCCAGCATTTTCTTCAACCATAGAATTTCACTTCGCAGACCGATAATTTCACTGAGATGTGACTTCTTGGTATGCATGAGGATATCTTCTTCCAGCTTCTCAATCCGAGCTTCAATTCGGTCGCCGACGGAGAAATAGTTATCAACGACAAGGTCAATTAGCAAGTAAAGGAACATATCCGGTTCACTTACTTCTTGCTCCCAGAGCATAGGCTTCAGGATTCGTAGTTCATTGATCTTTTGTTTCGTGACAGTGATGATGTAATGTCTTCCAAGGAATACATTGAGTGCCCGTAGGAAAATTTCTTCATCGTCAAAGCGAATGCTATTTACAACAATAAAGTAGTGACTTTCGTATATTTCGATCTTTGGACGCTGATCCTCTTCGCTAAGGCAATCCTCAACAGCAAGATCATGTAGGTTGAACAAGGGCTGAAGCAGCTCCAAATCCTCAACATCGGCGTCAATCCAATAGAACCCTTCCGTTGGGGGTGTTAGTGTTTCATCAATTTCATCAATAGGTGTAAAAACCCCTGCATTTACCAGCCGGATTTTCATCTGATTTCACTCCTCCTATCCCCAGGTCTTCACTAGGGACTGCTAAATTAAGCACAGAGAAAAAAATCAGCTTGGCCGGCGGTACAATCAATACATAGGGCCAAATGAAGTTTCGAGGGCATGAAGAAGAACTGCTCCCGCCGCCGGCAAGCTGATGATTATCCTGTGTGGTTGCTCATTCTGTACACATATTTGCGAGCTCGGGTCGCCTTCCATCCTTCTTCTCACCTCTTCTTTTCGTTCAGGTATGAAATACTTGTCTAGTATAACAACGGAGTATGCCTCTTTCAAGCAAATTTATTGTGATTTTGAGGCTTCTTCAGCATTGTATGGACTTGACGAAAAGGAGGTTCATGATTTAAAGTGAATTTTAAAGTAATTTAATTGAATACAGCTAAATCTTATCAAGAGCAGGTGGAGGGACTAGCCCTATGAAACCCGGCAACCGGCGTGTAAACGCACGGTGCTAATTCTTGCGGAATTTCTGCAGACGTCTAATCGTCTTCAGGAACATTCTGGCAGATGAGAGAGGCGCATATGACTGTAGATATGACCTTTCTCGATTTCCGAGGAAGGTCTTTTTATGTTCAGCAAGCCGCAGTGCGGCAAAATAACTAAATTCAGCTAAGGAGTGGAAAGACAATGCCAATTAAAATTCCCGACAGTTTACCGGCGAAAGAAGTACTATCCGGAGAAAATATTTTTGTGATGGACGAAAGTCAGGCTTTCCATCAGGATATCCGTCCACTACGGATTGCTATTCTGAACCTCATGCCGACTAAAGAGACGACAGAGACTCAATTGCTGCGTTTAATTGGAAATTCGCCACTACAAGTTGATGTTACTTTATTGCATCCGCGTTCCCATATTTCCAAGAATACTTCTGCTGAACATTTGAAGAGCTTTTACAAAACCTTTGACGAGATCAGCCACCGCCGTTTGGATGGTTTAATCGTTACAGGTGCTCCTGTAGAACAAATGGAGTTCGAGGAAGTATCGTATTGGGAAGAACTGAAAGAGATTTTTGAATGGAGCAAGGACAATGTGACTTCAACCATGCATATTTGTTGGGCGGCACAGGCAGGCTTATATCATCATTTTGGTGTTCGTAAAGTGGCATTGCCTGAGAAATGTTTTGGCGTCTTCCCTCATACGATTAATCAAAATAACATTAAATTGTTGCGCGGCTTTGACGAGGTATTCCATGTACCACACTCTCGTCATACCGATGTCTCCCGTGAAGATATTGAGAATAACCCAGATCTGCAAATTCTGGCGGAATCCGAAGAAGCTGGTATGTATCTAGTGGCTACAAACGACGGTAAACAAATATTTGTGACCGGACATTCCGAATATGATCCTCTATCCTTGAAATGGGAATATGACCGTGATGTGTCTAGAGGGATGGAGATGGCTTTGCCGAAACATTACTTCCCTAAAGATGATCCAGAACGTACACCTCCAGCAGTGTGGCGTGCGCATGCCAATTTATTATTCTCTAACTGGCTCAATTACTATGTATATCAAGAAACGCCTTATGATATCGACCCGATTGTTTATTAATAATAGCGCTACAATATAAATTAGGAGGCATTAATCATGGATGACAAACTTAGGATTGAAAGTAGACTGGCTCAAATAGGTTCTCAAGAAGATCCTGCCACAGGAGCAATTAATTTTCCGATTTATAATGCAACGGCATTTCGTCATCCAAAACTCGGTCAAAGCACAGGGTTTGATTATAGCCGCACCAAGAGTCCGACCCGTTCAGTGCTTGAGAATGCAGCTGCGGAACTGGAATCTGGAGATGCAGGATTTGCTTGTAGCTCTGGGATGGCAGCGATACAAACGGTGCTTACCTTGTTCGCTCAAGGCGACCATCTGATCGTTTCGCTGGATCTTTACGGCGGTACCTATCGTTTGTTGGAACGGATTATGTCCAAGTTTGGAATCACTGCTTCTTATGTAGACACGAATGATTTGGATGCACTGGAAGCTTCGCGTTGTCCAAATACGAAAGCTGTATTTATTGAAACGCCAACGAACCCACTTATGATGATCACGGATATTGAAGCCGTGTGCACTTGGGCACGTCACCATGGGTTACTTAGCATTGTAGATAATACGCTGCTGACTCCATTCTTCCAACGGCCTATAGAATTAGGTGCGGATATTGTAGTTCATAGCGCTACTAAGTATTTGGGTGGTCATAATGATGTACTGGCAGGCCTGATTGTATCCAAGGGTGTAGAATTATCAGCTGAATTAGCGATTCTACATAACTCTATTGGCGCCGTGCTCGGACCAACAGACAGTTATCAGTTGATGAGAGGCTTGAAGACATTGGCGCTGCGTATGGAGCGTCACGAAAGCAATGCACTAGCGATCGCTCACTACTTATTAGAGCATCCAGCGATTGCGGAAGTGTTCCATCCAGGATTGCCTGATCATCCAGGACATGAAATCCAGAATCGTCAATCTTCAGGCAATACCGGTATTTTTTCTTTCAAATTAAAAGATGCCAGATACGTAGAGCCGCTTCTTCGTCATATTCGTCTTATTGCATTCGCAGAAAGCTTGGGCGGCGTAGAGTCACTTATGACTTATCCGGCTGTACAAACACATGCTGATATTCCTGTGGAGATTCGAAATGCTGTGGGTGTAGATGATCGTTTGCTGCGCTTCTCCGTCGGTATTGAACATGCAGAGGATTTGATTGCTGATCTTGGCCAAGCACTAGAGGCCGCTAGGGCAGAAATTGAGTCCAAGTAACAGGAAGAAATGTTCAATCGAGTGTTAGTGGAGAAATAGAGTATAACTAGCAGTATCGCTTAGTGCGATGCTGCTTTTCTTCTGGATAGGAATTTGCGAAGAATGTAAAAGCATTTTTCAAGCTGTTCAGATTGTGATACGATGAGGAAATGAACTGTTCAATTGTATGAGAAAGGGTTGTCACCTTGAAAAAGAGACAACGTTTTTTCTTCCTGTAATTTTGTGATTCTACCATACCCCTAAGGGTTTAGAAGGAGGATGCGAACGATGAGTGCGATAGATCTTATTTTGGACAAAGCCCTACGGGGTGAACGTCTCCAATTGGAAGATACCATCCGACTGTTCGAGAGCAACGAAATTGAGAAAATGGGTGCAGCTGCAAACACCATAATGGAACGCTGGCATCCAGACCCGATGGCCACGTTTGTAATTGGTCGTAACATTAACTATACGAATGTATGTGATGTCTACTGCCGTTTCTGCGCATTTTATCGCAGACCGGGCTCTGATGAGGGTTATGTATTGCCGGATGAGACGATTTACCAAAAAATCGCTGAGACTATCGCTGTAAATGGTACAGAAATACTGATGCAAGGCGGTACGAACCCAAATCTTCCTTTCAGCTATTATACCGATATACTTCGCGGAATTAAGCAACGTTTTCCTGAGATTACAATGCATTCCTTCTCTCCTGCTGAGATTATGAAGATGAAAGAAGTATCTGGATTATCGCTCGAGGAAGTTGTGCGTGAAATCCATGCTGCTGGCCTGGATTCACTACCAGGTGGGGGAGCGGAAATTCTCGATGATCGCACACGCCGCAAGATCAGCCGACTTAAAGGCTCATGGCGCGAGTGGATGGACGTAATGCAGACAGCGCATAAGGTCGGTATGAATACGACAGCTACGATGGTCATTGGACTTGGTGAGAGTATGGAAGAACGGGCATTACACTTACTTCGTGTGCGTGAGGCTCAGGACGAGTGTATTGCCAACAAATACGATTCAGAGGGTTTCTTGGCCTTTATTTCTTGGACCTTCCAACCGGACAATACTAACCTGAAGTTGGATAGACAAACGCCTGAAGAATATCTGAAGACGGTAGCCATAAGTCGCCTTGTTCTAGACAACATTAAGAACTTCCAGTCCTCTTGGGTAACAATGGGACCAGAGGTCGGCAAGCTTTCCCTTCAATATGGCTGTAACGATTTCGGCAGTACAATGATTGAAGAAAATGTAGTATCTTCTGCGGGCGCGACCTACAAGGTCAATATCGAATCGATTACTCAGCTGATCCGCGAAGCAGGCAAAATCCCGGCACAGCGGAATACACGCTACGATATTCTGCGCGTGTTCGATGATGCTAATGCGAAGATTGATAATGATTTCATCATGCAGAACTAATATATAAATTAAATCAGCGCTTGTTGCTCGTTAATCCGTTTTGTGGATGATTGAGCAGCAAGCGTTTTTTTGTATGGTTAAGATTTCGAAGGTTTATTTTACCTGTGAACATAAATTCATTATTTTATCACATTTTTGTATACACATTATTATCCAAAAGTGATATCATAATCATATCAAAAGAATATCTTATGGGGGTGCTTTTTATGAAGGAGAAGACGCTTCGTCCTGTCAGCGGATTTTGGGTTATCGCATTAATTGCAGTTTGTTTGGCTGGTGGAATCTATGGTGCTGTTCAGGAGTATATTGCAGTACCGGTCATTCTGTTCGTTGTATCAGCAATACTATGTACGAGTATTACGGTTGTACAACCTAATAAGTCGGTTGTAGTCACCTTTTTCGGCAAATATGTAGGGACTATTGCAACGAGTGGACTGTTCGCAGTTATTCCGTTCAGCGTACGTAAGACGGTTTCCCTACGCGTTCGTAACTTTAACAGTGTGAAGCTCAAGGTCAATGATGTTGAAGGTAATCCGATTGAAATTGCTGCAGTTATCGTCTTTAAGGTGATTAACTCCGCTAAAGCCCTCTTTGATGTAGATAAATACATGGCTTTCGTAGAGATTCAGAGTGAAACGGCGCTGCGTCATGTAGCCAGCAAATACCCTTATGATAACTTCAATGAATCTGGGATGTCCTTACGTGCCAATGCAGATGAAATTGCTAAAGAGTTAGCGACTGAGCTTCAAGAGCGTTTGTCCTTATCTGGTGTAGAAGTCATTGAAGCCCGGCTTACACATTTGGCTTATTCAACAGAAATCGCCAGCACCATGTTGCAGCGGCAGCAAGCTTCTGCCATTCTGTCTGCTCGTCAAATCATTGTTGAAGGTGCAGTTGGCATGGTCGATATGGCGATTAAACAGCTTAAAGAGAGCGGTGTAGTGGAGCTTGATGAAGAACGTAAAGCGGCCATGATTAATAATCTGATGGTGGCGATCGTGTCGGAGCGCGGAGCGAGTCCGGTCATTAACGCCGGCTCGTTGTATTAAGGCGGTGCATCATGGCGGCCAAGAAAAGCTTTCCATTGCGGATCGATCCGGATCTGCATGAGGCGTTGGAACGTTGGGCGGGAGAGGAATTTCGCAGTGTAAACGGACATATCGAATACTTGCTGCGTGAGTCTTTGAAACGTGCAGGCCGCTTACCTGGGAAACGCCGAGAAGAGTAACCTGTTAAGGACAGTTCTAGCGCTATTTCCTGGCTGCAGAACTGTCCGTGTAGGTGACTGTTTCCGCGGTTTACAAAATTTTGCCCCCTCTACAGACTTGACTGTCAGAGAGGACAGATTTATAATTACTCCATAATTCACGTTAACAGCTTTGACAAAGATATGAATGGATTGTTCTGGACCGTATCAGAGAGAGGGAACATAGGCTGTAATTTCCTCCGGTATCCTACTATCGATTTACCCCTTTGTAGCTGCGGTTATGAATTCCCTGAAATGGGATAGTAAGAACCGCCGGTTCATGGTCGTTATTCCATGCTTACGAAGGATTCTGACTCGACTCTGCTTTAAGAGCAGATTGAGAGAATCGAATTTGGGTGGAACCACGGGTGCAATCGCTCGTCCCTTTGCGGGACGGGCGTTTTTTGTATGCGTGGATATTTCCGTTTCGAAAAATTTAAAATTGTTGTTTGGCTTAAGGAAATGAAGGAGGAAATTAAAATGGTAAGTATTAAACTTCCGGACGGTTCCGTTCGGGAATACGCAGAAGGTAGTAATATTGATGATGTAGCGGCTTCTATTAGTAGTGGACTTCGCAAGAATGCGGTGGCAGGGAAATTGAATGGTATTGTCGTGGATCTGTCCACTCCGCTAGAGGAAGGCGCATTGATAGAAATCGTAACTTTGGATTCACCAGAAGGCTTGGAAGTTATGCGTCACAGTACTGCCCACTTGATGGCGCAAGCTGTAAGACGTTTATATGGAACAAAGGAAGTTAAGCTTGGTGTAGGTCCTGTTATCGAAGATGGCTTCTACTACGATATGGATTTGGAACATCCGCTTAATCCTGAGGATCTGCTAAAGATTGAAAAGGAAATGGATCGCATTATCTCTGAGAACCTTCCAATCGTACGTAAGGAAGTTAGCCGTAAGGAAGCGCTCCAAATATTCGGTGAGCTAGGTGATCCTTACAAACTTGAACTAATTGAAGCATTGCCTGAAGATAGTGTGATTTCGATCTATGAACAAGGCGAATTCTTCGACTTGTGCCGGGGACCACACTTACCGTCGACTTCTAAGATCAAAGTCTTTAAATTGATGAATGTAGCTGGTGCTTACTGGCGCGGCGATAGCAAGAATAAAATGCTTCAACGCGTATACGGTACAGCTTGGATTAAAAAAGCGCAGCTCGATGAGCATCTTCGTCTGCTTGAAGAAGCGAAGAAACGCGACCACCGTAAGCTGGGTAAAGAGCTTGAAATCTTCACATTTAATCAATTGGTAGGCCAAGGCTTGCCGATCTGGCTGCCTAAGGGTGCTAAACTTCGCAGTATTCTGGAACGTTACATTGTGGATCTGGAAGCAAGTCTAGGATACCAGCATGTATATACTCCGGTTCTTGGTAATGTTGAACTATATAAAACTTCTGGACACTGGGAGCACTATCAAGAGGACATGTTCCCTAAAATGACTATTGATAATGAAGAATTTGTTCTCCGCCCAATGAACTGCCCGCATCACATGATGATTTATAAGAGCTCCATGCACAGCTATCGTGATCTGCCGATCCGTATTGCTGAACTGGGTATCCAGCACCGTTATGAAATGTCAGGAGCATTGACTGGCTTGCACCGTGTGCGTTCGATGACTCTTAATGACTCCCATATTTTCTGCCGTCTGGATCAAATTAAAGGCGAGTTCATTCGTGTAATCGAGTTGATTAAACAGGTATACAGTGACTTTGGTATTAATGACTACCGTTTCCGGTTGTCTTATCGTGATCCTAAGGATACTGAGAAATATTACGCTAATGACGAAATGTGGGAAACTGCACAGCGTATGTTGCGTGAAGTTGTAGAAGAAGCTGGTCTGCCATTCTACGAAGCAGAAGGCGAAGCTGCTTTCTACGGTCCTAAGCTGGATGTGCAGATCAAGACTGTACTAGGCAAAGAAGAAACTCTCTCCACTGTACAGATCGACTTCTTGCTGCCTGAACGCTTTGAATTGGAATATATCGGTGACGATGGTCAGAAACACCGTCCAGTTGTTCTACACCGCGGTATTTTAGGTACTATGGAGCGCTTTGTTGCTTTCTTGTTAGAGAACTTTGCAGGATCACTGCCGCTTTGGCTGTCTCCACAGCAGGTTAAAGTTATTCCTGTTTCGACTGCCTTCGACGATTATGCTAAGGAAGTTACAGACAAGCTGCGTCGCCGTGGTATCTCTGCTGAGGCAGATTTGCGTAATGAGAAGCTTGGCTATAAGATCCGTGAAGCTCAGCTGGAGAAGCTACCATACATGTTCGTAGTTGGCGAGAATGAGATGAATGCCGAGACAGTTTCCATCCGTAAGCGTGGAGAAGGCGATATGGGAGCTAAGCCGCTTCAAGAAGTTATTGAGCTGCTGGCTCAGGAAATTGCTGACCGTGTAATCTCCTAATTACTTGTAATAATCAACACCAAAAGTACGTCTAATAACGACCTCTGTCATATGCCCGTAAGGATCGAAAATTGATCTTTATGTATAAAATTTTGTGAATCGGGAAACCTTCGCTAATAAGGGGGAGGTTTATCACATGAACAAAATGGGCATATTTCAGAGGTTTTGGTGTCTTTTCGTCACAATAGTCCTACTGTTGACTGCTGCAGGTATCATTCCTGAATCCAAGCATCAAGCAGTTGTGGCCAATGGGACAGAAGACACATTACAGCACACAGATATTAGCAAAACGCTTTCGAACGAATTGCAACATACTCAGGCTAACTCAGGTTCAATGAGAACCAAAGATCAACAAGCTATTCTCACCACTGGCCGTGCTACCTTGTTATCAAACGAGCCATATTCCAGCGTACCGATCGTTCCTGCGACAACAAAAAATAAACCAGTAGCTACAAAGTCACCACAGAGCACTAAAGCTCCAACTACCAAAGGGAGTGGGGGTACAGGCTCTTCAAAATCGCCGAATTCTATTCCCGTAGCTGCGCCAGCTCCTGACCAAATTATTACTTCAATGAAAGTGATGGCGACGGGTTATACTGCGGGTTATGAATCAACAGGTAAAACATCTAAACATCCCGAATACGGAATCACCTATTCAGGTGTTAAAGTACGTAGAGATAAGAATACAGTCTCGACTATTGCTGCTGACCCTAAGGTAATCCCGTTAGGGAGTATACTTTATATACCTGGTTATGGATACGGCATCGTCGCTGATACAGGATCTGCCATTAAAGGGCGGAAGATTGATTTGTATTTTGCTACTACGAAACAGGTGTATAAGGAATGGGGCAAAAAATCAGTTGTAGTTCAGCTCATTAAGCGAGGAAACGGTACATGTACAGAAGTGATGCTGAAGAAGCTCACTCAGGCAATTGAGACTTATAATGCTGTACCGCAATCCCTGCTGGAAGAATCCATTTAAGATCTAGCGGTTATACTTCAATGAATTTGGTGGATTGAACTTAATTTCACTTGGTCATGCATAATAGTGACATCACCTTGCCATAATACGGACTGGGGCAGAGCAATAGCCTCATCCGAGATGTTCTCTTAGTAAGCATTATCTATGCTGCATAAGGGATAAGGGAGGTGAATTCCGTGGCTAATAATAAAAAGTCTAAAGTTCAAGAAAACTACAAAACACCGAATGAAAAATACAATGCTGAGTTTGCTGTTGAGAATGACGGCACAACTAAGCAAAGTGGAAATACTTCTAAACCAGCTCAGAAACCGCAACAATAATGCGCTACTGAAGCAGAAGACTGCTGAATAAAGAGACTGTCCCAAATCAGTTTATAACTGAGGGACAGTCTTTTTTTTTATATTTCATATATAATGAAGTGAATGGAATATTAACCCATTCGTCTCGGTCTAGAGACTGAGTGGAAGTTCCTTCTCTCGCCGCTGTTTATGAGCGCTTCCTTCCTGTAGACTAAGGCTATAAGATTGAAGAAGAGAGCGTTCCACTAATTTAAAGGGGAAATGGAATATGAAAAGAAGGTTCACAAGTCAGATTTTTGGCGGCTTGATCCTGATAGGGATTGGAGCCATGTTTCTACTTAGACAGTTGGGTTACACCGATTTCAGCTTAGGTTATTTAATCTCAAATTATTGGCCTGTTATCTTGATCCTCATGGGGATGAAGCGACTCCTGGGTACGGGAGACGAACATCAAAAAGGTGGATCTTCACCTATCGGCGGTTTTTTCTTTCTGGCGATCGGAGTGTTCTTCCTTGGACGAAATTTGGACTGGTTCGATATTTCAGCCGGGGATTTTTTCAAAATGTTCATTCCAATCATGCTTATTGGTGGCGGTCTTTATGTGATTTTTAAACCACGAGGTTCAGTACCACCAGTGCCACCTGCGCCACCATCACCACCTGATTACTTTCCTCCAGGAAAAAGCTCGCTAGATGTGGAGCCGCCAAAACCGCTGGATTCCACGCTAGATGAACAATTCGAGCAGAAATTCGGTAAATCTTCTGGAGGGCGAGACTGGAATATTAATCTGCAAAAAGATGAAGAAGAGGATGAGGACGGAACTGGAGCTTTTAAATCCACCGCTGAATCACGTTGGCAGGAGAAACAGGAGCGTCATGAGCGCAGACGTCAGGAACGTCATGAGCGTCATGCTAGAAGACATGGGGAATGGCATGAGGAGTTCCATAAGACAGAGAGTAACAGCAAGGAGTCAACTAATCGCTCTGCTTTTATTGGGGATGTCCACATGGGTCGCGAGCATTTCCAACTGAAGAATACAAATGTCTCGCAGTTTATAGGTGATACTGTACTGGATCTGACGAACGCGCAGATTGCTTATGGAGAGACGAGGATTAATATCTCCGCTTTTATAGGTGACATCAAGGTATACATTCCGAATGATATGGATCTTGGAATCTCAGTGAACAGTAGTTCATTTATCGGTGATATGGAAGTTCTGGATCAGTCTCGGAGTGGATTTATGAGCAGTGTTCAATGCAAGACGCCTTATTATAAAGAAGCGGGCAAAAAAGTCCGCATTAACGTAAGTGCTTTTATAGGTGACATTAAAGTTAAAACGGTGGGTTAGATGGGAACAATCTTCAGTAATACCAAATGGTTGTTGTTGTTTTACTTTTTGCTCACTGGAGCCGTAAGCGCCGGGTTGATGTATGCAGGCACTTGCCTTGGGTATATCGAAGTAATGGATTATCGCATGTGGCTGTACTTATGTCTTGGGATCGTGTTGTTCACTGTTGTAATTGGCTATATGGCAGGGCAGCGCATTCAGCGCCGGATTGATCATCTGGATCTAAATATGCTGCAGGTGGCAAAAGGGAATCTGTCCGTACGTATGCCAGAGAGTGATGATCAGTCTTTTGCGAGAGTGTACCATGAATTTAATGTCATGATGGATACGGTTGAGAACAAGATGCAGCTTCTGCAGCGATTGGGTGAACAAGAGGTTATTGAGAAGGAACAGGCAGCGGAGAGTGCGGTGTTGGAGGAAAGAAGACGTATGGCCCGGGATTTGCATGATACGGTGAGCCAACAGCTTTTTGCCATCCATATGTCGGCTTCTTCGCTGCCTAAAGTGCTGAAGGTTAATGAAGCTCAAGGTCAATTGGTAATGGATCAGTTAATTGCAATGTCACAGATGGCACAAAAGCAGATGAGAGCACTTATTGCACAGTTGCGACCGGTGGAGCTGGAAGGCAGGAATCTTTTCGAAGCACTGGAAAAATGGTTCCCAGATTATTGCCGCCAAAACGGCTTAAAAGGAATGAAGGAGCTTGAGCTGCAAGGAGAATTATCTGAGGCTATTGAACATCAGCTATTCTTGATTATCCAGGAGGCTATGGCGAATATTGTGAAGCATGCTGAAGCTAGACTGGTCAGTTTATCACTGCGTGAAGGGTCAAGACAGGTTGTGCTGAGTATTAGCGACGATGGTCAAGGTTTTGAACATATACAGCAAAAACAGGGTTCGTATGGTCTTACCACCATGCGCGAACGTGCGGAGAAACTGGGTGGACAAGTGGAGATTATTAGCCGTAAGGGTGCGGGAACGACCATACGCGTACATATCCCTAAGTTTGTGCAAGGGAACTCTGAGTTAGAGGAAAAAAGAGCATTAGGAACAGATACAGAGGACGAGGAGGAATAGAGCATGAGCGTCATAAGAGTGTTGCTCGTGGATGATCATGATATGGTGCGGATGGGTCTTAAAACATATCTGATGCTGGAGCCGACGTTTGAGGTTATAGGAGAAGCAGCAAATGGACAGGAAGCGCTGGAGATGCTGCGTGCTGGCGGACATGAAGGCTTACCCGATCTCGTGCTAATGGATCTGATGATGCCTGTGATGAATGGTGTGGAGACTACTCGTGCAGTGCTATCGGAATTTCCTGGTCTCAAAATCGTTATCTTGACCAGCTTCTTAGAGGATGACCTCGTCGTGGACGCTATAGAAGCTGGAGCAGTCAGCTATGTGCTCAAAACCGTATCGGCAGAGGAACTGATCTACGCACTGCAAGGCGCATTTCGCGGTATGCCAGTTATGACAGGTGATGTATCGCAAGCGCTGACACGTGGCATTCGCCAGCGTACCGTGCAAGGCGATTCCTCCGGCTTGACGGAGCGTGAGAAGGAGGTCTTACTGCTCATTGCTGAGGGCAAGACGAATAAGGATATCGGAGAGGAACTACATATCAGCATCAAGACAGTGAAGACGCATGTCAGTAACCTGCTGATGAAATGCGAGCTGGATGATCGAACCCAGTTGGCTATTTATGCTCATCGGAAGGGTTGGGCTCAGGGTTAGGGATTGGTGTTTAAGATGATTTGGAGTAGTTTATGGGGACTTAAAAGTAAGTTATAGCGAAAACTTCCCTTTAATCTTGAGTTTTACACTTGTATACAGGATTATAGGGAAATCCTCCGTATAAATTCCTTGTTTTTCTCATAAATAGCTATGTTGCTGAGAATTATAGTGAGGTATTCCCTTTAAATCTTGATTTCTTGTGGTTTTTGGTTAATTATAGGGAGTTTTTCCCTATAATTATTGATCGTTGTTTGTTCCTTGTTCTTGGACTTCGTTCATGGACGACGTTCTAGGGTTTTGTTCTAGGTTGTATGTTGGAAGTTCGGGCCGCGTTGTTATCCGCGCCCGAGCTTCTTTTTTACTTCCCTGCCTAGGGATTGGGTATCAGAGCGAAAAGTTTACGACCGCCTTTGAAATCATGTTCTACCCGCAGGGTCAATTCATAGGAACATGATTTCAACAGCGGTGTAGCCTGAAACCCAGTCCTGACCAACAGCGTGCGCCTTTTGAACCAAATCCCATCTATTTGCCTATATCTTTTATCTCCGCTTAAATTGTTTTTAATGTGACCTTAAGGTTTAAAGTACAAAATAAGAAACAAGAAAACAAATTAATCCTTGTCAGGCGACAGGATGCAGGAGGTAAATAAACATGGACGATAACAAAAACAACTTTAATCGAGACAATGGACCAGCATCAGATCGGGATTGGGACAATAATAACCATAATAGCAATAATAATCAGTCATCCGAATCCGGATCATCATACTACTATTCTTATGGACCATTTAAATCATTGAACAAAGATGAAAGTAACGTAGACGGAAGTGCTCAGCATTACAACCGGATGGAGCCGGAGCGGGTCGAGATTACACCTCCACAGCCTGTAAAACAACTCCCATATAACAGTTCATATCGCAGTACAGGCTTCGATGGTAATGGCGGTGGACGTGGAGGAAACGGCGGAGGTGGTTCTGAAGGTGGCGGTGGCTGGCAGTTTAATAAAAAGCCAAAAAGCTCAGTGAAAACTATATTTGTTTCCTTCTTAGCGGGTATGGTCGTTCTCTCAGGTTCTATGTTCATGGCAGATCGAGGCAACTGGTTCACAGGGGATGCAACAACCATTGCAAGCTCAGGATCGAATGGAACGGCGAAGACGACGAATGAGAGTGCTAGTACTACACCTAATACTACCACTACATCATTGGTGAAAGGATCTCGTGATGTGACTGGCGTAGTTGATGCGGTTGGACCAGCAGTCGTCAAGATTGAGACGCTAGTGAAATCCGGTTCACGTAATGGGAGTTCATCCAGTCCGAATTTGAGTGATCCGTTCTCCCAATTCTTTTTCGGGGATCAATACGGTGGAAGTGGTTCTTCACAAAATGAACAGGACTCGAAGTCAGGTTCAAATTCTTCATCGCAGCTCATCCCTTATGGAATTGGAACAGGCTTCATTTATGAGAAATCTGGATATATTTTGACCAATCAACACGTCATTGAAAATGCTGATGTCATCCAAGTTACAGTGGATGGCGTGACCAAACCATACGAAGCAAAGTTGCTAGGTTCTAGCAAAGATCTGGATTTGGCAGTACTGAAGATTGAAGGAGATACTGATTTCCCTACAGTTGCTCTGGGAGATTCGGATAGCTTGAAAGTAGGCTCAGAAGTGGTTGCTATCGGTAACCCGCAAGGCTTCGACCATACAGTAACCTCTGGTGTTCTTAGTGCAAAAGGACGCAGCATCGATATCAACGAAGAAGACGGTAGTGGAACACGCAACTACAAAAACCTGCTGCAAACGGATGCTTCTATCAACCCTGGTAACTCAGGTGGTCCGTTGCTCAATATGAATGGACAGGTAATTGGTATGAACGTAGCTGTTAGCACAGATTCCCAAGGTATAGGTTTCGCTATCGCTGTGAATACGATTAAAGAAGTCGTAGATAAACTCGAAGCGAACCAAGCGATTCCAAAAGAACCCGTACCATTCATTGGTGCAACGCTTATGACGATTACAGATGAAGTAGCTAAGCAAATGGGCACGGATATTAAAGAAGGTTCTGTAGTTGCAGACATTATCTTTAAATCGCCAGCGTATGCCGCTGACTTGCGCCCTTACGATATCATTACAGGTGCAAATGGTACAAAATATGCAACAAATCAAGATCTGATCGCTTTCATTCAAACGTTAAAAGTCGGTGACAAAGTAACGCTGAATGTGGTGCGCGATGGTAAAAACATGGATCTTTCCGTAACAATCGGCAACAAAAATGATTTTGATACGACTAATGGACAAAGTCAGCAGCAATAACACCGGACGGTGAATAACGCGGAAGGGGCAACCCTTCCGTTTTTTGTCTAAACATGGTGTGACTGCTACAATATAAATAAATAGAAATGAACAATGGGGGCTGCTTGATGCGACCGAATATTCTTATTATTGATGATGATGAAAAAATTATCTCCATGCTGCGCCGGGGGTTAGCTTTTGAAGGCTACGATGTAAAGACAGCGGTGAATGGAGCGGATGGTTTACGAGCAATCCTAAGCAGCGATCCGGATGTGGTGATTTTGGATGTTATGATGCCACAGGTAGACGGATTTGAAGTCTGTCGTCGTTTGCGTGAAGGAGGCAGTAATGTGCCTGTTCTAATGCTTACGGCCAAGGATGAAATTGAGCATCGTGTGAAAGGGCTTGATCTGGGTGCGGACGATTATCTAGTTAAACCATTTGCGCTGGAAGAATTACTTGCACGTGTACGAGCGTTACTACGGCGTAAGAGTGAGCAAAGTGGCGGCAGTGAGCAAGCGGTTACTTACGAGGATATTACCTTGGATGTGGATTCACGTGAAGTGACACGCGCCGGCAAGAGACTGGAGCTGACAGCGAAGGAATTTGAGCTGCTACATCTCTTTATGCAGAATCCGAAACGGGTGCTTTCGCGGGATCTGATCATGGATAAAATATGGGGTTATGATTATAGCGGTGAATCTAATGTACTTGAGGTATACATAGCTATGCTACGCCAAAAGACGGAGGAGCATGGCGGTAAACGCCTCATTCAAACGATCCGGGGTGCCGGTTACATTCTAAGAGGTGACAACTAACATGTCTATAAGATTGCGGCTGACTGCTTGGTATTCAGGGATTTTGGCCGTTATGCTGCTGGCCTTATCAGCCGCAATTTACGGTTTTGTCTATTTTAATACGTATGGGGACTTGAAGGATCGTCTGAAAGTGCAATCTGAGCAAACGAAACTTTTATTTAGCGTTGATCGCTATAATGGTGAGCTGAAACTTGGCGGAGTCGGTCCTGAAAACTCCAATTTATATACGCAAATTTATACTTATGGCAGCAAAAGCTTGTCACAATCGACCAATATGATTAACTTTGGCCTACGGTTTGATTATCCTGCTAAAGATAAAATTGCAAAAGGATTTCGTAATGTTGTTGTGGACGGCAATCAGTTTTTGATCTACGAGATGCCTATCGAACTAGAACATTATAATAATAATCCAGTGGCTGTATTACAAGTCGCTGCCTATGTGAATGAGCAGAATAAGCTCTTGGAGCGTTTGAAAAATATATTGCTTGTCGGTTCTTTTGCTACCTTGATCGCGGCATTTACTTTTGGTTTATTCCTGGCCCGTAAAGCGATGAGTCCTATTGGAAAGGTGATTGAAGCTGCAAACGGTATCCAGACTGGGACAGATCTAAGCTCCCGAATTGAATATGATGGACCTCCGGACGAAATAGGTCGTCTAATTGAGACTGTCAATAACATGCTTGGGCGTATGGAAGGATTCTACACAGAGTTAGAGGATTCGTATGCGGCTCAGCGCCGATTCGTTTCCGATGCATCACATGAGTTGCGGACTCCGCTAACAACTATTCGTGGGAATATCGATCTGCTGCAAAAAGTATGGGAGCTGGAGCCGGGCGAAGGGAAGATGAGCGAGGCTGAAATTCGCCAGCTCTCGATGGAATCGGTGAAGGATATCGCGGACGAGTCTAAGCGAATGAGCCGACTTGTAGCAGATATGCTCTCGCTCGCTCGTGCTGATACAGGGCGAACCTTCGAGATAGAGCCGGTGGCACTGGAACCAATGATGACTGAGATCGCGCGTAGGGCATCCTTCCTGCCTCGTCAAGCGGAGTGGGTTACAGGGGATATGTCCGTCTTAAATGGAAAATATGTTGTGGGTAATAAGGATTATTTACAACAAATGTTATTTATTTTTATTGATAATGCTTTTAAATACACGCCTTCTGGCGAGGTAAGTTTAGATACGATTTTCTATCAGAATCAGGTTGGTATTCGGATCACCGATACGGGGATAGGTATGGATAAAGATGAGGTTCCATATATTTTCGACCGTTTCTATCGTGCAGATGAATCACGTGGAATTACAGAAGGAATTGGGCTTGGTTTATCCATTGCTAAATGGATTATTGACGAGCATGGTGGGTCTGTGGAAGTTGTTACACGCCAAGGCGAAGGAACTACTTTTGTGATCTGGTTGCCGCTTCTCTTTGCTCCGCCGCTGGAATAGGGTATAATTTAAAGTGTGTCCTATTACAGAAGTCAACGAAAGCAGAAAGTTGGTGAAGTCATGGAAGTCATTAAAATTTCTCCACGGGGATATTGTTACGGAGTAGTCGATGCTATGGTAATGGCACGGCAGGCTGCGCAAAATCTCGATCTTCCCCGGCCGATTTATATACTGGGCATGATTGTTCATAATAGTCATGTCACGAATTCGTTTGAGGACGATGGCATCATTACCTTGGACGGTCATAACCGTCTGGATATTCTCGATAAAGTAGACAGTGGAACCGTTATATTCACTGCTCACGGAGTTTCACCTGAGGTACGCAAGATGGCTAGGGATAAAGGATTGACTACGGTCGATGCTACCTGTCCTGATGTGACAAAGACGCATGATCTCATTCAGGAGAAAGTCGATGACGGTTATGAGGTTATTTATATCGGCAAGAAAGGCCATCCGGAACCGGAAGGTGCTGTCGGCATTGCGCCAGAGCATGTGCATTTAATTGAAAAAGAAGATGAGATTGCAACTCTATCCATTCCTTCTTCACGGATTGTAATTACGAATCAGACCACTATGAGCCAGTGGGACATTAAGAATATTATGAAAAAGCTACTAGAGACCTTCCCAGGTGCTGAAGTGCATAATGAGATATGTATGGCTACTCAGGTGCGTCAAGAGGCTGTAGCGGAACAGGCGGGTCAATGCGATCTAGTGATTGTCGTTGGCGATCCACGAAGCAACAACTCTAATCGTCTGGCACAGGTGTCGGAAGAGATCGCAGGTGTGCCTGCTCATCGGATTTCTGATATCTCTGAACTAAACACCGACTGGCTGAAGGGTGTAAATATTGTAGGGGTTACCTCTGGCGCGTCTACACCTACTCCAATTACCAAAGAAGTTATTAATTATTTGGAGCAGTACGATTCTGAGAATCCCGAGACATGGGAGATCAAACGTACAGTGAATATGGCGAAATTACTTCCTCCGGTTAAGAATAAGAGCGCAAGTACTAATTAATGCGCTGTAAGCGAACTTATATATTTGTGTTAGGACAAAAGCGCGTAACCTCGTCTATCGAGGTTACGCGCTTTTCTATTTAGAAAAAGCGGTTTCATCTTATAAATCAGGAAATAGGATTGACGGTAAAGGATTTTTAGAGTAAAATCGCTTTATCGGTTAAAAGCATAAAAGCTTAAAAGCTTAAAAGCGAACACGCGTCGTAGTGCGAGTGTGTTGAGCGAAATTATTATAAATTTTAAGTGTAGAGAGGAAGTTATTAAAATGATCGTTATTACATCCAATCAAACGCCAGAAGAGCAGGTTAAAGATATTATTGCAGTTATCGAAAAAGAGGGCCTGCAGGTACATCTCTCTAAAGGTGCAGATCACACTGTTATCGGTTTAGTAGGAAGTGTCACTCCTAAGCTTGCAGAGCATTTGCGGCAAATGAAGGGTGTGGAGAACGTCGTAAAGATCTCCAAGTCTTATAAGCTAGCTAGCCGTGATTTCCATCCAGAGGATACCATTATCGATATCAAGGGTGTGAAGATTGGTGGAGAGAATCTGGTGATTATGGGCGGACCATGCGCCGTTGAGTCTCCAGAGCAGATTGATGAGATTGCCCGTCTGGTTAAAGCTTCAGGTGCTCAGGTACTGCGTGGAGGCGCGTTTAAGCCCCGTACAGGTCCATACAGCTTCCAAGGCGTAGGTGTAGAAGGTTTGACTATGATGGCTGAAGCAGGAAAGCGTCATGGCCTATTAACCATTACAGAGGTTATGACACCAGAGTATGTGGATATTTGTGCAGAGCATGCTGACATCCTCCAGGTCGGTACACGGAACATGCAGAACTTTGATTTATTGCGCAAGCTGGGTACTTGTGGAAGACCTGTCCTTCTGAAACGCGGCTTCAGTGCAACCTATGATGAATTGCTCAATGCAGCGGAGTACATTTTGGCAGGCGGAAATAAGGATGTAATGCTCTGTGAGCGTGGTATTCGTACATTTGAGACTTACACACGCAATACGCTGGATCTATCGGCTATTCCGGTTCTACAAAGCTTAAGCCACCTTCCGGTAATCTCTGACCCAAGTCACGGCACTGGACGTCGTGAGTTAGTTGAACCTATGGCTAAAGCTTCGGTTGCAGCTGGTGCAAATGGTCTAATCATCGAAATGCACACAGATCCGGACAATTCTATGACAGGTGACGGTGTTCAATCGTTATTCCCTGAGCAGTTCGATAATCTGCTTAAGGATCTCGAAAAGCTTGCTCCGATTGTTGGACGTAAGTTTTCAACTTCACCAGAAACCGTTTCAGCGCTATAATTTTTAAGAATATAACAACCTTGGAAGTCCTCTAAACCCGCGGTACAGCGGGATAGTAGGGCTTCTTTGCTATTGGATAAGTTAGAAATGTTATGAATATTAGCGAAAATAATGGATTTCACGAAAGCGTTAGAATATCTTACATTGCTGAAAGAAATACCTGACATAAGCATTGACGATGTTAGGTATGAGATTTATAATGACGACAGCAAATAAAAATGAAACAAGAACATTTGCATACTGTGAGGGGCTTAATGTTCGGAACTTGGGGGAGGAAAAATTCATGTCGGTTGAAAAAGTGTTGCAAACAATTAAAGAAAACAATATCGAGTGGGTAGATTTTCGATTCGTAGATTTAGGTGGCCGTGCTCACCACATTTCTCTGCCTGCTTCTGAAGTGGAAGATGAAACTTTTGTAAATGGGGTAGCATTCGACGGTTCTTCCATCAAAGGATTCCGTGGTATTGAAGAATCAGACATGGTTATGATGCCTGATCCGAACAGTGTGTTCATTGATCCGTTTACAGCTCATCCAACGCTGAACGTTATGTGCGACATTTTCACTCCTGATGGTGAACGCTATGAGCGCGATCCTCGCGGTATTGCTGTGAAAGCAGAAGAATTCCTTCAGAAGAGCGGAGTTGGAACATCAGCATTCTTCGCACCTGAGTCTGAATTCTTTATCTTTGATGATGTTCGTTACGAGAGCGGTATGAACAGCTCCTCATTCTTCGTAGACTCTGAAGAAGCGGCTTGGAATACGGGTCGTAAAGAAGAGGGCGGCAATCTTGCATTTAAAGTTGGCGTTAAAGGTGGATATGTACCTGTAGCACCTGTGGATTCCCAACAGGATATCCGTAGTGAAATGTGTCGTCTGCTTGCTGAAGTGGGACTGCGCATTGAGCGTCATCACCACGAAGTAGCAACTGCAGGCCAAGCGGAAATTAACTTCCGTTTTGATACCTTAAAGAAAACTGCTGATAATCTCATGACTTATAAATATATTGTACAAAACACTGCACGTCAGTACGGCAAAGTAGCAACCTTCATGCCAAAACCACTGTTTGGCGATAATGGTAGCGGAATGCACGTACACCAATCGATCTTTGACGGAGACACTCCTTTGTTTTACGAAAAAGGCGCTTATGCTAACTTGAGCGAAATGGCTCTTCACTACATCGGCGGTATTTTGTATCATGCACCAGCTTTGATCGCTTTGACTAACCCAAGCACCAACTCCTTTAAACGTTTGGTTCCTGGTTACGAAGCGCCGGTTAACTTGGTATACTCCAAAGGAAATCGTTCTGCAGCAGTTCGTATTCCAGTAGCGGCTGTGACACCGAAGGGCTGTCGTATCGAGTTCCGTACACCGGACTCCACCGCTAACCCTTACCTGGCATTCTCCGCAATGCTGATGGCAGGTCTGGACGGAATCAAAAACAAGATCAACCCACAAGAACTGGGTTACGGTCCTCTGGATAAGAACATCTACGAATTGTCCGATGCAGACAAAGAAAAGATCCGCAGCGTTCCAGGTAGCCTGAGCGAAGCGCTTGATTCTTTGGAAGCTGATTACGAATTCCTTACAGAAGGCGATGTATTTACTAAGGACTTCATTGATAACTATATTGCTCTGAAACGTTCCGAGGCTCAAGAGGTTGCGATTCGTGTTCATCCACATGAATATTCTCTGTACTTCGATCTGTAAGATTGCTCAAATCATTTAAAGCTTTAACAAATAAAGGTGTTCCTAAGTCATGGAAATGACTTAGGAACACCTTTTGTATTGATCCTAACAAAAATGAGGATATCTTTGGCCATTGAAATGGCTAAGGATATCCTCATTTTGCTTCTATAGTTTAATATTCTGCCCAGTAGTTCCGCTTTAATTAAGTAGAGGTATCACTTAGGGATCTATACTAAACCCCGCTCAGGAGCTCCGCAGGATTCTCTTATGATGAGCTCTGGCTCGACGCTGAAAGAGCTCGTGCCTGATTGATTGTTTATTAGATCATACAGCATTAACGCAGCTAGACGACCGATCTTATCTTTATTTTGCTTAATCGTAGTCAAGAGTGGTGTTGTGTAATTGCAGGCTTCGATATCATCACAGCCAATAATCGCGACGGTTCCAGGAACAGCAATAGCAGATTCCTTTAGGGCACGCATAGCCCCAATAGCTAGCTGATCAGAAGCCGCGAATATCGCTCTGGGCAAGTTTCCATTCGAAATCATTCTACGCATGGTCTCATAACCGCTGGCTTCAAAGAAGTTGCTGCCGTTTAAGAACCAGTTTTCGTTGATCGGTAGTCCTAAATCTTCAAGTGCTTTGCGGAAACCACTTTCACGTATATTGGAGATTTCTGACTCAGAGGAGCTGCCGATATAACCAAGTTCTCGATAGCCTAATAAGTAAAAGTGTTCGACTACCTTGGTAGACAACTTAAAATTATCAGACATGATATAACCCGAATTGTCGCCTGACAGCTTTAAATCTACGCCGATGCATGGGATAGAACTATTATCCAATTCGCTGATGGAGGTTTCTAGCTCTTGTCCGGTAATAAGTAGGCAGCCATCCACATTAAAATGCAGACAACGGGCAAGATAATCATTAGTATCGCCACTTTGAAATTTTTCGTTAGAGAAAAAGATCAGGTCATAACCTAACAGTCCCATTTGTTTTTTGAAGGAATTTAGAACTTCGATGAAAAAAGGGTGGGTAAAGTCAACGTTCAGCATTCCTGCAAAAATAACACCAATTAGATTCGATGATTTTGTAGCTAGTGTTTTTGCTGAATTGGAGGGAGTATATCCAGTTTCCTTTATGATTTGTTGTACCCTAGTCTTGGTGTCTTCCGAAATATCGCTGTAGTTATTTATGATTTTAGATACTGTCGAAACAGAAACTCCAGCTATTTTCGCTATGTCTTTAATGTTATAGGCCAACTTTAGTCCTCCTTATAATGCGAAATACTCCGTAATCTATGATAAAAGTATAGTTGAGTTAAACTTTTTATGGATTTCAAATATGAATTACGAAACGTTTTCGTAAATGATTTTATAATTATATAGGTAGATAGTCAATGGGATCTTTGGCGATCAAACAGATAAATCCTTGATTTTAAAGGGTTTTGGAGGATTCTAGTTCAAGAATAGTTCAAAGATAGAGAATAAAAAAAGACTTTACAAAGATAAATAACGATGTAATAATAAAAACAACGAAACCGCTTTCTGTATTATAATCGCTAAAGTTTCGTAATTTCAGGAATCAAGATGGTGTTTCGTTAAGAGGTCATACAAATCATCTGGGGGGTAACAAAAATGGTAAAGAAGCTTTCTGCGGTATTGTTGAGCTCAGCGCTAGTGCTCTCATTAGCAGCATGTGGAAGCGGCAACAACACAAATGGTGAGGCTACTTCGGGCAACGGAACAAGCAAGCCCGCAAATGGTGAGAAAAAGGTTATTAAAATCTTGCACTGGAAACAAGAAAACATTAACAAGGTCATTACAGACATTAATAAGAAGTTTGAAGAGAAATATCCAGAATACAAGATTGAGTACACGACGACAGGTCCGGACGATGAATTTAAACAAGCACAAAGAGCAAGAATTACAGCTGGTGACGTAGACGTCCTTGCCGATTTGTCCGGTATGAGATTGTCTCCTAAAGATTGGACACCAGGTGCGAAAGTGCCAGACTGGCAACAATGGATTGATTCCGGTTTGATTGCTGATCTGAGCAACGAAGCTTTCGTTAAAAACTACAATGCGAATGATATTGCCAAAGCGGGTACTTACAACGATAAAGTGTATGCGATCCCAACCGGTAAAGTAGCAATGTCAGGTTTCTTCTATAATAAAGAAATTTTTGAACAAAACGGTTTGACTGTTCCAACAACATGGACAGAGTTCATCAGTGTTCTAGATACTTTGAAATCCAAGAGCATTGTACCAATCGTAGTGGCTGGTAAAGACGTATGGCCTTTGAAACTGCCGGTGTTCGGTTTGCAAGCTAAGATTCTAGGTGGCGGCGACCAACAAAAATGGATTGAAGGCGTTTGGAAAGGCACTTCGGCGTTCAACGATGCTGAGGCTGTAGAAGTATTGGATAAAATGAAGACCCTTCAAGATAACTACATCATCGATGGTTTCTTGGGTATTGACTATGCAACAGCACCTTCGTACTTCGCAACAGGTAAAGCAGCTATGATTGCTGACGGAACTTGGGATGCACCTACAATCGCTGCGGCAAATCCTGATGTGAAATTCGGATACTTCCCAATCCCAGCTACTGAAGATGCTGCTAAGAACGCTTCTCTTGTCGGCAAATACGATGTAACTTGGTATGCAGCAGAAAAAGGTCCGAACAAAGAAGGCGCATTGAAATGGTTAGAATTCTTCTCTGAACCAGAAAATTACACGGAATATGTTAAGGCTGCCGGATTCGTACCAACACAAGATAACATCGCAACTGGCAGTGACTTCATTGACAACGAACTTGCCCAATACATGGCAGAAGACTTTGAACTTGCTTATGAAATCATAATGATTAACCGCGACAATGTAGGCGAGCACATTGCTGCTGAAGGCGTTCACACTGAATACCTGGCACCAGGCGGCGAATTCAAATCCGCTAAAGAACTTGCAGATGTACAGCAAAAAGAATGGGAAGCGGCAGCTCCTAAATAAGCTGTTATCCTAATAAACAGACATTTACAACATACTGTGCACCATCATGTACTACAACATCGGGGTCTGTTCGTACAGACCCCGATCATTTTATTGAATTAGGATTGGGTAGGTGAGAGAAATGTATCCGTTCGGAAAAGGTATAAAAAGATATTTACCGCTTCTGCTGCTTATGATTCCATTATCCTTGTACGTTATTTTTTATTTTGGACCCTCTATGATGACGGTCATTTATTCATTTACAGATATTACTAACGTTCCAGGAAGCAAATTGAATTTCGTAGGCCTTGACAATTATTACAGTGTTTTTAACTCCGGAAATTCAGGCGAACGATGGGATTCCATTATACGAACCGTTTATTTCATGGTCATTGTTACAATCGTACAAAACGGTGTCGGTCTCCTTATGGCCGTAGTGATTAATCAGAAGCTGAAAGGCGATTATTTTTATCGCGCAGTTTTCTTTTTGCCGGTTGTGCTCGGTGTATCGGTAGTTGCACTGGTATGGGGCTTGATGTTCGATCCGCTAAGTGGTCCCGTAAATCAACTGTATGATTCATTGTTCGGTTATAAAGATATGTTCTTTGGAAGCTTCACCCATGCGTTTGGTTATATTATATTCACGCAAATTTGGATGTACATGGGTTACTCCATGCTGATTTTCCTTGCAGGTCTTCAATCCGTTCCGAAAGATCTGTATGAAGCTGGATATATTGATGGAACCACGAAGTGGCAATCTTTTAAGAACATTACGTTTCCACTTATTGCTCCATCGTTCACCATTAATATTATTTTGTCCATTATCGGTGCGATGTCGACCTTTGATATTATTCTCGCAACTACGGACGGTCGCTTTAACACAAGAACGATGGCTTATGACGTGTATAAAGAGACGTTCCGTGGTTCTCTACAGATGGGACTTCCATCCGCGCTTTCTGTGGTGCAGTTCCTTATGATTCTGGTCTTCGTTGTATTTGCAGTTAAACAAATGCGTAAGAGAGAGGTGGAGTATTAATGAAAGATTCCAAAACCGCCAAAACTCTCTCCTATATTCTGATTGCAGTATTGCTTGTTTTGTATATCATGCCACTATTGTTTGTAATAAACATTTCATTCAAGTCTTTTTCGGACTATTTGCTAGACCCGATCGGACTTGTGAAAAGTATTCAATGGGATAATTACAAGGAAGCTTGGTTAAAAGGTAATTTCTCTAATTATTTCATTAACAGTTTGCTGTACACAGTTGTAGCAACAGTGCTAACACTAATCGTGTCGTTATTCGGAGCTTTCCCGGTGGCGAGAAATTATGTGAAGTGGAGCGGGTTTATTTATTTGTTCTTCTTGATGTCACAGTTCTTGCCTAACCCTATGGTTGCACAGTTCAAATTGATGCTTACCTTGAAACAAGAGCTTGGATTCGTGGGCTATGATACGAAGCTGGGTTATATTCTCCTGAAAACAGGAGGAACAGGGATCGTCTTCATGATGTTCGTAGGTTATATTAAAGGGATCAGCCGTGAGATGGACGAAGCTGCAGGTATGGATGGTGCTGGGTATATGCGGTATTTATTCCAGATCATTATGCCACTGATGAAACCTGTTATCGCAACAGGTGTTATCCTGACGGCGATTACCATTTGGAATGACTTTGTAGGTCCAATCATGTATTTGCCAAGTCCGGAACATTATCCAATTACCTTCGGGCTTAAAGAATTCCGCGGTCAATACGGAAACAACTGGCCTATGTTGGCGTGCGGTATCATGATCGTATCTGCACCACTTATCGTCCTGTACACCTTCATTCAAAAGTATATTGTTGACGGTGCATTGGCAGGTGCGGTTAAAGCTTAAGTAGATGTGTAAATGAGAGGATGGGGACAATGGACCGCAAAAAAATTCAAGGCTTTGAATTCACCGGAAAGGATGGGGAGTTCAAGCTTCAGCAACCGGATCATAGTAGTTTCTTATACTTCCCTCTAGTAAATGAGGGGGGGATGATGTCGACTGTAACCCCGAAGCTTCATGGTCAGGCGACGACAGGTCATAATACATTTTTAACACCGCCATTATCTGTTGAAGATTTGCATAATTCACGCGCCTCACGTAATTTCTGGGTTTACGTCGAAGGCAAGGGTGCTTGGTCTGCAGCTGGAAACTCTGCTAAGCAAAATGCAGCGTTCTACACCCCATCTGCTGATGATGCAGTACTTGAGGCTGGATTCCTATGGCATCGTGTGACTCGCAGCAACTCTGAGATGGGTGTCAAAGCTGAGATTACCAGCTTCGTACCTAGCGGTAACGACAAGGTAGAACTTATGAAAGTTACGTTGACGAATACGGGAACAGAGGAGCTTACTCTTACACCAACGGCTGTAGTTCCCTTGTATGCCCGTTCCGCAGATGATCTGCGCGATCACAGACATGTAACCTCCCTGCTGAACCGGATTTACACTTCAACATATGGTGTTGAGGTTCAACCTGCACTATCTTTCGATGAGCGTGGTCATCGCATTAATCACACTTCTTACGGTGTATTTGGTGCAGAAGGTGATGGTAGACAGCCTGATGGTTTCTTCCCGATTCAAGAAGAATTTATCGGTGAAGGTGGAAGTCTTGACTGGCCAGAAGCTGTTATTCTGAATGCTACGCCAGAGATTGGTAAAGGTGGAGGCGTGGATAGAGAGGGTTATGAAGCCGTTGGTGGTCTTCGTTTTGCTTCAATTACCTTGTCTTCTGGTGCAAGCCATTCTTATGTCGTAGTTATGGCAATTGATAGTGATAGAATTAACGTTGAAGCGTTGATGAGTAAATATGGTACATCTGAAGCTTTTGATCATCTGCTAGAGGATACTAAAGCGTTCTGGGCAGACAAAGTGAATATGGTTGAATTTCATACCGGCGACTCGGATGCAGATCAATGGATGAAATGGGTAACCATCCAACCGGTCCTTAGAAGACTGTATGGTAACTCCTTCTTACCGTATCATGATTATGGAAGAGGTGGACGTGGCTGGCGAGATCTTTGGCAAGACTGTCTGGCACTGCTCATTATGGAGCCTGCCGAAGTTCGTAGCCTACTCTTCAACAATTACGCTGGTGTGAGAATTGATGGCAGTAACGCAACCATTATCGGTCAACAGCCAGGTGAATTTATCGCTGACCGTAACAATATCCCTCGTGTATGGATGGATCATGGGGCATGGCCATTTTTAACAACGATGCTCTATCTGGATCAGAGTGGTGATCTTGATTTCTTGTTGCAAGAACAGACTTATTTCCGGGATACGTTTATGAGTCGTTGTAAGGAACGTGATTCTTCATGGAATACCTCTGTAGGCAGTGATCTTAGAACAGTTTCTGGGGAAATCTACAAAGGTACAATTCTGGAACATATTTTGCTGCAAAATCTAGTTCCGTTCTTTAATGTAGGAGAACATAATAATATCCTGCTCGAAGGCGCGGACTGGAATGATGGCCTCGATATGGGGGCGGATCGCGGAGAGAGTGTAGCATTTACATCTTTCTATGCTAGCAATCTATTGGATATTTCCCGGGTGCTGCGTAACCTTAAGACTTCTAAAGGTCAGGAAACTGTTGAATTAGCCGAAGAAATGCACCTACTGCTGGATACCCTTAACGAGTCTGTGGATTATGGTTCTGTATCAGGTAAGCATGAGAGATTGGATCGATATTATGCTGCCGCACCAAATAAGGTGAGTGGAGTTCGTGTATCTCTCGATATTGATAAAGTAGCTGATGATCTGGAGCAAAAAGCGGAATGGTTATTTAACCATTTGCGTAGCAACGAGTGGGTACAGAGTGAGAATGGCGATGGCTGGTTTAATGGTTATTATAATAACGATGGTGAACAGGTAGAGGGTGAATTTTCTGAAGGCGTTCGTATGACGCTTACGGGTCAAGTGTTCCCGCTTATGGGTCATGCAGCGGCTCCGGAGCAAATTCCACACATTATAGCAGCTGTAGATCGTAATCTGTTTGATGACAAGATAGGATACAGGCTTAACTCCCGTTTCGGTGGGATTCAGCAAAATCTGGGTCGTGCTTTTGGCTTTGCTTTTGGCCATAAAGAAAATGGGGCCATGTTCAGTCACATGACCATCATGTATGGAAATGCATTGTACAAACGTGGTTATGTAAAAGAAGGTCATAAGGTCCTTGAATCTCTTTACAGCTTGAGTACGGATTTCAAAAAAGCTCGCATCTACCCAGGTATTCCTGAATATATTAACGAGCAAGGCAGAGGGATGTACACGTATCTAACAGGCTCCGCAAGCTGGCTCTTGCTAACCATGGTCACTGAAGTATTTGGTGTGAAGGGCAAGCTGGGAGATCTATTGCTAGAACCTAAATTAGTAAAAGAACAATTTGATTCCGAGGGTAAAGCATCAATTAAGACGATCTTTGCAGATCGTGAGTTTGAAGTGGTCTATAAAGCCACTGGAAGCTTTAACTACGGAGAGTACCAAATACACTCCGTTACGTTGAATGGCAGCGAGGTGACGCTGCAGCGCGGCTCAGGAAGTGCGATTATTCCACGTGAGGAGCTACTTGCTCTGCAGACAGAGAAGCTTCACGTGATTGAAGTGACTCTGGCGTAATATTAACTAGAATTTTTATAAACGTCTGCACACCGTTTTGAATAGCGGCTGCAGACGTTTTTTTGAAAATTATAAAAACTAAGGTTCTTCATAAATGATATAATGGGGCTAATTTACTTATTTGTTGAATGATTGAAAGGAGTTTGTGAAGGATGGGTTACAGGCTGTCAAATGGCGTATTATCTGTGGATATCGCTGATATTGGAGAAGATTATAAAGGGACTCGTTTTGACTGGACGGGGTTTATCACACAGGTTACGTTAGAAAAGGGTAACCATACGTTTTGTGTGCCAGAGAGCTTGAAGGAAGGCGAGGGTACTGGCGGAAGTGGAATATGCAACGAGTTTGGCATTTCCCGGGCAATTGGGTATGATGAAGCGCCGATCGGAGGCTGGTTTCCAAAGCCCGGAATCGGATTGTTACAAAAGCTGGATTCGCAGAGCTATAGCTTTCATAATAAATATCCACTAACCCCCTTTGCTGTTGATATGGAGGTTAGGGATGATTCGATTACATATACTGTCCAGCCGATGGAAAGTAATGGATACGCGATGCTTTTGACCAAAACGATCTCTATAAAGGACGACCAATTGAAAATTGCATATGAATTGCATAACAAAGGGGATAAGCCAATCCAAACCGAGGAGTACATCCACAATTTCGTAGGAATTGATGGTTTGAATATAGGTTCGGATTTTGAGTTGCGCCTCTCGAATGGGCTCAAAGTAGTAGAACCAGAATCTCAATACACGAATAATTTGCTAGAGGTATCTGGTAATACCCTTACTTGGTCAGAAGAGCCGGATCGGTCATTTTACTGCAAGCTGAGTGGCTGGGGAGGACCAGAGGCTGAGTTCAATTGGGAGTTGGTTCATAAGCCTAGTGGAACAGGAGTACGCGAGAGCGGAGATTTCCCAGTAACACGAATGGCGCTATGGGGAGAACGCCATGTGGTCTCACCTGAAGTTTTTGTGAACATTAGTCTTTTACCGCATGAAAGCAAGTCCTGGAGCCGAACTTATCATTTTTTCACATCATGATAAGCAGTAATCAAAGCTTTTATGTGAATAATTATACTTGCTGGTGTGTGAGATTATTGCTATCATAAGCGATATCCATATTGATAGGAGAGAAAGGGTGGGGAGTAGTTTTGAATAAGAGAGCATACAATTTTAATGCCGGACCGGCAGCATTGCCGCTTACGGTACTGGAACGCGCACAAGCGGAGTTTGTTGATTTCCGAGAAAGTGGAATGTCTATCATGGAGATGTCGCACCGTGGAGCAATCTACGAATCCGTGCATAATGAAGCGCAGGAACGTCTGCTTTCGCTCCTCGGCAATCCGAAGGGCTATAAGGTATTGTTCGTACAAGGTGGAGCAAGCACACAGTTTGCTATGATCCCTATGAACCTGATTTCCGAAGGCCAAGTAGGTAGCTATGTTATGACAGGTAGCTGGGCAGATAAGGCTTATAAAGAAGCTAAATTGGTAGGGGGCGCTCATGTTGCTGCTTCTTCCGAAGACAAGAAATTCTTAGCTATACCTGAATTGAGTTCGATTAAAGCTGCGGAAAATGCTGCCTACCTTCACGTTACTTCCAATGAGACCATTGAAGGAACGCAATATGCAGAATATCCGGATGCTGGCTCGATTCCGCTCATCGCAGATATGTCCAGTGATATCCTTTGCCGGCCAATCGATGTCAACCAATTCGGAATGATCTATGCTGGAGCACAAAAGAACCTTGGTCCTTCCGGTGTGACTGTAGTTATTGCTAAAGAGGAATTGCTCGCAGAATCACCTTCTAACATTCCAACTATCATGCGTTACAGCACTCATTACAAAAATAACTCTCTTTACAATACACCTCCATCTTTCTCTGTATATATGGTTAACGAAGTATTAAAATGGATTGAGGAGCAAGGTGGTCTTGCTGGTATCCATTCCAAGAACCTTGAAAAAGCGGGTCTATTATATGATCACATCGATGGAAGTGACGGCTTCTACAGTGGCGTTGCTGAGAAGAGCAGTCGCTCTATTATGAACGTTACCTTCCGGATGCAATCGGAAGAACTCGAAAAACGGTTTGTTAAAGCTGCTGAACTGGAAGGTTTTGTCGGCTTAAAGGGACATCGTAGTGTGGGTGGCTTGCGCGCTTCCATTTACAATGCAGTTCCTTACGAAAGTGTTAAAGCACTTTCTGATTTCATGAACCATTTCCGGCAAACTCAAGGTTAATGAACTCTATCGTAAACCTTCCGCCTATGGGTGGAAGGTTTTCAGTTTGTTTGGAGAAGCTATGGTTATGCACTAGAGTAAAACATCTGGCTATTAAGCCTTTAGAGAGGAAGGAACCATATAATGGCACTCCATATCGTATTAGTTGAGCCGGAAATACCGGCCAATACTGGAAACATTGCGCGTACCTGCGCAGCAACAGGCACTCATCTTCACTTGGTTCGCCCGCTCGGATTCCGTACAGACGATGCTACATTGAAAAGAGCAGGATTGGATTACTGGCACGCTGTTAACATTGAATACCACGACTCTTTTGCTGAGGTACTTGAGAAGTACAGTGAGGGACGTTTCTTTTACGCAACGACTAAAGCGGAGAAGAGATATAGCGATTTTGATTTTCAAGATGGAGACTTCTTTGTCTTTGGTAAAGAAACGAAGGGGCTTTCTGCTGAAATTCTGGAAGCGGGTAAAGAAACAAAAATGCGCATGCCAATGAGTGATGCCGTGAGATCGCTGAATTTATCGAATTCTGCAGCTATTATTGTATATGAAGCCCTTCGACAGCTGGATTTTCCTAATCTTGTTTAGAAAAAAGACATTTTTTTTGTTTTTTTTCAGCAGGATTCGACATTTTAATAACGAAATATAATGAATGAGCCGAAATATATAGTAGCTACAAATTATTAGTTGAACAGGAGAGGTGTACGTTAGATATGAAACCTGCTGGTGTAGTTCGCAAAGTGGATCAGCTGGGTAGAATTGTTCTGCCTAAGTCCCTGCGTAAAAGGTATCAGATGAATGAAGGCGACCCGGTTGAAATTTTGGTACAGGGTGACCATATCATCTTGGAGCGTTACCGTCCAAAATGTGTTTTCTGCGGATCAATGGAAGGTGTGAGTGAATATAAAGATCGTTATATTTGCGCTGCATGCCTCTCAGAAATGACGCAATTGCCAAGACACGCCTAGGAAGTACATATTTACACATTTAGAATTCTGACAGCCAATAGTTTTCTAAAAAAAGAAACTGTCCCATTCGTAGATTTCTCTACTTATGTGGCAGTTTTTTTGTTTCAGGCTTATAAAAAATGCCTCAGAGCCAAGTGGCTGCTGAGACATTTCTTGCTTATAGACCTTTTGTTTTGTCGTCGTTGTAAGATGAGGTAAGGATGCCGACCATAAATAACACAAATACGATAGTTACGATCCAAAAGGTTAATGAGAACGACATACTGGCACCTCCATTAGCAAATGTATTCGTTATCAAGATTATACCCTGCAAATCAATAAAAATAAACGCAAATGTGATATGTTGCATAGACATTTTACTATAATCATTTAAAAAACAGGAAATTGGTTGGTACAGCTCTAAGATTTCCGTCTGATGGCTTGTTGACTACTCTTCCATTGAAGATGAGTGATGACGATCCTCCACCATCCAGATTATAAGCATCCATGACACCCATGTTATATAGCTTGTTCTGAATTTCCTCTAGCCGAGCACCAGAGCTGCCAAGCTCATTATAGCCATCCGCTACAAAGATGAGAAGCTGATCATCCTTATAATTACCGATTACTGTACGTGGCGCCCGATTGGGGGATGTTTTCCACTTTTCCGGGATGGGTACTTTGACGTTATTCTTAAGTAGAACAGGCACAAAGGTTGCACCAAATACGGGTTCGAGTTGATCTAACTGTGCGCGACTGTAAAATTTCCCGCCGATTAACTGTCCGGACTTGTTCAGACCTACGAAGCTGAGATCCTTGAATGTCGGCTCGAAACCATTGAGATACTTTCCATCAACCACAGTAGTGCTTAAGGGATAGCGTTTTCCGGCTTTATCCGCAAAACCTCCAGCATTAATACCTGCAATAGCGCCATGACTTTGTACAGCGTGCATAGTGGTTTCTGCGCCACCAGTAGCTTCCTTCGCAAGACTCATTTGCATCGCAGTTGGATCCTTCAATTTGATCTTCAAAGCATAGGCCTTATAGTTACCTGGATTCAGCTTATATAGCTCGATTCTAATCCGGTCGCTAGTAAGGACCTCAGAAGGTATTCCAAGCTTGGCAGATATCCGGCGGTTATAGATAAGCTCAGGACGGCTCGCTTGAGTCTTCGCTGTCTCGACTAACTTATTCATAGCAGTAGTGGTTCCTTTATATAGCTTAGCGCTAGCGCTGACTGCATCTATGGTGTAGGATGCAGTGCCTTCGGCTAGGGTTAAATCCTTTTTTAGGACAGCAGTTTCATTTAGAGGCCCTGAGATAGGTGCGAATTGTCCTACATCAAGATCCAGCTCGAGCGGAGGTCGATACCACCACATACATATCAGTAAACCTAAAAAAGGTGCGGTCAGAAGCATAAAGAAACGGTTCACTCTCTTGACTGGCGTCATCATTTGATCAGATCCATTTCTTTCTTCAAAGCTTCTAACTGTTTGCTAACTTCGCTCAATTGCGTATATAGCTTATTACTATTGTCTGTCTTGGCACTTGCATTATCTTTAGTGAAGGTTAATAGTTCGTTAAAACTTTGCACTGTATTCTGCAATTCCTTCACTTCTTCAGTGAGAACGGCAATTTTCGACTCATAGTCGGTCTTCAGAACGGTAAGCTGCTGCTGGCTCTGATTGCTAAGTTCGCTCAGCACTTGCTGCTTCAAATGGTTTGTGTAGCTGTATACAGCATATACACCGATTCCAATCATCACGATCCAGAACAGTAAAAACCATTTTACGGAAGGGCCGCTTCTCACAGCAGCACGGCGCGAGTGTACCGGGGACGTTTCCGCTAGCGGTTGCATTTGATCACCTCGGGTTGGTCTTTTTTTCAAGTCCCCATTCTATCAGACTTTGACTAGTTTCGCAAAAATGTAAGAGAGTGTGAAAACTAGAAAAAGTAATTGCATCCTATTAAACTACTGCGATACAATTTCTATAGATTGGAATTTCTGATAGACGTACTCAAGGTAACCAGCGAGAGAATAAACGAACAAGTCATCATACTTCCTTGCTTGCGTTTAAACCGGAAACGCTGCGGCGCTTTCCTTTCTGGATGATTATATAAAGCAGGGGGTCTGGGCATTAATGATGAAGGTTTGGCAGGTGGTTATTGTGGGGTGTCATCCTACAAGTATGCTGGGGACAAAATTGATTTTGGAAGAGGGAGGAGAGCTAAAAGTTCTAGGAATGTATTCAACTTGGGACGAAGGCGCTTCCATCGTAAGGGAAAAGAATCCCGAGCTAGTGCTGGCAGATTATCATATGCCTGAAGGTAATATTGAGAGTGTGCTGTTAAATATGAAAAAAAGCTCACCAAACTCACATTTTGTCGTGATGACGGATGAGGACGGCAGGGATCTGCTACAGCCCCTCATAGAGCTGGGAGCCAGCGGGATATTCTCGAAAGGAGCTTCTCCTCATCAGCTTTTACAGCTGATCCTGGGTTTACGTGTGGGTTTTCTTTCAATGCCGCTAGAATGGATAGAAAAAGGATCCTGGCCGATTTCGACTTCTAAAGGACTGGATGATGTTCTTCAATTGACGCAGACAGAGATGTTTATTATGGAGCGAATCGTTCAGGGGATTACTTATGATAAAATAGCGCTTGAAATTGCAGTAAGTCGTCGTTCGATTGACAATTACTTGCGCAAAATTTATGTGAAGCTTGATGTTTCGACGCGAGCGCAGGCCATTGAGAAATTTGCTCTCTTTTCAAGACAAAACAGGCAAATCTACGCATAACCCAAGCTATACGACATAATGACGGGAAAGGCGGAATATTCTTGAAATAGAAGAAAGCATATCACGTTAAATGGATAATCGTCCTCGAAAGAGGATAACTTAGCCATTTCTACTTGGTACTAGGGAAGGGGGATTTCGCATGCTTTACCAATTTTCTGCTCGCGCGCACACACTGCTATCGTCACCGCTTCTAAGTATTCGCACCCAAACACGGAGAAGCTCCATGATATCGCTTGCTGAAGAATTACCAGCGGAAGAACTGTTCCCATTATCGCTGCTTGCCGAAGCAGCCTCTACGGTGATATCTGCAGATGCAGGAGCACTTCAATATGGTGATCCTGCAGGGTATGGTCCACTTCGGGAGTGGCTTGCCGGGGATTGGCTCAGAGAAAAAGGGGTAACTGTTACCGAGGGTGGAGTTCTGCTAACAACGGGGAGCCAGCAAGCAATTGATTTGTTGTCGCGGGTGTATATTGATCCGGGAGATCGTGTATTAGTAGAAAATCCGACATCTCCAGGATTCTTGCAAACTCTTCGGATGCAGGGTGCCATCATTATCCCCGTAGAGGGTGACTTGGACGGGCTTCATCCAGATCATTTGCGGAGGCAAATTGAACTGCATAAGCCTAAGATGTTGTTCGCAACACCAAGCTTTACGAATCCAAGTGGCATCCTATGGAGCTTAGAGAGACGGCGTGAGGTGTTGGATCTTTGCATCGCGTATAACATCCTGATTGTAGAAGATGATTCTTATGGTGATTTACATTTCCAGAAGTATGGTGAACATTGGGCCACAAGATATCCATCCTTGTATGCGCTGGAAAATATAAGTGATGGCGGACACGTATTATATATCGGTTCGTTCAGCAAGACCGTTGCGCCCGCGCTGCGGACGGGCTGGGCTGCAGGTAGCCGGGAAGTGATCGGGATGATGGCTGCTGCCAAGCAGATGGCAGACTGGCAATCGAGCGCATTAAATCAGCGGCTCTTGCATCATTTATTGGATGTGACCGCTTTTGATCTTCGTGAGCATATTGCGCAGCTGAACCGAGAATATAACACCCGACTGAAGTTAATGGTTGAACTGCTAAAACGTCCAGCTTGGAAAGGAAGCTCCTACGACCTGCCGTCAGGAGGTATGTTTCTATGGGTATCTCCACCGGAGGGAATGGATGTTATGGCACTGCTAAAATGTGCGCTAGGTAAGGGAGTGGCATTTTTGCCAGGACCGTTATGTAGCGTAGATGGAAGCGGAAATCACATTCGTCTTAACTTCAGCCATCCCGGCCGGGATGAGCTGCTACTCGGCATGAATCTGATGAGCGAGGCGGTTAAGGAGTTCACGGCTCGGAGTTAGGTGGGTGCTGATTAAGGAATCTGATGGATCGGACGTATAAAAGTAACGAACAGGTTGATGAGCGGTCATATGCGCAGGTAGAGGTGTGGGCAGATGAACTGGCAGATCAATGTATGACACACCCTGGAAGTCATATAGGACAGAGTGGTGCATTAGGCAAGGAGTAGAGAGCGGGGGAGGTCATTATAGGGGATTTCTCCCTATAACTGGCTGATTTATATTCTGGAATGGAGATTATAGGGAATCTCTCCCTAAAAATTTCGGGAAAAGCCCTTTTTATGGAGCAATCTATGCATTTATAGGGAGGAAATCCCTATATCTCGGTTTTTAGCGCGTATATTGAGGAATTATAGGGATGATTTCCCCTTAATTCAACTTATCAGCTTGAGACTAATACTTCGAAGGTTAGTTCTGTTTCTATGGCTTAACGGATTGGAACACAAAAAGCATCCCATCAACGGGATGCTTTTTGGCGTTACCTGAACATCGTTACGTGTGCATTAGAATAATAAGTTTAAAGTCCGAGTGAAAGATCAAAAGCAGAGAAAAAGATAATGGCTCCAGCAAAAATTTGAAATTGAAAGAATTTTTTGTTTAGTATAGGCAAGCTAATTACTGTGATGATTGCTGTCATGGGGTACGCCGCCAGTTATAGCGGCGTATTCTACTAGCGCGGCCTGACCGGCTGGGGTCAGGGTATAGCGCCCACGGCTGACACGGTGGAACCAGCCGTAGTAGTTGTGCTGCAGCATAGCGGCGGCGTTCGGTACGCCGCTACGCTTCCGCAGCTCGGCCGGAGAGATCCCGGCCGAGCGGGCGCTTGAGGCAGCGCTAGGGGCACCGCTTCGCGTGCCAGCCGCCGCTGCCTCCCGTGCTGCCGTGTCCCCGGCAGCACGCCTCTCCGGCGCTGAGCTCAGCGCCGGAGCCTGTGCAGCGGTGCTCGCCGCTGCACGTTTGCCCGCTGCGAGCGAAGACTTCGCAGCGGCCTTCTCGGCAGCGACGGCGGCCTCCGCCTCCGCTGCCTGCAGAGAAAGCGCGACACGTAGCGCTTTCTCACGGTAGGCCGTCACGAGCTTGACGCGCGTGCTGCCGCCGGTGTTGTAGTCTCCGCTGCGCTCGCGGAACTCATAGAGCAGGCGCTCGCGCCGCCGCTTGTTGCTGCGCTGCGCAGGTGGCGTCTCGTCCGGCTCGACGAGCACCTCGACCAGCGGGGCCTTGGTCTTATAAAAAACAACGGTGATCAGCCCGAGACCAAGGCGGCGGCACAGTCCGCTAATCTCGCCCCAGCGCTGGTTTACCGCTCCTTTTTTATCACGGACACGTTCTACTGCGAGATAGACCGTAGGACTGAGCTTTAGCCGTTCCACGCCTTGCAGGAGCAAGGCGAGGTTGAACGATTTTTTCATCTCTACGATTAGAGGCTGCTCTAAATCCTCACGAATACCCACCAAATCACAAGTCCGAACCTCACCCTTGATGCTGTATCCTTGCTTTTCAAAAAAAACCTTCAAAGGAGCATACAGCTCCGTTTCATGTCGTACCGCCATAGTGTCACTCCCGTAGCTCTTTTTTTCGGGTTCTCATTAAGGTTTTACTGCGATTTTATGATTCTCTATTATAGCACAGCAAAAAAGAGGTCAACTATTCCGCGCTTGCCGCATAGGTATGTAATACACTTTTTAACGCTATAGGAGAGCAAGTAGGAGCGCAAGAGGAGGCAGCGAGCAATGGATATTTTTGAGCGAATAGCTTCGTATCGGGCTGAGAACGACCGTTTGGCGTGGAGCGGGACCTTCAAGCAATATATAGAACTTTTGAAAAAAGACCCCTCTCCCGCAAAAACCGCTCACTCCCGCGTTTATGACATGATCAAGTCGCATGGCGTAGAGGACATAAACGGACGCAAACGTTATAAGTTTTTTGAACAAGAGATTTTTGGACTTGATCGTGCAGTCGAAAAGTTAGTGGAGGAGTATTTTCACTCTGCAGCACGCCGGCTAGATGTTCGTAAACGGATTCTGTTATTGATGGGACCTGTCAGTGGGGGGAAATCGACCCTAGTCACGCTGTTAAAAAGAGGTTTGGAACAATACTCGCGGACGGATGCGGGTGCGGTATATGCGGTTGAGGGCTGCCCGATGCATGAGGATCCACTACATTTGATCCCCCTGGAGCTTCGTCCAGAGATTGAAAAAGAACTCGGTGTGCGTATTGAGGGCAACTTGTGCCCATCCTGCCAGATGCGGCTGAGAAATGATTATGCGGGAGATATTGAGCAGGTTAAAGTGGCTCGTGTCATTTTGTCAGAAGAAGAGCGGGTAGGGATTGGTACTTTTAGTCCATCCGATCCGAAGTCGCAAGATATCGCCGATTTGACAGGAAGTATCGACTTTTCGACCATTACTGAATTTGGTTCGGAATCCGATCCACGCGCTTACCGTTTTGACGGAGAGCTGAACAAAGCTAACCGTGGGCTGATGGAATTTCAAGAAATGCTCAAATGCGACGAAAAGTTTCTATGGAATCTGCTGTCACTGACGCAAGAAGGAAATTTCAAGGCTGGCCGGTTCGCGCTGATCAGTGCGGATGAAATGATCATAGCTCACACCAATGAAACTGAGTATAAGTCGTTTATTTCTAATAAAAAGAATGAAGCGCTCCAGTCCCGTATGATTGTGATGCCTGTTCCGTATAACCTCAGAGTATCGGAAGAGGAAAAAATCTACGCGAAGTTGATCGCCCAGAGTGATATGAACCATGTGCATATTGCGCCGCATGCGCTGCGTGCCGCTGCTATTTTCTCGATCCTGACCCGTCTGAAAGAAAGTAAAAAACAAGGCATGGATCTGATCAAAAAGCTTCGCATGTATGATGGTGAAGAGGTCGAAGGCTACAAAGAAGCAGATCTCAAGGAGATGCAAACGGAGTATTTGGATGAAGGCATGTCTGGAATAGATCCGCGGTATGTTATCAACCGGATTTCCAGTGCTTTGATCAAAGGTGATCTGCAGTGCATGAACGCACTGGATGTGTTGCGTGCAATTAAAGACGGCCTGGATCAGCATCCATCGATTACAAAAGAGGAGCGGGAGCGTTATTTGAACTTCATCTCCATTGCCCGCAAAGAATATGACATTTTAGCTAAAAGCGAAGTGCAAAAGGCCTTCGTCTACTCCTTTGAGGAGTCCGCCAAGACATTATTTGAGAATTATCTCGATAATATCGAAGCCTTCTGCAATTGGTCCAAAATCCGCGATCCGCTGACGGATGAGGAGATGGAGCCGGATGAGCGGTTAATGCGTTCGATTGAAGAGCAAATCGGTATCTCTGAGAATGCGAAAAAAGCGTTCCGGGAAGAGATCCTGATCCGGATTTCCGCGTATTCACGCAAAGGGAAGAAATTCGAGTACAACAACCACGACCGCCTACGGGAAGCGATTGAGAAGAAGCTATTCACAGATCTCAAAGATATCGTCAAAATCACCACCTCGTCCAAAACGCCGGATGAAAGTCAGCTTAAACGGATCAATGAGGTGTGCGCTAGACTTATTGATGGGCATCACTATTGCCCAATTTGCGCTAATGAGCTGCTGAAGTATGTGGGCAGTCTGCTTAATCGGTAAAAGAATACAAGTAAATTTGCGGACCACCATTTGGTGGTCTTTTTTTATGTGATAGATATTTTTTACGTGTATCAATACGTGAGATTGTGTGGAATTAGGCTTTGGTCGCGCATCCGAAAAGTAATGCATGAACCATGAAAAGTAGCAGGGGGAGCCGCCCTTACAGGAAAAAACTGCAAATGTACATTATTATATATGGCAAAGCTCTTTAAATTAGTAATTCCTGCAAATCTGCAGTTTTTTTGCGGTGTAAGTCACTTTCAAACCCCAAGTAGGGAAAATTCCTGTATTTTTGCAGCTTTTGAGCTAGATGAGGACGATATCAATGTAAAAAGCTGCACATTTGCAGGTTTTCATGACAGCTAACTAAAGAAAGTGTTAGATCATACAACATCATACAGCTCAGCAAAACAGGAACAATCCTCCTCGCTTGCAGTTGATATAATGAAATCACCGTACGGGGGAAGGCTGGTGCTGCACTTGAATTACAGTAAAGATATAGAGAAATGTGTTGAATATATTGAAGCTCATATCAAAGAAAATATAACAGTGGAAGAAATAGCCGCTGAGGTTGGATATTCGGTGTATCATTTTTGCCGAGTGTTCAGCTTATGCAAGGAAATGTCCGTGATGGAATATGTGCGGAGCCGGAAATTATCTTTAGCGTCCATTGAATTGTTTGCCGGTAGAAGAATCATTGATATTGCGCTGGACTATGGTTTTGAGACACAAAGTGGATTCACTAAGGCCTTTCGCAAGGCTTTTGGCTATAGCCCGACACAGTATGCCGCACGAATGGACGGATTTACTAAAGGAAAAACACTAATTGAAATCGGAGGTTTTATAATGAACCCTGTTATTGTTCGCAAGCCTGCATTTAAGGTCGCTGGGTATGGGATCCAAACTAATGTTGCTGGAAGTATGTACACCAAGGATATTGCATCTTTTTGGAGTCATTATGAGGGTGAGAATCTGGAGTCCAAAATGTATAAAATACTAAACCCGCCTAAACACGGAGAAGTCGGCTTATGTATTCCTTCCTCAGATAATGGTAATGCGACTTATCTTCTAGGTGTTATTGTAGAGGACTACTCCAAGGTGGAAGATGATATGTTGACGATGGATGTGCCAGAAGCCGAATATGCTGTGTTCACAACGCCGCCAGTGGATACATCAACGGATACAGAGCAAATACAGTTTGCACAGGTTATAAAAAGCACATGGAAGTATATCTTCGAAGAATGGTTTAAGGATAGTGGCTACGATTATGATGATAGTAAACTGGATTTCGAATTCTATGATGAACGCTGCCACTCGCGTCCGGATACGGTGATGGAGATTTATGTTCCTGTGAAAAAATCGACCGAATGATTTGAACGAAATAATAAAGCAAAGGGAAAGGCTCCTCGGTGATGCAGTAACTACGGGAATGTTTGGACTTTCGGTCGCTGTTGTCTCCAGATGTTCTTGATTTTTACCGCTTATGCGGATAACATCCGAAGACAAAGGCGAGCGCTACGCTCCTACAGTTCCAAACTTCCCTACGTTACTTTCACCTCTGCAGCATTTGCCATGTTCTAATTATTCAGTCGATACGGGGTGTCGACGTAAGAAGGTCCGCAGCGGGTTACACGCTGCGGGCTTTCTCATTTATTGTAGCTAAAATGAATTGATTAGGACATGATTGACGCTTATCCCCTCCCGTAGTCTAATAGATTAAATAGACGTGTAACTTGATAATCCCGGGGAGTGAAACAGATGATTAGAGAAGCAAAAGTAGAGGACTGGAAAGACATATCCGAATTATTAGAGCAGTTGGGTTATCCAGAGACAGAAGCATTCATGCAAGAAAAAATAGAAAAGCTAGTCCTGCATCCGGATGAGGAATTATTAGTTTTCGAGGAAGATCATAAAGTAGTCGCTTGCATTTCCATGCATTACATACCTCAATTAGGGCTCACAGGGGATACTGCAATTATAAGTTATCTTGTGGTAAGTAATGCCATTAGGAGCAAGGGAATTGGACGGATGCTTGAGGAATATTGCACTGATTTAGCTAGAAAAAGAAACTGTGACCGAATTCAAGTTCATTGCCACTCCAGAAGATCTGATGCGCATAGATTTTATGCCCGACAAGGATTTACTGAGGCTCCGAAATATTTTTCAAAGATGTTAAATGAATCCGAATAATCAATAGACCAAATAAAGAGCGGCAGACCAGGGACGTACTACGCGTCCAGTTCTGCCGCTTTGTTTTTCAAGTTATAGAGCCTTATTCTCTTTAAATAAACTTCCGCTGCACCTTTTTGCCATCATACGAGAACCGCGCCTTTTTGTCCTCCACGACGGTCTGCAGATGAACGGTGCGCCCCCATAATGAGTAGATATGCGGGAGTGTGCGCTCCAGGTACTTCAGGTCCAGCTCGATACTTTCATAGCGGTGGGTGATAAATAACTCGCCATTCTTCTCGAAGTCGGCATCCTCTATGACCAAGTAAGGTGACCCTCCATTGACTCGAGCGAGTACCAGTTGATCCCGTACGTTTTCCCATGCTTTGTCGGTGATTTTCCATTCCGGCCCTTTTTTCTCAAAAACATAAAGATCGAGGTCGTTCACCAGTTCTTTGGACAGATAGCTGCGGATAAAAGAAGTATCAGACTCCAACTCGCGAACCTCAAATATTTTCTCGCGGTCCCAGCGGCGTTCGATGTCTTCGAAGATTTTTAGACCAAGATAGTATGGATTCAGGCTTTGCCGTGAAGGCTGCACGACGGAGGAATTTAGTTTAGCGTATTCTACGGTTTCTTCTTCGGTCAGATCCAGTTCACGGACGATGCGCTGATGCCAGTACGAAGCCCAGCCTTCGTTCATGATCTTCGTCTCCATTTGTGGCCAGAAGTAGAGCATTTCATCATGAAGCATCGTCATAATATCGCGCTGCCAATCCTCCAAGACGGTGGAATATTGCTGGATGAACCAGACAATATCTTTTTCCGGCTCAGGTGGGAACGCACGATTTCCGGATGATGCTTCCTGTGGTCCAGAATTGCTCTTGTCTAGATTCCATAACTCGTCGTACGGATTAGCTGGTTTGGAGCCACCCGGAGGGGCATCCTTGAGTTCTTTCATTTTGGCTTCCAGCAGATGGGTCTTACCTAGCTTACGCGGCTGAATCAGGCTGGGATCTATATGCTCTTGAATGGCCAGCACGGAATCGATGAAGCGCTCCACTGCATCGGTACCGTAGGTTACTGAATAACCGGCGATCCGATCCGCTGTAGCCGACATGCTCTCGACCATATCCCGGTTGGACATGGAGAAACGCATGTTATTTTTGAAAAAATCGCAGTGCGCCAGCACGTGAGCTACGATCAGCTTGTTCTGAATCAGCGAGTTTCCGTCGAGCAGGAAAGCATAACAAGGGTTGGAGTTAATGACGAGCTCGTATATTTTACTCAGCCCGAAATCGTATTGGGATTTCATTTTGTGAAATGTTTTTCCGAAGCTCCAATGACCAAATCTTGTCGGCATTCCATAAGCACCGAATGTATAAATAATATCGGCAGGGCATATTTCATATCGCATGGGATAAAAATCCAAGCCGAAGCCAGTAGCTATTTCCGTAATTTCAGCAATCGCCCGCTCCAACGCATTAATTTCTTCGCTTGGCATGATTCTGTGCTCCTTCCTATAATTCTGTAGATCCAACCTGAATAAACCCTCACGAAATGGGGTTTGGCTTCATATAGATGGGTCGATCAATGTAGTTCATATTATGTATATGGGTAGGGGAGGGGCAATATGACGGGAGGGAGAATCCGTTATATATCTTTATGATTTTCTCAAGGTGATTCGTAAGTAGCTTGCAGTTATCAAAATACCATCATATTAATTATCGTGGAGAATTATTAATTCAATAGAACAATAGAATGGTTATGGCGCACGAGTAGTGAAAGCTGGCGTATCCAAGGTCTGGGATGTGAGTCTCCTTTGAAGCCTAAAGTCGTGATCGCTTTAGACGTGGGAGGAACCTTTATTAAGTCTGGTTTGGTCGTGGATGGAGATTTGCTACAGGCTAGCTGCAAGCAACATCCTTCCTTCGCTGACCAAGATGCCGATGTGATTATAGACCAATTTATTTCTATATTAGAAGATCAATATCAGTTCTATTCCGTTACACTAGGGAAATCCTCAGACTGTACTTGGCGCATCGGTCTCGCCTTTCCCGGGCCCTTTGATTACCAGCAAGGTATCTGTTATATTCAGGGGCTTAGTAAATATGAGGCGTTGTATGGTAAGAATATACGAGAAGTATTATATACCCGGTTCAATACCTTACAACATAAGGAATGGGCGAAGCACCTGCTGCAGGCAGATATTCGATTTGAGAATGATGCGAAGCTGTTTGCCTTAGGCGTAAGCAGATTATTTCCAAATGAAAGATATATTTCATTAACTTTAGGGACAGGGTTAGGCTCCGCATTTATTGATCGTGTATTGATCCTGAACGAAGGACCAGGGGTTCCCGAGGACGGTTGGCTTTTTGATAAACCTTTCCTGGAGAGCACCATAGATAACGCCTTCTCACGTCGCGGAATTCTTCGCCTGGCTGAGCAGATGGGAGCTCTAGAAAAAGGAATGGACGTGAAGGAACTCGCAGAACAAGCAAGAAACGGGAATAGCTTGTGCTGCAAGGTGTTTGAAGAATTCGGTACACGATTGGCTAGGATGCTAAAGTCCTATGTTATAGACTATCAGCCAAACCGCATCGTTATTGGCGGACAGATTGCCAAGAGCATCGATTTATTTAGTCCCGCCCTCCAGAAGGGATTGGCTGATTCATCTATTGGTATATTTACTTCAGAAAATGTGTTCGAACACACGCTTATCGGAATATCGAGATTATTTGACGATTCCTTAGGATTCAATTGATAATTCAAAGATAACCAGTTACCGATCGATGTCGGTGACTGGTTATTTTTATGCTCCATCTTTGGCCAGAAATTGAGCATTTCATCAGGGATTATAAATGAACTTGTCGGTTCATTTATAGTTCATATTCCAGTGATAGGATTCACAGTATAATAATAAGCGTTGGAAGGTCGTGCAACATGACAAAAGTAAAACAAACCGTTGATTATCCTTTGTATAATGGACAGCCGTATTTCATGCCTATTGGCAAATGGGTAGTGATCCTTGCAAGTATCGTTGTAGGCTATTTAACAATGACAGTAGAGATTCCTTTTCTGCCTAATGAAGTGCAGAGCAAGATTGCTCCGTTTCTATTCACGCTGTTTCCGTTAATCGCATTAGTGTGGGCAACCAAAGGGAAGTTAGGAATTCTCTTCAAAAAGCCTGAAGTAAGTCATGTATTATACGGGATTTTATTCTTTATTATTAATTTCATCGTAACGTTGGGGGTAGCTGCGCTGCTTTCATCGATGGGAGCTGTAACAGTAAATGCGGTGCTAGGTCATGGGGATACCCTTTCAACAGGTGAGAAGCTCTGGACATTGTTCTTCTCAGGATTTCAATTAATTGGCGAGGAATTGTTAACGATCTTGCCATTCCTGGCGATTATGCAGCTTTGCTTTATTGGCTTTAAAATGTCACGCAAGGCGTCCGTGTTTATTGCATTAATCGTAACAGCGCTCATTTTTGGTGCACTACACTTAAAAACGTACAATTTTAATTTTGCTCAGGCCATTCTGGGAATCGGAATCGCTCGAATTATTCTAACGCTTGCTTACATGAAAACAAAGAATATCTGGACATCGATCATTGCACATATTTTAAATGACTGGGCAATATTTGGGACTAGTATGTTAGGTGGCGCAGTAGCAGCACCGTTCCTGATGCATTTCTTGCATTAAGAGCCGGAGAATTTCCGTAGACTCACAAAGAGGTTAAGCATATAGTGCGATAGATATTGAGGAGATTTCTGAGGTACAAAAGCACAGCTGATTGGATATCCAATCAGCTTTTTTTGCTATCTAGTTTAAATTCCTATCAATCTCTCTATCATCAGATATCCCTCTGAAGGGATACCCAGCCCCCGTTATTATTGGTATACTTTAACAAATGATTCTACTTATGGAGTGTTTAAGGAGGTTATGATCGATGAGATCGAGCGGTATTCTTCTGATTTTTATAGCGCTTATAGTAACCGGTTGCTTTAACCAGCCATCCAATGGAGAAGACAAATTCACAACTACCATTAATGAACAAGAAGATGTGATAAACAGCCATGGAATGATTGTTAAGAATCTTAAGAAGCTGGATGCTTTTATCCAAAATAAAGCGGGTAAGCAGCGTGTGGTTCATTACACAATTGAGGGTGATCCGATCTTTAATGACTTGAAATATACTGACCAAGGGATTGAAATGCGGCATGATAATTCCGAAGATACGTTTGGTAGTCCCCAAATAACCACATACACTTGTCAGAACCTTGTTAGAAACGAAACGGATAAACTTCTGTCGTATACCTTAACGGGCTGCGAGGGCGAACAAGCAAAGATCGAGCTGCTACAGATTTCTTTTGACGTCACGAAACAAGATAAGTTTGAGTTTGTTTTAAAATATGGTGTGAACCAAAAGAACGAAATTAATACGATAGAGAAGAAGTTGGTCAAAGATCTCCAGAATGGGGAAGTAGTCGAGGTTAGTGATTTTGAGCTTTCTGAACAGGAACGTGGACAAATCTATAAAGAAATGGTTCTAGCGAATTACTTAGATGAAAAAGAGTTATCTACCGAGTGTAATCGGAAACCTGTTGTAAGTTACGATTTATCGGTTCAGATTAATAGTGGAGAGCGTCATTATCAGTGGACGGAATGCCAGAATACTGAGGATGACGGTCAGATGACTGAACTAGCCCAAGCGATCATTAAGATCGTGCAGGCCGGAAGCATTTATAAGGAACTGCCTGAGGTTAAGGGGCATTATGAATAATTTAAATAAGTTGAACTAAAACATTCTAAAAAGGAAGAGTGGCGGAGGGGGATTTTGGAACTGTAGGAGCGATAGCGTTCGCCTGAAAGCTTTCCGTAGGAAAGCTCGCTCCGGAAGCATAGGCTCACCGGATTTCAACCGTGAAACACGGTATATAATCAAGAAATCTGGGGACAACAGCGACCGGAAGTCCAAACATTCACCGCAGTCATGTTTACCTTAAAGAAATACCTTAAGTTTTTAACTAATTTTTATTCTCAGATCATTGGAGGCAGCATTCATGCACCGAATATTGTTAATTGAAGATGACGAAGCAATTAGTGAAATGGTTAGGTCCTATTTAGTAAAAGAGGGCTATGAAGTGGAAACGGCGTTCGATGGTGAAGTAGCGGAAAGGACATTCCGTACTAGTAATCCTTTTGATCTTGTATTATTAGATCTCATGCTGCCCAAGCGCAGCGGTACTGATATTCTCCAGACGATCCGTGCGACAAGTCTAGTTCCGGTGTTGATCATGTCAGCCAAGGACAGCGATGTGGATAAAGCGCTTGGACTTGGCTTTGGGGCGGATGATTATATTACCAAGCCATTTTCAATGATCGAATTAGCTGCAAGAGTGAAGGCTGCGATTCGAAGAGCGGGTTATGCTACCCCCACCATCCAACCGGAAGCTCCAATTCCTGCGAAGCAAAAAATTTCCATTGGTGGCCTGACTGTAGATTTGGATAATTTCTCTGCGCTAAAGAACGGGGAAGAGGTGAAGTTAACGTCTAAGGAATTTCATATTCTTAAGCTGTTCGTTACGCATCCGGGCAGGGTCTTCACCAAAGCGCAGATTTATGCTAGCGTATGGGCAGATGATTATTTCGGAGATGAGAACGTTATTAATGTACATATGAGAAGATTACGCGAAAAAATAGAAGATGACCCCTCGCATCCAGAGTACATCAAGACGTTGTGGGGGATCGGATATAAGCTGGGAGAGCAGCTATAATGAGCATGGCGCTTAGTGTGGTCATTGTACTCCTGCTCGTCGTCATTGTATGGCAATATCAGCATTCACGTAAAGCTTCCAGAGACCTGAAATATATTCATGACAAGCTAAGTAGCATCATGGCTGAAGGTTCACACGAAAGACTGCTGTTATTCAGTAGTAATGTGGAGCTGCAAAGTGTGCTGATTGATCTAAATCGGCTGCTCGACATTAATCATAAAGGAAGCATTGAGCGCGTGAAGCTGGAGAAGTCCATGCGTAATATGTTGTCGAACATTTCCCACGATCTTAAGACTCCGCTAACGGTAGTACTCGGTTATATTGAGACGATTCAGCAGGATGAACATATGCCAGCCGAAGAACGGGAACGTATGATGAATACGATTCACCAAAAAGCAAATGAAGTGATCCAATTGATGAACAAGTTCTTTGACTTGGCTAAGCTGGAATCAGGGGATCGGGAAATCAATCTTACACGTGTTGAGGCAGGTGAGGTGTGCAGACGTAATATTCTCTCTTTCTATGATATCCTTAGCGCCAAGGGCAGTGAGGTGGAGATAGAAATCCCTGATGACTCGCTTTATTTCATGGGAAACGAAGAGGCGCTTGACCGGATATTGACCAATTTGTTATCGAATGCGATTGCTTACGGGGATGCCGGAGGCGTATTAGGTTTGAAACTCTATAGTGATAAGAACAAAGTATACATAGATGTTTGGGACAGGGGAAAAGGCATTAGTGAAGTTCACCAGGATAAAGTATTCGAACGGCTCTATACACTGGAGGATTCGAGAAATCGATCATATCAAGGGAGTGGTCTGGGTCTGACGATCACCAAAAGATTAACGGAGCAGATGAATGGTACCATTACACTGGTTAGTCAACCGTTTGTGAGAACAGTATTTACCCTTTCTTTTCGTAGATTAAGCTTCTAAAGAATGAAATTGTGTGCAGCTTAAGATTTTTGTAAGAATCGAGTAATAAAAAAGAAAATTCTGCTGTGTACAATAAGAACTAAGGAAGACGAGACGAAAACAAAGGGGAGCACGGAAATGACTACGATACTTCGAACAAGAAATTTAACGAAAACCTACCAAGGCAAAGAAGCCGTTAGCAATGTGAATATGAATATTAAACAAGGTGAAATTTATGGCTTTCTTGGACCGAACGGTGCCGGCAAAACAACGGTCATGAAAATGATCACGAACCTCGTTAAGCCGACGAGTGGCGAGATTGAATTTTTTAATGAAAAAATGACAAATCATTCGTATGAAATGCTCAAACGGATGGGCTGCATCATTGAATATCCAGTGTTCTATGATAAACTCACAGCCAAGGAAAACCTGATCCTGCATGGAGAATACATGGGCTATTATGATCCGCAAGCGATTGGGGAAGCGCTGGAGCTGGTAAAGCTTACGGGTATTGATAAAAAGCCGGTGAAGCAATTTTCGCTTGGGATGAAGCAGCGCCTTGGTATTGCCAGAGCCTTTATGACGAAACCGGAGCTACTCATTCTGGATGAGCCGATTAATGGACTAGACCCTGTGGGAATCAAAGAGATGCGTGAAGTGTTCCGGATGCTTAGCCGTGAATATGGAATGACGTTACTTGTATCTAGTCATATTCTGGGGGAAATCGAGCAGATTGCTGATACTATCGGTGTGATCCGGCAGGGTGCTCTGGTAGAAGAGGTGGCGATGGATTCCATTCGCGGTCAAAATACAGAATATATCGAAGTGGTTACGAATGAGATTAACAAAGCAGTGTACGTGTTGGAGCACAAGCTTGGCCTCAATAACTTCAAAGTACTAGATCATATTACAGTAAGAATTTATGACGGTGGTATCTCACAACGTAATCTGAATAAGGCGTTAGTGCTAGCAGACGTGGAGATTGAGAGCATCAGCAAGAAACAACATACGCTGGAAGATTATTTTTTACAATTGATTGGGGGTGAAGGCGTTGCTTAAATTAATATCTTTGGAGATTCGGAAGAATAAGCTAAAGACTCTTCTTACAGGGGCAGCAATCGTCAATCTCGCTATTCTTGGGTTTATGATTATGGTTTTATTCGTTGATCGAAATGAGAATGAACCGTCGTTCGCTTCTTACGCAGATATGTTTGAAGGTGTGTTCGTTTTTGTTAAGGCTGCTTATATTATTTTCGCTTCCGTTATTATTAGCAAGCTGGTGATTGATGAGTATAAGAACAACACTATTACTCTTCTCTTCATGTACCCTATCTCACGTAAAAAGCTAATGACTGCGAAAATATTGATAGTGTTCGCCTTCACATTTGTTGCCATCATCGTGTCAGACATTGTAGTTGGAGCTATGCTAATAGGATTTAATTCGTTTGTAGGGCTTATCCCGGGTGAGTTAAACCTTCCTATAATCACTTCAGAGCTGATCAAGTTAGGCGCAAACGCATTTTACGCAGCGGGTATTGCTCTGATTCCTTTGTACTTTGGAATGAAGAAAAAATCAGTTCCTGCCACCATCGTCTCGGCGGTGTTAGTTACGTCCCTAATTTCTGGTGGATTTGATCAAGCACGCTTAGGTAATTTAGCGGCGGTGTCGATCTCGCTTGGCTTGATTGGAGCAGGTATTGCCTATATGGCGATTCGCAATATTGACCATAAAGATATAGCCTAAAATATTTATAGAAATCCCTCTTAAGAATCTCAGTACGATGTGTAAGTCATCGTGGTCGGGTTCTAAAGGGGGATTTAGTGTTTATCTGCGACCGATTAAAGTATATTTGCTATAATGGTCAAAATAGAAGAATTTAAAATTTAAGATGATTTCCGCTCATTTTAGGGTAATGATAATGGATGAGAGAGCCTGAGGTGAAATGAATTGTGGATAAAGACTGGACGTCCATTCTAACACGATTGCTTTCGGAAGAGAGCGCTTATAAATCGTTATATGACCATCATCCTAATTTGATATTTGTGTTGGATCGGCAAGGTCACTGCGTAGGAACGAATCGTACGTTCTATCTAGAATCCAGTGCAGAAGCATCGTTCCAAGATATAGGTCTGACAGCACTTAAAAGAATATACCTTGTTGATGTAGCTAGTTTTGAGGCTGCCCTGCAAGGGAATCCCTCTAGCTTTGAATTGCAAGATCTGAACAATCCCAAAGCGGACGTTGTGAAGGGAAACTTTATTCCTATAACGATAGACGAGGGAATTGTTGGGGTATTCGCGATCATACAAGTGGATAACAGCAACTATCATCATTATTCGGAAGGGTTACATGACTGGCTAAACGCATTAGCAGATTCTTTTCATGCTAAATTATCGAATAAGGTAGAACTAGAGTCAAACTTCAAATCTACTTTTGCTGCTGAAGTCGAAGATAAACGAGCGAACCTTATTCTGAACTCCGTCTCAGCTGGAATATTCGTACTAGATAATATAGGGCGAACGCTCTTTATTAACCGTGAGGGAGCAGATATGTTAGGTTACCAGCCTACAGAATTGGTTGGCCTGAAGCTGATGGAATATATTCATCAAATCCAAGGCGATGGCTCACGTTATTCAACCCCTGATTGTCAGATTAGTCTTACAATTGCAGATGGAATTATCCGCAGGAAAGACGATGAGATCTTCTGGCGTAAGGATGGAACCAGCTTTTTTGTCAATTATCGGGTGTCGCCTCTTATGGATGGGGGGATGATCTCAGGAGCAGTTATTGCTTTTAGTGATATCACGAATGCGAAAGAAATCATTCGCGCTAAAGAATCTGCAGAACAGGCGGCGCAAGCCAAATCTGACTTCTTAGCGATGATGAGTCATGAAATTCGGACACCGATGAATGGAATGATAGGGATGTCAGATCTTTTACTTGAAACTGATCTTGGAGAAGAACAGCGGGGGTATGTCGAGATTTTACGAAGCTGTAGTTACACGCTTTTACAGATCTTGAATGACATTCTTGATTTCAGCAAGATGGAAGCGGGTAAAATGCCACTGCAAACCGAATCGTTTGAACTTCGAGAGATGATATCGGACATTATTGATTTATTTACGCCTAAAGCCGAAGAGAAGAAGCTGGCCTTGCGGTGGTGGGCGGATACGAGTGTTCCAACAACGTTACTGGCTGATCCGATCCGTTTGCGACAGATTATTGTCAATCTTGTAGGAAATGCTCTGAAATTCACAGAACATGGGAGCGTAACACTATCGGTTAAGAACATTCCACTTTCGGATTCAAAAGAATATTTATTGGAATTCTCTGTCCGTGATACAGGTGTTGGGATTGCCGATAATAAACTCAATTTATTATTTCAATCCTTCTCACAGCTGCACCCGATCATCAACCGTAAATATGGCGGTACAGGGTTGGGACTCGCTATTTGTAAGCAGCTGGTTGAGCTGATGGGTGGGACAATCTTTGTAGAAAGTGAAGAGAATAAAGGTTCAACATTCCGGTTTATGTTACCCTTCATAAAAAAAGAGGTCGAGATAAATTCAACTTCAAATCAGGAGGGGTAAACGCACAAATCCCCGGTTCATTGACTTACGAAGCAATGACCGGAGATTTGCGTTAGAATATTAATCTTGAAGCATATACATGAGACCTACAGTATGTGGGCCACAATGGCTACCAATAACACAACCTGCGTTGAGGATAGCGATCTCATTCACTTGAGTTTTCTCTCGTATCGCTGTCTCTAGATAGCGAGCATCTTCTTCCGCTAAGGTATGAACAACGATGAGCAGCTCTTTATCCATCCGCTCGACGTTAACCAAGGCGTTCTGGAGCATTTGTTCCACGGCTTTTTCTTTTTTGCCACGAATTTTACTAGTAGGTACGATGCTGCCGTCTACAAGTCTAAGAACAGGACGAATTTTTAGCAGACTACCGATGAAATTCTGCATACCTGAACAGCGTCCACCCATATATAAGTAATCTAGCGTATCTACCACGAATTCTGTTTCTACAAGATTACGACTCTGCTTCAGCATAGCTGCAATCTCAATGGCACTGTAACCTTTTTCAGCGGCTCTGACAGCTTTCATAACGAGAAGAGCGATGCCTCCACATAAGGTCTGTGAATTAATAACCTGTACACGCCCCTCTGGGAATTCCCCAGCAGCCAAAAGTGCATTCTGATATGTAGAGGATAATGATGAGGAGAGACTGATATATACAATATCATCTCCACGGCTAATTACCGGATGAAAAGCGGCGATAAAGTCAGCTGGCGAAGGCGCGGCTGTCTTTGGCAATACTCCGCTTGCTGCGACACGGCGATACACTTCTTCTGGTGTGATATCTTCACCATCTTTGTAGGTTCCTTCTTCAAACACTACGTAAAGGGGAACGATGCCGATATTAAAAGTATCCTTCCAGCCTTGAGGCAAATCGGAAGTGCTGTCTGAAAATATTTTTACAGTAGACATGAATTTCTCCTTCACCGATAATCGGACGACAATAGTCATTATTGAATCACATAATCTATTTATTATACCAAGATTAAGCCGATTCTCAAAATGAAATCGTAGAAATTCTGAAAGAAAGAAAGACTATCCGGAATTCCGAATAGTCTAAGTAAGCATTAATTTTTTTTCATAACCGGTATCCAGATCTCGCAGCGATAATCCTCTGCATCAGGTCTTCCCGGAAGGTATAGCTCAAACTCGGGTCCTCCTGTATGCTCATAGCCTGTTGCAGGGAACCACTCCTGAAAGATCCGTGACCATGCTTGCTGAATAGCATTCGGCATTGGCCCTACTGAGGTGAACACAGCCCAACTCGCAGCTGGTATCGTCGTAGAAGCAAAGCCCTGAGCGTCCGTCTCTGGAGAGGCTTCGACAGCAATCCAATAGGAGAAGGTTTCTTTTTCGTGATTAAAATCTTTACAAATACCAAGGATGTCCTTATCAACACCGATCTCAATCAGCTTATCCGACGTACCATTTTCGTTAGCTTCAATCCACAGCTGGGGGATACGGCGTAAATTCTCCCCATCTTTCGTTGTCATTTCCTCTACTAGTCCGATAACATTAAAAGCGTCTCTTGTCTCAATTCTGTAGTCCATTTCTTTATCTCCCTTCAGTGATAGATGGAAGGAGAGTCTAGGGAAGGCTTTGAGCTGTACCCCTGACTCACGCGCAGCAGAAGGAGTAATTCCATGTGCTTTGCGGAATGCTTTGGCAAACGACTCGGGAGAGTCATATCCGTATTTTAATGAGACATCTAGCACCTTAACTTTAGAAATAGCGAGTTCCTGTGCCGCCAGAGTTAGTTTCCGTTTACGGATATAGTCTTTGACTGATACTCCCGTGAGCATGTAGAACATACGCTGGAAGTGAAAAGGGGAGGAATAAGCAACCTTTGCTATATCTTCTATATTAAAGGTTTCCTCCATTTTGCTCTCCATATAATCTAAAGCTTCTTTCATGCGGATAAGCCATTCCAAGCCTGCCATCTCCCTTTGAGTTCATACTATCATGCCACCATTTGCAAATCCTGTTATTCCTTGCTCTCTAATGACAGGTTGCTGATGGAAGAATGATCTTAACAAAATCATCCTATATAGTATAACTCAGGAAGGTGGAGAGAGTCAGCTTTGTAATCTGTACACTCTTGCTTCGTAAGGACGCAGAATTTCTCGTGTGGGTGATTCATCCGGGTAATTTCCAATGATTAAATCAGTAGCGGTGCTCAGCTCAGCGGAGAGATCAACGGTTTGAGGGGCCTCGTTGAAGTTCAGCAGGATCAGCCATTGTTCATCCTCTAAAGTTCTTGTATAAACATAAAGGTTCTCATGATCAGGCAGTAGCAGCTTATATTCTCCATATACCATAATCGGATTTTTTTTGCGTAAAGCAATTAATTCCTGGTAGTAGTAGAAGATTGAATCAGAATCCGCCAATGCTTGCTCCACATTAATTTCCTTGTAAATCGGATTTACTTTGAGCCATGGTTCTCCTTCTGAAAATCCAGCATTAGCAGATGCATCCCATTGCATTGGGGTACGGGCATTGTCTCGGCCTTTGACATGGATAGCGTTCAGAATCGTTTCATGATCTGCGCCACCCTCAGTTACTTTTTCACGGTACATATTCAGAATTTCGATGTCTTTATAATCTTCCAGCGTTGTGAATTTTACATTCGTCATCCCAATTTCTTCACCTTGGTAAATATAAGGGGTGCCTTTAAGTGTATGTAGTAAGGTAGCGAGCATTTTGGCAGATATTACGCGATACTTCCCATCATCACCAAATCGTGAAACCATACGCGGCTGGTCATGATTGTTTAAGTACAGACTATTCCAACCCTTGTCAGCCAGACCGACCTGCCATTTATGAAGTATGTCGCGCAGTTTAGTTAATGTCCATGGGGCTACATCCCATTTGCCTCCTGGGCCGGAATCTACGTCCATATGCTCGAATTGGAATACCATTTGAAGTTCTTCACGATCTTCGTCTGTGTAAAGAACGGCATCCTCTACTGAAGCCCCTGGCGTTTCCCCGACGGTCATAATGTCATAGCTTGAAAGAACCTTTTGGTTCATTTCATGTAAAAACTCATGGACTCGGGGGCCATTCATAAAGTAATCGCCACCCCAAGCAAGTTCCTCTGGCGCCTCGCCCTCGATTTGGAAGGAAGGTAGCCCTTCTGCTTTAGAAATCAAATTAATGACGTCCATCCGCAATCCATCCACACCCTTGTCGAGCCAGAAGGTAATCATCTTGTATAATTCATCGCGCAGCTTTGGATTGTCCCAGTTGAGATCCGGTTGCTTGCGTGAGAACAGATGTAGATAGTATTCACCGGTAGTCTCATCTAGTTCCCAAGCCGGACCGCTGAATATGGAACTCCAATTGTTTGGACGTTCGCCATTCGGTCCACCTGGACGCCATATGTAGTAATCACGGTATGGATTATCTTTTGACGAACGGGACTCTACGAACCATTGATGTTCATCAGAAGAGTGGTTGATTACAAGATCCATCATTAGCTTAATGCCACGATCATGCAGTCCAGTCAGTAGTTCCTCCCAGTCTTTTAGCGTGCCGAACTCATCCATAATATCTTCGTAATCGCTGATGTCATAACCATTATCATCATTTGGCGATTTATATACTGGTGACAACCAAACTACATCGACACCGAGCTTCTGCAAATAATCCAGACGTGAAATGATGCCTTGCAGATCTCCAATACCGTCACCATTACTATCTTGAAAGCTGCGTGGATAAATTTGATAAACGACAGCTTCCTTCCAAAAGGTTCTTTTCATTAATAATCACTCCTTATATAAGTTATCCATTTAGGAAAAAAATAAAGAGACCCTAAAAAGCTATTGGCTTCAAAGGGTCTCTTGTGGTGTCGGTTTATACTGTGACGGAATTGCTGTCAGCAGTGATGCTGCTTAGTCCGTTCACGGTATATTCTTTGTCATAGATAGTAATAGAAGCTGGAATATCAGTTTCATTCGTAACCGTAACCTGTGCGTCCGAAACGCTTACTTTTAGACGGGAGCCGCGGAACATGATTTTGAAAGAGTACGCTGTCCAGTGACCTGGGTTCGATGGGCTTAGAGTCAGTCTGCCATCATGAACACGTAATCCGCCAAAGCCATGTACGATTGACATCCAAGTTCCGGCCATACTAGTGCTGTGTAAGCCGTCTTCAGTATCATTGTTATAGTTATCAAGATCCAGTCTTGAAGTACGCAGGTACATTTCATAAGCCTTATCCTTATATCCTAGTTCGCTGGCTAGAATAGAGTGGATACAAGGGGATAGGGAGGACTCATGAACAGTGATCGGCTCGTAAAAGTCGAAATTCCGTTTTTTGGTATCCAGATCGTAACGGTCCCCTAGGAAATATAATCCCTGCAGAACGTCCGCTTGTTTAATGAAGCAAGAACGAAGGATACGATCCCAAGACCATTTTTGGTTTAGCGGCAGGTTCTCAGCTGCCAGATCCTTGACTTGAATAATCTCTTTATCTAGGAAGCCATCTTGTTGCAAGAAGATACCCAGTTCTTCATCCGCAGGATAATACATTTTGGCAATGATATCATTCCATTTTGCGGTTTCGCTCTCTTGGAGTCCTAGTTTGTCAACTAGTTCTGCATAGCGTGTGGATTCGTTCTTTTTCAGATAATCCAGAGCTTCTAAGGTATATTCCATAGTCCAGGAAGCCATCCGGTTGGTGTACCAGTTATTATTTACGTTATTTTCATATTCATTAGGTCCCGTTACGCCAAGCATCACGTATTTGTCTTTACGATTTGCATAGTGAACACGTTCTTCCCAGAAGCGGGAGATTTCCACCAGAACTTCAAGGCCATATTGACCAAGATAAGCTTTGTCTCCTGTGTAGTTCACATAGTTGTAAATCGCATAAGCAATGGCACCGTTACGGTGAATTTCTTCAAATGTAATCTCCCACTCATTGTGGCACTCTTCGCCATTCATTGTAACCATTGGGTACAATGCGCCTTTTGCGAAACCAAGCTTACGAGCATTTTCCTTAGCCTTCTCCAAATGCTTGTAACGGTAGATCAACAGGTTGCGAGCAATAGAGGAGTCTGCTGTACTGAGATAGAAGGGAACGCAATACGCCTCTGTATCCCAGTAAGTGCTGCCGCCGTATTTTTCACCTGTAAAGCCTTTAGGTCCAATGTTCAGACGGTCATCTTCACCATTGTAGGTTTGGTTTAGCTGGAAAATATTGAAACGAATCGCTTGCTGTGCCGAAACGTCACCTTCAATAATGATGTCGCTTTCTTTCCATTTCTCTCTCCAAGCTTCTATTTGTTCTGTCAGAAGGGTTACAAAACCAGCTTCCTTAGCAGCTTGCAAAGCAGTTTGAGCGGCATCGACCAATTGTCCAAGACCGTGATTACGCGAGGTTACGTTAGCAACATATTTATAAATGACGACTTGATCGCCAGATTGTACGGATACATTCATTTTGCTGGCTACATATTTCTCTTGTTCAATGGCTTCAGCATCAGCGTTGACTTTCTCACCGTTGATAAGGATATCAAAAGCCATAGCAGAGGTTACATGGAAATCGAGCTTTTTAGTCTTAAGGGTGAGGTGTCCACCTTCAGTGCCTGCTTGCTTCTCAACTTCATTCCAGAATTTCTCGTCGTAGTTGGAATCCTTGTTCTTCACGTCACCGTCGAGATAAGGAGTGATCGTAATCTTGCCTGAGAAATTCACAGGAATGATGGAGTAACGAATAGCACCGATTTCTTGACGAGTCATGCTGACGAATCGGATACTCTCAACTTTAACTTCCTTACCATCTTCGAGTGTGGCAGTGAAACAACGGGAAAGCGTACCTTCCTTCATGTTAAGAACACGACGGAAATCGGAAACCGTACATTTTGCCAGGTCTAAAGGAGTTCCTTCAATGTCGATGTTAATACCGATCCAGTTCGTGCTGTTCAGTACTTTAGCAAAATATTCAGGATAGCCGTTCTTCCACCAGCCGACCCGTGTTTTGTCAGGATAGTAAACGCCAGCCATGTAGCTGCCTTGTAGGCTACTTCCACTATATTGCTCTTCAAAATTAGCTCGACCACCCATAAATCCGTTGCCAAGGCTAAATACACTTTCAGAGATTTCTTGTGTCTGTGGATCAAAGGATTCTTCAATAATGGACCATTCATCAATTGTTAAATATTGTTTCACGATAACCGGCTCCTTTAAATATGTTGTGGGGATATATAATGAACTATATCTCTACTTTGGTGCTTGTGAGTCGCTCCGCTGGCGAAAGGTTGTTCCGATCGCTGTTGTCCCCAGATGCTTAAATTTGAAGAATTAAAGGTGAGCATCTGGGGACAAAGGCGAACGCTAGCGCTTCTACACAATCCTTTCGCCATCTCCACTTCAAGCGTACCTCTAGATATACATATTTCATTTATAAGTGGAATGCAGCAGGGCGAATCACATTAACACTTTCAGTTGATTAATGTTCGTTAGACTTTAAGCAAAAGATTTTTTGAGTTGTGACACACTCATATGAGCGAGCGATGGAACGACGATGTTCGCCGCATTGAGCGTTTCCGGTGAACCAATACCAACGCTGAACATTCCAGCACGCGACGCAGCTTCAATTCCTGCTTCTGCATCTTCGAAGACAACACAGTGTTTAGGATCAGCGCCAAGTGCTTTAGCTCCTAAAAGAAAAACTTCCGGATCAGGTTTAGCAGCACTTGTGTGTGTGCCATCGATGATTGCATCAAAGTAAGGGGTCAATCCGGTATTATTTAATATCGTCATTGCGTTCTTACTAGCAGAACCGAGGGCAACTTTGATGCCATTCTCACGGCACTCTTTCAGAAAATCAAGCGCACCTGGCAAAATCTCTGAGCTGTCCATTTTCGCAATATATTCGACATATCGATTATTCTTCTGTTCTGCAAGCTTAGCTTTCTCTTCTTCATCGATAGTTAGTCCGCCGATTTCCAGCAAAATATTTAGCGAGGCAGTTCTGCTGACTCCTTTAAGGCGTTCGTTATCTTGTTCTGTGAAGAGAAACCCTAATCCATCTGCAAGCTCTTTCCATGCGATATAATGGTATTTGGCAGTATCAACGATAACACCATCCAAATCGAACAAGCAGGCTTTAATTTCCGTCATTGTAGTACCTCCTAAAATTTGTGACAGTATCATGATCCATTGGGTAATCGTATCTGAATTTGCTTTCAATTCGTATAAGCTTTGCTAAAGATGTTAAGTTTATCTTAACCTCAGATTCGAAAATTCACCCTGAAAAGAACTGGATCAAGAAGTTTTAGTAATTTAGCGCAAACGTTTGTACAGATTTTCAAAAAATAAATGAAGCGTTGATCGCTTCACTTATTCATTCGGTTTTGTTCTTAGCATGAGAGTACATGGATGACTCTCTCACGATCAAGCGATGTGGAATAACAAATCGGTTTGTATAACCAGCATCGTGGTTCGGACTCTTGATATTCTGGATAAGTACCTGAGATGCAGTGTAGCCAAGATGATAAATTCCAATATCAATACTACTGATCGGAGGGCTGGATAATTCAGATAATGGAATATTGTTAAAGCTCACAATAGCGAGATCGTCAGGCACTTTGTATTTCAGCTCATTCAATCCGCGTAAAATTCCGAACGATACCATATCATCCACTGCAACTAGAGCAGTAGGCCGATTAGGCAAATTCATGAAAAAAGACATCGCTCTATATCCGCTATCCTGTAGAAATTCACCTTCTACAATCCATTCATCACGCATTTCAAGACCGCTATTCAGCAATGCTTTACGGTATCCTGCGAGACGATCGCGAGAAACAATTAGATTAGGCGGTCCACTTACGAAGCCAATACGTTCATGACCCATTGAAATGAGGTGGTTAGTAGCATCATATGCTGCCATCACATTATCGTTATCGACAGATAAAATATTCTCATATCGATCACTTCGGCCTACCAGTACGAATGGATAATCGTTACTCTCTAGAAAATCAATAACAGCATCATCTGTACGAGAGTAAAGCAGAATAACACCATCTACTCGACGACCCTTTAGAAGTCTTGAAACGGCTTCCAATTCTTCCTTCTCGTTTGCTCCGGAGCTAATTAACACGTCGTAGCCGGAACGGCTAGCTTGTGTAACGATCCCTCGGATTAATTCCATAAAAAATAGATTTGAGAACAGCTCTTCAGCTGGTTTAGGAAGACTGAAGCATATGCTATTTGTAGTTTTCGACACTAGACTCTTAGCCATCATGTTAGGTGTATAGCCCATATCTTCCATAATAGCTTTGACCTTGCGGGAAGTTTCCAGGCTGATTCTGGGGTGATTGGACAATACCCGGGATACCGTGGAGGGAGATACTCCCGCTTTCTTGGCCACATCCTTAATGGTAACTGTCATAGAAACCTCCTTATGGAACCGTTTGCTTTACACAGTAATATTAATCTAAGAGTTCTAAATTGTAAATAGATAAAGTCATTTGGAAGGGCAATATTGCTACTTTTGGAAAGAGTATTAGAAATTTATGTGTAAAATTGTTTGTTTTCACCAAAAAAGTATGAATGATTTAGCAAGATTGAACTTAATATGTATAAAAGATATCCGATTTCTTTGAAAGGAGCATTTCGTAAATGCAAACGTGTGGCTTAAATTTTTTGGAACAATTCGATTCGAGGAATGGAATTAGAGAGACATTCAAAAAAAGGGATAAATCCTAAATGGGATTATCAGGTTTATTTTTCTTTATTTTTACTTTTATGATAATTTGAGTTCGTTAAACACATAAAAATACTGGTTGACAATACCATAAATACAGCATTAGTATGTAAATCAAAATATAGCAAGCGTTTACATTGGGCGATTTTGGATCGATATCAGTTGTGTTAAGGAATGAATTTTATGTACTTAGGTTTGTGCACGACTTATTGCAAACGTTTGCACTGATTTCATGATTTTTGTGATGTCTTTTACTTTGATAAGGATGGTGATGCTGTTAATCTGGTTTGACGAGCCGCACACATAGACCTTCTCCAACCACAGAAGGAAGACGCATGATTTCATAACCTCAGAATAATTGGCGGGGTTCGAGAAATTATGTATCCGCTTGCACAAAGGGAATTCATAATTATGGGAGGTTTTACAAAAATGAAAATAAATTTATGGGGTAAGAGGACGTTCGCGATCTTCATGATCGTTGCTCTTGTGTTCTCCAGTCTCGGCTTACACCCAGTTAAGGTTTCAGCAGAAACGACAAAGGTAGTTTTGGTCGGTGATTTGCAATCACAGTTTATTTCTACTGGGGCGGAAAATCCCGGCAAGGATTGGGATGAGACATCAGTAGTCACCCAAATGACTTACTCAGACAATGGGTTGTATTCTTTTACTGGGACTCTGCCAGCAGGAGAATATAATTATAAGGTTGCTCTGAACGATAGTTTTGATGAGAGTTATGGCTACGGAAATTACACCAATCCTAATGGAGTTAATAATAAAGGCGATATCCACATCAAGCTAGAAACAGAAACGACTGTAACCTTTTATTATAATGACATCACTCATAAAATAGCTGATTCTACGTACTACACGCCAATTGCTGCGGATAAACTGCCAAGATTGACAGGAAACCTGCCAGCAGAGGCGTTGTCCACGTTATCAGATCCTGATTTTGATGGTGTGTACAGTACAGTTGTTACTGTGCCGCAGGGAGATTACACATATAAGGTTTCTGTTCCAGGAGTCACAGAAGCAGAGGATATGTCTTATCCAGAAAGCGATCTAGCGTTGAGCCTACCGTTAGATCTTAAGGTAACCTTCAAGTACAATACTGCAGATCACAGTGTGACCGCAGAATATAAAATCCCTACTGAACCTGTAGAGGTTACACCTGTTCCAGCAGGACACATTCGTGTTCACTACAAAGCTAGTGATTACACCGATAAGGGATTGTGGTTATGGGGTGATGTTGTAAATCCTTCTGATAATTGGGCTATGGGTGCGACCCCTTTTCCTGATGGACAAATGGATTCCTATGGTGCATATGTTGATGTGCCGATTAAGGATGGGGCTAAGAAAATCTCATTCATCGCACTTCAGCGTGAAAGTGGTGCTAAAGATGGAGGAGATAAGAACTTCTCGATTAATACTCCACAAACTAATGAAGTATGGATCACAGAAGGCTCTGATGTAGTTACGCCTTATGAACCGGTTAAGCTTCCTGCAAATACCGTTCGGATCCATTATATGAGATCAGATTCCAATCAAAGTCAGTATGGATTATGGTTGTGGGAAGATGTAGCAGTTTCACTTAAGGATTGGCCTAAAGATGCAATTCCATTCCAAGCCGATCAAGTAGGTCGCTTTGGTGCTTATATTGATATTCCATTGAAAGAAGCTGCAAAAAAAATTGGGTTTCTCGTAGTGAACCCGTTGAATGGCGATAATAAAGACGGCGGTGACAAAGGATTTACTCTACTGGATCGTTACAACCAGCTGTGGATAAAAGAAGGAGACAACAATGTATATGTTTCACCATTTGGTGAAACACCTATCGGTTTAGTATCTGCTGAAGTGTTGTCGACGAGCAAAATCCTTCTTGGTTTCACGTTAACTGACGGCTTGGATGCAGCAGCATTGAAGAATGAGATTACCGTTAAAGATAAAGATGGTGTTGCTATTCCTGTATCGGCTGTAACCATTACTAGCAAAACTTCAATTGAAGTTGATACAAAAGCCTTTGATCTGGATAAAGTTCCGCTTAGCGTTACTTATTCAGGCAAAACGGTCTCTGCGGCTAGTGGTTGGAGAATGCTTGATGAAATGTACAATTATACAGGAGATGATCTAGGGGCTACGTACAACGCTGACAAAACAGCCACGTTAAAATTGTGGGCTCCTAAAGCTAGCTCGGTTGTCGTAAATGTGTACGATAAGAATGACTCCAACGTGCTTGTGGGCAGTGTTGACTTAACGAGTGGAGATCAAGGGGTCTGGTCGGTTGATTTGAAGCCGACTGATTTGACAGGCACGACTACAAACGATGTAAGAGGATTCTTTTATCAATATGAAGTGACGAATGACGGTGTAACCAATAAGGTCCTTGATCCTTATGCTAAATCAATGGCGGTATTTACTATGGATACCACAGGTGCAGCTGGTGCTGGCGGGGATACAGTCGGTAAAGCGGCTATCGTTGATTTAAGACAGACGAACCCGGATACCTTTGGTTATGCTGATATTAAAGGCTACGAAAAACGCGAGGACGCAATCATTTATGAAGTCCACGTCAGAGACTTTACATCCGATGTATCGATCGAAGATAGTCTGAGTGGCGAAAGATGGGGCTCTTATAGCGCTTTTGAAAAGAAGCTCGATTATATTAAATCTCTCGGTGTAACTCATATTCAATTACTTCCTGTAATGGCTTGGTATTACGGGGATGAGACGAAGATGGGGACTAGAGAAACAGAATATTCCGCTAAAAACAATGAATACAACTGGGGATATGATCCTCACAACTACTTCTCTCCAGATGGTGCTTATTCGCAGAAACCTGCTGATCCTGAGGCACGGATTAAAGAATTAAAAGGTTTGATTGACGCCGTACATGAAGCTGGAATGGGTGTCATTCTGGATGTAGTGTACACACATATGGCTAAAAAAGAATTCTTAAACGACATCGTACCTAATTACTACGCGTTCCAAGATGCAAATGGCAACTTTATCGGAGGTTTCGGAAACAATCTGGCCACTAACCATAAAATGGCTGAGAAGTTGATGGTTGATTCCGTGAAATACTGGTTTGAAGAGTACAAGATAGATGGAATGCGCTGGGATATGATGGGCGATGCGACAGCGGAGGCTGTTCAGAATGCTTATGATGCCGCGGCAGAAATTAATCCGAAGGCACTTTTTATCGGTGAAGGCTGGAGAACATTCGGCGGTGCCGCAGCTGATCTTTCCCTTGCTGGAAAAGGGGCAGATCAGGACTGGATGGATAAAACGGATAGCGTCGGTGTTTTCTCTGACGAATTCCGCAATGAATTGAAATCTGGTTATGGTTCCGAAGGTCAACCTAGATTTATTACAGGCGGAGCGCGTCCAATAGCGACAATCTTTAACAATATTAAGGCGGAGCCCTCAAATACGCCTGCTGATGATCCAGGTGATATCGTTCCGTACATCGAAGCGCATGATAACCTGACGCTGCACGATGTTATTGCACAAACGATCAAGAAAGATCCTGCCATTGAGAAGAATGAGCTTGAAATCCAGAAACGGATTAGACTTGGAAACATGCTTGTTCTAACCTCCCAAGGCACTGCCTTCATTCATGCAGGCCAGGAATATGGGCGTACCAAGCAATGGAATAGCACTTCGGTTCCTCAGGATAAATACACTGAAATGTTTGATAGTGAAGGCAAATCCTTTGGTTATTTTATTCATGATTCGTATGATTCTTCGGATGCTGTCAACATGTTTGATTGGACTAAAGCAACGGATGAATCACAATTCCCAGTACAGAATACAACAAGAAAATACACGTCAGGTCTGATGGAATTGAGAAAGTCTACCGATGCATTCCGATTGGGCGACAAGGATCTGGTTGATTCCAATGTTAAACTAATTCCTGCACCAGAAATGAAGACTGATGATCTTGTCATTGGTTATTCAAACAAAGCTACTGATGGCACAGGTATCTATTATGTTTTCATGAATGGCGATAGCACAGAAAGAACTCTTACTTTATCAGAGGATTTGACGAGTGGTCAGGTGCTTGTTGACAATGATGAAGCTGGTGTTACTGCAGTTAGTCAACAGAGTGGTTTCATTTTAACTGCTAATTCAATCAAGCTAGATCCTTTGACTGCAGTGATTATCAAAATGGAAGCTGAAGCCGCTACGCTTACTTCTATAGAGACCGATAGTGCAAGCTACACGCTGGCAGCAGGCAATACGCATCAAACAGCTGTTTTTGCGAAGTACGACGACAACAGCAGAAGAAATGTTACGCAAATGGCTACTTACACTTCCAATAAGCCTGAAGTGGCTACAGTAACCAGTAAAGGTCAAGTGAAGGCAATTGGTAATGGAACAGCTGTAATTACCATCACTTATGGCGGTATTTCTACAACTGTTACCGTAAAGGTTACTGATAAGAGATATGTCCAATTTACCTATAATCGTAGTGATAAGGATTATAAGGATTGGAACATCTGGGTCTGGAATACAGGAGTTAAAAATGATCAGATTGATTTTACAACCTTTAAGAATGGCACAGCGAGTGTTTTGATTGAGGTTGCTGAGAATGCGACAAGTGTAGGGTTCGTCCTTCGTAAAGGTACCGATTGGTCGATTAAGGACCCTTACGGGGATGACCGTATCATTCCGCTGACGCCTGGTGAATTATTCACTAAAGTGAATGTAACTAGCGGGGTGAAGGAGTTTGATATCAAACCAAGTATTAGCGGTCCTATCCTTAAGGATGGAACGATTACTTTTAGATATCGCGATGATGCCTTGTTCCGTAATGGAAATATGGATGCGATCACAGCTGCAAAAGTAAAAGTGAATGGAAAAACATATCCAATGGTTTATGATTCCGCTAACGAGTGGTTCACTTACACGTTGACTGATTTAGTAGAAGGTACGTATAAGTATACGTTCTTGATCACGAAAAACGGAATCACTACTGAATTTACAGATCCTAAGAATACAGTGAATGATGAATCTATTGTTGTGTATCATATTCCTGACGTTAAGATTACGACATCCGTGAATCCGGAAGCAGTTACATCTAATCAGAATGCGGTTGTAACCATCAATGTAGTGACTTCAGAAGAGGTAACATATTCAGAGGGATACATGGATTTAACCAATCTTGGAGGACCAAGCAAAGTTAAGCTGGATACGGAGCTGATGAAGCAGACAGTTGCTGTGAAGGACACGGTGTCAGCGGGGATCAAAAATATTCCGATTACGCTCGTGGACCAGTACGGAAATACACATAAAGAAAATGCTAAACTCGAGGTAAAAGCGAGAACCTACACAGGTGATAAGCTGGATTTTGATTGGGATGAGGCTCGTATATACTTCGCGCTTACAGACCGCTTCAAAGACGGAGATCCAACAAATAATGAGAATGTAGATAAAGATCAACTGGAAGCATACCACGGTGGTGATTTCCGAGGAATGATCGACAATCTCGATTATTTGCAAGAACTTGGTATTAACACGCTTTGGATTACGCCAATTGTAGATAATATTGATTTTAATAAAGGTGATGGCTTCAAACAATACGGATATCATGGCTATTGGGCCAAGGACTTTACAAAGCTCGACGAGCATCTTGGTGATATGGAGACTTTCAAGGAATTGATCGAAAAGGCACATGACAAGGGCATCAAGATCATGGTCGACGTTGTACTCAATCATACGGGCTACGGTTTAAAGGTTGAGGATAAAGAGCCGACGATTACAGCTGAGGATAAAGCACGTTTTGAAGGAATGCTTCGTACGGATGGTGTATCCGCGGATACAGATCCAATCAAAGGCGAGCTTGCAGGATTGCCGGATTTCAAAACGGAAGATCCAGCCGTTCGTGAAAAAATTATCGCTTGGCAAACAGGGTGGTTAGATAACGCTCGGACGGAACGTGGAGATACGATTGACTATTTCCGTGTGGATACAGTCAAACATGTAGAAGATACAACTTGGAAAGCATTTAAAAATGCACTGACTTCAATTGATCCAAACTTCAAAATGACCGGTGAATACTTTGGCGGAACCATTGATAGCAATGGTGGAATGCTCGAAACAGGCCAGATGGACGGACTGCTTGATTTTGGATTTAATGATGCTGCGAAAGACTTTACTGATGGTAAAGTTAACAGTGTTGATTCCTATTTGCAGGAACGAGAGTTAAAGATTGATAACACGAAGATGATGGCTCAATTCCTGAGTAGTCATGATGAGGATGGCTTCTTGTCTAATTATGTGGATGGAGATAAAGGCAAGCTGAAAATCGCAGCCGCTCTGCAAATCACAGCCAAGGGACAGCCAGTCATTTACTACGGAGAAGAACTGGGGAAATCGGGCAAAAATGCAGGAGACATGTCTAAAGGTGAGTTCAGCGAGAACCGTAAAGATATGCCTTGGGATCAGTTGACTGCAGAAAAGCCACTTCATGATCATTATCAGAAGCTGTTGAATATCCGTGCAAAATACTCCAAAGTGTATTCCAAAGGTACGCGCACGAAGCTGGCAGGTTCAGATGATTTAGGTTATTTAGCCTTCAATAAGTCTTACGATAATGAGAACGTCGTGACGGTTATTAACACTAAGACAAGTGAGGAATCCGTAACGATTCCGGTACCGTTTGCTGCCAATTCATCTGTGAAGGATGAGTACAGCGGTAAAACATACACGGTATCCGAAGATCAAAAAGTAATCATTGATCTACCAGGTAGAGATGATGGGGGTACGGTTATTCTGGTAGAGGCATCGGATGTAACGCCGACACCAACACCAACGGCGTCACCAGAGGCAACGCCGACACCAACACCAACGGCGTCACCAGAGGCAACACCGACACCAACAGTGTCGCCAGAAGCAACGCCAACACCAACGAAGAGACCAGAAACAACACCAACACCAACAGTGTCGCCAGAAGCAACACCGACACCAACAGTGTCGCCAGAAGCAACACCGACACCAACAGTGTCGCCAGAAGTAACACCAACACCAACGCCGTCGCCTGAAGTGACAAATTCACCAACTTCTGGAAGCGTGGCAGTTAGCCCAACAACTCCTGCTGATATGCAAGTTGTCAGTGAGGATAGCTTAAAGAACGTGAAAGAGGGTAAGGTAGAGATTGTTATTGCTGCAGGTAAGACAGCGGTATTGTTACCGTTGCAAGCAGCAAAAACATTGGGATCTAATGATCTAGTATTTAAAGTGGGGGATCTATTGGTTACTATCCCTAACAAACTGTTAAGCACAATACCAAGTTTAGCTTCAGGTGTGGATGCGGAAGGTGCTCATATCCTGTTGGAGCTGAAACCATTGGTCCAGTCTGCTACAAAAGCATTAGTCGATGGTTTAAACAAAGAGGTGGGGACCGTAACTTCGCTTTCCGATGTGTTTGAACTGAGACTTAGCATTCTGAAGAAAGATGGTACCCGGATTGTAGTTAAGAAGTTCGATGAGCCAATCACAATATCGTTTAAGATTAAAGGTCAATCGAATAAAGATCTATTGGGGATTTACTATTTAGGCGATAATGGCGAGCTTGAGTACGTAGGTGGACAGCTGAAGGGAGACGTGATATCCACACAAGTCACGCACTTTAGTAAATATGCCGTACTTGAGATTGTGAAGTCGTTTAAGGATGTTCCAACTACTTATTGGGCATTCCATGCCATTCAGTCTCTTGCTGCAAAACAAATTGTTTCAGGGGTTACGACAACCGAATTTAATCCGAAGAGCAATGTTAGTCGTGCGGAATTTACCGCATTACTAGTTCGTGCACTTGGTTTAAATGCGGAAGGGCCGGTTCAATTTACTGATATCAAGTCAGATGCATGGTATTCATCATACGTAGCAACAGCGTCTAAGCTGGGCATTGTTAGTGGTCGAAGCAAGGATAATTTTGCGCCGAATGCATCCATTACCCGTGAGGAAATGGCTATCATGGTGATCCGTGCGCTTGAAGTGAAGTCTGGTAAGAAGATCGAACCAGCAGTGGGTGTCACGACATTTGCAGATGCATCTAGCATTAGCAAGTGGGCAGATAGCTACGTGAAGACAGCAGCAGGTCTAGGGCTTCTGCAAGGCAGAGAGAACAATCAATTTGCTCCAAAAGGGTGGATGACCCGCGCCGAAAGCGCACAGATTATTTATACACTACTGAGCAAGTAAACTGTACTTCGGTGTGCTGATTGATAGTGCACCGAAGTATTAGTAATTGGCTAGTAATGTGACAGTCATTCTTAGTCATCTCTAATAGAAAACAGGGTATCCCACAGCTATCATAGCTAGTGAGATACCCTGTTTTGTTATGTTTTATACGGCCAAAGGCATTTAAATCTAGTTGATTGCTTTAAGTATAGCGAAACCATAAGCAGGCATCTTCACGTTCAGCTTGCCACGCTCAGCACGCACTGTATCGGCCGTGAACAAGTTCTCCCAATTTCGCTCGTCTACGTCAATACGGAACGTTTGAGCGGTCTCTTCGCTATTGATCAGTACAACTATAGTCTCAAGATCCAATCGGCGCTCGTAGGCTATCTTACTGCCTTGTCGACCTGCCTCTAAGAAAGTAAATGTCCCCGCACGAAGTGCAGGTTGTTCATTGCGGATTTGAATGAGCTGACGATAGAATTCGAATAGATCACGATCCTGCTTCTCAGGGTTCCACTCCATGCATTTACGACAACCTGGGTCACCCTCACCGTCCATTCCGAACTCGTCGCCATAATAGATACAAGGAGTACCCATAAAGGTGAACTGGAATAGTGCAGCTAATCGCATTTTATTTTTGTCGCCCTCAGCCAGCGTAAGTAAGCGTGGAGTGTCATGACTATCTAACAGATTGAAGGCAACTTCACTTGCTTGCAGTGGGTAACGCGATAACTGCCGGCCAATAGAGTTGGCAAATCCCTCTGCATCAAGGTTACCGTGAACAAAAAAGTCTAAGACGGCATCAGTGAAGGGATAGTTCATGACAGCATCGAATTTATCACCCTCCAGCCACGGAGCAGACTCATGCCAGATTTCTCCAAGGATGTAAGCCTCAGGATTAGCGCGCTTTACCACCTTGCGGAATTCACGCCAGAAATCATGATCTACTTCATTGGCGACGTCAAGGCGCCAACCATCGATTCCAACTTCTGTAATCCAGAATTCAGCGACCTTCAGTAAGTACTCTTTAACTTCAGGATGTTCGGTATTAAGCTTTGGCATATGTGGTTCAAAGGCAAAAGTATCATAAGTAGGAATCCCGTTTACAACCTGAAGTGGAAACTCGCGAATATGGAACCAGTCTTTGTAAATGGAGTCTTCTCCCTTTTCCTGAACATCTAAAAATGGAGCGAAGGTTCCACCGGAGTGGTTGAATACTGCGTCTAACAGCACACGAATACCACGTTTATGGCAGAGTTCGACGAGTTTTTTTAACGTTGCAATATCCCCGAAATGCGGATCAACTTTCATGTAATCTTCTGTATCGTATTTATGATTAGTAGTTGCAGTGAAGAGTGGTGTGAAATAAATAGCATTGATGCCAAGCTCGTTAAGATGATCCAGATGATCAATAACCCCTTGCAGATCGCCGCCAAAAAAGTTGGTTGGTGTTGGCTCTGCTCCCCATGGCTGAACATCTTTTGGATCAAGGCTAGGGTCGCCATTTGCAAAGCGTTCAGGGAAGATCTGATAGAAAACAGCATCCTTTACCCAGGCAGGTGGAGTGAACACATCAACAGGGTTAATAAATGGGAACTCGAAAAGCTTGTTTGGATTTTCTGGCCGGTTCGTTTGAAAATCATTTTCGGTCATCCAAACTTTCTCGTTATCCTTTTGCAGTAAGAATCCGTATTTCAATCGGCGATAGATGGGAACTGAAGCACATTCCCAATAATCGAACATAGCATCAGAGGTGAAGAGGGTCATGGGAATTAGCTCTTTCGTGGTATCCCAAGTGTACTTATCCCCTGCAAAAGCAAATACTTCTGTTAAATCCCCTTTTTTAGCGCGGAGACGCAAGTGAATCGTACTCTCATTATAGGCATAAGACCAATTTAACCGCGGGCGATGGTACACAGCTTCCAGTAACATGAATAAGTCCTCCTAAAGTTTTGTAAGCGATACTTCCCTGACCAGCTTCGGCAAAATTAACTCGAAAGTATACGCTTAAGTTTTGTGAGCGATACTTTCCCGAACCATTCACCACAGCGCGTGGGTTTTAGAATGTCGCTATTGTTATTGGTTGCACAGTTTTTTATGCAACATGCGCAAATGATGAGACAAACTTGCACATAACAAAGAGGCACAACCGCCGCGAAGTAGCTTGTCCGAGGTTGTACCTTTCATAAGTAACATTGCCTTTTAGTTATATAGAACAGGAGGCAGACAATAGATGCAATGATTCATGTTGGGTTGCCTCTTAACGATTTGGATTATAGCATGGAATAAAAGGGCTTTCAATACTCTTGTTCAAACCATTGCACAAATTTTCACTTGAGTATATGAGCGTTTCTACTGCCCGATAATTGTAAATCTACTGGAAAAGTGAATTTGTGGTATATCAGGGGCAAATAAAATAGCAATTCCATTTTTAAACACATGAATAATCGACTAATTAAAAGATATCATGTGAAAAATGGAGATAAATGCCTATAGTGTTTATCAATTAATGGAAAATGGTCAAATATGGTATGTGCAAACGTTTTTAAAAACAAACGATACTGTTGTATGATGTATTCATGAATGAAGCGCTTTCTTGCACTGCGAAATGCAGCTCAAGAAGGAGCGAGCTAAAAGAATAACTTTTTTTTTAGCTTTTCTGAAATCGTTTGCGCAAATTTTTTGCTCTACTATTTTATCATCTTATGCTTTATTAAAATTGGGAGGGGTTAAAGTAATGAAGTTAAAAAAAGTGATGGTTATCACCGCTGCTGTCTCTATGGCACTGTCCGTTACAGCGTGTGGTTCGAGCAACAATGGGAATGCCGGGGGAAACAATGCAGCAAAAGCTACTAATGCTGCTAACAACACTACAGAGACTGCAGCGCCAGAGAGCACAGATGCAGCAGCGACAGAAGAGATTGTACCTGAAGATGGAGCGACACTAGTTGTATGGGAAAGTAAGGAAGAAAGACCATTCGCAGATGAAATTGCTAAGCAGTTCACAGCAAAATATAACGTTCCAGTCAAGATTGAAGAGTTGGCACCACCAGATCAAGTAACTAAACTTACGCAAGATGGTCCTTCAGGATTAGCAGCAGACGTTGTTCTTATCCCTCACGACAACTTAGGTAAAGCGGCAAGTGCGAGCTTGGTTCTTCCTAATGACGTCTTCGGTGAAGAAACAAAAGCTAGCAATACTGAAGCTTCAATTATCGGATCTTCGTACGATGGCGAATTGTATGGCTACCCAAGAGCAGCAGAAACTTATGCATTGTTCTACAATAAATCACTTGTTAAAGAAGCACCTAAGTCTTTCGACGATGTTCTTGCTTTCAGCAAAACATTCACAGATAAATCCAAGAACAGATACGGAATTATGTGGGAAGTAGGAAACCTGTACTTCAACTACATGTTTATCGCTTCTGATGGTGGATATCTATTCGGTAAGGACGGTACAGATAAAGATGACATCGGACTTGCTAAAGAAGGAGCTGTTGCAGGACTTAAAGAATTTGTGAAAATGAAAGAAGCATTGCCAATTAAGAGCGGAGATATCAATAGTGATATCAAACGCAGCTTGTTCAACTCAGGTGATGTAGCGATGGATATCACTGGTCCTTGGGAGCTTGGAGGATACAAAGCAGCTCTTGGAGATAACCTTGGTATCGCACCGATCCCTACAGTAAATGGCAAAACAGCTATTACATTCTCTGGTATCAAAATTTTCGCAGTTAACTCGTTTACTCAATATCCGAATGCTGCTAAATTGTACGCTCATTTTGCTTCAAGCAAAGACGCTCAATTGTTACTGAACAAAACGATCGGTTCTGTTCCTACAAACAACGAGGCGCTTCTTGATCCACAAATCGTTAATGATCCATTCGTGTCCGCTTTTGCAGCACAAGCTAAGAGTTCCCAACCAATGCCTTCTATCCCTGAAATGGGTAACGTTTGGAGCCCTGTAAATGCAGCGCTTCCAGAAATTTGGGATAAGGGTGTAGATCCAAAAGCAGCAATGGACAAAGCCGTTCAACAAATCAAAGATTTGAACAACAGTTCATCGCAATAAGGATCATAAATCACAGTCTTAACAGCATACAGTGAATCAAGCTGCCCGTCGCATGTTTAGCGGAGGGCAGCTTCTTATTTTCACTCGGAGAGGAGAACGGAAGCGAAATGCAGCGACATCGCACGAGGGCCGCAGTACTGTCGACGATTTTCATGGGATTGGGACAAATATATAACCGCCAATTCATCAAAGGAATCATGTTTTTAGTTGTAGAAGCCGCCGCTGTTTATTATTTTATTCAGAATCTTGCTACTGCTCTATGGGGTTTTGTTACACTAGGAGAAAACCCTAGCCGTTTGGTAAAAGTAAAAGGCATCGCTAAGATGGTAGCTGGGGATCACTCGATTTATATTTTGATTCAAAGCTTGATCACCATTTTAATGCTTATCATCATAATCCTCGCTTGGTATTTGAACATTAAAGATGCTTATAAGACTGGAGAGAAACGCGATAACGGTCTTCAGGCAAACACCTTTAAACAAAGTGTTCGCTATATACTGGATTATAAGTTCGCTCAGACGTTCTTGGTCTTGCCGGGTATTGGTGTTTTATTCTTTACGATCATGCCAATCATCTTCATGATCCTGCTGGCGTTTACGAACTATTCCGCACCTGATCATCTTCCACCCGCTAAATTGGTTGACTGGGTTGGATTTCAGACTTTCCGAAATTTATTAGTTCTCAAAACATGGAGCCACACTTTTTATGGTGTATTAACATGGACGATTATATGGGCAGTTCTTTCGACGATCACTACATATTTCGGAGGACTATTGGTAGCCTTATTGGTGAGCCAAAAAGGTATTCGTTTCAAAGGAATGTGGAGAGTTATTCTGATTGTACCTTACGCAGTACCGCAGTTAATCTCTTTGCTGCTCATGCGCAATTTATTTAACGGTCAATTCGGTCCGATCAACCAATACCTTGGGTATTTTGGAATGGGTGGATTACCATGGTTGACAGATCCATTCTGGGCTAAGGTTACCGTAATTATTGTTAACATGTGGGTTGGTATTCCAGTCTCGATGTTACTTATTATGGGCGTACTGACTACAATTCCTCGGGATATGTATGAAGCCGCTGAGGTGGATGGAGCATCAGGTTATCAGAAGTTCCGTATCGTTACGTTACCAATGGTATTGTTCTCCACAGCGCCTACTTTAATTACGCAATTCGCAGGTAACATTAACAACTTTAATGCGATCTTCCTATTGACAGGCGGTAGTCCTGTAAATGGTGATTATCAATATGCCGGTTCCACGGACTTGCTAGTAACCTGGCTATACAAATTAACACTTGATCAGAATAAAAACAACATGGCTTCGGCTATAGGGATTATTATCTTTATCATTGTTGCTTCATTCTCCCTGTACAATTACCGCCGGACGAAATCATTCAAAGAGGAGGATATGATCCAATGAGCAGAAAGATCGCGAACTTTATTCGCTTAAGTGGTAGTTACATCATCTTGATTGCTTTGTCGATAGCGGCACTCTATCCGGCACTTTGGATTCTGTTTGCTTCCTTCCGGCCTGGTAAATCACTGTACAGTAAATCGTTTATCCCTGAGCAATTCACCTTTGATCACTACAGAGAATTGTTCACGTCACCAAGCTATATGTTTGGAACTTGGTATGCGAATACATTGAAGATAGCTATATTCTCCATGCTTATCGGTGTAGTTCTTACCTTGTTAACCAGTTATGCAGTATCCAGATTCCGTTTTAAAGCGCGTAAAACAGCGTTATCTACGGTTCTGATTCTTGGTATGTTCCCTGGTTTTATGAGTATGATTGCCATTTATATGCTCCTTAAGGAGTTTAATTTGCTGGATACGCATATTGCCTTGATTATCGTCTATGCAGCCGGGGCGCCGCTGGGGGGAACCTTTATCGCCAAAGGCTTCCTCGACACGATTCCTCGTTCTTTGGATGAGGCGGCTCGAATAGACGGGGCGAGTAATTTCGGGATCTTTATGCGAGTGATTCTTCCCTTGTCACGTCCTATGATCACTTATATGGCACTGACTCAGTTTGTCGGTCCTTGGGTCGATTTCATTTTCGCCAGACTTATTTTGCGGACAAAGGAGAACTGGACCGTCGCAGTCGGAATGTGGGATATGGTTAACACGAACCAAAACACTAACTTCACCTTATTCTCTGCCGGTGCTGTTCTGATCTCTATCCCGATTATGATTTTGTTTGTATTCTTGCAACGTCTGCTTGTTGATGGATTGACTGCAGGAGCTAGTAAGGGGTAACAATTTCGCTTCATACTAAAGAATGAACTGGGTACAGCCTTTGTACAGAAATGGAAGGCTGTACCCTTTTTCCATCATAGGGAGTGAACTTAATGAAAAAGCTATGGACCCTACAGTTTAGATCAGTTGGGATAAAATTGTTCGTTATTCTTTTCAGCTCCATAGTGCTCTTATCCTCTGTTCTAGGATTGACTTCATATTTTGCTGCCAAAGATATCATTACAGATGAGGTTGCCGCGGCCTCCTCACAGTCTATAGTTCAAGCAGCGGACAAGCTGGATTTTGTTCTAACAGAATACGAAGCGCTCTCAAGGCAGTTTGCCCTCGACTCCACATTAAAAGGTGATTTGGAAAACATAAAAAGTGGAGAACTTACAACGGTAGCCAAAGTTTCCGCAGAAGATCGGATTCGTAGAAAGCTAGACTTAGTTAAAGGATCAGATGAGCGGATGTATGGCGTCAGACTGGTATCTAAGAGCTTGGAAGAAACAGAATCGTATAAATCTACAGGAATTAGTGGCCTTCGTAGTGATGAAGGTATTGCTGAAAGACTGAAACAAATTGCAGATGCTAAAGGGGAGCCAGTGTGGTTTCCGGTTCGTGAGAAGGGCTTCTTTGATTCTTATACTGAACCTACTTTAACTATGGGGAGATTGCTGCGCAATCTTGTACATCCTGAAGCGGAGTATTACATGCTGATCGAAGTTAAAGGCAAGGCAATGACCGAAATGTTGTCTAATCTTCAGATTGGAATTACAGGTGAGATTCGAATTTTGAGCTCAGAAGGTAACATAGTTTATGGTGCGGATCATGCTAAACTGGGTCAACCCTCTTACATAAAAGTATCAGAAGGGCAAGATGTAGAAAAGAAACATTCATTTACAGCAGCCGATGAGAACGGAAGTCCGCAGCTTGTCGTGTATCAGCCTTTAAAGACTGCAAAGTGGACGCTCATGGGATATGCACCCGTTAGTGATTTTACGAAGTCGGCAGATAAGCTTCTTTATATCACGTTCTCTGTGGTGCTGGCAGCTGCCGTGATAGCTCTGCTAATTGGTTATGTTCTTGTTCGTTTGGTTGGGCGTCCACTAGGTAAACTGGCGACCTTAATGGAAGAAGGTGAGCGAGGAAACCTTCGTGTACGAACGAATTTTAAGGGTAAGGATGAGATTGGTCGGCTCGGGCATAGCTTTAACAAAATGATGGAGCAAATTTCTCTGCTTGCAAGCCAGAGTGAAATGTCAGCGGATGAAGTGCTTGGTACTTCAGAGCAATTAGTCAAAGCGTCAGGTACAACATCACTTCATGCCAGAGAGGTTGCATCTGCTACGGGTGAAATTGCACTTGGAGCAGCAAGCCTTGCTGTCGAAGCAGAAAAAAGCCATGCTAATGTCGAAATCATTGGCAGTAAGATGAGTGAAGTAACTGAACTAAATACAGTAATGGACGCTTCGGCGGAACGAGTTATTGAGGTTAGTGATCAGGGGACAGAGCTGATGAAGCTGCTGGTAGAGCAGAGTGAATCTACGGTGGAGATGTTCAATCGAATACAAGAGAACTCCAATAAGCTAAGAGAGAGTACTCATTTAATTCGTAGTATTCTTAGTCCTATGATTGCCGTAAATAAGCAGACCAATATTTTGGCGCTAAATGCCACTATAGAGGCGGTAAGAGCCGGTGCAGCAGGCAGAGGTTTTATAGTGATTGCTGATGAAATCAGACAGCTCGCTAACCAATCGAATGAGTCGATCCAATCGGTCTCCAAGATTACGGAAGAGATTGGTCTACACATTGAGAACACGGTTAAAGATATCAATGAGACCGCTCCAAAGTTCCGTGAGCAGATTTCTTCCGTGCGTGAGTCGTCAACGATTTTTGCGAGTGTCAAAGAGGAAATGGAACACTTCATGGGACATCTTAGTGAATCCTCTGCTTCTATTCATGAACTGATAGAGTTTCAGCGTCAATTAGGTGAATCCATGGCGAGTGTCAGTTCCATTGTACAGCAGACGACGGCTTCGACGCAGGAGGTAGCTTCTATGTCTTCACAGCAATTTACTGTAAGTGAGGAGCTAGTTTCCTTATCCCAAAAGCTGGAGAGCTTAGCAGCAGATCTTAAGCAATCTATGGTTTCTTTTCAAGTATGAGAATTAAATCTTATTAGTAAAAACAATAAAACGAGCAACTCTCCTGTGTAATGGAGTTTTGCTCGTTTTTTTCTAACTTAATGACTTCAAGTAGCTCTTCTTGTCTTAGAAGTAGTTTGAGAGATACACTTGGGTTAACATTTTAATAGAAGAAAGGAGTGATCGATTGACGGATTTTCCTCTAAATCTTAGTGGGAGTCTTTTTCAGCAGGCATTAATTGAAAGAGATTATAGTCCTCATTTTTTTGCTTACTATTATAAACAGTGGAACAACTACAGTATGTCTTACCATCAGCATAATTCAACCGAAATCATGTATTTGATCTCAGGAAGCTGTGTTGTGGATGTCCGTTCAAAAACATGTGAAGAAGAGAGATTTAGGTTAAAGCGGGGAGAACTGATCATCCTCGATGCAAATGTACCGCACAGACTGATTGTCGAGGATGGGACGCCTTGCCGAATGCTGAATGTGGAGTTTGGATTTATGGAATATACAGGGGTTGCTCCATCTATCGGCAAGCTCGCTCGGAAAGAAGCGGCACTTGCTGAATGGTTACAGATGCCCTTTTCCAGTCTAGTCATGCCTGATCCGGAGGAAATTTATCATGTTCTAAAAGGACTTGTACTAGAGCTTGATCAAAGTGGCGGGAAAGGCGGAAGTATGGTCGACTTATTGTTCTGTGAGCTTCTGCTTCGAGTATCAAGCTTGCGACAGGATCAGCTTCATGCCAGTCAACAGCCTTCGCAGCTCTATGTGCGGCGCAGTATCGAATTCCTGCATCAGAATTACGACCAGAGTATTCAGGTTAAGGATATCGCTGCCGCGGTCAATCTGCATCCCGGATATCTGCATCGTATTTTTAAGTCACATACAGGTAGGACACTCAGTGATTATTTGAATATGCTACGAATGGAGAAAGCAAAGATGCTGCTGGGACAGAGTGATATTCCAATTGCTGAAATTGCCGATTATGTAGGGATTAGTAGCAGACAATATTTTCATCTCCTCTTCAAAAAATATACTGACAACACGCCCATAGAATATCGTAATTCCATTGAGCGTCATGCTTGGAGTTATGAAGAGATGGATGTTCAATAGATAAGTTAGGATTTTTGACACCTTTCTTCAAAAGAGGTCATGATATTGGTTACGCTTTCTCTAGCGCCCTTGCTACAATGGACAGGAACAATCAATTCATTACCGGAGGCTGATAAGGATGTCATTTAAAGTGTCTTTTATAGGGGCAGGCAGCATTGGATTTACGCGTGGATTGTTGCGGGACTTACTAACCGTGCCGGAATTTAATAATATTGAAGTCTCATTTATGGATATTAATAGCCACAACTTGGAGATGGTTACCGAGCTGTGCCAACGTGATATTAAAGAGAATGGATTAAATATTCAAATCCAGGCAACGACGGATCGAAGAGAAGCCCTGAAGGATGCGAAGTATGTATTTTGTACTATTCGTATGGGTGGACTGGAAGCATTTGCTACAGATGTGGATATTCCATTGAAATACGGAGTCGATCAGTGCGTAGGGGATACCCTTTGTGCAGGAGGCATCATGTATGGTCAGCGCGGGATTGCGGAAATGCTGAATATTTGCAGTGATATTAGGGAAATGGCTGCGCCGGATGTACTCCTACTTAACTATTCGAATCCTATGGCTATGCTGACTTGGGCTTGCAACAAATACGGTGGTGTACGGACGATTGGTCTGTGTCATGGGGTGCAGCATGGGCATGGGCAAATTGCAGATGTGTATGGGCTGAAAAAGTCGGAAGTCGATATTATTTGTGCGGGTATCAATCACCAGACTTGGTATATTTCGGCGAGTCATAAGGGTAAAGATTTGACCGAAGATCTTTTAGAAGCTTTTGAGAGTCATCCAGAATTCAGCCGCACAGAAAAAGTTCGGATCGACATGCTGCGCCGCTTTGGATATTATAGTACAGAATCCAATGGTCACCTAAGTGAATATGTGCCATGGTATCGTAAACGCAGCGATGAAATTATGGATTGGATCGACCTGGGAAGCTGGATTAACGGTGAGACGGGTGGATATCTACGTGTCTGCACCGAAGGGCGGAATTGGTTCGAAACGGATTTTCCGAATTGGATGAAGGACTCGGCACTGGAGTATACAGTGGAGAATCGCGGAGAAGAACATGGTTCATTTATTATTGAAGGCTTGGAAACGGGCAGAGTGTATAGAGGTCACTTTAATACTGTGAACAATGGCGTGATCTCTAATTTGCCAGATGATGCGATTATCGAAGCACCAGGGTATGTGGATCGGAATGGTATATCGATGCCGCTTGTAGGTGAATTGCCTTTAGGAGCAGCCGCAGTGTGCAACGTTAGTATCTCAGTGCAACGTCTAGCTGTTGAAGCTGCTGTGCACGGCGATGACAAGCTGCTACGTCAAGCATTTATGATGGATCCGTTGGTAGGCGCCGTATGTAACCCGAAAGAAATCTGGCAGATGGTCGATGAGATGCTCGTAGCTGGGGAGCAGTGGCTGCCACAATACAGCGGGGCCATTGCAAAAGCGAAGGAACGCTTAGCTTCAGGAGATCTTATTCCAACGAATGCCAGCAATGAAGGCGCAGCCCGCCTGAAGGTAAAGACGGTGGACGAGATGATGGAGGACCGGGAAGCAGCGAATAGAAATGCCGGTGAATCTGATAAAGGCAAGGATAGAGAGAAGGTTCAATAGGTTGTAGAGTTTACAACTCATTTGGAATATGACTCTTGCCATCTATTTTCTGAGTGGTAATAAAAGTATTATTGTGGAACGGTTTAGGACAGTTGAATAGATTTCCGTTATGAAAAAAAACCTCCCCTCCCAAGCTCTGGAATGGAGGTTTTTTTATATGGGTAGGACAATAAAACAGGTAGTCTAGCTGTGGGCTATAATTAAACGTAGGAATTATGAATTAACAGTGCCCTTTTGACTGAAGAAGGTCTTTAGCGCCTGGTACACTTCTTTTTTGTCTTTAATGACATAATGCATGAATTGCTCGTGCTTCAGATGACGATAAGCGGACATTAGTGTGCTGCTGCGGTTGTACTGATTCACTTCCCCGTAACCAAACATATTGCTTCGTTTTAGCAGTTCTCCAATTAGCTTCACACAACGTTCGTTGTCGGAGGTGAGGTTATCGCCATCAGAGAAGTGAAACGGATAAATGTTGTACTGCGCTGGTGGGTATCGGCTGTCGATAATCTCAATCGCTTTTTGATAGGCTGAGGAACAGATGGTTCCTCCACTCTCTCCGCGGGTGAAGAAATCATGCTCGCTGACCTCTTTAGCCTCCGTGTGGTGGGCGAGAAAGACAATCTCCACCTTCTCATACTGGCGGCGTAGAAAGCGGGTCATCCAGAAGAAGAAGCTGCGAGCGCAGTATTTTTCAAAAGAACCCATCGAACCTGACGTATCCATCATCGCAATAATGACCGCATTGGAGTGAGGCGTTCGAATGTCATCCCATGTTTTGTAGCGCAGATCATCAGGACTTATGCTGTGAATGCCGGGATTACCTCTGCTTGCATTACGCCGAAGGTTCTCCAGCAGGGTACGTTTCTTATCGATGTTGGACATCATGCCTTTTTTACGAATATCGTTGAAGATGATGGATTTAACCTCGATCTCTTCCTTATTCTTTGGCTTCAGATGTGGCAATTCCATATCCTGAAACAAGATGTCCTCCAGATCCTCCAGATTGACCTCTGCTTCCACGGTGTCCTGACCGGGTTGATCGCCTGCTTTTTCCCCTTTGCCGGGCTGTGCCGACTGTGAATCCCGCCCAAGTACATCACCGACCTGACTTTCCCCGTCGCCCTGTCCTACATGCTTTTGCTTACGAAAGTTATAGATAATTCGATATTCATCCAGACTGCGAATCGGAACCTTTACAATCTGCTTACCGCCTGACAAAATAATATTTTCTTCGGTCACGAGATCCGGCAAATTATCCTTGATAGCTTCTCTGACCTTTTGCTGATGACGTTCCTGATCCTGATGGCCTTTGCGATGAAGGGACCAGTCTTCTTTTGAGACTACAAAGGAAAAGGGACCAGATGATTGCGACAGGATGACCACCTCCCATGGAATATAAATATTTATGTTTTGGGGTTGTAACTAAAGTATATTCATGGGGATGGGGGATATGTGATTTCTTATTCACTGATCTCTTCCACAGTCAATATATAACTGTTCGACTGGCTCTCGCCAGTGTATTCACGTCCATCCAGATTGAAGAAGTATGGAGCGGTTACTAAGCCCTTAAGGAAACGACCCAGTACATGTTCACTAACCCTCACAAAATAATGGATGTTTACAGTGGCAGCAGCTTTGACTGTCCCTAGCGACAAAATACCGTTAAATGAAGATTGTGGATTTGGAATCCCATCAATGACAATGCTGCTAGGATCAATAAGACATTCCTCCGGTGTGAGCCGATCAAGGGATACTTCTGCTGGCCAATTCCCACTATTCGTTAGGGAGATCCAGCATTGGACATGTTCTCCTTCTTCTACAAGGGTAGGCTTTGCATGAGTTTCGAGAGAAATGATAGGCAGGACTATTAAGGTAGTAACGATATTGGAACGAGAGGTTTGTCTTACTGTCCGTCCGTCCGGGAGCACAAAAGTATACTGAACACTGCCATGATTTTGGACAGCTGCGTGGGCATGAATGTTTATAGCTGCAGGAATGCTCACTTGAAAGACCACGACCGCTGAAGTTCCGCCTCTTAATGTGCCTAGCTGAATGCCATCAGCAGGACGGGCGCCTTTTTGCATCACTCCGTTTAAGAGAACACTATCCCATACGAAAAGAGTGCCCGAAGGGATAGCATCGGTCAGAACCGCATTTACGGCCAAGTTTCCGCTGTTGGTTACCGTTAGTTCATATCTTAGGTTGTCACCTGGAGCTGCTGTAACATGATCTACTCTCTTGCTGATGGTGACACCTGCCAAAACAAGTGAGATAACGACGCTGTTACTCTCGGTTGTATTGGGATCGTCGTCGACGGTATAAGTGACAGCTGCACGGTTAGTCAGGTCCAAGGATGAGGGGATCTCTGTAACTCGAACGCGAAAGGTAATATCAATGCTTAGGTCTTTATCAAGTTGACCAATTAATATTCCTTGCGTAGGCTCTGATTCTGGATAATAGACGCCACCTGCAATGACACTCCCTGGAATGAACACAGATCCGTTAGGAATAGAAATCGTTGCGATGATTTGGTTTAATAGGCTGTTACCTTCGTTCGTAAGCCGTAATGTATAGGTAATTACATCACCTATAAAAGAGGTCGGAGTGCTTGCAGACAACAAGGTAGAGAGCTGGTAGGAGCGTAAAGAAACTAGTACGGAATTAGAATATAAATCTCCATTAACGATTCTTCCCTCGGGTGTGGCAAAAGAAAAACGGCACAGTGCTTTATTTTGCAGCACTAGTGAAGAGGGAAGTGAAATGATAACCACTTGAAAGGCGATGGTCACTTGACTCTGCGGAGCAATAGAACCTAGCGGTATGCCCGAAGACGGTGTAGCCCCTGGGAGAGGCACACCGTCTCTAAGCACGCTGTTGGAAATAAAGGATACACCCTCTGGAAGAATGTCATACACCGTTAGCAAAGCATCTGTGTTTCCATTATTAGAAGCTTTAATGGTATACACCAGAGTGTCACCTAAAGAGGCATGGAGTTTGTCTGTACTCTTCAGCAATGAAAGCACGGGGCCCACGACCGGGGTGTTAACGGTATTGGAATAGACAATGCCGTCAACACCCGCTGCCGAGTTGAAGAGTACCATAGATTGATTGGTTACGACAGGTTGGGTACGTGAGCCGGGAATCATAACGCTACTACCTGAACCTGGAAGGTGATGGTTGAGGAAGCGCCAGCAGCAATCGTTCCGATGGCAATGCCGGAAGCCGGGCTGCCATTAGGTCGTGGGGTTCCGTCTACAGTGATGCTGCCTGTTACAAACTGGCTGCCTGCTGGAATAGGGTCAACCATGATGACGTTATTGACTGGTGAAATCCCTAAGTTGGTAACAACAATCGTATAGGTGATGATATCGCCGACAACGGCATCAATAGAAGTAGTGCTCTTAACGACACTTACATCCGGAGAAGAGACAGGGATAATTAGGACATTTGAAAGTGAAGTTCCGGTGAGCAGACGGCCATCTGGTGGTGTGAATGAGAAAGTTGCTGAAGCCTGATTGACTAACTGCTGCGGCGACGGGAGGGAGGCTACTGTAACCTGCAGGGTTATGGTCACTGTTACCGTGCTTCCCGGCGCAACTGCTCCAATATTTAATCCAGTAGACGGGTCGGAGCCTGGTTGTGGCACACCATTAACGAGCACGCTGTTTGGAACGAAAATAGCTCCGCTAGGAATCGTGTCAGTTATGACTACATTTGCTATGAGGTTACCAGTATTAGTCACATTTAAGGAGTAAGTAATCGTATCTCCGACAGTTGCGGCGGTTCTGTCTGCCCCTTTGACTACAACGATGATAGGCTGATACACCGGAATAACAAGTGTATTAGAGAATGAGGATCCCGAGAATGCTCCAGATGTGAAGCTGACGGAAGCTTGATCGGTGAGCGTGGCAGGATTAGGCAGTACATTGACGATAGTGTTGAACGAAATATTGACCGAAACGCCCGGTGCAATTGTGCCGAGCGAGATGCCATTCGCTGGATTGGCATTAGGACGTGGAGTGCCATCAACGATCACACTGCCAGCAACAAACGAAGAACCTGCTGGTATTGGATCACTGATGTTTACGTTGCTGATATTGGCGATTCCGCTATTGGTAACTGTAAGGTTGTAGGTAATTGTATCGCCAACAACGGCATCTGTTGCTGGTGATGACTTAGTTACGATCACATTCGGTGAGGATACCGAAATCGTTGTCGAATTGGAATTGATCGAACTGTTAAACGTCCGCCCATCAGGCAAGGTGTAAGCAAATGCTACCGATGCTTGGTTAATTAGTTGCTGGCTTGCTGGCAGTGTTGAAATGAGTACTGAGAACATAACAGATAGTGTTGCACCTGCGGATATAACACCGAGTGGAATGCCAGCCGCTGGATCTGCTCCCGGAGCTGGGGCACCTTGAATGAGCACACTGTTTGGCACAAATGTTGTTCCAGATGGGATAGTATCACTCAGAGTAGCCAAAGCCCCGTAATTCCCTGAATTGGTTACATTAATCGTGTAGGTAATCGTATCTCCGACGGTCGCTTGAATTGAATTCGAGCTTTTTGCTGCGGCTAGAATCGGTAAGTAAATAGGCGTTGATACAATATTAGAGAAGGCAACATTCGAGAGAACTCCAGAGGTGAAGCTCACCGTTGACTGGTTATTTAGGAGGCCTGAAGGTGGCAATGAGACTGTATTCACTGTGAATGCCACAGTTACAGTTACACCTGGTGCAATACTGCCCAAGGTTACCCCGGTGGAAGGGCTACCCCCTGGACGAGGCACACCATCTACTAATACACTGCCAGATACAAATGTGGTACCCGCAGGAAGTGCGTCTGTGAAGACTGCGTTATTTACCGTTTCGATTCCGTTATTGGTAATTGTAACTGAATAGGTGATCGTGTCTCCAACTGTAGTTGATGTGGTAGGCGTAGATTTTACTACAGCCAGATTTGGTGAAGAGACAGGGATAGTAATTGTATTGGATAGGACGGAACCGCCAAGTGTGCGGCCGTCAGGCAAAGTGAAGCTATACGCTACGGTACCCTGATTGACCAACTGCTGAGGATTGGGCAGTGAGGTGATATCAACAGTGAATATTACTGCAGTAGTAGCACCGGGTGCAATAACTCCAGCTGGAATCCCCGTAGATGGATCTGCTTGCGCTAAGGGCAGTCCATTAATGAGCACACTATTCGGAACGAAGGTGGTACCCGCAGGAATATTGTCCGTAATGATTAAGCTTGCCGGATAGTTTCCTGTGTTACTCACGGTCAGGGTATAGCTGACAGCGTCACCTGTTGTAGCGTTATTCGTACTTGCTGTTTTGACGACCGAGATGTTCGGCTGGTAAACAGGGATGGTAACGGTATTGGAGAAAGTCGAACCGGAAAAAACGCCTGATGTAAAGGTTACGGATGCCTTATTGATAAGTGTAGCAGTAGGAGGAACAGAGGTCACGGTAACACTGTAAGCAACCAGAGCTGAAGCTCCAGGAGCTAAGGTACCAATTGATATCCCCGAAGAAGGATTCAGGTTGGGGAAAGGTACTCCGTTCACGGATACGCTACCCGTTACAAAAGCAGCACCTGCTGGTGTTGGATCATTAAGGATTATGCTATTGACAGCTTCTATACCGTTATTTGAAATATTTACGTTATAAGTGACCGTATCTCCGATCGCTACGGAAGTTGAGGTGGAGCTTTTGACTACCACGATATTAGGAGCTGAGACCTGTAGTGTGACGGTATTAGATACAGCAGTTCCGCTTAAGGGTCTACCGTCAGGCGGAGTAAAGGTGAAGCTTGCAGAAGCCTGATTGCTGATTTGTTGTGGTGATGGCAAGGAAACGATATTAACAGAGAAGCTAACAGGGACACTGGTACCCGGCGCGACATTTCCTACAGCTATGCCGGTATTGGGTGCTGCACCTGGTTGCGGCATGCCTCCTACAATAACACTGTTAGGATTGAAGACAGTTCCAGTAGGAATGTTGTCGGTTAAGGTTACATTTGCAGCAAGATTACCTGCATTACTTACAACCACTGTGTAGATGACGGTATCACCTACAACAAGAGCATCGGCATCACCATCTCCATCGACGGCACTTTTTAATAAGGAGATCTGTGGCTGAATGACTGGTGTGCTAGTAATGTTGGATGAAGAAGAACCGGAGAATACACCGGATGTAAAACTGACGGATGACTGATTATTAATTTGTGATGGTATCGGCATCGTTATCCTCACCTCGAATGTTACGGTAGCTGTGGCGCCTGGACCCAGACTACCGATTGGAATGCCGGCGGACGGAACTGCTAGCGGCTGAGTAATGCCGCCTACAATTACGGTTCCGGGAATAAAAGCTACATTCTCAGGCAGAGGATCGCTGAGAATGATGTTGCTTACAGTAGCTATGCTGTTGTTCGTCAATACTGAGGTGAATGTAAGGATATCGCCCGTAACGGCAGTAGCTGCATTCACACTTTTTACGACACTGACGTTAGGTGCGGATACAGGGACAGAGAGCGTATTTGATACTACATTTCCTCCGAGTTGACGCCCGTCCGGGAGGGTGAAGCTATATGTTGCCGAAGCGGAGTTCAGTAACATCTGTGAAGGAGGTAACGCTGTTATCGTGACCAGAAAGCTTACAGATACGCTGTCACCTGGTGCCAATGGGCCTACAGGGATTCCGGTTACTGGATTATATCCGGGTAAAGGTGTTCCCCCGATGATTACACTGTTCGCGTTAAATAAAGCTTGGGGTGGAAGATTATCAGTTAATAGTAGAGTGGTTGCAATATTCCCGGTATTGCTGATAAGAATCGAGAAAGACAAAGATCCTCCTACGGATGCCTGAGCGGTATTCGCGCTTTTGACCATACTAATAATAGGTTGATACACAGGGGTTACTACCGTGTTCGAAAGTGAAGAACCAGTGAAGGCACCGGATGAGAAAGACGCACTAGCTCTGTTTGTAAATTGTGATGGATTTGGTAAAGAAGAAACATTCACTCTAAAAGAGACAGTAATAGAGCTGCCAGCCGCAATACTACCGATAGATATTCCTGTACCTGGATTTGCGGCTGGTACCGATGAACCGCCAACAATAACGCTGCCTGCTACAAAAGTGCCTCCCGTAGGAATGGGGTCAGAGACGACAACGTTATTCACAGCTACGCTGCTTGTGTTGGACACTTGGACTGTGTAAGTCAGATTCTCGCCGACTGTGACATCAGCAAGGCTTGCGGATTTGGTTAGCGTAATATTTGGAGCGGAGACTGGGATGCTAACGGTGTTTGATTGGCTAGTTCCGGATAAGGATCTACCGCTTGGTAGTTGGTAGGTGTAGCTGCTGCTGCCTTGATTGTTCAGAACAGGTGGTGAAGGCAAAGATTGCACAGAGACAAGAAAGGTTACAGGAACACTAGCCCCTGAAGCTACAGTTCCTAAGTTAATTCCTGTAAGTGGAGAGTCTGTTGGTCTAGCAACTCCATTAACTGTGACACTCCCCGAGACAAAGGAACTCCCTGAAGGAATATTGTCACTGAGGACTACAGATGCCCCGATATTTCCAGAATTCTGAACATTCAACGTGTAGAGAATATTGCCCCCTACAGTGGCACTGGAAACGTTCGAACTTTTGACAATCTGGATTACAGGTTGATATACAGGAGTTGTAGTCGTGTTGGAAAGTGAAATGCCAGTAAAGGCTCCTGAGCTGAAGGATGTAGAGGATCTGTTTAATAGTTGAGCGGGAGTTGGCAATGAGATCACGTTGACCTGAAAGGTGACCGCAACGGAAACTCCAGGCGTGATGGTTCCAATAGAAATTCCTGTACCGGGATTAGCAGATGGCTGTGCCGTTCCACCTACCGTAACACTACCTGAGACTAGTGAAGTCCCAGCAGGGATAATGTCTGAAAGCGATACGTTGGTAACTGCTGCAATTCCATTATTGCTGATAACGGAGGTGTAGAGCAGTGTATCTCCTACAGCGACGTCAGCAAATCCAGCGCTTTTGAGCACTGTTACGTTGGGAGTTGTAACTGGAATAGACAATGAATTAGATGAGGCTGATCCAGCTACGGTTCGCCCATCTGGAACTTGAAAGGTGTAAGTGGTGCTCGCTTGGTCGACCAGTTGTGGCGGTGAAGGGAGACTGTTCACCACTACGCGGAATTGAACGGTAGAGCTGCCTCCAGCAGCTATCGTTCCAATAGCAATACCTGTAGCAGGATTTCCAGCGACAGGTGTTCCATTGACGGTAAAGCTACCCGCAATATATGAGCTGCCTGAAGGAATATTGTCGGTAAGGGTTGTTATAGCACCAATATTTCCAGTGTTGGTGATTTGAAGGGAATAGGTGATCTGATCTCCGACCGTCGCATTTGCAGTATTGGCAGTTTTTACAATGTTAAGAATAGGGGAATATACGGGTAAAGTTACCGTATTGGATGGAATAACCCCGGTCATGATAGGGCCTCCTGCTACACTTTGAAACGTAAAAGCAGCATTGGCGGTATTGGCTATATTTTGTGGACTTGGTGGTAATGAAGTGACTTTAGCTTGATATGTAACCGTTATTGAAGAGTTCAAAGCTAATGACCCCAAGGAGATGCCTGCTGTAATATCAAAGGTGGGTCTTACAACACCGGCTACTACTACACTTCCAGTGACAAAGGTTGAGCCTGCTGGCAGAGCATCTGATAAAACGACGCTAGCTGCACTCGCTGTACCAGTGTTACTGACAGTTACAGTATAAGTTACCGTATCCCCGACTATAGGGCCGGACACATTGGCACTTTTAGTAAGGTTTATTTTGGGTGCATTTATATCTACTTGTATGGCATTTCCATTAAGCACATAAGCGTCACCAGAGGTAGTTAATTGTAAAATCGCTGAAGACTGATTATTTGCAAGTCTGGCTGACACGTCAACATTAGTAATGTCCCAGCCTTGTCGGCCACCGATGATGTTGGTTCCTGGATTCCCGTTCGTCTGATTGCGTGTTCCAAATGTTCCAGTTGTATTGAGATTACCTGTATCATTGTTGATTTGTGATGCGAAAAAGTTGTTAGCAAAGTTATTGGGGCCAGATAACGCTACGAGTGTAGCAGCAGTTGGACCAAACAAGGCCTGGTCGCCTGAACGGTTTGCATCTCCCTCCTGTGCGCTGAATAATGCTCTGCCTCCAAGCGCACCTGTTATTGGTGTTGCGAATCCAGTTATCGTAGTTGAAACCGGGGCTGATGTTGCCTGTACTAGTATTGCACCTGCCCGAAGGGACATATTGCGGAATGGGAGGGCTGTATTCTGGTAGATAACACCTAAAGTCCAGCCGGCATGGTTGGCTGTCGAGTCTCCTGGAATTACAATTGTGCCTACAACGCCGCCTGTAGTATAGGTACCGGCACCACCTTGTTGTATAATGCTGGTTACATTGGCGGAACGGACATATGCAGAAGCACCACCTCCCAAATCGACTACGTTACTCGTTGCAGAATCAGGTGTAACGCTAAATGAAGTCCCGGCAGGGGTAATGAAGGTGACTGGGTTGTTTATCGCCGAACTGAGGTTTACGGTTCCATTTATATAGGTGCCACCCCATATCAGCTCTGCATACAGCACTGTGCTACCTGAAGGTAGGACCAGTATGGCTGCTGAACTATTGCTTGTATAAAGACTAGTCGTTCCGTTAGGGTAGGTTCCAAAAATAGACGATGTATTGACAGTGGTAAAGCCACCGATGCTGTCCTGTGTCCCAGGTACTCCGACTGTATCAGAGCGACTAAGTCCAAGTGTGTTGCCCGTAAATGTGATAGCACCGGTCGCATTGATCGTTGCCCGTACGACTAGTGGAATGATTCTCACCTCCTTCGAGGTTAATTTTCTTTTAAAAAAGTGAACCGTCCCATAGTCAGGACGGCACAGTTAATGCCTGTATGTTAGCCTATGATGTAATTCGGGTATAATTGTATGTCCCATCAATAAATTATAGGAAATTTTGTCTATCGTGTGATTTTAGCCTGCGTTTCATAAGAACACGCGGTTCAGCGTAAAGCCCTCTACTCATCAATTCCAGCTCATGAATAGAAATATTTTCTTTGATTACGGTGAAATGGTACATGATTTCATGCACAACATTGGCTTGAAGCGTCTTTAGTATTTCTAGTTCTTCTGTTTCATAAAGAGGATCTTCATAAGGGTATTGATAGAAAAGCTCCATCCGCAGCAATCGATAATCGAACGGCGGCACCGGGATGGGATAGTCAGGAATCGATGGGCATACTGGACCGGACGGGGGCTGGAAAAAGGATCCTGTGAAATACCTCGGAGTATATTCATCAAACTTCTGCTTAAAGGAAGGATTGGACATATGAACAAAACTGTGGGCATACGGGGCCAGTATACAAACAATGGCTTTGTGGGTGCTAATTCTGTGAATTTCCGACATAACCGCGGATAAATCGTCGATATAAGGTAATACACGACTAGCCATTACAAACTCGGCGGTATTGTCCGGCAAAGGGATGCCTTGGCTAATGTCACAGACAATATCTACGTTGGGACCCGCGATGCGATCGATCCCGAGATAACCTGCTTCTTTACTGGATCCGCAGCCGATATCGATTCTCAAGGGGACCACTCCTTAGGGATAAATCAGGCTCAACACTATTGTATTAATCTCGCTTAAGCCTGCATCCGGCGGATGCCTATTAAAGATTGGAAGTTACTAAAAATAACGTATTATGAAACCTTAGCAGAGTTGATACGTTTATAGGAGTAGGCTTATAGAAAATGACTTTGCAAACAACCGCTAAACATAAAGGAGGCAGTCAACATGAAAAAACAACGTTCCTTACCCGCTATAGCTGCAATCGCAGCATTAACACTAGCCCTAACCGCTTGCGGTGCTACTAATAATTCAGCACAGCCATCTGCAGAACCAAGTGCAACAGCTTCTCCAGTGCCAACAGAGGAGACCACAAGCACACCCGTACCTACAGAAGGTACAAGTACCACTGCACCAACAGAGAATCCAAGTACTCCCGCACCCAAACCTACTGCAAATCCAGAAGCTAAAATTCTTAAAGGAACAGGCGTTTACGTCGGCCAAATAGATAGTCATTCTGTTGAGATTGAGACCAAAGAAGGTCCTACGGCTTTTGAGATCACAGCAGGTATGGAGAGCGTTATTGAGAAGTTAAATACGGATGATCCTGTAGCTTTTGAATATGTTGAAAAAGCAGTGGAAGGCGATGCTACAGTTAAACAGCGTGTACTTTCGAAGCTGTCACTTGCAAAATAAAGAAACGCTATCATTTATGAATAACAAAAGGGCTGCTCCTGATTGATTTCAGGAACAGTCCTTTTGTCTTGGAATTAGAAGTGAACGTTATAGCGTCCCGGCATTGACTAAGAAAATAGTAATAAGCAGCATAAAGAGTAGGATAATCACACCGTTGATGATAGTGCCTATAACGCCGAAAACCTTACGTCTCTTCCGGATGGAAAGCCCAATAATGCCGATGACAACACCAATTACATTAAGAGCTGAAAGAATAATAACAGTCATTCCAAGAAGCATGATGGACTGCGATGATTCGGCTAATAGATTCGAGTTCTCGTTAACCATGGAAGAAGCCTTCATAATAATGAAAACGAAGAGAGCTGCATAACCCATTATGGTCACGAGGCTGATGATGAAAGAAGCAATACCAGGTCCAGAGTGTTGCAGGTCATGATCTACTTTCTGGTACGAATACGACGAACCAGCACTTGGCTGACTCAGATCAGGTTGGGTATTTCCTACCTCTGCTGTAGGCGCGTCAGATTTTGAGAGAGAATTAAGGTCCATAGGTTGCACTCCTTGAGAGATAAGAATGAAATGTTGTTAATATCCACTTTTTCATATTGATGCTAAAAAAGCAACCCCTGATTGTGGCTAATTCGTAAATGGCTGCTGGAAAAAGCAATCGGTAATCGTTTATGATAGAAGAAGTCTAATATTAAGGAGTTGTAATCGCATGCAACGGAAACTTATGGCCTGGGGGGCTGTGCTAGCAATGCTGGCAGTAGGAGTAGGCGCTTTTGGCGCTCATTTATTAAAACCTGTTATTAGCGAAGAATATATGAAGGTATATGAGACGGGTGTACAGTATCATTTGGTACATGCGCTGGGTGTAATTCTGATAGCACTGGCTGTAGGTCAATGGGGAGAAAGTACCCGGTTACGCTGGGCAGGAAGGCTATTAATAGCAGGGACGATTTTGTTCTCTGGTAGCTTATATGTACTGAGCATTTCCGGGATTAAGGTGCTTGGAGCGATAACACCTATTGGTGGTGTATGCTTCATAGCAGGCTGGTTATGTCTGGCTGTGGAAGCATTCTCACGCAGCAAAGAGGCATCCTAAGCAATCAAGTTACAGAAGTTGATAAATAAGCATCCGTTCCATAAAGGGGCGGATGCTTATTTATCTGTAACGTATACGTTTACAGAAATTCGTCGATCTCATTTAAATTAAAGCTGTATACCTGTTTCTCATCCACGTGATAGACACTAATAGAGTTGGCTGCTTCATCAAAATTTAAAATACGACAGGGCATGGACACTTGTTTTCCGTACCGATTCGCTCGTAAACGTACTAATTGGTTGTTCTGAATATACTGTCGAATTTTCCCGTATGCATCAGCTGGCGTCTCAATAGCTGACTGTTGTGCAGGCAATATTGCCTGTTTATCAATCGGTTTATCGAGCTGCTTTTTAGTGGTCTTTGGTGGCAGCTTAAATGAAGTTGGAGGAGCAGAGCTTTGATTCAAAGCTAGTTTGGCAGAACGAAGCAAGCTGTCAATGGTTCTCCCCAATTCAAGACCGGAGTTAATGTTGAAATCTGTGATTTTGTCATTATTGTTCAACATTTCAAGCAGATATTGCAATGCAAGTGGGTTGGTACGGGCATTAATCAGGATGTCGACATTAAATAAATAGTTGCCGTCTGTGTGTTGTAGTTTCTCGTCCATAGATCCCCCAGCTTTTCGTTTGAACATTTCTTTACAATTATAAGAATGTAAATAAACTATAACATTAAACAAGTAATAATCATATACCTGACACTAGAGAAAATGGGACCAAGGTACTGTGTTTTTTACGAAAAGCCTAGGACTACCAACTGCACATCAGCAGGGGGTGAAGCATACATATACATCGTGGTTGGTGAATAAAGGAGGTGCTGCTATTGGTTACTATGGAGCCCATTACCGTAGGTGAACATACGCTGATCGGGGTAGAAGTTAAGCTTCCGAAAACAACGCTGCTCTCAATCAGCACAAGCCGAGGGTATATTATGTGTGGTGCGCTGGATGTTGGTTTGCTCAATGAGAAGCTCAGTGATCGGCATATTATCGCAGCCCGGGCGGTTGGTGTACGTACGCTGTCACAGCTGTTAGCTGCCCCATTGGAGTCTGTAACCATAGAAGCGGAGCGTCTAGGTATCGTACCCGGCATGACGGGTGCGGATGCATTACTTCTCATGGTCTGACTGAACAATCTTACAAAATCCAAAACACAAGAGGCCAATGGCCTCTTGTGTTTTTTTGCAAGAATCAGAATTTGAACATTATAGAGAGCGTCTTTAGTGTAAATAATTTAAACAGTGATTTTATGGAAGGGTTCTCCTTGTTTCGTCTTACATGCTAAGGGGTAAATTAAGAATAGACAAGTTGCTGCCGGATGAAGGATTAAGTAGCCCGGTAAATATAAAGGATAAGGATGGGATCATCTCATGGCTAAAGCATCTAATAAAGTAAATACAACATCACTGGAACAAATTTTGAATCGTCAGGTTGCTAACTTGAATGTATTGTATGTTAAAATCCATAATTTTCATTGGTACGTAAAAGGAGAACAATTCTTCTCTCTTCACGTGAAATTTGAGGATCTATATAATGAAGTGACGCTTCAAATGGATGAAGTTGCAGAGCGTCTGCTAAGCATCAAAGGAAGTCCCGCTGCAACGATGAAAGAATATCTGGAATTGGCAACGATTCAAGAAGCTACTGGTAAAGAGGACACACGTGGTATGGTCCAGTCTCTGATTGAAGACTTCGCTACTATTTCTGAAGAGTTGACAGAAGGCATTGAGCTTGCTGAGGAAATTAAGGACCAGCCTACCTCTGACATGTTTATTAAAATTCGTGGTGATCTTGAGAAACATCAATGGATGCTGCGTTCCTACCTTAGCTAAACGATAAAGTATATGAAATAAGGCTTCCTGCGGGAGGTCTTATTTTTTGCGTTAGGTGGTTACGGAAAATAGCGAAACATGCGGTGCATTAAAGGATAAATAAAAAGAGATATTTGTAAAAAGACAGGGTTTGTTATAAAATTGTTGAGAATCATTGATAATCATTGTGATTCAATTTATAATAATTATAATGTGATATAAAATCTAATTGTGCTGGGAATCAGGATCATCCTGTTTCAATACAACTTTTGATTTCGCAAATCGATCAATGGAGGGAATAATATTATGGCAGCAGATTTTGTCATTGAGGGACTTAAAGCGACGATTGAGGGAAAAGAGATTTTGAAGGGGATTAACCTTCAAATGAAAGGTGGCGAAATTCACGCCATCATGGGACCAAACGGTACAGGTAAAAGTACCTTGGCGTCAGCTCTTATGGGTCACCCTAAATATGAAGTAACTGAAGGAACAGCAACACTTGAAGGTGAAGATCTTCTGGAGATGGCGGTTGATGAACGCGCACGTGCAGGTCTTTTCCTTGCTATGCAGTACCCAAGTGAAATTTCCGGAGTAACAAACTCCGATTTCTTGCGCTCTGCCATTAATGCCCGTCGTGAAGAGGGAAGCGAAATTTCTTTGATTCGTTTTATCCGTCTTATGGAAGCGAAGATGAAAGAACTGGACATGAATCCTGAGTTCCTACACCGTTACCTGAACGAAGGCTTCTCCGGTGGTGAGAAGAAACGTAACGAAATTCTACAAATGATGATGCTAGATCCAAAAATCGTGATTCTGGACGAAATTGACTCTGGTCTTGATATTGATGCTTTGAAAATTGTTGCCGAAGGCGTAAACTCCATGCGGAGTGAAGATCGCGGTTTCCTGGTTATTACCCACTATCAACGTCTCTTGAACTACATCAAGCCTGATTTTGTACATGTTATGATGCAGGGCAGAATTGTAAAATCCGGTGGTCCTGAGCTTGCACAACGTCTGGAAGCAGAAGGCTACGAATGGATTAAAGAAGAACTTGGAATTGAAGACGAAACAGTAGGGCAAGACGCGTAAGAAACGCCAGGAAGGAGGAGAACACTTATGACGACACAGACCATTCTTCCGGTGGATGCCGAGCGCTTGAGCGAATTATCGCATAGTAGCGGCGAACCGGGTTGGCTGAAAGAAAGCCGCTTGAAAGCACTTGAACTGGCAGCTACTCTGACACTGCCTAAATTAGAGAAGACACGGATTGATCGTTGGAATGTGAATAATTATGGTAGCTACAAAGCAAGCGAAACCATTGCTTCACTGAAGGATGCACCTGCTTCCATTTCCTCCTTGATCAAGGATCAGGAAGAAGGCAGTCTGATTATTCAACGTAACTCTGGTGCAGTATATACACGACTAGCTCCTGAACTTGCAGCACAAGGTGTTATTTTTACCGATCTGCAAACGGCTGTTAAAGAGCACGGAGATTTGGTACAACGTTACCTTCATAAGGCGATTCAGCCTGACGAGCATTCTATCGCTGCGCTTCATGCAGCACTATGGAACGGGGGAGTATTCCTCTATGTTCCTAAGAATGTAGTGGTTGAAACTCCACTTCAGGCGGTGCTGTTAACAGATGATGCGGAAGCTTCATTTGTTCCTCACATTCTGATTGTAGCGGATACTAACAGCTCCCTGACATACGTAGACAACTACGTGTCGGATAAAGAGGAAGCTGGCTTGCACAATGGTGCTGTAGAAGTATTCGTGGGTGCAGGTGCTAAAGTACGTTATGCTACAGTGCATCAGCTGGGCGTGGATACAACAGATGTGACTTACCGCCGCGCTGTTGTTGAGAATGACGGAACGATCGAATGGATTGTTGGAGAGATGAACTATGGTGATACAGCAAGTGATACCAAATCTGTGCTCAAAGGTAATGGCTCTAGCTCGGATGCTAAAGTAATTGCTGTAGGTACGGGATCACAGAAACTGAATTACACTACTCAAGCTCAGCATTTCGGCAAAAATACCCCAAGTGACATGATCACTCGTGCGGTTATGCGTGATAATGCTACTTCTATCATCAACGGAATTACCAAGATCGAGAAAGGTGCTACAAGAGCCGACGGTCAGCAAACAGAGAAAGTATTGATGCTGAGTCCAAAAGCCCGTGGTGACGCCAATCCGATCCTGCTGATCGATGAAGATGATGTTACAGCAGGCCATGCCGCTTCCGTAGGACAGGTCAATCACGAGCAAGTCTTTTACCTGATGTCCCGCGGAATTACACGGCATGATGCAGAAACTCTGATCATCTATGGCTTCTTGGCTCCTGTTGTGTCGCAAATTCCACTAGAGGGACTGCGCAATCAGCTCCAATCTCTTGTGGAAAGGAAGTTAGGTCAATGATTAGCAACGCCATCCGGGAGCAATTTCCCATACTGAACCAGAATGTGAACGGCCATCCACTGGTCTATCTTGACAGTGCTGCTACTTCACAGAAGCCTCGTCAAGTGATTGAGGCGGTCAAGTCGTATTATGAGTGGGATAACGCCAACGTACACCGTGGCGTCCATACTCTAGGCAGCCGTGCAACAGATGCCTACGAGGGAGCCCGGGAGAAGCTAGCTAAGTTTATTAACGCCCGCAGCACTAAAGAAATCATCTTTACACGCGGCACAACCACTGCCCTAAATCTTGTTGCCTCTTCTTACGGGCCATCTGCAGTGGGTAAAGGCGATGAAATTGTCATCACCCTGATGGAGCATCATAGTAATTTGATCCCCTGGCAGCAGCTAGCTAAGAAGACAGGTGCTACTTTAAAATATATACCGTTGCAACCTGACGGAACGATTACGCTTGAAGATGCTGAGAAGACGATTACGGATAAAACCAAGATCGTTGCTATCGCTTATGTGTCTAATGTTATGGGAGTAACTCATCCGATTAAAGAGCTTGCGGCGATTGCTCATCGAAACGGTGCGGTAATTGTCGTAGACGGCGCACAGAGCACACCTCATGTGAAGGTCGATATGCAGGATCTGGATTGTGATTTCTATGCACTTTCCGGACATAAAATGCTAGCACCGACTGGAATTGGGGCTTTGTACGGCAAAAGAGCACTCCTTGAAGCCATGGAACCTATTGAGTTCGGTGGCGAAATGATCGATGATGTGGGTCTCTATGAATCGACATGGAAAGAACTTCCTTGGAAGTTTGAGGGCGGTACGCCGATCATTGCAGGAGCTGTTGGATTAGGTGCAGCCGTAGATTTCTTACAAGAAATCGGCATGGATGAGATTCACAGCCATGAGAAGCAGCTTGCCGCATACGCAGAACAGCGTTTATCTGAAATTGATGGCTTGACCATTTATGGTCCGCGCAATCGTGAAGTTGGCGTTGTGACTTTTAATCTGGGTGACGTTCACCCGCATGATGTCGCTACAGTACTAGATGCGGAGGGAATTGCTATCCGTGCTGGTCATCACTGCTGTCAGCCGCTGATGCGCTGGCTGGAAGCCAGCTCAACAGCACGTGCGAGCTTTTACCTGTATAACACCGAGCAGGATGTAGATCGACTGGTGGACGCTTTAATCAAGACAAAGGAGTACTTCGGCTATGAACTTGGATGACTTGTACAGACGCGTAATTATGGATCATTATAAAAGTCCTAGGAATCGTGGTTCATTTGAAGATGATGCTCTGAAAATTGAACTGAATAACCCAACTTGTGGTGATCGTATTACACTTCAGCTTAAGGTAGAGGATGGAATCGTCAAGGATGCCCGTTATAACGGTGAAGGTTGCTCGATCAGTATGTCATCGGCTTCGATGATGACTGAGGCGATCAAAGGACAAACGGTTGAACGAGCACTCGAACTAGCCGATAACTTCTCCTTACTGATGAAGGGTGAAGACGTGGATTTTGGAGATTATGAAGACATTGAAGCCCTATCGGGTGTGAATAAATTCCCTGCGCGGATCAAATGTGCAACACTGGCTTGGAACGCGCTTCGTAAAGGAATTGACGAAGAAGAGCAACATAAATAACAGTAGAACAAGGAGGCTGACACCATGGCTAAGAAAGCGCCTGATATGGAAGAGTACCAATACGGGTTCCGTGATGAGCATAAGTCGATATTCCAGTCTGGTAAAGGTTTGACGGCCGAAATTGTTAAAGAAATTTCAGCAATCAAAAATGAACCACAGTGGATGCTTGATTTCCGCTTAAAATCCCTTGAACAGTTCCGTAAAATGCCGATGCCTACATGGGGCGGCAATATGGATGATTTAGATTTTGAGGATATTCAATATTATGTAAGACCTTCCGAGAAACAAGGGAAGACTTGGGAAGAAGTTCCTTCCGAAATCAAGGAAACCTTTGATAAGCTGGGTATTCCTGAAGCGGAACAGAAGTTCCTCGCCGGCGTATCGGCACAATATGAATCTGAGGTTGTATACCACAGCATGCAGAAGAGCCTTGAAGATCAAGGGGTTATTTTTACAGATACCGATACTGCACTGCGTGAACATCCAGAACTTCTTAAGAAGTTCTTCGGGACGATCATCCCTCCAACCGATAATAAATTTGCAGCACTTAACAGTGCAGTTTGGTCAGGCGGAAGCTTCATCTACGTTCCTAAAGGTGTGAAATGTGAAGTTCCTTTGCAGGCTTACTTCCGTATTAACTCCGAGAACATGGGACAATTTGAGCGTACCTTGATCCTCGCTGACGAAGATAGCTTCGTGCATTATGTAGAAGGCTGTACAGCGCCAATCTACAGCACGAATTCTCTGCACAGTGCAGTTGTTGAAATCTTGTGTATGAAGAACTCACGCGTTCGTTATACTACGATTCAGAACTGGGCTCCAAACATCTACAACCTCGTTACTAAACGTGCGGTTGCAGAAGAGAATGCAACGATGGAATGGGTCGATGGCAACATCGGTTCCAAGCTGACTATGAAATACCCTGCGGTTGTTCTTAAAGGCCGTGGAGCTAAAGGTTCAGTACTGTCCATCGCGGTAGCGGGTAAAGGCCAGCATCAGGATGCGGGTGCCAAGATGATCCATTTGGCTCCAGACACAACATCCACCATTGTATCGAAATCGATCAGTAAGCACGGTGGTAAAGTAACTTATCGTGGTCTTGCTTCCTTTGGCCGTCAGGCAGAAGGTGCGAAATCGAACATCAAATGTGATACGCTCATTTTGGATAACGAATCCACTTCGGATACGATTCCTTACAATGAAATCATGAACGATAACATCGTGCTTGAGCACGAAGCAACGGTATCCAAAGTTTCTGAGGAGCAGCTGTTCTATCTAATGAGCCGCGGCCTAACAGAAGCTGAGGCAACTCAAATGATCGTTATGGGCTTCATCGAGCCGTTCACCAAAGAACTGCCGATGGAATATGCGGTCGAAATGAACCGTTTGATAAAATTCGAAATGGAAGGAAGTATCGGTTAACCTTGATCTTCAAGGTTCCGGCTTCATTCTAATAAGTAATACAAAATACGTATTCGCAGTGATCTTGATGCTTTTATGCTCAAGTCACTCGAATACGTATTTTTTATTGGAAATTGAAGTGGGGTTTTCATTCTAGAGGGTTAAATCCAAATTTTATGCAAAAAAGCTTGATAAAAGTTTATTTTGGAGGGGGCGATCACATCAAGGATCATGATGTTTCTTAATTCAACAGCATTAAGGAGGAAACTCGAGTATTTTAAGACAATGATGGTCGTTTATCACCTATATATGGGTCTTTTTTCCGAAATAACAGGATAAACGCTCAATTCTACCCTTTGCCGCTTTAAATTAGGGATGATACACTGCTTAAAGTCACTAAAATTGAAAGCGCTAAAAAATAGCTTTATTTTGTAAAGCTAAGCTAAGTCTATGCTTACGAAGCAGCTTTACTTCGTAAAGCTTTAAGGAGGAGAGATATGGATGTTCTCAGGCAACTGCGAGGCTATTACCGAGAGAAGCTACATTATTTGATTCTTTCGATTGTATGCTTGGCCGCCGCAACTGCAGTGGGGCTAATTACCCCCAATTTGTTAAGGAAGCTCATCGATGAAGTAATTGTTCCACTCAAGTTTAAAGAGGTGCCCGTGTTGGCTCTCAGTGTGTTAGCTGTAGTAATCGTAAAAGCATGCCTGCAATTTGCACATGGTTTTTTTGGAGGGCGGTTAGGTAATTTTCTAGCATATCGGCTACGTAACGCTTGTTATGAGAAATTACAATTTCTATCTTTCCGTTATTATGATACCGCGAAAACAGGAGATCTGATGTCCCGGCTGACCGGGGATTTGGAAGCGATTCGGAACTTTATCGGTTTTGGTTTTGCTCAGTTGCTAAATGTGTTTTTTATGGTGCTCTTTGGTTCTATCATGATGTTCACCATTAATTGGCAGCTAACATTGGTTACTTTGATTACTATGCCATTTCTGGCAGCAGTAGCTTTAAGATTTGAGTCCAAGATTCATCCGGCCTTCCAAGAGATGCGCCTTGCGCTGAGTTCTCTGACAACGGCTGTACAGGAGAATATCACGGGTGTGCGAACTGTCAAATCGTTTGCTAGAGAGGCTCACGAAGTTGAAAAGTTCTCACACCGTAATGAACGTTATAAGAATAATCAGATTTTTGCCGCTGAGCTCTGGAGTAAGTTTTTTCCTGTCATGGAGCTTTTAGCATCGGTAAGTATAGCTATCCTGTTAGGCGTAGGTGGTACACTCGTCATTAACGGGAAAATGTCACTAGGTGAATTGGTTGCCTTCTTCAGTTTGATTTGGTACATCATTGGACCGGTATGGGGTCTAGGCTTTCATATTAATAACTATACACAGTCCAAAGCTTCGGGAGAACGTGTACTTGAAGTACTTAATCAAAAAATTGATGTCAAGGATAAAGAGGATGCCCGTGAACTGGTGCCTTCCGAGGTTAAGGGGGACGTTGCCTTTAATCATGTCACCTTTGCGTACGGGAACAAAATGCCTGCTGTTACTGACATCCATTTTGAAGCTAAATCAGGTGAAATTATCGGATTTCTTGGAGGCACAGGTTCAGGTAAATCCACTATTACTCAACTGATGATGCGTGCTTATGATGTCAATGAAGGGAGTATTACGCTGGATGGCATTGATATTAGAGAGTACAGTGTGCGCAGCCTGCGGTCACAGATTGCCACCGTATTCCAGGAAACATTCCTGTTCTCCTCATCCATCCGCAACAATATTTCGTATGGCTTGAAAAATGTAAGCATGGAGGAGATTATCCGTGCTGCACAGCTGGCAAAGGCGCATGATTTCATTATGGAGATGGCAGACGGATATGACACTGTAGTGGGTGAACGCGGGATGGGTCTCTCTGGCGGACAAAAGCAGCGGATTGCGATCGCAAGAGCCCTGCTTAAGAATCCGCGTATCCTCATCCTCGACGATGCGACCAGTGCGGTCGATATGGAAACGGAACATGAGATTCAAGCGGGATTCCAGGAGGTCATGAATGGGCGTACAACACTTATAATTGCCCATCGGATATCCTCCTTGCGACATGCGGATCAGATCATTGTTATGAACGAAGGTCATGTTCAGCAGCGTGGTACTCATCAGGAGCTAATTGAAGTTCCGGGTCCATACCAAGATGTATACCGGATACAATATGCTGACTATCTGGCCAGAGCTACCGGAAGAGGGGAGGAGTGAGGCATATGAAACTTGAAGCCAAACAGAACACCGCTTCGGGAGCAAAGCGTAAAGCAGCCGAGCAGAAGACACTTGACGAACGTTTCGTGTACAAAGATGATGATGTGATCGACAAAGCGTTTGACTGGAAGCAGTTCACCAGATTATTCAGCTATATGAAGCCTTACGCCAAACAGATGCTTCCACTGGTTTCTATCATGATGATTCTGGGAACCATTACGAAGCTGACCGTTCCTTTCTTGACAAGTTTAGCTATCGACCGTGCTATAGCGCCTAAGGTTGGGAATCCAAGCTTAACACTTCTTTATTCGCTTACCGCAGGTGTCATTGTCTTATATCTCATTCAATGGATTGCAGGTGTGTACCGGATTAAGTACACGAACATCATTGGACAAAGAGTCATTTATGACTTGCGTTCTGACTTGTTCAAGCATATTCAGAAGCTCTCTTTTAACTTCTTCGATAAACGCCCAGCAGGTTCGGTATTAGTACGTGTGACGAATGATATCAACTCACTGCAGGATTTGTTCACGAACGGGGTAGTCAATCTGATGATTGACTGTGTACAGCTTTTAGGGATTACCATTATTCTGTTATTGATCAACTGGAAACTTGGTCTTGCAGTAATGGTTACGGTTCCGATCATGTTCTTTATTTCTACTAAGCTACGGCAGAAGATTCGGATCGCTTGGCAGGATGTGCGGATGAAGAACTCTAGAATTAATTCTCACTTGAACGAATCGATTCAGGGGATCAGAGTCACACAGGCCTATACACAAGAACGTGAAAACATGAATTATTTCGATTTTATGAATACAGATAGTAAAAAGTCCTGGAATAAAGCATCTGCGATGAACCAAGCTTTCGGGCCGATGATCGAGATCACTGGTGGTTTTGGAACGATGATCCTCTTTTGGTTAGGGGCGTATCTCATCCAATCTGGCGAGCTTACTGTCGGTTTGCTGGTAGCGTTCAGTTCTTATGTCAGCAACTTCTGGGACCCGATCAACCGTCTGGGGCAGATGTATAACCAGCTGCTGGTAGCGATGGCCTCCTCAGAACGGATCTTTGAATATTTGGATGAGCAGCCTTCGGTTCAAGATAATCCAGGGGCTAAACCACTAGGAACGATTCGTGGAGATATTAACTTTAATAAGGTTGTTTTTGAATATGAAAAAGGTCGGGCGGCTTTAAAGGGCATCGATCTGGATGTAAAAGCTGGGCAATCGATCGCGCTGGTGGGTCATACTGGCTCGGGGAAAAGTACGATTATTAACCTGATTGGCCGGTTCTATGATATTAAGAGCGGAAGAATTACGATTGACGGTGAAGATATCCGTGAAGTTACTCTAGATAGTCTGAGAAGGCAGATCGGAATCGTGCTGCAGGACACCTTCATTTTCTCAGGAACGATTCGCGATAATATCCGATTTGGTCGACTGGATGCTACCGATGAAGAAGTGGAAAATGCCGCGAAAGCAGTAGATGCCCATGACTTTATTATGAAGCTTCCTGGAGGGTATGAGACAGAGGTAGAAGAGCGTGGTAGTGCCTTGTCCATGGGACAGCGTCAGCTGCTCTCCTTTGCCCGCGCACTATTGGCGAATCCACGGATTCTGATCCTTGATGAAGCTACGGCAAGTATTGATACAGAGACGGAGCTGAAGATTCAAGAGGCACTCAAAATCTTACTTCAGGGCCGGACCTCCTTTATCGTCGCTCATAGACTATCTACCATTCGCCATGCGGATAAAATAGTCGTTCTGGACCATGGTGAGATTAAAGAAGAAGGAACCCACCGAGAACTGACATCACGTGATGGTGTGTATAACGGATTAATAGAAGCGCAGTTCCGCTTTCTATAGCAAAGAACAACAGCCCATTCCCCTTGCGAAAGCAAATGAGGAGTGGGCTGTTTTATATCGTACGTCCAATTATTTCGGGCGTTTAGGTAATCTACCCGTTATACGTAGCTCAAACATTTGGGCACAAATATCCTGATGCCACTGTGTATCCGTTGTTTGTTCCGCTAACAGTAATTCATTCTGTAGTCGTGCCATCTCCCAACAGTAAGTGGCATTCACCTGAAGGCATTGCTGTTGTTCCGTTTCTTCGGAGGCTGTAAGCTGGCGTAGACGACTTAGAGTGAATAGCTCGGCAAGACGTTCATGGACTGGAAGCATACTTTTTACCTCCTAGAAATATTTAAACCACATATTAGTCTCGCCAAGAAAAGTGTAATTCAATCATCAAGAGATTAATGATAGGAGGGGTACAACTGACTAAGGATTATGGGCAATGGGAGGATCTGTTGGGGATTTGTAGGAAGGAAGAATTTAGGTAGGTACAGATTAAAGAAGGTAAGGAATAAGGAACCTGGATTCGGAGCTTTCTATTGCAGTATTTACAATAGAAAGCTCCGAATCCACTCATAAAATAGCATCTACTGCACTTTGTGCAACAGTATTAGGAAAATGTGCTTATAAAAGACGTTTTCTTTATTTTTGATTGCACAAAATACAACAGAACTACAATCCAGCTCTACGTACATAAATTCTGTTGTGCAAAATACAACAGAAAAAATCCCCCGAAAGAAAACGGGGGATCATGGATTTCGAAAGATAGCTTTGAGGCCCCGATCTTTGCGCCAGCAAAGCAGGAGCCTCAAGGTGAGGTTACACAAGGCGTTCCTTCTATCCACCATCGCCACAAGTATACATCAAACTTCCGGGTGTCCAGAGGGCGGAGCCCTTGGGGCCCTCCCTTGGAAGGGAGGGTTTGGGAGGGATCGAAATGCCTTAGTCCATGTAAATTTCTACAATGGCAACGTTCCGTTCGCGGGAAAGGTCCACGAACATTCCGTCAACCTTTACCAGTGGTCGGAAAATATCGACCAGATTGTTCATAATAATTACGCCAATATCACCTGTGTTCAGCAACACACGCTTGCCGATGAAGTTGGGCATTAAATGCTGGATAAAGGCTTGAACGGTTTTAGCGTTCAGTTTACCGAAACTTAGATTGTTTATTTCACGCAGGACGGAAATAAGCTCTTGCTTCGACTGATAGACTCGTTTAGAAGTCATCGCACTATAAATGTCAGCTACAGCTGCAATTTGTGCATAAGGATGAATATCAGATTTGGTTAGACCGCTCGGATAGCCAGAGCCGTCCTCACGCTCATGATGTTGGAGCGCAGCCAAAGCTGTGTAAGAATCGTCCATGGAATTACGTATAATTTCGTAGCCGTACTTAGTATGTAGTTTGATTTCCTCGAACTCATCTGGCGTTAGCTTCCCTGGTTTATTCAAGAGAGAGGGTGAAATTCGGCATTTTCCAATATCAATCAAATAGCCTGCACGACCAATTTCATAGCATTCTTGTTTGGAATAACCAAGCCATATCGCAATATAATAAGAGAGCATGCCTACCTGAAGGGAGTGATTATAGGTATAGTTATCTTCCCGATCTAGCAAAAGCAGGAGGGACACTACATCTTTATGCTTGTCCAAAGTTTGAAGCGAAGGCTGAAGAATGTCGTTTACCACGGATTGGTTGAAGCTTCCTTTTAATAACGCTTCCATATAAAGAGACTCGAAGCCGTCAATCATGGTATCAAAACTAGTGGTCACCGTTTGAATAATTGAAGGTCTGCTGAGGGGTGATACCTCTTCTTCTAACGTCTCAATATCAACATAATCAACTCCAAGCTGCATCAGCTTGGCGATATCATTTATTTGGAGCAGTGATCCTTTTGGTAGTACATGTAAACCCCTAGAACTATACGCGTCCGCGTTAAGGTGATTACCAGGTTTTAGATCCGAGACGTGTACTCTCAATGCCTATGCCACCTTTTATCCGATTTTATCCAGAATATCAACAAAGTTCAGATTTTTCAATCAAAAAGGAGAAAAGATTATTTGTGGATTGTATCGCTGGCTTTTTGATCAGAGTTCACCCAATGTTGGCCCGATTCATTAATGTCTTTTTTCCAAACGGGAACCGTCTGTTTCAATTGTTCAATGGCAAAGCGACTGGCTTCGTAGCAGGTATCGCGATGAGGTGTGGAGACGGCAATGATAACACTTGCTTCCTTTAAACCTACAAGCCCAATGCGGTGAGATATGGCGCAGTTTGCGTTCCAGCGGTTCTTCACCTCTTTACCAATTTCCTCTAGTTTACTTAAGGCCATAGGAATATAGGCATCATAATGAAGTGCGGTTGTACGTTGTTCTCCGGTCATTTCACGTGTAGTGCCGATAAATAATAAGGATGCTCCGTGATTGACGTCAAGAACGGCATCTAGAAGCTTCTCTGCATTTAAAGGCTGGTCCGTTATGCTATAGAGACCATCAGTAGTAGTTTCATATATAGTGCCATTCTCTCCCCCGGAAACTGGAGGAATAAGTGCGACTTCGGAAGACGCTGTGATGATAGAATCATCAGGAGCATACTCCCGGTCAATGGCAATTAAAGAAGCCCCAATTTGGGATGCTGCATTCGGATAAGAGGCAGATAGAAGCTCCTTCAGCTTGCCAGCTGTTAAGGGAATCTCAGTCGCTTGGAAGGACAGAGAAGAAGAGCCGATTGTCTCAGCCAGACCCGCGAATAGTCGGATAGTAATATGCATTTTTATTCTCCTCTGATGTATGATCTGATGTCTTCAATATACCATAATGTGTCTGAAAATGTTATGCTAGGCTCTATAAGATCACGCACCGACTGCTTCATTAAAGAGCAGCTCAAGGGTAGGAGGAATGTTGCTTATGGGGCATGTGCCACAAAGACTGACCATACTTCATACCAATGATATACATAGCCATTTTGAAATGGTAAGTCCGGTGGCAGCGGAAATCGCCGCACAAAGGGCTGCAGCGGGAGAAGAGCCTGTACTGCTGCTGGATATTGGTGATCATATGGATCGTGCAGCTGTTGAGACAGAAGGCACAATGGGTCAGGCTAACATCGACGTATTAAACTTAACAGGATATGATGCTGTAACCATTGGCAATAATGAGGGGCTCACTTTCTCTCAGGAGATGTTGTCATCTATTTTTTCCGGGTTACAGTGTCCGGTAGTATGCTGTAATTTTGTAGAGTCTTCGACAGGAGAGCCACCAAGCTGGATGAAGCGTCATGCGGTCTTGGAGAAGGATGGAATTAGAATTGGAGTGACCGGAGCAACAGCGGCATTTACTTCGTTCTATTCCCTTTTGGGCTGGGATGCTTTAGATCCTGAGACAGCACTCCGGGAACAATGCCTACTTTTAGCGCCACAGGTGGATATTTTAATCGTTCTATCTCATCTCGGACTTCCTACGGATAAAATTCTGGCAGAACGGTTAGAGGGCGTACATGCCATTCTTGGTGGACATACGCATCATCTGTTAGAAGAGCCTATTATGATTAATGGTACTGCCGTATGCGGTGCTGGGAAATTCGGTCGGTATCTCGGGCACCTACAATTTGAGCGACTAGATCCTCAGTCTGATTTCAGCTTAGTGACGGGTGAATGTATTCCTATTGACCCCCTTCTGAAGGAGGAGGTTATAGGTCCTGCAGTCGCTATTCATTTGAAGCATGGCCAAGAATCTCTTCAGACGATCGCTGCGATTACTGACCGTGAGCTTCCTTTGAACTTGCGGGGAGAGTCCCCCTTTGGCAATCTTTTGGCACAAGCAGTACGTAGATTTACAGGAACTAGTATGTCATTAGTTAACACGGGTCAGCTGCTAGGACCATTGCCGGAAGGCGAGGTTACGACAGGGATGCTGCACGCACTTTGTCCTTCTCCCATCAATACTTGCATCATTAAGCTGAAGGGTAAAGATATTCGCACAGCTTTGGAACAGAGCCTTACAGAGGAGTTTTATAGTAAGGTCATTTACGGGTACGGTTTCCGCGGGAATCATCTGGGCAGCTTGGCAGTAGATGGATTAAAAATCTTGTACGACCCACTAATGATACCGTATGATAAGAGTGTTGCAGTTTTTGTCGAAGGAAACCCACTGGAGGATGAAAGAGAGTATAATGTTGGTACGCTGGACATGTTTACTTTCAGGGCCGGCTATGAGACGATCGCGAATGGGAAGGATGCTTTGTTTCTATTGCCACATTTTTTGCGCGATCTCTTGCGGATGGAGTTACAGCATCCAAACAGCCTCGATGAATGCATGCTCACTCGCTGGGAGGCTAAGTCTGAATAAGGCCGACAGCTCATAATCTACACTTATAGACTCCATTTAACAGTGCTAGATTCCCAAAAATAGGAGGACATTATGGACACGATTACAGCTATTATTTTAGCAATTGTCGAAGGGATCACTGAATTTATTCCTGTATCTTCGACCGGACACATGATCTTGACCACGAAGCTATTAGGTTTCGCTGAGCAAGATTCGATTATGAAGACTTATGAAATTGTAATTCAACTAGGGGCGATTTTGGCGATTGCACTTGTTTACCGCAAGCGAGTACTCAATTTGCTAGGGATTGGACGTAGTAGTTCAGGTAGAGGAGGCGTTATGCCGGCATCCCGTCTGAACTTAATTCATGTGATTCTCGGGATTGCCCCAGCACTTGCTGTGGCATTTTTTGCCCGCGATTTTATCAAAAGTCTTTTTGGAGCTTCGACTGTACTCTGGGCACTTGTGGCCGGAGGGATTCTAATGATTGTTGCAGAATGGGTGAACAGACGCAAAATACGAATTACTGCTCACGAACTGGATGATTTGTCTTACGGACAGGCGCTCGCGATTGGATTGTATCAGATTATTTCGGTACTTTGGCCGGGCTTCTCCCGTTCCGGGTCTACTATTTCCGGGGGGATGTTAAGCGGGGTCAGCTATAAGGCTTCTGCGGATTTTTCCTTCCTCATAGCCATTCCTATTATGTGTGCGGCTTCCGGGTATGAACTGCTGGATTCGTATAAAAACTTCACAAGTGAGACGATTGGTTATTTTGTAATTGGTTTTCTGATTTCTTTTGTAGTGGCATATTTAGTGGTCATTTTGTTTATGAAGTGGATTCAAAAGATTCGATTAACGCATTTCGCGATCTATCGATTTATTCTTGCTGCTGTATTCTGGTTGTTTATTATGCGTTAATGCCCGTTGGCATAGACCTAGACACATCTGATTTTCTTTAAGGTACACCTGTCTGAATTTCCATAGAAACGGTATAGACAAAGCGTGTGACCCAAGGATTTCAATACAGAATAGCATTTTACCGTTAAAGGCAGGAGTGAGTTTAGTGCGTTTAGTATCCGTGAATCAGCTTCAAGCAGGCATGAAATTAGGTAAAAAAATATATAATGATGAAGGTCTAACTCTACTCGCGGACGGGGTGGAGCTTACGGATGCATTGATCAAGCGTCTTGCAAGAATTGATATCGGCTATATCTACATAGAGGATTCTGTCACGGACGATATTGTGATTACTGGTATTCTACAGGATGAGACGCGCAATCAGGCGCTAAAGGTGATTCGTAATCAATTTCAGCAAATGTCTGGGGCTTCAGGAATTACCAAGGGTCTGTATCATCTGGACAAAAAATTTTCTAAGATCATGGATAACATTTTAGACGATATGTCTTTACAAGAAGATCCGATGATCATGCTGATGGATATGCACACTGCTGATAACTATTTATATGTCCATTCCCTGAATGTCTGCTTGTACACTTTAGTGCTAGGTATTGCTCACGGGTATAGTAAAGAGGAACTTCGAGTGATTGGGCTAGGCGCGCTGCTGCATGATATTGGGAAGACACAAATCCCGATAAAAATCGTACAGAAACCCGGCAGGCTCAGTGATGAAGAATTCCGCCACATGCAGGCTCATACCGAGATTGGGTTTCAGATTCTAAAGGAGGAGCCGAATATCCCGCTGCTCGCAGCACATTGTGCCTTGCAGCATCATGAACGCATTGACGGTTCCGGATATCCTCGCGGATTAACAGGGCCCCAAATCCATGAATATGCCAAGTGGCTGGGTGTAGCGGACTCCTACGATGCCATGACCTCCAATAGAGTCTACAAAAAGGCTATGCTGCCACATCAAGCCGTTGAGGCCCTCTATGTTGGTTCCGGTACTTTATATGAGCAGAAGCATTTAGAGTTGTTTAGAGATCGCGTAGCTATCTATCCGCTGGGGCTTACGGTGAAGCTCAGTACGGGGGAGAGCGGGGTTGTGGTCAAAATAGATCCAAGTACGCCTCACAGACCCACCGTACGTGTGCTTACGGGTCCTGAAGGAGAGAAAGTCGTACCGTTTGAACGAGATCTTAGTAAAGCCCTCTCCGTTGTTATTATTGACGTCGCAGAACAAGGCGGTTCTCTGGAAACGCCAAATTGATTATTTATAGCAGCGTGGAGAGAAGATTAGGCTTGTCCGAAGATATGTCGGAAGCCTATTTTTCGTCTCGCTGCTTTTATTTTTTTGAAATGTAGGGCAAGTATAGAAGGCCAGAAAGACATCATAAGTGCAGTTTTTTTGACTAACGTGGTATGATATAGGGTAAGTCATCGTTCTTTCTTCATGATTTTGGGTTAATAATAGGAATAAGATTTAAAGGAGCTAGTGCAAATGAATGTTTTAAGACCATTAACATCTTCACCGAGGGAGCTGTCGCCAAGTTACGATCCATGGGATCCAATCACTTCTCTACGTAAGCATGGCCGCCATGTGCTAACGAGTGTGGAATTCACTGTAACCAATTTATGCAATATGCGGTGTGAGCACTGTGCTGTTGGTGATAGTCTAACCTCCAAAGAAGGAGATATGCTACCGCTTAAAAATATGCTAGACCGTTTAGAGGAAGTTGAGCATCTAGAAACTATTAGTATTACGGGCGGAGAGCCCATGTTCCGCGCCGGAACGGTGGATAATATCATTGTGCCATTGTTGAAATACGCCAAAGAGCGGGGAATCAGATCACAAATTAATTCTAATCTGACGATGCCGTATTCCCGTTATGAGAAGCTGCTTCCATATCTGGACGTTATGCATATTTCATTTAATTATGTGAACGGTGACGATTTTCATGAAGTCGGTTTTGCGAACAGTGGTCATGCGGTTGCCAAGGAAGCCGCTTACCGGCTATATAATACAATGATTGAGAACTCTCGCCAACTAAGTGAGGATGGTATGTTAATTTCTGCGGAAACTATGATTAATTACCGTACCCACACTAAGCTGCCTGAAATTCATAAGCTGATTCTCGACATGGGAGCAAAACGCCATGAAGTTCATCCGATGTACAATTCGAGCTTTGCTTCCGCTTTGCCAGTGTTATCTTTAAATGAAATGCGGACAGCGATCCATTCGTTACTGGACCAGCGTGATCCAGAGGTATGGATGTTGTTCGGCACGCTTCCGTTTTTTGCTTGCAGCTTCCTTGAAGAAGATCAGAAATTGCTAAGTAGAATGCGTGCAGAGAAGAATGTTACGCTTCGTAACGATCCGGATGGTCGGAATCGTGTGAACGTAAATATGTTTACTGGAGATGTTTTCGTTACAGATTTCGCTGATATCGCAGCCTTTGGTAACATAGACAACCAAAAACTGGATGATATATTTATCGATTGGCAGACGAAGCATCCGCTGAACCAGAAGGTGAATTGTTACTGCGATGCAGCAGGTTGTTGCGGACCTAACCTGTTAGTAGCGGATATGTATTATCCGGAAGTTGATTTCAAAACTAGAAAAGCGATCAATCTGTAGAAATGAGGCGTTGTTAAAGTGGCGCATACGGAATTTGAAGTAGGGAGATTAATGCTTAATCTTTTGCTTGTTCTGGTGCTCGTATTATTGAACGGTATTTTTGTAGCAGCGGAGTTCTCATTAGTTAAGGTCAGGCAGTCTCGTCTGACCCAACTTGTCAGTGAAGGTAATAAAATGGCTGGATATGCACTCAAGGTAAATAAGAGACTGGATTCTTACTTATCTGCTACCCAGTTTGGGATTACACTCGCGTCACTGGGATTAGGCTGGGTCGGTGAGCCGGCCATTTCAGAGCTGCTCGTTGAACCGTTAATGTATAAAATGGGGATTACCGACGGTACTCTGATTTCTACTGTTTCTGTTGTTATCGGATTTTCGATTATTACATTTTTACATATTGTACTTGGTGAGCTTGCACCGAAATCGCTTGCGATTCAAAGAACAGAAGGATCTGCGCTACTACTCTCGGCACCGCTGATGTTCTTCTATAATCTCTTTATGCCTTTTATCTGGATACTGAATGCATCGGCGAACGCATTGCTTCGTTTAGTGGGTGTTGAGCCCGCGAATGAGAGTGAGGCAGCCCACTCGGAAGAGGAAATTCGTATTCTTATGAATCAGAGTGCTAAGAGTGGTGTCATTGATAAAGATGAGATGAAGCTGATGGATAACATCTTTGAATTCTCTGATCTTCTCGCTCGTGAAGTCATGTTGCCTCGTACGGATATGGATGTGCTGTACAGCAATCTTTCGCTCGAAGAAAATATGAAGATTATTACAGAAACAAGACATTCACGTTATCCGGTTGCTTTTGAAGACAAGGACCGTATTATTGGTTTTATTCATATTACCGACCTGCTGTTTGCTCCACCTGAGCAGCAGAATGATCTTACGACGCTGGTTCGACCAATCCTTAACGTGCCGGAATCGATGGAGATTAGCCATACGCTTCGTTTTATGCAGAAGAATAAAGCTCAGCTAACGCTAGTTGTCGATGAATACGGCGGTACAGCCGGGCTACTGACAGCAGAAGAAATTCTGGAAGAAATCGTAGGCGATCTGCATGACGAATTCGAAGATGAGCGTCCGAGTGTGGAGCGTAATGGTGATTATATTTCCGTTGAAGGCCGGATGCTGATTGAAGATGTCAACGATCTTACGGGTGTAGTGATCGAGGATGATGAAGTGGATTCCATTGGTGGCTGGTTGTTTAAGGAGCTGGAGGGGAATCCAACCAAAGGAAAACGGGTTAAAGTAGAAGATGTGATATTTGAAGTCGAGGAATCGACAAGATTGCGGATCACTCGAATTAATATCCATCGGGAACCCCCCATTGAGAACGAAGAAAATCCATCAGAGCCGGACGGAAATAAAGAATAACCTATTGAAAATTGTGCGTATTGTTCCGAGTGATCAGGGATAAAATGAACTCCTCCTGCTAGAGCGGCATGGCTCATGACAGGGGGAGTTTTTTTGTGGACACATAAAGGACATAACACTCGACTATGCTAATATTTATAAATGGTTTGAAAGCGGGGTCTAGATTGAAAAAGAAGCTTCTTCTCGTTGAGGATGAAATTCGTATTCGTGAACTGGTGTCTGATTACTTCATACAGAATGATTGGGAAGTACTCGAAGCCGATAATGGAATAGATGCATTGGTTTGGTTTGACTCACTGCTGCCGGATCTGCTGATTTTGGATATCATGATGCCTGCTATGAATGGCTATGAAGTCTGCCGTGAAGTTCGTGAAAAATCAGCGGTACCTATCATTTTGTTAACCGCCAAGTCTACAGATGACGACAAAATCTACGGCTTTGAATTAGGAGCGGATGATTATGTTACAAAGCCATTTAGTCCAAAGGTGCTGGTAGCCCGGGCAAATGCACTTATGAAGCGTGTTGAAGGCTCCCATCAGCCTGAATCCAGCATAATAAAATTTGGTTCCGCGATGTTTAACACCTTAGCTCATCGCTTAGAGGTAGAAGATGCGGAAGTGGAGCTTACCCCTAAGGAATATGATCTTTTATGGCTTTTAATACGAAATAAAGGGATTGTCATTTCAAGAGATACGATCCTTAGTCGGATCTGGGGAATTGAATTTGAAGGAGATTCTAGAGTTGTGGACAGTCATATTAAGAAGCTGCGAAGTAAATTGGGTTATGAATCTCGGTTTATTCGTACGGTGATTGGTACAGGGTACATGTTCGAGGAAGAGGCATGAGAAGACGCGGAATTACTTTTAAACTGTTTGTGATGACCGTTATCTTTTTCCTCTGCTTTTATGGCATGGTCATTCTAAGCCAATTGCTGTTGTTTGACAATTTCTATCAGAAGCAAAAAGAAAACCGCGTGGAGAAACATCTTAAGAGCTTTGCTGCAAGATATATAAGCGAGCCGTGGGGAAGTACTCGAACCTCTCAGGAGCTCGTTCGGTTTATGCTGCGGAATAAAACACAAATGGTTATTTTGAAGCTGGATGGAAAGATGAATTCGGAAGATCCATTTCATATAAAGTTAATCGATGATGATGGAAAGAGTATGGTTGTTTCTTTATCCCTGTTCATGAATCAGTACGGAGATGCGCTTAGAGCAGCGAACATTAAAGTAGATGATCAGCTCAGCATCGAAGGCGAACTACTGGATGAAGACAGTTCTTCACCCGCTATCATCTACCCTATAAGTATTACAAAAAAAGAGACCGGAACAATAGGGGATACGGAAGAGACTGGGATGATTCACGCTTCAGGTACTGTTACAGAAATTGTATTGCCTGATTTGAAAATATGGAATCCACGCCAGGGAATACTGTTTGAAGCTCTAGAGGAATGGTTTCCTTTGACACCGGCGCAGATAAACGACTTCAAGAATTTGAAAATACAGAAGCAAGACTGGATTGCTCCCTGGAGTGGGAGTCGCAATGCTGTGATTATTCTGCCCCTTAAGCAAAGTACCGGAGAAATTGAATTACTATTCACAGTGACCTCGTTACAGGAAGTTAAGGATTCTAATGAGGCGTTGCGTTGGTTCTTTTTATATTTGGGGATTGGCGGTATTGTCCTGATTCTGGTGCTTTCCCTCTTCTTTTCGAAAATGGTAACACGACCGTTGATTAAGTTAAACAACATAGCCAAACGGATGGTTTCTCTGGACTTTACAGGGGACACATCGATTCGGCAGAAGGATGAGCTAGGCAGTCTTTCTAATAGCATGTTCACCTTATCATTAAGTCTGGATTCTGCTTTACGAGAGTTAAGAGAGGCCAATCAGCAGCTAGTTGAGGATATGGAGCAGAAACAAAGAATGGAGATCATGCAGCAGGACTTTTTTGCCAATGCCTCCCATGAATTGAAGACACCGCTCAGTATTATCAAAGGTTTTGCCGAGGGATTAGAAGATGGCGTTAGCGCCGGCAAGCAGGATCACTACATTAAGGTGATTATTGAGGAAGCAGATAAAATGGAGTTTCTTGTTAAAAATATGCTAGATCTAGCGCGGTTGGAGTCGGGCACGATTAAACTTCGGAAAACTTCCTTTATGTTAAGTGAACTGACGGAAAAGGTGACGGACAAGCTGGTTCACTTGCTGAGTGAAAAACATTTGGAGGTCATCATTATCCCTGCAAACGAATTACCGATATATGCTGATGTGAACTGGATCGAACAAGTTCTGCTGAATTTTATGACCAATGCTATCAGACATGCGGAAGAAAGAAGTTCTATCACCGTCAATATTGAGAGTCATGCCCAGACTATTGTATTCACTGTTCAAAATATAGGAGAATCCATCCCCGAAGATCAGCTAGAGCAAATCTGGGAACGGTTCTATCGGTCTGAGCCATCTCGCAGTCGAATGACTGGCGGTACAGGTCTGGGGCTTTCCATTGCGAAGCGAATATTAGATATGCACGCTTGTCTTTATACTGTGAAAAATACGGAGAACGGCGTCAGCTTTACTGTGACCTTTGAAGGTTAAACGGATCAACAAAAATACTACAATGAAAGGGGTGAAATCGTATGAAATTGAATTGGTTGCCTTCAATGTGCACACTTGCAAACTTGGGGCTCGGATCACTATCTTTGTATTTCACGATTCAAGAACGATACAGCCTGGCTTTATTAATGATATTGCTTGCGGCAATTTGCGATGTACTCGATGGATTACTGGCAAGAATACTGCAATGTACCAGTGAATTCGGTAAACAATTGGACTCATTGGCGGATATTATATCATTTGGTTTAGCGCCAACCTTCCTTATCTTATTGTACAGGTTAGAAGATGCTCACTGGATTGGACCTGCAGCTTCAGTTTTCTTTTTGATCTGTGGTGCACTTCGTTTGGCCAGGTTTAATCTATCGGCGCCTTCCAAAGGGTTCGTGGGGATGCCCATTACTGCTGCTGGAGTCATTCTGTCGATGATTTCTTTACTAGATGAACGCATGAAACCAGGACTGGTCATCGTATTAATGGCAATACTGTCTGTAATGATGGTCAGTCGTATTCCATTTCCGTCACTTAAAAAATCCTTCAACAGGAAGTGATACACCCATGCCTTGGATTATTGAAATCATTTCGCAGTACGGATATATAGCCATATTTGCCCTTATGGCACTTGGGATTATCGGACTTCCTGTACCGGATGAGGTGTTAATGCTGTTTGTAGGCTATTTATCCTCCGTTATGGTTTTGGACTTTTCACTTTCGGTATTGGTTTGTTTCATGGGATCTATCACAGGAATGCTTATCAGCTATACCATTGGTTTAAGACTAGGGCAACCTGTGGTAGAAAAATTCGGCAAGTGGGTTGGCCTTACACCCAAGCGTTTTGCCAGTATGAAAAGATGGTTTTTGCGGTTCGGCAACTGGGCGATTTTCATTGCCTATTTCATTCCCGGTCTGAGGCATGTATCAAGCTATATCTCTGGAATCAGTGCTATGTCTTTCAAAAAATATATACTCATAACGACTGCAGGAGCGCTAACCTGGTCACTCCTTTTTGTTTCCATCGGCTTTTTTGTGGGGGCTAAGTTTTCTTTTTTATAGCCAGTGGATGATCAGCAATATTAATCGCAATCGAATGGAGCAAGATCTATGAATGTATTGAAGCGATTCTACGCGAATATAACCACCAGGCGTTTTTTTATTCTCGCACTTATCGGGTTGCTGCTGTTCAGTATTCGAGGGATGCTTAATCTGGTGTTGCTGACGTTTTTGATTGCTTTTGTCATGAACAGCTTTCAGACATTGCTTAGTAAACGAATTGGTAAATTTATGAAGGTTAACAGTAAGGTGATTATTGTCATTTTATACCTCGCTTTAATCGCAGTGATTGTACTGGCCCTTGCTAAATATCTCCCTAAAGTATTGGAACAGATTAAGCAATTAACCATCTTCCTTACCAATCTCAAACCAGAAGATCTCCCGCAGAACAAGATTACATTGTATTTGTATGATATGCTCAGGGACCTTAACTATCAGTCCTACATCAAAAGAGGTATCGATTATGTGTTGAAGGTTAGCAACTGGGGTGCGACTTTCGTTATATCGACCATTCTAAGTTTTGTGTTTATTCTGGAGAAGAACCGGGTTGTCAGTTTCACTTCTAGAATGAGAGAGAGCCGAATTGCCTGGTTTTATATAGATCTGGAGTATTTTAGCCGAAAATTCATCGTTTCCTTTGGGAAAGTAATTGAAGCGCAAATTCTCATTGCCTTATTCAACACCTGTCTTACTATTATTGGCTTGTGGCTGCTTAACTTCCCATATTTATTTGCCTTATCGATCTTGATTTTTCTGCTCAGTCTCATTCCGGTGGTTGGTTTTTTGATTTCGCTCATTCCGCTCTTAATCATCGGCTACAACATCGGCGGTCTGACAACAGTCACTTATGTGCTGGCGATTATTGCGGTATTACATTTTATCGAAGGGTATTTCTTGAACCCAAAGTTGATGTCCACAAAAATGAATTTGCCGATGTTCTACACCTTTATCGTGTTGTTGTTTTCTGAGCATTATATAGGTGTCTGGGGACTTCTTCTTGGCATTCCCATCTTTGTTTTTATGTTGGATATCCTTGAGATTACCCACGAAGATTCGTCAAAAAAGTGAAGTCTAGATCTTAATATTCAATAAGATCCAAATAATAAGCTGTTTTCGGTACTTTTCCGAAGGCAGCTTATTTGTTGTGCAATTGCATGACAAATCTTGCTCCAGTGCTTTTTTTATAAATAACGTTTTATAATGTGTCCTGCTGTCATAAGTTAGCTAAGGGAGTAATAAACAAGGAACAGGAACAAAGGAGGTACGAAAAATGGAATCACAGCTACGGAGGTATACCCCGTTTAGGGGCCCGTTTGATCCTTGCCCACCGGTACCATTCAAGACATATGTAGTTCCACCGAATCAGTTCATTAACTTTCAGCCACCCGATCTTCCGCAGTTTAGTTTACAGGAAGCTTTGAAGTATGGCACGCTCTGGCCAGCACTGTTCAGCCCGTATGAATCTAAGTGCAAAGGAGGAGGAAAGTAGACTATGGAGGCAAACCCTTGCGATCAACGATATTATGAAATGCTTGAACAGCTGCAGACTCTTGATTTTGCCTTGGTGGAGTTAAACTTATATCTGAACACTCATCCAGATGATTTAAGAAGTATTGAACAATTTAATCAGCTGACTCAGGAACGTACCAAGCTAGCGAATCAATTTCAGGAATTATATGGTCCGCTGCAGAATTTTGGTCGCGCTTATTCGAAATGTCCGTGGGAATGGAATCAGGCTCCTTGGCCTTGGCAGGTGTAAGAAGTGTGTACTGTAAGGAACTAAGTTTCTAGAGGAGGGGAAGTTCCCGAATGTGGATATATGAGAAGAAGCTGCAATATCCGGTACGGGTCGGTAAATGTGATATCCGGATGGCGCGTTATTTAAGTGAGCAATACGGAGGAGCCGACGGTGAGCTCGCCGCAGCCCTGCGCTATATGAATCAAAGATACACGATTCCGGATAAAGTTATTGGCGTTTTGAACGATATTTCTACAGAAGAATTCGCCCACCTCGAGATGATTGCCACGATGATCTACAAGCTGACAAAGGATGCGTCGGTTTGCGAATTAGAGGAAGCTGGATTAGGACCGCATTTTGCAGCACATGATCATGCCTTGTTCTACAATAATGCCTCAGGCGTACCGTTTACAACGGCTTATATTCAAGCTAAGGGTGACCCGCTGGCAGATTTGTATGAGGACATTGCAGCGGAGGAAAAGGCTCGGGCTACATACCAGTGGCTGATTGATATGACGGATGATGTGGATCTGCAGGATAGCCTTAAGTTCCTGCGGGAGCGGGAAATTATTCATGCGATTCGGTTTAAAGAAGCCGTCCAGATTATTATTGATGACCGGGATCAGAAGCGGGTGTTCTGAGAGAAGTTGTCGCATTACTATTATTTATATATTAATGAACTTTATGACCGCTCCTGATGGAGACGGTCTTTTCTCTGTTATAAATGATTGTGGGAACTGCTCGGGTGAACAAAATGATATAATTAAGAAACGTGGTTAATGGCAGAAATGATCAGATCTTTGATCAGAAAAGGAGAGAGAGAGTTGAAGAATAACATCATCGAATATTGTTTGAAAAAGAAAGGGGCGACTCAGGAGCATCCGTTTGGGCCTACTCCATTGGTCATCAAAGTGGCTGATAAAATGTTCGCACTTATTTTTGAGGAAACAGGGAGGGTTGTTCGCTTAAATCTAAAATGTGACCCGATCATTGCGGAGAACTTAAGAGAGCAACATGATTGCGTTCGACCGGGATTTCATATGAACAAAAAGCACTGGAATTCAATCATGATCGATGGTTCCTTGCCAGCGTCGGATGTCTTTGACATGATAGACCATTCCTACGATATGGTTGTCAAAAAGCTTCCTAAAAGCCTCCGAGAAGCTATATTGGAAATGAATAAATGAATAATCAAATGAAGGATCGTTTTGCCAACCAAAGTATACCCAAGCTTATTTTCTTATTGGCTATTCCTGCCGTTATAGCTCAGCTAATCAATGCCATGTACAGTGTAGTTGACCGGATGTTTCTTGGAAGAATGGAGGAGGGGGGAACGCTAGCCTTATCCGCTATAGGGATATCTTTTCCGATTATTATGTTGATTTCAGCATTTGCAGCTCTAATCGGAGCTGGTGGGGCACCCCTAGCTTCCATAAAGATGGGCGAAGGAGAACATAAAAAAGCAGAAGAATTGCTGGGAAGTTGTTTTACTATGCTGCTGATGGCATCCATAATCCTAACCGCTTTGTTTCTTATCTTTAAGTCGCCATTCTTAACGTTATTCGGGGCGAGCCACGATACATTGCCGCTAGCCAACGATTTTTTAAGCATTTACCTTCTAGGAACTGTGGCGGTGCTCATTTCTTTAGGATTGAATCCGTTCATTGCAGCACAAGGATACGCCAAAACAGCCATGCTCACGGTATGTATTGGAGCGGTTGTGAATATCGTCCTTGACGCCATTTTTATTTTTGAGATGAATATGGGCATTAAGGGTGCAGCGTTGGCAACTGTAATTGCCCAATTTATTTCGGCTATTTGGGTATTAGGGTTCTTAATCTCTAAACGAGCTCATCTGCGCTTGCGTCTATCGAATATGCGCATTAAACCTAAAGAAGCTGCAAGTGTACTTGCATTGGGGCTTTCTCCGTTTATTATGATGTCGACCGAAAGTTTAATTCAAATTGTATTTAACACGTCCTTAGCTAAATTTGGAGGCGATATGTACGTTGCTGCCATGGGGATTATGGGCACGCTGATGCAAATATTTGGGACGTTGTTATCTGGTTTTGCACAAGGGGCACAGCCTATTATTAGCTATAATTATGGAGCTCGCGATTTCGCACGTGTAAAATCTACCATTTTATATTGCAGTGTTTTTTGCGCAGCTTTCGGATTGTCGATGTGGGGCGTGGCCATTTTTGTTCCGAAGCTGCCCATTATCATTTTTACCAATAATCCTGAGCTTGTGGCTCTGACCGCTAGATTAATGAAGATATTTTTCCTTGGCACTTGTATTTTTGGTATTCAATTAGCGTTTCAACAAGTATTTATTGCTTTGGGACAAGCACGAGTTTCTATTTTTATCGCGATCTTGCGTAAGATTATCTTGCTTATTCCATTAGTACTTTTGCTCCCGACATTTATTAGCCCGAAAACAGATGCAGTGATTATTGCTGAGCCTATTGCTGATTTTTGTGCGGCACTGACTTGCTGTGTTTTATTTGGACTCACTATAAAGAAGCTTTTTAAAGATAGGTCTGATAAAGTCGGAATACTGTGAGGATGCCCGCAATGGCGAATAGAAGTCGGTGTTCTGAGGATGAAACTAAAGATTAAGGTTCTTGCTAGCTTCGGCTAGCAAGAACCTTTTTATTTGTGATGCATGAATTCACTCGTTAATCCACCTAAAATAATACTGTTTATACTAATTTATTCATACTGTTTCCAAATAATAGTATTGATAAAATGTAATCAAGAAACATTTTAAATACTAAGGGGAACTTTATGTAATGAGAACAAAATCATTAACCTCCACTTGGACCAGCATTCGCTATGTCCTCTCCACATCATGGATTAACAGTAGACGTTCCATTATTTATTACTCTACTGTAACGCTTCTTTTAGCTGTGCAGCCCTTCCTTTTAATCCTATTCCCAAAATTTATTATAGATGAACTGACGGGACAGCAAAGACCTCAACATTTTATCTTCCTAATTTCACTGATGTTTTTAATACTGACTATCACTAGCTATTTTACAGGATATCTACAAAATTTGGGTTTAACTCAATTAATGAAAGTTGTATTTAAACAGATCCACGCCCACACTGCACAAAATATGAATGTTGATTTCAAAAATACAGAAGATCCCGGTTATCTTAATCAGATGGAGCAGGCCAAGCGTTCTCTACAAAGTGTGCAGAATGGGTTTCAGGGATTTTTTCATACATTTTTTTCATGTCTGGCTGGATTTCTTGCTTTTGCGGGCTATATCACTGTAATTGGAGGATTAAATTTTGCTGTTATTGTTTTTCTAATTGTAAGTATTGGGTGTTCTTATGTGTTTTCCCTACGTGCTAAACGTTATGAGTATGAACATGAACAACAACTTTCGGAATTGGAGAGGAAGAGAAAGTATTATTCGGATATTATGCAAGACTTTACTTTTGGTAAGGAAATTCGGATTAATTCCTTTAACAATACATTGGTCTCCCTATACCATTCAAGTGTTCAAAATAGACAGAAAATTCAGTCCTCAATCAGCAGCTCTTATTTTCAAAGTGAAATATTAGATATTTTGATCCGGTTATTCCGTGAGGGGATTGTATATGGTTATTTGGCGTATCTTTACCTTCATCAGAGGATAACTATAGGTGATTTTGTGATGTACACAACTGCTGTCGCTGGATTTTCTGGCGTTCTTCAGGGATTTATGAAAGATTTAGCCCATCTGCGCACACAGAATTTATACATAGAGGAACTCCGTAACTTTTTAGAGATACCGCAAGATAAGCAGGGGGAAGGAGGTATGCATACACTCCCAACTGGCCCTTATTCGATAGAATTTAAAGAAGTTTCCTTTACTTATCCTGGTACTAGCCAGCCTGTGTTTAATAAAATATCCTTCATCATCCCTCCACATCAACGACTTGCTATTGTGGGTCATAATGGTGCTGGCAAGACAACGCTTATCAAATTGTTATGCAGGTTGTATGAACCCGATGGTGGAGAGATTACGCTGAATGGAATCAATATCAAACATTTTGCTAAAACGGATTACTGGAGATTATTTTCTACGGTATTTCAAGAAATTCGCGTACTCGCTTTCTCATTAGCAGAGAATATTTCTCTAAAAGAACATAGAGAGTCTGACGCTTTAAGAATTCATGACAGTCTTGAAAAAGCGGGACTAAGCGAAAAAGTCGCCTCATTGAAATCAGGTATTCTCACCCCAATGCAAAAGTTTTTAGATGATCAAGGCGTTGAGTTCTCTGGAGGGGAGAATCAAAGAATGATGTTGGCAAGGGCGCTTTATAAGAATGGAGATTTGATTATTTTGGATGAGCCGACTGCAGCAGTTGATGCAATTGCAGAATTCAATCTGTATACAAGATTTAATGAAATGATCGGAGAGAGAACAGCATTATATATTTCCCATCGCTTGTCCAGCACACGGTTCTGTGATCAGATACTGTATATGGAGCAAGGAGAAATTGCCGAAGCGGGTTCTCACAGTGAATTAATGAAACAAAATGGAAGATACAATCAAATGTATCAGATTCAAGCACAATATTATAAAGGGAGTGAATCCTAGCTGATGAATCCATTCCCTGCACTGAAAAAGGATTGGAATGTGACCCTTTACTTTTGCAAGTTAGTACATACCATGTCTAAATCGTACATTCCGCTAATGGTGGTTTCTTCATTATGCAGTGCAATCTTCCCGTTTATAAACATCATTCTTCCCAAATATTTGATTGATGAAATGATGGGAGCCGGCCGCGAAATGTATATTATCCTCTGGATAGGAATTTTGGTGGCAGGTAATGCTGTCTTGGGGCTGCTCCAAAGTTATCTTAATAAACAAATTGAACTGTTTAATTTAGTGGTCATGGATAGTTTAGAGCTACATATTGGAAATCATATTATGGACCTGGATTATGAGAGTTTAGAGAATTCCAAAGTGCTAGATCTTAAAGAACAGGCGCTTGCTCCCATAAGACAGCAGGATGTTATACGTAAAATGTTGGATAGTATGAAGACTTTACTGCAAACAATGCTCTCCCTTTTGGGGCTAACGGCCTTAATCTTTACGCTAAACATTGGAATCATCGTGCTGATTATTGGGATGATTGCACTTAATACCTTTATCTTTAAAAAGTCGCAACAAGCTCAATTCAATTTTCATAAATTATTAGCTCCTCTGAATCGGAAATTTGGTTATTATTCTAAACTGGCCGTTGATTTTTCCATGGCTAAAGATGTCCGTTTGTTTGGGATGGCTCCTTATTTACTGAATAAAGTGGATGCATATCATAATGAAAGCGTTCGTGGTTTTGGAGGGCTTTACGAAAAAGTAGGGAGATATAAGGGACTGGCCAGTGCTAATCTTCAATTGCAAATGGTCATTATCTACGCCTACATGGTTGTGAAAGTAGTTACGGGGAAAATTCAAATTGGTGGTTTTGTTATGTATATCTCCGCCGCCAATAGCTTTTCTACGCAAGTGTCTCTGGGAATGAATGCTTATGTTGATTTTCGCCAAATGTGTAAGTACATTGAGGTGTTTAGAGAATTTGAAAGTCTAAAACCAACAATGAAAAGCGGAGAAGAGCGTCTTGAGAAACTCATGAATGTTGAGATTGAATTTTGTAATGTGTCTTTTAAATATGCGGGAAGTGAGACCTATTCATTGAAAAATGTGTCAATGACCATAAAAAATGGAGAGAAATTAGCCATAGTAGGTCAAAATGGCGCGGGTAAAACGACTTTTATTAAACTGCTTTGCCGATTGTATGAACCTGATCAAGGAGAGATTCTTCTGAATGGAAGATCTATTCAAGATTATCGATACGATGAATATATGAAAATCTTAGGTGTTGTGTTTCAGGATTATAAATTATTTTCATTTTCTATCAAAGACAACTTATGCGCGAAGGATAGCGAAACATCGGATAAGGAAATGGAAGAAGTGCTTAATCAAGTAGGAGTGGGAGCAAAAATGAAATATTTAGAAAGAGGACTAGATACACAGGTGTTTAAAATCTTTGATGATAGAGGCACAGACTTTTCGGGTGGTGAAAGTCAGAAGATAGCAATTGCTAGGGCTATACTCAAAAAGTCACCTATTCTTATTCTGGATGAGCCTACAGCTGCGTTGGACCCTTATGCGGAGTTTGAGATGTACAACAACTTTAATCTTTTGGCAGCAAATCATACTGTTATTTATATCTCACATCGTTTATCTGCTTGTAAATTCTGCGATAAAATCGCACTTTTTAACAATGGTGAATTGCGCGAATACGGTCCACATGATCAATTGTTGAAAGACCAACAAGAGTATAGTTCGATGTGGAAAGCGCAAGCACAATATTATCAATAGGTTATTGATGATCGAAATCAGAAGCGGCTGTTCTGAAAAGCATATTTCAAACAAAAGCCGGCAAGCTTTCCTTAGGAGCTTGCCGGCTTAGTTCGTGACTTACATATATTGAGACTGGGATACCCAATTATTTAGTTACTCTATTCTTATTACCGAATTGCTGGTTTAGCTCGGAGTAGTTAAGTTCAGCAGTGTGGTTCAAGTTCATATCAGCGATGGACAAGCTCTCCTGTAAGGAGATATATACAGCGAACATACCTGCCGCTTTGATCGCTTCTACCCCGGCGACTGCGTCTTCGACCCCGACGCAAAATTGCGGATCTACATCAAGCGCATCGGCGGCGGTCAGGAACACTTCCGGGTCTGGTTTGTTGCGGGCAAGCTTGGCTGCATCTACAATAACTCCGAAGTCTTTCTCCATCCCTAGAAGGCGGATAACTGTAAAGGCATTTTTACTAGCGGAGGCAATGCCAGTCTTCACTCCGTGGTCCTTCAGCTCGGCGAGCAATTCAGAAATACCAGGCAGCACATCGGCCGGGGTTACCTGCTGAATGAGCTGCTGATAAAACTCATTTTTGCGGTTCGCCATCTCCTCCATCTCTTCGGGAGAGTAGGTGTGCGGAGTTGCCGCTTGTCCAAGTAGCAACTCCAGTGAGGCTATTCGCGATACACCTTTGAGGTTCTCATTGAACTCTCGGGTGAACGGGAGGCTCAGCTCTTTCGCAATCATGCCCCAAGCCTGATAATGATATTCTGCGGTATCGGTAATAACGCCGTCTAGATCAAAGATTACGGCTTGAATTTGAGATGTTGCATTCATTGTGTTTCGCTCCTTATGAATTAGGCTTGCAGCGCCTGAGTTACCGGCTTCTTATTGCCCAGAGTTACCGATTGGCCGTAGAGCGTAAGTTCAAGGGCTTCACCCTCTAGCAGTTCAAGCTCCACACCTTCCTCGCGAATGGTTACAGCAATGAGGCGGCCGCGGAAGGTGAGGCGGAAGTTATATTTCTGCCAGCCTGCAGGTAGGGACGGAGCGAGCGACAGGCCATTTTCCTTGAGACGTGTTCCGGCAAAACCGTACACAATGGCCATCCACGTTCCACCCATATTGGCGAGATGTAATCCGTCTTTAGTGTTTCCGTGCGTATTGTCGAGATCGAGCCGCGCCGTCTCTATAAAATAGTTATACGCTTTGTTCTTATACCCGATCTTCGAAGCCATAATGCTGAATATGCAAGAGGACAAAGAGGAATCATGGGTAGTGATTTGTTCATAATAATCGTACGATTTGCGAATAGTTTCTTGTGACTGCTCGTCTTCCAGCAAGTAATGAGCGAGTACAGTATCGGCTTGCTTGCAGACCTGATAACGGTATAGCGTGAGCGGATGGTAATGCAGCAACAACGGATGTTTCTCCGGTGGTGTATTGTCGAAATCCCAGACCGCTTTGCGTAAAAAAGTATCATCCTGCGGATTAATGCCCAGCTTCTCGTCGTAAGGAAGCAGCATGGCATTCGCCGCCTTCAGCCAGCTGTCTGCTTCTGGTCCAGTTACATGCAGGCGTACACACAAAGCTTGGAATGCAGCCTCGTCATATTCTTGAAGCCGCGCAAAACTGCGTGCGGCCCATTTTAAATTATGTTTGGCCATTACATTGGTGTAATAGTTGTTGTTCACAAGACATGTGTATTCGTCCGGTCCAGTCACTTCATCGATGTGAAACTTGCCTTCGTAGTAATGACCGATCTCCATCCAAAGCCGCGCTGTCTCAAATAGCACCTCGGAGCCGTATTGGAGCAAGAAGGCGTCATCTTCTTCTGCTAGATGGTATTGGATATAGCTGTAGGCTACATCGGCGCTGATATGATATTGAGCTGTACCGGATGGGAAGAAGGAGGAACATTCCGTACCTGAAATCGTCCGCCATGGGAACAATGCACCTTGGGCGTGACCCATCTCTTTAGCACGTTCCCTTGCCTCCTCCAGCTTGGAATACCGGTATAATAGGAGCTGCCGGGCCAAGTCAGGCGAAGTCATTAGGAACACAGGGAACATATAAATCTCCGTGTCCCAGAAATAATGGCCTTCGTACCCTTCACCGGATAAGCCTTTAGCGGAGATGTTGCTATGCGCGTCGCGTCCGGCTGATTGCAGCAGCTGATAAAGGTTGAAACGTATGCCCTCCTGAAGCGACAAGTCGTTCTCAATGACTACATCGGAACGCTTCCAGAAATCAGCCAAATAATGCTCCTGCTGTTCCAGCATGTCTTCAAAGGAGAGGTGCTTCAATGATTCTTGTACCTGAATACCGGTATCTACAAGCATTTGTTCATGTCGTAGTGTATCGGTATAGACATTCCATTTGGTCAGTGATAGTGGCCCAGACAAGGAGGCGGTTGCCGTCACTGTAGCATCGGTTTCTCCTGCCTGAGTTTCAACCTGCCATTCACCTTCCCATTCATGCCTGGTAACACAGGAGGTCCGCAGGGCCGAAGCCATCGTCTCGTTCTCCAGGCATACATATTCACCCCGAGCTTCGCACGCTACTACGCTCAGGCGTTTGGAATGTCCTGCAGCTACACGCGGGTCATTCGGGTTAGTATAGTTGCTAACATCGCCATTTACACGAGAGACAACCCGGATTGGACCGGTGAAATTGACAGGCTCAACAGTCAGATGAATGGCAAAAAGTTCACGGGTAGTGAAAGAAACGAGTCTACGGAAATGCAGCTTGAGTTCTTTACCGGAGGGGGATTTCCAGTGGATTTTACGCTCCGAATATCCCTTGTCCAGATGGAGGTTACGCTCATAGGCGAGGACATTCTCTGCTGTAAGTGCAAATGGCTCCATATCTTCGCCTATATAAATATTTATCCCTTGGGAATCTATAATATTAACCAATTTTTGCTGTGTACCAGGGAAGGCGAATAGCTTCTCCCCATAGGGAATGTCAATTACATCGTGAAAGGCGTTTAAATACGTTCCGCGGATACTGTGGATTTCTTTATCGGAATACCCTTCTTCAAAATTGCCACGCACGCCCAAATATCCATTCCCCAGCGCAAAAATACTTTCCAAATTCAGTAGGGTATCTGCCGACAATCCCTGATTGGCAATGCTCCAGCTCATGCTTATGTTTCCTCCCTTGATGGTTATGAATTGAATTTTAAGTCCGAAAGGGCTAGAATTATACTAAATTATTTAGGATATTATCAAAATTTTTAGGTGAGGTAACAAGTATGGATCAACTTAAAGGACAACATAAACTACCGGAATATTGGTCCACACGTTCTGTGGATCTGTCAGAGGGATTTGTCCATCCTCCGCTGGATTATGAACAAGAGCTTTTGGAAGCTATCCGACTTGGTGACGAGAACCGGGCACTGGAAGCACTGCATAGAATTAACGCAATGGAAGCTGCTACGCTAGCCCGATATCCGCTGCGCTCCAAGAAAAACGCTATGATTGCATCCTGCACCTTGTTTACACGTGCGATTATCCGGGGTGGTGTTGACCCTGAGACCGCTTTTCAGCTGAGTGATACGTTCATCCGTTCGGTGGAAGCTACGACGGAGCTTGAGGCACTTCATCGATACGAATATGAAATGGTTCTGCAATTCATTACAGTGATGCGCCAGCAGAAGGAGAACCTTCACTATTCACATATTGTCAATTTATCCGTATATTTTATACGCGAGCATCTGTTTCAAGATTTGAACCTTAGCCTGATCTCCCGGCATGTTGGTGTGCATCCCAGTTATTTGTCCGACCGCTTCAAGCGTGAAACGGGTATGCCGCTCACGGAATTTGTCAACCGGCGTAGAATTGAGGAATCGCAGTCGATCCTCATTCACACGAATCAGTCTATTTCCGAAATCGCTTTGATGTTTAAATTTTGTAGCCAAAGTTACTATACACAGTTATTTAAAAAATACACTGGCTTGACCCCCAAGCAGTTTCGTCGGGATGGTGGAGCAATTACGAAATGAGAGAAATTGAATCATTAACGATCCCTAAAATTTGCTGTCCATGCTCCCTGGTTGGGTAATGGATAGCTCTTCTTACGTTACAGCTTCAATAGTAAATCTACTAAATAAGTAAGAGAGATGATCAGATGGCCATTTATTTGGAATTCCCACGACTGGATAAAGCCTTTCCGTACCGCTGTATTTAGAATGATGGCAGTATATTAACTACACCACATTGGCATAAGGAAATGGAAATTATCTGGATTGTTAAAGGGAGAGTGAACCTTGGAGTAAATGACCAGCCGATGCAGCTAAAAGAAAATGAGTTCGTCTTCATCAAAGGTGGAGATATTCATTATGTGATGGCTTCACCTAAAAGTGAGCGGCTGGTCTTCCAATTTGACCTATGTTTTTTTTCAGGACGTGATGGATCTGAATAACACACCTTTTACACTAGAGGAGCTGTTTGCCTCAATTGAACCGTATTCCACGTTCTGGAGACCGGATATTCAAGAGTTTGGAGGTTTATGAATGAGAAGTAAGAGTAACTTGATAATGCTGTTATTGTTTGCTTTGACGATTATACTTTCAGCCTGTAATGATAAAAAAGCTGCGACATTGTCCATGGATGAAGTACGGGATCTAGCTCAGCAAGGCGAGGCGTTGTCGTGGAAGGATTTTGAAGGTTATCCCTTTGAAGACGTCGGTTCAGGTTTGTACATCCGCAAATATGAAATCAATGATGACTACCATGTATTAGTTGGCGGCGGAAGTATTGATATAGCTCCTCTGTATATAAATCTTGTCAAAAGAAACGGAGAAAAGATCGATATCCGTTATGATGACATCGATCATTTTATCCTCAATTAAATGATGGGCTTTTAGGTTATTCAAATCTTATTCCGTTAGATAATTCATCCAAACGCTCCCAGTCGAGTACTACAATTTCTTGCTTAACTTTATATAAAATTTCCATGTCGGTGAGCCGCTGAATGACACGGTTTAAATGGCGGGGAGTAGTCCCAATTAACGAAGCTATATCTGGGATATAGGGTGTCTGAATTTCTTTTCCAAACTCCCGTTGGAGCTGTATCGTTAATAAATAACTTGCAAGTCGTTCCTCGACAGCGCCTAGTAAGTTCGTTCGTGATGCGGATGTGCAGGTTAGAAGCTTGTAAGAAAGATGTTTCAGCAATAAGTCTTTAAAGCTATGGTTATCCATTAGGTCAGACTCAACCTTTTGTTTCGGGATAAATAAGAGGGTGGTTTGCTGTACGGCTTCCACTTGTGATTGGACTACAACCTCTTGCACGAACTCAATATCTCCGAATAAAGACAAGGGTGAGCAGAAACGTAGTAATAAGGATTTTCCCGTTCCTACACTAGAAGAAACCTTAGTACGCCCCTCCACTAGAAAATAAATTCCGTCCAGCTCATCGCCCTCATGCAAAATAATTTCATTCTGCTCATAGACACGTAACTGAATTAAAGCATGTTTTGATGTCGTGAATACTTGATTTAGATTAAATTGGGTAATGTAATGTGCTATAAGATTTGGATCCTGAATAGTTTTCATTGCGTACTCCTTTTTGGACATCGGTCCTTTCTATTATATACGAACTCGTTATTATAGAGAAAAAGGGGAGGATATAGACGATGAAATTTATTTTTGATTTAGATGGAACCATATGTTTTAGCGGCAAACCTTTGAGTGAACGAATCGTACAAGCCTTGGATACTTTAATTGAAAAAGGTCATGAGGTTATTTTTGCGTCAGCCCGGCCTATTCGTGATTTGTTGCCTGTGTTGCCTGCACATATGCATCATTTTTCTATGGTTGGCGGGAATGGTGCATTTATTGCAAAAGGTGGAGAGGTTATTTCGACGATACATTTTGACGCGCAAACTTCGGATATCCTCTTGAAATTAATAGAAGAGTTTAATGCAGCTTATTTGATTGACAGTCACTGGGATTATTCATATTCGAGTTCTGATGATCATCCCATTCGGAGAAATGTAGATCCAGAACAACGCGCCAAAAATGTAAGTCCATCTGAGCTGGATGAGCTTGTGAAAGTAGTTATTTTGAGAAGCCTAAACGGGGAACAGTTATTAGATCAGCTACATAAACTACCTGTTGTGATTTATAGACATGGTCAAGAGGACATTATAGATATTAGCCCTAAAGGCATAAATAAATGGACAGGATTACAACAATTAGGCGTAGAAATGCAGCAATTTATCGCTTTTGGTAACGATGCTAACGACATAGAAATGTTTAGACATTCCGCTCATTCGGTTTGTGTTGGAGAACACACAGAGCTTGGTGAATTGGCAACGGAAAAGGTGAGCAACGAAGAGGAGCAAATTGTTAGAAAAATACTGGAGCTGATGAGTGGGCTGCGGGTCGCTTAGTCCATCAACTGATGATCTTAGCTCGCCGTACGGTGCAGCACATACAGGGAAGCTATAGTTGAAATCCAAAAAACCTGCCGATTCAATCGACAGGTTTTTTAAGTAATATAGATGAGGTTAGATAAGTTCTTGGCGGCGATGTAAATAACGATATAGAATACAACCGGATATCGCGCATATCGCTGCACATAATCCGATAAAACCATAACCGGCTTGAAGTCCGCGTAATAAACCTATTTGCGTCTCTGCACCGTAAAGCCGCTTCACGCCTTCGATCACAGCACCTATAGCATAGTTGCCAATTACGCTACCTACTCCCATTAACGTGACTGTAAATGTGATGGCGGTGTCGCTACCATGTGGATATCTTTTGGCGATAAAAGCCATAACCGTAGGATAAATCATCGCAATCCCGATTCCTGCAGCGGCAAATAGAAATGCGAGCTTTTCTCCACCCAAAATTGCGGCAAAAGTACACAGGGCAGAGAAGGCTGAAAAGATGATAAGCGATAGGTTAAATCCAATCTTATCAGTAACCGGCCCCAGCAGGAGCCTTGCTAACGAGAAGCAGAGAAAGAAGGTAGACAGCATCCCAGATGCAGTAACCGTATCCCACAGGTATGCTTTTTCAAGGAAATTTACGAGCCATCCGCCTACAGCAAGCTCCGACACTACTCCGAAGGAAAGGATAAGAACCATTAGCCATAAAGCAGGGTCACGGACAAGCGTTTTTAAGGGAATACGGTCTTCATGTGGAAGATCGTCACCTGGAAAAGTACTCCGTAAGGCAAATAGTATAGGCAGTAAAGATAAGCTAAGCATTATTAGATACATTCCGCGCCAATCCAGAGTATGACCGAATATACTTACTGTCATCAGCCCTGTTGCCATTAGTGGAGCTAACGTGGAACTAAACCCGTAAAAGAAATGGGATAAGTTCATCATCGTCCCGGTATTTTTAACGAAGATACGTGCTCCCAGAATGGCAAGTCCAATCTCAAGCATTCCGTTTCCAATATACATCAGGAAGTATGAAGCCGAGAAGAGGGGATAGCTATGGGAGATGTAAATTAGAACGCCAGAGAATATCATGGATGCGAAAGCGATAATACTGACAGCCTTGATCCCCCACTTACGAACCAATACAGCTGTGAAGGAACAGGCGATCAAATAACCTAGTGCGTTTAGGGATAGAAGGGTACCCAGCTGCTTTTCGTCCAGACTGAAGTCAAACTGAATTCTTGGAATGGCTGGCCCTTTAATATTTTCCGATATCCCAAACACAATAAACCCCAAAAAGATCGTTGCCAATTGCATGGCATAAACCTTATTAAATCCGCCAAAACGCTTTTTCAACGTGAGAACCTCCAGAATCGGGTATCTTTATTGCTCGATGTCTCTGTAGTACTCTTCTTTAAGCTTCTCCCAGTGTTGTTTATCGTCCTCTGTAATTTCTCTTAGCACTCTGCAAGGATTCCCCACTGCGATTACATTGTCAGGGATATCTTTAGTCACGACGGAGCCTGCGCCGATGATTACATTGTTGCCGATATTTACCCCGGGATTGATAACGGCATTTCCGCCAACCCAGACATTGTTTCCAATGGTAATCGGTGTACCGAATTCGAGCAGACTAATACGAACGTCCGCATCTATGGGGTGGCCAGCGGTATATATACTTACTCTAGGTCCAAAGAGAACATTCTCACCTATCGTTACTTTTGATACGTCCAGGATAATGCAGTCGAAATTGGCGTAAAAGTTATTTCCGACGGTAATATTGCTGCCATAATCGCAGCGGAAAGGTGGCTCAATATGCAACGATTCACCCGTAGACTCGAATAATTGCTTAAGTAATTCTACTCTATATTCGCCTTGTTCTTCCGTCGTATTGTTAAATAAACGAGTGAGCATTCTGGATTTTTTGCTATCTCTAGCTAATTCTTCTCCACCAGCCATGTAAAGCTTTCCTGCAATCATATTCTCTTTGTTTGTTGCCATTCGTATTTCCTCCTGAAGTTCTTGTTGGTTTTAGATCCAATCCATAATGCAAATGTTAGGGTCATAAAAAATACTTACCGGCGCTTCTCAACCAGCTGCAACGAATAGGTCAAGCTTTCCAGCGTGATCGCAATTAATCCGTCCATGTAATAATCATCAGGGTGATCCAGCACAATTAGATGAGGCATATGCTCTTCTGGAATGAATGCCAGACAACTTTGATAGATATGTGGCACATCCTCTTGTCTAACTTGTTCACCTGTGAGCGCAATCGTCTCAGGGTTAATAACTGCCGTCAATGAAGCGATGGTATGAGCTGCCAATGGGATAAACGTTTCTGTCTGCCCCAAACGAATGAATTGCTCGTCACGCGAGATTCCAAACGGTAAAAATGAGACTTCGCCCGCGAATCTAGTATTGCCTTTGTGGATATGCCCGTCGATCATCATCCCTGAACCTGGAAAGGCACCTTTGATAAAGGTCAACACGACGATGGTCTTATCCTCTTCGTAATCCTGCTGTTTATAGAATCCGTAAACGGTTAGATTCATGTCATTTTCAACTGTGACTTCAACCTCGTATTTCTCTCTGAGGAGTGACTCTAAGGGAGCATGAATTAAAGTGTTGATATCACAAATATTGATGACGCCTCGGTGAACCAGTCCCGGGATTCCAATGCCAACGGCTTTGATGTTGTTATAGGCTTGAATTAGTGTGCCTACTAAATGATCAATGGTTGTAGCGTCAATACTCTCAGCCTTGATATATCCATCATCTACACGTTCGCCAACAGAATTCGTTACTGCATAGGTTAAGGATTGTTGGCCATCTTCAATTTTGGCATAGATGCATGCGATGTAGGAGAAATCGGCATTATAGATGAATCTTCGGGCCGGCCGACCTCCATTCGAAGCCTCCAGCTCCGTCTCAATGACTTCACCTGTCTCCATAAGCTCATTCAGAATATTTCCGCAAGTGGCAATACTTAACCCGGTGGCGGTTGCAATCGTTGATTTGGTTCCTTCTTTCATCGATTTCAAGGCTTGCTTGATGAGCTCCTGATTTATCTTTTTAACACGAATAGAATTGTTTGCGATTTGGTTTATTTTATTCACCTCTAGACTTTTGAAAATGGTTATTAAAAGTATTATCAATACTATAACTTGGTGTTTTATAATTGTCTATATTAGTTGAACTTAAGATTTTTCTATTAAGGTAATTGTGTGACTGCGTGAATGCTTGGACTTCCGGCCGCTGTTGTCCCCAGATTTCTTGATTATATACCGTGTTTCACGGTTGAACTCCGGAGACAAAGGCGGGCGCTATCGCTCCTACAGTTCCAAGCTTCCCCTCCGCCACTCTTCCTTTTAGAATGTTTTTAAGTTCAAAATGTCTAGCCAATGACCTTATAATAAAAAATCGTGGCATGTAATTCACCATTTGCTGATATCGCATAGCTCGGAATACGTCCAGCTTGTATGTAGCCCATTGAAGTATAGAGGAGGTTGGAAGGGTCGCCTTCTCTTGTATCAAGCACTAATAACGATCGTTCTTCCTGCTTAGCTCTTTCTTCAGCCTTTTCCATAAGAGAACGAGCAATACCATTACGACGATAATTAGGGTGTGTCATTAGCTTTGCGATTTCGGCTCGGTGTCTTCCGTTTGCTTTTGTACATAAATGTAGTTGTACACTTCCCACGATAATATCATTCATTGTTGCGACAAAAAGAATCACATCGGGCGCCAAAACATTGTGCCAATATGATGTAGAGTCTGACGGATCTAAGGGTGGTAAAAAACCAATGGAGGCTCCATCCTCCACCACCTGTATTAGAAGCTTTGAAAGCTCATTAATAGATTCCTTAATCGTAAATAATTGTTCGATTCTGACATTGCTAACCATATAAATTCCTCCAGCACTTATAAGTTTAAAAATATAGCGAAATCATAACTGAATACATATAATTTGTATAACGAATTTTATAGATCTTAATCATTAATATTTTGAATCATAGAGGGTGTTATCCATGGACTTATCTCAATTAGAAGCTTTTTTGGCGGTATGCAGAATTCGAAATTTCACCAAGGCCTCAGAACATCTACATATCTCCCAGTCCGCTGTTACTGCAAGAATAAAAGCTTTAGAAAACTCCGTGGGCAAGGTGCTCTTTACTCGTGATAACCGGAATGTTAGCTTAACGCAGGCAGGGATATCTTTTGTTCCATATGCTGAGCGGATGCTTCGTTTGTTTGAAGAGAGTAAGGTAACTCTATCCGAAGAACTGGAGAACTATATCATTTTGAGTGGACCCGGGTCCGTATGGCATTATTATTACCTGCAGCATATTCTTTCATTTAGACGTGATCATCCCAAGGTAGCTATCAAATTCCTAAGTTATATTGATTCTAGCTATATGATCCGTGATCTTTTGCTGGATGGAATAGTCCAGGTTGCTATTAAATATGACCCGCCGGAACATCCTAAGGTGACCAGACATCTCCTGTTTGAAGATGAGATTATTCTGGTCTCCACACGATTAAGAGAAACGCCTGTAAGCAGGGAGGATTTTTTTCAGCGGGAGTATTGTCATTTAGAGTGGGGAGGTCCGTTTCCGGAATGGTTTACTAGTATCGTTGGAGCGGGCTATGTGCCGACACTTCAGACCGATCACTCAATGATTATGCTGGACATGCTGCTACTAGGAGCAGGCTTTGGATTTCTACCACGATCTATAGCCCAACCTTATCTCGATCAACAGAAGCTATTTCAACTTCAATGTGAGTTAGACACGCCGATTATAAAAGCTTACGCTCTTTATTTAACTGAGAATGCAGAAGATATTCGTGTACGGCTTGGGCTGGAGATGCTTGGGGTGGATAGGTAAGTTGTATCTGGATCGTATCTTATTTTAGGCTAGTCAGAACCGTGTTCTGGGTGGCTTTTTTATGTGGAATTATGGATTCTAGTAAAAATGTACATAGTAGGATGCGTCTACTTCATAGGTGATTTCGTTATATGTAGTAGAGTGGAAGATTGGAGGGGAATTGAAATTAGCGAGGACAAATGGATCGTAGAAGCACAGCAAGGGAATGAAGCAGCCGTGGAGTTATTAATTCGGCATACCTATAGTGATGTCTATCGATTTATCAGATGGAAAATACATAATGATGAATTAGCTTGGGATCTTGCACAGACCGTATATGAAAAAGCATGGGCTAAGCTCGACAGCTATCAAAATGAACACGGAAGCTTTCGAGCTTGGCTGATGGCAATCGCACAAAATGTCTGCATTGACTATTTTCGCAGTAAAAGTACTCGGCAAGCAGAGTTGAACCAAAGCATATCTGATGAGATCACAGTTGACGAAGATTTTTTAGAAGGCATATTACTTCGTGAAGAGGTTAAAACGGTATACGCCGCAATCTGCTCACTTCCAGACGATCAAAGAGATGCACTCTTATTAAGGTATAAATATGAATTTACGTTTACAGAAATAGCTGCAATAACCCATGAACCGGAGTCTACAGTGAAATCTAGGGTGAGCCGCTCTTTATTGAAACTACGTGAGCTACTTAAGCAGACCAAGCCAAATGATTTATCCCACCCTTTTAAGAAAGGAGTAAAGAAATGAGCACTCAACGTAACGAACAAGATTACATGAAATTGAATTTACAGCACGAGATGACGTTAGAGGAACTGAATGAGATCGTGACTCATATTAAGTATATTCCTGAACCGCCGCTACTTGACGGTTTTGCAGAAGAAGCAATGAATCGATGGAGAAGCTCCAAGCGAGCTTTACCGGGGCAGGAATCGCCAGTTCCTCTATCGGTTCGGCAACAGATAAAGATTCTTTTTTCACAAGGATGGTGGAGAGAGCTTGTACTTGGCGTGATCTTGTTTGTAATTGGATATCTAGTTCTAAGTGTTACAGAGATGGTCAGTCCTATGTTTATTTTGTCTATTGTGGGTTGCATGCCTTTACTGGTGGTCGTCTCCCATACGGCGCGTAATACACTCTGTGGGATGGGTGAACTTGCACGGAGCTTTCGAATCCCTCTGCATAAGTATGTACAAGCACGCTTCCTTATAGCAGGTGTGATTTCAATACTGCTTAACCTTAGTGTTACCGCAATGGCATTCCCAGTAAGGGATCATGAACAGGTGTTCCGTACAACACTGTTATGGTTTATTCCGATTCTAATCAATGGGGCTGCAGCGTTAGTATTGTCTGGGCAGATCCGTAATTTTAGACATCTGACGACTGTGCTCTCCATGCTGCCTTTTTTTTGGATGCTTCTCTTTTCAGGAGAAGTGGTAGTGAACTGGGCAACCACCGTCCAATTACTTGGATTGATAGGAATCACTATTCTGTCAGTAGTTATTTTTACGGTGGCTATGATCTTTCAATCCAGAATGCTGAGAAAAGGAGGTTTTCTGATTGGAGCTTAAGCTGCAAGGTATAGAACATAATTTCGGCAAGAAGCGGATTCTGAATAGCATTAACCTTACTATGTCTCCTGGTGTGTATGGCCTTCTAGGTCCCAATGGAACAGGAAAAACGACATTGATGCGTATTGTAGCAGATGTTCTATATCCAACTCGTGGAAAGGTACTGCTGAATGAACAGAACAAGGATGAGATGGGGGATTTGTACCGGGCTCAGATTGGTTATTTGCCACAAGATCTGGGGATGTACAATCATTTTTCAGCTCGCGATTTCTTGTATTATGTTGCCGCTCTAAAGGGGCTGTCCAAGAAGGAGGCAGGCGACCGTATAGAGGTGTTGGCTCAAACGGTGAATCTATCTGGAGAGATGGATAAAAAATGCGGAAAGTATTCCGGCGGCATGAAGCGTAGACTCGGCATCGCTCAAGCTTTGCTTAATCATCCGAGCATTCTCATTCTGGATGAACCGACGGTAGGGTTAGATCCTATGGAACGCGTGCGATTTCGAAATCTGATTTCTGAAATTTCAGCTGAGCGTATTGTTATTTTGTCAACCCACATCGTTTCCGATGTCGATCATATCGCCAAGCAGGTGCTTCTGATGGGGCGAGGAGAGCTACTCCGTCAAGGAACGATTAAGGACTTGACCTTTGATTTGGAAGGGGAGGTTTGGGAGGCAGATGTCCCTGGACGGATGCTCGCTCAAATCGAAGAAAAGGGTACTGTGGTTAACGTACAGCAGACAGATAACGGATTAGCGCTTCGGGTAGTTAGTGAAGATCCACCATGTGAGGACGCAAGGTTAGTGAATCCTTCACTAGAGGATGTATATATGCACTACTTTCGGAGGGGATAATTCGCATGAGACGTCTGATTATATTTGAGTTCCGTAAAATCATGATTCCTAGAGTCTGGATTTCCATAGCAGGAGGTTTGGCGATTGCAATTTTCTATTTTATCAGCTTCTATCCATCCGGTACAAATAGTCTGTTGGTTGTAAATAAGGAAAAACCCGAAGTTATCGCTGCACATACGGGACCAATTCAACCAGAGTTAGCTCTTAAATACGCACCAAGGCTTAAAGAAGAATATGCCGAGGATAGCGTGGGATCTAAAGAGCAAAAAATGACTCGAATTCTGGAGCAGCGTTATGCAGCTTCGGCTTATAGTCTGGATCTATTCAATAAAAATTTGAACGATTTAAGAGGGCAGAAAGCTCTGCTGGAGAGGCAGGATCAAGGGTCATATGTATTAAAAGATGTTACGAAAAGACTTTCAATGCTGGAAGGAATTCGGCCGCCCGGATTTTATGTGACAAATGACTGGGGATCTCTGTACAGATTTTTTTCAATCCCGGGTGTAGGCAACATGCTGATAGGTCTGATTCTAGTCTTCGCTTTGGCACCACTATATTCGGGTGAGGCAAATTACAGAATGGATTCACTTATTCTATCCAGTAAATATGGAAGATTGAAGATTGTTACTGCAAAATTGTTAGCGGGATTTATAGTAACCGGTGGCTTTGTGACACTTTTTTACGGTGTATGTGTATTATTTTCTTGTTTGCCATTTGGTTTCGTGGGTTGGAATGCGCCCTTGAATAGTTACTTTGTAGAAAGCCCATATGACTTAACCCAGCTTCAGGGCATGCTCTTAAAATATGCCGTAACCTTGCTAGCAGCATGTGGCCTTTTATTATTGACTGCGCTGATCTCCGCTTTGTTTCGGAGCAGTCTAAGTACTCTTGGACTAGCGGCATGTTTAGTCATGTTGCCTTATTTCTCACTGCCAGGTGTTGTTGGTGATTGGATAGATTTTTTGCCATCAGGCGTAATCATGAGCACATCCTTAATCGAAAAATATGTATCTTATAATATTTTTGGTATACCGATATTGCATCTGACCGTATCCATCGTTTCGGTGATAGTTATAGGTGTGATTGCTACGCTACTCCTTCCAAAGGCGTTTGAACGTCGATTAAAGGCTTGAAATGTAGATAGACGCCTACCTAAGTGCCGATTATACTGAGTAACGTCAGTAAACAATTAGAGTGGCGGGACTTTGAGAGATTTTTGTGAGAGCAGCGGGGTAGAATGGTAGAATTACTCGCTGGTGAGAGGAGCCTGAAGGTTGAGGACGATGAAATATCGTGGAATAGTTGGGATGGGGTTGTTTTTTATCCTTGCCTTTTCCCTATTAGTAAGTATTATTTCCCCAACGATTCAGGACCAAGATACCCCGGTGGCCAAGCAGGGCGTACTGGATTTGTCGAGATGGGACTTTGAGAAACAGGGATTAGTTGATCTAGACGGAGAATGGGAGTTTTATGAAAATAAATTACTGAGTCCTTCTGAGATTCAGCAAAGTATAGATAAGAAATCTACATATCTATCTGTCCCAGGCACATGGAAAGGCAAGATCATAGAAGATGGAATGGACCGTAAAGGGGCTGGCACCTATCGACTTAAAGTGCTGGTCAAAGATTCGGATGAGATTCTTGGTTTGAAAATAAGAAGTATCCGTATGTCTCAAAAGTTATTTATCAATGGGAAGCAGGAAGGAGAGGACGGGGTTCCTTCAACAGAAAGTGAGTCATTTAAGCCAGGGAATACTCCGTATACGGTATTTTTTCAGTCTAATACCCAAGAGATAGAAATTGTAATTCAAGTGTCTAACTTCAACTTTATTACTGGGGGGATCGTGAATTCAATCCCACTGGGCGTGCACACGGATATTACAAAACTGAACAGTATTCAGACGGGTACTGACATTGGAATTATATTGATCCTGGGGATGTTTGGAGCATATCATCTCAGCTTCTATTTCGTTGGGCGTAGAGAAAAGGCCTATTTGCTCAGCGGTTTATATTTGCTTATTCTTTCTTTGAACAATTCTCTATATGGAGAGAAGATATTTCAACAGTTATTACCCCATTTCCCTTTTGAATCAACTTACAAGCTATTGGAAATAAGCCAGTTTGTCGGTTCGATTATCATTATTATGTTTTACTGCTCGGTCGAGTCCCGGTTGATGTCAAGTAAGAGGATGAAGATTGTGTTGTCTCCATTTGTCCTATATCTTGTATCGGTTTTGGTGCTCCCGTATGGTGTACACATTCGTATGAAGTATCTATTTGTAACCTATCTTGGAATCGTTATGGTGGTAATCATAGTCAGAATGATCTATTTATATGTTCGCAGCCAGAGCCAGACGACGGATCGAAAAGAACTGTTTTTGTTCATTGGCGGTGCGATTTCGCTCCTGATATTTTTCTTTGATGTAAGTCTTTACTCTGAAAATGTTCTGCAGACCGATTTGGTGGGTAAATGCGGAGTCATTGGTTTTATTGTTTTCTTCAATATTATGTTAGCTGTACGATTCTCAAATACTTATGATAAGACGGAAATGCTGTCCCGTCAGTTGCTAATCTCGAACCAGCTTAAAGATGAATTTCTGATGAACACTTCTCATGAGATCAAAACTCCGCTGCATGGCATTATGAATATGACATCCTTTTTATTAGAAGATGGCGAAGATAATCTGTATCCATTACAGAAACAGAATCTTTGGTTAATTAAGGACACTTCTACAAAACTGTCTATGCTCATTCAGGATTTGATTGATGTTAGTCTTTTGAAGCATGGAGAATTACGACTACAGCAGACAGTGGTTGATCTAAGGGTGGCTTCACAAATTGTATTTGATGTGTTGCAGTTTGAGCTCGCAGGGAAATCTGTGCGATTAGATAATCAGGTGGAACCCGATGTGTGGGTGCTTGCGGATGATAGTCGATTAAGACAAGTCATGTACAATTTAGTTCATAATGCGATCAAACATACAGATAAAGGATTTATTACCATAAAATCTTATGTAGAGGGGAATACAGTATCTGTTACGGTGGAAGATTCAGGAACTGGGATATCCCCTGATATGCATACCGCCATATTTGAATATTTTGAACAAGTCGATAAACCACTTCCGCAAGATGGTTACACAGGAATGGGTGTGGGTCTGTATATTAGCAGAAAGCTAATTGAGCGGATGGGCGGTGAGATTCGGGTGGATTGGTCTGAGGTTGGTCAAGGCACTCGAATGATTTTCACCTTGCCCAAAATCGAGCGGATCCCAGGCTACCGCGAAGTAGCAGCTACAGGGGTGGGGCAGCACGCGCATTTTGAGCAGACATCGCTTGATATAGTGGATCAGAGTGGATATACGATCCTAATTGTGGATGATGAGGCCTCTAACATTCATATTCTGTTGAATATTTTAAGACGGCATCATTACAATGTAATTACGGCGTTTTCAGCGAATGAAGCAATGGACAAAATGGAGCAGTACCCTAATATGGACCTAGTTATATTAGATGTCATGATGCCGGGGATTTCAGGAATTGAGTTGTGCCGAACGTTGCGGGTGCGTTACTCCATTCTGGATTTACCTATTTTGTTTGCTACAGTAAAAGACGCGCCAACAGATATTGCGCTTGGCTTCAGGGCTGGGGCGAATGATTATATAACTAAGCCATTTGATGGAGAAACGCTGATTGCGAGAATTCAAACGCTGATTGCAATGAAGACATCGATACAAGAAGCGATACGAAATGAGTATGCCTTTCATCAAGCGCAAATCAAACCGCATTTTCTGTATAACGCACTGAGCAGTGTGATCTCTTTCTGTTATACAGATGGAGAGAAAGCCGCCTATTTGTTATCCATGTTAAGTCAATACATCCGTTATATTCTCGATATGGACCGTTCCACTTTAGTTGTTCCTTTGCACCGGGAGTTAGAGCTGATTCAAGCCTACGTGGAGATCGAAAAAGCGCGTTTTGGAGAACGGTTTGATTTTATTTTTTTTATGGATGAGGGTCTGCGTTCTGTTGAAATCCCTTCCTTATGTATTCAGCCATTTGTTGAAAATGCGATCAGACATGGATTGTTTGAAAAAGAGGGTCAGGGCAGAGTTTCGCTCACGGTTCAAGCAGGTAGTAACTATATGAAAGTTATCATCGAAGATGATGGTGTGGGTATGCCAGATGACTTGCTATATCAATTAACTGGAGACGAGCAGCTGGATGGCAGTATTGGAATCCATAATATTCGAAAGCGTCTAGGCGCTATACCCGGAGCTACCCTAACCATTCATTCCGACCTTGGGTTTGGGACCAAAGTAACAATGTATTTACCAGCAAGCCTTGGGGGCATGGAGGGAGAAACACGATGATTCGTGTAGTGATTGTTGAAGATGAGAAGCCAATTTTGAATTTGATGAAGGTACTGATCGGTCGTAATCCAGATTATACCATTAGCGGGGCCTTCTCAAATCCATTAGAGGCACTGGAATGCATACCTGATTTACAACCGGATGTCGTGTTTATAGATGTTGAAATGCCAAAGATGAATGGTATTGAGCTGGCAAGCAGAATTCAGAAGCTGATGAATCAACCGGAAATTGTATTTACAACGGCCTACAAGAATTATGCACTGGAAGCATTCGAGGTTAGTGCACTAGATTATATACTTAAGCCAATAACACCCGAAGCGATCAACAGGGTCACTGAACGACTTATTAAACGAATGAGACCTGCGGTGATCCTAGAGCCAAAGAAAACGAGGCCTATGATCCGTTGTTTTGGCGGATTTGAAGTTTGTGATTCAGAAGGCAAGCCCATTCATTTTCGAACGCGCAGAGCAGAGGAATTATTCGCGTATTTCCTATGTAATGCAGGTCGTTATATCAGTAAATGGAGAATAATTGATTTGTTATGGCCAGATATGCAGGATGAGAGAGGGGCATCTAACCTGTATAATACGATTTACCTTTTGAAAAAAATGCTAAAAGAAAAGGGCTTCGGCATGGAAATCCGTAAAATGAATGATGGTTATATGCTGGAGACCGGAAATGAAAGTTATGATGCTCTTGATTATCAAAGGTTTCATTTAGAAATGGCTGAAGGGAAACAAAACACTACTCAAATGGAGCGGCTTTGTTTCTTATATCAGGGGCCCCTGCTGGATGGGAAGCCTTATCTATGGAAGATTTCGCTGGAGGAAGCTTACTGCAAGTATTTTACAACCTGGACTCGATTGCTAGTGGACAGTGATTGTGCTACTCAGGACTGGCATAAAGCGGAGCAACGATTAGAAAAGTTCATAAGCTTATATCCGCTGCATGAAGAAATGAACCAGCAAATGATTGATATTTATGCCAAACTTGGAAATAAAGAAAAGATTGCACGGCTCTATGAGAAATTCGAGATTGCTTATCGTTCGGAGCTGGGCATGGTTCCTTCATCAGAGTTTAAAGAACGTGTAGCTGCATATCTGGCCTAAAATTTGATACGGACTTGGTATTTCAAAAGGCGTATGTTACTAGTATCAATGAATCTTCTATAAGTGAATAAATAATATTTTTTAAAAAGCACCCCTTTACGCTATACGGTATCTATATACTGTTAGCGATAAGGGGATTTTCTTTTTGTAGCTTTTCTTTTATAAGTTTTTTCTACTATCGGCTAACATTTCGAGAACTTAACCGTTATACATACGAAGGGAGGTGCAGGATGAAGCCCGGGCAGCTACATCAGATACTTCAACCGAAAATGTTAGAAATTCAAAAATACTTGATTCGTCTCGGGGCACCTGCAGCCGATGCTGAAGATATCGTACAGGATACGGTGTATAAGGCGCTTTTGTATATCGATTCCATTGATGAGAACAAATTCAGTGCATGGCTATATAAAGTAGCGATCAATCGCTACTACGATCTGTGCCGCCGCAGCAAGCGGATAGTCATTCCTATTGATTATGTGGATGTGCCTGATATGGAACTGCCGGAGGATCATGTGCTGTTAAAAGAGAAACGAGAGGACATCGAACGTGTACTAGATGAGCTTCTTCCTCTCCACAAACAGCTCATTATTATGAAGTACGAGCTGGAGCTGTCCTATCAGGAGATAGCTGAGCTCCTTGGGATCACAACGGATACGGTCAAATCGGCATTGTTTCGTGCCCGCAAGCAATTTCAAAAAAAATACAGAGGTGAAGCGGAATGACGGCTCCATGGGAACAAAAGGATGATCAAAACCTTTCGAAAATAATTAAGAAAGCAAAACGAAAAACAATGATCCGTAATACGGTCATTTCTCTGATCGTGACCATTATAGTATTGTTCGGTGGCATGCTGGGTATCTCTCAACTGACCAGCTGGTTAGCGATGCGTGGGCTGGATGAGGAGAGGATTATGATGGAAATTAGCAGTCCTAATCTTCATGAGCTGAGAACTGAGCTGGATTTAGGCTTTTTATCGGGCAATGTTGAACTGAGTACGTACAAGGTTGTTGAGGGTGTACCTGTCGTGTGGGATACTAAAAAGCTGGAATTCAGTATGAGCAGCCGTTTTTCTCTACTTTACAGGGGATACTCTAGTATTAATGTTCCTGATCCAATAATGACAAGCCAAAATTATGAATATTACCGAGGATATAACAGTCAAAATGGACAGCGGGAAATGATGTTCTATGTACCTGGGGTGAATTATAACGGTAAGGTGTTGAATGACCTACCTGCACTTGAACAAATGGAACCTGGTAAGCTGGTAGAAATGGCAGTTTCGTTTGATAAAAGCTATACACAAGCAGAAGTAGAGAAGATGCTGCCAACAGAGCTGACACAGAAGTGGTATTGGGTAGATACGTATGACAATAAAAAGAAGCTTGAGTTTATTACGAATGATAGCAGCCCGAATAAATATGCATTACCGGAATCAGCGAGACAAGTATACGGTTACGGTGTCAATTGGGAAGGCTTATTTAAACCGAAACCAGAGGATTTTTTACAATCACTAGCATATGGGCTTCAGAAAGAGGGCAAGTATTACGGAGAATTTGAGCGAATCTCGAACTATTTGAAAAAGGATAAAGCGGCACCGGATGCCAGTGACGTACAGCTATTGGGAGTTGTTGTTACAGGCACTGCTAAGGAGCTGCAAAGCCTTAGAGGAAAACCGTATGTAAATACGGCAGTACTTGGCGCGGTTGTGGATAAATACTAGATCGTATAGTAAAAAAGAAGCCCCGGGAACGATGATCCCGGGGCTATTTTGATCATATCACAACCTACCATTTATGCTACGTCCATTTGGCCGACCACAGCTTCATTTCCTTCAAAATTTGATGCAAATCCTCACCTTTTGGAGTTAAAGAATATTCCACTGTTACCGGTACGGTAGGAAACACATGGCGTTCTAGTACACCGTGTTCCTCTAAATGGCGTAGAGTACTAGTCAAAGCACGAGGGCTGACATTAGTGATTTTTCGCTGAAGCGCTCCAAAGCGTTGGGTACCGTCGAATAACTCCCTTAGTACGAGAAAAGCCCATTTTCCACCCAATACCTCAAGTGTTTTTTCTACATTACATTCAATAGTAAGTGGGGTTTTAGGGATATAATTATTGCTAGATTTAGCTGTTGTCAAGGAATCTCCTCCTGTTTTGGTGCCACTATACTCTTGTATAGTAACTACTCTAGAGATCATATAGTAAACTAAATTTCACTTCTTCCTATTATATACAAACTATTCTAGAATGAATATGTACGTTAGGCAACCTGCCGAAATCATAACACGGAACTATGGAAAGGAGCAGTTATTATGAAATATCGTAGATTAGGTGGAACAGGCCTAAAAGTTAGCGAGATTAGTCTGGGAAGCTGGCTGACATACGGAGGATATGTAGAAAGAGATAATGCTGTTAATGCCATTGAAACCGCTTACGACCTAGGCGTGAATTTTTTTGATACAGCAAATGTTTACGAAAAGGGTGCTGCTGAGAAAGTGCTAGGCGAGACCTTGCGGAACTATCCGAGAGAATCCTATGTGCTGGCCACTAAAGTATTTGGCGAAATGGGGACGGGGCCTAACGATCGTGGTCTATCCCGCAAGCATATTACGGAACAATGTCACGCAAGCTTGCAGCGTCTCGGTGTAGAATACGTGGATATTATGTATTGCCATCGTTTCGATACGGAAACTCCAATTGAGGAGACCTTACGTGCGCTGGATGATCTGGTTCGTCAAGGCAAGGTATATTATGTCGGTGTAAGTGAGTGGACTGCGGCGCAAATGACAGATGCGCTAGCTGTAGCAGACCGCTATTTACTGGATCATATCGTGGTTAACCAACCGATTTATAATATGTTCGAACGTTATATTGAGAAAGAAATTATTCCGCTCGGCGAGCGACGTGGCATTGGACAGGTTGTTTTTTCTCCACTGGCTCAAGGGCTGTTAACTGGTAAGTATAACGCGGACATCCCTGAAGATAGCCGTGCGGCTAAGCTGGATCGGTTGAAAAAGGCGATTACAGAAGAGAAGATTGAAAAGGTTCGCCAACTGAGCGGGGTAGCTGCGGAGTTGAATATTTCTGTGGGAAATCTGGCTTTGGCTTGGATTCTGCGTCAGCCTAATGTAGCAAGTGCACTAGTGGGTGCCAGTCGTCCGCAGCAGGTCGAAGAGAATGTTAAGGCTTCAGGAATAGAGCTTTCCGAGGATATTTTGAAGGAAATTGAAGAGATTCTTAACTAGAGATAGATTCATAAAAAAGGAGATATGATCATGGCGAAAGTAGTTGTTACTGGCGGAAGCGGGATGCTCGGCAGATGGGTGGTCCGGCATTTTGTTGAGCAAGGGTATGAGGTTGTGAATGTGGATACGCAAAAATCTCCAGATTCCTTGTGCCAAACGATCATTGCTGATTTGAATAATTTAGGTGAAGTGTACGGCGTACTTGCAGGCGCTGATGCAGTTGTGCATCTGGCTGCGATCCCGGCCGCAAATATAAAGACGAGTGAAGTCACCTTTCAAAATAATGTAGTATCCACCTATAACATTCTGGAGGCTGCTGCTGGACTAGGCATTCGCAAAGCAGTTATTGCTTCCAGTGAATCCTCTTATGGCATCTGTTTTGCGGTTAACCCGTTGGGACCCCAGTATGTACCGATGGATGAAGATCATCCACAACTTCCTGAAGACAGCTACGGTCTATCTAAAGTTGTGAATGAAAAGACAGCAGAGATGTTCCAGCGCAGAACGGGTATACAAGTCGTTTCCCTAAGAATCGGAAATGTCATTGACCCATCGACGTATGAACGTTTCCCTTCCTTCATTCATGATCCCGCGCAGCGTGATCGGATTCTGTGGAGTTATATTGATACACGGGATGTAGCGACAGCTTGCCAATTGGCGATTGAAACGGACGGATTGGGCGCAGTTGCTCTTAATATATGCGCAGATGAGACCAGTATGGCTGTTCCTAGCAGAGAGTTAATGGCCGCACGTTATCCAGAGGTGACGGATTTCCGCCAGCCGCTGGAAGGCCATGAGTCGTTACTCAGCAATGCGAAGGCGAAGAAGCTGCTGAATTGGCAGCCAAAGCACTTATGGCGAGATTACGTTAATGAATAAATGACGAGCCAGGTTTACTTTTACTATAAATGAGAGTTCAAAAAGTACGGTTTTTGAACATCCTCTATAAGGAGCGTGTGAAATGAAGGTATTATTTATCGGAGGTACGGGACTGATTAGCCAGGCTGTATCCCCGCTCGCCGTAGAACAAGGAATAGAGCTGTATTTGTTCAACAGAGGACAAAGAGGCGAATTCGTTCCGGATGGGGCGAAGGTGATTCAAGGTGACATTCGTAATCCGGCGGAGGCTGCCGAAGTATTGCGAGATTATGAATTTGACGTAGTGGTAGACTGGATTGCTTTTACACCGGAACATGTGCAGACAGATATTGACCTGTTTACAGGTAAAACGAAGCAGTACATTTTTATCAGCTCGGCCTCGGCTTATCAGAAGCCACAGCGTAATTATATAATCACAGAAGAGACACCTCTGGAGAATCCTTATTGGGAATACTCGAGAAATAAAATTGCTTGTGAGCAGCTATTGATGGAAGCACACAACAACAGCGGATTCCCGGTTACGATTGTTCGTCCTTCCCATACTTACGGAAATACAGCCATCCCTGCGGCACTCACGAGCGGACAGCATCCTTGGTCCTTGATTGATCGTATCCGTCGTGGCTTGCCCTTAGTCATCCATGGAGATGGAACATCTTTGTGGACACTGACGCATAACTCAGATTTTGCCAAAGGGTTCGTCGGATTGCTTGGGCATCCGGACGCGATTGGGGAGGCCATTCATATTACTTCCGATGAGGTGTTGAACTGGAATCAGATCTATGCGGCCATTGGGCAAGCAGCAGGTGTGGAGCCGAAAGTGGTTCATATCTCTACAGACTTTATCACAGCCTTCTCCCCTCCAGGGACAGCAGATGGCTTGATCGGCGATCAAGCGGTCAGCAGTGTTTTTGACAATCGTAAAATCAAACGTCTCGTGCCTGACTTCCAGGCTGACATTCCTTTCTCTGAAGGGATAAAGCAGTCGGTTGCTTGGTTCGAGGCTCATCCTGATCAATGCACAGTCGATGCGGAATGGTCTGCTTTACTAGATCATTTGATCGAGAAACATGGAGTTGAGGCCAAGCCTCTATCCTTTTACTCATAAGATTTGTACGGTTAATATTTAAAGACGGTCTGTTCCTATGGGAGCAGCCGTTTTTTTTGGGTTTGTCTCGCTCAATGTAAGGTTATGGAATGAATCAGCAAATCATGAATATACTCTCACTACCTTAAATTCCGTTAAAAAGGAGTCCTGGCCATGCCAACACATCCCTTTGTCTCGCGTTTTTTTGTAAACTCAGATGCAAGCCGTGAGAAGTTAATTTATGATTTGCCAGAATCCTGGTGGAGCCGTCCCTTTGAATATGAGTGGTGTATTAACTTTATTTCTCCACATGGTGTGGTGCTGGATGCTGCTTGTGGAATTCCTCATCCCTTGAAATTTTATTTAGCTGGGGTATGTGCAGAGGTTTATGCTTGCGATATGGACAGCAGGGTTATTTACCGGGAGGACATCCTAGATGCGATTACTGATGAGATCGGGGAAAAAGCGGCAAAGCAGGTTATAGCTAGAAGAACGAACAACTTGCATCTTGCTCAGGCCAATCTTGCGGCTCTTCCATATGAGGATGAGAGCTTTGACACTATTTTTTGCATATCAGTGCTGGAGCATTTGACCTTAGAGGATACGGTCGGCACTTTACGGGAATTTCACCGAACGTTGAATGAAGAGGGGCTACTCGTGCTAACGTTTGATTACCCAACAGTAAACTTAAATCTTATGAATGATTTGCTGCTGCAGGCTGGTTTTCAATATTGGGGGGAGACGGATTTTGAGTTGCCTGCAGATGCTGTGTCCACAGATTTGTGGGGTGGGTTACAATGCTTCCGGGCTGTTTTGAAAAAATCAAAGGCATAACAGGTCTTCTTACCCTTAAATTAGTAATCTATTTCCAGTAAGCTAGAATAATAGCTAATATAGATTCCATAACGAGGATAGGAGGCTGTATTTTTTGAGATTAGGGTCGAATGTACTGCGCAGCATGCTACTTACTACACTTCTATTATCACTGATTCTCCCTTCGACGATTGCATCTAGTGCAGCTTCGCCATCTTCAGAACCTATCAGACTTGCTTTTGCTGGTGATATTCTCTTGGACGGTTTTGTGGGTGATCAGATCGCGAAATACGGAGTGAACTTTCCGTTTGTGAAAGTCGCACCTACCTTGCAAAAGGCAGATATCGCCTTCGCGAATCTGGAAACGCCAGTGTCTATTCGAGGGAAGGCAGCAGAGAAAACCTTTGCCTTTAGGTCCAAACCAGCAGTGCTCAGTGGCTTAACCTATGCTGGGATTGACGGCGTATCTTTGGCTAATAATCACATTTTAGATTTCGGAACAGACGCTATGCTCGACACACTGGCGCATCTGGATCGAAACAAGATTGGCCATACAGGAGCTGGCAAAGATGTAGAGGAAGCGTTCAAACCGTATACAAGGACGGTAAAGGGGAAGAAGATCGCTATCTTAGGTGTAAGTCGAGTGCTTTCAGGGCCTTCTTGGTATGCCGGCAACAATAAACCGGGAGCTGCCTCAGCATACACCTCGCAGCCTATGCTTACGGCTATTCAGAAGATGTCTAAGGAGAATGATTACACGATTGTGTACATTCACTGGAATGAAGAGTTTAAGGATTACCCTGAACAATACGCCCGCACGCTAGCCAAACAGATGATTGATAGTGGTGCAGATATCATACTCGGCGCACACAGCCATTGCCTGATGGGCATCGAATACTACAAAAATAAACCGATCTATTATTCACTTGGAAACTTTGTGTTTAATCGTTCAACACGTGGTGGAGAAAAGACGCTTCACTCGATGCTGGTGAATTTTGAGATTAATGAGGCCAAGGTGACTAGTAAGATTACGCCAGTCAAAATTATTGGTGGACAGCCGAACTTCATGGACGATTCTTATAATAAGAAGACGATCAAGCTAATGAATAGCCTATCTTATAATGCAATTGTTGATGCGAATGGCAGGGTTACGGAGAAGCCATTATAACGATAGAATAGATCGACCAGAGATCACTGGTCGGTTTTTTTTGTAATTAAATTCAATTAATTATACTAAATTTATCCAATATTTGATCTTTCTATTAATAATATGTAATACTTATATTAAATCAGTACATAGTAGAAAGCTGGATTGTCGAAAAAAGTAGATGCATAAAGCATAAATAGACTGTATTAATTCTACTAAACGTTTCTTTGCTCTGATATACGTTGGAGTGTTTCCAGACTTGATGTATTGGGTAAATGAGGGTATCAATTGAGATACTCTGCAAGCTGATTTGTAATCGCAATGTTGGATATTTATTAATTTCAAGACAAATAATTTGGATCGCTTTACAGCATTTTGTCGAAAGTGTACATATTTTTGTCGAATAATTGTCGATAAATATCATATTTTGTAGAAATAAAATTGACAGGGAATGAATAGCACTTTAATATTAGAGTATAGCGTAATCATTACTATCACTTAGAAGCCTACATAGCTTTTAGCAAAAATGATTATTAATGTGAATTTAAGGGAGGATGTACGATGATGAAAGCGACAGGCATAGTAAGAAAAGTAGATGAATTGGGACGTATCGTAATTCCTATTGAACTACGTAGAACGATGGGAATTGACATAAAAGACCCGCTCGAGATTTTTGTAGATGGAGAGAAAATTATTCTTAGAAAATACGAGCCAACTTGTATCTTCTCCGGAAGCGCAGAGAACCTCATCAATTTCAAAGGTAAAATGGTAAGCAAAGATGTTCTCGATGAGCTGATTTCTAGCTTTGATAGAGTGTAGTCGATAGATTACACATTTTTGCTAAAAAAGAACCGGTACAGCAAGCACGATTTGTGCATGCTGCCGGTTCTTTTTTATGATAGCACAACAAAAAAAGCAGCAAATCCCCTAGAATAATAGGAAACCTACTGCCCACACCACACGATCCTTATTCAGACTCCAGCACACTTTGAATCTTTTTGATAAAGGCTTCATATTGCACAAGGCCCAATTCCATACACAGCTTTTGGTAAGGGGACAGTTTGCAATCTAGTTGCTTTAATTTCTGATCAAGATCATCGTACATTGCCTGCTTTTCTATCAATGCTTGCCGAAGTAGATTATCTATGTTCTCTTTATCGGTCTTATCTCCGAAATACAGATGCATAAAAAAGTCTGAACGCAGAACTTCCTTTTCAGCCGGTGTTTGCAAGTAAGCATGGAACTGATCCAAGCCGGCACGGGTAATGGTAAATACATTTTTGTCAGGTTTGCCTTCCTGCCGTATGGATTCTTTGGTGATTAGGTCCAGCTTCTCCATCTTGCTTAGGGTTGGGTAGATGGTGCCGTAGCTGGCATCAAAGAAAAAAGAAAAGTATTCCTCGAAATGCCGTTTTATCTCATAACCCGAATGAGGTTTTTCACTTAATATCCCTAGAATGACATCTTGTATATTCATGAATCATTGTCGCTCCTCTCTTTCACCTCCTACCATATCACAACTGCATTTCGCTCTCAATTTGAAAAGGCATAACCAAGGAGGCAAACTAAATAATTACGCATTTGCTGGTACGGGCTCTTGTTCTTGTGATAACTGAGTTTCCTTGCGAATGAAGGTTAGGATAATACTTAATCCAGCTATTGCTGCACCAATGCAGAGTAGATAGAACATATCTTTCCATACACCATTGCCTCCGATAACTAGGTCGAGCATGCCATTTACCGCGTAGTAAGCAGGTGAGAAGGGACCGATCCAGCTATAAAAAGGAGAAAGCACATCACGAGGAATCGTTGCTCCGGAAGCCAACATTTGTATGGAGAGAAGTGCGATATTTAGCCAGGCGCCAGCGTCGCCGAGTAGCAGCAGACTGAACTGTGCAAGAATCATGCAGGAGAGAATCACAGTGAACTCGAACAGCCACATGAGCAGAAAGCCATGGCTGGAGTGGATCCCGAGCGAGTTAACCATGATAGTCCCCACTAGAGAGGTTAATACAGCCGTTGCACTCATAATGGCAAAACGGGCTGCAAGGCGATCCCATTTACCAAATTGACCCGATAAATTGGAAGATGCTTTTTGGAGATTCATGGCGAGTAACATAGCTCCGGTAAAGGAGGCGGTAACAATCATTAACGGAACCATAGTTTGTGCAAAATTAGTTGTGGGATGGATGACTTCAACGTTTGCGGAGATTCGGCTGCTTGCCGCACTTTTGATGATCTCTGCTTGTGCCTTCGGCAGCTTCATAGCTTCAAGGGTTTGGTTTAGTGCTGTATCACTGCTTTGAGTGTTCATGGCAGCCGTGACTTTAAGGGCTACAGTCTGCATAACATTGCTAACCATTTGCGGATTGGATTCATTTACGAGGTACCGGAGTTCAGCCTTTGCGGAAGGATTGCTAATCGCTCCGGTGAACCCTTGTGGAATATTGATAATCATGCGGATTTCTCTATGCTCAAGGGCTTCCTTGGCAGCTTTTAGTGGAAGGTCCTGTCTGGTTACGAACTGAAGGGACTGGGTAATACCATCGACTACAGGCTGAGCATTCGCACCATCCTCATTCACAATAGCAATGGGCAACTGATCTACCCGATCAGTTACATGGTCATACCCTGTAATCCAGATTAAGCTGAAAAAGACTTGGAACAACAGTGCAGTTATAATCCCGACGATGGTAGCAGGCTGCTTGAGGAAGCGCATGATTAATGGACGTGACATGGTTATCTCTCCTTTATATTTCAACATGTTATATTACAGTTTGTAATATAACATGTTGAAATATAAACTGCAACAAGAAAAGTGGAGAGCATGGACATTCCGAAGTGATATCATATATCATAGGGCTTGTACTGGAAATTTCGTGCAGATGAATGTGCTTACCTGAAGCAAAAGAGAATGGGGAGGAACAACAGATGAGTAAAGAGGTACAAGGAACAGAACTGAACGCGGTTCACTCGGAGTTGAACAAGCCGGAAGCGATTGTTTTTGATATGGATGGAACATTGTTCCAGACTGAAAGTCTTTTATTACCTGCATATCATAAAATGTTCGATATTTTGCGGGAAGAGGGATTATACTCAGGACCAACACCGCCGGAAGAGCTTATTCTAAGCGGCTTAGGGATGCTGCTGGCAGATATTTGGAAGAAGGTTATGCCTGATGCCGATGAGGCGGTGCACCGCCGTGCAGATGAGCTGCTATTGCAGCTTGAGGTCGAAGGACTTGAAGCAGGTGGGACGTTACTGTATCCTCAGGTGGTCGAAACACTGACTGCCCTAAAAGAGCGTGGAGTACGGTTGTTTGTGGCTAGTAATGGGCTGGAGGAATACATTCACAGTATAGTTGTGGTGCATGAGCTTAAAGAGTTATTTGAAGGATTGTATAGTGCCGGTGGTCAAGGCACTGCGACGAAGACAGAATTGCTACGCATTTTGCTGGACAATCATGGAATCAAGAGTGCCTGGATGGTAGGCGATCGCTCGTCCGATGTGGAGGCAGGTAAGGGAAATGCTCAAACCGTCATCGGCTGTGCGTATGCAGGTTTTGGCCGTCAGGATGAGCTGAAGGGCTCCGATGTAATTATCACTTCCTTCGATGAGTTGATAGACTTGTACGACAACGCATCGGTTAGCGAATAGGAATATCGCGATTTATATTTGGTAAACGAATAAAAGGCAAACCTCATCTAAGCAGAGGGTTGCCTTTTTTAATGTTAAGGTTCTAAATGCAGATGCAGGAATAGCTCAAAGCTAAAAAGATATACATAAACAAAGGGGATGATCCGATAGATCATGGAAAGGGGTTATTCCTATGTGATGATAAGGATTCGAAAAGCATGTTAAAGGAGTATTAAAAATGATAATGAGCTTCCTTTTTATTGCTTTAAGCGCTGCACTTGGAGTGGGCATGTGGTTTTTAGTAATAGGTATAGTCTTTTCTATTGGTGGCGGAGACTTATTTATAGTTACTCATTATGATTCCTTATTTTTTTATATTGCTGTTTTTTTGTTGTGTATCGTGAGCTATCTTTTGTTTATAAAACATCTATTAGAAAAGGACTTACAGCTCTTGCTCCATATTTGTGTGGGTACCACTATACTCTTCTTTTTTCTAACGCCTTGGCTCAGCTAATCAAAATCTTCAATACAACGAGTTTTTCTAATATAAGTTCCTCAGAACATCAGAATCTTCCAGGAAGGCAGTGGCATCAAGACCTAACCTTTCGGCAGTTTTCATAACCTATGCAGGCAGAGCGCCAACGAGCCATCGTTCGCTCTGCTTTTTTTGTGCTGCTGGAAAATATCTCGACACCAATCGAGTTTTTGTGAGTTTTTTGTGAGATTGATTTGGTTTTATGAAACTACATCATTCTCTAAAAGGAGGAGTGCAGGTGCTCAAACTGAAAGATTGGCGCGAATTGGACATCCTGCCTGTTAGCAAGTTCCCCCGTTGGGGGTGGCAGGCTGTAAACATTCGCAGTCTCCTGCCATCATTTTTCATACACCGGAAAAGTGAAGGCAGTAAAACGACTATGAGGAATGGAGAGTGAACAATGAAGAGGTATAAGCTGTTTTCGATAATGTTGGTGTTGTCTTTGGTATTGTCCATGCTTCCTGTTGCACCTGCAACAGTAAACGCGGCTGCAGGTTCAGCGGGGGCAAGGGCCGAATATGGCGGATTAGGCGGGTCTGAGCTATTCCTGGGAGGGAAATATATAGAACTTGGAATCAGCAACTGGGGCGATTTCGGCACTGAGGGCAATAAACCCGCGAACTTCCGCGGAACAAGCAGTAGAAATAATCTTGGCATGAGTGCGGATCATGACGGGTATGGCACTGGCTTGGATCTGCCCGTGGATTATTATTTGCCTGGGACTCCCGAGGAACGGTTCGCGGTAGGCTATAAGGTGGGTGGAAATACATATGCGAAATCCAATTCAGCTGTGATGAACACCAAGCAAATGCCGACTACGGTATTGAATACCTCGCAGGAGGATAAAGGGCTCCTGAGTGCGACTATCGTCTCTACATGGGACGGAACAATGGAAATTAAGCAGGTTATAAGCTTTAAAGAAGATTACAAGTTCTACCGTAATGACGTTACCATTAAGAATCTCTCCGACCAGACCTGGGATGGAGCTCGGTATATGCGTTCAATGGATCCGGATAATACGGTAGACCAGGGCGGATCATATGCAACGGCTAATAGGGTAACTCATACCGTAGAGGAGGATGGCGTTGCTGTCGTTGAAGCGAAGACCAATTCGGACGCAGACCCGCTCTTTAAAGCATTTAGTTCGAGAGCACCTATCTTCTTTTACTCAAGCAATCCGCAGGCCAAGGCATCCGTATTCGGATTTACCAATGTAGATCCTTATGCCTTTGAGGCGTATGACAGTCCGAAGCCTAAAAATCAGGAAGTGGTGGCTGATACGGGTATCACGATGACCTGGGATTCGGGCGCTCTGGCTCCAAGTGAGAGCAAGAGCTTCACCTACTACACCAGTCTAGACGAGCGGGACTTCAAAGAGGTTCTCGCGGAAATCGAGCTGGATGAGGGCAGCGGCCCTCTGACTGAGACGGAGGCCAATGATGGTACGGTGAAGGGTAACCAGAAGGTCAACATCCTTGGAGCTACCCTTACCGATCCGATTGACGTGAACCATATTCGGATCAACAACCTGCCCGCCGGACTGGGCTTTGAGGTGACCCGGTTGAGTGAGAACGAGCTCAACTTCAAGCTGACCGGTGCAGCGGTAAACCACAGTAAGGAATTTAGTGTAGATAACTTGTCTGTGACAGTCGGCAAAGAGAATCTGATCGGGACTTCCGCTGATTTAACAACCAAGACCTTCAGTCTTACCTTTATTGATCCAGCTATGCTGAGCTTGGATAAAGGCATTGTCTCGGAAGCGGTATACGGTAGTGGGCAGATTTCCGAGACATTGCTGTTGTCCGTTACCGGCGGCAAATTTGCTTCGGATATTGGTTCAAATGATATCGAGATTCGAAATCTTCCTGACGGGCTAAGCGCGACATTGAAGAGAATCTCTGATAAGGAGCTTCAAATCGGCTTTGACGGCATCGCAATGGAGACGGAGGACGTATACAATGCCTACGTAACGGTAGCCGCTGATAAGCTTGTCGGAAGTCCGAAATCTCTAAGCACTAATACGTTTAAGATTGATTTTAAGGACAAGGAGCCTTTTCTGGTCGTTCACTCACCTGTTTATGAATCCGATCTTAATGATGGCAGCATTGCCGATGCACTGGTTCTGGAGCTCAAGAACGGAATCTTTGATGCATCCGTTACAGATTCAGTATACGCGGTGAATTGGCCGGATGGGTTGGAAATAGGCGATATTACGATTGACAATCCTACCCAAATAACCTTATCTATTGCCGGACATGCAAACAGCCACGAAATCACGGATAGTATAAATAATGCGGAGGTGACGGTCGCGGGAATCCCGTCAACTACCTTCTCGGTCCTATTCCGTTCTCCGCCGCCGTCCATTTCGGCTTCTCCAGATGTTCTCCATGATGCGGGCGACGGCTCGGTCGAGGAGACCTTGAGGGTAACCCTGAAGAACGGCAGATTTACCGAAGAGGTTAACACTGGTGTAACGATCAATAACCTACCGGAGGGACTGGACTTCACTGTGGTGCGCATCAGTGACACTATACTCGAAGTCCACTTTACGGGGCAGGCAACGAAGAAATCCGATGCTTCCGCATTTGCTTCGGTCACAGTTGATCCTGCAATTGTCATTGACGCTGCAGCATCACTCACCTCAAATAATTTCGATTTGCAGGTGCCGGATGCAACTTCTCTAATTGTTAGGGATATGACTGATCTTACCTGGGACACGATCCGGGAAGAGAATATCCAGCAAGAGTCTGTCACCTCGGATGTATATCTTACTGAGAAGGGGACTTACGGAAGTAAGATCATCTGGAAATCTACGAATGAAGCGGTCATCTCGCCTGACGGTACTGTTACTAGACCCTCATTCGAGAAAGGGGATCAAGAGGTTACATTAACAGCGGAATTCAAGAACGGTTCTTCTATCCAGACGAAGACCTTTATTCTTATTGTCAAAAAAGAAGCGGGAACCGATGAACAGTCGGTTGCTGAAGATTTAAATCGGTTAACCTGGGAGATGATTCGGGCCGATAATGAAAGCCAGAAAGACGTGAAGACGCTGCTGAAACTGCTGACAAAAGGCAGCAACGGCAGCAGTATTACCTGGAGTACTTCGAATAAGGAAGTCATCGGCACAGACGGTAAGGTGACGCGTCCTGGTTATCTGGAAGGGGACCAGACGGTAACCTTGACTGCGACAGTAAGCAAGGGTAAAGCTGTTCAGACCAAGGAATTCGTTGTGACAGTCATCAAGCAGCCGATGAATGACGCGGAAGCCGTAAGCGAAGACCTGGCAGGGTTGACCTGGAAGATGATCCGGGCCGAAAATGAGCGCCAGGAGGATGTGAAGACGCTGCTGAAACTGCTGACAAAAGGTAGCAACGGCAGCAGCATTACCTGGAGTACATCGAATAAGGAAGTCATCGGCACAGATGGTAAGGTGACGCGTCCTGGTTATCTGGAAGGGGACCAGAAGGTAACCCTGACTGCAGTGGTAAGCAAGGGTGAAGTGATCTTTAAGAAAGAGTTTGTCCTTTATGTTAAGGCAAAGATTGCAGATATTAATGAACAATTGGCAGAAGAAATCGGTATGTTGAGAATTGGCTATACCAATCCGGATTCGGTAAACAGCGTAACGCAAAATATCCAGCTGATCTCGAATGGCTTCTATGATTCCAAAGTAGTATGGACCAGCCATAGAAGCGATATTGTCAGTAACACAGGAGAAATCCAGCGACCATTGAAAGATACGATTGTCAGATTGACCGCCCGGGTAACGAAGGATGGCTTCTTTCATGAAAAGGACTTCTACATCACGGTTAAGGGAACAAGTCTGGTTGATCTTCCCAAGGATGAACTTAATGCGAATATTGTATACGCACCAGGAGATTCCGAGACTTCCGTAAAGAAAAATATATTTTTGACGACTAAAGGAGATACGGGTTCCTTACTGACTTGGACATCTAGTAATCCTGACATCATCTCGAACACTGGCCGGGTCAGCAGACCAGGTCCGGAAGAAGAGGATGTAAAGATAGTGCTTACCGTGCGGCTTGCCGATCCGGACAAGCCGGGCGAATTTAGAGTCAAGACGTTTACGGTCATCGTCAAAAAGCTGAGTGATCAAGAAGCAGTGGACGAGGCAGCTAGAAGTTTGAAGATAGACGATGCCGCAGTCTTTGCAGAAGGTGACATTTGGGAAAGTGTAACTGAAGGCTTCCTGCTGCTGCAGACTGGAAAGTACAACACTGATATTACATGGGCCTCTAATCACCCGGCAGTAATCGGAATTGATCAGAACGTTGATCAAGCTAAAGGCAAGGTTAACCGGAAAAATGAAGAGACCAACGTCATTCTGACAGCAACCTTTAGCCGAAAAGGCAAAACTGCGACCAAAAAATATCTGCTGATTGTCAAGGCGCTGGGAGTGGCGAAGGACGGAGCTATCCGTCAAGTGACCTCCAGACAGGCAGAGTTGTCTATTAATAACGATGGCAAGCCGTTGCAGCAAGGTATCAACATTCTAAGAACGAATATGTCGGATGGGACTAAGATCGATACAATCATTGTGGACGACAATCAAATGTTTAATTTGGTGGAAGCTGTGAATCCAAATGATCCAGATCTGGTGAATCGAAGCCTGACCATAAGTCACGTGGACGATCCTTCTGAACATGCGGATGAGATTGCCATAGAAATTCCGGCATCGGCCATATTGACCCTTGCAGGGCGCAACATTGCATTGGATATCGTCACCAGTCTGGCATCCATTCATTTGGATGAAGCAAGTATCAAGCAGCTTGAAGCTGCCGGTACAGACTTGTATTTCAGAATTGTACCGGTACGGAATTTAAAGGAACAGCAGACCTTCCAGACGAACGCCGTTAATATTGGTACTACGAAGCTTTTACTAGCCAATAACCAGACCGTTAAAGTTCAGGGAATACCGCGGGGGATTGAGACTAACTACAGTGGGATCAATACGTATATCCGGATTCCGCTGTCTGAGCTGACTGACAAGATTCCTGTTCAGAGCTCCGTTGCCAGAGATGCCTTCCTGGATAGTCTGAGAATCTATGTTGAGCATAGTGACGGAGACATTGTAGTGTATTCTCCTCTCCGGATTGGATACACCGCTAAAGGTGAACCGGAATTTGCAGAGTTCCAGATTGATAAATTCAGTATTTTCCAAATGATTCAAATCGCAGATAAGAAATCGGACGACTCTCAGCACTCCGGCAACCCGATTGTTGTCAGCACTGCTCCTGTACCGGTACCAGCAGACACCAGAAGTACTGAACTGACTGGCGAGAAGTTGAAGGAGCTGCAGGATCAGGATGGAGTGATTAAGGTTGAAACCGACTTAGGTACTATCAAGCTGAATTCTGGTAATGTAAGTCTGGATAAAATCCAGAAGCTATTTGGACAAGAACATATGAATCCAAAAGACATTGTGATTCGTGTAGGATTAACCACAGCCGATCAGAGTTACATTGAAGGATTCAAACTGGCAGCCAAGAGGGAGCAGGTACAGCCTGTAGGTCAACCTGTCAAGTTCTATATCGAAGCATCGTATAAAAATCAGACCCGATCCGTTTCAAGTCAAGGTTGGGGAGAATATACGTTGCCGGTACCGGAAGGAATGAAGATTACAACAGGTGTTCTCTACAAGGATGGTGAGATTTATCATCAGCCAACTTATGTGAATATAGAGAATGGACGTTACTATGCGCGCATTAACAGCCTCGAGACCGGAGTCTTCGGATTAATCTGGAATCCGGAAGAGTTCCAGGATGTTGAGCGGCATTGGAGCAAACAGGATGTTAATGTTATGGGCTCCAGGCTCGTTGCGAATGGCACGAGCGATACGGTCTATGAGCCGCAGCGCGCAATCACCAGAGCGGAATTCACGGCTATGATGGTCAGAGCTTTGGGAATTGTCAATTATGATGAGCGGTCTGTATCCTTCAGTGATGTCCCGGCACATGTCTGGTATGAACGGGAAATGGAAGTTGCGATAGAGAATGGTCTAATTGCCGGTTATCCTGACGATACATTCAGACCGAATAACAGCATTACTCGACAAGAAGCGATGACCATCGTCAGCAGAGCGATGAAAATTACCAAGCTAGTATCTACCCGCAGTGAAGAGCAGTATTTAGAGCTGCTTCAGTCTTTTACGGATTCGAAATCGATTGCCAAATGGGCAGAAAAAGACGTGAAAATGAATCTTTCTGCCGGCATCATTGTAGGTAGAAATGAGCGGCTGGCGCCTAACGAGAATATTACTCGTGCCGAGGCAGCCGCTGCAGTAAGAAGACTTCTGATTCAGTCGGGAATCATAAATCCTTAATTGTAGCAGTGAATTTATTAATTCCTATTTTTAACAAAAGCAGCGGTTGCCCAAGTTGGGAAGCCGCTGCTTTTGTTGTTGAGTATCAATTTATTCCTCAGTAGTCTTAGCTGTGGTTGGGGCACCTTTGTTATTATATAGCCATAACGCATATTCTAAAGGTCGCACTAGTGCTTTGCGATAGGTGTTGCCGTCCCCTGATCGGGCAAACACTTCACGTGCAGGCTTTGGATTAACCTCCAGCACATAGATTTTTCCTTCTCGATCAATGGCAAGATCCAGTGCAAGTTCACATAAGGCTCCGAAACTTTCTTCCAAGAAGGCAGCGGCATCAAGACCTAACCTTTCGGCAGTTTTCATAACCTTATCGGTTTTATCTTGACTACCCAGCCATTCCTTCAGGAGCGTTTCAGCTCGAACGGCGTGCCCACCGCCATGAAGATTGGAGGTTACGCTTCGCGCCGCACCGACCCTTGCTGCCATTCCTGTCAGTTCCCAGACGCCTTGCCCATTCTTTTGAACGAGCATGCGGTAATCATGGAAACGTCCGCCAGGCAGACGTACTGGAATCCCCTGTTGGACGAGGAAACGTCCACCAATACACCATTGTCGAACGATGGAATCCAATCGGGAGGCAGAGACCTTTCGGGGTGGAATAATCCGGCGATCTTGGCGACGGCCTTGAATATCAAATCCCCCTTTACTGTCCTTTACCCGCTCAATTCTAAGGATACCGCGTCCACCTGTGCCGTTTGCTGGCTTGATATAGAGTACCGGGCTCTGCTTCAACATTCGGTGCAGATCGGCAGAGGAATGATACAGTAATGTTTCTGGCATATGCTGCCGGAAGCGACTCTTTTGTGAGAACGTTTGGTGTATGGTCCATTTGTTGCGCAGTGGACGATTCAGAAACAGCAGATGTTTATAGCGTTCACGGAAACGAAGCAACTGTTGAAAGCGCGTGCTGCGCTGGATACGGCAACGGTCATAAATCATGTTCGGGAAGGAACGCCATTTGCGTGACCATTTCCCGCTCTTTGGATCAAAGACAAGGGCATGGATCTGCTCTTTGCTGGGATGGACATCCATGGGGGTAAATACAAAAACATCCAAGCCCATTCGATTGCCCTCAATGATCATTCTCCGGTACACGGCCTTTTCTTCAAGCTGCTTGGCTTCATTTATATACAAAGTAAGAATGCCTAAGACGGGCTCTGGCACAGGAGTTCACCTTCTTGTGGAGAGTTTGTAGTACTGACGGTATTCTGTGGTGACCGGATCAATAAAGTTGGCTTGCCAGTAGGGCCACTAGTAAGCGCTACTGCGGCAAGACCAACATTGAAACACATTTTCAGACTGGCTGTATTATCGCTGGCAACACTGCATTCCAGACGGCCTAAACGCTTTAACTGGGCGGCCATAAGGGCGGTGCCGGTATGCCTATTTCGGTATAAGGGATGCACGGCAACGAGACAGGCCTCTTCACCGAAACCGGATACGAAGCTTACTCCTGCTAGCTGGCGCCCATTCTGACCGCGTACGGTGGCGACAAGCAGCGAGACACCCGGCTCTGACAACTGTTCTGGAGTTAATCGGGCCATTACCTTGCAAGCTTGGTTTGTAATCCGACGCTCCCCATGCTCTCTTATAAACTCAAGCAGTCCGGTTAGCCGCGATTTCCACTTTTTAGCATCAGTGTCGTAGATAGAGGATATCTGCATGCTGTGTCACATCCTTTAATGGATTCTATTTGATATGGCGTGCTAAGTGCTGGCCATATTGAAAGATTCGCTCCAAAGAAAGCTTGCGAATCGCAGGCTCATCAAATTTCATCGGCCGGGAGTTTGCCTCAAAGAACCAGAGTCCGCCGTTCTCATCGACACCGAGATCCATCGACATCTCCCCGAGCATAGAATCAGAGGCTCTTTCAATTTGTCTGGCAATTAACAGAGCAGTTGTAGGTACACTTTTTAAGATAGAGGCTGCTCTTTCGGTTCCAAATGTGCTTTCCAGCATGGTGGAGGGCTCCTCGATACTTCCGCCACGAGGTACATGCGTAGTGATGCTGCGGGCACCAGCTAGACGCGCACCTATGCCGGTCATTGCCCAGCCACCTCTGCTGTTTTTCTGCAGAAGTACACGTAGATCAAATGGTCGTCCTCGGTGAGTCGCTAGTTCAATAGCTTGCTGTACGATGTAGCGCGAGTTTCCCTTTTCTTTGCCTATCCGTGCCCAGAGGCGTTCTACTGAGGCAGCTTTGTAGGTCACATTTTTTTTGCCGCTTTGAATTTGCAGCCGATAGGGTAATGTGGTATCTGCACGGTATTTTAAACGCATAATTCCTTTACCTGCTTTGCCATTCTCAGGTTTAAGATAGAGACTAGTATGATTATTTAGCATGGCGATAAGCGTATTTGCACTGCGTAAACGTCTGGTTTTTGGAACATGCTTCGAGGTAGCATACGAGCCTTTCAACCATTCAAATAGACTCCATTTATTGAAAAAATATGGATTATATAGCTTAATGCCTGGATGTTCCAGGCATTGAGCTATTTTGCGTACGACAGCAGGTTTTTCCTCATCCTCACGGGTAGGAATTCGGTTATATATGATTTGTGGAAGAGGTACCGGAATGCTGTACCATATTCTTCCGCTGGATGATGGGACATAACCGTTCACCATCCGTTCCTCGAGCTTCAAGTCACGGACAGTGACGACGTAGACAAGAAATCCCAGTTCCTTGCCTGTGCGAATGATGTCCCGGAAATTATTACGGTTGCCATTAAAATGCCTTACTTTATCGCTGGTTGTCAGTATGGCAATAACGGGTTTTGTTTCATCCGGAATATGGGTGTTCACATCTCATCCCTCCTGCGGAATTTGCTGAGGTATAGACAATGCTCCAGTATGTGCTCGATGGAAGCTTTGCCCTCAGCGCGCAGGGAAGGATGACGGAAGATGGAACGTCCTGGTTTGGCGTTGGCCTCGAACATCCAGATGTCTTCATCCTGATCAATGCCGAGATCAAAGCCAATTTCACCGAGCAAATGACGATGCTGGATTTCTAAGGATTCTGCCAGCTTAATGGCTGTACTCTTCGCACGCTGTAATACTTCATCTGCTCGGCTGCCGAATACACGCCCGAGCGCCTGCCCAGGTGTAAGCAATGCCCCCCCGTTTTTGAGGTGAGTGGTGACACTGCCCCGGCCGGCTTTCTTAGCGCCAATACCGACTACAATCCATTGATTACTGCCGTTTTTATGCATATGGAATCGGAAATCAATGGGGCAGCCATCAATTTCAATCAAACGTATTCCTTGTTGGACGATATAATTTTGCAGGCCTTGACCGTGTCGTGACCGAAGCATACGCATGAGGCTTTCAAAGGTAGTGAAGCGCAGAAGTACGTTTTTTCCACCCTTGCGGTAGCGGGCAAAATATCCTTTTTTCGGCAGATAGGTAAGTCGGTAAATCCCGTGACCCAGGCTGCCTGCGGAAGGTTTGTAATATACAAAATGGTGGTGATCCAGCATTTCCCTCATTTTTTCGGAGGAGGGATTGCTGTGTGTCTCAGGGACGTAACGGTTTGCAGCTCCGTCATTCTCTAGCAACCGATAAATATCGGACTTATTGAAGAAGCTCCAGTTGAAGTAAGGGATTTTCTTGCGCATAAAGCGTTCGCGAAGCTGGTTGATATAAGGTGAAGTCTCCGCTCTCCGACTGGGGAGCCGATTGTAGACGACATCAGGCAGAGGAACCATTTTACGTTCGAATTTGCCGCCTGCGGTTAAGAAATAACCATAGACCTGCTCCTGTTGCCAGTTGATATCACGCGGCATAAAGGCAAATATATAACATTTGTTACTGCCTTCCCGCAGTAATTGCTTTATAAAGCCAGTGCGAGAACCGAAGGGTTGATTTGAAGATGCTGGCCCATCGGTCAAAACACCGACCAAAGGTCCAAGCTGTACCTCGTCGTTTTGCAGATTGCGTAAATAGATACCACCAGATTTCGGAACCTTGATAGCACTCTTTACACCAGTGGCGAGGAATAGATGATTTCCGGCGCGCTTGATGGGCTTGATCATGGTCGGGATGGCATCTTTACCGAGTCTAAGGCGAATGTTCTTCTTCCCGGTTAATTTCAAGCTTTTCATCAGTGCACCTGATACATATACAACTCTTTGGGGCTGCTTAGTAAAATGCACATTGCAAAAAGTGAGACTCATTTATGAATCCTCCTTAGGAACCATTGTTATCATTCTCCCGTTTATAACGGAGCTGTCCGTAGATAGGGATGGTATCCGTCGCTGTGTGAGTAGCAGATGGCGCGCATAAGACAGTGGATTCTCGGCGGCGAGCTTAGCAGCCCGGCGGTCGCCCGTCAGCCGGAATACCGTGCGCCCTGGCTTGGAATTTGCTTCAAGTAAATGAATCCGACCGCTCGAATCAATACCGAAATCTAGGCCGAGTTCTCCAAGCCTACCGCATGCGGCCTCCAGAAGAGGAGGCAAGTATGCAGCTTCTGCAGCAAGCTCCTGCATGATGTCTTTTCCGTCCTGACCATATTCTGCAAGTAAAAAGGGCAAGGGAGGAACCGCAGTTCCACCGCCATGCAGGTTCGAAGTCAGTGAACCATGATTACCCAGCCGAACGGCCATGCCAGTAAGATCCCAGCGACCGAGGCCATTCTTTTGCATCAATACACGCACATCGAACGGTTGCCCCTTACGATTAGTTAGGTGCAGATAAGGCTGTATAATATAGCGGCGTGTGCCGATAAATTCATGAATCCAGTTCAGTCCTTCATCCTGCGAGCTGAATACATATTGAAAGGGTGTATTTGTCCCATCACGCCCTCGTACTCTTATGCCTCCTCCAGAGCGTCTGTTCTGCAGTATGGCATGCAATGTACGTTTGCCATGAGAGCCTGCTTTGGGTTTTAGGAAGACCCCGTATTCTCTTTCAGCGAGCATATTGCTTAACTTGCGTGTACCGGTATAAAGAACAGTTTCCGGCAGTAAAATAGCGGCTCTTCGGTTGCGCTTCAAGATCTCGTATACGCCCCATTTATCAGGTAAACCTCTTGACCAAGGTAGTGAGCGGTGAAGGAAAGAGAGTGCAGACGAGGCTTCTTTTCTTTCTTTCGGACTATTGTAAAAACAACGATTATAAATGATATCTGGTGGTGTAGAGGTCGTATTGTGCCAGCTTCCGTCTTTCCATGTATAACCGGTTATAGATGACCCGTCTGCCGCTACTCCGTCCGGATGAAACACGAGGACTTTAAGGTTGTATCGCGGAGCTGCACGGCATAAATGACTGCAAAATTCTGGCTCGGCAATCGGAGGATTCCCATGGCGACGGCCCGTCATAATGCCGAGGAACCCCATAGCTGTTTCAGTCATTGTGTCCTCCTTATAAACCGGCCAAATAGCGGCAATACAGAATCATTTGCTTGACGGACGGTCTGATTTTTTGATCGTTTAGCGGTGTATTATCGTTCTTGGAAGGTTTGGAGTTGACCTCCAAGAGCCATATTCGTCCGGATTGATCCAGTGCCAGATCGATTCCGAGCTCTCCGAAATGAGCAGGGATAAAGGTTTCTACTCCTCTTGCAATGGCAAGTGCTGCTCTTGGAAGCTGAAGCTGTACGCTATCCTTGGTACCTGGAGGAAGGCTGCTCTTGCTAACGGCTTCACGGACAGTACTGAGACTGCCACCTCTTGCTAGATTGGAGACGAAATGATTGCTTCCAGCGGTGCGAGCGACAATGGAGGTAACGCCCCATTTTCCGGTACCATTCTTCTGTACAAGTGCTCGGAAATCTACAGGACGCTTACCGAGCTCCATCAAAGGTAATCCTTGTTGAATCTGGTAGCGCGTTGTCTTCATCTTGGGAGCAATGGACTGGTACAGTTTAGCTAATGTCGGGTAGCTTTGTTTGCGTGTACCTATAGAGGTAGTAGATAACAAACGGTATCCTCCGCCTTCATCTTTGGAGATTCGGAGAATGCCTTTGCCGAGACTGCCCCGTACAGGCTTTAGAAACACGCTTGGGTATTGGCTACACATTTTCTTTACAACAGCAAAACCGTTTAAAGCATGCGATTCCGGTAAATACCGCTTCAATGAAGGGTCTTGCGCTAAAGCTTCAAATACTTCTGTCTTGTCAAGAAATTTTTCGTTGAAGAAATGCGTTCCATACCGTGATTTTACATCCGCCAAAAAATGCTGTACGCTAGGTTTATTCTCCACCTTTCGCGTCGTTAGCCGATTGTTGATTACATCGGCAATGGGCAGACTCATTTTCCTCCAACCCTCGTTGTATACCCAGCCCTGGATGGAAGAGCTGCTTGTTTCCAGCGCTTCCGGGGTAAAGAAATATACATAGGCGCCTTGTGAGTGGCAGGCATTTGTTAATTCTCGACAGAACATGGTAATGGGTCCAAACAGCCTGTCGAGATTATCTGGATGGTCACGGCTGACGAGTACACCGATCAACGGTCCGAGTCGCAAGGTACGACTTACGGAGCTGTAAGAGGCGTTGAGGGTTTGCCGATGTTTCCATCCGGTCCGCCGCGCCAGTCCTTCGCTTACACGCAGGCTTTCGGATTTGGGAGCCGGGATAATGGTAACCTCCTGCCGGAAAGAGCCGAAAGCCAGCTGGAGCGTTCCGTGAGCCGGGATTTTGAGTCTTTTCATGGATCGTTCGCCAAGCATTATAGCGTTTTCCTGCAGGATGCCCGTGTGGACCGTATGGACCGGGATCTTGAATTGGGACATCGTGGATCTCCTTCCGGTAGGCAGCATGATGCCGGCAATTTGGTAGCTAAGGGTTACATATCATTCATCATATGGAGACATATGACCCTTGGTGATTGACCTACTCTTTAAAAACCTTGCCGCATCATTTCATAAGTCTGACCCAAGAAGCGAAACAAGCATGGGATGAATCAATATTTGGAAACTTAAGATGTGCTTCCGAAGTGAGTTTTGTACGAAGTAACTCTAGGAAGCGAACGCTAACAAAACTTAAGCAACGCTTTCGAAGTGAGTTTTGTACGAAGACGAATCGAGAAGTAGTGACTTACAAAACTTTTAGGAGGAATCATAATGAGTATTCACGACAAAGCACATGAACTGGCGAAAGCCATTAAAGAAAGCACTGAGGTAGCGGATATCACCAACGCGATGAAACTGGTAGAAACAGATCCTGAAGCCAAGGCAATGCTCGACAACTTCCGCAATGGTCAATTGGAGCTTCAACAACGGATGATGAGCGGAGATATGCCTCCACAGGAAGAAATGGAGAAGATGGAGAAATTATTCGAGGTGCTTAACATGAATCTTGGGATTCGCCGTCTGTTCGATGCAGAACGCCGTCTGAGTGTTGTAATTGAGGATGTAAACAAGATCATTACCGAGAGCTTGTCGCAATTGTATGGCGAATAAACGCTTTTAGTAAGCGGGTATTCACCTGAAAAGTTTGATCAGTGCAATCTAAATAGGGTGTTCCCGAAGCCGGTTGGCATTGGGAACACCCTATTTATTCTTGTGACTAGCACATGAGTAAACTCGCTAATCTTGTTTTCCTTCGATTGCGCAGAGAAGAATACCAGCAGCCAAACCTAGGCGGCGATCAAGCATTCCCTTGGGATCCTCAGAGAAGTCAGCGATGATTTTAGTAACGAATGGATTAAAATTTTGTTTGAAAGTCGGGATCGTTGTATCATTCATCTCGATATTATATTTTTGAGGGATAATAGAGATGAAGCGGCGGAGTATAGCCATCGCGGTGCTATCTTCCTTGATTTTTCCGATTTCCTGATCATGATGATCGAGAATCGTCCATTCATCTTTCAAAATCGATTTGAGTCCCTTACGCCGAAGAGCACCAACGTGTTCGCCAGTCTCCGAATCATGTACATCATAAACAGCACTAAAGTCGATGGCATTGCGGGCTTTTATACGCAGAAGCTCCTTTTGCATAGACTCATCCGTGTACAGTGCAATATCCTCTTTCAACTTGAATGCTTTCATTTGTGAATAGAGTACAAGCTGCTCGGCGTTATCATAAATATGAAGTTTCGCACCCATGATCGAAAATACCTTTTTTCGAATTATGTATTCGGTATGAGTATAAGTTGCATTCAATTCTAAATCGCCCCCTAAATGAAATAATCATCTCATATATAAGCTTTGCTAGCTACATAAATGCATACTATTTTATATAATTTTTTGAGTAGAAGTATATTTTTATGGACTTGTCTCATATTACGGGCTTCATGTTCATAGAGTAGAGATATAGATTCAATCGAATATCTTGTCTACGAGGAGCTGTTAGTAATGAGAAAAAGAAACAAGTTTAAACATGGTGTCTATCTGTTGCTGGCGTTGGCCATGCTTTTGTATGCTCTGCCGAAGTTATCGCTTGCGAATGGGCCTAGCTGGGTATTTGGTTTTGGGGTAGTCTGGTCACTTTTTGCCTTTATGGTCATTGCGGCACATCTCCATTTTATTATCGGTGTTGATGAGGAGAAGACCAAGCGTTTGGAAGCTGTGCGAAAAGCAAAATTGGAGCAATGGCAGTCCAAATGGAAAGAAGAAACTAGAGTTACACAAAGATCATAGAATTGGGTTAGCTTTCATAAGTAACTAGATTTAAATATTCCCGTGGAAAACGCTGAAATGGCGAAAAGAGGGGTATAAATCCCCTAGATTCCCGTAAAAAGCACCGAATTAGCTAAAAGAGGGGTATAAATCCCCTAGATTGCCGTGAAAAGCGCCGAATTAGCTAAAAGAAGGGTATAAATCCCCTAGATTCACAGAAAAGCCCACTAGCTTAAGCCAGTGGGCTTTAAAATTGCCCCGCAAAGCAGGGGGGTTAAAGTTATCTTGCACCTGTAAAAGGATTGATCTCATCCGAGAGATCTTTTCCAGCTTTCTTTTCTTCTGCAGATATCCGTTTACCTAGAGCCGCGTAGTACCACACCGCAGGAACGAGAATCGCGAGTATAAAAAGAAATTGCATAAAGTCATCCCCTTTCACCTCTCCATCATAACATATTTTTCCTTTTTTTCTTAAGGGACTATTCTCTATTCGCCTACCCACTACCCAGTTTGTCTAACAAACGGGTTACTCTTTACTGGCAGAGCATTCTACTTCAAATACATAACTGGCGCTCCCCTGAGGCCATCTTGCTTGGATTATATACAGATGTTTTCCGCTACCTGCTGCGAGTTGAAAACTGTTATTTTCTACGGAAAGAGCTTCGTCTGGACGTTCCTCACCAGGAAATGAAGCCACAACCTCTATCTCCTTGGGTGCAGATGAGAATTTGAGTTCTACCTGATCACGGCTGATGGCTTTGGGATGTACCTTCTGTTTGGTAACTAATTGATCATAAGAAGCCATATCTACACAGACGCCTTTGCCATTGTCATTCCAGCAATAAGAGCCTTGAATGGCATCGAAATGCTCACCGCCAACAGTAACTTGAACGTTAGGGGGCTGTGGGTTAGTAGTGTCTGCTGGAGAAATCTTATCTTCTTTACCAGTCGATTGGAACAAGTCCAACACATCTTTTTTGCTGATATCTGAAAGACGATAGTGACCCGTTTGTTCCGATTTAATGAGTAACCCACTGTTGCTTCTGACGATCCAAAAAGAGAACTCATAACTTATGCCGTCCTTCATGTTTACGGTGGTTCTGTAATCGCTTGGAGCAATATCTAGTTGTCCTTTATCATATTCAGCAGCAGTTATGGCTTGAACAAAACGTTCCAAGGATGATGCTTCAGAAATAGTCGTCACCGGCTGGTCTTTTTCTATTAAGTTAATAGAAACTATATTTTGTGCATCCAGCTCTATTTGGCTTGATTGTTTTACTTCGGTTCTCGTAGTTCCACAGCCGATCAGTCCTATGAAAAGCAAAGTAATGGTAAATATTATTAACGTGGTCTTGTTCATATCCACAATGCTCCTTTCCTCTTTCTTTAACTCTCAGACTATAAAAAAGAGGAAAAGGTTGCTAAATAACGGGTAATTAAATTCGAATTCGATGCTTATGAATCGGTTGTACTGTGCCATTCTCTCCGTGTATAATGAGTACAGTATAGTACAGATCGGAGTGCGGGGGTGTAACAGTTGGAAGGTCAAGGCGATGCAATTACTAAACACGAGCAACTGCTGCAGCATATTGAAAGTCTTAAGGTAGGCTCCAAAATATCTGTTCGTAAGCTTGCAAAAGAAATGTTGGTCAGTGAGGGAACGGCTTATCGTGCCGTTAAGGAAGCTGAGAATCTTGGAATTGTCATTACGAAGGAACGGATTGGTACAGTACGTGTAGAAAAGAAGCCTCGTAACATTTCTGAACAGCTGACGTTTGGTGACGTGGTTGATATTGTGGAAGGTCATGTTCTCGGCGGGGCTAGCGGACTGAGTAAACATCTACATAAATATGTGATCGGTGCGATGAAGGTCGACGCGATGATTCGTTATATAGACGCAGACAGTCTGCTTATTGTGGGTAACCGCGATGATGTACACTCCTTGGCGCTAGAGCAGGGTGCCGGAGTTCTGGTTACAGGTGGTTTCGGGACGAGCCGTGAAGTGAAGGCATTAGCCGACGAACTGGATCTCCCCATCATTTCATCAAGACATGACACGTTTACCGTGGCATCAATGATTAACCGAGCGATTTTTGATAGATTGATTAAGAAAAAAATTATGCTGGTAGAAGATATTGTCGACAGCAAACCGCGTATGATTACATTAAAAATTTCAAGTACCGTAGGTGAGTTACGACAGATTTCAGAGGAAACTGGAGAGCAACGTTTTCCCGTTACAGATGAATGGAACCGAGTGATTGGGATTATCGGCCGACGCGAAGTAGAGAACCTGGCAGAAGGGCAAAGTATTGAAAAGGCTATGGTTCGGAGTCCGGTTACCGCTGCGCTGCATACCTCACTAGCTTCAGCTGCGCAGATCATGATGTGGGAAGGTGTCGATTTTCTCCCCATTGTAGACCGTAACCGCAAATTGGTGGGCTCCCTAACCCGTAAAGAAGTGCTGCAAAGTCTGCGAGATGTCCGTAACACTCCACAGCTTGGGGAGACCTTCGATCATCTCATCTGGAACGGTTTTGCGGATGAGCGGGATGAAGAGGGACGATTGTTTTTTCACGGCTTTATTACGCCTCAGATGGCCACAGACCTTGGTACCATTTCTGAAGGTGTATTGTCTACGCTAATGACGCTCTCTGCGTTTAAGGCAGCTAAGGATATTACAGGAAATGACTATGTATTAGATAATATGTCCACCTATTTTATCCGGCCGGTACAGATCGAACACGCGATTATTGTAATGCCGAGACTGCTCGAGATTAGTCGCCGTACATGTAAGCTTGAAATAGAGATCAGCTATTCGGATACCCTGGTAGCGAAAGCTGTTCTGATGCTGCAATCCATTGATCACGGCTAATAGATAATGAATCACAAACATGCTTAAATAGACTGCCCTCAACGATGATAGTGAGGGTAGTCTATTTTATTCTTGTAATCCTATCAGAGGGATAGTCTAGGCTTTCGACTGGTGTTGTTCCTGGCTACGGCTACGGCTGTAATAACTATAGCTGCGTATTCCTGAGAAGATGTTAAACACACCGATTAGAAGAAAGGCAGCTTCAACAATGATATTAACGGTGGAGCCGCGAAATAGAAACATGGAAATCAGGGAAAGCGTTACGAGCATAGCGCCCAGCATCACATTCATGACGGAGCGTTTTAGCCCCTTATCTTGGGGATTTAAGGCACGGCGAGAGGATAAGCTGTACACAGCGGCGCCGATTACAAAGATCACCAGCAGGATAAACAATAAGTACTTGATAAATAAAACCATGGACAGCCAGCTCCTTTATCATGTCGTGCAAAAGCCTTGAAGTAATTTCCACTTTCGTCTGTCCATTATTGTATCACACGATTGTTGCTAGTTGCGCTTAAAAGGACTGATTTCCACCCAGATTTGTAGAACGCCTTCCATGACAAGCATCGTCCGGATTTTGACAGAGTATTCTTTATCCCGCACGATGTATAGTTTTCCATCCAACAGCAGCCTAACCAGTTTACTGTCTGTGTCAATATCGAACATGCTGCGGCCACGCATGGGCTCCAGATCTGAGCCCATTTGGCTTATAATTAATTTTACAGTTACGGGGTCAAGGGGGTTATCTTCTTTGGACTTGCTCTCTTCCGAACGGATTTTGATTTCTCTGATTACGGTAGAGGTATTATTGTATTTTTTGAGCGTTTTAATATCTTCCTGATATTGCTCAATGTCTACGCGTAAGTCTTGATTTTGCAGCCACAACACATTATACCCAACATGGAAAATAGCATTGTATATGACAGCTCCTACGACGATCCCCAGCATGAATATAGCGGAAATTTGGGTGAATCTACGAAAACGACTGAATGGTGGAACTCTCACTGGCGTTACCCCCTGCCGCACACCCATTTTACTAGCTCGCTGCCCATATGAGCTCCGAGAAAAGCGAAGGCAATATACATGATTTGCTTGATGGCGGGGGAGAGGTTGCCTCCAATTACATTGCTTTCAATGACCCGTAAAGGGTCCATAGTACCCCCTACAGCGGCGGCAAGTGCCCATATTTTAATCCGGTCTGCTACATCTAGCATGGTTTGCGTCGGTGGTTGCAGGGATACTACGGCGCCGATTCCGCCGACCATAGCTCCGCCAAGTACGATGCCGAAGGCGATAAAGAAATCGAGGATCGCTTTGCTCATAAAAATGCTCATAAAGGCCCCTTCCCGGACGAGGCATCTCTAATCGTTGCCTGTCCATGTGCTCTTAATCCATTCTATGGGCGGGTCCCCCTTTAATATGATAAAATAGTTTCATCTTATAGTGCGAGTTCAAAAAGTACGGTTTTCAGCACCAAGAAGATTTAAAGAAGGTAGAAAATGAGGAGTGGAGCGTAGTGGAAGCTACGTGAGCACCGGAAGTTTCGCCTGAATTCAATCTTCGATGTCGAGTAAGCTTCTTGGGTTACTTCGTGATAAAAACGGACTTTTTGAACAACTATTTATGTTTGATTTTTGTAGTAGAAAGGAAGTGGGATAATGAGCCCTTTCGTGCATTTGCATGTGCACAGCGAATACAGTTTACTGGACGGGGCGGCGCGCATTACCGATCTCGTGCGCCGGGCCGGCGAATACGGCATGAAGTCGCTGGCGCTTACGGATCATGGAGTGATGTATGGGGCGATCCCCTTTTATAAAGCGTGTAAAGAGAATGGAATCAAGCCGATTATCGGCTGTGAAGCTTATTTAACCGCGGGCTCTCGCCGTGAGCGAGGCAGTCGTAAAGATCAACCGATTTATCACCTGATTCTGCTCGTCAAGAATGAAACCGGCTACAAGAACCTAATGAAGCTGATCTCTATCGGTCATCTGGAAGGTCATCACTATAAACCTCGTATTGATATGGAGGTTCTGGCCGCTCATTCGGAGGGGATCATATGCCTCAGTGCCTGTCTTGGCGGCGAAGTGCCGCAGCATCTGTTGCATGGAAGAGATGACGAGGCGCGAAAAGCTGCGCTGCGATATAAGGAGATTTTTGGCGAAGACTTCTACCTGGAGCTTCAAGATCACGGAATTTCCGAGCAAAAACGAGTAAATCCGAAGCTGATCGCACTTGCCAAGGCCTGTGAGATCCCACTTGTAGCTACGAATGACGTCCATTATTTGGCCAAGGAAGATGCAGAGGTACAGGATGTTCTGATCTGTATTGGAACAGGTAAAACTGTGGATGATGAGGAACGGCTCAAAATCGGAACAGATCAGCTGTTTCTCAAAAGCAGTGATCAGATGGCGGCGTTGTTCCCGCATGTGCCTGAAGCTAACAGTAACACGCTATTGATCGCAGAAAAATGTAATTTGGAGCTTACCTTCGGTCAACATATTCTGCCTGCCTATTCACCAATTCCAGAAGGTAAGGACTCCGCTGCATATTTGCGAGAGTTGTGCTTTAAAGGGCTTGAAGAACGGTATATAGACACACCGCTTTGGGCATCGCCTGAGCAAAGAGAAACCGCTGAAAAGCGTCTTGCCTATGAGCTTGGCGTCATCGAGAATATGGGTTTTAGCGATTATTTTCTAATTGTGTGGGATTTTATCGCTTATTGTCATCGTCAGGGGATTGCTACTGGTCCGGGCCGGGGTTCTTCCGCGGGGAGTCTTACCGCTTATTCCCTACGAATCACGGATGTAGATCCGCTTAAGTATAACTTGCTCTTTGAACGTTTCTTAAATCCAGAACGGATCACGATGCCGGATATTGATATCGATTTTAGTGATGAGCGTCGTGATGAGGTTATCGCTTATGTGGTGGAGAAATACGGCAAAGAACATGTGGCACAGATCATTACGTTCGGAACCATGGCTGCACGGGCTGCAGTTCGTGATGTGGGCAGGGTACTGAATTTACCTTATAACGAGGTAGATAAGGCTGCCAAGCTCATCCCAGGACAACTAGGCATCAGCCTTGCTAGAGCGCTGGAGACTACTCCAGACCTAAAAGCGCTGTATGACAGTAATCCGAAGATCAAAGGCTTGCTGGATATGGCAATGAAAGTGGAAGGTATGCCTCGTCATGCTTCGACACATGCTGCCGGGGTTGTTATTTCCAAAGGTCCGTTAACTGATGCTGTACCCCTTCAAGAGGGAAACGAAAGTACAGCGTTAACTCAGTACTCTATGGAGCATTTGGAAAGTGTTGGGCTGCTGAAGATGGATTTTCTGGGCCTGCGTACTTTGTCGATTATCGAACGCTGTATGAATTCGATTAAAGAAATGAGTGGCAATGTTCCAGATTTTAAAATCATACCAGATCACGATCCGCTCACCTATGAAATGCTAGGTGCTGGTGAGACGACTGGGGTCTTTCAGTTGGAGTCGGCGGGTGTAAGACGTGTGCTTAAGGATTTGAAGCCAAATGGCTTTGAAGATATCGTATCCGTTCTAGCGCTATATCGTCCGGGTCCGATGGAGTTTATCCCGAAATATATAGCAGGTAAGCACGGTCAGATCGAAGTAGAGTATCCCCATCCTGATTTGAAATCTATATTAGCGGATACCTATGGGATAATTGTGTATCAGGAACAGATCATGCAGATTGCTTCGCTTATGGCTGGATTCTCGCTTGGTGAAGCGGATCTGCTCCGTCGAGCGGTTTCTAAGAAGAAGCGCGAGACGTTGGATAAGGAACGCAGCCATTTTGTACAGGGGAGCTTGCAGCAAGGATATAACGAAACGGATGCGAATGCTGTTTATGATATGATTGTACGGTTTGCAGATTATGGCTTCCCGCGTGCGCATGCGGCGGCTTATGGCGTGTTGGCTTTCCAGACGGCTTATCTTAAGGCGCATTATCCGGTACAGTTTATGGCATCTATGCTGACCGCTGTGATGGGAACCCACCGTAAGGTGGCGGAATATGTACTGGACTGCCGCCGTACGGGCATCGGCGTATTACCGCCGGATGTGAATGAGAGCGGCGTACTGTTTACCCCTGTTCCAGGAGAGGAAACGGGAACAGGGCATATCCGCTTTGGGCTCGCAGCGATTAAGAACGTCGGCACGCTAGCAGTGGAGAATATTATGTCGGTCCGCAAGGAGCGGCCGTTCGACAGCCTGCTCGATTTCTGTCGACGTGTGGATCTGCGGGTCTGCAACAAGCGGGTAGTGGAGTCTTTGCTGCAGGCAGGAGCCTTTGACTGTCTGCCGGGTCATAGAGCCCAGCTGCTGGCTATGCTGGACGAGACCGTTGACGCCGCGACGAAATGGCGCAAGGAGCGGGATGAACTGCAAATTCAGTTGTTCGATGATTTGGTGGAGACGCCGAATTGGGAGATTCGCTATCCGGATATCCCTAAGTTTACAGTAGGACAGCAGCTGGAGATGGAACGTGAGCTGCTGGGGCTGTATCTATCAGGTCATCCGCTCGACGATAGTGCTGAGCTGCTTGAGGAGACGGGTATACAGCGGCTTATGGATCTCGGCGAAGCCGCAGATGAGAGCCAGACGGTTACGGCCGGCATGGTCGTATCCGTTAAGGAAATTACGACGAAGCAAGGAAAATCGATGGCCTTCATCGAATGGGAAGATCAGATCGAGCGCTGCGAAGTCGTGCTCTTCCCCGAGGTGTGGAAGCGAAGCCGCGGCTTGATTGCCAAGGGCGCGCTGCTGGCCTTGCGCGCCAAGGTGCAGCAGGAGGACGAAGGCTTCAAGCTGCTGGCCGAGGAAGTGGCGCTGCTATCCGCGGAGACACTCCGCGGTCTGCTGCAGCGCCGTAGTGCCGCCGCATCCCGCCCGTATAGCGCGGGACGCTCGGCCTCAGCAGGAGCGCCGCCGCGTGGCGCGGCTCCTGCTTCGCGGGCTAGCGGGGCCGCCACTGGCCCCGCTGGCAGACCTGCAGGCGGCGCAACTGCGCCTGCAACACCTGCACCGGCCGCTGCGCCAGCGCCAGGCTCAGGCCAGCGTGTCTTTATCAAGATCACGCCGGCCGCCGAGAATGCTGCGCAGCTGTCGCGCCTGAAGGAGCTGCTGCAGAATCATCCAGGCCCAGTAGCGACGATTCTGTTCTACGAACGGGATCAGAAGCTCCTGGCCCTTAGCGATAATTATCGGATTAAGCCTACCGAGGAGCTAATCGCGGCTATCGAGTCTATGCTGGGGGCAGGTACCGTAAGAATAAAATAAGAACAATTCCACCCTTTTCCGCATACATTAGGAAACCACAGGGCGAATCCCTGGGCGGAAAGGGGAATCACATCATGTCCTATCAAATGGCAGTTGATCTGTTGGAACGTAGAGGCGTATCACTTTCTTCCATTGCTGAAATCGTATATATTTTACAATCGGTCTATTATCCCGGTTTATCCAAGGAAGAATGCCTTTCCAGTGTGAAATCTGTATTGGGAAAAAGAGAAGTGCAGTACACGTTAATGACGGGGATCGCACTTGATGAACTGGCAGAAAAAAGACTGCTTCCGCAGCCGCTCCAGGCAGTAATGGAAGCGGATGAATCACTTTATGGAGCGGACGAGACTCTAGCCCTTGGCATCACAGGGGTATATGGGATGATCGGACTTACAGGATTTGGGTACTTGGACAAAATAAAGCTTGGAATCATTGGTGAATTGAACGATGATAAGGGGAGGATTCACGTGTTCTTGGATGACTTAGTAGCGGTTATCGCTGCAGCTGCTTCTGCTAGAATCGCTCATCGGCAGGAAGGGGCAAAAGTATATCCTCTGGTCACGGATACGGAATAAATGACCCGATTCATTTCGTTTGAACGAGTTCCTCAGTCTTGCTTCCTTTGCCCTACGCCTGTTGCGGGAAAAAAGTAAACTGTGTTATCATAATTCCATTATACGGGATACGGCTGGGAATTAAGATTGGGGAGGCCTTGCAAGGCATGTGGACGGTAATATATATCGCGCCGACCGCCAAAGTGGCGGATATGATTAAGAGTAAGCTGACTGAAGAAGGTTTTTTAGTAAAATGCCGTCCAATCAATATGTCCAAGCAGCAGTTTGAGATATTGGTTCCTTCGGGTGAACTGGAGGAAGTACAGGAAGTCCTTAATCTTATTCTGCATCCCTGAATTTCTATCAAGAGAAAAGTCATGACAGCGGCAAGCTGCATAACGCAAATAAACGGCTGAAGAGGTGCGGGTGTGTTCAAAGATTTATTTCAGAAGAAACGGAAGTACGCGACTATTCCTTCAGAACGTCTGGAGCGAAGCGGCGTGCCTGCAGAAGGCGAACGCCCCAAACGGGAAATTCCAGAAGGATTAATGAGTAAATGTAATAAATGCGGAACGATCCAGTATAGCAAGGAATTGGAAAAGAACCTAAAAGTATGTCCTACTTGTGGTCATCATTTGCGCTTGAACGCCGTAGAGCGTATTGCTATGACGTTAGACCCAGAGGGCTTTATTGAGTTTGATAGTGAAATGTATTCTATAGATCCGCTGAAATTCCCGGGTTATGCCTCTAAACTGGAGCAACAGCAACTAAAATCGGGACAAACTGATGCCGTGATTACGGGTCAAGGGTCTATTGGCGGACATCCAGTGATCGTAGCTGTGATGAATTTCGAATTTTTCTCCGGCAGTATGGGATCTGTAGTTGGTGAGAAGATTACCCGGGCGATTGAAGAAGCCACGGAGAAGCAGCTTCCACTCCTTATTTTCTCTACTTCTGGCGGAGCGAGAATGCAGGAGAGTATTCTAAGTCTTATGCAAATGGCGAAGACCAGTGCAGCGCTTGCTCGTTTCAACGAAGTGGGCGGCCTTTATATTTCTATAATTACGGATCCGACAACTGGCGGAGTATCTGCGAGTTTTGCTAGTCTTGGCGATATTATTATTGCTGAGCCTGGGGCGGTATTCGGTTTCGCAGGACGTATAGTCATTGAACAGACAATTCGCCAGAAGCTTCCGGATGATTTCCAGACGGCTGAATTTAATCTGCAGCATGGCTTGATTGATATGGTTGTGCACCGTAAAGAAATGCGCGCCACACTGACCAAAATTTTGGAATTGCATGATGTGAAAGGGGGATTTTAGGTTGGCAGGAGAGTTGCCTTTTGAAATGCCTCTGGTTGAAATGCGCAAGAAAATTGCTGAGCTAAAGCAGTTTGGCGAAGAGAAAAGTATTGATTTTACGGATGAGGTAGCAAGACTGGAAGAACGGTACCGTGTGCTTGAGGAGGAAGTTTATTCTAATATCTCCCCTTCCCAAAAAATGCATCTAGCTAGACATCAAGGACGTCCGACTTCTCTTGATCTTATGGGGCAGATCTTCACAGATTTTATCGAGCTTCACGGGGATCGAATGTTTGGGGATGATCTTGCAATTGTAGGCGGTATCGCCAAACTTAACGGTGTCCCGGTTACGGTCATTGGCCAGCAGCGCGGTAAAGATACGAAGGAGAATATTTTACGCTTTTTCGGCAGTGCACACCCTGAGGGCTTCCGTAAGTCACTGCGTCTGATGCAGCAAGCGGACAAGTTCAATCGTCCCATTATAACCTTTGTAGATACGAAAGGTGCATATCCAGGCAATACAGCTGAGGAAAGAGGACAATCCGAAGCAATTGCCCGTAATTTACGCGAGATGTCTCAGTTTGGTGTTCCTGTAATCTGTGTGGTTATCGGTGAAGGCGGAAGTGGGGGCGCATTAGCACTGGCAGTTGGTAATAGAGTGCTTATGCTGGAACATGCCATTTATTCGGCGATATCTCCTAACGGTGCTGCATCAATTCTATGGAAGGATGCTTCGAAGGCTGATCAAGCGGCAGAAGCCATGAAGATAACGGCATCTGATCTGCTTGAAATGGAAGTCATCGAAGAGATTGTTCCTGAGCCAAAAGGCGGCGCACATCGTGATTACGAAGTTACGGCAGCTGCAATTAAAGATGCATTATGGCGTCACTTGCAGGAGCTGATTCTTCTGGATAGAGCGGAATTGAAAGAAGATCGTTATCGTAAATTCCGTAAAATAGGTGAGTTTGCTGAAGTCCAGCAGGAGCAGATTTTCCTTGAAGAAGAAGTGGAATCTGAAGTGTGAATCGTGCCTTTCCATTTGCACTTTAAGACATATAACCATACTTAGTGGACCATATTGAATTAAGTGTAAATTATACATTTTATTGGAATTAAAATAATCTCGACGTAATGCCGGGATTATTTTAATTTTTTTTGTGCGTTCAGATAATTCGAGCTCAAATTACATCTAAAAGAGCCTACAACATTGATTTTGTGTCTAAGTTGCAGTAATATTCATAAGGGCGTAGTTAAAGGCACATGTGACAAAGTTCCTATTTAATTAGTTAGCCTTGTAGTAGATTTTGTAGTTGGAAAAAGTGAGACAGAGAGAACGAAAAAACGGAGGAAAACCTAATGCGGAAAAGTAAAATTGTATGTACGATCGGACCTGCGAGTGAATCGTTGGAGAATATCAAAAAATTGATTTTGGCTGGTATGAATGTGGCCCGTTTGAATTTCTCCCACGGCGATTTTGAAGAGCATGGTGCTCGGATTAAAACGATCCGTCAAGCATCTAAGGAACTGAACAAAACTGTTGCTATCCTGCTCGATACAAAAGGACCGGAGATTCGCACAGGCAAGTTGGAAGTAGAACCGATTGAACTAGTTCAGGACGAGTACCTGACACTAACTACGGAAGAAATCCTTGGCACCCAAGAACGTATTTCCATCACGTACAGCGAGCTTCCTAATGATGTTCAAGTAGGCTCCACCATCCTTATTGATGACGGTCTGATTGGTTTGACAGTTGTCGACATTCAAGGAACTGAAATCAAGACCCGTATTGTAAACGGTGGTACAATCAAGAGCAAGAAGGGCGTTAACGTACCAGGAGTAAACATCTCCTTGCCGGGTATTACGGAAAAAGACACCAACGATATTCTTTTTGGTATCGAACAGGACATCGATTTTATCGCCGCTTCCTTCGTTCGCAAAGCTAGCGACGTTCAGGAAATTCGTGAGCTGCTTTCGAAAAACAACGCTTCTCACATTCAAATCATTTCCAAAATCGAAAACCAACAAGGTGTTGACAACCTTGATGAAATTTTAGAAGCTTCCGATGGCCTGATGGTTGCTCGTGGTGACCTTGGTGTTGAAATTCCAGCTGAAGATGTACCTTTGGCTCAAAAATTGATGATTCAAAAATGTAACGTTGCTGGCAAACCAGTAATCACAGCTACACAAATGCTGGATTCAATGCAACGTAACCCACGTCCTACTCGCGCTGAAGCAAGTGACGTAGCAAACGCTATTTTCGACGGAACAGATGCAATCATGCTTTCCGGAGAAACTGCTGCTGGTAAATATCCAGTAGAATCCGTTCTTACAATGTCCCGTATTGCTGAGAAAGCGGAGTCCGCTCTGGATCACCGTGAGATTTTCTCAAAACAACAAACTTTACAAGAAACTACAGTTACAGAAGCTATCAGCCAATCCGTTGCAATTTCCGCTTTGGATCTGAACGCTAAGGCTATTCTTTCTTCGACTGTTACAGGTCATACTGCACGCGTTGTTTCCAAATACCGTCCTAAAGCACCAATCATTGCTGTTACGACACAAGAAAGAACTATGCGTCAATTGTCCCTCGTTTGGGGCGTAACGCCAGTATTCGGTAAAGTAGCTACTTCCACAGATGAATTGCTTGAAACAGCAATCCAAGGTGGTAAGGATTCCGGTCTGGTTCAGGCTGGCGACCTAGTTGTGATTACTGCAGGAATTCCACTTGGACGTTCCGGTTCCACTAACTTGGTAAAAGTAAGCACAATCGAGTAGGACTCGACTGTGCTTTGCCTGATTCGTAGATTTTACTCAAAATAGAAGAGCTGTCTCAGATGTAGTGAAAATCTACAAATGAGGCAGCTCTTTTTTTTGTACTGAATCCATTTATGCTGTTAGTATATACGTTTGACGCTAAAAGAGTCCCCTCGAGGGCTTGGACTGGAAGGAACCGCAACGGTGGTGTTATTCTGGACCATGATCCCTCCATTAGAAAGAGTTAACCTAGGTCGTTTTCCATTGATTCGGCAGCAGTTGAAGCAGGTAGTGCTCACGCGGGCCAGCTTTGCGATGGAACCATCGACCTCAGGAGCCTCCATAATCCATTCGCCGGAGGTCTGCGGACCAGTATATCGCTGAAGCGTTCGGAAGGTCCAATTTCGGCTTAAATTCCGGATTGTGATAGACCACTTCGTGTGGCTTATTTTTGTGATAGTACCCTTCATATGATCTCCGGGGTATACTGGAAAAGGGATTACGGTCTCGACGTCAGGTAGTATTTCCCACCAGGCGTAATAACGGGCAGTCCCATTTACGAATTCATGACCTGTTCCCGTCTGAATAAGGTTGCTGTTCTTGAAGCCGTCGATGCCAATCCATGCGGAGGAATAGGTGGATTTGTGGGTTGGTTTTACGTATGGGACGGTCCATTCACCGGAAATGCGATTGAAGGCACCTTTTCTACCAGTAACAGTGTAGCCACTCCAGTTCTTAGATGACCAGCCAAAAGCAGAGCTTTGTCTATTGCTCGCATTAGATTTGTCTGTTAGACAAGGATGATTTACCATGAGAGAGTTATATTTTATGCTCAACTTGTCCACCGCCTTTATAGTACTGCTATATTAAATGCGATGATTACATATGAAGTACGGGTGTTCTGTTAAAATATAAAAATATAAAGCTGGAGGACTCATAGTACAAATGGAAAAATTATCGAAGCTGCGCGGCTTTTATCTATTTTTAGGATTGGCCGGCGGTTCATTTGGCTCTTATCTTTCGCTGCTGCTGGTCCATAATGGACTTAACAGTGGACAGATAGGTATACTAATGGCAACAGGCACACTAGTTGCAATCACCATTCAGCCGATGTGGGGGATTATCTCTGATCGGTATAATCAGACGCGTTTAGTACTAATCCTAAGTGTGGCGGTTCCGGCCTTACTAGCCGTCTTTTATCGTTCGGAATATTTCATTGTACTTCTTCTGGTGTATACGTGCTCAACGATCTTCTCCTCTACACAGGCTCCTATAGCCGATTCTTACGCGATTTCGGCGGCGAATAGAGCTGGAGCCACTTACGGTAGCATCCGGCTTATGATGAGCATTGGAGCGGCTCTGGGAGCTTATGCAGGAGGGGTGTACGTATCTACCTTCTCTGTATCCACGATATGGCTACCTTTTCTCTTTTTTAATCTGATTGCAGTCCTTATTGCGTTTACATTGCCGAAGCAGGCGGAAGAGAATCATATGATGAGGCAATCGTTTACTCAGGGGGTAAGACAACTGCTGGGGAATCGGGTCTTCCTTGCGTTTTTGGGTGGCAGCTTTCTTGTGAACCAGACGATGGCTGCTTTTGGTACATACTTTGTAATTGCTTTTCAATCGGTTGGAGGGTCTACGCGCTATGCAGGGATTGCGCTCTTTCTCGCATCGGTGACGAATGTGCCTTCCATGCTGTTTGCTTCTAAGGTGATTAAGAGGTTGGGTCGTGAGCGGACCTTGCTCCTTGGGGCCCTTATTTATGTTTTACGGTGGGGTATTCAGGTTGCGTTTCCTTATCCATCGGTAATGATCGGAGTGCAAGTGCTGCATGGTCTTTCATTTGGGTTCTTTTATATTGCAGCAGTCGAATATGTATCTCAGATCACGTCTAACGAAATGCAGGCCACTGGCCAAAGTGTATTTAATATGGTGTTCGCAGGTTTTTCTGGCATAGTTGGTAATTTACTCAATGGATTCTTGCTCAATCAAGGTGGGGTAGAAGTGATGAACCTGTCTTGTATGTTGAGCTCTATCGCAGGAGCAATGCTGCTGTTCTATGTTGCCAGAAACTCTCGGCGCAAATTATCGACGACGCTATCTTCAGGCGGGGCCCAGGCTTAACGCTTCCCTGCTGCTATGCTGAAAGGAGTATTTATAGATGGAATTAGAACGAGCTGGCTTGCCCAGCCGATGGTATAAGTCGACCCTGCGTGTTCGCTATCAGGAAAGTGATCAGATGGGTGTCGTGTATCATGCGAATTATTTGAACTGGTTTGAGTCTGGTCGTACGGAGATGTTTCGTCAGGTTGGTTTTACTTATCGCGAACTTGAGAAACAAGGCGTCTTACTTCCTGTCACCTCAGCAGATTTGCAATTTAAAAGTCCGGCGCGATATGATGATCTTATCTCCGTGTATGCGCGAATGACTACCTTCTCAGCGTTACGAGTCGTATTTGAGTATCAAGTGCGGAGGCTTTCGGAAGAAGAAGGTGGAAATTCAGAAGATTTATTGGCTACTCTAGGGGAGTTGCGGTCGATGGATCCACCTGGGGAGCTGCTGGTTACCGGCACGACAAGTCATGTTTGGGTGAACCAGGAATGGAGGCCTGCTAGGCTGGATAGAGCCCTTCCAGAGCTCTTTCACGCAATAAAAGAGGCGCTGCGGGAAGAAGGGGGTTCAGTATGATTAGAAGCAAATGGTTATGGGCTGGACTATTTATTATTCCTGCTGTGGAATTATTCGGTTTTATCTACGTAGCAGATCAACTTGGAGCATTTAAAACGTTGCTGCTTATGCTGACCACTTCAGTAATTGGTCTACTAATGATGCGATTTGAAGGTAAGAAGGTGCTGCAGGACAGCAGAACACATATGCAGGAGGGCCGCGTTCCTGGTCGGACGATGCTGGATGGTTTATGTATTTTTTTCGGAGGATTACTACTGATATTGCCGGGCTTCGTAACCGATATTGTCGGTTTCACGTTAGTATTTCCATTGACTCGGCCTTTGTACCGTATATTTTTGCTGAAGTGGATTGAGAAGAAGATGAAGAATGGCACCTTCACCTTTTACCGTCGGTAGTATACTTTTTACAACAATAACAGAGCGGACCCTGTCATTGCTGAAGGGACCGCTCTGTTTGCTATTTTACGAATTGATGATTATCGGTTCCTATCTTAATCTGCCGTTAACAATGTAGCTGTGCAAAGCTCGGAATACGCCCGCTCGGTTAAAGGCAACAAGGACTACTAGGACAACGGGGCCGATGATCAGCCCTAACATACCGAACAACTGCAGACCGGCGAACATGCCAATTAACATGGCAAGGGGATCGAGTCCTATGCTGCTGGCGAGCACTTTCGGCTCAAGCACCTGCCGGGTAATAAGAATAACAGCGTAAAGTATGGATAGTCCTATCCCTAGTGCCAGATTGTCCGTCATATAAGAATATAACGCCCAAGGCAGCATCACAATTCCCACACCGAGATAAGGTAGTAGATCCACAAAGCCAATCATTAAGCCGATAGCAAATGCAGACTTCACACCCAGCAGCAGCAGCCCGATTACTACAATGATCGCTGTGATTGAGATGAGGATGACCTGGGCGCGTAGATAACCGAAGAGCGCTCTGCGTAAATCTCTCCAGATATCTGACACAGGCTTTAGGAATACTGTCGGCAGCCAGCCTGTAAGTTTATCATTATGACGCTCCCAACTCGTACTAATGAAGAAGGCAGCAAGGACAACCACGATAAGAATCGTACCCAAACTAGGAAGTGCGGAGATCAGTTTCAATATTACATTAAAAAATCCCGTGACCACTTGCGTGACTGCGTAACCTACAGTTTCCGTTGTTCTGCTGATGTTGCTGTCAATCGTAGCATGATAGTCAGGATTGTCTCGGTAGAATTGATTAATCTGGTTGATGATGTTCTGAATGCTTGCATTCTGGCTTAAGGACATCAGAAGATCCTTCCATTGGTCGGTGTGGAGATTAAAGGTTTGCAGCAAGACGATTAATTCTTTTACGAGTCTTGTAATCATCGCGGTTAAGACTAGTGTGATTCCGCCTATATAAAATAGCAGTGCAAGTGATACCGCAAGCCAGCTTGGTAATTTAAAGCCTTTAAGAATAAGTACTAATGGATGCATGATATATGCGAGCAGCCAAGCGAGCAACAGGGGGTATAACAGCGGAAGTAATAAATAGATTGCGAGCAGGAGGATGGAAGTTGCCAGAACGACCCACAGGCCGCGCAGCAGTCTTTTTAATACCAAACGATCCATACCGAGACCACACCTTCTTCATTCCTGCATAGACAGGGGAATAAGAGCTCGTCTTCATATATATTCATAGGATCGATTTAAAGACTAGAATGCGGGATAAATATTAGAATGGGCCGGAATCTGTAAACTGAAATGAAAAAATTGAATCAGAGGATTAGAAGTTTTTTTCTATCTCTCTGATAAAATCATTTGATGCGCTCCAAAGCTTCCACATTGTTCACATAACCGACAAAATCCAGTATGATGAATAAAGATACGAAGCATGTTGGTCATACAGCATTCCTGACGGAAATGTTCTTACACGCACTTATTAGATTTTTTAATGCTTTGAATTGGAAATGTTTTCATGGAACTAAGATTGTTTTTATACCTTGTTGGCAAAGGAGAGATATGCTATGACAGCTACCAAAGGCTTGGAAGGTATCGTTGCAACAACTTCATCCATTAGTTCTATTGTGGATGGTGTACTCACTTACCGCGGTTATGATATTGATGAACTTGCAGAACATGCTACCTTCGAAGAAACAGCTTATTTGTTATGGTTCGGCAGTCTGCCGACGGTGCCAGAGCTGGAAGCGCTCAAGCGGGATCTTAGTGCCTTCGCACAGATTCCTGAACAGGTAATCGAGCAAATGAAGCTCTATCCAAAAGACGCCAACACCATGGCAGCATTGCGGTCGGCTGTATCAAGCCTTGCTCTCTATGATGAAGCGGCTGACGATATGAGCAGAGAAGCGAACGAAATTAAGGCGGTAAAACTGCAGGCACAACTCCCAACAATTGTGGCGGCACTGTCGCGTATTCGTAAGGGGCTTGAACCAGTGGCTCCGAAAGAAGGCGTTTCTATTGCTGAGAACTTCCTGTATATGCTGTGGGGAAAAGAGCCGGACAGCGTATCTGTCAAAGCACTTGATACCGCACTTGTTCTTCATGCGGACCATGAGCTGAATGCTTCAACTTTTGCTGGCCGGGTTACAGTTGCGACATTATCCGATATTTATTCTGGGGTCACCTCCGCTATTGGTGCGCTCAAAGGCCCGCTTCACGGTGGGGCGAATGAAGCTGTTATGAAGATGCTAGAGGAGATCGGAAGTTTGGAAGCGGTTGAACCGTTTATCCGTAAGAAACTGGATAACCGTGAGAAAATCATGGGCTTCGGTCATCGAGTATATAAGAATGGTGATCCACGTGCAAAACATTTGATGAAAATGTCGCTGGAGCTTGGCACGATGAAAAATGACACCACCCTTTACGACATGTCCGTAAATATTGAACAATTGATTACCGGGCAAAAGGGATTAAGACCGAATGTTGATTTCTATTCGGCTTCTGTTTATACACAGCTAGGCATAGATCGTGAACTGTTCACTCCTATTTTTGCAATTAGCCGGACTTCAGGTTGGACTGCGCATATTCTGGAGCAATATACAGATAACCGCATTATTCGTCCACGTGCAGAATACACGGGTATGGTTGAACAGAAATACGTTCCAGTAGACGAAAGATAGAAGAGCAGCCTTGCGGGCTGCTCCTAAAGTTTAGTAGAATGAACCCTAGCAATAGTGTTTTAAATTTTTGATTTTAATGATGATGAGAGTTTTGTTCAAATATAAGAAAGTATAAGTTTCACACGATACTTTATGTCTTATATTTCTCGCTTAAACACTTACCGTCCTTATAAGGACGCCGAAGGCGTTTATGCTTCGATGCTTGTCAATGCTATTTAAATCCCACAAAACTTTAGGAGGAATACACTCAAATGTTGAAACTAGAAAAATTCGAACTACCTACAGAAGGCGAACAAATCACGATTAAAGAAGGAAAACTACAAGTTCCGAATAATCCAATCATTCCTTTTATCGAGGGTGACGGTACAGGCCGTGATATTTGGAAAGCTTCCAAGCGCGTACTTGATGCAGCAGTAACTAAAGCTTATGGTGGCACTAAGCAAATCGCTTGGTACGAAGTATTTGCTGGCGAAAAAGCTTTCAATACATATGGTGAATGGTTGCCAAATGATACGTTGGAAGCAATCCGCGAATATTTTGTGGCGATCAAGGGACCACTTACTACTCCAATCGGAGGCGGTATTCGTTCATTGAATGTAGCTTTGCGTCAAGAATTGGATTTGTATGTATGTCTGCGTCCAGTTCGTTATTTCCAAGGTGTTCCTTCTCCTGTTAAACGTCCTGAGCTGGTGGATATGGTTATTTTCCGTGAGAATACAGAGGATATCTATGCAGGGATTGAATATCAAGAAGGCTCTGCTGAAGTGAAGAAAGTCATCGAATTCCTGCAAAAAGAAATGGGAGTTAACAAAATCCGTTTCCCTGAAACTTCTGGTATTGGTATCAAACCGGTATCCTCCGAAGGTTCGAAGCGCTTGGTGCGCGCTGCAATTGAATATGCGATCAAGCACGGACGTAAGAGCGTAACGCTTGTTCACAAAGGAAACATCATGAAGTTCACTGAAGGTGCCTTCAAAAACTGGGGTTATGAAGTAGCTGAGCAAGAGTTCGGAGATAAGGTCTTCACTTGGAGTCAATATGATGTGATTAAGGAACGTGACGGTGAGGCTGCCGCTAATGCTGCTCAGAAGGATGCTGAAGCTGCTGGCAAAATCATTATCAAGGATGCAATTGCGGATATCGCGCTGCAACAAGTTCTGACTCGTCCAACTGATTTCGATGTTATTGCTACGTTGAACCTGAACGGGGATTACCTGTCCGACGCACTGGCTGCACAAATCGGCGGCATCGGGATCGCTCCTGGAGCGAACATTAACTACATTACTGGCCACGCCATCTTTGAAGCTACCCATGGTACAGCTCCTAAATATGCAGACAAAGACGTTGTGAATCCTGGTTCTGTTATTCTGTCCGGCGTAATGCTCTTGGAGCACTTGGGCTGGCAGGAAGCAGCGGACCTGATTTATAAAGGTATGGAAACTGCTATCAACAATAAGACCGTGACTTATGACTTTGCCCGTCTGATGGAAGGTGCAACTGAGCTGAAATGCTCCGCATTTGCAGACGAAATTATTAACCACCTATAGGTTAGATTAGCCTTAGCCAGATAACATTAGCCTTACCTTTATCATTTCTAGGAGGCGAATCTGTGGCGATCAAGCGTTATAAAATTACAGTGGTAGGTGCCGGTTTTACCGGCGCTACTACAGCTCTTATGTTAGCTCAAAAGGAACTTGGAGACGTTGTGCTGCTCGATATTCCACAAATGGAGAACCCAACCAAGGGTAAGGCGCTTGACATGCAAGAAGCAGGTCCTGTGCAGAGATTCGACAGTCATATTATTGGAACCTCAAGTTATGAAGATGCTGTAGATTCTGATATTGTAATTATCACTGCAGGGATTGCCCGTAAACCTGGGATGAGCCGCGACGATCTTGTGAATATAAATGCAGGGATTGTAAAGTCGGTATGCGAGAACGTAAGAGATGTAGCACCGGAATCCATCGTAATTATTTTGAGTAATCCGGTAGATGCGATGACTTATGCTGCATTTGAAGCGTTAGGCTTTCCGAAAAACCGCGTAATTGGACAATCCGGCGTGCTGGATACAGCGCGTTACTGCACTTTTATTGCACAAGAGCTGAACGTATCCGTTGAAGATGTACGTGGTTTCGTAATAGGCGGACACGGCAATGATATGGTACCGCTCGTTCGTTATTCTAGTGTCGGAGGCATTCCGATCGATACATTGATTCCTACGGATCGTATTGAGGAGATTGTGAAGCGTACACGTGTGGGTGGCGGGGAAATCGTTGACCTTTTAGGAAATGGTAGTGCGTATTATGCTCCTGCAGCCTCTTTAGTTCAGATGACGGAAGCGGTCTTGAAGGATAAGAAACGGATCATTCCGGTTATTGCCTTGCTTGAAGGCGAATATGGTTATGACAATCTGTTTCTGGGCGTTCCAGCTCTTCTTGGTGCGAATGGGATTGAGAAGATCTTTGAACTGGAGCTTACTGCTGAGGAGAAAGCGGCTTTAGATAAGTCCGCAGAGTCCGTACGTAGTGTAACAGCAATATTATCTGTGTAGATTGTGTCAGATGAAAGGGGAGGGTCCCGAAGGCCGTGAAATGGCTTAAGGGCGCTCTCTTTTTTTATATCAACAACTTCAAAGAATGGACACCTAAGTTGCTTTTCTTATTCTAATATTATGGGTATAATTATATGTAACTATTATCACAGTTAAATTGGAGGAGATATGATATGGATTGGAACGTTTTGTTTTTCTTACATATGATCGGGACGCTGGCACTAGGATTTTACCTTGTACTGCCTTTCATCATCGGTCGTGCTGAAAAATTGTCGCCTGCAGCAAAAGAAGGTACGTTAAGTGCAGTTACTGGATTTAACCGCTTTGCACAGTACGGTTTAGTGATTCAACTACTTACAGGTGGTTACATGATGACCAAGGGTGATTATTCTGTAGCATGGATGATCATTATCGTTGTATTGTTGCTAGCAATGTTTGCACTTGGTGGTATTATGAGCAAGCCTTTGCGTCTTGCTGCTGCTGGAATTCGTGAGAACCGTGATGTCAAAGCAGAAACAGGCAAATTGCGTACGCTTAGTGCGCTGCTGTCCGTGTCATTGCTGCTGATGGTATTCTTCATGGTATTTAACGATATTATTTAATCTGTAGCACTATGAGCCCGCTTCCGTAAAGGAGAGCGGGTTTTTTTGTGTTCAAAAAACTTCGGATTGTTTGATTCTCTCAGCCATGTGGTAAGTAACTTTTCATACAGCAATTTTAAAAAATGATAAAGCCGGCGTATAAACATATACGCTTGAGCCATCCTAAGACGATCAGTTAACTATCAATTACTTAACGAGAGGAGCTAGGATTATGTCAAACGACAAGCAAGCTACGAAAACCTTACCCCCGCAAGAACAGCATCATCAGCCAGGAATTGAGAGCGAAATGAAGCCGTTGCCGAAATATGAGCCGGCTAATTATAAGGCGGCAGGTAAATTGCAGGGCAAGGCGGCACTTATTACTGGAGGAGACAGCGGGATCGGACGGGCAGTGGCTGTTCTTTTTGCAAAAGAAGGCGCCGATGTAGTTATATCATATCTGAATGAACACTCTGATGCAGAGGAAACGAAACGCCAGGTGGAGCAGGAAGGTCGCAAATGCATTCTGATTCCAGGAGATATTGGTGTGGAAACCTTCTGTAAAGATCTCATTAAACAGACGGTAGAGGGCCTCGGGAAACTGGATATTCTCATCAATAACGCGGCGGAGCAACACCCACAAGCTAAGATCGAGGATATTACGTCCGAGCAGCTAGAGCGAACATTCCGTACGAACATTTTTGCAATGTTTTATTTGACCAAAGCGGCTATGCCTCATCTAAAAGCAGGATCTGCTATCATTAATACGACTTCGATTACCGCTTATCGTGGTAGTCCACAATTACTGGACTATTCGTCAACGAAAGGAGCCATTCTGAGCTTCACGCGTTCCTTATCTACGAATCTGGCAGAGAAAGGCATTCGGGTAAATGGCGTTGCTCCGGGTCCAATTTGGACACCGCTTATTCCATCTACTTTTGATGCAAAACAGGTTAGTGAGTTCGGCGGTACGCAGCCTATGAAGCGACCGGGACAACCGGAGGAGCTGGCCCCAGCTTATGTATATCTAGCCTCCGACGATTCGAGTTATGTGACCGGACAGGTCATCCATGTAAACGGTGGCGAGGTCGTAAACGGGTAGAGGCTCAGCCAACCAAACCTAGATACTTATATAAAAAGCTCTAATTAGGGTTAGCCGAATTAGAGCTTTTTGTATTGATCTTGGGATTTAGTTTCCAGCAGACAGCTCATCGAGCGACATTTCAAAGCTCGGAGCCATATGAGTGAGGAAATAATCTACTTCCTGTAAGCCGAGTCCGCGTAGCTTCGCACCTGTCTGCTCTTTCGCCGCTGCGAATTCACGGTTGCCCGCAGCAACCTCCCAGACACACTTTAGGTAAGCATCCAGTCGATCGGCTGCCTTAACGTAGCTGTGCAGGAGAACGTCCTCCGAATCGGGAGAACTGTCTTCTGGCTGCATGAGCTGCGTGTAAATGCCCTGAAGTTCGGGAGGAATCATACCGGTCAAGCGTTCCGCAGCAATTCTTTCCATTTCGCGGAAGCTGGTTAGTAGCCGAGGATTATTGTATTTCACTGGTGTGGCAATGTCACCCGTGAACACTTCGCTGGCATCATGGAACAGGGCCATAGTTGCTGCTCTTTCGGCGTTTAATGAACGTCCATAATGAATATTACCAATGGAACAGAGCATATGTGTGAGCAGAGCTACATGGAAAGAATGCTCAGCAACGTTCTCAGGTGCGGTGCTGCGCATTAGGCTCCAGCGCTGAATATATTGAAGCCGATATAAATAGGCGGAAAAATGGTAGTTCAATTTTAAAGTAACCCCTTTCATGAGCTGCTAGGTATGATATTATTATACTAATTGTATCAGACTTTTGATAATCTGGATCTGCTGAGAGGAGCTTGAATGAATATGCAGCATTTTGAAGACAGCATTTATAATCTAATTGTTGAAACGTCCACGAACTTGCCGGGTGATGTACGCCGGGCGGTCGCCAAGGGTCGCGCACTAGAGGACAGAGCTACCCGGTCAGGTCTTGCGTTAACTACGATTGCTCAAAATATCGGAATGGCTGAGCAGCAAGTATCACCGATCTGTCAGGATACGGGAATGCCTACATTTATCATTCACACACCTGTGGGAATCAATCAGATTGAGATGAAAAAAGATATTCACAACGCCATTGTACGGGCGACCAAGAATGGTAAGCTTCGTCCAAATTCTGTAGATTCATTGACAGGTGAGAACAGCGGAGATAATTTGGGAGCAGGTACACCGGTCATTCATTTTGAACAATGGGAAGAGGAAAAAATAGATGTCAGACTGATTCTGAAGGGTGGCGGCTGCGAGAATAAGAATATTCAATACAGCCTTCCAGCAGAATTAGAAGGATTGGGCAAGGCAGGCCGTGATCTGGACGGAATTCGCAAATGTATTTTACATGCTGTTTATCAGGCACAAGGGCAAGGCTGTAGCGCTGGTTTTATTGGTGTTGGTATCGGCGGCGACCGCACAACTGGCTATGAGCTGGCTAAGAAGCAGTTGTTCCGCAAAGTGGAGGATGTTAATCCAATAGAGGATCTCAGCAAGCTGGAAGACTACATCATGGAGAATGCCAATAAGTTGGGTATTGGAACGATGGGCTTTGGTGGGGAAGTTTCGCTGCTTGGTTGTAAGGTCGGCGTTATGAATCGTTTGCCAGCCAGCTTTTTCGTATCTGTTGCCTACAATTGTTGGGCTTTCCGTCGCCAAGGTGTGCTGGTTGATCCGTCAACAGGCAATATAGAGGACTGGTTGTACGAGAGTGGTACAGGGATTTCGGTTGATGATGGACGGGACCAGGCGTCGGAAACGGAAGTGGCAGATGCAGGTGAAGACAATGCAGCTACTGGATCTCGCGAAGTCCACCTGACTACACCGATTAGTGAAGAGGATATCCGTAGTTTACGAGTTGGGGATGTAGTAATTTTATCCGGTGAAATGCATACGGGCCGTGACGCACTTCATAAATATCTAATGGATCATGAGGCTCCGGTGGATTTGAACGGTGCAGTTATCTATCACTGTGGTCCTGTAATGATGAAGGACGAGGAAGGCTGGCATGTTAAAGCAGCCGGTCCGACTACTAGTATCCGTGAAGAGCCCTATCAAGGCGATATTATCAAAAAATTTGGAATTCGTGCCGTCATCGGAAAAGGTGGAATGGGTCCTAAAACGTTAAAAGCTCTTCAGGAGCACGGGGGCGTATATCTCAATGCGATTGGTGGCGCTGCACAGTATTATGCGGAATGCATTAAGAAGGTAAATGCTGTTGATTTTATGGAATTTGGCATTCCTGAAGCAATGTGGCATTTGGATGTGGATGGTTTCGCTGCTATTGTAACGATGGATGCCCATGGTAACAGTCTGCACGCAGATGTAGAGAAAGATTCCGCAGCAAAATTAACTCAGTTTAAAGAGCCTGTATTTAAATAAGTCGGGTACAGTCCGGTGAATTAGTCATAAAGTGGGGACATCCGCTGCTATGGCTTTTTCTCCGGTTTTATCGAAAATATAAGAATTTATATGTTCCACGCTATAATTTATCCTTATATTCCTCGTATAATCACTTAGCGTCCATATAGATAGGGATGTCGAAGGTGTTTATGCTTGTCTAAAGGAGGTTTACGAATGGTACCACATTATATTAGAAATGGTCTTCTTAACGTTACTCCGTATTTTATCGTGGCTGGTGCAGATCAATTGATTGATTTTGTTGTGAACTGCTTTGATGCAAGAATTAATGATATGCTGCGGAATGATGAAGGCAAGATTAGACATGCAGAACTTAGAATAGGAGATTCGATCATCGAGGTTTCCGAAGCTAATGAGAAATATTCACCAGTACAGCTCGCTATTCATCTATATGTAAGAAATGTGGATGAGACCTTTCGTAAGTGCTTGGATGCCGGGGCATCCATCATTGAAGAACCATTGGATAAGCCTTATGGAGAAAGAGGAGCGGGTATTAGAGATGCTCAGGGCAATCAGTGGTTTCTTGCAACCTGTATAGAATGAAATCATGATATTTTACAAAAGTAATACAAAGTAACAGTCCAGAGATAATCAACTTGGGCTGTTATTTTTATATAATCTATTATAGTAGGGATTTATGTCACGAAAATAGTAGCACTGGTTTTTTGATGAAAATGAAGTTAGGATAAAAGATACAATGAAAAAGGGAGAGGCACACTTCAGATGAAACCGTTTCGCGCTCGTCTTACGTTTATACTTATGGCCTTAATCGGTATTTCCATGATTGGCACTGGATTTACGATGGCTCATCTGTTTAAGAGCTCCCATATAGCTGCTCTCGAAGAGAACATGTCCCGGGAAATAAATTTACTCGCAGGCACATTGGAATTTGTAGATATGAACGCCACCAATGCCATTCCGTATTACACGGAGCAGGCAGAGCATGTCGCCGAGCTTCTAGATTCCCGGATTACTTTTATCAGTAAGTCAGGTGAAGTTTTAGGGGATTCAGAGAAAAATCCTCTGGAGATGGACAATCACGCCAATCGTGAAGAGGAGATTGTTGCGGCTAAAGAGGGGACTGGACGAGCCATTCGTTACAGCGAAACTTTAGATCGCGAGATGTTATATGTAGCTGAGCGGGTGACCTCAGATCATGGTTTTGACGGTTACATTCGGGTCTCGATGGGACTGGATGCAGTAACGGAAGGGCTTAACCGTGCTTGGATGATTATGGCTGGGGGGTTAGTTGTTTTGTTCCTGGCAGCAACTATTGTCAGCTACAAAGTGGCATCGAGCATGACTTCACCGCTTGAACAAATCACGAGAGTCGCGCGGCGTATTACAGATCTTGATTATGATGCAAGAGTCCATTTGAAGCGTAAAGATGAGGTCGGGCAGCTGGCGACAGCAATAAATGCCATGGCTGACAGTCTTCAAGCTCAGCTTAAGACTATTCGTGATAATGAGGATCTGCTGCAAAGCGTACTGGACAATATGACTGGCGGCATCATAATGATCAATGCGGACGAAGAAATTGCCCTGCTGAACCGAGCTTCAGAGCGGATGCTGGATGTTAGCAACAGTGAAATGGCGGGTCATTCGTACAAGGAGCTAAAGCGTCATTATGAGTTAACACGTCTGCTTGAAGAAGGGGTATCGAATAAAGAACCGCTCCATGAAGAACGAAGTATTTACAATCCGAGAGAGCGGATTGTACGCATGGACGCAGTACCTATGATCCAGGACGGGACGTATAGAGGCATGCTCTTCCTGCTGCAGGAAGTAACAGAGATTCGTCGCTTGGAGCGGATGCGAAGTGAATTTGTCGCTAACGTATCCCATGAATTGAAGACGCCGGTTGCCGCTGTTAAAGGATTTGCTGAGACCTTGCTGGGTGGTGGGGTTAAGGATGAGAAGACAGCCCGTTCCTTCTTGCAAATTATTTATGATGAGAACGAACGCTTAAATCGATTGATTGGAGATATTCTGGAATTATCTAAAATCGAATCTAAACGTGTGCAGCTCGATTGCTCACCTGTTCATATTATTGAATTCTTTGATTCCGTGCTGGGAACCATTAGCAAAGTGGCTGAGAAGAAAAGTATTAGTCTTAACGTAGAGGTTCCTGAGGAGCTGTTCATTGAGGCCGATGAAGATAAACTACGTCAAATTTTTATGAATCTGCTCTCCAATGCGATTAATTACACGCATGAAGGGGGTAGCGTAAAAGTCTACGTTAAGAATATACTGAAGCCAGATGGTTCAGAGAATGTCCAATTTACCGTTACCGATACAGGGATGGGGATTCCCAAAAAGGATCTGCCGCGCATTTTCGAACGTTTTTATCGAGTGGATAAAGCAAGATCAAGAAGTTCCGGTGGAACGGGGCTGGGACTGTCTATTGTGAAGCACTTGATAGATCTGCACCATGGTGTGATTTCGGTTAAAAGTGATCTGGGGATCGGAAGTTCATTTATTATTGAGTTGCCGCTCTTGCAGGAAGAAAAGGTGGATTAGATTTTTGTAAATTCATCTTATTGATTTTACACCAAGTTAACATTGTGGTGATATGATTGTTTTGTTGTTGCTTTGTAAAAATCAAACTATATGGAAGACGGGGGAACCTATGGCTCAACGATTGCTTGTCATTGAAGACGAACCGACACTGGCCCGGCTGCTGTCCTATAACTTAACGCAGGAAGGTTACGAGGTAACAGTAGAGGATCATGGTACGGCAGGATATGATCGTGCGACGAGGGAACCTTTTGACTTGATCGTATTAGATCTGATGTTGCCAGGTATGAATGGCATTGACATCCTTGATAAATTGCGTGGACAAGGTATCCGTACACCTATTATTGTGTTGACCGCCAAAAATGCGGAAGAAGATGTTGTTAGAGGGCTGAAATCAGGTGCTGATGATTATATAACCAAACCATTCGGCGTCTCTGAACTGCTCGCTAGAGTAAGTGCTGTACTTCGGAGGATTTCTGGACTTGCTGAGGAAGCACCGACAGAAACACCTATCTCTGCTTCTACCATTATCTTAGGTCAATTAGAGATTTACCCTGAGAGATATGAAGTCTCCCTCGGTGGTCATAGTATTAACTTGCGGCCTAAAGAGTTCGAAGTGCTATTATATTTGGCTCGTAAGCCAGGAGTTGTGTTGACGAGAGATGATCTCATGAATGCTGTATGGGGCTTTGATTATATTGGTGGGCAGCGTACGGTGGACGTGCATGTAAGTTCACTTCGTAAAAAGCTTGAGCTGGATCCAGAATCCGTTCATATCGATTCGATTCGAGGCGTAGGCTATAAATTAGTGGTTAATAAAAAAAGAGCTCCGGTCATTTAGAGTGACTGGAGTTCTATTTTTTCTATACTTTTCATAAATAAGAAATGCTCGGAGTACTAGTTGGCTTCTGGGGAAATACTGTGATGTGGACCCATTCATCTCACTGATTTTACATTGCGTTAACATTTCTCTCCAACTGTATTTACACTAAAAGCTTATCATGGAGATCGAAGATGATGAGAAGGAGACGTAAACACTAATGAAATCCATCATTGACATAGAGAATCTTGATCTCTACTATGAGTCGTTCCACGCACTGAAGAATGTGAATCTGCAAATCCCGGAGAAACAGGTTACCGCTTTTATTGGACCTTCCGGTTGCGGGAAATCCACGTTGCTTCGCACATTGAATCGTATGAATGATATGATTCCTGGCACACGTATAGAAGGAACTGTAAACATCGGTGGCAAAAATATTTATAGTGATGAGGTAGAGGTGGAAAGCCTGCGTAAGCAGGTCGGTATGGTGTTTCAACAGCCGAATCCTTTTCCTAAGTCGATTTACGACAATGTAGCTTACGGTCCCCGTTTACACGGCATCCGTTCCAAAAGTGAACTGGATGAGATCGTAGAAAAAAGCTTGCGTCACTCCGCCCTATGGGAGGAAGTGAAAGATTTTCTGAAGAAATCTGCCCTTAGCTTGTCTGGTGGACAGCAGCAGCGGCTTTGTATTGCTAGAGCGTTAGCAGTACAGCCTGATATTCTGCTAATGGATGAGGCAACCTCTGCGCTCGATCCTGTATCCACTCTCAAGATAGAAGAGCTTGTTCAGGAATTAAGAAGTGAGTATACCATTGTTATGGTAACTCATAACATGCATCAGGCCGCACGTGTATCCGGTCGAACCGTGTTTTTCTTAAATGGTGTAATTGTAGAGGCGGCGGACACAGAGGTGCTTTTCTCGAACCCTAAAGATTCCCGCACTGAAGATTATATTTCCGGACGTTTCGGCTGATCAGATTTAAAAGGGTGTTCGTCCCTGGAAATGGCAAGCTGACCATACGTTAATGAGGAGGATCGCTCTTATTATGATTCGCAGAAAAGAATTTGATAAAGACTTGGAAGAGCTGCGCAGTCTGCTGCAGCAGATGGGTGAGCATGTTAAGGATGCTCTTGAAGGTGCAATTAATGCATTACAAAATCTAGATACAACGCTCGCACAGGAAGTCGTTGAAGCGGATTTACAGCTGAATGCCATGGAAGATAAAATCATGGAAATTGGCTCACGCTTAATTATTACGCAGCAGCCCGTAGCTAAGGATTTGCGCCGCATTATCGTTGCCTTCAAAATATCAAGCGATTTGGAACGCATGGGGGATCTGGCGATTGATGTAGCTAAGGCGACCATGCGTCTTCAAGGCCAACAGTTGATTAAGCCCCTTGTAGACATTCCTCGTATGGCTGAAATCGTGACAATTATGATCGATGAGGCGATCCAGTCTTACCTGGATGAGAACACTGATCTGGCTTATAAAATGGCACAGGATGATGATCAGGTCGATCAATTGTATGGTGCGATGATCAATGAGTTGTATTCTTATATGGTAACAAAGCCGGAGACAGTATCCCAAGCTATGTTATTGACACTGGTAGGCCGTTATATCGAACGGATTGGCGATCACGCTACTAACATTGGTGAAAGCGTAGTTTACCTGGTTACCGGTAGTCGTCCAGATTTGAATGAGTAGTGTTTTGCAAAAGATGTTCAGTGGCTGGTAATTACAGAGAGTGTTTGGACTTTCGGCCGCTGTTGTCTCCAGATTTATTTTATTTTAACCACCTTTAGTGGTGTAAATCCAGAGACAAAGGCGGGCGCTCTGCTCCTACAGTTCCAAACCTCTCCTCCATTACTTGCACCTTCACATCTTTTGTTTATTTTTAGGTAAATTGAGTAGCCGTCCTTATATTAGGACGGCTACTTGTTGTATAGCCGTTTCTACTTGGACAGGCCATATGTTAAGATGTAAGAAGTAAGCATGAAAAAGGCGAGGTGCACTATGGACAAGTTGATACTTATAGATGGAAATAATATTATTTACCGCGCATTCTTCGCGATGCCCCCGCTAACGAATACAGCAGGGCAACAGACGAACGCGGTGTACGGTTTCACAACGATGCTGCTCCGTTTAATTGAAGAACACAAGCCGACACATATGATTGTTGCCTTCGATGCAGGGAAAGTCACATTCCGGCATGAAGGTTATGAGGATTATAAAGGCGGTCGGCAAAAGACACCTCCCGAGCTCTCCGAGCAGTTCCCACTGCTGAAAGATTTGCTCAGAAATCTGGGTGTACCGCAGTTTGAAATTGGCAATTATGAGGCCGATGATATTATTGGAACCATTTCTCGCCAAGCAGATGAAGCAGGCCGGAAGGTTATGATCGTGTCGGGAGACAAGGATATGCTTCAATTGGCTTCCGAACATACGACCGTTGCGTTGATCCGCAAAGGAGTTACTGAGGTTGAGCTTTATGGACCAGAACAAATTCGTGAGAAATATGATTTAACACCCGAGCAGATCATCGACCTTAAGGGACTGATGGGTGATGCGAGTGATAACATTCCGGGCGTTCCGGGTGTTGGTGAGAAAACAGCGCTCAAGCTGCTGCATCAATTCGGATCGGTTGAAGGTGTATTAGCTGGCACCGGTGAGCTTAAAGGTAAAATGAAAGAAAAGCTGGAAGCTCACGCGGAAGACGCTGTCATGAGTAAGAAACTGGCAACCATCTATCGTGAAGTGCCTCTTGAGCATTCGTGGGAAGATATGATCTTTAACGGAATTTCTGCGGATACAGCAGGACCCGCACTCGCAAAATTAGAATTCAAATCACTTCTGGAAAGGTTGTCACTTAGTGCCTATGCTCCAGTAGCTGATGGAGAAGAGAGTGCAGCGGAAGTAGAAGCTGCTACACTCGATATTTCGATCGTGAGTGAAGATGAACTTGAGGCGCTAAATGAAGCGCTCCCTAGTATTTCGGCACTGCATGTAGAATCCAATGGGGATAATCCGCATCGTGCCGAGGTGATCGGGGTAGGGCTATCTACTCTGGAGCGACATTATTATGTGCCGTTTGAATTACTACAGAAACCAGCGGCTGCGAAGCTACGCGACTGGTTAGGAGATGAGAAGGCTCCGAAGAGCGGATATGATCTTCACCGTGCTGATTTGGCACTGCATTGGCAGGGGATTGCTTTTGCAGGTGCAGCCCATGATGTGCAGCTGGCGGCTTATTTGCTGGATCCGACGGAAGCTAATCAGAACCTAAACGATCTCGCTACGAAATACGGCTTGCCAAGATTGTCACCTGATGAAGATGTATTTGGTAAAGGCGCCAAATATAAGATTCCTGAGCTTGAAATCTTAGGAAATCATGTCGCACGTAAGAGTGCTGCGGTACTTGGCATCGCACAGAAACAACAGCAGGAATTGATTGAAACGGCGATGACCGGACTGTTCGAGGATCTCGAAATGCCATTATCACGTATTCTTGCGGATATGGAGAAACAGGGGATTGCAGTCAACGAAGGGGATCTTAAAGAGTTAGGAAAAGAATTCGAAGCTCAGATTTCCAAGCTGGTCACCGAAATTTATGAAATTTGTGGCACAGAGTTTAATTTGAATTCACCAAAGCAGTTGGGCGAGATCTTATTTGTAAAACTGGGTCTTCCTGTCGTCAAGAAGACGAAGACCGGATATTCAACAGACGCAGAGGTGCTGGAAAAGTTAGCACCGTATCACGATGTGGTACGTTTGATTCTACAATATCGCACGATTGCTAAATTGCAATCCACCTATGTAGAGGGGCTGCTCAAGGAAATTTCCCCGAAAACAGGGAAGGTGCATACATTCTATCGGCAGACGATTGCTGCGACAGGACGTCTTAGCAGCCAATTTCCGAACCTGCAGAACATTCCAATCCGCTTAGAAGAAGGACGTAAAATCCGTAAAGTGTTTGTTCCATCCGAACCGGGCTGGTCCATTCTGGCGGCGGACTATTCGCAGATTGAACTACGGGTACTTGCGCACATCTCCGGTGATGAGCGGATGAAGGAAGCTTTTCTCCATGATATGGATATTCACACGAAGACAGCGATGGATGTATTTGGAGTTACCGCCGATCAGGTTGATAGCAATATGCGTCGTGCTGCTAAAGCCGTTAACTTTGGTATCGTGTACGGAATCAGTGATTATGGTCTGTCGCAGAACTTGAATATTCCTCGCAAAGAAGCCGCTCAATTTATTGAGCAGTATTTCGAGGTATACCAAGGTGTACGTCGATATATGGATGATATCGTAGTTGATGCAAGGAAACATGGTTATGTAACCACGCTGCTGGAACGCCGTCGTTACTTGCCTGAGATTAATGCCAAGAACTTTAATCTGCGTTCTTTTGCGGAACGTACAGCAATGAACACACCTATACAAGGAACTGCCGCTGATATTATTAAGCTGGCGATGGTGCATATGGACAAGGCGCTATTTGAGCGTGGGCTAAAGAGCCGTATGTTGCTTCAGGTACACGATGAGCTTGTATTCGAGGTGCCAGAGGATGAAATGGAGCTCATGAAGACGCTTTTGCCGGAAGTAATGGGTGGAGCATTGCAGTTATCGGTGCCGCTTAAAGCAGAGGTAAGTTTTGGTAGCAACTGGTACGAAGCGAAATAGGCTCCCTTTAAGGTGTGCATATCAGCTATAATGTAGTTGAGGTGAAGACATCATGCCGGAATTACCGGAAGTAGAGACAGTCAAGAGAACACTGAATGATTTAATTAATGGAAAGCAGATAGAGAGTGTAACCGTCCGGTTGGCCCGGATTATTCAGCGGCCGGATGATATTCAGGCTTTTGCCAACCTGCTCGCAGGTCATAGCATTGTTAATGTTGAACGAAGAGGGAAATTTTTGCGCATCGTGTTAGACGGTTTGGTGCTGGTATCTCATTTACGGATGGAGGGCCGTTACGGACTTTTTTCGAACGAAGATCCACTGGACAAGCATACGCATGTGATATTCCATTTTACCGATGGCACTGAGCTGCGTTACACGGATGTTCGTCAGTTTGGTACAATGCATCTTTTTCAGATTGGTGAAGACCTCCAGCTGCCTCCTCTTAATAAGCTAGGACAGGAGCCGCTGGAGCCATCCTTTACGCCGGAGAGGTTTAAGCAGATTGTATCAGGCAAAAGCACAAAAATTAAATCGCTGCTGCTGAATCAGGAATATATCGTCGGCATAGGTAATATTTATGTAGATGAGTCGTTACATCGTGCAGGGATACATCCTGAAGTCAGCGCCAAAGATCTTTCGGATGAGCAACTTGATCAGCTGCATCACGCTATTGTCAGTACGCTGACGGAAGCGGTAAACGCTGGTGGTTCGTCTGTAAAATCATATGTGAATGGTCAAGGTGAGAGCGGCACTTATCAGCAACAGCTGTTGATTTACGGTCGTAAAGATCAGCCGTGTAACCACTGTGGAACGATGATTGAGAAAACGGTTGTAGGTGGCCGCGGCACGCATTATTGTCCAAGCTGTCAGCGTAAGGTTGAAAACTGAAGAAGTAATTAGGTTGGCACCCACTACTTGTCCCGCCCATATACTGTGTGAAGAATGCTTAATAGAGAACGGAAGCTGAATGAAGTGTATTCTTCAGTGTTCCGGTTCTTCACAGGAGGGATTGCGGGTGCTCAGCCCATTTTTTTCACTAATATTACTAGCTTTTGCTTTGAGTTTGGATGGTTTTGGCGTTGGTATTACATATGGACTGCGTAAAATGAAAATACCATTGCTCTCCATTCTGATTATCTCGCTTTGTTCGGGGGTAGTTATCTGTGTATCTATGCAAGTGGGTGTACTGCTTGCCAAGGTAGTGTCTCCACATGCAGCTTCTGAGGTTGGCGCTGTTATACTCGTGCTAATGGGGTGCTGGTCGCTCGTCCAGATGTTAATGCAGAAAGAGAAGGAACAGACAGGTGAGCGTAAAGTAGGTAGTGAAGAAAATGTGCTATCCATAGAAGCTCGGGCAGAGGAAGCTGTTGATACTGAAGATGTTGTAGAACAGGTTACCATGGCTCCTGAGCAGGCAAAGTCGGCTGTCTTTTCCCTTGAGTTACGACGATTGGGGATTGTTGTACAGATCTTACGTACTCCGTCTTCTGCAGATATGGATGATTCCGGGAGTATTTCTTCGATGGAGGCTATGCTGCTCGGGATTGCCCTCTCTCTAGATGCTTTTGGAGCTGGACTTGGCGCAGCATTGCTGGGGTTCAATCCGATATGGACATCACTTACAATTGCTCTGTTTAGTGGTACATTTCTATTGCTGGGCATGAAGACTGGATTAAGATTCGCCGGGAACTACTGGATGAAGCATGCTGCTGCACTACCCGCGTTATTATTAATTACAATGGGAATACTGAAGCTATTATGAGGTGAGTACATGATTATTGGCTTAACCGGAGGCATTGCATCCGGAAAAAGCACGGTGTCCGCACTGCTTGTGAGCAAGGGAGCGAGGCTGGTTGACGCGGATGTGATCGCCAGAGAAGTTATGCTCCCCGGTCATGAGGTGCTGGCTGCGGCTGTGAAACAATTCGGAAGCGAGATCCTCTCTTCGGATGGCACACTGAATAGGGGCAAGCTGGGGGACATTGTATTTCAAGACCCGGCGGCCCTGCAAGCCCTGAACAATCTGACGCATCCCGCAATCCGGCGGGAGATTAAAGAACGTATGAACAGCATGGAGGAAGAAGATCCAAAGAAGTTAACAATTGTGGATATCCCTCTTCTTTTCGAATCAGGACTCGAGAACATGTTCCATGAAATACTGGTGGTCTACGTGCCTCGTGAAGTGCAAATCGCTCGATTAATGGAACGTAACGGATTTTCTATAGAACAAGCAGAAGCACGCTTAAATGCACAGATGGATATTGAAGCGAAGCGTAACAAAGCGGACTATATCATTGACAACAGTGGCGAACTTGCGCACACTGAGCAACAGGTTGCTGTTCTTTGGGACAGGCTGGGCTTATCATGAAATGGTTACGTAAAAAAAGAGTCCTTCTTCTGTTATTCATTGGTTTTACTGCGATATTGTTTCTGAGTACGAACTGGATGTCCTGGTTTTATCCGATCCATTATAAAGATGAGATCCGTAAGCACAGCGTTACGTACGATATTGACCCATTTCTAGTGGCTTCGATTATCCGAGTGGAAACGAACTTCAAAACTGGACGAGAATCCAGAAAAGGTGCTATAGGTTTAATGCAGCTTATGCCGGATACCGCCAAATGGGCCCTTGAAAAGGCCAAGCTTCCTGATGTTTCTATGGAGGAGCTAAAGCATGAACCATCAGCAAATATTGAACTAGGTACCTGGTATCTTTCAACATTATCCCGTCAATTCGAAGGTAAACGTACAGCGGTTATCGCTGCATATAATGCTGGACCGGGTAAAGTTCAAAAATGGCTGGATGAGGGGATCTGGGATGGAACGGATGCTACGATTAAGGATATTCCGTTTGGTGAAACCCGCCATTATGTACAGCGCGTCAACTATTACTATGATCAGTACACGGATATTTACAACGAATTCTAAAACCGTGTTATGTATAAAAAGAAGCATTAAACGATCTTGCGATCGTTTAATACTTCTTCAGTAAGCTTATGTGGACAGGTTATTTGTATTGACCTGCCAATTGTTGTTCTGCCAGGGTTACAAGACGTTTAGTGATGTAACCACCGATCGAACCATTTTCATAAGAAGTTTTATTGCCTTGGTAACCATCTGGGGAAAGCGTGATTCCGAGTTCTTGGGCAACTTCATATTTAAGTTGTTCCAAAGCACCACGGGAATTTGGAGCTACAAGGTTATTGGAGCTGTTGTTTTGGCTCATTGCTGTTCACCTCCTCTGTTGGTAACTGTATTATGTGCCGGACTTGCCATAATCATTACAATAAAAAAACGGTGATTTCTGGAAAAAATGAATTAGCCCTTTAAAAGCCGGATGTTTAACATACCGGGACTAAAAACATTATGTAATAGGAAGTGATGAAGCTTATGAAATGCCCTTACTGCGATCACACAAATACTAAAGTGCTCGACTCGCGACCAGCGAATGAGAATAAGTCAATCCGCCGCAGGCGTGAATGTGAGCGTTGCAGCAAACGGTTTACAACCTTTGAAATGATCGAGGAAACACCGTTAATCGTGATCAAAAAAGACGGCAGCCGCGAGGAGTTCAGCCGTGATAAAATACTGCGTGGTCTTATCCGTGCTTGCGAGAAACGCCCCGTCTCTGTAGAACGTCTAGAGAAGATCGTATCTGAGGTAGAGAAATCCCTACGCGGTATCGCCGTAGCTGAGGTGGAGAGCCAACAGATCGGTGAGTTGGTTATGGAGCAGCTCTATCCAGTAGATGAAGTCGCCTACGTTCGCTTTGCTTCCGTATACCGCCAGTTTAAGGACATTAACATGTTTATGAAGGAACTGAAGGGTCTGCTATCTAAGAGCACTGGGGATCTGGACAGATTGTAGAGTTGTGGCTAGTCTAATGACTAAAAAAAGTGTTGACAGCGAAGGCGATTTTTTATATTATATAGGAGTCGCCTACGGCGCTTGGATTTGTCAGAATGACTTAAATACACCGAACTGAATTTTAGAATGTGTGATTACATACATCTGAAAATTACGTTTGGGGCCATAGCTCAGCTGGGAGAGCGCATCGCTGGCAGCGCCCTCGGCAAAATCCCGCAAATTACTCCGTATTTTGTACGGTGACTGTAACGTTGACTGTGCGCTGACATGCGCAGATATACGCTCCAATAAAACGAAGATATGCGTTATACAATCGGCTCTTTTCCGTAATAATACGGGAGGGGTTTTTTAGTTTGAGCGGAGATAAACGTAAGGGTCGCGCAGTTAAGAATGAACGGACATCAGAGCGGTTACGCTATTCCCTCGACTACTTATTCGACTATTATTACCAAGCGAAGAAGTCGGAAGGACGAGCTGCTAACACGCTTAAGACTTACGAGCAGAACTACGGATACTTCTGCGAGTTCTTGGATATGCGTGGGATAATAAAAGATATCCGCAACATTACTATTGAAACGGGCCGCGAGTACATCATCTGGCTCCGTGATGAGAAACCGAGATTTAGCGAAAAGTGCAACGTTCCAGAGTCGGCGCGGACAGTGGGTCTTTTGCCAAAGTCAATTAATACCCGAGTCAAGAATATGAAAACGATGTTTAAATTTTTAAAGGATGAGGATGTCATTGAGGCGGACCCGTTCGTCTATTTAAAAAATGTTCAAGATATCGGTCGGGACATTGACGTTCTTACGGCAGATGAGTTGAGTCGTCTCATACACGCGCCAAATCAGCGCAAATACAACGAGTTTAGGGATTACGTGGTGTTGAATTTATTAATTGACGGGATGTTTCGCGTTGACGAGGCGCTATCTCTGAAAAAGACTGATGTTGACCTGACCGCCTGCTACGCTTCGTTACGCCGCGAAATTACGAAGTCCCGCAAGGCTCGCGTTGTTCCGATCACGAAACGGACAGCTAAGTTGTTACAGGATTTAATACGCGAGACTACGGAATTTGATAGCGAGTACATTTTCCTCAATAACTATGGAGATCGACTAGTCCCGAACCATTTCCGCCACCAGCTCAAGAAATACGCAGACAGAGCGGGCATAGAAAAGCGAGTCTATCCGCATTTACTTCGCCACTCAGGGGCTACGCTGTTCCTTGAGGAGGGAGGCGCACAACATCATCTTCAGGTGATCCTCGGCCACGCAGACAGCCGCATGACTACCCACTATACGCACCTATCGAATAAAAACGTTAAAAAGAATCACGATGAGTTTTCGCCGATCAACGCCGTTATTAGTAAAGCGGAGAGACCCCGTAAAACAAAACGTTAGCATAACAAATAAGCGCTCGGCTCCGGATCATAACGGGGTCGGGCGCTTATTTGCGTTCTAGTTAAAGGCGTGACCGCTTTACGCGGCATCTCTCCGGAAGTTACCCGACCGTCCGAGCAACTCGTCGCGAATCTCCCGATATCCATATCCGAGGCGCAGCAGCGAGCTTATGGCTGTTTCAACGTCGACTACGCTGCGCAGGTCCTCCGTACTGAACGCATCGCGGATATTATCATCGGGGTCGAGTCCGTACAATTTGCGAAGTCCAGGCGCATCCGTATCAAACAATACGCGGTACACTAGATTCGTATAATTAGCGTATACGAAGGGGTTCCCGTCTCCGAACACCTGGACCGCGTCAGTTAACCGCCGGCGCTCCCGTTTAGATATCTCGCGCTCCATCGACCATGCGCGCTGTTCTTTACTTGCGATTTCTTCAACGTTGAGCAGGTAGTTGCGGACCGAGCGTGCGACTTCGGATTCAGTGAGCAGCATTCCGATGCGAAGAAGGCCGCGCCTGGTAATTAGAGTGATAGAAGGAACACCTTTAAAGTCTCCGTCAGCTTGACGGAGAGTCTTAAATTCAGCCAAAGACTTACCTCTTAGAATTCTAAGTTCTGCGTACTCGTTGAACTCCGCTCGGTTTCTTCGGATGATTGATTCTACCGCGTCCCTACCTACATCGTAGAAGGTCGCCGCCATCTCCATAGTCACCTCCAAGCTCCCAACTAGCACAGGAACCGCCTTAACCCTGTCTAGAACGCTATCCTTAAACACGTACTCATCTCGCATGTACCGACTCTCCGTAAGGATAAGCTCATTTTGTCCGCTCACGTTATCCGCCCCTTTTCGTTATTTAGCAGAAAAAATACGCCGGCTAAACACTAGCCCGCGCATTAATTGCTTTCGTTAGATGAAAATAACCCAATACCTTGTGTTTGTAAACTAAATAGTTTGTGTCAACTTTGGTCAGGACTCTAGTTCAAGATGAACCTCAGTCGTTCCGTCAGCTTAGCGGAACGTTATGGTTGGGACGCGCTGTCCCGAGCAATAGTTCACGCTGAACCAGTGCTTTGTTACCGACAGCTCCTGAGTTTTCAGGGATCAAACGCGTGTTCAACGTGCACATGCGTCTTGGCTCCGATGAGTAGGTGAGCCACCCAGTCATCCAAACGATGGTTCATCGTGAACTACGTCTCAGTCCTCGTAGGGGTCCGCATTTCACGGAGTCCTCACGGGCAAGTCTCATTCACCATACAGGAGAGTTCGAGGTTAGGTTCACATTGAACCTGAGTCTGCGTGAGGTCGGGGACAGCGTGTCCCTAACCCCGATGGTAGGTTCACGGTGCACCTACCATGCGAATGCGTCACGCTACACATTGTATATTTCTAGTTCCGCCGCCATTGGAACGTTTATAAAAAGTAAGACAAGCGTAGATCTCTTCGGAGGTTGGCGCTTGTGTATTATGGAGCAGATTAATTAACGTGCAGGTGGCGCTACTCCATTCGTTATTCTCTTGATACTCTCCTTTAAGGGAAAACGCCGCAAACCCTTGCTACATAAGGCTTTTTTCGGAGTTTTAGCACCTTTGAAGTGCTAAATTGATAGCTCGGAGCCGACAGGCTACGGTGAGGAACGTAGTGACGAGGGCCTTTGACCTTACGTGTCCGTCCAAAACCGGGACGAACCCGAGCCTATCAATAACTAAATGCGCCGAAGTATTAAAGTTAACAACGAGAGAGTAGTCATGGAGCACAGTCGAGGATGTATTTCATGTAGGCAACATATATAAATGCGCGGATTCTAAAACGCTAGACTAAAACTGACACTATTGGAGTTGAGTCATTCCCATGAAAATGTGGCGTTGCCTAATGGTACAGTAACTAGAGAGCATCCGCGAGTTCAATCGATGGCTGTACGATAATTCACTCCTTCAAGCGTAAAGCTGGCGGGATGCGGTCACATTATTCAAATACAGCAGGGAATATGAAAACGTAAGAGCGGCGTAGATAACAGGAGGGAATAGGAGTTCGTGCGGAAAATAACATATTTTGAAGACCTTCTCAAAACATATATAAACGGTAGCTGACGAACGATTTTATTATTCATATGGTTCTGTAAGGTTTCGTACGTATTCACGTACATTCGCTCCCCCTTTTACAGTAAGTCTTTTAGTAATACTAATTCGTCTAATTTGGCGTTTTACACGCATTTATTTACCAATTATTATCGGAGGTGTCATTCGAAAAGGAGCGATAATTAAAAAGGTAAGAATTATAGAGTAAGACGTAGAAATCGCGAGATAAACGTAAAATCGTTCACTACGCTAAATGTACGAAAAAACGATCAATTGTTATGTTCATACGACAGATGTGTCGCATAAACCGTACATATGCGCGGATTTTCCGAAATCACCTCAACTACGTCTGGACAGCGTAATCGCCGAATTTGGCGGGTGCGATGCGTAATCATCAATTATATAATCGGAGGTGCCAACGGATGACAACGGAAGCTAAGAAGATCGAAGGTCGCGATTTACACACGGACTTAGCAATTTGCAGCGCTGCTTAACGTGCATGCTGCCGAGAAACATGGAACAAGTGATGTCAAAAGAGAAACGGAATGAGCATGTGGGGTCAGCGGTAGTGAAAGTGTATCGCGGGATGACGGCGGAGGAGTTGGCGGAGTTTTTATAGGCGGATAGCCAAAATAAGTTGTTTGGCGTAAACAAAAATTGGGTGTATCTTTAAGATATCAAAACTAGATAAAAAGAGGTACATCGAATGGGAAGCGAAAATAGAAAGAGAAATAATATGATTCCAATTCGTCTAAGTGACGAGGAACACACTCAATTGCAATTAAGATCGGAGATAGTCGGGGTTACCATCCCTGCGTATTTAAGGTGTCTTGCCATTCACGCTGAAGCACCTACCATTTCAAAAGTAGAATGGAAAGCTATTAGAGATGAACTTCGTAGAATAAGAAGGACTTTAGATGTTATGTCTGACGATTATACTTTTAACAGTGAGCCAGTACCTCCTGAGATTGAGGTAATGAGCAAGAGTTTAGAAGAGATAAAAATAATGGTTACCGCACTAGCGGAAAAGTCGGGAGGTAAGAAAACCTAATGATACGCACAAAAAACTGCATACTACCCGCACAGTGTACGAGGGTAGTCAATGTGTGAGGAAGCGCGTTGAGATCGGATATCTACCGAATTGGGGCATCGTGTAGGAGACGCACTTAGCGGATGAGGTTGCGCATTGTGTTGCTTGATTCCTAAATACTCTTGACATTGCCATTTTATAGAATTAATATGTGGGTAGAAGAAAGACTATATTATCTTTTCTGCGAGGTGGATACATTGGAAAGACCTACTCACGATGAAGTTCGAAGTGCTGCGCTTAACGTTCTACGGTTCTGCCCACAGGGAGTAAAACAATCAGAATTATGGAAGCAAGTGGAAAGAAGCATGATAAGTAGTTATGATATTGACCAAAGCTTAATAAAGAACGCTCTTTGGGATTTACCTGATATATTACCGGAGAGCGTAACAAAAGTGAAGAAATCAAATAAAAACGTCATACTCTTCCCAACTAAGGAATTACTAGATACTGTTTCTTTCGATCTAGAAGAAGGGGCGAGTGAAGATATAATTTACGATGATGAGGTGTACGAAGATACTCTGGAGGATGAGGCTCGTAGTATGTTTATTGCTGTAGCTCGAGACTTCTTTTCGGTATACAGAAAGATGGAGGAAACTATGCTCTTTCCTCAGGCGAGGTTATTTACAAATTACGCTAAAGAACTAACCCATGAACATGTGAAGGCCGCCGTTTTGCTAGAAAAGGCTGTCACAGACATGCAGGTCGTCTTTGATCTTTGTGAACCGTTATATAGAAAAGAATACCCAGGACGTTGGGGAAGTTAAGTGCAGCGTTTTCACAATTAGTCTGCACAAAAGGAGGAGAATATATGAACTCTATTAATCACGAAATCTTCTCACGACCGTCGAACGCTGCCCTTGGCGCAATCTCCTTTACGCCAGCGACCTCCCAACTTTTGTAAGTGCTTAACATGAAGTACTACAGTATTATCGAATTATGTTCGCTGGAACAAGCGCAGGTTTCAAGTAACAACGAAGATTCACGCTAGTGAGAGGAGGTGAGAAAGATGTTGACTATAAACGAAGCTTTAACGTTAATGATATCATTCGCTTCATTGGTATTAGTTATTGACAGAAAAAAGCGGAGTTAAGATAACCGACCATCCGACCAAAGATTCCGGCTATCACTCCGCTGTATTTATTCAACGCTATTGTACGCTTATTTCTCGTCAGACACAACAGGGAGCGCCAGGAAAACGGAGGAAAAATCCGTGGAACTGGCGCTCTTTTTAGCGATCCTTACAGATAAGAGCACACGTAAAAATCCGAAATTGCTCGCGCAGGTATGTTGCGGAGTCCGGTATTTACTGAGTTTATCGTTTAAAGAACATCGTTCTTAGCCTCTTTTTGTGACGGGTTAAGTTGCTCCCTGAGAATAAGCCAGGTCTTACCTTTCTTTCTAGCCACAACTTTTCCAGATGAACATAAGCGCTTAAGGTGGTCCTGGCTTAAATTCCAGAGGGCAGAAGCTTCTTCGGTTGTCATGAGCTCAGCCATAAGATCATCGATGCGTTCATTGAGCATTGTTTCCAATGTCTAATTCTCCTTAATTTCAAATAGGTAAACTTCGCGCATATAGTAAGTACCGTCGATGCGAACAGCATTTGGCGTATACTTTTCGATCGCACCACCATAATCTGCGATACTTCCGTCCACTGCACGCACAGTAACGCGAGCCTGCACCAGTGCCGCTGCAAATAATTCGATGTCTGTTACCAAAATTCGCATAATGGCCGCCTTTCTACGTTGCTTTATGTTAATATTCGCTAGATTAGCGCTAGTTCCTTCCAAGGAATTGGCGCGGAAGTTTAACGGCTGACTGAGAAAACTCAAAATCAGGTCTAATTAACTATGATTTTCAGTATTACGTTTGACTATCGATAGTTCTAATGTCCTTAATTGTAGATATATGGTATATTTAGGAGTGGAGGTGGCATATATTGTATAATAAAAACAGTCTTATAGTATTACTTCTAACATCGTTTATAGCAGTTTCAGGTTGCGATAAGTCCGATAATACGACTACTGCCCAATCTGGGGATACAGTGAAGCAGACAGCGTTGCCTACTGAAACTACCATTGTTCACAGCCCATCGATCAAGGAAACAAAAGTGGAGAGCAATGCAATACCGGAGCCGCTTAGACTTGCTGCGGACCAGTTGAATCTAGGTAACATAGACCGGGCGAAAACTTATTTAGACTTGACTATAAGTGATTTTAAAGGGACCGACGCAGCGTTCACGGCGTCAGTTATAAAGTCTACGATCTTAGCATCGGAGTGCCAAAGTTATTCATACATACTCAACTCTTTAGCAAAAGGGATTGACAATATCGCAAGCAGTTTAGTGGAAAAGGATGATATAGATAGACTTCAGGAGGTTTTAACCGAACATCATGAGACAGAGCAAGAATTATTGAAAGAATTTAAAGAATCTACTGTATATATACTGTCTGGCTACAAAGAGCACTTAGAGGAAGAGTTGGACGGACTAAAATTTAAATCCGCAGTTACTTCACCTTCTAAGGATCTCTCTTTTTTTAAGGATGTCGGATATCCAATCCCGACAGATTCGGAGATTAGTGATGTAAGACAGTACGCGCTTGAGCAGCTTCTATACGAAAATTTGGAGGATGCGTATAAAGATAATACATTGAATTATATTAACTATTTCTACTTAGCTGGTTTAAACTTAATCAAACTAGAGGAATCTGAGTATACCAAGTCTGTTATGGATGAGGTTATAACACTAACTGAGAATGATAAGTATAACGAAAAAAGAATTGATGTTCAGGAATATCTTAGTGGTAAATAGAGGCGAATTATTAATCCGGTGAACATTTGTATTAAACGGTTACGAAAACTAGTATCAGATATATACTTGTTTAAATGTTATATAAAAATAAGCGCTCGGTCCTTTTACGGATCGGGCGCTTTTCGTCGTTATATTATCGTTGGTTTACCGTTGAATTAGCCGCGCTAACCCTTCCGGAGTATTAGCGCTAGGGTACGATGGCAGAACGGCTAATTTGCGGTGGTCTTAACGCTCGGCGTTGACCATGCTCGTGTCCTCTACAAACTCAACAACTTCCTCGATCTTACAATCCAAATCCTCACAAATACGCGCGATTACACTGAGCGCAACAAACTCCCCGTTGGACATCTTAGCAATAGTTGCAGGAGACAAACCTAATGTATTTCGAAGATACGTTTTCGTCTTGTCTCTCCGTATAAGTGTGATCTCCATCGGCTTATAGCTTGGACGAAGTTTCATATGTATTCCTCCTAAATATCTATACCTCAATTCTATATTTCTCGAACAGAAAGTACAATAACGCGAACATTTTGTTTATTAAGTGTTGACAATATGTTTTTGATAGCATACTATATGTACATGAAGTTAAACATTTAGTACGTAAAAATATATAGGAGGTTTCAAAAATGCCTAATCTTGTTACAATCGTACCCGCTACTATAGACGTTTCCTCGTACCCAAGCCGCAGCCTTTCTAGGAGCGCCATACGCAGTCGGCGTTCTATGCTTAAATACGCTATTTGGCCGTTAGTAAAGGCCATCGTCACTCTCACCGCAATTATCATAAAGGAACTACTTCTATAACACGGAGGGATTACGCTAATGTCTAAAATCACCGTTGTGACTGAACTGTACGATAGGAACGAAGAATTAGAGCGCTACGAATATCCGGGCGTCCTTGTTGACAATAACCATGCGTTTTATATCGACGCTGAGTACCGCACTGTTATCCTTGAGCGTGTTAACTACGTCAGCGGCGAATATCTAACAACCGGAGGCCCAGGCGCAGTCGGCTTCGATTTACCGGTAGACGATGTAACGTTTTTCGATCGCATAACGGAAATGTCGGCCATCGAACTTTTATCCAAGTTGGTCCGACGCAGTAAGGAGGGCGCGTAATTAACACTAAGCCTATCACGCTGATCTATATGTATGACGCTGATGACGAGGAACCGCAGTATGAACCGCTACCGGCTTTCCTCATCGGCGAGGACCGCGCACTCTTTGTATCTGATAGCCAACTATGGGCGCAGGAAGTCCGCCAAAGCGAAGGTGATCCGGATATTTACGCAGGAGGCAACGAAGACGCTGGCGTGATCATTGCAGAGAACGTGACCGGCGCGGCTGCTGACGTAATACCGGCGCTGGTTAAAAAGTGGACAAGCATGACCGCGTTGGAGTTCCTCGTACGCGATTTGGTTGCCGCGCCGTTGCTGGAATTGGGGGTGACGATATAGACCGCCTGATGAGCGCTTTTGCGCCTTGGACCTGCAGCGGTGTGGGTTGAAACGGAGCCCTCATATTTGAGGTATCCGTCGCGGATTACCGCTATCATACACATATTGGAGGTTAAAAGTAATGACGACTAAGCTAAATTTCATACGGTGTGACGAAGGTGTTCGCGTAGCGCTATCGTCGGGAGACGTGCAGGCAGGTCAGGGCGCCCTTATTATTTTACCTACGTTTACGGCTATATTCCCACAGGTAAGTCTCCGCAAAATGTATGGCGAGATCACGGTCACGCCAGCACAGACTCGGCAGCTCAACGCTAGCATCCCTATTGCCTGGGTCACGTACAAGCCCGGTCCTTACGGTAATATTATCGTCTCCCTTCTCAATACCCCGCAAGAACTTGTAATCAACGCTCGTGCATTTCAACGCATTACTGGTGTTTCCGAAAGAGCTGTTATCGGCAGCTTACCGGTTACACGCGCAATCGCAGAAGATATCGGATTCATCATTCCTCCTACAGAAACGGAGGACCTCGCATATGCAGCTAGTTAAAATACTCAATGACATCAGCACCACAATTGACAACACAGCTTTATTCACAATTAAATATCTACGCTGCGGAAGCAAGGGCGGTCGGGTGTCCTTTACCTTTGCAAATGATGTTATAGGCATTCAGCGCGCGCTTATTGACTGGTCGGTAGCTGTCGCTGTCTTTCGTCGCTCTAAACTTCGATTAATGAGTGGGGAACTATTGGTGACGTCGAGACAACTTCGTCAAATCGGTTTTAACGTTACAGTCGAACAATTAGTAGAAAAACCCAAATCAACTGAACGATTTATTAAATTACCGCGCATACAGGAGATTGGTTATTGCGTGGACATCCGTAGAGGAAACTACATTGTCACGCTGCCAAAAAACAGAGGGTCCCGTCGTCAGCAACGCGTCTTATCGCCGAGTGCCTTCCTCCATGTTTTTCCTGGGACAGATCGGCGGTCGGCCGGCGGAACGCAATTCGCATCGCTTGCTCAGCTCGAATTGCTTGGATTCCGCATCACGCCAGTTAAGACGGTAGTAAAAGATAATTTGCTCGCTATAATCGCCTAATGATTTTACCTTCACCGAGGGCGCTCGAACGCCGGAGAAGATGAATTCGCGCAATTCTATAAAGGAGGTGATAACCGATGAAATGGGACCGTAGACTCGCCCGTAAAGACCGCCGCCGACTGTACATCCGCGAAGTTAACGATAAGTGGGCGGAAATTAAGCTCAATCCCGTGGGTGTACGGTTAGGTTAAATTCGATGATGGACGTTTGTGCGTCAACACTACGCCGGAGAAGACAATTAGTATTGATTGCGCCGCCAACGCTAGGAGAACGTCCGTGTCCTGCGGCTGCAACCGTAGGAATCGCCACGCGGACTGAACGCAATTTTTTCGTTTACCTACTCTGGTGCACAATGCACCAGACCTCCCGTACTGTCAGCGCTAACTGACGGACCGTCATGCGGGTTGCTTTACCGAACTGCGCTAACAGTTCAGATAACAACGTAGATTACGCCAATAGTCTGCGGATCGTCCGGTCACTCACCAAAGGACACGCCAATGTCCAATGTGTGGCCGGATTTTATTACGCTAATCATTGAAGTTTGGACTTGGCCGTCCAAAGCTACGTTAACATATAGCGGATGGCGGCGCCTTTACTACGAGTAGCTTCGGGGGCATCCGGGGTTACTTGTCCTTTATAATACAGTAATACGAACATATGTTCAATAGGTTTCAAAAAATACCCATAAATTTATTTTTGTTTACAAACACCATATGTTGGGGTATTTTTACTTACTACAACTATATATGGTATACAGAAACACTGCCGAAGGGCACATGTACCAGTTTGCGCGATTAGTGTCCCTATCTCTAGTATAGGCATTTTTATTTTCCGTAGATGGTGCGGGAGAGAATCGTAGCGTTGTCTATACACGTAGAAGTATTTATTTTTCGGAAAATTTGCGGCAAGTAGTTCGACGGTTCCATACAGATTGAGGCCGTAAGAGTGCGGGGCGACCTCCGATTCCGTTGAAGAGATAGAGGGCGGTTATCCGCTTAACTATAAAACTATCGATAAGGGAGGACGCTATTATGAATGATAATCGCTGCGTTGTGGGACGTTTTGGCTCGGCGACGTTTACGCTCGGACAAACTGCGCTAGCTCTCGGATGGGACGAGCGTACTATGCGCGAGTTTCTGTATAGACGCAAGGTGCTGCGTAAAAAAGGTCTGCCGCTGCACCGTTTCACCCCGAAGTATTTCGTTATCCACGAGTTTGAGGTGACGGAGACGCCAGAACCTCCGTTCATTATGCGTTACACGGGCGTGACCCCCGACGGTGTTCTACTAATACGGAAAGTACGCGAGGGTGAAGACGTTAACGTGCGGGATGATAGTGGGGAGATTCGGGTTGTGGCGGATCAGATACCGATTCGGCTACCTTCCGTGGCTTAGTCGTTTATATACAACCAAACAAAAGGAGGCGTCGTTATGGATCAGCTAACGAAAGTGTTTACGTACGACTCGGCGGAAGTGAGGACAGTAATGGTAGGAGGGGAGCCGTGGTTCGTTGCGAAAGACGTATGTGCGGTACTGGGAATAGCAAATAACCGCGATGCGCTTGGTAGGTTGGACGATGACGAAAAGGGTGTAGCTTCAACCGACACCCTTGGCGGAGTGCAATCGCTACAGACTGTGAATGAGTCCGGACTATACTCGCTTATCCTCGGTAGCCGCAAGCCGGAAGCGCGTGCCTTCAAACGCTGGATCACGCACGAAGTAATCCCGTCGATCCGGAAAACGGGGATGTACGCGACTGATGCGCTTCTCGATGATCCGGACTTATTACTAAAGACGGTCACACGGCTTGCGGAGGAACGAAGAGCCCGCCTCGCGGCCGAAGCGCAAATCGTAACAATGACACCGAAGGTCGAGGCATTCGACACGTTCATTGACGCAGACGGGACGATGACGGTCGATCAAGTGGCGAAGTTGCTCGGCATGAAACCGAAAGTGTTACGCGACACACTAAGAGACCGGAAGTTGATCCGCCAAGACGGACTCCCTTATCAGCGGTATACTCCGCGCTATTTCGAAGTAATACCGTATGTGTCTCCCGGCGGGGTAGCGCGTCCATACTCTCGCGTAACGACGGAAGGTATTGCGTATATTGAGCGCATGCTCGCGGGTAGCGTGGTCCCGGATAACGTAATCACTTTCGAACCGCGTCGGCCTTCCTCGATAACGCTTAATTTAAACCTGAACGCATAGACAGATCGAAAAGAGGCGCCTTCTATCTGATAGTGCCTCTTTTTAATAAACAAACGGAGGAGGAATACAGATGGATTTTATCCAGGCAGTAACCGCGTACCAAATGACCGGCGATCGCCACATAATCGACGTAATCCTTGAGGACGTCGAAACAGATTTTCTAGCGAATACTTCACGCAGATATAAAACGGACTTCACGCATGACATTTCGATTAATCTAACAAGCCCGGAGGAATATATCGCTTATCGGATAAAGGCGATCCGCGAGAAAGCCGTCAAGCGCGTGTTCTATATACGTAAAGACTCCGAATGGGCTCACTCGGAGATTAACCGTTATTTATCCATAATGGTGCTTGACTTACGTATGCGCATCCCATTCAAACCAGTGCGCCATAACGATTTCGGCTATGAGTACACGTTAACTCCCGAATTTACCGCCTGGCTAAGAGAAAAGAACGGCCGTATAGAGCGAAGATTCCGCGAAGAAGGATTCGGCAGTTCATTTACGCAGTACCAACGCGCCCTAGACGTTGCGGATCGTACTGAACGCGAAGCCGTGATTGAAGAAACGCGTATACGGGCGGAGGTTATGGAGGACATGGTCGGCGCACTAGAGTACGCGCTAAAATACGCCGATGTCAGCCGTAGTCCGAGGGAGATCGTCACCTACGTCAATAAGGCGTTGTTAACGCGCTACTACGAAGCCCAAGCGCGCCGAAAAGGGATGCGGAGAGTCACCGTAGACGGGCGCCGGCGGATGATCGCGCCTTTTTATGAGGGAGCGATCCGAACGATATTGGGCGTTAACTCTACGGAAGATTACGTATATAGACGCGTATCCAGTAAACAGGCGGATTTCCTGCGTGAGCTCATCGGTATTGTCGAAACGGACATGGCTGCAGGGGATTGCGCGGCCTACCACGTGCTTCCGGACGGGGAGTACCGTCTCTCACGGAAATATGCGGCGGAGAAGACCGGATTATCGTATACAACCGTAAAAATGCGGCTATTAAGAATCCGAAAATTAATTACGGAAAGGGTCGCGTAAATGTATCCGTAAGGATGTATATCTAGAGACTACGAAGGAAGAAATGAGGGTGCAGATTGCCGCTTAACCACGCATAAACCAAAGGGAGAAAAGGCGGAAGAGTCCGGCGGCATGCGCTTTATTTTATGTTAAAACGTGGACTTTTGCCTTACTTTACGGGCAATAAGGGGAGACGTATTTTACGACGCATGGTTGCATTATACGCGATCTGCGGACTAAGAGAGTACAGAGCGATAAGGTTACGAATGTTGCGGGTATACTCCGTCACGTCCTTACGTTAACTAAATCAAACAAATGGAGGTATAAATTATGGCAGACGTAGAGTATTTATACTTGTATATCGAGCACTACGTTAAGACTGAGGTTGATTACCCACAACTGTCAAAACTATCGCAGGAGTCATTTGAGAAGTTTTTAACAAAAGCCGCAATACAGGTATCGAAAAGTACCTCTCCAAAACAACTATACAACCTCTCGCGTGAAGACGTGAGAGGACTTATATACGAGATTATGTACGATGTAAGGCTAAGCGGTAAGAGGTGTGTGTCCCCAGAAATGGACAAGATGTACTCGTTTATAAATCACGTAGGAGAGCCGATTTTCATTCACGCTAAAAGCAAAAAAGAAGCTTCTGAGCGTTGGAAAAAAGCTGCGCATACGAGCCCGAAGTATTGGGAGAAAGGTAAGACCCTACATAAAGTGGTTGGAATTTCAGACGACGGCAATTTCCTATTAGACAACGGAGAGACACGAGACTTAATAAATGATTTGAATGTTGTAAACCTATACGGCTATGGAGGTAAAACGAATGAGTGAGCGCTTTGTTGTGACGTCACAACGTGTGGCAGGCCACTTGATGATGAGCGGCTTCGTACTTAAGGGCGTTGGGGAAAATCGTAAATATCCAGGCCGCAACGTTTTCTTCTTTAATAATACGACGCAATTGCGTCAGGCGATCGCGGATTTCAACCAAACAAACGGAGGACAAACAAATGGGAATGGAAAAGCAGTCGGGTGTGAAGCCGTTTGAACCTACGCGGGACTTTACGATGGTACATAACGCAATATTCACGCTATACACACGGCTGCCGAAGTTCAAGGCGGACCACGCGTTATTGTACATGTACCTAATGGCGCGCTACAACACGACCTACGGTTACGCGTTTCCAACAACGGAGGACATTGCGCTGGCGATGAACTGCGGAAAGAACGCGGTTAAAGGGTATAAGGATGCTCTGGTCGCGTACGGACTCGTAACAGTACGCAGGCATCCACGCTGGAATAACGACGTCTATGTAGTACACGCGCCAATATCGGAGCCTGCAGCGTTCTACGCGCGGTTTCCAGAGGCGCGAGAGCACGAGGCTAAACGTAAGGCGACGCTGGGGATAGGCGTAGAGGGGTTGGAGGTTGCGGCGACTACGGAGGCTTCACAAGGTGCTTGGAGTAATGATGAAATTACGGCGTGGTTATAGGGTAATCCCATTTTTCGGGATGAGTCGTCCCGGTTTTCGGGATAACCTAATCCCGTTTATTGGGATGTATATATACTTACGCTATTAATACTTAATAATAAAAACTTATAAAACATTACCGCATCGGATTAATTCGCTACGCTCATGAATCCTCGCGGAGCTTATATTATTAATAGATTATTTGCGCATAAAGATAGTTTCGAGGGAACGGTAGTGACTGAGATATGTTTTGCAAAGGACTGAACTCTTACCTATTCATGATGATTAATCAAAGTAGAATCTCATGTAGGCAAAGACAAGGAATAGCGCGGATGTTAATAAACGGAGTTTACTTCGCCTGTATAGCGCTATGTATCGGACAGGTTAAGCGCTAGTATTACGTTAAGAATCGGATATGCAACGCACATAGATAGCGCTATTCTTACGCTTTGCTCGGGCGTAGGAATAGCGCTATTTTAGTGTGTATTTTTACCGTTAGATACACGTTCATAAAGGCGCTAAGATGGCGCATTAGAATAAAGATAAGGACGCGCTCTAGAAGCGCTAATATGCGGGAGGGAATGAGGTACAATGGCGAACACATTATCGGCGGAACAGTTAATCGCGATCGACTGGTTAGCGCAACCAAAGAAGGGCGGTAAGACGTACGAGGAAATCGCAGAGTTATGTGGTGTAACTTCGCGTACGCTGGAGAACTGGCGTAAGAATGCAATGTTTGATGCGGAGTTTAGACGCGCACTGCGGCGTAACAATGACGTAAGATTACCGGAGCTGCTTCAATCATTGGCGGACATTGCTATCCGTGACGGTAACGCAGCAATGGCTAAGCTGGCGCTGCAGGTTGGCGGAGTGTTGACGGAGAGCATCGAGGTAACGAACAAGGACGGAGAAGGAACGGATATCGAAGCGTTGAGACTACGGGTAGCATCGTTGACCCAGCGTCAATCCGAAACGAGCAAGTAGTCGGCGCTATTATATGAAGGAAGACGCGGAGGAGACTGCGGAAATCTTCGGATTAGGTGCGAATTTCCTGCACGGCGGCCCTGGCGCGTGGCCCTCCGAGAATTTTCGAAACGCCGAAGAGGGCACGCATTATCTACGTGTCCTACGCTTCTTACAGCTTAAACCCTTCGAGAGACTCGTCGATCTCGTCCTGACGGATGCCTATGTAACGCTTCGTTATCGATGGCGCAGAGTGGTTGAATATCTCTTGCAGTGCGGCTACATCCTTATTGCGTTTGTAGTGGTGATAGCCGAAAGTCTTGCGCATTGTATGCGTGCCGATATCCGTACGGTCGATCATCTCGCCAGCCTTTACGAGCGCTCTATACGCTTGTGTTGTCGTGATGTGGCCGCTGCCTTTACGGGAAGGGAACAACCAGTCTTCTGGGCTCATACCACGTATATACACTGTAATCTCCGGCTGTATCGACTTGAGGTTGACGTTGCGAACCTTACTGCTTTTCTGTTCGACGATTCGTACGTGCGTCTTATCTTTGACGTCCGCAACCTGGAGCGTAACTATATCCGATACGCGAAGGCCCGTATTGATTCCAAGAACAAACATGAGTAGATCGCGCTCACTACACCATCGACGGAGTGACTGTTTCATATCCTCAATTTCACCGCGTGTTCTGAGAGGTTGGACATCGTATATAGCTTTTTTATCGTCCATTTTGTCACGTCCTTTTTATACATAATAGTACTTTGAATGTACGATTACGTTATCGTATGATGATCGTATCACATAAACCTAGGTAAATCAACGTTTTGAATGTACGAAAACATACAAAATCATACATTCGTAAGAAGAAAAACAGCCTGACCCCCAAGTGGTTACTAAAAGTAAGTGAAATCTGGTAGTACTACAATCCGGATACAAAAATAAACGTTTGGGTTTCGGTAGCCAAACGCAGCAACACGTATTTACACGTGAAATCACCGTTGATTTAGCTCGTTTCATCCCTGCGGAGTATTAGCGCTAGGGTAACACACTAAACACGCTAATCTCACGGTGAAATTCAACCAAACGGAAAGGAGGCGGTATAGATCGCATGGATTGAAGGTAAATGGGTCACACGAGAAGCGCGTGCGGAGATACTGTCTCCTTACCGCGAGATATACGAAGCTGTCAGGCGTGCTGACTTCGATTGGGGTAGTGTCACTGAGGCGGAGGCTCCGGAGATTGATCGTGCAGTGAGCGAATATGAACGATTATCGCGTATACAGCGTTGCGAAACGGACTTACTCGAATTTTGCATCGAATATTTCTCGGAATCACGTAATCCCGGTAATGACGGAAATTGGGAAGACTTCGACATTACAGATGTATCGGAAGCGCCCGATTTTCACCGCGAGATATGTGGGTTAATGGACGACGTATCAAATGTCCATATAAATGATAAGGTGGCGGAAGCAGCGCCTCGTTCTCACGGTAAATCAACGTATTTATCAAAGGCGTTTCCGTTGCGCGAGATTTGTTACCGTAAGCGGCGGTATGTAATTACGATATCGGAGACGCCGGCAGTTTCGAGCGCTAACCTCGATTGGATATCGCTACAGCTCAAGAGTAACGAAAAGCTCCGCAAGGACTTCGGATCGCTATTGAGCGCGAAACAGCAAGAGAATCCAAAGGATAACTCGTCTGAATTTATCGCATGGGAACCGCGCGAAGACGGTACGAAACGTATGCTTGCGAAAGTAGAAGCGGCTTCAACCGGTCAGGCAATACGTGGACGTAACTGGAACCAAAAGCGCCCGGACCTCATCATTTGCGATGACCTCGAAGATATTAAGTCAAACGCCGCCACGCCGGAACTGCGTAGAAAAATGAAGGATTGGTTTTCCCAGACAGTAATGCCACTCGGCGGACCTAAAGGAAAACGTACAGCCTTCGTATATATGGGAACAACGGTCCATCATGAAGCGCTACTCGTTGACGTATTGTACAATCGGTCAGACTTTAAATCGCGAGTCTATCGCGCGGTTATCGAATGGCCTGAGCGCATGGACTTATGGGAAGCGTGCCGACTCGTATATAAAGATCCGGATAGGTCGAAGGAAGAACGCGTTAAAGAAGCACGCGCCTTATACGATATGAACCGCGAGGAGATGGATCGCGGCTGCGTCGTATTATGGCCGGAAGCACAGCCAATTTGGAAGCTAATGACGTGGAAATGGGACAACGGTAGTAAGGCGTTCAACACGGAGTATATGAACAATCCGATTGATGAAGAGTCGATGATATTTAATCCGGAGGCGTTCACGTATTGGGATAGCGGGGAGATAGCGAGGGCATTCGCTCAGCCTGGCCGTCTGTATTCGGAGTTTGACGTCTACATGGGCGTTGACTTCGCGATGGGCAAAACGCGGGGTGACTACAGTGCGATCGTCGTTATCGCCCGCGAGAAGAAGTCTGGAACAAAATACGTTATCGACGCGTTCGGTGAGCGGATCAAGCCGGACGCTTTTTTGCGTGTAATCGTTGAGATGGCGCTGAAATACCAACCGAACGCAATCGCAGCCGAAGCGCAAGCAGCGCAAGAGTTTTTCGTTACGCAACTAAAAGCGGCGCTTAAGGCTGCGGGATATCCGGCGCATACTCGCGTGAAAGAGATATATCAGCGTTCGCGGAAAGGCTTACGTATTGAGGCGATGATGCCTGCGATAGAGAGCGGGGAGATACAGTTTTCACGGAGACATGCGTTAATGTTGGAGCAATTCGAGATGTACCCGTCCGGAAGCCACGATGACTTACCGGACGCGCTTGAGATGGCGGTTAGTATTGCGAAAACCGGGTGGAAGAAGGTTCGGAACAAGCCGAAGTGGGCTTAAAAGGGAAGCCCTAACGCAATACGATAATTTTTAAGTACGATATTTTCCAGTTCCTCAACAATGTTAGCGTAAGGTTCAAGCTCTATTGCTTTATATACAGGGGAAAAGGATACCTCGATCTTGGTGTCATTGATATAAATCACTGCTCCCATATTTGTGATAGTACTAGAACCAATGACTATTCCGTCTGTTTCTATGTTACTAAGTACTTTTTTGAAAACAGAGAACACACTAGTCTTTGCTTGTGCAACCTGTTCCTCTCGTTTTTTATTTTCGATGAATAGAAGAGTTTTTTCCTCATCTGCTTGACGAATATCATCTGATAGACCCATAGCTAACCTCCCATTGTAGTTATTTTCCACCTTAGTATAGCACATTAGAGTGCATGGTTTTACTAACAGAAAGGAGGGGTTCGGTGACTACGAAATTATTCGCTCCCGGTGAAATATACCCGCCACCATCGCATATACCGCGACTCGCACGTTATAAACGGGGACGCACGATATTCGACGGACGCCATCCAGAAATATATGATCGCGCATCGTCATTACTAAAAGATACGCCACATGCCGCGCAGCTTAAAACGCTATTCATCGCGGTTAACTTGATGGATATATTGCTCACGAAGCCAGCGGATTTGTTGACCGGAGAGCCTCCGACGTACGAAAGCGGCAAGGGTCCGGGATCACGCGAACAGGAGCGCCTTGACTCGATCGTCGAAGAAAACGACCTCACGTTAACCGCGCATGAACTCACTATCGGAGGCGGCTATCGCGGCGACTCGTTTCTCAAGACGTACTTTGCCTCGCGTGCCGACGTTACCGAGACGGAAAAACTAGGATTAACTGCGCCAGAGGCACGCCTCGAACCGATTATCGAAGCAGTACCGGCGAACATTGTATTTCCGGAATTATCACGCGGCTCTCGCAAGAAGTTCAGCGCTATTAACGTAGCTTGGATAGATTGGGTCGAAGAACCTGGCGGCAAGGTTGTGCGTTGGCTGTACGGTAAGGCGGAGTCGTACGTACCATATCTCGTAGTCGAACGCTATATCCCCGGCTACATCGTATATGAACGCTATGAACTGACAGAAGCTGGCGTTAACAGCGAATGGGGCGTGCCGATTTCTACGTATCTTATCGGCGAACAAGTAACGACCGGCCGAGAGGTCGACGTTGTAGAAACGGGGACACCGGAATTATTGGTGCGCCACATTCCGTACAAGAGCGTCGATGACCGTTGGGAAGGGATCAACGGGGTTGAGAAGCTGGAAAGCGTACTGAGTGCGATTAACGAACGCCTGGCGCAGATTGATTATATCCTTTGGAAGCACAGCGATCCATGGATGTACGGTCCAGAAGATATCGGAGACGACGGAGAAGGTACTACGGACACTCTACGTTCCGGAGGACGTTATATTCCCGTTGCAAAGGAAGACGCAACTCCCGGATATATGACGTGGGAGGGACAGCTAACCTCCGCGTTTACGGAGCTAGATATATTGCTCGGTCTCGTGTATCAAATGTCGGAAACTCCGCAATGGTTATTCGGAACAACACTCGCCTCCGATAAAGGCGGAACGGGTACGTCACATACGGACAGCGGCGCAATTAAAGCGCGCTTTATGCCTATCCTAGCCAAAGTTAGCCGTATACGCGCACACGTAGACCGTGCTTTACGAGACGCGATATGGACTGCGATGCAGCTCGAAAACTTCGCGAATCGTGATATTGAGGCATGGGAGCCGTACGAACCAGTATACCCGCGTATCGTGTGGAGAGACGGACTTCCGATTGATGAAAAAGAGGCGGCCGAAGTCGCGAGTATCCGTACCGGCGGCAAGCCTACGCAATCCGTTCACGACGCTGTGAAGACGCTCGACGGTGTAGACGACGCAATGGCCTCAGAGATTATCACGCGGATTGATGCAGACGAGGAACGCACTACTGGCACGGTAGAATCAACGATATTTAACGCAGGTGTTGCGTAATGGTCGCGATTCCGGATCCTGTCTACGACTATGATATCGAGATTCTTGTCCGCGTATATAAAAACGCGATGCTCTCGATAAGCACCGAGCTCTCCCGCTTAAATTTAACCGCAATGTCTCGCGCCAATTCACGCGCCGCACTCGCCGAGGTTGCGGCTATTTTGCGTTCCCTCAATGATGAATCTGCCGCCTGGGTAGAGCGCTACATTCCGAAGGCAGCGACGGATGGTATCGCGCGGACCATTGTAGCGCTTGGTGCGGCAGATACGCTGGAAGACGCAGAGGAGATCGTTAAGTTTAACCGAATTAATCGCGAGTTTGTTGCGTCGGCTGTTGCGGATACACAGGCGGATTTACTCGCCGTTACGCAGAACGTTGACCGCCGCGTTAAGTTAGTGATCCGCCAAGCGACTGCCGATTCGATGCGTGCGAATTTAACGCGCGGCATTAACGGTAATCGTACGCTTAACGCCGATATCCTGACGCGGATGAAGAAAACGCTAGGTAGTGCGGTTGATACCGGAATAGTGGATAGTGCGGGACGGCGCTGGGCTCCGGAATCGTACGTTAAGATGCTGACGCGCACGAAAATGGTGTCGACACAGCGTGAGTCTACGATAAACGAAGCGGTAGGGCGCGGCGCTTATTACGGAGTCATATCGAAGCATAACGCGGTTGATAAATGCCGCGGATACGAAGGAATGATCGTAAAGCTAACGCCGGATGCGCCTGGTAATTACCGATATATTGGCGACCTTCCGCGTAATGAAATTTTCCATCCTTGTTGTGCCCATGTTGTAACCGCGATACGAGATCCGAAATTACTGGCCGCTGAATAAGGCGGTTTTTCTTCTGCCGCGATAGGCCGATCACCGAAAAGGCGTGACCTTGACGCTCTGCGCGGCTTTCTTTCAAGGAATCGAACCGAAGGGGTTTGGTAGATTGAAAGACGTAATTAGAAAAATCCATAGTGTAAATGAGGATTTCTTTAAAACATGGACTAGAGAAAGTGCATGGGTATACGGTTGGTTAGTCACAGATGGCTCCGTGCAGGAGTTGACGGGGCAGATACGGTTAATGCTTAAAGCTCACGATACGGACGTGCTTGAGAAGATTAAGAAAGCTATGAGATTCAGCGGACCAGTCACGCAGGGGACGCACGAAGACGGTAGAGAGTTTGCCTATCTGCGCATCTGTCGGAAAGGTATGGCCGAGGACTTGTTCGCACACGGAATGGCTAGAAGTAATAAGACGTTTAATACGTCGAAACCCGACATTCCCGACTCATTGTTTTGGGACTTTACGCGAGGAGTATTTGAGGGCGACGGGAACATGAAGCACGGGAAACAGTGGAACGACCTTCAGCTTCTAATCTGCGGAGCGACAAAGAGTTTCTTCGAAGATATGCAGGGGGAGCTCTTAAAAAGAGGAGTAAATACGACACTTAAAGAGCATCCGATCGGACAGTCTGGCCGCAAAAGTCCTTTATATACGTTGACTACTAAATCAAACGCCGACGCATTACGTTGGTGCTTTTTTATGTACGCAGATACGTCCAGATCTCTTCGCCTCGATCGTAAGTTCGCAATATTCACGAACTACGTACGCGGATATTATGACCGCAACCGTAGATCACGACCTTGTATTGAAGCTATCGAACTCATCCGCAAATCAATTCCGGAATGCGCAATCACAGCGCAAGCACCGGAACTACTCGCAGCTTAATAGGAGCAATAAGGCTCCGCGTCCAGACGTGAATTGACGCGATAAACTTTACGGTTACTGACGCAACCTGCGTCAGACATACGATAGCCGACGGGCTCAAAACGGACGGAGGACAAACGATGGAAAACGAAAGTAAACGCTCACGATATCCGATTAATCTGCAGCATTTTGCGGAAGGCGACGCCGATCCCGATCCGAACCCAACACCGGACCCAACGCCCGATAAGACGTTCACGCAGGCGGATCTAGACCGCATTGTTGCCGATCGTCTTGCAAGGGACCGTAAAGGCCGCGAAGATTACGACGATATCAAAACGAAGCTGACCGCGCTGGAACAGGCGGAGGCTGATCGAGACAAGGCGCTTACTACTGCAAATCAACGGTTGATTGACGCGGAATTTAGATCGCTGGCGCGTGAGGCTAATATACCTACTGACCGCCTGGCAGCAGCGCTAAAACTAGCGGATTTGACGTCTGTTACGTTGGATGGCGAAGGGAACGCGGTTGGCGTGAAGGAAGCGGTTGAAGCGTTGGTCAGCGCTAATGCTTATCTCATTGAAAAGACGCAGCCGAAACCGATCGGCGGTGCTAGTGGAGGTAAGGCAGACCCTCCGGATAGAACGAAAGAACAAATGCTTAAGGACGCTGCGGAGAAGGCTCGCAAAACCGGCCGGATAGAAGACCGCATGGCGTATTCAGCGCTTAAGGACGAACTGAATAAGTAATCAAAGTCGCGAGCAATTGGCGGCTTATTTTATTGCGCGGATTTATCCGTAGCACACAATCACAGGGGGAAAACAACTAATGGCTAAAATTTATAACTCTTCTCTAGTTGGAAAAAGGGAGTCCGTAGCAGACGAGATTCTGTTACTCAATCCGCATCAAACTCCACTCTTGAACTTGCTGGGATTCGCCGATCCAATCAATGCGGTCGAACACATTTGGTACGAAGACGAGATGTTCCCGGATGAAACCGCGACAACAGCGGCAGCGCTTGTAGGTGCAACCGCAGTCGTAGTCGCCGACGTAACGCCATTTCGCGTCGGGTCCGTAGCCAAGATCGTCGATGAGCTGCTGTATGTGTCTGCGATTGATACCGGCACTAAAACGCTGACCGTTACGCGCGGCTATGCTTCTACTACTGCTGCTGCGATCGCGTCTGGCGCAAAAGTCGAATTCCTTTTCGACGAAGGTGTAGAAGGTGCAGACGCTCGCGCAGCTCGTTTCAAGGCTCGCGTACGTAAGTCCAATCTTACGCAAATCTTCACTGATACTGTTGATCTTTCCGGGACAGCACAGGCCACCGCACAACACGGTGTAAACAACCTGTACGAATATGAGAAGCAGAAGAAACAGCTTGAACTTGCGCTCCAATTGGAGAAAGCTGCGATTAACGGTATTTCATATGAAAACGGCCAGGTTCGCCAAATGAAGGGTATTCGTCAGTTTATCAACACTAACGTTACCAACGTAGGCGGTGCGTTGACCCTGGGGGCAATTAATACGCTAGCTCAGACCGTCTATGATGCGGGAGGTTTCGCCAACGGTGGGAATTACAAAGTCATGGTAGCCGCGAAGCAGAAGATTGCTTTGTCCGGTACAGACTCTAATAAAATCACACTGACCCGTGGTGAGAATGTTCGTGGGCAGGTGGTTGATTTCGTTGTAACTGATTTCGGTCAGTTTGAGGTCGCTCTTAACCAAAATCTTGCCTCGGATGAATTGTTCCTTGTGGACGCTAATCGAGTTAAAATCCACCCGTTAGCAACCCGCGAGTTCAGTCACACATACCTCGGTCTGCAAGGCGACTCGATGAAAGGCCAAATCGTAGGTGAATACACGTTGATGCTCGAACAGGAAAAAGCTCACGGACGTCTGCGCGGCTTGTCGTAAGATAACGGAAACTAACGGGCGCGCAGCGTAATGTTACGCGTCTTACTTTTACGGAGGTAGACGATGACAACGTACGAATCAACGCGCTATAAGGCGCTTGGGTTTTACGTAGGGACGGAGTTTCACCGGTTCGCTGGCGGGCTCTATCATACGGACGATCCCGCAACAATGGCCGTACTCGACGCGATTAACGATGTTGTTCGAGCAGCGGACGAAGTAACGGAACAAGTACCGGAGGAACCCGTTAAGCCAGCGCCTAAACCGCGAAAGGCTGCGAATACCTCCGCAAAATAACGGGAGGTGGTTACGTGTGCGGAAAAAGACAATGGCAGAGGTGAGCCATGCGTTTGAGGCCCGTGGATATCTCTTGCTGGAAACTGAATACAAGAATAGCATCACCCCTTTAAAATACCGTTGCCCAGACCACCCTGACCGCGATTTGCAAATAAGTTATGCGTCATTAGTAAACAACGGTTCTGGTTGTCCTTACTGTGTTGGTAAGGGTCCGTGGAAACTGCACGAGGTTATTGAGGAGTTCGAAAAACGGGACTACACGCTTTTAGAAACAGTGTACAAGAACAATAAGCAACCCCTCCGATACCGCTGCCGGAAACACCCTGACGCGAGCAATAAGATTAACTTGAATAATTTGTTAACTGGATATGGCTGCCCCTACTGCGCGGCGCTAAGACAGACCGGCAGTGGTAACGCTCGGTGGCAGGGAGGTAAATCGTGTATTAACGGGTTCCTCCGACCAAAGGTGTCCTCCTGGAAAGAACAGGCTATATATGGGCCGAATGGTTCTTGTTGGATAACAGGAGACAATAAAAGTCCGATCAACATCCACCATGTTACTCCTTATTATAAGATCCGAGATGAGGCTCTAAATAACTTAGGACTATCCCCGCACAAAACCATAGGAGACTATTCTGCGGATGAGATCGAGTCCTTGATGATAGAGTTCCGACGTTTGAATGATCTGCACCAAGGAGTTGCCTTAAGAAAGGATATACACGAGAGGTTCCATAGGGAGTATGGATTCGACGTTGGGTGGTCTGAGTTACCCACGTTCAGGGATGAGTATCTTGGCAGCAGTATGCTCGGAGAGAAGGAGGCTTGTTGATGGTATCGGTTGAAGAAGCAACGATCTATATTAACTCTAATTGCATCAGCATTGAGGATTGGGAATCAGCAGACGACGCCAAAAAACTACGGATAGTTAACGTGGCAGGACGGACGCTGACGAACAAATACGCTCAATATACGATACCGGACGCGGCTGTATACGAATATGCGAACGAACTCGCGATCGCGTTTAACGATACGAACGCGCTGCAGCAACAAGGCGTAGCGAGCTTCGGATTAACGGGCGTCGCAAATTTTACGTTTAAAGATTGGGCGAAAACGGGCCTCGACGCATGGATACCGGACATCGCGCTCGAACTTATTAGCGCGGAGAATGGTGGCGTTAAACTCGGACGTAAAACCGCGAAGTGGGTGACGATGTAATGGCGCTGATACCGCTGAGACAGACCGTCACAATTACGCCGTTCACCGGATATGATCCGGATTATAACGAACCGTCTTACGGTGTCCCTTATACGCAGAAATGCCGCTTTCAAGAGGCGGTTAAACTCGTACGCAATCAGCACGGTGCGGAAGTCGTCAGCGTCGGCACGTTTTACTTCGATAAGCTTGCGGAAATATCGCTCAACGATCGCCTAATGTACACCAACGAACTATTAGCGGAGACAACGTACACGCCAATCGCAATCAGCGTTAAACGGGCGCTCAACGGGAAGCCGCTAATAACGGAGGTGGACGTGTAATGGCGCTAACTTTGACGGGTTTAACCGCAGCGGTGCGCGCGGCAATGCCGGGGATCACCGTAGTCGGCAACGACTTTATTGCGGATAATCCGGATGATTGTGCGTACGTGCGAATAACAGGCGGACCGCCTCCGAAAGAGTGGTCGTCCGTAGCGTATCCGTCGTTTCAAGTTATCATTCGCGCGAAGAAGTCGGCGGATGCCGAAGCGAAGGCAAACGTATTATTCGAAGCGCTGCACGGTAAGGCGGAGTTTACGATCGGGACTACGCGCGTTGTTAAGTGCCTGGCGGATCAGTCGGCGCCGTGGTATCTTGGGCCTGACGCGAATAACCGATCGCTATATTCTATTAACTTTACGCTAACAACATCGCTATAAATGCGGGGCTGTCCGTTATCGGGCGGCTCTTTTTAGTACATCCAAAATAAGGGGGAAATAACGAATGGCTCAAGATTTCAAAAAAATCGAAATAGGACCGGCTATCGTTGAGTACGGTACGGGCGCTGACAAGATTACGTTTGAAACTACGATTGGAGGCGTTGTGCTCAATACGGAAACAACATACCGCGAGCAAAAGACAGATCAGACGGGCGAAACAGTCGTAGATAAGCGCATAACGGGGCGTAATGTCAGCGTTCAAATCCCGTTTGCTGAGTATCAAATTGACATTGTCCCGAAGATTATGACGGGTGCGGAGATCGTTACAGGTACGGGCGGCTCTAAGGTGTTAATCAAGACCGGAGTAGGATTAAGCCTACTTAGCACCGCCAAGATCGCAGTTATTAAACCTCTCGCGCACAAAAACGATCCGGATTTCTGGACAACACTACCACTAGCATACAGTGAGACGGATATTTCTTACTCGTATAACAACGAAAATGAACGCATCACGAACGTTACTCTCCGGTCAACTCCGGACGAAGATGGCGTAGTCCTTATTCTCGGCGACGATCTTATTACTGCAGTTTAATCGAACAGTTACGTTGAAAGGGGCGCTTAATTGCGCCTCTATTTCTTTATAAGGAGCGAATATAATGCCTATTTTTAAGCGTTCAGATAAAGCGGAAACTACCGCGCCAGAAGAGATCGTAATTGACCCAAACGTAATCCAACTCGGAGACAGAACGGTGAAGGTACGCAAAATACCAATCGACGGATGGATTCAATTGACCGGAGTTATTAACACGCTACCGGAATTGGTTATGGGCGTTATTACAGCTCCGGAAGGAAGTCGCACAGCGTACTTATTCGCGATCCTCGAGCACGCACTTGAGGACATCGTACAGGTGGTTAGTGTTCTTACCGGATTCGAAACGCAATGGATTAAAGAGAACGTAGCGCCTGATGAATTGATGGCGTATTTTACCGCCGTTGCGCGCGTTAATAACTTCGGGGGTCTCTTAAAAAACGTGCAAGGCGCTCTGCAACTAGCGAACCTGCAAACGGGAACAGCGGAAGCGAGCGCCGAGTAACGATAGATGAGTTTTTCATCGACGCAGCCGTGCGCCTCGGTAAAACACAGGTCGAGTTCGAGCGCGGTTATTACGTTATGGATTTACTCGACGTGTTGGATGCGGACAAGCGGCGCAAGGCTGGCGAAACATTAGACGCGCTGAACGTTAACGTCATGTCGCACACGACTAACGTAGAGGACTACCGCAAGTTTACGACGGGGCTACAACGTGAAGCCGGAATCGCAACGCAGAGCAAGCCGGTATTTGATGAGACCGGATTTAAACTACTGAAAGATCAGATGAGCGCGGGGAGGGTGTGACGGACGTATGGATTTTCGTATGGAAACGGCGGCGCTACGTCAGTTTTTAGAGCGTCAGAAAACGCGAGTACTCGACGGAGCGACTATCGGATTACATGACGCTACTGACCACCTACTCGCGGCATCGCGTAATGAGGCTCCGTTAGATACCGGTACTTTGCGGATGACGGCCGGTAAGGAAGTCGTAAATAGGGACGGACGGATATACGGAGAAGTGTTTTATTCCGCAACGGAAACGGGCTCCTCTGGTGCGCGCTTTAATTATGCGCTACGTGTACACGAAATGGGCGAGTATAAGAACCCGACAACGCCAGGTACGCGTCCGAAGTTCTTATCGCGACCACTCCGTACGAATGAACGGATATATAAACAGTTTATCGCGGATGCAGTTAGGAGGGCGCTAAGATGAGTACGGGCGGTACTAACGTAGGTGAAATTCAAGCGCGGATCATACTCGACATCGCGGAGTTTAGGCGAAATATTGACGAGGCGCGACGTCGGATACAGGATCTCGAAGATCAAAGTAGGCGCGGCGCGGACGGTATGCGGAACTTAGGCTCCGCGCTTGCCGGACTCGGTGCTGGCGCTGCTTTAACGAAACTTGTACGCGAGATGCAGTCGGTCGTCGCGGAGAGTACGAAATTATATAACGCGTTCCAGGGACTCAACGCCGTTGCGAAAGGCTTCGGTATCCAAACGGGAGACGCACAACAAGCCGCGCAGGATTTAGCCAAGCGCGGTTTTTTAACGCTTACTGAATCGGTGCTAGCGTTTAAGACTGCGATGTCTACCGGACTTGATCTCGGAGAGTCTACGAAGCTTATTAACTCGCTCGCGGACTCAGCCGCATATAACCGCCAATCTTTTTATACGATGGGCGGCGCTATCCAAGCGTCCCTCGACGGTATCAAGAACGGTAACTCCGTACTATCTGACGCGGTCGGCGTAACGAAGAATCTCTCCGTAATGCAAAAGGAATACGCGGAATCAATCGGAACAACAGCTGGCAGATTAACGGACGCTGAAAAGATTCAAGCGGCGTACTACGGATTTATGCGTGAGGGTGCGATCTTTACAGGGAACGCGGACGAAGCAATGCAGGGATTTACCGGTACGCAGAACCGTTTCGCTCAGGCTACGAATGAAGCGCGCGTCGCACTCGGAGAGTCGTTTACGCCGGTCGTACAGAAGACGCTTGAGGCTTTGACTCCTGTAATAATCGGACTTGCGGATTTTGTGTCGGAGAACAAAGCGCTCGTATCTGGGCTAGCTACCGCAACGGGTGGCGTACTCGGATTTATCGTCGTATTGACGGGGCTGGCAACTGTCATGAAGACAATACCTATAGCAATCGAGGCTATCGCTGCGGCGTCTAAATTGTTAGGCATCTCGTCCGGACCAATCGGAATTGCAATCGTAGCTATCGCGGCTTTGGCCGGCGGAATTGGCGCACTCGTTGCTAAGCGCGGGGAAGACGCAAGAGCCACGCAGGACATGATGAAGGCGCAAAAGGAACTTAACGCGCTACTCGATAAAGCGCCAGTCGACCAATCGGCCGCAGATATCGAAACGCTCACAGCCAAAACGAAGGACCTTACGGAGGCCCTTAATGAGCGTGCGGCAATAGAGCGACGTATATCCGATATACAAGCGAGCCAATCACTCGGTGAAGGGGCACCGGCCGTCTTATTCAGTTCCGAGGCTAAGGAAATTAACAAAGCGCTCGCGGAGGTAGACGAAAGATTGCGGTCGCTTGGATTCGACGGCGTAGAAGCCGCAACGTCTAAACTCGAAGAGATGAACAAAGCGCTCAAGTATTCCGTAGACTCGATATCCTCGCAGGATAAAGCGGAGTATTCCGCACTCGCAACGAAGAAGGCAACGCTCGTACAAATGAGCGCATTAGCGACGCAGTTTAAGGAACTATCCGGTTCTCAAACGCTAGACGCTACGCAAAAAGGACGCCTCGTTGACGTAACCGAAAAGTTGATCGAACAGTATCCGGAGCTTAACGCGCGCCAAGGCGAAGATGGACGTATCCGTGCGGATAATATCGACGTGATTATCGATCAAATCGCTGCAGATAAGAAATTTACGGATCTCGCCGCCGACCAAGCTGCGCAGCGTATTCGTAACTTCGCGAAGGAAAATAAGGCGCAAGAGGAATCGGTCAAGACGCAGATTAAGAACTATACGCTGCTGATCGAGGCTATGGCGAAAGTGTCCGGAGCAAAGGCGGCGACATTTGAGGAGTCTGTAGCGCAAGGTGAGGCGAAAATGAACGGTAAGACGCCGAAAGTTATGGATATCGTATACAACGATTACCTGACGAATAAAGTTGCGGAGGAAGCGAAGCAGGGACGGGACTTAGCGCTCGCGCAACAGCAAAAATATTCGGACGCAGCGCGCGAGATGGAGAAGTTAGCGGCGGAAGTTGAATCCGGAGCTCAGACGTTTACGAAGGATATTATTCCGCAGGATGCCCCGAAAGCGGCGAAGGAAAAGAAAGCGAAGGGTAAGACAGCCGCAGAACTCGCCGCCGAAGCGCGTAAGGCAGCGTATGATGCCGATATGAAAACCGTCCAGTTTCAAGCGGACTTTTACGATATGACGGCTGATGCGCAGATTAAAAAGTATGACGCGCTCAAGGTGAAGCACGCGAAGTTCCTAGCAGAATCCATCGACGATGCGCGTACGCTGCAATTACAGCTCAAGCGATTATCGGAGGACAGCGCCCAATCACGCTATGACTTTTCGGTTACGTGGATTGATGCGGAGTCGAAACGGATGGAAGACAGCAGCAAGTCGGAGCTAAAGATCGCGGAAATGAAACTCGCAAGCTGGACGCGTTTACGTAACCGTTACGCTAAGGACAGCGCGGAGTATATCGCCGCAGATGACCAAGTCCGCCAATCGCGGAAGAACGTTGCCACCGCAACCGAAGCGGAAGCACGCGCTCAATATAACGCATCGTCTAAGTGGATCAGCGCAGAGGAACGGCGGATGTCTGACGCAGGCAAATCGGAAACAGAGATTGCGCAGATGAAGATCGACGCATGGACTCGCGTACGGGATCGTTACGCCAAGGACTCGGAGTATTATGCGCAGGCTGACGAACAACTCTACAATCTCCGCAAGTCACTAACGAAGCTGACGCAGGATCTCGCGACCGACCTCGTTAAAACGCAGAAAGCCGCGATTAAGGACGCGAAGGATGCGGAGCTCAAAGCGATCGAAGAACGTAAGCAAGCGGCACTCGATGATTATGACGCGCGGATTGACGCTATTCAGCGCTTACGTGACGCCAACAAAGAGCTCAATGTTGACGCGGATTACGCGACTCAATTAGCCGAGAAACAAACGCGCTTAGCGGAATTATCAAGCGCAGTCGGTCCGGAAGGAATTGCGGAACGTGACGCTTTGCTTAAAGAGATTACGCGCATGCAACTCGAACACGACCGCGAATTAACCGACCGCACGCTCGCGGATCAGCAAGACGCGCTCAAGGACGAAAAGGATGCGCAAACGAAAGCGTACGAAACGGAGAAGACCGCAGCCGAAGCGCAATACAGCGCATTAACGGCGGCATTTGATGCGTACTCAGGCGATATCAAGTCGATAGAGGACGGAATCGCGGCGTATCGTGTTAGCGCAAGTGGCTCGGCTAATACTGCGATCCTAACGGAGCTTGACGGATTCCTGACGCAATATCGTGCGAAGATGGCGTCGATTACGCAGATTAATGCGGAGTCGAAGAAGGCGGCGGATCTCGCAGAATATAACGCGAATAAAACCGCATGGACAGCGGCGAAGGCGAGCGGCAATACGGCGGAGATGGCGCGGCTTAACGCACGTAACGAGGAGCTACGGAAGATATACGGAGTATCTGCGGATACAGGCGCGTTGCAGGCGTTTAAGGACGGGGGCATCGTTAAGGGCGCACCTGGCGCGGCTGTTCCGGTTATAGCGCACGCGAGCGAGATGTACTTAAATCCGCAGCAGCAGGCGACGCTATTCGATATGATCGCAAGCCCGCGCATGTCACCGCAAGCGCCCGCGTCAGTTACGAATATTGTGCAGAATATCGACCTCGGCGTAGACGAAGTAACGCTCGCGGATAAAGCCGATATCGCTACGTTTTATGACGAACGGACTCGCGCGTTATCTCGTCTTCAATCGATGGGGGTGAAGGAGTAATGACTACGTCTTTTTCGTACGACGTAGCGGTAAATGGCGTATGGCTATCGGAGCACGGAGCCGCGCTATACGAACGTAACTTGCCAGTCTTGCCGGAAACCGAAGACAATACGGTCAAGCTCGCGAATACGGACGGCGTCGTTGATTTCGGCGCTTCATACGGACCACGTACGATTGGACTAACGTTCGAGATTACGTCGTCGGCAGCAGAGTTTCACCGGACACTTGCGTACTTGGCGCGAACGTTTAACGCTAAACGCGGAGAGATTACGCTAGAGTTTGCGGATATGCCCGGCAAGTATTACGTAGCGACTTACGCAGGTACGCTCGCGCTTGGTGCGACCGGATCGCGTTTGATTGATGTTAACCTGCGCATGAATGATCCGTGGCCGACCGGCAGCGAAGTGCTTACGGAATATACGATAGATACGTCATGGCAAGCGGTGGCGATCGAATCGGAAGCGGATGTAAGGGCGCGGCCAGTTATTACGATGGCGAATACGGGGTCGACTACGGTTAACGGATTTACGCTAACGAACGAATATACACTCGAAGATTAAACGAAGGAAACGCGGAGGGTTCGGCAATTATGCCGGGCCTTTTTTGCGTTGTCCAAAAACGGAGGAGAATGAATAATGGCGATGCAAATTTCGAACTATCTGAGCGCGGCGCTACTTAACGCGGCTTTACGCAATACGGCGTTTACTGGACCGGCTACCGTATATATCGCGCTATATAAATCGGACCCAACAGCGGCGGATACCGGCACGGAAGTAAGCGGAGGCTCATACGCGCGGCAGGCGGTTACATTCGGAGCGCCGACGCTCGTTAGCGGTCAGCAAACCGTAGCGAATACCGCGGAAGTCGTATTCCCCGTTGCTACTGCGGATTGGGGACTCGTAACGCATATCGGATTACGTACGGCGGCGACTGGCGGAAGTCTATTGTGGACGAAACCGCTCGATAATCCGCGTACATTACTCGTTGGCGACCGTCCACGTTTCGCGGTATCAAGTACGTCGGTTAAATTTACGCAGTAATAGCGGAGAGGGGAACGAATAGATGGCGCTACAAGAAATGTTTCCGGCGGTCGCGAACAGTCCGGCGACGGAACTATCGGCAGCAATTACGGATATTCAGACGACAATTACGTTGCTCGATGCGTCGAAGCTACCGGACGCTCCGAATATTGCGACGATTGGCGTAGATGAGACGGCGGAGACGGTGAGATACGAAGGTAAAAGCGGAAATACGCTGACGGGAGTAACGCGGGGATTTAGCGGGACAGTGGCGAAGGCGTGGGGAATCGGGGTAGGGGTGGCGAGGTACTTTACGGCGTACGATGCGGATGCGCTGCGTGAGAATGTGGCGGGGCACAGTGCGCAGTTGGCGGATATAGTGACGCTTAGCCCATCGGGCGGTAATGATACAATGGCATGGAATAACGCCGTTAATAGTGTTGCAAATGGTGGAAGGATTGAACTAACACAGGGCGATTATTTTATAACGGGGGGGGTATTAAAATCCAATATAATTATAAATGCAAGAGGTAAGGTACGGCTGTTGAGTGACGAAACAATTTTTTCAGTTAATAGTGGTAGTCCTGATGTAAACAAAAATATCACCAATATCTCAATATCTTATGTCGCATTCGAGGCAATTACCAAAGTCTTTTCAGAGCATATACATTTGGTATCGCTTAGTGGTGTAAGTGACATCAGCTTTAAGCGTTGCAGTTTCATAGGATTCCGCGGAGACGGGGTCTACTTAGGATCTGGTGAAGATGGGGAAGAACGCCATAACGAAGATATTAACTTTCAAGAGTGTGTGTTTGATGGAATATCTAAGCAAAACCGAAACGGCATTAGTATACTTGACGGCGATGGCGTTTATATAGACAACTGTGTATTTAGGAACTGTACTCAACCTAATATGCCGGGAGCAATTGACATTGAGCCGAATGAGTACGCTTGGGCAATCATTAAGAATATCAATATAAATAAATGTAAATTTAGAAATATAGGTGGAAATACGGGAGTAATAAATATGTACATTCCTCTTTCACAAACTGAACTAAATACGCCTGTTGAGAACATCACGATTGAAGGTAATTCGATTGACACTACAACGGATACTCAGAGCGCTTTCGCTTTTCGTCAACATCAGATATCTGTTATTGAAGGGTCAAGTTTAGGTTTAAATATTAAAGTTATTAATAATAAAGCAAAAAACTTAGCCTCAAGGCCTTATATTATGACAGGTATTAAAAACTTAACACTTAGTAAAAATGACTTTGAAAACGCGAAAAATGGTGCTGTTACTGGCTATTTGGCGGCAACAGATAAATGCATGCTTATAAAAATAGAAGATAACAAGTTTGAAAAATGTGGTACAGGTGATGGTAAAGGGCTATCTATCTTCTCTGCTGAAAAAATAGACATCATTCGTAATGTTTTCAACGATTGTGTTGGATACAGTATAGATTTTAATAATGGGACAACATCAGGTGTACGAATAGTCGGTTGTGACTTTGTATCGCCGACTGGGCTTACGAGTGTTGCAATCCAAAAAGAATCAACGCACACATTTATAGCGAGTACAAATATAGATCAACAGAACAAGTTCAACGGATTAGGGAACTTTTTTGCAGCTAGTCTAAAAGATCCTGTAGTATTGTATTCTATAACTTTGTATGACACAACAAAATTACCTGATGCTTTTGCGTTGGGCACTGAATCTTCGTTTGTGAATGGGGATACTAATCTACCATCAACAGCCAAGCAAGGAACATTAGTAACGACTGTTGCCACCATCACTAGTGGATTTAGAAAATTCATTACTCAATGGTTTTACCCTGCTAACAACGATGCAACTACGCTTGCAGATACGTATTTTCGTAAAGGTAATATAGCTACTAACGACTGGTCAGCGTGGGAGTTAATAACTGCTGTCAGAAACGGAACGTCAGCTCCAACGACTGGTACGTGGATTTTGGGAAAAAGAGTAAACAATTTAACGCCTAGTCGAACAAAGAATATAAGCCATTGGATTTGTGTCGCAGGAGGAACACCAGGAACGTGGATGGCATGTGGATCAGGGTGGGGTACAACTGCTGAACGACCAACGCTTTCTTCAGGAGATTCTGGATACATCTATTTTGATACGACGATAGCAAAAGCGATTTCCTGGAACGGTTCGACTTGGCTTGTATAGGTGTAAACATAAACGCAGACTGGGTGCGGATTAATTAGGGGGTGTTAATGTGGGATTTACAAAAACAATTCAATACCGAGGTTTGGACGTGCCGCATGCATATCATCGTATTGATACAACTACCGGTGCAGACGGTCTTTGTAGTGCAAGTTTAAATATATATACATCTCGACAATCATTCATTGATGGTGAAGGATATCTCGATCAAATTACAGTGACATATCCAATCTCTTATGGATCAGGGGCAGGAGCTGACAAAAACCAAGGTTATGACTATTTGCTGGGGTTACCAGAGAATGCTGATGCATCACCTGTTTTTGAAGGTAATCAACCGGATTAATTCACAAACAGAATAAACAGTGTTAAAAGCACTTTTTTACATTGTTGGTTACTTTCAATAAAAAGATTTTAAGGGTAAGATTTATTTAAAGGAGAGAGTAATTATGAAAAAGGAAATATTGTTAGAATTAATAAATCAATTACCTGATGATTCTTACATTGGATTAAGTGAAGTATCTTTTGATGGGACCCCTAACTTTAAACCTATTGAGAAAATTGAGTACGAAGAGTATAACAATGTCTTTATTATAAAATAAGTTTTCGCTAAAAATTGTACATTATGGTAATCTATCTTTAAAAAGAGGTAGAACTATGTCCAATTTTGCTCCCTTTTCAGATAATCCTTTGAACAGTATGAACACCTTAGAATTACTCCAGCGATTAGAGAAATACAAGAAAGTAGATCTTAAAAGAATTAGCCAAAGCGATTTATTTGATTTAACTTTAACAACATTACCTATCTTGAATATTTGTTCCCGAAATATAAACATGGGAACAAAGTTGTTTAGGGTTCGTAGAAAAAGAGCTGGTATGCTGTTTGAAAGTAAATTAGATGCATGGTATCCTGATCCGAAATATGTGACAGAGATGCAACGATTAAATGATATTGGTGAACCAATGTTGTATACTTCTTTCGATCAAGCAACACCATTCTATGAAAGTAAGGCAGCAACAGGTGATTCGTTTGCGCTTTTTGAATATGAAGTAAAAAAAGACCATATTATCCAAGCTACATCTATTGGAATGAATGATGGAGTCCTTGGTGGTATGCTTAATGAACAAGGTATAATTAATGATAAAATTATTGAACAATTTTTACACACAGAATTTACCAAAGAGGTTGGAAGTGGTACTGAATACTTATATAGAATATCTAATATGTTAGCTAAGAATTTTTATGATATCCCCAATTGTGACGGGTATATGTACCCGTCTGTTGCTATTGGTAGTGGAATAAACGTAGCGATAAAGCCTAAATCAGTGGATGAAAAGTTGTTATTAAATAGTGTAACTAATGTAATAGTCATTAATTTAACTCTAGACAGTAATGTCGAAGTGAGTATAGAAAGTCGAAGTACTTCTATAGAGGCCGAAGGCAGAATTAATTATTGAACATTCGGACCATACTGCGCACTAATACGCACTCACACACGCAAGCCCTCGCCACCACAAGCGAGGGCTATTTTTGCGTAGCAATTATTTACGTTAGAAAGGAGACGCACGCCTATGTCGTTTCTCGGCGCATTCAATCGAGCGCCCTTTAATCGCCCTTACGTTATCCAAACGTTCTTTAACGTTACGATTGCATCCGAAACGGGCGTATCTGCACGTTTAAACGCAGACTTCGCGGTCGGCATCGTATTTGACGCAGTGACGGAATTTAACGGAGCCCCAACGCGCGACATACCGTCCGCCGCAGTATTCGAATCGGCTACGGAGTTACTCACGTCAATGATCCGCGAACGCCTACACACGGCTGGCATCCGGTCAGCTACGCAATTTAACGCAAAAGTCCGCTATATGCATGTCGACAAGCTCGCGTTTACTGGCGGTTTCAACCCCGGCGATAAACTCGTCATCGACGTTAAGAAGCAGACGATTACGCTGAACGGAGTTAACGCGATCCACTTACTCGACGGAGATTTCTTCGAACTCGGACTCGGACTTAATGAAGTCACCTACGCGGATAACGAAGGTGCTCGCGAAATCCTAACGCGCATTACGCATCGCGACCGTTACTTATATTAAAGGAGGCGCACATTTGACTAACGCACTACAATCGTACGACCGTTTCCGCAAACGCATCGGCATCCTACGCGACGCATACGATATCACACGAACGCGGCGGATTAACGCAGATTATACGCTGACTTTCACCGTTCCGATGACGTCCGATGATTTCCGCGATAAGTTGCCGCTGAAAGGTCACGTAATGGACGAGCGCGGTCAATACTACGTAATTAACAAGCGCGAACGATCACGTGAGGACCGTAAGTTGACCGCGCAGATATCGTGTTCGCACGTCATGTTTAAACTGGCGGATTATAAATTCCCGTACGCTTCCTATATTAAAGAGGGCTACGGAATCCATATCACGCAATTAACAGCGCTCATCTCGGCGGCAACCGGTGGGCGCTTTTCTATTGCGGTCGAGGATACGTTCGATCTCGCGGACGTTAAAGCGTTCGGCGGCGGCAACTGTCTCGAAGCGCTCAACGCAGTAATAAACCTGTACGGCGCGGAGGTTGAGCCGGATAACTTTACGCTTCATCTGCGCAAGAAGATCGGCAATCCCGCGTCAGACTATCGGATTCAAGTAACGCGCAATCTTATCGCGGCATCTTTTACCGACAGTGCATCGTCATTGTGTACGCGACTATATGCGGAAATGAAAGATTCGCGGACTTGGATCGGCCAGCCTGCGTCGATATTAACTGCGGAGGAACAGGCGCGACTTAGCGTGATACCTGGCGCGATCATTGACGGTATTTTACGCGTCAATTACCTCGTATCTCCGTATGCTGACGCGTGGGCTTCGGATAGCGTTCCGTTTTACGACGACTTGTTAACGGAGCAAGACGTAACCGATCCGCTTAAACTCGTAGCTGCCGCGAGATTGCGCTTAGCCGAACGTGAAGTGCCTGCGCTTGAAGTATCCGTTAGCACTGCGGATTTATTTAAGATCGATAAGCAAGAAGCGCGTCCCGGCCTCGGCGATACGGTAACGCTCGTAGATCCAGCGCTCGGCTTAACGGGCATCACAGCGCGAATTACGGAAATGACGGAGTATCCGTATGCGCCCGACAAACATACGCAATTAACGGTTGCGAACGTAATGAAACGTGACTATACGCAAATACTCGCGGACTTGGAGGCGGGACGGCGCGCGATAGAGAACGTATTTAGTGGCGGGCGAATCAGAGCGGAAGTATTCGAGGAGTTCGCGCGGCTTGCGGTCATTGAGATTAACGAATCGAAAACGGAGATTAAATATGATACGCGAGGAATCGTACTGCAGAGCCGTGTAGATGCAAACGACCAAGTTATCCTTACTTCGAACGGGATCATCATCACCACGGACGGCGGTGCAACTGCACGGACTGCGATTACAGCGGGCTACATCAACGCGGAAGTAATCAGCGGTCAACTTGGTAGCTTCGTCAGCCTCGTAATTGGTAGCGGAAATGATATCGTTAAGATTAATACGAACGGTATTAGCGCCGGCCATGCGGATTTCGGCAGCGCGCCTTTCCGTTTAGATATGGCGGGCAACGTCGTGCTCAATAAGCTGACTGCTAACTCTGCAAATATTCTATCGTCCAACTTTACGAATGGCGCGATCGTCGGTTCGTCGATTAACGTTGGTAACGGAATGTTTACCGTAACGAGTGGCGGAATCATGAGCGCGGTTGACGGTAACTTTAGCGGACATATAAGCGCGTCGACTATTACAGGCGGTACGGTGACTGGCGCTAAGATACAAACGTCAGACTCCGTATATCCACGCGTAGTGATCGATCCGACAAGCGTGGCGTTCGGCATTTACGCAGGGCCTAACGATGGGATACTTATCCCCGCGTATGATGGCGGAGTTAGTAAGATCCGTTTCTTAGCGAATGGTAACGAGTCTACGATATATAACTCGCCTAGCGTCGGGCTTGCGTTGAGTGCATACGGAAACCTTACTTTAGCGGGAACTAACATTGATTTGCAGCCGAGCGGTAGTGTACGGTTGAGTTCATGGTCTAAGCTTCGAATAGATAACGGGACAACGTTGCAGGGAGAAATCGATGCTCTTTGGAACGCAATCGCTACAAAAGCCAGCCTATCTCATTCACATTCTGTAACGTTGCCTTCTCATAATCATGGGAACCCTGCCAACGCGAATAGTGGAGGCGGAACCTATTCAGTAGCCTAACGTAATGGTATGATAGGGTAAATATACCAAAAGGAGGTTGCTATCATAAAAAAGTTTATTTCTGGAATAATTGTCGGAGCGCTATTATTTACGGGCGCTTCTGCATTTGCGGACTCAGTGGGTCTAATAGGACAAAAAGTACAAGGGATATTTACGGTTGAAAAAGGCGGAAAAAAAGTAGCTGACGCCATTATTATAAACGGAACAGCATACGCTCCAGTTCGCGCGGTATCTGAGGCGACGGGTGCGATACTAACCGTGGAGGGGAAAAAGATCATTATGGGTGACGTGGTAGTAGGAGGGGTCTTACCTAGTCGTGACGTGAGCGTTTCCAGTGAGTTGAGTACGAAGCGCGATGAAGTGGTCGCTGAGATTGAAAAGAAAGCACAACAAATCGCTAATCACAAAGAACTTCGAATAAAGGTGTGGGAGACCTTTATAAAAGAAAATCCAAACTCGACAACTATACCGCAGTGGCAGGCTTCTTTAGACGAAGCGAATACTCAGTTAGTACAATTTGAAAATGAACTCGCATTCTATCAAGCAGAGTTAGCGCAGATCAACGCCGCACTCGGCGAATAGTATACGCAAAATAACGAAGAGTCTCGTGCTACGGACGTAACGTCCTACGCATCGGGGCTCTTTTTAATTAACGGAGGGATACGAATATGATTATTAACGGACAGAACTTCGAACAGATTGTAATTACACGTAAAGAGAGTGGAAGCCTTACGACCGAGGACGGTCAACACGAAGTAATTGCTATTTTATCAGACGACGGTGAGTGGATAGTAAAGGACGGCTATGAAATACAGGCGATGCCAGCATGTTTGTATTAGTTAACCTAAGTTATTGCCTTCTTTCCCATCAGGGTTAGAACGAATAACATTCTTTCCATCAACCTTCATTACGTGGTATCCGTCATACTTGTCTATGTTTTTTGCTACATGACCTCTAGTGACTATTTCGCCAGTCAGATTATCTTTGAATTTTTGATTAAGGCCAGTTGAGCTTTCTTGAATCACTTCTAATCTCGGTCTCTTAGTCATGTTAAACCTCCTCTACATATAGGGGCTGGCATCACAATTATTATACTACATGTAGTCGAACATGTCCTGATATTTCCAAATCGAAGGAGTCTAAATTATGAAAGTACGCGCATTACTCGAATGTACGATAGATACCGCTAACCCTGCGCCAGAACTCGCCGCAACTATTAGCGCAGTCCTAGCCGCATTACCTAACGCTGAATCCCGCCTATCCGTACTCCAAACGCTCGACGACGAGATCGGCCGCGCACTTGCGGATTATCTCGCACCTGAAACGGAGGCGACCGCTTGATGGACGGAACACTTTGGGCGGAGGTCGCCAAGAACGGAATATTTGCGGTAGCAGCCGCAGTCATCGCGTGGACACTATGGAAAGAGATGCGCCGAATGTCCGACGAAGCGCGCGCGCGTGAAGAACGCATAAGTACGGAAGCTAAGACGGAACGCGAACGGATGCACAGCGAAGCAATTGCGCGGGAAGACCGCTTGATGAAGCTGGCGGAAGGACTGACGGATCGATTCGAAGCGCTGGCCGGTCAATACGAGAACCTGGCGCTCGATGTCCGCGATATTAAAACGATAGTACACGGAAAGGATGCTGCGTAAATATGGGCGATTTTAATTACCGCAAGGATTGTATACCGAAGACAACCGCGTGCAACCGGCGACCTGGATACGCTATGTCTGCGACTACTATTACGATTCACAATACGGGCAATCCGACGTCCTCGGCAGCGAATGAACGCGCGTGGCTGACGAATCCAACTAACGCGCGCCAAGCGTCATTCCATATCGTAGTCGACGAAAAGGAAGCGGTCGAATGTCTTCCGCTGAATGAGAACGCATGGCATAGCGGAGACGGTAGCGCAGCAAAATCCGGCAACCGTACGTCGATCGGCGTAGAGATATGCGAAAGTGGTAACTACGCAAAGACGCTCGATAACGCAGCGAGTCTCGTAGCATCAATGCTAAAGGAACGCGGATGGGGTGTGGATAGACTACGCCGACATTACGATTGGTCCGGTAAAATATGCCCGCGCTTAATGTACGATAGCGGTAAATGGACCGGATGGACGGCATTTAAAGCGCTAGTAGAGGCGAAGTTAAATCCGATTAAACAGGAGGCTAACGATATGATCGTATATAAAGCGAACGTAGTAGTTAACGGATGTAAGGCGAAGGACGGCGTATTGATTGACGGAGCAGTGTACGTTCCATTGCGCGAGATGTCCGATCAGTTTGGCGCTGCAATCGCATGGGATAACGTAACGAAAACCGCAACTATTACGAAGGAGGCGAAATAATACGATGAACAAAAACGATATCTTACGCAAATTATCATCGCGGAAGTTTTGGGCGCTATTAGCTGCGCTGGCAACATCGGTACTTACGGCTTCGGGCGCGGGAGATAATACGGTGCTGCACGTAACCGGCGTCATTGGCGCGGTGGGTGCGTGCGTTGCGTATATGCTAGCGGAGGGGATTTCTGACGCAGCGAACAAAGTAAGCGGAGACCTTGCGGATAGTACGCGAAGTACGAACGGGGATACGACGGAAGATTAACGATAAAAAGGCGCAGTTCTTACGGGGAAAATACCGTAGGGGCTACGCCTTTTTTTTTGCGTTTACAGTGATGCGCTGAGCGCATATCCGTCTAGGGGACGTACGTGAACGAAGAACGGCGCTACATCAACGTTTCTCAGCCGCATAAAAATAAAATCGCAGATATGCGCAGAAAAATCTTGCAGCGATGCGCTCCCGTGTGATATATTATTTAGGCGGAAAGAATACGAGCGGATTGACTGAACGCTAAAAACCGTTGATACGAGCGGGTTGTACGTTGACTGACCGTTGACATAACGGAGTATTTCGCGGGGCCATAGCTCAGCTGGGAGAGCGCATCGCTGGCAGCGATGAGGTCAGGGGTTCGATCCCCCTTGGCTCCACCAAACTTCATATGGACTCTTAGCTCAGTTGGTAGAGCAGTAGACTCTTAATCTATTTGTCCAGGGTTCGAGCCCCTGAGAGTCCATCCTAAAGAAACGGCAGAAATGCCGTTTCTTTTTTGTTGTTCAGGAAGCGGAGTGACGATTTATTTGGTTTTGATCGTGGTATAGTTTGGGTAGATAAATCGTACAATGCAAAGAGAGCCGTGCGGAAACACGGCTCCCAGTGCAATAGCCGCTTTTAAGGGCGGCGGCTTTCAGGTATTACGGGCAGAAATAGACCGCATCCTTTGGACTAGGGCGGTCTATTTCTTTTTGAGGTAATTCAGAAGCTCAATGCTAAAAGGTAGAACAAGTTGAAATGCAGGCTCTCCAGACCTATATTCCTGTTTGGCGCGAGGTATTTAAGAAAGCTTCTACTGCTAAAAAGAAAATGATGCTTAGTACGATCATTGAGTGTGTTAGGGTTTACCGAGATTCAGTAGAACTGACGTTAAAATTGAACATTAGCTCGTTTTTAGCGACTTCAAGTGTAAGTAGTCTAAAAGGTAATGATTATGATTTGAAGGCTGGCGAGCAAGTGCATGGCATTCATTATGGAAATCAGTTTTCAGGCATTTTCCAGCCTAATTCATCATCCCACACGGCATCGATATCATCCAGGTGAACATGCCATTCACCACCGTCTACTTTTCTACGTATCTCGGTCAAACATTTCAACCAATGAAATAAATCGTTCAGCAAATCTTCAATCTGATCCGTCATGGACAGCTTGGTAGCGCCAGCGAAGATCTCCGTTGATCTGGACGAATCGAATTTGTACTCTGTGAAAGACTCCGCCCGGTCTTTCCCTTCAAAATCCTGATCATAACGTTGGACAATGGCTGTGATTGCTTGTTGTTCGCTTTCTGTTAGGACATATTCCCTCGTGCATGTGTAATAAATAGAAACACTGATAAGTCATTCCCCCCAAACATAGAAATGGATGCGATATCCAGTTCCTGTTTATTACCCTCCAAAAGTCGAAAGCAAACTAGGCCAAACCTGCATTCTGGCGCCGCATGAAGGACAATTCATTTCCCCGGCCAAATACGGCAATTGGTTCAAAAAAGAGGAATCGCCCAGCTGATCGGCTCGCTCCGCCAGTATTTGATGTTCCGCTTCAACGAATGCCTCAACGGGAGTAACCTCATGTGCGGCCTGAAGGGGTTCGAATACCGGATCTTCCGCGAATGCTTGTATACGACCGCCTTCTCCGCTCGGCCACAAGTAAGCCTCTTGATTACATGCTCCGCAAACGGCCACATATTCGTCGCCAGCCGTAAAATTCAGAAACATGTTTGCCACGCTCTGGGATTCCCGATAAGCCGCGTCGGCAATGAGAACATATCTTTTTTCGCTATCGCTGCTTATTTCTTGTTTGGCGTAGGCCAACATCTCTGCAACAAGCGAAGCAAGCTCCGCTATCGCTTTTAAGTAAGATTGGTACATCTCCGCGCAAACCTCGTTTCCCGCTTCAGCAGCAAGTTCGTTCCAATCCGAGGGATACGGCTCAGATCTTGTTTTGTCATGACACGACTCGATAATCCCGCAAGTGATGTAGATTTCATGGCGCACTTCCATATTTTTTGATGCGAGAGCAAGTTTGGCCAGATAAGGTACTGCCGCGTAAGTGACGGTATAGATCGTATTTTGGTGATATAAGTGCTCCTGGAATAGCTCGTCGAAAACTTCTTTATCGAAATCAAGCATCAGACGCTCCAACAGTTCAGGTACCATTTCGCCCGACTCGTAAGGACCGGTTAGCTTGCCCCACAGTTCGCTGTTTAATTGTAACAAGAGGAATCACTCCCATTCCTATTCAAGTGGATACATTTTCTATATTATCCTATAAGATCGGCGGGTCCTGAATAGGGCAACGGATATACTCCCCCTCGAGAATAGGGCTTAAAGCCTAGGACGATTCCCCTTAATTCCACATCAAATGCCAAGATTTGTTCATGGGTCTAGTCGTTTTAGACTCCCGTGACGGGTAGACGGAGAATGTGCAGGGCGTAGCGTATCCCCCTAGGCTCTATTTCCATAACATGAAGAAAAGCCAATTCTACTGAAATGGCTTTTTTTCTTTTTCACTACTCTTCGAAAGGATCACGATTTTGTACTATTAATGAGCATGAGATATGACAGAAATGCTGGCATGCTTGATTCACCTTAGAAGGCCGAATGTCCACATTTGTATATGTATTGTAAAGACAAGTATATCGATGAAACGAATGCCCCTACTTATAATAAAATTGCTGCAGCAGTTGAGCATGGAGGGTCATGCGGTAAGCTGGAGTAAAATTCGAGCTAATAAACAACGGGGGGGATCTTAGTGCGTTTACGGTATAGGAATATTTTTTTAGTGTTTTTTGTTACCGCTTTCATTTTAGTTGCTGTTTCATCGGAGAAGTCCGACGCCGCAACAGGTAATCTGGCTTTAGGAAAGACGGCTTATTCGTCGTCGAACGAAGTAGACTTTTTCGGGCCTGAGAAAGCGGTCGACGGTGGCAATCGGGATGCAAGCCGCTGGTCTTCGGAAAGAACGGATGACCAGTGGTTCTACGTTGATCTGGGCGAGCCTGTAGAAATTGGAAGAGTAATCATCAACTGGCAGACTCCGGCGGAACAATATCAAGTTCTCGTGTCTGACGATGCGGTAACCTGGAGGAACGTATTCGCGGACAACCGCGTGCTCGTCGCCCGCGGATCAGTCGAGGATACGATCGATTTTGAGCCGACACTGGCGCAATACGTTAAGTTCCAAGGAGTAACGCGACGTCCAATTGAGGGTATCTATTACGGATACTCCTTCTGGGAATTCGAGGTATACAAGGGCAAACCGCTGTTGCCGCCTATGATGGATGCGGTCAAAAACAGCATCGTCGTCTCCGAGGGAGACACTCAGCTGAACCTGCCCGCTGTACCGGATGGTTATACGCTGACACTGGTGAACACGGACAGCTTGCCGGTGATCGACGAGCAGGGCAATATTCATGCGCCGCTTGTGGATACTCAGGTTCAGCTGCTGCTGCAAATCGAGAGCGACAGCGATCCGACATATCTGTTAGCGGATAATGCGCTAGTCACCGTACCCGGTCTCTACGAGCAGACGAGCGATCGGAACCCGGAGCCGCGAGTCATTCCTTCTTTGCGTGAGTGGCTGGGCACAACCGGCGAGTTCCGCTTGACGGATAAATCCAATATCGTCATTCGCGCGGAGGATGAAGCGGCTCTGCAGGGGACGGCCAATATTTTGCGGAAGGACTTGCTTGATTTAACGAAGCTTCCGCTGACGGTTACGGTTGGTTCACCTCAAGAGGGGGACATCTATTTGGTGCTGGATGCCGCGCAAACGGGATTGGGGACAGAGGGCTATGAGCTGAATATCGGCGAATATACTTCCGTCGCTGGCTCCGATCAGACGGGCGTCATGTTCGGCACAAAAACGATCCTTCAACTGCTCGGCCACGATGCCGATCATAAGACGATGCCCAAGGGGCAATCGCGCGATTATCCGAAATACGCGGATCGAGGCTTCATGCTCGATGTGGGCCGCAAGTTTTATACGATCGAATTTTTGCGGGATTATGTGAAGTTGATGTCCTACTATAAGATGAACCGGTTCCAGATTCATCTGAACGATGATGTCGGCGATGTCGGTTACTTCCGTCTGGAGAGCGAGAAATTCCCGGGAGTGACGAGCAAGGACGGCTTCTATACGAAGCAGCAATTCAGAGACCTGCAGCTGCTTGGGATGGAATACGGCGTAAACGTCGTGCCGGAAATCGATACACCGGGCCATTCCGGCGCGTTCATCGCTTACGACCCTAGGTTGGGCAGCAACAATCAGCTGGATATCAATCGTCCGGAGACGCTCGACTTCATTAAAGAACTCTTTGACGAGTATCTCGACGGCAGCAATCCGACCTTCGTCGGCCCGGACGTGCACGTCGGCACGGATGAATATTTCGGCGACGACAAGGAGGCGTTCCGCAGGTACGCGGATATGCTCCTTAACCACATTAACAGCAAAGGCAAGCGCGCTCGTCTGTGGGGCAGTCTGTCCGCATATGACGGCACGACGCCAGTCAGCAACAATGCGACGATGGACATCTGGTATGAGCAGTACGGAAGTGTCTTGCAGGCCATTAAGCTTGGCTACGACGTTGTCAATACCAACACGAACTTGCTCTATATCGTTCCGCAACTGTACCGCAGCTATTTGAATTACGATTTTATTTACAATGAGTGGGAGCCTAACGATTGGCTGGAGACGAAGCTTCCTTATGGGCACCCGCAGGTAAAAGGCGGCATGTTCGCGCTCTGGAACGACGTGTCTGTAGAGAAGGGCGTCTCCATGGCGGACTCGCATCAGCGTATCTTGCCTTCCATGCAAGTGTTGGCGGAGAAGCTGTGGAGAGGCAACCGCGTCGACCGGAACTTTGCAAGCTTCCAGACGGATGCCGCAAAGTACGTGGACCCGCCGGGTGTTCATCAGTCGCACAAGCTTCAAGTCGACAATGAGCGCAATATCGTTCTCGATTATACTTTCGACGAGGGCTTCGCGGATCGTTCGGGCAGCGGCTTTGACGGCAACGCGGTGAATGCAGGCACGGAGAAGGGAATCTTCGGGCAAGCAGTAAGGCTCAAAGGCGGAGCCAGCTACGTGGAAACGCCGCTTCGCACGCTCGGTTTCGGATGGACGATGTCCATGTGGATCAAACCGGACGCTGACAACCCGCAAGGAGCTGTGCTGCTGGAATCTCCGGATGGACAGCTGAAATATAACATCGGGGGCAGCGGCAAACTGGCCATCACGAAAGAAAACTACGTCAGCGAATTCAATTATAAGCTGCCGACCGACCGCTGGACCCATGTCATTATGATCGGCGACGACACGGGGACCTCCATCTTCATTAACGGCAGTGAGTATACGGCTACTCTCAAAGACGGCTCCAAGTTGGAAACGTTCGTATTGCCAGTAGCCAAAATAGGCAGTGAAACGAATGCTTTTAAAGGCTTGATTGACGAACTCATCGTAAGGAACATCTACGTGGACCTGCATGGAAATCTGGCTTTGCATAAGCAAGCCGAATCCTCGCTGCCGGAATCCTCGTCCTACACGGCGGACAAAGCGGTGGACGGCAGAGGGGACACCAGATGGTCCAGCAATTGGGTGGACGATACCTGGTTCATGGTGGATCTGGGTGAAGTGAAGAACATTGATGCTGTATCTATTTTGTGGCAAACGGCTTACGGTTCGAAGTACCGCATTCTCGTGTCCGAGGACAAGGAGAACTGGACGAATGTCGTGAAAGACAACAACGGTGAGATTAACGGCAAGCCGGGACGCGTCGTGACTACCTTCCAAAGCACGCCGGCCAGATACGTGAAGTTTGAAGGCGTATCCAGAGCTACCATGTTCGGCTATTCCTTTGAGGAATTTGAAGTGTACGGCGAGGAATATAAGCTCGGCAATATACGGCCGATTATCGACCTGTTGACGGCTATCGAGGCCTACAAGCTCGTGGAAGACAATTATTCTCCTGAGGGCTGGGCACAGCTTCAACAGGCGATGGTACAAGCGACTGCGGCGATTCAAACCGCCCAGCTGACTCGTCCTGAGGCCGAGCAGGCGTATGCCGGGCTGAGCGTTGCGCGCGATCGTCTAACGATCGAAGACGTAATGGGTCTGATCGAGCTTAATGTGAATGAAAGCATTGCCGCGAATCTCTATCTACCGCAGAAAGGACAGCTCGGCACGCGTATCGTCTGGAGCAGCTCGAAGCCCGACTATCTGAATGCCAACGGACAATTGTTGCAACGTCCGTCAGGCAGCGACATGGAGGTCGTGCTGACCGCGACGATCAGCAAGGGAGATGCATCCGCGAAAAAAACGTTCAAGATCAAAATCAAAGCGTTGCCTAGCTCTGGTGGCGGAGGATGGGTTCCGACTCCAATAACTCCAGATCCGGAAGAAGGCCAAAACGGCGGTTCGAATCCGGGAGGCGGAGATCCAGGCAATGGCAATGAGAACGGCAACGGCAATGGCAATGGCGGGGAGTCTGGCGGATCGACAACGGTTCGACTGAACGATATTGCGAGCCATTGGGCAAAAGCGTCCATCAAACGGGCCGTTGAGCTTGGATTCGTAGCGGGCTATACCGACGAGACGTTCAAGCCGAATAAGACGGTCAGCAGGGACGAATTCGTAGTCATGTTGGTCAAAGCGTTGAAGCTGCAAGGTACGAACAGTTCGCTGGACTTCGCGGACGCAAGCTCAATTCAAGCTTGGGCGAATCCTTATATTGCGCAAGCCTTGGAATCCGGCCTGATCAGCGGCTATGCGGATGGGACCTTCCGTCCGAAGGCTTCAATTAGCCGAGCAGAACTGGCAGCGATGATTGTTCGCAGCTTGGGCCTGAAGACTTCGGAAGGGCATGAGCTCTCTTATGCTGACGCGGATCAAATCCCGGCTTGGGCGAAGCCGTATGTGGCAGCAGCCCAGAAGGCGGGAGTAATGAACGGTCGCGGGGACAACCGGTTTGCCCCGACAGCCTCGGCGACGCGTGCTGAAGCTGTGGTCGTCATTCTGAACATGCTCGATGCGCTTGCAGAATTGCAAGCGCAGGAGCAGAACTAATTATGTATAGAAAGAGAGCGTGAGCTTAAGTGAAAACTAGACGAAGTTTGACTGCTTTGCTGCTTGTCCCGGTCATGCTGTTCTCGTTGATATCCTCCGTGTATGCGGAGGAGCCGGGCGGAGAGAGTGCCAGCTTTTATAATTTGGTTCAAGGGAAAACGTACACATGGTTGGATCAGCCGGAGGACGCTTTCCCGGATGACGGGACGAAGCTGACGGACGGCAATGCCGTAGACACATCCCGTGACAGCGGCAACTGGGTGGGCCACCGCTACAAGAAATCCCGTTCGGTTGTGTTTGATCTAGGCGAGCAAAAAACGATCAAGGACGTGAGCGCGCGTTTCTTGCAAGATTGGCCGAACAACGAAACGCTTGTACCGCTCACCGTTTCATTCTACGCGTCTGACGATGGGGTGAACTGGGGCGTATTGTCTCATAATGCGACTAAATTGTTATGGGGCGATCAGACCAACACCGAGACGTATAAATGGGACGGCAGCCCAGAGACCGGAGTCGTCAAGCGTGGCGATTATACCGAAGGATTGGTTTACGCTCAGTATGTGAAAGTGGTGTTCTCCGTGCATCCGAGGGCGTGGACTATGATCGACGAGGTGACGATAACCGGCGCGGACGGCTTGATCGACGGAGCCCAGCCAGTGCAGCCCGAACCTTATGGTCTCCAGCAACCTGGGGAGGCTACTGGCGGGATTGAAAATTTGGGCTTGCTGTATAACGGGCATTACCCGGATGGTACAGGAACCTGGACGAAGGAACGGGTTATCCCTAATATCAGCTATGTGAACAAGCAGGGAGAGCCTGTCGATTGGCTGTTCGACGGCGTGCTGTATCTGGGTTTGACGTCGGAAAACGGCAGAGGCTTCGGCGCGGTTGAAGCGGCCGGCAAAGCCAGAAGAGTGGAATGGGAATGGTATTTAAATAAAACGTTTAACGCCGGCGGCGATATGAGCGCGCTGAACGAGGCGACGGCCGAGGTAGGCGCGAAGCTTGGCGAGCCTGACCGTAAGACGAAGGTTGTTATGATGATACCCGATCCGGGCGAATATCAGTCCGATTTTGGCAGCATTAACGATGAAAATCTGGACTTCAACCTAAGTGTGGTCGGTAATGACGTATCGCTGAACAACCGGGCCAAAGCGATTCAGTGGTGGACCGATGAAGTGCAAGCAAGATGGGCGGCTGCGGGCTACTCGAATCTGGAGCTCGTCGGCATGTATTGGCTGGAGGAACAAATAAGCACGCATTCGACTGGCCCGGAGATGGTCAAGAAAGCGAGCGACATCGTTCATAACGCAGACCTGAAGATGTTCTGGATCCCTCATTCTTTGGCTTATAAGAAATTCATGTGGAAGGATGTCGGCATCGATGCCGTATCTCTGCAGCCGAACTATTTCTTCGAGAAAATGGAGTTCTCGCGTCTGGAAGATACAGCGGATATGGCGAAACGGTACGGCATGTCGCTGGAGCTGGAGTTCGATGACCGGATGATCAATGACGCCGTCTTCCGCGAGCGGTTCATCGATTACTTGAACAGCGGCGTGGATACAGGGCTAATGCAGCAAGGGTATAGAGCGTATTATCAAGGCAACAACGCCATTTTCAGCGCGGCGAAAAGCGAGGATCCTGCTATCCGCGTCCTCTACGATTGGCTGTACCAATTCGTGAAGGGCACTTATCAGAAGCAAGACGCCGCTGCGCCTGATGTTGTAGCGCTCATGAACGGGGAGCCGATCTCGGAGCATACGATTGTGCCTGATACGACACAGGCCGCCTTCACCTGGGCCATTCCGGGAGATGATGACAGCGGTATCGTCAAAGTAACGGCCAAGTATGACGGCAAACCTTATACGCAAGGAACTATAGTAGATCTGACGGGCAAGCCGGGCAAGCATGTGCTGGAGCTGACGGTGGCGGCTGCCAAATCCAAGACGGTTAAGTTCGTAATAGAAGCTCGTTTGGGCGCTGAAGGTCTATTGGCTCTTGTTGATAAATACGCAGACAACAAGCAGCTTAGCAATGCCGATACGGTACGCGCTATGCGCAACGCTCTGATTATGATGGAGCGTACGCAAGAGAGCGATCCTGAGGAAGCCATAGGCTATTTGCTGGCATTCAATGCGAAGCTGGAAGGGGCTAAAGGCCTTGAATTTGTAACGGAAGGCGCTTATACGGCCCTGAAGGAAGGCGTGTATTACGAGATTGGCAGCATCGCACAAGACAAAGAAGCAGAGGCATCCTCGACGGAAGCCGCAGGTCTAGAGCCTTCTAAGGCGCTGGATGGCGCACCGGGTACGCGCTGGGCGAGCCAAGTGCGCGATACGGCTTGGTTCCAGATCGATCTGGACAGCAAGCAAACCTTCGATACGGTCCGCATCGATTGGGAATATGCGCGCGCGGACCAATACCGTCTGAGCGTCTCGGATGATAAGCAGACGTGGGAGCCCTTGAAAGTCGGCAACAATGGCGTGGTTAAAGCGTCCGACGGCAAGAATACGCTGGTATTCCCGGCAACGACGGCGAGATACATCAAGTTTGAGGGACTGAATCGGGCTACGTTCTACGGTTATTCCTTCTATGAATTCGGCGTGTACAATCTTTCCCAGCGGCAAGAGCTGAAGACATTGGACGGCATACAAGCCGCCGTGGACGCCTCCACGAAGAAAGTTACGATCAATGGGTTAGTCATGAACGGCAAGAAAGAACATTTGTATGTCAAAGTGCTTGACCCAAAAGGCAACATTCAATATACCGGCCAGACGGGCACTGAGGATGACGGAAGCTTCCGCATCGCCTTTACGTTGACCGGAGAAGAGCAAGGACTGTATACGGTCGAGCTTGAAACGGATGACATGACGACTCCAGCGCAGGCCGCCTTCGAATATCGCAAGCCGCCTTCCACTGGCGGAGGCAATGGGGGCAGCATTGGAGGCGGTTCGGCGCAAGATCCGTATACGTTGCAAACGTACGATTCAGTCAAAGCCGTGCTTGTCCCGACATTGAAAGGCAATCAGGCTGTGGCTTCGGTCGGAGTAGCAGATCTGAATGCCGCGATTCTCAAGGCAACAGCCGACAGCAACGGCAACAAGCATATTCGTCTTGAATTGAAGCTGTCGAACTCGGCTGTCAGCTATGCTTTGGAGCTTCCCGCAGCTAATCTGACGAACCAGTCTAATCTGATTCTGCATATCTCCACGCTGTATGCCCAGCTTGCTTTGACTGGCGACATGCTGGCTGGAGTCAAGGAGAATGCCGGAAAGCTGCTCGTTATCGTAAGCGACCATGCAGGCGAGTATCGCGGCAACGAAGCGGCTGGCCGGATCGGCAACAGGCCAATCGTTGAAGTTGCATTGCAACTGGACGGTGAAGCTCTGTCTTGGAATAATGCGAAGGCACCGATTTCCATTGCGATTCCGTATTCGCTTCAAGCGGGCGAGCAAGCTGCTGATCTGCAAGCTTTCGAGCTGACGGGAGACAGCGCGACGGCAATTGATGGCACGTCTTATGACAAAGACAAGGGCGTACTGCGATTCTCCATCGACCAAGTCGGCGTCTATGCTGTCGGCGGCAAGAAACCAGTTGCGTTCACTGACCTTGGCAAGTATGAATGGGCGCGCGAGGCAATAGAGAAGCTGGCCGAAAGAGGCATCGTCAAAGGCACTTCGATCGAAAATGGCACTTTCAGCCCCGCAAATCAAGTAACGCGAGCTGAATTTATCCTTATGCTGGTGAACATGCTTGACCTGCGCGCCGAGATTACCTCGACGTTCACCGATGTGAAACCGAATGATTATTACTACGATGCGGTATCCATCGTCAAGCAATTGGGAATCGTTTCGGGAGTGAACGAAGTTAACTTTGCTCCTCGTGACTCAATCAGCCGCCAGGACGCTATGGTTATGCTAACCCGAGCGCTTCAAACAACGGGGGCAATCAAGCCGTCCGCATCCGGTTTAACACTTGAGGGCTTCCGTGATGCGAGCCAGATTGCGCCATATGCTGCGGACAGCGTGGCAACTCTGTTCGAGCATGGGCTGGTTACGGGCTCGGGCGGCTATATGAAGCCGAAGAGTACGACCAGCAGAGCGGAAGCGGCGACGTTCTTGTATCGCGTTCTTCAATTAATCGAGGGGCAGCAGCAGGAGTAGACGCGGAAACAATTGATTAAAGCACATTCCGATTAGTGCGGCAACGCGACCGGAATGTGCTTTTTCGACGATACAGAATAAAACTTCCTGAATGGACGGATGAAGCCGGTAAGCCGTCCCGCGCTTCCGCGATGAACTGCGGGCGCGTGATGGCGCCTCCGCCCCCCCACGTAAGCCGCCCCGGCGCGCATGGCCGACGCCGCTTCCTCGTGTGTCCTGATGCGCCTTCCGCGACGAACGGTAACGCACTGCGCTTCGCTCATTCACCGGACGAGCTCCAGGTCGGGGCCTTCGGACCGAGGGGCATGCGGCGTATAGCCGGATAACGTCGTCCCGACGAAATCCATAGAATGGATTGCAAGTTGTTTTTTTGGAAAATTTTTGATTGCCTCGGGGTGTCTTTGGTAGTGAAACCAACAACGGCGGGAGAGCGCTTCGCTGGCAGCGATGAGGTCAGGGATTCGATCCCCCTTGGCTCCACCAAACATCATATGGACTCTTAGCTCAGTTGGTAGAGCAGTAGATTCTTAATCTATTTGTCCAGGGTTCGAGCCCCTGAGAGTCCATCCTAAAGAAACGGCAGAAATGCCGTTTCTTTTGTTGTGTGGAGAGTGGAGTGGCTTTTTATTAGGTTTCTTTCATGGAATAGTTTGGAGAGAAAAAATGTGCAATGCAAGCGAGCCGTGTGGAAACACGACTGCCGGTGCAATAGCCGCTTTTCGAAGGATCAAACAGGAAATAGACTGTATTCCTTTGCGAGAGGGCGGTCTTTTTTTTTGTGCTGAGGTAAGATCCGGTGCTCTCTCCCGGTACATCGACGACCTCAAGACCAGGCAATGCTTCATCAAGTCAACAATAGACTCTAGTCGGGACGAGCGACTTAGGTTAATATGAAAGCGCAAACATGTTTTCTGGAAGTCTTGAAAGCTACAATTTAGCAACAGAGCATAAAGGTAATCTGAACGGAGGATAAGATGGAAAACTGGTTGGGTAAATCGTTAAAGCAGAAGCTGAGCTTGTTGATTATTATTTCGGTATTGGTACCGGTGTTGTCTCTGGGACTGTTCTCCTATTATATTGCTGAAAGCTTAACGGAAGAGAAAGCGAAAAGTTCAGGCATGAACACGCTTAGGCAAATTGGGGCCTATTTGGAAAATATGGTGAGCGATGTTGAGAATCTATCACTATTCCTCATTGGCCACCCTGATGTCCAAAGCTATTTGAAAACACCGGAACACGATTTGCTAAAGCAAACCTCGATCGTTAATTTACTTACAACATTATCGATTTCCAAACCATATATCGCCAATGTCATGATCGAATCGAATGAAGATAATAAGCCGTCGGTTTCCTTCAGATCCGTCCTCGAATCAGAATGGGCCGATATTCAGAGCGAATATCCCAGTTATTATGAGAAATATCCTAAATGGTGGTCTCCGGTACATCACTTCGTTACATCGGACGGCAAAGAGGATGTCATTACGATGTCGCGGCCGATTCGCAGCACATCAAAATATTACGATATCGGCATGCTTAAAATTAGCTTGACGCAATCGGTTATCTCTAGCCATTTAAAGCAAGCTGGACTAGAGGGTGAAGGCGTCGCCCTGCTGTTGGACGAACAAAATCGGATATTGGCAGGGCCGGAAGGGTATTCGACTAACAAGAACTTGAACGATTATTTTCCCGGAATAGTTGAATTCAAGGGTAAGTTGGGCTCGTTCGATTACCGAGAAGCGGAGGAGCGGAGTACAGTATTATACTATCAGATGCCGAATGTTAACTGGAGACTCGTAGGTATCATTCCGGCAAAAGCTTACAGAGCGCAGAACCAGTATTTTTTAACGTTAACTGCAATTGCAGTCAGCATTTCCATGCTTTTTGTCATCGCTTTTGTACTTGTACTTATTCAAAAGGTGACGAAACCGTTGTCTGCATTAACGAAGTTTCTTAGGAATTCCAGCCCAGACGAGCCGCTGCCGACGCTGCCCGTCACATCGATCGATGAGGTTGGACAACTGATTATTAGCTATAATCGGATGAGCTCGCGAATTATTAATTTAACCGATGAGGTGAAGCTGAGCGAAGCGTTGAAGAAGGAAGCGGATATGTCGGCACTTCAAGCGCAGATCAATCCGCATTTTCTATATAATACGTTATCGTCAGTCCACTGGATGGCGCTAATGAAGGGAGACGAAAAAATCGCGGATATGGTCGGCTCATTGAGTGATTTTCTTCGGTTCAGCTTAAATAAAGGACAGGAATATTGTGCAATCAGCCAAGAAATTTTGCATGTAGATCATTATGTGAAAATCCAGTCCATTCGATATCCGGATAAATTTGATTACGAGGCGAATATTCCGGCGGAGCTGCTCGATATGAGAATGCTGAAGCTGCTGCTCCAGCCGCTAATTGAAAACGCGATGATTCATGGCATTCTGAAAAGAGAGGGTAAAGGAAGCATTATCGTTAAAGCGGTGTCAGCGGGAGAACGTATTACGTTTATCGTTCAAGATGACGGTGTCGGCATGAGCAGGGGAAGATTGGAGCTGCTGAGGGAGAAGATAAGCGCAAACTTGGGTATTGATCCGCTGAAGAATAATGACTCGGCAGGCAGCAGCTACGGATTGCGCAACGTGCATAATCGGCTGCAGCTTCATTATGGGCATGAAGCCGGTTTGCGGATCGAAAGCGTAGAAGGAAGCGGCACTAAAGTTAGTTTTACGATTATACCGATCCAATCAGAAATCAAATAGGCTACAACCTTTGTGGGAAGGAAGGAGAATGTGCATATGAAGCTTTTAATTGTAGATGACGAAGTCATTATTAGGACCGGCCTTAGCACGGTTATTAAATGGGAAGAGAATGGCATTGAGCTGCTCGCGCCGGCTGCTTCTGCAGAGGAAGCGCTGATGCGCATTCCGATAGAGTGTCCTGACATCATTCTAACCGATATTCGGATGACGGGAATGACGGGATTGGAATTGTCTCGCGAGGTTAAGCGGAATTTTCCTTATATTGAAATTGTTATATTGTCTGGATTCGATGATTTCGCATATGCACAGCAAGCGATGCGGGAAGGAATAAGTGATTATTTGCTTAAAAATAGCCGTCCTGGCGATATTATGACTGCGGTTATGCGCGTGAAGCAGCGTATCGTCAATAGACGGGAGGCTGTGCTTCAAGAATCCATTCATCAAACGGCATACCGTTGGAAGCAACTGGATCGGTTTCTTCGCGGGGACAATCTCCTGACGGAGCGTGAAAGTGAGGAGCTGTTGATCTATTATCCTGAGCTGAGGCTCGGATCGGATATGGAGAAGCTAGAGCTATGGCTAGTGACATCTGCATATCCACTGACAATGAAGGAGGAGACGGAAAGTGAAATGAATGAGGCGGCTGCGATGATTAGGGATTCACTTGGCTGTGTCATTCTTGATTGGGAATATGGATGGCTGCTTATTTTCCGCAGGGGGCAGCCGGGCGCGAAGCGATTGGTTAAGGCGTCGATGGAGCGGGCGGAGCGCGTTTATAGCCAGCCTTTTTTTGCAGCATGCGGTGTATGGGCCAGCAATTTGGCAGAACTTAGGGAGTCACTTCGCACCGCCGAACATACTGCCTCGTACCGCTGGTTGGCAGAGGAAGCAAGAATGCTGGCCTATGAGGATATTAAAGACCGGAAAGGAATGCGGACCGTTTGTACGGAAGAAGTGGAGAGTAAGCTAACCGCCGTTCTGAGAAGCGGGAGCCGAGAAGTCGTACAACAGTGGATTAAAGGTGAACTGGAGTGCATTAGACAGGATACGGAAGCGACGCCTTGTTCCGTTCAAGCGTATTTGCATTCCTTAATTGTTGGGGGGTACCGCTGGCTAGAGCGTGCAGCAGCATCCGTTGGTCAATCGATGCCAAAGCTTCCACAGATTGAACAGCTGGACATAAAGCTGCTTACTGCGAATCCAGAAGAAACTTTGCAGCAGATGCTGCTTGCAATCCATGCGCAGTATGAACGATTAAATGGCAGCCGGAATGAAGCCATTGATCGAACTGTAGCCTATATCCGCGAGCATCTTGCAGACAGCTTGTCTTTGGCGCAGGTAGCGGCATGCGTACATATGAATCCGAACTATTTTAGCAAGCTGTTTAAACAGGAAACAGGTAAGAACTATATTGAGTACGTAACTGAGGCGAGAATGGAATGGGCTAGCCGTTTGTTGAAGGAAACGCCAGCGAAGGTAAGTGAGATCGCTAAGCGGGTAGGTTACGAGGATATGAAGCATTTTAACCAGCTGTTTAAGCGTTACAGTGGCGAAACCCCTTCGCAATATCGTTCAAAATGAATAGACGAAGGTGAAAATATCCCCCGTATGGGCTTAACTTTCCCCCCTACGACTTCTCGTCTGTCTTATCTATACTAGGGTTATCACTAAAGGGGGAATATTTGAATGAAGAAGAGACTTGCGTTTGTAACGACAATTATCTTGATGATTGCCCTTTTGGCAACCGCTTGCAACAATAGCGGAAAAAAAGAGCAGAGCAATGGAGACAACAAAAGCTCTGAAGAAAAAACGAAAATTTCAATATGGCATAACTTCGCGGGTGACGACCTTCGTGCCAAAGCGGTTAGAGACCTGATCGACAAGTATAAAGAGGAGCATCCAGACGTTGAGGTAGACGCGCAAGCGATCCCGGTTGACGGTTATCGTCAACGCCTAAGCACGGTGGCTGCGGCAAATGAAATGCCAGACGTATTTTTCGTATATGCGGGCAGCCAATCCCAAGAGTTCTATGATGCCGGTAAGCTTCAACCGATTACAGAGTTGATGGATAAATACCCAGAATGGAAGAACAGTTTCTTGGCAGGTGCATTCGACCGCTATGAGTTTGAAAAAGGACAAATTTTCACAGCGCCGCTCGGTATGTCAGCAACTTCGTTCATGTATTATAACAAAGATCTTTTCGAGAAGCATAGTGTAAAAGTGCCGACGACTTGGGAAGAGATGATGACTGCAATTAAAACGTTCAACGACAACGGCATTACGCCGATTGCCCTCGGCAATAAAGCACCATGGGTTGCACAATCGACGATTATCGGTTCGTTGGCTGACCGCGTGACGGGCACGGAATGGTTCTTGAAAGCTGCAGCTCAAGATGGAGCGTCTTTTACAGATCCTGTGTTCATTGACGCTTTGGGCAAGTACAAAGAGCTCGTTGACAATAAAGCGTTTCAAGATGGCGCAAACAGCATCGACAACACGCAAGCAGAGCAATACTTCATTCAAGGCAAGGCAGCTATGATGATTAACGGCGCATGGTCGCTTACGAATCTTGCAGCATCTGCAACTCCTGAGCAGTTGGCACCTATCGAAGTCACAACAATGCCTGGCATAGAAGGTGGAGCAGGCAAACCGAATACGATTTCCGGTGGAGCAGGCGCAGGCTTCGCGCTTAACAAAAATACAAAAGGCGCACAGAAGCAGGCAGCACTTGATCTGATCTACGCAGTAAGCGGACCGGATGGCCAAAAGGCGATCGCAGAAAGCAACTCAATGGTTATGTACAAAGTAGAACTGGATAAGTCGAAAGTAAGCCCGCTTTACTTCAAAGCTTATGAATTGGCTGTGAATTCTGAAATTACGCCGGTATATGACGCCTATTTATCTGCTGAAGCAGGCGAAGTGATCAACAACGGTCTTCAAGAGCTTATGATGGGCGGTAAGCCGGAGGATGTAGCTAAAAAACTACAGGATGCGCAAGCGCGTTCGACTAAAAAGTAATCAGACAAAAGTACGTAAAGGAGGCTGTCGCCATGCCTGCATCATTGCGCAGCAGAAGCTTCGTCATCATGGCGCTGCTTCCTGCACTACTCATCTTTATCATCTTTGCGATCGTTCCGATTTTTTGGTCAGCTTACTACGGTTTCTTTGAGTGGAAGGGACTCGGTGCTGCTAAGCTTATCGGGTTGGATAATTATCGAATGATACTAGAGGATCCAGTATTCTGGAGAGCACTGAAAAACAACCTGATCCTTGTTGTCTCGGCAGTAATAGGTCAAGTATCGGTCGCATTGCTGCTGTCATTGTTCTTGCTCAAGAACACGATGTTCAATCGGTTGATGCGCTCCGCTGTATTTCTCCCGATGGTGCTGTCTACAGTCGTCGTCGGTCTCATCTGGGGCTATATTTATCACCCGCAAATCGGTTTGCTGAATCAATTATTGGAGACGCTGGGACTGGAATCTTGGCGCCGGCCTTGGCTAGACGACCCTAAAATCAATATGTTTGCCGTATCGATCCCGATTAACTGGGCGAATATCGGCCCGTATCTTATCATTTTCATCGCTGCACTCCAAAATATCTCTTCAGAAATTGAAGATGCTGCGAAGATCGACGGGGCGGTAGCCTGGAGAAAGCTATTTTTCGTGACGCTCCCGATAATTTGGGGAACAGTTGTTGTAACCATCGTACTGTGCATATCTGGAAGTTTGAAGGCATTCGACCATGTTATCGTCATGACGCGCGGCGGTCCTGCACAATCGACAGAATTGCTCGCCACATATATGTACAATAACACCTTTACGGTATACCGTTACGGCTACGGCTCTGCGGTATCCACAATGATTATTCTGATTAGCGCCGTGCTCATTGGCCTAAATCATATCATCACGAAGAGACGCGGCTAATGGGCGGTCGGCTAATGTTAGCCCGGCCGATGAAGGAGTGAATCGCTATGCAAGCAATGATAGACGCTCGGTCGGAGAAGATGAGAGGCTCGCTGTGGCGTAAGCCGATTTCCGGAATTGCGAAAATCATCCTGTTATTTTATGCCATAATTACATTGTATCCGCTATACTGGTTAGGAATAAGTGCATTCAAGTCGAATCAGGAATTTTTCAATCGTCCCTATTCCTGGCCGCAGCATTGGCAGTTCGACAATATAACCCGGGCATGGGATCTCGGAAATATGGGCCGGGCGGTGCTCAACTCCACAATTGTTACCCTCTCAGCACTGCTGCTGACCATTGTGCTCGGCATGCTTGCAGCTTATGTGCTTGCCCGGTTCCCATTCAAGTTGAGTGGCGTTATAAAAGGATTGTTCTTGCTAGGCATGCTCATTCCAATTCATAGCACACTCGTTCCATTGTTTATTTTCATGAACAAGCTCGGGATGCTGAATACGTACTGGTCACTCATCCTACCGTATACGGCATTTGAATTACCAATTGCGATCTTCCTTGGAATGTCCTACATCGTATCCATTCCGAGAGAAGTAGAGGAAGCGGCGATGATCGACGGCAACGGCTGGTGGGGAATCTTCGGACGCATCATTTTCCCATTGTCCCTGCCGATCGTCGCTACGATTACAATTCTTGCATTTTTGAGGTTTTGGAATGATTTCTCCTTCGCGCTCGTCTTTATTAATTCTCAAGCGTTGAAGACGCTGCCCCTCAGCTTGTCGCTCTTCTCCGATGGATTCGGAACGGACTACAGCTTAACGATGGGTGCGATGTTTATTGCTGCAATACCAACCATTCTCATCTTTTTGATCTTCCAAGAGCAAATTATGAAAGGCATGGTAGCAGGCTCGGTCAAAGGTTAACACCCTTGATCGAGTTTTTGGTGTAATTTTATATATATTTCATTTTTGTGGAGGGATTGATAGTGAAGTTACATTTTATAGGAGAATTGAGCGAGCTTCAATCAGGACTTCAGTTGCTGCTTGCCGAACTTAAGTCAGAATGGTCGGAGGATGGAATTCCTGTTTTGGTAGAACCGTCTTCAGGAGAACTGGAAGTGGGTTATGATGGTAAAAGCGCTTATATTCGTTATAGTGCTAAACATCAGTTCTTCCGCGGCTTGGGACTGTTGATTCAGAAGATTAGGGGCGGAGAGAGCTTTCAAATTACAGAGCAACAACAATTCGATGTGATCGGTCCGATGTTTGATTTATCGCGCAATGGAGTGCTAACCGTTGAAAGCTTCAAGTTTATGCTGCGCAAAATGGCGCTGATGGGTTTGAATAGCGTCATGCTCTATTTGGAAGACACTTACGAGATAGAAGGCGAGCCTTATTTCGGCTATATGCGCGGCCGTTACTCGGCGGCGGAGTTGAAGGAAATCGACGATTACGCCGATCAATTCGGCATTGAAGCGTTCCCGAGCATTCAGACACTGGCTCATTTGGAGGAGTTTTTGAAATGGGAGCCGGTAAAGGAATATAAAGATACAAAAGGCGCGTTGCTAGTTGGAGCGGAGAAGACCGATCGTTTGGTCGAAAATATGATTGTCAGCATTAGCGCGCCGTTCCGCAGCCGGAAAATCCACATCGGCATGGATGAAGCGGAAGAGCTTGGACGCGGTAAATTTTTGGATCGCAATGGACATATGAACCGTTTTGATATTATGACAGGTCATCTGGAGCGGGTGCTCGCAGTAACTCGACGCTTAGGGTTGAAACCGATGATGTGGAGCGATATGTTCCTGAAGCTGGCTTCAGCTAACGGTGAAGATTATTATGGCCATGAGACGCAAATATCAGAGGACATGTCGAGCCGCATTCCTAAGGACATAGATATGGTTTACTGGGACTATAACCACGTCGAGGAGAAGGACTACGAAACATTGATCGCCAAACACCGGCCGCTCGGTAATAATCTTATTTTTGCGGGTGCTGTGTGGGTATTCAATACGTTCGGCGTCAATTACGGGCTATCCTTGCCGGCGACCGATGCAGCGCTGACGGTATGCAAGAAGGAAGGCATCCGGGAAGTTTATGCGACGATGTGGGGTGACGACGGAATGGAGAGCAATCCGTACATCGCTTTGCTCGGCTTGCAGTTTTATGCGGAGCATGCTTATTCTTCGTCGACGCCGACTGACAAGGCGCTGGCCGAGCGCGTTCGGTTCTGCACCGGCATCGAGGCGGACGCTTACATGGGGCTGAAGTATTTGGACGAGACACCGGGAGCTGCACCAAATAATCAGAAGCAGAGCAATCCGTCTAAGTTTCTGTTGTATCAGGATGTACTGTTGGGGCTGTTCGACAAACAGATTGATGGGCTAGATATGGCGGCTCATTATGCATGGGCGGAAGGCGAAATTGCAAGCCGCAGAAAAGCTGAGGCAGAGCTAGATTATTTGTTTGAGGTGCCACAAAAGCTATGTGCGGTGTTGAAGCAGAAGAGCGAAATCGGTCTTGAGCTGAAGCGGGCTTATGACAGTGGAGACAAGGCAGTGCTTAGGCGGATTGCAGAGGATGTTTTGCCCGAAATTTCGCTGGGTGTGCAAAATCTTCGCGCCGCACACCGGAAGCAATGGCTATCGATGTTCAAACCGTTCGGCTGGGAGGTGCTCGATATTCGTTACGGCGGCGTTGTAAGCCGGCTGGATACAGCGAGCATGAGGCTGTTAGAATATGCGGACGGAAAGCTCGAACGGATCGAGGAGCTGGAGCAGGAACGATTGCTGTATAGCACGACGAACCGTTTCACCGACAAAGGTGCAGGCTGGTGCAGCTATTATTACCGTATGGCGTCGCCTAACGTCTTTTTCCATGTGATCAATCCATTCTAGGTTGAAGAATTATTCTCAAGCAAATTGAAATCAAAGGTACTGGTCATGAAGTGATGGTTAGGGGCTCCGTTTTTTGTATATTTAATGTACAAGCAGTGGGAACGAGGATAAAATACGTGGTGAAGACTGTAAATGATTAGATATAAAGAAAGCTGTCGAGACATTCTCGACAGCCTGAGCAGCTCGTGTCCCCATAGAGGGCGAGCTGTTTTATTTTGTAAATCTTACTATTCGCAGTTGTTCCTTACCTTAGTTTACCAAGCCATTAGTAGCTTGTTTTTCTTTCCATACCATCGTAATTACAAGACCAATAAACATAATGACAGCCGCAAAGAGATATGGATAGTTGATGTTTACATCAAATAATACTCCGCCTAATGCAGGTCCGATGATATTACCAAGGCTAGTATAGGTTGAGTTCATGCCAGCGACAAAGCCTTGCTCTTTTTCAGCCGTTTTTGATAAATAGGTCGTTAGTGCTGGACGGAGTAGGTCAAATGCGAGAAAGATGAAGCAGGTTACTAGCAGAACAGTTAAATAGTTATTGATTATGGTGGAGGCTACAGCTAAGGCTACGCCAGCAATTAAGCAGAGTTGAATGAGCTTTTTTTCACCGAGCTTATCTACCATTTTACCGAATAAAAAGACCTGCACAACCACCCCGAAGATTGAGCTTATTGTAATGATGGTTGCAATATCCCGTGGAGTGAAGCCAAATTTATGATCAGAAAACAGGCTAAACACAGTTTCATATGCCGATAAGCCAAAGGCGAGGACAAACACTATAATAAACGCAATAATATATGCTGGATGAAACGAGCGTTTCAGATCACTGATAAAGTTGGTGTCTTTTTTAAGTTTACTGATTTCCAAAAGCTGCTCTTTGGATAGTGGCTCTTTCAGAATAAATATCGACGAAATACAAGTGATTAAGGCGAAGCCAGCAGCAAAATAGAATGGAGCACGTATACCTAGTTCAGTAATAAATCCTCCGATTCCTGGGCCAATAATAAAACCAATACTAATGGCGGCAGAAACATAACCCATTGCCTTAGGTCTTTCCTCTACTGAGGTGATGTCCGCAACATAGGCTGTGACGGCAGGCATAATGAATGCACCAGCAATCCCACCAAGAATTCTGGCGATATAAAGAACGGATACATGTGTGCCTAAACCAAAGATTAATTCCGATGCACTGAAGAGCACTAAGCCGATAACTATCATTTTTTTTCTGCCGTAAGTGTCAATCCAACGCCCTGCCAGAGGAGACATGAGTAATTGCGCGAATGCAAATGCTGCTACAAGATACCCCATCGTTTTACCTGACAAATGCATAATGTTCATAAAGGAAGGCATAACAGGGACGATCAGCCCAACGCCTAGAAAAACAATGAATATGTTACTTAGTAGAATGAGTAAGACTGTTTTTTGTTCTTTCAATGGTTTCTTCATGAAGTAATACCTCTCTTTGTAGAATCACAGCTGTGAAATACCTCTCCAAAATACGGTCCATGAGGCATTTAGTTTTTCATTTAAACGGATTTCATTATTGCCATACACAAGCTCTAGCATGATCGAATCAACTACACCTAAAAAGGCAAGCGTTGGGATGGAGGCTGCATCTTCCATGATGACTTTGGCATCGATCCAAGCTTGGAATTTACTTTCAAGTACGGGTTGAATCTTTTTCTCTGTGTCGATTACTTCTTCATCAATCGCTGTAGCAAGATGGGGCGGTGGAAAAAAAGAGATACGCAGCCAAAACTTTAACTGCTCGTTCTTTTGAAACATATCAATGACCAATTGCAGATATCCTAATAAATCTGTTTTAGGATTATGAGTCCCTACCTTACTCAAATATTGTAGTTTGGATGAGATTTCTGTCTCTTTGGCATCTTGTAGAACTTGCAGAAAAAGATCATCCTTCCCTTTGAAATGGGCATAAAGAGATTGTTTTTTCATCCCGACTTGCTCAGCAATTTGAGACAAAGAAGCCCCCTCATATCCATGAGTTGTGAAACATTTCAAAGCAATGTCTTTAATTTCTTTACTTTTCAAAAAAAATCACCTCGATATTAACGAACGTTCGTCAGTTATACTATCAAATTAAATTATTTTATGCAAATGAATATTGTTTGAAGTGAGTCTTCCCTTTTAACATATCCTTAATTCTCAAGCGGTTTGAAAAGACGATTGACCGAACTAAAAGAGCTGATCCTAAAGTAGAACTTTCTACAATAGTGTCGGCTCTTTTTCATTTTGAATCAGCTCGTAAGCGATGTCGAAAGATGAAAATAAACTCGGATTTATTTGTGAAGTAAATTTGAATGTGTAATATTCTGAGTACTTTTGTCGCCATGCAGGAAGTAGCACAAATTTAAGGGAATATGTTGTTCAATATTCATGGTGAGGTAGAAGTAAGCGTTTATAAGTTATCTTTTAAAGGGGAGGGAACTTATGAGAAAAAATTGGCGGATGTCTAGCACATTAAGGCTTTTTTTTATACTGGTAGTCATTCTGCCGATCATCTTATTCTCCATCATTATTCTAAATATTTATAAGCGAGATATTCTTCAGCAAAATACATCACGATCTCAGCAAACGGCTCAAGCGATCTCCTATTCCGTTAGTCAGGAAATAAGGAGGTTGACGGGACTATTTGCTTCTATCGGTATGGACAGGGATGTGATGGCAAAGCTTTATGAAATTAATCGTAAGAGTGGAGTCGAGAAACAGCAGGCTTACTATGAGCTAAAGGTCTTAATAGAGAAGTACACGGCATCCATCTCAGGACGAGTATTGTCGGTGAACTTCCTATTTAAAGATCATCAATCCTATTCGTACTTAAAGAACTTGAATTTGGATGATTCTTATTTTCGCCAAAAAACGTGGTATGGGCAGGTGCTAAATAATCCCGATAGCGTTCATTTTCTGGGGATGATGCCCAATATTTTATATGGTAACTACAATCCTTACAATATGGTTGCTGCCCTATCTCCAAGTGTAATCAATCCTTTATCCCAGCTAGAAATGATTCTTTTTACGTTTGAGAGTAGTGCCTTTGATCATATTTTGCAGTCACGTGATAATACGGAATCCAGCCTTTTTATCGTCACAGAGGAAGGTCAAATTATCTCATCCAATACCCTTGCCTCTAGAGGGGCGGAATTCCAAATGCACTGGTTCGCAAATCGTGGGCCGCAGGAAAAAGGGTACGTTGTGGATGTTAATGGTGAATATAGAAATTTGATAACCTACGCCAAGATTGATCAGACCGGATGGTGGCTTGTACAGTCTATTCCATATGCTGATCTAACAGCCAATTACCTTAGTGTGAATTATATCGTCTGGGTGTTTGCATTGATGATCATCTTAGCATTTATTCTTGTTTCATTTTACTTTGTATCTAATGTTACTAAGCCGTTAAATGAGCTTCTCCGGCAAATGGATCTGGTTACTGAAGGTGATTTAAACGCTAAATTTATGAGAACCGGCAGCCTGGAGCTAATTAAGCTTGGGCATTCTTTTAATCACATGACGGAGCGTATTCAGGATCTGCTCTACCATCATGAAAGGCAAGAGGTGGAGAAGCGAAAGGCGGAGTTTGCAGCACTTCAGTCGCAGATCAATCCACACTTTTTAATAAATACACTCAATTCAATCAAGTTTATGGCTTTAATCAGTAAAGCAGATAACATACGGAATATGACACATGCGCTAACTCGTCTACTGGCTTCTTCTTTTAATCGAGGTGGAATTCTGACTACGATTGATGAGGAAATAGATCATTTAAAGAATTATTTGTATATCATGGAGATTCGTTTTGGTAGACCCATTCAAACGAGATGGGAAGTAGATGAGGATTTAGCAGGTTATTATATATTGAAATTGCTACTACAACCTATTTTAGAAAACAGTATTATTCATGGACTAAAGAATGTTGACTATCCTGGTATCATCGAAATCATAGTGAGCAAACAAGCGGAAGATCTTCTTATAACTATAGCTGATAATGGTGTAGGCATGTTGGATATGGATGCTCAGGAATATGACAGCGATGGTATACGCCATCAGCATTCTTTCAGTGGTATGGGAAACAGTAACGTTAATAAGCGAATTCAGCTACATTACGGGAGGCGTTACGGTTTAAAGTACGAGAAGAATAAACCTCAGGGGACGATAGTATCGATAAGACTACCGTTGATCGACACGCCGGAGGAAGAGATGCAGGATCAGTTGTTAGGGGAGGGAGGATGAAGCAAAATGCTGCGGAGGATCATAAAAGATCATAGTCCAGAGGGAAAACATCATTCATGTGTAACTTCAGAGGAGGTATGATGGTATAAACTTTTTTCGAAGGCTGTGATTAATAGAAGTGAAAATAATACTCCGTGTGTCTCTAATAGGGATCATTTCTCTTATTTTTGTAGGTGGCTTCTTCTCTTTAAGTAAGTTCAGTCCCAAAGGAGGGGCAATAGAGCAACAACAGGGAAAGGTGAATCTGGATCAACCGATTAAAATAAAATTCGGCATGTGGGAAGCGAAGACAGATATCAAATTTTGGACGGAAAAAGTAAGAGACTACTCTAAAATTAAGCCTAATGTAACGGTTGAAGTAGAGACAATTCCCGATAATAGCGGTCAGTATTTAAAGGTTCGATTAGCAGCCAATGATTTGCCGGATATTTTTTACCTGAAGCCAGATGACCTACTCACTTACAAAGCAGTACTTCTTCCACTGGATGGATTAACCGCAGCAAAAAACAATAAATATCCCGCTAGATTAGATCATTCCATTCTTGGTCTACCACTTGTATCCTTCTCTGAATATGTCTATTACCATCCAAGCATCTTTCAAGAGGCCGGCGTAGAGATTCCGCAAACGATGGATGAATTTATGGATGTGATGATGAAGATTAAAGCGCATGGCAAATATATTCCGATTGCGATTGGTGGGAAAGAGAATTGGACGTTTTATCCTTTCACTGAGTTCGGACCGCCTCTACTATCCAAGGATGAAAATTATTTATCTTCAATCGCACAGACAAAACGCCCTTTCGGAAAAGGTTCTCCTTTCGAGAAAGCAGCAGTGATGATTAAGAAAATAGCAGAGAATGAACTAGCAGGGCCCGATGCACTCAATATTGGTGTGGATCAGGCAACACTGCTGTTTCAAAATAATAAAGCGGCTATGCTTGCACTCGGTCAGTGGTATCTTAGAGATCATTTATCCAAAATGAAGGATGATAAAGATTTAGATGCGTTCACATTGCCCTGGAGAGAGACAACTTCAGAGCGTTTGCAGGCAATCACTATGCCAGATCAATATATGGCGATCAATAAAAATTCCAAGAATACGGAAGAAGTTAAAGCATTTTTGGAGTGGGTATTTAGCCGGGATGTTTACCAAGTGTATATTAATTATTCGCAAAATTCATCGACAGTGATCAATATTGAATCATTCCTGCCGTTCTTCAACAATGTTCAAGAGAAGCACCCCTTTGAGCCGTTTATGTACCTGGGGATCGATGAGAAGTTTGAAAAAGTAAAAAATGCCATACAGTTTGATGAAAAGAAGGCTGCACAAGAAATTTTTTCAGGTGCTGAGGTGGCCGATATTCAAGAAAAATTGAATGATGATTGGGAGATAGCGGTTGAGGCTTTGAGGTAATCCTATAGATCAATTATGGAGGGATTTATGATGAAATTTAAAGCTCTCATTGTTGATGATGAACCATTAGCTAGGTTAGCCCTCCGGGAGTATATATCCATTGCTTCGACCGATTTTGAGATTGCAGGGGAAGCAGGAGATGGTAAGGAGGCATTAAATATGCTGAAAATTCATCCAGATGTGGATCTAGTTCTGGCGGATATTCAAATGCCAAATATGAATGGAGTAGAGCTACTCGAAGCACTGAATAACACTACTTTTTCGAATCAACCGTTAACCATCATGCTTAGCGCATACGGAGATTATTCTTTTGTAAGAGATTCCTTTGTGCTCGGCGCCTTTGATTACATTGTTAAAGCCAAGTTAGATGAAACTTATATTGCACCGGTACTGACTAAGACTGTGGATGAATTGAAGCGGCGGCAAAGCTCCTCAAAGACAGTATCAACCTTAGAGGACGTTGAAGCTTCGATCTGTTCTGTTCTGCATCGACTTTGTCTATCGGATTCTTTAGAAGTGACAGATGATGATATAACGCCTTCGTTGGAGCTTGTTCGAAAGCATATGGGGGAAAAAAATCTGGAGGTTGCGCTTCTTAGGCTATCAGATACCGTTCAATTTGAAGATTCACACCGTATGATTATGCAGACGATACGAACGGTAACGAATCGAAGTAGAAGTGAAGGAATCTGCAAAGTATGCAGATATGATGACAGGCATTATGTTTTGTTCTTCTCTTTTCCAGAGCAATGCAGCATCATCGCCATTCGTAGATTGACAGACATAATCTTGTCTGAGGTGAGCATGAGATTAAAGCAATTTATTAATTTGAAGCTTTCTATGGGCATCAGTGATATTGTGGATGGTCATCAGCAGTGGAACCGATTATTCCGCCAAGCTGAACGATTAGCAGGGTTGAGTTTTTACCAGGGGTACAATCGATTATATTATCCGGAAGCTGAAAGGCGTCCAGCTATTAAGGAAAGTGACTGGAAAGAAGCATGGTATTTGGCTAGAACCGAAATGCTGAAGTCATTAAGTGATCCGGATTTAATGAAATGGCAGGAGGTCTATGAACACTGCTGTAACTTGTTGATTCAGCGATACCCTTGTTCACCTGAGCTTATCAAATCAGATGTAGTCGATATGACTTGGGAGGCAAGTGCATTAATTTATCAAAAAGGCGTTTCTTGGGAAAAGCTTCATGATAAGCTGCCTTATCCCATCACGGATCATATTTATAAGCAGGAAACCTGGGAGAATACGGTGCATTGGTGCCGACTGTTCTTGGAACATCTGCATCAAAAGCTGCATCCGAAAGATCAACCCAAAGAATGCTTTCTTAGCCCTGTTGTTGCTAAAACGAAAGAGCTCATAGAGAAAAACTTTAACGAAGATGTCCATTTGTCGAATATTAGTCAGATTGTCGGTGTAAGCGAGAGCTATTTAAGCAAACAGTTTTCCAAAGAAATAGGTGTTAATTTCATTCAGTTTCTGACGAATCTGCGAATCGAGAAGGCTAAAAAGGCGCTGGAGAGCGGAATGAAAATATACGAGGTTTCTGAGCAAGTAGGATACGTGAATCCAGAACATTTCAGTCGTATTTTTAAAAAAATCACAGGAATTAGTCCCTTAGCTTATCGAAGAGAGAATGAATAACAAAAATAATCAATGTTGAACAAAATAAATCATGTGTATCCGATTTCAAAATCCATATGATAGGGGGGAGTTAAAATTCACGGGTGAAGGGATGTTCTTATGAGACGCAAACGATTCACATTCGCACTAATCTGTACGTTATGTTCTTCCATGTGGTTGAGTACAGTCCATGCTGAAAAAGTCTCTGACTTCGAGATGCAGACATCAGCTACTGAATCTGCTAATTCTACGTTCACCGTTACATTAAAGGGTAAAGATATTCAAGACTTATACGCATATGAAGCTAAATTTAATTTTGACCCGAAAGTGCTTGAGATTGTAAAAGCAGAAACGAAGATCAAAGGCTTTTCTGTATCTCCAATCGTTAAAAACAATGAAATTACGATAGCCCATACCAAGATCGGAAATGTGAATGGTGAAAAGGGTAATTTGGACATTGCCACGATTACCTTTAAAGCTAAAAGGGCTGGTACAACTGCAGTAAAATGGACCGCATTAAAGGTTCTTGATCGTAATCTGAAAGATCAGGAATTCACCCCGAATCAATCCTCAACATTCACCAAGATTTTCAGCGATATCGTCTCACATTGGGCGAAGCAAGATATCATGGAAATGGTCACTAAAGGAATTGTTGAAGGCATGGATGCCGACAGCTTTGCCCCGAATAATAACATCACTCGCGCACAATTCGCAGCTCTTATAGCCAGAGCATTAGATCTTAAAGAAGGTTCTGGAGGTAATCCGTTTACGGATGTGAAATCAGGAGTTTGGTACGAAGATACGGTAAAGAAAGCTTATGCAGCCGGAATTATTAGTGGTTTGTCCAAGACGAAATTTGCTCCGGAAAAAAGCATTACTCGTGAAGAAATGACAACGATGCTGATGCGAGCGAAAGCTTATGCTTCCGGTGTAAAGGTCGATAGTATGGCCTCAGATTCCACCACTGCGTTTAAAGATGATAGTAAAATAAGCCCGTGGGCTAAAGCGTCGGTGGGCTTTGCCTTGAAATCTGGATTAATGAAAGGTAGAACTCAGACTACATTTGCACCAAAAGAATCTGCTACAAGAGCGGAATCAGCCGCTGTTATCAAGCGATTGTTAAATTCCAAGTAATACAAAAAAACATATAATGACGCACCTTCTTATGGAAGGAGGGCTCATTATGTCCTTGTGATGTCAAAAACATACAATTAAAGGAAATATGTGAATTGATAATGTTCATTCTACTTATATTTAAGTGAAAAGAGGTCGTAGAGATGAGAAAACGTTACAAAGCGGTTAGCTTGCTATTGACGTTGTTGCTAGGGGTACAGCTTGGCTTGCCATCGGCAGCCGTATTCGCGGCTCAAGAATCGGACGTGTATTTCAGAGATTACAATGATGGCAACATCGACGGATGGGCTGCAGCTAAGGGGACCACTACTTTTTCGGCGGATCAAGGTGCTGTTAAGGCGGTGACACAAGGGGTTGTTATTTTAGCAGACCAAGATTCACCTCAGGTTGCCAATGCTGAATATGAGGTGAAGTTAAAATTTAGCCAGCCTGCCACACGATTTGGACTGGTCTACCGATTCGTCGATAGCAATAACTACAATGTTATCCAATATGATGCGGGTTCTTGGGGCTGGGATGCAATGAAAGGAGGGACGGAATCGTATGGAAATATTACGGCTCCTAGTTTTACCTTTGCTGCTGACCAACAGTATACCCTCAAATTGCGCTATGAGAAAGGTAGCGTAGCTTTATCGATCGATGGCAATAACGTGCTTACGACGAGTCTTCCCTCATTATCGACAAGTGCAGGGAAGATTGGACTACGCAGCTGGTTTAATAACAAGACCCTATGGATTGACGATGTGAAGGTAACTCCAATTGTATCCACTGATCCAGTACCGAGGCCGATTACGATTACTGAAACTCTAAGCTCTGACACCATGAAGGTTGAAATCGATAAAGAGTTCCCTCGGGTTAAACAATACACATGGTTAGACAGCGGCGCGGAAATGTATGGACAGTTAAATGGATTTAATGAGATAAAAATCAACGAGAAGTCCTATTTCATAGTCGCTTCTGATTTTAGTAAAAAAGCAGCAGATGCCACTCATGGTGAGACTGCAGCCTACACGCTTCAGATTCCAGAAATTAAAGTGAATCTCAAAGTTGAAATGGAGGTTCAGGATAACATTCTTCAGTTCAAAGTGGCCAGCATTGAAGAGAATGGTACTGAAAAAGTAAGAACGATCGAATTCCCTGATCATGACCTTGTCTCTGTAATTGGAACCCAGCCTACAGCGCAGGAAACGGCTGTCCGGATAACTGGGGGCTGGAACGTTGTACAGGACGAATTTAACGACCTTAAGACGGGAGTAGCAGACGTGAGTGGGGGACGTGCGTATGCATTCGTTAACTCCGACGTCTTAGCTGCGAGTGTAATCACTAATGTAGTAAATGGCTTTGATAAGGTACGTATTAAGGTAGGCGATGATACAGCACTCCATACGAAGAAAGCAGCGTTATCAGGAGGCTCATGGGTTTATCGTGGAAGTACTGTGCTTGATCCGGAGCCACTGCCTTGGGCTAAGGTTGTACTGACCCCAGATGCGAATGGAGACAAAGTTGTTGACTGGCAAGATGGAGCTATTGTATATCGTCAGAATACGGATGCTCCAACCGGCAGTGAAATGATAAGGGACAATATCTCTTATATCAGCATGAACATCGGATCTACTACAACCTCTCCGTTCTTGCGTGCTTTTGATAATGCGAAGAAGATCTCTAATCTCACGGATGGCTTTGGACAGCTGATTCTATTCAAAGGATATCAAGCGGAAGGTCATGATGACTCTCACCCAGATTACGGCGGCCATATCGGTATTCGTCAGGGTGGAGAGAAGGATTTTAATTATATTTTGAGTGAAGGAAAGAAATACAATATCCGCGGCGGTGTACACATTAACGCAACAGAATACGCGCTGGATGCTTTCGGCACCAAAATGGAAAATATGAATCAGCCATTGAGTAAAGGTTGGGGCTGGCTGGATCAAACATTCTATGTTAACAAAACCAAAGATGTGGAATCCGGTGAATTAAAAAGACGTCTGGATATGCTGAAAAGCGACACAGGCGACAACCTATCCTTTGTATATGTAGATGTATATGATGGTGCCGATTACAATGCGAAGAAACTCGCAGATTATATCAACGGTAACGGCTGGATGCTCGGTACAGAATTTGCAGGACCTCTGTTTGAGCAGGCAGCTTGGATTCATTGGGGAACAGATCCGGGGTACCCGAACCAAGGTGACGATAGCAAGGTTACCCGTTTCCTACGGAATCAATCGCTGGATGGCTTCTTAACAACCCCTTTACTGAAAGGGAATAAGCAGGTAGGCGTGGGTTATTGGCAGAACAGTGCTCCATTCTACAGCTACCAATCAACTAGTGCGGCATTCTTCAATCACAATCTACCAACAAAATATATGCAGCATTTCCCGATCATCAAGATGACCGATAACCGTATCGATTTTGAAAAGAAGGTTGTAGTTGAACGTAAGCAGGACGGTAAGATCCATTTAAGTAAGGATGGTCGTGAAATCGCTATCATGACAGATAGCAGCAACATTAGTGACAGTACGGTCTTTATTCCATGGAGTCCTGAGACAGAAGATAAAATCTATCACTGGAATCCAGCGGGTGGCCAAACGACTTGGAGTCTTCCAGACTCATGGAGTAACGTAACGACGGCACAGTTATATAAGCTGACAGATTTAGGACGTGAGCATGTTGGCAGTGTAGAAGTAACTGGAGGTAAAGTCACACTTACCGCGCAGCCGGGGATTGGTTATGCCCTGTATAAGACAACAGCTGCTGAAGAGCCGGAAATGGTATGGGGCGAAGGGAGTTCGGTAAAGGACCCGGGCTTTGACAGCCAAACATTCGGTAGCTGGAAGAAATCTTCCACAGCTGCAAGTGATGATCACATTAAATTTGTGAAGAACAGTAACGCCGATGACCAGCTTCAAGTGAAGGGTCCTGGTGATGCAGTAATTCAGCAGGAGATTACCGGACTTACACCGGGCAAGACGTATTCTGCATCAGTATGGGTGAAAGTAGATGGGAAACGCACCGTGGAAATCGGTGTGAAGCAAGGGGCTGACAAGGTTGTCAATACACTGGATAACACAGAGCATGGCTTTTTAGCCCAGCAGCATAAATATGTGAGCACGAACTTCCAGCGGATTAAGGTTACCTTTGATGCGGTTAGTGAGACGGCCAATCTCTATATGAAGGTAGAAGATGGAAATTCGACGGTAACCTTTGATGATGTAAGGGTATGGGAGAATCCAACCAAAACCGACGTTGGTAATTCTGTATTATTCGAGGATTTCGAGAACGTTGATGAGGGCTGGGGCCCCTTTGTTTATTCTAAAATAGGTCCAGTTCGTACGCATTTAGTTGAAAAAGGCGACAATCAGATCATGAATTATGTTCTGGATGGTAATTGGTCGCTTAAAACGAATGAAGATGCAACCGGTGAATGGCTGCGTACATTGCCTCACACGCTCCGAATGAAGGAGGATAACCGCTACCATCTGACGATGGACTACAACTCGGATGAGACGGATATGTACACAGTGGCTATTCGAGTGAAGGAGAATGGGGTAGTTCGTGATCTGGTTAGTGAGAATTTGAAAGAAGGACGCAGTACGCTGGATCTGTCTTTTACAACCGAAGGGGTGAAAGATGCCTATCTGGCCATTATCAAAAACAAGCTGAACAGTCAGAAGGAGTTAACCGGTACGCTGGTGGTCGATAACATTCGCGTCGATGATGAGGGTGCGATCGTTCCGGAGGAAGGTGTACTTGTCTCGACTATTACGCTAACGCCAAATAAGCTGGATCTGAACAAAGGACAGTCAAGCTCTGTTAGCGCTCAGGTAAAACCAGCAAATGCTCAGGACCGGACACTGCTCTGGACTTCTGACCATCCGGAAATTGTATCGGTGGATCAGGCGGGAAAAGTTACTGCACTTCAAGCGGGAACAGCCATCATTACTGCTACCGCAAAGGATGGAAGTAAAAAAAGTGCAACCTCGACGATTAATGTGTATATGCCTAACACGCAAATTCCACAATCGCAAATGACTGCAACGGCGAGTAGCTTCCAGCCTGGAGGTGAAGCGAGTCTTGCACTCGATGGAGATATGTCTACAATCTGGCATACGAAATGGACCCCGGCACACTTACCGGAATCCATTACTTTGGACCTCGGAGGCAAATATAACATTAACCAATTCAATTATTCACCTAGAGTATCTGGAACCAATGGAACGATTACAAGCTATAACCTGTACACGAGTGTTGACGGAACGAATTTCACAAAAATTGCAGATGGATCATGGCCCCTCGATCAGACCACAAAAATTGTTCGCTTTACAGCTGTAGAAGCAACATATTTGAGACTTGAGGCTATAGAAGGCGTGGGTACCTTCGCATCTGCTGCAGAACTCAATGTGTTCAAGACGGAGGATGAGGCAGAAGCAGTAAAAGTTACAGGCGTCGTTATGGATAGAGAACGGCTAGAGATTAAAGTAGGCAGCACGGGCGAATTGAACGCTGTGATAGAGCCTCTGAATGCTTCGAATAAAAAAGTACTTTGGAGCAGCAGTGATGAAGCTGTAGCAACCGTTGAACAGCAAGAAGGTCATGCTCTAGTTAAGGGATTGAAGGTAGGCGAAACCGTAATTACGGCAACGACAATGGATGGGGGCTTCGCTGCGACCAGCCGTGTCATCGTAACAGAAACAGACGGTGAGTTAAAATCTTCCTCTACTTTGACAGCGCCAAGTCAAGTTCAGCCAGGAGAAGTGTTCAAAGTTCAATATGGACTACGGAATCTGTCTGATAAGATTTTTGCGCAGGACATCGCCCTAGAGTATGCCGCGGATGTTATGGAATTCGTTGAGGCGCGTTCGTTAATTAGTGGGGTAAGCGTTATTGATTCAATCAACAGCACCCCAGGTAAACTTCGCTTTATTGTAGCAAGTGAAGGTGCGACCCATGGAATTAGTAACAGTGCAGATGTCCTCGAATTAACCTTTAAAGCGAAGGAAGTTAACCAAACGGTAAATGGGGCAATCGCCGTTAAGAGTTCAATCATTTCAGATGATCAGGGTAAAGAAATTTCGGCAGCGATCTCTTCCGTAAATATCGAGATTGGTAAGAAAGGAACGCAAGGCGACATCAACGGTGACGGTAAAATAACGATCGGGGATCTGGCGATGGTTGCAGCGCAGTATGGCAAGACTTCAGCAAGCCCTGATTGGGAGAAAGCGAAGAAAGCAGATATTGACGGTGACGGCAAAGTCGGATTGGAAGATTTGGTTATTGTAGCACGCAAAATTGTAGAGTAATCAAAGTCATAGGCCAGGTACATGTGTGAGTAACTAAACATGATGTACCTGGTTTTTTTCAAAATTGATGATTTGACTAGTAGGAGGATGACAGATGAAAAAATGGTTGTACGGCTTTACAGTTTTTTGTCTAGTGCTTTACTCTACTCCACTACCAGTTGCAGCAGCTGAAGCAGAGAATGCTAAACCAAAAGTGATACCAAGTTTACAAGAGTGGACTGGCGGTAGTGGTTCTTTCAAGATGACGGACAGTTCCAAAATCGTAATTCCCACGAGTGAATGTTTATGCGAACTACCAGCTACGGCAGAGGTCTTTCAAGAGGATCTTAAAGAATTAACAGGGTACGATTTACCGATTGTCCCAAATAAGCCTGCTTCAAAAGGTGACTTCCTGCTTAGGCTCGATAAGTCAGCTGATGAATCAATTGGTAAAGAAGGCTACTACTTTGAAGTTGGCGATTACGTGGAAATACATGCAAACACCGAGACCGGTGTGTTCTATGGAACAAGAACGGCACTACAAATTTTGGAGCAAGATCCTGAGAAGGCAAGCATTGTAAAAGGGGTAGCGAAGGATTTCCCTAAGTATGGAGAACGCGGTTTTATGCTTGATGTAGGACGCAAGTTTTTCACGATAGACTTCCTGAAGGATTACGCCAAATTTATGTCCTATTACAAAATGAATGATTTCCAGCTCCATCTGAACGATAACGAGATTTTTAAGGATAACAGCAGGGAGCATTGGAACAAATATACGGCTTTCCGTTTAGAAAGTACCAAGTATCCGGAATTAACGGCAAAGGATGGACACTACACGAAACAGGATATGCGTGAATTGCAGGACATCGCCAAAATACGGGGGCTTAACATCACGCCGGAAATTGATACCCCCAGCCATGCTCTTTCATTTACAAAGGTTAGACCAGATCTGGTTAAGGATAATTTGCCTGTCGATCATCTGGATATTACACGTCAGGAAACGGTCGATTTCATCAAGGATGTGTGGGACGAATATTTAGATGGGGAATGGTTTGATTCAGAAACGGTTCATTTTGGAGGCGATGAATTCGCACCTAATGATCGGACTACTTTTGAGAAGTATCGCGAGTTTTTGAACACGATGAACGAACACTTAAAGAGCAAGGGAAAGAAATCAAGAATGTGGGGCAGCTTGAATGCATTCCCGGGTACCACGGTAGTAGATAAGGATATAGCCGTAAACGCCTGGAATAACGGTTGGCAAGATCCGGTAGCATCGGTGAGAGATGGATTCAAAATTATCAATACGGTGGATTCCACGCTCTACATTGTACCGAAAGCTGGATATTACCATGATTATCTGGATTCTCAGTGGTTGTTTAATAACTGGGACCCAACGAACTTTGGTGGAAATACGAAGCTGCAGGAAGGTGAGCCGAACCTGCTCGGTGCGATGTTTGGGGCTTGGAACGATATGATGGGCAAGAAAGTAAGTGAGGCGGACGTCCACGATCGTGTGAAGAAAGCGATGCCTGTCCTTGCAGAAAAGATGTGGAGAGGCCAGTCCACAGACAGCACATTCACCGAGTTCCAGCAGTTGTCAGCGAAGCTAGGCGAAGGTCCTGGAACGAATTTATTACATGAAGTGAATACGGCCACTGATCTTGTTGTTCATTATCCATTTGAAGAAGGCGCGCAGAGAGTCTCTGATCAGTCCGGAAATTCCTATGATGCTACATTAGGAGCTGGCGTTACTCGCGTGGATGATGGAAAAACAGGAAAAGGCGTACGGTTTGCAGGGACTTCAGATCATATTCAAACACCGCTGCAAATAAAGGGCTTCCCTTGGACGGTTTCCACGTGGGTTAAGCTTAATGATCAACAAGAAGCGGATGAAAAAATACTGATGGAATCCGAATATGGTGCAATAAAGCTGAAGCAGAAAGGGACACCAAATGCCGGATTCACCCGAGAGGGCTATGATTACAGCTTTAATGCAGCGATTCCAGTTGGGCGCTGGGTACATGTTGCCTTCAGAGGAGATCTAAATGGAACTTCTCTGTATATTGATGGGGATCTAAAAGGTTCTGTTACTGTAACGACAATGCTACCTGCGGCTATCATCGGCAGTTCATCCAAAGCAATCACTGGACTACTGGATGAATTCAAGATTTTTAATCGGGTGCTATCAGGAAAAGAAATTGCGGAGGAAGCAGGATCACCCGCTTGGACCATCAATTTAGCTGCTCACAAAACAGCAGTAGCTTCTTCCGTCGAAGTACCTCAATTTCCGGCTAGTCTTGTAGTGGATGAGGTTGATACGGGTGCTTCTCGCTGGTCCTCTAAATATACCGACAACGAGTGGATCTATGTTGATTTAGGCCAAAGTACTGACATTAGCAAGGTTATTTTCAAATGGGAAAGTGCTTATGCCAAAGGCTATAAAGTTCAAGTATCCGATAATGCGGAGAACTGGCGGGACGTTTACACGACTAACGCTGGCGTTGGCGGAGTAGAGATTGTCAAATTCCCAACTGAACAAGCGAGATATGTCCGAATGTTAGGTACGAAGCGAGTGGGAACCTATGGTTACTCCATGTATGAATTTGAAGTCTACGCTCCTAACCCAGAGGATCCTGTAGAAGTTCCAGCGCCTGTGAGCTATTCAGCGAGCTTTGAGAATAACTCGCTCGAAGGCTGGGAGCATGTCATCGGTAAAGGTGTCGGACGTATGGAGCTTGTAGAAGCACCTGATCAAGCGGGTGAGCATGCCGTTAAGTTTACCTCGAACAGTGTAAATAATCTGTTTATCGATCAGCAATCTCCGAGCATTGGAGATGGTGAGATCGAGTTTAAGATTACGCCGCAGAGTGATGTTATACGAACGGGTGTTATTTTGCGCTATGTCAATAATGATGCTTGGGCTTCTATAGGCTTTGATCAAGGTGCTTGGTACTGGGTGAACGCTCAGGATTCGTACGGTTTATTGAGCAATGCTCAGGCCGCCAAATTGAAAAAAGGCACAACATCGACCGTAAAAGTGAAGTTTGAAGGGAAACATGTAACGCTGATTATCAATGGAACGACTTATTTCGATGATGCTATTGCACAGATCCCAACAGACGCTGGGAAAATGGGGGCTAGAGTATTCGGTCCTTCAGTTACCGTGTTTGATAATTTTATGTACAGCAATAACGTTCCTGAAGTTCCGGTAACCGGTATCAAGCTGGATAAAGCTGAGATTTCGATGAAGGCCGGAGAAACACAAACGCTAAGTGCCTCCCTTCAACCGGGGAATGCAACGAATAAACAGGTGACCTGGAATAGCAGCGATGAAGCTATTGCGACTGTTCAAGTTCAAGGCGGAAAAGCTGTCGTGACTGCGTTAAAGGCAGGAACCGCTGATATTACTGCAACTACCGTATCCGGAGGACATAAAGCAGTGAGTAAGATTACAGTGGCTAGGGAGGTTCCAGGTGAAGTGGCAACAAATTTAGCTGCTCCGAAAAGCGTTCCTTATGGTCAGAATTTCGACATAACGATAGGTCTCCACAATGTTACAAAGGCGGTGTACGCCCAAGATATCACGATTGAATTCGATGCTTCACTAATGGATTATGTATCCGCTAATGCGTTGGTGGACGGCGTGAGTATCCTTGAGACGAAGAATACAGAAGGCACTGTACGTCTGATTCTGGCTAGCCAAGGTTCAGGGAGTGCGATTAAAGGGGATGTTGATGTAGCTAAGATTACCTTTAAGGCTAAGGATCTGACAGAACCCCAAACCGGACGTATTACTGTAAAGCGTGCAACGCTTGGGGATAGCGAAGGACAGGAAACAAGCGCAGCTACTTCCTCGGCTCAGGTGGAGTTTACAACAACAGTGCCAGAACCTTCTAAGGATTTGAATGGTGATGGCAAAGTCAGCATCGGCGATCTGGCTATTGTCGCAGCTAACTACGGAAAGAGTTCTGCAGACCCAGATTGGGCTAAGGCGAAACGGGCAGACATCAATAGTGACGGCAAGGTCGATCTGACGGACCTGGTGCTTATAGCTAAAGACATTGTGATTGAATAACAATAGCAGCTTGAATCCAAGCGGCAAGACAAGGAATTCAAACTACAGTGGAGGCTGTATCCTGTCTTGCCGCTTCATTTGAATGGAGGGAATGGATTGAGATCAATTTATAATCGCTTTGGTATGTGGATGCTGGCATTGATGATCCTTATGGTTACAGGGCTCATGATTCGCCCGGAAACCGCCCATGGTGCTTCCGTTGGTAACATTTCTGACTTCGTAAAGAAAGATAATAACACGTTTGAGATTACGTCAGGCTCTGACAAGATTAAAGTGATTTTTCAGCGGGAGGATATGTTCCGGATTTGGCTTGGTGTGAACGGGCAATTCAAGGAATTGTCAGGAAAAAGCGCGGAAAAGCCGATCGAGCCAATCGTCATCAAGGATGATTTCGGACCTGTTAACGTAAAGTGGTCTGATGAAGGTACGTATTACAAGATGGAAACAGGAAAATTCGTGCTGAGAGCCTACAAAAATCCGTTGAAGTTCGCCATGTACAAAAGTGACAACCAAACGGTGGTGTGGGAAGAGTCTGCTAGCTTGAACTATAACGGACAGTCAGCCTCACAACAGCTTATCCGGGGTGAGGATGAATATTTCTACGGCGGCGGTATGCAGAATGGATTCTTCAATCATCGTGATCGCAAAATTACTATCGCTAACAACTATGGGGATTGGGGAAGCGGCACAGTTTCGAATCCTGCGCCATTCTACTTGAGTACTGCAGGATACGGAGTGCTTCGAAACACTTTTCAAAGCGGTACTTATGATTTTGATTCGACCGTCAAGCTGACGCATAACGAAAATCGGTTTGATGCTTATTATTTCTACGGTGAGACAATGAAAGATATTTTGAACGCTTATACAGATCTTACAGGTAAACCATCCTTGATTCCTCGTTGGGGTATGGGACTTGGTGATGCGGATTGTTACAACAGAGATCCAGAAAAGACCTCCGATGTCGTTAACCTTATTGCTAAAAAATATCGGGAAAATGATATGCCTGGAGCCTGGATTTTGCCGAATGACGGATATGGTTGCGGTTATACGGATCTAGGCAACACCGTTGACGAACTACATAAGGAAGGTTTCTATACCGGACTATGGACTCAAAATGGTGTTGATGAAATCGCGCAAGAAGTTGGCGTAGAGGGTACAAGGCTCGCTAAACTCGACGTTGCCTGGGTGGGACCTGGATACGATTTCGCCCTGGGTGCCAGCAAACAGGCGTTTACAGGAATTGAAGATAACTCTGACGACAGAGGTTATGTCTGGTCCGTTGGTGGCTGGGCAGGTACCCAGCGATATTCTACCGTCTGGTCCGGAGATCAGTCGGGCAACTGGGAATACATTCGATTCCATATCCCGTCGATGATCGGAGCAGGGCTATCTGGGATGCCGTACTCAACCGGAGATATTGATGGGATTTTCGGAGGAAGCGCTAAAACCTACGTTCGAGACTTACAGTGGAAGATCTTCACTCCAATCCTGATGAACATGTCTGGTTGGGCAGCCAAAGATAAGCAGCCTTGGGTATGGGGAGAACCTTATACGAGCTATAACAGGGATGCATTGAAGCTAAGACAGCAATTGACACCATACTTGTATACCTATCTCAATGAGTCTTACGAGTCCGGGGCTCCGATCATGCGGGGAATGATCTATTCTTATCCGAATGATCCGAACTCCAAAGGAACTTTAACACAGTATCAATTCATGTCTGGGGAATCGTTCCTGGTTGCGCCAGTATATACCGACACGACTATGCGAAACGGAATATATCTTCCGAAAGGAAAATGGATCGATTACTGGACAGGAGAAGAACATTACGGTTCAAAAATGTTAGACGAATACAATGCTCCACTGGATCGCTTGCCGCTTCTAGTAAAGGGCGGGGCTATCATCCCGATGTATCCTGAATCGTTATACGACGGTCAGGTTCCTCCTGATCCAATTACTTATGATATTTATCCTTATAAATCGTCAAGCTTTACGATGTATGAAGATGATGGTATATCGAAGGAGCATCGTACAGGCAAATTTGCCAAAACATTAATAACCTCCACCGCTCCTGAGCAAGGGAGTGGAGACTTGATTATAAAGGTTGGAGCAAGCGTAGGTGACTATAAAGGCAAATTGGAGTCACGTAAGAATCAGTTTACAATCCACATGCCAGATCACCCGGAGGCTGTTTCTGTAGATGGAACATCCTATCCTGAATTGCAGTCCAAAGTAGCATGGGATGGCGCAACAAGTGGCTGGTACTATGCTAAGCAAGATAAAGGCGGCATCCTGTACATTAAAACACCATCCATATCCACTGATAAGGAATTTATTGTGAAAGTCGCAGGCTTTACAGCAGATACGACTCCACTTGTAGATGCTGTCAAAATTGAGCTGCCTCAGGTGGACACAGACCCAAGTCGTATTCCGCAGGAAGATATGATTGCAACTGCAACGAATGCGGCTTCGGATACGCCGGCAGCTAATGTGCTGGATGGCAGCTATGAATCGATATGGCTTTCTTCAGCAAATGCTGGAAGTAAGCAGAGCATCACTTTAGACCTGGGGATTAAACAGTATATGAATAAAATGAAATACTTGCCAAGACAGTACGGTGGCAAAGACGGCACAATTACAGGTTACAAGCTGTATACGAGTATGGATGGAACCAACTATACGCTCGTAAGCAGTGGACAATGGAATGATGACAAACTAGAGAAGACGGTGAATTTTGATACAGTTGAAGCTGTTTTTGTGAAACTTGAAGCGACAGAAGCTGTTGGGGGTGTCGTATCTGCTGCAGAGATCAATCTGTATCGTGATCTATCACAGCCTTCACCGACAGTGATACCTAAAAATGAGATGACAGCCTCAGCGAAAAGCTTTCAGCCTGGTGCGGAAGCAGCTAAAGCGATTGATGGGGACCGGAATTCCGCATGGCATACGAAATGGGATGGATCCGATAAGCTCCCGCAATCCATCATTCTCGATTTAGGTAAGGTTCGCAATGTTAGCCAATTCCGGTATGCACCACGTCTGGATGCTGGGAACGGAACCATTACCTCATACAACCTTTACGTCAGCACAGATGGAGAAGCATATACGAAGGTATCCAGTGGTACCTGGCTCAGAAACAACTTGAAAAAATACATCCTTTTCGATAGTGTTTCCGCCCGCTATGTGAAGCTTGAAGCAGCTGTTGCACTTGGAGGGTTCGCTTCGGCTTCGGAGGTCGATGTCTATGAGGCGCCGAAGGCAGCTCCTGAAGTTCGATTGATTTCAGAAGGTAAACCTGCTATAGCGGACAGTGAGGATCAAGCGCATCCGGCTGGCCTCGCTAATGATGGGAATGTGGACACATTCTGGTCAGCAGCGGATAAGAACAATAGCCATAGCTGGACGGTTGATCTTGGTATGATGCATTCCATTAAATCCTCCGAAGTTTCTTTTGAACACAGTAACAAGGCTTATCAGTACAAAATTGAAGTTCGGGAAACCGCGAACTCCAATTGGATTACAGTAACGAATCGAACGAATAATCAGGAAACTGGCACCATTCAGGATACATTTGGAAGCCAGGGTAGATTCGCTAGAATTACGATCACCGGACTGCCTGATGCTCAATCAAAGGCTGCTATTCGTGAATTCAAGCTGTTCGGCATCCCGCTGGAAGACGGACAGAAGGTTACTGGCATAAAGCTTGACCGTGAGACACTCTCACTTAAGGCGTTGGACGCACCGGTTCAATTGAAAGCGAGCATTGAGCCTGAGAATGCCGGTAATAAGACTGTGAAGTGGGTAAGCGGTGATCCTGGTATTGCCAGTGTGGACAGTAAAGGAATGGTCACACCAAAAGGGCAGGGCACGACATCGATTACCGCGACGACGGAAGAAGGCGGATTTACAGCAACAAGTGTGGTGACGGTTACTGGACAGAGCAACCTAACCGAAATTCCGCAAAGTCAAATGAGTGCAGAAGCTACGAGCTATGAAGCAGGCGAAAACGATCCGAATTTGGCATTGGACGGCGATCCGGATACACATTGGCATACGAAGTGGTTTAACGTTGATCCACTTCCGCAATCAATTATGGTGAATCTGGGTGGAAAGTATACCATCAGCAAGCTAGGATACTTACCTCGGCCGGATGAAGGCAATGGCACAATTACTGCTTACAACGTGTACACAAGCACCGATGGTGTGAATTACACGCTCATGACAAGCGGGAACTGGCTGCGAAGCAAACAGCTCAAGGAAGTGAATTTCGCTCCGGTGGAAGCGACTCACATTAAGCTGGAAGCTGTAAAAGGCGTGGGTGAATTCGCATCCGCAGCCGAGATTACAGTGTATCAAGTGCAGCAGGAAACGGCTCAAGTGCAAGCCGTATTGAGTGCTGATGCATCCGTTACTTCCGGCAAGCCTTTTGTTGTCCGGTATGATGTGAACAATATCTCCGGGAAGGTATTTGCACAGGACATCACCATTCAGTACGATGCTGACCGCATGGATTATGTGTCCGCTAAATCACTGATCCAAGGTGTTGCGATTGTTGAAGAGACAATTAAAACACCTGGAAAGCTTCGTTTGATTATGGCGAGTGAAGGTGCGGAATACGGATTAAGCGGAAATCAACAAATTGCCGAACTGACATTCCAGGCAAAAGAAGTATCTGAGGCGGTTACCGTTAATATCAGCGTGTCAGAGGTACTGCTAGGTGATGAAGACGGAGCAGAGACCGCAACTGCACCAGCTACAATCTCTTTAAAAGTGAAACCAGAACAAACAGGAATATCAGGCGATCTTAACGGCGACGGAAAAGTCAGCATTGGTGACCTGGGTATCGTTGCTGCACACTACGGCAAAGACTCATCAAGTCCTGATTGGCAGCAAGCGAAGCGTGCGGATATGAATGGTGACGGTAAGATCGATATTACAGATCTTGCTCAATTAGCGAAACAAATCGTAACTCAATAACACACGCTAACATCCTGAACAAAATTTAAAAGATGAAGGTGAGAAGAATTTGAACAGTAGTCGATGGTACAAAAAGGCGGTAATGATGACCATTATCGCCGTGGTTTTAAGCTGTGTATCTTTTACGAATCCTGTAGTGAACGCAGATGCATCTGATCCTATGCCTTCAGCTACTTTAGTAGGGAGTAAGAAGGTTGTTATGCCGGGGGAGTCTTTTACCGTGAAGTATGGGATCACCAGTGTCTCCAGTGATGTGTATGCACAGGACATTACCTTTGAATTTGATCCGGCTGTCATGGAATACCTTCCAGATTCAATCCGCTCACTGCAGGAAGGCGTAATTATTATCAATGAACCATCTACAAGTACTCCCGGTAAGCTACGGGTTCTCTTGGCAAGTTTGGGTAGTCAGTATCCGATTACTAGCGATGCTGAAATTGTTGAACTTGGTTTCAAAGCAGCAGATGTAATACAAGACACAGAGGGAGTTATCCGGCTTACTCAAGCGATAATAAGTGACAGTCAAGGGGAAGAATCCGTGCTCCAACCAGCATCCTTAACCATTCAGATCACAGTAAATACAGGATTACCTGGAGATTTAAACGGCGATGGCAAAGTGAGTATCGGCGATTTAGGAATCATGGCTGCCCATTACGGTAAGGATTCCTCCAGTCCAGATTGGAGTAAGATTAAGCACGCAGATCTGAACAAGGACGGCAAAATAGATATTACTGATCTTGCTGCACTTGCGAAAAAGATTGTGGAGTAGTAGGTTGCCTCATTTTTACAATCAGTGGTTGTTATTATGAGAGGGGATCAACGCATGCCAATCGGTAAAAGTAGATTAGTCAGAAAGACTGCAATTCTACTATCTGTATGGATCGCTTGCTCGCAGCTACTTATCAGCATACTTCCGTCTAATGGTGTTTTAGGTCCAAAAGTGTATGCAGATGTTCAGTCGGCAGCTGAAACTGCGCCTGCGACAGATCAGGATTTGTCATTATGGTATCAAGCACCGGCCACGAACTGGGAGACGCAGGCGCTCCCTATCGGAAATGGTTATATGGGTGGCATGGTATTTGGTGGTGTTGAGCAGGAGCGAATTCAATTTAATGAAAAGACACTGTGGAGCGGTGGGCCTGGAGCAGATTCAAATTATCAATATGGTATTAAAGACGGTGCTCAGCAACATGTTGAGACCATAAGACAGCTTCTAAAAGAAGGGAAAATTAATGAAGCTAAGGCTCTTGTAGGGAAGATTACTGGTGTTATGGGTGCTGGTGATAGTTCTTTCGGAGCGTATCAAGTATTTGGTGACGTGTTCTTAGATTTTAACCGTCAGTCAGCGTATACGGTAACAGCGAGCTCGGATAATCCACAATACGGCGAGCCTATTTCCAATTTAACCGATGGTTCGGTAAATACGAAATGGTATTCAGGTGATGGAGCACCACCTTTTTGGGTGCAGTGGGCATATGAAGAGGCTAAGGTAATTACCGGCTATTCGTTCACTTCAGGGAATGATGTGCCTGATCGGGATCCGAAGAGCTGGACGCTGAAAGGCTCGAATGACGGGCAGCAGTGGACCCCGCTAGATAACAGATCCAATGAAGAGTTTGCAAGCCGCAAACAGAAGAAAGCATATACTTTTTCCAATGCTACAGCTTATAAATTCTATAAATTCGATCTTGTAAGCAAGGGCGGAACGAAAATTCAATTGTCCGAGATGGAGATGACAAGCGCATCGGGGAACAGCGGTGCTCAGACGTACTCTGATTATCGGCGTGAATTGAATCTTAATGATGCCATGGCAAGAGTGTCCTATACTTCGGGCAATGTAAAATACAAGCGTGAGTATTTCATCAGTTATCCGGATAAGGTCATGGTGATGAGACTGACAACGGATGAGCATCAGCCGATGACCTTCGATGTTCGCCTTACTGGTGCTCAGCCGTCCAATACGGTGAAGGGTGAAGGAAATAAACTAACGCTAAGTGGAAAGGTACCCAGTAATAAGATGGCATACGAAGCGCAGCTTCAAGTACAGCATGAAGGAGGAACTGTAACAGCGAAGGATGGGAAACTTACCGTAAACGGTGCGAGTGTTGTCACGATCCTGATGACCGCTGCAACAGATTATGCCAATAATTATCCTACGTATAAGAGTGACAAGACGCCAAAAAAAATTGTAGAAGCGAACCTAAACGCAGCATCCGCTAAATCATTCAATCAGTTGCGTGCATCCCATTTGACAGATTATAAGGAACTGTTCGATAGAGTCTCACTTGATCTTGGTGGGGTTGCTACAAATCTTCCTACGAATGAGCTTTTGAATGGTTATAAAACGAATGCTAGTGACGGAGAGAAAAGAAGCTTGGAGGCATTATTTTTTCAATATGGCCGTTATTTGCTTATCGCATCCTCCAGGGAAGGCTCACTGCCTGCTAACCTACAAGGGGTATGGAATCAAGTAAATAATCCACCATGGAACAGTGACTATCATACGAATATCAATGTACAGATGAATTATTGGCCTTCCGAGGTTGTTAACTTAGCGGAAACCGATATTCCGTACATTGATTATATTGATTCCCTGCGCGAGCCGGGTAGGGAAACAGCCCAAAGACATCATGGAATTGAAGGGGAAGGCTGGGCGATTCATACCGTCAACAACCCATTTGGTTATACTGCGCCAGGCTCTGATTTTTATTGGGGCTGGTCACCGGCTGCCAACGCCTTCATGGTGCAGCAGGTGTGGGATCGCTATGCTTTTAGTGGAGATAAAGATCTTTTAAGAGGCCAAGTGTATGACATTATCAAGGAAACAACACAATTCTGGGTTAAATACCTGGTCGAAGATTCAGACGGAAGTCTAGTATCATCTCCTTCCTACTCTCCAGAGCAAGGGGATATATCCATCGGTGTGTCTTATGATCAGGAATTAGTCTGGGAGTTGTTCACACAGTTCATCAAGGCTAGTGAAATCTTGGGTGTCGATGAACAGCTGCGTAACGAGGTCATGGAGAAACGAAGCAAGCTATGGATGCCGCAGGTCGGAAGCTGGGGGCAGGTGCAGGAGTGGAAGAATGATATCGATAGTCCAACAGATCAGCACCGCCATATCTCGCATCTGATCGGCTTGTATCCAGGTACGCTTATTAATGAAGTGAATAATCCGGAGTTATTTGCAGCAGCAAGAGTCACCTTGAATTCTCGTGGCGATGGTGGAACGGGGTGGAGTAAAGCGAATAAGATCAATTTATGGGCACGTCTGCTTGATGGTAACCGTGCACATAAACTGTTAGGTGAGCAGCTTAGAGGCAGCACGCTCGACAATTTGTTCGATACACATCCACCGTTCCAAATTGACGGTAACTTCGGAGCAACTTCAGGAATCGCAGAAATGCTTCTACAAAGCCAAACTGGAAGTATCGATTTATTAGCTGCTTTACCAGATGCATGGGCTACCGGAAACGTTAAAGGACTTGTGGCAAGAGGCGGATTTGAAGTGGATATGCGCTGGGAAGGTACGATCTTGAAAGAAGCCTTGCTTACTTCTAAGCAGGGTAATAAGGCTTCTGTTAAATACCATGGATTTGTCCAATCCAATAAATTCAAGGTCGTTCGCGCAGGAAGCGGGGAATCCATCAACTTCACGGTGAATGGGAACTTGATTGAATTCCCAACAGTGAAAGGACAGCAATATAAGATTGTATCCAGTGTAAAGCCACCAGTGCTTCCAATAAAAGTAGATGATAAAGATCCGTCGATTGTATATACCGGAACGTGGAGTCCTTACAGTGACGCAGGCGATTACAAGGGCACAGAAAGCTATAGTAATCAGCAAGGGGCTTCAGCGTCGTTCACGTTTACAGGAACATCGATTAAATTTATCAGCGCTTTGCAGGCAAACCACGGACATTTCGATGTGTATCTCGATGGAGGGCTAGTCGCTGAGGGTGTTGATGGATATGGTCCATCGACGATGAAGCAGCAGGTATTATTCCAACAATCCGATCTCTCCAAAGGGGAACATACAATTAAGATTGTCGTGAAAGGGGCGAAGAACAACGCCTCTTCGAATACCATTGCGATGATTGATGCTTTCGAATATGTTCCTGTTGAACGGAATGAACCTACTGCGATAACTTTAAGTGGACCTAAGTCGATAAATCAAGGTCTGACCTTTACAGTTGACATGGGCGTTAGCAATGTCACGGATGCGACCTATGCGCAAGACATTCGATTGAAGTACGACGAGAATCTTCTAGAGTACATCTCGGGCGAATCGATGAACGATGGGATACAGGTGTTAGAATCAAAGAATGATCCAATCGGAACCATTCGCCTAATCACGGCTAGTACGGGAACTGGTCTAACCGGTGATGCCAAGGTGCTTGAACTAAACTTCAAAGCAAAGCCAGTGACGAAGTCTGAGTTAGCGAGCATAAAGGTAAGCAGTGCTGTATTTGGTGACGCGAATGGACTGGAGACAGAAGCCGATCTTTCAAATATCGAAGTCGAGATTAAGGCAGATGAGCAGCCGCCGATAAAATCCGGAGACTTAAATGAGGATGGTAAAGTGAGCATCGGTGACTTGGCGATTGCAGCTTCGCACTATGGTAAAGATCAGAACAGTGTAGATTGGCAGACGGCTAAGCGTGCAGATCTTAATAATGACGGAAAGATCGACATTATGGATTTAGCAGCAATTGCTCAAAAAATATTGAATTGAGAGAAGGACACCTGAGTTTTTACTCAGGTGTCCTTCTTTTGTAAACAAAAAAGGTTCTATAGGACAAAAAGTATCAACTCCACATCAAAAGAGATCATGTGGTTACGTTTTTATAGCCTATATAATGGAAAAGTGTTAATGGAATTACAGTCAGAATTGTAAAATCAAGTGCTTAGAGAAGTCGAGCAAGTTTATTCGAGGGGGATAGCCAATGAAAAGCAAGGGTAAAAAGAAAGCGGCATTAAGTCTAGTTATGATGTCCATTGTATTGTCTCTGGCAGGATGTGGCGGGGGGACAAATGGGGCTGAAGCTCCAGCTCCCGAGAAAACAACAGCTGCGACGCAGACTGAGCCAGCGAAGACAGACGAGCCCAAGCCTGAAGAGCCGAAAGTAACGGGAGACCTCGAAATCCAATACTTTGTCGGTGGTTATGGAGACGGTTGGTGGAAAGAAGTCATTGGTGAATTCAAGAAGAAGTACCCAGATGTCAACATTAAGGAATCCGCAGGTTCACAAATCAACGAGCAAATGAAGCCCCGCTGGATCCAAGGTAATCCACCAGATGTTGTATACATCGATGGAGCAGGCTCGAACGAAACGCAAATGGTGCTCGACGACCAATTGATGGATATTACAGATTGGGTTAAAGATGCGAAAAATGTGGACGGCGAGCAGCTTACGAGCAACTTGATCGCACCTCCACAAGACTACAGTGGCAAAAACTATACGATTCCACTCGTATTCGGATCATGGGGAACCTTCTATGATGAAACCCTGTTTACTGAAAAGGGATGGGATGTTCCGAAAGATTGGGATAGCTTCCTCGCCACAAGTGAAAAAATCAAAGCGGATGGCGTATATCCTTACATTCATACCGGTAAATACCCATACTACATCGTGGGAGGTCTCTTAAATACAGGTTTTGTATCTGAGAATGGGGACAATCCGCAGATCTTAAAGGATCAAGAAGCTGCTAAAGAAGGTTCTTTCAAAAATGATGCTGTAGCGAATACCTTGAAAAAGATCGTTGATATGAGGGACAAAGGGTATTTCGATAACGCATCGTTCGGTATGAGTCATACAGACTCCCAAATGCTCTTCTTGCAACATAAAGATGCAATGATTCCTAATGGCTTGTGGCTCGAAAATGAAATGAAAAAAGATGTTCCAGAGGGCTTCAAATTTGGATTCATTCCTTCCGTTATGCAGAAGCCAGGCGGTAAATTTGTGGCTATTCCTTACACTAGTAACATTGCAATTGCAAAGAAGGCTAAAAATCCAGATGCAGCAAAAGCATTTATTGAATTTATCTTTACTAAACAAGCCGCAGTTCGTTGGGCTGAGCTGACTGGCGCTTTGATGAACGTCAAGGCAGATCTGGAATCTTCAGGCGCAAGTGATGTTGTTAAAACGGCAATGAAATATTTCAACGGTAGTGATACGATCGTTGCTCCTGTATTTAAATTGGCCGCGGACATTGAGCAGGCTGAGAATGATGCAACCATTGCATTGCTGCAAGGTTCTATTACACCAGAAGAATGGATGGACCGTATGGAGAAGGCGGCAGCCAAAATCCGGAAGTAAGTTCATGACTCTTCTTTCTAAACAATCAGAGGACATAGGTGCCTCTGATTGTTCTTTCAAATTTAAGGGGAGGATGGCTTACGCTCATGAAGAAAAATAAATTGTGGAAACGTAATTTGTTTATTGCGAGTTTCTTGCTGCCTACGTTTGCTATCTTTTGTCTATTTACTATTTATCCGCTGTTTCGAGGCTTGTACTTAAGCTTCTTCGATTGGTCAGGCGGTTCCGAATCGATGAATTTTATCGGTATTGATAATTATAGACAATTATTCTCGGATGAGATCATACCAAAAGCCATTTCGAATGATTATTTCTTGATTTTTTGGAAGGTCATCTTAATCATGTTATTTGCAACGTTTTTCGCAGTATCATTGACCCGTTTGAAATTGAAAGAATACGGTTTTTACCGAGTGGTGTTTTTCTTTCCGAATATCATTTCCGTAGCCGTTATCGGTGTATTGTGGAGTTTTATATACAATCCCCGTCTTGGATTCCTGAATGCATTCATCTCGTTATTTAGAGGAAAACCTGTGGAAACGAACTGGTTAGGTGATTCAAACCTCGCAATGTGGTCACTTCTTCCTCCTAGTGTATGGGCTGGTATCGGATTCTATATGCTGCTTATCATTGCTTCTATTCTAGGTATTCCTTCCTCGCTATATGAAGCAGCCAGTATTGACGGTGCGGGGCAATGGCAACAGTTTACTCGAATTACATTACCTCTGATCTGGGAGCAATTCAAAACTTCTATCATTCACATCGTAATCACAACACTGAACGGCTCCTTTATTATCGTTAAGCTGATGACGGATGGTGGCCCGGATAATCAGACACAAGTTCTCGGTTATTATTTGTATCAGATGGGCTTCAAACAGTTCCATTTAAGCTACGGGGCAACCATCGGGGTGCTGATCTTACTGTTATCTTTAATCACTACTCTAATTTTGCAGCGCATTCTTCACCGAGAGTCCATTGAAATGTAAGGAGGAAAATACTTTGAACGATAATCCCGCCAAAAAACCACTTCTGCTGATATCAAAAATTGCAGTTCGATTTTTCCTCATCTTGTGGAGCTTGGTAGTCTTATATCCTGTTCTTTGGACATTCCTGACATCCTTAAAGGATAATCAGCAGGTTATGCTCGGGAAACCGTGGGATTTCCCATCTATTTTTCGTTTTGAAAACTATTCAAATGTGTGGAGCAGAGCAAACTTTGGCGATTACTTCCTGAACTCCATTATAGTAACCGTGGCTAGTACACTGTTATCGCTTATTATGGCTGCTACAACAGCATATATATTAGCTCGGTTTACCTTTAAATCTAGAGGCCTGTTTTATTTTGTATACGTTGCTTCAATGATGATTCCAACCACACTCGGATTGATACCGTTGTTCTTTCTTCTCGGAGATATGAATTTGTCCAACTCCTTAGTAGGGCTCACGCTTGTTTATTCTGTCGGAACGATTGGCATCCTTCCATTCGGTATCTTCTTTCTGGTTGGATTTTTCAAGGCACTTCCCCGTGAGCTTGAAGAAGCCGCAACAATTGATGGATCTTCACTATACGGCGTTTTCTTCAAGATCATGTTGCCATTATCGAAGCCAGGATTAATCACAGTAGGAATTATGAATGCTTTAACCGTGTGGAATGAGTACATCATGGCCACGGTATTGATCAACGATCCAGCGAAATACACCATTCCTGTCGGAATAGCCATTATGCAAGGGGAAATGCAGTACAGAACGGAATGGGGGCCATTGTTTGCGGGTCTTTCCATTTCTATGATTCCCGTCATTGTGATGTATGTGTTGTATCAACGTCAAATTACGGGTGGGTTAACAGCAGGTGCGTTGAAAGGTTAATTATAGGAGGGTTAAGGAAATGCCGAAGAAGATTCTCAGTATCTTCATTACACTTATGATGGTGGCCGGCTTGTTCTCCAGTTTTGCAGCTGCAGCGGATGTAGCTTCTGATCTTCCGCAAAAAGATGCAAAATTAACGGAATCCTATGAAATCTATCCATTACCGCAGCAACAAACCGAAGAAGAGACAACCTTAACCATTACACAAAATGTAAACGTTGTTATTGAAGATTCGATTGACCAGCCGACAAGAAAGCTGCTTCAAAGGATACTGGATTCCAAATCACTTCAGGTCACTGAGTCAGGAGCTGTAGTAGCAGGGAAAACAAATATCTTTTTGGGAACTAGAAATTCATCAGGCTATGTAGACAACTACTTCACTCAGAATATTCCCTATGAGGCGGATCACTTCAATGAGCTGGACGCTTATGTTCTTAACGTTAGCACCAAGCAACAGAATAAAGGTGTTATTGCGATATTAGGTAAAAATACGGATGCGGCTTATTATGGCCTGGCATCGCTGAAGATGATTTTTGATCAAATTCCTGATCTGCAGGTTCGTAATCTCACCATCGAAGATTTCTCTGATACTCGCTCGCGGGGATTTATCGAAGGCTTTTACGGCACACCTTGGTCACATGAAGATCGAATGAGCTTGATGCGTTTTGGTGGAGAACTAAAGATGAACACTTATATTTTTGCACCTAAAGATGATAAGTACCATAACGCGCAATGGAGAACACCTTATCCTGCAGCTGAGCTTGCCAAGATCAAAGAACTGGTTGATGTCGGTCATGAATCCAAGACGCAGTTTGTATGGGCGATTCATCCAGGGTTCAATATGATCAATTGGAACAATTATGATGCTGAACTCCAAACCTTACTTGCGAAGCTTGAACAATTGTACAGTGTAGGCGTACGTCAATTTGGACTATTTATGGATGATATCAGCACATCACAATCGTTAGTGGATAAGGACAAACATGTTAGGCTTATTACGGATGTTGCGAATTGGGTAACGTCCAAGAAAGACGTCAAATCATTAATTTATTGTCCTCCATATTATAATAAAAGCTGGACAGGAACGACTGGCAGACCCTATCTTGAAGCCTTGAGAAATGTGCCAGAGAATGTAGATATAATGTGGACCGGGAACGGCGTTGTTGCCTCTGTTAACGCGGCAGATATGCAGTGGCCCAAAGATGCACATGGAAGAGACCCTTATATGTGGTTAAACTGGCCAGTGAATGACTATAAGGATGCAAGACTGCTGCTCGGTAAAGCAGAAGTGCTCATTCCAGGTACACATAATATTTCAGGTGTAGTGTCTAATCCTATGAAGCATGCGGAATTATCTAAGATCGGTATATTCGCGGTTGCGGATTACACTTGGAATGTAGATGATTTTGATCAAGAGGAGAGCTGGCTCGATTCATTTCAGCATATTGCCCCTGAAGTTGCTTCTGAGCTTAATACGATCGCCTATCATATGAGTGACCCATCGCCTAGCGGTCATGGACTTGTAGTAGGTGAATCGGAAAATATCAAAGCTGAGCTAGCGCAATTCTTAAGTGAATACTCAAGTGGTCAGCCGATAGAAACGACGGGGAATACATTGATTCAAGAATTTGATCTAGTATTGGATGCCATCGCGTCGTTTAGAGTAAATAACACGAATGAAAATATGGAAGAAGAAATTGATCCATGGCTAAATAGCTTGCAAAATGTCGTTCTTGCCGATAAATCGGCAGTTCTCTCTGCGATAGCAATCCAGAAAGAGAAGGTTGATCAGGCATGGGAAGCACTGGCTAAGGCCACAAGCGCATTAAGCTTATCCAAAACATTCAAAATTGAGAAGCTTAATTCTCCAGATGTGACGGTCGAGGCAGGAGCAAAGCGGCTGGTTCCTTTTGCTGAGCAGCTCATCAATAAACTGGATGCTCAGATTTATACTTTGGTGGACCCGGAATATGTTAAACCTCTAGCTGTAAGCTCTTATGGTTCTCCTTCAGGATTAAACCTGATGGTAGACGGAGATTTAGCAACGAACGTCTATATTCAGACGCTTCAACAGAATGGAGACTGGTATGGTGTTGATTTTGGAAAAACCATTAAAGTGGAAGAAATTGCGATCACACAAGGTAGAAATGATGCGGATCACGATATATTCCAAAGGGGGATTCTTGAGTATTCCGTGAACGGTCAAGAATGGACTGCAATCGGAGAAGAGCGTTCTGGGTATAAAATTTCTGCTTCCGGGCTCAATGTGGAGGCAAGGATGGTTCGATATCGATTGACGCATGCTGGAATACCTGGAGGTAAGCCTGATTTATGGACGGCAGTTCGCGAGTTTTCCGTAAATGCAGGTAAAGATAAGGTAGCCATTTACACCGATGTGACAGAGTTGAAGGATACTCCTGTTATGGTAGCAGATAATTCTGTGCAATTATCGAATATGAATGGAATCACATTAAAGCCATCCCAATATGTTGGGATTAATTTGAAATCCATTGAAGAGATCACGCAAGTTGCGCTTGAAGCTTCTAACGGAGAAGTTCGGTTAGAATCCTCAAAGAACGGTGTGGAATGGGAACAGATTAATGAGGGGAATGGGGCGTTTGCTAGTGCTGCCTATTTCCGGATCATAAACAAGGGAACTGAGAATATCACTGTAGATTTGACAAGGCTCATGATCAAGCTGAACAAATTCTCTCCACCAATGATTACTCATAATTACGGAAGCATTTATGAAGGTTCTATCAACAACGTGTACAATGCTTCTTTAGAGAACAAGGTTTGGTTCGGTTCGATTCAATCGAAAGGGAAGTATATTCAGATCGACATGGGCGGTGTGGTGAATGTCCAGAATGTAGCTGTCGTGATTGGAGACGGTGAAGGAGATTTCTTCCGTAAAGGAGATTTACAGCTGTCGCTAGACGGAGAGACATGGGATACGATCCATACGTTTACTAATCCGAGCGATCGGAGTTTGAATTTCCCAGAGCACGAGGTGCCTTACCGTTATAAGCGAGTTCAAGTTGACGGTGGCAAGCAAGCCCGCTATGTAAGATTGATTTCAACTGAAACCTATGATGCATGGCTCGCGCTTAATGAAATTTTGGTTAATGAAGGGATTGAAAGACCGGGAACTTCCAATCCGGCTATCCAGGCTGAACCTGCTGGAAACATAGGAAATGAAGCATTGCTGTCCGTTGACAAAAAGCTCTCCACCTTCTATATGCCGGGTGCTGGGAATACGGGTTCCTTAAATTATAAGTTGTCGAAGGATACGAAGGTAAAAGAAGTGATAGTTTTGCAAAATCCATCGGATAATTCAAACGCTGTGGTGTCCGTTCGAGATGCGATTGGATGGCATAAGGTTGGTAACCTGTCCTCATCTTATAATACATTTGATACCTCCAAGTATAGTTATGTGTTTGAAGTGAAGATTCAGTGGGAGGGTTCGATTAAACCCAAAATCCACGAGATCATTACCGTTAAAAAAGACGGGAATGGTGAAGTTGATCCATCGGGTAAGATGACTTCTGTTCTGTCTGGGGTAGACACTGTAGCTGGAGGTAATGACTTTCAACTGGCGTTTGGGGTAAAAAGTGTAACAGATGCTGTATATGCGATGGATATAACCATGAACTATGATCCTAAGCTGTTGGAATTCAAGGCTGCTACTTCCTTGCGTAGTGGAATCCAGGTGCTTGAAACTGCTAATCACACGCCTGGAAAACTACGACTGCTGGTGGTGAGTGAAGGTGCGGGAAATGCTGTGACTGGCAATCTGCAGCTGTTATCCTTGGATTTTGGTACTAAGACAGTAGCGGAAGCTACAGAGAGTACTATTCAGATTGAAAAAGTGATCGTAGCCGATGCGGAAGGCAAGGAGAGCGAAACTGTCACGTCGAGCCATAAGCTCAAGATAACAGCAGAAGAGCCGGAGCCTGGTATGACTGGTGACATCAATAAAGATGGCAAAGTGTCCATCGGTGACTTAGCGATTGTCGCTGCTAATTATGGCAAGGATACCAGCAGTCCGGATTGGGCTGAGGCTAAACGTGCCGATATCAATAAAGATGGTGTGATTGATTTGAAAGACTTAGCGCTGGTAGCTCGTAAGATAACAGAATGAGTAGTAGCCTTCAACCCATAACAAATTAGCAGATATAATCAAAAAAAAGGAAGTGTCACCGCAGCCATTTCATGGCTTTTGGGACACTTCCTTTTTTTGCTTGAAGAGTGCTAGCCTAGCTATGCTCCGCTAACTGTACCTCGAAGCCGTCCGGGTCCAGTATATATAAGAATCGCAGATGGGGATTTGGTGTGATCGGTCCGCGTGCGACGGGGATACCTTGGCTTTTCAAATACGCTATGGCATCGTCGAGCGATTCCACTTCGAAACCAACAGAAACGCCGCATTCCGGCTTCAGTGCCGGATCACTACCCTGAATAAGCTCGATTTTGGGCTGATCCACCGTGCCTAACATAACAATTTGTTTTCCTCTACTCTCAAATCTGCGGTCAATGGGAAGCCCCAGAATCCGGTTATAAAAATCAAGGGAAGCCTCCAGATCGCGCACCCTAAGCGTTACCCAATTCATGCTCAACTTCATGATTGTAATGTCCTCCTCTATCTATTTCTATGACTAAGCCGATTCTACTTAATTATACGCTTTCTTGTTCACTAAAAGTTCGTAATATTAAACCTAATTCACGAAGGAATACATAATTGTTAAACGATGCCTTGAATTCTAGAATGATGATATTGGAATTATATTACTTTTTCAAATCCAAAATCATTCTGGGAGGTTGTCATAATGAAGCGTAGGCTTATTTACGTTCTTACGATCCTAGTAATCGTTCTAGGTTCCTGGTTGTTACTGCATAACCAAGAGAATAAGAGCGCTTTAGAAAAGGAAGGAAAAGAAGTGCCTAACGTGATTATTACTGACAGTAGTACATCAGCGGCTAAAGTTACTGTCAATAACGGACAAATTTCGGTTCAGTACTTGACTCCCGCTTATAAGGTTACAGTGAAAGGAGATATTTTGTATGCGAGCAAGAAGAATGAGACAGATGCTCTAGAACCGCTGAAACTCGATCTGTACGAGCCGTCTGGCGATAATAACGAGAAGAGGCCTGTATTTATTTTCATTCACGGTGGTGGTTATACAGAAGGGAATAAGAACGATGCAGCAGATTTTTCTACGGGATTGGCGAAGCGAGGATATGCTGTATTGTCCGTTGATTATAGGCTGAAAAAAGATCCATTTACTAATTTCAGCCGCACACTTAATGACGCTTATGAAGATATAACCGATGTGATTAAATGGATCAACGATAACGCAGAGATTTACGGGATGGATGCAAGCCGTATTGTTATCGGTGGTGATTCGGCGGGGGGACATCTAGCCATAAACTTTGTCAATCAATATGTATCACAGGATCCTTCCATCATTAAATCTGTATTTTCTATTGTTGATATTTATGGTGGTGATCTGACGAAAAGTGCGGACAGCAAGCTGCCGCCGGTCCTCATCATTCATGGAACGATAGACAAACTGGTGCCGCACCAGCAAAGTGTTGACTTGGCCGAACAGCTGAAAGAGAAGGGGGTGTATCATAATCTACTCACCATGGAAGGTGTCGGACATGACTACAAGAATGATAAATACATCGATGAAATTATGGAGACGACAACACATTTTCTATGGAATGTCATGAATAGTTCTGATCTTGCAAAGCTGCCAGAGAATTCCGGAATTTCGATTGCTTCCGGCGATGCCTTTGATATTAAGCTGCCTGAGGCCTATCGCATTCCTGCGAAGGAGTCGATGAACATCGATTTGCCTGAGGGCTGGATACTTCGTGAGCAGGAGGAGAAAGAAGACAGACTTCGGATACAGGTTCCGGAAGGCTTGGTGCGAGGAAATGATACACTGTTTGTCTCACGAGGCGAAGATCCTAAAACGGCAATGAGCTTCGCTGTCAATGTTAACGTAATCGACCCGCTGACGGTGAAATATGAGACATATTATGATGAAGCTGCCAAGGAATTAAAAACTCATATGGATGTTACTAATCAGTCTACGAACAATTTCAATGGTTCAGTGGAAGCCGATTATGAAACAGGACGTTCTACTCAGGGGACCTACAACGCCACTGTGGAGAATCTGGAATCAGGAAAGAGTGTGCGGTTAGAGATTCCTGAGCTTGCTAGAGGACAACGGACGCTTAAATCTTATAATGACATAGGTAATCTATTGCAGACGACGTTAGATTCCTTTAACGCACTGTTGTTGCCAAAACTCAGTAAGCCCGTTGAAATCAATGGTAACCTATCAGATTGGAGTGATCTGGCTCGCTTTGATGTGAAGGATATCAAAATCAATGGTTGGCGAGGTGAGCAGGATATCAGTGCGACCGGTTCCTTAGCTTGGGACGCGGATAACCTTTATCTAGGGGTAGAAGTTATAGATGACAAGCATGAACAGTCGGCATCAGGTGATGCTATTTGGAGTGGGGACAGCATTCAGATTGGGATTGGTATTGCAAACTCAGACGGAACGGTACCCTCGGAGTATCATGAACTAGGTGTGGCTCGGGGAAATGCAGGGAATTTACTCAAGTGGCGCTGGCTAACCCCAAGGGGATTCAATATAAATGATGCCCTAGAGCTAAAGTATGCGGTGAGTCGTTCAGATTCAACAACCAGCTATGAATTAGCCATACCCTGGCGTGAACTGAGCCATGACATTACGCAGGTGAAGCAAGGAATGAAGCTTAAGTTTTCGCTGTTGGTCAATGATAATGACGGCGAGGGGCGTAGAGGCTGGCTGGAATACAATAGTGGCATAGGTTCTTCGAAGGATGTTAATGCCTTCGGGGATCTGTACCTGATGGATTAAGAAGATCTCATGAAACTATAAGTTTCTGTAACTATCGGGAAAACGGCAGAGATGCCGTTTTTTTATTTTATTATCGCTCAATGAACGAAAAGATAACAAATAAGTTTTGCATTGACACATCCAGATTTTGACATTATAATATGAATGAAAAAATAATTATTCATTCATGGAGATGCGGAAAGTGGAAGATAAAAAAACAAAGATTTATGATTGTGGGAAAGAGATATTTAGCAATAAAGGTTTTAAGGATACGAATGTCTCGGACATTACAAAAAAAGCTGGAATAGCTATAGGAACCTTTTACAATTATTATCCTTCTAAGGAAAAGCTTTTTATGGATATCTTTCTTGAAGAAAATGCGAAACTCAAAAAAAACTGTATGGAATCCCTTGACATGACCCAAAGCCCGGTGATTGTAATTCGGCAGATGATGGCACTCAATATGGAAGGCATATTATCCAACCCCATTTTAAAGGAATGGTATAACAAAAGTGTTTTTGGGAAAATCGAACAGCTTTATCGAGAAGAAACCGGCATTCAGGTGAACGATTTCTTATATGATAGCTTCCATGAAATTGTGCAGCAATGGCAAACCGAAGGCAAGATGCGAAGCGATATGGACAGCAAAATGATTATGATGGTCTTCGCCGCCATGATCAATGTGGAGACCCACAAGGAAGAAATAGGACTGGAGTTCTTTCCACAATTACTGGACCATATGATGGAACTAATCATGAAGGGTCTTACAGACTGCCCCAAATAGAACGAATGAGGCAGTTTTTTTATCCCTTAAAATGAATGAATATTATAATATTCATTCAAAAACTGAGAAGAGGGGCATGCGAATGAACATTGTTGTAAGTAGTAAAAGGAAGATCTCAATGTGGATGGTTATACTGATCATCTTCGTCGTGATTGTAGTCATCGTATGGGGAGGGATTCTCTTAAGTGCTCCAGGGAGGCGTGAAGTTCAGAAGCTTACTATCGACGTCATTGATTTCCAAAAGCTGCGTGATGGAACCTATGTGGGAGAATATATCGGCACAAAGGATCATTCCAGAGATACTAAGGTTCAGGCATCAATATCTGAGGGTCAAATTTTAGATATTAAAATACTCAAAGGCGCTATAGATAAAAATGGAAATCTGCTTAAAATGAAGGGGGGGATAAGCATTGGTGATTTGTTTAGACATGTGATTGAATCACAATCCCTTCAGGTAGACGTTATTAGTGGGGCAACGCTTACCTCTAAAGCACATCTTAAGGCACTAGAAAATGCACTGGAGCAAGCAAAGACGAAATAATTCGTTTCAGGAGGGCTAAGATGAACATTGCAGTCATATCGTATTCATTCACAGGCAACAATGATGCATTAGCTGGCAGTGTGGCTAAAGAACTGTCATCTGAATATTTTCAGATTTCTGAATCCAAGCAGCGGACATTGAGTTCCATTACAATGGATATGATTTTCAGCAGGATACCGTTGGTACAGCCATCACCTAATGTATTAGTAAAGTATGATTTGATCCTCTTTTTCGGGCCGATCTGGATGGGGCAAGTGGCCACACCACTCCGACCCTATTTAAAGCATTTGAAAACAAACCCGAACAAGTATGGTTTTATTTCAATCAGTGGCGGAGCGGACGGACCCAACTCGAAGGTACCAGGCGAACTCAGGAAAAGAACTGGGGCTGATCCCGTTGTATTTATAGATCTGTATATCGCCGACTTAATATCGACAAATCCTAAACCGACACGAAAAGCTACTTCTGCTTACAAGTTAGATCCTGGGGATATCAAACAATTAACCAGTATAGTAGTGAAGAAAATAATGGATGTGACTTAAGTAAGAGTTGACCCATAAATAAACTGCAGAGATGCCGTTTATTTATTTTCTCCTCAACTGGTAGGAATTTGTCTATTATTAAAGTGTCAGTTCAATTCACTAGATGGTATGATAGGAGCGGGAGGGAATTTAAAATGACCAATGAGATAACAAATGAGAACGAAGAAACATTAAACGAGAACGAGGAAATAACCAATGATCCAGAAATGTCTGAGGAGGATATGAATAAGCTAGTGATGGCTGTTCATCATAACGGTCTCGTAGCTTTGAGAGTGCACTTTCAAGACGTTGAAGGACAAGTGTTGAATATGGAGGCCTACGGCCCGGTTTTTGTTTTTCACGTAAAGTCTGAGTTAGACCATGTCTATTCTTGTGGCTTTTTTCTGCGTGAATTGATTGCAAGATTCCAATCGGGTAAGGATCCTGCAGCATGGATGGCTTCATTCTTTGTTGATCTGATGAAGATTGAGGGCGGCAAAACGCTTCCAAAACCGCCTTCAAGTGAAGAAGAAGCTAAAGCGATCATAGACAATGTATTAGTTCCGCAATGTATTAAAGAAATAACTGAAGAATTTGCGCCAGAAGATGTACATGTTGGACTAGCTTGGAATGAAAAACTAGGTCCGGTTTTCGAGGCTGGATTTCCAGCGATAAGCGATGGGAATAACGTTTGTGCGTTCCCACTGCATTTATTGTTAACGCACTTGCAATTGAATCGGGATCCTTCCGAGCTGCTTGTTCAAGGCATGTATAACATCCGTAAGGAACATGGGTTGGAGTAAAACAGGCTCCGAGCCCTGGCCATCCATAAAACAAAGAAACGGCAGAAATGCCGTTTCTTTGTTTTATTTTATGAGTTCTTACAATCCGTAGAGTCAATTCACTTTAGAAGCGCTTTTGAATTCACTAGTTGTTAGGCCTGTAATGTGTTTAAATACTTTACTGAAATAAACGCAATCTTCCAAATCGATGGGCTTTTGGTACCACAGCCGCCATCGGAGAGCTTTCCTGCAAAGCCATGAGGAGTGCGGTCAACGATTCCGTTGACAACAGAAGCACTTGATTCTATATTATGCACAACACGATATGGATTCTATAGTTATGAATTTAGCATTCCAGCGCGTGAGAATGTATATTTAAGGCTATGATTTAACGTAGTCTTTTAGGAGGTTTTCTAGTGAATATCAGAGCATTGTGTGAAGGGATAAAGCTTGATCCAGCGGCTAGACAGCAGGTTTATGAGTTTCAGATAAAAGAGGATGAATATCTAGTTTATAAACAACATTTTTATTTTGACAGATTTTCTTTTTTTGAATCTGTGAAAGCATCGGAGGGCTATCGAAAGCTACTATTATATTTATTTGTGAGATTCGCAGTAGAAGCTTATGAAGAGTATCGTATTCGTAACATTGAGGATGAGATCTATTATGATACATTCTCAGATATTCAGATCTGGTGCATGCAATGTCTACGTGATTACGGTGAATATGGTATTGAAGAATATAACTGGCTGCAAGAGCATGTTCAGCTTCGTTTATTTCGTTTGGGAAGAATGCAATTTCAACCTTTTGCGATGGACCGCGATTTAGATGTTGATGGTTGTAAAATCTATACCAATCAAATCGTGCTTAATGTGCACATTCCAGCGGGAGAGCCTTTATCCGTTCAAAGTGTCGAGGAGTCCTTTCAGTTAGCCAGAGTTTTTTTCAGAGGTATAACTCCAGTGTTTATTTGTCATTCATGGCTGCTTGATCCGGAATTAAGTGAGATTTTGAACCCAGAATCGAACATTATTCAGTTTCAAAGTCGGTTCTACATTTATGAAGTGGATAAAAGTTCCAAGGAAGCAGAAGAAAGAATATTTAGTAAATTAAGTATGACCCCACAAGCGTACGAAGAGAACACCCAACTGCAACGGCGTGCAAAAGCCTTTTTAATTGCAGGAGGCAAACTAGGAAGTGGCTATGGGATTAAAGTACATAAGTAAGGTTGAAATCTTGGCATATTACGGATAGAGAAGACGTACACTGCAAATGAAGTGATGCGTTAACCTGACTCTGGCTGTAATAGCTGGTTTTGGGGATAGTGCTTTGTTTTATCCAAAAACGAAACCGGTTTCAAATGTACGAGCGCGCCGTGCAATGAAATCAATAAGATCAAAGAGGTGATTCCATTGGGCTGACCCTGGGCAGATATCGTCTTAAGCATTCCTATGTCCTATAATTTTTTTATTTATTAGGAGGAGACGATGATGTTGAGAAAAGGAAAAATGCTAAGTCTATTTCTGCTGTTTACACTCATGATTGCTCTAGTGCCTACAGGTAATTCAAGTGCAGCCTCGAACTGGAATCTGGTATGGAGTGATGAATTTGACGGGAATTCTCTGAATACTGGTAATTGGTCCGCCGAAATCGGCACAGGGAGCGGTGGCTGGGGTAACAATGAACTTCAGTACTATACTAGTCGTCCGCAGAACCTGCAAGTTACGGGTGGAAATCTGGTTATTACAGCGCAAAAAGAATCCTACGGTGGAATGAATTACACCTCTGCACGGATCAAAACACAAGGACTCAAAAGTTTTACCTATGGGAAAATTGAAGCTAGAATCAAGGTGCCTTCAGGTCAAGGACTCTGGCCGGCATTTTGGATGCTTGGATCAAATATTGATACAGTAGGTTGGCCTAAATCCGGTGAAACAGACATTATGGAACGTGTGAACAATAATGCTTTTGTTAATGGGACGGTACACTGGGATGCCAATGGGCATGCCGAGTATGGGCAGGTATCCGGAAATCTGGATTTCTCTCAATACCATGTGTACAGCGTTGAATGGGATGCGAATTATATCAAGTGGTTTGTAGATGGCAACCAATTTAATGCTTTTTATATCGAGAATGGAACGGGAAATACGGAGGAGTTCCAAAAACCCTTCTTTATCCTGCTAAACCTTGCTGTTGGTGGGAATTGGCCTGGAAGTCCAAACGCTTCAACTGCTTTCCCGGCGCAAATGCTGGTTGATTATGTACGTGTGTATCAATCCGCGCCTACCTCAAACATCGTTAGTGGTGGGATTTATACTTTAGCCGACAAGGCTAGTGGCAAGGTTCTGGACGTAGTGGATGTATCCACAGCAAGTGGGGCAAAGATGCAGCAATGGACCAATTACACAGCCAATAATCAGAAATTTAAGGTGGAAAGTACAGGAGACGGCTACTATAAGCTGACAGCAGTGCATAGTGGAAAAGTGTTGGATGTGCCGAACTCATCAACCGTCAGCGGCGTACAGTTGCAGCAATGGGATGACAATGGTACCAACGCTCAGCGGTGGAGCATTGTAGATGTAGGGGGTGGCTACTACAAACTAATTTCTAAAGTGAGTGGATTAGCTATGGATGTAAACGGAGCCTCAACCGCAGATGGCGCAGCGGTTCAGCAGTGGACGGATAACGGAAGCGATGCTCAGAAATGGTTTTTTACTAAAGTGAACTAAAAGGATCTATTATACGATCATGTTTAAGAAAAACGGCAGAGATACCGTTTTTCAGAATGACGAGAAACCCAATTCACTGGATGGCCTTGGGTTTCTCGAGATCCTGCAGCCTCTATCTAATAGGGGCTGTTTTTTTACGTTTAATACGTCGTTGATATTGAATTCTTGTATTGATTACTGTCCCTTTTCTTCTCCTAATCGTTCTAATTAATTTCAATTGAAACAGCGAAAGGGGCGAGATTCTTGTGCGAATAATTTTAATTCTACGTTTATAAATGATTCGTCTATTACTTTTTCGTATGAACCGCCGCTTTACATAGCTGACCTTCCGTCTTCTTCGTTTTAATTTGGCTTTAAAAGCTCTCCAAGGGGTTAGATTTAGGAACTTACGATATAGCGCAAATCCTGAGGAATCTTTATTCCAGCATTTCTCATCCCCGGCAAAATGGACAATTTTATTATTGTAGTCATGATCTGGGATGGCCATGTTAAATGAATTAAAACGGATATCGAGAGGGAGGTAATTCGCTCCAAAAACTGCATTTAGAACATCCTGGTCAGGCATGGTGACATCAGGGAAAGTGCGCAAGAAGTTCAGCATCTCTTGGTACCAGTTCGTATTCTGGCGGATATTATTCAAAGCAAATACGATCACTCCAGAATTAAAATAAATCTCGGGATTCAGCCCTTTGGCGCTCACAATAGATGCAACATCCATAATGCCCTGATCCCAAATCGCCCCTAAATATTTTTCATTCAGCTCGACTTGCCACAGCTCCGCGATGTCTATGTTTACCAATACATCACAATCCAGATAAATAATTTTGTCAGAAGGAATTAACGCGGGAAGCAGCAATCGGTACATACTTGCATGTGTCCACATATCGATAGAATTAATATTGGCAAGAACCTGGAGCATATCTTCGGGTAAAGTAATCGAATAAAAGCTAATCGTATGCTGATGTTTAGTGGTTAATCTGGTGAGCTTTCGCTTGTTAACTTCGGTTAAAGAGGCATCATGTAAAATATGAACATGGATTGGGGAACTTGTATGATGAAAAACTGACGCTAAAACGACACCGGCATGCTCTACATACTTTCCATCCTTATCTTGAAAGGCCAAGGCAATTTCGATCATTTGATTTATCCTCTCTCTACATTAGTGTACGAATGTACCACAGTATACGTTTGCCCTGGCAAGAGGATAAAGGCATTACACCTACGATATTCACCCAATTTTTTTTGCACATAAAAAAACCAAGCTCTGCAAATCAGAGACTTGGTTTGTGAGAACAATTTCTTATTTTCGCAGCTTAATACGATCTATGTGATGATTGTTATTTTTAAATAGTATAAGATCTGCACGATTTCTGGTAGGCAAAATATTGTGTATCAAATTTTCAAAATTGATTTCTTTCCATATTCTTTTCGAGATCTCGATAGATTCTTCTAGTGATAACTGTGCATATTTTTTAAAATAAGATTGCTCATCTTGGAAGGCGGTATCTCTAAGCTTAATAAACCGGTCAATATACCATTTCTCAATATTATTCACATCAGCATCCACATAAATTGAAAAATCAAAGAAATCAGATACAAAATAGTTTGGCATACTTTGATTAATTGTCAAACTAGTCTGAAGAACATTTAATCCTTCAACAATTAGGATGTCCGGGTTCTCGATCGTAATACATTCATTTGGCACGATATCATAAGTTAGATGCGAGTATACAGGACTTTGAACACCCGAAACACCAGACTTCACTTTAGTTAAAAATGAAATTAAACTACGTGTGTCGTAGCTTTCAGGAAATCCCTTTTTCTTCATGATTCCACGCTTTTCCAGCTCAGCATTGGGAAGTAGAAACCCGTCAGTTGTAACTAAATCTACTTTTGGATGAGAAGGTAATTGAGAGAGGAGCTTCTGAAGAAGTCTAGCGGTTGTACTCTTGCCAACAGCGACACTTCCGGCGATGCCTATGATAAATGGACCTTTTTTAAGATCGTTATTAAGAAAGTGATTTATAGAATCTTTAAATGTATGAGAGGCTTGAAGCTGCAAATGTATCAATTGGGATAGAGGAAGATAGACCTCATTTACATCCTCAATCGAAATTTTATCGTTAATACTTTGGATATCACTAAGCTCTTCTTCTGATAATTGGATAGCGGTGAAATCGCTTAGCTTCTTCCAATCCTCACGTAAATAAAGTGTATATGCTGAATTATTCACCATTAAAGTTTCCACATCCCTGAGTTTTTTAAAGATTCACCTGCACTTAGGTATTATAACCGTTCATTCAACTTGATTCCATTCATAGCAATCGACATTAGTATGGACATTATGGAGAATTCATTTCAATAAATAGGAAAATAAATTAAAATATAGTGAACGAGGAAGAATGGAGTGGAACCATGGGAGTTTTTCGAAAAGTTGAAGTATTAACGGATTACACGCGCAAGGGTACGTTCCAAGAAGAGTCAGAGCCCAGAAAAATCGTGATAAGTATTTATTATCCGGATAAGGATGGTTTGCTCGATAACAACGAATCTGAAATGAAATATATGGATCTTTTCCGGCCCTGTGAACAACATGCAAGAGAAATTCTAGAAAATATTGGAATGAATATGGATATCATAGATGGATTATCTACCTCAATCAGCGAGGGAGCATTGCAACAAAAATCTAAACGATCCTATCCTGTCATTATCTACTCTCCTGCACTAGGCTTAGATAGAGATATGTATATTTACAATATACAAGCGCTGGTAAAGCGAGAATTTATAGTGGTAACCGTCAGTGCTGCTTATGAAGCCATGTTTACAGTTAGTCCAAGTGGAGAATTTATGAATCAATCAGAGGTCATGAGGACAATACAGGCTACAGATTATAGCGAATTACATCACTTAATTTCTATTCGAAAAAAGGATATACAGTATGTCTTGGATTACCTAGCTAATTTGAATTCAAGAATGGAAAGTTTTGATATGGACAAGGTCGGCATTATTGGACATTCAATCGGAGGTGCTACTGCATTAGATTTAACTATGGAAGATGATAGAATTAAAGCCGCAGTTTTATTAGATGCAAGTATTCATTTATATATTGAGAATGAAGTGAACAACAACTCGGTACCCCTACTTGTATTAAGGCAAAATGCTTCTGCTTTAGAATCCTTAAGCATTATTTTACAGGAAAAAATAGCAAATGATTTCATCAAAGGACAAGAGAAGCTTTTCCGGAATTGGAATGGATATAAGTCTTTTTTGAAAATACGAAAGGCAACGCATATGTCCTTTAGTGATATGCCTCTTTTTGAGGAGGACGAGACTTTATATCATAGAACTTGTGGGATTCATAATCAGATAAATGAGCTTGTTGCTAATTTTTTTCAGGAGCATCTATTGAATCAGGGTAATGCTTATTCTACATTCATTAGTTATAATCATAGTGATTTCTGTGTGATCAATGGCAGTGGAGATGAAATTCTGTAATCTAGTAATAAGGGAGGGGATTATAAACGCATTCAGCTCAATCTCATCAGATGATATGTAATCATATTGAACAATACATAGGGGTTATTGATAATATTTTTAAAGAGGTTATTTCAGATGTTCTGTCCATTGATATTCTAATTGTTAACCCGACGCCTGAGCGGAATTACTATACTTTAATTACATCAGGAATGAGTGAATTTGCGATGCAGGTACCAGATGGTGCAGAAGAATATCAATTTACTGAATTAATGATTTGCCTTCCTCCTACATGGAAGCTGTCTGATGAGGCTTTTAAGGACGAAAGAAATTATTGGCCAGTTCGTGCGCTAAAAACAACGGCTAGGTTTCCACATGAATATAATACATGGCTCTATATGGGGCATACGCTAGTCAACGGTAATCCAGTAAAGCCTTATAGTGAGGATACAGGATTTCAAGGGATGTTTGTGTGGGTGCCAGATGTTGAAGATAAAGCTGGATTTTTTAATTTGGAAATGAACAGTGAGAAAGTGGTGCACTTCTATACTTTAATTCCGCTTTATGGAGAAGAGTTAGATTATAAAGTTAAGCATGGCGAGGAAGAACTTCTTAATAAGTTAAATAAGATTGGGGTTACCGATGTTCTGAATCCTTCCCGTAAAAATAGCTGTAAGAAGATATTTGGACTCTTTTAAAGGATAAGAAAAACGGCCGAGGGCCGTTTTTTTTATCCTTTAATCCCAAAAGCAATCCAGCGCCCATCAACATCTTCAATAACAAATTCCTTGTTATTATAGTCGGTGTTTGCTAATGCTCGGACAATGTTAACACCAGCCGCTTCAAATTCTTTCTCCAGCTGCTCTTGCTGTTTCGTAATAAAATAGGCATCGTAACCATAGCCATACAATTCTCGATTAGGAATAACCCTTTGTCCTTGGGATTGAGTAAGGATAATTTCTGTATCATCACGATAGAGGCAAACATGCGGTTCTTCCGTATCTAAATAGGGCACAACTTGAAAGCCTAAGTACTGATTGTAATAAGCAGCGGTGCGCTCAATATTCAGGGTAGGAAAGATACTATGTGATTGTAAAAGCTTTTTGTCCACTTGTGAGATCATCCTTTCTAAGAAAATAGATACCCATATATTACCTTGCGACAAAGATTTCAACAATACGTGGAGTTATTAAACCGCAGGAGACATTCATGGTTGACATCATAGATATTCTATAATAATATACATGCATGAGCATACATTAATTAAATTCTGCTAAAACATGTTTTTAATGTTCATAATAAATTTAGTTTTTTATAAAGAGGAGAGATATCATGAAGAACTTGTTTACCCCTTATGAAATGAAGGATTTGAAATTGAAGAACCGCGTGGTTATGCCTCCAATGTGTCAGTATTCAGTGACTAACAAGGACGGAATTGCTACCGATTGGCATTATAATCATTACGTAAGCCGCGCCATTGGAGGAACAGGATTAATTATTATTGAAATGACCGATGTAGAGCCTGATGGCCGAATTACTGATTTTGACCTTGGCATTTGGTCCGATGAGCAAATACCTGCATTGGCTAGAATTGTTGATGCTTGTCATGCTTATGGGGCAAAAGTAGGTATTCAAATTGCTCATGCTGGTCGTAAGGCTGAAGATGCAGCAGTTCCTGTATCCTCTTCTGCCGTTCCATTTGATGCTGACTCCAAAACACCACGTGCCCTAACGACTGAAGAAGTGAAGGGTATGGTTGAAAAATTCCGGTTAGGCGTGAAGCGTGCGATTCAAGCGGGGTTTGATGTTATCGAGCTTCATGGTGCGCATGGTTACCTTATTCATCAGTTCCATTCACCACTAACGAATCAAAGAACAGATGAATATGGCCAAGATTTGACCTTGTTTGGTACTGAAATCATTCGTGCAGCGAAAAGTGAAATGCCTGAAGGAATGCCATTGATCATGCGTATCTCAGCTCAAGAATATGTAGAGGGCGGATACGGCATTAAAGAAAGCTTGGCATTTAGTAAAGCTTATAAAGAAGCTGGCGCAGATATTTTCCATATCAGTGCAGGTGGTGAAGGTCCTATCGCAGCTGCTGGCAAGCCAGGAACACATGCGGCGTATCAAGTTCCTATGGCAAGAGAGATCAAATATGGTTTGAATGTACCGGTGATTGCTGTAGGCAGATTGGATGAACCTGCTCTTGCTAATGCAGTCATTGGGAATGAGGAAGCAGATCTTGTTGCAGTTGGTCGGGGGATGCTGAGAAATCCATACTGGACGCTGGAGGCTGGGGTTGAGCTTCAGCAAGACCCTAGTATTCCTCGGCAGTATGCCTTTGGATTTCCTAGAATTAAAGGCTAAGGACTAACGAAATTAAATTGTATCATTTGGAAAGACCGACTTCTTGGAGAAACGGTCTTTTCTCTTTTTTGGATTAAGCTTGGCACAATGGATGTGGAGTGTAGTACTATTATATAGAAGAAAAAATTCATGAATAGTCATACGCTCAGGAGATGAAGAGATAGATGGACAAAATTCTAAACAATGACCTTATCGCGAATTGGTTGACGTTAACGCATATACAAATGAATGTGACGAATGAATTAGAAGTTAATTTGCAAGCGAATCATGGATTATCTTTAAAAGAGTTCTACTTGTTATTATTCTTGTCGGAAGCCCCAGAGAAAAAACTGAAACTGCAGAAACTTGAATCGATGGTTGGTTTAAGCCAAAGTGCCGTTTCACGTCTAGTTAGCCGGTTTGAAGCCAAGGGCTGCGGAGCTTTAGAGAGAAAAGCATGCGACAGTGATCGCAGAAGTATTTATACCTCCCTAACCTCCATTGGTGAGGCCAAGCTCATCCGTGCTCAAGAAACCTTTAAAGACACGCTAATGACGGCATTCCCGGAAAAAGATGTGGAACAGCTTCTAGCGCAAATGCTTCGTATGAAGCAGCAATCATGAATCAGCTCAAAAAAACCTCTGTTTAGGTAAATGGATCGTATCTCCATTTCCCATGCAGAGGTTTTTGCTTGTGCTGTAATCTATCAAAAGTGTGCCAGCATTCATTAAGCCTTCTATTGCCATTACCGCTTAGAAAGCTGGTAATAATTATAACTTTCATTTTCAATCGTAATTTCATTAATTAACTCGAAGTCACATTTCTGTATAACTTTATTTGAGGGTGTATTGTGTACCAGAGCAATAGCGTTTAATACATCAGTAGAAGTGTGCTCAAACAAATACTTAATTAACCCCTTGGCAGCTTGTGTGGTATACCCTTTGCCGCGATGATCCTTGGATATGGCATACATGATTTCTCTGTTCGGAGCGGGTAATTCATCCTTCATTCCTGTACAGCACCAACCGATAAACTCATTCGTCTCTTTTAAAATAATGCCTAAACGAAGACGAAGCTCCCCGATATTTCCATCCGCTGAGACCGCTTGTAGAAACTGTTGGTTTTCTTTCATTTCATAGTTTATTAACCAATCTAGCCGTTGTTCTTTAGGGACATTCCAGTCGGGCAGAAATTCTATGATTTCAGGCTGCGTGGTAAGTGCGTGAAACTCGTCTAAATCCTCCACTCTAAACTCTCGTAACAGGATATCTTTACATTCAATTGTAAATAAATCGCGTTTTGTTGTTTCATAACCTACATGGTTATTCATATTTCATCTCTCCTTCGTGCATTCAAATTCATTTTATCATGAATAAAAAGTACGATTTGGTAATCTTTGATTATAATAAAAGTTTTCTTTTATTTCACACAAATATTAATTAGTTAATATATTAATTGATTATAAAGTGTGTTATTATGTTTCGTATAAAGGTTAAATGATTCACGGATGGGGCGGTTTTGTCGTAGTAATCAGTAGATTGGTTAGGCTTTTATGATTTCTAATACAAAAGATGACAGGTGATCTTCTATGAACAATGACAACAGTAATAAATCTATTAATGGTAATTTGATAGCGCATTATAAGTTTGATAACCCCGATCATGTGGGTCAAGATTACTCGGGGAATGGGAACGATGGAACCGCTTCAGGGACTAAGCTGCCATCCATACAGACTGTAGCGGGTAGAAGTGCTGTTTCACTAGCGGGTGGAGAACATGGCACATCCTATATTTCTTTGCCAGATGATCTTCTTAAAGAGGTCAGCGACCAAACTGGCCTTACTGTCTCGACATGGATGCATGTAAGTGCTGGCGGGAGCTTATGGGAAAGACTGTTCGATTTCGGCAAAGGCGAGACAGGACCCTATATTTTTTTAACGCGTAATTTCCGGGGGACTTGTTTTGCGGGGGAAGATTTAGTCGCAGATCCTGGTAAATCCTTTGCTGCTGGTGAATGGGTGCACGTTGCCTTTGCGGTCACAGGAACAAAAGGTGGAACACTAAGCAGTGCAGGACCTGTGATGTATGTCAATGGTGAGATCGTTGCGGATGGAATGATAAGTCAGACTTCTAGCGGTACATATGCTAAACTACGCACGTGGTTTGCTACATTTGAGGATCAAGTGAATTATAGTAACAATACGATCGGCAAGTCCCAGTACGCTGCAGATGTAGATTTTGGCGGCTCTCTTTCGGACTTCCGTGTATATAAAGCGGGATTAACGCAGGACGAAGTGATTGAGATTATGTGTGAGTCTTTGACAGATGAAGAGATCGTTAAGCTCGCAAAAGATAAATATTTAACCTTCACTAGTTCAATCATCACCAAAGATATCGAATTACCAGCTTCGCTCATGGGTGGAAAAGTTGACGTGTCCTGGGTATCCAGTGACTCAGCAATTATTTCTAATGCGGGAGTTGTAAATAAAACCGTCCATTCTGCTAAAGGTGTAACGCTTACAGCAGTTTTGAAAAAAGGTGACAGTACAGTAGAGAAGAGCTTCACCGTGTCTGTGCTCCCAGAAGGTTTGCCACCCTACACCTTAACGATCGATGGAAACCATGAGATTTTGGATGTTAGCGAAGTTCTATATGGCCTATTCTATGAAGATATTAATAATGCGGCAGATGGTGGAATTTATGCAGAGCTAGTGCAGAATCGTTCCTTTGAGTCGTTTGCTTTTGACAGCTATTCGCATGTATGTGGTGTGCACGGGACTTCAACAGGAAGAAATTATACACCTCTTCATGCATGGTCCGGTGACACGGACAAAATGACGGTTCATCATACAGGCGGCTTGAACGAATTCTTTGGAATCGAAGATAAAGATATGAATGCGCATTATGTGACAGTGGCAGATGGCGCGACGATCAATAACAGAGGCTTTGCGGATTCCAATCAGCACTGCTCAATGTTTATTAAGAAGGATGCTAAGTATAACTTCACGATTTGGGCGAAGGCTGAGGCAGCGGGAACAATCACCCTGCAATTGCTCGACAAAGATGGTAAAGCCATTAGCGATACAACGGTAGTTGAGTTGTACGGTGACGGTAACTGGAAGAAGTATGGTGTAGAGTCTAAGCTAGTATTAACAGGATCTGAAACTGTACTCGGTCAGCTAGCTTTAACCTTTAACGGTGAGATTTCCATTGATATGGTCTCCTTAATGCCAGAAGATGTTTGGGGCGCTGGGGAAGAAGAACGCTCTGCTACAGCTCATGCTAACTATAAAGGAAATTCCAACTATAGATTGCGAAAAGACTTAGTGAATGCACTCGTCGATCTTCATCCTACATTCTTGCGTTTCCCGGGGGGCTGTATTTCTGAAGGCTCTCACATTTGGGAGAATGTGTACGATTGGAAAGAGTCCGTCAACGATATCGAACTTCGCAAAGAGAACTATAATGTATGGGGCTACATGATGACCATGGGTCTTGGATATATGGAGTATTTTCAATTAGCCGAAGATTTGAATGCAACACCACTTCCGGTTATGGCCTGCGGCGTACTCTGTCAAGCTCGTTCGGATTATGCGAATCCAGCTGGCGGTGCGTTAAGAGATTATTATGTGAAGAACTTTACGGATCTGATTGATTTCGCGATTAGCATGGATTTTGACAATAACGAGTGGGCCGCTTTGCGTAAAAAGATGGGCCATGAAGCAGCGTTTGACCTGCGTTACTTGGGTGTGGGGAATGAAAACTGGGGCACAGAGTTTTTTGCCAACTTCGAGTATTTTAAAACAACGATTGATGAATATATGGTGAAAAACTACCCTGATCATGAACTGACCATTCTTTCTACGGTTGGAGCACAAGCAGATGATGATGCCTATCAACAAGGCTGGAAATTCCTAAGCGGAAATCTACAGGGCTCGGAACAGATCAGCTTCACGGATGGGACATCGAGTATTGAAGAGACGGTTACCTGGTATGAGAAACAAAAAAACTACATGGATACGATTGCGGACGAGCATTACTACCGTTCCAACGAGTATTTGTTAGAGAATGCGGATCGCTACAATTACTATTACAGAGCTTATAAAGAAGACGGCAGCTTAGACGAGGCTGAAACTTCGAAGGTTTTTGTGGGTGAATATGCTTCGACAGATAAAAATACATTGGCAGGAGCGATTGCTGAAGCGGCGATTATGTCCAGCTTTGAGAATAACTCTGATGTGATTAGACTAGCTGCAACGGCACCTTTGTTCAATAAGGTATTAACAGATGGCACCTACAGATGGACACCAGATTGCATTTGGTTCGATGATGAAACTGTATGGTACACGCCGAACTACTATGTTCAACAGTTGTATGCTAAATATCTCGGCACCAAAGTGGTTGGCACATCGTTCTCGACATATCGCAACGGGGAAAAGGTAGACCTCATTCCTCACGGAGGAATTGAAGTGGCTGCCGGGAAATCATCTGTAGTTGTGAAGCGGGTGAAGGTTACTTCGAATACGGATGGCAGCGTTATGCTAGAGCAAGATTTTACACAGCCGCTGCATGAAGCTTGGAAAGTCATTCCTGGTTCTGCCGGATATACGATTGATCCTTCCAAAGGTCTAGTCTTGAAGGCACAGAACAGCGGGCTGAATGGATTGTATATTCTCAATGACGCGTGGACTAATTATAAAGTAGAGGTCGTTCTTGAAAAAGCTTCCGGCGAAGATGGCTTCTATGTAGGTGCAGGTCTGACAGACATTTCACCGGAAAATAAAGATGCTATCGAATATGCGATTGGCTATAATGGCGATGCCACAGGAGTCAAGGTGTACAAGCAAGGGATTGAAGCTTATACACTCGGCGATTATTCTTCTAGTACAGCAGCGGGTAACCTAAGAGCTAGTTGCTATGAAGAACTAGCGGATCATACGGAATATACCATCACTGTTAATTATGGTGGAGCAGATGGCAAGCATTTGATTTGCTCTTACACAGATGGCAAGACAACAAGCAAAGTGCTTGATTATAAGCTCGAAGCGTATAACAGAGAAGTATACAATTCCGTTACTAAAGATGATAAGCATCTCTATGTGAAGCTTGTGAACGCGGATCGTGTAGAGAAAGCAACGAAGCTTGATCTAAAAGGCTTAAACGTAGCTACTACCGGTAAATGGATTACTTTAACGGGCGATGCTTCGCTAGTTCACACACCTAATGTGAACAGAAAAAATGATGAGAAGGTTACTCCAGTTGAAACGGAAATCAGGTTTGATAAAGACACTGCAATTGTAAATCTAGCTGCCCATTCTGTGAACGTGATTGTTCTGGATCTTATTTAATAGAAAAGATAGCATTCAGCGCGCGCCGATAATACTTCGGCGCGTGTTGTTGTTTAGGAAGGCTTGTAATCGGTTGATGTTTATATAGGGAGAACTGTCCACTTCTTGATGAATCTCTGAATCTAACATACACTGGTGAAAGCACAATCACCCGAATGACTCTCCATCCTGCGATCCTCCCAGAATATTTTTTCAAAATATAAGAAAGTATAAGTTTCACGCTATACATCATCCTTCTATTTCTCGCTTAAACGCTTACCGTCCTTGTAAGGACGCCGAAGGCGTTTATGCTTGCCACACTAATGCTTTCATTTCACGAGAATATAGTTCATATCTTGCCCCTATAGGAGGATGATACAATGATGAAATCATTCAAAACGGACTGGAAGGCGAATCTAAAAAATCCACAAACGATTATGGCTTTGTTTACTTATCGTTTTGGAAATTGGGTGTATTATCGGGTGAAAAGTGGCCTGATCCGCAAACCTTTGTGGCTCCTATATCGAATAATGGATGTGCTATTTGTTCGAATTGTTGCAAGTGGAGAGCTTCATGCAGAGGCTCAAATTGGTGATGCACTTCATTTACCTCATGGGTTAAATGGCATTATCATTAGTCCTAAAGCGGTGATTGGTAACAACGCTACTATTTTTCACCAAGTGACCATTGGGGGGAGAAATAACTTAGGGGAACCCGTGATTGGTGATAGAGCATTTATCGGAGTAGGTTCTAAGATACTAGGCCCGATTACGTTGGGGAACGATGTTAATATCGGAGCTATGTCTGTTGTGGTTAAGGATGTGCCGGATAATGCTTCAGCTGTAGGGATTCCTGCCAGAAATATTTTGCGAGATGAACCCAAACCTGAGAATACAAGATAACGGCGGGATGTTCTATTACATAGGGTATCGCTTTATTTTAAAAAGTTACAGGGTATAATTAAAGCATCCAAGAAATCTTGTAATAACCTTCTAGAGATCGGAGTAATGAAATGAAATATAGCAATTTAGAAGAGTGTGTTAATGATTTAGAGAAACATGGACATTTGGTTCGTATTCGTGAAGAAGTGGACCCTTATCTGGAGATGGCCGCGATTCACTTGAAGGTTTATGAAGCTGGTGGCCCTGCATTATTATTTGAAAATGTAAAAGGCTCGAAATTTCGTGCCGTATCTAATCTTTTTGGAACGCTAGAGCGCAGTAAGTTTATTTTTCGGCGTACTTGGAACTCCACACATAACGTAATTGCACTTCGTAACGATCCTATGAAGGCACTTAAGAATCCTTTTAAATATGTAGGGACAGGACTATCCGCAAGAAAAGCATTGCCTATTAAAAAGCCGGGTGGTCTACCAAGTGGTTTTCAGGAAATCAGTATTTCTGATCTTCCGCTGATCACACATTGGCCAGAGGATGGTGGCGCTTTTGTCACATTGCCGCAAGTGTATTCCGAAGATCCAGACAAGCCTGGCATTATGAACTCCAATCTGGGGATGTACCGTGTTCAATTGAATGGTAATGATTATGAACTCAATAAAGAGGTTGGTATTCACTATCAAATTCACCGCGGTATCGGCGTGCATCAAGAAAGAGCCAATCGAAAAGGAGAACCGCTTAAAGTGAGCTGTTTTATCGGCGGACCTCCAGCGCATACGTTATCGGCTGTAATGCCTTTGCCTGAGGGTATGAGTGAGATGATCGTTGCCGGTTTACTTTCGGGACGTCATTTCAGCTATAGCTATGTAGATGGATATTGCATTAGTAATGATGCGGATTTTGTGATCACAGGGGAGATTCATCCTGGTGAGACGAAGCCGGAAGGACCTTTTGGCGATCATTTAGGCTATTACAGCTTGGTGCATCCTTTTCCAGTTATGAAAGTACATAAAGTGTACGCTAAAAAGAATGCAATCTTTCCATTTACGGTTGTCGGCAGACCCCCACAAGAGGATACCGCTTTTGGTGAGTTAATTCATGAGTTGACGGGCGGAGCTATCCGACAAGAAATCCCGGGTGTCAAAGAAGTTCATGCAGTAGATGCTGCAGGTGTTCATCCCCTTTTGTTTGCGATTGGCAGTGAACGTTATACACCTTATCAACAAGTGAAGCAGCCAGCGGAGATTCTTACGATCGCGAATCGGATATTAGGCACAGGTCAGCTTAGTTTAGCTAAATTCTTGTTTATTACAGCCGAAGAGAAACAACCTATCAGCACACATGATGTTGAGGATTTCTTGACGTATATTTTAGAGCGAATTAATCTTCGCAGAGATATTCATTTCTATACGAATACAACGATTGATACCCTTGATTATTCTGGTACAGGACTAAACAGCGGAAGTAAGGTGATTTTCGCTGCGGTTGGGGAGAAGAAAAGAGAGCTATGTACAGAGGTTCCTGACATGCTTGAAGAACTACAGGGATTTGGACATGCAAAGATGGTGATGCCGGGTCTCGTGGCGCTTCAAGGCTCTAAATTCACTACTTACGCTGAAGCAGCGCAGGAAATGAACAAGCTTAGCGAAGCGATTCAAGAACAGGGAGCACTCCCATCTTGTCCGATGATTATTGTGTGTGATGACAGCGAGTTCTTAAGTGATAGAATTGAGAATTTCCTATGGGCGACGTTCACACGCAGCAATCCTTCACATGATATATATGGCGTGAACAGTTCAACGGAGTATAAGCATTGGTCATGTGATAACGTGATTATTGATGCGCGTGTTAAACCTCATCAAGCGCCACCATTAATTCCGGATCCAGCGGTTCAAAAGCATATCGAACGATTGTTTGCTCCAGGTGGGAGCTTAAACGGTAAGATCTAACCATAACTCAAAGACCTTCTTGGGAAACCAAGGAGGTCTTTTTGCTGTTTTTTGAAATGATTTACTCATATGAAATTAAAAATGTATAGGTGTATTCTGGGTTTTATGTCCCAGCTTGTCACAAAATCGTAGGATTTTATAACTATAGGCGAGTGATTTGAACGGTTTAGTGTATGATAAACTCTGTTTTTTAAATGTTCATAGTGAAACTTAGGTGGTAGTATCGTGTTGGATATGAGTGCATCTGGAAATAATTATCCAGAAAAGTGTCTGAGCAAGGAGGAGGGGATACGCGCACGAAGTGAACTTATATTTGAAGAACGAATGACAATGAAGCTTATTGTAAGCGTTTACTACAACGGGGCCAGATGCGTACTAAGTTCTTTCAATCATAAGAAAGCGGGTGAAGCACGGAAGATGAAGAGAAATAAAATGGGGAATAAAATACTTATTGTGTTATTGTCGTGGGTCTTCATTTGTTCATCTCTATTTCCCTCTACAACATTTGGGGTGCAACCAGCCAGTGCGGATTCAGGTCCAATAACTTTGCGATATGATTTTGGAACGGCGACAAGTCCTGTAATGAGTGGTTATACAGGGGTGCATGAATCTAAGTTGTATACGAAGGAGCTAGGATATGGTTTAGATCAGGCGGTTGCCTCAAGAAATCGCTCGGGCGGAGATGAACTGACAAATGATTTTGTACTGGGATTGTCCTACGCCTTTCTAGTGGATCTTCCTAATGGGGATTACGATGTGACTGTATTCTCAGGAGATTTATTGGCAGGTACAAGTACAACTAAAACTACGATTACCTTAGAAGGAATAACGGCTGGTTCAATAAGCAGCAAGCAGGCTGTAAATCAAGCCACCTACCGCACGACTGTCCAAGACGGTCAACTAACCGTTGGCATCACGGGTACAGGGGTTGGCGGATATTTAAATGGTCTTATGATTCAGCAAATCGTGCCGGGTCCACTGCAGGCTCCTGAGGGCTTAGCGGTTACGAATCTCTCACCCACTGCGGTCTCTCTCGGGTGGAGCAGCGTGACAGAAGCAGTCTATTACAATATATATCGGACAGAGCTTCCTAGCGGGACTATTGAATCGGTAGCTCAAGTTACTGCTAACAGCTACGTGGATTCAGACGTAAATGAAGGCAGTGGCTACATTTATAATGTGTCTTCTGTTAAAGGCAGCGGTGAGGAGTCTGCTTTGAGTGCACCTGTGACGGTAGATGAAATTCCGGGGGCAGAGGTTCCGGCAGCACCAACGGGCCTTTCGATTGTCAGCGTGGGTGCGAGTTCTGTTCAGCTAAGTTGGAACAACGTGGCGGGAGCTACCCGTTATACAATCTTAAGGTCTGATTCAGCAGATGGATCCTTCCAAGAGATTGGCCAGTCGGAGACAGCGACATTTACGGATGTAGCAGTGGATACCTCTAAACGGCAATATTATGGGGTAAAAGCTGCTAATGCCCAAGGAGAATCCCAGTTATCTAACAAAGTTGAAAGTATGGTATACACGCCACCTGTAACATTGCCAGAAGGAAATGTATATTCCTTTGATTTTGGCCCAGGTGCTGCGGCGGAAGGTTATCTTAAGGTCGATGCAGGGGTATCTTATTCCTCTGCGGTTAAATATGGATTTATGGATATATCAAAGGTAACTGGTGTAGACCGGGGAACCACTGATCCTTTGCGATCGGATTTGGTGGTCCCTAAGGATACTACCTTTAATGTAGATTTACCGAATGGTGACTATACTGTGTCACTTATCGCTGGAGATAGCGCCGGAGACACAGACATTGGCATCAAAGTAGAATCGATCCAAAAAGTTCAGCAGACAAGTAAAACAGCTGGTCAGTATTTGGAAATGAGCTTTGACATCGCTTTGGTGGATGGACAAATGAACTTGGTATTCTCTGGCACGAAGCCTAATATCAATGCACTGGTGATTACTAAGCAGCCAAATCGTCCTGCTAATGAATTGCCTGCAGTTTATATTGCGGGTGATTCAACTGTGCAGACTTACGATCCTTACTGGATACCACAGGCTGGCTGGGGACAAATGATTCCTGATTTCTTTAGTGAGGAAGTAACGTTTAAGAATCACGCTATCGGAGGCCGCAGCTCTAAGTCATTTATTGTAGAGGGGCGGCTGGATGAAGTACTGCGAAAGATACAGCCAGGTGATTATTTCCTTATCCAATTTGGCCACAATGACGCAACGATCAGTGTTCCTGATCGGTATGCCTCTCCAGCAGATTACAAAAATTATTTAAAAACGTATGTCGAGGGTGCCAGACAAAGAGGAGCGACTCCGATTCTGGTGACCCCGATGGGCCGCAGAGATTATAATGCTGCCACGGAAAAATTTAATGTGAGTTTCCCTGAATATGTGCAGGCGATGAAAGAGGTAGCCAATGAGCTGCATGTGGAAATGGTTGATCTTAGCGCGCTAAGTGTCGCTTATTACAATTCGATTGGTTTTGCAGCTACACGCTCTGTATTCCTTCACCTCGATGCAGGGATATATGGTGCTTTCCCGAATGGGTCAGCAGACGATACTCACTTTCAAGAGTACGGAGCGATTCAAATGGCTCGTCTGTTGGCCAAAGGAATAGAGCAATTAAACATTCCGCTCTCCAGCTTTGTACAGGACATTAAGCAGCCAGAAACAGTGCCTGCCAAGCCACAAGGTCTTGTAGCGGGAAGTATCAGTAATGCAGGTGCAGTACTGAAATGGGATAAAGTAGAGGGTGCTGATATTTATAAAATCTATCGTAAGCTAGCGTCCGAAGCTGAAACTGCTTACGCATTGGCGGGAACTGCCACTGTTCCAACTTTAACATTAAGCGGAATGGCGGAAGGTAACAGCTACTCCGTTCGAGTGACTGCAGTAAATGGGTTAGGAGAGTCTGAGCCTTCAGATGAAGTTAAGCTGACTACGAAGTCCGCTCAATATCGTTATGATTTTGGACCTGTTGGCTCACCCGTTGCCGCCGGTTATACGGAAGTGAATCGTAATGTACTTTATACAACAGAACGTGGTTATGGCTTGTCCTCAAGTGAAGGTATGAGTGATCGAGATCGCGGTAGTGCGACTGATGCCCTTCGTAGAGATTTCGTGATCTATTTTGGAGGCTCGTATGAATTTAAAGTTGATTTACCGAATGGTTATTATTCCGTTAAGACCTATACCGGAGATTGGATTGGTTCTACCAAGACGAACGTAGTAATTGAAGGCAAAGATTATGGAACAGTCTCTTCAGGTAAGGAAAATATTGCTGAGAAGCTGTATAACCAGATCGCTGTCAAAGACGGTCAGATGAATCTTGTTTTTAGTGGCACAACGGCCCATCTCAATGGACTGGAAATCACACCTCTATTATTAGCTCCAACGAATCTGAAGCTGGGTGGTCTGGATTTAAACAGCGAGCCTATTACAGCCAATCTTTCTTGGGATGAAATGGATGGTGCACTGAAATACCGAGTCTATCGGCAGGCAACTGTTGCTAGCAGCGCGGAGCTGCTAGGTGAAACAACAGGGCCAGTTTACACAGATACTACTGCGGATATCGGTATGGAATACATCTATACGGTAACTTCGGTCGATAGCACAGGACTGGAATCCGTAGGCTCCAATGCCTTAAAGGTATCTATGATTGATCCATCTGTAGCAAAAGCAGCCGTACCTAGTGGTCTAGCAGTACAATCTACGAACAAAAATGATGTGACCTTTACGTGGAATGAGGTATCGGATGCAAGGATGTTCAACATTTATCGTGCGAAATCCGCGGATGGTGAGTTCATTCTAATCGGCAAATCATTCGAAGCTTCATACACAGACACGACCATTTTAAGTACAATTCCTTACTATTACAAAGTTGCCTCGGTAAATGCAGGCGGTATCTCTGATCTTTCCGCTTCGCTGGAAACCTCAGCGGTGACAACGCTATACCGGAAGATGGAGGCGCTGGATCGTGCGCCTGTAGCGGTTAAGACAGATGCGGGTGTTTATATCAGCTGGCGGATGTTAGGTCTGGATCCAGAATCGATTGGATTCAATCTGTATCGTGGGGAAGAGAAGCTAAATGATTCGTTAATTACTCAAAGCACGAACTATCTTGACAGTTCCGGTACAGCTGACGCCAAGTATAGAATTACATCAGTAATCAATGGAGTCGAAAAAGCGGCTTCGGAAGAATTCAGCGTATGGCAGAAGCAATACCTATCTATCCCCTTGCAAAAACCAGCAGATGATTACACCAAAGACGGTCAGCCTTATACGTATAGTGCAGGGGATGCAAGTGTAGGGGATGTGGATGGTGATGGGGTCTACGAAATCATTATGTTATGGTCGCCTTCGAACAGTAAAGATAACTCTCAAGCAGGTTATACAGGACTAGTCTATATGGATGCTTATAAGCTAGATGGCACGCGTTTATGGCGGATTAATTTAGGGCCTAATATTCGTGCGGGCGCGCATTATTCACCATTCATGGTTTACGATTTGGACAGTGACGGGCGTGCTGAGATTATGCTGAAGACAGCAGATGGTACGGTTGATGGTCAAGGTACCGTGATCGGTGATGCAAGTGCAGACTATCGCAATAGCTCGGGTTATGTGCCCCTCGGCAATGAGTATTTAACAGTGTTCGAAGGGGCAACAGGCCGGGTAGTGGATACGGTTAGTTATGATCCGCCGCGTGGTGATGTGGGCGCTTGGGGCGATGCCTATGGTAATCGGGTGGACCGCTTTTTAGCCGCCGTAGCTTACTTAGATGGTGAACAGCCAAGCGTGATTTTTAGCCGTGGTTATTACACTAGAACCGTGCTTGCAGCTTACAATTATCGTGGTGGCAAGCTCGAAAAAGTATGGCGTTTCGATTCCAACGATGAAGGATATGGAGAGTATGCCGGTCAAGGCAACCATAACCTTTCTGTTGGAGATGTAGACGGTGATGGCAAGGACGAAATAACCTTCGGCGCGATGGCGATCGATGATGATGGATTGCCACTGTATAATACAAAGCTTGGTCATGGGGATGCGATCCATTTCGGAGATCTTGATCCTACCAGACCGGGGTTGGAGGTCTTTGATGTACATGAGCATACCGATTCCAAGTATGGTATTGAAATGCGTGATGCAGCTACAGGGGAAACCATATGGGGTGTGTTCACAGGAATTGATACTGGACGTGGAATGTCAGCAGATATTGACCCGCGTTATGCTGGGGAAGAGGTATGGGCTGCAACGATTACCAATGAAGTGCAGATCCCTGTTACAGGCGTATACAGTGCACAGGGAGAGCTAATCACGAATAAGCTGCCTTCCTCAACGAATTTCGGCATTTGGTGGGATGGCGATCTTTTGCGGGAATTGCTGGATTCTAATCGAGTGGATAAGTGGGATTACACCAACCAGACAACAGCTAATTTGTTGACGGCAACTGGGGCCTCTTCTAATAATGGCACCAAGGCGAATCCAAGCTTGCAGGCGGATCTGTTCGGGGATTGGCGTGAAGAAGTGATCTGGCGAGCAACGGACAGTTCTGAATTACGAATCTATACAACAACGGATATGACAGATTATCGTATCCGCACATTGATGCATGATCCGATCTACCGACTGGGAGTATCTTGGCAGAACGCGGGTTATAATCAACCTCCGCATCCTGGATTTTTTCTTGGCGAAGGCATGGAACAACCAGCGGCGCCAAAAATTCAATATGTAGGCTCGCCTGTGGAAACAGAGGACACTACACCACCTGCAATAACGGGTTTACCTTCTACTCAAATGAGTGAATCGGATATCTTGAAGGTACAGGTCGTAGCAGAAGATCCTGAGTCTGGTATTCGTAGTCTGGATATCACCTTTGATGGAAAAGAAGTTGTCTATGGAGATGAGATTCCACTCAAAGGACTTACGGGATCACATACGTTCATCGCAACAGCTGTGAATAACGCTGGACTCTCGACTACAGAACAAGTAATTATAGTCGTAAACGGACCTCAGAAGGCTACAGGAATTCCGGGGCAACCGGTTCTATCCAATAACAATGGGCAGGATACAGGACTCTTGGATGGTGATTACCAAATCACAATGAACTTGTGGTGGGGCAACAATGGTACGATCTACAAGCTATATGAGAACGGTACCTTAATAGACACTCAAACCTTACGTGACGACTCCCCAACCACACAGACCGCAGTGACTAGTATTACTGGAAAAGAAAACGGTACCTACACCTACACGGCTGAGCTAACCAATTCTTTTGGAACAACGGTATCTACTTCTCATGTGGTTAAAGTGAAGGATGCTGCGCCAGGTAAGCCAGTGTTATCTAATGACAACTGGGATGGTGATGGCGAGTATAAAGTGACCATGAATCTATGGTGGGGGATGAACGGCAAAGTGTATCGCTTGTATGAGAATGGAGTGCTGATCGATACACAGACTTTAACAGCAAATACTCCGAATGCCCAAACGGCTTCTACTTCGATCACGAATCGATCTCCGGGTGTTTATGAATACCGTGTAGAACTGATGAATGATCAAGGCGTTAGTGAAAGTACAGTTATGAAAGTCTCGGTAAAATAATTAAGCAATAGTTAAAAAAGCGCCTACGTCGGTAATATCCGGCTAGGCGCTTTTTGAGATTATCTAAGATTTAAAGGATTCTGCAAGACTATTTCCACTATCATCGTCATATGAATCTAAACAACGAATGATAGGGAGGATTGTAATCATGGAATTGACGGATATTATCTCTAAGATTGTGGTAGTCATACATGTTATAGCGGCCATAGTGGGAATTGGACCAGCTTTTGTGCTGCCAATACTGACAAGCTCTGCCAAGACAGGCAGCCAGCTTCGTTTTGTATTTGGCATGATGAAGACAATCAACAGATTCCCTAAAACGGGTGGAATTACCCTGATCGTTACAGGCATTTTGTTAATGATCATTGATAAAATGGGCTTGTCGGTGTTGTGGATCAATCTTTCGTTATTATTTTTTATCGTGATAGAAGTCATTATTATTGGATTTGTTGAGCCTCGATTGAAAAAGCTGACCCAGCTCGTGATGGCGAGTGAAGGCGACGAAATCCCTGTAGGCTACAACGCCGCTATGAACAAGATCGCTCCGTTAGAAGCAGCTGTACATGTGCTCACTATCGTCATTATTATATTAATGGTAGTAAAGCCGGTATAAGATCGAAGCGTCTATTCTCAATGATCTCTTCATATTCGCGAATGAGTCCATCAAAAATGCTCTCCCACGAGCGGCCGAGCGCCAGCTGTCGCCCCTCATAACCCATAGCAGCCAGCTTTTGGGGTTGCTCTATACATGCACAAATTTCACGAATAAAAGCATCCGGGGAACGAGGTGGGGCGATTATTCCGGTGCGACCGGGTGTAACCAGATCCTTCACCCCGCCTTCATTTACGGCGAGGACAGGCAGTCCAGAGGCCATGGCTTCAAGGACAACATTACCGAAGGTTTCCGTACTGGAAGGGAAGACGAATAGATCAGCTGAGGCATACAATTGGGCAAGCTCTTCACCGTGTTTGTAGCCCGTAAACGTGACATTTTGCGGCGCCTGCGCCCGCATCTCTGATAATAAGGGACCGTCTCCAACAACTAACCAATGTACCTGAGCTTGCATAGACTCGGGCAATTGCTGCATGGCGAGAGCAAGGGTGTTGATATCTTTTTCAGGAGCAATCCTTCCCACGTACAGAAGTAATATCGGTGCGGTAATTCCGTAACGATCACGGACCTGATGGCTGCGTTTTTTCGGAGTGTAGAGATTGCAGTCGATGCCTCTAGACCAAAGCTTCAAACGTTGAAAACCTTGAGCTTGTAGGGAATCGAGTGTTTCATTGGAGGGCGCGAAGGTAGCATCGCAGGACCGATGAAACCACTTCATGTACTTCCAATAAAGAGGAACAATTTTTTTCATTCGATAATATTCAAGATAGCGATCAAAATGGGTATGGTAGGAGGCGACATGAGGCAGGCCAAGCTTTCGCGCATAGCGAAGGCCGCATAGACCGATATTGAACGGAGTAGCCAAATGAAGCAGATCGGGTCGAAACGCTTTTAGCTCTGACTGGATGGAGGACATATTCGGCAGCGCGAGTCTACATTCCGGGTATAAGAAAAAGGGGATACTGGTAATGGGACGTATGGGATCGGCATAACTGTCTTCAGGAGCAGATTTCGGCGAAAATAGCAGATGCTCGATACCTCGCCAGTTCAAATGAGTGGTTAGGCGCTGAAGCGTAAGTGAGACACCATTCGTTTGCGGAAGAAATGTGTCTGTAAATAAAGCAAGACGCATAGAACCCCTCCCAGGTACTCTTGATGTCTTGATCATAACAGCCCATTATTTCATGGAGGTCAAACGGATGTTAAACAGAATATAAAAATCCACTGCACACGGTAATGAGGTGTACAGTGGATTTTTTTGTATGTGATCTTATATTTACGCTTCTTCATATATCTGCTGTAAAAAAGCGATGCTTTCTCTTAGATGCGATTCAGGAGTACTCTCTAAAATGCCCTGAATATGCGGACGCTCGTATTTCATATAACGGAGAATCGGCTCAAACTCAAGCCAGCCCTGACCTACAGGAACAATTTTGATCGCTCCATCTTGCACGATAAAATCTTTTAAATGAATGATGGCAATTCGATTTCCTAAGAGCTTCAAAGCTTCCATAATAATTGCTTCCTGATGCAAGTAATTTGTAGGTGACATTAGATTTGCGCAATCCAATATGATCTGAAGATTATTAGAAGGAATCTCATCCAGCAGTCGGCGAGTTAAGGAAGCGGAATACAGCGGATGATGAAGTCCTGCTTCAATACCTACCGTCACACCAAAACGTTCGGCCTCTGCGACCATTAGCTTTACCGAAGTAACGACCTGTTGAAAAGCTTCTTCTGTAAAATTATCTGTGGTATACCCAAGTCCCATACTTCCGGTTTCCGTACCTACTAGACTGGCGCCGAAATCTCTGGCCAAGCGAAGATGGGTATTGAACTCGGCTAACGCTTGTGCCCGTTTGTATGGATCGGTGTCTACAATATTAACGTAACAGCCAAGCACCGCAATCTGAATACCAGCCTGTCTAAAGGCATTTCTGTAATAACTAGCTGTTCCAGGGCTTATAGCAGTCAGACTCGGAGTGCTGTCAGGAAAAGATTTCTTAAGTGCAAACTGAATATGAGCGAAATTATAAAACTGAATCTTTTCAATTAAATCCTTCAATGGAACTTGTGTGAAATCATGTGCTCGAACACCTAGGTGCAGGGGAATACTCATATGATCGATCGCTCCCATTAGTATTGTTGTTTGTGTGGCGCTAATTTATCCCAGTCAAAGGTAACCCCAGTGCCTGTTACTTCAGGCGCAACTGCCATCCCATTGTCTTTGTTAATCACTAGCGGACGTGTAGTGTATTGATCGATAGGGAAGCTATGCATTTCGAGATAACCTGCATTTGGCATAGCTGCTAATAAACTAACGTGTAATTCTTGCATCCCATGTGTGGAAACGGAAAGGTTATAGGCTTGTGTTAAGTGAGCTACCTTTAACCAGCCCGTAATTCCGCCTATATTGGAAGCATCCGGTTGAGGGAAATCTACATGGCCATATTGCAGCATGTGATGGAATTCGGTTAAGGTCCGAAGGTTTTCTCCGCCTGCAACAGCAATGCCTGATTCTTCTGCAATACGCGCATAGCCGGCATAATCTTCCGGAATCGTTGGTTCTTCTAAGAAGAGGATATCGTATTTCAAAAATTCACGAGCGGCTTTAATCGCTTTTTCTACACTCCAGCTCATATTCGCATCGACCATAAAGGCCACATCTGGACCGATTAATTGGCGCACCGCAGCCACTCGTTCCACATCTTCAGCTAATGTTTTTTGGCCTAGTTTAATTTTGACAGCCTGCAGGCCCATATCTAAGTATTTTTGATTGTTGAGGAGGAGCTTTTCTAATGGGAAATTCAAATCAATCGCTCCGCCATAACATTTGACCTCATTGCTTGCGCCACCCAGAAGTTTGTAAAGCGGTTCATCTGCTTTCTTCGCACGTAAATCCCATAAAGCGATGTCACATGCTGCAATGGCGAAGCTAGCCAGACCCCCGCGAGCAACATAATGTATTCCCCAGTTCATCTGCTCCCAGATACTTTCCACACAGCTAGCATCCTTACCGATTAAGATCTGAGTTAATTCATTCGCAATTAGTGAGCAGATCGCTTTGCCGCCAAATCCGCCAGTATAGGTATAACCTACCCCTTCACGACCGTCATCGGTTCTAATTTTGACAATGGGAACTTCAAAGTGAGTGTGCAGTCCGTGTTTAGCGTCCTCCATGATTTCCGGCAAAGGGATACGATAGTACTCTGTAATAACTTCTTTAATTAGAGACATCTGTGATCACTCCTTGTAGTAGTTGTTGTAAGTCTGTTAATGGTAAGGCAGTAGATTGTTCAATAGCCTGAACCACAAGTCTGGCGATGTGCTGAGCACCTTGATCAGAGAAATGAGTATCATCCATAACTCCATTTGGGTAATTCGGATGTGCTTTTTCAGGCAAATGCATGAATAAATTTTTGGATTCTTCAACACCTAACGAACGATAGAGCACTTGCGAAGCTGCGAAAATATCAAGCAGTGGTGTTTGCGTTTCTTCAGCTACCTGCTTCATAGCCTCGGGATAAGCGCCTACAGCAAGCGGGTCAAGCTCTCCATCGGAGTTGAAGCGGCGGCGACTTACAGAGGTTAATAGAACCGGAGTCCCGCCTAACTGCCGAGCAGCTTCAATATATTGAATTAGGTTGCGGCGATATTCAGTGTCGGGATCAGTGTAACGCAAAGGATCTTCTTTTTTCTCATCGTTATGTCCAAATTGAATGAAGAGGTAGTCACCGGCCTTGAAGTCTTTAAGGATGTCCTCCAAACGGCCGTCAGTTATAAAGGATTTGGTACTGCGACCATTAATGGCGCGATTCTCGATTCGAACAGAAATCCCAAAATAACCTTGCAGGTATTCTCCCCAGCCTGTCATAGGTTTTTCTCCAGCGCCTTTGATAGCCGCAGTGGAATCTCCCGCGATAAATAATGTGGGTGTCATAGGATCTTCTCCTTGAATGTAGTGGTGTTTACTTAGCCATTTCTCAGAAAGGGAAAGCCATTGCTGGCAATGAGGATGTTCTTTAGCAAGCCCTAAACCATGCCGTCCTTCTTCTCCACAAGAACGCTGGCATCATTTACTGTAGTCCATATAAAAGTTGGAGGTGTTAGAGAAGTCATCTGTGATTCTGAGGAGTAGGCGTGAAGCTCAGCTTGTGTTGGGCGGTCTCCCAGGCGTTGCAAGAGGATAAAGGGTGAGTAGTGAGATTTCCAGAGAGAGCTCGGTTTGTTCTGCATGGTTGGAATGTACACGAAAGCTCAACATTATGTTCCAATTCCTCCTTAAAAGGCGATATGCACACGTTAACATATTTCAGAAAAAAAGAGAGACTCTTTTTTTTGATTCCACCTGAACAATAGTTCTCTCTTTTTACATTGATTCGTCAAAGGTGGATTTAAGTTTTGTGCCAGCGTTGTGATCCCGGTATTGTCCGGGTGTCATGCCCTCCTGCTTACGGAAAGAGCGAATGAAGTTCTGAGAGTTGTTATATCTTAATTTGGCTGCAATATCTTTAATGGGCATATCAGTTTCCTTCAGCCATTTTTTCGCCATTTTAAATCGGTACATCGTTAAATATTCGCTGAAATAGTACTGGGTCTCCTTACGGAAGACGCTGCTGATATAGTTGGCATTATAATGCAGACGTGAAGCACATTCTTCTAAAGTCAGATCTGTATCGTAATCATGTTGTATTAAATCGATGATCTTCTCTGAGATGTTGTGGTATTGAGCATTTTGTCTGCTGTTAAAAATCTTGATCATCGGATAAATGACCATGCTCCAGAACCAATCTTCAATCTCCGTTACAGTATGGAGGTCATGCAGCTCCTCAAATATGGAACCATTAGCATGATAAATTTGATTTAAGCTAATACCGGATTCCTGCATCATAATGAGTAAATTATTGAGTAAGCGCGTCAACGGGATCTGGTATTCCTGTGGTGAAAGCTCATGAGCAAAGATAGATTTGAAGAGCAAATGAATGAGTTCCTTTGCTTTATCTGTTTCAGCTAATTTGATAGCGTCCAGTAAGTCATTTTCTTTATGAGTAGGGTAGTTCAAATTCAGATAGTGCTTGCCAGAGTTAATATTTTCATACTGGATAATGACACCTTTACCAAGTTTGATCCGATGCTTCAGTGCTTCGAGTCCCTCTCTGTAAGCCGTGGATAATTTATCGAAGGTGTTGAAGGGAAGGCTCAGACCAATGCTCACCTGAAGCTTTAGGTAGTTGTTTATTTCCTGCTGCAGCTTCTCCGTTAATGAATATAATGTCTTGTGAAAAGACTCGGTATCACTGTCTGGACTCCCCAATAAGACGACTACTGCATGATCCATAATTACAGGTGCCAGTCGTTGTTCAGGGCAGACTAACTCTTCGATTATATTGTGGGCAGCGAATAATAAGAGATTAAGATCTTTTTTCTCATAGCTGGAATCATCGGCAAAATCAATCGACAACGTAATCACAGCCATCGTCTTCCATTCTTCGAGCTGCTTATGGTAGCCGAATTGTTCCAGCTCTTCATGCAGATCGCGCTTCTTAACGTTGCCATGGAAAGCATTGATTAGGAAGAAGGTACGCACCTGTTGGATATGCTGACGGACTTCTTTTTCAAGCTGTGATTTGGATTGGAATAAAGAATGAACTTGTTCTCCAATAATCTGAAATTCATTCGTGTGTCTGGATTTAATGTCCGGTTTGCGTTGGCCCATTTGATTGAGTAGTCTTTCAATGGGAGTGTACATCCGTCTTGAACCGATCCAGGCCAAGAGAATAGACAATAGAAGCATAAAGCTACACACGAATATCGTAAACAGGCTAATTTTTTTGGATTCTTTCGTTAAACTTTCCATGGATGTAACCGAAAGATAGACCCAGCCATTCATCTGAGAGCGCATGTAAGTGACGGAGTAATCCTTCTTGTGGATCCTGGTCTTAAACTGACCTGAAAGTTTAGATGGATTAGTAATGAAAGAATCTTCTGTAAATCCGCCTTCTTTCATTGGTTTCCCGATCAAGTTGCGGTCCGGATGGAGCAGGAATCGACCTGTCTTATCCAGAACGATAATATCATCGAGTGGCTGTACATCCGAGTTAATGAAATCCTGAAGACTGCAGACAGGAATATTAGCTAAGGCAAGCCCATATTTTTGCAGCTTATTGGTTGGGAGTTTCTTGATAAGACTAATGCTGTAGTTACAGCCTGTGACGTTAATGCTTTCCTCACTGTAAAATATGGAGGACGGGTTCAGGATCCACGAGGTATCTTCGGCAATATTCATCAGGTTGGTGAGCTGCGCATGGTCCTTGTACTCATTTAAGCGATAAACACCAGAATTTTTGATCATCCAATTTTGCTGCTGATTTAATAAGATGACATCTTCCAGCTTCGTATCGAAGGACTGCATATTGCGAATTTCGTTTCTTAAATCATTGTATAAAATGAAATCGGTTTCATTTAAAGGGTTGTTTAGTGCTTTTTTTAATACACTAGAATTGATCACTTGGTTTAATGTTTGATTGACAGTTGTTAACTTATGTTCTACATTTGAGGTGATTTGTAAGATTAATTCCATTTTGCTGTTGTTAACGTTCTTTTGAATTTCTTTTGAAGATGTGAAATATGAAAAAGAACCGATGAACAATACAGGCAGCGTGCTAATTACAAAGGCAAACATCGTTAGCTTACTTAGAAAGCTTAATGGTCTCACGGGACTCAGCACCTTTACTTATGTAGAAGTAGACACTTGATCTAAGTGTATGTAACTTGGTATGAAATAACAATAATCATCTCGTTCTGTGATAATCATTAGCTCTAATTATGCTTATAAATTGTAAAATTTTCAAGATATAGAGTGATAATCCTTACAATACCTAGGAGGCCACAGAAATGTCTAAAGTATCTATGGGTAAAAGGGCAACGCTGTATTTCTGCTTATTTACCATGCTCGTCTTCTCTTTTTTAAGCGCTTGCAACGATAAGGAATCTGCCGAAGCCGGCCCAGTAGTATCTCCCACGAGCATCTCAATTTTGGCACCCCTTCATTTTCCACAACAGCCTTCGAAAGAAATTATGGCAGAGATCGAAAGACTGACAGGTGTGAAGCTCGATATAAGGTGGGTTCCAGAGGGGGTCTACACGGATAAGATGAACACGGCGCTTACGACCAATTCCCTGGGAAAGGTCACATTTGTAAAATTCTCAGACTACAATCTGGTGAAAAATGCTATTCGTTCGGATGCCTTTTGGGAGATCGGCCCCTATCTTCAGGAGTTCTCCAATCTAAAACAACTGAACCCCGCTATTCTTAAGCAGACTTCTGTAGATAGTAAGATCTATGGCCTATATACGGAACGCCCCTCTTCCAGACAGGGGGTGATTATTCGTAAGGATTGGCTCGACAATCTCCATTTAAGTAATCCACAAACACTGGATGAACTGTATGAAGTTATGAGGCAATTTACATACAACGATCCAGATCAGAATGGCAAACAGGATACCTTCGGATTAGTTGATCGAAATGATCTTGTGTATGGGGTATTCAAGACATTAAGTTCGTATTTTGGCACCCCGAATAATTGGAAACTAGAGAATCATCAATTCGTTCCTGAATTTGTGACCGCTGAGTATATGAACACCATGAATTTCATGAAGAAATTATATGATGAGAAAATTATTAATCAGGATTTCGCCTTAACGAGCAAAGAAGTACAACGTGATAAGTTCATTAATGGTATTGCTGGTGTATTTATTGGCAGTATGACAGATGTAAAGCGGCTGTCTATTGAAGCTCAGAATTTGAATCCAAAGGCAGAACTTACGTTAATCAATCGGATCGAAGGGCCTGAAGGATATAAGGTGTGGTCGATACCCAATTATAATGGACTCTATCTCTTCTCCAAAAAAGCCATTGCTACGGAGGATGAACTCCTCGAGGTACTCGAATTCTTTGATCGAACCATGGATAAAGATGTAGCGAATATAATGATGTATGGGTTTGAAGGGCGCCATTATAAGCTTGAGGGAGGAAAAATCATTCTTCCCGAGGAAACCTCAGAACTGCGGGTGCAAGAAGTAAATCCGTTATATTCTTTGATGATTGCAGATATTAGTAATAAGAACATTATGGAGGTGGCTCAGAAGGAGCAATTGACCTCACTTGCGGATCAGCTAAGTAAAGATAATGAATCTTTTCTGGTCGACGATCCGACCGTGTCTTTAAGCTCATCCACCTATGATGAGAAAAATGTGGAATTGTCTACAATCATTGTGGATGCTACGTACAATTACATACTAGGCAATATAACCGCTGAGGGATTCCAGAAGGAAGTTGAGAAATGGAGAGCTAGCGGAGGAGATCAGATTATTAAGGAATATGGTGAGGCTGAGCTTGGGATAGAAAAGTAAATAGGTTAGATAATCTTTGATCCACTGCGGATGACGCGGTGGATTTTTTTGTGTTATCACCATAATCATTTGCTCAGATCCCTTTAAGAACGGGCCTTTATGGGGAAATGATTGTTTTCGTAACCTTGCCGACGATGTAACGTGGAACTCGTAACCAATACAAATTATGGAGGTCAAAATGGTATGAAGAAGAAATCCTTCACCATGTTGTTGACGGCACTGTTAGCGTTCAGCACATTGTTAGCTGGATGTGGTGGTAACAACAACAATCAAGCAAGTTCTGAAACTGCAAGTGGTGAGAGCACTGCTAAGCCGGTTGAGACAGAAGCACCTAAAGAAGAAGTGAAAGCAGGACCAACAGAAATTAAGATTATGCTTCCGTTAAATATTCCAGAGACCCCGCCTGATACGATTAAGCTTGAACTTGAAAAATTGACCAACACGAAGCTGACCTATCAATTTTTCCCGGCTGATACTTATGAAGAAAAACTTAATTCATCTTTTGCAACCGGCTCACTGCCGCAAGTGACGTACTTGAAGAATCAGACAACCTTCATTCAGATGAAAGAAGCGATAAAAGACGGACAATTCTGGGAAATAGGTCCGCTATTAAGCGAGTTTCCTAATTTGAGTAAATTGAAACCAGAAATTCTGAATAACACGAAAGTGGACGGCAAGCTGTACACCTTATATATCGGCCGCCCTCTAGCACGTCAAGGTATCATTTACAGAAAAGACTGGGCTGATAAATTAGGACTTGCTGCACCAGCAAATGTAGATGAATTATTCGAAATGGCTAAGGCCTTCACGGAACAAGATCCAGACGGTAATGGACAGAAAGATACTACAGGTATTATTGACCGTAATGAGTTGACCTATGGAGCTTTCAAAACTGTCTCTTCTTGGTTCGGAACACCGAACACCTGGGGAGAGAAGGATGGAAAATTAGCGCCTGAATTTACATTCGATGAATATTTCGACACGATGGACTTCTTCAAAAAAGCTCGTGATGGCGGATACATTAATCAAGATTTCGCTGCTACCAGTAAAACAGATGCTGTAAATATGTTTAAGGCTGGAAAGGGTGGACTCTATATTGGGGGCTCCATGCAAGATATTGATTCCCTCAATAAAGATACTATTAAGAATAACCCTGATGCTGTTTTGGATGCGCATAGTATGGTTGCAAGTCCAGATGGAAAGTATGCTCAATGGATGATTCCAGGCTATAACAATGTTGTCTTGTTCCCAAAATCTGCTGTAAAGGATGAGGCAGAACTCAAGAAGATTCTTGCTTTCTTTGATCAAATGATGACCCCAGAAGTAGCTAATTTGATGTATTGGGGAATCGAGGGTACTCACTATACCGTTGAAGACGGTAAAGCAAAAGCTACAGATGACAAAGAATTGATTGAACGTGAAGTAAAAGGATATAAGGACAGCGTTATCGGCGAAGCTGAAACCAATGGAATGTACGAGAACTATAACACGCTGCCAGGAAGAATTCATGCGGATCAATTGGTTCTTGAGAATGTCAAGGTGGGGGTACCAGATCCAACAGCTGCGATGGATTCGGCTACGTACACAGAAAAAGGTGTTGAGCTTCAACAGATTATTACCGATGCAACTTATAAATATATCTATGGACAGATCGACAAAGCAGGGTTCGAAAAAGAAGTTGAGAACTGGAAGAACCGTGGCGGAGCTAAGATTATTGATGAGTACAACGCATTGTATAAGAAATAAAACCTAGCTGAAAAGGTTGTTGATTTTGTTTCAACAACCTTTTCTCTTCATAGTCACATGGAGAAATAAAGAGTTTGAATAAAGAAGGAGAAAGGAAGAGAATCATGCAGGAACTCACCGCACAGCCCAGTCCAGCTCCACAAATAAAGCGTGAGACTTACAAAAGCAGCAGTGAACTTAAAAAGCGTCTGTGGAGAAATAAATGGCTCTACGTCATGCTAACACCGGGAGTGCTATATTTTATTATTTTTAAATATTTTCCTATGTACGGACTAATTATCGCCTTTCAAGATTACAAACCTTATCAAGGAATAACAGGCAGTAACTGGGTAGGAATGAAGCATTTCAGCAGGTTGTTCACAGAGCCGGATTTCTTAAATATTTTAGTGAACACACTTGTGCTTTTCGGATTAAACATTCTTATCTATTTCCCAATGCCGATTATTCTTGCCCTGATGTTGAATGAACTTCAAGGCAGCTTTTTCAAAAGAACCTTTCAGACGATCTTCTATTTGCCCCATTTTCTGTCGTTGGTTATCATCGTCTCCATTTCTTTTGTAATGGTTACGATGGATGGAGGAATTATCAACGAGCTACTTTCCTATTTCGGATTTGAAAAAATTAATTTCCTGCTGAATCCTGGATGGTTCAGGCCCATGTATATTATTCAGGTGATTTGGAGAGAAGCAGGCTGGGGAACGATTATTTATTTAGCTTCCATAGCTGCCATTGATCCAGGACTTTACGAAGCATCACGTATGGATGGAGCTGGACGACTCAGACAAGTCTGGCATATTACACTTCCAGCGATTAGAGGCGTAATTATCACATTATTTATTTTGAAAATTGGTTCCGTTCTGGATCTTGGATTTGAACATGTGTTTCTGCTGCTTAACTCCATGAATCGAGAAGTTGCGGAAATTATCGATACGTATGTATATACTGCTGGTCTGAGACAGGGGCAGTTTAGTTACAGTACAGCCATTGGATTCTTCAAATCAATTGTCGGCTTGATCATGGTTATGTTGGTGAATAAAGCATCTAAGAAAATGGGAGAAGAAGGCGTTTATTGATATGTTGTGGGAGGAATAGAAATGGTAGAAGATAAAACAATCAGTGGCAGAATTTTTTCTGCTATAAACTTCACGCTGCTTGCGATCATTGCTTTAATAACTGTGCTCCCCCTTGTTCACGTTGTAGCAGGCTCTTTCACAACGAGTGCAGAACTAGCTTCTAGTAAGTTTGTACTGATCCCAAAGGTATGGAGTCTGGAAGCATACAAGTTCATCTTTTCAACGAATACAATATTTAAAGCCATGGGTGTTTCCATTGGTGTTACGGCAGTCGGTACTTTCCTCAGCTTGTTTATAACTTCTTTGATGGCCTACGCTCTTACCAGAAGAGATCTGGACGGACGTAAAGTGGTTAACTTTATGGTTGTGTTCACGATGCTCTTTCATGGTGGAATGATCCCAACCTTCCTCGTGGTAAAGGAATTGGGACTAATAGACAGTTATGCAGCGCTTATTCTTCCTTCAGCAATTAGTGCGTTTAACATGATCATTTTGAGAAATTTTTTCCAAAATATACCTGAAGGTCTGGAGGAGTCGGCCAAAATTGATGGTTGCAACGACTTCGGAATATTATTTCGAATTGTATTGCCATTATCCTTACCTGCGTTAGCGACTATCGGATTGTTCTATGCGGTTACGTATTGGAATACTTACATGAATGCGATTCTGTATTTGGATGATAGTTCGAAGTGGCCAATACAGGTTCTGCTCAGACAAATTGTTGTCCTTGCCAGCGGTATGGATCACAGCTCTACACTGGATACAACTGTTCCACCGCCAGACCAAACAATTAAAATGGCTGTTATCGTTGTTGCTACTTTACCAATAGTTTGTGTATATCCATTCATACAGAAGCATTTTGCCAAAGGTGCCATGTTAGGTTCTATGAAGGGCTAATAAGAGGAAGAGAGAGATTATTCTTTGGAAGGAGCTTGGAGATGACTGGCAGGATACCAACAACACCAATGGATTGGGCAAAAAAGGCATGCGATTCTTTAATGGATACTTACAGAGCGGGAGAGCTTCCTCCAGCACATCGTTGGCATTACCATCAAGGTGTATTTCTGTGTGGTATGGAGCTTTTGTGGAATGCATATCAAGAAGACCGCTATATTAACTATATTCAGGAATACGTGGATGATTTGGTAGATGAATATGGTAACTTTTATTTCGCCCGCGATGAGCTGGATGCTGTTCAAGCTGGACAACTGCTGTTTAATCTTCATAAACGGACAGGTAAACTCAAGTATCGCATTGCTGCGGAGAAGCTGAGGAATTTATTGCTTACGTTAAACAAAACCTCTGAAGGTGGGTATTGGCATAAGGATAAATATGCTAACCAAATGTGGTTAGATGGGCTTTATATGGCAGGCGTATTCTCGTTAAAATATGCTAATGTCTATGGCGATCCTAGCTTACGTGATACAGTTCTCCATCAAGAGATGTTAATGCGTAAGTATATGAAAGATGAGACAACCGGGTTATTGTATCATGCTTGGGACGAGAGCCGCCGGATGCCATGGTCAAACCCGGAGACAGGGTGCTCACCGGAATTTTGGAGCAGATCGCTGGGCTGGTATGGTCTCGCATTGTCGCAATTTCTTGATCTGTTGGCCGTCCAAGACCCAGCCAGAGCTGAATTATCTTCTACTTTATGTGATTTTGTTGATGCCCTTATTCGTTATCAAGATCCGGTAAGTGGACTTTGGTATCAGGTCGTAGATAAGGGGCATGAGCCGGATAATTGGCTGGAGACCTCAGGTTCATGTTTATTCGTCTACACGATTGCCAAAGCAGTGAAGCATGGCATTGTAAGCGATGTGGAAGTCGCTACAGCCGCGGCTAGAAAAGGGTATGAAGGGTTAATCCAAATCATTCAGTGGGATGAGCAGGATAGGTTGATTTTGCCGGACATCTGTATCGGTACTTCGGCTGGAGATTACGAGAGTTACGTCACTAGACCTAAAGTTAAAAATGATTTACATGGCGTAGGCGCGTTGGTGATGGCTTGTGTTGAGATGGAGAGCTTAATCCAAGGGTGATTCGATTGAAATCTTACTAGACAATGACTTGATTCTCTGGGACTGAGAATCAAGTCCTATTATTTTGTGGGAAAGATATTCTTAAATTTAATGATAATCAGGGGGTTGGGATGAAGAGATCACATTGGGCAATCCGCACAGCAGACTCAATCATGGCGAGGACACCAAAGCTTTATGAAGATAAAGGCTACAACGGAAGCTGGACGTATGACTATGGTGTCGTATTGAATGGAATTGAATGGCTTTGGAAGCAAACCGGTGATGCGAAGTATCTGCAATTCATTCAAGATCAGATGGATAACTTTATTCAGGAGGATGGCAGCGTTAAGGGTTATCGCCTAGATGAATACAATATTGATCACATTAACAACGGGAAATTATTATTTACGCTATATAAAGAAACCAAGCAGGAAAAATATAAACAAGCGGCTACCTTATTTAGAAAGCAGCTAGAGACACATCCGCGAACCTCGGAAGGTGCTTTTTGGCATAAAAATATTTATCCCTATCAAATCTGGTTAGATGGTCTTTATATGGGCGCGCCTTTCTATTTAGCCTACTTGCTAGCTTTTGAAGAAGGGCAGGGGCTTGAAGATGTTACGAAACAATTTATCTTGTGTGAGAAGCATACGAAGGATTCGGAAACAGGTCTGTTATATCATGCATGGGATGAACAGCGTCTTCAACCTTGGTGTGACCGCGAAACAGGATGCTCTCCAAACTTTTGGGCGCGTTCACTTGGCTGGTATCTTATGGCTTTAGTAGATGTTCTAGAGTTATTGCCGAGTGAGCATTCCGATTATCCAGAGCTGGTGCGTATTCTAAACGATACTTTATCAGCTGTGAAGAAATATCAGGATCCTGAATCTGGCGTCTGGTATCAAGTAGTGAATCTGGGGCAACGCAAAGGGAATTACTTAGAGGCTTCTGCTTCTAGCATGATTGTGTATGCTATGGCAAAAGGTATTCGATTAGGCGTATTAGAGGCTAGTTGGTACGAACCGTTAGATCTCGCCTTCCAAGGACTTATCTCAGAGTTTGTTCTGGAGACCAAAGAAGGATGGGTCAATCTAAATAAGAATTGCCAAGTAGCAGGGTTAGGTGGAGCAGATCAACGAGACGGCACGTTCGCTTATTACATTAGTGAGCCTATTGTCACTAACGACCAAAAGGGTGTCGGTGCTTTCTTGCAAGCCTGTGTGGAGTACGAACAATTAAGAGGCTGGATCTGATATAGAATAGGAGTGCTATAAAATGTCCGTATATAATATTGAGGATTTTGGCGCGCTTAAGAATAGCGGGATGTTAGCGACAGGGGCGATTGCGCATGCGATTGAAGCGGCAAATGAGGCTGGTGGAGGAACCGTTTATGTGCCAGCAGGTACTTTCTATACGGGTGCGATTGTTATGAAAAGCAATATTGAATTAAATTTAAATCCAGGAGCGATTCTTTCATTCAGTACGAATCCGGTGAATTATCCTGCGGTGGAATGCAGATGGGAAGGGGTGAAGCAGCAGGTTCATACGCCTTGTATTCATGGCAAAGGTTTAGTCAATGTATCGATTACCGGAAGCGGAACTATTAATGGTAATGGCAAAGCATGGTGGGATATATTTCGGAACCGTCGGGAAGAGCTCGAATATCCCCGTCCAACTTTGATTGGATTTGATAGCTGTCAGCGGGTAACGATTAAGGATGTCTCGCTAGTGAATTCTCCAAGCTGGACCGTTAATCCTGTGGGCTGCTACAATGTGACGATCGATAATCTGTCTATTTTGAACCCGGCTGATTCTCCGAACACAGATGGTATTAATCCAGAATCTTGTACGAATGTTCGGATTAGTAACTGTAATATTGATGTAGGTGATGACTGTATTGCTATCAAAGCGGGAACTGAAGATACGAAAGAGCGCATTCCATGCGAGAATATCACGATCACCAATTGTACCATGGTTCATGGGCATGGGGGTGTTGTACTCGGAAGTGAAATGAGCGGAGATATTCGTAATGTAACCATTAGTAACTGTGTCTTTAAACAAACCGATCGTGGCATACGCATGAAATCAAGACGTGGACGCGGAGGGACGATTGAAGATATTCGGATCAGTAATATTGTAATGGAAGAAGTCATTTGTCCGTTCACACTAAATCTATACTATTTCTGTGGACCACGCGGGAAAGAGAAGTATGTGTGGGACAAAAATCCTTATCCGATTACAGATGAAACGCCATGCTTTAGACGAATTCATTTCGCCAATATTACCGCACGTAATGTTCATGCATCTGCGGGATTCTTATATGGACTTGCGGAGCAGTATGTTTCGGAGATTACTTTTACAAATATTGATATCTCCATGGCACGCAATGCAGTTCCCGGGCATCCGGATATGATGACAGGGATCGAGAACATGAACAATCGCGGATTTTTTCTGGGCAATGCAAGGGATGTGCAATTTCATCAGGTGACCATCGAGAATCATGAAGGGCCTGCTTTTTATATTGAAAATGGCGAAGCGATTGAGATCATGAATTGTCATTCGAAGAACACGAGCAAGCCTGAAAAACTAGTAGAACAAGTTACAGTTTCGCCCACAGAACAGAATGTGTGTCCGTAAGGGAGGGAACCATGGAGCGTGATAAACTGAAGGAACTGTTGGGCGATCTTCCGTCGGATAAGCCGATTGCCGTAACTGTGATGAACCAAGAGGAGCGGGACGGATATAGTCTGGTATCTCTTTTACTGGATCTTAATGGAATTGAACAGGTGCCGGCTTATGTGGCAATCCCTTTGGATAAGGAAGGGCCGTTTCCACTAGTTATCTTTAATCATTCTCATGGAGGGAATTACGCGAATGGACGTAACGAGTTTGTTCAGAGTAGTTCCTATTTGCAACAGCCCTCTTTTGCTAAAGTCTTAACAGAGATGGGTTACGCTGCTTGCTGTATCGACATGTGGGGATTTAATGAGCGTGGTGGCAGAACTGAGAGTGAGTTAGTGAAGGAAATGCTGTGGCAGGGGCAGGTCATGTGGGGCATGATGCTATATGACAATATTCGTATGCTAGATTACATGTGCCAACGTGAGGATATTGATACGTCACGAATCGCAACAATCGGTATGTCCATGGGTGGTTTGTTGGCATGGTGGCTGGCTGCATTAGACGAACGAGTCGGGGTGATTGTCGATATTTGTGGTCAAGTAGATGCACATACCCTAATTGCGGTAAGAGGACTAGATCACCATGGTTACTATTCTTATGTGCCCGGGTTATTGAAGTATTTCACAACGCTCGATATTCAAAAGCGGATCGTTCCCCGCCCGCGAATGAGCCTAGTAGGCAGAAATGATCGGCTATGTCCCACTGAAGGAGTAGCACTCTTGGATAGAGGGCTGTCCGAAGCTTATCAAACGGCAGGGAAATCAGAACATTGGCAACCTGTCATTTCTAGTGGTGGGCATATGGAGACCTTGGAAATGCGGACTTTATGGCAGCAATTTTTGGCGAAGCATCTCTAAAATCCATAGAAAGGAACTTAGCCACCGATGCTAGTAGTAGGCAAAGAATCCTGTTGCGATTATCACACGATTCAAGAAGCGATAAATTCGCTAGAGCGTGAGCCAATTAGCCAAGCGGATACGCTCTATATTTTGTCAGGTGTCTACCATGAGACAGTTAGAATTTACCGTTCTAATCTTACGATCATTGGACTTGGAACCGTGGAAATAACCATGAATCGTTATGCCAAAGAGCGTGATGAAGCGGGTGAAGAAATCAATACGTTTGCTACACCAACGTTATTTCTGGGAGGTACCGACCTGGTCTTAGAGAACCTGGTGATTACCAACAGTGCTGGGCAGGGAGAACATATTGGTCAGGCGGTAGCCGTTTATGCACATTGCGACCAAACCGTGTTCAGACATTGTACCTTCAAAGGGTATCAAGACACGTTATTTACAGGACCTTTGCCGCCTGCTCCACGAGAGCGAGGGGCATTCGGAGGCATTCCACTGAGAGATCATCATATCCATTATCGCCAGTTGTATCAGCATTGTTATATAGAAGGAACGGTTGATTTTATTTTTGGCGGTGCAACGGCTTATTTCGATCAATGTGAGATCCGAAGCTTGCGTCATAGCGAGAATCAAGCAGGGTATATAACAGCAGCTTCGACACCCGAGCGACAGTCACATGGTTTTATTTTCAAGAATTGCTTCTTAACAGCCGACCCTGATATTACTTCAGTGTTTCTAGGACGTCCTTGGCGTGAGTACGCTAAGACTGTATTTGTGGGTTGCAAGATGGGTTCGCATATTCATCCTTTGGGCTGGGATAACTGGAATAATGCCGCCAATGAGCTAACCGTAGGTTATCAGGAATATGGCGTGAAGGATGCTGCTAATGTACGAAAGCAACGTGTTCCTTGGGCAGATTGCTTTGAGGATGGGGGAGAAGCGCTGGATAAAAAGTTTGTTTTTGCTGGGTCGGATTTTTGGAAGTAGGTACTGTAATTGACTTGTCTAAAAAAAGAGGCAGCCCTGGACGAGTGAAACAAAGTCCTAGGCTGCCGTTTTTTAATGAATGAGCGCTTTATCATTTATTCTTTTGTTTTCTTTCAATATATCTCCAAAAGTAATAGATCAACCAAAATACCATAGGAACTATTAAAACATAAGGCCTTTGGATTGCTGGAAGAATGTAAAATAAAAATAGCCCAATTATTATCGTTGGTAGCAATAGAATAAAATACTTTTTCCAATGCATTTCTTCTCCGCCCTTTTACTTAATACTAAAAAAATATCTTGTTGCTTTAAGTGTTAATGCCCTCGTATATCAAGATCACTTAATGGATAGTCACTACTGCCCCAAGTATAAACAATATAATAGCTGATTAGTTGTTCCTCTGCTTTCAATGCTTTGAATTTCAAATCACGATGTTCAATAAAGGTAATGTTATTACTCACTTGCTTTTCAACTACGTAGCTCCACTCATTCTCGCGATACTTTGAATAAAAATTATTTAATTCTTCTAAAGTTAGCTCCGATTTGATTAAAATAGCGCAAAAAAATGGCATTAGATTTTTCTTTGTGGAATATGCAATATAATTGTTAATAAATGGAGTGGTTCATTAAGCTAATGGGTAGGAGGTTTAAGATCAATCTCGGAGAACCGTACCACAAATAAGGGCAAGTTTTTTTTTGGAATTCCTTGCGGCGTATGGGTTTGAATATATGTGCGTAGGTCACATTTCGAAGAAACAAGAGAAAGGTGCATCGGTTCATTTTTTGATTTGTAAAAAGGTGTATATGAAAGTAAACAGATATCTATTTTCAAGCATAAAATTGCCTCATAGAATTAGTCGTAAAGGGGCCGTTTGGAGCTTGGATAAAATGGACACTCGGATCAAGACCATGTACCAGACTTGTTAAAATCATTTAAACCTAAGAAATGGGGATGAAAGATGAAGCGAAGTCAGAGGTATCCAAGACGAAGTTCCTTGCTGTTATCATTTGTGTTAATCTTATCGATTGTTTTTTCTGTTCAACCATCAGTAGTGAAGGGAGAAGGGGATAGGTCGCCGAAGATTTCGCAGGGGCAGGAGGATCAACAGCCTTTACTTGAAGTTCCTAATCAGCAGGGACAACAAGAAAAGTCCGATCCTGATCTCGAGCAACAACCCCAGTCTAACTTAGAACAGCCGCTTGCCGCTGCTGCTGCAACAGGATATTTCCCACCAAATACCGCGGCATCTGGGAATGTGAAGAACATGGCCTTGCTTTATACTGGATATTACGGTGGACGAACGACATACGAGGGAAGAGAAATCGGCACGTATGACAAGAATACGCTTTTGCCCTATGTTGCGCACTACAACAGTAATAATGTGATGGATGACACCTTTTTCGATTCATTTCTATTTCTAGGAATCAACACATCTGACTATAGAGATTTTGGTGATACAGCAGACCCTGCCAAGTGGACCTATAAGGCGGATTGGGAATGGTATATAAACCGCATTTTCACCTCTGATCAACAGCTCGATGCCCTCAACCAAGCAACCCAGCAAGTTGCAACCACACTAAACCTAACAAATTACAAATCCAAAGTATATATTATGCTGCCTTATCCTAATAGCGAAATCACCAATTTCGGAGATGTCGATAACGACGGAATCAGCGAAAATCTTAATTCGATGCCTAGCAATATGACGAAGGTAACCAAATGGTATATCGACACCGTATTAAGCAGATGGAATCAAGCCCAATACAGCAACCTTGAATTAAAAGGCTTCTACTGGTTCCATGAAGATATTGATCCCGGCAATCCGGGTGAAGTAAATGCAATTAATAACTCTGGTAACTATCTTCATACGCTTGGTCTGAAACTTGCCTGGATTCCATACTTTGGTGCCGGACAAAGCAACAACCGGAATAATTATGCAATCGATTTTAGCATCCAGCAGCCCAATCACTATTTCGTTCCGGAGACTGATTATTCGAGAATGACGAATGTATCGACCCAAGCTCAAACATATAATAAGGGCATCGAAATGGAGTTTGACGAAAGAGCGATGTTCGACCCCGATTTTAGAAACAGATTCGATAATTACTTAAAGGCCGGCGTAGAATACGGATACATGACGGGAGCGGTCAAGGGTTGGTATCAAGATATTTTTGGGATATACAACTTGTATAAAAACAAGAATAACAACGGTGTAAACGGAGTTTATGATGGGAGACAGATGTATGAAGATATCTACAAATTTGTTAAAGGAACGTATACCATTCCAGTTAATCTTGCAAGCGGTAAATCGGCAGTAGCCTCATCCAACCAAAGTTCTTCTCTATCCGCTGCTAAAGCTGTTGACAATTTGCCGGGTACACGGTGGTCAAGCCAACAGTATTCAAGTACAGAGTGGATTTACGTCGATCTCGGGCAAGCTAATAACATCAAACGCGTTAAACTTAACTGGGAGTATGCTTACGGCAAGAGCTACAAAATTCAAGTATCGAATGATGCGGTCAATTGGACCGATGTGTATTCGACAACGACAGGCAACGGAGGTGTAGACGATATAGGCTTTGTGCCTACAACGGCAAGATACGTGAGAATGCACGCAACAGAGAGGGGCACGAGCTATGGTTACTCTATTTATGAGTTTCAAGTATATGGAGACAGCGTCGGATCCGCTACTACAACAAATTTGGCGTTAAATAATACAGCTACGTCATCTTCCAATCAAGAGGCAGCTCTTTCTCCGAATAATGCGGTTGACGGTAACGTGACGACAAGATGGGCCAGTCAGTTTGCAGACCCGCAATGGATTACGATCGACCTTGGGCAAGCTTATAACATAAATCGAGTTATATTGAATTGGGAGCTTGCCTATGGCAAAGGCTTCAAGATTCAAGTATCGAATGACACTGTCAACTGGATGGATGTGTATACGACAACGAATGGAGACGGGGGGATTGACGATATATTCTTTACTGCCGTAAATGCAAGGTATGTAAGAATGTACGGAACCCAAAGAGCTTACTCCTTCTATGGCTATTCCTTATATGAATTCCAGGTTTATGGCAAACCGAATCTAGCGTTAAACAAATCGGCAACATCCTCTTCCAACGAGACATCCACATTAACGGCCGATAAAGCGGTGGATGGTAATGTAACGACAAGATGGGCCAGCCTGTATTCAAATCCGCAATGGATCTATGTAGACCTCGGACAGGAAACCCGCGTCAACAATGTCAAACTCAACTGGGAGTATGCTCATGCTAAGGGCTATAAGATTCAGGTGTCGAACGATGCAACCAACTGGACGGATATATACATGATAACGAATGGAGACGGTGGTATAGACGATATCTACTTTGAACCGGTAAATGCAAGGTATATAAGGATGCATGCGACAGATCGAGGCACAGGCGACTGGTATTCTCTTTATGAGTTCGAAGTTTATGGCAGCTGATCCATTAGCATACGTAAAGCCTAATATGGGGTTCTCATCCCAAATAACAAAACAAGCCCATGCACGAAACACTGTGCCGGGCTTGTTTAGCTTGGACCCCATCACATGTCAGGCGGAATATATCCAATATCTCGGCTATTAGTTGACCGGATTTGCTGGTGGGCACGTGTCGGCGGGACTGCATATTTGGAAAAATATGACACTCCCACAAAGGATGGCTCAAAAACTTGCCGTTACAGACAGCGCGGTGAACCGTATCACAAATAGAGGCAATTTCTCTGAAGAAAAACTTGCAGAAGTCTGTATTTACAGAATGCGGACCATTAAGAGTAGGTCAGTCTTTATGGAGTATATTGTGTAAACAAGCCTATGCGCGCTTTTTTATTGTTATACAACATATGGATTTGGTTTGAATGACAGACTCATTCTTTGAAATAGGGTGTAATCCCTTTTGAATATAGGTTCTCTACTAACTTGAAAAATTCTTCTGACGATAAATCCTTTTGACGCTGGAGCCAAAGACGAAATAAAGAAAGGGCAGTTGTCAGGTAAAACTCAATGAAGTATGGCGTTAAGGATTGGTTTTGCGGAACGTTTAATTCTAATTGATCCAAAGTGATTTCTTTTTTTAAGCGTTTTAAAAAACGGGCACTTCCATAATCACCCAAAAGGGCATTGAGAACCAGGAGATGTTCTTTTTTATCCAGACAATAGAGCGTATCTTGAACCGTATCCATCGATAGCTCTTTATTTGCCAATTCTTTTTTCATTTCATTCAATAGGTCATTTTCAACAGAGTCTAACAATTCGTAAATATCAGTAAAGTATTGATAAAAGGTGCTGCGGTTATATCCTGACTTATTCGAAATTTCCTGAATCGAAATTTTCTCAATCGGCTTTTGGCTATATAACTCACAAAAAACTTCTACAAACTTTTGTTTTGTTTTCTCCGTTATTTGGGGTTGCTTTTTCATGTTTCCCTCCTATTAGTGAATAAGAATATCATCCGACAAATCATAAAAAACTGATGGTTGATCAAGGAATAATGAAGATTTATAATCACATCATACAACATGTTGTCGGATAATCAAAAGGGAATATTAATAAGTAGGGGTGGTTTATATGTCAGCAAAACAAGATAGAATTTTAATTTTTGGTGCAGGTGTCATCGGGAGCATGTACGCAATTAAGCTTATTGAAGCAGGGTTTGACGTTAGCCTGTTTGCACATTCGAATAGATATAAATCATTAAGAGAAAATGGCCTGCAGTATATAGAAAAAGGTACAGTTAGATCGATACAAGTGAATGTCATTGATACGCTCGAAAATGACGATGTATACGATTTTATTTTCGTTACCGTTCGTTATGATCGGTCCGAAGCAGCGTTGTTAGCGCTAAAAGATAATCAAAGCAAAAATATAGTTACGATGACTAGTAATTCAATTGGATTTTCTTCGTGGCTGGATATCGTAGGGGATAGACTTTTACCAGCTTTTACCGGCTTCGGCGGACAGATTAAAGATGGAGTATTGCATGCTCGATTTCTACCAAAGTTTATAGCGGCAACTGCATTTGGAGAAATTAATGGTGTAGTGACAGAACGCATAGAAAACCTTGCAATATTATTTAAAAATGCAAAGCTTCCCTACGTTATTAAAAAAGATATGCAAGCGTATCTAATCACACATTCCGTATCAGACATTGCCATGTTGAGCTTTTTGCATTCTGAGAATAAGATCATTGACAAAAAAACAGGCAGAACTAGAAAGACGGCACGTAAAATAACATTCACTTTAAAAGCGTATCTAAGGGCAATACAAAAAGCTGGCGTTTCAATTGATCCACCAATGCTTAAAATGGTGCTTAAATTTCCAAACTTATTTTTGGACCTTTTCTTTATGACATGGCTACGAACTAAAATGGTTAGGGATATGATGTTGCCGGATTATGCGAATAATGCTAACAATGAGATTGTGCAGCTTAGTAATGATTTAATGAAATTTTTAAGTCAACATGATATCAAATCAGAAATACATGTTCAGTAATTAAATTTGTCAATATCCCTTGGGCATGACATGCGGCGGAGGGGGCTTTTCTTTCCCCTACATAACAGCATATTGCACTGCGCCATCGTCACGAAACCTTACAAAAGTGTTAGGTAAATGTCATCTAGATCAATGAATTGTCATCTAGATCAATGGCATCAACCTAGCAGCTCCTCTATACTAACCCATTGATAGGATTATTTTTAAGGGGGAGTTGGTCGTGAGGTTTTTTGAAATGCTGTTATTCTTTTCAAATGTTAGTTTTTTGGCACTCCTGTTCATTTTAAATCAACGTATTCGAAGATCTGCTTTGCTCCTGACAAGCGGAGCAGGCTCCATTTTTTTAGTGATACATTTGCTTGTCGAAGGATACAGGGTTCAGCTTGTATTTTTATACGGATTTACGATCCTGATGCTTATGCTTTCGCTTATAGACGTTTTCATAAAGCGGAAAGTCGCTCGGACTGCCTCGCGAATTCGTAGGGTGCTGGGCCGCCTTTTTATCGTGATTGGGCTAATCGTAACGGGGTGCTTCCTATATGTGTTTCCTGTATTCGACTTTCCGGCGCCAACCGGCGAGTTGCAGGTAGGCACGAAAATCTTTCATTTCATAGACCAAAACCGGGAGGAAACATTTAGCAAAACCGCGACAGGCAAGAGAGAGTTGATGGTTCAGGTATGGTATCCGGCTCAAGATGGCACCGGCAAGTACGCTCCCTTTATTCCAGATACCCAGATTTTACGTTATATGGCTATGAACTATGGCCTTCCCGGGTTTACTTTACAACACCTAAAGTACGTATCCAGTCATGCTTATTCGGAGGCTGAAATCTCTTCTGCACAGACTTCATACCCACTGATCCTTGCGAATCCCGGCTTCGGCTCTTCCAGGTTCCTCCACACGGCGCAAGCTGAATATCTCGCGAGTCACGGATATATCGTGGCAGTGATTGACCACACCTACAATACATTTGCAACCGAGTTTCCGGACGGTCGAATCACGACCAGCACAACCAACGATTTATTCTCGCCTGACCATGATTACCAGACGGAAAGAGGTAATCGCGACAAGTTGGGTAAAGTTTTAACCGACGATGTGGCGTTTGCGCTGGACCAATTCGAGCTCATCCAATCGGGGAAGATTCCAAGTCATCTAAAAGGGAGAATTAATCTCGGTAATGTCGGTGTATTCGGTCATTCCATCGGCGGAGCGACGGCCTATGACGCCTCTTACGATCCGCGAATCGCGGTTGGAATAGACTTTGATGGAGGGCTTTATCGTTTGCGTGAAAGAGAGGGTCTGCGTAAGCCGTTTTTGTTCATCCACTCGGAAAGCGAATTTGAAAAATTAAAAATGGTGATGGATAACCGGGTCTACACGGATTCAGAGCTTAACCGTATGGGCTCAACAAGAGAGTGGGAGGATAAAGTAACGGAAGATAAAAAGTTAGAACTTGAACGGATGCGCCAGACAGTCGACGAAGGGGGACAGGTTCTCTATATCGAAAATACGGAGCATTTGAATTTCACCGACGTACAGTTCATTACTCCGATATTCAAAATACTGGGCGTTACCGGAAAGATTGCTCCCGAAAGAGCAAACTCCGTTATTAATGCCTATATGCTTGATTTCTTCGATATGTATCTGAAAAATAAAGGCGGAATCTTAATGAAAGGACCGAATAGCGGCTTTCCGGAGGTGAAGTTCGTAACCTCACTATTATAAATTACGTAACAGGCTACCGATTTTGATAAGCTCCTCTTCAAGTAGACAAAGGTTTAATTAATAACCGTTACTTGAAGGGGAGTTTTTATTTTGTCTAAGAAGAATGATGTTCCCATTCGCTTTAAGCAGTGTTCTGTTAATCCTAATTTGCTTGAAGATCCGACCCACAGACTCGTCAAGCTTGTTGCTATTGAACGGAGGGTATATGAAACAAATTAGAGTCTTTGGACCGCAGAATTTCAGAGTCGCAACGACGGAAGTTCCGTTATTGGCACCCTACGAGGTATTGATCGACCTGCAAGCTTGCGGCATCTGGCTGTCGTGATGACCGGCTGCCTACTAGTCTTACTAAGTTATCGTTTCTTACAGTTAGCTATGCTCGCCCTTATTTGGGTCAGTTACTATTTAAGATTAGGTTTTATCTAAACGTGTTATGCCTTCAGACGCTTTACATCCTGTTTAGGAGGAAAACCAAACATGCGGGAATACTCACGGCTAAATTGCGAAGGACTTTCATAGCCTATTCGAAATGCCACATCGGTGGCATCTGCTGACTCGGTTAGTAATAACCGGCGGGCTTCCTGAAGTCTCAGATGTTTTTGGAACTGAATAGGGCTCATTGCAGTTACTTCTTTAAAGTACCGATGAAACGAAGAAACACTCATATTCGCTATTTCGGCAAGCTCCTCAATCTTAAAAGAACTAGCATAGTTATTCATGATATGTTCAATAACATCTTTGATTAGATGAGTTGAGCTTCCTTCCATTACAATATGCTCCAATGCAATCCCATTTTGCCCTTGTAGCACCCGATAAAGAATCTCTTTTGTAAATAATGGAGCTAACACTGGAATGTCTTTAGGCTGATCTAACAAACGAGCTAACCGTAGGACCGCATCCATTAAGGAAGACTCCATCTGGCTAACAAACATAGCTCGCTTAGGATTTTCTTTAGCGTAAACTCGAACTTCAGATTCCTGTAAAACCTCTAAAATTTGACTTGGTGTAAATTCAAGCTTGAACCCTAAGTATGGAACATCGGAAGTGGCTTCAGTGACTTGGGCGGTAACTGGCAGGTGAACGGATGCAATGAGGTAATCGGAGGGGGTGTATCTAAAACGCTCCTGTGCCAGCCATACCTCCTTAGCCCCTTGTACCACCAAACATAAGGAAGGTTTGTAAACTCCATGCTTTGGTATGGACGCATTCGAGTCACGCATGAAAAATAAAGAGGGAATAGCCGTTTGGTGAACACCATCTTTTTCTGTGTAATGGTCAATGATTTTTACGAGTTCATTCTGCTGTTTAGTGATTATTTCAGGCATTTGATCCTCTCATTTCGTTATCTCTTTATAGTCTGATTATAGTCTATATTCATCCCTTACATAAGTGTTAGTGAGAGGATTAGGCAAACATTTGGCAAGAATGGGATAACGGTCGCTTTGTCATCAGGTACATAATAAGGATATGCAAACAGAAAGAGGATTTACACTTAATCATTGAAAACTTGGAGGGTAATATTATGCAAAAAGTAGTTTTGAACAATAATGTTGAAATGCCTATACTCGGTTTTGGTGTTTATCAGATTCAAGATGCAAATGAATGTGAGCAAAGCGTTTATGACGCTATTATGGCAGGTTATCGCCTGATTGATACTGCCGCCTCTTATCTAAATGAAGAAGCAGTTGGCAGGGCGATTAAACGGAGTGGCGTGGCAAGAGAGGAATTATTTATCACTACAAAGCTTTGGGTTCAAGATACGGGTTATGAGCGCACAAAGAAAGCATTTCAACAATCACTGAACCGATTACAGCTTGATCATTTGGACTTGTATTTAATTCATCAGCCATTTGGCGATGTGTTTGGCTCATGGCGAGCTATGGAGGAATTATATCGTGAGGGCAAGATCCGTGCTATCGGCGTTAGTAATTTTCATGAGGATCGTTTGATTGATTTAATTCTTCATAATGAAGTAGTCCCAGCTGTAAATCAGGTTGAAACGCATCCTTTCAACCAGCAAATCGAAAATGCGGAATTTATGACTGAAAATAATGTTCAAATCGAGTCATGGGCACCTTTTGCTGAAGGGAAAAATAATTTGTTCCAGAATGAGTTACTGGTATCCATAGCTGAAAAGTATAATAAATCCGTGGCTCAGGTGATTTTACGGTGGCTCACACAAAGAGAAATCGTTGTGATTCCGAAGTCAGTTCGTAAAGAAAGAATTATCGAAAACTTCAATATCTTTGATTTTGAATTAAGCCAAGAGGATATGGCATCCATTGCTACGTTAGATACGAATCAGAGTTTGTTCTTTTCACATCGGGATCCTGAAATGGTGAAATGGATTGGTACTCGTAAACTCGATATCTAACATATTTTCGAATGAACTACTTTGTAATTACTCCAATCTTATGAGATAATAGAGTTTTTCCGTTGATTCTATTTTTCATGGCATAACGTGATATGCCTGATCAAATATTGGAGGTAGGCTTGTTGGCGACACAGTATCCTTTTGAATATGATCGGACCAGACCTTTTATGGAGCAAGTAGGGGAATGGGTCGGCGATGTATTCTATGAAATTCTTCCTGAGGCAGGATTTGAAGTTCGTGATGAACAGATTTACATGGCGTTTCAGGTGGAGCGAGCTTTTGCTGAGAAGAAGACGATTTTTGCTGAGGCAGGGGTCGGTACGGGTAAGACTTTAGTGTATTTGTTATATAGCATTTGTTATGCGCGGTATATGGGTAAACCTGCGATTATCGCTTGTGCGGACGAGTCCTTGATTGAGCAGTTGGTGAAGCCAGAGGGTGATATTGCCAAGCTTGCGAAGCATCTGAATATGAATATTGATGCCAGACTAGCGAAATCTCCAGATAAATATATGTGTCTGAAAAAGCTGGATCATGCTCGCAACAATGATGATGGGAGCTTGCCGCTGGAGAGTTTATATGGTACTTTACCTGATTTTGTACATTCTCATGCACCGATGCAGCAGTTCCATGCCTATGGCGACCGTAGGGATTATCCAGATCTGAATGATGAACAATGGAATAAGATCAACTGGGATACGTTTCAGGATTGTTTTACTTGTGATATGCGTCATCGCTGTGGACAAACGTTGTCCCGTGATCATTACCGGAAATCAAGCGACCTGATCATTTGTTCCCACGATTATTACATGGAGCATGTCTGGACTTATGAAGCGCGTAAACGAGAGGGTCAAATTCCTCTGCTTCCAGAGCATTGTGCAGTTGTGTTTGACGAAGGGCATTTGTTAGAATCTGCCGCCATGAAGGCGTTAGGCTATAAAATGAAGCATGTTGTCTTTGAAGAACTAATCTCTCGTCTGTTACAGAATGAGATTCGTGAAACGCTTGCTGTTCTTATCGATGAAGCGATTATGCAAAGTGAGCAAATGTTTAAACACATTCGTCGTCAATGCCGCACCATTCCTGGATCGGATCGAAAAAGCATTGAGCTAAATGCATCGCTAATCCGTGAGGTGCATCGCATGCGTAGTGTAATTGCCGCTATTGAAGAAGAATTAGTATTCGAAAGTGGACTGTACACGATTGATGAATATCAATTGCGGATTGTGGAAGAACGTTTGGAGACCATAGAGATCGCATTGAGGTTGTTTGAGGATTCAGGTGCATTAATCTGCTGGGCGACAGAAGATAGCGATGGCTTAACGCTGTCGGTCATGCCGCGTAATGTTAAAGAAGTACTTCAAGACAGCTTATTCACGCAAAAAATGCCAATCGTATTCTCTTCGGCTACATTATCCGTGGATAAATCATTCCAATACTTGAAGGATAGTCTTGGGATACACGACTTCCTGTCTTTCTCTGTAGACTCACCTTATGATTATGAGCACCAGATGAATATCTATGTACCTGAGCTTCAGAGCGGTGATTTTGCTGAGAAAATGAAGATCTCCCTGAAGCTTATCCAGCAGACAGAAGGAAGAGCCCTGTTGTTATTCCGTACTCGAGAAGAACTTCTGCAGTTCAAGCAGCTCAGCTCGCAGAGAGCAGAATCCAGCAAGTATTCTTTCCTCTATGAGGGGGATCAAGAGATCAGCTATCTGATCTCAGCTTTTCAGCGGGATGAGCATAGTGTGCTTTGTGCGGTGACACTGTGGGAAGGATTAGATATACCAGGACCTTCACTATCTAATGTGATCATTTGGTCGCTACCTTATCCTCCGCTTGACCCTGTATTTATGGCAAAACGTGCGGAGACTTCCAATCCTTTTGAAGATGTGGATTTACCTTACATGCTGCTAAGACTTAAACAAGGAATGGGACGTCTGATCAGAACGGGTACGGACCAAGGAATTGTGACGGTACTTGCGGAAGCTGAAGGACAACATCCCGTTCACGAGTATATAACTTCTGTACTCCCGAAGGGAACTAAGCTCCAGAAGCTTGAAGTGTAAATTTAAAAAAATTAATATAGGAACACAATTGCTCTTTTGGAGAGGTGGATGCTTCGGTATTCTCCTTCTCGAAGGAGTTTTTTTGTGTGAATGTGAGGAAATAAAGTAGCTAATTGAGATGACGGGTAGAGGATAAACCTGCAAAAATACATCTTTTATTGATATAAGCAATCGCTAACCGACTTATTCATGCGGATCTGCAGTAATACTTGCGTCAGAATTCATTTTCAAGTGATAAGCGGGGGGATTGCTGTATTTTTGCAGTATTTACCGATGTGAAAGAGGATATCAGAAGATTTGATGTACTTTAGCAGGAATTCACTAATTCGGTCATGGATTGGATAAGTGTATGCCGGATCATTGTCAGTCGCAGATGGGGAGAGCGAATAACATTTAATAATGAAATGGCGCTCATGTACATAAATGAGTTTTTGCATGGATTCAAGCATAAGGAATACTAATCTTACGGATAGTATATTGGTATTTAACTTTCGAGCCATGGCGTATTATTGTTGATTCATGGGGGAAGGGAAATACATACCTCCGTCATCTAGAGATTCATACAAGGGGTGTACACGACATGGGGGATTCACAGGGATTATACCAATCGAACAATAAGAAACAAGTTGGTTTTGCACTTGGCATTGGGTTAACCTTAATCATTGCATTAGTCGCAAAATATTTAGCAGGCTTTCCTTTTCTCTCTATTATGGGCCAATTGGTCATTGCTATCTTAATCGGAATTATTTGGCGGGCAACAGTTGGAGTGCCGGGTACGATCACCCATGGCACTGATTTTTCCAGCAAAAAGCTGCTACGTCTAGGGATTATCCTGCTCGGTATGCGGTTGAATTTAATGGATATTGTTGCTGCAGGTCCACGGGTATTTCTACTGGCTGTGATTGTGATCGTATTTACGATCTCTGTTGTATACGGACTTGCCCGACTATTCAAAGTTGATAAGCGACTCAGTATCTTAACCGCCTGCGGAACAGCGATCTGCGGTGCGGCAGCGGTGGTGGCGATAGCCCCACAAATCAAAGCCAAAGACGACGAAACTGCGATTGGCGCAGCGATAGTTGCAATTTTAGGTACAATATTCACGTTGCTATATACATTTTTGTATCCTTTACTAGGCTTATCGAATCTAGGCTATGGGGTTTTCTCTGGAGCTACCTTACATGAAATTGCTCACGTCATCGCAGCAGCAGATGCAGGTGGGAGCGCAGCAGTAGATATGGCGGTTATCGTCAAATTGACTCGGGTGGCCTTACTCGTTCCTGTCGCTATCTTAATTGGGGTTTGGACCAATCGTGCAGAAAGAAAAGTGCAAGGTGGACAGTCTAAAGCCTCATGGAAAAGCATTCCTATTCCTTGGTTTATTCTAGGCTTCTTACTTGTCAGTGGTGTGAATTCATTAGGGATCGTATCAGCATCAGTGGCAAATGGAATTGTAACGATAGCTTATATGCTAATCGCTATGGCGATGGCTGGACTTGGTTTAAACGTTGATTTGGCCGCATTTAGACGACTGGGGATGAAATCTTTTGCAGCAGGGCTTATAGGTTCGGTCTTGTTGTCCTTAGTTGGATTTACATTAGTTCACTGGTTTGGTCTGGCATGATCTTTTGCATACATTAGAATCGTAAGAAATGAACTACTTCATATCTAAAAATGGTCCTTCTGTGTATCATTTCATGTGGCTGGGTATGCATGATATGGATGGAGGGACATCAGTTGAAATATTGCATAGGGGAATTTGCTTCCATTCTCGGTGTGACTGCGGATACGCTGAGGTTATACGAGAAACATGATATTGTTAGGCCCACTAAAGATAACAGCAATAATTACAGATATTTTAATGATTTAGATGCAAGAGATTTACTTATGAGTAGATGGTACAGAAGTATGGGAATTCCATTACCGGAAGTGGCAAACCTCATGAAGGAGTCTTCTTCAGAGCAAGTTATGGGTAGGATGCAAGAAACAGCATTGAATTTAGAAGAAGAGATCAAGCAGAAGACGATGCTGCTTAATAAGATGAATGAAATTCATAAAGAACTCAGGGGATTAGAGTCCTCTTTATATACGTGTAAACTTAAACAACTGCCAGGTATGTACAGACTAAAGCAAACGGATAAGAATGCATTAATAAAAAATGATATGGTTAAAAGTTTGGTCAACACTTGGATGGATTTACTTCCTTATGCATTTTATTCTTTTAGAATTGAAGATACAGATAACTTTGTCAGCGAAAACAATAATTTTGATTACAGCTGGGGCCTTACCTTACTAGAGGAAGAAGCGCAAAAATTCGAAATGGATAGCGAAGAATATGCAGAGTATATTAGCCCAAGTCATTGTATCTCAGCTACCATATTATGTCCGGATGAAAAATATATCACGAAGAACTCTTTGGAGTTCATGATCGACTATATCGAGGCTAATCATTATGCCATAGCGGGAGATGTGGTCGGGAAATTATTGCTTACTGAGAAAATCGAAGGCCAGAATAGATCTTATTTGGAAGTGAATATCCCAATCCAATAGCTTCTCTTATTAAACATCTGCTCTTTGAGCAGATGTTTTTTTCTAGTTGGACAAAAAGTATACATTGACCTTGGTGCAGCACCAAGGTTTAGACTTCGGTATATAGCCTGTCAGATTGCGTTGTTGATTAATCATTAAGTTTGTGAAAATTATCACGTTATCTGCATCAGGTTATAAGATATTAGACACTGGGGGAGAACAGAATGCGGAACAGAAATTTCGTTAAGAAAATGCTCATGTTATCTTTTTGTATGGTGCTGATCGTTTCCATGCTGAGCGGATGTACGGGAAATGGGGAGTCGGCTAATTCGTCGTCATCGTCCTTTAAAGCGGGTACGTTCACTGGGGAAGCGGAAGGTAAAGAGGGAATTATTAAGGTAGAAGTAACTATGGATGAGCCCGATAAAATTAAAGATATTAAGATTGTAAGCCAATCGGAAACAGGGGGCCTAGGCGATAGCGCACTTGAAAAAATGAAAGAACAAATTCTAGAAGGACAAACCTTGGCGATTGATGCTGTTAGTGGTGCCAGTCTTTCCAGTGAAGCCATGCTTGCCGCTGTAGAGGATGCCGTAACCAAAGGTGGAGGTAATCTAGAAGTCCTCAAAGCTGGAGGTGTCAAAAAAGCCGGTGAAGGGAAAACAGAAAAACTGGAAACCGACGTTGTTGTAGTGGGCGCTGGAGCATCCGGTGTATCTGCGGCGGTTACAGCAGCTGATAAAGGTGCGAAGGTTATTATTATAGAAAAAACTGGTGTCATCGGGGGAGCGAGTAATCTGTCTTGGGCAGGTAAGTTCTACAACTCCTCTGCTGCTACTAGTAATAATCTAAAAGTAAATGTGGAAAAAGAAATTGCGGATTGGATTGTCAACAATCACTGGAGAGTGGATGCAGCAGCGATTAGACAATATGTTACTAAATCCGGTGAAACTTACGATTGGTTAGCCGAAAAAGGATATAAAACTAGCTTCCTGAACTTCTTCGGTGAACAATTACATGTGCTGCCGGCTTATGAAACCCGTGAAGAAACCCTTCGGAAAATGTTGTCCGAATCGGTTGAACAACATGGCGGACAAGTGATCACAGAAACGACTGCCAAGAAGCTGATTACGAATGAAGCTGGAGAAGTTACGGGAGTAGTCGCTGAGAAAGCAGATGGTACAACGCTAGAAATCTCAGCGAAGAGTGTCATAATGGCAACGGGTGGTTATGCTGCAAATAAAGAGATGGTTAAAGAGGCTTTTGGTTTCGAAGGGGTTAACGGTGGATTAGGACAAAACGTAGGGGAAGGTCTCGAAATGGCATGGGAAGCTGGAGCCAAGGTACCGGACAACTTCGGTGGACAAATGCTTCACCAAACATTAGCTAGAGCAACCCAAGGTCTAAAAGCACAATATGAGCCTTTTGAAGCAAGTTATCCACTAATGTTGACTTATCTTCCGAATTTCATGAATGTAGGTACTTCTGGCGCAAGATTCAGAGATGAAGCAGCGACTCTAACTTCGGTTGCAGCAGCGAATACAAGTGCATTTAATGGACCCTATCATATGGTTATTGTCTCGAAATCCCAATTGGATGCACTTCAGACCAAAGGAATGAACGGTGTTCATGCACCAAGTCTTCCAGGAATGCCACCGGAATTCTATGCTGAATTTGCGGATCAATTTACACTTGAGAACCCTTGGGCAAATGTCGGGAAAGTATTTGATTCGATGGTGGAGAACGGAGATGGCTTCAAAGGAAATACGATTGAAGAATTAGCTACGAATGCAGGAATGGATGTTGACGTGTTTGTAGAAAATTACAATAGTTATAAAGAAGCGACAAAAACTGGTTTTGACTCTGAATTTGGTAAAGCTGCTGAGTATTTAGAACCAATGGGTGAAGAAGGTCCATATTATGCAATCATTGCTGAAATCAATAACTTGGGTTCTGTTGGGGGCTTGCTAGTAAATACAAAGTTCCAAGTTCTGAATGATAAACGGACGCCAGTGAAAGGATTGTTTGCTGTAGGTCTTGAATCTGAAGGCGTGTTGTTTAACGATACTTATGTTGGAAACGGCGTTGGTATTGGGTACTCCTTTACCTCAGGTCGTCTTGGCGGGGAGAGCGCGGCAAACAGTGCTTTGAAAGCTAATTAACGACAATTTCCCGGAAAATAATTGAAGATTTTTAAAGACGCAGGGTGGAGCCCTGCGTCTTTTTTGCTTGAGCTTAGAGCCATTCCTCTTTTAACAAAGATTTGAGATGCTCTACGTTAGCTGCCCCAAGCTTGTTAGCGATTCTTTGCTCTAATTCGATTTTGGTGATCATCATTCTTTGATTGCATTCGATACCCTTCTGGGTAAGGATGATGTTTTTGTCACGTTGATTTCCTTTGACCTCCACGGCTTCTACATAGTTGCGGGATAACAGTCCTTGAATACTTTTATGCGTACCCTGTCTTGAAATATGAATAATTCTACTGATTTCTGAGATCGTGAGTATTTCATGTGTTTCAAGAACTGCTAGGATATGGGATTCAGTCTTATTAATTTGGTCCGGGTCTTGGTCAGTCACTATTTTACGTAGGGCTAGATGTTTCTCACTAAGTAAATCAATAAGATTCATTTCTTGCAGATGGTTATCCATGTGAACACTCCTAAATCATCGCTCATTAATCCAAGTATAAGTCATTTGTATTCATTGTCAACTTGGTTGACTTAGTTCGAATGGCTGTGATATTGTAATCCAGGTTGACAATGCTGAAAGATAAAAGGAGCTTGAAGATGGGAAGAAACAAAAAAGAAGCATTATTATTTACATTCATCATGTGTGCTTTGATGGTGCTGGGTATGAGCATTTACAATGTAGCGCTGATGGAGGGCTGGTCAGGTACGTTAGTTAAAGATGTGATCATCGGCTACGTACCTGCGTTTGTAGTTGCATTTATTCTGGATGTCTTTGTTGTAGGGAAAGTTGCGAAAGGGATCGCACATAAGCTGGTAAAAGAGAATGATCCGATGATCAAAAAAATCATGTTCATCTCTTTTTTTATGGTGACCGGAATGGTGCTGTTTATGTCCTTCTATGGCGCAGTTCTTCATGTAGGGTTCACCTCAGCACTACCGATGGCTTATCTGTCTGCGATAGGTAAGAATTTCATTGTTGCACTTCCACTGCAAATTCTATTAGTCGGGCCTCTTACACGATTTATATTTGTGAAAATTACTCCTGCTACTGCATAGAGAATGTTTACATCACCATTACGCAAATCTGCAGGTTAGGTAATACTATTACTCTATATTGATAGAAACTATCAATAGGAGTGAAAATCTACTTGAAACCCACAGGTAAAGCTATTGTTTCTCTTATGCTAACAGCTGAGATGTTGTTAGGTTCCGCTTGGATGGCAGGTCCAGCAGTGGCTGCATCCGTTCAATCAGGTACGCCTTATACGGCAGACGGTCAATACAATGTGAAGATTCCTCATATTATTGTTAATCAAGTTTATGGTGGGGGTAACACTGCCGATGCATCAGGTGGATTTTTCTCGAAAGGTTACATTGAATTATATAACCCAACCGATTCCGATGTGAGTTTAGCAGGTTGGTCTGTACAATATTCGGATCCTAAGCTCGCTGGACAATGGAGCAAGTTGGATTTGAACGGAACCATTAAAGCTCATTCTTCTTATCTCATCACCGATGATGCCAACAACAAGGATCACAAAAACGATATCAGTGCCAAAGGCGATCAGTCCTGGCCGGGGATGTATTTTAATAACAAAGGCATGAAGGTTGTTCTGCTAAGCAGTACAGACTTGCTGCAGGTTGTGAATCCATTTCAAACAATGGCAAGTAGTTACGTGGACATGATTGGTGTAGCAGCAAATGATGATAATGCTAAGATAGATGGATACGAGACGGACTATCCTACGGGGAAAGCGGAAGGTACTTCTAAACAAAAGTCCGTTCGACGCGTTGCTTTCGTAGATTCAGACAACAATAAAGCAGATTTCAAACAGATCAGCTTTGATGCCTTAGATGCTTCAGCTTTGGCCTTGGCAAAGCCGCATAACAGCGCAGATGGACAATGGGGAATAAATGTAGGCGATCTTGGCATCGCAACTCAGAATCTTTCAGAAGCAAAACTCGGATCGCCTTATTCGGTAACATTGTCCGTTTATGGGGGAGTACAGCCTTATTCTTTTGAAGCTACGGGTTTACCGGACGGACTATCACTGGATGCAGCATCTGGGAATATTAGTGGAACTCCTACGAAAGTAGGGGCGGCCACCGTAAGTATCGCAGTGTATGACAGTTCGACACCCCGGAAGAAGACAGAAGCTATAGTACCATTGAATGTGGCGGAAGCCGCAGCGCCTTTGACTCCAAATCTACTTAGTGTAACTAAGATCGGCGGATACGCTGTAGGCGTGACCAATAAAGATGGCGGCGTGGCGGAGATCGTGAAGTTTAACCGTGATAACGGCAAGTTCTACCTCGTTAATGGTTCATCTCACCCTGCAACAGTCGATATTGTGAATCTCAAGGACCCTTCTAATCCGCAAAAAGAATATAGTATTAATGTAGAACAGCTATCCGAAGTGGATGGATTTACATACGGAGACCTGACGAGTGTAGATATCAACACCGCTACTAAACGGATCGCTGTAGCCATTCAAGAAGAAGATGCTATGAAGAACGGTAAGGTTCTTGTACTCGATTATGATGGTAAAATGTTGGCTTCTTATGAAGCTGGAGTACAACCGGACATGGTGAAGTATACCGATGATGGCCGTTACATTTTGACAGCGGACGAAGCTGAACCACGCACGACTGTCGGTGATCCTGAAGGTAGTGTAACGATCATTGATACGCTCAAGGACACTTCGATTCAGGTGAAGTTCGATAACCCTGATGTAATTGACGATCTTGTCCATATTCGTGGAGTAGCTGATCCGGTAACTAAACAGATTACGGGCAAAGGTGAAAAAAAGGATGCGATACGTGATCTGGAGCCGGAGTTTGTGGTGCTTTCAGATGACCAGACCATTGCTTATGTAGCGCTTCAAGAGAATAATGCTATTGCTGCCATCGATATTGCCTCCAAGCAGGTTCTATGGGTTAAAGGATTAGGTTTCAAGGATTTAAGCCTTCCTAACAATGCTCTGGACCTGGTAAAAGATAATAAAGTGAATTTAGAAAATGTTCCATTCTTCGGTACGTATATGCCTGATGGTATAGATCAGTACACGGTCGGAGGTAAAACTTATCTGTTCACGGCCAACGAAGGTGACGCAACGGAATGGGATAGTAAAGTGAACGTGAGCTCAGTCAAAAAAATGAAGGGCTCATTAGATCCGGAATCAGATGCGGCTAAGTTTCTGAATAAAAATAAAGATAAATATGATAGTGTAGAAGTTATGTCTGACATGGGCAATGATGGGATTTACTTGTACGGTGGCCGTTCATTTTCCATTTGGGAAGCAGATTCTATGGAACAGGTCTACGATAGTGGCAGCGACTTTGAAAAGATTACCGGAGAACGCCTGCCAGAATATTTCAATGCAAGCAACAGTAACACGACCATGGATAACCGTAGTACCAAAAAAGGACCTGAGCCTGAGTATGTCAAGGTAGGCAAGGTTGGACAAAAAGCGCTGGCCTTTATTGGTCTTGAGCGAATCGGTGGTCTGATGACTTATGATGTGACGAATCCAGAGGAACCGAATTTTGTGAACTATATTAATACACGTCAATTCACACCTGCGAACACCATTGAAACGGACACTGGTCCAGAAGGTATCGAATTTATTTCGGCAACATCAAGCCCGACTGGATTGCCATTAGTACTCGTAGCGAATGAAGTTGGTGGTACGGTGGCCATTTATCAATTGAATGTATCGAAGGTAACACTGAATCGGACTTCTTTGTCATTGAAGGTTGGCGAAGCTTCAGCAACGCTTGAGGCTAGCGTAGTTCCTGCTGAGGGTGGATCGAATGTGGTAACTTGGAGTTCTTCGAATCCAAGTGTTGCTTCCGTTGATAACAACGGAAAGGTCACTCCCTTGGCAAAGGGAACAGCGGTTATCTCCGCCTATAGCGCAGATGGTTATGGCGTAGCTGAATCTACTGTGACCGTATCCGCAGTAGATCCGGTGATTTCAAATCCGGGACCTGGTACAACGGTAACGACTAAAGATCCAGTTAAACAGGCGACAACACCAGCTGTAACCACAGAAGGTAATAAGATTATCGTAGAGGTTAAGGCTTCAGCGGATGCAGAAGGTAAGTTAGTTGCCTCCGTTACTTTGGATATGGTTACAGAGGGACTTAGGTCTCTGGCGAATAATGCTAATGGTCAGTTGATATTCCGCTCTAAGGTTGATGCAGCTTCAGGTGAAGTTCTACTTAACTTCCCATCGAGTGCTTTTGCGGCACTTACAGGTAGTATTGCAAAGTCAGTTGTAGTTGAAGCAGGAGCTAGTACGATAACATTGGATCGTAATGCACTCTCGGCTGTGCACACAGCAGCAAAGGGTGAGGACATTAAGCTGTCCATCGGCAGTGTGGACACGGATGGGAAAGGCAAAGCTCAGGCTGTGGTTGGCAGTCGTCCAGTAATAAACCTGGCGATTTCCGCTGGCAGTCAGCGTCTATCTAATCTAGGTGCTGGTTTTGCGACAATAACAGTGCCGTATACACTAGGAGCAAATGAAGATGCTAATGCAGTCGTAGCTTATGATTTGACGAATGCGGGGCAAGCGGTTGTACTAGCAGGCAGTAGCTATAACGCAGCAAAGGGACAACTGAATTTCCAAACTTCACAATTCTCCACGTATGCAGTAGGGTACAACAAAGTGAGCTTCTCTGATATTGGCAGCAGCTTTGCTAAAGATTCTATTACGTATTTGGCAGCTCGTGATGTAATTACCGGCATTGGTGAAGGTAAGTTCGGAGCTAAGAGTCAACTAACCAGAGCAGATGTTACCTTGCTCCTAGCTCGATTGGCTGGTGTTAATCTGGGCGCAGAAGGAGCAGGAAACTTCACAGATGTTAAGGCTGACGATTATTATGCGGCAGCGGTAGCGTGGGCTAATCGCAAGGGAATTGTTACCGGCGTGAGTGATGGACAGTTCAATCCTCGGGTTAATGTAACTCGTGAGCAGCTATCTGTCATGATCGTGCGATTAGCGAAAGCTATGAACTGGACATTGCCTGTAAGTGGCGACAGTTCAGCTTTTGCGGATCAGAAGTCGATAAGCTCTTATGCTCTTGAAGCAGCCGCAGCTGCTCAGCAGGCAGGGATTATTTCAGGCAAGCCTGTTGCAGAAAGTACGGGGCTTAACTTTGCTCCAAAAGATACAGCGACTCGTGAAGAAATAGCTCAAATGTTAGCGAAGCTGTTAAAGCTGAGTCAATCTTAAGCGATCATCACATTTTTTGATGACAATAGAAACGCTCTCCAATGCCTTGATGGGCAAAGGAGAGCGTTTTGTTTTAAGCTCTCTTTTTTACAGGTTCGAGCAGATTTAATACATACTCATTTCCGCTGCCTTTGGGACTATCGTTACGGATATGCTCTTCAAGACATAATCTTGAATCGTGGTCAGCTTGATAATCAAGGTTATTATCCAAAAAACTCATCAGTGCTTGCCATGAGCCGTAGATATCATCACTGCTTTCCGTCATCGCATAGAGACCGCCGTCGAACCGCATCTCTTTAAGGTGGCTTGGTATTTCTACATTTTCAGGAATGGAGGCACAGAATCCATAGCCATAAGGGTTATTCTCACCACTAGGATGCGGATTTGTATTCCCGCCAAATAAACGTGCCGTCCCCAAGAGGTGGCTAGCTTCCAACCATTCCAAGACAGGTAGCATAGCTTCATCCTCTGGGGATGTACTGACTGCAATGTTATAAGCGAATCTCATAGTTGGAAGTGTAATGAATCTTACATGGATAGGTGGAGAGTGTTTAATTGTTGTCATAGATAAAACCTCCTCATTCTCATTCAAATCATCCAATGTATTGCATGATTCTTCATTTAGCTCTAATAACAAATGGTTAGTTATGGACTCCTCCGTACGTGTGGATATTAATTGTAATAAGAAGCGGATTTCGCGATCTTTTTGTGTTAGCTTGGATTTCTCATTATGAATTGAAGCGGATTGCTGAAGAAGTGTTTCATACAAGGACTGTACGGACATGTTCTTTAGAACGATTCCGATATCTTTAATACTAATATCAAGCTTTCTTAATAATGCAGTGATTTGAATGGCAAGGATTGCGTGCTCATCATAAATTCGCCAACCCGAGCTAGCCTCACGGTGACTTTCAAATAATCCTTGTGCCTCCCAGTGACGCAACGTCCGACTCGTCAGTCCGATTTGCGTAGAAAGCTTATCAATGGTCACAAATCCACTCATAGACAACTCCCGTTCTATAGATTGATAAGGCGCCCTATGAGAAGTATTTTAGCACTTAACGTTACGTCAATTGCAATAGGATAGTTGTGAATGTGTACTCGACAAAATTTACATTTCTCATACAAAACTGTGTCCGGTATTTAATGTACAGCTTCTACAATTTAGATATTAGTAAAAAGTACCTATTGCCATATGAGGCTTTATACGGAGGATGATATTGTTGAAGGCTAGGTCTATGCATCTATCAATGAAGTGGAAGTTGATCTTGAGTTTTTCTGCCGTGGTACTATTCTTTCTAGGGGTAGCGCTATACCAAAACTATAAAATCAATCAAGTAGAAATCTCTATGGAAACACAAAAGATGGAGATGGAAAAAAGAATTACAGTATCCACCATTACTCAACTGCTTCAAGAAATGAACAGTGTGGAGACCTCTCTAGCGGGTTCTAGCGATTTAGAGTTTACTCAGCCTTTTAAAGACAAACAGACAAAGTTAATGGAAGAATTGGGCAAAGTGAAGTTTGAAGCAGATTCGCCAGCGTCTAAGGAGTTAGAACAGTTACATAATCAAGTTGGAGGATATACAGGCTATTTTGACGGATTAGTGAATACCCTAAAGGATGAGCAGCTTGATCCCATGGCCGTTCTGGAACGAATTGATGAATTACATACGAAGGCATTGGCTATGAATAAAGCTATGCTGGAGACCAATGAGAAACTATATACAGCAGCAGCAGAGAATGCAGAGAAGGCTCAAGACTATTCTTTTGATTTGTTAAATCTGACTAGTTCTATGGGGGCTTATGCAGCAATACTAGTATTCATTTTCACACTTATTATTGCTGTTATGCTTATTCGTTCCTTCCTGAACCCTATAAATAAGCTGCAAGTTGCTCTACGTAAAATTGCTGAGGGAGATTTGCGTCAGCAGATTAATTCGCCATATAACGATGAGCTAGGAAGTCTGAGTCATCATTTCGACCATATGGTGTTGCGGGTTCGAGAGATGCTTCAGCAGACCCAATCGGTAGCTTCTTCGCTAGCGACTTATTCGCACTCTTTTCAACAATCTTCATCGATAACCGCTCATACGAACCAAGAAATCGTAAGCACAATACAGGAAATCTCTGTAGGCGCTGAGCAGCAAGCCGGACAATCGGAACAGAGCGCAAGCTTGATTCAGGAATTGGAACGGGAAGTTCATGAAATTACGGAATATACCGAGGTTATGCTCTCGACAAGTCAAACGGCTAATCACAATACTCGAAAAGGTTCCGAGTCCGTCATCGCTTTGCGCGAGGTATCAGAGCACTCACGTGAGTCTGTGAATAAAGTATATCTTGCTTTAACTAAATTGAGCGACCAATCGAAGGATATCTCCAGAATTACTAAATCGATCACAAACATTTCAAACCAGACCAATATTCTCTCACTAAATGCAGCGATAGAAGCAGCGCGGGCGGGAGTTTATGGGAAGGGCTTTGCTGTCATAGCAGATGAAGTGAGACAATTATCTGATCAGACCAAAGAGTCCTCCGTACATATCAGTCAGATTATTAACGAGCTGCAAGCAGGGATGGATGAATTTCAGCAATATATGCTGGAGACCAAAGGAAATCTTGAAGAGCAGGATCAAAAAGTGGCAGAAACGTTGTCGTCTTTTGAAGCGATAGATCAGTCGATCGTTGAGATTAGTAAGCAGATTGGGCAAATCCATGACAAGGTAGATATGACACAGACCATGAATCGTAGACTCGCAGAGTCTGTTCACAACGTGGCTGCCATTGCTGAGGAAACTGCGGCAGGGGTTCAGGAGGTGAATGCCTCTAGCGTACAACAGGACAACGCGATCCACGACATTGCCCGCCAAGCCGTTGAGATTAATGAGATTTCGCAAAAATTATTCAAGGAAATCAACGTCTTCAAGATTAATTCAGACATAGAAGACGAGATTATCGCTGGGGATGACAGTGACTCACCTGGCGCTGAAACGCCTGAGGAGCGCTCTTATTTGACAATCTCCGCATAGGGGAAGGTTTGATTGACAGGTCGTACATAGGGAGCGACTTGATTCACTAATTCAGTAACGTAAAAGTTAGCGTAGAGGGGGAGCCTTTCTAACTACCTTTTTTGCGCGTTAAGTGTATTTAATACAGCTATTTAAGGATGTGATTTCCTCTATGAGAGTTTAGATGTACTTAGTGCAGTTATTTCTCCGAGAAATGACTGTCAGTGGTGTTTAGCTAGTTTTTAATTGCACTGATTACAACTAAAGTCGAACATAAGCTTGGCCGATCCGATTTAGTTGTATAGAGTGCAGTTATCTGAAATGTTCGCAGAGGTTTTGTAAAATGAAAAAGCCACCACCTTCGTAGAAGATATCTACTTAGGGGTAGCTTTTGTCACATAGATGAATGAGTGAAGAGGGCTTGTGTGTGGGAGAAGTTATTCCTCGTAGGTTTTGTTCAGAGAGCTAACTAGCTCTGGGAGCCAGTTCTTTAGATTGAGAAACTTGTACCCCGCCGACTGGGCTTTTGTCGTATCCATAAACCAGGATTGTTCAATTCCGAAGGGTGACATATGCTCGTCTGCGGTTTGCTTCTGGATGATGGCGTGTTTCTCTGTTTCTTCTTCAATCATTGTGAGAATATCCTTAATTCTAACCGTACCGTCTGAGCAAGCGTTGAACGGTCCTGTCATAGTAGAGCTACAGCCTAGCCTATATAGGAAATCAGCAGCTTCATCCGAACGGATAAAGGAGATATGTGCTTCGGGATTCGGTATACCCATAGGCAACTCATTACGGACATGCTCAATATGAAAATGAAGTCTTCGCGTATAATCATCTATGCCCAGCACAATTGGAAAGCGAACCGCAGCGACTGGAAAGGTAGCCTGCTGCATGAAGACGGCTTCCGCCAGTCGTTTTCCCTCTTGATAGGTGAAATCATTTCGCCCTCCGTGGCGGATAGGGTAAGTTTCAGGATCGAAAATGTCCTCGATCAGCGCTTCTTCGCTGAAATCATAGACGGATAAACTTGAGGTGAGGATATACCGTTTCGTTTTACCATCAAAAATCCGGCGTGCCTGATCCGCTTCGTCCGGTGAATAACAAATATTATCGAACACGACATCCCATAGTGTATCTCCTACCGCCTGAGCGAGCTCGTTTGCTTGGAAACGGTCCGCATGGATACGGTGAACGTGATCTCCAAAGGAATCGCTAGTTTCCCCGCGTGTAAGTATTGTTACGTCGTTTATGGAATCCTGTAGCAATCGTTCAACTAACCTTTTTCCAAAAAAGCGCGTGCCACCTAACATAAGAATTTTCCTCATAAAATATCACTCCTAACTAACATTAAAGTTTATTTATAAGTCTAATTAAAGGTTTCCGTAGAAAGCAGGGGAATTGTACCTTAAAGAGTGATGAGTGGTGATGAATGAAGCATAAAGATATGTGAGGAGATTTCATTAGTGTGATTGTACTTTGTGCAATAGAATTTAAACTATATAGGACATAATTTGATTCTATTGCACTTTATACAATCAAAAGATGAGAAATCGACTTAAAAGTCACTTTTATTAAGAATCTATTGCAGATAGTGCAGTAGATTCGTTTTTTAGCGTTGATTTCATGGATTCTGTTGCACATTTTGCAACGTCACTAGCTCAAAGCTAAAACATCACCCAACTATACAACTCATCAAACTGACCTAACTCACAAAACATACCTATCTCATCAAACTCACACTTTTCAAAACTAATATTTGTTCGGTTATAAAGTAACGTAATGTGCTTCATTTAGCTAAGCTTACTCCAGTATTACGAAATAGCGTCACGAAAAACTAAGCCACCATCCGCATTCCTGGATCGGAATAGTTCCAGCCCATAGAGCTGAATCCGCCAGATTGGAAAGACTGAACGCTCTGGAAGCTCTGGAAGTTTTGGCTGGACACGGCCATTACAGTTTCTTGACTTTCATCTGCAAGGACAAGCTCAATCAACTCGGCGATTTGTCCTTGTTCATAGGCGGATGCAAGACGATTCAAGGCAATCTGTAGTTCCGTCTCCTGCAGTATGGAGGGGCCGTTAGATTGAAGAAGTTCTTGTCTGACTGCAGGGAGGGCTTGGCGGGCTCGATGCAGAGTAGCTTTGATGGCTCCTTCTGTGGTGTCGAGGATTTCGGCAGCTTCGCTTCCGGAGTGCTCGAATACATCGCGGAGCAGGAACACTGCTTGCTGCAGTGGAGACAGATGCTTCTGTAAGGCTTGAAAAGCAGCCTCAATCTCAAATAAACCATACTCTGCTGCTTCCTCTGTCCGTGGTTGATCCATTTCCAGCACTCGTGACAACGTGGCTTTTCTTCGCATAATATCTGTCCAGGTATTTCTGGCAATCCGCAGGAGTAGCGCCTCAGGATTCGGATGATTCGTTAGCGAGCTGAAATTCGTACGACTTGTATGTTCTGAATTATTGTTCATTTGACTTGTATCGTTCATATCGCTCTTCAGCTTCGAATGTTTGGAAGTCCTCATATAGCCCAGTGCTTTGACCCACGTATCCTGAGCCAAATCTTCGGCTTCCCACGGGGATTGTGTCAGTGCAAGGCAATACCGCTTCAGGGCCATTTGCAAAGACGTGGTATGATTCTCATCCGGTTCATGGCCGGCGCTAAGCTTCTCAAGGCTGATCACTCTGCATAACCCCTTTTCCGGTAAAGTGCTTTCGGTTACTTCTAATAATAAACGAATGAGCTCCAAATTAAGATACGCAATAATAAAAATAATATTTTGCCCGCTTAACGTATCCTATCCATAGACTAATCCGTTTACAGGGTAGATTTCAAATAAAATAAACGGATGGAGGTCGCATACGCATGGCGTACATTCCTTATGTCATTGAACAAACGAATCAAGGGGAAAGATCCTACGATATTTATTCGCGGCTCTTAAAGGACCGAATTGTGTTTGTAGGGGCAGAGATTGAGGATCAATTAGCGAATAGTGTTGTTGCCCAGTTGCTGTTCTTATCAGCTGAGGATCCAGATAAAGATATACACATGTATATCAATAGTCCAGGGGGCTCCGTAACAGCGGGATTAAGTATTTATGACACAATGCAGCTCATTAAACCGCAAGTAAATACGATCTGCACAGGTATGGCGGCTTCCTTTGGTTCACTTCTATTGTTAGCTGGGGCTAAAGGTAAACGTTATGCGCTGCCTAATAGTGAGATTATGATTCACCAGCCACATGGTGGTGCGCAGGGGCAGGCCAGTGATATTGCGATTAGAGCCAAACGTATTTTGAAGCTACGGGAAGTGCTTGTCCAGATTACAGCGGACCGAACCGGACAGACGGTGGAGAAGGTACAACAAGACATGGATCGGGATTATTTCATGTCAGCCGAGGAAGCAGTGGAGTACGGGATTATCGACAAAGTTATCACAAATCTGTAAGTCGAAGGAGTGAAGTGAATGATGCTGGAAGCTTTGCAGGGCAAAGAGGTAACCATTTATTTTGTAGATGGCTCTAACGCTAGAAAAGGCATTTTGGAAACGGTAACTGAGAAGTTTATTAAATATCGGACAGAATTTGAGGAGCTTTATATTCCCATGACTTCCGTCTGTTCCATTACACTAGATACTAAAGGACGGGAACGCGCCCGTGTAGGATTTACACAATAACCATTATCAGATTTTAAAATAGGGTTAGGGAAGCTTTCCCTAACCCGTACTTTCACGAATTGCCAAATAATGAGCTACATTTGCATGATGCTGAATACCAGTCTCCCCTTTAATCAGCTTGATTAAAGTTCGGGTAGCAGTCATTCCAATCTCCGTTCCGGAGTATTCCACCGAGGACAGCTTGGGACGAACGACAGAAGCGATAAAGCTATTATCGAATCCGAACACCGCAACATCCTCTGGCACCTGAATACCGTTATCGATCAGAAAATTCATAGCCCCTACAGCTATCCAATCTGTGGAGCAAAAAACCGCAGTAGGTAGTTCCCCGCTATCCTTAATCCGGCGCATAGCGTCACTTCCATCTTCTACGGCCATTCCACTTTCTACTACCCATTCTTCTCTTAAGGTAATGCCTGCATCCATAAGCGCTTGTTGATAGCCGCGATATCGATCGCCACCCACTGCATTATCTCCAGATACCCGGATCATGCCGATACTTCTATGTCCTTTTTGAATCAGATAAGTAACGGCTTCATAGGAGGCGGTAACATTATCCAGATGGACAGAAGGGATCGAATCAATCTGAGATTGTTCTCCAACTAACACGCAAGGTGACCCGGATTTCTGGATAATCTCCAAATGCTCCTTACTCGGAACCGAGCCTACATATATATAACCCTCAGTCCCCATATGGTGGAATAAGTTCAAATAATGAAGTTCACTATTAACACTTCCGTCTGTTAACCCGACCAAAACATCATAACCATATAGCTCGGCGAGATCACGTATGCCAATATTGAAATCATCAAGCACGGTATTACTGTTCTGCGGAATAATGACACCAATCAGAGGTGTATCCGGTCTACCTGCATCTGAACCGATGATATTAGGGCGGTAATTCATTTGTTTCATGGCTTCCAATACACGCTTACGAACTTCCTCGTTTACCGGTTTGCTGTTATTGACAACCCTTGATACGGTAGCTATTGAAACGTCAGCCATTTTGGCTATATCTTTAATTTTTACCTTCAAGAATATCACCATAACTTTCCAATCTTGTATTCGTTCTAGAATATATCGCAAGCATATCACGGATAGCTTCAAGAATCCAAAAGATTGTTATTGACCAGGAAAATAAAAGATCCTATAATGATCGCATAGGAAAATATTTTCCTTGAATAAACCCTAAATAGATAGTTTTTTAGTCGATAATCTTAAGTTTTATTATGAAAATCACTAATTCGTGAATTAAATAGGAAAATATTTTCCTGAGAGGGTATATGAATACGAAGGAGCTGCATACATTGAACAGAACATGGTGGAAAGAAGCCACAGCGTATCAAATTTACCCACGGAGCTTTATGGACAGCAATGGCGATGGTGTTGGAGATCTGCAGGGAGTCATCTCAAAACTTGATTACTTACAGGACCTTGGCATCAATGTCATTTGGATCTGTCCTATTTATAAATCCCCGAACGATGATAATGGATATGATATTTCAGATTACCAGGATATTATGGCGGAGTTCGGCAGTATGGCTGATTTCGATCAGCTATTAAGCGAGGTTCATGCACGGGGCATGAAGCTGATTCTGGATCTTGTCATTAACCATACTTCTGACGAACATCCTTGGTTTGTAGAAGCACGTTCCAGCAAGGACAATGCGAAACGCGATTATTATATTTGGAGAGATCCTAAGGACGGAAAGGAACCGAATAACTGGGAGAGTATTTTTAGCGGTTCGATCTGGGAGTTTGACCCTGCTACCGAGCAATATTTCATGCATGTATTCTCCAAAAGACAGCCTGATCTCAACTGGGAGAATCCTGAAGTACGTCAGGAATTATACGGTATGGTCAATTGGTGGCTAGATAAAGGGATCGACGGCTTCCGAGTGGATGCTATCTCACATATTAAGAAAATCCCAGGTCTTCCTGATCTGCCAAATCCAGATAATCTTCCGTTCGTTTCGTCCGGTGCAGGTCATATGAATCGGGAAGGAATTCACGATTTTCTTCAGGAGCTGAAACAGGAAACATTTGATCGTTATGACATTATGACCGTTGGTGAAGCGAGTGGTGTTAGTGTCGATCAAGCGGAAATGTGGGTAGGCGAGGAGCAGGGCAAATTCAATATGATTTTTCAATTCGAGCATTTAGCCCTTTGGAATAAGAGTGTTACGGGTGGCTTGGATGTTCTGCAGCTGAAATCAGCACTTTCCCGTTGGCAAAAAGGTCTTGAGGGTAGAGGCTGGAATGCATTATTTATCGAGAATCACGACCAACCGCGTTCAGTTTCCACTTGGGGAAATGATGGTGAGTATTGGAAGGCATCGGCCAAATCGCTGGCTACGATGTATTTCCTAATGCAAGGAACACCGTTTATTTATCAAGGTCAAGAAATTGGGATGACTAATGTACGATTTGATTCCATGGATGATTATGATGATGTGGCGATGAAGAACCTGTATCGTTTAGAGACAGAAGCCGGAAAATCACATGAAGAAGTCATGGAGGTTATCTGGAAGAATGGCCGCGACAATTCTAGAACGCCAATGCAATGGGATGACTCTGAGAACGCTGGTTTCAGTAGTGGCAAGCCTTGGATGAAGGTCAATCCTAATTTCACGGAGATCAATGTGGAGCGTGCGAAGCAGGATCCTGATTCCATCTATCATCATTATAAAAAGCTAATCGCACTTCGGGCCGCTAATCCTATTACCGTTTATGGAACCTATGATTTGATCCTGCCTGAAGATGAACGAATCTACGCTTATACTCGTACACTTGGCAATGAGAAATTGCTGGTCATGTCAAACCTGACTTCAGAGGAAGCGCTGTTCGACCTTCCGTTTGATTTGGAATTTGACTCCAGTGAGTTGCTGTTGAATAACTATGAAGTTGACCCTGCCGAGAAGATCGAGACAGTGGCATTACGCCCTTACGAATCTCGTGTGTATATGCTGGTTAACGCACCTGTAGAGCAAGAGGCAATTCTTGAGAGTGTGCCTGCAACAACGGTTTAATTATTTTAATAAACGCAAGAATGCCCCTCGGCCAATGGCTAAGGGGCATTCTTTTTATTAATTATCAATTATTTTCTCTGTTCTCCATCATCCGTAGAAGATAAATCCGGCCGTTGCAGAATATAACTATTAGACATATTCAGGAGCCGCTGAACGGCATCAAATTGCGCTTTAGTTGAACCACCCTCAGTTTCAGATCCGTCGATTAGGTTATAGTTATTTCCATCATCGTAATCAACACCAGTCAAGTACAAGCTTGTGTCATTAATAAAAGAACCAGTAGGAAGAAAATGTCTAACAGGTAGCAGATTGGTCTGTTGATTCATCAGATCTTCTCCGAAGTGGAGCTGGTCCTTCATAGAAATCCCTAACAGATTAGCTACGGTTGGTAAGATGTCAATCTGACCGCCAGTTTGGGTATACACAGTAGGTTGGTCTATGCCCGGGGCATGAACGATGAAAGGAACGTTGAACATATCGGTATATCCATACTCGTGTCCGACCATTTCCTCCATTAATGATTTCTCATTGCCGTCAAGGGAATACAGGGATACACCTTGATGATCTCCGTAGAAGACAATCACGCTATCGTCCCATAACCCGCTGGACTTCAGTTCGTCTAGAAATTGTCCCATGGCGTAATCCGCATAATTTTGGGCTAAAATATAGTCGCCGACTAAGGTCCCTTCGTACCGTTTAGGCAACGTCATTTTAAATTTAGATTCTGGCATTTTATAAGGGTGATGAGCACTCATAGAGATGACCATCGCGTAAAAAGGATCGTCTTTCGCATCCATTTTGACTAATTCAGGAACAGTCTTGGCATACAGCACCTCATCGGAAGATCCGAATGCAATATGATCATCATCTCCATAGAAGGACTGATCGTAGTATTTATCAAAGCCTAGCACCTTGTATAAGGTTTTGCGGTTCCAGAATTCTACGCTATTGGTGTGAAAGGTGGCCGTGTTATATCCATTAGCTTTCATCAGCTTGGGCAGACTTGGAAGTTCCTTAGTCATATAGTTGGATGAAGTGGCTACTTCGTGATGAGGAACATAGAGAGAGGTGTTCACTACAAACTCAGCATCCGATGTTGTTCCTTGCCCCGCATTTGTATAGAAGTTATTGAAATAATGTTCGCTTGAAATAAGTTTATTTAGATTGGGAGTTACTTCCTGTCCATCAATGCTTAAGCCAAGCAGGAAATTCTGAAAAGATTCCATTTGTACTACAATTAGATTCTTACCTTGGGCGGCTGCCCAATACTTCGGAGAGACGGGCTCCGTAATCCCCTTTGTAGCGTCCACAGACTGCTGCGTAATTTCTTTGCTGTCGATCATTTCTTTCTTTTCTGTGGTGTCGGCAAAAATGGTATATACCTCGTAATTGAGAATCCCCATACGCTCTGCCTTTTTGTTCTCGTTCATACTGGCATGATTCGGCCAAATATTAAAGACACAGATCGCAAGTGAAACACTGATGATCCCAAGCAAGGCAGTTCGGTTCATACGCCGGTTCATGCCTCTTTCTTTCCAGATCGCAATATATTTGGGACGGAACATGAAGAACATGAAGACTACAATATCCACAAAAATGAACAAGTAGTATGGATCCAGCAAGGAGTATGTGCTTTCTCCGACCTTGGTTACCTTATCTGCCTGTTCCAAAGCATGGTAAGTAGCAATTACGCCGTAATATTTGTAATACATCAGGACGGCAAAATAAATCACTGAAATTAATAAGTTCGCAATCATGTAATACAGAAACTTCCGTTTGGAAGCCATCCATTCAATGAGTCCAAAGACGATAAAGAAGAACGGGATCTCTGTGAGCAGCATGCTCCAATTAGGGCCGTCACTAAATACTACGAACCAGGCCACTGCGCATTTTAAGAGCAGGATAAAGCTAAAAATTAGAAAGGGCTTGTTTTTTATTTGAAAATCTTTTTTCACTCGTAATCATCCTCTCTGGTGCAAAACAAACTAAAATCCTGCATAACTCTGTATGTTGTGGGAATCCGTTGCAATATGCCGATGCTTATTATGCTCTTGAAGTTTTAGTGTGTCAAAAGACGGACGAGAGACCTAGAGCGCAGCAACAAGCGATTTATGCCATATAAACAGTTAAAATCAGCTTCAATCCTAAACTACAGGTTAAATGAGTATAAATTGATTTAAAAAATTACAGCTTCTCGCAACTTTACATAATATTCCACAGTCTATATAAGAAGATTGAATACAGTGGGGGTCTCTATTGTTGCAGATCAACAGTTTGACCCTACCGATTCTAAAAGGAGTGATCTTAAGTGGCGAGACAAATTCCAAGCATTAAAATTCAGATAAGACGAATAGGTATTGTAGTTGTTGGGGCAGCTATTATCCTAGCTACAGCCTCACCATTAATAGTAAAAGCGGACAGTGTTGTGAATTTCCCGGATGAAAAGAAGTTATTGTCTGGCATCACAGGGCTGGATGCGGGGGATAGGAGCGCTTATGCCATCACTGCGGATGGAACAGCCTGGGCTTGGGGTGGTGGATACGGTTCTATTGGTAATGGGGCAACCACGCCAGCGTATACTCCAGTCAAAATGCGCATGGATCATGTTAAGCAAGTTTCAGGTGGCTACCGTCATAATTTGATGTTGAAAGACGATGGAACAGTGTGGGCAGTAGGGGGGAACGAACATGGACAACTTGGCACTGGAGCGCAGTCCTCGACAGTCCTTGTAGAGCCGGTTCAAGTGAAGGGGCTAACGGATGTGATTTCTGTTTCAGCAGGAGACACACATAGCTTAGCGCTTCGAAAAGACGGAACGGTATGGGCGTGGGGAGGCAATGAGCAAGGAGAACTCGGTGATAATTCGGGGAAAAACGGGCTAACACCGGTGCAGGTGAAAGGACTACCCTCCATTTTAGCTATAGCTGCAGGATCGAATAATTCAGTGGCACTTGGAAACGGCGGAGAGGTGTGGGTATGGGGCTCATCTAAAACTAGAGGCATTAAAAAGGATGCGGTTCTAAAGCCTACCCTACTTATAGGCGGCGGGGAGTATAGAGCTGTTGATACTGATGGGTGGAATGGAGTAGCTTTGAGATGGGATGGTACCGTTTGGTTATGGAATAATTACACAGATATGAATCCGGGTGGAACTTTACAGCCGATTCAGATTCCAGGACTCACTGATGTCGTATCGATGACAACGGACTCTGCAGTAAAATCCGATGGAACCGTATGGCAGTGGACAGTTGGCGATAAGAATAAGATGAATGTTAAACAGATTAGTGGTATTCAAAATGCAGTTTCGATTACCAGCGGGAACAGAAATCATTATGTGCTCTTAAAAGACGGTCATGTTCTTGCATGGGGGACGAATGAATTTGGACAGACTGGGTTGGGGGTTAGAGATTTTATGATTGACACGCCTCAGCCAGTGAAGAAATCGATAGAGGTCCTGTTGAACAATAGTAAAATGGATCTGACCATGCCTCCTTTACTGCTCAACAATTCTACTTACGTTCCTTTAAGAGGAATATTTCAGCATATGGGAGTGGATGTACGTTGGGACGTTCCATCGAGATCAGTTATTGCCGTGAAGGAATCTAAATCTACTGCGCTGATCTTAAATTCGGTTAATGGACAAACGACAGTGAATGGAAAAGTAATAGCCACAGATCAAAAGCCAGTCTTTATTAATGATAGTGTATATGTACCTTTAAGACTGGTGAGTGAAATGTTAGGCGCTAAGGTAGAATGGGATGCCGAAGCTTATGCTGTTCAAATCCATTCCAATTAAATAGGAGTATTTTGACATTAAGTATTATTTGTATTAGTATAACTGATACAAATAATACTTTTTTTGAATGGATGGATAATATGATTATTACGCTTGATTTTAACAGTGATACGCCAATCTATGTACAGCTTCGTAATGAGATCGTGATTGGAATAGGCTCAGGTGAACTGGCGGATGGGGAGAAATTACCGACGGTGCGCCAAATGGCTGAAGATTTAGGGATAAATGCAATGACCGTGAACAAAGCGTACGCGATTTTGAAGAATGAAGGCTTCATATCGATAGATCGCAGGCATGGTGCTACAGTTGCTCCGATAGGGAATGGACAGCCAGAGTTTAAGGAGAAGCTGGAAAATGAACTACGGTTAGTCATCTCGGAGGCAAGTGTAAAAGGGATTGGGCGGGAGGAGTTTATGCAAATGTGTGCCGGAATCTTTTCATCCGTATCGTTTAAGTCTACATCTATCACGGACTAGGGGGACACTCAGATGGCTATCGTCTTCTTTTGTATAGCTATATTTATTTTAGTTATTTTGTTTTTTACGTATATGAGTACTTTGAAGCTGAAGGATAATCTGTGGTTTGGGGTTAGTCTGCCGGTGTTTGCTCTTGAGGATGAACGTCTGCGCGAACTGCAAATTTCAACTGAGAAGAGGTATAAAAAATATGGACTCCTATCAGTTCTGGCTTTGATTCCTATCTTGTTCTTAAGCTCCTATCTCTCTTTCACACTGATCTTTTTTTATGTTTGGACGTGTGGAATGATGCTTCTGCTTCGAATTCCATTCCTTAAGGCACATCGTGCAGCGGTAGAACTGAAACGGGAAAATGAGTGGTTCGTGGGAGAGAAGCGAATGGTTCGAATGGATACCAAGCTATCTCTGCTAAAAAAGAAAATGAGTCTTTCTTTATACTGGTACATAATCCCTGCACTGATTGCTGCGTTATCTTTTATGATTCCAGTTCCGGAGGATAGTATTGAAATTCTTCGAATGGCTGGTGGCATAGCGTTAGGGTTGACCGTATTTTTCTGTATTATTGCTATCTCCTTTAATCGAATGAAGCCTAAAGTTTACACGCATAACAGCGAGACTAATATCCTGCTTAACCAGGCTAATCGCAGATACTGGTCCTTACTATAGTTTGGCATGGCGATCATCAATAGCTGTATCGCCGTAATTTCAGTGTATTCCTTATCCTTAAATGGAGCGGCTTCATCTATAGTATGGAGTTTGGGGATCCTCTTTTTCTCCGTTATTCCGGTGACAGGTATTTTTTATGTACATAATAAATTGAAACAACTTGAAGCTGCGCTGCTAAAAGGTGGTCATGAGATACTTTACACGGATGATGATGAATATTGGATTAATGGGACAACGTATAATAACCCCAATGATCGCTCTGTTATGGTTCCGAAGCGTCTTGGGATTGGTACTACGATTAATATTGGGACAAAAACGGGTAAGAGTATATATTACGGCCTTTGTATTCGTTGCATTGCTGTTGATCGGGACGGGTTGGATGGGCGTTCAGACTGATTTCTCAACACCTACCTTAACTACAGATACAAATGGAAGGGTCTCGATTGAATATCCGATGTACAATTACAGCTTTGCCATGAAGGATGTGCAAGAACTGACGCTTGTGGACAGCTTACCAAGAGGCCGAAGAACAAATGGCGTTGCGACGGATACAGTAGCCATTGGAAACTTTAAGTTTGACGGATTTGGAAAAAGTAAGGTCTATCTTGTGAAAAATTCTCCGCCGTATATTGTGATTAAATTGCCAGATGTATATGTGCTCTACAACAATAAGGATGCCACTGAAACTGAACGTCTTTACGCGGAATTGAAAGGATGGTGAGGTTTCTCATTGAACCTAAAATAAATCGTATGAAGTAGCCCCCTATTGTGATAGAATAATCTAGTTGTCCTAGTTTCCGGAAAATTACTCCATTCCAGCGATTTTCATTAGATATATAGGTGGATAATCGAGGAAATATGAGCATTTAAGAGTATTAACAAGAATCCTTGAAGATTTTACACAATAAACATCATTTTTTGTCGGTTTTTATTGATTTATTCAAAAATATTATGTATAATCAGCCTTGTTGATTTTGCAAATGGAATTTTAGGAGGTTTTTATTTTGGGAAAAGCGTTAATTATTGGCGCTGGCGGTGTTTCCAGTGTTGTTGTTCACAAATGCTGCCAGAACCCGGATGTATTTGAAGAGATCTGCATAGCTAGCAGAACTGTCGCGAAATGTGACGCTCTGAAAGATAAATTAGCCGGAGGCCGCACGAAGATTTCTACTGCTCAGCTCGATGCAGATAATACGGACGAAGTCATTGAACTGATCAAGAGCTTTGAGCCGGATGTCGTTATTAATGTCGCTCTCCCATATCAGGACCTGACAATCATGGATGCATGCCTGGCAACAGGAGTGCACTATGTGGATACTGCCAACTATGAACCACAAGATACAGCGAAATTTGAATACTCCTGGCAGTGGGCTTACAAAGAAAGATTCGAAAAAGCAGGCCTTACCGCGTTGCTTGGTAGTGGATTTGATCCAGGTGTAACGGGCGTGTTCACAGCTTACGCTCAAAAGCACTATTTTGATGAGATTCATACCATTGATATTGTAGACGCCAATGCTGGTGATCACGGATATCCATTTGCAACAAACTTTAATCCTGAAATCAATATTCGTGAAATTACAGCCAATGGCCGCTATTTCGAGAATGGCGAGTGGATTGAAACTGCACCGCTTTCGGAGAAAAAAGTATACGATCTTCCGGAAATTGGACCAAAAGATATTTATCTTTTGTATCATGAAGAATTAGAGTCTTTGGCCGTTAACATCAAGGGTGTAAAGAAGATCCGTTTCTGGATGACCTTCTCGCAGAATTACCTGACTCACTTGAAAGTGCTTGAGAATGTGGGCATGACTTCTATCGAGCCTATCATGTATGAAGGAAAAGAGATCGTTCCTCTGCAATTCTTGAAGGCTATTTTACCGGACCCAGCTTCCTTGGGACCAAGAACAAAAGGCAAAACGAACATTGGATGTATCATCCAAGGAACTAAAGACGGAAAGCCAAAAACTTATTATGTATACAATGTTTGCGATCATGAAGAGTGCTATGCAGAGGTTGGCTCCCAAGCCATTTCCTACACTACAGGCGTTCCTGCAATGATCGGAGCGATGTTAATTTTAAAAGGTATCTGGAAGAAGCCGGGCGTATTCAACGTTGAAGAGTTCGATCCAGATCCATTCATGGAAGCTTTAAATAAACATGGTCTGCCTTGGCAAGAAGATTTCTCGCCAACGCTGTTAGACTAAGGCGCGATAATGGATATAGATATCAGCGCGGTCCCGTCACCATGTTACCTTGTAGATGAAAGATTGCTTACACGTAATCTTGAGATTATGAATTCTGTACAGGAACGCACTGGAGCGAAGATTTTGCTCGCGCAAAAAGGCTTCTCCATGCATTCCTTGTATCCGTTAGTTGGGAAGTACTTGCATGGTGTAACCTCAAGCTCCTTGTTCGAAGCCAGACTTGGCTATGAAAAGATGGGTAAAGAGGTTCATGTGTACGCACCAGCTTATATAGATAGTGAGTTTGATGAGCTCCTTGGATACTCCGATCACATTGTGTTCAATTCTTTTGACCAGTGGAATCGATTCAAGGATCGCGTTAAGAATGCACCGAAGCACATCAGCTGCGGCATTCGAGTGAATCCGGAATATTCCGAGATCGAAGTTCCGCTGTATGATCCGTGCTACAATTATTCCAGAATGGGAGTAACACTCCCTAACTTCAGACCGGAAGAGCTTGAGGGCATTGATGGATTACACTTCCATACCATGTGCGAACAGAATTCGGATACACTTGAGCGTACGCTCAAGGTAGTCGAAGAGAAGTTCGGACCTTATCTCAAAGGAATGAAATGGCTTAATTTCGGTGGTGGTCATCATATTACACGCCCTGATTATGATCTGGAGACCCTGGTCAAGTGTATTCTACACATGAAAGAGACTTACGGTGTGGAAATCTATCTGGAGCCGGGAGAGGCAGTAGCTCTCAATACCGGATATCTGGTAGCTACCGTTCTCGATGTGATGCATAACGGAATGGACATTGCGATTCTCGATACCTCAGCAGAGTGCCACATGCCGGACGTACTGGCTATGCCGTACCGTCCGAACATTATCGATGCTGGACAACCTGGTGAATATCCTTATACGTACAGATTAGGTGGAATGACTTGCCTAGCGGGAGACGTTATCGGAGATTATTCCTTCAAGGAGCCTTTGAAATACGGCGACAGACTCGTATTCCTTGATATGGCCCATTATTCCATGGTGAAGAATCATATGTTTAACGGTGTGAATCTGCCTTCTATTGTTAGTTACAATGAAGAAGAGGGAATCAAAGTAATCAAACAGTTCGCTTTCGAAGATTTCAGCGAACGTTTATCTTAAGATTAATAAAAAGGTGTCCCGTGATGGGACACCTTTTTTTGATTATTCCTTATTGCATCGTGATGGCGATGCGCTCTTCCTGTGGGAGCCATTCAACCTTTGCTCCGAGTTGTTCACTTATAAAGCGAAGTGGCAGATACATCGAACCGTTTACGATGAAAGGTAGTGTAGGAAGATTTACGGTTTTATTGTTCACCATTGTCGCTCCAGTTACACCGTTAATACTGATGGCGAGAGCCGGTTTATCTGTAGCGGTTCGTGTGATCATAATTTGTTTATCTATTGTTTTCGCAGCTGTAATGTTCTCTTTATAGGTAATTGTGGCACCTAATTTTTCGAACAGCGATCGAAGCGGGACGAAATTTTGCCCGTTTCGAGTAATAACTCCATTTGAGAGTGGGATAGATTCTCCGTTTAAGGAGATCGAAATAGGCTTTTGCACTGGAATGGGCCCGTTATGGCTGAATTCATAGTCGCCATAGCCTAGCTGTGCGTCCTTATTGACGCCCCAGCCCCAGAGTGAGCCGTCTTTCTTTTGCATGATGAGATGTCGTCCGCCTTTCTTTAGGCTGCTTACTTCTTTTTCGAGAAGTGTGAATTTTGAATCTGCGGGCATCATTTCGTTTTCAATAGAAGTTTGATAGACGTTTCCTTCCCCGGTTAACGCAACAATAGAGCGTTCTACGATGTAAGCATCAACTACATTCATGATCCCTTTTAGAAGAATCGGTGGTTGTTCATGATAGGTTGTTCCGTCTGAGGAACCTGTAATGGTAGCGCCCCAGAACCATAATTGAGAGGACCCATCAATGGCTAATAGGCTGTTCTGATTTCCTTTTAAACTTTTAATATTACTGATTCCCTTGAGAGGAGTCGCAGATAGATCTATTGGAGCTCCCTGGTTCTTGTAATAATCTTGGACTGGCCAACTCCATATGGAGCCGTCCTTCTTAAGTGCAAGATTGTTTTTGATTTGAATAATATCCGTTAAATTCTGGATGGTTTCGAAGCTTTCGAAGTCATCGCGTGTAGTAGAAACAGTTCCGTCTTTCTTTAAGAACACGTAACGTGTCCAGCTCTTATGAAGATCAGACTCATAGTAACCGCCCACAGCAGCCACGTTATCGACGCCGGAAACCGGTGTGAACGCGGAGGTAGTAAGTCCATCGGATGAAAGGGGGGCGCTTAGAATCGTCCCGTCTCCTTTAAGGGCTATCGTTCTATTTCCGGTCATGAACATATCGACCAGATTGTCTAGCTCTTGAACGGGGGTCACTTTAACAGCTTCAGAGTATGCCGATGTTCTCCATTGCCAGACCGAAAGGTCTTTCTTCATTACATATTGGGAACCAAAGTATGCTTGTACCTCATTCAGGTCATGGAGTTGCGTAGGGACGGAGCGATTACCTCCCCATACCCAGAAGGAACCATCTGTTTTGGTCAGATAATCCGCGCCATACGAAGTGAGGTTGGATGTCGTGGTTGTGTTCTCTGCAGCTGCAGCTGCGCTTACGTTACAGGCGAGGCTTAATACTAGAAGAGCACTAACCATGCTGATCCATTTTTTTTTCATAGGAATACCTCTCTTTTTCTTATTAGATAAATTTGATATGTTCACGATATAATCCATTATCTTACATTTAGACGCTAGAACTACTGGAAAAGTTTCTTCATATTTACCCGCTCACAAGAAAGGTCTCATGTGATACAATAATTTAGTCTGTTTTAAATAAAGAAAGTATAAGTTTCACACTATACTTTATCCTTATATTTCTCGCATACACACTTACCGTCCTTATAAAGACGCCGAAGGCGTTTATGCTTGATTAGCTATTGAAAGGTTCGTATCTGAGGAGGAAGTCAGCGTCAATGAGACATGCACCGTTTATTGCAGTGGAAGGCCCAATCGGGGCTGGAAAAACAACATTAGCGTCTATGCTAGCAGAGGAGTTAAATTTACCGATCATTAAAGAGATTGTCGATGAGAATCCGTTTCTAGCTAAATTTTATGAGAACATGGACGATTGGAGCTTTCAACTGGAGATGTTTTTTCTCTGTAATCGGTATAAACAGCTTGAAGATACCGTTACACAATACATAGATAAAGGGATCCCGGTCATTTCGGATTACCATATTTATAAGAACCTGATCTTTGGAGAACGAACGCTGAATGGAACGAAACGTGAAAAGTATCGGCAAATTTATCATGTGCTTACGGATGACCTGCCAAAGCCAAATATTATCCTCTATATTAAGGCCAATTTAGATACGTTATTAACCAGAATTGAAAAACGTGGGCGGCCCTTTGAAGAGGGGATGGATACTGCGTATTTGGAGCAATTAATTAAAGATTATGATGACGCGATGGCCGCTCTTGCGATTCAGGAGCCTTCGACCGTTATTATTACCATTGATGGAAATGCAGTCGATTTCGTGGAGAATCCAGAACACTTCACTGAAATTGTCTCTTATATAAAGGAGCTAATGAAATGAATTCATATCATATCCCGGAAAATGCCATAATTACCGTGGCTGGAACTGTCGGGGTGGGGAAATCCACTTTAACAGGCGCCTTGGCCAAAAGACTTAATTTTCAAACCTCGCTAGAGCAGGTCGATCACAATCCTTATCTCGAAAAGTTCTATCATGATTTTGAGAGATGGAGCTTTCACTTGCAAATCTATTTTCTTGCTGAACGTTTCAAAGAGCAGAAGAAGATGTTCGAACTCGGCGGTGGTTTTGTTCAGGACCGTTCCATCTATGAAGATACCGGTATTTTTGCGAAAATGCATGCGGATCAAGGTACGATGTCCAAAACAGACTATGAAACCTACACCAGCTTGTATGAAGCTATGGTTATGACGCCGTACTTCCCGCACCCTGATGTGCTGATTTATATTGAAGGCAGCCTGCCTTCCATCCTGACCCGAATTAATGAACGTGGCCGCGAGATGGAAATTCAAACGGATGTTTCCTACTGGGAGCATATGCATGGCAGATATTCGAAATGGATCAATGAGTTTACAGCTTGCCCAGTGCTTCGTTTGAACATTGATGATTATGATGTAAATGATGAGACTTCGATGTCTGATATTCTTGTGAAGGTGGGCAATGCGATTCGTAAGCCTGCTGATAAAATATAATAATTAATAGTTAGAAGCCCCCAGGATTTGGGGGCTGTTTTTATGAAATCAGAAAGCGAATTAAGCGATATAAACTGAGTTTGAGGGATGATTTGTAAAAATAAAAAAAGACCCAAATCATAGATATGGGTCTAATAGGGAAGTGTCAGTTGTCCTAGTAATAAAATACGAAAAGCAATCCAAGTTGGTGTGGACATTGTAGTATGCTCAAGGGCGGCACCCTATAATTATAGCCCTTTTTTCTGGATATAGATTCCAGTCTAGCGAAAACTAGTTATTGGTCCATGACTAAAATTAATAAGATGCGTACACTGAACTATCTTTATAGGGAGGTGTACGTATTGAGTTGTCCAGACGATAAAAAATGTCATAAGAAAAAAATCGCCACTGTATATCCTTCGAAAAGAAAAAGAAAAGAACATCGTCGAAAAGTTATTAAGAAGATTGTACAAGTCACATGTCCTCCGCCCGAAGTGAATGTTACCACTCCAACAGTCGTTGGTGCTACGGGACCTCAAGGAGCTCAAGGAATCCAAGGAGTACAAGGGGCCCAAGGAGTACCAGGACCCCAAGGAGCACGAGGAATTCAAGGAGCAGAAGGACCGCAAGGTCCCGCCGGTGGGCCCCCAGGACCCCAAGGACCGCAAGGTCAACCTGGGCCAGCGGGAGCAATGGGTCCACAGGGTGTAGCGGGACCCGTTGGTCCTCAGGGTGCGCAAGGAGTGCCGGGTGCACAAGGAGTCGTAGGTCCTCAGGGATCGCAAGGTTTACCTGGTCCTGCAGGAGCAATAGGACCACAAGGTTTTGTAGGAGCAACCGGATCGACTGGAGCACCTGGGGTACCGGGGGCAGTGGGAGCAACCGGAGCGCCAGGAGCACCCGGAGCGGCAGGAGCAACCGGAGCACCAGGAGCAGCCGGAGCGCCAGGGGTAGCGGGAGCAACCGGAGCAACTGGAGCGGCAGGAGCACCAGGAGCGCCAGGAGCAGCCGGAGCAGCAGGAGCAACCGGAGCACCAGGAGCACCAGGAGCAGCCGGAGCAGCCGGAGCAGCAGGAGCAACCGGGGCACCAGGAGCGGCCGGAGCAACCGGTGCGACAGGAGTCGCAGGAGCAACCGGAGCGACCGGAGCAGCAGGAGGAGTATTGGGTTTTGCTGATTTTTTTGCCCTGATGCCCCCTGATAATGCAGCAACTGTAGCACCGGGTACAGACGTGAGTTTTCCTCAAAATGGCCCTACCAGCGGGACGACGATTGCACGAACGGGCCCTAGTTCTTTTAATTTAGCGGCAATAGGGACTTATCAGGTGTTGTTTCAGGTTAGTGTAACCGAAGCAGGCCAACTCATCTTGACTCTTAATGGCGCAGATCTGGCCTATACGGTAGTTGGACGTGCGACAGGTACATCAGAAATCGTAGAAATGGCTATAGTGCAAACAACGGTCATTAACACCATACTGACAGTTCGGAATCCTGCTGGCAATTCCACCGCACTTACTATTACTCCTCTTGCTGGAGGAACAAGATCTGTTTCAGCTCATCTCGTTATTACACAATTAGCATAGCGAAATCTCCTACGTATAGATAATTTGGAAGTTTGCCACCTCTAATCAGGTGGCTTTTCTTATGGCATTTGCTGGAATTTCCATTTGACTTCAATTCAGAGTTGACGCAAAATAAGAGGGAGATGATGTAAATTTGAATTTTTCGGGGAGAATTGTACATGAATAATAAATCAGGTCGTCATTCCTTCCGAGAGCGACTGGATCATATGGTGGGTAAGATTCGTACGGATATCCTAAGTGGAGTGCTACAACCAGGTGCGTATCTGCCAGCAGAGAGTATGCTAGCCAAGCAGTTTGAGTTAAGCAATAAATCTGTCAGAAGAGGGCTGGATGTATTAGTCCAAGAAGGCCTTATCGTCAAAATCGACCGTGTCGGAAGCAAGGTTATGGAGTCCGTGCAGGAGAGAATCCGTATTCATTTTGGCTGCAGTGCCTCGCTGTCCAAGGACTTTCTGCTGGATGATCTAATTGGTGAATTTCATCGACTGCATCCCGGTATTCATATTCTTCCGCTGGCGCTAAATGATTTTGACCATGTGAATTCTGCCGTAGAGATGATCAATAATGGGATGCTTGATGCCGTATCGCTGAATAGCACGCAATTTCAGGAAATGGCTGAAAATGGCTCGGCTGAGCTGCTGGAATCGCTTGATCCTGATCCTGAATTATATCCAATCGCGACTGAAGCTTTCTATCATGAAGAACAGTTGTATGCTTATCCGATTTCCTTCTCCCCCGTGGTGCTGTGCTACAACAAGGCTCATTTTCGGGAAGCGGATCTTCCTGAGCCGGATAGCTATTGGACCTGGGATGACTTGATTGAGGCGGCTCGTCAGTTGGCAGAGAAACGTGGACGCCATGCTATTTATTTTGTGCCTGCTTCCGAGAACCGTTATTCTGTATTCCTGCTGCAGAGCGGGATTCAAACCGTGGCAGACGGGACCGAGCACCGCACACTTAGTCCGGAGACGGCAAATAGTCTCAGTGTATATAGTAGGCTCGTGAACAACCATCAGATTTTCCCTAAATATCTTGCTGGCAATCATGAAGATGAGACGATTTCTTTGTTTGTCCAAGAACAAGTTTCTATGATTCTGACGACCTTTTTTAATTTAAATGAATTCAAGGCGTTAACGCTGGATTATGATCTTGCACCGTTACCTAGGCTGAAAACAAAAGATCCGCAGAAGACATTACTGGTCACGATCGGAGCAGCTGTGGTCGGAAATTCGAGACAAAAGGAAGCGGCTCGTCAATTCGTTAACTTCCTTGCTTCCGTAGAAGCGCAGAAAATTATTCGGGAACGCACAGTAAGTATTCCAGCTCGAAAGCGGATCGCTGAGATGAGTACGGCGGATCATTTGAATCGTCCTTCGAGATATCTGATGTACAGAGAATTATTTCCGACCTTCTCCTACCTTAAAGATTTAGGACTTCCCATAGCCGTTCTAAAAAGCTTTCGTAAATTGTTGAACGCTTATTGGTCTAAGATGATTGATGAGGAAACGCTTCATGAGGAATTGAGTCTCTTAATCTCGGAACAGGATGCTGCTGCCGATCAGAAGGTCTAAAAGGTGTTTTTCTGCGAAGCCTGTCTCTTTAGAATATCAGTAAAGCGTGATAATGGTGCTGGTGGGCCATTATTACGCATTTTTTTAAATAAAGCAAGCAGAAGTTGTATATTGTGCCTAATCTGTATGAGATCAGAGATGGTTTATTTAAAGTAGTTAAATGCGAATAATTTTGTAAGCGTTTTCTATTAAATTTGAGGGATTTCAACATTTTGCGACAGGTACATGTTATATAAGATCACACTTATTAGAGTATTTCTTATTATTATATTGACATCATGTAGGCTGGAAAATATAATGAAATACATCAGATATATATCAGATTAGTGAAATAATAGATCTGATACTCTGAAATGTAAATCAAAAAGAAGTCAAAACAGATGTTTTCGTCTAATTAAAGTAGAAAAGAGGCAGTTGAAAGGAGGATATCCCCTATAAAAGGTAATTTTCAGAGTGATGACTCATTTAAAAATTTATTCATGTATCGTTGATTCCTTCTGATTGATGTTAGTGAATATATCATAATGATTATCTTATTTTTTAGTTATTAATAGGGGGTTGAATTATGAATGTTGCTAAAAGGAAGTTAGTTCTGCTGCTGCCTGTCCTGTTGTCATTAGTTACACTCGTATCTGCTTGCGGCGGTTCGAATACTAAGACGGGCAATACCGCAGATCCTACTGCGGAAGTTCAGAAGGCTACGCAAGCTCCCGCTAAGGAAGGTAAAACAGTAGGTGGTCTGCAGCTCCCGATTGTTTCAGATAAGCTTGAACTGTCACTTTGGTCACCCAGCGGCGGCAATTTCAGAGGAACTAATTTTAATGAGAAATTATCCTTTCAGCAAATGGAAGAGAACACTAACATTCATATTGACTTTCAGCATAGTACGGAAGCCAGTGCGGAAGCCTTTAGCCTATTGATGTCATCTGGTAAGCTGCCGGACATTATCTACAATGATCTATGGGGCACGGATTCCGGAAAATATGGTACACAAGGCGCGCTGCTTCCTCTGGAAGATTTAATTGAGAAAAACGCGCCAAACTTCAAGAAAATCCTCGACGACAACCCGGATATCCGGGGACAAATTACTTCGCCTGAAGGCCACATTTTTTACCTGCCTAATCTCGTTCTTGATTCACAGGATCTCACTCAAATGTTCCCGCAAGTACGGAAAGACTGGATCGATAAGCTTGGTCTGTCTATGCCGGAAACTACCGAAGATTGGTATAACATGCTCAAGGCTTTTAGGGAGCAGGATGCCAACGGAAACGGCAAGAAGGATGAAATTCCACTAGTCACAGTCAACTTGGAAAATATCATGATGTTATTCGCGCCTGCCTTTGGCGTCGATTACGGATTCTTCGTGGATAATGGCCAAGTAAAATATGGCCCGAATGATCCTAAATTCAAGGATGTCGTAACCTATCTGCACCGTCTTTACGATGAACAATTGCTTGACCCGAACTATCTGGTAGATACCACATTCCAGACGCTGACTGAGAAGGTGACTACCGATGTAGCAGGGGCATGGTTTGGTTGGTCTGGCTCCTACATGGGGAACTTTACTACACTAATGGAGGGCAAACATCCAACCTTCAAAATTGCACCAGCCATTCCACCTAAAGGACCGAACGGTGATCAACGTCATGTCTCCTTCCGCTGGCAGGCAGCAGCACACGGATTAGCGGTTTCCTCGCGGACGGAACATCCTGAGGAAGTGATGAAATGGCTGGATTATCAATACTCAGAAGAAGGCATTCTGCTGAACAACTTTGGGGTTGAAGGCAAGTCATATGATCTGGTAAACGGAGAACCGATTTATAAGAAAGAAGTAACTCATCCGACCAATGGCCTCACGAATACGCAAGAGCTGCTGAACCATACGATCGGGGGCGGAAGCTGGGCTACAGTAGCGGATACCAGATATGCTGAACAAATCCGAGAAGCTAATGGGCAAACGGAGAATCCGCTCGAGTTATATAGTGACTATATCGATTTTGATAGCAAGTTGCCTCCAGTCCAATTCACAACAGAGGAAAACGATGTAGTTGTTCCTTTGATGGCCGATATTCAGACCTATGTAGCCGAAACAATCAATGCCATGATCATGGGGCGCCAAAAGATTGAGGACTATGACAAAGTAATGAAGCAACTTGAGAAGATGGGAATTAACGATGTGTTAAAAGAGTATCAGGTTGCATACGAGCGATTTAAAGGGAAATGATTCAGCTTGTGAGGAGGTTGTCGTGGGCCGAGCGGTTCAGAGAGTGCTTTGTGACCGCTCGCCACATGACAGCTATGACTAACGCCAGTGTCCGGGAGAGGAGAACTATATGGCTGTACCTGTAAAAGTCGCTAAAGTTGAAAGCAGGAAGCTTCCGGTCAAGAGGAGTCCGATTCCCTGGAAGCGGATAGCCTCCAATCGCTATCTTTATCTCATGCTCCTTCCTACGGTTTTGTATTTTCTGATTTTTGAATACAAGCCGATGTATGGGGCGATCATTGCCTTTAAGAATTTCAACCCCTACTTGGGGATCACGGATAGTCCTTGGGTGGGCTTCAAGAATTTCGAAAAGTTTTTCGAAAGCTATTATTTTCTCAGACTGCTTAAAAATACCTTCTTAATGAGTTTCTACTCACTCATCTTCATTTTTCCTGCTTCACTTGCTTTTGCTTTGCTGCTCAATGAGCTGCGGCTCAAGAAGCTGAAGTCCTTTCTGCAGACCGTGTCTTATTTGCCGCATTTTATTTCGCTGATCGTTATCTGCGGGATGATTATTGATTTCACCAAGCCCGGAGGCATTATTAATAGCCTGTTGCTTGGCATCGGTCTGATCTCGGAGCCTATTCAGTTCCTGATTCTGCCGGAATGGTTTCGAACGATCTATGTGGGTTCTGGTATGTGGCAGAGCCTGGGCTGGAACTCAATTATCTACTTAGCAGCGTTATCTGGCATCAATCCGAGCCTGTACGAGGCTGCAGTTGTAGATGGTGCAGGACGATGGAAGCAGCTAACGAATATAACGCTGCCTGGGATTTTGCCTACGGTGTTAATCCTCTTGATTCTGAATGTGGGTACCCTGCTGAATGTGGGCTGGGACAAAATTATATTGCTTTACAATCCTGGAACGTACGTCACTGCGGATGTTATTTCAACATTTGTTTATAGACGAGGTGTGATGGAAGCGAATTACAGTTTTTCTGCCGCGGTAGGATTATTCAATTCCATAATTAACTTCACATTACTCGTTCTAGCCAACCGTATCAGCCGGAAAACAACTGAAAGCAGCCTATGGTGAGCATAAGCTTCCGATACGAGTTTTGTACGATTTTTAGGAGGGTAGACAATGGTTGTGAAACGCAGTATGGGTGAAATCATTTTCGACAGCTGCAATGTGCTGTTTCTAATCTTGTGTTCTTTCCTGTTCCTGTACCCGATGTGGTACGTGCTGGTCTCCTCATTCAGCGATGCTCATGCTATTGCTGCGGGGAAGGTAAGCTTCTTTCCGATCGGCTTTAATCTGGATGCTTACAAGCTGGTATTTGAGGATACGCGAGTATGGACGGCTTACGGAAATACTTTCTTATATGTAATTGTCGGTACGTTAATTAATCTGGTACTAACTACACTTGGTGCTTATCCTCTGTCCAGAAAGAATCTGGAGGGGAGAAATGTCATTATGGCTTTCATAGTGTTCACGATGTTTTTCAGTGGTGGTCTAATTCCTGCGTATCTGAATGTCCGTGAGCTTGGCTTGTATGATACGCGGTGGGCGCTGCTGTTGCCTGGAGCGGTTAGTGCCTTCAATTTGATAGTGATGCGGACCTTTTTTCAGTCTATCCCTGATAGTTTGATAGAGTCTGCCAAGATAGACGGCGCCCACGATTTCAGAATTTTACTGCGGATCGTACTTCCGCTCTCCATGCCGGTTCTAGCGGTGATGACCCTCTTCTATGCGGTAGGCCACTGGAACAGTTGGTTCTCGGCCATGATTTATTTACAGGATCGGAATTTGTTCCCGCTTCAATTGATATTGAGGGAAATCCTGATTCAATCCTCTGCGCAAAATATGCTGGCCGGCGTTACCCAAGATGAGGTGTTTCGTATTAGTGAATCTATTAAATTCGCTACGATTATCATTGCTACCGTTCCCATTCTAATGATCTATCCATTTTTGCAGAAATATTTTGTAAAAGGCGTAATGATCGGTGCGTTGAAGGAGTAACAGCGATAGAAAAGATGCTGCATGTGACGGAATCGTTTCTGAAGCAGTCGGGAGGAGAAGACATATGAAGGCGGTAATATCTCAGGAAGGACAGATTCGCATGTCGGATGTTCTGACACCAGTCATTGAAGATGGATTTGTACTAGTCCAGACTGAATATTCGGCGATTAGCCCCGGAACGGAAATAATGATGAATGGCCTGCACCGTACGCAACAAATTGTACTTGGATACAGTGCAGCGGGTGTAATCCGAACACGTGGGAAAGGAATGGAACACTGGCCAGAGGGTCTTCGTGTAGCTTGTTACGGCGGACCTTATGCAAAGCATGCAGAATGGCTGCTAATGCCTCAGCATCTGATGGTGCCCATTCCTGACCATGTTAGTTCGGAGGAAGCATCAACAGTAGGACTTGGAGCCATTGCAGTACATGCAGTAAGGCAGGTTGCACCGCAGTTTGGGGAGACTCTTGTTCTGATCGGTGCCGGAATTCTTGGGCAGTTGATTGCTCAGATTGCTAAGGCGGCAGGATGCCGAGTGATCGTCTATGATTTGCTTACAGAGCGCTGTGAGATGGCTGAGCGCCTTGGAATTAGACATATTGCTACTTGCCCGGAGAAGGTTAAGGAACATCTTGCTAACCTGACGGAGGGCATGGGAGCAGATGCAGTCATTGTATGCGCCGGCGGTAAAACCGGAGACCTTATTGATCAAGCGCTAGAGTGGGTACGGGATCGCGGCAAGGTACTGTTGGTTGGAGATGTTAAGCCTGATTTCTCTCGTGATCTGATGTTCGGTAAGGAAGCCCAAGTGCTGATTTCTAGAGCCGGAGGTCCCGGACGATATGATCCTATCTATGAGCGGAAGGGGATCGACTATCCTTACGGCTACGTGCGATGGACGGAAGGTCGTAATATGGCTGAATATATTCGGTTAATCTCTGAAGGGGACATTCAGGTGAAGCCGTTGATTAGCGCGATATTCCCGGTCGAACGCTGTGAAGAAGCCTTTCGGCGTTATGCAGAGGACCCCGTGGATCTGTTGGGAGCGGTCTTAGCTTATCCTGCAGCAGTCTCTGGATGTGAAACGAAGGTGAAGGAACAGCTGACGAAAGAAGGCGGGAGCAGATGAAGGCGCTGCGGATCGGTGAACCACTGAACGGTCTGGCGGTTTGGGCCTCAGCTTATGGAACATGGCAAGGGGCAGACCGGATCTACGCTGTTTCTTCCGGAAGTCCTTGTATCTTATTTGTTCTAGACCCGAGCGGTGAACAAGCAGTGGAACGTTATGCGCTGGAAGGCTCGGATCATTGCTGGGGTGTAGTCTTAACAACCAGCGGAGTGTATATCGGGGGAAGTGGCATTTTGTACAGGTACACTCATGAGAATGGTGTGGAGAACCTGGGTGAGATGATTCCCGGTGAATTCTATACGTGGCGGTTGGCAGCAGATACGCAAGGCAGGATCTATGGGGGATGTTATCCTGGGGGGAAAGTGTTCCAGTATGACCCAGTGACAGGAGTGTTTAGGGATTACGGTGCTATGGTAGCTGGAGAACAGTATGCGCGTTCTATGGAAGCGTGGAACGGTAAGCTCTATGTGGGAGTTGGTACACAAACCCCGCATATTGTTGTACTAGATACGGAGACGGGAGAACGCTCGGAAATCAGGCTACCAGATGAATGTAAAGGCGAGCAACTGGTTTATGACTTGAACATCGTTCAGGGCAAGCTTTTTGCTCGAATCACACCTTCTGCACGGTTGTATATTTATGATCTGGAACTGCAGGAATGGGGCGACACTTTGGATTATGTGAGTGGCCTTAGTGTTTCGCCGCCGGATGAGCTGGGAAATGTGTACTTCATTAAAGATGACTATTTGCAGCGTTATGATATCCGAACTGGAAGTCTGTTCGTTACTTCGCTAGCAATGCCGGAGCCGGCAGGTGATTATGGCTGGCTGAATAACCATGCTCTAAATAGGAAAAAGCGCTGTTTAACCGGTGTATACAGGGACGGGAGTTGCTGGATTTACGATCCAACGACGGATCGACATATGGTGATGGACTTCGGTCTGCAAGGTCAATCGGTCCATTTGCAGTCCATGACCTACGGACCTGATGATACTCTCTACATCGGAGGGTATTTCGCAGGTGGGCTGGCCAGATTCGATAAGGTAACCGACGAGATCATTTCTTATCGTGGGATTGGTCAGACGGAAGGTATGATAGCTGGAAGTGGTTGTTTATATCTAGGCGTTTACCCGCGGGCGAATATTTTTAAGTATGATCCAGACGAAGACTGGAAGCCGGGAGAGAATCCAGAGCTGCTATTTTCCTTGCAGGAAGAGGAGCAGGACCGCCCTTTTGCTTGGGCTTGGACAGGAGAAGAGCTGGCAATTGGAACGGTTCCTTCTTATGGTCGACATGGAGGAGCATTGACGCTGTACAATCCTGCGAGTGGTGCGCGTGAGGTGTTTAGAAATCTTTTGTCGCAGCAGAGTGTTGTTTCCTTGGCGATTAGTGATCAGCTGTTGTTCGCTGGAGGGTCCGTTTGGGGTGGACTTGGAATTGCTCCTCAGCGTGCAGATGCGTCTCTAATGATTTGGGATATGCAGAAGCGCTGCAAAGTATGGGAAGGCGTACCTGTGCAAGGGGAAAGGGCTATTTCTGCTTTGGTTCTAGATGATGCAGGGTATCTTTGGGGTTTGACGGCAGGTAAGTTATTTCGGTTCGATCCACAGCTGAAGCAAACTATAAAGACTTACTCATTGTTCCCCATGGACTGGAATGTAGTGACTCATTTTTGGCGCAGTGGTAATGAACTGCTTTATAAGGAAGGCATGTTGTACGGCGTGTCGATGAATCGCTTGTTCAAGTTTAATATGCGGAATGAGGAGCTTGAGGTGTTGGATGACGATGCGCGGCTGCTGGCAATGGACCGTGAGGGTGATCTATTTTTTGCAAGAACTACAGCATTGTATCGGATGCACAAGTAAGGTCTGCACTATCCTTGGCGAAGGGTGAGGGATGATGAGAATCTTATATTTTTATAAATTCTGTATTCTAGGTGGGGTAACCACTCAACTTGCAAATAGACTTAAATTTTTGCGGCACCACTCGGAAGTGCATTTTGCTTTTTTGGAAGATTACGGCGGGGCAAGCGCTTTTGATGGATACGAGCATGTCCGAATTCTGGGGACGGTTGAAGAGATTAAGAGCTACATGGAAGTCTATGATTTCGATGTCATTATTACTATTGATACTTACGAGCTGTATGAAGCACTTGGGCCTGTACAAGAGGGAAAGGTTATTATTCATGAGGTACATACCACCTATTCCGAACCCTTACAGAAGTTGGCCGCAACGAAAGATAGTTTGCCTTTTCACTATGTGATCACTCCCTCCGCTTACATGAAGGATTATTTGGACGGTATCGGCATAGCGGGTGCATATCATATTAATAATTGCCTGGATACCGATTTGTTCCGATATGAAGCGGGTATTGAGCAGGAGCCTGCCACTATTTTGTGGGTGGGTAAACTGGATGATCACAAGAACTGGTCGTCCTATTTGAACATTGCTGGAAAGCTGAATGCCAAGATGCCAGAGCTGCAATTTATGCTTGTTGGGGGATATACTGCTCCCGACGAGATCAAGAAACAGCTGATGGTAAAGGTAGAACAGCAGGGGATTAAGCATTTTAAGTGGGTTCCCAAAGTGGATTACGATGAGATGCATCGCTATTATTCATCGGTTGCGCAGAATGGTGGGTTATATATTAGTACCACGACCAATGAATCTTTTGGGATGACCGTACTGGAGGCGATGGCCTGCAGGTGTCCGGTAGTGGTTCCGCGTGTAGGGGCGTTGCCGGAATTATTGGATGGTCCGTTAAGTGTTTCCCTATACGAATCAGGCAATGAAGAGGAGTGTGTGGACAGATTGAGCGCACTGCTGGAGCAGAATAGTCTGAGGGAAGGTTTGAAGTCATTGGGAGAACAGAAAGCTAGAACTGCTTACAGCATCGAACAAGTGGGAAAAGAATACATGGAACTACTTGAACGTTTCAGGGAAGAACGTTTAATTCTTAAATAAGTGGATCACTCCATGGGGCTGTCAACCGAATAAGAGGTGTTGTTGAAATGGAAGAGCTGCAGATCGGTATGGTAGGAATGGACACTTCACATAGCAGGATTTTCGCGGCGCTGCTAAATGATGAATCTCATCCGCTATATATTCCGGGTGGCAGGTTACACTGCGGTTATCCGGGGGGTTCTCTTGATTTCGAGCTAAGCTATTCACGTGTGAGACCGATTAGCAGGGAATTGCAGGAGCGCTATGGGGTTGAATTGCTCGATTCTATAGAAGAAGTTGCGGAGAGATCCCATGCGATTCTATTGACTTCTGTAGATGGGAGAGTGCACAAGGAACAATTTGCGGTGCTGGCTCCTTACGGAAAGCCGGTATTCATTGACAAGCCGTTAGCGGTTTCTTCTGAAGATGCGAAGGTGATTGTGGAATTGGCGGAGAGGTATGGAACGCCATTTTTCTCCAGCTCTATGCTACGTTTCGGTGGACCGCTGGCAGCCCTCTTAGAGGATGAAAGTGCAGGTGCTATTCTAGGTGCGGATTGCACTGGACCACTCGATCTTCAGCCGACACAACCGGGGTTATTCTGGTATGGTATACACGCTGCTGAGATGTTATATGCCGCTCTTGGAGAAGGTTGCCATTCGGTACGTGCCGTCAGTAACGATGCGCAAGAATGGGTAGTCGGCCAGTGGAAGGACGGGCGAATCGGGACGATCCGCGGAAACCGTACAGGCGGCTCAGATTTCTATATCGTATTGCACCGTGAACGGGGGAGTAACGGAATTAACGCGCTCGGAGCAAATTACAACGCAGGACATCAGCAATTACTGAAGAAATTTATAGCTATGGCGCGAGGGGACTCTCCACCGGTACGAACTTCCCTAACTCTAGAGTTGATTCGCTTCATCGAAGCGGCCAACGAAAGCCGGGTAAGCGGTGCTGATGTTCGTCTGTAAAGGAAAGCACAATCTGAAAGGAGTGTAGTGTATTGATTAGGACAGCAGTGATTGGATGCGGTGGCATGGGGACTGTTCATGCGGATCGCTACAAGTCCATGCCCGAAGCTGAGCTTGTAGCCGTATGTGACATCGTTGAAAAAGCCGCTGAGGTGCTAGGAAATTTAGTGGGCGTTAGCTATTTTACATCTGTACAAGAAATGCTCGAGCAGGTAAAGCCAGAGGTGGTCAGTATTGCTGTGCCGACCTATTTGCATGTAGAACTGGTACGGATTGCGGCTGACCATGGTGCGCATGTGATCTGTGAGAAGCCGCTCGCACTCACTTCGCAGGAAGCGGAAGAAGCAATTCGTTACTGCAACGAGCGCGGTGTACGTTTGTTTGTGGGCCATGTCGTTCGTTTCTTTCCTTCTTACAGACAGCTTGCGGAGGGAATAACGCAGCTTAGCAGTGTTCAAGGCGGAATATACCATGCTAAACGGGCGGGTTCACATCCCGGAAACGTGCAAGCATGGTTTCGGGATCCATTTCTTAGCGGTGGCGTCATTATAGATTTAATGATTCACGACATTGACTACATTCGTGGGGCTTTTGGTGAAGCCCGTGAAGTATATGCGTTCCAGCACCAGTCGGAAGACATAAATTATGCTTCAGCCACTTTCCGGTTCAAGAATGGAACCATTGCACAGCTTGAAGCATTTTGGGGGTATCCAGGGCCGTTTCACTCCTCTTTTGAATATGCGGATGCGGAAGGAATCATCTCAGGCGGGACCGGGGATGGCGAAAGTCTGCATATTCGCAAGTCGATAACGACGGGCTCTACATCGGGATTTGTGGAGACGCCTTCGAGTGTGCTGCTGAAGGATCCGTATTATTTGGAACTGGAGCATTTTCTAAGCTGTCTAACAAGTGAGGAAGAGCCGATAGTCACTGCGCAGGATGCGCTGGAAGCTGTACGCTGGGCTGAAGCCGCTCAGCAATCGGCAATGACCCATCAACCGGTGAAGCTTGAAGTGAAGGGGGATATTTAATGAGCCGTTTGAATATTGGCATGATCAGTTTCGAGCATGCGCATGCTTTTGACTATTTGGCAAGTTTACTGCACATGTCTGAAGTGACGGTCAGTGGAATTGCTGATGAGGTGCCGGAGCGCACACAGGCGCTCGCAGAACGTCATTCGATTCCCTATTATGCTAACTACAAGGAACTTCTGGAAGATGCGAATATAGATGCCGTAATTATTTGCTCGGAAAATGTCTATCATGCTGAGCTAACCATCGCTTCAGCCCGAGCGGGCAAGCATGTACTGTGCGAGAAGCCGCTAGGTCTGTCAGTGGAAGAAATGGAACGCATGATTTCGGTCTGCTCTGAAGTGGGAGTACAGCTTATGACAGCCTTTCCTTGCCGCTTCCTCACTCCGGTTGTTCGGGCTAAGGAATCACTAGATCGCGGCGATATTGGTGAAATTATCGCTTTTAAAGGAACTAACAGAGGTTCTTTTCCGGGACCTAGATGGTTCTCTGATGAAGCCCTATCGGGAGGCGGTGCTGTTCTAGATCACACTGTGCATGTGATGGATCTGATGAACTGGTTCTCTGGTTCTTCTGTAGAACAGGTGTATGCCTATGCGGATACCTTATTTGATTCAGAGCGCAAGCGGATGATCGATGATGCTGGAATGGTGCATGTAACTTTTGAGAATGGTGTGTTCGGAGTGCTGGATCCTAGCTGGTCACGCAATCCCGGCTTCCCCACATGGGGGGATGTGACCCTAGAAATCATTGGAACTAAAGGTGTCATCTCCATAGATGCTTTTAACCAAAAAAACAATGTATACGGAAGAGCATCTGGCAAAGGGAACTGGTCCTTCTGGGGAGATGACATGAATGAACTGATGCTAAAGGCTTTTGTACAGGCGCTTCTAGAAGGGGTGGAGGTACCGATTTCGGGAATAGATGGGCTCCGATCCACAGAGGTTGCACTTACCGCTTATCAATCTGCTCATGCAGGCCAACCGGTGCGTTTAAAAAAATGAGGATGCTGTAAGCACAAAACTTTGAGGAGGATGGAACCGCCTATGAAGGATCAGGAATTGTTCGATAGCATGTGTGAAAAGCTCTACTCTGCGGTAATCTCTGACACGTTGGATCAATTGGGCTATCGTAATCAGGTGATGCGGGAAAATATCAACCCGATAGATCCTACCTGGATCGTTGCCGGAAGAGCTAAGACCATTCTGTCTGTGGATATTCATCATTTGCCGGAAGATCCTTACACGAAGGAGATTGAGGCGGTGGACAGCGTTAAGCCCGGTGAGATTGTCATCGGCTGTACGAATGAATCGCGGCAGAACGGACTGTGGGGAGAGCTATTGTCTACGGCTTCCAAAATGAGAGGTGGCCGCGGAGCCATTGTAGATGGACTAATCCGTGATACTGCTAAAATTCTGGAGCTTGGTTTTCCTGTCTTTGCTACCGGGACCAAACCTGTTGATTCTCAAGGTCGTGGAATTGTTATCGACTATGACATTCCGGTGTTATGCGGTGGCGTAATGGTCCATCCCGGAGATGTAATCTTTGGTGATCGTGATGGTATCGTTGTGATTCCGGGCGCCATCATCGATGAAGTGTTCCAATTAGCTATGGATAAGGTGACTCGCGAGAATCATACACGGGATGAACTGCTCGAAGGATATACCTTGCGGCAGGTCTACGATAAATACGGGGTGCTCTGAACAAGATTCGAGGGAGTGATATACATGAGGCTGGCTGGCAAAAGAGCGCTAATCACAGGTGCAGCAAGAGGAATTGGACTGGGGATCGCCCATCGATTTCTGGAAGAAGGCGCTCAGGTGGTGTTGCTGGACCGAAGTGAGGGTGAGCTTCTTATTGCACTTGAAACCTTGAAGGATTATGGTGAAAAAGCTGCAGTAGAGATATGTGATCTTCGCGATGTCTCACAGTTAGAACAATCTGTTGCCCAAGCCTTTGAAAGGTTCGGTGGGATAGATATTGTAGTGAACAATGCCGGAATCGCCTTTCGTGAACACTTTCTTGACATCTCGGTTGAGCATTGGGATGCAGTATTTGATATCAACGTAAGGGCGGTTTATTTAATAGGTCAGCTTGCAGCGAGACAAATGATTTCTCAGGGTGGCGGAGGCGCCATTATAAATATGAGTTCCAAAAATGGTCTATCAGCAAGCTCGGAGCTCGCGCATTACAATGCTTCTAAGGCTGCTGTTATACTGCTAACCGAATCGATGGCAGTGGAGCTGGCGGCTTATGGGATCCGGGTAAACGCAGTAGCACCGGGATTTGTGGATACACCCCTCGACCGCAAGCTGCGCGAAGCTTCGAAGCTTCCGGCTTATTCGGAGCATACACCGATGAAGCGGGCGGCAACGATAAGGGAAGCTGCCAATGTATTTCTTTTTCTGGCTTCTGATGAAGCCTCCTATGTAACGGGAGAAACCATTCGTGTGGATGGTGGACATTTGGCTAATGGTAGTGAGCTGTAAATAGAAGAAGGAGTGAACGTTTTGGAAATTACAGAAATTCAGGCAGAGTTGATGATTGATGCTCAGGCTGAGCTTGGTGAAGGGCCGCATTGGGATGCCGAATCCAAACAGTTGTACTGGGTGGATGTTACGAGAAGGAAGCTTAGAATATACAACCGGATCACGGGTAATGAAGTAGTCCGCTCCTTCGATCGGATGATCAGCGCAGTGATTCCAACCACTGTGGGAGGACTTGCATTGGCCATGGAGGATGGGGTCTATCTCTCTCAAGCTGAGAATTCTCCTGTCTTATTGACTTCGATAGAAGCAGAGCTACCACTCAACCGATTAAATGATGCCAAATGCGATCGACAAGGCCGACTGTGGGTGGGAACGATAAGCTTGAACAATGATGCGCCGGATTCCGGAGGTTTCTACGTCGTGGAGCCTGATGGTTTCACACACCAATTGTTATCCGGCATCGGCTGCTCGAACGGAATGGCTTGGGACTATTCCCGGAGCAAGATGTATTACATTGATACGCCGACTAGGCAGGTGGATGTATTTGATTACGAGGAAAAGTCTGGAAGGATAAGTAACCGAAGAGTAGCGTTCCGAATTCCTACAACAACTGGCTATCCGGACGGAATGACAATAGATAGTGAAGGCATGCTTTGGGTCGCCCACTGGGGCGGCGGCTGTGTATCACGATGGAACCCGGAGACGGGTGAGCAGCTTGGACTCATTCGAGTTCCAGCACCACTGGTGACCTCGTGTACTTTTGGAGGCAGTGATCTAACGGAACTCTACATTACAACTGCAAGGATAGGGATGCACGAGAAAGAGTTACGTGATTATCCGTTTGCAGGCGGTTTGTTTATGGCTAAGCCCGGGATGACTGGCTTGTTGCCGGGAAACTTTCAGGCTAAGGAGTAGGAAGAGGAGGCAAAGCGATGCGACTCAAAGATAAGATCATCATAATAACCGGAGCTGGCTCGGGAATTGGAAAAAGCACGGCTGCTTTATTCGCTTCAGAAGGAGCGACAGTAATCATTGCCGATGTCCAAGAGGATTCAGGAAAAGCCGCTGTCACTGAAATAGAGGCGACGGGTGGAAATGCGATGTTCATACCCTGTGATGTAACCGATGCTAGCAGTACTACCGTGATGGCTGATCAAGTCTTTAATACTTTTGGACGTATCGATGTGCTCTTTAATAATGCAGGAATCAGTGGCGTGGGTGCGGTACATGAGGTTTCCGAGGAAGTATGGGAGAGGGTCATGCGGGTTAATGTGACGGGTGTGTTCTTAACCTGCAAGGCTGTCCTCCCTTATATGATGAAGACCAAGAAGGGTTCTATCATTAATATGTCCTCTGGCATCGCCGAAATCGGAGTCGCAGAGCGAGCTTCCTACAGTGCTTCTAAGGGAGCTGTTCTATCTTTAACTAAAGCAATGCAGGTTGATTATGCACCTTACGGCATTCGTGTAAATGCGCTGCTACCAGGTACGATTATGACTCCGTTTGTAGAAGGTTATTTGAAGACTTCTCTGGATCCAGAGGCTTCGGTTGCGGCCATTAAGCGTAGACAGCTTAGCGGTGAGCTTGGCAAACCTGAGGATGTGGCACGAGCTGCACTATTTCTAGCTTCCGATGAGTCCGGGTTTGTAATGGGTTCGCCGCTATATGTGGATGGTGGCCTTGTCTTCGGAAAAAATGCATAAAGTGAAGGAGAGTTTTATAGATGAGGCTAGTTACCTTTTTGCAAAAAGAAGATGATCATATGGGCGTTCTAACCGACCATGGTGTGGTGGATATTGAGGCGGCACAGACTGCATTATCCACTCGGACGGAGGTTCCAGTAACGGTTAAGCAATTGCTTGATGGTGGGGAGGATGCACTTAACCAACTGAGGATTTTTGTGAATGAGCTGCCTGAAGGAGAAGTGAATCCATCCTGGCTGAAGCAGGAAGATGAATTAGCATTCGGTCCCTGTGTTACTGATCCTGGAAAAATCATCTGTATTGGCCTTAATTATCGCCGGCATGCGGAAGAGACTGGGATGGCCATTCCGGAATATCCCATCTTGTTCAATAAATTTAACAATACACTAACTGGACATGGCTCAGAAGTTCCGCTTCCGAGGAACAGCCAGAAGGTGGACTATGAGGCAGAGCTTGGCATCGTCATCGGACGAACCGCGAAATATGTGACGGAGGAAGATGCACTGGATTATGTCTTCGGGTATTGTACGGCTAATGATTTGTCGGCGCGAGATTTACAGATGCGGACGAGTCAATGGCTAGCGGGAAAGTCTTGCGATAAATTTTCACCCATTGGGCCTTACTTAGTCACTGCGGATGAAGTAGGCGATCCCAATCAGCTCGATATTCAGTGCACGGTGAATGGTGAACTGCGTCAGAACTCCAACACTTCGGACATGATTTTTAATTGCAAGCAGATTGTCAGCTATGTATCCCAGTGTATGACGCTTTCGCCGGGGGATATTATCCTGACTGGAACACCAGAAGGCGTAGTGATGGGTTACCCTCCAGAGGATCAGGTCTATTTGCAAGCTGGTGATGTGGTCACGGTGCAGATTGAGAAGCTTGGTGCCATTACAAATACGATGGTTATTGAATAGGAGGGAGTAGGGATGATCTTCGATTGTCATACCCATTTGTTTGGACCGGGAATGGTTTCGGGACCTACGGATGAGGCGATCAAACGGGCTTGGGGACCGGATATGAATATCGAAGCAACCCCCGAGCAACATCGTAGTAATTTGGAAGGATTCTCTGGTGCTATCGTATTGGCCATGGCAGCGCATGCAACGGGACTGGTTGTGCCGAATGCTTATGTCGCAGATTACTGTCGCACGGATCCGGATCGATTATTCGGTTTTGCAAGTGTAGATCCCAATCATCTGGATTGTGTTGCTGAATTTGAGACTGCGATCCGTGAGATGGGATTAAAAGGGCTGAAGCTTGCGCCTATCTATCAGAATTTTTATCCTGATGATCCCAGGCATTATGCCCTCTATGCCAAAGCAGAACAGCTAGATGTACCTATTCTTTGGCATCAAGGAACCTCTTTTGTACCGGAGGGTTATCTGGATGCATCAAGGCCGGCGATGCTGGACCCGATTGCCCGTGCTTTTCCGAAGCTAAAGATGATTGTAGCGCATATGGGTCATCCCTGGATTGATGAATGTATTTCATTGGTGCGCAAGCATCCTAATCTGTATATGGACATTTCAGCGTTAGGAAGTAGACCTTGGCAATTTTACAATGCACTGGTGTCTGCGATGGAATATGGGGTTCAAGATAAAATATTGTTTGGGTCGGATTATCCGTTCTTTGGGACACAGAAGATGCTAGATGCTCTGTACCATATCAATGATCTAGCGGAGGGAACGAAGCTGCCACAAATACCGCGAAAATTTATCGAGGACATAATACATCGTCTAACACCGGAGATTATTGGTTTTATCTGAGGGATTAAGTGCTTGGTCTATAAGCGAGGTTGTTAAAAGGAGATGGGGTCATGGCGGAGTGCAGGGACAGCGAGGAGCGTATGGCTGAATCAGGCGGTCAGTTGAAGAGCGAGGCTTATTTTCATGAAAAAGATCTATGGGGATTTATCCATCGTTCCTTCACGAAGTCTATGGGGTACACCGAAGAAGATCTCCGCAAGCCAGTGATCGGCATTTGCAACACGTTTAGTGAGCTGAATAAATGCCATTCCCATTTTAATGAATTGGTGGATTATGTGAAGCGTGGTGTTTGGCAGGCAGGGGGAGTGCCGATGGAATTCCCGACGATTTCGATTGGTGAGCCTTATGTGAAGCCTACAACGATGCTGCTGCGTAATTTGATGGCGATGGATACGGAAGAAATGATGAAGGGGCATCCCATTGACGGGGTAGTGCTGCTTGGGGGTTGCGATAAAACGGTACCCGCTCAGCTGATGGCAGCCGCTAGCGCCAATATTCCAGCCATTGTATTGACAGGTGGCCCTATGCTAAATGGCCGATTGGGCGGGCGTAGCCTTGGAGCGTGCACGGATTGTTATGGCTTTACGCTGGAGCATAAAGCCGGAAATATAAGTGACGAAGAGCTGGCTGTTGCAGAGAATGCAATTTGCCGTAGTGATGGTCACTGCATGGTGATGGGCACAGCAAGCACGATGGCCTCGATCGCCGAAGCAATCGGCATGGCGTTACCGGGCTGTGCGGCTATTCCCGCGCCGGACAGCAGACGCAGGCATATGTCTGAGCGAACGGGCAAGCAGATCGTAGAGCTGGTTCGCCAGGGCATTCGTCCCCGCGACATCATGACTGCGGCGGCGATAGAGAATGCGATCACAGTTACGATGGCGAGCGGCGGATCGACGAACGCTATCATCCATCTTATAGCGATCTCCCAGCGGCTGGGGATGAAGCTGCCTTTAGAGACATTTGACCGGATCAGTAGTCAGACCCCGTTTATTTTGAACCTGCGTCCTTCGGGCAAATATCAAATGGAGGAGTATTTCGAGGCAGGTGGTGTACCCGCACTGATGAAGGAGCTGGAGCCGCTGCTGCATGGGGATTGCTTGACTGTAACGGGCAGAACGGTTGCAGAAAATCTGGTTCAGGCAGTAACGCTGGACAGAGATGTGATTCGTACCTTGGAGGAGCCGCTGGACAGCCAAGGTGGGATTGCCGTATTGCGTGGGAATCTGGCGCCGGATGGGGCGCTGATCAAGCAGACCGCTGTATCCGTTCATCTCAAAAAGCATATCGGACGCGCAGTAGTGTTCGAGAGCCCGGCCGATCTAAATAAGCGGATCGATGATCCTGATCTGGTCGTGGATGAGAACAGTGTGCTAGTGCTTAAAAACGCAGGCCCGAAGGGTGCTCCAGCGATGCCGGAGATCGGGCAAATCCCGATTCCGCAAAAGCTGCTGAAGCAGGGCATACGCGACATGGTCCGCATCTCTGACGCGCGGATTAGCGGTACTTCCTATGGCGCATTAATTGTACATGCGGCGCCGGAAGCTGCTGTCGGTGGTACGCTGGCGCTTGTGCAGGATGGCGACGAAATTGAGCTGGATATTTCCGCGAGGCGCTTAGAGCTGAAGGTGTCGGATGAAGAATTGGCACGACGTAGGGTCTCATGGCAAGCGCCCAAGCCGCACTACGACAGGGGGTATGGCTTACTGTTTCATGAGTGTGTGCTTCAAGCGAACCTCGGTTGTGACTTTGACTTTCTTCTCCCTGTTGAGCTTAGAGAAGAGTTGCTGAGCGAGAGGGAATCGGTGCACATCAAATAATAGCCGAGACTGAAATAATCAAATGCTTGTGAAGATAAAATAGCTGCACTTTATACAACTACAGTATATCGTAATCGTCTCATGTGGACTTTAACTGCACTTCATACAGTTAAATCTTATCAAATCGATGTTTGTAGGCTCATTTTGGATTTTTAATTGCAGATAGTACAACTAAATTGTCATCTACGGGAACAGGAGTTGATATAAGTGTACGAAATACACTTATATCGCACGAATTGTACGAATTGTACGAATTGTACGAATCGCACGTATCGCACGCATTGCACGAATCGCAAGTGTCGCGCATGTCGCAAATATCGCACGAATCGTACGTATTTGCGGCTCCGGAAGTGGCTATCGGAGGAATTGCGACCCTTGTGCAGGATGGCGACGAAATTGAGTTGGATATTTCCGCGAGGCGCTTAAGGCTGTAGGTGTTGGAAGAGAATGAGACCAAGCGTCGGATTACAAGGTAAGCGCCTAAGCTACACTAAGACAAAAGTTAGTATGAGTTTACTAGATTGTCTGACTGAACTGGATAGGCTGGACTGAATTTGGTTTATTGCTTTGAATGATTTGAATGTGATGATTGCTTTGCTTTGAGTGATTGCATTTTATGCAATAGATTCCGCTCTAGAGTGGCTGGATTTTGATTCTATTGCACTTTGTGCAATGAAATTTCAGATAATCACCACTAAACGAGCTTATAGCGGGAATCTGATGTATGAAGTGCAATAGATTCATTTTTTAGCGATGAATTTGGAAATTCTATTGCACATTCTGCAATCAGGGAGTTAGTTTTCGATTGTAGCAAGCTGGTTTGTGAATGTAGCTAGTTAGCTTTCGATTGTAGTTAGCTTGGTTTCCGATCACAACAAGCTAGTTTCTAATCTCAGCTAGCCTAGTTCCCAATTACAATTAGCATCGTGTCCGATTACACCAAGCTTTGAGGTCATTTGTGGTAAAAGCAACAAACTTGAGTCAATGGAGAGGAGAGTTCAATGATGCGAACCGTTCAAGAGTTGGAGGAGCGCTTGGCAAGTCCATCGGCAGCACTGATTGAGGAACTTAGCCAGCTCGATGGAGATATTATGCTACTAGGCGTGGGGGGCAAGATGGGACCCAGTCTCGCAAGGCTAGCGGTGAATGCAATTCGCCAAGCGGGGCTAGACAAGAAAGTTATCGGCGTTTCCCGCTTCTCGAATAAGGAGCTGAGACGAGAGCTTGAAGAGGCCGGGGTCGAGATTATCTCCGCCGATTTGTCTGACGATAAGGCGCTGCAGGCACTCCCTGAAACCCAAAATATTCTCTATATGGCCGGGAATAAATTCGGCACGACCGGGAATGAGCATTTCACTTGGATGATGAATGCCTATCTGCCGGGCCGCGTTGCGGAACGTTTCCGTAATTCACGAATGGTTGTATTCTCGACAGGCAACGTTTACCCTTTTACTCCGGTCAGCCAAGGAGGCGCAACGGAAAGAACTTCTCCGAACGCGAACGGGGAGTATGGGCAATCCTGTCTGGGCCGGGAGCGTATATTTGAACATTTCTCTCATAAAAATGGAACGCCGATGTTCATTTATCGGCTGAATTACGCCATTGATCTGCGGTATGGTGTGTTACTGGAGCTTGCTCGATCGGTTAGGGAGGGACTTCCCATTGATATCACAATGGGTCATGCCAATGTGATCTGGCAAGGGGATGCGAATGAAATCGCATTGCGAGCACTGCTGCGTTGCAGTTCGCCGCCTAATGTCATGAACATTACTGGGCCTGAGACATTGTCCCTGCGCTGGGCTGCGAATGAATTCGGCCGAAAGTTAGGCATTGAGCCGATTTTTACAGGTGCAGAAGCACCTACTGCACTGCTAAGTAATGCAGCGAAAGCCGCTGCCACCTTTGGCTATCCGCGGGTATCGCTGGCCGAAATGATCGACTGGATTGGCGATTGGGTAGGGCAAGGCGGAGAAACCTGGAATAAACCCACGCATTTTCAGGAGCGGGAGGGCAAATATTAATGACACTGACAAGAGTACCTTTGACTTCGGAATTACATGCCGCGCTTCATGATGGGTTGGCTATTCCCGCACATCCTCTCGCCTTAACTAAAGAGCGCAAGCTGGATGAGCGGCGTCAACGGGCACTTACCCGATATTATGTTGCTTCTGGGGCGGGTGGAGTCGCGGTTGCCGTGCATTCCACTCAATTCGAGATCAGGGATCCAGAAGTAGGGCTGCTGGAACCTGTGTTACGTCTAGCTGCGGAAGAGGTGGAGCTTGCCCAGCTAAATCGGCCATTCATGAAAGTAGCGGGTATTTGCGGTGGGACGGAGCAGGCTGTTCTTGAAGCGCGCCTTGCCGCAAGCTTTGGGTATGAAGCGGGACTGCTTAGCATGGGAGGCCTGCAAACCTTGAGTGAGGAAGAACTGCTAGAACGAACACGCAGAGTGGCAGATGTGATTCCGGTGTTTGGTTTCTACCTTCAGCCGTCGGTGGGAGGACGGATTTTAAGCTTTGATTTTTGGAAGGCATTCGCTGAAATAGAAGGCGTAATCGCCATCAAAATGGCGCCGTTCAATCGTTATCAGACGCTGGATGTAGTCAGAGCTGTGCTTGAATCCAGCCGTTGCGAAGAAATTGCTCTGTACACCGGAAATGATGATAATATTGTCAGCGATCTGCTCACGACCTTCCGATTTATGGTGAACGGCAAACCCGTTGAGAAAAAAATAGTCGGTGGCCTTCTTGGCCACTGGGCGGTCTGGACGAGCAAAGCAGTACAGCTGCTTAATGAGATTAAAAAGGTCAGAAATGAACCCTCGTTGGCATCCAATTGGTTGACGCTTGGGGCTGAAGTGACGGATAGCAATGCGGCGATATTTGATCCCGCGCATCATTTTCATGGCTGTATCCCGGGTATTCATGAAGTGCTTCGCCATCAAGGATTGCTTGAAGGCTTATGGTGTCTAAATCCGGAGGAACAATTATCCCCGGGGCAAGTGGAGGAAATCAACAGAGTGCGCAGAGACTATCCCCATCTAGTGGATGATGGATTTGTGGCATCGCATTTGGAAGATTGGCTGCAATAACACGTAGTTATATAAGAGTTAAGGAGGGCGCACTTTCGACAAGTGCGTTCTTTCTTATCCAGAGTGCGATATCCTCCGCCTCATGATACAATAAGGGACAAGTTTATAAGGATGAGGTGACTTTAATTGAAGTATGATTTCGATCGCGTAATTGACCGCCGTAATACACGTTCTTACAAGTGGGACCAGTCCGAGAAGTTGTTTGGTGAGAAGGATATTATGCCACTTTGGGTGGCAGACATGGATTTTGAAAGTCCTCCTGCAGTGAAGGAAGCGATTCTGCGCCGCGCAGAACAAGGGGTTTACGGATACAGTGTACCTAGTGACTCTTATAAAGAAGCTATCACGTCGTGGTTCAGAAGACGGCATGATTGGGAAATTAAACCGGAATGGATTTCGGATTCTCCCGGAATCGTAACCTCCTTAAGTTTTGCTGTAGAGCTGTTTACCGAGCCAGGGGACGAGGTTATTTTACAGTCGCCAGTCTATTATCCCTTCTATGACGTCATCCAAATGAATGATCGCAAGGTCGCCAAGAATCCGCTTGTTATTCGTAATGGACGCTTCGAGATGGATTATGAGCAATTGGAAGGGCTGATGCAAGGTGGAGCCAAGCTGCTGCTTTTATGCAGTCCGCATAATCCGGGTGGTAGAGTATGGGAAAGAGAAGAGCTGCTGAAGCTTGGTGAGCTCTGTCTGCGTTATGGAGTGACCGTAATCTCTGATGAGATTCATTGTGACTTGGCGCTTCCAGGTTATGAGCATATCCCTTTTGCATCCTTATCTGAGGAAATTGCGAATATTACACTAACCACACTTGCCGCGACCAAAACCTTCAATCTACCGGGGTTACAATCTTCTTTTATCGTGTCTTCCAATCCGGAATTGAAGCTTAAATTTGATCGAAAAATGAAAGCCTTGAGTTTACATATGGCTAGCTACTTCGCCCAAGGTGCAGTAGAAGCTGCCTATAATGATGGTGAAGAATGGTTGGATGAGCTTTTAGAGTACGTGTCAGGCAATGTGGACTATGCGATTAGCTATCTGTCGGAGCATTTGCCGCAGGTCCAAGTGATGCATCCGCAAGGCACATACCTGCTATGGGTTGATTGCCGTGGTCTAAATCTGGATATAGATGGACTTAAACAGCTGATGTACAAAGAGGCTAAAGTTGCTTTTAATGAAGGCTCTGTCTTTGGAACTGAGGGACAAGGTCATCTGCGGATCAATCTAGCTTGTCCTAGATCTATTCTAGTTGAAGCGCTGGAACGCTTTTGCCGAGCAGCTGTAGCTTATACTGCGAAATAAAAGGTAATTACTGAAGCTTGATGATTCCTTCTAAGGGGATCGTCGAGCTTCTTTATTTTGCAAAAAGGTAAAAAGAATAATAAAATGGAGTCCATTACGTCAAGCAGGAGGACTTCAAATGAAATGGGTAGCTCAGCTTCCGTATTATAAGATACAGCGAGAAATTAAGGATGGAGAACAACGAAGTATTACATGCAATCGCTTAATGTATTTGTACAAAGATAGAGTCGTGACTCGTCATCGTGAATTTCCAATAAAAGATATTTTAGATATGTCCTATCGCTCAATGGGAGGTTCAGAGGGGATGTTCTATCTGTATACGAGTAAGGGTGTATATACTTATTTGGTAGAGTGTGATCCTGAAAGCTTTATTCATACTTTTAAAGAACAGCAAATGAATAAAATTGAGCGTACGGGTAGGCCGTGATATGATAATCCATACGACATTGCAGGGTGGGAGAGAACATAAATGAGCAAAACACGAATTATTATTGATGCAGACACAGGTATTGATGACGCACTGGCGATTTTGTATGCCTTACGCGCTCCAAATGTAATTGTAGAAGGAATTACAACCGTTTTTGGGAATATTGATGTCGACAAGGCGGCGGACAATTCACTGCGACTGATTGAGCTTGCTAAGCCTGGTTATGAGATTCCTGTAGCTATTGGAGCATCCAAGGCACTTGTTCGTGAGCACTCAGGCTACGCCACTCATGTGCATGGTGAGAACGGTATTGGTAATGTGGAAATTGCTCCATCCAGCCAGCGTCCCATTAGCGAAACTGCATCTGAGTTTATTGTTCGGATGGCTAATGAGAATCCCGGAGAAATTGTATTAGTTACACTGGCACATCTAACCAACCTTTCGATGGCGCTTGATATGGACCCTGGTATTAAGAATACTTTGAAAAAAGTAGTGGTGATGGGCGGTACGATCTTCAATCCCGGCAATAGAACACCGGTTGCAGAAGCGAATATTGCTGGAGACCCTGAAGCTGCAGATCATGTATTTACATCTGGACTTCCCGTTATGATGGTGGGCTTAGACGTTACGCTTAAGACGCGGATTACCCAAGAGCATATCGATTTATTGAACCGTTTTGGACGTGAAGAAAATAAAGCGATCATTTCGTTTATGGAGCAATCGCTCACTCATTATTTTAATTTCTACCGCGAAGCGAACTTTTTGATTAACAGCGCACCGCTGCATGATCCACTAGCACTTATGGTTGCGCTGCAACCGGATCTAGTAACCTATAAAGAGATGAATGTTCGTGTGGAGCACAAAGGTGAGTTTACATCGGGAATGGTCGTAGCGGATTTGCGGGCTCTGCCAAAAGTGGGTAAACCCATACAAGTTGCTGTGGATGTTGATGTTGAACGAGCAGTGGGAACCTTTTTGAGCGTGTTTATGTAATTTTGTCGACCTCTACTAATATGAAAAATAATTTCGAAGCTCATAGATGACAATCTATTAATTTTACAATTGGATAATCTTTGGTAAAATGGTAGAAGACATATAAAGAGTTTAAGAGATTACACTTCATATTATGGAAGATGGGAGACTTAACAGTCATGAACAAACGGATTGGCAAATTGGTTTTATGTCTGGCGATTTCGCTAGGCGGCACCACGGCATTATTCCAAAACACTACACAAGCAGCCCCCGCAGGTGGAGTTAGTATTGTGCTGGATGGTTATGCACTGCCGTTTCCAGTAGAGCCTGTTGTGATGAACGGAACAACGATGGTTCCATTCCGGGCGATATCAGAAGCGCTGGGGATCAACGTAGAGTGGAATCAAGCGCTTAAGAAAATTACCGCGACCAAGACGGATACAGCGGGTACTAAAGTGGTAACGTTGACCCTTGGTAGTAAAAATGCAGGCGTAAACGGCGAAGTTGTGAAGCTAGGGGTTGCCCCGCAAACGATCCGTAATAACACGATGATTCCACTCAGCTTTTTCGGCCAGCAGTTTGGTGCGGGCGTAGCTTGGGATCAAGCAACCAAAACGGTATCGATCACTTCACCAAAGACGGATATGTATAAGCTGGGCTTTTATGCGCTTAGCTCATACAGTGAAATTTCGTTACTTCCTAGCTTTGATGCTGTAGCTTTTGGGTGGAGCGGGATTGATAAAAGTGGACAATTCACCACGACAGGCACTGACTTTAGATGGCCTCAAGCAGCTGGGGATGTAACCCCAGAGTCTATTATCTCGAATGCAGCAGCAGGTGGCACAGCGCCTTATCTGATGGTCTTTTCTGGTGACACTGCAGCGGAGCTCACGAAGAATCTGGAAGATAAAGTGCTTCAAGAGCAGACGATTACAGGAATCATTGATCTGGCTACACAAAAGGGATTCCAAGGCATCACGCTGGATCTCGAAGGACTGGGTCTAACGGGAGATAAAGCAAAGGTGCAAGCCGATTACAATGCTTTTGTGAAGAATTTGTCTCAAAAAGCACATGCAGCAGGTCTTAAGCTCACGGTTATTCTTCATCCATTAAACAGCTCTTATAAAGGTTATGATTACAAGACGCTGGGAAGCCTCGCAGACGATTTGGTCATTATGGCTTATGATTATTTGCAAGAGAAAAAAATTCCAGAGCCGATGAGTTTAGTTGATGAAGGCATCCGGCTTGCACTTCAGCAAGTGAGTAAGGATAAGCTGATTCTCGGTATTTCCGTATACAGTGAGAATGAAACATCAGTAAATTCCAAGGTTGGACTTGCTAAACGTTATGGTCTTAAAGGGATTGCAATTTGGCGTGTGGGCTTGATTGGACAGCCTGTCTGGAATGAGATGGGCAAGTCGGTGGAGTTGTAGGCGGGATTATGATACGTTATCAAAAGAAAAGGGCTGCCATTTGGCAGCCTTTTTTTATTCATACGTACCATTCTTGATGGACTCGATAGTAGTGAACATCCCTGAGTATACATTTTTAATGTTGGGTTCGTTTACTTTGCCGTTGTAAAGCCCGTATTCCCAAGATCTAAATTTTTCACCATTATGGAAATAGCCTGTGACATACATATCATTATTAAAATTTATTAAAGAATAGTGCTCATACGATACGTCTTCAAGAACAAACGGCATAAATGATTTCGTAGCTCCAATAAAGAAGAAAGGAACACCTGCATTTGTGTATACTTTAACATACTTGTTGTCGTCCGCTTCTTTCAGATGCTCTTTCGTAATAACTACAGCATCATATTGGGAGGAGAGCTTTGAATATTCTTCTAACTCCTCAAAAGAAATACTTGTGAAGTGCACATGTTCTTCTCTTATTTTAGGGACCGCGCCAACAACACCTATAAATAAGCTTTTCCCTGAGTACAGCGGTGTATCAACCGTATCGGCATTAGATGTACAGCCTGTAACAAATATGAATATTAGTATTATGAGTGAGTTTAGGATGATTTTCCTCATCTTTTGGCTCCTTTCAAGAGTCCTACATGAGTTGTGTTTGCTTACAATAAAGCATTATACTGGAAATTAATGGTTCAGACCAGTAAATGGGTCATGGAATTCGAAAGAAGCCTGATTCAGAGGAGGGTTATGTTGCATCCAATTACAGCAATAGAAATCATATTTTTGGTTGTTTTTGTCCTCATTATATTTGGAGTAGCCTTGTTTTTACCCCGTAAGATTAGGAGGTCTGGTTTAATTATAGTATCTTCAATAACTGTACTTTTGCTTTTATCCTTCGCTATTCGCCCCTACTGGATTGATTATCAAGTATCCCGAAAAACAGAACAACTCAATCACTAAATCCTTATCATTTACAAGTTAGATTTAAAAACGAAGAAGGTTGGATTTATATTTATTCAGTAGTAAATGAGAAGAAAATTCACCAGAGCGTGTGGATACCATTAGGTGGCAACTCTTTCGAAGAAGGAAAGCATTACGAAAAATGAGATCAGCTGAGTAGTGACGAAGGGAAGTTTGGAGCTGTAGGAGCGATAGCGACCGCCTGAAAGCTTTCCGTAGGAAAGCTCACTTCGTAAGCATAGGCTGTCTCCGGAAGTCCAAACATTCCCGTAGTTACGACTGAAGCTGCTGACCTGGATTTCTCAAACACACTTCGACTGTTATATACCTCACATTAACCTAAGCCATATACCTTTATAATCTCTAAGATTGAACCCTTGAATCAAATCATTATTTTTCAGGAGGACTTTAGAGAATGAGATATAAAGCATTGGAACTAGACAAACCGCTTACTTATGAGCTGGAAGGCTTAGAAATAGGAGTTACCTCGAACTGTAATTTTCGCTGCGATTATTGTTGTGCGTATAATAGAAATGATGGACAAAGCATCAAGGCTAAAGAGGTTATCCGAATTCTTGAAGAGCTTCCTGGTCTGAAAAGAGTACGCTTGTCAGGTGGCGAGGTTACATTAAAGTTCGATGACTGTGTGGAGATTGTAACCTACTGCTCATCCAGAAGGATTCAGACACAGCTCAATTCGAACGGCAGTCTTTTAAATGCTGAACGGATTGATCAATTAGTCGCGGCAGGATTAACGACGATACATATTTCCTTCAATTTTACTACAGCGGACGCCTTCTCTCGTTATTATAATATTCATCCAAGCATTTACGAGAAAATTAGAGAGAACATTACTATGTTCGCGGCAACTAGTGTAGATACGGTGCTGGAAACGCTGTTGTTCAGCGAAACTCAGGATAATATGAAGGAAATTAGTGGTCACGTATATGCGATGGGTGTTAGAACACATGAGATTCAGAACAGTATTATCATGGATCATACGGGTTGGAAGTCTATAGCTGCCCGTGAACAATTAAAGAATGCTGTGAGTGAACTGATCGCTATGAAGAAAGAGGATACGACCCTGTATTTCACTTGCATGGACCGGTTTATGGATGCGCTTGGGTTCGAGGAGCAACCGGGCGTTTATTTTCCACACTGCATTGAGGGCAAGAAACAGCTTCATCTACATGGCAATGGAGACATCCTGATCTCTGAATTATGTCATCCCGTTATTATTGGAAACATTTATCAGGGAACCTCACTGAAGGACTTATATAGTAACATGCCAGCGCCTTTGGCTCAGTTCCTGGATAAACTGCCATGCCCAGCACTGGACGCATTGTTTCCGCAAGGGGTTTAAATCGTTAAGCATTGCTATAAAATTACTACTTGGAGCCAATTTATTGAATTGGTTCCTTTTTTGTGTAGTAGATTAATGGAAAGTCCTGTATGATTTCTGTAAGCTTATAGAGACTGCTACAACTTAAATTTGCGGATAAGGAATGTATGACATCCATACATAAGGTGTGCGACACATGCTTACGAATATAAGAAATGGACTCATCAAATCCAATGTTGTTCTCGAAAAAATCATGCCACTATTAACACCTACTGCCATCGTGGTTGGTGTGCTTAATGAAAGCAGACTGCTACCATTCACAGGTCTCGTCCCATGGATATTCGCCTTTATGACATTGATCGGGAGCTTGAAATCCAATCTCAAAGATCTGCTGGGCGTACTGCTGAAACCACAGAAGTTGATCGTGTTGATGATTATTCTTCATATCGTGATGCCGCTCATTGGCTGGCTCGTTGCAAGTGCTGTTTTTCCGGGAGATCCTTACACAGTGACAGGATTTGTACTGTTGTTTGCGATCCCAACGGGTGTCGTTAGCGTGGTGTGGGTATCTATATACGGCGGGAACATTGCACTAACTTTGGCACTTATTCTGATCGATACGCTCTTGTCACCGATTGTCGTTCCGGGTACCTTGTATTTGCTCATGGGAGCGAGTGTGGAGATTCAGCTTGGGGAAATGATGAAAGGACTCCTATGGATGGTTGTCATTCCTTCGGTAGTCGGGATGCTTCTGAATCAATGGACAAAAGGCAAGGTGAATACGGTATGTGGACCTCCGCTTTCCCCATTTGTAAAGGTTGGGTTGTTCATGGTTGTTTCTATTAATGGTGCTAGCATTGCCCGTTATCTGAAACACCCGGATAGTAAATTAGCGATTATTATTGGCGTAACCTTCGTAACCGTAGTTCTCGGATATGTAATCGGAGCATTGGTATCGCGCCGTTTCCGCTTTAGCTACGAAGATTCTGTGGCCGTACAATTTAATTCCGGCATGCGTAATTTAAGCGCGGGAGCTGTGCTCGCAGTAAAATATTTTCCTCCGGCTGTTGCACTCCCTGTGATTTCAGGAATGTTATTCCAGCAAATTCTCGCTGCAATGTCTGGTCTGTTTTTACGTAGCAGAACTAAACACCCTTTAACAGATGGTGCAATTACGCAAGTTTCCTCAGCGTCCCAGTCAGAACCGCCTATTTCATCTTAGAAATAAAACAGGTCTTAATAACTAGTAAAAAGAAGATGACCGAACTAGTAGAACTAGTTTTTTCTGCATTTATATGCAAAAATTCGACATTTTTTGATATTTTCCGTATTTTCGCTTCGTCAATATTCACTAATTTATCATCATATCCGATAGTAGTTGTATTATTTACAATTGCATTGTTCTCTAATGAACAGTAGTCGGAAGGATGAGGGAAAATGAAGATTCGTCTTAAACTATCACTTATGATGATAGGTGTGACCCTATTATGTATTGCAGTAATGGGGGTTTTTACATATTTAAGGTCAACTCAGGCCATTGTGAGCCTTACTGAGAATTCTATGAAGCAGGTCAATACGAATAAAGCTCAGACCATATCGGCTATGATTTCGAAGGAGCAGAGAAGTATTGAACTTATTGCGGGAAGGTCGGAAATTGTCGAATTATTACTCCAAGCAGGGAATGGTGGCGTCGCCAAGGGGAGTAAGCTACAGAATGAGGTGAATATCAGCCTTCAGGGAATTGTGAAGGATGCTGGGAACCTCGAACATGCTTTTGTCAGTGATATGAATGGCATCGCTGTGGCTGACAGTGATATTAAGCTTATAGGTACGGATTTCAGTGATAGAAATTATACGAAGAAAGTAATGGAGACTGCGGCGCCGGTAATTAGCGAAACACTGAAATCGAAATCTACTGGGGCTTATGTGGTAGGATTTGTACATCCGGTTAAGAGTAACGGGAAGATGATTGGATATGTAGCTTCAGCGGTTTCCGCAGATAGTATGATTAAGTATTTAGCAGATGCAAAAGTAGTAAATACAACGACTTCGTATGCTTATCTTCTCGATGAGAATGGGAATACACTGTATCATCCGGATAAGAAGCAAGTAGGACAACCTGTTGCCAATGATCAGATCATGGCTGTGGTGAAGCGTGTGAAATCTGGTGAAAAAGTAGAAGATAGCCTGCTTAGCTATACATATAATGATGTGGATAAAAAATCAGCCTATACCGTTATGCCTGAGACCCACTGGTTGCTTGGGATAACCGCAAATTTAGATGAAATTGTAAAACCTGTGAATGAGATGAGAAGCTTTAATCTGTTTCTGGGTGCAGGAAGTTTGATTATTGCATTGTTGATTGCTTTATATTTTGCTCAAAAAATCTCTTCACCGATTGCTAAACTGACAGAGTTGATAAATAGAACGGCAGAGTTGAATCTGACGTATGACTCCCAGTACGAGTATCTGACGAAAAACAAAGATGAAACAGGTACGATAGCCATAGCGATGCTCCGAACACGGGTTATTCTTCGTGATATGGCGGGTAGTCTAATCATGATCTCGACCAAGGTGCTTGATAATGCGGAGACTCTTGAAAAGCTGTCTATAGATGTACGGGAGAATGCTCATGATAATTCGGCAACTACACAGCAGCTTTCGGCAGGGATGGAGGAGACAGCAGCTTCAACACAAGAGATGACGGCAGCGATAACTGAAATTGATATTAATGTGTCCGAGATCTCCAGTAATGTGAAGGAAGGCGCTGAAGTTTCCAAGCAGATCAGTGAGCGGGCGATGGTGTTACAAGATGAGGCGATAGAGTCTACGGATAATGCGAAGCGAGTGTATGAATCTGTTCGTATCGATATGGAAAAAGCAATTGAACAGTCGAATGCGATCTCAGAGATTAATGTACTGGCGGATACGATTCTATCGATTACTAGTCAGACCAATCTGCTTGCTTTGAATGCAGCGATCGAAGCGGCTAGAGCAGGTGAGGCAGGTAGAGGATTTGCTGTTGTAGCTGGTGAAATCCGCAAGTTGGCTGAGAAATCGTCAGAGACTGCGGCTGGGATTCAAGGGGTCGTTTCAGGAGTTTATGCTTCTGTTGAACTAATGAAGGAAAATTCAGAGGCGTTACTAGCTTTTATTGACCAGAATGTTCTTGGAGACTATGAGCGGTTAACGGAGGTAAGTCAGCAATATAACAGAGATGCTACAACAGTGAATTTGCTGATGAATCAATTTGAGACCGCGGCTGATCATCTAAGTATGGCCGTTTCTAGTATTTCTATAGCGGTCAATGAAGTGGCTGCTACAGTAAATGAGGGGGCTATTGGGATTCAGGATATTGCGGTGAAGACGGCTGATATCGTTGAGAAGACATTCCATGAAGTTACGGTGGCTGACGAGAATACCCAAAGTGCCAAGGAGCTACAGGGGCTGGTAGATCGGTTTAAGATCTAAGTAGGATTAAGGGAATCTTTATCCGTCATTCATAAAATATTAAGCTTGTAAGGTTATAGTACATATATAACCTCCCTTAAATATAAACTTTGCCCCGCCGGCCGTCGGCGGGGTCTTTTTTTATGTGAATCTTTTTAAGCGAATACCAGCTTAGCCAGTGATGAGGTAAATAGCTTCATCCAGCGGAACGATAACCTCTGTTTGTTCTACCATATCTTTCAAACGTACCTTATCAACACTTGATTCGCTTTCGCCGATCAGTATAACGTAACGGATGTTTTTGGATGAAGCTGTGGCGAGCTGCTTTTTTAATTTTCTTTTACCGGATACGAGAGTGGTTCTTATAGAACAGGCACGCAGCTCGGCTGCTGCAATTAAAGCTTGTGGTAGTGTCTCACCAATGGGAATGACCATAACATTTGCTGCTCTATTTTCTTGGATAGGTCGTTCTGCTAGGAGCGCCATGATTGACTCCATACCAAAAGACAACCCCACCGTAGGATATTGAATATCCTCTCTGCCCACTAGCTGTCCGATAATCGCGTCATATCTGCCTCCGCCACCCAAGCTTGAGGCAAAGGAACCAGATGCATCAAAGATCTCGTAAACTGTTCCTGTGTAGAATGAAAGACCTCGGGATAAGAAAGGATCGAAGCGGCAAATCTCCTGTAGTCCAATGTCTTGGATTAGATTTTGTAGGACGAGAACCTCTGACGCACCCGGTTGTGTTGTGAGATTGTATTTGTCGCATAACTGCTCAAAGCCTGGATTATCCATTTCGATAAGCGCTAGAATCGCCGCGATGGTTGCAGGTTCTAGCCCCTTGCCAATCAACTCGTTCTCCACTCCACTAATGTTGATTTTCTCAAGTTTATCAAGGGTAAGCATAACGGATAGTTGCTCTTCCGCAGGTACGCCGATGGACTCTAGAATCTCACCGAGAAAACGTCGATTGTTCCATTTTAGGATGATAGGAATGTCTAGCTTGCGGAACGCTTCGGTAGCCAGTTGCATTAGCTCAGCTTCAGCCTCAGGGCCGGAAATGCCGACCACATCGACATCACATTGCAGGAATTCACGCAGACGCCCACGTTTTACGGGTCCATCTCGGAACACTTTTCCGATCTCATACCGCTTAAAGGGAAACTCTATCCCTGGATTTAAAGCGATCACTTTGGCAAAAGGGATGGTCAGATCATAGCGTAACCCTACCTTGCGGTTGCCTTGATCTGTAAGTTGGTACATTTCCTTAAGAATTTCGTCCCCGCCTGCATATTTTGAAGTTAATAACTCCAATTCATTTAATAACGTCGAATCCATCGATTCAAAATCATAGAGCTCGAACAAGTCCTGTAGCGTATTTTGAATGTTCTTTCTGAGCGCTTGCTCTTGACCGAAGTAATCATAAGTTCCTTTAATGTTTTGCATCATTAGTAGCTCCTTTGAATTGGCATAGTTTAGAAAATAAAAAAACGCGCAGGACCTCTTGGTCCTGCGCGTGATCTATGCCGCAGGGAGGCCAACGCGAGTAGCGTTAGCCTCCCTGAAAAAATTCAGGAGTGCTAACGCTGTTTGTGATAATAATGAAGTTGATTCAGCATGATTGTATTTGTATTCATCAGAACCAATTCCCTTCGAAATTTTGATTACTGCCGATTATAGCCGATCATTTGGAGTCGTGCAAGCAAGAATTTATAATTTGTTCGATTTCTTGTGGGCGAATGGACAAGTTATCAGCTATAATAGGGCTTCGATATTCCTTAAGGAAAGGGAGTTTTTCTACGATGAATGAATCTTTAATTATAGCTCGAACCGAAGATTTTGTTAAAGAACAACTTGGACAAGATACTACGGGTCATGACTGGTGGCATTGCGATAGAGTGCGCAACACCGCCGCTGAAATTGCCCAGATCGAGAGCGCAGATGTATTTGTTTGCACGATGGCCGCCTTGCTGCATGATGTTGCTGACGAGAAGCTTAATCCGTCTAAAGAAGAAGGTTTGCTTAAAGTACGTACTTGGCTTTCTTCAAACCTTACAGATGAGCAACAAATTAATCATATTATGATGATTATTGAGACGATGTCCTTTAGTGGTGGCGGGGGAGAACCGATGCATACGCTTGAAGGCCAAGTGGTTCAAGATGCCGATCGACTTGATGCGCTTGGTGCGATTGGCATTGCCAGAACCTTTATTTTCTCAGGGGCGAAAGGTCGTCCAGCTTATGATCCAGAAGTGTCTCCAAGAGATGAATCGCTTCAAAAGGAGTACAGGGATTACAGCAAAGGAACGGCTATCAATCATTTTTATGAGAAGTTATTAAAATTAAAATTCCTGATGAATACAACCTATGGACGCAAGTTAGCAGAAGAACGGCATGATTTTATGCTTAATTATCTGGACCAGTTCTATAAGGAATGGAATCAAGGGAGCCAATAGCTGTTATAATGATAAGTATGCACAAGATGAAGGATCGCGGAGTTTCCGCTTTAACCAGAACAATCGGCATAGAAGAGGTTGAACGATGAGTGAATTGCAATTTAGAGATTATGAGTTAAACGAAGACATTATTAAAGCGCTGGATGTCCTGAAATATGAGACGCCAACAGAAGTTCAAAGCAAAGTGATCCCTGTAGCTCTTCAGCAAAAGGATCTGATCGTTAAATCGCAAACGGGTAGCGGAAAGACGGCAGCTTACGGAATCCCCGTCTGTGATTTGGTGGATTGGGTGGAGAATAAGCCGCAGGCTTTGATTCTAACGCCTACTCGGGAGCTTGCCATGCAAGTGAAAGAGGATATCACCAACATTGGACGATTTAAACGGGTTAAGGCCGTGGCTCTTTTCGGTAAGCAGCCTTTTGCTCCACAAAAAATTGAACTTACTCAAAAAACACATGTTGTCGTAGGTACGCCTGGACGTGTGTTCGACCATATTGAAAGAGGCACGCTTCCGCTAAATCGGATCAAGTATTTGATCATCGATGAAGCAGACGAAATGCTGAGCATGGGGTTCATTGAGCAGATCGAAAAGATCATTAAGCAGCTGCCAAAAGAACGGGTGACTTGTGTTTTCTCCGCTACATTACCGGAAGTGATTAAGAATTTGTGCCGGAAATATATGAGCGATCCAACGGAAATTGAGATTCAAGCAAGTGGAATTACAACCGCTACAATTGAACATGCGTTGATCGAAGTGAGACAAGCTGCTAAGTTCTCGCTACTGAGCGATATTATTACGGTGGAGAATCCGGATAGCTGCATTATCTTTTGCCGTACACAAGAACAGGTGAATGTGGTATTTAGAGGGCTGGCTGATTTGGAATATCCCTGTGATAAGATCCACGGGGGAATGGAGCAGGACGAGCGTTTTGAGGTCATGAATGCTTTTAAAAGAGGGCAGTTCCGTTATCTAATCGCTACCGATGTAGCGGCAAGAGGCATTGATATCGAGAACATCACTCACGTGATTAATTACGATATTCCACTGGAAAAAGAAAGCTACGTGCACCGTACAGGCAGAACTGCTCGTGCAGGTAAGACAGGCAAAGCGATCACTTTTGTCACTCCAAATGAGCAAAAGTGGGTGAAGGACATTGAAGGCTATATTGGCTTTAGCATCCCGAACATGAAAGCTCCTTCGGATGATGCCGTTGCTTACGCGAAGGAAGCTTTCGAGCAGAAGATTAACAAGCAGCCTGTCCGCAAGAAGGACAAAAGCGAAAGCTTGAACAAAGAGATCATGAAGCTGTACTTCAACGGCGGCAAGAAAAAGAAGCTAAGAGCCGTGGACTTTGTCGGCAGAATCGCAAAGCTTGAGGGTATATCTGCAGAAGATATCGGTATTATCTCGATTCAGGACAATGTGACCTACGTGGATATTTTGAACGGTAAAGGTGCAATGGTACTGCAAGCGATGAGAGAGACGACGGTGAAGGGCAAGCAGCTTAAAGTGCATATTGCGAAGAAATAAGTACGTGAACAGCAGTTTATCGCTAATCACCATTCATAAGTGCCGCCATTGATGCGGTTTAATTAAGAGGGAGTCGTGTTCTTTACGCGGCTCCTTTTTTATTTGTTTTTTACAGATTGAAAATAGAGGATTAATCTATCGGTATTCAGAACTGTTACTAAATAAAGAGGTGGTATAGTGAAAAGTGAATTTAAGAACATTAGGATTAAAGCGATTCTGCAAGTTCTAATTGTTGTATTTTTGCATTTTATAACTATCTAATTTTTGAAGCTGAAAACTGAAGATTGGGATGAAGAAATAGTAAACCAGATGTTCTTAATGTATTCAGCACCAATATTTCTTACATATATTTCTTGCATGAGGGCTTTAAAGACGAGGAAGCTAAGGTACAATATTGCATGGTTAGTTATCAGTACTTTACCTATCATGAGAATTCTATTTTACTTAAAAGAATATCAAGGGAAAAAATCTGCAAATCCTGGTTTCGTTGAATTTGATATTCCTCAGATAGAGCTTATTTATCTATTTCCTGTTAGTTACTTGGGTATCCAACCATGGAAAAGTTTCTAATTATGCTAAGGGATGGATGAGGTTGGTCGTTTGATACCCTGAAGGAAACGGTGAGGCTCTATCGTAAAGAAACTTAGTTTTGGGAGGAGTAATTATCGAATTGGGTGTAGATGAAAATAGTTTGTGCTTGGGCGAGTGTTTAGATTGTGTTTTTGTTTGATTTATAGGGAAAACCTCCCTATAAATCGCCTGAAATCCGCTGTTATGAGCTAATTAGGTGAATTTAAAGGGAGAAATTCCCTAATTGTTGAAATCAGGACCGTAATATCGATGAAATTGGGGAGGATTTCCCTAAATTTCATTCCCACGAATCCATAGGAAAAAACGCAGTATGCAATTATAATTTGTTTGGTATTAAAGCGAATAAATCATATAAAGGTGATTATTGCTTGGCAAGAACACATGAAGAAGTGGATGGCGTACGTGTGCCCACGACTTCAAAATTCCGGAGCTACTCTAGCGTAGCAGGATCTTTTGCTGACCATTCGGATTTCCTACTTAAAAACAGCCGTTATCGTTTCGCATTATCCAAAGAAAATCCTTATGAGTTTGCTAACGAACTCCAAAGAGCTGGTTATGCGACGGATAGTCAGTATGCCAACAAACTGAAATCGATTATCCGAAAACAAAACTTAGCTTCGCTAGATATGAATCAAGGGATTGACCCCGCAACGGCCAACCCTTTACTGATATCGGGTTTGTTGGAGGAGGCAGTGGGGACGGTGGGGCTGGTAGTTTAATTACTGTGACCTTTGGGATTAGTCAATATTATGGTGGGCCGGCAGTTAAAACCCATCAAGAAAAACGTATGGACGGTAAGTATTATACCGTTTATGAAACCATAAACGATCCCACAACCGGAAACCCAATAATTAATTTTGAAAATTACGATCGTGTGGTACTCTCATCTGAAGCGCAAGCTCCAATCATTGAGATAAAAGACATCCCAGAAGCAATTAGAGTAACCATTTATGCATCCAATGAACGAGAATTTTATGTGATGAACGTAGACTATATAAAGGGGACCTATTAATGAATACACAATTGGTTAATCTGCAGTTCAGTGATACTTACCTCATGGTCAATTTCGAGATTACTTTCCAAGAAATTCAATCCTGGTTGTCTATGGCCGGCCACAACATGGATGATGCATCCCTTTTTCGAGCTTTGTTATTCCCAGAATCATTAGATTCGGACCAACAGACCGAGTTGTGCTGGATTATCCTACACAGATACGAGGATGTTTTCTTTCAAACCAATCGCAACTGGACGGATCCGGAACATCCAGCAACAATGAACTGCGTGCATCAGTTATTGCTTCGCATGATGAACAGTCGCACACTTAATGGTGAAGATAATACGAAGCTGGACCTTTACTTACTCTTGCAGGAAGACCGTCAAGCTGATACACCGTTATATCCTACGCTACATCATCTGTTTGATGTGAAGTGGGGCAGTTCCGCTTCCGCGTAGTGTAGCAATTTGAAATAGCGTTTAATCCTAATAGCAGAAAGAATTTAATTACACCGCCTTCGAAAGAAGGCTTTTTTTGTTAGTCGATACCTTTCAATAAAATAGTGGAATATTAAAATACGCTCTTTTAGTCGGTATGGTATCAACGGAACTAAATGATATATCAAGCGTAATTGTAAATAAAAGGAGTGATTTAATGAGTTATTTTATCGAGTTTTTAAGAACCTTATTTCCTGATTCAACACCCGCTGCAATATCAATTATAGTTACAGTATTAGTTTTTTTGGATGTATAAGGAGCTAAGAAGCAACTTTCTTGAAAACAGTAAATCTAATCAACAACGGGTAGATAAGGCTCTTGATATCTACTCTGACATTGAATTTGGAATATATAAATACCTCAATGAAAAAAGTGACCTTTTTACAGTAGCTGAAAAGATATCTAAAGCCTCTTCGCTCCTTCCTTATGATTTACTAAAATTATTCATTAAGTTTAAAGAGACAACTAATGAGTCTTTAAAAAGGGAGATGTTGCTTGAATTACATAAAGATATAGAAAAGGAAATCTATAGTTTGAAATTTAAACAAGTTGATCCAGTAACATTCAAGAGTGATAAAAATATAGCCGCAAGTGTTGAATACTACATAAAAACGAAGATTGCACCTTTTGGAATTCCTTTTATTTATACCTACTTTAATTTTGTATTTTTGTTATTACTTATACTGCTCATCGCTTTAATTGATAGCGCCGCGACAGTAACGGAACAAATTTTCTTGATTTCCTTGATTTTCGCTTCATTGTCCTACCTTATGGTTCTATATAATATTATTTCTGAAGGTTTTCTTAAAAGACGATTCCAACGCTCCTATATAAACTGGATTTTATTGTTAATATTTGCACTTGGGATGCCATCATTGATGGTTTTTACTGACGCATGGTTCAGAGGCATCCTCGTCTTTGTATGATATTTATTTATGGTTATTATGCAGGACGAAAGTGTATGAGAGAACGTGCTGTATAAATGGTCCCCGCAATCTGCTTAATAACAACCATACAACTGATGTGAATTATGTTATGGTTCATTCACTTAGAGCTTGGAACAGATGTACCGCGGTGAAGATAAATCAGGGTGAACCGTACCATAAGTGACTGCAAGTTTTATCGGGAAATCTGGAAGTAGGCTTGGTAGGGCGCTTTGCAGGGTATGGGTTTGGGATTGGCTACGTATTAGGCAAGTCGGAAACAACAGGCTGTTGAGAGCTTTTTTGGTTCACAGAAGGATGAGTCATCTGGCTCCCTATATGTATTAAAGTTTGCTTGAATCAGTTTTAGGCTTACAGGAAGTTGTGTTTAAATATAATCATATTTTACCATGTTAGTTCATATCAAGTGTTATACTGTACAGTTATGAATAAGAACGGAACGCTTGTTTGGATAACGGAGAGCGACTAGTAAAATAAAAGAAAAAAGGTAATTTAGCGACTAGTTGCCTATAAGAAAGGGAGTATTTATGCAAATAGAATCGCTTAATTCTAGCGATAAGTTATGGCAAGTCGTTGCTGAGTATGCGCTGAATTGTTCATGGAAAGCAGGAACTACTTTAGCTAAACAAATGAAAGAATTCCATTTTTCAGACTGGGAAAGAGTTTTTGCAGCATTAGATGGTGATCGTATTGCTGGCTATTGCACTTTAGCAAAAACAGACTGCATACCTGATGTTTCCTATACACCTTATATCGGGTTTGTGTTTGTGGGAGAGCAGTACAGAGGCGATCGATTAAGTGAAAAGTTGATTTTATCTGCCTTGGCATACGCTAAGGAACTTGAATTCGATAAAGTATACCTTGTCAGTGATCATGTTAATTTGTACGAAAAATATGGTTTCAAGAAGGTAGATGAGAAAGAGGCACCTTGGGGGGCAATGGAGACTATTTTTATGCACTTGGCGTAACGTGCTGCTATCTAGCAAAGGGCCATTCCGCAAGGGATGGCCCTAAAACTTGCAGTTTCAGCTAGCGCGGAGAACCCTATCACAAGTAATGTCGAAATTTATGAAAAAGCTAGTAATTAAGAGATTACATAAGGTTTTAGAGAGAGACCCCGTATATACGTTAGCGTCAAGTACTAGCAAACGAAAACAAGCACACCTTCACAATTAAGATTAGGTGTGCTTGTCATAGCTTGTATTAGTCTATTCTGTTAGTCATTGCAATTTACTTTGTCATAATATTGTAGAGTGTCTGAGCAAATTCCGCTCTGGTTGCTTTATCTACTGGTAAGAGGTTACCGTTTAATCCAGATATAACTCCATTATTCACAAAGTATGTCATGGCAGCAGTTGCATAAGCAGATACTGTATCACTATCTTTAAAGTCTTTCAGTTCATTTGGAGTAGTTCCGGTCGGCAATGCATTAATGCTCTTAAGCGTATTATATGTCAATACAAACATTTCCTGTCGTGTAACTTCTTTTTCAGGTGCAAACATGTTATTGCCCGCACCATCTGTTATACCCAACCGCTTTGCCGCTGCTAGATACCCAGTATAGTACGTGTTTCCAGCGTCACCGAAGTTGTTTTCAGAGTTTTGATCTGGATTGATACCAAAAGCTTTCATTATCATTACCAGAGATTGTGCGCGGGAAACTTTTGTTTCAGGACCAAAGTTCCCATTACCTAATCCATTGGTTATGTCTCTTGCTGCTAAATAGCTTACGGCATCATTGTACCAAGCGTTGGCTGCAACATCGGTAAATTCAATATTGTTGTACCCTACAGCATATTGCGAGAAATGAGGTACACTGAATGTTAGTGTTTGGGTTGTCACATCATACACACCATTTTTCACCACATTAAGTTGGCCAGCAGTATTGATATGGTAAGCTACAACTGCAATTGGCTTCTCATCGGACTTAAGTGCATAAGGTATTGTTACTGTTATGTTTCCACTAAACTCCGATATCGTCTTGTCACCGCTAGTAATATCGAAATTCACAACGGGTCTATCTCCAACTTTGTGCTGATAATCAGCATCTAATGTTGATGGTTCCATCTTCGTAGCAGTAATGGTAACAGTTCCTGTTGCTTGATCGGAGATGCTTGATATCGCATTTCGACCAAATGTCATTGTTCCGATTGGCGTAGATATTGTTAAGGTAACCGCCGTATTAGATGTGAATTTCATCAAGGATTCATTTGATAATGTAACTTTGACTGCTTTAGCATTTGATGGAGCGTCCACATCCAGTTTAATTGCTACTTCAGTATTTACACCTTGATCAGCAGCTTTTGATACAGCTGTTGTGATAGCATCATCAATCAGTTTGCCAGGTACTGTAGTAACTGCTATTCCATTTTCATCTGTAGTTTTCACAGAAGTTACAGTTGTTACCTTGCCTTGAGAAACAGTTGTCTCATAAACGGGAACGGGCTTTGTTGTAACTTCACCACCACCTGATGGAGGTTGGACAACTGGAGGTGAAACCACTTGTTTCTTTAATACGGTAACTCCGATACTTACTTTCAATGAAATACTATTGGTATTTACCAAGTCAGAAGGCAATATTACTTCGCCATTTACTGTAAACGTTTGTTCTGTCTTGACTGAAGGATCGTAATCAGCAGAATTCACATCCCAAGCTACAACTGCATTCATTTTTCCGTTATTAGTTACTAATACAACGGTAGCAGGTAGCTTAAGATCAACGATTGTCTTTAGAGTTCCGTTAGGCAATCCGGTTATCGCTGTCGGTGCTTGAATGCTTACAAGCTCTATTCCAGGAATCTTCTCAAATTCAGCAGTAATTATTACATCTTGAGCTGGCATTGTAAATGTATCTTCGAGTATCACATTGCCATTTACTTTCAGAGAACCTGTTTTTAGTTGATATCCAGCATCAGGTGTTACTGTCAATTTTACAGTTTGACTTGGTTTTGCTGTCGATAGATCTGATGTTACTGAACCATTAGTCATAACACCAACTGTAATCGTGTAAGGTTCATCTGTATCTTTTACTACTCTAATCGTTTTATCAGCAAACTTCGTCGAATCAACTTCAGATGTTGCTCTAATTGTAAGCTGATCTGCTGTTTCATTTTCGTTAACCATCAGCAATCCGTTGAAAATTTTAGTATCGACATTTTCAGCACCATAAACAGCCCATGTAACGGATGTTGATGCGTCATTTTTTACTGCCACATTAGCAGTGAATTGCTGAATCTTACCAGCCTCAACGAAGTCAACTTGGTCAGGGATTGTAACACTGATTACTTTTGGAAGTAGTTCATTTACTACTAACACTTGTGCTATTCCTGATTTTGTTGTATCAAACGTTGAAGTTGCTTTAACTGTCAGTACACCACCAATTTCTTCGTCAGCAGCAACACGGAGTACCCCGTCACTGATGGTAGTATATTGACTTGAGTTACCGTACACATCCCAAATAACGGTATCACCAGCATTACCTGCGACTTTAGCTTTAAATGTTAGTGTAGTTCCGATCTTTCCATCCACATCGTTAGGGGTTATGGTTACAGAATCAACTACGTGGTCTCCACCCTCTACCAAACGACTTACCACATTATCAAGATCAAACCTTAACTTTTCAAGTTCAGTCTTTGTTACAGCTATTGTAGAAGATTCTACTCCACTGATAATACCTTTAGTTTTTTCTAAAACATCACTAAAGAGTTTAAAGCTATCAGCTGTATATTGATCTTCAGTGTATGTTTTTTCATATTCGTTACAGACTTCTTTAAGTCTTTGAATATTTCCAATACTACGAAGTGCTAAGGCCGATTCTTCTAATGCAGCTCTATATCCTTCTGCGTCACTCGCTGTAACTGCTGTTGATAGTGCTGCTTTAATAGCGTTTAAAGCTATTGAGAATGGCCCCCATGTAGCGGGAACATAATTGGCTTCATGCAAATTACTATAACGATTGACTAAATCCTTCAAAGAAGCTTGGTCAACATAAAGCTCATTAGTAGGATCATAAGTATATTCTAGTCGTCCTGAGTTAGGTTTCCCATATTGTTTCAGTTCATAATACAGCGTGCCACCATCTTTGGACAACGGAACTCTTGCCTGCCTAATGAAATCTTGGCCTTCTTCTACTTGCTGTGAATGTAAAATAGGTGATTGTGAATCAGCAGTTTCATAAATCTTCATAGAAGTCCCAACATCTAATCCTTCTAAGGTAAACACACCGTACTTACTACGTGTTTGGTTACCCATTAAAGAATGCTCCAGCTTAATTGATGTTGGTAGCTTAATTTCCGTTCCAACTTCAGGCGCATATTCAATACTAGAACGTAAGCTCACCACTCCATTTACATTAGTTGTGTAATACAATCTGCCGCCTTCAGGAATTAATGTTAAATTCTCAAAAGAAGCCACTCCACGATTAAGCTGCTTGTATTTATTGTTTGGTTGTGTAGCTTTTACCTCTGCAATTGGTTGGTCAGACTTCAGGCTGTCATAGATTTTCACGATACCTGTATCATCTGCAACCGTTCCCCCTGATCCGATAGGCATTGCAACATTGTCTAAAACTACAGAATCAGTTGCTCCAACATTATTTTTCACTGTTACATTGCGGTCTAGCAAGGCTGTGGAATGAGGGACATAAGGATTCTCATACAATTCAAATTCATAGATACGAATTGCATGCCAAGGACAGTTATCACTTTTTGTAACGTGAAGCCTAATATAACGTGCTGTAATAGGAGTATCAAGTACACGGTCGGTAACGTCTTGACGGTTTCCGATTACCTCATCGACTTTTGTGTAATTTAATTTTATAACTCTCTGCTTACTAGTAGGGTCATTAGGATCTAAAATAGGTTGTCTATCATCTTTCGCATACTGTAAATCAAACGTGTCGGTATTAAAATCTACGCCCTCACCTGCACCGGCAACGTTAGCATGCTTAACAACCCAACGGCTAATATCCATATCTTTGCCCAAGTCGAAGTAAGCAGATGCAATTGTTTTACCTGAAGCCCATTTACTGTTTGGAATAACACCATCGTTAATTTTGTCAACCTTGCCCCCAGGGTCAAAAGAGCCATCATCAACGACCGGGACGTTCAACGCAATATTAGTACCTTCTACTTGCGCTACTTCGAAACCACCCGTAACAGCTGGCCAGTTGAAATTGAATGTTTTTACCCCGCCAACTGTTCCATTAGCGCTGTATGATGTAATTTCGAAAGTAGTCTGTGCTTCTTCATTGTCTCTTACAAATCTACCTAAATAAAAAGCATCACTTGGTGTTGCGCCAATGAATTCTTTTGTCCCATCAGCGTATACGCGATGGATGGTGTATAGTGACGCATTGGCAGATTTATCCCAATATATTCTTGCTTCTGCTGTTGTATCATTTACATATATTGAATCATCAAGTGTAATTGCAGATGTTGCTGCAGGAGCAGCTTCATTTGTTGTAAATGCAAGTCTTCCGATATTTATAGAATAGTCCTTAACATCCTCATTTGCATTTATTTTCAATGATATCGCAATTGCTTTTTTATCGTGTTTTGATAGGTCGATAGTAGAGGTTGTCCAACCATTCTTCTCTGTACCAGCTGGAACAGGGTAGAATTCGAAATTACTATCGTCATAAGTATCGCCAAAGCATAAACCAACATACACATCGACATCTGAAGCAGGTGTTTTATATGTGATGCTTATCTTACTATTATCAGTGATCTCTAACTGTGAGCTGTATAGCTTTATGTGATTTGCTTGATTTGCGTCTAGATTACCTGATAACTTTAACGATGATCCTCCCCACCAAGCATCTTCATAATCAAAATTAGGAGCTAGCTTAGAACCTTTACTATCAACAATCCAACGCCAAGTTGGTGTTATATCCGTTAGTGAACGGTTATACCAACCCTTTTCCTTACCAGTAACAATACCGTCTTCATAGAATTTCTTACCGTTACCAACTGTGAAATTTGTTGCAAATTCATTTCCTATAATTGGTGTTTGGTCTGCAACAAGATTTGAAAATCCAGGAAAAACACCGAGAGTACGTGTTTTATCTCTAGGATCGAATGCTGGACCTGTCCACAAACGTAGGTCTTCATGGTTCATAAAATCATCGATACTCTTAGAGCTAATGAGTGTTGCGTTAGGCCCTAGAATACCGAGAGATGTTTTTAATTTCCCATCGGGACCAATTAGATTAGTAACATCAGCACCTTTGTCGGTATAAGGGAAGTTCTCCCATGTCGCATGGATATCAAAAGGGCTTCTACCAGCGTCTACGACTGACTTAATTGAAGCATTAATATTTCTCCAGCTCATGTCAAGCCACCAGTCGTTATTTAAGCGTGTATCCCCATCTTGCATCCAATTTTTAACGTCAGATTCACCTAATTGACCTTTCCCGTTATACCAAGCCATAGTAAAGTTATCTGGCTTCTTCTCCTGAATATATGCGAGCATCTCTTTAAGTTTTGCCATGCTCTCTGGACTTGAACTTGATTCTTGATTAATGGTAAAACCATCAAATCCATAATACTGAGCAATTTCAACTAATTTATCGGCAGCAACAAAATTACCTTTAGCGTCCTGTTCCACCAACTGATCAATAAACTTACCACCATATGCACTGTCACCCCAAGGGATGAAAATAGTTCCAGTTGCCTTTACACCGTTTCTATGTGCAGAGTCTATATGCTCTGGTGTCGGTATAGCAATTGGCCCCTCAGCTGACGAGCCTCCCCAATAATTGTTGATATCAACGTATTGGAAATTTGTCATTGCATATGTGTAAGCGCCATCGCCACCCTGTGACGGTGATTGGCTTGCACGTGCACTTGTACCACTAAGAGGGATTATTCTTGCATCGCGTGATGCATTAGGATTGACGGATGGTCCCATCCACCTTTTTGCCAGAGGAACAGCACTCCGATTATATCGGGCATCGGGGTCATTATCAGGAGTCCAATTTTTCAATTCGTCGATTTGGAATGCTGCCCCATAAGGCTGCAATGTTTCATTATGCAAATAGTACTCATTTGATATCGGCAATGGTTCAGGCCAATACCCCAAGGCAGCTTGTACTGGTTGCCCTGTAATCAAAACAGTAGAAAGAGTGGAGCCAACAAGAACACAGCTCAACGCTTTCTTAATAAGAGGTTTTTTCATCTGATTATCTCCTACTTTGTGTATTTTTTGAAGATTTCGTGCTGCTATTTACTCCTATTAGGAGTTGAGAGACACTATTTAATTCTTCATCCTATACGCTAATCAAAGCAAATGACTAGACTTCGTGGGACGTATTCATATCCCAACATCTTACCTAGTACCGCCTTCTGAGTGTTTGTATCAACCCCTTTATGAGATATTATCTAGTGGGCTTCGAGTGCAATAAACCTTAGAATATCTGTACATAAGCAAATCATTCGGTCTCTGAACCAAACTAGTAAGCTATGGTGAAGGGCGAGAGGTTCGAATCCTCAAGCGGCTCTTCACAGCCACAGATGCGTTCCAAGCAAGTACTCTAGACCACTCTGTCACCTTACCTTATTAAGTTGGGTAAAGGAGAGATTCGAACTCTCGGTGATACTGCCGTACCACAAGGGATTCCCCTCTGCAATCAACCACTCTGCCACTTCACCCATAATGGAGGACAAAACAAGATTTGAACTCGCGAGAGCAACTGAAGGCACTAAACCATTGCACATACATCTTGCCCATCACGCCAAATGAAAGCGGTTTCAAAAATTCATTAGTTACATTCTAGCAAATACGTGGATTTTAAGACTACTGTACAAACAATAGAAAGTAGTCAAAAAACTATAGGGTTGACCAAAGTTTTCAATAGTTCTTTCGCTTATACGTCTCTAAGTCAGTTGCGCTGGTTGCCAGAGTAATGGCCCTAAAACTTGCCGTTACAGACAGCACGGTGAACCGTACCATAAGTAGGGGCAAGTTTTTTTGGAAAATCGCGCTGAGGGCTTGGAACGGAGCCTTGAAGGATATGGGTTGAAGAGCGGTCACGCGTAGCAGCGAAGATGGAGCAAACGGACTTTTGCGAGCTTTTTGGAGTTGCAAATTACAAAATAATGGAGGGTTATAAATGAAGTGCTTTTACGGAGTATTATCTTTTTTGGGACTCGTCTTGCCCTAATCGCAATTCATCCCTTGGGTCGTGCGCAACGGCCTCGATTTGTCTCTCCTATTTGAAGCCATAACCAGTACGCGTATCGGAGCTTTTGCATGGATGGATGTTTTAGTTACCGCGATCGTGCTTATGGGATTTATTCTATTAGAAGGCACCAGAAAGAAAATGAAATATTTATGGCTGCCGATTGCAGGTACGCTACTGGTAGGTCCTTCACTGGGTCTTCCCTTGTTTTTGTTTCTTCGACAATTACACTTGGAGAAAAACATTCTAAAATAGCATCAAAGATGGGAACGGAAACATGGTTAAACGAATCAGTTTAAAATGTTCGGCATTTCTTGAACGTCATACTTCCATCGACGCAGCGAAGAATGTAATCTCGGATGCAGAGGCATGGATCGTAGACTTCAAAACGTTCTCCAACACATGATCACCTTTCAATTCATTATTGAAACAGATAGCGTGGGGCGTTTGCTTGCTCAGATTGAGGCATCTCCCCTTACTCTTTTTTCAGAGTCATCAACAGAATTAAAGCTGCGTTTAGAAGATTGGGAAACGAAACGTCCGACAATAGAACTTAATGGTTCTTTAGTAGTGTACATCGTAAACGATGGGCCTGATGTTGAAGTTGACGTACCAGCGGTACCAGGCTAAAGGCTTCCTGCAAATGAATTGAAGGGTTGTCTACTATAATCTGTTTTAGTATGAAAGCTTGCCGGTACAGACTGAGTGGAGAACCTTATCATAAGTAGGGCGAATTATTATGCTTTTGAGTATGAATCTTCGCACAATCTCCGTTGTCGGCTTCGGTAAATGACTACTAAATTAATTTGTCATGTGACAATACTGATGACAGCGGTCACTATTAAATACAATTAGTTCCATTATAATAGATCTAGCTAGTGGTGCTAAGTGGTATACCCGGATTGTTCGCGACAGATGAAGGTAAGGCATATGCGGCAGTGAGCTTTGCTGGAGGAACGGGACTTGAAGGTGATCCCTATCAGATTGCAACCGCCGAACAATTGAATGCTGTTCGTAATTATTTAGGTGCTGGTATCTACTTCGAATTGACTAAATATGGGGGAAAGTAAAGTGATAAAAATAAAAAGACTGCAATTATCTATTGTACTTGTGCTTGTAATGACGTTGTTTGTGGTCCCTGTTGCTCAGGCGGCTCCGGTCGGCCAAGTGGCCGAGATTTCTATTATCGTTAATGATAGCGTAATCCCGAGTGACGTCGAACCCGTTGTCCATAAAGGAACCGCGCTTATGCCTTTGAGGGTCCTTGAAGACTCGCTCGGCGTGTCTCTTAACTGGAACAGTTCTACACAAACAATAGCGGTTTTTAAAGGAGATGCATCGGGTACGCTGATTATAGGCGACCCGACCGCCAGCATTAAAGTCGGTGATGTAGAGGAGAAGGTCACGCTCGATCAACCTGCTAAGATCATTCAGAACCGGGTTATGGTACCGGTACGTTTTATTGCCGAATTATTCGGTGCAAAAGTAGTATGGAATTCCACCATGAAAACCATCACCATCAGTACTCAGCCATCGGTTGACCAAGAATCGCAGAATTCTAAAGGCAATGGAGTCAAGGGTGATAAAGGCGATACCGGAGCGACTGGGCCAGCGGGAGCACAAGGCCCAGCAGGACCGGCGGGATCACAAGGAGATCCAGGGTCAGCGGGATCACAAGGAGGTCCAGGGTCAGCGGGAGCACAAGGCCCAGCAGGACCGGCGGGATCACAAGGAGATCCGGGGCCAGCGGGAGCACAAGGCCCAGCAGGACCGGCGGGATCACAAGGAGATCCGGGGCCAGCGGGAGCACAAGGCCCAGCAGGACCGGCGGGACCACAAGGAGATCCAGGGCCAGCGGGAGCGCAAGGCCCAGCAGGACCGGCGGGACCACAAGGAGATCCAGGGCCAGCGGGAGCACAAGGCCCAGCAGGACCGGCGGGACCACAAGGAGATCCAGGGCCAGCGGGAGCACAAGGCCCAGCAGGACCGGCGGGACCACAAGGAGATCCAGGGCCAGCGGGGACTTCTTTTACCTCGGAAGGATTTTCTGTTACGGGTACGACATACTCAATTGCTAGTAGCACGCTATTTACGAATTGGAGTGAGGCGTCCCCTTATTACGCAAGCCCTGCATTTAATCCTGCTACAGGGATATTTACGGCACCGGCCACTGGCAAGTATGCTATACATGCAACTGTTAACTATAAGACTAACGTTCCAGTTAGTATAAGCTTAGGAAGTGGCATTGATCCATTTTTTACCGTAAAGAAGAATGGCAGCACTGATTTAATAAAAGGTTATATGCCTATCTTGGACGTCAATATAGCGTTAATTTTAACTATAAGGACCGTACTAAGTAGTGCGACGGTGACGCTATCCGGTGATGTAGAGCTGCAAGCAGGTGAGGAAGTTGGATTATATTACGAAGCTGACGGTCTAACCCTTGGTTTCAGTACGGATATAGTATGGTCGATTCATCGGCTATCCTAATACAAGGTTGCATGAGGTGAAGTTGAACCTTTGGTAATAGAAACACATCTTAACAGATATAGAGTCGGGCCATTCTCTTTGGGAGAATGTCTGGCTCTATTTTTGAATAGGACTCTTTAACGAGGATAGTTAAGCAACTGTCTACAACAAATTATTGATCTTTAGGGGTGACTGGTTCAGAGTAGAACTGTTGATATCGTTCCAACAATTTCTTACCATTCTTCTTGACATAGTCTCGTTGCTTTCTAACATTATATCCTTTATAGGAACCATAGAAAATTCCTGAAGATGTGTGTAGATTTACAGCGTTTGATGCCACGCGGTTTGTAGGTTCTGTATTAATTTCTACACTGTCATAAAAGCGACTTCTTTTTGCATCTACAACAGTTGCATTCCAACCTTGCTTGTTTTTAATATCAGCAATCCGTATCCTAGCAACTATTGCTACAACCACTTCTTGCTCATTGTTCTCATCAGTTACAAATGCGTCGATAATATGTTTATTACTAGCTAGGTCAAGAACTTGTGTAATATCAAGTGTTTTTATTTCATTTGATCCGTTCGTCATATAAAACAACCCAACCTTTCATATTCAGATATAAATTGTATCGGAAATATATGGGTAGCTTATTACATCAAATGACGAAGGTAAGCCTGTGATTCAATTTCGGGGCTTTCTCTGACAAAGGAAAAGCCCCTTCCGCTTGTCAATCAGCTTCGTTATCCCTCGTTTGTTTCAAATGAAGAAACAGGCGTAATCGCGATTCGAGCTTCCTGTGCATTTTGACTTAAGAGAGTATACCCCTCCGGATGATCGCCACTTGCGAGTTCATCTTCGATGTAATCATGATCTCGCAGATAAGGTGAAGGAATCCAACTATCATTACATTGAAGAAATGAAAGAGCATCAAGCTGGATTAGATGTGGTTTTACGCGTACGCCAACTGGATGAATTACTGCAATGGGTGCTCGGCTGGGGAGCGGGTGTAATCGTATTGGAGCCTGAATCATTCCGGAATAAGATTCGTGAGGAAGCCCGAAAAATTTCAGAACGCTACTGACATAACGCTGTCAGTAGCGTTGTTTTATTATCGGGTATGTAAACATAAAGGAGTATAGAAAGGATGGTATTTTGTGAATTTTGCTTCTGTACGCATCATTACCGACGATGTGAATCGTCTCGTCGAGTTCTATGAAAAAGTTCTGGGTGTTTCGGCGGTGCACCCCGCGCCTGTTTTTGCCGAACTCGTTATGCCAGCATGTACCCTGGCAATCGGCCACTCCCAAACGGCGCAGCTATTCGGCGCTGGTTCCGTAGTGGCAGCGAGCAATCACACTGTCATCATCGAGTTCCGCGTCGACGATGTCGAAGCCGAATATGCACGCTTGAAGCCAATTGTCTATGATTGGGTAAAAGAACCGACCACGATGCCGTGGGGAAACCGTTCTATGCTGTTCCGTGATCCCGACGGCAACCTTGTAAACCTCTTCGAGCCGGTGACCGAGGAAGCGATTAAACGGTTTAGTGGCAGGCATTGATTAACTGATCTTCATGAGGGTCATGTCGAGGTCGTAGCTAATTAATAGGTTTGTCATGTGGTCCTGATAGTAGTCAAAATATAACTAATTTTGCGTACCTCTCACGGCATAGAACACATCGGAGACAGACTTGCTCTGCTGCCGCAGCACCTGCTCCAGCCATTGACGGTCAACCTGTTGTGTACGAGATTGTCTTCCATGATTTTGCCTCCATAATCAGTTCAACAGGGAACGACTGGACGGCCGCGGTGTGCAGCTTCAGATCTTTGCCGATTTTCAAGCGCGGTCTTGGACACGAGGAAAGAGATGCGAAGAAGGCCAGCAGCGTTACGGCGATGAGCTAATGGTTGAGCTTATCGTAAACGCCTTTTAAGGTCATACCATAAGAATGGCCTTAAAATTTGCCGTTACAGACAGCGCGGTGAACAGTATCATAAGTAACGGCAAGTTATTGCTTAATTAGTCTGGATGCAGAAAGACCGACCTGCCTTGCATATGGATAGTCCAGCTGAAAGACCGTGTCCAATTGGCGACGGTGAAGCACGAATTTAGCTAACCCTTTGACCTCAGTATATTCATCAAGGAATGGTTCGAAATAAAATGTGCATTGTGCACATAATTTGTGCGATGCACATAATTTCGAATGAGAGCTGGGTGTAATAACTATGAAGGCAGCAATAGTGAAGAAGAAGGGGACCATTCCCGTAATGGGTCATTTTGATTCCCCTGTTGCGACAGGTGGGCAAGTTATAATTAACGTTTCGGCAACAGCCTTGAGTCGAGTTAGCAAGTTCCGTTCAATGGGTAAGCACTACTCATCAGAAGTTAATTTTCCAATTGTAGCTGGTATTGACGGTGTTGGAACTTTGGAAGATGGGTCTCGAGTTTACTTTGCACTGCCAACGGCACCGTATGGTAGTTTGGCTGAGCAAACCGTTGTCAACGAGAAGCTAGTTGTCCGTTTACCAGATGGTATTGATGATCTCACTGCTGCCGCTATTGCCAACCCAGCTATGTCGTCATGGGCTGCATTGGTATTTCGGGCTGGCTTCAAATCCGGCCAAACGGTTTTGATTAACGGCGCCACTGGGGCATCCGGTAGCTTAGCAGTTCAGATTGCTAAGGGCCTTGGGGCCAAGAAAATCATTGTAACGGGACGCAATGAATCGAAGCTACATTCACTTGGAGCCGATGAGGCCATTGCATTTAATATGACAGCTGACTACGGACAAAAAATGTTTGAAAACGGCCTAATGCCAGTTATTGCTGAAGGTGTTGATGTTATATTGGATTACCTTTGGGGTGATAGCGCATTTGCCATCATGGCAGCTCTTTCTAAGAATAATACGGATCGTGTAACCCGCTTTGTAAGCATTGGAACTTCATCTGGACAAGAAAACATAAATTTACCTTCATCTATTTTACGCTCATCAACAATTGAACTGGTAGGTAGTGGAGATAAGAGTGTTTCTAAAGCTGATATGTTATCCGCTGTTCAAGGTGTTTTTGAGATGGCCGCCGAGGGGAAGATAAAGATTGACACAACAGAGTTTGCTCTAGAAAATATCGAAGAGGCTTGGAATGCTCCGCTTACACCACGTCCAGTAGTAAAGGTGCGATAAAAAGAAATGGAGAATGAAATTTTTAAAGCGCTAATTGATTTAGTTTCCATTATCAATCGGCCAGACCGTGATAAGAAAATGATTGCTGATGCTGGTGTAAATTTGGAGGCAGCAGCCTTTCGCGTCTTTGTTGGTATCGAGCATCTCCAACCGACTAGTGTTGGTGATTTGGCTGCTATGATGGGGAAAAACTATTCGAGTGTTAGTCGGCAAATCGATAAGGTAGAGACCGCCGGGTTGGTTTATACTTATCCATCAAGTTCAGACTCTCGAATTCGTGTGTCTGAATTGACAAAATACGGGGAGGAAATCAATACAATGATTAACCTCGCCCGTGAGCGCAATATGCATGAAGCTTTAGCTGATTGGACTTGGGATGAAAAAAACGCATTATTAAATAATTTAAAGCGTTTATTCGAATCGTTGCAAAAGTTCGACTGAGTACTGTTGTTGCAACTTTTTCTCTCCATGTTCGAATGCGACTCTTGTGTTGTGTTGTTTAATCATCCAAACTCATAAGTTCAATAGACGTTTCTCTACGACCAAGAAAGGAGCTGCCACGGCAGCTCCTTTCGCATTTTTCGCCGTTAGCCCTGTTACGGTGAACCGTATCACAAGTAGAGGCAAGTTTTTTGAAGAAAAACTCACAGGAGCCTGTGTTTACAGCAAGCCTAGTGGCCGTATCTGTCTAGTACAAAGAGACGATTGCCTGTACGGTTACGTCTCGGAGTTGGGAAGGGAAGAGGCTAGCTGGGGGCAGCGTAATGAAGTCTTGTTGGGTTTTGAAGATTCGTATATTCAGCTCTCCTGAAACTAAAAAAAGCTCATTCTACATCCGGGTGAACTTTTTTATAGAGTGTATAATAATTATTGGGACACAGATACTTCACTCATTAGAGCATGTACATTTTGGTCGTGGTCATGAAAGAACGTCAATGTAGAAGCAGCGATGTTAAAAATGGTAGTAGGTACCTAGGTCACAGGACCCGACTCATGTCGTGTGCAGCCTCTCATGCTGGAAATAGATGAGAAGCACGAAAAAACAAGCCTAGTCGCCAATAACGTGGAGACTAGGCTTGTTATTCTTGAAAATCTCAGTAGCTGAATCAATTATTCTACAGAAGCTCCAGATAACGTCCCTAAGCGTTATATTGTGCCTGATGCAGCCGGCTGTATATGCCACCGGCATGGACTAACTCTTCATGGCGGCCTTGCTCGGCGATGCCTTCTTCGTTCACGACCATGATCCGGTCGGCATTCTTTATCGTCGTCAATCGGTGGGCGATGACGAGTGTGGTTCTACCCACGGACAAATCCGCCAGCGATTGCTGAATCGCTGCTTCCGTTTCTGTATCCAGTGCTGAAGTAGCTTCATCCAGAATCAGGATCGGTGGATTCTTCAGGAACATGCGGGCGATCGCTAGGCGCTGCTTCTGTCCACCGGACAGCTTCACACCGCGCTCTCCGATCACCGTATCCATGCCATCTGGAAGATTCTGAATGAGATCTTCCAGATGGGCACGCCGAGCAGCTTCCCAGATTTCAGGCAGCTTCGCATCGAGCTTTCCGTAGGCAATATTCTCACGAATCGTACCGGAGAATAGGAACACATCCTGCTGTACGATCCCGATCTGCTTACGTAACGACTCCAGCTTCATGTCACGGATATCGATGCCATCTATGGTGATAGCCCCGCCTGTGACATCATAGAAACGAGGGAGCAGGCTGCAAATAGTTGTTTTGCCTGCGCCAGAAGGTCCAACAAAGGCAATCGTTTCGCCAGCCTTAACTTTTAGGCTGATATTTTGTAGAACCGGACGGTCTTCGTCGTATCCGAAAAAGACATTCTGGAAGGTAATATCACCGTGTAAAGTACTTACCTCTACGGCATCCGGCTTATCGCTGATATCTGGCTCCGTATCAATAATTTCTAGATAACGTTTAAAGCCGGCAATTCCTTTTGGATAACTCTCGATAACGGCATTGATCTTCTCGATCGGACGGAAAAAGATATTGGACAACAGAATAAATGCCACAAACTCACCGATTTGCAACTCGCCATTGATGAAGAACCAAGCGCCGCTGATCATCACAAGGATCGTAATGAGGCGTGTCATCATATAGCTGACGGATAAGCTTTTGGCCATGATTTTATAAGCGAGAAGCTTAGTTTTACGGAACATTTGGTTATCTACTGCGAATAGCTCTTGTTCATGCTGCTCATTGGCAAAAGATTGAACAACCCGGATACCACCGACATTATCTTCGATACGGGCATTGAAACTACCTACATTTCCAAAAAGCTGGCGGTAGGTGGAAGTCATGTTGCGTCCGAAGTAAATGATCACCCAAGCCATAATTGGAACGATAATAAAAGTAATAATGGCCAGCTTCAGATTAATATCAGCCATAAGTAGGAAAGCACCGACAAGTGTCATGATGGCGATAAATATATCCTCAGGACCGTGATGCGCCACCTCGCCGATATCATTTAAATCGTTGGTGATTCGCCCGATGAGGTGACCTGTTTTATTATTATCAAAAAAGCGGAAGGACAGTTTCTGGATATGATCGAACATTTTTTTACGCATATCGGTCTCGATATTAATGCCAAGCATATGCCCCCAGTATGTAACGATATACTGCATAACTGTATTCAAGGCGTAAATAGCTAGGAGCGCGACACACGCAATAAGAATTAGCGGCCAATCTTGACCCGGGAGCAAATCATCAATAAATTTATTGACAGCTACCGGAAAAGCTAGTTCTAGAAGACCTGCAAAAACAGCGCAGGAGAAGTCCAATATAAATAGTTTTTTATACGGACGATAGTAGGAAAAAAACCTTCGAAGCATTCTGTTCACTCTTTTCTATAAGAATATGTAGGAGATCGAATGAAATTGATTCTCAATTGTCTTGATTATATGGATACTAAAGATGTCATTCGATTTTGTCAATAATAGGGTTATAAAATTACTTAAGGCTTGTAACTTTTATAATAATAGTGGATGATAGGTCTTAATGCCATGTAATAAACATTTTTATATTTCTGGCGTAATCGCTCACCGTCCTTACAGGGATGTCAAAGGCATTTATGCTTGTTGCAATTTAGGAGGATACATGATGAAAGCATCGCAACGAGAAGGAAACATTCAGAATAGAGGTTTAACGGATACCAAATATGATCGCTGGCTGCTAGTGTTGGGGATTGTGTTTATCGCATCGGCACTTAGAGCGCCTTTCACATCCGTCGGTCCACTGGTACAAATGATTCAGGATGATCTAGGCTTATCGAACACTTTAGCAGGAGCTATTACTACTCTACCATTGTTGGCTTTTGCCATTTTGTCCCCGTTTGCTCCAAAGCTAGCTCGCCGTTTCGGCTTGGCTAATGTGTTATTAATTGCTATGGTTATGCTTGCTATGGGGATTCTAATCCGGTCGGGTTCTGGAACGGGACTGTTGTTCACAGGTACGGCGATACTCGGGCTTTCTATTGCGGTATGTAATGTACTGCTTCCGGGTCTGATTAAAGGGAAGTTTCCCCACAAAATTGGATTAATGACAGGTGTTTATACTGTCTCAATGAATTTATGCGCTGCCGTCGCTTCAGGTATTAGTGTACCGCTAGCTAGTCAAGCTGGATTTGGCTGGAGAGGGACTTTGGCGATTTGGTTTATGATCGCTGCGCTAGCAACCCTGTTCTGGATTCCGCAAATGCGCAAGCTCGATCAAGGGACTGGGGCCAAGGGGTCGATCTCTAGTGGAAATATGTGGCGTTCTTCGCTTGCTTGGAAGGTAACGATTTTTATGGGCTTACAGTCGTTGCTCTATTATGTCTTCATAGCTTGGTTCTCTGTTCTCCTTGGTGAGCGAGGGATGTCATCAAGCCATGCAGGTTGGTTACTATCACTAATGCAAATGGCCCAGCTGCCGTTTACTTTCTTCGTGCCGTTGTGGGCAGGTCGGATGAAGAACCAACGTATTCTAGTAATCATCACGGCTATTTTGTATTTCATCGGAATCGGTGGCATTTGGTTGGGAAGCAGTGCTTTAATGGCTGTCTGGGCGATCTGTTTTGGGATTGCCGGAGGATTTGCCTTCGGACTTGTGATGATGTTCTTCAGTCTACGGACCAGAAGCACTCAAGAAGCAGCGGAACTGTCGGGAATGGCCCAATCCGTAGGTTACGTGCTTGCAGCAATGGGCCCGGCATTATTCGGATGGCTTCATGATGTAACGAATAGCTGGACGATGCCGCTTGTTTTATTGCTGGGTGCAAGCGTATTGCTGCTGGTTGTCGGACTTGGTGCTGGTAGCGATCGATATGTGGGAGATAGAAGATAGATGGTCATAAAAAGAGTGTATTGGTGCGGACACGCGCCAGTACACTCTTTTTTTTTGTTGCATAGGAAGAAGCCACGCCCTTCATTGTTAGACGCGTTTGTAAGCGACGACCCGGATTCTTCGATAATCCATCACCCAGCGGCCATCCTGAAATAATGTCGGTCTAAGTTTTTGTTCCATATAAGAGAGGACTTCTTCTCGTTCAGATGGTGTTAGGACACTTAAGATTCCATTAGCAAAAGTGTTCAGCCAGGACTGGAACCCTTGCTCTCCAGCCTCTAGTGGGGTTGGACGGTCGAAACAAAGGGCGAGGTCAACAGTCAGTCCATGTTGTTCTAGTAGTGTTGTATATTGTCCGATGCTTGGGAAGTACCAAGGTAATTGAAGCTTATCACTACACCCTATAGCGGTAAAAGCATTTGGAAGCTCAGTAATGATAGAAGCGATATTGCCCAGCCCACCGAACTCGGCAACAAAACGCCCGCCTGTTCGTAGGCTATCTGTGATAGAAGCAGCTGCTCCGTTCGCATCGGTCAACCAGTGTAGAGCAGCGTTGCTGAACACGGCATCGACTGGCTGTTCCGCGACATAGTTTTGCCCATCTGCTAAGATGAAGTTTAGCTGGGGATGCTTGTCACGGGCAGTCTGAATCATTTCGGCTGAAGCATCAATACCTGTTACAGTGGCACCACTAGCAGCGATGGCTGCTGCCAAATCACCAGTTCCGCAGCCCCAATCAACAATTTGTTCGCCAGGCTGGGGGCGAAGAAGCTCAATCAAAGACTCTCCAAACTGAGACACAAAGGCCATATCAGTATCATAGGTTCCGGTATTCCACTGCTGGTTCATACGTATTCGTCCTTTCTGGTTTGGAATTACAGTGATATTTCTGATGCAGCACATTCTTTTAATTATGTTGTATCATAACAGTCTCTTATAAGTGAAATATATAAACTGAATAACTGTGATTGGTTATGCCTATGGGTATTTGAATATGTTATATCGCTTATATCGCTTATATCGCTTATATCGCTGTTGTTAGATTTATCTGTACATCGATTTAAAAATATGTTGCTATTTATCCGAAAAAAGAGTATATTCTTATGTACAGTGATTATTTCATTGGTGTACATAATGTGCGGTCGTGGCGGAATTGGCAGACGCGCACGGTTCAGGTCCGTGTGGTAGCAATATCGTGGAGGTTCGAGTCCTCTCGACCGCATCATCAAATAGGCTTATACAATTGCTCTTGGGCAGTTGTATAAGCCTATTTTTTATTTCTGGAGAAAGTGATGGTGGTCCAATTCTAGTGGCTTCTAAGTCCGATGCACCCCATGCGTAGTGGAAGGAATAGATTTAATTAGATGGGGTAGATCCAAGTTGAGAGAATTACATTCCTAGTCTCCCTAACTAAACAAATAAATGGAACGATCATGAACCGTCTATATCCATGTGTTATAGGCTTTTTTTCGTGGTTATGATCGGTTGCGTTTACTAAAAATGGGTATTTTTGTATTGACAATTATATCGGCTTCCGTAATAATATTATTACGGTAACCGATATATCGCTAACAGTAATAGAATGGAGATGGAATCATGCCTGAAAGCTCAGAAAGAGGAGCCTTAACGGAAGCTGTGTTTTACATTTTATTGTCTTTATACACCGCAATGCACGGTTACGCGATTATGCAGAATGTGAAGGATTTAAGTCATGGTCGAGTTGATCTTGGAGCGGGCACTTTATATGGAGCTATCAACACCTTGCTTGAGAAAAAATGGATAAGAGCTATAGAAGGGGAAGAAGGCTCCCGAAGAAAGGAATACGAAATTACTGAATTAGGGAAGACAGTGATTCAGGGGGAGCTTATCCGGTTGGAAGAACTGATTGCCAATGGGAAGAGAATAGCTGGAGGTGAGTCCAAATGAAACATGTGGTTCGTAAGCTGTTTTGGGATTTTGAGAAGGAAGAACAGTGGCTTAATGAAATGTCTGCCAAAGGGTTAGCCCTTTCAAGCTACTCCTGGTGTAAATATGTGTTTACTGACTCGCCTAAGAATGAGTATACGTATAGAATTGAGCTTTTAGATAATGTGCCTACTCATCCGGAAAGCATGGCATACCTCAAGTTTTTAGAAGAAAATGGAGTAGAGTGTGTTAGCAGCTATGTTCGCTGGATTTATCTTAGAAAGAAGTCATCCGAAGGTGCGTTTGATATTTACACAGATCTGGAATCCAAAATAAAACACTTTAAGCGAATCAACACACTATGGAATTCTGTCATGTGGTTAGAGTTCATTGTTGGTTTAGCCAACATTCTCATTGGGCTAACGAATTATTTCACTTCATCCAACAGCATTAGTTTGGTAAATGTTATTCTAGGCGGGCTTTTAATTCTTTTAGGACTTGTTTTTTTTAGAGCTGGCGCACCTATCCGTAAGAAAATTAAAAAGCTTCAGCAAGAGAATTTAATAAGAGAATAGTCCTTATTCTTGTGATATGTATAAACAGCAGTTTTCCTGATTACTCGGGACTTGTTGTTTATTTTTTTGTCTATGACGATAACGCGCAATCTCATTGCTTTTCACCGGCCTATCATTTAGGACTCAACTATCAAGCTTAATTACCGAAAAAAAGGTATACTGGAATAGATTACGAAATTGTAATAAAGTTTGTCCCCATACCAAAAGAGGAGGCTGCACAGGTGTCTGAATTTCTTTTTAAACAACTATACTTACGGTCTTCTATAGGGGTTGCTGTAGTCTCTCCCAAGGAAGGGACCTTGATTCAATCCAATCCAGCACTTTGCCATATGCTTGGTTACTCTGAAGAAGAGCTTTTAAATATGGACTATCTAGATCTTATTTATCCAGACGATGTAGCTGATGATGATCATTACGTTATCCTGAACAATCTCTTGGCAGATCCTGGGACCGCAATAGAGTTAGAAAGACGGTTCTTATGTAAGGGTGGCGAGATAATCTGGGTAGCTCAACATATATTTCTGATTCTTCAGGAGAACTCTAGTGAACCCCTTGTCTTGATCTCAGAACTTACGGATATCACAGACCGAAAGCTTGCGGAAGATAAGATTCAGGAAGATCAGCATTTATATAATTTGATCACACAAAATACGCCAGATATGATTTCTTTTGGCGGACCAGACGGTACACTGCACTACGTTTCTCCTTCAGTGGAGTTGTTGCTAGGATATCCTCCAGATGAAATGATCGGTACGAAAAGACCTGAGTATTATCACGCAGAAGATGCCCTTGAAATGACAAAACACGGAAAGCTCTATTCTGATACGGATGTGTATACACGCAGGGCCCGGCATAAAGACGGACATTATTTGTGGATTGAGAGCAGCTCACAGGTGGTACGTGATGAGCAGGGGGAAATCAAGCAGATATTAACGATCGGCCGTGATATTACGCAGCGTAAGAAATATGAGGATATGCTGGCGCAAGCTCAATATCTTGCGAAAATGGGATCGTGGGAATGGGATGCGACGAAAACGCGGTTGACGGTTTCTAGAGAGATGCGTAACATTTTTGGCTTTTCGTTGGACGACAGCAATCATTCCTATTTTGATTACAAACGAGTGCTTTCCTGTATTGATCCAGATGATTTTACTAGACTTCAAAAGCTGGTTCACCAGTCTTTAGCGAATGGGACGAATGGCGAAGTTATGGTTAGAATTAAAAGTGCGGATGGAAAATTGAAGTTTCTGGATGCACACTGGGAAGTGACTAAAGATGAGGAAGGAAGAGTGCTACAGATCAGCGGGATTGCCCAGGATGTGACTGAACGTCATCAAATGGAGGAACAGATGCGTGATAGTGAGCAGAATTACCGACTCCTGTCGGAAAATTCAATGGATTTCATTTCACGTAATACAGCGGACGGAGACCTCATCTATCTATATGCATCACCCATTTGCCAGACGATGTTCGGCTATACACCGGAAGAAATGTACGAAACGAGAGGTATTGATTACATACATCCTGAAGACAAGGAGAAAGTGGTGTCCTATCTTAGCAACTGTATGGAAGGGAAGAAGCTCGACCCTGTGACCTTTCGGTTTCTATGCAAAGATGGAACGTACATTTGGACGGAAACAACACTTCGCTATATTTACTCGGAGACCTTTGGAGGACGGGAGCTTGTGTGTGTAACCCGGGACATTGCGGAACGGGCGCGGCATTTTGAAGAAATAGAGAAGTTAAGTAACGAGCATGCTCTAATATTGAATTCGGTATCTGAAGGCATATTTGGTATGAATCTTGAAGGGGATACGATGTTCATCAATCCAGCGGCGATTACTATGCTAGGATACGATCCAACGGAATGGTTGAACAGCAAATTCCATACGATTCATCAGACTTGGCTGGATAATGAGCCATTCTTGGGCATTCAGAAGACGCTGATTCCCTCGCACTTCAATAATCGCTCTTTTGATGAGAAAGAGGGGGTGTTTTGGAGGCAAGATGGTTCCAGCTTTTTGGTCAGATATCACATGACTCCTCTTTTTGATGGAGAAGAGCGGATCGGGGCTGTAGTGGTTTTCCGAGATATCACAGAAGAGAAGGAGATTGTGCGAGCGAAGGAGTCTGCAGAGGAAGCGGATCGGGCGAAATCGGAGTTTCTAGCGATCATGAGCCATGAGCTGCGTACGCCTATGAACGGTATTATAGGAATGGCAGACTTGCTCTCAGGGACAGAGTTAAATGAAGAGCAGAGCTACTACACACAAATCATTACAAGTAGCGGAGAAGCATTGCTTCATATTTTGAATGAAGTGCTGGATTTCAGCAAAATTGAAGCAGGCATGATGACACTTGAACTGCAAATGGTGGACTTGCGTGAAGTGATACAGAACGTTAGTGAGCTATTCTATCCGAAGGTCAAAGAAAAAGGGTTGTTATTAACTATCAATATTGCACCTGATCTTCCATTTGTCATTGTGACGGATGAGGCAAGATTGCGCCAAATTCTCGTGAACTTAGTGGGAAATGCGGTGAAATTTACGGAGACAGGTGAAATTAGTATTTCTGCCAGCCTGGTAGCTTCTCAAAAGTCAGGAAATATTATCGTTAAATTCATGGTTAAAGATACGGGCTTGGGGATCCCGGTTGCCAGTCAAGGGTTATTGTTTCAATCGTTCTCGCAATTGCATCCTTCCATTAATCGAAAATATGGCGGAACAGGACTTGGACTGGCGATTAGCAAAAAGCTGGTGGAGCTGCTCGGAGGAGCGATTGGTGTGAGGAGCTGTGAGGAACATGGCTCAGAGTTCTTTTTCACCGTGGAGGTCTCTTTGCCAAAAGAGGAATGGAATCAGAAGGTTACGCTCCACCCTTCAGTGGATACAGACAAAAGCAATAAACCTAACGCCAGAGCATCTGATACGGGAGAATATGGACCGATGTCTATTCTCATCGCTGAAGATCATCCTGTGAATCAGCAACTGATGCTGGCTTATATGAAGAAGAGGGGATACTTCCCTGACATTGCATCAAATGGCGAGGAAGCAGTTCGAGCTGTGCTGTCCAAGGATTATGATCTCGTCTTTATGGATATCCAGATGCCTATTATGGATGGGATAGAAGCAACAGGAATCATACGTGAGAAGCTTGGGCTGTCTCCCATTATTATTGCGGCCACAGCTTTTGCCAGAAATGAAGATAAAGACATGTGTCTGAGTGCAGGAATGCAGGATTTCATTTCCAAGCCTATCTCCATAAAGGAGCTTGACAGGGTATTAAAAGATTGGTCTACTCGGATTCGTTAAGGATGAGGAGTGTCATTGACAAAAGAGCGTAAGATTAATATATTTGTAATCGTAATTATTACGAATATATTGTCAATGAAAGGATCCCTACCTTGTTAAAGATGAAGCGTGGCGATTTTGTAATCATTTTTTTAGCTCTATTCGCAGCGGGTTTGATTTACGGAATCAAGTGGTGGGACACCCATAATGAACAGTATCAACAAGGCGATTTGAAAGCTATAATTACGGTTGATGGTAAGGAATACAAGACCGTTTCTTTGACCAAAGAAGAGCAAATTATAGATATTCAATCGAAGTTTGGTCACAATACCTTAAAGGTATTTGATTACGGGATCCAAATGACATATTCTGACGCTCCTTTGCGAATCGCTTTGGAAATGGGGTTTATCTCTAGGCCAAAGCAGCAAATCATCTGTATACCCGCCCGTATTATGGTTGAAGTATTTAACCCTAACCGATCTGTGAATGATGAGGATGAGCTGGACGCAATTATTTAGTAGATTTGGCCGTATTCGTCAAAGCTTTCCATGCGGTTATGGAGTCAGCACTCGTGTAAATGTAGGGTGTTGTTGGTTGCGCGATAGGTGTAATTGCTTCTGCGCGTATTTGCATCATTTCTTGGCCTTTGTATTGCACAATTTGAAGCTTGCCCCGAACCTCTATCCAGGTATCGGTGGGCAAGCTTTTTAATTTGCCGGAATCAACCAACATCCCAAACGGAGTAGCATCGGCGGTACAGCATTGAACCAGAAATCTGCCAATGGCAAAAGCATTCTCTGGCGTTTCACTGTCATCGCGATATAGAAAACCGGAAACGGAAATTTCTTTACCTTCAAATTGTTGTTTATACATGTCAATAGCGCCTAGTGTTTCTGAAAAAATATCAGAATACACAGGGATAGTAGGCTGAGCATATAAGATCTTAGCTAGCTCGGTGAGCTCCTCATGATAAGGATCAATCGATTCGAATCTAACAGCGTTGGTAGTCTCTGATGGTAAAGAGGAGAACGAAATCCCCTTTTTACTAGCGGCCATACTTCCCAAGGCACGATCAGGAAGTGCAAATCCAAGCAGCAGTGGAAACAGGAATAATCCATAGAGCGCTGTGCTTTTAAATATGGAATGTGGAAGACGATGCTCGCAGTCACATAGTACGCTTCCCTTACCAAATAAGGCTTGGACGGCCAAGCTGAGCGCCATAAGTGTCAGAGGAATCGGACATAACTGAACCCAGCGTGCTAGCTTGGGCGCTACATAATAATGCAAAGCGTCCTGCTGTACTAAATGCCCGATATAGAGAGCGAAGGCGAGCAGAATGACCGCCCTTAACAAATAGTGAAATCGGATGCTTCGAGAGTCATTCATGCGCTTCCTCCTAACTATGTGGTAAGCATCTGCTTGCCATCTCTATGATTACAGCCATAACGACAGGAGTACGGCTCCAATAAACACGCTCGAAAAGATAAGAAAGAACAAATATAGCGCAAATTTGGTCTTAAACAACGAGAGTAACATCAATGAATTTTTGAAATCCAGCATCGGCCCAAATACCATAAAAGCGAGCAGTGCTCCTGCCGGAAAAGAATGTACAAAGGTGGAAGCTACAAAGGCATCTGAGGTGGAACAGAGCGAAAGCACAAATGCCAGTCCCATCATGAAAAAATAAGACCCGAGCGGCTTATCTCCGATCGCAGCCAGACTGTCCTGTACCATAAACGTCTGAATGCCAGCGGTCAATAGGCAGCCGATGATTAAATATTTTCCCATCTCAAAAAACTCATCCGAGGTATGCACGAAGATGGCGGCTAACTTTCCTCCGCGAGAATTATTATGATGAGTGTTATCGGTTTCACGCTGAACGCTTAGGCGTATCGGGGACTTTTTCACTGTTGCATAGATAATCAAACCTATAAAACAGGCGACAGCAAAGGCTAGACCCATCCGGGCATAGGCCAGTTCCGAGTGGTTGCGAAATGCAGTCAGTGTTGCTCCATAGACGACTGGATTTAGGATGGGTCCGGATAAAATAAACACGATCGCCACGTAGACAGGCATCCCCTTATGGATTAGTCGGCGGACGAGAGGGATCATTCCACATTCGCATACCGGAAAAATAATTCCGAGCAGGCAAGCAAATAAAATGGCCGGAAGCGCCTGCCGTGGAATCCAGCGGGAGATCATTTCATCTGGGATAAAGACGCGAAGCAGCGATGATAATAAAGCTCCTGCTAACACAAACGGCAAGGCTTCCAGCAAAATCCCGATAAAGCCGGTTTTGAACGTGTCAATGTACGCGTTGTCTAGTAGCTCTAGTTGATTTGGCACCCATATAAAACCAACGATAATCAGGAATGAGACCGGTAGAAGCAGCGGCAGTATTTTTAATGGAGATAGGGTAGTCAAGGTGCGAATAAGGCGTTCCACCGATCTGCCAGCAGTTCCTCATCTAAATTCATCCCTATGAATACTACATAAGGCATTCCGGGGTAACGTGACGCCTCCCAGCTCGTACGCATTCCCGCATATTGGACGAGTTGAACCGGTTCCTGTTCGGACAAAAGGATATGCCCTTTGGCACGGAGCAGGTTGTCACCCCATTCTTGAAAGAAAGCCTCTATCCGCTCTTTGGAAGGCATTACAGTCCCTGCTTGCGGGATGGTTAACGTGATGGCGGTCACTTGGGAAAAAGAAGCATGAGGCTCCTCTTGCCGTTCTTTTACAGCTGTAGCTCCCTGTTCTGAATTCATTTGCTTAAGTGTTGCGCCTTTAAAGGTTTGAGGTGCTCGTTGTGGCGCAGAAGCGATGATTTTACGTGGGATGATTCCTGATAATATCGGAGAAAGGTTGATCTCGCTGTAATGGGTATATACGATTTCAGCCTCTGAATTTTGCTTTCGGACTCCCTTTTCAATTCGCCATAAGGTTTCGGGTTCCACAAGATCGCTCTTATTAACGACAATGAGATCGGCGGTGGACAACTGCTTGCGAAGTGTTCGAACCAGTTGTTTGTCAGAGGAGAGTCTGCTGTTATATTCCAAGGCGTTTTCTGCATCCAATAAGGTAATCGTAAAATGCAATTCGACCTTTTCCTGTAGAGCGGTTTCTTGAAGTGTTTTGGCGATTTCTTCTGGGTTCGCGACGCCAGTAAGCTCGATATAAATAGCATCGGGGCGCGCTCTCAGCAGTACAAGCAGGCTATCTGCCAGATCCTCTTTACGGCTACAGCATACGCATCCATCCAGCAGCTTAGTAACGGTTGTACCCGTATGCTCTTGCAGAATATACCCGTCTACATCTCTCTTACCCAACTCATTCATGACTACGCCAGGATTCAGACCTCTTACCTTGCTCTCCTTCAGCAGGGACAACAGCAGAGTTGTCTTCCCGCTCCCCAGAAACCCGCTCAAAATAATTACTGGTATCTTCATGATCTCCACTCCTGCCTGATTCTCTTGGAATTACAAGAATCATATTTTTATATTTCCATCTATACGTGATTTGTCCGCAAGAAAGACCACAAAATTAAGAGAGTTGGAATTTTTACAAGATCATAGTTGACAGATTGTGAATAAAACGTGTACGATATGTTAATCGTAATTATTACGATTTAAAAAAGGAGATGAAACGATGAGAGTGATCATTACTTTGGCATGTACGGAGACTGGAGATCGCAACTATACCACTACCAAGAATAAACGAAATCATCCGGGTCGTATGGAAATGAAGAAATATTGTCCACGTCTTAAAAAAGTTACATTACATCGCGAAACCCGGTAAGAACCGTAGTATTAAAATTTTGAGCTTTAACAAATTTAGGAGTGTGGTTTATGAAAAAGATTCCCGTTACCGTACTAAGTGGATACTTAGGATCCGGAAAAACAACGCTGTTGAATCATGTTTTGCACAATCGTGACGGGCTCAAAGTAGCCGTTATTGTAAATGACATGAGTGAAGTGAATGTGGACGCCAACCTGGTGAAGTCAGGTAATGTGCTTTCTAGAACGGAAGAGAAATTAGTGGAAATGTCTAACGGTTGTATCTGCTGTACACTCCGCGACGATTTGATTGTCGAAGTACAAAAGCTGGCAGCTGAAGGCCGTTTTGATTATATCCTCATTGAATCATCTGGCATTAGTGAGCCTGTTCCGGTGGCACAGACTTTTACTTATGCGAACCCAGAACTGGATATTGATTTGACTTCACTCGCTCAATTGGACACGATGGTGACCGTTGTGGATGCTGGCCGATTCTGGCATGACTTCTCTTCTGGTGATAGTCTGATCGATCGTAATCAAACGGCTGGCGAAGACGATTATCGCGACATTGTGGATTTGCTCATTGATCAGATCGAAACTTGTGATGTGTTATTGCTTAATAAGTGTGATCTGCTAGAAGAAAAAGAGCTTAACAAGCTTGAAGCTGTGCTTCGCAAACTTCAGCCGACAGCCAAGCTGATCCGTACGGTTAACGGAGTGGTAGATCCGAAGGAGATTCTTAATACTGGATTATTTGATTTTGAAAAAACAAGCTTGTCCTCCGGTTGGATTACGGAGCTTAACAAGGAGACACATACGCCTGAGACGGAGGAATACGGAATATCTTCTTTTGTCTATCGCCGGAGAACCCCCTTTCATCCGCAAAGGTTAAGCTTTTTCTTTAGTCATTGGCCGGAGGAAGTTGTCAGAGCGAAAGGGATTGTATGGGTTGCCGCAGAGGGTGATCTTGCAGCGAGTATCAGCCAGGCTGGACCCTCGATTCAGTTCGGACCTGCCGGCTACTGGCTAGCTACAATGCCTGAGGATCAGCAGCAGGAGGTATTGGAAAGCGAACCTGAAATGAAAGCCAAGTGGGACGAGCGGTGGGGCGATCGAATGAATGAAATCGTGTTTATCGGTGTTAGTATGGACTCAGCACAAATCGAAGCGAGATTGGATCGATGTTTGTTGACGAAAGATGAGTTGAAGCAGGATTGGACAACGTTTAATAATCCGCTTCCGTGGCCTGTTGAAGAACTCCTTGCGGCAGCGGCTGAGGAATAGAAATTCAGATGAAATAGCAGATGAAAATCCGGAATCCAGGAGGTAGAGGTTCCGGATTTTTGCTGTGCAATTATAGTGACTATGAATTATCATAGAAGGAATATATTTCAATTAAAAATAGAGGTGATGCCCATGAGTTATACAAACACTTTCATACGTGTAGCAGAGGATTGTCCTGAGGAAACGGGAATCCCGCCGATGTCTTGCCGTACACTCCCGCCTGCGCATGTGATTCAATATGAGCTGCTTATTAATGAGCCTTACAAATACAATCATGAAGAGCTTCTGTTTGAGGTTTATGTACGCCATAAACAAATTCCGCTAGAAGATCGTGTGACCCGTAGGGAAGAAATATGGAAGGAGCTATTCTCTAGAAACCATCCATGCCTGCGAGCCTCTCTGCTTCCGAAGCGATTCGGCTGTGGTGTACATTACAACCATGAGGGGAAAATAGCCATTTATGGTAAGGAGTCTCCCGAATATGACTATTATATTTCGTATGCTGATGAAGCAGTGAAGCTGCTACCAGCGATGCGTAATAAGCGGGAACATGGCTAATAAGGAGGAGATAACTTGTATAAAGCAATTGAAGAAATCACACTTAATACTTGGCCAGCGGAGCAGAGTGTTCTCCTGAATGGCTGGGTTCTGCGCACAGCAGCTGGATATACGAAAAGAGCCAATTCGGTCAATCCGTTATACGGAGAAGGAAGCTCTCTTGCGGATCTTACAAACCAAATTAAGCTTGCTGAGCAGTACTATAAGGATGCTGGACTAAAGCCAGTATTTAAAATAACGCCGTATATCCAGCCTGCGAACCTGGATGAGGCGCTAGCAGAGCGTGGTTACACAGTTGTCGAGCCATCATCTGTAAGGATACTAGACCTGGAGGGATTAGCTGCTCCTGAACTTCGATTTCACGTACAGATTCAGGAGAACTTGACGGAAGAGTGGCTTAATGCCTTCACTGAGCTTGCTGAGCTGTCTGTTGTGAATCAGAGCACCTTAACTAGAATGTTATCCGCTTCTCTTTTTCAGCAGGGTTATATTCTTTTGTTTAATGACGGTGTTCCTACCGCTTGTGGTCTGGGCATTATTCAGAACGGATACATAGGTCTCTTTGATATTATCACTGCTACCGATCAGCGTAGACAAGGTATGGCGGAACAATTGCTCCTTGCATTGCTACACTGGGGAAAGACGCAGGGAGCAACAACCGCTTTTTTGCAGGTTGTACAAGCGAATGCTGGTGCTTCGGCTTTGTATGACAAGCTCGGATTTAAGGAGATATATCAATATTGGTATAGAGTGGTGGGCAATTAAAGCGAAGTGAGGCGATGATGAATGTCCGATTACTGGAACCGGCGGTTCGCTCAGGAAGGAATGGTCTGGGGAACTGATCCAAGCCTTACGGCTTTGGAGGCAAAGGAGCTCTTTCGTAAGCATAATGTGAAGTCTGTACTGGTGCCAGGAGCAGGTTATGGACGGAATACGAAGGTATTCTCCAGTGAATTTGAGACTACTGGTATTGAATTAAGCGGAGCCGCACTTACGATTGCGGCCGAGTGGGACTCCGCATGCTTTTTTATTTCCGGTTCCGTGTTAGACTGCAGTCTCGAGACAAAGGTTGATGCTATCTACTGCTATGACTTGTTACATCTATTTCTTATTGAGGATCGTCGTAGGTTGCTAACAAATTGTCTGGAACAGCTCCATCCCGGAGGTCTGCTTTATTTTACTTCTTTTTCAGATGAGGATCCGAATTACGGCTGTGGAGCATGTTTGGAACCTGCGACCTATGAATATAAAGCAGGAAAGTATGCTCATTTTTTTAGTGAAGCTGATTTAAAACAGCATTTTGAGCACACGGAAATTATAAAGACTGGTACCCATATGGAGATACTTAGAGATCCTCAGGGATCTGCCCATCAATACGTCCTAAGGTCTATATTAGCAAGGAAATCAAACGATCACACGAACTTCCCTTGACCCGGTAACGCCATTTCTTTGAAATTCTTGCATAAATGAGCAAGCTGAGTAGATAATTTTTCACCCTCCATAGGCACCCCATGTCCAGAGAGAACGATATGAGGATCTAGCAACGCAAGTGTGCGGACCGACTTTTCCGCGTCTTCCCAGTCCGTCGTGAAATAAGAGGGTGGGCCGTGCACCACCTGATGCTGGGTAGCTACTGCGAATACGGACTCTTGTTTGACTGTAAGAAAGGTGTCACCAGCAATCAGTACCTTATCTTCTGGTCTGAATAGTGAAATATGTCCAGGACTATGTCCAGGTGTATGGATCCATTTCCAGCCCTTTGCTCCGGGGACGGTTCTGTCTTCGGGTAATGGATGTATGGCTGATCCAAGGTCGATGCCATGATGTGAAAATAATGAGGACACCATACTCATCAGCCCGCCGCCTACGGCCGGATCGGCTGGAGGATAATTCGCTTTACCTGTTAGATAAGGAAGCTCTAGTGGATGAGCATACACGGGTACATTCCATTCCTCAATAAGCTTTTTCACACCCCCGATATGGTCGAAATGCCCATGAGTCAGGATAATTGCCACCGGAGGCTTCTCATACTTCTCCTTAGCATAATCTATAATTCTGTTTGTGTAAGAGCTAAGTCCCGTATCTACAATGATCCAGTCCGAATTGGGCTGGCCGATGAATGCGCAATTTACGAACATGGTTCGTAGTCCGATGACACCGGGGGCCACGTCCCAAGTATCGGTGTAGCCTTCAGATAGTATTCCGTCAAGTCTCATCTTACGCCTCCTGTTCCGTTCTTTAGTACTGAACAATGTACCTAAACAGTAGTATGACCCTTTTTTAAGAAAAAAATATGGCAAAAACCCTTCTCCTAATTAAGGAAGAAGGGCTGGCCTTGAACTTATTAAGCGATAGGATCACATTAGAGCGTTCCGCAGTCTGCAAATAGAATATGTCGTGGAATTCGGAAGAAGGTTTCGGCTTTTTCCTGCAGAGCAGGGGTAGGCAGATGGCTGCTGTGCAACCATTTTCGAAACGTCCCGGGATGAACACCTATCCAAATACTTACATCGGTTACGGAAAAATCGTAAACCATACAGAGGCCGGTTAGAATCACATTGCTGCGAGGGGAACTGGTAATACTTCTTTTCATAAATCGTGAAGGAGTTGGTTGACATACAATTGGACTCTGACGAATCAGTGCTTCATTGAACAAAATGTGGGGCGGGTACCCGAGTAGGCGGCAGGTCTTGTCAATGTTATTGTTGGAAGGGATACGACCTTCGTATACCCAGGCGCTTACGCTGCGAGAGGATATACCAAGATCTTCTGCGAGTCGTGAAAGTTTGATATCCTTAGCCATCAATACAGCAAGTAACACACGGTTTCTAATCTGGCTGCGCTTTGGACGGCGGAATCTTTTTACACGAACGCCTTGTCCAAGATATTTGCGGTTGATCAGAGACCACGCCTGGATATTATGAGTTTCTTGTTGGTTACTAGGCATAATTCCTCCGATTTTTTAAAAATATACTACAACACTTTCATATACATCGGCAATGGTTAATGCTGCTATTTCTGACATCACTTTTTAAGTTTCTTCCAGAACGCGTACGCTTATGATATATTTTTAATATCTAATTACAATATTACAACAGGGAGCGAGATAGAATGATCAAGCATATTGTGTTTTTTAAATTGAAGGACCGGTCCGAAGAAAGCGTTGCGGCAACGGTAGCCGTACTGCGAAATATGGAAGGTAAAATCCCGCAGCTCCTTTCGATTGAAGTGGGTGCTGATATCATTCATTCTGATCGATCCTTTGATATTGCTCTAGTTACAGTGGTAGCTTCACTGGATGATTTACAGGCTTATCAGGTTCATCCGGCGCATAAGGAAGTTATAGCTCATATTAATGAAGTTAAAGAACTTTCAATTGCTGTGGATTACGTAATTTAAGCGATCTACTGATTAACAAGCATCATCATTTTATACCGGAAGCGGTGACAGGAATGCGTGAGCTCGAGTATCCGATGGAAGCGTTAACTTATTTGGTCGTTTTTCTTGCGGCATGTTTCATTATGTTCTTTTGGCTGAAACGCCGCGGCAAACGCGGTAAGTAGGGATAATGCAGATTTCTCTAACTATTTTTGACATGGGGGTATTGCTGTGTATTATGTCAACCGCAAACAAATCGAAACCATTCTTGCTCAAATCCCAGATATAACTACAGGTCTTCGGACTGTAACAGCTTCATGGGATGGCAATACTTTAACCGGACTAATACAAGAACGCTGCCTTCATCTGGCGATAGAGGTGGTTACGGACGTTGGTAGTTGTCTGATTGACGGTTTTATTATGCGTGATGCCGGAAGTTATGAGGATATCATTTCAATCATACATGAAGAAAAAGTGCTAGGTAAAAGTGAGATCTACGAGCGATTGATAGAGCTTGTCGCACTTCGTAAGCCGCTCGTGCAGGATTATTTTGCCTGGGAAAGAGAAGCACTACACCCGCTCACACCAATCCTTTCAGAGGTGCTAGAGAAGTTTGCTGTTGAAGTAGGGAATTATTTGGATCAGGAACTTGGGTCCGGTGTAACGCTATAATAGCATAAGATAGAATCATATAAAATAGGCGGTAGCCGTGAAAGAGAGGGGGTTCCTTTATGATGAAGATGGGGCAGGAAAATGGATCGACAAGACACTTGATTATGACGCTCCTGAAGACGAAAGGACCACTGACCATCGGCGCGCTGGCAGAAGAATTGGGAATTACAGAGATGGGTGTCCGTCGTCATGTGCTTCAGCTGGAGCAGGAGGGACTTGCTAAGACAAAAGTGGTTCGGCAAGCGATGGGGCGGCCTTTACATATGTATTCTTTAACAGAGAAGTCCGAAGAGTATTTTCCAAAAAGCTATCACAATCTGGCTTTGGAGCTTTTGCGTGAATTGGATTATGGCAGTGGATTGGAAGCTGTTAATACATTGTTTGAGGGACGCCGTCGCCGGATGCTCACCCAGTATGCACCGATGATGGAACGCCGGAATTTGGAAGAGCGAGTAGCTGAGTTATCGTCGATCCAAAACGCTGGTGGATATATGGCGGAGTGGAACCGAGAAGAGGATGGTTCGTATGTCATAAAAGAATACAACTGCCCGATTCGCCAGGTGGCTACTCAGTATCGTAAAGCTTGTCAATGCGAGCATAGCCTATTTGAGGAATTGCTGGATGCTAAGGTTACACGAAGTGAATGTATGGCAGAAGGCGGACAATGCTGCCGATACGCAATTGCACCCAAAAATGTAACAGACAAAACTTCTGAAAAGTCGTAATAATTAGTCACAAGACAAACTCCTGCTGCTTATGATATAGCAGATATAGGCATTAGCCCGGTAGAGCGGGGAGCAATGAATTTAAAGGAGAGATGAAACGATGAAAAAGGACACAAAAGGTTTGTTATGGGGAGCTTTAGTCGGAAGTGTGGTTGGATCAGTGACAGCACTTCTGTTCGCGCCTAAGCCAGGTAAAGAGCTGCGCAAGGATATTGCGGAAGGAACAGCTGCTGGCATTGAAAAGGTACAGGGAATTGCCGTTCAGGCTGGAGACAAGAGCGTTGAGCTGTATGACAAAGCAAAGGATTCTATAGGTCATGTAGTCCATGAGGTTCGCGAATGGAGCAAGTCATGTTCGAATGCTGTAGAAGAAGATACTGCTACTGTAGCAGTAAGTGGAATTGCTACGGAAGAAACGATTCAAGAGGCAGCGGCAACTTTGGAAGAGGTAACGGAGTTAGAGGTATCGCCTGTAAATGAAGAAGTAAGCAGTGAAGAAGCTAGTCTTGAAGAAGCACAGCTAGATGACAAGGACAATAACGAAATCGCATAATGAAACAGTGGATGGAGTGTTTGGTTTTACGGTCAAAAAGTACTTATTCTCTTTTAATAGAGCCGCTTTTTCGCATTGGGCGGAAGGTGGCTTTTTTATTTCATTCTTATAGACCTGTTAAATGATGGCAAAAGTCTTGGCTTGAACTAAGAGTCCAAAAGGAGTAATATCTGCAATTGGGGCTGAAAGTCAGGTACATTTTGTTTTCGGCTTACATAAGCTACACAAAACAAGTAGAAGGAAGCGGTGTGTTCGTGCAGCAAGCTATTGCAATATTAGACTCAGGTGTGGGAGGGCTAACAGTTGTCAAAGAAGTGATGAGGCAGCTCCCGCGGGAGAAAATCATTTATTTCGGAGATACGGCCCGAGCTCCGTACGGACCCCGTTCGACCGAGGAAGTAACACTGTTTACAGAACAAATTGTAGATTATTTGATCCAGTTTAATCCTAAAATGATTGTTATCGCTTGTAATACCGCAACAGCAGCGGCACTCGATTATATCTCAGCCAAGGTCTCTATCCCTGTCATTGGGGTGATTCATCCCGGAGCCCGTGCTGCAATTAGCGCGACCAAAAGCGGACATGTCGGCGTGATCGGTACAATAGGAACCATCGGCAGCGGGGCTTATACTAACGCACTAAAGCAGCTGTCTCCTTTTGTTGAGGTTGTAAGTCAAGCCTGCCCAGCACTTGTCCCACTCGTTGAGCAAGGCATGTTCCGCTCTGAGATAAGTTATGAAATTGTAGAGCAGGCATTGGAAGGCATTAAAGATAATAACATCGATACTTTAATTTTAGGATGCACTCATTATCCATTTCTTGTTGAGCCTATTGGAGAGACCATGGGACCGGGAGTCAAACTGATCAGTTCCGCAGATGAGACAGCTCGTGAGATCAGCACGATTCTATATGATAAAGGCAAGCTGTCCATCGGGGATGAAAGTCCAATTCATCAGTTCTTCTGCAGTGGTGATGCTGAAATGTTTCAGCGAATTGCCCGAGACTGGCTTGGAGAACAAATTAAGCGTACCCCAGTAGTATGGCAAGTATCCACGTTATAAGCAGAGCAATGTTGAATTGAATAGGGACAAACTCTACGGAGTGTAAGATAAAATAGGCTGGGAAGCATAATTCCCAGCCTATTTTCTTGTGATTCATTTCTCCTTCATGCAGGGTAGTGGCTCTTGCATACAATAGAATTAAGTGCTATTTGCTGCTATTTTTGTATCCACCGTATCAGCAATTTAAGGCCGAGAGGATGAGACCTAATGCGACAATATATTGCAAGCAGGGGAGATACCGTAAGCCGAATTGCCGCCCTGCATGGATTAACCCCTGAGCATGTCATTCAAGGCAATCCATGGGTTGGGAGACAGTCTTATTTATATCCGGGTCAGGTTTTATTCCTGCCGTCTTCGCCGCGTAAAAGGTATGCGGTGCAGGAAGGGGACGATCTTGAACGCATAACCTCATTATTCAATGTGAGTTTAGATGATTTGGAGAAGCTTAATCCAGGTGTGTCCTCAGGGCGCTTCTGTACACCGGGAAAAGTCCTCGTCATTCCGCCTCCGATTCCAGAGCGAGTGGTATTCTTACGTGGAGAGTACGGTCCGGTTGATGTTGAGAACGACATCAGCAGCCTGATTGCACAATATCCTTTTATACAAGCACATCCAATTGGCAACAGTGTGCTCGGCAAGCCAATTCCTGTGCTTAAAATAGGCAATGGAACCCGCCATTTGCATGTTAATGCGGCTCTACATGCTAATGAATGGCTGACCTCGCCTTGCCTGATGTCGTTCATAGAAGAGTATGCAGCAGCTTATGCTAAAGGTTTGGCATGGAATGGTCATCGTCCAGAGGAATGGTACAATAATTGGACCCTATGGGCTGTACCCATGGCTAACCCTGACGGCGTGGAGTTAGTGCAGGAGGGCGTTTTACCAGGCCACCCTTATTATGAGGACCTTATGAAATGGAACGGGGGACGGCGGAGTTTTCGCCATTGGAAGGCCAATATACGAGGTGTGGATCTCGGGGATCAGTTCCCTGCTCATTGGGAAGAGGAACGGGAACGCCGTGGTGTAATCCTGCCCTCTCCGCGTGATTACAGTGGTCCTGAGGCGCTAAGTGAACCTGAGGCAGCCGCTCTAGCGGTACTTGCTGAGAACGCGCCCGGAGAAGCTGCAGTGTCTTTGCATAGCCAAGGGGGAGAGATCTACTGGAATTACCGGGGATATGAACCTCCCGAAAGCCGCGAATTAGCAACACGGTTGGCCGCTGCGAGCAGCTATCGTGCAGTCGAATTAACTGGCAGCGATGCCGGGTATAAGGATTGGTTCATCCAGACCTTTCGTAAACCAGGATTTACAGTAGAGCTGGGGATTGGTAAAAATCCGTTGCCATTGGCAGATTTTGAGGATATGGCGCTAGAAACGGGTCTAATTTTGGGAACGATACTATCCAATGTGAAATAATTATGAAACAATTACAGTAAACTTGCGTAACATAAACCATAGGGTATGGCCGCTGTCGTCACTACACGTTATCCGCGGCTGTATCCTTTTTACTTGGGAGGAGGGTCACTATGAAACTGAAAAAACTGCTGTCACTGAAACAATGGTCTACTATCTTCAGTAGTTCCTGGCGATATGTGATCTCCCCTAAAGTCGCAATAGGGGACAAGCTTTTATTCACAATCCCAGTACTGCTCTATTGGGTGTTGCCGGATTTTATGCCTTTTTTACCGATCGATGATATTGGTGTGACGATGCTTCTTATGGGCTGGTTCGTGTCACGGATGGGACGGAAATACCCGGCACTTCAGGCCGGAAAATGAGGCAGTGAAGTGAGGATCTACCTCGGATTGTGTATCTAATTTGTTATTATAGTTGCTTTTAGATATCATTTACCTTTAAAATAGGTAATTGAGTATTTAATTTAAGTACTAGGAGATGGATGATAGATGAAGGTCAAAATTACCCGCAATGCGGCTAAAGTGATAAAGAAACAAATGGAACTTGAAGGAAACAGCGAGTTGAAGCTTCGCGTAGCGATTACGCATGCTCACGGTGATCATGCTCACTACGGACTGGATTTGGACACGCCTAATGAGAATGATGTTGTAGTCTCGACAGATAAAGAAATCGATGTTATTCTTGATCCGAATCAACCGCTCCTTGATGGTGTGGTCGTTGATTATTTATATCTTCCTGAAGAAGGTTTTGTTATTACTAATCCGTCTAAAGGTAATCACGGCGATCACTAAACGTTTCGCCTTAAATTTGGGACATAAAGAAGGGTTGCTCCATGGCTAACGATATACAAGTGTGCGATGAATGTAATTTTATGAAATTGAAGAGTATCATACCCAAACTGCAAAAGATGGCGCCTGATGCAGAGATCAAGGTCGGCTGTAAGTCGTACTGTGGTCCATGTGGCAAACGGGCCTTTGTATATGTTAATGGTCGTTATGTGAGTGCTCCAACAGAGGAAGAAGTGTTGAAGAAGGTAGAAGCTTTTATCAAGCAACCGGCCGTTCAGAAATAATGCAGAGGTCTTATCCATCAACTTAAAAAGCCCTAAACCCGTGTTGATGACGGAGTTTAGGGCTTTTTGTTTTATAAATGAAATTTTTATGGTGCAGATTCTTCCTTTCGAAGCATCTTGATGCCATCGTATTTCATGATATCGTCTGAGATTTGCAGTCGTTGCTTACTTGTCTCGAATCCGGTACTGCACCCCGCAACGTCAATGGCTTCGCGGCTGTCGAGGCTATAACAGGTGCCGCTGTTGAATTGTCCATTTTCACTTGGAAGATAGGAGCGCTTCGCATCAGCAAAGGCACCGGTTCGCAGTGTCACAAGTCGCTCTTTGCCACTGAACAGATTATTACCCATGAGATAATAAGGATCTTGTGAGATCCCAAGCAGATGGAGTAAGGAAGGTGTGAGATCCAATTGACCAGCCGGATTAGAATCAATCACCGAGGTGTTATTACCCGGCAAATGAATGAGTAATGGAACTTGATGCATGATTTGATGCATGTCGAGCTTACTTAAGCTTTTACCAAGAAATTGTTCGTAATAAGAGGTTTCTTGGATCGAGTTATCATGATCACCATAAAAGGCAAGGATCGTGTTATCCCACAACCCACGCTGCTTCATATCACTCACCAATTCACCTAGAGCTTCATCTGTATAATGAACAGCCTGTAAATAATCTCCGAAGATGGTACCTTTAAACTCCCCGGTATCAAGCCCTTGCTTAGCCGCAGGGAGAGAATATGGGTGATGACTAGATAGTGTAGTCAAAAAAGAGTAAAAGGGCTTCTGGATCGATTCTGCAGAATCCATAATATTTAGGGACTGCCGCAGGAATGATTTATCTCCCAATGACCAGCCTAGGGGCTCGTCGATCTTAAAATCTTTTTTGCTATAAAAATGGTCGTACCCCATCGCCTTATACATAATCTGCCGATTCCAGAAGCTTCCTTCATACGCATGGAAGGCATTGGTGCTATAGCCCTTGGACTTCAAAATGGCAGGTAACGTGTCAAATTGATGATCCGGGTAACGGACAAATACTGAGCCGGAGACCAGCGGATACAGTGAACCATTCGAGGCGAAATCCGCATCGGAGGTTCGCCCTTGTGAGGTCTGATGATAGTAATTACTGAAGTAGGTATTCTCTTTGATTAGAGCGTTCAAATTAGGTGTGACCTCTTGTCCATTGATCGAACGTCCCACTACAAAATTCATAAAAGCTTCGGCCTGAATAACAACGATGTTGCTTCCGCTGTATTTTCCGAAGCTGTCGTTAAGAGCACTTTGCTCAGCATTGTGTTCATTGAACCAGAGCTTCATGGAGTTGGCTTCCTTTTGTGAAAGCTCAGGCTGCGGGCCTAAATGATCTTTGGCATACAAGTAAATATCATAACCGTGAAATCCAATGAGTCCAGTAACGTTATACATTGCCAAGCTCCACCAGTTACCAGTGAATAAACCCTTGGCCCACGTAGTGGCGTAAGAGTGGATAGGGCCAAAGGTCAGAATGCAGCCTAATACCAATGCAACGACTCCGTTAACGCTCCGTCTTAGTCCTCTCATTAAGCGTGAAGAGGGACGGAAATGACTTGTGTGAGCATAATAGGAAGGCTGTCCATTATTATAGGTAGGCGTGTTCCGACGGAATAACACTACGCAAATGGAGTAAACCAGAAATATCAGCCAATCCGCGAACAAGTAGAGATCAGAGGGACGGAGTAGTGCAAAGATACTTCCGCCAAGTGCATCCATCTGTCCGGCTTGAAAAAGAACGGGGACGGTGATGAAATCCTGAAAGTAGCGATAGTAGACAATATCAGAATAAATAAGTAATGTCAGGAGCACATTTATGATTATCAGGGCTATGGTTTGTCCACGTCGGGGGAGCCATAACACCCAAAATGATAACAGCATAACTGAACCGAGAGCAATGAGCTTGTCGAGACGGTTCATATCAATATTAGGGGCATGCAGGCCGCTGTGAAGAAACATTAGCTTAGCGAGCATAAGGACAAGAAAAAGGATGTAACCAATATAACGGGAGCGGACAATAGTGATCATTCTATCCGTTATGGATGAGCCGATCCTACTAAATGGATCTCGTGACACGTCAAAGCCTCCTAGCACAGAAGTTGAGTATGTAAGAAGAAACGGACACCGTCCTCAATCGAGGTAGATGTCCGTTCTTATATTTCTCGCATAAACGCTTACCGTCCTTTTAAGGACGCCGAAGCCGTTCATGCTTGGCGTAATTGTCTTCCGAATTATTTCGGATTTCTAGGTGGAAGTGGACCCAAGTATTGATAATATTGACACTCAATACGTCCGTTATACAACTTGCGACGCTTGTCCGCTTTACGGCCGTAATATTGTTCGAATTCCTTATAAGGACTAATCGCGAAGAATGACCAAGTCGGTAGGTACAGCATCATTTCACCAAACTGGCGAGTCAGCTTCTCCACCTCTTTATCATTACTGATCCGTTCACCATATGGCGGGTTGGTAATGATACAGCCGTATTCGCCTTGGGGTCTTGCTTTGGCGGCAGCCATCACGGTGAAGGTTATTTCTCCGGACAGGCCGGCGCTTTTAGCAGCGGCTTCAGCAATTTCTATAGCAGCAGGATCGATATCCGTGCCGGTTAGCTGCAACGGATAATCATCTCGTACGGCATCGAAAGCTTCTTCGCGAGCTTCCTCCCACAGATACTTAGGGATGACTGGCCAATGTTCTGAAGGGAAGGAACGCCGTAGTCCGGGTGCGATATTCCAAGCGATCATCGCGGCTTCGATCAACAATGTTCCCGAACCACAACATGGATCATATAGCGGACGGTGGCCATTCCAGCGGCTAAGCTGGATTAAAGCGGCTGCCATCGTTTCCTTCAGTGGCGCTTCTGTAGCCTGTCTGCGGTATCCGCGTTTGTGAAGAGCAGGTCCGGTGGTGTCTAGCGTAATAAGCGCGATATCGTTTAACAGAATCACTTCGATCACATATCGAGGTCCGTTCTCTGGGAACCAGTCCGTATGATAGGAGAGCTTCAGCTTCTCGACGATAGCTTTTTTGACAATCCCTTGGGAAGCGGGTACACTCGTTAGTTGTGATTTATGGGATCGTCCTTCAACCGGAAATTCTCCATTCTCAGGAATCCAGTCTTCCCAAGGCAGCGCTTTAACACCCTCAAATAACTCATCGAAGGTTTTGGCGGGGAATTGACCCATTTTTACTAATACGCGGTCGGATGTACGCAGCCATAAATTACAGCGACAGATGTCGATATAATCACCACTAAACAATACACGACCGTTCTCGACCGTGGTCTCATAACCCAGTTCGTTTAATTCGCGCGCTACTACAGCTTCTAATCCCATAGGGGCAGTAGCGATTAATTGTAATTTGCTCAAATACTCTCAACTCCGTTTAACTTGTAGATAAATACAAAAAGCCAGTACAATAAGAAAAGCCAATACCATAAGAAAAGCATCCATACAAGTATAGGGGAATGCGGGACACTTCACAATGCCCGGCATTCCATAAACCATAAAATCTTCCCCGTCATCCCTTCATTCGAGAAAACGGGGGATCATCAAAGGAGAATCTTTATGCTTACCCAAGAAGAATACAGTGAACAACTTTATACCGAGGACGAAATCCTGCTTCAGGTAAAAGAAGCTATCGTCCAAGCGGGTATGCCGGAGGTGTCTGTCGAGCCGGGGTACGGAAGACTGCTCACTATGCTTGTTAGACTGTCCCGCTCCACGCGTATTTTGGAGATTGGCGCACTTGGCGGCTACAGCGGAATTTGCTTATCTCGCGGCTTCACTGAAGGTGGCACGCTGACTTCGCTAGAGCTGAGGGCCGATTATGCCGAGCTTGCTCGCCGTAATTTAGAACTGGCCGGATTCGGTGATTCTACGGAATATAGAATCGGTCCTGCAATGGACAGCCTGAAGGCACTTGAAGCAGAGGGTGCTAAGTTCGATTTCTTCTTTATCGACGCAGACAAGATTAACTATACCAATTACTTGGAATATGCCATCAAGATGGCTAATCCAGGCGCGATTATTGCTGGTGATAATATCTTTCTCCGCGGACGGACGCTAAATACAGATCGAAATGGACCTGCCATTCTGGCTGTACGGCATTTCAATGAAATGATCGCCACCGATGACCGTCTGATCAGCACTTGTCTGCCAGCCTATGATGGACTGGCGTTGGCAATGGTGAAATAGCAGAAGATTAGCGAAATAGCCGTGGCGGAGTAGCTTTGTATAGCTTAACCCGGACCCATACGGTGTTCAACAGCAACAAGCTTCCGGAGATGATAAACAGTCCCTCTATACCAATATAACCAGATAGAAAGCCGCCTATGATAGCTCCCAGCATATTGCCCAGTGACAATGTGCTGCCGTTGAAGCCGAATGCGCGGCTTTCTTTCCCGTCAGGGGTATAAGACCGGATAAGCGCATTAACGCTGGGCAAAAGGCCGCCCATAAAAATCCCCATGAGAAAACGGACAACGATTAGCTGCCACACGCTAGTAACGAATGCTTGCGGAATCAGGAATAGCGAAGCCCCGATTAACGCGTAGGTCAGAATGCGGTGTGCGCCGACTTTATCACTCAGCTTGCCGAGCAAGGGGGAAGCCAGCATGTTGGAGATCCCTGTAACTGCGCTGACCATTCCGGCTAAAAAGGCTATATTCTCAGCAGGCCCATTTAACTTTTCAACATAAAGTGGCAGCAAGGCCATGGGGCTGATCATTGCAAATTGCAGCAAAAAGGTTACACCAAACAGCGCTGGGAGCTGAGGGATTTTGATCAATTCCTTCAAGCCCTCCATTACTGACACCTGTGGCTCTTGTGCCGCTTCTGCACGATCGAATTTCTCTTTAACGAGAAATAATGCCAGCAGAGAGGCAATGAAGAGCAAGGCGCCAACGACATAAAAGATCGGACGAAATCCGATTAAATCAGCAAGAAAACCACCAATAAGTGGTCCAAGGATGGTACCTGCAACAGAACCCGACTGCATTAGCCCCATCGAAAATCCCATACGTGCTTTCGGAGTAGTACCCGAAACGAGTGCGATGGAAGCGGGATTGAAGCCGGAGATTGTACCGTTTAGCAGTCGCAGTAAGAGCAGCTGCATTGGGGATTGTGCGAAGCCCATCAACACCATAACGATAGCCATGCCAAAGCTGGAGCGCAGGAGCATGATTTTACGTCCATATTTGTCAGCAAGTTTTCCCCATAGTGGCTGGAAAATGAAAGAAGTTAAAAAGTTTGCGGCAAAAATAAGGCCCGCCCAAATTCCAATTTCATGCTCACCCTGAACTCCAAGATCCTTAGCAAGATACAAGGTCAGGAACGGTGTGATCATCGTCATTCCGGCATTTACCAAGAATTGTCCGAACCAAAGCACTAAGAGGTTGACCTTCCATGTCTCCCATTTCTTCAAAGTGCTTTCACTTCCTTTCAAAGAATTTCAGAAAATACATGATTCACAGAAAAATAGACATTTTATCAGTATATCATTTTTTTAGCTTCAAAAGTGCAATACATGTCATAGTAATGTCATAGGATTGTCATTCCGCGATCTTCGTTTTGCTTGTTACAACCTTTTAAAAAGGGCATAATAGTAAGTATGCCGATCAAGCATAAACGCCATCGGCGTCCTTATTAGGACGGTAAGCGTTTATTTTAAAAAATCTTATAAAATATAAATGGAGATCTTATCATGACCTACAACGACACTTTTATCCGCGCCTGCAGAAAGCAGGATACGGAGCACGTTCCCGTATGGTACATGCGGCAGGCCGGCCGTTATGATCCCGAGTACCGTAAAATCAAGGAAAAGTACTCATTGCTTGAAATCTGCAAACAGCCTGAGTTAGCGGCTGAAGTAACCTTGATGCCTGTGCGCAAGCTAGGTGTGGACGCGGCCATTTTGTATTCAGACATTATGAATCCGGTCGCTTCTATCGGTGTGAAATTTGATATCGTCAAAGATATTGGCCCTGTGATCGAGAATCCGATTCGCTCTGCAGCAGATGTCGAGAGACTGAAGCCCATTGATGTTGAAGGCGATCTCGGACATATTTTGGAGACGATTGCAATTCTGGATAAGGAGCTGGACGTGCCCTTGATTACTTTCGCAGGCGCACCGTTTACAATTGCCAGCTATCTGATCGAAGGCAGACCTTCCAAAGGATATATTCGGACTAAAGAGCTAATGTACAGTGAACCCCGTGTCTGGGAAATGCTAATGGACAAGCTCGGCGATATGATTATCGCTTACCTCCGCAGTCACGTGCGTAGTGGTGGAAAAGCGTTTCAATTGTTCGACAGCTGGGTCGGTGCCCTTGCGCCTCGCGATTTTGAAAAGTATGTGTTACCGACGGTTTCTCGTATTTTTTCCGAATTATCCGATCTTGATGTACCGAAAATATACTTTCCTGGCGTAAGCTCTGGCGAATTGCTACCGAGTCTTACGAAGCTTCAAGCGGATGTAATCGGGGTGGACTGGCGTGTGAGCTTGTCCGAAGGTCGTCGCAGAACCGGTGGGAAATTTGCGATTCAAGGCAACCTGGATCCGTATTTACTTACAGCGCCGATGGACGTCTTGAAGGAGCACGCGAAAGCGTTAATTGATGAAGGGGTACAAGAGCCGGGATATATCTTCAATCTGGGTCATGGCTTATTCCCGGAGGCTTCTTTAGAGAAGCTTAGAGAATTAACGGAATATATTCACGAATATTCACAGGAAGTATTGAAAGAATCAGCCAAACTGCGTTCTTAAAAATAGCCTATTAAATCTATAAGGGGATGGAATCCGTGACAGCAAAAATAGGTGTTCTCGTCATGTCGTATGGCACTCCTAAAAGCTTAGAAGACGTTGAAGCATATTACACTCATATTCGGCGAGGTAATCCGCCGACAGCGGAGCAGCTTAAAGAATTAACAGATCGCTATGAAGCGATCGTCGGGGGTGTATTCCCGCTGCGGGAGAACACAGACCGTCAAGTAGCTGCATTACAGGCAGCATTAAACGCGGATAAAGCTGGGGCGGATGTTGAATTTGTCTGCTATCAGGGTTTGAAGCATGCCTATCCGTTTATTGAGGACGGCGTCGAGGCTATGGCGAAGGACGGCATTACCCAAGCGGTTGGTGTTGTGCTTGCCCCTCACTATTCAAGCATGAGCGTGGGTGGCTACATCAAACGTGCTCAGGAAAAGGCTGATGCATGTAAAATCAACATGGGTTTTGTGGAGAGTTACCATATGCACCCAGTATTGATCGATGTTCTAAGCCGGAGAGTAACTGCGAAAATAGATCAATATATCGAAGCAGGCGCTACTCGCGATGAGATAAGGGTATTATTTAGCGCGCATAGTCTTCCAGAGCGTATTCTAGCTATAGGGGATCCTTATAAAGATCAACTATTGGAGACCTCAAAGGCTATTGCAGATCAAGCGGGGATAACCAATTGGCAGTTTACGTGGCAAAGCGCAGGACGGACAGCTGAACCATGGCTTGGACCAGATATTCTGGATACACTTCAGCAGCTTAGCAAGGAACAGGTAGAGTATGTTCTAGTGGCACCGATCGGGTTCGTATCCGATCATTTAGAAGTGCTGTATGACCTTGATATCGAGGCAACAGCCGTAGCTTCAGAGCTGGATATGCGTCTTATGCGGATTGAATCATTAAACAGCGATCCTGCGTACATGTCCGTATTGAGCGATGTTGTTCGTACAAGACTGAATCAAATGTCGGCCGGTCAGTCATGACTGGTCCCTCTAGGCGAATTGTTATCATAGGCGGTGGGCTGAGTGGACTCAGCGCCGCCTTTTACATTCGTAAGTTTTACAAAGAAGCTGGCATGAAACCTGATATTGTACTGCTAGAGAAAGACAAGACTCTTGGTGGGAAGATCGAAACATTGCACCGGGATGGATTTGTGATTGAGAAGGGTCCGGATTCTTTTTTAGCTAGCAAAACAGAGATGATTGAATTGGCTAAGGAATTAGAGCTAGATCACGAGCTTGTGAACACAAATCCAAAGGCAGAGAAGACCTATATACTACAGCGTGACAAGCTTCATCCTATGCCTTCCGGTCTTGTGCTTGGAATTCCTACTGAACTAAAGCCATTTCTATCAAGTGCTCTGGTTTCATTCGGTGGCAAAATACGCGCGCTGATGGACTTGATCCTTCCTCCTAAGCGGAGTAATGACGATGAATCCCTCGGACAGCTGATTGAGCGACGTTTAGGTACTGAAGTGATGGAGAATTTGACCGAACCGCTATTAGCCGGTATGTATGCTGGGGATTTACGCAAAGTCAGCCTACAGGCTACCTTTCCGCAATTTGGAGAAGTAGAGCGGCAGTATGGTGGTCTTATTCGTGGAATCATTAAAGAACAGAATTCCTCTAAGACAAATACGAGCACAAAGAACAGCACTTTTCTGACCTTTCGAAAAGGACTACAAAGTCTCGTGCATGGCTTGATTCATGAACTGCATGATGTAGAACAGCGAACTGAAGCTGCGGTGGTCTCTATACATGCTACAGGAACTAATGCTTCTCGTTATGAGCTAGAACTGGAAAGTGGCGAACGGCTGCTTGCGGATGAAATATATATCACCACACCAAATTCTTTTGCTGCCGAACTTTTGCGTCCACATGTGGATGTTTCAGCACTCGATGCGGTAAATTATGTATCGGTTGCGAACTTAGTCATGGCCTTCGACAAGAAGGATATCGAAATTGATGATGCTGGAGCAGGTTTTCTTGTGCCACGTAAGGAAGGGCGCAATATTACTGCCTGTACATGGACGTCAACGAAGTGGCCGCATACGAGTCCAGATGATAAAGTACTTATGCGCTGTCATGTAGGCCGTTCCGGAGATGAGCAGAATGTTCAACTTCCAGATGAGGCTCTTACGGAGCTAGTGAGTAAGGATTTACGAGAGATCATGGGCATTACAGCGAAACCTATATTCACGGAAATTACTCGTTCGGAACATTCGATGCCACAGTATCCTGTTGGACATCTTGACAATCTTTCTAAATTCCATAGGGAGCTTGAGACCACACTTCCTGGGATATATGTCTTTGGAGCTGGATATGATGGAGTGGCAATGCCCGATTGTGTTAAGCAGGCTAAGCTTACAGCACAAAGCGCTGCAAAGCGTATATCGAATTAATTGTTCATTTACGGGAGAGTTAGAATTATATAATGAACGGTGAAGCGAAGATTTTTGCTTCACCGTTTTTGTTTGAAAATTAGATTATACTATTTTAATGGACTCTCGTATTTGGAGGGACAGGTGCTAGGTATGCTATAATAGAACCAATTTGAGAGTAGAGGAGATCATAGAAACAATGTATCCGCCGCGATCGCGTTCTAGACAGAAGAACAAACATAAGAGCAAACGTAAGCGCAGAACGGCCTGGATGTGGGTCAATGCAGGTCTACTTCTGTTGATTATTGTGGCGCTCAGCTATAGTTTTATGGATGACAGATTCAAGGGAAGTTCTGAGCCACCTCCAGTGGCGCAAATGACGGCTTCGCCTACTCCGGAAAGTACTGCTCAGGAGACAGCACCTATAGTGACTGCAACGCCTGAAGCCACGGAGTCTCCCATCCCTTCTCCAACGGTAACCCCGGAAGCTACACCTACACCAGAGCCAAAGAGAGAAGAAAATGTTGAAACACAGGCGCCTGTACCAACTGAGACCCCTTCGCCAGATGAAGGTAGCTCCCAAGTCGCAGATGGTGGTTCTGTGTCTGGACTTCCATCAGATGACCAGGCTTCTGGCAATACAGTGACCTTGAATTTTGGTGGAGATGTTATTTTTTCGGGGAAAGCCGGGGAATTGCTCGAAAAGAAAGGTTACGACTATTCGTATGCCGCGCTCGATGGAATGTTCAAGAAGGATGATCTTACGATTGTGAATCTGGAGACTCCTGTGACCACGGGTGGGGTTGGCGCCGCTAATAAGCAATACGTATTCAAAGGCTCGCCCAAAGCACTAGATGCTCTTAAAGCAGCCGGAGTGGATGCAGTAAATATGGCGAACAATCACACGCTTGATCAAGGGGAGGAAGGCCTGCGAGACACGCTGAGTCATCTCTCGGAAAGAGGCATTCCTTATGTTGGTGCTGGACTCAACAGTAAAGAAGCATTCTCAGCGCAATATTTTGAGCGTAAAGGGATTAAGATCGCCTTGCTGGGGTTCACACGGGTGATTCCTGCATCTGATTGGATGGCGGGAAAAAATAAACCCGGGCTTGCTTCAGTATATGATAGTAGAGAAGGACTTAAAGCGATTGCTGCAGCTAAACAAAAAGCTGATTTGGTTGTCGTAGTTGTCCATTGGGGTAAAGAACGGGTAGAGCAGTTCGATAATACTCAGCAGACCCTTGGACGTAGCTTTGTCGATGCGGGAGCTGATCTTGTCATTGGTGGTCACCCACATGTATTGCAAGGTGTGGAGCCGTACAAAGGCAAGTGGATCGCCTACAGCACTGGTAATTTTATTTTTACGAGATCAACGGTACCTGCCACTTGGGAAACTGCTGTATTTCAGGCGGAATGTAGTAAAAAAGGTCAATGTTCATTACAGCTGAAGCCTATGACTGCTGAGCTAGCTCAGCCCGTGCCCATGAATCAGGTGAACGGACAGCTTTTGCTGAAAAAAATAGAGTCTTTATCTGCTGGTCGAGTTAAGATCAACAGTGACGGCAAAGTGACTCAAGTTACAAAATAGGGTTCCTGGGAGGTCCTTATGATGAACAATTTATGTGTTGCCCATCGGGGATTTTCCGGTAAAGCTCCGGAGAATACATTAGCAGCGATCCGGATGGCCATTGCCATGCCTTTTGTACACTGGATGGAATTGGATGTCCAGCTCTCGAAGGACGGTGTTCCTGTTGTCATTCATGACTTTACACTGGACCGTACAACCAATGGTCATGGTAAGGTGAAGAATATGGATTGGGAACATATCCGGCGTCTCGATGCGGGTAGCTGGAAAGGGCGTTCTTTTCGGGGAGAGCGGGTGCCTTCCTTGGAAGAGGTGCTCTCATTAGCCTCCGGTAGACTTCGTCTCAATATTGAACTGAAAACAGTGGGCAATATGTATCCTGGCATCGAACAGAAGGTGACGGATCTTATTTCCTCTAAAGGCATGCGGGACGACGTGATTTTGACCTCTTTTGACACAGATGTGTTGAAAAAAATCAAGGAAATAGACCCCCGCTTTCGTACAGGCTTAATTTTTGATTCAAGGTTTGGTAATCCTGCTCGAAGGCTGCATGAACTGGAGTGTTCTCTTTTGTCGATTAGCTTCTCGCGTTTAAATCCTAGATTGGCTAAGGTTTTGACGGAGCAAGGTGTGAAGATTATGGCTTGGACAGTGAACAAAGGAAAAGAGATGCGTCGCTTAGCAGATATGCATTCTGATATAATGATTTGTACAAACCGTCCGGATATCTGGGGCGATACATTTCTAAAAGTATAAATAATCCAATTCGATGGGAAAGAGAGCTGATTGTCTGTGTGCGCTGCTGTTAATAATTTGTATTGTGTTGGACGGAACTACAAGCTACATGCGGAGGAATTAGGAAATAATGCCCCCGTAGAGCCACTCATTTTTTTGAAGCCCTCACATGCGGCGGTTTCCCTCGATAAAGCAGTCATTCAGCTTCCAAAGGATTCAGGTCAGGTTCATTATGAAGGAGAACTTGTGCTACGGATCGCGCGTGATTATGTACCGGGTATGAGCGTGGAGGATCTGGTGGATGTTATGGCTCTGGGACTGGATTTCACACTGCGTGATGTGCATAATGATCTGCAGAAGAAAGGTCTGCCTTGGACTCCGGCTAAAGGCTTTAAGAACGCTGCTCCACTCACACCTTACATTGCGTTTCCTGACAAGGAAGAGCTGGAAGGAACGGATTTCACGGTTTTAAAAAATGGTGTTGAAGTTCAGCGAGGTAATGTTAAAAATATGATTTTTTCGCTCCAAAAAATTGTCGATTTTATCGCTGCGCGTTACGGGCTGGGTAAAGATGATGTGATATTCACAGGAACACCAGAAGGTGTAGGCTCTACCGTATCAGGAGATTCGTTTGAATTGTACTGGGGTGACAAGCTGATGGGGACTTGCCTGATCGGCTAAAAACATCTGTTGGAGATGAATCTATGTTATGGATTATCGGCGCCTTTGGCGCTTTGTTAGTTGCGGGGGCGGCTTATAGGAAACAATCCTTAAGCCTTTCCGGCATGCTTGCCGCGGTAGCCATGGGGACCATTTATTTTGGTGCTGGAAATGCCTTTTGGTTTGGAATATTGTTGGTTTTTTTCATCTCTTCAAGCCTGTTGTCTAAGCTTCATCATGATAATAAGGCAGAGCTTGAGCTGACTTATGCCAAGACAGGTCGCCGAGATGCTGGGCAGGTCTTTGCTAATGGTGGGCTTGGGATGGTTTTCGTTCTATTGAATGCGATTGTTCCGATGGAACATTGGGAATTTTTATTTATCGGCGTTATGGCAACGGTAACCTCTGATACATGGGCTACGGAGATTGGTACACTCAGCAAGAAGCTGCCTCGGTCTGTCCTGACAGGTAAAATACTTCCTGCCGGTGCCTCAGGTGGCGTATCAAGCCTGGGTACGCTGGCCGCCGCCGCAGGAGGTGCACTTATCGGTGCATCTTCATGGCTGCTACGGATGATATCTGGCATGCCAGATCAATCCTTCTTGTTGCTTACATTGGCAGGACTCACAGGAGGACTTGCGGGTGCGTTCACGGATTCTATACTAGGGGCAACCGTTCAGCTGATGAATCGTTGCACCGTTTGCGGACGCGAAGTGGAAAGTACACATCACTGCGGTAAAAAGGTTGAATACGCACGTGGCTGGAAGTGGATGACTAATGATGCAGTCAATGCTATTAGCTCTATCGTCGGAGGGGCTATTGCCTTATTGTGTGGGATGATGTTTTAAAGGAGGAACCGATGAGCAGCACGTCCAATCATAAACATACTGCCATTCTGGATGCCGCATACGAGCTCTTCGGTTCAGGTGGATTTTACGAAACGAAGATGTCGGACATTGCGGTTCAGGCCGGAATTGCTAAGGGCACCGTTTATTTATACTTCAAGAGTAAAGAAGAATTGTTCATGGCGGTAACGCGCCGGGATTGTGAGGGATTCCTTCAGCAATTACAGGAAAAGCTGAAGGCTAGTGATACTTTGGCAGGTAAACTGTCAATTATCGCCAAACATCATCTTTACTATTATTATGAGCGTAAGCGACACACGAAGCTCTTTTTCCGCGCACCGAACAATAACCCAGAGCTTGTGGCGTATATGACGCTTTTTATGGAAGAATATATGCAGGCAGTGGTGAAGGTATTACTGGAGGGCGGAGTGTCTGAGCCTGAGCTTATGGCGCAGTCCTACATAGGGATGTTGGATCGACTGAAGATGGATATTTTGTTCGATCCATCTTTTAAGGAAGAAGATGCGTATAAACGCGCTGGTTTCGCTGCGGGTCTTTTTATTAAAGGGGCTATGGATTACTTGAATTTAGGTCAGGATGATAGACCGGTGGAATAGCAGCTTCATGCTGCGACCGGTTTTATGAAAATATAAGGCAAGCGAGGAAATAGCATGAATATTATGACCGTGGAACATCTTTCCAAAAGTTATGGAGAGAAAGTACTTTTTAGTGATGCTTCATTTGGTATGGACGATCGGGATAAAATTGGTTTGATCGGTGTGAATGGAACGGGTAAATCAACGTTTTTACGTATTATTGCCGGTCTGGATACCCCGGATGGTGGGCAAATTGCGATCGGAAATAATGTTCGAGTGCAGTACTTGGCACAGAACCCTCCTTATGAGCCGACAAATACAGTACTGCAACAGGTCTTCGCCGGAGATGATCCAGATCTTGCCACCATGCGTGAGTATATGGAGATCATGTCTCGCCTTGAAAAAGAGCCAGGTAATGCAGAACTGGAAGGCAAACTGGTGCGGATTGGGCAGGCTATCGATGCAGCAGGTACTTGGCATTTGGAGAGTGAAGCTAAGAGCGTACTTACTAAGCTGGGTATAGTGAAATTCGATGCGCTGATGGATACGCTGTCTGGTGGTCAACGGAAACGTGTAGCACTTGCGGCTGCCCTGATTACGCCATCTGAGCTTCTTATTCTGGATGAGCCTACGAACCATATTGATACGGACTCCGTGGCTTGGCTAGAGCAATATTTACAGAAACGGCGCGGCGCTCTCTTAATGGTAACGCATGATCGTTACTTCCTGGAGCGTGTCGCAAGTGTCATGCTAGAGCTGGACGGAGGACAGTTATACCGTTATGAGGCCAACTATTCCCGTTTTCTAGAGCTAAAAGCCGACCGTGAAGAGCGTGAAGCCTCTGCGGAGCAAAAGCGTAAGAACCTGCTTCGTACGGAGCTTGCTTGGATTCGTCGTGGAGCTAAAGCTCGATCAACGAAACAAAAGGCAAGAATCGACCGTTTTGAGAAGCTGAAAGAAAGTACAGGAAGCAGTTCGAACGGTTCGCTGGATATTTCGGTGGCATCCACACGTTTGGGTCGCAAAATCATTGAAATCAATGAACTGTCGAAATCGCTGGATGGTCGTCAGTTGATTAAAGATCTGACCTATATTGCTGTACCACAAGATCGCGTAGGTATTGTAGGTCCAAATGGTAGCGGTAAATCAACACTTCTGAATCTGATTGCAGGTAAGCTGCAGCCGGATAAGGGAGAGGTTCAGCTTGGTGCGACGGTTAAGTTGGGTTACTTTACGCAAGAACATCAGGATATGGATGACAGCATGCGAGCTATTGAATATGTGAAGGAAGAAGCGGAAGTCATACGTACAGCTGATGGTAGCGTCATTACCGCAGGCCAAATGCTCGAACGCTTCTTGTTCCCTCCTGCGATGCAATGGACGCCGATTTCCAAACTGTCTGGTGGCGAAAAACGACGCCTGTATCTGCTTCGTGTATTGATGGGAGCACCAAACGTATTGCTGTTGGATGAGCCTACGAACGACTTGGATATTGGCACGTTGGCTGTTTTAGAAGACTATCTGGATGAATTCCCGGGCGTCGTCTTTACCGTATCCCATGACCGTTATTTCCTGGATCGGACTATTGACAAGCTAATTGCCTTTGAAAATGGAGAAATTCGGCTTCATGTTGGCGATTATACGGAATATGAAGAATGGCTGGCCAAAAATGTTCCTTCACGCAATGCAGAATCGAACAAAGATGACGGTAATGCAAAGGGTAAAGAGACTACAGAAACAGTCAGTAACACAGCGGCATCATCAGCTTCCAAGACCAAACTCAAATTCAGTTTTAAGGAACAGCGTGAATATGAAGGAATTGACGAGCAGATCGAGCTTGCAGAACAGCGCTTGACTGATATTAGTGCGGAGATGGAAGCAGCGTTTGCTGACTCTGGGAGACTGCAGGAGCTAGTGGAAGAGCAGCGGCTTGCCGAAGCCGAGCTGGAGCGTCTAATGGAGCGCTGGACCTATCTGAATGAGCTTGCAGAGAAAATCGCTGGTAAAGCATAAAACGGATTGTCCATGTGTGACAATAAGGGAGGGCTCAGTTTGGAGAATCAACTTGTGGAAGCTGTAGCCCTGCGAAACGAAGGTAAAGCTGAAGAAGCCAGAGTGATCTGTTAGAGCTATATGAGCAGAATAGTAATGATGCAGAACTTCTGTATCAATTAGCGTGGACGCATGATGTGCTCGGTCTGGAACGCGAGGCAGTACCCTATTATGAGAAAAGCTTAACACTAGGCTTATCTACGGAGCAGAGAGTCGGCGCTCTATTGGGACTGGGCAGCACCTACCGAACACTCGGAGAATATGAGAATTCCAAAGCAATATTGGAGCAGGCCATTCAAGAGTACCCAGAGAATAAGGAATTTCCGGTGTTCCTTGCAATGACCTTGCACAATCTCGGAGATCATAGTCTGGCTATGGGGATGTTACTTAAATTGCTGGCTGAAACCTCAGCGGATGAAGGAATAAGAAGTTATAGTAAGGCTATTTCATATTACTCAGATAAGCTGGGGCAAGTCTGGGATTGAATAAAATCACAAAAAGAAGCGATCTCTAATAGTAGAGTATCGCTTCTTTTTGCTTTATTTCGTTCCGTCCACCGCGATCATTTGCACCACGGCACGAGAGTCGCCAGGTAAGATGATTTCATCAGCATTCATCTGTGAGGAGCCATCACCATCTAGAAAGATACCTTCGAGACCTTCAGCAGGCACGCTCTGTAGGATGGCTGAACGGAACTCTGCCGCCGTCGAGAGTGTTGGCGTAACAATCAGCCACAGCTTGCCATTATCGTCATACAGCATGCCTGAGCGCATTCGTTTCTCATCCGAATAAGGAAGATGTTCTTTCGCTATCACAACTTCCCAGAGATCCTCATCCTGCAGATTCATACTAATGCCGCCTTGCGCAAAATAATGCTGGCGATCCGTAACGTTCAATTCTTCTCCCGATGAGACGACCTGTACGGAAAAGCTACGACTGGCACCATCCCAGACCAGGGTTCCGCGCGCATATTTAGCGTTAAACCAGCCGGAGCCGTACGCCTTTTTAACACCGTTAGTGGGGATATCATTCATGATAGCAATGGATAGAAGTGCATCTCCATAGAAGAAGCCTCCATTAATCCCATAAGCAATCACCTGCTGAAGGGGTGCACCAGCGGCTCTGAGTTTAATATCTTCGGGTGAAAGTGACATCATATAGAGTTGAACATTTTCTGGACTCACGGTCTCTAAATAAGTGTAAGCGTGTGGAAGACCATCAAAGGGATTTTCCTTGTGGCTTCTGGAAAACAGGAACATCGAGATTGCTGATACTGCTATCATGAGCAGTAGAAGTGAGACTATCAGCCATTGTCTACGTCTCCAGAGCTGCTTTAACTTGCCAGTACTTGCCTCAGTTAGTGCCCACATAAGCAGCGAGAAGCTTAGCAGTGTTTACTACAGCTTGCTTATGTGTACGTTCCATAGAGTGGGAGGCGTGTACGCCTGGGCCGATCAGTGCGGCACGAATATTATTGCCGCCTCGAAGGGCAGCGGAAGCATCGGAGCCGTACATTGGATAGATATCAACGGCATAAGGAATAGCAAGTGCTTCTGCCAGCTCAATCAAACGGCCAGTCATAACATAATCATAAGGGCCGGAAGAATCTTTTGCACAGATGGACACATCGGTTTCTTTACAGCTAAGATCGTCGCCCATGGCGCCCATATCGACTGCGATCATTTCATTAATCTCGCCAGGAATCCAAGCTGTGCCATGTCCCACTTCCTCATAGTTGGAGATGAGGAAAGAAAGGTTGTGGAGCGGTTTCCAGCCTTCGCGCTTCATGCTTTCCAGCAGGCCAAGAAGGGCAGCAACGCTCGCTTTGTCATCCAGATGTCGGGATTTAATATACCCGCTAGGTGTAATCACCGCACGTGCATCGAAGGAAATGAAATCACCAACGGAGATGCCTAGCTTAAGTACATCTTCTTTGTTAGATACAAGCTCATCAATCCGTACTTCCATGTTCTCCTCTGAACGTTTGAAATCACGAGCATCTGGATATACGTGAACAGATGGATGGCTGGTTAAGATGGTTCCAGTATAGGTTCTGCCGCTGCGGGTATGGATCACACAGTATTCATTCTCGATGCTGTGCATAGTGAAGCCACCAACAGAGGTCAGTCGCAGTGTACCATCAGATTTAATAGAGCGAACCATGCCTCCAAGTGTATCCACGTGAGCGCTGATGCCGATAGTACGGGAAGGATCTAGGCCTGGGACGGTTAGAATTACGCCGCCTTTTTCATTCCAGCTTAGCGGCACATTTAATGCTGCCGCTTCTTCGGCAACAAGGTTCATTACTTGTGCTGTGAAGCCGCTGGGGCTCGGTGTATCAAGCAATTTTTTTAGGATTGAGAGTATGTAATCTTCGTTTGGTTGAATAGTAATCATTAGTTAAGTCCTCCTGTTAGGCCATCATTATCTGTGTTAAAAGAATCTAAAGAAGTGTCGGCATCACGAAGTTTGGTTAGCTCAGCATTTAAGCTTTTAATTTGTTTTTGTAGTTTGTACTGGCGAAAAATACCGTAAGAACCCACGATGATTCCACCAATTAACGCGCAGCCCAGAATAACTAGGATCAGCGGTATATTAACTACATCAAAACCGAAATTGACTTGAACGGGATCCACGTTGATGACTGCAAATATGGCTGTTAGCAGCGCAAAGATTAGACCTGCAATTAAAGACCATTGAATTCTCATTGAATTCTTCCTCCTCAGGGGATATAACAGAATAAAATCCCTTGCCCAAATAGGGCAAGGGATTAATGCAATACTAAGCTCTCTGCCTTATTTGGTCAACTGTTCCATTTGAGCGATAACATCTTCGAAGACACTCATCGCTTCGCGAATCGGCTCAGGAGAAGACATATCAACACCAGCTTTAGACAGAATATTAATGGAGTAGTCACTGCCGCCACTCTTCAGGAAGCCGAGGTAACGATCCACCGCAGGTTTGCCTTCTTCAAGAATTTGTTTGGCAAAGCTAGTCGCTGCTGAGAAGCCGGTTGCGTATTTATAAACATAGAAGCTGTTATAGAAATGCGGAATCCGCGCCCATTCCATCTCGATATCCTGATCTACAACCATTTCTTTACCATAGTACTTAACATTCAGGTCATAGTAGATGCTCGAAAGATCTTGTGGAGTAAGCGATTCACCTTCTTCAACACGCTGATGAATGATTTTCTCGAACTCAGCGAACATCGTCTGCCGGAAAATCGTTGTCCGGAACTGATCAGCATAGTAGGTGAGTAAATACATTTTTTCTTTAGGATCTGTAGACTTTTTGAGTAAATAATCCATTAGCAGCGCCTCGTTAGTAGTAGAAGCAACCTCTGCTAGGAAAATCGTATATTGCGCATCCCGATAATTTAGAGCGTTATCCGAAAAATACGAGTGTAATGCATGGCCCATCTCATGTGCCAGTGTAAACATACTGTTTAAATTATCATTATGGTTCAGCAGTACGAAAGGATGCGTACCGTATGGCCCCCAGCTGTAAGCCCCGGACCGTTTATTCTCGTTCTCATACACATCGATCCATCCGTTGTCGTAGCCTTTTTGCAGCACATTCAGATAATCTTCACCGAGCGGTTTGAGACCCTCTTTAGTGATTTTCTTGGCTTCTTCATAGGTGATATCTAATTTATATTCATCAACAAGCGGTGCAAACAGATCATACATATGTAACTCATCGACACCCAGCAGCTTCTGACGCAGATTCATATAACGGTGCATCAATGGAAGGCTTTCGTGAATCGTATCAATCAAGTTGGTGTAAACCTCTTTAGGAATGTTATCACCATAGAGTGACATTTCCATTACAGAAGGATATTTGCGAATTCGTGAGTAGAACACATTTTTATTCACATTCGCGCTAAGCGTTGCTGCGATAGTGTTCTTCTGCTTCCGGTAGGTATCGTAGACTGCCTTAAAAGCATTTCGGCGAACCTCACGGTCGTTACTTTCGAGAAACTTGATATAGTTGCCATGAGTCAGCTCAACTTCTTTGCCATCCTCATCTTTGATCTTAGGGAATTTCAGATCCGCATTGTTCAGCATACTGAAAATATTCTGAGGTGCTTGAGCTAAATTTCCGACCTGAGCTAGCAGTGCTTCTTCAGCTTTAGAAAGCACATGGGCTTTTTCACGTTTCATTTCAGTTAAGGTGAATTTATAAGCGGATAGGTTCGGATCAGCGATGAACTGGTCCAACTTCTCAACTGGTAACGCCAGAATTTCTGGGGTTACAAAAGATAAAGCTTCACCTGCTTCAATACCAAGCTTTTTCGCTTTGGAGGACAAAGCTTGAGAGTCAGGTTTAGCTGTGTCTTCATCTTGACGCATATGTGCATACACGAAGAGTCGTTCAGTTAGGATGGACAGCTTGTCATCCATTTCAAAACATTTTTTTAGAGCATCCGCGGAATCTAGTGTACCCTGAAAATCCGCAGCTTTTTTGATTAAGGATTTAGCTTCAGCAAATTCTGCATCCCAATCCTTCTGAGAAGCAAACACATCTTCAAGCTTCCAACGATTCTCAGCAGGTACTTCGCTTCTTTTCAATAATTTTTCCATAGAAACCCTCCTAGAATGATGAGATGTAGTAGGCATAATCTCCCTCGGCAATACTGTAGATGATAAATCACCCGGTAGCAAGCTGAGCACAAGTAGAAGAGGGATGGACTTGGGTGAAATAGGCATAACATCCTCCTCTTGAAAGTAGAGTCGGCTTATTATGCCCTATTAAGTCCTGATTATTAATATTTAGTCTTCTTTAAATATATGAAAGTATAAGTTATGCCAATAAGCTATAAATAACAAAGATGAAGGCGAACAGAATCATAATGACTGCAGTTAAGGCCATGCCCCGCTTAAACTGCGGCGGGACACGATCCTTGGTCATAATTAGAACTGCGCCTAGACATAAGACTAGGACAACATAAATCGCGATATTTTCTGTGTTCATGTTCTGTTATACCTGTTTGAAGGCTGCGATGATATTTTTATACTCTTCTTCATTATCTTTATAAGATTCTTTGTTGAATCGGTTGTTCACCCACTGCATCATAGCTGGACGACTAAGGAAAGTATGTGTTTCTTCTCCCCATTGATCGGAGATTTCGCGAAGTACGATATAACGTCCTTGAACTTCTACCGTCATCATATTCCATTTGTCTGTTTTGTATATTTCATGTTTTTTGATCATTATCATTACCACCCTGGCGATTTTTGGCTTTTGGCTCAATGATAACGCACTGGTCAAGGGAAAAGCAAATTAAATCACATATTTAAAGATCCAGATAGATTGATTTGAGTAGAAGATTGCAGTATAATATAGTTATACGCCATATATGGCGGTTATTTTTAGGAGGTTGTTCAATTGAAAGGTACAGTAAAATGGTTTAACGCAGAAAAAGGTTATGGTTTTCTTCAAGTAGAAGGCGGCGAAGATGTATTCGTACACTTCTCAGCAATTCAAGGTGAAGGATTCAAAACTTTGGACGAAGGTCAAGAAGTAGAATTCGATATCACTGATGGTAATCGTGGACCGCAAGCTGAAAACGTAGTAAAATTATAAGAAACGGCAAAGACAGTTAAGCTGTCTGCTATAAATATATAATTTACTTGGCAAGCCCTTGCAAGAGTGGTTACCAACTATAGAACACAGTTCTTTCGGGAACTGTGTTTTTTTACGTCTAATAGACATCAATTTAGATGAAAGGTCTTTGCATTCCCAAGTGAAGGGATAGCAAAGACCTTTTAATATTTTTGAGTATCAGAAGTGTTCTATTATAGGGAAGCTTTTTTGTTCTTATTCTTGAAATAGCGCATTGAATCTCGATGGGTATCCAATAAATGCTGTCCTAAAAAGCCTACAAAAGCAAGAAGGCTGAAGGCAACCGCTACCATATAGAAGGTGAAGCGTCCAGCTTCCTGATAGATCATTCCACCAAATGTACCACTTAGAAGTCCAGCTGCACTTGACCAAACAACTGTGTAGATTGCAAGACCGGTTGCTCGGAGACGATCAGGAATAATCCGAGTGATATAACGGACACATGTTACAAAAAAGACGCCAAATGTCAGGCTATGCAAGGCTTGAATCGCGATTATAGAGCCTGGGTGATCGGCGAGCGCCATTAGTAGAAAGCGAAGGGCATACATGAGACTGGCTAAAATTAATAAGGGCAGTTCTTTAAATTTGTCGCCGTATTTTCCGAGTATAAATAATACAGGGATTTCACTTAGTGCCGAGGCAAGTAATGCCCAGCCGATCACTTCCTCACCAGCGCCCAGGTTCTTTAAACTGATGGTGAGAAAAGCTTCGTTCATTCTATGGCCCAGTGCGAGTACAAAGACACATCCGAAGAACCACAGCACTTCTTTTCGCAAAAGAATATCTTTAAGCCCATGCTCTTTCTTGCCTGGTTTGGTAGTAACAGCTTTCTGATTGGGGAGCTCTGGAACAGTTTTTTTGACATCCTTTAGGCCAATTGTAATTAGAAGTGCGATTATAATGATAATAATACATAAGGTAAGACTCCAAGTAGCACCTAAAGCTCTAAGCGCATACCCGACGGTTAAAGCAAAGAAAGAATAGCCTAATGAGCCAAATACACGAATTGTAATGAAGTTTCGTCCGTGTCGCTCCGCAATTTTGATGGCCATTGTATCAGCAAGCGGAAAAACTGGGTAATAGAAGAAGTAGAAAAAGGACAAAATAAGCATAACGGAAGAAAAGTCGGTCGCTCTGGCTAATAGAAGTCCGGTAACTAATTGCCCCGCGAGTAAAATAAACATGATTTTTCGAATGGTACCTAGCTTATCGCTCATCATACTCCAGAAGAGATTGGATAGGATGGAGATGAGGGGACCGAGAGAATACAAGTAGCCCACCTGAGAACTGCTAAACCCTAAATGTGTGTAGAATAAAGGAAAGTAGGATACTACAAGAACGCTAGTGCCATAAATCGTAAAAAGAAAGGAACGAAGCCAATTCTGATCGCTGTAAGGGCTTCCGGTCCGTTTTGAAAACATGAAAGTGCACTCCTCTGAGATTGAAATATGGCTAGTATAGCATAAAGCAATGGAGGGTTATGTGTTTTATTCTTGAATTGCGTTATTTCTGAATCTTTCATAATTTTACGAAAGTGATTTTGTTGTTTGTACAAATACGTCTGATCATATTATAATAAGTGGTGATTTGGATAAGGAGACAACAATGTGGAGGCACTATCATTGAGTGAATTAGAGCAAGGCCGTTACCTTAGCCCGCGTGGCCCTATTGGGCTTATGAACAGGGTCTATAAGTACGTGCTGCCAGAAGTGAGAGAAAGTCTGGACTTCTGGCGCCAAGATGCGAATGGGATTCCCGATCCCGAGCTCCGGAAGCAAGCACTTGCCAGCATTGAAACAAAGGAGTTTCACTGCATAGGTGGAGGTATTTATGCCGCCGGCAATTTATCGATGAGACATATACTTATTCCGCTTATTGTTGCTTATCAAACTATCAGTGATTATCTAGATAACTTATGTGATCGCAGTACTTCGCTTGATCCTGCAGATTTCAGGCTGCTGCATCAATCTATGCTGGATGCCATTGATCCAAACGCTGAACCTGTCAATTATTATGCGCTTCGCGATGAACAGAATGACGGCGGGTACTTGTATAGGCTAGTTCGAAAATGCCAGGAGATGATCTCTTTGCTGCCAGGTTATTCCGCTGCTGCAGCGGAGATTCGTGATTTGGCTGTGCTGTATACAGATTTGCAGGTATATAAGCATATCCGCCCGGAACTCAGGGAAACAGCCCTGAAGGAATGGTGGGAGCAGCAGGGTAGCCGTGCTCCGCATCTGCATTGGAACGAGTTTGCAGCTGCAACGGGCTCTACTTTAGGCGTATTCATGCTTTTTCTATCTGCGTGTGATCCGAAGCTAAGTAAGTCTTCTTCGGAATCGATTCGAGCTGCATATTTTCCACATGTTTGTGGATTGCACATTATGCTGGATTATTTGATTGATCAGGAAGAGGACCGAGCAGGCGGCGATCTTAATTTCTGCAATTATTATGACGACACGGATACCATGTTAAGTCGGATCGCTTCCATGGTTGAGTGGGCCCGTAAGGATGTACGTGAACTTCCGGAATCATCTATGCATCGTATGGTGATTGAGGGATTGCTGGCACTTTATTTATCTGATCCGAAAGTTAGCGAACAGCGGGAAGTTCGCACTGTGTCTAAAAGCCTGATGAGAGGAAGTCCGCTTACAAGGCTGTTCTTCTTCGCTAATAGCCGCTGGATACGCAATCGTTTTTTGTAACAAGGCTGCGAAGCTTCATCTATACAACGGATGGGGCATTGCACAACTTTAAGGAGGAACAACAGAATGTCAAAAATCAAAAAAATTGCAGTACTGACTAGTGGTGGAGATTCACAAGGTATGAACGCCGCTGTTCGTGCGGTTGTAAGAAGCGCACTTTATTATGGCATTGAAGTTTTTGGAGTTCAACGTGGATATCAAGGTCTTCTGAATCGCGATATCTTCCCTATGGATCTTCGCAGTGTTGGTGACATTATTCAACGTGGGGGAACCATTCTGCAATCTGCAAGATGTCTGGAGTTCACAAAACCAGAAGGTCAGCAAAAGGGTGCAGATATTCTTAATGAAATGGGCATCGATGGCCTAGTAGTTATAGGTGGAGATGGTTCTTATAAAGGTGCTAATAAACTAAGTAAACTCGGTATCAAGACGATGGCATTACCGGGAACTATTGATAATGATATTTCCTACACGGATTACACCATCGGGTTTGATACAGCAGTTGGTGTCGTTGTAGATGCTATTAACAAGCTGCGTGACACGATGTCCTCCCATGAGCGTTCTTCCATTGTAGAAGTTATGGGACGTCATTGTGGAGATATCGCACTACATGCAGGTCTGGCTTCTGGAGCAGAAACAATTCTCGTGCCAGAAATGCCATATGACTTGAATGAAGTTGCGGATCGTATGCGCGACAACTTTGTCAGAGGTAAACGTCACAGTATCGTCATCGTTGCAGAAGGTGTGGGTAAAGGCGAAGATGTGGCCCAAGCGTTGAAAGATCGTCATGCTTCTCTGGATGCACGGGTTACTGTACTTGGACATATTCAGCGGGGAGGAACACCAACACCTGGAGACCGGAACCTTGCTAGCCGTCTTGGTGACTTTGCCGTTCGTAAACTAATTGAAGGTGAGTCTGATAAAGGTTGCGGTATCATCAAGGGAGAACTAACCCTTACAGATATCGATCTTGTAGTGAATACGAAGAAAGACTTTGACGTGGAGTTGTACGAGCTTGCATCCCGTCTTTCTCAATAATTAACATACAAAAAAGGAACAGCTGCGAATTTCGCACTGTTCCTTTTTTTGTATTCTTTTGATTATTAGTGATGTGCTTGAGCGTCTGCATATTGTGTGGCATAACGGCGTTGAACTTTAACAAGCCGAGTCAAGAGCAATGTAGCCCCAATCGCAAGACCGGTGATCAAGCCGATCCAATAACCATAAGCTCCTAGATCCGTATAAGTAGCAAGTACATAGCCTGTAGGAAGCCCTATAACCCAATAAGCTATAAAGCAAATAATGAAGGCTGGATTAACATCCTTATAGCCACGAAGTGCTCCTTGTGTAGGTGTTGCAATCGCATCGGAAATCTGGAAAAAGATCGCATAGATTAAGAAATGCTGAATTAATGATATGACATCAGGTTCATCAGTGTATAAACCAGCTACATGATGGCCAGCAAATAAGAGCAGGAGTGCAGTTGCCAGGGAGAGGATAGCCGCAAGTCCAATTCCCATAATGGCATATTGACGAGCATCCTTTTGCCTGCCGGATCCAGTCTCGAAGCCGACGAGAATGGTAAGGCTCATACAGATACTGAGCGGAATCATATATAACGTAGTTGCAAAATTAATGGCTGCTTGATGAGCTGCAATCGTTACAGTATCGAACCGACTCATCAACAAGGTTACAGCGGAGAACACTGCAGTTTCAAAAAAAATCGAGAAGCCAATAGGTACACCGATCTTCAGTAGATCTTTGAAGCTTTTTAGCGATATAAAGAAGAACTTTCGGAAGATTCTAAGGCTTGCAAAGGGTTCTACCCGATAAATGAACAGCAGGGCAACCGAAAAAATTACCCAGTAGGTGATAGCTGATGCCACTCCAGCTCCAACACCACCAAGTCGAGGAAACCCGAATTTTCCGAAGATTAGTAAGTAGTTCAAACCAACATTCACGGGTAGGGCTATGAGTGTGATCAACATGGACACTCGTGTTTGTCCCAGAGCGTCTATACAACTACGGAGAACTGTATATCCAAACAGCGGGATAATTCCGAAGGAGATCGCACTTAGGAAACGAAATGCAACATCTCTTACAGTCGGCTCCAGATTCATAAAATTAAGGATAGGTGACAAGGCGAAGCTCCCGATTAGTAAGACAATTACAGAGACGATCAGTGATAACCAGATTCCCTGTGTGACTTGATAGGCTACATCCTTTTCTTTTTTGCTTCCGATGAGCTGAGAGACGATGGGGGTAATCCCCATAAGGATTCCACTTAAGCCCGTTTGAATTGGGATCCAGAGACTGGTTCCTATCGCCACACCTGCCAGATCGGCTGTACTAAACTTACCTGACATGTTTGTATCAAAGAAGGTTATCGCTGACAAAGCAATCTGTGTAACCAGAATTGGAAATAAAATATGAAAGAATTGTATTGCTTTTTGTTTTAAAGAGGTGGTTTGTATCATCGTTCTTTGCCTCATTCTTTGTTGGTTTTTATTGATTACAGTAAAAGTTCCCTTTTTCTCCATTAAAAGACCCGGCAAATGCCGGGTCTTTATCTTTATATATCATACCTGATTTCAATTATACATAATAAGGGCTATATACATCATTTCTCATAATCGACATCGGAGGTATATCGGTTATTGGCGTTCCAGAGCAGAAACTCCTCTACATTTTCATCTTTTAAAGCGCGGATTTGATCCTCCACCTGTTTTTTACCGTATTTAATATAATGACCTTTTCCGAGCCAGCTTGCTGTAAAATCTTGAATCCAAGGACGAATAACAGGTTTGTAGCTGCCTAGAGGATCAAGCTTCTTATGGGTATCAACCATGGAGCCTTTAATGGTAGCATACGGATCTAAGTCAGGCTCTTTCACTCCAAACCATCCCGTTGAATAATGACTCGGATAAATCATCGGGCTGATGACATCCACATTCTTGGATATTTTAACGAAGTCTTGTCCTATGCCCTCAGCAGGAGCAGATGCGGCATATCCAAAAATATCTACGGATACACGAACACCAAGTGGAGCAAGCTCTGCTTTTGCGTATTTTACAAAATTAGAAATGATATCTACGCGAGAATCGCTAGTTTTGGTGTATTTAAGTGTGTCTGCACGTTTTTCGAAACCTTCAGGAAAGCGCACATAGTCGAATTGAATTTCTTTAAAGCCGAGTTTGACAGCTTCTTTGGCGATATCGACATTGTACTTCCAGACATCTTCATTATAAGGATTAACAAAGCTATCGCCGCCTTTATTCTTCCATACTGTGCCGTCTGCATTAACAAAGGATAATTGCGGATTCTTTTTGGCAAGTATAGAGTCCTTAAAGACAACAATTCGAGCGATAGGATATACATCATGTTTATTCAATCTTTCCATCAGTTTGTTGATGTCGCCAATAAATGGCTGCGGATTACCGAGTTTCTGAAGTTCAGGATTATCGGTTTTATACGTGATGTAACCTGCATCATCCTTAATGTCGATGACCATAGAATTTAGTTCCGTCTGATCAAGTAAAGAAAGAAGCTTTTCCATTCGTTCTCCACCGGCACTGTATGCGGTAACATAGATGCCTTTTACTTTTGGCGCATCCGGCTGAGGATCTGCGTGTAGCATGCTTTGTGAGTCATTTGCTTCTGCTGTAGCATTTGGAGCTGGAGTTGAACCATTTGAATTATTATTTTGCGTAGCGATGATGGGGGGATTCATGGCGGACTTCAATGCAATTGCCACTTCAGCGTCATGTTGATTCTGTTGCACGCCTACACTTCCCAAGGCCATCATCAGTAGAGCCCAGGTGATGTTCATTCGTATTCTCTCCCTTTATGTACATTTCCTAAATTATATAGGAACGGTTGCTTCTAAAAAGAACAGTGTTGTAATAATGTTGGCTCAGATCGGGTCTGAAAATCCATCCTTGATGTATATAACCGGGACGCACAGATTCTAAACGTATTGTAAAAAGTAAATGCCGCCTCAACACGGCAACATGGCCGAACTTAAGGCGGCAACTATCAAGACTTCTCTTGCGGCTTACTCATTGAAGATACGCAGAATTCTGATGTTCACAGATACTGTAATGGATGATATCCATGGCATCTGCAGGTTCCAGAATACTAAGCCCGTCACGCAGAACGATTACGGAATTTAATTCGTCCTGTTTGAGAAACGGCATCATATCAGGATACCACCTCATGACGATTGCTGACAGCTTTACCGTTTCCATTTCCACAAAAATCACCCTTTCCTTTTTCGATAGGTCTGAATGGAATTCAGTAATCATCGGAAAACGAAGTGCTTGGAAAAAAGAGGGGTAAATCTCAATCTTTATGAAATTGTTAGGGTTCTGCGTGATTATAATATATCACAATTCTGTGATTGGTGCATTTTCCAAATTAATACTTTTCATTGCCAGTTTTTATCTTTTTCGGAAGGAGCCCATAACACCAACTGTCTCGACAATATTTACAAATGCTTGAGGATCTGTCGTGCGGATAATACGTTGCAGTTCAGCAAGTTCGTAGCGGGTTGTTACTGTCATTAGCATGTCCTTTTCAACATGAGAATAAGCGCCTTCTGTTTTAATCTTTGTGACACCGCGTTGAAGCCCCATTAAATGCTGAAGGAGCTCATCTGTACGATTTGTTACTATATATACGGTTACCTTTAAATGGCTGATGTGAATCATGTCCAGTACCTTACCAGTTACATATATAGATACCATCGATGCAAGAGCCAAGTTCCAGTTGTTATCAAAATATGCCGCGGCAAGAATAACGAGTCCGTTTAAGCTAACCACCACGTTTCCAACTGGGAAATCGCGGAATTTAGTGATGATGGATCCCAGGATATCAAAACCTCCGGATGAACCACCTGCACGGAAGCTGAAGCCACAGCCAATACCAACCAGCACGCCACCAAATACAGAAGAAAGCAGCATATCAGTAGCTACCAAATATTCGGGAATGATCGTCAAGAACCAGGTTGTTGCCACAACGGATAACATGCTTAGCATAATAAATCTCCGGCCTAGCTGGAACCAACCAGCTACAAGCAATGGAATATTAAAGAGTAAGTACAAGAGGCTTATGTTTAGTGGTGTAAAGTAACCCACTAACATCGAAAGTCCGGATACTCCTCCGCTGAGTAAGCGATGAGGGATTAGAAAAAGATTAAATCCACTGGCGATCAACGCTGCCCCGAAAATAACTGCAATACAATTCCAAATCTGTCTTAACAAGCAAATCCACCTCTATAAATAAATTTAAAAATAAACCATGTATGCAATGAAAAGAAAGGAACCCACTGGTATTCCTACTTAGAGTTGTGATATAATGTACAGGATATTCTTGAGTAGGACGTTACAATGGTATTTTTGCATTGCATCGGATGTAAAGCTACAGTTGCTCAGGTACAATGAAGTACCTGATGAAAGGGAGGCTTTTCGTCCCAAAAGCGCTATATCATGCAGAAAAAAGAGCATGATTGGACAGCATATAAATGTGTTTACCGCTACTTAAGAATACAGACAAGCATGTGGAATGTCCACTGTATAGAAGGAGCATGAATAATTTGAAAACATTCGCAGAATTTGGCTTGGAGCCAAAAGTGCTACAAGCAATCACAGAGTTAGGATTTGAGGAGGCAACACCGATACAGGAGCAGTCAATTCCATTGGCATTGACTGGGTCGGATCTGATCGGTCAAGCACAGACTGGTACAGGTAAGACTGCTGCTTTTGGTATCCCCCTCATTTCGAAGATTAATCGCGAAGACGAAAAAATTCTGGCACTTATCATGGCACCAACACGTGAGTTGGCCATTCAAGTATCAGAAGAAATCGGTAAGCTAAGCCGTTTTAAAGGTCTTCGTTCGTTGGCAATTTATGGCGGACAAGATATTGGTCGCCAAATCCGTGGTCTTAAGAAGAAACCACAAATTATTATTGGTACACCTGGACGTTTGCTTGACCATATCAACCGTAAAACCATTCGTTTGGATGATGTTCAAACTGTTGTATTGGATGAAGCAGATGAAATGCTGGATATGGGCTTTATGGAAGATATTCAGACAATCCTCAAGCTCGTTCCTGAAGAACGTCAAACTATGTTGTTCTCGGCTACAATGCCTCCAAACATTCAACGTCTTGCACAGCAATTCCTGAACAACCCGCAACACGTCTCCGTTATTCCGAAACAAATCAGTGCTCCGCTGATTGATCAAGCATATGTTGAAGTACCTGAACGTCAAAAGTTCGAAGCGCTTAGTCGTTTGATTGATATGGAATCACCTGAGCTTGCAATCGTGTTCGGGCGCACGAAGCGCCGGGTTGATGAGCTTGCAGAAGCTTTGCAAAAACGTGGATACTCTGCTGATGGATTGCATGGTGACCTGTCTCAGAACCAACGTGATGCTGTAATGCGTAAATTCCGTGATGGCAGCATTGATGTGCTGGTAGCTACTGACGTAGCGGCTCGTGGTTTGGACGTATCCGGCGTTACTCATGTAATTAACTTTGACTTGCCGCAAGATCCAGAAAGCTATGTACACCGTATCGGTCGTACTGGTCGCGCTGGTAAAGAAGGTACAGCTTGGTCTTTCGTTACTCCACGCGAAATGGATCACCTGCATTTGATCGAACGCGTTACTCGTCACCGTATTACTCGTAAACCATTGCCAACTATGGCTGAGGCTATTGAAGGTAAACAACGCGTAACAGCAGAACGTTTGCTTGAAATGGTTGAGAACGGTGAATTGAATGAGTACAAAGGTATTTCTATTCAATTGCTTGAGCAATATGATTCCGTTCAATTGCTGTCAGCTGCAATGAAGCTTCTGACTGGTGATAAGAAGGATTCTGCAATTGAATTGACTCCTGAAGATCCAATCCGTGCTAAACGTCGTGGCGGTAAGAACGACATTCGCAGTGGCCGCAAACCTAATGGTGGTTATGGTGGTAACCGTGGTACTTCCGGTGGCAGCACTGGTGGATACCGTGGAAACCGTGACAACAACGGTGGCGGAAGTCGTGGTGGCTACAGCAGCGGTGGCAGTAACTATGGTAGTGGCAGTGGCGGTTATGGCGGTGGCTATAAAGGCAACCGTGATGGCGCAGCTAGCCGTGATGGTGGAGCGAACCGCAGTGCGGACCGCAAACCATCTACTCGCCCAAGCAGCACAAGCACGCGTCCAGCAAAACGCGAAGATTTCGATAATTAATACTTGATCAGAACCCGCGGGTGATGATTTATCAAAATACAAAGAAGACGAGATGCCGAATAGCGGTTCTCGTCTTCTTTTTGCTGAAATATAAGGGTGTTTATTGAATTAGCAGCTTATTTAAATGAAAGTACGAGTGATGATAACTAGCAGGATAAACAATACGAGGATCGTACCAGTGGAAGTCCAGCCGCCGTAGCCAACAGGTGAGGACATATAATAACCTCCTTTAGAATGTGGTGATTTTGGAAATTCTTATGGTCACAATCCCAATATATGGACTTTATAGACTTAATGTATAGACGATGACCTAGAATTCAGAAAGTTGGGCTATGGAAAAGAGTAGGTCAAATGAGGTATAGTTAAGATAAGCAGTATGCAAGAGACAGAGGAGGAAGGGAATTGGAGTTTAAAGGAGCAATGGGTGGTTTATACCGCATCACAGAATGGATTACACGTATCGCAGCTAGTAATATCTTATGGGCACTATGTTCCGCCCCGTTTTTATTTTTTGGATTGATGAAATTGATGATGCTTGGGACAAGCTCAGGTGGAGTAAATGAGCAGCTCACATTGAACTGGGCTATGGGGATTCTGGCGCCATTTACAGTATTTCCTGCTTCGGCGGCTTTATTTACCGTTGTGCGCAAATGGGTTATGGGGAACACGGATGTAGGAACTTTTCGTACGTTTTTTCAGGGGTATAAAGAGAATTATTTAAAAAGTATGCTCGGTGGAATTATCTACACATTGATGTTCGTTATTATGTACGTCGATGTAACGGTTTACATGACACAAATGCCTAACTTCAGAATTGTTGGTATTTTGATGTTAGTGCTCATGATTATTTTATCGGTGTCCATGTTTAACTTCTTTTCTATTGTCGTTCATTATCAAATGAGCTTTAAACAAGTGATGACTAACTCAATATTGTTGACTATAGCACGTCCAATTCGCGTGTTCTCAACTTTGATTGCAGCTGCAGTGCTAGCTTATATTGGTCTTAGATATCCAGCACTGTATTTCATCTGTATTCCAACGTTGATTGCGATGGCTGCTTTCTTTAACTTCTATGCTACCTATAATAAACTGCAATTGCAGGTGGAGCAGAAGAAACTGAAAGAGGAAGAAGAGCGAGAAGCTGCTTTGAACAATCAAGAGGATGACGACGATGACGATGATGATTATGAAGACGATGTTGAGGATAAAGATGTAAAACGTATTTAACAAAGACGAGTATTAAGCACTCGGAAATCGTCAGTAATTTAATTCCAGTGTAAAATAAAGCGCATACAGGTTTACTTTTTCGTTAAAACGCAATATAATAATAACAAATCCTGCGATGTTCGTTACGGTTGCTCGTTGTTTTGAACCAATGATAATGTCTTGGGAGATCTACACGAAGCGCAGCTGAACAGCCCTGTCTATATGACTTGGGGAATTCAAAAACGTTTTCTGCGATCACCCACCTGCTCTAGCAGGTTCAGAAGACACTGTAGCCGGACGGCATAAGCGGGTTTTCTATTGTTTAGGCCAAAGCGCCCTGTATCCCGTGAAAGTTGGGAACGGGCGCTTTTTTGTGTGTCTGGAACAAGGAGAAAGTGAGTAATACCCTTTTGTTCCTGAGACAAGAGTGTTACACTTAGAATAATGAACTTGGGATTTGTAGAGGGGGAAGAATTTTGTCGTTAAAAAGAACCTTGGTCGGTTTATTCCGTAGTCATGATGGAACAAGCGACCGCGCAAAAGATCCGACATTAAAAACGCGTTATTACAATCTAACGAAAGACAAAGCTTGGGAGGAAGTTTCATCAACGCTTAAGAAGATTCCTGGATTCAAGGTGCTTCATGAAGTGGAGTCAGTAGGTGAGATCACTCTGGAGAAGAGAACGGCATTCGGCCGTACACTGGACATTACTGTCTCTGTGCTCAATACCACACCTGTACGTTGTGGCGTAGATATGTACTCTGCATCAAGAGGTTCGCTAGGTGATTTGGGTGCTAATTACCGTGTCATTCAGCGGTTATATGCGTCCTTGGACAAAAAATTAGGAAAATACAAAGCAGACTAATTTTCAGAGATTCTTACTAAACCTTCTTACTTAGGGATTGTATGAATGCGTTTACGCAAATGTTGACTGCTCTGGATATTATCGATAAATCTTTCTATTACAAAAAAAAGCGGGAGAAGGATGGACCTTCTTCCGCTTTTTTCAAAATATAAGAAAGTATAAGTTCTACACCTATACTTTATGTCTTATATTTCTCGCATAAACACTTTGTCGCCCTTGTAAGGACGACAAAGGCATTTATGCTTGCAGTGATAAGTAAGTATTGTCGAAAATGGCCGCTAACTTACTGTTCTAGAGAATTAGAGCAAACTCTTCACAGCAGCTATAGCATCTTCGTAATTAGGGTGCTCGGTCATTTCACTCAAATATTCAACATAGGTGAGTGTGTTGTTCTTGTCTAGTACAAAAATAGAACGCATATCTAACCGGAATTCTTTGATTAGTACGCCATAAGCTTGTCCGAATGAGGCTACTTTGTGATCGGATAGAGTGATTACGCGATCGATCCCTGCAGCGCCACACCAGCGGGCTTGAGCAAATGGTAGGTCCATACTTACCGTGAGGATAACTACATCGTCACCTAGCTCTGCAGCTTCGCTATTGAACCGGCGGGTCTGTGCATCACATACACCAGTATCTAGAGAAGGTACAACACTGATCAGCTTGATTTTACCGGCATAATCACTAAGAGACACTTCTTCCAGTAGATTCTTACTTAGAACAAAATCAGGAGCGGGATCACCAACTGTAAGCTTGGGTCCTACGAGAGTGATGGGGCTGCTTTTGAAAGTAGCTACGCCTGTTCTTTCTTGCGTCATATCCTTGTTTTCCTCCTCGAATTGTAATATTGGCTCTTACTGCCACAATAAATTATAATCTTATTTACAGGGAGATGTCCAACAGAGCAAGATATAAATGTAAAGGGATGGGTGTAATGATATTTATTCGGTATGAAAATTGGAAAAGTTATCTCCGGTATTACCCGGTAACATGTCTTCTCATTGTAGCTAATGTGATTATGTTTATGCTCATGGCGTTCAATGGTGGATCCACCAATATACAAACACTTGTTGATTTTGGTGCTATAGTTGATGTTAGCCCGTATAAAGAGGAACTGTGGCGTTATGTGGCGGCTATTTTTTTACATAATGGGTTTTCCCATCTATTCTTTAATAGCTTCGCTCTACTGGTATTTGCACCGCCTCTGGAGCGCCTGCTTGGTTGGTGGCGATATGCACTTCTTTATGTGGTAGGTGGAGTTCTTGCGAATTTTCTAACGATTGCAATCAGCAGTCGCTCAGTATTAGAGGTAGGTACGGTCTCGGTAGGTGCTTCTGGAGCAATCTACGCCGTCTATGGCGCATTTTTATACATTGCTGTTATTCAACGGGCGATGATGGACGAAGGCTCGCGAAAGACGTTATACGGTTTGCTCGTAATCGGGATCATTATGTCGTTTGCAACACCAAATGTGAATTGGGTTGCTCATATCGGAGGCTTGGTTTCTGGCTTTTTCCTATATGGACTTATTATTCGTATATTTAAAAAAAGCCTAAGACAGGGGCGATGATGGAGTGGAGCTAAGACAGCTGCAATATTTTCTAAAGGTAGCCCAAAAAGAACATGTAACAAGAGCGGCGGAGGAACTTCATGTAGCGCAGTCTGCGGTAAGCCGTCAGATTCATCAATTGGAGCAAGAGCTTGGGGTTGACTTGTTCATGCAAAAAGGGCGTAATTTGCAGCTTACGCCAGTTGGACAGCTCTTTTGCAAGCGGGTGGATAGTATTCTTAAGGAATTGGAACATTCGGTAAATGAAGTGCATGAATTTCTAGATCCGGAACGTGGAGAGATTCGTATAGGGTTTCCTCACAGTCTTGGAACGCATCTTATCCCGACTATCGTTGCAGAATTCCGCCAGCACTATCCCCATGTTAAGTTTCGCTTTAAGCAGGGCTCTTACCCTTCGCTGATAAAGGACGTATTATCTGGAGAGGTGGATTTAACATTTATTTCGCCTTTTCCGGAAAATGATGAGCATGTTTCTGGAGATATTGTTATGACTGAAGAGTTATTTGCAATACTTCCTCAGAATCATCAGCTGGCAGGAGAATCTGAGATCCGACTGGAACAGCTTCAGAATGAAAAGTTTGTTCTATTCAGTCAAGGTTATTCTTTGAGACCGATCGTTTGGCAAGCGTGCTTGCAGGCGGGATTTCAACCACAGATTGCATTCGAAGGTGGGGAGACTGATACCATACGTGGTTTAGTGGCGGCAGGGATGGGTGTAAGCCTTCTGCCGGAGATGGCGTTCTATCAGACGAATCCTCTCCAGCCAGCTCAGGTAAGGGTTGTGGAGCCTGCTGTGACGAGGACGGTTGGTTTGATCTACCGAACAGATAGTAAGTTGCCGCTTGTTGCACGTTCGTTTCGGACTTTTTTGATATCCTATTTTAAAGCGAGGCAAAATAATACCCCGGTTGGCTCTTAGCCTTCCGGGGTTTCTTTTTGTGCTGTATTTTGTATTAGTCGCGGTTACCTAAAAAGACGGTAATCAAACGAAGCAGTTCGAGTAAGGAGACTAGCGCGGCGGCAACGTACGTTAATGCAGCTGCGTTTAGGACTTTGGCTACTCCGCGTTCCTCTTCGTTACGAATGTAGCCTTGCTCTACCATGACTTGACGTGCCCGATTGCTGGCATTGAACTCAACTGGGAGTGTCACAAGCTGGAAGGCAACAGCGGCCGAGAAGAAAATGATACCAAGGCCTACAAGATTAAAGTAACCGAATATAAATCCTGCCATAAGCATGAATGGTGCTATACCTGATGCAAAATTAACTACTGGGAACATCCGGTGACGTAGTGTTAACATAGGATAACTTACTTTATGCTGAATGGCGTGACCCACTTCGTGACAAGCGACTGAGACTGCTGCGATAGAACTCTCATAATAAACAGGCTCTGATAAGCGTACAACTCTGTGAATCGGATCATAGTGGTCAGAAAGCGTACCTCTTACAGGCTCAATCGGAACATCGTGAAGTCCATTTGCGTCGAGCATGCGTCTAGCTGCTTCATATCCTGTCAGACCGTTTAAGTTGGCCACCTTGGACCATTTGCTGAATGTCCCTTTAACTCTGAACTGGGCCCATAACGAAAAAATAAAAGCGATAATTACTAATAGATACATTCCCATAGCTGCATTCCTCCACTGTATTGTAAATATGGTATTTACATTGGCGGTCCTTGCGTAAGCAATAGAAGCCGAATCGCCTCCATGCAGGCCACTCCTTGTGGGAGTAAGTTAGAGAGCGCGCGTCTGGCCTGTCCCGGCTTCAGACCGCTTATAATGGGTTCAAGTGCCTTTACTTCACGTTCTAGTCGTTGCATATGCTGCTCAAGCTCGACTAATTTATCGGATACGTCAGTTTCAGGAGTAGCCTCGCTCCATTTGCTCATCATGGATTTGATTTCTTCCAATGAATACTTGTCATGCTTTAATTGATTAATACGTTCTAAGTCGACCAAGGTTTCATGACTGTAAAGTCGGTAATTTTTGGTGCTTCTTGACTCTGGGGAGATTAACCCCAATTTCGTGTAATAATCAATGGTGCGCTCACTGATGTGAGCAGCCTTAGCTAATTCTCCAATTCGATATAGAATCATATCCCCATGCTACCTCGCCTCACTAATCGAATTCGACTGTCCATAAAGGATAGTCGTCTCCTATATTGGTGGTTTCTATTATGCTATCTGTAATGATAACAAACTGGAAACCATACAGTCAAACGTCATACTTTCATAAAGTATATGCATTAAAGAGAGGTTAATTCATGAAATGAAATGCGTTGTTTATATACAATACACTCAAACTCCATGTGATATCAAATTTGAACCGATTATGCTCATTAATAAATCCTAACTATAAACATGACATTTAATGTTATGTTTATTGGAGAATCAATAAGGATAATTCGATAAAAAAGTAATATTAGAGCGGATCTTCACGTAGTTATTTCAATGAATTCATAGCTGTATGGGCCTAGAATACTGAGATAGTCCAAGTGTACTATGGAGAATTTGTGAGTTTAGTGAAAATAAAATAAAAACATTCCCAAAAATAGTCTTGTCAATTTACCTGACTTCTGATTATAATGACATTAAGAGTTTCACGCTTTGTTAGAAAATATAACATTGGGGAGTGGGGTAAAAATGAAAAAGAAATGGTTGATGATGTTACTGGCCATGATTACGCTGATGGTTTATCCGGTAAGTGCTTTTGCGGCGGACGGTCCAACAAATGCAGATTTGCAGGTCGGATTGGATACCGCGTTTACCTTCCTGGCATTCATCTTAGTTTTCTTTATGCAAGCAGGGTTCGCGATGCTTGAAGCAGGATCAGTTCGAATGAAGAATGCAGGTCACGTAGCCGGTAAGACGGTGCTGACACTAGCCATTGCGAGTGTATGTTTCTGGGCCGTTGGCTTTGGACTTGGCTTCGGTAACGGTAACGGCTTCTTCGGTACTACAGGTTTCTTGTATGGCGGAGATTCAACAGCATCTTCATTTGAATCACTTGCATTTTCTGATGTTACTTTAAATGTTAAATTCTTGTTCCAAATGGCGTTTGCAGCAGTTTCCTTAGCTATCGTATCTGGAGGCATGGCAGAACGTGCAAAGATCAGTGTGTACATTATATTCGGAATTTTATTCTCAATTGTAATTTATCCTGTCGTAGCACACTGGGTATGGGGCGGCGGCTGGTTGGCTGAGCTGGGAATGCAAGATTATGCAGGTTCTACGGTTGTCCATCTTACTGGTGCCACTGCAGCGGTAGTAGCAACCATATTGCTTAAGCCACGACTTGGTAAGTTTAATAAAGAAGGTAAACCTGTTATTATTCCAGGTCATAACCAAGTATTTACTGTACTCGGTGTAATTATCCTCTGGTTTGGTTGGTTCGGATTCAATCCAGGTAGTGCTTTGTCCCCAATGGGAGGTTTCTTCGGTCACGTAGCATTAACCACTAATATCGCAGCAGCAGCAGGCGGTTTGGCGGCATTAATTGCTTCTTGGTTGTATTTTGGTAAATCTGATATTCCAGCAATGCTGAATGGTGTTCTAGCTGCATTGGTTGCGATCACTGGTGCATGTGCTTACGTTGAACCATGGGCAGCAATCATTATTGGTTTAGTAGCGGGTGCGTTCACATTCATGACTTCCCAATGGCTGGAACGTGCAGGACTTGATGATCCAATCTATGCTTTCTCGGTACACGGTATTGCGGGAATGTGGGGCGCAGTTTCCACGGGTCTATTCGCTGCACCGGATCTTATTACTAAAGGTGCTTTGGTAGGGGAAGCCGGATTGTTCTACGGTGGAGGTTTCCACCAACTGGGTGTTCAAGTGCTTGGGGTAGTAGGAACATTTGCTTTCGTAGCCGTGCTTTCATTCATTATCTTATATGTAATGAAGGTAACAACAGGACTTCGTGTTACGGAAGAAGAAGAATTGATGGGCCTAGATATCAGTGAGCATGGTACTTACGGATACCCTGAACAAATGAAATTAATTGCAGAATCGGAATCCAAAACCCTTAAACAATAATATGAATCCTCAGATAGGGAGGCGGACCGTGTGGCTTCGATGGAGTTAACAGACGGGTATGATGAAGAAAGCTTTAGTACCATCGTTTTAGCCGGTTCGCCACAGGAACTTAGGGAGAGGCGAATTGCCTGCCAAAGTATTCTACTGGAACAGTTGAATGTAATTCCGATTGAGGAATGGATGTTTCGTGTGAATACAATGCATGATCTTATTGCAGAGACTGCAGTACTAATATGTGAGGCGCAGATGAAAGAGGCGGGCTATGGCCCGCCTCCCTGTGCTTATTCATTTATTGTGTTTGGCAGTAGTGGAAGGCAAGAAGCTACACTGTGGAGCGATCAGGATAATGGTTTGATCGTTGAGGGTGAACCGGATGGGGAGAAGAATAGATACTTTGATTTTTTTGGAATGATGTTATCCGATCTGCTTGAAGAAGTGGGATATGAGAAATGTGCAGGCAAGGTAATGTGCTCCCAAGGGATGTGGAGGAAGACGTTATCGGAATGGAAGGAGCAGCTGAAGGAATGGAGAACCCAGTTGGAATGGGAGCCAATTCGGTATCTTATCATTTCTTCAGATATGCGTCATGTTGCGGGAAGTACGGAGTTATCAGCATTGTGGCAAGAGGCTTTCTATGAGGGTTTTATTGACAATGAGGAGTTGTCTGTGGCTGTTCTTCGCAATACAGTCCGCCATAAAGCGACTTTAAATCTGCTGGGACAGGTGTTAACAGAGCGCTTTGGGGATTATGCAGGTGGATTTGACATTAAGTATGGAGTCTATATCCCGGTAGTGAACATTGTTAGACGCTTATCGTTATTGCATCATATTAGAGCTAGCTCGACCTTAGAGCGAATTGAAGAGCTTGAAAGACTTCACAAATATCAACATCTGGATGATATTCGGCGAGCTTTCTTATTGGCGATGCGGATGCGAGTGAACACGCCATTTAGTGTCCAGAATGGCTTGTTAATCAGCAGTGATTATATTGCTGAGAGTGAACTGAAGAATAAGCAGCTGTTGTCTGAGCTGCGTGAAAGTCTGCTGCTTGTTAGACGCCTTCATCGGGCGTTGCAGCGTCAGCTCCGCTCAGCGGAAAGGTGGCGAACATGAGGGAGCCAAGCAAGAATGGAGGATTCTGGAACAACCTGAGACAAGGTGGAATGCCGTCGGCAATCGCTTCGATGAGAGGGGGAGAAACTGCTCATCAGACTGCGCAGCAAATGGCCTACATCCGATCTCTCATGCGTGAGAAGCGTCGTCCTGAGGTGCTGCGTACTCCGCTGTCTGAACTGGAGACGGTTATATTTGATTTAGAGACGACGGGATTTTCTCATCAGCATGGAGATGAAATTATGTCGTTTGGTGCAATTAAGGTTGTTGGAGAGGAAATTAAGGAAGATGAATGCTTTTACACCTTGGTGAATTGTCAGACGGCAATTCCAGAAGATATTACGAGGTTAACAGGGATAACGGAAGAAATGACACAATCCGCCCCATCCTTAATTGATGGCCTTCATAATTTCATGTCCTTTGTGGGGCAAAATGTGCTAGTGGCACATGCAAGTTCGCATGATAAAGCTTTTCTCAATGCCGCGCTATGGAGAACTTCTAAAGTTCAGCTTACACACCGGGTGCTGGACACGATGATGCTTGCACGTTGGCTCGAGCCGCAGCGAAATAACTATACACTCGATGAACTGTTATTTGTCCATGAAATTCCGATTCATGGACGTCACAATGCATTAGAGGATGCCAAAATGACAGCCCGGCTGTGGGTGGCTTATCTTCGCGAAATTTCGGAGCGGGGCCAAGTAGATACCTTAGGCGATTTATATGCTTATTTAAGTAGAACGTGAAGCGGGGCGTGAGATAGTTCAGGGAAAGGGAAAGCTGTTCCTTGTTCATTTGAATACCGCTCAATATAAAATCCATTCAGAAATGGAGAGCAGCCATCTTCAGTTCTGGGAGAACCAATAAGGTAGACCTTAAATTCAGATCCAAGTGCTGCTAATCCTTTATAATCGGCAACCGAAGGTACAGGTTCTGAATTTGGGTGGGAATGAAATAAACCGATGAGTGTCGGCTCATTGTAAAGAACATGAATCCACTCTTCAGGATGGGGAGTGAATGTGTGCAGCGGGTCTGGCGCTACGTTGCGCATAGGTACGTAAGTATCGATGAGCATGCCACCCGCTGCGGCAGCACCCAGCAGGACTCCGCATGCTTCATGCGGGTAACTGGACAGCAAGTGCTTCCCCAGCGCTTGCTGTACGGAATATTTCAGTCTTATAGGCTGGACATTTCCCTGTAATGCTGCCATTTGTTCACCCCTCTCTCTTCATTAGGGTTTCGTCGCTGACGATACCCTCTTTTTATTTTTCTTTTTGTCTAAAAAATGGATGGTTTGAAATTGAAGTTAATGAGGGTACAATAGTAGAAAACTATTCCATTCGAAAAGGAACAGATCCCTATGAAAGCAGTAAATAAATTGAATATCACGATAGTGATTCTTATTGTAAGTGTAGCTGTGTTTGCGGTGTGGCATAATCGTGAGCCGAAGGCTACGGCTGTTTTTGGACAACAAGATGAGCCGCCAATGAAAATAGGACCTAAGGCTGGACTGCTCGCTCCCTCATTTTCACTCCAAGGAACGGATGGGACTACATATGTAGTTGACGGGCCGCGAGAGAAGGCAGTCCTCGTTAATTTCTGGGCTTCATGGTGTGATCCCTGCAAGGAGGAAGCTCCGGAGCTTAACACCATGGCCACTAAGTATAAGGATGTTCTAGATATTTATGGTATTAATGTGAGTAGTCAGGATTATAAACCCAATGCAGAACGTTTTATTAAGAAATACGGTCTTGTGTTCCCGGTTATGTTTGATGTGAAAGATGAGGTGTACAGCAAATATAACGGGGCAGTATTTCCTACCAACGTGCTTATTGACAAGAATGGAGTGATCTCAGAGATTATTCTGGGCATTCTTAGTCCGGAAGAGCTGGAGAAAAAAATTATCAAGCTTACCGAATCATAAAGGATCTCACCAAAGAATTATAAAAGGCCCCCTTCATTACAGTTAAACTGTTGAAGGGGGTTCTTCGTCATATGAATGCTTATGAAAGGTATGAATTAATGATTTACTAGGCCTCTAGGTTCAGTACTTCCAGACTGTTTATTTTCCAGCGAGAGTTGATTCAGAAGTGCGTAGCGCATACTGTCAACAAGCGCTTCCCAGCTGGCTTCAATAACGTTACTGGAGACGCCTACCGTACTCCAAGTGTCTGTGAAGTTCTTGGATTCAATCAATACTCGTACTTTCGCAGCAGTCTGATCCTGCTCATCTATAACACGGACCTTATAGTCGGATAGATGCATTTCCTTCAATTGCGGGAAGTAGGTCTGCAGCGCTTTACGAAGAGCGTTGTCGAGTGCATTGACCGGACCGTTACCTTCAGCAGCGGTATAAAGGTTCTCATTGCCAACCTTCAGTTTAACGAAGGCTTCAGATACAACTGGATGCTCTGCGGTTTTTTCGACTAACATCTTGAAGGATTCAAAGGTAAAGGTTTCGTTCATCTCGCCAGTAGCTTCCCGAAGTAATAGCTCCAGCGAGGCATCGGCACCTTCGAATTGATACCCCTGATGCTCCATCGTTTTGATCTTCTCGATCACCCGGCGAGCTTGCTCGCTGCTTGGATCCAAATTCAAACCCATATCTTGCGCCTTGGAGAGCACATTGCTCTGTCCAGCCAGTTCAGAGACCAGTACACGTTGTTTATTCCCGACAAGCTCAGGAGCGATGTGCTCATAGGTCCGTGAATCACGCATGATGGCGGAGACATGGATTCCACCTTTGTGTGCGAAAGCTGCATTTCCGACATAAGGTTGATTTACCGGCAGATTAACATTGGCAACTTCACTAATATAGCGTGCTGTGTTCGTAAGCTGCGGTAAAGAATCACCAGGAATACAGTGGTATCCCATTTTGAGCTGAAGGGTAGGGATGATGGAACATAAGTTGGCATTGCCGCATCGTTCGCCGTAACCATTAATGGTACCTTGAACTTGCCGTGCTCCAGCACCGATGGCGCTAAGTGTATTAGCTACCGCTAGCTCACAGTCATTGTGAGTGTGAATTCCGAGATTTGCTCCAGGTAGCTGCCCAGCCAGAGCGGTAACAATCTCATGAATTTCAAAAGGCAATGTTCCACCGTTGGTATCACACATTACAAGCCAATCTGCTCCGGCTTCCCGGGCTTTGGACAGAACGGCTGCTGCATATTCAGGATTGTTCTTGTATCCATCAAAGAAATGCTCGGCGTCAAAAATTACTTCAAGGCCTTTGCGTTTCAAGTAGGATATGGAGTCGCCAATCATGGCGAGATTCTCCTCAAGCGTAGTCTGTAATGCAGTGTGTACATGAAAATCCCAAGACTTTCCGACGAGTGTAGCAGCAGGAACTCCTGCATCAATCATACGTTTTAAATTGTCATCGTTTTCGGCCAAGGAATTCTTCCGCCGTGTGCTGCCGAACGCTGTGATTTTGGCGTTCAGATGAAGCTCCTTGACTCTTTTAAAAAATTCAATGTCTTTATTGTTGCTTCCCGGGATGCCACCTTCAATATAGTGCACACCCAGATCATCGAGCTTCTTGGCAATCTTCAGCTTGTCGTCAGCCGACAGACTGATGCCTTCACCTTGGGTGCCGTCGCGTAATGTAGTATCGAAGATGGAGATGGACTTAGACATGAGTGTCCTCCTAAAAGTTTTGTAAGCTTCGTCTTCCGGATTCACTTCGTGCAAAACTCACATCGGAAGCATTGGCAAGGGAAATGAATTTATATATTATAGCATTTTTACGCGGGAATGTAACAAAGAACTTTACAGCTTCTTAAGTTGACCTAACCGCAGCGGAGAGGTATTCTAAATTGGACAATAGAGACCCTGAGGATAAGAAGGTAGATATTGTGCAGAATGTTGATCAGTATTATCCAACGAGTGGCAGGGTTATCCTGCATGTGGATATGAATGCTTTTTATTGCTCGGTACATGAGGCAGAGGATCCTGACCAATTCAGAGGTAAGGCTACTGCGGTTGCGGGTAGCGTTGAATTACGGAAAGGGATTATTGTTACTTGTTCGTATGTCGCCCGCAGATTGGGGATCTCGACGGGTATGCAGGTTCAGAAGGCGCTTCGTATTTGTCCATCGCTTATCGTTATTAAGCCGGACTTCCATTTATACCGCAAATATTCTAATGCGTTTATGCAGATTGCTTATAGCTATACACCATTACTGGAAGCAGTGTCGATAGATGAATGTTACTTAGATATAACTGGCTCCAGGCAATTCGGTACGCCTATGGAAATTGCGGAAACTATTCAGCGCCGTATAATGGAAGAATTGGGCTTGCCATGCTCCATTGGTATTGCTCCAAATAAGCTCCTGGCGAAGATGGCTTCGGATTTAAAAAAGCCAAATGGTATTTCGGTGCTGCGGCTGCGGGATGTACCTAAGATTTTATGGGATAAGCCATGTAATGAAATGTTCGGTATCGGTGGAAAAACGGCAGAGAAGCTCCGTAAGCTGGGAATTTACAGCATTGGTCAATTAGCGGCGTCTGATGAGAAAATGCTGGTTGAGAATTTTGGAGTTATGGGCTCATGGCTAAAGCGTGCAGGGAACGGCATCGATCATGGGATAGTAAATCCTGAGCGAGAGCAAAGTAAGTCGATCGGACACACCACTACACTGCCGCGGGATGTTATTGGCCTTGCTGAGGTACGCCCCATTTTGCTGAATCTAAGTGATCAGGTAGCGCGGCGCTTGCGAAAGCAAGGGCTTGTGGCTTCAGGTGTGCAGCTTACCATTCGGACACCGGATATGAAGACCATTACTCGTTCGCGGCAGCTTGAGGCGCCTTCAGAGAGTGGAGAAGATATCTACAAGTCTGTCTGTGATCTTTATGTTCGACATTGGAATGGTGAGAAGCCTGTTCGACTGCTTGGTGTGACCTTGCAAGGATTGATCGCTAAAGAGGATTCTGCAATACAGTTGGATTTGTTCGATTACGAACAGCAGCCTAAGAAAGAGTCACTGACCAAGGCCATGGATATGCTTCGCAATAAGTTTGGTGAAAATGCAGTTTTGACCGCTGGGATGTTAAGTGACACCCATTCTGCAAGGCTACGTAATCATAAGGAACGAGGCACCTCACTGCAAAAGGATAATCTGTTGTCTGTTGAGTCAGATAAAGATTGATAAAACGTGTCGAAATTGATACTATAGAATGCGTCAGAAATGCAAACGTATTGAAAATCAATTGAAATTGTATTCTTTTTATATTAATATGAGAAAAATAAGACGCTGGTTCAACAGCGCAGCATTGCTTAACGGGAGGCAGAGAAAAAAATGGCTAAGTACACTTGGGTCGAAAAAGACACTTGTATCGCTTGTGGTGCATGTGGCGCAACGGCTCCTGATATTTTTGATTACGATGACGAAGGTTTGGCAGAAGTTATTTACGAAAATGACAGAAACTGCGGTGTGACAGCGATTCCGGACGATTTGTTTGATGATCTCCAAGATTCCTGTGATGGTTGCCCAACCGACTCCATTAAAATTGCGGACGAACCTTTTAACAAAGAAGGTTAATTACTCGATAAAGAGTAACGTGCGACACCAGATAAAGACATCTTCTGCGAACATTTTGTTCGGCTAGGGATGTCTTTTTTGCTGTGTCTGACCGATATTAATAAAGTAGGAATTATAAACTCTCGGAGGTTCCGATGAAGAACTCACAGCACCTCAAAGCATATGTACAGATGCACCCAGATAACAAAATGGCATGGTACTTGCTGGGGAAGGAATACTATAAGAACGGTCAACATGGAAAAGCTAATTATTGCTTCAATCAGGCTGGTGAAGTGTATGAGGCTTTCGAGCATAGTAAGGTACCTGCTGAAATGCTGCGCGAATACGAAGATGGATTGCTGCAAGCGAGTCGCCAGCGTGAGCGCGGCCAACAAAGATTGAGATACATATCACTGGCGCTAATGCTTCTTATACTGTTAATGGTACCTTCAGCAGTGGCTCCGGGTATTGGTGTTACTGAAGAACAAGAAGTCCTTCAAGACACGGCAGCTCCAGAAGTCAAAGATCTGCCAGATCCCAAAGACTCCGTCCAAGAGTCAGTTATTGACGCGAAAAAAGTGATGTATACAGCGCAAGAAAATGCAACTGAGGCTTCGCAAGGAAAGTTAATGGCGAAAATGCTAATGCGTAAAGAACCTTTTGAAGCTGCTGCGTTAGGGATGGAGCGAGAGGGGAAATGGCTGCTCTGGAAAGAAAAGCTTCCGCTAAATTTCACACTGCAAAAGAATGGAAAGGGCCGGATGGTATATCAGTCTTACGATCCTAAGGCATGTGCATGTGAGCCGCCAGAGCAAGGGCAACTCGCCAAGGATGGAGCAGAATGGCAGGGTGACCAAGAGGAGCTTGCCACACTATGGAGTGCAATCCGGGCTTATCAAGATGCTAAAGGGAAGCTTCCAGATACATTAGCGGATTTGACGGGATCTTTTCCTGAGAACTGGATAGGTGGGACGACAACCGTCATGAAGCGGGAATTCAGCCCTCTTAAAGCGGTGGCTAAGAACAAGATGGCACCGGGAACAGAAGACATAGCGGAGCCTTCAAACTCATCTAACGATGGTGTGAGGACTATACCGACAGCATTAAGTGTGAGTGGAAGTGTTGCGAGAGACGTTCCTTTTTTTGATCAGCCGCTGAAGGTGGTTGTGGATAAACAAAATCACCGGTTGGCGGTAGTCAGCGGTTCTATTATTCTACGAAATTATGCGGTAGGACTTGGCGGAGATAAGACACCAGAGGGGAATTTCGTGATTACAGATAAAGTCGTCAATCCAAATGGTCGAGATGATGGGGATTTCGGTAGCAGAGGGCTTCAGCTTTCGGACAGTAATTATGCTATTCATGGCACGAATGAGCCTGACAGTGTTGGTAAGGATGAATCCCTTGGATGTATTCGAATGGGCCGAGAAGATGTGGAGGAGCTCTTCGCGCTGATTCCTAAAGGTACAACAGTAGTGATTAGTAAAGGGGTTCTGCCTGAAAAGCAGCTTGTGCCGGCTAAACGCTTCAGCTCTACTGCTAAGCATGATCAGACCAACCCCCACAAAGTATACCACTGGCTGAATTAGTTTCCTGCAACGATAAACAGAACGATGATTAGAAGAATTAGTAAAGTTAAACTGACGCCAATCCACATTAGCGCTTTACGGTTAACTTCTTCTTTCTTTTGCTGCAAAGTTGGTGGTTTACGTTTAGTAGACATATTGGGCATACCTTCTTTCTCTCTTAATCGCTGATTACACCTATATTGTAATGCGTTTACAACAAAATTACTATACTCTGCGTTATGTACTCAACATACTCGCACTGTAAAATACTTTTCTTTTGTTCAAGAAAAGGCTAAAATTAAGAAGAAACCTACAGAAACGGGTAGACACGTGGATTAGTGAAGTACCCCTTAAGGAGCGAGAACGGTGTTGTATCGTAATTTTGGTAAACCAATTTTTTTCAAGATTGATCCCGAGAAGGCTCACCATCTCGTCATAGGTGGATTGGATAAATCGTCATCAGTGCCAGGTGGAAGCGCGGCGCTACGTTTAATGTACGGAGTTCCTGAAACGGCGGATTTAGCGGTTGATCTGTTTGGCACGCATTTCCCGACGCCAGTTGGACTTGCTGCAGGTTTAGATAAAAATGCCGATGCGGTAGTCGGATTCTCTTCGATCGGGTTTGGATTTATGGAAGTGGGCACGGTTACCCCTAAGGGTCAACCAGGTAATGATAGCCCTCGTTTGTTCCGTCTTCCTTCGGATGAAGCGCTGATTAATCGAATGGGCTTCAATAATGAAGGGGCTGATGCTATGGCACAGCGTCTGAAGAAATTAAAGAATCGGAGAATTCCTATAGCAGTTAATATTGGCCGGAATAAGATAACTAGTAATGAAGCGGCTCATGAAGACTATCGTCAGTGCATCCGTACGCTTTATCCGTACGGTGATTTTTTTGTGGTCAATATTAGCTCGCCGAATACACCTGGTCTTCGCAATCTCCAGCATGGCAGTGAATTATCGTTCCTGCTGGCTCAAGTGAAGGAAGAAATGGAGATTCAGCGTAAAGCGACCGGGATTACCAAAAGCTTGTTGGTTAAGATAGCACCAGACGTAAGTGATGAAGAGCTGGAGTTTATGGTTCAGACACTGACAGAAGCTGGTATGGATGGTATTATTGCTACGAATACTACATTGAACCGTGATGGACTTAGTCATGAAAAGGCTAATGAGACGGGGGGCTTAAGCGGCAAACCGCTGCGGGACCGCTCAACGGAGATCATTCGCAGTATTTATCGCCAGACGGAAGGAAAGATGCCGATCATAGGATCAGGCGGCATTTTCACCAGTCAGGATGCGTATGACAAGATAAGAGCAGGTGCGAGTCTGGTCGAAATTTATACAGCTCTCATCTACGAAGGACCGGAGGTTAACCGCAAATTGCATGCCGGATTACGGCAGCTATTACGGCGGGATGGATTCAGTCATATCTCTGAAGCAGTGGGCGCTGATCATCACTGAAGGAGACGAAAGGACAGGAGGACGAAGGCGATGGACGGCAGGGACTGGGGAACTTTTTTGCTTCCGTATGAACAGACTGTGGAAGAATTGAAAGTTAAATTCAAAACAATGCGTTCGGAGTTGAAGAAAAGAGAGGAATACACGCCGATAGAATTCGTAACGGGGCGTGTAAAGCGGCTGTCAAGCATTCTGGAAAAGGCTAAACGGCTGAATGTGAAGATGGAAGATCTGGAGACGGGGATTGAAGACATTGCAGGAATTCGGATCATGTGCCAATTCGTGGAGGATATCCGCAGAGTGGCCGAATATATCCGGGCCCGTAAGGATCTTGAAGTACTCTATGAGAAGGATTACATCACTAATTATAAAGAGAGCGGCTACCGCAGCTTCCATATGATTATTAAATATCCTGTGCAAACAGCACTTGGCCAGAAAATTGTGCTCGCGGAGATCCAAATTCGTACGCTAGCTATGAATTTCTGGGCTACCATAGAGCATTCCCTGAACTATAAATATCGGGAGAGTCTACCCGATGAAATGCGTGTTCGACTAAAGACGGCAGCTGAAGCAGCATCGATCCTCGACAGTGAAATGTCCAGTATTCGGGAAGAGATTCTGGAAGCACAGAAGACATTCGAGGAAAACTCGAATATGACCACTCAGATTCTCAAGGCCATTCATCAATTGTATTTCTATCACTTGGTGAATGAGGCTATAGATACGCAGGCTCGCTTTAACGAAATATGGCAGGTTCAGGATATGGAAGCGATGAAGGAACTTCTAGATCATGTGCGGGGACTTCTTTCCGCAGCTAAAAAGGATAGTTTGCCGGATGGCTTATGAACCATTGTACTTGGAATACCTAGTGTACTTTAATCGTGACAGGGATTATTTCGAATGTCACGAGGTACTCGAAGAACTGTGGCTTGCCCAGGAACGAGATCCTTTGTACAAAGCACTTCTCCAAGTAGCGGTAGGGTTATACCATTTTCGCAATCAGAATGTGCGCGGTGCAGCTATTATGCTGAGTGGTGCTTCTGCCAAACTGGAAGAATATCCAGCAGCGACACTCGGTATTAATCTGGCGAAACTCGTGGAGGAAGTGAAAGATTATGTTCGGCGCTTAGCATCATATGATGAGCGGCCATTTTCTTATTACGATCTAACCATAGAGATTATTGATCCGAGTCTAGCGGACCAAGTGGAGAATGCAGCTGTAGCTATCACACCGAATAACCCTCAACGACGTGGTCCTCAGAGACCGACATCCTTTCATCGTAAGTAAAAGATCCTCTATATATGAGTATTGTATAAGGGACACCCGTAGGGGTGTTCCTTGAATATTTAAACACCTAAATTTTTGCAATACTATCAGGAGGACGGCATCATGGCGGCACAATTGCCCAGTTCTTTCAGCGAGCGTATGATGGACATGCTGGGAACAGATTATAATCAATTTGCGGATTCTTATAAGGAAACCCCATACGGAGGCGTCCGTGTTAACACCTTGAAGATTTCCGTGGAGAGCTTAAAGGCTCTTTCTACTTTAGGACTGGAACCCATTCCTTGGTGTCCGACAGGATTTTATACAGAGAATGGGGCTAGACCTGGTAAACATCCTCACTACCACGCAGGTTTATATTACATTCAAGAGCCGAGTGCGATGGCACCTGTGGAATTGCTTAATATTGAACCAGGTGATCGTGTACTTGATTTATGTGCCGCCCCTGGGGGGAAATCTACACAGATTTCAGCCAAGCTGTTAGGTGAAGGATTGCTGGTTAGTAATGATCTTCATCCAGAACGGACTAAAGCTCTAGCTAAAAATCTGGAGCTGTATGGGGTTCGTAATGGTATTGTACTGAACGAAAGTCCAGATCATATCGCGGCTGCATTCCCGCTTTTTTTTGACAAGATCTTGATTGATGCTCCCTGCTCTGGTGAAGGGATGTTCCGTAAAGATGAAGACATGGTGAAGCAGTGGGATTCAGGTACACCTGCCAAATATGCTTCCATGCAGCGGGATATTTTACGTTCTGCTGCAACAGCATTGGCACCGGGAGGTACACTTGTCTATTCCACCTGTACCTTTGCTACAGAAGAAAATGAGGAAATTATAGCGGAGTTTATTTCTGAACATCCACAGTTCTCAGTGGTAGCGGTAGGAGGTACAGGCTCATTCGCTCCTGGCTTCGGAGAACTCTCAGGTACAGCAAGACTGTGGCCGCATAAGGTGAAAGGCGAAGGACATTTCATGGCTGTATTGCAACATGGGGGAACTAAGCGCTCAATGGAGGAACGTGATCACTTAGAGGTCAAGTTAAACGAATCTGCAAGAGCAAGAACTACTACTCCAAAAAGTGCAGCACACGTTAAATCATCCAATAAATCAGAAGGAAGACGGGGGAAAGAAGGGAAACCCTCTCACAAATCTACTGGTGGCGCTGACCGTGGTCGGCAAGTTTCAGGTGACGAGCAAGCTTTGACTGCGTATGGAAATTTTGTGCGAGATCAGCTTGGTTGGGAACCTCAAGGATATCCGGTTCTGTTCGGTGATCATCTGTACATTTCTCCACTTCCTAAGGAAAGACTAAATGGATTAAAGACGATCCGCCCGGGATGGTATGTAGGACAAATCCGTAACGGAAGATTTATTCCAGGGCATCCAATGGCTACAGCTTTGCATCCGGAAGAAAGCTGCCGAAGTGTCTCACTCTCCAGTACGAATCATGAAGCTATTTCCTATCTTAAAGGAGAGACGTTGTCGATTTCTCAAGAACGTCTCTCTATTAGAATAGGAAGTGCCCAAAAGGGATACGTTCTGGTCTGCATTGATGGCTACAGCGCAGGCTGGGGTAAGTGGCAGGATGGCATACTCAAGAACGAATATCCTGCAGGCTGGAGGTGGATGTAACAATGAGCCAATCAGGTAAGCCCGCCAAAAAACAACGATTAGATAAAGTGTTGTCCCATATTGGAGTGGGGTCGCGCAGTGATATCCGTAAACAAGCTAAACAAGGCTTAATATTGGTGAACGGGACAGTGGTAAAAGATAGTGGGTTCCATGTGGATCCTTATGCCGATAAAATAGAGGTAGGGGGAGAGGTTGTTACCTACCGTGAATTCATATATCTTATGATGAACAAACCCCCGGGTGTCCTGTCAGCTACGGAGGACAAGCGGGATCGGACGGTTTTGGATCTTTTAAAGCACGAATATGCACAGTTTGAACCGTTTCCTGTAGGAAGGCTAGATAAGGATACTGTGGGACTGCTGCTGATCACTAATGATGGGAAGCTTGCCCATGAATTGCTGTCGCCACGTAAGCATGTCCCGAAAACGTACGAGGCAACCATCGAGGGCGATGTAGGCGCGGATGATGTCGCGGCTTTTGCAGCAGGGGTGGAGCTGGAAGATGGCTACGTTACTTTACCTGCACACTTAACCATTCTTGGAAGAGAGCGCGGCAGCAAAGTGATTTCCCATATTTCACTTATCATCACTGAGGGGAAATTTCATCAGGTGAAGCGTATGTTTCAGGCGGTAGGCAAAAAAGTCACTTTTCTGAAACGCGTATCTATGGGAGAATTGAAGCTGGATGAAAGTCTGCCGCTGGGAGCTTGTCGGGAACTAACGTTAGAGGAACTGGCACTCTTAGGCACAGAATCATCTCAAGGATAATATAGAAAAAGAAAGACAAGGATGGTGGAGTATGAGATACAAACTGATTGCACTAGATGTGGACGGTACGCTATTAAATGATGATCACCACTTAAGCTCTGAGAATAAGGAAGCTATTGCTGAGGTTACACGTCTTGGCGGTCAAATCGTATTGTGTACGGGACGCAGTCCACAGAACTCGATTCCTTTCATGGAGGAAATGGGGCTGACTGGTTACGTGCTTGGTCACAATGGAGCAGCGACGGTACGAGTGGAAGATCGAGAAGTGCTGCATCAATATGGTATGGATGCACGTGGTCTTGACCCCTATATTGACTATTGCCGTAAGCACAATATTCATTATGATGTGAATACTGCTTTTGATATGTATGTTGATAATGTAGAGAATCTGACTAAAGAAGCTAATTATATGTATGAGCACTTCCGTATTGTGCCAGCGACGCTACCAGCCTGGGAAGATTTCCGTGAACCGGTTGTTAAGTTTACTGTATTTACACAGCCAGAAATCCTTGACGAAGCTGAACGTGAATGGCGTACTTGGGCTCCTGAGTACAATATTTTGCGGAGTGGTGAATTTTTCGTTGATTTGATGCATCCCGAATCTTCTAAGGGAAACGCATTAAGAAATCTCGCTGTGAAGTTGGGAATTCCGCAAGAAGAAGTCCTCTCAATCGGTAATTATTTTAATGATATTTCTATGCTTACCTATGCGGGGATGGGCGTGGCGATGGATAATTCTCCTGTAGAGGTAAAAGCGGCAGCGAATGCTGTTACGGGTTCGAACAATGAGCATGGTGTGCGTGATGCGCTGGTTAAATATTGTTTATCCTAATAATGGAAAGCATAAGGCGGACTTGAGTCCGTTCTATGCTTTTTTTGTTATGAAGGAAATAAAAGAGATACATAACAGAATTGATTCTATCCAAAAAATAACCCGCCCTTAGGATTAACTAAAAAGGGCGGGACAATAGATTAACTTCCTGTATTAAAGTTTAATTTCCTCGTTCCGGCTAGGAGCGCTATATTTATAGATACCAGGGTTCAGTTCGATTTTTTCGTCGAAAGGAATATCTTTGTAGCTATCAATATTAGTTCCTGTAGATATCATGCCCTTAGGTGTAATTTCAGGCACCACTTCTTTGCCATTAATCCGTAACGTAGTTTGGTTAACGCTTTTGAAGTGAGGAGATTTGGATGATGATTCAACAATCAAATTTTCGCCTTCAGTATAGTACGTGAATTCAATGTCTAATCCATCGACATCAAGTGAAGTGAACTGTTTTTCTTCTTTAGGTTTGTTTATTGTGATCCAATTCTTACTGGTATCACGTTTCTCAATGACAGCATCCTTTAATATAAGTTTCATTGGAACATCGGACCAGTTGTTATACCATTCCGGAGATTCAAATTGAAATAAATGCTGGTAGCTTTCGGAATGATCTCCTTTCAAATTCCAACCCCCAGTGATTGTTTTATCACCTATAACCAACTGAGCGGTATTATAGTGGACAATTCCTTTTTTAAGCGAATCATTTTCATCTATTAGAATTTGGATATCCAAAGGGGTAACCACTAGCTGATCTAAGGTTATACCGGTCTTTTCTTGAAATTCAGGACTGTTATACAGTTTCTTAGTGTAAATCGCCTCACTTGCTTTTTGTCCATCTGCTTTAAAATCGAACTTCCATGTACCTGAAATACGTTTCGCTTCTTCAATGTAACTAAAATGAAGACTAGCTTCCTTCCAATCTGATTCAGTTATATTGAAAACCTGTTCAATAAATAAATCCGATCCTTCGTTAGGCATGATGGTTGGAATTGCCTCATTCTCTTGACCTGCAGTACTAACTACCAAATGTGGGTTACCCCGTCCTAAGTCAGATGGTGATGCAGCGACTTTGTAACGGATAATGGTTTGATTGGAAACATGTCGAACGGATTCGATTTGAATGCTTGGATATTGCTTAACTCCAGTATCGATTGTATCCCCTGCTTGATGATTAGATTGTAAGGGAATATTCTGATTACGGTAAAAAATGAGATTCCGTGCTTCAAACTTGTAGTCCTTTTTATCATCCTTTAATGTATCAGGTGTCTCATATACTCCAATGAGTTTCTGGCTTTCAGGATCGTATTCTAAATAACCGTATACCTTTGCCTTGGCACCGGATTCACTAGTCATGGTGTTTTCCTCTGTAGCAAATCCAGTATATTGGGATAGATCAGATTTAGTATCAAGTGATAACAGCATTTTCATTTTTTCTCCGTCAGTTACAACACCGTTCAAATTCATTGTTACTCCTGAACTGGAAGCTTGAAGATTATACTGTTGACCGATGCCGTTATTTATTGCATTGCTCACACTTCGCCCACCAATTTTATCCCAATTAATCGTCATACTAGCGAATACAGGAATGGCGACAAGTAAGAGGCAAGAGAAGACGATGCTGATAGGAACAACCTTTTTATTAGGCCTAGGAGTATTCTGGGAGGCATTCAGATTTCTTTGACGTTTATATGCTTCTTGTTCTATGGTAGTCCACATCAAATCATAATCCGGTCGGGGAATATGTCTATCTTTTTCAATATACAGATTCATTACTACTCAGCTCCTTTAGTTGAGTTCCACCCATTCTATTTAGTATTTTAAGTCCCTTGTTCAGTCTGGATTTTACAGTTCCTTCGGGTATGCTCATAACTTTAGAGATCTCGGGTACAGTCAATTCGTTTATAAAACGAAGGACTACTACCATTCTGATTTTGTCGGGAAGCTGACTGTATAACCCTTGTAATTCTTTTTTAGTTTCCTGTCGATCCAACCGTTTTTCTACAGGGTTTGATTCCTCAGACCTGGATAGTAAATAATTACGTACTTCTTTCATCCACCCCGTCTTACGCCTTTTAATCACACTGTTGCACTCATTCGAAGCAATTCGTAAAATCCAAGATTTCAAGTTTCTTACCTTAGACTTATCCGCTAAGATAACCTTTACAAATACCTCTTGGCAAATATCCTCTGCATCTGCCTGATTTTTCATTAAGTAGTAACAAAAATAATATACTTGTTCTTTATAGAGCTCGAAAATTTCTCGGTCACACATTTTGCTGCACCCCCTGTCTTTGCTGTTCTCATTAATAAGACTTATAAGCGTATGTAATCGTTCATTTTTCATTTTGAGTGAAGTATTTCTTCTGAGCATCATAGCGAATTTGAATGGAAGATAAGTCGTTTACAGGTAATTATAACCATGATAAAATTAGCGGTGGGACATGCGTCCGTAAGCTAATTAAAACTAATTGAATGTCCGCGTTAAAGGTAAAATCATCGAAAGATGATGACACAAAGCCATGGGTCTAAAGCCTTTCTACAGAAGGAAATGATCGCCAGGCCGCCATAGGGATATCTTATGAAGCATAAAGGATAGCTCTAAGAATATGTAGTCTATTTTGAGCTCTTTTATTATTTCGATCTATACGGCGTTACATTATCGCAAGGGGCCGAAAGGGGAAGTACATGAACAGTTTTTTCAAAACAATAGGCACTAGTTTGGCAGTAGGTGCTATATTGCTGTCCGGAACGATCGGATGGATGTCTAATCCAGGAGTAGTGTCAGCAGCTACCTCAACAGTAGTAACCGCGGATCAAATGATTAGCAAAGTAACGGCAGCCTCTAAAGCAATAAAGAATTTTCACTTAGATGTGATCAAAAAACAGGATATTCAGAGCGGTGGGGTACGTATCAGCAACACTAACACACTGAAGCTGGATATTAATCGACTGCCGAATTTTGCTGCAGCTGGCACCGTTGATAGTAGTCTTTTAGAAACATCGTACAGTCTATATGCCAATGACAAGGAGTTTTACTATCTTGTAGACGGAAGTGAACTGATCGATGAATCTGAAGATGAAGGTTACGACGATGACGGTGAGCCAATCGATCCTGATGCGCAGTATTGGATTGGACTGGAGAAGATGGAGTGGGATTCTTTTTATTCTAAAGGTCAATACGATCCTGTTTCCATGCTTGATTCGGTAAAAAATTATAAAAAATCTATGAAAGTCAGCACTGCCGGTGCTCAGACCGTCCTGCAGTTCACGGTAACCGATCCGACAGCAGCTAAGGGAATAATCAAACTCTATGACCAGGAGAACCTCTGGGATGGTGAGACAGTTCAACCTAAAAGCGTAACTTGGAAATTATTCGTCAATACTAAGACCTGGCAAACGGAAAAGCTGACAGTCGATCTGAGTTATGTACTGACAAGTGACGGAGAAAAAGATACATACAACACGAAAATCGAAGCTAAATATTCCAAGAATAACAAAGGTACAACCATTGTAAAACCGGCCGAACTAGAATAATAAGGTCGATTTCATATTGAGCAAAAAGCGCTGTTCTGTAGAACAGCGCTTTTTGCTGTATTCTCTATTTTAATAACGTTTCTATTCCTTCTTTAAGATTGTTGTCGTATGTTTCAACATTCGATTCATGAGATTTCGCCGCTCTGTTTTTATGTCGGTGGCGCTTCTCTTTAATGCGTCGCGGATGGGGATGATCTCTGTAATTTTCCTGCCGCTTTTTATTCTTCGATCTACACAAGTCGGGATGTAACCTACGTTAGTTATACTCGTGTTTCCTTTTTCATCCTTCTTTATTTTAAGCGTAAGTATGATACCGCTTTGTGTATAAGGAATATTCATTAATTTAGTAGAAACAAAATTCCCCAATGAGTAAATAACGAATTGTTTTTTTCCACGAAGCGCTAACGGTTGAAGAACATGTGGGTGAGACCCCAGTATGATGTCGGCGCCATTTTTAAAGAAGAGATTGACCAGCTCTTTTTGCCTCTTGTTTGGAGTGTAACGATATTCGCTTCCGAAATGCAGATAAAGCAAGACTAGATCGACTTTCTTTTTTAAATCTCGAATCTCCCGAATGATCTTGGGCGTAGATATCCGATTAACCAGCCATGGCTTACTCACTGGTACAGGAATTCGGTTAGTTCCTGCTGTGTAGGAGAGGATGCCAATCGTAATTCCTTTGACGTTTTTAATAAGCGTTCTCTTGGATTCTTCTAATGATTTAGCTGTTCCCGTGTGGTCGATTCCATTACGGTCCAGAACTCGTAACGTCCGAACCAGACCCGGGGCACCATAATCCATGCAATGATTGTTGGCCGTTACTAATACGTCGAATCCGGCTTCCTTAAGTGCAGGGGCCAGTTCGTCTGGACATTTGAATATCGGACCGCCTGATCGTGGGCTTTTCCGGCATTCGGGGCCACTTCCAGCAAAGGTGGTTTCGAGATTGCCAATCGTCAAATCAGCCTGTTTCAGATAAGGAGCTACTTTTGCAAACAGGGGGCTGAACGAATAGGCTCCATCAGGCTGTTTAGCATCCGAAATAATATAACGTTTGACCATTAGATCTCCCACAGCAGCTATTTGTATTTCAGTCATGGATATCCACCTTTTTATTATTTTCATTAGGATATGGTATAAAGTTGTTATGGGTTATTCTTTCTTTAAGGCGAAGTGCAAACATTTGTGTGGCTTTTTATTTAAAATGTGACCCAACGCATAATCACTTTATTTAGATCGTCTAAATTAAAGGTATTCATTTTTTTCAAACTTTCATAATTTGATTCAAATCCTCTTTTTTGTTTGGCAGCCATAATAAAATATGGTTGTTGATAAACATTATCAATCAAACATTGGAGGTTATAGAAATGAGTACACAATTCAAGAAAATCGCCGAGGATATTTACTGGATAGGCAAAATTGATAACCGTCATGTTCCTTTTCATCGCCTGATTCTAGAAAAAGGAACTACCTATAATTCCTACTTATTAAAAACAGGTAAGCCGACTGTCATTGATACCGTAGATATGGAATTCGGACGTGAATATGCCGAGTGCCTGGGTGAAATGATTGATCTTCTAGATATTCATTACATTGTCATTAACCATACAGAGCCTGATCACTCTGGTGGACTGGCAGCTCTCGCTGCCAAGGCTGCAAACGCCACGATCGTATGCACCGAGATTGCTGTTCCAGAATTGCAGGAAATGTACAAGCTTCATAGCCGGAACTTCCTGGTGGTGAAAGATGGAGACAAGCTGGATATTGGTGGGAAAACGCTGCTGTTTAAAGAAACACCGTATCTCCATACCGCAGAAACGATGATCACCTATTGTATCGAAGATCAAATCTTATTTCCTTGTGATATTTTTAGCACGCATGTTGCGGTGGAGAATCTATTCAGCGATGAAGCCGGGTTTGATATTACGGAAGATTTCCAGGGCTATTACGCAGCAATTATTCATCCTCACAGAAGATATGTAAGAACACTGTTAGAGGCTGTTAAGGATCTTGAGATCCGGATGATCGCTCCTTCCCATGGGTTTGTGATTCGGAAGGACATACGTAAATATATCGGGATGTACGCCACGTTGAGCCGTGAAACGACGCAAGGAAAAAAGGCAACCATCGTATATACCACCATCAAAAACAGTACCAAGAAGATGGCCAAAATCTTACAGGATTGCTTGCAGGAAAATAATATAGAGACAGAGGTCTGGGATGCAGATAAAAGTAGTGCCACCGATATTCTGAACAGTATAACGTCAGCTGACGCGGTCTTTATTGGCAGCTCCACTAAATACGCGGACATGATTGGGAACCTGGAGAACATTCTGAAAGAATTGCACAATATGAATCTGGAAGGTAAACTTGCTGCAGCCTTTGGCTCCTACGGCTGGAGTGGTGAAGCCATTGAAGTCATTCAGGATTATCTGAATGGAACAAATATGACGGTGCAAAGCACATCTGAGGTTATTAAATCCACGGGGATGACACATGTAGAGTTCCCTGTACGAATCAGATTTTCCCCGAAAGAGCCTGAGAAAGTTCAAAAAATTAAAAACGCGGCTGAATTTGTTTCGGATTTGCTGCTGAGTTCATTTTAGGGAGGAGGAACATAGGATGACAAAACATTACGTTATAGTTGGCGGCGGAGTAGCCGCCGTCCATGCCGCCAAAGCCATCCGTGATCAAGACGCAGAATCGGAAATTTCGATCCTCGGGGAGGAAAGTCAACTGCCCTATAACCGGATTAAGCTGACCAAAGGGCTGTTTACCGACCTGCACAGTGAGAAGGTGCTGATTAAAAAGGAAAAATGGTACCGCGATAATCGTATATCCGTAAAAACCTCGACCCGAATCAGTTCTGTCCACCCGGACCGGCAAATTGTTGTGACAGAAGATGGGCAAAGTGTTTCTTATCATAAGCTTTTATTGTGTATGGGAGCGAAGAATCGTACACTCTCCCTTGAGGGCTTCGGCCTGAACAATGTTCATACCCTCCGGGATATGAACGACGCGGACAGATTGAAAGAAAACCTGCAGGATGGCAGCCATGTAGCCGTAATTGGTGGTGGAGTGCAGGGAATCGAAACCGCTTGGGCGCTGCATGAAGCTGGATATCAGGTAACGGTGATCGAAGCTTTTCACCGGTTGATGGGCAGACAGCTTGATGAGAAATCCTCACAGCTCCTTAAAGAGAACCTTGAACAAGCAGGTGTAAAGGTTATTCTTCAAGCAGATGTGGCGTCTATTACAGGATCAGAGTTTGTTACCGGAATTACGCTGGATGACCAATCTCATTTTTCCTGTGACCATGTAGTCTACTCCATTGGTATTGTACCAAATACGGAACTGCTAAATGGCTCGAGTATTCAAGTCCGGCAGGGCATTATCGTAAATGAACAAATGCAAACAAATGATCCGCATGTGTACGCTGCCGGAGATGTTGCTGAAATTAACGGGCATGTGGAAGGACTGTGGGGCGGAGCGATGGAGCAGGGTCGGATTGCTGGCAGTAATATGGTCGCCAATCTGACTGCGTATCGTAGAGCTGTTCCGGTTACATTGTTTAATGCTTTTGGAGTCTCTTTATTTTCGATAGGCAACGTTGATGAGCGGTATTGCTATACGGTGGTGAACGGAGAAGAAAATGGGGCGTATACGCGTATCTTTGTGAAAGATAACACAATAATCGGTGCGATATCCTGGCAAGGTGCAGCTGCTTCTCTGGCGTATAAAACCGCTGTGGAGCAAGGCATCCCCCTTACGGGGATTGATGTTAACGGGAGTAGCATCGTGGAAATTATGGCTGAAGTACAATCCAGATTGAACTAAACTACTAACTTTATAGGAGATGACAATGATGAAAAAATATATCTGTCTACCATGTGGCTATATCTATGATCCGGCAGTAGGCGATCCTGATGAGGATGTTGTTGCAGGCACTGCATTTGAAGACTTGTCTGAAGATTGGGTTTGTCCTGTATGTGGTGAAGATACAAGCCATTTTGCGCCGGTTGAAGAGAAAAAAACTTCTGCATCTTAAAGGGAAGTAAGGTTTATAAAAAAAATGAACAACAGGGGGGACAGTTATGAAGGAGTATTCTTGCCAATACGCTGCTGAACCTTGTACCCGCAAGGTGCCGATTTTTGCTGCGTTAAGCGATGACGATCTCTCCCGGATCAGTGCCATGATCAAACATCGAAAGTTCACCAAAGGTCAACCGTTAATTCTGGAAGGAGCACCGTCGGATACGCTGTACATTATTCAGCGAGGCCATGTTAAATTATCCAAAATTACTCCCGAGGGCAAGGAACAAATTTTGCACATCTTGACGAACGGGGATTTTTTCGGGGAACTGAGCATTTTTAACAGCGATGAGCTGAGCAACTTCAGTGCTTATGCTCTAAAAGATACTAACATTTGCATGCTGACTCGAACAGATATGGAGCAGCTGATGACGGAAAATCCGGATATTTCACTCCGGCTGCTGAAGAGTGTGACCAAAAGATTAGCCCATACAGAAAATCTGGCGCAGAGCTTGGCGACCAAAGATCCAGAAATACGAATTGCTTATATGATCATGGAACTCGGTGACAAATATGGCAAACAACGTGGTGCTCATATTCATATTGACCTTCCGTTGTCTCGTGAAGAACTGGCCAGTTATGTTGGGGTCACCCGCGAAACCATCAGCAGAAAATTCTCAAGGTTTGAAGATTCAGGCCTTATTGAACTAATTGGAAACAAGCAAATGCTCATTATAGATCCAGCGGGTTTGGAAAGTTATATGGGGTATTAAAATAGTAATTAAAAATCTAAAATGATAAAGCGGCATTTCTACCATAGATTACGGTAGAGATGCTGCTTTTTTTAGGGGCTCGCTTGAATTCCAGCTCGATTATTACTGGATATACCCTAAAGAAAACACAAGCTTACTCATAGAAAATCCATATTGCAAGCGCTTTATTGCAGGTAGAATGAGGTTAGATTCAATCACTATTCGAGGAAATGGAGGAAAGCTGATGCCACATATTGAGATTAGGATGTACGAAGGCCGAACGAGTGAGCAGAAGGAGGAGATCGTTACTGTATTCACACGGGAGTTATCCCGAATTATTGAACGGGAGGAACGGTTTATTACCGTCGAATTTCAAGAAATTCCCTTAGATGAGAATGCTCCAGCGAACCTGCTGAAAAAAGGACCTATAGGAAACGGTTATGAAGGCTAAGTTAACCGGGATTGACCTTATTAACTACAAAGCCGACACGAGAAGGTCACTGCTCTCAAACATGTGGAAATTCAGAGCACTCTATGTGATCGCGATTCCCGGGATCTTGTATTTTATCATTTTCAAGTACTTGCCGTTGGCCGGTTCAGTGATTGCGTTTCAGAACTACAACATTTTTAAAGGCTTTACAGGTAGTGAATGGGTAGGGCTTGAGCACTTTAGGACGATGTTTCAATACCAGGATTTCGGAAGAATCTTAAGCAATACGATTCTGCTAGGCTTGTATGATCTCATATTTGCCTTCCCGGCTCCAATATTGCTTGCGCTTCTGCTGAATGAAATCCGTCTTGTGTTTTACAAACGGTTTTTGCAAACGGTGGTTTATATGCCCCATTTCCTGTCCTGGGTAATTGTGAGCGGTATCGCCTTGGGTATCCTCTCCCCAGGAACAGGGATTGTGAATCAGGTTTTACAAGCCTTCGGCTTCGAACCGATTTATTTTCTTGGTGAAAATTCATATATTCGCACGATTTTGATCAGTTCCGGCATTTGGAGGGATTCCGGGTACGGTACGATCATTTATCTGGCCGCGCTGGCAGGAATAAATCCAGATCTGTATGAGGCTGCTGAAGTGGACGGAGCCGGGCGCTGGAAACAAACCTTAGCCATTACACTTCCATCACTGATACCGACGATTATGATTTTGTTCCTTCTCCATATCGGGAGATTTCTTGATCTTGGCTTCGAGCGGGTATGGGTATTCCTGAACGCGCTTAATACTGGGAACGGGGAGATTCTGGACACTTATATCTATAAGGCGGGGCTGCTGTCTCAGCAATACAGTTATACAACAGCAGTGGGGCTATTCAAGTCGGTAGTTGGACTCATTCTGGTGCTCATCGGCAACATTTTGAGCAAAAAAACAACCGGTGAATCGCTGTATTAATCGCTCTTTATGGAGGTAGGGATGATGAGAGTACGCTATACTCGCGGCCAGAATCTATTTAATGTGTTCAATCTATTGTTTCTAACCGCTCTCGCTTTGGCTATGTTTCTGCCGTTTCTGAATGTGATTGCCCAGTCCTTTAGCAGCTCTGAAGCAATTATTAATGGCAGGGTAGGCTTGCTGCCAAAGGACTTTACGGCGATCAATTATCAGTACGTTTTCAGCGATCATTCCATTTGGCGGGCGTTCGGTGTCTCCGTCTATATTACGGTGCTGGGCACCGCTATCAATCTGATTGCGACAGCGTCTCTCGCTTATCCGGTGTCACGGCCGGAATTCGTAGGACGCAAATATATTGTCATGATGGTATTGTTCACTATGGTATTCAGTGCCCCTCTTATTCCAAACTTTATCCTGATCAAAAATTTGGGTCTTATGAACTCCCTTTGGGCACTTATGATTCCGGGCGCCATCAGCGCTTTTAACTTTTTCGTGATGAGAAGTTTCTTCATGCAGCTACCTCAGGAGCTGATAGATTCCTCCAGAATCGATGGGTGTGGTGAGCTGCGGATCATTGTCAATATGGTACTGCCATTATCCAAACCGGTAATGGCCTCATTGGGGATTTTCTACGCCGTAGGGCACTGGAATACGTACATGAGCGCTCTGTATTATATCAACAAGCCTTCTTTATGGCCTCTGCAGGTGATGTTGAAGAAGCTCTTCGAGACGGACGATATCAGCATTGATCCGGCTTCCTCAGTTTATAGTTCTTTGGCCCACACCTCACCTGAGGGCATTAAAATGGCTGTTATCATTGTCGCTACTATTCCGATTATCATGATTTATCCGTTTCTTCAACGCCATTTTGTTAAAGGAATGATGGTCGGATCCGTCAAATCCTGATCTAATATAGTGTGGTAGAATAGGAACGCGTTAAGCGAGACGAATCGGAAGGTGGTATCCATGGATGAGATGTGTATTAATCGTAGACGACGAGCCCATGATTCGAAAGGGACTGTCTATCATGATCCAGCAATGCAGCGAGCATCCGTATAATATCAAACTTGCTCAGAATGGCGAAGAGGCAATTCAGCTCATTATGGAGGAACAGCCGGATTTTCTTTTTACAGATATCCGCATGCCCAAAGTCGACGGACTGGAGTTATGCCGGCGGTTGTCGGAGATGGAAACGGATATTCAAACCGTTGTTATCTCAGGTTACGGTGATTTTGAATACGCCCGCCAATGTGTGTCTTATGGAGTGAAAGAATATCTCCTGAAGCCCGTGAGCAAAGTGAACCTTCAAAATGTGATCGCCAAACTGGAAGCGTATAGAAAGAAGCTGGAGAGTTTTGTTTCTGTCGCTAAGATTGATGAATGGGTCATGCGTATGGATGATGCCATCTGGACCTTGGATAAAGAGAGGTTGTACCTTGTACTTCAGGAATGGGAAACTGACTTCCTCCAGCGCAAGATGAGCCGAAGTCAGCAAAAAGAGCTTTTGGAAGAGGGCTACGCCTTGCTCGTGAAGAAGCTCCTTGTCAATTCGGTCATACCCGGTAAAAGCGTGTTAGACTTGTCCGCAGCAGCTGGACCTGAACAGTTATTCCACTGCTTCGCAGAAGCGTCAGCAACTATATTGGAAGAACTCCGTAGAAAGCGCAAGGGCAAAGCGAAGGATCCGATAGAGGAAGCTAAAGCATTCATCGAAAAGCATCTCGCTCAGGAAGTATCGCTCGAGGAGGTGGCGGAAGTACTTGGTCTAAATGCCTCTTACTTCAGCCAGATGTTTAAACACTCGACGGGAGAGACCTTTGTACATTACCGCATCAAACGTAGGATGGAGAAGGCCAAAAGGTTGCTTGCCGATGCAAGCTTTCGGATAACCGATATTTCCTATGAGGTCGGGTATGCAGACCATCCCCATTTTACGAAGACATTTAAGAAGTTTACCGGGCTGGCTCCTTCTGAGTATCGCAACCAGCTGGGGATAGATTGATGAGAAAAAGTCTGTCGAACAAGTTGTTTGCCTCCTTTTTGACCGTTATTCTTCTTTCCTTGTCCATGGTTGGATTTATCTCCTATTTTCAGGCTTCGGCTGAGCTGGATAAATCTTCAGAGAAGTCCATTGCCCAAGTCATCCGAAGCGCGTCCTATCAAACGGATTTGTATTTGCAAAATTATGAAAAGGCTAGCGACTCCATCCTGTCTTACAATCAAGTCAAAGAGTTCCTGGATATGGACCCGGAGAATAGCTACTCCTACTATCAATATACGAATGATATTCAGAAGTATTTGTTTCGGTCTTTGTTTATTCTGTATCCCCAGATTAATCTGATATACGTTATCGGTGAACATGGCAAGGCCATTAGCGATGATAACTCAAATCAAGCGCATAGCCTGAAGTTTCATCCGCAGGAACGTTACCGCTTCTTAAGCGAGCATACGCCGGAGAGCGGCCGCATCACCATTCTTAACACGAATGTGATGAATGAAGGGGATAAGAACATTATTACGATGGTCCGCCGGATCAGAGGACTCGCTTCCTATCGCCCGAAAGGTATAGTAGCCATTGAATTTAAGGCAGAGGATCTGGCCCGCATATGGGAGCCTCTTGATCTGGGACAGGGCGGGTCCTATTTTATCATGGACGAATTCGGCAAGCTCCTATATCGGGCAGAAGGAAACAAAAACTATTCTGAGTTATCTGCTGAGCACATTCAGAACGTATTTCAACACCCAAATGATTCTGTCGTGGAAAAGGTAGACGGGAAAGAGTATTTGTTCGTGTCGAGAAAATCCGATTATTCCAATTGGCAGCTTGTAGTATCCATACCGGTTGGCGAGCTGCGCAAGCCTATTTCTACCATTCGAACGACCACACTGGTGGTAGGAGCTCTTACGCTTGTTGGCACACTATTGCTTGCCATCTGGTTCGGACGATCCATCACGAAGCCGATCCTGATTCTTAAGGAAGGGATGAGGGAGACGGAAAAAGGCAGGTGGCGCAGGCTTGAGATGAACGGCCGTCAGGATGAGTTGGGGGGATTGATGCGCAGCTACAATCTCATGGTGACCCGGTTGTCTGAAATGATTGAGCGGGTATACGAAGCGGAGCTTACCACCCAGAAGGAGGCTCTGGAGCGTCATCAGGCTGAATTCCAAGCACTCCAGCTGCAGATTAATCCACACTATCTATATAACACTTTAGAGAATATTAAATGCTACGCGGTCGTTCAGGATTCGGATGAAATTACAGAAATAGTGGAAGCTATGGCATTTATGCTGCGCTACTCTATCCAAACCAACCTTGAGGAGATCAGGATTGCCAATGAGCTTAATCATGTTCTGAGCTACATGACGATTCTCAAACACCGGATCGGCAGGGAGTTCGAAATCGACGTTGTGATTCCACCGACGCTGCTACTGGCTAAGATGGTCAGGCTGACACTTCAGCCCTTGATCGAAAATATTTTTCAGCATGCGTTTCCTGAGGGAATTGAAGACAGGCATTATATTCGAATTGACGCCAGAATTGAGGGAGATCGGTTTCTAGTTTTCATAGAGGATAACGGAGCAGGGATGTCCCATGAGCGGCTTGTTAAACTTCGTGAGAAGCTGAATCTGAATCAGCTGGCGGATACGGAAGGAGACTCCCTCTATCATACCGGTGGGATCGGGCTCATGAATGTGCACCGGAGAATTCAAATGGTGTTCGGTGAACAATACGGATTAAGCGTCGAAAGCGTGGAGAATGAAGGTACTCGGTTGATCTTATCCATGCCTGCGGAGTGAGAAAATAGATGTGTTCAGACAAGACTATTACTAGGAGGAAATTAGCAATGAAAATTGACTTAACGGGTAAAATTGCGCTTGTTACAGGATCCAATGCAGGGATAGGCCGGCAAATCTTGCAGACCTTGGCTGCTTCCGGCGCCAAAGTGGCTGTAAACTATTTGCTTGGTTCTGCGGAGGAGACGGTCGACGCAATCCGTCAGGCCGGAGGAGAAGCTTATGCTTTTCAGGCAGACGCAACAAGTCCAGCCCAACTGGACAATATGGTGAAGGAAATAGAGGAGCATTTTGGCGGAACCATCGATATCCTCGTCAACAATGCGGGCGGTATGATCAATCGGGTCCCCAATACTGAAATGAACGAAGAACATTACAATAAGGTAATGGACGTCAATTTTAAATCATGCGTGTTTGCCTGCAAAGCTGTAGCAGCGGGAATGATTGCCAAGAAAAGCGGAAAAATCATCAATGTATCTTCCCTCGCGGCTCATGACGGCGGCGGACCGGGGGCTTCCGTTTATGCAGCAGGTAAAGCTGCAGTATGGTCTTATACCAAGGGACTTGCCAAAGAGCTGAGTCCTCACGGAATTAATGTAAACGCTATCTCGCCCGGATTTATCGGTCAGACCGCTTTCCATGCCACCTTTACCGCGGATGCGGCAAGACAGGCGACGATTGCGAAGATTCCGCTGGGCCGGGAAGGTGTCCCACAGGATGTGGGCAATGTGGCACTCTTCCTCGCTTCAGAGCTGTCGGATTATCTGACAGGCGAAATTATTGAAATTAATGGAGGCTTGTTCATGCGATGATGAACCTTAAGGAGAAAGCAGATACTTTTTCCTGGGTTGGTCTCGAGGTGGATAAATTGAAAATGGAGCTGGAACCCTTCTGGAAAGAAGAGATTCTGCTCCCGACAGAACCCGGTGGTTGGTGGCACCAATATGTGTGTCCCCAGCATCATACTGAGCTAATCTTCGATGCTATGGAGCGCAATGCGGTTGTCTTTGCTTGTCCGAAGGGCTGCAAGCTGGAAGGTGAACCCTACCGGGGAGCATGGTTGGTATACCGGCATCAGGCGATGGCGCGATATGCACTGCATGCTGCCGCGGTATTCGCCGCAGACGGGGAAGACTTCTATAGCGGCTTAGCCCAGAAGATTCTTGTCGGATATGCAGAGCAGTTCCCCTTGTATCCGGTACATCCCGATGCTCAACCCTGGATGCTCAGTGGCCGTGCCTTTCATCAGGCGCTGACAGAGGCTATCTGGTCCACCACGCTTATTCGGGCCTATCTGCTGCTTGTGGATCATGGAGTAACGTTCACTGGGGAGGAAGAGGTAAAGCTGCAAGTGTTCTTCTCGATGCTGGAGGAGAGTATGGAGCAATACCGCCACATCCTCATTTACGAGAAGAAGAATGCAGAGAACAATTATACCGCATGGCTGAACGCTAGCCTGGCTTGTGTATATGCCGCCAAAGGTACCAGAGAAAAGCTTGCTTCTTTGCTGGAGGGAGAAGGCGGATTTTATCATCATCTGTCCATTGGCGTGAAGCCAGATGGTTTTGAATTTGAAGGCAGCACGTACTACCATATTTTTGTATTGCGGGCTTATCTCATAGCAGCCGAGATGTACGGGCGCTTCGGGGTTGACCTCTATGCTGCCAAAGGAGATCAGGGACAATCCATCCGTGGCATGTTTCAGTTGCTGATAGAGCTTAGCGGCGATAACGGGGAGCTTCCAGCCGTGCATGATGGTCCTTATGCGCGCGTTCCTTTCGCCCGAGAAATTGCTGAAGTATTTGAAATAGGTATTGCGGTTTACAAAGACCCGAGTCTCCAGCCAATACTGGCGAATGCTTATAGGTATCTATATGGACAGGAATTAAGGACTGGTCTGGAGGCAGTGTTGTATGGAGCAGGTGAGAGTAAGGAACTTCAGACCAGTTACAGAGTGAGAGACTCTGTCCTACTGCCGGATTCCGGATTCGCCGTGCTCCGCCACCCGGGCAATCCGTTGTCCGTTCTGGCGGATTTCGGAGAGCATGGCGGATCACATGGGCATTTCGACAAGCTTCATATTACGATTATGCACCGATGGGGGGAGGTTGCTCCCGAGCTGGGTATGGTTCCTTATGGATCTGTTTTGCGCAAGGAATGGTATTCCGAAACCGCGAGCCATAACACGGTCACCATCGGAGGCTGCTCCCAAGCTCCACATACCGGAAGCTGCTGTCAATTCCGCCAGGAAGGCAACGCTACGTACTTATGGATTCGCTCAGACGGCGCCTATGAAGGAGCTGTTCTAGACCGGCATCTTGTTTTGGCCGACGGTTGGCTGCTGGATTGGTTTCATGTTGAGCAGGTGACGGTGCGGAGTCAGGAAGTAGACTTATGGTTTCATCCGACGGGACATTTGCTGTTACCGTTCGACCCTCACCGTGTCCAGAAGGATTCTCCGACAGTCCTTGGACTGGAAGCGGGTTATGGCTCAGTAGAAGTACTGTCCGCAATGAAAAATGAGACGGAATGTACGTTAAATACGGAGTGGAATATCCGTTATGATGGAGTGAGCACCGGCCGGGAGTATGAACTATCCACGAGTACTCTACTGGCGCCCAGCTCCACTATGTATGAAATCCGCACACCGGGTAATGCCGAAGATCCGAGTAGATTGCTAAGAGGCATTATGCTTCGGCACAAAGGTCCGTCGGTTGAATTTATTACGGTTTATCGGGACGGTCACGAACCTGCTGTACTGAAGCTAGTGAGTCAGGTGGGCGAACCGCCCCGAATACAGATAGCAACAACTGGGCAAGTAGTGGTCTATTGCCTTGACCCTAAAGAGGGACTGATTCAGGAAGAGTCCCGGAATACGGAGGAGTAGAGATGTTAGAACCTTTATTTCAACCTACCAGCGGCGTACTCGACCTGTCATATGGGCCAGATGAAAATACAGATGTTGGAGAGAATCCTCCACGGTTTACTTGGATGCCTGCATGTCTGGAAGAGAGTATGTATGAGCTGCAGATCTCCTCAAACACTGGATTTGAGTCTGAAGGTACGTTGACCTACAGTAGAATTCCCTATAATTTGTTTACCCCGGATAAGCCGTTGGCGCCCGGCTCGTATTATTGGCGATACAGTCTTATCGGGGAGAATGATATCAGATCCGAGTGGAGTAAAGTAAGAGCTTTTGTGGTGGAGGATGAATTGCCGCTAACGCCACTGCCTTCCCGAACAGAACGATATTCAACTGCTTCCGCCAACCATCCGCGGCTTTGGCTTCAAGCGGAGCAACTTCCGTCTTACCGGGAAGTTGTCCGCCAAGACCCCATTTCAACTGGCTGGGATGACTTCCTGAAGCATTCCGTTCTACCCTGGACAGAGCGCGATCTTATTCCAGAACCTGCACCGTATCCAGATAATAAGCGTGTCGCCAAACTATGGCGGCAGATGTATATGGACTGCCAGGAAGTTTTCTATGCTGTCCGGCATCTTGCTATAGCTGGAGTTATGTTGGAAGACGAGGTGCTTATCGCCAAAGCTAAAGAGTGGCTGCTTCATGCTGCTAGCTGGAACACGGATGGTACCACCAGCCGGGATTACAATGATGAATGCTCCTTTCGCATAGCCGGAGCGTTGGCATGGGGCTATGATTGGCTTCACAGCTCTCTGACGGAAGAAGAACGCCTTAAGGTAAGGCAAGCGCTACTGCGAAGAACCGGGCAGATCGCTTTCCATGTCATCGAACGTTCCCGAATCCATCAAGTTCCTTATGACAGCCATGCGATCCGCTCTTTATCCTCTGTGCTCGTTCCCTGTTGTATTTCCATGTTGGGCGAGGAGGAGAAAGCTCAGGAATGGCTTGATTATACGCTGGAGTATTTCTCCGCCATGTATACCCCATGGGGTGGCAAAGATGGCGGGTGGGCGGAAGGTCCGATGTATTGGACCACTCAGATGGCGTTCGTTACGGAGGCACTCAATTTAATTTGCAAATACATGGCAATCAATTTCTATGACCGTCCTTTCTTTCGCAAAACCGGTGATTTTCCGCTCTATTGCTTCAGTCCTGATACCGTGAGAGCCAGCTTCGGCGATCAAGCGTCGCTGGGAGATCCGGTCAATCTCAAGACGGGCTTCAATATCCGCCAATTTGCCGGTTTAACCGGAAATGGGCAGTACCAGTGGTATTTTGAGCAAACTAAGGAACTGAACCCCGACACCCAGATGATCTTCTATAACTACGGCTGGTGGGATTTCCGGTTCGATGAGATAGTTTATCGCACGGATTATCCGCAAATTTCTTCAGAGCCACCGGTGGCTGCAGAACCTCTGAAGTGGTTTCAGGATGTGGGATGGGTCGCCATGCATCATCGGATGGAAGATCCGCAGGAACATATCATGCTGTTGGCCAAGAGCAGCCGTTACGGCTCTGTGAGCCATAGCCATGGGGATCAAAACGCCTTCCTGCTGCATGCCTTCGGCGAGCCCTTGGCTATTGAAAGCGGCTATTACGTTGCATTCAACAGTACGATGCATATGCAGTGGCGCAGGCAGACTCGCTCCAAGAACGCAATTCTTATTGACGGCAAAGGCCAATATGCTGGCACGGACAAGTCGAAGAACATGGCAGCCTACGGCAAGGTGTTGAAGGCGTATAGTACGCCCGGAATCAACTACACGCAAATGGATGCCACCGAAGCCTACCGCGAGAATGTACCCTATATCAAGCGGTATGTGCGGGAAATATTTTTCTTTGATAGCGCTTACTTTGTTATCACTGACAGTGTCGAGCTGGAACGTCCGGGAAAATTAGATTGGCTGTTTCATTCGCTGTATCCAATGAAGCTGAAGGATCAATCTTTTAAAGTACATGGTAAAAAAGCTCAGATGGAGGGCAGATTTGTCTATAGTTCCTCGGGAGAAATGGCACTCAGTCAAAGCAATCAATTTACAGATGTAGATCCGAAAGAATGGGAAGGGCTGCCCGAGCATTGGCATTTGACTGCCTCTACCCAAGAGGCTGTAAGCCATCGGATCGTCACTCTTCTGATTCCCCAAAAAGCAGGAAGCCGGGATTACGTATCGTACTTTATGGACGATCAGGACCATGGGGTTCATGTCTACTTTACGAATCAGGGAATTACCCACCGGGTTGAGATCCCAAAAGCTTATTAGCCTTAAAATATCTTCATTTTACGTATACACCCCATTGTACAAGGAGAGGGTTATATTATGAAAAAATGGATTGGCATCTGTCTGGCTACCGTAATGGGTGCTACCGTTATTGCAGGTTGCTCGAACAAGGACAAAGAAGAGACTGCCGGAGGTTCGTCAAATACGCCGCAGAAAACTGAATTCTCGATCTCGATGCGGACGCTGGCTTTTAACTATGTTGAGAAATCCCCCGACTTGAATAAGGACAAATGGGTGAAAAAGCTGGAGGAGATGACAAACACAGACTTGGATATAGTGTTGGTTCCTCATAAAGAGTTCGAGCAGAAAATGGTGCAGATGTTCGCCACTAATGATATTCCGGATGTCGTTCAAGGCTCGGGCGGCGTAAATGGCAAGGAAATGGCTGGTTCCGTTGAAGCTGGTGTGTTCATGCCCTTGGATGATCTGCTGCAGCAAAACGGCCAGAACCTTTTGAAAGTAATCCCGAAGGAAGCTTGGGAGAACGTCACCTATCAAGGAAAAATTTACGCAATACCGGAGTTTCTGTCCAATCCATCCCGCCGTGCGACTTGGATTCGTAAGGATCTGCTGGATCAAACCGGCTTGCAGATTCCAAAAACGGTTGATGAGTACTTGAATGTGTTACGTGCCTTCAAAAAGCTGGGGATAGAGAACCCTTATATGGGCCGTCAAGATTTCAAATATGCTGATGCGTTCTTTGGCGCTTATGATGTTTTTCCGTACCTGACTATGTTCGAGGAAGTAAATGGCCAGATTCAGCCGAAGTTTATGGATAGCGAAAATATGATGAAGGCGTTACAAACCTACAACACCATGTATACAGAGGGTTTGATCAACAAAGAATTCGCTACTATCAACCCGACCAACTACAAGAATGCGATCCTCTCAGGCAAAGCCGCTATGTGGACGATGAATGCAAACGAACTTCTACAATGGGAGCAGCAATTGAAGGCTTCAACGCCATCCGCCAAGCTGGAGATTATTGCTTCGCCAGTTGGACCTGACGGAAAAGGGGGTTCCTATTTATACGGCTCCGCTACGCGCACCTACTTTATCAAAGAGGGGACGAAGAATGCTGCGGATATTGTGAAATTTTTTGACTGGATGCTGAGTGAAGAGGCAGAAACCTTCTTTACCTTTGGGATCAAGGATGAATCCTATAAGGAAGAGAACGGCAAAATCGTATACACTTCTCCTACGGATTCCGTTGCTGTAGATGAGGAGCGTTACCGTCAGTCTTTCCTCTGGTTGGTGCAGGATACTACGTATAACAAGGGTGCCCTTAATACGACAGAAGAAGGCAGAAGCTTGATCAATGTATATGATACTATTCTGGCTAATGAAGGCCGTGATGGAATTCAATTCGACCCGCGGCTTGATGCCTTGGTGAAGAATCCAGACATTGCACCTAACTCGGACACTGCTCCTCCGGTGCTGCTGACGCATATGGTAAAGATGGTATATGGGAAGGAGCCTATCAGCGACTGGCCGAAGGTTGTAGAAGAGTGGCTTTCCAAAGGCGGCAACGATGTCATCAAAGAAGCTACAGAAAAGTATAATAACAAAGTAGGCGTTACCATGCCACGCAGATAAATTTACCTTCCTGAGGAGCTGACGGTTAAACCGGGCTCCTCTTAAGGTTATAGAAGACGCAAACCATACATATTGAAGTGAGATCAGTATAGAATAGTTAAATATAAAGTTGACCTTCCAGTTCGTTAGATTTTGTTGTAACAATAGTACTGAAAAGGTATTATTAATAAGCAATATATTACATTTTTGAGAATTGACATGGCTTTTCATAGAATACTAGAGGAGTGTGAATGATGTTATCAACTACAGAGCTTAGCAAGCTGCACGAAGCGAATTATAGGGAGGACCGTTTAGAGGCACTTAATAATTTTTATGAGGATCTCTGTAATAAGAAAGTAGCCGATGGCTATATTTATTCTCTTAGTCGTTATGGAAAAATATTTGCTAATGGAGCGGGGGGACGCTTCAGTTACGAAGAAGATAGCGACCAAGAATTAAAAACGGATACAATTTTTCGAATCGCTTCTATTACTAAGCTGTTTACGGCAACAGCGATCTGGCAGCTGGCAGATGATGGAAAAATTTTCATGGGACAACCAGTTAGTTCTATTCTTCCGGAGTTTGATGCCGATCCTTTTAAGCCGATTACAATTGCTCATTTACTGACTCATACCTCCGGCATCGCACCTGATCATGGCACTATAAGTGATACCTACTATAAAAGTGCATGGTGGTATATTTATGAATCAGAGCTTGGAAAAGAAAACTGGATTAAAGCTGGACTTTCCTATGGCATTCGTTTTCCGGTAGGGACTCAATGGATGTATTCCTCGTTCGGATACGTGGTTCTTGGTGCAATTATCGAGAAAATAACAGGTGTTTTTGCAGAAGATTACATAATGGACAACATTGTAAAACCGTTAGGCATGACAGATACTTTCTTTGATATACCGCCTGAGAAAGCTGGTAGGATCGCTATTCGTTCGGAAGAAGCCAAGGAATATCTTCTGAAGCTGCAAAACGGGGAAATTACGGATGAAGAACAAAGGTCTGAGGAAGAAATCAAGACTCCCGGAACTGGTGGGGGACTGTATTCAACCGTTAATGATCTACAAAAGTTCGGAATCATGCTGCTTAACCATGGGGAATACGAAGGTGGTCATATCTTAAGTCGGATGGCTGTTCAGAGAATGACCAAGCGGTTCAATTCTGAAAAACTTCCAAACTACGCATGGGGAGATGGAGGAGCGGATAGACCATACGGTCTTGGGCCAGACCTTCGATATAATGAAAGTACATCTTATTCTGAAGGCACTTTTTTTCACGAAGGATGGGGGTCTTGTTCTTTGGTCGTTGATCCGGTAGAAAAGCTGATTGCCGTTTGGTATATCCCTTTTCATAAAAATATATGGGACGGTAGAGGGATTTTCGGTACAAACAATGTGATCTGGTCCGGACTCGAATAAGAATAAGATTATATGTTGTGAGATATCAAAGATGGGCAGGATGTGACTTATGTTTGAGAAGATAAAGCACCGCTTTCGCGTTATGAGAGCGGTTGCTTTTGTTACTTATAAGGAATGGAGTGCGTACAGAACGCATTCGATGGTTTCTATTTTTGTAGGCCCGGTATATTTTTTAGTGCAGTATTATATATGGAGCGCTGTTTATAGCGGGGAATCCTCTATTAACGGGATGTCGCTCTCTCAGATGCTCTCTTATTTTTGCGCCACGATGTTGATCAACTACTTGACCATGGATTTTGCCGATTGGAATTTACAAATGCTCATTCGCACCGGGAAATTCATTACGTTCTCTTTAAGACCAATGAATCATATGTTCTATGCATTGTCACAGAAGGCAGGGCATAGGGTACTTGGGCTTCTATTTGAATTTATACCCTGTTTTATGATCTTCTTCTTTATTTTTCATATTGATGTTTTACCCGCAAATTTACTATACGCAATGCTATCGATAGCTATGGCGTTCATGATGAATTTTTTCATCCACTATAGTATTGGAATGGTGGCCTTTTGGATGGTGCAATCCTCCAGTATTCGTAACTTTTTCAGTCTTTGTGAGGGGATATTCTCAGGATCACTGATTCCATTAGTCTTTTTTCCAAAATCCTTACAGATGGCTTCCTTTTTCTTACCGTTTCAATATACGACCTTTCTGCCTGCAATGGTCTATACAGGTAGCTATACTTTAGCTGATATAACCTTACCTATTCCTCAAGTTTTGTTGCTGCAGCTTATAGCCGTTATTATTGCCGGAATAGTCTGCCGGGTGTTGTATGCGGTGTCGCTTAAGCATTTTACGGGGGTGGGCGCATGAAACGTATGTTTTTAATATACAAAACTTGTATGAAGGCGAATATAGCTTCTGCTATCACTTATCGTGTTAATTTTATTCTTAATAGTCTTATCATGCTTATAGGGAATGTGTTGTTTCCTCTAGTAACGGTATTCATTTATAATTCGAATGCTTCATTTGAAGGATGGACCTTTAAAGAGGCACTATTAATTCAATCTGTCTTCATTCTGTCTACGGCTTGTGCCGGGATTTTTTTCAACGGAATCATGTGGAATACGATGTCCCATGTAGTGGAAGGAACGCTGGAAGTGGTATTAATTAAACCAACCTCGAGCCTTTTTCTGCTGTTGGCCAGATCTTTTGAGTTCGAAAGTATCGGGCTTTTAGGTGGAGGAGTAGTCATGTTCGTTTACGCACTTAGCGGAATCGATGGGATGACCTTCAGCTCTTGGTTATTGTTCCTGTTATTGTTTGGAGCAGGGATGCTTGTCATGTTTGGCGTGGCGCTCATTGTTGCAGCGATTTCCTTCAAATGGGTGGCGAATTCCCGCTTGCCGGAGATGTTTGAGAGCATTAAGTCTTTTGGACGCTATCCAGGGACGATTTTCCCTAAAGCAGTCGTAGCCGTGAGTTCTTTTCTTTTTCCGGTTTCCATGATTGCTTACTTTCCTGCATCTACACTGCTTGGACGATGGGAAGCTTATTTTTTTATAGCGATTATCCCTTGTGTGTTATTTGCGGCCTTCGGAATTTGGCTCTATACGTACATGCTTCGTAGTTACAAAAGTGCCGGAGGATGAATTTGTATGAAGGAGAATTACATTGGACATTATTACCGTCAAGAATTTAACTAAGCAATATGAAACGTATCACCGTGGACAAGATGCAAAAAGCGTATTTAAAAGTCTGTTTCACCGTGAAAAATCGATTATCACCTCTGTAGAAGATCTTTCGTTCAGTGTTGGAAAAGGAGAGATCATTGGCATTCTGGGGCCAAACGGTGCAGGTAAATCTACGACTATTAAAATGCTGACAGGCGTTCTCTATCCTACATCAGGAGAAATAAATGTTCTAGGATACAACCCTCATAAGCAGAAAAATCAATATGTAAAGCAAATCGGAGTTTTGTTCGGACAGAAATCTCAGTTAATATGGGACATTCCTCCTTTGGATAGCTTTTATATGAATAAGGAAATTTATGATATTCCTACGAATGACTTTCGTACAAGACTAGACCGATTTGTTAGCATGTTTGAGATTGGTGATATTATCACTAAGCCTACGCGCACCCTTTCACTGGGAGAACGAATGAAATGCGAGTTTATTATGGCAATGCTTCATTCTCCGCCAGTGGTTTTTTTGGATGAGCCGACGATCGGGCTGGATGTTATAGCTAAACAAAGAATCAGAGAATTCATTAAGCAAATGAATCAGGAAGGCACCACATTTATTCTAACGACACATGACTTGGAAGATGTGGAGCGTTTGGTACAAAGAGTACTAATTATTCATCAAGGTAAAAAAGTATATGACGATAAGTTCTCCGAACTTCGACTTCATTTAGGCGCTAAAAAAGTGGTCAGGCTTTCTGCAGCTACAACGATTGGAGATATTGACCTGCCTGGGACTCTGATATCGGAAAGAATATCGGATTACGAAGTGGAATTAGAGATCGATACCGAGCAGTGTAAAATGGGTGAGTTTCTTCATATTCTTAGTGAAAAGGTAGAGATTCTTGATATATCCATTAAGGAGATTCAAATTGAAAAGATCATCAGCTCCATTTATGAGATGGATATGGGATAATATTTTCAAGCTTGAGAATGGATCATTTGCAGATTCAGATCTAGCATTGACCATAACTTTTCAGTAATTTCTTTTGCAGAACAAGGATTACTATGGGTAAACCACCATTCAATCACTCCGACAGTCGCCGAACTCAAAAATTGTACGGATATATCCTTACTTAACTTATCTAGGTTTAAATTGTTTTCTAAGAATTGTGTTTTGATTTGATTATTTATCATATCTTGTAATTGGTTTCTAAAGGAGAGCAAAGCTTTGTTTCTTAATAAAGTCTTATAAAAGAGAGCATTCTCCTCCAATTGTTCCAGTGTGCGGAGTAATGATGTCTTAGAGGGATTGGGGTCGGTTTCATCCTCCACTGCGGAGCAGCTTTCGATTAGTTGCTGGAGCTGAGCCGCCAGGCATTTATCCATCAGATCATATTTATCCGCATAATGGGTATAAATCGTTCCGCGGTTTACATCAGCGCGCTCTGCGATTTCGTTAATCGTTATTTTTTCAAAATCTTTTTCAGCCATTAGTTGAATTAATGCATTCATGATGGCTGTTTGGTTTTTTTTAATTCTTCTATCCATGGTAATACTCCCTTTTTATTAAACAATGTATTGTATTTTGTTGAAAAATCAACAAAACCGATCAAACTAACGATTGAACCCTACCGGAGATGTGATAATCTGATTTTATCGAACAGATGATCGAAATTCAACAAATGTCTAAAAAGGGATAGAGGAGTTAAATATGAGAATATTAGTTTTCGGAGCGGGAGTTTTAGGCAGCTATCTTGCACATGTCCTGGTGCGTGGGGGAAACGATGTCACAGTGCTTGCCAGAGGGAAGCGTGCAGAGCAATTGAAGAAAGACGGTCTTGTACTTCGCCATTATTTTCAATGTAAAAACACTATGGATTCTGTAAAAGTCATCTCAGAGCTTCAACCGGATGATCACTATGATCTTATTTTTGTTGTTATGAAATACAATGATTTTCCGGCCGTATTACCTATTTTAGCTAAAAATCAGAGTCAGAATATAATTCTTGTGGGTAATAATGGCGATGCTCACGAAATGCAAAAGGATCTTCAGGAAATGAGCGATGTAAGAAAAAATATACTCTTTGGATTTCAGCTTAGCGCAGGAATTCGTGAAGCGAGCGGTCGAGTTATCAAAATACACGCAGGTGGGCAAATGGTACTTGGCAGTCTTGACGGTGAGATCCCAATAAAACACTTACTGGAAAAAGCGTTTGAGAACGCTAAGTATAAGCTAACTTATCATGAGGATATGGATGCTTGGCTCAAAAGTCATATCGTGCCTATAGTGGCTTTGAACTCCCTTAATTATCTTCATGACGGGGATTTGAAAAAGGTATCTAAAGATAAGAAGCTATTAAAACAAGCCATTTCGGTAATGGACGAAGGGTTTCAAATGATGGAGAAGCTAGACTATACGATCACTCCAGCAGGTCAAGTTGACTTTATTCGAAAACATAAACAGGGTGTATACTATGGTCTGAAAATAATTCATAAATTACCCTTTATGAAATATGTAGATGGTTCTTTCAGCGAAATTGCAGCTTTGTTTAATTCGTTTGATAAGTTGAAACAACAAGCAAACATTGCGACGCCCCATTGGGATCAACTTCAAAAACAAGCGATCTCGAAGTTTAATGCAAATGTATAACAATCTTTTTTGGAGGTGTACAATCGATGGCTATATATTTTATACGGCATGGAATAGATGATGAAGGCTATCGTGGGGGTTGGAGTCAACGTGGGCTTGTAGTAGAGGGCTATAGACAAGCCGAACGACTTGGTTGTTATCTTAAGGAAAATCAGTCTAGCTTTAACATCACTCGTATCCTTAGTAGTGATTTGCAGCGTGCGTTAGATACAGCAAATGAGATCGCCAGAGCGCTAAGCTTGCCTGTTGAAAGCAGTCAGTCTTGGAGAGAAACGAATAATGGTGTAATCGCTGGAATGCCCCATGAAATTGCAAATGAACGATACCCGGGTCTCTATTTCTCAGAATTAAGAATGGATGAGAGATTTCCAGGAGGAGAGAGCCCACAGGATTTTTTTACGCGAATTAATACAAGTTTCTCAAAACTATGTAATGAACTGGAGAGTACTGATCCAAAAGAAAATGTAATTGTGGTTACGCATGGTGGCGTAATTAATATTATTTATCATATTTTAAAAGGGCTAACGTGGACCAATAAGAATGCCCATTTCCCGACTTCATATACAAGTATTCATAAAATAGAGTATCAAGTAGATAAGTGGGTAGTTACAGCTGAAAATCTTACGGAGCATATATCAAGTGATCAGGCTGCTGGTTTGTCCAATTGATTGGGAGGTACAAATATGGGATTATTGAATGCACTGATCGATCAAGCCAAGAACCCGAGAGGATTCGTGGGGAATATCATGATCAAGATCATGAACCAGGCACATTCCAGCATAACAACGTGGGGGCTTAAAAAAATAGAAATGATGAACAACGCACCTATTTTGGACATAGGCTGTGGTGGCGGTCAAACTATACATATGCTTGCAAAACATAATAAATATCAGGAAATCTACGGCATAGATTATTCTCAGCAAGCTGTGGAGACATCCAATCAAAAAAACAATAAGGCTGTTGCCGCAGGTAAGGTGAAGATTAGTCAGGGAGACGTATCGGCTTTACCGTTCAATGATGGATTTTTCGGGACGATCACGGCTATTCAGACGCATTATTTCTGGCCAGATCTTGAACAAAATATAAGTGAAGTGTTTAGGGTGCTGAAGACAGGCGGAACGTTTGTTATTATTTCTGAGGTCTATAAAATCAATTATCACATGAAACAATACACAAAAAACGAAGGGATAGATCAGTTATTTCGGAAAGTTGGCTTTCAAACGGTAAATATTCACGAGAACAACAAATGGAGATGTTATGCTGGAAAGAAATAAAGCGGCCGCACCGCCCTACAAAGGACGACACAGCCGCTTTAATTTCACCGTCTAATTAGCCGGATTGGTATTAAACGAACAACGAACGGGAAATGATTACGAGCAAGATAAAAAGTACCAAGATCGCTCCAGTCGAAGTGAAGGCTCCTCCATGAAATTCTCCCATGTTAATTCCTCCTTACCATATGTCTTTGTTCTCAAGTGCTGCGGCGGGTGTCGCAGCTTTCTGAGATAATGACATCATATGCCAAAGTGGACTGGATGTACTGGTCTATGGCCTATTGCTCGTCAATATGGGCTTTTAAGATGCGAAGTCCTTTAGGAAGATGATTCTTAAGTTGGCCTGCACTTGCTTTGCCCCAACTTATCGGCAATCCATCTAAAGTTACTAGTGTCCATCCATGTAATTCCACCGGTACTGGTAAGCTTTCTCCCCGGAGCCAAGCATGTATTTCCAGCCCCCCACTACTGAGATCAAAACTACGTGTTACTTGTGTGTGCTGAATAGCCATCGCTAGGGCGTGAGCGGGTTCAATCCGATTTTTCTTCAAATGGGCAATATGTAGCCCGGCACGAGGAATACGCAAACCATCCAGCAGCCCAGTATGGAAGTTGCCATTAAAGGATTCAGGCAGTAAATAAAGGGATTCTCCGAACAGCAGAGGGACGCCTTGATATGAGAAACCAGGAAGCTCTAACGAAGCCCAGTCTTGGAATAACTGGTATGCATCGCGAACGGAAGAATTAATTTTTGGGTTGCTTTTGCTTCGACGCTTTTTGGTGCTGCGTTTGGCGTCATCGTTAACGTCGTTTTCGGTGACACTTTGCTTACGTAGGAGTGCAACAAAGTGGCCTTCGCCTTTTTCTAAATGTGGCCAAAGGCGCTTGTGGGTGATTAATTCCATATCGGGGTAACGATCCGTCAATCGGGTAATGATCTCCTCATTCTCTTGACGGTTAAAGGTGCAAGTAGAGTAGGCTAGAGTCCCCCCAGGCTTAAGCATAAGGTAGGCGTCTTGCAGGATGTCCCATTGTCTCGCCGCACACATAACCACATGGTCAGGAGACCACTCTTGAACGGCATTTGGATCTTTTCGAAACATGCCTTCTCCTGAGCAAGGAGCATCCAGCATAATTCGGTCAAAAGCAAGTGAAAAGCGCGAAGACAGCTGCTCTGGCGTTGCACAGGTTACGAGGGTATTCTTTATACCTAAACGCTCTACGTTCTCTGCAAGGATTTTTGCGCGCTCTGGATGGATTTCATTAGAAATTAAGAGGCCTTGTCCTTGCATTAAACCAGCGATATGCGTAGTTTTACCCCCTGGAGCTGCTGCAAGGTCGAGGACGGTTTCACCGGGTTTAGGTGCCAGCAGTTCAGCTGCGGACATTGCGGAAGGCTCCTGAATATAATATAGTCCAGCAGAATGGTAAGGGTGCCTGCCTGGTCGAGCGGGCTCTTCATAATAATAACCATCAGGGCACCATGGGATAGGTTTCAGATCAAACTGTGAGACTGTGCGTTCTACTGCGACTTGACCTGAATCTGAGATACTTTTCAATGGATTAAAGCGAAGTCCCTGCGTTCGTGGAGCTGAATAACTTTCTAGAAAAGCATTTGCCTCTTGCCCCAGCATTTCTTGTATATATGCGGTGTAAGAGGCAGGCAGCTGTTCTTCCTTCATAGATCATTCTCCTTTTTCTTAGTTGCTGTTTCATGTTTATACCGATAAAATCAAGGTATGGGGAACGTAATCGTACCTGAAATTCTACATATACACAACTATATCATAATTGCCAAGTCTTACTGTACGTAAGGCAATTGTAAAGGGGATGTACCATATGAATTTGCTGCAAGCGCTCTTCTTCCCACCGGAGCAACCCGGTGGTGTATCGTCCATGATCCCTTATCTTCAGGAAAGGTTCCGTTCAAGCCGCTGGGAGATGGATTTGTTTTGGTTACCTAAGCGGATTCGCAACAAGGGACATGAAGAAGTCATATTCGAGACCTTTGATTGGACCCAGTTTGGGGAAAGTCAGATCGTTCAGAAATATATTCAGACCTACCGTGATTATCTATGGTGGACTAAACTACGAATGAGCAAGACATATGATCTTATCCATTCCCATCATCCAATTGCTGGTTTAGCAATGAAAAAAGTATTTCCAAATACTCCGTTAATTCAAACCTTACATTCCAGTTATGAGCGAGAGCTGATTCTGAATGGAGCTATTTCTGAAGGTGGACTGGAACATCAGTTTCTAGTTTCGCTATACCGCGAACTTGAGCATGTTAGTGATCGGTTAATGACTGTGTCGCAAGCTTTTGCAGAGTATGTGGCGCCTTATATTCTAGATCCTTCTAATATAGGAGTAATACCGAATGGTTTTGATGAGAAAAGGTTTAAGCCAGTCCCGCATGACAACGCTGTACCACAGCTAGTGACTGTGACACGTCTAGTTCCAGCCAAAGGAATTGATACTTTACTCAAGGCCTGTGCTGAGCTTAAAAATCGCGGCCATGAATATGTACTGCATATTATTGGAGATGGACCTTCCCGTGCGGATTTGGAAAACATGGCTAAGCAATTAGGGATTTATAATGAAACGATTTTTTATGGATATACGCTCCATCCGGAAGAATTCATGCCTTTCTTTGATATTTTCGTGCTGCCTTCTCGAGCGGAGGCCTTCGGATCGGTGTTTGCAGAAGCAGCGCTTAGCTGCTTGGCTTTAGTTGGGACGAATGTAGGCGGGATACCGGAGCAGATTGAAGATGGTGTGAATGGCCTGCTCGTCAGTCCTGATGATGAGATTGCTCTTGCTGACGCTTTAGAGAAGGTGATATCTGATCCGGCTTATCGTTATGAGCTTTCTCGTTCAGCTTGGGATAAAGCGAAAAGCTTGTACTCGCTGACTCGTGTCGCTAATGAACTTAAAAAGACATACTTACAGTATCCCTCAGGAACGAAGGGGTGAGCAGCTATGATTCCATTTCGATTTCTACATGCTGCTGACTTACATCTGGATAGCCGTTTTGCTGGGCTGGCGCATATTTCGCCAGCCATTCGTTCTTATTTACGTGAGTCAACCTTCGCCGCCCTTGGGCGGCTTGTCCGCGTTGCCATCCAAGAGAATGTTGATTTTATCGTCATCAGTGGAGATGTATACGATGTTTCTGACGCTTCCTTACAGGGTCAACTGCGATTTCAGGAAGCACTCAAGGAACTGGGTCAGCAAGGAATACACGTGTTTCTGATCCATGGCAACCATGATCCACTTGACGGATTGCGTCTGACTACAGAAATGCCCAGCCATGTAACCGTGTTTGGAGGAGAGAAGCCAGATCTCGCTTCGGCTTACCGTCGCAAAGATGGTCAAGAAGTGGCTATTGTTAGTGGAATCTCCTATCCGACTGCGAAAGTTACGGACAACACTGCAGTAACCTTTTCTCGAAAGGCTGGCAGCCGTCTGTTTCATATTGCTATGCTGCATGGGAATGTAGACGGTGATTTACTGCACGAGACGTATTCTTCTTGCAGTCGTAGGGACCTTATCGAACGGGGTTTTGATTATTGGGCACTTGGACATATCCATAAACGTAGTGTATTGCATGAAAAACCGGCAATTATATACCCGGGCAATATACAAGGACGTAGCATTAAGGAAACCGGACCAAAAGGTTGTTATGTTGTGGATGTTGATGAGGCTGGAAGTGCTACGCCCCATTTTCATGAGCTTGATTATGTTCGCTGGCAGGTACGGGATCTGTCCATTGAGGGATTGAGTAATGAAGCAGAATGGATACAAAGGGTAGAGCAGGTGATTGACGATATCAGGGAGGAACTCCCGGAGCTGATGTCAGTGGTCAGATTTCGTCTGATCGGACGCGGGGACGTACATAAAGTATTAGCTGAAAAAGGAGCGGTAGAGGATCTGCTGTCTGAACTCCAGCGCCGTGAGGCGGTACGTGCTGAGCGTAAAGATTATAAGGGACTTGTCTGGGTGGAAGGATTCGCTGTAGAATCCGGGTTAGCTATTGACCGTGAACGGTTATTAGAGGAGGATAGCTTTCTTGGAGAAATGCTGCGAATTACAGAGCGTACGGAACATTCAGCAGAAGCGCTTGAAGAATTAATAAACAGTGCGCTTAAGCCGCTCATGGAGAATCAGGAGCTGCGACAGCTGCTCTCGGTTACAAGTCAAGAGGAGAAGCTAAGTTGGCTTCGTAGTGCAGCAGAACAGGGAATCACCATGCTCGGTGGAATGGAGGGTGCTCCAGAAGATGAGAATTGAACATTTGCAGATCCATGGCTTCGGACGTTTGCATAACCGAGAGATTGAACTATCGGAAGGAGTTACTATACTCTATGGACGTAATGAAGCAGGAAAAAGCACGACGTTACAGTTTATTCGCTCCATGCTGTTTGGAATTCCAAGTCGTGGTAACCCTACGGAGAGGTATGAACCTATGCAAGGCGGATTACATGGGGGAATACTGAAAGCACGTGATAGTAATGGTGCCCTGTGGACCATTCGTCGCCATACAACTGGTGGTGAAGGCTCAGGAAGAAATGAGAAACTGAACATCACGGTTAACCATCCGAATGGAACAACGCAAGAGCTAGGACAAGCTGAAATGGAGCGTCTTTTGCTTGGTGGTATCTCTCGGAGCATGTTCCATCAATTGTTCGCGGTCTCTCTCGATGAACTGCAGGAGCTTGCTGCGCTTCAATCAGAAGAGATGGGCAGCTTTCTCTTTCACGCGGGTATGGGCGGTGGTGGAACGATCATGCGTGCGGAACGCCGATTGGTACAGGAAGCTGAGAAGCTGTATAAACCTCGGGGCAAGCTACAGGAAGCTGCTAAAATCGTTCAGGCTATTGAGAAACTAGAGCGTCAGATGGCGGAGAGCCGCTCTTATCTTCCACGTTATAACGGTAATATAGCAGCATTAAAGGTTACGGAATCTGAGCTAGATCAACTGGAACAACAACGTAAGCTTACTGGAGACAAGCTCGTGATGCTTCGCAAAGCTCAGGATGTTCGTGAATTGTGGTTAAAATGGAGCGATGCGCAGCTCGAGCTGCAGGACCTGCCAGCGATTACAACCTTTCCTGAAGATGGAGCGATTCGCTATCAGGCACTTGAAGGTGAAATTCGGAATGCTCAGGGAGCAGTGACTCGTTATGAACGTCTGCAAAGTGAGCTTACGGCTGAGCTGGAGCAGAATCCGCCGGATGCATTGTTAACAGCGCAAGGGCCTGCCCTGGAGCGGCTGGATCGCCATCGGAGCAGCTATGAAAACCTGCGAGCGGAAAGACAGCGGCTAGAAGGTGAATTGACCGCGCTGAATGAGCATTTGCAGCGAATTCTGCGAGGCATTGATGTCAGCTGGAGCGCGGCAGAGCTGACTGCATTTTCGGGTGCAGCGGCGGATCGTGAAGCTGCACGGAGGTTTGCGGCGGCGTTCGCAAGTTATGATCGCCGCATGGAAGCGGAGGGCGCAGCGCGGCAGACGCTGCGTTCCCGCTTGGCCGCTGCCTCAGCTTCGCTGCAGGCAGCAGAACGGGCGCTGGCGCGTGAACACGCAACCGGCGCCGAATCTTTTGCGCAGCTGGCTTCGCGCAGCGCCCGAGAAGTGCTGCAGCTGTGGGACGAGCTGCAGCAGGCGGCCGAGCGCTGGCGCGAAGCGCAGCTCAGCGAAGGGCCGCAGCGCGGCCCTGGCGCCGGAAGTGACGGCCCTAGCGCGCAGCGGATGGCCGCGCTCTACCGGCGCCTGCTGTGGGCAGGGGCAGCACTAACCGTGCTGCTGCCCACAGCGCTGTGGCTGACCGGTGCTCCGCCGGTCAGTGCAGTGCTCGCGATCGGCCTGCTTGGCGCGGCCGATCTGGCCCTTTGGGCCGGCCTCAGCGGAGCGCGCCGGCCGGAAGCGGCCCCGCCAGTGCATGGCGGGGACGTGGGCACAGCCGCAGCCGAGATGCTGCGGCTGCGGGGGCAGCTGCTCTCCGGGGCGGAGCCGGAGAGCGCCATGCCGGGGCGGCGATCGGCCGCCCCGGGGTCCAGCCCTGACGCAGGCGGGCTGGAAGCCTCCATGAGGGAGCTTCGCAGGCTCATGGAGGCTTGGTCCGCTTGGCGGCAGCGCATTGAACGCTATGCCGCCGAGCGGGATGCCTGCCGCACGGAGCTGGAGACGCTGGCAGGCCAAGAGAAGCTGCTCGCGGAAGAAATGAGCCTGGCAGAGACGGCTTTTACGCAAACTGCTGAGCACTATGAAGAATGGCTGCGTGAGCGCAGATTGCCCGAAGGGTTGTCTCCGGAAGGGTTGCCGGATATCTTCGCTATGGTGGAGCAGGGGAACGAACTGCTGCGCCAAGAGAATAAGCTCTCTTTACGTCTGAAAGAGCTGGAAGATGAGTGTAACGTGTTCGAGGAGGAGCTGCTTGCTCTCATTCATGAATCAGGTACTGATCCTTTAGACGAGTCTGGTGTAGCGGCAACTAGCTTTGATATGGATCCGCACGATGGACAGCGACGATCTGCACTAACTTTACTAAGCTGGCTGGAACTTCGAAAAAGAGCTTGGGATGAACTGAAAAAGGACCTGGTTCGCCGGGAAGGCATTCAGTCACGGTTACAAGAGCTTCTGGAAGAGCTTAAGGAGAGCCATAGGGTATTAGGTGAGTTAAGAGAACAGCGTGACCACCTGTTGGACGAAGGCGGAGCAACAGGCGGGGAGGATTTCTTAAGGAGATCGGCTGCTGTACAGCGGCGTAGTGAGCTGAATAAATCCATTCGCCAGTGGGAGCTAGCCATGTTTGGAGGCTGGGAGGATGAGCGAGTTAACGCCTTGCAATTATTATTAGATCATCATGATGCTTCAGCACTCCAGAAGGAACGTACGGCAGCTGAAGAGCTAGCTGAACGGGAAGAAGAACTGTGGAACACCCTGCTGGAGCAACGAGGAAAGCTGCTTCAGGAAAGGGAGTATTTGAAAGAGCGTTGTATGGAGGACTCTGTTATTCAGCAATTGGAAGAGCAGAGAGCTGCTCTGCGAATCGTGGCTGATAAGTATGCGGTAGCAGCATTAACTGCTGAATTAATCGGAAGAACCCGCCGTATTTATGAACAGGAGAAGCAACCGCAGGTACTTTTGCTTGCATCTGACTATTTCTCCAAGCTGACCGAAGGGGAATACAAAAGAGTAGTTATGACTCTAGGTCATAAAGAACTAAAAGCGGAACACAAAGATGCTGGACTGCTGGACAGCGGTCTGCTCAGCCGTGGGACGGCAGAACAGTTGTACCTTTCCATCCGCTTGGCACTTGCAGAGACGATGTCTCGGCAAGTATCGTTACCACTACTATTCGATGATCTATTCGTCAATTTTGACGAGGCTCGTCTTCATGCTGCGCTTTCACTGCTTGGTGAACTGTCGGTCTCCCGCCAGATTGTGATGATGACCTGTCACAAGCATGTGGCGGAAGCGGCAGCACGAATCATTCCAACAGCAGCAGTTATTTCCGTGTAACTGGTTTTATGGATACAAGGCTGTTCCCTTTTCCACTCGAACCCGATGAGGAATCGCTACGTGGTGGAGTAGACCATGGCGTACGTAGTAGCATGACAGCCCAGACCATCGACAAAGCTCCGAAGATCGGGTAGAACACGGAGAGTAGAGAGCTAAAGCCAAATTGGCTCAGTAAATAACAGACCAACATCAGAATCGGTGTAATCAATGCGGGTTTAACTGGAATTCGTTGTTTAAGCTGCATGGTGACACCATAAATGTCAGCGACAAAAGTGCTAAAGATCTCCAAGAAGATCAGCAACAAATATATAGTTTGTACTACAGTACCCAACCGGATGGCGATGTTGCCCATAGGGATTTCAAATTGGAGAATATCAGGCATCTGGGAGCTCATCGCGAAATGTGCGGCGATCAACATAAAGCCAATTCCGGCACCACCAATAATACCGCCCCAGACAAGAGATTTTTCTTCATCCGTATGTCGAGCCATGGGAACTAATACGGCTTGAGCCATACCTAGATTAAAGGCGGTGTAGAGCAGCGGCGACATCCAAGCGCCAAAGATTGTCCGATCCGTTTCTAGGAATAAGAACCGCTGAGCTCCTGGAATTTGAAAGGTATTAAAAATAATGATGAGTGACAGCGTAAGCATTAATGGGACGATCAGACTGTTCATTTGCAGAATACCGGAAATTCCCCGTTTAAGCAGAAAATAAGAACCAACCAGCGTGAGTATTAGCCCTGTTTGATAATGAAATCCAAGATGCTCTTGAAAAATAGCGCCCGCGCCTGCAAGCATAATACTATTGACACCGATTAAGATGACCATCGTGAACAAACTGATGGTGCTTCCGACTTGGTCGCCGAAGAGGTGTCGGTTAAAGTCTTCATAAGACTCTGCTTCTATGCGCCGAGCGATGACCATCATTTTCGTACCCAGCCATATAAACAGTATAGTAGAGAGCAGGATGGTCAGGACTGCCCAGTGTCCGTAACGAGTGAAGAATTTTAATATTTCTTGTCCGGTGGCGAATCCGGCTCCTACAATGGTGCCAATGTAAGTGAATGCGATCTGTAATGTTCGGACATGTGATTTCATGGCTCCCCTCCTAATAGTTTTAAGAACAAAAGAAAAATCATAATGCGTGCTATGCAGGATTGCCTTGTGCACTCTGTATAGTACAGGTTATGATGAGGATCAGTAGGACATGACTTCCGTGATTCATTTGTACGGAACGTCTGCGATTATAAAGGGTATTGGAGGTTCAAAGTCATGGAAGTGTTGAAACAGCGGATTTTGGAGGAAGGTGTCGTCGTTTCGGATGAAGTGCTGAAGCTTGATGCACTGTTGAATCATCAGGTAGATCCGCAGCTTACGATGGAAATGGGACGGGAGTTTGCCGGGAGGTTTGCGGACTGCGGAATTACACGTATTGTGACCGTGGAATCCTCGGGCATTGCCGTGGCATTTGCCACCGCATATGAGTTAAAGGTGCCGTTAGTTTTTGCACGTCGCAAAAAAACACTGTTAGCAGATCCGGACGCACTTTGTGAAAGAGTTCCTTCTTTTACGAAAGGTATTGTTACCGACATTATGTTGTCTCGCCAATTCATCTCTCCAGAAGATAAAATCCTCTTTATCGATGATATTATTGCTAATGGTGATGCAGCACGTGGATTGATTAAGATCATCGAGCGCTCTGGCGCTGAGCTGGTAGGTCTTGGCGTTGTAGTGGAAAAAAGCTTTCAGGCAGGAGCCCGGACGATCAAAGAACAAGGCATCCGACTGGAGTCACTCGTAAGAATTACTTCTCTTAGTGGAGGCACCATTGAATTTGGGGAATAACCCGTTTTTGAGATAAGAACAGGCCTATTTTTCAAACAACTGCTTTTCACCCTATAGATTTTCCTTTATAATAAAATCAGACATAGGGAGGAGGCGTCACAATGGGGAAAGAACCGGTGACTGAGCAATTTTTTATTGATAAATTAACCGAGGCCAAGGATCACTTCGAGCGTGCGCTGGATTGCAAACACACGGAATTCGACGATCTGTATCCCTATATGATTGAACATCCTCAGTTTTTTTGGTACAAACGCTATGTAGCTTGGTCAGAACTTCTGACAATCAAAGGTTTATGTGAGGAACTTTCCTTCCCTTGGAGGGAGAAATTCACAACAAACCAAGTGGAGTATCTGGAGCAACGTGTGATGTCCGCTAAAGTTCTTGATTTCTGGTTCGAAAAGAATGAAGCGCTGATATAAGAATGCTTTAGTAGACATGCAATTGGTCAATTACTTATACGAGACCCACATGATTTTTCATTTGGGTCTTTTTTCTGGATGAAAATAGGATAAGCTATACAGAGGGAGGGATTCATGATGATTAGCGATGAACAATTGGATGCATACCGAATTTCCGGCGAGAAAATTCGTGTGGTGCGGGACGGCATAGAAAGTAATGATGTAAAAGGGATTGTTCTGGCTTGGGATGATTCGCAGGTGATGATACGTCGTCAGAATAGACGAGTAGTAAAGCTGGATCGGAATTATTTATTCCAACCCTTCAGCGAACCAAGGAAAGAACCTGATAATATATAGTTTCCGCAGCAAAAACAGCTCCTTACCCAAATTGGGTGGGGAGCTGTTCTGCTTACATATAAGCCTCTGACGGATTAAATACTTAAAGCTAGCTGGGAGTCACTTTCTTCTCTGGAGAGTATGGAGAGCTCTGTGGACAGTCCGAGATACGCACGCATTCGCAGCATCATCTCTCTACGGAATCCTGGCCATAATATATTCATCTCACCTTGATATCCTCTACAGGAGTACAAGGCCTCGACTCCTCGTTGATCTTGGCGAACGGTTGTGATCTTCAGATCATGTGAGCTCAATTCACGCGTAACCTCTTGAAGCATTAGTGAGGTTTTCTTAGTGGCACCAGACAAGAGCTCCATATAAAGCTGAGGGGTCTTAAATAGACCACTTTTGCTAATTACACGGCAGTCACGCTCGAAAACTTTATGAATAAACGTTAGCAGCAAATAGCTTCTGACAAGGGACAGTTCTTCTTTAGTAACATCTTCATCAACAATGGATGTCTTCAACTTCGTAGTCGCCATTATAAATCACCTCATTTATATTATGCGAACTTTTGTTCTCATTATACCTTATATTCGGAATTAAAAGCAATAATTATCCATAAAATAATGATCGATAAGAAAAGCTGGAAAATATATTGACGCTTTAATCTCAGCATGGTATGATCTATCTTGTGACCGCAAGTTTGATATGTAGTCATTATGATGTGCGGTCGTGGCGGAATTGGCAGACGCGCACGGTTCAGGTCCGTGTGGTAGCAATATCGTGGAGGTTCGAGTCCTCTCGACCGCATCACAAGAAACTCCCTTGAGAAATCAAGGGAGTTTTTTTGTGAATATAATTAATCGAAGGTAACTTTAGCATACTCGTATCTAGATCGATAAATATCGAATTAACCCTAATAGAGCGAAGGCGAGCAAAACTGTTCCAGCACCAATGCCTGTAATTGCACTGTTTGCGACCTTAAGTTTTTTAGATATGAACAGTGATACGATAGAGATTGCAACCAGAAGTGCTGCTAAAAGGTATAAACTGAAATCGTTAAACACACTTTTTAAGCCAATAAAATGAATCCCTACTATAAAGGCAATCCAAGGAGCAACATAATCATTATACTTACATTTCATCAATATAGAAGCTCCAGCACCAGCCAACAATAATTCAATATAGACAGAAATTAGATAATTATTAAAGGAGGTCTTGTCATTTAATACGGAGGGAGCATCCCAGTTCGTCACACTTAAATAGACACCAATCAAGCAGACGAGAAGGGATACACCAGAAGCTATGCCAATATATTTTCGCCAGCTGGATCTGGGGTTTTCTTGTGCCCAACCAAACCAACTAAAACTAAACATACCGAATATAGAAGCATACATGGCGTAATCCCTCACATAATCCATACAGTACCCCCCTATAAATATTAACAATATTCCAGGCAGAGTCTTATACTGTAGACTTCCGAAGCATCCAGAACGATAAGAGTGCATACAAGACCGTCAAGGGCATACTCCACAAGACAAGTTCAAATGCGGTATGGCTAGCCAACCAATTAAATACATCTACCCACCACTGATAATATGTCATTAACAATCCAGCGACACTGTACAGAATAAACATGACTGCCGCGAAAATGAATAGGCCGCTTCTACCAAATCTACGGAAGATGCTGGATATAACAAATCCCCAATAAAACATATGCAACAAGATCATGAAATAGATCCACAGCTGCTCTAGGACGGTACCATCATTCAAGTATGGTAGGTGAAAATAATGTAGCTGCACACCCCATCCAGATGTTAATTTGGTTTCTACAATAGATAGCAGGAACAGAAGTAATGAGAAGCCGGTACTTGTTATAACGGCCATCAAGGATGTGCCGAAGAAATAATCTGTCCTCCGTAGGCTTAAGCCCAAGGCAAAGGGGAAAGTCTGTACTAAAATGATGATACCTATGACAAACATATAAATAAAGATTGAGACTAGGCCGCCGGTATACATTGGTTCTTGCAGGAAAAAAGCTATGACAAGATTAACCAAAAAGCTGGACAATAATATAATCCAAGGCATAAACAACCAAAACCATTTATCCTTGTAGTGCATTTTTAATATCCCTGTCATTTGGTTCATTGCACTGCAACTCCCTTCCCTTGGGATTTTCTGTTTGTAAGATGAACAACTAACTGTTGTAAAGATATCGGGGAGATCTCCAGACCAAGCATCTCAGCACGTGATAGATCTGTTGAGTTTAAGCCAATAACAGTGGCAGAAAGTAATCCGCCAAAAGATTCACGAGAGATGATCTCTTTACCGGTGATTAAATCTTCGACCTTCGCAGCCGCACCGATAACTTTAGCAGCTCGCCCGCGAAGAGCTTCAGCATCCTCATTGATAATCAGCTTACCGTTGTCGATAACAATGACATGCTCTAATAGCTGGCTTACCTCGTCAATTAAATGTGTAGACAAGACAACTGTTCGCGGATATTCTGAATAATCCTCAATTAATCGATCGTAAAACAGGCTTCTTGCTACAGCATCGAGACCTAAATAGGGTTCGTCAAAAATAGTCAGCGGAGCGCGGCTAGCCAGGCCTACTACAATGCCCACCGCCGAGAGCATTCCTCTGGACAGCTTCTTTATTCTTCTTTTTAAGGGAAGATTAAAGTCCTTGATTAAGGAGTGGGCGTAGTCCCGATCAAAGTTAGGGAAGAATAACTCGGATACCTCTAGAACATCGATAATACGGTACGTATCCGGATACTTTTGGCTTTCCTTAATAAAGCAAATCTGATTGAGTACGCGGTTATTCTCATAGGGATGTTCCCCGAACACCTTTAAATCACCGCTTGTAGCAAATAACTGTGCTGTAATCATGTGCATGATCGTTGTTTTGCCCGCACCATTTCTGCCAAGCAGACCATAGATTTTGTTCTTTTCTAAAGAAAAACTAATGTCTTGGATGACGGTTACCTTTCCATACGACTTGGTCAGTCCCTTGATCTCAACGACTTCATTCATGACCGATTATCTCCCCTCTGAATCATCTTCGTTAATTGATCCAACGTAATTCCTAATTTCTCTGCTTCACGGATCATAGTTACAACATATTGCTCATAAAATTGCTCTTTTCTCTTTTCCATCAATACTGTGCGCGCTCCAGAAGCTACAAACATGCCGATACCTCGCTTTTTGTATAAAATTCCTTGGTCGACAAGCAAATTTACACCTTTCGCAGCCGTCGCCGGATTGATCTGGTAAAAAACAGCAAATTGATTTGTTGAAGGAACCTGTGATTCCTCCAAGAGTGTTTCTTCGATGATGTCATTTTCTATGCGTTCGGCGATCTGCATAAATATCGGTCGAGTATCATCCATTAAGCTTCCCATGTATTCACCGCCATGTTCATTGGTTAGTTAGTTGTGTAATTAACCATACATGCAACAGACCTATTTGTCAATCATTACTATGTGGATTTTTTGATCCTTTGAGCCCAAATCCAGTGAATTGGCGTATCAGCATAAATAAAAAGACAGTTCGGATTCACACCGAACTGCCTTTTATTTTAGTTGGATGTCTGCTATGATTTTGTCCTATCAGAAAACAAGAGAAGGGTGAAACTATGAATGAATATGGTCCGGATTTATTTAAAGGTACGGCAGTGTACTATTCAAAATATCGACCGCAGTATCCTTCATCCCTTATTCGGTTCTTAATTCAGAAGTTTTCGCTTAACGGAGAAGGCCGTCTGCTTGATTTAGGGTGTGGTACGGGTCAGCTGGGACTAAGATTTAGTGATTGGTTTGAAGAAATGATAGGTGTAGATACGGAAAGTGGAATGTTGGAAGAGGCTAATCGTCTATCAAAAATCCATAGGATTGATAACGTTAGTTGGATGCTTGGTAGAGCAGAAGAGTTGCAGAACGTCTGGGGTTCCTTCCGTCTTACCATCTTAGCCAAAGCGTTTCACTGGATGGATAGATCGTCTATTCTTGAAATCCTATACCACAGTTCGGACAATAATGGCGGTCTAGCAATTATTGATACTTTTAATGTAGGGCAAGAGCCATTATCTTGGCAGCTTAAGGTAAATGAAGTAGTGAAACGCTGGTTAGGTAACGAAAGAATCGCAGGAGACAGCATCTATACTCATCCTAAAGAAAGACATGAGGATATTGTTGCGCGATCTAGCTTTAAGGATGTGGAAAGATTGATTTTACCGAGTTATTCAGTGACATGGACGGTGGATTCGATTCTTGGCAATTTGTATTCCACTTCCTATGCTTCAAAGCGCTTATTTGGAGATCACTTGGAACGATTTGAAGCGGATTTGAAATCTTCTTTATTAGAAATTGAGCCTACGGGTAAATTTACTGAAGTGTTATCAGTTTCTGTTATCACAGCTTTAAAGAAGGAAGCAAAATCACAATAAGAATCTTGCATTGATCTCACCAGAGCCCGCTGTGTTAGGGGGGAGTTTCAGAGAGAATGTGTTCTTTTTTAGTATGGATTTCACTTGCTTAGGAGTTAGTGAGGGATTTCTCTGTAGCAATTGAGCAATAACACCAGAGACTATAGGTGTTGAGACACTGGTACCGGACAGCACAAAGTAATTTTTAGCGATCCGCAAGTAAGGAAGCTCGCGATCTAGCTTGGAATGAGGCGCACGAAGAGAGATAATGGTTTCGCCAGGAGCTACGAGGTCTGGTTTCTTTCGCCCTCCCGGTGCAGGTCCGCGGCTTGAATACGAGGTAATCCGGTCGTCCTTTTGTGTGAGCGTGCGACGGTCATCCACTGCACCTACGGTAATTGCAGAAGGACTAATACCAGGAGATTCTATCGTCCTGCGTCCAGGGCCGCTATTTCCAGCTGCTATCACAACAGTGAGTCCAGCCTTTATTGCTTTTTCTACGGCTTGGCACAACGGGTCGTCAGAACAAGGTGAATTTACCGTACCCCCTAATGACATCGAAAGGATACGTAGTTTTAGTCGCTTTCGATTCGCAATACACCACTCAATTCCTTTAATGATCGTGGAGTCATATCCGTCACCATTTTTATCAAGTACTTTAACACCAACGATCCCTGCCTTTGGAGCAGGGCTTTTGTATTTTCCTTTACTCATCCATCCGTTGCCTGCCGCGTCCCCTGCAATATGAGTCCCATGGCCGTTATCGTCGTAGGGAAGTTTTCTGTGATTGATAAAATCTTTAAAAGCTACGATACGGTTACAGGGCTGAATCAGATCAGGGTGCCTATACACTCCTGTGTCAAGAATGGCAATGTTGATTCCTTTTCCCGTAAGTCCCTGTTTCTTTTGGACGGATGAAGAACCGATGGATGGTGTCGCTATATAAAGTGATGTTTTTTTAATTCCGTCTACATAGATTTTATCGATTCCATGCCAACTGCACATCTGTTTCAGACAGTTCATTGAAACTCGTGATGATACAGAATTTAGTATGGGGAGATGATGTTTGATAGGAAAGTCGTGTGATTCTAGATGTTTTTGTAATGACTTCAGCTGTGCTGGGGTCATTTTTTGTTTGAATTTGATAATGATAGGAATTTTAGCGGATGTACCGCGACGGACTTGGGAGTGTTGAATTCTTTTTCTTAGCGCCCTATGGATTCTTGAACTATATTGCTCTAGCCACAATTGTCGGCTCATTTATTAATGGATCACCTCACAAGTGCATTATATGCACCACTGATCCAGTGGGTACGAATCTATGAATCTAGGAATAAAGTACATTTCTAGAATAGTAGGTAAAAGTGAGGTCAAGCATTCCAAATCTTGCATTTACTATCGTATCCTAAAAAGAAAGTGGTGAAGGAAAATGGCAATGATTAAGAAGCCAGTCAATAAGCAAGCCGTTATGGCGGCCAAAGCCCTCGCGGCAAAAAGAGTGAAAGCAGCTGCAACCCGGAAGAAACGGAGAATCAGACAGACATTGGACAGATTTGTGGTTCTCGCTACAAGTTTAGGTACGAATAGCACACCTAAAGATTCTTCGGGCTGGACCGCTACATTAAAAAATGGTACCACAACTGTGAACGCTGATTTCGATGATTTTGGTGTGGCCAGATTCCCTACGATTAGCACATTAACTTCAGTACCTTACCTGCTGACAATAAGAGACGAGAATGGAGTAGTTTTGAAGAGTTTTAACGTCCCAGCAGACCGTGAATTTTTTGTCGCTAGATTTTAGTTTGGACAAGTCAGCTTTAATTCAGTAGTAAACAGCACGTGTCGATCCTATTTCGCCGCGTGCTGTTTTATTTGTCTTATTTTAGATCATGCAGATTTTAACCATACTTGAATCTCATAAACCCACTGAAACGTTCCGGTGAAAATGACTGTCTGGATGACAAATGGAGTCTCCTTATTATATTCGGCTTTAGCATATGCAGCGATATTCTGCATCGTTTCCATTCTCTACTCCTCCGAGCAATAACCATAGAGATAAATTCCTTTAGGTAATATTGAAATACAGCCGGCCTGTTCAGGGTACTTCTCACAAACTACAAAAAAGACAGATGGATTCTCACTAGGCTCCAAAGTTGGAGCAATTTCAGTGCTTTTTCCTATGGTTGTTGATTACATACAGACTTTTGGTGTATTTGTCGTGCCTGAAATTTTTAATATTTTACTTGGTATTTCATTGCAGTCTATGGGGAAACCTCAGCTTTATATGGTTGGTAATTTACTGAGTGTAGTCTTGAATATCATCTTGGATTTGATTTTTATCTGCGTTTTCGATATGGGGATTACCGGTGCTGCTTTGGCATTCGATTTTGGCGATTTTACGGTATGTCTTGTTGATGGGGAATTTTTTTATCCTTCCTTTAATGTTAGGTAACATCGGCCTTTGGCTTTCCTTTGTAGTGGCAGAGATAATCTGTGTCGTGGTAAGCTATGTTTGTTTGAGGAAGACAATGCAAAAGTGGAGTATCAACTAGTCAACAGCAGAATAATAGAGGAGTTTTGAAGTGAAAAAGTGGTACAAACTTGATAACGCAGCAAAACTATTTCCATCCGTTACAAACACAAAAAACACTTCCGTTTATCGGATCTCAGCTGTTCTGACAAATCCTGTAGATGTGGATGCGTTACAGCAAGCCGCCGATACGGTATTCGACAGATTTCCGATGTTCACTGTGAAGCTTCGCAGGGGTGTGTTTTGGAATTATTTAGAGTCTAGCACGGATAAAATTGTGATCGCTGAGGATCAGCAGTATCCTTGTCGCAACATTGATCCAACTACAAACAATGGATATTTATTTAAGGTTTTATACTACAAAAATAGAGTCTCTGTTGAAGTGTTCCATGCGCTTACGGATGGTAATGGGGCTGTCGAGTTTTTAAAATCACTGCTGTACTATTATCTAATGTATATGGGACATGAAATTGACACTGAGGACCGGATTTTACTCGCTGATTCAGGAGTGGATATCCATGATATGGAGGATGCTTTTCGCAGATACTACAAGGATTGTTATGTTGAATCGGTTAGAAACAGCCGAGCGTACCACATTAAAGGTACCGCTTTCGAACAGTTCGGAAATAACGTGGTACACGGGGTCATAAGTGCCTCCCAATTAAATGCCCTCGCTAAGCAAAAAGGAAGTACGATCACTGCTTATTTATCCGCATTACTGAGTTATTCTATTTATCAAACAAGAATCAAATATAGCAAAAGTAACGCTCCCGTGGTTATCGCAGTGCCTGTCAATTTGCGCAAAGCATTCCCTTCACGTACTCTTCGTAACTTCTTTGGCGTAGTTAATCTTGGTGCGCGGATTACGGAAGATACCACACTGGATGAATTAATTTTTAGAATGAATGAGATGCTGAAGTATAAAACGGGGAAAGAAAATTTGCAAAATATCATTTACAATAATGTGGCGCTTGAACGGAACAAAGCTACGTTGTTTGTCCCGTTATTTTTGAAGAACTGGTTCGTGAATTTAGGGTTTCATATGCTTGGGGAAAGTAAAAGAACACTGACCTTGTCCAATATCGGCAATATTATGTTGCCACAGCAAATGTACAAGCACGTAGAGCTAATCGAGGCATTAGTCTATCCATCCAATAAAAGCCCTATGAACTGTGGGATCAGCTCAGTCAATGATAAGCTGGTGATCACGTTTACCAGAAATATAGTGGAATCCGATATATTGCAATATTTCTTTTCGACCTTAGCGGGTGAGGCTGGACTTGAAGTTAAAATCTACTCAAACGATTGGGGGATTAGCGAATGACCAAATGTATTCGTTGCAACGTGACGGTTGATAATCAACATTATCGTTGTCCACTATGCTCCAAGCCAATTAAGATCAGGGGAGAGAGCACGACAGAATACCCGTCCTATAAAGAGATCTATCAGGAAACCAAACCATTTACGGTAGCTAAATTGTTCCTCTTTTTGACTATATCTGCGATCGTGCTTTCGATTACAATTAATGCGTTGACCTATCATATCAATCCGAGAATATGGTCAATTATCGTAAGTACAGGTCTTATCTATGCGTGGATCGTTGTTAAAGACACCATTTTATCTAATAAACATATTGGCAGGAAAATTTTATATCACTATGTCATGTTGTCCATTTTCCTTTTGGTGATCGATATATTCGTTGGTTTTAGGGGATGGTCTACCAACTATGCAATCCCACTGTTTGGAGTGGCAGCTACGTTTATTATGACTATGCTCGCAATTGTTCAAAAATCATTATGGCGTCATGATATAGGCTATATTTTAGCGATGTTCTTTATTAATTTATGTCCTATGCTTCTGTTTGTATTTAATTTGTCTCATGTCATTTGGACCAGTGTTTTCTCTATCGTATACTCACTCCTAACCATTATTGGGATGATAATTTTTTCTGACCGGAAATTTATAAGCGAAATCAGAAGAAGATTCCATTATTAATAATCGAGATAGATTTATTCCAGTCTATAATTAAATATTTAGGTTTATTATGCATATTAACCACGTCCTTTGGATGTGGTTTTTTTGTGGATTTAAGAAAGTGAAGGGTTCATACGACACCGAATTCCTATTTTTCTACAAGAAAGGTTGTCCTTTTTAATGGGATGTTTAAGGTATTTTGCTAGTTTAAAATTAAAATAAAATTCTTGACACTTCCTAATGATAACCATTATCATAGGAGTGGTAGATGAAAATGAAAATCATTATCACTACTTGGAGCGTATAATTATACATACTCGGAGGGATAGATTTTGAAGAAATTATTAGTACTTCTGGTTGTTGCAGCGCTTACTGCAATGACTGCATGTTCGTCCACCAATACAGCGGACAATCAAACCAAGAATGAAGCCGTAACGAATACAGCTGCTAATGAAACGAAAGAAGCAAATGCAGCGAATACAACAGAAGCAGCGAAAACAGCGGATGCTGGAAAGGAATACAGTCTGGAGAATGATGGTGTAGATGAAGCATTGTTCAATGAAGCATTAAGCCAGTTTCCAGCCACAGTTCCACAGCGAATTGTAACTACATCTGTACCATTAACAGAAATGCTCTACTTGCTTGGAATCACACCAGTTGGGGTGCCAACCTCCACCAATCCAATCCCTGCTGATTTTGAATCGATAGATAAAATTGGTTCGCCAATGGCACCGGATCTTGAAGTAGTAACAAAGCTTGAGCCAGACTTGCTGCTGGGAGCAGAATCACTTCGAAGCACACTGGATAAGACACTGGAAGGCATGGATTTGCAAAAAGCATATCTACGCACAGAATCCTTCGAGGATTTAAAGCTTAGCCTTAAAGTATTAGGTACTTATTTTAATAAAAAAGATGAGATGAATGCGGCTTTGAGTAAGATATTGGATAAAGAAAATGAGCTAAGTAAATTAGTCGAAGGAAAAGAACTGCCGAGCGTGATGCTCGTTATTGGAACCTCTGATTCCTTCATGGTTATGAGTGAGAAATCTTATCTAGGTAGTTTGGTGAAAAAGCTTGGCGCTGATAACATTGCTACTTCTGTACTTAAAGTTACCGATACTTACTCTCCTATTAATATGGAGAACGTCGTAGCCGCTGATCCTGACGTCATTCTCGTATTGGCTTCAGGTGACCACGGAGCGACAAAGGACAAATTTAAAAAAGAAATAGAGAAAAATGAAACTTGGACGAAGCTCTCTGCTTATAAAAACGACAAAATCCAGATTTTAGATTACAGTGTGTTCGGCGTAACCTCGATCATTAACGCAGAAACAGCCCTAACTGAAATCGCAAAATACTTCTATGAATAATTAAAGGAGACAGCAAGTGATAAATACATCTCGTAGCAGAATAGTTGTTATTGTAACGGTTCTATTAGCGCTCGTTGCAGCGATTATTGCCATCGGATTAGGCTCTGTTTTCATTCCGGTATCAGACATACTAAGCACAATCTTTGGTTCATCGTCTAAGGCGGTGAATGCCACCATCATATGGGATATTCGATTGCCACGTGTGTTACTGGCGATGATCATCGGAGCGAATATAGCGATCTCGGGCGCACTGCTGCAAGCTGTGATGGGTAACCCACTTGCTGATCCTGGATTGACGGGTGTAACTAGTGGCGCGGCTGCATGTGTTCTTGTCATAATGCTTGCTGCACCACAGTATACTGAGTTCATTCCGATTGCCGCTTTTGTTGGAGGGCTAATTGCTGCCGGGATTGTATATGCATTAGCGTGGAGACGAACCGGTATTTCACCGATTACTATTATTTTATCTGGTGTTGCTGTGAATGCGCTTTGCGGAGGACTCATTGGACTATTAACAATCATGTACAGCGATAGACTCCCTGCAGCGGTTCAATGGCTTAACGGCAGTCTTGCGGCAAAAGGGAATAATGCGTTAATGATGGTCTTCCCATATGCGATTGCAGGTTGGATCTTATCGTTCTTTGCTATTCGTAAGGCAAATATCATTCGTCTGGGTGATCAGGTGGCTTCGAATCTGGGTGAAAATGTGAACCGAATTCGTATCCTGCTCTCCTTGCTGGCAGTATTTCTAGCGGCTATTTCTGTAGCAGCCATTGGAATGATCGGATTTGTCGGTCTAGTTGTACCTCATATGGCGAGATTGCTCGTGGGTTCAGATTACAAATATCTTTTACCGATGAGTATGGCTCTAGGTGCATTGGTTCTGTTAATTGCGGATACAGGTGGACGTACCCTGTTTGCACCCCTAGATATCCCTGCAGGTATCCTTATGGCTGTGATTGGCGGACCATATTTTCTATACCTGATGAGAAAGAAGGCGTTCTAACATGTTTACTGTCGATTCCATTTCGATTCGGTATGAGCAGAAAAGCGTGATTAACAACTTCTCTTTTTCCGTAAAAAAGGGTGAGATCGTCTCCATCATAGGACCGAACGGCTCCGGTAAATCCACTTTGCTCAAAGCAGTATCACGGCTAATTCCTTATCACACGGGTACGGTCATACTCGATGGTACGGATCTGAAGACCATGAGCGCCAAACAAGTCGCACGAAAAATGTGCATGCTGAGCCAGAAGAATCAAGCACCGAGTGATATGACTGTGATCGATCTGGTCTCGTATGGCAGATATCCACACAAAAAGTGGTTTGAAAGATTGAATCAAGAGGATATGGACATTGTTCATTGGGCCCTTGAAAAGACACATTTGATGGAGTATAAGGACCGAGCCGTAGCTTCATTGTCAGGTGGTGAATCACAGCGTGCCTGGATTGCAATGGCATTAGCGCAGCGTCCACTCATCATGTTGCTTGACGAACCAACCACGTACTTGGATATTTCGCATCAGCATGAAGTGCTTGAGCTTGTTCGTGAGTTAAATCAAGACATGGGCATGACCGTAGTGATGGTGCTGCATGATCTCAATCAAGCTTCTACTTATAGCGATAGTATCGTTGTAGTGCAGGCGGGTGAGAAGGCGATGTATGGCACACCGAATGAAGTCATGACAACCGATATGATAAGGGATATATACCGGATGGACTCGGAAGTCCAGTATGTGCCCACAGAGAAGAAACCTCGTATTCATTTGTTGAGTACTGTTCGATAGATTCATAGTGTGACACAACCTATTCATGGAGGGATTTTAAATGAAGAAGCCTGTAGATGTGGAGAAAAATAAAGAAAACTACTTGCAATTTATTAATAAACGTAAGAACCTGATTTTGAGTTTGATCGATGATGAAGGTAAGCCCTTTATTAGTTATGCGCCTTTCGTAAAGAAAGACGGCAAGCTGTATATCTATATTAGTAAAATCGCAGAGCACTATGGCTATATGGAAAATAATGATTATGTGGACGCCTTTCTAATTGCGGATGAGTCTGAAACAAACAATAAATTTGCAACTGAGCGTGTGCGCTGGAGTTGTACTTCAAGCAATATCGGAAATGATGGATATGAGGATATCTTTGAATTGTTCAATGCTGACCATGGTGAGGCCATGCTGAAATTGCTGCGCGGACTGGATTTTTCACTGTTCGAACTAACTCCGTTGAAGGGGCGTTATGTTGTAGGTTTTGGGTTAGCGTTCGATATTGATGTAGATGCGAATGTATTTAATCACGTTGTTATTGATAAGAAGAAAGACGAAGAAGCAGCTGTACAAGGGAGCAAATAGCCGATGACTATTACTTCAGTACTGCCCATCTGGCAAGCGGTTCAAGAGCGATTTCATAAAATGGTGAAGGCATTGCCGGAAGAAGATTTAAATCTTAAATTAGGGAATTCATCCATCGGAGGTTTGATTTCTCATAATGCCGAGGTAGAATTTATGTTTGCAGAGTGGTTCTTTGGTAGACCTAAACCTCAAGCCGATGACGCAGCGTATACTACATTAAGTGAACTGGTGGATCTGCTGTCTGCTTCCAACGAGAATCTGATTGCAGCGATGCGGGAGCTTCCGGAAGATGCTTGGCATGTAAGCGTAGAGTCGTCTTTTGGCACATCTACTCCGCTTGAAGCGGTAGGAAGACTTATGTATCACACAGGTATTCATGCCGGACAGATTTCTCTAATACAGAAAAATGCAGTTCGAAGTGAAGTGTTGTAGGTAGAAGAGTAGACATGGGGAAACGGCAGAAATGCCGTTTTTTTGTGTGTAGATAAGGAGTTTTATATTGATCCCGATTAATTATTGGCTCTATTTTGATACCCTCTGTATTATCTGGATTTTGGTATAATATAGGGAATTCCAAGGGGGCGTATATCATGACGGAATACTTGCGAGGCCAAATGGCCAAGATGGCAAATGTGAATATGGAAACACTGAGGTATTATGAGGAACTGGGTCTAATTAGTACACCTATACGATCGGAAGCCGGCTACCGTCTTTATTCTGAAGAAGCGCTAAGTCGACTTACGTTTATACATAATGCTAAGCAATGTGGATTCACCCTAAAGGAAATTAAAAAGGCATTGTTAAAATCGGAAAGCAGTGGCATTAGCATAGATGATTTTGTGAAAGTTGTAGATAAAAAAATGGATCGAGTCCGCAATGAAATTGCAAAGCAGGAGATAAAGCTTGCTTCTCTCGCAGACTTGAGAAAAAATTTATTAGCCAAGGATAAACATCCTGGAGTACAGTCAACGCTAGAAATCCTGAAAATGGAATCTTAACTTGACCTTGTAGTCACCTACAGGCTTTACACTTTGAGTTGAAAAGACCTGTAGGAGGGATTATCGATATGGAAAAGACGAGTATAGAACAGCTTGCAGCGATCAAAGATTACCTGAAACAAAACAATCGGTTTGAAAGTAAGTCTGTAGAGCATATCCGGCAAGAAATGGTTGAGGCGGCTGCGAATATGTCCAGTCATACGGATGTTACAGTCGAGCGGGTCAGGGTTGGGCCATTAAGCGGAGAGTGGATCATTCCTGTGGAAGCAGCTCCACCTGATGATAAAGTGATTCTTTATTTTCATGGTGGTGGTTTTGTTTCAGGAACCTGTGAGTTTTATCGGGATCTAGCAGCACGAATTGCAAAGGCGAGTGGCATGAAAGTGCTAATCATTGAATATCGCCTTGCACCCGAGTATATCTATCCCGCCGCTAATGAAGATTGTATAGGGGCTTACCGGTGGTTGCTTGCAAATGGATATTCTGCCAGTGATATCGTGTTTGGAGGAGACTCTGTTGGAGCCAGCCTTGCGCTGATGACACTGATTACTTTGAGGGATGAGGGGAGCGAGTTACCAGCAGGTGCTTTTTTTATCTCGCCGCATACAGATCTTGTTCATTTGGATGGTGAATCGTATCAGAGTCGTGCGGAGCTTGATCCGACAGGTAGCTTGGAAGGGAATAAACGGATACTTGAAGCATATGTAGGTACTCGAACCGAGTGGGCTTCAATATTATCGCCGTTAAGAATGAATTTGCAGGGATTGCCTGATTTACTTGTTCAAGTAGGCAACCATGAGGTGCTATTAAGCGATTCAACGAGGTTGGCTGAACGGGCGAGTGGATCGGGTGTTCATGTGGAACTGGAAATATGGGATAATATGTGGAGTGTTTTTCATTTCTTAGCGTATATGCTCCCAGAAGCAGAGCAGGCGATTTCGAAGATTGGTAAGTTTGCTAGGGCGAAGCTGGACGAGTGAGTAAGTAGATGAAAGTAAGGAACCTTCTTGAGAAATCAAGGAGGTTTTCTGTTGTTGGGGTATGGTAGGTACTCAGCGGCTGATGAGAATTGGATACCAAAATGTGGATCTTAGTATGATAAGTTTGTGCACGTATATACTGATAATGATTTTACAAATGACAAAGTAAGATTATTGTCAGTTCGTTTTTGAATATTATATGCTATGATAAGTACCATCAGAAATAGAGTGAGGGGAAATACCAATGTCGAATGATCTTCCATTATCTAAAGAAAACATTTTGGATGCGGCTGAACAAGTACTCCGGCGTTTTGGCCCGGATAAGACCTCAGTTGTTGATGTAGCGAGGGTACTGAAGGTTAGTCATGGTACGCTATATAGACATTTTTCCAGTAAAGCAGCTTTGCGCGAATCGGTAACCGAAAGATGGTTGCATCAAAATATTTTAGCCCCATTGAAGGACGTTACTGAGCAATTTGATGGGAATGCCAAAGAGCAGCTACGTCTGTGGTTAGATACTCTAATTCACAGTAAACGGAGCTATGCTGTAGAAGATTCCGAAATGTTTGCTATGTACGCCTCCGTAACTTTAGAAGCCGTAGATATGATTACCCAACACGTAGATCAATTAATTGGGCAACTCGCACGCATTCTTGAAAAAGGTATACAAACCGGGGAGTTTAAAGCATTGGAATCAGAGGTTACGGCAAGAGCTATTTTTAATGCAACATCACGATTTCATCATCCTGCTCATGCGAAAGAGTGGCAGTCGGGTTCGATTGATCAGGAGTTTGCCTCTGTTTGGGATTTGATGCTTTCCGGAATTTCGTCATAAATTGTTATAGCATATTTCAAAATAAAAAAATGATGGACTAAACCTTTTGATGAAGATCGGAAGGTTTTTTTGCGTCTGGAGAACAATTATATCGAATGACAAAAAACAATAATTGTCACTTGTTATTTGCGAGTGTTCGATTTATAATCAGACCAACAAGAAAGGCAAACGAATAGGAGGAATAAATGATGGATCAGAATTTGGTTGGAAAAGTTGCATTAGTGACTGGAGCTTCAAGAGGTATGGGACGGGAAATTGCGGAGAACTTGGCGTTACATGGTGCGAAGGTTGTTGTTAATTATGCAAGCAGTTCAAGCAAGGCAGAGGAAGTTGTGAACGAAATTAAGCAAAAGGGTGGAGAAGCTATCGCTATCCGAGCGGATATCAGCCAAGTGGCAGAGCTAGAACAATTATTCCAAGCCACATTGGAAGCTTATGGACAAATCGATATTCTCGTTAACAACGCAGGCATTATGATCACAAAGCCGATTGCGAGTATGACGGAAGAAGACTTCGACAAACAGTTCGCTATCAATGTGAAGGGTACCTTTTTTGCTTGCCAGCAAGCGGCTAAACATATGAGTGAGAACGGACGGATCATTAATTTCTCGACATCGGTTACAGGCCAGATGTTCCCAACCTACAGCGTTTATGCGGGAACAAAGGGAGCAGTGGAACAATTCACTCGTCAGCTAGCTAAAGAATTTGGACGAAAAGGAATCACGATTAATGCGGTTTCGCCAGGTCCTGTTAATACGGAACTTTTCACAGTTGGGAAGTCAGCTGAAGAGATTGCGAATGTTGGGAGTATGAATTCTTTTGGACGCTTGGGTGAGCCTGAGGACATCTCGAGTGTAGTTTTGTTTCTAGCTAGTAAGGAATCACAGTGGGTTACGGGCCAGACGATTCGTGTGAATGGCGGATTTATTTAAGACAAAAGTCTATAGCATCTTTTTTTATAGCCAGTCTGAAGCAACACTCCTTAGAATAAAAGAATATACAAAAAGAGGAGTGAAACCATGACGCAGATCATATGTTCACCGACTAAATATATTCAGGGGTATGGCGAGATTCGTAAGCTGGGAGATTATTGTTTGCAGCTAGGATCGAACAGAGCTTTTGCGATTGTAGATCCTTATATTTTTTCCATGTACAAGGAGGATATCTTACACAGCTTTGAAGTGAACGATATTCCCCTTATGATGCGCGAATTCAAGGGTGAGTGCAGCCGTAATCAGGTGGATAAGATAGTGCTAGAACTTGGTCTGAAGGACGCTGAAGTTATCATAGGAATCGGTGGCGGCAAGACCTTAGATACGGCAAAAGCAGTAAGCCACATGGCGGGTCTCCCGGTAGTTATTGTACCCACAGTGGCCTCGACGGATGCACCTTGCAGCGCTTTATCAGTGTTGTATACGGACGAAGGTGACTTCGACTATTACCTTCCATTAAAAAGAAATCCTGATATGGTGATCGCAGATATAGATATCATCGCTAAAGCCCCTGCAAGATTGCTGGCGGCTGGAATGGGTGATGCTTTGTCCACCTACTACGAAGCAAGAGCTTGCCGTCAATCAGGAGCGGTTACTCATGCAGGCGGGACTAGCACAATCGCAGCGTTCTCTTTAGCACGTGCTTGTCTGGACACACTTCTTGCTGAAGGTGAATCCGCACTCCTGGATGTTAAACAGGGGATCACCTCTTCTGCAGTGGAACATATTGTTGAAGCTAATATTTACTTGAGCGGCGTTGGGTTTGAGAGCGGTGGGCTTGCTGCAGCCCATGCTATTCATAACGGACTGACCCTGCATGAGGAATGCAGGAATGTCCTACATGGTGAGAAGGTTGCCTTTGCTACGATCGTGCAGTTGGTCTTGGAGAAGGCTTCAGAAGATGAGATCGCTCAGGTCATTGCTTTCTGCAAAAAAGTCGGCCTTCCCGTCACACTTAAGGAGCTTGGGATTACCAGTAGCGATATGGATAAATTAATGGTGGTGGTAGAAGCTAGCTGCTCCCAAGAGAGCCCAATGAAGAATATGCCATTTGAAGTTCAATCTGTGGATGTGCTGGAAGCAATCCTTGCCACAGACAAGCGCGGGCATTAGCAACAGCTCGATTGTAAATTATTGCGAACCCTCCCCGTACATATTTAACCTTCTTGAACCAAACAATGAGAACAATTGTTTAAGACGAAGGAGGCGTTCCTCTTGATGAAGGACAGTCGAAAGGTTAAACGTTACTTACTGAATTGGCTTGCTGTTGCTGCAGTATTGATTACCACAATTGTTCCGGCTACGCCGGCTGTCTCTGCTGCCACGTCTAAAGACAACGCTACAAATACGCAGCTTGAAGAGAGTGCACCCAAACGTGATAAGGTCGCTATCATTATTGACGATTTCGGCAATGGCATGAAGGGGACAGATGAAATGTTCTCGTTACCGATAAAGCTTACTGTAGCCGTCATGCCTTTTTTACCTACATCCGTAAAGGATGCCACCCGCGCCCATGAACGCGGAGATGATGTTCTGGTTCATTTGCCGATGGAGCCGCGCCAAGGTAATCCTAAATGGCTTGGACCAGGAGCCATATTGGCCAAAATGTCCGATGAGGAAGTGCGACAAAAGGTTGAGGCAGCACTCGATAATGTTCCTTATGCGATCGGGATAAATAACCATATGGGTTCGAAAATTACCGGAGATGAGCGGATTATGGCAGTAATCTTATCTGTATGCAAAGAACGAGGATTGTTTTTTGTAGACAGCAAGACCAACTACCGTTCCGTTGCTGGCAATATGGCTTATCGTATGGGGTTGCCACGCGTAGAGAACCATATCTTTTTAGATGACACACATACAGCAAGTCATGTTCTGAAACAAATGGGTCTCGTCAAAGACATGGCGAAGGATCAACGATTTTGTGTAACGATTGGTCATGTTGGTGTATTTGGGAAAGAGACCGCCGCAGGAATCCGCAGCGGTATTGAACAGATGAAAGACAATGTTGAGTTTATAGGGATTTCTGATCTGGTTAAAAACGAGATGAAATGGAGCTCCCAACTTAAACTTCCATAAGATAAGCTACAATACCATCAGCGATGGCTTCAGCGATTTGTTGCTGCCCTTTAGGGGTGCATAACTTTGCGCGGTCAGTCGGACTGCTTACAAAACCCGCCTCAACGATAACAGTTGTGGCGGTTATTTTGTTGAGTAAATAAAATGGCTTGCCTGGTCTTGGATGAGCCTCGACATCGTAAAGATTGTTTAGCTGATGCTGAATGGACTTAGCAAGCATGAAGCTACGGCCCTCTTGACGGTACAATACAAGTGGACCATGTTTGGAAGGGGAAGGCGCCCAGTTAATATGGATGCTTACCACTACAGTAGCAGGTAATGTCTCAGCGAGCTCTTTACGCTGTGCAAGATCCCGCAGATGTCGAGATTTACTACGCAGCCAGCGGTTCTCATCACTTGGGGCATAATCTCCATTGCGATTTAAAGCAACGTCAAAGCCATCGCTACCCAGAAGTAGAAATAATCGACGTGAGATATCTAAGGTGATATCTTTTTCAAGAATATTACCGTAGGAAGTTCCACCGTCGATGCCTCCGTGTCCCGCATCAATTAGGATCATACGGTGTCCGTGACCTAATAAATGCTGACGGTCATCCTTCATCACGGGTTTCTCTGGTGTCGCAGAGGCTAAGGAGCTGCCCATAAACAACATTAGTAGTCCTAGGGTAGTTAGAGTGATTCGAAAGCCACATAGAGCAGCTGCTGTTCTGGAAAAGGATTGTTTTCTCCAGTTGTTCAAGTGAAACGCCTCCTTGCAAGTGAATAACGTCTTATGGATTCTTTGTTAGATTGTGCTTTAATAGGTAAACCTATTCGACAAATCAGAAGTCTGTAGTTTAGATCCAAGTGGAGTGGTGCACACTAAGACCATGGAACGGATACTGATAATCTGAATTCACTTACATTTTAGGAGGTGTTAAAATGGCTTCCGGTGGCGATGAGCTTGTAAAGTATATAACGGAGAAGGTAGTCGTATATATCGAGGATCCGCGTGCCATTCATGCTCGTAGAGCGGCTAGGAAGCAGCCGTGGTCACAGAAATGGTTTGGCATGCTCCCGCTTGGGTGGTCTATCTGGCGAAGTAAGTGGAGTCATGATAAAAAAGACTAAAGGTTAAATAGCAAATAACCTTCCAGTGCCATTATTCATGGGTGGCAGTGGAAGGTTATTTGCATTTGTTTAAATATAGAATTTATATGCTTACGTTATAAATTATCCTTCTATTTCTAGCATAAACACTTACCGTCCTCATAAGGACGCCGAAGGCGTTTATGCTTGTGTTAACGATTATATCCGAGTGCTTTGGTCGTTTTGTCTGGCAGCTTATGCAGTGTTCCATTATTTTGTAGTGCAGTGAGTGGTAAGTATCGTTTTCCTTCAGGGCCTGAGGCCGCGTATACGGTAGTTTTATTGTTCTCAGCTTGACCTTGAGAAGACTGCCAGCTCTGATAGCCTGTAATCATAAATGGTGCCCCGACAAGGTCGTTTCGCCCAGCAGCTTGATAAGCGATGCTTTCCTTAGGTCTGATCAGAAGTGCGATATTGTCGCCGCTCACTGTAGTTAGTTTAGGAGCAGTCAGCCATAGGATATCTTCGTAAGGATCATCTGACCCTCCACTATTGTAGGCCGATAACGGTGATACGTCAGGATTAAGATTAGTAATTACATCTGTTGCTGGAGGCTGCTCTTTAAGGACTTCTTCCGCCTTGCTCAGTGTCCAAGGTAAAATTTGCGGTACGGAAGCATTGATGTAAACCGTCTTTTCGTCAATGGTTATTTTCCAGACCGGTAGAAGTGGTGCATATAAAGCAGTAAGGTTTATTGTTCCTGAAAAAGATGATGTAATGAGACCTTTCTGCACCAAAAACTGGCGCAGATCATTTAAACTGTATGGGAGTCCGTAAGTGCCGGCTCCATATTCACTTAACATATATCCGCCTGTATCGGTGGCGGAAATGATCATGTATCCGATCCGCTCTTCACCCTTCATTACATTTACAAGCCAGCCATGTGTACCTGGACCAAGAGGATAATATTCTATCCTTGCATCCTTCCAGGCTGTAAATGGAGCTTCTGCAGCGAGCTTGTTCAGTGTAGCCTTAGCGAATTCTTGGACCGTACTCGGAGAAGGTAAGGTACTCATCTTCAATACAGGAATTGCATCCTGCGTGACTGACTGGATCACACTTACTCTAGCCAGCGCCAGCGCTGAAGGGGAAACAGAACTGGATACAAACAGTCCAAAGCTTAGAAGCAGGAGGAGGCATCCTTGACCCGCAAGTTTCAGCCTCCGCCGCAAACTTATTTTCATGGCGTCGATCACCTTTCTTTGTTAAGAAATGTCAGGAAAGTTAAGCTTTACTCTATTGTAGTGGACAGGCTATAAAAAGGCTGTTGCTTGCTGTCGCGCTTGAAGGCGGAAGTTCTCTTGTTTTTTTGCCTGCTTTTAGCGAGTAGGGTCGCATTCTATAGGCTTCGCAGATGAAACAGTCCGTAGGTTATCGCAGAAACTGCAATTTGCGGCTCATATTGCCAAATGGTCTCCTGTCGACGACGGTTATACTGCTCTTGAGTGCCTAAACGTTTTTCTTCATCAGGCTCTTTCAGCAGCTCTCCGTAATAAATATCAATGATAGCCAGCTCGATTCTAAGACGCTCACGTGCCTGTTCTGCCCAAGTGTAATCGAGTTCGGCTAGATGAGAGGTAAGATGAGCCTCTAATAAATCTGTAGCGGCTGTCACTGTTAATTCATAAGGCTGAATATGGACGTTTTCTGGTAAACGGGGGATCATCTCCCGCGAGGCTATCTTAGCGTTAAAGTCATCAATGATGGTCCCTTTTGTCAGCGATATTCCAAGATAATGCAGTTCTTCCCTTTTCAAATCGCAGCTCATCTCCACTTTATAGCAGACGCCGAGCCACGGTTCATAGGCAGCAGAGAAGAGTGTATTCCGCTGCCTGCTACCGGGATCTTCAAATAAGTAAAGGCATTTCCCTTCATCTTGGGCCGCACTCCAAATTTGCTGCAGGCGCTTGCTACCATAGATGATATCTTCACGTCTTATCATACCGGGCCCAATTCGGGGCAGTGCAGGTACAATACCGAAGTAGCGGGCTAGGATGCTATCTTCTGGATTTGAGGAGGGGACATGAACCACATTAGATTCAGGTGATGTTGGATTCAATAGATCTGCGCTAGCCTCAGCATCTGTTGTGGCGCCCATCGCTGGGTTTCCGATAATTGGCGGATTCAATGCTCCGATGCTGCGATTTACCGTTGGAGGAACTTCTATAGCTGCCTGGCTATCGTATTTTTCAGGATCAAATACAAAGGTGAAAGAGAGTGTCTCCGGATCAACACCAGTACGCTCCACGAATCCCCAATAATAAGGTCGATCTGTAAGCATTCTGTCAGCTCTTGGCGATAGCTTTACAGTTACGTGAATGGGCGATACTTCAATAATGGAGCATTCTGTAGCCTCCAGATAATCCATTACATGTTTACGTACTTCCTGTGAGTTGAGGGTCATGTCGCAGTCTCACTTTCCTTTTTAATACCCTGAGTCAACTCACTTAGGGATTCACCGATATGATCAAGTTCATTTCGCAGCTCTTCATCGGAGCGGGATTCGAGCATGATTTTGTATAAACTTTTCTCCAGTGATTCTTTCTTCTCAAAGCGCTCCAGAATCACATCCAGCCCGCCAATGACCATTTCGAACATATTGATCTTCTCGTGTAGCAGATGCAGAATATGTTCTTCAATCGTGCCCTGTGTGGACAAATTATAGATAACCACATCATTTTCCTGACCTAACCGGTGCACCCGCCCAATCCGTTGTTCTACTCTCATGGGATTCCACGGCAGATCGAAGTTGATCATATGGTGACAGAACTGCAGGTTTATGCCCTCACCACCCGCTTCAGTAGCGATCATGACTTGAGCACGACCGCGGAAGAGGTCCATCATCCAGTCCTTTTTACCACGATTCATCCCGCCGGAATAAGAAACACACATTAGCCCATGTTCACGGAAATACTGAAGCAAATATTCTTGAGTCGCGCGATACTCCGTAAAAACGATGACCTTTTCATTCATTTCTTGAATGAGAGATAGTGTTGTTTCGGCTTTGGTATTGGTCTTAACCGTACGAAGTGTCTGCAATAGCTCCATCATCCGATCGCGTTTCGGCGAATCAGCAGGCAGCTTCTTGATCAGATTAACTAAAGTGATGAAGACGGCATCCCTACTGCTGCACACCTCACGCTGAAGCGTTACCAAGGAAAGCATGCTGCTAAGATTGCCGCCTGATTCCTGATACTGATCTTTAACAAAAGAAGTGACAGCGTCATATAATACTCTCTCTTCCTGTGAAAGAACTAGCGGAATATTACGGACTTTTCGTTTCGTAAAATTAACTGGACCTTCGCCACGCCGATTGCGGATCATCACCTTCGATAGCTCGTCCCTTAGCTGACCTTCATTCTTAGGTTGGCGTTTATCAACGACGAAATTCGAAGCAAAATCACCCTGATTTCCTAGTTGTCCCGGTTTCAGTAAAGTGATCAAATTAAATAGCTCGCCCAGATCATTCTGAACGGGAGTAGCGGTTAGGAGCAGGCAATATTTTTTGCGTAATTGCTGTACAAATAGATAATTGGTCGATTTCTTGTTCTTCAGCTTATGCGCTTCATCAATAATCAACATGTCATATTCATTTTCCAGCAGCATCTCTTTATGAGGATCGCGCTTCGCGGTATCCATAGATGCGACGACAATCGCATTCCCCCAGGAATATGCTTTTTTCTGTGCAACAGCAGAGATGCCAAACTTGGCATTCAGCTCGCGGACCCACTGCAATACGAGGGAAGCGGGTACCAGAATAAGCACTTTAGAGACTAAACCGCGGACAAGATATTCCTTGAGTACAAGTCCTGCTTCAATCGTCTTTCCTAGTCCAACCTCATCTGCAAGAATCGCGCGGCCCGACATCTCAAACAAAACCTTATGCGCGGTATCGAGCTGATGAGGAAGCGGGGATAATCCGGATAAATGTTTCATGCATTGCAGCTCATCGAAGCTGGTTACTAGACCCGTTTGTTCACCTTGCACAGCAAGTTTGGACAGACGGTAGTCTCCCCACGGACCACCTTTATCTAGTTTGAGTTCTAGATCCTGTAGCCAATTCCGGTCAAAAGAAAGAGGAACAGGCAGTATAGGCGCTGACTTTCCACCTTTGTGAGGTAGAGAATTACGGAATAATTGCGTCATGGTACAGCCTCCTCAGGTGCTAATTTATATCATCATTCGTAGGAGTAGTATGCTCTTAAACAAGAGAATTCATAACCTTCTATTTTTCTTGATAGCCTTTAAAAAAGAGAGTAAAAGCGAGAAAACGCGGCAAGGTTTGCGATATTTCGGCTGCTTAACTCTATTTTCGAAAAAGACCTTCGATACAATATGTGGTATAGTTTAAAAGCTGACGCACACAATATATTGTGACAAAAGCATGAAAATGTGATTTTTTTAAAGTGCGTAGCTGCTATTTGTTATTGACAAGATGAACTTCCTACATACACCCGTAAGACGGAAGATAAGTGTAAGGAAGTTTTTGTTGTGGGTCACAAAATGTACGCCCACACCTGAACTGGAACTAATATTTACTACATTGCGGGAGGTTTTTCTATTGGGTAAAGTGGAACGTAAGCAACGCCTTGAAGGGCTAAGTGAAAAAATATTTTTGGATCGTTATGCTTGGAAGGATGCCGACAGCAATAATGCTAAAGTGGGCGATGTTGTACTCGTTCTAACAAAAGATGATCCGAAGTTTCCCACGAAGGAAGTCGGAGAGATCGTAGAACGTAACGGCAGAGTCGTAACCGTGAAGACGCGCAGCGGCGAACTTGTGAAATCAGATGTTGAAAAGCTGACGCTTAATATAGAAAAAACACCAGAGGAAATGTGGGATCGTCTGTCTACAGCTATGGCTTCTGTGGAGAAGACGCCTGAGCTTCAAGTAGAATGGGCGGGTAAATTCCGTTCGATTCTGGATGATTGGAAGCTCGTCCCGGGTGGACGAATTGCTGCTGGTGCTGGCGCTAGTGAAGAACTAACCCTGTTCAACTGTTATGTAATTCCTTCTCCAAAAGATAGCCGTGGCGGCATTATGCAGACGTTGGCTGAAATGACAGAAATTATGGCTCGTGGTGGCGGTGTAGGGATTAACCTATCCTCTCTACGTCCACGCCGGGCAATTGTGAGAGGTGTTAATGGTTCTTCCAGTGGTTCTGTATCTTGGGGCGGTCTGTTTAGCTATACCACTGGATTAATTGAACAAGGCGGTAGCCGCCGTGGTGCACTTATGCTCATGATTAATGACTGGCATCCAGATGTGGAGGACTTCATTACCGTAAAGCAAACGATGGGTCAAGTTACGAATGCGAACCTTTCGGTATGTGTGAGCAATAGCTTTATGAAGGCTGTAAAAGAAAATCTGGATTGGGATCTCGTATTTCCGGATACTACAGATCCAGAGTACAACGATTTGTGGGATGGAGATCTAGACAAGTGGAAGGCTGCGGGCAAAAACGTTATTCATTATCGCACCGTTAAAGCGCGTGATGTGTGGCGCACCATTATTGAATCCGCTTGGAAATCCGCTGAGCCAGGCGTTGTGTTCATGGAATACTACAATCAGATGTCCAACAGCTGGTATTTTAATCCGATCATTTGTACGAACCCATGTGGGGAGCAAGGACTGCCAGGCTGGGGAGTCTGCAATTTGTCTGCTGTGAACCTGTCCAAATTCTACGATGAGAAGAATCATGATGTAGACTGGGAAGATCTCGCGACTACGACGCGTTATTCCGTACGTTTCTTGGACAATGTCATTGATAAGACGCCTTATCATTTCCCGGAAAATGAAGCGAATCAGAAAAACGAACGCCGTGTGGGTCTCGGAACGATGGGTCTTGCTGAGCTGATGATCAAATTGAACATCCGTTACGGTAGCCCGGAATCTTTGGCGTTTCTGGACAAGCTTTACGGCTTTATGGCTCGTGAAGCATACCTTGCTTCTGCAGAGATTGCTGGTGAGAAGGGATCCTTCCTAGCTTTTGACACAGAGAAATATTTAATGAGCGGCTTTATGAAAAATATGCTCGAAACGTATCCAGAGGTTGGTGAAGCGATCCGTAAACATGGCATGCGTAACGTTACAGTGATAACGCAAGCACCTACAGGTAGCACAGGTACAATGGTTGGCACCTCGACAGGTATTGAGCCTTATTTTGCTTTTAAATATTTCCGTCAAAGTCGCCTTGGCTACGATGAGCAGTTCGTTCCAATCGCCCAAGAATGGCTTGAAGCTCATCCAGGTGAAGAGCTGCCAGATTATTTCGTGACTTCGATGGATTTGTCAGCTAAGGATCATATTCGTGCGCAAGCAGCGATTCAACGCTGGGTAGATAGCTCGATTTCCAAGACAGCCAACTGCCCGTCTGACTTCACAGTAGAAGAGACGGCTGAGCTATATGAAATGGCCTTCGATCTGGGCTGTAAAGGGGTTACGATCTACCGTGATGGTAGCCGTGATGTGCAAGTTCTGCAAACCTCGAAGAAGGAAGATGCAGCAGAAGAGGTAGCTCCAGCAGTTGAAGTTGCAACGACTCCTGAAGCAAATGTTGTAGCGGCAAGCCCAGCACCTCAAGCTCCTACTAAAGAGCTGGATAAACAATACAAGAAACGTCCGCAGGTTCTGCGCGGCGCAACCTATAAAATCAACACACCTTTTGGTATGGCGTATATTACGATCAATGATCTAGATGGCACACCGGCAGAAATCTTCCTGAATGTAGGTAAAGCAGGTTCTGATGTCTTTGCGATGGCAGAAGCACTCGGTCGTGTCTGCTCCTTGTTCCTCCGTTATGGAGATCATGGTGAGAAGGTAGAATTATTGATCAAACATCTGAAAGGTATCGGCGGATCAGGTGCAATCGGCTTCGGTGCGAATCGAGTAGAATCCATTGCAGATGCTGTAGCTAAGGCATTGGAGACTCATGTACTGAATAACGCTCAAGATGATCATTTGCCTGCACCAATTGCAGCAACTTTGGAGCTAGAAGATTTCAATGAAGCTTTAAATGCGGAGTTGAAAGCGAGTGTTCCTGCGGCAACGTCTACCGATGATGGTCATGGTGGACATGGTGGACATGGTGCGCATAACCACACGAGCGCTTCACGTGATCTTTGCCCATCTTGCGGTGGCGCTTCGCTGATTAATATTGAGGGTTGTAAGACTTGCGGGAACTGTGGGTATAGTCGCTGCGGGTAAACGGTAGAGCCAATAAATGTTTTATGGGAAAACTAGAAATGTGACTATGCATAGCTACTAAAAGCAAGCGATCATCGAGAGGAAGTGTTAATCTTTTATCTCAATGGATCGCTTGTTTTTTTATTTATTGATGATGTTATAAGAAACAAAAGAAAAAAGAATCAAAAATTATAGATAATCATTGAGAGGTTTTAACTATATGAGTTTGATAATTAGTGTAATTCAAAAGGGAAGTATAATTGTAGATACTAATTTTTTGGAGGAGCAGGTACCCGCACCACATAATAATTTGTTTGGTTTCGAATCATGCAGAAAAACTCTCTGGGGAAATGATTTAATTAGTGAACTCGGATGTGAGTTAATATATTCTTTAAAGAATACGAATATTTTTGCATTTGATGAAGGAATAGAAAAACTGGAAAGTGAATTCCTTATTTTGCTTGATAATTTAGATACTATAGAACTACATACAGACTATGATAAAGAATTTATTGAATTTAGTGTCAGAAATGCTTTGGAAATGATAAAGGTAGTACTTAAAGAAAAAGATAAGGTTGGAATTGCGATTTGGTAAGTCACAACGTATTTACGCAGTGTGTCTGGTCTGTGAACTCTGTGTTCTGACTAAGCTTTTAAACACAAAAACACGCGTACTTGTCTAACACAGGTACACGTGTTTTTGATATTCCACTATGGTAGGTATTATTTTTACATATCTAAATTTTTGAATGCGTAAGGCAATAAATCCCTTAAACTCAGCTCTAAGATTTCTTTTTTCTCATTGGTTAAATAGACAGGCATGTCGGGCAAACAGAATTCCGATAATACTTGTCTGCAGATACTGCATGGCGGCAGAAAATCCATTGTGTCACCTGCTACAGCTATAGCCTGAAAATCACCTTTAGTATAGCCCTTTGTAATAGCTGTGAAGATTGCTGTTCTCTCTGCACAGTTAGTAGCACCAAAAGATACATTTTCTACATTTACTCCATTAATAACATTTCCATCTTTAAGTAATAAGGCTGCTCCAACTGGAAATTTAGAATAAGGGGCATAAGCAGCTTTCTTTGTGTTACGTGCGCTTTCCATTAATTCTTCTTTATTCATAATACTCACCCTTTTTAAATAAGAATGAACCTTTCGGTCCCCTTATCGCCAACTTTAAGGTTGGCAGGACTTCTAATATTATAGTCAGACCAAATGGTTGTCAACATTAAAATCTAGAAGTTCCGCTTCCATGATGTACTACTCGATAAGTACCAATAGGGAATCATAGCTTTAAAATATAACTAGATATAGTAAATATAAGTTATACATATTAAGCCTGCCATGGTAGCCTTAACTTAAAAGAGACGTGTAGAGGAGTTTTTTATTTTGGGAGCGGCAGAGAGTACATTTAAACAAAAAATATTGAGCAAGAAACCTGGTATTTTAACATATGGGATGACACCACCGAAGGCAAGCCATTCACCAGAAAAGATATCAGAAATTGCACAGAAACAGGTTGAAAGACTTAAAAACGTTGATTTAGATGCTTTAATTCTTTACGACGTCCAGGAGGAAGCAGAAAGAGTTGATCATGAAAGACCTTACCCATATTTACCAACGATTGATCCGGCTGTCTATGGTGATAAATATCTAAGACAAGTGGAGGTCCCGAAAATAATTTATCGGTGCGTCGGTAATGATACAAGAGCTTCGTTCGCGGATTGGATTAAGACTGACGAAAGTGAAGACAGATTTTCCGTGTATGTGGGCGCTTCATCAAGTAAGCAAGAGGTGAAATTGAATTTACCAGATGCTTATAAGCTAAGCAAACAGTTAAATAGTAATTTAAATTTTGGAGGAGTTGTCATTCCTGAAAGACATATAAAAAAGAATGATGAGCATACACGGATTGTCGAAAAGATTAACAATGGATGCAGCTTTTTTATCACTCAGGCAACTTATAATGTAGAGGCGTCAAAGAATTTATTGTCTGATTTATATTATTACTATACAAATAAGGGTTTTGAAATGGTTCCTATTTTATTTAATCTTGCACCATGTGGCACAGCGAAAACATTACAATTTATGAAATGGTTGGGGATCAGTATCCCGGGATGGTTAGAAAACGAGTTGAAATACTCGAACGACATTTTGGATAAATCCATTCAGCTATCTCAAAAAATATTTGAAGAACTATTTGAGTTCGGGCTGGAGAAGGGAATTCCAATTGGATGCAGCATTGAAAGTGTTTCAACAACTAAGTTGGAAATTGAAGCATCCATACAGCTTGCTAAAGATGTAAAGGCATTTCTAGATAAAAAGCTGTTGAGTCTAGAGAGTAGATGATTTATTGTTTTAAGGAGATTAGAAATATTAACGTTATCGCATTGAATTTTCTAACAGTGAATTCTCGTTTAAAATGAAAAACCACAAAAACTAACTATTCATTGAGCCGGTAATCCTTTCTGTTAAGGGTTACCGGTTTTTTTATAAGTTAATAGGGACATAATCATCATCTCAATAGCTTTTCTAGTGTCTTTCTTGCATATTATTCTAGCTAAATCCTTCATCGAGGATGGTTATGTCATTGGATAATATGGATCTTCGGGCGTTACCGCATGCTGTAGGTGGTGAGAGATTCTGTACAAGCTACTAGATTTCGGCTACGATTCTTATATAACAGATTGACTGAATGGATGGTAGAAATATGTATTGTAAACTGTCAGAAGCATCACCAATCACCATCGGACTGCTAGCACATGTTGATGCCGGCAAAACCACCTTCGCAGAGCAGCTCCTATACCATGCTTCCGGAATTAAGACTCGGGGGAGAGTCGATCATCAGGATGCCTTTTTGGATAGTCATGAGATGGAGCGGGCACGGGGGATAACGATTTTTGCTGACCAGGCGGTGATGAAATATAACGAACAATCGTATCAGCTCATTGACACACCGGGGCATGTCGATTTTTCAGCTGAGATGGAGCGCGCTTTACAGGTCATGGATTATGCGGTAGTCATCTTAAGTGCTGTGGAGGGCATTGAAGGGCATACCGAGACGGTCTGGCAATTGCTACAGGAATATGGCATACCCACTTTTATATTTATTAACAAAATAGATCGTACCGGTGCTGACGTCCAGCGTGTGCTAAAAGCGTTAAGGCAGCAATTTTCGCCGGATATGTTGTATTTGGCAAAAGGTCTAGATCAGAGCGTGCTGCCTGAAGAGGTCATTACCGCCGTTGCTGAGCGAGATGAAACCTTGATGGAGGCATATCTCGAAGACAACATTTATCCTGGGCAGGTATTGGCTACGCTGAAACAAATGGTTAAAGAACGGGTGGTTTTTCCCGTTATGAGTGGAGCAGCTCTATTGGATCAGGGGATTGCGGAATGGATGCAGACGATGCAACTACTAATGGAATCTACTTATGAAGTAAATGCAGTGTTCGGGGCACGAGTATATAAGGTGCGTCATGAGCTGCAAGGCACGCGACTGACTTTTATGAAGATATTAGCTGGAAAGTTACGGGTACGGGAGGATCTCTGCTATAGCACTTCAGAACATGAGGAGTTAAGCCAGAAAATCACTTCTATTCGTATCTATCATGGGGGGAAATATACTTCATGCGATGAGGCTTCCGCGGGACAGCTTGTTGCCGTTACGGGCCTAACTGATGCAGCCATTGGACTGGGTATAGGTAATCATTCAGATCAAGTAGAATCCCGTCTTGTGTCAGCGTTGAAATCCAAAGTTGTATTCAATTTGGGGATATCATCCAGAGAAGTGCTACGCTATTTCATGATCCTGCAAGCCGAAGACCCTACGCTGCAAGTGACATGGGAGGGCAAGCTGGAGGAGATTCATGTTCATGTGATGGGAATGATCCAGCTAGAGGTACTTCAGCAGGTGGTGTTAGACCGTTTCCAGCTCAAGGTATCGTTCTCCAAGCCAGAGATATTATACAAAGAGACGATCGCAGACATTGTGATTGGTTGTGGGCATTTCGAACCTCTTAAGCATTATGCAGAGGTGCATCTCCGGCTTGCGCCTGCGAAACGTGGTGAGGGAATTACATATCGGAGTACATGCCATGTTGAGCAGCTCAGCACAGGGTATCAGCATCTCGTCGGTCAGCATTTACTAGAAAAGGACCATCGTGGAGTTCTTACCGGCTCTCCCGTCACCGATCTGTATATAACGCTTTTAACCGGGGCAGCGCATCAGAAGCACACTCATGGCGGTGACTTTCGGGAGGCGACACTGCGGGCACTGCGGCAGGGATTGGAGCAAGCGAACAAAATTCTACTGGAACCCTATTATCAATTCAAAATCAAAGTCGATGCAGAGCTGATCGGACGCGTAATGTCTGATATACAGCTGGCCCATGGTGAATTTGACCCGCCAGAAATGCTAGGTGAATCGATGTTTATTCAGGGACGTGCGCCTGTCGCGACGTTCATGCATTATGCAGTAGAGCTTGCTTCATTCACGAAGGGCAAGGGAGCAATCTCGATGAAGTTAGGCGGTTATCAGCCATGTCATAACCCGGAACAGGTCATCGCAAGGATTGGATACGACCGCAGCGCTGATCCTGAGTACACCTCCAGCTCTATGTTCTGTGCAAAGGGAGCGGGATATAGCGTTCCTTGGGATGAAGCGCCTTCGTATATGCATTTGGAGATTCAGGAATAGGAGTGAGAAAGCATTCTAGGAATTATCCTTCACCCCAATATTTCTTTGTCCCCATTCAACAACGGATTCAATTAAAGGCACTAATTCTTTTCCAGATGAAGTCAGAGAATACTCAACTCTTGGTGGTACTTCGTTATACTGCTCCCGATGAATGATTCCATATTCTATAAGATCCCTCAGTGAGTTGGTTAAGGTAGTCCCTGTTATTCCATGCAGTCTTCTTTTTAACTCGTTATAGCGTATGTTGTCGTTCTCACTAAGAATGGCTAGGATCGGGAGGTTCCATTTTCCGCTGATTACATGGAATGCGAAGGTTGCAGGACATAATTGATCAAGTCTAAATTCGTATTTCATACATAACTCCAATCTAATAGTATTATTAAAGATACTTAGTATTAAAAATAAACGTACTTGTTTGATTTTGTATTGGTATTATAATACTCCCATACAAAGAACTTCTACAAGAGGGCACTTTCTTTGATTCTCCAGCGAAAGGTGATTTATATATGAATAATTCAAATATGATGTGTGACCTTAAAACCGGTGTCTGTGGGCCAGGGGATGAAGAGCAAATGGAAATGATCGACTTTAATCTACAGTCCCCCAAAATCACACTTTACTATGCAACAGATCCGATCTGTTCCCACTGTTGGGCGCTTGAGCCGGTACTCAATCGTTTTATTCTGCAGTATGGTCAATATTTTAATGTGAAGACGATTATGGGTGGTTTGCTTTCTAGCTGGCATGGTTTTGCAGATGTCTCCAATGGCATTCAACAGCCTTCGGATGTTGCGGAGCATTGGAGAGAAGTCGGTTTACATTCACGTATGCCTATCGATGGTTCTTTGTGGAAAAATAATCCGATTCTTTCTTCGTACCCGCCATCTAGAGTATACAAGGTTATACAAAATATATATCCGGGTAAAGAAAATGAGTTTTTGCGTCAGGCAAGAGAAGCTGTATTTGCCTTCAATCAGAATATTGGAGAGGAGAAAACATTAGTTGATATAGTCAACAACATTGGGCTAAATGGCGAAGAAATAGTGGCGGATGCTGCTCTTGGATCGGCACAAGATTTGTTAGAGCAGGATTTTGAGTTAGCAGGCAGACTTGGTGTACGTGGATTTCCAACCATTATCATGGTGAATGAAGAAAATAAAGGTGTTAAAATTGTGGGGGCACGATCATTAGAAGCCTATGTCGACGGACTTCAACAAGTTTACAATGGAGATGTAAAAGCTGAAAATGTTCCACCTCTCTCTGAACTTATCAAGGAAGGAAACATTTTGTTCTCCAAGGAAATTGAAGTGTTGTATGATATTGAATCTAGTGATATGGAGTCATTTATAGCCACGGAAATGATAGAGGGGTCATACAGTATTAAGCGTGTTTTAGGTGAATCATACGTTGTATCTTAATTATAATGAAAGAAGCCAGTAACCCAAAGAACTTTGGATTTACTGGCTTCTTTGGCATTCGCGAGGGTGGATTTGAGATCGCGAGTGCCAAACCGAAAAATAAGCTATTCTTGGGAAGCACCCGTCAATAAGCTAATTTGAATGGGAAGGTGTTCGAGATTTCTTTCGGTAATTCTGAGGCGTCAATCCAGTCTCATTACGGAAAACTGATGAAAAATAGCTCGCACTTTGAAATCCGCAGTTCATCGCAATTTCACTAATCGATCGATTAGTTCCTACCAGCATCTCGGAGCTCTTTTGAATACGATATCGCACTAGGTAAGTATTAGGCGTTTGGCCAATGTATGTGCCAAACAACTCGCAGCATCTGCTCCTGCAAACAGACCCAGCGGTAGCGATGTCATTCAGGGTTACTCTAAGGTCAAAATGATGATGAATAAATCCTGTCATTTTCCAAACGGCAATCCATGACTGGTCATCATTTATCTGCCCAGGAACCCTCTGTATATGATCTCCGACGTCTGCACATAGTGATGTAGCCAGTGAAAGAAGGCGTAGTGGGTTGCAAGGAGTGCTGTTCATTTCTTCATAAATCCGATGTAAGGAATACAGGATGTCCTTTCCCCACGTGCTTTGTGAAGTAATCATAATATAGTCTTCAGTATTAGAACCGAATTTCTCATCCCAATATACTTTGCCTACATGTGTGTTTATTCCGAGTAGTGAAGGATGGACAGCAACGACAATGAATGTACAATCCAATTTATTGGTGGAGAAACCATAATGCATACGCTTGCTATTAACGAATATTCCGTTACCTCGTTCAATCAGTACAATTTCTCCGTTTACAAAATACTCCATCTCCCCATCTAGTACTAAAATAAATTCCAAGTCCGGATGCCAATGGCATGCTGCTGCATATTTATCGAAATGATTAAGTGCTCCTTTTCGTACGTATAGCGGAAAATCAGGAAGATTATAATTTAGTTCTTCCGATAAATCAGAGAATACTTCCAGCTCTGCACTCACAATCACAGCTCCCTCAAACAAAATACGATTTTAATAGAATTATATTTGATTTCGGTGGATAGGACTACTAAGAAATTATACAATTTTGATATTGCTCGACAATAATACAAAATCCAAAAGATATTATAAGGAGCCAGAAATATGACGATGAGAGAACGTATTGCCTCCGGTAAACTATTTACTGATTACTGTGAAGGACTGCCTGAAGACAGACTACAGGCAAAAAGAAGAATGCATGCCTTTAATATAACAGCGCCAGATAATCTAGAAAAACGTACACAACTCATGCAAGAGATATTTGGTAAAGAAACAAAGGTGTGGATCGAGCCGCCCTTTTACTTTTGCTATGGTACGAACATTGAGATTGGAGATGGAACGTACATTAATTTTAATTGTAATTTTGTTGACGACACTAAAATTATTATCGGAAAAAATGTTATGTTCGGTCCATCTGTAACGATTGCTACAGTGGGACATCCAATCCATCCAGATTACAGAGGATATATGTATGCTGATCCGGTGAAAATTGAGAACAATTGTTGGATCGGGGCGAATGTTACAATTTGTCCAGGGGTCATTATTGGAGAAAATACCGTTATTGGTGCCGGCAGTGTTGTAACAAAAGATATTCCGGCTAACTCTATTGCTGTTGGTAATCCATGCAGGGTGATGCGCACCATTAATGAACACGACCAAAAATACTATTACAAAGACAAAGAGATCACTAAGGAAGATCTGGATGAAGAAGCACGTTTGAGATGAGAGATAAGCATTTCAATCGTCAATTGCTTAATTTGGTCATTCCGATTGCTTTACAAAACCTCATTTCATCGTTAGCCGTGACAATAGATATATTCATGTTAGGTTTTATAAACCAGTCTACAATGTCTGCTGTATCGTTGGCTGGGCAAATTACATTTGTTTTAACACTGTTTTACATGGGATTGGCAGCAGGTGTAGGGATTTTGACTGCACAGTATTGGGGAAAGAAAGATTTAATGACAATTGAACGAGTCTTTAGTATTGGATGTACGATGTCTATTATTATATCCGCTATCTTTTTTGGGATATCGCTGTTGATGCCGGATCAATTAATGCGATTTTTCACAAATGACGTCGAGTTAATTCAATATGGATCGAGTTTCTTGCGAGTGATCTCGTTCTCCTATCTGATAAGCGGAATATCTCAAATGTACTTTAGTGTAATTAGAAGCATGGAAAATGCCCGTGTGAGTGCCTGGATCAGTTCTATGTGTCTTATATTGAACATTCTCTTGAATGTATTAAGTATTTTCATACTTTATCCGGGTAATTCAGAAAAGGCTGTAGTGGCAGTTGCTTTCTCTACAGTTTTGGCACGTATCGTTGAATTTGGTTGCTGTATCATCCACTCGATCAAATCAAATATAAAGTTTAGGTTACCTTTACGTGACATGGTTCAGCGTAATTTGATTAAGGATTTTTTGAGGTATACACTACCCGTCCAAGGAAATTATATTGTTTGGGGATGCGCATTAACTGTGACATCTGCAATTATTGGACATGTCAATGCAGATATGGTCGCTGCAAATTCAGTTGCCTCGGTCGTTAAGAATCTGGTCATTGTATTATGTGGAGGTATTGCAAGTGGTGGCTCCGTACTTGTTGGTAAATATCTAGGCAATGGCGAAATTGAAATGGCTAAAAGAGCTGGGAAAATATTAAATGTATATGCTATTTTGTTTGGCATTGTTGCAGGTATTACTTTGCTATTACTGAAGCCTATAGTGTTTCTACTTGTTAATTTGGATGATCAAGCACAAATATATTTGAGTGGAATGCTTCTTGTCTGTGCTTATTGTTGTATTCCGAAATCGATAAACTCCACGACGATTGGAGGAATATTTGTTGCTGGAGGAGATTCTAGATTTGGCTTTTGGTGTGACACGATTGTAATGTGGGGCATCATATTACCATTAGGATACATGAGTGCGTTTGTGTGGCATCTCTCCCCTCTAACGATATTTATTATCATCAATTTAGACGAGGTTATTAAAGCCCCGATTGCCTTAATACGTTATTTTAAATTTAAATGGCTTAACGATATTACGAGGAATTATGTTCAAAACTAATACATGTAGGGACGGAAAGGAGATTTTTATGAAAATTGAACATATTGCTATGTATGTACAAGATTTAGAAAGCTGCAGACAATTTTATAGTCAATTCTTTAATGCGAAGTCAAATCGACAATACCATAATCCCAAAACGGGATTAAGAACCTATTTTCTCACGTTTGAGGGCGGCGCGAGATTGGAGATTATGAGCAGACCGGATATGGTAGAAGGAGTTCATGATCTCTTGCGGACGGGCTTAACTCATTTAGCTTTCAGCTTAGGCAGTAAGGAACAAGTCGATCTGCTAACCAAGCAATTGGCAGAAGCGGGATTTAGAACGTTAAGTGGACCACGGACCACAGGTGACGGATATTATGAAAGCAGTATTTTAGGGCCAGAAAATATTCAAATTGAACTTACTGTCTAAAAACTAAAAGAGGTGAACAATTTGACAGAAGAAGAACGAATATTCAAAGGGATATTATACAATCCAGGTAACATAGAACTAAAGCGTAAAAAGCTTCTCGCCCACAATTTGAGTAGTCAATATAGCCGAACATTTGAGGATCAGACAGAGGAGCGGGAAGCGATATTGTCACAGTTACTTGATAGCATAGGGGAGCATTCTTTTATCCAGGGTCCCATTTTTTTTCATTATGGTGTTCATACAAAAATTGGTGATCATTTTTTTGGAAACTATAACCTTACAGTCCAGGATGATGCACAGGTTACGATAGGTGATCATGTGAGTTTTGGACCTAATGTAACCATCGTTACGCCTATTCACCCATTCGTTGCCTCCGAGCGTAGGCAAATGCTTGATCAAAATGGTGATGCTGCGTCTTTATGCTATGCAAAGCCTGTTAGCATTGGTAACGATGTTTGGCTCTCAGCAAATGTAACTGTATGTGGAGGTGTTACGATTGGTGATCGATGCGTAATAGGTGCAGGTAGTGTCGTGACTCAGGACATCCCAGAAAATTCTTTTGCTGCAGGTGTACCGTGTAAGGTGATCCGTAAAATAACCAATCAGGATAGCATGCGCCATAAACCGGAAATACTTTCAGATTGCGATTTAATCGAGTAGAAATGTAACCTCCCAAACCATAGACCAGATTTTAGATGAAATAGAGACCATTAAGAGGGCGTTATATTATGCCAAAATCAGTAATACTCCGAAAGTCCCCTTTTTCTCAAGTTAAGTGAAAAATATGTTGGTCCTTTAGATTATTTGTAACAGACCCTGTGACAGGTTATAATTTAATTGGTATGACTAAGTAATCGTTATTTAACGACCAATAAAGGGGATTTCAAATGTACAGAACAGTTCAAGATTTTCTAGGAGAATGGGCAAGCGCTTCTGCAGGGACAATTCGCGTTCTTGAATCACTTACCGATGATAAATTAGATCAGGTAATTGTTGAAGGTCACAACTCATTGGGATGGTTAGGTTGGCACTTGGCAACCTGTCCGATGTTTTTTGGTGGTCAGGTAGGGTTAACACTTACTCCAGTAGGCAATCCGAAGGAAGTTCCGGCTCATGCGGCTGTGATTGTTGAAGCTTATAAGAATATCGCGGCTAATATTGCTTCTGAGGTTGAGAAATTAACGGACGAGCAAATGGTTGAGAGTGTACAGACCTTTGCTGGTTTAATGCCTCGTGGTGCAATGCTTAGATCGCTTATAGATCACCAGACACATCATCGTGGTCAAATGACTGTTCTCTTACGTCAAGCAGGTCTTCGTGTACCTGGCGTAATTGGTCCTACTAGAGAAGAACAAGCTCAAATGAAATAGTTACTGGTGTTTACGATAAAAATCTCGTTTCCTAGACATTTGTCTTGGAAACGAGATTTTTTGTTGTCGGACGGAGTGTCACTTTTATTGCTAAAGAATGCTGTTGCTTTTTGGAGGGGCCGGCGATCACTATCAGCCTGCTTCAATTTGTTGCATATATTCTCTGGGTGAAATCCCTGTCACTTTCTTGAAGACCTTACTGAAATAGAAGGCACTTTCATAACCGAGTTTTTGGGAAATTTCGTAAATACGACCTTCACCGCGCATCATCATTTCCTTGGCCACAGTGATTTTAGTCTCCGTGATATATTCTACATAATTGACCTTAGCGACTTTGGAGAACAGATGGCTTAAATAGTTTGGACTGAAATTGAAGACATCTGCTACTTGATTCAGTGAAAGCTTAGTGCCGAGATTTCTTTTGATGTATTCCTGGACATTTTTGACGATTTGTTCTTTATAGCTTTGTCTTCGAGTAGAGAGAATTTCCGAGCAGCCATCACGGAACTGAATCAACCAGCCGGCGATCTCTTCAATTGTATGCATCTGATAGATGGCCCGGTAGCCTTCCGGTTCATTTTCAAAGATATGCTCTACAATGTTTTCTCCATCCGCAAGAAGCGAAGTGGCCATATACAGAATATTGCAGGCAGCATCAGTGGCGGGCACCAGTAAGTCAGATCGGTCTTCGAAGATTTCAATCATCTTGGAGATGATGGTGTATAAAGCAAGGGTATCTAGTTCTTCAAAAGCACGGCGGATTTCCGAACGAGATTCAGAGAAATCAAACAACGGATGTTCCTGCTCTAGAGGTTCATTCTCATCGAAGAAAACAAAAGACCGTTCTTGCACGGCAACTGGCAATGCCTTTCGAGCTGCTAGGTAGCTCTCCCGCATTAAATAAGGGTCCTCGACGGCAAACCCTATGGCACCAATAATCGTTACATTGAAATAGTTATGTAATACGGATGCCATGTCGGTAAGTTGCTTCTCAATGTCAGACATCCAGTGACGGGGATTGACTTCGGGGACAGGTAGAGCAACGGCGAAATTACGTAAGTCAAGACTGGTGACATAGCAGGGTTGTATAGAAGTAAGCGTGTCCTTTGCCATTTGTACAGTGCTTGAGCATAAGGCAACCAGCTTATCTCCACGGGGAGGGACAGTGTCTGGGCCTAGAATGCGGCAAGTACAGACCAGGTAGGCGGGCTCGGAAAACTCTAACGCCAAATCCTCTTTCTGCAGGAGATACTGGTTCTTATTCTCGAACAGGTTATTAAACAGACGGATGAAGAATTTATCACGCTGCGCCTGAAGGTTGCCGCGGTGAACAAGCTTTGGGTAGCTTTCCATCGTCTGGTAACTCTCTAGAAAGGAAATGGCCTTTCGGATGGATTCGGCCAGTGCTTCCGGAGTAAGTTCCAGCTTTACTAGATAATCCGTGGCCTGCACCTCTAAAGCTGCGCGTGCATATTGAAATTCTTCATAACTAGTCAACATAATGAATAGCGGAAGTCGACCATATTTTTGGCGTATCGAAGCGGCAACCTCTAAACCGCTCTTAATTGGCATTTTGATATCGCTGATTACGATGTCCGGGCGGAGAGTGTCAATCATCTCTTCTTCTTGAGCACCGTTGTGCGCGATACCGACAATCTCTATATTATATTGCTCCCATTTCAGCATAGACTGCAAGCCGATACAGACAAGTGCTTCGTCGTCGGCAATTAATAATTTAATCAATTTGACCACATCCTTGCTAGATTTGCCATTCTACTCTTTTTGTATAAATGGTAGAAGGATTTTCATTAGAGTATACTGGCCCATTTCACTCTCAATTGAAAGACCGTAATTCTCCCCAAAGGCTAGCCGTAAACGCTCATTTACACTATGGAGTCCAACGTTCTCGAAAACTCCCCTAGTTCCATCCTCCGATTCACACAGAATGGTGGAGATTTGTTCTTCCTTCATGCCTACACCGTTGTCTTCAATCGTGACCAGGATATCGGCAAAGCCGCTTTTTTTCACCGTGATGAGAATATCTCCTCTACCTTTGGGCTCGATGCCATGGAAGATAGCATTCTCAACCAGAGGTTGTAACGTGAAACGGGGAATCAGGCCGGAGAGCAGTTCCTCATCTTCAATTTCCTTCACCATCGAGACTGTACTGCCATACCGGTATTTCTGAATCAGAAAATAGTCATCGAGCAGGCTTAACTCATCTTTCAGTGGCATTAGTCTCCGGTTGTCTTTGGCGATGCTCCGCAGCAGTCTGGAGAGTGAAGTAGTCATTTCTGCAATGCCGGTAGCATTCTGAATCGTAGCCATCCATTTGATCGAATTCAGTGTGTTGTACAAGAAGTGGGGATTGATCTGACTTTGCAGCATCCTGTACTCTAGCTCCTGTTTCTGCTTCTCGTCAGCGAGCTGGCTATCCATGAGCGCAACAATGTCCTGTGATAGGCGGTTGATACCTCGACCAACATCACCTAGTTCACTGTTCCATTCGATATTGCGGTCCAGCAAGAAGTTGCCCTGGGCAATCTTATCAATTCGCTTCTTTAATTTCTCTACCGGGAGACTGATGTTACGGGTTAAGTACAAAGTAATAATGCCGCTTAAGACGATGACAAGTAAACAAACGCCAAGCATTACCAGAATCCATATATTTGCTTTGGGAGCGAATTGATCATTGGATAAGGTCTGCGACAGAATCACTCCACTCCGCACGGGATAAGAGACCACAATTTGGCTTTCTTCATCCTCCAGCTTGATCATGGACAGCTCGGTTTGTGGACCGACAGGCTTATCATCGGTATAGGCCACAGGTTCATACGGCGTAGTCATTGCAGTCACTTTATCGCCAATGAGCTGATAATGATGATTGCCGAGCGTCAACAGCATTCGGGAATTCTTAGGCAGGGAATACCCCTTCAACTTGTCGGTAATTAAGGAAGTATTGGCGAGCAAGTAGACCGTTCCAATCCGGGCAGCCCCATCTCCGTAAATAGGTAGAACAAAAGGAATTCCGTTTGTGGTGGAGAGCGGGTCCTTAATTACTTGTTCCCACTGCTCCGCAGCATCTTTATTTAGTCCGGGAATTAGACCGATATTGTGCACAGTAAGTGGAATTGAAGTGCTGACGGAATTATCCACCTGCAGGAACTTTCCGTTGTTACCCGTAACAATCAAGCGGCGGACATAGCTATTGGAGCGATTGATCCGAAAGTCCTCCTGCATGGAGTTAAATACATTAACAGCATCCTTGGCGCTTGCCTTTGGAGATACAAAATAATCAGTGAGTAATGTATTGGTGGACGAGTTGGTGCTATTCGTCATCGCTAATGAGGAGAGATTAATCAAATCTTGTTCAATAATATGGGAAACTAGCTGCAGGTTGAACTCAGTCGCCTGGATGGTTGTTTTACGCTGATAATAGGTAATCAATTCATAGCTGAAAAAGGATAGCAGAGCGGCGATTAGTAGCGCAAAGATGGTCATGATCAGAATAATGCGGCTCTTAATGGTTGATTTTCTTACCGTATTGAACACTCCTCTACAAAATGCAGAAAAATATAAAGCGGTTTCAAAAATATCTTTCAATTAATGCATGTTCAAAGTTAATCTTCTATTTATAATATGCTTAACTAGTTTACCGATATCCATATTAACACCATAGCATATTCCTGTGATTCCATACAGTGGAAGGCAGAGGAGCTGAGAAATTTACATGTTTTAAATAGGATTTTACAGGTTTGAAGCAAGGAGGAAGAGAAGAACAAAGAAAAGTGAATGAACTGAGTTTGAAAATACATGCCATTCTAGATGGGAAAGTCTTAAACTTTGAAATAGATCGGATGAGCCGATCAGTGTAAACAATCAGAAGGAAAAGGGGATTTTTATATGAAATTGAAAAGATTCTATGGCATGACTTTTGCCACAATACTCTCCCTAAGTGCGCTAGCCGGATGTTCCGGTAATAACAACAACGAAGGCAGTGCTGCAACAGCTGCTCCAGAAACGGGAAATACTGCAAACGCTTCCGCTGAACCGAAACAGGATCCTGTGACCTTGAAATGGGCATTGTGGGATTGGGAAGCCACAGCATACTATCAGCCGTTGATTGATGCCTATAAAGCTGAGCATCCGAATGTAACGATCGAATATGTCGATCTTGGTTCCACTGACTATATGACAATGCTGAGTACACAGTTGTCCGGTGGTGCAGATCTGGATGTACTTACGATTAAGGATATTCCTGGATACTCAAACCTCGTGAAACAAAATCACTTGGAGCCGCTCAAGGGATTCATGGGAGACAAAAACATTGATCCATCCGTCTATGGCGGTACTGTAGAACAGATTGAAGTGAACGATGAAGTGTATGCGCTTCCTTTCCGGAGTGATTTCTGGGTTGTCTACTATAATAAGGACTTGTTTGATAAAGCGGGAGTGGAGTATCCAAGTAATGATATGACATTCGACCAATATGATGAACTTGCTAGAAAAATGACCTCCGGCAGCGGTTCTGAAAAAGTATACGGAGCCCATTATCATACTTGGCGGAGCGCGGTTCAATTGTTCGGTATTCTTGACGGTAAGAACAACGTTGTCGGTGGAAACTACGATTTCCTGAAGCCAACCTATGAACGGATCTTGAAAGAACAGGAAGATGGTATCGTTATGGATTACGCCACACTAAAGACTTCAAGCACGCATTATTCCGGTGTATTCTACAACAATTCCGTTGCGATGATGAACATGGGCAGCTGGTTTATAGCAACTCAAATTGAAAAGGTGAAGAGCGGCGAGTCTCAATCGACCAACTGGGGAATTGTGAAATATCCTCACCCGGATGGCGTGGAAGCCGGTACAACACTGGGTACAATTACTTCCCTGGCTGTAAATCAGAAATCCAAAAATAAAGAAGCGGCACTTGATTTCATGAACTTTGTGACTGGTGAAGAAGGTGCAAAAGTCATTGCTTCCACCGGAACCATTCCAGCGATTAAGAACGATGAAGTTATCAGTTCCATTACTTCGATTGACGGTTTCCCTACGGATGATAACAGCAAAGCGGCACTGACTACGGTTCAGACTTATTTGGAAATGCCAATGCATGAAAAGAGTGCGGACATTGAAGTAATTCTAAACGAAGCCCACGATAACATTATGACCAAAAACGCTTCGATCGACGAAGGCTTGAAGGATATGAATACGCGCGTACAGCAGCTCTTGAACAATTAACCTGAAGAGAGTTGGTGAATTCTAAGGGCGGGTGAAAGCCCGCCTTTTATAGAAAGGTTTGGAGGAGAAAGAATGCAGAACGAAACCATATTGGATACAAAAAAAATTCCTAAACGTCATTTGTCAAAAGGTGTCCGGGAAAACCTGGTAGCGTACAGCTTCATTGCGCCGAACTTTATCGGATTTGCCGTGTTTACACTAGTACCCATGTTTTTCGCCTTTATCCTAGCTTTTGTGAAATGGGATGGGGCCAATCCAATGAAATATATCGGATTGGACAATTTCACCCGGCTTATTAACGATACAACATTTCATAAAGCATTATGGAATACCATTGTTTACACTATTGGGGTAGTACCGTTCACCATGATTGTTGCGCTGGCGCTGGCGATTTTGCTTAATCAGAAGATCATGGCCCGCAATTTCATGAGAACCGTATTCTTTTTCCCATATGTGGCATCCTTGGTAGCCGTTGCTGCCGTATGGAACTTTATCTTCAGCCCTACGATGGGGCCGATCAACAATATTTTGCATACCCTTACCGGTATCCCACTGGAGGATCTTCCCCGCTGGGCGGCGGATAAACACTGGGCGATGTTCACAGTAATACTGTTCACTGTGTGGAAAAACATGGGTTATTACATGGTCATTTACTTGGCAGGTCTACAGGGGATCAACCCTGAGTTGTATGAGGCTGCTGAACTTGATGGTGCTAACGCCTGGAGAAGATTCCGCAATGTGACGGTCCCTCAACTGGCGCCTACATCCTTCTTTGTGCTGATGATTCTAGTCATCAATTCGTTCAAAGTCTACGATATTTTTATCAACCTATTTGCCGGCGCTGATAACCAGTTGAACGATTCTACAAGGGTTATGGTTTATCAAATCTACAATACGGCGTTCCGTTCGCTTGATTACGGATATGCCAGCGCCATGGCCATTGTATTGTTTCTGCTGGTACTTGGCATCACCATCGTCCAGTTCCGCGGCGAGAAGAAATACGGACAATAGGAGGATTCAAAAGATATGGTGGGTACAAATAAAGGAATTAGAATCGGCACGATGGTGCTAGTGTATATTTTGTTGTTTGCTACGGTGCTCTGTATGCTTGTTCCATATATATGGATGTTGTCTTCTTCGCTCAAGCTGAACAAGGATGTGTTCTCATTCCCGATGCAATGGATTCCGGCGAATCCGCGCTGGGGAAATTTCGTGGATATCTGGACCCGTATTCCACTGGACCGCTTCATTTATAACACGGCGAAATTATCAATTATCGTAACGATTTTGCAGCTATTGACTTCAAGTTTTGCTGCGTATGCATTCTCCAAACTGCAATTCAGAGGGAAAAATGTTTTATTCCTTGGATATATCGCTACGATTGCGATACCTTGGCAGGCATATATGGTGCCGCAATTTATCTTGATGCGTTACATGGGACTTAACAATACCCATCTGGCAATCATTCTATTGCAGGCATTCTCGGCTTTCGGAGTATTTCTGATGCGCCAGTTCTATCAGGGTGTCCCAGATGAATTATGCGAGGCGGCCCGAATCGATGGCTTGAGCGAATATGGGATTTGGGCGAGAATTATGCTGCCACTATCCAAGCCGGCTTTGTCCACCTTGACGATTTTTACCTTTGTTGCTACTTGGAATGACTTCTTGGGGCCGATGATTTATTTGACGGATACGAAACTCAAGACTATACAGATTGGACTACGAATGTTCATTTCGCAATATTCCGCCGAGTACGGTCTGATAATGGCTGCAAGTGTGGTTTCCATTATTCCGGTTGTGATTGTTTTCTTGGCACTTCAGAAGTACTTCGTTCAAGGCGTCGCAGCATCTGGTATTAAAGGCTAGACAGGTTTGAACCTGGCAGTTGCAGTTTTCGCATGCTGCCAGTTTTTTTTAGCTTATCAATGAAATGAATGCGCTTTCTTTGTTTGCTGGGCGATAAAGTCAAATCAAGCATGAAACATGCCGAGAGACCATTTATAGCAAAAGGAGGATTAAAGAATGAGCAGAAAACACTCCGTTAGAAAAAAGCTATTCTCAATGATGATGACCACTGCGCTTGTAGTTGGAATGTTTCCGGCACTCCATATGCCATCTGTATCTGCGGCTACGGTGGATACTATTTTCGCAGCCGCCTTTATGGGGGCGAAGACATCTGCTGACACTACTTTGCCTGCTAGCATTGACATTGGAGGCCAGTCTGCGACTGTGAAATGGAATATAGGTGAAGATACCTTTGCCGTTCCTTATGACACAGTGACAGTCACGGGTACAGCGAATGATGGGCCGGTTGTTGCCAATGTAGAAGTTATTCCACCTTCAAGGAATCCATTGGTTTACTTTGTGGATAGCGGCAGAGGGGGCGATTCCGTAGGTAATGGTCCTACTTCTTCGCCACTGTACGAAGCAGTAAAAACGCTGTCCGGTAGCACATTGCTCAACCCGTCACCAGATCAGAAATATGTCAGCGGAACGACTGCCTGGGGATTTGATGATTCCATCAACAAGGTGAAGAACTCCAAAGACGGAGGACTTACCGATCCTGCAACTGATCCATCCATATGGACAGTAGGACTTCGTGCCGACCCTACTAGCAATCATATTGTATATAAATTAATGGCTCCAGAAGCTGGAACCTATACACTCAGTAGTGGTTTCCATGATTGGTATGGCAGCCGCACTCGAGTAATACAGCCTCAGATCGAATATAAGGATACAAATGGTGCAACAAAGACGATCTCGTTTGCACAATTCAATACTAATGTGACTCCGCTTATTTCCGGCGAATTCACTATTCCCGGTGATATCGACGCTAGTAGCTCTATGACATTGACCTATGCCTATGTTTCCGGTGAGAAACCAATCTTAAGCTGGTTCGCCGTTGCCAAGGGCGGGATTCAAAAAGAGATCGAAGATGCTCGGCAGAACGCAGCTTCCATGGTCAAGGTTCTACTCGACGGCAACGATATTAAAGCGGACAATGTCAACGGCCTAACATTCAAGGGATTTGGCGTACTAAGTGCCAACAGCACCAGTGCCCTGTTGATGGATTATAAGGCTGAGCATCCGGAAGCTTACGCAGAAATGTTGCGGATTCTGTTCGGTGGAGAGCATCCCATCATGACGCATGTAAAAATAGAGATGGGCAATGACCGTAACAACTCTACCGGCCCGGACCCGGCTACTATGCGTACGGCCGATGAACAAGCCAATGTCACTAGGCATCCCGGATTCCAGCTTGCGGCTGACGCCAAGGCTACGAATCCGGATCTCAAGGTCAGCATCCTGCGATGGAGTGCTCCGGCCTGGGCAAGCAACAACGATAAAATCTATACCTGGTATAAAGATACAATTCTTGCTGCTTACCGTGAGTATGGCTATATGGTCGACTACGTCAATCCCCATATCAACGAGCATACGCCGGATTTGACCTGGACCAAACAGTACGCTGAGCGTGTTAAAACAGATAACGAAGGTTTTGCAAGCCCAGTAGAGCAAGCGCTCTATAACCAGATCAAAGTTGTGATCTCTGATGAAGTAGGGATTGGTTCATTTGGCGGCAGTATGGTAAGCGACGCTTCTCTAAGGGATGCGGCTCCGATCGCCGGATATCACTATAACACTGACGACGACAGCGCAGGCAATTTCAAAAAGCTCGCAGAACAATATGATATTGAAGTATGGAACAGTGAGGCGCAGTCCACCTTCAGTAACTCTGCCTTCCGTCCCAACAATAATGTGAAGGACCCTACAGTGGAAGGAACCGGCATCGGCGGTGTTGGCAGTCCACTGGAGATGAGCAATACGATTATTAAAGGATTCGTCAATTCCCGCCGGACGCACTTTATTTATCAGCCGGCCATCGGCTCCTTCTACGAAGGTGGACAATATTCGTTTAAGGAACTACTTAGCGCACGTGATCCGTGGTCGGGATGGATTCATTATGATGCAGGTCTTGTTGCTCTGCAGCATTACAGCTGGTTCGCCAATGTGGGCTGGGAGAACGAGGATAATACGGCAGGGATTTGGAGAGCAGTTCCTAAGGCTAGCTCCACGGGTGCGACAGGCACTAACCCTGTTAGCGGTCGCAACGGTTCTCCTAGCTATATGACGCTTGCTTCACCTGACAGAAGCGATTTTTCAACCGTTATTGTGAACGATAGTGAATATGCCAAAACCTATAAGCTTCAGACGGTAAATATGAACTTTGTGGGTAATCCCTCATTGGAAGTATGGGAGACTCGTGCGGCAGACGCGGGCGAAGCTTTCAACAGCAATTATATGAAATATCTCGGGGATGTCGCTGTTGATGGCAGTGGGGTTTATACCATTCATGTCAAACCATATTCGACATTGACTGTGACCACTCTGAAGAACAAGGACAATGAGGCGTATCAAACACCGTTACCTGTAGAAGGCGACCGCATCGTGCTTGATACCGACGCCACAGGGAGGATTCAAAATACAGCGGACAATATCCTGTACGCCGATGATTTTGACTACTCCAATCAATCCGTTGTGAAGATCGGGGCAGGTGGGCAGAATGCTGGCACCCAAAGCTATATTGAATCCCGCGGCGGTTCCAAAAGTGTGATACCACGGTATACGCACGACCGCAACGGTGCATTTGAGGCGTATCTTCCGGACGGGTCTGACAACTATGTTCTGCGCCAACAGCTGGATACGGAAATTATGGGGCTGGGTGGTACTTGGAACGGTGGAGATCCCGTAACGGCTATCGGTGATAACCGGTGGACGAATTACAAGGCCAGTGTAGATGTTTCGTTCGAGACGAACAGTACGCAGGGCGGAGCTAATTATGCTGCGATTGGCGCACGGTATCAAGGAGGCGGCAGCTCTCACACTATAAACGGCACACCTTATGTACTGAAGTTCTGGTTTGACGGAGGTTGGCAGCTGCTGGTCAATAATAGCGCAGTAGCGAGTGGCAATGTAGTGAGCGGTTCCGGTGGAGTAAAGCTGGATGGATTTAACACCGCACATGATGCCTGGCATAACATTGCCATTCAGGTTGCAGGCGATAAAGTGACTGCCTATTTGGACGATGTGAAACTGGCTTCTTATACTGATCCGAACCCTGAATTGTCTGGTCGGGTAGATTTAGCCAGTGGATATTATCATGTTCGTTTCGATAATCTGAAGGTCGAGACGATTGACGGCTATACGCCATACTATTCCGAATTACTGGATAATCTTGAAATGTATGATTTGGCTGCTACACCAAACCCTAAATTAAAATACGGCGGTTTGTGGAGTCATCAAAACGGGGCTGGTATGTATATTTATCAACGTTCCCTATCTACCAGTCAAGGTGCAGCTGCTACGATGGAATATTCTTTTGAAGGCACCGGGTTAGATATTCTGGGACCGAATAATGGATCGGCTAAGTTAGAAGTGACTGTTGATGATGAAATTGTCACACTGTCAGCCGATACGATGGCCTCTAAAGAACTCTACCAAACGTACACGCTTCGCGGACTTAAATATGGACAGCATAACGTTCAGATAAAGGTATTAAGCGGTACTTTGGTTGTGGACGCGGTGGCCGTTGTTTCCGGTGAAGTAAAAGGTACAGCGGACACAGCTGCTCTTCAATCAGCGGTAATAGCGGCGAAAGAAGTTATCAAACTGGATGAATATTCGGATAGAGACTGGCAGCTTTTTGCAGCCGCACAGAACACCGCCCAAGAAGCACTAGACAATGCTGCTGATTTCAGACTGGATCAGGAAGGAGCTGTGCAACTCGCGGGACGTCTGATTTCTGCCCAGAACCAATTGACAACAGGGGATATACGGGAGCTTGCTGCTCCTCAGGATATTGCCACTTATGTCGGGAAACTGCCGAATCTTCCAGATAAGTTGGAGGCTACCCGAGAAGATGGATCTAAATTGCAGGTGTCTGTGAAGTGGAATTTAGACGCGGTCAGCTTCAACACACCCTATGAAAGAGTAGCTGTAATCGGCACTTATGGCAATCTAAAAACCACAGCTAATGTGGAAGTAGTGCCAGAAGGTCTCGTGTACTTTTTGGATGTCGGTGTTTCGGCGGATGTCGTCACACCACCCTATACGGTGATCAAGAATTTCGTGGGCGACAGCCTTCTGAATAGCACCGCGGATCAACTATCAACAGGCGCTGTGTGGGGTCATATCAATACAGGGGCAAATTATAATCTCAAAGGGCTTGGCGGTGTCGTGGTTATCACGGATAAAACTCAGACAGGTGTCTACAGCTCGAATACAAAGAATACACCTCTGATCTACACCCTCCCTCTGAGCGCAGGAAAGTACACGATTACATCGTTCCATCGGGACTGGTGGAATATGAGCAACCGCACGATGGATATCACGCTTAGCTACACTGATGCTGAAGGGAAGACAGTGAACGAAACGGTCAAGACCGGTGTACTCGCAGGTCCTAATGGCATCACGATCACTCATGACTTTACGCTGCCGGTGAGCGGCATCGTGAAATATTCGATAAACAATACGAATAGTCAGGCATCTGTGATCAGTTACTTAGCAGTGGCGAAGGACAGGGTCAGCATTGTCAATGAGCAGGCTGTAAACGAGGCTAAAAGTATTATAGAAGGTGCTGCATATAGCGTGCAGAAGGAAACAGCTAACAGCGAAGACGGAGTCCGGACCTGGCTGCTCCAAACGATGAACGGTTTAATCGGGTTCAGTGATACGGGGGTTACGCTGGGTGATATCACCCTATCTTCATTCCAGGAAGCTACTGATGACACAGCCGGCAGCTTCAGCTTCACAGTATTACTGAACAAGGGCGAGGCGAAGGCAGAAGCTGCGGCTAGCGGAACAATTAAGCTACCGGAGCCAGATATGAAGCAGCCGGAGATTACCTTGATAGGTGAAGCCATAGTCAATCTGCAGATCGGTTCTGAATATACGGATACCGGAGCCACTGCGTATGACGACCAAGACGGTGATATCACAGACCGCATCAATACAACGGTCAGCAGTGAAGTGTATGGTCTGACGGAGTTAGATACAGCGCAAGCGGATATCTACACCTTCCATTACAATGTCAGCGATGCCGCAGGCAATACGGCTGCGGAAGTCACCCGAAAAGTAATCGTATCGGAAGATCCAGATGTACTGAAGCCGGTCATTACACTGCTTGGTGAACCATCTGTTCAACTGGACAATGGCGCAAGCTATACAGATGCCGGAGCCACCGCAATGGATAACCGCGATGGCGATATTACAGAACGTATTGTGGCGACGATTACGAAGGATGGGAATCATACGGAGACGTTAGATACCTCATCAGCAGGCACTTATATTTATCATTATAATGTGAGCGATTCCGTGGGCAATACGGCTGTTGAAGTTATAAGAATAGTTACAGTGGGAGAAGCACAGCAACCGCCGACTTCAACACCAACGGTAGAACCAACACCGACAGTTGAACCCACAGCAAATCCTACACCAACACCTGTACCTGAAGTAACCTCAGGGCCGGTGTCGACCACAGCACCGACGGTATCGCCAACACCAACACCGCTGCCGCAGACCACGCGGATTCTTAACAGTGACGATTTCACGGCTCCGGTTGGAGGGGGAATAACAGTTCAGCTCACAGATGCTACTGATTCCGTACTGCTTCCTGTGGGAGTGTCAAATATTATCGGAGTGAACACGCTGCGTCTCGTATGGAATACATTTGCTATCCAACTGACCCCAGAAGCGCTAAAGAGTATCCAGGAGAAAGCTGCAGGAGGTCAAGTGGATGGAGCACGAATCAAACTCTCGGCCGTGAAGGCATCCAGAGTTGCCGTGGAACAGCTTATGAATAACCCAGCTGTCAACGGCTCGGTTCAGTTATCTGCTGCAAGTGATGTAATTAACTTCAGTTTGGAAGTTATTAGTACGAATGGCACTGCCGTACCGGTAACCCGTTTTGATAAGCCACTGACGCTTACCTTCATAGTAGATTCAGATTCCAATCCTAATTTGCTGGGCATCTACAATATAGCCGGGAACGGAGCTCTTGAATTTATGGGCGGAACGCTAGCTGATGGAAAATGGAGTACGGAAATACAGCATTTCAGCCAGTTTGCAGTCCTAGAATATGACAAGACATTCTTGGATGTCAGTACGGATAGCTGGGCGAGGGATGTTATTAAGATAATGGCGGCTAAACATATTATCCAAGGTATTTCCGATACTGAGTTTAATCCGCAAGGGAAAGTGACAAGAGCACAATTCGCGACCATGATTGCAAGAGCGCTAGGCTTAGAGGCAGGAAGTCATTCAACGTTTATTGATGTGGACTCCAAAGCTTGGTATGCAGAGTACGTTGCAGCCGTAAGCGAAGCGGGCATAGTGCTCGGACGTAGTTCGGATTCATTCGCACCGGACCGCAGCATTACCCGCGAGGAAATGGCCGTAATGATCGTTAGGGCTTATGAATATTTACAAGGCAGCAAGGTAAATGAAGTTTCAGCAGGCTCGTTCAGTGATTATTCCCTGATTCATGACTGGGCACAGAAATCAGCAAGTTTCGCTGAGCAGGCAGGGCTGATAAAAGGACGCGGCAATATGCAATTCGCACCGCAAGAGATGATGACCCGTGCCGATAGTGCGCAAGTCATCGCCAATCTGCTGGGATATTTGTAAGCCGCACTTCCATGAACCTGGCAGCTGCATTTAGCGGGTGCCAGGTTTTTTTATAAGTTCAAAGAAGGGTTTATACAATTGCGAGTCGTCGATAAGTGGCAATGTCAGCTTTTTTTGCCGTATTTTCCAGGTGGAATGCCCGTGATGTTCTTGAAAGTACGTATGAAATTGGCATAGTCATTGAAGCCGGATAGATAACAGGTTTCGGATACGGAGTTTCCGGAGGATAGGAGCTGTTTGGATAAAGCGATTTTTTTAAGCAGGACGTACCGGTAGATCGTTCCTCCTGTCTGCTGCTTGAACAGGTGACTAAGATAATATTTATCGATGTTTAATTCACCAGCGATCTGCTCTAGCGACAGATTCAGATGCAGATGGTTATCGATATAGCGCATGGCCGATTGAATATGCGATGAAATAATACTGGGTATGGTGGAACTAGTACGGCTATATAGCTCATTAATGAGGACCAGAATCTGGATCAGATAAGTTAAAGCCAGAACCTCACTGCCGTATTGAGGATTCTCCAAAATTGCAATCAGGCGATAGGCAAGGGTCATGTACTCTGCAAGCAGTGTTTCATCCATTTGAGCGAGATTCTGCTCTCCGGGCTGACGGTTCTGGAAACAGGCGAGCAGATTTGTGGTTGCGGTGCAGAAGGGATATACAAGTGGAGCTTTGAAATGAATTGTTAATCGTTCGTAAGGCTCCGGAGATAGATTAATGATTTTATGAATCTCGTGATTGTTGAATAAGAGCACATTGCCACGTTGAAGCGGGTAGCTGTACTGATCCACAAATCCGTTCACCGTGCCCCCTAAAAATAGGAAGATTTCAAAGTGATCATGAATATGAAAATCTTTGGTGGGTGAGATCGGTGAATTGCCGATGCCCGCCAGTATGTCGCCTTCGAACGGCTGATAATACTGGGCATGTTTCATCCGGATAACCCCTTTCAGATTAATAGCAACAAACGCAATAAATAATCATTAATCGCAAAGACATTGCAATAATACAACACTAAACTATAGAAGAAGATTACGCAATAAGCCAAGTATATAGCTGGTCTGAACATGAGTAGTAGGGATCTGCATCTGCTGAATAGACGCAATTGAAAGGGTGGATGGTGTATGAATAGTACGAAACACCGCAAATATTGGCTGGATACGATGCTACAGATCGGGAACCCAGTACTTGACGCTTTGTCGCAAAGAAAATTAAAGGAACGGCTGCCCACCGAGTTTCATAGTGACAGGAGCAAGTTTGCGCATTTGGAGGCATTCGCCAGGCTGGCCTGTGGAATGGCCCCATGGCTAGAGCTTGAAGGGCTGGAGGGTGAAGAAGATGAGCTCAGGGCTCGTTATGTCATATTGATGCTGGAATGCATCGATGCTGCTGTTGATCCATCATCACCTGACTATATGGATTTTAAGTCCGAAGGCCAACCGTTGGTCGATGCGGCATTTCTCGCTCATGCGTTGGTGCGTGCACCGAAGCAGCTTGCCGGGCGGCTGAATGAGCGGGTCAAAGGTAATTTAATAACAGCCTTGAAGCGTACGCGCCGGACTGCACCCAGCGGGAGCAATTGGCTGCTGTTTAGCGCAATGGTTGAAGCAGCTTTGTATATACTCGGCGATTCAGAATATGACCGGATGCGTGTTGGTTATGCGATCCACATGTTCATGGATTGGTATAAAGGCGATGGTATCTACGGGGATGGCAAGGACTTTCACTGGGATCATTACAATAGCTTTGTCATTCAGCCGATGCTTGTGGATGTGATTACACTCTTTGAACGGGACTCGGAGCAATACTCCGCATTGAGGCCATTGATTCTGGAGCGGGCACAAAGATACGCAACTGTTCTGGAACGGATGATTGCGCCGGACGGAACGTATCCGTTTATCGGGCGCTCTATCGTTTACCGTTTTGGTGCGTTTCAGCTGCTATCACAAGCGGTGCTACAGCATTTTCTGGAGGATGCGCTATCACCCGCACAGGTACGCTGCGCCTTGACCGCTGTAATCACACGGACTATGGGATTTCCAGGGACGCTGGATGAGGACGGGTGGCTACGTACGGGGGTGTATGGTTACCAGCCCGAGCTTGCGGAGAGCTATATCAATACGGGAAGTCTCTATTTATGCGCTTCAGTATTTCTTCCTCTGGGGTTACTTCCTTCAGATCCTTTCTGGGCAGGGACAGAACTGAAATGGACAGCACAAAGAATCGCAGCCGGAGAGGATGTTATGAGAGATCATGCCTTGAGTAGATAGGGGGATCTGATCTAATCGGTCAAAGGGAGGGGAAAAGCATGAACAGACAGGAGCTTTTCGGAATTGTCCAAGAAATGAAGCCAGCAAATCTGAGCTTGTATTATCCTGATGGAGAGTCGGATGCTTTTTGGAAACAAGCCTTATTATCCGAGACATTAAAGGAAGATATCAGCGAAATCCGCGAGGAGGCTCAAAGATTAGACAGCCAGCCTATATCAGAGCTGACGGATACGCTATTTTCAATTTTTGCGCGCACGGGTTCGAGGTTAGAATATGAACGGGTCTATTTCGAACGGAGAAGAAGGCTGAATACATATGTATTTATGACCTTGCTTGAGCCGGATAATGTCAGACTTCTGGAGAACCTGGAAAATATCCTATGGTCTATATGCGAAGAGTACACATGGTGCCTGCCAGCCCATCTTCCTGCAGATCATAATACAGAGAATATTGATCAGTTTATTGATCTGTTCTCCTCGGAGACCGCTTTTACCCTTGCCGAAATTTCTCTATTACTGGGAGAACGACTTCCGCTGCTTCTTCGATCCCGAATCAGACATGAAGTAGAAAAGAGAATATTTCGACCTTTTATTGAATGTGGTCCTTATGAATGGGAGACTGCACGTCATAACTGGGCAGCAGTGTGCGCAGGGTCGATCGGGGCAGCCGCCTTATTGATGTTGGATGATCCTGCTGCGCTGACGAATATCCTGCTGAAGACAGAGCGCAGCATGAGCTACTATCTGGAAAGCTTCGGGGATGATGGGGCCTGTCTGGAAGGTCTGAGTTACTGGAACTACGGATTTGGCTATTTCACGTATTACAGCGATCTTCTCCGGGTTAGAAGTGAAGGAAGAGTAGACTGGTTTGCAACGGACAAAGTGCGAAGTATCGCTCAGTTCCAACAGAAAATTTTCATCGGTGGCAATTTTGTCGCCAATTTCTCTGACTCAGAGCCTCGAATTCACATACATATGGGCTTGTCCCATTATTTAGCTGATACCTATCCAGAAGTAGAATGTCCTCCGCCTGTGCTTCGCACTCCTTACGCTAAGGATCACTGCAGCCGCTGGGCTCCGGCTTTTCGAAATCTCATCTGGAGAAGGACCGGCGATGAGAAACAGGATCAGGATTGGGGAGCCACCAGTTATTATCTTCCTGATGCGGGATGGCTTGTCTCGCGTTATCAGTCCGGAGGAAGTTCGTTCGGCTTTGCGGCTAAGGGAGGGGATAACGCTGAACCTCATAATCATAATGATCTGGGACAGTTCATTCTGTCAGGTGGAGGCGAAATCTATGCAGCTGATCTCGGCTGTGGAGAGTATACGGCTGAATATTTTGGGGCTGGCCGTTATCAATATGATTGTAACGGCTCGCAGGGACATTCGGTTCCGATCATCGGCGGCCAGTATCAACTGGCTGGCAGGAAGCATAGTGCTACAGTTCTGTACGCGTCGGCTGCGGTTGAAAAAGATGAACTGAAGCTGGAGCTGTCTCAGGCATACGAAGTGGAAGAGCTTCAATCCCTGATCCGCTCTATGGTTTGGTATAAGGGGCAGCATCCTCGCTTGGAGTTAATGGACGAGTACCAGTATAACGGTAAGTCAGTGAGCTGGACAGAGCGGTTCGTTACCTGGCGTCGTCCGAAAATGCTGCGTTCTGGTGTTGTGCTGCTGCCCGGAACTGGAGTAGGCGGAGTGGAACTGACTTATGATGTTCAGATCGTTGAGCCAGAGATTACTGCACGTGAGTACCGGGATCATTTTGGCAGGGATACGGTCTGGCATACGCTAGACTTTCATGCTCTTCAGCCCGGTTCTGAAGGGAAATTAGTATTCACCTTTCAATTTATATAAATCATGAAAGAAATAGTGAACCATTCTAAGAAGGCGGTGTTTGAAATGAATATAACGGAAAACCCAACTTGGCTGGATGATGCTTGGAACAAGGCACTTGAAAAGACAAGATGTAACAGTGGAAAGATCGGTGCAGAATTTCCACACGCGAGTCAAGGTGGTAAATACTTGCTTGAAGCACCGAACTGGTGGACAGCAGGGTTCTGGCCGGGAATGCTCTGGCAGTTTTATTCTGAAAGTGGGGACGAAAATCTTAAAATGATCGCAGAGTGCTGCGAAGAGAGACTCGACGAGGTACTGGACGGCTACGTTAAGCTGGATCACGATTTAGGCTTCATGTGGATTCTTACCAGTGTGGCAAATTATAAGTTGACAGGTAGCGAAGCGTCGCAAATTCGGGCATTAAAGGCGGCCAACTATCTGGCAGCCCGCTTCAATCTGAAAGGGCATTATATTCGGGCTTGGAATCCATGGAGTGAAGGGGAGGACAACAGCGGAGTTGCTATTATCGACTGCTGCATGAACACCAGCCTGTTGTTCTGGGCTTCCGAGACAACGGGTGATCCCCGCTATCGTCATATCGCAGAGGCGCATATGGATACTGTGCTGGAGCATTTTATCCGACCGGACGGCTCCGTGTACCACATCGTCAAATTCAACCCGGATACGGGTGAAGTGGTGGAGAAGCTTGGTGGGCAAGGCTTTGCGCCCGAATCGGCTTGGTCACGCGGCACGGCTTGGGCTATTTACGGCCTAGCGCTTGCCTATCATCATATGGGAAAGCGAAGCTACTTGGATGCAGCCAAGCAGGTAGCGCATTTCTTCTTGACCCGACTGCCGGATGATCACGTTCCACATTGGGATTTTCGCGCTCCCGGTGAAGTCGGCGAGATACGTGATAGCTCCGCTGGTTCCTGCGCAGCGAGTGGATTGCTGCTGCTAGCCGACCAGGTGGATGATGCGGAGTCCCATGTGTACCGGAACGGGGCTATAAGAATAGTGGAATCTCTCTACAGGAATTATGGCAGTTGGGACAATGCGGACGAGGAAGGGTTGCTGCTTCATGGTACAAGTAACTACCCTGAGAACCGGAATATAGATGTTCCGCTTATCTACGGTGATTTTTTCTATGTCGAAGCACTGGCTCGGCTTAAAGCAGCAGGACCCTTCTATTGGGAATAGGGGGGATTATGATGAACAATGAGAAATCTTTTTCTCGTATTGGCGATAATCCGCTAAAGACCCGTGAGGATCTGGTGATCGCACTTGAGCAGCTTACGGATCCACTTCGGCCGTTCTACAGCAAAGGTGGCTCACGACTTGAAATTGGCAAAACAGGGGCGAGCTATTCGGCAGCAACTGCTGAAATGGAAGGTTTCTCGCGGGTGTTGTGGGGTTTGGTACCCCTGCTCATTGGTGGTGGAGACAGCGAACTCTGGGACATCGTGCTGGATGGCATTCGGCATGGCACCGATCCTTCTCATGAAGAATATTGGGGAGAGGTGAAGGACTACGATCAGCGTTTGGTCGAAATGGCGGTCTTCGGCTTCGCATTGGCAGCCATTCCGGAACAGATTTGGTTGCCGCTTGCTCCGAATGAGCAGGATCAATTATACTGTTGGCTGAATCAAATAAACGCCCATCCTTGCTATGATTGCAATTGGCTGTTCTTTAACGTTCTAGTCAATATCGGATTCCGCAAAATCGGTCGTCCCTACGAGGCAGGACAACTAGAGAGCAATTTAAAGCGCATGGATGATTTCTATTTGGGAGAGGGCTGGTACAGTGACGGGATTAATGGTCACAGCGATTATTACGTACCTTTTGCTATTCATTACTACGCACTGCTGTACGCAAAGCTGATGGAACAGGAAGACCCCGAACGTTCCCGTGTGTTCAAAGAACGGGCTCGATTGTTTGCTGTCGATTTCATCGGCTGGTTCGCACCCGACGGTTCCGCACTTCCTTATGGACGTAGCTTGACTTACCGCTTTGCCCAGTCGGCATTTTGGAGCGCCGTTGCCTATGCAGATGTTGAAGGATTTCCCGCAGGCGTGGTGAAAGGTCTAGTGCTGCGAAATCTGCGTTGGTGGTTCAGCCAGCCGATTGTTGACGCCGATGGCGTACTGACCATCGGATATACTTACCCGAATCTGGTCATGGCGGAGAATTACAATGCTCCCGGATCTCCGTATTGGGCGTTAAAGACTTTCTTGCCGCTGGCTCTAGGGGTGGATCATCCGTTCTGGAAGGAAGAGGAACTGCCGCTACCGGCCATTCCGGCTGTCATGGTTCAGAAGCCTGCCCATCTTGTCATCGTCCGCGATTCCGTTTCCGGTCATGTGGCAGCCTTCAACAGCGGACATTTATACACGAATGAACATACCCATACCTCGGCCAAATACGAAAAATTCGTGTATTCAACAAGCTTCGGCTTCAGCGTGCCCCGCTCCGAATGGGGGCTCTCCCAAGGAGCGTTCGACGCTATGCTTGCGCTGAGCGAGCGCGGAGACAACTTATACCGGGTACGACGCCAGAATATAGAGTCTGAGATGATAGACAACGTCCTTCGTTCCGTCTGGAAACCGTGGGCCAATGTCGAGGTTCAGACTTGGGTTGTCGCCGGACTTCCTTGGCATATTCGGATTCATCGAGTCGAAACTGGACAGTCGCTGGATACCGCAGAGGGTGGATTCGCACTTGGCCAAGAGAATGAAATGCTATCGAAGATCGATGTGGCTGGTGCGTTGGCCTCCACTGCTTGGGGAACCAGCGCAATCAAGGATTTGCTAGGTTGTCGGAAGGGTGAGCTGGTCTGGCCGAACGCCAATACGAACCTGCTTTACCCTCGAACGGTGCTGCCGATGCTTACGAGCACCCTTGAGCCGGGAATTCATTGGCTCGCTTCGGCCGTCTATGGTTCTCCTTCAGAGGGGGCTTTGGATATTCAGGCTGATCAAGCTGATGAGGTCCTCAAGCATTCACCTGAGCAAGATTTGAAAGTTAAGTTCAGTGAGGGAACGTTAACCATTGTCACTCATTTTGGGAGAGAAATCGTTCTTAATATACAATGAGTTGTTTGAATATTTCTCACACTAATTGAAAAGTCACAACAACAGCCCTGATACAGAACTACTGCATTAGGGCTATTGTTTTTATGTGGATTTTTATGATTTTATCTTTTAATTATTGAGTTTTTTATCAAATGTTTTCTTAGATGGACAATTATGCTATAGTACTCTATCTAGTCATTTACAGAAGTATTGATTTATCAGACGATGAATAAACTGACTTTTGGCAAAACTAGAAATACCGACATCTATAGAAAGATAAGAAAGGCAGGAACTCCTTATGGACAACGGCAGTCTGGTCACGTGGATACTTTCATTTGTTATGATTATAAACATATTGCTCTCTGCTGGTTTTTTATTTTTTGAGAGGAGAGATATTGGTTATACTTGGGCGTGGCTTATGGTTTTTTATTTCATTCCCATTTTGGGCTTTATTATTTATCTCTTTCTTGGTCGTAATTTAGCAAAAAAGAATTTCTTCGGCCTTTCAGCTGAAGAAAGTAAATATCTACAATCAACTGTAGATCATCAATTGGCTACATTAAAGGATCAACGCGAGAATCAGAACGCTTTGTTAACGAAATATGCTGATTTAATTCATATGAACCTTGTTTCATCGAATGCGCTAATGACAACAGATAACGAGATAGCTATTTTTAACGATGGTAAACAAAAGTTTGACTCTTTATTTAATGATATTAGAAATGCCAAAAAAGAGGTCAACATTCAATATTATATCATCCAGCCTGATGATTTAGGGACAAAATTAAGAGATGAATTAACTAAAAAAGCCAAAGAAGGCGTAAAAGTGAGGGTTCTCTATGACGAAATCGGCTCCAAGAGACTTTCTCTTAAGTTCTTTAAAGAACTACTTTCTGCTGGTGGAGAAGTAGAGGTATTCTTTCCATCACTTCTTAGACCGATAAATTTTCGAATGAATAATCGAAATCATAGAAAACTATGTATCATCGATGGGGAAATTGCTTATATTGGTGGATTTAATGTGGGAAATGAATACTTAGGGATAGATAAAAAGTTTGGATATTGGCGGGATACACATTTTAGAATGAAGGGTGGTTCCGTTAATCAAATTCAAGGCAGGTTTCTTCTGGATTGGAAACATGCCCGGAAACACGAGCAGGTAAGCTTCGATCAATTTTCCTTTACTACTGGAAGTCATGACGGATCAAGTCCCGCTCAAATTGTGTCTAGTGGTCCTAACTCGCTAGTTGAGCATCTGAAAAACATGTATATTAAGCTGATCTTGAACGCCAAACGGAGTGTATATATTCAGACGCCATACTTCATTCCAGATAGTAGTTTTATGGATGCATGTAAAATTGCACTCCTATCCGGTGTGGATGTACGGATTATGATTCCAAATAAGCCTGACCACCCTTTTGTTTACTGGGCAACTTGGGCGTATGCAGGTGAATTATTGAATTATGGAGCGAAAATTCTGTTATATGAAAATGGTTTCTTGCATGCTAAGACGATTGTGGTAGATGAAGAAGTAGCGTCCGTAGGGACAATGAATATTGATTCCCGGAGCTTTAGACTCAATTTCGAAGTTAATGCAATTGTTTATGATGAGCAAGTTGCTAAACAGCTTCAAGAATTGTTTCATGAAGATAGCCAGTTAAGTACAGAGCTTACCCCTGAGCGTTATAAAGAAAGGTCCCTTATAATCAAATTTAAAGAGGGGATTTCTCGTCTTTTTTCGTCCATCCTCTGAATACACAGACCCTATACTCCGTACAAAAGGCGAGCTGTGGACTTGTAAATTCACAGTTCGCCGCGGCACATGGATTCTACTATGCTTCACACGACACCCTGTTTTGATTTCATGCACTTAAGATTGTATGTGCGACCGTATACTTTTGCATATCTGACAATTCGGTCAATCATACGGGTGTCTTTCAGCTTAGTAAACGGGCACGGATCAGGAGCGGTATTCACTTCCAAGATCCATGGCTTGAGACGTTGATCTAAGGCAATATCTACACCGATTTCCTGAAGGCCGGGATAGACAGTGCTAAGCTGTCTGGCGGATTTCACTCCAATTTGCTTCAGGGATCGGATCAATATTGTACAATTCTCTGCGCTTGTGTAGGCTTTCAATAATTCCTCAACCGGATAAATCGTTCCTCCTTGACTCCCGTTTGTAACTACTTTGCGAGGATGCGCCACGCGTCCTGCAACCCCTGTTGCTTCCCACCCACCTTTAGAATTTCGCTGCACCATCACCCGGATATCGAATGGGCGGCCGTCGTACACCAACAGCCTGATCCCCTTTTGAACTAAATAGGACTTCCCTTGGGCTTCTCGTAAGAGGGCCCGATATGCCGAGTCGTAATTAGAGAATTTGTGTACGTGGGTACCGGACTGATAGCTGTATTGTGCACGAGCAAGTTCAACCCGTATCACGCCCTGTCCTAAAGATCCGCAGCAAGGCTTAATGTACACCATCTTATATTTTTGTAGCATTTCATAGAGAGTGTTCTTATCCATTTTTTTTGTAAGCGGGACATGCTTATTTAACTCTTGATTTCTAACCAGCACCCTTGTCTTCGTCAGCTTATTGGATATACGACTTATCTGCTTCATCATTTTGTCCCTCCGTCTCAAAAGATCCATAGGCTATATTACGGAAATACCTCAGCTTTTGATTGGGCAACCACCGAATCGTAGAACACACTGAAAGAACTCTACATATGATTATGGTAGGTATTTATCTATGGGCTGCAGCTAGCGGTCAACAGGAGGCGGCCATCATGCTGCTCGACAAAGACAAATTGCAGGATAAGTTATTTGAAGTAATTGAGGCATTTCCCTGGTATAAGGGGCTGATCGGCGACGAAAGAGCGAATTCTAGCTTAGAGACGCTTCCGCTTATGACGTCGACAACGCTAGATACCTATTATTATAATCAACCTTTTGATCCTTCTTTGACCGTATATAGGACGTCGGGTACAAGCACTGGCCGTCGAAAAGCCATACTTTACTCTAAGGAAGACGATAAGCACTATATAGATATTAAAACGAAGCTGTACGGTGATCTTATTGCGGGAAGCGGATGTGTTAGCGCTTTGGCGGATATGGGTACTGGGCATGCGGCGAACACTGCGCTGTCCATTTTTGAACGGTTAGGATTGGAACATCATTCAATTCCCTTCGAATTGCCGATTGAGCAGCATATTGAACAGCTTCAAACCTTCAAGCCTGACTTACTCTACACAATGCCTTCCATCCTTGATCATATCGTAAATGCTACTAGTGATCTGCGTGTTTTTGGAATCCGAAAGATTATTTTGGTAGGGGAAATCGCCTCATTAGGGTGGCAGCGGAATATGGCCCGTCTGTTCGGTCTTGAACCGCGCGACATCATTGATACGTATGGCTCTATTGAAATAGGCACGATTGCTTATTATTCACATGATCTTGGCAGGTATATTTTTGCTGATGGGATTTTTGCGGAAGGGGTCGGGGCGCAGGAGATTGGCGAAGAACTAAGTCCGCTTAGTAATGATGAAAGTGTTCTTGTTCTTACCTCCATGGTTCGTAAAATGCTGCCAGCTATTCGTTTCGTTACCTATGACGTTGTAAGGGACTTTAGGTCTGTGATGATAGATGGTGTGGAGAAGCAGAGCTTTAGTTCCATCGTCAAACGGGTGGGTCGGGAGCTGAAGCACGGGGAGAAAATAAGCCTGTACGATATCGAACAGGTCGTATACCGACATCTTGAAGATGCGATCATTCGGGTCAAAGTGAGGAAGAACGCGCTGACCGTTTATATCAAAAGTAAATCTGCGGATAACACCATTGTCCAGAAGATCAAAGAGGAAATTAGGGAATGCATTCCGGAAATCGGCATGATGATTCGAAACCATCTGCTGGATGATATTGAGGTCATTACAGTAGGTAAAGACGAGTCAATGGATAGCGGAAAGGTTAAGAACAAAAAGCTATATTACCAGAAAGATAAAGATCGCGCAGAGATGGACTTCACTGACGGTATTTTGTCGACTATCGGAAATACACCCTTAATCAAGCTGAAGAGCTTGTTCTATAAAAGTGAGTTTGACGTCTATGCAAAAATGGAGCTGATGAACCCGGGGGGAAGCGCCAAAGATCGTCCTGCCCTGCGGATGATTCAAGAGGCATGGAAGGAAGAAACAATAGGCCCGGGAACCACCATCATTGAATCAAGCTCTGGTAATATGGCGATCAGCTTGGCCATGATTTGTAAGTATTTGGGGATGCGTTTTATCAGCGTTATTGATCCTAGAACCACGGAAACGAATCTGCAAATTCTGAAGGCGTTGGATGCCAAAATCGACTATGTCGCCAATCCCGATCCCGTAACAGGGGAGTTTCTTCCTGCTAGACTGAAACGTGTGCAGCAGTTGTTGGCGGAGATACCGGGCAGCTACTGGCCGAATCAGTATGCGAACGCAAATAATTATTTAGCCCACTACCATACGACAATGAAAGAAATCGTGACTGATCTTGAACGAGTGGATTATTTATTTTGCAGCGTTAGTACATGCGGAACCATACGGGGGCTTGCGGAATACGCAAGAAATCACGGACTTCGGACCAAGATCGTGGCTGTCGATGCAGAGGGAAGCGCGATTTTTGGCGGAAATACGAGTACGCGGCGCTTCCCGGGACTGGGTGCCGGCATCGTGCCACCTTTCTGCAGAACAGATATAATCGACCATATCGTGCATGTCTCGGATTCAGATATAGTAAAAGGTTGCCGGATGTTGGCGCAGAACGAATCCATCCTGGCTGGCGCATCCTCCGGGGGAGTCATTGCCGCCGTTAAGCAGATGGAGCCAGAATTGACTCCGGGAGCTGTCTGCGCAGTCATTCTGCATGATAAGGGAGAGCGTTACCTCGATACCGTATATTCTGACTCATGGATTCAGAACCAATTCGGTCAGGAGCTGTTGGCTGAATGTGACGATCTCCCTGAGATGTAAGAAACGATATGTTTCATAAGGAGGTGACAGTATGCTGTACTTAAATGATCGAGATATACGGGCAGTAGGTGTTGATTGGCCTATTCTTGTGGAGTCGGTAGAAACCGCTGTGGGTATCATCGATTCAGGTGATTATGTCCAGCCGATAAAGCCTTACCTAAGGTATAAGAGTCCACAAAACCGAATTATTGCAATGCCCGCTTACGTAGGGGGAGAGGTGAACGCGGCAGGGATAAAGTGGATTTCTAGCTTCCCAGATAATACTGAGGCTGATCTTCCTCGCGCGCATAGCATCATTGTATTGAATGAACCAAGTACAGGCCGGCCTTCAGCCGTCTTGAACTCTCCGCTTCCCAGTATTATTAGGACGGCTTCCATCAGCGGACTGATGATTCGTTACTTTTTGCTGGCGCGTTCAGTGGAGCGGATTCAACTAGGCATTATCGGCTGGGGACCAATTGGGCAGGTTCATTGTCAAATGGTTACGGCTTTGTACGGGGATCGAGTCGAACGTATCCGGATTTTCGATATCAAGGGAGTAGACTTATTAGGAATCTCATCTCTCTTTAGAGATAGGATGGAAGTGGCTAAGACGTGGGCGGACGTTTATCAGCATTCGAATATCTTTATTACTTGTACTGTATCCGAACATCGGTATATCGATCTGTATCCTGAAAAAGGTAGTCTTCTGTTGAATGTTTCACTGCGTGATTATAAGCCGGAGGCGTTAGCTTCGTTAAAAGCCATTATCGTCGACGATTGGGATGAAGTGTGCCGTGAGAATACGGATATTGAGCAGCTTCATTTGGAGCAAGGGCTCACTCGTGCTGACACCCAGATGATTACCGATGTTGTCTTGCGCCACAGCCTAGATGAATTCGGCGAAGATGAACCGATCTTCTTTTGCCCGATGGGGATGGCCGTCTTTGATATCGCTACAGCGGTGTATTACGTGAACAAGGCGAGAGAAAAGGGGATAGGGACCGAGCTGGAGTAAGGAGAGCAAGAATGAGAGCAATTCTGTCCATATAACAGCGATAACCCGCTTATTGAGCGGGTTTTTCATTATGTTATGCACTAGTATATTGGTTTCATATGGATATGTTTGCAACGTGGATTGCTGTCTATTGTGATTGGTTGATTAAGTCGGCATTGTTTATTTGGCGGTATATTAGTGGGAAATGGACAAAATTCCAAGCGATACAATAAAGACAGCCCTGATGAAGAATACATCGGGGCTGTCTTGCAACTGGTGCAACTGATTAAAGGGTATAACCGAAGCCTAGTATAGTAAAACACTTATCCTGATCTTCGGGTACCATTTTGATTTCTATCTGATGCTCACTGCTAGCTTCGTTTTGATATAGAATTACCGGATTGCAATGTGTCCAGTTGTTCACGTGAGGATCAGCAGTAACTGCAAGGCTGCCGTCTACGAAGATATCCGCCTTGCCGAATTCGCTGCTGCCGGAATCCTTGTATACGAGGATGAGATTTTTACTCGTTATTGTCAGCTTGAAGCTTTCTTCTCCAGACGCTCTTGAATGCATCCAATTATGAGGGAATTCCGGAGTACCGTGAGAGTCAGCATCCATTTCTACCCGCTGCAAATCGGTATCGATCCCCGAAAATCCGCCTACTTCGATCTTACCTGCGTCAATATAGTTTTTTCGATCCAGCAGGAGGGTTCCTGCAAAATCATTCCCGATAACTGGTCGTTGATCCAATAAGATCTCATCTTCATTCATTAGTGATTTATGGGTTTCGGTGAATAAATAAGTGAGACAATCAGCCATTACCCGGTGCCCCTCATTTGTCGGATGATAGATATCATAGAAAAATTGCCGTTTAGAGATGATGTTGCCTTCAGCTTTACTCAGGCGGAACTGCTCGGATACGGCATCCTTTACACTAACCATAGGAAGATTATAATGGCGGCCAATGGGGGAGAGCCGATCCTGCAGGTTCCAGTCATTCATAAACACACTGAACAGAAGGATTACGGCTGGCTGATGATCGGCGGAAAGTATTTTTAAGCATAAGCTTTCAAAACAATTGCCTTTCGTTTCATCCCCTTCGTCGTTTACCGCAAATTCCACTACCACGATATCTGGTGTTACGGAACCGTCTCTAAGAATATCTCTTTCATAGCGGATGACGCCAAGCTCGGAGGGTGTTCCGCCGACCCCAGCCTTCACAAAGCGGATGTTCTCGCCACCCTTTGTGCCGAATAAGTCTTTAAATCTTAAGTACGACTGATAGGCATAACATTCCGTGTGTATCGGCTTAGCACCGGCTCCTTGAGTAATGGAACCTCCAATATAAGCGATCGTGACTTCCTCACCCTTTATAGCCTTATTCATGGCAGCTTTTAATCTTTTATTATTGCCAGCGTGCAGCAAGGATTGTGTAATGATCTTTTGGTACTCATTCGATTCAAAAGCAACTGGTGGTTCAAGGATTAGCTCTGGAACAGAATAACCGTCATGCAAATAAAAAATAACACTCGCAATCGCCATTTCGCCTGCGTGATTAAATTCAAAAGCAAATTTTCCGAGCACATCATCTTCTTCAGAACCCGGACAATCTGCTAACCTCAAAATAACCTCTGAACCATCGGCGGGGCAGGGTACACGTAAATAACTGCCGGTTTCATATTTACTAGTTTTGCCCCAGTGCTGCAATAAAAAAGTGACTGGATCTTCCTGCGCATTAGCCCTTCTGACGGATACTCCGATACTATGGACCAATTTGCGAAATCCAGTGCTGCTCCCCAGAAGCTCCAGAATTGCCTCGTCTGTAACACCGCCTATAAATTTGGCCTTATCGATCAGATAGTTACCTTCCAGATAAACTTCCTGTGACGGTTTGCCTTCGGCTCTCGCTGTTGCTTCAATTGCTGTTTCATACAGCACAAAAAAGCCGTTTCTACGATCAGCCGGGTCCTTTGGAGCCTTCGGACCTTCAATCTGTTCGCCTGCAATGAGTTCGTTATTCTTTTCCATATGGATCATCCTCGCTTTATAAGGTTCTCTTGTTATGGATGCGCTTGCAAAAGAAATGATTCTGCTACAAGGGAATACCTGTTAACAGTAACACCAAATATCTAGATTGTTCAACCGATAAACAAAGTTTCATTTAATAATTACAAAAACTTGCTAGTTTACACATGGAAGTTGAAATCGCTTACTTATATAATGTGCCTAGCCATACGAAAATAGGATGCTTAAGGGGAGAATAATCATGCCTACGCAGGAATTAAACCTTGTGAAGCAGGGCAAAGCTGCTAAGATTTACGTGGATCCCAAAGGGAAGGATTATGCCGGTTTGCGCCGCGTGGCTCAGTCTTTTGCAGCAGATGTTAAACAGGTAACAGAGGTTGAACCTGAAATACATACACAATTGAAGACATTGGATGGAACCGTTGTAATCGCTGGATCGATCGGCAGTAATGAGCTTATTGATCGTTTAATTGCAGAGGGGACAGTGGATGTGTCTGCCATCCAAGGGAAAAGGGAATGTTATAGGATTCAGGTAGTAGAAGAACCGACAGCAGGAGTGGACAAGGCGCTCGTCATTGTGGGAAGCGATAAACGCGGGACGATGTACGGGATTTATTCTATCTCTGAAAAAATTGGTGTTAGTCCGTGGAAATATTGGGCAGATGTTATACCAGAGAAAAAAGCAGATTTGATCTTACCTGATAGCCAGCTACATATGATTTCCAAAGAACCTTCCGTTAAATACAGAGGGATTTTTTTGAATGACGACTGGCCGTCCTTGGGCTCTTGGGTAACTCAAAGATTTGGTGATTTTAATGAAGATTTCTATGACAAGGTGTTTGAACTAATTCTTCGATTAAAGGGGAATTATTTATGGCCAGCGATGTGGAGTGCCGAATTCAGCCTTAACGGTAAAAGCAATCCAATCGCCAACGCCCAGCACGCACAGGAATACGGCATTATAATGGGAACCTCCCATCATGAACCTTTATTTCGGGCAGGCAGTGAATGGCAGAAGGTATACAACCAATATGGAACAAGCAACTTATGGGATTTTGCCCGAAACAAACAGGCTATTACGGATTTCTGGGAAGATGGAATCAAACGGAATCAGGATTTTGACAATTTAATTACATTAGGGATGCGGGGAGAAAGTGATTCTGCGCTGGAGGGCTCCGACCAGGAGAATATTGACCTGCTGAAGGACATCATCCTTACGCAAAAAGAATTATTAAAGAAATATAATCTTGAGCACTCGCCCCAAATTCTAGCCGTATACAAGGAAGTGGAGAAGTATTGGTATGGAACTGCTGAGGTTGAAGGCTTGAAGGACTGGGAAGTCCTGAATGAGGTTACGATCCTGCTGGCAGATGATAACTTTGGCAATCTCCGCAAAATCCCAACGGAACACGAACGCGATCGAAGTGCAGGTTGGGGGATGTATTATCATTTTGACTATCATGGGGGTCCACATTCCTATGAATGGTTAAACACGATTCCGCTGGAGAAGGTTTGGGAGCAAATGTGTATGGCATTCGACTATGGCATCCGTGATGTATGGATTGTGAACGTCGGGGATTTGAAGCCTATGGAATTGCCTATTTCCTACTTTATGGGATTGGCCTATGACTTTGAAGCTTGGGGTACTGGAGCGATTAACCGGACTGAGGAATATACCAATCGTTGGGTAGAGCAGCAGTTCGGATATGCACTGGAACATGAGACATGCCTGGGCATCGCGCAATTGCTGAGTGAGTATACCCGAATGAACGGCCGCCGCAAGCCGGAGATTATTTATCCGTCAACCTTCAGTCCAATCCATTACAATGAGGCACAGAGAGTGCTGAAGCAGGCGATTAAGATGGAGAATGCCGCTGACCAATACTATGCTCTTATTCCTGAATCATTAAAAGATGCGTACTACCAGCTTGTATATTTCCCTGCTGCTGCATCAGCCAATGTGCTCAAAATGCAAATATATGCTGGACTTAACGAGCTATATGCTGGACGAGGCAGTGTATTGGCCAATACCTACGCTACCCTGACTCATGAAGCCATCGATAGGGATAAACACCTGGAGCAGGTTTATAATAACGAAATTACAGAAGGAAAATGGCAAGGAATGATGAGTTCCCCTCATGTCGGGTATGTTCACTGGAATGCAGAGGGGTGGAAATATCCAGAGGTGAGCACTTTGATTCCTGACAAAGGTTCTATAATGATTATTGATGTGGAAGGTACGGAGCAAGCGTATATTTCGGGTACGGCAAAGCTTCCTGTATTTACAAATCTGCAAAAAGAAAACTATTGCATTACTATCAGCAACGGTGGAGAAGCGGGCTTTGAATATCAGGCAAGTAGCAGTGCAGCTTGGATCAAGCTTGAGAAAACATCGGGGTGGATCAAGGCTGGGGAGACCTTACAGGTTTCTGTAGATTGGGAAAAGGTTCACGAGATATCGACGGGTGAAATTACACTCTCTGGTGCCGGGGGCATCGTTAAGGTGAATGTAGCTGTGGACTGGACTGACATTCAGGATGTGCCAGCGATGACCTTTATCGAGACGCATAATAGAGTGTCCATTGAAGCGGAGCATACCTCAAGTCGTGTTGCACAATCAGGGGTGGAATGGAAGACCATTGCTAACTATGGGCGTTCTTTATCCTCGGTTAAAATGTTTCCGGATACGGTATCTTTTGAACAGCCAGAGAATGCGCCTTATCTGGAATATCAGGTTTTAGTACAGCAGAATGCAGATTACAGCTTAACCGCGTATATTGCTCCGACAAACAACCTGTCACAGTTCAGTGGATTAAAATATGCGGTAGGCTTCGATGCACAGACGCCAGTGATTACTGATGCTTTACCTACGGATTTTGCGGGCGGCAATCATGATAATGAACCGTGGTGCCGCGCGGTTATGGATAATATTCATACCGTGACCACAAGTCATGCGTTAACAAAGGGGATTCATACCCTCCGCTTTTACGGATTGGATGCAGGCCTGGTCCTGCAAAAGCTTGTGTTGTCCGCTGCGGAGCTGCCTTATTCCTATTTGGGCCCAGAGGAGAGCTTCTATACTAGGGGGACGTACTAATTCATAGTTAGATCTAATTTGAGGGTTGAATCTCCGAATGGTTCAGGGTCCTCCGTTATTTCAAGGCAAATGACGGAGGATAACCCTTGATATTTTTGAAAACATTACTGAAGTAGGCGACATCTTGATAACCACAGTGCGCTGCTACTTCGGACACATTGAAGCCACCTGCGGACAGAATCATCTCGGCATTGCTCACCCGTACTTTGTTTATAAATTCTTTATAGGTGGAACCAGTGTTTTGCTTGAACAGCTTGCCAAGATATACAGGATTTAAGGCAACAAAATCAGCTAGTTCCTTGATCGTAACTTCCTCCGAATAATGATCCATAATATAGGTCATTACTTTTTGGATTCTCAGATCGATCAGAGGTGTCTCTTGATGGTGGGTTATGCTTAACAGGCGATACACGATCAGTTGAAAAATGGCTCTGGCCTTCATTTTATAAAAAGGCTGTTTGCCCATCCATACATGCGAGAAATCTTTGATGTCCGCTAGGATCTCTTTAGTTCTCCAGTTTTTGGTTACGGTCTCAAAAGGGAGCTGCACATGATTGTCCTCCCCCTCCCAGAAGAAATTAAACGCAAAAGAACGCATGGGTGCCTCCTTAAAGGTCTGCGCTTCCCGAATACTTCCGGAAGGTGCATAGAGCATATCACCAGCTTCAACCGTAAATTTCTCCCCATTAATAAAATAGTTCGATTTCCCTTCCACAATGAAGGTAAGGTCATGGAAATCAATTTTGCTCCTCGTTATCTCCCAATCCGGGAAGGATCTGCGGTCGACAAACAAAAAAACGTTCGGAACTAGATTCTCATATTTGCCAATGTCCATTTCAGCCATTGCTCCTTCCATATAACTAGAGCCGTACGAATACCGATTGGTATATTATACCGAAATGAAACCTATTACGAAAAGACTCTTTTAATCATCGGGAATGCCGTACGCCATGCATAATGAAATCCTTGAATTGTCGGTCTGTTGCCCGGTCTTCCTCCGTAACCACACCGCTCCGCTGATGCGTAATAATAACGGCTTTTTGTAAATACATGAAATACAGGTGGGTGGACTTCTGCAGAATGTTCAACCACTTATTTTTTTCCTCCGGATCCACTGCTATTGTGTCAAGCAGTATAAGTCGCGAATACCAGCCTTCCATAGCCTTCTTAAAGTCAGGCAGTTCTGCAGGATTCTTAGAAAGCGTGCTGTAGTAAACTCCAAAAATGGCATCATAGTAGATCAGTGATTCCTGATGATCTCTTAAAGCCAAATATTTATCCAGAATGTTCTCCAGTGATTGTACCGGCTGTTCAAAATCAAAATCAAACAGCAGCTGTCCAAACATCCGCTCTAGGTTAAGGACATAGATTTGAGCGGCTAATTCTTCTTTGTCCTTATAATGATGATACAAAGTGCGCCGGGAGACCCCGGCTTGTTCTGCAATTTGAGCCATATCCGTGCGCTCAATACCTTGAGCACAGAACAAGCTGAGTGCTGTATCCTTAATGATCTCCCTCGTCATTTGCATCTGCTTTTCACGCAAATTCATTAATTTTCTCTCCTGCCTTGTGCGAGTATTTCGCTAATTCTGTGCTATTTCTGAGCTGGCTTCGACGTCATGAGGAACTTGCTCCCAACTGAATAGGGTTTCTGATGGTTGACTGCATCACCTAGCCATTTCAGAAGCTTCACACCATCTTGTTCAGCCTGAAAGAAGGTCTCTCGGGTTGCAAAAGTGTGCGGGGTTGTACCCGTCTTAGCATTTAGCCCATAGTCGGTCAGATAGTAATAATAATTAGGTAAAGTGGCAGCTAAAGAAGATACAGATTGCCGCATTTCCTGTGACCATTCATTAATAATGCGTTGATCTCTGGGCCCCTTGTAATCGTTGATGTTGTTCTGAAAGTGGATCAGAATCTCGTCAAATACCGAGTAGGATTGCAATATTACCGTATTCGCAGGCAGTAGATGACCGTTCGCTTTAAATGCTGCCCCGATGATATCCGCTTCAGGGGTATACCCAAAATTCTTAACGAAGTCTGCCTGCCATTCCTTATTCACAACATTTGGCCACTTGTCTGATTTCAGGAAGGAACTGTCTGAATATTGGAAGATCTCGGAGTCTTTGTAATGAGAGGCGATCTCCGGAGCCCAGAAGGCGGACCCGAATCCACCAGCACTTTCACCTGCAATTAGCAGTTTGCCGGGCTTTTCCACGTTGGCATATATCCAATCAAGGCTGTTTCGCACATTATTGCTGCCGTTATAACGCATTGTAAAGGTAGTGCCGTCCTCTTTTTTATATTCAGCCGTACGGTTACCGATATGGAAATCACCCGTCGAATAGGGAAGGTAGACCACATTCCATCCATGAAAAGGATTGGCAGGGTTATCCGTATCCATCATGCCTCTCAGCAATGTCAGCATATAGAAGGGGATGTTCTGGAAATAGTTGCCCGTATCTCCACCTTTAATGAAGTTCATTAGCTTGATTGGGTGCGCGGCGCTTTGGGCATCCCAACTGGCCCCTCCCCCGGAAAAAAAGATAATCCAGTTATTAGTCTCTCCCTTTTTATTCCAGATAAAATACTCTGATCCATCACTTGAAATGACATTTCCGTCCAGCTTGACTTTATTCCACTCATAAGGCTTCACTTCCGTGATTACGGGGGTGGCGGTGGCCGGTCTCTTGATCACAAAAGCGCTAATCGCAAGAATAGCAATCAAAGCAAGGCTCAATAATCCAATGCATGTGAATATCGTAATTTTCCCCATTCTTCTCATATACATCTCTCCCTTAATTGGAGTATACGCTACGTTAACTCATTGCGCAATGTGTATACTTAAATCCAAAATAAACAATCATAATCGAAAAACGGGGTGTCCTCGCAGCCTTTTATACATGGCTACAGGGACACCCCGATTTTGTATGTTACTTCATTTAATTAGATTCTACACTTCGATTTCAAATGTTCTAATTTCGTAAGGTTCAAGTACAAAGGTAATGACAGGTTCAGTGTGAACCTCACCTTCAGGACGTTCCATTAGATTACATTCTTGCCACGAAATAATGTTCAAGTCGCTCGTCATATCAATCTGCTGGCGGCTTCCGGAATAGTCGTGAACACGTACAACTAATTTTTGACCATCTTCAGATTTCTTAAGGGCAGATACCATAACCGTATTCGTAGAAAGACGAATCATGGACTTTGTTTCTACTTCAGCTTGCCCCATGGTGCTCCGCAGTGGATTGTTGATGGACCAGGCTTGACGGACGGTATCACCTTGTAGCCAATCCCCAGTATGAGGCAGGATAGAGTAGGTGAATGAATGTTCGCCTTGATCCGCATCAGGGTCAGGGTGTGTTGCCGATTTGATTAGGGATAGACGCATCACATTATCCTTGATGTCGTAGCCATATTTGCAGTCGTTCAGCAAGCTAACGCCATAACCACGATCTGATAAATCTGCCCACTGATGACCCACAGTCTCAAATCTAGCGTAATCCCAGCTAGTGTTCCAGTGTGTTGGACGCTTAACATTACCGAACTGGATATCATAAGTGGCTTCGGTAGCTCGTATCGCAACAGGGAAGGCTACTTTCATTAGCTGTTTTTTCTCATGCCAGTCTACGTTCGTCACGAAGTCGATACGACGATGCCCAGCGTGTAAGATCATTTGCTGTTTAATCGTGGAATCCATATAGCTCCATGTGAATTGCACAATACAACGCAATGAACCATTTTCTATGACTTCAATGCTAGTGCAGTCGATTACTTCGCGCATTTTTTGCTGATAGTAGATGTCAATGTCCCAGGCTTCATGTGCTAATGGTTTATCCTCAAACACTTGGAACACATTACCGTGACTTCCATTAGCTAATACTTGACGCTGTTCGCGTTTATCATAGATGGATGACAATTGACCTTGCTCGTTCCACGCTATTTCAAGGTGAGGCGTTGAAATTCCTGATTCATTCAGCTTGAATGGAGTACTTAGTGGCTCAGAATTCACATCTGCCACGAAGGAGATGGTGGTGTATCCGAGAGAAGGAATGTCGGACACTTCAATGATCCAACGGTCACCTTCACGTTGAGCTTGTAATGGTTTACCTTCTGTGTTTATCCAATGTCCTGTTTCCATGCCGGGCTCTATAGTAATTTCTACGAGCTCAGTTAATTCCCAAGAAGCATTGTTCCAGATGGTATATTTACCGGCTTCACTTCCGTTCACTAGTAGGTTCGTAGATTGTTCCCATACAGATTGACCAATGGCTTCGGCTTGAGCATATTCAATCGTACTGTCTTCGTACACTTCACGAATTGAAGAACCAGGAATAATATCATGGAATTGGTTACGCAAAATAATTCTCCAACCCTCGTCTAAATCGGTCTGACGATAGTTCGACCAATCTTCAGACACCACACTTTGCAGTGCGTTTAGCCATTCCGCCTCGCGGTATAGCAGTTCAAGCTTGCGGTTCATCCGCTTATTGTAGGCTTGGCTAGTGTACGTGCCACGGTGATATTCTAAGTAAAGCTCACCATCCCATACATGGACATAACGATCTGTATTAGCAACGGTTTCTTGCAGATTACGGAAGTAATCTCCTGCTGTTCCTGTTTCAATCTTCGGTAGTCCTGGGAGATCGTTGAGTCTGCGGCGCATCTCTAGCATTTCGCGGTTAACCCCGCCGCCGCCATCACCATATCCGTATGAAAGTAATAAATTGCGATTCACTTCTTTATCCCGGTACGTATCCCAAATTCCTTTTACAGTCTTAGGAATGATGCGACCATTATAGGTGTAGAACCAAGAATCTTCTTCAGACCAAGGCTCTGGTGTTGTAATGAAGTGTGTTAATACTTCAGTGCCATCAATACCACGCCATTGGAAGGTATCATGTGGCATGCGGTTGTATTGATTCCAGCTAATTTTCGTGGTCATAAACGTATTAATTCCTGATTTTTTTAGAATTTGTGGCAAGGACCAGCTGTAGCCAAATACGTCCGGCAGCCATAAATAATCACATTCAACACCAAATTCATTACGCAAGAAGCGAGTACCATATAGCAATTGACGGACAAGAGACTCACCTGAGGTCAAGTTACAATCTGCCTCGAGCCACATGCCACCGCCAGCTTCCCAGCGTCCTTCAGCAACACGTTCACGAATCTTCTCGTAGATTTCTGGATAATCGTTTTTGATATATTCATAGAGCTGAGGTTGAGTCTGTAAAAAAGTATAGTCAGGGAACATTTCCATCAGACGGAGTACGGTCGAGAAGGAGCGCGCACATTTCTCACGGGTATGCTTCAATTGCCATAACCAAGCTACATCAATATGGGTATGACCAATACAGGTAACAGTAACTGGCGAAGACTTTTCCATTTTATTAATTTCATCACGCAAATAATTACGAGCTTCCTCGATCGAATCGTAGAAGACCTCTGAACCTGGACGAGACCAGTCAATCAGAAGAAACGAGCGGTCTACTGTACTTAGCAGCTGTGTATATTCTGGTGTTTTTGAATCGAGTACGTTCAGCGTCTCAACTACAGCAAGTGCAGTAAAGTAGAAATCATCCGTTGCATCGTCAAGCCAACAAATTTCTGCCATACGAATGCCATGTGTTTGATCTTTTTTAGGACCGCCACCTTCTAGTCCCGACCATAAACGGAAAGTAAGTGGAAGCTGCGTACCTACCGTTTCATCCGGCAAGAACACTTCTGTATGATTGGAATCTACACCTTGATAGGGTTTACCATTGTAAAAGAATAAAGATTCAAAGCCGGAATTGTTTCCGGCACCCGTCTCACCAAAATCAAATCGACCCAGTACCCTGCGTCCTGCCCAAGAGGCGGGTACGTCAATCTGTGTCGTTAGCCATAAATACAAATCGCGGCCTTTCCAGGTATCGCCAACCTGTAGCTTAGACCATTCTCCATCCACGGGTGGTTCCGCTGCAATTTCACCTTGTTCGTCAATCATAGAATTGAAAAAAGGAATGTGTATTCGATCCCGGTAACGATATTCGGAAATCTCGTTTAGTTGGGAGTTGAGTTTACGTTTGGTTAGAAACATGAGTAATAGCCCTCCATTATCTTGATGGGGGACGAGGATTATAAGACTTATAGGGTGATTACAGGTTTGTTTGGGGGGTAGAAACCAACTATAGACGATTTTTAGCGAGATGTAAACTCATGATAAAGAAAAAGGTTGCAAGAAGGAAAGATTTACATCTAAAAATGAATGCGCTCCCATTGCACAAAAAGAAAGGTGGTGTTAAGCTTCTAATCCTAAAGGCTAGATTTTGAAGGAAGGTGAATTTGTTGAATATAAAGAAATTTTATCAAAATCATTTACGAAAAAAACTGTTTAATAAAATTTTAGCTATATATTCATCCATCATCATTATTACGCTTATTGCCTCTTCCATTACCGTTTATAAATACTATGAACAGACGATCACGCGTCAACATGTTGATGCTAATCGAGAGGTACTGGATTACGTGAGTTTATATATGAATCAGCAGTACGAAGGGATTCAATTGGCCATCCAGCAAATTTATAGTGATGCTTCTGTAAGTGAGGATTTGTCCTACTTTTTGCAACATGATTATGGAGATTATCTTAAATATCGTTTAGATCAGTTTGCTGAAATTGGGAGCTTCGTACCCCATACATTCGATACTTACTTCAAAACGTATTTGAATCAGAAAAGTGGTATCTCTGACGTTATCTTATACAGCACTGAGAAAGAATTTTATTATTTATATAAAAATAATACACGACAGCTCTACAAAAGAGATATAGATATTTCGGAGCAAAAATCACCCATACCCAAGAATGGTTGGGTTTCGCATGAAAAAAAATTATTACTTAAGGAAATAAGGGAAGACAATAACAATTTGTATACGATGACTAGGGAGCTTAAAGATCCGATTTCATTGAAAACGATCGGTATGCTCATTATAGATTTTGATGCTGAACTTATTTCAAAATGGCTTGGTACGAAAGGTACAGAGAATAATGGTCAAGTGTTGGTTCTAACACCAAGCGGTGACGTCATATATGATTCCTTAGGAAGGTATATGGGACAGCAGTATCCGCATATCGCTGGTCTTTATTCAGACAACTGGACTGCACTGGATGGATTATCCAAAGTTAACTTAAATACAACGAATAGCTCAGGTCTTATTGTGGCAGGGATCATTCAGAAGTCGCAGGTCAATAAAGAAATGATGGTAGTACGAAATTGGATTATCGGGATTACGGCAGCACTAATTGTTGCGGCAATGTCCATTACATACGGAATAATTTTACGTTTCTCTAAAAAAGTGAAGATCATTGTCAAATCTATGAAGCGCTTACAGGAAGGCGACTTAAGCACGCGCATTCATCTTAACCGGGAGGATGAATTGCAGCTTATTGCCAACAATTTTAACTATATGTGTGAAAGACTAGAGCTGTATATTAATAAAGTTTACATTTCAGAAATTACGCAAAAAAATGCAGAACTCGTTGCTCTTCAATCGCAGATTAATCCGCATTTTTTATATAATACGCTTGAAGCTATAAGGATGCGGGCTATTTCGCAAGGTGCGAAGGATGTAGGTCAGATGATTTACATTTTATCTACGTTATTCCGAACGATGATTAAGAAAAGTATGGTTGTTACCATCGCTGATGAGATTGAATATTGCAATCTATATCTTGAGCTGTTTCAGATTAGGCATAAAGATAAGCTTCAAATCGAGTCGCGAATAAGTCCAGTGGCTATGAATTGTTCTATCGTTAAACTGCTGATTCAGCCGGTCATTGAAAATTATATTGTTCACGGATTCAGGCCCGAACGCTCTGATAACCTAATCCGCATTGAAGTAACTGAATCAGACGGTAGCATTCAAATTGCTATTAGAGATAACGGAAATGGGATTATTCCCAGCAAGCTAACGGAACTTCAAAAAACACTTCAAGTCAGTATGCGAATGGATGCACCACCTTCCTCGCTTGGACTATGTAATGTGAATGAGCGAATTAAGCTTTATTATGGGATTGAATATGGATTATCGATTGCTAGTGAGATCGGTGTAGGAACAACAGTCATCATGAATATACCAGTGGTAAGGGAGAGTATTAAATAATGCACAACATACTTATTGTGGATGATGAACCTCTTATTCTTGAAGGATTACGTTCAGTGATCGAATGGGAAGATTATGGACTAAGAATCGCAGGGCAAGCGAGTAATGGGGAAGAAGCTTTAGAATTTTTGCATAGCCATAACGAAGCCATTGACATATTAATTACAGATATTACGATGCCAAAGCTGACGGGACTTGAACTCATTCAACAAATTAAGTCTTTTGATTCAAAAATGAGATTTATTATCTTAAGCGGCTATGAACAATTTGAGTATTTAAAAGCTGGAATGAGTCTAGGCATTGAGAATTATATTCTTAAACCCATTAACATAAAAGAATTGGAATCGACCATTGAGCAAATTGTTGAGGTCCTCAATCAAGAGGATGTTGAACAATTTCATGCGAAGGAGGATCAGCAAGTTTTACGTAACAATATACTAAATCGTTGGGTCACTGGAAATATAGATCGACAGGAGCTATTGCATCGTTCTAAAGTCTTAAATATTTCTCTGGACTGTTCATGTTTTACGGTGGCTGCGATTCGGCTTATTACGGAACATGAGGAGGATGAGGGTCAACTGCACCCTAATCAACTTATGGAAGAATGTTATCGTATCGCTGTGCAGTCCGTAGCAGAGCGCGGAACAGTTATTGTATTTATAGATATGGAAGGTGATCTTGTTCTTATTGTTGCGGAGTCGGCTGAAGATGAGAACAAAGAAGAAATGTATTGCATGCTGCAACAAGTGCAATGTGAGATTATGCATGAATTAGGAAAGTCTGTCTGGATTACGATAGGAAGTAAGGAATATACTTTTCAAGAAGTACCACAAAGTTATAAAAAAGCGAAAAGTTTATATGTGGATCATCTGATGCTGCCGGGCTACCCGATTATAGATGTGGACCAATTGTCGAAGATGGTGTTACATGAGGAAAAGCTCGAAATTGATTATGAAGCATTTACTAAACTATTATTATCTGGAGAGCGTGAGGCGGCAAATCAATTTATCGCAGAAACATTCCAAAAGCTGTTCGGATGTGGCGTGATTACACGCATTGATAATTACAACGTGGCGATTGAATTAATGTTGATCGCTAAGAATATGGAGAAGAACTGTAACTTCAGTGCTGTGTTTAATCCTTTGCTACGCATCCATACCATTGAGCAGTTGCTTCATCATGTGCAGGAAAGTGTGAATGAAACGCTGGACCAATTATCGCTAGTGAGTGATGAACTCAGTCCGAATATGAGATATATGGTGGATCAAGTGAGCAAACATTATAGAGAAGAACTATCTCTGAAGACGCTCAGTCAGCGAATGAATATGCATCCTACTTACTTGGGACAGCTATTTCAGAAGGAGATGGGGCGAAGCTTCTCTGATTATGTGAATCAATTCCGAATTGAAAAAGCAAGACAACTGCTGCTTCAAACTACGTTATTAACCAATGAAATAGCAGCTGAAGTAGGGTATCTAGATCCAGCGTATTTTTATCGCCAGTTCAAAAAATCAGCAGGCATATCTCCAACAGAACTTCGAAATATGTATAAAAAAGAAAAGGCGTAGGATTTAGGAAATGTTCCCGGGTATCACGTTCAAGTGGAGGGTTCACGAACGTTGGTCACGGGAATGTTTCCTTTTTTTTGTTCAAATCTTAAGGATTTTCAAGCCTCACGGAGGTCGTTTTTTCTTGCGATCTTTAATTTTTACATATCATTCTGGAGTTTTTCAACTTTATGAAACCGCTTTTATAGCGCAGAATTAAAGATAGTTAAAGGGGCAAGGAAATAAGATCGAAAGGGTATTACGGGGATTGTTTGGGGATAGAGAAGGGGGATGTGGAATAGTGTCTGCATTTTTCAAAAGCTTAAATAAGGATAAAGTACTGTGGTTTATGGTATTACCAGGGACAATATGGTTCCTAATCTTTTGTTACTTACCGATGTTCGGAACCATTATTGCATTTAAGGATTTCAAGATTCATCGGGACGGATTCTTTGCAAGCGTTTTAAATAGTAAGTGGGTTGGCCTTGAAAATTTCAACTTTTTGTTCTCGACAGAGGACGCCTATATTATTACAAGAAATACGATACTGTATAACGTGGCGTTGATCTCTCTCGGTTTAGTTCTTGCGGTGGGCATTGCAATCACCTTGAACGAACTTGTGAACAAACGGATGGCCAAAGTTTATCAAACGGCGATGTTTATGCCTTATTTTCTTTCTTGGGTTATTATTAGCTTCTTTACATTCAGCTTCCTAAGTGTAGATAAAGGGATCTTGAATCAAGTGATTGTTTACTTCGGAGGCGATCCTGTTTCCTGGTATGGTGATACTCGCTTTTGGCCATATATCCTAATTTTCATGGGAATTTGGAAATCAATTGGTTATTCAAGTGTTGTTTACTTAGCGGCTATAGCGGGTATCGACAAGTCCTACTATGAAGCGGCAATGATTGATGGGGCCAGCAAATGGCAGCAAATTAAGTTTATTACACTTCCTTTGCTTAAGCCTTTAATGGTAACGCTAACTATTCTAGCGATTGGTGGTATTTTTAGATCTGACTTCGGTCTATTCTATCAAATACCTCGGGATTCCGGTGTTCTATACTCCGTAACGAATGTTATCGATACTTATATCTATCGAAGCATGAGTACGACAGGAAACCTAGGGATGAGTACAGCAGCGGGTCTATATCAATCGATCGTTGGATTTATCATGGTAATTGTAACGAATTCTATTGTGAAAAAGATCAGCAAAGAAAACGCGATATTCTAGGAAGGAGTCAATTGACGTTATGGAAGTATTCAAACGTAAGCCGAAAGAAGTCGACAACAACGCCATTACTCCTTTTTGGAATGTGGTACTCAATATTGTGATTGGAGTTTTCGCCTTTACCTGTGTGTTTCCGTTCTTGTTTGTCATAGCCATTTCTTTTACAGATGAGAAAGTACTCGCTTTAAATGGATTTAGCTTAATTCCAGAAAAATTTAGTATGGCGGCGTATCAGTTTATTTTTAACACAGGTGATCAGTTATTTCGTTCCTTTGGAGTTACCTTACTTGTTACTGTACTAGGTACGCTCATTAGCTTATTTCTAATTACAACTTACGCCTATGTTCTTTCTCGAAGATCATTTCGCTATCGTAATTTTTTCAGCTTCTTCGCCTTCTTCACGATGTTATTCTCAGGCGGAATGGTTCCAAACTATATTGTGGCCACACAGTTTTTACATTTGTACAACACGATATGGGCTTTAATATTGCCAATAGCGATGAATGCCTTTTTCATCCTAGTGATGCGGACCTTCTTCCAGACTTCAGTGCCTGATGCACTCATTGAGGCAGCCAAAATCGACGGTTCAGGGGAGTTTCGGACATTCCTGCAAATTGTACTTCCGATCTCATTACCGGGGATTGCAACCATTGGATTGTTCTGTACGCTGGGCTATTGGAATGATTGGTTTAATGCGCTGCTGTATATAGATGATGCGAGTCTTGTACCGCTCCAAGCGATGCTGATGCGAATTCAGAATAATATGGAGTTTGTTATCCAGAACAGCATGCAGATGGGATCAAGCTTTGAGATTGCTGCGACATTGCCGACAGAAACCGTTCGTATGGCGATGGTTGTACTGGCGACCTTGCCTATAGCACTAGCGTATCCCTTCTTCCAAAAGTATTTTGTAAAAGGCTTAACTGTGGGCTCTTTAAAAGAGTAACACTACTAAGATGTATTTATTCGAATCGCTAGAACAGGAGTCGATATAAATAAAGAGTTAATTAAACTAAAGGGGGAAAATAGAAATGAAAGTGAAAAAAAGTTTAACGCTCGCTCTTGCTGGAACAATGCTTTTCTCTGGCCTTCTTGCTGGATGTGGTTCGAATAATAATACAAATGCTGCTAAAGAAACAAACAATTCAGCGGCAGCAGGGAATTCAGCAGGGAGTACATCGGAATTAAAGCCATATGAGCTGAAGATGTATTTAATTGGTGGACCTCAAAAGGATTTGGATCTTGTATTAAAAGAAGTTAATAAATATACCCAAGAAAAAATTAATGCGACGTTGAACATTACGATGTTCGATTGGGGTGATTACGATAAGAAGATGCAAGTCATTACCGCTTCTGGTGAGCCTTATGACATTGCCTTTACCTCTTCTTGGACAAATGATTTCCGCCGTAATGCAGCTAACGGTACCTTCTTGGGTCTGAACGATCTGCTAGATAAGTATGGAAAGGAAACGAAAGAAGTTTTGGACCCACGTTTCTTAGAAGGAACTAAGATTAAAGGTGAGATCTATGGTGTTCCTGTAAATAAGGAGCTTGGACAGCAATGGGTATGGCGCTTCAATAAGAAATATGTTGATAAATACAACATGGACATTTCCAACATTCGTACATTGGATGATCTAGAGCCACTACTTAAAACGATTAAAGAGAATGAGCCTGCGGATATTACACCGCTAGCTGTTCCTAAAGGCTTTAAACCATTCATGCCATTTGACTATGTACTAGGTGATGAGTTACCTATCGGGGTCTATATGGATTCCACAGATGGCAAGGTTGTTAATATTCTGGAGACACCTGAACTTGCAACATCGTTAGATACGATGCGCAGACTTTACACAGCAGGTTACTTACGCCCAGACGTTGCAACACTTGAAGGTATTGATAACATTAAGACAGGTAAATGGTTTGCCGATCGCGAAATCACACAGCCTTATGCAGAAAAAGGTTGGTCTCGTTCAGCAGGTTATGAAATTGTAACTTCGCCTATGCATGAGCCTTATGTGTATACACAGTCCGCTGCAGGTTCGATGCACGCTATTTCCGTAACCTCAGGTGATCCTGAACGGGCTATGATGTTCTTGAATCTTTTGAATACAGATAAGTACTTACGCAATTTGCTCAACTATGGTATCGAAGGCACTCATTATAAGAAAATTTCCGAGAATGTCATTGAAGATCTGCCAGCTATGCAAGATAGCTATGCAATGCCAGGCTTCACGCTTGGAAATATGTTACTGACTTATCTGCATGCTGATGACCCTGCTGATAAATGGGATGCTTTCAAGAAGTTTAATGATTCGTCAAAAGAAGCCCCTACCTTCGGTTTTGCATTTGATCCTACACCTGTAAAAACAGAAGTAGCGGCCATCAACAACGTAACTAAAGAATTTATGCCAGCGCTATACACAGGTTCTGTTGATCCTAAAACATATCTGCCAAAAGCAACCAAGAAATTTAAAGAAGCTGGACTGGATAAAGTCATTGCTGAAGTTCAAAAGCAGCTTGATGAGTGGAACCAGACAAAGAAATAAGCTTTGAACGTAACAAAACGCCTACGATTAATCTAAAGGTAACGCAAATAGGATTAGTGGAGACGGGCAGCTATGCTGCCCGTCTCTCTATCTATACTCATTTTTATCAAGAGGAGTGGAAATATGGAACAATTCAGACTGCCAACCATCTCAATGCCGAAGCTTCCGCTTCCACAAGCGATTCAAGAAGTATTGAACGAAGCAGAGGAGAAGTTAGCTCATCGGCCTAAACTATTGCAGCTTTTCAAGAACTGCTTTCCGAATACACTTGAGACTACTACTAAGCTCATGGATGATGGAACAACATTCATCATTACTGGTGATATCCCAGCTTCCTGGTTGCGAGATTCTGTGGAGCAGGTTATGCACTATGTGCCATTTGCGAAGAATGATCCGGATCTTCAACGTATCATTAGCGGTTTAATTAAACGACATATTCAGTATATACATATTGATCCGTATGCCAATGCGTTTAACGAAACAGCGAATGACTGGCATTGGAGCACTAGCGATATCACGGAAATGTCCCCTTGGGTGTGGGAACGTAAATTCGAGATCGATTCTCTCTGTTTTTCTATGCGTCTGGCTTATGCCTATTGGAAAGAAACGGGGAAAACTGATATATTCGACGCCGGATTTAAGGCAGCAATGGTCAAAATATACAATTTATTTAGAACAGAGCAACGCCATGCTGAATTATCTCCTTACCGCTTTATGCGTAATAATGGAATACCTGAAGATACGTTACGCAACAACGGTCTTGGTATGCCTGTAAATTACACGGGGATGGTCTGGTCCGGGTTCCGATCAAGCGATGATGCTTGCGACTTCCATTACAATATCCCGGGGAATATGTTCGCCGTTGTTGCATTACGTCATATGCAGGAATTCGCAGAATGGGTATTCCGTGATCTTGAATTTCTAAAAGAGCTTAAAGCATTAGAAGCGGACATTGATCATGGAATCAAGCTGTATGGTATTTATCGTCATCCGAAATTTGGCCCAATATACGCCTATGAGACCGACGGCTACGGCAACTACTGCTTGATGGATGATGCGGGAACACCGGGACTCATGTCGATTCCTTATCTAGGCTATGTTACAGCAGATGATGAGATTTATCAGAATACACGCCGATTTGCGCTGAGCAAGGAGAATCCTTTTTACTTCGAAGGAACAGCAGCGAAAGGGATTGGCAGTCCACATACTCCGAAAGATTATATCTGGCATATGGCATTGTCTATGCAAGGTTTGACGGCTTCCACGAAGGAAGAGAAGCTGGACATGCTTGCGATGCTAGAGTCAACGGATGCGGGGACTGGTTTTATGCATGAAGGATTTCATGTCGATGACCCGAATATGTTCACTAGAAAATGGTTTGCCTGGTCCAATAGTCTGTTCTCCCAACTAGTCTATAAATCGATGAAGGAAGGACTACTATGAGCAGACCTGTAATCATATTCTATGATTCTGATTTCCCAATTTCCAATTCGATTCCTAGTGACGCGATTAAATCCATGCGTGAGTTCGGTACGATCGTGAATGCTAATCAGCTTTCAGCAACGCTTAAGGAAATCGAAGGTGGATGTTTCATTAATCTGCATGCACCCTATTTCCCAAAAGCGGCATGGATAGACATTCTTGGATATTTGCAAAGAGGTGGTGGACTGATCAGCATTGGAGGTGCCCCCTTCAAACAACCCGTTCGCTGGAAAAATGAACAATGGCATGTGGAAGTGGAACAGACCTCTTATCATCAAGAGCTGTCTATTCATGAGGTACTGCGTGTTGATTGTTCTCGCAACCAGTCCTTGCTTGCATCAGATGTCATTCCTCTGCTTAAGGAGCAAGAAGCTCTTTTTATAGCGAGTGAAGAGACATGGAACCTTGTGCCACATACGACGAAGACGAGTGATTTACCCCATCAAATGGGGTCAGCAGGTCCGATGAGCACACGGATTTACCCGCTTTTGAAGGGAATTACGCATGAGGGGCGGGAAACTGCTGCTCCAGTAGTTCTTTGGGAGAATACGATTGGTTTATTTGCAGGCTCACGCTGGCTGTTCGTAAATACGGCTGCAACGGCTTCTTTATGGAAGGAAAAAGGGCTGTCCGCGATGTCTGAGTGGGTTCGTTTCTGTAGTAAGGGTGTAACGGAAATGTGGGTTAAGCCAAATTACGCGTCATATGAGTCAGGAGAACGGGCATCTCTGACACTTCAGATTCAGCAGCTTGAGCGGGTAAAACCTTCTTTGCGAAATGAAGACAATTGGAAGTTAACAATGCATGTTGAACATGAATCCGATCCCTCCTTGCGTTGGTCCCATTGTTTGGAGATGAAGGCTAATGCTGAGCTTAACATCGTTCGGGTGCCTATTCCTCTGGAAATTAGGAGTGGTCTGTTCCAAGTGGTCTGCGAAGCGGAAGCCAGTGATGGTGAGGTCCGCATTCTACGTCAAGGGTTCTGGGGGCATGCCCCTGAACTTCTGGCAGCAGGTGAACCGGTAACGAGTGGAAGAGATTATTTCATAAAAGATGGGCGTCCGCTACCTGTTGTGGGGATGACTTATATGACGAGTGATGTGGCACGGAAATTTCTATTTCTGCCGAACGTTGGGGTATGGGATCGCGATATGGGTCAAATGCGGAAGGCAGGGATTAACTGGATCCGAACAGGAATCTGGACTGCTTATCGTAATGTGATGCAAGACGATGGTCATGTTTCAGAAGAGGTACTGCGAGCGATTGATGCCTTTATCATGACGGCGAAGAAGCATGATCTTCAGGTGACTTTCACGTTCTTCTCCTTCACACCGGAAACGTGGGGTGGGGTAAATCCTTATTTGGACCCACAAAGTGTTGAGGCTCAGAAGCGTTTCATTCGTTCTATTGTATCTCGTCATAAAGCGTCTTCGAATGTAGATTGGGATCTTATTAATGAACCGTCGATGTTTGATCCGGCACGTATTTTCTCGGATGGTCCGAGTTCATGTCATGATCGCTTCGAGCAACAAGCTTTCATAGAATGGCTTCGACATAGACATGGGGAAATCGAAGTACTACAGGAACGTTGGAATATGACACCCGCACAGCTTCCGGACTTTGCATCGGCAGGGTTGCCAGAAGCGAAAGAGATGAACTTCGATGTTCAGGATATGCACAGTGCTAAAAGAGGGACGCGTTGGCTTGATTATTGCTTGTTCTCCATGGATATGCATAACCGGTGGGTGAGGCAGTTATATGACACCATTAAGGAGCAATGTCCAGATCAGATGGTTACGGTTGGGCAGGATGAAGGGCTAGGGGCGCAGCGACCTTCACCGTTCTTCTACGAGGAGACGGTGGATTACACCACTGTACATTCCTGGTGGTTTAATGATTATCTGGTGTGGGACGGCATCTTTGCCAAGACACCTAATAAGCCAAACCTAATTCAAGAGACTGGCGTCATGTATGTAGAAACTCCTGATGGACGAGCCAAACGTTCGGAGCTGGAGCTGCGAAATCTACTCGAGCGCAAATATGCCTATGCGTTTGGAACTGCTGGTGCGGGGGCCATACACTGGATTTGGAATACGAACTTCTATATGGATAATGCGAATGAGTCCCATATCGGAGCATTGAGAGCAGATGGAACCGAAAAGCCAGAGGCGGATATCTCTTATGACTTCGGGAAGTTTATAGAAGGCATTCGTGACGTATTTGGAGATCGGAAACTGGAAGAGATTGCTGTGGTGTTTCCGTATTCGAATGATTTCTCTAACCGGAAGCTGGCTTTCGCTGCTACAACAGAGCTTACCCGTATTCTTTCATATGATCTAAAGATGCCTTTTAGAGGGGCTTCTGAATACCACCTAGATGATTTGGAAAACCATCCTGTGAAGCTTATTATACTGCCAAGCGCGCATAACTTCGATGATGCAGCGATGGAAAGGTTGTTACACATCGTTGAAGAGACAGGTGCGGTATTGCTTGCTACAGGCCCGCTCGACATTGATGCTTACTGGCGTTCTTCAGAGCGCTTAAGTGATATTCTTGGCAAGCGTGAATTGCGTAATGTACGCCGTGAAGAAGTGCTTAGCCTTCAAGGCCAACAACTCCCCGTCTCCTTCGGTCACCGAAGGATTGCTGAGGTATCGAAGGAAACGATGATTCACGAATCCGGCGGAAGCGGAAGCTCTACTATAGACTCAGTCATAAACATCCCGCTTGGCAAGGGTCGACTCCTATGGAGTCCACTGCCTGTTGAATTGAGCGACCGAAGTGATACTACTTCTGCACTGTATCGCTACGCGCTCCATGCTGCTCATGTGGAGTGTGACTTGGAGTGGATTAGCGGAGGGGACTTAGTAGGTATCTACGGACGGAAATTGAGCTTTGCTACGGGGGCTCTCTTCACCTTCGTATCGGAATATGCTCAGGATGCGAAAATCGAGGTGAAGGATTCAGCCACTGGCCGAACCTACGCGTTCTTGTTGGAACAGGAACGTTCAGTCCTGTTTGCTACGGACTATAAAGGTGATCTTCTTGGCGTGTATCGCCAGCAGGAAGTCGAAATCCATATAACTTATCCACATCTACTACATTAAGCATCTTAGTAGAGAGTACGTATTGCATATAAGGAGGTCTTTACATTGGAACGTTCAGATAAATCTATTAAACCTCAGACTGCCCATATTATTTCTCATACTCACTGGGACCGGGAATGGTATCTTCCATATGAAAAGCATCATGTACGCCTTATTAAACTGGTCGATGAATTGCTGGATCGATTGGATGAGGATGGTGAATTTAAGAGTTTTTATCTTGACGGACAGACAATCATTCTGGAAGATTATCTTCAAGTTCGCCCCGAGAATCAAGATCGTCTACAAAAACATATTACGGAAGGTCGTCTTCTGATTGGACCTTGGTATATTCTGCAAGATGCTTTCCTTACCAGCGGAGAGGCGAATGTACGTAATATGCAGATTGGTCATCAGGATTCGAAGCGTTACGGTGAACCTTCTAAGATCGGTTATTTTCCGGACACCTTTGGTCTAGTGGGTCAGACTCCACAATTAATGAAGCAATCAGGCATCAATAATGCCTTTTTTGGAAGAGGTGTAAAGCCGACTGGATTCAACAATACAGTATCGGACGGTGGATATGAATCTTCGTTCTCCGAGCTGATATGGGAAGGTCCGGATGGATCGAAAGTGCTTGGAATTCTATTTGCAAATTGGTATTCGAACGGAAACGAAGTGCCAGTGAATGAAGCGGAGGCAAAAGAGTTCTGGGAGAAGAAGTTAGCAGATGCTCGGAAATTTGCCTCTACAGGCGAGCTACTATTCATGAACGGCTGCGATCATCAACCGGCTCAACTGGATTTGCCGGAGGCTATTGAGACTGCGAAGCGGTTATATCCAGATATGGAGTTTATCCATTCCAACTTCCCTGATTACCTTAAGGCTGTAGAGGATGTAATGGATCACAACAATTTGTCGACCGTAAAGGGCGAACTGCGGAGCCAGCACACTGACGGATGGGGGACGTTAGTGAATACCGCATCTGCTCGTGTCTATTTGAAACAGATGAATCAGGAAGGGCAAGTCTTGCTTGAAAAGGTAGCTGAGCCACTCGCTTCATTCGCACATGTATTGGGCAAAGATTACCCTCATCATCTGTTCACCTATGCCTGGAAGACGCTAATGCAGAATCACCCTCACGACAGCATTTGTGGCTGCAGCGTGGATGAGGTACATCGCGAAATGGTAACCCGGTTTGATAAAAGCCGTCATGTAGCAGAGACCATTGTTGATGATAGTAAGCGCATGATCGCTGAAGCTGTGGATACGTCCGGTTTTGCAGCATTTGGTGAAGAAGTGCTTCCGTTAGTAGTCATGAATATGACAGGGTGGAGACGCACGGGTACAGTGAGCATAGAAATTGATGCGGCACGTCTATATTTGAGAGAGGGTTTCTCTCTAGAAGAAACGGCCAGCCGTATGAAAGATATTGACTTAAACGGTCGTGAATTAGTAGACGATCAAGGGAATGCCATTACATGCCAGATGGAGGATTTGGGTCTTCAGTTTGGTTATGATTTGCCTGACGATAAATTCCGCCAGCCCTATATGTGCCGCCGAGTAAGACTTACCTTTGAAGCTGTGCAAGTTCCGGCGCTGGGTCTTCGTGCATATGCGTGGGTTCGTCGTGCTAACGCAGGGTTGCCTATAGCTCCTGAATCTTTGCTTCAAGGGGATCGGGTGTTGGAGAATGAGGCCATCAAAGTAGTGATCCATGATAATGGTTCATTTACGCTAAGTGACAAAGCCAGTGGCATGACCTACCGGGATCTTGGTGTGTATGAGAACACAGGTGATATCGGGAATGAATACATGTATAAACAGCCAGAGGGTGAACAAGCTTTAACGACCAAGGGACTACAGGCGAATATTTGCGTTCTGGAAAATACACCTTATCGAGCATCTGTGGAAATTAAGCATGACTGGGAGATTCCAGCCTCAGCAGATAATAAGCTGGACGAGGAACAGCGTGCTCTTGTGTACTACCCGGAGCGGAAAGCGCAGCGCAGTAGTGACACAGTCATTCTTAAACTTCGTACCGTAATTAGCTTGGAGCGGGGCGGGAAGGGGCTGCATATCGAAACTACGATAGACAATAAAGCCAAAGATCACCGGATTCGTGCGCTATTTCCGACAGAGTTGAACACCGCCACACATCATGTGGATTCGATGTTTGAGGTTGCGGAGCGGAATATTGAGCCAGCTACAGAATGGATGAATCCGAGTAACACGCAGCATCAGCAGGCCTTTGTTGATATCAGTAATGAAACAGCCGGTCTAACCGTCGCTAACTTTGGATTAAATGAATATGAAGTGTTAAGAGATGGTCGTAACACCATTGCGATTACACTACTCCGTAGCGTGGGTGAATTGGGAGACTGGGGTTTGTTTCCAACTCCAGAAGCGCAATGTCTCGGAGAGCACGTTGTACGTATGGAGCTTATCCCACACACAGGAGATGGTATAACCTCAGGTGCTTTTGCTGAAGCTTATCAATTCCAGATTCCTTGGGTCGTATGTCAGACTGATGTACATGAAGGAGCGATTGCTCCGGTGTATACTCCATTCGAATGGGAGAGTCAGGAGCTCGCATTTTCCTCTCTAAAAATGAACGAGCAGACTGGAGACCTACTGCTTCGCTGGTACAACATGAGTCAGCAGAGTACCGACCTGACCATCCGTTCAACGATACCGCAGCAGTATTTCTATAAGACGTCGATCCTGGAAGAGGAGAGCCATCCACTCTCTAGCGAAGAGAAAGGTAGATCGGCCTTACAGATCGGTCCATGCGAAATTGTAACGATTGGTATTCGGAGATAATATGAATATAAAGACGATAGTTAACCTAGGTATCAGCTTAGGAGCTATCGTCTTTTTTTTGAAAAAAAAGATTGCCAAATATAACTAATAAAATTAAAATTAGTTTGTATAGAAAACTTGGTTTTGTATAATGTTTGAAAGAGGTGCTCACATGGACAAAAAATATTGGGTGCCTGCTTTGGAGAAAGCAGACGGGATTCTACGCCTTGTATCAGAGGAACCCTATAAGCATCGATTAATTGATTTATCCAATCAGCTTGGTATCCATAAGAGTTCTATGTATTCTATTTTGCAGACTATGGAAGTACTTGATTGGGTGAATAGAGATACTAACGATACTTATGCCGTTGGCTCCGCTGCGGGAAGGTGGGGAGATTCCTACTTGCAAGGTCAGGACTTAATCTCATCATTTCACCGAGAAGCTACCGCCACAAGAGATCGTCTGCAAGAGACGGTTCAGTTGGCCAGACTTGAAGGTAATGAAGTGTTGTATCTAGCTAAGGAGGAAGCGCCGACTATGGTCAGGCTAGCATCCGGCCCCGGTATGAAGTTCCCTGCACATGTGACTGCACTTGGAAAATTGCTCCTGTCGTTCATTGATGATAAAGATCTGGATTCATTGTACCCGATTCAAGAATTAACGAGCGCTACAGAGTATTCATTGAAAACGAAGGCGGATCTGGTTAAGCAACTGCGAATCATCCGTGATGAGGGGATTGCTTTCGATGAGCAGGAAGTTATCGTTGGGTTCAGCTGTGTTTCAGCCCCGATCCTATCTAAATCAGGTGAGGCTATCGCAGCAGTGAGCTGTACCATGCAGCAGCATATCTGGGAGAAAAAGAAGGATGTTGCGGAGGCTGAAATTCGTCATTTGGCGAATCGGTTATCGCTATACCAAGGAGGCAATCATTAATGAGATTAGCCAATAAAGTCATCTTAATTACGGGATCAGGTTCAGGGATCGGGAGAAGCACGGCATTGCTGTTTGCTCGTGAAGGTGCAACAGTAATTGTGAACGATTTAGATGAAGCTAGAGGTATAGAGACTTTGAAGGATATTCATGCAGATGGAGGAAAAGGTCATTTCATCCATGCGGATGTGACCCATGCTGAATCTGTAGAGCAGATGGTAGATCAAATCATTGAACAATATGGTCATATAGATGTGCTTTTTAACAATGCAGGGATTAGCGGAGTAGGCGCTTTGCATGAAGTTGAACCGGATGCATGGGAACGGGTAATTCAGGTTAATATTCGGGGGGTATATTTGCCCTCCAAATATGTGCTTCCTCATATGATGAAACGAAAATCTGGCAACATCATTAATATGTCCTCTTGCGTCGCAGAAATCGGGCTCGCCAGAAGAGCTTCTTATTCAGCTACCAAAGGAGCGGTATTGGCCCTGACGAAATCCATGCAAGTAGATTACGCAGCATACAATATTCGTGTAAATGCCCTTTTACCAGGTACAATCCTAACACCGTTCGTTGAGAATTACTTAAAAACCTCTTACGATAATCCGGAAACTGCGATTGCGTCAATTAAGAAGCGTCAGCTTAGTGAAGAGCTCGGCTTACCTGAGGATGTTGCCCAAGCCGCCTTATTTCTCGCTTCGGATGAATCAAAATTTATGATGGGTTCTCCTCTCTATATTGATGGAGGCGCAACTTTTGGGAAAAATGCCTGAACAGCATTAAAACGATAAAAGGAAGGGGAATTAATAATGAAGTTATTAACATTCGTTAACAATGGTGATTACCAATTGGGGGTCGTAACAGAAAAAGGGATACTGGATGTTGCAAGCGCTTTAATAGCTTTGCCTACACAGCATGGGTATTCCGTACCTATGACCGTTCACGAAGTCATTGACGGTGGTGAGGCAGCGGCTTCGAGGTTGGATCAATTCACAACTCAAGCACTGGATATGGCTGGAGAAGACTGTTCATACCTATTAGATGAAGCAAAGTTGACGCTCGGTCCATGCGTGACTCATCCAAATAAAATCATCTGCGTCGGTCTTAACTATCGCAAGCATGCGGTGGAAACGAACGCAGCAATTCCTGAGTTCCCGATATTGTTCAATAAATTCAATAACACGTTGACGGGACATGGCGACGATATTCCCCTTCCAAGAGTGACGAAAAAAGTTGATTACGAAGCAGAGCTTGTTATCGTTATCGGTAAATCAGCTAAGTACGTTACGAAAGAGGACGCGCTTAACCACGTATTTGGTTATTGCAACGTAAATGATTTATCCGCACGGGACTTGCAGCTAAGGACTCAGCAATGGCTGTTAGGCAAGTCATGTGATAAATTCTCTCCTCTTGGACCTTATCTAGTTACAGCGGATGAAATCGAAAACCCGAATGATTTAGAGATTAAATGTACAGTCAACGGAGAAATCCGCCAGCACTCCAATACGTCAGATATGATTTTCCAATGCGATGAGATCGTAAGTTATATTTCGCAACATATGACGCTTGTTCCTGGAGACATCATTCTGACTGGAACACCAGAAGGCGTCGTCCTCGGTTATCCGGTAGATCAGCAGATTTACCTGAAGGATGGTGATATCGTCACGATTGAGATTGAGAAGCTCGGCAAGCTGACGAACCGGCTCGTTAAGGAAGACTGACAAAGTACTCATTTTGTGAGGTGAAAGCATGAGAATTGATGCGCATCAGCATTATTGGCAATTAAGTCGAGGCGATTACGGATGGCCTACACCAGAAGTTCCATTACTATATCGAGATTTTATGCCTGATGACCTGACAGAATCATTACTACGACACGGAATCACGAAAACCATTGTTGTTCAAGCAGCGGCTACTGTTGAAGAAACTGAATTTCTACTAAGTTTATGCGAGACCCATGATTCAATAGCTGGTGTTGTGGGCTGGTTGGATTTAGAGCAGGACAATTTTGCGGAAACCTTTGAACTTTTGCGTAAATATCCTCATTTTATTGGCCTCCGATTGATGCTTCAAAGTATTGATGCTGATGAATATTTGCAACGTCCTCATGTTATTCATCATTTAAAATGGTTAGAGACGATGGGATTCCCTGTTGATTTATTGATTCATGCTGCACAATTCCCAGCCGTATTGAAATTGCTCAAGCTTGTGCCAAATTTACATGCGGTCATTGACCATATAGGTAAGCCACAAATTTCCCAGCAAGAATCCTCACCTTGGCAAGAGTGGGTTACGGAGGTCGCGCAATATTCGCAGATGTATTGCAAGCTTTCAGGTATGGTTACCGAAGCAAATATGGCGACCTGGGTAGAATCTGACTTTAACTTTTATATAAAACACGTCATACATGCATTTGGACTAAACCGAGTCATATTCGGTAGTGACTGGCCAGTGTGCCTGCTTGCAGCAAGCTATGATCAAACAGTAAGCATTTTGTTAAACAATTTATCTGAAGCGCTTACAGAGCGAGAATTAGACGATGTTTTTGGCAATAATGCGATCCGCTTTTATCAATTGGAGACATCACATTTTATTGAAACTGGAGTGTAGCCTATGCAATTACAAGGGAAAGTCGTTATTGTTACAGGCGGTGGCTCCGGGATTGGCGAAGCGACTGCCAAATTATTTGCCAGTGAGGGTGCTAAGGTGATCATTGCGGACTGGAATGAAGCTGAAGCTAAAAGAGTAGTCGAGGAAATTCATTCAGTTCATTGTGGGGATTCTGTTGCTTATGCTGTGAAAACAGATGTTTCATCGGAGCTAGAGGTTAAACAATTGGTAGAATGGGTCCTAAATAAGTTTGGCAAGATTGACATTCTATTCAATAACGCAGCTGTTGTATTGCCGAAGTGCTTGGAGGATATTTCTGAAACAGAATGGACTCGTACCTTGGATATCAATTTGAAGAGTGTCTATTTGATGATTAAATTCTGCATTCCTTCGATTAGAGAAAACCGTGGCTGCATCGTGAATATGGCTTCATTAAGCGGAATGGTAGGCCAAAAGCAAAATCCGGTATACTCGGCTTCAAAAGGCGCAATTATTGCAATGACTAAAGCATTAGCGTTGGATTATGCGAACGATGGAGTTCGCGTCAATTGCATATGTCCAGCAGGTGTAATGACGCCTTTATTAGAAGAGTGGATCGGTCAACAGCCCAATCCGGCAACTACAGTACAAGATTTGATCGATATGCATCCATTGGGAAGATGTGCTTCAACGGAAGAGATAGCTAGAGCCGTGTTGTATTTAGCGAGTGATTTATCCGGATTTGTTACGGGTGTAGCGCTCCCTGTTGATGGTGGAGCAGCCTTAGGTTATTAATGATTTATTGGAAAGGGAGGGGCGGAATGACTCGATATGGGAGTGTTATTCATGTCAAGGATGAGAAGCTAGAAGAATACAAAGCGTTACATGCATCTGTATGGCCAGAAGTGTTGGATAGATTAAGGAAATGCAACATTAAGAACTATTCCATTTTTTATAGAGACGGCTACTTGTTCAGTTATTTTGAATATACAGGGGATGACTATACGGCTGATATGGCCATCATGGCTGAAGATCCTCGTACACAAGAATGGTGGAGCTTAACAGATCCTTGTCAGTATCCTGTGAAGTCTGCATTAGAGGGTGAATGGTGGGCGAGTATGGATGAGATTTTCCATTTGGATTGAGTATTCATTTCATTTAAAGCTAGGGAGATGAAAAATATGAAAATTACTAACGTAGAAAGCTTCGTCTTACACGTACCGATTACACCACCAATAACGGATGCAATTAATGTTGCTACGCATTGGGGACTTGCAGGCGTTCGGATTTTTACAGATGAGGATTTTGTGGGGTATGGGTATACAGGAACTTGTGCACATGGTGATGATATGATCGTTGATACGATTGATCGTTATTACGCTCCTTTATTAATTGGCAAAGATCCGTTTATGGTGAAAGAGATTTGGGATGAGCTGCGTTTTGGAAAAATGCATTGGATTGGGAGAGCGGGAGTTACTCATATGGCGTTGGCAGCAGTAGATATTGCACTTTGGGATATTATGGCGAAGGCTTCCAATAAACCTTTGTGGCAGTATCTTGGAGGACATAAATCCAAGCAAATAAAAGCTTATAATACAAACGGCGGCTGGTTGAACTGGTCCAAAGAACGTTTGATTAAGGACGTTACTGAAATTGTAGAGCAGGGCTTCACTGGAGTCAAAATTAAAGTAGGTAAAGCAGATTCACATGAGGACTATGATCGTTGCAAAGCTGTTCGTAAGGCGATAGGAGATCAAACCATCTTCATGATCGATGTGAACCAACAGTGGAATATCAATACAGCGATGACATGGGGGAAGAAGTTAGAGGAGTTTGATTTGTTCTGGTTAGAAGAACCCTTAAATCCAGATGACATCATGGGACATAAGAAGCTGGCCGATGCATTAAATGTACCTATTGCGTTAGGTGAACATGTCTATACGAAATATGCATTCCGGGATTATATCCATCAAGGGGCACTCGAATATTGCCAAGTAGATGTAACACGTGTTGGTGGGATTACGGAATGGCAACAGGTTGCAGGTTTAGCCGCTTCATACGATATTCCGATTTGTCCGCATGTTGGTGATATGGGGCAAATTCATCAGCATTTGGTTGCAGCAACACCAGGTGCGATCATGCTGGAATACATTCCTTGGATCCGCCATATTTTTGTGGAGCCGGCTACGGTTGTTAATGGGCACTACATACTACCTCAAATGCCGGGTGCATCAACGGAGATTATACCAACGCTGTTTGAGCAGTATCGCGTGAGATAATGAAGTGATGCTTCACAAAAAGAAGAGGCCTATGCGAGCAATCGCATCGACCTCTTTCTTTTTAGTGAATCTTCTGTATCCGAACAATCTTGCTTTGATTATCGTCTTTTAAATGATGCTTTAAGCCTACGCTCATAAGTGCTTGATCGCTATACAGTCCTTCCAGTCCGTAAATTCGGAACATGAACAACAAACCCCGCTTTATGCATGTTATATGCAATAAGCGGGATTTGTTGTTTTTAGCATTTGAGTCAAGAAGAAGACTTACTACGTGTTGGGGAACTGAGATGATCAATCTGCTCGTCTAGAACGGTGCTGGCTTTGCCTAAAAATTGTGAAATGAGGGAAAGTTCTTCATCCGTATAGGAAGCAGCCAATTTAACCATAGCGGTATGAAGTGGCATGTACGTGTCAATGACATCTTCTTTATTTTCATACAACGGGACAATAATTACTTTACGGCGATCTTTAGGGTCATTTTGTCTGCGAACGTATCCGTTTTTCTCGAGACGATCTATTAATGCAGTAACGCTACCTGTGGCAAGTCCAGTTAGTTTGGACAGCTCTCCAGCGGTAATGGGGCCTTTTTCACGCAGGATATCCACAGACAAAAAATCATTATTGTATAACCCAAGAGAGGCGGCTACGTTTTGCTGGTATACCACCGTTCGGGTTCCCAGACCACGCATGAGTAAGGTGAATTGTTCTTGCTCTGGTGTAGGTTGTGCTTGTTCATGGCTTGACAAAGGATAACGCCCCTTTTAAAATCTTTATATCTCGTCAATCAAGATATTTGATTATGAAGTTATTTTAAAATGTGTTATTTTACAAATACATTCTATCGAATTAAGCATACTTTTGCAAAAAAAAGTAGTATGACAGCATTCGTAAATGGTTATGGATAAGAGATGTATCTAGGTGTGATTGCTTTAATTGAGAGGGGAATCATGGTGAAAGAAGCTATTGTTATTAAAAGTGCACGAGAGAACAATCTGAAGAATGTCTCGCTCACGATTCCTAAGTATAAGCTTGTTGTTCTGACGGGACCTTCGGGATCAGGAAAATCGACGTTAGCTATGGATACACTTCAGCGGGAATGCCAAAGACAGTATTTAGATTCCATGGGCATGACTTCAGATACGATCAGTAAACCAAAGGTCGAGTCCATTGTTGGACTGTCCCCATCCATTAGCGTTGGACAGCATGTTACGAATCGTAATCCACGCTCGACAGTAGGGACTGTAACTGACATTTATACCTTTGTCAGGTTTATTTTTTCTAGATTAGGGGAGCGGATTTGCCCTTCTTGCAAGGGTAGCATACCACCTTCTTTTGAAGCGAGGGGGCTACTAATAGAAGAAGACGAGGAAATGGAAGGTCAGTCGATGGGCTGTCCGCATTGCGGAGCTGAGCTTGAGAAACTTGGCATGTCACATTTTTCCTTCAATAAGCCGGAAGGGGCTTGTGAAGCTTGTGGTGGACTTGGGTCTGTGGCGACTATAAATGAAGCAGCGGTATTTAATCCAGAGCTTAGCATGAAAGAGGGGGGAGTAGCTTCTCTGAATGGCGTTCATCGGGATATACAGATGCGGATATTAGTAGCGGCGGGAAAACATTTTGGATTTGTGTTTGACCCGGATCAACCGTTGAAGGATTACGGTGAGATTCAGCGTGATTTGCTCTACTACGGTGTGGAGAGTGAAGCTTTTAAACGCCATTTCCCTAATATTAAGCCAATCCAAGGGACGAAGTTTGAAGGTGTTATACCCGGTTTGTGGCGGCGGTATAAGGAGAAGGAAGGGGAGGCTGGTGCGCAGGAGAAAGATGGCGGATTTTTTCATGAGCAGCAATGCCTGGAATGCCTAGGAGCTCGCCTGAAAAAAGAAGTTCGTCTAGTTCGAGTAGCTGACGCATCGATCATAGATGTATCCGACTGGTCGCTTAGTGAGGTATATGAGTGGACGAAAGGACTGGAGGCGGAACTGCCTGCCGAAGGTCTACATCTACTTGAACCGATCCTTCATGATATGCCTACTAGACTAAAGCGGATTATCGATGTTGGCCTAGGTTATCTTTCCATGAACCGGCAGACAGTCTCTTTATCTGGCGGGGAAGCACAGCGCCTGCGTCTAGCATCACTGCTGGGTTCAGGGTTGACCGGTGTGTTATACATTCTGGATGAACCGACGACGGGACTACATCCTCGGGATACAGTTGGCCTTATTCGTGTGCTTCAGGAGCTGCGTGATCTTGGGAATACTGTGCTCGTTATTGAACATGATATTGAGATGATGCGTGCTGCGGATCATATTATTGATATGGGTCCAGGTGCTGGATTGCATGGTGGAATCGTTGTGGGTGAAGGTAGTTTAGAAGATTTGATGGCAAGCGGGCTTTCGGTTACAGGAGCTTATCTCAGAGAAGAGCGTCTCGAAGTTCCCACACGTATTCGCCGAAAAGGGAACGGAAAGCAGATCACTATCCGGCAGGCACAGTACCGGAATATTGATATTCAAGAAGTCTCCATTCCACTTGGTTGTCTTGTATCTGTAACAGGGGTTTCGGGTTCGGGTAAGTCCACGCTTATATTTGATATCCTTGCGCAAGGAAGCTCTAATGGTCATGAACAAACAGGCTGTAAGGAGATTACGGGTCTAGGTGAAGTCGGGAGTATTGTGATCTTTGACCAATCACCCATGGGTAGGATGCAGCGTTCTAATGTAGCGACCTATACCGATGTATTTACACATCTGCGTCAGTTATTTGCGGCTTTGCCAGAGGCGAAGAAAAGAAAACTGACCTCCAAGCATTTCTCCTTTAACACACCGGGGGGACGGTGCGAAACCTGTCAGGGACTTGGTGTATTGTCCGTAGACATGAAATTTCTGCCTGATCTAGAAGTAAAGTGTCACGCCTGCAAAGGAAGACGGTTTACGGATGAGGTCTTACAGGTGAAGTATGATGGCTTCTCTATCTCAGATCTGTTGGATATGTCTATACAGGAAAGCTTGCCGATTCTTAAGTCGGAGGCCAAAATGGCCGGTATTATTGAGACGTTATGTGAGGTGGGTCTTGGATACCTTAAATGGGGACAATCTGTCAAAACCTTATCAGGCGGCGAAGGACAAAGGATCAGGCTGGCCAAAGAGCTGAGCAAGCCATCTAAAAATCATACGCTCTATTTGCTCGATGAACCAACGACAGGTCTACATCCGTCAGACATCAAGCAACTTCATACCTTATTGAGCAAATTGGTAGATACGGGAAATACGGTTGTTGTTGTGGAGCACAGCTTAGAACTGATTCGGGAGTCTGACTGGGTGATGGACATTGGCCCTGAAGGGGGGACAGTTGGAGGTAGGCTTGTAGCTGAAGGCACACCGGAGCAGGTCGCTGAAGTACAGGAATCTTATACAGGGATGTTCTTGAAACGGATTCTGGCTGAGGGGCTTTAATCCATTTTAAATCAGATATCCATTTGGAAAAAAGAGAGTGCCCCGAAGCCATACAATCCATGGATTCGGGGCACTTCTTTGTGTGTTCCGGCGTATTCACCAACCCTAGCATTGAGCGGCAGAAGACGAAGCATCTAAACCTCCAAGAAAAATGAATTGAATTTATTGCTGTCGTCATAGTAACATTAGGTTAAGCGCTTAACTTATGTGAAGGGAGGATGCAAAGACTCCAATCCACTTAATATTTATAATGAGGTTAATGCCATGAAAACGACCACGATATATGATGTTGCCAGGGAAGCGGGCGTATCAATTGCTACCGTCTCTAATGCGATTAACGGTAAAGGAAAAGTAAGCAACAAGAAGCGAGATGAAATCCTTGAGGTGATGAAGCGGCTGCAATATCAGCCCAGTGTCATTGCTTCGGCACTAATGGGGAAGAAGACCTATACCATTGGTCTTCTTATTCCAGATGTCTCGAATCCCTTTTTTTCCGAGATAGCTAGAACCGTAGAGGATCTGGCTCACTCCGAGGGGTATAGTGTTATTGTGTGCAGCACAGATAACAAAGATGAACGCGTAGAGAAATACATTCGGCTGTTGGAGCAAAAAAATGTTGACGGTATTCTGATCGGAACAGGTGTGGGAAATGCGGATATCTTGGCGCTTCATGTAGAGAAATCCTTCCCCATAGTTATGATCGCTCGGGAGACCGTAGGCATAGCTGTTCACCGTGTATTGAACGATGACTTCAAAGGAGGCACTATTGCCGCAGAACATTTGCTTGAAAAAGGTCATCGCAAGATGGCAGTTTTGTCCGAGGATTTCAATGTAAGCAGCAGCTTTGAGCGGGTCAGGGGTTTCCGCTTTGGATTATTTGAGGCTGGCATTTCACTGGACCCGAAGAATATCTTCGCGTGTGAGTCGAATATCAAAGACGGGAAACGGGTAGCATCCGAGATTCTCCGCGGCGCGGAGCGTCCGACAGCATTATTCTGTTGCAACGACTTGCTTGCCATCGGCGCACTCCAGGCTGCGAAGGAAGAGGGAATATCTGTACCGGAACAGCTCTCTATCATTGGTTTTGACGATACCATTCTGTCAACCGTGACGAATCCAACGTTAACAACTATTGCTCAACCGATGAATCAGATGGTGAAGATGGCATTTGATTTGCTGATCGGCAGTCTGGATCATACAGATGATATCAAGCAAAGAATTGTATTGCAGCCTGAACTGGTGATCCGAGAATCCACAGGCAACTCACCCATTAAATAAAGAGGACGGTTATTGAGAACATGGACGAGAAAAGGTTAATTATCTTTTTTGACAGCGGAGATACCATTGTTGATGAATCGACTGAAATTAGGGATGAAGAAGGAATCGTACGGAGTGCGGATCTGATTCCGGGAGCAGATATCACGATTCAAACCCTGCATGAGAGAGGATACACGCTTGCTCTGGTTGCAGACGGTGATGCGCAATCCTTCAAAAATGTATTTAAGCAGCATGGACTAAACGATTATTTCAGCGCCATGATCATTTCCGAGAATATCAAAGCAGTCAAGCCAAGCCCGCGCATGTTCAAGGCAGCTATTGGTGCGCTTGATTTGTCTGAAGCGGATTTCTCCCGTACCGTTATGATTGGCAACAATCTTAGCCGTGACATGAAAGGGGCCAATGCGCTAGGCATCACCAGCATTTTTCAGAGCTGGACGCCCCGTTATTCCCATGAGCCGGCAGATGAGTCTGAGCGTCCGACGTATACAGTTAGTGAGCCACTGCAATTGCTAGAGTTGATTGAGAGGCTGAACGCTGAGCTCAAGTAAGCTGGAAGTCGTTCATTATGCTATTTTTCCATATTTAAATACAAAAAGAGAAACCCAAGGTCATGAGAATGACTGGGTTTCTCATCTTTTTAATCAATCTGCAAGAGTTACAAAGCAATCTTATGATCTAGCAGCTTAATAATCTAGAAGCCGTCCATGATCATGCCATTGACCGTACATTTTATTTTCTTTAGTGTTTGTTATAAATTTATCTAATTTACGCTTAAATAATTCTGGTTGATTTGTATTGCTTTGTATCGTGTCGATCCTGACTCTTTTATAAAGAGCGGGAAAGGTTAAGAAGTTCTCATATACCTGCTGCTCCTCTTTTAACCTTTGTTCTATAACCCTATCGACTTTAAAAGAAGCGAGATTCATATCCGGAAGTACCTTTCTTCCTTCGTCACTCATTAACCCCAGTTTATCGAGGCGGCGGACACGTTCTTTATTTAATTCTGTCCAAGAGCTTCGTTTGCTTCTGGGAGACAGTCGCTGCGCCAGCTCCGTTTCAGAAACTTTCTTTTTCACTCCATCGATCCATCCAAAGCACAAACATTCCTCAACCACATCCAAATATAGCAATGTTTCTGGGTTTGGCGTCATACTTACGAGTACCCAGCAAGATTTTTCAGTCTTACAATTTTCCTGAAGCCAAGCTCTTAAATGTTCTCTCGATTTCACTGTTATTAGATTTTCAATCTGCATAAATTAAATAGCTTCCGCAGACATCTGATACCAAAAAAGGGAATAGTCATTCATGGTGGAAGCGTGTCCTAACTGACGTAACATAGTAGATATATTACCTCTATGATAAGTCCCGTGATTGGCGGCATGCAGCACAATTTCTGATAGGCGTGTTTGCCGGATTCCAGCGAATGGGTTATCAAGTAGAATAGTCTGCTCCAAATCGGTTTGGTTTTGTAACCATTCTTTGTATTGTTCAGATAGCTGGGCAAAAAGATTAGCGTATTCATCAACCGAATTTAGAATGCTCATATTTAGCGGGATACTTTTTTGAAAAGCCTCAGGCATACCAGTGCCTGTTAAAACTAGATACCACATCGTATCAACCGCATAGATATGGCTAAGGGCATGAGCGATGGTGGGAAAAGAGCTATTCACTTCTTGATTTAGCACAGAGGGAGAGAGTTCCTTGATTCTTCCCAAGATCGTTTGGTTCGCCCAAATGTGGTAATTAAACATTTCTACTGGATGATTGGTCATTGTATGATCTCCTTTTGAGTTGTGATAGATTATTTTGTAGCTGTTGTTAATATAAAAGAAGAAGTATGACAGCAGACTGTCATACTTCTTCATAAAGATTTAGGGTATTTTGCAGCTGCTTTTTTAAGATACCTCGCAGTGCAAGAGGCTCGAGGACTTCAGCGCCGCTGCCGAAACTTAGCAGAATTGACCATAGCCAGCGGGCTTCCAATGGTTTATACACAGGAATTCGCATCGTCATGCTCTCATCGGTATGAAATTCCTTATCCACCTGGTGAAATTGGTCCAGCGCTTCTGCCAAAGCCTCAGGTCCCACCCGGATAACGACTTCCTCAACCTGATCGGCCCTGTTTGAACAACCGGCCTCTATGGGTACCTCATGTTGGGAATGAAAGGTATTCTGTGTCAGAAGCAAATTCATCATCCGGGATAGCCGGAACTCTCGATAATCCTGTCGTTCCTGGCAATAACCATAGATATACCAGTTGCTATATTTAAAATGAAGCTTTACTGGTTCCATATTACGGGTTGTGCGTTCGTTTTTTACATTGATGTAATCAAAACGGACAATATTTCGTTCCGTAATAGCCGTACGTAAAAGAGAAAGTGCATCGGGATCCATACGACGAGTTTCAAAATCCACCGCTAGACTAGAAGTCTGTTGTTCTGTTCCAATCGTTTGCAGCCGTTCAATGGTTCCTTGCGCTTGTTCGTCTTCAAACACGGAAGAGAGACTGTTCAGCACGGTAATCAAAGAAGTGACATCATAAGAACGGAGCAGGCTTTTATCCATTTTATATCCGTCCATGATGCCATATCCGCCTTTAGTTCCCTGATACGATACGACCGGGATGCCTGCGGCACAAATGACATCGATATCCCTATAGATAGTTCTCTGGGAAACCTGAAACTCTTCAGCCAGCTTGGAGGCAGATAAAACTTCGTGGTTCAACAGCTTGTAGATCATGGAAATCAAACGTTCCAACTTCATTTATGTATTCCCACCCATTAGTCCATTTCGTGTTACTGCATGATTATAGCATAGATTTTTCATGCTGATTTGGCGCTTACAGAGAAAAAGATTGACAAAATATGGTTGGTGGGTTAACTTGTGAATATAAAATAAAATTATTCACAAAACCATAAAAGCGAGTTGAGATGTATGCCTAAGAAATTCACAGAACAAGAAAGAGAATGGATTAAACATAAATTGTTGACAGAAGGTCGCCGCTGTTTTGAAGTACATGGCATTAAAAAAACTAGTGTTGAAGAATTAACAAAAGCTGCCGGGATTGCGCAAGGCTCGTTTTACATGTTCTTTGGATCGAAAGAGGAATTGTTCTATCACATATTGCTTGAAGAGGAACAACGAATTCGTAGTACAATGTTCGATTCATTTAGCGTAGGCGTGCCTGTAAACAAGGAAGAAATCAGATTATTTTTACTGAAATCTTTCCGCATGATGGAAGAGAGTCCGATCGTCCGCCAGATGTTCGTAAGAAGCGAAATGGAGCAGCTATTAAGAAAGTTACCTAATGAGTTGTTGGAACAAAATTTTATAGAGGATAAAGACTTTTTTATTCCTTTCATTCAATTATGGCAAGCCGAAGGTATCATGGTTGGGATTGACCCGGGATTAATCGTAAGCATGATTCGCTCTGTAGTCCTCCTGTCTTTGCATAAGGAAGAGATCGGTGATGAACGCTATCAGGCAACTATAGAGCTTTTGATAGGGGTTCTGGCTGAGGGGATGACTTCTTTGAAAGATAATATGACTGGGGGAGTATGAAATGATCGAAGTGAAGGAGCTTCATTTTACCTACCCAAAAATAAAAGAGCCAACCCTTAGTGGACTTAACTTTTCCATACCTCAAGGAGAAGTGTTTGGTTTTCTCGGTCCTTCGGGAGCGGGTAAAAGCACAACACAAAAAATACTAATTGGAGTCTTAAAAAATTATCTCGGCAGCGTTAACGTAATGGGCAAGGAAATAAGAAATACCGGACCGGAGTATTTTGAGCGAATAGGGGTAGCTTTTGAGTTTCCAAATTTCTATTCGAAGTTTACTGCGCTGGAAAATTTGCAGCTATTTCGCTCTCTGTATTCAGGGAGAACAGCGGAACCGAGGTTTCTCCTGGAGCAAGTAAATCTCACTGAAGCTGCAAATTTGAAGGTCTCCCAGTTATCGAAGGGGATGAAGATGCGGCTGAATTTCTGCAGAGCACTCTTAAATAACCCAAAAATTCTATTTCTGGATGAACCCTCTTCCGGGCTCGACCCTGTCAATGCGAAACGAATGAAGGATTTAATCCTGGAAAAAAAGGCAAATGGGACAACTGTAATTATTACAACACATAATATGCAAGCCGCGGAGGAACTTTGCGACAGGGTCGCTTTTATTGTAGACGGTCAGATTAAGTTGATTGATTCTCCTCGGGAGCTTAAGCTTCTAAATGGAAAAAAACGAGTGCGGCTAGAATACCGCTATCAAAATGAAGTTAGAAATGAAGAATTCTCACTTGATGATATTGGGGAGAACGAATATTTCTTAAAGCTTGTTCGTGAGCATCCAATAGAAACCATTCATTCGCTGGAGGCGTCTTTGGAACAAATCTTTATTGACGTAACTGGGAGGCAGTTAACATGAGATTCAGATCTGCGTTTGCCTTTGACATCCGGTTTCAATGGCGGCATGGGTTTTATTGGATCTACGTCATTATCTGTGCGTTTTATTTGGTATTGCTGCATCTTATTCCTGATCATTATCGGGAACAAACGATGTTGTTATTGACCTTTAGCGATCCGAGTGCCTTGGGGCTTATTCTCGCAGGGGGGATTGTGCTGCTGGAAAGAGACCAGGGCATCCATGATCCTTTATTTGTTACTCCGATTCGTGTTAGGGAATATTTGCTTTCAAAAGCAGGCTCATTATCTGTACTCTCCCTGTTAGCCGCTTGGGTTATTCATGTAATAGCAAGCGGGATTCCGCAATCCCCGTTTGGCTTTTCTACTGGAATCATTCTAACGTCAAGCTTTATGACGCTATTGTCGATTGGAGTTGTGGCTCGTTGCCAGACAATTAATGGTTTCATTCTACTATCACAAGTATTCGCATTGCCTTTTATACTTCCTTTGCTTGGTTATTTTAAGGTGTGGAACTCCAAACTTTTTTTATGGCTTCCTACGGAAGGAACACTTCGCTTGTTGAGTTCGGGAACCTCGGCTATGCCATTTGGCAATTACATCTACTCCATATCGATATTACTGCTATGGAATGTTGTGATATACGTATGGGCAAAAATGTCCTTCGAAAATCATGTAATGATGCGCATAGGTAAGGGAGGAGCAAGAAAATGAAGAAGTATCGTATGCTTTTTATAAGCGATATCCGGCATACTGGTTTGGACCCAGTGCTCATGGTCGGCATCTTTGCTCCTTTAGCACTTCTAGTCGTCTCAAGATTTGGATTTCCAATGATAGCCGATTGGCTTACGAACGGTTATGCTTTCGATTTATATAAATATAGTAGCTTTGCTGCGATTTTCTTAGTCATGACCTTTCCAATGCTAACCGGTATGATGACAGGTCTTTTAATGCTTGATGAAAGAGATGAGAATGTCATCTCTTATTACGCGGTTACACCATTAATGCGCAGAGGATACATGGTGTATCGTCTAGTTCTTCCATCTCTACTCTGTACATTTCTTTCATCGCTATTTTTTATAGTCTCCGGCTTATCTAGCTTCCAATTAGAGCATATATACATCCTTATACTACTAGCATTTGAAGCCCCTTGTTTTGCATTATTCCTAGCTTCTTTCGCTGCAAATAAGGTAGAAGGATTAGCTTTATCAAAGATCGGTGGTCTGTTTATAGCAGGACCAATCGTAGCTTATTTTGTTCCATCACCATGGCAATTTATCGGGGCGTGGATTCCTACCTATTGGCCTGCTAAGTTATTTTTTGTTATAGAAGCTTCTAGTGGTTTTATTGTGTTTGCATACTTTATGGTGGGACTTCTATTTCATTTGAGTCTTCTGAGCATCATGGTCAGGATTTTTATTAAAAGAGCTGATTGATTAGCCTCCTCCAAGCAGCTTAGGCAACAGCGTTAGAAGCTTTTCACGTGTTAAAGCATCTCCATAGTTCCATTTGCTTCCGTCAAGCAGATAAGCTCGCCCCTTACGTACAGCGGGTATATTCTTCCATAGTGAGCTGTCTAGTAGTTTCTCCATAGCAACTCGCGAGTCTTGACGTTCCGGAATAAGCATAAAGATATGATCTCCGGCGTAGAAAGGCAGCCTTGCTGGATCGACTTCTGCAAATCCTAACTCTCCATCGAGAATCGCTTTGATCTCATCTGTGGGCTGTAAACCGTTAGGGGCATAGAGAGCAGTAGACAAACCGGACATTCCCATAGCATATAGATGATTTCCATGGTCATAAATCAATGCAGAAGCTGTTTCTCCAGGTCGAAGAGTATTCATATAAAGCTGCTGCCACATGGCAGCATTTTTTGCTGCGAATGAATCCAGCCATGCTTCTGCTTCGTGCTGCTTACCCAACCAGCTTCCAAGTGTCCGCATACGGTGTTCAAGTGGAGCAAATGAATCAAAGGTAAGTGTCGGGGCGATGTCGACGACTGCTCGATAGGCCTTATCATCTGAATTAGCTATAATAATTAGGTCAGGATTTAATGAAGCGGTAAGCTTCGGATCCAGAGGAAAGCCAACGTTAGAGAGCTTTTTAAGTCGATGTTTATAGACTCTGTTCCATGCAAAGACTTCATCTCCTCCGATAGGCTTTATACCTAATGCGAGCAGATCGCCAAGCGTCTCACCATGGTAGACAATGCGCTTTGGACGCTCCGGAATATCCACCTCATGGCCAGTCCAGTCTTTCACAGTAAGCTTCCGACCTTGCTGATGCGCATATTGTCCGGGTGTAATTCCAGTCTTTTGACGAAACCGGCGACTAAAATAATATTCATCGGAGAAGCCAACCAGACGAGCAATCTCACGCAGCGGTTCAGCGGATTCTAGAAGGAAACGCTTCGAATGGTTAATGCGCAGTTCGGTCAGGTAATCGAGCGGTCTTTTTCCGGTAAGCTTTTGAAAGATCGGAGTATATTGCCACAATGTTATCCCTGCGAGCTCAGCCAGTTGCTTCACGGTGATACTCTCCGTATAGTGATCTTGCATATATTGGATGGTCTTTTCCACGGAATCCGCGGGACTTGGCACCTGCTCGGAAGGATAATTATGCTCAAAGAGTAAGAGCAGCAATTCTTGGAATTTTAATTGCCGCTTAAAAAAATGCACATCATCGGCATTTTTTTTGCTCATAAGCAGATCTTCAGCAAGGCGGATTACCCTAGTGAACGGGTGGACAATCAGCTCCTGCCTACCTGGAAGGAGTTCCTCTGAATAATATTCGGGAAACTCGGCGTTATTAATTGCTGTAAAAGTGATGAGATAATAATAAAGAGTCGTCTCTTGATTGTCCGTGCTATAGGAAGTTCCAGGAGATAGGAGATAACATGTATCTGTAGTCAGTGTTATGGTTTGATCGCTAAGGATCAGCTGTCCACTACCGCCAGTGAATATTAGAAGTCTATAAAAGTGAGCTGAAAGAGCCTTAGAGCAAGAGCCTGCCGGTTGAATATGTAGTTCCGCATCAGTCAGCTGAAACAGCAACGAGCGGAGCGGTGCAGCGACGGGTAATGTTTGCAGCAAGAGGAAGCCTCCGTTCATTTGGTGAGAATCATTATCAATTAATTCATTGTATATAAAATAAAGAAGCATATCAACAGCTGTTGACATGCTTCTTGCAGTTTTCTATCAGCTAAGTGCCAAAGGCTTCATGAAGGTGAAAATTATTTCATATTCAAAAGCTGTGGGAGTTCACCGAGCAGCCATTCTCTTGTTGTTGCATCACTTGAAGTCTTCATAATATCTTGAGTATAGACATATCCGTTCTTGACGGCAGGGAGACCTTTCCAGATCGGACTCTTTAATAGAGTAGCTGTGGATTGCTTGGCTTCATCGGCCACAGGAGTTAGAATGAAAATCCGATCTCCGGCATATTCTTTAAGCACTTCCATGGATACTTCCTGGAATCCCATACCTTCATCAAGGACCTTCTGAATTGCTGGGGTTGGCTTGAAGCCATTCTCTCCATAAAGGACTTGCGAAAGTCCGGTCGTCGCCATAACAAATAGTCTGTCACCAGGATAATAAGTAAAGACCGAAGCTGTTTCTCCTTCTTTTATGCCCGCTGCCTTTAATTGTTCCCACATGGCATCTTCACTCGTTTTATACTTAGCCAGCCATGCCTCTGCTTCGGTCGTTTTCCCAAGAATTCCACCAATATCAAGCATCCGTTCATTTAGCGGGGCAAAGGTATCAAATATTATCGTGGGTGCGATTTTGGACAGCTGCTCGAAATCAGCTTCATCAGTTCCTGCATAGATAATCAAATCAGGCTGAAGTTCCAGCGTCTTTTCCAGATTGATAGGGAACCCTACATCTTCGACACCTTGTAGCTGATCTTCAAAAACCTGACCCTCACCCATGGAAAGTGGATATCCTACCGCTTGCACACCAAGTGCGAGTAGATCACCATAGGTTTCTCCTGAATAAATCACGCGCTTCGGGTTAACAGGTATTTCTACGGTATGGCCTATGTAATCCGTGTAGGAGCGAGTAGTTGCCGCAGTTTCATTAGTGCCCTTGTCGGATGTTTCTGGAGAAGGTACAGTGGTAGCTGAAGTATTATTTCCGGCTGCGTTCGACGCATTGTTCTTGGCTGGTTGTTCTCCTGAGTTTCCGCAGGCGAGTAGTAATGTGGTCATCAGAAAGAGTACACATAATACGGCGAACGGTTGTCTTACCTTATTCATATAATATTGCCTCCCTAAAATATGTAGCGATCACCAATAATGATAATCATTCTCGACGAAAACTATCATAAATTAAAGTTTCCTTTTACTCAATGGACAAAACACATTAAGGCTATTTGATTTGTACAAGCCTATTGTTCTGACGTGGTTCAAAAAAGTCCTAATGTAGGGTAACTACATTAGGACTGCTGAGAAAACTATTTTTATCTTAATCTAACTCAATCCGTAAAACAACCGGAGCCTCACTGTGGACAGTGGACGTATAAATGGTTAATGCCTCATCTGTTCTTTCCCAAGTAGGCCGTTCATCAAATCCTAAGATATGGATATCTTTTATTATCCCATGGAAGTGGGTGGACTTTTCTTTAAGAGATTGGATATGAACGATCCCATTCTCTGGATATACAAGAACGGTTGCATAAAGACAACTTCCTTTAACTGTAAAACGGATATCTTCACTAGTGAAAGTCTTTGTGGTTCCATCCGTAAACTGCCCTTCGACGATCTTAGTAGGACCTTCACCGAAGGTGCGCCAGTAGGTTGTATCATAGATCGCTTCACCATTTATTTTTAGCCAATCTCCAATGGCAAGAAGAATCTCCCGATCCTGAGCGGGGATGCTTCCGTCTGCTTTAGGTCCTATATTGAGTAGGAGATTGCCGTTTTTACTTACGATATCTACTAAATCTCTGATGATCTCCATGGCAGACTTATAATCATTATCCGCTGTATAACACCATGAATTTTTGGCTACAGCTGTATCCGTCTGCCAGAAATAAGGCTTAAGCTCGGAGAAAAGTCCTCTTTCAATATCTGGTACCGCTGAGCCGAACATAAATGCATCATGCTTATAATTAATTGCAACCGGAGTCCCCCATTCATCTCCCTTATTGTAATAATAAGCGGCGAACTTTTTAAGATAGGATTTGAAGGCAGCTGTATGAATCCACCAATCAAAGTAAAAGACCTTCGGCTTATAATTGTCCACCAGCTCACAGCAGCGAATTAACCAATCCTCCAGAAATTCTTTATTCGGCGGAGAGCCGAATAAATCCTGATGATCGGGTTCCGTCATAGATGGCCAATAGAAATCTCCGCATACAAGCGGTTCTTGAATATCGGAATCAAATTCCTTGCCATGAGACAGGAAGAACCAGTGTTCAGCTCTATGGGAAGATACACAAAACTCTAATCCCTGAAGCTCAAAAGCGTCTTTCATTTCCCCAACTAAATCCCGCTGGGGACCCATCTCATATGTGTTATAGTGGGAGTAAGCGCTCTTATACATTTGAAAGCCGTCATGGTGCTCTGCTACAGGCATCACGTATTTGGCACCAGATAATTTGAAGAGATTAGCCCATTCCTCAGCGTTGAACTGCTCAGTCTTGAACAAGGGGATGAAATCTTTATAGCCAAAATCTTTATGTTCACCATAAGTAGCAATGTGATGCTCATATTCGCTTGATCCCTGTATATACATGTTTCGGGAATACCATTCACTAGCGAAGGCCGGAATCGAATAAAGACCCCAATGAATGAAAATGCCAAACTTGGCTTTTTCATACCACGTCGGTACTTGAAATTGACTTAGTGAATCCCAATCGTCTTTGAATCTTCCATTTGAAATGGTATCGTCGATCACTTTTAAATACTTGCTTTTATCCATCATGTTGTGCTCATCCTTTCAAACGCTTATTTCTTACCTTCATTGTAGTGATTAGATGTAGGAAACAAAATGTAGGACATTAACTTTTAGATGTACAAAACTAACCTGATAAGGCGGAGTAAGGGATGGATAACCATGTTTTGCTTACAAATTATTTATCCAATTTAAAGGTTGATTTATTTATGGCTGATTACAATCTTTGTGGCCGTGACTGGAGAGATCTCGACTATACACCAGACTATAGTAAATTTTATTTTATTTGCGATGGGGAGGGGTGGTTAAAGATTGGAGATCGGGAATATTATCCGAAGCCTGGTCAGCTTTTTTTAATGCCTGAGGGAGCTAATCAATCTTATTCTTGCATAAGTGATCAACCCTTTGAGAAGTATTGGTGCCATTTCAGCGCAAAAGTCGGAGATATAAATCTATTCAATATGATAGAGTTAAGTCATGTATGCAGAGAAGTAGATCCTCATGTAATCCAAGAGATATTCAGTAGTCTAACGAGTCATATGAAATCTGATGCGGTGTATGCTCATTTGTTAGCGAAAAGTAAGTTAATGGAGTTATTTTCATATTATATTATGAACATAGATGTAGACGAAATCATCTTTAAGAATCCAAGCTCGATCGAAAAATTAACGAAAGTATTAACTTACATAGACGCTCATATCGAGCGTAATATCACCATACATGAGCTTGCAGAGATTGCGTACATGCATCCCAACTATTTTATCCGGCTATTTAAACAGCAAATCGGAGTTCCACCCATTCAGTATATAACCAGAAAAAAGATAACTAAGGCCAAGGAGCTATTGAGGAGCACGCAACGTTCTGTCGGTGAGATTGCCCATGATCTCGGTTTTAGTGATCTTTATTATTTCTCCAAACAGTTCAAAAAAAATGTTGGACTGAGTCCTTCGGAATTCAGACAAGGAACAGTAGTGCTGAAATAAATAGAACAAGGCCGTCTTGTTTGGTAGAAACCAACCAGAGACGGCCTTTTTAATAGAAGAAATTAGAGAAGAGAAAGGGTGAAGCGGAATGTATATGGGCGATTAGCCGGCAGAGTGAACTCTTCGTGGGTTGGTGCACCCCAGCTATCGTCACCCCCAACTCCCATTTGCTTGTAGTTGACTCTCAGTACGCTTTTGTTCGAGACTGGTAATTTATATACGTGATCATGTGCTTCCAATTCCTCGGGTTTCCAAGGCAGAGCATTAATTTCCATAGGGATTGCACTATCAAAATAAAGTCCTGATCCGTCGTTGCCATCTGTAATCGAAGCAAATCTGACATCCGTCTTATTGCCGCACTCCTGCGGTCTAAGATAAGGGATGAACTGGTCACTGACTTTGCCCGTATAGCGGCCAAGAGGTGCTCCAGTCTGTCTGTCCCAATAATTCTCATGGGGTCCACGGCCGTACCATGAAAGGGTATCGAGTCTTCCAGCAAGCACGAACATCATTCCGAACTCAGGAATTTCTGGCAGAGCGCTACTACCCGGATTCAGTTCTTGCAGGATCTCTAAAGATCCGTCAGGGCGAATCTCATACTGAATCAGAAGGGTGGAGTACGGATTCGTTGGCAGAAGGTAAGTGGTGGAAACGAAACAGAGATTTCCTTCAGTTCTATATTTCATGCTCAACAGATTCCGCTCATTAGAAGCCTGCTTCCACACTGCACAGCGCTTTGGCAATCCATTGCCAAGATCATTATCCGTGACCGCTCTCCAGAAGTTAGGTCTTACGGGTTCAAGCAGATGTTCTTTACCGGCAGCATAGTATGAGTTTAGCTCACCAGTTGTTGTATTAAAGTTTAGAGTGAAATTCCCACCCTGTACGGTCAATGCACCTTCATGTTCCTGCACATGTAACGTTCCATCCGTTGTCTTTGGAGCCTTTGTCACGATACGCGGGGATAAAATAAACTGTTCCCAAGCGATTTCGTGGTCAGCATCAGCCCAAGAAGTTTCTGAACGCTGAATAAAGGAGAGATTCAGAATAGCTTCATGATCACCTCTATGTGAAATCAGTTCATAAGGGATAGTGCATTCAACGATTTCTCCTGGTGCAGCAGAGATTTGCAGCAAACCTTCTTGCGCAGTTACTCCGTCTAAAGAAACTTCCCATTTAAGTTCGTATTGTTCAATATCGGTAAATAAAAAATTATTACGAATCTGAAAGAGACCTTCACGGATATTTAAAGCAGTTACTTTAATATTTTGATAGCATTTTTTGACCTCAAATAGCTTTGGAGTAACCGAGCGATCGGCAAAAAGTAATCCGTTTCCGCTAAAATTCCCATCATGTGGCGACTCACCAAAATCACCACCATATGCTAAATATGGGACACCTTCGGATGTTTTGGTTCGGATAGCCTGATCCACCCAATCCCAAATAAATGCACCTTGAAATACATCGTACTTGTCAAACATATCGGTGTATAGGTGTAATCCACCGCAAGAATTCCCCATAGCATGGCTGTATTCGCAGATGATGTAAGGCTTCTGAGGATGACTTAGCGCATATTTTTCAACATCGTGCGGTTTAGCATACATAGTCGACTCTATATCACTAGCTGCTTCTGACTCTCTGCAATGGAAGATTCCTTCATAATGAACAGGTCGTGTCGGGTCAGCTTCTCTGAGATAGTCATGCATGGCGATAAAATTATCACCACCGTAGGACTCATTCCCCAGTGACCAGATGATAACCGAAGGATGGTTTTTGTCTCTTTGCATCATGGAGTTGCAACGGTCAATCACATTGGCCCGCCATTCCGGTTTGCTAGCAGGTACATTTCCCTCATGTACACCTTGTTGCCCATACTGCCAAGTACCGTGCGTTTCCAGATTGGTTTCATCGATTACGTAAAGTCCGTATTCATCACAAAGCTCATACCAAACAGATTGATTCGGGTAGTGAGAGGTCCGAACCGCATTAATATTATGTGTTTTCATCAGTTTGATATCTCGGATCATGTCGTCTTTGGATAGCGCACGTCCTGTGTCACAAGAGAACTCGTGCCGGTTAACGCCTTTAAGTACAATTCTTTTGCCGTTGATCTTCATAAGTCCGTCTTTGATCTCAAAGGTACGGAATCCGACCTTACAGCTGACCGTTTCAGTAGTGTTTCCTTTATCGTCAATCATGGAGAGAACCAATGTATACAGATACGGTGTCTCAGCACTCCACTTATAAGGGTCTTCTACATGTTCAGAAAGCTTGAAATGCTGAACACCCTCTTGATCAAAGGAAGTAAACGTAGATACTGGAGCCTCCCATACAGGCTGATCCTCTTTATTGTATAGCTGCATTTGGAGTGTATAAGGGTTTAGTTTCTCGTTAAAATAATTCTCTACTTTGATGTCTACGTTTAAATCCGCATGTACGAAAGCTTCATCTAGCTCGGTTTTAACGAAAAAATCAGCAACATGAACAGAAGGGGCCGTGTACAGATAGACCTCCCGAAAAATACCGCTAAGCCGCCAAAAATCTTGATCCTCCAGCCAACTGGCATCACACCAACGATAGACCTCGACAGCTAGTTTATTATCACCAGCAATTAAATAAGGGGTAATATCGAACTCGGAAGGTGTAAAGGTGTCTTCACAGTAACCGACCCGTTCTCCGTTTACCCATACATAGAAAGCGGATTCAACCCCCTGAAAGCTAAGGTATACAGGCTGACCGTTCCAAGATTCAGGTACAGTAAAGGTTCGGATGTACGAGCCTACGGGATTATATTTTGTCGGAGCAAAGGGGGGCTTGAGATCAGGTTCAGATTCCGCCCAAGGATATCGGACATTCGTATATTGCGGGTAATCATACCCATGGAATTGCCAATGAGAAGGTACAGGAATCGTAGCCCAATTGCTGCAATCGAAATCAGCTTTATAAAAATCCACGACCCGTAGATCAGGTGTTTCGGAAAAAGAGAACTTCCAAATACCATTAAGCGTTTTGTAGTATGGCGAGGTTTCTTTATCTCCCACCAGGGCTTGCGTTAGATTGCTATAAGGGATCATGGAAGCATGTGCATCCAAGCGATTTAGTTCGAAGATTTCCGGATTATTATTCCATTCTGGATAACCGTTTGCAGGAGGCTGGTAAACAAATTTTGCTCGCATGAGTAAATCTCCTTTATAATAGTGATGTTATTATATTCATATTATAAATTGGAGTAATGGTAAGAGATATAAAATATTTTTCATCCAATGTAACAAAATATGAAACGAGTGATCAGATGGAGAGTAAAATAATCTTTTGCCAAACGGAAGATACGAATATGCTGCCGCTGTATGCTACAACCATTGGATTTTGGGAGCATCAGGCAGAAACCTTACGTCCTACCGGATTTCCGGATTACCAAATACATCAGATTCACGAAGGCAAAGGCGAACTTGTCATTCAGGAGAAACGATATATTGTGGGTTCAGGGGATGTATTCTTTTTATTCCCGAATATTACGCATTCGTATGCGCCAATCAGCAGTAAGTGGAAGCTGTCATGGATTTCATTTAATGGTAGAGAGGCCGGTCAAATGCTGCTGTACGCAGGAATCCGCGAATCAGGCCCTGCAAGGTTGAAGGAGGATAAGTGGCTAAATCCTTTAAAAGAAATGCTCAACTTGTCAGATAGTAATGAACTGGAAACGAATCTGGAACGATCCAAACAACTATACGCGCTGCTACTGGATTTAAAAAGCAATCTAGTTTCTCCTCTAAACGAGGCTCTTGAATTGGAGCGAATTAAACCGGTGTTGCGACATATAGAAAGGAATCTTCATAGGACCCTCCCATTAAAGGAACTTGCGGAGGTTATTGCAGTGTCGCCACAGTATTTATGCAGGCTTTTTCAAAAAACAATTCATGATCGACCTGTAACCTATATCAACAAGCAACGTATTAACTTGAGTAAACAGCTAATGTTCAATGAACGAGATAAAAAAATGTATGAAATTGCTCAGTTAGTGGGCTTCGAAAATGCCAGCTACTTTTGTCTAGTATTTAAGCGGTTGACTGGAATGAGTCCAGAGCAATTTAAACAGCTGCATGGTTTGGACTAGAGTAATAGAATGCCTCTAAGCCCTATGATAAACGCTTACTTGTTAGCGTCTAGCACTCCATGATATAGTTTAATTGAGTTCATATATTGTATTTTTCACGAATTCGCTCATTTTTTTGCAATATGTGTATGTCCAATCTAATTCAATACATAGAACCAAATTTACGATCAGATATCTAGCAAAGCATCAGGAAGGAGTCATCAATTTGAATGAGAAGTTAAAAGAGGCATACGAACGTTTGGACTTGCCTGTAGACATTACCCGGGAGGAATTGAATAAAAAGTTTGATTTGCACTTGAAACGCCGTAAATCAAATTCCTCAGAAACTGAGGCTGCAGCCTATGAAGAAGAATTTCTGGCTTACAAAACGATCTTAGACGGCTTAGATCAGCAGGAAATTCAGGAGGCAGAGGACAAGCGGCTAGAGAAATGGGGAGCATTTTCCGGCATAGCGCGTAAATCGGAGAATTTTTTTAGGCTATACAAAGTCCATACATTTGTATCTATCGTTGTGCTGTTAGTGCTAATCTTTGGAGGTAACGCTCTTTATAATCAATATCAAGCCAAAAAATATGAAGCTTCACTCCCGCCAGTGGATGTAACTATCATGTTCCTAGGAAACTATGAATCTCAAGATCCATCAGGTAAGGATGAAGAGCTTAAACAAGAGATCGTCAATCGTTATCCAGCTTGGAAGCGGGTAAAGACGGAAGTCGTATACCTTCCCTCAACAGGTGGAGAAGGTGGAGGCGCGTTAGACATGACTTATATCCAGCGCGCGATGGCGATGCTGGCGGCGGATCGTCCGAATATTCTTATTTTGGATGATGCTACTTTTGATTGGATCGGACAACAGCAGGGACTTAAGAATCTAGAGCCGTTTGTTAAATCAGCGGGACTTCCTCTAGATGATATTCGTTTGAAACGTATAAAAAATACGGAGAACGGTAAAGAATGGATCACAGGCGTAGATATCACAGATACGAAATTTGCTACAGACCTTCCAATTCATTCACGGAAGATGATCATTGGGGTGTTTGGAGAAGATGAAGATAAGAACAAATCAACTGATTTTGTTGAGTTCTTAGTAGGGCAAATGACTGCTAAATAAATGAGTAGGTATAAATGGACCTGTGTTATAAAGGCCGATGTTGTATGGATTCTCATACGATATCGGCTTTTTTGTTGTACATTCAAAGCATCTGAATTGACGAATGTGAAGTGAACTCACTATAATTATTTATATAGATATGAACTAAGTAATATAAATATAAACTAAACTGAATTTTACAAGGGAGTGATGAAAGAATGAAGAAAGAAGGAACTCTGACAATACATACACAGAAGCGTGGTGCAGCATTAGGTGATTTATTTGGAATCTTCTTTGAGGATTTAAATCATGCGGCAGATGGTGGACTTTATGCTGAGCTAGTTCAGAATCGATCCTTTGAATTTGATCCGATAGATCGGGCCGATTATCATGCGTTAATGGCTTGGGAGCCTGTAGAACGTGGAGATGGGAAAACTGTAATCACCGTGGAAGATAGCGAGCCCTTGAATGATCGTAATCCACATTATGTAGCCATTGATGTTGTGGCTGAAGGTGACGGCGTTGGGTTAATGAATCTGGGATTCAATAGTGGTATTCCGGTAAAAGAGGGCGAGAATTATAAGTTCTCGGTATATGCTCGTCGGGAGACAAGCTTTGACGTACCCCTTATCATATCCATTGAAAGTACAAATGGTATCATTCATGGTGGAGCGGAAATCGCTGTGAATCACTCCGAATGGACTCGATACGAAGCAGTTATTAAGTCTAAGGCTACAGATACTAGTTCACGTCTTGTAATCGTTACCAAAGGCAGCGGGAGGGTATATCTGGACATGGTTTCTCTGTTTCCGGAGAAGACCTTTATGAACAGACCTGGGGGCATGCGTGAAGATATTTCACTGTTACTCGCCGACTTAAAGCCTAAATTCATGCGGTTTCCGGGAGGTTGTCTGGTACATGACGGTTCCTTAAATCCAGATGACAGAGATTCTATGTACAGATGGAAGAATACATTAGGGGATGTGGCACAAAGGCCGGCAAGGCGGAATAACTGGTCCTACAATCAGACGCTTGGGTTAGGATACTTTGAATATTTTCAGTTCTGTGAGGATATTGGAGCTAAGCCGATTCCCGTTCTTCCGGGCGGCTACGATCCGCATCATAAACGTATGGTGCCGCTGGGTGAATTAATGCCCTGGGTTGAGGATGCACTGGATTTGATCGACTTTGCCAATGGGGACATTTCATCGAAGTGGGGAAGGATACGTGCGAACCTTGGTCACCCGGAACCTTTTGGGCTAGAGTATATCGGCATCGGCAATGAAGAGGTAGGTGCACCCTTTTTCGAGCGATATCCATACTTTCATCAAGCCATTAAAGAGAAATATCCGGATATTAAGGTCATTAATTCGAGCGGTCCATTCTCTGCTGGTAAGGAATATGATCGGGGCTGGACATCTGCAAAAGAGAATAGGTCTGATCTTGTAGACGAGCATTATTACTGTACACCTGAATGGTTCCTGGCGAATCATCATCGTTATGATGACTTTAAGGCGGATGAACCGAAAGTATTCTTAGGTGAATATGCTTCATGGGGCAATACCTATTATAACGCATTAGTGGAAGCGGCTTTTATGACGGGACTTCAGAACAACGCTCATGCGGTTGGTTTGGCATGTTATGCTCCTATGCTCTGCAATGTGGATTATATCAACTGGAAGCCGGATCTTATCTGGTTTAATAATCATGAAGTGTACGGAACTGCGAACTACTATGTTCAAAAGCTATTCATGAACCATCAGGGAGATCAGCTACTGGAGATAAAAGCGAACGGCTTCACAGTACCTGAGGAACGCAAAGTTGAAGCGATCACAGGAGCGATTAGCTTGGGTGTGGATGCATCCGCTGCTCGATATTCAGAAATCACACTGGTCAACAATGTTACGGGAGAAGTGAAGACGTATTCTGAGTTGTCAGAAGAAGTATCAAACCTGCTTGATCCTGCTCAGAACGGAACGGCCAAACGAACACTAGAGCTTGGAGAGACGGAGTGGGAGAGCTATACCTTGAATTTTAAGGCTACTAGAACCGCAGGGAATAAAGGGTTTGTGTTCTATTTTGGTAAAGCAGATGATCAGAATCATTTGTATTGGGAACTAGGTGGCTGGCAGAATCAGGATTCCATTGTGGCATCAATTATTAACGGGAGAAACTCTGTGCTTACACATTCTATGTTTACAGTTGAAACAGACGTAGAATACGATCTGAAGCTAGAAGTATCAGGCAGACATATTCGTACTTATATTAACGGAGAGCTGATCAATGAGACGGAGGACAAACTTCCGATCATCGAACCGCTGTATTACACAGCAAGTGTGGAGGATTCCACAGGGGATATCATTCTTAAGACAGTGAATGTACAAGAGAACAGCGTTTCTGCAGAGATTATATTAGAAGAGATGGCAAAAAAGGACTTGTCCATCGAAGTATATGAACTGTCAGATTACCAGCTTGAGGATGAAAATAACTTCGAGAATAAAGAGTTTGTCTCTCCTAAGCAAACCAATTTTACGACGATGGTCAGCAGTTTTTCTTATGAGTTCCCTAAACAATCTGTAACGATTTTTAGAATAAAATAAAAACTAAAAACGCCCCTCTGAATCCTTAGTGTTAAAAAGGTTCAAAGGGGCGTTTATGTCCGGTTGTATAGCTGTTCACCCACAGACGATCACATTCTAGGATATTCTAAGTCATGATAGGTGCAATATCATTAATAGCTGGCCGACGCAGACCATCTTTACACGGTTCACAGGTTTTAGTAATGTAATGAGACAGCAGCCACGACCAGTGTTCTTCTAGTGTGTATACATCTTCGAAATCTAATTTTCTTCTTGCTCTTTTTCTTAGCTTGAATATAATCACAGGTAGTAGCTACACTGCATCCATACTTATCTCGCTTATGTTAAATTAATGATTAATATTATTGTTAACTAAGAAATGTGATTTGTGAATACATAAAAATACTAATTCAAAGGCATAGGAGACAATAAAATGCACTTAACTACAGATACAGAATCGCTTCGAGTCTATGAAGCACTTGCAAGTGAAGTCAGGTTAAGGATTATCGAACTACTAGACCGAAAAGAGATGCATATTAAAGAACTGGCTGCCGAGCTCTATATAAGTAGTGCGATGGTTAGCACCCATGTTGCCAAGCTGCAAAAAGCAGGCCTGATTAACTCTAAAATGAGACGTGTGGATGGAGGGACATATAAGTACTGCTCACTGTCTACGAACTGCCTGCAGATTAAATTATCAGGATCTCGGGGAATCTGCTAATCAGATATTGTAAATGATACGAAATAGAGAATTAATAAAAATAAAAAAAAATATTGTAATGAAAACGTTTTTATGATATTTTAAATTTATAAAAACGTTTTTATTTGTAAAGGAAGATTGAATCGTTATGGAAAAGGTAACTATCAAAGACGTTGCTAGAGAGGCTGGAGTGTCCATTTCTACAGTTTCCAACGCACTAAATGACGTTGATGTATTAAATCCGGAGACCAAATCACATGTGCTTAAGGTCGCGAAGCAATTAAATTATGTTCCAAACCTAAATGGCAAGCTCTTAAGAAACGGAAAAACTAAAATGCTAGGTTTTTTCACGACAAGTGTAGCGGGCCCGTACTTCTATAAGCTGGTGGAGTCCATGTCTCGTGAATGTGATCGGTTAGGTTATGGTTTAAATGTATTTGTTACAAAAGATAAACAAGTAATTATGAGCAATATTCTAGGCCGACGTGTGGATGGTGTCATTATCTACGAAGAGCTGAGAATAGATGAAGAAGAAATTGCCGCAATGGTGAAAGACAAGATCAAGGCTGTGTTTCTGGATCGACCACTTAAGAATGAAACGATGGGAAGCGTAATCTTTAATTCGTTTGAATCTGCTTACGAAGCAACTAAATATTTAATCAGTCTGGGACACAAGAAAATTGCTTACATATCTGGTGTAGATGAGATGTATGACAGTGTTCAGCGGAAAGAAGGATACTTGGCCGCCTTGCGTCAATATCAGCTTCCGACGAACGAAGAGTATATTATACAAGGATATTTTGAGGAAGAGAGCACCTATAACGCTATAAAGTCTCTAGTTCATTTAAGTCCTGAAAAAATGCCTGATGCTTTTTTAGCGGGGAATGATTTGAGCGCCATTGGATGTATTCAAGCTTTGAAATCGAATGGATATGAAGTCCCGTTAGATATAAGCGTTATGGGGTTTGACGATATTGATATCGCGCAGTATTTCTCACCGCCATTAACGACGGTTAGAAATCAAATTGCCAGACAAGGTATTCTATCCATAAATCACCTGGTTCGCATGATTCAGAAGAAGGAACAGGGCGAAATGATGAAATTGCCAGGTGAACTAATTGTACGTGGTTCTACTCAAGTGAAGATTGATCGGTACTAACGCTTTCAAGAAGGGCAACAAGATAGTATCCGATCATTTTTAAATATAAGAAAGTATAAGTTTGCACCTATACTTTATAACTTATATTTCTCGCTTAAACGCATATCGTCCTGATAAGGACACTGAAGGCGTTTATGCTTGATAATTTTATTGCTTTTAGGAGGTTTTTTTTAAAAAGAAATAAAAACGTTTTTATTGTTATGGGGATCATGATTTGGAGGGGAGAAGAAAAACGTGGATAAATTAGCCGTAGTGCCAGTGAACGGGAAGAATCCAATGAACAGTAAGAAACCTATGGGACAGAGGGTCAAAGAATTTGTGATTGATTATAAGAGGCAATGGGAGATTCAGTCCATGGTCATCCCGGGAATCATTTTTATGATTATCTTTTGTTTCATTCCTATTTACGGATTAACGATTGCTTTTAAGAGCTACACCGTAATAGACACGCTCGATTCTGCACCTTGGGTGGGGCTTGATAATTTCAGAATTATTTTATCAGACAAATATTTTTGGGATGCTGTAGTCAATACCTTGGGGATCAGCTTTCTGAAATTAGCTATAGGTTTTGTTATTCCAATTATTCTATCCGTCATGATTTATGAATTAAGCGGTGGACGCTTTAAGAAAATAGTACAAACAATCTCTTATTTACCACACTTTTTGTCCTGGATCGTTCTGGGCGGGATGTTGATTGCTTGGTTCTCTTCCTCCGGTATGTTTAATGAAATCCTGCTCAATTTGGGGATCATTTCGAAACCGGTAAATATCTTGCTTGATGCGAACAAGTATTGGTGGATTGCAACGTTATCTGATATTTGGAAAGAGGCAGGTTGGGGAACGATTTTATACTTAGCCATCATGTCCAAAATTGATCCTACGTATTATGAAGCTGCCAAAATAGATGGGGCAAGTCGTATGAGGCAAATTTGGAATATTACCCTACCTAACATGAAGCCGATTATCAGCTTAAATTTGATTCTAACTGTAAGCGGTTTATTAGGATCGAATCTGGATCAAACCTTGGTCTTGATGAATTCTCAGAACCGTGCCAAAGCAGAGGTAATCAATTCTTATGTGTATCGTATGGGTATGACGCAAGGTGACTTCTCTTATGCTACTGCTGTTGGTTTAGGTGTCTCCATTGTTTCTGTGATCCTACTGATTAGTGCCAACAAAGTGTCCAGCAAATTAAATGATAATCAATCAGTTCTGTAGAAGGAGGCATTTTTGTGAATCGTACGGTAGCTAAAGAAGATCTCGACAGTCGAATCTTTAACACTATAAATATTATTTTACTCTGTATCTGTACTGTAATTATCGTTGTTCCTTTATGGAATGTGGTCATATCCTCCTTAAGCTCAGGTAAAGCGCTCGCGGAAGGTGGATTTATATTCTGGTCTACTGATTTCTCCTTAGAGAATTACCGCGCAGTATTTAATGACGAGACGATAGGATTAGCCTTTCTAGTCTCCATTGCCAAAACGTTCATCGGTGTCATTACCCACGTATTCTTTTGCGCGATGATCGGTTATGGCTTGAGTAAAAAATACATACGTGGCCGCAAGCTATACGTTGCCATGGGTGTAATCACCATGTTCTTCTCAGGTGGTATGATTCCAACCTATTTACTGATTAAATCACTCGGTCTATTGAACAGCTTTTGGGTTTATATTATCCCAGCCTTGTTCAGTTATTATGACGTAGTTATTCTAATGAACTTCTTTAGAAACGTACCGGATTCACTTGAAGAGTCGGCCAAAATCGATGGTGCAGGTGACTGGCGTATATTCCTGAAGATTTTTATCCCTCTTTCCATGCCGGCTATGGCTACGATCGCGTTATTTAACGGGGTTGGGCAGTGGAATGACTTTATGACTACCAAATTATACATTACCGATCAAGCACTGTATCCGCTGCAGATGAAGCTCTATGAAATTATCGTTCAGTCGCAAACGCAATCCATGCAAAATGTCGGCGGATCTGCGATTATCGAAACTACTACTAAAGGGGTTCAACTAGCAACAATTGTCATTACAACTTTGCCGATTGTTGTGATGTATCCAATATTACAGAGGTACTTTATTTCAGGAATGATGATGGGGGCGGTGAAAGAATAGAAAGATTGGAGGGATTTTATAACAAACACTTATGTACGAAATGATCCATCGGAAGTGTAGCTTGTACTATCAAATCTACACTTCCGTTACTACCAAAACTTTTTTAGGGGGAAACAAGGGATGAACAAAGCATTTGGGAAAAAAGGACTCAAACTTTGTACTGCGCTTATGGCTGTTGTATTGGTATTTACGGGTTGTGGATCGAAGGGTAGTTCTGATAACTCCAGCAAAGAATTAAGCTCCATTGAAGGGCGATATACAATTGACCCGGAAACACCAGCTTGGAAGCTTGATAAAAAAGAAGAAACTACGGATCTCACTTGGTATGTAAATGCGGATTGGTGGAACACAGACTTTGGTAAGGACCTCGTTACTAAAAAGATTAAAGAGGACCTGAACATCAATATTAAATTCATTACTGGGGACGACACGAAGTTAAATACTATTTTTGCCGGTGGCGAAATGCCGGATATGCTGACTATCTTTGATTCGAACTCACCAGTGGTACAAAAAGCCGCAACTTGGGCATTGCCTTTGAATGATCTGGCGGATAAATATGATCCTTATTTCAATAAAGTAGCAGCAAAAGATACGATGAACTGGTTCCAATTAACAGACGGTAAGACTTATGGCTATCCTAACTATTCTAATACGCAAAACGATTTTGACAGCGGTAACATTCCTGCTAAAACGGCATTTGTAATCCGCAAGGATGTTTACGAAGCGATAGGAAAACCAAGCATTGGAACTCCTGAAGAATTTAAGAGTGTTATGCAGCAAATCAAAAAGCAATTCCCGGCAATGATTCCTTTTGGTTTTAACTCTATTGGCACAGGCACTGGTTCTTTGGGAGATGTTCTTCAGGATTTCATCGGCGTACCGATGGAAACCGAAAATGGTGAATTCTACAACCGTAACCTAGATGAGGATTATCTGACTTGGTTGAAAACATTAAATGAAGTCTACAGAAATGGTGACATCAGCGATGACAGCTTTGCAGATGACGGGACGGCTTTTGAAGAAAAATTGAAGTCCGGTAAATATGCAACGCTGATGCTCGATGGAACACCTCAACAAAGTGGTAACCTGCAAATCTTCATGACTGAAAATCCAGACAAAGAATATATCGCTATTGATGGACCGCAAAGCACAGTTGGACATGAGCCAACGTTGAATCAGTCAGGAATTACAGGCTGGATGATCACCTATGTCACTAAAAAGGCTAAGGACCCTGCCAAAGCGATTCAGATCTACACTTATCTATTGAGTGAAGAAGGACAAAAGCTTATGAACTATGGTATTGAAGGGGAAACCTATAAGGTTAACGAAGCGGGTAAAATTGAATTTTTACCTGAAATCAAAGATCTTCAATTGAATAATGCCGATAAATTTAAAAAGGATTACCGGATGGGCGAATTTATGTTCTTTGGACATGACCGCGATAAAGCTCTAAGTAATGACGCATTCGCAGATTCTATTAAACAAATGCAAGAGTGGGGTAAAGGAAAGCTGAAACCACACTTTATTCTTGAAAATATCAACCCGGCTCAAGGAACGCCTGAAGCTCGTAGCCTATCTGCAATCGATACAAATTGGAACACTACGCTTGTGAGTATGATTCGTGCTAAGGATGAAGCAACATTTGATAGCACCTTGGCTGCTTACAAATCATTCTTGAAGGATAACAACTGGGATAAGATCGCAGAAATTCGCACTGAAAAAATGAAGAGCAACAAAGAAAAATTAGGTCTTAAATAAGTAAAAGGCTGGATGGGGCCCCTTTACCGGGGCCTTATCATACAGAAACATAGCAAAATATATAGAAAAGTGGAGGGAAACAACATGACAAAACTTAAAATTTATCAATCTACAGGGGAAAATGAATTGTTCGTAGAGCAAACGCTAGAACAATTGACTCCAATGGCTTCAGATGAGCCGGTCACTACTGTAAACCTCGATGAGAATCAAACCTTTCAGGAAATGGATGGCTTTGGGGCATCCTTTACGGATTCATCCGCCTACTTGATTAACCAAGTCCTGAATAATGAACAGAAAAAAGAAGTCATGAGCAAGCTTTTTGATTCCCAAGATGGAATTGGCTTGTCCGTATTAAGAAATCCAATGGGAGCATCGGATTATGCTAGAGATATTTATAGCTATGACGATATGCCTGCTCAGGAAACCGATACAGAATTAACTCATTTCTCCATCGCACATGATGAAGCTGATATTATCCCTTTGTTACAACAAGCACTGGAACTTAACCCTGAGATCAAGCTGATGGCTTCACCTTGGAGTGCACCAGGCTGGATGAAGACTAGCGGATCGATGATCGCCGGTGAACTTAAACAAGAATATTACCAGGCTTATGCCGATTATTTTGTACGATACATTCAAGCATTTGAAAAGCATGGTCTGCCAACTTATGCGGTAACCCCGCAGAACGAGCCTCTTTTTGAACCAAAGCACTATCCTAGTATGTTAATGTTGCCAGAGGCGCAAAGAGATTTCATTAAAAATTATTTGAAGCCTAGCTTCGTGAAAAACAACATCCATACAAAAATTCTCTGCTATGATCACAACTGGGATCGTCCGGATTATCCACTCACGGTGCTCGATTATGCGAAAGATGAAGTGGACGGTGTTGCCTGGCACTGGTATGGCGGGAATGCGTCAGCACAATCAGAGGTGCTGAAAGCTTTCGCGGATAAAGAAGTGCATTTCACAGAAGGTTCTGGTGGCGAATGGATTCCTCCGTTTGAACAAGCCTTCTCGAATGTAATGAGAACAGGGATTGATATTCTTAGAAACCATAGTAAATCCTTTGTCTTGTGGAATATGGCCTTAGATGAGAAGAACGGTCCAACTGTACCGGGCTTTGGTAAAAGTACTTGTCGCGGTATTGTGACGGTCAACCAAGAGACTAAGGAACTTACGTATACACTGGACTACTATGCACTGGCACACTTCAGCAAATTCATTCGCCCTATGGCTGTACGTATTGACGCTTCCACTAATCAAGAAGTGATTCGTTCCGTAGCTTTTAAGAATACAGATCACTCTATTGCGGTTGTTCTGTTCAACGATAGTGAAAAGGCTGAGAATGTAGCTGTGAAATTGCAGGGTAAGGATGATTTATCGTTCCGTTTAGGCTCTAAAAGTGCTTTATCTATTTTAATTAAATAATATGTGTATGAAGTGCTCGAATTTAGATTCGAGTACTTTTTTTTGCCGAAAAATGCATAAAAAATCAGTGTTCGTGAATCTTAAACGCATACCTATAGCGAGGAGATATGAGCATTGAATAGAAGGTTTGTGCTGACGCTGCTAGTTCTGTGTTTGATGATTACTGGTGGCTCTAGTATTTATGCGGTTAAAAGTATGCTACCTGTAAAGAGTGAAACAACCAAATGGGCAGTGGAGCTCCATAAAAGTAAACTGCCTTCGCCACAGCCGGAAAAATATAAGAGCTACGAGCTATTAGTCACAAATTTGAGTGAAGATACGATAGATGTAACCTTTGAGTTGTATCGACCAGTACAAGACGCTAATCAGGAACAAATCATCTTAGCTGATCCATTTAGCTATGATATGAGACCGAATGAGACGGTTAGCTTTAGTCAATTTTTTATAAAGAGTGGGGCAAAAGAACTGGAAGTCGTTCTCTCGTGGAATGATCAGAATAGACGTAAGCATAAGCAAAGTATTAAGTTTGCGAATTTTGAATAATCAATCATTGGAACGCTAAATATTACAGGGTATATTCCTATGGAATATGCCCTTGTTGGTTTGCTCCATCCCTTGTTTTACTCTATAATGTGCTTTATATAATTGCAGTTGAAAGGGGAGATGGGGCATGAGTACAGCTAATCGTGGAGTGAACATCGGACCTCCCCGTTTTAAAATAGCGGTACATTCGATCGTTTGGCTGGCTAAAAGCGGGAGCATCCTATCTAGTGCAATGATTGCAAGCCAAGTCAATTCACACGCAACCTTTATGCGTAGAGTGATGCAGTCTTTGGCAACTGTGGGAATCGTGGAGTCCAAAGGTGGAAGAGAAGGCGGGTACGTTCTTCTGAAATCTGCCGATGAGATTACACTGGGAGAGATTTATGAAGCAGTTAGTACAACGACGGAGGAGTTAGAAGTGGATATGGCCTGTGGAGCAAGTGCTTTGCTCGATGTAGAGCTTGAAAAAATTCTCCAGGAGACAGAACAACGGACCATTCAATATTTACGCCAATATACGATTACTAATGTGATGGAGCGGGTAGAGTTTTTTTCTTAATATTTTAATTTTCAATAAAAAAGGTACTGGCAAAATATTTATTAAGCTACTATAATAAAGTGAGTTGCAGTTGGCACTGCAATTTTATTTTGTAGGTATTGTGCTTGAGGTGAGCACATATAATAGCAAGGGGGAATAAACAAAGCGGAGTAGCGTAAGTAACATCTATTGTTTAGCAGTGGGTTCATGTACTTTAATATGTGCTTATTATAGTTGCAAATTATTTTAGGGAGTGATGATCATGAATATTGTATCCATCGTATTACAAAGCTTGTTGATACTTGCTTTCGTTATGGCAGGGTCGGGAAAAGTAGCGGGTTCAAAAATGCACGTGGATAACTTTAAAAAATGGCGTTTACCACAATGGTTTCGAGTAGTAACGGGTCTAGTTGAGATTGTGGCAGCGGCAGTATTGGTTGTTGGCTACTGGGAGCCTAGCTGGGCAGCAGCAGGCGCACTTATACTTGGCGTTACAGCTATCGGCGGAATTCTGGTTCATATACGCGAAAAAGATTCGTTCAAAGAGACGTTTCCGATTATCCTGCTTGGCGTGTTAGCAATTATTGTATTTTTCATCCGTCTTTCCGATCTGGCTGATTTTCCAGGGTTTAAGTAATTATACTCACCCAATAAAAAATGGCAGTTCAGTGCTGAAATACAGCATCTGGACTGCCATTTTTGTTTCAGGATCTGTAGCTTAGAGGTTCTAACGTTCTAAACGATAACCACCATGAAATACAGGACCCACATATTCATTGAACGCAAAGCCATTGCGAATGGCAGCGGAGACAAAATCTTTAGCTTTTGCTACAGCTTCATGAACGGACAGACCGTTAGCTAAACCGCCTGTAATGGCAGCGGCAAAGGTACATCCAGCACCATGATTGTGAGCAGGCTCGATTTTGGCTGTTTGAAATACGGTGTACTCAGCGCCGTCGAAGAAGACATCAATCGCTTGATCGCCCCCGAGTGCTTTGCCGCCTTTAACCACGACATTACTTGCTCCGAGCTTATGAATCAGACGAGCAGCTTCTTTCATATCCTCTAGGGTAGAAAGTTTGCCAAGACCTGAAAGAACGCCAGCTTCAAACAGATTTGGTGTAACCACAGTGGCAAGTGGCAGAAGTAAATCACGAATAGCCTCCGCGCTGTCTGGGTTCAAGACTTCATCTTCACCCTTGCAGACCATGACCGGATCAATCACTACATTGGTCTGTAGATTTTCTTTGATCGCTTGCTCAGCAACACGCACAATTTCAACACTTCCCAGCATACCTGTCTTCATGGCATTTACTGGACCACCTGCGAAAATAGTTTTTAGCTGCTCAGCAACAATGGAGGCGTCAATTGGATAAACATTATGGTGCCAGCCGTTGTCCGGGTCCATTGTAACGATAGTTGTCAAGGCACTAAAGCCGTAGGTACCATACTCTTCAAATGTTTTTAGATCCGCTTGGATGCCTGCGCCACCACTGGAGTCGCTGCCTGCAATAGTTAGAGTTTTAATAATTTGAGTCATGGTAACGTCCCCTTTATATATGTCTGAATTTATAAACAACGCATTGCATTGATTATAACAAAAAATAGCACCTAAGTCTTTCTAAAAAGCAAGTGTAGGATTCCATTTCACTAACCCTGCATATCAATATAGAAAGAAATTTTAAACAAAACGCTTAGGAGGGCGAGTATGGTCACGATTAGTTTATGTATGATTGTACGAAATGAAGAAAAAAGCCTGCATAAATGTTTGTCTAGCGTTGCAAATCTTGTAGATGAAGTGGTTATCGTGGATACAGGCTCGACGGATAAGACTAAAGAGATCGCAATGTCCTACGGAGCTGTGATTTACGATTTTGAATGGATCGATAACTTTAGTGCCGCACGTAATTTTGCCTTCAGTAAAGCTACTCAGGAGTATATTTTGTGGCTGGATGCGGATGACTATATAAAGGAAGCGGATCAGATTCTGTTTAAAAAGCTAAAGGAGATTCTGCCAGGGCATTTTCACAGCGTGAACATGCAGTATAATTTGGCTTTTGACGAGGCGGGTAATGTCACAGCTAGCTTGCGTCGGAATCGGCTAGTTCGCCGGAGCTGCAATTTTCAATGGATTGGCCCAGTACATGAGTATCTAGAGGTAAGTGGCCCTTCCTTTAGTAGTGATGTCTGTATTACCCATGAGAAGGATAAGGAATATACAGACCGTAATTTGCGGATTTACCAAAAAAGAGTGGCCGAGGGTGAAGCATTCTCTCCAAGGGATCAGTATTATTATGCGAATGAATTAAGGGATCATGCTATAAATGAAGAGGCTTGCAAATACTACGAGCTGTTTTTGGCGGGTGGACAGGGCTGGATAGAAGATAATTTTCAAGCTTGCTTAAGGCTTGCCGAATGCCGGGAACGGCTGGGGGATAAAGACGGTGCATATGAAGCATTATGCAGAACGTTACAGTACGATAAACCACGTTCAGAGTTCTGCTGCCGACTTGGGGCCCTTCTATTGGAAAAGGGTCAATTGCACCCAGCAACATACTGGTATGAGCTTGCGATACAGCTGCCACGGGATAACGATTCGATGGGGATGAAAAATGGGGTTTTTTATACCTGGCTGCCGCATCTCCAATTGGCACTCTGTTATGATCGCCTTGGCCAACACGAGTTAGCGAATCATCATAATGAAACGGCGTTGAACTTTTATCCGTCCCATCCTAGCATGTTATATAACCGCACTTATTTTAAAAATCTGCTTGGCGACAAATATGTAGCGATTCAAGCTTAACAAAAATGCCCCCAGTAGTCATGATTTTGACTCTGGGGGTTTTCGTCGTTAAGACACCCTCTTTTTAATATGCTGGATTGTATTGTTGTTCTTTTTTGTAATCGTTGGGAGGGAGTCCAACCTCTTGTTTGAACAGCTTAGAGAAATAGGAGTAGTTGTTATAGCCAACCTTGTTTGCGACAGTATAAACAGACATATTTGTGGTTTCCAATAGATGCTTTGCAGCCGCGATTCTAACTTGGATGACGTAGCTGCCTAATGAAACACCAGTTTCTCGTTTGAATATTCTTGCCAGATAATCAGGATTGAGGTAGACAATTTCGGCCAAATCATTTCGTGTCAGATCATCACCGTAATGCGAATGAATGTATTGTTTGATTTCCTCCGCGACGGATTTGGTCTGTGCGGCAAACTCACGGTATTTCATCGCTGTAGTCACTAGATATTTAAGATATTCTTCCATATCCTCGATCGAGTTCAGAGAGTGCAAGGATAATTTATCGTTAGTTTTGCCGGAGTATAGTTTGTGTGACCGTATCCCTTTGAGGTTGAGAAATGAATAGACTAGCTGAACAATATCTAAGCGGAACAAGCTAAGGACAGAGGTCTCCAGAGTTCTATTGTTAAGCATAACCCTTAGAGATTTCGTAACTTCCTCAAGAAAAGTAGTGAATTGATTCTGGTTCAGCAGCTCTTCCAAATAGACAAGATCCGGTGGCGTATAGCCAGTTTTATTTTGATAGAGATAGGCTTCCACTAAAAAAGTCTGATTTCTGCATCTCGTAATTTCCTCATCCATGCGAAGCGATTGTTTCAGAACATTCCCCACATGATTCAGTTTATCGTATAAACCAATATTGCAGCAGACGTCGCATTTTAAATAAGGAATCGCCTTTTGAATAAAGGAAGAGCATAATTCTTCAAGCAAGGACGTGTCTGGTGTCTGATTCCATTTTAATATGGCGATCCAATTATAATCTTTATATTCCAGAATGCTCTCGATGGTAAAGCAAGGACTCTGTAATAATTCATATAATACGTTCAGCAGAGCAAAATCAAAAAGATCCTTCTCTTCTTTTCCCATACTGCCGTTGTAAGGAAATAGGTTGAAGATTAAAGGCTGCAGAGTGTCACTCATTTGATAGGAGAGGTTCTGTTCCTCAATGGCAAGGGTGATGTCCGCTAATTTAATCGGAAATGATGTGCTTCCACTAACCAACTTACGCCAAAAATGTTCGAGAATCTTCGCCTGGTTTTTTTGCCAAAAGTAACCGCCTTGAATGGCTTTTTCATTTCTTTGCTGCTCTTTAGCCTGTGTGACAGCCTTATGGATAATCAGCATCAGCTTATCAAATTCGATGGGCTTCAGAAAATATTCAAAGCTTTGCAATTCAATCGCTTTCTGGGCATAGTTGAAATCCGCATAATTAGTAAGAAGTATAGTCTGAATACTATAATTCCCTTCGCGAATCCAAGCCAGTAATTCCAATCCGCTGCCCTGAGGCATTTCAATATCCGAAATTAGAATTTGAATAGAATGCTTTTCTATTATTTCACGTGCCTGAGCGACATTATTTGCTGTATAGACAGTATCAATGTGTAACGATTCCCAATCTATTCTCTTTTGCAATGCAGCAATAACATAAAAGTCATCATCAACAAGCAGTACATTCATAGTTAGCTCTCCATTCATTTAGATTTATTTAGGAAGCTCCGGGAGAGATAAGATTACACTAGCGCCGCCGCTCTCCAAATTGGAAAAGGTGATAGTTGCTCTTTTTAAATAGAGATATTCCAGCCGTTTAAGCGTATTCATAATACCGATCTGCATACCGTTGCTTTGATCCAAGGGCTCACCAAGATTAAGCTTCTCTAACACTTGCGGTGGAAAACCGGGACCGGTGTCGGTGAGCTGGATAACGAGCATGTCTTCCTCTTCAATCCGTAATCGCTGGACTGTAAGCCTGATCTCTACTTCATGTTCTCGTGAAATCGCATATTTAATAGAATTTTCAATGAAGGTTTGCAGCACTAATGGCGGGATTTCCACACAGCTTGCCTGATCCTCTTGCTCAATATTGTAAATAAATGCATCCTGATATCGTTGCTTTTGAATCTCTAGATAGGTTCGGACATGCTCAATTTCATCCTCCAGCCGGACAAAATTCTCTCCATTTTGAAAAATATAACGGAAATATTTCGACGTAGACAACGTCATATTCTCAATTTCTTTATACATTTCAATTTGGGCCATGCTATAGATGCTAGTCAGGCAATTTAAGAAAAAGTGGGGCTTGATCTGTAGCTTCATATAATCCAGTTGTATCCGCTGCTTCTCCAGTTCCTGCTCGTACATAGCAATTTTGAAGGTTTTGATTTGATCAACTAAATATTTAAACTGTGTGTTTGCTTGTTCCAGCTCTATAATCTCACTGCTTTTGAAATCTGCGGGTTGCCCAGCCTCATTAATGAAAGCAAGGTTCTCAGAGAAGCTTTGAATCGGGCCTAGTACTCTTTTCTTGAAAAACAGCAGAACGATGCATAAAGTGGAAGTTACAATGAAGAAGAGTAACATTATAAGCAGCTGAGCAATGATTATTTTTTCGAATATGCCATATTTAATGACCATTTTAGTGCTGAAGGTGGTGTCCGAGAAGGCGCTGTTGATTGTTGTACGCGATTGCAAAAGATTAGAGAAGCCTCTCTCTTCCGTTATCAGCTTTCCGCTGTTCGATATGGGACTCGATAAAGGCTGTTCATTCTCATCTACGAGAGAAACATAACCATTGGCACCCAGATTAATTTGGCGTAGAGGACGGATCAGATTATCGGCGGAGATCAGTCCAATTAAATAACGATTGTAATAGGGAACGATATTAATCACGTAGTAGTGGTTGTTAACAAGGATAGGCGTCCATTTGGAATAAAACTTCTCATACATCTCCTTATCATCAATATAAGAAATAATCTTCGTTTTGAGCTGCCTGTAATCCGTATAGGTCACACTGATCGGTGCACAATTTAAAAAGTAGTTCTCATTTTTCAAATAGTAGAAAAAGTTGTACTCATGTCCGTAGTTTTTTTGCAGCTCGGTAAAGCGTTTATGCAGATTATCATTTGCCTTCAAGAACTCGATACTGTTGACCCCGTAAGTATTCATCGCAAGCAAGCTCTCATCGTTCCCAAGCGTCCAGCCCATATAGTGATTAATGTAAGCAAAATCATGATTGATACGATTAATGTAGAGTGCCGCAGTATCCTGTAAATTTCGAGTGGACTGCTGCTTAACGATAGAAATGGAAGTAATGCTGATCGCTAAATCCAGAATGAGGACTGTGAACGAGACTGCCATCATGACTTTTATATAATGACGAATGGGGTAGGTTTTGTGCTTCGCTGTTTTTTTGTTCATAAAATCATTATAAGACCTCTGCAGGAAAAATACAGGAGAACTCGCTAGCGATTTACCGCAAAGTCCGGAAAGCACATACAGAAGTCGGGATACTGTTATTAAGTCCCTTCAAGCGAAGGCTTTTGATTTTGTATTTTTTGTAAGCGGATTCAAAGGTCTGGATAACCGTCTTAAAGGGTCCGGAATACAAAAAAATAAGACGTTATGATTAAGCTATTCAGATAATCTTTGATTAATTGAAATGGGGGATTAAGAGGATGAGTCAACACAGTAAGAAAAAGACGGCAAAGAAATGGACTGTGGGTCTGCTGGCGGCGGCTATGGTATTTGGTATTGCTGGCTGCGGCGGAAAAGACGGGAATAATGCTGCGACTAGTGAGACGAGCAGTTACAACAAAGAAGGTCTGCCAATTGTTAATGAGCCTGTAACACTCAAGGTGCTGACCGTACGTTGGGGAAGCATGGGAGACACGTTTACGCAGAACCAATGGCTGAAGGATCTGGAGAAAAATACAAATGTCAAAATCGAATGGCAAGTGATGTCCTCCAATGACTGGGCCGAACAGAAGTCCATTCTGCTGGCTAGCGGTACGCTTCCAGACATTATCCTCGGAAATCAAACCTTCGGAGATTCTGATATCGTTAATAATCTAAGCTTTTTCCGGCCGTTAGATGATTATATTGAAAAAAATATGCCAAATCTTAAAGCGGCCATGGAAGAAACGCCTGAGTTGAAAAAAATCAGCACTTTTCCTGACGGGAAAATCTATTCACTGCCAACAAGACTTCCATCGCGTCCAAAAAGCTCTCGTCAGCCTGTGATTAACAAAACTTGGCTCGATAAATTGGGCCTGAAGGCTCCTGAAACTATTGATGAGTTATACAACGTACTTAAAGCTTTCAAAGAACAAGATCCAAACGGAAATGGCAAACAAGATGAGATTCCTTTTATTGAAATTGGGAATGACTTGATCAGTCCTTTCGGAATTGCCGACTTGAATAACAACAATATGATCATCAAGGACGGAAAAGCGATCTATTTCCCTGTTTCGGAGGAGTTCAAAGAAGGCCTTAAATGGGAAAATAAATTGTATGCGGAAGGTTTATTAGATAAAGAGGTATTCACTCAGGATGATACGATGAGATCGGCGAAGTTCCAAAATCCGGATGCTCCAATCGTAGGCTTTACGTATCAGTGGACCCCGGACGCTGTGTTTGGTAAATGGAGCGATCAATATGTGACGATTCCACCGATTGCCGGACCGGATGGTAAGCGTTATACAATCGGTAATCCAATTGGGATGAGTCTTAACCGTAATGAACTGCTGATTACTACTTCGAGTAAGTATCCAGAGGTTGCTGCGCGTTGGGCAGATCAGTTCTACACGAACGAAGCGAGCATTCAGAATTTTTGGGGTGCGATTGGAACTGTAATTAAGAAGAATGATGACAGCACCTATACATTGATGGATCCACCAGCTGGAACCAGCGCAGATGCCTGGTATTGGGATCAGTCTCTTCGAGATTTCGGACCGAAATATGTGAGCCCGTCCTTTGAACAGAAAATCGTTCTTAATCCTGAAAGTGGAGATGGACTGAAGCTGCAGCTGGATAAGCTGGGTAGTGAATTTGTAACAGAGCCTTTCCCTAACGTTATGTACACCTCCGATGAGTTCGAGGAGCTGCCAACCTTGACCACGGATATCGACGGTTATGTGAATACAATGCGCGCTCAATTTATTAGCAAAGGCGGAATTGACGAAGGCTGGGATGATTATGTCAAACAGCTTAATAAAATGGGGCTTGAAAAGTTAGTTAAGATTCGCACAGATGCTTACAGTCGTTATATGAGTGTGAAATAACCTATTCGTCTTTCGAAAAAGGTGCTGCCCTACATAAATTTGTGGGGTAGCATTCTCTATTTTTAATAAGGAGGGGATGTTATGAAATCTGATCCAATTCATTTGAGTCGGAAACTCGGACAAATCAAACAAAACTGGGGTTTATATACGTTGCTTTTTCCTGCAGTAGTCCTTACGTTATTATTCGCATATAAACCCATGTATGGGGTGCTCATTGCCTTTAAGGATTATAGCCCGGCGTTGGGAATAGGCGGAAGTCCATGGGCCGGATTCAAATACTTCGAGAAGTTTTTTAATTCCTATCAATTTTCTGCAACGATCAAAAATACGCTAATTATCAGTGTGTACAGTCTGATTACGTTTCCGATTCCGATTATACTTGCGCTGATGGTTAACCAGATGAGACCAAACCGTTTTAGACGGTTCTTTCAGACGGTATCCTATATGCCACATTTTATCTCAACCGTAGTTATGGTGGGCTTAATGATGATTCTGTTCTCACCTAGCACCGGACTACTGGGCAATGTATATAGTCTTTTTGGAAAAGAAGCTCCTGATCTAATGGGCTCTGCCGGATTATTCAGCAGTGTGTACGTCTGGTCGGATGTGTGGCAGCATGTCGGCTGGGACAGCATTATCTTTATCGCTGCTCTCTCTGCTGTTGATCCTAGTTTGTATGAGGCTGCAACCGTAGACGGCGCAAGTCGGATGCATAAAATTCGTTACATCGATATTCCGATGCTGATGCCAACAGCGATAACATTGCTTATCCTGCGGGTCGGGGGACTGCTTGGGGTTGGATTTGAAAAGGTGTACTTAATGCAAAATGACTTGAACATCACTTCAAGTGAAATTCTGTCTACTTATGTCTACAAAATTGGTCTGCTCAGCAGTCAGTATAGCTTTTCGTCGGCGATCAACCTGTTCAACACGGTCATTAATTTTATTTTATTGATCATGGTCAATCAGATTTCTAAAAAATTAAGCGAAAATAGCTTGTGGTAGAAGGGAGGAGCATTGAAATGGGAGGTTTAGAGACAGCGACTAAAGGAAATGTAGGAAAAATAAAGAAGAATCGCTCCTCAGATACTATAATGGAAATTGTGATGTACGTTATATCAGCAATTTTTCTAATCATCCTGATCTATCCGCTGTATTTTATCGTCATTGCTTCGTTTAGTGATCCTTCTGCGGTTGCTGGAGGTCAAGTTTGGTTATTTCCTAAAGGGTTTACTTTTGATGGTTATAAAGAGCTACTTCGTCATGAGAATATTTGGATCGGGTATTGGAATACCATCCTGTACACGGTGGTTGGGACTGCAATCGGTTTAGTAGTTAATATTTCAGCTGCCTATGCGTTGTCAAGAAAGGACCTTGTGGGGCGGAAATACATTTCGCTGTTTTTCATATTTACAATGTTCTTTAACGGGGGGTTGATTCCTACTTTTTTAACGGTTCGTGATTTCCATCTCTATGATACTTTCTTGGTAATGGTACTTCCTTTCGCAGTTGGAGTTTTTAATATCATAGTGGCACGAACTTTTTTCCAGACTAGTATTCCGGGCGATTTATGGGAAGCAGCGCAAATTGATGGATGTGGCAATCTCCGTTATTTTGCACAGATAGTTCTACCGTTGTCGAAGGCTATTATTGCAGTGTTAGGTTTATGGATCGCTGTAGGTTATTGGAATTCATATTTTAATGCCTTGATTTATTTGAAAAATCCTAATATGTATCCTTTGCAGCTGATCCTGCGAAATATTCTGATTACCAATCAGATGCAGTCTGGTATGGGGACCGGAGAAGCCGCACAAATCGCGTTACGGCTCGCAAATATGATGCGGTATTCGGTTATTATCGTAGCAACTGTTCCAATTATGTGTGTATACCCATTTGTGCAAAAATACTTTAACCAAGGGGTAATGATCGGCGCAGTGAAGGAATAAGCTCTTCTACTTTTCAACTAACATTTGTGAGGGAGCAAGACCGTAATGAAAAAGCAACCCAAAAACAGTATCAATAGAACAATCACCGTCATTCTTCTAGTTACAACGTTGCTTGCTAGCCTTACAGCCTGTAAAGGGGATAAAGGGGTAAACTCTGTTGAATCTGATCCGGGTCAATTTCATAAAGAAGGTTTGCCAATCGTGGATAAGCCCATGACGCTGAAGGTTCTAACGGTTCGGTGGGGAAGCATGGGAGATAACTTTATCCAGAATCAATGGCTGAAGGATTTGGAAAAAAATACGAATGTCAAAATCGAATGGCAGGTGATGTCTGCTAATGATTGGAGTGAGCGGAAGTCCATTATGCTGGCAAGCGGTACACTTCCAGATATCATTTTAGGGAGTGAGACCTTCGGAGATTCGGATATCGTCAATAATTTAAGCTTATTCAGGCCGCTTGATGACTATATCGAAAGCTATATGCCTAACCTCAAAGCAGCCATGCAGGAAGAGCCTGAATTGAAAAAAATCAGTGCTTTTCCTGATGGGAAAATCTACTCTTTGCCTGCAAGATTACCTTTACGTCCTAAAAGCTCACGCCAACCCGTGATTAACAAAACCTGGCTGGATAAATTGGGATTGAAGATTCCCGATACGATTGATGATTTATACAACGTGCTAAAAGCATTTAAAGAACGTGACCCTAATGGGAATGGAAGGCTGGATGAGATACCTGTTATCGAAGTAAGTAATGATCTTATCAGTCCTTTCGGAATCACGGATCTGAACAATAACTTTATGGTCGTCCAGGACGGAAATGCGGTATATTACCCTGTTTCAGAGGCGTACAAAGAAGGGCTCAAATGGGAGCATAAATTGTTTGTCGAAGGTTTGCTTGATAAAGAATTATTCACGCAAGATGAAACGATGAGATCAGCCAAGTTTCTTAATCCGGATGCTCCTATCGTAGGATTCTCGTATCAGTGGACGCCGGATGCCGTATTTGGCAAATGGAGTGATCAATATATCACGATTCCTCCGATTGCAGGACCGGATGGTAAGCGCTACACCATAGGAAATCCGTATGGAATGAATCTGGAGCGCAACGAGCTGCTAATTTCCACTTCTTGCAAATACCCAGAGATTGCTGCCCGCTGGGCTGATCAGTTCTACACCAATGAAGCAAGCATTCAAAATTTCTGGGGAGCGATAGACACCGTTATTAAGAAAAATATTAACGGTTCTTATACATTGATGGACCCACCGATGGGTACCAGTGCTGATGCCTGGTATTGGGATCAATCACTCCGGGATTTCGGGCCGAAATATGTCAGTCCAGTGTTTGAAAAATCCATCTTTCTAAACCCAAAAACCGGAGATGGACTGAAGCTGCAGCTCGATAAGCTGGGAAGCGATTATACAACGCCACCTTTCCCTGATGTAATGTACACCGCTGAAGAGTTTCAGCTGCTGCCGACTTTGACTACGGACATCGATAGTTATGTCAATACAATGCGTGCTCAGTTTATAATTACAGGTAAAATTGACGAGGGCTGGGCTGATTATGTGAAACAGCTGCGGGGAATGGGACTGGAGAAGCTGGTTAAAATTCGTACCGATGCTTACAGTCGTTATGTGAATGTAGAATAGAGTATTATGTGAAATACTGACGGCTAGGCTGTAACATCCTATTTCACTTATTTAAACAAAGGAGGTTCTCTCTTTGCGAGTGGCATAAAGAGAACCTCCTTATTCTTTTTACTTTATTAGCAGGGTTTGAATGGCATGAGCCGGAATCATGTTCTCAGCCAAGTTGTTATGGAAGCGCAGGGTGAAAGGAAGCTCTTGTTCCGTGCGGTTCATAACGATAACAGCAATGGTGCCATCTGGGTTACGGAAAGCCGTTGTTTCAAGCTTATCAGTATATTTAGAGTGCCCAATTCGTCTAGCACCTGGGCGAATGTATTTACTGAAATGCCCGATGTAATAGAAGGAGCTCTCAAATATAATTTCATCGTTTTTCGTATCTCCAATAATTGGAGCATCGCAGTAGTTACCTACATGGTTAGGGCCCCCTTGCTCGTCCAAGACAATATTCCAGTCCGTCCAGCTTGACATCCAGTTGTTCAGGTTACCAATGATATCATGGCCGTAACGTTCGCCTGTGTTCCATGAGCCGAGATGAACGCCACCTTCTTGGCAGCCTTCACTGAAGAACAGCTTCTTGTCTGGGAAGCGATCATGAACGGCCGATAGGGCTTCGAAGTGATCTCCGGAGTACCAGTGGAAGCAAATTCCCCAAATGTATTTGGAAGCTTCTTGATCTTCAAAAGCAACCTTGGCACGATCATACACGCGCTCCTTGTTATGATCCCAGATCATAACCTTTACATGAGCCAAACCGGCTTGTTCCAAGGCAGGTCCCAAGTAATCACGAACAAAATCTTTTTCTTCTTCGGCAGTATAAAGGCAAGAATCCCAGATTTGAACAGCCTTCGCTTCATTCTGAACACTAACAGCCCAAATATCGATGCCTTCAGCTGCGTAAGCCTGAATATATTTTACGAACATGTTGGCCCAAGCCTCACGGTATTCAGGCTTAAGAGCTCCACCACCGTTCATTTGACCGTTCGTTTTCATAAAAGCTGGCGGACTCCAAGGAGAGGAGAACAAACGGAAATCTTCACCAACAGCTGCTGCAGCATTTTTGATTAGGGGGATAATTGACTCTTGATCTCTGGAAATATCGAACGAACGGAGCTCTGCATCGCCTTCTTCTACATAAGCATAGTTGCCGAGTGAGAAGTCACAGCTCTGGATATGCGAGCGGCAAAGGGTATACCCAATTCCGTGCTCAGGATCAAAATAAGCGTCGATGATTTCTTTTTGTTTAGCTTCACTTAGTTTAGCGATGGTAACAGCAGAAGCCTCGGTAAGTGCACCACCGAAACCTTCCATTTCCTGATACTCCAGATCATCATAAATATTGATGAGCTCTGATTCGACGCCTGATGTATCGGGGAGGAAGATCAGAGGGTCTTTTTCTGTCAGACGGTCGGTAGTTTCTTTTGCTGTTTGAATGACGCGGACAATTTTACTCATAGTGGTTGGTAACCTCCTGTACATATAAATTCTGTCTTTATTATAGAAGGAGATTCACTGCTCTTTGAAGAAACAATATGGCTAAGAACCTCAACGATCTGGTCATCGACTACTTAGAGAAGAGGAGTGAATGCTATAAAAACTAATAGTGTCCAAATAAGCCTATGCGGCTTTATTCGCCATACTCAGCCTTTTCGGCAATTATATCGCAGTGGGCTGGATACCTATATCATCAGGCTGCAAGCAGAAGGGGAGTGTGAAGTACTGATCGATGGGGACATGGTATCCGTGGTGCCTGGTGATCTGTTATTATTTAAGCCTCAAGATATATATGATCTGAGAATCGGGGAAAAGAAGAGTCCGCTGGGACATAGTGTGGACTATTTTGTAATGTGTACAGGGGAATGGGTGGATCAGTGGTGGAACCTGCGCGAAAGACCGAAGAAGGTTAGAATTGCGGATGATGGCAAGCTGCAAAGTATATGGCAACAGCTTGATCTGGAGAATAGAAGACTAGATGGGGGTAGCGCTGAAATACTTGAGGCGCTGTTTAAAGCGCTATGTCTGCTGTTAGATCGGGCAATGGAAGAAGCACCTGCATCATCATCAGCCTCACTGTTACACGGGCTTAAGATGAAGAGTTATGTAGAGGAGCATGCTACATCAGAAATCAGGCTAAAGGATGTAGCTGCCCATGCCGGAATTAGTGTAACGAGGGCCGTACATGTATTCAAAATTCAATTCGGCTACTCTATTATGCAATATGCTGGGCAAATTCGGCTTGCAATGGCACTTCGATTAATGGACAACACCAATTATACCTTAGAGCGAATAGCAGAGGAGACGGGGTTTGGAAGCTACACTTATTTCCATAGGGTATTTCGGGAACGTTATGGCGTCTCGCCAGGCAACTATCGTAAGAGAGAGTAGCCTTCACTATTTTTAAGATCGTCTAGTTTTTAACAAGAAGTCCCTAACCGCTTGCTCAAATAACCTGACACTATTTGCCCATGTCCATTTGAGGGAAGATCTTTCACCTTGTACGGCTAATTTAGTTCTTAAGTTTGGGTCTCGAATTAGGCGGATGACATCTTCACCAAGCCGATTCTCGTACCGATAGGAGAGCAGGCAGTTCTTCTCGTGATTTGCGTATTCCATATTTCCGCCTGAATAAACACAGACGAGTGCTGCGCCACACCGCATGGCTTCAAGCCCCGGCAAAGAACCCGTATCAAAAATACTAGAACTAACAAAGATATCTGCACCGTTGTAATGGTAACAGAGCTCCTCATCATTAGCAGGTGTGAAGAATCGATATTTGCCAGTAGCTTTCATTCTTTGGAGAACTTCTGAAGTATTGAACTCGTCGGGCGGACTGACAAAGTTAATATTTACATTGGGACATTGATTTTTTACGTGATCCAGCTGCTCTATAAGATAGTCTTGCTCACGGTGCCATGAGAAACCACGTTCTGCTTTTCTTAATATAGCTGTTATGTTTAAAGGCTCCTGAAGACTGTAACGGATATTCATATTCTTGAAGGAGGAGCTAATGCCAATGGGCACGATTTTTCCTGTGATCCCATGATTTAAACGAATCAGCTCCTGCTGCCAGTGCGATAAAACAATTAGATGCTCTGTGACATGATAAGAAGGGAACGACAGCGAACTATCTGGTAAAAAGGGGGGTTCATAACATAATGACAATCTTACATGAATTCCTTTTCCTTGATTGCTAGCTGCTTGAGAGGTAGGGACTGTCGTATGGAAATTAGAAACAATAACATCGCCTATGGGATAGTCCTGTTCTTGAAGCTCCATATGTGTGGAACGGATTAAGGTGGAGCGGACATCATAGGAAACAACCCCATCCACAGGCATGAGGATAGTAACCTGATGCCCCATAGCTGTTAGCCCATTGGCGAGTTCTACCAGCATGCGTTGAGCTCCACCATGAGATAAGGTCAGAATAGGGAATGTGAATCTCATCGGTAATCCCGTCCCTTCCAAGTTAGGGCTTAATCGTCAAATGATGTTACTCAATCGTTCTGTTTCTTATTTTATTCAACTCGCATAGAAAGGTACCATTTAGCTAATTTTGAAAAGCGTTATTTTTCCATATGAGCAATATTCTTCAGTAAAGCAACGGTCTCATTAATCTCGAGGTTCGTTATATCTTCTAAAGATACGTCGATCATGGGCTTGACTTTTTGGAGTTTGCTCAGGAAAGCTTCGGTATGGAAATGCCCTCCACCAGCTTTACCGTGGTAAATTCTCTCTCCATCTTGATAGATGTCTTTTAAATGCGCCAAAATGATCCGATCCCCGAACAACCTGAAGGCGTCATCAACAATTTGATCCTGCATATCTACAGCGTCACCAATAAAATTGCATGGATCCAGGACAACCCCAATATTGCCAGAGGGGATTTCATCTAAGATGCGGTGCATCTTGTCTGGTGTAGAAAGAGTATGTGTGCAGACCCCCTCCAATCCGAGAAAAACACCCCATTTTTCAGCTTCCTCCGCAAGCTCTTGTACAGTTGCCCTTAATATATCCCAGCCGATCTCTTCGTAATGGAGCGGATCTTGTGCTTGGAAAGTAGTCAGTGCGCCCGTCTCCGTAGCCACCATAGGGGCGCCGAATTGGCGGGCATACCGAAGATGTTCTTTAAAGCGATCTATTTCTAATCTCCGAATAACAGGATCCGGGTGAATGGGATTGATATAACAGCCTAACACCCCGATACGTATACCTGCTCTGTCAAATTGTTCGCCAATATAGTTTGCGAGGCCTGGACTTAATTTACCTGTGGAGGTATCGATGTCCTGAATAGCTTTGGATAAAGCAAGTTGAACAAAATCGATATCATAAATCTGAAGCGTTGCTGTCAACGATTTGAGGGGTAAACAACCAAATGTATGCGCTAATGTTCCGTATCTGATGGAAATCATCTCCTTATCTAGGATTGGTATGTGTAATTACAAACATAATAGTAGCGCTTTCATCTGGATGCAAGTGATTTATCCTTATCGTCTATCAGGAAATTGATGATCTCATTGTTTACTCTATCCGGTTGCTCATGATTAATCCCGTGTCCCGCATGGGGGATGACTTGGTAATAGAACTTTCCATCTTCTAAAATATTTATGAAATCCTTCGATTGTTTTAGCGCGTGTTCTCCAACTAGAAAATAGAGCTTGTCTCTAACTGCGACTGCAGCGTTATTATCGTATGGATGAAGCTTATGCACAAACATAGCTTGCTGATTATGAGTGCGCATTAAAAGGATCAGATGAGCAGCTAATGCTGGATGGTTGTCAAATAAAGGGGAGTGAGGTGCACTTAACTTCTTCAGAACTTTCAGTAAATTGCGATCCGTTGGAATCAGAATCTCCGGGAACATCATCATTAAAGTTTGGATCATGGCTTTAAACGGTGCAGTGACCATCCCGCCCTCCAAACAAACGACACGGTTCACTTTGTCCGGTTGCTTGGTCGCATAATTAAAAGCAATATAAGCGCCATTGGACACACCCGCAATATTAAAGACGTCTATATTCAGATACATCGCTATTTCATTAATCCATTTTACTTGCTCAAACTTCTGTTTGTTAAACTGCTCGGTAGGTATGCTTTTTCCGGGTCCACCCAAAGTATCAATCGCGATGCAATAAAAATGCTTCGATAACTCCTCGATATTTAAGATCCACATGACCGCCGAGTTATCACCAACACCATGAAACAGTAGTAAAGGTGGATTATTCTTTTGACCAGCAAGGATACAATGCGTCAGTCCATATGTGGTTGGAACATCGAGCTCCTCAAGCGGAATGGGCCACTGCTCAATCATCTGCTCATAGGAGTGCCACACTCGTTCTAGCGCCTTGGCATTCTTAAAGCTATTTACCATATCAAACCTCCTTATCCAAAATAAAACATTTGTATCTTATTCCAATTAGTATACTACGAGAGTTCGCAAGGAGGAGATAGAAATAGAAATATTACTGTGAAAAAGAGGGCGGAGCAGATAAGTGTATTTTATACAACTAAACAGCTACTTTACTCCGGTTATTGTGATATAGATGTACTTTGTACAACTATATCTCTGGAAATCAGCGGATACAGCTTAATTGGGGGAATTTAGTTGCACAAAGTACACTTAACGATAGACAGGCGTGCTGAAGTTAATTTTAGTTGTAGAAAGTGCAATTAAATAATGCAGAGGGCTCTTTTTTGCAGTAAAATTTTTTGATATGGTAAGCAACTTTGTGTTCTAGGGGGGATTATGATGTTGATTGAGCTAAAGGAAGCTAGTTTGTCAGATGGACGCGATATTTTTGAAATGATTATGGAGATCGGCCCTGGGGAGAATGGATTCGTTAACAATGGGTTTGATTTGGCTTACAGTGAGTTTCCTGATTTCATCAGAGATCGGATAGCACTCTCAAGAGGCGATAATCTCCTACCAAACTATGTCCCGCAAACCAACTATTGGTTACTGATTGACTCTTATCCTGTTGGTGTTGGAAAGCTAAGACATTCCTTAAATGATCAATTAAGAAAATCAGGTGGGCACATCGGATATAGCATCAGGCCTAGTGAACGAGGAAAGGGCTTTGGCAAGATTTTTTTAGCAGAGTTGTTAAAAAAAGCTGCGGATCTGGGGATTGATAAGGTCATGCTGACTTGTGAGCCGAACAATGTATCTTCGAGAAAGGTTATTGAAGAAAACAGAGGAATACTTAGCGGTATCGAGGATGGGAAATGTAATTACTGGATTAGTTTATGAGTCGAGTCGTTGCTGAATAGTAGGGGTGAAGGAGTTGCTAATTGGCAACTCTTTTTTTGTTTTTTCGCAATGGAATTTCAGTTCATCCAAGGAGGAATTGTCTAACTTGTGAAATAAATTTTAAATTTTGTTGAAAACGCTCTATTCAAACACAAACAAATAGATTAAAATCAAAACAAACAAAAATAAACAAAAAAATAAACATTCAAAAACGGAGGTATTCACAAATGGTACAAAGTTTATGGGATTCTGCACGGGAAAAAGTCATCAACGGAGGTCTGGATGCACTGGTCTATCGCTCCAATCTGTTGGGTGAAGATCGTAGAGTCTGTAATTTTGGAGGAGGGAATACCTCTAGTAAAACTATAGAATTAGATTTCCGTGGTCGTGAGGTTGAAGTCATGTGGGTGAAGGGTAGCGGCTCTGACCTAGCTACGATGAAAGCAGGCAATTTTACCGGATTGCGGCTTGAGGATATTGCACCTTTGTTTGATCGGGAGGAAATGCCTGATGAGGAAATGGTGGCTTACCTCGCGAATTGTATGATTGATCCTAAGCATCCGCGTGCTTCAATTGAGACGCTGCTGCATGCTTTTTTACCATTCAAACATGTAGATCATACGCATCCAGATGCGATTATCAGCTTATGCTGTGCTCATAACGGTAAAGATATTGCGCGGGAAATCTATGGGGATCGTTTCGTATGGGTGCCTTACATTCGTCCTGGGTTCACTTTATCCAAAATGATCGCTGAAGGCGTACTTGCTAATCCTCAAGCAGAATTGGTGTTGATGGAGAAGCATGGCCTCGTGACTTGGGGGGATACGCCGGAAGCTTGTTACGCGAAGACGATTTCTATCATTAATGAAGCAGAGCGTTACATCCAAGATAGAATTGAAGATGAGAATCTGTTCGGAGGTCGCAAATCGGAAGCGCTTCCTGAAGAAGAGCGGCGGGCTGTAGCAGCTGCAGTAATGCCATTGATTAGAGGCGCAGTCAGTGATGAGCGCAAAATGATACTGACCTTTGATGACGCAGAGGATGTGCTGCGTTTTGTAGGTGGAGTTAACTCGGAGAAATTATCCAGTGTAGGTGCAGCTTGTCCGGATCATTTGGTACATACCAAAATGCTGCCACTATTTGTGAATTGGGAACCAAATGCCAGTGATATTGATGGTTTAAAGACGAAGCTGAACGAAGCGATTACCGCATACAAAGAGCAGTATAAAGCTTACTTCGATCGCAATAAGCATGAGGGAGATGTAATGTTCGAAGCCGCACCGCGTGTGATTCTAATTCCCGGAGTGGGAATGATCAACACAGGCAAAAGCTGGAGCAACTCTAAAATTAGCGGCGCCTTGTATCACCGGGCGATTGCTGTTATGCGCGGAGCTACCGCATTGGGAGATTTCGTCTCTCTAAGTGAGAACGAATCGTACAATGTGGAATATTGGCCTTTGGAATTATATAAATTATCGCTGGCACCAGCAGAAGCAGAATTCTCGCGTAAGGTTGCGTTCATTACTGGTGGCGCAGGAGGAATCGGGAGCGAAACTGCTCGTCGTCTAGTGTCCGAAGGGGCGCATGTTGTGCTAGCAGATCTCAATCTGGAGGGCGCACAGAAAATTGCCGAGGAGATTAACGATAAATACGGTGAGAATCATGCGTTCGCTGTTAAAATGGATGTAACGCAGGAGGAGCAAGTTACCGCAGCTTATGCAGATACAGCACTTTTTTATGGCGGAGTAGATATTATTGTGAACAATGCTGGGCTTGCGACTTCCAGTCCTTTTGATGAGACTTCATTAAAAGAGTGGAACTTGAACATTTCCGTGCTAGGAACTGGATATTTCCTCGTTGCACGTGAAGCCTTCAAGGTGATGAAGGAGCAAAAGATCGGTGGTAGCATGGTATTTATTGGCTCTAAGAACTCTATATTTGCTGGAAAAAGCGTATCGGCTTACAGTTCTGCCAAAGCACTCGAAGCACATTTAGCTCGCTGTATTGCAGCTGAAGGTGGAGAGTTCGGTATTCGCGCCAATACCATTTTGCCGGATGCCATTCTACAAGGCTCAGCGATTTGGAATTCGAACTGGCGGAATGAACGGGCTGCTGCTTACGGGATTGAGCCAGATCAACTAGAGGAACATTATCGTAAACGCACAACACTGCTTGTAAATATTTATCCACGTGATATTGCTGAAGGGGTGGCCTTTTTCGCTTCATCCAAGTCAGAGAAGACTACGGGCTGCATGCTGACGATTGACGGTGGAGTGCCGGCAGCTTTTACTAGATAAGTGGAAGATGGAATATAGATAGATATAACGGAGGGAAGCCATGCTGATTGCAGACAGATATGAAAGAATCGTAGAACTAGTGAATGAACGTGGCAGCATTCGTGTCTCGGAACTGAGTACATTATGCCAAGTGACGGAGGAGACCATCCGCCGGGATCTTGATCGCTTGGAAAAGGCGGGGAGGCTGCTACGCTCGCACGGCGGTGCAGTCAGTCTACGTGATCGTCAGCCAGAGACGCCATATGCTGAACGTGAAATTATGAACGCAGCGGAGAAGCAGCAGATTGCTCGTGAAGCAGTGATGATGATAAAGCCGGGAGATCGGATTTTGCTGGATGCTAGCACAACTGCATGGTATATGGCCTCACATTTGCCGGATATGCCACTAACTGTACTGACTAATTCTATTAGGGTAGCTGCGGAGTTAAGTGGGAAGGAACGAATAGATGTGATCTCAACTGGCGGTCAACTGAGCCGCAGATCGATGTCCTTTGTTGGTCATTTAGCCGAGCGTTCGCTTGAGTTGTATCACGTGGATAAGATGTTTTTTTCCTGCAAAGGATTTCATCTCGAACGCGGCGCCAGTGAATCGAATGAGCTGCAAGCGATGGTGAAGCGAAAGATGATTTCTATCGCGGAGCAGGTGATCCTACTTTGTGACTCCAGCAAATTCGGAATTCAAGCGTTCACACATGTTGCCACGACTAGTGAATTGGATGTTGTGATAACGGATTACAGCCCTGCCACAGAACAGCTAAAGCAGCTACAGGAGCTGAACATCGCAATAACAACCGTGTAGAAAATAGTGTTGCAGGAGGTGAAGACATGAAGGTATCGATGTTTATTACTTGCATCAGTGATGCTGTGTACCCGAAGGTCGGAGAAGCGATGGCACGTCTGCTTGCCAGATATGGCGTACAGCTGGATTTTCCCGAAGTGCAGACCTGCTGCGGACAGCCTGCGTACAATAGTGGCTATTGGAATGAGGCACGTCAAGCTGCACTTACGATTTTGCAGGCTTTCGAAGACAGTGACTTTGTCATTGCTCCTTCCGGGTCTTGCACCGGGATGCTTCATCATTACCCGAAACTGTTTCAGGATGATCCGATTAATTTGGTCAAGGCGCAGAATTTGCAGCGTAAATCCTATGAGTTCAGCCAGTTCATGGTACAGGTGCTTGGCGTAACGGATCTAGGGGCAGTATTTCCGCATAAAGTTACCTATCATCCTTCCTGTCATGGCACTCGGATTCTGGGGATTCGTGATGAGCCTATGTTACTTATGCAGAATGTGAAGGCGATGGAGCTAGTGCCATTACCTTTTGCTGAGGACTGTTGTGGGTTTGGTGGAACCTTTGCCGTGAAGATGTCTGATATCTCCGGGGCGATGGTCACCGAGAAGTCAGATCATGTGCTGGAGTCGGAAGCAGAAGTCTTAACGGGTCTGGATATGGGCTGTCTTATGAATATTGCTGGGAATTTGCGTTATCGCCACAAACCGGTCCGAGTCATGCATTTAGCAGAGCTACTGTATGAGGGGGTGAGTGGACAATGAGTCAGAATGCCGCTCAGACTAAATCGGAATCGATTAATGTGAAGCCAGCAACGGTAAAAGAGCGTGCCGACTTGGCGCTGAATAATGACTTTTTGCGCAAGGCGGTTCGCTTTACTACGGAAAGGCTGCGTGACGGGAAACAAAAAGCGGCGAACGATCATGGACAATGGGAAAAATGGCGCGAACGTGGGCGGCAAATTCGCCTGCATACGATCGCTCATCTGGATTATTACTTAAATCTATTTGCGGACAATGCAAGAGCGAACGGCACGCATATTCATTTTGCGGCAACGGGTGAAGAGGCAGTGAAGATTGCTTTAGAGATTGCACAGCGAAAACAAGCGGCTTCCGTGGTCAAATCAAAATCGATGGTGACTGAGGAGCTGCATTTGAATACGGCTCTTGAATCCATTGACGTGGAGACGATTGAGACAGATCTTGGTGAATATATTATCCAGCTTGCCGGAGAAACTCCGTCTCATATCATTATCCCAGCCATCCATAAGAACCGCTATCAGATTGCTGAGCTGTTATCCAAGGAGGCAGGGGAGGAGCTTTTGCCTGAGACTACAATCCTTGCAGGATTTGTACGGCGCAAGCTACGGGAGAAATTCCTAGAAGCGGATATTGGGATGACGGGATGCAATTTTGCAATTGCAGAGACAGGTTCCATGGTGTTATTCGAGAATGAGGGCAATGCTCGCATGGTCACCACCTTGCCAAAGACGCAAATCACTTTGATGGGGATGGAGCGGATTATTCCTTCTTGGAGCGACCTTGAGGTGATGGCTACGTTATTACCTCGTTCAGCAACTGGCCAGAAGCTAACAGTGTATATGTCCGGTATTTCAGGACCCCGTAGAAAGGATGATGGGGACGGACCGGAAGAGCAGCATATTATTATCCTTGATAATGGTCGATCTGAGCAGCTCGGCGATCCAGAGTTTCAGGAGCTACTGAACTGCATCCGCTGTGGAGCTTGTCTGAATGCCTGCCCTGTCTATCGTCATATTGGCGGTCATGCCTATGGTGGAACTTATAGCGGACCGATCGGAGCAGTGTTGACCCCAGCACTGAACAAAAATGTAGATCAATGGGATGATATCGCAGGTGCATCGAGTCTATGCGGTGCGTGTTATGAAGCTTGTCCAGTCAAAATCCCTCTGCATGATATGCTTATCTATTTACGGCGACGTAAGGTAGAGAGAGGTTATGGAGACAAAGCGGAAGGTCTTGGCATGAAAGGTTTTGGTGCGATTATGGCGAAGTCCCAGCGATTCAGTAGTGTGATGAAAGTAGGCAGAATCGGACAAAAGCTACTTGTGAGAGACGGCGGAATTCCGTCAAAGCTTGGGCCGCTGAAAGGCTGGAATAACTACCGGATCGCTCCGAAGCTGGCGGATGAATCCTTCCGCGAGAGCTGGAAAGAGCTGCAGGAGGAGTTAGACAAAAATAGTCGCGAGATGGACCCGTCGATACAGAAACGGATGGAAGATTTATTAGCGAAGCGGAAGGCGGAAGAACTGAAAGGAGAGCCCGGATATGACTGAGGAAACGCACAGAGAATGGCTGGAGCGTATGGACCATGATTCTCGTGAGAAACAGCAGGCATTCATGAATGATATCGCTCGTCGTCTGAAGCGGCCAAGAACGACTGCGGCTCCGGTACATCCTTTTCGCGGTGCTCCAGATTATTGGCAAGAATTCCAGTGGAGTCCAGAAGAACGCATCGATCAATTTACTGCGAATTTTCAAAGTGCAGGTGGACATGTATTTCGCATGGCAACGATGGATGAAGCTAAAGCTTTTATCGTCAATAAAGCGAGTGATATGCTCGCCCGTTATATTCTTCGGCAAAATGTAGCTGAGCTTGCGGCACTTCGGCTAGAAGAAGAACTTGTAGATACGCGGGTATCTGTCTGGAATACGGATATGCAAGAAGCATGGAAAGCTAGGGCGGCGGAAGCCGATATTGGGATTGTAATCGCGGATTATGCAGTTGCTTATACAGGCTCTATTACAGTGTTATCTTCTGCGGATAAAGGGCGCTCTGTCAGCCTGTTGCCAACCGCATTAATTGCCATCGTTCCGCTGGAGCGGCTGAAGACTCGTCTGGGTGAGGTGCTTATTGATTTTGATGAAGCGGGACAATCGGGTCTCCCCGCAGGTATTCACTTTATCTCTGGACCTAGCCGTTCAGCGGATATTGAGAATGATCTGACGATAGGTGTGCATGGCCCTGGAATCGTATTCGCCTTGCTGGTAGGCTGATGAGGAGATAAGGAGTGTTGTTTAAGAATGAATGCTGGGGCACACAAACAGGGTCAGAATCATATTGCTATTGATATTGGAGCCTCTAGTGGGAGAGTCGTTTGCGGAACCTTGCAAGAACCGGAAGGAACCTTATCATTAACAGAAATTCACCGTTTTAGTAATGGGTTCTCTGAGAAGAATGGTAATCTTTATTGGGACGTCGATTATTTATTTGCTGAAATTGTAAAAGGTTTGCAGAAGGCGAAGTCAAAAGGAATTGAGCATTGTACCGTCGGAATTGATACTTGGGCCGTGGATTACGTACTTCTAGATCAGAAGGGTACACGAATTCATGAAGTTTTTTCTTATCGTGATTCCCGAACAGATGGAGCGGTACAAAGCGTACACCGCAATATATCAACTGAAAGCGTTTACCAAAAGACGGGGATACAAGTTCTCCCGATTAATACGTTGTACCAGCTGTTTGTGCATGATCAGGCAGATCTTGAAGCAGCACATTCAATCCTGTTGGTCCCTGATTATCTCTACTATCGGCTTACGGGACGAAGAATTAGTGAAGTCACGAATGCTTCAACCACGGGTCTGCTTAATCTGCAAACTCGGGATTATGATACTGATTTACTGGCACTGCTTGGTCTTTCAAAAGAGCAGTTTCCTCCCTTAACGGAACCTGGGGAACGAATTGGCGGATTGACTGATGACTTGGTGGCACGGGGCGATCTTCCAGATTGTGAGTTCATAGCAGTTGCCACACATGATACAGCATCAGCTGTACTAGGCGTTCCTGCAAGTAGCGACAAATGGGGATTTCTCAGTAGTGGTACTTGGTCACTCATCGGGGTGGAACGAGCTTCAGCCATTACAAGTCCAGAAGCGATGGAGCGCAATTATACAAACGAATGGGGAGCCTTCGGCTCATTCCGTTTTCTTAAGAACATTATGGGGATGTGGCTGATCCAAAAGGTTCGTGAGGAATATGGTGGTCAATACAGCTTCGGCGAACTGGTAGAATTGGCAGCGCAAGAAATTCCTTTTAGATCCATCATCTACTGCAATGATGAACGATTCATGAATCCATCCAACATGGTTAGCGCGATACAGAGCTATTGTGCGGAAGTCGGACAGTTGGTTCCAAAGACACCAGGGGAGATTGCCAGATGTGTGTTTGACAGTCTTGCTCTTTCTTATTATTTCTACGTTCAGGATCTTCAGCTATTGACCGGTGAAAAATGGGAGCGGCTGCATATCGTAGGTGGTGGGGCGAACAACGGATTGCAATGCCAGATTGCGGCCGATTTGCTAGAGATGGAAATTTATGCTGGACCAACGGAATCAACCGCATTAGGTAACGTAGTTATGCAAATGATCAGCGTGGGTACAGTCACAGATATTAAAGAAGCAAGAGAAATTATATATCGTTCATTTGATGTAACAATCTATATTCCACAAGAGATGGACTCTTCCCTAAAAACCGCGGCATTAGCTGAGTTTGCTCGACTGCAGATCGTTTAAGAGTAACTAATAAAGTAACCGAGAATATATGGGATGACTATTAAATAGCTATGGATGAGCAAAAGAAAAGTATAAATACCCCACATTGAGCGTAAATAGCGGAAAACGAGTAAAAGAAGGGTATAAATCCCCCTCATTGAGCGCAAAAAGCGGAAAACTAGCAAAAGAGGGGTGAAAATCCCCCTCATTGGGTGCAAATAGCGGAAAACGAGCAAAAGAGGGGTATAAATCCCCTACATTGAGTGTAAAAAGCGGAAAACGAGCAAAAGAGGGGTATAAATCCCCTACATTGAGTGTAAAAAGCGGAAAACGAGCAAAAGAAGGATATAAATCCCCCTCATTGAGCGTAAATAACGGAAAACGAGCAAAAGAGGGGTATAAATCCCCTCATTGAGCGTAAATAGCGGAAAACGAGCAAAAGAAGGGTATAAATCCCCCTCATAGAGCGCAAAAAGCGGAAAACGAGCTAAAGAAGGGTATAAATCCCCTACATTGAGCATAAAAAGCGGAAAACGAGCAAAAGAAGGGTATAAATCCCTCTCATTGAGCGTAAAAAGCGGAAAACGAGCAAAAGAAGGGTATAAATCCCCCTCATTGAGCGCAAATAGCGGAAAACGAGCAAAAGAAGGGTATAAATACCCCTAAATGAAATCACTAAGAAAATATCAGGAGGCTCAAGCATGGTGCAGAATACAGAAAGCTTAAAGAACATTCAGACGAGCTATAATGAGGCAAAAAAGCTCTACGCACAGCATGGCATTGACGTAGATAAAGTATTAGAGCAGCTTGCAGCAATCAAAATTTCATTGCACTGCTGGCAAGGAGACGATGTAAAGGGCTTCCTGAATAAGGAAAAGGAACTAAGTGGCGGAATCGCGGTCACGGGCAGTTACCCGGGGCGAGCTAGAAATCCGGAGGAGCTGCGCCGTGATTTGGAGCAAGCACTAGCACTTATCCCCGGACGTCATAAAGTTAATTTACATGCTATTTATGCCGATACGGAAGAAACTGTAGATCTTGATGCGCTAGAGCCTAAGCATTTTGAAAGATGGGTGCACTGGGCTAAGGAGCAGGGGCTTGGATTGGATTTCAATCCCACTTGCTTCTCTCATGAAAAAGCTAATGATGGCTTCACACTAAGCCACTCGGATCCTGAAATCCGCAACTTCTGGATTGCTCATTGCAAGGCTTCACGCCGAATCTCCGAATCTTTCGGTCAGGCACTAGGTCAGCCTTGTGTAACCAACTTCTGGGTTCCAGATGGATATAAAGATACACCGATCGACCGTCTGTCACCGAGAGTGCGACTTCAGCAATCACTGGACGAGATCTTCAGCGAGGAGATCGATGAGCGATATAACATTGATGCTGTAGAAAGCAAGTTGTTCGGAATTGGTTCAGAAAGTTATGTGGTAGGTTCGCATGAATTTTATATGGGTTATGCACTAAGTCGGGGCAAAGCGGTTTGCTTCGATGCTGGGCATTTCCATCCGACCGAGACCATCTCGAATAAACTATCCTCTTGGCTGCTGTTTGGTGATCAATTGTTGCTGCATGTTAGCCGTCCAGTACGCTGGGATAGTGATCATGTGGTGACTATGGATGATGAACTGCTGGAGATTGCTCGTGAACTAGTTAGAGGTCAATTCCTAGAAAGAACTCATATTGGACTCGATTTCTTTGACGGAAGTATTAATCACATTGCCGCTTGGGTGATCGGAACACGTAACACAATCAAAGCTCTGCTACGTGCGATGCTGGAACCGATAGAGCTATTGAAGCAAATTGAACTGGATGGGGATTATACTACTAGACTTGCACTGGTAGAGGAATTGAAATCTTATCCGTTCGGAGCTATTTGGGATTATTATTGTGCGACGAATGGTGTGCCTGTCCGAGAAAGTTGGCTGAGCGATGTGAAGCAATACGAAGTAGATGTTTTATCAAAGCGATAAATTACTTGTTATGGCGGTTACCACACGGTAGCCGCTTTTTATGTTCATGATTAGTACTTATTTGAAAAGATATGTGATCTCTGCTATGTTTTATCAAAAAGAGAGAGAGGCGTTATTATGGAGAAATATGGACCGAATCCGAATGTGCTCTATCCGAATGAACAGATCAAAAGCATCTGTTATATCAAAAATGTGATTACAAGAAAAAATATTACGATTGGCGATTATACGTATTATGATGATATAGACGGTGCCGAAAAGTTTGAGGAGCATGTGACTCATCATTATGATTTTATTGGTGACAAGCTTATTATTGGGAAATTCTGCGCGATTGCCAAAGGTATTGAATTTGTCATGAATGGTGCGAACCATCGAATGAATTCTGTTACGACCTACCCTTTTAATATCATGTCTAATGGCTGGGAGCATGCGGTTCCAGAACTATCAGATTTACCCTTAAAAGGAGATACGGTGATTGGCAACGATGTGTGGATTGGGCAGAATGTTACGGTTATGCCGGGTGTACATATTGGTAATGGAGCCGTCATCGCGGCCAATTCAACAGTTGTCAAAGATATCCCGGCTTATAGTGTCGCTGGAGGAAATCCATGTAAAGTAATCAGACAACGTTTTGATGATGAATTGATCGAACATCTAGAAGCGCTTAAGTGGTGGGATTGGGATGCTGAGCGAATCTTTAAGAATCTTGAAGCGTTATGCAGCAGTGATTTGAATAAAATCAAAGAAATTAAATGATATTGTGTAAGTTTCATAGAACGAGCTATAGTTTATCTTAAAGATATAAATAATAGCTGAGGGTATACTGACTGTATGTACTTCATATGAACCTTGCGGAGGGAAAATCTAATGAAGAAAGATGATGATAAGATCACTGCGGAACTCACAGCAGAGAAGTTTCCATACAGTAAAGAGAACGAGGAGATGGTGACGCGGAATTTTTGGACTAAAACTAAAAAGTTCGCAGGCAAGATCCCATTTACTAAAGATGCTATTGCGATGTATTATTGCGCAGTCGATGCAAAGACCCCTTTATGGGCAAAAGGAATTGCCTTCGGAGCGTTGGCTTATTTCATCTCCCCGATTGATGCGATACCCGATGCGATTCTCGGCCTTGGATTTACAGATGATGCAGCGATCATTGCAGCAGGCATTAAAGCGATATCTGGTCAGGTAACCAACGAACATAAGGAAAAGGCCGAAGCATTTTTTAATGGGGAAAAATAAAAGGTGCAGCTTTGAGCTACACCGTAATATTTGTACCTTCTGGACAGCTTTCTGCGGAAAGCTGTTTTGTTTTGTAAACCTCGCCCCAGTCTTTCATGAGTTTAATAATAGGGGTCAGTGTCTTGCCAAATTTAGTTAACGAGTATTCGACTTTCGGGGGAACCTGATGGTAGACCTCGCGGTGAACAACTCCATCTTCTTCCAGCTCTCTAAGCTGCAAGGTTAACATGCGTTGAGTGATTCCTGGGCATATCCGGCGAAATTCGTTAAAGCGTTTCGTTCCATCCATCAAGTGATAGATGAGAATTCCCTTCCATTTTCCTCCTATAACATCGAGCGTAAATTCCACAGGGCAAGCTTCCTTATTGCCTCCTGGGAAATCTCCGAATCCACCTTTTCGATCACGCATAGCCGTTCAACTCCCATAGTATCATTTTGTATACTACATAACATTAATGTGCGTACTTTTAAAGAAGTGATATATATTCTAATATTAAGCATGAGAACGGCAAACAGTCAAATGGGTCGTTGATTCTAAGCAAATAAAAGGAGTGTTAAATATGGATACTTTATCATTAAACAAGAATGAAATCCTGTCTGCTTACCAGTTCAGACATGCAACTAAAGAATTTGATAGTCATAAAAAAATTAGTGAGTCAGACTTTCAGTTTATTCTGGAAACAGGACGTCTGTCACCAAGTTCATTCGGATTCGAGCCTTGGCGTTTTGTCGTAGTACAAAGTCCGGAAATACGTGAGAAATTACGTGCTCATGCCTGGGGAGCACAAAAGCAATTGCCAACCGCAAGTCATTTTGTATTGATTCTCTCACGTCTTCCTAAAGATATGGCTGCTGATTCAGATTATATTAAAGGGATCATGGAGCATGTGCAGGAGCTACCTCCAGAAGTGATGGAAGGGAAAGGTAATATGTTCGATAAGTTCTTGAAGGTTGATTTCGGATTGATGGAGAATGAGCGTGCAATGTTCGAATGGAGCTGCCGTCAGACTTATATAGCCCTTGGTAATATGATGACATCAGCCGCTTTAATCGGAATCGATTCTTGCCCAATGGAAGGTTTCGATAAGGCGAAGATAGAGCAAGTTCTTACCGAAGAGGGGATTATGGATGCCGAACATTTTGGAATCTCCTGCATGGTAGCCTTTGGGTATCGATTGAATGAACCACGTGGAAAAACAAGACAAAGTGCAGAGCAAGTCGTTCAGTGGGTTTAACTAAGCTGGAATTTCATTTTTGAGCTGCATAACGAAAATAATGAAACCTGCAAAGTCTCCAGTGTCTTGGAGATCATGCAGGTTATTTTTGTTTAATTCTTATAAGATTCGAAAAGTAATTGAAATTTTCATGAAAACTCTGATACTCTTATTGAGGTGACCCATTTTAAGCTTTATCGAGTTAATTTAATAATGAAGGGATCCTGCATCATGAAAATCATTCGCATAATTATCCAAGTGTTCCTGCTTTATTTGTTCTACTTGGCTGGAGACTTCCTGCAAAAGCAGCTGCATCTTCCCGTTTCTGGGAGTATCGTCGGATTACTTTTGCTCTTTGTTTTATTGCTATTCAAGGTTGTACCAGTGAAGTGGATTGAAGATGGTGCAACAACAATATTAGCTTATCTTCCGTTATTTTTTATTCCAGCGACGGCTGGGATCGTGAAGCATATGGATATTTTTAGTGGAAGAGGTTTGCTCTTAATCTTGATTCTTATCGTTAGCAGCGTCCTCACAATTGCAGCAGCAGCACATACGAGTCAATGGCTTTCAACCTTGAAAGGAAAGAGCAAGGCGGGCTGGAGCAGCAAGAGCTTAAGCGAAAAGGGGAAGGAATTATAATGTTTTTTATCGCGACAGGAATTGTCCTGCTTAATGTTGCTATTTATTTGATGATGTCCGTAATTTATAGACGTTTTCGGTTTCCTGTACTGATTCCCGCGTTAACAGCAACAGTCCTTGTTGTAGCAATACTACTATTTTTTCATATTCCGTATGATACATATATGATAGGCGGTCAGTGGATCAATCAGTTACTCGGTCCTGCTGTAGTGGCGCTAGCCTACCCATTGTATAAACAACGTAATGTGTTAGTCGAGAATCTTCCAGCCATCCTGGGGGGAGCGATTGCAGGACTGTTATTAGGGATGTTTAGTGGTCTGCTTTTGGCGGCTGGTCTAGGATTCTCTAAATTGTATGTTCTGTCCATTTTGCCAAAATCGATCACAACACCTGTGGCGATACAAATCTCAAATGGTTTAGGTGGGGACTCCTCGCTAACCTCCGTATTTGTAATGATTGCCGGATTTACAGGTGCGATTGGCGGTCCTCTCATTATTAAACTGTTTAAGATTCGAAGCGAAGTTGGGATTGGGATCGGGTTAGGAACGGGTTCTCATGCACTTGGGACTGCAAAGGCACTGGAATACGGTGAACAGTCAGTTTCAATGAGCTCCGTAGCGATGACCGTTTGTGCTATTGTCGGTTCATGTATCGGTCCGGTGGTAGCTTGGATCATGTACCCTTAAATTCATTCATCGTAACTATGTTTGCAAAACACTCCATCGGGTAACTATAACTAAGGAACAAATAAAGCAAAGCACCTGAGGAGGATTTCACATGTCAGATTATTCTCAAGATGAAGCGGAAATCCGCAACAAGGAAAATAAAGACGGCGATTCATTAGCTGAAATTAAGAAGATGGAGAATGGTGTGGACATCGAGCCAGAAGCAGACGATTGGGTAGCCAAGCCTGCAGAGTCCTCGCATCCTGATCCGCTTCCTAACGATTTGGACTAAATGATTCGGAAGACAGGCTGTCCTTCATTGGGCAGTCTGTTTTTGCTTGAGATGATTTTAACAATTATTGTATAATGAATTCAGGTACAACCTCATCAGAGAGTTTTCTCCAAGTTCCTAGTAGTTTTTCGCAAATTTCACAGATCTCAGCCATTCATGTAGCAGGGAGGAAATGAAATGCGTAGTCGGAATGAGAACAGCCGATATCGGCAAAAACGTGGTGAGGCCCTTGCAGGCAACTTTGAGAAAAAGTATGGTTCAAACTTTGGCGTACGTAGTGAACTTACAACGGATACGTTAAAGAAGCAAGACGACGACCAGTCGCTAATATCGGCTCAGAATCACGAAGAACGGCTAAAACCATAAGCGTGGATGGATAGAGAATCCGCTTCACTTTTTATAATTTGTAATGAAGACATAACCTTTGGGTTATGTCTTTTTTGTTGCGCATATCTCCTGAAGGATTAAGGCATAATAGGGCCGGATGGATATTTAAGAAAATAATGACAACTAGGAGCGGTGTATAAACATGATGACTTCTATATTTTCTTCAAGCGGAGATTCTGCGATGGCAGTGGCGGGCCAATATTTCTTTTATTTTATGATCTACTCTTTTTTAGGCTGGGTATTGGAAGGTACATATAACTTATATAGTAATGGAAGCTTTCGCAAAGAAGGCTTTCTAAAAGGCCCTTTTAAACCAATGTATGGATTTGCACCACTGCTTCTATTGATTGCCAGAGACTTAACCCTGCCTTTCCCAATTTTCCTCCTGCTTGCGTTAGTCGTTCCTTCAGCTGTTGAATACGTAAGTGGTTGGCTGCTAAAAACTGTGTTTCAAAAGCAATGGTGGGATTACTCAGGGATGTCTTATCAACTGCAAGGGCATATTTGCCTTCGATTCTCCCTATATTGGTGGGTGCTATCGGTAGCTTGTGTATATGGGATTCAGCCGTTTATGGAGCGTTTGTATTCACTAGTCCATAATGTTTGGGGAATTATATTTCCTTTCGTGGGACTCTATCTTATGGCTGATTTATTGTGGACTTGCTGGAGTCGGTATAGAAGTGAGAAGACCCCCCAATATCAAGATTAATGATGCCTATATGGACATAATAAGCATTCTTTTGTATATGAAGCACAAACATTTCAGTGACAAGCATTTCGATCTTGCATATCAGTTTTGTGTCGTAAATAATATAGCCATATATTAAATACTAGACGGACTGGTGGAGATTACGATGACAGGGAAGATTCTAGTAAGCGCATGTCTGTTAGGACATAAAGTGCGTTATGATAATGGTGATGTACCGTGTCTCGATGCTCGTTTCTTGAAGTGGTATGAGGAAGGGCGTTTTGTCCACATTTGTCCTGAGGTAGTCGGAGGGTTATCAACGCCTCGTCCAGATGCCCAGCGGCAAGGTGAGCGGGTAGTAACAGGTGCAGGTGTGGATGTTACGGAACCTTTTATGAAGGGTGCTCAAGCAACGCTGAAGCTGGCTACAGAACATCAAGTTACATTAGCAATATTAAAACAGGATAGTCCTTCTTGTGGTAGTCTTTATATTTATGATGGTACTTTTAGGGATACGAAGATGTCAGGAGAAGGTACAACTACGGAGTTATTACGGCAAAATGGCTTTAAAGTGTTCGGCGAAGATCAACTAGATGAAGTGGAAAAAGAACTTGCTCGTATGGAGGGGTAAGTCATTCTTAAAGTAATAATTGGAACTCATGTTACATAGTGTGTATAAGGGGAACGAAGCAGTGTCCTTGGGAGAGGAAATGCCGTCCGAAGAGCCATCCTTCATTTGGGATTGGAGGCGGACGCAGATGAGTATTGATCAGCTCATTTCATTGCTTGTTCTTGTCATCATGATCGTACAGCTTGCCGGCTACAAAGGGAAACATTAAGCTCAAAGTCTCACCTCATTGTAACTGCTTCCGGACCTCAGAAAGTATTGAGCCGTTCGGAAGCTTTTTTTGTTCCACGCTAAGCATATTACCGATTCTAAAGGATTCCATCACAGTGATGTCTAATATATACATAATGTGGGTTTTTGGGAAGCCGGAGGAAAATAGGATGATGTTCTACAAAACGGTGTGAGAGGATGGATGAATAGCGTGCCGATGTCTGAGTATTATCAGGAGATCCGAGGAAAAGTGGGTTCAGAGTTATTAATGATGCCTTCCGTAGCTGCAGTAATAAGAAATAAAGAAGATGAAATTCTATTTATTCGAAAACCTGAAGAGTCCTTGTGGGGATTGCCAGCAGGCGCCATCGAGCCAGGGGAACGGCCGGGAAGAACTTTGCGCAGAGAAGTATATGAAGAGACTGGATTAATGGTGCATCCTACTTCCATTCTTGGGGTTTTTGGTGGAGGGAAATATAGATACGAATATAACAATGGAGACCAGGTGGAATATACAGTCATCGTATTTGAGTGTTCTATCATCCGTGGAACGCTGAGAGCAATGGATGGAGAAGTCGAAGAATTTAAGTTCTTTAAAGAGAGTGAGCTGCCCGAGATGGCCATTCCCTATCCAGTGGAGATTTTCAAGAAAGACCGCGAAGTGGCAAAAACGATATTTGAATGAGCTGGAGAGGAGTAACTTATGAAGACTTTTATTTATATGATTAGGCACGCAGTATCACCTTTTGTGCTTGGGGATGAGAGAGAACGAGGATTATCTGATAAAGGGCATGAGGACGCATATAGAATTAAAGAACTGTTGGCGGAGGAAGAGATCACACATTTTGTTTCTAGTCCTTATAGACGAGCCATAGATACGATTAAGTATTTGGCTGAGGCATCGGATCAAGAAATTGAGCTGTATGAGGAACTTAGAGAAAGAGCCATCGCAAGCGTTGAAATCGAGATCAGTGAACAAGAATTTCTTCAGGGTATCCAGACATCATTCACAGACTTACAATATAAAATGCCAAATGGTGAGAGTACTCAGGAAGCGCAAGAGCGTGCGATCCCCATCATGAAGCAATTGATCCAGCAAAATAAAGGCGGCAAAATAGCACTAGGTACCCACGGGAATATCATGACCATTATCCTGAATTACTTCAATAAAGAGTATGGTTATGAGTTCTTTGAACAGACTTCGAAACCAGATATTTATAGGCTGGAATTTGATGAATTAGAGCTTACTAGTGTGGAACGAATGTGGAACCCCGAAGTACTTAGGGTTTGTTTGGATGACAAGAAAATATTTGAGCGGTAAAAAATCCATATATTTCACTACGATCCTGTGGTTTCCCTATTTGGTTCTGTTTATTAATTTATTCGCAGCATGGTTCCCGATTACAGAAGCTGCGGATAAACCAGTTCCGGTAACGGGGTTAATCATAATAGGGGCCATGATTATTTATCCGTTTTATATCGTGATGATTAATATTATATCAAGCATAAATTTCAAGTCAGACGCAGGATAGAGGATGGAAATGAGAGTCAATGCTTTAAAAGAAAGAGTTATTTATGGATGCATCTGCTTAATTGTTATTGTACTGGGGTTATGCTCTAGAGCATTCTCGGAACAGCTACCTTTGTTTGTAACGAGACATTTTGGAGATGCGCTTTGGGGCAGCATGGTTTACTTTATGTTTCGTGTACTGCTAGTGAACCGGAAGCTGTGGATCGCTTTTATGTGGAGCCTGATGTTTAGTTTCGGCATAGAATTTAGCCAACTGTATCAAGCAGAGTGGATCAACAGCATCCGTGCTACCATACTCGGTGGGTTGATTCTCGGAAAGGGATTCCTATGGATTGACCTTGTTCGATATACCGTTGGAATTACGCTTTCTTACGGACTGGATCAATACTTTCGCCCAAAACTGCACCGAATAGATAAATAGCTTTTAATGGAGATGAACCTAAAAATGGTAAATAGCTTGATTGTAGTATGCTTGCTTACAATGATTATTCATACAGCAGAAACCTTATCTTATTCGGTAAGATACGCCGGGGTGAAGCTGAACAAGATAGCTATTGCTTTGTCTCTGACAGGCATTATTGTTCTCGTGTCAAGAACTGCAAACATGATTCAAGCTCCGCTGACGGCTAAATTCGTAGATTATGCCAAAATACATTCTGATTTCCCACTTCTTAATTACTTGAGAATTATATTGTTAGCTTCTTCATTAGGGACATTAATTGCCATTGCTATTTTCCCTACTTTTGTAGGCTTGTTTGGGAGAATCATCTCAAAGCTTGAAATCGAAGGTTCTATTCCCAAGCTGCTTACGAGCGTAACGATCGGGCAGTTAAAAAATACTAGAAAATACATAAGAAAACCAAAAGTGAATCTATATAACTTCAGATACCTGGGGATTCCTAAACGTTTTATTGTTATGAATGTTTTTGTTACAGCCTTTTACACCGTAGGGGTCATATCATCTTTGTATGCTGCTCATCTAATGCCTCAATATAGCACGACTGCTTCTCAAGCCTCAGGATTGATTAACGGAATGGCGACTATACTGCTGACCATATTTATCGACCCACAGCTTGGTCTTATTACCCATAAAGCCACTGAAAATGTAGAATACCGTGATCAGCTAGGAAAAATATATGTGGTATTGATGGGTTCGCGATTTATAGGTACTATATTTGCTCAGCTCCTAATTGTGCCTGCAGCCCAACTAATTAGTATGTTAGTGAAGCTGATATGAGCCGGTGGGAACGAATCCTTATGGAAGCTTAGACTCTGCAGATCGTAGAGCTAAGGAGATCTTCTGCTCCCAGCTGTAAATATTCTGATGCATGTCATGAATTCGTTTCATTTGCTCATAGGATATTTTCATTTCTGATACTGCCTTAATTGCATCCCCTTGTTTTACAGCCGATTTATATTGTTTATCTGCTTCTGAACGAACTTTCTGCGCTACAGCGATATTCTTGTTCTCGGCGGTGATTTGCTTCTTCAGAGCTGTGATTGGTGCCAGAGCATCTTTGATAGGCTTGATCTTGGCAGCTGTTTGCTTGCGGGCAGTTGCCAAAGCGTCTGTCTTGGCCTTAATTTCAGTTCTAGCGAGTGTTACCGCAGCTTTGAGCTTATTGCGTCTTAGATCCAGGAGAGTGGCTGTCTTAAAGTCCTTAGCTTTCTTGGCTGCGGTAGACTGCTTACTGAGTGTGCTGTATTGGTCCAGTAGAGGAGCATGTTTCTTCTGAGCCGACGTTGCTTCAGATGATAAACGACTCAGCAGAACCTTATCTGTTGACTCTATGACAGAGTGAATAGATTTCAGAGCTTCATTGTTCTGCTTACGTAGCATTTGAATTTTTGAGCTATCGGACTTGAGGGCTACTTGAAGCGAGGTATAATTACCATGGAGACCGTTAATGTCATCTAAGGCTGAATCCCAGTCTGTACCTGCAGAAGCTAATGTAAGGTTGATGTTGAGGAGAGCTACTACTAGGATTAATTGGACAAACCTCTTTAAATAACTAAAATTGTGAATAAACATTCATTTCAGCTCCCTAATTAGTCTATGTGCGTAAAAAAAGCACCTCCAAGATAGGCATGAATGCCTATCTTGCGAGGTGCTTCTCCCGCAGAAATATAAATGATACACTTACTATAACTTGAAATTAATGGATAGTCAATCCGAAAAAGAACGTTTGTTTGCTTTTTTGAAATAATGAAACATAAGGAGAGTCAAAGATGAATTCACATCTAGATCGAATGCATGATCGAGTGGCCTTAATAACCGGAACCTCTAGTGGATTTGGACTGCTCACAGCCCTTAAACTAGCAGGACAGGGATTCAAAGTTGTAGCAACCATGCGCGATTTGAGTCGTAAAGGCGAGCTTGAACAGCAGGCAGAGCAAGCAGGACTCTTGAAGCAGCTTCATTTTATGACCATGGATGTTACCGATAGTGATTCTATACAGGCGACTATAACCTCAGTACATGAAACATTCGGAAGAATTGATGTTTTGGTAAATAATGCAGGCTTTGCTATAGGCGGCTTCATAGAAGAGATATCCATGGAAGAATGGCGTCAGCAAATGGAGACGAATTTTTTCGGATTAGTCGCGGTCACAAAAGCTGTGCTGCCAGTTATGCGAGAACAGAAACGTGGTACGATTATTAATGTGGGGAGTATAAGCGGGTTGTCCGGGTTTCCGGGGTATGCTCCATATGCAGCTTCCAAATTTGCAGTAGAAGGATTCAGTGAAAGTCTGCGTCATGAAATGTCTCCTTATGGAATACGTGTAGTATTAATTGAACCTGGCTCCTTCCGTACTCCGATTTGGGGAAAAGGAATGGCACAAATTCGTCAAGTCGAGGATTCTCCTTATAGAGACCGTCTGGACGCTGTGCTACGATATTCCAAGCATACCGCTGAAACTGCAACTGATCCAAAGCAAGTGGCAGATCTCATCGGTCGTATTACTGAAATGAAGTCACCGAGGCTTCGGTATCCTATCGGCAAAGGCACCCGGATCTTGATCTTAGGCAAAACGCTGCTCCCGTGGAAATGGCTGGAGAGAATTATTGCGAAAGAATTGAGGTGATGGAATGGAGCAATCCATAAACTTAACAATCATTAAACTCATTGGATATGTATCCAGTTTGATGACCGTTTTTTTATGGTTTATATTTATATTCATTAATCCGTATGCTGAGGTTACGAATCAATCCAGTATTATAATAAGTATGGTAATGTTGGTGTTGCCTGCCGGATTACTTGCGATAGGTGTCTCTTTAAACAGAAGCCTTCTCATGCTTCTCGCCTTTATTTGGAGTTTTCCATACAGTTTATATATGTTTTTAACGCCGGGAATCTTCAGGTTGTTCGGGATTACAAGCTTAATGTATTTATTGTGTTTTGTGTTATTTAGAATCATCAAGATCAGATTTTGAATAGAATTGAGGTGTGCTGATGCTAGATTCGTCAGGACTACATATTTGCTTCGATCCAGCAGGCCGTGAAATAGAAATCCTTGATGTTACTCCAGTCGGTAAAGATAAATACCGCATCGAAGAGACGCCGATCTTTAATCCAAGTGTTACAATGGGTGATATTATACGGGTGAAAGAAGAGCTAGGGATCTATTACTATCAGGAAACTGTACAGAAATCTCATTTCAAAAGGTACGCTTGGCTCCTCAGTAAAGAGGCTGTTGATTCAGCAGCCATTTCTGCTTTTAAACAACGGATTACAGAGAATGATGGGAAATGTGAACAGATCTTTGGCGGTTTGTTGGTCATTCATATACCTAAGAATACTTTGATGGACGTAGATGGGGAAATGAATCGCATTATTGAGCGGTTTTAGAAGTGTGGGTACGTAAATATTAACGATTATGAATAAGAAAAAAAATGCTGCGGCATGAAATGCAAGGAAGCTTGCACATGATGCAGCAGCATGGAGAATAGGTGAAACGCTTTAGACAATCTGAGCGATACAATCTATACTTATTTTATTTCTTTCATAAATGTCTTAAAATTTTCGGCGATTTCTTTTGATTTGGTATGGTGCAGATAATGTCCTGCATCAAGTTTTACCAATTTTCCTTGTACGGAATTTTTGACTTGCTCTTCATGCAATGATATCCAATCTTTTAAGAGAGTATCATCCCCTTGAACAAAGAGCAAAAGGGGGAGATCCTTTGGAAAAGTTGAATTTAGAGCCCCTTTATAATTAGAAGACATATGTTCCACTTCATTTAAGTTAGTGAAATTATAAGTGTTTCTAAGCGTAAGCAATCTCAATTGTTCTTTTGTTTCATCATCAAACGGCAATTCAGCATAGGGATTTCCACTTGATTTAAATAACAATCTGCCCAAGCCTGATTCTCTAAGTAGTTTTAATTTTCCTGTTGGTATTTTAACACCTATCCTGTCTTCCGTTGCAATACTATTATCAATCCCGACAAATGCACTCACTTCGTTTGGATATTTGTTCACATAATTCAAACTGTACATACCGGAAATAGAGTGTGCCATTAGAATATAACGGTCAATATTAAGCTGCTTTACAGCTTCATGAATTTCACTCACAATGTTTTCTGTGGTTCGCTCTTTTTCAGTTCTATCACTTAATCCATAACCGAAAGGCTCAATCACGACAACTTTGTAAAATGGAGATAGTTCATCTATTAACAGCTTAAAATCAAGTCCCGGTGCCACCGTTCCATAACCAGGTAAGAGCACGACTGTCTCTTCACCCTTTCCTTGAATCAAAACGTTCATATTTTTACCATCGACGCTTACAGACTGACCATAGGGTTTTATTTTAGCTTGGTCCGATTTATTGAGGAAAATATTAGCGACAAAAACAGTCACTAGAAAAAGTACTATTGCAGTAGCTAAAGCCCCTATGGAAATAAGTATAATTTTAAGCGGTTTATTCATCCTTTTTTTTATAACCTCTTCTTCTGGTTTCACTCGTATCTTCTCCTGTTCTAATCGCTTTATTTTAGTACCTTAACGAATTGCTAAAGGAAGCTTACCCGATGAAGATGAACTATACATGACGACAATATGAACTGAATATGAACGAGCGAAAAAAGCTTCTGCACCGATCAAAGAGTTTATAAAATGAATATGAGGTGAGCAATTATGTTGAAATTTATCAAACAATATTTGCCTAGTGTTGCTATCGCAGTGGTCCTATCTTTGTTTGTAAGAACTTATGTTGCTGAAGCCATGAGGGTTCCTACTGGCTCTATGATTCCTACAATTGAAATTAATGACCGTCTAATCGTTGAAAAAATGTTATGGATGACGACACTCGATCATGGAGATATCGTCGTGTTTACGCCTCCGGTAGCAGGTGATGAGAATAAAAGATATGTAAAGCGGTTGATAGGGTTGCCAGGTGATACCATTGAAATTAAAGATGGAGCCCTTTACAGAAATGGAACGGAGATCAATGAACCCTATCTTAATGAGCGGATGAATTATACTTTTGGACCCGTTACGGTTCCGTCGGACCATTACTTTTTTCTCGGAGATAACCGGAATATAAGCTACGATGCTCATCTCTGGGCTACTCCTTTTGTAGCGAAGGATCAGTTGATTGGAAAAGTGATAGCGGACTTTAGTATTCCTTTTTAGGTGATGTTGCGGGGGTCTTTTGAACTAATTGAGAGTGTTAATGAGACTTTAACCATATTGTGACTTTGGAATAATTTAGCTATCCTTAAGGTAAAATATACCTATTGATAGGAAGGGTGCAGAATTTTGAAAGCTCATGTCACGGATCTCAAACATGGCGATTGTCTTATGTTGGACACTTTTAATAGTGTTGGTTTACACGTGCTCCCAAAAGGGACAATTGTTTACCAAGAAGAAATCACCCTCCTGATGAGACATCGTATCGATTATGTCGATATTGAACCTCGCAGCATTGCGATGGATAATGAGGGAACGAATCTGGAGCAAAGCTTAAATGGAAACTTTGATCTAGCAATCCAAAACTATGAATCTATTTTTCTAGAAGCACTCAGCAAGGGCAGTTTCACGCAGTCAGATGTTGATCTTACGTTGCAGCCCTTGCTGGAAAAAATGGATGAACATAAGGATGTAGTTTCCTTATTGCTGTTGCTTGAACGAGAAGACGTTGGTACATACAATCATTCATTACAGGTGGGACTGCTATCATTTTACATAGCGACTTGGTTAGGTTATACCAAAGAAGAACGCTACGAGATTAGCCGGGCAGGGTATTTACACGACATAGGAAAAAGTCAGATCGACCCATCTATCTTAAATAAGACGGGGATCTTAACCCCTGAGGAAACTGAAGAACTAAAGCGTCACACTTCGTATGGATACGATATTATTCTTAAATCTATGAATGACGAGAAGACCGCTCTGGTGGCGCTTCAGCATCATGAATTCGAGGATGGGACTGGTTATCCTAATATGCTTCGTAAGGCGGACCTGCACCCGTATACACTGATTGTGGCTGTTGCTAATGCCTATGTTGGGATGACCTCTGCAAGAGTGAATCAACCCAAACAAGGGCTGATTACCGTTCTCCGCAAGGTGCATGAGCTGGGCTTTGGCAAGCTGAATGGAAATGCGGTACAAGCTTTGATTGGACATTTACTGCCGAACTTCGTAGGTAAAAGTGTTCAGCTTAGCAACGGAGAGCAAGGTACGATTATTATGAACAACCCTTTGGATATTTTTAAACCGTTAGTGAAAGTAGATGAAACTACGTTTAGGGATTTATCCAAGGAGCGAAATTTGACCGTTGAGGAAGTATTTATTTAACGAATAGTTTTGTCTGGATAAATGGAAAGGCTATCTCCTGATTCAAAATCAGAGGATAGTCTTTTTATGTTATAATAGAAATTGGGTTAACAACCCTTTAATATGAAGTAGGAGAGTGCTTATCGTGATTATCAAGTTCATTCGTTTGCGTTAATTCGAGGTGCAATTCAATGACACCAACATCCATTTATTTCAAAATGTGACGGGTCTTATTTAAGTGTGCATTCTTTGATTACCAAATTCGAATGAAATGAGGAATAAACAATGAGCGAAAAGATATTTAAAGTAAACGGAATTGATATATGTTCGGATAGTTTTGGAGACCCTAGCAATCCTGCAATATTACTAATTATGGGTGCCACTTGTTCAATGGTTTATTGGGATGAGGAGTTTTGTCAACGATTAGCAGATACAGGACGATATGTTATAAGGTATGATAACCGGGATGTGGGACGTTCTGTTGTATATGAGCCTGGGAGTTCTAATTATACGGTAATTGATATGGCCGATGATGCTGCTGGGTTACTTGACGCTTATAATATAGAACAGGCAAATATCGTTGGGATGTCCTTAGGTGGAATGATTGCACAAGTCCTTGCTATACGTCATCCCCAAAAGGTTCTAACCTTAACATTGGTCGCATCTAGCATTTTTGAATCTGATGATAATGACCGGAACTTACCTCCAATGGATGAGAGGATCCTCGCTTTTCATGCAAATGGAGCTAGTCTGGATTGGTCAGATGAAGAAGCGGTCGCAGATTACTTGGTTTCCGGTTCCAGCATACTCTGTGGATCAAAACATAAATTCGATGAGAAAAGAGCATATAAACAAGTTAGGATGGAAATAAAACGTGCAAACAACTTGCTCAGCATGTTTAATCATTCGCTTCTTACAGGAGTGGATGACTACGAGGGGAAGGCGAAAAATATCATAGTTTCTACCTTAGTTATCCACGGTACAGAAGATAGCGTACTTCCCTTGGAGCATGGTCTGGCGCTTGCCGATGAAATTCCTAATGCGTCGCTACTAACCCTAGAAGGAACGGGTCACGAAGTTCACCCTGATGATTGGGAAACAATAATTAATGCTATTTCGAATCATACATTTGACAGTAATAGTTAACGAGGCTTAAATAGTTAGATAAAGAAGGGTTACAATACGGTGATGCCGATTGTAGCCCTTTTTCTACTTCTCCTTAGGAATTAAAGCGTTTAACTAATTTTTCCTTATGTGCAGTAAATGCCTCTTCTAAAGTGATACCATACAAATCGGCTAACAAGGCTATATTGCCTAGCACATCACCAATTTCCTCAATCAAGTCTTGTTTCAGTTGCTCTGGTGGAGGGGTAGATTCATCTGGGCGATCTCTTCCGATTTCATAGGATCGTACTGCCCGTGCAACCTCACCTGTCTCTTCCATAAGAAATCCAACCCGTATAAAAGGACCATAATCGGTCCAGCCTCTTTGTCCATAATAACTTTTAATCCATTTCTGCACTTCATTGATCTCCATATTATGTAGCACTCCTTAATCTTTTATATGATTTATTCTCCAACATATAGTATATTAGATGTCGGATATTATCAATATATAGTTTGGAGATGAGGATTTGAAATCAATTTGTGTTTTTGCAGGATCGAATTTAGGGGTGTATGAGGAATATAAAGTCAAAGCTGTTGAACTTGGAAACTACATGGCTATGAACGATTATCGCTTAATTTACGGGGGGTCAAAAATTGGATTAATGGGTGAAGTCGCCAATGCTGTTTTGAACGGTGGAGGTGAGGTGATCGGAGTTATGCCTAGGGGATTGTTTAATGGAGAGATGGTACATAGAGAATTAACGCAGCTGATAGAAGTGGACGATATGCATGGACGAAAAGCAAAAATGGGGGAATTGGCGGATGGGTTTATTGCTTTACCCGGCGGTTTTGGAACGTATGAAGAGCTGTTTGAGGTTTTGTGCTGGTCACAAATCGGTATACATAAGAAACCGGTAGGGGTTTTAAATATCAGGAATTATTTTGATCCTCTGATGAATCTAATTCAACATAGCATTAACGAGGGATTTTCTAACGCTTCGCATCTTAGCTTGTTAAATATAGATCAAGAACCCTTGGAACTATTAAAAAAATTAGAAAGCTATGTCCCTCAAACGTTGGAGCAAAAGTGGAAACAGCTTAACTAAAGAACAGTTACTGTAACAGATGAAAGGGCTGCCGAGAGGGAGCTCTTTTTCTGCTAATCATTGGTTGTGGTAGAATATGGGTATGCTTCAAGGAGGTGTGCGAATGAACGTAAAAAAGAATGTACTATTCATTTTATGTTTAGTTGTAATTGTAGCTATTATTGGATGGATCACTATAGAAGTTGGGCATTCCAAATGGAATTTTGAACGTCAGTTAAATGCGGAACTACAGGGACTCCAAACCATAAATCAAGTAAATTATAATTCCGATGCTGATGCAGTGAAAGAAATAAGCCTAATGAAGCATCCTTTGAACATAAAGGTCCTTTCTACAACTCCTGAAGTAGCACCAAGACCTGATTATTTTCGCGATGTAATGGTTGAAATTAATGATAAGCCTTTTAAAGTACGAATGGCTTGTTATACTAAACCCTTGTCTAATACCCCATTTGAAATATGGGATTTGAATCAAATTAACTTTGAATAACCTCACATTCGCTCGCTGAATTTGAATTTCACTAGTGGATTGGCTATGATAAATATAGAGAAAAGCTACAAGAGGAGAAATGGATAATGACCCCCGAGAATCAAATCGAACAATTTAAGAAGCTTAAGCACGAGATCACCCGGTTTATGTTGATTTATAAATTTGCACTAGATGAGATGGAGACGAAGATTGAGATCCTCAAACAGGAGTTTCAGTCTCTTCACGATTACAGTCCTATTGAACATACCAAATCGAGAATCAAGTCTCCCGAGAGTATTATGAACAAAATGCTCCGCAAAAATGGAGAATTATCTCTAGATTCTGTGAGAAATTGTATTAAAGACATTGCAGGTCTACGAATTACCTGTTCTTTTATCTCAGATATTTATCATGTAAGTGAAATGCTTCAGAAGCAGGACGACTTAACGGTTCTTGAAGTGAAGGATTATATTAAGAATCCCAAGCCTAACGGTTATCAAAGTTTGCATTTGCTGATTCAGGTACCTGTATTTATGTCAGATCGTCAGGAGTTAGTGTGCGTTGAGGTACAAATTCGTACCATTGCTATGGATTTCTGGGCAAGTCTCGAACATAAAATTTTCTATAAATATAATAAGTCAGTACCAGAGAGTATGACGCGTGAATTGAAAAATGCAGCGGATGCCGCTCATGCACTTGATCTGCAAATGGAGCGACTGCATCGGGACATTAAGGAAATCAAAGATGACGATGAAGATGACGATCTTAGTTCCTTTGAGGAGCTTCGCCGTATAGTGATTCACAATCAGCAATTCACACTTCCAGCTAACTTTATTAAGCTGCTTGGAGACAAATAAGCTGATCATATCACCTAGAGTTACCGTTTCTGGTTAACTCTAGGTTTTTTTATTGTAGTTATCATTGCCACGTACAACTAGAATAGAGTATTCTCAACTTGAAAGAGAGACTTGTAATCATTGGCTTCATCAAATTGATATGAAGGAGAATGAAGATGAGTGAGCGTAGACTCCGAACCATTACTGTAAATCAAATCGGATATCCGGTGGGTGGAGAAAAGATTGCAGTGTTTACTGGTGCTGGACATGACTTTCAGGTTGTTGATGTTGATCATGGAAATGTTGTATTCGAAGGGCAGACAGGTGCTCCCAGATTTGATGAGGCAAGCGGAGTAACTGTACATACAGGTGACTTTTCTGAGGTTCATGCAGTGGGCAGATACCGGATTGAGCAAGGTGAGGGGATAGCTTCGGCATCATTTATAATCTCAGATAAACCTTATCAGGAGCTTCAACAGGGCTTGCTGAAGGCCTTTTATTATTATCGTTGCGGGGTTGAGTTGACTGAAGAGTATGCTGGAGATTGGAAGCATAAGGCATGTCATACAGCAGAGGGAATTGTATATGGTGAAACGGAGCGTCGGCTAGATTGTTCTGGAGGCTGGCATGATGCAGGTGATTATGGTAAATATAGTGGACCCGGAGCCAAGGCCATCGCCGATCTGTTACTAGCCTATGAGTTATATCCATCTGCTTTTGTAAGCGCTATCCCGATTCCTGAAAGTGGGGGGATAACTCCAGATATATTGCTGGAATGCAAAGTGGAGCTGGATTGGTTATTCAAAATGCAAGACTATAGAACAGGTGGAGTGTATCATAAACTGACTACGCTGAGCTTTCCAGATTTGGATGTGATGCCAGAGGCTGATACAGCAGATCTATATTTCTCACCGGTGTCAGCAACCGCCACTGGAGATTTTGCTGGAGTCATGGCCATGGCAGCGCGGATATATGAGCCCTTTGACTCAGCCTATGCGAAGAAATGTCTGGATGCCGCAACACTAGCTTGGGAATGGCTTATTCAACATCCAGATGCGCCAGGGTTTATAAATCCGCCAGAAATTAGCACCGGTGAATATGGAGATGGGAACGACAAGGATGAGCGGTATTGGGCAGCTGCGGAGCTCTATCGTACGACGGGGAAAGAAGAATACCATCAAGCTGTTCTGCAACTGGTGCAGTTGTCTTTTTCAAAATACAGTCTAGGCTGGGCAGATATGGGGGGCTACGGCACACTTGCGTATCTATTAAATGGTGAAGATCTAGCAGACCGTGCTTTGTATGCTTCCTTAAGAGAAGGACTTCTAGCTGAAGCTGGATGTTTATCTGAACAGAGTCGCGAGGATGGCTATAGGATCTCTTTGAAAGAGGAAGACTATATTTGGGGTAGCAATATGCTAGTAATGAACAATGCTATGCTGCTGCTAGTGGCTGAATATTTTAGTGGAGATTCGAGCTTTGCGGACTGTGCGCTAGATCATTTGCACTATCTGATGGGTCGTAACGTACTGGATATCAGTTATGTTACCGGATTTGGCGATCATCCAGTGATGCATCCGCATCATCGTCCATCTGTTGGTGACCATGTGGTTGATCCTGTGCCGGGTCTTGTATCTGGGGGGCCAGATCGTGGGCTTCATGATGAATATGTAGTAGAACATTTACAAGGAAAACCAGCCGCTCAGTGCTTTGCCGATCATGAACTTAGTTATTCTACGAATGAGGTAACGATCTACTGGAATTCACCTGCGGTGTTCGTTACAGCTCGGTTTAATCAATAAATTAATTAATATATGGGAAAGGCATGTCTCATGGGGGAGATGCCTTTCTCTTTTTTTATGTAGCTAAAATGCTATAATACGAAATGGTATGATATTTTCTCGATTGGCAATAGGAGGTAAGGCATTGAGCAGTATTTTTGAAATTCAAAGACTTGCAAAATTGAACTGGAAAAGTAGCGAACAAGCTTCGAAATATCTATTCTCGGACATCTCCGCTGAAATATCTGAATCGGACCGAATCGCTCTGATCGGTGCCTCGGGTCAAGGTAAAAGCACACTACTTAGAATAATGGCTCTGCTGGATGCCCCAGATGAAGGGGATATGCTTGTCAAGGGCACTTCATTCAAAAATATGGATTCAAGGCTGTGGAGAATGAAAATCGGGTTTGTGGCTCAACAAGCGGTTATGTTGCCTGGCAGTGTGGAGGATAACCTAAGAACCGTCAGCAAGCTGCATGACAGACCATATGACCATAAATTAGTACAGCGGCTATTGGAACAATTAGGGCTGGAACAATTGGATTTGAGTAAAAAAGCAGCAGATTGCTCTGGCGGTGAAAAGCAGCGGATATCCCTGATTCGGTCATTACTTCTGCGACCTAATGTTCTACTGCTCGATGAAATCACTGCATCACTAGACATTGACAGCACTCAAAGGGTAGAGGGTCTACTAGAACAGTGGCATAAAGAAGAAGGGACTTCAATGATTTGGGTGACCCATGACCTTAAGCAGGCTAGCCGAATAAGCACTACTACATGGTTTATGGGGAATGGTAAGCTGGAACAACACTTGAGTGAATCTTTTTTTGCTGAATCTGCGGAAGACTTGGCAAAAAGATTTATTCGACCGTTAGAAGGAGCGTCATTCTTATGAGTTATACTGCACTGAGTTTCACGCTTCTGTTTGTGCTAGGGACGATGTTGGTCTCGGTATGGCAAAAGCTCGGACTAGAAAAAGATATTATTGTAGGCACGATAAGGTCGGCAATTCAATTGCTTGCGGTCGGATATGTATTGCAATTTATTTTTAAAACCGATCAGATGATCTATGTTATTTTGATAATAATCTTCATGATAAGTGTAGCCGCATGGAATGCAGCGAAAAGAGGAAAAGGTCTACGTGGATTAGTCTGGAGAATTGGACTTGCGATCGCTACTATGGAGCTCCTTATGATGGGGATTCTGCTCGGCTTACATATTATTGAGGCGACTCCACAATATATCATTCCCATTAGTGGCATGACCATTGGTAGCGCTATGGTTGTCTCGGGTTTATTCATTAATCATATCAAGCATGAAATACAGCAGAGCAAAGGGGAAATCGAGACCCTGCTGTCACTCGGTGCAACGGTTCCACAAGCGATCCATGAAGTTAGAAAAAGATCTGTGAAATTCAGCATGATCCCTACCATCGACGGAATGAAGACAGTAGGACTTGTCCAGCTTCCAGGTATGATGACGGGTATGATTATAGCAGGCGCTGATCCGGTAATCGCTGTTCGCTACCAGATTCTGATTGTGTTCTCATTCACCGCTTCTGCGGCCATAACAAGTATACTGCTAAGTGTACTGAGCTACCGACTCTTTTTCACGCCTGATCAACGGCTTAAACAATCGGTAGAACGATAATAGATTTCTATTTCTCACAAGCGATTCCGTTATTGTCACGGTCGCTTTTTTTGTTGGCATTTTGGTTACATAAAAGTTAGCGATAACGGGGAATAATTAGAATTCAATTCACATGAGGTGAAAAAGCTTTCTATGAGGTGATTCTGATTAGTAAAAAGAAATTGGCGGCTACCCTGATCGCAGGCGTATTGCTTCTGCCAGGAATCGCAATAGGTGCACCTGATAACGAAACGGTGATTCAGTCCAATGGAAAGCTGCTCTCAGCCATGCCTTTGCCGGCTCCCGAGTCTAAACGAATCATATTGCCTTCTGCGTTTCAAGCGGCTGAGCTATACGGGTTCGGTTTGCAGCACCGGAATGCGTCGATTCAATATTCGATCTTTTCCAAAGAACTCAAAAAGGTTATGTATCCGCAGTTTGTTGAACTGAACTGGGTAACTGGTGTATCCAGCCCATGGATCACAAAGTACGAGGTTACTAAAGAAACAGTAATTAACCAAAATTCAGAGGTCATAGAAATGCGCATAGATTCTGCGACCTCAAATGGTCCGGAACCATCCATGCTACTGACGATCTCACTTGTTAAAGATCATAATAGCTGGGTGATTACCGGAGTGAAGCCGAATCCTTAAATGACATGCGGAGAATTGTAAAAAGAGCAAGTGTAGTAGGGAACATTCCCGTACGCTTGCTCTTTTTTACTGACTGAATGCATTATTCCGCTATTCCGCGACTAGTCTCTACCCGCCTTGACCATCAATTCCGCCATCATTTTTGGCTCGGTTCGGACAGTGGTCATATGATCACCTTTGCCCTCGATGAAGCGGAAAACGCCCAAATGACTGGATTGAGTCGGGTGAAACCCATATGGACCTTGTGGGATAGCCGTGTCTTCCGTCAGATAAAGATAACTTTTAGGGATTTGGAGACTGTAGAATTTCTTGAGATCCAGCTTTTCAAACAGTGGGGTAGCTGGTTCAGGCGGAGCTTGTTTATAAAAGGCTTGTGCTTGCGCAAGACTGGCAGTGTTGACGAAGGTATCCCGGAAGAGCGGGAAAGGGAGCGTGATGGTGTTATTACCGGAAGCGTCTCTTAGCTGTTCAAAGGATTTAAGTGACTCAGCAGGAAATTGATCTGCCACACTTTGCCCGTCAAGCGGAGCGAAGGCATCAAAGAACACGATCCGTTTGATCCGATCAGGTACTTGCTGGGAAACTGTTTGAATGACTGATCCGCCAAAGCTATGTCCGAGCAGAATAAAATCCTTCAAGTCTTTTTGTTTGATATAGTCGACAACGGACTTTGTGATTTGCTCATGTGTTACATTATTATTCTTATCCGCGCCATGTCCTGCATATTCCGGTGTGTAGACGGTGTGCCCTAACTTACGAAGCTCTGCGGCTGTTTCATCCCAAAAACCTGCTGTAGCCCAAGACCCATGGATCAGAACAAAGGTTAATGGAGTCTGTTTGGTAGAGGATTTGTGGTTAGCGGCTGCAACCGCGGGGTGTTGATTCAAAGGCTGCAACCCCATAATGGTGAAGATAGAGATGCATAACGCAAATACTATTTTAATGTGAATCGATTTCATACTTTGCCTCCTGTATAGTGTGAGAATTTAACATTATAGAGGATGCCCCGATTGACAGAGAAAGATGAATTTTTATTGGAGTCAGTGAATCTCCGGCACCTAGGCATAGGCAAACGCATATGTTGTTCTAGGAAATCAAAAATTTACGGGAACAGAAGGGTAGGAATAAACAGTGACTTCATACATGGATTATACGTCCCCTGATACACAATTTACTTTCGATGTGAACACTAATACTCTCTTTAAAAAGGATGCCAACAACTACATTAATTTGCTGTCGGTTAAGCAGCTGAACACACTGGAGAATACCTCACTCCTTGATATTTTTCTTAGCAAATCGAATGTGGTGGAGCCTCATTATCATCAAAATGCGGCAGAGCTTGTCTATTGTATCTGCGGTTCAGCAGTAGTGTCTATACTCAATCCGTTTACAAATGAACTTCTTCATTTTCCAATATGTCCAGGTCAAGTGGCGAATGTGCCGCAAGGCTGGTGGCATTATGAAGTAGCTACTGTCGATAATACACATCTGCTTGCCATTTTTGACGCACCTATTCCTGAGGTTATCTTAGGTTCGGATATTTTGAGCAAAACTCCGGCAAATGTATTGGCCCATACTTACTGTTTGAATGAAGCATTGGTAAAGGAAGCGTTAGCTCCTATTAAACCTGGCACCTTTATCGGCCCACCTGCCGACTGCTGTGAAGAAGATAAAGTAAAGGGAGTCAATAATATGGCCCCGAATATGGCTCCTAATATGAATATGCATGCAAATATGAAACCAAATATGCAACCTAACATGCATCCAAACATGCAGCCATATGCTCATATGCAAGCTCAGCCCATTCCTATATCTTCACAAATGCCTCCAGCGACGCAAGCATTTAATTATCAGCCTTACCCAATGCAAGGATACTACACTCAAGGCTATGAACAGCACTATCGCCAACAGCCTTATGTACAACAACAGCCGAATTATCAATATTCAAATAATCAAGAGTAACTACAAAAAACCTCCTGAGATTAAATCTCCCGGGAGGTTTTCTTGTTAGGGCTTAAGATAAACGGACAAGCACTCTGCCTCGTGTGTTTCCTTGCAGAATATCTTCCAATGCTTGTGGCAGTTCATTCAAGGTTACTTCACGATCTACAAGGTTCTCAAGCTGTGCAGGCTTCAAATCAGTCGCCATCCGTGTCCACACCTTTTCGCGTAGCTCAGCAGGACACTCTACGGAATCAATACCGAGCAGGTTAACCCCCCGAAGAATAAAGGGAAGGACGGTTGTTGGAACAGAAGTGCCACCGGTCAGGCCGCTTGCAGCAACAGAACCTCTGTAGGAGATTTTACTCAAAATCGAAGCAAGTGAGTTTCCACCAACGGAATCAACAGCACCTTGCCATAGTTGCTTTTCTAATGGTTTGCTAGATCCGCCCGTAACCTCCTCGCGTGAAATGACTTCCTCCGCGCCAAGAGTTTTCAAATATTCGTTAGCTTCTGTATTACCAGTGCTGGCCACTACGCTATAGCCTTTTGTGCTTAGCATAGCGATAGCCGATCCACCCACACCACCGGTCGCTCCCGTTACGAGTATTTTGCCTTTGTCTGGTGCTAAGTCATTGTCTTCCAGAGCTTGAATGGACAAGGCTGCAGTTAGTCCAGCTGTACCATAAATCATAGCTTCTCTTAGTGTAAGTCCTTCCGGCAGTGGGGTGATCCAAGCGGCAGGAATTCGTGTATATTCGCTATATCCTCCAAAGTGAGATACACCCATACCATACCCTGTAGCGATAACTTGCTGTCCTTCATGAAACCGCTCGTCTGTAGAAGACACCACAGTACCGGATAAGTCGATGCCTGGAATAAAAGGGTATGATCTTACAATTTTTCCGTTAGGGATACTGGCTAATCCGTCTTTATAATTCACACTGGAGTATGCAACCTTAATTACAACTTCTCCTGCGGGTAGTTCTTCTAAGGTAACCGGCTTAACAGCGACGGAGAATGATGATTCTGTTTTGTCGACAACTAATGCTTGAAATGATTCTGTCATAAGTGTAAGCTCCTTCAACTACGTTATAGGTAAGACATGTATATATTATTTATTCTGATCAGTCAACTTGTCATTGTCTATGATATAACGCAAGTTAGACGTAGTGTAGGACTCTTTCATTGTGTATTGTAACATTATAATCGAACTCTACATGTTATTTGTACAGTGGACGTGTTAAGTTCAGACTGCTGGTATATAACTTGTTTTTAAGGGAGAATTGTTGAAATGTCTATTATAAAGTTAATTCGTGAACATGAGATCGAACCGTATTTGGACCTCTTAGCTGAGGTTGAACATATCCATCTGGATAGAAACAACCCTAACCATGAGCAGTGGCTGAGACGCCGCATACAATCACATTTTCAGCGGGGGGCGTTGTTTTATGCTTATCATGAGAATGAACAAGACGATGCTTTTGGTATTGTTGCCGTTCTGCATGAGGAGGCACCGATCGGCATTCCCGCGCTTGGAGCAAGAGCCGAAGTCCTAGATATTGGAGTGTGTAAAGATCATCGCAGAAAAGGAATAGGAGGTATTTTACTACAGCATGTAGAAGAAGTTGTTAAGAGCAAGGGAGCTTACTGTTTACTTATGCTGACCTATGCAGAAGATTATGATGTGATTGCTTTTTACGGTAAAAACGGCTTTGTGACCGTCGCTACAATCCCTGATGTATTTGGTCCGGGTGCCGAAGGGAATACTATCTTAAGAAAAATACTAAGGTGATCTATTCAATAGGAAGAAAGTTTGTTTAAATGGTATAGTATAGTGTATTTGAAATCTTAGGGTTGAAGAAAGAGAGGCTAATTCATGGCTATTGCAACAACGATGATTGTCAGGCTCGAAATTCGGAAATCGGTTGCTTCTTTTGGTGATGTTGCTTCAGGAATTGCCACTGCAGGTGGAGATATCGTTGCTATTGACGTGATTCGTGCAGGTAAGGATGTAACAACTCGAGATATAACAATAAACGTGCAAGATGCCTCGAATGGAGAAATGATGTCTATACTATCGAAGATGCCAGGGGTCAAAGTAATTAATGTGTCAGATCGAACATTTCTAGCTCATCTAGGCGGGAAGATTGAAATCACACCTAAAATGCCAATCAAAAATCGGGAGGATTTATCGCTGGTATATACCCCGGGAGTTGCCCGAGTGTGTACGGCGATTGCCGAAGATCCGAACAAAGCCTATTCTTTGACGATGAAGCGGAATACAGTAGCCGTCGTTACAGACGGAACGGCTGTGCTTGGACTAGGGGATATTGGACCGGAAGCGGCTATGCCTGTCATGGAAGGTAAGGCTATGCTGTTTAAGCAATTAGCGAACATCGATGCTTTTCCACTATGCTTAAATACTAAAGATTCAGATGAAATCATTAATATCGTTAAAGCAGTATCTCCTGGATTTGGGGGAATCAACTTAGAAGATATCAGTTCTCCGCGCTGTTTCGAGATTGAACGTCGGCTTGCCGAAGAGCTGGATATTCCGGTATTTCATGATGATCAGCACGGTACATCTGTTGTAGTTTTGGCAGGTCTTTTGAATGCGCTTAAAGTAGTAAACAAATCTATCGAAGATGTTCGAATTGTCGTTGTGGGTATAGGTGCGGCTGGTGTGTCCATCTGTAATATGCTTCTGGCGGCAGGAGCTCGCAAAATCTACGCGGTAGATCGTGAAGGTGTTCTTAGAAAAGATCTTCAGTATGATAATCAGGAATGGCGGAAGCTTGCTGATGCAACTAACCCGGAAGGTATTGAAGGTGGACTGACGGAGGTTATTCAGGGAGCAGATGTCTTTATTGGGGTGTCACGTGGTGGGATTCTATCCGTCGATCATCTCAAGAGTATGGCCAGCGATAACATTGTGTTTGCAATGGCTAATCCGACACCGGAGATTGAACCAGAATTGGCCGAGCCTTTTGTTCGCGTGTTAGCGACAGGTAGAAGTGACTATCCGAATCAGATCAACAATGTGCTGTGTTTTCCGGGTATCTTCCGTGGCGCACTGGATTGCAGAGCAAAAACAGTGAACCTTGAAATGAAGCTAGCCGCGGCAAAAGCGATTGCTTCAGTCGTTCATCCGGATGAGGTTAATGAGCAATACGTAATCCCAAGTATTTTTAACGAAAAAGTGGTAGAGTTAGTGCGTCTGGCAGTGATCCATGCAGCTATTGCAACGGATGTAGCCCGCCGGATCCCTAAGGATATTGATAAGGATATGGAATAAAAGCGATACTATAAATGGACTGCTTTGCTTAGTGAGAGAGCAGTCTATTTTTTATAGATTGACACATAACTGAGAGGCTTATCATAATTAGGGCTAAAAGTATTTATTCCCATTTTAGTAAAGTGGCTGATATAATTACAATAATGTATGAGATGTAGAAAGGGCATCCAAGTGGGTGCCCTTAAATTTTGCCTCTAGAGAGGGTAGTATCCAAAAAAGGGTTAAATTAATATAGAAGTGGTGAATTCATGAAAGAGTTTTACAGTCAGGTGAATCGAAAAATCTATTACATTGTAATGATATTAAACATTACCCTTATGATATCTGGATTAATACTGTCTACAACAGAGTTGAATGGGATTAATTTTGGATATATGGTACATTTTTTGTGCGTGATAATTCTATCCATTAGTTTATGGATCTATCCTAAGTATGAGACATATACCTTTAGAAAGATCATCATTCTTTTTGGATTTGCTTACTTCTATACGCTTTTCTTTTTATATCCTCAAACTTGGACCACCTATATTTTGATTTGCCTAATTCCTGCACTTTCTATACTATTTTTCGATTTAAAATTGTTCTACTTTTCCTTTATTATAAATGGAATATTGATGGTAATTACTTTTAGTTATGTCATCTTCATTGATAAAGGTGCATTATATAGTTACTTACATCATGACATTATAGGCAACATTATAAATATAATAGCTGTTCAAGCATTATTATTTTTCATTTTCCATCTATCATTTAAACGGATGAAAAAGCAGCAACTGTATTATGAACAATTACAGCAATCCGAGCGGTTAAAGATGGTAGGACAATTAACAGCTGCTGTTGCACATGAAATACGAAATCCTATAACCGTGGTTAGAGGTTTTTTGCAATTGTTCAAAGAGGACGATTCATTTGATGATTCTAAAAAAATTAAGTTCAACTTAATGATTGATGAATTAAACACAGTAGAACAGATTATCTCTCAATTTCTTACCCTATCCAAACCGAATGGAGATCAAAGACTAGAGAAAGTAGATGTGAAGGATGTTCTTCAAAGTGTTACGGGTCTGCTTCATTCCTATGCCATGCTATCTGATAACCAAATCGATATAAAGGTAGAGGAAGATTGTTTTATTTCCATTAATAAAATTGAGTTTAAGCAGTTACTCATTAATATTATAAAAAATGCGCTAGAAGCCTCGGATGTAGGGAAATCCGTCTCAGTCATAGCAAATAGAAATAATAATTTTATCGAGATCATGATCACCGATGAAGGAAGTGGGATGTCCGAGACTGAGGTTAAGTCGCTGGGCACGCCTTTTTATTCATTAAAAAGTAATGGAACCGGTTTAGGGTTAATGATTTGCTTTAATATTGTAGAAAAATATGGTGGGGAAATTTATTATAATAGCTCTAAAGGTAAGGGGACAACAGTTACTATTCGCTTTTTATCAGAATCGGGAGGGATCTATAATCATTAAGAGGCTATCCGCACTGATGCTGTCTGGAATAATCATAGTTCTTCTTGCTGCCTGCAATACAACTACCTATAAACACAATTACACATTTACAGGAGAAGGAAAAGTATGGTCGGCTGAATATGTTCAAAAGGCAACAGAGAAGTTCATCGATAAAAAGGGTGAGAGACCAGATTATGAAACCTCGCAGCAATCTACATTTGAGCTTAAATATAAAGGTGAGCAAACGGATCTTGATAAGATTAATTCATTTAAATATAGCTTCAAGGGAACATCAGGTGGAGGAAGTAAAACCTTAGAAGATGTCGAGGGAGTAAGAAAAAGTGAGCTGAAGTCCGAAAGAGGTGGAAGCGGGGCGTTTGAACACGAGGACTCGATTATTAAGGTTGTTGTAGAGTGGGATGGGCAGAAGGATGAATTTGAACTGAAGGTTCGTAAATAGTGGAGCATGTGGAGAAAGATTCTTAAATTAAAGAAAGCAGGTTGAACATTTATGGTCGTTATTAAAGAAATAGAATTGGAGTCTCTCCATGAACTTGGTGATTTATATCAGGAGCTGATGGATCAACCATCGGATCTTAATAAACTAGAAGAAGTATTTAAAGTAATTAAGGCAGATCGTCGGTACATATTGTTGGGCGCTTTTGTGGACGGGGAGTTGATGGGGTCTTTGATGGGGATTGTCTGTCATGACCTGGTAGGAGATTGCAAACCGTTTATGGTAATTGAGAATGTAGTAGTTTCATCGCGGGCCCGTCGTCAAGGTGTGGGTAAAAAACTAATGCTTGCCATTGAAGAAATGGCTCACAAGAGAGACTGCTTTTATATCATTTTAGTCTCTGGAGAGAAGCGTAAGGAAGCGCATATTTTTTATGAATCGTTAGGGTATAGAGATGAGAAGGTGGAAGGGTACCGGAAACATCTAAGTTCCCATTAAAAGGAGGCCTTGATCTGCAAACATTCTTTCAATATAACTGGATAGTTCGTGAACAATGGTACGAGTGGTGTGAGAGTATTTCTGAAGAAGAGCTACTTGGGGCACGTACTGGTGGGGTAGGCAGCATATTGAAGACTCTGTTTCATATTGTTGATGTGGAGTGGAGCTGGATTCAAGTGTTGCAAGGTAGACCGGATTTTCAGGAGGATTTCGAACATTACAAGTCTTTGCAGCAGGTAAGAGAACTAGATGCGAAATTCCGGCCCGATGTAGAGCCCTTTGTACTTTCTTGGCATGCGGGTTTGGAGCGGAATATTTTTGAGGATCACCTAGCGGATGGCCGGATCGTGACGGATACTTGGGGTGAAGTGATGCGCCATGTGATCGCTCATGAAATTCATCATGTCGGACAGTTGTCCGTTTGGGCAAGGGAAATCGGGAAGGATCCAGTTTCTGCCAATTTGATTGGAAAAGGGCTCCGATGATTCTGCAATCGACTGGGCATTGCGTATATCATGAAGTACTGTCGCTGGAGAGCAGCGGCGGGAACCACAAATGACGAAGATCAACCCAGCCCTGACTATTGAAGCTTACGCCTCGGACCGAGGGGAGATAAGCAGTTTGGGTGGGTTTTTCATACAAGATGTGCAGATGATGTTCCTCAAGAAGACGTTTCTCGATCATACTAAAGCTCTCGGATCTAGCCTCAGGGTTAGGTTCTCGTGCAATGGTATAGAGCCAGCCTTCAATATCCGCACGAGTATGCGGTTCTATATGCTGGGAAAGCGTGAGATATAGATCAAATAAACGAAGCTGTTCATCCTCGTCACGAAATAATGAAAAAACAATCAGGTCGGACTCCAGTCGGATCGGGCCCTTGAACTCCTCTGGAGACACGGAAACAACCGTACACGGATAACCTTGACGCTCTAGTTTAGCAGCAATACATTCAGCATCGTTAGCATATTGCGGAATGGTGGTTATTTGCAAGGTGACCTCAAGGTCTTCCATCGACTTAAGCGTTACAGACGCTGAATCATCTTTTAAACAGGATACGATCTTTGCCCGAAGAAGGGGGTCGCTAAGCGGTCCTTTTTTTTGTGTGTTGCAGGTAACAAATTTACGGATGTAGGACTCTGAATGAATCCGACTCCAAGAAGAAGAATTGTTGGATGAAGGATTCTGAATCACATGAAAAGCCGAGCCAGTATCTGAAGAATCGGACGTAGTATCCCACGGAACATACATTATTTCGACTCGATCTAAATGAGCTCTTCCTAGAAAATAATAAGGAAAAACCTCCAGCACACAAGTGTCCTCATTCATGTCCACAACCTTAAATGGTCCTGTCCCCACAGGTCTGCGGCCAAAGCTAGGTTCGTCCATTCCTTCTAAATCACGCGGAACAATTGCCGCTCTACTCGTACACAAGAAAGGGAGGAATAGCTCATTGGGCTGTTTAAGTGTAATTTGAACGGTGGATGGGTTTAGTGCGGTAACTTGCTGGATTTCTTTGAAAATATAGCTATAGAGTGTCCGCTTTGAGGTTTGCATCAGCCGTCCCAAGGAATAGACTACATCTTTTGCCGTCAGTACTTTTCCATGATGGAACAGCACTTCTTTGCGAAGAAAAAAAGTCCAAATCGTACGGCTCTCATCCACTTCCCAGGCATGAGCAAGACTAGGCACAATCTTATCCCGTTCCCCGCTGCGTCTCACTAATCCGTCGAAGACATGACTGGAAACAAAAGACTCTGCCAATAGATTCATATGAAGCGGGTCGAAGGTATGTAGCTGCTGGGTGATGGGAAGCCGCAGGGTATCAATCTGTTTGTCACTTCGGATTTCGGAATGATGACCAAAATAGGTCAGCAGCCAGCCTTGTAAAGTATCCTGCAGCGAGGAAGAGCTGGCATGGGTCTTGATGCCATCAATAGCTTTGTGAACATCTTTACGGCTGATAGCCTGCATCATAGATTGAAGCGCAATTTCTTCGGAAGGGACAAGGAACTGTAATAAGGAACGACTTCCACGTCCGCGCTTCGGCGTCCATTGGACCCATTCCAGCTGCATCATTTTATTCACAATATGCATGGCATTGCGGTGTGTACATCCGAAGGTCAAGGCTAGCTCATCCATCGTAACTGAGATTTCTGTGACTCCCCCAAACTGCGAGTGCAGCTTTAAATATTGGCTATGCAGCTTCATGGTTTAAGTCCCTTTCAGAAAATAGGAAATTATTAAAAAATTCTTTCTCTTTTTTTTCTTATTTTATCACTTAGAATAAGGATAAGAAAGTAAGAATATGGGGGTGTTTACCATGACCGATGAAACGGAGCTTAAGCTTAATCGATCACTTGCCGCTTTAATTGTTGCCTTCTTACTGGCGATTGTTCATCAGTTGTTGTTCTACGGAAAGTTGCCAGGTGTTTCTTATCCTATCTTCGTTTGTCTGTTTTATGTTTATATGCTTTATTACGCTAAGGCTAAAATGCGCAAACTGACCAAACTCAGTTATTTCTGGTTTGGAGCGATTTTTCTACTCTCGATGACCTATGTGTTGTTTCATAATCTTTTCTACTTTGGGTTGAACCTATTAGTAATCCCTATGCTGATTTTATTACATATGACTTATTTGCTAAGTGATAAACGCCCCTCTTGGAGTCAATTCAGAATACTTTGGGATACACTAGAGCATTTGCTTCCCCAGAACTTTCGCCACTGGGGTACTGTGTTCAAGGACGTCAAAAGTAGCAGTGATAGTAAGGTGAAGGATGAACGCAAGCAAGTGCTGGGGAAAGTGTTTACAGGACTTGCGATCTCTTTACCGATACTGCTTGTTGTGATTACCCTGCTGGCCTCGGCCGATGGTGTGTTTCATCATGTGCTAATATGGCTGCCAAATATGCTGGATCGAATTTCATTTGGTGAAATTATTGTACGGACGTTATGGGTACTCCTGATAGGCATGGGATTGTTCGGCTTAGTATGGGGCTTTGTAGATTCGAAGGTCTATGACTGGAATGTGCAACCAAGGGAGTACGGACCTGTGCAGGCGCCTGTGACCTTTAAGGTTGATCCAATAATTATGACGACAATTCTTATAGCCATTAACACGGTATATGTTCTGTTCGTATTCGTCCAATTTTCTTACTTGTTTGGAGCTTGGGAAGGGATGTTACCAGAGGGTAGTTCCTATGCTGATTACGCTCGTAGTGGATTCTTCGAGTTAATTATGGTGACCGCGATTAATTTCCTGATTCTAATGCTGGCATTGGGATCAGAAGGAAAGAGGGGAGGACTGCTCCAAAAAGTCATTAATATTATGCTGTATATCTTAGTTGGCTGTTCAACTGTCATGTTGTATTCTGCCTATACTAGACTAACCCTATATGAAGAGGCGTATGGATATACTACGATTCGTTTCCTAGTTCATGCATTTATGATATTTATGGGTTTGCTGTTGATTCTTGCAGCTTTACGGATTGTAGTGCCCCGTTTGCCGTTGGCTAAATGTTATATTGTGCTAGGTCTGACCTCTTATGTTGTTATGAACTATATAGGTATGGATGTCATTATAGCTAATAAGAATATGGAGCGTTATGAGGTGAGTGGTAAGCTGGATGCAGATTATTTGGTTGGTCTGTCACCGGAAGTCATCCCTTCTCTGATTAAGTTCAGTCGTAAGGAAGACGGGATGCTAGATCAATTTTTGAAAAACAAATGGTGGGATGGTGCTCAGCGAGAGCGGAAGTGGCAGTCCTTTAATTTCCCGGAATATCAGGCGCAGCGTGAGCTGGAGAAGTATTTTGCACAGTAAAGGTTAGAAGAAGGTGTGAGGAAAGTGAGAAAAAAGCCATTTAGTAACGGCTGGTTATTTATCATCATTTTTATTACGGTAGGTTTAAGTTATGGGATCTATCATATTTATTTATACAATGCCCCAAGACAAAGTCATTACTCTCGCGTATCCAGCAGCAAACTAGAGCAGGAACGTCTGGGAGGCATCCAGCTGCTTCAGAGTCTCGAATCGCTCACCCAGGCACCTAAACCACGTGACGATATTGAACGGTATCAATATTATCATTTGGACAACGAAACAACAGTAGCCACAGCGCGTGGTGACGATAAAATCATTCTAATTAGCGTCTATTCAGATCTGAAGATGAGTACTGCCAGAGGTATTCACGTGGGGTCTTCTACAGATGATGTGATTGAAGCTTATGGCTCTTCTTATTATAAAAGAGGGGAACAAGGGGCTGATATTATCGGGTATGTGGATAAAATCAATCATCGGAATTTAGAATTTTGGTTACAAGATCAGAAAGTGAATATGATCCGATATAGTGTGGACTCTGTTGTGATGTAAGATGTTTTGGGATATCCTTACAAGCATAAACGCCTTCGGCTTCCTTATAAGGTCGGTAAGTGGTTAAGCGAGAAATATAAGAAATATTGTATTGTGTGAAACTTATACTTTCTTATATTATTAAAAAGGACATATGTCCTTTTTTTGTGGGGTATTCTAAATTACACTTATTTGAGCAAACAATAGAGGGGGCACCACATGCAAACGATAAATGACCGTGAAGCTGTCCGTGCCTTGGCAGTGAAGAACGGTCTGGACGGAATTTTTAGCCCGCTAGTCACGTATAAAATGGAATTGAGACGTTATACGGATGAAGAGAAGCTGTGTTTGGTAGGCGATCAGTTGGATGGGATGTTCATATTGGTTGAGGGCAAGCTCAAAATTCAGACACTGCTGCCGAACGGCAAATCTATGCTGGTGCGGTTTACAAATCCGATATCAGTGATTGGGGATGTGGAGCTGCTTCATCGCTTTCCTGTCAAGAATCAAGTGGAGTCTGTGGGTGAGAGCTTGATTCTTTTTGCCGGGAGAAGATTACTGCTGAGAGAGCTTGAGGAAAATACAGCTTTGTTACGTTTTCTCGTAGGGGAACTTAGTCACAAATTGCATACGCTCGGTCAAGCCTCCGCACTTAACCTGTTGTATCCGGTCGAGAATCGATTTGCCAGCTATTTGATGTCTTTATTCGCCGATAAAAACGGTGACCGACGTGTGGAGGAGATTCGGACCTCAAGCCTTATAGAGACAGCAGAGTTGCTAGGTACAAGTTATCGGCATCTTAACCGGATCGTGCGTCGGTTCATTGATGAAGGAATTATTACACGAAATCGTGGACGCCTAAGCGTACTGGACGAAGGGAAGCTCGCGGAGCTGGCGAACGGAAATTTATACGAATAAAAAGATCTCTAAAGACCATTAGTTCCAGCCTTGGGCCGGACGTAGAGGTCTTTTTGTTTTTTTAAGCGAACATTCAGTTCAAATTCAGAGTTGCTTAAGGGAACGATAGTAGGATAAAAGTACCAATTAGAAACCTACTATACATATAGAGATGAGGAACAACGATGTTCAGAAATGTCCGCGGAAAAATGATATTGGGATTTACTGCTGTGATTGTGGTCTTTCTAGTGGCAATAGCAGGAAATACATGGTTTCAAGGAAAGGCTACGATGCTGACGGATCAGGTCAATCGCAACTGGAACAAGCTGTCGCTTGTACAGGGATTAACGGATAAAATTCGTACGGCAGATGAGCTAGGGGCTCGTTATGTGATGAGCAACACAGAGGCTGAGCGGAAATCATATCTGTCTAAGTACGAAGAGACGCTCCCATTGATTGAGAATGCCATCAAGGAGCTGGAGAGTGTTAGATTAAGTGAAGAAGAACTAAAGGGTGTAACGGAGCTGAAGGGGAAATGGAATGATTATTTGATCGTTTTGAAGGAAGCCTTCGCCTTAGCCAAGGACGGAAACTTCCCGGAAGCGCAGAAGAAGTTTACCAATTTATCTTTAGATGCAATGATTGAATCTCAGATTGTATTCCAGAGCATGCTCATGGAGGAAATACAGAACGGGCAGAGTCAAGCAGAAGCCCATCGTAATAACGCTATGATTACTAGCTTTGGTGTGACCGGATTATCGGTTGTTCTTGCCCTAATTCTTGCACTATTAATATCTGGACGAATTATTAAACCACTTCGGGATGTGAACACACAGCTGAAGGAGATTGCAGATGGAGATGCCGATCTTACTCGCAAGCTAAACGTCCGGTCAAAAGATGAGATAGGTGAACTGGCGTTTAATTTTAATAAAATGACAGAAAATTTGGGCTCGATGATTGAACAAGTGAAGCTATCGGCGAATAGTCTCGCGAATTCCTCTACAAATCTTACCTCGGATAGTGGAGTGACAGCAGGAGCGACAGAACGAATATCGGATATTATGGGTGAAGTAGCTTCGGGAACTGCTAAACAGATGAATGATCTACAGACCAATACAATAACAATTTCAGAAATATCGATTGGAATCGGTCAAATTGCCTCCAGTGTTCAGGATATTTCTGAAGCCTCGCATCGTTCTGCGTCGTTTGCTATTGCCGGAGATGAATCACTTCTGGCGGCAGGTCAGCAGATGGAATCCATTAATCGATCTATACATTCTTTGTCACAGCAAGTCCAAGGCTTTGTAAATCGATCACAGGAAATTGGCGGTGCTGTAGGAGTTATAAAAGGGATCGCTTCGCAAACGAATATGCTGGCGTTAAATGCGACTATTGAGGCAGCCCGCGCGGGTGAGCAAGGGAGAGGCTTCGCTGTAGTTGCCGACCAGGTTCGTAAGCTGGCAGAGCAATCCGCAGAATCCGCTAATCAAATTGCGGAAATGGCGAGCGGGATTCAAAGTGAAGCAGATAATGCGATGAAGGTTATGATGAGTAGTATGAGTGAAGTAAGGGGAGGCACGGAGATTATTCAGCAGGCTGGACGTTCCTTTGGTGAGATTCGGTTATCTATAGATTCACTAGCCGAGCAGGTTCAGGAAGTATCCGGAGCTGTGGAAGAGATAACAGCGGCTACGGAAGAGATTGTGGAATCGCTTCGAAGTGTTACGACAATTGCAGAAACGACTGCAGCGAGTACACAACATGTGTCGGCAGCCTCACAAGAGCAAAGGGCTTCGGTGGAACAAATTGCTTCCTCTGCAAGTGAATTAAACTTAATGGCTCATGGACTACAGGGGCTGGTAGCTAGATTTAATGTATAAGGCGAGCTTCGGAGAGTTGAGGGGGAATCCCAGTGCTCTCTGGAGCTTTCTTTTTTTATTTGGTTGAACGTAATATCCCACATACTAAGCATAGAAATTGCCATCGACGTCCACCTTCCTATAACTTATATTATTACCATTATTAGTTAGTTTGTGGTCAACCTCTGGGTATAGATCAGTGACTTATTGAAGTCAGAGTCAAGGATACGGGAGGACAGGCAGCTAATAATAAAACGATTGTTAAGTCTCGTTGAAAACTATCAGGTCCATTTTAGGAGGCGAATGTCTATAACAATACTATTTTGAAAGCGTATTCTTATTGGCTGCATAGCTTCACAAAACTTTGGGAGGTGGTTCTCTAATGATAGCAGCTTCTAAAAAAATTACGGGTAAGTCGGCAGTAATGTATTTTTTGATTGTAATATTGTTTGTAGGTCAATTAGCGTTGTACCCCTCGGTGAGTTTAGCTGCGGGGAATTTAGCCCAAGGTAAAAGCATTACTTCAAGCTCATTTGGCGATGTTTATGTAGCAACTAATGCCAATGACAGCAATCAAGGAACGTATTGGGAGAGTGTAAGTAACGCATTCCCGCAATGGATTAAAGTGGACTTAGGCGACGTAAGCAGTGTCAATCAGGTTGTTCTAAAACTGCCGACGAACTGGGAAACAAGAACCCAAACGTTGTCGGTGGAGGGAAGCTCTGATGATTCTACTTACACTAATTTAGCAGCCTCTGCCAATTACACCTTTAATCCAGCAAGCGGATCTAATACTGTGACCATTAATTTTACAGCTGCGAGTGCTAGATATGTTAAATTGAACTTCACGGCAAATACAGGATGGCCAGCAGCACAGTTATCGGAATTTGAGATTTATGGCAGCACAACGACACTTCCAACAACAGGATATGAAGCGGAGAATGCTGCTTTATCCGGTGGAGCAAAAGTCAATACAGATCATACCGGTTATACCGGAACCGGATTTGTAGATGGCTATTTGACACAAGGAGCAACGACTGCCTTTAGTGTTAATGTTGCCTCTGCTGGAAACTATGATGCCGCATTAAAATATGCAAATGCTTCAGGCAGCACAAAAACGGTAAGTATTTATGTAAATGGGACGAAATTAAAGCAATCTTCTCTTTTAAATCTGGCCAACTGGAATACATGGTCCACAAAGGTTGAAACGCTAGCCTTGAATGCTGGTGCTAATACGATTACTTATAAATATGACGCTGGTGATACTGGAAACGTGAATCTGGACAACCTGATCCTTACTCCATCTTCAGCACCGACAGCAACACCATCACCAACGGCAACGCCAACCCCAATGCCAACGGCCACACCAACGGCAACACCAACACCAACACCAACACCAACACCGACAGTAACACCGACACCAACGGTAACCCCAACACCTGGGACGGGTTCAAATTTGGCTTTGAACAAAAGTATAACTGCGTCGTCCTCGGTCTTTACCTTTGTGCAGACGAATGCGAATGACGGTGATGTAACTACTTATTGGGAGGGGGCAGGGGGAAGTTATCCGAACACATTAACTGTTAATTTGGGCAGCAATGCTGATGTTACATCGGTTGTTCTCAAGCTGAATCCTGCATCGGCGTGGTCGACACGTACTCAGACCATTCAAGTGCTTGGGCATAATCAGAATACAACGGCTTTTACGAGTCTTGTACCTGCGACCGTGTATACCTTTAATCCGGCAACCGGCAATACAGTGACGATTCCGGTCACGGCTACGGCTAGTGAATTGCAGCTAAAGATCACTACCAACTCTGGTTCAAGTGCTGGACAAATTGCTGAATTTCAGGTAATTGGTACACCATCTGCGAATCCAGATTTGACGGTGACTGCTCTTACATGGACTCCAACCTCTCCAATTGAGACGGATGCCATTACACTTAATGCAACAGTTAAGAATATCGGATCTCTAGCATCTGCTGCAACTAATGTGAATTTTTATTTGGGCACTACCCTTGTAGGTACTAGTCCAGTAGGTGCTCTAGCTGCTGGCGCATCAACGAGCGTATCTCTTAACCTGGGCGCAAAAGATGCAGCAACCTATTCATTAAGTGCAAAGGTCGATGAGAATAATACAGTGATTGAATCAAATGAGGGGAATAATAGTTTTACTAGTCCGGCTTCCCTTATTATTGCTCCAGTGTCCAGTTCTGATCTGGTTGCTTCCTCCGTCAGTTGGACACCTGGCAATCCAGCAGGCGGCAACACTGTAAGCTTCTCAGTTGCCATTAAGAATCAAGGTACAGCAGCTTCCGCGAGTGGTGCGCATAACATAACTCTGACGGTTTTAGATGCTACTACGAATGCGGTGGTTAAGACTCTAACAGGCTCCTATAACGGCGTGATCGCAAGTGGGGTGACCACAGCGCCTGTAGCTCTTGGTAATTGGACTGCAGGAAATGGCAAATATACTGTGAAGAGTGAAATTGCAGTAGATGCTAATGAGCTGCCTGTAAAACGGGCTAATAATATTCAGACGCAGTCACTGTTCATCGGTCGAGGTGCGAACATGCCTTACGACATGTATGAGGCTGAGGATGGAGTTATTGGCGGTGGGGCCGTGAAGCTTTCAGCCAACCGGACCATCGGCGATCCTGCAGGTGAGGCTTCAGGCAGAAGAGCAGTCACTCTGAACACCACAGGTAGCTATGTTGAATTCACGACAAAAGCCAGCACGAACACTCTGGTTACTCGTTTCTCGATTCCAGATTCAGCGAGTGGTGACGGCACAAATGCTACGCTTAACATCTATGTTAATGGTGTCTTTAGCAAAGCTATTAACTTAACCTCTAAATATGCATGGTTGTACGGTTCTGAGACAAGTCCTGGAAATTCGCCAAGCGCAGGTTCTCCACGGCATATTTATGATGAAGCTAACATTATGTTTGATAGTACCATTCCGGCAGGAAGTACGATCCGTTTACAAAAGGATTCCACTAACACTTCCCAATACGCCATCGACTTCATCAGTCTTGAGCAGGTTTCACCGATTGCTAATCCAGATCCGACTAAATACACTGTTCCTGCAGGCTTTACGCATCAGGATGTTCAAAATGCGCTTGATAAAGTGCGTATGGACACCACAGGAAATCTCGTAGGTGTATATTTGCCACCAGGAAACTATCAGACCTCTAACAAGTTTCAGGTCTACGGCAAGGCAGTGAAGGTTATCGGTGCGGGTCCTTGGTATACAAGGTTCATTGCTCCAACTAACCAAGAGAATACCGATGTCGGATTCCGAGCCAGTGATACTGCGAATGGATCTACCTTTGCGAATTTCGCTTATTTCGGAAACTATACTTCTCGTATCGACGGTCCTGGTAAAGTATTTGATTTCTCCAATGTGGCGAACATTACGATCGACAACATCTGGACTGAACATCAGGTCTGTATGTACTGGGGAGCCAATACCGATAACATGGTGATTAAAAACTCCCGTATACGTAACACCTTCGCTGACGGCATCAATATGACTAATGGAAGCACGAATAACCTGGTGTCTAATATTGAAGCACGGGCAACAGGTGATGATAGCTTTGCATTGTTCTCGGCGATTGATTCTGGTGGTGCAGATATGAAGGATAACATCTATGAGAACCTCACTTCAATCTTGACTTGGCGTGCTGCTGGTGTAGCTGTCTATGGTGGATACGCAAATACCTTCCGTAATATTTATATTGCGGATACACTTTGCTACTCCGGGATTACAATCAGCTCTTTAGACTTTGGATATCCGATGAATGGCTTCGGAGCTTCACCGACTACGAATTTTGAGAATATTTCTATTGTTCGTGCAGGTGGGCATTTCTGGGGCGCGCAGACTTTCCCGGCGATCTGGGTATTCTCGGCCTCCAAGGTCTTCCAAGGTATCCGAGTCAATGATGTGGATATCATTGATCCGACCTATCATGGCATCATGTTCCAGACCAACTATGTAGGTTCCACTCCACAATTCCCTGTAACAGATACCATCTTTAATAATGTTACAATTACCGGTGCGCAGAAGAGCGGCGATGCTTTTGATAGTAAATCCGGAGTGGGTATCTGGGTGAATGAAGCTGCTGAGGCTGGTCAAGGTCCAGCCAGAGGCTCAGCAACCTTCAACAATCTGAAGATTACGAACACGGTAACAAATATTAAGAATAATACTTCTACTTTTACCATTAACGTGAATCCGTAAATTGTAGATCAGTAGTCAGTTATAATGAAGCCGCCTACCCATAAATTTGGGAGGCGGCTTTTTAACTTAGGGAGCTTGCAAGCTCCAGAATCGACAGGAGGTGCCACTCAAGTTACAATGAAGGGTATGTAAAGTAATGAAGGAGGCGCTATATATGACACCACTAGTTGTTAACAATATAACTGAGCTGATTGGGAATACACCGGTTGTGCGACTAAATCGGTTGACCACCCCCCAAGATGCAGAACTATATGTAAAGCTGGAACGCTTCAATCCCAGTGGCAGTGTAAAGGATAGAGCAGCTTATAATCTGATCCTGCAAGCAGAACTAGCCGGGCTGCTGAAGCCCGGAGGGACCATTATAGAGCCGACAAGCGGAAATACAGGCATTGGATTGGCTATGAATGCCGCTGCAAAAGGCTATAAAGCGATTCTTGTCATGCCTGACAATATGACGAAGGAACGAATCAACATTCTAAAGGCTTATGGCGCTGAAGTTGTTCTGACTCCTGCAGCGGAGCGGATGCCGGGAGCTATAACAAAAGCAATCGAGCTGGGGAAAGAAGTGGCAAACAGCTTTATTCCACAGCAATTTGAGAACAAAGCGAACCCTGACATTCACCGCACTACGACAGCTCTTGAAATTATGGAGCAAATGGAAGGGAAGCTGGACGTGTTCGTTGCTTCTTCGGGAACAGGTGGTACGATAACTGGAACTGGGGAAGTGTTGCGTGAGCAGCTTCCAGATATTCGTATTCTAGTTGTTGAGCCGCAGGGCTCACCAGTATTATCCGGTGGAAAGCCTGGACCGCATAAGCTGGTTGGAACCAGTCCGGGCTTTATACCCGCCATTCTGAATACAAAGGTCTACGATGAAATTGTTCAAGTTTCGGATGAAGATGCACTGAATACCGTGAGAATGCTGGCAGCACAGGAAGGAATTCTGCTTGGACCATCAGGTGGAGCCGCAGTATGGACAGCATTGCAGGAAGCACGGCGCCTCGGGGCCGGCAAGCGAGTGCTATGTATTGCACCTGATGCGGGGGAACGTTACCTGAGCATGGGAATATTCTAACTTCGTTTGGAGGAAAAAGAATGAATAAGCTTATGGTAAGTTTCTTTATTGCTCTTATGTTGGTGGGTTGTTCCAGCAACAACTCTATGACCAGTGATGGCGATCATGTTGAGTCTACACCGGAACAAAGTGCTGAAACTGTACTGCCTTCACCAACGCTTCCTCCAAGCGCAGAGCCATTACCAACTCCAAGCAAGCAGAAGACTGAAGCTTATCTAGATACTGAGAAGCTGAAGACGAATTTTGGCTTTGCGGATGCAGAGGGGCGGAATATTCTAGTTACCGGGCATGAAAAAGGGCTGGATCAGGAGATGGCACAATTAAATGAGGCTATTGGTGATCAGGGGAATGTGTTAAAGGTTAAATTTATTAAATGGCAGGATGGAACAGAGAACAGCAATGGCCGGGAGATGGCACATAATTTTGTAAATCTGGCGGGTTATCTTTTTACGGTGGAAGAAGCAAGTGCGACCCCGGATGAAACCTACTATTTGACGGATCAAACAGACTTTAAGGTTGATGCGCTTTTGCCTATTGAATCTCTAGAGGGTCAAGAAGCTTTATCTACTGTGGAGGAAAGTGTTCGACAGCGTATTGTAGATACGAAAAAACGTGAAATTCAGAAAATATGGAAGCTGGCAGACTTATCCACAGATCGGCAGCTGTATCTCGTTCAATTCGTAAGGCTGGATCAGAATATGTTATTTAGTCTCGTTTGGAAAGAAAAAGATGAATTTACCTTCATGGACTATCCAGCGGTGATTCAAGGAGATGAATATTCGGTCTGGCGGGTGGATGATGGCGGAGAGGTTATGCCTGAAATGTTCTCCATCCTTTTTGCTGCTGATACCTCAGAGGGCCCATTACTCGGCCTGAATTGGTGGGGCTCAGAGGGAGTAAATACGTTTTTTCTGAAAGGAGAGGGAGATTCGTTTAAAGAAATGGATATCCAATATGGACGTTATACTTCACCACTTTAGGTAGGATTTCGCAGTAAAAGTAGAAATGATTGGGTGCATCGTGAGATGTATCTTTTTTTTGCTACAATATAAGAAAGCCTGCTTATGATATTATGAATGTCAGCAATCACCTTTTAAAATACTTAAATTTGTAACATTAATGGGTCTATATAGCCCGATCGAGTCATGTCGCTTAGATGAGACGGTGATATTGTTAAGCATAAGATGTGCAGGAGGGGACGGCAACGTATAAACAAATAAAGTATATGATCCTGTTATTGCCAACGCTAATGGTGGGGATCTGGGAGATTGTGCGTCACCAGTTTCTAATGCCTTATATTTCTATGGATTTGGGGAACTATTTGACGCCAGTCCTGGTGTTTTTAGTCAGTCTTGTGTTGCTCGTCCCTTTGTTCTCTCTTATGGAACGGAATCAGCGGGAGCTGGAGCAGGAACGTGCGCTTAAAGATGCAATGAAGGCTCGGGAAGGACTTGCCAAAGAACTGCATGATGGAATGGCGCAATCTTTATTTCTCTTATCTGTCAAAATCGACCGGCTAGAAGCAAGCCGCAAGAATGGTGAGGTCAGTGAGGAAAATGTGGATCAGATCAAAAAGACGGTCCATGAGGTGAACCGTTATGTGCGGCAGGCCATTGCCAATCTGAAGATTCCGGTCTCAGAGCAGAGTTCTTTTTCATTGGAACAGTCGGTAAAAGATCAGCTAACCCAGATGGCGAACGAGATTATGATTGAAGCCTCTCTCGAATGGAGCCTGCAAGATGATGCGCTCTCCCCTTCGGAAAAATCAGAATTGTTATCCAGTATTCGCGAAGCGATCATTAATGTTCGTAAGCATACACGAGCTGGACTGGTTTCAATTACTGGCGCTGGCGATGAGAAGAACTGGAGGGTAGTTGTTACAGACAATGGAGAAGGATTTCAGTATGATCCATTTGAAGTGAGTGGCAGCTACGGACTTCAGATCATGAAGGAACGTGTCGAGGGGATGGGCTGGAAGCTTAGGCTGACTTCTGGTGACACAGGCACCCAGGTTGAAATTACGAAAGGGGAAGTCAGTCCATGAGCCGATACCGGGTTTTAGTTGTAGATGACCATGCGCATGCACGTGAGGCGATGTGCGAGATTTTGTCCATGGATGATAGTTTTGAGGTCATTGGAGTAGTGGAGAGTGGTGCTGAAGCGATCGCTTTCACAGCCCAGTGGATGCCTGATCTCATCCTAATCGATATTCAGATGCCGGAAATGGACGGGCTGGAGACGACTCGCCGGATCAAGCAGGAATATCCTTATGTCAAAATCGTTATCGTTACCGTATCGGACGAAATTTCCCACCTCCTCGAAGCGCTAAAGCAAGGAGCACAGGGGTATTTGCTAAAGAATCTGGCACCTTCCACCTGGATTCAATATTTGCAGGCCATTGTTAATGAAGAAGCACCGCTTAGTCGGGAGCTGGCTTTTCAAATCTTGAAGGAGTTCACCGTACCCTCTGTAACGGATGAAGGGGAGTCGTTGACGGCTAGAGAGAAAGAAATTTTAAGCTGTGTATCTTCTGGATCAAAAAACAAGGAGATTGCAGTGAGCTTGGGGATTTCGGAGCATACCGTAAAAAACCATTTGAAGAACATCCTCCAAAAGCTGCAACTCCAAAACCGAACGCAGCTGACGCGTTATGCCTTGGAGCAAGGGCTTGCTTCGCGTAAACGAGATTTTTCGAAAGATGTATAGCAGGGAATTAAGGACGAAGATATATAATTATTGATGAGAAGAGGCTAACTATGAACAGATTATCTCGCAAAATAATGACGTTATTCGCACCAGCTGCAGCAACACTGTTATTGTTCGCAGCAGTGGCTAGCGCGCACGTAACCGTGGCACCAGCACAATCTAGCACGGGGGCATGGGAGACTTATACATTAAAGGTTCCTTCGGAAAAAGACGTGGCAACTGTACAAGTTGATCTACGAGTTCCAGCAGGTGCCGAGTTTAAACAATATGAGGCTACACCCGGATGGGATGTTACCATTGAGGGGAATAAGGTTAGCTGGATAGCTAATGGTGAGGGCATTCAGAAGGGGCAATTCCAACGCTTCTACTTTACGGCCAAGAACCCTGATGCCGCTGGCGACATTGCATGGGATGCTTATCAGCACTATGCCGATGGAAGCTTGGTGCAATGGTCCGGTGAGGCTGGAACAGAGAATCCGCATTCCATTACTACAATTGTACAAGCTTCCGGTGGGGATGAACATTCTCACGGTTCCAATGTGAAGAGCGATTCCATGAGCATGGAAGAGCATAATGCTATTATGAAAGATGAGGAAAAATCAAACAGTGTCAATCCAATGGTCTACATCGCAGTCGGGATATCTTTACTTGCCTTTTTAATAGCGGCTATAAGTATATTGCGCGGGCGGAAAGAGTAAGCGGAGATCGTTGGATTCCGTGATCTGAGTTGGATACTTTGATAAGAGAAAAGTTTGAATTTATAACTGTGAACAGTCTCGAGTGAAGTTTGAGACTGTTCACGGTTTTTTTGTGGAAATTTGGCAATATGATCTTTAGGACATGAAAGAAGCCCCAGCCGATAAACGACGGGAGCTTCTTTTATGTTTTTTTGTTGTGAATTACTTTTACTTGGCTACAGCCGTTTCCGCTTATAGAAGGTCACAAAGACTGCAGTCAGCAGTAAGAGAAGTATCGCGACCCCAGTAGTGATGGCTTCACTCGTGCTGCCTTTTTGCTGCATAGCGCCAGCACTGCCGCCAAAGTTACCACCCATGCCACCAGGCATACCGCCACCCATTCCGCCACCGCCAGGGCCATTTCCACCTTCAGTGATAGCTGGTCCACCCATGGCACCCGGTGCACCGCCAGGCCCTCCAGTGAATCCACCTTGAGCGGCTTGCCCATCGGTATTGGTCTGCGCACCCTGAGCGGCTTGCCCGTCGGTGTTGGTTTGACCACCTTGAGCAGCTTGCCCGCCAGCTGTTGCTTGCGTGTTACTGCCGGGACCCGCGCCGGCATCAGGGATAGCCGGTCTGCCCATGGCACCGGGCTCACCGCCTGCACCGCCCTGAGGAGCCTGCCCATCCGTGGCAGCTTGTCCGCTTTCGGCGTTCGGTGCAGCGCCACCCGCGCTCTGATCCGCCCCCGCGCCAGTCTGCCCGTTACCCGCGCCGTTCGCGCCTTCTCCAGCACCAGCGCCATTCCTAGCACCACCTCCAAAGCCGCCGCCGCCCATGCCACCACCCATACCGCTTCCCGATCCGTCACCGGAGGAAGGGATGGTTCCGTCGAGCTGCTGCTGGATATTTTTAGCCATGTTCGACATGAAGGTCTTAACAGACTTAATCCCTTCTTCATATTGCTCGAAGGTGTAGAAAGCAGAAGGATCTGCTTTGACATAGCTGGAAATCATCATGTCCAGCTGATCCATTCTAGTTTGAAACGTATCATCCGCTAGATAGCCATTAATCATTTCGCTGACGATCTCGTGATATTTCGCTTTGTATTCGTCGTTAGCAAGTAGCTTCGCAATCAGAGGACGTTCAGCCAGCGTGCCTTGTGTAGGCTCGTCAATCAGTACGTCTGCGCTGCCCATGCCGCCAAAAGCCATATTATAATCCCACGGCAGGATCGAGAAGACGCCTTCGTCTTCATATAAGTAATAATTTTGTTTATTACCACCTAAATAACTGTCCATATTTGCCGTGACCGCATTTAGAGCGATATACTTCAGCGATTCCTCTACGTCGATGTATTTTTCATAATCGGTGCCGTTATTAAGCTCATTCAGCATATCGATCAGAATATCATCGTTAGATTTATCCGACTTCATTACTAATCCGGTATAGAGGGAAGGGTCGTCACCAAGCCAAGTCAAGTCACTGCCCTGACCGGTCATTTCCCCTTTATAAAGTGCGCCGTAAGAGTTCCCGAAATTGCGTTCCAAATATGCGTCGCCGATCTGTTCCACCGCGAGGTAGAAGCCCTTCAGTTCATCGTTGACGTATACATTAACGAAGGAATATTTCGGCGTCGGGAGTCCGACACTCTCAGCGAGCTCATAGGTCAGAAATTCACGCATATAAGAAGCATCGCTGTAATTGTTATTCAGGTTGATCTTAGTGATGCCGAATAAATTCTGGTTTACGTACTCATCAAAAGAAATTTTGAAGCTGTACCGATCAGAGTCTGTCATCTGTACTACACTTCTGAGACTAAGATTTCCTTTGGTCCGCACGGCAACGTTATCGAATTTAACGCCGTTGTACTCAACCGATGCGGTTTTATATTCTTCCGCGCTGGCATTATCCAGCATATCCTGAAAATCATCCGGGTCCAAAGTGATTTTGACATCGACGACCTTATCTTTTGGAAAGACCTGCTCGTCTAGATTTTTCTCGTCGCTCGAGACTACCTTATCCTTAGAATCTGTTGCAGTTTCGTTTGTTGCCGATGGACTTGCGTTCTGGCACCCAGCTACGGCGATGACCAGCAGCAGGCAACAAAGACTCAGCAGGATAGATTTACCTCTTGCTTTCATCTGGGGCACCGCCTTTCATCTTATTGTGTTTAGGATACATAGTCGCCGCTATAGCTAATCAGAAGTGCATTTTTTACACCTTTAAGGTCGGAAACTGTGTTGACAAAGCCACCTACTTTATCATCCAGACGAAGCTCTAGTGTTAATTCGATATTGTTTGCAGATACTGTTTTTTGCTTCACGTTGTAGCGTTTCACGGATTTGGTGATATGGCTGTGGACTTCACGTTCACTCTCGTCGCTATCACAGTTAATGACTAGCAAGTATGGTGTTTCGATAGAAGAATGTTTTATGAAGAGGAACAGAATTAGACCTATGATGATTGAACCCACAATAGCCAAAGTGAAGAAGCCTGCGCCAGTTACAATCCCTGCTACTGCTGCCCAGAATAAGAAGATCAGATCTGTTGGATCTTTGATCGGCGTTCTGAAACGAACGATGGACAATGCGCCGACCATACCGAGGGACAGCACAAGATTAGAGTTGATGGCGATAATGACAGTGGCTGTAATCATGGTCATGCCCATTAGCGAGACGTTGAAGCTTTTGGAGTATAACACTCCGCTAAATACACGTTTATAGAGCAGATAAATAAAGTAGCCAATTAGAAAAGCCACACCTAACGTGATTAGCATTTTCGAGATGCTTATATCGGAGACAAAGTTGTCTATCACCGAGTTTTTAATGATATCTGAAAAAGTATTTGTGGTTGTATCTGTTGTTGCGGTTGCTGCCATTGTTGCTAGTGATGCATTCATAATCAATAATCCTCCCAAGTGTTGGTTTTTAAGAATTTGCGGCAGATCACATATTTTGAAGCGGACTGTCTGTTCAGCCCCTCTAACTGCAGCGCAATCTTAATGTATTCCGGAATGTACTCATCAAATTTCACTTCAAAAATAATAAAGTTCTCATCAATCGCCCGAATCGGATGCAAATCCTTATCAAAAATATCCGTCGAATGCAGACCGGTACGTAATTCTTTATCGAACGTGATCCGCACGTTGCCGTTGTGGCAAACATAGGGCTCGCGAACATAATCCACGATGACCTTCGGCCGAAGAAGGTTATGGCGCATCTGATTGTATAATTCCATGAACAGTGGACTGTCCGGGACATTCAGGACCTCATAGTTACCTGCCATGATCTCGTCGTACATTTGACGGGTCAGCGGCTCTTTAATTTTGGCGATATAATCGTCCATTTTGATTTTTTTCTCAAAGTGAATGATGTTGTCTTGAATGTTGTAGATACGAATACGATATTTGGCGCGTTCTCTGAGACCTCCGAGTTTGTCGGCAAGCGCCGAGTTGTTGATGTCGTCAAAATACAAACTGCGGATATGATATTCGCCACTCTCATTGGCATGCTGGTCTGTATCAATCAAACTCTGTAATCGTTGGCGTAATACAAGGTATTGATGATAGTTAATGAAGAATTTTAGTTCATGTCGGAATTGAAGCTTGTTACTCATTTTCCCACCTCGTTTCTATCTCTATCTCTGTCGTTGGCTAACCTTCTTGCACAACTAATTCTAGGAGACAGACCTTATGCTTAACTTAAAATAGACTGAATGTTAGCTGAATGTTTTACACTGCGTTAACAAAAGTATAGATCTATAGATTTGACTTCTGACTTTCTGGAAGGCTATCTTAGTTAGAAGACTAGAGAGAAAAATGAAGGAGGAGCCGTGATGAAAGACTATAAATTCGCCATCATCCTAGGGATAGTAGTGATTGTTCTGATCTTGGTGGCTGTTGGGATGGAGTGGTCCAAATCCGGGAGCTCCAAGAAATCATCAGCCCCGTATGATCTTGTTACCACCTTTAAGGGAGATGCGGGAACGAGTCGTGCGTTTACTTGGTATACTAGCGATTCCAATGCCGCAGGAGTTCTGGAGTTAGTAAAGGGACAGATGTCCTCCTTTGTAGAATCGGATGTACTAAGGGTAGAAGCAAATAGTAGCGCCATCAAAACGGACCATGGTCCCAGAGGTGTTCACAAAGCGGAGGTTACAGGACTTCAACCTGGGACGTTATATTCTTACAGAGTGGGCAGCGGGCTTGAGGGAGGATGGAGTTCAGTTGCGGAATTTACCACGGAAGAGGTTGGACTAGATAGTGTTACGTTTATCAACGTCGCGGATTCTCAAGGGGAGAGGGCGGATGATTTTAAACTGTGGGGGAAGACATTGAGCGAGGCCTTTCAGACCTTTCCAGAGGCCAAGTTTATTGTGCATAATGGTGACTTAACGGAGGACCCGGAGGATTCGGCGGGCTGGGATCAATTTTTTGGTAACGTGCAAGGCTTGCTTTCGGGGACACCATTAATGCCTGTTACGGGAAATCATGATCAGGTTGATGACGATGCGACGGACTTTACTTCTCATTTCAACCTGCCAGATAACGGGGCAAAAGGTTCTATTGCGGGCACCTCGTATTCCTTCGATTACGGTCCTGTACATGTGTCTGTATTGAATACGGAGAGCAATTTGAAAAAGCAAGCTGAGTGGCTGAAGCAAGATTTGAAGAGCACGGATAAGGAATGGAAGATTGTTGCGATGCACCGTCCGGCATACGGGGGCAATTCATATAAGAAGGTAGAAGATTGGACGAATATTTTTGATGCATATGAGGTCGATCTGGTGCTGCAGGGTCATAATCATGAGTACTCCAGATCCTACCCTTTGCGGGCTGGAAAAATCGTTCCTGAAGGTGAGAATCCGGTAGGTGCTAAAAAAGGTACGGTATATGTGGTGACCAATGCTTCCGGAGGGAAATTTAACGAGAAAAAAGAGGATCAGTTCTATCATGCGGTGCATTTTCAAAACTACAAGCAAATGTTCGCAGGGATTAGTGTTACCAAGGATAGTTTGACTTATCAGGCTTATGATGTGGATGGTAAGATGCTGGATGAATTTGTGCTTACGCATTAACCAGTAGTAGCTTTCTTCACCGTTAGGGTGGAGAGGGCTTTTTTTGGATTCTTCTGGATTTTTGATTTGACACTCCTCTTAGGGGGGGCATTTATGCTTGTGAAATGTAATCTAAGGTGTGAAAATGGTACGATTTTTAGAGACAAACTTCATGAAAATACAACCATTTTCTATCGATTATGAAAAACATTACCATTATAATGAAAGCGTTATCAGAAAAATTTAAATAGTCGAATTTAGGGGGGAGGGAAGAAGCAGGGATACAGAGTAGGAGGAAAGCAAAAGCAAACCAATAAAATTGTAGGAGGCGTAAAACGTGATTCGTAATCGTATCCGAAAAACTGGATTGTTAATCCTGCTTGGCGCGATGATAGGCTCTTTATTCTCTGCATTCCCAGCTACTACTCATGCGGCCGCAAGTGAACCTTACAATTGGAAGAGTGTTGTAACGGGAGCCGGCGGTGGTTTTGTACCCGGAATTATTTTCAATCAGTCCGAACCCAATTTAATTTATGCCAGAACAGATATCGGGGGTGCGTATCGATGGAATCAGGCTACCTCTAGTTGGACTTCGATTAGTGACTCCGTAGGCTGGGTCGATTGGAATAAGAATGGTGTAGATGCCCTTGCTACAGATCCTATTGATCCGAATAAAGTCTATATGGCAACAGGTACTTATACTAACTCCTGGGATAATAACGGTCAGATCATGCGCTCTAGTGACCGGGGAAACACCTGGCAAACCACTCCGCTGCCTTTTAAGGTAGGTGGCAATATGCCGGGCCGCTCTGCGGGTGAACGCCTCGTCATTGACCCGAATAAGAATAATATTTTATTCTTCGGAGCCAGAAGTGGCAATGGGCTCTGGAAAAGTACGGACTCCGGTGTTACTTGGTCGAAGGTAACCTCCTTTACGAATGTAGGAACATATATTCAGAATCCGACACTGGATTATGGAAATGATCTCGTTGGCTTATCCTGGATTACGTTCGATAAGAGCACAGGAACACTTGGCAATGCGACTCAAACGATATATGTAGGGGTTGCCGATACAGCAAGCAGCGTATATCGAAGTACAGATGGAGGCGTAACTTGGACAGCTCTGGCAGGACAACCTTCAGGCTACTTGCCACATCATGGCGTGCTTTCATCTACAGGCGATCTGTATATTACTTATAGCAATGGTGTAGGTCCTTATGACGGAAGTAAAGGTGAGGTTTGGAAATACAATAAAACAAGCGGTGCATGGACGAACATCAGTCCTTCAACCGGAACGGATAATTGGTATGGCTTCGGTGGTTTAGCTGTGGATGCACAGAATCCTAACACAGTTATGGTATCCAGTTTAAACGCTTGGTGGCCTGATGAAGTGATTTTCCGCAGTACTAACGGTGGTGCAACATGGAGCCGAATTTGGGACTGGGGCAATTATCCAGAACGAACTTATAAGTTCAGTATGGATATCACAGCAGCACCTTGGCTCGATCACGGAACGACTTCGACCTCTCTTGATCCTTCACCAAAACTGGGCTGGATGATGGGCGATCTGGAAATTGATCCTTTCAACTCTAACCGGATGATGTATGGGACGGGGGCTACCATTTATGGCTCAAACAATTTGACCTCATGGGATACCGGAGGCAAGGTGAATATCTCTGTTATGGCAAAAGGTGTGGAGGAAACTGCAGTATTAGGGTTGATAAGCCCGCCAACGGGAACCTCCCATTTGATCACTGCACTTGGTGACGTTTCTGGTTTCCGTCATGAGGATTTGTCGGTAGCTCCAACTAAATTCCAGACTAGTCCTTCATGGGCAACAACAATGAGTATTGATTATGCAGAGTTGAGTCCATCATATATGGTACGGGTAGGCAGTGCAGATAAAGAGAAGACACCAAGTATGAAATCCATTGGTATCTCTAACGATGGTGGAGTGAACTGGTACATGCCAAATTCCGAACCGTCAAATGGCACCAAAACAACAGTGGGGCATGGACAAGTAGCTGTGTCTGCAAGTGGGAACTCTATTTTGTGGAGCACCTCGGATATTGGTGTGTACTACTCCAAAACAACAGGTAACTCTTGGACAGCAAGCGCCGGATTACCTGCAGGAGCAAAAGTAGCATCTGACCGAGTGAATGCTAACAAATTTTATGGATTTTTTGCTGGGGTCTTCTATGTTAGTGTGGATGGCGGAGCTACATTTACTGCCACTTCAGCTTCAGGTTTCCCAACCAATAATGTAGCTGGATTACAGCCGAATGAAGCTCAGATCAGCATGAAAGCAGTACCAGGTATTGAAGGTGACATCTGGTTTGCAGGAGGAAATACGACTGAGAATAAGTATGGTTTGTGGCACTCCACGAACTCTGGTGCGAGCTTCACGAAGTTAACCAACGTACAAGAAGCTGATCTCATTGGTTATGGAAAGGCTGCGCCGGGTCAAACTTACATGGCACTGTACACGGTAGCGAAGATTGATGGCGTGCGGGGTGTCTTCCGTTCCGATGATGTTGGCGCAACTTGGGTTCGTATTAATGACGATGCCCACCAATATGCCAAGATTAATATGGCGATTACTGGTGACCCAAGAATTTACGGACGTGTATATCTCGGAACGAATGGCCGAGGCACATTGTATGCTGATCCTGTCAATCTACCAGCTACAGGCTCAACCATTACTCCAACAACTGCAAGCTTTGATAAGAAAACAGCGAATCAGGCCGACGTCGCAGTAACGCTGACACTGAATGGAAATACGCTCAGCACGATCAAGAACGGAACGGCGACATTGGTTACTGGTACAGATTATACGGTCAGTGGATCTACTGTGACCATTAAAAAAACGTATCTAGCGACGCAAGCGGTAGGAACGACCACGCTGACGTTTAGCTTTAGCGCAGGGGCTAATCAATCATTGGCGGTTGCGGTGACGGATACGACAACACCAGTAAGTAACTCCACGATAACACCAACAACCGCAAGCTTTGATAAGAAAACAGCGAATCAGGCCGACGTCGCAGTAACCATGACGCTGAATGGAAACACGCTCAGCACAATCAAGAACGGAACGGCGACATTGGTTAGTGGTACAGATTACACGGTCAGTGGATCTACCGTCACCCTTAAGAAGGCGTATCTAGCGACGCAAGCGGTAGGAACGACCACGCTGACGTTCAGCTTTAGCGCAGGTGCGACGCAATCCTTAGCGGTTGCGGTGACGGATACGACAACACCAGTAAGTAACTCCACGATAACACCAACAACCGCAAGCTTTGATAAGAAAACAGCGAATCAGGCCGACGTCGCAGTAACCATGACGCTGAATGGAAACACGCTCAGCACAATCAAGAACGGAACGGCAAGCCTTGCAGCTGGAACGGACTATACTGTCAGCGGTTCAACAGTAACCCTTAAAAAGGCGTATCTAGCGACGCAAGCGGTAGGAACGACCACGCTGACGTTCAGCTTTAGCGTAGGAGCGACGCAATCCTTAGCGGTTGCGGTAACGGATACGACAACACCAGTAACTAACTCCACGATAACCCCAACAATGGCAGGCTTTGATAAGAAAACTGCGAATCAAGCAGACGTAGCAGTAACTATGACGTTGAACGGAAATACGCTCAGCACGATCAAAAACGGAACAGCCACCCTCGTAGCAAGCACAGATTATACAGTGAGTGGTTCTACAGTAACGATCAAGAAAGAGTATCTAGCGACCCAAGCGTTGGGAAGCACTACGCTGACCTTTGAGTTTAGTGCAGGAACCACACAATCCTTGGTTGTCACGATTGCGGATACGACAGTAGCTCCTACTGCAGCATTGAAAGTACAGATGTATAATAGTTCATTGTCTGCTTCCGGAAATACGTTGAATCCAAAGTTTAAGCTGGTGAATACGAGCACAAGTGCTGTGACACTCTCTGATGTGAAAGTGAGATACTATTACACTATTGATGGTGAGAAGGCACAAAGCTTCTTCTGTGACTGGTCACAGGTGGGAAGCGCGAATGTAACAGGAACATTTGTAAAATTGCCAACAGCTAAAGCAAATGCGGATTATTATCTGGAGGTTGGTTTCTCAAGTGCAGCAGGTTCACTTGCGGCGGGTGCGAGTATCGACATTCAGGTGCGTGTGTCTAAAGAGGATTGGACGAATTACACTCAAACCGGAGATTTTTCTTTTAATGCGGTGGATACTAATTATGTGGACTGGAGCAAAACACCAGCATACGTGTCAGGAAATTTGATTTGGGGTAGTGAACCTAACTAAAGACATCACCAATATTTATGCAATAGAGGCTGTCCTAGAAGTAGAGAATTCTACTTTTGGGGCAGCTTCTATCTTTATAAAATAGACCAAACGACGATCGTGTGAGCTAGAGAGGAATTAGGGGATAACTCCCTGAAAATAGCCGATTTTATCCTTAAATGAACGAAAACAGGGAATTCCTCCCTAAAAATCAGGGGAATTTCTTTATTTTCCAGCAAATCAGCTAAATTATAGGGAGGTTTTCCGTAATTACTATTTGGATGAGTAGATATATCAGAATTATAGGGAGAAATTCCCTAATTATTCTATCGGCGCTTCAATTGATATGCCATTTGTTTAGTTGTTACAACGTTTGTCCACTATCTACCGTAATGATCTGTCCGGTCATTGCTTCCTGTTCGAGTGTTGCGCAGACGAATTGAGCGATATCCTCAGTGGATGATATACGCTGGAGCAGCAGATTAGGTGCTAATTTATGCATCTGTTCTTCTCGACCAGACCACCATCTGGTAGCAACAGCTCCCGGTGCGACACAGTTCACTCTAATAGTTGGAGCTAGCGCATGGGCTAGAGATTTCGTGAGGCCATGAACAGCAGCTTTGGAGACCGCATAAGGAAGGGAAGAGCCTAAGCCAGTTTGTCCGGCGATGCTGCCGAGATTGACGATGGTGCCTGAACCGCTCATGTTCATATATGGTGCAACTGCTCTGGCGCAGAAAAACATTCCTTTCACATTCACATCATAGAGTTCATCCCAGACTTCCTCTGTTGCTTTTTCCAGATCACCCAGCGCAATATGTTTAGTAATACTGGCGTTATTCACCAGCAGATCTACCGTCCCAAAATGCTGAATAATCGAATGGACCATACTTCGCACTTCCTGATCCTTAGAAACATCGGCTTTTACTGCTATCGCTTGCCCACCTTGATTCATAATCGTATTCACGGTTTCATTAGCTTCTGCCTCGGATCTAGAATAGTTCACTGCAACAAGGGCTCCGCGTCGGGCTAATTCCAGACTTACAGCTTTGCCAATTCCAGTACCTCCACCAGTTACTAAGGCTACTTTATTGTTAAGATCCATCCTTATTCACTCCTTTGGTTGGCGTATGTTGTTGATATAGAGTATTCTATAGTGATTATTGGATTTCGTATAATTGAATTAATTGAAGGTTTGGTTCAATTTATTTGAATTAAGTAGTGGAGGGCTCAGGAATGGATCTAAAAACAATAAAAACCTTTCAAACCATTGTGAGTTCAGGAAGCTTTAACCGTGCAGCAGAGGAATTGAATTATGCCCAATCCACGGTCACGATGCAAATGCAGAGGCTTGAATCCGACTTAGGCTGTCAACTGCTTGAGCGGGGAAAACAAATCAGCTTAAGTGAAGCTGGCAGATTGTTTTATGAAGAGAGCTTACATATTGTTAAGGATATGGAGCGGTTGCAGAGCCGTTTGGTCGATTTGAAGATAGGTGAGGCGGGCAACCTCCGCATAGGGGTAACGGATCCGACGGCGAGCTATCGTTTGCCGCAGCTGTTAAGCAGCTTTATGACGCAGTTTCCGAAAGTGAAAGTCTCCGTGGAGATCGCGGGAACCGTTGCACTCAGTGAACTGCTTTTGCGAGGCGAAATTGATATGGCTGTATGTTCAGCGCCAGAGCTGGGTAAGGAGCTTTATTTTGAACCCTTATTTACGGAGGAATTTGTGTTACTTATGCCAGAAGAGCATCCGCTAGCTTACAAGGAGAATATCACGCCAGAGGATTTACAGGATCATAGGTTACTTATTACGGCAGCAAACTGTCCTTATCGCAAAAAATTAGAAAGTGTGCTACAGGAATCAGGTGGTGCACCGTTCGATACTATGGAGATTGGAAGCATGTCGGCTCTAAAATATTTTGTGGAAAGTGGCTTAGGCGTCGCTCTTGTCCCTGAGATAGTCTTGAATCCGGCCCCTGCAGGAACGGTAGTGCGAAAACTGGAGGGAAAGGTTATCGATATGACCTGCGGTATCCTATGTAAACTTTCGGATTATCCCTTGAAGCTGGCGAGCTCCAGATTGTATCATTTTTTAAAGCAGGAGCTATCCGCGACAAGGATATTTTGAATTTTAAACGAATTGTATGTATTAGGAAAAAAAGAGAGGGCGGTGCTTGATGTTTTTAAGGAGAAAATTCAGTTTCTGGTTTTCGATTATTAGTATCATCATCTGTCTGGGTGATTATTTGGGGATTGAGATCGCAAACATCATTCTTGTACGACTTAATCCAATTATAGATACGCTGATTTTCATGAAGCCCTTTGCAAACTGGATGGTTGATGTTAATAATACTGAATGGGCTGCAAGCAGTATATTAATCAGCGTCAGATTTCCCACGTATGTAATTCATTTTGGGTCGTTCCTGATTCTAGGACTTCTTATAGATTATCTTATACATATATTTAAACAGAAGTAAAAAGCGAGCAGTATTAGCCGAGATGAGGAAAGGTGAGATGAGATGAGCGGAGTAGAGGGAAAGCTTGAGTTGGAGAGGATTGTTTTTATAGGAAGGACCTTTGAGGAATATTTACAGATGTTCAAATTGAAAGAAGCGGATCTTATAGGCAGGCGGATTTTGGATTGTCCTGCAGGTGCCTGCTCTTTTACAGCGATATCGAATCAGTTAGGGAGTGAAGTGACTGCTGCGGATATCGCTTATTATTACTCTGCGGATGAGCTTGAAGATAAAGGTGTTCAAGATATTGAGCATGCTATGTCTGAACTGGTTAAGGTACAGGGCAATTTTGTATGGGACTACTTTAAGTCTATAGAGGATTTGACACAAGCGAGGAGTAGGGCTTTAAACGATAACATCAGGGATCAGAGACAAACCCCGGCGCGATATGTTCCTGTGATTTTACCTAATCTGCCGTTCAATGATGAGGATTTTGATCTGACTTTGTCTGCGCATTTCCTATTTATGTATAGTGATCGGCTGGATTATGATTTTCATCTAAGGACTATTAATGAACTTATGCGGGTGACTAGCGGAGAGCTTCGTATTTTCCCTTTAGTTGATCTGTCTTGCAAAAGATATGAGCATTTAAATCGCCTTATAGATGAGATGGTTCAACAAGGTTTCGCTGTGGAGGAGATGGAGGTTCCTTATGAATTTCAAAAAGGGGCAAATCAGATGCTGAGCATTAGAAGAATGAAGCCATAAGATAGTAGATAGCTATAGTTTGTAAAATGAAACACGAGGGCGTCCCTAAGCCGTTTTCATCGCTTTGGAGACACCCTCGTTTTTTAATATAAGCCTATAAAAATTACGCCACTTTCTCTTTACGTTCTGCTACATAACAAGCAATCCCCAGTACCAGACCGAGTCCTACCAGAACGGCACCGACCCATGGCAGCGAAGTAATCGCAAGATGAGAAATGACCCATCCGCCGATGAAGGCACCTGTTGCGTTTCCGAGATTACCTGCGGAATGACTGGTTGTAGAAGCGAGGGCAGGAGCGGCCTGAGCTAGACTCATAATCCGTATTTGTAATCCTGGCATGACCGCAAAGGATACCAAACCCCAGAAGAATATTGTGATGACCGCAGCTACTGGACTATGCATTGTAAAGGAAAAGATCGTAAGAATGACACTAACCGCGAAATAAAGTCCCACGATAGAAGGCATCAGCTTCCAATCTGCAAGCTTCCCGCCAACGATATTCCCGATGGTTACACCACAGCCGAAGAGAACTAGTATCCATGTCACACTATGCTCGGCAAAGCCGGTAACTTCCATTAGCAGTGGCGCTATATAAGTGAACACTGTGAACAAGCTGGCGTTACCAAGCGCACCGATCAGTAAGAATAGAAGCAGTTTAGGATTAGCTAGCGCAGAAATTTGCTGGATTACACTAGCAGGTTTGTCTTGTTTAATCTTTGGAATGAAAATAAGAATGCCGATTAGTGCAGCGACTCCCATGACTGCTATCGCAGCAAATGAGGCGCGCCAGCCCATGTTTTGCCCAATAAATGTTCCTAGAGGAACACCGATGATATTAGCAATCGTTAGACCAGCCATCATAATAGATACGGCTCCGGCCCGCCTATTGGGCTTGACCAGATTAGAAGCGATCACTGCACCAACGCCAAAGAAAGTCCCGTGTGTTAAAGCTGTGATGATACGAGCAACCATAAGAACGGTATAGTTTGGAGCAAATACAGAGATTCCGTTGCCTAGAATAAATAATACCATGAGCAGGCATAACAGTTTCTTTTGCGGAATTCGTTGTGTAAGGATGGTTAGAATAGGAGCACCGACGGCTACTCCAAGGGCATACATCGTGATGAGCTGACCTGCAGTAGAAATACTAACCTGTAAATCTTTGGCGACATTTGGTAAAATACCCATGATGACAAATTCAGTCATTCCAATGGCAAAAGCGCCTACCGTAAGTGAAAGAATAGAGATGGGGAAAGGTTCTTTGCGTGTTTTTTCCACACGGGCTGGTTCCTTGTTGAGGTTTGGAATTGCGTTCATGGTGCCGATGTTCAACCTTTCTTCTGTCTGTAATGAAGCTCCACCCTTATTAAGATGATAGATCCGACAAGTAGTACTGCTTTATATTATTTAGTTTTCTGAAATTATTTTCAAGAGAAATATTTATTTCAGATATTTTCATTTTAAATAATCATAGAAGGGATGAATTATTCATGATGGATGAAGGTGTAGTCCAAGTGCTCGAATTACCGGAGATGAAGCTAATAGGCTTGAGTATTACTTCTTCCTTTGTAGGGCACGAGACGGAAAGAGTAGAGGCGATGAAGCGAGAATTTAATAGTAGAAAAGATGAAATTAGCAATATTATTCACCCTGAACGATACCTTAGTCCACATTTTACTTCGGAGAATTTATTTACCTATATGATCTGTATGGAAGTGGAGGAACTCACGAATGTTCCTGAAGGGATGCTTGGTTTTACGATCCCGGCTCATCGGTATGTCCAGGTGAAATCCAAAGGCGATCCTTATGAGATTCTTCATACTTATGTGAGAGAAAATGGTTTGCAGAGTAATGATCATGCACTGGCTATTGAAGTTTATCAGTTTGCTAATCCTACGTGGCCTGATGAGGTTGATGTGTACATTCCATTGCGATGAGAAATAATTATAAGCAAGCCGCTTTAATGGCGCTCCAGCACTTTGACCTCGATTGGACACAGATTCGTTTCAACCAACGATCGGACACCTGCACTTTTGTAATAGAGACTAATAAAGAGGGGACTTTTTTGCTGCGTCTTCACTCGGGGAGATCTAAAGAAGAAATTAACTCCGAAATCGCTTGGCTGGAGCTTTTGAAGAGCAAAATCGATGTCCCCCTGCCGAAAGGCGTTCATGATCGAACGGGTTCATTTACGTTCAAAGTGGAGCAAGGTAATGAGGATGGTATATATGCATCGTTAATGCGCTGGGTTGAAGGCGAACATGCGAACGAAAGACTTACCGAAGAACAAATTTACAAAGAAGGCGTTCTATTAGCCAAGCTACATAAAGCGGCACAGGAGCTTGAGTTACCTCCAGGCTTTAATCGTCCTGTGTGGGATGAACATAGCTTTAGAAAAGCAATGCTCCGATTAAAGCTGCACTACCATAGTTTTCTTTCGGATGATGAGTTCGTGCTGTATCAGTCTGCGGCTGAGAAATTATACGGCTGGTTAAGCAAGCAGCATAAAAATAAGAACAGAAGGACTTATGGGGTTATCCATGGTGATTTACATCAAGGGAACATCATATTTAAAGAGGGTGAACCTCGACCGATTGATTTCGGAAGATGTGGCTGGGGATATTATCTTTATGATGTGGCACATACCATTCTAGGGTTGTGTCCTTTACAAAGAGAACTGGTCATTAAGGGTTACGAAAGTGGGGCAAAGCTTGATGGGGAGTGGTTTCAGACTTTAGAGAATTTTACGGTCATGGTTATGATCGAAAATTATTGCCATCACGCACCCGACCCTAGAGAAACCGCGGGACTGAAAGCAGAACAGCCTTATGCGCAAGCGATTCTAAGGAATTATCTTAGGGGAGATCCCTTTCTTTTTAACACAATTGAGATTTAGCGTATAAAAATAGGGCCTCATTGGGGAATTTATAAAAAGTTCCCTAAGGAGGCTATTTTGATGAAAAAAAGCTGGATTGCTCCTCTTCTTATCGCAGTTATGTTCTTGCTGGGGCAACAACCTTGCTCCGCTAATGGGTTAGTTCAACCGCAAGCCGAGGCTCCGTCCAGATCTGATTCGGAACCGAAACTTCCAGATCAGGATTCCCGCGAGCTCATGTACAAAGACACACTAATGCTCTTTCTTTTACCCCATATTGAGAAAAAAATGGCTGAGATTTATGCGCCACTTCTGACGATAACTCCTACAGTGTATCCTTATTTAGTAGATGTTACAGATATAAAGCGAGTGAATGGATTTCGTCGGTTTGATTTCTTAATTACACTCAATATACACCCTACAGTGGGTCCACATCTTTCCGTTGGAGAGGATACTATGACTTTTAGAATCACTCCTGGTCCTAAGGTGAAGTTAGAATCATTCAAGCATTTGAGAGACCCACGAAAGTCTGACCTTACACCAAATTACCAGAATATCTTGAGATAGTGCGGTAATTAACTCTTACAATCACACTTTCGAACGCTTACCCAGCTAACCACACACTCCGATCTATGGGGTGTTTTTTTTTGTGTCTAGAATGGTGGTGGATTATTGGCATGTATGGTATTATGAAAATAGTGGATTTATTGATTTTAGTTACTAAATTCAAATTATGAGGTGTGAGGATTGAGTGATCATAAATTCGAAGACGAACACAGAGATGAAATTTTAAGTGAATTCAATTCTAAAATCACAAGCGATATCACAAGCAGCTCTAAGGATAAAGTTAAGGTAGGCGTAGCTACTAAAGACGGGCAGTTAGGGTTTCTTTTTACGAGGGGAGGTCTTCGGGAAGGGGCTGGCAGAAAAAGCACCGGTATAACTAAAAAGGTATCTTTGACGTTACCAGAAAACATCTGGCAGGAGATAGAGCAGGCCTGTGAGGAACAGAACGTATCTCGCTCCCAGGTATTTCGGAACATTATTGAGGCACATTTTGCAAAGGAATCTAAGGAGAGTTAGGTGAGGTCTTTGCTAATCCATGTGTCAAAAGATTCTCTTAGCACAGCACTACAAGCAGTCTTAAAAGCTATATCCGCGAATAGTTCCTCCCGTGTTCTTTCCGGAATACATATTCAGGCGCAAGCGGAGGGTCTGACTTTAACAGCCAGCAATATAAGAATGACCATTGAATATAAGCTTCCTGTGAAGATGGATTCGATGATTGTACACAAACCAGGTGAGATCGTAGTGCCCGCACGTTATTTTTATGAGATCATCCGCAAGCTTGACCCTGGATTAATTAGGCTGGAAATCGCAGAGACATTGATTCTAAATATCCAATCGGGCAATACTCAGTTTCGTTTATGCGGGATGGACACTGCAGAATTTCCGAGAATCCATTACGTGGATCATCCAAACACCCAAAAGATACGCATGAAGAACACACTTTTGAAGCAAATATTTAAACATGTGGTTTTTGCGGTCTCTTCGTTGGAAACAAGACCTGTGCTCACAGGTGTTTCACTTCAAATAGATAATCAAAATATTCGCGTAGTCGCCACTGATGGCATCCGCCTCGCTCAGCATGTTGTTGAAAACGTAGAAGATTACGGAGCAAGTCCTTTAAATGTTATTATACCGGGCAGCACCCTTGAGGATCTTTTAAAAATAATAAACGATGATGAGGGCAGCAGCATCCAAATCGAGATAGGTCAAAAACAAATCAGATTTATTTCTGATGGCTTGAGGGTTCAGTCCTCGCTACTTGAGGGTACTTATCCCTATGTCGATAATTTAATTCCACAAGTATATATATCCGAAGTGATCGTTAAGACAGAGCGTTTGTTGCGTGTGGTTGAACGTATTGCTATATTGGCTGGTGAAAGTGTAACGCTCGGTGTATATCCCTCCGGTATACTTCATTTAATATCCAGGACCGCCGACGTAGGTGAGGCAAAAGAGGAGATTCCATTGGAGTATCTAGAAGGTGAATATTTTCGAGTAGCTTTTAACGGAAAATATTTCAGAGACATCCTTCGGGCGATCGATAGTGAGACGCTTAGAATAAGGTTTGCTGGAAAAGAAAGACCACTGGTGATACAGCCTGTAGACATGACTTCGTCCACACTTTTTTTAATTACACCAATGAGGACGCAGGATGGAGGATAGGCATATGAGCTTGCTAAGAAGAGTTCTCTTTGCTGAAAAAATATTATATTAATTACTTGGAGGAATGATCTATGAATCTGTTTCAGATGGGATCAAAACCGCTTGGGACCGAACGAATCACAGCATTTTTAGAGGATAATTATGTGAGTATCGGATATCCCGGAATAGGGGATTTGGAGAACATCAGTAAAGTGGACCTCCGTGATCGGATGATTCATACATACCAATACAGTGAGTTGGAGCTTACAGAACATATACAAGCCATTCAACTCTTTGTACATACGATGCAGGATGGCGATTATGTGTTGGTGTGTGATGGCGATTGGGTACATCTAGGAGATCTTGGCGATTATTTTTACAATGAATTATTTGACGCGCCAGACATCGGTACATGCCATCGACGTGGTGTAACTTGGCTGAAAAGTCTTCCTATAACCGATCTAAACGCAGGGATAAAAGAGTTTCTTAGCGATAGTGGAGTGGTCAAACAGTATAAGGGGCCGATGCCTAGTGCTCGTGTGGATCTGTGGATTACAGGTTCTTCTGATTCAGAGCAAGCGGTGAGTAATCGAATGCATGTGGATGAAGAGACATTATCAATGGCGCTCGATATTTTGAAGGAAGCTCTTGTTAGTGAGAACGCCGAACGACGGGAACGAGCAGCGATTGCAATTCTTCAGTATGCTAAGTAGTGAAGAAAGATTTATGCTCCACATCCTTAGTAAAAAAGCGTTCCATCCGAACTTCAAATATCGGATGAAACGCTTTTGTTATATCTATCGATATCTTCCAATGACCCTCAGATAAATTCAACGAATTCATTGACCGGTTTACGATAGCCACGTGGTCTGATTTTATGTTTCTTGTCTTTGCCGATAGTGATCAGCATAACAGGTACCATATGATCGGGTAGATTTAAAGTGGATTGAATCGCTTCCGGATCAAAGCCGATCATCGGGCAGGTATCCCAGCCTTTATCTTTGGCAATCAGCATGAAGTGCATGGCAGACAGAGAAGCATTCCGAATAGCCTCATCTCTTTGGAAAGCATCATTTCCTTTGTATGCATTGTTAATCGTTTCTATCTCTGCATCATAATCCTCTTGACTCATAGCCCCTAAAGCTTTAAGTCCTCCGAAGATTTCTGGGGCTTTCAGATAAGCATTCTTATCCCCGAGTACCACTATTACCGCTGAGGCGGAGTGGATTTTATATTGACCGTAAGCCGCTTTACGAATCTCTTCTTTTAAATTCTCATTAGCAACCACTTTATAATTGGCATGTTGAAGATTATATGCAGATGGAGCCAATCTGGCGTAAGAGAACATTTCCTCTAGTTCATTCTGTGGGATCTTCACCCCTTCAACAAAATTCATAGCAGACCTGCGGGATTCAATCAAATCTGTAAAAGCGCTCATGAGTTATTCCTCCATATGTTATGTATTTGCTTGTTAATTATAAATAAGTGATATTTATAAATGAACTAACTATTAGTTACTAACTCAAAATAGCACAGTTAATTATATTCGTCAATGATTAAATTCACTTCATTTACATTCAGCTCTCTAAGTAGCTTGGAGTGTCGAAGAATAAATAGTGTGTTGTAAAATATTGGGATGTAAATTAGGATATTAGGATACGAAAAATTTAATTTCTTTTATTGATGAAAGGGTGGGAATGTTGAACGATACTAGAGAGCAGTTGATAATTGACCTGCAAAGAATTGAAGAGAACGATTACGAGCTTAGAAGTGGGGAGCAATTAAGGGATTGTGTGAAATTGATGCTTGAGTACATAGGAGATCCACAGCCGAAGCTACGAGATGATTTGATCTATTCCACCTTCTACAAATGGATTAACGAGAAACAATGGTTTAGTGATGCGGAGCTTCGTGAACTACTTTTGATTCTCCTTGACGAGCAGCATTTGTTCTATCACATTGGCAGCAAAGAAGATCAGGCTGTGTTCACAAGAACGTTTTCGGTACTGATCGTTGCGCTGATTCTTCAGCGGCATAGGGAACAGGCTTTTTTAGATAGCGCAGAGTTTACAAATGTGAAGGAAGCGCTGATTAGATATTATGAGGAAGAACAGGATTTACGAGGATTTATGCCAGAAGAAGGCTGGGCACATGCTGCAGCCCATGGCGCAGATGCCTTGGATGGACTGGTACTCTGCTCGGAGAGTGATGCTGCAATAAGGGAAGAGGTTTTGGCAGTCATCCAAAGGATGCTTTACAACGATCAGTACATATTTAGCGATGAAGAAGATGAACGGATCGCTACGATTGTAGCTACAATGATAGATCATCATTTACTTCCACAACAATCTATTGTCGACTGGATTCGCAACTTGGAGCAATGTGGGGGGTGGCCGAGAAGCCGCGGCCAGTACGTTGCTCGTGTGAACACCAAAAATTTCGTTCGTTCTCTGTATTTTAGATTGCTACCATTAAAGAACAATCCGGCAATGGTCGAGGTTTTATTGAAAGCGGAGATGAATTTGAATGAATTTACACAATAAGCATTTAATCATCTATGCATATAAATAATATCGAAAATTATGACTAATTTATTTTAATGTAATAAAAATCACAAAACTTTAGAAAAAATCAAAAACTTTGTGACATTTATAACTTGATAAGTGCTATAATAGAAATATGGCGTTATAAGTTTTTATTTTTTATTACTATTAAGCAGCAAAGCTTATTTGCAGAGGAGATTCGGATATGTCAGAAACAATCACTCAAACACAACCTGAGCAAGAATCACCAAAATTAGCTGTCACTCAAGAACAAATGAATGTTCTAGAGCAGCTATTGAAGCCTGAAGTTCAGGAGTCGTTAACTGTCTTAGTGGAACAGTTGCCAAAATTAACAGAGCTTGTTGGCGTGCTCACAAAGTCATATGACTTTGTTCAAACTGTTGCTGCGGATGAAGTCTTGAAAAGTGATACGGTAAGTGCAATTAAAGAACTTGCTGAACCAGTGGTGCATTCGGCGAAGAATATGGCAGCTACAGTGATCGAAGCGCAAGATCGTGCGAATGAAAATAGCGATGTGATCGGTGTATTTGGTCTTATGAAGATGATGAAAGATCCACAAGCACAGAAGCTTTTCCGTTTCGTAAATGCTTATCTTCAAGTTGCCGGCGAACGCAGTCAACAGAAATAATATTTTTTATATCTCATTCGTAAGGACGGAGGAAACATCATGTCTAAACATATTGTCATTCTAGGAGCAGGTTATGGTGGTCTACTAAGCGCCTTAACTGTACGCAAGTACCTGAAGAAGGACGAAGCTAAAATTACAGTCGTTAATCAATATCCTACACATCAAATTATTACAGAATTGCATCGTCTTGCAGCGGGTAGTGTTGCAGAAGGTGCTGTTGCTATGCCATTAGCTAAGCTTTTTGCAGGTAAAGATATCGACCTGAAAATTGCAAAGGTGAATTCTTTTTCTGTTGAAAACAAACAAATTACACTATCTGATGGTGTGACATTGTCCTACGATGCTTTAGTTGTGGGTCTTGGAAGCACTACGGCTTATTTTGGCATTCCAGGTCTTGAGCAATACAGTATGGTTTTGAAATCGGCAGCAGATGCTAACAGAATTCATCGTCATATTGATGAGCGTATCCGTGAATATGCGAAGTCTAAAAATCCAGCGGATGCAAGCATCCTAATCGGTGGCGGTGGCTTAACAGGTGTTGAACTTGTTGGTGAAATCGCTGATGTGTTGCCAACACTCACTAAGAAATATGGCGTGGATCCTAAAGAAATTAAACTGATGCTGGTTGAAGCAGGCCCTAAGATTTTACCAGTATTGCCAGATGCATTGATCGAACGCGCAGTGGCAAGCTTAGAAAAACGTGGTGTTCAATTCTTGACAGGACTACCTGTTACGAATGTAGCGGATAATGTCATTGACTTGAAAGATGGTCAAAAAATTATTGCTAACACCTTCGTATGGACTGGCGGCGTACAAGGAAATCCACTGATTGGTGAGTCCGGTCTTGAAGTGAACCGTGGTCGTGCAACGGTAAATGAATTCTTGCAATCCACATCACACAAAGACGTATTCGTTGCTGGTGACAGCGCCGTTGTCTTTGCCGAAGATGGTCGTCCATATCCGCCAACTGCACAAATCGCTTGGCAAATGGGCGAATTGATCGGGTACAATCTTTATGCATACTTGAAGGATAAATCATTTGAATCCTTTAGTCCGATCAACTCAGGTACGCTTGCGAGCTTAGGTCGTAAAGACGGTGTAGCCATCGTTGGTGCTAGCTCAACTCCGCTAAAAGGATTACCTGCAACCTTGATGAAGGAAGCAAGTAATATTCGTTACTTGTCCCACATTAAAGGATTGTTTAGCTTAGCTTATTAATTGTATTATTGGAAAACCTGCTCTAATTTGAGCAGGTTTTTTTGTTGATCTCTAGTGGTTTCTACCATGAATTGTTAATGATTGTCCTAGTACGTAGTATTCATTTTTGATATACTATATTGGCTAATATTAACAGGGGAAAATAGGGGAGGATTACGTGATGTTATTCCGACAAAACGATGTCATTCTGTTTCAAGGCGACAGTATAACGGATTGGGGTCGTAATTATGATGATGCTTCATCGCTTGGTGTAGGTTATGCATTGATGGTCGCCGCTCGTCTGGGGCATTTATATCCTGAGAAGAATCTTACGTTCTATAATCGTGGAATTAGCGGCAACCGTGCAGTAGATTTGCAGGAACGCTGGGAGAAGGATTGCCTGAATCTGAAGCCGACTTGGGTGTCCATATATATTGGGATAAATGACACTTGGCGCCGCTTTGATTCTGGTCAGGAAACAACGCCTGAACAATTTGAAGCTGCATATCGTGATCTGATCGAACGCACGCAGCATTCGCTGGCTGCTAATTTAGTCTTAATCGAGCCATTTGTGTTGCCTGTCCCAGAAGATCGTAGAACTTGGCGCCAGGATTTGGACCCTAAAATTCACATTGTTCGTGAATTGGCACGTGAATATGGTGCATTACTTGTTCCGTTGGATGGCCTGTTTGCTGCGGCATCCGTGAAAGCAGAGCCTGCTTATTGGGCTCCGGATGGAGTACATCCATCACCTGCGGGCCATGCACTTATTGCAGAGGCTTGGCTTAAGACGGTTAGCGCAATTCAAGCTTAATCGTCTGATCATATCACTACATATTTACTTGATTTTATAAGACTAGAACCACTCATTAAAGGAGCAGGTTATAGTCTTTTTTTAAAAATATAAGAATTTATATGCTCCATGCTATAAATTATCCTTATATTTCTCGCTTAAACACTTGCCGTCCTTATAGGGAAGCCGAAGGCGTTTATGCTTGTAATGGTTCGGAAAGTCGATTTCTTTATATTTATGGACGCTGTTATAATTAGGTTATGTTTCTTTTCTTGGAGGTGGTTCGCATTAGGAAATTACTATGGGTTGTACCCTTGTTCTTGGTTGCTCTTTTAAGCGGGTGTAAGAATGATGTGGGCTTCATCAATGCAAGGTGGATCGCCGGAGTGTCTTTAACTCCTGTAACAACTAGTGATCAGAACCAAGTTGATCGACCCGAACATTTTGAGACCCTAATACTGAAGGACTCCGCTCTGATTAAGGCGCTTTCGGAGGCTATGAACAAGAGTGAAAAATTATCAGGTGAGCTAGATTGGGCTCCTGATTTCGATATGGAGCTTGTGTATGGTGATGGCTACTCGGAGGATTATTACATAGCAATAGGTAATGAACTTGGCTATAAAGGTTTATTTACTACAGCTGAGAATGGTGGTCAGGGCTACTCTATTCCGGTGAAAAACGCAGATCAAATAAGACAACTCATCTATGGAACAGCAGATCAGGCGAACATAGAACAGACGGAGTCGCTGGAGTCTTCTGTTAAGGTTACAGGTCCAGTAACGATATCACATAATGATCTCTATCCCTTAACTAATAGAACTGGATTCTTGAATCTGCAGCTTTTAGATGGAACCTACAGTGAGGATTGGACAATACCAGGTCCGTTGATGGGAAGGAATTGGAGTGGCAGATTTGGGCTTGTTCTTATCGATAATCAAGGGAGAACTTTGAATAGCTTTCCACTCAGTGAACATTTTGAGGATCCCATAATATTTAATGATTTTTTTCAAATTCAGTTTGAGGACTATAATGGCGACGGCGATCCGGATTTTACGATTGGTCAGTACGGATCCAGTAATGGTTACTTCTACAAGCTATTTACGCTTAGAAAAAATAACGTTATAGAGGAATTAGGGATCAAACCCGACTCTGATTTATTTATCAGCAGTCCTAAGGGGTATTCGATAAAGCTTGATAAAGTGGATGATCATAGCTTCAAGAGAAGTTATTACGATAGTGTAGCCGGTAAACAGATGGAAGATATTTTTCAGTGGAATGGAAGTGCATTTCAGAAGTTAGACAAGTGATTCATACCAGAAGTGAGAGGAATGTGTGATAGATGACGAGTGATACCATACAAGATTTAGAAGGGCTAAAAGCCATAGGGAAAGTAGTAGGACATACCATCGCCGAGATGAAAAAGAAAGTAACTCCAGGTATGACAACAGCGGAGCTTGATAAGATTGGAGCTGAAATTCTAGCGGAATTCGGAGCATCTTCAGCCCCAATGATAACGTATAATTTTCCAGGCAGCACCTGCATCAGTGTGAATGAAGAGGTTGCTCATGGGATTCCTGGTCCTAGAGTGATTAATGCTGGTGATTTGATCAATATTGATGTATCTGCTGAACTGAATGGTTATTATGGGGACGCCGGAGTTTCGTTTCAACTACCACCTTATAATGATGACATTCTTCGACTATGCCAGAGTGCAGAGGAAACTATGATGAGCGTGATCAATCATCTGAGAGCAGGGATGAAGGTCAATGAGATTGGCAGAATGATGGAACTCGAAGCTCGGAAACGCGGCTATAGAGTGGTACGTAATCTGTGCAGCCACGGGATTGGCAAATCACTCCATGAGAAGCCTTTTGAAATCTTACCTTTCTACAATCCAAGAGTGACTACAGTGTTAAAAGAGGGACAGGTGATTACGGTTGAACCTTTCCTTTCTACTGGAGCAGATTACGTGGAGCAGCAGTCGGATGGATGGACACTGAGTGTCGTAGACAATGGTCGGGTAGCACAGTTTGAACATACGATTATTGTGACTAAAGGTGAGCCTATTATCCTAACCAAGCCATAAAGAGGAGAGTGCGAAATTGAAAATCGCCTTTATACTTTTTGACGGGATTACGTTCTTAGATTTTGCGGGGTTCTATGATGTTATTTATCGATTGGGGCAATTTGAAATCGGCAAAAATTTGTCTTGGGATATATGTGCAGCGTCGGAGGAAGTGACGGATGAGTTAGGTTTCACAGTTAAAGCTGGAAAAGTGCTGCCAGAGCTTTCGGAGTATGACATGGTATTTGTACCTGGAGGGATGGGGACACGGAAACTTCGTTATGATGAAGGTTTTGTCTCGTGGCTTGCTGGTGCTCACAATGTTCCTTATAAGGTATCTGTCTGCACAGGCTCACTGCTGCTTGGGGCTGCGGGGCTGCTAGGAGGGAAGAAAGCTACTACCCATCCATCTGCCTATGAATTACTAAAACCTTACTGTGAAGAAGTTGTGGAGACCCGTATTGTGCATGATGGTAATGTGATTACAGGTGGTGGAGTGTCCACTTCCATTGATCTGGGGTTATATCTGATTTCACGCTTGGCTGGAGAAGCAGCGATGGATTCGGTAAAAAAGCAGATTGATTATCCATACGAGATGCAGGGGATTGTTCAAATCTAAAGGTAAATACCGGAGGGACCAGAGATGGCTGGACAAAAAATGATTGATATGCTGTTTCAGCAATGGGTAAGCGATAAGGAGCAGTGGGGACAGCTTAGAGATTTGCTGATGAAGGAGAGCAATCTTCCCGGACCACGAGTGAATTTGGAGCTATCAGGCAATTTTGCCAAACATTTTGCCCATCCTAAACTAACAGAGACAGACTGGGAGTTTCTTAATTCCTGGGCTAATCTTACAGAGGCAGAAGCTGGGGTGAATGATCCCCGTGAGTTTCTGCCGTTTTGTGCGGTTAGAGCGCTGGGCGCTTATTACAGCTACGCTGAAGAAGAGCAGCGAATTATGATTCAGAGCATCATTAAGACAGCCATGAACGACTCCAGATGGAGGATGCGTGAAGCGTCTGCTATGGCGCTGCAAAGTATAGGGGAGGATGGTTTTGCCCTTATCAGGCAGTTGATCGACATGTGGGAGGAGGGTGCGAACGGGCTTGAACAAAGAGCCTTTGTAGCAGCGTTAGCGCATCCTCCTCTTTTAAAAAAGAAAGAGAATACGCTTTATTGTCTTCAGTTGGCTACTCGAATCATGGAAAATATGGGTAGTGGGGAAGTGCAATATGAGGACGCTGAGCATTTTCGTGTATTATCTAAGGGGCTTGAATACAGCTTAAGTGTATTTGTGGCGAGTGAACCTGAAGCGGGCTTTGCCATGCTGGAGAAATTCGCTAAGAGCCGAGATACCCGAATGATTAAGATTGTGAAGAGTAATCTTGGTAAGTCACGTTTGAGTAAAAAGTATGCTCTACAGGTTGCTGAGGTCCTTAAAAGTTTGACAATACAGGAGAGGACATGAGGATCAGCTCTCCAGTGGAATTATGAAGTGTAGTTTTACATGCATTTAACATGCCACATATGCTTAAGTGATATAACAGAAGGAACTAGGTGAAAAGGTGGCTGTTAGATGAAACTAAGTAAAGAGGAAAAATCATGGATTTTATATGACTGTGGAAATTCGGCTTATTCGATGGCGGTTACAACGGCTTTACTGCCTATTGTATTTGGGATGTTTTCGAATGTTAACAACAGCATGGATTTGGGGTATTTTAATTCCATAGCGAGTATTCTGGTGGCCATCCTTAGCCCGATTTTAGGAACGATGGCAGATTATAAGGATAAGAAAAAACGCTTCTTCATATTTTTCTCATTGATCGGCGTGATAGCTACTGCTTCGCTGGCTTTCGTTGCACCTGCGAGTGGGCAGTGGCAGTTATTGATTGTATTTTATATTTTGTCGGTCATAGGATTTGCCGGGGCCAATATTTTTTATGATTCTTTTCTGGTGGATGTAACCACGGATGAAAGGATGGATAAGGTATCCTCAAAAGGGTTTGCTTTTGGATATATCGCCAGCGTTATTCCATTCGGTATCAGCCTACTGCTGATTCTGTTTATGGGGATGGATAAATCAATCGGCTATCAGATTGGATTTATAATCACTGCCCTTTGGTGGGGACTGCTGACCATGCCTATGATCAAGGATGTGCAGCAAAGATATTACATAGAACCTGAACCCAAACCGGTCATTAATAGCTTTATAAGACTGGGAGACACGTTTAAAAATGTCAGACAGCATAAAGTAGTATTTGTATTCTTGATCGCCTACTTTCTCTATATTGATGGGGTAGATACGATTATTAAAATGGTAGTGCCATATGCCACATCGGTACTGGGTGCGGATGCTTTTGATACCTTTACTTTACTGGGGATCTTATTAGTTATCCAGATCATCGCATTTCCGTGTGCTATCCTGTACGGTAATCTTGCCAAAAAATACTCAGCTAGAACGATGATCATCGTGGGGATTTTTACATATATCATATCTTGTATCGCTGCTTACTTTATTACTTCAGTGTGGCATATATTTATTCTGGGAGCGCTAATTGGATCTGCCCAGGGAGGGATTCAAGCGCTTAGCAGATCTTATTATGCGAAGATTATTCCTAAGGAAAAATCCAATGAATTCTTTGGCTTTTACAATATCTTTGGCAAGTTTGCGGCGATTGTGGGTCCTGCTGTAATGTCATTAACAACTACCCTAACAGGCAACGCTAAATTTAGTATTTTAGCGATTATCCCACTATTCATTATTGGATTCTTCGTATTTATAACTTTACCAAAAGAGAAGCTTGAACAAGATGAACCGAAGGGACTTATCCTATGAAGTCAAGCAAAGAACAAACGGCAATGGCCAAACATCTGATTGTCATCTCTTACGATGCCTTTTCAGAAGACCAATGGGAAATGGCCAGCCGTTTTCCAAACCTATCGAAATTGATTAAGAACGGAGCGCATAGTAATCAATTAAAAAGTGTATATCCCACGCTCACTTATGTGGTACACACTACGATAGCAACCGGTGTATATCCAGATAAGCATGGTATCCACCATAACAATCCATTTCAGCCGTTTGTGAAGGAAAAGGAGCAAAGCTGGTTCTGGTTCAGAAATGCGATAAAGGTGCCCACGATTTATGATGCTGCGCGCGAGCATAACATGAGTACCGCAGGAATCCTCTGGCCGGTATCAGGGAAATCCTCAATCCAATATAATATCCCTGAAATCAGAGCCATCAACAACGAAAATCAGGCACTGAAGGTGTTAAAAAGCGGGAGCCCGTTATATTGCATTGAAATGGAGCTGAAATATGGACGGCTTCGAAAAGGAATTGAACAGCCTTATCTGGATGACTTCACGACAAAGTGTGCGATGGAAACGATTAAGCGTAAAAAGCCTAATCTTCTTATGATGCATTTGATTGATCTGGATGACGCCAAGCATGTCTACGGTACTGACAGCGATGAAGTGAAGCGGGTAATCACACGTATGGATAAGAGATTAGGTGATATTATGCAAGCAGTGGATGAAGCCGGGATAAAGGATGACACGGTTTTTTTAGTTTTGGGTGACCATGGCCAGTTCAATGTTCGGTACAAAGTGCATTTGAACAACCTTTTGCAGGAAAAAGGGTTGATCTATAAAGAGAACGGCGAAATGAAGTGGAGAGCTTACTTTCAGTGTGGGGGCGGATCCGCTTATCTGCATATTAAAGAAGGTGATGAAGAAGCTGAACAATTAGCGTTAGCTGTTATTCAGGAATATCTGGATGATGACGCTTCAGGTATAGAGGAAGTGTATACTAGAGAGCGGCTGAATCAACTTCATGTGGGCCCATCTACTAAATATATGCTTGAAGCTAGGAGAGGCTATTGTTTCGATGAGAGCATGGATGAACCTACGATTGTTGATTTGGACAAACAAGGGATTAAATATGCTACGCATGGCTACTCTCCCGATAAAGAGGATTATAGATGCAACTTGGTGATCTCAGGGAATAAGGTGAAAAGTGATTTTCCTATAGGGGATCTCAAAATGGTAGATATAGCTCCTACGATGGCAAAGATTTTAGGGATTGATTTTAATCCTTGTGACGGAAGACCTTTAGATGAAATTTTCATTTACTAAAGTAAGCAGTGAGAAAAGCATTCATAATTACTAGATAACGCGTTGGTAGAGAAGAGCCGTACTCTCGCCAGCGCGTTATTTGTTTACCCAGAAGAAGGAGGAGGGCTTGTAGTTGGTATAGATTGAATATAGATAAAGTCGGAATATTTACTTGAGCGATATCCATATACAATGGAATTAAAATGGAGTAAGAGGAGAATTGGATATGGATGCTGATATTAGACAAAAAATTCTAAATAAAAATGACAGACTAATTAGTATGGTTATTGAACGTGCTAAGAGAGATTTTCCTGATGACATTGCAATCATTGGGCTTACAGGTTCTTTCAGTACCGGAGATTTTCATGAAAAAAGCGATCTTGATCTAATTATAATTAATAACACGGCCCAAGGATGGGGAATATCTTCGTGTTTTATTCTGGAGGATGTTGGATACGACATCTATTGTACGCCATGGGAAACAAGGATAGAAGATCAAGCGAATCTTGAGAGCCCAATGATTTCGTGTCTGATAGATTTAGAGCTGTTATATTGTGCGAAACCCGAATATCTGGAAAAGCTAAACTTATATAAACAAAGAGCTCTCGATGCTTTGGCTAAGCCTATAGGGAGTGAATGTATTAGTAGAGCGAAAAAGAATATAGACATAGCAAAACAAGAATATACGAATACATTACTTTCTGAAGATATCGGAGCAGTGAGGTATGCTTCATGCGAAGTTGTATACAATTCGGTAAATGCTCTAACACATTTGAACAATACCTATTTTAAAAGGGGACTTAAGAGATATCTGGAGGAAATAGCTACGTATCGTTATGTTCCTGATGATTTTGAAAATATATATATGGCTGTGATCGATGCGAAGACTATCGTTGAAATCAGAAGTGCATCATATAGATTTTTAGAAAGCGTCAATGATTTATATAATAAAATGTATAAGGATTTTGTGATTCAGCCTGTCCCAACCTATGATAATCTTGGTGGCACCTTTGAGGAATTATGGTGTAACTGCCGCAATAAGGTTATAGCAAGTGTGGAATTAAATGATAAATCTTATGCTTATTATGCAGCCATGGGCATACAAAATTTTCTTGATGAAATGACAGAATCAAGGGGAACAAAAAAGTTTGATATTATGCAGTATTTTGATTCAGATCATCTGCATTTATTTAAAGAGCAGTTCCTGCAGGTTATGGATGAATATCTTGAAGAATATAATAAGGTGGGAAGGAAAGTTGAACGATACGATACTTTTGAGGAATTATATAACGAATACATGAAGGTGTGATAGAGAAGATTACCAGATTACGAATTTTCGTAGTCTGGTTTTTTCATTTTTTATGGAACGATAAGATTATTTTAAGTCATATGGGTAAAATAATAGATATCATACTAGCGGCGTCTGATTTGCCAAAGTGGTGACATTTATTATAGACTGTTTTTTGTCGGCTTTTGTCCAGTGGATGTTTTTCACTTGCAGTGATATAAAAAACTAATTTGAAGTGGGGAAATGGAATGCATGGAATAAGACAGCATCAAAAATCAAATAAGCTGAAGATATTTTCAAAAGTCATATTAATTATTATAGGCGCACTTATAACTTCATATGGCCTGGAATCCGTATTAATACCTAACAATGTTTCAGATGGTGGTGTTACAGGCCTAAGTATCGTTGGCTCACAGCTGTTTGGATTACCGTTAGGGCTGCTAATTGTTATAATTAACATCCCATTTGTTTGGTTAGGATATAAGCAAATTGGTAAAAGCTTTGCTATTTATTCCATTATCGGTATTGCCTCACTAGCCATTGGTACAAGCCTAATGCACCATGTGCCAACGATTATTGAAGGAGATACATTATTAATTACTGTTGTAGGCGGGATTATTATCGGTTTTGGTATGGGTTTAGCGTTACGTAATGGTGGAGCGTTAGATGGGATCGACATGTTGGCTGTATTGCTTTCACGAAAAATACCTTTTGGGACAAGTGATCTAATCTTATTCCTAAACATGTTTGTCTTTATTGTTGTTTCAACTGCATTTGGTCTACAAGGGGCGATTCTATCCGCACTTGCTTATTTTATTGCTTCTAAAGTGATTCATATCGTTGAGGAAGGTTTGAGCGGATCTAAAACTTTCAAAATCATCACCGTTCAACCGGAAATTATGGTGGAAACGATTCGTGACCGATTGGGACGTGGGGCAACCTATACTGATGCATACGGTGGTTACTCCAATGAACAATTCAAAGAAATTACCTGTGTAATTAACCGTCTGGAAGAAAGCAAAATCAAGGAAATCATTCATGAAATTGACCCTAACGCTTTTGTCGTAGTATATGATGTAGCAGAAGTTAAGGGTGGTAATTTCAAAAAGCATAATATTCACTAATTACGATCCTGAATTGCATCTCCTTCAGTGTTTGACAAATGCATAAAATGTAACTATTATTGTTGCATCTGATTAATGCACTTGTTGCTAGCCGGGTAGTATGGCAAAAGGAGAGATTTATAGTGAACATCAGCACCCGATTTGCGGTAGCCATTCATATATTAACGTTAATCGACAGTAATAAAGAGGGTAAAAGTACCTCGGAGTGGATAGCTGGTAGTGTGAACACCAACCCTGTAGTTATCCGCCGGCTAACTAGTATGTTGCAAAAAGCAGGACTGGTAACGGCCCGCCCCGGAGTCGCAGGAGCCTCACTTTCACGTAGTAGCGCTGAGATTACACTACTTGAGATTTACAAGGCAGTAAACGCGGTGGAGGAGGATTCGTTGTTCTCGGTTCATGAGCACCCTAACCCGGATTGTCCAGTCGGCAAAAATATAGCCAGCGCCATTGTGCCGGTATTCTCGCTCGCGCAAAAGGCGATGGAGAATGTCCTTCAGGAGGTTACTTTGGAGCAGATTGTGAATGAAATGCCTGAAATATAACCACTCCATATCGCAACGTAGAATGAAGACCACAACATGTGCTAACGTGATTGTGGTCTTTTTTTATTGGAAACATATTAAGAGGCTCCGAATGGCTCGGGTCAGGAGAGTAGTGACTTAAAGAAGGGAAGTAGGGCGTAATCATAGAATCTGTATTTAGAAGGCATAAAACAGATAATACTTCATATAGGGAAACTCTAATATGCTGAAGTGGAAAATGAACGGAGGATTTACAGTGGAACAAATCGCATTAATCTCAGATATTCATGGAAATATCCCGGCTTTGACAGCCGTATTAGAGGATATTAAGCAGCGTGGAATTAGCAGGATATTTTGCCTAGGTGATATTGTTGGTAAAGGACCAAATTCAGATCTAGCCGTTGATATCATTAAGAACAATTGTGAAATCAGTGTTATGGGAAACTGGGATGATTTAATGAATCAGGATGTTGATTTTGAAATGGCCCGGTGGAGTCGGAATTTGTTAGGTAAAGACCGCCTCGCTTATTTAGGTACATTACCGTTCTCGATTGAGTTTATGATGAGTGGTAAGTTTATCCGATTATTTCATGCTTCACCGCGAAGCTACTATGAACGGATTCAGCCTTGGGACGATTATGAGAAGCGGCTGTCTATGTTTGGTTGTTCTGATCTCTGCCAGGAGAAGCGACAAGCGGATATCGTAGGTTATGGGGACATTCACAATGCTTTTATACAACATTTAGAAGGGAAGACTTTATTTAATGTTGGCAGTGTGGGGAATCCTCTAGATGTCACTCAGGCATCTTATGTGATTTTGGAGGGGGAGTATGGAGGCCTGACAACAGCATCTTTGAATATACAATTTGTAAGAGTTCCTTATGATATTGAGTTAGCCATTCAACAAGCCATAGATGCGGTTATGCCAGCTACAGAGCCCTATATTCGAGAGCTTAGAACTGCGCAGTATAGAGGGAATGCGCGGGGATAGAAGATGAGCTTTCGAGCGGTAACCTTGATTCACAACATCAAAAAGTAACGGAGGGAACGAATTGAAGCTTAGTCATGTATTTGAGCAATTCCCTACTTTAGAAACCGAACAACTAACACTGAAAAAAATTGAAGTTAGTAACCTTGAAGAGGTATTTGGAATTTATAGCAATGATCAAGTGTTTGAGTACTGCGGAATTATTCCGAAACATAATAAAGATACAGTAAAGAATATGATCGGACATTTCGAACGTGATTTTAATAAAGGGTTAAGAGTGAAGTGGGGAATTTTCCGTAAAAATAATCCGTACATACTGCTAGGTATCATCGAAGCTATGGATTTTAATCAAAAAGTGGATATGGTCACGATTGGTTATTTTTTGGCGGAGTCTTATTGGGGAAAAGGGATTGCAACTCAGGCCGTTGAAATGGTGAAAAAATATTTATTTGAGACGGCAGAGGTCAATCGAATCCAAGCTGAAGTCATGCCTTTTAATGAGCGGTCCAAGCGGGTCCTTTTGAAAAGTGGCTTTATGAAAGAGGGGACGTTAAGACAAGCCCATGTATGGTCAGGTAAAGGGCTCATTGATTTGGAGATTTACAGCATTCTTGCAGAGGAATACGGAAAGGGAGAAAACAGATCCTAGTGAAAGTAGGGGAGATTATGGGGACTATCGTGGTAATCGGTGGGGGAGAGCTAATCGATTTAGAAACACTTGAAATGGATCGTGAAGTTGTGAAGTTAACCCAGAAAGCTAATCCGAAAGCGTTATTTATTCCAACAGCTAGTAGTGATGCACCAGGTTATTGTGATACGTTCAACAAAGTGTACGGCGAGATTCTAGGATGTGAAACAAGTCATTTATTGCTTGTGAGCCAAACCTATACCCATGAAGAAATCGCAGAGTTAATTATATCCGCGGATCTGATTTATGTTGGTGGTGGTAATACCCGAAAGATGCTGGAGATTTGGAAAAATACCGGCGTAGATGCTCTTCTAAAAGAAGCGTACAACTCGGGGACTATTTTGGCAGGGCTGAGTGCAGGTTCCATTTGCTGGTTTGAATATGGGCATAGTGACTCTGAAGCGTTCGACGACCAAGGGAACTGGCAGTATATTAAGCTTGAAGCGATGGGGATTCTGCCAGGTATTCATTGTCCGCATTATAATGAGGATATTCGGGTTGAGGATTTTTCGCGTATGGTAAAAGACGGAGGTTTGCTCGGAATCGCAGTGGATAATAACTGTGCCATCATCTACAAGGATAATGAATATAAGGTGATGTCGACAAGAGAAGAATCTAAAGCCTACCGTGTGATGGACTCAGAGCAAGGTGTTGTCGTTACGCAAATCGAAGAACACCCAAGCTACAGACCTCTTCATGAAGTGTACGGTGGAGGTGATCAATGAAGTCTAATCAAATCTCAATTATCGTGGCGAGTCTTATTCTAGGGATTTCATTTATTATTGGATGTTCAATAACTAATGGCGATAAAGAGTTGGAAGTTGATCAAGACCAGACTCCATCCATAGTAACGGCAGATAAGCTTTTGATGGATATTAAAGAGACGGCCTTATACTTAAATCTGACTGAAGATCAAGTGATGAATATTATTAAAACGGAGCATGAGAATTTAAGTAGATCGGGCATTTTTGAAGGGACTATGTTCCCTTATATCAGAGTTGGTAATGAATATCTTTTTAACAAAGACTTATTGACAACATGGGTTTCGGATGCCTCCTTAAATAGGAGGGTTTATCTAAACCGACAAACGAAATAAGGTATTAATCGGATAAGGAAGGTGCTCTCTATTAAACTACTGTTTGTCTGCAGCCAGAATCGCTGGCGGAGTTTAACTGCGGAGAAGATATTTCAAGGAATTGATGGTCATGAAGTGAGATCTGCTGGAACAGAGGATCATGCCAGAATCAAACTTTCTGAAGGACATGTGGGCTGGGCGGATGTTATTTTTGTGATGGAGAAGAAGCATGTTCGAAGAATTCAAGATAAATTCAGAGACGGTGTAATCGGCAAAAGAATAATTTGTTTGAATATATCAGATGATTATAAGTATATGGATGAAGACTTAATTGGACTTCTTGAATCCAGTGTATCTGAATATTTACAGGAATGGCACTCCTAAGGATGAGGTGTTCTTATGAATCATGTTTGGCTGTGAATCAGTCAGCATGATTTTTTTGTTGGTAATTGACAAACATATAGAAGGTAACTATACTAAAGATAGTTAATTTGTAACTGATCAAGTTACAGGAATAGTGGGAGGAAATATAATGACAACTAAAACAACACTTCATCCGGACGTAGAGATTGGTCTGGTACAAATTAGAGTAAGTAATTTAGAGCGTTCGCTCACCTTTTATCAGAACGTGGTGGGGTTAAGTGTCTTGCGGCAATCTGGCCGTGAGGTGGAAATGACTGCTGACGGTCATAATGTGTTATTGATTCTGCGGGAGATTGAGAATGCAAAGGTTCTTCGTCCGAACTCAGTGGCTGGATTGTATCATTTTGCTATCCTTGTTCCGGATCGTCCTAGCTTGGGACTCGTTGTACGCAATTTGATCGCGTTGGGAATTGAAGTGGGTCAGGGAGATCATTTGGTGAGTGAAGCACTGTATATTCAGGACCCGGATAACAACGGAATCGAAATTTATAGAGATCGTCCTAGGAATACATGGAAGTATGATGCGGAAGGGCATGTAATGATGACAACGGACCCAGTGGATGTAGATGGTTTGTTGGCGGCTTCTGAAGGCTTACAATGGAACGGGCTGCCAGCTGGAACGGTGATCGGACATGTACACTTTCATGTGGGTAATTTAACTAAGGCGAAGGAGTTCTACGTTGGTTTGCTTGGTTTTGATCTAGTAGCTAATTATGGCAGTGCGGCAATGTTTATCTCAGCAGGTGGGTATCATCACCACATTGGATTGAATATATGGGCAGGGCAAGGCGCACCTGTGGCACCTGCTGATGCAGTAGGAATTGATTATTTCACCTTACTTCTTCCGAATGAAGAGGAGCGTACGTCTGTAGTGGAGCGTGTTAAGCAGGCGGGTTACACCGTTGTTGAAGAGAATGGAGCCCCTACATTCAAAGATCCATGGAACATTGGAATCAGACTTATAGTGAAAAGTCATACGAAATAACTAATCACCAATCGAATTCACCTTTTTCTGGATAGAAAGAACTATCCATTTTTGTCCATTTATTTTATAATATTTGGAAAAAGATGGGCGGAAGGGTGAAGGTTGTTGGAATCATTCAAAATGGCGTATGTGATCCTTTGTCACAAAAATCCTGAGCAGATCAATATGCTAATCGATAGTTTAACTAATGACTCCGTCGAGTTTTTCCTACATGTCGATCAGAAGAGTGGTATTGAAGGTGATATTACTCATCGTAACGATATTCATTTTGTGAAAGAGCCTATTGATGTAAGGTGGGGGCATTACAGTCAGATTGAATGTGTTTTGAAGTGTTTTGCGCTGATCAAAGAACATGGGAAATTCAATTATATCCACATCATAAGTGGTCAGGATCTGCCCTTAGCTTCCAACGAAGTTATTCTTGATTTCTTTAAGAAGAATCAGGGGGACGAATTTGTAAAGTATCAGCAATTACCGAATACTTCTGAAACGTGGGGATGTTATGAGAGGGTGTCGGTTTATTATCCTAGATTCCTGATCTCAAGAACCAGGCGTATGGCTGCCATTAGGATGAGGTATATTAAAGCAGTAATGAACGTTCCATTCTTGCAAAGAAGGTTGGGTGTTCTGCCAAAATCGCTGTATAAAGGCTCTAACTGGATGTCTATTACAGGTGAATGTATGGAATACATCATGGAGTTTACTTCTACTTCTCCAGAGTATGTTAGATTTTTTAAGAACACATTATGTGGAGATGAAATCTTCTTCCATACGATTATTTTGAATAGTGGGTTTAAGAACAATGTACGGAGTGAAATTAAGAGGTATACAGACTGGGAAACAGGACCGGATTATCCAAGAACACTAACGATAGAAGATTATGACCGGATCACTCGTACGGGTACAGAATGCTTTTGGGGAAGAAAGTTTGATCTCGATATCGACAGAACCATCGTTCAGGATCTCCTTGATATAAATACTAAAGTAAAAACATCGTAAACATATACAGGAGGAAATAATATGAAAATCGCAGTTGTAGGAGCAAGTGGAAAAGCCGGAAGCCGAATCACTCAGGAAGCGCTAGATAGAGGCCATGAAGTTACAGCCATTGTACGGGATGCATCGAAAGTTGCAAATCGTAAGGCAAAGGTCATCGAAAAGGATATATTTGCACTTACCGCTGAAGATTTGAAGGGTTTTGATGTTGTTGTGAATGCTTTTGGAGCACCATTTGGACAAGAGTATCTGCATGTGGATGCCGGAAATGTGCTTATTGAAGCATTAAAGGATGCCCCTAATACAAGATTGATTGTAGTTGGAGGTGCGGGAAGTTTATATGTAGATGAAGCTAAGACGCTTAAAGTGGTAGATACCCCTGATTTCCCTGACTTTATCAAGCCAACGGCTACGAATCAAGGGAAGAACCTGGAGATCCTGCAAGGTACAGACTCGCTGTCTTGGACCTTCGTTAGTCCATCCGCTAATTTTGCAATTGGGACAAGAACGGGTTCTTATGTGAAAGGCAAAGATCATCTGCTTGTGAATTCCAAAGGTGAGAGCTATGTCAGCTATGAAGATTATGCGATTGCTATTGTAGATGAAATTGAACAGCCGCAGCATATTCGTGAACGGTTTACAGTTGTTTCGGAATCATAAGTGAGTATAACGAGTAAGGACTATATATAAAAAGAAAGCAGAGCCAGATAAGGGCTCTGCTTTCTTGCATCAGTCTATTCTCTTGCTTCCGCAATTTCAGCAATCCGTTTGTTTGCGTTTCCGCGATAAATTCCGCCATGATAGCAAATGACCGTTTCAATCTCATACTCGGCGAACTTTGTCAGAGAGATTAAAGCTTGCTTCATGTCAGGCGTTGCCGAAGGAGTGGGGCCGTGCAGCTCATCGCCTTGAACGGTAAGAGCATCCGCGGCAATTAGCGTACGGCTATCATGATGGTATAGACTCAGATGTCCAGGGCTATGTCCTGGTGTATGGATAATCGTAATTCCACCGGCAAGAGGCAGTATATCCCCATCCACTATGGTTCGATCTACTCTTCCTTTAGGGGGATGAGATAACACGGATAGGAAAGCGCGGCGCCATTCCTCTGGTACATGAGGGGGGATCATGGCTTCTGCCGCAGCTAAAGCTTCAGGGGTGTGTTTAAGGAGCATTCGCTCTCCTTCAATATAAGGCTGCTCGATTTCATGAGCCAGAACTGTCAGTTCTAGACATTCTTCTGACAGTAAATCAGGTAAGCTCCCGATGTGATCTAGATCTTGATGTGTGATGATTACGGTGCGCAGTTGTTCCCAAGGCACGTGGGTTTCTTTTAGAGCTTCTTTGAATTTTGGGAGCAGGCCCGGAAATCCAGTGTCTACGAGTACAGCAGAATTTTGATCCCAGAGCAGCGTGGGGTAAATCGTGTCACTCCCGCCCATAACCTGTGTTGTAATCTCTAACATTTCTATTCCACTAGCAATATGCATAAGATCCCTCCATGATTGATGATAAGAGCGATGCCGTTAGGCTAATGCATATAATACTTAAAATAAAATGTAATTTCAATAGCGTAATTTATTATTATAACATAAATAAATATTTTTGTCAATATATATCTGATGTATTTTTTGTGTAATTTCTAGGGGACATTATTGTTGAGAACTTCTATTTCTATATTTTTCCCTTACCCGAAGCTTTACGATATAATAACCAAATAAAAAAGGGAGTTGATGTGGTTTGGAGACTTTTCTAGTTGTACTCGTCCTACTGGGCCTTATCGCAATTTCCAACATCATAAACCGATTTATTCCCTTTGTGCCAATACCGTTAATTCAAATTGGTCTGGGTGTAATGGTTGTGTTAATGCCTTTGGGAATACATATGACATTGGAACCAGAGCTGTTTTTCGTATTGTTTATTGCACCGCTTTTGTTCAATGATGGGAAACGGACGCCAAGAAATGAATTATGGAACTTACGGGGTCCGATATTAATGCTGGCGCTGGGATTGGTTTTTGCTACGGTGCTTATTGCTGGATATTCGATCAACTGGATGATTCCAACGATCCCGTTAGCAGCTGCATTTGCTCTGGCAGCGATCTTGTCACCTACAGATGCAGTCGCGGTCAGCGCAATCGCTGGAAGAGTGCATCTTCCTAAGAGTATTCACCGCATTCTAGAGGGCGAATCATTAATGAATGATGCTTCCGGGCTTGTTGCCTTTAACTTTGCCATTGCTGCAGCAGTTACGGGTATGTTTTCTTTACCGAAAGCCTCCATTAGCTTTGTAATTATAGCTGCAGGTGGGTTGATCGTTGGGGCATTATTGGCTTTTCTTCTGATTCGGCTAAGCGTAATTATTCGCAGACTGGGGATGGAGGATATCACAGTGCATGTGCTACTGCAAATCCTAACTCCTTTTATTATTTATTTGATCAGTGAAGAGATAGGGGTATCTGGCATTTTGGCAGTGGTTGCAGGGGGAATTATTCATGCGGTTGAGAAGGACCGTGCCGTATCTCCGCAGTATAAGCTACAACTGGTATCCGCTAGTACATGGTCTGTTCTGCTCTATATATTGAATGGCCTGGTCTTTCTTATTCTTGGCTTATCTATTCCAGATGTTATTGAAGTGATCTACCGTGATACGGCCGTGGATAATCTTATAGTTGTAGGTTATGTATTAGCCATTACTTTGCTGCTGTTTGTACTACGGTTTGTATGGGTGTATGTGTTCTCTTTAGTAGGATCTCGTCTGCGAAAAATGGAGAAGTCATCTGTTAAATCACTGTTAATCCTCACGATTTCAGGAGTGCGTGGAGCGGTTACCTTAGCCGGTGCGTTCTCGATTCCCTTTTTTCTTGGGGATGGGTCACCATTTCCTGAGCGTGATTTAATCATCTTTATCGCCGCAGGTGTTATTCTAATGTCGCTGCTGATCGCTAGTATCTTTTTGCCAATTCTAGCAGGTAAAGAAGAGCCAGTTGCCGAATCAGGTGAGACAGGAGCCGAGCAGGCGGCCAAGTCTAAAGTTATTGCTGCCGGTTTAACCATGCTGCAAAGTATGATGACAGAAGAAAGTAAGGAATCCGCACAACCGGCTTTGAGTGAATTTAGAGAAAAGGTTTATAGTCTTAACCGTGAGGACCAATCGAATGATCCAGCACTCGAGAACTTCCGCCGACTGGGTGTTGAAGCGAGGATTGTGGGTCTGCAAGCTGAACGTAAAGAACTGAACCGATTGCTAGAGAGCAATGAGATTCCCGCCTCAGTGGCTCAGAAGCTGGGAGAATTCTTGGATCATAGTGAGGTCTTTTTAGCCAGAAGTCTAAATTCACAAATCAGAATATCGATTACCGAGATTAGACGGCTGTTTGCGGGAATGTTCTCAGGACAGAATGAAGGGGAAGCTAGCCAACAAATGCTGCAACAGGCTGAGTGTGCTAGAGAAGCGAAAATTGCCATGGCCCATGCTGCTATAGCTGCTATTAATGTCTGTAAGAATGAGAACAACCGAAGTGCGGCCGAGAAGGTTGCATGCAGTTATGAACAGTTAATTTCTCGTTTGGAGCAAGGGAAAGGCTGGACAAAGGATGGGCTTGTTGATGATCAAAAGCTTGAAATGAAGCTGAAAGCCATTCAAGAGCAGCGGGATAAGGTGCAGCAAATGTATCAGGATGGAACCATTAACCGCAAGCTAGCCGGTAAATTACGCAAGTTCGTAGATCATTTAGAGACATCGATTTGGGAGGATTAGCTGTGCTGAACACCACGGCATCTTTTCACACGAGCCTTATTCGCTAGCTATCAGAAAATTATAGGGGGAGTCCAGATCTGAAACTTGCGGAAGCGTTAGTGAATCGAAGTGATCTAACCCGTAAAATCGTGCAGCTAAAGCAGCGGCTGGAGCGAGTCGTTAAAGTTCAAGAGGGTGAGGATCCGGCTGAACAACCTGAAGCTCTTTTGCAGGAGTTAGAAAGAGCTGTGAATGAGCAGACGATTTTGATCCGAGTGATCAATCGATCGCCGATGCGCTAGCGGAACGGGACAAAATGCTACAGCTACGCAAGCTGTTTAGCGATTTGCTTGAACAGACTTCCATTACTCAGGATCGTTACAGTCGCTCGGAGGTTCGTTTTCAAAGAACGGTAGATGTCGCTCAGATTCAGAAGCAGATGGATGAGTTGAAGTTGGAAAACTGACAGATGCCGGGAACGGGGATGTTTTTGCTGTGGTTTAGCTTTTTCATAACATGAAGTGGCTCTATTAGGATAGGTATATTCGTCATATATAATGTGAAAAAATGTCGAATAATGTTGAATTAAATGGATTGAAATTTGCATGAAAGACCTGTTTTGCCTATATTAACGCTTGTTATCCTGTATAATTTACGAATACGCGGATTACTTAACCGCTGTTCAATTCTTAAGTTGATTATTCAGGATGAGCGTGTGATTCACTGGTCTGGAATTCTTGGCCCTTGTCTCCTCATTCATTCTACTATTCCTTTTTATGAGAGAGAGAAGTGACAAATGACCATGAAATCAATTGCCTGGGTAACCGACAGTACAAGTATCATAGATCCGGAGTTCGCTAAGAATAATCATGTATATATTATTCCGTTACGGATTATTATTAACAACGAATGTTATAAAGAGAATATAGATATTACGATCGATGACTTCTATGAGAAAATGCGCCAGCATGAAAAGGTAGGCAGCTCACAGCCTCCAATCGGTGAGTTTATTGAGCTATACGAACGGTTGAAGGAAGAATACGATGAAATTATTGCTGTACATCTTTCTTCAGAGCTCAGTGGCACTTACAATGCTTCGATGCAAGGCGCCGAAATAGCGGAGGCCAATGTAATTGGAATTGATGCCAAGGTTGGCGCTTATCCAATCCGAGAAATGATCATGCGCGGTATACATTGGCAGAAGAAGGGTCTTTCTGGACTAGAAATTAAAGCGAAGATTGAAAATATTATTGAGAATATGTCCTTTTACTTAATTCCTGCAAGCTTGACACAGCTTCATCGCAGTGGACGTGTTTCTGGATCACAATTTGTACTTAGCCAATTGCTGCGTATAAACTTGCTGCTTCGTTTTGACGAAGGGAAGGTCGTTGTTGTGGAGAAAATCCGTACAATGAAGAAGACGCAACAAGCGCTTTTGGAGATATTTAAACAGGATGTAGGGCTTGTTAGTGATGTATGTATCATGCATTCGAATAATTTAGAGATGGCACTCAAGCTAGAAGAGGACATCAAAGCAATGGCGCCTGACATACGAACTGAGATTATGACCTATATTCCTGCTGTGGCTGTTCATGCGGGTGAGGGTACTGTAGGGCTGTCCTGGATCAAGAACACTAGCATCAATAGTATTCATCCGGGTGCTGCGCCTTTAGTCTTCCCTGAAGCGTTATTTGCATAGAGATGAACAAAGAAATCGCTCCTTGGGAGATGGATGGGTGACCACCATTGTACCAACAGGCGATTTCTTTTTTTGAAGAAGTATGCTGTTATTTGATTGCACGACGACGGAACATTTGTCCAATTACATCACTTAGCACAAGTCCAGCTGCAATGGCGCCAGAGAGCATTAATGCCCGAACAGCGATTTCAACAGCCAGAGTATAGTCCTCTTCCACAAATTTACGCATAGCATCGTAAGCGAGACCACCCGGAACAAGCGGGATAATACCACCTACACTAAAAATAATAACCGGCATTTTGAAGGATCGCGCAAAAAATTGGCTGACGATGCCCACTATTACACTAGCTGCAAACGTAGCTACCACAGGCCCGAACTCTACATTAAGAAGCACATACACCATCCAGCCCACCATTCCGGCAAAACCACACTGTAGTAGTGAGCGCTTAGGCGCATTAAATAGAATACAGAAGGTTGCCGCGGCGATAAAACTGGTTATAAGTTGCAAAATCATGAAGGGCTAACCTCTTTCACATGGATATTAAAATAGTGATAGTACAAGCCCGATACCTGTACCGATCGCAAATGCAGTTAGAAAGGCATCGGCTCCCTTGGATATGCCTGAGACCAGATGACCGGCCATCAGATCACGAACGGCATTAGTAATGAGTAGTCCGGGTACTAGAGGCATAACGGAGCCGATAATGATTTTGTCCATCTCTTGACCAATCCCCAGCTTTACAGAACAGAAGGCTAGAAGTCCGATCAGGAAGGAAGCAGAAAACTCTGCGAAGAATTTAGTCTGCACTAAACGATGCAGATAAATGACCGCAGCGAAGCCCAGTCCGGAAATCGGCAAGGCGGGGAGAGCATCCCACAAACTGCCTTTAAACATAACGGTGAAGCAAGCACCAGTAAGGGCGGCTGCTAAGATCTGCAGCCATACGGGATAGACAGGTGAGGCTTCATCGACTTCTCCTAATTTTGCACGAGCTTCCTCAGCTGTAATCTGACGTTCGCTTAGACGCCGAGAAATGTCATTGACCTCCGATACCTTCTGCAGATCTGTTGTTCGCTCCGCAATTCTGTATAACTTAACAGGTTCTATTCTATTTGTGGTGAACATAATAACGGTTGGCGTCACATAGCTATGTGCTCCTGGGAACCCGAGGGATCCTGCCATTCGTGTCATCGTATCTTCAACTCTGGATGTTTCTGCACCATTCTGCAGCATGATCTTGCCAGCAAGAAGACAGAGATCAACGATTTCATAATACGTAGTGTTAGTGTTGCTCGTGCTATCCAACTTCTCCGGTCCTCCTCTGGAATGTGATTATCTATGTTTACATATTTCGATTGTCGCTTCATCTACGTGAAAATAACAATCCCAATATAGCATTATAAACGATATGGTGTGTATTTTAATATAGTTTTTATTTATAGTGTCCGCCGATTTTTCCAGATCTGTCCTTAAGCTGCCCGGCATCTGTAAAAGAAGCTGCTCGCCCAATGATCGTCTCCCCATATTTATTCTTGAGGGCATCGGTCGCACGTTCGAGTTCACGATAGCGAGGGCGAGACTCAAATAGGGTTAGCTGGTACTGGCTTTCGTCAGATAGATTGGACAGGCTTAAATGGATTCTACGCACAGGCTGACCGTCCCAGTGGAGCTTGAAGAGAGAAAGAGCTGCCTCATATACCAGCAAGGTGGCATTCGTAGGATCGCTCATTGTAGTTTGTCTTGAGAAGCCTGTGGGGTCATCAAAGCTGGCACCTTGGCAGCCGATAGACACGACTGCACCATGTACTTTCAATTTGCGGCAACGTCTACATACAAGCTCAGATAGCTCAAGAATGATGGTCTTAATATCTTGCAGCTTATAGTAATCCCTTGGCAGCGTCATTTGGTGCCCGACACTCTTGGGTGCGACTTCATAGGTGCTTGGGCTCACGGGGCTGTCATCGATGCCATTGGCTATCCGCCAATATAGCTCGGCGTCGATATCACATTTTTTGTGAAATTTCTCCCGCATGCGCCATTTCAGCTCGCTTAGCGGCATCTGTGCCAAATGTCCAATTGTCGTAATACCCATGCTTTGGAAATGGGCGGACATGCGGCGACCTACCATGAACAGCTCGCTAATGGGGAGAGGCCAGAGCACATTCGGAAGCTCCTCGTTAGCGAGGGTGAATATACCATCCGCGTTCTTCTTGGCCCACAGGTCGCAAGCCATTTTGGCGGTAACCTTGGAATATCCAATGCCGATGCGCGCACGCACACCTGTGTTTCTACGAATTAGATCCTGAATGGCGGTAGCGATCTCCCTTGGACTGCCAAATAAGCTGAGGCTACCGCTGACATCAATAAACTGTTCATCGATAGAATAGGGCTCTACCTGGTCGCTAAACTTACGTAAAATATCTGTGATTTGAGAGGAGACATCGATATATTGCTGCATATGTGGTCTGACCACGATGACTTCGGGGCATTTTGCCAGCGCTTCCTTCAACGTCTCAGCGGTAGTAATGCCATAGGATTTGGCTATAGGGCAGGCAGCCAGCACAATACCGCTCCGTCTAGCTGGGTCTCCAGCAACGATCAGCGGCTTATTGCTGTACTGCGGATTAGAGGCTTTTTCCACAGAGGCATAGAAGCTTTGGCAATCAGATAGCATAATGACACGCTCTTTATTCATAGGTTCACACGCTCCAGGTGAGGTAGAGATACCTTATATTTTTTCTCCTTATTATAATACGAACGTATGATCGTGTGTATTCTTATTTATTTCCATTTATTTCGTCTCAAGTGTGCATAGACCCGTAGCCACGCCCCCAGAGATAATCGTGAGGATGGAGTGGAAGAAGGTTTCCTTGGAAATCAGGAGTCCTCCCGCGCCGATAATCATAAAGTCGGTCAAAAAAATGATGAATCCAAGGTTCAGCGGGACATACCTTTTTATAAATTGAGCGAGCAGATCGGTGCCCCCCGTACTTGCTTTAAACCGCAGCATAATCCCAAGTCCCGTTCCCATCAAAAAACCGCCAATAATGGCGCTAGAAATGGAACCAAACTCAAAATAATATAGAAAGTGATATTGGAAAGGACCGAGAAGCTCGATCAGAAATGATGAGATCAATAGGCCGAGTACACTGTTGTAAAAGATATCGCGTTCCTTTAACCAAGCGAGCAGAAAGATAGGAAAGCTGCAGAGAATTATAGCTACGCCAATTTTAGCGCCGGATAAATAATTAATAATGAGGGCTATCCCTATTATTCCCCCATCCAAGATTTTATATGGTACGAGAAAAAAATTAGTTCCCGCAGCAACGAGTAAGCTTCCTAAAAGTATGATAAGGTATCTTAATGGCCGCATATTTAACATCTCCACATTAAAGGCATGTCTATAAATATGCTTGTCACTTCCAAAAAATTGCAGTTGAACAAAAAAACCTGATTATGAATCAGGGTTAAAAAGTCTTATATTACATAGTGTGTGAGGGATAGCCGGTTCCTAACGCTCAAAAGACACCAAGTAACTAAGCGTAAACAATTCAGAAATGAAAGTATGAATGTTACTGTATGGAGGAATTAGCACGTGTCCAATAATCGGAGACGTGCTGCTTGTGTTTTTAACGGAAGTAACGCTTACGAAAGCGAAGCGGAGAGATTCCGATCTGCTGAGCAAATCGACGCGAGAAGTAGGCGGCACTCTCGAAGCCGGTACGTTCTGCGATTCCGGCTATAGAAAGCTCAGTCTTAAGCAGCAATAGCTTAGCCTGTTCCAAACGGTAATCCGTCAAATACTCCATCGGAGTCAGCCCATATACTCGTTTCATGCAGCGAGTAAGGTAGTTATAGTGAAAATGCAGTGCGTCCGCTAGTGAGGCATTGGAGAGAGGCTCCGCATAATGATTACGGATATAAGTCTCCGTCTGCTCTGCGATTTCCACCGCGTGACTTTCTGAAGTATCATGCTGTGCCAGATCCATCATCCGCAGTATTTCTTCAAATATCCGTTGCTGCTGCCAAACTGCGCTGGAACGCCGGCCCGTAGACAGCTGTAATAGCATCTCGGCTTGTCCACTCCGTTCAAAAGGGTCAGGGAGGGGACCGAACTGTGGCACTCGAATGGTATACGGATTAGTAAGAAACTGCCGAAAATGTGTTTCACGGTTGATATACACGGGTCCACCCTCAGAGCTAGACCAATCTGCAAGGGTATGAAAATGAATCCATATAAATGAAGTGGTCTCATCACATGGCTTAACGGAGTAATGATAGCGATCGGGCAGCAATAGCAGTGTATGTCCCGCCGAAACCTCCCATTGATTATGGTCCTCCCCGATAAATAGACAGCCTTGTTCTACAATAAGTAGATCAAACACCCCAATATGGCTTCTATTTGGATGCTGATCCCCGGGTTGATAAACCGTGCGATTGCATTCTAGAAAATAAGGAAATGGCGGCGCAGCGAAATGTATAAATGAAAGGCCCATTTTGTAATTATCCCTCCTTTCTAAAGTGTGAAATAGTACAAAAAAGGGGTTGCTTCTGATCGTATTTTTAATCTATTCTACCCCCTATAATTATTATTAGCGAGTATGAAATAAGGCTGAGGGGAAGATGAAGATGAACAAAATTATACAGGATCAAGAAGTTGTAAAAGATCAAACTGTTACCATTCAAGATGATTTCTGGGGCGGATACATTAGGCTGGTCCAGAACGTTGTTATCCCCTATCAATATGAGGCATTGCACGATAGAGCACTGGGAGCTGAACCCAGTCATGCCATTGCTAATTTTGAGATTGCTGCGGGCCGGAAGACTGGCGAGTTTTACGGCTGGGTATTTCAAGATAGTGATGTGGCTAAGTGGCTGGAGGCTGTTGGTTATTCCTTAAGCATCACACGTGATCCTGAGCTAGAGCGTCAAGCGGATGAAGTGATTGACCTCGTTGGCGAGGCGCAGCAGGAAGATGGATACTTAAATACTTATTTTACGATAAAAGAACCGGGTAAACGCTGGACCAATTTGAACGATTGTCATGAGCTGTACTGTGCTGGACATTTCATTGAGGCTGCCGTTTCTTATTATGAAGCTACTGGCAAAAGAAAACTGCTCGACATCATGTGCCGAATGGTTGATCATATTGATTCTATGTTTGGACCGGAAGAAGGTAAAATGCAGGGCTATGATGGGCATCAGGAGATTGAACTCGCGCTCGTTAAGCTGTATCGATTGACAGGTGAGGAACGATATTTGAAGCTCAGCAGCTTTTTTATTAATGAGCGAGGTCAACAGCCGAATTTCTTAAAGGAACAATGGGATAATCTGGGGAAGATCAATTTTTTCACAGGTCGGAAGGGGGATCTTGATTTAAAATATTACCAGAGTCATCTTCCAGTAAGAGAGCAGAAGGTGGCTGTAGGCCATGCTGTACGTGCGGTTTATATGTATACTGCTATGGCTGATCTTGCCGCTATTACTGGAGATGAATCACTTCGTGAAGCATGCGAGAGACTGTGGAATAACATTACGAACAAGCAAATGTACATTACAGGCGGGATCGGCTCTACACATAGAGGGGAGGCGTTCACCTTCGATTATGATCTGCCTAACGATTCGGTGTACGCAGAGACTTGTGCCTCTATTGGGTTGATCTTTTTTGCACAGCGTATGCTGAGAATATCACCGGATGCACGTTATGCCGATGTCATGGAGCGGGCGCTTTACAACAATGTACTGGGCTCGATGGCACAGGATGGCAAGCACTATTTTTATGTGAACCCACTGGAAGTATGGCCTCAGGCATGCAGTTGCAACCCGGAGAAACATCATGTGAAGTCTGAACGTCAAGGCTGGTTTGGCTGCGCCTGCTGCCCTCCGAATGTTGCGCGTCTACTAACTTCGCTCAATCAATATATTTACACGGTTCATGGCGATACACTCTATACGAATTTGTATATTGGAAGTAATCTGAACACTAAGCTGAGTGGAACGGATGTTACGATTCAGCAAGAGTGCAACTATCCATGGAAAGGTACAGTCTCGATGAAGATCAATCCGGCAGACGAAGCGGAGTTCGGAATTGCTTTACGGATTCCATCGTGGAGTCTAGGAATGGAGATCAGAGTCAATGGTGAAGCGCTGAACACTGCTGAGAACATCGAGCAGGGATACCTTGTTATTCGGAGAATGTGGAGAGCAGGAGACATAATCGAAGTGAATGACCCAATGGAGGCACATCGCATTTACGCTCATCCCAATTTGCGAGCAGATGCTCAAAAAGTAACGATTCAACGCGGACCGCTTGTGTATTGCCTTGAAAGTATCGATAATGGTGAGCCTTTAAGCTCTATTTCTTTAAAAGAAGACAGTGAACTCACGGCGAGTTTTGATGAGACTTTGCTTGGTGGCGCTGTTGTTGTCGAGGCAGATGGACTGCGTGTTGATCAAGAGAGCTGGAGTGGTGGACTTTACAGCAGAGAGAAAGCACCTCTTCAAGCCGTTAAGGTCAAAGCTGTTCCCTATTACTTGTGGGGCAATCGTGGCAGTGGTGAAATGAAGGTATGGATTCCGGAAGGTAGTATGTGAGTTATGGGACAGGCAAAGTAATTTAAGGTTTAGGATAGCAGGGATTTACGCTTTATTGTATGCTATATTTGATCGGGACAAGGTAGCTGATCATTTTACAGAAAATATTGGAGGCATCACAATGAGCAAACGTTATCGAATTACACGAGCTATGCAAAATGATGGAGGTTCAACACAAACCATATCTTTAGAAGAGTGCAAGCAGTATTTCGCATCCAAACCTGATTTCACCTATACATCAGTTTATACAGTAGCAGGCGCCACTACGATGTCCATTGAGGGAGATTTCTTTATGTGGAGCTTTGGTGATACTACAATCCCATTTAGGCATTATCAAGGGGATATTTACGTTTCTGGAAATAATGAAGCTGTGATCCCGAGAATGCTTGAGGTTGCGAGTGATTTAAGAGCAGATGTTGTGGAAGGGTAAAAAAAAGACCCCTGAAGAGTTCAGGAGTCATCCAGCGTTAATTATAGATCCGCCCAATCGTTCAAGTGAACGGTTGAGCGGATTTTTTTAACCCAGTTCTACAACTACTTGGTGTACTGCACCGTCTCCAACTGGAGCAATGATGTTACCTTCTACAGCTGTGCCATCCAGGGTAAGACTAACTACACCTTTGGATACATGGTTCGGGTTTTTGATTTGAATCACATAAGTATCTCCACGGAAGACACGTGTGATTTCAAAGCTATCCCATTCAGTAGGAATACAAGGATCAATCTTCAGACCATTGAAATCCGCTTGGATGCCAAGGATCGATTGAGTGATGGCTACATAGTTCCATGCAGCAGTACCAGTCAACCAGGAGTTTTTAGCTTCCCCGTGACGAACGGCATCTTTACCTGCGATCATTTGGGAGTAGACATAAGGCTCTGTGCGGTGAATTTCGCTGATATCCTCCAGGTAAGCAGGAGCAATTTTTGCGTAAATTTCAAACGCTCTGTCGCCATGTCCAAGTACAGTTTCAGCGATCATGATCCAAGGGTTATTATGGCAGAAAATACCGGCATTTTCTTTGTAGCCCGGAGGGTACGTAGAAATTTCACCCAGGTTCAGATAGTACTTGGAATACGGTGGCTGTTGCAATACGATACCGTATTTAGTATCCAAATGCTCTTGTACGGATGATAGAGCTTTTTCAGCTTGACCATTTTCCACACCGATACCGGCCATTACGCAGATCCCTTGTGGTTCGATGAAGATTTTACCTTCTTCATTTTCTTTGGAACCGATCTTGTCGCCATAGTGATCATAAGCACGCAGGAACCAATCGCCATCGAAGCCGTGCGTCAATGTGATTTCTTTCATGTTGTCAATCTTAGCTTCTGCATCCACAGCTACATCGTTAAGTCCGCGCATCCGGCAGATTTCAGCATAGTCAGGTCCAACGAAGACGAACAGACCCGCGATAAATACAGATTCCGCAACGCGACCTTCGATGTTGGCAGTGGTTTGGAAAGATTCACCCGGCTCAGTAGAGAAGCAGTTGAGGTTCAAGCAGTCATTCCAGTCTGCGCGCCCGATCAGTGGCAAGCCGTGAGGTCCGAGATTGTTAGTCACATGCTCAAAGGAACGTTTCAAGTGCTCGAACAGCGTAGCGGTGTTATTCGGATCGCTGTCAAAAGGAACCTGCTCATCAAGAATCGAGGTATCGCCAGTTTCTTTAATGTAAGCAGCCGTTCCTAGGATCAACCAAAGCGGATCATCGTTAAAGCCGGTGCCGACTTCGTTGTTACCTTTTTTAGTGAGTGGTTGGTATTGGTGATAGGCACTGCCATCTTCAAATTGTGTAGCCGCGATATCGAGAATACGTTCTTTAGCACGTTCAGGAATTTGATGAACAAATCCGAGCAAGTCTTGGTTAGAATCACGGAAGCCCATACCACGGCCAATACCGGATTCAAAGTAGGAAGCAGAACGGGACATGTTGAAGGTAACCATACATTGATATGGATTCCAGATGTTAACCATGCGATCCAGTTTCTCGTCGCCGCTTTGGATTTGATATTTAGACAGCAGGTTATCCCAGTGAGCAGCAAGTGCAGCGAGCGCAGCGTCTACTTGTGCATCTGTAGCAAATTGCGCGATCATAGCTTCTGCTGGTTTTTTGTTGATTACATTCAGGGATTCCCATTTATCTTCTTCAGGGTTCTCGATGTAGCCGAGTACAAAGATGAAGCTTTGTTCTTCACCTGGTTCAAGCGTAATGTTAAGTGCGTGTGATCCGATAGGGGACCAGCCGCTAGCTACGGAGTTAGTAGGTTCGCCTGCAACTACAGCTTGTGGGCTTTCCAGACCGTTGTACATCCCTACGAAAGCTTCACGATCAGTATCGAAACCAGCGATTTCTTTATTTACGGAGTAGAAAGCATAGTGATTTCTGCGCTCACGATATTCAGTTTTGTGATAGATAACGGAATCCTTCACTTCAACCTCACCGGTGCTGAGATTGCGTTGGAAGTTAGTCATATCATCTTGTGCATTCCAGAGACAGAACTCTGCAAAAGAGAACAGTTTCACGGATTTTTTAGCAGAGCTCGTGTTCTTCACTACAAGACGATGTACTTCAGCATTATGACCCATAGGGACAAAAGCAAGCTGGTTCACAGAAATTCCGTTCCGTTCGCCAGTAATGGAAGTGTAGCCAAGACCGTGACGGCATTCATAGAAGTCGAGATCACGTTTTACTGGCATCCAGCCTGGGGTCCAGAAATCACCATCGTCATAAAGATAGTAGTAGCGGCCGCCGGTATCCAGTGGGATATTGTTATAACGGTAACGGGTCAATCTTCTGAGACGAGCGTCCCTATAGAAGGTGTAGCCACCAGCTGTATTGGAAATAAGTCCGAAAAATTGCTCATTACCAAGATAGTTAATCCAAGGGTAAGGGGTTTTAGGTGTGTTAATTACATACTCTTTTCGAGTGTCGTCAAAGGTTCCGAATTTCATGTGAGAAAGTCTCCTTTCGATTGTGAACGCGCGTTTATAAGTTTCAGAAAAAATTCCCTCGAGGGAAGGGAGTTTTTTCAATGCTTTTAAGCAAGACAATTAAAGCAGTAGTTTCGATACCGAATCAAATAGCAGCTTCACGGAAAAATATGTAGATTTCTTCAGCGAAGGATTGATCTTAAGCTATTTCTTCGGCGGTTGACAGGAATCTCTCTCCACTAAACGAGCTGGAAAGCTGATCGTGCTAAACGTCGGCTGCTGTGAATCACACAGCTCGATTACTTTTTCAACTGCAGCCTTAGACATTTCATAGATCGGCAAGCGTACAGAGGTCAGCTTAGGCTGAATACGGGATGCTAGCTGAATGTCATCAAATCCAACCATGGAGAGATCTTCAGGGACAATGATTCCGTGCTCGGAGAACGCTTCCATCGATGATATAGCCATATCATCGTTGGAGGAGAAGAAGGCCGTTGGCAAAGGTTCTCCAGAAGCGAGAAGCTTCTTAACCTCTTCGTAAGCAGTCTCTTTCAGAAAATCACCTTTCAGAATAAATCTCTCATTTACAGGCAGGCCATGTTTCTTCAACGTATCTTCATAAGCCGTATAACGCTCTCGTCCAGAGTACGTATTCATTTGCCCACAGATGATGCCAATCTCTTGATGACCCAGAGCGATCAAATATTCAATCGCTTCAGTGGTGCCCTCGTAATCTTTGGAGTTCACAATGGCCAGATGATTGCGGTCAAGATGCTCCGACATAATCTCAGAAATATCATAATCAATTAATACGAGAGGAGAGTCGAGCCCTACCATTTCTCGGACGATATTAATATCCTTCTGAGTGCCGACAATGATACCGCCGTCAATCCGTTTTTGAAGAAAAGCTTGCTTTACCTTGATGAAATCGTCGGGAGAGTAAACTGTATGAATCAGTACATAACATCCGCGGGCATTCGAGGTGTCGACTACGGCATCAACGAATGGAGCAAAGTAATTGTTCTGATAAATTCGGGTAGTATTCTCCTTCTCGTTCATACTGATGGCGAAGAGTCCGATCGTATCGGTCTTCTTACCGGCTAAAGCCCTTGCAAAGCTGTTCGGTTCGTACTGATGTTGCTCAATCACCCGCAGCACTTTGGCCCGGGTCTCTTCAGGGACGTTGGAATAATTGTTGATCACGCGGGATACCGTACTTCGGGAAACCCCGGCCAACTTAGCTATATCTTCGCTGCGCATGTTTCCCCTCTTTTCATAAACGCGCGTTTATGAGTTTATTGTAAGCGAAAGCATTGTATAAATCAATCGTAAATAATAAGAAATTTGTGAAGAAGGGAAGAAACTAGTTAATAGTTTGTATAAGATTTTTGCAGAGAAAGTGCATTGAAAGCTATAAAAGTCATGCTACTATTGTGATAATGATTATTGAGAATGATAATCAATGAAAATATAGCATTGGAGTGAAGGGATAATGGTAAGATGGGGTCGGAAGTTTTTATGGTCAGCAGTACTTATTATGGCATTGACCGCGCTGGCGGCATGCGGAACGAATAGCAATACTACGAAAGATAATGTTGCTAAAACAGAGAATGCAGAGGAATCAACCTCAGCTAGCAGCACACCGAGCGAAGGAAGTGGAAATGCTTCGGAAGAGGTTGCAACTCGGACGATTACAGGGGAATTCGGAGATGTTGAGATTCCAGTCAACCCTAAACGGGTGGCCGGGATTTACCTTGAAGATTATTTGAAGGCATTGGGGATTACCCCGGTGGTTCAGTGGTATCATCCAAGCTGGGGCAAACAGGATTACTTAAATCTCGATGTGCCAGAATTTGATATCACCGGAAGCTTGGAAGCGTTGTTGGAGAAAGACCCTGACTTGATTATTGCGGACGGAGGCGCGGATGCGGCGAGGTATGAACAATATTCCAAGATAGCACCAACGTATCGTCTCCCTGAGGCGGCGCTGCAGGACTCAAGACAAGTGCTTACAGCGATTGCAGATGCGCTCGGTATTCCGGAGAAGGCTGAGGCTGTGCTCGCCGAGTATGATCAGAAAGTGGCAGATGGAAAAGCTAAACTGCAACAGGCTCTGGGGCAAGAAAAAGTAGCAGTGATCCGGCTCAACGTAGCGGATAAGACCTTTGCTTTGTTCGGTGTTAAAAACCGTTTTATCGGTGTGATTTATTCTCAATTTGGCCTGACACCCGTGCCTATGGCTGCAGAAATGACCGAATATCAATCTATTATTTCCGAAGAACTTATTCCTCAGCTTGAAGCGGATCATATCATCGTATTCCCTGACAACGGGGGCTGGGATACTGAAGGTAATCAGGAAGCGATCCAAATTCTTGATGGGCCGCTGTGGAAGAGCCTGCCCGCAGTGAAGAACGGGAATGTTTATAGAATGGAACGTTCCCACTGGCAGACTGGTGCCATCACGGCCAATTCGATGAAGCTTGATGACCTGCTGGAAGCTATGGTGAAATAAATGGCAGCCGCCTTGAAGGAATAGCAAAAATAAGGTCTATCAGCACCCTTGATAGACCTTATTTTTTGTTTTACACTGAAGTGAATGAAAATGGTTCTCAATTGGGGGCGGGAGAATGGCAAAAGATTTGCAAGACAGCCATAGAAGGAAGCTATTCTATAGCTTGATAAATATAGAAACCCAATCCCTGTCAGGAAGCGGACAGAGTGAGGTGTTTCAGGATCATACACTACTCATTGTATCGGAAGGACAGGGGTATGTTGAGGCTGAGTTGAGGCAGTTTCCACTGGAAAAAGGTACTGGGTTCTTGTTCGAACCAGGGTTATTAAGCAAAATCAATGCCGAGGAGCGGGGGCTTAGCTTTTATCGGCTTACTTTTGAAATCATCGAAACCGGGGAAAACAGGCAGAGTGAAATAGAAGGAAGGACTAAAGAGGACATCCTTCGATCTGGTTTGTTAAGCTGTAGACCCTTTTCACAATGTAAATTACTGCTAGAGGCTATCTACCATAGCCGTAGAAGCACAGATGAGATCGAATGGTTCGCAGGCCATACGCGCTTTCAGGAGCTGCTTCTGCTAATCATGCGTGCAAATTCCTCTTTCGTTCAGGTCACGGGTGATCATGAGGCAATACAGCGTTCCATTCACTATATGGAGGAGCATTATAACCAAGCCGTAACCGTTGATCAGTTGGCTGAAGTTGCAGGTATTACACGTGCGCGTTACACACAAACATTTAAAGAGGTGACAGGGAGGGTTCCCTTGGAGCATTTGAACGGGCTTCGTATCGAAAGAGCGCAGCAGCAGCTACTGCTGACGAATGACCGTATGCATGATATCGCGGTATCCGTCGGATATAGTAATGAGTATTATTTTAATCGGCGTTTTAAAAGATCGGTGGGTGTTACTCCAGGCCAATACAGAAGCTTCCATCAGGATGGGTTGAGGGTGTTTGCTCCTTTTTTGGAAGATTATCTATTGGCTCTGGATATTACGCCTGTGGCGCAATATTGTCACGCCGAGTGGGGGAAACAAGAGTACTTGGCTCTCCACAATGTGCCTGAGGTAGATATTTCGACTCGTAATTGGCAGGAGCTCTCCCGGTATACGCCCGAATTGATCTTGCTGGATAATGGCTTTCATCGTTGGCACCTGGAGGAGTGCAGCCGGATCGCTCCGTTGTTCAAGCTGCCTGTTCATCAAGAGGATTGGCGTGCCACATTGTATTCCGCAGCAGCAGTCTTTGGCAGAACGGAGCGTGTCCAGGAAGTGATCGACAATTATGAGCTTCAGGCACAGCAAGCCAAGCAGCTGCTTACCCGTTCCGTCCATAGTCAGACCATAGCTTGTTTAAGAATCTCAGTCTACGGAATCACTCTCTATGGATGTGAGCATTTGGGGTATACAGGAAGCGTGCTTCATCATGATTTGGGCTTGCAACCCCATAGTTTGGTTCGGAAGTTGACCCGTGGAAAGAATCGGGTAAACCTGACAAAAGAAGAGCTTGCCAATCTGACTGCGGATCATTTGTTCATTACCTTTGATCAGCTTGAAGGGGGAGGACGGGAACTGCTGGATACACAACTCTGGCGCAACTTGCCTGCTGTACGTAACGGCAGCGTATATGAGGTGGATTTCATGGCCTGGATGAATTACGGTGTATTGTCGCATCAGCGTAAGATTGAGGATGTATTAAGAGCGTTAGGATAAGTCAGAAACTAGACCAGATAAAAAAGAGGACAATAAGTGCCACTATACTGCTGACGCGGGTCATTAATAAATAAGCCTCACTTGGCTCAACGTTACCTTTGACCATCCATCCGTATCTCATGTACCATCCGAATCGTGGGAAAAAGATGTTAAGTAGCGCTAACAGAACAAAGAGGAAAATAAAAAAGCCCATGATTTATCACTCCTTTATGTAATGTATACGCGAAACTGTATGGAGGGTGTCCCGATTCATGTGTGAGTTTCCATATATTTATTTAAGCTTATGCAATATAGACTGATAAAAAATGAAAATTGCTTAAGGAGCGGATAAATCGTATGGAACACACAGGTCTTTTTTTCGGAGGGGGAGTAGGTGTTTTGTTCTTTTTAATTTGGTTGATATCAATTGGCTTGGGAATCTACTTCTTCGTTCTGCTAGTAAAATTGGCACGTAGAGGAATAGTGGCTTTAGATTTATACATCTACGCTAAAAATCGTGAAATACGTACTCGTTATGAGTCGGTTCCAGACAGGTCAGAGGAAATTTAAGGCCATTAAATGATTAATGATACTTAAAGTATCAGATACCCTAGCTACCTTAACAGGTAGTTGGGGTATTTTTTGTGGAAATATTCAGGACTATGCTATCGATGAGATATGTTTAGCGGTGTACTGTTGTGTTTACATAAAAAAAGAGTTCGTTAAATAAAAAATGGTTTTCTAAAAATAAAGGAGGAATTGATCGATGTCTAACCAATATACGATGCAAGATCCTACCACTCAGTACACCAAGGCAGGACCTGAATTTCAACAGCAGCAACAAGAGCCGGGGCTTCAGAAGAAGATGAATCCCGTGCCTGATACAGGTGAAGATACCTATCAAGGCACCGGACGTCTGACTGGACGAAAAGCGATTGTTACAGGGGCAGACAGCGGGATAGGCCGAGCTGTTGCGATTGCTTTTGCTCGTGAAGGCGCAGATGTTGTCTTATCCTATATGCCGGAGGAAGAAGAGGATGCAAAGCAGGTTCTCAAGCTGGTGCAGGAAGCAGGACGAACCGCAATCGCCATCCCAGGTGATCTTAAGGCCGAGGAGTACTGTGAACAGCTCGTCGATACTGCGGTCAAGCAGCTGGGTGGGATTGATATTTTAGCCAATGTAGCGGGCAAACAGCAATTCGTCCCCGATATTGCTGATCTTACTACGAAGCATTTTGACGATACCTTTAAAACGAACGTATATGCTATGTTCTGGCTGTGTAAAGCGGCAGTGAAACATATGCAACCGGGTAGCACCATCATCAACACTTCTTCCATTCAAGCCTATAACCCTTCGCCCATCCTGTTGGACTACGCGACGACCAAGGCTGCGATCAATACATTCAGTAAATCTCTCGCTCAGCAAGTCGCTGATAAGGGCATTCGAGTTAATGTAGTGGCACCAGGTCCCGTATGGACACCTCTTCAGGTGGTGGGTGGGCAACCAGAGGAAGTGCTGAAGGAGTTCGGCGCGAGCACACCACTAGGCCGTCCGGGACAGCCTGCAGAGATGGCTCCGGCATATGTATTTCTTGCTAGCCAGGAATCGAGCTATATAAGTGGCGAAACGCTAAATGCCAATGGCGGAACTCCAACCCCATAGAATATTTAGTGGGATGTTGCTATTGTAAATACGGAAATTATTCAAAAGTACCCTACTAATTATAGCTGTGGGGTGCTTTTGTTTTTATATAGAGAAAGGTGTATTATAGAACTTAATACTTTTTATCCCATTATTTTTATAGAATATGATCTAGAACTGATCAAGATTGTCGAATACATAGATTTCCTGCGATTACCCGAGAAATATTTGAGTTGGTACAAGGTTTAGAGTTTAGTGTAGACCATAGAAAGAATTAGGAGCTGTATTATGTGTAAAAAGAAACTAGCAATACTCATTTTTTCCTTTGTTCTGATCATGGCGTGTTTTTCATCAGGAGCAGTCTTCGCGGATAAAGGAAACGGAGCTGTAATGGATAGTGGAACAAAGGAAAGGCTGATGGAAAAGTATGATCTTGTACAGCCTGAACTTACAAATCCAAAATCACTTTGGAGCCAAAGCGATTTTGGAGTCAGTAACCCTATTGCTATATTTGTAGGTATCAGTAGGTTATATCTGAATCCATATGTTTTTGCTGCGCAAGAAATGATTAATCATTTGATTGACCGAAGCCGTCAACATTAATGACCCATGAGAGGGTCATTTTTTAATAAGAGATAAATTAATCGCTCGTTACTTGTATATCTTTCAAAATATAATCCCAGCTATCATAATCGTTCATATCATCAGGAAATTCTAACACACAAATATGATTAATATTCCAATGGATTTCTCGTACTGATGTTAATTCACGAACGGGATAAAGGATAAGGACAGTGAATTCGTTCGGCTTTAATATATCAGACAAAGTCGCTTGTAGCTCTACAGCCTGTTCGTATGTGGCGAACCATCTAATGAATAGAATTTTTTTACTGCTTAGTAATTTGTCCCAAAATCTCTTAATTCGTAAATCCAGCTTTGCTTTATAAGATGGATAGGTCGTAGACCAATGTTTACCTAAGGTGATAGGAAAATCATGTACCGAGATAATGTTATAAAAGGTATCCTGAATAAAATACGATTTCACTAACTCATTCTTGTTTCCATTAGGATAAGCGGGCACTCCATCCTCTAGAAAAAAATGTGTCTCTTCGAGCATTTTCAGATTTGTTAACTCCATGAAATTCTGAAATCTATTCTTATAAAGTCTGTTTACATCAGTTAATGAATAAGAAATCATCCAGTCAAGAGGCATGGAGAATGTTCTCAAGTTATTTCTTTGCATATTTATAGCAGGAGCACAAGACATACCTAAGCTTACGATTAAATCATAGCTCTTCTTTACATCTTGTAAGTTCATGGACTCACCTAATTTCGATCAGATTCAGGTTCTATTCAACGTTAAAAAAGAGCAGCAACTTAGCTGCCCTCTGAAAATATTAATGGCGTTGTAACAGCAAATAGCCGCTAATCCTTGAAGTTTTTTTACGAAACACCACTTTAAAACCTATGTCATTATCTAATAAACAAGCTAAGGCGGTGTCAAGTAGCCCGTTGGGTCTTAAGCTAGGTCGACAAGGCTCAGCATTTCCAATGATGCGGACAGAAATAATCCTACGTGCAGAGCCACGAACCAAAGGATTTCTGCTCCAAGTGATCAATACCAAATCAGGTTGACGAGTTGCCATTCTGATCCACCCCTTTCTATTAAGCTTCTCTATATAAAATGCACAATAGATTGTAATGTGCTAAACAGAAGCGGAGTGCTATTTTGATCAGCGGTGGGAATTAAAGAGTTACACTTGTTTAATTTAGGTTTTCAGAATACAATAAAGTAAATTTATGGATGTTCGAATAGCGTAAACGTAGATGACCACAAGGGAGCATATATTCATAACACCTTACGACTGAGCAAGTATTTGATCAATGATCAAATACTTTTTTATTTTCGTTTATAAGAAGCTAAATAGGGGGACACGATGAAGATAGGGAAACCGATTAGAAAGAAGGTATACGGATTTATTTTGCAAGACAATGAAGTTGGAGAAAAGACCTTATTAGTTTATCTTAATGTACCAGAAGTACCCTTTAGATTAGTAGGTGGTAATGTCGATGCCGGGGAAACAGAAGAAGAAGCCTTATTCAGGGAAATTCAAGAAGAAAGTGGACTTAAACAATTTAAATTAGTAAAGAAAATAGGAACACAATATTATTATAAGGATTATATAGATGCAAATGTTGAAAGACATGACTACCTTCTGATTCCAGAAACAAGATTACCTGAAAAGTGGAGATTCACTGGAGAGGGTGAAGGAGAGGACTGTGGAACTGTTTTTAACTACCAGTGGATAAAACAAGATGAAATATACTTATTAGATAAAGAATTTAGAGAATATATGTCGGGAAAATACATACAAGAATTGTTCGGCAATGGCATTAGATGATCCTTACTCTGAGGTGATAGATATGAATAATCGTAAAATCTTCTCATTTCTTCCTTTGATCATTTTTTTATTTATAATATGGTACCTTTTGATGGCAAGTACTGCAGCTGTTGTTAATGTAGTGTCAGTAAATAAAAGAGAAATAGTAGTACAAAATATGAGCGGTGATCAAACTACAGTCACAATCCCAAAAGGAATATTTAAGTTGATTAATATAAATGAGGAGTACTTTGTTTCCTATAATAGTAGAATAGGGCAAAAACCTTTTTTAACTTCAATAGAACCAAGTGCTAAATGATTATTGGAAGCAGATTTAACAATAGAAATTATGAAATGGCGGATATATATAGCATAAAATTGGTGGGATTACTTTGCGTGTAGTTAAGCATATCATGTTATGGTTTGTTTCGACGATTTTATTCACCTTGGCCACTTTTGGATTAGAGCTATGGGAAGGAAATAAAATAAGCACGACTGAATACTATGGGTTTCAAAATATAGGGTTTGTTTTTATTTTCTTAGCATTTCTTTTTTCAGCCGTTCTTTACCCAATTATAATTTTTCCTTTCTCTTGGGTTGTTCGAATGATTGCAAATCCTTTGATTAGCCGCATAATGATATTGCTTCTGAGTGGTATCGGGGGATATGTTTTCTTTTACAAGGCATACGATGAACGCTTTATACAGGAATATCATTTGAATAGTAGTATAGCCATTATCCTTTTTGGTATTGCCGGTTCCATTTATGTCTTGGTGGATTATTATCTTGATCAGAGGAGTTGAATATATGAGCTATTTTGAAAGAGTTAATAAAATATCAAACATTTTATTTTGTGTTTTTGGATTGTTTTTTATTTTGACTATAATTTTCTTTTCTACTAGCAGCTTCTCAGAAATCTTGTTTTATAATTTCACAAATGACTTAAGAGGAGCAATGATTACAGTCATTAGTTTTATGATCTCTTTATTTTCACTTGCCCTGGGCATTACTTTGAAATGTCTTGTAAAAGACTCTGATGAAACGATCCAGCTTATTGCCACAAGAATAAAGTAGTTGTTGAAATCTCAGCATGTATAACAAATCCCTGCAACCTGAGGGGTTGGCAGGGATTTATTTTAATCTAAGAATTGGATAATTTATCTACCTCATCACTAAAAGCATCCTGGTACTGATTGAATATTCCTGTATCTAATTTAGTGGTAGCATCATTTGCTATAGGAGGAGTATCTTGGATTTGCTTGTACATACGATCAATCTCACCAGAGAGCTTAGACCAGATGTTTTTAATTGAATCGTATTTTGCATCCAGGTTGTTGATGTAATTATCGTATTCTAATTTTTTACTCATCGCTTTTCCTAATTGTTCAATTGTAAAATCTATATCTATGGCTTCACCTGTAGAGCTAGTACCTGAACTTGCATACCAACTGATATCAACAAATCCAACATTCCAAATATCTGAAATGACAAAATTACTAATTTCTTTAAGTGTCGCTTCAGGAGACTGTTCAGTTGTACCTGAATCAGATGTGTTATTTACAGGCTCTTTGAAGAATTTTCTCATTTCGTTAAAGGGTTCTTTATTCTTATCATTAGACGAATATCCCCAACCAATTTTATCATCCTTAATAAAAATTATAAGTTCACTATTGGAGGACGACTTTTCACCTTGAATTAGGACGATTTTGTCTTTTCCACCATCTTTGTCAGTATAATCAGCTGATTCTATTACTGAAGCGTTCTTAAGTTTGTTATTCTCAGGTGTCTCGGTAGATTCAGCCATTTGAAAAATTGGTTGTACATCAGGAAGTATATTTTCGGATACGAACTTCTTTTTCGCTTCGATATCTGAACCATTCAGGAAAATTTCCACATAATCGAGAGCTAATTTCTCGGATTCTGAAAGTTTCTTCTCTGGCACTGGTGTTGCAGCAGCTGTTTTTGAAGAGTCAGCTGTTGCTTCAGACTGAGTAACTTCTGTAGATGTTGTATTCTTTTCCTCTGAATTTGTTTTGGAACTACCACATCCTGTAAGAAGCACAATAGTTGCAACGATACATAAAAAAGCCTTTATTTTCAATCTCATATCCCCCTAAATCTGATAGTAAATACTAATTAATTCTACCAGATATAGGAATAGTAATCTATGTAATGATGAAACCATTATATTGGATATTCGTATTCCTATAAAATGATGTTGAAAGGTCGTGTGCGTGATGGATAATGGGTATTTTGTTGGATGGGGTACATTAGCATTAATAAATGCTGGCTTAGCACAAGGTAAAAATAGGAGTGGATTAAACTGGTTTTTAATTTCTTTGCTTTGTGGCCCATTGGCTACATTTTTTCTTGTAATATCGAGTAAGCTGCAAATTCATTAGCCCATTATATTTCGGGAGGGGATTTTTTGCTGAAAGCACTAAGGCTGTTCGGTATTCTATTTAGTGCAGCAACAATCATTCTGGCAATACTATTTTTCCGCGGTCAGGATCAAGTGATCATGTCTTGGACAATGATGGGGATGTGTGGAGCTCTGATTTTTAATGGAGGAGCTACCTATTTTAAAACTAAAGATAAAATGGCGGCTCTGTCTTCGATTGTTGGGATGGTACTCTTAATATTCTCGCTTACTAAATTTCCATTTTAATAAAATACCCCATCAACCTATAAAGGTCGGTGGGGATTTTTTACGTTTTATCGCTTTTTCAATCAAGTTATAGTAGGTTGCTGCAGGTAATGCTTATTTCTTTTTCTTCTTTGTGGGTCCGATCTGGCGCCTTACTTTATTGTTCTCATCAACCTCAATAATATAAATGTCCTTCACTGTACCGGAAAGAGTAAACCATTCACGTAGAGCATCAGCTTCAGTCATTGGTCCCAATATTCGTTTTCCCCTATAACATATAAAAAACACTCCTACTCCTTAGTGAGTTTGCGAAAATGCAATAATCCTCAAAACGATACTCATTGACGATTTCAGTAAGTCTCATTATTTTATATTAATGCTAAATTATAGGAGATGCAATGTTGAGAGATTGTTCCTGTTTAGTTCAAGTAACGTTTAGATCCATGGCGATGTTATTTTTGACTTTTCGAAGTTCATGCGACGCTATCAGCAAGCACGATACTAAACTGCGATTGACAAAATAGAAGAGCTGCCTAATACTAATTGATAATCATTATCAATGTTTAAGATGTAATTAACTTAAATAGATTGTGTAACGGATCGGAGTGAAATGCAAGATGAAGTTGGAAGATCATATTGCCGCATGGAATTATGCAGCCGTTAAAGTGCTGGATATTCGACATGCTGTGATGGAGCCTGGGGACAAGCTGCAAGGCTATATATTGATTTTTCATATTATTCCGATATCTAATCTCTTGATAAGCAGCTAGATTTTGTAGTTGAGAAGCTAGTGTCAACGTATGAAAAAAATAGAAAGCTAGATGATAAAACAGCTGTTATCCCTAATTTAAGAGGGAAATCGTATTTCGGTCTGTTTTTACTCCTAGGAATATTGCTGCTGCTTTCAGTAGCGGCTTCTTTCTCTTTTGGCTCTGATTCCATGAGCCTGAAGATGGCATGGACAGCGATAGAATTGAAAGGATTGTAAACAGGCTTCCACGTATTTCATGTTGCAAAAGTGGGAAGGGAATTATATACCAGTAAAGCGGTATTTAGGAATTGGTTGAAGGGTAGAAGCGATGATATTTCCCAGAGGATCAGATGAACTGATACGAAAAGTAATCGCGATTCGTATCAAATTCGTATCACAGGGGTTTTTAATAGAATGATAAGTGAATTGAAAACAAAAAAAGCCTTGAAATTCAAGGCTTTTCGATATAGGACGGATGGGGTTCGAACCCATGACCCCTACCCTGTCAAGATAGTGCTCTCCCGCTGAGCTACCGTCCTGCGACGAATTTCATAATACCATACGATAGAGTAGGATGGCAATTCTTTTTTTACAATCTATAGGGATGATAGTTTACATAGTCTTTAAAATAATAAGAAAAGGGGATGCCGCTCCATCCCCATGAGCTACGTCAGATAAAGAACGGAAGTAGAAATATATCGCTTATACCGAAAAAAGGAATGCGTCGTGGAAAGAAGCGACGTCTTGGGAAAAAGCCAGGCCGGAAACCAAATTGTCTATACGCCGATTCGTGTGTAGGCATTCCGTTTAAACGTTCTACCATTTCGTTGCTAGGAACCGCAAGAGTAACATAGTTTTGATCTACATGGGCAATAAAGCCATCAAAGGACTGACCGTCAGTCGTTGTAATACCAACGTATTTGTTCATACAATTCCAACTGACCTGTTGATGTAAATTTGCATTTGTATCCATAAATAACCTCCTCAATTGAATAACCCTGATAACAGTCTATGGTTCGTAGCCTATAACGTTCACGGCGTTAGCCTATAGGGTAACCATAAAATTCGGGTTATTTTGTGTGAGGTGGGGGGGATTGAAGCGGAATTACTGTCTTTCCTTGAATAATAGTGAAAATTATCCATTATCTGTTTGTTTGATGTTGAAACGATTCTAAAAGTTGCGTCGTATACTTAGCCGAGTGCTTTTTTATGGAAATACTCCTTAAGCGCTTATGATAAAATGGAGGGTAATGTACAGCAGTTAGATAAAAATTGAAAGAAAAAGGAGCTTGAGATCTTGCCGCAAAATGAGCAGAAAAAGAATTCTTCCACGCCATGGAAATGGTTGGGGGGCGGGGCGGCGATGCTCCTGTTTAAAGGAAAGGCGATTTTGTCTCTTCTGAAAATAGGTAAAATTGCCGGGCCGTTAATATCAATGATGATTTCAATATGGGCTTATGCTTTGATTTACCCGTGGGGGTTTGCCGTGGGCTTTGTCCTGCTCTTGCTAGTCCATGAATTAGGACATGTAATAGCAGCGAAACGGATCGGGCTTCCAGTCAGCGCTCCACTGTTTATACCGTTTTTGGGAGCTTTAATTACAATGAAAAAACAGCCGCTGGATGCCCAGACGGAAGCTTATATTGCTTTTGGAGGTCCGATCTTAGGAACTATTGGGGCTACAGCCGTTTTTGGAGCGGCTTATTACATGGATAGTCCACTTCTCTATTCCTTGGCTTATATAGGTTTTTTACTTAATCTGATCAATCTGCTGCCGATTCACCCGCTTGACGGTGGCCGTATTGCAACCGCGGTGACGCGTTGGCTGTGGCTTGTGGGGCTAGTGGGTGGTTTAGCCATCATCATCTATATGCGTTCGATCTTGTTCTTTATTATTTGGGCGTTATTTGCTTACGATCTGTATAACAAATATGTGAAGAGACGCACTAACAATCGCCTTTATTCTGTAACGAAGAGTTTCTTAATTCCAGTAGAGCCACTTAGAGATGCAGGCTACATGATTCCAGGACCAGAGCATAGAAGAGATTTACCTTTTACTACTTATAGTGATTTGGAAAGACAGCAGTATGTAGGGGTGAGATGGGATCAACTGAACTATATTGGTAGAGCTACGCTTCCGCAACAATGCATCATTGAAAAGGTACGTATCTCGCAGCTAGAGCCTGTGACCTTAGAGAATGGGCTTCATCTTAAGATGAATTGTGATATCAGCTATTCGGTCTACGAGAACGATAAGTATTACGATGTGCCGGTTAGCTCACGCTGGAAATACGGTATCGCTTATTTTGTATTAGCTGGCTTTCTGGCAGGAATGATGTACATGGTCCATGTCGTTGGAAATGTGAATCTATAAGGGTTAGAATCGGGCAATGAAGTGATCCAATGGTTTATAAAACTCATGAACCGTCAAAGCTGTAATGAGAATAACCGCAGTTGAACGGTGAAAGGAGTAAAACCATGCCTAAATTTTTGAAATGGGAAGTCGGCGTTTGTTTGCTGTTACTGATGGTTTTGGGAGGATGTTCCGAGGCGAAGCCAACAAAAGTCATGGAAATCAAAGAAATGACCAACCTAGATGGAAAGCCAAAAGGTCAGTACCCTCCATTGTCACCAGTGATGCAAGACACATACAATCGTTCGATTCCTGAAGAAGTATATTCTGCAGATTAGAGCAGCGTAGAAGACGATTTCTCATGCTCAGGCTTTTCTTTCTAGTCGAATTTTTATATAATAGACAACTATCGTTGGATACATAGAGAGAGGAGTTTGGGACTAACATGGCGGCAGAAATCTTACGGGTAACTACAGAGGAACAGCTTCAAATGGGGCTGGATATTCGTACCAAAGTATTTGTAGAGGAACAAATGGTACCGGCTGAGGAAGAAATTGATGAATACGATGTTATCGGTCCGAATGCGCACCATATTCTAATTATAGATGAAGGTGTACCTGTGGCTACGGGAAGATTGATTTATTACAAAGCAGGTACAGCCAAAATGCAGCGTATCGCCGTACTGAAAGATTATCGAGTCAAAGGATACGGACGTGTTCTGTTGCTAGCTATGGAAGAGCTTGCTCGGGAGCTTGGACTGGAAGCTTCGATTCTTGATGCACAGTGCCAAGCTGAGAATTTCTACAAGAAGCTAGGATATGAAGTGATTTCTACGGAACCTTTTTATGACGCAGGTATTCTACATGTACGGATGCAGAAAACTCTTTAAAAATAGTGCACATAATTTACCGTTCCATGAAGCAAGCTAGGATGTGCCATATGATGGCAAATCCAAGCGCAAGGGGCGAGCTGAAGTGCCAAATAACGAACGCGAAAGTTTCGTAGCTGTACAGAAAAATGGAGACGGAGATTTAACCAGTTTCCAGACCTCTACAGGACGTGTCCTGGCGTATGATCAAGCGCTTCAAGAAGTACAGGCCGGAAATATTGCCGGAGTGAATGCTTTTAAAGGTAAAGACGGAGGAACTTATATTCGCGGCGACGCGGATGGGGATCCAACCAACAATTTGGATAATCTTCCGAGTTTCTCATAGTTCTAAAGGCAAAGACCGTACATACGTCATCGGACGTCAATGTACGGTCTTTTTTTAATCATAATCAGAGTTTATAAATTACATGCTGATCAATAAACTCCATCTCTCCAGTAAGCCCGACGAATTGAGGTTGTTCATCGCTATAATGCATGAGCTTGATGATACGTCGAACATCTTCAGGTAATGACATTAACTCCTCCAGTGTGGTGTGAACAACACCTGATCCACCAAGCTGACAGTCATGCAGAATCATACGGATGCCGTGCTCACGGACAAGGCGTATAAGTAGATCCGGCTGAAAAGTCATGTCCGCGCTGTAGAAAATCTCATTATTTATTAGAAGGGAATAGCTATCTTTGCCAGGAATATGCGGCGTATGTATGATCTCGAGCGTAAGAGAAGGAGCGAGCTTGTACGTAATTCCGGGTTTCATAGGTTTAACCTCGAAGATATCGGTCAGGGAGGCTACTGCATCTTTTTGATATAATCCACCCTTTAAGGTGTTGTTCCAAAGTGGCTCAACAAGCGTCTCAGGTAAATGTAATCTCATAGTTTTCCCGTATACGTGCTTTAGTGTAAGTGCTAGCTCTTCCAGACCTCCAACATGGTCCGCATGAATATGCGTAATTAGAGTAGCGTTTACGTCACGGAAGGATTTCCCGATGGTATGCATGGCAAGTGGAGCTGTAATCCCGCAATCAATCAGTAGGGTATAATCATCAGCTAGTAGCAAGCCATTATTGTTAAAATAGTTTTTTGCAAAAGCATTGCCAGTTCCTAGCATTTGTAGGCTCAGACTCATAAGAAAGTACCCTCCTGAAATCGCTGTTAGCTAATATATCAACTTTGAACAAGTACATAATATCATTTTTCGGAAGATGAATGAAATATTTACCTACAATTAGCGCAACTTGCTGAGACAAAGTAAGTATACATTAATAGCATGAATTATTTGGAGGGTTTCAAATGAATAGATGGAAAAAAGTCACTTTATGTGTGTTTGCTTTTTCCTTGATGGGTGGCTCCTTATTGTTCGCCGATTCTGTGAGTAAGAAAATCAGGGTATGGAACAACGGGACGGAAATTGTAGACGGCGGTTATTTGATTGATGGAAAAACATATATTCCCGCTAGAGAAGCGGGCGGGGTAGTGAATTGGGATGGATCTGGTAAAGTGACGATTCTTAAGCCTAATGTTCATATTGTTCTTTTTAAGGATAATACGGTCTTTGGTAACGTAAACGTAGGCAAGCTTAAGATTAAAATATTAACCCAGGTAGATAGCTTAACAGAAGAGGTTTCAGCTGTAAAAGTAGCCATAACGGACCCCTCTGGTAATGTTAAGGATATTCAGTCGCAGGAGCTTGAAGGCTCGCAGAAGGATAATTTCTGGTTTCCGACCTCGGAGTTTACTTATGATTTTAAAGAAACCGGCAAATATCGGGTAGGCTTCTATATGAAAGCTTCCAAAAATGCGGATTACGTTCTTGTGTCAGAAAAGGTAATTACAGCTCTTAATTAAGGGTTCTAAATTGACCTGAACTAATCTAACGTGGTAGTATACCAGATGTAGGATAATACAATTCAAAGTGAGGTATTACAATGAGCGATCACAAACATGAGCATGGTGAAGCATGCGGTTGCGGGCATGATCACGACCATGAGCACGAGGAGTTTGTGCTGACCTTGACGAACGAGCAGGGCGAAGATGTTGAAATGGTATTGGTTGAAACTTTCGACATCGGTGAGAAACTATACGCGCTGCTGTTAGAAAAGGAAAATCCTGAAGCGGATGGCATTATTCTGCGTATGGAAGAAGAAGACGAAGAAATGGTATTGTACAATATCGAAGATGAAGAAGAATGGAAAGCTGTTGAAGAAGCTTACAACAATCTGCTTGCTCAGCAAGAATAGATTTTAGCGACTAAATTAAGCTGTTCTATTGTGTATATGACAGTTGATGTTTATATACAGAAACCCGATACTTATTATGGTATCGGGTTTTTGTATAAATGAATGAAGTTTTTTAGGAAAATGATGGGTCTTAGGAAATAGGATCGGCTTCTACAATCACTTTTATGTTCGTGATGCTGCGATCTTCAGGACCTTTAACCGGAAGTCCGATCTCCACATGGTCAATAATATAATCGATGTTATCCTGAGTGATAACTTCGCCAGGGAGAAGAATAGGAATTCCAGGCGGATATACATATATAAACTCTGCAATAATGTAGCCAGCAGATTCACGGAATGGAACTAACTGCGTATCCGCATAAAAAGCGTCCCTTGGAATCAGAGCAAGCTGTGGAATTTCTGGAACCTGAACCTTAAGTTCGTAGATTTCACCCTTGCTGTAATGAATGGCGGACAACACCCGAAGTGCAGCTAATAATTTATCTACTGATTCTTGGGTATCTCCTGGGGTAATAAGGCAAAGAATATTATACATGTCACTTAGTTCTACTTCGATGTTGTACTTTTCGCGCAGCCAGTTTTCGGTTTCGTATCCTGTGATCCCTAAATGGCGCACATGAATGTTGAGCTTAGTTGGGTCATGATCAAATGTTGCTTCTGTCCCAAGGATCTCTTTTCCAAAGCTGTACAGGCCTTCGATTGTATTGATCGTTTCGCGTGCGTAGTTGGACAGTCTGATGGTTCTTTCCGCCATTTCATGACCGTTCAGCGCGAGATTACGTCTTGATGTATCCAAAGACGCTAATAAAATATATGAGGTAGATGTTGTAGTCAGCATGCTCATAATGGTCTGTACCCGTTGCGGGTTAATCAGACCCGTCTTAGCATTAAGATTCAGTACCGAGCTTTGCGTCATGGAGCCGCCAAGTTTATGCACACTAGTGGCAGCGATGTCCGCTCCGGCCTGCATGGCCGATACCGGCAGATCCTCATGAAAATGAATCAGTACTCCATGTGCCTCGTCCACCAATACGGGTACACCGTAACGGTGAGCCAGGTCGACAATCGAACGCAGGTCGGCGCATACACCGAAGTACGTGGGATTGATTACTAGAACTCCTTTGGCGTCTGGATGACGCCTTAACGCTCGTTCCAGCGAACTGGTCGTTATGCCGTGATCTATCCCGAGATTCTCATCCTGAACAGGCGAGACAAACACAGGCTTGGCTCCGGAGAAGATAATGGCCGACATCACAGATTTATGAATGTTGCGCGGCACAATTATTTTATCACCCGGTGAGCAGACAGAGAGGATCATCGTCATGATGGCATTGCTCGTGCCCTGTACGCTAAAATACGTATAGTCGGCGCCGAAAGCCTTCGCAGCCAGCTTCTGAGCTTCCTGGATTACTCCAGTTGGCTGATGTAAATCATCAAGCGGTGCGATGTTGATTAGATCGATGGATAGAGCGTTATCGCCGATAAACTCACGGAATTCGGCATCGGTTCCTAGCCCCTTCTTATGCCCCGGGATATGAAATTGAACGGGATTGCCGGCGGCATGCTTTTTTAAAGCTGTGAAGAGGGGAGTACGGTGTTGATTCATTTAATGCTGTCACAACCTTTCGCGAATATTAAAATTTAAGGCAAGCATCAGTATAACAAAACAATCTACAGAATACTAGGATTTGGATGTGATAGAATGTCCACAAAAGCTGCACAACGTACACATATCAGTTTGACGTCCCCATTTATCATGGAGATGTGGGTAATTATTTTTTTAGTTGAGTTTGTTAAAGGGTCGCTACTTGTCGCTTTGTTACCCGTATATATGGAGAATATTTTGGGTCTATCTGTTACGGTAGTAGGCTTTGCCTTTGCACTCCAGTATTTGGGGGATAATCTATTCCGCAGTCCTTCTGGCTGGGTTATGGAGCGCATAGGATTTCGCTGGACCATGACAAGTGCCTTGCTGTTGATCCTAGTAGCTGTTGGAATGATAATATATGCCAAAACAGCAGTTACGCTCTCGATTGCCTGTCTTATTCTTGGGATCGGGACATCCCCGCTTTGGCCTTGTGTGATGACCGGAATAACGGAATTGGCGGGATCTACTAAAAGCGGCAGCAGTGGAGCAGCTATGGGTGCTGTAGAGATGGCATCGCTCGCAGGAACGGGAATCGGTCCGATTGTAGTGAATTTTTTGATGGATCAGGGTGGACAAAGCTATCGTGTAGCCTTTTTGGTCCTGCTAGGGTGTGCTGCTGTAGTAGTTGTAGTTGCGCTTTTTCTACCTAAAAGAATCTCGTCAAGTGGCACTCATGCAGTTGTAAGGGACATGGAGGGGCTTGGTGGAGTCGTTGAACGTAAAAAAATTAGTCCGTTAGAAAGTATAAAAAGAACACTACATCAGGTCAGAACGACGCTTAAAGTCAGTCGCCTACTATATCCGGCCTTATTTCTTCAGGCTTTTGCCATTGGCTTGATGACGCCTGTAGTTACCTTGTTTGCACGTACGGAGTTGCATGTTAGTCCAAATCAGTTTAGCCTACTTCTGATTGCCGGTGGTGGGATTACGGTGCTCGCTCTAATTCCAGCAGGCAAGCTGGTAGACCGAATAGGAACAACTGTGTTTCTGAACATTGGCTTTTTGCTCGCCGCCTTTTCCCTTGCCCTGTTCTCACAGGTACGCTGGCTCCCGCTTGCTTTTATCGCGGTGGCATTGGTCGGTATAAGCTACGCGCTTATTCTCCCGGCATGGAATGCCTTTCTGGCTAAGCAAGTGCCTAAGGGGGAACGAGGGACTGTCTGGGGGCTTTTCTTGACCTTGCAAGGCTCAGGGATGGTGGCAGGACCAGTGATATCAGGGAGACTATGGGACCATGTAGGTCACGGTGTTCCGTTTCTGATGAGTGCAATTGTTATGTTGATACTCTTTGGGCTGCATTTACTAATTGTACACAGAACGAAGTTGAAATTTAAAACTAGTTGACCTTAGATGTGAAAAGCCGCTGACAACCTGAGAATTAGTTGTCAGCGGCTTTTTTTAGGAATTAAAAGGACTAAAAGAAATAAAAAATTCAATCAGCGTTTGGAGAAAGTCTGTTGCGGGTAAAAATAGTCAATAAACCAAGTTACCGCTACATAAACTGAAGTATAAAATAAGACTAAGACGAACGCAAAAGTAACTACTACTTGAAGAGGTCCGGCAGCCATAAATAATCGGAAATTGAACAATTGTGTTGGCTTTGCAGATGTGAAGTAGTTAGGGGGGAGTGCCGTGAACAAAAACGACGAGGTGGAGTATTGTAACCTGGAGCTGCGTTTCGACAGACAGCATATCCAGGACCTGATCAAGGATTTGATTCAAAAAGGTTATTCCCTATATTGGAGCGAGAACGAACAGGTCTTTGTAATTTCGGTCCGTACGGGTCGTAAACTGGTGAAATTACGTTTTCAAAGGATCAAAGATGGCTATAAGCTCGTGGGTGACTATATGATTCGTGATGCTCGCTTGTCAGAATGGATGGAGAAGTTAATTGGGGACATGCGAGGGCATGCCATTGTAAAGCGCTTCCGGGACCGTCAGATTATTATTGAAAATATTTTGTTCGGCGAAGTGATTCGTCTTGTCGAAATCTCGGGTTATCAGCAGCGAGTCTTATACCAGAAGGGTCCTATGCTCACCGATGAGGAGCTGACCAAGCTCTATTATTCTGTTGAAGGAGAGGAACGAATTCGCCAGCGCAGGATTGAAGTGGATGAGCAGCTGGATCGATTAAATGATGCACTTAAGGCTGAGGATATGATTCGCGCGGAGAAATGCCGAGCGCAGCTTACCTTTTTGACGAAGGAATTGTATATGTTAGAATGGTAAACAAGGTGCCGAAATAAGTTGCTTAGGGGCACCCCGAATTTCGGGGTGTCTTAGATTTGTTTGAGAACTTGCAGACAGGGGTTCACTTCTGGTGCTAAAAACGTTAAAATAGTCATTGTGATCATTTTCATATTGGCAATGGATTTGTCGATGAATTTGATCTTTATTCGCAGGGCAGGCTTTGCTGTCTCTGATAAAGGGTGGTATTCTTATACTGCGAGAAATGGATTTCCCAAAAATATAGGGTGCAAAGGGTGGAGGACCAGATGGCAAAACAACAAATCGGCGTTATTGGCTTGGCGGTAATGGGCAAGAATTTGGCTCTAAATATCGAAAGCAAAGGTTTTTCCGTATCCGTGTTTAATCGCTCACCGGAGAAGACACATGATCTTCTTGCTGAGGCGGAAGGTAAAAACCTCGTAGGCACATTTTCCGTTGAGGAATTTGTAGCTTCGCTGGAAACACCGCGCAAAATTCTGATCATGGTTCAAGCTGGTAAAGCTACTGATGCTACCATCGAGCAACTGTTGCCGCATCTTGATCAAGGCGACATTATTATCGACGGAGGAAATGCTTATTTCCCTGATACGGTTCGTCGCAGTAAATATCTGGAAGAAAAAGGTTTCCGCTTTGTCGGAACTGGGGTTTCTGGCGGTGAAGAAGGAGCTCTTAAAGGTCCTTCTATTATGCCTGGCGGTCAAGAAAGCGCGTATAAGCTAGTTGAACCAATCCTAACTGCAATCTCAGCTAAAGTTAACGGTGAGCCTTGCTGTACATATATCGGACCAGACGGTGCGGGACACTATGTTAAAATGGTGCATAACGGTATCGAATATGGTGATATGCAATTGATCTGTGAAGCTTACCAGCTGCTCAAAGACGTTCTAGGTCTGGATGCAAAAGAACTTCACAACATTTTCAAAGAGTGGAATAGCGGTGAGCTCGACAGCTACCTGATCGAGATTACTACAGATATTTTTGCTCAGTATGATGAAGAAACTGGTAAACCAATGGTTGACGTGATCCTTGATTCCGCTGGCCAAAAGGGAACTGGTAAATGGACAAGCCAAAGCTCATTGGATCTTGGTGTACCTTTGTCCATGATTACCGAATCCGTATTCTCACGCTTCCTCTCTGCAATGAAGGATGAGCGCGTAGAAGCAAGCAAAGTGCTTAACGGACCAGAAGCTACACCATTTGATGGTGACAAAGCTGAATTCATCGAGAACGTGCGTAAAGCATTGTTTGCAAGTAAAATTGTATCCTATGCTCAAGGTTTCGCTCAACTTCGCGTAGCTTCCGACGAATACGGTTGGGATCTGAAATATGGCGAGTTGGCTAAAATTTGGCGCGGTGGCTGCATTATCCGTTCCCGTTTCCTACAAAACATCACGGATGCTTACGAGAACAATGCAGATCTTAAGAACCTATTGCTTGATCCTTTCTTCAAGGATGTTATGGACAATTACCAATCCGCATGGCGTAAAGTAATCGCTTCAGCTGTAACGATGGGTGTTCCAGTACCTGGATTCTCCAGCGCATTGGCTTACTATGATAGCTATCGTACAGAAAGACTGCCTGCGAACCTGCTTCAGGCTCAACGCGATTACTTCGGCGCACATACGTTCAAACGTGTAGACAAAGAAGGCGTTTTCCACCACAACTGGATTTCTGCAGAATAATCTAGTTTATTACGGTTATAAGCAATAACGCCTTCGGCGTCCCTAAAGGACGGTAGAAGCGTTTATGCGAGAAATATAAGGTTAATGTATAACATGAAACTTGTACTTTCTTATATTTTAAAAAAGTGGCCCGAATTGCTTCACCAGAAATGGGGAGGCTTTCGGGCCTTTTTTGTTGAAGTTTTGATGTGTATTTACTAAGTGAAGCAGATTGTCTAATGTTTTGACCCTGTGTTATGATATGACAAATATCGCGGTTGGAGGATAGACATGGCTGGGGATACAGAAGAATTTAAAAAGTTGAACGAAGAGCAAAGAAATAAGAACATTATTTTAGTAGGGATGATGGCAACGGGGAAGTCAACTGTAGGCGCTATTTTGGCCGAGAAACTGGGTTACGAGCTGGTTGATCTGGATCATGTCATTGTTGAAACTGAAGGCCGAAGTATTGCAGAAATTTTCGCGGCAGATGGAGAGCATTACTTTCGAAGCGTGGAAACAGCAGTACTAAAGCGTATGCTAGAGTCTGAGAATAAATTAATATCTACTGGTGGTGGCGCGGTATTGGCGCCGGGGAATACAGATTTAATGCTGAGTAAAGGGCATGTGGTTGCGCTAACGGCAACAGAAGAAGAGATTATTGCCCGCGTTAGTGGAGATCAGAATCGTCCGCTGCTCGCCGGCAATGCAGAAGAACGGGTTAGACGTATCATGGAAGACCGTCGAGAAGCTTACCTGTTCGCGCATTACACGGTCGATACAACGGGACTGACAGCGGCAGAAGTGTCGCAATATATTTTAATGCATTACCGCGGCTGAGCTTTTAAGAGAGTGTTTCATTCCATTCAATCATACCGCCGCTTAAATTTGTAGCATGATAGCCAAACTGTTGTAGATATTCGCAGACACGCTGGCTTCGAGCGCCGGAACGGCAAATAAAGATCACTTTGGCATCGCTTGGAATATCCTCAGTGCGGTGTGGAATTTCTCCCATGGGGATATGCTGTGCACCGGGAATCATCCCGAAGGCAACCTCTTCGTCTTCACGAACGTCGATGAGTACAAGGTCTTCTCCTGTCTCTAGACACTGCCGCAATTCTTGCGGTGTAATTTGTGGAACATTATGCATGGTTGTGACCTCTTTTCATCAGAAGAATGGTTTAATGATAACACAAGCATGGAATACCCTGTCAAACGAGCACTACATACAACTATATCTACTAAGGAGAGTTTATATTATGGACGTTATTGTTAGGCCAACGCCATCCCTGCAAGGAGAATTTGGGGCCCTCTCTTCCAAAAACTATACCACTCGTTATTTGCTGGTTGCCGCATTGTCAGAAGGCGTAAGTACGATTTATCATCCGGCACATAGTGAAGATAGCGATGCCATCCGTCGTTGTATTGCAGATTTGGGAGCTGTACTCACAGAAGATGATGAGAAGATTGTGATTCAAGGCTTTGGACGCAAACCTAAGGATGTTAAGGAGCTTAATGTGGGGAATGCTGGAGCAGTATTACGTTTTCTAATGGCTGTAGCTGCTTTAAGCCCTGAGGTCACATTCGTAAATATGTATCCTGACTCATTGGGTAAACGTCCACATGACGACCTGATCGTGTCTCTAGAACAGCTTGGTGTGAAGGTAGAGCATAATGAAGGTAAGTTGCCGATCACGATCCGCGGTGGCAAACCTGTTGGGGGTAGAATTACAGTTTCAGGTGCTGTCAGCTCCCAGTTCCTAAGTGCTCTATTATTCTTGACACCATTGCTTGAAGAAGATAGTGAAATTATTGTCCTTGATGATTTGAAATCAAAGGTTGTCGTAGGTCAGACGCTAGAAGTATTGGAGCAGGCTGGAATTGTGGTTCATGCGGCAGATGATTATATGTCCTTTAAAGTGCCAGGTCGTCAAGCCTACGCGGCTAAGACGTATACCGTTCAAGGTGACTATCCTGGCTCTGCGGCTATTCTAGCAGCAGCTGCGGTTACAAAGTCAGATGTTAAGGTACATCGACTTGTGGAACAGAGTAAGCAGGGAGAAAGAGCCATTGTTGATGTGTTGCGTATGATGGAAGTACCGCTTACTCATAAAGAGGGAACAGTTCACGTACAAGGGAACGGCGTTCTAAAAGCTGTTGAATTCGACGGAGATGCTGCAACCGATGCGGTGCTGGCTATGGTAGCTGCTGCCGTATTTGCTGAAGGCACTTCACGATTCTATAACGTTGAGAACCTTCGGTATAAGGAATGTGATCGTATAACTGATTACTTGGCAGAGTTGACTCGTGCAGGAGCCAATGTTGAGGAACGCCGCGATGAAATTATCGTTCACGGCATGCCTGAAGGCGTCGAAGGTGGTGTGACGATTAACGCGCATTACGACCACCGTGTAATTATGGCGCTGTCAGTAGTAGGTTTACGAGCGCGTAAACCACTATTGATCAAGGATGCTCACCATGTCGCTAAGTCGTATCCGCAATACTTTGATCACCTGCGTGCGCTTGGTGCGAATGTGGAGTGGGTACAATAGAAGTAAGGGAGCTAGCGAATTTAGCTTCAGTTAAATAAGGATCATAAAGTGTAACTATGGAAAGGGGCACTATGTATGAGCTTTGAGAATCCAAGTCGGGAACAGATCGGAGATATCCTTGCTTCTGCTGGTAATATTGCAGTTGTTGGCCTGTCTGACAAAACAGACCGTACCTCCTATATGGTCGCGGGTGCTATGCAAAGTCGGGGATATCGGATCATTCCTGTAAACCCATTGGTTGATGGTGAAATACTGGGAGAAAAGTGCTATCATACGTTAGCGGAAATTCCAGAGCCGGTGGACATTGTTAATGTGTTCCGTCGAAGCGAATACTGCGCAAAGGTCGCACAGGAGGCCGCTGAAATCGGCGCACGTGTGCTCTGGCTTCAGCAGGGTATAATCAGCCAGGAAGCCGCTGAAATCGCCGCTGAGAACGGTATGACGGCGATTATGGACCGTTGTATCAAGGTCGAAGAAGCGATCACGATGCATGGGCGTACTCGGGCATAAGGTTCGGTAGTTCAACACTTTATCTGACTATTGAAAAAATGATGATCAGAGCGTGTATCAAGGGATTTCGAACGAACGAACCGACGAACGGGCAAACGATGAACTGACGAGCTTACGAGCCGACAAACGAACCAACCGAGAGAACAATGAACCGGCGAGCCGACAGACAAAAGAACAAACTAACAAACCAGCGAACTAAATTTTTTGACGCTGAAAAGTAGTTGCAAATTTAATGTTAAAGAACAGCCAAGATCAAAAGCATTGTTTGATTACGATTGGCTGCACAGACTGTGCAATTTCTAATGCAAATCACTAACTGAGCTTGTTATACTGAAGTTAGACGAAGAACGTCCTTTATCCGCATAATTTGCGGTGAAGGGCGTTTTTTTATTTTTATAGGGGAGGATACCATAATGGAATTTGAAGAAGCACATGGTATGTTCATTAACAAGCACTTGACTGAAAGATCAGGAGAAAGAAGGGGGAGGCTGGTTAGAGGGCATAATTATGCGGAGAAGTTGTTCTTACAGAATGTATGGTGGCCATTGTTTGAGAGCCTTGATGATTTGCATCCAGAATACGAAGTGTACGACTGGAACCGTAAATCTCAGTTTCTGGACTTCGCTTTTCTTCCGCAGAGCGGCGGCAGTCTCGGGATTGAGTGCGACGGGTTTCAAAGTCATGTGAAGGACATGGACCGCGAGAGATTCAACTACGCAGTTAATCGGGACACTTTTCTGACCGGAATGGGGTGGAAAATGATTCATTTTTCTGTTGATGATCTTCAGCACCGCCCCGAGGTGTGCCGTATGCTTTTGCAATTGGTGCTGGCACCTCATTTGGCGCGCAAATCTGCAGGCGTGGATATTTTGTCTGAGGAGAAGGAGGTTCTGCGGTTGGCTTGGCGACTGGGTAGGGCGATCCGTCCAAAGGATGTGACCACTCATTTCAGCATTAACTTTCGAACGGCGCGCAGATTGTTGCACTCGTTGAGTGAGAAGGGACTAATAAAGCCTGTAATTACGGGAGAGCGGGTTCGACAATACGAAGTGAAAGCTATGCGACCAGATCAAATATGGTAGGAGTGGGAGAATAATTGCACTATATACAACTATATCGGAAATATCTCTATTCTATTGTGGTTTAGTTGTACTTTGTACACTTATTACACACCAAAGGTTAGGAAAAGGGTGAAATTATTAAAAATAATTGCACAAAGTACACTTATATGGATTTCAGTTTTTATAGGATATAAATAGTTGTACAAAGTACAATTAACATCTTCTTTTATCATCGGCAGCAAAAGAAAGAGACTCAGTCAGCAGACAAAACTTCATTCAATAAATATAACTCATACACTTGAAGCATTATTAGAGACGCACATTCATTCAGAGTAACTTTTATCGGTTTTAACCAACTTTTGCATTGTTTGCTTTAGTGCTTTGGAATCCTGAGCCCATAGAATGGTGTTTCTAGGTGATTTTATTGTGGAGTGAGTGTGTATTTGTTTTAAATATATCCTGATCTTTTCCTTCAGTTTATTTTGACAAAAACCCCCGCAGCGCTTACCATTCAATATAGAAAGAAAGGAGAGGGTAGCCTTGAATTGGCTCGGATCATTGCAGCAATTGGGCAGAGCCATAATGCTTCCTACCATGGTACTGCCGGCGGCAGCCATTTTGCTTAGTTTGGGCAGCTTACCTTGGTCTGCATGGGGACTTTCTTCGGTATCCGAAGTGGCTACATACGCTGGGCAGGGAATCTTTTATTTTATGCCTTATTTGTTCGCTGTGGGTGTAGCATGGGGATTATCCAATCAAGCTGGAACGGCGGGTCTTGCAGCACTGGCTGGAATGTTCACTTACGACCGGATTGTTACCCATATGGGAGACGGGCTTGTACAACCTGCAACACTTATCGGAATTTTGCTGGGTATAGTTGCCGGTATCGCTCAAAACCGGTTCAAAAATATCAAGCTTCCAGAGGCGATACAGTTTTTTGGAGGTTCGCGTTTTGTTTTGCTGTTCATGGGATTGTTTTCGGCTGGCTTTGCATGGGTGATGTTAGGGATCTCTCCACTGCTGCAAAGAGGACTGGATGATCTTTTTCAAGGGATATTGCAGACAGGCGGCTTTGGCGTTTTTATTTATGGAGTGCTATATAGAGTACTAACAGCCTTCGGTCTTCACCATATTCTCAACAATGTGTTTTGGTTTCAGTTTGGAAACTTTACAACTCCTGATGGTAGTACTGTCGTTCAGGGGGATTTGCCACGTTTTTTTGCAGGCGATCCTACGGCGGGCATTTTTATGGCGGGTTTGTTTCCAATTATGATGTTCGCACTGCCAGCCATTGCTTTTGCTATTATTCAGGAAGCGCGCGAGGACTTGAAGCCTAAGATTAAAAAGACTTTTATGCGAGCGGCTTTGGTCTGTTTTCTGACCGGGGTTTCGGAGCAGATTGAATTCGCGTTTTTGTTTGCTTCTCCGTATTTATTCGCGATACATACTGTAATGTCTGGCCTCGCTATGGTACTGACCTATATGCTGGGAATTCATCACGGGTTCTCTTATTCGGCAGGAGCAATTGACTTCTTTTTGAATTTGCATCTGTCACAGAGAGCTTGGCTTCTGATTCCGATCGGTATTGGCTATGGGATTGTGTATTACAATTTGTTCCGCTGGGCGATTCGCCGTTTTCAGATCCCGACACCAGGGCGTGAAGAAGGTTCTGAACTTGGTGATTGGGCAGGAAATATCCCTTATCAGGCACCATTGATTTTGGAGGCGCTTGGTGGCAAGGAGAATATTGTACAAGTACAATCCTGTATCACTCGTTTGAGGCTAACCGTCCATAATGATCGATTTATAGATACAGGGGCGCTTAAAGGTCTTGGTTCTGCTGGAATTATCAAGCTCGGTGGCGGGAATGTCCAGGTAGTATTTGGTACGTATTCAGAGTTGATCCGCGAGGAGATTAATAAGCTAATGCTTCGTGATTTGCCTCAGGTATTGTTCAGTTCTCCGATGCAGGGTAGAATGATGCCCATTGAGGAAGTGCCGGATCACATCTTTGCAGCGAAGCTAGTGGGTGATGGAGTTGCATTTTTGCCGGAAAAAGGGGAGCTTACTTCGCCTGTATTCGGGAAGGTTATGCACGTCTATCCTACAATGCATGCCGTTGGTATTGCAACGCCGGAAGGGCTGGAGGTACTTATGCATATAGGGATCGACACTTCACAGCTTAAAGGGCCATTTGAGGCGGTTGTAAAAGAAGGCGACAGTGTGGAACCAGGTCAATTGCTTGTTAAATTCGACCTCGCTTATTTGCGTGAGCATGCAGCTTCACTGGCTACACCAATGGTGATTACGAATCCTGATCGAGTAAAATCATGGAGCTATGCTCCATTTAAAAATGTTAAAAAGGGGCAATCTTCAGTAATGTCCGTAGTCTTACATGAAAGTAACGTTGGAGGGATAGAAGGATGATACAAGGCATAGGCGCAGCAGCAGGTGTAGCTATCGGGAAGGCCTTTGTCTTACCGAACTGGGAGTGGAGTTTACCAGACACACAAGTGAACCCAGTGGATCTAGCTAAGGAGTTTGAGCGTTTATACGAAGGTATCCGTACCTCTAAGGACGAGATTGAATTCATCAAAAAAGAATTCAGAGAAGTAGTCGGTCCGGAGGAATCCAGCATTTTTGATGCTCATCTGGCGATTTTGGATGATCCGGTGTTTATGAGCGAAATCCGGGGGATTATTGAACGCCAATATAAGGCGGCGGAAGTGGCTGTTAAGGAAGCGATTGATCATTTTGTAGCGATGTTTGATCTGCTAGATGATGAATACATGAAGGAGCGGGCGGTTGATATCAAGGATGTCGGTAACCGTCTGTTAAAGCATCTTTTAGGTGCTCCTGAGGTCACGCTGCCATCGGATACACAGCCATATATTCTCGTAGCGAAGGAGTTGTCTCCTTCCCAGTTAGCTCACTTGAACCCAACTTATGTTCTAGGTATTGTTACTATGATGGGCGGTAAAACCTCACATTCCTCCATTATGGCTCGTGCGCTGGGCATTCCGCTCGTTGCAGGTTTGGAGAATAATTTGTCTAACCCTATTCAGACCGGAGACATGCTCGTGATAGATGGAGACACGGGATCTGTGCAAATTCATCCTGATGAGGTAACGATCAACGAATATGTTTCTCTTCGGAATAAGCAGCATAAAAAGAAAGAACAACTGGAATTGCTTGCTACAGTCGATGCCGTCACTAAAGATGGCGTTAACCTGCGATTGGCTGGTAATATCAGCTCCGTCAAAGAACTGAATTTAGCGCTCAAGTATGGAGCCGAGGGTGTAGGTCTATTCCGTACAGAGTTTCTTTATATGGATCGCAGTTCTTTTCCGACGGAGGATGAACAATTTGAAGTGTACAAACAGGTTGTCGAGAAGGTAGGCAGCAATATGGTTGTGATCCGTTCGCTGGATATAGGCGGGGACAAGCATCTGGATTACTTCCAGCTGCCAGAAGAGCAGAATCCGTTCCTTGGCTATCGTGCCATTCGAATCAGCTTGAATCGACAGGATATGTTCAAAACTCAGCTAACTGCCATTTTGCGGGCGAGTGCGTATGGGAATGTAAAGCTAATGTTCCCTATGATATCTTCCGTAGAAGAAGTACAAGCAGCAAAAGCTGTATTGGAAGAAGTGAAGGCTGAACTGGAGCTACGGGGCATACCGTTTAATCGGAATATTCCAGTCGGTATTATGATTGAAGTTCCAGCTGCGGTTATGATTGCGGATTTACTGGCGGAGGAAGTTGATTTTTTCAGTATCGGTACGAACGATTTGGTGCAATATGTACTAGCCGTAGACCGAATGAATGAACAAATTGCGCATATGTATCATCCATATCATCCAGCGGTTCTGCGAATGATCCGTATGACTGTAGAAGCAGCGCGTAATGCAAAAATAGATATTAGTGTATGTGGTGAAATGGCGGCAGATGAGCGTTCTTTGCCACTTTGGCTGGAGTTAGGGATTAGTGATCTAAGCATGTCGCCGCAGGCACTGTTGAAGGTTAAACACCGTACCCTGAATACACTGGCTATAGACGCTACAAGGGTTGCCAAGGCTTGCTTCCATCATCGTACAAGCTCGGAAACGGAAGAAATCCTAAGTGCTTATGCTCAGAAAAGCGGAATTACGCTTGGAACGAGCGTGGAAACAAAGGAGAAAGCTTCTTCATAGTTATCAAGCGCTACATCATCAAGTCCACATCAAGGTTCGGCATTCTTGCCGGGCCTTTTTCTTTTGTATTTTATAAAAAAACAAAACCGTTTGCGCTTCGGCGCAGTCTATACATAGAGCGAGTTGCACAGGAATGATTTATGCGTGAAAGCAAGGGGGGGAGGACAAAACAAGCATGGAACACATTATTAATGACGAAATGGAAATAGTCGCTACGGATGAAAACATATTTTATGAGCTGGTAGCTGAACAGAAAAGAAAGCTATACAGCATTGCTTATAGCTATTTACGAAACGAAGCGGATTCGTTGGAAGTTCTACAGGAGGCAACCTGCCGTGCATGGATTAAACGTAAAAGCTTAAAAGACTTCGAGAGATTTGCTCCATGGCTAACACGTATTCTGATCAATTGCTGTAACGATGAGTTGAAGCGCAGAAAGAGGAACGCTGTCACAGAAGCTGCTCGAAGTGATGTAGGGATCATGGAAATGAAAAGCGACCGCAGATTAGACATGGAACAGGCGTTGGAAGGGGTAAAGCCGAAGTATCGCCAGGTGCTTGTACTCAAATATTACAAGGATATGACCCTTGCAGAAATTGCAGAGGTACTGGATAAACCGGAGGGCACCGTGAAGACATGGCTCAATAAAGGTCTGAAACAGCTGCGTGACAGAATGAAACGGAAGGGGGATCTATTTTATGGCTGAGTCTGAAGAAAAGCTGCTTAACGATTATTTTCAGAGAATTGATGTCGAGGCTGAGGAGATCCCGGATGTTAAGCTGGATGCCGCGATTCGCAAGGGGATGCAGCAAGGTAGCCACAAAAGATTCTCTTTTAGAAAAAGATACGCTGTTGTTGCGTTGGCGGTCCTAGCCATCGCTTTAATAATTATTGTACCTTGGGCACATCAGATGGCCAATCCTGTTCGTGCGCAGTTACTACCAAAAAGCTGGGGATCGCTTGAAGTATTCCGCCCGACTATCGCTAATAATCTGACCATCACATCGGCACTTGACGCAGGGATGATGAAGGAAGTAAATATTTCTTCAGCTGAGGTGGATGGAATAAAGTGGACGGTTAATGGAATTATGGCCGATCGAAGAGGAATTGCGGTTCTGTATACAATTGAAAACAATACAGATCGGAAAATGCAGCTGTTTGGACTATCCTTGAAAAAGACTCCTGAAAGTAATATTTATCGCACAGGATACAGCGGGTTTAGCACTATTAACGCACAAGAGGTTGGATCTCCTGGGACAACTCGTATGTACGAGCAAATCGTATGGGATGAATATCAGGATGAGTTGGAAGACCCATTGAATATTTCTCTAAGGTTGCTTCCAGCACCTGATGATCTAGCTTTATCAAGCGGTGAGCTTAAATCTTTAAACATTCAGATTCCAATGGATACCAACAAGGTTTATATTCAAGGAAAAAGAGTTGATCTAAAGGATAGTCTGTCCATCGACGGACAGCAAATTAATATGGAGAATATCTATATTGGACCTACGGGTATTTATATGCGGGAAAGATATGACCAAAAGAATACAATGAGGATATTTAATATGCTTTCACCTAAGCTTGTCATCGGAAAAGGAGAGCAACAAGAGGAATTAATGTGGGTAAGTGGATCGAATATTTATCATAATGATAATATGAGACCTGATGATCCGATTAAGTTTGAAATTGAAGGGATTTCTGCTCTAGATCAATCTAAGCTGGAGCTTGTGATTAATACCGAAACACAGCAGATTCTGAAGGTACCGGATAGCAATCTGACGATTTCCAAACGAATGGAGAACGAAGAGCAGGGAATTCTGGTGTTAGATTACTTTATTCCTAAAGAAGAGAAGGACTCGCTTAATGATAGAGGTTTTGCATTGAGCGATTATTTTGAAGATAGCTCTGGAAGCGGGCATATGATGGAAACTATCAAAAATAATTACTCAGGATATAGAGAGTTTAATGAAAGTAGTAAGGGAACTACAGTAACCTATCTCTTCAATGTAGGTAAGGAAAAGCTACCCCAACCGTTGACTTTCTGGTTTAATTCTTATCCAAACAAAATCAAGGAGAAAGCGTCCATTAGAATTAAGTAATAGCTCCAAAGTCGAGCGAAGCAAATCAAAAGCCCTGTTCCTCAAATGGAGAGACAGGGCTTGTTTGATTTTAAACTTTATTTCTACTGTTTATTCCCCAGCTAACGCATCACAAAAAGCTTTGCCATAGGGCGGCAGATCTGGCGGGCGACGAGCAGAAATAATATGTCCATCCGTAACCACCGCTTCATCTTTCCATATCGCTCCGGCATTCTCCATGTCATCACGGATGCCGGGTGTGGAGGTGACGGTTACACCTTCCAGAATTTTAGCGGAAATTAATACCCAGCCTGCGTGGCAGATCTGCCCAATAGGTTTCTTAGCTGCATTGAAATCCTGTACTAGCTTTAGTACGGCACTGTATCTACGGATTTTATCAGGGGCCCAGCCACCAGGAACTAAAATCCCGTCATAATCTGCGGCATTAAGATCGTCCCAGGAGTACTCTGCTTTTGCAGGCACACCATATTTGCCGATGTATGTTTTATCTTTTTCCAAACCTGCCAAGTGAACCTCAGCGCCTTCTTCTCTTACTCGGTACACGGGATACCAGAGCTCCAAATCTTCAAATTCATCGTCTACGAGTGCTATGACCTTTTTTCCATCTAGTCTCATTTTGTTAAGCTCCTTTCGTATCACATGATCCTTCATATTCTATCAAATTTAAAATACGAAGTCATCTAAAGGGTTGTAAATTATAGACGAATTGCCAATTTAATCATTATATGCAATTAAAGAGGGTTTTAATCGAGGGAGGTCGAATATAGAAATTGAAAAGTCATACTTTGTACTTAATTCATTTCTTGCAAGAGGTGTAGAAGATGTATACAGATAACTTAATGGAGAAGTTGTGTAGCTGTGGTGGCCTCATGAACTTACATATGCATTCATTGATTTTTAATACGAGGGTGAAGATTACACATGTCCCTGTCTATACTTGTCCGAAATGTACTAGTTATGAGCCCTTGTCGTTTATTAAAGCAGATTTAGGAAAGTTAGTGAAAGAATTGAACGCGGATGTGCCAAAACAAGATTTTTCGTTTACTCAAAGAAATGAATTAGCTAGTGTCCTAAAAGAAGCTTTGACAGAGGTTATTGTCGGAGGATTTCAAGAATTAGAGTTGGCTATCCGAGAGACAATTCAGGCTAGAGTGGATATGTTACTTGATCTATACCGACTAGCTGAGGGGCTTAAAGACCAGAATTGGATGGAAGAAACTAGTCGAAGACTGTCTCAATTAACGTTCCAAACGACTAAAAACGCAAATTATTAAAACATTCTGTGAAAATAATGAAAAACTTTCACGGAATGTTGGATTTTTCACTCACTTTTTGTTACGATAGATAGAAGTTACATTATTGTGCTCGTGAATAGGGAAACCTACACTAGTCAAAAATTGTAATTAGGGGTTACGTCTTCAGCCTTGAAAGAAATTTTGAAAGGAAAATGAAGCGTTATCATTGCACAATTGTACAAAGTGTCGTATCATATTTTTAATTAGTCGAACGATAAAATTTATCGCAATGGAGAGAGTAATTTGACGGTAACCATTTACGATGTAGCTCGAGAAGCAGGCGTATCTATGGCTACGGTATCACGGGTTGTGAACAATAACCCTAACGTGAAACCGCAGACCCGGAAGAAAGTTTTTGAAGCGATTGAGCGTTTGGGATATCGTCCCAATGCCGTGGCGAGAGGACTTGCCAGTAAGAAAACGACAACCGTTGGGGTTGTCATCCCAGATATTTCAAACTCGATTTTTGCAGAAATTGCACGCGGGATTGAAGATATCGCGAACATGTATCATTACAATATCATATTGTGTAACGCGGATAAGCGTAAAGAAAAGGAAATCCGTGTCATCAATACCCTTTTGGAGAAACAGGTCGATGGTCTGCTCTTCATGGGTGGTACGGTAACCGAAGAACATATTCAAGCTTTCCAGACTTCTGCAGTTCCGATTGTCCTATGTGCTACACGGGATGAGAAGGGAACTTATCCTTCCGTTGACATCGATCATGAAACCGCTGCTTTTGATGCAGTGAATACTTTGATTCGTCACGGTCACCGAGAAATCGCAATGATCAGTGGTACACTCCAGGATCCTGCGAATGGATATGCACGTTTCCATGGTTATAAGAAGGCACTTGAACAGGCTGGAATCGAGTATCAAGAAGACTTGGTACGTATCGGTAACTACCGCTATGAATCTGGTGTCGAAGCTATGAAGTATTTCCTTGGACTCAAGAAGAAGCCAACCGCTATTTTTGCCGCAACCGACGAGATGGCTATTGGTGCAATTCACAGTATTCAGGATGAAGGCCTGAAGGTACCGGATGACTTCTCCATTATTAGTGTGGATAACATCCGTATGGCTTCGATGGTTCGTCCATTGTTGACAACTGTAGCCCAGCCTATGTATGACCTAGGTGCGGTAGCAATGAGACTTTTGACGAAACTCATGAAGAAAGAGACGGTTGAGAATCCGCGGGTTATCTTGCCTCATGAAACGATTCTCCGCTTGTCTGTTAATCATCTGAATAAGTAATTTAAGAACTAAACAGTATTTCCGTAAAAAGCTCCTTTTGGAGCTTTTTATGTTTTTTACAGAGTAAATCATCGGAGGAGGCGTTATCTTTGCCTGAAATAATCGGATTAATTGGTGCGATGGATGAAGAGATTAAGCTATTACTAGAAAGGATGGAGAATAAGGAGACGAAGGTCAAGGCAGGAATTCATTATTACATAGGAAATATATTAGGAAAGTCTGTAGTGCTCTGTAAATCTGGGGTAGGTAAAGTAAATGCAGCAGTTACGACACAAATTCTAATTGAATCCTTTGGTGTGTCTCGTGTGTTGTTTACTGGGGTTGCTGGGGCTGTGCACCCTGAATTGAATATTGGAGATATTGTTATATCATCTACTTGTGTTCAGCATGATATGGATGCTACAGCACTTGGCTTTTCAAAAGGTGAAATACCTTATCAGGATAATTCTGTCTTTCAGGCAGACCCTTCATTGGTACTCCTTGCTGAGAGGGCGTGTAACGAGTTAGGCCAAAAGTACTTGGTCGGCAAAGTACTTTCAGGTGATCAATTCATTTCTAATGCGGAGATTGTAGCTAAATTAAGAGAGGAATTGGACGGAGCGTGCGTGGAGATGGAAGGGGCGGCGGTTGCACAAGTGTGTGTGATGAACGCCACTCCCTTTGTTATTATTCGTTCGATGTCTGATAAGTCTGACGGGTCAGCAAATGTGAGTTTTAAGGAGTTCACGGTGGAAGCCTCAGGGCGCTCACATTCTATATTAGAATATATGCTGCAGCACCTTTAATACTCGTTTAGTACATGAAGCGCTGTCTAAAGCGTACCCTGTCGAAAGTCTCCTGTGAGGACATAGGTACCTCTTGTCCAATACGAACCATTAGGCAGTTTGCTGGATGTGAACAGATTTCAGGATCATCCGTAGCATACCAAACCATATTTACAGTTTTCATTAGCCGCTCCATCATTTGACGATAAGCCCACACATCAAGCCCACTCCCTTTTAAATCCCAGTGCCAATAATACTCTGTTGTAAAGACGATACAATTCTCCAATTGCTCTTGCTCAAAAGCAGTGGAAATCAGCAGCCGGCCTAGTCCGGCTCCCCTATAATCATTACTCACCTCAATAGCTCCAAGCTCAATTAGATCCATCATTCCACCCTGTGACCAAAGCTCCATTTCATCCGGATAATGAAAGGTTACATAGCCTATTATAGTGCCATCCTCTACAGCTGTAATTATACGTCCTTCTGGCAGGCTAGCAATCTCTATGAGAGCTTCTTGCTGTTCAATCGGCTTGCGGAAGGCATCAAGATCATGATGCATGTGAAGGGCTTTAAGGTCCTCTGGAGATCGGGGGCCACTTATTGTTATTGTTCTACCTTTATATGAAAGCGTATGGGTAACAGGGATTTTACGATGCTCCATAGCCGTGCTCCTTTCGGATGATAAAATATGGAATGTAAACGTTTGCTATGTTATACTAATTCAGACATAAAAAATTCACATTCATTGCATTGACATCATTATCTAAGAGAAGAGTCTTACCCTTAAAGCTTAAATCAAACGAGTGAGGGAGGCAAGAGTGATGGGTCAAGTCCATAGCGAAATTTTGCCTGGCCGTGTGCAGAGCTCCAATATGTCTGATTACACCCAGGCAGTAGCCAATTTTAAGTGGGAGGATGTTGAACGTAACTTCTCATGGTATGACACTGGAAAGGTTAATATGGCACATGAAGCAGTGGATCGCCACGTTCAAGAAGGACGGGGAGCGGCAACGGCCCTGCTCTACAGTGATGCGGTGCGGGATGAATCCTATACATTTGCCGATCTGCAGGAACGGTCGAATCGGTTCGGAAATGTATTGCGTAAATATGGTATCGGTAAGGGAGATCGGGTATTTATTTTTATGCCTCGTCAACCGGAACTATATTTTAGTTTACTAGGTATTCTGAAGATTGGGGCAATAGCGGGCCCTCTGTTCGAAGCCTTTATGGAAACAGCAGTTAAGGACCGGCTGGAAGATAGTGGTGCGGTTGCTTTGGTTACTACACCTGAGCTACTTCATCGTGTGAAGCGTGATGAGCTTCCGAATTTGCGTCATATTTTTCTAGTAGGCGGTACCACTGATATCGAGCAAGGTAACTTAGGTTTCACTGAGGAGATGGATAACGCGTCTTCTGAGCTCGAATTGGAATGGCTTGACCTGGACGATGGCCTTATCATGCATTATACATCTGGTTCTACAGGAAAACCTAAGGGCGTTTATCATGTGCAAAGAGCAATGATTCAACATTATTATACAGGTAGAGTGGTGCTGGATCTACGTCCAGATGATATTTACTGGTGTACTGCTGATCCAGGCTGGGTGACAGGAACATCTTACGGAATATTTTCTCCCTGGTTAAATGGGGTAACGAATGTCGTGAGAGGGGGACGCTTTAGTCCTCAGGATTGGTATAAGACGATTGAACGAAATAAGGTTAGTATTTGGTACAGTGCACCTACAGCATTTCGTATGTTGATGGGGGCAGGAGAGAGTTCAATTCAGGGAATTGATTTGAGCAGCCTGCGCCATGTCCTGTCTGTTGGAGAACCGTTAAATCCTGAAGTCGTGCGATGGGGAGATAAGTTCTACAACCAGCGCATTCATGATACCTGGTGGATGACAGAGACGGGAGCGCAACTGATCTGTAATTATCCTGGAATGGATATCAAACCAGGTTCTATGGGCCGTCCGTTGCCAGGCATTGAAGCAGCGATTCTAGATGATCGAGGCAATGTTCTCCCACCATTCTCAATGGGGAATCTTGCAATACGGACGCCTTGGCCATCCATGATGAATTCGATCTGGAACAATAAGGCGAAGTATGAGGAGTATTTCCGCATTCCTGGTTGGTACATTTCTGGTGATTCTGCTTATAAGGATGATGATGGATATTTCTGGTTTCAAGGACGGATTGACGACGTTATCAACTCTTCTGGTGAGCGTATAGGACCTTTTGAAGTAGAGAGTAAATTGGTAGAGCATCCTGCTGTGGCAGAAGCGGGTGTAATTGGTAAACCAGACCTGGTGCGTGGGGAAATTATCAAGGCTTTCATTTCGCTGAGAGAAGGCTATACTCCTACAGCTGCTCTCAAAGAGGAGATCGCGGCATTTGTTAAAGCCGGACTGTCTGCGCATGCTGCGCCGAGAGAGATCGAATTTAAGGATAAACTTCCTAAGACACGATCAGGTAAAATCATGCGGCGTGTATTAAAGGCTTGGGAGCTTCAACTCCCAACTGGCGATTTATCAACGATAGAAGATTAGAATGGATCATAAAAAAACACCGTTCCCTAATGAATTCAAGGGAACGGTGTTTTGTTGTGTGAAGTTATTCTTCGGACTACCGGTTAATGGTTTCCAGTCGTATTGCCGGCTGTACCACTATTACTGTTTCCGTTACTGCTACCTTCGCCAGATGGCGTTGAAGTAGGCGTAGGTAGAATGGTTCCAGGAATCTCGATATCCTCTCCTGGTGTACTCTCAGAGCCTGTAGGAGGCGTTGTCTCCGGTTGCTGATCTGGAGTTGGTGTTGCTTCCGGAGTTGGTGTAGTGCCTCCAGCAACGCTGCCAGAAGCTGTCTCATTACCTGCGACATCAACAGCACTGACATAGAATGTTGCATTGGCACTCGCAGGCGTTCCTGGCGAGAATACCTTGCTCTCGTCAGCCATAATTACAGCTTGCTTCTGGAAAGACCCGCCGTTTAAAGAACGGTATAAGCGGTACCCTACTACATCTGGAGAGCCGCTTGGGGAGAAGCTGATCACAGCTTTTCCAGTGCTATATGAGACACTAACATTCCCAGGAGCAGAAGGGGAAGCACCATCGTCCACACGTGGATCGACTTCAGTAGGGAAATCTGTCTTAGCATCGGCTGGCATATAATACTCCAGCGATTTATGCTCCTTCATCTTAGGGAAGGCTGCCAAGAGCTCCTTAACTAATTCCTGGATCGGCTTTTCACGTTTAACGACGATTTTTTCTTTCAGGAAATCCTCCGGTGTACCTTCGAGTGGGATATAGTTGACGCCATTGTAAGTAATATACTTGGCTTTGGAAATCCCATCGTCGCTCTCTTTAGGTACATATTTCGTATTGAAAAGATCCGTTGTAAATTTATCAGTTAGAGCCGTTGGCAGCTTACCGCTGTACGCGGAAACTGTCTTTTTGGTAATTCCTTTAGGTTGTGTGAATTTGTCTGTAACGAACAAGTCTGGCTGCTTATCAATAACAGCATTCATGACTTTAGCCCATAAGGTCTGTGCTTGTCGTTTTTGTGTATCTCCTGTAAGGGTATTAATTTGTTCCTTATAACCAACCCACATGCCAAGTGTGACATCAGGGGTGTAGCCCATGAACCAGACATCGCCATAGTTCTGAGTGGAGCCAGTCTTACCTACAATCGGAACGTCTTTAAAGTGTTTATAATCTCTTCTTACTGTGCTTGCAGTACCTTCTGTGATTACTGTACGCAGCATATCGGTCATTAGATAAGCAGTTTGCTCAGAGAATACTTGTTCAGGGTTAACCTTGTGCTGATAAACGATCTTGCCTTCCGAATCCACAATCTTCTCAATCATATAAGCATCATTAAATGCTCCCTTATTGCCAATGGCGGAATAGGCATTGGTTAATTCCTCAACGGATGTACCGTATCGAAGACCACCTATAACCCCAGTCTGCGCTCTGTAATCATCTTCGGTGAGTGTAGTGATCCCTAGCTTTTTAGTAAAGGCCCAAGCATCCTCTATTCCGACCTTCTCGTTAAAAAGTTTAAGCGCCGGTAGGTTGAGGGATTTATTAAGTGCATAGCGAGCCGTAACTAAACCCTGATAGCGATTGTTAGCATTTTTAGGGATATGGAAGCCTTTCCCGCCATCCTTCAAAATGATTGGAGCATCATCTAAGATTCCAGCAGGTTGAATCAGTCCTGCATCTAAGGCAGGTAAGTATGCTGAAATCGGCTTCATCGTTGAGCCGGGTTGCCGGACCATTTGGGTTGCGTAGTTCATTTGCTCGATATTAAAATCGCGGCCCTCAATCATACCGAGAATGGCTCCGGTCTTGTTGTTGATCAAAATGCCCGCCGTCTGTTCAACACCTTTTGTTTTGCTGTCCTTGGTGAAATTACTACTATCTTCGGAAATACTGTGCATTGCACTGTATACTTTCTTATCAATCGTGGTATAGACTCGGTAACCGCCGGTCATTAACTGTTGTCTTGCTTCCTCAAGAAGTACGGTATTATCACTAGAGCTATTGGTATCAGCTGTACTGTTATTCTTTTCATTTAGTGACAAAAGAATCTCAGATGCTTTACGCTCCGTCTCCATCATTAGGTATGGATATGTAGCATAGGCTTTCTTAGTGTGAGGAGCGAGAGAGCTTTTAATATCAAACTTGAGTGCTTCATCATATTGGGAGGTAGTGATCTTGTTCTCCTCTAGCATACGACGAAGTACAAGCTGTTGACGATCCATAGCTCTATTGAACGCCTTTGCGTTGAATTCTCCAACGCCATTGAATGCTGAATAAGCGGATGGGAGCTGTGGAAGACCGGCCAAATACGCCGCTTGGGCAATATTCAACTTGTCTAGATCGTCCAGACCGAATATACCTTTGGATGCAGCTTTAATCCCAAATACGTTATAGCCATTCGAGCCATTTCCGAACGGAACCTTGTTCAGATAAGCTGTTAAAATCTCTTGCTTGGTCAAGAAGCGCTCTAGTCTAAGTGAAAGTAGAATTTCTTTTGCTTTACGATCTTCTGTTCGATCCAGATTGAGGAATACACGTCTTGCGAGCTGTTGAGTAAGTGTACTGCCTCCGGTCTGAACAGATTCATTTAATATCTTTTGTTTGACGGCACGTAAGGTGCCTTTGAAATCCACGCCATTATGCTCATTGAAATTATTGTCCTCTATAGCGAGAACTGCATCAATAATAATCTGGGGGATGTCGTTGTATTGAATGAGCCTTCGATCTTCTTCTGTACGAAGCTGGCCGATCGGTGCGCCATCACGGAAGTATGCGAATCCGGTGATCGCATTTTGTCCGACTTGCTGTTGAATCATTTCCTCAGAGCGAACAGGTTCATCTTTCACCATGGAAGTGACATATCCTGCTGCTGCACCACCGACGAACAGAATGCCTATTATGCCAAGAATAAACATCCACTTAACTACAGAACCGAACCTGCTAAGCCCAGATCTGCGGGGTGAAGGCTTCTTTACGTTTTTTTTCTTGTTCTCTTGAACCATCGACGATAATTCCTCCTTTTAACGGAATTATTATAGCACAAATTGGCGATTTTGAATGCAGTCGGAGTGTTCATTACCTATTAGAATAACAAAAAGCCTCCGGATAAATCCGGAGGCTTTGGTCATACTCGCTATAAGCGAGATATTAACGGTTGTAGAACTCGACGATTTGTTTCTCATCGATATCCTGGGAAAGCTCGGAACGTTCTGGCAAACGAATGTATTTACCTTCGAAAGATCCTTCAGCGGATTCCAGGTAAGCTGGAAGGTGGGAACGGTTAGCAAGAGCTTCTTTGATGGAAGCCATGCTTTGGCTTCTTTCGCGAAGACCGATAACGTCGCCCAAGCTTACACGGTAAGAAGCGATGTCGACTTTTTTGCCGTTAACAGTTACGTGTCCGTGGGATACCAACTGACGTGCACCAGCACGGGAGTTAGCAAATCCAAGACGGTAAACTAGGTTGTCCAAGCGGCTTTCAAGCAAGAACATGAAGTTTTCGCCCGCAAGACCTGGAAGCTTTTGTGCTTTAGTGAAGAGAGTTTTGAATTGTTTCTCTCCCAAACCATACATGTGACGCAGTTTTTGTTTTTCCAAAAGCTGCATTCCGTAGTTACTTACTTTTCTGCGTTGGTTAGCTCCGTGTTGTCCTGGTGGAAAAGGGCGTTTCAAGTCTTTTCCTGTACCGCTAAGGGAAATTCCCAGACGGCGGCTGAGTTTGAATTTAGGTCCGGTGTAACGTGCCATGTTATAGTAGACTCCTTTATAATTGAAATTTCAGGGTAGGGCCTATTTGCGCCGCATTTCGTATCCGTGATTAGCATTAATGGCTTCCACACTGCCAGGGAAGTTCAGCCGCTGCCCTGGCAGTAACGAAATGCGTGAGGGTGACACAACGTTACGCCCAAGTAAGACTTGTTACAGTCTTGTTCAACAATAAATATTATATGAATACAGTATATAAAGTCAAGCGCTTATTAAAAGAGTTTTTGTCAATCTTTGTCGATAGTTCTTTGGTCCTAAAAAAAAGTCCCGGAAATGATGAAAATATAATGCAATGCACAAAGAAAGGGAGTAAAATATAGTTAATTAGTTGTTACTAGGGAAGATAGTTTTCTTAATCAAGATGCAAAGGGGATCTTCGTTATGTCAGAGCAGAAAGCATACGTCCATAAAGACAGCCGTATGCTGTTACAGGACAACTTACACGCTAGTAGAGATTCCGAAGATCCCACCGCCTGGCTTAGGGAAACGGAAATAGTAACGCATGACTTCCCTTATCTAGCAAATTTGATTGCAGACAGTTTCAATGAATGGTTTGGTGGGCTCAATGTCCTTCCATTCTCTAGATCATGGGAATGGTGTGTGCTGAATTTTGAAGGTAAATATATAAACAATAGTTTGGATCAACAAGAACTATGGAGGCAGCAGTGGGAACAGGCGGCGGCTTCTAGCTTGATTTCAGAAACAATCTCTGCCGTTACGTTAACCGTAGAAGGTAAGGATCTGAGTTTTTTTACCATACCGCTATTCACTCGCGTCGACAATAAAATTTTTGCGTTTTTGGGCTGTTCTATGCCTACGCAACAATATGAAATGGGTGGACGAGATACTGCAGAAGCTATGTCGCTGCATTACCGCACCTGTTTTTATCATAAGTTTGAACATATATTTGTAGCTGATCTTGCAAGTACCCATATTCATGCAGAACGTGAAAGCAATCGTCGTTCATTGTTATTTCAGATTGTTCAGCGGATGCATGACAATATTGATGTAGATGCTGTACTTTCGGAAGTCATTGATAGCATCTCTGCGATGTATCCTGGAGCCAGACTCGACCTGTATATGTCACAAGATCATCGCAGCACTAATCCGCAGGTCAAACCGTTACCTTTCCACATGTCCAGTGATGATGTCTGTGCCAGGGCGTTCAAGGATGGACGTGTTGCGCTGCACACTAGTGATGAAAATCACCGAAATGTAGAAATAGGGCTTCCGTTAGGTGGTAAGCAGGGGGTCTATGGGGTATTCCATATGGTGATGGATAATCCAATCTTCCCTGACGTTGATTTACGGTTTCTCACAATGGTAGCCGATACGGCAGGGACTGCTTTTGAGAACGCCAAGCTTTATGAGCGCTCCAATCAGCTAATCCGTGAGCTTCGTATGAGTAATGAGCTTACCCAGCGTTTGAATCAAAGCTTGCGTTTAGGCGATATTTTTCAATTTGCGTTTGAAGAGCTACTTGAAATGTTTGGTGCAGATTACTGCTGTATCTTACATATGAATGAGGAAAAGGGTGGCCTAGAAGTTATTGCCTGCAACCATCCTTCATTGCAGAATGAAGTATTAGAAGTAGGAGCAGGTTTAGGTGGAAAGGTGTATTCCACAGGTGAGTCACTGATCATGTCTGACTACATAGATAATCCTAAGACAACTTCCCGACTAATGAATGCTACCGGTTCACAGTCGTTGATTGCCACACCTCTTAGTGTAGGTGGAGAAGTGCGAGGTGCGATTATGCTGGCACATCGAGATTCTCATTATTTTTCCTATGACAACTACAGGCTATTGCAGGCGATGGCGGGACATATTGGTCTAGCAGTAGGTAACGCCAGGCTACATGCTGAAGTTAGACGTCTAGCGAATAGAGATAGCCTAACAGGTCTCTATGCTCGTCATTATTTGGACGAAGAGATAAAAGAAAGACAGTCTACGGACTTCTGCGGTTGTTTAATTGTTGTGGATATTGATCAGTTCAAAATTGTGAATGATACCTATGGTCATCAAAAAGGCGATAAGATTCTAAAAGAGGTTAGTGAAATTGTGAAATCTTCCATCCGTCAAGGCGACATTGCTGCGAGGTGGGGTGGGGAGGAGCTCTCCGTTTATTTACCGTTAATGGGAATGCAGCAGGCGGGTTATGTAGCTGAGCGTATACGCAAACGCGTTATGGAAGAAACTGAACCTAGTGTAACGGTATCCTGCGGAATAGCGGAATGGAGCTGGATGGACGATCGAGTAAGTGTTGAGTCATTATTTTATCGAGCGGATATGGCGCTGTATAAAGCTAAGAATAACGGCCGGAACCAAGTTGTTTTTGATACGAAAGAAAATGATAGCAATATTAAGAATCCGTGAGGTAAGCCTCATGGGTTCTTTTTTTATATGCACAGTTATTCTGGCTCTAATTGCGGTATAAGGCTTGCAGGAAGGGAGAACCCTATACGTGGGTTGTACTTAAGCAAAATACTCCGAGAAAGGCCTGAGGTCCGTGAGAAAGCTATTATTACTTAAGGGAGGAGTCCCTCTAGTTCTGACACTTTATTGCCTGTTATGTAGCGGATGTAGCGTCATAAGAGACAAACCTGCGAAGGAGGATTTAAGTTTGGCGTTGGCAGGGATGGCTGGAAGTGATGAGGTTGTTTTTGAAGGGGCGAATATGCTGAAACGCGGGGGAACAACGGTTCCTGAATCCTTATTGTTCTACGGAGGCACAGTGAAGGATCATAAAAAGGTCAAGCTGTACACGCTTCTTCCAGATAAATCTATGACCAAAAAAGCAGCAGCTGATGGCGTTAAAGACTTAAAGAGTAGCGCATATGCTCTGAAACCTTATTACAGTCAGTTAGAGAAAAAAGAGGGCAGATGGGAACTTCAGACTACTGAAAATTCCTCGGAGGAGGGAAATCCATTACCTGCGCTAAATCCGCTAAAGCAACTCGAGGAGCTTGAGTCCATGGAGACGAGTGTAACCGAAGAGGCTGGAGCAGGCAGAGGGACAAGTGTGCTGCGAATCGAATTGACGCCTTCAGAGGCTAGGAAGCAGCTGTCTGCTGAATTGGAGAAAGAAATGCAGAACCTTCGTCCTAAAGTCCCCGAATCCGCTGAGAACAACACAGAGGCTGTTCAGGCAGTGACGAAAGCTTTGGAGAAGCTGTGGCAGAAGAAAAATAATGAGCTACAGCAAAAGCTGAAACAGGCTAATGTTGAAACGGTCTACCACCTAACGGTTGATAAGAAGCATAATCTTCCCAGAAGGCTTACCTTGAATCGAAAAGTAAGCTATTCCGGTGAAATGATGAATAAATCTGAAAATGAAACTTATGTATCTAAGGTGGATTTCACAGGTTACCGTTAATCTTTACATGGTTATGCAGGTCTTGCGCTCCATAAAGGGCGTGCTACAATAGAACAGCATGCTTATTTTTCAGACAGAGGAAGGAAGAGTACACAATGAAAGATCCCAGAATTCAAAAGCTGGCGGCAAATCTTGTAGGTTATTCCGTAGATGTTCAGCCAGGCGAGAACGTGCTTGTAGAAATGATTGGCAATGAAAGAGATTTAATCAAAGCTGTTGTTGAGGAAATCGGTAAAGCTGGCGGTCATGCTTTTGTTCAGTTGACAGATCGTACAGTCCTACGCAGCATGCTTAAATATGCAACACGTGAGAGTCTTCAGACATGGGCTGAAATTGACTTGAACCGGATGAAGCAAATGGATTGTTATATCGGCATCCGTGCAGGTGAGAATGTAAATGACCTGTCCGATGTTCCAGAAGAAAATATGAAATTGTATAATTCTTTGTATTCCCATCCAGTGCATAGCGAACAACGCGTGAAGCATACGAAGTGGGTAGTATTACGTTATCCCAATGCGAGTATGGCTCAGCTTGCAAATATTAGTACAGAAGCATTTGAGGACTTTTATTTCGAAGTGTGTAATTTGGATTACGCCAAAATGGACAAGGCTCAGGATGCATTGGCTGATCTCATGCGCAGAACAGATAAGGTACATATTTCAGGTCCTGGAACAGATCTTAAATTCTCCATCAAAGGAATCGGTGCAGAGAAATGCTCTGGACAAAAGAATATTCCGGATGGCGAGGTTTACAGCGCTCCTGTTCGTGATTCTGTAAATGGAACGATCAGCTATAATGCTCCATCCGTTTATAACGGAGTAACTTTTGAAAATATCAAATTCAAATTCGAGAATGGTAAAATTGTTGAAGCAACAAGCAATGACTCCGCTCGCTTGAATGAAATCCTGAATTCAGATGACGGTGCACGTCACATTGGAGAATTTGCCATAGGCTTTAACCCTTACATTTTGCACCCAATGAATGATATTCTGTTCGATGAGAAAATTGCAGGCAGCCTGCACTTTACACCAGGACAAGCATATGATGTTACAGATAACGGAAACCGGTCCTCTATTCACTGGGATCTTGTATTAATCCAACGTCCAGACTATGGCGGCGGGGAGATTTATTTTGACGATGTATTAATCCGTAAGGATGGAATCTTCGTGTTACCAGAACTGGAAGGTCTGAATCCTGAAAACTTGAAATAAGCTGTAAAAGTAAGAAAACACCTTGCACAAGTAAGCGGATTCAAGGTATCATAAGAAATGATTACAAATGACTTATGTTTCATAATCAAGTTGCGGAGGGATTTCTATGTCCAGTAACAATGCGGCAATCGTTGATATTGCTCAAACGGCAGGTCAGTTCAACTCTTCAATCGTTCTTCAAGCGGACAACAAGTACATTGATGTTAAGAGTATCCTTGGTTTGTTCACGACTTTGGTATCAAGCCAAAGCTACGAGCTTCATGTTCACGGAACAGATGCAGAAGAAGCTAAGAAGGCAATGAGTGAAGTTTTTGCTAAACACGGTTTGAACTTTACAGTTGTAGCTGAGTAATAGTTGTATGTAAAGACGTCCTACCGATTTACGGTGGGGCGTTTTTTCTAGAAATAGATGAGGAATTAATGCCATCCCTTATAAACAACATAGCTGCTTCTTTCAAATAAATGGTTAGTATAAACAGAATTGTTGTATTGATATCCGATTTCGACTAATATTAAGTAAAATAGTAAAAGCAGCTTAACTTTTGGACATGGGGGGGAAGAGGCATGACTTCGTCGGAATTACAGGAACAGTTTAATCTTAAAGCGATCAATCTTCTACAAGAAGATGCCGATAAAATTCAGCAACTTATTGAAGTGCAGATGGAAAATCTGGCAACACGCTACTGCCCTCTCTATGAGGAAGTGCTCGATACCCAAATGTACGGTTTCTCAAGAGAGGTCGATTTTGCGGTTAGAGCAGGTTTGGTGCCAGAGATTACCGGTAAAATGGTGCTGAGTAAGCTGGAGCGGAATTTAGCAGTACTCTATGAGGCATTGAATAACAAAGCAAAAGAAGAATAAGTTTTGATTTATAGTATTCATAGAAACGCACATGAGGACAGATCGTCACTCATGTGCGTTTTTTTTGAGAATTATAGAATGAATAGGGAAGTATTTATACTAGATAAAAGGAGACTCCGAGAATTAGATAAACCGTTAATAGCAAGAGACCCTCATACCAGTTGGTCGAACCATCCTGAGTGATTGATTTGGCAATAAAGACCGCGACACCAATGGCGACAATTTCGATCGTTGTAAACACAATGTCCATAGTATCACCCATGAAATAACTGGCGAAGATAAGTACAGGCGCTACAAATAGTGCAATTTGAAGACTGCTCCCGACAGCGATTTCTACTGCCGCACCGATTTTGTTCTTCATGGCTAGCATAATGGCTGCACTATGTTCTGCGGCATTACCGATGATTGCCACGAGGAAGGCGCCTACAAATAGTTCACTAAATCCAAAGCGCTCAGTTAGTGTCTCAAGCGTCCCTACCAGCCACTCACTCACAAAGGCTACCATTACGGTAGCAAGAAGTAGATAAAGGATGGATCTGTTTCTGGACCACTTAGGCGCATGCTCATGAGCCATTTCTTCCTTACCGGCTTCTGTAACGTCCTCTAGATGTTTCTTGTGCGTAATCATGGAGAAGACCAGCCAGGCCATGTAAGAAGCGATGAGCAGCCCAGCAACGATTAAACTCAGCACGTCTGTATCTTTTTCAGTTATGGAATGGGTATTGAAGAACATAGCCGGTACAAATAAAGCGATCACCGCTACGATCATAAGGGAACCATTCATACCGGCAAGGGTTACGTTAAAGTTCTGTACTTTGAACTTCATTCCACCAGCGAAAATACTTAAACCTAGGACAAGCAGCAGATTGCCAATAATGGAACCGGTAAGACTGGCTTTCACCATGTCGAACAGTCCTTCCTTCACTAGGAAAAAGGCAATGATTAGCTCTGCGGCATTACCGAAGGTAGCGTTTAGGAAGCCGCCTAACCGCTGTCCAGCATAATGTGCTACACTTTCTGTGGCGCGGCCCAGAAAGCCAGCCACAAATACAACGGCTACTGCAGAGAGAACGAACTGAAGCGTGTGGTCCCAATCTGCATAATGTCCTATGGCACTAAGGATAAAGGTGATTGCCAGCAAAGCTGGTGAAATCCATTTTTTCAATGTAAAGTACACTCCAATCTATGTATTCAGGATCAATTCATAATCAATATACCCAAATTATTCCTAAGTGTAAACGAGAAAGCGAGAAACTGATTTGCTTTTTAGCCTGTTTAGGAATTACAATAATTGATAATGAGTTAAGGGGGGATATGGCATGGCAGAACAACTTCAATTGGAAATGGGAAATATACGAATTTCAAATGACGTCGTCTCGAAAATTGCCGGATTGGCTGCCTTGGAGACTCCAGGTATTGCAGCCATGTCAGGTGGCCTATCAGAGGGCTGGGCAAAGCGTCTTAGTGGCAAGAACGTCCAAAAGGGCGTTACCGTTGAAGTGGGACAGCTAGAAGCAGCAGTAGACCTGCGTATAATAGTTCTCTATGAAACTCCGATACATGAAGTGTGCCGGATGCTTCAACAGAACGTACGCGAAGCTGTGGAGAGCATGACTGGACTTCATATTGTTGAAGTGAATGTCAAAGTTGAAGGCGTAGCCTTTAAGAACGATGAAATTGCTTAATGCAAAAGTGCTTGTACACAAAAAAGCAGTCCAAGATATTTAACTTGGACTGCTTTTTTATATATTCCATTACATCCGGATTTATGAATCTTACCGGGAACGAACTTGTCTAACCGTAGTTACAGATTTCGTGACTTCCTCTTTAGCTGGAAGATTAGTTTCTCTTGAAATGCTCAGCATAATTCCCATGGACAGCATACTCACAAGAAGTGAAGAACCGCCGTAGCTGATAAATGGCAAAGTTACACCAGTAAGCGGAATCGTCTTCGTTACGCCACCAATATTGACAAAGGCCTGAATGGCAATGAGGCCCATAATACCAATGCCCACTAGTGTGCCAAAGGGATCTTTACACCTTAATGCGATTAAAATACCTCGCCAGATAAAATACAGATATAACATCAGAAATAATGCCGTTCCTACAAAGCCGAATTCTTCACCAATGACGGGGAAAATAAAGTCCGTATACGGGTATTTAAGATAATCCAGCTTTTGAATGCTTTTGCCAAAGCCAGAGCCACTGACTCCACCTTGTCCGAGAGCGGTCAAAGACTGAATAATATTATATCCTTCGCCTTCAGCATCCTGATAGGGATCTATGAAAGCTTGAATACGGCCTTTTCTATAGTCCTGATTGGCAGCTACTTTGTCGGTTGCGGGGGAAAGAGAATCAATCGCTGCTTTAGCCCCCATAACAATTCCTACACCTAGCACCAAGAGTGCAATAGAGCCAAGGATATGCTTCATGCTGGCACCGCCTGCATAAATGACAAGTCCACTGGTAGCCACGAGAATAAGGCATGAGCCCAAATCTGGCTGCATCATAATAAGTCCGGCAACTATACCCACAATGACCATTACAGGGATATATCCTGTACGGAAATCTCTAAACCGTTCACCTTTTTTGGTAATCAGTGCAGAGAGATACAGGATAATTGATATTTTGGCCAGCTCGGTAGGTTGAATCCCTAGCTTCCCGATACTTAACCAGCTCTTGGCGCCATTGATTCTTTCGGAGAAGGCTACAATTAGCAGGAGAATAACGGTGATGATGAAGATAGGGACATACCACTTTTTGAATTTACTGTAGTGAATATTCATGGCTATAAACATAACAACGATTCCAAGTACGATCCAAATCATTTGGCGTTTCATGAAATATAGAGGGTCATTACCGAACTTCGAGCTTGCTAAGGTCAAACTGGAGCTAGCACTGAAGACCATGACTAGACCGAAACCCACAAGTAGTAGTGTTAAGATGAGTAGTTGGAAATCGGGTGTTCCTCTTTTGGGCAGGCTGACATTTTGTTTCGTCTTTCCCTTTCTGTTACTCAAGCCTCCAACAGCTGCTTTAATTCGAGAATCCGAGTAGCAGCAGTGTCCAATACTGGTTTAGGCACCGGGGAGTCATACTCCAGGCCATGGGGGAATGTTGCTTTCCCTAAGTATACGGCTTCAATTGCAAGTACGGCATCAGCTTTCTCCAGCTTCCCCTCGACAGCGCGAGTGTTGATGCGTAGAAAGTATTCGCCACCATCCTGTGGGTCTTCAATTTTGCAGTCGTAAGTGGCACGATAGTATTCCCATTGCCAGCGAATGAAGCCAGCCTTTGTCGCACTCTCGTCCAGATAGAGAAGATCACTCTTCAATCCTACGAGGCCCGTGTTCTCAAAAATCATAGCACGCATATCCCCCTTATGAAGTATAATGATGAATTCATGATCCGTTTGCTGATGTTCTACCTCATGATAGTATGTTTCTAAACGTTGTGCAAGAGTAGGCACCTCCTAACGATACCCAGTTTTTTGCGTTTCTGCTACAATAAAAGAATTATAGCCGTATACGGCTGGAACAAAGTGTACAGGACTGCTGTCGCATGCTATTGATGCGGGTTTATGAAGAAGGGGATGGAGAACGTATGAAGAGCTTAGCGGTTGATTCTCTCATGCCGGAGATCGTGGAATGGAGACGCCATTTACACCGTCATCCGGAGTTGTCTTTTCATGAAAAGGAAACGTCAGCATTTATAGCAGACAAGTTAGCAGAATTCGGAATTGAAGTTAGGAGAAGCACGTCTGGGTATGGTGTAACGGGTATATTGCGAGGACATCGGCCAGGGAAAACGGTAGTCCTTCGCGCGGATATGGATGCACTACCTATTAAAGAAGAGAATAAGAATGACTACGTTTCGCAAAATGAAGGAGTTATGCATGCCTGTGGGCATGATGGACACACTTCAATACTGCTGGGTGTAGCCTCTTACTATAGCAGCCGCCTTGAAGAGTTAGAAGGGGAGCTGCGTTTTCTTTTTCAGCCAGCGGAGGAGGTATGCCCGGGTGGTGCACAGGGGATGATTGCCGAAGGCATGCTGGAAGGCGCGGATGCGGTGTATGGTTTGCATTTGTGGACTCCGCTTCCAATGGGGACCGTGGGCAGTGCGCCAGGACCTCTTATGGCATCTGCTGATGAATTTTTCATTGATATCATCGGCCGGGGTGGACATGGCGGTATGCCGAATCGCACGATAGACAGTATTGTGGCCGGGGCGGCGCTTGTGACTCAGCTTCAGAGCATCGTAAGCCGCTCTGTGAACCCGCTGGAGCCCGCTGTTCTTAGTGTAGGAACCATTCAAGGGGGATTCGCCCAGAATGTCATTGCTGAGCATTGTCGCATTACAGGAACCGTACGGGCGTTCGACGAGGAGACCCGTTATCTGATCCGCAGCAGAATCGAAGAAATGACAGTTTCAATAGCTGGCGCATACGGTGCGGAAGCTAAGATAGACTATGTGATGGGATATCCGCCACTCGTAAATCACGAGGGCGAATACCAGCGTTTTTCCGAGGTGGCACCTGGAGCACTAGGAGAAGCTGTTCAAGTGATTCGGATGGAAAAGCTTATGCCAGCTGAGGATTTTGCCTACTATGTAAAAGAAATTCCTGGCTGCTTTATGTTCGTAGGGGCTGGGAATCCAGATAAAGATGCAGCTTACCCGCATCATCATAGCAAATTTGATTTTGACGAGGATGCTATGTTGCATGGGATGAAATTATTGATCGCTATGGCGAATTCCTGTTTGCAAGAGAAAACAATCGTATAATTTCGTTTCATAGAGGAGAACCTATTCCATAACATGGAGATTACGTTTAGGAGGGTTCGTTCTTGAAGACAGTGAAAGAGGTTATGACGAAGGATCCAGTAACAGTTACACTACTGGATAATGTGTATGAAGTCGCTGTTAAAATGAGAGAGCATGACACTGGATTTATACCAGTCATTGATAATGAAGACAATAAGACATTACTCGGTGTAATTACAGATCGTGATCTAGTGATTAGAGGTTACGCGGCTAAACACCCTGGATCAACAGCTGTGGAAAAGGTAATGAGTAGAGAAATTCAGACCGTCTCAGAGAATACATCTGTAGATGAGGCTGCAGAACTGATGTCGAGCTGGCAAATTCGCAGATTGGCTGTGACTAGTGGCCAGAAGCTGATGGGTGTAGTGTCCATTGGTGACTTGGCTGTGCGCAACATTTTTGCGGACGAGGCTGGCGAAGCACTTCATGATATTTCGCAGCAACATTTACATTAAATAGTTTGATAGGGAAGCTCATGACCGTTATGCGGGGATGAGCTTTTTCCTGTTCAAATCTAAGAAAATATAGATTTCACACTATACACTATCCTTATATTTCTCGCATAAACGCTTACCGTCCTTTTGGGACGCCGAAGGCGTTTTTACTTGTAAGAATGTAAGCAGATTACATAGCGCAGGCTTGAATCAAATTAATGACTGGGGAGGGAACGTTATGAATGAAACAGGGGCATGCATTGTGCGAAGGGATCGGACGATTCTACTGGAATGTGCACATCCTGGTTTTGAGAAGGCTAGGAAAGAACTAGGAGCCTTTGCAGAGCTCGTAAAGAGTCCTCCGGCTTATCACACCTATAGAATCACTCCATTATCATTATGGAATGCTGCAGCGCTTAATTATACAGCTGAAACGATTATTTCAAGTCTGCATCAACTCGCGCGCTGGGGTGTTCCTGCCGGGCTGGAGGATGAGATCGCAACTCTTCTCTCTAGGTATGGAAAGCTCACCCTTCACGGTCAGGAGACTTCGAATGAGCTCATTACGCTTAGGGCTGAGACAGCTGAGATTCTGAATGGACTAGTTAATGAATCAGGTCTAAAGGAGTTAGGTTTGCAGAGAATAAATCCACTAGAAAGCTCATGCCGTGCGGAGAACAGAGGGCTTTTAAAGCAAGAGCTGATGAGACTAGGCTACCCTGTACTGGATTATGCTGGTTATCATGTCGGACAAGCTCTAAGTTTGACCTGGAAGGAGTCTCACAATCACGCAAAGGATGGAGCGAAAGGTGAAGCTTTTGGACTGCGTGAATATCAGCAGGAGGCTGTCCAGATGTTTCAAGGCATAGAAGGGCAGGGAGGCAGCGGGGTAGTTGTGTTGCCTTGTGGAGCGGGTAAGACGGTAGTGGGACTGGCCGTTCTTGAAAGTCTACAATGCGAAACACTGATCTTAACTTCAAATACAACTTCGGTAAGACAATGGGTAGATGAGCTGCTTGAGCGAACCGATTTGGCTGATGAGTCTATTGGCGAATACTCCGGTGAAAAAAGAGAAGTGCGGCCTGTTACTATAGCTACCTATCAGATATTAACGCACCGTCAATCCAAAGGCGGTCCTTTTCTCCATATGAAGCTGTTCAATGAACGCAACTGGGGTTTGATTATTTATGATGAGGTTCATCTGCTTCCAGCTCCAGTATTCCGGGCTACAGCAGATATTCAGGCTACTAGAAGACTAGGTCTCACTGCAACTCTGGTTAGAGAAGACGGGAAGGAAGGGGACGTATTCTCATTGATCGGGCCTAAGCGTTACGACATGCCTTGGAAGGAGCTGGAGCAGCAGGGCTGGATTGCAGAGGTAGAATGTGTCGAGATGATCGTACCGATGAGCTCTGAGCTGAGACAGGAGTATTTGTATGCGGAAGCGAAAGAAAAATTTCGTATGGCCTCATGCAATCCTGCAAAAGCTGAGGTTATAGTCGAGCTTCTAAAAGCCCATCAGGGATCATCGGTTCTGGTTATTGGACAGTATCTCGACCAATTAATTGAACTGGCGGATAAGATCGGTGCACCTCTGATTACGGGTAAAACGAAGCAGCGAGAAAGAGATGAGTTGTATGCAGCTTTTAACGAGGGAATAATACAGGTGCTTGTTGTCTCTAAAGTAGCGAATTTTGCGGTGAATTTGCCAGATGCGACGATTGCTATTGAGGTTTCAGGAGCTTTTGGATCCAGGCAGGAGGAGGCCCAGCGCTTGGGTCGAATCTTGCGTCCGAAGGCGGGTGAGAACAAAGCGTACTTCTATACGCTGGTATCTGAAGATAGCCGGGAGCAGGAATTCGCTATGCGCCGACGGATGTTTTTAACAGAACAGGGGTATGAATATGTCGTTAAAATGGTGCCGAACGGAAAGGAGCGGACGATCCATTGAACCAGCTATCAGCGGAAGCCCTAGAGGTCTTAAAGCGATTATGTGCTGCTTACGCGGCCCAACCCTTTGACGAGGGGAAAGAAGAGCGGTGGCGTCCTACGACGCTCTGCCGGGCAGAGCAAAAGCTTGCAATGAGTGAACTGCGGCGCGCGGGGTTGTTAACTGCGAGGCATAAAATATTGGGGGAGAAGCTGTATCAGATTCCTGTTGAACAATTATTAGTGCTAGAACAAGAATTCTTCCCATACCAGCCTAAGTTTATTGAAGGTTATTCAGTGAATCTATCCATGGAGGCGGGTGCTGGACTGGCAGTAGATCTGTTTCGGGCCTTGCTGTTCATGGCTCGTGAAGGCTTGCCTTTGACCGCTAAGGGAATTATTCATAAAAAGAATTTAAATCGTTTAGCGGCCCAACTTTCTTTTCAGGAAGAACATTTACTGGGGCTCTCTATGGGCACTCCTTCGAATGAAATGGATGCTCTGTCAGCGGCTCTTGTAGTAGATATCATGTTGTGTCTTGGGCTTATTACCAGACTGAAAACGGGCTATAGACTGGACAAGGATATGCTGGGAAGTTGGTTGCAACTTCCTGAGACAAGAATGACTGACATCCTGTATGGGATTGTTATTCATCGTTTTGGAAGCATTGGGCCTGCCGATCAGCATTTTCGCTATTTAATATCCAGCAATGCTTTTGTATCAGAGAAATGGACAGTGTTGCCTGAGCTTCTGGACTGGATGGCAGATATGAATTTAACTGGAACAGTTTCCCGGAAAGAGCTGGAACAATCAAGCTTAAACTGGCTTCGTTGTCTAACAGGCTTTGGATGGTGTGAACTGGGGAGCACGCCTGAGGGTATCCAGTGTTTTCGCTGGACTGCTGCAAAACCGAAGCTGATGTACAGTAGTGAGTCCTTCCCTGATTCTGTGGCAGAGCATTCGAATGACCAGTTTATTGTGCAGCCCGATTTTGAAGTCCTGATTCCACCGGATGTTCTCTATACTGTGCGCTGGGTTTTAGCTGAATGCGCTGAACTACTGCAAACAGATACGATGTGGAGCTTCCGACTGACTCGTGAGATGCTAGTGCATGCATCAGAGCGAGGGATGCCTCCAGAAGAAGCGATAGCTTGGATTAAAGATCATGCACTGGGTGGTCTGCCATCTGTGGTGGAGCTATCTTTAGAGCAATGGGGAAAGAGCATTGGCCGAACATCACTCTCTGAAGTGATTCTGTTGACTTGTCAGACGGAGGAGGACGGAGGGGCTATTGCAGCCCATCCGCGACTGCAAGAGAGCCTTAAACGTATCGGACCGCTTCATTTTCTTGTATCTCCGGAGTCTGTGGAGCAGATGCGTAAGGAGCTGTCCTTAGCAGAATTGGCCCCTTCTAGGATGATTGGAGGACGTGAGGAAGAGGTGGATGCTGAATGGACTTCATTTCATCAAGAAGCCGAAACCGAGCAAGCGTTGTATTCACTTCCAGTACTAAATCCTGAACTAAGGCTACTCGACAGAGGGAATCCCTTTTTAAACCTACCAGTTATTTCTCCTGAGCAGGAGGAGGATATCTTATTAGGTGGAGAAAATGTGCCACAGATCTGGAGCAAGGAATGGCGCCATTATCATAGCTCAACCGCTCAGAAAGTAATGGAACAAGGGCTGAAATGGGGAATTAAGGTGCGGTTTTCCTTAAAGGACCAAATGTTAGATTTCATCCCCTCCAGAATAAAAGGTAATCCTTGGAAAGTGGAAGGCCATCTGCTGTATAACGATGGTGAAACGGTTGAGGAAATAGAGCTGGCCCCTGAAGACTGGAAGGAAATGAAGTTAGTAATTCCCAAAAGGCGAAGAAATTCCTCTTCTGCTGAAGCGAGTGATTATGGTATGATAGAAAAGTCTACTGAATTCGGTAGAACATTAACGTAGAAAAGAGCTGAGTTCATGAGCGTAGCGGAATTAAATACGGTCGATATGGCTGAAGTGCTGACATACGCCTATGAATTAGGCGATATGATTAATCAATCCGCCGAAGTGTCGGATTACTTATACTGGAAAGGACGGGTTGATTCGAACCCAGAAATTCAGGCCATGGTCAAACAGCTTCAAGCCAAGAAGGAGTTGTTTGAAGAAACACAGCGATTCGGACATTTTCATCCGAACTATCATTCAGCGAAGGATGAGGTTTCGGCAGTAGAAGCGGAATTGGAGAAGTTTGAAGAGGTCGCTCGTTTTAAGCAGGCGGAGAAGACTCTTGATGACATTCTGCATTCCATGTCGGAAGCGATTGCTTTTTCAGTATCGGATAGCATTAAAGTACCAAGCAATGATCCTTCCCCTAAAGGTGGATGCGGTAGCGGGGGAAAATGCTCCTGCGGATAAGCTTCCCTTAGGATTTAGAGAGAGAAAGGCGGTTTAGCTTATGTTTGCGGAACGGACAGGATACATCATTTGGGTAAGTGACGTTAAAGCGGCACGTAACCTTGAGAAATACGGAACATTACATTATGTTTCTCGGAAAATGCATTATGCAGTGATGTATGTAAATGCAGAACGTGCCGAGGAAGTTATGAAGAATGTCCGCAGACTCTCCTACGTTCGTAAGATCGAAAGATCCTATCGTAACGAAATTAAGACAGAGTATACCAGTAATGGGCCGGACAAGTCCCGTAACTACGGTATGTAATTCTTGGAGATGAACAGGTGCTTAAGTAGCACCTGTTTTTTTATGCGCAGATCTCGGGTAACCGCGGTTTCTTCCGTGCTCTGGAACTTGTACAACTTTCAGCAATGAGGTAAGATGACAACATTAAGTACATACAAAGACCCTTATGGTGGAGTGTGATGATGATGCGCAACAAAGGGACGGATTGGCCCAGTTCTTACGAGCCCTTCCACATCATGCTGAACGACTACAGGGTCGCTGACATCGTTATAACAAATCATGCGAAGAGTCGTTATTTGGACCGGATCAGTAAAGGTGTAAGCGATGACGAAGAGGTCGCCGCATGGATGTGGCAGTGCCTGATGCAGAATCGGCTCAAGCCCTTTTCAGACAGTGATTTTAACGCGTATTTAATTGACGATGACTCTGTAGTAATCGCTGAGTTCACGGAATTGATAGGTGAAAAAGATATTTCAGGTCAGCCATTATATTCTATGATCATCGTTTCGTTTCTTGGAAGAATCTCTGCGACTCCACAGTTGAGAGATTTAAAAACTTACTTTTCGCTGCTGCGCAATTCCCGCCGCACTAAGCTAACGAAGAAGAAGCGTAAACGTAAATAGTGTATAAAGAACGAACAGGAGGCATGCGGCGGTGGCTGCATGTCCTTTTTGAAAATAAGAATATATAAGCTTCATATCGTACATAATCCCTTACTTAAGTTTCTTTTATAGATAGCACAAGGAGTTGCAGAGCATGAACTTTCATCAATTACATATTTTTTATACTGTCTTAGAGCGAGGAAGCTTCTCGGCAGCGGCACAGACATTACATATGACTCAACCAGCAGTGACCATGCAAGTACAGGCGCTAGAGGATTATTTTGGAACCAAGCTCTTCAATCGTTCTACCAAAAAAATCATGCTCACCGAAGCAGGTCATACGTTAATGCCATACGCGCTGCGCAGTATCCAATTGATGCGGGAGACGGATCAAGCGATGTCGGCGTTTACGCATATGTTGGAAGGGCGCTTGCAGCTTGGGGCAAGCCTTACCATTGGGGAGTATGTGCTGCCACGGCTCTTAGGTCCTTTTGGAAAGCAGTATCCGAACATTTCAATCATGATGAAGGTCATGAATACCTCGCAAATTATGGAGGAAATCCTAAAACATCAGTTGAATTTTGGTTTAATTGAAGCGTCGGTAACACATCCTGATATGGTGATTGAGCCGGTGATGGGGGATGAATTGAAGTTGATTGTGCCCCATGATCATCCGCTTGCAGAGCAGCAAGAGGTCACTTTGGAGGAGGTGCTTCAGCACCCTTTTGTCCTGCGTGAGCAGGGCTCAGGAACGCGGCGTGTGATGGAAGAGCAGCTCTTCTCGAAGGGGCTTGATCCGGGATCGATGAAAATAGTGATGGAGCTTGGTAGTACGGGTGCTGTGAAGTCGGCAGTGGAGGCAGGTCTTGGGGTTACTATTATCTCGACTTCTTCTGTTAAACATGAGGTTGCGCTTGGACTACTGAAAATCGTGAATATCTCGGATGCCTCATTTAAAAGACAATTCTACGCCATTCATCTAAAATCGACACTGCTGCCAATTTCTGCAGTGACGTTCTTGACTTTTTTGCGCGAGCATTCGAATGATAACTAAAGCAATATGACCAGAGGCAGGAAACTTAGAAACTAGCGATAGAGGTGATAGAAATGGAGAATGAAACTAGACTGGATGAACTGAAGGGCGACAGACCGGAGAATATTGACGCCTCACGATGCGATCTTCACACGCATACTCAAGCCTCTGATGGCATGCAGCCACCGGAGGAAAATGTACGTCTCGCTAAAGAGAAGGGACTAATCGCAGTTGCCATAACGGATCATGATACTGTGGCTGGTGTGAAGGAAGCTCTCAAAGCAGGAGAGAAATACGGAATCACTGTTGTACCGGGTGTAGAGATCAGCACTCGTGCTGGAGGAAAAGATATTCACGTCCTTGGATACTACGTAGATCCAGCAAATGAGTTGTTTCTTTCCCGTTTGGAAGGGCTAAGAGAAACCCGGGCACTAAGGAATGAGGCGATCCTCTCAAAATTACGTGGGCTTGGGATTGAAATTACGCTTGAGGCAGTTGTCGCGGGAATTGGACGGGAACTTAAGCCTGATGAGAGTATTGGTCGACCACATATTGCTGATGAGCTGGTTCGTCTTGGAGCAGCTACGGATATGAGAGATGCGTTCAATAAGTATTTAGCCGAAGGTGCAGCGGCTTACGTGTCACCCCCACGAATCACGCCCGAGGAAGCCTGTGATTGGATTATCGAGGCGGGTGGGTCTCCAGTATTGGCGCATCCAGGCCTATATGGTGACGACCAGTTAGTACGAGGGATTATGGAGCGGGGGGCTTTTAAAGGGATTGAAGTTTATCATTCGGATCACGAACCCGCTGATTCAGAGCGTTACCTAACCATGGCTGAAGAATACAGCTTAATTATAACCGGTGGCTCGGATTTTCATGGTGCCCGCCAAGGTGTTGTATTCCATGGAGATATCGGTAGTGTTACGGTTTCTGTTGAAGCGCTTGAACAGTTGAAGAAGGTTGCTGGCATGTTACGTCAAAACTAAGTTTAATCAGTTGCACATAATATACTGAAAAACGAAAACCGGCTGTCATCCACAAATGGACGACAGCCGGTTCTTTTTATTATTTAGCTTCTCAGCGTATTTGGAAGACTCTTAATGCGATTTTCATCTGGAGTGACAAACAATGTTTTCTGATGATCATAGATCACAAATCCGGGTTTCGAGCCACTCGGTTTGCGGACATGGCGGATTAGTGTACAGTCTACAGGCACACTGCTTGACTGCTTCGCCTGACTGAAATAAGCGGCAAGCTGGGCGGCTTCTTCCAGTGTGGCATCTCCAAATTCCTCACTACGGATGACAACGTGAGAACCAGGAATATCCTTGGTATGCAGCCAAGTGTCATTAGGTGAAGCCAGTCGATTAGTGACGTATTCGTTCTGTAAATTATTTTTTCCGACATAAATGTCGATGCCTTCAGACGAGGTGAAGACCTGCAATGTAGGTCTGGTTGCTTTTTTCTTTTTCTTGCCTTTTTTGCTTCGGTCGCGAAGATATCCTTGACTTACAAGCTCGTCGCGGATCTCTTCAATGTCATTCAATGAGGCATGGGCAAGCTGTTGAAGTAAACTTTCCATGTAGGATATTTCCTCATGGGTCTTAATCAGCTGCTCATTAATGACAAGGAGGCTGTTTTTATATTTGTTGTACTTTTTAAAATAACGTTGTGCATTATCCGATGGGCTTAATAAAGGGTCGAGTGGGATGACCATTTCTGCCTGATTTTCGTCATAATAATTGACCAAAGAGGCTTCTTTATCTCCTTTGGACACGGCATGTAAGGACGCGAATAGCAATTCACCCCAAATACGATAGCGATCTGCGTCTTGCGCTTCGTCTAGATCTTTCTGTAGATTGGCAAGCTTCTTAACGTTTTTGCTACGTTCGTTGCTCAGGAAACGGATCAAATCACTTACCCGTTGCTTCACCGTATCACGTTCAGCTTTATCCCCGTAATAATCCTCCATGCACTCACTAATCGTGTTATATTGCTTCGCATTCTCACCCAATAGAGATAACGGAATCGCGGAAAAAATCATTTTCCCTTTCGCATTCGCACCTGAAACAGGAGAGAATTCGCAATTATGGACAGGTCCCATTACAGACTGGAAGGCGTCCCATAACTTTGTTGGAAATTCTGGTGCAGATCCCTGTGTATCGCCTACCGCAAGGTCATTTCTGAGACGAAGAGCAATCTCTCCGGCAACAAGTGGACTCATTCCGCTGAAGGCATGTACCATCCAGCCTACCGGGTCAGCTGATGGGGAAGGACCGCCTGAGCCGTCAGGTTTCTGTTCAACCTCTTCTTTTGTAATCAGGTTGGCGAGCTCACCTTCAATGATTTCTTCCGGTTCGGCCTCCTTCTCATCTTCTTCCAGTAGAGCGGATTCTTCAGCAGCTGAGATCAAATTGAGAAATTGTTCTTTATCGATCTCCAGAGGGTTCAGCTTGTGTTGCTGAGGAGGCTCTGTGTAAGCGACACCGGGCATTACGATCCGGTAGCTGCTGATTGATGGAGTAACATGATGAATGCCGTCTATGATCGTTCCTGTGCTGAGCTCAGTAAGGATGATATTACTGTGCCGTCCCATGAGCTCTATGATGATCTTTTTGGCAGAGACGTCTCCAAGCTCATCTCTAGTCTTAACATTTATGTGAATAATTCGTTCCATGCCTACCTGAGTGATACTCTCAATAGCCCCACCTTCACAATGCTTACGCATGAGCATGCAGAACATAGGTGCTTCTGATGGGTTTATGCTGCTTCTTTCTGTAAGATGCAGACGCGGATATGTCGGATTAGCAGAGAGCAATAGCTTGCCGCCGCCACCGGCACCCCGCAGGTTGAAGATAAGATCGTGATTGCTCGGTTGATATATTTTGCCTATACGCGCACCGATGAATGATTGCAGTTCGTGCACGATAGCTCGGGTAACAATGCCGTCTAATGCCATGATAAAGCTCTCCTGTCGACGTGAAATGAATTTCTGAAAATATAAGAAAGTATAAGTTTCACATCATACTTTATATCTTATATTTCTTGTTTAAACGCTTACCGCCCTTATAAGAACACCGAAGACGTTTAAGCTTACCTCTCTATGATGCCATACTTTGGGACATTCGCGCAAAAGGGGAATTGGTTAGGCGGTGATATTATTGGACGACCTTGAATACACTTGGTCATGAACAGGTGGAAAAGCTGTGCGCCGCCGGAAGTCAAGAAACGACCGGGAGGGAAAGAAAAGTCATGGAACAAAACAGTTGGCACCGGCTCGGTGCAGAAGAGCTGCAGAAAATGTTCAATGTCCATCCGAGGACGGGCCTCAGTGGAGAGGATGCCGCGGAGCGACGGAAGCAAAATGGGTATAACGAGCTGTCCGAAGGAAAGACCGTATCCCCGTTTACCCTGCTGTTGAACCAGTTTAAGGATTTCATGGTGCTTGTGCTTATGGGTGCGACGCTCGTATCCGGTTTGCTTGGCGAATATTTGGATGCCATCACGATCATCGCGATTATCCTTTTAAACGGAGCCCTTGGGTTTGTTCAAGAGTTCCGCGCCGAACGTTCGCTAAGAGCTTTAAAACAGCTCTCCGCGCCTTCTGCCAAAGTACTGCGTGGGGGGAACAGCGAGGTTATTCCAGCAAAGATGTTAGTACCAGGTGATATTGTCTTGCTGGAGAGTGGTGATCGAATACCCGCGGATATCCGATGGCTGGATTGCAGTTCTCTATATGTGGAGGAATCCGCGCTAACTGGGGAATCGCTGCCTGTCTCGAAGCATTCGGATGTGATCCGCGCGGAGGAGATTCCGCTCGGCGATCAGAAGAATCTTGGGTTCATGGGCACAATGGTAACCAGGGGTACTGGTAAAGCTATCGTAATTCGTACGGGTATGGACACAGAGATGGGTAAGATTGCAGACCTGATCCAGAATACAGAATCTCAGGAGACTCCCCTTCAGCATCGTCTCGAGCAGTTAGGAAAAATTTTGATCTATGTATCACTAGGTTTAACTATTGTAGTTGTAGCTGCCGGTATTTTACATGGACAGCCTGCCACAGCAATGTTCTTGGCCGGGGTAAGCTTGGCGGTCGCTGCGATTCCGGAAGGGCTTCCGGCCATTGTAACCATCGCACTTGCGCTGGGCGTGCAGAGGATGATCAAACGAAAGGCCATCGTTCGTAAATTACCTTCAGTGGAAACCTTGGGCTGCGCATCCGTCATCTGTTCGGACAAGACGGGTACATTGACTCAGAATAAAATGACGGTGACCCGATTATGGACGGGCGGACGTGGCCTTGAAGTAACAGGTGAAGGTTATGCTCCGAACGGACAGGTTCTGGAGAAAGGTAAACCGGTAGATCTCAAAAATGATCAAAGTTTAAGACGGATGCTACAAGTGGGTGCTTTGTGCAGTAATGCAGAGATTATTGAGACCTTTCCGACCGAAGTGCGAGGTAAGCGTAAAGGGAAGGATAAGGACATTGTAGTTGATAAATCTTCTGACAGCTCATCGATCTGGGAACTCAAAGGAGATCCAACGGAAGGAGCTCTAGTAGCGCTTTCAGGGAAGATGGGTTTGACTGCCCAGACGCTAGCCGTAACCTACTCCCGTGAGAAGGAATTTCCTTTTGATTCCGAGCGAAAGTTAATGTCAGTTATTATTGGTCATCCCGGAGGACGGATGGTATGTACGAAAGGCGCGCCTGATGTGCTGCTTAATCGCTGTTCGTATATGCTCTGGGAGGGCGGTGTCGTGCCTTTAACGCCAACATTGCGGCAGAAAGTACTTGATGCCAATGAGCAAATGGCTTCAGGTGCACTTCGTGTCCTAGGTATGGCTTATCGTGATATGCGTCCAAGTGAAAATGTGGATAGTGAAAAGGATGCGGAGTGCCAACTTGTCTTTATCGGATTGGCTGGAATGATTGATCCGCCACGGCGTGAAGTTCGCGATGCCATTAGCGTCACACGCCGAGCAGGAATTAAGACTGTGATGATTACTGGGGACCATGGAACGACTGCAGAGGCCATTGCTCACCAATTAGGAATTCTGCAACGTGGGGGCACAGTATTAACAGGAGCTCAACTGACTCGGATGGATGATGATGAGCTGGATAAAGTATCGGATAATGTGTACGTATTCGCCCGCGTATCTCCAGAGCATAAGCTTCGTATCGTGAAGTCTTTGCAGCGCCGTGGTCATGTTGTGGCTATGACCGGAGACGGAGTCAATGATGCTCCAGCCATCAAAGCGGCAGATATAGGAATATCTATGGGGATCACCGGAACAGATGTGACCAAGGAAGCATCTTCATTAGTGCTAGGGGATGACAACTTCTCAACCATTGTAGCTGCCATTGAAGAGGGTAGAAACATCTATGAGAACATTCGTAAATTCATTCGATACCTGCTCGCATCAAATGTAGGGGAAATCTTGACCATGTTCTTTGCCATGATGCTCGGTCTGCCTCTGCCATTAGTGCCTATTCAAATTTTATGGGTCAACTTGGTGACAGACGGACTGCCAGCGATGGCGCTTGGTGTTGACCAGCCTGAGAAGGACTTAATGGAGCATAAGCCGCGTGGTGCAAAGGAAAATATTTTTGCCCGTCGTTTAGGGTGGAAGATCATAAGCCGTGGATTTTTAATCGGTTTATGTACGTTAGGAGCATTTTGGCTAACCTTACGTGTAGCACCAGAAAATCCAGCGCAGCTGATTCGAGCACAGTCCGTAGCTTTTGCGACACTCGTTATGGCCCAGTTGATTCATGTCTTCGATTGCCGCAGTTCTCGTTCGGTGTTCCATCGAAATCCGTTCCAGAATAAGTACCTAGTTCTTGCTGTTTTGTCATCCGTGATTTTGATGCTGGCTGTTATGTATATTCCATTTCTCCAGCCCGTCTTCAAAACAGTGCCGCTTAATTTCCGTGAATGGTGTCTAGTATTTGTAACTGCGGGGATTCCGACCTTCTTGATGGGGGCTGGCAGTGTTTGGGGCGGTAAACGTAATCGTGGTCGTAGCGGCAGTAATTCGATGATAAAAAGTACAAAAATTTCGGCATAAAGTTAATAGTAACGCTCCATTCCTAAAGGTATACTTGTTGCAGTTAATAGCTCGTATCTAACTTAACATAACCTTTAGGAGTGGACTTTCAATGGAATTCACAAAAATGCACGGCCTAGGCAATGACTTCATCGTAGTTTTCGGCGAGCAAGAGCTACCAAGCAATGCAGCAGATCTTGCTGTAACGTTATGCAATCGATTCTTCGGAATTGGAGCGGACGGACTTGTATACATCCTTCCGTCTGAACGCGGCGATTACATGATGCGCATTATGAACTCTGATGGCTCGGAAGCAGAGCAGTGCGGAAATGCCATTCGCTGTGTATCCAAATATGTCTACGATCATGGCCTGGTAAACTCCGAGCAGATTGTTATTGAAACGATTGGTGCCGGAGAACAAAAGGTTACCTTGAATGTAAAAGACGGTGTAGTGGAATCTGTAACGGTTGATATGGGTGAACCTGTATTGTCCGGTCTTCAAATTCCGGTAGCTATTGATGCAGAACCCGTGCTCTCAGAGCGGATTGAATCGGATGGAACCGAATTTAAGTTTACTGCAGTATCTATGGGTAATCCTCATTGCGTTATTTATGTAGAAGATGCCGTATCTTTCGATCTAGCGACATGGGGACCTAAGCTAGAGGTACATCCATTGTTTCCGAGAAAGGTAAACGTTGAGTTCGCGACGGTTCTGGATCGAGGCAGAGTAGATATGCGGGTATGGGAACGTGGAGCTGGACCAACACTTGCTTGTGGGACTGGAGCTTGCGCAACTTTAGTATCTTCTGTGCTAAATGGTCTGACGGACCGAGCAGCTTGGATTAGTCTAAAGGGTGGCGATCTGTACATTGAATGGAATGAAGAGGATAACCATGTGTATATGACAGGTCCTGCTGAGGTTGCATTCACAGGTAGTGTAGCCATTTAGAAAAATACTTAAGAAGGCAGCCCAAGAGAATCTCTTGGGCTGCCTTTTTGTGTTTCCACATCCTTGCGACTTTATGTAGCCGAATAATGGAAGGGATAACCGAGAATAATACCCCTAAGATTGAAAAAAGGGGGGACCTTGTTGAACATAAACGGGATAAACAGAAGAAACAAATCCGCTAAGGAACAACAAGGAGCCTCAGTTCATGAAGATACTCGAATTCCGAGGCTTACCGATGATTTGGACCAAACGCTCGACCAAATAGATAATGAGTTGGGTCATAGTCCTGATCTCAAAATTCGTCAGGTAAAGATCGGAGGTGAGAGTCCCGTTCAAGCAGCAGTGATTCATCTTAATGGTCTTGTCAACAAGGAAACGGTCGATGAATTCGTAATCGGTTCGTTACTCGGAATTACAGACGAAATGCTCAAAGAGAACATCTCTGCAACAAATGATCTTAAGGAATTCGTATTGAACCGTGCTTTGGAAATAGGTCAAGCACAGCTGCAAGAGGAGTGGAATGAGGTTCTACTGGCGATCCTTTCTGGCAAAACGGTCATTCTGATTGAAGGTTATGACAGTGCAATTGTGTGTGAGACCGAGGGAGGAGAAGCTCGCTCCGTCAGCGAACCATCCACCCAGCTAGTCGTGCGAGGCCCAAAGGATAGTTTTGTTGAATCTGTAGCTACGAACATTTCCTTGATTCGGAGACGAATTAAGTCTTCTAAGCTAAGACTAGAACATTTAAAGATCGGAAAGGTAACTCACACAGATGTGGCCCTCATGTACATTAAAGACAATGCAGACGAGAAGTTGGTAGAAGAGGTGAGAAATCGGCTACAACAGATTAATGTCGATGCCATCATGGAATCCGGTTATATTGAAGAACTAATTCAGGATAAAACCTTCACACCTTTTCCAACCATTAATAATAGTGAACGGCCTGATGTTGCAGCGACGAACCTATTAGAGGGTAGGGTTGTGATCATTATAGATGGTACCCCGTTTGTATTGATTTTGCCTGCGGTATTTACACTGTTTTTTCAGTCTGCCTCGGATTATGCTCAAAGGTTCGATATTGCAATTCTCATGCGTCTTGTTCGATATATCAGTTTTATTGTACTAATTCTTGGACCTTCCGTTTATATAGCGTTAACCACTTACCATTATGAGATGATTCCTACAACCCTGTTAATCAATCTATTATCACAACGTGAAAATGTACCTTTTCCTGCTTTTGTGGAGGCAATCCTGATGGAAGGAGCGTTCGAGATCATTAGAGAGGCTGGAGTAAGAATGCCGCGTGCAGTAGGACAGACAGTATCCGTTGTTGGTGCTCTTATTTTGGGACAGGCAGTAGTAGAAGCAGGAATCATCACACCGGTTATGGTTATTGTAGTAGCGCTGACAGGGATTGCGAGCTTTGCTATACCTGCTTATAACATGGCGATAGCAGGTAGAATTATCCGTTTCGGATTTTTAGTGCTGGCCGGTATGTTTGGTTTTTATGGGATTACTTTAGGCTTAATTGTTTTGCTTGCACATATGAATAGTCTGCGTTCATTCGGTGTCCCTTATCTATCCCCTATTGTGCCTATATCCTCACATGGTCAAAAAGATGCGTTCTTAAGACTGCCCTTATGGGCTTTGAGAACGGAGCAAGTTTCTACAACAAAGAGGCAAGAAGGCATTTCGGAAGGAAAGAAGATCTCAACAGGACATGAACAGAATATTTCTCCTAAAATCCTTGAAAAATCTACTGGGGCAGAGCATCCAAAAAAAGGAGTGCAGGATGAAGAGTAATCGCACTATTTTTATTGGGGTTGTCCTGCTTTGTTTATTGATATTTCTCAGTCTTACAGGCTGCTGGGACAGTGTGGAGCTAAATAGAAGGGCAATCGTTTCTGGAGTGGCTATTGATAGAGGTCCTACAGATGAGGAAAAATATGTATTATCTTTTCAGATTATAATTGCTGACGAAATCTCTGGCGAGAACGCCAGAGGTACTTCGCCAGTCGTAGTATATAAAGGCAGTGGACGTACAATGTTTGAAGCGTTGGCTAATGCCTCGCGTCAGACTGCGCGCTTCTTGTCCTTAGGTCATATCCGAGTGATCGTTATTTCGGAGAAGTTTGCTCGCGAAGGTATCAAAGATATGATGGATGTCCTAGAAAGAGAGAGTGAAACTAGGCTAACCAGTTTTATTTTTATATCAAAGGGACAGCCGGCGGTAGATAGTATGACGACCATGACTACGTTTGGCAAAATACCCGCAAATGATCTAGTGGAGAAGCTGCAGACGACCTCTAAACAGTATGGATATAATTACCGGATGGAAGTAGACGATATAATTCGTGGTATTCAAATTCCTGGTGGTGGGCCTATCGTCAATGGGGTAATGGTAACAGGGGAATTGGACAAAAAAGATAATAACGACAGTTTGAAAAATATAGATCCTGAGGCCATTCTTAGAGTTACAGACTTCGCTGCATTTAAAGAGGACAAGCTGATAGGCTGGCTACGAGGTGATGAAGCTATAGGCACTGCCCTGCTAAAGAATAAAATTACACAAATTCCAGTAGTGGTTTCGATTGGTGAGGATGAATATGTAGCGTTCATCGTGTATTTATCTCAGGTACATATTCATGCTGATGCGAAGGACGTCGAGCATCCGGTAATCACAATAAATATCACTGAGCAGGCAGGTTTAAAAGAATCGCCTAATGCTTTGGATTTGACAGATCCCAAGGTCTTAAATAATCTTTCGGAACTTCTAGAACAGAGTATCAATGATAAGTTACATGCAGCTGTCTCAGCAGCTCGTTTGTTAAAAAGCGATTACCTTGGATTTGGTGAAGTTGTAGAACGAGAGAATCCGCGGGGGTGGAAGCAAGTAAAAGATCATTGGGATAGCATATTTGCAACCTGTGAGATCAAGTTTAATGTGGATATAGTTATTCGGCATACCGACATGCGGAGTGATTCCTTTCAGTCCAAAAAGAAATGATAATTTAGGAGGGCAGCTATGGGAAATATAAAAATAGGACTACTTCAATTTTTCACCCTGACAGTGTTGTTTGAACTAGGGACGGCGCTGGTAGTGAATCTTGGAATGGAGTCTGATAAGGATGCTTGGATTTCCATATTGCTGGGGAATTTGATAGGATTAATTGTTTTTGCAGGATATGCCTATCTTTATAGAAAGTTTCCGAATCTGCCCCTTACGGCATATATCCGGCAACTATTTGGCAAATATGTGGGTTCGTTGATATCCATAGCTTATATCGTGATATTTCTTAATTTGGCTGGTCGTGATCTGCGAGATGGTAGCTCTATGCTAGTTATGGCTACTATGCACAGGACGCCGTTATTCATTGTAGCGATGTTAATGGTATTATCTAGTGCTTATGTATTGCATAAAGGAGTAGAAGTGCTGTCCCGAACTTCGTTGGTGTTTGCGGTGATTGTGATATTAATCGGTTTATTTTGTTCGAGCATGTTAATGTTCTCGGGCTCCATTAATTTGAACCGTTTGCTCCCTGTTTTTGAGAATGGAATTAAGCCAATTGTTTCTTCTGTTTTACATCAAAACTACATTTTCCCTTTTGGTGAAATGATCTGTTTTACTATGCTTATGCCCTATCTGAATAACGTTAAAAAAGGTCCTTGGGTAATCGCAGCGGGCATATTTGTATCAGGTATACTGTTAAGTATGACCATGGCCTTAAATATATCGGTGCTTGGTACAGATATTGTCAGGCGTTCTCCGTTCCCCTTAATGCCTACGATCAGTAAGATCTCTATCTCCGATTTTATTCAACGTGTGGATATTCTAATTGTCATGGTGCTAATAATCGGTGTTTTTTTCAAATTGTCTGTTTTTTTTGCAGCAGCACTTATTGGGATTTCAGAATTGTTCAAGATTCCTTACCGAAGAATGGTGTATCCGGTAGCTCTAATAATCCTGTTCAGTTCGATGCTGAATGCCCGAAGCTTCACAGAACATATTGAAGAGGGAGGGAAACTGCTATACACGGTCTTTCCCTTCTTTATGGTGTTGATTCCATTGCTCCTAATTATTATTACAGCGATAAAAAGTCACAGTTCCCCTCCTCGTTCTGGTTGATGCCCTGTCTTCCAGGCTAGGATATCGGGAATAATCAGGCATAGCAATAAAATACAAGCAGCGACTTTCTCAGAGGGGGTATATAGCAAGTAATTTAGAATATAACCGATATTGCCCAGACCATATCCGTACATCCAATCTCCCAAATACAGAAATAATAAGCAGAGAATGCATAAGAGTAGAATTACCGTGTATTTTCGGATCAGAAGCTTTCTTGTTTTTTTCTTCACTTAAATACCCCTTTTATTGTTTTTAACGTTAGTATGAGGCTTTTAATACTTGATCATTCATACCACTGGGGGGTTGATTGCTTTTCTTATGAAAGCTTATCATCCATAGCGATTTATGTTACATTAGTATGAAACTAAAGTAGAACCTAATGTGACAGGGGAGGATCTTGCAGTGAAGCCGGATTTACGTTCCGCATGGGGAAACAAAGTATTGGTCGGAGACGGAGCGATGGGTACCTATTTATATCAGAAGGGTTTCCCTGTCGGCATTTCCTACGAAGAATTAAATTTGACCTCTCCGGGGGTTATCGAAGATGTCCATCGCAGCTATATCGATGCAGGAGCAGTGCTGCTAGAAAGCAACACCTTCTCAGCGAATTTTGACAGGCTGTCCAAATATGGTTTGGAGTCCAAGGTTGAAGAAATTAATCGCGCCGGAGTAAGAATCGCTCGTAAAGCTGCTGGAGATACAGGCTATGTATTAGGTGCTGTAGGCTCTATTCGCGCCGGTAAGCGTGCAAATCTCTCATCGACAGAGTTGAAGAGGTATTTTACACAGCAGATTACAGCTTTGTTAGAAGAAGAAGTAGACGGCGTTATGCTAGAAACCTTTTACGATGTCGAGGAACTGCATCTTGCGCTAAGAACAGTACGTAAACATAGTACTCTCCCAGTCATTTGCCAATTTGCTGTGGATGAATCGGCACGTACATTAGATGGATTGACGTTACCAGAGGCTTTCCGGATCTTAGAAGGTGATGGAGCGGATATTATCGGTTTTAACTGTAATACTGGCCCGAATGGAATTAAGAGAGCACTAAAAGCAGTACAGGGTAATCTAATTCTGCCTACTTCAGTCTATCCGAATGCGGGTGTTGCGGATTATGTTGACGGAGAATATCGGTATGGGGCTTCACCGGAATATTTCGGACAAATGGCAGTTACTTTTGCAGAAATGGGTTGCAGAATTATTGGGGGCTGCTGTGGTACTACTCCGCAGCATATTGCTGAAATTTCTTCCGCATTGAAAGATTACGTACCTCAGCCACTTCCAGAACCGACGCTTCCGACTGTGGAGCGTGTATCTTTGCAGGAGCATTTTGGCGAAGATGAGGGAAGAGATGGTCGTGAGCCGAACCTGGTTGATCTAGTCAAGGAACGTCATACGGTTATCGTTGAGCTTGATCCACCTCGTGATTTGGATATCGGCAAGTTCATGAAGGGTGCAGAAGCGTTGAGAAGAGCAGGTGCGGATGCGCTGACACTCGCCGATAACTCACTGGCTGTTACACGGATGAGCAATATGGCTTTGGGCCATTTGGTGCATGCTAAAACTGGACTCCGTCCACTAGTGCATATTGCTTGTCGCGATCGCAATCTGATTGGTACCCAATCGCATTTGATGGGTTTTGATGCGCTAGGAATTGATCATGTGTTAGCGGTGACTGGAGATCCAGCGAAATTCGGAGATCTTCCCGGCTCAAGTTCGGTTTACGACTTAACCTCTTTTGAAATTATTCGTATGATTAAGCAGTTGAATGATGGTATTTCCTTCTCAGGTAAACCTTTGAAGCAGAAAGCGAATTTTGTTATCGGTGCTGCCTTTAACCCGAATGTGAAACATTTAGATAAGGCCGTACAGCGACTGGAGAAGAAAATTGCCTCTGGTGCAGATTATATTATGACTCAGCCTGTCTATGATCAGGAGCTTTTCGTAAAGATCGCTGAGGCAACTGCACATCTGGATATTCCCGTGTTTATTGGTGTGATGCCATTGGCTAGTGGGCGTAATGCAGAGTTCCTGCATAACGAGGTTCCGGGAATCCAGCTTACGGATGATGTTCGGAATCGCATGAAGGGACTTGAAGGAGAAGCAGGAAGAGCTGAAGGGGTCGCCATCGCTAAAGAGTTGTTAGATGTTGCAACTGCCCATTTCAATGGGATCTATTTGATGACACCGTTTATGTTCTATGATATGAGCGCACAGCTGATCGAGTATGTATGGGAGAAATCAGGACGTAAATTGTCCCCCTTGTTTCGCTAGTAATAATCAATTACAATAGTGTAATGGATGTGATTCCGTTGTCATTTAGCATGACCGGATACGGTCAATCGTCCCTGCAATTCGGCGGCTACAAGATTATGTTCGAAGTGAAATCGGTGAATCACCGGTACTGCGAAGTTGTACTGCGGATGCCCCGGGATTGGACGGGTTATGAGGATGTGCTGAGAAGAAAGGTTCAGCAGCACGTCAAACGGGGAAGGATAGATGTTACCATCAATAGAGAGCACGATGAGTCATCTTCCGGACCGGTTCTGAATCGCTCTACTGTCATGACTTATCTTAAGGCAGCAGATCAGCTTAAGAACGAGTATGGTTTGTCCGGTGAGTTGACTCTACGTGATATACTTTCTATACCCGGTATTATGGAAAGCAAAGATGAGGCTGCGGGTGCCGTGTCCGCGGCCTTAGAAGACTACTCTGAAATGTTGGAGACGGGACTTGAGCAGAGTTTGCAATCTCTGCTAGAGATGCGCGCCCGTGAAGGCAGTTTTCTAGCCGCTGATATTGAACAGCGTCTCAATCATCTAGAATCCATGCATGCTGAAATGGTCGAACTTGCACCTGTTGTAATCATTGAATATCGTGACAAGCTTCGTCATCGATTAAATGAGTTAAATGATGGGACGTTCGCTTTTGATGAGCATAAATTCGGGATGGAAATCGCTATTTTTGCAGATCGCTGTAATATTGATGAAGAGTTGACCCGGTTGTATAGTCATTTCGAACAATGCAGAACCCTCCTGAAGGGGAAAGGACCGGTAGGACGCAAGCTGGATTTTCTCATTCAGGAGATGAACCGGGAGACGAATACAATCGGATCGAAATGTAATCATTTAACACTCGTGGGTCTTGTGCTAGACATGAAAGCTGAGCTGGAGAAGATTCGCGAACAAGCGGCAAACATAGAGTAACCGGGAACAGGCAATAGCATAGAACTTTATGGGGGGAACTACCGGAACATGGCAATCAAACTTATCAACATTGGCTTTGGGAATATTGTGTCCGCCAATCGCATTATTTCCATCGTCAGTCCGGAATCTGCACCGATCAAACGTATTATCCAGGAGGCTCGAGATCGACATATGTTGATCGACGCCACCTATGGCCGACGGACTCGTGCCGTAATCATTACAGATAGTGATCATGTCATTCTGTCGGCTGTACAGCCGGAGACTGTAGCGCATCGCTTATCCAGTAAAGATGACGACAACGACGAATAACAACTAAATGGAGTGTATTATGTCAAAAGGATTGCTCATCATATTATCCGGACCTTCCGGCGTGGGTAAAGGTACTGTATGTACTGCGCTACGACCGAAGATGCCCGAACTTGTCTACTCAGTTTCTGCTACTACTCGCAGTCCGCGTGCGGGTGAGGAAGACGGCGTGAATTATTTTTTCAAAAGCAAAGAGGAGTTTTCGGCTATGATAGAAGCCGATCAACTGCTTGAATATGCGGAGTACGTAGGTAATTTTTACGGTACTCCACGTGATTTTGTAGAGAGAACTCTCAATAGCGGCAAAGATATTATTCTCGAAATTGAGGTTCAGGGAGCTCTCAAAGTTAAAGAAAAATTTCCTGAAGGTATTTTTGTGTTCCTTCTTCCACCTTCTATGGATGAGCTGAAGGACCGCATACGCGGACGGGGTACGGAACATCCAGATGTGATCGATCACCGCATGACTGTAGCGGAGGATGAGATTAATCTAATGCAGCATTATGATTATGCTGTTGTAAATGATGAGATTGATCTGGCCTGTAAGAGAATAGAAAGCATTATTATCGCCGAACATTGTAAAGTTAGATAATGAATGCTGCAAGGCTGAAGGTATTACCAGTAAACTATGAAGAGGTGTCCCTGTGCTATATCCATCAATTGATGAAATGATGACCAAGGTTGACAGTAAGTATTCGCTCGTTGTAGCCGCAGCACGTCGTGCTAGACAATTGCGTGAGGGTGGCAAGACAGATGTGAAGAACCCTAGATCGCATAAATTCGTCGGTGTTGCTCTTGAAGAAATTTACGAAGATCGCATTACGCTTACCCGTGGTGAAGAGTAGTCTCAAGTCTATTTAGATATGACCTTTTGTAGAAACGGATACCGCCTATTTGTTATTAGGCGATGCCGTTTCTTCTTGGGTTATGGAGCAATTATGGGTCTTTAATGAATGCTGATAGCCCAAGACCGGGCTGTTTCTGACAACCGGAAGGTTGTTATTTTTTTCTCAAAATATAAGAAGTTTAAGAATTAGATCATTCGTTGTAAGAGAAGGGAACAGGGGGGAGATCATGTTGAAGAGCTTGAAGGGGAAGACTATTTTACTTGGGATTACAGGGGGAATTGCCGCTTACAAAGCAGCAGCCCTGACCAGTAAGCTTGTCCAAAAAGGAGCCGAGGTTCATGTCATTATGACAGCTTCGGCAAAGCAGTTCATTACAGAATTAACTCTACAGTCACTGTCGAAGCAACGAGTATATAGCGATACATTCCAGGAACGGGATCCATCCTCCATCTCGCATATTGATTTGGCTGATTCGGCGGACCTTGTGATAGTAGCACCAGCAACTGCAAATATTATTGCTAAAATGGCGCACGGAATTGCGGATGATATGTTATCCACAACGTTACTCGCTACTACTGCACCTATAATGGTGGCACCGGCTATGAATGTTCATATGTATCAGCATCCCGCTGTACTTAGCAATTTGGATACCCTCGCTAAACGAGGTATTCAGTTTATTGAGCCTGGAGAAGGTCTGCTGGCATGTGGTTACGTGGGTAAAGGACGTTTAGAGGAACCGGAGACTATTGTAAGTTATGTTGAGGATTTTTTTGCGTTGCAAGAAAGTGTGAAGTCTAGTCCCCTCAAGGGTAAAAAGATCGTCATCACAGCTGGTGGTACAGTAGAACGGATTGATCCGGTACGCTATATCTCCAATGATTCCTCCGGTAAGATGGGTTTTGCATTGGCACGTGCTGCACGTGCAATGGGTGCTGAGGTTACCTTGATTGCTGCGCGAACAGATGAAGCGCCTCCGCAGGACCCGGATATGAATGTCATTCGTGTTCAATCTGCACAAGAAATGTACGATGCGGTTACTGCGCAGTGGGATAGCTGCGATATCATGATCAAGGCTGCTGCTGTTTCGGATTACCGGCCTAAGCAAAGTGAGCCATCCAAAATTAAAAAAAGTGGAGATACACTGACACTTGAGCTTATAAAAACAACGGATATTCTGGAAACGCTAGGTAAGAACAAAGACAAGCAGTTCTTGATCGGCTTTGCTGCGGAGACGGGAAACACAGAATTTTATGCAAAGGACAAGCTGGTCCGCAAAAACTGCGATCTCATTGTTGCAAACAATGTAGCGGCTGCAGGAGCCGGATTCGGATCGGATACGAATATTGTATCGATTTATGATGTAGATGGATTGGTGCTCGAATTGCCACAATTGTCTAAGGATGAGGTCGCTCGCCGCTTGCTGACGCTCGTGGCAGAGCGAATTACTGGAGCTTCATTATAATGGATATTGCCAAGGTCATTGTGGATGTGCCTGTACGCAGCACTGACCGGCCATTTGATTATAGTATTCCAGAATCACTAAAGTTATGGATTGAAGTGGGCAGCCGAGTAGCGGTCCCGTTTGGACACCGCACAGTGCAAGGCTTTGTCGTTTCTCTGGAGTCAGGTGAAACAGTAGTGAATCCTGGTCTTAAGGCTATTCAAGAGGTGCTGGATTTGCTTCCACCTTTATCTCCTGAATTAGTTGAGCTAGCGGACTGGATGAGTAAAAGATATGCATGCAGACGAATTTCAGCCCTGCAAGCGATGCTGCCCACTGCTCTAAAAGGGAAGGCAGAACGACTGATTTCGCTAGGAAATGTGGAAGAAGAAGCAGCATTTTCTGATGATGAATTATTCCCTATGTTTGCAGATACAGGGAATGAGGAACGACTAATTACTGAGTTTATCGGACGTAATGGCGAAGTTTCCATGAAGCAGCTCACCCGTGCATTTCCGGAGGCTGCGGAGACGGTGAAGTTCATGCTAAGACGTGGAGTTCTTGTAGAGAGCCAATCGATTAAAGATAAAATGGGCAAGAAGAAGCTGAAAGCAGTAGATCTTGCGATAGGGATCACGGCTGCTCGTGAGGCGTTGAATAAATTCCCCAAAAAGTCCGCGCGACAGAAGGAAGTGCTTAGCTATCTGATTGAAAGGGAATCTACACTCCCAATGGCGCTTAAGGAAGTCTTGTCTGCACTTCAAGTGACGGCAAGCACCGTGAAGGGTTTAGAGGAAAAAGGCTTTATCGAAATCAGTGAAATCGAAGTCTATCGCGACCCTTATCAAGGACGTGATTTTAAGCCTACTACGCCTCTGCCACTTACAGCAGAACAAGAGATTGTATACACACGTATTTCACGAACGCTAGAAGAACAGCTCCATGAAGTTTTTCTGTTACATGGCGTTACGGGGAGTGGTAAGACAGAAATCTATTTGCAATGTATCAAACGTTGTTTGGATCAGGGTAGACAGGCCGTAGTGCTCGTCCCAGAAATCGCATTAACGCCGCAGATGGTGGAGCGCTTTAAGGGGCGCTTCGGAAGTGGTGTTGCGGTAATGCATAGCCGATTATCTGTTGGCGAACGTTATGATGAGTGGCGCAAAATCCGTGAAGGAAAGGCTACGGTTGCCGTTGGCGCCCGTTCAGCGGTGTTTGCTCCGTTCTCTAACCTAGGTTTGATTATTATGGATGAAGAGCATGAAACCTCATATAAGCAGGAGGAAAATCCGAAATATCATGCCCGTGATGCAGCGATTCGCAGAGCCGAACAGTGTGGGGCAGCCGTGATTTTAGGCTCCGCCACGCCTTCGTTAGAAAGCTATCATGCTGCTAGAGCGCAGAGTGATATTCATTTTTCACCAGTCCTTCTAGAGATGCCTACCCGCGCGCTTGGTAACGAACTACCGAAGGTAAATATCGTGGATATGCGGGAAGAGCTTAAAGAAGGTAATCGCTCAATGTTCAGTCGAAAGCTTCATGCTGCATTGGCTGAAAGACTGGAACGTGGAGAACAGACCGTGTTATTGCTTAACCGTAGAGGTTTCTCGACGTTTGTTATGTGCCGGAGTTGCGGATATGTAGCAGGCTGCCCCGAGTGTGATATTTCATTAACGTATCATAGTCGTAGTGACAATTTGCGTTGTCATTATTGTGGTCATGCTGAACCAGCACCTAAACTTTGTCCAGAGTGTGGAAGTGAGCATATCCGGTTCTTCGGAACGGGGACGCAGCGGGTGGAAGAAGAGCTTGGTAAGTTGTTCCCTGGGATACGGGTGATTCGTATGGACGTGGATACAACGACAGAAAAAGGTTCGCATGAGAAGCTGCTGAATCAATTCAGAGACAAAAAAGCGGATGTTCTGCTAGGCACTCAGATGGTAGCAAAAGGTTTGGATTTTCCTGACGTAACTCTTGTTGGCGTAATTACAGCAGATTCAGCGTTGAACTTGCCCGATTTTCGTGCAGCGGAGAAGACCTTCCAATTGCTTACACAAGTTGCTGGAAGAGCAGGTCGGCATCAGCTTCCGGGTGAGGTCGTTGTTCAGTCCTATACACCAGAGCATTATTCTATTATTCATGCTAGCGGGCATGACTATCTCTCTTTTGTAAGGGAAGAGCTGAAGCATCGCAGAGGGCTACATTATCCACCTTATTGCAGACTGATACTCGTTACATTATCCCATGAGCAGTTACCGCTACTACTCCGGATGGCAGAGAATTACGCTATGAATCTGCAGGGGAAGGCCAGAAATCTAAGATGGTATGGGAGTCTAGATAAGCTAACCACGGATGTATTAGATCTGTTAGGTCCCGTAGCTTCTCCAATCCCTCGCTTAAAGGGTAGATATAGATTCCAATGTATGATAAAATGGCGCGGCGCCATCGATGTGATAGGGCTTGTTCGACAAGTGGCTGAGGAGTTGGAGGATTCTGTACGGGATACAGGGCTTCAGATCAGCATTGATGTTGATCCGCAAATGTTGATGTAAATCGTTATCATGTTACAATGTAAAAAAAGAGCTAGATCAATAAACTCTAAATATAGAGATGTACAGAACGGGAAGGTGTTTTTAATGGCGATACGTATGATCGTTAAGGAACCGGATGAAGTGTTGCACAAAATAGCAAAAGAAGTAACTGTAGTTACACCTAATGTTAAAAAATTGTTAGATGATATGGCTGATACGATGTATGACGCTGAAGGTGTAGGGCTGGCAGCTCCACAAGTTGGTATTTTGAAGCGCCTAATTGTGGTGGATGCAGATGAAGAGCACGGGCTTATCAAAATGATTAATCCGGAAATCATCGGTACAGAAGGGGAGCAGCTAGGACCTGAAGGATGTCTTAGTATTCCCGGATTGAATGGTGATGTACGCCGTGCAGAGACAGTAACCGTGCGTGGTCTTAACCGTGAAGGAAAAGAAATTACCATTACCGGCAGTGGTTTACTTGCACGGGCTTTTCAACATGAGATTGACCATCTGAACGGAGTACTGTTTACCGATATCGCTGAGAAAGTATACGAGATGACAGCTGAACGCAATGAGACTGAGGAGTGAGGATATGAAGATTGTATTCATGGGAACCCCAGCCTTTGCGGTACCAAGCTTGCAAATGCTGATGGATGAAGGCTATGAAGTTGTAGCAGTCGTCACCCAACCAGATCGACCGCAAGGACGTAAAAAAATCTTGGCTCCTTCACCAGTTAAAGAAGCCGCTTTATCTCTCGGTTTACCTGTGCTCCAGCCTGAACGGATGCGCAAGCCTGAGGCTGTCGCAGAGCTAGCTGCATATGAGCCTGACCTGATTGTTACAGCTGCTTATGGTCAAATTTTGCCTAAAGCTGTATTGGATTTGCCGCGTAATGGTTGTGTGAATGTTCATGGTTCACTACTTCCTAAATACCGGGGTGGCGCACCGATTCAACGTAGTATCATTAACGGTGAGAAGGTTACCGGCGTTACCTTGATGTATATGGCTGAAGGACTTGACACTGGAGATATGATCTCGCGCGTCGAGGTGGCTATCGAGGATGAGGATACTTCCGGCACGATGTTCGAGAAGCTTAGCCTTGCTGGACGTGATCTTTTGAAGTCTGAAATGCCGCGATTAGTAAACGGCCTTGTTCAAGCTTCTCCGCAAGACGACAGTCAAGCGACCTTTGCTCCTAACCTAAATCGTGAGGATGAGCGTTTGGATTGGAACGCTGGCTCACGTGATAACTATAATCGAATTCGTGGATTAGTACCTTTTTCCGGTGCGTTTACGCTTTGGAATGGAGAGACCTTCAAAGTATGGGCTTCAAAAATTCCTGCTGAGCAGAAATCAACTGATAGTGCGCCAGGAACGGTACTTTCGGTCACTGAACATGGTGTCGAGGTTAAGACAGGAGACGGAAGTCTGCTGCTAACTACGGTTCAACCTGCTGGTAAGAAAGCGATGAGTGCTGCGGATTTTAGCCGTGGCGGTGTTATGAAACCAGGGACGGTGCTAGGTTGAGCGCGGGCGGTAACGGTGCGGGCCGATCAGGAGTAAGCCATAACTCTGGCAATAAAAATAGTAAAGATCATAAAGCTGTGAGTGGTAAAAAGGGCGGTAGCGGAAATAAAGGTAAAGCTGCTACAGCTTCTGCCCGCGATATCACTCTTGATATCCTGGTTAAAGTCGAACAACAAGGGGCTTACAGCAACTTATTGCTGAACAGCAGTCTGCAGAAGTCTGCACTCAGCAGAGAAGATGCTGGACTAGTTACAGAGCTTGTCTATGGTACCATCTCTCGGATGAATACACTTGATTATGTGCTCGAGGAAATTGTTAGCAAAGGGATCGCTAAATTGCAGCCCTGGGTGCGTAATTTACTGCGTCTAAGCTTATATCAAATTATGTACCTGGATCGCATACCATCTCATGCAGCTGTAAATGAGGCTGTTAATATAGCTAAGAAAAAGGGCCATCAAGGAATTTCGGGTATGGTTAATGGCGTGCTTCGTAGTGTGCTGCGCGCTGGAAATCTGCCGGTAATACCTGATGGATTGGGTCCTGCGAAACGGATATCTATTCAGTATTCCCATCCTATATGGTTAGTGAAACGCTGGATTACGGAGTATGGTGTTGACACTGCGGAAGCTATTTGCGCTGCTAACAATGAGCCACCCGCTGTCAGTATACGCGTAAATACTACGATGATTAGCCGTGAAGCCCTATTGAGTCAGATGATTGAACAAGGTCTGCAAGCTTCTGCTTCTGAAGTAAGTCCTTATGGTATTGTTGTAAAAAGCGGCGGTAATCTGGCTCTTTCATCCTGGTACCGGGATGGATATCTATCTGTTCAGGATGAAAGCTCCATGCTTGTAGCTGAAGCTGTTGCACCTGAGCCTGGAATGAGAGTGCTTGATTGCTGCGCCGCGCCTGGGGGCAAAACGGCCCATATGGGCGAGCTGATGAAAGATGAAGGATCTATTTTCGCTAACGATCTGCATCCACATAAAGCTAAGCTTATCTCGGATCAAGCTGCACGATTAGGTCTCGAAAGCGTAGTAACAGGCAGTGCAGATGCACTGGAGCTGGAGCTTACCTTAGAGCATCATTCCTTCGATAGAATTCTTTTGGACGCGCCTTGCTCTGGGCTTGGTGTAATCCGCCGTAAGCCAGATCTCAAATGGCGTAAGCAGCCTGAGGATGTTGTAAGTGTAGCATCACTGCAGGGTCAGCTGCTGCAGTCGGTTTCTAAACTGTTGAAACCGGGTGGTGTTCTGGTTTATAGTACCTGTACGACTGAACAAACGGAAAATAGTGAGGTTGTAGCTGCCTTTTTGGAGCAAAATCCTGATTTCACTTCTATAACATTTGCTTCCCCGCTGTGGGGGAGATTGGAAGGTACTGCGCTGGCTGTTGGTGAGGGGATTCAGTTATTGCCACATCATTATGGCAGTGATGGGTTCTATATCTCCAAGCTTCAAAGAGTCTTGTAATATAGCAAATTTACTGACAATCGTTGTATCTTCCGCCCGCCGGGCTAACGTACGGCGGGCTATTTCTTTTACCGTCTCTGAAATTTGTGTTAAAATAGGAAGAATGAGAAATAATACGCATATCCTTATGAAAGAACAGGTGCTAATAATAATGAAACCTTTAATATATGATTTTTCTTTAGAAGAGTTACAGCAGTGGGCGAAAGATAACGGTGAGCCTGCTTTTCGTGGTGGACAGATTTTTGATTGGTTGTATGTAAAACGTGTAAGTGACTTCGAATCCATGAGCAATTTGTCTAAAGGACTTCGTCAGAAGCTGAACGAGCAATTCTCCATTGCAGCGCTCACTGAGATTACTAAAATGGAATCGAAAGATGGAACAGTAAAATTCCTGTTTGGATTGCATGATGATCATGCGATCGAGACAGTTATCATGAAACATAATTATGGAAATAGCGTTTGTGTAACAACTCAAGTAGGCTGCCGAATCGGCTGTACTTTCTGCGCCTCTACGCTTGGTGGATTGAAACGTGATTTGACAGCGGGTGAAATTGTAGCTCAGGTTGTACGCTCTCAACAGATCTTGGATGAGCGGGGTGAACGTGTCAGCAGTATTGTTATCATGGGTACTGGTGAGCCGTTTGAGAACTATGATGCAACAATGAGATTCTTGCGTCTTATGATTCATGAGAAAGGTCTAAATATCGGACAACGGCATATTACTGTTTCCACTAGCGGGATTGTGCCGAGCATTTATAAATTTGCAGAAGAAGATACACAAATAAATTTGGCGATTTCGATTCATGCACCTAACGACAAACTGCGTTCGAAGCTAATGCCAGTTAACCGCCGCTTTCCGTTTGATGATGTGATTGAATCTTTACGTTATTATCAAGCTAAGACGGGGCGACGGGTCAGCTTTGAGTATGCATTGATCGGCGGGGTGAATGATCAGCCGGAGCATGCTGAGGAATTAGCAGGTGTGCTTAAGAACATGCTGTGCCACGTCAATTTGATTCCAGTAAACCACGTGCCAGAGCGGAAATATGTACGTACTTCACGTAATGATATCTTTGAGTTTCAACGTATTTTGGCTGACAACGGCGTGAATGTTACCATTCGCCGTGAGCAAGGCCATGATATCGCGGCCGCATGCGGACAGCTGCGTGCCAAACATATGGAGTTGGGGTGAGGATATTTGATCAGAACAGTTCATGCCAGCGATATTGGCCGAGTGCGCTCTGTCAATGAGGATTCGGTCTGGATCGGCGCGACGCGCCACGGTTATACACTCGGCATAATTGCCGATGGGATGGGTGGACATCAGGCTGGTGAAACCGCGAGCAGGCTTGCTTTGGAGACGATGAGGAATACCCTAGACGGGCTCCTGCCTGAGCTTCAGGACGAAGCACTGCGTGATGCGTTATCAGCTGCTATTTTGGAAGCTAACAGCACTGTCTTCAAGGAGGCTTCCAGCGACGATAAGTACCACAATATGGGTACTACTGTCGTTGCTGCCCTGATGAATGGTTCAAACGGATATATTGGCCACATCGGAGACAGCAGAGCCTATTTAATAAAGGACAGTGCAGCAGTTCAATTAACCGAAGATCACACGCTAGTCAATGAGCTGTTCAAGAACGGTCAGATCAGTGTGGAGGAATTAGATAATCATCCGAGACGGAATGTGCTGACGAGAGCACTTGGAACAGATGCTGAGGTGCTGGTTGATTTAGCCCCTGTTACCCTGCTACCTGGGGAACTTTTGCTTCTCTGCAGTGATGGTTTAAGTAATTTTGTTAACAATGAGCATTTGGGCAAGGTAGCGGGAATACATGAGATACCGTTAGAGGAAAGAGCGGACCGCTTACTTCAGTTGGCACTGCTTGCTGGCGGCGGCGATAATATTAGCGTCGCTTTGTTAGAACATCATGGAGAGGCCGCTGTGCCCGAAACAAAGGAGTGGGATTGATGATCGGTCACGAACTGGGCGGCCGTTACCAAGTCATCGAACGGATCGGCGGAGGTGGAATGGCGCTCGTCTATAGAGCACATGACATTCTTTTAAACCGAAACGTCGCCATCAAAGTATTGCGTAATCAATTTGTTCATGACGAGGAATTTATCCGCCGTTTTAGGCGTGAGGCGCAATCAGCTGCATCTTTGTCTCATCCGAATGTGGTTAGTATTTACGATGTAGGACAAGAAGACGAAATTCATTATATTGTCATGGAATATATTGAGGGCAAGAATCTTAATGAAATTATAAAAGAACGAGCACCATTACAGGTTGACGAGTCCGTAAGGATCGCTTCACAAATCTGTGATGCACTTGATCACGCTCATCAGAATCAAATTATTCATCGGGATATTAAACCACATAATATATTGATCGGGCGCAATGGCCGGGTGAAGGTAACGGATTTCGGTATTGCTCGTGCGGTAACATCTACTACCATTACTCAGACAGGCTCTGTAGTAGGTTCCGTTCATTATTTCTCACCAGAGCATGCTAAAGGTGTCTCAACAGGAGAGAAATCCGATCTGTATTCATTAGGGATTGTACTCTATCAAATGCTTACCGGAAGTCTTCCATTCTTAGGGGAGAGTCCGATTAGCGTAGCTCTAAAGCATCTGCAAGAAGAGTTTGAAGAGCCAAGGCTCATAAATCCACTTATTCCGCAAAGCGTTGAGAATGTAATTTTAAGATCGATGCGTAAAAATCCGGAAGAGCGTTATCAGTCTGCAAAGCAAATGCTGCAGGATTTAGAAACCTGCTTGTTGCCGGAGCGCCGTAGTGAAGCAAAAGTTCTTTTTAACGATGAGGAAGACGAGGATCGAACGCGGGTAATACCAGCGATTAAACCGATCCAAAGAAGCAATGGAAATCGTAATCATCGCCACGACCGGATGGATAATGATGAAGATGATGATGACGATCCGGTACCTGTGAAAAAAGGTAAAAAACAATGGACTAAACCTGCATTATGGATTGGTTTAACTTTAGTGTTACTGCTGGCTATGGCCAGTCTCGTGTGGTACGTTAAATCCCAATTAGTTGTTCCTGAGGTATCGGTTCCATACGTGGTCGGTAAACAGCTGGAACAAGCGAAGACTGAACTTGAGGATTTGGGGCTTGAGGTTGCTGATCCTATACTGTATGACTACAGTCCGAATTTCGAAGAGAATGTGGTCATGAAGCAAAGTAGGGAAAAGGACGCCAAAGTGAAAAAGGGAGCCTCCCTAATACTAACTGTGAATACGGCGAAACCATTAACTAAGATGCCAGATGTTACAAATTTAAGCTTTGACGAAGCGGTTAAAGCGCTAATAGCAAAGGGTGTACCCCAGAATCAAATTAAGAATGAACCTCTCTTCGATGAAAATATGGAGGTGGGTAAGGTTGTAAAATCAGACCCAGCCATTGACAGCGAGTTTGATCCAGAGACGGTTTCAATCACCCTCTACGTTAGCAAAGGAGAAGAAAGTGTCACGATGCCAGACCTCATCGGTAAGACGGAGAGTGAAGCTAAGGCGCTTTTGGAAGAATCCAAACTGGTCCTCGGAGATGTAAAGGAAGAATCCAGCTTCACAGTTGATGAAGGTAAGGTAACGAAGACTTGGGCTTATGAGAAAGGTACCTCTGTTCCACCTGGAACAGCGATTACGATTTACTTAAGTACAGGTTATCCACCTGAAGCCCTGAATTATACCTTTAATGTACCAGTAGCTCCTGCACAGGATGGAAAGAAGAGCAAGATTCGAATTGAATTCGTTGATGCGCGCAATAATGGTGAAAAACAAGATTGGGGAACGCGTACCATTGGAAAGAGCCAAGTGTTGTCCGTTAATCTAGTGCTTGCTCCGAATAAAGATGGCTCTGTTATTGTTACCCGAGATGGTGTGCTTTTAGACACTTATGTGATTCCATATATTGATGCGAAGAATGGCACGGTGCAAGAACCTGAACCACCGACGGTTCCGACTCCGCAGCCGACTCAGACACCGATAGATCCTACACCTACTGCTGAACCGACCATTGAGCCTGAGATCCTGCCTCCAAGTTCAGACAACGAAGGGTCTACTAATACTGGATCAGTCAATCAGACGGGATTCCTTACTAACAATTCGGTGAATAATGAATCGACCAATAGTGGTAACAACAAGAACAGTAATAAAAATGATGACAAGCATAATAATAAAAACAAAGACAAATCTAAAGATAAAAGCGATAACTAATCAGGGCAGAAGTGCTTGAATAGTTGTGGCAGCGAAGTGACCCGGGGATGTTCAAACTTGGGTCATTTTCGCAAAATCAGGAGAGGAAGGCTCACTATGTATGCCTGAAGGAATAATAGTAAAGGCGTTAAGCGGATATTATTACGTAAAACCGCTTCGTGAAGGATTAATTGCAACAGAGGAAGTTTCAGTTCAATGCAGAGGCCGAGGCATACTTAAGAAAAAGGGGATCGCTCCTCTTGTAGGTGACCGCGTGATCTATATGCTGACTGAGCATGGTGAAGGGATGGTGGATGAGCTTCTCCCTAGAGAATCTGAGTTAATTCGTCCACCTGTAGCGAATGTAAGCCTTGCCGTTCTATTATTTTCTGTGCGGGAGCCTGATATGAACCTGAATCTATTGGACAAGTTCCTAGTTCATATTGAGCACTCGGGACTGGAACCCTTAATCGTTCTGACCAAACAGGATTTGGCTAATGATAATGGTGAAGCCACTAAGTATGTTAAAGAGCTCTATGAGGATATTGGTTATGAAGTGATGGTTACAAGCTCAATTACAGGAGCTGGCAGTGATGAACTAAGAGAGCGGCTTACTGGTGGTATTAGTGTATTTGCCGGACAATCTGGGGTAGGAAAGTCGACCTTATTGAATCGTATTGTGCCAGGACTTAAACTGGAGACAGGTGAGATCAGCTTACGTCTGGGCCGTGGTCGTCATACTACCCGCCATGTTGAATTAATGGATATTGGCGGGGGCGGCTTTGTAGCGGATACCCCTGGTTTTAGTCAGCTTGATTTTCTTGAGCTTGGGGTTGAAGAGCTCTCTACTTGTTTCCGTGAATTTGCTAACTATGCTGGGGATTGTAAATTCCGTGGTTGTAGTCATCAGCATGAACCAGGCTGCCGAGTTATCGAGGCATGGAAAGCTGGGAATATCGCTGATAGCCGGTATGAACATTACAAATTATTTTTTAATGAAATGAAAGATAAAAAGCGGAGGTACTAAGTCATGATACGAATTGCACCATCTATATTGTCTGCCGATTTCGCAAGTTTAGGTTCAGAGGTTGCAGAAGCTGAGGTCAGTGGCGGGGATTGGATCCATGTGGATGTAATGGACGGGCATTTTGTGCCGAATATAACGCTTGGTCCACCAATTGTAAAAGCGGTCTCGTTACATACCAAGCTTCCACTAGACGTTCACTTAATGATTGAGTCTCCAGAACGTTACATTTCTGATTTTGCTGCCGCAGGCGCTAGTGTGATTACTGTTCACGCTGAGGCTTGCGTTCATTTACACCGTGTGGTGCATCAGATCAAGGAATTGGGTCTTAAGGCAGGAGTAGCTATTAATCCTGGCACTCCGGCATCAGCGGTGCGTGAGGTGCTTGAGGATGTGGATATGATTCTCGTGATGACCGTCAATCCTGGCTTTGGAGGTCAAGCATTCATTCCTAACACTTTGCGCAAAATTACTCAAATTAGAGAATGGGCGAATGAAGTCAATCCAGATCTACTTATTGAAGTCGATGGTGGTGTTTCGGAAGCTACAGCGCCATTGGTTGTCAGTGCAGGGGCGGATGTTTTAGTTGCAGGAAATGCAGTTTTTGGCCGGAGTGATCGTGCTGCAGCGATCCTTGAGATTCGAGAAGCAGCCGAAGCGGCGCTTCGTTAAAAAAATAGGCTATTACGACTAAAGGTATAGGCCAAGTCCTCGACGCATAAATATGGTTACATGAGCAGAAATCTCATGTAGCCTTTTTTGTTTTGGCAGGGAGGACTGCAGTACGTTACCGTTAGAACAAGAAGAAAGTCTCCTGCGTACGGCATGAATTGATGGGAGGGTAAACCATGAAATTTTACACGTTTAAGCTGCCAAGGTTTTTGGGAGGTTTTGTTAAAGCGATTTTGAACACATTTCAGAAGAGTTGATCTTGGGCTTGGAACAGAAAAGAAAACATGAAAAAAAGCACCTTACAAATGTAAAGGGTGCTTTTTGCTTCATATGAGTGATCGCTCGGTCTTTAAAATTGCAAAAGACTAAACGCGTTCAACTTTACCGGCTTTCAAAGCACGGGTGCTGACGTACACGCGTTTTGGTTTACCGTTCACGAGGATACGGACCTTCTGAACGTTAACTCCCCAAGAACGACGGTTGCGGTTATTGGCGTGAGACACGTGGTTGCCGCTGCTCGGTTTCTTGCCTGTTACTGCACATTTGCGGGACATAGATTACACCTCCTTATTCCTAACACCTGCATAAAACAATACTTATCTATAATATCACAGCAAATTTTGCTACGTCAACCGATTCAAAAACATTTATTTCTTTTAATACTTATAGTACAATGTAAATTAGTGCATTATGTCCTGTTAATCATAGAATGATTAGGCATGAAGTTAGGAAGGGGAATTCTCAATTGAGTAAGCGTTCTATAAACGGAACAGATTTTACCGCTATGGTATTGGCTGGAGCGGATAAGCTGCAACAGCATGCAGAACACGTCAATTCCCTAAATGTTTTTCCGGTTCCAGACGGAGATACCGGAACTAACATGAATTTGACGATGACCGCAGGTTCGAATGAATTGAAGAAAAATAATACAACGTCTGTCGGTCAATGTGCAGGTGTACTCTCTAAGGGCTTGTTAATGGGCGCACGGGGGAACTCCGGAGTTATTTTATCTCAATTGTTCAGAGGCTTTAGCAGATCTGCAGCTCAACATGATGAGCTAAACACACAGCAATTTGCTGCTGCATTGCAAAGCGGAGTGGACGCAGCCTATAAAGCAGTTGTAAAGCCTGTAGAAGGAACTATTCTTACAGTGGCTAAAGAGGCTGCAAGACATGCTGTCTACTATGCTCGCCGAACTACAGATGTTACAGAGCTCATGACAGAGGTATTGGCCAAAGCAAAGGAAGCTTTAGCCTATACACCGGAACAATTGCCTGTCTTGAAGCAAGTCGGTGTCGTAGACTCTGGCGGTCAAGGACTGGTCTATATTTATGAAGGGTTTCACCAGCATCTGACGAGCGGAAGCTCCGGTGTGTCTGAACCTGTAAAAGGACAACCTCAGGCACCAGTCGTGCCAACAACGGTACCGGTGTTAAAGAAACCTGAAAGCGAACTGTCTTCTGTACAGTCTTCTGCACAATCACAGCTTTCTACAGAGGACATAGAATTTCTATATGATATGGAGTTCTTCATTAATCGCCAGTTAGGTGGTAACGTGAGAACGGATTTTGATGAGGAAACCTTTAGGAAAGCGTTGTCAGTAAATGGTGATTCCATTATTGTAATTTCGGATGATGAAACCATTAAAGTGCATGTGCATTCCAAGGCTCCAGGTGAAGTTTTGAATCTGGCACTTCTCTATGGGGAAATTACGCAGATTCATATTCTCAATATGCGTGAGCAACACCGTGACTTGTTAACTGCAGGGATGGATATTGCACCTATGCCAGATGTTTTCGCCGATATGCCGGATGAACAGAGCCGGGTACAATCAGCTCCAGCCGAACCACCAGCAGATGATTTGGCACCTTACGGATTCATCGCAGTATCATCAGGCGCTGGGATTGCAGATATTTTCAAAAGCCTCGGTGTGGATGTTGTCCTAGCTGGAGGTCAGACTATGAACCCTAGCACAGAGGATTTCGTGAACGCGATTTCTTCTATATCTGCGAAGCATGTATACATTCTGCCGAATAACTCCAATATTGTTCTTGCCGCTCAGCAAGCTAAAGATCTCTTGGAGGGCGAACGTGAGATTACGGTTATTCCAAGTAAAAGCATTCCTCAAGGAATCGCTGCAGCCTTTGCGTTCCAAGAAGAGGATTCTGTGGAGACTAATTCTGGGAACATGCTAGAAGCAATCTCACAGGTCAAGTCGGGACAAGTAACAAATGCTGTCCGTGATACAAGCTTTGATGATCTGGAGATTAAATCCGGGCAATTTATCGGAATTTCGAACTCCAAAATTGTCGCTGCCGCAGATGATCTGTTAGCTGCAAGTCAGGCGTTGCTGTCCAACATGCTTGAGAATGGCGATGAAATCGTTACGATCCTTATTGGAGCAGAAACTGATTCTGAGGTCACAGATTCCTTAAGCGAGTGGCTGGAAGAGACTTACCCGAATGTGGAAGTAGAGATTCATGAGGGTGGCCAACCCCTTTATTATTATCTTTTCTCCGTAGAGCCATAGGTAGATGCTGAGGGTTCTATAACAATTCAGGAGCAACTTGCTAATTACGTAGTTGGCAAAATTATAGTATGGGGGAGATAATCCATGAATCGTACCATTATCGTCACCGACAGCACATCTGATATCCCGCCAGCAATGGCGGAAGCGTATGGCATTGAGGTCGTCCCGTTGACCTTGATGTTCGGCGAAGAGGCTTTCCGGGACAATCTGGATATGACGCCGGAGCAGTTCTATGAGCGACTTCCCCGCTCGTCACAGTTGCCGACTACTTCTCAACCCTCACCGGTTGAATACATGAATGTGTATCGAGATATTTTGGAACGTTACCCGGGAAGTCCTATCCTTTCGTTTCATATTTCTTCTGGACTAAGCGGTACGTACCAATCAGCACTATTGGCTAAATCGATGTTGGAGGAAGAGGGAGAAGGGATCACTGTAGTAGATTCTCTCTCCGCTTCTTACGGTTTTGGATTTATGGTGGTGGAAGCCGCCAGATTGGCTGCTGAAGATAAGAGTCCCGAAGCGATTCTTGAAGCTGTAGAAAGTCTTCGCCAATCTCGTAAGCTTTACTTCTTGGTAGATACACTTGAATATTTACAAAAAGGCGGGAGAATCGGAAAGGCCTCGGCCATTCTGGGAACGCTTCTTAATATTAAGCCGATCCTGTCTATTGATGCAGAAGGAATAATATATGCGGTGGAGAAAGTTAGAGGCCGTAAGAAGGCTATTGCCCGTATGATTGAATTATTTAAGAAGGATATTCAAGGTGTAGACAAAATCAATGTGGCCGTGGGTCATACGGCTGAACCGGCTTCCGGTGAAGAGTTCCTGAAAGAGCTGTCAGGACATTTTACACTAGAAGAGAAAGTGCTGACGAACGTCGGCCCTGTCGTGGGCAGCCATGTCGGAAACGGTACGTTAGCTGTATTCATTTGGCCTGCAAAATGAGGGATGAATATGACACTGTCATTAAATCAAATTGAAGTAAAAAACATAACTGGCGTGAGTGCTCAAAAGCAAAGCGAGCTTCACGCCTTTGGCGTCTTTACAGTAAAGGATTTGTTAGAGTATTATCCGTTCCGTTATGAGGATTATCGCCCGCGCTCGCTGAGTGAAACCAAACATGGGGATAAAGTGACTACAGAGGCTAAAGTGATCGGTATCCCTGTACTGCAACGTTTTGGAGGCAAGTCACGACTTAGTTGTAAAATGGTTGCTGAGCCTTGGATGTTCACAGCTACATGGTTTAATCGTCATTACGTGCGTGAGCAACTTACTGTGGGGAGAGAAATTGTACTCACAGGTAAATGGGATCAGAAGCGAAATCAAATTACAGTGACGGATTTTGAATTCCCCGATCGTGGGGAAGGGAAGACAGGGACTCTACAGCCGGTCTATTCCGTCGGTGGAAAGATCACGCAGTCGTGGATCAGGAAAAGTATTAATCAGGCGCTTCAACAGTATGGAGATTTAATTCCCGAGATACTACCACATTCTATTATGCGGCAATATGATTTTATGCCCCGTAAACGGGCGATTGCTACCATTCATAGGCCAGAGGATACGCGTGAAGGGCAGCAGGGACGCCGCAGGATGGTGTATGAGGAGTTGTTTCTGTTCCAGTTGAAGATGCAGGCATTCCGGGTACTCAATCGCGGTAGGATGGATGGTGTAGTTCATACTGTAGATAACGCAACCGTGCGCCAGTTTGTTCGCAGCTTACCTTTTGAGCTTACAGATGCTCAGAAACGAGTAGAGCTGGAGATCTTACATGATCTGCGATCACCATATTGCATGAATCGACTGCTTCAAGGTGATGTGGGTTCCGGCAAAACGGTACTAGCTGCCGTCGCGCTTTTTGCCACCGTGCGATCTGGTTTTCAGGGTGCGCTTATGGTGCCCACTGAGATTTTAGCAGAGCAGCATATGCGTTCACTTACGAAGATGTTTGAGCCGTTTGGAATTACGGTTGGTCTGTTAACAGGGAGCGTAACTGGACGGAAACGTAAAGAATTGTTAGCTTCACTACAAATGGGGATGCTCGATATTGTTGTAGGAACGCATGCATTGATTCAGGAGGATGTATTTTTCCGTGATCTGGGTCTTGTAGTTACGGACGAGCAGCATCGGTTTGGTGTAAACCAGCGAGGTGTATTGCGGCGTAAAGGATATAATCCGGATGTACTTACGATGACTGCAACACCTATTCCACGTACACTTGCGATCTCTGTTTTTGGAGATATGGATGTATCCACGCTGTCGGAAAGACCGAAAGGCCGAGTGCCAATAACTAGTTATTGGGTCAAGCATGATCTCATGGATCGTGTCCTAAATCTGATTAAGCGTGAAATAGAGCTGGGACGTCAGGCTTATCTGATCTGTCCGCTCATTGAAGAATCGGAGAAACTGGATGTACAGAATGCTATAGATTTACATATTCAGATGAGCCAAGCTTTTCCTAACTATAAAGTTGGGCTTTTGCATGGAAAGATGTCTCCAGCTGAAAAAGATGAAGTGATGCGAGCATTTTACAACAATGAACTGCAACTCTTAGTATCCACAACGGTTGTAGAAGTGGGTGTAGACGTTCCTAATGCCACGTTGATGATTATTATGGATGCAGACCGGTTCGGATTATCACAGCTGCACCAGCTTCGTGGACGGGTTGGTAGAGGTCAGCATGCCTCTTATTGTGTACTAGTGGCTGATCCGAAATCTGAAATCGGGCGTGAACGAATGACTGCTATGACGGACACCGATGATGGATTTGAGATTTCGCGGAGAGATTTGGAGCTGCGTGGTCCAGGTGATTTTTTTGGAACCAAGCAGAGTGGATTACCGGAGTTTCGCTTGGCGGATATGACGGCTGACTTTGAAGTGCTGGAGCAGGCGCGTGATGATGTGGCAGAGCTGCTTAAGGATGAGAAGTTCTGGACATCTCCTGAATATGCACCTCTTCGGCATTATTTACAAGGCGAGCAAATTTTCCAAGGGGAATTAATTGACTAAGTAGGCACATCTAGCTCCTAAGCCTCATATACTGTGAAAGATTGGATATGACGGGAGGTGCTACACTTGGGTTATCAACAATTCGGAATTAGCCCTCAGCTCGTGGAACGCATCAAGCTGAAGATGAAAAACGCGACTGTCAAAGATCGTATTAAAAATATGATTAACGGCGTCTCGAAACAAGAGCTACAGGACACGGCAGTTGTTCGCAGGTTGGTACGGAATGCGTCAGGTGTACTGAACGAGAAACTGACCTCGACGCAGGAAGACCAAATTGTGAAATTTATTATCGCTCAGAAAATTGATCCAAACAACACCTTCCACTTGATCCGTTTGTGGGGAATGTTCCGTTAGGAAAGTTTGCTAGCGAGTATAGGCTAGATCTTAGCTCTAATTCTCAGCTAGCTAAAGGAGTAGAGGCTGTCTCAAAAGTAGTGAATGCTGCTTTTGAGACAGCTTTTTTTTGTGTGAATCAAGGATGAATTCTAGGGAAAAGCAGACAAACAAACACTGGCTCATTAACGTTGATTAATGAACGCCGACTGACGAATACTGATTAACGAACGTAGACTAACCAATAATTTTCCGGTGAAAATCCTGCAATAGTACATCTTTAGATGATACGAGGAGGGTTAAAGTATTGATTCCTGCAAATCTGCAGGAATTCTTGCATCAGAAGAAGCTTTCGAGCCATAAATGAGGATATTCCTGTACATTTGCAGGATTTGGGCTTAATGGAGCGGATATCTGAGCCAAAAGATGTACTTTTGCAGGATATCGCAATTCCAGCGAAAGAACCTCGGTTGATATCGCAAAAGTAGCGCTCCCCCCATACACGGGAGAAACGCTATTTCTATTACGTGGAATCATAAAGGTTACCTTCAAACAAAGAAGACGTAATCATCCTACTCATCGTACTGCCCTAATAGTTAGGATGGCAGATTACTCAATCTTTGATCACTGGCAGCTGATTTGAGCACTATTTGGCTGTCAGGATCACAATTAAGAACAATGGTCCGCAATTGATGTTCTTCCATTTTGTTGATGAGACAAAACAATGTGCTCAGCTCTCCATTTTGCCCGGAGCCTTCAGCAAGCCCAACTTCTCGATTTAATGAGTTTTCGAGAGCTTCCTGGATATCCATGCAACTATTGCTGGTAATCCATGCAGCGCGTGAATCGGATAACCCTCGGAGTGAGAATCTCACACCTTCGAAGGCCAATAAGTAAGCAATAATGGAGTACATGGCTTGCTCCCAGCCAAATAGTGTGCCTGCTATAAGCAAAATAGCACAGTTCAGAATCATGATGACGACTTCGGTTGACTTTGGCGGTCCACCACTCAGAAGTGAATATCCTTGATCACTTGCATGTTTGTTCACACCACCAAATCGGACAGATATACCGATACCGAGTCCTAAACATATGCCACCTGCCATAGCAGCAGGTAAAGGATCACTAATCACTGCAGGAAAACGGTGTAGAGCAAGAGAAGCGATGGTCAAGCAAGCTAATCCTAGAACGGTATACAGAGCAAAGCGAAGATTCACTTGCTTTCGAGACATGAATATAAAAGGTAGATTGAATAGAAAAAGAAACAATCCCAGCCGCATCTCAGTGGTATGAGCGAATAATGCCGATAAACCTGTGATTCCACCAACTACAAGCCCATGTGGTATGAGAAATAACTCTAATCCTACTGCGGCAAGTAGTGCTCCTGCAATAACGGTAAGAACTCGGAATACTGAATTTTTACGTAATTGTTTATGTTGTGTTGTCTTAGTCTGCAATGTTTTTCCTCCTTTAGCAGGGGAAACAACTTTATTCATTTCGTAGGTAGCGACAGCTTTTTGGGATAATTTTAACAGCATGTCACTTCTTTAATTTATATACTGTATCCAATAATTTATAGATCCATTTTGATTCCTATGCTAGAAGTAAGTTTGCATAACAAATTTTTACCGATTCCCGTTAAATCCGATTCTCTATAATCCATGAAAGTCTAGCCTACATTTAGGTGTCTTATAATTATTTCGCTTTCTTCGAATTTTTATCAATGGAAGTTCTAAATGACCCTCAGTAACAATCATTTAAGATAGAGATGAAATTCGCATTGCGTGATATTAGAAAGTGAGAAGTGAATTTTAACAGGTACAGTCGCAGTCGAAGCAAGAATTTATAGATCACAGGACGGAATACAAAAGAAAGCACAGGGAGTATCGCGGCTACCGCAATAGATTTAGTTCCCCACTGTTCAGTTATTTTGATGGCTCCTATTTGAGGAGTTATTTGGGGTACCGTCCTTACGGGAGCTATAAACTTTCGCTCGAAGCGTTCAATTTCGGTTGTCGTTGATTCTTGCTCCGTAGTGAATAATCCTCCAGACCAAACCGGTGGAAAAGAAAACATCATTCCCAGAATTAGGACTATACGAAGAAACCAAAGTAGTGACAAGCGCGCTATATATTGCACCGAAATAACACCTCCCAACTGTATGTAGTATAAAAAGCATACCATACCTTATCATTTGATTCCAAATTGTTTTGTGAAAAAAATTCATTTGAAAACGATGAAAACAAGAAACCGAACGGGAAAAATGACGTATTTCGTAGAAAAGAAGACTTTTATTATCTTCTATCAGTCAGGAGGAATGAATTTGAGCGAATGGCAGGATTTTAACGGTTTTGATAAACGAAGCTTTTTCGGAAGTTTCATTCATGAGATGCCCCTATTTTTTAAATTATTTGCTTTGTTTATTCTAGGTGTTTTCGTCTTTATAATTTATAAATCAGTGAGAAGCTGGATAGCCAACAACGCAAGTCCCTTGATAAAAGCTAGCTCTAAAGCTGTAACGAAACGGACTGAGGTATGGGGTGGATCGGGTGAATCGAGCGCACATACTAGTTATTATGTGACGTTTGAGTTTGAAGATGGTGGACGCTTGGAATTGCAGGTTAGAGATCAGGATTTTGGTCTGATTGTAGAAGGGGATCGAGGAGAACTCCTTTATCAAGGGACTAGATTCAAGAGCTATGATCGAGTCAAGCAGACGGAACAGCTTAATTTCTAAAATTGTACATAACGTTCTAGAATCACCGTGCCTTTTTTGGGTAAGACTCATATGAGAGGTTTTACCAGAATCTCAATCCCGGAAGGAGGCTATTGTCTTGAACTCAAATGATCCAAAATCGCAGGGGCAGGTACCTTTTCATACACTAAGTGAGGAAGAAGTGCTCAAAAGGCTGGAAACTAGGAAAGATGGTTTGTCTTCCGGTGAAGCCGCTAAACTTCTGGAGCAGTATGGGAAGAACGTACTTCAAGAAGCAAAAACCAAATCTCTGCTAGGAAAATTTATTGAACAATTTAAAAATGTAATGATCTTTATTTTGCTAGTGGCGGCAGTATTGTCTGGGGTTTTGGGAGAATGGACAGATACAGTCATTATTTTGTTGGTAGTCATCCTGAATGCGGTACTTGGCGTTATTCAGGAAAATAAGGCAGAGCAGGCGCTAGATGCCCTGAAAAGTATGTCCTCTCCGCATGCCAGAGTGCGACGTGGAGGACAGGTCTCAGAGATTAAAAGTGAAGATCTCGTACCTGGGGATATCGTATTGCTGGAAGCTGGAAATGTAGTTCCGGCGGATATTAGACTGTTAGAAGCTGCTTCTTTGAAAACAGAGGAAGCCGCATTGACCGGAGAATCATTACCTTCAGAAAAGAAGATAGGTGTGCTTGAAGGAAGCGATATTGTTATTGGGGATCGCACCAATATGGCTTATATGAGCAGCAATGTAACTTACGGTAGAGCGGTTGGTGTCGTCACAGCTACAGGAATGCAGACTGAAGTCGGCAGGATTGCTGGATTTATCTCGGAGGAAGAGAATGATGTAACACCGCTGCAAAAGAAACTGGATGAACTAGGAAAATATTTCACCTTTATTATTCTTGGTGTCTGTGTAGTCATTTTTGCCGTCGGTATATTTGAGGGTAGAGAGCTGCTGGATATGCTTCTCACCTCGATCTCACTTGCAGTAGCAGCGATTCCTGAAGGGCTGCCAGCAATTGTGACGATTATCTTGGCACTCGGAGTGCAGCGGATGGCTAAACGTAAAGCGATCATTCGCAAACTCCCTGCTGTAGAAACGCTCGGAAGCACCGAAATTATTTGCTCTGACAAGACAGGTACTTTGACTCTAAACAAGATGACTGTCGAAAAAGTGCATGTCAATGGAACTACGAAAGAAGCTGCTGAAGGCCTTGAAGGGACACCGGGTGGTGAACTATTGCTTCAGGCTATGACGCTTTGTAATGATTCCAGCATTGACGAAGGAAATTCTTCTGAAGAACCTGGAGGGAATAAAGGAGCTAAGGACCCACAAACTAAGAGTGGTAAAGCGATTATCGGGGATCCAACGGAAACAGCGTTAGTGGACTACGCGCTCAGTATAGGTACTGATAAAAGGGATTTAGAAAAGAAATTCCCACGTAAAAATGAACTGCCATTTGACTCCGATCGCAAGCTGATGACGACGATTCATGAAGTTGAGAACGGACGTTATCGTGTGTTAACGAAAGGTGCACCAGATGTGCTTTTGTCCAAATGCAGCCATATCTATGTGGATGGAGAGATCGTTCCTTTTAATGATGAACATTCACGACATATCATGGAAAGTAATACAATGCTTGCGAATGATGCACTGCGGGTGCTGGCATTTGCTTTCAGAGATGAACAGCAGCTACCGACTAACCTCTCCCCGGAAGCTACGGAGAAAGAACTTGTATTTATCGGTTTAGTCGGTATGATTGATCCTCCACGAGAGGAAGTACGGGATGCGGTAGCTATCTGTCGTAAAGCGGGGATTAGACCTGTAATGATTACAGGAGATCATCGAGATACTGCAGCGGCCATTGCTAAAAGATTAGGTATTATCGAAGATGAGACAGGCGTATTGACCGGCAGTGAGCTGGATAAATTCAGTGAAGAGGAATTTGCTGAGAAAGTCACTAATTATTCGGTTTATGCACGTGTATCTCCTGAACATAAAGTTCGGATCGTTAAGGCGTGGAGGAAAAAAGGGAAGATTGTTGCCATGACGGGTGACGGTGTGAATGATGCTCCTGCGCTTAAATCATCAGATATCGGCGTCGGGATGGGCATCACAGGAACGGATGTAGCTAAGGGCGTCTCAGATATGGTGCTAGCTGATGATAACTTTACGACCATAGTTGTTGCTGTTGAAGAAGGACGGAAGGTTTACAGCAATATCCGTAAGGCCATCCAGTTCCTACTCTCAGCCAATCTTGGGGAAGTGCTTACGCTATTCATTGCAACCATGATCGGCTGGCGGATACTCGAGCCCATTCATATTCTGTGGATTAATCTTGTTACCGATACCCTACCGGCATTAGCTCTTGGGCTTGAGAAGGCGGGGGATGATTTGATGTCGAAGAAACCACGCAAAGCCAGCAGCAGTATCTTTGCTGGTGGCGTGGGAATCGGGATCATCTACCAGGGTATATTAGAGGCGGCGCTTACGCTGTTTGTATACCAGTGGGCACATACCCATTACAATGAGGGAATTGCGGTTACGATGGCATTCGCCACATTAGGATTGCTGCAAATTTCTCATGCATTTAACGTCAGATCCAATACGAAATCGTTGTTCCAGATTGGCTGGTTCAGCAATCGGTATATGCTGTGGGCATCACTGATCTCTACACTTATGCTGGTGCTGGTGATTATCATCCCAGGACTGAATGACTGGTTTGGTGTCTCACATTTAAGCGGGTTACAGTGGGGAATTGTAATTGCTGCAGCACTGGCAATTATAGTGATTGTAGAGTTTGTAAAGCTGTTTGTACGTTTAAGTGGCAAGGGCAAGAATTGGGATTAAGAATACCGCTTTATGCTGCAACAAAGAAGCCTGAACCCTTCCATAGCGGAGGATTCAGGCTTTCTTTATAGGTGCCTTTAGTCAGTGAATGTAGGTTACAGAATGCGCTGCATATGCAGGATTACGTTGCTCCAATACCCTGAGTCGAGCTCACTGATCTGAACCCCGGGATCACCCCAGGTATGAATGAACTTTCCATCCCCAATGTAGATACCGACATGTCCGGGTATAGCATCACTTTCAAACCGACCTGGGACAGTGAAGAATATAAGATCGCCGACATCTAGTGCACTGCGTTGCACGCGAGAACCTATATTATCTTGATCCTTGGCTAGACGCGGTAAGTTTACACCGAATTGTTTGAATACATGCCTTGTAAAAGAAGAGCAATCAAATTTCTTAGTCTCTTCATAAGGCCCGGTACCAAATTCATAAGGTACACCTAAGAATTTTTTGGCATAAGTAACTAATTCCTTCTTGTCTGCTTCAGAAATGCTTTGGATGTGAAATGGTTTTGATCCATCCAGTGATTTAGCAGATGGTGTTTTTATAATAGCCTCATGGTCGGTCGGTGTGGCTATATTGATTTCACCAGACTGAGGATTCCAACCCACCTCCGTTTGAAGAAATTTGGATAGAGCTAGCGGTGTGATATAGATTTGACCTTCTTGTCGTCTAGGTGCCTGCGGTAATGTGATTTTCTCACCGAGGGAGAAGACTTGAGTAGAGCCAGGGCGCAGCATGTACATAACATCACTGTAGCCAATTTTGGTGTATCCACCATGAGTAGTATCATCTTTCATTCGATAGCCAAGTGAAGTAATCGCAGGTTTGAGTGGAATCCAGTACTTTCCTTGAGCATCGGTGATGGAAGACTTTTCATAATAACTTGAGGCTTGCATGCCATCAGGAGTTACGGCGTTTACCTTGGGTTTTTGTGATTGTGAAGAGTAACCGCATGCGGTACTTGATAAAACGGCAGCGAGCAATACAGTAGCAGTGGATAGTAATTTTTTGTGGTTATTAGGCATATGACACGCTCCATGTTCAAACTGTAGTTTAAGTTTGTGCAGGGGGCTTTTTTTTATGTAATGAGGACCAAGGCAATCACTGTAAGACATAACCAAGTCCTTCCTATATTGGTGAGTTATGCGCTATAAAATTTGTGATCTCTGGAAGTGGGATAAGTGATTGACGGATAAACAACCTCCATATAATATAGGTTTAATAGATTTCCATCATTTTTGTGAGGTATGTGTAAGCTTATGCTTTAATGCTTTTATCGATAAAAGTGATAATGCTGAGTCGCTCACTTTGATGCACGCGTTAATAATCTAATGAAATGGGGTACTTTAATGAAAAAGAGAAACATTTTTGCAGGTTTAAGCTTATGCTTCATGCTTGTAGCTGCTGGCTGTGGCAACAATAATGCCGCTGTAAACTCAGGAAACGCAACAAGCACTGGAAATGCGCCAACGAATGCTGGAACCGCTGATTCCAAAACGTACAAAATCGCAATTTCGCAATACGTAGAACATCCATCACTTGATGCTACACGCGAAGGTATTCTTGCTGCTTTGAAGGATGCCGGGCTTGTTGAAGGAGAGAACCTGAAGGTTGACCTTGAGAATGCTCAAGCTGACCCTGCGAATAACTTGACCATTGCTCAGAAGATTGCAGCTGACACTAATGATTTGGTATTGGCTATTGCAACACCTTCTGCTCAATCGGTTGTTCAAGCGCTTAGCAAATCAAGTAAGGACACTCCGATACTGTTCGCAGCAGTGACTGATCCACTCGATGCAAAGATCGTAACTGATCTGGAGCACCCAGGTGGAAATGTTTCTGGTGTATCAGATACGAATCCTGAAGCTATTAATAGATTAATGCAATTCATTGCTACTCAATTTCCTAATGTGAAGAAGCTGGGCATTGTTATCAATGAAGGTGAACCGAACGCTGTGATTATGGCGGATATTGCTAAGAAAGAGCTGGATAAACATGGCATTGAGCTTGTGAAAGCAGCCATCACGAATACTTCTGAAGTGAAGCAAGCTGCTGAATCACTTGCTGGTCGTGTAGATGCATTCTACATTACTTTGGATAACACAGTAGTGAGTGCTGTTGATACGATCATTCAAACGGCTAATGATAAGAAAATTCCGTTCTTCTCCAGTGACCGGGATACCGTTGAAAAAGGCGCATTTGCAACCGTTGGCTTCAAATATTTCGATCATGGTTACCAAGTTGGACAAATGGCAGTGGACATTCTGAAGAATGGTAAAAAGCCAGCAGATATGAAAGTAACGATGCAAGAAAAGCTCGATCTTATCCTTAACCTTAAAGCCGCTGCCGCACAAGGCATAGAAGTGACGGATGCGATGAAAAAAGAAGTTGCCGATCAAGCTAACAATATTATTCAATAAGACATTCTATAGGGGCGATTCCATGAGGGCGCCCCTTGATGCTTGAAAGGAGAAGACTTCTATGTATGATTCAATGCTCGGGGCTGTGGAAATGGGTTTGCTCTATGCATTTATGGCTTTAGGGGTGTATATTACTTTTCGCATTTTGGATTTTCCTGATTTGACTGTAGATGGAAGCTTTACTACTGGCGGTGCTATTGCGGCCGTTATGATTACCAATGGTTATGCACCCTGGTTAGCCACGCTTGCTGCTATTGCAGGTGGGATGCTGGCAGGAATGTGTACCGGTCTACTACATACGAAGGGTAAGATTAATGGATTATTATCCGGGATTCTAATGATGATCGCACTTTATTCCATCAATCTGAGAATTTTTGGCGGTAAGCCTAACTGGTCACTAATGGGTGATACCACGTTGTTCTCGTCCATCAATCCACTTCTTGTTCTTCCTTTTATTGTTTTATTCGTGAAAATTCTAATGGATTTATTCTTGCGTACTGATCTTGGGCTTGCTTTAAGGGCTACCGGAGATAATGCAAGAATGATCCGTAGTCTGGGTGTAAACACAGATAATACGACAATTCTCGGCGTCAGTTTATCCAACGGAATGGTGGCACTTTCAGGTGCATTGATCACTCAGTATTCCACTTTTGCAGATTCCTCAATGGGAATAGGGATGATTGTTATCGGATTAGCTTCGGTAATCATTGGTGAAGCCATTTTCGGTGCTGGAAATGTATTCCGTGCGACGTTGGCAGTTGTTCTGGGATCTATTGTTTACCGAATCGTAGTTGCACTAGCCTTGTATGTACCATGGTTGAGACCTTCGGATCTTAAGCTGATTACGGCGATTATCGTTATTTTCGCACTTGTATTCCCATCGATTCAGCGTTTCTTGAAGCAGAAGAATATGGCGCGTAAACGTTCGCTTGAATTAGCTGAACAAGCGTTTAGCAGCAAGAGAGGAGGCACCATCGATGCTTAAACTGGATAACGTATCTAAGCTGTTTAATCCTGGAACACCGGATGAGAAGATCGCGCTACTTGGCATTGATTTGGAGCTTCTTCCCGGTGACTTTGTTACCATTATTGGAAGCAACGGTGCTGGTAAATCGACGCTAATGAACATTATTTCTGGTGTGATGAAGCCGGATCTTGGTTCAGCAAGTATTGAAGGGAATTCGATCAGCCATTTAGCAGAATATCACCGCAGTCGCTGGATCGGACGGGTTTTTCAGGACCCGATGGCAGGTACGGCTCCACGGATGACGATTGAAGAAAATTTAGCGATGGCTTACAAAAGAGGGAAGAGTAGAGGACTATCGTTTGGTGTAAATGCAGCGAGACGGACGATGTTTCGTGAGGAGTTAAGTCGTCTCGGGATTGGATTGGAGAATCGTCTGCGAGCAAAGGTAGGGTTATTATCTGGTGGGGAGAGACAAGCACTGAGTTTGCTAATGGCAACCTTTACCCAGCCGCAAATCTTGTTATTAGACGAACATACAGCGGCACTTGATCCTTCACGAGCGGAGCTGATTACTAAACTGACAGAGTCTATCGTCCGTGAGATGAAGCTGACTACGCTTATGGTTACCCATAACATGGAGCAGGCTATACGTCTTGGCAATCGTCTTATCATGATGGATAAAGGCCGTATTATCCTTGATATTGATGAAACAAGGAAAAAGGATCTTACGGTAGAACGCCTGCTGGGAGAATTTGAGACCATCAGTGGTCATAAACTGGCGGATGATCGAATGATGCTTGGTTAGTCTTTTATAGGAGTGTCTTAGGCTCAGGATAGGGGCTTAAAGTGAATTCTGACTCTGGATTTCGCTTTAAGTCCTTTTTGTTGTAAATTTTCCCAAATGCTTCAATATCATTTATGATAGGATATAGTGATGATAAATATTACTTCCCATAATAAGGGTTTGGAGTGAATTGGAGGATGCTTATGTTTTGGAAGAATGTTAGCGCTTACAGGAGTTCAGGAATTTTTAATAAAATGATATTGATCATTTCATTTTTGCTGCTGCTGTCCTTTCTGTTCTCTTTAACCGTCCTGCAGTATGTTTATCGAATTTATGACAAGCAAATCTATGAAAAGGCATCTGAAGTGCTGGGAATGTCATCTATCAGTATAGAGAGTACTTTGAGAGAGCTGGAACAACTTTCTTTTACAGTGGTCTCTGATGAGCAAATTCAGGAATGTCTTCGCCAGTTACAGGATGATCCTCAACCATATGAGCGGCAGGTCCTACATAATAAAATCATTAACAGGTTAGTTGCCTTTGCAGGAGCAGAGAAATACGTTTATTCCATGATGTTGTTGGATACGAATGGCGGCGCTATGACTGCGGGTAATCGGGAAGGTGTATCACAGGATCTCCAGGATCAATTAAAGCCTCTGGCTAAGGAAGCTAGCGGTAGTATTGTGTGGTATCCCCAAGGGAATAAGAATTCACTCCTGGCTGTTCGGCAGATTAAATCTTACACCGGATCAACCTTTACGCTGGACGATTTAGGGACGCTGGTCATTCGAATTCGGATTGATCGTATTATTGCAGATAGCACTAGTAACACTTCGGATGGCGATCAGTTAATTGTTGCAGATGCGACTTCAGGGCTAGCGGTTTATCCCCAAACTCCGATGTTGCTGCCAAATGAGCTTAAAGCGGAAACGGAACGTTCCGAGCTTTATCGTACGGCTAAGTATGAAGAAGGAACATATTTTATAACGAAGACTAAATCATCTTATATGGAATGGATGTATATCAATGCGACCCCCTTCAATGAGATGTTCAAACATATTACTTTTGTAAAAAAATTGGTCGTCATCATATTCGCGCTCATATTACTAATTGGATTGCTCTTAGGCTATCGATTAGCCCGAAGTATTGTACGCCCGATTTCAAAGCTGACCAAAAAAATGAAACAAATCGAAAAGGGAGATCTGGATAATCTGGAGGAACAGTCGCTAGGTGTCGTTTCGCAAACTGCGCAGGACGAGGTAAGCCAGCTTAACAGAACCTTTAAAATGATGATCCGCAGAATCAGAGAACTTATCGATGAGAATTATGCGAAGCAGCTCATCATTAGAGAGACCGAGCTTAAAGCATTGCAGGCACAGATCAATCCGCATTTTTTGTACAATACACTTGAATCGATCAATTGGTTAGCGAAGATGAACAAGCAAGCTAAAATCTCAGAAATGGTAGAAGCGCTCGGCTATTTGTTTCGCAGTTCGATTGGTCTTAAAGACCCGTTGATTACGATTGAAAAAGAGCTCACCATTGTGCGCAATTATGTCATTATCCAAAAGACGCGTTTTGACGAGAGACTTGATTTCCGCATGGATTTTCCAGAACATTTGCATGATGCTTTAATCCCGAAGCTGACGCTTCAGCCGTTGATCGAGAATGCGATCCGATATGCATTGGAGCCTAATATCGAGCCTTGCACGATTTCTATAACCGTGAGTGAGGAAGAACAGGGCCTTGATATTCGTGTTAGTGATAATGGGCCGGGGATGAGTGCCGAGTTCATCAAAGATTTACAGCAGGGAAGAGTTAAGACACGTGGCGAAGGCATTGGGTTAGCGAACATCGCAGAGCGTATTCAAATCGTATTTGGCCCAGAATGGGGTACAGTGATTGAAAGTGAGCCAGGTCAAGGAACGACAATACATGTACGTATACCTTATTTAAAAGGAGTGCAAGAGAATGTATAAGTTACTGCTGGTTGATGATGAACGGTTGATACTAGAAGGCATATCTCAGGTAGTGGACTGGGCACAGGCAGGAACGGAACTTGTGGGTACTGCGCGAAACGGGATAGAAGCCTTGGAGAAAATAGAGGAGCTTCGTCCTGACATAGTGATCACTGATATTTCTATGCCCGGTTTGGATGGACTAGGCTTGGTACAGAAATGTAGTGAACGATTTCCTGAGTTGAAGTTCGTTATGTTGACTGGGTATAAGGATTTTGACTACGCCTGTATCGCTATGCAGCACGGCGTGAAACATTACTTGCTAAAGCCTTGCAACGAAAATCAAATTCATGATGCACTAATTGAACTGGTAGCAGAGCTCGATGAACTTAAGGGCCGGACGGAATTTGTAAATGACATGAAGCAACGTTTTACTAAAGTACTACCGCATGTAAAGGAACAATTTCTGAAGGAATGGATCTCTAACAAAACGTACGGGAGTCAAGATTTAGAGTATTATCAGGAGCTGCTAGGCATCGAATTAAATGACAAAGTGGTGCGTTTGATCTTGTTCAGACTGGAAGGTTCTTATGAATATGAGCAACTATTTGCTTTGCAAAATATTGCACAGGATATGCTGCAAGAAACGCTGCTTAGTACAAGGATAGGCGGATTTATTCTGACACTAATGGAAGTCGAAGGAGAGACTACGCTGAATAGTACACTGCTTGAACGAATTTCTGATGTACGAAAAATGTTCTACAAATTTTATAAAGTGGATGTAACCATTGCGATTAGTGACGCGGACTTCATGATACATTCACGGAGATTGTATCGTCAGACTCTGCAATGCCTTAACCACTGTTTTTATATGGAAGAGGGAGGTTTGATCACAGGAAGTGATATTCCTAGTGATGAACTAAGCGGAAGAAATGACATTGAACTAGATGAAGAGCAAATCTGTCTGCTGATTAAGGCGGGCGAACAAAGTGCAGTAGAGTTTGAATTAGAGCGGTTATTTAATCTGCTAGCTGAGCAGCGTGTGGATATTAATGTAACGCGATCTTATGTTTTGCAATTGTATTCTGCGATGATACGTTTAGCCGTCCCTGATGAAAGAAATACCTTTACTTCAAGTATGGTGGAACTGGCTGAGATCAGGACTTTAAGTGGTCTTAAAGCCTATGTAAAAGATGCTGCTGCTCGTTTGACAGCGATGTATGATCGTCATTTTCGCTGTCGCCAATCCTTAATCGTAGATAAAATGTTCAAAATTATTGCGGATGATTATAAGAATGCGGAACTGTCACTTAATTCAGTCGCTGCTGAGATGTTATATATGAATCCTGATTATCTCGGGAAAATATTTAAGAAAATCACGGGGGAGAAATTCTCTAATTACGTTACCAATTACCGGATTACTAAAGCATCAGAACACATTATGCATAGTGGTGATGTAAGAGTATTTGAGCTCGCTGAAATGTTCGGTTTCGGTGGGAATGCACAGTATTTTAGTCAAGTGTTCAAAAAAGTAACTGGGCAGACACCCACAGAATTTATGAAACCCTCTCAAGGGAACTGATTATTGAACAAACAAGACGGTTTTTTGTATTCAACAATCACTGAATATTTGAGAAGATTTATACATGAAAGCGCTACCTAAAGGGATCAGAGCCTTTATACTATTATAGGAAAAGGGGACATGAATTTGAAAAAGAGATTCGCTTTACTAGCCGTACCATTGTTGTTGTCATCGATGTTAGCTGGTTGTGGTGGAGGTAATAACAATAATAGTGCTGCCGCTACGGATTCCGCTACAAACACGCCTTCAGAAACGAAACCCGCAGCTACAACTTCAGCAGAACCCGTAACTCTGCGTATAGCTTGGTGGGGTGGAGATACACGGCATTCTTATACTCAACAAGTGATTGATATGTATGAAGCCAAATACCCGAATGTAACGATTGAACCTGAATATGCTTCATTCGATGATTATTGGAAGAAGCTTGCCCCTCAAGCAGCAGCGAATCGACTTCCTGATATCGTTCAAATGGATATTTCTTATATTAATCAATATGGGTCTAACGGACAGCTCGAAGATTTGAAGCCTTATTTGAACTCTCAGATCCAAGTCGGCGATGTGAATGAGAACGTCCTTAGTACTGGGGTAATCAATGAGAAGCAATTCGGAATTCCATTAGGCGTTAACGTACTTGGTTTTCAATATGACCCAGAATTGCTAAAGAAGGCAGGGGTGGATTCCATTCCGGAGAACTGGACTTGGGATCAATACAAAGAAATTGCTGCGAAAGCTAAATCAGCTGGACTGTATATCGACGGTTCTATGGCAGCTGACGTATTCTTCAACTATTATCTGCGTACAAAAGGGCTGGCACTTTATAACAATGATGGTTCAGCGCTTGGATATGAGGATGATGCGTTGTTCACTGACTTTTTCGGAATGTTGTCTGGTTTAATTAAAGATGGAGCGGTTCCATCCCAAGACAAACTGAGCCAAAACAAAGGCGTTATCGAGGAGTCGGATATTGTAAAAGGAACAGGTATCGGCGTATGGCAATGGTCTAACCAATATGTTGCTTTGCAAATCGCTGTAAATCGTCCTATGGCACTGGCACAAATGCCTGGTCCGGATATGGAAAAAGGACTCTACATGCAGCCAAGTATGTATTGGTCGGTTACTTCTAACTCAAAAGTGAAGGAAGAAGCAGCGAAGTTCGTTGATTTCTGGATTAATGATCCCGAAGCCAACAATTTAATCAAAGGCGAACGTGGTGTGCCAATTTCAAGCAAAATCAAAGAATCTGTAGCTTCACAATTAACGGATTCCGGTAAGCAAGTATTTAAATTCGTAGCTGACATGGAGCCTACTACTTCTCCAATGAGTCCGCCAGTTGGATCGCCAGAGGTAGTAGCACTCCTTACAGACCTTGCTGAACAAATGAACTTCGGCAAAATTGACCCAGCCGCAGCCGCCGCACAGTTCCGAAAAGAAGCGAACGCTATTCTCTCCAGCCGGTAATAGAAGGTAATAGATAACTATACTGCGTCTAACATGGGAAACGGCATGCCATTTGGTTAGGCGGCAGTCCGTTTCCCTTATTATTCACATAAAAAGGAGTTGGAGACCCTTGGCATCCACGAATCCCCTTCCTTCGAATCCGCTGGCTTTTAAGAAAAAGAAGCTAACAGACCGGAGTTTACGAAGCAACCTTACAGGATATGCCTTTATCAGTCCATTCGTCATTGGCTTCCTTTGCTTCACATTGATCCCGATGATCATTTCTCTTTATCTTTCATTTACCAAATACAATTTGTTCGCTCCACCTAAATGGATCGGATTTGATAATTACATCAAAATGTTCTCGAATGACCCGAAATATTTGCATTCACTAAAGGTGACGCTGCTTTACGTATTTATTGGTGTGCCTTTACGTCTCACCTTTGCATTATTTGTGGCTATGATTCTAAATACTAAATCGCGCATGATCGGAGCCTATCGTACAACTTATTATTTACCTTCTATTATAGGTGGCAGTGTGGCGGTATCCATCATGTGGCGTAATATTTTTAGTGATACTGGAATTATTAATGGCATGCTCGGTTTTTTCGGCCTTGGTCCAGTAAGTTGGTTTGGTAATCCGAGCGCTGCGCTTATTATGTTGATCACCTTATCCGTGTGGCAGTTTGGTTCATCCATGTTGATCTTTCTGGCGGGTCTAAAGAACATTCCTGGTGAAATGTACGAGGCAGCTAGTGTAGATGGAGCAGGCTTTTTCAGAAAGTTCTTTAAGATTACAATGCCCCTCCTAAGCTCAGTTATTCTCTTCAATCTAGTCATGCAGACGATCAGTGCATTTATGACCTTTGTTCCAGCTTATATTATCTCTAAAGGTGAAGGCGGACCAATGGACGGTACGATGTTGTATTCTCTATATCTATTCCGTCAGGCCTTTATGTTTAATAACATGGGTTACGCTTCAGCTATGGCGTGGGTGATGTTGTTGCTAGTCGGCATCATGACCGGAATTTTGTTCAAGACATCCAAATCGTGGGTCTTCTACGAATCGGAAGGAGGAAAATAATCCATGGCGAAAATGAAACTGAAATGGCCGCTGTATCATATTCTTATCGGTGGCCTCGCTATCATTATGCTGTATCCGATTTTGTGGATGATCATGAGCTCTTTTAAAGAGAGCCGGCTTGTATTTGTTACCGCTCAGCAGCTTCTTCCCGATCCATGGGTATGGGGGAATTATGCTAAAGGCTGGGAAGGGATTGCCGGATACTCCTTTGGTGTCTTTATAAAGAATTCATTAATTATTGTCGTTGTAGCCACTCTAGGAGCGGTGGTTTCTTCTTCACTGGTAGCCTTCGGATTTGCACGTAATAAGTTTGTAGGGCATGGCTTATGGTTCGGTATCATGATGATGACGCTTATGCTTCCTTCAGATGTAGTGCTAGTCCCGCAATATATCATCTATGCGAAATTGGAATGGCTCGATAGTATCAAGCCGATCGTGGTTCCACAGTTCTTCGGTGTTCCGTTCTTTATTTTCCTAATGCTGCAGTTTATTCGGACAATACCTGTTGAACTTGACGAAGCGGCTACGATTGATGGGTGCGGGAAATTTGGTCTGTACTTCAGAATCATTCTCCCACTCATCCGTCCATCTATGGCTACTGCAGCGATCTTTTCCTTCTATTGGCGCTGGGAAGACCTGCTTGGGCCAGTGTTGTACCTGAACTCTCCATCTAAATATACAGTTTCTATGGGGCTGAAAATGTTCCTCGACAGTGAGTCCGTGTCCAACTGGGGACCCATGTTTGCCATGTCCGTTCTTAGCTTGGCACCCGTCATGATTATTTTCTTTATCTTTCAAAAGCAGATTGTGGAAGGAATCAGCACCAGTGGTTTGAAAGGATAAAATATCTAATGAAGAAAGGTGCGGCTGAATTTGGATAGCTATCATTTTGACTTTGGGATTAAAGATACAGCGTCCGGCTACACCAAAATTCGGCCGGACTCACGATACTCTCCGGATGCGCAATTTGGTTTTACTTCAGACTCGACAGTATTCGGGCGTTCCAGGGGAGGAGCAGATACATTAAGAAGTGATTTCTGCATTCCGCAGAAGGCAGTCTTCCTGTTAGATATTCCTGATGGGATTTACCGGATTTCTTTGTTACTTGGTGACTCCTTAGCAGATACGAGTACAATAATTCGAGCAGGTGATGGTAAGTACGTATTAGATACATTGAACGTCCCGGCAGGTCAGTATATACGAGAATCATTTGCGATGCGAATCATGGGTGGTCAGCTAAAGCTCTCCTTCTCAGGTATTGCGCCTCGAATAAATGCTCTCGACATTGAGCCTGACAACGAAGCGCTCGTCTTATATTTGGCTGGTGATTCTACGGTGACCGATCAAGGAGAAGCTGGTTATCCCTATGCTGGCTGGGGCCAGTTGCTGCCTCGCTGCTTCAAAGTAGGTCTTGTAGTGGATAATCGAGCCATTTCAGGACGTAGCTCCAAGAGCTTTATTGAGGAAGGGCATTTGGACAATATTTCTACTGTGCTTCGTCCCAGAGATTATATGTTCATACAGTTTGGTCATAACGATTCAAAAGGAGATGAACATAGACACACCGAACCTTTTACTACATATAAAGAATATTTGCTGCGGATGATTACAGTTGCTAGGAAAGCAGGAGCCTACCCGGTACTGGTGACCGCTGTACATAGGCGGAGATTTGATCCTGCAGAAGCTATAGTAGACAGTCATGGAGAGTATTTAACGGCAATGAAAGAGTTGGCTGAGACTGAGCAGATCCCCCTAATCGATTTGGCGGAGAAGAGTCGTAAGCTTTTTGAAACATATGGTGTGGAAGGAACGAAGGATCTGTTCATGTGGTCCTATCCGGGAGAATATATCTTGCATCCAGTTGGCGTACAAGACAATACACATTTTCAGATTTTAGGAGCACGTCTGCTTGCTGATCTTATTGTAGAGGGCATCCGTGAAGCCGGTTTAAATGATCTCATTATCCATCTTCGGCAGGGTGAATAAAAATAATCCTTTGGGGTATTAAAGATCTATCGATTCAACTTCTGTATGCGAGGTTAAGGTTAAGGAAAGAACTTAACTGGAAGGCTTGCATGACAAGAAGGAGGATACTTAAACATGGCAGATAAGAAGCTGGAAGGTAAGGTAGCGATTGTAACAGGAGGTGGTTCCGGCATTGGAAGAGCAACTGTGCTTGAGTTCGCTCGTAACGGAGCCAAAGTTGTGTTGCTGGATAGAACTGTTGAGAACGCAGAAAAGGTTAGAAAACAAGTGGAGAAAGAAGGCGGAGAAGCTCTCGTAATTGAATGCGATGTTGCTGAACCCCCGCAAGTGGAAGCTGCCATAAACAAGGCGGCCGCGAAATGGGGTCGTCTTGATGTTGTTTTTGCAAACGCAGGGATTAATGGAGCCATGACGCCCATTGAAACGATGGATATTGAGTCTTGGGACCAGACGATTCACATCAACCTTCGTGGAACCTTCGCGACGGTTAAATATGCGATACCGCATCTAAAAGAAAGCGGTGGCAGCATCCTGATTAACAGCTCCATTAACGGAAATCGTGTATTTTCTAACATCGGTTTTTCTGCTTACAGTACGACAAAGGCAGGTCAGGTTGCTTTTATGAAAATGGCAGCATTAGAACTGGCTCAATTTCAAATTCGCGTAAATGCAATCTGTCCTGGGGCTATTAAGACCAATATAGATGACAACACTTTTCCATCCGAGGATCTCAAAGAGGTAAAGATCCCTGTCGAATTTCCGGAAGGGGATCAACCGCTAGAGGAAGGTCCTGGGCGTCCTGATCAAGTTGCAAAGCTGGCACTTTTTCTGGCCTCCGAGGATTCCGATCATATTACAGGAACTGAGATTTATTGTGACGGTGCAGAATCGTTGCTCCATGGTTAAATAATCTTTCACCAAAACGGATTCTATCCTCTTCGTTATGCGGATTATATAAGCTGTCTGCGCATATACATGGAGGATAGGAGTGCCGTTTTTTTGCTGTAAAATAAAGCTAATCATAATCTCCGTTTTCCGTTATAATGGAGTATCTGTGGAGAAAGGAGAATGAACTATGGATTTTCATATTGAATCATTAATTAAGCTGCTAGTGGCCATGCTGTTCGGGCTGTTCATCGGGATTGACCGACAGATCAAGCAGAAACCGCTGGGGATTCGGACCAGTATGGTCATTAGTATTGCCTCTTGTCTTGTAACTGTAGTGTCTATTCATGCCTTTGATAAGTTTGCAGGTCCTGAGCATCCAAATATGGATCCGATGCGCCTCGCTGCTCAAATTGTCAGTGGGATAGGGTTCTTGGGGGCTGGTGTTATCCTGCGTAGAGGCGGTGATGCGATATCAGGTTTGACCTCGGCAGCACTCATCTGGACAGCTTCGGGGATTGGTATAGCTGTGGGAGCAGGATTTTATATTGAAGCAGCATATGCGGTTATTCTTCTAATGTTTGCGGTGAATTTAGTTCCTCATTTAATTCGTTCGATTGGTCCTGAAGTGCTTAACAAGCATGAAGTTTCGGTGAGAATCATCATGGAAGCTAATTTTGTCCTTACTGAAGTGATCCAAAAAATTGAGAGACCTCAGGTTAGTACCCAACGAAGTACTAGAAGTCCATCCCGGGCGATCCGCAGAATGAAAATTAAGGATTTGGAAGATGGAAGACAAATGATCGATATGGTGATCTCAGCGCCGGATAAAGATTACGCTACAGAGATTTATTATGATGTGAAGAAAATTGATCATGTCATGAGCGTTGAAGTGGAACAGCTCTAAAAAAGGGCATGTCACGTCATGACTAGATGTGGTAATCTATCAAGTAGAGACAATTATCAGACACTGGAAGGGAGAACACATTATTATGTCTATCACAGCCTATGAAGGACAATATGAAGGAGAAGCAGCCATCTGGTTGAAAGCTGGTCGTTATGAGGCAGCTATCTTACCAGGCATCGGTGGCAACTTGATCTGTTTCCGTGATACCGAAAACGGTTACCGTTTCTTGCATGAACCGGGAGCTGAGGAAATGGAAGCTTTCAAAGCAAGTCCAGGCATCCATGGTATTCCTGTATTATTTCCTCCGAATCGTTATGAAGATGGCAAATTTCCTTGGAATGGTCAAACTTATCAACTCCCGGTAAATGAAGTCGCAACAGGCAACCATTTACATGGATTTTTACATACGGCAGCTTGGGAAGTGGAAGAGTTCGGTAGCGGGAAGACCGAAAGCTTCGTAACCGTATTCATCAAAGTGGATGAGAGCCATCCTTCTTATCAATACTTGCCGTTTAAATACACAATGAAACTACGTTATACCCTTGGTGAAGGTGGCTTATCTCAACAGGTACAAGTGCATAATGATGGTGATGAAGAGATGCCTTGCTTGTTGGCATTCCATACCGCGATTAATGCTCCATTTGCACCAGGTAGCACACCACAAGATTACCTTGTAAAAGCGACCATCGGTAATCGCTGGGAATTGAACGACCGTATGCTGCCGACTGGTAAATTTCAAGAGCTGGAGCCAGGTGAAGCTCAGCTTCGTGATGAAGGTGTGAATCCTTATTTCGCTTCGATGGACAACCATTACACAGCTGTAGCTCAGAATGGACGTAACCGGATGGAGCTTACTGACAGCAAAGCTGGAGTCACTTTAGTTTATGACGTTGGGACTTCATACAAGCAGTGGATGATCTGGAATAATGGTGCTTCTGAGCAGTTCTTCTGCCCAGAGCCGCAAATCAACTTGGTTAATGCACCAATGGTAGATCTGCCAGCGGATGAGATCGGCTTATTCAGTCTCAAACCAGGCGAGTATTGGGATGAAAGTAGTCGTCTGTACGTGAAATAGTGTTCCTGTGAATATTAATATGTGATCAAAAAAGGGGCTGTCTTGTTCGTAGATTTCTACGAATAGACAGCCCTTTTACGTTTAATTTGACGCAGAACTTTATTTTTTACTAACTATTTCTTCACTAATCTGCTCAATAATCTCTTGGATACTCTTTGAACCAAGATCACCCTCACCACGTTTTCTTACAGAAACACTGCCAGAGTTTTTCTCATTCTCACCGAGAACGAGCATATAGGGTGATTTTTCAAGTTGGGCTTCACGAATTTTGTAACCTAGCTTCTCATTTCGGATATCAACCTCTACACGAATGCCAGCTTGTTCTAAGGATTGTTTCACCTGAAACGCATAAGCAACGTAGTTCTCAGAGACGGGCAATAACTTCGCTTGGACGGGTGCTAACCATAGCGGGAATGCGCCGGCATAATGCTCCGTAATAATCCCCATAAAACGATCAATCGACCCATAAACAGCGCGATGGATTACGACCGGGCGGTGCTTAAGGTTATCTTCCCCGATATAAGTAAGATCGAATTTCTCTGGCATTTGCCAATCTAGTTGGATGGTTCCACATTGCCAGCTTCGTTTTAGCGCATCTAAAATATGGAAATCAATCTTTGGTCCGTAGAATGCGCCATCACCTTCATTCACACGATACTCGATCCCGAGATTGTCTAATACACTTTGTAATGATTGTTCAGCTAGATCCCATAGTTCTTCTGATCCCATATAATCTGCCGGGCGAGTAGATAATTCAATCTTGTACTCAAAGCCAAACACTTGATAAATATGGTCAATCAGTGAGATTACCCGGCTTATTTCATCCTCAATCTGCTCTGGTAATACGAAGAGATGGGCATCATCCTGACAAAAAGTACGAACACGCATCATCCCGTTAAGTGCCCCAGAGAACTCATGGCGATGTACTTGACCAAATTCGGCAATTCGGATAGGCAACTCTCGGTAAGAATGTAGATTATTTTTGTAGATCATCATATGACCTGGGCAGTTCATCGGTTTGAGTGCGAATTTTGTTTCGTCTACATTGGTGAAATACATATTGTCTTTGTAGTGATCCCAGTGTCCGGATTGCTCCCAAAGCCGATTGTTCATCATCAGTGGTGTACGAACTTCATCGTAATCTCTCTGTCTTTGTAATTCACGTGCGAAATTCTCAAGCTCTGTGCGGATAGTCATCCCCTTGGGAAGATAGAAGGGCATACCTGGAGCTTCTTCAGAGAACATAAACAATTCCAGTTCCTTGCCGAGCTTACGGTGATCACGTTTTTTAGCTTCTTCAAGAAAGAGTAAGTGCTCTTCAAGTTGAGCTTTCTTAGGAAAAGCAGTTCCGTAAATACGTTGCAGCATTTTATTATTCGAATCTCCACGCCAGTAGGCACCTGCTACATTCAACAGCTTAAAAGCCTTGACCAAGCCAGTTGAGGGAAGATGTGGGCCTCGACAGAGATCCGAGAATTCACCTTGATCATAAATAGATAATACTGTGTCTTCCGGTAGATCACGGATAAGCTCCAGCTTTAAGGGCTCATTCATCGCTTCAAAAAGCTTGATTGCTTCAGCGCGGGGAACGACACGGCGGACAATCGGGTGATTCTCTTGAATAATTCTCGCCATCTCTTGTTCGATTGCTACAAGATCAGCCGTGGATAGAGGTGTCTCAATATCAATGTCGTAATAGAAGCCATCTTCGATTACTGGACCTATGCCGAGCTGGACACCCTTATCTCCATATATACGTTTTATGGCCTGCGCCATGATATGTGCTGTACTGTGTCTATAAATTTCCAGGCCTTCTTTGCTATCCAACGTAACAATTTCGAGCTGGCAATCATGTTCGATCGTTTGGTTTAGATCAACGGATCTTCCATCGATAATTCCAGCTACAGCATTTTTTTTCAGACTGGTACTTATGGCACCTGCTGCTTCTTTAATCGTCGTTCCTTGCAGTACCTCTCTAATTGTTCCGTTTTGCAGTGTTACCTTGATCTCCATGATTGTTAGCCTCCATTTCTCAAAAATTGTTAGTGGTGAACGCAAAAAAACGCATCTCTCCCAGAAAGGGACGAGTGCGTTCAGCTCGTGGTTCCACCCTAATTCGACCTATCACAAGGATAGGACCTCATTGGTATCCTTTAACGTGGATAAGTCGGTGCCACATACTACCACAAAATTTAGATCTGCGGATTCAGCGCCACGGCTACAAAGGGGTAACTTCACAATCGTGTACTGGAGAAGCTTTCAGCCTAGACCTCTCTCTCTGGACAGTTCGTATAGGAAATCATGTCTTTGATCATTGCCATATGATGTTGCTCGTTCATAGTACTCAATTGCACCCCATAAAGTCAAGAGGCAAGAAACCAGAAATTCAGTTCTCTTTTATTGCAGTCATCATTTGTGTACAGGCGAAGGAGATGAAGTACTCATTGGCGAATGTATGATATCAACTTATTTTAAGGAGGTTTGATATGCAGATTCTCGCCATGCTGACGATGCTAATCGACCATATTGGCTATATCTTTTTTCCAGAGGATATTGCTTGGAGATATGTAGGAAGAATAGCCTTTCCAATCTACTGTTACGGGCTTGTGCAGGGGCATATCCATACATCATCCAGACCGAAATACTTGTTCCGACTGCTCATTATCGCTATTATTGCTCAGATCCCATACAATTTAGCGATTAATCCTGGTGGATGGAACGTGGTGTTTACGCTTTTGTTATCCGCAACCGTATTGGTTATTTTAGATAAACTGCCTACTCCATGGCTTGGAATACCAGTCGTCATTGCAGCTATCGCGTTAATGGATTATTTCCCGATAGATTATAATGCGTACGGCCTGCTGCTAGTATTGATATTCCGTTATACGAAGTCATATTGGCTTGTTGTAGCACATTTGGCACTTAATCTGTTCTACATGTTTTATAATTATTGGGTTGTGCAAATGCTTAGTATTTTACCAACGATGTTGATTGCTTTGGCGCCTGCACTTTGGGGATATTTAGAGCGTCACCGGGTACCACGCTGGGTGTGGTGGTCTTTTTATCCTGCGCATTTACTGATTTTAGCGTTATTTAAAGGCGTAATATACAATGAATGGGTTTCTATCGAATGGCGAACTTTGTTGAATCTATAGTATTTTTACAATAAGTAATACTTTGATTTACAAATGTTGCCTTTGCTGAGATAATGGATTGATTTCAAAAAATCTTAAAAAAGGAGACTTGCTATGAGGAGAATGAAAGCTAGGGCAAAATGGTTTATTCCTTTTGTTGCACTGCTGCTTGTTCTGGCCGGTTGTCAATCGGTTGGAGGTTTCGATGTTAATAAGGCATTGATCGGGGATGTCGATGTTAAATCATCAGAATCCAGCATGACGTTTTCTATGAACGCTGAACCTTCAGAAGGAATTAGCGCAGAAGATAAGGAAATGGTCGATCTCATAAATTCTTTTTCCCTGAGTATTAGCAATGCAAAGTTACAAGAGAATGGTAATGTATCTGCCAATGGAACGATCGGCTATAAACAATTGAATATTCCATTCTCATTGTTTATGGACAAAAAAACTTTAGTCTTTACGGTTGAAGGAGCAAAACAACCGTTTTACTTCCCGGTTCAAGGTTATGATGAGGTCTTTGCTGAAGTTGGATTGGATCTGACTAAAGCTGAAGATCTTAGTAAGCTGCTAACGAAGTTTGTGGTGAAGAATCTTCCTAATCCAAGCGCAATTAGCGTAACACCCGTTAGTGAGGCTGTGTATGGCCAGCAGGTGAATATGACGAAGTTACATACCGAAGTGACGGGTGATGAGCTTCCGGCATTGTTAAAAGGATTCCTGAAATCGATCTCTAAAGATACGGAAGGCTTTACAGAATTGGTTGGTGGTCTATATGACTATCTATATCCTGTGATTAAAGCTATGGACGAAAAAGCCTCCGGTGATTATGAAATTCCAGGTATTGGAGTAATTCCTCTGGGTGATAAAGAAGCTGTTGTAACTGTACTGCATGATGCAGCAAAATTGGCTGTGGATGCGTTACTGCTGGTTTATGACAATCAACTAGACAGTCTTTACAAAGCTACCCCTGAGCTTAAGACGGTTCTGAGTAAGGATACGAAGCTTGCTGTCGACATTTTTGTAGACAGTGGACTACATGTTCGTAAACAGAATGTTGATCTGAAAGTGGCGCTTCCAGGTACTGAAGATATGCCATTAAAGAGCTTCTCTCTTAAGGCTTCCAGTCAGATTTGGAACATTGGTGGTGCTGTAACGGCAGATCCAATCAGTACTGAAGGAGCACTTGATGTTTCTTCTGGTGACCTGACTCCTGGAGAGACTTTGAACAATTTTGATCCAAATTCTAACGTTTATCGTATATTGAAAGACGATCTTGGTATCACCAAGAGAACGATTGTCATCGAACCAGACGACGAATATTATTATCCGATCGTTGACAATAATACGACGTACATTCCTCTTCGGTATTTTGCAGAAGATTTAGATGCTATTGTGGAATGGGATACAGTCAATCGTGCTATTATCGTAACTGATGGTGTGTACGGTGATAAGCTGGTTTTCAAAATCGGTTCTTCCGAAGCAGTAATTAACGGTGAAAAAGTGAAGCTTGCAGAGCCTGTATTTGTTGACGAATATGGTGATGCCTATGTATCGCTGCGTCTGCTTGCTGAAGCACTTCATGCTACTGTGTATGTAGATGAAGATGGTTGGATTACTATTACACGTAAATAGTTAGTTCGATCCTCATTGGCTAAATAACACAAACAAACCCAGCTTCTAACTTCGCAGAAATGCGGGTGAAGCTGGGTTTTTTATATGAAATATGGCATCTTTTCATTGCTTCGTTAAAACCACTTCTAGGTCGACATTACTTAGCGCTTTTTCTTCAGCCATACTTTGGACATACCCTCCTAAGAAACCGTCCTGCTGTTCCTCCCAAAGCTTGTAGCCCGGCAACGCTTTTATATCCTTAGCAAAGGTACCTGCAGTTCCTGAGAAGTATCGTACATTCAGCTTGGACATTACCTTCGCCATGGATTCTTTTTCAGACTCCGTTAAAGGACTTTCCTTAAGACTATCCATAGCTTTGTCATAGGAGTTAGTAGCAAAGGCTTCTTCGGCATAAGCCTTGAAGTTTAAGAGATTGTGATCTGTAATCTGATTAGCTTCAGCCCAACCTTCTACGTTCAAAGACGTTGTTTTATAGTTTATGGTTCGCGAGACGGGATCAAAGGTCATGGCTCCATATTGATGCGGATTGACGGCCATAGCACTCGTAGCGATATCATAGATTGGCTTTGGTTCAGAGGATGCTGTATCTTGATTCGCGTCTGCTGGATCTACTTGAATGTCCTGCATATGAATATGTCCTGAGAGAACTAGATTAAGTCCATTCTTCCGTAAGGATTTTATAGCTTCCTGGCTGTTATTAAGCTTGAAGCCTGAAACAGACATAGAAGTGTGACTTAATAAATTATGATGCATCACCGTGATCACTGAAGCGTGCTCTTTGGCTGCAAGCTTAACGGATTCATCGATCCATGAAAGCGTAGAGGAAGCAATACGTCCATCGGTCTGAGGGAAACCGTATTTTTTATTATTAAGGTATTGGCTACTGTCTATCATGAGAATCCATAAGTTGGGGGCAGCCTTGACGATATAGCTTAGTGATTCCTTATCACGTGATGCAGCTTCTTTGTAGCCGAAATCCGCATACATTTTGACGAAATCCTTATCTGTAATTGAATCCGTAAGGAGCTGTTTATCGCCACTGAAGGATCTAGCCCAAGGATTAAATAAGTCGTGATTGCCTGGAATGACATAAACAGAGGTTCCTTGTTGTTCGATTCGTTTTAAATTTTCGGTTAACTTTTGATGGCTGCTGCGTTCTCCATTATTAGTTAAATCGCCACTGAGGATGATAAACGCAGGTTTTTTCTGTTCAGCGTCATAGACCAAAGCTTCAGCCATTTCATCACTGTAGGGCAGCATTTTTCCATCGCCTCCAGTGACATAGGTCTGAAAAGCCTGCCCACCATCCTGAAGATCTTTATCCAAAAAGTGAGTGTCTGTGGCGACCCAGAAAGAGACAGGTTTTAGCTCAGCTTGATCAAGTTCCACAGCGTTTAAATTAGACGATTTTGTGTCTTTACAGCCAGTTAGTGCCAAGCTAAGTAAAAAGAGCACTACACAAGAGAATATGACCGTTTTTTTATGTAGAATAAGAACTTTATCTGTTGAAAAATTCATTTATATAACCTTCCTTCTGCACTTTTGCTGCACTATTGTAGCTTATTTTTAGCCGAAATGTATATCGGAAAAGTGAAGGGGAGATGTTACTAACCGAGGCTAATTGTATATCCGACAAAATAAGTTGTGAATAGATGTTGTGTTTTCAGAAAAAAGGTGATAAGATGTACAAAAGTAAGTTACTTAAATAAATGGAGGTAGTTATTTTATGTCTAACAATTTTCTTGAAGCAGTTAAAGGAAGACGTTCCATCTATGCCATCAGTAAAGAATCCACTGTAGCCGATGCTCAAATTATTGAAATCGTTGAGCAAGCGGTTTTGCATAGCCCAACCTCATTCAACTCCCAAAGCTCTAGAGCGGTTGTTCTTTTAGGTGAACAGCATGATAAATTATGGGATATCACGACAGAAACTTTGCGCAAAATCGTTCCAGCTGAACAATTTGAAGGAACAGCGCAAAAATTAGCATCTTTCAAAGCAGGTTACGGTTCCGTATTGTTCTTTGAAGATCAAGCGGTAGTGAAGAACCTTCAAGAAAACTTCGCATTGTATGCCGAGAACTTCCCAGTTTGGTCTAACCAATCTTCAGGCATTCTGCAATTCGTAGTATGGACTGCACTTTCTGAAGCAGGTTTAGGTGCATCCCTGCAGCACTATAACCCACTGATTGATGACGAAGTGAAAGAAGCTTGGGGCATCCCGCAAGACTGGAAACTGATTGCTCAATTGCCATTTGGTAAGACAGTAACTCCAGCAGGTGAGAAACAATTCCAACCGGTGGAAGATCGCGTTAAAGTCTTTAAATAAGCTTAAGAGAGTGTTTAAAACCTCCTAGACCAGGCTAATTAATTATATAGTCAGGTTAAGGAGGTTTTTTTATATGCCGTGGAACAAAGAAGATTATCCAGATTCACTCAAGAACTTCACTGCACCTATTCGTAATAAGGCGATTGATATTGCTAATGCACTGCTAGAAGATGGATATGAAGAGGGAAGGGCGATTTCTATTGCTACCGCACAAGCGAAAGAGTGGGGAGAGAATCGTGATAAGCAGGTCCGTAAAAAAGGACATTAATTAAAAGTTCGAAAATAGAGGTACAAAAAAAGCAGGACAGCGTCTCTTAACGCTTGTCCTGCTTTTTGCAGTCATATTATTTAGCAGATTCAGTTCCTGCTTCTGCGCTTGCAGATGGCTCAGGAGAAGCTGTTGCTTCTTTTTTGGCATCCGTAAGTGAATTTGTGATTTTTGCTTTTGCAGTTGTATCTGACAACCAAGTAGTGGAAAGAGTGGAAACCTTTTGAGACACAAGCGTCTTTTTGATTTCATCTTTCTTTTCTTCCAAGGTGTAGTTTTTAGCGTCTTTGTGGTCGGTTACTTTAATGATGTGATAACCGTAATCGGATTTCACAGCACCGCTTGTTTCCCCAACTTTAAGTTTAAAGGCTACATCGGAGAATTCAGCTACCATATCTCCACGTTTGAAGAAGTCTAGATCTCCGCCATTAGCTTTGGAACCAGTGTCTGAAGATTTTTCTTTAGCAAGTTCAGCGAAATCTGCTCCATCTTTCAATTGCTTCAGAATTGCATCCGCTTCTTCTTTAGTCTCAACGAGAATGTGGGAAGCGCGAACTTGTTCTTCTTCATTGAAAGTAGCTTTATTTGCTTCATAGTAGTCTTTGATTTCTTGATCCGTTATAGTCACTTGCGGCTCAAGAATCTTACGCAGTTTTACTTGCAGCGGCATTTGCTTCTTCAAGTCATCAACGGTCATTGAGCTTTGTTGCAATGCAGCATTAAATGCAGCTTCTCCGCCGAATTGTGCTTTTAGGTCTTCTAATTCAGCATTAATGTCTTCATCAGTAACAGTTACGTTAGCTTTTTTAGCTTCTTGATCAACGAGTTCAGTAGTAATCATAGCTTGCAGTGTGCTTTCTCCGCCTGCTTCGATCAATTTATCATAAAGTTGTTCTTTAGTAATGTTAGTTCCGTTAACGCTAGCAACAGCTGTGCTGCTGTCGTCCTTTTGGAATGGAGGCTTAATCAATACAATGATGAGTGCCGCAGCCAGAACCACAGAGGCAATCATCCAGCCCTTGTTACCTTTAGGAGAAACTGGTGGAGCAGGTGGCGTCGTATTATTGTTGCTGCCGACTTTGTTCATTACTGGAACACTTTCCTCTTTTGTTGTATTCACAGGTTCTTCAGCAGCTACGATCTCCACTTCATTTACTTCATTGGTATTCTCGGTAGTGTTCAATTCTTCTTCCGGAGTACCGTTGTTTTCTAAGTTCTCATTTCCATTCAGATCTTTTTTGTCCATTATTAGTAATGACTCCCTTCAATATAGGTGTTGCTTGTCTATTTACAACTTTAACAGAAATCCAGATCCTAAACCTTAAGAAAGTATAAAAAAAGATAGGATCTTTTTAAGTTTCTATTAATAAAAAGCAAAAAGCCGGAAATGGCATCGGTAACATGCCCTTCCGGCTTATGGGAATAAGATGTTTACTTCAGTCCTTTCAATAGATGACGAATACTTTCTTGTTTCCGTCTTGGGACCCGTACGTTTTTAGCGAATAGGCCCTTTTCTCCGAAATAAATGCAGTCGTCTTCGATAGAACTGATCTTGTTTAGATTGACATAACAGCCACCGTACACATGATAGTAAGTAGAATTGGATAACAATCGTTTTAATTGCTCGGCAGTCATTCTCTTTTTTATGTTGTAGTTTCTGCCGTGAAAAATGACCAAATCATGGTCCCCGACCTTAAAGAACAGAATGTCTGTTTCCACCTCGAAGTCCTCGTATACATTTCTGGCTTCCAGCAGGATGCTACTCATTCATGTTCCCCCTTTATACTTAATAAAAGACTAATGTTAGCGCTTTCATTATAGCACAATCCCTAATCATTGGAAAGCCTTATTTTTGAACTATTTGTCACACTTTTTACTTTATAGTTTGTCTTTAACGTTTAAAAATTGTAAATTATATAATAGCAATACTTTGAAGGAGGATGTAAAGATGGAAAAGCAGACTAAGTTATTGCTGTTTACGGGTTCCTATGCAAGTGCCACGGATAGCGGTGTGCAGGTATTTGAATTCGATGGCGAAGCAGGAGGTACGTTAAAATTAATCGACTCGGTTCAGGGTATAACTAACCCCACCTTTGTTAATGTAGATGCTTCAGCCCTGCGTTTATATGCCATAGGAGAAAAGCCAAATGGTGAAGGTGGAAAAGAGGGAGAAGTCGTTACCTTTGCTATCGATGCTAAGCGTGGGAAATTGAGCGAATTGAACCGTATAGCCTCAATGCCTGCTTCAGGTAATGGTCAAACGACCACATGCCATATTTCTAGAGATCTAAGCGATGAATACATTGTTGTATGTAGTTATCATGGTGGCAGTGTAGGCTTGATCACATTAGATGAAGAAAAAGTTGCTAATCAACTGGCGGATGTCGCGATTCATTCCGGTCATGGTCACCATCCTGAACGTCAGGATCGCCCGCATCCCCATTCGGCTATTTTTAGTCCGGACGGACAGTATCTGTTTGTTTCTGATCTTGGGCTTGATATTATTCGGTCCTATAGAATCAATAGAGACTTGAACAAACTAGAAGTTCACGGAGATACAGCGCTTCATCCAGGGGCCGGACCTCGTCATTTTACTTTTCATCCAGATGGAAAGTCTGCTTATGTTATAAACGAGGTGGATTCCACGATAACATCGTTTACATATGACAGTGCTACAGGGACTCTTCACACGGTAGATACAATTTCAACTTTGCCTGAAGATTTTAAGGAAGAGAATACTTGCGCTGAAATTGCTACTTCAGTAGATGGAAGATATCTTTACGCTTCTAACCGTGGAGCCGATAACATCGCAGTGTTTGCAGTGGATAACGCTACTGCCAAGCTTACACTAATTGAATATGTATCTACTCGTGGAGGGCATCCACGACACTTCTCATTAACTCCGGATGGGGCTTATCTTATTGTTGCAAATCGTGACGCTAATAACCTGGTTGTGTTCTCTATTGAAGAGACCAGTGGTCGTCTCGTCTTTACTGGAAATACTGCCGAGGTATCCAAGCCGGTGTGTGTGAAGCCTGTGATTTTCCCAGTATAAAAGAAACTCGTTTTGAAGAGTGAATAAGACAATTTAAGAAAATAATAAAGGGAACACCGGAGATGTAGTCCGGTGTTCCCTTTATTATTGAAAATAGGATGAAGAAGTTTAATGAATGTGTGAACTATTTGAGTGAGACGGGCTTAAGAGGTACAATAGTGGATACTGCAGATTTGAAGAGCACATTCTGTCTGCCATCACCTTGACCCTGTAAAGTGATTGTGAATGCATCATACGAGGTTACGACGCCTTGCATTTTTACACCATTTGTTGTAAAAATCGTCACGGGCACCTTTGTGGAAATAAACTGATTCAACAAACGTTCCTGTAATTTTAGACTCTCCACTTTGGCAGCACTCCATCTTTTTGTATATTTATTTCTCTATAATTATAGCACGGGTTATAGCTTCTCAGGAAATGTGATCGACAGGCACAAAATTAGACACGGAGGTATTTATGCTTTATTATCAGAACTGGTCTAGAGGTTTTCGTTATTTTATAGGGTTTGCTGCTTGTTTCGTCGTTATTGCGATTCTAGTTCATATGAATAAGGTATCATCATTTGATAATTATATGATTCATTTTGTTCAATCCGCTGAATCACCTGGACTGACCACATTCGCCAAAGGACTATCTCTGATTGGTTCCTCCAAGGTAGCGATTGGTATATCTATCGTCACGATGGCACTGCTGTATTTTCTGCTGAAACATCGGCTTGAGCTAATTCTGTTCCTATGGGTTGGACTAGGCTCACAGCTATTGAATACACTTATGAAGTTATGGTTTCAAAGGGAGCGTCCAAATTTCAATCGTATTGTCCAAGAGCTCGGTTATAGTTTCCCAAGTGGACATTCCATGGCAGCCTTCTCCCTGTATGGGGTAATTGCCTATTTACTGTGGCGTCATTTGCCGCGAAGAAGTGAAAGAATCCTGTTAATAATATTTGGGGTATTCATGACTGTGGGCATTGGCTGGAGTCGTATTTACCTGGGAGTTCATTATCCTAGCGACGTAATTGGTGGTTATGCTGCAAGTGGCGCGTGGCTGATGTTATCCATCAGTCTATTTGAAGCCTATAAAAAACGGATATCCTCATAAGAAATGAAGATATCCGTTTTTGTGGGGATATTTTAAAATATAAGAATATATATGTTTCACGCTATACATTATCCTTATATTTCTCGCATAAACGCTTACCGTCCTAAATAGGACACCGAAGGCGTTTTTGCTTGAGGGTTCATCACATGATGTTCCGAAGATTTATGATCTTGGAAATGACCCATTTTACTTATTTTTTTCTTCAGCATAGAAGGAAGTCCAGCCTTTAGCTTTTGAGCTTCGTCTTTTGTTAGACGTCCCTCGCTGATGGCTTGATCCAGCCGCTTACTTGCGGATTCGCTGAGCTTTTGAATATATTGATCTTCTGTCCAGCCTTTCTTTTCAAGGGCAAGCTCGGGGAGGGTTTTGCCTGTTTTAAGGCTATTGATTAGCTCCGTACGATCCATCTCAAGCAGCTTGGCTGTTTCGAAAATAATGAAATGTCCGCCGGCTCTGAATTTCCCGTCTTTCCCTGGTGGGGGTCTATGACCTTTTTCCGAAGGCCCAGAATCAGGTGCAGTGGAGGTTACATTCTCAGCTGACACGCTCCGAGTAGGAGCAAGTGCTGGAGACAGACTGAGGAAAAGAACAGCTGTGATGGTCACTAATTTTTTGATGTTGTTATTCATTCACTCACCTCGTATGTTATATGTGATAGGTACTTACTTGAATTAGTATTCCCTGAAAGCTGAAAGAATCATAAGTGAGAGCTTAAATGATCATAAAATTCATCAACTCTAGGCTTGGGTAATTAGAGGAATGAGGGATTCGTAGATGTCCATATTGCAGAGTGGGCCAATTTTTAGGGGGGATATTTTTGGCTTTTGGAGCTCGCATATTTAAAACAGGAATGGCAGTCACGCTTGCCTTGTATTTAGCCGAACTGCTACATTTTCCATCTTCTGTGGGCGCTGCGATTGCAGCAATTTTCGCTATGCAGCCATCTATTTATCGCTCTTGGCGTTATTTTCTTGATCAGCTGACAACGACTACAATGGGCGCGGTACTCGCTCTTCTGGGAGGAATGCTGTTATCCAATAGTCCAATTGCGGTTGGGTTGGTCTGCATTCTTGTCATTATGATCAGTATGAAAATTAACCGGGCGGATACTATTAGCCTGACACTGGTCACCGTTATAACAGTGATGGAGGCTTCTGGTGAATGGCAGTTCGCGCTGAATCGGTTCTTATTAACATTGACAGGGATTGTTTCTGCATTTCTAATCAATATTATAGTAGTTCCTCCGAAACCACGGAAACAGTACATCAAGCAAATTGAGAACGTCTTTGCCAGTCTTTCCTTGCTGCTAAGAACGGCTGTATCTCATGAGATGAAGGAAAGTGTGTTTCGTGATGAAAAACTTGCACTGGAATCATCTATTAAATCTTTAGCGGATAAGTACGCTTTGTTTGAGGAAGAGCAGAAACAGCTAAAGAGGGCGAAGTACAGTCAGACTAGACAAATGGTTGTCTATAAGAACCTGTTATCTTCTTTGCAAAAGGGCTTCGATGTTCTTGAGGCTGTGGATCGGCATTATTTTCAAGCGGATCGAAGTGAAGAGACAGATGCATTGTTTGACAGTCATTTGGAGCAGTTAATCAAATATCATCAACTGATCTTGCTGAAATTTGAAGATAAACTAAAACCAAACACTAATGAATCGGAACCCTTGGGAGACGAGAATGATGGATTTTTGAATTCAACGATCCTGGGGTATAATGCGGAGAAAATAGGTCAACTACGATTGTATGTTGTAGCCGCAGCTATTTACGATTACGGATATCAATTAGAACGGCTTGATAAAGTGGCAGATCAGATGAACCGTATAGCGACTGAGGAAAAAGAAACGGATCGCGAAGCTTAAAACATAACCTTGTGATGTGCAACATATAAGCTTAAGGATTATGTTCAGGGTGAAACTTATACTTCTTATTTTGTTAACAAGTCCGGTCCCTGAGGGGCCGGATTCATCTATTAAGAGTATCCTCACTTGAAATATCAACCTTCCAAAGGGGATGAAATGTAGTGGAGAATCATGAAATTGAATGGAAAGAGGAACAGCAGCGGGTTGACGGATTGACAAAGCTTTTGTCTGCCCATATCCGGCGATTATCTGAGGAGCTCGGACTCCATCGCAGTGATGTGGTGGATATGCGGAAAGACTTCTGGGAAGAGGTAACAGTAAACTTCAGTAGTCCAGATGATTTAGGGGAAACTTCAACAAGTCTGCGCCAACAATCCCAAATCTTGAATGAACGTGAACGCCATCATTTACAGTCGAGCAAGGCTCTAAAAAAATACAAAAAGCTACTCGTCTCTCCTTACTTTGGGCGTATTGACTTTACAGAAGCACCAAATGGAGAAACGGAAAAGATTTATCTGGGGATTGGATCCTTAATGGAGGATGATGGCACCTTCTTGATCTATGACTGGCGGGCGCCTATATCGAGCTTATATTATGACGGAGCTCCTGGCCCAGCAGCTTATGAGACACCTGGTGGACTTGTTTCCGGTACAATGAATCTTAAACGTCAGTTTGTGATTTCTGATGGTGTTATTGAAGTTATGTTTGATACTGGGGTAACGATCGGCGACGAGCTTTTGCAGCAAGTGCTTAGCCATAGTGCCGATGATCGAATGAAGAGTATTGTAGCTACCATCCAGAAAGAGCAAAATGCGATTATCCGCAACGACAAAAGCCGAATGCTGGTCGTTCAGGGTGCCGCAGGAAGCGGGAAAACCTCTGCAGCATTGCAGCGGGTAGCTTATCTTTTGTATAAATACCGTGAAGTTCTGCAAGCAGACCAGATGTTGTTGTTCTCACCGAACCCGCTGTTTAATAGCTATGTTTCAACTGTGCTCCCAGAGCTAGGTGAAGAAAATATGCAACAAACCACTTTTCAAATGTATCTTGAGCATCGTTTAGGACATGAATTCCAGCTGGAAGATGTCTTTAGTCAGACGGAAAACCTATTGAATGCCCCTGATGGCCCTGAAGTGGGTATACGCAGAGAAGGCATCGCTTATAAATCATCCGTACCTTTTCTCGATGTGATTCGTCGGTATGCTACGATGCTGGAACATGAGGGCATGCTGTTCAAGCCTTTAATGTTTCAAGGTAGAGCGGTAGTCAGTAAAGAAGAAATGGAACGTCATTTCTATGCCTATGATCCCGCCATTAAGCTTGCGAACCGTGTAGACTTAATGACACGCTGGTTACTGAAGAAGATCGCTGATTTTAGCCATGAGGAAAGAAATGCTTCATGGGTTGAAGATCAAATTGAGCTATTGGACTCCAGTGATTACCATCGTGCATATCAGATGTTACGACGTAAGAAGAAAGCTACACAGGATAGTTTTGATGATTTTGATACTGAAAAAGAAGTGTTATCCCGGTATGTAGTCAGCCAACGCTTAAAACCACTGCGCGGATGGACTAAACGAGGTCGTTTTGTGGATGTTAAGGGGTTGTACAGTACGCTGTTTACTGATCGTGAGCTTATGGAACGCCTAAATGGTGTTAATTCTCTGCCGGAAATCTGGGATGAGATCTGTGAACAAACACTAAAATCTATCGCAGTGAACGAGCTTGCCTACGAAGATGCTACACCATTCCTTTATTTGAAGGAGTTAAGCCAAGGCTTCCGTACCAATACGCTGATTCGTCATGTGATTGTGGATGAAGTACAAGACTACTCACCTTTCCAATTAGAGTTCATGCGTCGTTTGTTTCCAAGGGCGAAAATGACCGTATTGGGTGATTTGAATCAGGCGATCTATGCACAAGGTGAGGTGCTCGGTGATTTGTCTAGTTTGGTAAGCATTTATGGGGAAGAGAATACAGAAGTGATCTCGTTAACCCGAAGCTATCGCTCCACTTTTGAAATTGTAGAATTTACGCGTTCAATGATTCCTGGAGGGGAAAGAATTGTGCCGTTTAATCGACGAGGAGAAGAACCTCAGCTAAGTGTGGTGTCTAGCGAGGATGAGCTTCTGAATGCAGTTGAAATGGATATCCGGAATTTGCAATCCAAGGGGTATCATTATGTGGCTGTCATTTGTAAAACAGCAGAAGAAAGCGCAAGAGTTCATGATGAACTACATAGTAGGCTGCCAGTAAGGCTCGTTACGAAAGAAACGCCGAATTTCCAGAAGGGAACATTGGTGTTACCTGCTTACTTAGCTAAAGGCGTGGAGTTTGATGCTGTCATCATCTACGATGGTTCAGCTGAACGATATGGCAGAGAAAGTGAGCGTAAATTGTTTTATACAGCTTGCACTCGAGCGATGCACTTGCTGCATATTTTTAGCCTAGGAGAACCAAACCGGTTTCTTCCTTCTGTAAAAGAGAAGACCATGATTACAAATTCGCTGTAAAGCCCCATCTTCTGATCATAAGATCGTCCTTTCGCATTGGCGGGGGGACGGTCTTTTTATATGTATGAATAAAGAGGGATGAACAAACCACAATATAGAGAGTCGTCGCAAACAATGACAAAGGTGGTCAGTTCATGAAGGAAAGAAAATGGGATCTGCTTGCACTGGCATCCATTCCACTAATTATGACCCTCGGTAACTCCATGCTGCTCCCTATTTTGCCGCAGATTTCTAAAGAACTAGGCATTAGCTCTTTTCAGGTGAGTATGCTGATTACTGTTTATGGATTGATGGCTATCGTGATGATTCCTATTGCAGGGTACCTGTCTGACGCTTATGGACGAAAAAAGGTGATTCTTCCGAGTCTGATCATTGCTGCTATTGGTGGAGTCGTCTGCGTGGTGGCGGCTTGGTTTATGAAGGGCGTTACCGCCTATTGGGTCATTCTGGCCGGACGTTTGTTACAAGGGATAGGTGCGGCTGGTGCTTTTCCTATTGTGCTGCCCTTCGTTGGTGATTTATTCAAGGAAGAAGAGGATGTAAGCAAAAGTCTGGGAATTATTGAAACCTCAAATACCTTTGGTAAAGTACTCAGTCCGATTCTTGGTGCTTATCTTGGAATATGGCTCTGGTTTGCACCTTTTATCGCTATTCCTGTTCTATGTCTAATTTCATTTGCTTTAGTTCTTTTTCTGGTTCGAAAGCCGGAAGCGAAGGAACAACCTGAGAAACAGGGTATAAGAGAATTTTTATCCGGAATTGTGAGCATTTTGCGAGAAAAGGGACGATGGTTGTATGCTATTTTTGCCATAGGCGGTATCTGTATGTTTGTAACCTTTGGCGTTCAATTCTATTTATCGGAAATGCTGGAATCTAAATTTAAAATGCATGGGGCAATGAAGGGATTTGTGCTGGCAATACCATTAGCCTTGTTATGTCTGTCTTCATATGGAACTGGAAAGATCATTGGTCAGAACAAAACGCTAATGAAATGGCTGGGCTTTGGAGGTATGGTGTTACTTACTGCAGCAATGATCTTTGCGGGGTTCAATAAAGGTATTTATTTCTTAGTCGGGTTTATGGGCTTAGGTTGTGTTGGAATCGGGATTGTGCTTCCTTGTATGGATGCTTTGATCACGGAGGGAATTGAGAAAGAAAATAGCGGCACGATAACCGCTCTCTATAGCAGTATGAGGTTTATAGGGGTAGCCGCAGGACCGCCAGTGGTATCGCTGCTGTTAAGCAGTGGTCATTGGGTATTATTCGCTTTGATGGCTACAGTCGGCGCAATTGGTGGATTGCTGACCTTATTTGCAGTAACGCCAAGCAAGGGGAGCAAGGGAGAATCTGACGTGAAAGAAACGGAGCAGGTAGATGCGCGACTCTTGTCAAAGCGTGTTCGTCAGACTTCTGCAAGGACTTTAGATGGAAAAAAGAGCTATCCTTAAGCTACGTTGCCGTAGCTTGCGGGATAGCCCTTTAATAAAAGAATGAAAGACAATCTTATGCTTGTGGCACGGATTCCCAATCCTTCAGGAAGCGTTCGATACCGTTATCTGTCAGCGGATGCTTCCAGAGGGTAGGCAGGAGCGAACCTGGTATGGTAGCAATGTGAGCACCAGCAAGAGCTGCTTGCTCAACATGCGCAATGTTACGGATGGATGCTGCAATAATTTCGGAAGTCATACCGTAGTTAGTTAGGATGGTCTTCAGATCCTTGATCAGCTTCATTCCGTCAACACCGATATCATCCAGACGTCCTACGAAAGGAGAAATATAAGTTGCGCCTGCTTTTGCAGCCATTAAGCCTTGAGCCGCTGAGAAGACAAGCGTTACGTTAGTTTTGATACCTTTTTTTGTAAGCTCATAACAAGCTTCCAAGCCATCTTCAGTCATAGGGAGTTTAATGACAACGTTTGGAGCCCACTCAGCAATTTCGTATGCTTCTTTAAGCATTTCTTCTGCTGTAAGTCCGATTACTTCTGCACTTACTGGACCTGGAACGATTGCTACGATTTCTTTGATAACATCTTTAAACAATCTTCCTTCTTTAGCGATGAGCGACGGGTTAGTCGTTACGCCATCCACTAATCCGAGGCGAGTAATACGTTTGATCTCTTCAATATTTCCGGTGTCCAAGAAAAACTTCATTTTAAGTTTCCTCCCTTGATTTCCATATGGATTGACAAACAATATTCATATTTTCATTATGAGACATGTCAAACGAAGTTTCAACTGTTATTTTGAATATTTCAAAATAACTTTATAGATTGAATATCGCTTACACTTGTTATAGTGTTGATAATATAGGATTGGTCTATGCAGTTATCCATGATAATATATAATCGGTATTGTTATTATGGAGTATTGGGTGGGACGTGATGAAATGTACTCGATATTAGTTATTTTGCTTGTGCTCGTGTTGTCAGTTGCCGGATTCTTGGCCTACCAGAACAGCAAATTGGTATCTAATCAGAAAAAATTAGGGACTTTATCACGCAATCCTTCACTAATGTATTCTATCTTTGACCAATCTTGCGCTGCTAGTGTGGAAGATCCAGACGTAATACCTTTAGTTCAATACACAGTTTTTGTGGAGTCCAGCGGGCAGGCAGTTGTGAATAAGCCTTTAGCAATCATTAATCTTTGTAGAGTAAGTGCGGGTAGAGGAAATCTAGTTCTCGCTGATGTCGAACGTAGTGTGCTGGAGCACATTAAATTGGCAGCCCCCTCAGATGCTTTCATTGAGCATAAAGCTTACTTACATAGGGCTGCTAACCACGCTGAAAAAGAGATGATCCTAAACTTAGAGGATGTAGTGAAATTACAATATACATAAGACAGAATGAAGAATATTGATTTTTTTGGCTGCAAGAAGGATAATACGAATTTGGATACAAGAAAAGAGGGAAATAGAGTGTCGCCCGTAACAGAAGTGAATTTTGAAGTAGTTGATCCAGAGAACGCTGATTTAAGAGAACTTATTACGTTTCTGGATGAGGAACTGAAGATGCGTTATCCGCATGAGACGATCTATGTTGTTGATTTCGAGGATCCCAAAGTAAAAGAAATGACTTTCGTAGTAGCCTACTTAAACGGAAAACCAGTGGGCTGTGGTGGGCTTCGTCCACTGGATTATATCGGAATAGAGATCGCAACGATGGAGTTGAAGCGCTTTTATGTAGATTCTAGTTATCGTAAAATGGGCATAGCTACAAATATGCTGTTATTCCTTGAAGAACAAGCTTTAGCGGCGGGGTTTAAGGAGATCCGATTGGAGACCGGAATTAAGCAGCCAGAAGCGATTGCGCTTTACGTCAAGCATGGCTACCAACCGATTGATTTATTTGGACCCTACATAGGTGATCCGGATAGTCTCTGTTACGGCAAAATACTATAAAACTTTATAATGGATAACATGGGGGTATTAAAATGAGTATCAACGTTAAACAACTAGCAGCTGAAAAAGCAGTGGAATATGTAGAAGATGGAATGAAGGTAGGTCTGGGTACGGGATCAACTGCCTACTGGGCAATCCGCAAGCTCGGTGAACGCGTCAGTGAAGGCTTGAAAATTACCGCAGTAGCTACTTCACGCGCTTCCGAAGAGCAAGCACGAGAGCTGGGAATTCCACTGGTAGCTTTTGGTGATATTGATAGTCTGGACTTAACCATTGACGGAGCGGACGAGCTAGACAGCAGTCTGCAACTTATTAAAGGCGGCGGCGGCGCTTTGCTTCGTGAGAAGATTGTAGCTAGTAATAGTACCCGAATGATTGTGATTGCCGATGAAGGTAAAGTTGTAAACACGCTAGGCAAATTTCCGTTGCCGGTGGAAATCGTTCCTTTCGCCTGGGAATGGACTGTGGCAGAGCTTGCCAAACTGGGTTGCCAACCTGAATTGCGTCGCAGCGGAGAAGAGTTGTACAAGACGGATAATGGCAATTACATTGCGGACTGCCGATTTGAAGCGATAGAAGCTGCACCGAAGCTTGCACTGACCATCCAAAACATCCCGGGTGTTGTAGATCACGGCCTATTTATTGGAATTGCAGCGATGGCGATCGTAGGTAAACTTGATGGAACTATCGAAATTATTGAAGCTCAACCTAAGAATTGATTAACCGCAGACATAAAGAAACTTACCGTTCATGGCCGCTAAAAGGATTGACACGGGTAGTGCTAACTCTGTATAGTGCTACTGTTATCTATTGGATGTTTATCGGATTTGGACGTGAGGTACATACCGGAGGTCCTCTTCAGTATAATCTGGTTCCATTTCGCACGGTGTCACTTTATTTCAACTTGGATAACGGTTTATCACTTATCAATCGGCTAGTAAATCTGCTAGGAAATGTTGTAGTTTTTATTCCATTTGGTTTTCTTTCGCCATTAGTAAAGATACGTCCTGTTTCTTGGCTTAGAATCTCGCTATATGCTGTCCCTTGTATTCTGCTTTTGGAGTGCTTGCAAATGCTGCTGCATGTGGGAAGCTTCGATATTGATGATTTACTATTAAACATGCTAGGTGTGTGGACAGGCTACGGATTGTTTCGAGTGATTAGCTGTAAAAGGAACAAAGAAGGAGAAATGTGAAGAATGTTGATTGATCTTAAACCCCTCATTGGTACATCTGAGGTGAATGAGCTGCTGACCTATGCGGTCATAGATGATCCGAATGCTCTAAAGCAGACTTCGTCTGAGTATAGCGAACAAGCCGGGCTAAAGTTATATGGCTGGGAAGAGGAAGAATTACTGCTTGGTCTTGTAGGCTTTGAAGAAACAGAAGATGGTTCCTTGGATATTCGGCATATTGCTGTATTGCCAGAGAACAGAGGAAAAGGTTATGCACGAGGGATGATTCTGGAGCTGCTTACTACGCGTCAGCCGCGTTATCTGGTAGCTGAAACAGAGGATGAGATTGCTGCAGATTTCTACCGTAGTCTTGGGTTCATGGTGTACAGCCTAGGCGAAAATGCAGCAGGCATTGAAACGCTGAGATGTGTTTATGAAGTAGAAGAGATCGAGGATGAGGAATAAACAATTTTTAGAAGACATACAATGGCAGGTCGAGATGAAATCTCGGCCTGTTTTTTTGTTGGGTCACCTTAAATTGTTCCTTAGAATTGTAAAGTTGACTTTTGAAATAAATGGGATTATAGTTTGACAATGAAACTGTTCTACAGTTGAACTATATTTGGAGGTAGGAAGCTTTGGAAGATGAAGTTCAGCATTGGATTAACCGTTATATGGATGCTTATATGATGGTGACTAGACAAGTAGCCGCAAGAATTAAAGATAGCATTGCTGCAGATACAACGAATGATCAGTATCAAATTCTGCGTCTGATTAATGCTCAGGAACAATGTACGTCTACATATCTAGCAGAAACTTTTTGCGTGGGTAAAAGCTCCATTACAGCAATAATCAACAGACTGGTGCAAGCAGGCATTATTGAGCGAACTCGTGACGAGAATGATCGTCGTCAGGTGTATTTATCGATGTCAGAGCATGGTAAAAGAGTATTTGAAGCAGCTGAGTCGCAAGTACATGAAGTAGTGGCCCCGTATTTGTTTCATTTTGAAAAGAAGGATATTGAGACGTTCATCATGATGTTTGAGAAACTGGCAAGTCTAATTCAGAATGATAATGGAGGGAAGAGCCAATGAAGACGATTCTAAAAGCAAGATGGGCGGTTATCGCAATCTGGCTCGCTGTAGCGGTGGTGCTAGTGATGACGGCCCCGTCTTTCTCTGATCTTGTCCGTGAGAAGGGGCAGGTTACGGTTCCAGAGGGATACCCTTCATCTAGAGCAGCAGAAATCATGAAGGAAGCGTCAAGTGACAAGGGAGGCGAATCACTCCATCAAGTAGCCCTTGTGTTCAATAACCCGAAGGGAATCGGAGCGGAAGAAACAGCAAGTATTCAACAAGGCGTTGAGAAGCTGGCTGCGAATAAGGAAGCTCTGCAGTTAGATTCCATCACCGATCCTTTTTCACAAAGTGAGCTTAAAGATACACTGATTGCCAAAGATGGGAAGACTATTATGGTGGCGTTGTCCGTAAAAGGTGAAGGAGAGGCTGTTACTGCGCTGCCAGATAAAGTGGATGAGATGCTCTCAGGTGTTAAAGCAGATCATTATTTGACCAGTGAAGGTCTGATTACAGAGGATATGATTGCAAGCTCAGAAGCAGGGCTAAAGAAGTCGGAGTATATTACAGTTGTCTTTATCCTACTTATTCTATTCGTTGTGTTTCGTTCGTTCGTAGCGCCTTTTGTACCGCTGCTGACCGTGGGTATCAGCTATATTGTATCCCAATCTGTCGTGGCTTTTTTGGTGGATCGTTATGATTTTCCTTTATCAACGTTTACTCAAATCTTTATGGTTGCGGTCATGTTCGGGATCGGTACGGATTATTGTATTCTGCTGATCAGTCGCTTTAAAGAAGAATTGATGACCGCAGAAGATACTAAAAGTGCAATCATTGCAACTTATCGAAAAGCTGGAGGAACGGTGTTCTATTCGGGCTTAGCGGTATTTGTAGGTTTTGTAGCGATTGGGTTATCGAAATTTATCCTTTATCGTTCAGCAGTAGCTGTTGCAGTTGGTATTGCAGTTATGCTATTGGCACTTGTGACGATTGTTCCATTCTTTATGGCTGTTCTAGGCAAAAAGCTATTCTGGCCCTCCCGTGGCAAGCTGGAGCATAGTGAGAGCCGTATTTGGGGATGGGCAGGTTCTTTTTCTTTAAAAAGACCGTGGGCCGCACTTCTAATCGTTGCAGTAATCGTATCCCCATTTCTAGTTACCTATAGCGGTAAGCTGTCCTTTAACAGCTTGGAGGAAATTGGCTCGGAATATGCTTCGGTAAAAGGTTTTAATATTATTTCGGAGAGCTTCGGACCAGGTGAATCGATGCCTGGCAAGGTCGTTATCAAGAATGATGATCGTATGGACAATTCAGAATATCTGGGACTTGCGGAGAAAATTAGCCGCGAGCTGGAAAAAGTGGATAGTGTAAAATCTGTTCGGAGCATGTCACGTCCAACAGGTGAGCTGATTAGTGATTTCTTGATTCCGAATCAGGTCGGTACACTTTCTGATGGACTGGACCAGAGTAACGAAGGTCTGACCAAGATTCAGACCGGCTTGTCTGAAGCTAGTAAACAGCTTAGCGATAATGCTCCTAAACTTACAGAAGCTGTTGCAGGGAGTGCTAAGCTGACAGAGGGCACAGCGGATCTCAAAGACGGAATTGTTGCTTTAGGCGCTGGGCTCACCCAGATTGAGAGCGGGATTAAGAGTGGCTCAGCGGGTGCAGGAGATATCAAATCCGGTCTTCAGCAGGCAGCAACAAGTGCTAAACAGTTAGCAGATGCAAATGCGAAGTTACTTGAGGGCTATAAAAAAATCGGTGGAGGCTTAACCCAGCTGGATGAAGGACTCGGACAGCTTCCGAAGCAGCTACAAGGTGTTGCAGAGGCATTAAAAGGACTGGACGGTTCCTTCGCTGGCCTAGAGAGCAGTTATCCGGAAATTGTTCAGGATGTAAATTATTTGACGATCAAAGGTACAGTAGCACAAAGTGGTACGGGTGCAGCGCAGCTAGCAGCCGGTCTTGGTCAGGTTTCAGAACAGCTTAAAGGTGCAGCTACTGGCTTAAATGAAGCGAATGCCGGTTATGCCAAAGCTGCGGCTGGGCAAACCGCGCTCGCGCAAGGTTTAGCTAAGCTTGTAGCTGGAATCGGTCAACTGCAATCTGGACTCGATCAGGCGGCAGCAGGTCAAGGACAGATCGTAGAAAAGATTCCATCTATCACAAGTGGTCTTGATCAATTGCAAGGCGGACAGAAGCAGCTTGCAGATGGTTTTGGTGAATTGACAGGTCAGATTGGAGCCTTAACCACTGGACTAAGCGATAGTGCTGATGGATTGAAGCAAATTACAAGCGGTCTGGGCTCGGCACAAGAATACTTGAATCAGATTCAAGCGGCTAAGGATGAAGAGCTGAGCGGATTCTTCGTACCGGCTGAGGCACTTAAAGCTGAAGGTATAAAGCAGGTATTTGACACGTACTTATCTGATGACCGTAAGGTGATGACATTGGACGTGGTATTCACCGAGAATCCTTACAGCTCAGAGGCTATAGATAGTGTGGGTGATATTCAAGCAGCAGTAGATCGTGCAGTTAAAGGTACGAAGCTTGAAAATGCTGAAACAGCTATTAGCGGGGTTACAAGTAGTCAAAGCGATTTGCGGAATATTTCCAATGAAGACTATACGCGTACAGTAATCTTGATGCTGAGCGGTATTTTCATCATATTAGTGTTGCTGCTTCGCTCAATCGTAATGCCGATTTACCTTATCATTTCACTTTTGATCACTTACTTTTCAGCGTTGGGCGTTACAGAGGCTATTTTCGTTAATCTTCTGCACTATGAAGGGATTACCTGGACGACGCCATTCTTTAGTTTTGTTATGCTGATTGCACTAGGTGTGGATTATAGCATTTTCTTAATGGCCCGGTTTAACGAAAATAACACATGGGACGTAAAAGAAGCGATTCTACACGCTATGCGCAATATGGGTACAGTTATCCTTTCAGCTGTAGTTATTCTGGGTGGTACCTTCGCTTCGATGTATCCTTCTGGGGTATTGTCGATGATGCAGATTGCTACAGTGGTGCTCGTAGGATTGGCCTTGTATGCTTTAATCTTCCTGCCGTTCTTTGTCCCTGTAATGGTACGGATCTTCGGCCGAGGAAATTGGTGGCCATTTTCGGTTAAACAGAGCGGAGAAGCTAACAAGCAGGATTTAAATATGTAAATGGGACTATACCCCATTTATGAATCAGAAGTCATAACAAGTTGTTTTTTTGCAGCCAGCCACCGATATATTTATCGGTGGCTGGCTTTTTATTTGAGTAGAATGAATCGTTTCGATGGGGCATTATTAGCGGGGAGAACTACTAATCCGTTCAATTGTCATGGGTCTTTTATCCATTGACGTCTGGTTCTTTAGGTTATTGTTATTATGTTTTTAGAAAATTATAATAACACTGGATTCGTTTTCAAAGTCTCCAAATTACAACTAGAAAGCGAGATGATGAATGATGAAAGTAAGCATGAAGAACAGCAGTATCGCAAAGAAGGTTGCTCCATTTGTTATTACAGCGGGGGTTATTGCCGGAGTAGGACTTATCGATACCGATAAAGCGCTAGGACACGGTTATGTATCCGAACCAGCAAGTCGTGCGAAGCTTGGTGCAGCGAATAATGTGGGTTCTGTTCAATATGAGCCACAGAGTCTAGAGGCACCAAAGGGTTTCCCATTGGCGGGTCCTGCGGACGGGAAGATTGCATCTGCGGGTGGCATGTTCGGAGGAATTCTGGATCAACAATCAAGTGATCGCTGGATTAAGCACGATATGGTTGGCGGAGTCAATGACATCACTTGGTATCATACAGCACAACATAGAACAACAAAATGGCATTACTATATTACGAAAAAAGGTTGGAATCCTAATACGCCAATTAAACGTTCCGATTTAGAGCTTATTGGAACTTTTGAAAATGGCGGTAAACAGCCTGAGCGTTCTGTGACGCACAAAGTAAATGTCCCAACTGACCGCAGTGGATACCATGTTATTTTGGCGGTGTGGGATATTGATGATACAGCGAATGCCTTCTACCAAGTCATTGATGTGAATCTAAAGAACGGTGAATCAGGACCTGGGGTACAACCAGACACGGAGAAGCCGTCAACAGTAACGGGGTTACACACGATGAGTGTAGAATCGAGCAGTGTAGATCTTATGTGGAATGCCGCAACAGATAACGTAGGCGTAGATCATTACATGATTTATCGCGGGGATAGCGTCGGTATAGCGAAACAAATCGGAACATCCTCAACAACGAGCTTTAAAGACATTACTGTAGAAGCAGGTGAAATTTATACATATTATATTGTTGCAGTGGATCGTGCAGGAAACACGTCAGGCTCAAGTAATATTATTGTTGTTAGCACACCAAACCCGGAAGTGGTTATACCTCCAGTGGAAACACCAGATACTGTAAAGCCTTCGATGGTTGAGGGGCTGCATACCATGTCAGTGAAGCACAATAGTGTTAATCTGATGTGGAACGCCGCCCAAGATAATGTAGGTGTTGATCATTATGTTGTGTATCGAGAGGGTGTTGAATTGACCCAAACTAAGGGAACTTCCTTTACGGATTTATCGGTGCAAGCTTCCACTACGTACAATTATCATGTGAGAGCTGTAGACGCTGCTGGTAATATTTCAGACAAGAGCTCTTTGTATACAGTCACAACCCTTGTGAAACCCGTATTACCAGATGTAGCAGCTTGGAATGCAACCGGGTTGTACATTGTTGGAACAAAAGTTGAATACAAGGGTAACGTTTATGAAGCTCGAGTGACATTTAGAAGTTTCGGTGATACCAACTGGAATCCGGAGTCGGCATTATCGCTTTGGAAATTAGTGACGAACTAATAACATCGTTTCCCCCCCCAATTTATTATAAAAAAACGGAGATCATTTCTGATAATCAGAAGTGATCTCCGTTTTTTGGGTTAAGGAGTCGTCAAGTTTATTTCATCTTGGCGAAAAAGCTGCGCAACGCCCAACCTCGCTCCTGCCGTTTTTTATATTTAGGAAGTGAACGATAAACAGCGGTGGATTCTTCGAAAGCTCGTTTCGCATCCTCTGATCTGCCAAGCGCTTTATACATGGAGCCAGCCAGATAATACGCCTCAGAAGAAGAAGACTGGATTTCTTGATACTGAGTAACGTAATGTAATGCTTTATCATGATTCGTATGGCGGAAAGTTTCCGCTAACCAAAGATATGGCTGTCCATATCGAGCCTTACGGTTGATCTCCAGACCACGAAGCATTTGTGCTTCGCCTTCCTCCAAAGCGCCTAGCTTAAGATTCACATGTCCGAGTTCTACCCAATATTCAGCAGATTGTTCATAACGGTCCTCGATTTGCAGTAGGAGATCCTTCGCTTCCCTGTATTTTTTACGTTCTGCCAAACTCCGCGCTAAATCAAATTTGGATGAAACATCATTAGGATTTAAAGAAATGGTTGTACGTAACTTGGAAATTTGACGCATTCTTTTGAAGGGCTTTGTAATGCTGGGGAAGATGCCCACATATCGCCGATCCAAGAAATACAAGATAAGAAGCAGGATGAATATAGCCAGAAAAGGGTTGCCCACTAATCTGAAGAGCAGTAAAACACCTATAAATTTAAGCATAACTTCCCTCCATAATCATTTGGTTCCGGTATTGCGATTGAAAAGAGTAGATCCAAGGCAGCGTAATTATAACATAATTCAAAGCAATCTGAATCCCGGGATTTAAAAATTATACAACTTTGAGCAGCTTAATAGCGTCTTAGTGTAAGATGAATAATAATTACAATAATATCATAAGAAGGGAAAAACAAGATGAACTTATTAGCAAGGAAGCTACAGCTGTTTAGTTTGGCTGTTTGTTCTACTTTTATGGCTGTTACGTCAGTCCCACAAGTGATAAGCGCGGATCCCTCATCCGCGAAGCTGAGTGGAATTAAGGAGATTGTTGCCACTTCTGGATTTTGGGGAGGGAGCTCCTTCGCACTGGGGACTGACGGAACCGTATGGTCTTGGGGGAGCAATGTTTTTGGACAATTTGCAAATGGAACTGCAGGTCCTGAAGGGTGGACGATTACTCCCCATAGCATAGCAGCGCTTGATCGTACGAAGCAGTTAGAGATCGGTGGAATTTATTATGTTGCGCTGAACGAAGACGGGACGGTTAAAGCTTGGGGAGATTACCGGGATAAGAATGCTATAGAAGCAGGCAATGGGGTAAGCGCTAAACAGCACAAGGTGCTGCTTCCTCAGGTTATCTCTGGGATGACCGATGTAGTCAGTATAGCTTCAGGCATGCACAATACCTTAGCTTTGAGAAAGGATGGAAGCGTACTCCAGTGGAATCCTCCAGAAATCACTGATGTAGGTTTTACAGTGTTGCCTGCTGCTACCAAGGTTCAGGGTTTAAGTGAGGTAATGTGGGTCGGTAACAGTGACTATCAGGCCGCAATTCGCACCAACGGTACTCTTTGGATTTGGAGCGCTAACCCGCAAATAGAGAATACAAAAGCGGTGAAGAAGCCGACCCCAGTCAAGGATTTATACCATGTGAAGTCCGTTTCTATGAACTGGAGGAGTATACTGGCGTTAACTGAGACTGGAAGTGTCTGGGCAACGGTTGACAGCAATAATTATAACGAAATCATGATAAAGAAGATGCCAGGTCTTACGGATATTGTATCTGTTCAGACGAAAAATGGGTTCAATCTTGTTGCCAATAAAAAAGGAGAATACTGGGTATGGAAAGCTGGCACTTTATTGCAAGGTCTGCAAAAGATCACAGTCATAAAGCCGATCTCCAAACTTACGCTGGATTTAGGTGGCTTTGTAGCTGTTAAAAAAGATGGCACCGCGTGGACTTGGAATACCCAATCATCAAGCGACAGTAAATGGGTCTTTACTAAGCCTAAACAAATCAAAGGCTTGAGTAATCCGGTTTCTTTTGCCACGGGGGAAAATAGTAAATATGCAGTTTTGAAGGATGGAACAGCAGTAGCTTGGGGGACGAATATGTTTGGTCAACTTGGAATCAGCGCGCTTGATTCACGTCCTTTTACTGTATCTCCTATCTTGAAGCCTGTTACTGTAATCGTGGATGGGAAGAAGATCGACTCCGCACAGTCTGCTATATTCTTGGATGGAAGTGTAAGAGTACCGATCAGGGAAGTGGCGGAAAATCTGGGCTACACCCTCTCATGGGACGGAGATATGACGCTCTCGAAAGAAGGCAAGAAAATCATCTTTAAAGAGGGAGCCATTAAAGTAAGTTATGCATCACTTGTTCCAGCGGCAGCTTTGGTTAAGGCACTAGGTGTTACTGCAGAGTGGAATAGTAAACTGTACCAATTAACGATACAAACAAAAAGATGACTTTCATTTAACACTTATTTTAATATTCTGATGTACAATAAGTGAATTATCTCAATTGAACCATAATAACCAGTCTGGAGTGATAGGTATGGCTTTTACAATATGTGTGTTCGCCGGTTCGAATCCAGGTCTTAATTCAGAATATACAGAAATGGCTAGAGAGTTGGGTTATCATATAGCTGCACAAGGTTGTAGGCTGGTTTATGGAGGTTCAAGAAATGGCCTGATGGGACAGGTGGCAGACGGAGTGTTGGCAAATGGTGGTGAAGTCGTCGGTATCATGCCAGTGGATCTTTTTAAAGATGAAATCAGGCATTCTGGGCTAACGAATCTGATTGAGGTCTCTAGTATGCATGAACGAAAGGCCGTTATGAGCGGTATGGCTGATGCGTTTATTGCCCTGCCGGGTGGTCTCGGAACCTTTGATGAGTTATTTGAAATTCTATGCTGGATGCAGATTGGGATTCATCAGAAGCCTATAGGGCTGCTGAATATAAGAGGTTATTTTAATCCACTGTTAGCCATGATCACTCACAGTGTAAGTGAAGGGTTTGCTCCAAAAAATGCGTTGAAAATGTTAGATATGAACTCTGATCCCGAATATTTGCTTGAACTGATGAGAGGTCAAGTTGATCATAGTAATAAAGGTTTTGGGAACGCTAGATTTCCATCACAGCGTTGAGAAAATGAGCAGAAATTAAACAACCTCCAGCTGTTTTTACAGCTTGGAGGTTGTTTTCATATGAACATGTGATAAACTTGTTTCGGTCTATATGTTGCTGGGTAAGTAACTTTTAAGTAGTAGTGGTTGCTCGCCGTATTTCAGGAAATGATTACCTAAGGAGGTTAGAATTCAATGAATGTGATGGTACATAATCTTATGGCTTACAATCATCAGTTTTTTAGACCTCAGCCCGTGGTCAATCCTAAACAAGAGAGAGCTAATAAGAAGAAGCAGAGTTTTCAGGAAGTCTTGAATGAAAAAATGAAAGTGTATGGCACATACAAAAATATTAAGTAAGAGCTACTACATATGTCTGCTGAAAAAAGCCGGAACGCATTGATCCCAAGGGTCAGTGTGTTCCGGCTTTTTTTAGGGTCTAACCTCATAAAATTGGCAACTCTTACGAGCGTAATAAGTCAGATCGCTAACCCTCGACTGAATAACTACATCAGAATCGGTGAAGCGGACAACAGTGGCCCCTGAATTCACCAAATGATCGTCCTGAAATACACGAACAGGTAGTTTGCGGTCAACGGCTTCTTGGAAATCGCTGTCTGTTAGCAGCGGGCGGTTAATTGGCATAAGTATTTAACTCCTTTTGATCATTTAATGAAGTTAGAAATAAAAATAGTATACCTGTGGAAGCATGAGAAATCCAATATAAATGAAGCTGACGAACATTCTATGAGCAGCACATTTGGACAAAATTCTATACGCCCATCTCAGACATAACATAGTTATGAATGTATTAAGGGGGTCTAGATATGCATTGGCTTTCCATCATCATTATTGGGTTGGCTTCAAATTTGGATAACTTAGGAATAGGCGTTTCCTTTGGCGCTAGGTCCACAAGGATTACAACATTTTCTAATCTGATTATTGCTGTTCTGTCGATGCTGGCTACATATATCTCAATAACTTCAGGTGAGTATGTGTCAGAATATTTTTCTGAAGCGAATGGAAATGCCATTGGAGGGTGCTTGATTCTGTTTATGGGAATCTGGAGTATTAGAGCTGTGCATAAAAAACCAACTTCAAATGTAAGCATGGATATAGAGAGCAACGTCCTCAGCACATCTTCTACAGATACTAGCTATCGTCATGTTTTAAAATGGCAAGAATCGATTTGGCTTGGTGTGGCGTTGGCTATAAACTGCATTGCTACAGGCTTTGGAGCAGGGATCAGCGGCGTGAACGCAACATTCACAGCGATCTCAGTGGGTGCCTTTTCGTTTATCACTGTTGCTGCCGGAATGAAAATCGGGAATCGAATGTCCAAAACCTGGCTAGGCAAACATTCTGATCTTATCGGTGGATTGTTATTAGTAGGCATAGGTCTGTATGAAATATTGATTTAAGGAAGGTCAAAGATACGAAGTAAATGTTTAAGACCACATTCAATTGAATGTGGTTTGTTAGCAACGATTTTTGAACGCTTGCTGGAAAATCTAACGAAAACAATCACAAACCGTTAATCGTGGAACTCATATCGACGGCATTGTAGATGTAGTTAGCTGCAGCGGTACATTCGTAGTCTCTTAACAATGTCCTACCCTATCACCCGGTTTTTGGATATACTTGGTATATTAATATATTGGAGGTCAGACATTGAAAAAGAAGATTATCGAAACTTTAGGGCATAATGCTACCATGACAGCGCGCAAGCTACAGAGCTGGAGAAGAGGCATGAATAGAAAAACACTTTATTTGATGCTCCTAGTCATATCTTTATCAGCATGTTCTTCAAATGTGCAGAATACACCACCGGAACCCACGAAATCACCCGAAGAAGTCAATAAAGCATTATCTGGTCTGATTGAGGAGAGGGATGAGTTTGGAGAATTCTCAGTCTATTATGCACAAACAACCATTGATAACATAGACAAGAATGATTTTTACGTTTATTTCATAAAAAACGAAGAAGGTATTGTCTCAAATCTTCATTATGTGGTTGATTATATAGGTAATCGTCAGATTGACACAAAGTGGATTGAGATTAGAGCAGATGATGAAGTTTTTGAAGTTACTAATAATGCGGGAATTCTAATAAAGAAATCATTTTCTTATAGTACTGTACGTGAAGTTTATGAAGATACTGTTTATCTTAAAGATTTAAAGATGATAAAGGCGATGGCTAATGCCGAGAAAACAATTGTGCGATTGACAGGATTGGGTTTATACCAGGAAGACATAGTACTGAGTAAACGTCAGAAACAGGCCATGCTAAACGTTCTCAGAGCCTATAAAAACGCTGGTGGGGAAAACAAATTTTATGGTAATGAACTTTGAGTCCTCTTATGAGGGCTTTTTTTAATTGAATCAGAAGTATTTCCACCATAAATCGGAAGTTTGCCTCCTCAAAAAAAGAATATAAACCCTGTACACTAAATCTTGTAAGAGAAACCTTTGAAAGGGGTACAGGGGAATGAATAAAGTAAAACACTTGGCGCTTTCGTTAGTCGCTATCATGCTTGTAGGTTCACTGGCAGCATGCGGAGGCAACAACGCCGAGAATAATGCATCGAGTAAAAATACAGGTAACAACGCAGCAAGCACAAGTGAACCTGCAAAAGACGAGGGTACTGAGCCTGCTGAGAAAATCGAACTTTCTTTCTGGACACTCGGTAACGTGAACTACGAGGATCTAGCGAAAGAGTACACGAAGGAACATCCAAACGTTACGATCAAGGTTCAAAATACCGGTGACCAAACGGCTCACCATAATAATTTGACCACTGCTTTATCGGCGGGGTCGGGCGCACCAGATATTTTCCAACTTGAAATCGGTTTCATGGAGCGTTTTATCAATGCACAGGATAAATTCTATAACCTGAATGATCTCGGAGCCAAAGATATTCAAGCGAACTATCTGGATTGGAAATGGAAACAAGCCTCTTCCGTAGATGGAAGCTTCCAGCTGGGTCTTCCTACAGATATCGGTCCAACGGTTGTGTATTACAGAACAGATTTGGCTGAAGAAGCGGGATTGCCAAGTGACTCCGAGGGATTCGGCGCAGCGATTGATACTTGGGACAAGTTCGCAGCTGTAGCCAAAGCTTTCAAGGAAAAGACAGGCAAACCTTTTGTAGACCTTACTGATCTTACATTTAACGCATTACGTGACCAATCTGCGGATGAAATCTATTTCAGCAAAGCGGATGGCAGCTTTATCGGAGACACCAATCCGCAAGTTCGCAAAGCTTATGATTTCACAGTTAAAGGTATCCAAGAAGGCTGGATCAGCAATGTGATGCTCTGGTCTCCCGAATGGGGCCAAGGCATGAACGACGGATCATTTGCAGTGGTTATGGGACCTGCTTGGATGGCAGGGAATGTTAAGAGTAATGCTCCAGACTCCACTGGCAAATGGAAAATCGCGCAGCTTCCAGAAGGTGCTGGTAACTGGGGTGGTTCGTTCCTGACACTCCCTAAAGAAGGTAAGCATTCCAAAGAAGCTTATGACTTTATCGCATGGATGGATAACAAGGATAATCAACTGGAATCATTCAAAACAAAAGGTTTGATGCCTTCCATTCCAGCACTGTACGAAGATCCGGCATTCGTAGATTTCAAAGATGAATTCTTCGGTGGACAACAAACAGCTATTGAATTTGGTAAAGCTGCTAATCGTGTAAAACCTGTATACTACGGTCCTCTTCATGACCAAACCGATACCTTCTTCAAAAATGCACTGAAAAATGTGCTGGAGAAAAAGGCTGATCCGGCTAAAGAGTGGGATGAAGCTGTAAAACAAGCGAAAACACTGGCTGAACGCAGTTAAGACTTCTAATAAAAGCACTCTATTTCTAGAAGGTCCGGATTCATGGAGAACGGTATTCTCTATGAATTCGGATTTATCTCGCATAAACGCTTAGCGTCCTTATAGAGACGCGGAAGACGTTTTTGCTTAATACGTTAGATTACCTGGAGGTGTGACATGGCTGAGCCTGTTATTTCGAGTCCGCATGCCGAGAGCAAGCGCCCGTTTTTAACTGAACAAAGAAGGAGCCGCATCACCGCTTATACTTTCATTTCTCCTTTTTTTATTCTGTTCTCGATATTTGGACTATATCCGATCTTCTTTACGATCTACCTCTCATTCTTTAAATGGGATGCCTTGAATCCTATGAAATTCGTAGGAATGAAAAATTATGAATTGGTCACAAGCGACCCTACCTTTTGGATTTCTTTTAGCAACACCTTAATTATGGGACTGCTCGGAACTGTTCCACAGATCCTATTGGCGCTTTTGATTGCCGTATTGTTGAATTCGGGGATGACTCGTTTCAAGAAAACGTTCCGTGTTCTCTTTTTCATGCCCAATATTACGTCTATCGTTGCGGTTACCCTGGTGTTTAGTACGCTGTTTGGGAACAACGGGATGATCAACTGGATGCTCAGTGGTTTAGGGCTAGATAGTGTGGCCTTCAACTCTGGCTGGTGGGGGGTCAAAATCGCGATCTCAACCATGGTGATGTGGCGCTGGACAGGGTATAATGCCATTATTTTTCTATCAGGACTTCAAAGTATTCCGACGGATTTGTATGAAGCAGCCCGTATTGATGGAGCGAACAGAAGGCAACAATTAACCTTCATTACATTGCCATTACTGAAACCGTTCATCGTATTTGTCACTTTGCTATCGACTATAGGCGCCCTGCAGCTGTTCACTGAGCCTTATGTATTCTTAGGACAATCAGGAACGGGATCTACACGTCAGGAAGGCATCACTATGGTTACCTATTTGTACAGCGAGGCATTCCGCAATGGATTCTTCGGTACGGCGGCGGCTACGGCAGTCCTGCTGTTTGTGGTCACGATTATATTTTCTGTCCTTAATATGCTGGTTTCAAGCCGCATGGGTGGAGATACAGGAGGGGGTAAAGCGTGAGTACTGTGCGTCTATTAAAAAAAGATCCGGATGATCTTGGGATTTTCGGCAAAGTAGGATTTTATCTCATTCTGATTCTTGGTGCACTCGTGTCCATCTTTCCTTTTTACTGGATGTTTGTAGTTGGCACAAATGATAGGGGCGCAGTATTCCATGTCCCCCCTTTGCTTACGGTTGGGAACCAGTTTTTTGATAATTTCCAGCGGGTTCTGGATAAAACGGATTTCTTCCAAGCCCTTGGAAACTCATTATTCGTCTCGTCTATGGTAACCATATCGGTCGTATTTTTCTGTACACTGGCTGGTTATGCTTTTGCTAAATATGAATTCCCGTTTAAAAATATTCTGTTTTACTTTGTTATTGCCACTCTATTTGTACCCCAGCAGCTTGGTGTGTTACCTACTTATGTAATTATGGCCAAGCTCCACTGGATCGACTCTTTCAAGGCGCTGATTGTTCCGGCTATGGTTAATGCCTTTGGGATCTTTTGGATGCGGCAGTATATCTCTACAGCTGTACATACGGAACTGATCGAAGCTGGACGGATTGATGGCGGAGGACATTTCCGGATCTTCTGGAACATCGCCATTCCAGTTATCACTCCAGCTATGGCAACATTAGGCATACTGAATTTTATGACCGTATGGAATGACTTCTTCTGGCCTTTGGTTGTGTTAAAGAACCAAGAGCATTTTACAATACAAATCGCGCTCCAGCAGTTATTCTCCAATCGCGACGGTCTGGATTATGGAATGATCATGTCAGCTACGTTTACGGCGACCTTGCCACTGCTGATCGTCTTCCTGTTATTTAGTCGTTGGGTAATTGCAGGACTAACCTCAGGAGCTATTAAGAGCTGATTTTACTTTTAACATTTACAAGGGAATGGGCGGTTTCGTGAAGAATACTAGAGGACAGAGACAGCAGGGGGAAGGGGAATACCATGAAGCTCCGCCGTAAAATCTTGTTCGCTATTATTCTTCTCGTCTTTATTCCAGTGATTCTGATGGGGATTGTTACTTACGTTAACTTCTCTAACGCTATGGAGAAAAAATCAAGTAACTTCTACTGGGTTTCACTACTCGAAACGGATCGAAAGCTCAAATTCGCCCTTAGTGAGATCTCCTCGATCTCAAATTCTGCGATCACACAACCGGTTATTCAACAATCGCTAAAGCAGACTAACTTTGTGCTCACCTATGATCGCAAGCAGGAACTCAACAATTTACTCATTAATCACCCGATGATTACTTCATTTAGTTTATATAGTAAAGATCGGTTGCTTTATCAATACAATGCGCCGATGTCCTTTGAGGAGATGAAGAAGCAGAGCTGGTTTCATACTATGGAAAGTGCTGAGGGTCGCCCTGTATGGTCAGGACCTGGTGAGAACGGTTCGGCGTTATCGGGCCATCCGGTACTTGTGCAAGCCAGAGTAATCAAAGATTATTATTCTCTTGAAGATATAGGCTATTTGGTCGTTAATGTTAAACCTGATTTACTGGATCAGATTTTCTGGGAGGCAGCAACTCTTAAGAAGGGTGATATTCTGCTGGTGAACAAGCTGGGGAATATCGTTTTTAACAAATCCGGTGAACATATTGGGCAGCGCACGCAGTTCCCTTTTTTAGAAAATGATTATGCCAAGGAACAAAACTATTACATCGACAACTATCAGGGGGAAAAATCACTCATAACCTTCCTTCCTTCACATAATAAAGACTGGTATTTGGCAGCGATTACACCGATGAATCTAATTTCTTCGGAATCTATATCTATTCGTAATATTGCGATTATTTTGAGTACGGTTTCATTGTTATCCGCCATTTTGTTTGACCGATATTTTGTTAGAAGGCTCGTTTATAGCATTAACAGCGCGGTCAACGGGATGAAACGGGTGAAGCAGGGGATTTTTACACCTATCACTACACGATATCGTGCGGATGATGAAAGTGATTTTCTGATTGATGGCTTTAACCGGATGAGCACACAGATCAACGAATTGATTGTGCAAGTGCAGACGGAGCAGGGTCGCAAAAAGGAAGCGGAAATGAAGGCATTAATGGCGCAGATTAATCCTCATTTTATTTACAATTCACTAGAATCGATTAATTCGATGGCCGTGCTGCAAGGTAATAAAGATATTAGTAAAATGGTCATTTCACTCGGCAAGCTGCTGCGAATCAGTATTAGTCAGAATCAAGAGCTGATACCGCTGCAAATGGAGTTTGAACATGTTCGTCATTATCTGGATATTCAGAAGTTCCGTTTCGAGGATAAATTTTCGTATATTATAAATCTTCCTGAGGGTCTTAGAACGTTTATGACTCAAAAGCTGATTGTTCAGCCCATTGTAGAGAATGCATTGTACCATGCGATTGAACCGATGGAGGACCCTGGAATCATCGAAATCACAGCCTATGAAATGGGTACGGATATGATCATTATCGTAAAAGATAACGGTCCGGGCTTCGACTTAGCCAAGATGATGAATCTATGGGATAACGAGGGAGGCGGCCAGAAGAAATATAGTGACAGTGGTGTAGGGCTTAAGAATGTTCATGAGCGCCTGAATATCAGATTCGGCAGTCCATATGGCTTACTTGTGTGTTCATCCCCTGGATTTGGTTCAACGATTCGAATCCGAATACCAAAAATACTGCCATAATCGATCATACAGAGGAAACAGGGGGAGATTGACATGAAGTGGTTATTGAAGTGGGGCTGGATGTGGATATATCTAGTGCTGATATCTGGCGCTGTTCTATTTATTACGTTAGGAGATCACGAACCGATTGAAGATAATTCACCAGAAAAAATAACGCTGACTTTCCGTCACTTCTGGATCAAAGAGCATGATCGGCCACTGCTGGCTATCTTTGAAGAGATCGTGGATAAATACCAAATTGCGCATCCGAATGTGAAAGTCAATTTTGAAGGACTAGACCAGACGATACACCGTGAACAAAAGCTGAAAAGCGAGATGGTTACTGGCACGCCACCAGATATGTTTGTTTTATTTGGTGGAGCTGAAATAGAGCCGTACGTGCGCTCCAATCGGCTGGTTGATCTGACTGATTTTGTCCGAGAGAACGGTCTAACCAATCAATTCAAGGATCTGCATCTATGGACCTTTGACAACCATATTTATGGATTGCCCATCGAAGGAAACGCTGAACCACTGTATTTCAATAAGACTATTTTCAACAAGCTTGGTCTAGGGGCGCCTACAACGCTTCAAGAACTCGATGATGTCATACTGAGGCTCAAGGCTGGAGGATACATTCCGTTTGCACTCGGGAACGAGGATCGCTGGCCTGCCGGGATCTTTGCACATTATTTAATGGATCGTTATGCTGGCTCCGAAGTGTTCCAAAAGCTAATCACAGGTGAAGATCAAGCGAGCTTTCAGAATGAGTCCTATTTAAAGGCTTTTGAGCATTTGGATCAATGGATAAAAGAAGGTGCCTTTAGTCCCCAGTCTAATGATCTCTCAACTGAAAATGCAGTCGGTTTGTTTACAAGCGGCAAGGCTGCGATGTATTTAAACGGGAACTGGGATATCAATTTATTTTCTGGTAGTGCGGCTCCAGCTGATTTTCAGAATGAGGTAGGCGTTATTCCATTTCCTGCCTTGAAGCAAGGAGAGGAGCCTTCGATTGCGGGGGGATATACCATCGGCATCGGTCTTTCCTCCGAACTTAATGGAGCTAAACGGGAAGCCGCTTTGGATCTTATGAAGGCTTTTTACACGCAGGAAGTTCAGACCCGAATTGTATATGAAGGACTGAGAATTCCATCCATTCGTATTGCTTTTGATCCGGAGAAGACCGGTCCGGTATTCGCGCAAGTGATGGAAATGATGGAAGTGAACCGCAAGAGCTTTGTGCCTTACGATAACGTATTATCACCTGAAGTTAAGAAAATGTTCCTAAGTGTCATCGAAAAAATGATTAACGAAGAAATGTCTGCAGATCACGCTTTAAAGCTAGTGCAGGCATCATCGATGGAATACTGGAATCTGATCCAAAACTCAAGTGTTCAATAAGCATGGAGGTGCTGGAATGGATGAAATAGAAGAGAAATATAAAGTACTGCTCGTAGATGATGAGCCGATAATTCTTCGTAGTCTAAAAGTAGCTATTCCATGGGATGATCTCCAGATGGAAATTGTGGGAGAGGCTCGAAATGGAGAACTAGCCCTCCGCTTAATAGAAGAAACTACACCGCATATTATAATCAGCGATATCCGTATGCCTGTGATTGACGGAATCACTTTGATGAAGGAAGTATTACCAAAGAATTCTAAGCTGGTATTTATCTTTATAAGTGGTTATGGGGAGTTCGAATATGCGAGAGAAGCTTTGCGTCAGGGAGCCTTTGATTATTTGCTGAAGCCCATCGACCATGACGAACTGGTTGAAATGCTATACCGAGCGAAAACGAGGCTGGATGAGCAAAAAGAGAACGATCAGATGATGCATTCCGTTCAGATGCTGTCGATGCTAGCTCGTGAACGGATGTTTGCTGAAATTACTTTGGGAAATGCAAGGCCGCTTGAGCACCTGAAATGGCTGGAGAACAGTGAACTTGAGAGTGGATATTTCATGGCTGTTGTCCAATTGGATGATTATTCTGTGCTTACTGGGCAGTGGAGTGTGGAAGAAAAGCGGCTGTGGCTGTTTGCGATCCGTAATATTGTTGAAGAGTGGTCGCTGGAACATGGAGTACTTACAGTCTTTCCTTTTCATAACGGGGAGTGGATATTGCTCTTTCCTGGATCTTTAAGCGCGAGCAGAAGAGAACTAGGTGAACATTTAATTACAGGGATCAAAAGATACTCCAAGCTAAGCTGCTCTGTAGGAATCAGCCGCTGTACACAAGGGATTGATCAATTAAGTACGGTGTATCCATTGGCTGCGAAGGCTTTGTATCAACGTTTCTATTATGGTCTTGCCGGGGTGTATATAGATGAAGAAACAACCTTCGCAGACAATACAGAAGTGAAATATCCAAAAGAGCTGGAGACCTCGTTGATAGAGAGTATTCGTACCTTGAATAGAAACCAAATGTCATCATTGTTTGATGAGTTGGCATTATATATTGAGGCTCAAGCTATTCCTAAAGAGATAGCAGAACGTCTTCTTGTGGAAATGGTTGTTGTGTTATACAGACATTTTGAACATTTGAATCTAAATTCGGATTGGTCTCTACATGGATTACTAAGTAAGCTGCACCATTTGGTTACCTTGAGTGAAATGATGTCTGCGTTGAAGGAAGAATTTGGGGAGCGATTGGATCAAGGTAGTAAACCTGTGAATCGGGAAGACACACGCAGTTCCATCGAGAAGACGAAACGTTATATCGAGAGTAATTACTATAAAGACTTAAGTATTGAAGAAGTATCGGAGCTTGCCGATCTTAGTGTCAGTCATTTTTGTACTTTATTTAAACAAATAACAGGCTATACCTTCTTGGAGTATGTGACTCACTGTCGAATGGAGAAGGCGAAGGATATATTGCAAAGTAGTAATGTGAAGGTATATCAGATCGCTCCATTAGTTGGTTATCAGGATCCACGATATTTTACTCAAGTCTTTAAAAAAGCTAGCGGTCAGACGCCTACGGAATATCGTGAAGAGCATACGAGGCAGGTTAATTAACGAAGAAGTACACGGATTGCATAGCAAAAGGGGGAAAATAGGGCATAAGTATGACATTTATCATACCCTTTACTTGATGTTTATGACTTATAGGATGACACTTTATCTCCTATACTTAGGATAGATAAAAAGATCCTTAGCCAGACACATCAAGGAGGAAACGATAAAGATGACTACAAAACAGACATCACAGCTCTCCAGTCTTAAAAAAAGTGTAGCCCCATATGAAAAAAACGACCGCAACGCGAGCATAAGACAGCTGATTAATACTTTAGGACCACTTGTGCTGTTATGGGGAGGAGCTTATTTTTCTTTATCCGTTTCCTACTGGCTCACCCTTTTGTTGGCCATTCCTGCAGCAGGATTTGTAATCCGAACTTTTATTATTTTCCATGATTGTACACATGGATCGTTCTTTAAGAATCGTAGAGCGAATGACATTATCGGAACGATTACAGGTGTACTGACACTTGTTCCTTATCGGCAGTGGAAGCATAGTCATTCCATTCATCACGCCAGCTCCAGTAACCTCGATAAAAGAGGGATTGGTGACATATGGATTATGACTGTCGATGAATATGAAGCAGCTTCATCCTGGAAACGTCTGTATTACCGGATTTATCGTAATCCACTCGTGATGTTCGGTTTAGGACCTATTGCTGTTTTTATGATTCAATATCGGTTTAATGCTAAAGGCGCTAGACGTAAAGAACGGATGAATACCTATATAACAAATGTATCTATCGCAGCTCTCTACGGATTGCTTATTTGGGCGATCGGCTGGCAAGCCTTTATCATGGTGCAATTGCCAATAGCCTTTGTATCCGGTTTTCTCGGAATATGGTTGTTCTATGTTCAGCATCAGTTCGAGGATTCCTACTTCGAGAATGAATCGGAGTGGAGTTATGTTATGGCTGCAGTAGAGGGAAGCTCATACTACAAGCTACCTAAGCTATTGCAATGGATCACAGGGAACATCGGGTTCCACCATGTCCATCATTTAAGTCCAAAGGTACCCAACTATAATTTAGAAAAAGCACATAATGCAACGCCACCATTGCAAAAGGCGACGACCATAACGCTTAGCACTAGCTTGAAGGCTCTACACTTCCGTCTTTGGGATGAGGAGAATAAGTGCTTCATCAGCTTTAAAGAGGTAAAGTCGAGACTAAGCAAACCTAAGGTAGCGGGAGAAGTCCTGCAAGTTCATAAGACTAGACTCCAAGGAGAATAATAACTATAGGTTCGAACAAAATAGGAGTATAAAGAAAGGTTAGAGCCGGAGAAATCATTCGTGGCTCTAATCTTTTTCTATTTATCGTAGTGGTTCAACAGATTTTCACTGAATTTGTGCTAGAATAAGGAGAGTAATGTATGGTAAAAAGGAGAGCGGTCATGCAAAAGTGGCATCATATTTTTCATAAAAGCACAGGTCTCAGCCCTTATGTGTGGGTCGTTTTTTACATTCTACCGTTTTATTTTATATTTCGCTCCTCCTCTACCTACCAAGTAGTTTGGGGAATCTTGATGATTGCTGTATTTTTTGTTTGTTATGTGCTTTCCTTTGTTTCTAAGGGGTGGCTGGTTTATTTCTGGACGAGTGTCCAAATTATAGTTTCTATAACAATGACGCTTTTGTTCGGATATATGTATTTTGCACTTTTTCTAGCCTTTTTTATTGGGAATATACAGAATCGAGTAGGGTTCTTCACACTGTACTCTATTCATCTGCTAACTACGATCATTACAATCAATTATGAGCTGCTCTCGCGTAATTCAGTGTTTATTAGCCAGCTTCCGTTCGTCCTTGTTAGCATGATTGCAGTGATTCTTCTACCCATCACTACCTACAACCGTAACAATCAAGAGAAGCTGCAAGACCAATTGGAAGATGCCAATAAACGGATATCCGAACTCGTTAAGCTTGAAGAACGACAACGAATTTCGCGTGATCTTCATGATACATTAGGTCAGAAGCTTTCATTAATTGGTCTGAAGAGTGATTTGGCAGGAAAGCTAATCGACTCTAATCCTACCCAAGCAAAAGCAGAGATCAATGATGTTCGACAAACGGCGAGAAGTGCGCTGAAAGAGGTTCGTGAGATGGTTACACGAATGCGTGGCATTCGGCTTGAAGATGAACTGATTCATATTCAGCAGTTCCTTGCGGCTGCGGAGATTGATTATATGCTGGAGGGGAACCCGAAGCTAACAAATACCTCATTGATTACGGAGAATGTCCTCAGCATGTGTATAAAGGAAGCTGTCACTAATGTTGTGAAGCACAGCGGGGCAAAGTCTTGCTCTATTCTGATTGAACCTTCACGGACGGATCTAGTCATTAAAGTAAAAGATGATGGGACCGGTATACCTGGGAATGATCTTTATTTTAAAGGCCATGGCCTGCAAGGCATGAGAGAGCGTCTTGAATTCGTAAATGGCTGTATGGACATCGTGAGAGATAGCGGGACTACAATTGTAATTAAAGTACCCAATGCATTCAAACATCAGGAACAGGAGGTCATCCTATAATGATTAAAATTGTAATCGCTGAGGATCAACGAATGCTCCTCGGGGCGTTGGCTTCTTTGCTTGATTTAGAAGAGGATATGAAGGTCGTAGGCCGAGCAAGTAATGGGGAAGAAGCTGTTGTAATGGTTCAGCAGCTTAAACCGGATATCTGTATTATGGATATTGAGATGCCGGCAATGAGTGGTCTCGACGCTGCAGAAGCCCTGAAGACTAGCGGCTGCAAAACGATGATATTAACGACCTTTGCCCGGGCGGGATATTTCGAACGTGCGCTCAAAGCGGGTGTTCATGCTTATTTACTGAAGGACAGTCCTAGTGAAGAGCTGGCACTCTCTATCCGGAATGTTATGGCAGGCAGACGCATGTATGCACCGGAGCTGATGGATGAAGCCTACAGCGGTGAAGTGAATCCATTGACTCAGCGGGAGAAGGAAGTACTCGGCCTGATCGCCGATGGCAAAAATACGAAAGAAATTGCCAGCGAGCTGTACATTACCACTGGTACGGTACGGAACTACATTTCTGTTATCCTCGATAAGCTGGATGTGGGAAATCGGATTGAAGCGATCACTCGATTTAAGGAAAAAGGCTGGTTTAAATGAAAATATTAAATTTTTTAATGTTATTTTGATGTTAACACTCGCCAAATGTTCTCGACCCGTATATCATTAATTATCGGCCTATTATTCACAATAGGACAGTTAATCAAAAGGAAGTGTATTTTCTGATGTCAAGAAAGCTAAGAGCCGGCATAGTTGGCGGCACAGGTATGGTAGGACAACGTTTTATTGCCCTTCTAGAGAATCATCCTTGGTTTGAAGTAACTGCGATTGCTGCCAGTGCGAAATCTGCTGGGAAAACGTATGAAGAATCGGCCAAGGGCAGATGGAAGCTATCCACTCCAATGCCTGAGAACGTGAAGAATATTATGGTTCAAGATGCTTCTAAGGTAGAAGAAGTAGCTGCGGACGTAGATCTGATCTTTTGCGCAGTAGACATGAAAAAAGAAGAGATTAAAGCGCTCGAAGAAGCTTATGCTCGTACGGGTACTCCAGTTATCTCCAATAACTCAGCGCATCGTTGGACACCGGACGTGCCTATGGTTATTCCTGAGATTAACCCAGAGCATCTTGAGGTTATTGCGCAGCAAAGAAAACGTCTGGGAACTGAGACTGGTTTCATTGCGGTTAAACCTAACTGCTCCATTCAAAGTTATGTGCCTGCGCTTCATGCACTTAAAGAATTCAACCCTTCTAAAGTTGTAGTCACCACTTACCAAGCAATTTCGGGTGCGGGCAAGACTTTTGCTGACTGGCCTGAAATGCTAGACAACGTGATTCCTTACATTGGTGGCGAAGAAGAGAAGAGCGAGCAAGAGCCATTGCGCATCTGGGGAAGCGTACAAGAGGAAGGCATCGTAAAAAGTGAAGCGCCGACGATTACTTCGCAGTGTATCCGTGTGCCTGTAGCGGATGGACATATGGCTGCTGTATTTGTTTCTTTTGAGAAAAAGCCATCCAAAGAAGAGATTCTGAAACTCTGGAATAGCTTCAAAGGACGTCCTCAAGAGCTTGAACTGCCTAGCGCCCCTAAACAGTTCATTACTTATTTCGAAGAGGAGAACCGTCCACAGACCAAACTGGATCGTGATATTGAGAATGGTATGGGCGTATCGACGGGCAGACTTCGCGAAGATGCCATCTATGATTACAAATTCGTAGGTCTCTCCCATAACACCCTGCGCGGAGCAGCTGGCGGTGCTGTATTGATCGCTGAGCTTCTGAAAGCAGAAGGTTATATTCAGCCTAAATAAAATGGATAAGCTGTAAAGCTGATTCGAAATAGACACCCTATCAAAGCTTAGTCTTTGATGGGGTGTTTTTTAATGGGTTGATTTGGTAAAATAAGTTAGGGAAGGAGCTGATATACCTGTATAAATATTTATTAGCTTTTTTATGGTTACCTTTAATACTATTCACAAGCGGATGTACATCATCAACTCAAGAGGAGCAAGAGTACGGAATATCTTCTATAAATGTTGAAATTCCTATTCCTAAGAAAGCAAAGGAAATCGAAGTGACAACAACTTCAAGTAACCCCAATATAAAAATAGGCGTAAAATACGAATTGGATAATATAGGGGGAGAACAAGGTCTCTATCGACCTGACCACTACTTTAATAAATTAGAGGATACTGGCTGGGTGGAGTTGGAGAATAAGCGGTTAGGGCATGTGCAATTTTTCGAAAAAGAGGGTACTGTCATCGCGATTGAAATACATGAAGATACCTTTGATATTCATGAAATGAATAAAGATGCTAAATACTAATCAGAGTATCGTTAGACGAAGCTGAGCTATTACTTAAACAGAAAGTTTGAGAGTGTGGTAAAATAGATGAAGTGTATAAACTATACGAATTCTGAATGACTGACGGAGTGATAAGATGGGTGCAAAAAGTAAAGGTGGCGGCACGGGCAGAGGTACGGGGAGTAAGGGCTGGACACGCTGGAACAAAACAGCAAAGCCAGTTAAACCTGCAAAAGGTGCTCCAACCACGGGTCCAGGCGCTAAAGATGCAAGTGGAAGCAAGGGCAATAACGTGAAAAAAAGCGGAAGCTCGAAATAGCTCCCTTGAAATCAATTATTCCTGAAGGTTAACATCTGATTTTGATCGTTAAAATCAGGTGTTTTTTTATGGATAGATGCAAGTATCAGTATCAGAAGGAAAGTAGGATTATCAGTGAGAATCGATAAATATATAAGCGAAACAGGCTTCTGTTCCAGAAGGGAAACGAAACGACTCATTGCCGCAGGGCGGATCGCTGTTAACGGCATCGTCTGTGATGCGAATATTCTTTTAGAGCCAGAGGATATCGTATGGATTGATGGAGAGCCCATAACAAGCAGTAAAGGGGAGCCGGTATACCTCGCGCTGAATAAACCGATAGGCATCACCTGTACAGCTGCGCCAAATGTAGCTGGGAATATTATAGATTTTGTAGGTTATCCCTCACGGATCTTTGCGATCGGCAGATTAGATAAACACTCGGAAGGCCTCATTTTGTTAACCAACGATGGAGATATCGTAAACAAAATGATGCGTTCCGAGAATGGGCATGAAAAAGAATATGTAGTTCATGTAGACAAGCCAATAACGTCAGAATTCATACATGCCATGTCTAGTGGTGTGGATATTCTTGGCGTCACAACAAAACCTTGTGAGGTCTCTCGGATCGCGGAATGTCAGTTTAGAATTATCCTAACTCAAGGCCTTAATCTGCAAATACGCAGAATGTGCAAGGAGTTAGGATATAGAGTACTAAAGCTAGAGCGTATAAGAATCATGAATATTACACTTGATAGTTTGGAGCGAGGACAATGGCGGCATTTGAGCGGAGAAGAGCTGAGTGAGCTTATGACCCGCTTAAATTAACTTCGTGAACAAATCCTCTGGCTGCCAAGGTGATGTCTTCAGCGCCCGCAATAGCTGAGATAACGGAGATACCGTCCGCACCCGCAGCTAGTACTGGTGCTGCATTGTGCACCGTGATCCCGCCTATGCCAACCAAAGGAATCGTAATGCCGCTGTTTCGTATTTCTTCAATAACTGATGTGCCTCGAACAGCTTGGGCATCCTCCTTGGAAGAGGTAGGATAAACAGGACCAATGCCCAGATAATCGGCTCCATCCGCTATCGCCTGCCGAGCTTCGGCGAGCGAATGAGCGGACACACCAACGATCTTATCCTCGCCAAGCAGCTGCCTAATCGCCAGCGCAGGGGTATCATCTTGTCCTACATGAATGCCGTCCGCATCAAGGGCGATGGCTAAATCAATATCGTCATTAACGATAAAAGGGACTCCGTTAGCACGACATATCTTTTGGAGCCGTCTTCCTAAATTAAATTTAACTTGGGCAGTTAATGCCCCCGTACCTTTTTCACGAAATTGGAACATCGTTATGCCTCCCGCGACCGCTTCTTTTAATACCTTGGCTGGGGCTATCCGACAATTCACACTGCCCATAATGAAATAGACTTTTAATAAATCCCGCAGTTGATCACTGTCTATTTGCTTCAAGGTTCATCCCTCGCAATCTATTCTGATATGCAAAATGATTCGTAGGTCCATGTCCAGCCCCTATGCCCAGCTCGTCTTCAATCGCCGCTTGTATAAAAGCTTTAGCTATGTGTGTTGCTTCGGGAACGGTTTTGCCCTTAGCAAGCTCGGCAGTGACTGCTGCTGAATAGGTGCAGCCTGTGCCGTGCGTGTGTCTAGTCTGAACTCGTTGACTCTCCATAAAGATGAATTCGTGACCATCATATAAGAGATCCACAACAGCCGTAGTTGAGGTATCATGCCCACCTTTTAGCACTACATAGTTAGAGCCCATGGCATGAATGAGTTTAGCCGCTTCTTTACGATCGTCTATAGTAGTGATGCTTATGTTGGTAATCATTTCAGCCTCTGGAATATTGGGTGTCGTCACTAAGGCTAGCGGGAGGAGATGATTGATTAAGGACTGAACAGCTTCTTGCTGTAGCAGCGTGGAACCCCCTTTAGCAACCATTACAGGATCAACTACAAGATTACGCCAGCTGAATTGCTGGATCTTCTCTGCTACGATACGTATGATGTCACTGTTAAAAAGCATCCCGGTCTTCACAGCATCCGGCTTCAGATCAAGTCCAATGGAATCAAGCTGCTGAGTAGTAGCTTCCAGTGTCAACGGATAAACGCCTTGAACTCCGAGGGTGTTCTGGGCTGTCACAGCCGTAAGAGCACTCATTCCATATACAGAAAGCTCCTGAAAGGTTTTTAGATCTGCTTGGATGCCAGCGCCACCACCGCTATCCGATCCGGCTATAGTTAAAGCTTTATATATCATCATTGTTCACTCCTTAGGGTTGTTATCTGAGTTGCTTGATTATTGATTTATCTTGGTAAGTTTCAGCTGTGACCAAGCTCAATTGATTTAGAAACTCGATTTGAAAGCTCCCCGGACCTTGTCCAGTCGTTAGTTCAGCGGCGATTTCGGCAGCCACTCCATAGAAGGAGAGAGCTTCGACTGCGGCTTCAAGAGATGCTCCTTCACTTACCGCTAGAAATGCACCGACTACTGCACTTAGCAGACAACCGGTTCCCGTTACTTTCGTTAGAATTGGGTGACCGTTGCTGGCAATGTAGGTGTTATCTCCATTTGTGATGACATCGTCTTTTCCGGTGATGATAACTACACAGCCTAACTTCCGCGCGGCAGTCTCAGCCAAGACGACTACGTCGCCATCCCCTTCGCCTGCATCTACCCCTTTAATAGACCAGCTTTCACCAATGACATTGGCAACTTCAGCAACATTGCCACGTAGAGCGGTAATCTGCATCTCATTCACTAGCTTTTGCGTGACCGCTGTTCGATAAGAAGTGGCTCCCGCACCCACTGGATCAAGAACTAAGGGGACGCCGTGCTTATTCGCAGATTGTCCCGCGAGCACCATGGATTGAATGGCGTAGTCATTCAGTGTGCCGATATTTAGAACTACGGCAGATGAAAATGCGGCGATATCGACCACTTCCTCGTGAGCATCCGCCATAAAGGGGGAGGCACCGAGCGCCAAAAGACCGTTGGCTGAGAAATTGGCTACGACGATGTTGGTGATATTGTGAACCAGTGGATTGGATTCCCGTACTTTGGAAAGATAACTCATGATTATTCCTCCTCAAGTTTTATGAACGAATAGCTAATGTTTAAAGATTAATAAAAGCATCCTCAGCTTTGATGTCAGTAGACAGTAAATCATTGTCCGATAGCCACTGTCTTACCTTCTCCCAAGACGCTGGCGCTTGATATCCAAAATCTTGATCACCCGCATTCATTAGCGGTAGTAGAATCGCCAGGCTCTTCTCTTCAATTTGCTTATCGAGTGGAGAGGTCTCATCTTCGTGTGCAAGCAGCAAATTTAACGCTTTTTCCGGATTGTCCTGCACAAATTGTTGTCCTTTTGTAATTGCATTTACAAACTTTTTGAAATAGGATTCAGAATTTTGTAGTCCTTGATCGCTGGCGACAAGGACTAGCTCATAATAATCGGGGACTCCGTAATCCGTGGGATTGAACGAGTTCACGGGATGACCTTCTTTTTTCAAGATTAATTGTTCGTGGTTAATGAACCCTCCCATTATGGCATCCACTTGCCCCGTCGCAATCGCCGGAATAAGGTCAAAGCCTACGTCGATTAATTTGCTGGCCTTAGGGTCACCCCCATCGTTCTGGATCATCGTACGAATCATGGCTTCATAAAGAGGAATGGAAGAATACCCAATCTGTTTACCTGTGAGGTCTTTTGGACTATGAATGTCACCATCCTGAGGTACCATTAAATGATTAAGCGGATGTCTCATAATCGCTGCAATAGAACGTACTGGAATGTTCTCACTGCGTGCCATGAGCACCTGAGGTTGATAGCTAAGCGCTAAATCGATTTGATTCGCTGCTACAAGCTTCAGTGCGTCATTGCTGTCTGCGGGCATTTGGATCTCTACGTCCAGACCTTCCTCTTGGAAATAACCATTCTGCTCAGCAGCATATAAAAAAGAGTGAACGGCATTGGGATACCAATCGAGCATAATCTTCAGCTTGTGCGTTTGTATAATTTCGTTATTAGATGAATTAGCAGGAGGACTACTTACATTGGATGCTTTTCCGCAGCTGGTGAAGATTAGGAGTGAACATATGAGAAATACGGGAATAAGCCATTTTCTTTGGAAATTCAAATCATTCATTGCTTAGATCCTCTTTTCTTTAAAAATAATGGTTCGAGCAGAGCTATCATCAGAAACAACACTACACCGAGCGCGGACAACAGAAATACAGCGGCGAACATTTCGGCACTTTGCATATTTCCGGCCATCCTTCGGCTAAAGTAACCGAGTCCTTTGCTGCCTCCAAGCCATTCGCCGATGGTTGCTCCAATCACGCAGTACACAATGGATAGCTTTAGTCCTGAGAAAAAAGAGGGCAGCGCCAGCGGAATTTGGGTTTTAGCAAGCAGTTGCCAGCGGTTTGCGCCAAATGTTAACAATAAGTCTTTGTAGGCTTGACCACTTGTACGAAGTCCGTCATATGTACTCACAACGACTGGAAAAAAAGCAGTTAGAAACACAACAGCCACTTTGCTCCACAGCGTATACCCGAACCACATAATAAAAATGGGGGATAGCGCGATTAACGGGATCGTCTGACTGATAATAAGGAACGGATAGATGGCTTTTTCAAGGGGGCGAAACAAGAACATTCCGGTGCCCAGCAGTGAACCACAGATAACCGAGAGAACAAAACCTACCAATATTTCCTGCAGTGTCGCCATTAAATGCGGTCTGAGTAATTGCCTGTGTTCGATCAATGCGATACCTATTGAAGAAGGTGCAGGTAGGATAAAGGCTGGAATCAAGTGAAGACGAACAGCTGATTCCCAGATCACAAGAATGAACAATAGCAGTAGAATGAAGGGGCCGTAATTGTTTAAATATTTTTTAAAAGGTATGGGATGCATACAGTCTCCGCTCCAACTCTTCCCGTAACGCTATAAACCGGGGTTCATAGTTCATCTTGTAATGTCTTGGCCTCGGTAAATCAACGATGATCTCCTGTAATTCGCTATGCACGCCTCCAGACAATAAATAAATCCGATCGCTTAGTAACAGCGCTTCCTCTAGATCATGGGTGATGAGCATCACTGTTTGATCCAGCTCATCCCAAAGCTCCAACAGCCAACGGTGTATCTCACGTTTGCTCATAGCGTCGAGCGCTCCAAATGGCTCATCTAGCAGCATAAGACCGGCCCCGCCGCCAGCTACAAGCGTTCGTAGAAATGCGACTCGCTGTTTCATGCCACCCGATAGCTCATGGGGATAAGCCCTCTCTACATCGGCCAAACCGAAGCGTGACAGCATTTCCCGAATGTGAGAGATCGTCTGTTGTTTACTAAACCTTGGTTTAATCTCCCAGGGCAAAAGACAGTTGTCGAGCACGGTTCTCCAAGGCAGCAGCAAATCCTGCTGAGGCATGTATGAGATCTGACCTAAGCGAGTAGAAGATGACGAGTTCAAATGAATTATTATTTTCCCATGAGTGGGTTCGAGCAAGCCTGCTATAGTTTTGAAAAGCGTACTTTTTCCGCATCCGCTAGCCCCAATGACAGAAACAAACTCACCTTGCCTGATATCCATGGATAGATCTGCGAATACAGGGAGTTGTTCTGATTCCGTAAAAGAGTAGGTTAAGCCTTGAATGGATAGGATTGTCGTGATGATCGAACCTCCTAAAAATTTGTGAGCGTTGGCTTCTTGGAAAGCATCGTACAAAACTTGCTTCGAAAGCCTACGCTTAAGTTTTGTGATTGATTGTAAACAAATAAAGACCCATTCATTTCCGGTGGGAAATAAATGGGTCAAAAAGTTCATTCAGCATAGGAACACTAAAAATGCATGGGATGAAAATTCTGCTCCACTTCCCTCCGCTGGTATGATCCAGATCAGGTTCCAAGGGTCCGGAGCTTGAAGCTCCGTCTCAGTCGGCCGACTCCCCTAGTGAAATAACAGGTCCATATTTAATTTGTTTATAAATATACCATATCTTTCTGAGATGTAAAGAGAGGATGTTGTGAAGGATTATTCTAAGAATGGGTAATATAAGGGTAGAGATTTACCTAATATTACAATTCCGATGAATATAATCGGAAAAAACCATTGACGGTAAACATCAGCCAGTGTAGTATACAATTTACCGGATGAATTCCGGGTAAAGAGAGGGGAATTAATAATGAAAAAACTAAGTTTAACTATTCTATTGGCGTTAACCGTGGTGTTTGTAGCGGCCTGCGGCAATAATTCGAATACCGATACTTCTAAAAATTCTTCAGCTGGAACGAATGGTGGAAATACAGCCACTGCGCAAAACAGTCTGGAAGCTGTTAAAGCTAGCGGCAAATTGCGTATAGGAACAGAAGGCACGTATGCACCCTTTACTTATCATGACGCTTCGGGGAAACTGACCGGCTTTGACGTAGAAATTGCTGAGGAAGTAGCGAAGCGCCTCGGTGTTGAACCAGAATTTTTTGAGACACAGTGGGACGGTATTTTTGCTGGGATGGATGCCAAGCGTTTTGATGTTATTTTTAACGAAGTATCCATTAATGAAGATCGTAAAGTGAAATATGATTTCTCTGAACCGTATATCGTATCTAAAGCGGTATTGATAGTGAGTGAAAACAATGAGGATATTAAAACATTTGCAGATCTTAAGGGTAAAAAAGCTGGACAATCTCTAACCAGTAACCTGTCCGATATCGCCCGTGAGAACGGTGCTGAAATCGTTGCTACAGACGGGTTCAATCAAGCGATGGACCTATTGACCTCAGGCCGTATTGATGCGACTGTAAATGATGGTTTGTCTTATCTGGACCTGAAAAAGCAAAAGCCTGATGTGAAAATTAAAGTGGTAGATGAGATTCCTGACGGTTCGCAAAGCGCAGCTGTTTTCTTAAAAGGCAACGATGAGTTGGTAAAAGCAGTTAGTGATGCAATTGTTGAAATGAAGAGCGATGGCACATACTTAAAGATTTCTGAGAAATACTTTGGTGCTGACGTTTCAAAATAATACAAGGTTTCAGAAGCTAACCAGCTTGGAGCCAAAAAAGGATGTCTAAAAATGGATGACCGCAAAATACAAATTTTCTTAGATTCACTGCTACCCCTGCTAAAAGCTGGGGTGGCTTTTACCATTCCTTTGGCATTGATATCATTTGCACTGGGACTGATCTTAGCGATATTGACTGCATTAGCTCGTCTCTCCCCGTGGGTACTTCCGAAGCTGATCGCTCGCTTTTATGTATGGGTCATTCGTGGAACCCCTTTGTTGGTGCAACTGTTTATTATTTTCTATGGTTTGCCGGCAGTTGGAATCGTGCTAGACCCTTTCATAGCCGCAACCATTGGATTTACGCTTAGTGTAGGGGCTTATTCATCAGAAATTATACGTGCTGCTATCCTGTCTATACATAAAGGTCAGTGGGAAGCGGCCTTCTCCGTTGGGATGACTCGTACCCAGGCACTGCGCCGCGTTATACTGCCACAAGCTGCCCGTGTTTCTGTACCGCCGTTATCGAATTCCTTTATTAGCTTGGTCAAAGACACTTCACTGGCAGCGACCATTACCTATACGGAGATGTTCAGAACAGCACAGCAGGTTGCTTCCACCTCCTATGAGCCACTGCTGATCTATTGCGAGGCAGGATTGTTCTATTTACTATTCTGCTCAGTGTTATCAGCACTGCAAAATTACTTGGAGAAACGACTGAGTCGTTACTCTGCGAGCTAAAGGGGGAGACAATTATGATTGAAATACTTAATTTGCATAAATCCTTCGGTGAGCTGCAGGTATTAAAGGGCATTGATCTCGAAATGGAACATGGCAAGGTACTGGTCATTATTGGCCCATCGGGTTCAGGCAAAACAACGCTTTTACGCTGCTTTAATCTGCTTGAAGTCCCTGATCAAGGAAGCTTATCGCTCAGTGATATTAAAATTAATTTCACGGATAACAAGAAAATCCCCCAGAAGTCCATTTTGGCATTACGCCAAAAAACAGGGATGGTTTTTCAGTCCTATAATCTTTTTCCGCATATGACTGCACTAGGCAACGTGATGGAAGGGCAGGTGACGGTCCAGAAACGATCCAAGGACGAAGCACGCGAACGTGCCCTTCAGTTGTTAACTAAAGTTGGCTTGGCGGACAAAGCGGATGCTTATCCGCACCAACTGTCTGGTGGCCAGCAGCAACGGGTAGCTATCGCTCGTGCCATGGCAGTAGATCCAGAGGTGCTGTTGTTCGATGAGCCTACCTCTGCGCTTGATCCAGAGTTGGTGGGGGAAGTACTTAAGGTTATTAAACAGTTAGCGGCAGAGGGAATGACTATGGTGATAGTGACCCATGAGATGAAATTTGCTGCGGATGTGGCTGACCGGATCATTCTGATGGATGGAGGCCATATTCTAGAGCAAGGGACTCCGCAAGAAGTTCTTGAGCATCCGCAGCATCCTCGTGCTCTACAATTTCTGAACAGAATTAGTGGAGAAGAAGTATAGAAGACGATCAAGACGCAAAAAAGCAGTCCAGGACTATACCTGGGCTGCTTTTTCTTGTTTACCATTCAATGTTATTGGTGTGTCGCTTCTAGGTTAGGATTTAATACCGGTCTTCAGAAATTCCAAAGCATTATAGAGCATAATCGCAGCTTCGGCGCGAGTGATTTCACTTTTTGGATTAAACTTCCCATTGGCGTCTAAACTATTAATCTTGTATTTAAGAGAACGTTGAATGCTGCCTTGATAAGAAGGATTCAGCGCAGCATCGTCAGCGATATCTACGGGCACTATATTGATCATCGGCAGATTCCCAATGCCTTCGACCCCTTGCACTAGATAATTGGTGAACTCTTCTTTGGTCATTGTTTTGGTTGGATCAATATCCTTAGGAAGCTCGACATGATTGTAATACGCATTGATAAAGGCTTCAGCGTACCAAGCTTTATCCTTGACTTTCGTGAACAAGCCACTGGCAACGGGAGCTTTGTTGAAATCAATAGCCGCGAGACTAAGCTGGAGTCCACCCGAAATGAACTGGATCCCTTGTGCTGTTGTTACTTTGGAGCTGGGCAAGAATTGGGATTCACTAACCCCTTTGATCAAGCCTTGATTTTTTAAAGAAATAATTTTTTCTTTGCCGTTTATATTATCAATATCCTTAAAGGTATTTCCGGCTGCAAATATTTGGCCACCCAAAGAGAAGGAGAGAATCGTAACGGTTGTAATCGCGGCTAACGTTCTTTTTTTCATATTCATGGTTATTTCACCTCGTTGTATGGATAGGCCTCGTGGCCGCTATCACAAACTTAAACGCAGAAAAATATGGAAAGGTTGCGGTCAAACCTATAATATTTCACGAAAAAGTAGATTTTGGCAGAAAAATAGGCAGGAATGGATGAAAGAACTTTGGATAAGAGAGCTGAAATGTTATAATGATGTCAGGCTCTATTCATTCGTGATTATTTTTGATATGATTATATCGTAAAGATTACTATTTACGTTTAATATTTGATGCATAAATGGGTGCGTCTCAGTGGATACGGATGTTAAATCATTCCGGGAAGGTAGGAGATCAAATGGATCAAATTTCAAATATCAGTCAGCTTTTTGCGGCGCAAAAATATAAATTAACGCCCCAGCGTGAGGCCATAGTGAACATATTGCTCGACAATGAGAAAGATCATCTCAGCGTAGAAGAAGTATATATGCTTGTCAAGAACAGTTATCCGCATTTAGGGCTGGCAACGGTATACCGTACACTTGAGCTCTTATGCGAGCTTCACATTGTAGAAAAGATGAACTTCGGAGATGGAGTCGCTCGTTACGATCTGCGCGGGAATGATCATTCTCACATGCATCATCATTTGATATGCAGCGTGTGCGGCAGGTTGGAGGAAATTAAGGATGACTGGCTGGTGGAGCTGGAGAAAAGAGTGGAACGTGAATATGGCTTTAACGTCACGGATCACCGCCTTGATTTCAAGGGCACTTATGACACATGTAAACGAACAGGCTGCAAAAAAGAAAAAGCAAACAAAGCGGTTTCTTAAGCCGCTTTCTACCTAAAAGAAGAAGCTGTCTCAGAAGTAGTAAGTACTACTTAGGGGGCAGCTTCTTTTTCGGAAAAGAATTAGGGAAAAACTCCCTCTAAATAACTGATAATTGCCCGATACGAATGGAAATGGGGAAATCCTCCCTATAAATCGGACAAATATCTATATTTCACAACAAATCAGTTGAATTATAGGGAGGATTTCCCTAATTAGTAGTCAAATGCGCAGACATCTCTGAATTATAGGGAGATATTCCTTAATTTGCACGCACAGCAGCGCTTCTTGAAAACCGGAGCAGCGCTATCTTGCCTTTTAAACAGTTAAAGGAAATCCTACTTACGGGAAATCCTATGTCATTTTTCTTAGCTTCGAGTGGGTACGAAGGATTTAATCCACGTTCCGAAGCTCCCAGGGTTACGGCTCTGAACGAGGATTACACCTTCTCCGCGGAATCGGCAGACAAGCGCTTCACCACTGGTTAAACTGTTCAACCAACCCGAGGCTGCTTTTTCTACCTTATAGTCCATATAATCTGGCCAAGCGACGAGATGTCCATTGTCGATAATCATCTCTTCACCAGGTGCTAAATTAATGGCGTGGATCGCTCCGAAGGAGGACAGGAATACTGTTCCTCTGCCGCTGATTTCTACAATGAAGAAGCCTTCACCAGAGAAAAGTCCGCGTGTTAAATTTTGCATTTTGGTATTTACTTGAATGCCTTCCGTTCCGGCTAAGAATCCGTCCTTTTGAACTAACAGCTTATAGGATCCATCTAATTCGATAGCTTGGATATCACCTAATGATCCTGGAGACAATAGTACCTCACTTTGACCACGGATAGCTCTGAGTTCCTGGAAGAAGAACTTTTCACCGCTCAGCATTCTTCCCAGACCCCGCATTACGCCTCCATCAGCCGTTCCTTTTAATTCTACGTTAGGAGACATGGCAACCATTGCGCCCATCTCAGCTTTAACACTTTCGCCGGGGTCCAAATATACCTTTAACATTGCAAAAGCACCCTCGTACAAAACATCGTATTTCATCACTAAAAACCTCCGAATCTATTTAGATAAGTTAGAAAACTAGCAGTGATCTCATTGTAACGGAATTCTGGCTGCGCTCATAGTCTGTATTATGTTAAACTGTAGTTGTCTGATAGTTCATCAATGAATAGGAGAGTGGTGCCACATGGCACGAACCAAGACTCAAAAAGCCTTGCTAAAGGCAGAGCGTTCAGGAACCTGGTGCGCAGCTCTAAGTCGCAGATCCAATGGGGATTATAGCGCCATTTCACAGCATGTACGGTTAACGCCGAGCAAACAACAGCAATTGAATAAGAACAAACACAAGGAGCGGATCTTCCAAGATGATGCTCCTTTTTATTTGGCGATTTGAAAATAATGCGTCACTAAGAATATACTGATGGAAGACATTATGGATAGGAGATATATAACTGATGAAACAAAATAAATACGACGATACGAATTTCTTCTCAGCCTATAAACAAATGCCTCGTTCCATTGGTGGGCTTGAAGCAGCTGGAGAATGGCATGTATTACAACCTCTGATCCCAGACTTACATAATAAAAGTGTTCTTGATTTAGGCTGCGGATTTGGCTGGCATTGTCTATATGCACGCGAGCAGCAGGCAAGCTCAGTCGTTGGCGTAGATATCTCTGAAAAAATGCTTCAAGAAGCGCGTGAAAAAACAGACGATCCAGCTATTTCATATATCCAGATGCCGATTGAAGATATTGAATTTGCGAGCGAACAATTTGATGTGGTCATCAGTTCATTGGCCCTGCATTATGTAGAGTCCTTTGAAGCTATCTGTCGCAAGGTTCATACTTACCTTAAGCCAGGCGGTAGCTTTATATTTTCAGTGGAGCATCCCATCTTTACTTCTCGAAATGAACAGGATTGGTATGTGGATGACCAAGGCAATCGTCTTCATTGGCCTGTAGATCATTATCAGTCTGAGGGGTTGCGTGAAACGACCTTCTTAACAGAAAATGTGATTAAATATCATCGCACAATCTCAACCTACTTCAATGACTTGATTGGAGCCGGGTTTGCTATCAAAGCAGTTAAGGAGCCTAAGCCTTCTGATGAAATGAGCAATGATCCGTGGATGAAGGACGAGGATCGCAGGCCGATGTTCCTGATCATTTCAGCTGAAAAAGAATAATCATCTCATTAACATGAGTATTGTTTGAATATAGAAGCAAGGGTTATCCTCGTAGTAGTTTATCTACTATAGGGATAGCCCTATTTTTGTTGATGCAATTCACCTCTATATTATACTTGAGTTCTGCTGTGTACACGGTACTGTCTAGGGGACATGCCGAAACGACTTCGGAATACACGGTGAAAATAAGTATAGTTCGCGAAACCGCAGGTTTCTGCTACTTGCTCCAGCGGCATCGGGCTGAAGGTTATTCGTTCTCTTGCCATCTCTAGCCGGACATCATTTACATATTTGATAATACTGGTCCCGAAGGCCTCCTTAAATAAATGAACGGCACGGGAGACGGAAATATCTACATGTGCGGCAACATCCTCCAACAGAAAAGGTAAGGTTGCATGCTCCTCAACATATTGCTTCATTCGGTAAGCTAGATAGCCTTTAGGCGTAATCGCTGGCTGATCTGTAATGAGTCTGTCGATTTCCATACACAGGATTTGCAGATAACAGGCAGATATCGCTGGTGAGAAATCGGAAAGACGTCTGTGCTCAAGAATCAGCTGACGAAATAAGCCAAGGAAATTCTCACTAAGTGGCACACTTAAGAGTGAGGGTCTCTGAGCACGTTCCCACCATTCAACAATCCAAGTTCCTTCACAAAAAATATGATAATCTCCGCTTTCAATCCGCGGCTTACCCACAGGATACTCTTCCTTATCAATGATTAAATAGTAAGGATCATTAGGAGCAAACAGCATGATATCGCCGCTCTCTACTAGAGTCATCACACCGTCGATCATTGCTCGGCTTCGGCCCTCTGTTTGCAGACGAATTAAATAGTTCTGATTTCCATGGCTATGTGACATATGAAAAGGTTTGCGGTGAAAGGAAAATCCAGCAGATAAAACGTGACAGGTAGTTGATTGATTCATGTGTCCTCCTTGATGTCTAGAAATGATAATCAGATTGTTCATGTTTTAATCATATTATTCATTTTATTATATACGCTTTCATATTACTATGTACCTAAGCAATAAAGAAAGAAATCGACCATCCACGCTATACGGAGTCGATATTAGCTATGCAAACAAGAATGGTAGTTGAAGGAAACTAATGGGAATCAGATTAGTCAATTCTGCAACAGCATTATTGTTCAAGTGATTGCTGCTGTTGATCTCTTTGGGGACGAGCAGCAGAAAGAAGTTTAAATGAATTAGTAAGCTAACCCTAAACCCATTGGAGTGATTAGAAAATGCTGAAGATAGGTCTGCAATTGTACACGCTTAGAGAAGAATTGGAACAGGATTTTGAAGGAACACTGCGTAAGGTAGCAGCCCTTGGATATAAAGGCGTAGAGTTTTTCCACTATTTCGGCCGCACCGCAGCAGAAGTCAAACAATTGCTAAATGAGCTTGGACTGGTTGCGCTCGGCGCACATCGTCCATATGACGCATTGTTGAATGATACAGAAGCAGAGATCTCTTACAATCTTGAGATTGGAAACCCAAATTTGATTGTTCCTTATTTGTCAGAAGAACAACGTAACTATGAAGAGGTTGCCGCGAATCTGAAGGTTATTGGAGAAAAGTGCAAAGCGGGTGGAGCAGTTCTTCTGTATCACAATCATGATTTCGAGTTAACAGATAAATATGGTGATAGTGACCGTACTGCTTTTGATGGATTGTTTGAAGAGGTGCCGGCTGACCTGTTGCAAGTGGAAATGGATACTTGCTGGGTACATCATGCAGGCTATGATCCAGTTGAATATATCAATAAATACGCAGGTCGACTGCCGATCATCCATCTGAAGGATTTGAAGAAAAAAGAAGACGGCTCTCCGGAAACTGTTGTACTAGGTGAAGGTGAAGTGAACCTTACTGCAATTTTAAATGCAGCTGTACAGGCAAATGTGGAGTGGGCGGTAGTAGAACAGGATTTCTGCAGTCGTTCACCATTAGAAAGTGTAGAAGATAGTTTGAAATGGGTAAAAGCATACGCAAATCAAGGAGGAAAAGTTAATGTCTAATAAGTTGAGAATTGCTATTGTAGGTTGCGGTGGTATCGCAAATGGGAAACATATGCCAAGTTTGTCACGTCAGAAGGATGCTGAAATGGTAGCTTTCTGCGATATCATAGAAGAGCGTGCACAGAAAGCCGCTCAGACTTATGGCGCTGAAGGCGCTGCTGTTTATACAGATTACACTGAGCTTTTGAAAGCTGGCGGATTTGATATTGTTCATGTATGCACACCAAATGACAGTCACTCCGTGATTACTATTGCTGCATTGGAAGCAGGTAACCATGTAATGTGCGAGAAACCAATGGCTAAAACCACTGCCCAAGCACAAGAAATGTTGGATGCTGCGAAGCGTACGGGGATGAAGTTGTCTGTCGCTTACCAGAACCGTTATCGTTCGGATAGTGAATACCTTAAAGCACTCTGCGAAAACGGCGAACTAGGTGATATCTATTATGCAAAAGCAATTGCCCTTCGTCGTCGTGCGGTTCCTACTTGGGGCGTGTTCCTGGATGAAGAAAAGCAAGGCGGCGGCCCACTGATCGATATCGGTACGCATGCACTTGATCTTACTTTATGGATGATGGATAATTATAAACCACGCAGTGTTATGGGCTCGTCTTTCCATAAGCTGAGTAACCGAAAGAACGCTGGAAATGCCTTTGGTCCTTGGGATCCTGAGCAATTTAAGGTAGAAGATTCAGCTTTTGGATTTATTACCATGGAAAATGGTGCTACAATTGTACTTGAATCTAGCTGGGCACTAAATGTATCTGAGTATCGAGAAGCTCAGACGCTTCTTGCAGGTACAGAAGGTGGTGCAGATATGAAGGATGGTCTGCGCCTAAACGGTGACCGTGGTGGACGTCTGTATGAGACCAAAGTAGACTTGTCTGCTGGTGGAGTAGCGTTCTTTGATGGTGGACAGGAAAATGAATCTGATCGTGAAGCTCGCTTGTGGCTTGAGGCGGTTAGAGAAGACAAGGAACCTGTAGTTAAACCTGAGCAGGCCCTCGTTGTTACTCAAATCTTGGAAGCTATTTATGAATCTTCACGTACAGGTCGCGCTGTGTATTTTGACGGCACATCGGATAATTAATAGGGAAGTAGGAGTGGAAGTCATGAGCTCAAAGATACATTCCGTAGTCATCGTTGGCTTTGGTGGAATGGGAAGTTATCACGCGAAATTAATTAAGGAGACTAACTCCCTAGAAGTGGTAGGGACATACGACTTGCTTGAAGCACGTCGTGCGGACTCCATCAATGCTGGTTACAAGGTATATGAAAGTTATGAAGAAGTATTAGCAGATCCTGCAGTTGAGATTGTTCTTATTGCGACACCAAACGATGTACACAAAGAAATCGCTATACGTGCGCTACAAGCTGGCAAACATGTTATTTGTGAGAAGCCAGTCGCTATGTCCAAGGAAGAGCTTCAAGATATGCTGGATGCTGCGGATGCAGCAGGACGTGTGTTCATGGTACATCAGAACAGACGTTGGGATGAGGATTTCTTAACCATCAAAAAAATGTATGATCAAGAGACCATCGGTTCTTTGTTCCAGCTTGAATCTCGCGTACATGGAGCGAATGGTATTCCAGGAGACTGGCGCCATGTCAAGGCACAAGGTGGAGGAATGCTGCTAGATTGGGGCGTTCATTTATTAGATCAGCTCTTATTTATGATCGATAGCAAAGTCATCAGTGTGAGCAGCAGTCTGAGCTTTATTCTAGGCAATGATGTAGATGATGGCTTTGAAGCCATCCTGCAATTTGAGAATGGAATTAAAGCTATCGTTGAGGTTGGGACAACTAACTTTATTACGCTGCCTAGATGGTATGTGAAGGGTATTGAAGGAACGGGTATTATCGAAGATTGGTCTTTAACTGGACGTTTAGTAACCAGAAACAATGAAGGTGAAAAGATCGAACCTAAGCCTATACGTGCTGGTGTTGGATTAACCAAAACTATGGCGCCTCCTTCAGAAGGGGCTACGATTACAGAAGCTTTACCTCAACCTGCGGAGCTAGGCTCTAGCTTCTATGACAATTTCGCAGCCGTTATTGAGGGAACAGCAGAGCCAATCGTTAAGAATGCCGAAGTAATGCGTGTTCAGAATTTGATTGAAGCTATTTTTGAATCTGCTGAGAAGAACCAAGTAGTAAAAGACTTCGATATGTATGGTGAAGGTAAGTAAACTATTTGCAAAAGAGGTGACTTACAATGAAACTTGGAGTATTTATGGTCTTGTTTGGGGGTCGCAAGCTGGAGGATGCTCTTGATTATGTAGCGTCCAAAGGTCTAAAGGCGGTAGAGATTGGTACAGGAGGGAATCCTGGTAACAGCCATTGTGATCCTAAGATGCTTCTCGAGAATGAGACAGCATTGAAAGAATTCAAACATGCTGTGGAATCCCGTGGATTGACGATCAGTGCATTGAGCTGTCACGGAAATCCCCTACACCCACAAAAAGAGCTTGCCCAGAAGGATCATGAGGACTTTGTGAACTCGGTCAAATTGGCGCAGAAGCTAGGAGTTCCAGTCGTTAATACGTTCTCTGGCTGTCCAGGTGATCATGAGGGTGCCAAGTATCCGAACTGGCCGGTAGCTCCATGGCCAAATGATTATCAAGAAATTCTGGATTGGCAATGGGAAAATAAAGTGATTCCTTACTGGACTGAATGGGGAGCCTTTGCCGCAGAGCATGATGTGAAGGTTGGTCTTGAGCTGCACGGCGGATTCTCCGTTCACACACCTGCTACTCTACTGCGGTTGAGAGAAGCTGCAGGTGAAGTAATCGGAGCTAACCTTGATCCGAGTCATATGTGGTGGCAAGGAATTGATCCAGTGCAGGCAATTCATATTTTAGGCCGCCAAGGCGCAATTCATCATTTCCACGCTAAAGATACAGTTATTGATCCAGTCAATGTCAATATGCATGGCTTAACAGATATGCAATCCTATACCAAAATGCTTGACCGTGCATGGCAGTTCCGTTCGGTTGGCTTTGGACATGATCTTAAGACTTGGGCTGATATTATGAGTGCTCTTCGTTTGGTAGGATATGATTATGTGGTCAGTATTGAGCATGAAGATGGATTGATGTCTGTGGAAGAAGGCTTCTCCAAAGCTGTAAGTAACCTTCAACAAGTATTGATTGAGGAGCCACTAGCAGAAATGTGGTGGGTTTAGATTAAAGGGAATAGATATAAGAAATGACGTGCGCAAGCACGTCATTTTTCCTGTATTAATAATCTGAATTTTAAACCATACAAATTGGAGGACGATCATGCAGCCGATAAAAATACAGAGAGAACACAAACTACAAATTACATCCAGCATTCAGGATTATTTTGAAACGGAGCTGTCTAGCGAAATTGGCCAATTAGCAAGTGAGAATCTTCTTGATTTTATGCTCAAAGAACTCTCACCTTATATTTATAATCAGGCACTGGCAGATGCCCGTAAAGTGATTGAGCAAAAGATGATTTCCATTGAAGAAGAATTGTATGCACTTGAGCAACCACTAACATCTGCTAGAAGATAGTCCGCAACATAATGTATTGTTTACCGCTGATTGGTAACCGTTACGTCTGGATCAGTCTCAGCTTCATAATCTACACCCTCAGTCTCAAATCCGAATAACTGGAAAAACTCCTGTTTGTAGCTTTCTAGATCTGTCAATTCATAGATATTGTCTGTCGTGAGTTTATCCCAGATTTGAGTCACTTGATCCTGTACATCCGGGGACATCTCCCAGTCATCGATTCGGATACGCCCTTCTTCGTCCACAGAAGTCCCTTCGATCGCATAAAGACGTTCTGCAAACAACCGATAGGTTTGCTCAATACAACCCTCATGAAGTCCTTTCTCTTTCATGACTTTGTATAGCGCAGAAGTGTACAGGGGGACGACAGGAATTGCTGAGCTAGACTGTGTGACCAGTCCTTTCGTAACTGCTACATAGGCTCGACCGTCTATACTAGATAGTTCATCGTTAAGAGTGTGTGCTGTTAATTCTAGATGATCTTTTGCGCGTCCAATCGTTCCCTTCCGATATACAGACTGGGTAATCTCCGGCCCGATATATGAGAATGCGATGGTGGTGGCATGATCGGCCAAAGCTCCGGCTTGATGAAGAGCTTCAATCCAAAGCTGCCAATCGTCACCACCCATCACTCGAATGGTATCATCGATTTCTTTGTCTGTAGCAGGCTCAATAGAAATTTGACTGACTTCACCCGTATGAAAGTTTACGGTTTTATTCGTGTAGGTATCTCCTATAGGTTTAATTACGGAGTTATAAACTTCACCCGTCACAGGATCTGTTCGACGGGCAGAAGCAACGCTGTAGATGACTAGATCAACTTGTCCCAATTCACTGCGAATCAGCTGTATGGTTCTATCCTTAGTTTCTTTGGAGAAGGCATCACCGGTTACGCTGTAGGATTGAAGTCCAGCTTTCTCTGCAAGTTCCTCAAAGGCTGCTGAATTGTACCATCCAGCAGAGGCTGTACGGGCTCCATTGCTGCTGCTCTGGCGGTAGACGCCTACTGTGCTGGCTCCAGCCCCAAAGGCGGCTGTAATCCGTGAGGCGAGGCCATATCCTGTAGAGGCGCCAATGACAAGCACCTTGCGTGGTCCTTTGATCTCGGGTTGTGTCTGGATATATTCGATTTGCCGCTCTACTTGACGAGCGCAACCTTGCGGGTGTGCGGTAGTACAGATAAAGCCGCGTGTTCTAGGTTTAATAATCATGTTAATCGTTTCCTCTCTTTCATGAAAAGCAGGCTAATGAGACTCGTTTGTTCTAATTTTAACAATTTTCATTCAAATGGAGAAGGATTGTTTATCCTTTGATACTTATTTCATTATGGTGGTGAGATCTTGGAGAGCTTTACTAAAACAAAATTAACGACAGAGCAACAGAATGATTTGGTAGGTGTTACTTTTGGAAGCCATGTGAGCATTCAGCGAAGTACTGAACTGACAGGTGGCTATTTTAACGCAGCATATGACCTTTTATTATCAGATGGAAGAGACATGATTCTTAAGATAGCACCGTCAGCTGAAGCAGATACCCTTAGTTACGAACATGATATTATGTCTGTAGAGGTTGCGGCGATGCGACTGATGAAGTCAAAAGGGACAGTACCTGTGCCTGAGGTATACGCTTATGATAACAGTAAAGAAATGATTTCAAGTGAGTTTTTTTTCATGGAGAAAATAGTTGGCCAGCCCTATAATGAAATTAAGGAAGCGCTAAGCTCGCAGCAGAGAATAAGTATTGAGGAAGAGTTAGGTCGTTATTCCCGTTTAATTAATGAAATTCCTGGTGAGCGTTTCGGATTATTTAGTGCGTCCACACCAGTAAAAGGAACTTCATGGCGGGAAACTTTTAAGCATTTGATAATGAATCTGCTTGAAGATGCACGTCGTTTAAAGGTAGAAATGCCCATTCCGTTAGAAACTGTTGAGGCAGAGATCAAAAGTCACTTACATGTTATGGACGTAGTCGTTGAGCCTCGTCTAATACATTGGGATTTATGGGATGGCAATGTGTTTGTGCGAGAGGGCCGCATTGTTGCATTGATTGATTGGGAACGGGCACTTTGGGGCGATCCACTTATGGAATATTATTTTCGCTATATTGAGAATTCAGAGCATTTCTGCAGAGGTTACGGGAATAGCTTCGACAGCCCAAACGAACATGCCCGTAAAAAACTCTACGACTTATATATCGACTTAATTTACTTCATCGAGTGTTATTCGCGTAAGTACGATAGCCAAGGTCACCTTGAGTGGGCGCATGATAATCTGCTTGAGGGCTGGAAGCGGTTCATGAATTAACACATTTTTGACACAACTACAACATGACAGATAGGGAGACTGAGCAACAGTAGGGGAGAATTCTTATATTTGAACGGCTGAGTGTACATATTGATACCGTAAGTTTGCTGTAGCCGCTGTCAATACTACGTTTGTTTCATGATCATTTATGCACAAATAGCATTGCTTACTGAAGTACATGACCATGTAACTTTTGCTTTGGTTGTATTATTCGTGTATATTTTGATAGTGGGCTTTAGAATCATGGCAGTATTCCTTCCATACCATTTATTGTATTTAGCAGTACCTAGTAGTTCTTCCTTATTCTCTATTTGCGTATTTTAAAGAGGAGCTATCGCAACTATTGAGCACGCAATAATTAGATCTAGTACTAAAGTGTGAGGTTAGCCGTATTTTTTTCAGAAAAATCTTGACTAGAACCCTTAAAACTAGATAAAATAATACTTATTGCTTACAACATGCTGAGAATCATTATCATAATTGACGAGGAAATGAGAGGGTGACAAGATGGAGCGCCTTTTAGAGGTAAAAGACTTAGCGATATCATTCAAAACACACGGCGGAGAGGTACAAGCGATCCGTGGTGTTAGCTTCCATGTAGATAAAGGTGAAACTCTAGCGATTGTTGGGGAGTCAGGTTCGGGTAAAAGTGTAACCTCACAAGCGGTTATGAAGCTAGTTCCTACACCACCAGGAGAATATAAACGCGGACAGATTCTATTCGATGGACAAGATTTGATTGGCAAGACAGAGAAGCAGATGCAGAAGATCCGCGGTAAAGAGATCGGTATGATCTTCCAAGATCCGATGACCTCTCTGAACCCAATGATGAAGGTCGGCAGACAAATTACTGAAGTGCTGCTTAAACATGAGAACATCTCCAAGGCTGATGCGAATAAACGTGGGATTGAGCTTCTCAATCTTGTAGGTATTCCTTCTCCAGAACGTCGTTTCAATCAATATCCACATGAATTCAGTGGTGGTATGCGTCAACGTGTTGTTATTGCAATGGCACTTGCTGCGAACCCTAAGCTTCTGATTGCGGATGAGCCGACTACTGCGCTCGACGTAACCATCCAAGCACAAATCCTTGATTTGATGAAGGAATTGCAGAAGAAGATTGATACGGCTATTATTTTTATCACCCATGATCTCGGGGTTGTAGCAAGAATGGCAGATCGTGTAGCTGTAATGTATGCTGGACAAATTGTTGAAATGGGAACAGCGGAAGAGATCTTCTACGATCCAAGACACCCATACACTTGGGGCTTGCTAGCTTCCATGCCAAGTCTAGAGAGCAAAGGATCTTTGCTAACAGCAATTCCTGGTACTCCTCCAGATTTGATCAAACCGCCTAAGGGCGATGCTTTCGCACTACGTTCCACTTACGCTATGCAAATCGATATGGAGAAAGAGCCTCCAATGTATAAGGTTTCGGATACCCATATGGTGAAGTCTTGGCTAATGCATCCGATGGCTCCTAAGGTGGAACCGCCGGCAGTTGTTAAGAACAGACAACGTGTGCTTAAGAATGCTTATCCAGAGCCAGTTTTGGTACAAGAAGGCGCTAATTAAACAGATTATTTTACGTAAAATATAAAAGAAACGTCAGGCCATTTCGATGGCTTGGCGTTTTTTTATGTGTATGAATGTTCACTATTATTTAAATAAATATGAATTAATACGAACTTAGTTGAATAAAAGGATTGACTATTGTTTGTTTTCGTTTCAAAATGAAAAGGCATACATAGGAGGTATAACGATGAGAAAAGCAATTATGACTACAATGATCAGCGTTTCATTATTAGCAGTAACCGCGTGCAATGACAATTCAGCTAGTTCCAGCAACACAAATAACGTAGCTGACTCTGCGCAGCCTGTCTTCAAAAATGTATCTGTACATGATCCGTCGATCATTATGACAGATAACAAATACTATGTGTTCGGCTCTCATTTAGCATCTGCTAAATCAAATGATCTGATGTCTTGGACTCAGCTGTCCTCTGGGGTGGTAGAAGGAAACGTTCTCATTCCTAATGTCAAAGAGGAGTTTGCTGAAGCATTAAAATGGGCACAGACGGATACCTTATGGGCACCCGATGTTATCCAATTGGCGGATGGCAAATACTATATGTATTACAATGCTTGTAAAGGGGATTCCCCGTTGTCTGCACTCGGCATAGCTGTGTCGGACAATATTGAGGGACCTTATAAGAATAAAGGAATCATTCTGAAGTCAGGTATGATGGGCAAGGGTGATGATGGAGAAATATATGATGCCACTCAAAAGCCGAATGTAGTAGATCCGGATGTGTTCTTTGATAAAGAAGGGAAGCTGTGGATGGTCTATGGCTCTTACTCCGGTGGTATTTTTATTATGGAACTAGATGCGAATACAGGCTTCCCGCTGCCAGATCAAGGTTATGGCAAAAAGCTTTTGGGTGCGAACCATGCTCGGATAGAAGCTCCATATATGCTGTACAGTCCGGAAACGGATTACTACTATCTGTTCCTATCCTACGGTGGTCTGGCTGCAGACGGTGGATATAACATCCGTGTAGCTCGTTCAAAGGCGCCTGATGGACCTTTCGAAGATTCTGAGGGTCAAGATATGATTAATGCACAAGGATCGCCATCCGTATTGTTCGATGATCCAGCATATGCTCCTTATGGAGTGAAGCTAATGGGGAATTTCGAATTCTTGAATACAGATGACGAGCTGCCAGTGAGTGGAGAAGGATATGTATCACCAGGTCATAACTCAGCGTTTTATGATGAAGAGAATGGCAAGTATTATCTGATCTTCCATACACGGTTCCCGAATCGTGGAGAAAAGCATGAGGTAAGAGTTCATCAGATGTTTATGAACAGTGAGGGCTGGCCGGTTGTAGCCCCGCACCGCTATGGCGGAGAGAGCATAGAGAAATACACAAAAGAGCAAATTTCAGGCGAATATAAATATGTAAACCATAACAAAGACATTACGGCTGATATCGTGCAGTCGGAGCTGATTGAATTCACTAAGGGCGGTAAGATTAAAGGAGCAGTAAAAGGGAAATGGAAGCTTATTGATGATCATACTGCTGAGCTTACCATTGACGGTTCTACTTATAATGGGGTGTTCCTGAAAGAGTGGAATGAAGCAACAACTAGTAACGTTATGACGTTTACTGCGGTTTCCAAGGAAGGTATCTCTATCTGGGGGAGCCACGTATCAACGATGGAATAACAGATTTTTTTGAAATTGGCAGTAGAAACGGGGTTCCAATTAGTCCTAAGAATGACTAAGTCGGAACCCCGTTTTATGGATGATTGGTCAATCTTCAAACTTTCGAATCACAATGACAGCATTATGCCCACCGAAACCAAAGGAGTTAGACATACCTATAGTAAGATCAGATTTTCGCGCAATGTTCGGGACATAATCTAAATCACAGATGGAATCTTTGACCTCCTGATTAATGGTAGGTGGGATGATTCCTTCTTGAATGCTCTTAATAAGGGCAATGGCTTCTAGGCCACCAGCCGCCCCTAAGGCGTGTCCAGTCATGGACTTATTAGCGGTTACGGGAATCTGGTAGGCTTGATCACCGAATAACTTCTTTATCGCAAGGGTCTCAGAGCGGTCACCTACTACTGTACTCGTGGCATGAGCACTAATTACATCCACCTCTTCGGGCTGGAGATTAGCTTCATTCATGGCCAGCTTCATCGCTTGATAAGCACCAATTCCTTCTGGATGGGTGGCGACCATATGATAGGCATCAGAGCTGGCACCATAACCGATAACCTCTCCGTGAATCTTGGCGTTTCTACGCTGCGCATGAGAAAGTGACTCCAAAATAACTATTCCGCCACCTTCACCGATAACAAATCCGTCACGTTCCCCGTCAAAAGGCCGACTCGCCTTAATCGGCTCCTCATTTCGAGTGGATAAGGAGGTGGCATTGCCGAAACTGGCTAAAGAGATTTCAGTAATGGCTGCTTCTGATCCACCAGCAATTACGATGTCGGCACCTCCATAACGGATCAACCGGAAGGCTTCACCGATTGCCGTATTTCCAATAGAGCAGGCAGTTACTGGAGACATTGTAGGACCTAAAGCTCCTAATTTAATGCTGATCATCGCCGCAGCCATATTAGAGATCATCATGGGAATTAAAGTGGGGCTGACCCGATCTGGTCCGCGGCCCTTTAGCACATTCCCTTGTTCCATCAAGGTTTGAATTCCACCAACGCCTGATCCTACATAAACCCCGAGACGTTCCTTGTCAATCTTATCAAGCTGTAGACCGGAATGTGTCCAGGCATCTTCAGCGGCTGCCAGAGCGAACTGACTAAATCTATCCATTCTGCGTGCTTCTTTACGGCCAAATCTGGCCTCCGCATCGAAATCATGCACGACTCCCGCGATCTTTGTCTTAAAGTTAGAGGTATCAAATGAAGTGATTGGGGAAATACCCGACTCACCAGAAACTAGACGATCCCAGAATTGTTCTATTGTATTTCCAAGGGGCGAGATTAAGCCCATACCTGTAATAACTACGCGTTCCATAATGAACCTCCTCAAGAAGTGTATATAGGTATTTTTCCACTTATTTTATCCTATTACAAGTTATCGTTTATCATAGTATAATTTGTACTATACTAAAGAATGTAACAGAGAGGAGAGGAAGCGTATGGCTAATCAGACGAGGTTGCAGGCATTATCAGATTTCTTAAAAGCACGCCGTGCTGCGATCTCACCCAGCTCTGTTGGACTGCCAGAAGGCACACGCAGGAGAACGCCTGGACTTCGCAGGGAAGAAGTTGCACAGTTAGCGGGGGTAAGCAGTACCTGGTATACGTGGCTAGAACAGGGCAGGGATATTAAAGTATCTTCGTCTGTTCTGGACTGTATTGCGACTGCCCTAAAGCTAACTAATGATGAGCGGAAATATCTTTTTGCACTAGCACTAGAGACTGGAACAGGGAACGTTCTATTTCAGCAAGAGGAATCCTCAGTAATTAGTCCTTCTCTACAGAAAATCTTACAGGAGCTTAAGACTTGTCCTACGATTATTTCAGACCGACGTTGCGGGATTGTAGGTTGGAATGAGGCTGCAGCACATGTGTTTCTAGATTTCTCTAAGCTGCCCATCGAGGAGAGAAACATGATTCGTTTGTTATTTGTTCGTAAGGAGTTCAGACGTTTAGCTGTAAATTGGGAACAATTCGTAAGTGGTTATCTATCCATCTTCAGAGCGTATTACGGACAATATGTAGAGGATCGTTGGTACGATGAATTCATAGAGGAATTAAAGGGACTGCATCCAGCGTTTAATGAAATGTGGGAAAAAAGTCGTGTAAGTTCTGCTCCAGATGTGCTATTGGAATTCAGACATGCCAAAGCAGGGAAAATGTTATTTCATTTAACCTCACTACAGGTTCAAGGCAGCACAGATTTACGTTGTAGTATTTATACACCTGCCGCAGATTCAAATACTGAAATCAAACTGAAACAGCTTATGGAGCAGCATAAAGAATGACTTAGGTAGAAGTTCATAAAAAAGCATCTCTAGCTGAATTATCAACTAGAGTGCTGCGAACAACAGTGCATGAATTTGAAGTGTAAGACTATTGAATGCTGGAAGATTAATGAGTGGCTATATTCTTTTTATTAGCGTGTTTACTTCCATAGATTCTGTACAATATCAATCCGAACAGCATACCGATAAATGACATCACGGAAATTGTTAAATAAAGGACCTTACCTCCAAAGGCTTCATATAATGCTCCACCTGCATAAGAGGCGAGAATTCCTGATACACCGAAGAACAGTAACGCCAACACAGTTTGACCCGTAGCACGCCATTCCACAGGCACAATACTATATAGATACTGAATAGCTGCAGAGTAGAATACCGGGAAGGTAAGGATTTGTAGAATCTGTAGATAAGCTAATAAATGCGGATCCAAAATCCAGGCCGAAATAAAGAATCGAAGAAAATAAAAGGCTCCAGAAATCGAAATAATGATTAGCTCTTTTCCTTTGCGCAGCCACCAAAAGCTTAAGGCGAACACAATAATTTCACTCATTGCGGCGATAAAGAACGATTGACCAACTAATTCAGGACTGCCACCAAGCTCGCGAATATAAACTCCAAGGAAGGTATCGTTCATTCGTGCGGGAACGGAGCTAATAAAGATGAGCACTAGAAATAGCAGTGTTTCTTTGTTGCTAAGAAAATGCTTCAGGCTGTCAAGTGTGACCGGTTTACCGGTCACAGGAGCATCTGGCATGAACCAGCTGACTACGAAGCTTGTAAGACTAATCGCGACGAACAGCAAGGCCATCCCTTGTGAACCGAAATAACTCATCACATAACCTGTGAGTAGGGCCATAACACCGTACCCTAACGCACCGTATGTACGTATCGAACCATAACTAATTCCAGCTGCCTCAGAGATCCGGAAATTCAGGCTTTCAGCTAGCGGATCGATAGGCATTAAGAAGAAATAGAGCAGCATCGCAAAAAGAATAAGTCGCACGTAGCTGCTAGAATCGAATAAAAAGTATCCCGTTACCGCAGAGCATAACAACAGAATTAACAGCACTTTGCGGATCGTTCTTGTTTTGTCACTGATCATCCCCCATAAGGGTTGAGCAATAATGGTAACAAACCCTCCAGTACCAATAATGAATCCAATTTGCGCCGGGTTAAGACCCTGCTCCCCTAAATAGACTGGCAGAAAAGGAATAAACATAGCCAGCAACGCAAAATACAAAAAGTTAAACCCTCGTAATAGTGTTGGTGCATTCATAAGTCTCTTTACCTCACGTATTTAATAATATTTGTATAGTGTCAATTTGGTTATTGTATCACGGATGTTGAATGATTAGGATATAAATCTATGATAAAAATATACTATTCTCCCATATGATATATCCATTCAAGGTTCAGTTCATTTTCATAGAATGTTGTATAACCTTGAAAGGAAGTGTTAAGAATGGCGTCAATTATTGATTATGGTTCTACGTTTTTAACTGTTGATGGTCCAGTATTGGCGGTTGGTGTTGGTCAAGGAATAACTACTACCTCTGTATTTCTTGATCCGGCTAATCCTGCAACTTATCGTTCGAGAGTTGAGCTAAAAGCGAGTTTCGGTGTTGATAGTTTTTCATTTACAGATGATATTCGAGTAGATATTTACAGAGGTGCTACAAAAGTATACAGTAGCCCGCTCAATCGATTCTTCGAACCTGGTAACAACCTTCAGATTGTAAACGTGCTTGCTGTGGATGGTGGACTGCCGGGAACCCAAATTTATACACTGGGTGTTCTATTTGCTAATAGTAATAATGCTGGAAGTTTAATTCAAATAAAAGGCCCAATTACATTCACAGCTACAGCCATTGGTCTATAAGTTAGCTAGCGTATGAATTAACCAAAAGCTGCACCAATTCTCCGCAATGGAGAGAGGTGCGGCTTTTGCTGCTATACATATCCCGTCAGCTCACTATAGTGATATAATAACCGCAGTAATAGTATAACTAAAGCAAAATGCAAGGAGAAAAGCCGATGATAAAGCTAGTATCATGGAATGTTAATGGCCTTCGGGCCTGTGTCAAAAAAGGGTTTAATGACTATTTCAAAGAAGTAGATGCGGATATCTTCTGTGTTCAAGAAACAAAGCTTCAGGAAGGGCAAATTACACTGGAGCATGGCGAAGAATACGATCAATATTGGAATTACGCAGTGAAGAAGGGCTATTCCGGTACGGCAATATTCTCTAAAATCAAGCCGATCTCTGCGAGATATGGGATGGAAGAAGATGAAGAAGCAGAAGGCCGGATCATTACATTAGAGTTCGAACATTTTTATCTGGTCAACGTCTATACGCCTAATGCCAAACGAGATCTGTCTCGATTGGCATATAGAATGGAATGGGAGGACCGTTTCCGTAATTATCTCTTAGAACTGGATAAGCGTAAACCAGTTGTTGTCTGTGGAGACCTAAATGTTGCCCATGAAGATATTGATATCAAGAATGCAAAGGCTAACCGTGGGAACTCCGGTTTTACGGATGAAGAGAGAGGGAAAATGAGTACACTGCTTGAGTCGGGCTTCTTAGATACGTTCAGATATCTTCACCCGGAGCTTGAGGGAGTGTATTCATGGTGGTCTTATATGCCGAAGGTGAGAGAGCGGAATGTGGGCTGGCGAATTGATTATTTCTTAGCTTCTTCTAGACTTGCACCTAATGTAATTGATGCCCAAATTGATTGTCAGATCATGGGTAGTGATCATTGCCCAGTCATGTTGAAGCTAGCTGATTTTTCGGAATAAAAAAAGGGATATAAGGCCGCTAAGTTCCTGCATAGGACGAAGCGGCCTTTCTTTTATTAACTATACCTATTGTATTCTTCCGATTATATCATCGAATTCAAGCGGTCCCATATTCACATTAATCCGCTGCTTAAGGATAAGCATGTTCTCTAGAATATTAATATCAAGTGTAATTAAGAAAGGCATTTCAACAAATAGCAAGGACAATTTAAGTTGATCTTCTGCAGTCCAAGTAAAGCTGGACATGATCCGGTTCATGAAAGGCTCCAGGATGAGTGCAAAGCTTTCGAGCCATTGTCCTCGGCCTAATCGAATGACATTCTTTTCACCAAGTTTAGTTATTAAAGTAACTTCAGCTTCATCATTGTTGAAAGAGATAGAGATAGTAGCTAGTGAAAATTGGTTGTCATCGAGTGTATAGGTTATACCATTCAATTGATCTTCTTGAAAAGATGACCGCTGCAATTGTGGAGGGTCTATCGATAAGTTTTTTAATTGGTCTGCCAATTTGGCTGCTAATGCTTGTTCTTCCACAAGAGGGACATCTTTCATATTGGGTAATAAATGCTCCCACACTGCATTCAAAATACCTTGAATACTATTTGAAGCGGCAGTAATAGCAATTACCGCATCCTGATCGGGAAGAACAACGCAGAGTTGTCCGAATGCGCCATCGGCGCGGTAGGCTCCGTGTTGGCATCTCCAGAATTGATAACCATATCCGAGCGCCCAGTCATGATCGCCTTCGCCATTGGAAATGTGTTTGGAAGTTGCCTCATTAATCCACTGTTCAGGCAGGATTCGTTGATTATTCCAGATCCCTTTTTGTAAGTAAAGCTGGCCGAATTTAGCGATATCCTCTGTGGTAATGCTTAAGCCAAATCCCCCCGTGTTAATTCCACGTGGACAAGACTGCCAAGTTGCTCCGTGAATACCGAGCGGAGCGAACAGACGCGGTTCTAGATATTCTAGCAGTGTTTGGCCAGTAACTCGTTGAAGGATCGCGGACAGCATGTAAGTGGCGCCGGTATTATATAGGAAATGTGTACCTGGTTGTTTCTCCACTGGGACTGAGAAGAAAGCTTTAACCCAATTCCCGTCTGCACTTTTATGAAGTGTGTCCATAGTATCCACGACATGCCCGGTACCCATCATCAATAGATGTCTGATTGTCATGTTGGATAGATTGTCAGTGATAGTCGCAGGAGCCTCTTCAGGGAAGAAGGAGATGACTGAATTGTCGAGTGTGATTAGCTTTTCTGTGACCGCAATCCCGATTGCCGTTGAGGTGAAGCTTTTGCTAAGGGAAAATAGCATATGTGGAAGATCGGACTTATAAGGAGACCACCAGCCTTCAGAGACCACATACCCATGCCTAAGGAGCATGAAGCTATGCAGACCTAAGCTTTGCTTCTCTACTGCATCAATAAAGCTGGATATTGCGGCTGATGATATGCCCTGCTCTTCTGGAAGACTTCTAGACAACTGCAAGCAACTTGTAGTTTCCATTCATTCATCTCCTAAATTTTGAGAATCCTTGCCTTCCTATTTTATAATAAATTCCATTGTATAAATACTATATAAAATGAAGATTTTTAATCCTCTAAAGAGCTGCTGTTGGAGGCATCGTTATGCAATCTTTTCTCAGGCCATGAAATAACATGCGAGGTTCGGCTTAATTTCTCATAGATTAGCTGGTCATCTTTTTTGAATACCTTAATGATTAAATGAATAAAGAAAACTAAATCGACCAGTAGAACAATGAGGTAAGCGACCGTTCTCAATGGTGAAGATAGAAGCCCTGTCACATCAGAATCGATAACAAGCGCGTGAAGTCCAAGTAATATCCAATATAGCAGACCATATCGGATCATAAGCGCCCAGAAAGAAGCTCGATTACCTCTGTTCGTTACCCGAATACGTACAATCCATTTGCCTAAGGTCCGCCCACCAGTAAAAGCTGGAATCAGGATGAAGTAAATCCCTGTTACAATCCAGAAAGCACTTTTTATATCGAATCCATAAAGTACACCAAACCCAATGATCCACACCATACTATCGATGAAAAAAGCAATCCCTCTGCGGGTATAGGAGACTCTTTTTGCAGAACGGTCGATATTCGTATCCAGTTGTTCTATGCGTGGCAGTAACCCGTTTATCCAGATAGAAATTCGGAATCCAAAGATCCCTCCCAGCGTGTTGGTTATAAGATCATCGACATCAAATAGACGGTAGGGATGATCAAAAAAGCCGTAGATGCCTGTAACCTGAGTGACCTCAAAAGATAACGAAAGTATGAAAGACAAGAGAATACACATTCCCCAGCGCGTTCGGAAATAGTAGCCCAGAAACAATCCAAACGGCACGGTCAAAGCGATGTTAAATATCACCTGTAAAAAAGCAGGCTCGCGCAGTAATGACCAATACGTTGAAATCTGATCAGGTATGATCTTAGAACCATCTATAATATCTTGTATGAATTGAAGAGGGACGAGCTGCATCATACTTCCCGAAGGTGCCATATTATGTCTTGAGGAAGGCATCGGAAGCAAAACGAGAAAATAAGCGTTCATCAGATAGAGCAGCAATAAGTATAGGATCAAAGCTCTAAGCTTATGGATGTAGCCGTGTCTACGGTATTGAACGATTAGAAAAGGGAGTGTGAAGATCAATGCCGCTATAGGAAACATCATAAAGGCATAAGAAATTGGGAAAAAATAAGAATGAAACATAAGTCACCTGCCGAATCAATGTTTTTGTGGAATAATGTAGTTTGCTGCAAACTAGCGTTCCCGGCTCATTATAAAATTTTATGATAGGGAACTCAACTTATTTATTTAGCGCTTCCGGCATACATATGTCTATAGAGGAGCGTGAAGTGATGGAGAAAAAGGTGCAGCAGTATTATCGACTGAAGCAAAAGCAAAAGGAAATTGAAAAAGAATTGGCAGAGCTTCGGCAGGATATTCTTAGCTATTGTAGTGAGCAGGGGGCCACCGAGACTGAGATTGGAAGCTACAAAGTGAAGCTAGTGATGCAAAATCGCAAAGAATATGATGATCTCAAGTTATATGAAACCTTATCAGACCCTGAAGTGTGGCGAATGCTTTCCAAATCAGATCCCGCGAAGATAGCAAGTTTGACCAAGCTTAACGTAATCTCTGAGGACAAGATAATGCATACCTATTCTTTAAAGACGGTAACGTTACTGCAAGTAGATAAAAAATAAAGATTTACGTGAGCGGTTCCTTTCATGGGGGCCGCTTTATTATATCGAATCGCAACTCTTAGCATTTTGCGTTAAAATAAGAAGTGAAGCTGACCGTCTGCTGTTAAGGAGCTCCGGTGCTTTGGTGCGACAGTAAAGCAACCATAGAGATGGAGGAAGAGAATTCATGAAAGATTTTGATGTCATGTTAGAGAAATATGCGAACCTGGTTGTAAAAGTAGGGGTAAATGTACAGCCTGGACAAGTTTTGATGGTGCATGCACCTATTGAAACGGCAGAGCTTACTCGCTTGATTGTAGGTAAAGCCTATGAAGCAGGTGCTAAATATGTAATCGTTGATTGGGACGATGAAGCGACTACACGTATTCGTTACGAAAAAGCCCCAGAAGATTCCTTCGATTACTATCCACAGTGGCAAGCAGAAATGATGGAGAAGTTTGCGGAAGAGAACGGCGCCATCTTACATATTAAAGTACCAGATCCGGAATTGTTCAATGGTATTGATTCTTACAAAGTGTCAAGAGCAGTTAAAGCGGCAGCTGTTGCTCGCAAAAACTACTCCAAATATACTCGTAATAGCAAAATTAGCTGGTCTCTCGTTAAGGCTCCAACGCGTGCTTGGGCGAACAAGGTGTTTGCTGATCTTCCAGAGGAAGAGCGAGTAGAGGCTATGTGGGAAGCGGTGTTCCAGATGAATCGTGTAGGTAGCGAGGATCCAGTTGCCGCATGGAGAGAGCATATCGGTCAATTGAAAGAAAGTCAGGATAGAATGAACGCTAAGCGTTATAAAAGCCTGCATTACCGCGCTCCGGGAACGGATCTGCATGTGGAGCTTCCAGAAGGACATCTATGGCGTGGAGGCGGCGGAGAGAATGATAAAGGTGTGTATTTCGTGGCTAATATGCCAACGGAAGAGATCTATTCTATGCCACATCGTACAGGTGTGAATGGTACAGTTAGAAGCACACTTCCTTTGAATCTGAACGGACGTTTGGTAGAAGGCCTTTCCTTCACTTTTAAAGATGGAAAAGTAGTAGCATATGAAGCTGAGTCCGGACGTGAGCATCTGACTTCGCTGCTGGCAACCGATGAAGGTGCATCCTATTTAGGAGAAGTAGCTTTAGTCCAGCATGATTCTCCAATCTCTCGATTGAACCGAATTTTCTACAATACAGGGATTGATGAGAATGCCTCCTGCCATTTCGCGTTGGGAAGTGCCTATCCTGTCAATATTGAAGGCGGCACAAAGCTTACGAATGAAGAGCTTGTCGCACGAGGTGCTAATGTCAGCTTAACGCATGTCGATTTTATGATTGGTTCAGCTGAGCTGGATATTGACGGAGAATTGGCGGATGGTACGATTGAGCCGGTATTTCGTAAAGGGAATTGGGTGCTGTAAGGTATAAAATTAAGGTCGTAATCTCGCTTTAGGGGGTTACGGCCTTTTTTTGAAGAAAGGATTTACGTTATAGAAAGTATTTTTATATAGAAGCGGACAAGTATAAAGTCCTAACCCCTGGTCCAGAGTATAGCTTCAAGGAGGGATCGACGCTTGTAGCTGCAAGCGAAGCAAAAACAGCCGGCGCTCTCTTCAATAGAGAGTCCGGCGTTTTTTTATTGCCCTTAGAGATCAGTTTTATTTTGAAAAATAATTAAGGCCCATAGCCTCGCGTACTTCGGACATCGTTTCTTGAGCAATATCGCGGGCACGCTTAGTTCCGGATAATAAGATATCCTCAACAACCTTGGGTCTGGCAGCATAATAGGAGCGACGCTCACGCATTGGTTCAATTAGCTGGTCTAGAGCTGTCGTGATAAGCTGCTTACAGGCTGAACAGCTTATACTGCCACTTTCGCAGCTATCGTGAATTTCTGGGGCGCCATGCCAACGAACAGCACGATGATAAGCATAAATGGGACAAATATCTGGATGCCCAGGATCATTTTTATGAACACGGGCTGGATCAGTTGTGGCTTTACGGATCTTGAAGGTGATCTCTTCTTTCGTAGAGTCCAGCTCGATAGCATTGCCGAGGCTTTTACTCATTTTAGCATTGCCGTCTGTTCCTACTAGTCTTGGCGTCTCGCTGATGAGCGCTCTGGGCTCCACAAGGATGGGGCTGTACAGTTCGTTGAATCTACGTACGATTTTGCGGGTCAACTCCAGATGGGGAAGCTGGTCTTCTCCTACAGGAATAATCGTCGCTTTACAAAAGGTTATATCCGCAGCCTGGCTAACTGGATAACCTAGAAAACCATAATACAATTCATCTAAGCTGGAATTTTTCGATTCGGCTTTAATCGTGGGATTATGCCGTAAAGAATTCACAGTAACAAACATGGAGAATAGGACGGTCAGCTCAGCGATCTCTGGAACCATAGATTGAATAAATAGGGTGGATTTATCTGGATTTATACCCGCCGATAAATAGTCCAGTGTGATTTCATTCAAGTTTTGACCAAGGTATTGAGGCCGATCAAAGTGAGTCGTTAGGGCTTGAATATCTGCTAGAAACACAAAAGTATCATATTGCTCCTGTAGAGTCACTCGGTTCTGTAAACTGCCCACGTAATGGCCAAGGTGCAGCTTTCCGGTCACTCGATCTCCAGTTAATACACGTTCTTTTATCATTTGAATTCCTCCTGTTTTGTCGCTTCTGATTAATATTGAGTCGCCACCACCAGCCATCATCCATGGCCATCACCTCCTTTAAATGACAAAAAAACCTCATCCAATAAGGACGAAGTTGTCGTGGTACCACCTTAAATGATCGCGCAACCAGGTTTCGTTAGTATTACGATCTTCTCTTACCGGTACGGAGAAGGTCTGAGACAATCTCGATACAGGTCCCTTGATAACGGCGGGAAACCCGGCTTTCCCTACAACATCAGCTAAGATGGTTCGGAAGAGCAACTCTAAAGGCCATTCGATCAAGCGCTGGACACCGGTTCGCAGCAGCCACCGGCTCTCTGAAGTCCATGTTCGATTGTCTACTTACCCTTTGTCTGCGTTGTTCATGATATTTTGGAAATTGTAATTCTGATGAGTGAGTTTGTCAATGGTTGGAAATTAGATGATGATACAGAGCATCTAGGTTTATATGATCTAGCAAAGTATCACTTAAATGTATATTATCATCAGCAATTAAGTCCAATCTATCATTGTTGATTCACAATATAATAATGTATAACCTTGTAATTGGAATGGAGTGATGATAAATGGCGACAAATATAAGTTATGGTTCACAGGCAAAAATCCCTTTAGACCCGTTTAATGCTGTTACAACGGTTGCAGGAATTCCTGGAGCTGGAGCGGGTCTTGCCACAGCGCAAGTAAATATTAGCCCAGCTAACCCAGCTTCTTTCTCTAGTAGAGTCGAGTTAAATGGTAGTTTTAGTCTTACTGCACTTGCTGATAGTCAATTTCTTGTTTTAATCCGACGTGCTGGAGTCGATATTTATAGCTCCTTTTTTCGTTTTACTACAACTACTGATATTCAATTAAATGTTCAGTGGGTTGATGGTCCTTATATTGGAATCCACAACTATGAATTGGTAATTCAGAATGACAGCAACTTGCCTATAAATCTATTTGGACCCATATCATTCACAGCAACTGCTATTGGAGGAGACGGAGTAATTTAAGTTATGGACAGTTAAATCATTCTGATTTAACTGTCCTTTTTTTCATGGGGTAAAATTTATTTATTTAAAATGTTGTCCTCTAAAACAGCATATTTATCGCCATACTGCTTAATGATATGTTGTTCTCCCCAATTACATAGAGAAGTTAAAATGTCGCTTAAACTATCACCATACTCACTAAGCTCATATTCCACTTTGGGTGGAACCTGATTGTATACGATCCGGTTGATAATTCCATCGGCCTCAAGTTCGCGTAGTTGCTGGGTTAACATTTTTTGAGTAATTCCGGGCATTAACTGTTTTAGTTCCGATGTTCGCTTTTTGCCATGAGTTAAATGACACAAAATTACACATTTCCATTTCCCTCCAATTACTTCGAGTGTGGCCTCAACAGAAATATTGTATTTTTTCTTGATAGTTGTCATGATATCCTCCAATGTATGGGTACTTTTTAGTACCTATGGTACTTTTAAGTGCGTACTGTTGATTATGTCCAATTTTACTTATCATAACATTTATCGTTCTTTTTTTATAGAATGTTATAATTTTAAGTGCTCAGTCCCAAAAAAGTTAATACAAATAAAAACCGTTTCTATACCCTCCCCGTCTTAATCTATGAGAGGTTTAGGAGAGGGGGCTAAGGAAGGATATGACGATGACTAATGCAGAAATGAAGAAGGTAACGATTCTTGATTCTCGGAGCGAGACGGATTTCTACGATTCTATATTGGTACATAGAGAACAGCTATACAGTATTGCCTACAGCTACTTGCGTAACCGGAATGATGCGCTTGAAGCGATGCAGGAAATGACTTGCCGGGCCTGGATCAAAAGAAAAACGTTAAAGGATCCAAAAGCGTTTAAATCATGGATCATTCGGATCCTGATTTATGTCTGTATAGATGAACAAAGACGTAGAAAGCGTTCCATGCCGCTTGTTGACGAGAGAATAGGAGAGCAGATTACGCACATTGGCCATCATCGGATGGAAATGCTGTGGGCACTTGAACAGGTTAAACCCAAGTATCGCCATGTGCTGCTGCTTAAATACTACAACGATATGACCTTAAATGAGATTGCTAAAATACTGGATAAACCTGAAGGAACGGTCAAGACATGGCAGCATAAAGGACTCAAGCAGTTAAGAACGATCATTAAGAATCGGGGTGATTGGAACCATGAGTAGTCAGGAGGAGCTTGCCATGTTAATCGATGCTGAACGGATCCCACAGGAGCAAAAAATGGAGAGTGCGGCCGCACAAATCTATGCCATTCAAGCAGGACTCGAACTAGGTAAAAAGCGCGGAAAAAAGCTAATGTTTGCTAGAAGCGCTATGGCTGTACTGACTGCATCTGTTTTGATTGCAGGTTTACTCTTCTTCAATCCAACCCAATTGATGCCACAGCAAGCCTCTACCAGTATTGAATCAAGTGATTGGGGTGTGTTGGAACCTTTTAAGAAGCTGGCTGAATCTGATGTTGATGCCCTTACGTTAGAATCTGCAATTCGAAACGATTATGTGCAAATCGTGAATAAGAGCGCTGAGAAAAACGGATATAAGATCACTCTAAATGCTGTAATCGCTGATGAAAATAAAATTATACTGCTATATACAGGGACTACAAGTGATGGTCAGGAAATTTACAATGTGAATAGTGTATGGCTGACAGATGCTGTGACGGGACAAAGTGTAGTGGATAAAAATGGGGGTAGAGGTGGGATGGGTTTACATGCTGTGGATAGTATTTATACATGGCTCGGAAAAACTATCTATCCACTAGATAAGGATAAAGCATTTCCAAAAGAGGTGGTGGCGAATTTTCAGATCACTTCAGTGGATCCAGGAATGTTAGCAAAACCAAAAACGGGAACGGATCTAGCTGACATGCGCTATTCTGATCGTTTAAAGGTGAGCTTCGCTATTGATCCAAAATTCTGGGAACAGAAGACCGAGACAGTAGTTATAAATCAGCCTTTTATGATTGACGGACATGAAGTGAATCTTGCGCAGGTGGAGCTATCTCCTTTAAGTATAGTAGTTAAATTTACGTTAAGTGAGGCATTAAAAACCGATTGGGAGATCAGGAATGAGTTATTTGGAAAGACCCCCAGTGAGTTGACATCGCGGGTTGGGAAGCGCGAATTGAAAAATAATTCGATTGGCGGAAGTGGCAGTGAGGATGGATTTATAAGTAACTTTAGCAGCAACGTATTGGATCAACCCAAATTCATTCGTTTGAAACTTGATGCGGGGCCTGATCGCGAGAAAGAGGAGTATATTGATATCTTGAAAAAATAAGCAGCAAGTGATGAGAGTGAGAATGTGATGGGATTCGTAATGCAGAAAAAGGTCCGCTGACAGCGACCTTTTTTTGTTTTCTAGAAGATTAAATATGATTATAAAGTCCTTTTTAAAATAGTGCTATAATAGCTCTTTGAGTGTTCTGAGCTGTATTTTGATCTATATGAACTAGGGGTGATAGATTTGAGCGTAATCCGTATGGAGAACGTAACTAAGAAATATGAGAATACTTTGATTTTTCGAGATATATATTTTCGAGTTAGCAAGGGTGAGCGGATTGGGTTAATCGGACGAAATGGTGCGGGGAAGTCTACTGTTTTTAAACTGATGATGGGAAAAGAGGAGCCAACAATAGGGAAAGTAGAGTTAGATCCCAATGTGAAGATCAGTTATTTCTCTCAATTCTCGGAGCTTTCCGGCTCCTTGTCTGTACAGCAAGAGTTAGAATTGTGCTTTGAGCAGGTAGCGCTTATCGAACAGGAGCTTAACCAAATCGGGGAACAGCTTGGACAAGTGACGGATGATGACCAGATGAATACACTTTTAGAGCGGCAAGCAGCGCTTTTTGAACAAATGGATCATTTAGATGGCTGGAATGTATCTGTAGAAATCAACACTGTTCTGACGAAGTTGGGCTTCAATGAAAGATCACGGCATCAACCTGTTGATGAGTTATCAGGAGGCTGGAGGAACCGTGCGGCACTGGCCAAAGTCTTAATTGAAATGCCCGACGTCGTATTGCTCGATGAGCCTACTAACTTTTTGGATATCGAAGGGATCGTATGGTTGGAGCAGTGGCTGCACCGTTTTAATGGGGCGATGATTCTCGTCTCCCATGACCGGCAATTTATTGACAGAGTAGTCACGCGGACAATAGAAATCGAGAATTATCATTTTCAGGAATATGAAGGCAATTACACCGACTATGTTCGTAAAAAGAAGATGCGCAAAAAGGTGCTTGATCGTCAATTCGAGTGGGAAGAAGAGCTTCTACTTATGGAGTCGGAAGCCATTGAAACCCGCGGGAACAAAAAGTCCTCGAAGGATCGTCTATCACGTAAACTGACAGATATGAAAAAGCGTGTGGAGCCTCATCCAGTGAACGTACTGATCACCGATATCTACAGCAATTTACGGTTTCCGGACAAGCTTGGTGAAGTGAAGGGAATTGGACAAAGCTATGATGGTCGGACGATATTCCAGAACATTAGCTTCGATATTCAAAAGGAAGATCGGATAGCTATTGTGGGGCCTAACGGAAGTGGGAAGTCGACGCTCATAAAGGTATTGACTGGGCAAGAAGAGCCTGAAACGGGTGGTGTGACTTGGGAACGTGGGATCAGTTACGCGTACTTCAATCAGATGTGGGACGAACTCGATGTTAAGGATACAGTCAGTCATGCCGTAAATGTGTACGGGCTGGGACTCGATGCTCCGCGGAAAAAAGTGAATAAATTTCTATCGATGCTACAATTCTCGGAAATGGATCTGAGCAAAACGATCGGCAGTCTGTCAGGTGGACAGCAGGCCAGAGTAGCGTTAGCGAAATGCCTTCTCTCTGGCGCGGCTGTTATTATTTTGGATGAGCCAACGAATCATTTAGATTTGACGAGTATTCAGGTGATGGAGCAAGCACTCATTCATTTCCCTGGAGCCGTAGTTACCGTCAGTCATGACCGCTTCTTCATCGATAAAATTGCAACGAAAATGCTTACCTTCGATCCTGAAGCAGGAATCACTGAGCAGAATGTTTAGGATTATGCTGGCAGTCGGATGATCACGGTCGTCCCTTCACCTACTTGAATGGTGATTTCAATCCCATAGGCTTCACCAAAATGAAATTGAATACGATCATGAACATTTTTTATACCAATATGATCTTCATCTAGGGTGTCTGATGGTTGAGAGAGACGAAGACGTAACTGTTTAAGTTTCTCTTCATCGATACCAATTCCGTTATCTTTAACGATAATTAGCATGTTATCCCCCGAAATCATCGAGGAGACTTCAAGGAGACCCGGTTCATTTCGACACTCCAGTCCATGGACGATAGCATTCTCAACGATGGGTTGAAGGGAAAAGTGCATGACTTTAATTATTTCGGTATTAGGTTCTAGCTGTTCAATATATTGAATTTTGTCCCCGAAACGTAATTGTTGGATTTTTACATACAGCCGGACGTGTTCAAGTTCTTCTCGCAGGGTTACGGTTATCTTTCCGGTCTGGATATGAATCCGAAACAATCTACCTACAATCCCCACCATTTCGCCAATCTCTCTTTGCCCATTAATGATAGCTTTCATTTGAATAGATTCAAGTACATTCGCAAGGAAATGTGGATTGATTTGGCTTTTAAGGGCGCCGTATTGAGCTACTTTTTGCTGTGCTTTGGCCATAGAAGATCGCTCGATATAATTTTGCAGGTCTTTCACCATTTTTCGGATTCCATTGTATAGAACACCAAACTCATCTTGACGATTACTATACAAATCCACATCAAAGTTCCCCATCCCCACCAGCTTAACCTTTCGGCTTAAAAGAATAATAGGCTTAGTGACACGCTCCGATAGGATATACATGAATAAGATCGCAGTGACAAGCGACAAGAGCGCTAATGTTAAAATGATTTTTCCGAGAAAAGTGGCTTGCTTAGTCATCTCTTTTTCATCTATATACTGTATGACCTTCCAGTTGGAATAGGGAGACGTAACAAAGTTAATGTACGAGTCTTTATCATCAAAAGTACCATAAAAGCTTCCCGTATCATTGTTCATGAAAGTATTAAGCGCCTGAGGTTCTATAGGGATAGGTTGTAAGGGTGAGGTCTCCAAGATGTCAGAGCTGTAAACACTACCGCCCTTATCGTCTAAAATAATGAATTTTCGTTTGCTATTCTCCGAGAGCTTTAAGATTTCACGTAATGAATCCAATCGGATATCGATTAACATGACGCCAATGGGCTGCTTGCTTCCTTTTTTATTAATGACTCGGGCAATAGAAATGACGGATTGTTTGGAATTGGTGCGATAGAAGGGGACATGGCTGCCAAATAGAATCACTCCGCCTTTTTTCTGCTGGGTCTGTAAATACCAATCCTCCTGGGTATAATCCTTCACATCATAATCCGCACGATTGAAATTGGCAGAGTAGAACACACGTGATCCCGAAAAAATCTGCACACTATCAACATTTTTAATCGTCATCTCAATCCCGCTGATGAAATGCTCAATCGTGTTTCCATACTGAATATTCAGGTCATTTCCGACGTCGTCTTTATGGATCGTCCAATGCTCAAGTGCGGTTTGGAGCTGGCTATCTACCTGTGCGTTCAGTGTACCTTTATCAATACTTTGAAGATATTGGTCAATGTTGAACGAGAGGTTATTAAGGATCAGATTTGAGCTGCTCTGGTATTCATTTTTGACGGCTTGGTTTGAAAAGATATAGATGATTGCGGATATGATCAGGAGTGGAATGGTAATGGTCAGGATCATCAGCATGAAAATTTGACGATTGACATGTCGCATCCGGTAGCGTCTCTTTGGTTGCTCAATCTGCATCATTTTAGGTCACCAGCCTGATTGTTTTCTATAGTCTGATGGGGTCATGTTGGTGATACTTCGGAATGTTTTCACGAAATGCTTATAGCTTTTGTAACCACACATCGTACAGACATCGGTCACTAGAATCTCTGGTTTTTTTAAGCATTCCTGCGCATATTCCATCCGAATTTCGGTTACAAATCGCATATAGTTCTTATCGAGTTTCCGCTTGAAGAGGCGACTTAAATAAGACGGATTATAGAAGAATCGATCTGCTACCATCTGCAGAGTCACGTCTTGATCAATATTTTCTTTAATGAAGGATTTAATATGCTCGAATATGATCACATCCTGTTGGTGGTTGTGTGTCAGTCCTTCGGTATAAACAATCCCCAAATGAATCATCCACCTGCCAAGCCAGTCAAAAAGCGTCTCAAGCGAATCAAAATCATCCACAAAGGTAAGGTTCAGGAGCTTTTCGCTGTACACACCTTCGATATGGATGTGGTTTTTATTGGCGAAGCGGATTATAACACTTATGATTTCCTGAAGAAATGCGAGCCAGTAATCAGGAGAAGAGACATCGGTTTTACTCAAAATATCTTGAGCCAGGCGGTGCATCAGCTGGAGCGTCTCTATTTCGTTAGAACTTTCGATACAGGAGATCATCCGTTTCTTATCATTCTCATCTAGTTGAATTAAGGATGGTTTCTGAGAATTTGAGTTTTCTGTCCATTGTGGCACATAGAATAACCTGCAATCTCTCATGTAAAAGCGTTGATATAACATTCGATCGGAATCGTGCAGCAAAGTATGTATTTGTGCAGGGTTCTCCGTCGTCTTACCTATAACTAAATAGAGGCCTAGATGATGTTCTAGCGTAAGCGCCTTCAGATATTGATCGATTCGTATCTGTACTTGAGTTTGAAGAGGGAAGTTGTCAGTAGAAGACGGAGATCCCAATACAATAAGACCATAGAGCTTTGTTTTAGATGAATATGTAAAAATAGAGTGCGGTGTAGAGGCATGGAGATACTCATCCACTGCGTAATGAATGAACTTTTCCGCATATTCTCTCATCCATAGGGTGGATTGCGTGCGCGTTTCTCTCATAGGAATGCCAGTCAAAACAAAGGGGAGATAAAGATAGTAGTTACTGTTGAAATTACATAGTTCATGGATAATAGCATCATCTATTACTGAATGTTCTTCCTCTAGCAACAGCTTTACAAGCTCTGCCCCTTCCAGATTAGAACGTTTTAATCGGTCTTGCCGCTTTAGATGAAGCTTGTTCATACAGTTTTGTATTACTAGAAGGCTTTCTTCATATTCCAAAGGCTTAAGCAAAAAAGCATGTACATTCCCTACTTGTATAGCCTTCTGAGCGTATTCGAAATCGTTGAATCCTGTCAAAATGATAAATAATGTATCAGGAAGCAGATTGCGAATCTGTTCAATCATTTGAAGCCCATCCATTTCGGGCATCCGGATATCGGTGATCACCAAATCGGGCTTCTCGCGTAGCGCGGTGGTCATTCCTTCTCTGCCATTCTCTGCTTCAATAATGCTGTGGACCCCAAGCTCCTCCCAAGCAAAGTAATATTTTAAGCCCGTCCGTATTAATGGCTCATCCTCTACAATCATCAATTTATACATGAAATCCCTCCGGAAGACTAGAATTATAGTGGATCACTCGTAAGAGAATACCATTAGATGTAAGATTAAAAGGGTTACATTAAGGCGAAAAAGTGAAAAAATATAAATTCAATTGTTAATAGGTGGAATATGTAATGTATTATAACATTGAAGTGGGGTAGATTGAAGGGATATGTCAGAAATGAACCCTAAAAGTAAAAGGAGTGGGATTCTCCTGAATTTACAATTGATTTATGATTAGCGCAAGGAATGAGAGCAGTACTTTATTCCACAAAAAATAATTGGGGGTAGCACATGAAAGCAATGAAAAAAGGGCTAATGAGTATTGTTGGTGTCGCACTTTTAGGTACACAGTTAGTTGCATGTGGAAATACGAACACAGCGAATTCAGCGGTTACACCAAGTAATAATGCTGACAAGACAGAGCCCGCAGCAACTGAGGTTGCTGCTAAACCAGTAGAAATTACTTGGTGGAATTTTCCGAGCTTTCAAGCTTTAGATGGCGAAGTAGGCAAGTATGAGAAGGAAATCATTGCAGCTTTTAATGAGAAGAATCCTGAAATTAAAGTAAACCTTGAGATGATCACCTTTGAAGGCGGCCCTGAAAAACTGAATGTCGCAATTGCTTCGAATACCGCACCTGATGTGATCTATGATGCACCTGGACGGATTATCGATTGGGGTAAAAAGGATTTGCTTGCACCGCTTAACGACATGGTGACTGATGAAGTGAAGAATGATATTTCAGAAGCTTTTTGGAAGCAGTCAAGTGTAGGCGACAACATCTTTATGTACCCGATCAACACAGCGCCTTTTATGATGGCTGTTAATAAATCTATTTTTGAAAAGATTGGCGCTCTAGATTTACTACCTTTGGATAAGGAAGATAGAACTTGGACGTTTGAAGAATATAAAAAGGCGTTGGAAGCTGTAAAAGAAAAGGCACCGGACGTTATTCCTACAGGATTCTTCGCGAAGAGCCAAGCTGGAGACCAAGGCACTCGCGCTTATCTTGCTAACTTAGGTGTATCCCGATTCTTAAATGAAGATAACTCAGCAGTCGCTATCAATACTGATAATGCTGCTAAAGCGTTAGATTGGATTGTCCAAGCTACGAAAGATAAACTCAGTGTCTCTGGTGCAGCTTCACTTGCGGCTGCTGACGTGAACGATTTGTTCCTGCAAGGTAAATTGGCCTTTACACTTAACTATTCCGCTGTACTAAAAGCACAGAACGTATCTAAAAAAATGGTACAGTTCGAAGATATTCTCCTTCCATTCCCTACACTAGATGGTTCAGAACCAAAGCTTGAACCATATCTGGGCGGTATGGCTGTATTTAACAATGGGGATGAAGCTAAGATTGCAGCTTCCAAAAAGCTGATTGATTTTATTGCTAATGATCCTGTATGGGGTAAGAAAAACTTGATTCAAACAGGTGGTCTCTCGGTTCGTAATTCGATTACTGGTCTTTATGACGATCCAGAGTATAAATACGCTGAATATGCACGTAAATTTACGACAGATGCACCAACGATTGCTGATGGATATGCAGATATTCGTACGTTCTGGTTCCCTGAATTACAACGTGCTTTAACTGGAGGCGCAACCGGCAAGGAAGCTTTGGATAGTTTTGCTACAAAGGCTAACGAAGCTATTACTAAAGCAAAAGCAGCTATGAAATAAATAGTGAATGGTGTTCAAAAGAATAGAGTGCGGGAAGCACTCTATTCTTTTGAAAAAATGAAAATTTTCAAGCTACCTATAAATATCATTATTTTTCATCAGAGAAATGGGGAGAAGGTTGTGGGGACAACGGTACGCAAAATTAAAGGTTATGTGATACGTGACTGGATGATGAGTTATCTCTTCTTATTACCAGCGTTTGGATTTTTTCTTCTGTTTGTAGCCTACCCAATGATAAAAGGGGTTTATATTAGTTTCTTTGATTACTCGCTGAGAGATTTTAGTTTTATTGGTCTCGATAATTATATTTCATTATTTAAAGATGATAATTTCATGAAGTCCATGGGAAATACTTTATTACTCGTAGTGATCACCGTACCGATCGTGATTATCTTTTCACTGTTTGTCTCCATGAATATTTATAAGAAAAAAGAGTTTGCTAGATCGTTTTTCCGCGGGGTGTTCTACTTGCCAGCCGTATCTTCGGTCGTAAGTATTACAGTCGTTTGGGGCTGGATTTACCATCCCAACTACGGAATTCTGAATTATTTGACGGGTTTATTTGGAATGGAGCCTGTTTCATGGCTTGGGGATACAAGAACCGCATTACTTGCAATTATCGTGGTCTTAATAACGACTTCTGTAGGGCAACCGATCATTTTGTATGTGGCCTCCATTGGTAACATTCCTACCTCTTATATTGAAGCCGCAGAGATAGATCGAGCAACCCCTTGGCAAATTTTCCGGAAAATATTATGGCCGATGCTGATGCCAACGAACTTATATATTATCGTGATTACCACGATTAATACCTTTCAGTGTTTTGCACTGATTCAACTCCTTACCTCAGGTGGACCTGTATATAGCACTTCAACTGTTATGTATGGTGTATATGAACAAGCCTTTATGCTAGGTCATTTCGGATATGCCTCTGCAATGGGCGTCATACTCGCAATTGTAATTGGGATCATTTCAATCATTCAATTCAAATACTTTGGCAGCGATGTTGAGTATTAAGGAGGGGACATCATGAATTCTACGAATCCATTAGAACTGAAAGCACCTATTATCCAGTCTAAGAAAGTAAGCGCATGGAAAAAAGAATTAACGATTCCAAAAATAATCGCTACAATCCTATTGATTTTGGCTACATTATTTTTTATCTTTCCCTTTTACTGGGTAGTGTCGGGGGCCTTTAAACTTCAAACTGTGGCAACGACCATCCCACCGGAATGGTTTCCGTTAAAGCCGACGTTACAGAACTGGACAGAATTATTTAAGAATCCCGTAGAACGCTGGATGTTTAATAGCTTTATTATTGCTTTTGCAGAAATGGCTGCGATCTGTATTGTCTCCTCCTGCGCCGGATATGTTCTCGCAAAGAAATCGTTTCCCGGACGAGGAATTATCTTCACGATGTTTGTTGCCGCTATGGCATTGCCTAAGCAAGTTATTCTCGTTCCGCTGTTTACGATGTTAGCAGACTTTGGTTGGGTCAATACGTATAAAGGGCTTATTTTACCGGCGATTGGCTGGCCATTTGGAGTCTTTTTGATGAAACAGTTCGCGCAGACGATTCCGGGAGAGTTGATTGAAGCGGCAAAAATTGACGGCAGCTCGGAAATTCGATTGTTCGGAACGATCATTTTACCGTTATTGAAACCAGCAGTTGGTGCACTGGCTATATTCACCTTTATTACTTCATGGAACGATTATTTCAGCCAGCTAATCATGACGCGATCTACTTCGATGATGACCTTGCCACTTGGGGTTGCGACACTTCGAGGCGAATTCACAACGAACTATGGACTGCTTATGGCAGGAGCTGCGTTAGCTTCAATTCCTATGATTGCGATTTTCCTAATGTTTCAAAAGGCATTCACACAAGGGATTACGATGGGTGCTGTTAAGGGTTAAATACTCTTATAACAACGTAAATTAATGAGCTGTGACTTAAACGACGGAGGCTGTTATTTATGAAATCAACTGATCTTGAAGTTTTTAAAGGCATTATTATCGCTTTGTACTCCAGTTATGATACCGAGGGGAATATAGATAAAGAAGCGGCACGCAAATTAGCTCGTCATTATGCTTCTACAGGTGTGAAAGGGCTTTATGTTGGCGGCAGCTCAGGCGAAGGCATGCTGCAATCTGTAGAAGAGCGTAAACAAATGCTCGAAGCAGTTATAGCGGAAGTAGGAGATGAGCTTACGATCATTGCTCATGTAGGTGCTCCATCTACAAGAGACAGTGTTGAGCTAGCAGTACATGCTGAATTAGTTGGCGCACATGCGGTATCGGCTGTTCCGGCTATCTATTATCGTTTGTCTCCAGACAGTGTAGAGAGTCATTGGCAGGCGATCATTGATAGTACTTCACTTCCATTTATTATCTACCACATCCCGCAAACGACAGGCTTTCAATTATCTAAAAGCTTGTTAGTGAAGATGGCCGCGCAGGATAAAGTGATTGGCGTGAAGATTTCAGCAGAAAGTACATTTGAGCTTCAGCAGTTTAAGGCAGCAGGTGGAAATGATTTTCTTGTATTGAATGGACCAGATGAGCAGTACTTAGCTGGCCGCAGCATTGGGGCAGATGGTGGGATTGGTGGAACCTACGGGGTTATGCCCGAGCTATTTTTAAAAGTAGAACAATGTTATGGGCAAGGCGATATGGCTGAGGCGCAGAAATGGCAGTTCATTATCAATGATCTCATTGTAGAGTTATTATCCTTTCCATCATTATATGGTGCATGCAAAGCAATTCTGAGTTTGCGTGGATTTGAAACGGGCCAACCGAGAATGCCACTTCTACCCATCAAGGCTTCGGATCAGGATGGGGTGGAAGCTCTCAACAATAGAATATTAGAGTATATTCTTGAAGCGAAGGGATAGGGTTTATGATGACTCGAATGAGCGATATCTTTCCGATGAAAGGTCTGATCGTGTCATGTCAGGCACTTGAGCATGAGCCGCTTCATGGTGGAGATACAATGGCAAAAATGGCAAGAGCGGCGGTTCAATCAGGGGCAATTGGAATTCGGACGAATGGGGTTCCAGATATTCTAGCGATTAAAGAAGAAGTAAATGTACCGGTTATTGGACTTATTAAACGGGATATTCCCGGATCAGCCATATTTATTACGCCAACTCTGGATGAGGTGAAAGCAATCGTGTCCGCTAAAGCGGATATTGTTGCATTAGATGTTACGAATCGGGAAGGTCGCTTAGCGTCGGTTAAGCCTTTAATCGCATATGCTCATCAAATGGGTGTGCTTGTAATGGCAGATATATCGACTTTGGAGGAAGGACTGGCAGCGGAAGAATTAGGTGTAGATTTCATTGGCACAACACTTTCGGGCTATACACCTTACAGCACACAACAAGAAGGACCAGATCTTGTCTTGCTGCAGCAATTATGCGAGTTCGTGAATATTCCCGTAGTTGCGGAGGGACGTATATGGACTCCGGAAGATGCGGCGAGAGCTAAGAATGCTGGAGCATCTTATGTCGTGGTAGGAAGTGCGATTACAAGGCCACAATTAATCACATCACGCTATGTCAAAGCCGTGAGCGATTGCTGAGACTTAAGGAGGCGAGTCTGTGTTAGAAGGATATGATCCTCTAATGGAATATGCTGTCGGAGTGGATATCGGGGGAACGAAAATTAATGCTGGACTGGTTACACCACAGGGGGACGTAGTACATACTGTAAGTCTGAGCACAAAGGCTGGGTTCACGAAGACCGTGGACCGAGCTTTTCAGGCTATTCAAAGGTTAATAGAAGAAGCTACAGCCATGCATGCAGGCGTTCAGATTAAAGGGATTGGTGTAGGAACGGCAGGACAAATCGATTGGGAGGCAGGGAGTATTCGCTCGTCATCAGAGCTTATTCCTGGATATGCTGGGACAGCCTTGAAAGCGTTGCTTCAGACTCAATTCCAGCTTCCAGTAATCGTAGATAACGACGTGAATGTACTAGCATTAACAGAGAAATATCTAGGTTCTTGTATAGGTGTGAGCGATTTTATCTGTCTTGCACTTGGTACGGGTGTAGGTGGAGCCATTGTTATAGAGGGTCGTCTTGTCCATGGTTCTTGGGGTGGCGCTGGAGAGTTGGGGCATCTGTCTGTAGATTTCAAAGGACCTGCTTGTGTTTGTGGAGGAAGAGGCTGCTTAGAACATTATGCGTCAGGCACAAGCATTGCTCGTCGAATGCGGGAAAAACTAACTTTAAACAATGAGCCACTTGATAACTTAGAATCACGAGACGTGATCGCGAGATGGAGAGAAGGAGACCGTCTAGCTACAGAAGTAATGGAAGAAACAATTGCTGCGCTTGGTTCAGCTATCGCTTCGTTTATTCATATTTTTAACCCAAAGGTTATTGTTATTGGTGGTGGAGTGGCTGAAGCAGGTGAGCTATTATTCGAAGGAATAAGAAGAGAAGTGGCTACGAGAACGATGCCATCGATGCTGGAAGGCGTCCGCATTGAAGCAGCCTATCGTGGCAATTCCTGTGGAATGATCGGTGCGGCATTACAGATCTGGGAGTACGGAGTCCCATCCCTTTCATCTAGTAATGAAGGCTTTATCTAAATCTCTTGATTAAATAGAATAATTTACCGATAATGTTAAAGGGGATGAGAGTAAAGGTCAAATCTTTCTGGGGTCCCTAATCCGTTTATAAGGAGTGATGATGTTTGAGTACGAACAACACCACAATGAAGTCCGAGAGAGGTCAGTATTCGTAAGGGAAGAACACCTCTCAATGACTACGGGAGGCACTATCGGAAATGATGACTTTAATGAACATGGTGAGGGGAACAGAGAACGATCTACCTGCCAAAGAGATGATCAAGTATTGGAATCATGAGCCTGGAACTTTGAAGCTTGTGAGAGCAAGTAGCAATTTTATTTATACGTTTCAATGGAATAGTAAGCACTATTATTTAAGGTTTACTCACGAAGAGGATAATAGCGCAGAGAATATTCAGGCTGAACTAGATTTTATGATGTACTTATTGGAACAGGGCTATGAGACCGTGGCGCCAGTACGCTCCATGCAAGGGAAGTGGATTGAGACCCTTTTAACTGGAAATGGTAGATATCACGGGGTTGTTTTTGAACAAGCCCAAGGGGAGTACGTTCCGCTTGAAGAGATGTCGGAGCTGCAGTTCCAACATTGGGGTCAAACGCTCGCGAGATTGCATAATTTATCTGAGACTTATGCTCCGAGCACACCCGCGCGTAAAAGCTGGGTCGATTCGCTTCAATTTATTTTATCCGTATTAAGAAGACATCCCGAGGAGCATAAAGCGCTTAAGGAATATGAACGAATTGAGGCGTGGTTAAGTGAGCTCTCTTTTGGCGTAGGACATACGGGGCTGATCCATTTTGATTTTGAGACAGACAATATCTTTTATATGAAAGAGACGTCTCGATATAGTTCGATCGACTTTGATGACTCTATGTATCACTGGTTTGCGATGGATATCACATCAGCGTTAAGAGATCTATCCAAGCAGAATGATGATGAGAGCAAGAAGAACATCGATCTTTTTATTAGTGGATATAGATCTGTAAAGCGGCTGGACGATGAATATATCAAGTTATTGCCAGAATTCCAAAGGTTCTCTGACTTATATGGATTCGCTAGGTTGCTTCGAAGTTTAGAGAATTTGGACGTTTCTATTTGTCCGGAATGGGCACTACAGCTTAAAGCTAAATTAGATGCAATCTGTGATCGTATTCGGGATGGCTTTCATCCACATATTGCGCTGAAGACAATCACTGAGAATAACTGGTATGCCTGTACGCAATTAGAGGTGTCCAATGAGCAAAAAACGGTTTTTCCTGTACCAGTAGTCTATTGGTTAGCAGAATCGGCTTATTGCGGAATGACTCCGCTGGCTTTATACGCAGATGAAGAATTGGTAGGATTCTCAGTATATGCCGTAGATCCTGAGGACGGAAGTTATTGGATTATGGCTTTTATGATTGATCAGAAATATCAGAATAGAGGATTCGGTAGAACCGGAATGGATGCCTTGATTCGAACTATAAAAGCGGAACATCACTGCGACAAAATCGTTATTGGACATCGAATAGAGAACGAACGTGCTTCGAACTTATATACATCCTTTGGATTCGTTGAAGTGAGCAGGGATGAGGTTGAAGTCATACGTGAGTTGATAGTGTAAAAAGAAAAGAGGCCGTTCCAAAAGTAGTTTTTGTACTACTTGGGAGCGGCTCTTCTTGTTATCCTGTAAATGACGTTCCAAATGATGATCCAAGTGAAGTTCCAAGTGAAGTTTCAATAGAACAATTAGGGAATTTCTCCCTCTAATTCTGAGATTATTGGTTGCCAGACTTATAATTAGGGAAAACCTCCCCTAAATTCGTCTGATTTGATGAGAATCAAAGGAATTATCCTGATTTATAGGGAGGAATTCCCTAATTTCATTCATTATTAGCGAATATCGACTATTAATAGGGTGTTTTTCCCTAATTTGTTTTCAACCATTAAATATTAGGTCCACTCTTGTTCCAAAGAAGAATAAATAATCTCGTTGCACCATTGCTGATTACAGAATCTAGTCTCCCTAAGAACCCCATCTTTTAACATTCCTGCTCTAATCATTACTTTCTCAGATTGCACATTCTCGGCGTTGGCATAAGCAACAACCCTATGTGCATTAAGAGAGCTAAAGGCATAACCTATCAGAGACTTCACGGCTTCAGTTGCATATCCCATTTTCCAATAGTCCGGGAGTAGGACCCAACCGATTTCCCATTCTCTGATTTCTTCCCAGTTTAACTTTATGCTGACATTACCGATGGGCTTCATATCCAGCTTTGTACATATTGCAAGATCATAATATTGCCGTGGATCACTTGTTGCTTGAGACAAGATCGAAAGGAAGTCATCTTTAATTTGTTTTGCATCAGGTGCAGTGTTCTCATATTTGTAGGATAGGGGATTTTGTTCTAGTTCTTCATAAAAAGAAGAATCACTGCTTGTATAATCTCTTAAAATTAATCGGTTCGATACTATTTCCATGAATATAGCACTCCTAGTTTAAGTTTTAATTGTTCTTCAGTTGCTACCGCCTAATACGATTACAAAGACTCTGTTATACGTACACTGTAACTTCTTGTAGATCCATGTAATTTCCTTTATTTTTCATAATATTTACACATTATAAAAATATAAGCTTAACAACCTTCCATTTTTATCTACAAAAATAGTGGAATTGTGATAAAGTAATATTGGTTTATTTACTAGAGGGGGATTTTGGAAATGAAAATGATTAAATGGGGCATCACTGCAGCGCTGGCAGTATCTATGTTTGGTCCAATTCATACAGCGAAGGCAGCAGATACAAGTGTACAAGCAGAGACTACGACTCAAAACAACGATGATCTAATCTTTAAGATGGACTATACGGAGATGACCGTTGGTGACAAGGTTCCAGTGCAGATTTTTGCAAAAGGTCCAGATGGCTCATCCGAACGTGTTCCACTGTCTCAAGCAGATATGGTTATTGAGAAGCCTTACTTATTGCAAAAGCTGCCTGATGGTTCAATAAAAGCATTAGCCGTTGGCGAAACAAATGTAACCGTACGTTCAGGAGCTAATTCCAAAACGTTAAAGTTATCTATCAGTGCTGATAAGGACATCGAAACAGGTGTATTAATCAATGGCACGATGTATTTGCCTGTACAAACTACCTTTAAGAGTTTAGGTGCAACTATTCAGACGAATACAGCCACTAAGACTTTTAGTATTCGTGTAGGGGATTTGCCTATTCAGCTTCAACTGGGCAGCGATATTGCTATGGTGAATGGGAATAAGGTGAAAATGAGTGGTAAAGTGCAAACCGTGGATGGAGGAGCAGTATTCCCTGCTACCCTCTTAAAAACAGCATTGGGAGCAGTATTGGACTTTGGTGCTCATTATGAGTCTTTGAACATCAATTTCGGTAAAGCTGAGTTATTTGCGTACACAAAAAATACGTTAAAAATAGCCAAAAGAGAATCTCAAGGTGACCTCGCCAAGCTAATCGGAAAGACTTATTGGTTCAACCAGTATGATTCCGACTATAAATTCCAAAAAGCAACGATTGTTGATATTCTTGTGAACGACGATAATGAGTTTTCGATTTCTTTTCAATTGGCATCAGGTAAAATTGTGAATTCTTATGATATGGAATACGATCAGGTCACTCGCGATCTGGCAAACAAAGAGTATTTCTTTACGTCTGATCCTACCAAAATCTATAAATGGTCTAATGCGATTTGGGCCAAAATCAAGGCGGGTACAATTTCGACAGGGATGACGAAGCAGCAAGTAGAATTAAGCTGGGGCACTCCAATTGATAAATCAAGTCTATCCGGCAGTGGAATTACAGTTGAGACTTGGCAATATAGAAATTATAATTACGTAACCTTTACAAATGGTGTTGTCTCTATGATTTACACAAATTAATGTAAGGGAACTATAACTTCATTTTAAATCAAAGGACGCCTTCAGGTTCATCACCGGGCGTCCTTTTCATATATTCGAACGCCTCATCATTGATTTAGTCATAGAGCCTGTCTCTGAAGCATATCTTTTGAAAGAAGCACTTTCAGAATGAAATGTTGACTATTTATTGACCGAAATGAGGGGTTTATTCATGGCAAAGTCAAAACGTGGACATGCACTGTGGAGTTTACCATCCAGGGGTCGGGGTACTTGTCCGGTCTGTCAGAGCACACGGATCAAACTGCTTTATCCAAAAAGAAAAACGGACGGATCAGTCGTTAAGGTTTGTAAGCGTTGTGACAAGGCGCCTCAGACGAAAGTGGATGCAGTGTTGGTGTAAAAGAGTAACGCAAGGATGCCTAGTTGCAGCTATATGCATTTTGCATGTAGGTACAACTAGGCATCCTTATTTTGAAATATAAGAAAGTATAAATTTCACACTATGCTTGATATGAAATTATTTCAGCGTACGATGAATGACCTGATCACGTCTAGGTCCCACAGAAACAGTAGAAATACGTATTCCAATAGACGTTTCAATAAAGTCTACGTAACTTTTAGCTTGCTCTGGCAGCTCGTCGAAGTTTGTGATATGGGAAATATCGCAGTTCCAGCCAGATAAATACGTTATTATCGGTTTTGCTGTGTTTAACTTATTTGTTGCTGGAAACTTGTCGGTGATTTCCCCATTTTCAAGTTCATAGGCAACGCAAACCGGAATCTCATTTAAATAACCAAGAACATCCAGATTGGTCAGCACAACCTCCGTTGCACCTTGCATCAGGCAACCATAGCGTGTAGCTACTGCATCAAACCAACCCATACGTCTAGGACGACCCGTTGTTGCTCCAAATTCCCCAGCATCGCCACCTCGTGTGCGAAGTTCATCCGCTACAGGGCCTTCTAATTCAGATACAAAAGGTCCGGCACCAACACAACTGGAATATGCCTTCGTTACAGCGATAACATTCGTGATGGCAGCCGCAGGTAGACCCGCGCCGACAGGTGCGTATCCGGCAAGTGTCGATGAAGAGGTAGAGTAAGGATATATACCGTGATCAGGATCGCGCAGAGCGCCTAATTGCCCTTCAAGTAGAATCGTTTCTCCCTTTGCATAAGCTTCTTGTAGTATTTCTGTTGTATTGGCAACATATGGTGCCAATTGCGCAGCTTCCTTTTGTAACTGAGTCATTAATTCCGAGACTTGGATAGGGGCTTTCTTATATAAATGCTCCAGCAATACATTTTTTGAAGCAAGTAATTGTTCGAGACGTTTCTCAAGTCGGGCGGGATCAAACAAATCTGCAACTTGTATCCCGAGCTTCGCATATTTATCCGCGTAGAATGGCGCTATTCCTCGTTTGGTTGAACCGAACCCTTGTGACCCAAGTCGTTCCTCTTCCAGCTCATCAAACAAACGATGGATCGAAAGTACGATTTGAGCACGCTCAGACACGTACAACTTCGGCTGTGGAACCCCTCTATCTGCTAATGCTTGTAATTCCTTTACTAATACTTCTGTATCAAGAGCTGTTCCTGGTCCAATAATGTTTGTAACTGAAGGGTAAAATACACCAGAAGGCAGCATATGAAGCGAAAATTTTCCATACTGGTTAATGATAGTATGCCCAGCATTACTTCCACCTTGAAAACGAACTACATAGGATGATTGAGCGGCTAGTACATCTGTCATTTTTCCTTTGCCTTCATCTCCCCAGTTAGCTCCTACAATTGCGATTACGGTCACGTGATTACCTCCCAAGCTTGTGATTGGCTACAGCTCTAAGTATAATGCTAGATATAACATTAGAAAAATTGATATATGTAATATCTATTATAAGGTGAGGTAATGACTTGGGAATGGACATCAACTTGGAATGGTATCGCTCTTTTTATTGGGTAGCACAAACAGGCAGCTTAACTGCGGCAGCAGAACGGCTGAATATCACACAACCCGCGGTGAGTCACACGATTAAGCAATTGGAAGAAAAGATGGGCGGCCCCTTATTTTTCCGTACCTCTAGAGGGGTGGATCTAACAACAGAAGGAAAAGTACTGCTGCGATTCATTGAGCAAGCCTTTCAGAATGTGGAGATGGGTGAGCGAGCGATTGCTGAAATGAACAATTTAAATAGTGGGGAGATTCATATCGGTGCAAGTGATACCCTCTGCAAATATTACTTGTTATCTTATCTCGAGCAATATCATGAACAATATCCTAACGTACGTATTCATATTACGAATCGAACAACACCGGAAACGCTCACGCTTTTAAAAGAAGGCAAAATTGATTTCGGCATCGTAAGCTTACCGGCATCTGACAAGCAGATTGAATTTCGTAAGAGTACACGGCTCCAAGATTGTCTTGTAGGAGGCAAGGGCTTCCGTCATTTAGCGGATAATACGATGCCGCTTTCAAACATCAAGCAGTACCCATTGTTGTTTCTGGAGCCAGGAGGCAGCACTAGAAAATATATAGATGGGTTTCTTGCCTCCAATCATGTGACGATAAAACCAGAGTTTGAACTAGGCAGTGTAGATCTTCTTGTTCAGTTCGCTTTGCGTGGCTTTGGTCTAGCTTTTGTTATTCGTGATTATGTAAGGGAAGAATTAAAAAGTGGGGAGCTTGTAGAAATCCCTTTAGATCCGCCATTTCCAGAGCGTAACATCGGGATAGCGACTCTTCGAGGGGTTCCACTCTCTGCTGCATCAAAGTCCTTTCTAACCTTATTGGACTAAATTATATCGCATGCGGGATCATACATATGAGGAGGAGGCTAAGCTATGAGTGATTTGCTTGGTCGGCTACGTAAGGGATACGGGAAAAAGCTGCGTGCACTTCACACCTGGAACGGCTGGATCGTCGTGATATTGGCCTTGACTGGGCTTGTGCTAGTAGGCGGTTTCTGGCGAGGTTTCCTCGGTGAAGGCAGGGTATGGATTAAAGGCTTGCATATTGTGGTAGGAATTGCATCTATCCTTCCAGTGATCTATTATCTTCTGCTGGCCAGTAAACATTGGAAACAGCTAAAGGAAAAACCTTGGCAGCGGTTCAATGTACTTGTTGTGCTCTTCCTGTTGCTTGGGTGGTTCGTTTCTGGTGTATTGTTATGGCAGTTTCGTACGGTAGGACCGCAAGTATCTAATCTTGCATTGGTCGTTCATGATGTCCTGACTTGGATTGGACTGCCTTACATTATCTATCACTCATTGACTCGTGTGAAGTGGTTGAAGGAGCCGAATCGTCGGACCATCAAGAGCGAGGGGAGTGCTATTACAACATCTCAGAATACTCCGCAGCCAGTCTATACACGTAGAGCTTTCATTCGAGGGACGATCGGTGTAGGGCTTGCCCTTACAATCGGACCCTCATTTGTAAAATGGTTAGGCAGCTCGATTGGAAACATCGGTGGCAGCGAAACGATCGATAAATTAATCGAGAATGACCGCAATCAGCTGTTGCCAGCACCGCAGCCACTGGCGGCATCGTCACCGCCTCTTGGAGGTGGGTCGCAGGGTCAATTCCGTGTTTATACTGTAACCCCTATTCCTGAGTTCACGAACGATAATTGGTCCTTTAAGTTGGATGGTCTTGTTGATCAGAGCTTTACATGGAATTGGGAGCAATTCGTTCAATTGCAACGGACGGTTCAAGTGAGTGATTTTCACTGCGTGACAGGTTGGTCCGTCTATAAGAATACCTGGGAGGGCATCAAGCTGAAGGATCTACTACAACTGGCTGGTGTGAAGTCCACTGCAAAGACAGTGAAGTTCTACTCAGGGGATGGAGTATATACAGATACCCTTACGCTGGAGCAGGCGGATATGGACGATGTTATGGTCGCAGTGATGCATGATGGGAAACCGATTCCGAGCGATCTCGGTGGACCGGTTCGGCTAATTGTCCCCAAAATGTTCGCTTACAAGTCAGTGAAGTGGCTGAACCGGATTGAACTGATCGAGGGAGAGCATACAGGATACTGGGAGCAACGAGGCTATTCGAATGACGCTTGGGTATAAATGAGTTTACTTAACCTTAATGGGCTTGGGCCTGTTAAGGTTTTTTTGTGATTAGGGATGTAATCACAGAAATATTTCCATATATATAGAAGTGAATCAACGAGGGGCAGAGATCATCTGCGGAAAATTAGTTTTTTTGTAAATAAAAGGAGTATGGTGAGTTAGTTTCTGATAAAATAAAGCAAATGATGGAAAAAGTTACCGGATCGGTTAGGGAGGTGTTTATGTTGAACGGTGCGAGATCCGTAAAGCTATTAGGACTTATAGTTGGCGTGGTGTTACTGAATATTATCGTTTTGTCACCAGGGTTATTAGGGGTCGAAATTGGGGGAGTAAGCGTTCTAGAGACTTCCTTTGGCGTGACATTAGTAGTGATCAGTCTTCTTGTTGTCCTTTATGGAAGTTATAATTTGCTGTTTAAAGCTTCGGTGGTTCCACCTGTAAAAGAGATAAAGACGTATGAGGATTATATAGCAGCGCTCACGCAATACAAAAATGTAAAGGTGCTGAAGAAGGACATTACACTGGCTTTGGATCAGGTCATTCGAATGGAAAAGAAGAAAAATACGTTAATGGTTATCCTTGGTCAGAGATTTGAGCAGTCGGAGCTAAGCTTCAAGAAGTTTGGTGCGGTCAGTTATGAAGTAGAGAAGCTTTTCTATCTGAATATTCGAGGGATACTTAATAAGTTAAGTGTTTTTGACGCTTCGGAATTCTCCCTTTTTGCCAGTCAGCAGAGATCTGCGCAGTTCTCGGATAAATTGGTGCAGAAAAAAACAGCGCTATACAATGAATATTTGGCTTATGTAACAGGTTATCTCGGTGCAAACGAAGAGATTTTGCTGAAGTTAGATCAATTACTTCTCGAAATATCGCTATTAGACAGTACGAATTATAAAGATGTTGAAGATATGCCTTGTATGAAGGAGATCGATGAATTGATCAAACAGACGAAATTCTATAAGCAATGAAAGGAAGATGCGAATGGCTAGGAAAGGGAGAACATTTTTAGTCCTCGGGATTATAACAGTGGTAGTTTTTGCTCTTGTGTATTTTGGGATCACCTTAACATCTAATTTAGGTAAAACCACTACTGAGGTTTCGTCAGAAGATGCAGGAAAGCGGCTGGAAAAACTTTATAAAAAAATTAACGTAAATATCGCGGAGCAAGTTAAAGGACAAATCGACCTTGATCCTGTAGCGATTGGTGATTCCTTGCCGGATATTTCTAAATTTCCTATATCAGTAACCAATACAACGGATAGCTTTGTCGAAATCTTTTCATCCACAGAGAAATCAGGAACGGGTAATGATGGATGGCTTAATGAAGTGGCGACAGACTTTAATAGTTCCAATATAGAAGTGAACGGATTACCTGTTTCAGTAAAAATTCGCAATATTGCTTCAGGAACAGCGACGGATTACATAAGGTCTGGTAAATATATACCAGATGCGTTTACACCATCCAATGAGTTATGGGGTGAGATGGTAAAAGCGAACGGAATGAATACGCAGCTTATAACCAATCGTCTTATTGGTAATGTAGCTGGTATTGTCACGAATAAAACGAAATATGATGAGTTAGTAGAAAAGTATGGTTCTTTAAACGTTAAGACGATTACTGATGCGATAGCGAATAATGAATTATCTATGGGTTACACAGATCCTTTTGCCAGCTCAACAGGTTTGAATTTTCTTGTGACTGCACTTGGGACGTTTGACAGCTCTGATTTGCTTGGAGAGCAAGCGGTTCAGGGCTTTGAGAAATTCCAAGCGAATGTACCTTTTATCGCATCGACTACTTTACAAATGCGTGATGCGGCTAAAACGGGGAAGCTGGATGCTTTTGTATTAGAGTACCAAATATACGCAAATGCCCCCGAACTAAAGGGTAGTTATGTATTTACTCCTTTTGGTGTAAAGCATGACAGCCCTCTTTACGCATTAGGTGATCTTCCACAAGAGAAGCTGGACATTATTAAGAAATTCGCGGAGTTTGTTGAACAGGATAAGTATCAGCGTTTGGGTGAGGAAAAAGGTTTTAATGGACTGAATGACTATCATTCGGAGGTTAATCCAGTGGATGGCAGTCTTTTATCCTCGGCTCAAAAGCTGTGGAAGGAGAAGAAAAACGGCAATAAACCCATTGCGGCAGTATTTGTAGCTGATGTCTCAGGTAGCATGAACGGTGAGCCTTTAAATCGTTTAAAGCAATCATTATTAACAGGACAGAAATACTTAGGCAAAGATAATAGTATTGGTTTTGTTTCCTACTCCGATAACGTTACGATAAATCTTCCAATTGGCAAATATGACACGAATCAGCAGTCGATGTTTGTTGGGGCAATAGATAGTCTTCAGGCGAATGGGGGGACAGCGACTTTTGATGGAATTGTGGTGGCACTCAAAATGCTTCAAGACGAAATGAAGATAAACCCGGAAATCAAACCTTTAATCTTTGTATTAAGTGATGGAGAGACGAATGAAGGACATTCACTGAATGATATCAGGGGCTTAATTGAAACCTACAAAATTCCGATTTACACCATTGGCTACAACGCAAATATTAAAGCACTGGAGAGCATTTCAAGTATTAATGAAGCGGCTAACATCAACGCGGATACAGACGACGTAGTCTATAAAATCGGAAACCTGCTTAATGTTCAAATGTAAGTTACAACTTTTAGGAGGGGTTCTATGTCTTTTACGATGGAAGTGGTAAGTCCGGAGAAATTGAAATCAGCGATTGAAGAACAGGTTAAACCTGAGCCACAGGAAGTAACGCAACTGAAGGAAATGGCGATAACCAATGTCTCGACGATTTTGGAGCTGGATTTAGAATCTTTGGATAAACGAAAAGAAGTGCTGCAATCCATAGACAGCTTCGGGATGAGCACCATGAGATCATCTTCAGACAAGAACTCTCTTTTGCAAGTTTCTGTAGGGAATTTATCGAAAACAGGGGATGAAGGCGGGCAAGTAGCTAAAGGATTAACGGAACTAAACCTCCAGTTGAAAGATTTAGACCCAAGCGCAGTGGATTTTGCCAAAAGTGGTCTTCTAGGGAAGTTCTTTAACCCATTGCGGAGTTATTTTGCGAAGTATCAAAAAGCAGATGCTGTAATCTCAGATATTATCATTTCTTTAGATAAAGGCAAAACCGTATTGAAAAATGATAACACTACATTAGAGTTTGAGCAGCAATCGCTTAGAGAGCTCACTAAAAAACTGCAGAAAGAAATTCAGCTAGGAATGCTGATGGATCAGGAGATTGAGGCTCAGCTAGATGCAGCCAAGCTACGTAATGAGTCTGAAGAAAGAGTAAAGTTCATAACGGAGGAGGTGTTGTTTCCTCTGCGGCAGCGTGTGATGGATCTGCAACAGATGCTGGTAGTAAATCAGCAGGGAATTATGGCGATTGAAGTGGTTATACGAAATAATAAAGAGCTAATTAGAGGGGTGGACAGAGCTAGAAATGTTACGGTTTCTGCCCTGAAAATCTCCGTTACGGTGGCCAGTGCACTCTATAATCAACGAATTGTTTTGAAAAAGATTGAACTCCTAAATCAAACAACCAACACGCTAATAAGCGGCACCTCAAAAATGTTGAAAGATCAGGGGGCGGCGATCCATAAGCAATCCCTAGAATCTAGCATTTCAGTCGATACATTAAAACAGGCATTTACAGATGTGCTATCCGCTTTAGATTCGATAAGTACGTATAAGCAGGAAGCTCTTCCTAAAATGCGTGAAACCATTAACCAGTTTAGAGAGCTGGCAGATAGCGGAGAACAGCAGATCGTGCGGCTCGAGAAGGGGAATAAGCTGGGCTTGTAGCTATTTCCAGTCTAAACCCATCCTAGCCTTTAGTCTGGTAAGACTCCGGTCCTAAGACTGTTTTGAGCCTTCTCTTTCTCACGTATAATGAGATTAATTGATAACGTGAGAGGAAGGACATAAGAAATGAACGATAAGTTGTATACAATGCCGATCGGAGCGGTAGATTCCATGCAGATTCCCGTAGAATCGAAATCACAATCTAAACCAGGCAAACGTCGATCAAGTCCCAAGACCTATCGGAGTATGTTGTATTTTATAATCTCTTTGCCGATTACGATTGTATATTTCGTGTTTATGGTGACAGGATTAGCATTATCGATTGCTTTAACACCAATTTTCATCGGTATACCCTTGTTTTTCGCAGTAGCTAAAGGGTTAGATTACATTGTGAAATTTGAGCAAGAGCTAGTAAGATCACTACTGGATATTCCTAGACCGAGTGAAGAGCGCAGAACGGATATGAAGCAAGAGGGAGCGGGCTTCCTGCAACGCATGAAGTTAGGTTTTGATGGTGCAAAGTTTGCACGTAACATCATGCTGATTATGGGACGATTCGTATCCAGCATTATCTTCTTCTCACTAACGATAACTGTGGTAGCGGCAGCGCTAGGTCTGATCACACTACCTGTGCTACATCAGATTTTCTTGCAAACGATGGATTTGAATATTTTGGAGAATAGTGTGTTTGCCTTATTTAATATCGACTGGACATTATCTCAGCAATACATTTCCTATGTTGTAGCGGGACTCGTCGTTTCTGTGATCGCAACTTGGGTGATTAAATCGTTGATGGATGTACAGCGTAGAATGTTGTTTGTATCCTACGAGGAAGAACGTCAGTATTAAATGGAAAGAAGCGTAGCTCTTAAAGAGCTACGCTTCTTATACTTTTATCGCTATCTTAATGAATTAGTCCATAGATCAATAAGTTATTAAGCTTCTAAACAGTAGGCTTGTAGCTGCTTGCGCTTATCAGCAGTCATGCCGAATTCCTGTTCGAGGAAAATCTCTACACTTTTATAACGCGCGTCAATGGCAGAGAAAATGGCTTCCATGAATTCTCTGCGTAATATAAGCGCAGCCATAACAGTATCGACTTCCTTCGGTGACAGATGTTGTGAGGCTTGCTTTTTTATTTGCTCATTCAAAGGACCCAGTGTCTGATTGGAGAGCAAATAGTCTTCTATAATCGTCTCTCTTGGAACCCCAAGTGCTAGGAAGATGAATGCTGATCCTACGCCAGTGCGGTCTCTTCCGCCGGCACAATGATGCAGGATACTGAATTCATCTGGAAGCATAATGGTTGCCATAAGTCGCTTAAAGGAAGGGTTATTAAAGGCCATATCCAAATACATATTAACCAAGAAGTCTGTCGTAAAATGTTCAAGGAATCCAGAACGAACCACATCTCTCATGTCTCCAGGCACCTCTTGCTTTAGCGCAGGTACACAAATGTTATTAACTCCTGGAATGACTGGATCTGGTTTTAAACGAATTTCTTCTATTCCCCGATAATCAAATATGGTCTTAATTCCAAGTGATTTAAAGAGCTTTATATCTTGATCGGTCATTCCTGTTAATTCGGCTGATCGAAAAAACAAACCGTATTTGACTCTACGGCCATCTGAGGTGGTGTATCCGCCCATATCTCGGAAATTGAGGACGCCTTTAAAGGGGAGAACACGACGCTTAGAATCTGTTGTTTCTAGTTTCTGGTTCATTTTCGTACCACCTTTGGTTGGTTATTGAATAGGCTATTCTAAAATGTAGAAAGGGTGTCGCGGAACAATAAAAGTTTGCCCTTAATACTATATATAGTACCATGATAAATGCCAACAACCCGAAAGGATAGTGTGACATTTTATAAACTAATATCTCTGTTAATTGTCGCGTTATTACGCTGTATACGGAAAAATTCTAGTAGGAGTGTGTAAAATGAATTTAAAAGAAAAGTTGATAGTAATAAAAGAAAATGGCTACCAAGCACCTCCCGATACATTCCAGTTGATACAAGAAATGATACATAACATCGGTTCTGTGGATGCCGAGCTGCGTGATGACCTGATTTATACAATCTTATCACACTGGATTCCTGGTAATTCTCTAACTGCTAATGAACTAGAACAACTTCTTCCAGTTATTTTGGATCATAACCATTTGCATTTTAAGCTTGGTGAAACAAATACAGATGCTGTCTTTACTCGATCTTTCTCAATGCTAGTCATACCACTCGTCTTAGTAAGAAATAGAGAATCACCATTTCTCTCAAGAGCGCAAATTCATCAGATAAAAGAGAAAGTATTTTACAATGTACAAGAAGAGCGAGATTACCGCGGGTATGATGAAGAAAAGGGCTGGGCTCATGCCATAGCCCATGCAGCAGATGCTTTAGACGATTTAGCTCAATGTTCCGAACTGGATAACAATGACCTCATAACGATTCTCCATTTGGTTTATGAAAAGATGATCATAACAGATCGAATTTACTCCGATGGGGAAGATGAGAGAATGGTAAGACCCATAATTAGTGTTTTAAATAGAAAAATTCTTAGTCAGACTTATGTGGAGCAATGGATTCAAGGTTTTGGTGATGTAGAGAAAAATTCAGAGTTTCTTCCTGCCTTTAGGCAAAAAAATAATATAAAGAACTTTCTGAAAAGTTTATACTTTCGAGTTAAATTTTATAAAGTAGATGCCGATCTCTGCCCAACTATCGAGCATACATTATATAAAGTGGAAAAAGTATACTATTCCTAATTAAGAAAAAAGTTAGGTACGGATTCAGGCGCTTACATAGGATTATGTTTATTAAAAAAAGCCCAAAAGATATATGGGCTTTTTTTGTTTCTTATCGCAAAATATAACCCCCATCAGGAAATAGGGTGCTTCCCGTAGTATAGTTATTAGTCATCAAATAAATGGTTGTATGTGCTGCTTCGTCGGCATGTCCTACCCTGCCAAGGATATTCATATTCGTATATTCATCATAAGACTTGTCTCTAATTTCTTGTTCTGCTCCTACCCAATTAAAGTTGGTATGAATGGTGCCTGGGGAGATGACATTTACTCGAATCGGAGCTAATTCTACAGCCAATGCTTTTCCCAGACTCTCAATTGCACCGTTACAAGCCGCGTAGGAGGCACCGTCTGCAAGTGGTCGTTGGCCGAATGCACCAGACATCAGAACAATAGAGCCTGTTGGGTTTATATATGGGATCGCGAATTTCACAGCATTATATTGCGGCCAGAACTTTGCATTAAAGCAGCTATGAGCAATCTCTAAGCTTGAAGTAATCGGTCCTCTAACATAGGAGGCGCCGGGAGTGAATAAATGATCGAAGCTGCCGATTTTTTCAAAAAAGGACTTTAAGTCTTCTTCATTTTGATTATCTAGCGAATGAGTTTCGGTAGATTCGGACCCTAGAATTTGTTGAGCTTTTTGTAATTTATCTTGTGAACGCCCAGCGATTATGACATATGCGCCTTGTTCAACCGCTTGTTTGGCAGTCGCGAGCCCTATTCCGGAGCTTCCTCCGATAATGACGATTCGCTGGTTTTTTAATGAAATACTGGACATTTTTATCTACTCCGTTCATAGTTAAATGGACTTTTAAGTTCTGTTTTTTATTATTAGGTATAAAAGAAATTCTGCACAGTACGCACTTTTTTCGTACTAGGTACGATTGTTCGTACTAGGTGTGAAATAGATTAACTATCGAAAGAGATGATCACATGGATTTACTGGAGCCGAGATTGGCCGGAGTGCTTACAACGCTTGATAAGATCGGTGGAAAGTGGAAGCCGCTCATTTTATTTATTTTATTGATAGATGGTACCAAACGATTTGGCGAACTGCGACGGATCATTCCAGATGTCTCTCAAGGGACGTTAACGAAGCAACTACGGGAGCTTGAAGAGGATCAACTTATCGATCGTGTGATTTTTCATGAGCTTCCATTGAGGGTGGAATATAGTATTTCAGAACATGGCAAATCACTAATTACTGTTTTGGATAGCATGTGTGGCTGGGGAAGGTTGCATCAAGAGTATTTAAATAATACAAATAAGTAAGGGGCGGACATTATTATAAATACTATTTTGCAGGACCCAACGGGTCAGGCCTATAAGACGCTGATACAGGTAGCTATGGAAGTGTGTGATGAATTTATTTTGGTCAAACGGGATCAGATGGAGTTAGAGTCAGAAGGATATGAACTATTGGAACGGTTACAGCCTTTTCTCAAAGAGATCGTCAAAGATGATTATTGGCCGGGAACTCGGCTTATGGGACATTATGCAGATGTTTATTATTTTAGATGTTCACCGGATGCGGTCGATATTTTACTATCCTATTCTACGAGCTTGTACTCATGGATGCAGACTAGGGTGCCCGATGATCTTTGTTTTTTAAGTCAGGGGCAACCGTGGTTAATCAATACAGCTCATGAGCGAGAAAGCCATATTGTAACGGATGTAGAAGAGGAGCTTAACAGACTAGAAGAGAACGGACTATTGTTCCGTGACTTATCTGTGTTTTATCCCTTATAAAGATAACAATGAGGCGATGTTTGCAAAGACATAGTCTCTTTTTTTGTACTGGAAATTTTTGTAGACAAAATGGTCTACAAGTTGTAAACTCTAATTCAAATAGAAGGTCTAGGAATTATAGACCAACGGGAGGCGCAAGGTTGAAGGATCTCAGACTGACCGAAATGGAAGGGAAATTTGCGGAATTAATATGGGATCATGAACCGATTCCGTCAGGAAATCTGGTGAAGTTATGTGAATCTGAGCTCAACTGGAAGAAATCTACGACGTATACGATGTTAAAAAGACTTGAAGCTAAAGAGATTTTTAAAAATGATAATGGTGTGGTAGGTTCTCTTATCAAAAAGGATGACTTTTATGCGGAGCAGAGCAAGGTGTTTGTGAAGGAAACCTTCGGCGGTTCGTTACCCAAATTTTTGGCTGCCTTTACAAAGAGCCGGAAATTAAGCGACAGCGAAATTGATGATGTTCTAAGACTAATCCATGAGCATAAGGAGGAGTAACGGTGGAACAGCTGTTTGAACAACTTTTAAACATGAGCATTACGGGAAGTTATGTGATTGTGTTTATCATCGTGGCACGGCTGTTCTTAAGAAAAGTTCCCAAAATATTCTCCTATACCTTATGGTCTGTGGTTTTGCTCCGACTCCTGTGTCCGTTCTCGATTGAGAGTATATTTAGTTTTATCCCATCTGAAGTACAGAACTCACCTTTAAATAAGCTATACACACAAACGCCTCAAATCCAAAATGTAATCAACACATCCGAGCAAACCGTAAATAATATATCACCCGTACCTATCCCCTCTTCACCTGCTACACCAAGTGGTATAATCCCTTCAAATCCTTCAGACGCGTGGATTAACATAGGCCAATATATATGGTTGATCGGGATTGGGCTGCTGCTCATCTACAGCATTGCTGCCACTGTTCGACTTTCACGAGACTTAAGAGCCGCAACCCCTCTTTTCGAAAATGTATATGAACATAACGGTATCTCCACACCTTTTGTATTCGGCTTCCTTAAACCTAGAATATACCTTCCAAACTGTCTGTCCGATCATGAAAAAGCTTATATCATCAAACACGAGCAAGTGCACATACATAGATGCGACCACATCATAAAACCTCTCGCGTTCGCTGTTCTGTGTATACATTGGTTTAATCCAGTGGTTTGGCTTGCTTTTTATCTGATGAGTGATGATATGGAGCAGTCCTGTGACGAAAGCGTCATAAGACAGATGGGCAGTGGAATCAAAAAGGAATATTCGACCTCACTCTTGTCCTTATCTACTGGAAGACGATTTATGGGCGGTTCACCGCTTGCCTTTGGAGAAAGCAACACGAGAGGGCGGATAAAAAATATTCTGAATTACAAAAAACCAGCCTTCTGGGTTGTTCTAGTCGTAATCATTGTTGTGGCAGCGCTGTGTGTCGGACTCATTAGTAATCCGAAAAATGATCCATTAACCGTAAAGGATTATGCCGAGCAATTTATGGAGCAGAACATTACGAGCTATGAGAATAGTACAAATGTTAAGATGGTTGACAGTAAAATTACTAAGCTTGAAAAAATAGCGTCATTCGACGATCTGTTTGCAACACCCTTGGAAATTTGGAGTTTAGAATATCGCTTGAAACCGGATGATCCAACTAAGCTGACGATGACGGAAAATGTGGTTGATGGATTTATCACCGAAGAAGGAAGCATGGGAAAACCGATACTTATTTTTTCCATTATGAATTCAACACCACAATATTTGGGCGTAATCAGGAGTGGAGAGAATGACATATCCACACCAGCCGGTCAGGAAATGGCAGTGCGTGTGTTTCTTGAAGCAAACCATCACCTTCCGCATGAAACTTATAGTGGGAAGCATATTCTAGTGAAATTCCCCTTAACGACAGGCGAAACAAGCCAACTGTTGTTATCCCAACCTGTTATTCAAGGAGATTCAGGAATTTGGAGCGTAGAACGCTGGAAGGATTCGAATGGAAATGAATATTACAATACACCTCAAACTGATGTTACGATAGCTGAATATTATGCCCGTCTGCAGACATTAGCGGATCAGGGGGAGGAGCCGGCATTACTTGATCCTTTGCAGGTCGCCATGAATTATATAAGCAATGATATTGGAATGGGTCAGCATGTTAAGCTGGATCAGCTTGTGGTGGACAATGAGGCTACAGCTGATGATTTTGCGAACACGCCCGAGAGTATATTAATAGGCTATGTTTTTAATCTTAGCCTGGAGAATCATTCCTTTGATTTTGATAACATTGAAAGGCTAACAATGGAGGATTCCGCTCGCTTTAAAGGGTTGAATATTAATCCAGATGAGGATATGCCCAATGGATTTTATATCCTTAACAAATATACGTATACCGATCCATTAGAGGTTACAGAGGATACGAGATATTCTATAGTTGATGCTAATACGGGTGCTCTAAAAGAAGTAAGCAAGCAGGAGTTTATTGAATATTTCAAGCAATATACTGATTTTGTGCCCCCGTGTGTGATTACTAAAAAAGACGGATATGTCACCAGCATTGCTGAGAAATATATGCCGTGAAATATCCGCTGATGAAAAAAGATGAACTTATATTTAAAGCGCTGAAGAACCCGCATTTAGTGCGGGTTCTTCAGCATGTGTATCGGCGCTGGCTCCTTTACGTTACTGCCGGCACATTGTATTTGGTTTTTCGCATACATTTGGCTCGTTTACGTTACCTTCGGCACATTGTATTCGGTTTTTCACATACATTTGACTTATTTACGTTACCTTCGACACATTGTATTCGGTTTTTCGCATACATTTGGCTCGTTTACGTTAGCGTCGGCACATTGTATTCGGTTTTTCGCATACATTTGGCTCGTTTACGTTACTGTCGGCACAATGTATTCGGTTTTTCGCATACATTTGGCTTATTACGTTAGCGTCGGCACAATGTATTCGGTTTTTCGCATACATTTGGCTTATTACGTTAGCGTCGGCACATTGTATTCGGTTTTTCGCATACATTTGGCTTATTACGTTACCTTCGGCACATTATATTCGGTTTTTCGCATACATTTGTCTTATTTAAGTTAGCGTCGGCACATTGTATTCGGTTTTTCGCATACATTTGTCCGTAAGCTCGACTAAAACATGTATTTTAAGGATTTAAGGTTCGCTCGGTCCGTCATCCCAAAGAGGCGTGTGCTTAATTAAAAACAGGGCTCCCCATGGCCAACAGTTGAATATAGGCCCATCCCTTGAGTTCATTTCACATTTCTCCGCAATCTAGAAATTTTAAAAATTCTATTATAGCAAGCATAAACGCCTTCGGTGTTCTTAATAGGACGGTAGAGTCTAGGCCATTAGCAGACCCAACTGTTTACGAAACTTATTCCGAACTACGACAGAGAGTGCATCTAGCACGACAAACTTTGCCAGAGCGTACGCCTCTTGAAGACCAACCTGCATTAGATGCAGTACATGTGACACGGATGCACCGCCAGCTCCATTTCCTTTTTTAACAATTACGTCATCTGCGGAAATTTCTCCCTTTATAATGATCTGACAATTTACAAAATTTCATATATTTAAAGAAATCTATTGATAATTATTCTCATATGATTTATTATGAAAATGATTCTCATTATCATTACTTTATTTTAAGGAATGATAAAAAAATAGAGATGGGGAGATAGAAAATGAATCAGAAAAAAGTTTTGTTAGCAGGGGTATCAGCGGTTTTAGCTTTGAGTTTGGCGGCTTGTGGTAACAATGAAAAGGATAACGCAGGTTCAAAAAGTGCAAATAATTCCGCCGTAGCAGTAGAGGGAAATGCAAACAACAAAGGAAATACGGCTCAGGAGGCGGTAGCCACTGAACAAACCATTACATATCTAGGCAAGGATTATGTAGTACCTGCAGAGATTCACAATATCGTAGCTGCAAGTCTTGAATCTATGGAAGATGCTGCAATCCTAGGAGTGAAGCCTGTAGGCGTACTTGCTATAGCAAATGCCATTCCAGGTTATCTGTCAACGGAATTAGCTGGTGCATCTTTAGTGGGGGATAAATTTGCTCCAAGCAATGAGGCGATCCTGCAGCTTGATCCAGATGTTATTTTAGGGTCTTCCAAGTTTGGTGAAGATGTGTCGGGTGCGCTTAATAAAATTCAAACGATGATTCCTTATTCACATATATCAACGAATTGGAAAGATAATCTGCTTTTACTAGGTCAATTATCCGGAAAGACCTCAGAAGCAGAAAAGATTATTAGCGATTATGAATCAAAAGCTGCTAGTGCAAAGGCTGACGTTGGAGAAAAGTTGAAAGATAAATCAATTCTAGTTATTCGTATTCGTGAGGGTAGTATGTGTGTGTATCCAGCGGGTGTTTACCTGAATCCGGTTATTTACGAAGATTTAGGTGCTACCATTCCCGAAGTAATAACAACTACTAAAGCTCAAGCTGAGCTTTCACTAGAAGCTTTAGCGGAAATTAATCCGGACTATATTTTCTTGCAGTTTGAGACCAGCGAGAATACGGATAATGCAACGGCACTTGATGATTTACTTAAGAATCCGATCTTCAAAAGCGTAAATGCAGTCAAAAACAATCATGTCTTTGTAAATGCAATTGATCCGTTGGCGCAAGGTGGTACAGCTTGGTCTAAAGTAAGATTCCTGGATGCTGCAATTGAAAATCTCTTGAAGTAAAACCGAAGGTGCGATGAATAAGATGAATACAAAAAATTGGAAAGTTATATTGATCCTATCAACTTCTCCATTATTCATCGTATTAGCAATGGTTGTATCCGTCTTATATGGTGTTAAGGATATTGGAATAGTAACAATCTGGCAGGCGATTACACACTTCGATGCAAATAATGTGGACCACAACATTATTATGACATCTAGATTACCGCGTGTAATCGCCGCTTTATTAGTTGGAGCGGCCCTAGCTGTTTCAGGGGCGTTAATGCAAGGCGTTACACGGAATTATCTTGCATCACCATCAATTATGGGAGTAAATGACGGATCGGCATTTGTTATTACGTTGGCTATGGTGTTTTATCCTGGATTATCGAATGTTCATATGATTCTTTTATCCATGGTGGGTTCTGCTATCGGAGCGGGTTTGGTTTTCGGATTTGGCTCATTGGTCAAAAACGGCTTATCTCCAGTCAGACTAGCCATTATTGGTACTGTAATTGGTACATTTTTAAGTAGTATTGCCTCAGCAGTAGCGATGTTTTTTCAAGTCTCACAAAATGTTAGCGTTTGGTATAGCTCAAAAATACATACCGTAAATCCAGATATGCTAATATTGTCCATTCCTTTTATAATCGTTGGTCTGCTCTTGGCGGTTAGTATTTCTAAATCTGTAATGGTTGCCTCCCTAGGGGATGAAACGGCGATTAGCTTGGGTCAACGGACAAAATGGGTGAAGATTATCATTATTTTATCTGTTATATGTTTGACCGGGACAGCAGTGGCCTTAGTAGGTAAGATTGCCTTTGTAGGTCTAATCATTCCTCATATTACACGTTTTATCGTTGGTATCGACTATCGTTTCATCATTCCTTGCTCAGCAGTCATTGGGGCTGTTTTTTTAGCATTTTGTGATGTCTTAAGCCGGTATATAAACTTTCCGTTTGAGACGCCAATTGGCGTTGTGACAGCCTTTATTGGAATCCCGTTCTTCCTTTATTTAATTCGGGTTAAAGGGGGAGAGCAACGTGGTTAGAGGCAGAATACAGTTTAGTCGCTATATTTTGACGCTACTAGCTTTTATCCTGCTAACACTTGTGGCGGGGTATTTTCATCTAACGAATGGCGCTTTTGATATGTCTGTCATGGATGTGATAAAAACGCTGCTGCGAATAGATCCCAATCCTAAATTTGACCTGGTTATTTTTCAATTTCGACTACCACGGATCATTATTGCGTCATTAGTAGGCATAGGTCTGGGGATGGCTGGAACGGTCATTCAAGGCATTACCCGAAACGGGCTGGCTGATCCAGGTATCCTTGGGATTAATGCCGGTGCCGGAGCTGCCATTGTTGCATTTATGTTTTTCTTTCAGATGTCAGGGGTTACTTTTTTTAAAGAAAGCTGGTTTTCGATACTAGCCATGCCTCTCTTTGGTTTTGTGGGGGGGCTTGCCGCAGTTGTGGTTATCTTTATTTTCTCTTGGCGGAATGGTGCACTTGATATGCAACGTTTGATATTGACAGGGATCGCGATAAGCAGTGGTTTTGGGGCGTTGTCGTTGTATCTTTCTCTAAAAATGAATGCAAGTGATTATGAAATGGCTGCGGTATGGAGTGTCGGAAGTATTTACAGCGCGAATTGGACTTATATCATAATGATCACACCTTGGGTACTGATTTTAGGATTTGTGATGTATCGAAAAAGCTATTTGCTCAATTATTTTCAATTGGAGGATTCCAGCACAAAAAGCTTGGGGATCTCCGTAGAAAAAGAAAAGCTAATCTTTCTGTTATGCAGTGTGGGGATTGTAAGTGTCTGTGTATCTGTATCCGGTTCTATAGGTTTTATAGGATTGATGGCTCCTCACATCGCGAGAAGATTAGTAGGGATTAATCACCGCTATATTATGTTATCCAGTGCAGTGGTTGGGATGTTCTTGCTTGTGATCTCGGATTATTTTGCCAAAACATTATTTCAGCCAGCAGAGTTGCCTGTGGGAATAGTCGTTTCCATTATTGGCATTCCCTATTTCTTATATTTATTAGCCAAGTCAAGAGTGTAGGGGAGAGTGAGCAGCACATATGTCAACACAAGTTGAACTCGAACGCACAGAATCATGGAAGCTAGAATCTCAGTATATGGGCTACACGTATGATATAAAGGTCTCAATTCCGAGAGAAGAGGCCCCTGAGAATGGATTTCCCGTCTATTACATGCTCGATGGTAATTCATATTTTCAATTGGGCCGGGATGTCGTGAAATTGCAGTCAAGAAATGCGCCGAAAACTTTGATTGCACCAGCCATCGTGATTGGCATTGGGCATTATGGTTCGGATGATGAGGTCTCCAAAAGAAGATTTTATGATTTCACGCCTCCTGCGAAGCAGTATGTATATCCGGATCGATTGAAAAATGCTGACATAGGACCACATGGAGGTGCTGAAAAGTTACTATCTTTTTTAGAATTGGAATTAATGCCCCTGATCTCTGAAAAATATAGTATCGATCAGCATAAGCAAGTTTTGTTTGGTCACTCATTAAGCGGATTGTTTGTTCTTTGGACGCTGTTTACTCGTGCCGAGCTATTCCAGTATTATTTGGCCTCTAGCCCCTCGATTTGGTGGAATGATCATGAAATCTTGGCGTATGCGGAGGCGTTTTATAAGAAGGGGCAAACGATAAGATCCGAGAAACGAAAGCTATTGATCACAGTGGGCAGTGAAGAGGCATTTATGGTCGATGATGCTAAAGGATTATTTTCGAAATTGTGTGAGTATTCTTTGCCTGATTTGCAGGTTGAACATTACATAGCGCCAGATGAAAACCACGCGTCAGTAGTGCCGACCATCATGAGCAGAGCGTTCCGTATGTTGAATTGTTAAGGAAGGGGCTATGATGCAGGATGATGTTAGGAGAACTTACTACTTTTGAACATATGGGGCGACAAATTATCGCGTATCTCCCTAAAGCATATCATTTGTTTACTGAGCGAAGCTTCCCGGCGGTTTTCTTACAGGATGGCGATTTCTTGTTCAAAGAGTCGATTGCTGATATAGAAAGGGATGTGGAGGAGGGGATTACAGAGCCGGTTATTTTTATCGGGATTGATTCTCAGCTTCGTAATGATGAATATACACCTTGGGAAATGCCTGCACTTTTTAAGGATTGGTCCTTTGGGGGCAAGGGGGATGATTATTTGGATTACGTATATAAGGAACTGGTCCCGCATATAATTCGTTCTTTTCGCATCTCTCATGAGCCGGGCAAATTGGCATTAGGCGGTGTATCACTAGGTGGGTTAATAAGTATGTACGCGATGTACAAGACAGAGTCTGTTTTTGATAATTTTATATTCATATCCGCGTCTGTGTGGTTTAAAGATTTTATACATTATATGGAGACTTCAAAGTTAGATAGAGAATGCAAAGTCTATATGTATGTAGGTGAACAGGAAGGTATCCAGAAGACTAATGCACAGAAGGACATGGTGCCTAATAGTAAACGTGCTTTTGATATTTTAAAAGAGAAGATAGATGGAGCTGATCAGCGGGTGATGTTTGAGACAGATCCATTAGGCACGCATAATGACACGTTTTTTCTGCAATATTTTCCGAGTAGCATCAGGTTCTTATTTCCCGCAAAATGAATAAAAGGACGAGCAGGATAGAGTATCCTTGCATCGTCCTATTTATCTTATCTTATCTTATCTTCTCTTAGCTATGCTTCTGTATATTCTCAAGATGTACGTCCAAATTATCAAAGGTTTGTGAAATACCCGGTAGCATCCCCATATCAATCACTTGTTGTAACGCTTCTGGAGAAGCGTATTTACCGGTGTTAACCAGCTTCGTTTGACCATCCAGCTCGATAAAATCTAGTTGGACTAGTGTCTCGGGCAGATCTTTTGAAATATTACCTTCGGCATCTGAGAACCCGTCCGTGTAAATAATTTGCTCTGGAATCGAAATTTCCCCATAAATCGCCTTACCCCAAGACTCCATACCGTAGAAATCTCCCTGACTCTTATCCTCGCACTTCATGCAATAATGCCAAGTACCTCCTGGACGGAAATCGACATGGCATACGGGAAGTGTCCAACCTTTTGGCCCCCACCAATGCTTCAAATGCTCAGCCTCAGAAAAAGCTTTAAAAACTAGCTCACGTGGAGCTTTAAAAATACGCTCTAATATTAGAGTGCTGCCTTCAACTTTGGATACTAGTTGGTTGGTTTGGTTAGAATTTGTCATTGGATAAATCCTCCTCGTTTACTTTTCATTATCTAATTCCTTGCTTTGTAGCTTCTGCAAATAATCATCCAGTCGATCGTAGCGTTCCTCCCACATATGACGGTAGGATTCTAACCAAGTGTCTAATTCCTTAAAAGGGTCAGGGCGGAGTTTGCAAATGCGCCGATTAGCAACAGCTTGAACTTCAATAAGGCCTGCTTCACTGAGAACACGCAAATGCTTGGACGCTTGAGGCTGCCGCAGCTGAAGACTTTCTGCGATCTCTCCAACGGTTAGGGGGTTCTCGCGTAATAGTTCAACGATCTGCATACGATTAGGCTCTGCTAAAGCACTCATTACGTTAGTATTCATAAACAATCATCACTTCGATTCATTGATTTGATTCGGATTTCATATGACGGGCCATGATGGAGCGACTCAACAGGCCTACTTCCTTGTATTTCCTGTTTGCTTTTAAAATATACCATTAAGTGAATATTCCTGTAAAGGGATATTTAAAATTTTCATTGTATGATAACTTCAAAAGATGGTCATAGTACAAGCATTACGTAGAAATATGTTCCATGATAACCATTAAACTTTACAAAAAACATAGGAATAGATATAATTAAGTATAACTTATCGGTTTTAGATTTACGCAAGGGGCCTAACGCCAGTAGGCTCCTTTTGTATTTCTTGGCCATGTTACAGGAGGGTGAAGGTCATACACAATGAAAAGATTATGGTTTGTGTTCATTATGGTCCGCATGGGGAGCGTTTAATCCGGCGTGGTGTGCAACTATCTGAAATAATAGGGGCCCCATTGTTTGTATTAAATGTCGATAGTTCGGACAATGATGAATATAATCAGAGCAAAGAAATGTATATGACGGTTTGGAAACGTCTTGCCGATGAAGCTGGCGCAGAATTTATCATTCGGAAACGTGAAGGCCGAAAAACAACTGATATTATTGTAGAAGTAGCTGAAAAGAATGAGGTTACACAGATCGTCATTGGACAATCTGCTCAGACTCGATGGCAGGAGCTTACCAAACGCAATTTCATCAATGAACTCATTGGTAAAATGAAAATGATGGATCTGCATGTAGTCGCCGTTCAACGGATGCGCGCCGGGCTGGAAGAAACCCATGAGGAAGGCGTAATCGCCTACCTGGTCAAAATCGGGGATGAGTATCAGCTCAGTGATGAACCTAAGGGAGAGTATTCGCTTAAAGGAAAGTTCTTTCACGAATTACACACAGAATTTGAGAACGGTTTATTCAGAATTGAGCAAGAGGATGGAAAGACTAGATATTTGCATATTTGTGATGGCACATTGACCGATTCTTTATAATCGGCGTGCCCTTATCTTCATGAGGGCCTATTATTAAGGGCCCTTCCAATCATATGATCTTTGGCTTTTGGTAAAAAAGTAAGTACTAAAGTTCACAACTTGATAAGCTCAAGTGGAAAAGGAGGACTGCCTTTGCTGCATGTAATCATACTTGTTCCGTTTCTAATGGCCTTAGTAATCGCACTTTTGACCAAGAGAGCATCCAACCTTCATAGAGGATGGCTTGTTTTCCCCGGTTCACTCGCTTTGTTTGTATATTTTTTAACCCGGATTCCTGTTATTAAAGGAGGGGATTTGGGATATGAAACCGTTTCATGGATTCCTTCCCTAGGCATTGATTTGGTTTTCCATCTGGATGGATTAAGTTTACTGTTCGCTTTGTTAATCACTGGAATGGGTAGTCTTGTAATTATCTATTCGATTTATTATCTAGACAAGCGAAAAGAAGCGTTGACCCCTTTTTATATTTATTTAATGTTGTTTATGGGAGCGATGCTTGGCGTTGTGCTCTCGGATAACTTGATGGTGTTATACGGTTTTTGGGAATTAACAAGTGTCTCGTCATTTCTGCTGATTGCTTTCTGGCATCGGCGGCAAAAATCGCGGTATGGTGCTCTTAAATCTATGTTGATTACCGTATTTGGTGGTTTAGCGATGTTTGCCGGCTTTTTAATGCTGTATGTGATGACAGGCACCTTTAGTATTCGGGAAATTTGGAGCGAGGTTGGCGATATTAGTGGGCATGCGTTGTTTATTCCAGCGATGCTATTAATTCTATTAGGTGCATTCACCAAATCAGCGCAGTTCCCGTTCCATATCTGGCTGCCGGATGCCATGGAGGCACCGACACCCGTCAGCGCATATCTTCACTCAGCAACGATGGTTAAAGCTGGATTGTATCTTGTCGCCCGTTTCAGCCCTATTTTTGCGGGGCAATATGAGTGGTTCTGGGTTGTGTCAGGCGTCGGTTTGATCACCTTGATTTATGGCTCTATCCAGGCGATGAAGCAGACGGACCTGAAGGCTCTATTAGCCTATTCAACGATTAGTCAACTTGGACTGATTATGGGATTGCTAGGAATGGGATCGGCAGCGGCATTTTATGCAGGGGAAGATTCAGTCTTTTACACTGCTGCAACAACAGCGGCTATCTTTCACCTTATTAACCATGCCATCTTTAAAGGCTCTTTGTTTATGATGGTCGGTATAGTTGACCATGAGACGGGTACCCGCGATCTGCGAAAGCTGGGCGGACTGATTTCCATTATGCCGGTTACCTTTACGGTAGCGATGATCGGCAGTTTCTCCATGGCTGGTTTGCCGCCATTTTCAGGATTTTTAAGTAAAGAGATGTTTTTTACAGCTGTCCTGAATATCCGAAACTTGGATATATTCTCTATTCCCTCGTTGTTTACGCTCTTCCCGGTTTTGGCCTGGATTGCCAGCGTGTTTACTTTTGCATACAGTATGATTTTGGTATTCCACACCTTTTTCGGAAAATATCAGCCTGAGAAGCTGGACAAAAAACCGCATGAAGCCCCATTTGGACTTCTGCTTGCCCCGTGCCTGCTAGCAGTGCTGTCTATATTTATCGGTTTTTTCCCGAATATATTATCTAATACACTTATTATCCCTGCAATGAATGCTATTCACCCTATCTTGCAGACCGGGGAACCTTTTGTTGTGAATATCCATTTCTGGCACGGCTTTACACCAGAAGTATGGATGACACTTGGTGTTGTGATTCTTGGTATTACTGTATACCGAATCTATGGCCGCTTAAGTCTGGTCGATAAAGAATGGGGCAGTGGCTACACTTTAAATCAAGTCTATGACGGAGTAATCCGGCTGGTTGAGAAATTGTCTAGATGGGTGACTAGTTCTTATATGACTGGTTCCATGAGACATTATTTAATGTATATTTTTTCCTTCTTGATCGTAACGATTTGCGGTGTCGTCTGGTATTCAGATGCAATTACACTTGGTACGACTGAGTATACTCCTTTTTCTTTGTTTGAGGTTATTGCTGTAATGGTTTTGCTTCTAGGTGCTTTAGCTATTCCGTTTGTGCGTTCCAGAATAACAGCCATTTTGTTAACAGGAATGGTTGGTTATATGGTTACTTTGCTCTTTGTTCTGTTCAGAGCTCCTGATCTGGCGCTTACGCAAATGATTGTTGAAGTGGTATCTGTTACATTGTTCCTATTATGTTTCAGGCATTTGCCTAGGCTGGAAAAAGAGAAGCTCAAACCTCGTGCGCATTTCCTGAAACTAATTATTTCCATCGGGATGGGCGTAACGATGACATTGGTTGCACTTGCTGCTCTAGGCAGTAGTCCGTTCGAATCCATCTCGAAATATTATGTGGAGAATAGCTATACTTTGGGTGGCGGTAAAAATATTGTCAATGTTCTGCTCGTTGATTTCCGCGGCTTTGATACCATGTTTGAAATAACAGTACTAGGCCTTGCCTCACTTGCTATTTATTCCATGATCAAGCTGCAGTTGGATGGAGAGGGTACAGCAGACCAACTGAAGAGGGTTGTTCCCTATAATAAGCCTCGTTATTCCCGAAGTGATGATGTGTTACTGCAAGCGGTAGCTAAAGTAGCATTCGTTATCATTCTGATATTTTCGTTGTTTTTGTTTTTTGCCGGTCATAATAATCCGGGAGGCGGATTTATTGGGGCTTTGATGGCTTCTGCAGGTTTGGTGCTACTTGCTATTACTTTTGGGATGGATATGGTTGAGAAAGTGCTGCCTATTAATTATCGTAAGTTAATTGCGATCGGGATTTCGATTGCTTTTCTTACCGGGGTTGGCTCATTTATATTCGACGTACCCTTCCTGAGCCAAAATTTTGGGTATTTCCAATTGCCGCTTATGGGCAAAACAGAATTAACCACTGCAATGTTCTTTGATCTTGGTGTTTATCTAGCTGTTATTGGTGTCACTATGAATATCATACTTACGATCGGGAGGGATAGCTAATGGAGCTTGTTGTTGCCTTGGCGATCGGCGTATTGTTTACCGTAGGTGTTTATCTAGTCCTTTCCAAAAGCTTGCTACGCATCCTGCTGGGTACTAATTTAATTACCCATGGTGTTCATTTACTGCTACTGACAATGTCGGGTCTCAAGACAGGTGCTCCACCTTTGCTAGGTGAAAAAGCGGAGGCGTATGTAGATCCGTTACCGCAGGCGCTCATTTTGACCTCTATTGTAATTAGTTTTGGAGTAACAGCATTCTTCATTGTTTTGGCATACCGGACTTACCGTTCGACGGGCACGGATGATGTGGAAGGAACCAAGGAGGAGAGACAACAATGAACAACTTGCTAGTGCTGCCTCTGCTGATTCCGGCCTTTACGGCAGTTATACTGATTTTTCTAAAAGACCGAGTGGATCTGCAACGTATTATCAGTGCCGTCAGTGTGTTTTTAAATATATTGGTTTCTGGCATCATTGTGTACCAGGTAAGTACAAAGGGCATCCAGACCCTATATATGGGTGGATGGCTTCCACCTTATGGCATTGTGTTTGTTGCCGATATGTTTGCGGCCTTACTTGTGCTAGTCGGTGCTATTGTTGGTGCGGCATGTCTGTTTTTTTCCTTCGCCAGCATTGGGAAAGAAAGAGAAAGGTTTTATTACTATCCGTTCTTCCATTTTCTATTAACTGGGGTATTTGGCTCCTTTCTCACCGGAGATTTGTTTAATTTGTTCGTCTGCTTTGAGGTCCTGTTAGTTGCCTCGTACGCTTTAATTGTACTTGGTGGCTCCAAAGGTCAACTGAGAGAGACGTTAAAATATGTATTAGTTAACGTGATTTCCTCTTCCTTGTTTGTAGCAACGCTTGCTTATTTATATGCCGCGACAGGAACACTGAATATGGCACATCTATCTATGCGTGTAGCAGAGGCGGGACAAGGCGGTGTAATGAACGTCATTGCGGTCCTGCTGCTGATCGTATTTTCGATAAAGGCAGGTTTGTTGCTCTTTTTCTGGCTTCCGGATTCTTATAGTGCACCACCTGTGGCTGTTAGAGCACTGTTTGGAGCATTGTTAACAAAAGTGGGATTGTATGCCATTACACGTACCTTTACATTGATTTTTATTCAAGAACCGGGACTCACCCATTCACTGATTGCCTGGATGGCGGGAGCGACGATGATCCTTGGTGCAATCGGTGCACTGGCTTACAACGATCTGGGGCGGATTTTTAATTATAATATCATCATCAGTGTTGGATTTATTGCTTTTGGGATTTCTGTCGCGACTCAGGATTCGTTAAATGGTGTAGTGTTTTATTTAATGCATGACATGGTTGCCAAAGCATTATTATTTTTCCTGGGCGGGATGATTATCTCAGCATCGGGCACCGACCGCTTAAAAGAAATGGGTGGTTTAATCCGACGCTATCCGTGGACCGGCTGGATGTTCTTCGTACTGACTTTGGCGTTGGTTGGTGTTCCACCACTTAGTGGTTTCGCTGGAAAAGTGATGATGGTACGTAGCGGATTTGGACAGAATCATGTGGCTCTGGCACTAATTGCACTTGCATCAAGCTTCATAGTGTTATATTCCTTGATCAAGGTATTCCAGCAGGTATTCTGGGGTGGCGAGAAAAGGGAAGAACAAGTCAAACCGCTTCATTATAAAGCTATGATGGCACCGGCAGCTGTTCTGTTCGCGATTGTAATTCTGATGGGTGTAGGTGCTGAGACGGTAAACGGATATGTCAGCCAAGCCGGAGCCGTACTGGCCGATCCAGCATTATACATTAACGCTGTCATGAAGGAGTAGATACTATGGCTTTTCAACTATTATTGAATTTCATGATAGCATTCCTGTGGATGTTTCTGCACAATGATTGGACTGGTCCACGTTTCGTCATTGGTTTCCTGCTCGGTATACTCATTCTGCTCGGAATGCGACGCTTTTGGCCCAGGTTATATCTTGGAAAAGTGTGGGCGATCATTAAACTTATCCTGTTGCTGCTGCGGGAGCTGGTCGTTTCTAGTTATGTAGTGGTAAAAGCCGTTCTAAGACCGGAGCTTAATATACGTCCAGCTATCCTCAAATATACTACAGAGCTGAAATCGGATTGGGAAGTGGCAACGTTAATCACGATGCTCTGCCTCACTCCTGGATCGGTGGTGCTTGAAGTGTCGGATGATAATCGGACATTGTATATTCACGCTATGGATGTTGATGACCCTGCACAGTTCAGAGCAAATATCCGTGATACCTTTGAGCGAGCGATACTGGAGGTGACCCGCTAATGATTCATTTTATTCTTATGCTATCCATTACAATCATGGCTTTAGCTATAGGCGTATGTGCTTGGCGTTTGGTGAAAGGACCTTCTTTACCTGACCGAGTCGCTGCACTAGATACGATTGGAATTAATCTGCTAGCAATGGTGGCCGTGTTATCTGTCTTTCTCCAAACGCAGGCTTTTATAGAAATTATTTTGTTGATTGGAATTCTTTCCTTTATTGGAACGACAGCTTTTGCCAGATATATCGAAAAGGGAGTGGTGCTAGAAAATGGAAATGATCAAGACTACAGGTGAGTTGCTGTTTGCCTTGTTAATTCTTATAGGGGCATTGCTTAGCGCCGTTAGTGCTATTGGTTTGATACGGCTACCTGATGTTTATCTAAGATCACATGCTGCCGCGAAGAGTGCCACTCTCGGTGTTTTATGTGTCTTAGTTGGGGCATTTCTATATTTTGCATTTTTTCAGAATCATATTAGTGCAAAGCTATTACTAGGAATTGTCTTTGTATTTATAACTGCACCTTTATCCGCCCACCTAACAGGCAGAGCGGCATATCGCTCCGGTGTTCCTCATTGGGATCGAAGAATTCAGGATGATTTAAAAGAGGTGCTGGAGAAAGAGCAAGTTATACCAGTAACCCCTGAACGAGATATACCTCAAGAACAAAGGTAGAAGTGTTAGGAATTATCTTGATTTTGAATAACAGCAGCAAAAACTGTAACAAACCCGCGTCTACACGCGGGTTTGTTTTTTTATTAATGGAGTACTATTCTTTTGTTAACATCTCAACGAACCAATATTTTACCTTCTCCAGCGAGCCTGCGTAGCACCCTCGGAAGACACTCAATGTCTGCTTCAGGTATGTCTAATTGAATACCGTAATGGAAACAGTCCTGCTGTTCTCTATTCCATTTTAGAATTCCTTCTAAGTAAATAGATTCATCCGTAAGATTCATTTCCATACCAATCCGTACCAGGTTATTTTCTGGATTAATGTTGAGGGGTAACGATAAGTGGCAGCCTGTTCGACTGATGTTGAACAGTACAGCTCTTACAGGCTTAGAAGGAACCTGGATTCCGTTAATACTAAGAATATGAAGATCAAGGGTTACAGGTTCTTTAAGGGTATATCGAAAAGGTTCAGTTCTGCGATTAGTGTTCATATGCTCCTCCATACTTTTCCATCTACTATAAATTATCGACAGGAAAACAGGATTAGTGAAGAGTTATTAAACATATTAAAGTTTCAAAGTTACAAAAGCTGCATATCTAATTTTTGATTTTATCGTAACAATGTAAGTATTTCTTTTACAGAATTATCTACAAATGATCTTTCAGGACGGGATTTCATGATCACAGTAAGTCCAATTAATGATATGACTAGTGTCTGCGCTAAACTTTTTGCGTTAATAGTTGAATCAAGCTCACCTGAGCGCAAACCTCGATCAATCGTTTCTTGAAATATTACCGAGAGATACATCTGGTGTTCTCTTGTCAGGAGCTCAAATTTCTCATCGTGGGGTGAAAGTTCAACCATCGAATTAATGCAAAAGCATCCCCAGTTCGGATGTTGTCCATATTCTTTTGTCACTATATTTTCGAAAAAGTCACGGAATGCCTCTTTAACAGAAGAAGTATTTTGAAGCTTGTTACGAACATAGGCAGCATGAGAACTCGTATATTTCCGCAACGCAGCTTCAAATAGTCCTTTTTTATCTCCGAAGGTAGAGTAGATGCTAGGCCGCTGAATACCCATTCTTGATGTCAGGTCGCTTAAAGAGGTAGCCTCGAACCCTTTTTCCCAAAATACTTGCATAGCTGCATCCAATGCTTTTTCCTCATCAAATTCACGTGGTCGAGCCATACTAACTCCCTCTTTTCATATCGAACGGTATGATATTATTTTATGGTTTGAAAATTATTATGTCAATAAGAAATGAACGTATAAATAGTCGAATTCTAATTTTCGGTTGTTCTATAAGCTAATCTCTTGACAGTTATCTTTTTTTAGAGTTATATTTGTCAAACGTATTTACGTACTGATTGGTATGTAATGTATGAATTTGATAAAAGTTAATCAGGAGGCGTTATTTTTGGGGGAATCTGTTGAGGAATCGAAAGCTATTATAGCGGATCAAACAGTCAAAAAAACTGAAAAAGTACGAGGAGGGCTTAGAGCGTCGGAACCAGTGCCTGTATCAATAATATCTCGTAATGTGGCACTTTTATTTTCCATCGCCTGCGGAATAGTTGTTGCTAACATTTATTATGCGCAACCTTTACTGGACGCTATTTCGAACGAGTTTGGTATTTCTCATTCATTCGTTGGACTTGTTATTACAATCACTCAAATTTTTTATGCACTTGGACTGTTATTACTAGTGCCTCTGGGTGATCTATTAAATCGGCGTTGGCTGATCGCTGGACAGATGCTTCTATCCGTATTGGCTTTAATTGTCGTTGGTACTGCCACCAGCAGTATAGTGTTGTTCATAGGTATAGCAGCGGTTGGGTTTCTAGCCGTAGTGACACAGACGCTCGTTGCATTCGCGGCAACTTTGGCTGCTCCAGCCGAACGTGGGCGTGTCGTTGGTGTTGTGACAAGTGGAATCGTAATTGGTATTCTACTGGCGCGAACTTTCGCTGGCGTATTAATGGATTTAGCAGGTTGGCGTTCTGTCTACCTTGTTTCCGCGGTATTAACACTAATCATGGCATGTGTATTGTTTCGGGTGTTGCCACATTATGAGCATAAAAGAGAATCATTATCTTACCTACAGCTGATTCGTTCAATGTTCACGTTGTTTGCTCAGGAACGAACTCTTAGAATCCGTGCTGCACTAGCCATGATGATTTTTACTGTTTTCAGTATATTATGGACATCTCTAGTATTACCTCTCAGCGCCCCACCGTTTTCTCTTTCACATACTGCAATTGGAGCGTTTGGTCTCGCAGGTGTTGCAGGCGCGTTAGCAGCAGCGCGAGCAGGTCGCCTCGCCGATCGGGGTTTAGGGCAGAAGACCACAGGTGTAGCCTTGATTCTTTTGCTCATATCATGGTTGCCAATAAGTTATGTTCAACATTCTCTTATTGCATTAATCGTTGGTATTATCCTTCTTGATCTTGCAGTACAAGCCGTACATGTCACCAATCAGAGCATGATCCTTACTTTGCGACCTGAGGCACGCAGTAGGCTTACTGCCGGTTACATGATTTTTTATTCCATTGGCAGCGCCACTGGGTCGATCGCATCTACGAGTATCTATGTTTACTTTGGCTGGAACGGAGTGAGTTTGTTAGGTGCAATTGTGAGTGCTCTGGCTCTTCTTTTTTGGTTATTAACAAAGGAGTAACTGAAGGGATGAATATTCGTGCTGAAAAAATTGTAACACTGATCTCGTATAATTAGGTGCGATTTCTAAGTCTTAACGCTCCAGCCAGGGCTATAGTATTTCATGTCACCTGGCCGTGGGAGCAATTCGAAAAGTTCAATTCAACATGAAAAATATACAAAAAGAAAGCTCAATTAGAAACTACATCTGTTGTTGAATTAGGGAGGGGGTCTTCTGGTGAAATAAATTCGTGAATGATTTGACGGAAGTATTCATGATTATCGTAGCTATTGTACATACGCCAGGCCATTGTTTCTGAATTCCCAAAAAATAACCGCTCAAATTGGGTTTGGCGGCCACCGAATGCACCCGCTCCCAGTTCCCATGCGACCCGGAATAAGGCATTTCGGTACCAAGCATCCGAGACATTACCCTTCAAATACTGATGGAGGTATGAACCGGCACTTGAACTGAAGTCCGATTCAGAGATGATCATGATAAGCCCGCTTGAACTGAGATTTTGAACCATTTCAACCATCTTCGGATAAAACTCTGAAAAGTGAATGGTTGAAGCTAGAAGGGGGCCTTTATCAGGAACAAGAAATCCAAATTTATCGTGGGATGCTCCTACTTCAGAAGCGAGTCTTAACGCTTTGAATGTTTCTAGAAACGTCAGTATTCTTGAAATCGGCAGAATGGTGAAGGACTCGAGCTCAGCATTTTGTTCTTCTGCCAAAGATTCTAGCACACCGAGAAAGAACTCAGTCTTAGCAATATAGCGGGTGATGATTTGGTGACCCATATGGGTATGAAAGTGACTCTCACCGAACAATCGGGCACAGTAGATCTCATCTCCGTAATAAAATATTCGATCATGTGGGATGAGTACGCGGTCAAATATAACAAGCGTATCCATTTCTTCATATCTAGAACTTAAGGGATGGTCGTAAGTAGATGTGGCTGAGTAACTTTCACGGCAAAAAAAAGTCATCCCAGGCAGATCATTAGGTACTGCAAAGGCAAATGCGAAGGGATTATCATCATCTACAAGGGATGGTGAAGGCGTAGGGAATACTAGCATTTCATCGCATGTAGCCCCTTGTGTTGCCATCATAAAAGCACCGGTCACAACCATCCCTTTGTCCTTGATTTCTACGACTTTAGCAGCGATAGAATCCTCTGTGGCATCAACTTGACCGGATATTTTACTTGCTTGAGGCTGGATGAATGCATGGGATAAAGTTATGTCATGATCTCGGCAGTAGGCATAGTATTTCCTGAGGTTCTCAGCATATTTCGGATGAAGGTCCTCAAGGATATCGGCAGCAGTAAACAGGGACATGATTGCCGTATTCATATAATCTGGGGAGCGTCCTAAAAAACCGTGATGTCTGTTTGACCAGAGTTCAATCATTTTTCTTCGACGTTCTAAATCATCAACACTTTTGGGTGGGAGAAAAGATAGACCAACAAGCTCTCCAGTATCAGGCGAAGGGTAGGTCATCTGCGCTAAATAACGTTCGTCACACTGCATGTTGTACAATTCGGCTTGTGTTTGTATGAGGCCTTGAAATGCAGGATGTTTGGATAATGGTCCTTCGATACGCGTCCCTTTGTACCAAATATTGATATTTTGCTGATCGATTCGTTCGATGTATTGATTACCATTTTTAATAGGCACACATTCCACCTCTTTGGAGAGTTGTATTAATATTTTTAATGTACGTAATCATAATTCTTCTTGTACATTGTCCATACACCGGGTCAGTGAAGGGGCCAACCTTAATTTAAACTATAAAAAGAGGATATTCACAATTATCTCCCCAAATATAGTGTTCTGCACTAACCCCACATCTGCATTCATTGTTAATAGTGATTCATATTGTTACTTATGGTTGACATAAACGAGACTTACTTGTATATTTTTTACATTGGATTACAAGTGTAGTCATTCAGTAGAAAGAAAGGCGGATAGGATTATGTCTACGGAAATTCCAAAAATCTCGGATGCCGAGTGGGAAGTAATGAAGGTGCTGTGGACTGGAGCCCCGCGCACGGCAGGAGAGATTGTTGAAGCTCTGGAGGGCAGCCGGGACTGGAACCCAAAAACGGTGCGGACGCTGATTAAGCGTCTGACGGAGAAAGGGGCTATCGGTTACAACCAGACAGGAAGAGTGTATTCATATTACCCACTGGTGCGGGAAGAGGAATGCGTCCAATCGGAGACACAATCTTTTCTGAAGCGGATCTACGGTGGAACGCTGCGCCCGATGTTAGTCAACTTTTTACAGAATGAGAAGCTGTCCCGAGAAGATATTGAAGAATTGAAGAGAATTTTGGATGAGCGAAAGGACTGAGTCGCTTGCTGGAAGCTGCATACAATCTGTTCGTTAAGATATTGTCACTATCCGCTATGGCGAGCGTGCTGGCTTTGCTGATCCTGGCAACCCGTTTCTTGTTCAAGAATCGATTGAAACCGACCTGGACGTATCTTCTGTGGATACCGCTGATCGTAAGGTTAGCCGTCCCTTGGACACCGGAAAGTGCGTTCAGCATTTTTAATTTGTTTCCGCTGGAAACAGAATCAGCTCAGACTTTCTATATTCCTTCTGCGCAGCCGGATGTAGGTCCTGTGTCCGGGATGAACATTCAAGAGGTGGACTCGACCAAGGTCGCTGAAATAACAGGAACAGGAACTTCAAAGCAAGCCGAGAGACCAGATAGTATGACACCGGTGACTCCGGAAATCTACGATCCATTTGAGACATCCAATACAGGCTGGACGCCGATGCATTTGCTGGTTCTGATCTGGCTAAGCGGAGCAGTGGTAATGATAAGTCTGTCGGTTCGTGAGCAGCTGCGATTCACGGCACGGGTTCGACGGGAACCGGAGATCCGTTCCGCAGATATCCTGTGGTTGTTCGAAACGTGTCAACGAGAGATGAAGGTAAGGCGCCCAGTGAAGCTGGTAGAGACGAAGCAGATTGCCGTGCCCACACTGCTTGGTGTTATGCGCCCCAAGCTGCTGCTGCCGACATCCATGTTGCACACGCTGGAGGCAAACGAACTGCGTCATATATTTCTGCATGAGCTGGCGCATGTGAAACGTCGTGATATTTCGCTGAATCTGCTGACAGGACTGCTGCTGGCCCTGCATTGGCTCAATCCGTTGCTTTGGTATGCCGTTAGCCAAATGAAACGGGATCAAGAGGTCGCCTGTGATGCGCTGGCTTTAAAGCATCTTGCATCGGGGCACCACAAAGACTACGCACGGACTCTTCTTAAACTATTAGAAACATTGACCGATCCAATCCGAGTGGCTGGTGCAGCCGGCATTTCAAGCAGCAAGAAGGAAATGAAAAGAAGGATAACCATGATCACCAGGCATAAAAAAATCACAGCACAAAACACGGTGTTGGGGTTAACAGTAATTATGGTCTTAAGTGGCTGTACCTTGACTGGGGCAAAGCTGAGTTCTACGTCAGCCCCGGAGAAGAGTGTTGTTATCCCGTCAGCTTCTCAGACTAAAGATTCAACTGCAATCGATCCCAAAGGAACCCTATTAGCGGAGAAGAACGGAATTACTGTAACTGCAAAGCCCACGGCTGAGCATGCACTTTTGCATGAAGTCACGGTAGATGTGCGCGGTGAGGTTAACAGAACGTTTTTGTGGAATGCCGGTGAAGATGAAACGCGGCCTCCTTCCATTGAAGAAGCTGATCTTAACGGGGATGGTACTAAAGAAATCTTTATTCGTATTACTACCGGCACTGGAACAGGGCTCTCAATGAGTGAGATTCATGTGCTCCAGCCTGTCACTCTGGAAGAGCTTGTGGTAGAGGACCCGGTCAAGACGCTAAATCGGAGGGTGAAATCCTCCATTACACACCGGAATAACCACACTTACGTATCCGCTGAACTAGACGGAAAGCATTTGACTAAAGTGTATGATTACACTGAGGGGGCTTGGGGCGAGAAGATTGGATTTGGCGCCGTAGTTTCGTATGAGCTTGATGGGGACCGTATTGTAGCTCGTTTGGCAGGTGCAGCATCCATCTCTGAGTTTCCGCTTGAAGTTATTGTCGTTTACGGCAAGGAATTGACCATTGAGAGTGTACAGATGTACTATGGGTCGTTTATTTCTCCTCCGCTCAGTGAACAGGATATTAAGTCCTTGCTGGAAAAAAAGCTTCCAGCTAGCGGCTGGACTTTTGGTAAAAAAGGCGATCAATACACGATTAATTTTATGGATCCACCGAATGGCGTAGGGGAAGGCCTTAGCTATAAAATTAATCCTCTTACCGGAACGGTTCATGATACAACTTCTGGCAGTCCAGTGAGAAGCCTTGTGAATCGAGAAGCGATAGATCTGTGGAACATATCTAACGGTACGGAATACAAGAAGGAGCTGTATAAGTTACTTCAGCCAATCTTTGATACAGAAGGCTTCGAGCCAATAGATGAGGATTGGATTTCCGGCTTTATTGGAGATGGTTATTTGTTCAGTAATGTTAGGCAAGGCGGCAGGGAGTTCACGATAAAAGTGGATGTCTTCACTGGTCAATGGGAAGAAATTGCTGACCCGTATAAATAGTTTTGTCGATGTCGAAGAACCTCGTAACAATAAAGAAAGCCCGTGCCCAGCGCGGGCTTTCTTTATTGTTACTGACTTAAAGCAAATGCTTTCCACTCATACCAAATCCAGTCCCTACTGCTGTCGTATTTATTTTCAGCAATCCGCTTTTCCTCCTATTTACAATTCCACTACTCGGTGTTACTATATAGTGGTACTAAGCAATACAGAGTAGCATTGGAGGATTTAAATGGATAACCTAACAGAAATGCTGAAAGGAGTTTTGGAAGGCTGTGTACTTGAAATCATCAGCCGGAAAGAAACCTATGGGTATGAAATCGTAAAAACGCTAAATGCGCTCGGTTTCGAAGATGTTGTTGAAGGTACGGTCTACACCATCTTGATACGGTTAGAAAAAAATAAACTCGTCGATATAGAGAAAAAACCGTCCGAAATAGGACCACCAAGGAAATTTTATAGTTTAAATGAAGAGGGATGGCGGGAACTGTCCATGTTTTGGGAGAAATGGGGATATGTTTCGTCAAGACTTACCCAACTGAAGGAGGATAGCCGTGTATAAGAACATGCTCGCTAAATTTAAAGATTTACGTGAACAAAAAAAGGCTTATAAAGAGTGCGTAAAACGTTCAAAAGCGCTCCCGAACGATTACCGAGAAGTTTACAATATCGCATCGCGCTACATGCTGAATTTCTCAACTAACGATTCTAGCGTCATCAACCTGTTTCCCGAAATGCTTGACATGTTTGAGATGGGAGCTGCTGAAGGTCGAGATGTTCTGGAGATCGTAGGGAATGACGTAATGGCGTTCTGTGACGGGCTGCTCGAGGACGTTTCCGCTCAGACTTGGACAGGGAAAATGCGAGCCAAAATGAACGAGTCCATTCACAAAAAACTTGGAAGATAGGGGGGATTAGGATGACATCGAACAATTGGGCGATTGAAGTAATAGGCCTCAAAAAATCATATAAGAACGTGGAAGTGTTGCGGGGGGTGGACTTCACTGTTCAGAAGGGTTCAACTTTTGCTCTTCTAGGGTCCAACGGTGCGGGTAAAACCACTATGATCAAAATTCTTGCCACCCTGCTCCAGCCCGACAACGGAAGCGCAAAGATTAATGGAGCCGACGTAACTAAGCAACCAGAGCAAGTACGTAAGGAGATCAGCCTGACAGGACAAAGCGTCACCGCTGACTATATCCTGACCGGACGCGAGAATCTGCGAATGATGGCCAAACTCCGCCATTTGCCCGATCCTGACAAACAAGCCGAGGAGTTATTACGTCGTTTTGACTTGCTCGATGCCGCCGATCGCCGAATCTCCACGTACTCCGGAGGGATGTGTCGGCGCTTGGATTTGGCCATGAGCTTATTGGGTAACCCTTCGGTCATTTTTCTCGATGAGCCGACCACCGGACTTGACCCGCAAGCGCGTCTTGCTATGTGGGATATGATCAAGGATTTAGCGAGATCAGGTGTCACTGTTTTTTTAACTACGCAGTATTTAGAGGAAGCTGACCATCTAGCCGATCAAATCGCGATCTTACATGAAGGTCATATCGTGGCAAGCGGCAGTCCCGCGGAGCTAAAAAATAGATTGCCTAAGGGTCATATCGAGCTTCGATTCGACAATGAAACAACGCTAAATCAAGCACAAGATCTGTTGAAGGAATTTAACGCGACTGCAGATTCGAACAATCTCACGCTCTCAGTCATTACAGACGGAAGTACGAGACAGATGATGCGACTGCTAACGAAAGCAGCGGAAGCTGACATAGAAATTGCCGAGTTTGCGCAGAAACTGCCCTCGCTTGAGGATGTTTTTCTCGCGATCGTCACTAGCAAAAAGGAGGACTCCCGATGAAATTCATTCATTTTCTAGGCGATACCGCCGTCATGAGTGGGCGTGTCATTCGCCATTCCACACGTAGCATCGACACGATTATTACCGTCATCGCCATGCCGATCATGATCATGCTGCTCTTTGTTTACATCTTTGGTGGAGCGATGAACACCGGTGATGTAAGCTATATCAATTATATTGTGCCCGGAATATTGCTCTTTTGCATTGCTAGTGGCGTGGCTTATTCTTCTCTTCGTATCAATAACGATCTCACGAAAGGCATATTCGAGCGTTTCCACTCCATGCCGATCGCAAAAGCCTCTATTCTAGGCGGTCATGTGGTTGCTTCATTAGTTTTTAACGTCATTTCCTTGCTTGCCATTTTCCTTGTTGCCTTCGGAATGGGATTTCGGCCGAAAGCAGATGTGCTCGGCTGGGTATTAGCCATTGGAATTTTGTTGCTTAGCGTACTTGCGTTTACTTGGATTGCCGTCACCTTCGGCTTGCTTGCTAAATCATTTGAAGGAGCAGGAGTATTTTCTTACATTTTGATGTTACTTTTATTCGTTAGTTCTGCCTTTGCGCCGACCGACAGCATGCCTTCGGCTATACGCGTATTCGCAGAATATCAGCCCATGACACCGCTTATCGAGAGTATTCGTTCTCTTTTACTCGGAGGAACGGCAGATAAAACTACGCTTGTGGCGGTATTATGGAGTTTAGCAATACTTGCGTTTTTCTGGGCTTCCGCAATGCGAGTGTATAAACGGAGAATGAAATAGACGTAAAAAAGAGCCGGTGGCTTCTCGAAAGAGGGGGATACCGGCTCTTTGTGTGCACAGGCTAATTTTAAGATGCTGGCTGAATGGTGGGGTGAATATTTCTGTGCTATTCTAGAAATGTGATTTATATAAAATTTTTGTACATAGAATTAGAAGTACCGGATTTGGTAATTAATTTTAATAGGCGAATGGGGAATGAATGATACTTTTTAAAAATGGGGGAGTAAGTTATAGTGATACCAAACGAAGCACAAAACAAAAAACATTGGAAACGGGATATAATTATCTTTCTAAGTAGTCAAACATTTTCGTTATTCGGTTCTGCTTTAGTTCAATATGCTATTATGTGGTACGTTACGCTTACAACAAAATCAGGTATGATGATGACATTATTTATTATTTGTGGATTCATTCCTACCTTTTTATTATCACCGTTTGCAGGTGTATGGGCGGACCGTTTCAACCGGAAATATCTTATTATGATAGCAGATGCCATGATTGCCTTTGTTACACTGATTTTAGCCATTACATTTTTGCTTGGTTATGATGAGATATGGTTGTTGTTCGCCATTGCTGCAGTTCGTGCGCTCGGAGCTGGGGTTCAATCACCTGCGGTTGGGGCAATATTACCTCAAATTGTACCAGAGGATAAGCTGACGAAAGTAAATGGGATTAACGGAAGTCTTCAAGCACTAATGATGTTTGTTGCACCTATCGTTAGCGCGTCATTGCTTTCATTGGCAACAATTGAGGTCATTTTCTTTATCGATGTTATCACAGCGGCGATAGCGATCTTTACATTATCTTTCTTTTTGAAAATACCGTTGCATAAAAAAGCGACTGATAAACAAACGACAAGCTATTTGGACGATTTTAAACAGGGTTTAAGCTATATTAAAACCCACAGCTTTCTCAAAACTTTTTTCGTTTTTTTCGCCTTTTTCTTCGTATTGATGGCACCGGCTGCATTTTTAACACCGCTACAAGTGACACGCAGCTTCGGAGATGATTATTGGCGATTAACAGCCATTGAAATTGCTTTTTCTATCGGTATGATGGCTGGCGGAGCAATTATTGCTTCATGGGGCGGCTTTCGAAACAAAGTATATACGATGACTTTTGCTAGCTTAATTATGGGTGTATGTACGTTCGCTTTGGGTATTGTACCTGTTTTTTGGATCTACTTGGTTATGATGGCTATTTTCGGCGTAGCTATGCCCGTCTTTAATACACCGACAACCGTAATGCTACAAGAGAAGGTAGATCCGGATTACTTGGGACGCATATTCGGAGTCTTCGGTATGATATCGACTTCCATGATGCCAATCGGAATGCTGATATTCGGTCCGCTCGCGGATGTAATTGAGATTGAATGGCTCCTTGTTGGAACAGGGGTGTTAACTGTAATACTGTCCGTTTTCTTCATTCGAAACAAACGTTTAGTTGAAGCTGGGATGCCTTTAATACAGGAAGCATCACAAGAGTAGAATTTTACTAGAAGTGAGAACTTGAAACCCTTGTGTAGATAAAAAAAGAAGCTCTCCTAAAGTTCGATTGAACTTTATGGAAAGCTTTTCTTAATTAGAAAAAAGGAGACCGACAATGACTTATTCACAGATGTGGAACAACGCAGGAAATGAAGCTGAAATTCTCTATTTGGAACAGCAGATTATGGCCATCAAAAAAGAAATAAAACGAGCAAAAACCGCAGAACAACAGGAGATATTGGATCAAGCGAATCGCAAGCTGGCTGAATTGGAAGCGAAGCTGGATGAGCTAGAGGAGTAGGGGCTAACCGCCCCATCGTTGCATCAATATTTTGACAGTTTGAATATCGGCCTCGCAACCGTGCGAAGCCAATAAGCAAATACGGTCGTTCCGGTCCATGAGGTTCGCTTACTCTGTAGGTATTGATCGTTGATAATATAAGTCCGGGTGGAAGCAGGGCTTTTCAGACCGAACTTTTCCCACTCTGCCGGATCATTTGAACCTCCGAGCTTTTCAAGCATATTTTGTAACGCGACATTTATTTTAGAAGGAATTTGCTCGTAGGCTTCAGTGATTTGCGCATGAAATTCATCGATTGGATTGCGGCTGGCAAGGCTCTCTAAGTGAATGCCTTCACGAAGGTAAGAAACGTATGCAAGATGGTCAGCCCAGAATTCGTCGATATAAAAAAGCCGTACCCGCTGCTCCGCTGGGCTCAGCGGCTGCTCGCCTTTCAAAATTCGCAGCCGCTCCGCGTATAGAATTCGCCTCTGATCCTCCACCATATCCGAATAACAGTTCAGTTCCTTGTGGATATCGAAGTTTTGGCCCATAACAATCCGCTGAATACTTGTGATCTTGCTGCTGAGCCCCGACTCTTCAAGAGCCTCATCCTGCCTGGGAGCGCGAACAGCTTTATGGATGCCGAAGCGAAGCAGTAACTCGTCCTCCAAGCTTACATGAAAAACGGAAGCTCCCGGGTCGCCTTGGCGTCCGGAACGCCCGCGCAACTGATCGTCGATCCGCACGCTTTCGTTCACATGGGTGGCAATTACGTACAACCCGCCTAGCTTGGCGATTACCTCCGCTTGCGCGGGGTCGACGCCGCCGAGCCGGATGTCGACCCCGCGTCCCGCCATATTTGTAGACACCGTCACTGCACCGGTTTCTCCCGCTTTGGCGATGATGTTTGCCTCTTCCGCATCGTTTTTCGCATTTAGAACATGGCAAGGTACGCCAGCAACCGCTAGTGCCTCTGCCAGTATGGCAGACTCTTCGACGCTTGACGTACCAATGAGAATTGGACGTCCCGTCCTATGGACGGATGAGATTTCTTGTACGAGTGCCATAAGTTTGGCTTCTTTATGGGTATAAATCCGGTGCAGATGGTCGATCCGGATGTTTGGCCGGTTCGGCGGAATTTGCAGCACCTGCAGCGCATAAATATCTTCGAAGTCCATTGCGGATGCATGAGCGGTAGCCGTCATTCCGCAAATCTGCGGATACAGGCTGATGAAGTGTTGAATGGTGATCGTCCCGAGAATTTTCCCGCCGGCTATGGAGTACAGCCCTTCTTTTGCCGTAAGCGCGGCTTGAAGCCCGTCCGGCAAATACCGGTTCTCCGCCACTCGGCCGGTATATTCTTCGATCAGCTCGATTTTTCCGTCCCGGACGATGTAATCGACGTCTTTCTTTAATAACGATTCTGCATGCAACGCGCAATTTAATGATGTCAGCAAGTGACTGTTATGGCTATCGTACAAATTGCCGCATCCCAGCAGCGATTCCGCTTGCGCAGCGCCTGTTTCATTTAAGTAAACGTTCCGCTGGAACTCGTCGAAGTCGTAATGCTCATCTCGCTTGAGCTGCCGAGCTACTTCTGCGAAACGAAAGCCGTCGCTCCTGGAAGAGGGAGAATCACCGCTGATGACTAGCGGCACCCGAGCTTCGTCGAGAAGCAGCGAATCCGCTTCGTCGACGATGACGTAGTGGAAAGGACGATGCACGGTATCGGCTTCGTTGAGTGCAATTGTGTCGCGCAAGTAATCGAATCCCGCTTCTTTGGCCGTAACATAGGTTATATCCTTGGCGTATGCTTCCTGTTTCTCGGACAGGCTCATGCCCGCTTGAACCGAGTTTACCGTTAATCCGAGAAAACGATAGATCGGGCCCATCCATTCCGCATCCCGTTTGGCTAAATAATCGTTAAAAGTCAGCACATGAATGCCTTTGCCAGTCAGTGCATTTAGATATGCAGGCATAACAGCAGAAAGTGTTTTTCCTTCACCGGTATGCTGCTCGATCAAGAATCTCTCGTGCAGAGCGATGGCAGCCATGATCTGGACATCGTAAGGATTTAATCCAAGCTTTCTCTTCGCTGCCTCGCATACTAACGCATAAGCAGCGATAAGCAGCTCATCCAAAGGTGTACCTGATTTTGCTTCTTTTTGTAGCCGGAGGGATTCCGCTAGAAGCTTCCCATCGTCCCATGCTTCCAAATTCCGTTTTCTGATGAGCTGCACTTTGTCCTGATAAACTTTCAGCTTATTCTGGGTATCGCGGTCTTTGAATTTTTGCATCAATTTGACAGCTATATTCATAGAAATCTGATCTCCCCTCGGTAGAAATACGCTTAGTTTTGAACAATATTTGCGCTGATCAGTCGGTTAACAAGTTCCTGGATTCAATCTACCAAAATATTCTATTAAATGCAATTTGGACAAAGGATAGAGACTATTAAAGCGTAGATGCTTCTAGGTACACTACAACTATCATCTTCGACTTCTTGTTTGCAGATTGTTTGCAAAAGAACCCAAAAAGGACTGAACAGGGATCTTACTCATCACCTAGTTCAGTCCACAAACCACTTATCCAAATGCCTCGCAATTCTTACTCTTATTCAGTAGCCTCCTTAACTTTTTCAAGAACTGGTTATACCGATTTGAAATACAATTTCCCCTTTGTTCATCCTTAGTATCCCTATTTAGCAGCTTCTGCTTCTTCATAGATGAGGCACCGAAGAGTCTGATCTGGGTAGCGTAACTCTGCAGTATAACTGCTGCCGTCTTCGAGCAACATTTTGACCGCTACCATACCGCGCTTATTATTTACGTCAGTGTCTGTAAGGGAAGCCGTGGCGATTCTCCGGGTTTCTCCTTGTCTGTCTGTAACTATTTTTGTAGCCTCGTTAATCCAGGTTGCATCCTTTTGGATAGCGATGGCAGCTTCAGCATTGATTGGGGTTCTTGTGAGTGAAAAATTAGCTGCGGTCGTATCTACTACCGTGCGGGTGGAGGGATCAATAATTACGGTATATTGCCAAAATTCCTTACCTTGTCCTCTTAAGGTGTTGGTTTTATAAGGGGTGAATATTACCATCCAGGTCTTTTTCTTTGATAGCATGGATTCTCCTTGGCTTGCTTTTACTTCAAGCTTGGAGACGTCAGCTCCGAATATTTTTCGCACACTTGAAGCGGCCATGGCAACGGCGTCGGTCTGGCTCAAATTCCCTGTTTCTGGAGGGGTTACAATATTCCGCTTGGACAAGGCATAGGCCTCCCGGTAGAACCAGTCAATATATTGTAACAGTTCCTCGTCAGTCAATGTCCGATTCGGATACTTGAGCGTGTTTTTCTCCAAGTCAAAATAAAACTCCGCTTGTCCCGATTTTAACGGGAACAGCTGCTTGGGACGAAGGCCGTCATACACATACTGGTCTTCCAATATCAGCCTCCGGTTTATTTCATCCTCGGTCATCTCCCTTCCGATGGTGATAATTTCGTTATTGGGCTTGTCCGCAAAATCATAAATTTGCTGCATTTCTTCTTGGGTCATCAGCTGCTCTAGATCTCTGTTCACAGTAGATACCGGAGCTTCTGCTTCTACTTTTAGTACGGGTGCCTTGCTGCTGTTCAAGGTTAGATTGCCCGAGTCTTGTACTGCAGAAATGCTCTTGGCGGCGGTGGTGTTCACAAATCCTGGGACAATCATTGCGCTCACCGCCAGCACGCTTCCAGAGAACAAGAGTACAGCGAGTGTAGCGGAAATCTTGTTGTTCTTCATTTAACTTAACCTCCATTGGGATCGGATGATGATGAATCTTCCTAACCTTAATCCAAAGATGTTATAGAGTAGGAGGGCAGTTGTTATAGAGTTGTAAAAAGAGTCTGATGCTAGTTCCCTCGCCGAGGACAGAGTTTAAGGACAGTCTGGCCTTATGCGCTTCAGCAATTTGCCGACATAAGGATAATCCTAGGCCAGCGCCGCCATATTCACGTGAACGAGCCTGGTCTCCCCGATAGAAAGGTTCAAACACACGTTTAGCCATCTCTGCGGTGATTCCGGTTCCCGTATCACGGATTTCTAGCACGGCTTCTCCATCCAGCTCATAGGCCAGCATGTGGATTTCGCTGCCTTGCTTGGAGGCATGAATCGCATTCTCAACCAGATTTACCAATAATGAAGCTAGTAAATCGGGATCTCCCCAGACATTTGAAATCGTATGTTGGACATGAAATCTTATGCCAGCATCCGTCAATTTTGGGTGCTCCGTCTGTTGGACAGCTTGAAATAGTTCCGAAATATCCACCTGCTGAAGTGCCAACGGCTGATGCCGGAGGACAGACAAATCCAGCAGCTTGAAGGCCAGATTCTTGAGACGAAGGGTTTCACTAAGAATATAGCCGCCTGCAGTTTGCTGTTCTTCCTGTCCAATATTGGCCGTGGTCAGAAACTCGGCGAACCCCTGCATGCTGGTCAAAGGCGTGCGCAACTCGTGGGCCAAATTATCCACCATCCTTTGTTTCTCTTCAGCCATGTCCGAGAGTTCGGTAACCCTCTGTTCCACGGCCTCCGCCATCCGGTTGAAGTTCAAGGCCAGTTCGCCAAATTCATCTTTGCTGCGCAGCTGCACCCGTTTCGTATAGTCGCCTTCGGCGATCGTTTTGCTGGTCTCTGACAGGAGCTTTAGCGGCTTGCTTAGATGCCGGATTAGAAGATAAAGAAGTAACAGCAGAACGGGTCCCACGATCCAGTTAATCATTACAAAAAAGCGGTTCAGTTCCTGTTGCTTGTTGAAGAGCTCACTGATATCACGCTGATAGACAAGCAGCAAATGCTGGTAAGGAGCAGGAAGCTGAGTGGAGAGCTGAATAGAGCGTTCGTCTGAGGATACAGGCTGATCGCCTTTTCCTAAATTAGATTTCCCGAATTGTCCTTTTTGGGGAGGGTAAATCATTCGGTCGTTCTCCCATAGCTGTAAATAGATTCCCTGCTTACGGTAGTAATCTCCATAGGACTCAGAGACGCTGGCCAGTAGAATAGGGGTCAATGCCGTTCCCCGTGCTTGAATAGAATTAAGGTTCTCATAAATATTGTTGGCGATTAACAATTGCTCACTGGATGCTCTCTGCATTTCACTGTCCATGTTTAGCTGCCAGCTTTTTTTCATCACCATAATGACACTTACATCCAGAGCAGCAATAAAGAGAGCAAGTACCGACAGCAGAATCTTATGCCAGAATCTCATGATTAGCTCTGAACTTCCAGGCGGTAGCCTAGCTTGAAAATGGTTTTGATCCGTTCTTCCCAGCCCAGCTTTTTACGTAGCTGCCGGATGTGAACATCCACGGTGCGGGTGTCGCCCTCAAAATCATAGCCCCACGCCAATTCCAGCAGCTTTTCCCTCGACAATGCAATATTCCGGTTACGAATTAACACCTCAAGCAGCTCGAATTCTCTAACGGTCAAATCAACCGGTGTCTGATCTACTAAAACTTGCCGTTCCAGGTAACGCACCTCAACATTATCGCAAATGAAGCTGGAAGTGCCTTTTTCACCCCTGCGCAGGACTACATTGATTCTTGCCAGTAATTCAAGAATTTCAAAGGGTTTAATGATATAATCATCCGCGCCCAGCTCGAAGCCTTTAATGCGGTCAGCCAAAGAATTCTTGGCGGTGATCAAAATCACTGGAACCTGCAAATGTGCAATCCGCTGCATCACCTCAAAACCATCCAATTCCGGAAGCATAACATCCAGCAGAATCAAATCAGTCTTTTCACGCTCCAGAATTTCGAAAACCTCCGGTCCACGGTAAGCCTTGCTATATGTATGTCCAACCAGCTTGAGATTCATTGTAATTAAATCATTAATCGCTCGTTCATCTTCTACTACCAATATATTTGCCATTTCGTATTTCTCCTCCTGGTACCTTGCTCACTAAGTGCCACTTTCGTTATACACTATATACAACTAGAGGAAGGATTGTCCAGAAGGTTGATAGTTTCATCAGGCGATAATACCTAATAGAATAGAAAATTATGTGCTGAACTGTTACCTTAACAGTACAAACTTTTGTATTGGTCTTCCATCTATCATGAAAATATTTACAAATATAAATTGTTGATATCGAATACATCTGAGAAACTCCAGAGTGAGGTATACGGGCCACCTCCAGCACCGCCAGCACATACTGGCAGTCGTGACGCACAGGAGTTAGCTCTGTACTCTAATTTATACTTGGCACAGAAAAGGTTAACGTCATATAGCGATATCCTCCGGTTGCTGGATTATACGAACGTCTGGATTTTAGAGCGTTTGCTTCGGAGGCCGGCAGCGAATTGATTGTACGTAAAAAGCTGCCCAAACTTCCTGGGCAGCCTCTCATATTCTTACGCGTACGTCTTCTGAGATCAAGCCGTTTGCGCCTCATGTTTGCGAGCTGTTACAGTGTCTTCTTTTTCCGTGGACCCGTTGTCCTGACGCTTAACTGCTTCCTCGTCTCGTACCCCATTCAGTTCATGTTCGTTCTGATGAAATTCCTTGAGTATATTCTGGTAAATATGAGCCTCTTGAAGGTTCAGTCCGTCGCGATTTTCTTTCAAAACCCAGTTCTCGACCGTTTTCTTCAAGATTTCGCTCTTCCGTTCCAGCAGTTCCGTATAACTCAATTTACTTCATCCTTTCCGGTTCATGGTTTCAAACGCCGGATGGACTTTCTTTACTTGTCATTTCGTGCGTTTAACATCACATCCGACGTAACGTTTACCATTATACAGAAAATCCTGGTCGAACCCAACGCGGACCAACCGTCCTCAGATAGGGTGAGCACTACTTAGAATGGAACGGGAGTCCTCAGCGGACCGTTTCGCAGAAGTGCGGCCGGATACTCCGGTATGCTGACAGTTGCTTCTCTTTCATATAATCGTTTAACCAGATATCAAGCACGCGCTTTTAACTTTAATCTTCCTCAAGAACGATCGTAATCCCCATACAAAACCCAATCACTCTAACTTACTACATACCGTTGTATATTCGTATATCCGGCCTTCTCCAGCGATATTACCCCGGGCGGGCAGTTGATTGAAATGGAAAGTAAACCCAAAAATAGAAAAGAAAAAATATGCCATGTGAAAATATATTAATAGTGAAAATATTAAAAGAAAAGAGGAGTTTATTTTGAATGATCCTGCCAATTTCCTATTGTGCATTCTAATGATAATGTGGCACACTATGTATAGATAAAACCAAACGAGGCAAAGAATGCCCCGTCTCCTTTCCTTTTGGAATAGAGGCGGGGTTTTGTATGATTAAAAACATATTTCGTTGCAGAGCGAGGGGATAGGTAATGGGTTTCGAGAGGGAGCATAATGAATGGTTATGTAATCATCTTAAACAAAGGAAGGGAGAGCGGCTCGATGCACTTAAACGCGGTCATGGTTACGGAAACCGCTTGTTTGTCGAGCGGGTGTGGTGGCCTCTAGCCGGACATTTTCACGGATTACACCCAGAATATGAAGTTAAGGACTGGCGCGGCAGATCCTATTTTGTGGATATTTTGTGGGAGATCGGAGCCTCGCGTATTGCATTTGAGATCATGGACTATGGCTCACATGGAACGGATCGTAGCAAATACCGGATGGACTTGAACCGCGGGCTTTTTCTACAGTCTCAAGACTGCACGGTGCTCTATATCTCACTGGATGAGTTAAAAGAAAATCCATCCTTCATTCTCTCCGCGCTGCGGAACATTCTCTTTTCTTATTTGTTAGCAGAAAAGTCTGCGAAGACAACCGCTGAGAGAGCCTATTCCAGAATCGAGCGCGATCTGATGCGGGCAGCCATCCGGCACCATCGAGTCCTTCGCCCGGCTGATGCCGCGAGAGAACTGGAATTGCACACGATGACGATCATTAAATACTGCCGTCAGCTGGTGGATAAAGGTAAATTTCGCCCGGTAGCAAGAGGTTCATCTCAGCGGATCATTTACTATGAATATATTGGTACGCTACAAAGTCCAGATTTGGTTTGAAGATGAAGTCCGTCGTGAGAATGTGAATGAAAAATCGAATACAATGTGCCGTCGGTAGGCTGAACGAGCCAAATGTATGCGAAAAATCGAATACAATGTGCCGACGGTAGGTAAACGAGCCAAATGTATGCGAAAAACCGAACACAATGTGCCGACGGTAGGTAAACGAGGCAAATGTATGCGAAAAATCGATTACAATGTGCCACCGGCAAGCTGAATGAGTTAAATGTATGCGAAAAATCGAACACAATGTGCCGACGGTAGGTAAACGAAGAAAATGTATGCGGAAAACCGAATACAATGTGCCACTGCCAAGTTGAACGAGCCAAATGTATGCGAAAAACCGCATACATGTGCCAACGGTACCATAAACGAGCCAAATGTATGCGAAAAATCGAATACAATGTGCCAACGGTAGGTAAACGAGGCAAATGTATGCGAAAAACCGAACATAATGTGCCAACGGTAGGTAAACGAGCCAAATGTATTCGAAAAATCGAATACAATGTGCCACGGGCAAGCTAAACGAGGCAAATGTATGCGAAAAATCGATTACAATGTGTCTACGGTAGGTAAACGAGCCAAATGTATGCGAAAAACCGAACACAATGTGCCACGGGCAAGCTGAACGAGGCAAATGTATGCGAAAAACCGAACACATTGTGCCGACGGTAGGTAAACAAGCCAAATGTATGCGAAAAATCGCATACATGTGCCACCGGTACCATAAACGAGCCAAATGTATGCGAAAAATCGAACACGATATTTTTCCAGTCTGGTAAATCGGGCCTCTGATTTCCAGGGAATCACAAGAATCCGCGCCGCAGGTTCTTTATTCTATTCTTCTCCTATCGCCACCGGATTCTCCTCATAAGAAATCCAATCACTCCAACTACCCGCATACAATTTCACATTCCTATACCCAGCTTTTCCGAGCGCGAGCACATTCGGGCAAGCACTTACACCTGAACCACAGTACACGATAATCTCTTGCTCAGGATCAATTTCCTCATAATGCTCTTTCAGCACCTCAGTTGATTTCCAGCGTCCTTGCTCATCCAGCACTTCTTTCCAGAACTTATTGATTGCCCCAGGAATATGACCTGCCTTCGGATCAATCGATTCTTCCAGCCCTTCATAGCGACGGGACTCGCGGGAATCAATCAATAGTGCGCCACCGTCGTTAACTACATTTTGCACATCTTCCATGCTAACAAGCATCTTCTTCTGAACATCTGCTTCATACTGGCTAGGAATCCTAACCGCTTGATGATCACTGACGGGGAAGGATGCTTTTTTCCAAGCAGAGTAGCCTTCATCCATTACAAACACACGTTCATGTCCCAAATATTTAAGCATCCACCACAGACGGGAAGCGTAGGCACCACCTTGATCATCATAAGCAACGACAATACTATCTCTGTTAATGCCAACCTTGCTAAGAACGGTGGTTAGCTTCGAGATCTCAGGCAGTGGGTGGCGTCCACCGTGTGCGCTTACTGGAGCGGAGAGTTGTTCTTCTAGATGAAAATAGATTGCGCCGGGAATATGATCTTCCGTATAGGCTTTACGCCCAGCTTCCGGATCCGTAAGTAAAAAACGGCAATCGACTATAACAAGTTCAGGTTCGTATAACCGAGCAAGCAGCCATCGGGTAGAAACGATTGGTTCCATAAGGATACCTTCTTTCTATTAATATGTATGGAGTCATTATAGCGGAAAATAAATGAGGACGCACCTTAAGCTTATAGCTTAAACTGCGTCCTCAAGTAATTAGATCAAACGATATCCTGAAGGCAAGCTACCAGTGCGCTGTATGGCGCGAACCTGTGCCGGAGTCAGCCGCTGATTGCTTGAAATGAGCGATTCGACATCTCCTCTACGGAGAAAGTCATCTAGTTCGCGAATGCTGCGGTTACCACGCAGAATTACGAAATTGTCACGGAAGCGAGAACGATCGAACAACACAAGCGTAGCGTTCGGATTCGTGGAGAAAAAGCGTAAGCTTTCTATTCCAGTAAGGACTGCATCAATATCTGCAATGCCTAGGTTGCCGCGATAGGTTCTGCGGAGCCCACGAAAGTTCTCCTCACTATATACTCTTAATCTGGGATAGATTACGGACGCTGCTTTTATGGTTACCATATTTCATCTCTCCTTGTGGATTGACTTAGCAGGTAAATCTAATAACTATTTGACCTCAGAAGATCACTTGGGAAAAAGGAGTAACCTGGGCTCTAGCACCAGATTGCTCCTTTCTTGTTGAATGGAAATGTTAGATCAGGCGATATCCCGCAGGCAAAGTGCCGCTGCTGCGGATATTGCGAATCTGTTCGAGAGTTAATCTTTGATTAGTTGAAATAATCGATTCCACATCATTACCGGAAATGAAATCGTCCAAATCACGGATGCTGCGGTTTCCACGGAGTACGCGGAAGTTCCCTCTAAACCTAGTTCTTGTGAACAGTACCAGTGTTGCGTTGCTGCTGGTAGAGAAGAAACGAAGACTCTCAATACCATCGAGGATGTTGTCCGTATTACGAATGCCTAGGTTGCCAGTATAGATTCTACTGTTACCCCTAAAGTTTTCTTCATCGTAAACAGTTAAGCGTGGATAAGTCTGGGATACATGAACTTCTTTTTTCATTTGTCATTCCTCCTTTGTCATTCCTCCTTTGTAATCTAATCTATGTTCATTTCAATTTTTGGTTTGGCAGATAGTCTAATAGAAAGCCCTTATTTTGCGTAATCCATAATTTCGGGCTTTACATTAATAATATATTAGTGTACTATTCAACTATAACACCGACACATTAAAACAAACTCATCAATAATACAAAAGATGGCAGGGAGGATTACCATGAAGCAGGGAAGTGATGAACGCATGCAGGATTCAATCGTGCTGCAAATGAATGGGGTAAGCAAGATCATTAAAGGGAAATCCATTGTGGATAAGTTGACATTTGATATCCGTAAGGGAGAAATTGTTGGGCTATTGGGACCCAATGGTGCAGGGAAGACAACAACGATCCGGATGATGACGGGTCTTATACGGATGAGTGAAGGCGATGTGATCGTTCAAGGTCACAGTGTTAAGAGTGATTTTAATAAAGCTATTGGACATATTGGAGCGATTATTGAAAATCCAGAGTTCTATCCGTATATGACAGGGCTTGATAATCTAAAGCAATACCAGAGAATGACAGATAATATTGAGGCTGGAAGAATTGATGAGGTTGTGGAATTGGTAGGACTTCAGGAAGCGATGAATAAGAAAGTGAAGGCCTATTCGCTTGGTATGCGTCAACGTCTTGGGATTGCTCAGGCGTTACTGAACCGACCAAAGTTATTGATTCTAGATGAACCTACGAACGGTCTTGACCCAGCAGGCATACGAGAAATGCGTGATTATATGCGTAGGATTGCTGAGGTTGAAGGGATTTCTATTCTAATATCCAGCCACTTACTGACTGAAATTGAACAAATTTGTCACCGGGCCATCGTGATTCAGAACGGCAAATTAGTGACCGTTACAGCGATTGGTGGGGAGCAGGAGACAGCTGCAGATGTGAAACTAACCATTCGTGTAGGCTCAGTAGAATCAGCAATTAACATCTTGGAAGGTCTAGAATACGCAGAGCTATTGTCTATGGATAGTGCTCGTTCTGAGGTGACAATAAATCTGCATGACAGTAAAGTGCCGGAACTAGTGTCGACTTTCAGTAATAAAGGGGTAGGTATTTACCGGATTGCAGAGAATAAACAAAGCTTAGAGGAAGATTTCTTGAAATGGACAGGAGGAAACCGAATTGCGTAGCTTTAATAATTTGGTTGTTAATGAATGGCTCAAGCTCTCGAAGAAACGTACGTTTTTTGTACCTTACCTGATATTAATTCTAATATCCATGCTATTAGGTTATATTGTTCATTCTGCCTCACCTGATATGTTTGGATCAGCTTATGACTTTTCAGCAATGATGATGCTTTCACAAGGGATTGGGCAAGTGATTACCATTCTCGCAATCATCGGAACAGCGGGTATTGTCTCAAAAGAGTATAGTCAGGGCACCATCAAATTCCTTCTAATCCGTGCGAGAAGTCGTACAGCAATACTTGCGTCCAAATATGCTGTTGTGTTGATTTACGCGTTCTCAGTGGCAGTTGTCGGCATGGTGGCGGTTTTTTCATCAGGAGCTTTATGGTTTGGTTTGAGTGGTGGTGAGGCTGGTATTCGTGAGATGTTAACCAGTATAATGTATAACTCAGTTAGTACAGTTGTATATACAACACTTGCTTTTATGATCGGGATTTTGACAACATCTACGGGTGTTACAATTGGTGCTACAATGTTTATGCTGATGATAGATAAATTGGTTATTTTTCGTGAATTTTATAAATATGTATTATTCCCCAACCTAAATTTAGCTGCTTATGAAGGTGGAGGAGCACCTATGCCTGGAATGACGCTGACCTTTTCCATAGTAATGCTAGTTTTATACACAGCTGTCTTTCTACTCATAGGCTTCTCCGTCTTTAGACGAAGGGATGTTGCTTAATCATGACAATCGAATTCGATAACAACCTGCCGATTTATATTCAGATCATGAATTACATCAAAGGAGAAATCGTCACAGGTAAGTTAAAACCAGGAGATAAAATTCTCTCGGTACGAGAGCTTGCCAATGAACTGCAGATTAATCCGAATACAGTACAAAGAACCTTTCAGGAACTGGAGCGTGAAGAAATCGTGGAGACCCGGCGTGGAATGGGAAGATACGTCACTAGTAATGAAGGTACTATTTTAACCATCAAAAAAGAAATGGCAAAAGATGTACTAGATCGTTTCATTCGTGGCATGCAGGACCTTGGTTTTCAAGGTGAAGATATTTTAGCGGCAGTAGCAGAGAGTATCCGAAACAAGGATGGAGAATAGGGGGGGAAGCAAGTTGGAAAATATACTTGAGATTCATGACGTTACAAAAAAATATAGATCCAAGCATGCCCTCCGCGGAGTATCCTTTAATCTGAGTGCGGGTAAAATCACGGGACTGCTGGGCAGTAACGGCAGCGGTAAAAGTACACTAATGAAAATCATCGCCGGGCTGACACAGCCTACTTCCGGTCGTGTATCCATTATTGGAGGGGCTGTAGGCTTAGATAGTAAAGCAGTAGTGTCATTTATGCCCGATAAGCCGCTTACAGAATCCTGGATGAATGTTAAGGATGCTCTAAAGTTCCAAAGTGATTTCTATCCGGATTTTGATCAGACTAAGGCTTCTCGAATGTTGGAGTTTATGAAGCTAAGAGCTCAAGATAAGGTGAAGGATTTGTCCAAAGGGATGAATGAACGTCTACAGCTTACACTTGCTTTATCACGTCGAGCTAGCCTGTATTTACTGGATGAGCCAATCGGTGGTGTTGATCCAGTAGCTAGAACTAAAATTCTTAACGCGTTAGTAGAGTTTTATGAAGAGGACAGCACCATTCTCCTTTCTACTCATTTAGTATCGGATATCGAGCGGATCTTTGATGATGTGATTTTTATAAAAGAGGGAGAAATTGTGATGCATACGGCGGTAGAAGATATCCGGCTGCGCCAAGGTAAAAGCATAGACGAACTGTTCAGAGAGGTGTACGCAGAATGCTAAAGCTAGTGAAGTATGATTTTAGACGAGATAGGGATAAGTTTCTTGCTGTTTTTGTAATCACCATTCTTGTGCAGTTTGTGATAGGATTTACTGTTCAATCAGATCAAGATATGTTCATGATGAACATCACTTCCTATGCAGTAGCAGGTGTAGTGCTTCTCTTTTTTAGTCTGCGCACCTTCGGTCAGAACCTGAGATTATTCAATCGGAGGCTTGTGCCAGTACCAGTCCTGTATACCGTTCTCTCACCAGTAATGCTGTTTTTAGGGTCGTTACTCGGTTTATTTCTAGTCGCTTATATTCATTTAGCAGTAGATATTATGATGTTTTCAACTTCGTTTTTACCGGAAAAATTTTGGCTGATTTCCGCATATACAGTGCTAATTGTCTTTTGGGCTTCCGCCTACTCTATGTTGCTCGTGATGTTCTCCATGACCGTTGCAATGAGTGTGAGAGTGAAAGGAAGAGTATGGATTGGGATAGCCGTTTTTTTTGTAATACAGTATATAATTTCTTTATTAGAGTCATCGATGTTCGATCATAAAAATATCACTTTGGAAAGAGCTTTTCGATTTGAAGTGACGGATGAGGCCGCTAAATTAAATGATATTGAGATCTCTCAGTATGTTCTTGGCTTACTTCCTACCCTGTTCGAAGCTGTGATTATTACGATTCTAGTATTTGCTATTGTTAAGCTCGTTAAAAAAAGAGTGGAGTCCTAGGTACACGGTGAAATAACGCTTTTTAGAACGGAGGCAGAGCGATTAGCTTTGTCTTCGTTTTTATGCAAAAAAAAAGACGCCCTTCCATGAGAAGGGCATCTGTTATGTAGAATTCTACAGGCCCTCTACATTTAGAGAGGCTGTCCATATATCGAGTTCTCTATGTAGCTGTTCTTCTTCGTCCTCGTTCAATTTAAGTTTAACTCCATATTGGTATTGGCCGAGTCCGAACATCCAGCCCCAACGGACGCTGCCCACGAGTTGAAGCTTTTCTTCGTTTAATTGAAGATGAATTACTAGCTTTGTATCGCCCGCCGTGAATCGAAGATTCAGGGGGGTGCGCACTTTGCAGCCAGATCGGCTAAGATCGAGCAACACAGCTTCTGTTAGCTTTCCGGCACCCGGACCGCTACTACTTATTGGAACTTCAATCCAGCATTCAAGCGGCTGGTTCATTACATAGCGAAATGGTTCTTTCCTGCTGGACACATCCATAATTTCCCTCCATATCGTTTATTTGCAATTATATCGAAAGAGATTGTTGAGAACAATCTACTAAAGTGCTATTTTTAATAAGAATAAATTTATTTAATCCTAATGAAGGTGATGAGACTTAACATGTACCAATACCTTAATGAAACGTTCCAAAAACACAATTTTGACCAAGGAAGTCTACAGGACGGGGAACTAAATAACTGTACATTTGAGCAGTGTTCCTTCAAGGGAAGCTCTATGGAAGAGATGACTTCCATCGGCTGCCGATTTATAGATTGCGATTTTACTGGAGCCATGCTCAATGCATCACACCATAAAGGCTCGGCTTTTACTAACTGTAAGTTCACGGGTGCGAATCTGTTCGTATCGAAATTTGAAGATTGTAAAATGGTAGGCTCTGATTTCTCAAATGCTTATTTGGACGGGATCACACTTATCGGCGGGGACTGGTCCTACACGAACCTGAGACATACCAATCTTAGCAGACAGGATCTGCGCGGGATTCGATTTACTGAGGCCGATCTAATGGGTTGTAATTTGCAAAAAAGTGATCTTCGAGGGGCTGATCTGAGCCGTGTACAGCTGTCTCAATGCAAGCTTAAGGGGGCTGACCTACGGGATGCTATTGTTGAAGGAATTGATTTGAAAAGTTTGGATCTGCAAGGTGTTCGTATGGATATAGATCAGGCTGTACTGTTAGCACGCTCTTTTGGGGCTAAGGTAGGGAACTAGGAATAGGGGCATCAGCTGCTAATGTTGTAGCGGTTGATGCCCCTTTAGATTGTTATCAAGAAATACATATGCACATTGTATGAAACTTCTTATGTATATTTGCTTGCTTAACGGTTAACGCAGTCTTTTTCTGGGTTTGGCCCACCATTTAATCCAAAGAAAACCTTCGTCATCACGGAAAAATTTAATGCCTACCCAGCGTAAGGGTGTCCATAGTTCTCTAAAGTAATATGAAGGCATAGTCTATTAGACCCTCCTATATAGTCAATTAATACTATATGTTACGCTAGTTTTAATGAAACTTCAAGACAATTTTACTTATAATTACATATTATGAATCTACGAGAAGTAAATTGCTCATGTGAGCAGGACCAATAGCCCTATGTTAGTTGCATGCTTCATTTAATTCTTTTCAGCTACTTATGTCACATTCGAATTATCAAATACTAACACGCGCTCTTTGGGCGCGTGTTTTGACGTTTATTTTGAATGGAATCTAGCAATGACGCTCTATTAGTAGGGATATGCACAAGCATTTCATTATGCTCAGCATTTAATAAAAGGAGAGGAAGTGATGAAATGACGGAGACCGAGTTTATTGCGAAGATCGCAAATTTTGCTGTGAAGGACATGCAGATCAGCAAGGTTCCAGCATCGCTAACGATAGCTCAAGCGGCGCTGGAATCGGGCTTTGGCAGCAGCGGATTGACTGTTAAGGCCAACAATTTGTTTGGGATTAAAGGTAGCGGACCAGCCGGTAGTATTACTGTGCAAACTACTGAATATGTTAATGGTAAAGCTGTTAAAGTAGAAGCTCTTTTTCGGGCCTATAACAACTGGGGAGAATCTGTTGCGGATCATTCCGCGTTGATTGTGAATGGTGTTTCTTGGAATCGTAATCTTTACAGCAAAGTGCTTGGTGCTAGTGGCAAGGTAGCCGCACAAGAGATTGCTGCCGCTGGTTATGCTACCGACCCAAACTATGCAGCAAAGCTAATCCAAATCATGAATACCTACAATCTGTATAAGTATGATGATGAAGCCAAGGAAGGTGATGACGAAATGTCGGCAGAGGATAAACAAAGGCTGGCTAGTCTGGAAACGGAAATAAAAGAATTGCGTGCTCTTATTGTGAGCCTTACGGATAGCAAGGATACGCTAAAAACAGGTATGCAGGAACAAGGTCAGTCGATTACTAAGCTTTCAGATCGTGTGACTTTAATTGAAGACCGAGCAGTGATGAATGTACCCCCATGGGCTGAAGCGGCAGTAAAGGCAGCCAGTGCTGCAGGGCTGCTAGATACACCGTCAGGTGGCAGTTATGACTTCTATCGCATAATAACAGTGCTGAACCGTGCAGGCTTACTTGCTTCTGGTAGTGGAAAATGAAATAAGGAGGATTAAACACCATGTATAATGATGCTCTCAACAGTGTGCTTGCCTTTGCTTCCGTGCTGGCTGTTTTCGTAATGGCACTTGTACAACTTGTGAAGAATAGCGTGCGGCTTCCGCGGAATATTGTACCGGTTGTTGGATTAGCTATTGGCTTGCTGGTTGGAGCAGTGGCCTATCCGTTCACTGATATGAATCTGATCCTGCGGCTATGGGCTGGAGGGCTAGCAGGACTTTCGGCGACGGGGTTATTTGAGCTTGCTTTTAACAAAAGGGATGGAACCAAAACAGATGATAAATAGACTCGGCCTATCAGTTATATAAAACAATCGTTTTATACAGGTATTGTGACTATGCAATCTATCGAGAACCCTAATATATTATCTTATGTCAATTATAAAGGGGGTGCAACAATGGGAACTTATCTTGATGCAAGAACGTCGCAAAATGCCAGCCTCGCCAACTCTATAGCCATTCCTATAACAGTTCTAAATACTCCACAGCTGTTTGGACAGATTGGGTTGTTGACTGCAGGAGTGACTACAAATCCGCGTGTGCTGCTTAAAGGAACGATCTCTGTAACGCTTCCTTTAGCTTTAGTGGGTATCACAATTACGATTGTAAGGGGAACCTTGCCGACCGATCCGCTTATATATTCTGCTACTTCAACTTTTGGTCTAAGTATTTTGGCTCCGCAAGTCATAACCTTTTCAGCAGACGATTTCTTACCTGCAATCACTCCTCAACTCACTTATACAGCATTTGTTTCTTCTAATCTTCTCGGCACAGTTCGTGTGGGTCCAGAAAGCTTTGACGGTATTTTAGTTTCTGATTAAACATTTTTACACTAACCTCGCGCAGTTGGCGGGGTTTTATTTTTAACCGTTCGCCCAATCTTCTTGGGGGGTTAATACATATCCTGTGATGTATTCTAAAATACGGAGGAGGTCTTCTCATGGGTGCAGAATTTGGTCATGTTGGTGGTGCTTTTACTTCCACAGGCGCGATTTTGGTATTGTTCATCTTATTGGTAATTATTACGAGCGCATGCATATTCTAAAGATATAAAAAAGTCTGCTTCTGGCATTCGTGCTGGAAGCAGACTTTCTTTATGGTACTATTTCGATTTATGCCATGCAAAGCAAAAGTCGTTAGGATTCTACTCTCGTATTGAAGTACATAAAAAATGCTGATCGGGATTTCTTCCATTATTGTACTATTAATCATTGTCGTAACGGTAGGAAGCTTTTATTTCTATCATGTCGCTTTTCACGTACCTCAAAGGATTTTTTGAACGAGAGTCCAGACCTACAGTCATGATAACGAGTGGGGAAGACTTATCACCGTCTAGTATGCTAACTAAAATTCGTGCAGGTTATTCTTTTAATGAAGCCTCAGCCTTAGAACAGGTGAAGAAATCTGTAACCCCGACCCTGACTGACTAACAAAGGGCTGCCGAAAGGTGGTCCTTTTGTGATGTATATACTCCTTAGCGAATTTATTGTGTGAGTTTGCTTTTTATTCACATTTAAATGCAATATATAAATTGCATTATGTAATAAATATATTATAATTCTGGTTATAGGGAGGGATAATAATGAAAAAAAGTAAAATGAATGATGAACGAGTTGTATCTCAAAGAAGAAAGATTCAAAGTGATGCTTATCAAATATTAGTATATTGTTTGCTGATTTCAGTACTGATTCAACAATTCATAATGAATGCTCCGTTTGAGCAATTTGCAGTCGAGTTTTTCTGATTAATTGGTAGTGGAATATATATAACGATACGGCACTTGTCTGTTGGTGTTGATATTTGGGATTCCCGAAGAAACACAAATAAAAAGCTGCTCATAAACAGCATTATTTCAGGCGGAATTTGTGTTTCGTTGCTTATAGTTTTGGCGGGAGAAAGAAATGTATGGAGCATTATTTTAATCTTTGTATCTTTTATAATTGTTTATTTTCTTACACACCTAGTGTTACGGAATATAAACAAAAAAAGACAACAGCAAATCGATGATGAATTAGGTAGTGATGATACAGTTGAATGAAATGCGCGGACTTTTCATCCTCATCTATCTTGCCACACTCATATAACCGTAGGTCGTTTTCCATATCCAATTCAATATGAATGAGCTTTAATTTTATCAGAGGGAGTTGAATGCGCAGCTGAAAATAAGGCACGTCGCAGATCTCCGAAAGGATAAGCACGAGAGCCTATATTTCCCTATGACCGTGATCTTTGAGCCAAGAGGCAATTGCAGAAATTTGGGGTATTCCTAAGGCGGCAGCATTCGCAAGCAACTGTGTGCGTCCTTCTTTCTCATTGTCCGAAACTAGTAATTTTGTATTGATTATTCCATATATAATAATAACTTTTAATGTCTTTAAACATAAATTCGGGGCCCTATCTCTAGGGCCCCTTTCATGGGAGAGGAGAAACCGGACGAAGAGCTTATGGGGAAACGTAAGCCTGCTCCGCGGTTGTCTACGACATTTGTGGTGTCGATAATTACATGATGTCCCTGGAAGCCCAGTCTTATACATAAGGAAGACTTATTTATCGGAATAGTCTTGATCTTTCCATTTTTCATATCTAGACAAATTTTTTATTTCATCGCGCAAATGTGTTACGATAGGCGTGGACTTATGCCCTTTTGGGTATAACAAACAGAGACATAGAGCGGGTGATTGACGGTGAGAGTGGTATCGGGAAGTGCAAAAGGAAGACCACTAAAAAGTGTGCCGGGAAGTGGAACAAGACCTACAACCGATAAGGTGAAGGAAGCTGTATTCAGTATGATCGGTCCATATTTTGAAGGTGGAGCGGTACTGGACTTGTTCGCAGGTACAGGTGGTTTGGGTATCGAAGCTTTAAGCAGAGGGATGGAAAGCGCCGTATTTGTAGATATGGATCCCAAGAGCATTGACACCATTCGTGCCAATTTGAAAGCGACTAATCTTGAAGCGAGTGCGCAAGTGTACCGAAATGAAGCAGGAAGAGCACTCAGTGCATTGGAGAAGCGGGGACGTGTTTTTGATTTAGTCTTTCTAGATCCTCCCTACCGATTGAAGCACGGAGATGAGCTGATGCTATCTATGGTAGAAAAAGGAATGCTGCAAGAGGACGCAATCATTGTTCTGGAGCATGAATCAAGTTATGCCTATTCTGAGGATATCCCAGGATTTTATAGGCTGCGTCAGGCCGTATACGGAGAAACGACAATTTCTATTTATCAGTATGAAGCTAATCCTTCTGTGGATAGCGAGACTGGTGAGGAGGTAGAGAATGAGTCAGCAAATTAGAAAAGAACGTGTTGCCATCTATCCAGGCACCTTTGATCCCGTGACTATGGGACATATGGATATTATTCGGCGCGCATCCAAGCAATTCGACCGTTTAATCGTAACGGTGCTTAATAATTTGAGTAAGAACCCGCTGTTTACTGTAGAAGAGCGGACAGAGCTTTTAAGACAGGCAACAGCTGATATTCCCAATGTGGAAATCGACAGCTTTAGGGATCTATTAGTCAATTATGTTCGTCAAAAAGATGCTCAAGTCATTGTACGTGGTATTCGTACCGTAACTGACTTTGAATATGAACTGCAAAACGCATCCATCAACCATAGTCTGGATCCGGATGCGGAAACGATTTTTATGATGACTAATCCGAAATATTCCTATTTAAGCTCCAGCGTTGTAAAAGAAATTGCCCATTTTGGTGGGAATGTGTCTGACTTCGTGACGCCTGAGGTGGAACAGGCGATGAAGCTTAAATTTAATCGAGCCGATGGCGAAAAGCGCTAACGAGATATATCGTTGCGGATAATGCCAGGAGGATGATTAGCAGAAGCGATTGCAAACTAAGCAACTGTGGAAAAGAGCTCCATATGGCAGTTACATTAATGGTTCTGTTTGGTATGGATTGTGAATCAGCGAGCGCAGGCAAAGCAGCCTCACTTATTACTAAAAGTGGTTTCAATAGTAGCAGTGTTAATAAAAAAGCATAAACGCCATGCATCAGGCGAACGACAGCATAGGGGAGGAATCGGACATTTGCTTGTTTAAGCAACGTCAGTACCTGTAGCTGTGCGCAGAGCCCGCTCCAGCCTAGTGCAGCAGAGAGCATGGCCAAGCCTAGTACACCTGATGCTCCGGCCCCGATGCTCGAGAGCCCTTTGCTTATAGCGTCGGCTCCTAAATGAATCTCGAGCAAGCTCGCTGGCAGAGCGGCTGGCAATGCAGGAAGTACCGTAGTAATGATATTGATGACCACGGCGAACATAATCATGTAACCGCCCACAACCATCAAATTTTGTACCGCTGTAGCTACTGACTCCCCAAGAAGTCTACCGAAGCTTCGGCCATCTCTTGATCTGGCTTCAGTGGCTGCAAGTTGGACACGAATATATAAAGAAGGTCGTTTGGTTTTCGTGCGTTCTTTTACAGAAGGCTGCGGATTGTCTAGCCGGCCATTTAAAAGAGCGTCTGTATAACTGGCCAAAAGTCCTGAAACCCAGTGGATAGCAAGTAGAAAGTAACCTGCTGTAGGACTATGTAGGAAAGCTACACCAATCACAATGAGCAGGGTTACTGGACTGGCGAAATGCGTAAGTGAAGCAAGACGAGCGGCTTCCTTGTCCGAAATGCTGCCCTGCTTATGAAGCTGCATTACACCTCCGGCCCCGCCGGGGAATCCAGCGGTGATTCCAAGCGCCAAAGTCCAACCACTCGCGCCAGGCAATCGAAAGACCTTTTTCATCAATGGTTCCAGGAGCACTCCGAAACCATGTACGAAGCCCGAAGCGGTTAGCATCTCAGACAGCATCAAGAAGGGTAGAAGTGCAGGGAATACGAGTGTCCACCAGAGCTTTAACCCTTGGAGAGAAGCCTCGAAAGAGCTTTCTGGTGAGATGATGATGGCAATGGCTAACAGGATTGCGATCACCCCAGATAAAAAAGGTGTGGAGCGACTAGCTAGCCGGCGTATTTTAATATTGTTCATTTCTAGAATCACCTCTTCATAACTTAAGGCATAGCGGATGTGTTATCAATTTATGCAGAGTAGACAACCATCATGCCAAACCACTAGTCGAAGCGGTAATGAAGTTCAAACATTCAACTCCTAAATGTGCCGTGGGAAAGAAGGGAAGAGTAGTGAAGCAGTTGAAGCATCGGCCGGGATTCCGTGCCACAGCTTACCTCTTTACGTTTGTAGTTATCGTGTATGTATTTGTTTTTATGAACACCCCGTACATTGTATATCAACCGGGTAGTGCCTCTGAAGTTGCCCCTATGATTAAAGTGGAAAATGCTGATCCAGCTGAAGAAGGAACCTTCATGATGACTACAGTATCTGCTAGTTACGCTAATGTGGCGTTGCTGGTCGCCTCTGTTTTTAACTCCAATTCAGAGGTTGTGCGGAAAGAAACACGGTTAGGAGATAAGTCTGAAGATGAGTATGCTGCGGAGCAGGTTTTTTATATGAACAGCTCGCAATCTTACTCCGTTCAGGCGGCCTATCATGCTGCAGGAATCCCGTATGAGGATGTTGTGGATTATTTGTATGTTTTTTCAGTTCCGGTTGCCAGTAATAAAGGACAATTCCAACCGGGTGACAGAATCATAAGTGTAGAAGGCCAGAAGGTACCCGATCCAGAAGCACTTTCTGCTTTACTTTCAACAAAAAAAATCGGTGATCAGGTCGCTGTTGTTTTACAAAGAAACGGTAAGGAAGTAAAGGAACAGGTGACACTTGTCGAGATCAAAGATAAAGATGTTACTGCAGTTCGACCTGGTTTTGGAGTCACTATAGCCGCAGTTCAAAAGGTAAAACCTAAAGAACAAGGCAAAGCGGTCAGCTTTGTGGATACGAATGTTGGCGGTCCTTCTGCAGGTCTGATGTTCACTATGGAGATTTACAACCGACTTACGCCTGGTGATTTAACCAAAGGTCATAGGGTTGCAGGAACGGGCACGATCGACGCTGAGGGTGTGGTAGGTGCTATCGGTGGAGTGAAGCATAAGATTGTTGCTGCAGATCGAGAAGGGGCGGAGATTTTTTTCGTTCCTGTTAAGAATTACGACGAAGCCAAAACGAAAGCTGATAAAATCGGCACATCTATGAAGTTGGTACCCGTATCGACACTGGATGAAGCACTGAAGTATATGGAGGAACTGCCGGTCAAACCATGACCGGAGGTTCCAAATAATCGCGATACATATCGGTTCTGTGCGGTTCTCGAAAAGCTCCTGCGAAAGCAGACGCGGCTTGAAGGTCTCGCTCAAGTTGTGGATGGGAGCACAGTGACGGCCGCATGACGATGGGTAAGGTTGCTTTTTGTTTCATCTCTTTAAGGAGAGCTCGTCCACTTTCTCTAAAACCAAGGATTCGAATATACCCGGGCCCCTCCGCTAGTACAGAAGGGGTCATTTCTTCCTTTGTATGATTCAGCAAAATGTGTAGCAGGAGACGTTGCAGTCGTGTATGCGTATAACGCTTGCTCTTAAGGGCTTGAAGCAAACCCGAGATAGAGAATTGCTCAAGATCGGGCATAAGACGAAGAATTCTATTCTCCAAGCCTTCATTCATGTCTTGGATGGTTCGTAGCTCGGCAGCGGTACGTGTAGAGAGCAGGTGACGGAGGGGACCTCGGAAATGCTCCAATTCCAGAGGACCTCTACCTGCTGCATGCTCTCTTTCTAATATGGACACGCTATATTCCGGCATGTATGCTGCTGGAGAGCCGCCTTCTTGCAGCAGCTTGCGAATAGCAGTGGCGCTTGCGATCGATGAGTCAACTTGCAAAGGATCATGGAATCCGGCTGCCGTTCGCGGAACGGTTAGCGGCTCGATCTTGCTATTTAGCCGCTGCAAGGCGATGAGATAATGCAAGCCAAGGCTGTTATTCGGCTGGCGCAGCAGCTCGCCAGCATCGCCGGGACTCTCCTCTTCATGGAGAGTCCCTTCAAAGGCCACCGCCGCCGCTGCGCTGTACGCGGCGGGGAAGCTCGCTCCGAGCGCCATGCGGCGGCGGATCTCGCTCTGAAGTTCGCTGCTTTCCTCTGCCAGATACCTGGCCAGAGGAAGCAGCGAACCCAAAGTGCCGGCTTCGGAGCCGAAGCACAAGCTGTCCACGACTCCGGTCGCTTCAAGCAGTGCAACTGCTCCGAAGGCGAACCATTCTGCCGGCTGTACAGCATAGGCCACCGGCAGCTCAATGACGAGGTCGGCGCCCATTCGTAGCGCCATCTCTGTCCGGGCTTGCTTGCTTACCGCCGCCGGCTCGCCGCGCTGAGTAAAGGGACCGCTCATGACGACAATGGCGCGCTCAGCGCCAGATAGTCTTTTGGCTTCGGTGAAGTGATGGACATGTCCGTTATGTAATGGATTGTATTCTGCTATTATTCCAACTGTTGTCACTGCTGCTTCCCTCCGTATGTAACCATTATTTAAAATATAAGAAGGTATAAGATATGCACCTATCCTTTATGTCTTATATTTCACGCTTTAACGCTTATCGTCCTTATGAAGATGCTGTAGTCTTTTATGCTTGTAGAGATTAGTAGGATTAATATTTAGAAACTCAGTTCGCATATGCTGTCATTTTGATTTACACTAATAGTTATATCATAATTCTCTCCAATTCCTGAAACAATATAAAGGGAAAATGGTTGACAAAGGTATATAATACTAGGTATAATAAATTTTGTTTGTTTGGGAGTGATAAGTTATGCAGATTCACTTTCGCAAATTAGCGAATGCCGACGAACCGTTACATATTCACGATGTTGTGGATGTCAGCGAGGTAGTCAAAGGGCGCAAGGATATTCTAGCTGTTGCTCCGCTCTCAGTGGACCTTAAAGCGCTGCCCGCGGGAACCGATTGTGTGAACGTGGTGGGAAAACTGAGTGGAGATGTGGACATGTTATGTTCACGTTGTCTCACGGAGGTCAAAAGTGATTTGAACATTCCTTTTGCTGAGACTTTCAAGTGGCTTAAGCAGCCAGTTCTTCCAGATGATGACGAAGATGAGGAACTCATTTACGTCAAGGATGAGGTTGTGGATCTTATTCCTTATGTGGAAGAAAATTTCGTACTGCACTTACCGGATTCGGTATTGTGCAAGGCAGACTGTCTTGGTCTTTGTCAGAAATGCGGACAGAACTTGAACGAAGGCACCTGCAGTTGCGACAACACAGTGATCGATCCTCGACTCGCTGGGTTGAAAGACTTTTTCAAATGAAACATTACAACAAAACACATTCTGCTCTGAGGAGCAGGCTGACAGAAATATCACAAGGAGGTGGAACACATGGCAGTACCACAACGTAGAACGTCTAAAACACGCCGTGACAAACGTCGCACCCACTTTAAGTTGGTTGTGCCGGGCATGGTGAAATGCGAACAATGCGGAGAGTTGAAATTGGCTCACCACGTATGTAAAGTTTGCGGAACTTACAAAGCAAGAGAAATCATCAAACAATAGTTTCGGAATAAATAGTACTTCACTATCGGTGAAGTACTATTTTTTTTGAAATATAAGAATATATAAGTTTTACGCTATACATTATCCTTATATTTTTTGCACAAACGCTTACCGTCTATTAGGGACGCTGAGGCGTTTATGCTTATCCAAACATAAGCCGCCCAGAAGTCAATGCTTTATTTTTGGTGCGGCATGCTTTATACTACATATTAGTACCTGGTTCTAAATAATGTTTAAGGTTATTTGACCTAATATAACAGCGGCCATTCAAGCGGCCGAATGCTTTCTTTAAAATATAAGAAAGTATAAGTTATGCACCTATACTTGATGTCTTATATTTCTCGCTTAAACGCTTATCGTCCATAAGGACACCGAAGGCGTTTATGCTTGGCACGTGCCAGGAGGTGAGCCGCAATCGAGCGGATGTCCAAGAAAGAACGTCAGCAACAGCTGCTACATATAATCGCAGGTAATCCTTTTGTAACGGATCGGGAGTTGACTCGTCAGCTAAAAGTTAGCATTCAGACGATTCGGTTAGACCGAATGGAGCTGGGGATACCGGAACTGCGTGAACGAATGAAGCAAATGGCAGAGCACTCCTATGATCAGGTGCGCTCTTTGCCTGCGGATGAAGTCATCGGAGATATTGTGGATTTACAATTGGACAAGAGTGGGATTTCGATATTTGAGATTCGCGAAGACCATGTGTTCTCTAGAAATGGGATCGCTCGTGGTCACTATGTGTTTGCTCAAGCGAACTCGCTTGCGGTTGCCGTTATCAACGATGAAATTGCTCTGACCGCTTCAGCCGATATACGTTTTGTACGCACAGTTCAGCTAGGTGAGAAGTGTATTGCCAAAGCACAGGTGCGGTCACTCGCCGGTAGGGGTGGCAAAGCAGAGGTGGACGTATTCACCTATGTCGGAGAAGAACTAGTGTTTCAGGGCCATTTTATAGTGTATCGGTCCGCAAATGATGAACACAGTGAAGGGGGTAACCATAGTGCTGATCGCCATTGATGCCATGGGCGGGGACAACGCTCCTGAATGTAATGTCGAGGGGGCGTTGTCCGCGGCCGCGGAATGGAAAGATACGCAGATTGTGCTCGTTGGTGACGAAGCCAGATTAGAGCCACTACTCAAAGACAAGCCATCTAATCTGACAATACGTCATGCAGGAGACGTCATTGGTTCTGATGAAGAGCCGGTTAAGGCAGTTCGTCGTAAAAAAGACTCATCCATGGTTGTAGCTGGACGAATGGTGCGTGAAGGTGAAGCAGATGCTATGATTTCGTCGGGTAACACGGGTGCGCTAATGACCACAGGACTCCTCGTAGTTGGTCGGATGCAGGGAATTGAACGTCCTGCACTGGCGCCTATGATTCCAACGCTTGACGATGTTGGCGTACTGGCTCTTGATCTTGGTGCTAACATGGATGCGAAGCCTGAACATCTGGTACAATATGCGCTGATGGGCAGCATTTATCGGAGCAAGGTTCATGGTATTGCTAAGCCGCGTGTGGGACTTCTGAATGTAGGGACGGAGCCTGGAAAGGGTAACGAACTGACGAAAGAAGCTTATCCGCTGCTTGAGAACTTGCCAGGCATTCATTTTATCGGTAATGTTGAGGCACGTGACGTACTGACAGGGAATTGCGATGTGCTTGTCTGCGATGGATTTGCCGGTAATATTTTGCTAAAGTCTCTTGAGGGTACGGCGGGTGCTTTGTTCTCTTTGCTCAAGGAGCAATTTAGTCGTTCCCTGAAGACTAAGCTTGGCGCGGCTATGCTGATGCCGGAGCTTAGAGCTTTAAAGGGTAAAATGGATTACAAAGAGCACGGTGGTGCACCACTACTCGGTCTTAGCGGATTGGTAGTTAAGGGCCACGGATCTTCTGACGGAAATGCAGTTAAGAATGCGGTAAGACAAGCGCGGATTGCTCTACAAGCCGATCTTGTGCCAAGTATATCCAAGGAAATTAGCGGGAAGTGAGTGACGACATGAGACAGTTGCGACCGGTTGGAATTATAGGAACTGGGAAATATGTACCTGAGAAAATATTGACAAATAGCGATCTGGAAAAAATAGTGGAGACTAACGATGAGTGGATCGTCAGTCGGACAGGCATCCGCGAGAGACATATTGCTGCGCCTCACGAGGCAACTTCTGATCTAGCGTATGAAGCAGCACTCAAGGCACTTGATTCCGCTGGAATGAAAGCCGAAGATTTGGATCTTATTATTATTGCAACAGTAACACCTGATAGTGCTTTCCCTTCTACAGCCTGTATTTTACAGGATAAGCTGGGTGCTAAAGGTGCTGCGGCTTTTGACTTGTCAGCAGCCTGCTCTGGTTTTGTATACAGCTTAGCTACTGCGGTTGGCTTTATTCAGAACGGAATGTACAACAATGCACTTATTATAGGTGCGGATACTTTATCCCGCATCACAGATTATACAGATCGCAATACTTGTGTCTTGTTTGGTGATGGAGCAGGTGCAGTTATCATTGGTGAGGTTCCGGAAGGTCGTGGTTTCCAATCCTTTGATCTGGGTGCTGAAGGCTCTGGAGGGAACTTGCTTAAGCTAGAAGCCGGCGGTTCACGCTTGCCTGCCTCTCAGCAAACCGTTGAAGATAAGAAGCATTTCATTTATATGAATGGCCGTGAAGTCTTTAAATTTGCTGTTCGTGTAATGGGCTCAGCTACAGAACGTGTGCTTACTAAAGCTGGTCTGGGTAAGGAAGATATCGATTTGTTCGTACCTCACCAAGCGAATATTCGTATCATTCAATCCGCTATGCAGCGTCTTGATTTGCCACCAGAGAAATGTGTAATCAATGTTGATAAATATGCCAATACTTCGGCTGCCTCCATTCCACTTGCGCTTGTTGAAGCGGCGGAAGAAGGACGTATGAAAGAAGGCGACACCGTCCTGATGGTTGGATTCGGCGGGGGCTTGACTTGGGGCGCATCTGTGTTGATCTGGTAATAAGCTAAGACCGTTATACGGGAAGGAGTTCATACTTATGAGTAAAATTGCATTCGTCTTTCCCGGTCAGGGAGCACAAGCAGTTGGAATGGGCAAGGATGTTTATGATGCTCTTCCAAACAGCCGTGCAGTGTTCGAGAAAGGGGATGAAGTTCTCGGATTTCCACTAAGTAAGCTGATTTTTGAAGGACCGGACAGTGAGTTGAAGCAAACGGTAAACACGCAACCAGCGCTTCTTACAGCAAGCGTAGCCTATCTTGAAGCTCTACGTGAACAAGGTTTGAAGCCGGATTATGTTGCTGGTCATAGCCTTGGTGAATACAGTGCACTAGTAGCTGCGGGTGTGTTGTCATATGAAGATGCTGTAACACTTGTACGCTTGAGAGGCCGTTTCATGGAAGAAGCTGTTCCAGGAGGACAAGGTGCAATGGCTGCAGTGCTTGGCGCAGAACGTGAAGCGCTGGCAGCATTATGCCAAACTATCTCTGAAGAGAATGGTGTTGTAGAACTGGCTAACGTTAACTGTCCAGGTCAGATCGTTGTTTCCGGATCTCAGGAAGGCGTTAATGGTGTTGTGCAGCGTGTTAAAGAAGCTGGTGGCAAGCGGGCAATTCCGCTAGAAGTAAGTGGACCTTTTCACTCTTCTATGATGAGAGCTGCTGCAGATCGTTTGGCAGAAGAGTTGAAGAAAGTAACCTTCAACACTCCAAATGTACCTGTCATCGTTAACGTCACTGCATCACCGGTAACAGATCCCGAAGAAATTCGCGAACTGCTTGTTCGTCAGGTGTATTCTCCTGTGCTTTGGCAAGACAGTATTGAATGGTTGATTGCGGATGGTGTTGACACTTTTGTTGAGATTGGTTCTGGCAGTGTTCTGGCAGGTCTGATCCGCAAAATAGATAAAACAGTCAAAGTAATCAACATTAATACACTTGAAAGTGTCCAAACTGTTTTGTAAGAAATGGTTTAACATTTTGACAACAGCATCATGATTGAAAGGGGATTAGACTATGTTCTCAGCATTGCGGGGCCAAACGGCCCTTGTAACTGGCGGCTCACGTGGCATTGGTCGTAGTATCGCGCTTGCTCTTGCAGAACACGGTGTAAAGGTGGCCGTGAACTATGCAGGAAGTGAAGCGGCGGCACAGGAGACTGTAGCCCGTATTGTCGAGCTTGGCTCGGAGGGTATTGCACTCCGTGGAGATGTCGGCAATAGTGAACAGGCCGAGAGCCTTGTGAAAGAGGTTCTTAATACCTGGGGACGTATTGACATTGTTGTCAATAATGCCGGCATTACTAGGGACAACCTGATTATGCGCATGAAAGAGGAAGAGTTCGATCAAGTGATTGAGACGAATCTGAAAGGTGTGTTTAATTGCCTTAAGGCAGCAACACGTCCGATGATGAAACAGCGCTATGGCCGAATCATTAATATTTCCTCGGTTGTGGGCGTGACAGGTAACCCTGGTCAGGCTAATTACTCTGCAGCTAAGGCTGGTGTCATCGGTTTAACGAAGGCATCGGCTCGTGAGCTTTCTTCGCGGGGCATCACCGTCAACTGTATTGCTCCTGGGTTTATTGATACAGATATGACACGTGAGCTCTCTGAAGAAGTTCGCAGTGAGCTAGAGAAGGGCATTCCACTAGCTCGCCTTGGTCGTCCTGAAGAAGTAGCTATGACAGTTGTTTTCTTAGCTTCTGAAGGCGCCGCTTATATGACCGGCCAGACACTACACGTGGATGGCGGGATGTATATGTAATTCTCCTTTGAAAATATAAGAAAGTATAAGTTTCACACTATACTTTTATCCTTATATTTCTCGCTTAAACACTTACCGTCCTTATAAGGACGCCGAAGGGGTTTATGCTTGGGAGAAATTACGCTGTTTTAAAGATGAAATGTGAGGGATCAGGAAAGCGTTTTTTGCGGTCTATGGTATTTTGACCTCATATCTCGTATAATACCAAAAGAGGAGGTGAACCGGATGTCCGATGTATTAGAGCGTGTAAAACGCATTGTCATCGACCGCTTAGGTGCCGATGAAGCTGAGGTAACATTAGAAGCGTCTTTCAAAGATGATTTAGGTGCTGATTCTCTAGATGTAGTAGAATTGGTTATGGAATTGGAAGATGAATTCGACATGGAAATCTCTGATGAAGATGCAGAGACGATTACGACCGTGGGTGAAGTTGTGAAGTACATACAATCTCATACCTAGAGTCATATGATTGAGAGTCCCGTTCCAACTTGGGCGGGGCTTCTCCTCATTTATACAGCATTAAAGATGTATTACAGGTTGCCATGTGCAGCTTCATAGGGATTATAACAGAACCGCGGAAGCTTTAAAGATGCGGTGATCGCTGTTCATATAGTAATAATTTGCAGTATATAAGTACTGAATATAATGTATACAGCCTATAGATGGGGTGATTGTGTTTGAGTCATAGAGTGGTTGTAACCGGGATGGGCGTAATTACGTCACTGGGGAAAGACTTGGAGACGTTCTGGGATAATCTGATGAGCGGTAAATCAGGTGTATCGATGGTTGAAGCGTTTGATGTCAGTGAATACACTACGCAAATTGCTTCATCAGTTAAAGACTTTGATCCTGAGGCGCTTTTTGGCCGCAAGGAAGCCCGCAAAATGGACCGTTTTGTACAATTTGCAGTGGCTGCTGGTGAAGATGCATTGAGAGACAGTGGACTTAAGATCGGTGAAGATATCGATGCTGAACGGATCGGTGTATCTGTTGGTTCGGGTATCGGTGGTCTTGGTACTTGGGAAGATAATCATAATCTGTTGCTTGAAAAAGGGCCGAAACGGGTTAGCCCGTTCTTTATCCCGATGATGATCGCTAACATGGGTTCTGGGCAGCTGTCCATTAACCTCGGTGCAAAGGGACCGAATACGACTACTGTGACGGCCTGTGCTACAGGAAGTCATTCCATTGGGGAATCATTCCGTCTGATTCAACGTGGAGACGCGGATGCTATGATCTGCGGTGGTTCGGAAGCGACCATTCGTCCAACAGGAATGGCAGGATTCTGTGCAATGAGAGCGATGTCCACTCATAATGATGAGCCGGAGAAGGCTAGTCGGCCATTTGATGTAGATCGCGATGGTTTCGTTATGGGAGAGGGCGCTGGGATCTTGATTCTGGAATCCCTTGAACATGCTGAGAAACGTGGAGCGAAGATTTATGCTGAGGTAATTGGCTATGGTCTAAGCGCTGATGCTCACCATATGACTGAACCGGATCCAGATGGTGCAGCTCGCTGCATGAAGATGGCAATCCGTGATGCTGGTATCTCTCCTGAAGATATTGATTACATCAACGCACATGGTACTTCAACGCCTGTAGGAGATCGATCAGAAACGGCTGCTGTTAAGAAAGCATTAGGCGAACATGCCTATAAAGTAGCTATTAGCTCAACGAAATCCATGACAGGTCATCTTCTAGGCGCTGCTGGTGGAGTAGAAGCTATTATCTGCGGACTCTCTTTGCAAAAGGGCATGATTGCTCCAACGATCAATTTGGACAACCAGGACCCGGAATGTGATTTGGATTATGTACCAAATGTTCCACGTAAAGTGGATCTTGATATTGTAATGTCGAATTCGTTTGGATTCGGGGGACATAACGCAACAGTTATTCTAAAAAAATATAATCAGTAAGGGGACAGCGCGGTGAAAGGAGAACTGAAGCAGTTACAACAGCAACTTCAAATCCAATTTCACGATTCTGTGCTTCTGAAGCAGGCCTTTACCCATGCATCCTATGTGAATGAACACCGTTTCAATCAGCATCAGGACAATGAGCGTCTCGAATTTCTAGGGGATGCTGTACTGGAGCTGACGGTTTCTGAATATTTGTACAATCTGTTGCCAGATCGACCTGAAGGGGAACTGACCAAGCTACGTGCCGCTATCGTATGCGAGCCTTCGCTGGTTAAGTTCGCTGAGAGTTTAGGTTTTGGCCGTTATGTACTGCTGGGAAAAGGGGAAGAACTTACGGGCGGACGTACTCGCCCGGCCCTGCTGGCTGATGTGTTCGAATCCTTCGTGGGAGCGCTTTATCTTGACCAAGGGCTGGAAACTGTACGGTCTTTTCTTGATAATCACGTATTTCCACTTGTGGAGACGGATGGGAAACTGCAAATGCAGATGACCGATTATAAGACGGAACTGCAAGAGCTAATTCAGCAGCACAATATGGGTACGTTGGAATATCGGATCATTGAAGAACGGGGACCCGCGCATGAGCGTGAATTCGTCTCTGAAGTGTTAATGACTAACCGTTCTCTTGGTAAAGGGAGCGGCCGCTCGAAGAAGGAAGCAGAGCAGCAGGCTGCAGCAGCTGCACTGTTGCATCTGAAAGAAGATGGTGCCTGAATTTTGCATCATGTGGACAAGCGGAGGAGAGCAGCAAAGGTCTGAATACCGGCGTTTAGGCGGAGCTCAGACCGTTGCTGCTCTTTTTCGAAAGAATAGCCAAGCTTCATTTTGAAGCTATTTTAGGCGAATAAACGCTATGGTATAATGGGTCAGAGGTGATAGGCAAGTATGTTTTTGAAACGGATAGAATTAGCTGGTTTTAAATCATTTGCCGACAAAACAGAAATGGAATTTGTGCGCGGAATAACGGCCGTAGTGGGTCCGAACGGAAGCGGCAAGAGCAATATTTCTGACGGCATACGCTGGGTGCTCGGCGAACAGAGTGCTAAATCACTGCGTGGTGGCAAGATGGAAGATATTATTTTTGCCGGTAGTGACGCGCGTAAAGCTGTGAATTATGGTGAAGTATCACTTACGCTCGATAATGAGGATCACACGCTTCCACTGGATTTCAGCGAAGTTACAGTGACTCGGCGTGTTCACCGTAGTGGTGAGAGTGAATATTTAATTAATAAGCAATCCTGCAGACTGAAGGATATCACAGAGCTGTTCATGGATACCGGTATCGGGCGTGAGGCTTATTCGATTATCGGACAGGGTCGGATTGAAGAGATTCTGAGTACTCGTTCCGAGGATCGGCGAGGCATATTCGAAGAGGCATCGGGTATTGTAAAATATAAATCGCGCAAAAAAGATGCAAGTCGAAAGCTTGACGACACGGAGCAAAACTTGCTTCGTATTCACGATTTGATTAGTGAGCTTGAGGATCAGATTGGTCCCCTTAAGGATCAATCGGAGAAGGCCATTCGCTTTAAAGAGCTTCGGGAACAACTGAAGCATCAGGAAATTTCAGTCTATGTGCATCAGATTGAAGGCATTCATACAGCTTGGCAGGAAGGTAACGCTAAGCTCGAAACTTTAAAGGATGAGCAACTGGAGTTATCTACAGTTGTCTCAGCCCATGATGCCAAGCTGGAAAGCGGACGTGCTGAACTGCGCGCGTTAGAAGAACAGATCGAGAAGCAGCAAGAGCAATTGCTCCGTTATAGTGAAGCTTATGAGAAGAGCGAAGGTTACGGGGAAGTGTTGAAGGAACGCAAGCGTAATCTTGAGAGCAACCGTGAACAGTTAATGCTCACATTAGGTTCTGTAGGTGAGCGTTCTGCGGACCGACAGCGTGAGCTTGGGGATTTAGAAGCTAAGCTCGAAGCGTCCCGGCTTAAGCTTGTTGAGCTTCGGAAACAGATCGAAGCGGAAGAGGCAAGACTCGAAGGTGTCGCTGACGGTATTAGTCAGAGCCAGGAGGAGAAGCTGAAAAGTGCTCTCCTGGAGTTAATGAACCTTATGGCGAATGCACGTAACGAAATTCGTTACGCGGATCAACAGAAGGAGAACCTGGAGCGTCGTATGAGCCGCAGTGAAGAAGAAAGCGGCAAATGGACTGCACGGCATGATGAGCTGTCTGCTAACCAGAAAGGGCTAAAAGACAAGATTGCCCAGCTTGGAAAAGAACTAAGCAATCTTCGTGGTGCTTATATTACTGAAAGTGAACAACTTAGTAAACGTCAGAAGCTGATTGAAGAGACGCAATCAGGTCTGAGAAAGTGGGAACAGAAGCGGGAAGCACAAGTCTCCCGTCACGAGACCATGAAAGAAATGCAGGATGATTTCGATGGCTTTATGCTTGGGGTTAAAGAAGTTCTCAAAGGAGCTCGTAAAGGACAGCTTAACGGTGTGCATGGTGCGGTTGCTGAACTCATCTCCGTTCCTGAGAAGCTGGAAATGGCTGTTGAGACTGCGCTGGGTGCATCGCTGCAACACGTGGTTATGGATAATGAGAGCGTGTCTCGTCAAGCGATATCTTTCCTGAAGCAACGTCAATTGGGACGAGCTACTTTTCTACCACTCGATGTTATCCGGCCACGCCAAATTTCCGGTAGCGACCGAGGAATGGTGGAAGATGCTGAAGGTTTTGTTGGAATTGGTTCCGAACTCGTTGGATACGATGATAAGTATGCAAGTATTGTTGGCAGTTTGCTTGGCAATGTAGTTATTGCTGAGAGCCTGGAGCAGGCTAACCGCATCGCCGCTAGATGCCAGTATCGTTATCGTGTGGTTACGCTAGAGGGTGATGTAGTCAATGCCGGGGGCTCCATGACTGGTGGTAGCCAACATAAGAAGAACAATAGCTTACTTAGTCGTAAACGCCAGCTGGATCAGCTGAGCAGTGAGATCGAAGAGAGCGAGCGTCAAATTGTTAAGCTGAAACAAGGCATAGCCAGACTTCGTGAAGAGCAGGAGAACGCTAGCGTGAAGCTAGAGGACCTGCGCCGTGATGGTGATGAGAAGAGACTGGAAGAGCAACGTGTTTCTGGCGATTTGAAGCAGCTTGAACAGGAGCTTCGGCATGTGCAGGAACAAGTGGAAAGCACAGGCGCGGAACGTAGTGGCTTTGAAAGTGAGGTCCGCACGCTTGAGGAGACTCGGAAACAAGCCTCTGCTGAGCTTGAACGTCTCGAGAAGGAAGAGAAGGAAGCTCATGAGGGTATCCGTAATGCCGAATCGGCGCGTAAAGCGAATGAATCGGCTAAGGAAGAGCTTCAAGGCAAGCTGACCAGCATGAAAGTATCAGAAGGCAAGCTCGATCAGGAGATCTTTTCCTTGGAGGAACAATTACGCCGTCTAAGACAAGATGCGGGTTCACAGGATAAAGAGCTACGCCAAAATCGAAACCTGCTACATACGATCGAACAGGATTTGGCTAGCAATGCTTTGGAAACCGTGAAACAGAAAGAAGATTTGAATAGTTATCGTCTGAAGAAGGAAGAGACAGCCGGTACTTTGGATCTAGCTCGGGCGGAACGTTCAGCGTTAACCCGTAAGCTTGAGCTAGAGGAGGGCAAGACCAAGGATCAGCGTCAGGCACTTAGAGTCGTGGAGGACAAGCTGCGTTCTACTGAAGTTTCTGTGGGTCGTCTCGATGTTGAACTTGATAATATTCTTCGTAAGCTGAGTGATGATTACGAGCTAAGCTATGAACTAGCGAAGCAACGTTATCCTGTGCCCGAAGATGTGCCTGCCGCACAAGCGGATGTACAGCGTCTGAAACGTAGTATTTCTGCATTGGGCGAAGTGAACTTAGGTGCGATTGAAGAATATCAGCGTGTTCATGAGCGTTATACCTTCCTTAGTGGACAAAAAGATGACCTGGTCGAAGCCAAGACTACCCTGTATCAAGTTATCCATGAGATGGAAGATGAAATGTCAAAACGCTTCAAACAGACCTTTGATGCGATCCGTAAACAATTCGGCACGGTATTCTCGAAGCTGTTCGGAGGCGGTCGAGCTGATCTCATGCTGCTGGATCCAGAACATATGCTTGAAACAGGTATAGATATCGTAGCCCAACCACCGGGTAAAAAGCTTCAAAACCTGCAGCTCCTCTCTGGTGGGGAACGCGCCTTAACTGCGATGGCCCTCTTGTTTGCCATCCTGCAAGTGAAGCCGGTTCCGTTCTGCGTACTGGATGAGGTAGAGGCTGCGCTAGATGAGGCGAATGTCGTGCGTTTTGCACAGTATTTGCGTGAGTTCTCAGAACAAACGCAATTTATCGTCGTTACACACCGCAAAGGAACGATGGAAGAGGCGGATGTGCTCTACGGAGTAACGATGGAAGAAGGCGGAGTATCCAAGCTTGTCTCTGTACGTTTAGAGGATGAGGAAGCAGAGATCGCTTAACGGCTTGTCGAAATGGTGATTTTTTTAAGTATCTGCTTTCGAAGCGAGTTTTGTACGAAGTTAAATCAATGAAGTGTCGCTCACAAAACTTTTAGGAGGAAACAAATGAGCTTTTTCAGGAAGTTAAAAGAAAGCATTTCCGGCAAAACGGAAAGTGTAACCAAACAATTCCGCGACGGATTAGAGAAAACCCGTAAAGGCTTTGTCGAGAAGGTAGCAGACCTGATTATCCGCCGTAAAAAAATAGATGAAGAGTTCTACGAAGAGCTGGAAGAAATCTTGATTGGTGCGGACGTAGGGGTTAATACAGTAATGACACTTGTCGAGGATCTGCGCGCCGAAGTGAAGCAAAAACGAATTGAAGATGCAGCTGAGCTGCAACCCATTTTGTCCCGTAAGCTCATGGAATTGCTGCGCGGCGATGACGATAACAGCCTGAAGGAAAATCCGGATGGCATTACAGTTATCTTGTTCGTTGGGGTAAATGGAGTAGGCAAGACGACTACGATCGGTAAACTAGCACATCGTTACAAACAAGAGGGTAAAAAAGTTCTTTTGGCCGCAGGGGATACGTTCCGTGCCGGAGCTATTGAACAGCTCGAAGTTTGGGGTCAACGTGCTGGCGTAGACGTAATTAAGCAACAAGCTGGCTCTGACCCAGCCGCTGTTATGTTCGATGCTGTTCAAGCGGCTAAGCAGCGGAATGTAGATATCTTGATTTGCGATACGGCAGGCAGACTTCAGAATAAGAGCAATCTGATGGAAGAGCTCAACAAGATTTTCCGCGTTATTCAAAGAGAAATTCCTAGTGCTCCGCATGAAGTACTGATGGTGCTAGATGCGACCACAGGTCAAAATGCGCTTACTCAAGCCAAGCTATTTGGTGAAAAGAGTGGGGTGACAGGGCTCGTCTTGACGAAGCTGGATGGTACAGCTAAAGGCGGAATTGTAGTAGCCATTCGTCAGGAAATGAACTTACCAGTGAAGCTCGTAGGGCTCGGAGAAAAGATGGAAGACTTGCAGCCATTTGATTCTCAGCAGTTCGTGCATGCTCTTTTTGCCGGATTAATTGCTGAGGAAGAGTCAGAAGAATCGGAAGAGTAAGTGTAATCCATCCCTACACATGATCATAAAGAAGTCATATTTACAAGGAATGTCCTCGAAGCTATATTTAGTTTATGAGGGCATTCCTTTTTTATAAAATATTTGTTAGTTGTTAATGTAGTGACCTCTAAGGAATTCTTAAAAAGTACAAATGCATCGCGTAGGGTATCCCTTTAAATAACAGCTTTCCCTCACTAATAAGCCTCCAGAAGCGATATTCTATAAATGAGGTACTGATAAATAAATTCCACTGCCCTATAATTGCACCTACAATAAGTCCTGCATTTACGAAATGATCTCCCTGTTCATTCTTTTGCAGTTGCAGAATTAAGGATAGAATGTCTTCGTCATAGTATGTTTCGGGTACATTCGTTAGCTGACCTTTGGACCAGACTCGAAGCATATCCTCAGTGTTGCTGATTTCTTGCCACTCCAGCTCATACTGTTTTCTCTGCGCGGAGGTAAGGGGTTGCGTATTTTCGGTGTTTTTGATAATAATTTGCACAGCTTCGTTTGGGAGCTGACCCAGGGACTGGGGAGATAAGTCCATGCTATATTGTTCAGTAATCCCGGGAAGCTCCTCATAAGCTTCGATTGGATTTATAACATAAATAGGTTTCTTCCTCTCACTAAGAACAGAAAGTGCAAATCGTAAACCTGTCTGATCATGGGAGTTGTTTCCGCACCAAATAGTGATTTTTTTGTCCTCGGGAATTTCTTTTAAGGTCTGAATCATGGCTCCCAGTTTATGCTGGGGATTGAGATGATAACCCTGATCCGGAAATCGTTCCTGAAACCATAACTCACGGGCTTGACACCCTTCATCATTAGGTAATTTGCACAGCGGTCCAGCAGAGAACATCTCATTAAATGAAAGTACTCTTATTAAATGACGACTGCCTACACGACTAAGTGCTACCTTCATCGAACCAGCTTCTGACAAGCCAAATAAAAGAAAAATATGATCCCGCCTAGCCTCTTCCTGCTCCATGGTCATAGTATATTTGTGATCCATTTGTTCACTCTCCTAACGCTCCAAATTATACCATATAACTGAAATCACCTTCCCAGACAACTATATAAAAAATACAACATATGAAAAATTCATAATAGTAATGCTTGTCACTACTCCTGCATACAATTCAATGAAGAAACTAGATTTCAGCACCTGCAACCTATATAAGAGAGAAAGGAAGCGATTCCAAAACACGGAAATATTCAGAGATCACATTTCTCTGTTATATATATTGACATCGGCAATAGAATTTACGTATTATGGGAATACAAAACAATATTTTCAAGGATATTTTCAGAAATTAAAGTATAGGTTGTTAGTAAAGATAACATTATCGAAAGGAGTCGGGCTCATGTCCAAATTAGATCCTCTGCCAGGTCTGTCTCCGTATCCGCTGCAACATTTTTTCGATGAAATGTATGCAGATAAGAGAAATGTCCGGCCGCATTATAGACATGTGAATCGCATGTTTTCCGGAATGAGCTCCGAAGAGCTGCAGGGTAAGCAGAATTTGATGCAGCGCAGGATGATGGAGGAAGGAATTACTTTTACGCTATACAATCCGGCTCAGGATCATCCCATGGAGCGTACGATTCCCTTCGATATGATTCCACGCATTATTCCTAAGAATGAATGGGAGAGGCTAGAGGCTGGAATTATTCAGCGTATCACGGCTTTGAATCTGTTCATTCATGATATCTACCATGAGCAGTACATCGTAAAGGATGGAATAGTCCCAAGGCGTATGATCATCTCCAACTGTTATTTCCGGCCAGAAATGGCTGGTCTAAGGGTGCCTGGTGGAGCCTACATCACTACCTCGGGAATCGATCTGATCCGCCATCATGATGGGCAATATTATGTGCTTGAAGATAATCTACGAACGCCTTCAGGTTTTTCATATCTTTTTAAAGGCAGAACCCTTATGAATCAGTTGTTTCCTGAATTGTCCTTTGCCAGCTCCATCCGAGATGTTGATCATAGCTTGAATCGCTTCTTATCCGTTCTACGTAGTTTATCCCCTTCACGAAAGTCAGATCCGGTTATAGCACTTCTTACACCTGGGGAATACAATTCTGCTTATTATGAGCATGCTTTTCTAGCACAACAGATGGGTATACATTTGGTTGAAGGACGAGATTTGGTTGCAAAGGATCACAAAATATATTTGAAAGAAATGAACGGGCTTCGCCGCGTAGATGTACTATATCGCCGTTTGGATGATGATTTCATCGATCCGTTAGCTTTTCAGCCGGATTCACTTCTAGGGGTGGCGGGTCTGATGAATGCGTATCGGGCAGGGAATGTAGCGATTGCTAATGCCCCGGGGACTGGTGTTGCGGATGATAAAGCGATGTATGTATATGTACCGGATATGATTCGTTATTATCTGAATGAAGAACCGATTCTTGGAAATGTCCCGACCTATCTGCTAGGCAGGCCTGATGAACGTTTATATGTCCTTGAGAACCTATCTGAAATGGTTGTTAAGGAAACCTCTTTATCCGGGGGATATGGAATGTTGATCGGAAGCGAAGCTACGAGAGAAGAACTCGCTGAATTTCGAATGAAGATTATCGCCGACCCGGAACGTTATATTGCGCAGCCGATCATGTCTCTATCTAGAGCACCGGTATTGTCAGGTGGAACAATGGCACCGAGACATATCGACCTTCGAGCTTTTGTATTAATGGGTGCTGACCGTAAGCCACATGTTATCCCTGGGGGATTGACACGGGTGGCTATGAAAGAAGGGTCTTTGGTCGTAAACTCCTCGCAAGGTGGTGGCGTAAAAGATACTTGGGTCATGGCTTGATACAACCTAGTGAGGCTTGTTGATGATTAATAAAATGCAGCATCAATTTGTTAAATAAGGGAGTGGCTGGAGATGCTGAATCGAAATGCTGAAGCTTTGTTCTGGATCGGCAGATATATTGAAAGGGCAGAGAATCATGCGCGGCTAATCAATGTTCATTATCATATCCAGCAGGAAGAGGATTTTCATGAAGAAGGACATAAATGGTCAAGGTTAATCGATGCGCTAGGCGTTCGAGGTGAATATATGCAGCAGTTCGAAACCTTTTCCGAGCAGGATGTCCTATCTTTCATCACACTTGATTTAGGCAATTCTAATTCATTATTCTCTTGTGTACATCATGCCAGAAATAATCTGCGAACACTCCGTCAGCAGCTTCCAAGTGAATTATGGGATGTTGTCAACAGCTTCAACCTATGGCTTGGTGAGCGGTCTGTTGCAGATATTATGAGCGGCCCACATCAGTTCTATCAGCAGGTTAAGGAGCGTACAGCCATGTTTCTCGGAGCAGAGCAGTCGGTAATGCTTAGAGGGAATGAGTGGCATTTCATTGAGAGCGGACGGTTTCTAGAGCGGGCAGAGAATACAACTCGTATCTTGCAGGCGGTCATTGCCTCATGCCGATTTAAGGAGCTTGACGCGGTTTATACTCAGTTGCAGGCGGTGCTTAAATCCGTTAGTGGGTACCAGGCGTTTCGCCGTTATTATGCAGATGCTATGTCCCCGGAGAGCATTTTAGATTTCTTGATTGCGAATCCCAAATTTCCGCGTTCCATTCGTTTTTCTTTTCATCAGCTGGAAGAGCATTTAGCAAAGCTTGAACTAGATCCCTCAGAGAAAGGTTCAGGTCATGAGAAGGTTATCCGGCAAGCGGGTAAGCTAAAAGCAGAGCTGGATTATATGGAAAAGGAAGAAATGTCCGGCGAGCTAGTGGAAGATGTGCTTAAATCGCTGGTGATATCCTGTCAAAAACTTGGTAAAACAATGGAGGGCGCCTTTTTTCGGCGAGAAGGAGTGTCTGTATGAAGATTCAAATCAATCATACCACCACATACAGCTATCCAGAGCCGGTTACGGACAGTGTCAATGAGATCAGACTCACGCCACGCACGAATTATCGCCAATCCTGTTATCACCATGAAGTGGATATTTACCCGCCAGCCAATCTATTAACCTATGAGGATTTCTTCGGGAATCGGGTCCATGCCTATTCGGTTAATAAACCGCATACGGAGATGGTCATCCACACTAAAGCTACTGTAGTTACACTGGATAAAGCTCAGGGGACAGATCTCCCGAGAACATCTCTTGAAGAACAAATTAGATTGTTAAATGACGAGGGATTTCAGAACCGTTATATTGAGTTTATATTGCCGACTCGTTATACCGAGGTGACGCCTGAATTAGTGGAGTTTGCCTCACAGTACCCTTTTAATGAAGCAGAGGATATGTATGAATGGATTCTTAAATTATCGGCGACGATTTATGAACAGTTCACCTATGACCCTGAGGCTACAAGTGTAAATACTACGGTAAAAAAAGCACTGAAGCTTAAACGCGGTGTATGTCAGGATTATGCTCATCTAATGATTGCTGTCTGCCGTAGTGTCGGTCTGCCGTCCAGATATGTGAGTGGATATCATTTTGTCGGTGATTTGCAAGGGAGCAATGCTAATTTTGAGCAAGCTTCACATGCTTGGGTGGAGACTCACATTCCGGGTACAGGTTGGCTTGGTTTCGATCCGACAAATAATGTTGAGGTCAATTGGCGCTACATTAAGTTAGGTCACGGACGGGACTACAAAGATATTGTACCTGTAAAAGGTGTATATCGTGGTGGAGCGGGCACTCTGACCGTGAAAGTGGATGTGCGGAAGCTGGACAATTAGATGTATAGATCTAGATGAAACTCTCAGTTCAAGTTTTTGAACGGGGAGTTTTTTTGTGAAGATGATTCCAGTGTGCATGTATTTGGGTAATCTTGATCCATAGTACATCACTAAGAGATCTTAAGGGAGAGATTACATATGAGTCCAAACATAGCTAAGAAACAAAGATTCATTGGAAAAACAGCAATTATTACAGGAGCGGGCTCAGGAATTGGTCGGGCTACCGCTATTAAGCTGGCGAGGGAAGGTGCTAATGTAGCGCTTTTTGATTTGAATCATGAACGTACCTCATCTTTGGCGGATAAGCTGAACAAGTTTCGCAAAGATTGTGCATTGGCCATAGAGGTAGACACTTCGGATGAAAAAGGGATGGAGGAAGCCGTGCGCAGGACAGTCGAACAATTCGGCGGCTTAGATGTAGTATTCGCTAACGCGGGAATCAATGGTGCGGTGGGACCTATAGAGGAACTGAGCCTGAGTGATTGGGAGCGCACGATGTCGGTGAACTTGACGGGGACCTTTTTGACCTTGAAATATACGATCCCTCATCTGAAGGATAAAGGGAAAGGTAGCATTATCATCACTAGCTCCATCAATGGGAATACTAGATTTTCCAGCTTTGGGTGGTCTACGTATAGTACTACCAAAGCTGGACAGGTAGCTTTTGCCAAAATGGCTGCACTTGAGCTGGCTAAGTTTAAAATTCGAGTGAATGTGATCTGCCCTGGGGCGATTGCTACCAATATAGATGAAACCACTGAAATGAACGAAGAAGTAGAAGCGATCGTCATTCCGATTGAATTTCCCGATGGTGCGCAGCCGCTGGCGGATGGGCCGGGTAAATCGGATAATGTTGCCGATCTAGTTTCTTTTTTGGCTTCCGATGAATCTATTCATATTACAGGTGCGCAAATTGTGATTGATGGAGCAGAATCCTTATTGTCCTAATTTAGAGATCGCTTTTCGGTATCGTTCATACCAAACGTTCCATTCAGCTTTTCGTGACTCCAGCGTCGTACCATCCAGAAGATGCTGGATCACGTCCAGACATACATGCCAGCCAGCTAAATCTCGGGGTGTGTGTGGCGTGAGCGTTCGGATCGTTTCATTTAAGACGAGAAGGCAGCCTTCTGAATTAGGATATAGCTCAAAGCGAACGGAATCTTCAGCCCACGTAAATTCAAGAACAGATTCATGTTGCAAGGCGGTAATCGTCATTTCCTCAAAGGTTCCGTCTTGCATATCAAACTTGATTAATCCACCTTCACACAGGTCTTCAACACGTAATTCAGTGAACCATAAAGCTAGCTTCTCATTCTCTGTCAAAAAGGACCAAATTTCTGATGCGGTATGCTTTAGTTGACGTTCGAAATGAGCGACATAATGATTATCCGCTTTTTTGAGGTTAGCTATCATGTTATATTTCTCCTTTGGACTACTGTTGTAGTCCTTTTTTTATTGTTTAGGAAATTATACAATACAAAAAAAATGTGGATAACTCCGAAGAAAGAGGAAGGAGGGGTGAACGTGAAGAAGCAGGAGACATGAAATAAACGAGGAGTCATCCGTCAGATTCTAAAAACCGAGCGGACCTTATATCCTCCGAAATGCATGTTTTAGTCGAGCCTACGGACAAATGTATGCGAAAAACCGAATACAAATGTGCCGCCAGTAACGTAAATGAGCCAAATGTATGCGAAAAATCGAATACAATGTGCCGCCGGTAACATAAACGAGCCAAATGTATGCGAAAAATCGAATACAATGTGCCGCCGGTAACATAAACGAGTCAAATGTATGCGAAAAATCGAATACAATGTGCTGCCGGTAACGTAAACGAGCCAGCGCTGTTATTCGCCCCAGATCACCCGGAAGGGGCTTGTTATTAGGGAATAAGTGCAATACGGTCCGTCCCTAATATATGTGCTCATTTCATCAAAATAAAGCCATTCGGTCCGTAAGCGGAACCTCATTACGAAGGTGTATATGGATACGAGTATGGAATTATGGATGTACTCAGCTTGTAACTCTACCTCCAAGGACGACGTCAGGCGTTTTTCTTGTTGAGTTGAGGCTTATTAGAACGAGTATAACAATTGTTCGCATGAAAAAAAACTATTGTACGTTTGGTTAGGCGTCTGTAATATGTTGTGGACAGGGAGCAGAGAATGATGGTGTAGCAGAATGAATTGAATTTGCGGAATGGGGACTCTTGAGTCCTGAGCGATCTGCGGAGGCGAATATGAGGATGCGCAGACTTTTCGGACTGCATAGCTCTTATTTCCACAATTTCTATTAAAAATAGGGTGTATTTGCGTGAATAGGTGCAACTGAGTCCGATAGTGTAGCAAAATAGCCTGAAATTGCGAAATAAGGGCTCCTTAGTCCGAACGATCTGCGATGACGAGGAAGATTCATAGAACGGAGAAGGATCGTCTTTTATAAGAATGCATTGCGGCAGTTTGATGTAAATCTACAGTTTTTTATGCTAAAATAGACGCAATTCTGCTTACCATACTTTTGCTTAGGCGGGATAGATCATAGTAGTGGTATTGGTGAAGGAGGCTGCGTATATGGGGATGATGTCCTGGCTGGTTGAGCAGCGGATTCAGGAATCTATGCGTAATGGGGAATTTGGAGATTTACCTGGGCATGGCAAGCCACTGGAGCTTGAGGATTTATCGGGCGTGCCAGAAGAATTACGCATGTCTTTCAAAATTATGAAGAATTCCGGGCTGGTGCCCGAAGAAGTATCTTTGCGTGCAGAATGCGTTACCCTCGAAGGGCTGCTTGCTGCCTGCCACAATAGCGGAGGCACTGAAACTAGTGAAGGCAAGGCAATCCGGGCAAAATTGTCTTTGAAAAGGCTGCGTCTGCAAGAGCTTCTGCGTGAACGAGGCTTAGATAGTAATCCTGCTTTTATGCAATACAGTGTTCAAATACATGAACAGATAATTAGGGAAGAAGAATAACGCTTATTAGGGTCATGTTGTATGGACATGAGGATAAATAGTGTGAAATAAAGGCAGCTCTTAGTCCATAAAGAGACGAAAGAGCTGCCTTTTTGCGTGCTTCGCTTCACAAGTGTATTTCATTTTACTTGCTTGAAATATACCCATTCTGGATCACCATCGTCTAAATTCTCAATGATTCCGCTTCTTGCAAATCCTAGAGAAAGACACACTTGCTGCATGATCGTATTGGATTCATTGGTGGAAGTAAACAGCTTGGGGGTTGGAGAGTGTTCTTCAATGTAACGAATAAGTGCACCGGCAATGCCAAGACGTCTGAAATTGGGATTCACAATTACGAGCTGAATAAAACAGCATTCGAAAAAAGTGGTATCGTAACAAGCAAAACCGACAGGCTCACTGTTAATCGATGCTACAACACATTGCTCATTTAGAATATATTGTTCAATTTTAGGTTTGCGAATTTCGCTGCCAATGACCATGCTATCGATCTTGCTGAGTATAGATAAATCTGAAATAGTGGCTTTAGTTACGAGCATTTTAGAAAATCTCCTTTTTTATAATATAAGAAAGTTATACTTGAAATGGTAAGTACAGATTTTCTTGATCTTTGAAGTTTTTTCGCACATGATGAATAGGGTTTAGACCACATCAAAGGAAATCATAACATATTATTACAAACGATGGAGAGATATAATGAAACAGCTTCCAATTATACAGGTGCTTCCAGACCTGAAACACATACTTCGCTCAACAAGGGCGGCTGTTCTGATCGCAGAACCCGGTGCGGGAAAAACAACTGGAACGCCTCCGGCATTTCTGGACGAGCCATGGATGGCTGGTAAAAGCATTCTTATGCTTGAGCCTAGAAGACTTGCCGCTAGATCAGCTGCAACTTACATGGCGTCCAATCTTGGAGAAAGTGTTGGACAGACGGTAGGTTATCGGATGCGGAACGACACTAAGGTAGGCAAGAATACACGAATTGTTGTAGTGACTGAAGGTGTCTTAACGAGGATGCTTCAGAGTGATCCATCGCTAGGGGATGTGGGTCTGATTATTTTTGATGAGTTCCATGAGCGTAGTCTACATGCGGATCTGGGACTTGCTCTGGCGCTGGAAGCGCAGGCAGTGCTGCGTGATGATCTTCGGATTCTAATTATGTCAGCAACACTGGATAGTGAACGGGTCTCGGTTATGCTGGGCGATGCGCCAGTAGTTGATTGTCCGGGACGAACCTATCCGGTGGAAACTATTTATACCCCAACTACAGGGAATCTTCCGATTGAAAAATCGGCCACAGCCGCAGTGAGACATGCGCTTGCTGAACAGCCGGGAGATGTACTTGTATTCTTGCCGGGTGAACGGGAGATTCGCAGAACCCAAAATGAGTTGGAACATGGAAAACTGCCTGACGGGATAGTGCTTCGTCCTTTATACGGACAATTACCACAGGCTATGCAGGATGCTGCAGTGGCTCCATCCATAAACGGCGAACGTAAAGTCGTACTAGCGACCTCCATTGCGGAGACAAGCTTGACGATCGAAGGTGTGCGAACGGTAATTGATACAGGGCTGCGTCGTACGCAGATTTTCTCTCCGCGTACGGGAATGCCAAGTCTTACGACGGTTCCGGTATCGAAAGCCTCTGCCGATCAGCGGCGAGGACGGGCCGGGCGGACAGCTCCGGGCGTATGCTACAGGCTGTGGAGTCAGGAGGAGCATAATCGCCTTCCGGATGACAATGTGCCGGAGATTATGGAGACGGATCTTGCGCAGCTCGCTTTGGAGCTGGCGCTGTGGGGCGTGCGCGATCCTGCCGCGCTAGCTTGGCTTGACACGCCGCCCGCTGCGCCTTATGCGCAGGGCACCGCGCTGCTGTGCCAGCTCGGCGCGCTGGACGCCGGCGGCGCCATCACGCCGCACGGCCGCAGCATGGCCGCGCTTGGCGCGCACCCACGAGCCGCGCATATGCTGCTGCGCGCGGCAGAGCTTGGGGCAGCACCGCTCGCCTGCCGGCTGGCGGCGCTGCTGCAAGAGCGGGACCTGTTCAAGGGTCCCGCGGCACTAGATTGCGACCTCACGCTCCGCGTAGAGGCGCTGCTCCGGTTCGAACGCTCCGCCGATACGGGCGGAGCGGACCCTGCGGCTCTGCGCGCGGTGGTGCGCGAGAGCCGCAATTTCCTGGCGCAGCTGCAAGCAGCGCCGGGCGGGACCGTGAACGACATCAGCCTCTGCGGGCTGCTTCTGTCGTTCGCCTATCCCGACCGGATCGGGCAGAAACGCGGTGATGGCGCGTTTCTGCTCTCCGCCGGTCGTGGCGTGGCCATGCGGGAAGGGCAACCGCTGGCCCGATCCGCTTATATTGTGGCTGCGTCTGTTGACGATCGAGCCACACAAGGTGCAATCTTGCTGGCAGCTGAGCTTGAAGAAGGACAACTGCTTAAATATCATATAGATCACATCACAGAGGATTCTGACGTGCATTGGGATAAAGAAAGTGGAAGTGTGAAGAAACGCCGCCGAACGATGCTTGGCGCTCTTGTCTTAAAAGAAACGTCACATGAAAGACCCTCCGCAGAAGAAACAGCGAAAGTACTGCTAAGTGTAATCGCAGAGGATGGGATTGATATCTTACCGTGGGAAAAGGGACCTCTGCAGCTTCGTGAGCGGCTAATGTTTATGCACGCCTTACGTTCAGATTGGCCGGATGTCTCTGATGAAGCATTGATTGAGACGCTTGATGAATGGCTATTACCTTACATTCACGGTATGCGTAACTTGCGCGACCTTCAGCGAATCCCGTTATCCCGTGCGCTTGAGGGGTTGCTGGACTGGAATCAGCGACAGCTTCTTGAACAGGAAGCGCCGACACATATAACAGTTCCTAGTGGTTCGCGTGTGCCCGTGGACTATGCTAATCCAGCTACTCCCGTACTGGCGGTACGATTACAAGAGATGTTTGGACAGATAGACACCCCTAGAATTGGTGGGGGAAAGGTACCTGTCTTGCTTCATCTTTTGTCACCGGCAAGAAGAGCGATGCAGGTGACTTCTGATCTTGCAAGCTTTTGGCGTGGTACTTATTTTGAGGTTAAAAAGGATCTAAAAGGACGTTATCCGAAGCACTATTGGCCAGACGACCCCTTACAAGCAATTCCGACCAATCGAACACGTCCCAAGAAATAATAGGCTCCTTCGTGCACTTGAAATTTTAATTAGATGTTTTGTCTTCAGCTTACAGGGTAATTAACTAGCGAAGACAATTACTAAGGAGGGCTTCAAGTGACTAAAAAAATCGTAGGTATCTTTGATACAGAACAAGAAGCAACCAGAGCAATTGAAGGACTTCACAATCAAGGGTTTAGTAATGATGAAATATCAGTAATCACACGTGATCGCGATGAGCTAAGACATATTTCGGATGATACAGGCACAAAAGCTCCCGAGGGTGTTGCAACAGGTGCAGCTACAGGCGGCGTATTGGGTGGTGTTACCGGACTGCTAGCAGGTATCGGAGCGCTCGCAATTCCGGGGATTGGTCCTATTCTGGCAGCGGGACCTATTGTGGCAACGTTAACAGGTGTAGCCGTGGGTGCAGGTGCAGGTGGCTTAGTTGGTGGCTTGATCGGTCTTGGCATTCCTGAGGATGAGGCAAAAGAGTACGAAGGATACGTTGAAAGTGGCAAGATCCTTGTGCTAGTTGAGGATAATGGACGAGGGTATCAAGCGCATGATGTGTTCCGAGACAATCGCTCACTAAATGCGCAGCGTTACGAAGGCGTCTATAACGAAGACACTCGACTAGGTAATTCGATGGCTAACAGAGCAGACCGAACGGCTGAAGTTTACAACCGAGATAAAATTTAAAATGTTAATCGACCTACTTTTACTATAAACAATCCATTAAAGACTGCACCTCCTAGCGATAAGCTGTGAGGTGCAGTCTTTATTATACATGTGGTATGATATGGATAATAATCCAAATTATAATTGGGATTTTGAGAAGTAACTAGCAATCTTTATACTTAGAGGCTGTTCTTAAGGAGGGCTTAGATGAAGATATTTGTAGCCGGTGCAGCGGGCGTGATTGGACGGCTATTGCTACCTAAGTTATTAGAAGCGGGGCATGAGGTTGTCGGAATGACCCATAAGGAAGAAAATAGAGCATTTATTGAGAAGTGTGGAGCACAGGCGGTAATCGCGGATGTCTTCGATCGAGAGGCCATATTTGCGTCCATTCACAAAGCACAGCCAGAAGTGGTTATCCATCAGCTAACTTCACTAAGTCAGCGGAATTTCTCAGATAATTCCAGGATAAGAATAGAAGGAACACGAAATATTGTGGATGCATCCCTTGCAGCTGGCGTGGAACAAATCATTGCACAAAGTATTTCATGGGCTTATGAAGCTGGAGATGTGCCAGCTACGGAGGAAACTCCTTTAGATCTGAAGGCTTTAGAGCCTCGGATAAGAACGATTGAAGGTATATGCTCATTGGAGAAAGCAGTTGCCGAGATCCCCAATCATGTGATCTTGCGGTATGGAATGTTGTACGGCCAAGGAACATGGTTTGACACTAATGGCTATATGGCAGAGGAAATTCGTCAAGAACGAATGTCAGCGACAGATGCAGTTGTATCATTCCTACATGTGGAGGATGCAGCTAACGCAGCGGTGCTTGCTCTGAACTGGCCTTCAGGCCCTGTGAATATCGTAGACGACGAGCCTGCTAATGGATTGGATTGGTTATCAGCTTATTCAGATACCATAGGTGCTCCTGCTCCTAATGTTCAAGAAGGCAGAGCAGGATGGGAACGCGGAGCCTCCAATACGAAAGCTCGAATGGATTACGAATGGAGTCCACTGTACCCGTCATGGAGGTCAGGATTTGCTCGGAGCTTGAATGTCCAGAGTGAATGAATTCAGCTACTGAAAGGAAGTGCAGTATGAGTTTACTTCTTGTGATTTTGTTCTTTATTGGTTTAATCATGATGATTAGCAATCAATATGCGATGATCAAGAAAATGGACGAAATGAATGAGTCACTAAGTGAAATTAATAATAAACTTGGCTAGCTAAAGTTGAAAAGGAGTGATGACGTGGGGGTAATAAAAAATTTCTCTCTAGTGGTCGTGAATTTAATCGCGGATCTATGGTTTGGAATCGTACGAAAACCTGAATTTTATGATAATCACACGGTTACTAGAACAAAAAGAGAGTATGTCCTATTTGTAACGTTAGCAGGTATTATCGCTGTGGGAACCGCCATTTGGCTATGCTCTAGAATTTATTAAAAAGAAGACTGCCAATAGGCAGTTTTTTTAATTATAAGGTTTCTCCTTATATATTGGACTTCCAGATGCAATTACACTTGCTGTAGTTTAGTAAATAATCATTATAAGTGTTTATTACCAATCATTTACTTTAAGAAGTGATACTATAGAAAATAGAAGGTGAAGTAGCAGCGAGGAGGAATTGTACATGCAATTAATGGGATGGTCTGAGGATGAAATATCGTATGAGTTAAGTAATGATTATTCAATTCGTAAGGCTGATTCGAAAGAGTGGGGAGTGTATTGCTCCATTTATTATAATTTTCAATATATTGGCTTTTTTAGAGAAGATGGGTTCAATTCTGCCCAAAAGAATGCTTTTTGGATCTATAAAGGGGAGACGAAAATAGGTGGAGTAAGGATGTCACCTAATCGGATCTATCATTTATTTGTTATTCCACCTTTTAACGATACATTTGTGGTGCTTAAACTTCTAAAAAAGCTTTTGATCTATTGGTCTGACCGAACGGAGCCTATAAAAACCTTTGAGGTTCTACCGGATCAAGTTCATTTATTTGCGCGGGCAGGATTTTGGCCTGATGAGTTCAGATGTCGCTGGATGCAGCGTCCTACAGATCATTTTGAGGTGGAATGGAACGAAGAATTTAGAATTGAAAATCCACAGATCGAAGAGGATGGAAAAGGAGCTAAACGCTTTATTCTTGAAGATCAGATCGCCGAATGTAGCTACGCTAGCTTTGCCGGAAGTCTCGAAGCGACTAGAAGAAAGCAATTTTCCTATGAACATTTTATTCCAAGTGAAGAACCGAATTATACGAATGAAGCATTACTTACCGCGTCAACGCTTGTGTATGATAGGAAATCGGGACAGTTAATTGCGAATTGTCTCTTGGGCTTACAAGGAGATTACGCAGCAGTTTATAGTATTGGTGTAATGCCCGGTTATAGAGGCAAAGGGATAGCGACACTGATGTTGAAAAGAGGACTAAGTCTTCTTAAAGATAAGTATCCTTTCCTTAGATTATATGTCATGGAAGGTAATGATGCGGAGTCTGTTTATACCAATCTAGGATTTGTTCCAGGAGTACAAGAGATACAGAGCATGTATATTCCTGTAATGGATTAGCGAACAAAACATAATGGTTACTTAGACACTTGCCTAGAACTTAAAATGTGATTTCTTAATAGAATGTTGTGAAGTCCATGTTTATAGGGAGGTTCACAACAGATGGTAAAGAAAAAAGCTACTCTTAAGAAGAAAACATTATATTCTCAATATGCGCAGAGACATGTACATGAATTTGAAGGTAGTACGAAATTGGCTGAAGAAGGTGCAGATCGACATAACCATCGCTTTGCAGGTGTTACTGGGCAGGCGATTAGAGTAGGTAATAGCCATATTCATGAAATTGATCTTAGTAGAACTGATTTCGTTAACCATTTTCATAATCTTAAAAAGATAAGAACAGGCCCGGCTATTTCAGTAGGAAATGGCAAGCACGTACATTTTGTATCTGGCCAAACTACATTAAATGATGGTCATGTCCATCGATTCAATTTCGCAACATTGATTCAAGCTCCACTTGTTTAATGAATAAATCTGGTATGAAATGAAGCTCTCAAGGAATGAAAGAGCAAATAAAAAAAGGCTGCCGGATGGCAGCCTTTTTCATTCTATCTAGGCATGTGAGGTTATGGGAAACATGAAATGTTTAGGTAGTTCTTTTAAAAATGGACGTACAAATAACGTATCCTCACTCTGGGGAATTAATGCTGACTCTATGTGATCTATGGCATAATCTGGTGTGAAATAAAAATGTATAACCTCCGTTTCAGGAGAAATAATGCTATTCAATATCGCGTTAATATCTATACTTTTAGTACTGATAATATCAAAAATATGAAGCTGATGCTCCTCATGTCTAAAGACCACTACGACGTCAGCTTCTTCAATATAGTAAAAAGAATCATGGAAAGGAAGGATAAAATAAAACAGCAGCTGATGTTCATTGTTTACAACGCTGAGTATAGAGGACACCGGAACTTTTTCTTCAGCGAATTTTTTTATCATGGTGAAATCAACGGAGTTATTCATAGATAAGGGACGCACAGAGAAGATTTTAGACGTTTGATTTCTAAGATTAGAAGCGTTAATCGAAAAGTTGCTTTCTTGCATACGTTCAAATCCGAATTTAGGATAAAAGTCCAAAGCACTGTCGTTTGCAAATAAGTAAATGAAGTCATATTCATGTTCGTATTTCGCGATAATATGATCTATTAATTTCCTGGATAATCCTTGCATGCGATAATCAGGATGTGTCATTACAGTGCCAATTTGAATGGCGTTATACTCTTTTTGATTTATGAGAATCGTCATTTTGTTTATGGACGCATTTGCGATCACATGGTCCCTATCGATGTAGGAATAACAAATATACTTGTCACTCCAGCCTCCTTGTTCATACCATGGCGAGAAATCAATCCCAAAGATCGATTTAGCTAAGGCATTAAAGCTTTCTTTATATTTTTCGATATGCTTATAATCACTGACCAATTGGTAATCGCTCATAAGTATGCCTCTTTTCCAAAGTGTTTTTCATAGTCACGTTTAATGGTTATATCTTACTACACCGTTCTAAAGTAATGTTTATTATAAAAAAACAATCCCGAAATTATTTGGAGGCTAGAAAATGAGAGAGATAGATTATAGTAATTATTACTGGAAAGACGAGAAAATCAGATTACGATCAATACAAGAAGGGGATTGGGAAGGCTATTATACGAATCGTTTTGATACCCCAGCACGGCGACTCTTACAATGTGCAGTTGAACTACCACCCACCATTGCCGAAGCAAAAAAATTTGCGGAGACTTACGCTGAGTTCTCATCGGATAGACTAATGTTTACGATCGAAGATTTGCATGGTGAAAATGTTGGAGGCGTAAATCTGAACAGCATTGACGAGAAAAATGGTACGTTCAGCATAGGTGTGCAGGTGGATAAAGATCATCGAGGTAAAGGGTATGGAACGAGAGCTATAACCATCCTCTTAAAATATGCTTTTTTCGAGCGACGGCTAAATAAATTCAATGAATGTGCGCTTGAAGGTAATGAAGGTTCTATAGGGATGTTAAAGAAAGTCGGCTGCGTGCAAGAGGGCGTGCGGCGGAAAGTCATTTACACGAACGGACGATATTATGATTTGATATTGTTTGGATTGACGAAGGAAGAATTTATGGAACAAAACGGAGATGAGCAATCATGAGCGCAATCGTTCGATTAAGGGATTTTAGAGTGGTATAGTCCGTTCTACAAAATACTGAATCCGTAAAACTCCCATTATGTGGGAGTTTTTTTGTGGATTTTACTTACTATACAGAGACATAAATTGTAAGTTTATAGTCAATTATTTGATTTGTATTTTTAATTGTAGATATTTGGAAAGCGTTTTCGTATTGAATGATATCCGCTATTATAAGAGGGTAACTAAAAATATGAAAGTTCAGTGTAAAATAGCATCTAAGGAAAAGAGGGCTACATATGAATATTTTAATTATTGAAGACGATCCCAGCATTCAAATGCTGCTAAAATTGAGCTTAGAGGTGGAAGGGTATCAGACGAAAGCTGTAGGAACGGTGACTAAGGCGTGGGATGAACTTGGAACATGGTCTGCCGATTTAATACTGTTAGATCTTATGTTACCTGACCGTTCCGGGTTCGAGCTTCTTCAAATGCTTCAACAACAGTATAAGTCAGTCCCGGTAATCGTGCTCACCGCTAAGAATGAAATGAATGATAAAATCCTTGGCTTTCAGTTGGGAGCAGACGATTATCTAACGAAACCTTTTGAGACAAGGGAACTTATCGAGCGCATTAAGGCAGTTATGAGACGAATGAAGATGGTGGCGCCTCCTGAAGTGATCAAGATTGGACCTATTGAAATTGATAAGAATGGACGTACTTGTAAGATAGGGGAACAATGGCTTAAGACAACTAGTAAAGAGTTTGACTTCATGTGGCTCTTATGTGCTCATCCTAAGAAAGTTTTCACTCGCGAAGACTTGCTTGATCAGGTCTGGGGTTATGATTATTATGGGCATACAAGATCCGTGGACATGGTGGTAAACCGTCTTCGGGAGAAAATGAAACCCAACGAGCATCTGATCGCCACTATACATGGGACAGGCTATAAGCTGGAGGTATAGAAGATGGGGCTGCGAAATAAAATGTTTATTCAGCATGCCGTTACGATTGTTATGCTGCTCACAGCGATGTTTTTTATCGTTAATTATACGCTTAACCAAAGTATGATTAAACGGGATACTCAGACGTTAAGTCAGTATTTTGGCTTGCATCGTATTGAGGCATTGAAGATTGTCAGTGATCAGAAAATTAATATAGAACAATTATTTTCAGGTAAGTACGCCCCCTTTATTGCGTCGCATTTGGCGTCAAACAGCAATTTTCAAGTACAACTATTCGCACTAGATGAGACGATTGTTGGGAGCAGCAGCGATAAAGAAAACTTACTTAAACGTAACGATATTAAGAAAGCGCTTACTGGTAATGCTGCCACAGTCATAACTGCAGGTGAAGGTACACAATATCTAATCTACTCAGTTCCCTTCTGGTATGAAGGAGAAATTGTGGGTGGATTTCGATATTTATTGGACCTCCATGAGAATTTGCAGACATTAAACCAGATGCGCACATGGTTCATCGCTGCAGCTGTAGGATGTTTAATTTTTTCGCTTATGGTCAGCTATTCATTCTCATCTTTGTTGGTGAGGCCTCTACATGCCTTGCAGCAGGCGCTTAAGCTTGTATCCATTGGCGATTTTAGCAGAAAGATACAGGCGAGTAGTCAGGATGAGGTAGGAGAATTAGCCAAGGATTTCAATCATATGTCGGATGCGCTGCAACATCATATCAAAATGTTAAAGTATGAACAGGGAAAGCAGAAAGCTTTCTACGACAACATAACTCATGAATTAAAAACACCATTAACTTCGATTATCGGGTTTTCGGATTTAATTGAAAGAATGAATAAGAAGGATGATATACAGGAGTGTAATACCTATATCCGTAAAGAGAGTACTCGGTTGTTAAATATGGTTGAGGATTTGTTACAGACCTCACTGATTGGTGATGAGGCTTGGCGTATCAAGCTGGAGTGTACTGATTTAGGGGCTGTCATTATGGATAGTCTACGAATCTTAGAGCCGACCCTTCAAAAATCCGCGATTGTTACCACGCTAAAGATCTCATCTTGTGAAGTGAATTTAGATCCCAAGAGAACTCAGCAAGTTCTATTTAACGTGATTGATAACGCTATTAAGCATAGCGAATGCACAAATCTCTATATCGAGTTAACGGAGCATGAGGGCTTTGGGCTGGTTCGTATCATAGATAACGGGAGAGGGATATCGCAACAATTACAAAGTATATTATTTCTACCCTCGGCAGAGAAACAGGATCGTATTATTTCAAACGAATCACATGGGTTAGGATTACCTCTATGTAAACAGTTTATGGAACTTCAAGGAGGGAGTATCGTCATTACTAGCTCGGAGAAGAAGGGGACAGAGATTCAGCTGAGATTCCCCTTAACATAACAAATGTAAGCGCTGTTACAAAACTGATACAAATTTAAAATTTTTCTGATATATGAGGAGGTTAAAGTAAGTGCCAGAGGATAAGAAAGGGCTTTCATGGTTTCGCCTCATCTTGTTACAAGTCATCATAGGCAGTCTGCTAATCGGCATGTGCGCTTACACTTTTCGAATACCTCTTGATGAAGTACATGTTGTACCTCGACAGGAGGATCAGCTTGACCGGATTGCAGGCGTTCCGATGCGCGTGGATATTACATATCCAGGCCTAGGGACGATTTCCATTGAGGATCCGAAGGAATTGCTGAAATTGAGATCTACTTTTTCCGGGTTGTTATCATCAGGAATACAGCGTCCACAACAGTTGGTTCCGAGACTTCTGTTGACGGGAACGATGGCCTATCTGGATCAAGAAGATATTCCTTTTCAAGTGGAAACGAATGCGTTTCACTTTGGTGCAGAGTCAGTTAATTCGCTTAATGTAAGTGCAACTATCCGCAAGCTGCAAAGTACACTCATCGATAAGATGTTAACAACGTCGAGTATTGGATCTGCTGTGGAAAACAAGATTAATGATGTGTTCACACTACAGCAGGGAGTACTTACAGCTCTCACTCAGGTTGAGAGGAAGGCGTTGATATCGCAGATTCGTGCAGCAGAGCGTATTATCGATTTCAGCCATTTTGATGACTTACAACGTACACCCGATGCTCACTTTGTCATTCAGCTCACGAATGATTATCGAGTGAAAAAGCACTGGATCCATGTGGATCGTTATAACGGCGCTTACTTCGTGGTCTATGACCTTCTGGATGAGACCAATCAAAGAGTCTATTTCAAACTAAATAATGCCTCATACTGATCTTGAAGGGATGGTTTAGTCTATGGCGAGAAAGAAAAAAAACAGTAAGTCAGTCATTTTATTGTCAGTCATAGTAGTTGTGTTGGTAGCGGGGTTCTTCATGTATAAATCAGGAGTATTTGGCGGTAAAGAAATGAAAAAAATCACCGTATATTCCATTTTTCAAGAGGAAGAGGCTCGTAAAATTCTGGATAAATTCAAAGCTGAAACCGGAATTGACTATGACATCCTACGTTTGCCAAGTGGAGAAGCGGTATCCCGTGTACAGAATGAAATGTCGAATCCACAAGCCGACTTTCTGATGGGAGGGCCAGCGGATTCGCACCAAGTACTGAAAGAGGCAGGTTCATTGGAAGCTTATGCTTCTCCGAATGCTTCTGACATCGCTGACAATATGAAAGACAAAGATGGCTTCTGGACAGGGTTTTATCTAAATCCAATCGCTATAGGTATTAATGAAGAACGCTGGAAAGAGAAATATGGTAGTGATCCATACCCTGAAACTTTTAAGGATTTGCTTGATCCTAAATTCAAAGGTGAAATTGGTATGTCGGATCCAGCAACATCGGGTACAGCATATACAGCAGTAGCTTCTTTAGCCCAAGTATGGGGTGATGATGAGATGTTGAACTATATCAAACAGTTGCTGCCTAACCTTAAGGAAAGACCTAAGTCTGGCATTGAGCCCATTCAGAAAGCTGCTAAAGGGGAGTATACAATTGGTGTGACTTTCCTGGGCGATCAATTGAAGATTAAATACCAAGGCAACCCAATTGTTAGTGTTGTTCCAGAAGCAGCAGGTTATGAAGTTGGAGCCTTATCCATTGTTAAGGGTGGACCTAATACAGAGGCTGCGAAGAAGCTTATGGACTATATGCTTACCAATGAACCGGGTGAGTTGTATACGCAATCTGCATACGCAGTATCCGTTAAAGCATCAGTACCGATTCCTAAAGGTGGCATTGATATTAAAACAACGAAATACAACGATGCTTATGATTTGTTAAAAGCAGCATCGCAGCGTAAAGAGTTGCAAAATGCATTAAAAGATTTGAAATAAAAGAGCCAATAGGGGTATTGCATGGCTGTACCATATATGGTTACTGTAATGCCCCTCAAATTGGATGGCAGAAAGGTGGGAGTCGCCCCCTATGAAAGAAAAAAAAGGCATTGGGGAGTCGATCAACAGGCTCTTTAAAGATCCATCGTCACTCGTACTTGTACTGACTAGCTTTGCATTTCTCATTCTATTTGTTATTTATCCGCTGGTAGTCGTTGTGTTTACATCTGGATTTGATAATTGGGCAACGTTTTTTAGTAAACCCCGTTATGGAAAAGCGCTATTAAATACTGTAGTTAGCTCATCATTATCGGCTTTTACAGCAACAGTGTTTGGATTTATATACGCGTATGCGATTCACTACAGTAACATCAGAGGAAAGAAGTTCTTTCGATTTATAGCCTTTATTCCATTATTAGCTCCTTCGGTTATGAGTGGTTTAGCATTCCTATTGCTTTTTGGACGTGGAGGAATGATCTCACAATGGTTAAATACCAACTTTAATTTTGAGCTTGATTTGTATGGATTACCGGGGCTGTGGATTGTTCAGACGATATCCTATTTTCCACTTGCCTACATGACTATAACGGGTGTGCTCCGCGCTATATCACCGAATCTGGAGATAGCAGCACAGAATCTTGGGGCTAGAGGGTTTAAATTATTCAGGACGATTACGCTGAAACTTGCACTTCCAGGTGTTATTAACGCATTCTTGCTTGTAGCGATTAACTGCTTCGCTGACTTCGGAAATCCAAAGCTAATTGGTGGTAACTATTCACTTTTAGCAGTTGAAATTTACGGAGAAATCATTAATAACGAGGCAGGACTAGCTTCGGTCATGGGGATTATCTTAGTAATTCCTGCACTGATTGTATTTTGGGTTCAGAATAAGATTTTATCTAAAGGCTCCTACTCAACGATAACTGGTAAGCCGGTATCTGGTTTGAAACGGATCACTACATCTAAGAGGACAGATGCATTACTTTTCTCTTTTAACAGTTTAATCTCATTGTTCATTATTTCGATGTTTGCGATCACCATTCTTTTCGCCTTTACGAAAAACTTTGGTCGAGATAATACGTTCACACTGGATCATATTATGAAAGTTGTCTTTAGTTCATCTAGTCCAGCCGTTTTGAACAGCTTAGTGTTATCGCTAATTAGTGCGTTGCTGGCGGTGGCTCTTGCATTAGTGCTCGCCTATATAGTAGTTCGCAAACCTTTTCCAGGTAAAAAATTACTAGATTTCAGCGCGGTTCTTCCAATTGCGCTTCCAGGAACATTCGTTGGTCTTGCACTGATTGTTGCGTTTAGTAAAGGTCCGATTGTTTTGCAGGGATCTGCAGCATTGATTGTCATTGCGATGTTACTTAAACAGATGCCTGTAGGTTATCGGGGCTTGACTGCGTCTTTTAAACAAGTGGATAAATCGATCGAAGAAGCAGCCACCAATCTGGGTGCGAGTAGCCGTAAGACGCTAACAACGATTGTATTTCCAATGTTGCAAAAAACCGTCGTAGCGAACTTTGTCTATGCGTTTATGAAAAATATGAATACTTTGAGTACGATAATCTTCCTAATTACCCCTAAATGGGTTGTTGCAGCAGTATCGATCTTTAACTATGCCGAAACGGGAACCTATTATTGGGCAGCCGCTGTGGCAGTGGGTTTGATGGGTGCAACGCTTGGAACACTGGGAGTGATCAAGTTGATCTTCCGTTCCAAAGTGAAAATATTTGATTTCTAATGATTTTGAAGGGAGTGGGCACGATGGAATCCAACATACTACTAGATTTGAAAAATGTGAATAAAGTGTTCGGCAATAACCATGTCTTGAAAAATATCAACTTAAAGATTGAACGGGGGAAGTTCATCACCTTCCTTGGTCCGAGTGGTTGTGGGAAGACGACTTTATTACGTTCCATCGCGGGTTTCTATACCATCGATGATGGTGAGGTGTGGATTGACGGGAATTTGGTTAATGAATTACCTCCATATAAAAGGGGCACTCCAATGGTGTTCCAGGAATATGCCTTGTTCCCGCATATGACGGTATTTGATAATATTGCTTATGGACTAGATATTAAGAAAAGACCTGAAGCAGAAGTGCAGGAACGGGTAATGGCTGTTATGGCCCAGGTCAAATTATCCGGACTTGAAGAGCGATATCCCCATGAAATGTCTGGTGGACAACAGCAACGTGTAGCTATGGCTCGTGCCTTAGTGATGAATTCGCCGATTATTCTCCTGGATGAGCCACTAAGTAATCTAGATGCTAAATTACGTGAAGAGGTACGCGTTGAACTGCGAACAATTCAACAGGAACTTGGACTAACCGTAATATATGTAACGCATGATCAATTGGAAGCTTTGTCGATGTCAGATCAGATCGTTGTTTTTAATAAAGGAGCTATTGATCAGTACGGTACGCCGCATGAAATATATTATAAACCTCGTACACAATATGTAGCTGATTTTATTGGTTCTACCAATTTTATTGAGGCAGTAGTCATGCAAAGTAAAGAGGGTACGGCAACAGTTAGCTACGGCTTTGGAGGGGATAATGTTACTATTACTACAGATGAAAAGCTGACAGAGGGTGAGGAAGTTCTTCTGAGTGTCCGCCCCGAATCATTGCGACTAAATCATCCGGACTTTAGTGGATTTAACATCATGGGAGTAGTCAAATCCTCGATGTTTCTAGGAGAAAAGGAAAGATATTTCCTTGCAGATCAATGGGGCAAAGAATGGATTGTCGATGCTTATGATATTGGTCAAAAGACTTTCGATGGTCAAGTTCGGATGAGTGCGGCAATAGACAAAATTCATATTATTAAAAAGGTTAGTCCGTAAACTGAAGTAGATGTTCCAAAAAAGGAAAACAGTCGTTTTCCTTTTTTGGCGTATAATTTTTTTATAGAACGGCGGCTATAGGCTAGTTTAGCGGGAGGAGACGTTCTAATTGAGAACAAAGGTAATTATCCTGTCATTGGTTGCGGTAACAATACTTCTTCTAATTTATTTCTATCCTGGACAGAAAAGCAATCAGCCTCTCAAAGTATATGTAATTTTTCAAGAGGATGAAGCGCGTATTCTGTTGGAGAAATATAAGAAGAAGACGGGACAGTCTTATGAGCTTATTCGCATGTCTGGCGGTGAGGCAAGCTACCATTTGATGTCGATCAATAAGACAGGCATTGATGTTGTTCTCGGTGGGCCTGCTGATCTTCATGAGCAGCTCAAGAACAAAGGGAAATTAATTCGCTATTCATCACATGTTGCTGATGAGATCCCCGACATCTATAAAGATAAAATGGGCTATTGGACAGGTATATACATGGGTGCATTGGCTATTGGTGTAAATGAGCAGGTCTGGAATCAAGATCCTCAGCTTGTAGCTTTACCTCTTCCGGAACGCTACGAAGACTTATTACGTCCCGAGCTCAAGGGGAAAATTGAAATTCCGGACCCAGAAACCTCAGGTACAGGATACACATTGCTAGCCTCTCTTGCACAAGAACGTGGGGAGGAGCAAGCTCTAGCATTGGTGAGTGCTCTTAAGAAGCAGAGTTCATCAACTACATTCTCAGGAATTAGTTCTGCCCAGCGGCTTGCAGTAGGTGAAGTTGCTGCTGTTATCAGCTTTATGGGCGACCAGCTTCGATTTAAGAATTCGGGATATGCTATACAATCTTCTATTCCTCCACAAGCTGGATGGGAGATAGGTGCAGTGTCGATCTTGAAAGGTGGGAACAACGTGACTGCTGCTAAGCAGCTGGTAGATTTTGTACTGTCAACAGATGCTCAGACAGATTATATGAATTCCGCATTTTCCTTACCTGTGATGCCGAATATTAAGATCCATCCGCTATTGTCTTCTGTTAAGCTGGAAAAATTAATGATTACGTATCGATTCGATATCGCTGCTGCGAACCGAGAGGAATTACTCGCTAAATGGCATGAGGCCAATAAACGCTAAGGGATTGTTCACTCATTATTCAACGGCCATCGAGAACTTTATGGTTAAGTTCTCAATGACCGTTATTTATTACTCGAGAAAACCAACTTTCATCATATGAAAAATTCACAATAGAAAATCACAAAATAAACAACTCTATCTAGTTACTTTCAATAAATTCATCATCTATCCCTATTAAACTTCTATACAAATCGGAAAAAGTGAACCCACTACCACATTTCAGGTTGTGAAAGTTGGAAAATAGTGCTTATACTAGAGTTATAGAAGGTAAGATTAACCAAAAAAACACAACATGAGGAGGGTTTATATGGCGTTTATGATTGCTCAACGGGCTTTTATCAAGGTGTATCTTATAACAATGGTAGAACAACATCGCGGGTATGGATACCAAATGCTTGAGGATTTACGTCGAGATTTCAAGGCACATGGATATTCCCCTCCACAGAGCGAAATTTATCGCGCGCTGCATGAGCTGGTACAGCAAGGGATTTTATATCGTACTAAACAGCTAAAAGGGAATGACCCGAAGGTGGATTTTCAAGAAATCGTCTTATACCATTTCACAACTGATGGAGAAGAGAAAGCGAAGCTATATAAGAAGCAGGTGAAGACGGATCTTGATCGCTGCTTAGGTATTTTGAACAAGGCGGTTGCGGATAACTTCTAGAACTGGAACTATAGTTATATTTTCAGGATGCTCTCACCCTGTTATAATGGTTACTGCCGGATAATTGCAGTATATACTTGGAGGTAACAAATGATGGATGAACATATGAAACGTCGATTGGACAAACAACGTAAGCTATTCAGCCAACTTGGCATCACACTAGATGCTCTAACCATACATGAAAAAGAATTCAGTATGAAGCTTCGTGGTTACGATGCGGAGGAAGTGGATACATTTTTAGATAGCGTAATCAAGGATTATGAGCGTTTTTATGCGACAATTGCTGATCTGATGGATAAATGGCAAGAACAGCAGCTGGAGATGCGAGAATTAAAATCAGAAACCAAAGCCACAGAGGTTATTCAGGTCCCAGTACTTAGAGGCATCGACCCAAAGGAATTAGAAGAGGTCATTCTAAAACTGGAGACCAATGTCCGTCAGCTTAAAGAAAAGCTTCCCCAAATTGAAAGCTATTTATAACTTGTGAATTTTTGAGTTCAGGAGCTGCGCTTGACATTTATAAATTTACCATTGACGAGTTAGCAGTTCATGATTTATGATATGTTCATAAATGATCATTTATATTTTAGTGGCGTGTTACCGTTAAGGGCATGAGCCAAGGATTGTCTTCATCTCGATGAGACATTTCTTGGCTTTTTTTGTTCCTAATTGACGATAATATGGGAAAGGAGTGATGAGCTTGTCGCGGGAGATCGAGCAATTTCAAGTACAGCGTGTGATTGGGAACAACGTTGTAATGGTTCAGGGAAGCAAGAACGGCAAGGAATATGTCATTATCGGTAAAGGCATTGGTTTTGCTGTGAAAGGTTCAGGTGTGATTGAAGGAAACGATCCTCGTATTGAGAAATTGTTTCGTCTAGAAGACCGCGAATCCTGGAGTCAGTATCAAATATTGCTGGAAGACATAGATCCCAAAGTGATGAAAATAACTGATGAAATAATTGCTGATATCCAAAGTCAATTTCCTGACAAATTAAACGACAAGATTTATTTGGCACTCCCGAGCCACATTCAGTTCACCATTTACCGTCTGCGCAACGGGATGGATATTATTAATCCTTTTTTACAAGAAACTAAGATGTCTTTTCCGAAGGAATTTGATATCGCTTACAAGGCATCAGAGAAGATCAATGCTGAATTTCAGGTGCAAATTCCCGAAGACGAGGTTGGATTTCTAACTTATCATGTGTACTCCGCAGTTAACAATGTATCGGTGGGTCAGTTAGTAAAAGCATCTAATATCGTGAGTGAACTTCTAGACATGATTCAGCAAGAACGGAATATAACTTTTGAGCATGGCAGTATGAATCATATTCGATTAATGATCCACTTACGGTTTTCGCTGGAACGTATTTTGAAAGGATCACTAATAGATAATCCTTTTGTGAAACATATTAAGAAGGAATACAAAGAGGAATACAAGTTATCTCAAAAGCTCGGTAAAGTGATGCAAAAATCTCTTGGTGTAGATATCCCGGAAGAAGAGTTGTGTTTCCTGGCGATGCACTTACACCGATTATTTCAGACTTTAGTGAAACAAAACTAACATCTTTAGAGGAGTGGAGCATATGTTTTCCAAATGGAAATCAAAAAAAGAAGAGAAACATACTGGACATACAATCGAAATCATGGCACCAATCAGTGGAGAGGCAGTTTCATTAACAGAGGTTCCGGATGAAACCTTTGCTGGTGGTCATATGGGTAGCGGAGTTGCAATCAGACCTTCTGAGGGGATCCTAAAAGCTCCTTTTGATGGCACGGTTGCTCATATCGTGAAATCGAGTCATGCAGTTATTCTGGAACATTCCTCCGGTGTGCAATTGCTGTTACATATCGGAATCGATACTGTCAGTCTTAAGGGCAACGGATTTGTTAGTCATATTGCCTCTGGAGATCAAGTGAAGGCAGGTCAAACCTTAATCGAATTTGATCTGGACGTTATTCGCGCAGCAGGCTGTGACACAATTTCACCTGTAATCGTGACTAGTACGGAGGAAACACCACCTCAAGTGAACGGACATTATGGTCAGGTTACAGCAGGACAGGATCTGATTCTTACCGTGGCTTCAAAGTAATAAGCTAATACAGCATTACTACTATTGAATCGAAAGGATGATATTGTTATGTTGGCTTTTCTACAAAAATTAGGTAAGTCGCTTATGCTTCCCGTTGCTACTATGCCAGCGGCAGCTATTCTTCAAGGGTTTGGATTGCTTGACTATGAAAAAGATTTGCATCTAGGATCCGCAGTCGGAGGGTTCCTGAACCAATATTTTGCTCCATTTCTAAACGCCGGTGCGGGTGCTATCTTCGGAAACCTTGCCTTGATCTTCGCTGTTGGGGTTGCCATTGGATTTGCCAAGGACGCAGTAGCAGCCTTGTCAGCAGTAATTGCATATATGGTACTGACTAAGATACTAGCTGTCGTACCACTTCAATTCTCCTTCATCAATGATGATGTAGTGTTGAATATGGGTGTGCTTGGAGGTATATTTGCCGGTGCTTGGGCAGCATTCCTATATAAGAGATATCACAGTATAAAGATGCCAGATTGGCTCGGGTTCTTTGCTGGTAAACGTTTTGTTCCAATTATTACCGCAGCGTCCACGATGGTTCTTGCCGTATTAATTGGGATGATTTGGAGTCCGATTCAAGACGTAATTAGTGATTTCGGAAACTGGGTTGTATCCCTGGGTGCAGTTGGAGCTTTCATCTTTGGTACAGCTAACCGCTTGTTGATTCCGATTGGACTTCACCACGTACTTAATACGATTGCTTGGTTCCAAATTGGTGACTTTACGAATGCAGCGGGTGAATTGGTACACGGTGACTTGTATCGCTTCTTTGCTGGAGACAAAACAGCTGGGATGTTTATGACAGGCTTCTTCCCAATCATGATGTTTGCGCTTCCAGGTGCAGCTCTTGCATTTATTCATACAGCTAAACCCGAAAAACGTAAAATGGTTGCTTCCATCTTTATCGGTTCTGCTATCGCTTCCTTCTTAACAGGGATCACAGAACCCCTTGAGTTCTCCTTTATGTTCTTGGCACCAGTATTGTACTTAGTGCATGCTTTACTTACTGGTTTCTCTATGGCGTTAATGTACATTCTAGATGTTAAGCTTGGTTTCGGCTTCTCCGCTGGTTTGATTGACTATTTGGTGAACATGAAGCTATCCACTAATGCATGGATTCTTATCCCTGTAGGTCTGTGCTTCTTCGTTCTGTACTATGTGTTGTTCCGCTTTATCATCACGAAGTTCAAGCTTAAGACCCCTGGTCGCGAAGATGATGATGATGCGCTTGTAGCACCAACTGGAGGTAATGGAACAGGTTCAGCTGTTTCTTCCAAAGCTGCTCAAATTCTTGAGCACATCGGAGGACCTTCAAACATCGAGAATATCGATGCTTGTATTACACGCCTTCGTCTGATCGTTAAAGACGAAAAAGCCGTTAAAGATTCCGCACTGAAACAACTCGGTGCTTCTGGTGTGATGAGACTTGGTCAAGGTGCTGTACAAATCGTATTTGGTCCGAAATCGGAGCAATACAAAGAGGAAATCGAGAAGTTACTATAACTTAACGTACTCCGTTTAAATTTATTAGCAAGGGCTAGTCCGCATACTAGCCCTTGCTTTTTTGTATACTTACAGGTATAAAGTGTTGCAATATACACAATACCTAGTATAATACTTGGTATAACCATACAAAGGAGTCGGTACATATGTCAGTCGACGATTATCTGGACCTTTTAAATTATGCCAAAGCAATTAACGATGGACAGTGGCAGGCTGACATCATAGAGAGCTTAAAGAATCTTAACGCAGTATCGGAAGACCCTCAGGTTCAAGAAGAAAGTGTGATAGAATTATGGTCACGGTTTGATTCCGTTAACATATTGATCATGAAGTTGTTTGAGAAGCTGCGTAAGAATGAAGAATCAGATGAAGTGTTACATTGGAAAGAACAACTGCTGGAGCTTAAGCTGGAGCGAAGTATTTTGTCCAAGAAGATTCTTAACCGATATATTCGAATTCGATAATTGGAATCAAAACAGATAGGTAAGACCAATAATGAAGACAGTTACCTTATTAATTGGGGGCTGTCTTTTTGTATGTTTTATAATGCATTATGATAATTATGAAGAATTCTGATACAAAAATGTACTGACAGTCGTCTTACTTATAGCTGCAGCTGATAAGGAGGATTTACACGATGGAAATTCCGGAATCTGAAATTTTTAAAACAATATTTTATGAACATTACCCTGTTGTCCGCCGTAAGCTTGCCGCTTTGGTACGTGATGAATCGGCGGCTGATGATTTAGCTCAAGAAGTTTTTCTGAGATTGTACCGTAATCCACCAGATGATCCAGCAGCGCTGGGTGCCTGGCTTCATAGAGTCCTAACTCGTATTGGATATGATTATTTGGACAAAAAAGCAAGGGAACGGCGACTGCAGAATAAACAAGAGCAGCTTTATGATGCTAGTGAATCTCCCCCTTCAGGTGAAGAAGTCATAATTAGTAAGCTAGATCAGGAAGATGTACACATCTGGCTGAATGAATTGCCTGAAAGAGACAGACAAGCGCTTCTTCTTCGCTACTCGGGGTACAGTTATGTGGAAATCGCGGGAGAGCTTGGAGTAAGGCCTCCAGTAGTAGGGACCCTGCTTCACCGAGCGACAGAGAAACTAAGACAAAATGCAACGAAGGCGATACCCCAGACGAAGTAGACTTCTTTTGAGGAGAAGTTAAGAAGTAATCTTTAAAATCAGGAGGTACAATAATGAATAACTATTCAGGAAAGCAAGATAAAGATAAGCAAAGTACAGACGAAGCCTGGGCCAAGCTACAGAGTAAGTTAGAGAATGAGCCTTATAATCCTCAATGGGCAAAATGGAGTCAAAATACGGAAGCCCAAGTTGAGGATTCTGTTAACTTAAATCAGCCAAAAAATCTAGAGAACCTTGAATCAGAGTCAACTCCAACGGTAGTACAGGACATACTTGTAACTACCCATGATAAGAAAGTACAACGTCCGCGTCGACTGCGTATGAACCGTCGTCGGAAGCTAGGAGTTGTAGCTGCGAGTGTAGCTGTTTTTGCAGTCATTCTCGCGACCCCAATTGGAAACACAGCAATGGCATCCATTCTGAATCAGTTCCGGATGGAACAGGTTACGGTTGTTCATGAGAGTGATCTGCGTAATATTTTTACACAGGTGGCTGAAGACGGTGAACTTAATCGATCAATTAATCAATTCGGTGAGTTTACAAACGCTAGCGGAGCTTACATTGGTGAGTTGCCTGCGGATCAACTGAAGGCTACCCTAGGCTATCCAGCGAAAACCGCTGCTTTAGTGGAAGGGCATAATTCAGTTACGGTGGGTGCTTCACAAGATATCACGCTTAATCTGAAAGTGGACGAAGTGAACAAAGCCCTGAAAAAAATTGGAGCAGAACATCTGCTGCCCGAATCGATTGACGGTAAACCAATTACACTTCATATCCCGGAATTTGTGAATTACAATCTCTCATCTGACGAAACGCACTGGGCAAGTCTGTCGCAGATGAATGCACCTGTACTTAACGTTGATCCTTCTATTAAAGTGGAAGAGGCTTTGGAAGCTGTAATGAATTTCCCACTGCTCCCAGATTACTTGAAGACTAGCTTAATGCAAAGCAGGGTCTTATCCGGAGAAATCCCAATGCCGTTAATCGCTGGTGAAAATACGGAGCAAATAACTGTGGGTGACACTTTAGTTATAGTTGACAATTATGAATACAGCCGCGGTCCTGTATATCAAGCTACGTGGATTCAGGATGGACAGCTATTCAATTTGTCAGGTGAGCTCTATTCGAGTAAAGAGAAGCTTATGACCAAGGTTCAGGAGCTGATTGAATCATGAGTACTGCAGCAATTGAAGCCAAGTCCCTAACTAAAGAATATGATAACGGACGCGGTTGTCGAAATGTAAGTATTACTGTAGGGAAAGGGGAAGCCTTTGGCTTCCTCGGCCCTAACGGTGCAGGTAAAAGCACCTTTGTAAAAATGCTTGTAGGTCTTATTCATCCATCAAGTGGCAGTGGAACTCTGTTCGGGCATAAGATTGGTTCGCTAGAAGCTAAATCACTAATCGGTTATTTACCCGAATTGTATCGTTATCAGGAATGGCTAACGGGTGAGGAGGTTGTGAGGCTGCATGCAAGACTATGCGGAATGCAACGGTCTGTAGCAGATAAGAGAATTCCACAACTTCTTGATGAGGTTGGAATTGGTAAGCGTGGACGTGACCGAGTGAAGCATTACTCTAAGGGAATGCAGCAAAGACTGGGTTTAGCTTGTGCACTTGTTAATGAGCCGGCTATCGTTTTTTTGGATGAGCCCTCATCGGCACTAGATCCAATCGGACGTCAGGAAGTCCGGCGTATATTACAGAATCTAAAAGAAAAAGGGGTTACGATATTTCTAAACTCTCATCTGTTAGAGGATGTTGAAGTACTTTGCGACCGAATGGCGCTACTTAATAACGGAGTTATTCTCCGGCATGGTAAAGTGTCCGAGGTGTTAAACAAGCGTATGAGCTGGCGATTTAAAGTAGGCGGCTTTGCGCCTATTTTATTGTCGTGGCTAAAAGATCAGACAGGCTTGCAGATCCGGGTGTCTTCCCATACCGAAGAATCCACAGACAGTAGTTGGGTTTGGTTGGAAGCGGAGCTGGAAAGTGAAGAGCAGGTGGGTTGGCTGAATACACTGATTATAGAACAAGGGATGACCTTATATGAAGTTTCACATCAGCAAGAACGTTTAGAAGAGTGGTTTATGAATGCTGTATCAGGACTAAGCCACAGAGGTGAACACGAATGAGAATTATAATGGGTATGACCTGGAAAGAACTGATGCGCAAAAGAGTAATGGTGCTGACATTAATTATGACCGTGGTCTTTCTTATTGGGTTTTGGTTTATTGCGGGTACGATCGGGCAAAGTTCTATGTCTCACGGATCGAGTTTTCCTAGCGGAGAAGAACTCCTGATTCGTTTTACAAATGGTTTATTTATTTTATCGTTTGGATTTTTCTTCGGAGCATTTGTAATTGCTTTTTTAGCTATTTTTAGTTCGTTTTCCGCCATTTCAGGTGAAGCAGAGCAGGGAGTGATGCAAGCCTTGCTTCCAAGACCAATTCCACGCTGGAAATGGTACGCAGGTCGCTGGCTTGGTTATGTAACACTAGGAATAGGTTATGCACTTATTTTATTTGTTTCTATATTGCTAATTACGCAAGCCCATACCGCAATTCCAAGAGATGGATTAGCGTTATTCAAATCATTTTTGCTCTTTTCTTCCATCGTACCGTTGCTAATAACTGTTTCTATGCTGGGTTCAGGATTCTTCTCAGCTCTTGGAAATGGAGTCTTTATGACGATGCTTTATGGAGCAGGATGGCTAGGAGGAATGATTGACAAGGTAAGTAGTTCTTTATTATCTAAGCCCGAAGCACTTAGCACTCTAAATAATATGACGGGTATAATGTCCTTACTTATGCCTGTAGATGGGTTACAGCGCAGAATGACTGCTGAACTGTTTAGTATTAACGAAATGAACGGGATGTTTAACGCTTCCAATAGTCTATTTGGGTTAGATAACTTCACCTCAGTCCCATCTAATACATTTATCGTCTATGCGATCTTCTATACACTAATCGCGTTCTTAATCGGATTGTATCGTTTTCAACGGAAAGATCTATAGCAGTTTAACAATATATCGAATAACTTAAAATGCCCTTTTTGTTGCCGGATTTACGGAACAAAAAGGGCTCTTCAAGTTAGTATAAGTCGGATTAATTTGTAACACCAAGCTCAATCCAGTCCGTAGACCAATTTCCAATTTCACCAAGTATAGGAGCCAACGCGGTTCCTTTTGGAGTAAGGGAGTACTCAATGCGTACTGGCATTTCTGGATATACAGTCCGCTCAATAATTCCTTCGATTTCCATTTCTTTTAATCGGTCAGATAACACTTTACCACTTAGATTGGACAGACAGCTTTCTATTTCGCCAAAACGACGTGGACCTGGCATAAGCACGAAAACGATCAGCGCGACCCAACGTTTACTTAGCAAGTCTACCGCTTTCTCAAAGCGAGGACACATGTTGAAATCATTCATAATATCACCTCGACATTCATTATATCATAAACTTACATAAAGTAATTATAAATATTTAAAGATATATTATAACTTGACGAAGTTATATTACAATGATAAACTTACTTACAAATAGTTACTTATATTTTAACTAATATTCGATCCTTATGTATAGCTATAGCTATACCAGATGAAATTGAGGAAGGTGTTACACATGACAAAACCAGATATTATTTCTATCCTACAAAATAAAATTACTCGGATTCCTTTAGAAAACAGTACAAATATATTGGTTGGACCGATTACTTTACCCGTGAATTTAGACGGAGAGACTGTTACTTTTAAATGGTACAACTGGCTGAACACTACGGATGCAGAGCTTCTTGGTGATAATAGTGAAGCAACAGCCGCTTTGATTTCAAAGTTACCATCCATGAGCCTCGCAGATGGTCAGCAATCCAGTGTTTTAGTATATGGTGATTTCGAAGGCTCAGATGAAGCATTGATTCGGATGCACAGCATTTGTCATACCGGCGATATTTTTGGCAGCAAACGTTGTGATTGTGGCTTCCAACTGCATCAGTCCATGAAAATGATCGTCGAACACGGTTCAGGTGCGTTATTCTATCTTGCTAACCATGAGGGTAGAGGCATTGGACTGTTTAGCAAATCTTTAGCGTATCTTTTACAAGAAGAAGGATACGATACAGTTGAGGCTAATTTAGAACTGGGTTTTTCTGATGATTCAAGAAATTATGAAGAAGCGATCAGCGTTCTACAACAGCTACGTCAAAAACCAGTCACGTTAATTACGAACAATCCGAAGAAACTGGAAGCTCTCAAGACTGCAGGTATGAATGCTGTGAAAAGAGTAGCGCTGTGGGGAGATGTATCTTCTTTTAACGAGAAATACTTACGCACCAAAGTGGCTCGTTCAGGACATTTAGAGGCAGTGAAAGAAGCGAATCCAATTGTAGGAAGACTGGCTAAGTAAAAATTGAGGTAGTGCTTTTGCACTTCTTCAATTATAATGGGTTACTGGAACCCAACTTTAAGCTTAGTGAGGTACAATATGACTGCTATTCAAGTACAAGACTTACGCAAAACATTCAAAGTACAAAAAAACCGCGAAGGTCTCAAAGGGGCCTTCGCTGATTTGTTTAAAAGGGAGTATACGGAAGTAACTGCTGTGAAGGATATTTCCTTCTCCATTCCCGAAGGTGAGATTTGTGGTTATATCGGCGAGAACGGTGCCGGGAAATCAACCACGATCAAAATGCTCACGGGCATTCTCGTACCCACTTCAGGAAATCTTACGGTGGGTGGTTATGTTCCTTATTTGGAGCGCGAGAAATTCGTGAAGAATATCGGTGTGGTGTTTGGGCAACGCAGCCAGCTATGGTGGGACATTGGGGTCATTGAATCCTTCCAGCTGCTGCGCAAGGTATACCGGGTATCTGAACAAGACTTCAAGAAACGGCTGGATGAATTAGTCGAACGATTGCAGTTGCAAGAACTACTGAATCGTCCTGTTCGTAAGCTCAGTCTCGGTCAGCGGATGCGTTGTGAATTAGTCGCAGCATTACTTCATAACCCTTCGATTGTATTTCTGGACGAGCCAACCATTGGTTTAGATATTGTGGTGAAGTCAGAGATCCGTGAATTCCTTAAAGATATGAACCGTGAGCATGGAACAACCATACTGTTGACTACACATGATCTGCAAGATATTGAAGCCCTTTGCTCGCGGGTGATCATGCTTGACGATGGTCGAATTATTTATGACGGCGGCCTAGAAGATCTGAAACAGCGCTGGGGAACCGGACGTGAAGTTCAATTTCAATTCGGAAATGCAACGAAACGGCAATTGCTTGAGCTTTGGACTGAAGGGATGCCGGTTACTTGGTCTGCAGACAACGATCTTGGAGCATCGGTTTGGATACCGCTGGATATTAATGTATCCGATGTTTTGGGACGGGTAGTAGGGAAAGCCGACATTACTGATATCAAAATCATTGAGACGAATACGGACGATATTGTTCGCAGTATTTATCAATCCGGGTCTGCGGATAAACCAGAGAAACAAGCTGCCGCTCTGAAGGATGAAAGAGAGGCTTTACATGTCTGATAAGCTTAATGCTTCAACAGCTATGTCCTCGTCCTCAGGAGGTTCACCTTCAGGTGGTCCTCCAGAGAATAGTCGTAGATTACTATTTGGGGCGTACTTAGATTTTATACGGATCCGGTTCCTTACCATGCTTGCTTATCGGATCAACTACTACTCAGGTATTCTTATCTATTCACTGAATATTGGGGTTAACTATTTCACGTGGATGGCCATCTATGGTAATGGGGATTCACTTGGTGGCTTTACCGCAACGCAAATGACGTCTTATGTCGCTGTTTCTTGGATGGCTCGTGCGTTTTATTTTAATAATCTAGATCGTGAGATCTCTACGGATATACGAGACGGAAGTATCGCTATCCAGTTTATAAGGCCTTATAACTATGTCTTAGTCAAAATGATGCAAGGACTCGGAGAGGGAATGTTCCGCTTTCTCTTGTTTATGATTCCGGGTATGGCTATAGCGATGTTGTTGTTCCCGGTTCAATTACCGACAGCACCATCTGCTTGGGCGGGGTTTCTTGTAATGCTCTTTTTCAGCTTTTTGATTAATTCACAGATCAATATTATTACTGGGCTCTCAGCTTTCTTTGTTGAGAATAATGAGGGCATGATGCGTATGAAGCGGGTAATTGTTGATCTGTTCTCTGGTCTGATCGTGCCGATCAGTCTGTTTCCTGACTGGCTATCTTCTATACTTAAGGTGCTGCCGTTTCAGGCGATTACTTACTTGCCGGGTTCTGTATTTACAGGACGGGTGCAAGGGGTTGGGATTTGGAATGTACTGGGGATACAGATCGTTTGGTTCCTGGCCTTACTGATTCCAATTGTCTGGTTATATCATGCGGCGCGGCAGCGTCTCTTCGTGCAGGGAGGTTGAGGAAACGTGTATTACCTTGGATTATTAATTGAATACATTAAGAACTATATGAAGTCCCGGCTCACCTATCGCGCCGATTTTTGGGTAGAGGTCATATCAGATTTGCTCTTTCAGGCTACAAACTTTATCTTTATACTAGTAATTTTTATGCATACGGATAGCCTTGGCGGCTGGAATCAGAACGAAGTAGTGTTCGTCTATGGGTTCTTTATGGTGCCTTTTGGGGTGTTTAGTTGTTTTGTGAATCTATGGGGATTTAGTGAGCGTTATATCGTCAAAGGTGAGATGGACCGTATTTTGACACGTCCGGCGCATAATCTGTTCCAGATCTTTTTGGAAAATGTTGATCCACCAGCACTAATGGGCTCATTCATAGGTATTATTATTATGGCCATCAGTGGTAGTAATCTGGGTCTTCCCTTTGAATGGTGGACGATACCGGCTCTGATCATTCTCACGTTAAGTGCCGTCGCCATCTATACTGGGATTTATACAACATTGACTTCATTGTCTTTCTATTCGGATGCTCCTACGGGTATTCTTCCGTTAATGTACAACATTCAGACTTATGGCCGTTATCCGGTAACGATTTACAATCGTGCTATTCAGGTACTTCTAACTTGGATTATCCCGTTTGCATTCGTCGGGGTATATCCAGCAGCGCTCTTCCTGCAGCGTGAAGAAATGACGAGCCTGGCGCTGATGACACCTGTTGTAGGTGCGATATTCCTTGGGATTGGTCTGTTAGCTTGGAGTTATGGGGTTAGAAGATATAAGGGCGCGGGATCTTAAGCTAAGCTATTGTCTTGTTAAGTTGGAAAGGCTACCTTCGGGTAGTCTTTTTTTTCACTCCTAATTCATCAATATGCTAAAATCATTAATAACTAGAATGGGGAGGAATCATAGATGAATGTGTTAGATATTTTACCAGCACCCGAAAACTTAAAAAAACTCATGAAAATACTTGCTTCTCTAAATATTGTCCTATGTTCAGAGGAATGGCTTCGCTATCATAGTTTTGATTCTAAATTTGATAAGAATGTTTCTCTAGCATCGATCGATAATGGCTCAGGTGATCATTTGTTTATTATTTTTGCACCTCAAGGAACGATAATTAAAGGTTTTGATCATGAATCCGAAGTAAGTCCATATGCGCGCGACGAACATGAAGTTTGGCCAGGAATCTATGAAGAAGTCCCCACCTCACTATTGTCTATTCTTGAAGAAGAGGCGATAGCTAAGGATGATGTTACTTTTTGTTTTTGGCGTGAAAATAATGACTTGACGTGGAAAAAGGGGAAGGTAGAGATTCCAGCGGGGACAGAAGATGGTTCGGACTTTTTGCTAGGGACTATTTTCCGCACTGCTGAGGATTTTGTGGAATTTGCCGAAGGTTATTTTGAACTCATACTCCCCTTAGAGGTTGTTGCACAAGTTTATGAGGGTGCAGCTATTACGAAAGAGATGATTAAAGCGTTAAATCCTGATGGTGATATTGAGAAAATCCTTCAGGAATTAGCAGAGCTAGACTCTTAGGTAATTATCGATTTGAAAACAGAGAGGGATGCGAAATAAATGAAGGGCTGCCGATAGGCAGTCCTTTATTTATTGATCGGAAGTATTTCTTAATGAGGAGCGAAAATAGGAAATAAAAACAGAATACTTTCTCTTTATCAAAGTTTTATTTACATATATCATTTTACTAAAGATACAAGTGAGAGGGATAAAACTTTACATAATTCAAGCGATCTTAATAACTCTCAAATCAATTTCGTGAGTGTGAGTTAGGTTCCAGAGTAGAGTATTTGGAGTGGAAGTATTAAAATATTGTTTTTCAAAGGGGGGGCAGTTTGTTATATGTTTGGAATTATGGCTATTTCCGGCCTGTCTTTTCTTCTAGTGGCGTTATTTACGCCGTTGTTGATCTGGACACTGCACAGGCTGAGGCTAACGCAGCCAATTCGCTCCGAGTTACCAGCGGATCATCAGGCCAAACGTGGTACACCGCTTATGGCAGGGTTGGTCCTGCTTATCGGGATAGCGATCTCGTTACAGTTTCATCCCGGACCTCTAATGTTACTCTTATGCGTCACGTTTTTGTTGTTCAGCTCGGTCGGATTTCTGGATGATTTCAAAAAGGCTTTTTGGCAAAATCCGTCCGGCATCACCGGTCGCTCAAAGCTAGTGCTTCAATTTATTTTTACTGGAATCATTTTGTATGTGTTGTTCCAATCGTTCGGTCTGACGAGCGATATTGTGTTATTTCAAGGACACTATCTGCAACTGCCTTTGTACCTTTATGTCGGAATCATTTTGCTGTTTGTAGTGGGCTCCGCAAATGCCATCAATTTTACGGACGGTCTTGATGGGCTACTGATCAATGTAGCCATTCCAACGTATTTTTTCTTTTTTATGATTTCGGACAAACCTGAAGTGCAGACATTTTCCCTTGTCATGATCGGCTGTCTGCTTGGGCTTTTCCTTTATAATATTTATCCGGCAAGAGCTTTTATGGGCGATACAGGATCACTGGCGATCGGTGGCTCCCTTTCCATTTTAGCTGTCATTGAGAAGGTCGAGCTTTTGATTCCGATTTTGTTTTTCGTCTATTTTGCGGAGCAGTTATCGGTCATGTTACAAGTTTGGTACTATAAACGGAATAAGCTGCGGCTGTTCCGGATGGCTCCGATCCATTACCATTTCAGCTTAAAATATGGATGGAGCGAAAACAAAATCGTGATGATTTTCGGTTTCATTTCGTGGGTATCCGTACTGATTTGCTGGTTAATTTGGAAATATCTCATGCACTAAATAAATTTTACATTTACAAATCTATAAAAGTAGATATAATGAAATGCATGGAACCTTTAGTGATATTTAAAGCTTTGTCTAACGAGACACGTAGTCAAATTATGATGTGGTTAAAAACTCCGGAGGAATTCTTTGATGAGAAGCCTTATTTACAACAAGGCCTAAGTTTTCGAACTGGAATATGCGTGGGAGATATTCAAGCTAAAGCGGGACTTGCACAGTCTGTTATCTCGAGTTATTTGTTGACAATGCAAAAAGCTGGTTTGTTGGAATCAGAGCGAATTGGGAAGTGGACGTACTATCGTCGGAACGAGAAGACAATTCAGGAATTTTCCGAGTATATTAAACAGAAACTATAAATGAGAGGAGGGAAGACTTTTTTTTGATAATACATATCTACAAATCTATATATGTAAATATAAAATGGAGGATTATTTTAAAAATGAAAAAGATTAACCCGTTGCTTATCATTATTCTGGCTTTAGGTGTATTTGGTATTATCACTACGGAAATGGGGATTATAGGTGTTCTACCGCAGATAACTCAAAAATTTAATATATCGACTTCACAGACTGGATGGCTTGTAAGTATATTTGCTTTAGTCGTTGCCATTTCTGGTCCATTTCTAACATTACTGGCTTCTGGTATCAATCGTAAAGTTATTCTATTAACGGCTGTACTTATTTTTGCAATTTCAAATGTTGTGTACGCTTATACAACTATGTTTGAAGTAATGTTGATTTTTCGTATTATCCCTGCTATTTTTCATCCTGTCTTTTTTTCAGTTGCTCTTGTGACCGCTGCTCAACTTGTCCCACCAGAAAAGAGTACTAAAGCAGTTACAAAGGTTTTCGCCGGAATCACAGTCGGGTTTGCTTTTGGTGTGCCTTTGACTTCTTATCTTGCAGACAAAATATCATTAGAAGTTGCTTTCCTGTTTGGTGCTGTTGTAAGTATAATTGCCTTTTTAGGGATACTCGCTTGGCTTCCTTCCATGCCTGTTAAAGAAAAAATGTCTTATGGCAAGCAGCTTGGTATACTACGCAAACCTCTATTATGGTTAAATATTGTGACTGTTATTTTTATCTTTGCAGCTATGTTTTCTGTATATAGTTACTTCGCTGAGTATCTTGGACAAGTAACACAGATGAATGGATCATGGATTAGTATCATGTTGATGGCCTTTGGTATAGTCATGATTTTTGGGAATTTTTTATTTGGGGGCCTTTTGCATAAAAGCATTTCAAAGACCGTCATCATGTTTCCTCTGCTATATGCGGTAACTTACCTCTTCGTTTATTATCTAGGATCTTATTTCATTCCGATGGTTATTATCATAATCATTTGGGGGGCAGTGCATTCCGGCGGACTCATTGTCAGTCAAGCATGGTTAACGACCGAGGCAAAAGAAGCTCCCGAATTCGGTAACAGCTTGTTTATTTCATTCTCCAATCTTGGAATTACGATAGGGACTGCTATCGGTGGTTGGTTTATTTCTCATGCAGGAATACATCAGCTCATCTGGATCGGAATTATGTTTTCCCTGCTTGCTTTCTTATCGATCATAATCAAAATAAAAATTTCCAACTTAAACGTAGCAGAAGCTAAGCTGGGTGATTAACGGAGATTATGAATTTATTAAAACGGTGACAGCCATGTATCTTATTTTTCTGGTACATAGCTGTCGTTGTTTTCTATATTAAATATTACAAACTTGTGTTTTTTACTATTTTGATTTATTTTAATTAGACCCCATGAAGCTATTACATATGTATAAGAAAGAGGTTTAACCATGAGTAAAACGTATCTATTAAAAATCTGCTTAGCCATCACCCTCATACTCGGAACAGCTACCGCTTGCACTTTCGCCGAGCAGTCTACTTCAGATCAAGCTCCATCTATAACAACAAGTCCTAGTCCTAAATCTGATGCTACGGCAAAGAATACACAAGAGGATAACAGACGTTTATTAGATGCTAAGGTAACACGGGTAGTTGATGGTGACACCATGAAGCTGACTATCGACGGTAAAAAAGAAACAGTACGCTTGCTACTAGTCGATACCCCTGAATCCGTTAATCCGAACATTCCTGAGCCACAGCCATTTTCGATAGAAGCCTCTGATTATGCCAAAAAGATGCTTACTAATAAAGATGTGCAAATTGAACTAGATGTATCAGAACGAGATAAATATGGTCGTCTACTCTGTTATCTCTATATCGATGGCAAAATGTTTAATGAGCTTCTGCTAGAGCAGGGTTATGCACGTGTGGCATATGTATTTGCACCTAATACGAAATACGTAGATCAATTTAGAGCTATACAGGATAAAGCAAGAGAGCAGGGAATCGGCATCTGGAGTATTGAAAATTACGCGCAAAACAATGGTTTTCATGTTCCAAAAACGAAATGATTATCTAGTAATCAGGATTTATAGAGCTACCATGAGGTAGCTTTTTTATTTGCTTTCGAATGTTATAAATGTAATATTGTGGTATGATTCCTGTGATTATATTTGGGGATGAACAAAAAAACAAGCCATTAAGGAAAAGGATGCTGTGTAATGAGCAATTATATTATGGAGCTAAGAAAACTAGTAGGTACCAGGCCGCTTATTATGGCAGGAGCCTGTGTTTTGTTGTGTAGCGAGCAGCAATTACTATTACAACGTAGAATGGACAACGGTTGCTGGGGGTTGCCAGGTGGCTCGATGGAGCTTGGGGAGACTTTGGAAGAGGTTGCTAAAAGGGAACTTTTTGAGGAGACAGGTTTACAAGCCAGAGGACTTGAATTGTTCGACATGTTTTCTGGACAAGAGCTTTATTACAAATATCCAAACGGTGATGAAGTATATAATGTTGTAGCCGCTTATCTATGTACAGAATTTGACGGTGCGCTTAAAGAAGATGGAATTGAAGTGCAAGAAGTCCGTTTTTTTAATTATGGAGAATTGCCTAGCGAGTTATCACCTCCTGATGTTCCAGTCATTAAGAGATTTATGGATCATTTTATGAAGTAAGACCACATCTCACTTAAAGTGTCACCTTTCCCAGGGAACCATAATACGATGAAATATGAACCATGACATTAGCCCGGAAAGGTGTGCGATTATGAACGGAACAATCCTCAATTTCTTTGCTGGCGGGAATACGGCTCACGGTTTTTACAGCCTCTATGAGTCGTCATTGCAAAGTTTAACGCGTCTATATGTTTTAAAAGGAGGCCCAGGTACGGGGCAGACCAAACTGATTAGAGAAATTGGAGAGCAGTTGAATCAACAAGGTTATGAGATCTGGTTCATCCACACTGCATCAGATAACGATTCATTCGACGGTGTGATTATTCCCAAATTAAATATAGGAATTGTGGATGGAACAGCTCCGCGAGTAATAAACCCTGAACTGCCTGAAGAGTCCATCGTATTTGTAGATTTGGAGCAGGCCGCTGATCAGTTCCAGTTGTGCCAGCAGAAGTTGGAAATCGATAATTTAGTCGGAGCCATTAAACAAGAACATGAATTGGCTTATGCTGGCTTTGCTAAAGCTCTTCGCATTCATGACGAATGGGAAGCAATTTATATCGCGAAAATGGATTTTCAAGCAGCCGACGAACTGACACAGGAGTATATTAAGCTTCTGTATGGTGATCAGAAATCTGAAAAATCCAGCCGGGTAGATCATCGTTTTTTAGGTGCGGCGACGCCTAAGGGGGCCGTGGATTTTGTTCCTAATCTAACCTCAGGACTAAAAAGATATTTGGTTAAAGGACGTGCGGGCTCCGGAAAATCTACACTTTTGAAGAAAATAGCGGCTGAAGGCATCAAACGTGGTTTCGATGTTGAAATTTACCACTGTGGCTTCGATCCAAATAGCCTTGATATGATTATCGTGCGTGAGCTTGGATTTGCTATTTTTGATAGTACGGCTCCACATGAGTACTACCCTGATCGGGCAACCGACGAGATCGTCGATATGTATTCCCGCTGTATACTGCCTGGTACAGATGAAGAATATTCCGAAGCTATAGCCGGCATTAAAGAGCGATATTCGAGTACCATGAAACAATCCACACAACATCTTACAGACGCAAAAGTATTCCTAGTTGCATTAAAGCAAATCTATACTTCTACCCTGAATTTTGATCGAGTAGACCAGATTAAATCGCAGATTTTAGAGGAAATCAACGAGATTGTTGAAAGTCCACTGGAGGTTTAAACCTACATTTAAGATCGCTCTCTAGAGGGTGGTCTTTTTTTGTGAGAAAAGAAATTGGTATGGTACATACGCACCAATGTGGTTATTTCCACTGGAACTGTATCCAAGTATGCTCTCTCTAGTAACAATGATAAGGGAGAGAAACTTATGAATGATCAAAAAGTAATGTTTAGAACAGGGCTAAAAGATTCTATCGCAATTGTTGCAGGATTTATCCCAGCTTGCTTTACGTTTGGATTGGTCGGTAAGGGGTTAGGTCTAGGAAGTCTGGAAGTATTCTTATTGTCAGCGCTCGTATTTGCGGGGGCTAGTCAATTTATCGGTGTAAAAATGCTTGCCGCAGGAGCAGCCGCTCCAGTGATTTTACTGCTTACTCTGATCATTAACTTAAGATATTTGTTTATCAGCTTATCCTTTGGAGGGCAGTTAAATCGTAACATCAGTGTACTAGCGAGAACTTGGATTGGCTTCAGTTTAACAGAAGAGGTATATGCCGTTAGTATGATCCCTCGAGAAGGCGTAAATCGTAAAACGGAGAATGAAAAAATGAACCAACCATTAGGACTTCCTTATCTGCTAGGCCTACAAATCCCTCCCTATGTCGCTAACCTGATAGCAACAGCTTCGGGGATCACCCTTGCCTCCTATATCCCAGCTTTATATTTACCGGCGCTAAACACGTCATTATATGCCTTACTAATTGCACTTGTTGTACCTCAATTGAAAGGCAGCTTACGGAATATGGCTATATGTATATCAGCTGCAGGATCATCTTGGCTACTGAACCCTTTGCTGGGAAACTCTTCGATTCTTATAGCTATGTTGATCGGCATGGCAGTGGGTTCCTTAATTAAAGGGCAAGTGAAAGCGGAGAAGGGGGTATCCGTATGACTATATTAATCATCATAGGTATGGCTGTTATTACATTTTTATTTCGTTTTGTGCCTTTACTGCTTACGAACCATACAAATGGTTCTTCCAAAGTCCAAGCGCTACTGGAGTATTTGCCTATAGCGGTTCTTAGTGCGTTAACGGTACCTGGAATCATTCAGGTAGACCCAGATGTTAATCTTGTGGGTATCGCATCAGGGACTGTCGCTGTTATACTGGTATTAATTAGAAAAATTCCGCTGCTCTTCGTGATTATAGGCTCTGTTTCCGCAGCAATACTCGTAAAAATGCTAACCCTATATTTTTAAATCAAAAGTCGGAACAGAAGGGGAGGACCTCTTATGAAGCATGATTTGCTGATCACACTCGATAAAGAACGACAGATACCATTTAGCCGTCAAATTTACGAGCAAGTTCGAAATGCTATCCATTCAGGAGCTTTAAGCGGAGGGGACCCCCTGCCTCCGTCTAGAACTTTGGCCAATCAGCTTGGAGTATCCAGAAGCGTGGTCCTTCAATCCTATGAGCTACTACAGGCAGAAGGGTATCTGGAGATGAGAAAAGGGGCGGGAACGTTTATTGCGGAGTTGACGCTGGAGGAGAAAGTTACAAAAGATTATGAGAGCCCTTACAATTTTATAACGAAGGGACCTGATATCCTTACGCTTAATCCTCCTTCTACTAGAGAAGTTGATCATTTGAACCCGGTATTTTGCGATTTTCGACATGGTGTACCTGCTTGGGATGCGTTTCCTATGGATCAATGGCAAAAAGCTCTAATGAATGCTTGCCGCCGCGCTTCACCGGATACTTTAGGCTATGGCCCTGCGGAGGGTTCACTGGGACTACGCCGAGAAATTGCTCGTTTATTACGTTCCACGCGGTCTATGCCCGTTGTTCCAGAACAAATCGTGATTACTTCTGGAGCTACCCAAGCTCTTGATATTTTATCGAGGATTTTCTTATTTAAAGGTGATCAAGTCATTGTTGAAGATCCTTCACATAGTGTTGTGCGTGAAATATTTTCTTTTGCTGGGGTAGAGGTCATACCTGTTAAAGTAGATCAAGATGGCATCTGTGTGGAAGAGATCCAGACAAACAGTGATAACGATAAAGAAGGTAATCTTAAAAAATCGCCAAAGCTAGTCTATGTTACGCCTTCTCACCAGTTTCCTTTTGGGACGACACTGTCCTTGAAACGAAGAGTTCAGCTGTTGGATTGGGCGAACGCTAATCATGCTTTTATTATTGAAGACGATTATGACAGTGAATATAGATACGAGGGTCCGAAATTATCCGCGCTTGCTGGTCTAGATGTTGAGGGTCGAGTCATTTATGTAGGCAGCTTTAGTAAAGTATTATTTCCTTCTCTGCGGATAGGTTATGTTGTGCTGCCTCCGGCTTTGCTTCAACCTTTTTTGGCCGTTAAATGGATTACAGATCGCATGTCTTCTGCTTTGGATCAGGAAGCGTTAGCTGAATTTATTCAGAATGGTCACTATGCAAGGCATGTTACACAGATGGGTAAGCTGTATGCCTCTCGTAGAGCCTGTCTCGTAAATAGCTTGAATACTGAATTTGGGAGTCGAGTGCGATATTATGGCGAGGAAGCGGGGCTGCACTTACTGATTGAGCTGGAGTCGGATGCCGAAGAGAATCGTATAGCTGAAGTGGCGCTCCGTTACGGAGTTCGTGTATATCCTGCATCCTCTTATTTTCTGGAGAGTAAACCTAAGGGACCTGTGTTTCTACTAGGCTATTCTAATCTTACTGAGAATCAGATTAAGATGGGTGTGAACAGATTGATGTTAGCCGAAGTAGAAGCGACAGTTAGTAGTAGTCATTTGTAATAGAAATGTTGGAACTTTATCATATAACTTGTATGTTCCCTCTATAGTTTCAGCCTTCAGACATTCATAATGAAAGGTGAAGTTATTTCTAATTCTGGAGGTTCTTATGAAACGCTACATTATAGGAATTGATCTCGGTGGAACGAATATCAAAGCAGGAATTTACGATTTCGATTTTATAGCTGTAAAAGAAATATCTACACCTACAGAGGCAGCCAAAGGCCCGTTACATGTGCTGGAACGGATTAGAGAAGCTGTACGTTTGATTACGGTTGAAGCGGATATTTCGTTAGATTTAGTAGAAGGTATGGGAATCGGAGTGCCCGGATTACTTGATCCGGTAGCGGGCATTTCTTTTTTCTCGCCTAATTTTCCGGGGTGGGAGCAAGTACATGTTGTTGACGAGATGAAGAAGTTTTATGATTTCCCTATTTTCATTGATAACGATGTAAGGGTTAATCTGTATGGAGAATGGCAGCAAGGTGCAGGCAGAGGTTATAACAATCTAGTTCTGATTACTTTGGGAACGGGTTTAGGATCGGGTATTGTGAACAACGGGAAAGTAATCTACGGCACGTCTTATAGCGCTGGTGAAATTGGGCACATGAATATGTACAGGAACGGACGACCTTGTAAATGTGGGAGCTCGGGCTGCTTGGGACGATATGTCTCCGCGCTTGGCATGGTGAACACTTTTAAAGAGAAGCTGAAGGAAGGCCGAACCAGCATGATTCAGACCTGGACTAATGATCAAGAAGAGCAAATTACCGCGCTAATGATATCTGAAGCCTACGAACTCGGAGACGCTATCTCTATGGAGGTCATGCAGGAGACGGGGACTATACTTGGCTTTGGATTAGCGAATGTAGTGAATATGCTCAACCCTGATCTTATTATTGTAGGTGGGGGGATGGCAGCAGCGGGTGATAAGTTGCTCCAACCTGTAAGAGAAACTGTAAATCAGCATGCGTTGAAGCTATCTGGCAGTAAGTGTGAAATTGTTCAAGCTTCGCTAGGGAGTCGGGCTGGAACTATTGGTGCGGCCTCTTATGCATATAGTAAGCTTAAAGAAGCAGAGTAGCTAAAAATAATTGTTAATTTAGTATGAACTGGAACCAGATGGAGCCGCCCGGAATACAACAGTAATAAAATCCGTGGAGGTGCTCATATGTTTGCAATCATGCAATTAATAGGTGGGGTGATCCTGTCTTTGGGATGGATTCCTCAAATTATTCAAATCCTCAAATCAAAATCCGTAGCCGATTTAAATTTGAAGTCGTATTTACTTATGCTGCTCGGGATTAGTCTAATGGAAGCATACGCGATAAGTTTGGCGGTTACGGGAGTAGGTTTAGCTTTTTTGATTACGAATACGATGTCCTTATGTGTTGTGTTGCTGGTTATTATTCTAGTGCTTAAATATCGAGCAAGTTCATGATTGAAGTTAAGAAGGTAGGAAACGGAATGACGTACAGTTATCGAAAAGCCGCATCTACGGACTATGCCGCAATATGACAAGAACAAGATTTGTACTGGCTAGGAAATGTTATTGTTTCAACCGATTATAGAGGTAAGGGAGCCGCGGAGTATTTGATTCGTACCATGCTTGCTGCTGCTAAAGAGGACTTACAGCTTCAAGAGTTACATCTAGTTTGTCATAATGTGAATACTAAAGGGATGTTATTATACTCCAGGTTAGGGTTTAAGCCGTATGAAATTGTCAAAAGAACAGGTCCTCATGAAACAATCATCGCCGGAATCTTTATGAAAATAGAGTTAACTTAGGTTAGTAAATGTGGAGGTACATTTGAGCGAAAAATATTTTACATACGAAATCGATGCAGTAACTTTTCAATTGCAAGAGCCTTGTGATTTTGCTTGGTTATCTAAACTTGGCAGGGTGTTCAAAGTGTTCGATCAGCAGGACTCGGGAAATCTTTCTTTTGGTGTGGAGAAGGAAGGTCAGAGGTATTTTGTGAAATTTGCTGGTGCAAAGCCTTTGACTTACGATGGAAACCCCTCGGATGCTGTTGATAATTTGATGAAAGCTATTCCGTTATATAAAGAGCTTGAATCTGAAGTGCTGATCTATCTGGTGTCACATTTTGAAGTTGGAGTGGGATATGTAGCGGTGTTTGAATGGTTTGAAGGTGAATGTTTGCATTCGCATTGGCTGTTTGCGGGAGAAGCTAAGTTGAACCATCCGGAATCGCCTTTTTACCGCTATAAGCAACTATCTATTGAAAAACGTTTAGCGTCCTTAGACGTAATCTTTGCGTTTCATGAACATGTTGAGTTGCAGGGTTATGTCGCCGTCGATTTTTATGATGGAAGTATTCTTTATAATTTCGCGAACGATGAAACAAGGATTTGTGATATTGATTTTTATAGACCTAAGCCAACTGTAAATGATCTGGGAGAGAACTTCTGGGGCTCATCCAGATTCAAGTCACCGGAAGAGTTTATCTTGGGTGCACCGATTGATGAAGTTACCAATGTATTCAATATGGGCGCAACTTCATTTGTTCTTTTAGGAGGAGCCTCCGACCGGTCGTTTGCAAAATGGGAGGCGAGCGAAGCTCACTACGAGGTTGCTTTACGGGCGGTTAGCCTGGAGCGTGAGCAGCGGTATCAGAGTGTAGCGGAATTTAAATTAGCTTGGGATAGAGCAGGAATTGTTTGAGGTAGGTGGGAAATGAGAACTGCTTAAGCTGTAAGATAAGAATGATAGCCCTGCTATTGTCACATGATATGATTTATAAATAGAACAAGCAGGAGGGATTTCAATGAAAAGAGACATTCAGCATGTTCCCTACGGCTATGAGCCACCGGTTGAACAACGTAAAGGGACGTTAGTGTTTTACGATTCTTTTGAACATATAACAGATCAGGAACTTGTAATCGCGGCAAAAACGGCCACCGATCGGCGTTTCACTAAGCTAGTGCTATATCCGCTTCATGAAGAAACGGTGAGACGGATGACCAAAGAGCCGGTGAGCGCTTATTATAAGCGTGAGGACCGGCTGCATGAATGGAAGAGGGAGCAAGGACTTAGCTTCATCACGGTAGAGAGTTTGGAAGGAAAGCGAAAGAAATATACTCCGCTTGATTCTGCGCTTCGACATCTTGCAGAAATCTATCCTTCGCCGATTTTTTTGTATTTAACACCTGAGGTGGCGAATCAGTTTGCATCTTACTCCTCTTTTGAAGAATGGATTGTAAAGATCCGCTTATTGTTACCATCTGCACCTTCATCACTTCATCCAAGGCTACTAAAATTTCGCCATCGCTGGGATGTTGTTGGAGAAGAGAAAGATTAAGATTTAATGTGTGCTGCTCTGTTTACGTCTGTAATTGTACATTCTCCACTGATAATGGATAAAACATCCGATACAAAAACCAAGTATCGCAACAGTGGCTGCCACTGCAACTAGCGCTGTGAAAATATAGGCAGCAATCGTCCACCCCGCGATGAAGCTGATCAGACCACCTGTGAGGCAGAAGACAGCAATCGTTTGGTTAAACTGTTGCTGTGACCAGTCTTCGAGTACATAGTGCGAACGTTCTTTTGTCAGAAACTTAGCAGCCAGTTTAATGATGGGATTATAACCGAACAAGAGTCCGAGCAATCCGGCAAACAAGGGCAGCGCAAGAATCCAGTGCTGTCCTGTTAGCCATGTCAATATTACAGAAATGACGATAAACGCCTGATTAGTCTTTACTAATGGTCGTGGAATTCCTTTTGGCACGTCTTGCATTTTATTCACACCTTTCTTATTGGAATAATTATAGTATACGCTGAGGTTGAGGGAATGGGAAGTAGATTACTTTGAATTTAAGTAATTTATATGTTGACATATCTCTTAAAAATATGGTTTTATTATGTAGACCAATTGTTATAATGCAAAGGAAGTGTCAGCTTGTCGAACAAGCCGAATACGCGTGAGGCGATTCTGGACACCGCTTCGAAATTATTTTTTTCTCAGGGATATCATGCAACAGGACTAAATCAGATTATTAAAGACAGCGATTCACCGAAGGGATCTCTTTATTATTACTTCCCCCACGGTAAAGAAGAGCTGGCTTTAACATGCATTAACCGGACTAGTCTAACAGTCGCTCAGAAACTGAACTGTCATATGGAGAGCAGCAATAGTGCAGCTGAAGCAATGGAGGATTTTATTCTAGGCATGGCTATGGATGCAGTGGAATCTTCATTTGAGGGGATTGTTCCATTTAGTTTTTGGTTAGCGGCGGAGACCTCTTGTATTAGTGAGGAGCTGCGGACTGCATGTAAATCTGTGTTTATGGACTTGCAGGATGTGATCAAGAAACGCCTTCTGGAAGAAGGTGTGGAGAGCAACACTGCAGCCGATAAGGCTTCAGTAATAGTCTCATTATTTGAAGGAGCGCTTCTTCAGACGCTGACTTTACGGGATGAACAGCCGCTTCTCGCGGCGGCGAAGATTATCCCAGCAATACTTGGTTAGAGATAGACAATAGATAAGAACATCAGGGGGATTAAGAGTGGAAGCAACTATGCAAGGAAAGCAACAAAAGGAAGTAAAGAAGTTTAAAACCATTCCGATTCTAGTCTCTTTACTACTTGCAGGATTTATCGGAATGTTCAGTGAAACCGCACTGAATGTAGCTTTAAGTGATCTTATGAATGTCCTTCAAATTACTCCAGCAACAGCACAATGGTTGACGACGGCTTATCTGCTTACACTGGGAATTCTAGTACCGATTTCGGGTATGCTGCTTCAGTGGTTCTCGACTAGACAGTTGTTTGTTGCTGCTTTATGTTTTTCAATACTTGGAACGTTTTTAGCTGCAGTATCACCTAGTTTTGAGTTCCTATTAACAGCGCGTGTGGTACAAGCAATGGGTACAGCGCTTCTTTTACCACTTATGTTCAATACGATCCTTATTATCATTGCTCCTGAAAAACGGGGTGCCGCGATGGGGATGATAGGGTTGGTTATCATGGTAGCACCAGCGATCGGTCCTACTATTGCCGGTCTTCTAATTGAAAGCCTTAGCTGGCACTGGATCTTCTGGCTGTCACTGCCATTCCTGGTGATCGCATTGATATTCGGGATCCTCTTCATGCAGAATGTAACGAAGGTTACGAAGCCGAAGATCGACATCCTCTCCATAGTGTTATCATCAATCGGGTTTGGTGGAATCGTGTTTGGTTTCAGTAGCGCCGGTGAAGAAGCTGGTTGGGGAAGTCCAAAAGTAATCATTGCTATCGTAGTAGGTGTGGTATCACTCTTATTGTTTGGTTTGCGCCAAATGAAGATGAAGCAGCCTATGATTAATCTGCGAGCTTTTAAATATCCAATGTTCTCTATTGGTGTGGCTATGGTATTTATTTGTATGATGGTTATCCTGTCATCCATGTTGATTCTTCCAATGTATCTTCAACAGGGTCAAGGGTATACAGCTTTCAAGGCAGGCTTGCTGCTACTTCCAGGGGGGATTATTAACGGATTGATGTCCCCAATCATGGGTCGTCTGTTCGACAAATACGGTCCCAAATGGCTCGTTATTCCGGGTCTAATTATTGCAGCTACTGCTTTGTGGTTCTTCTCTAGTATTACTGTTGCTTCTACGGTTGTATTCGTAATCGTACTTCACAGTACGCTTATGATTGGTGTGTCGATGGTATTTATGCCTGCACAAACCAACGGAATTAACCAGCTGCCGTTAGAATTATATCCAGATGGTACAGCGATCATGAATACTTTGCAGCAGGTTGCTGGTGCGATCGGTACTGCATTAGCTGTCAGCATTATGTCCGCAGGTTCTAAGAGTTATTTGAAGACTGTGGCCGATCCTGCCGATCCAGCTAATATGTTGCCTGCATTCACGCAAGGTGTACAAAATGCATTTATTTTCGGAATGAGTATGGCGATTGTAGGTCTAATTCTTGCGTTCTTCGTGAAAAGAGTAGTCGTTAATCATAAAATGAATACACCAATGCATTAATCATTAAGCTTGTAAAATCCCCTTACGGTAGATAGTGGAGAAGGTTCATGTACATATGAACATACCACTGATAATCGGAGGGGATTTTTTTAATCATAACAAGAAAGAGGGACCTCTCCCCGGTAGAATACCGAGAAGCGTCCGCTACCTAACTTCTTTTTAAGAAAAATGCTGGGCTATATTAGTCAGATACTCTGCTTCATCTGTATTTTCTTTCATATGAATGAGCATTTTTGCATCTTCTCCAACAATGTACCGGAACTGACTTGTCCCATCAGTGGCGGCTTGATATATTGTTTCCGCAACAATTTCTGGAGGCGAAGCATAGGTAGGTTGTTTTTCCATCTCACCCAATTTACCCAAAAATGCAGTTGTAAAGGGTTTATAGTCCGTTAATTCTTCATTAAAAAAGAACTCCATCGATCTTCCACCAAAGTCCGTCTGAATGGCACCAGGTTCAATTAACTTTACTTTGATGTTTTGTGATGCTAATTCATAAGATACGGATTCAGAAAAACCTTCTACCGCAAATTTCGTTGAATGATACAGAGACATCGTAGGAAAGGTTACTTTCCCTCCCATAGAAGAGATATTGATCAGTAAACCATCTTGATTAGACCTAAAATGTGGCAATATGGCTTTAGTCATACTGATAAGACCAAACACGTTCACTTCAAACTGTCTTCTGATCTGCTCATCCGTAGCTACTTCAATAAGACCCATTGTTCCATAACCAGCATTATTGAGAAGAACGTCAATTTTACCGAACCGCTTAATCGCTTCCGCTAACGCAGGTTGAATTGTGTCTAATTTCTCAACATCAAGCTGTAAAACCAATACATTATCAAGTGTAATAAGTTCACTTTCTTGTTCAGGTGAACGCATCGTGGCTACGACGTTCCATCCTCTTTCAGCAAAATGTTTTGCTGTAGTTCTCCCAATGCCAGACGAAGCACCCGTTATAAAAATTGTTTTCATTAACAATTCCTCCTAAAAGTTTTCTTAGCATTACATCTTCACTTGGTACGTACAAAACTTACTTCGTAAGCACTAACTGCTCCATGTTTGACAACCCTTCGGCAATGATTTTGAGTTTTGCTTTATATTCTTCAATGCCAATTTGGATACAGATGATCTGCGCTGGATGCATTTCATCTTTATAAAGTGAATACTGCTCAAGTAACTGATCTAACTTATGTTGTGATTCCTCCTGTACCTGCTTCAACCAAAGAATCACCTTGTCATACCCAACAAATTCACCAAAATATAGTCTCATCATAAAATCAGATTTCTTAATACTGTCAGCCTCTAGTGGAGCTAGTAAATAGGCGTTAAAACTATCTCTTCCTTTATCCGTGATGTTTAAAAGATTCTTATTAGGCTTACCTTCCTGCTGCACATTTTCCTTAGTTATCAAACCCTCCTTTTCCATACGAGCAAGTGTGGGATAAATCGTTCCATAACTAGAACTATAGAAATTAGAGAATACATCCTCCAATAACTGTTTTATTTCGTAACCAGTCTTCGATTCTTTCATAAGCATGCCTAAAATAACATCCTGACTGTTCAAAATAGAACCTCCTTGTTGTTTAGAAATATTTGTATATCACGCTTATAATATATCGGTTAGATATATATTGTGTCAATATATATTATTTTGATACAGGTGACTTTATCGAAATCATAAATCACTTGTTCCTTGAGGATTGTTTGGAATGGGTACTATGAACCAATTAGTTTTAGGTTATTCCCGTATGTCTAAATATTAAGTACAATTACATATATGGCAAAAGGGAGGTCATCTATTGAACTGGAAAAAATCCGGCTTGTTAAGTATTGCTATAGCCCTTGGTTCAGTGACAGGATTCAGTACTTTGGGTATAGAGCCAGTATCTGCCGCAACGGCAACGGAATCTGCAGGCGTTTATAATCAATTCCAGCAGTATGTACAGAAGCCGACATCTCTTGCTAACGCACGTAATTATTTAATTAACCATATCAAAGAAGTGGATACCTGGACAGCGACTCAGATGACACTTCAGCTCGAGAATGCACAGAAGGCACATTTATCTGTATACTCAGAAAAGGTTTTTCCGGACAAGATGCAGAAAGAGATAAATAGTGCTTTTTCCAAAAGCAAAAATCTAACCTATACCTCACTCCTTAATACGTTCAAAGATGCCAACGTACGCAATGTGTTAATTGAAGGCCGGGATAAGGGATATAAGCTGGAGACCAGTGAGGGCATGTACTATCCGGTAATGCATTATGAGGGATTTAAGATCTTTAAGCCGTATATTACGAAGGACATCGCAGCTTATATTGACATCATGGCCACCGAATCTAATCAACCGAGTGTATCTGATGCAGCGATTGTAATCAGTTGGACCGAGTTAACGAATAGAGCGCTTGCAATAGAGGATTTTGTGACGAAATATCCTGCTTCTAACCGTTCAACCGCTCTTCAAAAAGAACTTCTCATTGCAACGTCCCGCTTATTGTATGGAACAAGTAATACACCTGCATATGACTATGATGAGCAAGTTATCAAACCAGAAGTAAAAAAGGCGTATGAGAATGCACTGAAAAACAGCAAAGTTGATACTAGAATTCTTTCGATTTTAGAAAAGCTACTACAATTACTTAATTCTACGAATAATAAATTCACTCCTGTAATAGAAAAATTTCTAGTTGAAACCGTAAACTCGTAATTATTAGAGTATGTAAAGACAACATCTGAGAAGAGGCTGGATTAATTGAGAATAGGATCAAAAGGAATAAGAATCGCTGTTTTCGCAGTTGTGCTGTTGTTGTGGACAAATAGTTTGTTTATGGGTAGCGCTGAAGCTGCTTATGTCGGCTCTTCAACAGACTCTGTGCTGCAGCAAATGCAAATGGAGAAGAAGAACCATTTACCGCAAGGTTTTGTCTATCTGGAAGAAGTGATTCCAACGGCACAATATGAGATTCGATATTACGGAGATAATAATTTTGTGGGGAAGCGGATTGATGGCTACAAGGCGCCTTTAGCGATATTCTCGCGGACAGCGGCAACAGCTTTGAAGGCTGTAAGTGAGGATTTAGCGAATAAAGGGTATATTCTTAAAATTTATGATGCTTATCGTCCGCAGACGGCGGTGAATCATTTTGTAAGATGGTCACAGAATGCCGTAGATACTAAAATGAAACAGCAATATTATCCGCGACTGGATAAACGTAATCTATTTAAACTTGGTTTTATAGCTAAAAAATCAGGCCATTCCAGAGGTAGCACCGTCGATTTAACGATCGTAAATAAAGAAACGGGAGCTGAAGTAGATATGGGAAGCCCTTTTGATTTTTTCGGAGACATCTCCTATTACGATACGCCCTTAATCAACAAGACTCAGAAAGCAAATCGGGCGATCCTCAAAGAGGCGATGGTAAAACAGGGATTTAAACCTTACAGCAAAGAATGGTGGCATTTTACGTTGATCAAGGAACCTTATCCTAAACAATATTTTGACTTCAAGGTGGAATAACCTAGAACTTGAATGTCCATGTAAGAAGCGATTCACTTTTTTTGTTGAGCTTTACTACCATTAGGATTAGCAGATGCTGGAAACGCACATAATACTAATAGTCAAAAAAAGGGAGGTTTCGAACGGATGAACAAAATCGCGGTTGTTGTAGTGTTAAGTGTACTGTTATTGGTAAATGGATTTGGAGGAACTACCTCTTATACGGCTTGGGCAGATGCTAGTGAAGTAAAGGTGGTTTTGAATGGTCAGGTTCTGAAATCAGATCAATATTCAGCGTATCCTAACGGTTCTACGGTCATGCTACCTCTTAGAGAGGCATCTAGCGTCTTGAAATATCAAACCACTTATCAAAAAAGTACGGACACCATTACATTAAACGGAGTCAAACAAAAGATTGAATATAAAGTAGGAAACGACTATATTACCATTAATGATAAAGAGAAAAGAGACTTTAAGGATAATGTTGTGTTTAGGAAGGAACACTTATATGTTCCGCTCTCTTTTTTCACTAGTGTAGGACTGGTAACCTCTTATAATGCTGAAGCTAATCTAGTGGAAGTTTATGCGCCCGAGGTTACAGCAAGTGTGATAGCGGGACTGCTGAGCACTGGGCAATTTCAAGAGTTAGAGAATCGATTCTTTAGTGATGAAATGAAGCGTTCGCTTTCCACTACGGGTTTACAGAAATATTGGGCTGATTTTACTGCACGAGCTGGTACTTACCATGGGATAAAGTCTACTGAAAGTATTCAAAAAGAAGATCAAATGTCAATACAATGTGTACTTGGCTTTGCTGTAACGGATGCGTCCCTTGAGTTTGTTCTCAATAAGTCTGGTAAGATTGTTGAATTAAAAGGAAACCTTCCTTCCATTTAATCTTGAGAATAATAAAGATTTAGGTTTAGAACAACAGGCTATGTGTGCGTCCCTTAAGAAGAGATTTCTTCTTGGAGCCATGCATAGCCTTTTTTGTGTTTCAATAAACATACTGAGATTGCAATGTATTTTTATTGTAAAAAAGGGTTTTATTTGTTGACTTTCACATTCATCGAAGGTAAATTAAAATTTGAAATAATTGTTAAAGCATTTAACTAAATTAGAGAAAAGAGTGGAGTACTGGATGACAAAATCAATTACTCAGAGTAGCCCGACAGAAGAACGGCCCTTCTCGCTAAGAGCGATCCTTCCCCCGCTTCTTGCTATTATCGTCGGAATGATTATGGTTATTCTGGATGGAACCGTCGTGAATGTGGCTATACCCAAACTGGTGGACTATTTTTCTTCAGATTTAAAAACGATTCAGTGGGCGATTACAGGCTACACGTTAGCTTTAGCTGCTGTAATACCGCTCGCAGGCTGGATGACAGATCGCTTCGGTTCTAAACAAGTGTTTCTGGTGACGCTCACGTTGTTCATTCTCGGCTCCATGTTATGTTCTGTGGCTCAAACTTCTTCGCAGCTTGTTATTTTTCGTGTGATCCAAGGACTTGGTGGGGGGATGGTAGCTCCTATTGGGATGGCTATGGTGTTTAAGTTAGCTCCAGCAGAACGAAGAGGATCGATTATGGGCATGCTTGGGATTCCCATGCTGCTTGCACCTGCACTTGGCCCGATATTGTCCGGATGGCTTGTTGAATATGTTAGCTGGCATTGGATCTTCCTGATTAACGTGCCGATTGGGATTGTTGGTATTATTCTTGGTGTTAAGTATTTGCCCAAGACGGAGAAGATCGGTAAAGGCAACCTCGACATACTTGGCATTATACTGGCACCGATTGCGTTTTCCATGCTAGCTTATGGAGTAAATGAAGGCGGGTCGAATAGTTGGTCATCGACTCCAGCAATCCTTGGATTATCTGTTGGGGGCGTTGCACTGATTCTATTTATAATCGTTGAGCTGCGGCATAAACAGCCTTTGCTGGATCTGCGCGTCTTTCGCTCCTCAGATTTCACCCGCGGCATTATTTTAACATGGGTCATGCAAGCCGCACTGTTTGGTTCCATGCTGTTCGTGCCGCTATACTTACAGCAGATTCGGGCTTATACACCACTAGAGACGGGGCTGATTCTGCTTCCGCAAGCTTTAGCTTGTGTAATCGGCATGCCGCTTGGTGGTAAATTGTTTGATAAGATAGGGGCACGACCGCTGGCTTTTGTGGGTCTGAGCATCATTACAGTTACCCTATTCCTACTGTCTGGGATTTCGATGACTACAAGTCTAAACACCATTATGATGTATCTTGCTTTATTAGGATTTGGGATGGGTATAGCGATGATGCCACTCAATACACATGTTCTAAATGCCGCACCGCGTGAATTGGTGAGCCGGGTCACATCGCTTACAGCAGCGGCACAGCAGGTGGTTGTGGCCTTTGCCGTAGCAGGCTTGACGGGTTATCTGACAAGTCAAATCACTGTGCATATGGGAGCATTGAAAGCAGGAAGTAATCCTTTATCGGCAGCAGTTCTAGGTTTTGATGATGTATTTTTTCTATCTGGTTGTATAGCTGTAGTCGGTGTACTTATGAGTATTATCCTGCGCAAACCAAAGCTTTCCTCGAATGATTCCTCCTCCGAAGAGAGTCAGAAAGCAGATGCAGCAATGATGATGGGACATTAATTTATACGATAATCTTAGATAATAAAAAAAGGCGTCGTTCAGCTTGTATAGCTAACGACGCCTTTTTTGTATGAGAAAATCATCCTATAGATGTTCTGGTTTCTTCTGAGCCCACCTAGGGCTGAATGTAACTTTACCGAGTAGCTCCGATGCTACAATGCCTAGTAGAACAAGAGCTGCACCAGCATATCCTTGTATCGATAGCTTTTCAGCGGCGAACCAATAGCCAAACAACGCGGCGAATACCGGCTCAAGGGAGAAGATCAGTCCGGTGCGTGTAGGTGAAGTATATTTTTGAGCAATGGGTTGTAGGATGAAGCCACAGGCACTACAGAGAATCCCAAGTGCGAGGATCGCAATCCATGCTGGTAAGGTCGAAGGAAGCGAAGGTGTCTCGAATAGCGCAGATAACACTAGAGCAAACCCTCCGGCAAAACCCAACTGTAAGATTCCAATATTCAGTGAATCACACTCTTTTACAGCCTTGCCTGTAAATAAGATCTGTACCGCATAGAACACCGCCGAAAGAATACAGAGGAAGTCACCTGGTCCAATTTTTAAGGTAGCATTTAATGTAAGAAGTCCAATGCCAGCTATAGCGAGTACGGAGCCAAAGACTTGCGGAGGTGCAACTCTTTTTTTGAAAAGTATACGATCTATTATCGGTACAAATATGACCGTCAAGGCTACTAAAAATCCAGCGTTGGAGGTTGTCGTAGTCTTCAGTCCGAACGTTATACATGTGAACACGCCGAGGAGTAAGAATCCGAGTAGAGCACCATATTTCAATGTTTTGATGTCAACTTTTCGTAAACGTTTGTGGAAGATCACTGTGGCTAATATAAAAGCAAGTCCGAAGCGGAGTGCAATCAGATTGAATTCGCCTAACGTGCCTAACCCCATTTTCATAAATATGTAGGAGGAACCCCAAAATAATGTTACAACTAACAGCATCAGCTCAGCTTTGAGCGGTTTCATCTCGTCATCCATCCTTCTTCATTTTCAACTCAATTTAGTATAATACGGCTCTATACATAAGGTAACTGAATGTTTATCATAGGATACATGAGTAAAACTTATGTAAATTAAAAAGGTGAGGGATAGAGGTTGAGCATCAATAAGTATGAGATTTTTCTAAAAGTTGTAGAGCTAGGTAGCTTAACAAAAGCAGCAGATGTACTGGGCTTTACGCAATCTGGAATTAGCCACACGATTAGTAGCTTGGAGATGGAGTTTGGTTTCACGTTATTAATTAGAAATAGATCTGGCGTTAAATTGACGGTAAACGGGGAGCAAGTACTACAGCCTATCCGTGAAATTCTGAAGTGGAATGAAAAATTGAAGCAGGAAGTAGCAGATATACATGGGCTAGAGGTCGGGACCATTACCATCGGTACATTCACCAGTGTATCCGTGCATTGGCTGCCAGGAATGATTAAGCAATTTCGCAGTGAATACCCCTATATCGAAATCAGGTTGATGGAAGGTGGTTATTTAGAGGTTGAACAATGGATCGAGGCTGGAGTCGTTGACTGTGGTTTTATTTCTCTGCCTACGCGTGAGAAGTTCGAAGTGATTCCCTTAAAAAAGGACCGGATGTTAGGAATCGTATCCAAAGAAAATCCGCTTAGTGCAGAACCTTTTCTCTCCTTATCCCAAATTGCTAAAGAGGATTTCATCATCCCGAAGGCAGGTTCAGATTATGATGTTAGGCGTGTACTGGATAAGGCGGGCATCAAACCGAATATTAAGTTCTCAGCAGGTGATGATTATGCCATTATGGCCATGGTGGAGAAGGGACTCGGAATTAGTATTTTGCCAGAGCTTGTATTAACCCGTCAGAATTATAATGTAACGATGCTTGAATTGGAAGAACGTAGTTTCAGATCACTTGGAATCGCTGTACATTCTATGAAATACGCATCTCCCGCCACTAAAAAGTTCCTAAAGCATGTACAAGCGTGGTTGATGGGGCATCCCTGAACCCTAAGAATACACCGTTTAGAATGAGCAAAACCCCTGATTAATTCAGGGGTTTTATTATGAATGAATATCCAAAATAAGGGTTGACGAGGGACTTTGTTCATGAGAGAATGTACGCGCGTACATTTATTGAATGCGCTTTCGTAGGAGGGGTTTTTATCGCCAGCCGTAAAGAGGTTGCCGAGCTTGCCGGAGTCTCAGAAGCCACAGTCTCCCGCGTGTTAAACAACGTAGGCCCGCTCAAGGAAGAAACGAAGGAACGTGTGTTGGCAGCTGCGCTCAAGCTGGGATATACCCCTAGTTCACTCGCGCAGAGCTTTGCTCGTAGAAGAAGTGGGCACCTTGGTGTAGTAATGCCTTATTTGCCAAATGCACGCTTGTTCTCCACTTATTATTTTTCAGAAATATTAAGTGGAATTGGGAGTAAGGCGCGAGAAGAGGGTTATGATCTGTTAATGCTGTTTCGAAATGCCGAAGAGAGAGTGGACTATAACGAATTGTTTAAGATGCGGAAGATTGATGCTTGTATTGTACTCGGTGCCAAAGAGGATCCAGGTGAGCTAGCCTCACTTCGACGTTTGAAGGAGGAAGGTCATCCGTTTTGCCTGATTAATCAGCATTTTGAAGGAGAGGCTTTTCACGAGGTGGATGCTGATCATGTCGAAGGAAGCTGGCAAGCGGTCAGGCACTTACTGGATCAGGGCTTTACGAGGATTGCCTTTCTAAACGGGCCAGCATCTTATTCGAACAGCCGAGATCGTTTAACTGGTTATTTGCGCGCTTTGGAGGATTCTAACCTTCCTTTAGATGAATCACTTCTATTCGAAGGTAACTTCAGTCGTAAAAGCGGTGCTATTGCTGCCAAGAAGATGTTGCCTCTGCTGAATGAGATTGATGCCATTGTAGCGGCCAATGATCGAATGGCCATTGGATTGCAGCAAGGCCTACAGGAACTAGGCATCCCAAGAGATCGCATCCCAGCCATGGTGGGTTATGATGATTCAGATGCTGCTGAGCTTACTACACCAGCCTTAAGCAGTGTGCGTGTTCCCTTTTATGAGCTAGGAGAAATTGCTGTATCTAAGGTATTAGAATTGCACGGGAATAGTCGCTCAGAAATATCACCCCCCTCCCAAATCATCCAGATTAAATTACCGACTGAACTAGTAATACGAGCTTCATCTAAATCTAAGAAATCTGAGGAGGAATAAGATGAAACAGCTTCGCATTGGAATGATCGGTTATAAATTTATGGGTAAGGCGCACAGTAATGCTTATCGCAGTTTGCCAATGTTTTTCCCGAAAGCGCTTAAACCTGAGATGTCTGTGATTTGTGGACGGAATGCTGAAGCGCTTGCAGAGGCTGGCACTCAATTAGGATGGTCGGATTGTGTTACGGATTGGAAAGATCTAATCGCTCGTGAGGATATCGATCTTATTGATATAAATGCCCCTAGTAATGCACATAAGGAGATTGCTCTAGCAGCAGCCAAAGCTGGTAAACATATTTTTTGTGAAAAACCACTCGCACTGACCTTGGCGGATTCCCGTGAAATGCTGCAAGCCGCTGAAGATGCAGGGGTTACACATATGGTTGGTTTTAATTATCGCTTTTCACCGGCGGTTAGACTTGCTAAGAAGCTAGTAGAGAGCGGGCGGCTTGGGAAGATCTATCATTTTCGGGCTTGGTTTCTACAAGACTGGATTATTGATCCGGAGTTCCCGTTAGTGTGGAGATTGCAGAAGGAGATTGCGGGTTCAGGCTCACATGGTGACTTGGGTGCGCATCTCATTGATCTGGCACATTTCTTAGTAGGTGATGTGAAGGAAGTAATCGGTATGAGTGAGACCTTCATTAAAGAACGTCCACTTGCTGCTGAAATGACCGGATTAAGTGCCAAAGGGGATAAGGATGCTCCTAAGGGCAAGGTAACTGTAGATGATGCCACATTGTTTTTAGCCCGTTTTGATAACGGTGCCTTAGGTAGTTTTGAAGCTACAAGATTCGCAGCAGGTCATCGCTCTACCAATTCTTTTGAGATCAACGGAAGCCTTGGAAGTGTGAAATTTGATTTCGAGCGAATGAATGAACTCGAGGTTTATTTAACCTCAGATACAGAGGATGTTCAGGGCTTTCGGCGTGTGCTAGCAACGGACCCAGCTCATGAATATGCGGAGGCTTGGTGGCCGCCGGGTCATACAATTGGTTTTGAACATACGTTTATTCACGAAATGTTGGAGCTTTCTAACGCGATTGAAGAAGGACGTCAGCCTGTACCTAATTTCCATGATGGAGTGAAATGCCAAGCTGTGTTAGAAGCGGTAGAACGCTCTATTGAACAGCGCCGGTGGGTCGATATCTCTGAGATGTAATCAACAAAAATGCGTGTTTGAACAATCTCTATTAGAAGGAGTGCGAAAGATGAGAAAAGCATTGATAGTATGGGGCGGTTGGGATGGTCATGAGCCTGAACAGGTAGCTGATATATTCGCTAAGGTACTGCAAGAGGAACAATTTGAAGTTGAGGTATCGAATACACTTGAGGCTTTTGCCGATGCGGAGAAGCTTCTTGAACTAGATTTGATCGTTCCGGTATGGACGATGGGTACAATCGAACAGAATCTTGTGAATAATGTCTCGGCAGCTGTTCAGAATGGAACGGGACTTGCGGGTTGCCATGGCGGGATGTGTGATTCTTTCCGAAATAATGTGGATTGGCAGTTTATGACCGGGGGGCAATGGGTAGCTCATCCCGGCAATGATGGTGTGAACTACACCGTAGAGATTTGCCAAAGCTCAAGTCCTCTCGTAGAAGGATTAGAAGACTTCACCGTTTGTTCAGAGCAATATTATCTGCATGTAGATCCAGCTGTAGAAGTACTTGCAACGACTCGTTTTCCAGTTGTTGAAGGCCCACATTCTTTCAACAAAGCCGTGGATATGCCAGTAGCCTGGACCAAGCGGTGGGGTCATGGCAGAGTGTATTATAATTCACTCGGACATCATGCCGATATTGTAGCTATGCCACAGGTAAAGGAAATGATGCGCAGAGGACTGCTATGGGCTGCCGAAGGTAAAGTTCGCGCACAATCCCAAATTTCAGCGGTTAGTATTAGCTATAGCGGAATGGCAGACAGTCAATAATCTCTGGGAGCGATCAACGAATGGATAAAGTCAAAGTAGGAATTATCGGATGCGGTAAAATCAGTAGCATATATATGGAGAACTGTCAGAAGTTCGAGATTCTTGATCTAGTTGCATGTGCGGACTTGGACTTGGAGAGAGCGAAGGAACAAGCCGATAAATACAATATTCCAAGCGTTTACACCACAGAGCAATTACTGAATGATCCGGAGATAGAGATCGTTATCAACCTGACGATTCCAGCTGTTCATGCGGATGTATGCTTGAAAGCTATCGAAGCGGGTAAACATGTGTACGTTGAGAAGCCACTAGCAGTGACAAGAGAAGAAGGACGCCAAGTTCTGTCTGCGGCACGAGAAAAAGGCGTGCTTGTGGGTAGCGCACCGGAAACATTCCTTGGAACCGGCATTCAGACGGCGCTCAAATTGATCGATGAGGGTGTAATTGGTCAGCCCGTTGCAGCCACCTCGTTTATGATGGGTCGTGGACATGAGCATTGGCATCCAGATCCAGAATTCTATTATGCCGCTGGTGGAGGTCCAATGTTCGATATGGGACCATACTATTTGACAGCATTGGTGCAGTTATTGGGTCCAATTCGTACGGTTAGCGGGATGACTGGTAAAGCGCTAGTCGAACGCACGATTACAAGTGAGAAGAAATCGGGTAATAAAATTCCTGTTCAAATTCCAACTCACGTTGCCGGAACATTAAGATTTGAGAATGGAGCCATTGCAACGCTGATTACAAGCTTTGATATCTTTGGCGGCAGTAACCTGCCACATATAGAAATCTACGGAACACTTGGAACGATTCAAGTGCCGGATCCTAATAACTTTGGCGGTCCGGTGAAATTCCGGCTCATGGGTGAGAATGAATGGACAGAGCAAACGCTGTTATCTGGATATGATCAAAATACGCGCGGAATTGGTCCAGCGGATATGGCTTATGCCATTCGGACGGGAAGAAAGCACCGTGCCAGTGGAGAATTGGCTTATCATGTACTAGAAGTGATGTGGGCATTCCATGATTCTTCAGATGCTCATTCATTCTACGAAATGAAGAGTACCTGCACCCGTCCTGAAGCTCTTCCGATTGGACTCGCTCCTTACACATTAGATTAGAGAATTCATTCTGAATCTGCAACCTATCACTTCCAATCTCAGTTTGAGAAGATAAAGAGTGAGGGAGTGACAAGGATGCGTAAGAGGCTTGGTGGCTGGATATGGATTTCAGTTGTTATTCTTTTCATAATTGGTTGTTCAGAAGATCAACAATCGAATAAGGAGCCGGCTCCAGCTGCTGCAATTACTGCAACTCCAGATATCTTGCCTACTGCGAGCGCTGGAATAGAAGATCCTAAAGCTGAAAAAGTACTTTACTCCAGTGATCCTGAAGCGATTAAAGCTTTCCTATCCGCTCAGAAGATTCCTAACGGAGATATCTATCTACAGGATAATAAGGTTCATATCAATATAGTGGGTTTGAACTCGCAGATTGAGCAGCGGTTTGCTCAGACTTTCGCGGCAGGTACTTATGAGCTCCATGATGTTAAATATTCGATGCAAGAGTTATTAGCTTCACAAGAACTTTTGCATAAGCAAGAACTCTACCAGAAGCTTAATCTATACGGTTCCGGTGTGGACACGATTGGTAATAAAGTAACGATCACAATTCCATCTGATTATGCTGACACGGCCATACTTGAGATAGAAAAATGGATCGCTCCGGATATGTTGACCTACGACATTTCAGAGCTAGGCGAACCACATGTAATAGGTCAAATCGTAGATATCGATACCAAACAGGCGAAGCGGATTCTCATCCTTGAACCTGGCATGGAAGATCCCTCTTACTGGTTCTCATTCAATCAGAAGTCAACATTGTTTAATGAAGCTGGAGAATCGATTAGCTTTAAGGATTTGAAGGTTGGCCAGCAGGTTGAGCTATGGAGTACCGGTATGGTGGATGAATCTTTTCCCGCGCTTGCAAGTGTGCGGAGGTTACAGCTTAATGCTACGGAATAATCCAATAGCCAGCACCGTTTAGGAGAGGCAAACGGTGCTATTTTTCGTGAATAGAGAGAATCGCCTATTTTCGAACCCCTGAAGGGGTGATCCCTTTGTACTGCTTGTACAGCTTGGTAAAATAATTGGGATTGTCGCAGCCGACTCTACCTGCAATCTCAGTCACTGTAAAATTGGTCTCGAGCAGCAATCGCTCTGCTTCATTTACTCGGCAAAGATTAACATAATCGATGAAGGTTCGACCTGTTAGCTTCTTAAAGGTTTTGCAGAAATGATATGGATTTAGATTTACGGATCTTGCGGCGCTTTCTACGGTCATTTTGTCATCGAAATGATTCTCCATGTACTCTAGAAGTGGCTTAAAACGTTCGCGATTAAAGGAGTGCCGCTCATTCGTTCTACCGGATACTTGTTCAGGTAGAAAGGTGCGAGAGAGCAGCACAAAGAGTAAATGCAGTTGATTCTTGATGACCAGTTGAAAAGCAGGTCCCTTCTGCAGTACTTCATCAACGATGGTATCCAGAAGAGAAAAATATGTGGAGCAGGTCGGAACAAGCTCTGCAGGTTTGACCGGCAGCTGATAACGATTCTCTAAATAAGGGATTACAAACTGCTCATGCTGAGGATCCTGCTTCCAATCCTTAAACAAAGAACTATGGAATACGACAGAGATAAAACGAACATGATCATCCCGCAGACTGTACCCAACATGCAATCCTCCAGAGGGAACAAACAATACCTCTCCGGCATGCAGTTCATAGGGCTTGCTGTCTATGTGAAAAATGGCGCTGCCTTCTTGCATAATGATGATTTCGAAATGCTCGTGCCAGTGTAAATACAGGATATTCTGACCGATCTTTGCGTTCTTGCATTCATTAAAAAATAATCGGAATGGATACGTTTTTTCTTCTAATTGAGGATATTCTTTAAGATCATTAGGGTAACTCATAAATCACTCAACTCCCACAAGATACGACTATATAAACACAAGATAATAAGAGTTTTAAGCTCAGAAGCAGTATATACTCGGGTTATAGCACATACTATAAACCAATATTGGAGTGGTCACAAGATGAAGGATACAATGCGAATTGGAACATTAGTAGGCGGCGGCGACGCTGTAAGAGTGATTCCACAAATAGTAGGACATGGATTTGAATCTTTTAGCTTAACCTTCTGGCAAACTACAGGGAAAACAGATCTCGTGGAAACTGGAAAGCGTGTGCAAGAGCTTGCAGCAGAACATGACTTCGTGATCTCATCTGTTGGGATCTTCGGCAATCCATTGACGAATACTGGTGATAATTCCGATGCAATCGCGAGCTGGGAGCGACTGATTGATCATGCTCATTTGTTCGGAACGGATATGGTATCAGGTTTTACAGGAAGGTTACCAGGGGTATCCATTGATGAATCTATTCCGAAGTTCACCGAGGTGTTTGGAGAGTTGTCCAAAAGAGCAGCGGATCGCGGTTTGCGAATTGCCTTCGAGAACTGTTCCATGGGTGGAGACTGGGGATCAGGTGACTGGAATATTGCTCACAATCCATTAGCTTGGGAGAAGATGTTCAATGCTGTGCCTGCTGATAATATAGGACTCGAATGGGAGCCATGTCATCAGATGGTCCAATTAATTGATCCGATTCCGCAGCTTCGTAAATGGACAGATAAGATCTTCCATGTACATGGTAAGGATGCCACCATCGCTTGGGATATCGTAAAAGAATATGGAATTCATGGCCCCAATCCTTATGTATGGCACCGTACTCCCGGCTTTGGAGATACGAACTGGACTGATGTTATTTCTATTTTGCGTCAGGCAGGTTATAAAGGTACGATTGATATTGAAGGCTGGCATGATCCTGTTTATCGGGATGAGCTGGAAATGATGGGACAAGTACATGCTTTAAATTATTTAAAACAATGCCGGGGCGGTAGCTTTGTACCTAATCCGCTGTAACCGTAGAGGGGGAGAATGATGACAGCACAGTACCGTGTAGCGGTTGCAGGTTGCGGAGGAATGGCTAACGCCTGGATTGAATACGCTTTATCACGTTCAGATACTCAGATTGTTGCACTTATAGATATACGATTGGAGTCAGCACAAGCGATGGCGGCAAAGCATGAGATTTCTTGTCTGACGTTTACTGACATTAAAGAAGCAATTCAGGCGACTGAAGCTAATCTTGTGTTTGACGTTACAGTTCCAGGAAGCCATTACAGCATTTCTAGCACTGCATTAGAACTCGGATGTAATGTGTTTAGTGAGAAGCCACTGGCCGAGACTATGGAAGAGTGCACTAAGATTGTTGAGATCTCTGAAAGAACCGGAAATGCCCATGCTGTGATGCAGAACCGACGTTATGACCCTCGTATTCGTTCTTTGCGCAACTTAATCGAGTCTGACACCATTGGTAGAGTAGGATACATCAGTTCTAGCTTTTTCCTCGGCGCTCATTTCGGAGGGTTCCGTGATGTCATGGAAAGTCCTCTGCTGCTGGATATGGCGATTCATACCTTTGATCAGGCCCGATTTATTAGTGGAGCCAATCCGATTTCCGTTTACTGTCAGGAGTTTAATCCTCCCGGATCATGGTATAAGGGGAATGCGTCGGCAGTGTGTATCTTTGAGATGTCGGACGGATCTGTATTTACTTATCAGGGGTCTTGGTGTGCAGAAGGTGCCTCTACCTCTTGGGAAGCAGCTTGGCGTCTGAATGGGGAAAAAGGAACTGCGATTTGGGATGGTCATGAGATGCCATATGCAGAGGTAGTCGTATCAGGAGATCAGAGTGATAAATTTATTCGTGATGTAGAGCGTGTAAATGGAGAAGCTGTTAATATGGACAAAACCTTCCATCAAGGATGTTTGGAGGAAATGTTCCTTTCACTAGCAGAAGAGCGTCCAGCAGAGACAAATTGTAGAGATAATCGGTATAGTATGGCAATGGTATTTGGAGCGCTGGAAAGTGCTAAAACAGGTCAGAAAATTGATCTAGTAGAGTTCATGAGTACCTCAGAGTGATGAAAACCTTTTGTTAATTTTATCCAAACTTTAATGTTCATGTTATGATAGATAAGAACATTATTCGGGGAGGATATTATGTACAAAGCCATTATATTTGATCTAGATAATACATTAATAAATTATAGTGCTTGTGAAATCGAAGCGATGAAAAGAACCTGTAACGATCATAATCTCTTCGTAGAAGATATTGAGGCGTGGTCTTTATTTTATGGAGAGTTTTCAGGTCATAATTTTCGCCATTGGATGAACTTTGTGGGTGGTGGTGAGGTGAAGACTATAGGAGAGGTATTGAGGTATTCTTTTAGAGACACCCTTAAACAGGATCAGCTTTTTCATAGCAAACTGTCAGATACTTATTGGGATTATTTTTGCAATTCCTGTTATTTTGAAGAAGGAGCGGAACAGATCTTAACTTCATTTAAAGATAAGTATGCTCTGGGGATTATCACCAATGGGATCAGTGAGGCACAAAGAAAAAGACTGCAAGCCGGTAAGATCTATGAAATATTCAAATCCATAATGATCTCTGATGAGGTAGGCATCCGAAAACCTGATAAAAGGATTTTTGAAATGTCTTTAATAGATCTACAGCTAAGCAATCATGAAGTGCTGTTCGTTGGGGATTCTTTACAAGATGATTACCATGGTGCTGTGAATTCTGACATTGACTTCTGCTATTACAATCGCCAGAATATAGAGGTTCCTAAAGACCTCAAGCCTAACTATATGATTAGTTCTCTTCTGGAGCTTAAAGATGTAGTGGGGTTGTAGCAATGCCAGCAAGGAGAACAAGCAATGGAAATTAGAGCTTATCAAGAATCGGATATTAGTCAGCTTATCTCATTGTTCTATGAGACAGTTCATTTCGTAAACAAACAACATTATTCACAAGAACAGCTTGATGCTTGGGCACCTAAAGAGGAAAAGACCCTCAAACTTGATGCTTGGAGCACTTCTTTACGTCAAAATATTACTTATGTAGCCGAAATTAACGGGTACATAGTTGGCTTTTCGGATATGACGTTGGAAGGACATTTGGATTGTCTTTATGTCCACAAAGATTTCCAAGGCCAAGGCGTAGCCTCTGCTCTCGTGAACAAGCTTGAAATGAAGGCGAGAGAGCTTGGTCTTCATGAAATGGATACCGAAGCAAGTATTACAGCTAGACCCTTTTTTGAACGACAGGGATACCAGCTTATGATGAAACAAAGTGTAGAACGAAAAGGAGTACTGTTAGTTAATTATCGGATGAGTAAAAAGCTAATTTAATCAAAAAAGCAGATTGCTATGGTGAGCAGTCTGCTTTTTTATCTATTGAAGGAGGATCAATCAACAAGCTTTATTTGGATGAAGAATAACGATTTATAAAATTAGCGATTCCATTTGGAACGAATTTGTTAACTTCATTATTAAACAGGTCTGTATAGTTTGCAGTGATAACTTTACTTGGTACTAACGTCAAGTTTGAAAAATATTGCTTATACGCCTTATCATAGGCGGATTTATTCACTTCTTTTTGATTTACATAATAGCTTGGCAAATCATCCGTTTTTTCTTGATCTGGAATGTCGACCAAGAATATCTCTTTGTCATTAAATTTGGTTCCTTGGAAACTAATCTCGAAAACCTGCAAATTAGAATTGTACGAACCACTGCCATCTACAAAAGCGATATAACGTAATGTTCCATCTTTTTTGTTCTTATAGAGATGCAGGCCACGATTTTCATCGCGCGGTAGAAATCCACCCATACCTACATTAAATATACCCTCTGAAATATCCTTCAGTTTTCCTTGATAATTGAATGGAATGACTTTTCCATTTTGGACGGTTAGAGCAATGTTGATGGGCTGAATGAATCGTAAAGAATACCCCTGTATAAGTTCAGGAGTACCATCAAAGTTCAAATCTACTAAAGTGAAATAATTGAAGTCACCGTCATAAGACCTGTCTCTAGTAGCATCCATTAACGTTTTCTTGATATACTCAGAGTAAAGTGTCTTCCATGATTTTACAGTTGGTGCTTTTGCTGACGCAGTAATTGGAATACTCCCCAATAATAAAAGTAATGTTACTATGATCCATGCAGTTCGCTTCATGACTCATTAGCTCCTTATCATATTACTATGTACTGGAAATTAATATTACTATTGTTAGATTATATGTTCCAGTAATAATATGGTATATGAAGGGTGTTTAGTCATAAATCAATTTCATTAAAGCCTCCGAGTCAAAACGATCTCCTTGCACTAACCATTGACCATCCACATCAAACATAGTCAGTATTCCCTCCAAAGGGACACGTTTACTTTCTTTGTCATTCTTATCCAACAAAACAAGATCACAAGTATATTTTAACTCAACAATATTTTTCTTTTGTTCGGAAAGGGTGAACTTTAGATTATCTGGTTTTAAAGAAAGCTCTTGTTTATTAGCGATTTGAAAAGGGATAGTTGTGATTCGGCTTCCTATAGCTTTTTCGGTATAGTATTCAGTAAAGTACGGTTTCATTTCTTCATTTCGGGCTAGAATGGATTCCTCAGAAAATAAATCATCAGAAACCTTAATGGTATATTCAACATTTTTGTACTTCTCAGCGGCTTTAGTGGCATCATCCACTTCTGAACTACAGCCCATAATTAACGTTAGGGATAATAAAATCATACTCAATATCAACGGTGATTTACGCATTCGAACACCTCCATGTAATTGATTCTGTATTATTATACTTATATTACCATACATTAGTTTCACAGCTTCAAGAAGGAAATGATTCAATTCCCTAAATATGGTATGGTGTAAGTATTACTATCAATAACCTAAAGGGATGGGATACACTTGAGTTTTTTTCCTATTACATACTCACTGTTGGCAACAGACGCATTATTATTACATATTAAAGAGCATTATGAGATTCCAGAACCAGTACAGTTGCAGTATTTTCTTAGAGGCATGAACGATACATACATCTTAGAAACGGCATTGGAAAAATACATCTTTCGTGTTTATCGTGCGGATAGACGGAGTAGATCGGAGATTGATTTTGAATTAGAATTGTTGAACGATTTGTACGAAAAAGGTGTAAACGTCTCCATTCCTATTCCTCGAAAAGATGGGATCATATTTAATGAATTTTTGGTGCCTGAGGGTGTGAAGTATGGCGTTATGTTTAGTTTTGCTGTAGGAAATGAAAAGCCTATTCATGCGGTAGAAGACAGCTATTTATTTGGTCAGTCAGTTGCACAAATCCACACAGCTACGGACAACTTTAAGAGTGAACATGTAAGAGGTAAGCTTGATTTTGAACATTTAATTGAGGAACCGCTTCATACGATCAAACTGCATATGAGCCATCGACAAGAGGATTATCAATTCCTGTATGACCTTGCCATACAATTAAAAGCGCAGATTGAAGTATATCTGGAAGCGGGGCTCGACTGGGGCATCTGCCATGGCGATTTGCATGGGAATACGAATGTGACTTTCACGGACGAAGGGAAATTAACTCATTATGATTTCGATATTTGTGGTTACGGATGGAGAGCCTATGATATCGCTGAGTTTAGATTGGCAAGAGAGATTCATAGCGGCCATGATAAAGATGAAGTAGAACGGTTATGGGCATCATTTTTAAATGGATATAAAAGTTTAAGAGATCTCAGTGACAATGATATTAGTGCTGTACCTATGTTCGTTGCGCTTAGACAGCTTTGGTTATTTGCTTTATGTTTCAGTGAAGGTGAGCTTATTGGTGCAGCTGACTTTGACAATGGATTTATCGACAGTAAAATGGATTATTTCAGAAATTTAGAGGTGATCAAATGAATGATGAATTGGGCAGTAAAGAAGCCATAAAAAGATGGGATAAATACGCAAAACTAATCTCAACTTCGTACAGCAAAAACGGGGATATCCATCGAGAAATTTTTTTGAATCCAGCTTTATTCAGTCTTATGGGTTCTGTTGAAAATAAGAAGGTGCTAGATGCAGGCTGTGGTGAAGGATATTTAAGCAGAATGTTAGCTAAGGCAGGTGCCTCAGTCACTGGCGTTGATTACTCGCAGAACATGATAACGATAGCCAAGAGTAAATCACCAGAGGAATTAAAGATAAACTTCCATCATGGCAATTGTGAAGATCTCAGCTTTCTTCAGAATGAGAGTTATGATCTCATCGTTTCTAACATGGTGATTCATGACTTATCTGATTATGAGATGGCGATTCATGAAATGTATCGGTTGTTAGTTGATGGAGGGACGTTTATATTCTCAATTCCACATCCTTGCTTTGTAACCCCTGGTAGCGGATGGGTGAAGTCGGATACTGGTGAGAAGCTTTATTGGAAAGTAGATAATTATTTTTACGAGGGCACTTATAATCAGATCTTCCCTATAGATCAAGAGGAAAAGTTTCTGATTTTTCATAGGACGTTATCCAGTTATGTAAATACGATTGTACGGGCTGGCTTTCAAATTGAAGAAATGATCGAGCCGAAGCCATCTGCTGAAATGCTTGAGAAGTATCCGTCTTTTGAGGAGGATTTTCGCTGCAGCGATTTTTTGGTTTTTAAACTGCGTAAGTAGGGGGGAGAAAGATGAACCATAATATTTTCAAAGAAGTTATAGACTCTGAAGAAGAGTTAAGGTCAATGTATGGGTATCCCAGTGAATTGGTTAACAACAAGAGTATAACCTTCATCGATCATCATTGCCGAGATTATATATCCAAATCACCGTTACTCTTTATAGCAACAAGTGATTCATCAGGCAATTGTGATGTATCTCCGCGTGGGGATGCTGCAGGTTTTGTATATGTGTTAGACGACAAACATTTAGTGATTCCTGAGCGACCTGGTAATCGACGGTTTGATTCTTTGCGCAACATCCTTTTAAATTCAAAAGTGGGTTTGATATTTATTATTCCCGGTCTTGAAGAAACCTTAAGAATAAATGGACATGCAAGGATTATCAAAGATCAAGAAATAATGGTTCATATGGAGGCTCAAGGTAAACTACCGAAATTGGGCATTGCCGTTGAAGTGGAAGAGTGTTATATGCATTGTGCTAAAGCTTTTAAAAGATCACATCTATGGGATGATACGTATTGGCCATTGAAAGCAGAGCTGCCTAAACCTTCGGTTATCATAGCAGAACATGCAAAAGAGCTTGGGATTTCTCAAGAGGATGTATCAAAGGGATTAAAGGATAGCTATGAGAATCGGTTATATTAGAAATGAAAGGATTAACTAAGATGAGCAAAGCTTTAAAACTCACTCAAGGGAATAAAGTAGGACTTATCGCTTGTTCTGATGGTGTGAGAGTGGAGAACCTGCCTAAAGTAGAAGAATTAATTAGAATTCTGAACTCGGTTGGTCTAGAGGTAGTGATGGCTAACACCTTGTTTAGAAGAGATGGTTATTTCAGTGGCACTCCTAAGGAAAGAGCAACGGAGTTGAATCGTCTATTTAATAATGATGAAATTTTTGCGATTTTTGATATTTCAGGTGGGGATTCCGCGAACCAGATCTTGGAATATATCGACTACGATAATATTCGATTGCATCCGAAGCCTTTTTTCGGAATGAGTGACTTGTCCGTTATTTTGAACGCTTTACATACACAAAGTAATTCGAAATCCTATCACTATCAGTTGATGAATCTCGTATCTTCTGATGGGGCGGAGCAGCAAGCTGCTTTTTATCGAACATTTTTCGAAGGACATAACGATCTTTACGATTTCGACTTTCATTGGGTCCGTGGGAACCAGATGAGTGGGATTGTAATTGGCGGCAATATTCGATGTTTTATGAAGCTGGCAGGAACAAGTTATTTTCCAGACCCTTCGAACAAGATTTTATTCTTAGAGAGTTTAAGTGGCAGAGCTAACAAAATCGTCTCCTTGTTTGCTCAGCTTCAGCAAGTTAGAACTTTTGATAAATGTGCTGGAGTGATTCTTGGGTCGTTTACTGAGCTTGAGAGCTATAATGAATTTTCAATCGTAGAAGCGTACTTGAAGGAAATCAGCGGGTTTCCTATCGTGAAGACGAACGAGATCGGGCATGGTAGTGACAGTAAGTGTATTGTTGTGGGTGAGAATATAACTTTATAAGAGCTAAAGGTGGATGATTGGTTTTCAAGGTGATTTATGTTGATAAGAGAGGAGTCAGAGAGAATTATGATGTCTACACACGACTACCCATCTAAAGAAGTATTGAAAAATGCTATACATACTGCCTATCTATCTCTCGATCTTGAATTTGAGGGCATTGAGAATGCTCAAAAAGACACTCGTATGGAAGGCGTCGATCGTACTCCAGCAGAAATCCTTGCCTATCAATTGGGCTGGTTGAACCTTGTGATGAAATGGGATAGGGATGAAAAAGCAGGATTAACTGTCATTATGCCTTCACCGGACTATAAATGGAATCAACTTGGCGGATTATATCAATCGTTTTATCATACATATGCTGCCTACTCATTAGACGAGTTAAGATCTTTATTTCAAGAGACAGAACATCAGTGGCAGAGCTGGATTGATTCTTTAAGTGATGAAGAACTTTTTACGCAAGGCGTGCGGAAATGGACAGGAAACAATCCGAGATGGCCTATGATCAAATGGATTCATATCAATTCCGTTGCACCGTTCAAGACTTTTCGTTCGAAGATTCGTAAATGGAAAAAGCTTAATTGTATTAGCTCAAATTAATAACCGCAGACCAAGCCATTGTCTAAGAGAAGAAATCTCTGAAGCAGAGGCTTTTTTCATATACATAGAAGGAATTTAGATTGGCATGATGTGGAGGAGATGGGATTAGTGGAAGAGAATGTATACTAGTCCCGAAAAAAGATGAAAAGGGTGGATCTTTTGAGAAAAAGCATCACAATAATCAGTTCACTTATATTATGTATTGCATTAAGCACTATCATTTATATCGTGGTAAACAATAATACTAAACCCACAGATAGTCCAGAGAACATTGAATTAAAGGAGCTAATAAATTCGGATGTAACACAAATCAAATTTTCGGAAAAACCAACGGTATTAGTATTTTTCACCTCTTGGTGTCCGTATTGTAATGAAGATGCTCCAAAGATTGTTTCTTTGTATAAAAAATATAAGGATAAAGTGAACATCTACGGCATTAATCCAATTTATCGTGATGATGTTTCAGAAGTTGAACAGTATGTTAAGAAATACAAAATTGATTATCCCGTACTTCTAGATGAAACAGGAGCTTTCTATAAACATTATGGGGAACCAGGTTTTCCTACATTGTACTTTATAGATTCTGAAGGGGAAGTGCTTGATCAAATTATAGGCTCATCTGATCTTGAGGTTATTGAGAGTTCGTTAAATATTCTTATAGAGTATTTTTGATAATCTAAAAGGAGCTACTGGTATGATCAAAAAAAGGAAAAAGACATTCATCATCGCCGCATTCCTATCCATCTTTATAATGTTACTAATAGCTAGCTATATGCTAAATCCTCAACCCGTTCATGCGATGATGGTAGACTTTTCTAGTATGGAGGAACAGGATGAACAAGTTTATCTAGAACCTGACATCTCTGAGAATATTGAGTATTTGATTATAAACGATCTCGAACAATCGAAAGAAAGAATTTCAGAGATCTTTGACGGATTACATTCTACTCCAACCATGCTATTTGTTCAATCTCCTCAAGCCCTGAAGAAGTATGCTCAAAAGAATCGAACGGGACAGACTTATTATACATATTGGGGGCATTACATCGTTATTGGTCCTGATGGATTTAATGAAGATGTAATAGCTCATGAACTGCTGCATAGTGAATTAAGAACGAGATTAAAGAATAAGGACAAGGTACCTGTATGGTTTGATGAAGGGTTAGCAACCTTAGTTGATCATAGATATATAAGAAATGAAAATTTAAGCTTAGATCATATTAATGACTTAAGTAGTAGAGATGCTTTTTATGAACCCTCACAAGTAAAAGAAAATTATGAGATCGCCCATTCAGAAGTTACTAGATGGTTTGGGATCGTAGGAAAATCTGGCTTAGCAGAACTTATTGAAGGATTAAATAAAGGTGGAGCATTTAATGAACTGTATAAAGCAATAGAATCTCGTAGATAGAGGAGGTTGTAATGAAGAAGTTCATTATTGTAATTCTAGCCATAATTGCTTTATTGCCATTACATGCGGTCTCCGCGGATTGGGCAGGTTCGTTTGTTGTTTACTCAGGTGATATTTATGAAATATCCGACGACGAACTCATCCCATCGAATGAAATTGACAAGAAGATAGGGCAAGTAACACGATATTCAGACCACGAAGGAACGTATAGCGGGAACTTTTCAAATATTTACCCTAAGGGCACGCCATATTATTCAATAAAGAATATCGATCCAAAAGAAATCATTGCCATTAAGACCCACGAAGCTGAATTTGTCAAAGCCATTAATAAAGGTCAATATGCCAATGGTCAATTGGAAAGTAAAACGATCTGGATTTCTATACTAGGGTCTTTAATTATTGTGTTATTAATAATATGGATAATGAAACGAAAGAAATCTGTGCAATAGAGTTATCCGTTATGCCTTTGGGTGACAGGGTCTTTTGCTTTTTATTACCCGGTTAAAGATTTATTTATGGTGGGGGACTTGAACCAAATGGGAAATGCTGCACTACCGATTAGGTTATCCATGAAGCTTGCAATGATGACAAAATGATGATGAGAAGGTGGATGTAATAGAAAACATATCGAGTTTAATCGAAAAGTTATCATGGAATCTATCCGAAGAAGAAAAGAAAGATGTAATTAATAAGCTACAATACATAAAGGATGAAGATTTGCATTTATTAGTACAACCTATATCAAAAGACTATTGGGATGGAGCGGCTGAAACAGTCATACGTTTAGGATATCCACGTGTGAAAAGCATATTGTCGGGTTTACTTGAATGGATACAAGATATAAATTGGCCCGGTGCGTGGGAAATAGCTAATTTTTTACTTGAAATAGGGGATCCGATAATTCCATATGTTAAAGACGTACTAAATCAACACAGTGATGATGAAGAATGGGTGTACAGGATTTTTAATGATTTAATTGATCATTGGAATACGGTACAAGTCCTACAGATACAAGCAGAATTAATTAAGATTTCACAGGAAAAAGCCAATGACCTTTCGGCATTAAGAATCTTATTAACTCACGGTATATACACAAAAGATGTGGTCTATGAAATAATCCAGCACAAAAAAGATGTCCTTGTATTTGAACTCAAGGAACTTCATGATACTCATCCTGAAATTGATTGTGAAGCTCTTCATAAAGAATTCTTCAATCAGCAGCCTAATGTAATTAAACAGTTTCATGAGCACAATAAAGACCGTTTTTATATATGTAATGCGATATCTAACCGCCAAGAAGGTTTAAGAGAAATAGAAATTTTTACAGCTGAGTTTCTCACTTCATGAAGTTATCAAGCTTTACTGAAATAAATTTAAAGGAGATTTACGAGTGAACAACATCAAAGTGCTTCATTATGATGCGTTTTCTCCCTATCCGAACAAAGGGAATCCTGCGGGAGTAGTGTTAGAAGCTGATCATTTAAGCGAAAGTGACATGCAATCGATAGCTCATAAGGTCGGTTTTAATGAAACAGTTTTTGTAGTCTCATCAGAAATAGCTGATTTAAGGCTTAAGTATTTTACGCCAGGCCATGAGATCAATCTTTGTGGACATGCAACAATGGCATCTTTATTTGCTTTAAAAACAAAGGGTATTCTTGGAGAGGCTAGCTCGGTAAAGATCGAAACAAATGTGGGTGTGCTACCCATTCAATTTAGTATGGACAACAATAATTACTTACTAATAAAAATGAAGCAAGATCAACCGAAGTTTATTGAATTTAACGGCGATAGAGCGAAGCTTGCGCACGCCATAGGTCTAACCCTTGATGAGATAGAAGAGGATCTGCCTATTGTTTATGGCTGTACTGGCGCATGGACTCTATTAGTCCCAATTAAGAGTATCGATAGTTTTAATAAAATGAAACCGATAAACTCGTTGTTTCCGGAGATTTTAACGCAGCTTCCAAAAGCATCTGTACACCCATTTTCACTCCAAACTTTTGATCCACACTCATTAATGCACGCTAGACATTTCTCATCGCCTTTTTCGGGAACCGTTGAGGATCCAGTAACAGGTACAGCATCGGGAGTCATGGGGGCTTATTATTTAAAATATATTGATCCGCATTTGGACTCAATCCAATTTGATGTAGAACAAGGACAAGAAATCGGTAGAGATGGGAAAGTAAATGTAGAAGTGTATCGATTAGATTCTGATAGAATGGATGTGTTTATTTCTGGAACTGCGGTATTTGTGGGGGAGGTAGATTTATGGAGATGATAAAATATACTCATCTTGGAGTGTATGGAGTCTTAGTGAAGAACGATAAAGTATTACTAATTAAGAAAGCAAGAGGTCCTCATACGGGGAAGTGGGACTTTCCAGGGGGTTCTATTGAGTTTGGAGAGGAGCCGTATGAGGCCCTTAAGAGGGAGTTTTGGGAAGAGACCGGAATTACAAGTTTAAAAGGATTGCTTCATGATTCCATTTCCTATACGTTAATTTATCCATACAGTGATACCCAGTTAGAAGAATTACACCATATAGGGATCATATATAATGTTTCATTGTTAGATGTGAACTTTGAGCTTAAGACCGATGGGGACGGACAAGACTCTGATGGGGCACAGTGGATAGAAATCAAACAACTAAACAACCTTGCTTTAACCCCTTTTGTGAAGAAAATAATGCTGGGTCATTATTAGAACTTTAATGATCTAAGGAATGGAGGCAGCTTCATGATTGAAATTGATTGTTTGGGTGAAATCTGCCCAGTACCAGTAATGATGTTAAAAAAACATCAAAAAGCCATTCAGAAAGGTGAAAAGGTAATGCTAGTTACTGATCATAGCTGCGCAAAAGTTTCTATCACGGATTACTGTCGTGGTTCAAATCTAAAATGTTCCATTCAAGAAGTGATTAATGGAGTATGGGAAATTACGATTGAGGTTTAGGCTCAACACAAAGTATCTATTAAAGTCTTTTCAATATATCGAACTAATTGTTTCGTATCGTTGTCACAGCGCTGATTTTGTTTCTTTATCATGTAGACATCGTTATTGACCTGGAACTGATCAATAGGAATGATCTTGAGTTGTTTACTATACAACTCTTTTTTTATGGACATATAAGGGAGAAAGGCGAGACCATGTCCTCTAATGGCAGCAAGCTTTACCGCCTCAAGAGAGTCTAGATTAAAGAGTATATTTAATTTAAGCTCGCCCATTGACACGGCATTCAAAGCTCTTTGCACACAATGAAGCTGTGAGGACCAGATTAAAGGATAATTCGGGAGCTCAGTCAATGTGATTTTATCAGGGCAAACGGTCGTATTGCTTGCCACCAACATAACTTGATCTGAAAATACCATATGTGACCTTAATTCGGATTTTGGAGAGGGACCGGAAATAAACCCGATATCACCTTCTTCAAGAAGTAAACGTTCTTCTACTAAGGACGATGCCCCTTCATTTAAAGTGATATGGCAATTGGGAAAATGTTTTTTTACCTCATACAAGGTACAAGGGAGAGCATAATTACAGACCTCCGGAATTGCATAAATAGACAGCTCTTGTTGTGTTGGCTGTAAATGATTGATTTCTGTGATCATATCATCATACAATTTACAGATTTGCTCCACGTACTTCTCCGCAATAATCCCTGCTTCGGTTAGGCTAGCGCCTTTATTACTTCTCACAAAAAGTTCAGAACCTAGGGTATTCTCCCATGATTTCAACTGCTGACTAAGTGCGGATTGGGTGATATGAGATTTCTGAGCGGCTTTAGATATACTTTTTAACGAAGCTATATCTAAAAACAATTTAAGCGTTTCCATATTCATACTTATTCCTCCTGTTGCCCGCTGTTAGTGCACACTATAGCATATATGATTACGCTCCATCTGTGCCATTAGTAACACTTATACAGCATAAAGAAAGCAGATAACCACAGCTTAAATAAGTATGTTACTATTTTCACATAGTCAATTACATAAAAACGATGGAGGTGTTAGACTATGGGGCAAACCGTAAGTCCCGAAACGAGATCTACCCGAACTAGAGCTCCTAGAAAACCTAAAAAGAGTCAGTTGCCCATCGCGTTGCTGGTCACTGCTCTCATTATTGGGTTTGGTTTTTTCCTAGACCATTCCCACGATAAAATGGTTGTCTACCTGCTTTTCGGTATTTCGTTTGGCGTTATTTTACAAAGATCACGTTTCTGCTTTACTGCATCACTTAGAGATCCCTGTATTACAGGCAGCACATCAGTTACAAGAGCGGTTCTTATTGCATTTTCTCTCGCTACGATCGGATTTACAGCCATTAAGTATCCAGCGTTCCTGGAAGGTAAACCGATTCCTGGGATGGACAATGTGGGTCAGATCAGCTTAGCTTTGATCATTGGTGCTGTATTATTCGGAATTGGCATGGTTATCGCGGGTGGATGCGCTTCGGGTACATTGATGCGTGTAGGTGAAGGATTCACGATGCAGATGCTTTCACTTGTGTTTTTTGTCATTGGTTCACTTTGGGGATCACATGATATGGGGTGGTGGAGAGCTAACGTTATAAAGGATGCACCAACTGTATTTTTACCAGACGTCTTTGGTTGGCTTGGAGCACTGGTTGTTCAGTTCCTGATTATTCTTCTGTTATACATTGCAGCTGTTAAATGGCAAGAGAAAAAGATGGGAAGCGCAGATTAGTTTAGATTATTACGTGAATATTTTCACTATTGTTATTCCAAAAAAATATAAAGGTGGTTTTTAAAATGGCTGAATTTACACTTGATTGCATGGGAGAAGCTTGTCCGGTTCCGTTAATGAGAACAGAAAAGAAAATGACTGAACTCAATGTAGGTGATGTACTAGTAGTAGCTATTGATCATAGCTGCGCAATGAAGAACGTTCCAGAATGGGCGAGAAAACAGGGACATAATGTGGAAATCGAAGAGGTTGATGATGGCGAGTGGGAAGTTGTTATTGAGAAGGTAAAATAGGATCGCTGAGTAGGAAAGGACGGTGAATGAAACGGTGAACGAATTCTGGTTGAAGATATCGTCTAACCGCTTTTACAAGCGCTTGCTCAAAGAACCGTTTACTTATGTAACTGGAGCTGTACTTCTTGCTGTGTTCGCTACAGCACATCTGGCTGTTTTCTCTAAAGGATGGGGAGTAACTAGCGCTTTTGCAGATTGGGGAGCTTGGTTGTATCGATTAGCAGGCGGAAATGTAGATCAATGGGCATATTTTAGTTCGGAAAAAGCACAAAAAACATTATCTTCCGGATTTTTGAATGATGGTGGTTCGATTCGAAATCTAGGGATAATATTAGGTGCTTTAGCAGCGACTTTGTTTGCTTCCGAATTCAAGTTGAAGAAAATTAAGTCCAAAAAGCAGGTTGTAGCAGCGGTACTTGGTGGATTACTCATGGGGTACGGAGCTAGACTGGCTAATGGATGTAATATTGGTGCATTGTTTACGGCTATAGCTTCTTTATCGCTTTCAGGATGGATATTTGGATTGTTCCTGCTGGTTGGCGCATTTATAGGCAGTAAATTATTAGCCAAATTCTTTATGTAAAAGTGAAATAGGCTGAGCTTGTAGCGCTGACGAGAGTCAGCCTATTTTATTAAGGCACAGACTCACAGGAGGGACAAAAGGAATGGAAAAGAAGACAGAACAGTATGATGTCGTCATTATCGGTGGCGGGGCTGCTGGTTTAACAGCGGGAATCTATTGTGGACGTGCAAAATTAAAGACTCTTCTCTTGGAAAAATCACTTGTAGGTGGTCTTGCCACTTATACTAATGAAATAGAAAATTATCCTGGTTTTCCTGAAGGAACGACCGGTACAGATCTTATGGGATTATTTCATAAACAAGCTAAGAAATTTGGTGTGGATTTTAAAATGACAGATGTAAAATCTGTTTCGGTAGCGGAAGATATTAAGGTAGTGGAGACCTTTCGGGTTCGTTATGAGTGCAAGGTCATTATTATAGCCAGTGGGGGAAAACCAAGAATTACCGGGGCAGCAAATGAAGATATGTTCTTATATGATAAAGGAATTTCTTTCTGTGCAACCTGTGACGCTGCAGCAAATACGGGAAAGACGGTTATGGTTGTTGGCAGTGGTGATGCAGCTATTGAAGAAGGAATGTTTCTGACCAAGTTTGCAGATAAAGTAATCGTTTCTGTTATGCATGATCATGGGAAAATGGATTGTAATGAAATTGCCAAAACGCAGGCACTAGAAAACCCTAAAATGGAATTCATGTGGAATACGGTGGTAAGTTCTTTCGAAGGTGAGGAACGTTTGAATTCCGTCGTCCTGAAAAATTTAAAATCTAATGAACTGCAAAACGTAAAGGTTGATTCATGTTTCTTATTTATTGGATATACCCCGAACACAGAAATTTTATCAGGTGTAGTTGAGTTGAATCGAAATGGATATATCCTAGTCAATGAAAAAATGGAAACAAATATACCTGGTGTGTTCGCAGCAGGCGATGTATGTGATAAGTTCCTTAAGCAAGTGGCTACAGCTGTCGGTGATGGTGCCATTGCAGGGTATGGTGCAGAGAAGTATATCTCTGAATGTGAGACCTATGAGCATCAAATTCTAAATCAAGGAAAACCATCCGTTGTTTATTTATGGAATGCAACTGATCCTTCTTGCCGGGAGCTATTACCACTCTTTGAGGCTTTTGAACAATCCCATACTGAGATCAGGGTCACAAAGGTAGATGTATATAAGTCACCCGGACTTGCTGCCAAGCTAGGAATAGATTCAGTTCCTTCTATTGTTTATCTAGATGATGGAAAGATACAAAGAGTAATTACAGACAAGATAAGTGATAACATATTGAATGCTCTAACGAATTGATGAAAAAGCCCTATGCAGATATCTCTGCATAGGGCTTTTTTAAATTATGCTTTTATTAAATTGGACGAGCTATTTCAAGAAAGTGTCAAAGTATCAATAATAGTTGTTTTGTCATATACCTTTGAAAGCGCTTAGATATTAAGATTAATTCATAAGATAGCAAATCAACGGAGGGAGAGTAGAGGAGAACCAAGGCTGCAAAAAGAGAGAAAGCCATGAAAGATGCTTTATTTATAAGAATCTAGGTTTAGGAGGACTTACATATGGCGAACGCAAGCGTCGCACCAGACAAGACATCAAGACCGAATCTCGGCAAGCATCGGACCAGCGGGATAAGACGCTTTTTTAAGCAAATAGATCTGCAGCTTATGGTATTGCCAGCACTTGTTTTAGTTTTTATTTTTGCCTATATCCCCATGTACGGTATTCTAATCGCTTTTCAAGATTACAAGTTAGGTAATAGCTTTATTAGCAGTGATTGGGTTGGATTAAAGCACTTTATTTACTTCTTTAATGCTCCTGAATTTGAAGTGGTTATGAAAAATACAATCATAATCAGCTTACTGAAGTTCTGTTTTGGATTTCCCGCACCGATTATTTTGGCGTTAATGCTGAACGAAGTTCGTAAGATGTTCTTTAAACGGGTTATTCAGACCGTTACATACTTGCCTCACTTCTTATCTTGGGTGGTTATCGGCTCGATGGTTACCTCGATGCTATCCGTTGATAATGGCAGTATAAATATGCTGCTTGAGAAATTGAGATTTATCGATGAACCGATTAACTTCCTTTCTATGACCGAATATTTCTGGGGCATTTTAGTTACAACCAATGTATGGAAGGAAATTGGATTTGCCTCGATCGTTTACTTAGCTGCCATTGCTGGTATTGATCCGCACTTATACGAAGCTGCTTCGATGGATGGTGCGAGTCGCTTTAAACAGATATATTTGATTACGTTGCCTTCCATTATGCCAGTTGTGATTATCTTTATGATTCTGGCGATCGGTAATCTGGTGAATGCAGGATTTGAAGATATTTTGATCCTTGCTTCCAATCCGGCTCTACGAGAGGTATCAGATTCAGTTGATGTATATGTTGTACGTGTCGGTATAGATAACTTCAGGTACTCCTATGCGACTGCTATCGGATTGTTCAAGGCCGTTATCAGTGTGACATTACTTACCTTTGCAAATTTCATTGCCAGAAGAGCGGGAAACAGCTTGTGGTAATGAATTACTCAATATAGGGGGACTGAATTATGAAACGTACTAACATAGGAGACCGATTGTTTATTGGATTCATATATGTATTCTTGACCTTACTGGCATTCTCCGCGTTTTATCCATTTTGGAATTCACTTGTGATTTCTTTTAATGAGGGGATGGATACTTCCAAAGGCGGAATTACTTTCTGGGTCCGTGAGTTCACGCTTGAGAATTATAAGATCGTATTTGAAGATTCTCGTTTAATGGGTGGATTCGTCATTGCAACATTGCGGACGGTAATTGGTACAGTAACAGCGATATTGGCCACTTCGATATTTGCTTATGGGATGTCGAAGCGCGAACTAATGGGTCGCAAATACTACATGATTATGTGTATCATTACAATGTATTTCGGCGGGGGACTCATTCCGTCATACATGCTTATCAGAAGTTTAGGCCTCTTCAACTCATTTTGGGTGTTTATTATTCCTGCACTTGTCAGCGTATGGAATATGATCATATTCCGGACCTTCTTCCAAGGTCTTCCGCAAGGTTTAGAGGAGTCAGCAAAGATTGATGGCTGCGGATACTGGGGAACTTTTCTCCGAATCGTACTTCCCTTGTCAGGGCCAGTAATCGCAACATTATCATTGTTCACAGCAGTCAATCACTGGAATGAGTGGTTCGTAGCGAGTATTTACATTACGAAAGAGGAGTTAATGCCGATTCAGACCATCTTGAGACAGATATTGTTCTCTAATATTGCTTCAGAACAGCTGTCTAATGTAGATGCAAGTTCCATTGCTCATATTAACTCAGCCAAGAAAATAACGTCGAAGTCATTAACGATGGCTACGATCATGGTTGCAACCATTCCGATTGTATGTGTATACCCATTCCTACAAAGATTCTTCGTTAAAGGTGTCTTGGTCGGATCATTGAAAGAGTAGGATGATAGAATGAGATGGGGTTTAGAGCGTATTGCTTTGAACATAGATTACAAATTGAAAGGGGAAAATACATTGAAGACTAAGAGAAAGATGCTTCTCGGAACGTTGTCTACCTTGCTATTGTCGACTGTGGTGGCGGGTTGTAGTGGCAACAATTCAAGCGCTCCAGCTGCAACTGCTGAACCAGTGAAAGAAGGAGGAACAGCGGTTAACACAGCAACTGAAGCTCCAGCGGCTGATTTGTATGAGTTAGGGAAAGAACCGCTTGAAGTATCATTCTACGGAAACTACGGCTGGTATCAAATGCCGAAATGGGGCAAAGATGCTGCTTCTAAATGGATTTTAGATAATTTGAAAATCAATGTCACTGGAATTAGCTCTGGCGGTAATAATGCTCAGAAGCTGCAAACGATGATTGTTGGTAATGAGCTGCCGGATATTGTATGGACTGAGAAAGGTGCTGACGTAGAGCGTCTTCGTCAAGCGGATATGCTAGTTCCTTTGGATGAATACATTGATAAATATCCAAACTTTAAAAAGTACTTAACAGCTGGACATTTGGAATTGCTTCGTTCTCCTGATGGTAAAATCTATCAGCTGCCGAATTATTATACAACACAGCCAAACGGTAATGCCGGTTATGCGATCAATAAGAAAATTTACAAAGAACTCGGTTCTCCTAAGCTAGAGACTACGGATGATTTGTATGCTTACTTAAATGCTGTTAAAGCGAAGTTCCCAGATGTTATTCCGTTTGAGACTGGCTTAGCGAAAGATGGTAACGGTATTGACCAGTTATTCTCCTCTTTTAAAGAGAATAACCTTTCGTATACTAGAATATATGCTGTACCTGATGGCGACAAAATGGCTTCCATTTACAAAGATGAAGGGTTCCGTGAGTCCGTTGTCTTTGGTGCTAAATTAATGCGTGAGAAGCTTATGACACAGGATGCGAATACCCAAACAGAAGACCAAATTAGAGAGAAAGCGATGAATGGCAAGTTCGCTGTGATTGCGACATTCGATCCGATGAAGTTGCTGGCTACTGCTGATGAAGAGATGAAGAAGAAAAATCCGGAAGATGGTTATATGTTTATTAAACCAATCTACAAACCGGGCTTGGATCAAAGTAAAATCACTCCGGGAACGTACAATCAGTTAGGCTGGAACGTGGCTACAATCACTAAAAATGCTAAAAATCCAGAAGCTGTATTCGCAATGCTTGATTGGATGACAGGTGCAGAAGGTTCAATGGTTCTGAACTGGGGCCCTCCAGGACCAGACGCTTACTGGGATGGATTTGAAGCAGATGGACTTACTCCTAAATTTAATAAAGATAAATATCTAAATGAGCCAGAAGCATTGTCTGAAATCAGTGGTAAGGCTGGTGACTTGGTTTGGGTAGGAAACACGGTTTTCTTGGATAATACGAAGAAAATGATGTTGCAAACCCTTCCAGCTGATAAGATCGACTTTAGTAACCGTTGGCAGATGGAAGTAACGTGGGCTTCACAAGGCGACTTTACGGAGTTCCTAAACTGGGATCCGGCTCCAGACAGTGAAGAAGGTATTATCAGACAAAGCGTTAGAGATATCTGGCTAACTGCTAGAGCGAAATCAATGTATGCGAAGACTGATGCAGAAGCATTAGCCATTCTTGACAAAGCACATGATGACTCCATGAAGGTTGGTTATGAGAAATTCCTTGATTATGTTACAAAAGTATGGACAGAAAACAAGAAAGCTTTAGGAAAATAATAATTAGTAATACGAAGGTTTGCTACTAGGCAAGCCTTCGTTTTTACGTTGTATTCTGATGACTCATTGTTTATAGGCTGTTAGACACATTTATGAATGGTATACTGGGAAAGAGTAATGGTAGAATTTACAGGGATAGATTTATGCATTTCAAAGGGGGACTTGTTGATGTACAACGTATTATTAGTAGACGATGAGATGCTGGATCTAGAAGGTATGAGACAATTTATTCCTTGGAATGAGCTTGGTATGGAAGTTGTAGAGGCAGCAAATAACGCGTTTACCGCGTGCGATATTTTAGATCAGCATGTTATTGATATTATCGTAAGCGATGTGAATATGCCGAATATGTCGGGCCTTGAGCTGGCTCGAATTGCTATAGAGAAAAAAAAGGATATACGCGTGATATTTGTAAGCGGTTACCAAGATTTTAGCTATGTTAAGCAAGCACTGTCACTAAAGGCGTATAGCTACGTCCTTAAGCCAATGGATGATAGTGAACTCATTGCTGCACTTCAGAAAGTAAGGCAGGATTTAGACGATGAACGTAAACGCCGTGATGTTGAAGAAGCCTATCAGCATATGATTCCAATGGCCAAAAATGATTTGTTGATTCGCTTATTTGAAGGGGAATGGGAAGGGGAAGAGGGTAGCCAGGCCGGAATGTTGTCGCTTGTGAAGTCATACGGTTTGGATAAGCTGAATTGGCCTGTTCGTGTAGCCGTCTTGGAGCTTGACTACTTCAACTGGCTTCAAGAACAGGATAATCTATCTAAACATCAAATGGCTAAGGACTTCCTTTATGAAGTGAATAGAATAGGTCAGAAGCACGGAATGCCACATTGCTACAAGGTATCGTCCTATCGGATTGCATTATTGATTAACGAACAGGAAATGGAAAAGTTCACTGAGGATATTTACGCCTCGATTCGTGCGAAGTTTCCAGTCACAATGACTGTAGGTGTAGGCAAACCAACATTTTCTATGGAACAGATTCATATCTCCTATCGACAAGCTATGGAAGCTGTGGACGGAAAAATGTTTATTGGCAAAGGCAATCTTATAATGTATGAGACCGTTAGCAGTGAACCAGGGATGATCGATGCTCGTATGTTAGATACCCGTATGGATACGTTGTTTAAAGCGGTGAAAGAGTATGAGTTAGTACTTATTTATGATGAGATCGACAAGTTATTCCGCTCTGTAAGTAGTTTAAGATCCAAATTCACTATTCATAATCTGGCAATGTATATCATTTGGAAGCTGGATCAGCAGTTAAAGGATGTTAGTGAGGATTTATTTGAAATTTTAGGTATGGAAATACATAGTTTAGATGTTTTACACCAATTCGATACGATCAGTGATATTCGTTCGTGGCTCGTACTCAAAACGTTTGAGATCTCCGAGTACCTGCGTAGTAAATCAGATTCAGTGAACCATAAATTGATTAGAGAAATCATCCAAACGATGCAGGACAGAATGAGCGATAACTTTACGCTTAAAGATATTGCGCAGCAGTTCTCTTTCTCCCCTAACTATTTGGGCTATCTATTCAAAGAAGAAACAGGGAAAACGTTCAGTGAAGTACTTACACAGCTTCGAATGGATCAAGCAGGCAAGCTTTTAAAAGATCCGACCTGCAAAATCTATGAAATCGCTAGCAAGGTAGGCTACCGGTATCTCCCTTATTTCAGCAGACAGTTCAAAGAGGCTTATGGTATGACACCTATGGAGTATCGTAAGCGCGACAAGTGATGGGGGATGATGTTCTATGAAAATACGAAGAAGACATAAGTATGTGCCGATTGGGTATAAGTTAATGCTGACGTATATGTTTTTTATTATTATCCCTATATCCTTGATAGGGTTCGTCTCTCATTCCATGTATAATGATTCATTACGCGAACATATCAATACGAATATTAAAGGAACGTTATTGCAGATTCGTGACAATATTGATTATAAAATGGACGAAGTTACTCGAATATCAACGCAATTATACAGTGATTTTGATTTTTATCGGAATCTTCGGAGTTATGAGGAAGGCTGGGAAAATTACGATCGGATGTCTAAGAAGGTGCTGCCGAAGCTTGACGTAGCTATTCAATCTACAGGTGTGAAGATAGGGATGTCGCTATTCTTAAAAAATGAATCGATCCCTGAGATCTATTCGAATTCACTTGAGGGCTATTTGGATAATAGTAGCTTTTATCATCTCTACCACATGAAACGGATTGAAGGTAAGTCCTGGTATTATGATTTTCCAACTGAAAAATACGCTGAAACTATGAAATGGTGGCAGATCGAGAGTGATGTAGAGAATAATCGCATCTCGTTGCTCCGTAGACTAATTGATACATACGAGCCTCTTAAGCCTAAAGAGATAGGATTCCTGCGGATTAATGTAAGGATTCCAGATCTATTTGACAGTGTCAATTATACGAAGATAGGAAAAGGAAGTAATTTAATTATAAAGAACGAATTTGGAAGAACGATGTATCAATCGGGTGAACTACCGGAGAACTATACTAATGAAGCCGAACTAAATAAGGATTACCTAACGATTAAAGAAACGATAATGGTTGCTAACCAAGCATGGCAATTAATCGCGCTTGTTCCGATTGCAATCCTTGAAAAGGATGCAATGAAGGTACGTTTGTTTATTATTTTAATGTGTCTCATATGCTGTGTGGTTTTTAGCTTTGTTGGCATATTTATATCCCGTTATTTTTCGATTCGGATTAATAAGTTTGTATATGTGCTTAATGCTTATCGGGAAGGTGATCTTCACAAGCGTATAAAATATCGAGGGAAGGATGAATTCTCTCAGATAGCAACCGCGCTGAATGATATGGGTGAAAATATTGATATGTTGATTAAAGAGGTATATTTGACTCAGCTCCAGAAGAAGGAAGCGGAGCTTGAAATCCTACAATCGCAAATCAACCCACATTTCCTGTACAATACTTTGTCATCTATAATTCAATTAGCAAAGTTTGGTCAAAATGAGAAGCTGCAGAAGATGGTACTGGAATTAGCGAAGTTTTATCGTTTAACGCTTAATGAAGGCCGTACGATGATTCCGGTTCCAACTGAAATTGAGCAAGCAAACGCCTATTTAGAAATCCAGAAAATTAAATATGGTGACCGCTTGGAGGTTATGTTTGATTTTGATACTGAGATCTGGCCTTATGAGACCATTAAACTGATTCTACAACCCTTTATCGAGAACGTGCTGAAGCATGCTTGGTGCGGCGATCACATTCATTTACGGATTGTAGGACGTAAGGAAGGCGATAATATTCTCTTCCGTATTATTGACGATGGTATTGGCATCAGACAAGAGCGTATTGATCAAATTTTCGATTCGAAGGGACATACAAATACAGGTTATGGCGTCCGTAATGTGGATCAACGGATTAAACTGCAATATGGACCTGAGTATGGCGTAAGTATTTTTAGTCGTGTGGGAATTGGAACATCGGTTCAGATCCTGATTCCTGCCAAAAAAAGAAAGTAAGCGGAATTGCAGTGATGATATAGAGAAGGGGTCATTAAGCTAGCGATAACTAGCTTAATGACCCCTTTGATTATTCAAGTGAAAGTTAGAAACCTTTGTATTGAGGTTCTTCTGACTCTAATTCGGTTACCCGATTTTCAACCTGTGTAACGATTTGTTGCGTTTGCTCAGCTGCATTTGTGAATAAAGTTTTTGCACTTTCGTTTTGTGTTTCAAGTGCAAATTGCTCCAAGCTCGCTTGAGCGCCTTTTAAAGAAGATAAACATGTTTTAACTTGTGAGGCTACTGTCATTAGGTTTCTCTCCTCTGTTTTAAGTTTCTAGCATGACGTTTCCTATTGTCCTCAACCGTTACTTTAGTTATGCAGGAAAAAAATAGAAGCTTTACATGTTAACCGATTTCCATAAATAAGTAGTCTAATTCAGGATTGAATGGACCTTTTTTGACAAATAATGAGTGTTACTAAACAAGTGTTGATTTAAAAAAGGAGGAAAATTGTGATGCCGGAGTGGTTGGAGGTTGTAGTACGAACACTCTTTGCTGTGGTTGTGCTTTTCTTTTTAACTAAATTACTGGGGAAGAGACAAGTATCGCAGCTTTCGTTCTTCGAGTATATTACGGGGATAACCGTCGGCAGCTTAGCCGCCTATATTTCTTTGGATACGGATAAGTATTGGCATTTAGGACTCATTGCACTGATTGTATGGGTCGCTTGTTCTTTAGGAATTGAATGGCTTCAGATGAAGAGTAAAAAAGCAAGAGACTTCATTGACTTTAAGTCCACCGTTCTTATAAAAGACGGGAAAATACTTGAAGATCATATGAAAAAGGAACGTTTAACAACAGATGAATTATTGGAAGAGCTACGTAAAAAGGATGTATTCAATATATCTGAAGTGGAATTTGCGATTATGGAGTCTGATGGAGCGATTAATGTTCTGCTTAAGAAGGAGTATCTCCCTCTATCGGCAAAAGACCTGGGTGTGAAGGTTGCCCCACAGAAAGAGTCACAAGCCGTCATTATGGATGGAAAAGTATTAGATAAACCGTTAGATACCTTAAATCTGACTCGCAGCTGGCTTGATGGAGCGCTAGAGAAAATGGGGCTAACCGTCGAGAATGTATTTCTCGCTCAAGTTGATTCTTATGGAGAGCTGACAGTCGATTTGTATGCCGACAACTTTAAAGTTCCACAGCCACAAGATAAACCACAATTATATGCGTTGCTAAAAAAATGTGAAGCGGATCTGGAAATGTTCAGTTTGTCGACAGAAAATGAAAAAGCTAAAAAAATGTACGAACAATGCTCAGAGCAATTGCAAGCATCTTTGAAAGTACTAAAGCCTTTAATCCAAAGTTGATGTGCTACAAAGCTCATACCCAAAAGCAAGAAAGAACCGATTTTTCACATCGGTTCTTTTTTTCGTATACAGCTGAATGGAGTACGAAGTATAAACCTCGTAAACAATTGGCAAACTAAGCCAGATTGGCAAGTCACAACCAAGGAGGTATACAGCCTATGTCAGGAATTCTAGAAACCATTAAAGATCAACTGGAGGGATGCAGTGATGCGGTGTATCAGTCCATTTCTGTTCATGGGCATACCTGTCTTTTGATCTATATCCCTTCCATCATCGATTCTAAGACACTTCATGAAAGTATTGCTTTGCCGCTAAAAACAGAAGCAGAAACAAAGCTGGAATGGCCGGATTTTTTAGAACGGTTAGATCAAGGAATTGTTTTTCCTATCCAATATCTCAAGGCATTTGACTTACACAAGATTGTAGATATGATCGTTGCTGGGAAAGTAGTGCTTTGTATAGAGGATCTTCCTTATGTTTATTATTTTGAAATTACCCAATATCAAAAAAGATCAGTGACCGAATCACAAAACGAACTTGTAGTGATTGGTCCTCAAGAGGCTTTCATTGAAGATATTGAAACGAATCTCTCTTTGATTCGACATAAAATTAAACATCCGGATCTAAAAACCATTCATTATTCGATTGGTAAATATACAAAAACTGATGTGTATGTGGTCTACATTGAAGGACTTTACAAAAAAGAAGTTCTTGCTGAGATAAAGCAGAAGTTAAATGAAATAGATATTGACGGAATACTAGGGATTAGTTATATATCAGAATATTTAAGGGACGGTAACCTCACGCCATTTCCGTTATTTCAATATACAGAACGTCCTGATTCGGTGGCAGCTTCTTTAATGGAAGGCCGAATCGGAATCTTACAAGATGGCACACCTACTGCAATGCTCGCTCCGACATCTTTTTTCACCATGCTGCAATCCTCTGAGGATTATTACCAAAGCTTTTATGCAGCAAGCTGGATTCGTATTGTTAGATTTCTGTTCTCAATCATATCCATGATTCTTCCATCACTTTATGTAGCGATTACAACCTTTCATCCTCAAATCATTCCACCAAACCTGTTAATTACAATTGCTTCTGCGAGAGAGAACATTCCTTTCTCAGCGCTTACCGAGGCTTTAATTATGGAGCTTACCTTTGAAGCGCTTAGAGAAGCTGGGACTAGAATTCCAAAGCCTGTAGGACAGACGGTTTCAATAATTGGGGGTATCGTTATTGGTCAGGCTGCGGTCCAAGCAGGAATTGTATCTGCTCCAATGGTTATTGTTGTTTCTATTACCGGAATTGCCACCTATATCATTCCTCATTATGAGCTAGGTCTTACTTTCCGGCTACTTCGTTTCCCGTTATTGGTTATGGGTGGAACAATGGGGCTGCTCGGGGTATATATTACAGCTTTTTTGATTTACGGACATTTAGCAAACTTAAGACCGTTAGGTGCTCCATATTTGCAACCCGTTGCCCCACTTGTGTTACAGGACTGGAAGGATACATTAGCGCGCTTCCCCTCAAACTTTATGAAGAAACGCAGCAACCTCTATACAGATAGGAATAAAAGGAGACAGAAAGAGAAATGAGAATCCTGAAGATAGGAGTGATTATAATCTTGCTCCTAAATATAACAGGTTGTTGGTCGTCGAAGGTTGAGCTGGATGAACTAACATTTGTATACGGAATGTTTATCGATAAAGGCAAAGAACCAGGGACTGTTGAAATTACGATTAATTCACCCTTGCCCAATCGTCTTAACGCAGCTGGACAACCTTCAATTGGCGGTGGAGGAGACGGTAATACTTATTCTACCGTTTCTAAGACTGCAGGAACGATTGCAGATGCTATGCTGTTAATTCAAAAAGACTTAACACGTCAGCTTAGTCTTGCTCAATTAAAAGTAATTGTCTTAGGGAAGACCTTTGCTGAACAAGGAATCAGCGAACTACTATTATGGATTGAAAGAGAACCAAGTCTTCCTCTAGGTGCTTTTGTTATGGCTAGTCCGGGAAGTGCAAAGGAGATGAATACTTTAACACCTATTTACGAGCAAATACCCTCGGATGTACTAAGGAACTTTGGATCAGAGAGATATTTGTTTTCTACTACGATTAAGGATTGCCTGTATGCAGAGGCATCCGGTGTTGGATTTGCTATAAACAATCTTTCATTTGGTAAAAAAGAAGAAATATCGAAAGATGGAAAACCGGAATTCTGGGCAGGAATCCAAGGGGCAATGCTGTTTCAAAAAGATAAGATGAAAGGAGTTCTTAAGCTTAAAGAGGGAAGGGCATTAGCTTGGGCGGCAGGCAGTCTTAAGCTGGCAGTTTACTCCGTCGATTGGGATGAGGGAAAAAGCGCCGCAAGTGTTGTATTTGTAAGCACAAAATCATCAAAGAAGTTAAATAAAACGGATAAGGGTCCTGTGTTCACAGTGAATTTAAAGGGGAAAGCTAGTGTAATTTATTTAAGGGATCCTAAGAATAGGGATGCAGAGGAACTCGGCCAAATTATCATTGCGAAGCTTAAAGAGAAAGTCTCTGATAATCTTAACGAAGCTATTCGTAATACCCAAAAAGCAGGTGCCGATGTTCTGCAACTCGGATTGTTACTGGAATGGAACGATCCAAAGCAATGGAAGCAGCTTAGAGAGCGGTGGGATAATTATTATGCTCAAGAGGCTGATATTAAAGTGAAGACAGATTTTAGCATTGTGGATTTTGGAACAGCAAAATAAGACGTTTAGAGGGAGAAGTTATGCAAACATCGAAATGGCAGCTGTTCCGTTTTTTTATTATTTTCTTCAGCTCCCAAACCACTATTTTTTTGATTCCGAATCTAATTGCTAGTTCATCCTATCAAGGCTGGATTGGTTTAATAGTGGGATCTTTATTAGGGTTAATATTATTGTGGTTTACTTTTCACGTCGGTATGCTGCGACCTAATCAAGCGTGGGTTAGCTTTGGAAAAGATATCATAGGTAAATGGCCACACAAGTTCATGCTTATTTTGCTGTTATGTTGGTGTATTTATTATGCATCCTTTGATATTGAGAACTTTGTGTTATTCTTTGGTTCTAATTATTTGAGAGGAACTCCACCTCTGTTTATTCAATGTGTAATTGGGCTAGTGATTATGTACACGGCAAGTTTAGGCTTTACAACGATAGCGTATATGGCGGATGGACTTTTTCTTATTTTTTTCATCACGATGATCATTTTATTTAATTTATTTCTCCCAAATGCGGACTTCAATATGCTGCCAGCCTTCCTTCATTATCATGATCCCGGGATTGCTCTGAAGGACTCTATTGTAGTCATGTCATGGTTTGGAGAATGGATTGTCCTCTTGTTTGTTGTGCCCGATCTGAAGCTTGAAGCGAAGATGCTGAAAAGATTAATAATTACGGCGATATTTGTCTTAGTCACTGTCTTAATTGGTTGGTCGCTGACGATGATGAGTTTTGGTCCGCATTTGGGTCGGGAACTGCAATATCCTTTCCTTGAATTGGTGCGCAGCGCCAAACAAGATAATCTGCTAGGTAATTCGGATCCGCTCTTAATTGGAATATGGTCTTCTTCTATGTTCATACACAGCTCATTCCTTATCTATGTAGCCTCGAGATGTGTATCCGGCTTGTTTCATACAAAAGCTAGAAAAATGTACATTCCCTTCTTAACAATAGCTTCAATAACGATAGCTTTTTTATATTCACGACACATAGGCAGTTATTATAAACACTATAATAGTTATGCTATTGTTGTCATTTGGCTAATCGTTGAAAGCATCCCGATCTATTATGCCATCACGGCTTTCTTTCGATATAGGAATAAAACTGCGAAGTAAATGTAACCATGAGGGGAAATTTAGGTTCTGCCTTTTTAATAGGCAGGGCCTTTTCTTGTGAATTATATATTGGGTACACTTTCTGTTATGATTAAAGGACTTATTACAATAATTTCCTCAGATTGGATGGTGTATTTACATGAATCTTCAAGAAGTTACTGAACTCATCAAATCTATTAGAACCAATCTAGCTAAAGTCATTGTAGGTAAAGAAGATGGAGTAGACCTGCTATTAACCGCATTACTTGCCAATGGTCATGTTCTACTGGAGGATGTTCCGGGTACAGGTAAAACCTTGTTAGCCAAAGTCCTTGCAAAGTCTTTAGATTGTACATTTAAACGTATTCAATTTACACCAGACTTGCTGCCTTCTGATTTAAGCGGCATTAATTTTTATAATCAAAAGTCAGGTGAATTTCAGTTTAGACCAGGTCCAGTATTTGCGAATATTTTGTTGGCTGATGAAATTAACCGTGCTACACCAAGAACTCAATCCAGTCTGCTGGAATGTATGGAGGAGCGGCAAATCACGATCGATGGTGTGACTCATGGCCTAGAAGCACCTTTTCTCGTTATTGCTACTCAGAATCCGATTGATAACCAAGGCACTTTTCCGTTGCCCGAAGCACAATTAGATAGATTTCTAATGCGGATTACTACGGGGTATCCTTCATTTGACGAAGGGATTCATATTTTGCAGCGTTTCCGTGAGAATAATCCACTTGAAGAGACTTTTGCTGTGGCTGCCGCTCAAGATATACAAGCTGCGCAGCGTTTGGCCGCTTCCGTGAGTATAAGTGATGATTTGCTAGCCTATATCGTTCGGATTACGGAAGCTACTCGCAAATCTGCGGCAGTAAAACTAGGGGCGAGTCCACGTGCGAGTGGAGCATTGCTCAGATCATCTCAAGGATATGCTCTAATCCAAGGTAGGTCTTACGTTACACCAGATGATATTAAAGCCGTAGCAGTTCCGGTGCTTGCTCATCGTCTACTTCTTCATCGTGGATTGGGTTCTAAAGAGGGACAGGCCGCGGAAATTGTGTTACAAGTGCTTCGTGAGGTAGAGGTGCCGACTGAACTCGTTGCGTCCTTAAGAGGCGGAAAGGTGGAATGAGCTATGGCTTTGCCTTGGTTCATTTTTATTACAGTAGCTCTCCTGTTCCTTCTTGCCGTTATCTATGAACGGAATGGTCTGAAAGCGCTTAGTTATACTCGGTATTTTTCAACGAAGGTCGCTTATGAAGGGGATCAACTTGAGATGATCGAGGAGATCGTTAACGCGAAACTTCTGCCATTACCATGGCTTCGACTGGAATCTAGTATTGCCAGAGGCTTGGAATTTGGAAGTCAAGATAATCTCGGCATTAGCACGGGTGAAATCTACCAGAATCATATCAGCTTGTTCTTTCTTAAATCTTACCGTCATATTAAACGGCGTCATCAAGTAACTTGCGAACGGCGTGGGATATATCGTTTGGAGTCAGTCACCATGACCACTGGAGATCCCTTTGGATTGATCCGGAAAAATAAAACGTATCCTCTCCAATTAGAGTTATTAGTCTATCCTAATTTGTTGAATCTAGACGATCTTCCGCTACCGATACATAGCTGGCTAGGTGAACTTCCGGTGAAAAGATGGATCGTAGAAGATCCTTTCTTGACTGCAGGTATTCGCGAGTATAGCTCAGGAGATTCTATGGGACTTATAAACTGGAAGGCTACAGCGCGCACAGGGACTATGCAGGTACATAAGAAAGACTACACTGCGGATTCTAGGCTCGTCATTTGTTTGAATATAGAGGACAGTGATTCCATGTGGAGAGCGGTAACGGATGTGGAACGTATCGAGCAAGGGATAAGATATGCAGCCACTATCGCCGAATACGCCATGCGCCATGGAATTGAGACGGGATTTATCTGTAACGGCAGATTGGATAACGGGGGCGAAAGAGATCCTGTTGAAGCAAAACCTATGGCTGAGCTGGAAGACTTGCTAGAGCTGTTAGCAAAGCTGGAGCTAGACAGAACGCTTCCTATGAGTCGATTGCTAGCCCTGCAGGCCGAGAGCGGAATAAGTGATACAGATTTTCTGATCATTAGCTGTCATAGAGGAGCAGAATTACAAGAGGCTGCTGACCTCCTATTGGTGTTGGGCAATGGTATAGAATGGCTGGATATTCCGGAACAGGGAGGAGAGAGCGCATGAAACTTCCGTTATCTGGTTACGTATGGAATACGGTCAAACTCTGGATATACTCTATCTTAGAACTATTATTAGTTTTACCTGTATGGATTCTGTTTCAGGTTTATGTACTGCCCAAGCAAGTTGAACCTATGTGGCTGACTGCCATACCACTAATATCATTAGTAGGTATTCTGTTACGAAAACAGTGTAGTGTTAGATGGAAGCAACTGCTGGCTGCTCTAATCCTTGGGACGGTGGTTGGGGCTTTGTCAGCAGGAAGTCTGTCTATCGAGAGTCTGCCTTTAGGTGTCGCAGGTTTTATATGCGCTTTTCTCGGAATGACTGCTGACTCTCGAGATCAGTCCAGTAAGAAGTATTGGATAGGTATTGTAATCTATTTTCTTGCGACCATTGCATTTGGTAGAATTCCCGATTTGGAGGGAAGTGTTACACTACTGACCTGGTGCGGTAGTTTGTGTCTATTGCTCACACTATTTATTTCTAATAGTAGCTATTTACAGTATAGTTCGCTTTCTCAAGAGGGCAAAGCTTTGCCAAAAGGATTACAAAGGAATAACCGTATTTATGTCATTGGAATAGGAATTGTTGCGGCCGTATTAGCGGCAGGAGTCGGAAAAGCTATAGGGACACTGCTATGGAATATGGTACGCTCGTTCTTTGGATGGATTAGTAATTTATTCTCTGGGTCAAGTGAGCCGCTACCCCCGCCAGTAGAACAGCCTCAAGCGAGTCCGGAACTACCTTTTGTTGGAGATGAAGAGCCTGGTCTACTAGCTGCTATATTAGATGTTGCTTTATATGTTGCTGGAGCTGTGTTATTGGGCGTTGCAGCTTATTATGGACTTCGGTGGTTGTATAGAAATGCCGGTGGGAAATTAAAGAGAGCCATGGATGCCTTGCTATCCATGCTGCGCAGGGAACATACGCCAAAGGACAATACAACTTATCTTGATGAGGAAAAAAGTGTATTTACATGGGAACAAACGCTTCAAGGTCTAAAGGATTTCTGGAGTACTCGCCTTACGCCAAGACATCGAAAAGACCGCTGGGAGCAGATGAATAGTGAAACGGAGCGTGTTCGCTGGTTATATCGGCGTTGGCTTCATTTGAAGCACGATCATGGTTATGAAGTTAAGAGTTATCTTACGCCGAAGGAAACAGAAGACGATATTATTAAATGGACTGCTCTTAACAAGGTTAAACATAAGGGCGAAGAACATACGGTTAATACGTCGAATTCATTGATTGAATTATATGAAAAAGTTAGATATGGAGAAGAAAATCCTTCTGCTAAAGATGTGGCTGCATTGAAAGATGAATTGAAATTATAGAATAGAATATTCTTCAAATTCATGCAAATAGGAACAAATAGGTTACAAACGCTTCAAAAGTGTTACAACATGGATACAATTGGTTTTGTACTTACCACTATAATAATTCTAGCAAAATACTCGTGGAGGGAAGTAAATGAGAAAGCATAGCAGTACATATGTTGTTTTACTATTAAGTACCTTTGTCATCAGTCAACTGACTGGCCATACCGCTTCAGCGGCATCCGCTAATGCTGTTCGTACCAATCCAGCTGTAGCTGCGGCGACAGTAACACCCCCCAGCAATCTGGGTTCCGTTTCTTTAGGAGCAAATATCAAAGCTACATTAGAAGATGTCAATATTTGGTCACAACCTGGTGGAAATATTTTAACCTATACCCTGAATTATTCAAATGGGAGCAGTAAAAACGCAAACCTAATGTATTATTTTTCGAGAGTGACGACGCCAGGGGGTTCTGTTATTCCGGGTAACCCACTGAGCGCTGACGCGACTAAGAAGAAGATTGGTGCTAAAGAAAGCTTGCGGGTTACATATTACGTCAACATAGGCAAGACCAATTCGTTAAAAGGGATTAAGATTCCCATGTATGTATGGGATTCCAAAACCAAAGGTTACTTAAAGCATGCAGGAAGTTTTACTGTGCCAGCTAATTATTCCCCAACTGCTGTAAATGGAAAAAATGTTAGCACCACAATGAATGACATTCCTGTCATCGCCAAAAGTGAGTCCTTAGAGCTCTATAAATATAATGGGAAAGTTTATGCCAAGGTGGGTATAAGCCTGACCAATAAGGGCAGTAAGGTACTCAGTGATCCTGGTTATGCGGCTTATTTACTTTCTGCAGGTGGCAGTTCGTATGAATTAGCACTTGATCGTTCTCAGATTAGTTACAAGATTCAGCCGCAGGAGAAGAAGACTATCTATTATCTTGCCGAGATTCCTCCTTATATGAAGACGGATAATATGAAGCTGCAATTTACGCAAAAAGATGAAGCACTGAAGCTTGAGATCGCTAAATCCTCGTACAAGCTACCGGCAGCTACAACACCTAATTTGGTGGTAGGTAAAGGTGTGACCAAGAAAATCACCATTAATAATAATCCGATAGAAACTCAGTTAAACAACGCAAACGTATACGCTGAGAATAATAAAGGGATTTGGACCTTCCAGCTTCGAGTGAAAAATGTTGGGAAGACGGCCGTTACGTTGCCAACGTATGAGCTTGCCGTCAAATCTTCAACAGGGACAACCTTTCCGATCAATGCGAAGGGATTGAGCGGCTTAACCATAAAACCTTTGGAAGAAAAAATCATTCCACTTACCGCACAAATTCCGCTTGAGGTTGAGCAGAGTTCGCTGCAATTGCAAATGATAGAGGCTGTTTCAGCTCCAGCTAGTCCAGATACGAGCAGTACAGGCGAGGGAACAGGATCTGAAGGGAATAATGTAAGTACGGGCAATACAGCCAAGCTGACAGTACCTGTTGCTTACTACACAATTTCCTATACATTACGACCTGAGATTCAAAAAGGTGTGGAGTATAGTGCATCCAATGAATATGGTTCTTTCACTTATAACTTGCTGTCTTTACAGCGCTTTCCTTGGAAAGATGATGACATCGTTGTTGCTAGAATAAATATTAAGAATTCGCAATCGGTGGCATTAACACTTCCAGAATTAAAAGGATCTGTGCAAGTAGACAATGATGATGTGTCTTCCTCTACAGAACTGTTTATGGACAAGGAAACCTCGACGATTGCACCAGGAAAAAATGCGGAAATCTATGTATTTTCCAAAATCCCTTACACACAAGAGTTCGATAAATTAAAAGTGAACCTCTTTACAACAGTAAAAGAAGAGAAGAGCTCGTTCCTGTCGCTTAGCACGAACAGTACGATGAATGCTGTAGCGACTATTGAACGTGGGGGAAGTTATGCAATCACCGGTAAAGGCAAGAACGCTAGTGTCCAAGAGAACAAAACAATTATTTATGAAGGTCTCAATTCTAATATCGTATATACAGAGCTACTGCTTAGCAGTGAGGAAAAAAGACAAAGCAAAATGGCTCGCCTTCAGGGTTACTTTAAAACAGGAGATGGCCAGCTATTCGAAGCTACAGTGAATCAGCCAGATACTTCAGCTACACCTGGTGGTAAGCAATTAATAACGTACTGGGCAAAATTGCCTAAATCCGTTATTCCATCAGACGTAAGTATGTATCTAGGTCCAGGAATTACTGGGAATAAGCTGTCTGAACCTGGTCAGGAACCAACAGGATTCATTAACATTGCTTCATTGAGTCTAAATCCAGTTTCTACTCCACCGGAGAATAACTTGACGAAGGTTGCGCTATATCCGTACACGATGTCTGTTCTGAGTTCGGAAGGGCGATCGATGCAAGGTAGTACCACTATAGATATCGTAATGAATTACAACTTACTTCGTGACAGTACCTATGACATGGGAACCTTCACTCATAAGCTGGTGCTCAAAATGACAGATCCATATGGTCTATCACAGGAACGAAGCTTGAACATCGGTACTGAACTTCTTGAAGGGAATTACAACTCCTATACTGCAACATTTACCAATAATATGTATAAAAACTTGTCAGGTGGCGCCTACAGAATCACACTGTATGATGAGTTCCAAGGAGAACGGATCGAGCTGGCCAGCCAGGCATATAGCATAAAGATTGATAGAACAGTAACTGAGAAGTAGGAATTCATATCTATTAATGTACGAGAAGGAGCAGCTCCAATGTTGCGAGTGGAAAATGTAACGCATTCTTTTAAGAATGGTAATGAAACGACGGCAGTCCTTCATCAAATAGATTTTTCTGTGAAAAAGGGGGAGATGGTTGCATTACTGGGGAGCTCGGGTTCCGGTAAGTCAACCATGCTCAACCTGATGGCAGGTCTGATGAAGCCTACGGAAGGCCACATTTACATTGCTGACCAAGATATTGTGAAGATGAGCGAAAACAAGCTATCTGAATTTCGTAGGAAGCATATCGGGTTTATCTTTCAAGCTTATGAACTGATTACTAGCTTGACTGTCCGTGAAAATGTTGAGTTGCCGCTTGTGTTCCAATCCGTTTCACCATCAATACGTAAGCAAAAAGCTCTGGCCTTGCTGGAAGGGGTCGGCATTCCGGATAAAGCCGACCTGTTCCCTTCACAGTTGTCTGGCGGACAGCAGCAGCGGGTCAGTATTGCACGTTCCTTGATCACAGAACCGTCCGTTATTTTCGCAGATGAACCGACCGGAAATCTGGACTCGAAGACAGAAGAGGAAATTATCAATATCCTGCTTAACCTGAACAAGAAGATGAAGACCACCTTCATCGTTGTAACACATGAGCTCAAAGTAGCAGAACAAATGCAACGGATTTTCACGCTTCAGGACGGATATATGATTACTGAGAAACAAACTTCTTCGGATACAGAACTCGAAGGGGGTAAACTCATTGAGGATTAGTGATATTTCACGTTTGGCTTGGGAGCAAGTCAAACGACGGAAAGTTGTCACAGGTCTTTGTATGGCAGGTATATCGATTGGCTGTGCTGCTATTATTGTTGCTTTAAGTATAGGAGATTCCGCGCAAAGCTATACGGAGCGGGAAATTAACCGGAATTTCAAAATGGATGAAATTACGGTGACTCCGAACAGCGGCATCCCTTCACAAGGGGGCGGAGAAGGAAAAGAAGCCTCTGCCTCTGATGCAAAGCTCGACCCCGGCAGGCTAACGGGCCAGAAGCTGAAAATTGTTCAAGGCCTGCGGCATGTTACCGCAGCAGCACCTTTTCAAGAGCTTGGCTACATACAAATGACTACTATCGATAATAAAATTACGGACGTACAGTTAATCGGAACGGATCTTCGACTACTAACGAAATATGACCATAAATTTAAGCAGGGTGGTCCTTCTGATTCGGTTGGCATGGCAGTACTAAACTATGGAGCAACTGTAGGATTGATTGATGTCGAGACTCGGCAACGTCTTTTTGAACAACTGAGTACTGATCCTTACAATAATAAAATAATGGAACAGTACAACAGTTTAAGCATGCTTCCGTCGGATATGTTCAAACAACAGGTTCAATTACAATCATATGACCCTGCTTCTCAAACTGGACAGTTTCTAATCAGCTCACCCATTCAAATTGTTGGGATATTGGATAGTACTGGGAACCCTGATATGGCGATGTACGACAAGAAGATTTATGTTTCGCTAGAGACTGGTGAGCGTCTGGTGGAACAACTGAAACTAATGAATGGAACTGCTGGGCAAAAGGATGTTTACAACTCAGCCATTGTAAAAGTTGACAGTACGGACAACATCGTACAAGTGGAGAAGCTTATCCAGAAACTTACACTAAATACTAGTACGAATTTGTATCAAAAAGAGGCGATGGCTTCTACATTCAGTATGTTCAAGAAAGCAGCGCTTGGTATTGGTATATTTATTCTAATTATTGCTTCGATCTCGATCATCGTTGCGATGACCATGTCCACCCATCAGCGTCGTCGCCAGATCGGTATTATGAAGGTGCTAGGCGCCAATATGGGGCAAATCCGAAATATGTTCATTACAGAGGCGGCATTGCTCGGGATGCTTGGTGGGTTGCTCGGTATAGGCTTTTCATACTTGATTGTGTTTGGCATAAATAAGCTGATTGGTTCCACAGGAGGAATGGGGATGGGTGAGCCCTTAGTAATCACTATTCCTCTGATGACCCTTCCAATAGGGATCGCATTTGCGGTAATGACAGGCGTACTATCGGGAATTTATCCTGCGATAAGCGCGTCCAGAACGAATGCGCTCACGGCGATAAAACGGGATTAGCTATTTTTAAGTTGAAAGGAAGCAGAAGTGATGAAGAGGAGAATCAAGTGGATTGTATTGGTATTGATTATTATTGCAGCGGGTTATTTTGTATACAACAAGATGTATAAACCCGAGGCACAGCTAGAACCTGTTGAACCACCACAGGCGATAACTTTTGAAGTGACACAGGAAACCATCACCAATTCTGTTCAGGTCAAAGGGAATTCACATTATGAGCAGGAAACGCTTGTATATGCACCATATGCTTCAAAGGTAACCAAGTGGAAGGTTGAGAATGGTGGGCAAGTTAAGAAGGGGGATTTACTGTTTACCCTCGATCAGGAAGCCTTAAAGAATGAAATTGCTACACAAGAGGCAACCATTCGAAAGGCACAGCTAGAAGCGGAATTAAATGAATTTGTTAGTCAGCAGGACCAGGAGAACGCAGCCCTTGGTGCAACAGAAGCCGAACGTATAAAAGCACTTACAGCCCAAGAATCAGCAAGAATAGGGGATGAGCTTAACCAAGTAAATGCTGAAATACAGGCTCGTGAATTAAAAGAAAAGAAGGCTAAGCTAAATACAGCCCTCTACCATGCTCCTGCAACAGGTGTTTTTCTATTTGACAGTGCGAGTGAAATTCCGCAAACGGTAACAGATAATCAATACATCGGCAAAATTGTAGATATGAACAAGCTTGAATTCATAGCTCTTGTAGGTGAACAAGATGTCTTCCGTATTAAGACGGGAATGAAGGTCGATGTTAAAATGACAGCTTTAAAAGATTTAAAGCTGTCTGGAGAAGTGACTAAAGTATCTAAATTTGCTAAGACTGCTTCGGGTCAAAATACTACTGCTACTTCGGTTCCACAATTTGAAGTGGTAATCTCACTGCAACCTAACGAGCGCTTAATTGGTGGACTAAGCTTGAGCGGAGAAATCGAGACGGTTCGCAAGGAAAATGCCATCGTTGTATCCAGCATCGCAGTAATGCATGAAGGAGATCTCTCCTACGTGATGGTGGATAAAGGCAATGGGGAATATGAACGAAGAGATATCAAAGTGGGCATGGAGACGGCTGACAAAACAGAGGCCGTCTCAGGGTTAAAGGTTGGAGATGTTGTTGTGCTTCAATAGATTGAAATAGACCTAAGCCTATTTCTCAATCGTGAGTCGCCAAGATTTAATATCTTTATTTAGCTCGGTAAGGTCAGGAACCGGAATTTGCTCGTCGGATAGATTATATTTAGCTTTCAATGCTAAAATCCGATAGACGCTCTCATCAATCCGTGATTCCTGTATCTTACCTTTTTTTACATGGTCCAGAAGCGATTCTAATACCCGTTTCTCATTATCATAGCCGTGAGCGATTAGTAAGATATCACTGCCTGCATTTATAGTATCTACTGCCGCTGTGGTAAGGTCATAATTTTTCATGATAGCACCCATAGTCAGGTCATCTGTGATTACGAGTCCTTGATATTTCATGTCACCGCGAAGTAGCTCACCAATGATTTTGCTTGATAAAGATGCGGGTTTATCAGGATCAAGTTTCGGAAACAAAATATGAGCGACCATAACGGCATCGGTTCCTTCTTTTATTGCAGCTTGAAAAGGGAGCCATTCTAATTTAGCGAGTTCTTCAGCGCTCTTATTCACAATCGGCAGCTCAAGGTGGGAGTCGACGGAAGTATCTCCGTGACCAGGGAAATGTTTGACAACAGGAACAACACCTTCGCTCTCTATACCTTTCATTTCGGCAATCCCTAGCGTACTGACTAGTTCAGCGGAGCTACCGAAGGAACGATCTCCAATTACAGGATTATCTGGATTGCTATTGATATCAAGGACGGGAGCGAAGTTCATATTAAATCCTGCTGACAATACTTCTCTAGCGAGCAGCTTGCCCATCATTTCGGCAGCGTTAGCATCCTTACGGGTACCGACCTTTCCATTAGAAGGGAAGGAAGCATACTCCTTAGGCATCCGGCTGACATTTCCGCCCTCCTGATCGATACTCATAAATAAAGGGGAAGGGTTGCCGCTGTTGCTCTCTTTCATGGAATTAACAAGGCTGACCATACTCTTCAGATCTTGAATATTGTTCTTATAAAGGATGATTCCACCGACTTTGTCTTCGGCAATCATCCTTTTTGCTTGATCATCCAGAACGGTTCCGTCGATGCCAACAAGGAGCATTTGTCCAATTTTCTCTTCTAGGCTCATACTGGAAACCTGAACAGCAATTGGATCACTCTCTGAGGAGGGAGCTGCTGTGGAACTGGTAACAGGTGAAGATGTGGATTCGGCAGTCGGCGGATTTGTAGCGGCAGCTTGGGAGCTGTTACTGCTATTGGAGCAGCTAGTTAACAGAAGCATAGATACCATAGCAGAAGCCATTAAAAAGCTAGCAGAGGATGTAGGTCTAAGGATGTTGCGTGTAAATCTGGTCATTAGAATAGTCGTCCCTTCGTTACTTATTTAGATGTCAGAAGGATGAATCCTTGCTGACTTAGATACACGGTGATAAGATGAACTTAAATCTTTACATATTAAAATTGAATTATGAGGTGACGGTCAAATGAAAGATGGATTAGTAAACGCACTTAATGAACAGATGAATTTCGAGTTTTATTCCGCTCATGTTTATCTAGCTATGGCAGCCTATTGTTCCGGGGAAAGTCTCGATGGATTCGCAAACTTTTTCTTAATTCAAGCAGAAGAAGAACGATTCCATGCCATGAAAATCTATAAGTTCCTTAATGATCGCGATAATCGGGCGACACTTGAAGCTCTACCAGAGCCAAAGAACGAATACTCTTCAATGCTGGATGCTTTTGAACATGCATTCGCGCATGAGCAACAAAACACGAAACGCTTCTATCATTTAGCTGACTTGGCGCTGGATGAGCGTGAACATGCAACGATCTATTTCTTGAAATGGTTTATTGACGAGCAAGTAGAAGAGGAAGCGCTCTTTAGCAACATCATTAGTAAACTGAAACGAATTGATAAAGATAGCAACGCCTTCTACATGCTGGATGCTGAATTTGCTGCACGTACTTTTACAGCTCCTGCTGAGTAAGTAAAGTTACTTAAGATCAGAAGCCTGAGAAATCAGGCTTTTTTTATTTAATTGATGAAGGCAGTTTAATAGCCAGCAGCTTATTATCCGTTCGGATGATCAGCATGCCTCCAGTTTTAAGAGAAGGGGCAAAGTTACGAGATCCTGTCTTCACAGTAAAAATAGGCTTCAACGTCAACATGTCATAAGCGTGAAATAGGCCATCTGATTGTCCGCTATAAACCACATTTCCAAAAAGATCCGTCTGAACTACAGGATTCTCACCATTATTGAGGACTACCGCCTGACCATTTCCAAGTTTGAGTGCGGATAACGTACCTGTATCATAATTGGAATATAACATTCTTTGCTGATGGACTTGGTTTAGAGGATAATCTTTCTCTTTTGCCATAGAAGTCCAGGTTTGAACTGGCTTACCTTCCGCTGAGTAATTCCAAAAATCATATTTAACAAGCTTTTTGCCCTGAAAAATATAGAAGTCATTTCCATCCAAGAATGCGGTCCCATTTACACCACCAAATGTGAATGCTCCATCTTTATTCTCGGTATCTGTCCATTTATATAAACGTTCTCCTTTAAGTTCACCCGTTTTTACGTTGAATACAGAAACTTTAACATTACGATTCACAGCGTCATCATCCATCATTAACGTATTGGTAATGGAGTAGAGGAGGCCGTCCTTTACTGCTAGTGGCCACCATTGACGGGTATGGTCCCATAGTTTTTTTCCTGTCAGACTGTCATAAGCAGCAAGTGCGGCAGTTGTTAATGCTCCCTGTGAGAGATAACTTCGAATAACAACCCCATCCGTTTCCATAAGTTCCGATAAGCCTGTAAAGTTATTGCTCTCCTCCGTAGCCTTCCATTTGATCTTCCCGCTGACCGCATCGACAGCGGCCAGTTGACTATCTTGTGTTACATAAATGGTGGAGCCTAACCGTTGTATACTGGTGGCTTTAGGTAGTGATAATGAAGCTGACCACGCTTTTTTACCTGCTTCATTAACGGCATACAGAGAGCCACTCTTAGTCAAACCATAGATAAATCCATTACTGTACGTGAACAACGGGGCTAATGCACTTCCGAATTCCCACATTTTTTTACCTGTTGTAGCATTCAATGCGACTAGTTTTTCATTCTGCTGCAAGGCAAAGACTTTCCCATTCTCGGCAAGGGCTGTAACGTTCTGCCCAGTGATTCTAACTTCTTTTAAGATGGCAAGCGGTGATGACCATACAGGTACAAGAATAGGTGCTTTGACTTCATTGTAATAGGGATTGCTTGTACTTATAACTGCTTGTTCCGCGGAAATGTCGGATAACGATCCGTTGTAAGCTATTGGGGATGCAATGCATGTAACAGCTAAAACTTTAATCATTGTCTTGTGCAAAGACTGAATCATCGTTTCACGCTCCTCAAAAATAGTGATTACTATAATTAGACATTATAAATGGCAAAAAGTTACTACTTCTGTAGAAAAGCATAAACGCCTACGGCTTTTTTTAAGGACGGTAAGCGTTTAAGCGAGAAATATAATACTTAAAGTTGAACTAAGGCAAACTATGTTACGCTCCGCAAAACAGTTATGACCTAGCAACTCTATTTGACGGAGGGAACTATTACGCCTCTTAGCAACACTGTTTCTCTAGACCCACCCGAATCTCGGAGTGTAGTATAGAACAATACTATTCTTTGGGGGTTCTTTTTTTTGGAAAATTACAACGACATCAAACAAGGTGAAAAAGGAGCATGGCTAAGCATAGTTGCCTACATATTCCTGTCCGCCATCAAACTGTTTATTGGTACGGTCGCGGGATCTCAAGCGCTGCTTGCAGATGGCCTGAACAACAGTACTGATATTATCGCTTCTATCGCCATACTAATCGGTCTTAAGATCTCTAGGAGACCGCCGGATTCCAATCATAGCTACGGACATTTCAGAGCAGAGACCGTGGCATCCTTAATTGCTTCATTTATTATGATCGTTGTAGGGCTTCAAGTGCTGTACCAGGGCGTGAACAAATTTATTCAACCCGAACTGGAAAGTCCAGATCTTATAGCAGCCTGGACGGCAGTTTTTTGTGCTGTGATAATGATGGGCGTATATATGTATAACATTAGACTGGCCCGCTCTATTAATAGTAACGCTATGCGAGCAGTAGCACTAGATAATCGATCAGATGCTTTAGTTAGCATAGGTGCTTTTGTCGGAATTGTGGCTTCTGGATTTGGAATTCCATGGCTTGATCCGCTTACAGCGATTATTGTCGGCCTAATTATCTGCAAGACGGCATGGGATATCTTTAGTAAAGCTACACATGACTTAACGGATGGTTTTGATGCGGAAGAGCTTGAACTCATGAAAGAAACCGTTGCTGAAATTGACGGTGTGCAATCCATTAAAGATATTAAAGCTCGCATCCACGGAAATAACGTACTAGTAGATACAACTGTATTAGTAGATTCCGAGCTTAGTGTGGTGCAGAGCCATGATATTACGGAAGAAATTGAAGAACAATTGAAAGATCGGCACCAAGTTTCAAATGTGCTTGTCCACATAGAACCTGTAATGAAGTAGAAAAGGATATAAATGTGACTTTGCTTGGATGGATATGGGATTTTCCCTGTGATGTTGTTAATAGATCTTTTGTGCGGAAAGGTGGAGAATTAGTTGTATTTATCGATATGTTAATTTCAGGAAATGGAATGGTGATTTCGTGATTGAATGGAAGGATTCTTATGATATCGGTGTTGAGAAAATAGACTGTCAGCACAGACAGTTGCTGGCGAAATTGAATGAATTTTTTGATGCTTGCAGTAAGCAGCAGGGGAAAGAGAAGATCGAAGAAACGCTCAAATTCTTGAAGGAATATACCATCGAGCATTTTAGCAATGAAGAGCAATTGATGGAAGAGATCGATTTTCCTGAATTGGCGGAACATCGTAAGACGCACGCTAATTTTGTAAAAGCCGTTCTTGAATTAGAAGAAACGATTAAAACCAAGGGAGTCTCCGTTCTCTCGACGATTAAGCTTAACCGTACGTTAACCGATTGGCTTCTGAATCACATTAATAAATGCGATAAGCTAATTGGCGAATGTATGGCCACGCGTGATAGAGCAGTATAATTGAAGACCTCCAACGAAGATGCCGACGGGCATTTTCTTTTTTTTTTGACGGGGAATGTGATAAAGAATTGTAGTACGTTATTTGATCCATTTTCCGAAGACAGCATCGTAATTTATACTGGGTTAACGGTTTGTGTTATGATTTGAGATAAGACGTATAGAGTTAGTATGGTAAAGGGGAGTGGAACGATGAGAACATTACGAATGTTAGCTTCAGGGTTTGCTATGCTGCTTATTCTGGGCCTTGTTAATTTTTACATTGGGTATCACGGTTGGCTGCTTGTCCATGAATGGTTCTCAGGTGCTTCCTCTGTTCTGTTCTGGACATTATTCCTGCTTGTTGCCTTTGCGTATGTCGTTGGAATGATACCTTGGCCTACAATAGTGAAGCCGTTAGCCAGATTCTTTAAGGTGATTGGGTCGTATTATCTAGCTTGCATGGAATTCGCTATTATCATGTTGCCATTAGCTGATCTGTTATATGTGCTGCTGGGCTGGATGGGTGTCGATCGAACGCACTACGTCTCAGAAGCGGGTGGTACATTGCTAATATTACTGGTTGTTTTTCTAGTCTGGGGTTCGATCAACGCTTGGAGTACAGTAGTTCGTACCCATCCTATTCCCATTGATAAATCCATCGGAACTAGTACGCCACTTACCATCGCGGTTGCATCCGATCTGCATCTAGGAAATATCGTCGGCAATCGGCATCTCAAAAAAATGGTTGCTCAAATGAACGCCATGAAGCCTGATGTGATTTTGCTGGCTGGGGATGTACTTGACGATAGTATTGAGCCTTTTATTCGCAATGGTATGAGTGAACAGCTAAAGCAGCTAAAAGCACGCCATGGGGTCTACGCGGTACTGGGCAATCACGAATATTACGGTGGTTCGATTAATGAATATACCGATTTAATGGGTAGCATAGGCATTAAAGTCCTACAGGATGAGGTTGAAGAAGTGGCGGGAACGTATATTGTAGGTCGAAAAGATAAGACTGCCGAGACGATGGAAGCCGGTGGTAGATTGAGCGTAAACGCCTTATTGAATGGCCTCGATCTGACGCGTCCTGTGATCATGATGGATCATCAGCCTACCGGATTTGATGTCGCTGCCCAAGAAGGCGTAGATATTCTACTCTCAGGTCATACTCACCGTGGACAGATTGCTCCTAATCACTGGATCACCAAGCGGTTGTTCGAATTGGACTGGGGCTACCTCCGCAAGGATAAATTGCATGTCGTTGTTTCCTCTGGTTATGGGACCTGGGGACCTCCAATCCGTTTAGCCAGCCGTTCGGAGATTATTAAGCTTGAAGTGGTGTTAGACGGGACTAAACAATACAGTGAAGAAGCCGTGTCTACAAAGACGGTGTTAATCTAAAAGAAATTTTTAATGATATGAGGCTGCCCGAATCCGTAGAATTTTTCTGCGAGCTGAGGCAGCTTCTTTTTTTGACAATTAGTAGAGCTTGTAGTATGGTTTAAAATAGTTAAGCACTTAACTAAATTGGAGTTGAAAAATCTAAGATGGATCATTTACAACCGTTGGTATTGAATCAGCCCCTACATACTCAGGCATTTTTCACTTTAGTTAACACTACTGCAAGCTTAGTTTCTGTCTCTGATAAATATTGGCAGTCGAAAGGATTAAATGGCGCAAGAATTCGTATCCTAGTAGAAATATCTAAACAGGGCGGAACGATTTTACCTTCTACATTGGCTCAAAATATTGGGGTTACCAAAGCGAATATTAGTCTATTGCTGATACCCCTGGAGAAAGATGGTTGGATTACCCGCTCGAACCATACTCAGGATGGTAGAAAAAGCGTTATTACAATTACGGGTGAAGGACAACGATTACTTTTGGAGCATCTTCCCGGAAATCGTCAAGCGGTCGCTGAACGTATGCAGGGTCTAGATGAACGAGAGCTTCGGCAACTCATCGTTTTATTAGAAAAGCTTAGCAATGGCTAAATATAAATAATGTTGTGGTCTCGAAAACATGGAACAGAAAGGCTGGGGTGTTATGTCAATTATGGTTACTGGGGCTACTGGTCAATTAGGAAGTTTGATTATAGACAATCTTCTTCAGTTTGTGCCGGCAGGTGAGATTATCGCATGTGTTCGTGATCGGGAGAAAGCAAATAATCTTTTGGAAAAAGGGGTTGAGATTCGCTTTGGCGATTATGATCAGCCTGATACTCTAATTCAAGCTTTTACAGGTGTAGCAGAGCTATTATTCATCTCTAGTTCACATCCCGATGATAACGTCAGATTAACTCAACATTCTGAGGTTATTCATGCAGCATCAAAGGCAGGGGTGAAGCATTTGCTGTATACAAGCTTCGCATTTTCACCTAAAGGACAAATTCCAGCTAATCATGTTCACTTACTTACAGAGCAGATGATTCTTAAATCAGATATTGACTATACGTTTCTACGCAACGCTTTGTATATGGATTTCGTGGATGTACTAGGTCTGAAAGAGGCGATCCAAAGCGGTGAGTTAATCACCTATCCGGGAAACTGGTTATTTAATTCGGTGACACGAAAGGATCTCGCTTTAGCTACGGCGGTCGTGCTTACAACTTCAGGTCATCTTAATCAAATTTATGAATTAACCGCACCGCGCTCTTGGGACTTCAGCGAACTTGCGGAGGTATTATCCGAGCTGACAGGAAAAAGAATCGTTCATCGGCAGGATTCAAGCATTCAGCACTGGATTTATTCATTCCTCGGGAAGATAGATACAGCTTCTACTTCAGAAGATATGGAGAGACTAATGGGACGGCCTGTTACCTCTTTGAAGGAAAGTATAATCACTTTCCTTCAGGTTTAAATAATGACTCTAACTAATTCAACTATATAGTGGTTCGATCTAAAGTAAGTAAATAATTATATTTACTGGCATGTTTTAATTCATCTAATATAATCCCATAAACAGTATCGCGGTATACTCCAACAGGCAGACCAAACCATATTTTGCGATACTTTTCGACTGCAGCCAGTTCACCTTGGAGTGCTTTTTCTAAACCTTCTTCATAGGAACTGATCCGTTGATATTGCTCACTACTAATTCCAGTGATATCTTGACCCGTAATTTCTTTGAACATCCCGCGGAACATGGAGTTGTGACCCCTTTCGTCATCTCGTATTGAGGTGATGATGGAGGCTTGCTCGGAATTTGGGGCCAGTTTGATAAGTTCATCATAGAAAAGCTCATCATTTCGTTCACCTTGCACAGCTTCTTTGATTAAATTTAATGCTTGAGGAAGAGAGGTTGCCCAGATAGGTTTGAAATCAGATCTATTCTGAGATAAAGGTGTCCAATACATAGTTCTTACTACCTCCTGATTCGTTCGTTATTATTAGAGTAGTATATGTACGAATGCCCAAAATGGTCTCTTTCGGTTCTTTAGTTGTTCTAACCCTTTAAAGTTGATACTATGGGTTCATCCGTTATTCAGGGAGTGTAAACGATGAAAAAGATTTTAGTAGCAGATGATGATAGTAATATTCGTACATTATTAAAGCATGTATTGACCAGAGAAGGTTATCAAGTAATGGAGGCCAGCGATGGCCGGGACGCGATACATAAACTGAAAGAAAGCATTGCGGACTTAGCCGTTGTGGATGTGATGATGCCGCATGTGGATGGGTTGGAGCTATGCCAGCATATAAGAGAAACGTATGATATACCGATCATTTTGTTAACAGCCCGGCAACAGCTAAGTGATAAAGAACAAGGCTATCTGCGGGGGACAGATGATTATGTAACGAAACCTTTTGAGCCGGAAGAATTGTTGTTTCGGATCAAAGCTTTATTTCGGCGTTATTCCATCGCTTCGGATGATCGGATTCGTTTAAATTCACTAGTTATTGATCGTAAAAATTATGAGATCACTGATGGTGATGAAGTACTACTGTTACCGGTAAAGGAATTTGAACTGCTCGCGCAACTGGCACAATATCCAGGAAGACTGTATTCACGCAGTGAGCTGATTGAACTAGTATGGGGAATGGATTATGAAGGTGATGAACGTACGGTGGATGTACATATCAAGCGATTGCGTCAACGATTTTTGGATTATCAGAATGACTTTGTGATTCGGACGGTACGGGGAATTGGATATAAATTGGAGATGGTGAGCTCGTGAAGTCTTTGTATGTGAGAATGTGCATTCTCTTTTGCTCGGCCATTGTGGTGAGCAGCCTTCTCGGCTTCTTGGTATCTAATATTTATTATCAAGCTCAGATTAAATCGCAGAACGATGCGAAGCTTACGGGGATGGCCATTGATATCCAGCAGTTTGCAGAATCTCACCCGGAATCTATGGAGGATTACCTGCGAAGTGTAGCTGTACTGGGATATAAGATCTATTTAACCAATGTAGAGGGCCAATCCCGATTTTACGGCAAGCCATTTCGGAAAGAGGACTTAGATCCGCAACAATTAGAGAAGGTCCTGAATGGACAAGTGTATCACGGTGTTGCTGAGTTTCCTGACAGCGCATTTATTACAGGTTTTTTTGACAATCAATTACGCAATACGATAGGCGTACCTATTGAAGTCAATAATGAGACTTTTGCGTTATTCATGCGGCCGGATGCAGAGGTTCAGTTCGGTGAACTGCGCGTGTTTTTTGCTGTCATCATCGGTTTTACCGTGTTATTCAGTCTAGGATTCGTCATGATCAGCGTACTGCATGTGGTCAGACCCATTACACGTTTGACAACGGCAACTAAACGGATTTCAAAAGGTAGATATGATATTAAATTAAATACTTGGCGCCGGGATGAGATTGGCCAGTTAGCCTCACACTTTATGATTATGAGTCGTGAGCTGGAACGGACCAATCGTGCGCGTCAAGAGTTTGTTGCGAATGTGTCTCATGAAATCGAATCGCCATTAACTTCTATTCAAGGATTTGCCCAAACCCTTAAAGATCCTACATTACCAGAGGATGAACGGATAGAGTACCTCAATATTATTGATCAAGAAAGCCATCGTCTATCGATGCTTAGTAAACAGCTGCTAACGTTATCTTCCCTCGATTATGATCCGAATTCCTTGCAGAAGAAACCTATAGATTTGCGTGCACAGCTTCGGCAGGTTGTACAAATCATGGAGTGGAGATTAACAGAGAAGCAATTAGCGGTTCGTTTAAGTCTTGCGGACATTAGCGTACATGGCGATTCCAATCTATTGTATCAGGTGTGGATGAACCTCATTACTAATGCTATCAAATATACACCCTCTGAGGGATCTATTATGATTTCCGCAAAGCTTGACGAAGGGAACTGTGTAGTAACCTTTTCGGATACTGGGGATGGTATTCCTGCTGAGGAATTACCACTCATCTTTGACCGTTTTTATAAAGTCGACCGGGCACGTACACGAGAAACGCATAGTAGCGGTCTTGGGCTGGCGATTACGCAAAAAATTGTAGAGACACATAACGGAACTATAGATGTATCCAGTACAGTTGGCAAAGGCACGACCTTTACTGTAACTCTTCCGCTTTTGTAACTCGTTATTCATACTCCGTTCATTTTCATCTTCTAAACTGTGACTATACAGATTAGAAGGAGTGGTAATATGTTTCTAGCCTTAAGAGAAATGCGACATTCTAAAGCCAGATACCTGTTAATAATGGTAATCATGTTATTGGTTTCCTTTCTTGTACTTTTCGTAACGGGACTGGCCAGAGGATTAGCGTATGCTAATATCTCAGCAATAGAGAATATGCCGGCAAACTATTACGTGGTGCAGAAGGATGCGGATCAGACGTTTAGACGTTCTCAGTTAACGGATACGGAGCTTAATAGTGTTCGAGCAGTAGTAGGAGATAATAATGCCTCTTCACTCGCTCTACAGATGAGTACAGTGACTACGAACGATGTGGATACTAAAGCAGACGTAACTTTTTTCGCAGTTGATATGAACGGTTTACTGGCTCCAAAAGTGATTGAAGGTGACAAGATTACGAATGATACGCAGGGAAGTGTCATCGTTGATCGTGACTTGGAACAGTCGGGCATTAAGATTGGTAGCACGATCCAAGATCAGGCAACTGGGAAGGAATTTAAAGTTACAGGATATGTTGAGAATAGCTCATACAGCCATACCCCAGTAGTCTATATTAACAATAAAGATTGGCAGGAAATGAGACAAGGCGTTAATCAAGGTAGTGAGGCTACATCCGGAGCGCCTTTTAATGTAATTGCGCTTAATGCAAACGCAGGGCAAGTGGATAAGATCTCTGCTAGTACGAAAAATGTGGAAGTTATTACGCAAAAAGAAGCGATCTCTAATATTCCGGGTTATTCATCAGAACAAGGTTCACTGCTTATGATGATTGCCTTCCTGTTCGTAATCGCTGGTTTTGTTCTGGCTGTATTCTTCTATGTCATTACAATTCAGAAAACAAGCCAGTTTGGCATTCTGAAAGCCATGGGTACAAAAATGTCTTACTTGGCTTGGAGCGTTGTAGGGCAGGTCATGATATTGGCTATTGCAAGTCTAAGTATTAGCTTGCTGCTAACCTTTGGAATGAATCAGGTACTACCAGACACTATGCCGTTCCAACTGGAACCTTCTACGATTCTTTTAACCAGCGGCTTGTTCGTGGGGATGTCTCTTTTAGGATCACTTATTTCTGTCGCTAAAGTGGCAAAAGTAGATGCATTAGAAGCAATTGGGAGGGCTGGAGCATGAGTGCGAAATTATTGATGAAGCAAGTAACCAAGACCTACGGAGACGGCGATACAACGGTATCTGTTCTGAATAATTTGAATCTTATAGTCAATGAAGGGGAATTCGTTGCTGTCCTTGGACCTTCTGGAACAGGGAAGAGTACATTCCTATCAGCAGCGGGTGCGCTTCTTACGCCAACCAGTGGTGAAATATTCATAGACGGAGAATCTCTTACAGATAAAAGTAAAAGTGAGCTGACTGAGCTGCGATTAGAGAAGATAGGCTTTATGTTCCAAAGCGCACAGCTATTGCCTTACTTGAAGGTAGAAGAGCAGCTTCTCTTTGTAGCTAAACAGGGAAAGATGAGTTCTAAAGAAGCTAAGGAACGGGCAGCTGATTTGATGAAGCGTCTGGATATCTGGAAACGTCGAAACCATTATCCTGAGCAACTATCAGGCGGGGAGAAGCAACGTGTAGCTATCGCAAGAGCTTGGATGAATAAACCTGCAATCTTGTTTGCAGATGAACCAACAGCAAGCTTAGATTTCAAACGAGGCAGAGAAGTTGTGCAAATGATTGCTGACGAAGTAAAGAATGAGGGTAAAGCTGCTGTAATGGTCACTCATGATGAACGGATGCTCGAATGGTGTGATCGAGTGCTACATCTGGAAGATGGTCATTTGGTTGAACATGAGTTAAGCAAAATTTAGTAAAAAAACGATTCATGCTATTTATGGCATGAATCGTTTTTTTGGTGTGTGAACAATAGTTTGTTCTTATTTGTCAGCTATGGTGACTTGGCCTGAGCCATATGTGTCAAACCAGCCTTTAATCGTGTTGAAATCACTGCTGAATGACAGTGCCAGCTCTAATAGAATTCGGGCATGAGCTGCGTTCAGATTATCTCCGGCAATTATGCCATCACTTGAAGCATAGTTGGAACCGGAACCCGTACGCGTGGTAGACACGAAGATAACTCCGTTTTCCTTAATAGCTTTCGTACGAGCTTCTCCCATAGCTTTAGATACGCCGCCAGCCCCTGTGCCTGAAGTTACAATACCTTTTGCTCCATCTTGAACAAAACCTGTAATTGCCCCAGAACCGGCATCTTGATAAGCATAAGCAATTTCTACCTTAGGCATATCACTGCTCTTAATCTTCGTTAGATCGAATGGCGTTGCCCATTTGTCAGCGGTCAATAGTGCTCTGGAATTCGCTCGATAAATTCTTATATTATTCTCATCGATATATCCGAGGATTCCTAGTTGTGGAGATTCAAAAGTGTCTGTACGATAGGCATTCGTCTTGGTAACCTCTCTAGCCGTATGAATCTCGTCATTTAGCATGAGCACAGTACCGTAATATTTCGTCTTTCCGCTAGCTGCTAGTTTAATAGCGTTAAATAGATTGGCCTGAGCGTCACTTCCGATAACTGTCCATGGACGCATAGAGCCAGTTACTACGACAGGTTTGGAGCTACGCACTGTAAGATCAAGGAAATATGCAATTTCCTCCATCGTATCCGTACCTGTAGTAACAACGATGCCATCTTGGGTTTCTAGTGCTTTATCTACTTTTAAGGAGAGATCGTATAGTTGTTGCATGGTATACGAGCCAGAGCCTGCATTCCCAAATTGATAGCTAGTTACATCGGCGAACTTTTTAAGGTTAGGCAGTGCTTTAACCATATCTTCCATTAACAAAGTCCCGGCTTTATAGTTCTGGAAGCTGGTCTCATCCACAGATTTACCGGCAATAGTTCCACCGGTTGCTATGACTTGGACCTTTGGAAGCTTAACCGTTCCTTCAATCGTTTGGGTAACCTCAGCGGCGTAAGTGGTAGAAACGGGAAGCATTGTTGTAGCAGAGAAGAGTAGAGTGAAAGAGAGTCCTGCGGCAACAGTAGTTTTGGCGAGCATTGATTGTAATCCATTCATAGATGTAACCTCCCATTTGATTATGTATTCTCACATTCATGTTATTTTATATTACATAAACGTGATTCATGATTGGATTATATCTATGAATATATTATAATGACAAGTTTACTAACATATTAATAAAACGCTTAAATACACTATTAATAAAGGATATCTATTGATTTCTTGTGTATGCTATGAATTTTATTATATTATTTTTAAAGTGAAATATAATATTAATGTTATATTTTATTACATAATAATAGAGATGAATAAATAACATAATGCCGGACAATCTTTATGAGATTGTCCGGCATAGTTATTAGAAATACCTGACTACTTATCTTTTCTAGAGACAAGTAGTTTTTGAATAAAGACATGGGTAGCCATGGAGGAGGAGCTTTCTTTATGGCGAATGATGGAGAATTGTCTTTCAAGATGATGTTGTCTGATGGGAAGCTCACAGATTTCACCACTTGCTAATTCTTTGCGCACAATCCATCTGGAGAGCATCGCGATTCCCAAACCGGAGGCAACAGCTTCCTTAACTCCTTGACTACTGTTGAAGACATAGGATCTTTTGACAGAAATCTCTTCTTCTTGAATGAAATGATCACTGAAAGCACGCGTTCCAGAGCCAAGCTCTCGCAGAACCCAAACCTGATTTTGTAGCATCCCTTGCTCCACAGAGACTATTTTTGACAAAGGGTGGTTGGCCGGGGAAACGATAATCATCTCGTCCTTCATGTAAGGTGTAACGATCAGATCATTCTCATGGGCTTCTCCTTCGATAAACCCAATATCCAATTCATTGGCTCTTACCCCACCAATAATTTCTTCAGTATTACCGATCGTCACCTGAAGCTTGACTTGTGGGTATTGATTTGCAAATTCCGCAAGTCTTGAGGGTAATATATACTCTCCAATCGTAAAGCTCGCACCAATATGTATACTGCCAGTAACCTCATCCTGTAGCATTTGTATTTCCTGATGAGCTTCTTCGAAGTGGGCTAATATTTGTTTGGCGTGATTATAAAGTATTGTACCTGCTTCGGTTAATTTTACTTGTTTCGGAGATCGGTGTAGAAGCTTTGCGCCTAGTTCATTCTCAAGATTCCGGATATGTAGACTGACACCGGGTTGAGATAGATTCAGTAATTCTCCTGCTTTAGAGAAATGACTTTGCTCAGCAACTGTAACGAAAACCCGTAATGTATCCACAATCATAGAATTCCCTCTCTAAAAGTCCCGAATGTATTTAAAGTTCCTTATCAAGCACGAACTGAGCTTTCTTCTGCGAAAATCCAATACGTGTGGATAGTCTTGCAATTTCTTGTGTGTCGCTAAATGAAGCTGTCCTAATATTTATGATCATCCGCCACCTTAAAAAAATGTTGTTTCATGCTGTTTTTTTTATAGTTCATCTCATTCAGAGGAACATCTCTATGTGAATTACTTCGTACTATTTCGATAAGTGGATGGGGATAGACCCATCGTCTTTTTGAAATATTTAGAGAAATGAGCCAATTCCATGCCGACTTGTTCCGCAATATCTGAAATGCTGTAATCTGTGTAAGAAAGCTGTCTTTTAGCGTGCTCCATACGTTTCAATTGAACATAGGCCATTGGAGTCACCCCCATGAATCTTTTGAAATAAGGTATAAAATAGTTCGGGTGCAGGTGGACAAGCTCTGCTAGTTCATCAATCTCTATGGGCTTATTTAGACAATTATCGATGTAATGGAGCACATGAGCCAGCTTACCATGGTCTCCGGTGTGTATGAATTGCGTCATAAAGTCTGTATGACTACTGTCGCTCGATTCAAGACAAGTGGCAATGAGATTAAGCAAACAAGCCTGTGTGCGAAGGATAGATAAGACATCGTCCTTTTGAAATTGTTCGATCATCTCTACGAAAATTGCCCTTATTGAATCTGGATTAGGCGAATCACAGATGTATAATTTTTTCTCCGCATGGAATAAGGGCCATTCTCCAATGTCAGCATCAAAGTGGCAGTAATAACGGATATATGGATCATCGATAGAAGTTTCGGTAGTTTGTGTGCTCCCCGCAGGCATGATCATTATCTGACCTGGCTTCGGGTAGTAGGTAATCCCGTTTATAATTACTTTCCCCTCACCCCCATCAATAAAATAAAGCCGATTAAAAGCGGGGGTTTCCAGCGTGCGGTTCCATCCGGGATATCTATTACTAAGTTGGGCATGGGTCACAGTAACCTTGAGATTCTGCAGGAGACGTCCTGATAAGTTCCCTGAATTGTTCATCATTTAACTCCTTTAAATCTTTTGTATCCTCATTATAACGGTTTCATTTAACTAAAACATCTTACTCAAATACAAATAGTTCTTAATTTCGATCATGTTCATGTCCTTAAATAAAGTATATCCTCTAACCATAACCATTAATAAGGAAGTGATCAGAGATGGGTACAGTTCGTTATGGGATTATTGGTATTGGAAATATGGGAACCGCACATGCGCAAAGTCTGCTGAGTGAGATTAAGGGGGCTGAGCTTACAGCCGTATGTGATATAAGAGAAGAGCGTTTGAAATGGGCTGAAGAGCAGTTACCTGAGAATGTTAGGAAATATTCTACGCCGAAGGAATTATTCGAGTCACGTATCATGGATGCGGTATTAATCTGTACTCCGCATTATGATCACCCTACACTTGCAATCGAAGCTTTTCAGCATGGTTATCATGTACTAGTGGAGAAGCCGGCAGGTGTTTATACGAAAGCTGTTCAACAGATGAATGATGCTGCAGCACAGTCTGACCGCAAATTTGGAATCATGTACAATCAGCGTACAAATCCTTTGTATCAGAAGCTGAGAGATCTTATTCAGTCTGGTGAGTTAGGTGAGATCCGCCGGACGAATTGGATTATTACCGACTGGTATAGATCGCAGAACTACTATAATTCTGGTGGCTGGCGGGCGACATGGGCGGGTGAAGGTGGCGGGGTATTGCTTAATCAAGATCCTCATCAGCTAGATTTATGGCAATGGACGACAGGCATGATGCCGAAGCGGATAAGAGCATTTTGCCACTTTGGAAAATATCGCAACATTGAGGTTGAAGATGATGTAACCGCTTATGTGGAATACGAGAATGGCGCTACAGGTCTGTTTATTACTACAACTGGAGAGGCACCGGGAACTAATCGTTTTGAAATCAATGGCGATAATGGAAAAATCGTAGTGGAAGACGGGAAGCTAACCTTTTGGCGTTTGCGTACACCGGAGCCGCAGTTCAACGCAGAGTTTACGGGAGGTTTCGGTAGTCCGGAATGTTGGAAATGTGAGATACCTGTACAAGATGGCGGAGGGGAGCAGCATAAAGGAATTCTACGGAACTTTACGAATGCCATTTTACATGATGAGGCATTACTTGCTCCCGGGGAGGAAGGGATTAAGGGGCTAACCCTTTCAAATGCCATGTATTTATCGGCTTGGACGGACAATTGGGTGGAGCTTCCGATGGATTCGGATTTATTCTACGATAAGCTGATGGAAAAAGTAAAAAACTCGACTTTCCAAAAGGAAACCTCAGAAACTAAAACATTGAATGTTAAAGGAACTCATTAAATCGAAAGAGAGAGGTTAAATCCTATGAAACGTTCGACGATAGCGGCTCAAATGTACACGTTACGTGATTATACTCAAACTGCGGAGGATTTAAGATCAACTTTTCAAAAGGTATCGGCAATGGGTTATGAGAGCATTCAGATTTCATCCATTGGACCGATTAATCCGATGCTCGTTAAAGAATATGCGGATGAAGCGGGGCTGGCTATATGTGCGACCCATGTGTCCTGGGATCGGTTAGTGAATGATCTGGATGCGCTTGCCGCAGAGCATAAGCTGTGGAATTGCAAATATATTGGACTTGGAAGTTTACCAGAAGAATTTCGTACGGGACTTGAAAGCTACCGGAACTTTGCGAAATTGATATCTGAAATTGCAATAACATTAAAAGAACAACACGGTCTGCAATTTGTTTATCATAATCATGATTTTGAATTTGAACGCTTTGAAGGTACTACTGGAATGGAAGTACTGCTCAATGAGACTGATCCATCAGTTGGTTTCATACTTGATTTATATTGGGTGCAGGCAGGTGGCGCGAGTCCGGAAGAATGGATACGTAAAGTTGAAGGTAGAATGCAGGTTGTGCATTTAAAGGATATGGCGATAGTTGATAGAAAACAGGTTTTTGCTGAAATAGGCGAAGGAAACATGAACTATGCGGAGATCATTACTACTTGTCGTGAGACGGGTGTTGAATGGTACGTAGTGGAGCAGGATGTTTGTAGACGTGATCCTTTTGAGAGCTTAGAGATGAGTCTGCGCTATCTCATTAGCTTATTATAGAATCGATAAGAAACCATTAGGAGGATTCTGATGAATAGAATAGATGGGATGACCTATGCACCCACATATGAAGCTAAACCTGTAGTGAAGCCAGGTGAATTCATCATCGCAGCTATTGCACTCGATCACGGTCATATTTACGGGATGTGTAATGGGCTGGTTGAGGCTGGTGCAGAGCTGAAATGGGTATATGATCCGGATGAAGAGAAAGTTAGAGCATTCATAGCCAAATATCCTGGAGTTAGGGCTGCTGAGTCTATGGATGAAATATTGGAAGATCCAGAGGTTCGCTTAGTTGCAGCGGCAGCTATTCCTTCAGAACGAGGCCCCTTAGGAAATAAGGTTATGGCTCACGGGAAGGATTATTTTACAGATAAAACCCCTTTTACAACACTTGAACAACTGGATCATGCTAGAGCTATGGTCGCAGCAACCAATCAGAAGTATATGGTTTACTATAGTGAGCGTCTTCATGTTGAAAGCGCAATCTATGCGGGACAGTTGATCCGTCAGGGGGCTATTGGTCGTGTTCTTCAAGTCATTGGATTAGGGCCGCATCGTTTAAATGCATCTAGCCGTCCAGAATGGTTTTTTGAGCGGGAGAAATATGGCGGAATTCTATGCGATATTGGCAGCCACCAAATTGAACAATTTTTGTATTATACAGATTGTCAGGATGCTTCAGTTGTTCACAGTAAGGTAGCTAATTATAATCATTCGTCTTACCCTGAATTAGAGGACTTCGGTGATGCGACGCTTGTTGGGGACAATGGGGCAACCCAATACTTCCGTGTAGATTGGTTTACGCCAGACGGACTCGGAACCTGGGGAGATGGACGTACAATGATCATGGGAACTGAAGGGTACATTGAACTGCGCAAATACAGCGATATCGGGCGTTCAAATACACCGGATCATGTGTACTGGGTGAACGGGGAAGGGGAGCATTACGAACATGTAGCTGGAAAGGTTGGATTTCCGTTCTTTGGTGAACTTATCCTCGATTGTTTGAACCGGACGGAGCTGTCCATGACTCAAGCACATGTCTTCAAAGCTGCTGAACTATGTTTGAAGGCTCAAGCCCAAGCGACGAATCTAACTCCTAATCAACTAAAATAGCGAATGGAATAATGAATGGAGGTGGTAAAGATGAACAAACTTGGAGTAGCGATTATTGGCTGCGGGGCGATATTTCCTCTCCATGCTAAAGCAATATCAGCAATAAAAGATGTAAATCTACTTATTGTTGTAGATATTGATGCTGATAAAGCTACACGAGCGGGAATAGAATATGCCTGCGATGCCACTGATGATTATAGAGAAATATTAAATGATAATCGTATTGATGTTGTTCATCTCTGTACACCTCATCATCTTCATGCAGAAATGGCTGAAGAGCTATTACGTGCGGGGAAGCACGTGTTAACTGAAAAGCCAATCGCCGTGGACCTTTCTTCAGCCATGCGCATGCTGAAAGCAGCGCAAGTGAGCTCCGGCCAGCTTGGTGTGGTGTTCCAGAATCGTTATAATGATGCTTCCGTTTATATTAAGAAGACTATAGATTCTGGTGGTTTAGGGAAACTGCTTTGTATGAAAGGTGTCGTAACCTGGCATCGAAACGAAAGTTACTACAAAGATAGCAATTGGAGAGGAAGGTGGTCCACGGAAGGCGGAGGTGTTCTAATTAATCAGACCATTCATACCTTGGATTTACTACAGTGGTATGGGGGTGAGATTAAATCCGTGAAAGGCAGTATTACCACGGATGTGCTTGATGGCGTCATTGAAGTAGAAGATACTGCCCATGCTTGTATCGACTTTGCCAATAGTGTTCGCGGGCTGTTTTATGGCACGAATACCTATCTTGAGAACTCTCCGGTGGAGTTGGAGCTAGTTTTTGAAGAGGGGACGCTTAACCTCCGTCGAGAGCACTTATATCTTTGGAAAGATGGGAAGGAAACCTTGGTTTGTGAGCCTATGTTCAGTCCTGCGGAAGGCAAATCGTATTGGGGGACTGGGCATAAGAGACTAATTGAGGACTTCTATGACCATATTTTCAGTGGATCAAAGTTTTGGCTGGATGGTCCTGAGGGGATAAAGGCGCTGGAACTGGTGAAGCGTATTTATAGCTCATCGCAGAGGAACAAATAAGTCATAAATATAGCGAAGGCTGTTCCATATGTAGATTTATCTACGAATGAGGCAGCTTTTTCGTGTTTAGGGACTTCCCGCATTTGGTTAAACACTAAGAAGACTACGACTTGCAGAGGAAGATGGATTTGATTAATTCTCCTTAGTGGAATAATCTAAAGTAAGTATAGGTTATTAACAGCAAGATATCTGGAGGGTGCATACAATATGGAGAAAATACTACAGAACATTAGAACGAACACCAAGCTAATTTCCATTGTGCAGACCATTGTTTTTATCTTTGTCATATTATACGTACTGATGTTTCTTTCTGGTGGATTATTCACCACCTTTTTTATTATGCTTATTGCTTGTTTTGTTGGTGTAATTGCTGCTTTACTCATGCTAATTCGAAAAAGCTTCTTATGGGCAATTGTTGATCTTGCTGCTGCGGGCAGTATGTTCATTTATTTTATTTATAATGCTTAACTGTTATTAATCCTTGCAAGAAGCGGGTTTATGGCTGTAGCATAAGCTCCTTAACCTGGAGGACTTATTTCTCTCTTTTTTGCAAGCTTTTAAATAATTTATTTTTTTCATATAATAGTAGATATTAAATTTATAAATAATTGTAATACACTCGGATAAGGGTATAATTGAGACAGAAAAGGTGTGACGCCTAAGAAGGAGCGCCCACATCCTTTCTGCAAAATTCAGGGGATAAGGATGGTAATAATGGGCAAAAGTGCAACTGAAACAGACGTCATTTTAATTGGTGCTGGAATCATGAGTGCGACTTTAGGAACACTTTTAAAAGAATTAGTGCCGGATTGGAAGATTAAAGTGTTTGAAAAGCTCGAAAATGCAGGTGAGGAAAGCTCTAATGAATGGAATAATGCAGGAACTGGACATGCGGCGCTCTGTGAGCTTAACTACACTGTCGAAAAATCCGACGGAACTGTAGATATAAGTAAAGCCATCCAAATTAATGAACAGTTTCAACTTTCAATGCAATTTTGGTCTTATTTGGTAAATCGTAAGTTGATACATAATCCTCAGGATTTTATCATGCCCTTGCCCCATATGAGTTTGGTACTAGGGGAGAAGAATGTAGCTTTTTTGAAGAGAAGATTTGAAGCGCTGTCAAAAAATCCTTTGTTCCAAGGAATGGAATTTTCCGATGACTCTAGCAAATTAATGGAATGGATACCGCTTATTATACAAAATCGTCCATCGAATGAACCTATAGCAGCAACAAAAATCGACTCAGGCACAGATGTTAACTTTGGCGCTTTAACGCGTATGTTATTTGATCACTTAAAGAGTAAGAATGTAGATCTCCATTATAAACATAGTGTAGATGGAATCAAACGTACTGGCGATGGGTCGTGGGACTTGAGAGTGAAGAACGACAGCGGTACTATTGAACACCATACTGCAAAATTTGTCTTTGTTGGTGGCGGGGGAGGAAGCTTGCATATCCTGCAAAAATCCGGTATTCCTGAAGGGAAACATATTGGAGGATTCCCGGTAAGTGGAATATTTATGGTGTGTAATAAACCAGAAGTTATAGCCCAGCATCATGCAAAAGTATACGGTAAAGCTAAGGTTGGAGCGCCTCCAATGTCTGTTCCGCATCTGGATACTAGATTTATTAACAACAAAAAATCGTTGTTATTTGGACCGTTTGCTGGCTTCTCACCAAAATTTTTAAAAACCGGTTCAATGTTTGATTTGATCACTTCCGTAAAACCGGATAATCTCCTAACGATGCTGTCGGCAGGTGCAAAGAACATGTCTTTGACCAAATACCTGATCGAGCAAGTGTTGTTATCGAAAGAAAAACGCATGGAGGAATTACGAGAGTTTATCCCGAATGCCAAAATAGAGGATTGGGATCTAGTTGTAGCAGGCCAACGCGTACAGGTAATCAAAGATACAGAGGATGGCAAAGGAATCCTTCAATTCGGTACAGAGGTAATTAGCGCCGCAGATGGTTCGATTGCAGCATTGCTTGGGGCTTCCCCAGGTGCTTCTACGGCTGTTCATGTGATGCTTGAAGTACTTAATAAATGTTTCCCTCAGCATATAAAAGAGTGGGAACCGAAAATTAAAGAAATGATTCCTTCTTATGGCCTGTCACTACTGGAAAATCCAGAGCTTTTGCATGAAGTGCACACATTAACGGCAACTACATTGGGTCTAGGTGGAAAAGAGCGAGTGCATAGTTAAGCAATGATCAATCGCTCGAAAGTATGATAATTGACAGAGATTTTCTTCAAGAAAGCCTATGGATTTCATTCATAGGTTTTTTGTTTAGGGAAATTGAACAGAAAAGTGGGGTATATATGAAACGAGGAATCACTTTTAAGATTCCAAATGATTACGGGAAAGTACTTGGAGATCTTTTAAAGCCATTTAATACCGAAACATTCAATTGGTATATAGGTGGCGAGGAGTCTTATTTTATTCAAAACGATACATTAGGAGAGGTCATGTTCCATGAAGAAATTTATGGAATGGACGGCAGCGTTCTGAAAGAACTTTTGGAGAATAACGAATACTATATCATCTTTGCGAACTTCAAGGCTTTTCTACGAGAGAAGGATGTAATTGATGTTCAGACCTATGAGGAGTTCTTAAATAGTGATTGCCAGCTTGTACTTTTAGTCGTCGACAGTGAATATGCTACAGTTTATTGCAAAGACCAGGGGATGCTTGAAGCACTGTGTCATAACGCAATTTCAAATGGATATGAAGATGTTCAGTACATTACGAATGAGAATGACTTCAGAACAAGATTATCAGTATGGTAGAAGGAAACCGTAAGGTTGATTTGACGAACAAATCATTCATTTGTTACAATGACCCCATCAATTAGGAAAAGGATGAGGACGATGGTTCGTCGTTTGAAACGGTTTAAGAATGTCGCTACTGTATCAAGCTTCTAAGTATAAATGCTATAAATTACTTAGAAGCGAGGGAAAAGAATGAAACAACAGTTGTTTAACCACTGGTCAGAAACGAAGTATTTGAAGGATATTGTCACCAACCCAATGATTGAGGTAGGGGATTACTCGTACTACTCTGGGTATTACGATAATCATCATTTTGAAGACGGGTGCGTCAGATATCTTTGGGGAGACGAAACGTCAAGAAAGTTATTTAACCCGATCGAAGATTTTGGGTGGCATTTAGATAAATTGATTATAGGAAATTATGTTTGTATTGCAAGTGGTGTAATTATTTTAATGGGTGGTAATCACAATCATCATCCGGAATGGATTACCGTGTATCCTTTTGCGGACCAGATTGAAACCTCTTACGAACCCAAAGGGGATACGATCATAGAAAGTGATGCTTGGATTGGGATGAATGCAATGATTATGCCAGGTGTGAAAATAGGTGAAGGTGCTATTGTTGCGGCAGGCTCGGTTGTTGTAAAAGACGTTCCACCATATACAATAGTAGGTGGCAATCCTGCTAAAGAGATTAGAAAAAGATTTACAGATCGTGAAATCGAAAAGTTAAAGGAAATGCGTTGGTTTGATTGGAAACGTGAGAAAATTGAACAAGCTACGCCTATCTTTTCAAGTTCATCGATTGATCAATTATATGAGTTTTATCTAAGGGAAATAATTTCATAACATAATCACAACAGGCTGCCGCAAATATTCGGTAGCCTGTTCTTTTATCAGTTAAGGTAGTTTAACATAATTGTTGTTTACCAGATTAATCCTAATTAGTATGATAATATGAATGGGCTCATCTAATCTCTTGGGAGGAAAGTGTGCTAGATATATGAAATATATTGAATTTGGTCTAGGCAATACATGGTTTATTAGAACCGAAACGGAGTTAGAGGATGGAAGTGAATTTGAAGAAAAAGGAATTGTGAAACCGGTAAGGTTCCATTCTCTATATATCAGGATTTGGATTGGTAAAACTGTAGTAATCCTAGACTTAAAGCAAGGTTTTAAAAAAAGTAAGAAAAGTTATAACGCGTTTAAGATTATTTTTGGTATAACAAGTCTCTAGAATGGAGGGGCATACATATAACGACAAGATGGAGGAAACTATGGATAAAATATTAAATGAAATAGCCAATTTGATAAGCAGTAATGAAAAAAGAGTTACTATTGGGATTTCGGGACATGGTGCATCTGGAAAGACAACATTTGCCCATAATCTTTTAAAGCTTCTGGGTCATGAGAAAGTGAATTATATGAATACTGATCCCTATATTATCGGCTCTCATCTTAGAAAGTACACTGTAATCGATTATGATTATAACAATGAACGTCATCGTAATAAAATGACAGCTTGTCATCCTTCTGCTCATAATATATCTGCTCTAGAGAGAGACATCCGAATGATGCGAGATGGTTTAGATTTTTATACAATAGACACCAATTATTTAAAGAGTGCAATGATAGCTTCACAAAACAGAGTGAATATTGTAGAGGGCATGAGCGTTGCTTTTGCAGACCCGAATTTGTTTGATCTGAAGGTGTACTTATATACGGATGGAGACACTGAATTGATGAGAAGGAGTATACGTGATGTCTCTGAAAGAGGAACAGACATCAAATATTTAAGAAAATCTCATGAAGACCGTAGAATTCAATATGAGTTATTTATGCATCCTTTTCATCGAAACTTTGATATCATTATAAAAAATTCCAATGAAGGTTATATTCTTGAAAATGAATTCAGGAGGGAATTATGAATCTTGCAAATAAAGTAACAATCGCCAGAATATTATTAATCCCCATCTTTATAGTGCTTTTCTCAAAATATCCTGATTGGCCAGAGGGGATTTATTATGCAGCTATTGTTTTTTTACTCGCTTCAGCAACAGATAAACTAGATGGATATATTGCTAGGAAGTATAATCAAGTTACGAACCTTGGAAAGTTACTTGATCCATTAGCGGATAAGTTGCTCATTTCTGCTGCGTTGATTCTACTGGTAAGTCAGCAGATGTTATACGCATGGGTTGCTTTAGTTATTGTAGCGAGGGAAGTGATCATTACAGGGATTAGACTTGTTGCTGTCACTCAGAAAATAGTGTTGCAAGCTGATCGATACGGAAAAATTAAAATGGTATCGCAAGTTGTAGCAATTACTGCAGTTATGTTTACAAACCATCCATTCACCCTTTTTACGAAAATACCTATCGATCAAATCCTAATCTATATTTCACTAGTCATAACTATCTATTCAGGATTTAACTACATAAGAAATAACTATCGTTTTTTAAAATTAGAAGCATGAGCTCGATAAAAAGGTTGCTGAATAACAAATAGATAAAGGCGAATTCTCACTCCATTTCGAGTAAGAATTCGCCTTTATTTTATGTATATCCTTGTGTTTTTTACTTTAATAACGTCAATATATTTATGAGATTTACTGCAAATAAACCCATAACCCTTGCATGTGTATGCCAAGTCTAAGCTCAAATCTGAACTATTGACACAAAAGTGTATTACACGTATAGTACATAAATAAGATGTATGAACCACTTAGTACACACACTTAGTATATGGAGTTGGTTGTATGACAGAAGAACAAAAATCAGGTGTCAGCTTTAATATTCGAGAACCGGTATATATTCAAGTTGTCCGTTACTTTAAAGAACAGATTGCTACAGGGCAAATCGGAGCAGGAGACAAGATTCCTTCACGGCGTGAGCTGGCATCAGTAATGAAGATTAATGCGAACACGGCACAGAAGGCATATAAGGAAATGGAGGAACAGGGTTTGATCGTAACAGAAGGAAATTCCCCAAGTCGAATTACACAGGATCAGCAAATACTAAGCTCGATTCGTGCTGAATTAATCGAAAGTGCAGTGGATATATTCATCGGTTCCATTCGGAATATTCAAATTCCAGTTGAAGAACTGGTAGACATCATAAAGACAAAATATACATCGGAGCGATCTCCAGAGGGTGGTGACACAAGATGATCCAAGTGAATCAGATGGTGAAGAATTACGGATTCAAGAAGGTACTAAATGGCGTTAGCTTCACTGCTGCCAAGGGAGAGATCACCTGCCTGATCGGAATCAATGGTGCCGGAAAGTCAACGGTGCTGAAGTCCATCATGGGACTGACACCATACAAAGGTGAAGTCTTAATCGATAATGCATCACTAACACCTGCGATGTATGAGAAAATGACTTTTATTCCAGATTCGTTAACGATGCCCTCCAATATGCGAATAGCTGATTGCTTCAGCTTTATGGCTGACTTTTATCGGAATTGGAACGCTGAACGTGCAGAGGAATTGCTTAAGTTCTTCCAGTTGAGCTCGAAAGATCGCGTGTCTTCATTGTCGAAGGGGATGGCTGCAAAGTTAAATTTGTTGCTCGGACTTGCCTTGGATTGTGATTACATCCTAATGGACGAACCGTTCTCGGGGATTGATATGTTCAGCCGCGAGCAAATTACTGATGTGTTCACGAGTGAATTGATCGAGGATCGTGGTGTGATTATTACAACTCATGAAATTAACGATATTGAGCATTTAATTGATAAAGTGGTCTTGCTACAGCATGGGAAGGTAGAACGTGAATTCTACTGTGAAGAAGTTCGCGAGCAGGAAGGTAAGTCCATTACGGACGTAATGAGAGAGGTGTACATGAAATGAGAGCTTTTGTGAAGCTATTGAATTTTGAAATGAACCGATTTGCCAAAATATATTTTGGACTCCTGGTGCTGACAGTCGCCTTGCAACTTGTAGCAGTCACCCTCGGTGCTAATCATTGGCTGGATTCTGCGAATGAGGCAATGAGAGTGAATCAATGGACCCTTGAGCAATATCACAATGTGACTGGATATATTCAGCTAAACAGTATGATGTATGCTCGCTATAATGGACTTCTATATTTCGGACCCATATTTTTGAGCATCACAGTGTTGCTAATATATAGCTGCTTCATCTGGTACCGTGACTGGAGAGGTAAAAATACGGTAGTATATCGCCTGCTCACGTTGCCATCCAATCGGGCGAATTTGTATTTTGCCAAGCTGGTTACGATCTTGCTATTCGCATTTGGACTTGTCGCCCTGCAAATTATCCTTGTTCCACTGGAGCGTTTGATAGCACAGTCGATTCTTCCTGCTGAATTATATCGGAACATCTCGGTATTTGATTTTTTGAAGTATCCTACTGTGCTTAAAGTTCTGGTTCCGCCCTACTTTTCTGAGTTTGTACTATACTATGGACTGGGCATTATTGGCTTGATCGTCTTGTTCACAGTGATTCTAATCGAGCGGAGCTACAGACTGAAAGGGATTGGCTTTATCGTACTATATTTAGCGGTTCTGGCTGGACTAGCCTCAATACCATTTCTTATGGGTTATAGCAGTTACGATAGCTACTTCTATCCAGGTGAAATCATAGGCGCTTGTCTCGGATTAATAGTGATCATTGTTGGAGGTTCGCTTTGGTACAGCTTGTATCTATTGCGTAAGAAAATATCGGTATAATTGAAGGGGTATGGAGGTTAAGGAATGAGAAAATATATGGTTACCGCCGTTCTTATAGTGTTCGCGGTTGTTACAATCGGGACGTATTATGTACAAGCTTCACAAGAGACACCACCTAATTATAAGCTGACGACGGTTCAAGGGGATGCTTCCCTCGTTGAAGGTATAGCTGTATACGGAAACTACATGATTAAGGATAGTACTTTTGGCATCAAACGAGCTTATATCACGACAAATGGTACAGATTATCCAGATGAAAAGTCTGCGATTAGCCAAAGTTTAAATCGAAGACCAATGAAAACGCAATTGGATCAGTGGATTGAAGAGCATCGTCAGTTCATGCGCGGTAAGACAAACACATCTGGTTTCTATGAGAATGAGGAAATGCTTGCTTATGTTAAGGCGACAGTAGATACGAAGCGATCAAATGATTCATCAGCGAAGAGAAATGCAAAGCTTAGTATTTCTGTACTCAACAAGCAGAAGAACAATACGCTTGAAATCACATCCGATATCAATGTAGATCATGATATTTCAGATATGTATGTACAAAATGTACAGCTTATTGATCAGCAGCTTGTTGCTATGGTGTTTATGAATCACAGTGCCAAAGGTTATGTATCTGAACCGCAGATCCTCCGTGTCAATCTAACCACAAAAGAGATTAAGAATGAGCCGCTCGCGTTACCAGGCGGTAAATCTGTAGCGGCAGACGGGGATACTCAATATGCATGGCTAGCCAATCAAAATCGGGAGCACACTGAGCAATGGATTTTAAGGATTAGTAGAGATAATCATAGAAAGGCATATCAAGTGGATGTCAAGACAGGGCAAATCTCGCCGCTCACGTTCCAAGGGCATGAAATGTTATTGAATAATATTATGTACGCCTATGGACAGAAAATTTATTTCCTGCAAAAAGCTGTATCGAGTAAGGAAAATATAGGATTCACTGTTATTTCTTACGATCTCGTGAGTAAAGAATATGAGACTACTCTGAAGAATACAAATATAGATTTAAGTGAAAACATTACCTATGCTTTTAAACAAGACCATCTCTATATTATGGGTTATAAGAATTTCAAAGGTAATCGTCTATATGTATTCAATTTGACAAGCGGTAACCTTGAGTACGAAGGAAAAGTAATATCAACAGAGGCCGCAAATCAGGCTGAAGATGAAGCTAACATGGATTTGAATTTTATCGATCTCGGTCAGTTCTAGCATAATTTTTAGAATAGAAAATGAGATATAAAGAGACATAAAGAGATATAAAGAGATATAAAAAGGTGACAAAGGCCGGGCTAATGACTTTTAATAGTCAATTAGCTCGGCCTTTTAGTCGTAAAATATAAAACAGTCATTAAACACTATTTTTCGATTAAAATATATTGTAAAACGATAAACTATATGTTAGATTCAATTTTGAAAATAACTTTGTGAGGTGTGTTTTATGAAACTTGGATCAACGCTTTTTTTAAGGATAGCTGTTGTTCTTATTGGACTTCCAGTTCTTGCCTTGTGTATAATTTTTGTGCCTGCGATTTCGAATTATGCAGCAGAATTATACCCTGATCAAACCTATATTAAATATCTCTTGTACATTGATTTGTATGCATCGGCGATACCTTTTTACTTTGCATTGTATCAAGCGATCAAATTGTTAGGGTATATTGACAACAACAACGCTTTCTCAGAATTATCTGTAAAGGTATTAAAAAATATCAGGAACTGTGCAATTGCTATCAGTGGAATTTATGTAGTGGGATTGCCACTTTTCTATCTCGTCGCGGAGAGAGATGATGCCCCAGGGTTCATTGTCATTGGGGTGGTTGTGATTTTTGCTTCCATGGTGATTGCAGTGTTTGCTGCGGTGCTCCAAAAGCTTTTGAAGGAAGCTATTGATATAAAATCAGAAAATGACTTAACGGTCTGAGGAGAAAACAATGGCGATTATTATTAATATTGACGTGATGCTGGCTAAAAGAAAAATGAGCGTGACCGAGCTTTCGGAGCGGGTTGGAATAACAATGGCTAATCTGTCTATATTGAAAAATGGAAAGGCGAAAGCGGTTCGATTATCAACATTAGAGGCGATCTGCAAAGCTTTAGATTGTCAGCCTGGCGATATTTTAGAATACAAAAGTGACGATGAGACTTAAGAAATAAATGAATAGTAGAGGCAGGGCTCTTTTCTCAATCTTTATGAGAAGGGGGCCTTTTTGATGTGCAATAATTGGAGGTGAAAAATAATAAGGGGATATATTAATGATAAAAAATAATTGTAATACAATCAAAATATATTGAATAACGATAAATTATGTGATAAATTGAATCCAGATTATTAACTTTGTGAGGTGCAGTTTATGAAACGAGAAACACTCTTTTTAAAGATAGTTGTAATTCTTATTGGACTTCCGGTTCTTGCTTTGTGTATTTTTTGGTTACCTACGATACCTAACAAGGCAGCTGGAGATTATCCGGTGTATTTGGTTTATCCCGTTCTTATAGGGGTGTATGTAACAGTGATAGCCTATTTCGTAGCTTTATATCAGGCGTTAAGACTTCTAAGCTATATTGACAAGAACAAAGCGTTCTCAGAACTATCCATTAAGGCTTTAAAAAATATAATTTACTGTGCAATCATCATCAGTATCTTATATGCGGCAGGTATGCCACTTATTTACGAAATGGCACAGGAAGCCGATGCACCAGGTCTAATCGTACTTGGACTTGTCATGACTTGTGCTCCAATTGTGATTGCGGTCTTTGCTGCTGTTCTTCAAAAGCTCTTGAAAAATGCCATAGAAATAAAATCAGAAAATGACTTAACAGTCTGAGGTGAAAATAATGGCGATTATAGTGAATATTGACGTGATGTTAGCTAAAAGAAAAATGAGCGTTACAGAGCTTACAGAAAGGGTCGGAATAACAATGGCCAATCTTTCTATATTGAAAAATGGAAAAGCAAAAGCGATTCGACTATCAACATTTGATGCGATTTGTAAAGCTTTAGAATGTCAGCCTGGAGATATTTTAGAATACCGAAAAGAGTAGCATGAGCTGGAAAGGAGAGAGCATCATTGAAATCAACAACGCAGTTTCTGCATTTTGGCTATCATCAGGCGATGAGTTGCATATTTCCTATTGCGATCTTTGGGACTTTAGCTCTCTCTAACGTAATAGATCTGCCTTACATTTACCGATATGATGCCATTCTTATTATATTGCTTACCGTTCAATACCTTATGTACCGTACTGGATTAGAGACGCTAGATGAAATTAAAGTCATCTGTGTATTTCACATTATTGGTTTGCTGCTGGAAATTTATAAGATAAGAATGGGGTCATGGTCATACCCTGAACCCGGGCTAACCAAGGTGTTTGGAGTGCCACTGTATAGCGGGTTTATGTACGCGAGCGTCGCGAGCTATATGTGTCAAATTTGGCGTAGACTGAAAATGGATTTGACGGGCTGGCCGGGACTTGCTGCTGCTGGATCGCTCGGAGCAGCTATCTATCTGAACTTTTTCACGCATCACTTCATTCCTGATTTTCGCTGGTGGCTAAAGGGGCTTGTACTCATTGTTTTTTGGAAGACTTGGATCATTTATCGGGTACGAAACACTACTTATCGGATGCCCTTGACACTGGCTTTTTTCTTAGTAGGTTTTTTTATCTGGTTAGCTGAGAATATCGCTACATTCTTTAATGCTTGGAAATACCCAGATCAGAATCAGGTATGGCATGTGGTTAGTGTCAGTAAGATCAGTTCATGGTTCCTTCTGGTCATTATTAGTGTCATTATAGTTGCTCAGCTTAAACATGTTAAAGCTAACCGTAACGCGAAAGAGTAGAGTATTGTCTTCAAAGGAAATAGTAGTACATGGAGTAAGAACAAATTAGTGATGAGGGGGAGATGAGATGGAATATACAGATTTAAAAGAATTGCAGGATGTGTTTTTCTTTGGTCTAATAGAGCCGGAGGTAAATCAACTAAGGTTATCTTTTTGTAAAAGCAAAGCTAGTGATATAGCTGAACCATTTATAGATGGTGAGAAAAGCTCTCCCATAATACAAGTTGATTTTCACTCCTATATTGCATATTCGATTAGAAATGAATTCTTTACTTCTTGGGATGATTACGAGGAATTTGACGGAAAAACATTTAGGATTTATAAGAAATCAAGGTATCTTGATTTTATTTCTAATGGAATATTCGCATCAAAGGATTTTCCAAAACCATATAAGCACTATGGGATCTGTTGTATTGACCATGTCGTTGATATTATTTCAACATCGGAACCAGTTGTAAGGGAAATTATATAGATCTGAATTTCTTTCCAGAGTATAGAAGAAAGTAGCTGATTGCACATGCTTGTCTTTTTTAACGATTAGAGTTATTATGGATTTTCAAAGTCGTTAATGGAGGTGCTGAATGAAATATTCCCAAGCGACAGACTATGCGCTTCATGCAATGCTTTATCTGGTGACGGCGGCGTCCGATAAGCCTGTAGGTGTTCAATTACTTGCTGAGAAGCTGGGTGTTTCGCAAACCTATCTGTCCAAAATGATGACCAAGCTAGTCAAGGCTGGATTGATTCAATCTGCACCCGGAGCAAACGGTGGGTATCGTCTCAGACGGAAGTCCGAAGAGATCTCTTTTCTGGATATTATCCATGCGATCGAAGGGACTGCATCTTTGTTCGAATGTAGCTTGGATCACGGTAGCGAGTGCCTGATTCAACAGGTTGTTATTGACGCTGAAAGACAGATGGAGCAGTACTTGGAGAACAAGAAAATTGCAGATTTGGCGAAAACAATGAAGACGGAGTAAAGATCCGTTCTTTTTTGAATATAATTAAAGATAATATAAGTCCGTAATGACTTTAATATAAAGGAGAATGAAATATGACGGAATTCTGGGAATCAAGCTTTATAGAAAAACAAACGATGTGGGGATTTGAACCTACAGACTCTGCGATCGCCACTAAGGACTTTTTCCTTGAGAGGAATGTTAAAGACATATTGGTACCAGGGATTGGATATGGCAGGAATGCAAAGGTTTTTATAGAGAGTGGGATAAATGTAACGGGTATTGAGATTTCTCAAACAGCAATTGATTTGGCGAGGCAAAATGGAATTGATATTAGCATTTTTCATGGTTCAGTGAATGACATGCCGTATGATAATAACCTCTATGAAGGAATATTTTGCCATGGTCTTATTCATCTGTTGAATAAAAGTGAAAGAGAAAAGTTCATTAAGGATTGCTACAACCAGTTAAAGCCAGGTGGTTATATGATTTTTACAACAGTTTCGAAAAATGCTCCAATGTTTGGAAAAGGTACTCTATTGGATAAAAATTACTATGAGACAGATTATGGCGTGAAAATATTTTTTTATGATGCTGAATCCATTACACAAGAGTTTGAAACCTATGGACTAGTTGAGTTCTCTGAAATTGACGAGCCGCACAAGGACATGATCAATAAACCGTCGATAAACTTTTTAATGGTAAAATGTAAGAAAGAACTATAGAAAAATTTCGACATATCGAAGATAATATATTTCAAAAGAAGGCAGGTGTTATGTTGATGAGCAATATTATTGATTATTACTCAAGCTTTGACGAGTGGGGCAGGCTGGATAGAGAACCTTTAGAGTTCATTATTAATCTCCATTATATCAAGAAATATATGCCATCAGCTGGGAAGGTGCTGGATAATGGCGCAGGACCCGGTAAATACGCGATGGAACTGGCTAAGCTCGGATATACAGTAACCCTTTCAGATATCACACCTAAATTAGTTGAAGTAGCAACGGAAAAGGCAGCTGAACTAGAATTAACTAAGCAATTTGACGGGTTTCATAACTTAAATGCTATTGATTTAGAAGGAATACCTAATGAGAATTATGATGTTTCATTGATGCTCGGTCCTTTGTATCATTTGCAGAAGGAAGAGGAACGAATTTTAGCAGTAAAAGAGTTGCATCGCGTGACCAAGCAAGATGGCTTAGTATTCGTGGCTTTTCAAAGTCGAATGAGAATGACCATTAATTCGTTACAATCCCCGCAGCAGTGGAAACCGAACGATAATATGAACACCATCAATGAATTCTATGAGAGCGGAATCTTTAATCATAGTGACAAGGGCCGATTTACAGGTGCTTATTATTTTAACATTGATGAGATTCAGCCTTTCATGGAAAGGAATGGATTTGAGTCGATAGATTTAATTGGTTCATCAAGTATTGCAGCCATGTTATCTGCAGAGCAGCAACAGTATTGGACTCACCAAGAGGGGGAAGAGAGCTTGATTAACTTTCTCATATCCAAAGCAAATGATCCCTCAATCTTGGGCATCTCATCCCATTTGTTATACATCGGTAAAAGAAAATAAAAAAGAGCGCCAGTTTCTTAACTGGCGTCTTAATTTTATAAATGACAGACTACTTTACAAATGTAGTGTGTAGCGGTTCGCTTTACTCAACCCGCGGATCATTTCGATTTCCTCCGAAGACAGTGGGGCTGACTTAGCAGCCGTTACATTATTCTTCAACTGCTCCATACTACTCGCTCCAGGGATAATAACCGCTACAGACGGATTAGCTAGAGGATAATGAAGTGCAGTTTGTGCTAAGGGGCGAGAGTGGCTCGTTTCCTGGATAAGCTGATCATGCAACTTCAGAAGCTCCTCACTGCTGTAATCTAAGTACTTCTTCTCTGCCTTACTGCGACCGTTCTCCGAAAGGATGCCACCCGCCAAAGGACCCCGGGCAATAAGACTGATCCCATGCTCGGCCAGCAGAGGGAGGATTTCCTCCTCAGGACGTCGATCTAAAATGCTGTATTGGCTCATTACACTGACAATATTTGATTTTTTTACATATTCTCTAATGACATTAGGTCGAATAGAAGAGATCCCATAATATCGGATTAGCCCCTCTTGCTTAAGTTCTTCAAAGGCTTCAATAGTTTCATCTATCGGATCATCAATCGTTCCGCCATGCAGCTGATACAGATCGATATAATCCGTTTGGAGGCGTCTTAGGCTGTCTTTGACTGCGGATTTAATATAGGATTTTGATGGATCCCAGCTCCAGCCTTCTTGACCTGGAATTCTGCGGTTACCCACTTTTGTACTCAATATCACCTCACCGCGGCGGTGGCGAATCGCCTTACCAATGATCTCTTCATTACGACCCTCATCATACAGATCGGCTGTATCTAAAAAGTTAATGCCTTGATCGAGCGCTTCATGGACGATGGAAATGGCTTGTGCCTCATCCGTACCTAAGGACATGCATCCGAGTCCTACTTCACTTACATATAAGTCGGACTGACCCAAACGATTTTTATTCATAGGTTGTTCCTTTCTAATTCCGTTGTTTGTTATATTATAACGCCTTAAAGCATCGAATTCGAATGTAAATGAATGATTTCCTTTGACATTATAACCTAGAAGCATTATCGTCATAGCATATGTTATTTACTAGATGATGATGGATAGGGAGAGACTTGAACAAATGGAACAAGCAATGTTTGCAGGTGGTTGCTTTTGGTGCATGGTTACACCGTTCGAGGAGTTACCAGGTATCCAAGGGATTGTATCAGGATATGCTGGAGGATTAACCGAGACCCCAACTTACGAAGAAGTCAAAACAGGAACAACAGGACATTACGAGGTGGTACAAATTACGTTTGATCCAGCGCTTTTTTCATACGAGAAGCTGCTTGAATTATATTGGCCTCAGATTGATCCCACGGATGATGGTGGACAATTTCAGGATAGAGGAACACAATACCGGACAGCCATCTTTTACTATAACGAAGAACAACGTTTAGCAGCCCTTGGATCGAAGGAGCAGGTTGCTGTGAGTGGCAGATTCTCAGGACCCGTTGTGACGGAAATCCTTCCAGCGCCAACCTTTTATCGAGCGGAAGAATATCATCAGGACTATCATCACAAGAATCCCAAGCATTATAAAGAGGATCGTGAGCAATCCGGACGGGATACCTTTATCGCTAAACACTGGTAATTGTAGAAACGGAATTTCTAAAGTAAAAGAGCATCCTAAGTCGTTCATGGCTTACAGGTGCTCTTTTTGCATCATATACAAATTTTATATATTTTAAATTCTACATACTTTCTACACATTTATAGACTAAACTACTCTAAATTAAGCGAGAAATTAAAATGGAGGGTTTAAGATGAAAAAAATCATACCCATAGTTGCTGTAACATTGCTTCTAAGTGCAGTGTTAGCTGGCTGTCAATCGGGCAATAATGCCCCATCTGGATCAGATAAGCAAGCTTCTATATCGTCAGTGGATCAACCATGGATCGCATCAAAAAACACAACTCGTATAAACACTTCTGACCCGACTGAGGCAGCAGTTATCGTTTCACAAACCCTATGGACTGCACAGACGAAGAACAACAGACCTTCAAGTGTAGTATTAACGGATGTAAGCAATTGGCAGATTGCCGCGGTTAGTGCGGATTTGATCCATCATCCGAATAATGGCCCTATTCTTTTTACAACTAAAGAGGGTGTCCCTGAGGCAACGTTAGCAGAGCTTAAGCGATTGAATCCTTTAGGTGCAGAAGGTAATAATGGTGTAAAAGTAGTGCTCGTCGGACCCATGGCTTCCAATGTCGAAGAACAATTAAAGACACTGGATCTGAAAGTAGACCGAATTGAAGGGGACGAGCCGGCAGCTATAGCACAAGCCATTGATACTTATTATGCAAAAGCTTCTGGTGAACTTCCAAAGGCAGTCATTGTAGGTTCTATGGATAGTCCTGAGTACACACTGCCTGCAGTGAATTGGATCGCCCATATGCCAGAGCCGCTTCTCTATGTAACAAAAGATGAAATTCCAGACCCTACCGTTAATGCTTTGAAAGAGCGTGGAGGTTCGGCTACGATTTATATCTTAGGACCTGAAAAAGTTGTATCTACAGCAGTAGAAAAGCAATTACAGGAATTCGGCACAGTAACCCGTATAGCTGGAAAAGACATTTATGAGAATGCCATTGCTTTTGCTACTTTTAAGGACGCCAGCAACGGTTTCGGCTGGGGCATAACGACACCTGGACATAACTTGTCTTTGTTGACTACCGATTCAACGATGCTGGCGATCGCCGCTGCACCTTTTTCGCATTTAGGGAAACATGCACCGCTTATCTTTACGGAAAAAGACGGGTTGCCAGATTCCGTGATGGAATATATGATGACCCTTCAACCTAAATTTCAAGATTCACCAGCAGAAGGCCCCTATAATCATGCTTGGTTAACTGGGGACATCAACGTAATAAAAGAAAGTGCCCAAAGCGAAATCGATGATATGCTGGAAATCTCACCGGCGGCAGGAGGCAATCCACATTCCGGTCACTAGGCCACGAAGAGGGTGAACAACTTGAATAAGCTTCAGGTACTGATCGTTGACGATGAATGGAACATGCGGAATTTAATTCGGATTTATTTAACAAGAGAAGGAATAACCACTAGAGAAGCGTCAACGGGGCATGAGGCACTCACTTTGCTGAAACAACAGAACTTTGATCTAATCCTGTTGGATGTGATGATGCCAGATATGGATGGCTGGCAGGTCTGTAAAGCCGTTAGAGAGTTAAGCTCTGTCCCCGTTCTAATGCTAACAGCTCGCTCGGAAACTAAGGACAAGGTTCGTGGTCTCGGCATAGGAGCGGATGATTATCTCACCAAACCGTTCGAGCCAGAGGAATTAGTGGCAAGAATTTATTCTTTGGTACGGCGTTCAATGCTTACATCGACCCAACAACCTCTGAAAAAGGTTCTGAGCTACCCTGAGCTAGCGATTTACCCGGATGCTCGTGAGGTACATATTCTGGATACAGCAGTTGAGTTTACACTCAAGGAATTTGATCTGCTAACGGCCTTGGCGCAAAATGCGCACCGTGTCTTTACGAGAGAAGAACTAGTGGAGCGTTTATGGGGCAATGATTATGAGGGTGAGAACCGTGTCATCGACACACATATTAAGAATATTCGCGAGAAATTACATAAGGCGGGTCTGTCTTATAATCCTGTTCAAACGGTATGGGGATTAGGCTATAAATTTGAGATCCCAGGTAATCATCTATGAAGAATAATATGATCGGACTGAAGCTCGGGTCAGTTATTATGTCTGTTTTTTTAGTTGTTTTGTTTATTCTTGGGATAACGATAGACCGAATGTTTACCAGCTTTTATTACAACGAGATGCAAAAAGAAACTGAGGAGCTAACCTCGCATTTTATCGGAATGGCTGAATCACCGGATAGTTCAAACGAGCAGATGATGAGTACTTTTGCAGAGTTTTCGGACGTGAGTATATTTAATATTTCAAAAGACGGTAGTGTCATTCTCCATTCGGGTGTTCATGACCGCGCAGATCGTTCATTCATAAATGCTTCGGATATTAGTCGGATATTTGCCGGAAAAAGTGTGAATTTTGAGTATACAGATCCTACTGGACACAGATATTTCATCACTGGGAAACCAATTTCAAATGGTCAAACCATCCAGTCTGCACTATATGTAATGTCCTCTACAGAGAATATGAAGCAATCCTTGGCTTCTATCCGTAATCTATTGTTGCTCGCAGGAATTGGGGCCTTTATATTGGCACTAGGGATCACGGGAATAATTAGTTTGTTGTTATCCAGGCCGCTGATCAAGATGCAGAAGGCGACTAGAAAAATTGCTGCCGGTGAATTGGAAACGAGACTTTCCATACGGAGTAACGATGAAATCGGATTTTTGGCAGGAGCTATTAACGACCTTGCTATAGATCTGCAAAGATATAGGGACACGCGTCAGGAATTTTTAGCCAACATTTCTCATGAACTACGAACACCCATCACTTATTTGAAGGGGTATACTAAGGTCGTAAAGGATGGGCTTTATGAGACCGAAGGGGAACGAGATCTGTATTTGGATATTATTCACGAGGAAGCGCATCGGCTTGAGCATCTGGTAGAAGATTTATTTGAACTGGCAAAGATGGAAGAAGGTAAAATCTCACTTACGCTGGACTGGATAGATCTTAAGCACATGGCAGAACAAGCGGTACGCAGAGTGGAATTGAAAGCCAAAGAAAAGGGACTTCAGCTGAAGATTATGTATCATGGAGTTTCGTATAGGGTTCGTGGAGATGAAAAGCGTATGGAACAGATTATGATGAATCTTCTGGAGAATGCGATCCGTTATACGGATGAAGGTGAGATTACCGTCCATGTAGATGAGGATGTCGACGGAGATACCGTTTTATTTATTGTAGAGGATACCGGAATAGGTATTCCTGAGGAAGAACTGCCCTATGTCTTTGAACGCTTCTACAGAGTTGAGAAATCACGATCCAGGCAATATGGTGGTACAGGTCTTGGACTATCCATTGTTAAAAAGCTTGTAGAATTACACGGCGGTAAGATTCGAATTACAAGTCAGCCTGGAGTTGGAACCCGATGCGAGGTACGGCTGCCTAGATTAACAAAATCCGAAAAGTAAGAGCCAAAAGAGACTTTGCGTATGTACGCGAAGTCTCTTTTTAATTGTTGTCAGCTAACGCTATTTTGCTGGCTCAAGCTCTTCAAGTGCCCACTCGCAAAATTGTATAGAGCTCTCCATATCGAGCACACGTTTCCGAATGAGTAAATAGCGTCCAAAAGTCGTTGCTTTTAATTCACGACTCTCACTTCGTTCATCACGTAAGACTTCGTTAGCTTTCAGCAAGACCTTGTATCGTTCTAGCTCACTTTTACAAAACTCCGCTCGTTTTTGTAGAAGTTCTTTTGCCTCCTCGGGTTTGGAGAGCCATAGACTATACAGCTTAAAATGTAGCTCGTCCCGTAGGACTGGAGGCTCAGCTGGAGTTTCCACCCAATTCCGCAATTGCTCAAGTCCTGCTTCCGTAATGGAGTATTCCTTTTTATCCGGCTTATCCGATTGCTCAATGAGCTGATATGAAATGTAACCTTGCTGCTCCATGCTCATAAGAAGAGGGTAGATTTGACTATGTCCTGCTCGCCATAACGGTTTGATATTCTGTGTTAATTCATATCCAGACAACGAGTTAGCACTTAGTAAAGCAAGAAGTCCATAAGACAGTGTATTCATTACTATGAAGCCCTCCAGTTATTATAAATCCGTTTTCATTGTGATTTTTGGCGATATGTCATCATTGACATATTATCCATACGATTATAACATTATTTAAGTTGAATTATATATGTAAAAGTAGACATATAAAAAAGATGAGGAGGGGTAGCATGGACGTTAAACAAGAAAGTAAAATTCATTTTTGGCCTATAATGATTGCCATATTCTTCGGAAACTTCGTCTCTGTCTTAAGTACAACGACCATCAACATAGCTGTTCCTCTTTTAATGAATCATTTCCATTCGAACCTGAACACTATGCAATGGATGGTTACAGGTTTTATGCTAGCAACGGGAGTAACTGCACCACTTGCCGGATATCTGGGAGGCAGATTTAGCTATAAGCGACTGTATCTATTCGCTTTGATGGGATTCACCATGTTCTCCTTACTCTGTGCAATAGCTTGGAATCCAACCTCTTTGATTGTATTTCGAATGCTTCAGGGGTCTTGCAGCGGGCTGATTATGGCCTGTACGATGACGATTATATTCCAAGTGATTCCAGCTGAACGCAGACCTTTCGCCGTGAGCCTATGGTCGCTATCCGCGATGGTAGCCCCAGCCATAGGTCCGACATTTAGCGGATGGTTACTTCAGTATGCTAGCTGGCACTGGTTATTTTTAATTAACATTCCCATTGGGATCATTGCTGTTATTCTAACCGTAACGTTAATTCCATACTATCGAATGAATGTTCCGAAATCATTTGATATTCCTGGCTTCCTAACTGTTGTACTGGGCAGCTTATCTTTATTAACCGCATTTAGCCAAGGCAATAGCTGGGGATGGAGCTCATGGAAGACCCTATCCTTAATACTTATGGGGATCGTACTTTTAGTTTTCTTCGTCTTGCACGAGCTGAAGGCGGAAGTACCATTGCTGAATCTGCGTGTCTTTCGAAATCGGCGCTTTACTGCCATGCTTAGTATCTATAGTTTGGTGACGATAGCAATGTATGCTGGAACTTACTTAACTCCATTGTTCTTACAAACGGTAGAAGGAGCAACAACACTTAAAACGGGGCTTATCTTATTGCCATCTTCGATTCTGCTGGCTTTACTTAGTCCAATCGTGGGTAAGATGTATCCAAAGTTTGGGCCTGTGAAGTTAATTTCTGCTGGTATTTTATTTATTTTCATCGGTTTATTCATGATGAGCCGGCTGCATACAAATGTTTCTTACAGCTTCATTATGTGGGCAATGGTTGTTCGGAATTTAGGTATTGGATTAGCTAACGTTCCGAGTAGCACGGCGTCTATGGAGGAAATTCCAGTCGAATGGTCAGGTCATGCCACATCGATCAACAACTGGGTTCGGAATGTGTTAAGCTCACTTGGGATTGCGGTGTTCACTTCTATTTTGTCCACAAGATCCTTACTGCACTCTAAAGAATTGATCAGTTCAGGTGCAGGTAATGCAGATTCGATAAGATTATTATCGTTCACTATGGGTGTGAATGATGTATTCGTAGTCGGCTCTATCATCGTGTTGTTTGGATTACCACTTATGTTTTTATTGCGCAAGAAGCGTAGTGTAATTTCTGTTCAAAGTGCGGGATAACCTTCGCATCACATTAGAAAAGCAGACCAAGGGCTTAGCCTTGATCTGCTTTTTTTATGTTTTTATATGTGAGAAGTATGTGGAAAGTATCTTGAAACGAAGGTATTATAAATACATCCATTAATATCAATTGAGGGGAGCAAGACAGCAGTGGGAAGAGGACTACAAAGTATTTTATTTGATTTGGATGGTACATTAACGGACCCTAAAGAAGGCATAACAAAAAGCGTAGAATACGCATTGAACAAATTTGATATTCAGATCGAGCATTTGGATAAACTTCTTCCTTACATAGGCCCACCTCTTTATGATTCATTTATCGAGCTGCATCAGTTCTCAGAGGAACAAGCGCAACAAGCAGTTGTATTCTACCGTGAGCGTTACAGCACCGTTGGAATGCTTGAGAATATGGTGATTGATGGTATACCGCAATTGCTGGAAGACCTCAAGAATAAAGGATTTTCATTGTATGTAGCTACCTCCAAGCCTACTGTTTTTGCAAAACAAATTCTTGAGCATTATAAACTAGATCATTATTTTGAGCATATCGGTGGTAGTAATCTAGATGGCACCCGTTCTAAAAAGAAAGATGTGATACAGTACGTACTCGATCAGAATGCTATTCTTCCGGAGGAAGCTGTGATGATTGGGGACCGAGAGCATGATATTATCGGTGCTATAGGTTGTGGAGTAGAATCTATTGGTGTGACGTTTGGTTACGGACCTAAAGAAGAACTGGAGAATGCTGGGGCAGATCATATCGCTTATCGTGTAGAAGAAATTGCGGATATCATCCAACATATATCATTAAGAGAGCGGTGTGCGAAATGATCCAACCTCGTAATTCAATCTTGGAGGGCAATACAGTCAAGCTGATTCCAATGGATGACAGCCATGTAGAAGGGCTAGCGAGAGTATTAAGAAATCCAAACATCTGGGAATTTACTTGGCGAAAAATAACGTCGGACGAGCAGGTACAGGATTTAATCACAACCGCATTCGCAAATCAAAACAATGAATCGCAAATTCCCTTCGTCATCCTTGAAAAAGCTACTGGACAAATCGTCGGTACCACTCGAATCATGCATCCGGATTTGGTTCATCGCAATGCTGAAATCGGATGTACGTGGATCTCACCTGAATATTGGAGAACGAGTGTGAACACCGAGGCTAAGTCATTACTGCTTCACTATTGTTTTGAAGAGCTTAAGCTGATTCGTGTAGAGTTTACAGTGGTGAAGACTAACTTGAGGTCACAAAGAGCGGTAGAACGATTAGGGGCTGTAAAAGAAGGGGTTCTACGCCAGCATAGAATTAGATCTGATGGTTCGATTCATGATAATGTTGTCTTTAGTATTTTGGATAACGAATGGCCATCGGTAAAAGAGAATCTGCACTATTTATTAAATGAGAAGTACTCATAATTATATAAAAGAAGCCAAGAGTCCCTCTCTTATGGAGAAGGACTCTTGCTCTATAGATCAGCCACTTGGCTGTTTATGGTTATTGTTTAGGACTTACAAGAATTTTCACTTGATTTTTTTCCTTCAAAAGCGCCTCGAACCCATGTTCAATTACTTCGTTCAATTTGATTCTTTTAGTCACCAATTTGTCCGCAGGGAAGTAACCTTGTTCCATGAGACTAATTACTGCTGGGAATACATCACGGTATCCGATGATACCAGTTAAATTACGTTCTTTAAGTACGATGTTGTTTGGAGTAATCGTAGCATCTTTTTCAAAAATACTAACGATCATGATTTGACCACTTAATTTAGTGGAATTGATAGCTTGTGTTAGAACGGGAGGGACACCTGTGACTTCAAAAGCAACATCCACGCCGCCATCGGTACGTTTTTGAATTTCTTCAACCACATCATATTGTTTAGGATCGATTACAATACCACCAAGTTCCTCAGCTTTGCTCTTACGTTCTTCTGAGAGTTCAACAACATAAATTTCAGCTGCACCGGAAGCTTTCAAAGCTTCAATCACAAGCAAACCGATAGGGCCAGCGCCAAATACTACAGCTTTATCTCCGACCTTCAATTGACTGGAACGAACAGCATGCAGAGCAACTGCAGAAGGTTCTACTAGAGCGCCTTGCTCATAGGACAAGCTGTCAGGAATTTTGTGCACCATATGTTGGTCTGCTGCAACGTATTCTGAGAATCCACCGCCGCCTCCAGCCAAACCTAGGAAGCCCATTTTTTCACAAAGATTGTATTTGCCTTGTCGACAAGCTACACATTCACCACATGCAAAAACTGGTTCAACGACAACTCGATCACCAACATTAAACTTGCTAACGCCTTGACCTACTTCAACGATTTGTCCAGAGAATTCATGTCCCATTACGACTGGCGCTTTTTCACCAGTAAGGGGATGATCTGTACCTTGGGGAATGAAAATAGGACCGGCTACATATTCGTGAAGATCGCTGCCACAAATCCCGCACCATTCTATTTTGATTTTCACTTTTCCTTCAAGTGCTGCTGGTTCTTCAATCGTTTCTAACCGTAGATCTTTGACGTTATGCCATCTTAATGCTTGCATATCATTCATCTCCTAGATTAATTAATTGATAATAAATAGTGTTTTTCTCCTGGAAAAGAGGAAACGTTTCCGAGAACAAATATGTCACATAATTTTCATATTGTCAAATTTAAATACTAAAATATTAATATCGAAAATTAGTGAAAAATTTCACCTAAACTTAGAGGTAGCAGGCATATATAGACTGTGTGGTACTTGCTATAAGTGCTTTTATAAGTCCATATATGTTATAATAAATACATTGCAAAAACGGCTTGAATGAGACGGATAGATTTAATAATAGCTATGATTACGGAAACGATTCCGAAAATGAGGGGACTATCAACTTGGCTAATAAAAACAAAGTAACCATAGAGGATGTAGCGAAACGAGCGGGAGTAGGTATTGCTACTGTTTCAAGAGCGATTAATAATTCGGAGGGAATTAGTTCCAAGACTAAGGCATTAGTACTGCAAGTGATTGAGGAGATGGGTTTTACACCTAATACCTCTGCACAAAGTCTGAAGATTCGCCAAACGAAGCAAATCGCTCTGGCCGTTCCCGACATTCGAAATGCCATTATTCCAGATATCGCCTGGTCCGTGGAGCAAGCAGCTAAACAGGACGGATATCGAGTCATTCAGATTAATACTTCCGGAAATCCGCGGACAGAGCTCGAAACGATTCGTGAGATCAAGAAATTACATGTTGATGGACTCATTATCATGCCTCTTGCTTATCCCAAGACTATGGTAGAGCTAATTAATAAATCGAGTGTTCCTGTCTCGATCATTAACTACGGGAAACGCATTACAGAGAATGTGAAAGCGGATATCGTAAGCCTGTCACGTTTTGAGGGCCAGCTAATCATGGAACATCTAAGCAATATTGGCCGAATTAGAATTGCTTACGCAGGAGCTCAGAAGGATCTCATTGAAGATCGTTATCTTGCCTATCAGCAGGCGTTAAATCAAGTGGATATTTCTTTGGTTTATTTTGGCGAGGATTTCTCCTTGCAAACGGGGGTACAAGCTGCAGATTATTTCTATAGCCTGACCCATATGCCAGATGCAATATATGCTGTAAATGACATGGTTGCTATAGGGATTGTAAACCGATTTAAAGAGTTAGGCGTTCGTGTTCCTGAGGATGTGGCAGTGGTAGGGGTGGATAATAACGCATGGACAACCATTACAAGTCCGCAGATTAGTTCGGTCTCGATCATGGGCAATGAAGTCGCCCGATTGGCTACTCAGCTTCTGTTGCAACGCATTCAGGATAATATTACGGGCGACTACCAAAGGGTGCAGCTTGATCCGCGTTTAATTGTGCGAGAGTCTAGTGTTTCGGTTAAGCGTAGTACGACAGGTTGAAAATCCTCTAAATCCTGTTAGACTTAATACTAAGTAAGTTGATGGGGGAATATGAAATGAGGAGATTATTATGGCTAATATATATAAAAGCGTAACAGATTTGATTGGTAATACACCGTTATTGGAAATTTCGAAATATAGTAAATCTCAGAACGTTGAAGCAAAAATCCTTGCCAAGTTAGAGTCTTTTAATCCTGGAGGTAGCGTCAAGGATCGTATAGGTTATGCGATGATCAAAGATGCTGAGGATAAAGGCTTAATTCACAAAGATTCTGTAATTATTGAGCCAACAAGTGGCAATACCGGCATTGGCCTTGCAATGGCTGCGACCAGCCTTGGGTACCCGTTGATTATCGTACTTCCGGATACGTTCAGTATTGAACGCCGTAAGGTGATGGCTGCACTTGGTGCTAAGCTTGTATTAACACCTGGAGCTGAAGGGATGAGCGGTGCTCTGAAAAAGGCGGAGGAATTGGCAGCGGAAATTCCACATGCATTCATTCCACAACAATTCAGCAACCCAGCTAACCCTGAAATTCACAGAACGACAACTGCAGAGGAAATTTGGCGGGATACTGATGGAAATGTAGATATTTTTATTGCGGGTGTTGGTTCTGGAGGCACCATATCAGGGGTTGGGGAAGCTTTGAAGGCTAAGAACCCTTCTGTGCAGATCGTCGCTATCGAACCGTTTGATTCACCGGTATTATCTGGTGGCCGGCCTAGTGCGCATGGAATTCAAGGGATTGGGGCTAACTTCATTCCGGAGATTTACAATAAAGAGGTTGTTGATGAGATTTTTCAGGTGAAGAATAAAGACGCATTTAATGTAGCGCGTGAAATTGCCAAGACCGAGGGATTACTTGTAGGGATCTCGTCTGGCGCCGCGGTATATACAGCTACAGAAATTGCTAAACGTCCAGAAAATAAAGGGAAGAAGATTGTGGTGATTTTGCCTGATACTGGTGAACGTTATTTAACAACTACTCTGTTTGATTTTAATGAATAGCTTGAACCAACCTATGACTTGAAGTTGATACAAATTTGGAGGCTCAGCGGAATGCTGAGTCTTTTTGTGCATTTAGTAACTAAAGAGTGATCAATTCAGCCCCTTATTTTACCAATGGCTATGGTACAATATAGCATAAATCGTAGTAGTTCTAAAAAAGGAGTATGAAACGTGTGAATGTGTTCAAAAAAGTTAGAAATAATTATGTGATTTGGCATGCAAATCGTATTCAGTTACTGGATTTTCCTTCAAGTCCTGTCATTAGAAAGAAAGTGGTTTTTTCGGGTAGAGTTCAAAACGTAGGATTCCGCTTGGAATTATATACGATTGCTGAAAGAATGAAATTAACGGGTAGGGTACAAAATTTAAACGACGGAAGTGTAGAGGTAGAAGTACAAGGAGAAGAGCAGCGAATCTCTTTTCTAGTCCATTGCATGAAATCATTGAAACGGGCATCTGTAAAGAAAGTAACTATGAGTGATCTGCCTCTTAATGAGAGTGAGAAAGATTTTACGATAGTGAAATAAGTACATATGGATTAGTAGAATTAAGAAGTGGATTGTCTTTTTTGGATTAGGAAGATAAAGGAGAAAGAATATGAATAGATTAATTGGGACTAAAGTTTCTCAGTTCATTCTTCGCTGTGTAATACACAGAATAGAATAAAATGGAACTATTGCTTAAGCCATGCGTAACCGATAAATAAAAGAGATTATGATAGAGCAGGAGGTACATATGAACTACAGAATTTTTAGAAAGATGCTTCTTACCACACTTGCCACCCTGATGTTAAGTGTTTTGCTTCTTCCGGTTTTAACTTCAGCCAAGACAGCTGTACCTAAGCATACTGGGTCATTTTATGTGAATGATTTTGCGAATGTGATCGACGAGAAAGCTGAGAATTACATGGTGAACTATGGAATTCGATTACATCAGGATACGGGTGCTCAAGTCGTAGTGGTGACAGTCGATTCTACAAATGGAGTTTCGATGGAAGAGTATGCAACTTCGCTATTCAATAGCTGGGGCGTAGGCTCTGCGGATAAGAATAACGGGCTTTTGCTACTGCTTTCTATAAAAGATGATGACTACTGGGCGGTACAAGGTAAGGGTATTGAGGACACGTTGCCTAACAGTAAGATTAAAGATATTCTCTCTCAATATCTTGAGCCGGATTTTGCAGCTAAAACTTATAGTAACGGTGCACGTAAAACTTATGGCGCTTTTATTCAAGCCATGGGTGGGACCTGGGTGGAGAATGTCGGCACCAAAAACTATGTATCCGATAATGCCGGTGTACTCAAAAAAGTAACAAAGGATTATTTGAACGAATCTAGCAACAGATATAAAACTACAACTGGCAGCGGAATTTATGTGGTTACTGTAAAGAACGCAGGAGATAAAACACTTCAGGATTATACCTACATGAAGTTTGCCTCCGTTGCTGCTGGCCCTAAGGATGTTATGCTCGTGCTAGACATAGGTGGAGACAACTATCATGTTCTGCAAGGGAAGGACATCGACAAGGTTCTAACTAATGATGCAATCAGCAATATTTTGGATACTGTACTTGAGCCCCAATTTGTGAAAAAAGATTACGGAACGGGAGCTACGGAAACTTCTAATGCGTTGTACAGCTTCTTATTGGCTAGAGCGGATCAATCCGTTGGAGCGACGGGAAATAGTGGAGGCACTACAGCCGCCAATTCTTCCTCAACAACCACTTCAGCAAAGGAGACTAGTGTTAGTGTAGGAAAAGGCCTTCTAATTTACTTGTTGATATTTGCTCCGCTCATACTATTCGGATATGGTCTTTCACGACGCAATAAATATATTGAAATGTACGGTTTGCCATTTAATCCGTATAGCCCAAGAAATATTCGGCGGTATGGGAATTGGTACGGTCAAGCGGATTACGGTTATGGTAGACGTTGGCACAGACGTTATAATAATCACTATAATAATCACCATCATCATCATAGAAACACACCATCCAATAACTCACAGTCAAGCTTCTGGGGAAACAGTGGTGGAGGCGGATCTACTAGAGGTGGCGGAGCAGGACGATATTCCTCAAGCAACGAGAATCGTGGGGGCGGAGGCTCGAGTAGTGGCGGAGGTGCAGGTAGACATTCTTCTAGCTCTTCCAGCAGCAGCTACTCTAACAATGATAGTGGCTCTTCCGGTGGAGGAGGTTATTCCGGCGGTGGTGGATCATCAGGTGGTGGGGGTAGCGCCAGCAGTGGTGGCGGAGCGGGTAGACACTAAAAAGGTTGAAGATGAGCAGGTTTCCGGGTTATCCGAAACCTGCTTGTTTTGTTTTAGGAGGTTACTTATTTGTTTTAGGTTGTTACTTAATAGTAACTTTTCATAAAATTTATCGTCTATGATAAAGTTAGACATTTATTTTCAAATTCCGTAATAGTCAGGGAGGAAAAAAGAAGTGAGCACTTCATCATTACCTCAACGTTCCACCGTACGCAAAAAGAAGCCAACAAAAAAACGTAAGAAACGGAGCTTTTTCCGAACACTATCCAAAGTGTTTTTATTCTGCTTAATTTTGTTGATTGCTGGAGGCGGTTGGTTTTACTTTGCACCTTCGGCTAAAAATCTGCGCTATTCAATCGCTGATACACTGATTACAACACAGCACCGCTACATGGCTAAATATATTATTGGTGAGGACGGATTAAAGAACAGAGTGACTGAATATAGCGCCCAATTTGAAGAGATGGGGGTCGAAAAGGATACACATACCATCACTCCTGAACCAGAAGTAAAAGAGAAACCACTGGTCGAGATAGAAAATGTATCAGGTACTGGATATTCCGGATATGTCATGATCGTTAATGATCCTACTAAAGTTCGTTTGGGAATTCCGGATAAAGTAGGGTCAGGTGAGAAAGTAACTAGTATGGTGAAGCGCACAGGTGCTATCGCTGGAGTTAACGGTGGTGGATTCGCTGACCCCAACTGGAAAGGTAACGGATTTAAACCTATCGGTATTGTGATCTCACAAGGTAAGTTATATTACAACGGTCTCGGTGGCAAGAAATCCACGCAAATCGTAGGTCTTGATAAACAAGGGAAGATGGTTGCTGGAAATTATTCTTTAGACGAGATTAGTAAAATGGGTGTTCAGGAGGCAGTGACTTTTAGCCCTCGTTTAATCGTCAATGGAAAAGGATTGATTAAGAACGCGGCTGAAGGTTGGGGAATTGCACCAAGAACAGCGATGGGCCAGCGAGCTGACGGAGCGATTATATTTGTTGTTATTGATGGAAGACAACCTACTTATAGTATTGGTGCAAATCTATACGATGTGCAGCAAATCCTTCTTAAGCATGGAGCAGTGATTGCTGCCAATTTGGATGGGGGTTCTTCTACCGTACTGGTAAAAGACAACGAGATTATGAACAAGCCATCTTCTCAATATGGGGAACGATATTTACCTACGGCTTTTCTTGTGTTTGAGCACCCTGAGCAAGTCGATATGCCGAATATTTGGAAGGGACTTGACCCCTCCAAAATTGATGCTGCTAAGAAGCGTACACGCTAAAGCACTCTTAATACGTAAATAAGATAAGGATTATCTTGGATTGCCATATGAAAATATGCTACGATATCACCTAGCATGAAACAGAATACAGAACTAACAGGTCTGGAACAGGGGGAATAGGAGTGACGTTGCAACAACTCCGCTACGCTATCGAAATTGCAAATAGTGGCTCCATGAATGAGGCGGCAAAGAAGCTCTTTGTTTCTCAACCGAGCCTGTCCAATGCCATTAAAGAGTTAGAAAGTGAACTGGGGATTACGATTTTTGAGCGGACCAACCGTGGAATCAGTATTTCCGTTGAGGGAATGGAATTCCTGGGTTATGCCCGCCAAATTATTGAACAGACAGAGCTTATGGAGAATCGTTATACGGGGAAAAAGCGTAGTCCGATCTATTTTTCCATCTCTACGCAGCACTACGCCTTTGTGGTTGACGCCTTTGTAAATCTCATGAAGCACAATGACGTCTCAGAATACAACTTTAGCTTGAGAGAGACGCAAACCTACGAGATTATCGAAGATGTACGTACCTTGCGTAGTGATTTAGGAATTCTTTATATTAACGAGAGTAACTATAAGCATATGAATAAACTGTTTAGTGATGGCAATCTGAAATTCACACCACTTTTTAATACCGATCCGCATCTTTATGTTCGAACCGGACACCCGCTGGCTCATAAGGACGTCATTACACAGGATGATATTGTGCCGTTCCCTTATATCACTTTTGAACAGGGTGAGAACAATTCACTGCACTTCTCAGAGGAAATGTTAAGCTTTTCACAAATTGAGAAGAATATTAAGGTGAATGACCGAGCGACACTGACCAATTTATTAATGGGTACGGATTGCTATACGGTAGGCACAGGAATTCTGGCGTCTGATCTAAATGGTGATGGACTGAAGACGATTCCTTTTGAGAGCAATGAAGTATTTACGGTTGGCTGGATAGCGCATAAAGATCGCAGACCGAGTGTAATGGCATCTAAGTATATCGAGATTTTGAATGACCTGGTTTCAGGAAGTTATTTTGATCTAAATCATTTTTTACTATAGCAGTAGGAGGATCGGTATGATTAGACCCGTAATTGGCACCCAGAGAAATGCTCCACCCTTTCGCTACGATATCGTTGGCAGCTTCTTACGAACGGATGAGATAAAAACAGCCCGCCTCCAATATGACAATGGTGAAATCACGGGCAGTCAGCTTCATGAAATTGAGAATATTGAAATCGCCAAACTACTGGAACTGCAAAAAGAAGTGGGTTTATTGGCGGTCACAGACGGGGAATTTCGCCGTTCCTGGTGGCATCTCGATTTCTTTGTAGGGATTAAAGGAACTGAGAAGATTAACTTAAATCAAGGAAGAGCGGAAGCGGTTCAGCGCGCGGAATCTTTTCGAATCGTGGACCGGATTGCTTTTGAAGATCATCCAATGATCGACCAATTTATCGCTTTGAAACAAATGGCCGGAGACCGAATTCCGAAAATGACGATCCCTTCACCTGCTTTATTTCACTTTGTGGAGGACTTTAACGGGAATGAAGTTTACCCGGATCAAGAAACCCTATTCCAAGATATTATTGCTGTTTACCGAACTGCAATCCAAGCGTTCTATGATGCAGGCTGCCGTTACCTCCAGTTAGACGATACAACTTGGGGAACGCTGTGTAGTGGTAGACATCGGGCGCATTTACGAAGCAGAGGTACAGATCCAGATCAGTTGGCTAAGGATTATGTTAGGCTGATTAACGAGAGCATTGCCAATCGTCCAGGTGATATGACGATCGCGCTTCACGTATGCCGAGGTAATTTCCGTTCCACATGGTTCGCAGCTGGTGGTTATGAGCCTGTGGCCGAAGAACTTTTTTCGAATACTAAAGTGGATGCTTTTTTCTTGGAGTATGATAATGAGCGGGCGGGCGATTTTGAGCCCTTACGATTTATTAAAGATCAATTTGTGGTATTGGGACTAGTAACTACGAAACATGGTGGTCTTGAGAGCAAAGAGCAGCTCAAAGCGCGTATTGAAGAAGCGGCACAATATGTAGATATTGAGAAGCTTTGCTTAAGTCCTCAATGTGGGTTTGCTTCCACCGAGGAAGGAAATATCCTAACCGAAGAAGAGCAGTGGGATAAATTACGTCTCGTAATTGAAACAGCCCAAGAGGTTTGGGTATAAATAAAATAAGTTTTTAGAAGGCTCCTGTTTGATTTAGGGGCCTTTTTTATGCGTGTATTGTAACAGCTTAGAGGATTAACCTACCAGCGCACTTTACTAGAGCTATTAATCAAGGGTATAATAAGTAACAATTGTTTTTAATTCATGTTGAAAGAGAGCGGGAACAATATGGGTCGTAAGTGGAATAATATTAAGGAAAAGAAAGCCTCCAAAGACGCCAACACAAGTCGCGTCTATGCAAAGTTTGGTGTTGAGATTTATGTAGCAGCCAAGAAAGGTGAACCCGATCCAGAAGCAAACCGGGCCTTGAAGGTTGTATTAGAACGTGCAAAAACTTACAATGTACCAAAAGCCATTATTGACCGCGCAATGGATAAAGCCAAAGGCAGCGGTGATGAGAATTATGAAGAGCTTCGTTACGAAGGATTTGGACCTAACGGTTCGATGATCATCGTCGATGCACTTACGAATAACGTTAACCGTACAGCGCCTTTGATCCGTTCTACATTCAGTAAGAATGGCGGGAATATGGGTGTCAGCGGATCTGTAGCCTACATGTTTGACTCAACTGCTGTTATCGGTGTAGAAGGTAAAACTGCCGATGAAGTGATTGAGATGATGTTCGATGCAGAACTTGATGTACGTGATGTTCTAGAAGAGGATGAAGCGGTTATCGTGTACGCTGAACCTGATCAGTTCCATGCTGTACAAGAAGTGTTCAGGAATGCAGGAATCACTGAGTTTACGGTTGCTGAGCTGAACATGCTTCCACAGAACTATGTAACACTTCCTGAAGATGCACAAGCCCAGTTCGAGAAATTGATTGATGCCTTAGAAGATTTAGAAGATGTTCAACAAGTGTATCATAACGTAGATTCTGAGGACTAAGAATAACATATAACAAGGCGATGGAGTTCGCCACAACCGTCTCTTCAGACTAATGACTCCTACCAGAGTGAGCTTCACTGGTAGGAGTCTGTTTTGTTGCTAGAGACTAATTTATACTGACTTTGGGAGTTGCTGTTATGAATCAATGGTCTGCACGATGGCATGAATTCGTGAAGAAAAGAAGTCATTTTGCACTTTGGAGTACATTTATCAAATGGATTGTACTCGGAAGTGTGGTTGGACTCTTATCGGGAACTGCCTCGGCTTTCTTTCTGAAAAGCTTAGACTATGTAACAGATGTACGTTTAGAGCATCCATGGCTACTTTATTTGCTGCCTCTTGGGGGAGTATTTGTTAGTTTCTTATATATGCGTTACGGAAAAAACAGCGCTAAAGGAAATAACCTTATTATAGAACAAATTCAGGATGGTACAGAGACCATTCCATTACGCATGGCACCCTTAGTATTGTTAGGAACACTGGTCACTCACTTGTTTGGTGGATCTGCCGGACGGGAGGGAACAGCTGTACAAATGGGAGGAAGCCTCGCGGAGTGGTTTGGGAAATTAATCAAAATCAGCCCGTTAGATCGCAAAATACTGTTAATGTGCGGGATTAGCGGGGGCTTCGGTTCTATTTTCGGAACACCGCTGGCTGGAACCTTATTTGGTCTAGAGGTAGTAACCATTGGACTTATTAGCCAACAGGCATTACTTCCATGTTTTGTGGCTAGCTTTGTTGGTGATCTGGTCACCACTCGATTGTGGGGCGTTCATCATACTCACTATGTCGTGAATGAATTTCCAACCTTAAGTTTAATGATTATTCTAAAAGTGGTATTGGCCTCTGTAATTTTTGGTCTCGTGAGTATGCTTTTCAGTGAACTGACTCATTTACTAAAAAGAATCTTCACCGCCATGATAAGCAATCCTATGATAAAAGGTGCAGTGGGTGGTTTGATTATCATAGCGTTAGTATTCCTTGTAGGGTCCCGTGATTACTTAGGCCTCGGAATTCCATTAATCAAGGATTCTTTTGAGGGAGATGTCTCTCCTTTCGCTTTTTTATGGAAGCTGATCTTTACCGCCTTTACCTTAGGAACAGGATTTCAGGGTGGTGAGGTTACTCCGCTATTTGCGATTGGAGCCACATTAGGTAATGCTTTGGCTGGAATTTTACATGTATATGGACCGTTTCTGGCAGCTCTCGGATTCATTGCTGTCTTCTGTGGAGCTACCAGTACGCCTATCGCTTGCTTTTTAATGGGGATTGAGCTGTTCGGGTCAGAGGGGGCTGTATACATGTTCATCGCTTGTGTAGTGAGTTATTTATTCTCCGGACATAGTAGTATTTATACTTCACAGCTTATTGGTGTATCGAAGAGCCAGTTCATTTCAATTCCTCAAGGGACTAGAATAAGTAATGTTAAACGACCTCGCAAAAAATAACAACATTTCCCGTTCTAAGTTGACAAGTAACGGCATGCGTTTTAAACTGTTACCAAACGAAGGGATGGTTTAACATGATTCATGTAGAAACTGTAAAGTTATATACCAGAGGCTGCTCCGAACAATCGGATACAAACGATGAAACGTTGTCCGGAGCTTAATCGAAAAGCGAATCGCTTTTTATATCATCGAAAGATAGCTAGGTCATTTTAGTGTGATTATTCATGCTTATTTGATTGCGCCATCTTCCGATGTTAATGATTAAGAGGCTGTAGACAATTTTCGTCTACAGCCTTTTGTGTTATATTGCTCAGTTTCTACACTGACATTTATATGTTTGTGCCGTTCATTCGTGTACTGACAAGCAGAAGGCTAGCACCTAAGGGTGCAGTGTCTTCTGCTTTTTTTGCGTTCTTAATTAATTTTAGAAAAGAGGAATAGGAAATGAGTTTACTTGAGGTTTCTAATTTATCACATGCTTTTGGCGATAAGGTTCTATACAAGAATGTTTCTATGGAATTGTACAAGGGTGAGCATGTCGGTGTGGTTGGCCAGAATGGAACGGGGAAAAGTACGTTTATTAGCATTTTGACAGGCGAAGTGATCCCGGATGATGGAATGATAAAGTGGCAGCCCAATATTACAATCGGTCATCTCGATCAATATGCTGTCATGGATGGAAACCGTACGGTTCATAATTATTTAAGACAGGCTTTCTCAGAATTATATGAACTAGAACGAAAAATAAATGAGCTCTATGAAGAGTGCGCTGTTACTGGCAACGAAACGTTATTACAAAAGGCAGCAGACTACCAGGAACGATTAGAAGCGCTAGACTATTATTCGATGGAGAGCAACATCAGTAAGATGGTTACCGGTCTAGGGATCAACGCGATTGGAATCGACCGTCCCATCGAGCAGTTAAGCGGGGGGCAACGGACGAAAGTCATTCTGGCCAAGCTTTTACTTGAACAACCAGATGTGTTATTACTCGATGAACCAACCAATTATTTGGATAAGGAACATGTTAACTGGCTCGCTGAGTATCTGATTGCATTCAATCAAGCGTTCATTGTAGTGTCTCACAACTATGCCTTTCTCGATAAAATATCCACTAGTATTTGCGATATTGAGGGCGAAACGATTAAAAAATACCACGGGAAATACTCGGATTTTGTGAAGCAGAAGGAACATTTACGAGAGAGTCATATCCGGCAATATCATGCACAGCAGAAAAAAATCGAAACCACTGAGCAATTCATTCGAAAAAACGGTGCAGGTGTTAATTCCAAAATTGCCCGTGGTCGCCAGAAACAGCTGGATAGAATGGAACGAATCGCTGCTCCGACATTTGTCTCCAAAGCGTCTATTCGCTTTAAGGAGCTTCCGTGCATGTCACAAGTAGTCCTTAAAGTGGATCACTTAGTCGTAGGTTACGATAAGCCTTTGTTGCCTAAATTGAAGTTCTCCATTCGCGGTGGACAAAAGCTCGTGATTACGGGCTTCAACGGAATCGGGAAATCAACTTTACTAAAGACGTTGGTTGGAGAGATCCAAGGGATTACCGGTAGGTTTCAGTTCGCAGAACAAGTTAAAGTGGGTTATTTCGAGCAAGATTTAACTTGGGAAGACGATACAATGACACCTATTCAGGTGATTTCAGCTTATGATCCCAAACTGACTGTAAAGGAAATACGTCGCTATCTAGCGCAGTGTGTTGTTAAAGATAACCTTGTAACACAGTCAATACGTACACTCAGCGGCGGGGAGCAATCTAAAGTTAAGCTGTGCCTATTACTGCTTTCAGAATACAACTTCCTAATCATGGATGAGCCGACCAATCACTTAGATGTTGAAACAAAAGATGCTTTACAGAAAGCTCTAATCCAATTTAGTGGAACTGTGATACTTGTTTCTCATGAAGAACAATTTTATAAGGGATGGGTTGATCGTGTGCTCAACATAGGAGATGAAACCAGCAATAAAGGAGTTAAGTACTAATGCAAACCATGAATGATCATTGGAAAAGAAAAATAACCCTATTTCTAACGGCTCAAACCATATCTTTATTTGGACCGTTATAGTCGTGAAAAAATGATAATGCTAGCGGATGACGTGATTGGGATCGCTACACTTATCCTCGCCGTGATGTTTTTGATGGGTTATAACAAGGACCCTTTACTCTGGATGAGGTAAATTCTGCAACTACAAATAAACTGGGAACTTTTATAACACGAGATAATAATGTTAGGGATAATTTACTTAATGAAATTGCCAACGCATACTCAAATGAGTTATAAATTTATTATGGAGACTGAATGATCAGTCTCCATCTTTCTTCAGTAAGGAGGTAGTTATGAAAAAAATTAGCATCATTTCAATTTCACTGATAATTTTATTGATTTTAATATTTGTATTAATCAGACCAACGCAAGAGATCCTTAGCGTTAGCCTTGTATCGGAAACAACGGAAATCACTTACACTGACAGTGAAAGCATTCGAATCTTCGAAGATGCTATAAGAACTGTTAAAAAAGTACGCGGGGCTGTCGATGTGGGGCCACCATCCTATCGAATGACTGTTACTTACGCTGATTCTGAGGTTGTTGATTTTAGCCTTTATATAGATCTTAAAGCTAAAAATGGCTTTCTGATTAAAAATAGCAATAGCGAAAAGATGCTGAATTTAAAAGATAAGAATGCGGTAGAGCTAGCTGATCTTTTAAGTAAAGAAAAGTTAGAATAATATTTGAGACATTCTAAAAAGATCTTAAAGATTATAGTTTTAGAAACTCAATCTAAAAAATTAATTTTTATGTTGTAAATTGCAGTTTATTGATGAAAAACTGTAAATGTGGTAAATATATTATGTTATGATTAATCAAATTTTCTATTGTCGTTAGTGATACGACAGAGTTGGATTTGTACTGGGACACACCCAGTTCATAAACATAGGGCTTATTTTGTCATGGAGACGATAGACACCTGTTTGCTGTCTATCGTCTCCATGGCTTTTTTGTACCTATTGGAGGAGATAAAGTGGATATGGTTGATATTAGTCGAGCAGCTGAGTAAGTACTTGCTGTGTTGCATTCAGAAATGCTCCCGTTACATGAATATGATGAAGTTCATATCAATGTATCGGGTAGGGTAGATATTGACGCGACGGTGCTTGTAGCCTTCACGATTATCATACTCCCAAAGGAAAAATCAAGCTTGTCCATATGCGTGTCGATAGAGATTTAGAAGGTACGACTAATAGACAATTTTTTTGGCCGCAGACTGATGTATATCTTCAGTACTTAAGCGAAAAACTTGATCTTCCCTTAATTGTTATATGGGGTTAATTAAGTTTAGAAGAGAGAATTCGGAACCGTAAAATGTTTCCAGACTCTAGCTGCTGTTTCTGCACTTCGTATATGAAAAGAGACGTTTATGCGTATTGGGTTCGTCAATTCGATAATTGCAAGATCCTATTATTGACCGGTGAACGATCTTAAGAATCTAAGGAACGATCTAAGAAACCTGTTTTCATGCTTCATTCGGCACATGCGACGAACAAAAAGAATCGCACCGGTCCGCTAGCTGATAGTATCCAAGTGGAGACAATTCTTTTACTCGCTGGTATTACAGTGATTATGTGCGCCTTGTATGCAGTGATTAAACTTCTTGCCTTAGCAAAGGACTACGATTAACATGAAGTTATTCCAAAAAAATACAATCATAGCCCAGGTGATCTTAGATCGGTAAATTGTGGAGGGGGTTAGGTATGTATATCCATATATCTTCTTTAACACAGTTCCAAGGATTAGAGCCAATTGACTCATCCCTCGAGCTATTCCTTAATCAGCATTTAGATCGTTATGATAAGTTGGAGCCTCACATCCATGCTTTTGTATCGGAAGAGAAAAGAACAAATAGAATCATGAGTGAAGTAGCGCTGCTAAGACAAACCTATCATGAGCTCCCAAAACCATCATTATACGGAGTTCCAGTAGGAGTTAAGGATCTAATTCATATAGACGGCTTGCCCACTCGTGCCGGTTCAAATCTTCCTCCACAGGAATTAACGCGTTCAGAAGGTAGTTTTATTAAAAAGCTGCGGCAAAAAGGAGTATGGTTTACAGGCAAAACGGTGACCGAAGAGTTCGCATATGCCGGGCATCTCCCAACTCGTAATCCTCATCATTTGGATCATACACCAGGCGGCTCTAGTGCAGGGTCTGCAGCGGCAGTTGCCACGGGTATGTGTCCATTTGCGATAGGCACACAAAGTTTGCGTTCTGTTATGGCACCTGCTTCTTTCTGTGGTGTTGTTGGATTTAAGCCAAGCTATGGACGTATCCCTTTGGATGGTGTTCAGTTGATGTCCCCTTCATTTGATTCGATGGGATTTTTCACACAGGATATGGTTAGCATGGAGCGGATCTCTTCAGAACTCATCTCGGAATGGAGGCCTTTCGAATCTAACCGTAAACCAGTGCTTGGTATTCCAGAAGGGGTATTCATGACTTTATTGGAAGAGGACGCTAAACATACTTTTTGGAGCCAGATTAAGAAGTTGGAAGAGGCGGGCTTCATCATAAAAACGGTTAAGATGCCATGGGAAGATAGTTTCATCTATGGGGATGCAATGTTGAGATTAGTACAAGGGGAAATGGCTCAAGTGCATGCTGTACGATTTGAAAAATATAAAGATTACTATGGTTCGGCGATGCGTGCTGGTATTGAATCAGGTCAAACCATCAAAGAGGAAGAACTGGAGCGATATCGTAGAGGACAAATCAAATTGAGATATGATCTACTTTATGTTCAAAAGACAGAGGGGATTGATATTTGGGTCTCGCCCGCTCAAGCAGGAACTGCTCCATTGTGGGGAACACGGACAGGATGGGCTGGAATGACGGCCATTTGGTCATACGCAGGAGCGCCAACTGTGAGCATTCCTTCAGCCACTATTCATAACATGCCTTTAGGATTTCAATGTATTGGGGCTTACGGGCAGGATGAAGAGCTTATATATTGGAGTAGACTTGTATCACTAGCACTGGGGTGAGCCTATTTGGGCTACAGATGGGGCGTGTTCGAGGTTAGATAACAGAGTGGGTCTTCAATACAATTGAAGATCTACTTTTTTTGTATGAAGTGAGAGTTTTTCTGTTAGGGATCGTCTATAGAGTATCGTGCTTCAAGGAGGCTTAAAGGTGAAGGGACATGTACCGAAAGTTGAAAAAGAGGAAGAAAGGCAATGGATCCTAAACGTTCTGGATGGTCATAAGGAAGACTATTCGTATCTTGTGAATCGATATAAAAATAAAACCTATGGCCTTTTGAGAGGAATGGGGGCCGATCATCAAGACGCACAAGACATCACTCAGGAGACTTTTATTAAAGCTTATCGTAAGCTAGCCTCACATGATTTGGATAAAAACTTTGCGGCTTGGCTGTATACGATCGCGACTAATTTACTGAAGGATTTGTGGAAAAAAACTCGTCCTATAGCGTGCTTACCAGATGATCTTGCTGAACTATCTCTTTCAGATAATCCAGAAGAAGAATTCATTCGATCGGAGCATCGCACAGAGCTGCATCAGTTAATGCAGAAGCTACCACCTAATTATCGTACGACTTTGCTGCTTCGTTATACCAATGATTTAAGCTATGAAGAAATGTGTACGCTCTTAGAGGTCCCTTTAAGTAAAATCCAAAATGACCTTTATCGTGCAAAACAACGATTGAAACATATCATGACACACCAGGAGGTGAAGAGCGATGAAGTGCTTAAGTCCATTTGAGATCGAGCAATACATCCTAAGTACACCCACCTCCCGACCATTTGAAAATGTTGATCATATCGCTGCTTGTGCCCATTGCAATTTAATCTATCATACACTATTAGAAGAACAAGAGGAGTGGTCGCAAGCGTTGTTTGAAGAGAAGCTGCCAGATTCTTTTACTGCTCAAGTTATGGCTTCAATAGAATTCGTAGAACTAGAGAAAGTAACGGTACCTGACAGGAAGCGAAAGAATCCGAAGATACTTAAGTCACTAAGAATAGCCATGGGAGCGGCTTTGTTACTTGTTGTTCTGAGTGCCGTGATTTTATATTCTGTGCCCACATTGGCAGAGACTTTACGTTCTCTTTTTGTAAAAGATAATGTGGACATTGGCCTTCTACGTGCACAAGAATTTGGGTTAGTAGAACATCCTAATATTAAGGTGAAGGATAAAGGCTATACGATAAAAATAGATGAAGCTGTAGCGGATCCTACTCGTGTGATTGTCGCTCTACAGTTGTTCGGACCGGATGGAAAGCATGACAGACATCGCTTGGGTTTTGGTGAAGGAAATAAGATTGAAGTTAAAGATGATCAAGGAAAGATCGTAGGAGAATTATACGATATTGGATTTACCAACGATTTTTACTATATGATCGCTAATTTCTCGGAGCCACTGCAAACCGATCAAATTACAGTCGAAGGTCATATTACTGAGTTGGGAAGCAAGGACAGAAATATTCCTGCACTTCAAGGCGATTGGAACTTTAGTTTTTCGATGGATATGACAAAAGCGAATGAACAAACAACCTCAACTCCCCTAACGGGTAGCTACACTTCTCCGGATGGTATAACAGTCACCTTGAAAAAATTAACTCATATGGTACAAGGTGTTCGTTTTGAATTTGATACGGAGTTGAGTGATGAGGCGCTAAACCGTTCTCCAGGTGAATTATGGAAGCAGCAAGGGGTGAAGTTCCATTTTGAGGATAGCGCGGGTGAAGAGATTCACAGTGTTAATGCGAGGAAATTGCCGAGTAAGGATAGTGTAATGTCACGATCTTCGACCCCCGGTGATAAACCTGGACTTATGCATTGGAGCTATACGTTTAAATATTTGCCTCAGGATACGCCGTATACTTTTGTGTTCGATGGGTATTTCATTCTAGAAAAGGATGGTTCGATGGTACAGTTTGAGCCATCCAAGTTGAAGGAGCATCCGATCCCCTTTGCATTTGATGGAGATGAGCTGATGTTAAATGATTTTACTGTGGAATCACCGCCTGATACCAATGGATCAACGAAGGAAGGTTCATTACATTTTAGCGGAAGATTGAGAAATGAATTTATGAACAGTGAGTGGATATTTAAGGATCTTGAGGGTAAAGAGTATCCTCTCTCAGGACGAGGAGCTTATTCTACTGATGGGTCCGGATGGAAAGATGGTTATATCGTAATCGTTGAATCGCAGTCAAATAACAAAAAGAATTTTTTTGAGTTCCGTGCAATTGGCCTTACTACGATCCCTGATCAGCTTCAATTAATACGCACGATAGTCAACCGATTGTACACCAATGTAGATTGGTCCGTTCCTATCATGGAAGCTAGCAAAAAGCAGTAAAATCATTCATTTACCTTCCGGAATGTACAAGCAGATAGGAGCTCTGTCGCATCTCATATACTATCACAATCGAAAAGAGGTGGTAGTTTATGACTGCTGCAGAGAAGAGAAGAATTCAAAGAGCTTTGAATGCTTTGCGTAAGCAAAGAGTGGTTCTGAAGGAAAGCCTTAAAAGAATTGAAGCATTGCTTTGCAGATTGCCTATTGGCAGTCGCGAAAGATTTGAATTGTTAGCAGTAAGAGATTCAATCGTAGAAGCGCTCCGACTCAATGCTATTGCTATACGAAATTTAAAAGACGTTACTTGTGCTTGTTAATTCGTTGAACTTCTGAACCTTCTGATCCTTGTATCAACGATCAAAGTAAAGCTTTTTCCTGTCACATTAGGAGGATACTGTTTTTCTTTCTTATTGATCTGATGGGTAACGATAGCTCAATAAACACGATAAGGCAGCCGGTCAGTCAATGTGATCGGCTGCCTTTATTCAGCAAACGGGCAGGATAGTTGAAGTTCAAACGCGGGAAAACGTATAATAAATAGGGTTTAACCCCTAAGATGACTCTTAGTTTTTTTATATGACTTAATACAACAATATTTACAAATTCATGATAAGGTATTGCTAAATCAGGAAATAGATGCTCCATATGTAAGATAGAATTAATTATTGATGGAACTGTTGAAGATGGTTCATAACAAAATGATTGATGATCAACCAAGGACGTTTACTGAAACTATTATGATTCTGTAGAATGGGGGCCACTATATGTCATTAGTTAATGAAAAAGAAGAGTGTTTACTGATCGAGACATTAAAATCACATATACCAAATGTAGAGGAATTACTGAATCCAGCAGTTGAGGAATCAGAAATAAACCTTTTTGAGAGCATGATGAACTGCAAATTTCCAGAAGATTTTAGAAAGTTATACATGAATTCTAATGGAGAAGGAGAGCAGATTTTTGGCGTTATGGCTGGTCTTGGTTGGATGAACATTGAATCGATAGTAAGCAACTGGAAGTCCCTTTTGGAATCAGCATACGATATTATATCCAGCAAACCAGATATAATAAAAGATGGGAACTACAGAGAAGGCTGGATTCCTTTTGCCGAAGATGGTGGAGGCTCATATTTGGCAATTGATTTAGACCCCGGAGAAAAGGGCGTTTATGGGCAAATTATAACGATAGATCACAATTCTAGTTTTTCATATGTTATTGCGGAAAGTTTGGGACATTTCTTTGAATTTATTGATTCGAGCCTCAGAAATAGTAGTATTGGTATTCGTGAAGAAGATGATGTAATCATATTATCCCGTGAAAGTGGAAGTTTGTTGGATGATATTTTGGCTTTGACTAAAATGGATATCGAAGAGAACCGCCTTATCCCTGTAAGCGGATTTTGGGAAGAGTATTTTAAAGACGATGTTGAGAGTGGTTTTGTATCTTCAAAAACATTGAAAAAAAAGAGAATGGTATTTATTAGAGCTGATCAAGCTCAAAAATACGGAGCAATATCTTTGGATATTTTAACCCATATGGTTAATCTTAAAGAACTTATTATACATGCGGATGAAATTACTAATTTCGATGTACTTAAACGGTTGCCTTCTTTAGCAGAACTTGTGATAGGATCAGAAGCCTTTAAAGAGTCTGATTTGGAGTACTTAGTTTCTTTAGATGGGCTAAGGCAACTAACATTAATAGGACTTCCATTAAAAGATATACATAAACTGAAAGATATAAAGAAATTAAAGAGTTTGAGATTATGTAGAATGAACTCAATTGATAGGGGATTAATAGGAACTATAAAAAATTTGAAGGAACTAAGTTTAGAAGAAATGGAGGTTGGCGACCTGCTTTATATTTCAAACCTTAGTAAGTTAATAAAACTAGAGCTCAAACAAGTGACTATACCACATTTATCATTCTTAAAAGGTTTAAAGAATCTAACGTTTTTTGAGACGGATAGCTGTGCAATAGATGAATCACATATAGAGGTTATAGGAGAATTGAAGAAATTAAAGCAATTCACTTATCCGGTCGGAGATTTAACAATACTCAAAAATTGTATGAGTCTAAAGCAGATTGGAGTAGATGCATCAAGACTTAAAGGGTTGGAGGAAATTTCAGACTGTAATATAGTCGATATAACTATATTTCATGCAATATCGAAAGAGAACGCAAAGTCCGTAGTCGCGGAGTTTAATAAATACTTTAAACTTCAGTCATATGGATGGCAGGTAACATGGAATGATTAATGAAACTTGCCTACATTGAGCTTTATCATAATAGGGCGAAATTTTTAAAAAAGAAAAGAGACTAGCCATATTGGTTAGTCTCCGTTGTTTATATTTTTTCGAAATGGAGAGTTTATGAAAAAGACTATTGTTTTTGTATTATCAATACTTATATTATTCTCAGGATTCGCAACACAAAGTTATGCGTCGTTTTCAGATACGCAATCTGCGGCAATACAGGCGTTGCTGGATGATGCCCGTCGTATATCAGGTGTGCCAGGAATGTCGATCTCAATACTTGCTGATGATGAAGTGTTCTACTTTTCTTCCGGGTATGCAGACCGTGAAAGTGGGTTGTCTGCAAGTGAAAATACACTATATGAGTTGGCCTCGGTCAGTAAAGCTTTTACCGGCATGGGTATTCTGCTGTTGGAGGAGCAAGGGCTGCTGTCAATGACTGACACTGTCCAAAAATATTTACCTTGGTTTACGTTAAAATATCAAGGCAAACCTGTTGATATGCAAAGCCTTACACTCAATAACTTTCTTCACCATACTAGCGGCCTAACAAATAGTAGGCATTCTCAAAATATTCCACAAGGCAATACACCAGATTTGCTGCAAAAGACTGTGGAAATGCTGGTAGATGCTGAGTTGGCGTTCCCTCCCGGTGAACAGTATAGCTATGGAACCGTTAATTATGACGTATTGGGTTTGGTTATTGAGATTGTGTCGGGACAAAGCTATGAAGACTTTATGAGCGAACAGGTATTTCAGCCGTTAGGTCTTCACCAGACGTATGTTTATAAAGAAGATGCTCAAGCCACCGGACAGTTGGCACAGGGCTACCGTTCTTCCTTTTTTATGACAACTCCATATAACGCGCCGGATTATTCCGGGAATAAACCCGCAGGCTACATCATTTCTTGTACAAAAGATATGGCGCGTTGGATGGGCATACAGATGGGTATTGTGCAGGACATACCCGAAATATTCCATGCGGTTATCGAAAAGTCACATCAGGGCGATATGTCTGTTCCGGCAGTCAACGAAATGTATTATGCAGCGGGCTGGTCGGTAAACGCCAACCAAACGATTATAGAACACCCAGGGGGCAATCCCAATTTCGGAACCGAAGTGGCCATACTGCCAAATGAACGAACAGCCGTCTGCTTGCTGACCAACGGCGCAAATATCAATAGAAGCATGGTACTAAAAGTTAAAGATATATTAGACGGCAATCTAACGCAGTCATATGAAATAAGCGGCACACAGCTTTTGGACATCATTTTATCGTCTATCACAATTATTCTTTGCCTATTGGCTGTTCTGTTCTTTATCTTAGGATTACGCAGAAGGAAAACGAATGAGCGGCAGCCAATTACAAAAAAGCGAATAATCGTAACAGCTATTTTGCTGATTGCTACGATTGCCCTGTGTATAATGTGCTGTGTATTAGATTGGTCAACGATACTTATTTGGCAAACATATAGTGTTCTTACAGCTTTGATTTCGTCGGCATTATTAACAGCAAGCATTACATGGTTTGTATACACTCACCGATATAATGCCTCGCTCCGAAAATAAGCATTTTGTTTCGCTTATTGGTAAAATGCGTATAGCGTATTTTGTTTGGTACAGCGGAAAGTAGAGTTACGAAATAGTGAGAAAGAATTGATTTAACGCCAGATTCACCTCAATATAACCATTTAAAGTTCAAGAAGAGATACCACATGAACTTTTCTTTTGTTGAATTACTTGCACAATCCTTGGTGATTCTCAATCTACATACTGGCAGTAAAGCTCAATGTTACTATACATCGGATTTGTTGGGTTTCCGTTCATTACCGGAATCTCGTTATCCGAGTATATCCGGCGTCGAAGACTTGTCTACCGCTTCCAGCACTTGACGAGGCGTTTTAGTACCTGCTATGATTTCTTGAATATCTTTCCTAGATTTGAGAAAGCAGGGCCAGCAACGCCCCAATTATTAACAAGGTACATGACATTGCCGCCTTGAAAGCATCTTGAAGTAACCCTTTTCAAAAAAAAGAGGACCCTCCTTTATTATCGACCCGTTGAATTACAAGCGATAGCGGATACATGTAGGATGTAATCTCAAATCTCATACATTAAAAGAAACAGTATTGAGGAGTATTCGTATGGAACATAAATTAACTTTAATTAATGTTTTTGCCGGCATAAATTCAGAGGAAGCAGTCTTTGAAGAGCTTCCTGCAGAATGCATAAGCGATAAAATATTCAAATTATGTGCATCTCCTGGGCTGGCTCTAGGGCTTGCGAAAGGAGATACAATAAAACTCCATCCCAATGGAGAGTTTGAATTAATAAAACATGGTGGAAATTTCTGCATTCAAATTTACAAAGAGGAGCTTGTTAAAGAAAAGATAGAGACAGCTGAATCTATAGTCAAACGAGAGCTTTCCGGTTCTTTAGATGGATTTCATAATGGCTCGCTTGCCTTCACCGCGCCCATCAGGAATGGATTTCATGCCACCAATAAGGTTTTCAATATAATTAGAGATTTATTAGAATCGGAGTACTATTACTCTAATATTTACGAATATCCATATAACTTCGACGATGAAGAGTTAGTTAGCTGGGCTAGAGATCTGGATTAATCGCTTCAAAATATCAGTTCTCCGGCATCATACACTATCTCTGGGCCACATTTTTCAATATGATCTCCAATCCTGAGTCAAAAAAATAACGCGTAATCATAATATACCCAAAAGCTCAAGAGTTGCAGGAGGCAGATATGGTAGATGAAAGGCATCTTGTTTATTTCAAAGAACTCCTGGAAGGAAATGCTGAAATTTCTTTTAAGGCATACCTTTCAAATAATGAAGATTCTTTGCGCAAGCAATTTTCTCCGGCGAGATTTGCAAGACTGAAGTTCAAGTCAATTGATGAAATAATAAAGATTCTTGACGAAGAGAATGTATCCTACAGCATTAATGATCATGCCGTAAGAAACGAAAAATATTTAGCAACCTTTCATCTGGATGCCTTGAATGAACAAGGTAGGCTTAAGGAAGGATTCAAAGACACCCTATTCAAAGGAACTGTTCACAACTTTAAAACCAAGGGGGAAGAAGCAGTCTTAACCCTCTATAAATACATCGAATACCCTAAAAAAATCAATAGCAAAAAAAATATAGAAAAACTCCAAGACATCGAATGTTTCGCCGAATTGGAATTATCCTTAGGGGATGAAAGTCTTGGCTTATTTTTACTAAAGGCTCTAGCCTCTATTGAGCGTCAGCTTTCCGAAGTAGATGATATTGTCCTTAAAGCTCAGGAAGCAGTAATGAAGCACCATTCATCGAAAAGAGATTAATAACTTCTTAATTGGAGAGATTTGCCCTTTCAATTACTGAAATGGCAGGCCGCGAACGATGAAGGAGGACAATGATACCAGCCCAAATTCTAAACCAAAAAACCAATATTGAAAAAAGGTGATGGATGTGCAAATCAATAAAGAGTCATGCCGAGGGATCATTCTGGAATTCGACATTAGGAGAACAATTATTCTCAATTTATATATTAAAGAATGGTCTATGCCAGAATATAGAGTCATAATGACAAAACCGGAGATTGGCGTATATATTGAGTTATATTATTTTCCCTCAATTGACGTTAATATTCCTGCAAGATTCGCAACAGTCGGCCTATCTAATTCCATTCGGAAAACTGGAAAACCTATTGAGAATGAATGGATGATAGCTTTAAAACCCGATTTGGGACAAGAAAACATTGATCGCATATTCTCATATTTCTGTGACATAATTGCCCATAATATTGAACATATCCAATCTTCGGAAGTACCACGAGTAATGACTGAGAGCGCACTCGCACCTGAAAATTGGACTACAAAAGCCCTCTTGATTGATGAACTTAGAGGAGAAAGTGAGGATTTAGAACAAATAAAAATAGGTGAAGAAATAATTAATGTCTTGTGGGTAGTACCAATTACCCCCAAAGAATCGCGTATAATTTTACAAGAAGGCATAGATGCTTTTGATGCTTACATAGATAATCATTACTATTCCATAATTGATCCCACTCGTCCTGATTAATAAGAGCAGTTCAATATCATTCGCACTAAACCAACCATATCCCCACAGATGGGACCTTGGCTCGCGAACCACGTTGTGGAAATTCAAACCATGTCTACGGTGGTGCCAGAAAGTCCAAATGACACTGTGAAGCGCTTGCTCGGCTAGGGCATTATTTTCCTTGAACAGGGGTAATGGTTCAAGAGTATGACAGCGGAATTCTTGGATGAGAGTACAGGATTACTGATGTACAAGGTAGAAGACAACTGAAAGTAGAACAACAGAGTGAATTCCTTCCAAAAGCGCCGCAAGGCGTTTTTCATTGTGCAGTTTGTCTTTGAAATCCGTTATGATACTATAAGCTTAATGTGCCATAAACGTATAAAAGAGAGGGATAAATACATGACCAACAAACTATACTACAATTCTACATACATTACTGATTGGGAGACCTGTATTAGTGAAACCATAGAACGAGAAGATGGACGCTATGTTATTTTGGAGGAGACCGCTTTTTATCCGCATGGCGGTGGGCAACCTTGTGATTTAGGGACTATTGGGGATATCCCGGTACTTGATGTAATCAGTGAGGAAGATCTTGTCCTGCATAAGCTGGAACGTCTGCCTGATGATTTATCCGTCACTTGTCAGATCGATTGGAAGAGAAGATTTGATCATATGCAGCAGCATAGTGGACAACACTTGCTCTCAGCCATCTGTCTCAATTTGTACCAGTTTATGACTCTAAGCTTTCATTTGGGTGAGGATTATTGCACCATTGATATAGAAGCGTCAGAACTGTCGCCTAAACAACTTCATTCCATAGAGTGGGAGGTTAATCGGCAGATTTACCAGAACCATAGTATCCTGAGCTATTTTGTAACAGGGGAAGAGGCTTCACAGCTTAAATTGGTCAAACAACCTAAAGTGACGGAAAACATCCGGATTGTAGAAATTAAAGATGTTGAATATAACGCTTGCGGTGGTACGCATGTATCTTCAACAGGTGAGATTGGTATAATTAAGCTTCTGAAAGCGGAGAAACAAAAAGGCAATACGCGGATCTATTTTAAATGTGGATACCGTGCTTTGGAGGAGTTTAATAGCAGTCTGCAAATTGTTGGAGCACTATCTTCCAAATTCAATACGGGAAAAGATGAAATTATCGATCGCATTGAAAAATGGGAGAATGAACAAAAGCAGCTGCAAGCTGAAATTACACTACTTAAAGAGAAGAATGATGATTATGTCGTACAGGAGCTTTTAGCACAACAAGAAGGAAAGCTGATCTCAAAAGTGTTCGAGGATAAATCGCTGAAAGATTTACAAAGTTTAGCTAACAAGCTTACCGCGAAATGCGATGTTCCGGTTTTATTGGCTAGTTCTGCTGAAAATAAGGTTGTATTTGCACAGAATGGCAGCGCGGAGATCTCCTGTGGAGCTTTTTTCAAAGAGCATCTTAGTACTTACAATGGAAAAGGCGGAGGCAGTGATAAACTAGCGCAAGCAGGATTCCAGACATGGGGAGATGCCTTGGCGTTTTATGAGTTTGCTAGAAGTTAAGATTACTTTATAAAAGACAGAAGACCTGACTTCGGTAGTCTACCGTGGATCAGGACTTTTTTATACGTAAAACGGAAACAAGAAACTTTTTCCAAATTCTGTCGTCTAATTACATATGACTATAGAGTCAAGGGAGACGAAAAGAAATGAACAAATGGAAGGTAACGCTAGGAATCTTGACTGTTTTGATTTTAAGTACGGGGTATGGATCGGTATCAGCCCAAGCAGAAAACCAAATTCAATTCAACTATAAAGAAATCGGAATCAGCAGTAAACAGGTGATCACGGAGAATACAACTTTTGTACCCCTGAAATCACTCGCAGATGCTATGGGGTATACATTATCTTGGGATCAACCGTCCAAAACGGCCAAACTGGTTCGTCCTGAGCGTGAGGTTAACTTCACGGCTGGTACTGTAAAGTCAAAAGTGAATGAGGCAGTGGTGACCTTAACAAAATCCCCACGTATTATAAAAGGCTCGGTGTACGTGCCATTGATCTCAGCGGTCAGTCTACTTGGAGGTAAAGCGGGGCTTAATAAAACGGATGGGGTTATCCAAATTATAGATGAAGCTAGATTGGTTTCTGCTTCTGTAGATGGAAGATCCTATTGGATATCTCAAAAAAACGGCGATTTGTATTACCGTGCAACGGAAACTGGGAAACCAGTAATTATTGGTCGACTACCTTTTAAGGAATCTGCGTACAACTACGCTTTTGAGATTGAAAAAGTGGGCAATGGTACGGACTTACTCCAGTTAACGGACAATCATTATGCCATGTTCACCGATTTCAATAGCAGCTATCAAGTATTGGTCAAAGCGGGCACTATTCTCAAGCAAATGGACTATCATTACAATAACTCGGCTTATATCCATGCACCACAAGTGCCTTCCACTCAGGTGTATATGACCGATGGGAAGAACGTTCAATATATTACTAAGGATGGCGGTTTGGGCAAGTTATTTGAGATGGAAAAGTTAACAGGAGCAACCGGAGATTTCATAGTGGAGTATGCTGCGGAAGACGTTGTGCTCGTTCGTTTATTAGATACGACACACTTATATTTAGTTTATAGCAACACCGGTAAAATCATCAATCTCTATGAAAAACTAATTACTAGTGAGGATCGTAAGGAATGGGATAGAGTAAATGATGGCAGAGATCCATATGTATTGACCAGAATGTTAGTGTTGAAGAGTCGCAAAGGGAATGTAATGACATTCACCTATACTCCAATCCTTGAGGAAAAAGCAAAAACAGTGACATTTACACTTCAATCCAAATAATTTCAATCACTTTTATGTAATAAGCAAAAAGAGAGCGATGCTTAAAATCGCTCTTTTTTGCATTTTGGATTATTTCATCATCATCGTACTTCCACCTTTAATCTGAACAGGTTGATCATTTACGGATACCCAAACATCAATAGCTGAGTTGTTACGAATGACCGTTTTGTCAGCACTCATCTTCAGTGAATATAGCGCATCAACATAATCATAAATCTCTATATTGGTAGCGTACCAAATATCCGAATGTCCACCTGCTTGTTGGCAAAAGGATTCGATAAGCTCCCAATTGTTCTGCTGTGCAAATTCATAACTATGACCCCAAACATAACAGAGTCTCAGCTTTTGGGATGGCCCTTCCGTTGTAAATCGCTCCCATACGTGATGCAGATCTTCTATATGATGACAAGTTGGATGCCACTCCATGAAATTCAAAGGCATATCAAACTGTTTGGTTGAATGGACAGTTCGGCTGTATTCAATCCCAACAGACTGTAGAGGAGCAATGATTTCCTGAGAGTATGTACCGTATGGATAGGACATGCCTCGTACCGGATAATCCACTAGTTTCTCCAGTCGCTTACGGTCTTCGAACAGCTCATCAATCACCATAGGTAAAGGTAGACGCTCTAGATGTGGATGGGTAACGGAATGGGCAGATACCTCATGGTTTCTGAGCGAATGTTTAACATCAGCAGATGATAAGAATCCCGGTGCGTTTATCATTGCGCTATTTAAATGGAAAGTACCTTTAATCCCATGTTGATCAAAAATCTCCGCCAAGCGAATATCGTGTTTCTGTCCGTCATCATAGCTCATGGTGAGCGCCTTGGGCAATCCGCCCGGGAATAAGTTAAATTGAAGTTTCATGAATGTACACTCCTGTTCGTTTGGTCATTTCGAAAATATCTCTTCCAATTATAAACATTAAACGTTATAATCGGTTTCCACGTCTAAACAATGAAAGTGTTTACAGAATGGAATACACTTATAAGGAGAGATGCTGCCTGCCTGACTTTCTCTATGTTGTAAAACTATTATATGTGAAAGACAGAAGAAACTCACTTTTATATTTTATCACTAACTTACTGAGTGCCCCAATCCTTTTTGCAGAATTATTCACAACGAAATATGTGGTTGACCTCATTCAGAACTTCAATCCTAACACCTACCAACATATCTTGTTATTAGTAAGTTTGCTTATGGTAATGTTATATCTCGCTGGCCTTAATAGTTCTCTTCGAGCCATTGCTATCACCAATTTAACATCCACCAGTATATATGAACTGGAACATAGCATTTTGGAAAAGACTTCCAAATTATCTACGGCACTTATGGAGGCCCCCGCTACAAAAACTAAAAGAGAAAAAGCAAAACGACTTTCCTTGATTGATCTGTTAGACCAATGGACAGGTGTGACAGTTCACCTAATAACACTAGTTGTGTTAATGGTTGTCTTATCTGTTTATGGCTTCTATATTCTGGCTTTGATTATTTTAGGGGTGCAGATTCTACAGCTTTATCTTATGAAGCGAATGTCACAGAAAGTAGAATCCATTTCAGCGAATCAAACCTCCTCTGTGCGAATGATCAACTATTTAGTCGATTTGTTGATAAACAGAAATTCCATTCCGGAAGTAAGAATGTACAGAATGTCCTCCTTTTTGTTTTCCTCAATGAAAGAGAGCTTTACGAATAACTTCAAACAAATGCACCGTAAGGTTATTTATTCTGAAACCCTCAACTTCTCCCAAAGCTTAATCATGATCTTATTAAATGGGACTACGATTGCCATTCTAGCGATTACGATCGGAAGTAGCGGACAGAGTGCTGGGCTTTTTGTGTTATTACTTCAGATATCCAGTCAATTATTTATCGTTATTCCTGCATTAACAGTTTACGCGGACTTAGCGAAGAGTCGTTTACGGTACGAGGATTATACGTCTTATTTAGATTTGGAAGAGCAGGTGCTTAGAGATCAGGAGGTGAATTCCAACAGGAACACCGATCCGATGAAGGTCCAAATTCATCAGCTGTTTTTTAGATATCCGACCAACGCTAAGAACACCCTGAGTAATATAAACATGACCATTCATCCAGGTGAACGAATTGCTTTTGTAGGTGAGAATGGTTCGGGTAAATCTACGCTTGTTAAGTTGATCTTAGGGTTGTATCCTGCAACAGCTGGAAACATCCAGTGGTTTAAAGGTGAGAATGAAGTCTTAGCGCATAACGTGACACAGGATACCAGAGTTGTTTTTCAGGATTTCATTAAGTTACAAAGACCAATTAGAGAAAACATTGCATTAGGTAATATGGCTACTATTCATGACGATTCAAGATTATTAGCCGCGATGAAAAAAGCAGAAGCCGATAATTATGGTGTTCGATTGGATACTTTAGTAGGTCCTCAGTTTGGAGGGATAGATTTGTCTGGGGGACAATGGCAAAGACTAGCGATTGCTCGAGCCTATCTCAATGACGGCGCTCTTATGATTTTTGATGAGCCGACTGCTGCCCTGGATCCTTATGCGGAACAACAGGCGTTCGATACCTTTATGAAATTAGGAGAGCAGCGGACCTCCATTATTGTGACTCACCGGCTGTATATATCCAAATTCGTCGATAGAATTTTTCTGTTTGAGCATGGAGAAATCGTGGAAAGTGGAACGCATGAAGAATTAATGAGGGTTGATGGTAAATACAAAAAGATGTTTAATCGCCAGTCCTCTTTATATGTATAAGAAAGGAGAAATTCATGCTGAAGTCTGACATCACTAATCTTGTAATGATACTCGTGAGAATGTTTAGAAAAAGTCCGATGATCTCAACAATCACTATCATAGTCCCTATAATCAGTGGTTTATTAACTTTTTATTCTTACGCTGTCCAAGTGAATATCATTAACGGTGTGGCTCGCGGTGTTATGACGCTGCTCCCTATTCTATGGTTTGTTGTGATTCATGGCGTACAAGCTTGTTCATTAAGCATAACCAACATGATGAAGAATCGAATGAATGCGGAACTAACCCTCGCTTTTCAATCCGAATTGATAGATATTGCAAACCGGGTTGATTTTGAGGATTTTGATGATGAAGAGTTTGGAAATAAACTGCAAAGAGCTAAAAAGGTAGTTGGAGAAGATTTAGAGGGGATTACAGGTTTTTTGGTATCGAGTGTAGGAATTATCTCAGGACTAATAAGCATCATCTGGTTGTCGGCGACAAGTGGTTATTTCTTGGTCACATTCGTGGTAGCACTTATGATCGTGACTACCTTATCCATTCGATTATTTACGGAAATTAAAGTGAGAAGAACAGGAAGAGAACTCACCTTCGATGGAAGAATGGGAGACTATCTTGCTAACACTTTGGAAGACCCTAATGCGATTCGAGAAATGCGAATTTATAATTCCATCTCTTATTTTACAAATCTCTGGGCAATGCTTATGAAGAAGCAGCATAATAAAAGATTTAGCGCCAGAAAATTCGAGATCAAAACAGGGATGGTCGTGGCTATGGTCCAGACGAGTGCTATCTTTGTAGTTCTAGTGTACCTGTTAAACAAAATGGGGGAGTCTAATACAGTTACAATTGGAACAATTTCGGTGTTATTTCTGGCGCTGTTATCGAGTGGTGGTAAAATTATGAGTTTGACCTGGCCATTAAGCAAGCTTTACATCAGCAGCAGCAAATTATATGACTTAAATGAAGTACTTACATATAAGAACAGTGATTTTCGCAAAAATAACATAAATAATTCGACTGATTCTATGCTCCCAATTACCGTTTCAAATGTCTATTTTAAATACGCCAAATCGAACAAGAATGTCTTATCTAACATCAATATGACCATAGAGCCGGGTGAGAAAATAGCGATCGTCGGGGAAAATGGAGCAGGGAAATCTACGTTGATTAAAATGTTATTAGGTCAATATAGACCAAGCTCCGGAACGATTTGCTGGAAGGATCATTTAGAACCTCACGGTAAGGTGTCCGTTGTATTTCAGAATGCTGTGAAGTTTGAACTGACACTAAGAGAAAATATCCTATTGGGCGATGCGAATACACCTTCGGATGATGCTAAAATACTAAGGGTTCTAGAACAATGTGAGCTGATAGATTTGCTCCATGAATTAGGCGGATTAGATGTGAATTTGGGGCAAATAGTAGAAGGAAGCAGGCAGCTATCAGGGGGACAATGGCAAAAGCTGGCGATTGCGCGCGCGTTATACAATGATGCTGAGCTTATAGTATTCGATGAACCTACTTCTGCAATTGACCCGAATGCCGAGATGGAGATCTATACGAAATTATTAGAAATCTGCCAAGATAAAGCAGCTATTTTTATTTCACATCGCTTGGGTTGGGCGAAGAATGTTGATACGATCTATGTTATGTATCATGGAGAAATTGCTGAAGTAGGAGATCATCAAGACTTAGTACATCACAATGGCATTTATGCAAACATGTACGCTTTACAATCCTCTTGGTATAAGTAGCTTATTAGATGTGATTACGGTTGATATAAGATGGCATATTCTCCTTAACTATACTCATGAGGTTTACTAAAAAAATCCACAACAAATTTCTGAAATTGTATAGCCGCTTGTGATAAAAAGTGTTTTCTGCTCCAAGCGATGCCAAAAGTGCGCTGACAAAGCGGATCGGTTATTTTCAATTGAACGATTTCTGTGTTTTTACTTCTCCTGCTTAAGGCTAAAGGGAGAGTAAAGGTGATACCCAGCCCCATCTCAACTAAGGTTTGAACGGCACTTACTTCTTCGAGTTCGAAAGCAATTAGCGGTTCAAATCCAGCTTGACGGCAAAATGCATCTGTAATTTCACGGAAATTAGATCTAGAAGACAAAGAAATGAAATTCTCACCAGCAGCTTCAATCAAAGAAATACTCTCGCGATTGGCAAAACGATGATTCTTAGGCACACTTAAACATAATTCCTCTTCTGCTAAGGTAAACCATTCGATGTCTGGTCCGGTGACAGGTGTCGAAGATATGCAAAAATCAATCACCGCACTCTCCAGATCGTTTCTCATTTCTAATGCTGAGCCAAGCTGACGCTGAATGATCCGAACGTGCGGGTGAAGGGTAAGAAACTCTTTTAGTAAAGTGGGCAATACATACGGTAGTGTTACTGCTATAGATATTACTCCATGTTCAAGTCCAGCCATATCCGTGAGCTCATGCTGACCTTCATCCAGTTCCAGAAATGCTTGCTCCACACGACGAAGATATGTTTTTCCGAATTCGTTCAATTTTAAATTTCTGCCTTGGCGTTCGAATAAGGGAACACCTAAGGTTTTCTCTAAACGTTGGATGGAATTGCTAAGTGAGGGTTGAGATACATTTAATTCTTTGGCGGCATTAGTCATGTGCTCAAGACGAGCAACTACACGGAAATATTGAAGCTGAAGGAATTCCATAACATTGACCTCTCTTTATTCATAACTCTAATGTGATATATCCATCATATAATATGTATTTTACTTAATTAATTTTCGGTCCTATACTATTGTAACATATAAAAAGATTTAGGTAGGATGGAGAGAGTCTGCTGTGATTAGAGAGAAGATATGGACCCGGAATTTTATTGTTGTTTGTTTGAGTAGTTTTTTTATGTTTCTGACCTTTTACATTCTGGCGACTGCATTCCCGTTATACGTGAAGGAAAGCTTGCACGGGAATCAGCAGCAAATGGGGTTAGCCATTACCATCTATGTCCTCGGAGGTGTATTGATCCGTCCTTTTTCAGGACAATGGGTTGATAAATTCGGTAAAAAGAAAATGGCGGTTATTGGGCTGGTCTTATTTCTACTCGCCTGTATAGGATACTTCGGAGCTAATGGAATTGTATTGTTTCTGGTGATTCGTTTCATTCACGGTATGAGTTATGCGGTTGCCTCGACAGCGACAAGTACAATAGCTTCCACGTTAATCCCTTTCTCACGCCAAGGAGAAGGTATCGGTTATTTCAGTATGTTTATGAGCATTGCGATGGTCATTGGACCAGCTTTGGGTCTTTTTCTATGGAAAGATGAGAACATTCATGTATTGCTGTTAGGTGTATGTGTGATTGCTGCGCTTTCGCTGTTATTCACATTAGGCGTTCGTATGCCCAAAGAAGAGAAGGATACGGTTAAAGAAGCCGTTAAGGAACCTGTGAAGATGCGAAAGGGTCTTCGCTGGAGTGACGTCATTGAACCCAAAGCACTGCCCATCTCGCTTGTCGGATTTACGCTTGCGTTCTCCTATAGTTCTTTATCTGGTTTTATCGCTTCTTTTACAAAAGAAATTAACCAATCACAGCTTACCGGTTATTTTTTTGTGGCCTTTGCGATTATGATTGTGCTGTTTCGACCGCTAATCGGTAAAGTATTCGATAAATATAATGAACATATTCTCATTTATCCCGGAATTCTGATCTTCGCTGTAGGTCTGCTTAGCTTAAGTCAAGCTAAATCCGGATTCATGTTGATGTTCTCAGGCATCATTATGGGGGTTGGGTATGGCGCACTTATGCCATGCTTTCAGACGCTTGCACTTAAATTAGCCGATAAAGAACGTAGAGGAAGCGCCAATGGAACCTTTTTCTTGTTATTTGATTTGGGGTATGGAGCGGGTTCTTATATTATGGGTGTAGTTGCTTCTTATACAGATTACCGTATGATGTACGAAGTTGCAGGGTTCGTGACGCTTATCTCAGTTGCTGTATACTATTTGCTTCATCACCTACCTCAATCTAAGCTTCGCGTTCAAAAATCTAAAGCTGACGTTGCATAAATGTATACGTTCAGCTGTATGATATAATTGTTGAAAAAAAGGCATGGGGAGAACAATATGACTACAATCATTGATAAAATCGCCTGGATTCATATCGAGAATGGGCAAGTCTTATGTGCGCGTTCCAAAGGGAAAGATATGTATTATTTACCGGGAGGAAAAAGAGAAGCCGGAGAAACAGACGAAGAGACGCTCGTGCGCGAAATCGAGGAAGAGATTTCTGTTCAGATCAAGACAGAGACTGTTTCTTATTTTGGAACGTTTGAGGCAGAAGCTCATGGGAAAGCAGAGGGTGTTACAGTCAAAATGACCTGTTATATTGCGGATTATGAAGGGACATTAATGCCAGCGTCCGAAATCGAGGAATTATCTTGGTTAAGCTATAAGGATCGGGATCGCGTGTCTGTTGTTACCCGAATTATTTTTGATCAATTGCATGAGAAGAATTTGCTCTCATAATCAACCATATACAGCATTTGAAGTCCGTTTTAAGCCAGCAAGTTGGCTTGAGACGGTCTTTTTATTTCTACGAGCCAAAGGTCGTTGTTGGGCGATAGCAACGTTTCTTCTCATTAAGGACAGATGTCCTTTTTTAAACCCTTGAATTGCTATTTAATATGGAAGAGATCGAAGTTGAGGAGAGAGAGAAATGAGAGGAATTATATTTGCATTTTTAGCGGGGGCTTGTATTACGCTACAGGGCGTGTCGAATGCTCGAATTAGTCAAGATATCGGGACTTGGCAGGCAGCGACAATTACACAGTTAACAGGGTTCATCATGTCCTTCCTAATTCTTTTGTTCGTTAGAGATGGGAAAAGGGGAGGCTTTAAGCAAGTAAAACCCTTATATTTGATCGGTGGCGCTTTTGCGGCTGTTATTATTTTTAGTGAAGTAACGGCCATTCAGCAAATTGGTGTTACGTTTACGATATCCTCATTGTTGATTGCTCAGCTATGTCTGACGTTCTTAATTGATATTAAAGGCTGGTTTGGAATGGAAAAGAGAAAAATGAGACTGCCGCAGTTCATCGGCATCGGGTTGATGATCGTTGGCGTAGTGATACTGAAATTTTAATGGCCTTGCGTAAAGTCGATAAATGGAGGAGTTAAGTTATGATTATTGGTTTGATTTTAGCGCTTATCGCGGGATCACTAGTGAGTCTGCAAAATATATTTAATACAAAAGTTAATGAAAAGGTTGGATCTTGGGCCACGACAACTTTAGTGTTAGGGATGGGATTCCTAGCTTCATTTATCATGAGTCTTATCGTTGAAGGAAACCGTATATTTACTTTGAGAAATATGGAGCCTTGGTATTGGATCAGTGGTTTGATCGGGGTTGGGGTAGTAATATGCCTTGTGCAAGGTACTAAGCGGTTGGGCCCTACGTATGCGATTTCGATCGTATTAATCTCTCAGCTTGGGTTTGCACTGCTCTGGGATTCACTAGGCTGGTTAGGGCTTGAAAAGGTTCCTTTTACTTGGAAGCAGTTGGTCGGAGTGATTGTTATTGTTGGAGGTATTCTCGTGTTTAAGCTAGGTGGTGAACGGGAGACGCAGAAGGCGGTTTAATTTATGCTCAGACTCATGTTTGTCAAAATAGAAGTGATGGCACTCACACCAGGATGGAAGAAAATCAAATTATACTTTGGGAAAGTAATAGCTCGATTATAAATAAGGAGTAGATCATCCTATGTTCATACAATTGAACTCCCAAACTATTGAAAAGTTAGAAAAAAGCCTTGGTGAACGACCAGGATATTTTAAATTATTCTTCGATACAGAGGGCTGTGGTTGTAATGGCGTGATCGTTATTCAGGTCATTAGTGTACCTCATGCTACAGATATTGAAGTTCAGAAAGAGCCTTTTACTTTTTTTGTTGACCGGCAACAGGAGTCTTTATTTGATGAACAAATGCGACTTGAAGCAGATGAGAATTACCCGTCATTCCGATTAAGTAGTGATTCGAGTCTGTTAGGAAGTAATATTCGTGTAAAAGATATTCGTTAGGCAGGTTGGAGCAGTTAAATGTAGAGTGTGTAGAATGGCTGATGAAGCGATTCTACACACTTTTTTTATTTTTTTCGAGCATTAATATTGTAGACTATGTCACGACGTGATATAGTCACGTTAAGACATATTTAAATGCGACGTATAAATAAAGGGAGCTGGGCATGTTGAACCCTGAGAAAGTATTGAAGAAATACGTACCCATGACTGAAACGGCATTCTATATTCTTTTATCCTTAGATGAACCACGTCATGGATATGGAATAGTGAAGCATGTGGAGAAAATCACGAAAGCACGTCTTTTGTTAGGTTCAGGTACAGTTTATGGCACGTTAACGAAGATGCAAAAAGATGGGATGATTACTGTTTTTGCTGATGAAGAGAGAAAAACAGTTTATGAAAGAACAGACATAGGGATGCTAATTCTTGCTACGGAGATTAATAGGCTTAAAGAGCTACATGAGAATGCTACAAAATATGGAGGTGACATAGATGATTATCAAAATATTTAGACCCCTTTGGAGTTATGATGTTCAGAAAACTGAAGAATGGTTAGCTTCTATGGCGCAAAAAGGCTACGTACTTATCCGAATCAACCGTTTAAATAGATATTTTTACTTTCAGCAGGGCGAACCGAAAGCAGCAAACTATCGAATCGTATTCGATAAAGTTCCAAACCAATCCCTCTCTAAGGGTCTATTAAATTTCGGATGGACGAAGGTGTTACAGAGCGGCAAATGGGTTGTGACGATGAATCGGCTGCCTTTAGAACAGATTAGAGCTCTCCCTGATCGAGAGGGAATCGTAAAGCATAACAAGAAGATCATGTATATTTTTATGGGGATATTGATTTATTTAATGGTTGCATTACTCAATATAATTTTAATAAGCACGATAGCATTGAGTGTTTCCAAGTCTGGTCATTTTAATGTCTTCAACGGACCTTATGGTTTTATTCCCGCTACTGCATTAGGGCTTAGCATTATCTTATGCATTTTCACCGTATATTCGCTGATCACATTAAACAAGACGAACCAAAGATTAACAGAAGAATTCATACAACCAAACAAGCAAAATGGTCAGGGGACATCCCCTCTGAAAGACAGGCTAAGTAAGAATGAAGAGAAGCGTTTGAAAAGTTCAGGTCAACTTGTTATGAAGTGGAAGCTTGGATGGATGTATTCGCCGGATCGACTTGAAGAGTGGCTAGAGGGAATGGAAGAAAAGGGATATAATCTGTACAGCGTTGGCAAAACAGGAACTGCCTTTTATTTTAAAAAAGGGAAGCCTCGTAAGATGTGTTATTGTGCGGACTTACAAAATATTGCTGATACCAATTACTTCAACATTCATACGGATTCTGGCTGGGTATGTCTGTATAAATCGAGTTCATGGAGTCAGAAATGGGTTTTATGGGGCCAAGAATATGTACCAGGTAAAGTCAAACCGCAAATATACAGCGATAAGTTAAATCAGTTGAAACTAGCTAGACGTATAGCTTTAACGTATTCTGCTATGTTCTTACCCCTCACTATTTTATATATGTATATCATTGGTTTAAATGTAAGATTATCTTCTTATTCTAACCTGGATCGATTGCAGATCATAAATATGATCTTGTACGCCATATTAATTCTAATGTTTGGCTCATATGTTACTCGCACTTGGCTATATTACAACCGGCTTCGTAAACATCATCAATAATATCGTGGAGGTGTATGATGCAACAGAACATTTATGACAACCCTGAGTTTTTTCAAATGTATAAGAACTTAAGGGAGTCAAGAATTACATACAATGACTTTATTGAACAACCTGCGATAAGAGGTTTGCTTCCTGTCCTACAAGATTTAAATGTTCTCGATCTGGGTTGTGGTTTTGGAGAACAGGCGAACTATATGATTGATAACCATGCATCAAAGGTAACAGGTGTAGATATATCAGAGAAGATGTTAGCTATGGCAAGGAAACGACCAGAGATCCATTATATACAGGGCTCTATGGAAGAAATCGAATTTAATCGAAATGAATTTGATTTGGTAGTAAGTTCGTTAGCTTTTCATTATGTCGAGGATTATAAAACACTCATTAGTAGGATTTCAAAGTGGATTAAACCAAATGGATACCTAGTATTTTCAACAGAACATCCTGTTGTTTTATCAAATAAGATTCAAAGTGGGTGGGTTAAAGATTCCAATCATAATATCCTACATTGGCCTATTGATAATTATGGAGAAGAAGGTTTCAGATCACAGTTTTGGGGAATCGATGGTGTCATAAAATACCACAGAAAACTTTCAACATTACTTAATACTTTGATCCAAAATGGACTGACTGTTGAAGAAATTGTTGAACCTGAATCCAACCTTGAGGGTCTTGAGAAGATGCCCAAATTAATAAATGAAAGAAGGAGACCTTCATTTTTAATAATTAAGGCTAGAAAAACAGTTATACGTGGACAGTAATTTTCAGTTATGAATGAACTTTACCAACCGATGAAGGACGATTACTTTATACTTATGTATACAGCATTTTGCAATGATAATAAGGGGAGTGTTTGTATGCATGAAATACCTCATGAGGATTATTATAAAGTGAAGCCACTACTTCATGGAGAGCATATCCATCCCGAAATTCTCTCTGTGATTGAAGGCAATAATCCTGGTTGGATCTTTGTCGATCAACTTACAGCACCAAAGAGTGCGTTAGTATGGAGTCAGGGGATTGAAGGGTTTTATCTTATTGGCGATCACACCAATCAAGCCTTTATCCATGCACTGGACAGTTATGTAACAGATCATATTGTACCTAGAATGAAGGAACTCGGGATGGAACATTTCGAAGTTTCTGGTCAACATGATGAATGGAATCTGGAATTGATGTTTCCTTCTAGGAAGCTATATCCTTTTGAACAGATGGTGTTCAAGTTACTTCACAAGCCGCCTACGACGCTGACTAATGGGATTAGAACTATAAATCTTAAAATGCTGGATTGGGAGAACTCAGATCTAAAGAATATAGAATTTGTACATGAAAATATTGATTTATTCTGGTCATCGAAAGAAGACTTTGCTGAAAAAGGCTACGGATATGCTGCAGTTGAGGGATCTGAAATTATGGGGGTGTGTTATTCTAGTTTTGTTACACAGGATACACACGCAATCGGAATTGAAACCCTTCCTAAATATCAGAAACAAGGAGTGGGGACACATTTAGCGACGCTAGTAGTTGAAGATGTGCTTGCCAATGGCTTTATTCCTTACTGGGATTGTTCACTAGATAATGAAGCTTCGAAAAAATCGGCACTACGGCTAGGGTTTCAGCAGATACATCAATATAAGTGTGGTGCTTTTGCAATATAATCCTTTTAGAGACGTCTATTCCATGGAGTAGACGTTTTTATTATATTTACCGTGGAGTTGTAAATACTTTAATATGAATTGTAATTTGGTATAACTCTATAATTATGAGAGAATGATCATCGGAACGAATAGAACGATTGAATATATTATAAGGTTAGGATGATCATCCATGAAAATTTTTCTTGTCGAGGACGATAGAACGATAGCATCAGGACTAGAATATTCATTACAGCAGGATCATTTTGAAACCCTTCTATGTTATGACGCCACCTCAGCCAAAGCGATGTTATCTGAGCGGTTATCAGAGCTCACCTTATGCATCTTTGATCTCTCACTGCCGGATGGCAGCGGTTATGAATTGTGCAAGATCGTGAAAGCGCAAAGTGATATACCGGTAATTTTTTTAACGGCGATTGATGATGAGGTCAACGTGGTGATGGGACTCGATATGGGGGCAGATGATTACATAACTAAGCCTTTTCGGATTCGGGAGCTGCTATCGCGGATTAAATCCGTCTTAAGGAGATATAACAAGCAGGCTCAGACCCAATCCAATATCGAATTAGAGAATATACGGATTAACACGCTTGAAGGAAAGGTTTATAAGAACGGCGATGAAGTGCTATTGACCGCATTAGAATATCGATTATTACTGATCTTTGCTAACCATGTTGGTCAGGTTCTCTCAAGAAATCAATTGTTAGAACGGATTTGGGATGTGGCAGGTGAATTCGTGAACGACAATACATTATCGGTTTACATAAAAAGACTTAGGGAAAAGTTAGAAGATAACCCCCAAGAACCAACACTGATTAAAACAGTTCGAGGGTTGGGTTACAAGGTTGGTGATTAGGATGCTTCGTAATAGAGAATTTAGATGGTTATTGTTTACGATGTGCTTGATCAGTCTTGTGGCTACAGCGGTGGCGACATTTATATCGTTAGAGGCGGTAGGGCTCACAGCTGGGACTTCAGCTTTGCTTATAGCTTGCAGTGTATTGTTTACCCGTTGGAGATATGGTGAAATTGAAAAGCTCTCAGGGTATCTACGCCAAATCAGTAGTGGGAATTATTCGCTCGATGTTCGTGATAATCAGGAAGGTGAGCTTAGTATCCTGAAGAATGACATTTATAAAGTGACGCTGATGTTATCCGAGCAGAGTGCGCAATTACAAGAAGATAAAATGAAGCTCACCAATGCGATTTCGGATATCTCTCATCAGCTCAAAACCCCGCTTACTTCCATGACTGTGATGGCAGATTTATTAAGTGATCCTGAGCTGCACACTGAGAAGAGAATGGAGTTTACCCGGAAAATTACGATCCAACTCGAACGAATTGGCTGGCTAGTCTCCTCTTTATTAAAGTTCTCCAAGATCGATGCAGGAACCATTCATTTTAAAAAAGATCTTGTTCTGGTGAACAAGCTAGTTCAAAAATCTTTGGAGCCCATGTTAATTCCAATGGATATTAAAGAACAACGGATCTTGATTGATGGAGATGATAGCACCACATTTACGGGCGATCTCAATTGGACAACTGAGGCGATCATTAATATTCTGAAAAACTGTGTAGAGCACACACCTGCTGGGGGAGAAATTTCGATTTCTTTTGCAGAAAATGCACTGTTTACGGAAATTTTCATTACAGATAACGGCAAAGGAATCCCAAAGGCAGAGCTCCCCTATATCTTCAAACGATTCTATAAAGGTAAGAATGCAAGCGAAGATAGTGTAGGGATTGGACTTGCCTTGGCACAAAGCATTATCACAGGACAAAACGGAACGATCGATGTGAAGAGTGAAGTGGGAAAGGGTTCACAATTTCAGATCAAATTTTATAAGCAAGTCATTTAGCACATATGGCTTAGTGACTAGAATGTCACTTTAGAGTCACTTGATAGTCATTGTAGACAGATATACTGATCTCATCAACAAATGGAGGTCTAACAATGGACATTTTAAAGATTGAACATCTGTCTAAAACATATGGAAAAGGCGAAACAGCGGTAAAGGCACTGGATGATGTATCTTTTTCGATTAAAAAAGGGGAATTCGTAGCGATTATCGGGCCATCTGGCTCCGGGAAATCGACCATTCTGCACTTATTAGGCGGAGTGGATAGACCGACAAGCGGCAAAGTATTCGTAGATAACACGGATATTTATGAATTGAATGAAACACAACTGGCGATCTTTAGACGCAGACAAATTGGGCTGATTTATCAATTCTATAATCTTATACCGGTCTTAACGGTCGAAGAGAACATCACACTTCCTTTACTCCTTGATCAGCACAAGGTAGATAAGAAACAATTTGCAGATACTGTAAAGGCGTTAAATTTGGAGAATCGCTTAAACCATCTCCCGAATCAGCTCTCAGGCGGGCAACAACAGCGGGTCTCTATTGGCAGAGCGTTAATTAGTAATCCTGCAATCATGCTGGCAGATGAGCCAACCGGTAATCTGGATAGTAAGAACAGTGGTGAAATTATAGATTTATTAAAAATGTTTAATAAAACTTATAATCAAACACTGATTGTCATTACTCATGATGAACGGATTGCATTACAAGCGGATAGAGTGATTACCATTGAAGATGGAAGGATCGCCAAAGATGAGGTGATTCGTCCGTGAATATCGTAAATAAATTAACGCTTAGACATTTGAAGCAAAATAAACGAAGAACATTGGTTACTATCATTGGAGTCATCATTTCTGTGACTATGGTGACGGCTGTGGCAACGCTTGGTTTTTCATTTATGGAATTAATGAGGAAGCAGAGTATCTCAACAAATGGAGAATGGCATGTCCAATATAGAAATGTTACTAAAGCTCAGCTTAAAGCGATAGAAACAGATGATGCGACAAAAGCCCTAGTGATCTCCAACGATCGTGGCTACGCCCCTTTAGAGGGTGGGAAGAATGAGAATAAACCCTATTGGTATATTAAGGAATATAATGCAGCTGGTTTTAAACAATTTCCGATAGAACTGCTGGAAGGTAGACTTCCAAAGACAAACCACGAAGTAGTCATTTCTGAGGAGATTGCAAAGAATGCAAAAGTCACTTATAAGATTGGTGAAACTTTAACTCTCGATGTCGGAGAGCGAGTCACTAGGGATGATAAAAATAGTGGGCAGCCCTTATCTCAGAACGAACGATTACGGACTGAAGAGGATATCCTGCTTGAAAAGATTATTCATAAAAAACCAATGAACTATACGATTGTGGGAGTGATAAAGCGTCCTACTTGGGAACCAACATGGTCTCCGGGTTATACTGCCTTAAGTTATGTGGATGAAAGCTTGATTGGAGCAGCCGAAAAAGTTACAGCGACAGTTGTGTTAAACAAGGTGGATAGCTCCATATACAAGCATGCAGAGGAATTGGCAAAAGAAAACAATATTGTGTCGATTTCTTATAATAATAGTCTGCTGCGCTATTATGGTGTGACGAATAACGATGGCTTACGTAATGCACTTCTTTCATTGTCAGTCATCGTTATGACTGTGATTATCATTGGCTCTGTTTCTTTAATCTATAATGCATTCGCGATTTCTGTCTCGGAACGTGCACGTCATTTAGGAATGCTCTCTAGCGTAGGTGCTACAAAGAGGCAGAAGCAGAATTCGGTGTTTTTTGAAGGAATGATCATCGGTTTAATTAGCATCCCTATTGGGATCCTTTGCGGAATTGCAGGAATCGGGATCACTTTTATGTTCATCAATACAATGATTCAAGATGTACTAGGGATAACTGAAAAATTAACATTGGTTGTTACACCTCTGTCCCTATTCACCGCTTGTGTTGTTTCGATACTGACGATTTTTATATCCACCTATCTTCCAGCCAGAAAAGCTTCAAAGATTTCGGCAATTGATGCGATCAGACAAACAACCGATGTTAAGCTCTCTGGTAAAGCGGTGAAAACTTCCAAGTTCGTTCGCAATTTGTTTGGAATTGAAGCAGAAATTGGTTTGAAGAATTTAAAGAGAAATAAACGCAGGTACCAAGCAACCGTGTTCTCCCTTGTCATTAGTATTGTTCTGTTTTTATCCGTATCTTCGTTCACTACGAATATGAGAAAGTCGGTAGAACTCTCACAGGATGGTTTGAACTATGATATTCAAGTTTATATGGGGACTGAGGACGCTCAAAAAGTAGATCGGCTGACGAAATCGATCTCTGTCTTACCTAATATAACTGAATATAACGTGGTCAGGGAACTAAGCTTGAGTTCATGGATTGATGAAAAAGATATGGCAAAAGAATTGCAAGAAATCGTGGAGAAGGATAGCAGTATTTTAAAGAACGGGAAATATCCTTACTACATTCAGATCCATGCACTAAATGAACAGAGCTTGAGAACCTATGCAGAATCGGTCGGTGTAAGTTATGAACAATTAACAGATCTCAATCAGATGTCTGCTATTGTGAATGATACCGTCACCTTTGAGGATGAGAACGCCAAAAAAATTATTGAGACCAAAGCTCTTCATTCGGAAATCGGTCAGAAGCTTGATTTAATTTATACGGATTGGAACACAGAGAAAGAGACGAAATTACCACCAGTAGAAATCGTCGCATTAACTGATAAACGCCCTATGGGTGTTCATTCAGCACAAGTTGGTGGATTAAACATCATTGTCTCTGACCAAGTCTTCGATCAATTAACAAATGATACGATGAGTAACGATATACAAAGCCGACTAAACCTGAACAGCTCTGATCCATTAGCGACACAACAAGCCATTGAAGAGATGAAAGAGCGGAATGTCTATGTTCAAAATGTGTTTCAAAATAGACAAAATAGTGAGCAGATGATCATGTTAATGTCTATTTTTACCTATGGTTTTATTGCTTTGATTACATTAATATCGATTGCGAATATTTTCAATACGATATCAACTAGCATATCACTTCGTAAAAGAGAGTTTGCGATGTTGAAGTCTGTAGGGATGACGCCAAACGGTTTTAATAAAATGATTAATTATGAAAGTATCTTCTATGGGATAAAATCACTACTTTACGGGCTTCCGATTAGCATAGTCGTGATGTACTTGATTTATAGATCCATGATGAGTAGTTTCTCCTATGGATTCGCACTTCCGTGGATGAGTATCTTGTATGTCATAGTCACTGTATTTATCATCGTTAGCTCAGCTATGCTGTACTCCAGTTCAAAAGTGAAGAAGGAAAATATTATTGATGCTTTAAAACAGGAGAATATATAAGGATTAGCCGCGATAATCGCGGCTTATTTGACTTTTCTGAAGGTTTATATTTTTTGGGGGTGTTTTGTGTTATATATGACACGAACGGTATGTTATTACATATAAATCCCTATGATATAATGTATTCAATTGAAATTAACAGATTATAACTTTAGAGGCAGGTGTCAACGCTTGAGAACGGTCGTCGTGATTGGCGGGGGAATTACTGGATTGTCTACCGCTTACTATCTACAGAAATCTATACAGCATAATAAGTTGGATGTAAAAATCATTTTGGTTGAAGCCAGCGATAGACTGGGCGGCAAAATCAGAACACTTCAGCATGATGACTTCATCATGGAGTCTGGTGCTGATTCAATTGTCACTCGCAAGACAAATGTAGCACCATTGATTGAAGAATTAGGCATTCAGGATGAGGTTGTATATAACGCGACAGGAATATCATACATCTACACAGAAGGTAAGCTGAAGCAAATTCCTAAAGATGCAGTCTTTGGCATCCCTCTCAGTATTGAATCGCTTGCTACTACAGATTTGATCTCTGCTGAAGGTAAAGTTGAAGCACTTAAAGATTTCTATACTCCGAATGATCGTTTTACGAAAAACGATTCTGTAGGTGATTTTCTGGAAGCTTTCTTTGGAAAAGAACTTGTCGAGAAGCAAATATCACCTGTCCTATCAGGTGTATATTCCGGGAAATTGAGCGAACTTACCATTGCCTCGACCCTTCCTTATTTGATTGATTATAAAAATGAATATGGAAGTATTATTCAGGGATTGTCCGCGAATAAGGCTAAATTCCAGGGGAACGGCGATAAGAAGTTTATGTCTTTTAAGGGAGGCGTATCTGCTCTGATTGATGCCATGGAAGAACAGCTGTCCGATGTTGAGATCATCAAAGGGATTCGGGCAGAGCACATTGCAAAGGATGGAGAACGGTACCGGGTAACACTGGCAGATGGACGAATCTTGGAGAGCGATTTTGCCGTACTAGGAACGATGCATTCTACTGCACAAGCATTACTTCAAGACGAAGCGCTGAATGAAGATTTCAAACAGTTGTTTAACAGCTCTATGATTAGTGTGTATATAGGATTTGATATCCCTGACAGTCAACTGCCAGCGAACGGTACAGGGTTTATAACAGCCAACAGTGACGATGTTCTTTGTAATGCTTGTACGTGGACAAGTCGCAAGTGGGAGCACACGTCTGGTCAACAACGTCTGCTTGTCAGACTCTTTTATAAAAGCTCAGGACCGCATTATGAGTCCTTGATTAAGCTTTCAGAAGAGGAATTATTAAAGGTGGCGTTGAATGATATACAGACCAGTCTTGGAATTACTGGACATCCAGTTACCCACGATGTGACCAAATGGCATGATGTTATGCCAAATTACCACAAACGCCATCACGAGATTGTAGTATCCTTAGAGAAGAAGATTGCAGATCATTATCCGAATGTAATCCTTGCTGGATGTTCTTATTATGGTGTGGGTATTCCTGATTGTATTGCAAATGGAGAGAAGACAGCGGAACGCATTTTGGAACAAGTAATTACACATTAAACAAAGGAGGGCGGACAATAGTGAGAAAATTAGCGATAAGCTCTATGCAAAGTCTAGACTATAAACAACGGCGGTTGTTTGTATAGAGCGAATGAAAATTGATTTACCGCCAGTGCACTTTGCAGGGTTGTTTTTAGAATAGACTTTGCTACCTTCAAACTCAAAAAAAGTTTAAGGAGCAGAGCGACTATGAAATATGTAAATGCAGATACGATTTTTCCAAAAGAATTATTAGAGGAAATTCAGAAATATATTAATGGTGGTTTGGTGTATATCCCTAAGCCTGAAGAAGCACATGTAAAATGGGGCGAGAAGTCAGGGAGCAGAAAATACTTAAGATCTAGAAATATTGAGATTTGTTTAAGGTTTGCCGTTGGAGCAACGGTTGACCAGCTTTCGGATGAATACTGCCTATCAAGGGACAGTATTAAGAAGATTGTTTACACAAAAAAATAGCTATAATCCCAAAAAGCCACGTTAGAGGAAGCTCTGATGTGGCTTTTTGGGATTTAATTATCATTTAATCTTAAATACCGTACTTTTTCCGATATTTATCGATCCCATCTACAAACTGTCCTTCATATTTCACGCCTTCATCCATCCTTTTATTTGCTGCTTTAAAATCGTTGCTAGAAATTTTTGTTTTGTATAAGGCCTCTTTCATCATTGTCATTGCTTCCAGTTGTGTTTTTATAGCTTTTAAATAGATTTGATGCAAAGCCTGCAATTCTGGATTGGGTGCTTTAATTTTTTTTGCTTCTACTACCAGTTTAGTGTAATTAGGAAGGATCACATTATTAAACGCAGTGTAGCGTTGCTTTCTATTGGTACCCGTGTCTATTCTGTTCTTAATATATGCCTCATTGGCAATTTCGTCATATTGAATAATAGCTGCTATCTGATTAGAATAGGTTGTGAAATCTAACACTTCTTGAGGTGTTTTCATCTTTTCTTCGTAAGCAGCCTTGGATAGAACGGTAATTGGATATCTTTCTTCAGTCCAACCAGGAATGTTGAAGACTACTTCTGCAGAACCTTCTTGAACGCCTGTAACAATATAATCTGAATATCCATCCAATTCAACGGTAAGTATGGATTCATCAGAAACTTCCGGTGTCAATTTTGCATATGTAAGACTGGTCATTTCAGCTAGTAAGCGAACTTTTATTTTTGTAGTTCCACCCACAGGAATAACATCGCTAGACAAAGTAATACTTGCCTCATTGAGTAATTTCTTATCAGCAGCAAACACAGTGGATGGCATTAATAAAGCAAAAACCATAGTACAAAGTATAAAACATTGACTAAACCTTTTCATTAGCAATCATCCTTAACGTTTGATTATGTAGTCACTCGAAGTAATCTTGTATTCCATAAAATTCCTGATTCCTCCTGAGTTTTACTATAAATTGTTTCTTCGCAAATACCAACTATTTTTTAAAAGCTTTGGGGTGGATCACCGAAACAAACGAATTCAAATATAAAGATGGATAGGGCGACAACCTGTATTTTTGATACAAGTAGTCGCCCTATCCATCCATTAAATATGTAAAGCTATACGATTTGTTTATTCATATTCAAAGAGGCTTCAAATGCATCAATAATATAGAGGAATCTTTCAGCTTCTCGAAATACATGATCCGCAAGCAGTGGATGAATGATGCTTTTTATACGACATTCTTCAATAAGATCTCGAGCGGTTTTCTTGAAATCACGGAGGGATTTAACCGAGACTTTATTCTCGTCAAGTTGTTGACTTAACAGGGGTTTGGTTTGGGATTGAGGACGCATGGAGCTAAGATCAATAGCTTGATACAACAATGTATCGAAATCATGACTGAAATTTCTCGCTTGTTCAACGAGTTGACGTTCAGAGGGGTCCAATAAATGTCCAATGAATTTGGCATGATCCGCCATTATACGTAGAAAGAACACATTTTCATTGATAATTGCGTCAGGCAAAGGATCTAACCTACCTAGATTCAATTCTTCCAGTCGATTTCGAAAATAATTGGCTTCCCTGCTGACATGATCCACTAATAAAGGGAAATTCGTACCTCCTGGAAGCTTGCATTGCAAAATTAATCCCAATATTTTCCTTTTAAAAGCCCAGATATGTGAAGCAGCACTATGAACTTCCTCATTAAACTTCCGTATAACTGCCGGATCAGAATCCACAGTAAATCCGAGGGATCTATTCTCTATGGCTTCGAATGTGGCGTAGAAATGGTTCGCTTCATTAATTAATTGCGTGTCTTCACAACGAAACCCTAATTTAAGAAAAAAAGAGTGTTCTTTCATGATTCGTGACCAGAATCTAATTTCATCAAGAGATCTCGAAACAAAAGGATCAGGCATTTTTAAAACACACCTCCCATTTTTATACAATCATAATATGCGTGAAGTTTGTACTATATCCGCAAGAATTCAGGCGAATATGCCGAAGTACACAAACGCTTACGATCTGGAACTACTGTAGTATATAATTGACTGTAGGTTCATTAACTACGAGGTGGAAGATTTATGGCAGACAAAACATACTTAGATTTACGGATAAGAAAGACAAGAAAAGCAATCCGGAATGCCTTTATAGATTTATTAACAGAGAAAGAACTGAATAAGATCTCGATCAACGCTATTACGCAAAAGGCTGAAATCAATCGAGCCACATTTTATTTACATTACAAAGATATCAATGATTTGATAGATAGTATCTTGGATGATTTATTAGCAGATTTAAAGAAAATACTCATAGATAAATTTGAAGAATCCTATAAACCAGGGGATGAACTTACCTCGCTGATTTTATTGCTTGAGCATATTGCAGAGAATTCTCATATGTATAAGGTGTTGCTTGTAACCAAAAACATTCCTTATTTCACACCGAAATTGATGGATCTGTTATATGAATTGATATTAACAACAACAGAACAACAATCGATTCAAAAAACAGAGGATTTCTTAACCGTTGATACTCCATCTGAAATTGCGGCTTGGTATGGAACATCTGCTATCATTGGTACAATTTCCATGTGGCTAGGCAATGATATGCCTTATACACCTAAATATTTAGCAGAACGAATCATACAGTTAAATCCATTTATACCTGCAAATAATAAAAAGATATAGTGAATTTTTTCACTATTTAAATTTTAATTAACACATATTTATCAACTGTTGCTTTATTAACGCTTTCAGTATTATTGTAGATTGCTTAGCTCCTTAATAACTACTACCATGAAAGTAATAGATAGTATTAAGGAGTGTTAATGAATGATGAAAGTCGGCATTTATCACGGTCAAAATAGTGTGGGGATAGAAGAGCGTCCGATGCCTCAAGTAGGAGCAAAAGATGCGTTGGTTCGTATTTTAGCGGGGGGGATTTGTGGTACAGATATTAATATAGTAAAAGCAGGCTCAGAAATGGGTATCCGTTTCGGCTCAGAGTTTGGACATGAAATGTTTGGTGAAATCGTCGAATTAGGTTCTGATGTGGAAACCGATTTGAAAGTTGGCATGCGTGTAGGTGTGAATCCAATTACTGCAAAACGTGCAGGCCGTCGTTATTCGTTGGAGGTAGGAGCCTTTTCACAATATGTCTTAATTGAAGATGCAGCACTTAATTATAACCTTTATGAATTCGATGATTCCGTTTCGGCAACAGAGGCCGTATTAATGGAACCCATGAGCGTAGGCTTCCATGGCGCTTTTAGCGTACTGCCCAAACATGGAGACAAAATCGTAGTTCTTGGTGCTGGTCCTATTGGCTTATCTGCAGCTGCAGGATTAATTGGTGAAGGCATTAAAGATGTTTGCGTAGTGGATATTGACAACTGGCGTTTGGATAAAGCAAAAGAATTAGGCGCATTAACAGTTAATACGTCGACTGAAACATTAGCAGAGGGTTTAATCAAACACTTCGGCGAAGTGAACGTATACGGTGTGAGTGTACCGAATATAGATGCTTTTGTGGACGCAGCGGGCGCTCCAATATTATTTGAACAAGTGATGCAGATTGTAAAGCCACAAGTAAGAATAGCAATCATTGCCGTTTATAAAAATGAAGTACCTATAAGCCTTGCTCAAGTGATGAGTAAAGAAGTTAATATTGTTGGAGCTAGTGGATACACACATGAAGATATTGTAAAGGTAATTGAACATATTAACGACAAGAAAACGAATATCTCTACAATGGTGACACAGACTTATAAATTAGAGGATATTCAAGCCGCCTTCGATAGAGCCATTGCAGCAAAAGAAACGATCAAGGTTATTGTAGATCTAACTTAATCATCAGTTAATTATATTGGAGTTCATTTGAGTGTAAAACTCAGGTGAACTCTTTTTATTTTAGAAGAATAATGACGTTATATAAAATTTAATTCTAATTGAACATGGCATATTACTAGAGTGTGGTCGTAATTATACTGAGTATAGAAGTGAAATTAGAGAAAAAACGTGGAGGTATGATGGAAATTAATCTTGTTCCTGTAACGTTTGAAGATAAAGAGGTATTGTCTAATCTATATCAATTTTACAATTATGATTTCAGTTTATTTACAGATCAAGACGTAAACCAGCATGGGGAATTCGAGGTGAATATTGATTATTTTTGGGAAGGGGATCATCGATGGAATCCATATTTGATTGAGGTTTCAGGAAACGTAGCTGGATTTGTGGTTGTTCTTTTTGAAAACTTAGATAAAGACCCAGATCCAACTCATGTGATCTATGACTTTATGATTTTGCAGAAATACAGGAGAAATGGAATAGGTACTGCTGCCGCAATAAAAACACTTGATCTATTTAAAGAAGCTAAATGGAAACTAGCTCAAATGGAAAATAACAAACCTGCCATAGCTTTCTGGCGAAAATTGCTTAAGGATTATACCAAAGACAACTATACAGAACGTTATTTGAGTGATCTCCAAAAATATATTCAAGCATTCGATAGAAGGGGGAGAACGAAATGAATATCACTGTAACATTAACTGACAGCACAACGAAGTTTAAGATTAACAATCTCTACCCACTATACTTACACGATCTATCAGAGATATGGGGGAACCTTCCTAATCAATACGGGGTATACGAGGATAATGAAACACAGACGCTGAATGAACAGAATAAAGTGTTCGACATATGGTGGGAGAAGCCGGGGATTTTATATCCTTATTTAATAAAAGAGGATGGAATTCCTGCTGGTTTTGCATTAGTAGCCACACCACCTCATACACCACCAGGTTGTGAATTTTATTTAAACGAATTCTTTATCCTGCGGCCCTTCCGAGGTACGGGAATCGCTGAACGTGCGGCTAAGGAGGTATTTAATCTTCATATTGGAAAATGGGAGCTACAAACCAATCCCACAGCTACAAATAGGAGAGCCCAGCATTTTTGGAGAAAAACACTAAAAGAATATACTGGTAATAGCTTTCAAGAAGAATGTAAGAAGTCTTTTGATGATGAATTAAAGATGATTTTTAATTTTTGCAATGGATAAAGCTAATCAAATCGAAATGAGGGAATTATTTCTTCTATTTACTTATAGTGGATTAGGGCTTACAATTAGAAAAATTATATATCAAAACAAATGCTTTGATGGAGAAAAGTAGTTCAATACCTCTTTACAGGGAGGAAACGCCGGAGATTGAGAGCGTTTCTAGAGAAAAGGGTTGATCGAAGTTCACTCCGGAGCAGTCCCTTGAAACCATTGTTGGCAAGTAGAGGTGTACCGGTTTTAACCGTTAAATATTTAAGTGAGAACATTTCTGTTTGTTGTACAGAATAGTTCTAATTTAGGGTGGTACCGCGGCTCCTCGTCCCTTTTCGGACTAGGGGGCTTTTTGTTTTCATTTTAGAAGAAATATTTTTTATTGCAAAAAATAGCCGGTCAACCGTAATGGTTGACCGGCTATTACATTTATTTGAAGCGTTAACTCGCAAATATATGCTTACCAATTTTTAAGTTCTGAGGACGAGTCCAGATCCATGCACTAGTAGCTGTATCTGGATTGAAATAATAGATCGAATTGTTTGTTGGGTCCCAACCTCGGACAGCATCAAGAGCAGCTAAATAGGCAGTCCGGTTTGGAGTAAGCCAATACTGGCCGTCAGATACGGCTGTAAATGCGCCTTTTTGAAATACAACGTTTTTTATATTGTTTGGAAATTGACTAGATTGTATGCGATTCATAACTACAGCACCAACTGCGACTTGTCCTTTATAAGGCTCACCGCGCGATTCACTGTAGATTACTTTCGCCAAAATATCCATTTCCTCAATATTAAGCGTGTATTTTTTTAGAGCATTCCAAGTTTTTGTACCAGTAACTCCATCGGCACTTAATCCGTAGGCCTTTTGAAATTTAGCAACGGCAGCTTTCGTTTGTGCTCCATATACACCATCTAAAGGCTGAGTATAGAAATTCAGAGTTTTTAATCGATACTGAAGATCCCACACATCTCCAGAAGAACTCCCTACGGTTAATACCGGAGCAGCACTAGCAGAACCAATCATAGTAGCCATACTTACCAGACCCAAAAGAAGCAACAAAGTGAATATTTTAGTCTTCATTGTAGTAGCCTCCTTTCAGAAAACATTATAAATAACCTTCAATAACTGAGACAACACTCATTTATTGGTAATCTAATAATCCATTTTACATTTTCGAAAAAACTTCATTAGGTTTGTGATCCTATGAAATGGGTAAATGAATAATCAGAGGCACATCAACTTCGGAGGTTTTATATATGAAAAAGCAATTATATCTATTCATAATCGCAGCTGCACTCACTCTAAGCGCATGTGGTAATGATAATAGCTATGGCAATAAGATAATGGAAGATACCTCACATTCCAGTTCAAGCGACGTACCTGAAAATTTGAAAGTGGCAGAGAATCCTACTTTTAAAATAGGAAGTAAAGCGATTATCCAAGCGGACCATATGGAAGGTATGAAAGAGGCAACAGCAACGATAGTTGGAGCTTTTGATACCACTGCGTATATCGTTTCTTATAGGCCCGCAACAGGCGGATTTCCAGTTACAAATCATAAGTGGATTATTCATGAAGAAATCAAAAAAGCAGCCGATAAACCCTATGAATCCGGCTCGGAAGTCGTGATGGAAGCTGACCATATGAAAGATATGAAAGGTGCAACGGCTCAGATTAACGCAGCGGAACAAACCACGGTATATATGATTGATTACACACCTACTACGGGTGGAGATAAAGTAAAAAATCATAAATGGGTAACGGAAGATGAGCTTTCAGCAATAAAGTAACCAATAGAAATATAAGCTCAAAAGTAATGAAAGATGATTAAGGTAGGGGCAGTCATGGACTTTGTTAGAGTTCTAGGCTGCTCCTACCTTTTTGATTGCTTCTTTTATTGGTAGTGAAGTGTTAAAATATCTTTATAAAGCACAACTATACAAAATATACCATTATAATGGTATTTTCATAGAAGATAGGAGAGTGATTGAAATGCCCAACTGGCAGGTGAAATTCGATGAAGAGATGCTTAAGCAAGCTGCACAACAGATTCAAGTCGATTGGACAACGATAAAGTATATTGGTGGCTTTGAAAATGTTGTCTATAGCTTTCCAAAAGATGATCATGAATATATTTTACGTGTAACACATCATTCTCATCAGGATCAGGAGATGGTCATCTCTGAACTTGACTTTATGGACCATCTTGCAAAACATGGCGTGCAACTGGCTCGCCCCATTCCCTTTCAGGATGGCAGCTTGGTACAAACGCTATTCAAAGATGAGGAAAGATTTATGATCTGTGTAATGGAGAAAGCACCAGGTGGTCATGTTAATGCTTCCGATCCCAATTGGGGAACGGAGCTTTTTGAGCAATGGGGTGAGGTAACAGGAAGAATGCATGCTTTAACTCTGCAATACAATCCGGAGACTGTTTTGGCAAGACCACATCAGGGTAAGCTAGATTTTGACTTTGCTAACTTTGGTACTGTTGAACAGCAGCTTTTTGAAAAGTTGCTTCAAATAAATGATCGGATTAACCAGTTGCCGCGGAATCGAGAAGGCTATGGACTATGTCACCGTGATTTGCATCCGGGTAATTTCTTCGTGCATGAGGGGCAGATCACCGTGTTTGATTTTGATGATTGCGGATACGACTATATGGTGCATGATATTGCCATTGCCGTTTATTATTCGACCATCTTTGGGGATTGGCGAAAACCGGAGGTAGAGCAGAGTAGAACTTCTAGTCTTGCGGCAGCCATGCTGAGGTCTTTTATGAAGGGATATAATCGAGAGTACTCACTCGACAATAAGTGGCTAGAAGAGCTCCCGCTCTTTATTGAGAAGCGCCGACTGGAATTAGTGCTTTTGTTATTTCAAGAGTTTTCGGAGTCACAGCGTGAGCAGGATAGAGAGTGGCTTGCCCGTAATATTCAGGATGCCCTAAATGACAAAGCTTGTTTAGAGCTTTAATAAATCCTTTTGAGTAGTTTTTAATATATTTAGAATAGATAATGAGGATATATCATATAAAAAAGGAGCATTTATTTGAACCTAGCAACTCCTGTAACACCTATTCAACTTATGCAAGTACTTCTAAACGTTTCTGTGATCCGCCCTGTTTTTATTTGGGGGGCGCCTGGTATTGGAAAGTCTTCTCTTGTAGAAGCTTTTGCTGATCAGGTGGGTCTTCCATGTGTTTCTCTTCTGGGTTCTCAACTAGCACCGGAAGACATCATTGGGGTACCTCAAATCGTTAACGGCAAGAGCCAATTTTGTCCTCCGAAAATGATTGCTCGGGACGAACCGTATTGCTTGTTCTTAGACGAGCTTAATGCCTGTTCTCAAGAGGTGCAAAAAGCTTTTTATAGTCTTATCCACGAACGCCGCATCGGCGATTATCACCTACCTGAGGGCTCTATAGTAATAGGAGCTGGTAACCGTGCACAAGATAGTGCAATTGTTAAACCTATGTCCTCCGCGCTTATCAATCGGATGTTCCATATACAGCTAAATGTATCTTTTCAGAATTGGATCTCTTGGGCATATGAGAATAGCATTCATCCTATGGTTATTGAATATCTGGAATTGCGTCCCGATCATCTGTGGAGTGCACCTCCAAAGACTGAAGAGCCTTTCTCCACGCCACGCTCTTGGCATATGCTTAGTGATGCACTACATGAGTTTGGGGATGATATAAATGTGGATACCGTGGGGATTTTAGCGAATGGTTCACTGACACCTTCTCACGCCACACAATTCAGGGCTTTTTATAAAAATCTAACTGGAAAATATGAACTTAATCAAATTATAGATGGTAAATCCTCATTTCCAACAGCTCCAGAAGATCGGGATCTCCTGTATTTCCTGGCGCAATCCTTGCGTGCCCAGATTATCAAAGAACTCCCTCCGATTAAAGATAACGTACGAGATGGACATCGCCAATTTGCACACACTGTTAAAAAGCTGATTAAAGACCTGTCCGTCATTAGCTTTGAAATTGCACAGCTAGTAGTTGCTAAGCAGGAGCAAAGTGATAATATTCCAGATTGGTTAATGGTTGAAATTGTACGTGATTTACCACGTCTTGCAATAAAAGAGCGGGGGTAAATATGGCTAAAAAAACAACTCCAGATAATCCCGCTTTGAAAAATTTTAATGAAGCATGTTCATTAATCGCGGATCATCCTATTTTTGCACCGTTATCTGTTCGAGCTTCGATTATTCATAATGAAAATAGTCCCTATCCTGAAGACGGCTGGGCAATTGTCACTAAAAACGGTTATATTTACACTCATCCTAAAAGGCGTGGCGAGGTTGCTGAATGGATGTACGTTTTGGCACATTGTTTTCTTCATTTAGGTCTTGGACATTTAAAGATTAAAGAGAATCAAGTGGCGTGGAACGTTGCATGTGATGTGTACATAGCAAAGTTTTTAAATGACTTGAAGCTTGGGAAAGTACCCGCAGATATGGAGTCGCGAATTGATCTTACAATTAAAGATGAACAACAGCTTTACGAGCAATTTATGATAAAAGGAATTCCGGACACCTCCAGATATTTTGGGACTGCGGGTGTTTCAAAACTGGATATGAATGTTAGAGAAACCACCAAAAGATACTGGGGAAAAGCACCGGATTGGGAAGCCTATTTTGCTTATGGGTTATCTAATGCTGTGACGAATGCAGTAAGTGTTGCTGGAGGCCATGCTAATACTATTAGTGACCCTGCACTTTCATTAACCGCTCCACAACGTGCAAAACGATGGTTTATGGACAGATATCCTTTATTAGGTGCGCTTGCCGCCGGCTTTGAGATTATAGAAGATCCAGCGATATGTCGGCGATTTGATATTTCCATAGCTGCCATTGACGTTATTGAGCGCAAAATATTTATGAACCCTGCAGCCGGACTAAACGACGAGGAGTGTATTTTCGTGATGGCGCATGAGCTTCTGCATGCGGGGCTTCAGCATCACGAGCGATGTCTTGGCCGGGATCATTATCTTTGGAATGTGGCTTGTGACTACGTAATAAATCTATGGCTAGTAGAAATGAGTGTAGGGGAGTATCCGCGAATTGGACTCTTATTAGATCCTGAGCTTAAAGGTTTATCTGCTGAAACGATTTATGATCGTATGGTCGGAGATATCCGCACTTATAAGAAACTGGCAACCTTGAGAGGGAATGGACTTGGTGACATTTTAGATAACGGTTCATCAAGTTTTTGGGATGCGAGAGAAGGACAGACGCTAGATGATTTCTGTAAAAATGCTATGCAACAAGGACTTATGTATCATGAAGAGCAAAGTCGCGGTCTTTTGCCGTCAGGCCTAGTTGAAGAGATTAGAGCGCTGGGCCAGCCACCTATTAAATGGGATGTAGAGCTTGCTCGGTGGTTTGATCATTATTTCTCACCGCTTGAGAAGACCAGATCTTATTCACGAATTAGCAGACGTCAATCTTCTACGCCTGATATCCCTCGACCACAATGGGTTCATAGCGGTGCTGCAGATGATGGCCGCACTTTTGGAGTTATTTTAGATACCTCAGGCTCAATGGATAAAAAGCTTCTGGCCAAAGCATTAGGGGCCATTTCAAGTTATGCGCAGGCTCGTGATGTTCCTTTTGCACGGATTATCTTTTGTGATGCTTGTCCTTATGATGCAGGTTACATGCCCCCCGAGGCTATCGCAGATCGAGTACAAGTGAAGGGAAGAGGGGGAACGATCTTACAACCAGCTATTGATTTGATTCAACAAGCTGAGGATTTTCCGAAAAAAGGACCACTTCTAATTATTACAGATGGTTATTGTGACAAGCTGACCATTAAAAGAGACCATGCTTATATTTTGCCCAAGGGAAATGACTTGCCTTTCTCACCCAAAGGACCTGTATTCAGAATTAATTAGGGCTTAGAATAAATTTAGAGCGAGGTAACAATGGATATGAATCCCCCCAAACATATTCTTTCAGCAGCTACAGTTGTATTCAATGATCAAGAAGAAATCTTATTAATAAAAGGTCCACGTAGAGGATGGGAGATGCCAGGCGGACAGGTTGAAGAGGAGGAGTCCCTTATAGAAGCAGCAATCAGGGAAGCCAAAGAAGAATCGGGCATTGATATAGAGATTAATAAGTTCTGCGGAGTTTTTCAAAATGTTGATCGATCTATTTGTACTAACCTATTTCTAGGGAAAGCCATCGGCGGCGAACCTGCTACTAGTTCCGAGAGCTTAGAAGTTGGGTTTTTCTCGATAGAACAAGCATTGGAAATGGTCACATGGAAAAACCTCAGACTGCGGCTGGAGTATTGTCTAAATGATGCTATTCAGCCTTTTTTTGTAGAATTACGGGGCACCGAAGTTGAAGAAATTATTTTTAAATTAGAAAATCAGCAAACTTATTAGAGGTCCCCCTGCATCCTAACTAATGAAACCTCTGAGTTAATGTAGGGAGCACAATGGACAAATGTTACGATCAACCATTCATTCTTTTTTTATTTTATAACATTTTCACTTGATTACAGAACTTTTCATACGTTTACAGCGTCTTACTTATGAACGATAAATCGACGGTAAGGACTGAAACATTATGAAAGACAACACGAAGCTTTTCAGAAATAATATGAGGAGCCAGTCTTCTATACAATCTGTAGGCGGCAGGCGTTATGTGCCAGGAATTGATGGTCTAAGGGCTTTATCAGTACTCGCTGTAATCGCATATCATTTGAATCTGAATTGGGCTGAGGGTGGACTTCTCGGCGTTGGAATATTTTTTGTAATCTCCGGATATCTCATTACTGACCAAATCATTAGCCAGTGGGAGCGGCACCGAAGGCTGAACCTTGTAGACTTTTGGGTTCGTAGGGCGCGGAGGCTGTTGCCTGCGATGGCCGTTATGCTTTTTGTGGTTGCCATATGGCTTTTAATTATAGAACCATCAAGATTGTTTGGGCTCAAGGGTGACTTTATGTCTTCCTTATTTTATTTCAATAACTGGTGGCTAATATTTCATAATGTTTCCTATTTTGAAAGCTTTGGCCCACCATCTCCAATCGGACATTTATGGTCGCTTTCTATTGAAGGACAGTTTTATATTCTATGGCCAATAGTTCTCATCATCGTGATGAAAATCGCTCGTCGGCGAGGTAAGCTTATTGCATGGATTATGGCTTGCGCAGCAGTCTCGGCTTTAGCCATGGCATTGATCTACGTACCGGGGACTGACCCAAGTAGAGTATATTATGGAACGGATACCCGCTTATTTGCGCTTCTCATTGGAGCAGCACTTGCAGTTGCTTGGCCAAGTCAGAAACTTAATGATAACGTCTCAGAACCGGCTCGGCGTGTGCTTGATATTGTAGGGGGATTAGGACTCATTCTATTGTTGGTACTTTTTAATCAGGTTAATGAGTTCGATGATTTACTTTACCGTGGTGGGTTTTTAGTGATTTCTTTGATTGCAGCTGTAGTTATTGCCGTTCTAGCTCATCCTGCTAGCCGTCTGGGATCGATCGTAGGCTGTAAACCTTTGCGTTGGATCGGGCTGCGATCATATAGCTTGTACATATGGCATTTTCCAGTAATTATCCTTAGTAGTCCTAATGTGAGTACTGAAGAAAGCAGCATGCTTCGGATCATCATTCAGGTAGCAGTAAGTTTTCTTCTAGCTGCATTGTCATATAAGTATGTGGAGGAGCCCATTCGTCGAGGTTCATTTAAAGAAACTTGGAAGAACATCAGTGTAAAACGAAGGGGTGGTCTTCGTCCAGGCTTCTTAATGGCTATTATTGCTGTGATTCTTATCCCAATCGCATGCAAAGGTTATTTGTTAAACGCTGGATCGGATACGTCTGCGATCGAATTGGCAGATTTGCAGTATGAACAACAACAACTGCAACAGCAAGAACAACGACTGCAGCAGCAAGAACAACAAGATATGGGAAGAAAGAATGATCCCGCAGATCATAAAGCGATAGACGAAAATATAACTGATAAACCATCAATACCAGCCTTGGCAACAGCTACAACTGAACCTGAAGTGAAAAAAGCTGATACTAAGGCGGGAACTATAAATACAGAAATAGCAAAGCCTAAATCGGAAGTGGGGAAATCTGTTCCTGAAGAAAAGAAACTTGTGGCTGAGAAGAGTCAAGCTGGAACGGATGTTACGGCCATTGGAGATTCTGTCATTTTGGATGCAGCACCATACCTTTCAGAGGAATTACCTGGCATTGTCATCGAGGGAAAGATCGGTCGGCAGATGGCTAAAGCTCAGGAGGTAGTGGATCAGCTTAAAGCTCAAGGCCGGCTGGGTAAGAAGGTTATAATCGAGCTTGGGACTAACGGATCCTTTAGTTCAAAGCAATTACGTAATTTACTAGATTCATTAAGTGATGCTGAGCAGATTTTTTTGGTCAATACACGGGTTCCAAGAAAATGGGAGAATAATGTGAATCACAATATTTCAAAAGTTTCCAGTGAATATAGTAATACGACCGTAGTAGACTGGTACTCTGCAAGTGAAGGAAAAGACGATTATTTCTACCAAGATGGTGTGCATCTTAAACCAGAGGGCTCCAAGTGTTACGCCTCACTTCTTGCGAAAGCCTTGGAAAGTAAGTAAGAATTAATTGAATCTCCAAACTTTTTGATATTATATTTTAATAGACCGGCAAGAGAGTTCTCTCTTTGCCGGTCTTTTTTTTCGTAAACGAATGATCATTGAAGAGCTAATTAATTCCTAGTCGTAGATAAAATGCTCCACCACAGCCACAGTCTTAGTTATGTCTGGATCAGAATTATCGATCACTTTCACATTAGAACGTGGAAGCGGCCACTTCACACTGCGGTTTCCAAATGATTTGCGAAATTCATCCCAATGCTGGAACTTCCATTCATCTAATGGTGATTGTCGATCGTGAATTCGTGTCCGATACAATTCCTCATTGGCTAGTTCGACCAAGACAACTTTAACCTCAACATCTTGCAGCGAACGTCCGATTCGAGATAACTCACTGCTGATCCAGTCAGGGTTGGCAGCTTCTTTAGTAAATGGCCCAACCACAAATGCATCTACATTCAGGCCTATATTGTCTAGCGCTGCATCCATCGTAATCCGGTAGCCCAAATCACGGCATAATCTTTTGTAATCGGCAGAGTCTCTGTCTGCCGGGTCCAATCCGTGAAAGGTCATAATGGCGTCAGCTGCTGGACGTAATAGAATATCCATATCAAAGAAGGGTACTTTACGCCGGGAAGCGATCGCTTTAGCTAATGTCGTTTTGCCTGCCCCAGCTGGCCCTAGAAAAAATACAAGTTTGTTCATCATTGTCTCTCCTTAGAACCTCAATTCAACTCCATAATGTATCTCTGCATACTATCATATAAAAGATAGTGAGTAATCGCCAGCGCAATATCTCAATCAGACAGATAGGAACAGACTATCTGAGATATTACGCGTTACGGTCCATAATATGATATTTTTTTGCTTCTCCATTGAGTTTTTGTGTAATCCTGCTTATAATATAGCGAGAAAAATAAGAAAAAGGTGTCCATAAATGAGCATATTAAATGTAGAAGGATTAAGTCATGGTTTTGGAGATCGTGCGATCTTCAAGGATGTTTCATTCCGTCTTCTAAAAGGCGAGCATATCGGATTATTCGGCGCTAACGGCGAAGGTAAATCCACTTTTATGAATATTGTTACAGGAAAGCTGCAACCGGATGAAGGTAAGGTCGAATGGTCCAAACGGGTACGTGTTGGCTACCTCGATCAGCATGCAGTGTTGACCAAAGGCATGACCATTCAAGATGTACTTAGAGGCGCTTTTCAATACCTCTTTGATCTTGAGCAAGAGATGAATGATATGTACGGCAGAATGGGTGACGTGTCGCCTGAAGAGTTGGAAAAGCTGCTTGAAGAAGTTGGTACGATCCAAGATACGCTTACAAATCAAGATTTCTACATGATCGATGCGAAGATACAAGAAACCGCGCGCGGTCTAGGCATCACAGATATTGGATTGGATCGTGACGTAGCTGATCTTAGTGGTGGTCAGCGTACCAAAATCTTGCTTGCGAAGCTGTTGCTTGAAAAACCAGATATTCTGCTCCTAGATGAGCCTACGAACTATCTGGATGAGCAGCATATTGAATGGCTGAGACGTTATCTTCAAGAGTATGATAATGCATTTATTCTGATCTCACATGATATGCCTTTCTTGAACAGCGTTATCAACCTGATCTACCATATGGAAAATCAAAAGCTGACTCGTTATGTGGGTGACTATGAGCAATTCCAACAGGTCTACGAAATGAGAAAACAACAGCTTGAATCTGCTTATAACCGTCAGAAACAAGAAATTGCAGAGCTGAAAGACTTCGTTGCACGTAACAAAGCAAGCGTAGCTACCCGTAACATGGCAATGTCCAGACAGAAAAAGCTCGACAAGATGGAAATTATCGAGATTGCAAAAGAGAAGCCAAAACCACAGTTTAACTTTAAAGAAGGTAAAACTGCAGGCAAGATGATTTTCGAAGCAAAAGAATTGGTTATCGGATATGACACACCGTTGTCCAGACCGCTTAATTTGTTAATGGAGCGTGGACAAAAGATCGCGTTGGTCGGTGCGAACGGGATCGGTAAAACCACCTTGCTTCGCAGCATCTTAGGCGAAATCCAAGCATTGTCCGGTTCGGTAGAACGTGGATACCATCAAGAGATTGGATACTTTGAGCAAGAAATGAAAGAAGGCAATTACAAGACTTGTATCGAGGAGATCTGGGATACATTCCCATCCCTGTCACAATTCGAAGTACGTGCTGCCCTTGCCAAATGTGGACTGACCACGAAACATATCGAAAGTAAGATTGCTGTTCTAAGTGGTGGAGAAAAAGCTAAAGTGCGTCTATGTAAACTCATTAACAGTGAGACCAACATTCTCGTATTAGATGAGCCGACGAACCACTTGGATATCGATGCCAAAGATGAACTGAAACGTGCGCTGAAAGCATATAAGGGAAGCATTCTCATGATCTCTCACGAACCAGATTTTTATCAAGACATTGTGACCGATATCTGGAATTGCGAAGATTGGACAACAAAAGTATTCTAATAAGCAAATCTTTATTGAACAAGCCTATGAGGTGTTAACGAATCAGTTACGCTTTATAGGCTTTTTTATGGATAGTGGGGAGGGTCTATGTGTTAGAGAATAAAATGGATCAGCTTAACATCAGTGTTCAACGAATTTTTGGAAAACAAGAAATAGAAATAGTCAATTTCACATGCGAGGATTTAGATTATAAAACACCTAACTTTACAACAGCGGGTATCTTTCATCTTCAGGGTATCGCACTAATTAATAACGAGCAGCTTCCATGGTCAATCATATTAAAAATCATTAAGTCTGATAGTGTAGAAAAAGAGGATCCAGCACATCACAATTACTGGCGACGAGAAGCCCTAGTCTTTGAATCTAAGATTCTGGATGAGCTTCTTAGCTCAATCCAAGCTCCTAAGTGTTATCTTGTTGAAGAACAAGTAGATGGTACCGTATGGTTATGGATGGAACGAATTGAAGGGGGATTTGCACATACGAAGGAGCAGTTTGATATTATCGCTGAACGGTTAGGCCGATTTAATGGAGCTTATCTTTCAGGAAAGAACACTCCTAATAACCAATGGATATGTAGAAGCTGGCTTAGATCTTGGACTACCGCAAGTAAAATGTATGCACCTAACCCTGAAGAATATATTCATCAATTACATAGAGACAATGACCGAAGCCTTTGGGTTTGGTTCCAAGACTTCACGAAGCGGATAGACAGTAACTTGAATGCTCTCCATCACTTGCCGCGAGTATTAGCCCATCAGGACCTCAGTCAAAGGAATATGCTGTTAACTCAAAACGGAGAGTTAGTCTTGATAGACTGGCAATTTATGAGCATATCAGGTTTAGGTGAAGATCTTGGTAAAATGTTTGGTGTAAATATGAGTCTTGGTGTGATTCCCATCCATCGTTACGAGGAATTCAAAGAGTCTTTATTCCATTCGTATATCAAAGGATTAAAGGCTAGCGGATGGCAAGGGGACGAATCCCTTGCAAGATATGGTTATTGTTTAAGCACTGCTTTACGTAGTGTCTGGGAAGTGCCACAATACTTTTCTCTAAATGCTCAGCTACAATCTGACCTGTTAAACGCTAATCTTCAGGAGCGGGTTAATCGGCTAGAGCAAATCATTATTATTCATCAAAAAATGACGCTAGAAGCAGAGACATTGAAATTATGGACAACATAGTTCTTAATTCTCATTAGATATGAAAAAGGAGCCCCTATTACAGGAGCTCCTTTTTGCTACACCTCAATAATGATGGGGAGAATCATTGGACGTCGTTTCGTTTTTTCGTACAGGAATCTACTTAGGGTCTCCTTGATGGTCTGCTTGATGATATTCCACTCGCCTAGGTCAGCCTCACTCATCTTTTGAAGGGTAGAGGTTACCAGCTTGTTGATCTCCTCCATTAAAGTTTCTGAGTTACGGACATAGATGAATCCTCTGGATATGGTATCCGGATCGTTTAATAAACGTCCATCTTCTTGGCTTAATGTAATCACTGTAATCAAAATACCGTCTGCTGACAGCTGGCGACGATCGCGAAGAACGACATTACCAATATCTCCAATCCCAAGGCCATCCACTAGGGTTTGTCCAGCTGCCACTCGGCCAGATTGACGGACGACACCCGATGATGACTCGACGATATCTCCATTTTTTAGAATAAAGATATTATTGGGGTTAACACCAACTGCCTCTGCTAATAAGCTGTGATGATGTAGCATACGGTATTCACCATGAATCGGTATGAAATATTCAGGTTTCATCAAGGTTAACATTAACTTAAGCTCTTCTTGGCTTGCATGCCCAGATACATGAAGCTCGCTGCGTGATCCATAGATGACTTTAGCGCCAAGCACGTATAAATTATCGACGATTCTAGATACATTGCGTTCATTCCCGGGAATGGGATTAGCTGCTATCAGAACGGTGTCTCCTGCCTGGATTTCCATCTGCCTATGACTTGCGTTAGCCAGTCGCGATAACGCAGCCATGGGCTCTCCTTGACTGCCTGTACATAATACAGTTACTTGCTCTGGAGGGAGTTTGGCAGCTTCTGTAGGCTCGATCAGCATGTTATCTGGAATGCTCAAGTACCCGAGTTCCTGGGCTACTCGGACAACATTAACCATACTTCTGCCAAGTAAGGTTAATCTACGATCGGTTAAACGAGCAGCTTCAATGATCTGTTGTAGACGGTGTACATTTGAAGCAAAGGTAGAGATAAATATTCTACGGTCAGCTTTCATGAATGCTTCTTCTATATGAGCGCCAACGAGTTTTTCAGAGGGGGTGAAGCCTGGGCGTTCTGCATTGGTACTCTCTGAGAGCAGGAACTTTACACCATTCTTCCCGATGTCAGCCATTTTATGTATATCGGGATACTGCTTATTAACAGGGGTCATGTCAAATTTGAAATCCCCTGTATGAACAACGGTCCCTTCTGGGGTATCGAATACAACACCAAGGCAATCCGGAATACTATGATTGGTATTAAAGAACGTTGTAGTAATCGCTCCTAGCTGTAAAGTAGACTCAGAATCAATGACATGAAGCTTGGTCTGACGTAATATTCCGTGTTCCCTCAGTTTATTTTCAATTAGACCTAAGGTTAACCGAGATGCGTAGATCGGAAGATTTAATTGTTTGAGTAGATACGGAATTCCTCCAATATGATCCTCATGTCCATGTGTAACTACTAATGCTCGAATCTTATCAAGATTACTTAATAAATACGTAACATCAGGAATAATGAGGTCAATCCCCAGTAGACTTTCGTCCGGAAATTTAGAACCGCAATCAATGACAATAATATCATCTGCATATTGCAGGAAATACATATTCTTACCAATTTCATTCACACCGCCTAATGCTGCAATCCAGAGCTGCTTAGCTGCCACTTTCATTAAAGTCCCTCCTTTTATAAATTCACCTATATTATGTATGAAATCCTTTATAATTATCCTTTCATTGAGGTGGTACAATAGTATAACAATAGATTGATATTCAAAAGTTAGGGGACAGATTGATCATGAACATCAGAAGAATACATAAGAACGATAATCGTGCGATTGAACAGATTATTAGGAGCTGTCTGATTGAGTTTGGCGGGAATAGGGCAGGGCTTGCGTGGGAAGATGACAGCCTGCATCATTTATATGAGTATTACAATCATAGTGATAATCAGGCCTATTGGGTTGTAGAAGAAGATGGAAATATATTGGGCGGGTGTGGCATTGCGCCTTTCGGCAATGAGGGCGACATATGTGAGTTGCAAAAAATGTACTTATCTCAGTCTGTTAGAGGTAGAGGGATATCTTCCGAACTCTTAAATACGGCTCTGGATTTTGCCAAGCTATATTACAACAAATGTTATTTGGAGACATTACAGAACATGCATGCGGCTAACCGTTTTTATATGAAAAACGGCTTCGAACTTTTAGATGCCCCATTAGCTGGCTCAGAGCATTTCGCATGTGATGCTTGGTATATTAAAGAGTTAATTTAATTATGGTTTAGTAAGCCTGGATTAGCAGGCTTATTTTTTATTTGACAATAAAACCGTCCAGACGGTATAGTAAATATCAGGGGTGATCAATGTGAACAGTAATTCTAAACGTAAAACTATTTTATTGGCGGCTTCCACAGTTGTTAAAAATAATGGAGTAGAGAAGCTTACGCTTGAAGCTGTGGCTAAAGAAGCCGGGGTCAGTAAGGGCGGGCTACTGCACCATTTTCCAAATAAAGAAGCTTTGATCATAGGGATGGTCGAAGATCTAACGAACCATTTTTTTACCAATGTTCAAGATAGAGCAATGAGCGAAACGGTTGAAAAAGGGAAGTGGAGTCGTGCTATTACTAAAGCCATGGATGATGATATTAAAGAGGGCAAAGAGATTGGTACCGCGCTTCTCGCTGCTCTTTTCACAAATCCAGATATTCTTAACAAATTTCAAAGTCAATATGCAACATGGCAACAAAACATAGAGAACGATGGCATTGATCCTGTACGCTCCACTATCATTAGGTTGGCAGCAGATGGGTTATGGTATTCCGAAATGTTCGGATTAGGTGTGTTAGATGATGAATTACGCACGAAAGTCATTCAAGAATTGATAAATATGACGAAGTAAGGAGAGGTTATCTTTGAATTCATATGTATTACTTGCAACAGCGATCATCTGTGAGGTATTTGGCAGTTCAATGCTAAAAGTGTCTAACGGGTTTAAAAGGGTATTCCCATCCATTGGCGTGATCCTTGGTATGGGCTTAGCATTTTATAGTCTTTCTTTAGCGTTAAAAACAATTCCATTAGGTACAGCTTATGCGATTTGGTCAGGGGTGGGCACAGCTTTGACAGCTATAATTGGCGTAGTTATTTATAAGGAGAATTTTAATCGTAAGAAATTACTAGGTCTACTACTTATTATTGGTGGTGTAATCATTATGAAGCTCTCAGGTGGGGCTCATTAGAATTTGGAGGCTGCAGCATGAAAAGAAATGTAGGATATATTGCTCTAAGTATAGCGATTGCTAGCGAAGTCGTAGGGACTACTATGTTGAAAATGTCAGAAGGATTCACGCAATTACTCCCTTCTATAGGGGTTATTATTGGTTTTATTATTGCTTTTTATAGTTTATCCATAAGCCTTAGAGAATTAGCGTTAAGCTTAGCTTATGCGATTTGGTCGGGTGTAGGTACTGTTCTAACTGCAATTGTGGGTATTGTCGTGTGGGGAGATCCATTTGGTATTCTTACTTTTGCCGGAATAGTATTAATAGTAGGAGGAGTGGTATTATTAAACTCTCCTGCCAAAGGTGAAGACAAAGTACGGGCCTGATAAATCAGGCTCTTTTTTTATTTTTAAACGGATGTCATAGATTCCATAAATCGCATAGTTTCGCGATAATGGTATCACTTACCTTTTCCGTAGAATTACATCTTATAGTTTGAGCTACTATTTATCTATAATGAGTGTGTCTGAAAGTGAAGGGAGGGTGTGGTTCTTTTTAATGTGCTCTGGATGATCTCTATTGAAAACGCTACCATTTGAGCACTCTGATAGGTTCGTGAATTTTTGAGAATCTAACATATTTAAGGAGGATTAAAATTAAAATGCGTAACAAGTATGTTGTATGGTCGCTGGTAGTATCCATGCTGATTTCAAGTTTATTCTTGGCTGCGGGCCCACTTAATTTTGTTTCAGCCTCCGGAGGACCAAACCTGACACTCGGCAAAAATGTAACTGCGAGCGGTCAATCACAAACTTATAGTCCTGACAATGTTAAAGACAGTAATCAAAGCACGTATTGGGAAAGTACGAATAATGCATTCCCGCAATGGATTCAAGTCGATTTAGGTGCAAATACGAATATTGATCAAATCGTTCTAAAGCTCCCTTCTGGCTGGGAGACGCGGACGCAAACATTGGCTGTTCAAGGTAGCACAAACGGTTCGACATTCACGAATATTGTAGGTTCTGCGAATTATGAATTCAATCCATCAGTGGCAGGGAACAGTGTTACCATCGACGTTGCCTCAACCAGTACGCGTTATGTTCGTCTGAATGTAATGAGCAACACAGGTTGGCCGGCAGCTCAGCTCTCTGAATTCGAGATTTACGGCGCTAGTGGCCCTATTGCTACTCCAACTCCATCGCCTTCCGGCACTTATGAAGCTGAATCTGCTTCACTGTCTGGAGGAGCTAAAGTGAACACGGATCATGCCGGTTACTCCGGCGCGGGCTTCGTGGATGGATATTTGACACAAGGTGCAACAACGACATTCACGGTTAACGTGCCAGCAGCAGGTAGTCGTGAGGTGACATTGAAATACGCTAATGCAAGTGGCAGTGCAAAGACAATTAGTGTCTATGTCAATGGTGCTAAAATTGGCCAGACCTCATTATCTAACTTACCAAATTGGGATTCATGGAGCACTAAAGTAGAAGTTCTTAATCTAAATGCGGGTAACAACACCATCGCATATAAATATGATTCTGGTGATTCTGGCAATGTTAACCTTGACCAAATCACTGTAGCGTCGACGACAACAACACCACCTGCAACACCTACTCCGACACCGACAGCCACACCAACACTAACACCAACACCAACACCAACAACCACACCAACACCGACGGTCACACCAACACCTGCACCGGGTAGCAATATTGCTGTCGGCAAGACGATTACCGCTTCTTCCAGTACACAAACGTTCGTAGCAACAAATGCGAACGATAATGACACAAGCACGTACTGGGAAGGTGGCAGCTATCCGAGTTCGCTCACCCTCGACTTAGGGGCGAACCACAATATTACGTCAATCGTTTTGAAGCTGAATCCAGCCTCTGCATGGAGTACTCGCACACAAACGATTCAGGTGCTCGGTCACAATCAAGACACGACTACCTTCGGTAATTTGGTATCAGCTCAATCGTATACGTTTAATCCAGCTTCGGGCAACACAGTAACCATCCCGGTTACGGCAACGGTTAAACGTCTGCAGTTGAATATCACTTCGAACTCTGGTGCTCCTGCTGGGCAAATCGCGGAGTTTCAAGTATTCGGTACACCAGGGGCGAACCCTGATCTAATGATAACGGGTATGTCCTGGTCACCTACTACTCCTGTCGAGACAAGTGCAATTACATTAAATGCAGTTGTTAAGAACAACGGTAATGCTAGCTCCGCAGCAACCACTGTCAACTTTTACTTAAACAATGAGCTCGTTGGATCTGCTCCAGTAGGTTTATTAACTGCAGGCGCATCAACAACAGCCTCAATGACATTAAACGCTGGAGCCAAAACCGCTGCGACCTATGCTCTCAGCGCTAAAGTAGATGAGAACAATGTGATTTTCGAGCAGAACGAAGGGAATAACAGCTATACGAACGGGGCATCTCTTGTTATCGCTCCAGTCTCCAGCTCTGACTTAGTTGGTGTGACTACATGGACACCAAGTAATCCAGTGGCTAATAGTACAGTAGCTTTTACCGTAAATCTCAAGAATCAAGGAACCATTGCTTCTGCAAGCGGTTCTCATGGTGTTACTGTAGCTCTTAAAAACTCAGCGGGTACCACGATTCAAGCATTTAATGGATCCTATTCCGGGACCCTTGCTGCTGGAGCTTCCGTTAACGTCACGATTCCAGGGACATGGACAGCAGTAAACGGTAATTACACTGTAACCACTACTGTTGAAGTGGATGCTAATGAGGTAACAGCGAAGCAATCAAACAATATAAGCACAACTAATCTGGTGGTCTATGCTTTACGTGGTGCAAGCATGCCTTATAGTCGGTACGATACCGAAGATGCTACTCTCGGTGGTGGTGCTACGTTGAAATCAGCACCTACGTTTGATCAAGCACTAATTGCTTCAGAAGCATCTGGTCAGCGTTATGTAGCGCTTCCTACAAACGGCTCGAACGTGGGATGGACAGTCAGACAAGGACAAGGCGGCGCGGGTGTGACTATGAGATTTACTATGCCTGACTCTTCGGATGGTATGGGACTGAATGGTTCACTTGACGTGTATGTGAATGGAGTAAAAGTCAAAACGGTATCGTTGACATCCTACTACAGCTGGCAGTATTTTTCGGGCGATATGCCTGGTGATACTCCTAGTGCTGGGCGTCCGCTCTTCCGATTTGACGAAGTCCACTGGAAATTGGATACTCCCCTTCAGCCTGGAGATATCATCCGTATTCAGAAGAACAATGGAGATAGCTTGGAGTATGGTGTTGATTTCCTCGAAATCGAACCCGTTCCTACTGCAGTCGCTCGTCCGGCGAACTCCGTGTCAGTGACAGATTATGGTGCTGTAGCAAATGATGGTCAGGATGACCTTGCAGCTTTTAAAGCAACGGTGAATGCAGCTGTTGCAGGCGGTAAGAGCATGTATATTCCTGCCGGAACATTTAATCTTAGCAGCATGTGGGAAATTGGTTCTGCCAGCAATATGATTAACAACTTTACGGTGACAGGTGCTGGAATCTGGCATACGAACCTCCAGTTTACTAATCCTAATGCGGCGGGAGGCGGTATTTCACTCCGTATTAGCGGCAAGCTAGATTTTAGTAATGTTTACATGAATTCGAATTTGCGATCCCGTTATGGACAAAATGCAATTTACAAAGGATTTATGGATAACTTTGGTACAAATTCAATTATCCATGATGTCTGGGTAGAACATTTTGAATGTGGCATGTGGGTAGGCGACTATGCTCATACACCTGCTATTTATGCCAGTGGGCTTGTGGTTGAAAACAGCCGGATTCGGAACAATCTTGCCGATGGTATCAACTACTCCCAAGGCACTAGCAATTCGATTGTTCGAAACACCAACGTAAGAAATAACGGTGACGATGGTCTTGCAGTATGGACTAGTAACACCAATGGTGCTCCGGCGGGTGTAAATAACACATTCTCCTACAACACGATTGAGAATAACTGGCGTGCAGCAGCCATAGCATTCTTTGGAGGCGGCGGTCATAAGGCTGATCACAACTACATCATCGACACTGTAGGTGGTTCTGGTATTCGTATGAACACCGTTTTCCCTGGTTACCATTTCCAGAATAATGCGGGCATTGTTTTCTCAGATACTACGATTATCACAAGTGGTACCAGTAAAGATCTGTATGGTGGAGAACGTGGAGCCATCGATTTAGAGGCATCGAATGATGCCATCAAGAACGTCACCTTTACCAACATCGATATCATCAATACACAACGCGATGCAATCCAGTTCGGTTATGGTGGTGGATTTGAGAATATCGTGTTTAACAACATCAATATTAATGGTACTGGGCTTGATGGTATTACTACTTCACGTTTCTCAGGGCCACATCAGGGTTCGGCAATCTATACCTATACAGGCAATGGTTCAGCAACGTTTAACAACCTGACGACTACGAATATCGCTAACCCCAACCTGAATTATATTCAGAGCGGTTTTAATCTGACGATTCATTAAGCGATAGTATGAGGGAGGAGTTCTTCGGAACTTTTCCCTTTTTTTATATTGTGGATAGTGAAAATTTAAAACTTCGGAGAAGGATATTAACTTGATGAGCAAGAAATAAATGGTAGGATATAGTATTTATCTCATAAGAAATAAATTTTTAGGAATGTGTCGATTTCATCATCTTCCGTTCGTCGTTTAAATAGAAGTCCGGATATCAGACGTTAAAGCGAAGGAGAGATGAAATGCATTTAGTAACTTCAATGGACGGAACTAAGATTGCCTATGACAAAATGGGTCAAGGGCCAGCACTTATATTAGTGACAGGTGCATTTAGTTACCGAAAATTCCCAGGTCAAGTACAGTTATCTGATCTGTTGTCTGAGAATTTCACAGTCTTCAATTACGATCGACGAGGTCGTGGCGATAGCGGAGACACTCAGCCATACGCAATAGCTCGTGAGATCGAAGATCTGCAGGCTATAATTAATGCGGCCGGAGGATCGGCATATGTCTGGGGATTGTCTTCTGGAGCAGTTCTTGCTCTACAAGCAGCAGCGGATGGAGCAAATATTACAAAATCAGCTCTGCATGAGCCTCCATTTGTTGTCGATGCTTCGGATCCTAAGCCGCCCCTAGATTTCGTAATGAATGTTACTGAGCTTATTGCTACAAATCGCCGATCTGAGGCAATTAAGTATTTTATGACTAAAGGTATGGGAGCACCTGCGTTTGTTGTTAAATTGATGCGCTTAATGCCAAGTGTATGGTCTAACCTAATGGCTGTAGCGCACACTCTTCCCTATGATGCTGTTTTATTGGATGGGTATATGGACGGAAAGCCGCTTCCTGCCACCTTGTGGAGCACAGTTACCATTCCAACGCTGGTCCTCGAAGGTACGGAGAGTCCTGTTGGCTTACGGCATGGTGCTCAGGCAATAGCTAAAGTACTACCTAATGCGAAACTATTAAGTAAAAAGGGGCTAGGTCATACGAAGAAACTCAATACAAGGATCATTTCAACTGAGCTTACTGCATTCTTTATGGGAAATTAAAAATAGGAGGGATACACCTATGAGATTTATGATGATTGTTAAAGCTACCACAGATTCAGAGGCGGGAATTATGCCTAGTCAAGAACTGATTGATGCTATGCAGAAGTATAATGAGGAATTGGTGAAAGCAGGTGTGTTGCTGGCAGGCGATGGATTGCAACCGAGTTCCAGTGGTATTCGAATTTCATATCCGGAAGCTGGCGGCAAACCGAAAGTTATGGATGGTCCGTTTACAGAAGCTAAAGAAATGATCGCTGGATATACGCTGATTGAGGTCAAATCAAGAGAAGAAGCCATTGAATGGGCTTTACGTATGCCGGACCCTCATGGATTTGGCCAAGGAGAGATTGAGTTAAGGCAGGTATTCGAGCCGGGGGAATTAATGGACGATCCCGAAACATTGGCGAAAGAAGTAGCACTTCGTAAACAGGTTGAGGAGCATAAGCAAACGTGAGTTTCTCCCATACGCATCGAACGATTGATACAATATGGCGAATGGAATCGGCAAAAATCATTGCGGGTTTAACGCGCATGGTACGGGACGTAGGTCTCGCAGAAGATCTTGCTCAGGACGCATTAGTAATTGCCCTTAATCGATGGCCAGAGACGGGGATTCCAGATCATCCAGGTGCTTGGCTGATGACCACCGCGAAACGGCGTGCGATTGATCTTATTCGCAGGACCAAGCTTCGAGATCAGAAATACGTAGAGGTTGCACATAGCATGGATTTATACACTGAGGTAGACATAGATGATGCGTTAGATGAGGAGATCAGTGACGATCTCCTTCGTCTGATCTTTATGACCTGTCATCCGGTGTTGTCACAAGATGCCAGAGTAGCCCTGACCCTTCGACTGTTATGTGGATTGACGACAGATGAAATCGCACGTTCTTTTCTAGTCGCCGAATCAACGATTGCTCAGCGAATTGTTCGGGCGAAGAGAACCCTAAGTGCTAACAAGGTTCCTTTTGAGGTACCCGTTCAAGAAGAGCTTAAAGACCGTTTGTCTACGGTGCTTGAAGTCCTTTACCTAATGTTTAATGAAGGATATTCTGCAACCTCTGGAGTGGATTGGATCCGTCCGCTGTTATGCCAGGAGGCGCTGAGATTAGGACGGGTACTAGCTGAGATTAACCCTTATGAACCTGAGGTTCATGGACTGGTCGCCCTTATGGAGATTCAATCCTCGCGTTTTAGGACGAGGGTTAATAGCAAAGGGGAACCTATTCTACTAATGGATCAAAACCGGGCACAGTGGGATCAATTACTGATCCGTCGTGGTCTGGCTGCTTTAGAGCGTAGCCGAAAGCTTGGTCGTCCGCCGGGACCTTACTCGCTTCAGGCTGCGATTTCTGCTTGTCATGCACAGGCGACTACTGCAGCAGAGACAGACTGGATCCGTATTTCTGCACTGTACGAAGCGCTCTCGAGAGTCATGCCTTCGCCAATTGTCGAATTAAACCGAGCGGTCGCCATATCCATGGCGTTCGGCCCAACCTTTGGACTGCAAATTGTGGATGAGCTAAATACTGAACCATCTATGAGGGAATATCATCTGCTGCCCAGCGTTCGTGGTGATCTTCTGCTGAAGCTGGGTCGATATGATGAGGCTCGTACAGAGTTTGAACGTGCCGCATCCTTGACTGGGAATGAACGTGAAAGGATTCTTTTGCTGAATCGGGCGGCAGCGTGTAACTTAGGAACATCGTAGTTAATTCAATATTATTTTAAACCGGTACGTACATAAAGGAGAGATAAAATATGAATCAAGAAGTCATCGATTTTATTGAAGCATTAAAAGAACCATGGCAGGTGGAGTTATCTACTAATCTTCGTGAGGTTGTTCACCAAGCAATCCCAGATGTACAGGAACGAATTCAGTATAAGAAGCCTCATTTTTTGAAAAATGGTAAGTACGCAGCAGCTATTTCAACTTCGAAAGATGCAGTAAGCTTTGTTATTTTTAATACGAATGAACTTGAGTTTCCAGAAGGGATATTCGAGGGCCCTCCGGAGAGAAAAACACTGAAACTACGAAAAGGGGATACAGTGGATACGGCTCAATTAGTGGCTTGGGTTAGCCAATCCTCAGCTTCCCTTTAATTGCAAGATTCATGATGTAGGACGGTATCTCAAAGTCATTTGACTTCATGGGATATCGTCTTTTTTGGACGAATTTGGCTCCAGCAATACATAATCATTCAATAAATTGTGAAAAATACATCAAGAGCTAGCAATGAAGGGAATGAAACCCATGAAGATATTAAAACAAACTTGTTTGCTACTGCTTACGGTCCTTGCACTTAGTGCATGCTCAAGACCAGTAGCAGATAAATCCCAGCTACCACCTCCAACGGTTGTGCCAAGTGGAGCTGAGGAAAGATTTAGCCTTGAGGAACTTGCCACTTTGATTGGAAAAGAGGATGCTCAAGTTGTCCAAGCTCTCGGCAAAGGCGCACCTAATCGTAATGAAGGTACGAATTCTACTCTTTTATCCCGCGAATATAACGAGAAGATTGTGAATCACGAAGCAAATCTTCAGGTCTCCTATGATCACACTGGAAAAGTGATTGGAGAGACGATTCATTTTGAAGAAGCTACCAAGGAAAAATTAACGCAAGAGATAACGCAACAGCTTGGAGAGCTTACGACTAAGAGTGAAGGTAACACAGCAGATATAGAAAAAGAAGGCGAAGGTACAAACTTTCGTAGGGTATGGCAGACGGATAATGCCAAAATTTCTTTAATTGAATCCAATGGAAAGCTATCTATTTCCATAGATACGAAGTAACATTCGAATAATGTGAGAAAAAAAGGACAATACCCATTGTAATTAGACAATGGGTATTGTCCTTTTTTGATGAATAATTAAGGCTTAAGAGGAAGAATTATTGTTTGTTGCGGAGCTTAGACGATGAATCTGCTCTTCCAGAACCACACTTGCTTTGCCAACAAATTGTGTAATAAGTTCAAGCTCTTCATCCGAGTAGGTGGAAGCTAATTTAAGCATCTCGGCATGCAGGGGAAGGTAGGCATTCCCGACCTCATTATTTTCATACAAAGGGACAATAATTACCTTACGACGGTCACTGGGGTCATTTTGTCTGCGAACAAAACCATTATTTTCAAGTCGATCAATTAATGCCGTAACACTGCCTGTAGCCAGTCCGGTTAGTTTGGACAGTTCACCAGCGGTGATGGGACCTCTTTCATGGAGGATATCTATGGATAGATAATCATTATTATATAACCCAAGTGAAGCTGCCACATTTTGCTGATATAGTATCGTTCGACTTCCTAGACCCCGCATACGCAAGGTGAAGTTTTCTTGCTGATTTTTCACTTGATTGTGTCGATCTCTTGACAAAAGAGAGCCCTCCTTTTAAAATATTAATATCTTGATAAACGAGATATTAGACAATAAAGATACTCGATGAACGTACGATTAATTGAATTCATTTTATCGGAATTATTAAAGTTTTGCAAAAGGTAATGCATCAAGAAGTTTAGAGAGAGGTTGGTGTGCGATCTTATAACGATAAGATTAAATTCGAAATTAAGGAAAAGTGGAGGGAACAAAAGAGAATGGTAAAGAACTTGGAGAAGAAAAATAATGTAGGGATTATTATAGCGGCTCTATTGCTGGCCACACTTATGGCATCCATGGATAACACTATATTAGCAACTGCAATGGGAACAATCGTAGGGGATCTTGGCGGTTTTGACAAACTGATGTGGGTGACTTCTGCTTATATGATAGCTGAGATGGCAGGAATGCCGATTTTCGGAAAATTATCGGATATGTATGGCCGCAAGCGTTTCTTTATTTTCGGAATTATTGTATTTATGATCGGATCTGCTTTATGTGGTACCGCAAACTCTATAGTTCAGCTGAGTATTTATCGTGCGATTCAGGGTATTGGTGGAGGAGCACTAGTTCCAATTGCGTTCACCATCATGTTCGATGTGGTTGCTCCGGAAAAACGGGGGAAGATCGGTGGATTATTCGGAGCAGCTTATGGTATATCAAGTATTTTCGGACCCCTTATTGGCGCTTACATAGCGGATTACATTCATTGGTCTTGGGTCTTTTACATCAACTTACCTATAGGTGTTATTGCCTTCTTTTTGATTGCTTTCTTCTACAAAGAGTCTGTTGAGCATTCCAAGGAAAAGATCGATTACCTAGGTGCGTTTACACTTGTAGCTTCCATCCTATGTCTCATGTTTGCGATTGAGCTGGGTGGTAAAAAATATGCTTGGGACTCTGCTATGATTTTAGGATTGTTCTTAGCTTTTGTAGTGTTTATCGTGGGATTTATTTTTATCGAACGTCGTGCAGAAGAACCCATCATTACTTTCGGCATGTTCAAGAATCGTCTTTATTCTACGAGTAATGTTATGGCTATATTTAGTGGAGCAGCATTTATTACAGCCTCGGTGTACATTCCAATCTACATTCAAGGGGTGCTTGGCGGCTCAGCAACGAATTCGGGTCTTGTTCTACTTCCTATGATGCTCGGCTCCGTTATCACTGCAGCGGGGGGCGGATTCCAGCTCTCGAAGTTCAATTATCGCGCCATCATGATATCGACGTTAATACTGCTTGTTTTAGGTATCGCCTTGCTAACCACATTAACACCTGATTCTTCACGGTTCATGGTCACCATATTTATGTTTCTAGTAGGTCTTGGAATAGGTTCTTCATTCTCTGTTCTAAGTAACGCAGCCATTCATGGATTTACAGCAAGGCAGCGTGGTTCCGCAAGTTCGACACTTAGTTTTACAAGGGAGCTTGGAATGACACTAGGCATAACAGTATTCGGTATTATCCAAAGTCATTTGTTTTCGAATAAATTAACATCCATGTTCAGTAGCGGTGGTGCGGCACCTATAGGGGTAAATTTAAGCGATCCAAGTACTATTTTGACTCCGGATACTCGTGAGAAAATCCCTACTGAAGTACTTGATAAGATTACAGAGGGATTATCCTCATCGCTTGTTCACACTTTTGCATGGGCAATTATTCCGTCTGTTATAGCTCTACTGGCTGCATTTGTGATGAGTAAGGAAAAGTTTGATCCGGCTTCTGAATTGGGAGAGTATACGGCTTCGCATTAAAGGTTGGCTGCTTTGCAATATTAACGAATGCACTAGTGAGATGTTACATTTAAACAGATTGAGCCCTCTATTCATAGGTGCTCAGTCTATTTTTTTAAAACAATGATTTACATTATATTCCTATTGTAATATTATCAAATTTGACGATTGTAAAATTAGATGATATTAGAATTAATTGAAGGTAGGAGGATTTTTCGTGTCAATTGTAGGTATTTTAGGAGTGGTTCACGATGATGAACTTAGGCAAAAATATCATTTTTCTTTAGAGTTCATAAAGGATTTAATTTTAGAGTTTAATCCAGATATTATTTGTGGAGAAGTCCTTCCTAGTAGTTGGGAACATTATAAGAAGGACAGTAATTACCGTGGATATTGGGGAGAACCTGCAAGTGAATATTGGGATCTCATTTTTCCTTTGTGTAAAGAAGAGAATTATGAATTTGTCCCTATTGATTGGGTTGAATTGGATGTTTGGACAGATTTTGATCCTTTTAATAGCTATAAAGAAGATCAGAGAAAAGAATTGGAATATGAGTTAGAGCAATGGTTTCAAAGACAGCTTTCAACAGTGGATTCAAGTGCAATCCCCTTTAATTCATTAGAATATGACACTATTACAAGACAGAAGTATGAATGGTTAGAACGAATCAATCCGCAAGCACATCAGTTCAGATGGTTGTGTAGACATCTTATAATGATTCAACGAATCAAAAACGCCATAAAAGGCCACTCAGAGAAAAGAATCTTGTGTATTGTAGGTGCAGACCATAATCATTCGTTATATGAAGGATTAATTACAGAGAAGGACATACAACTTGTATATCCTTTATCTCGTATTACTCAAGCTTGAGCAATATTGTAGCGTGAATGCAAATACCAAATAAGTTCTCTACGGCTGCTGACACCTGATTTGCTAAAAATAGATTTTAAATGATCTTGGACGGTGTATGCAGAAATATGGAGTGCAGAAGCCAATTCTTTAGTGGATAATCCTCGAATTACACCGTGTAATAGCTGTTGCTCACGTTCCGTCAAACCATAAGCTTCAGCAATGATGGGGAGCATGTCAGCAGGACGCGCGGGTTCGAATGAAATGGCAATTTGGTTCTGACCGTTGGAAGCCTTAAGAAGACTTGCCCGAACGACTAAATAGGGCCCCTCAGTCATACGAATGCATGCCTTCGCTATCCCCATAGATTCGGAAGGGCTGTTTAACGCTTGCGTGCTTACAGCACGGATTGGACGAGGTAGAACATGAGCCTCGATCATTTCCAATGAGCGGAGTTTGCCTAACCAGCGATCCGCTGCGGGATTGGAGGAAAGAAGAGCCAAGTCATCAGATAGTACTGCAATCCCGGAACCATAATGATCCTCAAGCCAAGTCTCATCTCTCTCCGGAAGTTCAAGACTGAAAGCCCGCATTCTGGCTGCAATCAAAGGGATGAGTGAGGTGATCCAATCACACTCCTCTTGTAAGAATTCCGATTGATCTGCATTCCTGTACAGCGTCAAATATCCCCAACAAGATTCGCCAAGAATAAGGACTGCACGTAGTTCATCCCCAAAGCCTGCAGGAGACAAAACCTTTTGATAGCGTGCACTCCGTTCGGGTTGCTGTTTAGTTGCTTCATATATTGTAGCGACGAGGAGCTTGGTATGAACCATTTGCTCATAGGTGTTAACATCATCCTCACCGTATTCGATCTGGAACAAGTGGGGATGAATGGACTCTACATTGTCTTCAGTAACCGCACCTGTCGAAAGCAATGTCTGTGGATCAACATGAGTACAGCAGGCAGCATCAAAGGGAACTGCTTCACGTAAGAGAGACAGCAAGGAAGTACGGTAGTTGTGAGAAGAATCAGTAACCATACCTAGCTTAACGATTTGTTTCTTTATTAGAATGAATTGTTTATGGGTATTCATTGAGTAGCCCTCTAGTCCTTAATGGATTATATCGAACTCCCACATTTGTGGGATAGTGAACGGAAGCGAAATCCGTATAATTGAGAATGATTCTTAATCAACTCTATTATATAGGATGCGGTGATAATAATGCAGGAAAAAGAAGATATTGTTGTTGTTGGTGGTTATGGACATGTAGGGCGTACCATATGTGAAATATTAGAGAAGAAGTATCCAGGTAAAGTATTTGCTGCAGGGAGAAGTCTTGAAAAAGCAGAGAGGTTCAGTCAATCTACTCACGGCAGGATCAAGCCATTAGAGTTAGATATTAATAAGCCGATACCTCCACATTTACTAGATCAAGTGAAGCTAATCATTATGTGTTTGGATCAAACGAATACGGATTTTGTAAAAGCCTGCTTTCGCAGCGGTACGTATTATGTGGATGTATCAGCGAGTGGTCCGTTTTTATCTCAAATTGAGGCGTTATACGAAGAGGCTGCACGACATGGATCTAGTGCCGTTCTTAGTGTAGGGCTTGCACCCGGCATAACCAATCTAATGGCTCTTGAAGCGGAAAGATTGATAGAACAGACGGAGGACATCGAAATCGCGATTATGCTCGGACTTGGTGATTCTCATGGTAAGGCGGCGATCGAATGGACAGTGAATAGTTTAGGAGAAAAGTTTGAAGTTAAGCAGAAGAATCGTCAGGTAGAGGTAGAGAGCTTCACCGATAGAAAGTCATATCACTTTGGTGACGATTTAGGGAATCGCCATGCCTATCGTTTCCCATTCTCAGATCAACAGACGCTTGCCCGAACGCTCAAAGCATCGTCCATCTCCACACGATTTTGTCTGGACTCAGTTTTCGTTACTAAAATGCTGGCTATAGCCAAAAAAACAGGGGCCGTTCGTTTGTTAAAGACAAGCTGGGTGAACAGGTGGATGGTTCGTGCTATGGAGCGGCTGCATATTGGGAGCAACCAGTTCGCTATCAAGGTTGAGGCTCGTGGAAAAAATCGAGAGGGGAAGCCAATGCATGCTGATTTAATATTGCAAGGAAAGAATCAATCCATCATCACTGCAAAAGTGACAGCAGCAGTATCAAAGCTCTTCTATGATTCTCCATTTCCAGGCGGCGTTTATCATATCGAGCAGATAACAGATTTAGCATATATACAAAAGGAATTAGGATCGACGCTCTCGCTAAAGATCCAAGTAAAGGAGCATAATGCAGATTAATCTAAATAGAATAATTTGTGTATAGTTATTTTGAAAGAAGCTTGATTAGTCAAGCTTCTTTTTCGTAACCCAAAAGAGTTTTGACCGTATTAACTGATGAACATTTCATTCAGGAAGAAATTCTGTTCTTCCCTAATGGGTCATGTTAACAAAAAGAGAAGTTGAGGTCATCACCTATGAATGAAAAATTTACAGATTACGCCGATACAGGATATTCGATCGCTGAGCAGAAGGCAGCTCAGTATTTTGCATCTCTTCGTGAACAGTTCAAAGAAAAAACTTATGTGTCTACCTTGATTGAAGATTTTCAATTGTGGAAGAAGAACCATATTCATCGCCGTTCATGGTTGTCCTTTTTATCAAGAGGCAAGAGGAAACCAGATTCTCAGGATTATCATAGATATCTAGGATGGCTGAATCAGACCGGTAAATTGGATGATTATTTGGATCGAAGTGTTTCCTATCTTTATATGAGAGATCTGGGGCAAGCTTTGGATTCACCGAATACACAGCTCCGGATTAAGCGTATGGTTGCCGACATTAGAAATCAAATGATTCTTCCAGGCTCCACAAGTTCGGAGGATCAGTCAGATTTCATGAATTTCACCGGGATTTACCGTTGGGCTCAGAAGGAAGGCGTTGAAACGGCCACGATTTGGGTGATAGACAAACTTAAGCGGGTATCAGCACATCTTCCGAAGGAAATGAATCCCGAGCAAGCGCAACGTAAATTAATCAAGATCATTATTGGGGTGATTCTCCATGTGATGGAAGAGATGGACGATGACGTACCACCTGTGGAGCGATCTAAGAGGATTGGTGAAGCCATTAGACTTGGTTATTCATATGGCCTAACTTATCCATTCATTGATGATCTCCTTGATTCCAGTGTCTTAACCGACCAAGAGAAAGAACAGTATTCTCATATGATACGCACTGCGATCCTTAATAGAGTTGTACCGGAATTGGGTGAATGGTCCGGAGAGAACATGCCGTTCATTCGATTTGTACATTCGGAGCTCAAGGAGGCTTTTGAGTATATTAGAGGGTATCAGCGGGAAGAAATGCAGGATGCATTTTTCGAGCAGTCTTTTGTATTTTTCCATTCTCAGGAATTGGATCGTATGAAGGATCTTTCTAACTCTGAATACAGCAATGAAGAGCTTTTCATACCCATCATTTTAAAATCCTCTTCTTCCCGTTTAATTGTCCGATCCGTAATTAGTGCTCCAGCAGATGACGAATTTGATCAACGTACCTTTTTCTATGGGTTATATAATCAACTGGCTGATGATTTTGCGGATATGTTTGACGATATGAAAGCGGGAGCGGTAACCCCCTATACTTATTATTTAAAATACCGTAGTCAACGTACAGATCTGATCAATCCTTTTGAATTATACTGGACGGTCATTTCCCATTTAATACACACTGTGTATCGCTCTGATCCTAAAACCCGTGAAGTAATATTAGATCGCGCCATTAATGGTCTCAAGCGATGTAAAGAACGTGTAGGAATTGAGAAGTATAAAGAGATCATGGAGATTTTTGTCTCTGGTCAACCAGCATTTAATCGGCTTGTCCAGCAGATGGTGCAGAAAGCGGACGATGTGGATTTTTTCGATAAACTGCTTCGGGATCAGTTGCTTTTGAATCTAAAAAACAGCAAAAAGGAAAAAGTGGAATTTCGGGATACGATCCAAAATGTTCGCGATCAAATCAATAAACAATTGCTGATAGCCAAGCCAGACGGGACGCCAGAAATGAAAGAGTTGCTTATTGATGCGGCTAATTATAGTCTAGCAGGCGACGGCAAGCGGATAAGACCTATATTGACTTGGGTCATGGGTGTTAACGAATATGGTCTAGATGCATCCGCAATTGTGCCGCTTCTGAGATCTTTGGAATATATGCATACCGCTTCTCTAATCTTCGATGATCTTCCATCCCAGGATAATGCTTCAACCCGAAGAGGTCGTGCAACTCTACACGAAATGTATACTAGTTCAACGGCGGAATTAACCGGACTATTTCTGATTCAGAAGTCGATCGAGGAACAGGCGTCACTTCATTCTTTTGATGCAAAAGCGGTGCTAGCCTTGATGCAATATTCAGCCCAAAAAGCAGAAGATACATGTATGGGTCAGGCAATGGATCTGAATTCTAAGGGAAAAGCATTGACGCTAGAGCAATTAAATATGATTTGCTTTTATAAGACCGGAATTGCATTTGAAGCTTCACTAGTGATGCCAGCGATTCTGGCTCAGGTTAAGAAAACTGAAGTTCTGGCTTTGAAAAAATTTGCCTATCATGCGGGGATTGCCTTTCAGATTAAAGATGATTTGCTCGATTTGGAAGGAGATCATCATTTACTAGGTAAGCCGATAGGTCAGGATGTGGAGAATAACAATTCAACGTTTGTATCTATCCTTGGTGCTGACGGCGCAAGAAAAGAGATGTGGGAACACTACTGTCTCGCTATGGAAGCGTTAAAGGAGATCCCTCGTAATATTGCTTTTCTGAAGCATTTATTGAATTACATGATTAATCGAAATCGATAATTGATTCTAAAGTGTTGGCATTATTGCCAGCGCTTTTTTATATTTTTTGCAGATTATTAGTTCTTTTTTTGTAATTGAATTTTATTGTTTATAATCGAAATTACGTGTATGATGAAGTTGAAAATAGATAAAGGAGGTGTAACTTGTGAAGTTAGGAATTTTCTCAAAAGTATACTTGAACTATGAACTGGAGAGCGCCTTACACAAAATCAAAGCGCAAGGCATGAGTAGCGTTCAATTCAATTTTGCTAATGTAGGACTGGAAAGCTTGCCTAAAGAGATTAGTCAGGAGACCATCCATCAAATCAGAGAAGCAGTAATTAACAGTGGAGTTAGCATTGCTGTGATCTCAGGAACGTTTAATACGTTAGAGCTAAATGAGGAGAAGAAAGTTAAAAATCAGCAGTGTTTTAAAAATGTAGTTGAGGCTGCAGCTGCATTAGCTGTTCCGTATGTTTCGATTTCTACGGGTAGTTTGAACCAAGAAGATTTCTGGAGTTCTCATCCTGACAATCATACAGTGAGGGCATGGTCACTATTGCATGAAAGTCTTGCGTGGATGCTGAAAATTGCAGAAGACAACCAAGTAACGTTAATATTTGAACCTGAACAAGCCAATGTGGTGAGTACGGCAGAAGTTGCTTTGAGACTATTACAAGATCTAGACACACCCTATCTTAAGGTTTTGTATGATGCAGCAAATCTAGTAACCCCACAGGATCATAAGGACCTCTTAGGTAAGATTTCAAAAACGCTAACAGCGCTGAAGGAGCACATTGCCATTGCGCATTGCAAAGATGCTTTTGTAACCGAAGAGAAGATCACTTTTGCACCGGTGGGTAAAGGAAACTTGCCCTTAAAGGAATATCTAAATGAATTAAGTAAGGTTTATGACGGTCCTGTTATTATGCATGGGTTAGCTGAGGGCGATGTAGAACATGCTTTGAATTTCTTTAACTAGAATAGGAGGACATGAATATGAAAAAGGAAAACCAATTGTTGAACATCGGCGTATTAGGTTGCGGTCAGATTTCACAAGCGGCGCATTTTGACTCTATAAGGCGTTCACGTAATGCTCACCTTTATGCAATATGCGATGTAGATGAATACTTGCTCCAAAGAATGAATGCTATCTATGAACCTGACAAGATATATACGGATTATGAACAAATGCTGGCGGACTCGAGCGTACATGCTGTAGTTATTGGGATTGCCGATCAATTTCATGTGGAGGCAGCTAAACAAGCCGTGCGTGCAGGTAAACATGTCTTGGTAGAAAAGCCTCTAGGTGTATCCATCGAAGAAGTGGAAGAATTAAAAGAGCTTGTGGATCGTACCGATCTCAAAGTGCAAGTGGGGAATATGAAGAGATTTGACCCCGGTATAGTAGCAGCTAAAGAGTTTGTAGATCATGAAATGGGTGAGATTATTGGCCTAAAAGCTTGGTATTGTGATTCCACCTATCGATATACCGTTACTGAGAATGTTCAGCCAGTGATTATATCCGGTGAAAAAATAAAGAGACCTGCTGGAGATCCAAAAGCGAACAAGGAACGCTATTATATTTTAGGTCATGGAAGCCATTTGTTCGATACCGCAAGATATCTTGGTGGAAATATTGTAAGTGTGAAAGCATGGAATACGCAAAAGTTCGGTGCCTATTGTTGGTTTATTACTGCGGAGTTTGAAAGCGGCTTTGTAGCTCAATTGGATTTGACCATTGCGGTTCGGATGGATTGGCATGAAGGATTCCAAATTTATGGTGAATTCGGATCAGTAGTAGGAAAGACATACAACCCGTGGACATTAAAATCAAGCGATGTAGAAATTTTCAAAGCTAGTGATAACAGCTACCATAGACCGCTTGGAGCAGATGGTCATTTTTATAGATTGCAGATTGAAGGGTTCGCAGATTCAGTTCTGCATAACAAGCCAGGTGTAGGTGCAACGATTGAAGATGGGATTGCTACGATGAGAGCGATGCTCGCTGTGGAAGAATCGGTGAAGACCGGAAATACGATTTATCTAAGTGACGTTTCTGGTTCTTTGTAAAGGAGGGGAGAATATGCCTTACTTTATCTACGAGCACATTCGATTTTATTATGAAGATGATGGAGGGGATGGAGAGCCTTTTATATTTCTACATGGTCTGGGCGGTGACGTTAATCAAACTTTCGGTTTAATGAAGCAAACAGATCACATACGAAGGATCTCACTAGATTTTAGAGGTCATGGAAAGACTGTAGCGTTTGGACATGCGGATGACTTTTCTTTTAAACAATTCGCCGAAGATGTGATGGCTTTAACGAAACACCTTCATATCCGTCCATTTAATATTGGAGGGATTTCCACAGGTGCTGGGGTGTCGCTTCATTTGGCATTGAGGTACCCGGGTAGCGTTAAGAAGCTTATTTTGTCACGTCCAGCCTGGAAGGATAAGCCGCAAGAGGTGTTGATTCGTGAAGCCTACGCCAAAGTTCATGATGTACTGCAGGATACAGATCCTCTGACCGCTCAAAATAGATACGAAAATTCAGAGGTCTATAAATCTATAAATTCAATATCTACTTATGCGGGTGAATCCCTATTAGGGCAGTTTAAATATCCTTATGTAAAAGAAACCTCGATGAAGTTTGTGAAGCTGCCAATGGATTGTCCTAATCATGATCGTGAGGCTTGGAAGAACTTAAAGCTGCCCACATTGATCCTTGCTAGTCAACTTGATCCAATTCATCCATACGCCTACGGACGATTACTCTCAGAATATATCCCAAACGCTCAATTTATTGAGATTACTTCAAAAACGATCAGTAATAAGCAACATAATCAAGATTCTTATGAGGCTATTGAGAACTTTTTAAATGAAAGATGAGCACAAGCTTCAAAAGTGTTCATCTTTTTTTGTACAAATTTAGAAAGTATCTATACTGTAATTACGTTAACGCCGAGTTTGTTATATGTATCAACAATTTTATTGTCTACTGTACCTTCAGTGATTAAATAGTCTAACGCGGATACCTTGGCTACAAAAAAAGTGGATATTTTCTCCAGCTTTTCTTTCGTAGCTATGGCGATAACCATGGAAGATTGTTCAAAAAGTTGATTCTTAATGATGGATTCCTCATAAGAGGGAACAGTTATGCCCACCTTTGAATCCAGCGTGGATACGCCAAGGATTGTTAGATCCAAATGGATTTGCTGTATCGCTCTAAGCGTTGCGGCTCCGAATAACACTTGGTTCTTTTTATCGAGGTCTCCACCTAACAAGGTTATACTAGCTTTGGACAACCGGCACAACGATAACGCAATTGAGGGGGAATTGGTAATAATTCTTCCATCAAAATGCTCAGGAATGTTCTCAGCTACTTTTAAATTTGTGGACCCTCCATCAATAAAAATAACCTTTGCATTCTCAATAAGTGTGCAAGCTCGTTTAGCTAAGTCAGCTTTGGTCTGGCTATTAAATTCTACACGTGAATTGAAATCTTTCATGTCATTAATAAGGCTATGAGCACCACCATGAATTCGTTTGAGAAGTCCCAGCTTCGACAAGCTTTGTAAATCTTTTCGTATGGTATCTTCTGTTACATTTAATTCCTGTGTTAATTCTTGGACAACGACGCGGCCTTCGGTCTCTACTTTTTTTAGGATATACGCCTGTCTGTCAGCTTTTAGCACTGATCCACCTCTTTTCACAAAATGCTCTAAAGGTTGTACTTAACGTTACTATTTTACTACATATGAAATGAATTTGAAAAAAATCAATCGTTTTTACGTTCAACTCCGTCTTACTTATAGATATATGAGGTGGATGCATCTTCCTGATAGAAGATAGAGGGGGTGGTGGAAGGTGGAAAACACAATGGATGAAGTCAGAATGGTAGATTTTGCGCAAATGGATGAAGAAGCTTTTTTTAGTCGTTTGTATGTGGAACATCGAAAAATGTACGCTATTGCCTACAGTTATCTGCGAACAGAGGCAGACACGCTGGAAGTGATCCAAGAAGCTTCATGCAGGGCATGGATGAAACGCAAAAAATTAAAGGATGAACAGTCCTTCACACCTTGGCTGATCCGAATAACGATTAATTGCTGCATGGATGAGCTACGGCGCAAAAAGCGTGTGATAGTAGCGGAGAAGATGGTGGAGGAAGAGGCACAGGAAATGAAGAGTAATGACCGAATTGATCTGGAGCGTGCGATGAATCGGATAAAACCTAAATACCGGCATGTTGTAACGCTTAAATACTACCATGACATGACCACTGTCGAAATTGCCAAAGTGTTAAAAAGGCCAGAAGGTACGATTAAGACTTGGCTGCGCGAAGGACTCAAACAGCTTCGAAGTTATCTATAGCGATATTGGAGGTGAATGGAATGACAGAAAAAGAAGATCGTATTCTACGTAAGAACGTCGATGAAGTGCAACAGAATGTCGAAACAATACAGGAGATGAAAATCTACAACGCTATGAAAAAGGGAATTGTGGAAGGGAAGAAGCGAGAAAACCGACGCATCTATACTACAGGTATGGGCGTGGTTGCAGCTGCAGTGGTTGCGTTACTGTTTACATACTCAACAATCGGATTACCGAATAAGGTGGCACAACCTTCAGTACAATCGGCGAGCACTAAAAACACGGATAATTTCAAAGCTTATCGCTCGTTCTCAAGGTTAGAGCCTGCGCTGGCCAGTGCTCTTGAGCAGAATCTCGTTGTGCCGGTCGGTCAAAGTGCGGAAAACAAGGGTTACCGGATAGATGTGACAGGTGCCGTTACAGATGGACGGAAAGTTTATGTTTTATACAGTGTTCAGAACAATACGGACGAAGTAGTTATACACGCGGATTTTGAGCTTCAATTTGAAGGAATAAAGGAATCGCCTCTTCACAAAGGCGCATCATTAAGTATGCTCGCTAGCGAGAGCCGAATTCAACCTGGGCAGTCTATGGATTTTATATACTCCACTAATCTTTCACCAACGGTTAAATATCCAAAGAAAGTAAACTATAATATAATTCTTACAGAAACTTCAGATAAGGCTCTCCTATCCAGTAGTAATAAGTATCGGACTAGTCTAGATGTTGCTTTCGAGCTTGATCCTGACATGCTTAAAGCACAGGAACGTATGCTGGATACAGACGGAACACTGACAGTGGACGGGCAAAAGATTAGAGTGAATCAAGTGCAGTATACTCCGCTTAGCACCTATGTGGATCTGGAATATAATCAGAATAATAATAAACAGATTTTTCAATTAATTAATCCAGTACTGATTACTAAAAAAGGGGACACAGTTGAGAAGTTGTATTACCCCGATATCATTAATTCTGACAATTCCGAAGTCTACTCAGACAACTCCAAGTTCACGTTAGTGTTCAAGAATAGTAAGGGCAGCCATCAGCCGGATTCTGTGACGTTGAAAGCATTCGGAATTTCGGCAGTCGAAAAGGATCAAATGAAAATTGTCGTGGATCTTAACAAATATCAGCTTATTGAAGCGCCCGGAACTGGACTTGAGTTAGTCACGCCAAAACAAGAGAATAATGTAGAGGAAGGAGAAATCCTCCTAAGACGTAATCTTGAGAATGCTCAATATTTAGATGGCTCTACTAGACTTGCTGAGACTTTTACTGACGCAAAAGGGAAGGTACATAATAGAGCAACTTCCACAAGCAGCTTCAGCAGCTATACGACTTCTAAGGATGGGTCAGCCGTGAACGAGTTTGGATATAATTTTGGCGCGGAAGCGAAGAACTATCCTCAGCCATTAACGATAACGTTAGAGAAATATACAAATCCAATTATGGATACGCAGGCTGTGGAGTTGTACTCGAAGAATTAGAAAGCAATGAATGATTAAACAAAAGATTGAATTTTATATTAACTCTTTTAGCCGTTGATAATTCTATCAACGGTTTTTCTGTGACCCCACATCTTCATTTTTTGAAATTTAAGAAATACTTAATATATACCATACTTCTTTTTAAAAAGTTTTACTTATTCTAAGTACATGAAGGAGGTTACTGAAAGAATGATAAACCCAATTATGAAGAAATGGCTCCGAAAGGATGTCTCAGCGGCAATAATGTTCCTGGCACCAAGCGGTATCGGATTCGCGATGTTTTACCTTATACCGTTTGTTATGGGAGTATTCTATTCTTTTATGGATAGCACGATAGAGGGCCACTTTGTAGGGTTTGATAATTACCGAGAGCTGCTAGATAGCGATTCTTTCCGTAAAGCAGCATCTAATACATTTTATTTTAGTGTGATAAGTGTTCCACTAATGCTTGTGCTCTCGTTAGGATTAGCAATGCTATTGAATAAAAATACATATCTTCGGAATTGGCTGAGGACTGGATACGTGTTGCCGCTTGTCGTACCTGTCGCCTCCATCATTCTGATCTGGCAGATGCTCTTCGATTGGAATGGCTCGCTTAACGCCTGGCTGAACAACTTCGGTATCGATCGTGTGGATTGGATGAAGACGGATGCAGCTAGAAATGTAATCATTGTTGTTTATTTATGGAAGAACATTGGTTATAACGTGATTTTATTCTTGGCGGGATTGCAGCAAATTCCAAAGGATTATTATGAAACAGCTCAAATTGAAGGTGCTGGACGATTACGGCAGTTTCGCAGTATTACGCTTGTCTATCTAACCTCTTCGATGTTTTTTGTAATCATCATGTCGATTATTAATTCATTCAAAGTGTTTCGAGAAACGTATTTAATCGCTGGTGATTATCCGCACGACAGCATTTACATGCTGCAGCATTATATGAACAATATGTTCATGTCGCTCGATGTTCAGAAGCTGACTGCCGCGGCGACCTTGATGTTTGGTTGTATTTTATTGATTGTGTTGGGATTGTTTGCATTTGAACGGAGGCATAGACAATTCATGGAATAGGGGTGAAAAGGTTGTGACAGTTGTCAAAGTGTTGCGAAAAGGGGCATTAACACTCGTTATGGCTGTTATTGCAGTCTTGTTATTATTCCCGATTGTGATCACATTCACAAATTCGCTTATGACAGAGAAAGAAATTGAGATCAATTATGGACCTATCGGGCAGATGAATGAGGTGATTGAAGGGAGAGAAGATCCTTTTGTAAATTTAAAACTGCTGCCGGATCAAGTGTCCTTGGACCAGTATACTAAGGTTCTCCTAGACAACCCTAAATATCTGACGATGTTCTGGAACTCAGTATTCATGGTTGTGCCCATCATTGCAGGACAAACATTAGTAGCAGCACTCGCTGCCTATGCATTCTCGAAGCTGAAATTCCGGGGACGAGATCCTTTGTTTCTTATTTATGTTCTAACGATGCTTATGCCTTTTCAAGTGACGCTAGTACCGAACTATATTATGGCGGATAGGCTAGGAATATTAAATAGTTCATATGCAATTATATTGCCTGGAATTTTCGCAGCTTTTGGTGTGTTTATGCTCAGACAGTTCATGCTAGATATACCGTATGCGTATATCGAAGCAAGCAAAATGGATGGTGCTGGACATTTTCTGATTTTCTACAAGATTATAATTCCGATGATTAAACCTGGTCTGGCAGCACTAGTCATATTATTGTTTGTGGATTATTGGAATATGGTGGAGCAGCCGCTTATTTTTCTTGATGATCCGTTTAAACAGCCATTGTCAGTCTTTTTATCGAGGATCAATGAAGGCGAGCGAGGCATTGCTTTTGCTGCATCTATACTTTATATGGCTCCGATGGTGATGCTATTTCTGTATGCGGAATCGTATTTTATTGAAGGTGTTCAATTGTCTGGTATCAAAGGTTGATTGGAGGAGAATGACGGGATATGGAGTTAGGTATAGAGCCGACTGATCGTAGACGTAAACGAAATATTCAAGTCGTCTTCATGGTTTTTATGGGATTATTGTTGTTTTTTACATTGTTCAGTAACACAATACAAACTTTGACCTTGCCGAAAGTTAGAACCGAAAAACCAACAAAGGGAAATCTTTTATTTACGATTGAAGGTAGTGGGATATTGCAGCCACTTGCTGAAGTTAGACTTTCGAATACTTCCGGACTGAAGGTCGAACAAATTCTTGTGAAAGAAGGACAACGTGTAAAGAAGGGACAAAAACTTATTATCTATGAGAGCAAAACTGTTGAGCAAGAATTGAAAGACGAAATAACAAATTTAGAAAAGCAGAAAATTGATCAACAGAATAGGCAAGATCAGTACATCCAATCCGCGCTGGAGGAGGATGAATTCAAAATCAGAAATACAAGACGTGATATCGAAAAAGGGAAGTTAGATATCTTAGCTCAGGAGAATAAGATTAGCGGACTAAAAAATCGTCTAACAAGCGAAAAACAACTACTGTCTCCGTTCGATGGTCTGATTTCAAAATTAAATGCCGTCGAAGGGTTAATTTCAATGGGAGAACCGGATGTGATTGTATCGAACAGCAGTCGGGGTTACAGATTGGATATTATCGTGGATTCCGTGCATTTGTCCAATTTAGGGATTTCTGCTGGAGAAAAGATAGAGGTCGAGGTTGATATGAATCATGGACAAGAAGCACGGACCCTAAGCGGCTCCATCGAAGAAGTTGCGAATTCAGAGTCACGTACTGATAGCCCCTCTAGTAATGAGTCCGGGAAGACTCAAACCATTCCTCAAAAGAATTTGAGAATAAAAGTCGTTGATCCAGAACTTAAAGGAGGTGAACAGGCTCAGATCAAAATCGAAAAACATTCACTCCAAGAGGGATTACTCCTATCCAATGAAGCTATTCATGAGGATCGCGAAGGTTTGTTTGTCTATAAAGTTGACGAGCAGCGGGGGGCATTAGGCAATGTCTTTGTCGCTCAAAAAGTTCGTATTCACTCCAGTGAAAAAAACGAGAAAGAAACAATGATTCAATCGGATATTCTCTATGAGGAGGATTCAATTATTCTGGAAAGTAGTGAACCTCTTGAAGACGGGAACCGAGTTCGACTGCAATAAGAATTCAAATAAACGAGCAAATAGTAGGAGGAAATCAAATGTTTAAAAGGTCTATTTTTGTACTATTAATGGGTGCTTTGATAATGACAACGGCATGTAATTCCGGAGGTAATGAGAAAGTGGAAAGTAAGGGGAAAACGACAACTGAAGAGGGGAAGACAATCTTGACTCTATCTCTAGCAGAATCGAGTGCATTCTATCAGGCGCTAGAGAAAAAGTTTGAAGCGAAATACCCGGATATCGACCTACAAATTAAGGCATATAAAGAAGTGGGAAATGAGTGGGGGGAGAATGGTTATGTAGAATATAAAAAAACAACGAATACAGCCCTACTCTCCGGAAAAGGTGCAGATATTTTTGATATAAGCGCCTTTTCAATCAATGATTATGTGAGTAAAAAGTTGCTTGTGAACATGAATGATATATTTGAACACGATAAAACGGTAAATAAGAGTGATTTAGAAATGAATGTTTTGGACGCAATGAAGGTAAACGACGGCCTATATTTCATTCCTACCGGGTTCGCTTTTAGAGCGTTCATAGGTGATGGGAATATGATTAAGAACTCAAATGTGAAGATTGACGATAAGAATTGGACTTGGAAAGAGTTTGGGGAACAATCGAAGGAAATTATACAACAGGCTGGGAAGGACGCTAAAAACAAACTTTATGCCTTAACGGAGTACCCAGCGGAAATGACACTCCAAGAAATGGCTATTGATAATTATAATTTGTTTGTTGATAGTGAAGCGAAACAAGCGAAATTCGACTCGCCTGATTTTGTGGAGCTGTTGGAACAAGTCAAGAAAATGTATAAAGAACAAGTTATGACTTCGGAGCCAGCGGAGATAGGTAATCAGCTTTTTAACTCCATCGTTATATGGTCACCAACAGACTTTATCGATGGTCCATATTCTTACTTTGAAAATCCGGTGTACCTTCAAAAGCCACATGCAGGTCAGACTGGTGGTATGAGAATCATTCCTTCATCATCGCTCGCCATACAAGCCAATACTCCGGTGAAAGAAGAAGCTTATAAGTTTATGACCTTCTTGTTATCTGAAGAAGCACAGTCCTTGCAAGATAGAGAAGGATTCTCTCTGCTCCAATCAGTGAACGATAAGAATTTAAACGATGTTCAGGAAAAGGTGGAAAGTGGAGCATATAAGCTTCCAACCGGAAAAGCGGCTAAGGTTTCTGATGAAGAATTTACTAAGTTTAAAGAAATCATTCATACGGTAGATCAATATGCGGAACTGGATACTAAAGTGCTTTCTATTATTGGGGAGGAGTCCTCATCATTCTTCAGTGGACAAAAATCTGCGGAAGATGTTGCAAAGCTGATCCAGAATCGAGTAGCAACCGTTCTAAACGAATAGAAGTATTGAACAGGATTTTGTATAAGGAGGGAGACTCATGCACAAACCACTAAAGACATACGCTGTAGTTCTGCTCAGTGCAATGATGTTAAGCCAACCTCTTGCAAACAGCATTTACGCAGCACCGACAAGTGCTTCAACTGCAGCGGTATTCACTCTTGACAAACTTGGGTCGATCGCTTTAAAAAACAATGTCAACGTGAAGCTAATAGATATGGATATTTTAGAGCAACCGAGCGGTAATATACTTATATACACACTTAGTTATAGCAATAGTAGTACCAATAGTGTAGTTCACGTAGATTATTTCTCAAGGGTTACTACAACTGGGGGGACAGTCATACAAGGTAAACCTGTCACGAGAGATGTTACTAAAAAAAATATTCCTTCAATGAGTAGTCAAATTGTAACTTACTACGTGAATATTGGAGAGTCTACAAAATTAAACGGCACCAAAGTGACCCTATTGAAGTGGGATTTCAGTAGCCAGGATTATCAGAAAAAGCTAGGCGAATTCTCCATTCCGGCAAGTTACTCAGTTGTCGTTCCTCAAGGCCAGAGCAAGAAGCTCACGCTGGATAATCTGCAAGTTGATATCAAAGTGGAAAGTATGCAAAGGCTTAAAAGGAATGGAAAAGTCTATATGAGAGTTGGCGTTAGTTACACGAATTTGGGTAAAAAAGTGCTAAGCAATTCTACTTATATTGCGTACCTGAGATCAGCTGGTGGTTCGGTGTTCGAACTTAAGCAGGAGGATGCTAGCAGCAGTTTCGATGTACAGTCCCAAGAAAAGAAGACGATTTATTATTTAACTGAAGTTCCTTCCTATATGAAGACTGAACATATGATCTTGCAATTTGCACAAGAAGATGAAGCTTTGAAAATAATGCTACCTGTTAAATCCTTTAAGCTTCCTGCATTAACAACTGTCGACTTTGCTGTGGCTAATTATGCTGTTAAGAAGATTTCTGTAAAGAATAATACGGTTGAAACGCAATTGAAGAGTGCTTCCGTATATTCGGAGAATGACTCCGCGAAATGGAATCTTCAATTCCGACTTAAGAATCTTGGGAATAAACCTATCACTATACCTGCATACGAGCTTACGGTTAAAGCAGCTGAAGGACTTAGTATTCCAGTAGACTCAAAAGCACTTGCCAATTTAACATTGAAACCGCTTGAAGAGAAGATCGTCAGTCTCAGGGCGGATGTGCCATTAATACTTAATCAAGGTACATTAAAGCTAGAGTGGAAGGAACCTGCTGTTGACGACAAAGTTATTTTCCCAACTGCGCTGTATAACATACCTTATGCTCTAGAAAACAATAATCTGATAGGACAAGGGTATTCGGTCGAGAATAGCTACGGGAAATTCATGGTGAAACTTGGATCCTATCAGCGTTTGCCTTGGGATGATGGTGATCAAATCGTAACTACTATCAGCATCCGTAACACCGGCTTAACCTCAGTACAGCTACCTTCTTTAAAAGCTATAGTTAAAGCAGGAATGAGTGATCTTAGCAGTACAGCCCAGATCGTGACCACAAATACGCAATCGATGCTTGCTCCCAATGAAGCGACAGAGATCTATGTGATAGCGAGAGTTCCATATACTTATAGTTTCAATCAGCTAAAGATAGAGTTGCAAGATACCTCTGGAGATGAAGTCACGAAGTTTCTCTCTATGAATACAAATTCGCTAAATAATGTGATCAATACGATTGCTGCAGGTGAATCTCACCAAGTGAACTCGTTAGGCAGAAAAGCAAAAGTTCGCGAGCGTCGGACAACCACTTATAATGAAAACAGTTCTAGCTTGATCTATACGGAACTGGAAATGATTAACGAAGAACCACGTCAGTCGAAACAGGCACAGCTTGTGGCTTATTACAAAACACCTGACAACCAATTTTTCAAGGCGGTGGTTAGCCAATCGACAACTCCAACAAGCCCAAATGGTAAAAACCTGGTTACAATCTGGAGTAAACTTCCGCAAGGGGTGAATACGTCTGAGCTTGTGCTTTATATTGGGGAAGGGGTTGCTGACGGTAAGCTTACAGATTTAGGGGGAACATCCACTGGATTTATCAATAGTGTTAAATTAGCACTTACCCCTATGACAGCAATCTCACAGAATAATCTAACAAGTGTCGATCTATTCCCTTACAACCTTTCGGTTGCAAATGCAGTGGGTACGATTACTGAAGAGAAAGGTACATTAGATATTGTTATGAATTATAGCTTATTCGAAAAAGACGCTTTTGAAGCAGGTGCCTATGAGCATAAGCTAGTCTTAGAAATTATTGACCCTTACGGACAATCCATGGAGAAGACTTTGCAACTGGGGTCTGATTTGCCAATGGGTAATAATAAATCATACTCAATCTCATTTAATAGTAACTTCCACAGAATATTAAGGGGAGGAAGCATTCGTATAAATCTATATGATGAGTTTCAGGGTCATAGGATGTTGCTAGGGAGTCAGTCTTACCCGTTAAATTACGTTTCATCAGAACAGAGAACACCTAAAAACACTGGCAATTAAAATTGTAGTGAGTTGGGTTAAGAACAAGTCTAATGTGTTGGCATAATTGCCAGCACTTTTTTTATTTCTCGCATATACTTATGAACTTTTTATGGAAATTCCTTCAATGTATGTTCTTTACATTGACTGTTCTCAGTCTTTTCGTTAAGATTACCTCTGCGCTTCAATGCCAAAAAGCAAAAAAGCTTAAAAGTGCGGAAGCGTTCGATCATTATTTTTATACCCAATACAATGTTAAGGAGCATTATCTTCATGGAACGTCAGCTTAGTTTCTCAAAAAGCATGATCATCATCGTTTTTATTTTTGCACTTCTATTTGTATCTATCTTTCTATTGAAAGCGGAGCCGCATCTACCGCTTCTCGTAACTACAATAGGGACAGCCGTCTTACTAGGAATGTTTGGTTTCTCTTGGAAGAAGATCGAATCAGCCATTATTCAAGGGATACAAACGGCTATAATGCCAATTCTCATCCTCATGCTGATTGGAATTCTGATCGCTGTGTGGATGATGAGCGGTACAGTGCCGTCGCTTTTATACTATGGTATGGATTATATTAATCCGAATTATTTTGCGGTGAGCGCATTATATGTCACGATCATCGTCTCGATGTTCACTGGAAGCTCCTTCACGACAGTTAGCACCATCGGCGTTGCTTTAATGGGAATTGCAGTAACTACGGGGATTTCCCCAACTTTGGCTGCTGGAGCAATTATCAGTGGGGCTTGTTTTGGTGATAAAATGTCGCCACTTTCCGATACAACGAATTTTGCACCTGCAGTAGCGGGGATATCCTTATTTACACACATTCGTAATATGGCATACACTACGGTGCCGGCGCTTGTTATCACCACTCTCTTTTTTCTGTTCGCTCCAAAGGGGAATTCGATCGACTTATCCTCGATTAAAGACATTAAGCTTGCGTTACAAGATGGATTCCATATTCATTGGTTAACACTGCTATCTCCGCTAGCTGTCATCGCTTGTTCGATCAAGCGGATACCGATCCTGCCTACGTTAGTTGTTGGTATTGTAAGTGGTCTTCTTGTGACGGCTTTGATTCAGCAGCAGACTGAAATCGATGTCTGGTTTAGTGTAATGCAGAGTGGATATAACAGTAATATCGCGAATGAAATGGTTGCTTCTATCGTGAACCGCGGAGGAATGCAATCGATGATGTGGTCTGTATCTCTAATCTTAATTGCCTTATCCTTAGGTGGTTTGATTCAGCATTGCGGTGTCATTGAGGCCTTTTTCCGTAAACTCATTCAACCACTCAAGCGTAAGAGCAGCATTGTACTGATGAGCGGAGCGTCATCCATTGCGGTAAATGGCATGACGGGTGAACAGTATCTTTCGATTCTTTTGCCAGGTCAAATGTTCAAAGATGAATATAATCGCCGTGGCATTCCAGCGAAGACACTGTCCCGTACGCTAGAAGATTGCGGCACTCTCGTTAATCCATTGATTCCATGGGGTGTCAGTGGTGCCTTCTTCGCAGTGACTCTGGGTGTACCCGTGATAGAATATGCGCCGTATGCAACTTTCTTATGGTTAAGTCCATTCATCACGTTTGCTTACGCGTTGATCCCTAGATTACAAAGGAACTCATTGGGTAAAGATTAAGAAATCTCAAGATAATGGACACCTAATGCATTGATTCAACGTATATAAAGAATACTATGCGTTGAGTCAATGTGATCAAGCTAGTGATCTAAGCTTAAAAAGTGGTCAATTTATCGGAGGTAATAACAGTGAGTCGCAGTAAGTTACAGGATAGAATCAAATTAGCTAATGTCGAGACTAAGCACGCAGAACAATTTAATAATCTATTACGTTATGTATTTCAAGTGACCAATCGTGATCTGCAAATCTTTGGCTGGGAGAATCGTGAAATCACTCAGGCTAAGTTGCCAGTTCTTAAGTATGCTGATGTTGTAGGTTGGTTTGATGGAGACAAGCTCATCTCTCAGTTAGCCGTATACCCATTTCAGGTTAATATTTTTGGGCATATCTATGAGATGGGTGGATTAACGGGTGTTGGAACCTATCCCGAATATGCCAATTTAGGTTTAATGAATAAACTGATGCTTCATGCTTTAACTAAAATGCGGGATCGTAAACAATCGATATCTTATCTTTATCCGTATTCAATCCCTTATTATAGAAGAAAAGGCTGGGAAATCATCACTGATAAAATCTCATTTGAAGTGCCGGATACACAGTTGCCAAAAATGAGAAATGTCCCAGGAAATGTGGAACGTGTATCCATTGAACATCCAGATATCAAAGTGATTTATGATCAGTTTGCCGTGCAGCATCATGGGGCGATGATTCGTAATGAGTTAGCTTGGGAAGAATATTTGCGGTGGGATTTAGATGATATGACGGTAGGTATTTATTACAATAACAACGATGAACCCATGGGGTACTTGTTGTATTGGGTCGCCGAAGAAATATTTTATATCAAAGAGATGGTATACATTGTTGAAGAGGCTCGAACGGGCTTGTGGAATTTTATTAGTGCGCACTTTTCAATGATTAAGCTGGTTAAAGGGGATATTTATAAAGGAGAACCGTTGTCATTCATATTAGATGATGGGGATATTAAAGAAACGATCGCTCCATACTTTATGGCACGGATTGTAGATGTCCGTTTATTTATCGAACAGTATCCTTTTAAACGGCAGGACAAAGACTGTGAGCTCATTTTTAACTTAAGCGATCCGATGCTGGAATGGAATCGAGGGACATTTTCACTAACTGTAGATAAAGAAGGGAAGGGGACCCTGCGAGAAGGGGGATTAAATCCTTCACTCACGATTGATATTCCTACCTTAACAACCATGTTAATGGGCTATAAGCGGCCAACCTACCTGGCTCGCATCGGACGTATTCAGACGGATGAAGCCACGATTCATTTGCTGGAAGGACTGATTAGACCAGAGCATCCTTATTTCTCTGATTATTTTTAAAATATGTGAACCTTTGAAGCATACTCTAATGAGTGTGCTTTTTTGCTCTTTTTATAGTAGAATAGTCTCTCAGCAACACAATATGATATGAGGTGTAAGAATGGCAATTAATTTTACTAAACCAATGATCACTAAATTACAACAAGAAATTACCGAGCTCGAAAACAAAATCAAGAGCACACAGAACAAAAAAGAAAAATCTAAATTTAAAATTAATCAATTAGAACAGGATATGAAATTTAGCAAGTCTCACACAGATTTGAGCAGTAAAATGTCGCGAATCAAAAAGCTGAATGATGAGATAAAAACCTTAAATCGTATGCAAGCTGATCTGTCAAAAGAATTAACCGCAAAGAAAAACTCACTAAAGAAACTCCAAGTGAACGAAACCGCACCTGTTACGAATGATCCAGCAAAAGGATAAATTGATTATAGTTTATAGCATAAACGCTTACCGTCCTTATAAGGACGCCGAAGGCGTTTATGCTTGTTTTATCGGCTCATCCGTTTCTCCTCGTAGCAATGAAATCTCATGCTTATAGGGCGGGTTGACATATTTCTTTTCACCGATGGAGGGGGTCTCCAGGAGCTTGGGAATGGTTGTTAGCTGTGGATGGTGGACTACATATCGAAGCGCCTGAAGGCCGATATATCCATGTCCGATATTTTCGTGCCTGTCTTTTCGCGAGCCGATGATATTCTTTGAATCATTTACGTGAATGACTTTTAGGCGCTCTATTCCAATTATGCGATCAAATTGATCCAATATGCCATCAAAATCTTCCTTCACATTATAACCAGCATCGTGGATATGGCAAGTGTCCAGACAAATAGACAGGCGCTCGTTATTAGTAACTCCATCAATGATCGCTGCTAATTCCTCAAATGTAATTCCGCATTCACTACCTTTTCCCGCCATGGTCTCTAATGAAACCTGAACATTTCGTTTATCGGACAGCACTTCGTTCAAGCCTTCTACAATTCGAGAAATTCCGGCCTGTGGACCCGCACCCACATGGGAACCGGGATGCAGGACAATTTGTGTAGAGCCTAAAGCTTCCGTTCTAATAATCTCTGATTGAAGAAACTCAATACTATGTTCAAAGACCTGAGCGGATAGCGTATTCCCTAAGTTAACAATAAATGGAGCATGTACAACGATATTTGAAATGCCATTATCTCTCATGTGAGCTTGTCCAGCTTCAATATTCAAAGCTTCAATGGGCTTACGGCGAGTATTATGAGGAGCTCCGGTATATATTAGGAAGGTGGTCGCTCCATAAGATGCTGCCTCTTCACTAGCTCGAAGGAGCATTTTTGGTCCAGTCATGGATACATGTGACCCAAGGAGTAAAGTCATCTGGTGTAACACTTCCTTTCTTCAGAGAAGAGATCAGTATTTAGTCACTATAGGCCTATTAATATTTGTAAATCGACCTATTTGTATGTATTCAAGCTTAGGTATAGGTTGTCTCGTCCGAATATCTCCTAGGAGAGACAACCTTATCAACCCAAAATGATCGCTATTCAGTGGCGGTAATCGTCTCGCCTTGGATTGGATTCAATCCGTTCTCCCACCTAACAGGGATTGAACGAGAGTTGAACAAATCTACTCCGTCAGAAATCTGGAAATGCAAATGGGGCTCACTAGAGTTGCCTGAGTTACCTGTCAGTCCAATGACATCGCCTTTTTTAACTATATCGCCCGCCTTAACTGTAATCGAGCCTTTCTTTAGATGAGCTAGATGGCTGTATTCACCACCGTGGTCGATGATCACGTTATTGCCGGTTGCCTGGTTTGGATTCATGACACCGACAGGTTCATTATCTTTAATATCATTCACAACCGATACGATTGTACCATCCGCAGGGGCGAGAATTTTTTCGCCAAAGGCATAATAGCTTTTGTTTTTTAGCGGATCCCCTTTATAAGAATAGTTATTCTTGGCTTTGATGAAATCATAAGCGTATCGCTGGATCTCTACTTCATAATGATAATTTACGAGAATATTCTTTCCGCCCCAAAATACAAACCAGTCACCTTCGAAAGGCAACGCGTATTCCTGCTTGCTAAGTTTCGAGTCGGTTTCAGGGGAGGATGTCAGTTCTTGAATCTGGATTAATGAAATGGTTCCATCCGGATCAAACATTCCGATAAGCCCTTTATTACCTGCATCACTCACCCAAGTACGTCGATCAAATCCATTAAGCTGCATATCAGAAGCTTTATTCAGTGTCTGGATATCCTTAGTGAATTCCTTAGCGGTCTCAGCTAATTCAGTTTCACTAACCTCATCTTTCAAAGGCTGACTAAAGTGGGCGTACATTTCTTTATAGTTCCCTTTAAGCAGAAAATTTGGCAGATCATCAGGCAGGAACATTGTTTCGTTTGATTCTACAGCTGAACTGGATGTTTGCTCCACTTTCGCATTATTGTTCATATCCGTTTTTCCTCCTCCACAAGCTGTTAATAGCAAGGCAAGTGATCCTATTGCCAAAACTGTTTTTGCTGACATTCCCGGTATGCTGATTATTTTTTTAGAGCTTTTTTTCAAGAATATCGCCTCCCATTAGTCAAATTATAGCAAATGAGTCTTAGCTCTTCTGAAACACAGTATTAATACGATCTTAACTTTTGGTGTAGTAGACGAATACGAATTAAGCTTCTGTTAAGGTAAGTGCGATTGATAGCGTCCAGAATCATGCTATGATGATAAAAACAAGGGCTATTTGGAAAGGGAATTTCACAATGAATGAAGCATCGATTTTACTTGTAGATGATGAACAATCGCTTTTGGAGATTATGGAGACTGTATTACGCAAAGAGGGTTATTTAAATATTGATACTGCGGTGACGGGTGAAGAAGCGATAAGCGCCTGCGAAGCCAAAAAATATGATTTGATTGTATTGGATGTGATGTTGCCAGGACGCAGTGGAATTGAAATCTGTCCTTTTATCCGGCAGACGACGGACGCCCCTATCCTGTTTCTTACGGCTCGAACCTCTGATTTTGATAAGCTGACCGGATTTGCTATAGGTGGAGATGATTATATCACTAAACCCTTTAATCCACTTGAAGTTGTCGCTCGAATAAGAGCGCAGTTACGGCGGTACTTAAGTTCACCTGCTCCATCAGATACTGATAAGATCACAGCGACAGTTCACAGCAAATCTGCGAACGTTTACGATTACGGGAGATTTAAACTGGATGAGACGGCAGGGGAGCTGCTGGTTGAGGGTGAGTCGGTCTCTTGTCCGGCACTTGTATTCCAATTGCTGCTGTTCTTATGTAAACATCCCAATCAAATATTCAGCAAAAGTGAATTATATGAAAAGGTTTGGGGTGAAGAAGCCTTAAGTGATGATAATACGGTCATGGTGCATATTCACCGTATAAGAGAGCGTATAGAAGCAGACCCATCCGATCCGAAGTTTATTGTTAATGTTAGAGGTCTTGGGTACAAACTGGTTAAAGTAGAACGTCAAGAGTTGTCTGCGCCATGAATATTAAGCGCCGGTTAACGTTAAAGTTTGTTCTTCAGCTCGCAATTACGGGCATGGTAGTACTCGCTATTTCTGCCATAACATTTACTTGGATTTTGCTGCGGTTTCTTGATATTAGTCTCTCGCGTGATTTTGCCAATGTGGGTCTTGAACAATTGGTAGAATCTTCTAAGATTGATGAGGATGGCATACATTTTTCTCCGAGTTTACTGGAGCAAGTGAAGAAAAATAAAGGCTGGCTACAAAGTCTAAATGAAGATGGGCAAGTTGAGAGTGCCTATAATACACCTAAAGATGTACCCATTCAATATGGCCCTGGCGAAGTAGTTGCTTATTGGACGGGCACTCAGCCGTTTCCTTATAATCTGGCACTATGGATTCAAGAAAAGGATGGTAAACAGCTCGCACTGGTGTATGGTGCGCCTAATGTATTAGGTCCACTATTAAAGAAAGTGAGTGAGGGGACATTCGCTGCTGCGAAAGGGGACCCAGTACTTCCTGATGAACTTGAAAAAGAAATTAAATCGGCCCAAGCTTTTGTTCAACTTATAGATTCATCAGGCAATGAAGTGGTTTCTTATAATAGACCTAATATGATACCCACTCAGTACTCCGTTCAAGAGCTTGCACTTCGCACCCTGTACAGTGAACGATATGGGTACCATGTTCTTTCTTCTTTTGATAAGGACTCAGGTCGTACTTGGATCGTGGGAGAACCCAATATCAAAGGGACAGATCCAAGTAAAAAAGTGTGGATACCAGAGGAAGTAAAGGTCGTGATCATCGGTTCATTTGCCATGCTTATCGCTTTATTGATCGCGTTTGTGTTGCTCTCTTTATGGCAAGCTCATCGTTTCGGTGCACCTATGCTGCATATGCTCGTGTGGCTCGATTCCATCGGAAATGCCATCTATACAGAGCCAACGGATCGTAAAGGACTTCGTCGCAGTCGAACAGCCGTGGGTAAATGGAGGAGAAGATACCGTGTTTTTGCTGATGTGATGGTTTCAATTGAGAAATTATCGGCAACCTTGAAGAGTGATCAAGTACTGCGGGAAGAGACGGAGAGCTTACGCGAGGAATGGATCGCCGGTGTTACTCATGATTTGAAAACCCCATTATCCTCAATCACAGGATATGCTCATTTACTGGCCGAACCAAAATACGATTGGTCGAAAGAGGAAGTTCGTAAGTTTACAACGACTATGCTAGATAAATCGGCCCATATGGACATGCTGATCAGTGATCTTGCAATGACCTATCGTCTAAAGTCAGGAATTAAACCACCTGAGACGATGGAAGTTGAATTGAACGCTTGGCTGCAACAAGCTCTCGAACAAGCTGCTGCCAATCCTGCCTACGGGAAGCAGCGAATAGTATTTCTGCCTGGACAAACCGAAGTAAGAGCTCAATTGTATACGCCATGGCTAGAAAGGGTTGTCAACAATTTAACTGCGAATGCGCTGCTCCACAACCCACCGGATACGAAGTTGACCGTTTCGCTTATTCATAAAGATAGGGACACCGGATTTATCATTCAATTTGCTGATGACGGCGATGGAATGGATGAAGAAACAATGATCCGGCTATTTGAACGATATTATCGAGGAACGGATACAGCGTCTACCTCCAACGGTTCTGGGCTCGGCATGGCGATTTCTAAAGGACTGATCGAATGTATGGGGGGCCGGATTACTGTCGAGAGTCACGTAGGTAAAGGAACGGTTATTAAGTTAATATGGAGCTGATATCTTCATTCAAGCCCTCGCTGTATTCCAACCGGATACCGCGAGGGTTGTTTGTATTTATTAGGATGAGTCAAGGCTATAAAAATAAAGGAGTTGACATCTTTTTTTAATGTAACTACAATAGTTACAGGTGAGCGATTATTAAGAGGATGAAATTCATCCTAATTTGAGGAGGATTTTAAAATGAAAATAGCTATAACAGGAGCAACAGGTCAATTCGGATCATTGGTGATAGAGTCTCTACTTAAAACTGTACCCGCAGGGGACCTTGTAGTAAGTGTCCGGAATCCAGATAAAGCAAGTGATCTTAAAGCGCGTGGTGTGGAAGTCCGTCATGGTGACTTTGATAAGCCGGAAACATTGGATGTAGCGTTTGCCGGTGTGGATCGACTGCTAATTGTATCTTCAGATGGAGATAACGAGACTCGGATTCGCCAACATAAGGCAGCTATTGATTCAGCCGCTAAAGCTGGTGTTGGATTCATTGCCTATACAAGCGTAGGACATGCTGAGAAGAGTGAGCTGTTCCTTGCTGAAGTACACCGTGTAACCGAGGAAGCCATTCGAGCTACCGGAATTCCTTACAGTTTCCTTCGCAACAACTGGTACATGGAGAACGAGATTGGATCTATCCAAGGCGCCGTAGCAGGTGCCCCATGGGTAACTTCTGCTGGTAGTGGTAAAGTTGGTTGGGCAGCACGAGGAGATTATGCAGAAGCTGCTGCTAATGTTCTAGCTGGGGAAGGACATGAGAATTCTGTCTATGAATTGTCTGGCAAGCCTTTAACACAAGAAGAATTGACTGGAATTATAAGTGGCGTAATTGGTAAAAAAATTAAAGTGCTGCAAGTTGACGACGAAGCTTATGCGAAAATCATGGCTGAGGTTGGTGTACCAGAAGCTGCTCTGCCATTCGTTGTTGCGATTCAACGTGGTATTCGCGAAGGATGGCTGGATATTGAAAGTGGCGATCTAGAGAAAGTATTGAATCGTCCAGTCACTCCGTTAGCGGATATTATCAGTGATCTTGTAAATAGTCTGCAAGCTTAAATAATATATCAAGATTCAAGGCTTCTTCTCGGTGAAAAACCAGAAGGGGCCTTTTTTTGTGCATCGTTAACATCAACGATAAAGGTTTCGTGAAGTAATAATAATGATATAATAGGAAACATATGTGAACTATTGGTGTAATGAAAATGATTGAATCGAAGAGAAGGGGATGAATATCAATGAGGACAAAAATTTGGATGGCTTCTGGTGCAGTAGTTGTTGTTGCTTTAGGGGCTGTTTTATTTGTGGGGGGAAATGATAAAAAATCACCCGCAGCAACCGATACATCTAACGTTAAACAATTAGTGCAGGAATATAGTTCAAGCAGCATGAAAGACCTCTCTGCTTCCATCACTTCAGAGCAGCTTATTGTGACCGACAGCAACAATCAATCAACCAAATATGACTTACCCAAAGATGAGTTTTTTGTTTCCATCGCACCATATGTTAAGAATACACACCCGTGTGCAACACATAGCTTGACTGGATGCCAAGGGGAATTAACAGAACAAATGTTTGATGTATATGTCGAGGACACTGCGGGCAATGTGATTGTGGATCAAACTATGAAGTCCCAATCTAACGGATTCATTGATCTTTGGTTACCTCGTGATAAGAAATATAATGTAACGATTGAACAGGATGGTGTAAAAGCGAAAGCCGCACTTTCCACTTTTAAGAGTGATAATACATGTGTTACGACCATGCAATTAGTAGAGAGTATCTAAGCATCAGAGACAGCGAAGTCACTACTTCCTCTGAAAATTCCATATCGGACCTGCCATTTAATTTATGGGAGGTTTTTTATGTATCTGTAAGAATAAGAAGGTTCTAAGGTAAAGTTTAATTATAGTGATTTTCCACCTCCTGGAAATGGTATAATCTGATGGATATCAAGAATCGAGCTTTTATAGGGAGTGTTCCTTGAAGAAGGGTATCGTCGAAAAACTCACGGGTGATTCTCTATGATAAATTTTAGTTGGTACTTCATTTTTGAGAGGAGATAGAGGAATGGATAAAGATCTGATCATCGGGGATGTTTTGCAGGAGTTAGCTGGTACGCGTCGTATGCTGGAGAAGCTGACGCAGGAGCATATGACATGGAAACCACACGAAAAGTCAATGAGTCTCGGTGGGTTATCCACACATCTCGTCAATCTGCTAAACTGGCAATCAGCCATTCTTCTTCACTCGGAGTTTGATTTGGCGTCTGTGCCATATCGACGAGAAGCGCTGGAGAGCCCCGCCGCGGTTCTGCAAGAGTTCGATATGAGCGCTCGCAAGATTGAAGAATTAATTTCTGAAAGCAATGTGGAGACGCTTGGTGCGGAGTGGACACTGCGTAATGGCACAGCGGTTATCCGCCGTCAGACACGGGCAGTCGCGCTTCGTACCATCGGCTTGAATCACATGATTCACCACCGGGCACAGCTTGGGGTATATTTCCGACTTCTAAATATACCAGTGCCGGGCCTTTACGGACCCTCTGCAGATGAATTAGCGAACGCCTAATTAATGAATTTCTTAATGAGTTAAGGATCGGAAAGTTGAAAAAAACAAATCGGCATGATAACATGGATACAAATTAATGATCGGAGTTGAAAAGTATAGTGTAGTAATTATTCTTGCGACACATGATGAATAAAACAACAAAAACGGTTTATTTCGTTTGTTTTATTTTTTGTATGCAAGAAAGTTACTACTTCTTTTCACTCGAACAATATATCCTTATCTAACTCCATTTGGGGCTAGATTTGCTGTATTTATTTGAGTCACAAGAAAGTAACTTTCTTGTGGCTTTTATTTTTTTCATACAGGAGGATACTTATATGTCATTAATAAATGTTACAAATCTAACCTTTGCCTATGAGGGCAGCTACGATAACATCTTTGAGAATGTAAACTTTCAAATCGATACTGATTGGAAATTAGGATTTACCGGAAGAAACGGTAGAGGAAAGACCACCTTTCTGAGTTTATTGCTTGGAAAATATGAATACAGCGGAAATATTTCTGCCCATGTCACTTTTGAATATTTTCCTTTTCAGGTGGATAACAAGGCGCTTAATACCATTGATGTGATCAGCGAAATTTTTCCGGATTATATTCATTGGAAATTAATGCGTGAACTTTCATTATTAAAGGTTTCTGAAGATGTGTTATATCGGCCCTTTGACTCATTGTCTAACGGAGAGCAGACGAAAGTGCTGTTAGCCACTCTCTTCATTAAGGAAAATAGCTTCCTGTTGATCGATGAACCTACCAATCATTTAGACATGACGGCAAGAAAGCTGGTCAGTGATTATCTCAATACGAAAAGTGGATATATTCTGGTCTCTCATGACAGATCTTTTCTTGATAATTGTGTAGACCATATTTTGTCTATAAATAAGACGAATATAGAAATTCAAAAAGGCAATTTTTCAAGCTGGTGGGAGAATAAAGTCAGACAAGATAACTTTGAGCTGGCAGAGGACGAGAAACTCAGAAGAGATATTAAACGCTTATCTGCTTCTTCTAAACGGACAGGCAACTGGTCACATGAAGTGGAAAAAACAAAAAACGGAACGAGAAATTCCGGCTCAAAGGTCGATAAAGGCTACATTGGACACAAGGCCGCTAAAATGATGAAACGCTCTAAAGCCATTGAGCAAAGACAAAATTCTGCGATCAACGAAAAGTCTAAGCTTCTCAAAAATATCGAAAATTCTGAGAATCTAGAGATTACACAGCTTGACTATCATAAACGTCAACTTGCTGAGCTAGACAATATTTCGATTTTTTACGGTGAAAAAAAGGTATGTTCAGACGTAAGCTTCACTATCGAGCAGGGTGAGCGTATTGCTCTGTCGGGTAAAAACGGCTCAGGTAAATCAAGTGTCATCAAATTGATGTGTGATGAGGATATAGATTTCACAGGCACTCTCACAAAGGATAATCAGCTTATCATTTCCTACGTATCCCAAGACACTTCTAATCTGCAGGGGAATTTAACGGATTATGCCAGAGACAACGGAATCGATGAAAGTCTGTTTAAATCTATTCTACGAAAGCTTGATTTTTCTAGAATCCAATTTGATAAAGACATATCCACTTATAGTGGTGGTCAAAAGAAAAAAGTGCTGATTGCCAAAAGCCTTAGTGAGAAAGCTCATTTGTACATTTGGGATGAACCGCTTAATTTTATTGATGTCATTTCACGTATGCAAATTGAAGAGCTGTTGCTTGAATACACGCCAACTCTTGTTTTTGTGGAGCATGATCGGGAATTTTGCAACAATGTTGCTACGAAAATCGTTGAACTTTAATTAAAATGAAGAAATGGGGGAAGTCGACAGAGTTTATCTGTCGGCTTTTTTGTATTATTTTACAAACGCTGCACATTTAAAAAAGCAATTTAATATCCCCCTATAAAAGTTATGGATTACCTCCGTGCAATCCTAACTCGTGTCGAGTACTATGAAACTAAAGACTATAATCTCCAAAAGAAACAGTTGTACATCCAAGTGGATCAGGAGGGAGATCAGATGCTTAGTGTACTTATAGTGGATGATGAATATGAGATTCGTGAAGGATTGCGGAATCGCTTTCATTGGGAGGATTACAATATTACAGAGGTTCTTGTTGCGGATGATGGTGATGTGGCCTTACGTACGGCACTTGAGATCAGGCCCGCTCTGATTATTACAGATATCAAGATGAACCGCATGTCTGGTCTGGAATTCCTTAGCGCCTTATCTGCCGAAGAGGACTATAAGCCTGAGAAGATTATTGTAAGTGGTTATGATGATTTTGAACTGGTCAAGCAGGCCATGAAAATAGGGGTATGCGATTATATTTTGAAACCAATTAATTTGGATGAACTAGGTCAAATGGTGGATAAATCGATAGAGAACATCAATAAAAAGAAGATGGATCATCGTAACCGGCAGATGCTTAAGAATCAGGCGGTCTTCGCCATCTCCAAAATGCGTGAGGAATTATTAAAGGAAATGATTGAGCAGGTTTATGATCCTAATCTTGAAATGCGTAGATACCACCGTCTTCAAACATTGGAGCTTGAATGGATGCTGAAGGAGCCTACGATGTTGATTGTCGTTGAGGCTGATAATTTAAAAGCGATAGAGAATAAGAATCCGCATGAGAAGGAACTGATTCTATTCGGGATCAGTAATGTGTTACATCAGACGCTTGAAGAGGAATACGCCCATCCTTCTGCTCTCTATAAGGACCGTTATAACCGCTGGATTATCGTGCTTGGAAGTCTTTCTCATGAGCAGACGGATATCGCACAGGGCATGGCACAGCTTTTCATTCAAAGAATCAATGATTTTGTCAAAATCACTGCTAGTGCAGGAATGCTGACTAAACCGGGCAATACAAGAAACTTGCACCATATGTATATTGAGGCTGTGAGCGTAATGGAGCAAAAGGCGGTTTATGGGGGCAACAGATTATTCACTGAGCAAGGGCTATTTTACGACGGGGAGAGTGATAACTTGTCACTTCAGAACCCGGATGAAATGCTTGATTTAGTTCGATATGGTTCGGATGAAGATATAACAAGAGCGATGGATACCTTTATCGAGATGATACAGTCGTGGCAGCTTACACAACTTAGGGATATCCAGCAGAAAATTTTTGAATGGCTGTTCGAAGTGTTCCGGCGAGGAGCGGAGGGAACCGTTCTTAAGAATTGGAAAAATAATCCGATCGCAGTTTGGGAGCTGTTGGAGCAATACGATACCCTGCAGGCGCTTCGTGAACAAACAGAGGTCTTTCTGCATGAGATTGCTGCAGACTTTCGTAAGCTTTCGCATACACCTAGCCAAATTGTTAGCGAAGCTGAGAAGATCTTACACCGTGATTATGCTGAAAGCCTAACGCTGCAAATTGTAGCTTCTGCGGTTCACGTAACTCCTGTTTGGCTTAGTAAGTTATTTAAGAAAGAACTGCATATGACCTTTCTTGAATACTTAACAGATATTCGCATTAAAAAGGCAAAAGAAATGCTATACGATGTGCAGTTTAAAATTTATCAAATCTCCTATCAGGTCGGCTACAAAGACCCGGTGCATTTCTCAAAGCTTTTCAAGAAACAGGTAGGCTGCACCCCTAAGGATTTCAGAAGACAGCTTGGAATTGCTGAAGAATAAAGAATCCAGGTTGCTCAGGTTCGGAAGAACCTGGCACCCTGGATCTATGCAAGTATTTATAGTGGCGTGATTCCTATAGTTACAATCCCAGCCTTACATACAGGAATCGGCTGTGTCTGAACCTCGGAGGTCATTTCTTCCATGATATTACTGTGGTATAGCAGGGAGTTTTCTCGGGTATTAATACTCAAATTCGAAGGCGTGTAAGCAAGATTGTACCAGCGTGCCATTAAATCTCCATTATCTTCATTGATTTTTAAACTGGAAAAAGCCATTTCTTTACCATCCCATGCCAGAAAACTGTGCACAGGAGGAAGTGTTCCTTCATGAATACCGGTCTGAGCAGTGGTGACGGGAACAGCATAACGATAGGCTTCACGGTAGGCCGCGAAGCGGTTGTCACCTCCGCCATGTGGGATAAGGCTCCACTCTGCTACATTAACGCCAAGGCACTGAGCATCAGGGGTATGAAAGACGCCCCAGTCGCCAAGTTCTCCTATGGAACGAAGGAGTGTTAGGGCGATTGTACCTTCATCATCCTGCAACACCTCGTACTCATTAAGACCTTTACCGGCTGCGGTCAAGCCGCGATCATCGGCATGTACATCCACGAACGCCTGCATATGCTGACAGTTGCTTGGGTTCTCCCATTCCGGTGCAGGTATGGTTTCGCGCTCAGCGACTTCAAAGACGGAATCTGCGTAATGAAGTGCCGTCTTAATGCCAGTTGGCAGCAGAACACGTAGACGGTGATCCTTGGCGGTGTTGTCGATTCGAGTATGCACTTGCAATGCATGGCTTTCACGCTCCAGACTGATTCGAGTCACAATATTTAGAGGGACAAGCTGCTGTGACCGGACCGACTTCCGCTTACGGAACTCAACCATGGTTTCTACTTCCTGCTGTAACTGTTCATCTGCTGAGGCTGGAACTTCTAAGGTATGTCTGATTTCAAAAGCAGCTCTGTAAGGGGTATTCTCCGTTAGGCGAATCTCAGCAGGGATGCCGCGTGTAGTTATGGCTACATCACCTTCGGGTTGTTTGAAAATGTATTCATTACCTATGTCGCCGACATCCTCGTATACACCAAGATCGCTGTACAGCTCATCGCTGCTTTTGTCGAACATAGAAAAGCTGCCGTCTTGTGCCACAATGACTCGAAGAAATTCATTCTCCATAGTGAAGCCATCGGTAATCAGTGTGTCACTTGAAGATTTCGATATCGCTGTGTCCATTGCGGGAATCCAAGCAAAAGTTGCCAGTCCTAGGGCAGGAAGCGATTTTGCCTCAAAGGTTAGCCGTAATGCATGCGCCATATAAGGCTGTCTAAATCTATCGTTTGGCAGCTCGTAACCGAAGCGTACCCCCAGATCTTCAACAGTGCAGTCTAATCGATCACCTTGGGAATTGACCAGGTAGCCCTCGCCATGCGTTCTGTTAGAGACTTGCTTGAACACGGCACTTGGGTCTTCACTTTGATTGAAGAAACGGTGAGACCACTCAATTTCCAAGGTCACAACGCTGCTGCTAGAATAGCCGCTAGTATTATAAACGACGAACGCAGTGGCGTCATCTCCAAATGATGCGAAGATAGAGGTGTCGACCTTAGCACTAATGAATCTGGCACTGTCAGTTATGAGGGCTGATCCGACCTCCATGCTTTTTGCAAACCGAGTCTTCATCTCATGGTAGACTTCATCTACACTGCAGCCGCAAATACTGTCATGCGGATGGTTCTGCATAAGCGTCTTCCAGGCATATTGCATTAGACCGTGCGGATAAGCTTTGCCTAATCCATGTGCAATAGCGGCTAGCGGTTCAGCTATTTTTTCTAGAAGAGTCTGGTTCTGTTGATTGAGCTGCTTGATGTATACCCTCGCTGAAGCAGTATTTACTAGTGAGTACCAGCCGTCTGTATGTTGCCCGCGCAGCTCCCCTGTAGTAAGGGTTAGGTCATCGGGAAGCTCATTTTTAACGGCTTTTACATAATCATCATAGTTAGAATGAATGAAATCACAGTCTGGATATAATTCACGCGCAACACGTAAAGCTTCAGAAAGATCGGTTTGGATGGGCTGGTGATCACATCCATTCATAAGCAGTAAATGTCGGGTGGAAGCATATTGTCTGGTACGTGCAAGGCGATGGTCCCAGTAGCTTTTAGCAGTATCAGGATCAACAGGAATTTCCATGCCATTGTTGTACCAATTCGCAAAGAGAATACCGAGCACTTTGGAGCCGTCAGGAGATTGCCAGATCAGCTCAGAGTAAGGAGATTCCTGATCAGAGGCATCTACCACTCGATTGTTGAAACCAGTAGCTTTCACACCCCTGCCGAAGATGGCTGTATCGATTCCAGCTTGCTGAAGAATCTGTGCAGCTTGGCCCATATTGCCAAAAGAATCCGGGAAATAGCCGATCTTAGAGATGGGACCGAATGTCCTTGCATCACGATGTCCGATTTGCAGATTGCGAACATTAGCTTCACCGCTTGTCAGAAATTCGTCTTGAAGAATATACCACGGCCCAAGAGAGAGCTTGCCAGCATCGCATAATCTCTGGATGATTTCACGCTTCTCAGGATAAACCTGCAAATAATCTTCCACTACTATGGTTTGTCCATCTAGATAAAAGCTCTTAAAATCCGGATCGGATTCAAACGTCTCAATCAAAGAATTTATAGTTTCGATAAGCTTAACGTGATGAGCTTCATAGGGCATATACCATTCTCTATCCCAGTGAGTATGAGAGATGACATGTACAACGGTTTTACTAGCTCCAGTCAATACGATTCCTCTTTTCCATAAGATGATGAATGCTACAGCCTAATTATATAAAATGCATTTTTTGCCACAATGAGTGGATCGCAAATTATTGCGGGGATTATTGTCGACATGTAAGGATTGGGGGGATTGTTATGAATCGTTTCACTCTGCGTCTAGGCGCATCGTTAAGGAACCGTATCATATTGGTATTTTTTATGATTATTATTGTGCCTTTTCTCATCTTTGCTTACTTTGCGCATATTAAGTCTATTGAAGGCATCACGAATACGAACACTAAGATCTCACTGAGCTACCTTCAGCAAGCAGCTAAAAATTTTGAGATTTATCTTAATACACTTAATGATCAGGTCAACACTCTTATCGGCAATAAACGTGTACAAGATTTATTGATTGATCCGCCCGCCAATCCTGCTGAAGAAGAGGATTTTACTGTAAATCTACTTACCGTGCTCTATCAGGCCACTCCACAAATCGATGCTTTCCGAGTGCGAGTATATCCAATAAATCCTTCGCTGTATCCTTCTTATATGAATACATTGGGAGAAGCGGCGAATATAACTTCAGAGGAATGGTTTACGCGGTCACAAGGGACTGTAGGTCCAATGTGGGAGTTATTTATGCCACAGCAAGGCAAATATGGCCGCCCTCTGCTAGGATATATCAAGCGTTTCTCAGGACTCTATGACCGTGAGCCCCGAGGTATGGTCGTTACAGAAGTTTCAGAGGATCATTTGAAGCGTTACTTCTCACCCACTGAGCAATTGAAGAATCAGAAGCTGCTACTCATGAATCGTGACGGTACTATTTATTATGACTCATCATCCAATGAATGGGCCGGCACACGATTTCCTTCGAATTCGTTCATTACCCATCTTCAAAAAAATCCGGCGGGTTCACAAACGATCAAGATTGATGGACACAAGTATCTTACTACTTATGTCAGCTTAGACAGTGAGCCTTGGGCGATTGTCAGTCTGACGTTATTGAAGGAACTGACTGGAACAAGTGATGAAATGACACGTCTGCTAATCATCTTTCTGTTTATTTATCTCGTCTGCTGCTTTGCCGTTGTTTTTTACATTACGGTGTATTTCACCCAGCCTATCGCACGTCTGGTAAGGCTTATGCGGAGAATGGAGGAGGGCAATTTTCAGACAGAAGCGTTGACTTCGTCAAGAACAGATGAAGTAGGCTGGTTGTATCGAGGCGTCGGAAGTCTTGTCCAGCGGATTGACGTATTGATCCAGGAAGCGTGGCGTTCCGAGCGAAAGAAGAAGGCTTTGGAGTTTCAGGTGCTCAGCCACCAGATCAACCCACATTTTCTCTATAATACGCTTGAATCTATTCGGTGGAAGGCAGAAAATCATGGCCGCAGCGACATTAGTGAAATGGTATCTGCACTGGGAAATCTACTTCGGCTCAGCCTGAATCAAGGAAAGGAGATTACCACGCTGCGGCGTGAGATTGAGCAAGTTAAAGCTTATGTGCTGATTGAACAGGCCCGAATGGGCAAAACAATCCGGATTTTATATTCCATAGATGAAGATTTGCTGGATTTTCCATTCCTTCGCCTGCTGCTACAACCTCTAGTAGAAAATGCAATCCAACATAGTGTGCGGACTGACTTCGAGAAGGGGAAAATCATTGTGTCCGCTAGACGTGAAAAGGAAGATATGATCATCGAGATTGCAGATAATGGAAAAGGCATTCCACAAAGTATCATTGACGAGCTGGATTATGAAGATCCTGGGGAGGAAATGTATATAACTACTCGGAGAGGTGTGGGCTTGCGCAATGTGAACGACCGTCTGAAGCTGTATTTTGGCTCTGACTATAAGCTACAGATTCAGATCGGAGCACAAGGAGGGACCCGTATTTTATTGCGACACCCTATGAAGGTAGACGAAGAATTGTCCAAAACAGGTGAGGCCCATTAATGGCCTGACTCAATCAAATCGTTAAAAGACTTATAAAGTAGCGATTCTCGCATCTAAGAGAATCGCTACTTTTATTTTTACACAGGGAATTGGATATCTCGTGGATCAGGATAAAAATGAATCAACAAAGTGCAAGATTGACTCATAGTAAGTGCACATCCACTCTTTTACAATTAATTTATCCAAACAGCGAAAGGGAAATCGATATGAAACTAAACGGAGTGTTCAAGGAACTGTACAAAAATCGCACCTTGCTGCTCATGTTCTTACCCGTCGGGGTACTGTTCTTGCTCTTTAACTATCTACCGCTGGCTGGTCTTGTAATCGCCTTCAAGAATTTTGATTTCTCCAAAGGGATTTTTGGAAGTGATTGGATGGACCCACTGTTCAGCAACTTTGACTATGTATTCTCTTCTCCGGTGGCATTCCGGGCCATCCGCAACACGATCCTATTAAATGCTCTCTTTATAGCAATAGGGCTCGTTTTTGAAGTTGGGTTTGCTCTCCTATTGAATGAAATGCGCAATAAGTATTTCAAACGAATTACGCAATCCTTGACCTTTTTACCGTTCTTTATCTCATGGATTGTTGTAGGTGTATTCGCTTATAATCTGATGAACTATGAGAATGGAGCGATAAATCGCTTCCTGGAGTACCTAAATCTTCAACCGATTGACTTCTATAGTAGAGCCGAGCTGTGGCCGGCTATCCTAACCATTGCTGCCCGCTGGAAAATCACTGGCTATGGCACAATTATCTATTTGGCCGCGTTAACCTCTATTGACAGTTCCTATTATGAAGCTGCTTCCATTGATGGAGCATCTAGATGGCAGCAGATCAGGTACATCAGTATTCCTATGCTGCGGCCAACGATTATCATCCTGACGCTACTAGCAGTAGGTAGAATTATGAATGCTGATTTTGGGATGTTCTACGCCATGGTAGGTGACGCTTCTCTACTCTTTCCAACCACAGATGTTATTGACACCTTTGTCTATCGGAGCCTGCGTAAATCTGGTGATATTGGGATGGCTTCCGCTGCGGGCTTTCTACAGTCCTTTGTTGCCTTCTTCCTAGTCCTTGGGAGTAACTATGCGGCACGCAAAATCGACAAAGACTCAGCGATATTCTAAAGCCAAGCTCATCTAACTTTAAGGAGGTCATCCCACACGATGTCAGCAAGAAAATTCTCTTTCAGCCAGTTCCTAATCGCTTTGGTCATCGGCCTATTCAGTCTGGCCTGCCTGTTCCCGTTTCTCATGGTGATCTCAGGCTCGCTTAGTACGGAAAAAGATATTATGCAGTACGGCTATTCTATATGGCCGAAGACGATAACATTTGATTCCTATCGTATTTTACTTCTTGGCTCTAATCGAATCTTTGAAGCGTACGGAGTCAGCACATTCGTCACTGTTGTCGGAACTATTTTGTCGCTCTTCTTAACGAGCATGGGCGCTTATGTAATGGCAAGACGTTCTTTTAAATATAGGAATATTCTTTCTATCTTTGTCATCATCACCATGCTCTTCAGTGGGGGATTGGTTCCCTGGTATATCGTTATCGTCAGATACCTGCATTTGAAAGATACGATTTGGGCGCTTATTCTTCCATCGCTGGGGAATGCCTTCAATATGTTTCTAATTCGAAACTTTATGCTCTCTATTCCAGAGGATCTGCATGAATCGGCCAAAATGGACGGTGCAGGTGAATTCAGAATCTATTCTAGGCTGATCATGCCACTGGCTCTACCAGTTCTAGCGACTGTTGGCTTGTTCGTAGCACTCGGGTATTGGAACGACTGGTTCCTCGGGTTAATGTTCGTCGATAAGCAAGAGCTTCAACCACTGCAACTCCTTCTGCGTACATTGATCTCTAATGTCGATTTCTTGAAGAACTCTGGAAATGCGGCAGCGATGCAGCGGATTTCAGCTCAGATTCCTTCCGAGTCTATCAAAATGGCGCTAACAGTTATAACCATTGGACCTATTATTTTCTTGTATCCATTCCTGCAACGTTATTTCGTTAAAGGTCTTATGATTGGAGCAGTTAAAGGTTAACTATGTCGACTTAAGTCGTATAGTATAAATTAAAGGTAAAAGGGGAGATTAGGATGCGCAAACGCATGGGTAGATTTCAGATCGTCCTGATAGCAATGCTATTGCTAGGACTGATTATGTCCGCATGTAGCTCGAGTGGCGGAAATACTTCATCCAATGAAACGAATCAAAACAAGGGCAACACCGGTTCTAACACAGAGCCTGCGAAAGGTGAAGATGAAGTTACACTCAAATTCTATTTCGGTGGGGACAAAAAGGCGGCCACGGACGAGGTTTGGTCCAAAATTAGTGATTACGTGAAATCCAAAGGCCTAAACGTTAAGTTCTCCGTAAATTTCATACCTTTTGGCGACTTCAAGGAAAAAATGCTCGTGATGGCCGCATCCGGGGATAACTGGGATATGAACTTTGATGGAGATTGGCTCTCCTATAAACAAATGGCTGCAAAAGGTTCCTACATGGCCTTAAATGATCTGCTCCCGAAATATGCGCCTAATCTTGAGAAGAAATATGTAGAACAAGGAACGTTAGGAGCTGCAACAGTTAACGGACAAATCGTAGGACTTCCATGGACAATGAAAATGAATGAACGTAAATTTGCTGGATGGCGTTCAGATCTGGCTGAAAAAGCAGGCATTAACATCGCTCCGGATTCTATTCAAACGATTGAAGATGTCGACAATCTGCTTCGTGAGCTGAAAAAAGCTTATCCGAACGAGAAGCTTTCCCGTACTACACCTCTATCTTTGTATTATATCCGCGATGAATGGGTAGATCTCAACTTCCATGGGTTAGGCTTCTATCTGAGTGATCCAAAAATTACTATTCAATCTGTTGAACAACAGCCTTTCTTCCTCGAAGCTTCTCTTTTGGCAAAGAAATGGTATGACGACAAACTGATCAACAGAGATGCCATGATTGATAAAGAAGGAGCAGAAGATCAGTGGAGAAACGGTAAATTGCTCTTTACTGTAACATCACATGAATGGGCTTATGCTGATCCAGGCTTCTCTGATGCTTCCTATAAACAAGGGATGTCGCTCATGTATCCAGACAAAAAGTATGTCAACCGTACAGCACTTGCTAATGTTGTAGCCATCAATGTAAACTCCAAGAATCCAGATCGGGTACTTCGTTTCCTTGATATGGTTGAGACTGACCAAACGCTATATGATTTGTTGCAATACGGTATCGAAGGCAAAACCTATGTCCTGAATGGTGAAGCTGCGGATTATCCGGAAGGCATGCAGTCTTCTACGAGTAATTACATGGAGTGGGGTGGACAATGGGCGTTCTGGAAACCTCAATACATGCGTCCAACAACAACTTATGCTAAAGATTTCTGGGTGAAAGAAGCCGATTTTGCTAATCAGCCGTACAATGTGAATTCCCCGATTGACGGTCTGTTTATTGCTGAAGATGCTATGAAGAATGAATTAGCTAAACGCGATCAAGCCACCGATGAGATCAGCAGACCGATTGAATACGGTATGGTGAAGGATGTTAACAAAGCTGTAGCGGATTATGTGGAGACTCAAAAGAAAAACGGACTTGATAAAATTATTACTGAAACTCAGAAACAAATAGACGCTTATCTTGCTGCCAAAAAATAAGCTGCGGAGTTACTGCATGGAAGTGACGCCAATCTGAATTCAGAAGGCTGCTGAAACGTGCGGAGACCACAGACCTACTGTATCGGATTTATAATTTGAAGTGATTATCATAAGGGTTTTTGATTAATAAAAAGGCGTCCCAAGTTGTCGTTTTACGACAGTCTAGGACGTTTTTTGTTCCATTCTATCCCATCAACAGGAAGAGGATAGAAATGCGGTGGAAAGTTTAATAACGTCCCGTTTGGATGTGTCGATGATTACATTAAAATAAAAGCGACACAAAAGGGGATGGTGAAATCATGGCAAAAATAACAGGAGTAGAATGCATCCGCACCAGACATGATGGAAGCTGGACAATTGTGAAAGTAACGACGGATCAGGATGGATTGTATGGGATTGGTTCCGCATCAGATTTGTATAATCCTGAGGCTGTAGTTCAAGTTGTTGAGCAACTGCTTGCACCACTTCTAAAGGGTCGTGATCCGGCAAATATTGAAGACCTCTGGCATCTTATGCATATGAGTGGTTATTGGAGAAACGGTGCCATTCTTAATACGGCTATCGGTGGTATTGATATGGCCTTGTGGGATATCAAAGGTAAAGAAGCGAACCTGCCAGTCTATCAGCTTCTGGGAGGTGCCTGCCGTTCGGCGATCCCTTGTTATGGCCATGCTGGTGGCAATGATATCACAGAGCTCAAGGAAGATGTCTATAAATTCATTGAGGAAGGTTACACAGTGATTCGTGTCCAGATGGGAGGATACGGCGGCGGTGGGTTTGTCAGCGGGAAGGAAGCGAAGCTTCCTGTCCATCCTTGGAGCAGTGGTCCTGTATTTGACGAGCATGCTTATCTGAATGCCATTCCTGACATGTTCGAGAAGCTTCGTGTGGAATTTGGATCCGGCGTTCAGTTCACTCATGATGTCCATGAGCACCTCTCGCCTATACATGCGATTCAACTCTCAAAACGCTTAGAGCCTTACAGTCTTTTCTACTTAGAGGATGCAATAGCACCAGAGCAGATTGGTTGGTACCGCCAGCTTCGGCAACAGAGCGCAACACCGCAGGCTGTGGGTGAGTTATTTGTGAACCCGCAGGAATGGACAGGGCTTATGCAGGAGAAACTGATTGATTTTATTAGGGTACGAGTTTCTAAGGCAGGGGGCATCAGTGCCTGTCGTAAAATAGCCGCATTGGGTGAAATCTACGGTGTCCGCACGGCTTGGCAAGAAGGAGGAGAAAATGATCCAGTGAACCAGGCAGCTGCAGTTCATCTGGATATGGCACTTTGGAACTTCGGCATCCAGGAAATTAATCATTTCAAGCAGGAAGAATTAGAAGCTTTTCCAGGACATATCGTCAGACAAGGTGGGTACCTGTACCCCTCTGACAAACCGGGATTAGGTATTGATATCGATGAAGTGCAGGCTAAAACTCTTCTCAGAGAACAATGGAGTTCTAGTCAATATCACCGGCCTTATCCTCTGGACCGCAAAGCAGACGGAACATTGGTACGCCCTTAGATTACAGTACTAAAATAACCGCAGATCAAGGAGGTAGATTGAAATGAACACTATTGCCGTTACTGGTGGTGGGGGCAAACTTGGCTCTCAAGTAATCGGGATGCTCCAAGAGCAGAAATATGATGTTGTGTCGTTAGATAATCATCTGTCTGATCGAATTCATTGCAAGCAGATTAAAGTCGATCTGAATGATTTCGGGCAAGTGGTGGGATCGCTTGAAGGCGTAGATGCTATCATACATTTAGCTGCAATACCTGCTCCGATTCATTATCCACATTCTTATATTTATGCGAACAATACAGTGGCTGGTTATCATGTACTAGAAGCGGCTTCTCTCTTGGGTATTCGTAAAGTGATAATGGGCTCAAGTGAGTCTTCCTACGGATTTGCTTGGGCTCCACAACCCTTTTCACCGCATTATTTTCCGGTAGACGAAGACCATCCACAGCTACCGCAAGAATGTTATGGACTCTCCAAAGTCGTCAACGAGCTGACTGCTGAAATGTTTCACCGGAGAAACGGTATGCAGGTGACATCCCTACGTTTCTCTATGATTACTGGTCCTGGAGATTATCGACATCTTGCGATTGCAAAACCAGAGACCTTCAAACCTATTTTATGGAGTTATATTGATATTCGGGATGCAGTGACGGCTTGTATTGCCGCTCTTCATGCTGAACTTAATGGAGCCATCCACCTGAACATCACTGGAGATGATACATTAAGTGACCGAACAACAGAAGAACTGCTGAAGAGCTTTTACTCTGAAGTAGGAGACTTGCGTAAGACATTCCAAGATAGAGAGGCTATTGTCAGTAATGCTCTGGCGAAAAAGCTCCTGTCTTGGCAACCTAAATACTCATGGTCAAAACAGAAGTAGAATAGCAACCTATCAAAAAAGCATACTTCAGGAGGTCTTATCATGTCTAACAACAATCAAGATATAATTGTCGAATCAAAAAAGAGAACATCTTTGAATCCTGTAATTACATCCATCTATACGGCTGACCCATCAGCTCATGTCTGGAGTGATGGTAAGATTTATATTTACGCTTCCCATGATATGGATCCAGCCAGAGGCTGTGATCTTATGGACAGATACCACGTATTTTCCTCTCAAGATATGGTGAATTGGGTGGATGAAGGTGAAATTCTTAGTTCGGACGATGTCGCTTGGGGCAGACCTGAAGGCGGTTTCATGTGGGCTCCAGACTGTGCGTACAAGAATGGAACCTACTATTTCTATTATCCTCATCCGAGTGACTCGAATTGGAATGATTCGTGGAAAATTGGGGTAGCGACAAGCAAGAAGCCAGCAAGTGATTTTACCGATCAGGGATATATTCCAGGGCTTGGCGGGTTCGCTTTGATCGATCCATGTGTGTTAGTGGACGAAGATGATCGCGCTTATATGTATTACGGCGGAGGGAGTACATGTCTTGGCGGGGAACTGAATGAAGATATGTTGTCTCTGAAGAACGGGATGACTGAAATGGAGGGACTAGAAGATTTTCATGAAGCAGCCTGGGTATTCAAAAGAAACGGTCTTTACTACCTTACCTATGCGGATAACTTAGAAGACAATAATCGAATGAGATACGCCACCAGTGAGAATCCGCTTGGTCCGTGGATGTACAGAGGGATCTTTCTAGAGCCGACAGGCTGTTCAACAACTCATGGTTCCGTGGTGGAGTTCAAAGACCAATGGTATTTGTTCTATCATAATCAGTCCATTTCTGGAGAAGGTAATCTGCGTAGCGTGTGTATCGATTACCTAGAGTTCAACGAAGACGGTACGATCAAGCCGGTTATTCAGACAAAAGAGGGCGTCTCATCGATTGGAACTACACCGGAAGTCAATCCTTATCTTAAGACATATCCGGCTTCGGATTGTATGGTTTTTGGAGGAGCAGAAATACAGACGCTAGAATCAGGTCAACAGGTGGTGAGCCACTTACAAACAGAGGGTTCCTACGTTATTTTCAATAATATAGAGGGAGGAGAGGGAGGCAGAGCTTCCATTGAACTTCATTATGCTACGAGTGAACGTCTGGCAAAAGTGAATTTATACGTCAATGATAAGGATTACTCGCTCCTTAATGCCCTCTCCACTGGTGGAGCTCAACAATTTAGTGGCCGTACGAATATTACCGTCAATGTATTGCCGGGTGCTATTAATACGCTGAGAATCACGGGCGGTCATGGTGAAATTAGTATTATACAAATGACGATTAGCCCACTTGTGGATTGAAATGTACGCTATTTTTTAAAATAAATTACTATTAAAAGTCAAAGGTTGATCTCATATCTTTCTTGAGGTCAACCTTTGTTATTGTTATTCAAATTTCGAGACGAAAGAACGACTGGAATAAGCAATAATGCAACGAAGCCTCCACCAAGTGATAAAATGGCGTAACTGGAATTTGCTAAAATCATACCAGATAAAGTTCCACCAGATGCTCCTGCCAACGCGATCAAGACATCTACTGAACCTTGCGTCTTGGCACGAGTAGATAGTGTAGTGGAATCTAAGATTAGTGCAGTGCCGCTAATTAAACCGAAATTCCAACCTAGTCCGAGCAAAGACAATGCAATGATAAGCACAAGTAAAGAATCAGCAGGAGCTATAGCCGCTGTTATGCCTGCAAGAAGAAGCGTGACTGCTGAAGCAATGGCCATTGCTTTTCGTCCAACTTTATCAACGAGAATCCCTGTTAAAAGAGAAGGGAGGTACATCGCACCTATATGAAATCCGATAACAAGTCCCACTGATTTCAGTCCATGTCCATGATGTCCCATATGTACTGGAGTCATTGTCATTATTGCGATCATGATAACTTGAGTTAAGACCATTACTGTGGCTCCAATAATAACGCCCTTTTTGTTGAAAGAAGCTGTATTTCCTGTTGAATGATCAGGATGACTTGGAGTGGAGCTTAGTGCCTCTGCAAGAGCTTTTGCAACAACGAGCGGATCTGGTCTAAGCAAAGCTAGAAGGATTAAACCAGCGACAATGTATGCTGCAGCAGCTAGAATGAACGGTCCTGCAAGAGCCGGGACACCAATAGATTCAGCGAACTTCCCCATTACATTAACTAAGTTTGGCCCAGCAACAGCACCAAATGTAGTTGAAACCATTGCGATGCTAATCGCTGTTTCTCGTTGAGTGGGGGCCGCCAAATATGTACCCGCTTAACATGTCTGCAAATTAGTTGCAGTGCCTGCTCCATAGATAAGCAATGAGAACAATAAAAGTAGAATATTATTAGTTAAAGCAGAAATTACGACTCCGATTGCTCCTAATCCGCCTATTAAGAATCCAGTAGCAAGATCACTACGCCTTCCGAATCTTTGAGATAGATGTCCAACAAATAATGCTGCCCCAGCAGATCCTAGTGTAAAAAGTGCAGCAGCAAGACCTGCTCCTCCAAAAATTTGCGAAATGATGACAATAAATAGTGTTTTCCGATATAATTGGTGTTGCTTTTCTGGAGAAACGAGGTAACTTTGTAACCATTTAGGATGATTGTAATACTTGTAGAATCACTAACTTTCGTCGACATTAGATTTTCCGCCTTACTAGCAACACTTCTTAATGTTCTTGCTTTTGTTTTTAATTCGACTGCCTCCACGGACATTAAACAGCAAGGTCCTCTACAATAAGCGACTACATCATAATTTGAGGGTAAGGAAGCAAGCTTCTCTTCTAATTCTTCAATAGGAATAGATATAGCCCCTGGAATATGTGCCACATCATATTCTTCCTTCGGTCTTACATCCAACAGCAAAACTATTCGTAATTAAATTAGTGAAGGGTCCAAACTAAAATTATTATATTAATAAAGTTAATTATTATATATATTCCAGTTTTCCAATGTACTATAATGATATAGATGCATTGTTAGCATGTTATTAAAGGAATGAAGATTTCAAGAAACAACCTATAGAATTGAACAACAGGAGGAAATAAGTTGAGCACACAGAATGTGGGAATTCCATTAGAAGGTTTTGCAGAATTTAGCCGGACAGTAGCCGCTGAAGGTGCGGTGCTGGTGAAGAATGATAATCAGGTACTTCCGCTTGGCGAAGGCGATAATGTTGCGATTTTTGGCAGATCCCAAGTGAATTATTATCGCAGTGGTACAGGTTCCGGCGGTAGTGTCCATGTTACTTATACGACCAATTTATTGGATGGTCTTCGCACTAAGAAGAACTTTACAGTTAACGAAGATCTGGCTGCTGTCTATGAAAAGTGGATTGAACAGAATCCATTTGATAATGGTGGAGGCGCATGGGCTGCAGAACCTTGGCATCAGAAGGAAATGTCTTTGAGCAATGAATTGGTTTCCGAAGCTAGAAACAAATCGAATAAAGCCATTCTTGTAATTGGACGCACGGCAGGGGAAGATCAGGATAATGCTGATGCACCGGGCAGCTACCAATTGACAAATGATGAACAGGCAATGCTGAAGCAGGTAACTACATATTTTGAGCAAACAATCGTTGTCCTGAATGTCTCCAACATTATTGATATGAACTGGATGAACGATGAAAGCTATAAATATCCAATTTCAACTGTGATTTATTCATGGCAGGGTGGTATGGAAGGCGGAAATGCGATTGCAGATGTGCTGTCTGGAGAGGTAACTCCAAGTGGTAAACTGACGGATACAATCGCTTATTCCATCAATGATTACCCATCAACACAGAATTACGGCAATGAATTTACGAACTTGTATCAGGAAGATATCTATGTAGGATATCGTTATTTCGAGACATTTTGCCCAGATAAGGTTCAATTTGAATTTGGTTATGGTTTATCTTATACAACTTTTAGTATCGAGCCAGAAGAAGCCAAGTTGATTACCAAAGAAGGCGAGTCTTTCATTGAAATCGGCGTAACCGTTACCAATACAGGAACTTCCTTTGCTGGTAAAGAGGTTGTTCAGGTCTATTATGAAGCTCCACAAGGTAAGCTTGGTAAGCCAGCTAAAGCTCTGGTGTCATTCGGTAAGACGAAAGTTCTTGAACCGGGTGAAGCACAGCGCCTTACCGTGAGTTTCTCAGCTCATTCTATGGCTTCTTATGATGACGCAGGCGTAACAGGACATGCTTCTGCCTATGTTCTCGAAGAAGGAACGTACCGCTTGTATGTGGGAACTAGTGTTAAACAAGTGGTGGCAGTCGGTGTTGAGGGTAAAGAAGGCTATGTCGTTGAAGCTCTTCAAGTTGTGGAGCAATTGCAAGAAGCGCTCGCGCCTACAGAAAGCTTTACGAGAATGATGCCAGGTGCTCAGAAGGCGGACGGTTCGTACGAGATTGTTTATGTTGAAGTTCCTAAACGTAAAATTTCGTTGGCTGAGCGAATTGAAACTAATCTTCCAGAGACGATCTCACAAACAGGTAATAAAGGATATAAATTAAGAGACGTATATGAACAGAAGGTTAGCATGGAAGCTTTCATTGCACAGCTCAGTGATGAGGATTTGGCTGCAATTGTACGTGGTGAAGGGATGAGCAGTCCTTTAGTTACACCGGGCACGGCTTCTGCATTTGGAGGCGTAAGTGACAGTTTATTTAATCTCGGAATTCCAGTGGCTTGTACAGCTGATGGTCCTTCAGGGATTCGTATGGACAGCGGAGCAAAGGCGACTCAAGTTGCTATCGGAACGCTTCTTGCAGCTACTTGGAATGCGGATTTGGTAGAAGAGCTTTATGTTATGGAAGGGCAAGAGTTGTTAAGAAATAACGTGGATTCCTTGCTTGGACCTGGCCTCAATATCCGACGCAGTCCGCTTAATGGACGTAACTTTGAGTATTTTTCAGAAGATCCTTTGATCTCTGGGGTGTTTGCTGCTGCATGTACTCGCGGTATTTTGAAAGGCGGCTCAACCGCTACGATGAAGCATTTCGCTTGTAACAATCAGGAGAAACATCGTAGTAAAGTAAACGCCGTGGTGTCTGAACGTGCACTTCGTGAGATTTATTTGAAAGGTTTTGAAATCTCCGTGAAGCAGGGCGGTTCGAATTCTGTAATGACCTCCTACAATCCAGTTAATGGACACTGGGCGGCTTCGAATTATGATTTGAACACCACGATTCTTCGTGGAGAGTGGGGCTTTAAAGGCATTGTAATGACTGACTGGTGGGCGATCATGAATGATGTAGTTAATGGTGGACCAGCAGATCGGAAATTTACAAATTGGATGGTTCGTGCACAAAACGACCTCTATATGGTTGTACCTAACTATGGTTCAGAAATTAACGGATGGAATGATAACACCATTGAGTCGTTGGAAAATGGCACGTTAACCCGTGGAGAGCTCCAACGTTCTGCCATAAACATTTGTGAGTTTATCATGAATGCACCTGTATTCTCGAGAAAACAGGAAATTGTAGAAACTGTAGAGTTCTTTAAAGCTAATCCTTCACTTACTGAAGAACAAGCTCAATCCTTATCACAGAATCCACAGGTTAAACCTGTCGTAGAAGGATCGACTAGCTTTAAAGTGGAACAGGCTGGTCAATACCGTATCCTGGTGCATATTATGTCAACGGAACCTGAGCTGGCTCAAAGTGCGTGCAATGTATCAGTGAATGATCAATTGATGACAACCATTCAAACAAATGGTACTGAAGGTCAGTGGATCAGACAAAAGCTTGTGAAAGTTGAACTCGAAGCAGGTCTTTATGATATGAAATTGGAGTTCATCAAACCAGGTTTGCAGATCGATTGGATTGAATTCAATAAAATCGACTAGGTGTCATGCGTTAATGTTAGATAGATAGTAAATATAGTTCATTTCTAAAAACCGCGATATATTTCGCGGTTTTTTTGTTGTACTTATTGTTGCGGGGGTTCATATATTTCATTTCCACTGCTCCACATGAGTATGTAGGAGTGATTTGGACTCCTTTATTGGATACTAAAATATGAGGAAATTGACCGGTACACCAACTATGGTGTGTCGGGCTTTTTGCAGATTATATACTTTACAAATACTTGTCTGCATGTACTTGTGTTTGTTCGAATAAGTTAGAAAGTAGGGCCAGGACAAACCATAGGTGGAGATGCGTAGAAATGGGGATGCGTAAACAAAGCTTTATTCGTGGCACGTTCATTTTAACCGTGTCGTCATTTTTTACAAAAGGGCTTGGATTTTTGAATGGCGTTTTGCTGGCACGTTTCTTAGGAGCCGAGGGGGTAGGGCTGCTTATGATTGCTCATCCACTGCTACCCTTGTTTATTACGTTGACAGAGCTGGGGCTTCCTGTTGCGATTTCAAAGCTTGTCTCAGAAGCTGAGGTTAAGCAGGATGAAGCGCGAGTAAAGCGAATTCTCAAAGTATCTTTAAGTATTACGGGTACGTTGAGTATTATACTAACTTTAGTGGCTCTATTTGGCTCCAAATGGATCGCGTCGGTTTTTTTAGCCGATCAGCGGGCGTATTATGCTATGGTCGCTATTACGCCGATCATTCCAATTATTGCGATGTCAGCTGTACTGAAAGGTTATTTTCGTGGGAAACAGAACATGAACCCGCTGGCCTTTTCCGATATTATTGAAAATTTGGCGCAAATCATTGTCATTATCGGTGTTGTCAACGTTTTGCTGCCTTATGGGATTGCTTATGCAGCTGCGGGCGCTATGGCGGCTTCCGTGATCGGCGAAGGTTTTGGTTTGCTCTATTTGTTTGCTGTCTTCAAATGGGCAAATCGAGGGAAGATCAAAACCACCCCACCGCCTAGTTCAAGTTTTTCACCCAAAGGAGACAGTACGTTGAAAGATCTGCTGCGCATCGGCTTACCGATGACAGGCAGCGGTTTTATTCATTCTCTCTATCATGCGTTTCTCCCATTGCTGATTACGAAAAGTCTAGTCCTGTTTGGTGTGGGGGTTGAGATGGCGACTAAGCAATTCGGACTTTTAGCGGGATATGCTCTCCCCATGTTGTTTCTCCCCAGCTTCTTCACACAATCGTTGTCCACTGCATTAATTCCGGCGATCAGCGAAGCAAGTGTGAGCAATAATAGCAAGCTTATGCATAGTCGGATGGATATGGCTATGCGATCCGCGCTTATTGTTGGTCTTCCATGTACAATCATCCTGTACTTATGGGCTGTACCATTAACTACTTTGATCTATCATTCGCCAGAAGCGGGCGAGCTGCTAAGGTTGATTGCCCCCTTATTTTTCCTTTATTATTTTGGAGCACCACTGCAAGCGATTCTGCTTGGTTTGGGGAAAGCATCAACCGTCATGTGTAACCATATTCTTACGAATATCTTTGAAGTGATTGCGATCTTTGTTCTCGGTTCTAATATTGGCATCGAAGGGGTTGCTATAGGGTTCGGACTGGGGCTTTTGCTGCTGACGCTGCTGAATTTTATGTCTGTGGCAGGAACGATCGGATTTTATTTTGACTTTCGCATTGTATTCAAGGTGGGTGCGGGAGGAATTATCATGACAATTTGCGGGATGACGGCTCATGGTATTCTGCAACGAATGGACCTGGGGCAGATCATTGAACTGTCCGGAACGCTAATCGTTTCATTGATCACCTATGCTGCAACATTGCAGGTAACTCATGCTTGGGAACGGTCACCGAAACCACCGACGATTACGCCTATTTCTTGAATGGGGATATTTCGGTATCGTGCTCCAAAAAGTAAATTGAGTAATGCAACCCTCTGTGTAACAGTATGAAGGCGGATGAAGGTAACGGGGAGCAGCGAGGTGTTTAACTGTATTTTGTACAGCTATAAATGGATGGGTGATTTAGAAGGAAGTGTAACGGACAAAAGTATTCAACCCCCGGTTCATAACATCAGAGCAACGATTCTCCATTAGCGGATGATCGCTGCTCTGATGTTTTTTACGAATTTTGTTTGAACTAATGAATACATACAGGAACGGGCTATTGGAAAGGGGAGCTAGATCCAAAAGAGGACTACATAAAGTCGCGATCTAGCTTTTATGAGACACTTTAGAAGTGAAACAGGACTACGCTAGTTATTACCGAGTATTATCCTTGACCGTATTTTTTTCTAAAATGACTCAGTGTGAGTAACGGCCAGATATAGCGATAACTATGATAATTGGAATAGAAATTACCGGGGAGACCAGCGCCAGTTGGATAAGAAGTTTTCCAATCCTCTTCATGAATAGACATGATTAATCTTTCAATCCCTTTTTCCACCGCAGCTGTTGATTTCGGCTGAATAGTGATGAGTGCGTCAAGCGCCCATGCGGTTTGGGAAGGCGTACTTTCGCCTAATGGTACATACTTCAAAAGCCGATCACTATGACAAGATTCCCCCCAACCCCCATCCGAGTTCTGTATGCTTAGGAGCCAATTCGCTCCTTTTTGCAATGTTTCATGTTCCAGTGGCAGGCCAACGGCCTGCAATCCTGTTAAGGCAGCCCAAGTCCCATAGATGTAACAAACGCCCCATCTTCCGTACCATGAGCCATCCTTCTCCTGATGCTGAATCAGCCATTTCACACCTCGCCCGATGAATTCGTTTCGCGTATCAAGGGCGGCAAAGTTCCCGAGATACTCCAAGGTGCGCCCGGTTAGATCTGCCTCCGAGGGATCAATAGCAGCAGATTTAGCCCCATCGATTGCGAGCCAAGTGAGCATTTCTTTATTGGTGTTTTTTTCAAAAGCTGGCCAGCCACCGTCTTTATTCTGCATCGATAGGACCCAGTTCAGTCCACGATTCCATGATTCTAGATAGGATGGCTGAGTTATTGATAAACTTCGAATGGCTCGTAAAGCAGCGGTCGTATCATCCACATCCGGATTAATCGTATTAGATTCTGAGAAACCCCATCCTCCCGGAGTCGTATCCGGATTATGAATACTCCAATCAGCTGTTTTATGCTGCTGTCTGGTCAGCAGATACGTAGTAGCGCGTTGAATCGCGAGATGATGATCGGGAATTTGTGCCTCCTGTAAAGCATAAGCGATTAGAGCCGTGTCCCATATCGTAGACGGAGAGTTTTGAATTGTTGTTTTACTTTCAGAACGGCATTGCATCGAGGTAAGCCCATCTATGGCATTCGTAATCAGAGGATGCTGCTGGTCATAGTCCAGAGCCAGAAGGGCATAGACCATAAGAATTGTGCTAGTTGCGTAACTGTATAGAGTCCCGTCGGATTCAATCCGCTGGAGAATAAACTGTTCTGCTTTGGTTCGGGCAACTTCGTGAATGTAGCGAGGGCTTCCAAGAAGTCTGCTTAGGCCAGTTTGAATAACGTCCTGCAGCTCATGATATCCACGGGAAGCGGGTTCAGCATCTTCAATGCGTGTGTCTATGAGATCAGATAGATCAGGAGCATTCGCTGTTGAGATCGAGAAACGTCGATCGGCCATAATAAGCATAGGCGTGAGATGCACTCTTGAGTAGCCAGAGAACTCAAAATAGTTAATAGGAAAATAAGACGGGAACAACAGAACTTCTAGGGGAATCGAAGAGATCGATAAAGGCCATTTGCTCTGTCCAGTAGCTGCGAGAATGACTCTGGTTAGGATGCTAGTTACTTTTCCAATTCCACCTTTGGATTGAATATAATGCTTTGCGCGCAATATCGGCTCATCTGTCACCTTACTGTACCCAGAATAGAGAAGGGCGTAGTAGGCTTCAACCGAGGTGGATAAGTTCCCATCTTCTTCATCTCTATACAAGTGCCAGAATCCAGCGGACTGTTGCTCAGCAAGAATGCGATCATGTAGCTGTCGAATCAGGGCTTCATTCTGTACGTTCAAAATCCGAAAGAGAATGATGACATAGGCATCGATAACGATTCCATTCTCAAAACAAAAATGCCAAGATCCATCTTGCTGCTGTTGATCAATCAGGAATGCCGTTAAACGCTCGATCTCATTATCTACTGTGCTCAGTATAGGATTCATTCCTTAGGTACCTCCGAGGTCCTTCATTTTTAGTATTATATGATGGATGAGAGGTTGAAATGAAAAAGGACTGTAAAGTTGCTTGATGCAACCTCACAGCCCTTGATACTATTTAGCTAATCAATCGGTTAATTTTCAATCACAATACGGTTCAGCTTAAGATTTACCGGGGCAGCAATCGTGTCACCAACAGGGCATTTGCTTTCTAAAAATTGTACGAATGCTTCGACCTTCTCGGCAGGGGATGGGGTCTTTATGTAGAATGTATATCGAATATCGGAATAGCCGGGACGGACTTCAGAACGGTTGAAAAATCCATCGAGGTCCAGATCACCTTCAACATCTACTCTGAAATCTTCAAGCTCTACCTCAAATTTGGAAGCATAAACTCGAGCCACAATAGATTGGCAGGCCCCTAAAGAAGCAAGCAAAGCTTCAACAGGATTCATTCCTGTATCCGTACCCCCAAGATTTTGTGGCTCATCGATGACGAGCTCGAATTGTCTTGCTTTAGTAATGACTTTAACCCCATCTTGTAAATGGGCAGTTGCTTTGAAAGTTTGAACATTTGGCATTTGTCTACACTCCTTCTTCTGGACAACCTGAATATAATTAGATATTTTGAACATTATGTAATTCATAGTATTTTTCTAGGAATTGTTTAGATTATAGTTCTAATCTTTATACCCTGTCAATACTTGATTAGTATTATTTGAATTCATACATCTTTAGGAGTTGGATTTTGTTAAAAAGATGGGAGGAGATAAAGTGTCAAACGAAATTGAACGCTACTTGAACAATCCAATGGTTAAAATTCTAGGGGGAGCAATAGAATTAAGAGACGATCGAATAAAAACTAAATGGAAGACTGAAATAAAACCATTTCTTCTTGCACCGAATCCTGTAACGGTGGATCTATACAATGCTATTACTAATAAAACAACGAAGTCATCCGTCGAAAATCATAAACCTGTCGTGAATGTATCTTGGAATGATGCTATTTCTTTCTGTAATCTGCTTTCTCAGAAGTCCGGATTGAAAAAAGCTTATATTATCAGCGATGATGGAGAACATATTATTTGGGATAGGGAATCCAATGGGTATCGACTTCCAACAGAAGCAGAGTGGCAATATGCATGTAAAGCAGAAACTACTGGCTATCAATATGGCGAGTTAGATAAGATAGCTTGGTACAATGAAAATTCAGATGGTGAGCTCCATGTAGTAGGTACGAAAGAACCGAACGCATGGGGGCTTTATGATATGTTAGGGAATGTTTGGGAGTGGTGCTGGGATTTATATGATGAACAAGTGTACGGCTCCTATCGGATTTTTCGAGGAGGCAGCTGGGCTGAAGACGCTAGGGGCTGTGGAGCAACCTGTCGTCGTCGCAGCCATCCCACATTTAGTGTGGATGATCTTGGATTTCGTCTTGCTCGATCTTTATAACATTAATTCGTCTCTACATTAATCAATTCACATTAACACAGAAAATGATTGTTCCTAAAATAGACTTACTACAGGAGGTGCTTCTAGAATTAGAAAGTTTGTAGCTATCTCCGTTGTAATTATTACTCTGCTCGTTCTAGGAATGTACGCAGCACTTCAGTTTAAATATAATTCACTTGAGAAAAACTTAAGAGAATATTTGATCACTGTTGAAGGATACTCTGAATCTGATTTACTGAGTATTAAAGCTAAACTGAGCTCAATGCCGAAGTTCCCTGTATATGTTAGATTTGCTAATGAACCAGATACGGATTATATTTTCACAGACAGAGATGCATCAGATTGGAAGCAACTAGATCCTAAGGAGCCGCAAAGATTAAAGAAGGTTAATCAATAGTTGAGATATAGCAAAAAATCTTGGTCAGTAAAATGAATAGCATCTCTCCAAGCTGACCGCACTCTGTGCGGTTTTTTCTTTGTGGATCTTGCTAATGAAAAAGATAACTTGACAGAAAACTATCGGACATATACATTTGTATACATAAACGAAACGTATACATATGTATACAAAGTAAAGGAGGAGTAAATATGCGTGATGGACATTTCGGAAAACGCGGTCATAGAGAACATGGGGATCACAAAGACCGTGGAGAGCATAGAGATCGCGAGCATATGAGCAGACATGGGATGGATTCTATGGATGGTCCCCCAAAAAGTGCTCAAACTTTTCGTCGCGGCAGAGCTCTAGCATTTTTGGAAAAGCTGAATGTGAATCGAGCCACTTTACAGCGGCAGCTGCAAACACCGGAGCTGGATTCGATTAAGCAAGTGATTAGCGGTGAATTGAAGGCAACGGAAGCGATCATTGAAGAGTTTATCCATATTTTTCAGATTCATGAAGTAACGCCGGAAGATAAGACTGTTGGCGAAATTAAAAAAGAGGAGAATGATCAAAAAAATGAAAACCATTGATCTTATAAAAACCCGTAGAAGTATTAAGCAATTTAAGGCGGATTCGATTCATGAGGATGATTTATTGAATTGGCTGGAAGCAGCTAGTTATGCTCCAAACCATCGTATGAACGAACCTTGGGAACTCCTATTTATCGGGCCTGAGACTAGAGCTAAATTAAAGCATAAGACGAATTTTGGAAGCGCTCCTGTCGTTCTTGCTATCTTATCTAAACCTGGTGCAACAGCGTTTGAACGTGATGAGAATGTTATGGCTGCCGCATGTTTCGCACAGAACTTCTTATTAGCTGCACATGAAGTGGGAGTTGGAGCCTATTGGGCTTCTTTAGGTGCTTTACCTCATAATCGTGAAATTCTAGGTGTCCCGCAAGATTACGATGTGATTGGACTATTTGGCATTGGATATCCGGAGGAAGTTCCAAATGCTAAGCCAAGAACACCGATGAAATCAAAAATCACATATTTATCTTAAAAGGTGATGGAATGTGGAAACTTAAGAGTTACTTAAGGCCATATTGGTTGTGGTCTGTGTTAGCACCACTTATGATGATGCTCGAAGTGTTTATGGATTTGCTTCAACCTACACTAATGGCAAGCATTGTGGATCATGGGATTATGACGAAAGATTTATCACATATTTATTCGACGGGATTGACCATGCTTGGAGTAGCATTTGTCGGTCTAATTGGTGGGGTGGGCTGCACCGTTTTTTCGAGTATCGCCTCACAAAATTTCGGGAATGATTTACGGATTAACCTGTTTGAACATATTCAGAAATTCTCAAACAAGAATCTGGATCAATTGAAGACGGGTTCATTGATTACTCGTCTAACAAATGATGTGGTGCAGCTACAAACCTTTGTTCAGATGATTTTGCGGAATATTCGCTCTCCATTGCTATTAATCGGCAGCTTGATAATGGCTATACGGATTAGTCCTTCGCTGACCCTTATCCTTGTCGTTGCCGTGCCATTGCTGGTTGCAATATTATATGGGTTAATTCGACTTTCTTTCCCTTTGTTCGAGAAAATGCAGGTCAAATTAGACGGCGTCAACACAGTATTGCAGGAAAATTTATCGGGTATTCGTGTAGTCAAAGCCTTCGTCCGTGCTAAGCATGAACAGAAACGGTTTAATACAGCGAACAAGGATTACACTGAGACTGCGATAAAAGCGGTGCGATTAATGTCGTTAAATATGCCGCTCATGATGCTTGTGCTCAATGTCAGTATCGTAGCTGTGCTTTGGTTTGGTGGGCTGCAGAGCTGGAACGGCTCCCTGCCGGTCGGTCAGTTAATTGCCTTCATTAACTATATCACCCAATTGTTGATGTCTATGCTGATGTTGAGCAATATGCTCACATTCTTCTCGCGTGCAAAGGTCTCCGCAGATCGGGAGAATGAAGTGTTTTCTACGATAAGCGAGATTACAAACGTAACCGAATCTAAAAAAGATACGATACTAAACGGTCGAATTGTATTTGACAACGTTTCCTTTGCCTATGATCTTGCGGATGAGAACCTCGTGTTAGATGGCATCAATTTCACTGCTGATCCAGGTGAAACTGTAGCCATCCTTGGAGCCACAGGCGCTGGTAAATCAACCTTGGTAAGCCTCATTCCACGCCTTTACGATGTTTCTTCTGGATCAATCACAATTGATGGTTCCGACACTCGGCAAATTTCTTTGGAACATTTACGTCGCAAGATCGGTTACGTTATGCAGCAAGCCATTCTGTTCAGCGGAACAATCCGTGATAATATCCGATATGGCAGACCGGAGGCTACGGATGAAGAAGTGGAACAAGCAGCAAAAGCTGCTGAAGCGCACCATTTTATTTTAGAGCTACCACACGGTTATGATACAGTGCTTGGCCAACGAGGCATCAACTTGTCCGGTGGGCAGAAGCAACGGCTTTCGATTGCAAGGGCGTTGTTAATACAGCCAACAATTCTCATCATGGATGACAGTACGAGTGCGCTCGATGCGGCGACTGAGTCACGAATTCGGCAAATGTTAAAAAAACGGCTGAGTAGCAGCACTAATATAATGATTGCTCAGCGTGTCACATCAGTGATTGACGCGGACCGCATCTTAATTCTAGAAAACGGCCGAATTGCTGTACAAGGTACACATGATGGTCTAATGAGTAGCAGTGAAATTTATCGAGACATCTGGAAATCACAGATGAAAGGGGAGGAGGTTCCTTATGTCAAAGCATGACAACGGCATGAACACTCCCCCTATCCATAGACCAGGCGGATTCGGACCAGGAATAGGACCGGGATCTGGCCCCGGACGCGGCGGCGCTGTGCCAATCGTGCGCGCCAAAAATCAAGCGAGCACGCTTAAACGCATCTGGACTTATTTGAATCGTCAGCGGTTCGGGTTAATCATTGTATATGTATTTACTGTGTTGAATGCACTTCTTTCATTGATCGGACCGTATCTCATCGGTAAAGCGATTGATACTGCGGTTATTCCACACGATTATCAGGGTCTTATTCGGTTTTGCATACTCCTTATTGGCATTTATGGGCTAGGCAGTGTAGTTGCCTGGGTGCAAGCATACGTCATGACATCTGTTTCGCAGAATACTGTTTTTGAGCTGCGCCGTGATCTGTTCAGCAAGTATCAGCAGCTGCCCATTAAATTTTTTGACACTCGGGCTAACGGAGAATTGATGAGCCGGGCAACTAACGATATAGAGAGTGTATCCAGCACACTCAATCAGAGTGTAACCCAATTGTTAAATAGTTTGATTACACTAAGCGGCTCCCTCGTTATTATGTTAATGCTGAACGTTCCGTTGACTGTAGTCTCATTAATCACGATCCCGCTCGTATTATTGGCTAGTCGAAAAATCATTGGTTTAAGCCGCACTTATTTTAGAAATCAGCAGCGACATTTAGGTGAACTTGGCGGGTTCATCGAAGAAACCATCAGCGGACAAAAGGTGGTCAAACAATACAGTAGGGAAGAGTCAGAAGTTAAACGATTCCGAAAAATAAGTGGAGAACTGAATAAGGTCAGCATTAAGGCACAAATCGTATCAGGATTAGTAGGACCCGTGATGAACATGATTAATAACCTTGGTTTTGCGATCATTGCCGGGGTTGGGGGTTGGATGGCTTTCCATAACATGGCTACGGTTGGTATAATCGTTAGCTTCCTTACCTATTCCAAACAGTTCGGTAGACCCATTTCTGATCTTGCTAACCAGTACAATTTAATTCAATCTGCAATCGCCGGTGCAGAGCGTGTGTTTGAGGTTTTGGAGATGCCGTCCGAATACGGGGATGAAGAAAGTGAGGATCTCCCAAGATTAACAGGGGAGGTTGTTTTTCAGGACGTTTCTTTTGCTTACAAAGCGGATTCCCCGATTCTGTCGGGCGTTACGTTTGAAGCAACACCTGGGGAGAAAATTGCACTCGTTGGCCCAACAGGAGCAGGTAAAACAACCATCGTTAACCTGCTGATCCGATTTTATGATTTGAATGGCGGTTCCATACGAATTGATGGTCGCGACATCCGAGAGCTGAATAAAAACGCACTTCGTAGTCAACTAGGGATGGTGCTGCAAGATGCGCATGTATTCTCGGGAACGATTCGTGAGAATATTCGGTTTGGCCGACTCGATGCGACCGATCAAGAGATTGAGCAAGCGGCGCAGCTAGCCAATGCGGATGCTTTTATCAAAAGATTGCCGCATGGTTACGAGACCCTCCTCAATGCAGAAGGCAGTAATCTGAGTCATGGCCAGCGCCAGCTGTTAACGATTGCTCGCGCAATTTTAGCTGATCCTGCCATATTAATTCTTGACGAAGCAACCAGTAGCGTGGACACACGTACGGAAATGCACATTCAACAAGCAATGAAGAATTTGATGAAGGGTCGAACAAGCTTTGTAATCGCCCACAGGCTAAGTACGATCCAGGACGCCAATCGCATACTCGTGATCCAGGGTGGAGGAATTGCTGAGCAAGGAAGTCATGAGGAGCTGCTTGCGATGCAGGGCGCCTATTACGAGTTATACAATACCCAGTTCAAACGAGCGATTTAAAGAAACATTTGTATAGCTAATAAAAAAACACTGACTTGGATCAGTGTTTTTTTATTAGCGAGGTGACCACAGACCATCGAATTGACCGCCGAAACGCTACATTGTATGCTACTACAAGATAATGTAAACAAGGAAGTGATTATTTGAGCCATTCCAGCTATGAGCAGCTTGAGACCGAAGGCAAATTACCGTTTGATGTTTCTTTACATAGCGTCAACTTTGTGCCGAATCACTGGCATATGAGTGTGGAGCTGATTTTTGTGCTGTCCGGCAATCTAGAGGTTTCGACCGGAAACCGTCAATATAGGCTTAAAAAAGGGGATATGCTACTCATTAACCAGTGTTACGTGCATGAAGTTATCGGATTAGATCAGAATATCATCGCTACCTTTCAAATCCCAACAACCTATCTTAAGCAGCATATCCACAATGTGGAGAAGATCAGCTTTGAATGTTATTCTGCTGAAGTCGGTCCTGAGAAGCAAAATGGCTTAGATAACATGCGTCAGCTCATGGCTGAAATGGTACAACTTAAGTATAAAGGCGGAGAAGCCTATGAGCTGGAGATGGAAGCACGTATGCTTGGGTTATTCTCTATTTTGGTCAAACAGTTCAAACTGCCAAATTCCGGCGAAGCGATGAATATAAAATATATGGAACGAATGATGAGCATCATCACTTATATAGATGAACATTATAAAGACCCGGTGTCGCTGCAGACAATCGCAGAACGAGAGTATTTGTCGGTGCCGTATTTGTCCAAATTTTTTAGCGAGAACATTGGGGTCAACTTCCAGACTTACTTAACCAGCATTCGTTTAAAAAATACCGTAGAAGCCCTTTTAAGAGATCAAGAGCATTCGCTTACTGAGCTGGCACTTGAGCAGGGCTTTCCAAACGCAAAATCTTTTTACGCTGCATTCAAAAGCCGATATCATATTACACCACATGAATATCGCAAAAAATATCGGCCTCAAACTCATGCGAAACAGGAAGGTTCTGCTTCCGGCTACTTAGCATTTAATCAATCCAGCGCACTGGGCATTGTTCGGCAATTCCTCCGGCGTAGTCAGTCGCACCAGCTTGAACCCGTACATGCGGTTGTTCAGCTATCTGCGAGTATTCCATTAGACAGGATTCAGCGGCAAATCCAGCATAGCTGGAAAAATATCATTACGATTAGTAAAGCAAATGAAGGACTTCAAAGTGATGTACAAGCTCATTTGAAATATGTACAAGAGCGGTGTCCGTTTCGCTATTTGCGTTTTCATGGAATTTTTGATGATTCAATGATGGTGTACCAGGAGGATCACGAAGGGCAGGCACATTTTAATTTTCGCTTTGTAGATCAGTTGTTTGATTTTTTGTTATCGATCGGCTTGAAGCCTTTTATAGAACTGGGGTTTATGCCTTTTGATCTCGCAGCAGACAGCAGTAAACATGTGTTTTATGAAAAGAGTTACGTGAGTCCGCCTAAATCCATGGACCGCTGGTGTGAATTGGTAGATCGGTTTATTCGCCATTGTCTCAATCGGTATGGTCTTGAAGAGGTGGAAAGCTGGAAGTTTGAATTCTGGAACGAACCGGAATATGGTTTGTTCTGGCCTGCGACGGAAGAAGCGTACAACGAATTGTATGCCCAAACGTTCGAGACCCTTAAATCCATCTCTCTGAACCTTCAGATTGGCGCTCCTGGTAGAATTATTACTCTGAACTCCAATGCGTTTTGTGAACAGTTTTTCGCTTTCTGCAAAGAACGGGGTTGTCTTCCAGACTTTATCCCGTTACATTTTTATCCGCATGAGGACATGGATGATCTGCTTAGTAAAAATTGGGAGCCTAAAGAACGATTAAGTGAAAAAGAAATATCTCCACTTACAGTAGAGGGGTTCAACAAAGTGTCCCCAAACCCCGATTATTTGAAGGAATCGCTGGAGCGTGAAATAGGGCTGCTCGCTGATTTGGGACTTAATGGTCAAGAGCTATATTTAACCGAATGGAATTCAACGGCATTTCATCGTGAACTGACCAATGACACATTATATAAAGCTGCATATATCGTAAAAAATATCATCGAAAATCTCGACAGTATCAATGGGTTCGGATATTGGGTACTGAGTGACAATATTGAAGAAACGGCGGCTTCATCCCGGATATTTCATGGTGGTCTTGGACTTATGGCTCAGTATGGAATTCCGAAAGCCGCTATGCATGCCTATGAAATGCTCGCTAAACTGGGGGATCGGCTAGTCGCACATGAAGAGGGTTATATTGTGGCGGCTGGAAGAGGTGGTTATCAGATTTTGGCTTATAATTACTGTCATTTTGATGATTTGTACGCGCTTGGTGATACTTCATTCATTACACCTACTAGTCGTTATAATGGCTTCAAAAACGAGAGGCATCTTAAAATTGAACTCACATTAACTGGATTACCATCTGGCAGATATAAGCAAGTGAACCATTCGATCAGCAGGGCACATGGCAGCAGCTTTGACAAGTGGGTAGAAATGGGGGCTCCACCCGTTCTGACTGTAGAGGACACTGCTTATCTAAAAGCTGCCTCTCTTCCAGGTAGACAGATTCAGATTCTTGAAGTAGGTGAAGGGCTTTCTGTTGTCATTAGAATGGAACCTCATAGCGTAGAGCTCATTGAGCTGACTCCATTGTTATGAGAAAATGAGTCAATTTTTAAGCTTCATCTTGATGAATGACATTGAAACGCTTTCATTTAGATTAAAAATGAACCTAAAAGTGTGTAATTGACCACCTCTCCTCCAAGAGGTGGTTTATTTTATAATCAAATTGTAAACGTTTTCTAAAAGGACGAGGAGGAATTACAATGACTGGAGCATCGATTAAAGGGCAGGTTCACACCCCTTTTCGTAGATTGACCTTTGGTATTCTGCTTGGTTACGGCATGATGATGCTGGCACTGATGACACCTGCCACCTTGCTGCTGACCTTTAAAATGATTGAAGTGGATCCGAATGGATATACCTCTTCCTATGGACTGGTTGCAGGAATAGGTGCATTCTTTGCTCTTATCGGAAATCCGATTGGCGGTGCACTCAGTGACCGAACCCATCTTTCGTTCGGACGGCGGCGCACGTGGATTATCCTAGGTCCACTAGTTGGCTGTGCTGCGCTGGTATGTACTGGTTTCGCCAACGAGCCTTGGCAGATCATGATTAGCTGGGCAGTCGCACAATTTTTCTTCAATGTAGGGATGGCAGCCTATACAGCGCTTATTCCAGACCAAGTACCTCAGGAGAAACAAGGGACAATCTCCGGATTAATCGGTCTCACTATTCCAATCGCTATGACGGTAGGGATGATCATGATGACAGTGATGACTTCAGTTTCTTCAGAAATTAAGTGGCTTTTGCTAGGTGTAATCGGCATCATAGGTCCACTTCTCAGTACGTTGATTATTAAAGAAGGTAAAGTAGAACTTGTTCCCAAGACACATAATCAAATATCGCTGGGTAAGAAGCTGAGTACGATTTTTCCTAGTCCACGTAAATTCCCGGAATTCTCTTGGGCTTTCGTATCCAAGTTCCTGATCATGATGGGATATTGTAGCACTTTATACCTCACAGTCATGCTGGTAAACCGGATGGGACTTACGGAAGAGCTGGCCACCGCAAAGGTTGCTACGATTAATATCGTTATGTTAGTGGGTGTTGCAATTACAAGTATCTTCGGTGGGGTGTTGTCAGATAAATTTGGTAAGCAAAAACCATTCCTGATTGTTTCAGGGTTCATCATTGCTATTGGGGTTCTGTTGTTTGCCTTTGTGCCAAGTTATCCGGCCTACATTGCCGGAGCTGCAGTGATCGGATTGGGCTTTGGCTGCTTCTCAGCCGTCGATATGGCACTCGTTGCACGGATTCTTCCAAGTAAAGAGGATTCCGCCAAAGACTTCGGGATTATGAACGTAGCTAATGCGTTGCCTCAGTCCATTGTTCCAGCAATCGCTCCTGTGCTGTTAGGCATTGGCAGCTGGACCTTCTTTTACATCTTCCTTGCCGTCTGCACTATACTCGGTATGCTGGCAGTGAAGCCACTTCCAGAAGTGGGAACAGAGAAAAGAGCTCAAACTGCTGAACTAACAGCTGTCGAAACGCAATCACAAAAAGCCAATCTGGTCTAAGAAAAAACAAACAAGAAAACAGTGGAGGGAAACCATATGAATCAGAGAGAGACTATTAACACTAAAAGCCTTCATACCATTTCTTACGTAAGCAATAAGGGCGGTCCAACCTTGGGTTATTCCCCGGATTCTGGAGTGCAGATTCTCGAGCAGGATGGACTGTTCTTCAAAGATCTGAATCGTAATGGCAAGCTGGATAAATATGAGGACTGGCGATTGACGCCGCGAGAGCGGGCTGAAGATCTAGCTTCACAAATGAGTATTGAACAAATTGCTGGACTCATGCTGTATAGTCGTCATCAATCCATACCAGCACTTAGTAGCAGCTGGTTCTCAGGAACATATAACGGTAAATCCTATGAGGAGAGCGGAGCTAAGCCATGGGAGCTTACCGATGAACAATTAGCATTTCTGGCACAGGACCATCTGAGACATATTCTGGTGACCACCGTGGAGAGTCCAGAAATAGCTGCTCTGTGGAACAATCAGGTGCAGGCATTTGCAGAAGGAACCGGCCTTGGGATTCCAGCCAACAACAGCTCCGACCCACGCCATGGCTCAGATTCTAGCTCAGAGTTTAATGCTGGAGCTGGTGGACAAATCTCCATGTGGCCGGAGACGCTGGGCCTTGCGGCAACCTTCGATCCGAAGATCACCTATCGTTTTGGGCAAGTTGCCTCACGTGAGTATCGTGCACTTGGTCTAGGGACGGCGCTATCGCCTCAAATCGATATTGCTACAGATCCACGATGGTTTCGTTTTAACGGCACTTTTGGCGAGGATTCGAAGTTATCTGCTGACATGGCAAAGGCTTATGTCGACGGCTTCCAGAGCTCGAAAGATGACAGGGAGATTAACGAAGGCTGGGGATATGACAGCGTGAACGCTATGGTAAAACACTGGCCTGGCGGTGGTTCCGGGGAAGGCGGAAGGGATGCGCATTATGCTTGTGGCAAATATGCTGTCTATCCGGGTGCTAACTTTGATGAACATCTTATTCCATTTACAGAAGGGGCTTTCAAGCTGGAAGGCCCAACCAAACAGGCTTCAGCAGTCATGCCTTATTACACAATTTCTACAGATCAAGATCAAGTGAACGGGGAGAATGTCGGAAACTCTTATAATTCCTATCTTATTAACGACCTGCTTCGGGGGAAATACGGTTACGATGGCGTAGTGTGCACGGATTGGCTCATTACAGCAGACGAATCAGATAGTAAGGATTCCTTTCTCAGTGGTAAACCTTGGGGCGTAGAGGGTATGTCCGTCGCAGAACGGCATTACAAGCTCTTGATGGCAGGCGTTGACCAATTCGGCGGCAATAATGAGATGGAGCCCGTCCTTGAAGCATACCGAATGGGAGTAGCTGAGCATGGAGAGGTATGGATGCGGAATCGCTTTGAGCGGTCAGCTGTTCGGCTTCTACTTAATATTTTCCGTCTGGGTCTCTTCGAGAACCCGTATTTGAAGCCTGAGGAGAGCGCTCGGATTGTTGGGAATCCTGAGTTTATGCAATCAGGCTATGAAGCACAGCTGAAGTCGATCGTGCTGCTGAAAAACAAAAATCGGGTATTGCCGTTGGCAGCGAAACAAACCGTATATGTTCCGAAGCGTTATACTCCAGCAGGAAAGGATTGGTTCGGCAACCCAACGCTGGAAAAGACAGAATATCCAGTGAACCTGGATGTTGTGTCTAAATATTATTATGTGACAGATCAGCCGGAAAAAGCAGACTTTGCTCTTGTCTTCATAAGCAGTCCTAAATCAGGAGTAGGCTTTAGTCAGGAAGATTCTGAGCAAGGTGGTAACGGCTATGTGCCCATTAGCTTGCAATTTAGACCGTACACTGCGGAACATGCTCGGGAGCAGAGCTTAGCTGGAGATGCGCGAGATAACGATGTACTTAACCGTTCTTATAAAGGAAAAACCGTTGTTACGCATAATGAGAGCGATCTGGATCGTGTCCTGGAAGCTCGCAAGCTGATGAAAGACAAACCGGTAATTGTGTCGATGTTATTGTCCAATCCTTCGGTTGTTGCCGAATTTGAGGGAGAGGCTGATGCTATACTTGTTAATTTTGGGTTACAGGATCAAGCACTTATGGAGGTGTTAACGGGTGCCGAGGAGCCTTCGGGATTGCTCCCAGTACAAATGCCATCAGGTATGCAAACGGTAGAAGAGCAGCTGGAAGATGTGGCACATGACATGGAATGTCATGCGGATTCAGAAGGAAATGTATATGATTTTGCCTTTGGAATGAATTGGAATGGTGTTATAGAGGATGAAAGAACGAAGAATTACCAGAAATAAGAACCGTTCTGCGGAAAAATAAAAGCAAAGCACCGCCTGAAGAATTTATCAGGCGGTGCTTTGTATATCAATCGGTTTTTCCGATGGTGGAGCTATAAGTTCCTTTCCAACAAAGTCCCGAGTTGTTCAGCCAATATTTGATGTGTTACAGGCTTCTCATTCTTGAACCACCATTCCACAACCCCTGCATAAGCTGATGCCACAAAACTAATGATAACCTCTTCATTTAATCCGTGGTTTATCCCTTCCGTTACATTTACTTCATGTCTAAACTCTTTTTGAAGAAAGGTTAAGAACCGATTACGGAAATAAGGGGCGCCTTTGCTCGCCAGCATCATAGAGAAAAAAGAATAATGATTATCGAAGTATTCCGTCCACTTCAACGTGGCCTCAATAAAATCTAAATCTGCTGCTGATTCGCAAAGTACTCTAAGAACTTCTATATGTTCCTCGATAAGCTTGTCTAACAAATCATATTTATCCTGATAATGAAGATAAATGGTTCCTCGGCTTACATTTGCCTTGTCGGAGAGATCCTGTATGGTAATGTCGTCAAAATTCTTCTCGGACATCAGTTCAATAACAGCTTTTTTAAGTGCTTCTTGTGATTTAAGAATCCTTCTATCCACTTTAGACATTTGATTTTCTCCTTACTTTCAAAAAAATGAACACTTTTATAGGACCTGTTCAGTATTGAACAAAACACACACATCGCTTTAAAAAACCAGAAACCCGCAAATTTCTCTTTAAGAAGCGTAGACAAGCTTAATGACGATGGGCTAAGTATTCAAACCTGCCAAATGCAAAATCTGCTTCAGACGATCTATATCCACATAGATATCTTCGAATCCCGGAAAACGAATAGCAGGATCTGGCCAGCCTTGACCATACATCAAGTAATAATCAAGAGCGTTATGGTTGCTGATCATCCAATACGTTGGAACGACATGCTGTTCATGAACAATTTCAATAACTTGTGTTCCAGATTGACAAAAAGCCAGATTGGCCAGTCCAGCGCCATGTGCTCCCATGATTACCTTTGCCGAAGCGAATAACTGGATTTGCTGGGCAACCGTCCAATCCTCAAGATAAATAGGTTGAATGCTATATTTTTCAAGGCAGCGTATAACTTCCTCTTCATTAACCAAGCGCCTGGTGCTTGCTTTGTTTCGAGAAATATAAATACGCTCAGGTGTAGCGAGTGTTGATTCCCTGTGAGGCAATAATAATTTACGTAGCGTATCCGTGGTCCACGGGGGATAGTGGGAATTCATCATCAAAGAAGGGACAAGTAGCTGATCAGCTTCAAAGTAAGCTTCAGGATTTGTCCGGATTACTGAAGACTCTGATATACCGAGCATAGCCCAGGTTTGTTCCACAAATGGTCCATATGGATTTGGATTCATGATGATAGAGGTATAAGGAATTCCACTCGTTTTGAGCATCGCCAGCCTAGGGAGCACATCATACAACCAGTGGAAATAGTTATGGCTTCCGCAAAACGTCAACACAGCCACGGTTCCTTCTAAATATTGAAGTTTTGGATCATTCCACCGGTGGAACAAAGGGTGTTCCTCAGCTTCTAGCATTCTATTTTGAACGGCGTCATATTCCTGTGACAGATCAAAGATCAGCTTTCCCTCCGGAGATAGAACAGCACCAGATTCTCCCCATACCCTTCCACTCGAGATGGTGGCTACGTATCCGCCAAACGGCTGTAAACAATAAGGCGTCAGTGCAGGATGAATACTCGATTCAATGCTTTTAGGAGCGGTGAACTCGGCCACTTGACCGAAATCAAACGGAATAACCTGTCCAGCTTCATGGATAGTTCTTTTTTGTCCCCATTCTGTTTCAAGTTCCAAGACACTCCGGTAATATCCAGAGGGCGCTCCCCCGTTCACAGAAAAACTCATCGTTTCACCTCTTTTGGCCAAGTAGAACTCCAGGAACATCATTAAGCTATTCTATGGAACAAGGAACTTAACGACACAATTCCTTCTGAAAAGGGCGAGTGAACAGTTCCTTTATAGCTTCTTCCGATAAGCCTTAGGAGACATACCGTAGGTTTTGGTGAATTGTCGTGTAAAGTAATTGCTATCGCTAAACCCGCTTTCATGTGAGATCTGAGTAATACTGAAGTTAGAATGCTTCAACAAGCTGCAAGCCCGTTCCAGACGCAATCGATGGAGATAGGAGATAGGAGTCGTCTGATAGTAAGAGCGAAAGATCCGGTTTAAGTGTCTAACAGATATCCCTGCGTGTGCGGCGATTTGATCCAGCGACAACGTTTCAAGATAATGGTCTTCCATAAAAGAGAGCGACTTCGCCAAATGTATTAGATGATTATCCTGGCTGCCTTTATCCTGTTTTTCATAATGCCTTGATAAATAGACAACCAGTTCCATAAACCGTGAGACGAGCAACGTCTGATATCCTTGAAGCTTGTGGCTATATTCTTCAATCATACCGGCAATGAGTGCAGTGACAAACTCCAGCATGGGAATTGGCAAGCTTAGTTTACTTGTGTAGGCATGTTTATGACGATACAACGGTTCCAATACAAACAGCGCCTGAAAGCCATTCGAAGTTCGCAGATCCGGTCCAGCCGTCGACAGCATTTCAGGCTTGTACATAATATTACAGATCTTAAAATCCTGAGGATCTTTAAAAGCATGCGGGGTTGAACCGTTAATTACAAAAACATTCCCCTTCTTGATGAATGATTCTTCGGTATTCACAATATGCGTAGCAGTACCACTCAAGACGATTACGAGCTCTGAAAAGTCCACATGTCTATGAAGGTCAGTATCATTGTCGTGAAAGCCGTATTGAATAAAGAATGGGAATTTCTGATCTGATGTAAACCAATTCAAATAAAATTCGCTCAATTCGTAACCCTCCAAAAGCATGTCTAGATGAATGTCTATATCATGCTATTTTACGACTGGATAATCAAGGTTTATCGTTTAGCTAGTGGAGTATAATCCTTGACATAGATTCAAATGTTCAACAAAAGGAGAATGCTTCATGAAATATAACAATCCTATATTACCAGGTTTTTATCCAGATCCAAGCATTTGCAGAGTAGGCGAGGATTACTTTTTGGTAAACAGTTCATTTGCTTACTCTCCGGGAATACCCATTTGGCATAGTAAAGATTTAGTCCATTGGAAGCAGCTCGGGTATTGCTTAACACGTGATTCCCAGCTTCAATTTGATAAATCGGTCGTGTCTGGAGGGGTGTGGGCACCAACCATTCGTCATCATAATGGTCGATTCTATATGGTGACGACAAATCAGGATAGCGGTGGACATTTCTATGTTTGGACGGTGGATCCAGCAGGTGAGTGGTCGGATCCTATTTATGTGGATCAGGAAGGGATTGATCCATCCTTATTTTTTGACGATGGAAAAGTATATTTTACAAGCACTGGCACCAAGGATGGTATGGGAATCTACCAATGTGAGATTGATATTGAAACGGGCCATAAGCTGTGCGATTCTCGTTTGATATGGACAGGCAGTGGCGGTAAATTTCCTGAAGGACCACATCTTTATAAAATAAATGGCTACTATTATTTAATGTGTGCTGAAGGCGGGACAGAATATGGACACATGGAAACCATAGCAAGAAGTAAATCACCCTATGGACCCTATGAATCCTCACCCCGGAATCCCATTTTGACTCACCGGAGCTCGGATTACCCTATACAAGCTACGGGACATGGCGATCTGGTAGAAGCACAGGATGGCAGCTGGTGGGCGGTATTTCTAGGGATTCGACCAGTAGGATATCCATATCGACATCATCTTGGCAGAGAGACATTTCTTGCTCCGGTCCATTGGAGTGAAGATGGATGGCCGATGATTGGAGATCACGGTGTTGTTGGATTAGAAATGGAAGCTGACACTCCACCACCAGTGCTATGGAAAGACGAGCCTGAGACCGATGATTTTAATCGATCTGATTTAGGAATGAGCTGGAATTTTATTCGCAATGCTAAAAAAGTCGATTGGTCTTTGCAGGAGCGACCAGGGTGGCTAGCATTACATGGAGCTGATGTGAGATTAAGCGAACAGGGAACGCCTGCATTTATTGGCTGTAGACAGCGTCACTTGGATTGTGAAATTTCCACTAAAATGGAATTCAACCCACTAGATGGTGATGAAGCGGGTCTTGTTGTGTTTATGGATCAGATGTATCACTACGCAATCGGACTAACCCAGGTAGAAGGTGAAAATGTGATTACGCTGCGAAGACAAGTGGGTAGCATAAGTGATGTGAAATATTCTTCTCCATTGGAAGACACAGTCGTAGAATTGAAGATTCAAGCATTACCTGAGAAATATTTGTTCTCTTATCGAGGTGCAGATCAGTTATGGCATCCACTAGGTGAAGCGGAGACACACTTGATCTCTACTGAAGTGGCAGGCGGATTTACCGGAGTGTTCTTTGGGATGTATAACTACTCTATCAACCGAACAATCGCATATTATGATTGGTTCCGCTATCAAAAGGAATAACAATCCTAAAATATGTTAAATTAAGAAATGGCGATGCTCGGGATGTTTCCCTGCACCGCCATTTCTTGTATTTGGAAATAGCTTAATTTTTTCGTATATATTCTATATACCAGTGCTGATTGTGACCGCCGTTATCACTCCATTGAATGGCCTGCGCACCGCTGGTTTTATCTTGTCCCGATATATCCAATAACTTGCCACTGGCTCGGTTTTTAATTTTATACATGTTTTTTTCACCAGTTGGAATAAGCTCCCACTGTTGGTTCCACCCGTTATTGCTCGGCCATTGAATAACACTGGCCCCATCGGATGAAGATGCTCCGTTGACATCCAATAAATCTCCGCTAGCTATGTTTCTGAAATTATAATATCCGTTTTCTGCAATTTCGAGATACCATTTTTGATATTCTGCTCCTTGATCGATGTATTGTACGATAAGCGCACCGTCTGCTTGTGAATCCGCTCCGCTGACTGACAGCACGTTATTGCTGTGTTCATTGATAATTTTGAGAGGAATTGGCACTCCAGCGTGCGTCGTTGAAGTTAGTGCGAGTGACGATGCAGATACAACTAACACAAGTGCCAAAAACATTTTCACTCCGTACCTAATTTGAACTCGTTTCATGAAAATACACTCCTTCTTCAATTTTAATTAATTTCTTAACCTGCCGCCTGTCCATTTTAAAAACAAGTTTTATGTATTCAACTTAATCACCTCCTAAATCAGTAAATGTATTGCATGTCATTCGATAGAATCTGAAAAAGGACTCTATCCTCAAAAGTAAATACATAAAATATAAATAAATAATGGTTCATTTGCTAAGAATATACTTTAATTTCAAATAATGAGTCAATATGATTTTTTTCGCTATTTATATAAAAATAATACTATCAACAGCTTTAAATGAGCATATCAAAAACCAAAAAAATACTCATCGGACCATAAAAAGACACGGATACAAGTCAGTGTCTTTTTGTGGACATTTATGATGTTTCACTTCTTTGTTCAGTGCTAAAGGAAATATCTTCTTGTCTACTTTTTAAGATATTCTTGGTAAGGTAAGGGGATATCAATGAATAAGAGGTGATGAGTTGTAATGATTAAGAAATACTGCTTGTTCTGTGATGAGATGGTATCCATTACATCGGAAGGTGATTACGATAGATTTTTAGGCTGTAATTGTTCTCCTGACGGGTTCTATAACTTATTGAGAGACAGCTATGAGCCTATAAATTCTCTCGCGCATCCAAAGAAACGCGATATGTTTCATGTGATATCGGCTTATATACGGGAGCTGACAGATCGTGGAGAAAAGGTCAGTCTATCGGCCGACGATTTAGAATCCATTGTAAATTCCTCGAAAATTCCAGTGACGATTGAAGATAAAGGAAACCGTTTACTACAATACTTATACAGACATTCTGAAGCCCCTGGGGAATCCGTTGTTATTCAGCCACTCTCCAGTAGCTATAACCTAACGTATTCGCCTAATCTGCAAGAACTGGTATATATCATAGATAAGCTGATTAACGAGCAGTTTATGATCAGGGAAGGCATGACCTTTAAACTGACGGACAAGGGATGGAATGAAGCTGCCGCAATCGCAGGAGGCAAAAAATTAAAACCCTGTATCGTTCTATTGTCAGATGCGGAGGATTTGCACACGGAGTGGGTGGATAAGCTGCTTCCTAAAATCGAGCAGTTTGGTTATATACCACGGTTACTAAGGCATACGTCAATGCAAAACCTTGAACCGTATTCTTTGGAGCTTATAGAGGAGAGTAAACTGATTATCGCTGATTTAACCGGCCAATCTCCTGAAGTGTATTTTACTGCAGGATATGCGCTCGGGTTGAACATTCCAGTGATTTGGACTGTGAACAGCAGCGATGCTAATGATCTTTTCGTACAAGTGAAGAATATCCGTCCAATCGTTTGGGATACAGCTGAAGAGCTGGTAGTCTTACTCCAGCAGAAATTGAGTTTATAGAGTTCATGTCAAATTTAAAATGAACATCCAACACAGAAGAAGCCGCGATAGATTGCGGCTTCTTTCTTTTTGCTATGAAAGTTAATGTCCCGACACAACGCTATTACGAAATCTTTTTTCTATTATTGAGGACTGACCCGAGACCTACGAATAGGAACGCTACAATACTGCAGAAAAAAAATAGGTAACTAAGCGGAATTAAGAAGAAAGCCGGCTCATGCAAGATTCCATCCGGTCCCACGCTTGAACCCACCATACGTGAGATCATTAAACTGATGATGCTTAATAATAATGGTGAAGCGGCTAATAGATATTTCTTTTTCATATGACATTCTCCTTTGCTTGATAATCATATAATACACAAAAAACAATCGCGAATCAACATTAATTTATTGTAATTCGATATATAATTATTGTGAATAAAATGAATTAACTTGTGCTTGGAATTGGATTTGAAAATGGGGACTTGACCATAATTACTGGTGAGGACTATTATTTGGTTTAAACAAATTTAAGTAAGTCTCAAGGCTTTATTTGTATAGAAGGTCGCTCCGAGTCGGATGGATTGAACTGTAACAGATAAATAGAAAACGGTTACATCCAATGCTTCGATAGTATGAAGGAATGGCGTTCTGGTCATTTGTATGACTTTTTAAATTTGTTCAATCAGTGAATGAACATAATAACAGGTTGAACAGCTGCAAGGGGGCAGATATGAAACCAATATTTAAGATTATGATTGTGGATGACGAGATGCTGGTTAGACAGGGAATTAAACATCTTTTGGATTGGGAACAAGAAGGGTATCGAATCGTCGGAGAGGCCTCTAACGGCGTTGAAGCACTGAGTATGATGGATGAGCTGAATCCTCATATTATTATTACGGATATCGTAATGCCAATAATGGGCGGGGAGAAGCTAGTCAAGATCGTTAAGGAGAAGTACCCACACATTGAAGTAATCGTCTTAAGCAGCTTCAGTGAATACGATTATGTCCGTTCCACATTTCAGAGTGGGGTAGCAGATTACATCCTTAAGCCGAAGCTGGAAGCCGATTATCTGTTGTCCATCCTAAATAAAACTACAGCTAAGATGGCAGGGATGAAGATAAGCGACCCAGGGGCAGATCCAGAGGAAAAGCAGCTTTTGTTCGCGATCGAGAAGCTCATGACGGGTTATGAGTCAGTGCTAGAACCTGCTTTGCTTCATTCCAAGTTTCCACACGCACAATTCGCAATTTTCGGAGCAGATATGAAGCATATTAAAGATTCTGGTGATAAGTTAACGTTCGCAAATGAAATCGAAAGAGGAATTCAAAAGTTAGCTTTGGACGATGTTGTGTTTATTCGGTTAAAGTTTGTTAACGACTCGGTCATTTATTTGCTTAACGTTAATCCAGAACATTGGGACGAGCTTGTGATTGAACTCCGTTATCTGATCTCAGAAATAGAACATCGTGTGAGAGAAACACATTTTATTATCAGTCAGAGCTTCGCGCACTTTGAGAGACTTGGTGAGATTTATCGAGACAATTACTTGAAGCTTACACGATACAGTTTCTACTTGCCAGAACGAAGTCTGATTGAGAATGATCATTTGCCGGGTCTTCCGGGAGCATATCAGGAAATTGATATGGGAGAATTAATGGACCAGTTGAGACGTAAGCAATTCCAGAAGGCATTTACAGAGTTTCTTGAATATGTCCATCTGCGTTCAATGGATTATCGCATTGATATTTTCGAATTTAAATCGCTATTGGGCAACTTTATATTTAACGTAGCGACCACGCTTGGAAAAATGAAGTGTGAGATCGGAGGTCTCGAGGAGACCAAATACGACTACTTCCGAAAAATAGATGAAGCGATGTATGCAAGTGATGCTATTGCTGTTACCGAAGCATTCATTCGAGAAGTTGAGCGCACGATTGGTGAGACGAATTCATCGGTTAACCCCAATATGACAAAGCTACTCGAATATATTCAGAATCATTATGCAGATCCGATCACACTGACAGGGGTAGCTAGACAGTTCCACTTCAATGCTTCTTATTTATCGAGTTATTTTACTGCCCATAATGGAGAAGGCTTTAGTGAGTACCTGAATAAAGTCCGTTTGGAAAAAGCTATGGAATTGCTCGAGACAACAGAAAAATCAATTTCTGATATTAGCGCAAGCGTGGGATATTCAGATCAGAGTTATTTCACCAAGGTATTTAAAAAGCAGACTGGCATTTCTCCAAGCCGGTACCGGAGACGGGACGTAGAGCAGCCATGATTGGAAATTTCATTAACAATATTAGAAAGCAGGGCTTATTCCTCAAGCTGTTTCTCGTGACCCTAATTAGCATCGTAACTGTATCACTCTTGACGCTGGCTATTACAATTAGTATGTCGGAGAAATTATTTTTACAGACCTTTAGTATTACAAACGGCAAACTGCTGAATCAGATGAAGTCAAACCTGGAATCGTATAACAACATTATTGCTACCGGTGCTACTATGATGGCTCAAAATGAAGCTATCCGGAATTATTTATCTAGCGGAGAGACGGATGCAGTGAATCTTGCGATCAAAACATATCACATGACAGAGGGCATGCGGGCAATCCGCTCTAACCTCAGCGCCGTTGATGTTGGTATCATGATCGTGGGTGTAAATGGCAGGAGTTATTCAACAGATCCATGGTATTGGGACATTTCCGCAGATGAACTAATGGCTCACCCAATAACGAAGGAAACCATATCCCATCCTGATCAAATCCTGTATCAGCTCGATCTAAGGGAAAATAAAGAGAACGTGAAAGAGCCTATGCTGGTAGCTTCCAAAGCTTTATTTGATCATTCGACCGGAAGAATTTATGGCACCATGTACGTAGCCATTCGTGACCGAGATTTCAAGCCCTTTTACGCTAACTTTACGAGTGAGGGTAATGACGTCGTGTTGCTGAATAAGAAGGGATTAATTGTATCCAGCAGCAAGACAGAAATGATTGGGCTCCGCGATAAAAAGCTGCTGCAAGAAGTAGAGGATGGAGGTAAAAATGGCGATTCTACCTATGTAATGGGGAATGAACGAATTGTTTTCTCGGAATACTTACCTGAATTTGATTTTTATATGGTGAACCTGATAGATAAGAACGCCGTGACCGGACAGATGGTGAATGCCAAAGCGGTGACACTGACAATCATGGCTATCGTGGCAATATCGCTCATTATTGTTTTTTTGATTACCCGAAAAATGACGAAGTCCTTGCGTGTACTCGTTAAACAGATGTCGAGTATTCCTACAGGTGATTTCGATAATCATGTAGATGTCACTAATAGTAGTTATGAAGTTAAGGAGTTAGGTAACGCCTTCAATTTTATGCTTGATTCACTTCATGATTATGTTGATAAGCTGATGGAGACTCAGAAGCAACAACGTAATGCGGAGCTGGCGGCACTCCAAATGCAGATTAACCCACATTTTTTATATAATACGCTGGCTTCTATCAAATTTCTGGTGCAGCAGGGCAATAAGGAAAAAGCAGCTGGAACGATAAATTCACTAATCTCACTCCTGCAAAATACAGTAAGCGATGTTCATTCTACCATTCCTGTTAGTCAAGAATTGGAGTCGTTGAAGCATTATGTGTATATCAATCACGTGAGATATGGTGAGAAGATCCGTGTGAATTACTTTGTGGAGCCAGAGAGCTTGGATTATCATATGCCGAAGCTAATTCTTCAACCTTTTATCGAAAATGCATTCTTTCATGCATTCAACCTTAAAGATGAGGGAAGAATTCTCATCATGATTTCCGTGCAGGAAGAGCAACTAGTATGTGAAGTGGTAGATAACGGTGATGGAATGGATCTTGACCCGAATTTGCTGGAAGAGGAGCAGCTACCAGCTTCGAAGCACAAACGCCAACTGTTCTCCGGGATAGGTATACGGAATGTGGATGACAGAATCAAATTGTTATACGGTGAGAGATACGGGATTAATATTACAAGCAAACGGAATGAAGGTACACAAATCGTTGTTACGCTTCCATTGTTAAAAAACTAAAAATTTTACATGAATCTAAAAATAGTACCAGAGTCGATATGAGAATCAAAATAGGACCCAATAATATCACCAAAGCTAACAAAGATACTGCCAAAGAAAACGAATACAAAATGATAAGATGGAGGCGTAGCAGAGAAAACGCTTCCATCTTTATTATTTTTCAGACTATCAAGGGGGTTTACGTAGTGAAAAAATTATTATCCGTAATGCTAGCTAGTGTGGTTCTATTGTCGGCATGTTCCACAGGTGGAACGAAAAATGAAACGAGCAACTCTGGTAACTCCGGTGCCGAAGGTAGCAGCAAGCCAAAAGAGATTACAGTTTGGGCTTGGGACCCGGCGTTTAACATTGCCGCTATGAATGTTGCCAAAGATGCTTATGCGAAAGTTAATCCGGACGTAACGGTTAACGTCGTTGAGAACGCGCAAGCTGATATTGTTCAAAAGCTGAATACGGGGCTAAACTCTGGTTCAACGAAGGGTCTGCCTAACATTGTGTTGATTGAAGATTATCGTGCACAGAGCTTCTTACAAGCTTATCCAGATTCTTTTTATGAATTGACGGATGTTGTAAAGGCTGCTGACTTTGCGGATTATAAGATTGGCCCTACCAGTGTTGACGGTAAACAATACGGTGTTCCGTTTGACTCTGGCGTAACTGGAATGTATGTACGGACAGACTATCTCGAGCAAGCAGGCTACAGCCTGGATGCATTACAGGATATCGACTGGAAGCAATATATCGAGATCGGTAAAGCTGTAAAAGAGAAAACCGGCAAAAGCATGCTAACACTTGATCCGAACGATCTTGGTCTTATCCGAGTGATGATCCAATCGGCGGGCGCATGGTATACCGGAGATGATGGTCAGACTCCGACCATAGAAAGCAACCCGGCTTTGAAAGAGGCACTTGTGATGTACAAAGAAATGATGGATTCCGGGATCGTAAAAGTAATTTCAGACTGGAGTCAGTTTGTAGGTGCATTCAATGGTGGTGAAGTGGCTAGTGTACCTACAGGTAACTGGATTACACCTTCGATTAAAGCAGAAGCTTCTCAATCTGGTAAATGGGCAGTAGCTCCACTACCTAAGTTAGGAGCAACAGAAGGCTCTGTTCACGCTTCCAACCTTGGAGGTAGTTCCTGGTACGTAATGAATGTAGATGGAAAAGAAGCAGCAGCTGAGTTCCTATCTAAGACTTTTGCCTCTGATGCTGAACTGTATCAGACGTTGAATACAAAAGTTGGTGTTATCGGCACCTTGAAAGCTGCGGCGAGCGGTGAAGCTTACTCAGCTGCGGATGAATTTTTCAAAGGCCAAAAGGTCGTATCAGACTTTGCAGCATGGACCGAGCAAATTCCTAACGTCAACTATGGCATGAACACTTACGCAATCGAAGACATTATGGTTGTAGCAGTACAATCTTATCTAGGTGGCAAAGATGTAGACACTGTTCTGAAAGAAGCGCAGAAGCAAGCGGATACTCAAATTCGCTAATCGCACTTAGGCTGTACAACCGATGCCCTTGCTCCTTCTTCTCCTGTAAATTGGATTTATACAGAAGGATAGGTAGCAGGGGCTTTCATCTCTAATATATAAGACAGAAGGGTGCGGAGTGGAGTGGAAACTATAAAGACAGGGCTAAGCCCGCAAAAACATAAGAGCTCTAAAGGGTCACGGCAGATCCGTCTGACGGGTTGGTTATTCGTCCTTGTGCCGGTCATTATGATCAGCGTTTTCTATTTTTATCCTATGATTCAAGCTTTAATTCTATCTTTTAAGTCGGGTAGAGGAAGCAATCTTCATTTTACCGGACTAGATAACTATATTCGATTGTTTAGCGATACTACTTTTCTTACTGCCGTCAAAAATACATTTATTTATTTGATTATTCAGGTTCCAGTCATGCTGGTACTGGCGCTCTTTATCGCCGTCCTGCTAAATGACGATAGACTGAAATTTAAGGGCTTTTTCAGAACGGCTATATTTCTGCCGACGGTAACCTCACTTGTAGCGTATTCCGTTGTTTTCAAGTACATGTTTGGAGCCGAAGGGATCATTAACAAATTTCTGGTGAATTTTCATCTAATCAGCGAACCGATTCAATGGATTACTGACCCCTTCTGGGCCAAAGTTACGATCATCATTGCTATCACCTGGCGCTTTACTGGCTATAATATGATTTTCTATTTATCATCCCTGCAAAATGTAGACAAATCTATTTATGAAGCTGCTCACATAGATGGCGCTAGTGCATTTACTCAATTTTTCAAAATCACAATTCCTCTACTGAAACCGATTATCTTGTTTACGACGATAACATCGACCATTGGAACACTTCAGTTGTTTGATGAGGTGGTTAACATCACGAAAGGTGGACCCGGCAACGCAACCATGTCGATTTCCCAATATATTTACAACCTTTCCTTTGAATACACACCTGACTTTGGATACGCTGCAACCGTCTCCTACTCGATTGTTGTAATGGTACTCATTCTGACGCTGATTCAGAACAAAGTAGGAGGAGACAAGAGATAATGAAAACTAAACGCATGTTTACTTACCTGTTTCTAGTCATCGCTGCGCTGATCTCTATCTTTCCATTTATCTGGATGGTTATTAGTGCCACAAATCAGTCGGTTGATGTAACTAAAGGGACATTACTTCCGGGTACGCATCTCTTTAAAAATATAGACAATCTCTTTAGTTCAGTGGATATGTGGCAGGCTCTTTGGAATTCTGCAAAAATCTCTGTTGTTACTACTTTACTTTCCCTATTAGTAGCATCGGCGGCTGGATATGGTTTTGAAATGTACCGCAGCCGTGGTAAAGATATCGTATTTAATATCTTACTAGCCTCTATGATGATTCCGTTTGCGGCAATCATGGTACCTCTATTTCAAATGTTTGCCAAAGTATCGAGTGTTGTGCCGTTCCTTGGTATCGATACGGCAGCAGCAGTTATTATGCCGACATTTACAACAGCATTCTTAATTTTCTTCTTCCGTCAAAACACAAAAATGTTTCCTAAAGAAATGATGGAAGCCGGTCGCATCGATGGTCTTTCGGAATTTGGTTTATTCTTCCGCATATATATGCCAACGATGAAATCAACTTATGCTGCCGCGGCGATTATCACCTTCCTTAACAGCTGGAACAACTATTTATGGCCTTTGATCGTATTGCAATCACCAGAAAATATGACCGTGCCATTGCTAATATCGAATCTTGGATCGGGTTATGCGCCTGACTATGGTCTGATTATGTCCGCGATTGTCATTACGACTCTGCCGACTGCACTTGTATTCTTCATGATGCAAAAGCAATTTGTGGCTGGTATGACGGGTTCAGTTAAATAAGAAAGCGATCATTTTAATAGCAGAAGGAGGAAAATTAGATGAAGCAGCAGGTTGAACGGGGCGTCACTCCAAGCCTGGAATGGTTGTCAGACCCTTCCATTTATGCAGTAGGCAGAATACACGCGCACTCCGATCATCGGTATTACGAGACGAAATTTGAAGCCGAAGGGCTTGGAGATATGCGTTGGCGCCATAGCCTGAACGGAAGCTGGAAATTTAGCTACGCTCACAATGCTATGGAACGACAGGGGCATTTTTATAAGGAGAACGTGTCCTGTAGAGGATGGGATAATATTGAGGTTCCTGGACATATCCAGCTTCAGGGTTTTGGGCAGCCTCAGTACGTGAATACGATGTATCCATGGGATGGTCATGAGCATCTTAGACCTCCAATGATATCTGAGGATCACAATCCCGTAGGCAGCTATGTTAAATATTTTGAAGTGCCTGCGGGCTGGGAGCAACGTCCACTGTATATCTCTTTTCAGGGAGTTGAATCTGCTTTTTATATCTGGCTAAATGGGGAGTTTGTTGGGTATAGCGAGGATAGCTTTACGCCGAGTGAATTTGATCTGACACCGTACTTGACGGCAGGTGAGAATAAGCTGGCGGTTGAGGTCTATCAGCGCAGTACCGGAAGTTGGTTGGAGGATCAGGATTTCTGGCGCTTCTCCGGAATCTTTCGCGATGTGTATCTATATACTGTGCCTGATGTTCACGTGAGGGATCTCCACGTTCAGACCGATCTGGATGAGAAGTTTGAGCAGGGAACGCTAACGGCTGTATTGCAGTTGATGGGTGAGTCTGCTTCGAAAGTGGTCCTTGAACTTAAGGATAAGGCAGGTAATCTTGTAGTTCGTAGTGAGACTGGAGTTTCAGGAGATTCCGTTTCGCTTACGGTTGAGGCATCAAAGGTTCATCTGTGGAGCGCAGAAGATCCTAATTTGTATACCCTTTATGTATCTGTCTTCAACGCATCCGGGGATCTTGTGGAAGTCGTGCCGCAAAAGGTTGGATTTCGAAAATTCGAGATGATCGATAAGATTATGCACTTAAATGGTAAACGTATTGTATTCAAAGGTGTCAACCGGCACGAGTTTAATTCGCGCTTCGGACGCAGTATTACGAAAGAAGATATGCTGTGGGATATAAAGACTTTGAAACAGGCGAATATCAACGCTGTACGGACGTCGCACTATCCGAATGAAACACTCTGGTATGAGCTGTGTGATGAATACGGTGTGTATGTTATTGACGAGATGAATTTAGAGTCGCATGGATCATGGCAAAAAATGGGTGTTGTTGAACCGTCTTGGAACATACCGGGCAGTAAGCCTGAATGGCAGGATATCGTAATGGATCGTGCGATTTCCATGGTGGAGAGAGACAAGAACCATCCATCGATTCTGATTTGGTCCTGTGGCAACGAGTCATTTGCCGGAGAAGTCATTCGGAACGTAGCGAATTATTTTCGTGAGAAGGATTCTACGCGTCTGGTTCATTACGAAGGGGTGTTCCATAACCGGGATTATGATGATGCGAGTGATATGGAAAGCCGGATGTATGCGAAAGCAGCAGATATCGAAATGTATCTAAAAAAGAATCCATTAAAGCCATATATTAGCTGCGAATACATGCATGCGATGGGGAATTCCGTTGGAGGATTGCATAAATACACAGAGCTAGAGCAGAAGTATCCAATGTATCAAGGTGGATTTATCTGGGATTTCATGGATCAGGTCATCGTAAAAAATGATCGATATGGCAAACCTTATATGGCTTATGGTGGAGATTTCGATGACCGTTCAACCGATTACAACTTCTCCGGAAACGGAATTGTGTATGCGGATCGCAGATGGTCTCCGAAAATGCAGGAAGTGAAATTTCTATATCAGAACGTCAAGCTTTCCCCTGATTGCTATGGGGTTATCATCAGAAATGAGAACTTATTTGTTGGCTTGGATGCTTATAAATTGAACTATTGTCTGAATTATGAGGGCAAGGAATTCCATCGAGGCATTGTATTCGCCCAGGTTAAACCCGGAGAAGAAAGATATGTAGAACTTGATTTACCAGAGACTAACCTGTCTGGTGAGTATAGTTTAGATGTTTCTCTTGTGCTCAAAGAAGATACGTTATGGGCAAGCGCTGGTTATGAAATCGCTTTTGGACAGTATGTATTTCAAGTGGAGAACAAGTCAGAAGATGAGGTTACAACACAGCCTAAGGTAAGCACTAGTGTAAATGATTTTCGCGTAGTTGAAGGGGATGTAAATATTGGCGTTCACGGTCGTGACTTCTCTGTAATGTTCTCGAAGCAGGCTGGTACACTAATATCGGTCAAATATTCAGGACGGGAAATGATCTCTTCGCCGCCGGCACCGCTCTTCTGGAGAGCGATGACAGACAACGACAAGGGGGCGGGAATGCATTTCGACTCTTCCACTTGGTATGCTGCAAGCTTGAGCCGAAGAACCTTAAGTTTTGAGCTTATGGAAGAAGAAGACCGAGCGACTGTGACTTACGTGTATAAACTGAGTGTGTCAGAGGGAGTACGAGTAAGTGTAACTTACACGGTGTTCTCCGATGGGAGCATAAAGGTAAAATCAAGCTACCATGGAGAGCCGGGTTTACCGAAGTTTCCCCTTTTCGCTTTAACCTTCAAGGTGCCAGCGGATTATTACCAGCTGAATTGGTATGCGAATGGGCCAGAAGAAAATTATATTGACCGTTCGTTTGGCGCGAGATTGTGTCGCTTTCAGAATCATGCGGTGGACAATGTATCGTCCTATTTGGTACCGCAGGAATCGGGCAACCGTACAGGTGTGCGCGAAGTATCCGTAACCAACGATCTTGGTCAAGGGATTATAATATCATCACCAGTCTCAGCTCCTGTTGAAGCCAACATATCGCCATATTCGGCAATGGAGCTGGAGAATGCGACGCATCATTATGAGCTGCCGAACATTCATCATACCGTTGTTACGATCGCCGGTCGTCAAATGGGCGTTGGCGGTGATGACAGCTGGGGAGCACCAGTTCTTGATGAATATTTAATTGATCCATCAATAGATTTGGATTTTGAATTTACAATTCGCAGAGCATAATTAGAGACGGATAGCAGTTGCCTCAATGGATAAGGTTGGGGCAACCAAATCCTATTGTGAATGATTGAATAGTTGGTTTATACATATATGTAATCGTTTACATTTTATGGAGGAGGTGTTTGTAATCTAAAAAATAGTTTGCAATGTTGATCGGAAGATAGTAAAGAAGTGGTTTCTATGATCATTTTTATGAGAAGGGGGTAATCTGGATGATTACTACAGTTAAACGAAGGTTGACCATGTCTTTTCTTTCTATTTCTTTAGTCGTACCTATGTTTATGGGTTTAACAGGTCAGAAGGTAGATGCAGCGAATACTACGATTAAATTAGATCCAAACCATATGAAGCAATCTTGGGAGGGGTGGGGAACCTCACTTGCCTGGTTTGGTAATGTCACTGGTGGTTGGAACGATAAAGTCAAAAATGCAATGGCTGATGCACTATATTCTCCAGACGGATTGAATTTTAATATTGCTAGATATAATATAGGCGGCGGAGAGAATCCTGCTTACAATACGATGCGCCAAGGAGGGGAAGTACCCGGATTCTCGCCATCACCTGGAGTATTTGATTGGGCGCAAGATGCTAATCAGCGTTGGTGGCTGCAGGCGGCTAAAGAACGAGGTGCCAACATTCTGGAAGCGTTCTCGAACTCTGCTCCGTATTATATGACGGAAAGCGGAAGTACGACTGGTCACTGGGATTCGGGAAAAGACAACTTGAAGCCGGATGAGTACGAGAACTTTGCTAATTATTTGACAGAAGTGGTTAAGCATTTCAAAGATGACTGGAATATTGACTTCAATTATCTATCACCAGTGAATGAACCTAGTACGAGTTACTGGGGATTCGGTGGGGGTCAAGAGGGTTCCCACTGGGATGTTGGTTCTCAAATGAAGATCATAAATACGACACGTGCTAAATTGGATGCAGCAAATCTACAATCTGTACAAATAGCTGCCATGGATGAATCTATTCTGGACACCTTTGTAAGTAACTGGAACTCTTATGATGAGACAACTAAAGCTAATGTTGGTAAAATGAATACCCACTCCTACGGTGGTTCAAAGCGAGCTGAGATCAGAGATGCCGCGAAAGCTGCAGACAAGACGTTGTGGATGTCTGAAGTGGATTTAGGTCCTTCTGGGGTTGCCCACGACCATGATGATTTCGAACCAGCACTAGCATTGGCAGAAAGAATTATGACGGACATTACTTGGCTAGAACCTACGGCGTGGATCACTTGGCAAGCATTTGAAAGCGAGAAGAATATGCAAAAGGATAAGGAGAACATGAACTGGGGTCTCCTTCATGCAGATTTCGACACGCAAGAATGGTGGTATACGAAGAAGTATTACGCCATGCAGCAATTTAGTAAATTTATTCCGCAGGGTGCACGTTTCATAGAGGATACCGACGATAACACGTTGGCCGCTTATGATCCTTCAACTAAAAAAATTCATGTTGTATATAGAAATCCTAACGTAACCAGTCAAAATATTTCTTTAGATTTGTCACAGTTTGATACGGTCACTGGGGATGCAACGCCTTATGTTTCTTCCGCGACAGAGAATGTCGTACAAAAGGGCAAAATTCCTGTTTTGGATAAAATGCTGCAAGCTAAGGTTGGCGCGAAATCTATTACAACTTTCGTAATTGATGGAGCTTCCTTTACAAGCAACTTACTTATTCCTCAGAGCGATATGACGGTAACCGCAAGTAGTGCTCAGTCTGGTGAAGAAGCTGAAAGAACACTGGATGGGAATAATTGGACGAATTGGCATACGTCATGGGACCCTTATAATGCAGGACCGCATTCGATTACTTATGATCTTGGAGCGCAATATGATGATGTCAACAAGCTGAGCTATTTGCCTCGGCAAGATAAAGATGAGAACGGTATCGTAACGAAGTTTACCATCGAAGTGAGTTCGGATGGCGATAACTTCACACCGGTTGCGATAGGAACCTGGAAGAACGATAAATCTGAAAAAACTGCAACGTTTTCTTCGCGAAAAGCGAAGTTTGTAAGGTTAAAGGTAGATGAAAGTAATGGGTCTGGAGCGCAGTACGCATCGGCTGCAGAGATAAATATTATGAGAAAGTCCAATTTCACAGTGGATACGACTTTACTCGCTAATGCAATTTCTAGAGCAGAAGACTATATCTCAGCTAATAACGCAAATGTAAATGTATCGGAATTGCAAGATTTGGTGGATGAAGCCAAAGTTGTTCAAAAGAACACTTTAGCAACACAGGAAGAGATCACGCAAATCGTTTACAAACTGAACGTAGAATATAGCGTTTTAGGCCAAGGACTTATCCCACAAAGCCAGATGACGGCAACGTCTGACAATTCCGCATCTGAGGATGGGCCGGAGAAAACTATTGATGGCGATATTTGGACTAAATGGCATACTGCATATAACAACGAATATTCAACACTTCCGCATTCCATTACTTATAATCTCGGTAAAGCATATAACGGTATTTACAAACTTCAATATTTGCCACGACAGGATGTGGACTGGAATGGTGTAGTCACTAAGTTCGAAGTTTCTGTAAGTGACGATGGTGATAAATTCACCAAAGTAGTTGCAGAAGGAACTTGGAATGCCGATAAGACAGAGAAATCAGCAACCTTTAATGCGCAGGATGCTAAATATGTTAGATTTACTGCACTTGAATCGAGAAGCGATGCAGGTAAGCAATATGCATCGGCTGCAGAGATCAATATTTTTAACAAGCAGGGATATAAAGTGGATTTCTCCAGCTTAGACAGCGCAATTCAAGCTGCAGAGAAGTTCAAAACAGATTCTGGGAAAGATGAGTCTTACTTCAAGAATCTCGACGCGATCCTTAGTCGAGCTAGTACTCTGCTAAATAGCGCAACAGCGACACAAGAAGAGATCGCGAAATTTGCCAGCCGTATCTTTACTGAAATATCCAATATTCAAAACAGTAATCCAAATATTAAGGGAATGAGCCTTTTCTATACACCAGAAGCCTATCACGCGAATCCTGCTAATCTAATGGTGGATAACGATATTTCTACCTTCTACGAATCTAACTGGGACAAGAACGGACGGAAATACAAATCTGGCGATTATATCGTTATAGATCTGGGAGAGAGCGTTCCTGACGTTGGGAAGGTGCTTGTTACACCAAGACTAGACAAAGCGAATGGTCGCATCAAACAGTTCAAAATCTATTACAGCGATGCGAACCTGAAGGATTTACCTGCTGACGCTGTCGGTACGCAAGCTTATTTGGACGAGAATTTCAAATTTGCAGCAAATGGCTCTTTTGATGACTATAGCACGAGTGTTCAATCCGCAACGTTCAAATCCGTTGAAGCTCGGTATATCGCCATTCAGGCTATAACTACTGGCGGTGACGGTAACACACTCAGCGCTGCAGAAATTGCAGTTAGTCAGAAACAAACAGCGACTTTTGATACTAGTAAACTACAAGCAGCAATCGATCAATTGCGTACGTTGTCAGACATTAGTCCAAAAGTGAAAGCTGCGATAGAAAAGCAAATTACAACGATCGGTGATCTTAGTGATTTAACCGAAGAAAGCATTTCGCAATACACCAGACAGATAAAAGACTTATACAATCTCTATTTGACTGTAAATAACAGAAACTCCATTAAGAGTGGTGAAGTATGGTTAGATACGGAAGGCGTACCGATTCAAGCACATGGCGGAGGCATTCTGTACAACGAGAAGAATAAGACATATTACTGGTACGGTGAAGACAAGACGGAAGGTTATCTTCCTACTGGAGTTCACGCATATTCGTCCAAAGATTTGTACAAATGGCAAAATGAAGGCATCGTATTGCCTGTCTTCAATAACCCTCAACTTGGCGAAGCTGTAGTGCCGGCTGGAAATGACCTGCCATTATATCTGGATGAAAATTCTGAAACGTACAAGAATAGCGGGGTTCCATACGATCCGGATAGGAAAGTAGAAATTAAAAGTAAAGATGAAGATTACACAGGTAACATGAAAGCGCCAAACAATACGCTCAGTAAACATAATTCACCAGCTCGAATCGCTGAGCTAAATGCGCTGTATTCGAATTATTCGAATGAAGAGAAGCAAAAGATGTATAAAGATTTCAACTGGGATAAAGTTGTCGAGCGTCCTAAAGTCGTCTACAACAAGAAGAACAACAATTATGTGATGTGGTGGCATCAAGACGGACCGATTGCTGGCGAATATTGGACAGCAGAAGGTGGTGTTGCTGTAAGCGATTCGCCGACTGGACCATTCACATATCTCGGCACATCCCGATTGCCAAATGTAGGTGATAAAGGTGGCAATGAAGGAATGCTTCGGGATATGACCTTGTATGTCGATGACGATGGTAATGAAGCGACGGATGACAAAGCCTACTTGATTTTTTCTTCCGAAGAAAATGCTACGACCATAATCATGATGTTGAACGATGATTATACTGGTCCAGCCCAGAATGAGAAGGGTGAATCCTTAGAAGGAACTCACTATGTGAGAGCATTTAAAGATTGGAGAGAAGCACCAACGATCTTTAAGCAAGACGGAGTCTATTATATGATTACGTCCGGTTTGTCCGGTTGGGATCCTAACGAAGCCCAATACCGCGTCTCCACTGAGGGAATGTTTGGACCGTGGGAAAATAAAGGAAATCCTATGGTTAATGACAATAGAAATACCTTCAGGAGCCAAAGCACGTTTGTACTGCCTTATCGGGATGGTAATGGTGTTCTGGTACCGAATAAATTTATCTTTATGGCCGATCGCTGGTACCCGAGTAATTTGAGTGATTCCAGATATGTTTGGCTTCCGATTGAACTCGATAACGAGAATCGCAGAATTGCGGTAAGTTGGCATGATGAGTGGGATACTTCTCTATTCAAGACCGGTACGACTATTAACTTCAATAGTAATGGAGGAAGTTCGATTTCTTCCTTGTATGGGGTTGAAGTCGGTACGAAAATTACTGCGCCTACAGAACCGACTCGTGATGGATTTAAATTTGTGAATTGGTATCAAGACGCAGCCTTGAATACAGTATGGGATTTTACTGTTGATACGGTTCCGGCAAATGATATTACTCTCTATGCGAAATGGGAGCCTGTAGCTGCACCAGTGATTACAAATATCATGCCAGTCAATGTAGCTACGGTGATTGGAACTCCACCTGTACTGCCAACAGTTGTAACGGCTGTATACAGCGATGGAACAACCCAAAATAAATCAGTTGTATGGGACGTAATTGATCCTTCACAGTATGCCGAAGCGGGTGTCTTTAGCGTAAGTGGAGCGGTAGACGGCACAGTGATCCCAGCTGTTGCGAATGTGATCGTAAGCGATGATGTTAATAGAGCACAACTTGCCGCACGAATCGCTGATGCACGAGCCATTCATGATTTAGTCGTGGAAGGAACGGCTGTTGGTCAGTATCCAATAGGTTCGAAACAGAAACTGATGGATTCGATCATGGAGGCACAGCAAGTGCATGACAATGATTCAGCTACACAGTCTGAGTTAGAACAAGCAACAAATGATTTGAATTCAGCAATTCAAGTATTAGAGGCTTCAAAGAATCAACATGTTAAAGTACAGTCTATCTCAATCACGAGCGTTTCGTCGTCCATTGAAGTGAAGAAAGGAACTCTGCAGTTACAAGCGGAAGTTCTACCAGCTGATGCTACGAATAAGTCCGTTACGTGGGCGGTCTATGAAGCAGATGGAAAAACTGTAACGGATAAAGCAATCATCAATACAAATGGGTTGTTAACGGCTGCGAAGAACGGCGTTGTGAAAGTCGTTGCAACATCCGTTGATAACACCACTGTTTACGGAATAAAAGAGATTATGATAAGCGGTCAAAATGACAGCCCAGAGCCTACTCCAAGCCCAGGAACAAATCCAGGCAACCCAACGACATCAACGAGTCCTACACCTACACCAACGACCCCTCCTACAAAAGAAGATCCACATCGTTATGTTCCAGCAGGAAAAGAACTACAAAGTGAAACTGCACAGAACGGAACAACGAGCCTGACCATTAATATCGATAAGGAAGCTTTAGCGAAGAAGTTAGAAGCTCTTAACAAAACTACAGGAACCCCTAATCTTGACATCGAGATTCCGGGAATGAATTCATGGAATGCAGTCAATTTGCCATTGGATGTCTTGTACAACAGCTTGAAAGCAAATAAGGAAACAATCATAACACTAAGAAGCCATTTAGGCAGTTATGAACTTCCACTTGCCAATCTTAATCGTGAAGAACTTGAGAAAGCAGCTAAAGTTGCGGGTGCAACCTTAATCATTCGAATGGATAATGTGACTTCACAGCATGAGCAGAAGTTTGAAAAATCCATAGTAGAAAAAGGAATGAAACGAGTAAGCGACATCATCGCGTACAAAGTCATTCTTAAATCGAATGATAAAGAAGAAGAGCTTCAACGTTTCGGAAATCCGTTTATGACACGTTTCATAAATATGGATGGCGTTATTCAAGATCCAGCGACTGCGACCGCTGTTATGTTCGATCCGGTTACGGGACAACTACGATTCGTGCCATCGGTGTTCACCGTGAAGAACGGCAAGACTGAAGTCTCGATCTTCGGACATGCAAATGGTCTATACACCATCGTTCAGAACAAGAAGGCATTCGATGATATGATTGGACATTGGGCGCAAAAGGATGTTGAGACGCTGGCATCCAAGCTGATCATTAACGGAATGACGGAACGGACGTTTGCGCCAGCTAGTCAAGTCTCGCGTGCTCAATTTGCGGCACTACTGGTAAGAGGACTGGGGTTATCGACGGAGTCGTTAACGAATGTGTTTGCAGATGTTAATACAACTGCGTGGTATGCACAGGATGTGAACACAGCAGCGAAACTTGGTTTGGTTCAAGGCGTTGGTGAAGGTAAATTTAGTCCGGATTCACGGATTACGAGAGAGCAAATGGTCGTGATGATCATGAACGCTATTCAGCTCGTTCAAGGAGATGATAGAGCAGAAGCTCAATTGCGCACTCCATTTGCCGATCAAGCTAGTATCTCTGGTTACGCTACCCAAGCCGTAACAGAAGCAGCAAGCAAAGGATTAATCAAAGGCAAAACAGAAACAGCTTTTGCTCCGCAAGATGCAGCCACACGTGCTGAGGCAGCGGTGATGATCAAACAAGTTTTGCAATACTTGAAGTTTATGAACTAGATAAATGTTTGAAAACTGTGCTCGGCTCACACTGAACTGTGAACCGAGCACAATGATTATCAACTAGTTATAAGGAGGAGTGAATGATCTTGATTAAAATCAAACCTTTAGCTAAACGTTTGACTGTGAGCGCTTTATCATTGAGCTTAATTATTCAGAATCCTATATCAGTTCCCATAGCTAAAGCAGAACCTGTAAGCGCAATCAATAGAATGTCTGATGCTCCGGAGAATAAATTGTCCCTATGGTACCGACAACCGGCGATAAATTGGGAAACTGATGCGCTTCCAATTGGCAATGGCCTTATGGGAGGGATGATCTTCGGTGGCATCGAGCAAGAACGCATTCAGTTAAATGAAAAAACGTTGTGGTCTGGTGGTCCAGGTTCTTCTTTTGTATATACTTGGCCTTCCACGGATGAACCAACAACTTCTAACCCGTATACATTCGGTAATCGCGAGGGTGGTGAAGATCATTTAGAGAGTGTCCGAGCTAAACTCCGCGAGGGGGATATCGATGGTGCTCACAAAGAAGCGGATGAGAATCTTACAGGTTTGAATGAAGGTTTAGGAAGTTATCTAACCTTTGGTGACTTGTACCTGGACTTTGAGAAGTCTTCAACAACCAATGTAGAGAATTATCGCCGGGAGCTTGATCTTGAAGACGCGATATCTCGAGTTAAATACACGCTGGATGGAGTAGAGTATACACGAGAATACTTTGTCAGTTATCCAGATAAAGTAATGGTTACTCGCCTGACAGCCAATCAGCCGGGTAAGCTGTCCTTGGATGTACGCCCGACAAGTGCTCAGGGAGGGACCGTCACGGCGAATGGCAACAACATTAATATTAGGGGTAATGTACTAGACAACAATATGCTATATGAAGGTAACTTCCGCGTCCTAAATCAAGGTGGAAATATAACATCAGGTAACGGAAAGATCCATGCAGCGAATGTAGATTCATTAACCATCCTTACGTCATTAGGCACCAACTATGCCAACAGCTATCCAACTTATAGAGGAACTGATCCGCATAATGAGGAAGTGGCGATATTAGATGCCGCAGAGAGTAAATCTTACGAAACACTACTTGAGAATCACAAGAAAGATTATAAGTCTTTGTTTGATCGTGTGAAACTAGATTTGGGGGAGTCTAAACCTACGATTCCGACAGACGAGCTCTTAGCCACCTATGCGGGAACGAAAAGTAAAGCGCTCGAGGTTTTATTTTATCAATATGGGCGATATTTGTTAATTTCATCTTCTCGTCCGGGTTCACTACCGGCCAACTTACAGGGCGTATGGAATGATTCAAATAGAGCGCCTTGGAGCAGCGACCATCATTTTAATATCAATATTCAAATGAACTATTGGCCAGCGATGGTAACGAATCTCTCGGAGACAATGACACCACTGATCGATTACATAGATTCGCTACGTACTCCTGGGCGTATTTCTTCCGAAAAATATTATGGCATTACTAATGCGTGGTCGATTGGAGTGGCAAACAATCCGTTCGGATATACTGCGCCTGGATGGGATTTTGATTGGGGCTGGTCGCCGGCATCCAATGCTTTTATAGCAAATAATATTTGGGAGAGTTATAAATTTTCTGGAGATATTGATCTACTGAAGTCACGAGTTTATCCAATTTTGAAGGAAACGGCACAATTTTGGACTAAGTTTTTAGTAGAAGACTCAGATGGAACATTGGTATCCACACCTTGTTTTTCTCCAGAACAAGGTACGATCAGCACAGGATGTGCTTACGATCAGCAGCTTGTACAAGACTTATTTACTAATTATTTGGAGGCTAGTACAACCTTAGCTGTTGATTCTGATTTTCGTGCGGAAGTCCAAAGTAAATTAAAACAAGTATCTCCAATTAAGATTGGAAAGTATGGTCAAATTCAAGAATGGAAAGAAGACATCGACGATCCTAATAACAAGCATCGTCACTTGTCTCAATTAGTTGCCTTGTATCCTGGCAAGCAAATTAACAAAAATACACCCGAGCTCATGGAAGCAGCTAAAGTGTCGTTACAGCATCGTGGAGACGAAGGTACAGGGTGGAGCAAAGCTAACAAAATTAACATGTGGGCTCGTGCGCAAGATGGTACACATGCACATACCATTCTGGAAGGTCAGCTTACCGGAAGTACATTAAATAACTTGTTCGATACGCATCCACCTTTCCAAATCGATGGCAACTTTGGTGCTACGTCCGGTATGTCTGAAATGCTGCTGCAAAGCCATTTGGATAATATTGATGTTTTGCCGGCGCTTCCTGCATCATGGCCAGAAGGAAGCTATTCAGGCTTAGTTGCCCGCGGGGGATTTGAGGTTAGTGTGAAATGGTACCATTCAAGAGCTACAAATATCAGCGTCAAATCAAACAAAGGTAATCGTGCAGTGATTGCCTATCCAAACATAGCAGGTGCAAGTATCATAAATCAGGTTGGGGAGAAGGTAAATTATACTGTAGACAATAACAATCAAATTTCCTTCGACACACAAGTTGGAGACGTTTACTCGATTGTTTCAATTCCTCTTCAAGACGGACAAATGTATAAGATGACAATGAAGAACAGCGGTCATTTACTGGACATTGAAGGGGCATCGGAGCAAGAGCAAGCAGCAGTTATTCAAATGCCAGAATCGTTATCTAGCAGTCAGCAGTGGTATTTAGAAAGTGTAAGTGATGGCTACTACAAAATTACTAATAACACGAGTAAAAAAGCGATTGCCGTATTAGATTCATCAAAGGATGATGGTGCGAAGCTTGTACAGCAAACCTATACATCAGACAAATCATATAATGATGAATGGCTACTCGTAGATAAAGGGAACGGTTATTATCTGTTGGTTAATCGCAATAGCGATAAAGCACTTTCGGCATCAGGCAACACAGAGAATGGGGCACAGCTGATCCAAACTTCAATAACAGATTCAGATGAACAATTATTGAAAATAGATCCTGTAAGAGATTTATATGATCAGCAGAAGTTCAATCTAACGGTTCAACACAGCAATCTTCGTATGGACGTAAATGAAGATTCAAAAGCAGACGGGGCCGCAATCATACAATGGACTGCAGGTTCAGGCTGGAATCAGCAATGGATGTTTATGAAGACAGATCCAGGCTATTACAAAATAATTTCAATGAGCAGTTCAAAAGCATTGGCTGTAGAGAATGCTTCAACAGCAGATGGTGCGGGAATTATTCAAGCCACTTTCATCGGTGATACGAACTACAAAGATGAATGGTCTGTCGTAGATGTAGGTGATGGTTACTTTCAATTGAAAAACCGGGCTAGTGGCAAAGTCATTGAAATGCCTGATAACCGTTTATCAAACGGTGAACAATTCGTGCAAAATAAAGCCGGAACAGGAAATAATCAGAAGTTTGTATTTTCGTTATATAGAACCGTGAACGACAATGCAACTGGATCAGGAAGTGATCAGTTTGTATACAGTTCAGGTTGGGACTATACTACTTCCGAAGGTGGGGCATTCAGTCGTGACAACCACTACTCTAACAAGGCGGGTTCATACGCACTTTTGCGTTTTACTGGCTCAAAGGTGCGATTGTATGGAGCTAAGAACGATAATCAGGGGATGGTTGCGTTTTCCATCGACGATGGTCCTGAACAACTGGTTGATACTTACGCCTCTTCGCGTTTAGATCAACAACTGCTTTTTGAAAGCTCGGAGATGTTGAATCAGGAGCATGTGCTCAAAATCCGGGTGACAGATCAGAAGAATGCCAATGCAAATAACACATTTATTTCAGTCGACCGTGCGGATATTCAGTCTCGTGTAGTTAAGGGCGTGAATAAATCCGAAGATTATTATAAACAAACTAAAGAAACAATTAATGGGGTTAACTATAGTGTGATAACTCTGAATTATAAAGGGGAAGACGCAGGGGATGCGGTTAGAGCAGCAATTGAGGCTGTTAAGAAGGCGCAAAAGCCTGTTATTCTAGACTTTCCGACGGATACTTATCACTTTAAAGCATCAACCGCGAATAAAGTGCAATATTTCATTTCAAATACATCAACTATCCAACAGACGCCAAGCAGCACTCGAAAGGTAGGTCTTCTATTCAAAGATATCGATGATCTTACCATTCGTGGGAATAGCTCAACCTTGTTGTTCCATGGTGTGATGACGCCTATTGCATTTGACCATGCGACAAATATCAAGGTGAATGGAATTAACATTGATTTTAACCGTCCAGTAGTTTCGGAGATGACCGTTACTGAAGTAGGCGATAACTACATGAAAGCAAGCATACATCAGGACTCATGGTACTCTATTCAGAATAATCAATTAGTATGGTTCGGAGAAGAGAACTGGACAGAGAATGGAACTCAAAATGTACGAGTTGTGCAAGAGTATAATCCCGTCACTAAACAAACTTGGAGAGTGGCTAATCCTCTCGACAGCTCAACAAGCGCGAAGGATCTCGGTAAACGTGAGGTGCAATTCAATTTCTCTAAAAGCCCGAATGTGACGGTAGGAAACACTTTTCAGCTACGGGATACAGCTAGAAGAGAACAAGGCGCATTGATTTATCGAAGCAAAGATATTGCGTGGTCTGATGTCAATTTCTACGCTGTTCCGGGGCTGGGAATTGTCAGTCAATATAGTGAAAATGTAGCGATCGATAAGATGAGCTTTGCACCTAAGGCAGGAAGTGGACGAACAAACGCTTCGATGGCTGACTTCCTGCAAGTTTCGGGAAGCAAAGGCGATATTCAGGTGTCGAACTCCTATTTTGCTGGAGCGCAAGATGATGCCATTAATATTCATGGTACACATCTGCAGATTGTACAGATTCCGGCATCCAATCAGGTGAAGGTCCAATTTATGCATCCTGAGAGCTGGGGCTTTGATGCATTTGCCGTAGGGGATACGATGGAGTACATCAATAAATCTACTTTGCTTTCTAAGGAAAGTGCTGTGGTCACCAACGTAACACGTATTAATGATACTCAAATTCTCCTTACGCTAGATAAGACGGTACCTTCATTGATAACTGAGAATGACTATGTGGTGGAAAATGCTACATGGACACCGAAGGTTAGCATTACGAATTCTACGTTTGAAACGATTCCGACTAGAGGCATTCTCGTGACAACGCGTGGTCCTGTCCGAATCGAGAATAACACCTTTAATGGTATGCAGATGAGTGCGATTCTGATCGCTGATGATGCGAGTAGCTGGTACGAATCTGGCATGGTGAAGGATGTCTTGATCCGCAACAATACGTTTAATAATAACGGGAATGCGGTGATTAGCGTTGAGCCGAGCACCTCTCTGACGAATCCCGATAAGACTGTACATAGTCATATCGTGATTGACGGTAACCAGTTTAATAAACCGGACGGCAACTCTGAGATTTATGCAAAGAGTGTAGACGGCTTTACGTTTACGAACAATACCGCGAATCAGGGTGGTTTTGACCTTGCTTTGGATGCATCCAAGGATGTTACCATAGCGGGAAACAGCTTCAAAGAAAGCGATGTTGATAAAAAAATCAACTTCAATCGCATGATTCCTGGCAAGGACTCCGTGGATGGGGCTCAAGGGTTTGTTGTTACGCGAACGAATGATTATACACCTGACGATTCAGAAGCTATTGAGATTCCGCAAAGTGAAATGACAGCGAAAGCTACCAGTCATCACAGCGGAGAAGAAGCGGGTAATGCCATAGACGGAGATCCCTCAACCATCTGGCATACAGAATGGGAACCTATTGCGGAGTTGCCACAATCGATAACTTTAGATCTTGGGAAACCAAGAATGGTATCTAAACTAAAGTATTTGCCAAGACAAAATGGGGCACAAAACGGAAATATTACATCTTATGAGCTATCAACAAGCTTGGATGGAATATCATTTACACGGTTTACAAGCGGAAGCTGGAGTGATGACAGCAATGAGAAAATTGCAACATTCGCTCCGATTACAAGCAGATACCTGAAGCTTACCGCTACTGCAGGTCATGGAGGCTATGCATCTGTGGCAGAGCTCCATGTTAGCAAAGATGCTAGTGACGTAGGGTATCAGGAATTAGTTAAGCTTATAGCGAATGTACAAAGCAAGCATGATGGCGCCGTTGAAGGAAGTAGCATAGGTCAATATCCGGCTGGTTCGAAACAAACGCTACAGGCGGCCATTAAAACAGCACAACAAGTCATTAATAGCACTTCAATCACATCACAGCAGTTACAAAAGGTTTACGATACCTTGAATACTGCGCTACAAACCTTTGAATCGCTCAAAATTAATGATTCGAATGCTAAATCTATCACCATCACAAGCACAACTAACCGGATTAACGTTAAAGGCGGAAGTCTTTCTTTAGGGGCAGTCGTACTCCCGGTTGATCAGCCAGTGACTTGGAGTGTCTTTGAAGTGGATGGCACTGCAACAAATAAAGCGGTAATCAATCCAGCTGGTGTGTTGACGGCTGCGAAGGATGGAAATGTAAAAGTCGTTGCAACGGCGACGAATGATTCTTCTCTCTTCGGTGAAAAAATTATTATCATCACTGGTCAAAATGATGAGAACCCGTCAACTGATCCAACGAACCGAGAGGAATTAAATTTCAACACGGGTTGGTTATTCAAACGTGAAGATGTAAGCGGAGCCCAAGTGGCAAGTTTTGACGATAGCACCTGGGAGGGAGTCAATCTGCCTCATAGCGTGCGTCTGGAGCCAAAGATTAGCGGCGGCTCTAATCAAAGTTACCAAGGCTTTGCAACGTATCGAAGACATTTCACACTCGACAATTCTTACAGCGGCAAGAAGCTATTTATAGAATTCGAAGGTGCGATGATCAACGCTGAAGTGTGGATAAACGGCACTTATCTAGGTGTCCATCACGGAGGCTACACCCCGTTTACATTCGACATCACGAAATATGTTCAATTAGAGGGGGCAACGAACGTCATTACAGTCAAGCTTGATAACAGAGATGACCCACAAACGCCACCTGGCAAGCCGCAAAGCGGTTTGGACTTTCAATATTTCGGCGGACTTTATCGAGATGTTAAACTGCATGTCATGGACAATTTACACGTTTCCGATGCTATATACGCAAATAAGGTGGCGGACGGTGGCATCTTTGTTACTTACCCAGAGGTGAGCAAAGAGGAAGCGACGGTGCAGGTGAAGACAAATATCATCAATGAATACACGAGCGCTAAGAACACCAGTGTAAAAACCACGATTGTAGACAGCAATAATCAAGTGGTTGCCACAATGGTGAGTGATCCACAGAAAATAGGAGCGGGAAGCGATCATACATTTGTCCAATCGACGACGATATCCAAACCACAGCTTTGGCATCCTGACCATCCTAATCTGTATACGGTGTATACCGCTGTGAATGATGGAGCTGCTTATGTTGATAGCTATAAGACCCGTATCGGGATTCGTCACATTCAATTTACACCTGATCAAGGTTTTCTTATCAATGGTGAAAAATTAATGTTAAATGGCGCAAATCGCCACCAAGAGTATTTGTATGTCGGTAATGCAATGCCTAACTCTGGACAGTACAGAGACGCTATGCAGCTTCGAGAAGGCGGTTTCAATAATGTGCGTACGGGTCATTATCCACAGGATCCTGCGTTCCTGGATGCGGCAGACGAGCTTGGATTGACTGTCATCGCCCCAACGCCAGGCTGGCAGTTCTTCGGAGATTCTGTCTTCCAAGAGCGTTCTTATCAAGCCATACGGGATATGGTACGCCGTGATCGAAACCATCCGAGTATTATTATGTGGGAATCCAGCTTGAATGAAACGTTCTACTCGCTGGAGTATGCACAAAACGCTCATAATGCTACCCATGAAGAATATCCAGGAGATCAGACATACACATCTGCAGAATACGGATTCTTCGGAAAAGAAGTTTATGATGTGAACTACAAAGAATTAGATACAGCATTCAAACCACTCTTTACGAGGGAATGGGGAGATGATTGGTCGGAAAGCGCAACAAGTCCTACGGGATATCGATCAGTCCGCAAAGTGGGCGAAACCGACATGCTCAACTCCATCATCATGCGTCAAAAGGCGCTAAATGGTGAAGGCTACTTCGACTGGGCGGGCCTCAATGCCAATCCACGTATAGCCGGACATTCAGTTTGGAGCTTTAGCGACAACAACCGGGGTATGGATTCTGACCCGGCATATTCAGGCCTAGTGGATCTGGATCGTTATCCGAAATTTAATTATTATTTCTTCCAAAGTCAGCGTAATCCTGATGTGAAGCTAAGTGGTATCGACTCTGGACCGATGGTTTATATCGCTAATTATTGGACACCATCTTCATCTAGGAATGTTACAGTAACTAGCAATACGCAGCAAATTAAACTTTATTTGAATAATAAACTGATTGATACCCGTAGTCCTGACAGCGGATTAAAGTATGTCGCCCATCCGACATTTACTTTCAACAATGTTCCTTGGTCAGCAGGAACGTTGCGGGCTGATGGATTGATTGACGGTGAGGTCGTCGCTTCTCATACCGTGAATACGCCGGGACAGGCGGATCATTTGGCGGTTGAGTACGATAAGAAGGGGAAGGAACTTGTTGCAGACGGCTCCGATCTGGTAATGGCTTATATTACGGTGCGGGACGCTAACAACAATATAGTTCCGACAAATGATGTTTCAGTTTCTTTAAACTTGAGTGGCCCAGGAGGGCTCATCGGAAATGGTGAGACACGAACCTTTGCCAATCCGGTTGCCGTGGAAGGTGGCGTTGCCGCTGCGCTTGTGAAATCTTCTCTTGTGGATGGCACTTTGAAATTAACGGCCTCAGCGAGCGGATTGCTGTCGGGAAGTGCTGAAATTACCAGTGTTCCAAATCAAAGTATGTTTGTTCCCGGTGGAAGTGATGGAGGAGACAACTGGTTTGAAGGTGAGAATGTTGCCTTAAACAAAACCGTTAGAACAAGCAGCGAGCAAAGCGAAAATCCAGGAACGAACGGAAATGATGGAGATGACACTACTGGATGGACAGCTACAAACAGCAATTCAGATCAATGGTGGGAAGTAGATTTAGGAGAAGCCTATAACATTACGGGATCTGAAATCGTTTGGGCGAATAGTAGCTCCTATAATCAGTACAAAATTGATGTATCCGAAGATCAGGGGAACTGGACGACCATTTTGGATAAAACCAAAAATACGATAGCAACAGCACAGCAGAGGGATAAGCTTGTTGCTAATGCTCGGTATGTACGCGTAACGTTAACGGGTGTGCAAACCGGTCAGGCTAGTTTCAACGAGTTAAAAGTGTTTGGCGTAGCTCCGTTTCAAAATCAGGCGACTCAGCGCCCAGAGTTGGTAAATGTCGCATTGAATAAATCCGTCAGCGCAAGCAGTTCGGTAACTGGAAATGAGCCTATCCATGCAAACGACGGAATCAATGCCACATGGTGGGAGGCTAGTAGCAATGCCCCTGGATGGTGGCAAGTGGACCTAGGTGCCTCCTACAATTTAACAGGCAGCAAAATCCTTTGGGGAAGGGATAACATCTATTACACCTATAGAATAGAGGTTTCCTCCAACGGTAAAGAATGGTTACAAATGGCGGGCCGCTCGGCCTCAGGTCAAGATATGAGACCGGACAACTATACGGCAACTGGGGTTAGATATGTACGGGTATCCGTAGAATCACTAGCAGGGGGCAGTGGAAAAGAGAAACCAGCGATCAAGGAAATTCAAGTCTTTAGTGATCCTCAGAACGTTGCGCTTAATAAGCCCGCTACCGCAGACAGCTATCAAAGCAACAACCCAGAAGCGGCTGGTAACGATGGGAATGAAACGACTCGTTGGAGCGCGGCCGACGGAGATGTCGGACATTGGTACAAGGTAGATTTAGGGGGGATTTACGATTTATCGGGTACTCGAGTGAAGTGGGAAATGGATAATAAAAAGTATGGATATCAAATTGAGGTTTCAGAAGACGATGTAAACTGGGCATCCGTAGTAGAAAAGTCAAGCTCACAGCAAGTGCAGTTCGACTATTTCAATACGCACGCAAGGTATGTACGAATTCATGTGACGGATATGTCCGATGGTTGGGCAAGTTTTTGGGAATTTGACGTGTACGGCGCAGTTCCGATGGATACGTCGTTGATCCCGCAATCGCAAATGACAGCTACGGCAACGAGTGAAGAGACAAGTGGTGATAATAATGATGCTTCGCAAGCCATCGATGGGAATCCGGCGACAATCTGGCATACGAAGTGGGATTTGTCTAATCCGCTTCCACAGTCGATCACCCTTAATCTTGGGAATACACACGTCATTTCGAAATTAAAGTATTTGCCAAGGCAAAATGGGGCACAAAACGGAAATATTACTTCTTATGAGTTATTAACAAGCTTGGATGGAGTCAACTTCACACCGGTTACTAGCGGACGCTGGGATGATGACAGCACTGAGAAAAACGCAGAATTCACTCCGGTCGCTAGTAGATACCTAAGACTTACTGCTATCGAAGGTCATGGTGGATTGGCTTCCGCGGCAGAGCTTAACATCGTGAAGAATGAAATGGATATAGACTATCAAGACCTTGAAGTACTTATCATGAGTGCACAAAGCATGCACGACATTGCTATTGAAGGGACTGAAGATGGCCAGTATCCAGAAGGTTCAAAACAAACATTGCAAAAAGCCATTGATCAAGCGAAGAAAGTACGTGACAGCTTATCTGTTACGCAACAGCAATTGCAGCAAGCGGCGAATGATTTAACTGCTGCGTTGCAAGCGATGGAGGAGAGTATCAACAATCATGAGATGGTGCAATCGATCACGATTACAAGTGAATCATCAGTGATTACGACTAAGAACGGAACGCTCCAATTAGGCGCTACCGTACTTCCTACCCATGCTAATAAGTCGGTAACATGGGCTGTGTATGAAGAAGATGGCACAACAGCAACGGACAAAGCGAACATTGATCTCTCCGGTTTGCTGACGGCTGTGAAAGATGGAACCGTGAAGGTGGTCGCCACAGCAACGGATGGCTCTGGTGTTCATGATAAAATGGATATTACCATAAGTGGTCAAACGGACATTATCGATCCAGGCACTGATCCAGTGAATGTTGAAAAGATAAACATCACAAGCTCAGGAAATGTGTCCACGATTACTTCTAAGAACGGAACCCTGCAATTAGGCGCTACCGTACTGCCTGCAAATGCTACGAATAAGTCAGTAACATGGGCTGTATACGGAGTAGATGGTATAACAGAAACGGATATCGCAACCATTGATGTATCCGGTTTGCTCACAGCTGTGAAAGACGGGACTGTGAAGGTGGTAGCTACAGCAGTTGATGGTTCTGGTGTCCAAGGAGACATGGTTATAACCATAAGTGGTCAAACGGACATTATCGATCCGGGTACTGAAACAGTGTATGTTGGAACGATTGACATCACTAGTGTGGGTAATGTGTCTACGATTACTGCTAAGAACGGAAGCCTGCAATTAGGCGCTATCGTGCTGCCTGATAATGCTACGAATAAGTCGGTAACATGGGCTGTATTCGAAGCTGATAGCCGAACAGCTACAGATAAAGCGACCATTGATGTTCATGGTTTGCTGACAGCTGCTAAGGATGGCATCGTAAAAGTGGTTGTAACTGCAAATGACGGCTCCGGAGTAATTGGAGAAAAATCCATAACCATTACAGGACAAAGCAATCAATCTGGTAATGAAAACGGAAATGGCAACGGTAACGATAATAGTAATACTAACAACAGCAGTGGAAACACAACTACGCCACAAGTCAAAGAAGATCCGAATCGCTATGAACTGAAAGAAACGGAACTACGGATCTCAACGCAAGACGGGCACACGTCGGTGACGGCGGTCATTGATAGCAAGCGATTGGCACAGAAATTAGCTGATCTCATGGCAGCTAAGGATCGTTCGGTTCTTCATTTTGAAATTCCAGGAGAGCATGACTTGAACGCTGTAGAGTTCCCTCTTCCAATTTTGTACAACAGTATGAAAGGAAGTAGCGAAACTATTTTCACCTTACGAAGTCATTTGGGTTCTTATGACCTTCCGCTTTCCATTCTGAATCGTGAGGATGTGGAGAAGGCTGCTAAAGATGAGGGTGCTACCTTAGTCATTCGAATCGATAATTTGACTTCACAGCAGGATCAAAAGTTCGAACACTCTAAATTAGAAAAAGGCTTGAAGCGGATAAGTGACATCATCGCATTCAAAGTCATTCTTAAATCGAATGATAAAGAAGAGGAGATCCAACATCTGGGGAATTCTTTTGTGACGCGCGTTATGTATATGAATGGTGTCATTCAAGATCCTTCGACTGCAACCGCAGTTATGATCGATCCGCTTACAGGACAATTGCGATTCGTGCCATCGGTGTTCACTATGAAGAACGGCAAGACTGAAGTCTCAATATTCGGTCAACTAAATGGCATATACGCAATCGTTCAGAACAAGAAAACATTCGATGACATGATGGGACATTGGGCGCAAAAGGATGTTGAGACGTTGGCATCTAAACTGATCATTAACGGAATGACGGAGCGGACCTTTGCTCCAGCAAGCCAGGTCACACGAGCTCAATTTGCAGCACTATTAGTTAGAGGGCTGGGATTATCAACGGATTCGTTAACAAATGTGTTTACAGATGTTAGTGCCACAGCGTGGTATGCGCCGGACGTGAATACAGCAGCGAAACTCGGTTTGGTTCAAGGCGTTGGCGAAGGGAAGTTTAGTCCGGATACACAGATTACACGAGAGCAAATGGTCGTGATGATCATGAAAGCTATTCATCTCGTGCAAAGTGATAACGGAACTGAAGCGCAACAACGTACTCCATTTGCTGATCAGAACCAGACCTCTGATTATGCTACCCAAGCGGTAACAGAAGCGGTAGAGAAAGGATTAATCAAAGGGAAAACAGAAACAACATTTGCTCCGCAAGACGCAGCAACACGTGCTGAGGCAGCGTTGATGATTAAACAGCTTTTGCAATATTTGAAGTTTATGAATTAAGTAATATTAAATAGGCTCGGTTCAAACGATAAGTTTGAGCCGAGTTTTTTTGTTGCGTTGGAGCATCTAAGTACTCAGTCAGTTAATGGAATCGAGAGAATAAATTCAGTTCCTTCTCCTGATTTACTTCGTACATTTACATCACCGTTCATCGAACGGATCAGTTGATAAGAAAGCGTAAGTCCCAATCCGGTACCTTTGCTTTTAGTTGAAAAATAAATGCTTCCCAGTCGATCCATCTGCTCGCTGCTCATACCAACCCCATTATCAATTATTATTATTTTTGCGAATTGGGATTGACGCTCGATACGGATGCTCACAATACCTGTTGAATGAACAGTGCAAGCTTCTATCGCGTTTTTGATGAAATTTATGAATAGTTGTTTGATTTCAGTAGGATTTGCAGATACATATAGTTTATCCTCCAAGGGGTGCATCTCCAAAGTAACGTTATTCATATTGGCGTACGGCGTTATGATATCTACAATTGAGCAGATTTGCTGCACAAGTTCAATTTTCTCTACTATTGAATGATTGGGTTTGGCTATCGATAAATATTCAGAAAGAATAACTTCTGTCCGCTTAATCTCTTCAAGGCAAATTTCAATATATTTCTGACTCTTTTCTCTTGTGATCGAATCATCCTTCAATAATTTTAAAAATCCCATAACCGCTGTAAGTGGATTACGGACTTCATGGGCTAGAGAGGCCGCGACATGAGCAATCGTTTCCGATTTTTCACTTTGAAGATACCTGAGATATAATTCCTTATCAGAAACTGCTTTATTAAAAAGGGAAATCAATATCCAAATTCCAAGGAAATTTTGTACTGGCATAACGAGGATATTGAACTTTAAATGCTGTATCGTGTATTGGTATTCCGTTGCAAACATAGTACCTATTGGAATAATGGAAAAGCATATCCCTGCAATGAGTGTAATAAGCTTTCGGTACTCGGAACGGCGACGGTATAGATTGGATAACAATGCGGATAAGGAGAAAGTGATGGAGAGAATAATTATCGCTGAAAATAGTCCCTGTCCACCTATAAGGAGGCGGTATACTAGAAACTCAACGATAAGAAAAACTCCAGTAGTTATGCCTCCATACACCATTCCGAAAAACATGATCACGTAACGAATGTCGAATATGATTCCATCTTGTATACTAGCAGGAAAGGTCATCGACATAAAAAGACATATCATGCAGGTGATCGTGATAAATTGTTTTGAATAGTTAACGGCTTTGTCACGATAGTAAATGGTATAAAGGACAAAAGGGGTTAGGGCAAACAATAATTGCAGTAAAATATCCTTTACATCCAGCATATTAGCCCTCCCGATAGTTTGGAAATAATTTGATATACTGTTTATTCGTTGTGACTATGAATTCCTCCTTCTGAGGGAGCGGTGTAAAGGCACTAAAAATAACTATTGAGAAGAAAGTTACATATACAGGAAGAATTATACTGTGCGTGCGAAACCTGTCGTTTAATCATTTCAAATAAAAAGGCTGATGAACAACTTTTATTAATTAAAAGTTGTTCATCAGCCTTTAGTTGATCATTTCATCTGAGTTTACTCAATCTTAGATATCCCACCACTGATCAGATTCACCTTGATATCAATCTTTTCGATGCTGCTTGAATCGAGCGGTAAGATTCCTTTATCATTCAGTTTGTTCCACTCTTTTGGAAGATTACGATAGAATATTCCTGAGAGTCCATATACATCGGCATTTATTTCTAAACCTTTCAAGTAAGTTTCCCTAATCTGATCATCAATTACTTTTATTGCTTTCAGTTCAATATCTTTTCGATTAAGGTTTGCGCTCAATTCCGGAAGAGTGCCCTGCATAGACACTTTAATATCGAAGATAGGTTTGCCATGCTTCATCTTGGGTTGAATAGAGAATTTAACTTTGTTCATGACGATCACAGCAAGTACTTCTTTGTCATCTTTGATTATCAGAGGCGTTCGTTGCGTCTTTTTTTCCAGCCATCGAACCCCTAATATCTCTTTAGACTTCAGGCAACCACGAAATTGCTCATTTTGCAGAAAGCAGATCCCCGACATGCTAATGTTAGGGGAAGGTTCCTTATTACTGGTCCAGTCTGGCGCAACTTCAAGAAAAGGTAATCGAACCGTTTCGGCTTTCTCTCTCCATTTCCATATAAACTTGTACAGATACAATGGAGCGATAACCGAGCTCTGTTCATAGGTTCGCATGGGACTGTTAAGCTGCGAGTAGATCACTGACAGATCGGCGATCGACGGGGTAGTCAGCACTTCTTCCATGGGTTCCTTGGTTGCCATGGTCCAAACGGTATATCGAAATTCATAATATCGATCCCAAACGTCCAATACTTGATTGATGACGCTACCCTTCTTTAGCGCTGCTTCACTAAATACGATTGTTTTCACATTACTCCAGATAATTCTTTGTGGACTAGTGGCATATAAATTAAATATTGCCGCATCAAACGAATCTCCTTCTGCTTTCCCTATGAAAGTTTTTTGTTCTTGGCTCTGCCCGGCCTCTTTTTTCGCAATGCCACTAAAGTTAACCATTTGAATATAAACAACGACTTTGTTATCTACATAATCGACGCCTAATGTATTCACATAGATCATATGCTCAATTTCTTTTGATCCCCAACAACCTGTAAGCAGCATGGAGAGCAGAGCAGTAACAAGCATGCACCGGATCAATTTCATGATCGATCTCGTCCTTTATTTCCCGTATTGTCCGTGAACTTTCCCTTTCCCCACGGCATTCTGAAAATAACTTTATAAAAATCCTTCCAGTGAGGCGGGGATAGAGGGGAAAGATAGTAGGTGCCGAAAGAACGTAAATTGACCATAAAGAGGACCAGTGCAAGCAGACATGTCATCGTACCAAACAACCCCAGAAACCCGCTAATGATGAGAATAGCAATCCGAAGCAAACTAACAACGCTAACTAAAGACTGGTTGACCAATGTAAAGGTAGCCAATACTGAAATGGCTATTACCACAATCGTACCTGGACCTGCAATGCCGGCGCTTATGGCTGCCTGACCGATAATTAAACCTCCAACTACCGATAAGGTCTGGCCATAAGCAGTAGGTAATCTCATCCCTGCTTCCCGAAAAATCTCAAATAAAATGAGCATCACAATCGCCTCCAAGGGAGCCGGAAGAGGCACGCCTTGTCTCGAATTTACTAATGTTGCAAGCAGCGTAAAGGGGATTTGATCTTGATGAAACGTAGTAAGCGCGATCCAAAAGCCCGGCAAAAACAGGGAAAGCATAACCCCTAGGACTCTTAATAACCTAGTAAAAGCAACAAAGATATTTACCATATGTGCATCTTCCGAAGTATTCAACAAGAAGCTAAAGCTCACTGGCGCTATAATCACAGTAGGCGAACCATTCGTCAAGAGCACAAATTTGCCATGAAGCAGTGAATTCGCAGCATAGTCAGGTCTGCCCGTATATGCGAATAATGGAAAAAACGAAAATCCAGTCAGACTTTCTTCAAGCTGGGTGCTACTCACCAATCCCTGGATTTGAATGCCGGTTAGTTTTGACTTGATCTCATCTAGTACATGAGGTTTAATCGTCTCCTTGAGATATAAAAGATGAACTTCAGTCGCGGTTTGTATTCCAATACTGAATTGTTCAACAGCCAATAATTCTGTCTTAAGTCTTTTTCGAATAAGGGCAATATTGGTAAATGATTCTTCCGTAAAACCATCCTTAGGCCCTCTTGTGGACACTTCTGTATTGGGTTCTTCAGGTTGTCGTTTAGGTGGATCAGCCAATTTCACAACATAGTATTGATTCGATGGCGTAAAAAGAAGGAAAAGATCACCATTAAGCACAGTATCAATCATTGAAGCATTAATCTCTTTTGATGGAAGGGGGGTCATGTGAAACGGAACCTTTTGCATAAGATCGAGTTCATTCGATGTGAGAATAGATTCCGGGATCTTTTTTAATTCCGGGATGATATATTCTTCCACTTTGATTTCATCGCACAACCCCTGGCAATACACCAGTTGAACGGCATTGTCCGAGTCAGACAAAGAGATAGTTATTCTCTTAATGTCTGAACTTGAACCAAATACTCGTGTGAACACATCCTCGAACGTATTGGATTCCTTTTGCTCAGGCTCTTTCATGATGTTGCTTTCCCCTTTCGTTGAGCCAAGCTAATCAGCCCTGCAATAATTACAGAAAAAGCGAGTACCCCCCATAAAGAAAAGGGAAGTACATAGTGAGCTAACATACTCAGAAAAAATTGGTCACTAAATGGAATGGCTGTGAACACTACAATAGCAAAAGATATGCTTCCAAGAACCAACATTTTCACTTTTTTGCTTTGAATTTGGAGTATATCGAGAATTAGAAACATAGTTAGAGAAATTCTCAGAAAAGCACCACTGAACCATTGATAAACGCTAAAAAAATCTAGATGCTCAATGTATTGTCCAATCGTCAGCAATCTCCATTCTTCATACGCGGGAAATCTGAGTTTATCAGCCTCATCCGGACCAAATTCAACAATTGCACCAATTATCGGACCCATGGTTAAACCTAAGATAAGCAGGATCATGATCATAAACGATAGATATGACAATCGCGATTTGATGTGATGTTGCATAAAGAAAAGCATGATGACCTCAACAAAACCTGCTCCTACGTACACGCTCCCTTTCCAAACGGGCTGCATACCGTGCTCAAGCATCGGTCTTAATAAGGAATAATCTTTATGAGTTGTATTAGAGAACATTATAAAAAAACCCAATATAATAACAAAAGGCAGCAAAATAGCAGCGGTATTCGCGAGGGAGTGAATACCTAAATAAGCATTTATCACAGAAATCAAAAGTAATACGAACGTAAGGACCAGTATAGGTGTCTCTGGTGAGAAGGTCAGATGCACCCAGTATACAGTGTCTCTAGTTGTAATCATGCATAAGACAAACAAATATACACTAGCGACTACCGCAAGAATACGGCTCACGATAGGAGGGTAAGCTTTAGCCAGCCAAGCGAAAAGATGCTGTTTTTTGATTTTGGTAGTACTAATGTGCAGGATAAAGATCCAAACTAGCGCACATGCCCCAGCAAGCAGCACTGAGATCCAGGCGTCACGTTTTGCCGCGTCCAATAGGATGGGGATGATAATGACATGATTTAGAAGGCCTGTACTCAGCATAATAATCATGATGGATTGAATAAACGTAATATTTGTTTTGATTTTCCTCATCCTCCTAAATAAACCGGACCCACCGTCTACCTTATAATGCCATTCTTGGAGGTGATTTATTCTGAGAATTGAGCAGTGCAAAACGTAAAGAGCCGAGCGGATATCCGCTCGGCTCAAAGTGTTATTATTTAGCGCTCCATAAGGCAACACGATCCTGCACATATTTGGTGTAGCCTTTTTCCATTTTTTCTACTCCGGCTTTCTCCAAAGCTGCCATGTAGTCAGCCCAGATTTTATCGAAATCTGCTGGCTTGGCAAGAATGGCTTCCGGAATACGTTTCCATGTAATATCTCTCATTTTGTTACCTAAAATAGTGACCTCATCTTCACCTGGAATCGCGATATTCCATGCTGCACCATAGGCCTTTTCAGTGAATTCTTCTTCTTTCGGGAATAGATCCTTCCAAGTTGTTGCCTTGTAGGCAGCTAAAGTTTCTTTCTCAACATCGCTATATCCAAGGACAAGTTGTTCCGGGAAGTTTTTAGTGTAATAATTTCCACTCGCATCCTTAGCGCCGTCTCCGTAATGAACCATCATATTCCAGTAGAAGCCGATTCCTGTCTCCTTGGTGAAGGCTGTGTTGTCATTGTTGATGCGATCTTGTACATCTGTCGGAACGATCCGTTTGCCGTTCTCTACCACATAATGCTTACCTTCAATTCCCCAGTTATTCAAGATTTGTCCTTCGTCAGAAGCGAGAAAATCCAGGAACTTAATTGTACGAATCGGATCCGGATTTGTGCTGGAGATCGAGATGCCATAACCACCCATGAAGCCGGTAGGCCAGAAGCTAGTTTCCTTGTATTCTTTCGTTAATGTTACCGGATAATGACCATAAGTTTGATCGAACTTTCCTGCCGTTTTCAACGCTTGTTGAGCATCATTATAATCCCAATCTTGATCAATCAAGCCAAGCACACGTCCTGTGGCTACTTTAGCTTTGTACTGGTCATACTTTTGTACGAAGCTCTCTTTGTCTAGCAATCCGATATCATTCATATGATTCAGCCAGCGGAAATACTCTTTCTCCTCCGGACGGCGAAAGTGGTAGATCGCCTCATGTGTCTGTTGATCTACGTAATATTCCCCGTCATCCGAACCGCCTGTCGTTGCAACAGCAGGGTTAGTGACGGAAATGTACATATGCCAATCATCCGCGTTAAGGGAGACTCCGATGTTCTTGTTGCTGTTCTCATCAGTTGGATGTTTCTCAAGATAGGCTTTAATTACATTCTCATAATCGGTGACTGTTCTGATTTCAGGGTATCCGGCTTCCTTCAAGACGCGATGTTGAAGCTCAAATCCACCGCCAGCCACGAATTTCTTCTCATCAACCGCTGCCCAGGTAGGAATGGCATAAATCGATTGGTCTTCATTCGTGTATTTTGCCCGGGCAAGGTTGTCACCAAGCACACGTTTAATATTTGGTGCATACTTGTCGATTAACTCCGTTAAATCGATGACTGCTCCAGCATCTACAAGTTTACCGATATCAGCTTTGGCAGAGATGATATCCGGATAATCACCACCAGCAGCGATTAAGGCGATTTTTTGTTGTGGATCACCTACCGCAAATTCCGCATCGAGTGTGACGCCTGTTTTCTCTGTAATCACTTTACTGATGTCGTCTTTCATATTGTTCCAGTTCGGATTTGGATCTTCAGCGAAGAAGGAGAGTGTAAGCGGGCTTAAATCTTCGGCTTGTGCAGTTGCTTCCGCGGTAGCCTCAGTAGTGGCACTAACTTCATTCGATTGTTTAGTTCCTACGTTGTTATCAGCCGTTTTGTTGCTTGATCCGCTACAACCTGCCAGCACACTAATTAGTAAAGTCAAGACCATCAACATCACATGCGATTTTACTGTATTTCTTGTCATGAATAGAAACCCTCCCTTTTTCTGGTCAAAAAATGTATTGTGTATACAGGCTGAGCCTGCTTATACCATTAGCATACTAACTCTTTACTGAACCCAAAGTCATACCTTTAACAAAGTAGCGCTGCAAAAACGGATAGACGATTAGAATAGGCACTGTGACTACGATCGTGATAGCCATTTTGACTGATTCCGGAGAAATTTGTGCCATAACCTCTGTCATATTGCGACCTCGGAAATTGTCTGCATTAGTTGTCGTACTCTGTATGACCTTCATTAGCTCGAACTGGAGGGTAGTCAACGCATCCTTGGAACCATTGTAAAGATAAGTATCAAGCCATGAATTCCATTGGCCAACGGCGAGGAAGAGAGCGATGGTTGCCAGCGCAGGTTTGGTCAGCGGAAGAATAACCCGCCAATAAATCGTGAAGTCATTAGCCCCGTCCAACTTAGCGGATTCCTGCAGCGCATAGGGCAAGCCATCGATAAAGGAACGGATGACAAATACATTAAATGCGCTGACTAGACCGGGGAGGACATACACGCCAAAGGTTCCTATCATATGAAGATCTTTAATCAGGATGTAGCCAGGGATGAGACCACCTGAGACATACATCGTAAGCGCAAGAAATGTAGAGACGAACTTTCGGGCTTGGAAGTCTACCCGACTCAGAGTGAAAGCTAACATGGAGGCACTAACCAACCCAAGAATCGTGCCAATCACCGTACGTAATATAGAGATTTTGAGTCCGGTCATCAGCCCGGAATAGGCGAAGATCGTCTCATAGTTCTTAATAGTGAAGACGCGTGGATATATCGTAATTCCACCCTTAATGCTGTCTGTGGAGTCGTTAAAGGAAATTGCCAACACATTCAGAAAAGGATATAGCGTAACTATGGTCACTACAGTGATCGCAATATAGACTACCAGATCGAAGATGCGGTCCGACCATGACACGGCGGCCAGTTTTTTACTTAGCATAAGGGCCTCCTATATGATGCTTTCTTTTGTTATTTTTTTGAATATCCCGTTGGCGACAAACAGCAGAATCACACTTACCACAGAATTGAAGATATTAATGGCTGTACCGAAGGAGAAGCGGCCCATGCCGAGCCCGTAGTTCAATGCGTAGAGATCCAGCGTCTGTGAGTAGTCGCGCACCAGGTTATTGCCTAGCAGGAACTGCTTCTCGAACCCAATGCTAATTAAATGCCCGATGGAAATAATGAGCAGAATAATGATGGTTGTCTGAATACCTGGAAGTGTAATGTTTCGTACTTGCTGCAGGCGACTTGCACCGTCTACTCTTGCTGCTTCATAAAGCTCTGGACCTATACCTGAGATAGCTGCAAGGTAAATGATTGTGTTCCACCCGGTTTCCTTCCAAACATCAGAAGCTGTGACGATCCCCCAGAATAAATGACCTTTAGCCATGAATTGTATAGGTTCACTAATTAGATGAAGACTTAGCAGCAGGTCGTTTACCGCACCGTTATCGGTAGAGAGCATCTTGGTAATAATTCCGGCAGCAACCACCCAAGATACGAAGTGGGGGAGATAGGAGACTGTCTGTACAAACCGTTTCAGAAACTGAAGCCGTAGCTCGTTCAGAAGGATAGCAAAAATGATGGGAATAATGAATCCAGCCAACAAGCCCATGATGCTCATAGCGAGTGTGTTGCGAAGTGCATTAAAGAATTGATCATCTTGAAAAAGCTCTCTGAAGTACTGTAAGCCGACCCATTTTTGATCGAAAAAGGATTTCCCGGGTTTGTATTTCTGAAAAGCCATCGTCCAGCCCCATAAAGGCAAATAATTAAATACAAATGCCCAGAGCACAAATGGGAAGGCCATCATATAGAGGTATTTCTGCTGTATAAAAGTTGGCCAAAAGCGTGAAGCAGGCTTCTTCAGCTCCGGTTGAGCTTTTGAGGTAATCGCTTTCATTTATGTCCCTCCTTCGATATGCCATAATCATAATCTACAGAAAGTGAAAGAAACACCCGAATATTTTATATAAAAAACAGGGGTATATCTGTTATTTTCGTAAGCGTTTTCTGAAACATGTTGAGTCTTTTTCAATTCTTTCTGCGGTAGTCGGAGGGAGAGACACCTTCATGCTTCTTGAATTTTTCACGAAAATAATCTACATCACTGATGCCCACTTCGTTTGCGACCTGATGGATTTTGTAGCCTTGAGTAAGCAGTTCCTTGGCCTTCTCCATGCGGACATTATCTAGATAGCTGTTAAAGGAATACCCCGTGCTGTTCTTAAAAAGCTTCCCTAGATAAGCGCTACTATAACTAAATACATCCGCTAGCGTGTCGAGCTTAAGATTCTTATTATAATGTCGATGGATGAGGTCCAGCATCCGCTTTAGGAAGACCTCCATATCGTCGCGGGTAATGCCTTTTGCATAATACTCAAGAAGAGTGGAGGCATAGCGCTGCAATTGAGGCAGAGAGGTATGTTTATAGATTTGTTCAATTTGCTCATCCATGTTGCTGTGCAGAGGACTCAGCTCCTTATATTGAAACGAGAGTTTGTTGAGTAGATAAGAGACGATACGCACATAACGCGATTTCACGGCCATCTCGGAATAATCGGCGGTAATCATAAGTTCTCCAGCTTCTTGAATCAGGGTGAAGAGTAACGCGCAACTGCCGATATCCATACAAAAAAACATCCGTTCTAAAACGGACTCCAGCCTGTTCTCTATTTCCTCTGGACTAACTGTCAGCCCATTCTTTATTTTCATGGAATCCGGTCCAATCATCCCCGTCTCGTCATAGAAGAAATGCTCTTTCATCCTTGCCAGCGCCGATAGGTGGGAGACGGAGATATCCTCCAGAGAGTTCACCATATCACCTGCGGTGATGATACATTCAAGTTCATGGTCAAATACTACTTGCTGTATATTCTGGACCATTAACTTATGTACAAGTTCTTTCTGAAATGAGGGCTGAAGCAGAACCCCCAAATAAGAATCTAGCAAGAATACTATGCCCCAGTCATTTTCTTCAAAGCTTTTTGCAAGTCTCGCCTTTACGACTGTTGAAGGTCCATGATCCGCATTGTCCTGAAGTATCAGCCTAATCAGAACCACTTGATAGGAATCCCATAGTAATTCTGCTTCAAGAACGGTTGCCTCCATTATTGACGGAGTCTGCGCACTTCGATCCATTAACAAGGATTGAACTAGCATCTCCCGGTTCCATACTTTGACTGCGGCCTGTTTCTTACGATCAGTATTACGTACATCCAGCTCAATGGACAGATTCTCCAAGTATAGCTGTAGTTCATCTTCGTCTACAGGCTTGAGCAAATAGGTATCAATGCCAAAGGATAACGCTCGCTTAGCATAGTTAAAATCCGCATAGCCACTGAGGATGATGATGTGCATTTCCGGATCAAGTGCTCTCAGTTCTTCAACAAGTTCTAGACCATCTCTACCGGGCATACGGATATCTACGATCATTAAATCAGGGGAGTAAAGTTCATATTTATGTTTAGCCTCAATGGCATTTGCGGCGGAATCGATGACTTGATATCCAAGACTCTCCCAGTCTAGCAGAGCAACTAGTCCTTCACGGATCGCCAGCTCATCATCCACTATCAACACGCTATACATAAGAATCACTCCTTAATGGAATCGCAAAGCTGATTTGCGTTCCGAATCCGATTTGACTTGCTAAGGTCAGCCCAAATTGTGGACCGTAGGTCAGCTGCAGCCGCAAATGAATATTGCGCATCCCAATATTATTAGTTTCATAGTCATCATTGTTATTCAACATCTTCCTAATTTCTTGTATCCGTGTTTTTGAAATACCCACTCCATTGTCAGATACCTGAACCTTTAGATAACTGTCTTCTAAGCGGATTTCCACCCGAACCATGCCGCCTTCAATTCGATTCTCCAATCCGTGGATGACACAATTCTCTACCAGTGGCTGAATAATTAAAGGGGGAATTTGAAAAGGATTCGCCTTTGGGTCCACAAGTAGCTCATAAGTGAGTCTGTCATCATAGCGGAATTTTTGGATGACTAGGTAACTGTTTACGGTTTCTAGCTCACTTTGCAGACTGATCCTCCCATTGCCGACCTCAAGGTTTTTACGCATCATTTTTCCCAGCAGTCGAACGACTTGAGAAATATCCGCTTGTCCTCTGACAAGAGCTTTCATGCGGATTGATTCTAGGGCATTGAAGAGGAAGTGAGGATTGATCTGGCTGGCCATCATCTTGAATTTAATTTCATTTTGCTTAAGCTGAGTCGCATTTTTCTGTCGATTAGATTCTTGTACCTCACTCATTAGTTCATTAATGTTCCGAACCATATGATTGAATTGTCTGGCAAGCTGACCGATTTCATCTTTACCGTCAATAACAAGCGTGGCTCCTAAATTTCCCGCAGCGACCTTAGAAATATGTTTGCTCAAATGTAGCATCCTTCCGGTGAGTAGCCGTGAGACATAGTAAATCAAGAGAATAGCCATAATCATTGCCGAAAGAATTACAATTGAAGCTAGAAAGATAATTCGGTTGGGCTCATCGACGATGCTTGCTACAGAAAAAATGGAAATGATACGCAGGCTATTCAAGCTCCCTCCAGGTTGCCAGTGATCGATCACCATTTTGAAGGGTTTGCCATCAATGGTTACATCGTGGGGACCTTGCCCTGTAGCGGATAAGGTTGCTAGGTCAATATTCGACAGTGATTTATCTTGTGTATCCACACGATTGGAGGCGACAATATTGTCGTTCTCATCCATAATAAGAGTTTCAAAGGATTCTTGGTTGAGGATCGCATTGAGCTTTTTTGTATTCACATTCACGACTAGCACACCGGTGGTTCTCGCCTTAAAAAAATTGACCTTTCGGATTAGACTTAAATAATATTGTCCATTACGGTTGTCTCGAATATAATTCCAGCATACCAGTCCCCTTTGGGCTAGTGCGGTTTGGTACCATTGTTCCTCCGTAACACTCTCATTCGTCTGTAGAAACTCCCAGTTGTTGAGAACCGTTGGGTTATCGATATATAAGCGGATACTGGAAACTTCGTTGTATAGTCGAACAAAATCACGGAAATCAGGATAGTTCCAGTAAGCTTCAACAACATCATAGACAGACTCATAACGATGATTGGCAACTTCTTCAAGGCGGCTATCATTCGATAGGCGATAAGCAATATCAAGCGGGATGTTGAGCATTTCGCCAGTCCGTTTTTTCACTCGATCCACGTTGGCTGTAATCTGCTCAAGCGCATTAGCCATTGCCATATTCCGTAGTTCATTTGTAAGGAACAGCCCTACAATTAAGACCGGGATTAGAACGACACAGCCAAATGATAGAAATAACTTCGTTCTGAGTCTTAGATTATTCATAAGAGTGATGATACGAGCATACACGACTAAGGGCCACCTCCTGCAACGGAATGTTAACGCTTACATAAAAGTATATCGTTAAACGAACTTCCATTATATGTGATCATATAGGGATTTATTGTCTTCTGTTATGGAGTTTTGGAAAGAGGATATATTATATAAAAATCTACAAAAAAATAGAAAACCACTGATCTAGTCAACTAGATCAGTGGTTTTTTTTATCCAATTGAATGGTCTCGATTTTCTTTACCGAAGAATAATTCTTAAACCAGAATGCGGACCCTTATGAGGATTTGGTTTGAATGACAGACTTATTCTTTAAAATAGGGTGTAATCCCTTTTGAATATAGGTTCTCTACTAACTTGAAAAATTCTTCTGACGATAAATCCTTTTGACGCTGGAGCCAAAGACGAAATAAAGAAAGGGCAGTTGTCAGGTAAAACTCAATGAAGTATGGTGTTAAGGATTGGTTTTGCGGAACGTTTAATTCTAATTGATCCAAAGTGATTTCTTTTTTTAAGCGTTTTAAAAAACGGGCACTTCCATAATCACCCAAAAGGGCATTAAGAACCAGGAGATGTTCTTTTTTATCCAGACAATAGAGCGTATCTTGAACCTTATCCATCGATAGCTCTTTATTTGCCAATTCTTTTTTCATTTCATTCAATAGGTCATTTTCAACAGAGTCTAACAATTCGTAAATGTCAGTAAAGTATTGATAAAAGGTGCTGCGGTTATATCCTGACTTATTCGAAATTTCCTGAATCGAAATTTTCTCAATCGGCTTTTGGCTATATAACTCACAAAAAACTTCTACAAACTTTTGTTTTGTTTTCTCCGTTATTTGGGGTTGCTTTTTCATGTTTCCCTCCTATTAGTGAATAAGAATATCATCCGACAAATCATAAAAAACTGATGGTTGATCAAGGAATAATGAAGATTTATAATCACATCATACAACATGTTGTCGGATAATCAAAAGGGAATATTAATAAGTAGGGGTGGTTTATATGTCAGCAAAACAAGATAGAATTTTAATTTTTGGTGCAGGTGTCATCGGGAGCATGTACGCAATTAAGCTTATTGAAGCAGGGTTTGACGTTAGCCTGTTTGCACATTCGAATAGATATAAATCATTAAGAGAAAATGGCCTGCAGTATATAGAAAAAGGTACAGTTAGATCGATACAAGTGAATGTCATTGATACGCTCGAAAATGACGATGTATACGATTTTATTTTCGTTACCGTTCGTTATGATCGGTCCGAAGCAGCGTTGTTAGCGCTAAAAGATAATCAAAGCAAAAATATAGTTACGATGACTAGTAATTCAATTGGATTTTCTTCGTGGCTGGATATCGTAGGGGATAGACTTTTACCAGCTTTTCCCGGCTTCGGCGGACAGATTAAAGATGGAGTATTGCATGCTCGATTTCTACCAAAGTTTATAGCGGCAACTGCATTTGGAGAAATTAATGGTGTAGTGACAGAGCGCATAGAAAACCTTGCAAAATTATTTAAAACTGCAAAGCTTCCCTACGTTATTAAAAAAGATATGCAAGCGTATCTAATCACACATTCCGTATCAGACATTGCCATGTTGAGCTTTTTGCATTCTGAGAATAAGATCATTGACAAAAAAACAGCCAGAACTAGAAAGACGGCACGTGAAATAACATTCACTTTAAAAGCGTATTTAAGGGCAATACAAAAAGCTGGCGTTTCAATTGATCCACCAATGCTTAAAAAGGTGCTTAAATTTCCAAACTTATTTTTGGATCTTTTCTTTATGACATGGCTACGGACTAAAATGGTTAGGGATATGATGTTGCCGGATTATGCGAATAATGCTAACAATGAGATTGTGCAGCTGAGTAATGATTTAATGAAATTTTTAAGTCAACATGATATCAAATCGGAAATACATGTTCAGTAATTTTTTGTTAAAATATTATAGTATTGTGGAGGGGCTTGTAATGAACATAATTAATCTGATATATGACAAGTAAAAGGGGGACGCTAAGTCCTCTTTTTTTGTCTGTAATTTCTTTATATTTCCATTTATAACCACAAAAGAACAATACTTTTTGGGGTAAAACCTTTAATTTGAACAGATTAAATTGTACGTAAGCTATGATAAACTTCTATTTGAAATCGCTTACAATTATATAAATGGAAGGATGTGGTGATCTCGGGAGTTTTACCAAACAACAAAGAAAACCACAGACGATTGCTTGGAATACTAGAGGTCAGTCAAGTAGTATGTAATCAAAAAAATCTTAGGAGGTAGATTATGTTTAAGATGAATAAGAAAATCTTGACTGTATTATTCGCAGCTACAATGAGCTTTAGCTTGTTTGCAGCAACTACAAATGCGGCGACAGATTATTGGCAAAATTGGACTGATGGTGGAGGAACAGTAAATGCTACGAATGGATCAGGTGGGAATTACAGTGTTACATGGTCAAACACTGGGAACTTTGTTGTCGGTAAAGGCTGGAATACCGGATCACCAACAAGGACAATAAACTACAATGCCGGAGTCTGGGCGCCTTCCGGTAATGGATATTTGACACTCTATGGGTGGACGAGAAACTCACTCATAGAATATTACGTCGTTGATAGCTGGGGCACTTATAGACCAACTGGAACATTTAAAGGTACCGTAACCAGTGATGGTGGCACATATGACATCTATACGACTACCCGAACCAACGCACCTTCTATTGACGGCACTGCAACTTTCACTCAGTTCTGGAGTGTAAGACAGTCGAAGAGAGCAACTGGGAGTAATGTTGCTATCACTTTTAGCAACCACGTTAACGCATGGAAGAAATATGGAATGAATTTGGGAAGTAGTTGGGCTTACCAAGTGTTAGCTACTGAGGGATATCAAAGTAGTGGGAGCTCTAACGTAACGGTGTGGTAACAGGTAAACTGTAGCCTCTTAATCGATGATAATTCTAAGGACTGCCGGTCTCACAACCGGCTTCCTTATTTATTCCAAAAGAATACTTACATACTACTAAGATCATCGTCACGACTTTTTATTTTCCTATCCGTTCAAAGGAGATAAATCAATGAGAAAACTATTGAGTTTCCTATTTATAGCAACAATAGTTGTTATCAGCGCTTGTTCACAAGAAAAGCCTGAAACGAGTAATGACAATGTATTTGTAAAGGGAGGGACTTTTATAAACACAAAGTCCAACTACAATGGTGCAACCCTATCGAACTTTTATATCGGTAAATATGAGGTAACTCAAAAAGAATGGATTGAGGTAATGGAAAGTAATCCCTCAGAATTCAAGGGCGACAATTTGCCGGTTGAAATGGTTAGCTGGTATGACGTTGTTGAGTACTGTAATAAGCGGAGTATAAAAGAGGGTTTAACACCCTATTACAATATAGATAAGAATAAAATAGATACAAATAATAAGAGCGAAAACGATAATATAAAATGGACCGTAACGATCAATGAAGGTGCTAATGGTTATCGATTACCGACAGAAGCAGAGTGGGAATATGCTGCAGGTGGAGGTCAATTAAGCAAGAGTTACACCTACAGTGGAAGCAATAATACAGATGAGGTAGCATGGTATTGGAAAAACGCTGGAGACAAATACTTATCGGGAGAATGGAACTGGCCTATCATTGAAAACAACAATAATAAAACAAAATCAGTTGGTGTCAAACAGCCCAACGAGTTAGGACTTTATGATATGTCAGGGAATGTAAGGGAATGGTGTTGGAACTGGTACGGGGATAGGGGAAGCGATGTCGGTTCTTTCCGGGTTGTGAAGGGCGGCGGTTGGATCGGCAACATCACCAACAACGAAATATCTTTTCAAGGCAAGTTCGACGCAAATGGCATGGGACCTGATCAAGGCTTTCGTGTGAGTCGTGGTGAGTAAACGGCGGGAAGGTTATTCACTTTTAAGTTAAGACTCCATTTCGTAGGCAATGATAAAATGATCTAGCCAATAAGCTGTTTCCGGTACTCTACCGGAAGCAGCTTATTTAATTTCGTTTATTTCCAGCTACAAAAGATCTAAACTTTTCACGGTATAAGCTTTAGTTTATGCATATGAAAAAATTAGGACAATGTTAGAATCTAATTGTTTCCGCTTACATTAATAAATTTGGAATAAAAAGGAGGTTGATCAAACGGGTTGCACAGCATCTTAGTAAGACTAGTTGCAGTATAACCAAGAGGAGGAAAGCAAATGAAACAAAAGAGAATGCGTTTATTTTTAGTAATCATTATTTGTTTTATGCTTGCATTGCCTTCAGTAAGTGTAAATGCCGCAACAACGATCACATCTAATCAAAGTGGCACCCAAGACGGCTACTACTATGAGCTATGGAAGGATTCCGGTACCACGAGTATGACTCTTGATAGTGGAGGTACATTCAGTGCTCAGTGGAGCAACATCGGAAATGCACTGTTCCGTAAAGGTAAGAAGTTCGATGAGACCCAGACACACCAGCAAATTGGAAACATAACTGTTAACTACAGTGCCAACTACCAACCAAACGGTAATTCGTATTTATGTGTCTACGGATGGACCGTTGATCCACTAATCGAATATTACATCGTTGATAGCTGGGGGAGCTGGCGTCCGCCTGGTGGAACGTCTAAAGGTACCATTACCGTTGATGGGGGAACATATGACATATATGAGACTACCAGAGTCAACCAACCTTCAATTAAAGGCACAGCAACCTTTAAACAATATTGGAGTGTCCGGACGACCAAACGTACAAGCGGAACCATATCTGTTAGTGAACACTTTAAAGCGTGGGAGAGCAGAGGAATGTCGATGGGGAAGATGTATGAAACTTCGCTTACGGTAGAGGGTTATCAAAGTAGTGGAACAGCTACCGTGACTAGCAATACAATTACGATCGGAGGTAGCGGAGGTACGAATCCGACGCCAACGCCTAATCCGACTTCAACGCCAAACCCAACCTCCACACCAAATCCGGGCACAAGCACAAAGATAGAAGAAGAAAATATGACTAAAAGTGGTCAGTATACCTCCAATATAAGCTCACCATTCTCTGGAGTGGCTTTATACGCCAACAATGATTTAGTGAAATACACACAGAATTTTACGACCGGTACCCATAATTTTTCACTCCGCGGGGCTTCGAATAACTCTAATATGGCGAGAGTCGATTTGAAAATCGGGGGAGTGACCAAGGGCACCTTTTACTTCGGGGGGAGCAGTCCCGCCGTTTATACTCTTAACAATGTCAGTCATGGAACCGGAAATCAAGAGATCCAGCTCGTCGTAACAGCTGATAACGGGACATGGGATGCTTATCTTGATTATCTGGAAATCCAGTAATATTCCAAACACGGAAAATGGAGACGGACTGCTTAATGTAGTGACAAAATGAAAAAAAGCAACTTACCAGCCATGACTGGTGGGTTGCTTGCCTTGTATAAACGGAAAATTTATTTATCTGTTTAAATTACAACTTATCTTTTAACAACAGTCTCACCTTCAATTAACACAGGCTGATAATAAGTGTTGTTTGGAAGGTCTTTTTTTCCTTGTAGTTTCTTAATGACCCAATCCGCTGCATCGCGTCCCATGGCTTCTTGTGGGTGTGTCAAGGTGGTTAGTTTGATGTTCGCGTTTTTGGCGATATAGGAATTGTCTTGTCCGATAATCGATAATTCCTCCGGAATAGTGATGTCCAGCTGTCTGCAGGCATGAACCACTTCCAACCCAACCTCGTCGTTATAACAAACAATAGCAGTGAGCGTATCTCTATTTTTATTCAGAAAATCCTTCAAGTCTGTAGATAACGTCTGTTTTGTCTCCGTATTGAATGAAAAAATCTGCTCAGGATAAAATCGTAATTTGGATTCTCCGAGTGCTTTAATATACCCTTTCATCCGATACTTTCCTTGTAAATCATCCATTTTTGCAATGAGCCCTATTTGGGTGTGCCCTTTAGTTATCAACTCTTTTGTTGCCAAATAGCTTGACTGCACGTCATCAAGACAAAGGTACGGCAGTTCTATTTCTTCATAAAAGGCATTAATCATTATAATCGGAATATCCTGTTCCTTAAAAGAAAGATAGTAAGCAATATTGGGGTTATATAGATTGCTTTTCGTAGGTTCAATAATTAAACCATCTACACCGTAGGACAGCATCATTTCAAGGGCCTTTTTTTCTTGAGCAACATCGTTATTTGTACTAGCTAATAGTAGAGAATAATTATCCTCATTTAGCCGGCTCTCGATCCCACGGATAATGGAAGGAAAGATATAGTCGGAAATATAGGTCGTGATTACACCGATCGTCTTCTTATGGGAACTCCCGCCGGTCTTCGAACGATATTGGTTGCTGACATAAGTACCAGACCCTTTTTCGCTTCGCAGGAAGCCTTCGTTGGAAAGTTCTAAAATTGCTTTTCGAACAGTCTGCCGGCTAACTTCGTACATGGACTGCAAGGCAGATTCAGTAGGGATTTGTTCACCAACATTGTAATCTCCCGAAAGGATTTTGCTTTTTATGTCATCTAATATCACTTGATACTTTGGTTTCATGTAATTCCTCTTTCCATTCTTGTTCGCTAAGTTATTCGTATATTCGGTAAATTTGTATGTACAAATTATAGCATGACAACGAAAAAAATAGAAAGGGGCTCTTTTTTTATACAGTTAAATCATTATTATCTCCATATTTGTATGTATATATAACTATTCAATTGACAAATGTACGTACAAAAAATTATACTATAGCTGTCAATTAAGAAAGCAAATTCTTATCATGACCTTTTAAAAAAGCGCTCTCAGAGAGGTGACAAACGTGATATCGAATCGATTAAGCATCGAACAAGCGATTAATAAGGGAGAAACTTCGCTTGGTATTGAATTTGGGTCCACGCGCATTAAAGTTGTACTTATCGATCATAGCTTTCAAACGATCGCTTCTGGAAGTTACGAATGGGAAAATCAGTTGAAGGACGGTTTTTGGACGTACAACTTGGAAGATATTATCAAAGGTCTGCAAGACGCCTATCGCGAGATGAAGGAAGAAGTTGCACAAAAATACGGAATCACCCTTCAAACGGTTGGTTCAATCGGTTTTTCTGCAATGATGCATGGATACATGGCTTTCGACGAGCACAATGAACTACTTGTTCCATTCCGGACTTGGCGTAATGCAACTACGGGTGCGGCTGCCAAAGCATTGACCGAGCTGTTTGGGTTTAATATCCCAGAACGCTGGAGCATAGCTCATCTTTATCAGGCGATTTTGAATGAAGAAGAACATGTGCCACAGATACGTTTTGTTACGACACTAGCAGGATACATTCATTGGCTATTGACTGGAAATAAAACACTTGGTGTTGGTGATGCATCCGGTATGTTCCCAATTGATGAAACTACAGGAAATTTTAACGCTTCCATGATACAGCAGTTTGATGAACTGGTTGCAAGCAAAGCTTATCCGTGGAAGACCAGTGATTTACTTCCTAAGGTGTATGTTGCAGGAGAGCAAGCAGGTATTTTAAGCGAAGCGGGAGCTAAAATTCTGGATCCATCGCTGCATTTACAATCAGGTATTCCGCTTAGTCCTCCAGAGGGGGATGCTGGAACCGGGATGGTTGCAACGAATAGCGTAAGAAAACGAACCGGGAATGTATCTGTAGGAACCTCTGTTTTTGCCATGATTGTATTAGAAAAAGAACTTTCCAAGGTTTATCCGGAAATTGATATGGTTACTACTCCGAACGGAAGTCCAGTGGGCATGGTTCATGCGAATAACTGTTCAAGTGACCTCAACGCCTGGCTAGGGTTATTCCGCGAATTCTATGAAGCCATGGGACACAAAGTGGATGCCAATAAATTGTACAGCGTGCTATTAAATAAAGCTTTGGAAGCAGATCCTGATGCCGGTGGATTACTAAGCTATGGTTATCTCTCAGGAGAGAATATTACTGGGTTAGAACAAGGTCGTCCGCTATTTGTCCGCTCGCCGGAGAGCAAATTCAATCTGTCCAACTTTATGCGTACACATCTATTCAGCGCCTTTGGTGCTTTGAAAATTGGAATGGACATTTTGACGAAGGAAGAGAATGTAGCCATTGATAGTATTTTAGGCCACGGCGGCTTATTTAAGACTCCTGTAGTGGGTCAAAAAATGATGGCAGCTTCAATGAATGTTCCTGTTTCCGTAATGTCGACTGCCGGTGAAGGCGGTGCATGGGGAATGGCTATTCTTGCCGCTTACATGATGAATAAAAATCAGGAAGAAAGTTTAGAAGACTTCCTCGATCAAAAAGTGTTCAAAGATGTTAAGGGTGAAGAAATTCATCCAGATGCAACCGACATTAAAGGATTTGAATCCTTTATCGAACGTTATAAAAAGGGTCTGGCGATTGAGCAGTCCGCTGTTGACAATTTAGTGTGAAAATGGAGGTGGCAAGATGTTAGAACAACTTAAAGAAGAGGTTTTTCAAGCCAATCTGGAATTGCCGAAACAAGGACTTATTAAATATACATGGGGAAATGTGAGTGCAATTGATCGTGAAAGTGGATTATTCGTAATCAAACCTAGTGGTGTAGATTATGAAACAATGAAAGCCAGCGATATGGTAGTTGTTGATCTGGATGGCAATGTGGTTGAAGGAGATATGAGACCTTCCTCCGATACACCTACTCACGCAGTGCTTTATAAGCATTATTCCGAGATCGGGGGAATCGTTCACACGCATTCCACTTGGGCAACCATTTGGGCTCAAGCAGGACTAGATGTTCCTGTCATGGGAACGACCCATGCTGATACCTTCTATGGTTCCATTCCTTGTGCGCGTTTCTTGACGCAAGAAGAAGTCGATCGTGGTTACGAAGCGGAAACGGGTAATGTAATCATCGAGACCTTTGAGCAACGTGGGATCGATATTATGGCGGTTCCTGGTGTTTTACTTAAAGGACACGGACCCTTTACTTGGGGGAAAAATGCGAAATCGGCGGTAATAAACAGCGTAGTTTTGGATGAAGTATCCAAAATGAATTTGTTTGCAAGAGAGCTGAATCATTTTGCTGAGGAGTTGCCACAACGTATTTTAGATAAACATTACTTGCGAAAACATGGAAAAGACGCTTATTACGGACAAAAATAATTAAACCACAAAATTACGAAAAGAGGATGAATATGTCAACAGCAGTAGCAAAAGAATTTTGGTTTGTCGTAGGTTCACAACATCTTTATGGCGAAGAAGCATTGGCTGAAGTTAAGGCGCATGCCCAAACGATGACAGATGCTTTGAATAAAAGTGGAGTTTTGCCTTACCCACTAGTATTGCAGGATTTGGCTGTCAGCGCAGATAAAATCACAAACATCATGAAAGAAGTCAATTACCGCGACGAAGTTGCCGGTGTTATCACTTGGATGCATACCTTCTCACCTGCAAAAATGTGGATCCGCGGAACTAAAATGCTGCAAAAGCCTTTGCTTCATCTAGCTACGCAATATAATGAAAGTATCCCATGGGCAACGATCGATATGGATTTCATGAATCTAAATCAAGCCGCTCATGGTGACCGTGAATATGGTTTTATTAACGCCCGTTTGAACAAACAAAACAAAGTGGTAGTAGGCTACTGGGAACGTCCTGAAGTCCAAAAGCAAATTGCAGAATGGATGGACGTAGCCGTTGCTTATAACGAAAGCTTTAATATCAAGGTCGCTCGCTTTGGTGACAATATGCGTAACGTTGGCGTAACCGAAGGAGATAAGGTTGAAGCCCAAATTCAATTTGGATGGACTGTTGACTACTTTGGTATTGGCGATCTAGTACAAATCATTAATGAAGTTAAAGAAGAAGAGATCGACGCCTTATTCGCTGAGTATTCAGAGCTGTATGAATTTGATTATGGGACTAACAGCAAAGAAACTTGGGAAGCTAGCGTGAGAGTTCAAGCAAGCTATGAAATTGCTATTAAACGTTTCCTTGATCAAGGTGGCTACAACGCCTTCACATCGAACTTCGAAGATTTACACGGAATGAAACAACTTCCAGGACTTGCTGTTCAACGACTGATGGCACAAGGCTATGGTTTTGCTGGAGAAGGAGATTGGAAGACTGCAGCTCTCGATCGATTGCTTAAAGTGATGAGCCATAACCAATCCACTGGCTTTATGGAAGATTACACTTATGAATTGACGGTTGGTCAAGAATCCATTCTTCAATCCCATATGCTTGAAGTAGATCCTACTTTGGCAAGCAACAAACCAAAAATTATCGTATCTCCACTGGGTATTGGAGGTAAAGACGATCCAGCACGTTTAGTATTTGACGGTAAAGCAGGAGACGGTGTGGTTGTTTCCATGGCTGACTTTGGGACTCATTACAAACTGTTGATCAATGAAGTTACTGCTTTCGAACCAACGGTTCCAGCTCCCAACCTTCCAGTAGCTCGTGTACTTTGGAATGTTAAGCCTAACTTCCAAGATGGGGTTAAAGCTTGGATCGAAAATGGTGGCGGTCACCACACCGTAGTTTCATTAACGCTTACAACAGACCAAATTATTGCTTATGCAAAACTTGTAAACTTGGAATATGTAGTTATTAAATAATAGCAAAGCTTTGTTACGATTAATAGGACTCCATTCCTCGAGCTTTTTGAGGAATGGAGTCCTATTTGTTTGTTCGATTTCCTTCAAAAAATGCGATAATTTCCACTCAGGGCCAGTAAACTAAAGAAGTACAGACAGTTATCATAATAACGACGTTGTCCAGTGCGCAATGGTGTATCCCAAAACAAACGGACAAAATGCTCTGCCTCCGGGCCATTAGAAGCAAGGGAAACCATGGCATTGGTCGCCAACAGACCTGTCGGGTGCAGTGCCGGTTCGTCGAAGGGCTGTCCCTCAATGGTATACCGCCGGTAATCGGAAACTTCGATATTCCTAAAAAAAGCCTGAATCCGGTTACATTGATCGACCTGCCAGATGTCCTTTTGGAACCAAGCCCAGTCCAGACCGATATTAGCCGCTACCCGGTAAGCATCACTGAAAAAATGGCTGAAATCACCATGAGGCTGGGGTTCTGCCGGGGACCCGTTAAAATTAGCATATTCGGGAGCAAGGCCAGTTATCGGATGGCATGCAGTATGCAGATATGTGCGGCTGGCTTCCGCGGCTTCTCGCCAAAACATGTGGTCACGTTCGTCAGCCCACAAGGCGAACAAATCATAGAAATGGGGGAGATGGTAAGATGGATCACTGAAGGTGGATTCCGGTACGAATTTAATCAGTTTCGTTTCCGCGTCCCACATTGAGTCACCAGCGCCTGTTTCAGTTTTATGTACACAAGCACGCAATATTATTCGAGCCTGCTCGGAATAATTATAAGGTTCCGGACCGTTCCCCCAACGTTTTGAGGCAAAAAACAGAGCCATGGCGAAAAACTCTTCGCCGTCCGGTGCAGGTCCCTGAGAAATCCTTGTACCGTCAGGCTTGCAGTGCCAAGCAAAGTAATTGGCATAGCGACCTTCTTTGTGCTGCATAAACGTCTTTGAGAAGTTCCATAGACGATCAAACTCTTCTTTTTTATTCATTTGAACGGCCATCATCATCCCGTAGGACATTCCTTCCGACCGAACGTCTAGATTACCTGTATCCAGGATATAGCTGTTATCCTCGTCCTGCGGATAGTAGATTCGTACGTTCGGATCTCCGTAAAACAAATCATTCCAAGTTTCATTGAGTTTAGCGTTGATATCATCTTCAGAAAAACCGAGCTCCTTAAATATATTGCGATATTCTCCCGTATAAAAAGCACCTTGTTGTGTCATTGTCATCAAAAACGCCCTCCTGTGAACTACAGCATGCAGTCCATTTTAATAAAAACTAAGGATGGATGGTTTGAATGGTGCCATCATCGTTGTATCCCAACTCTGTATATTTTACAGAACGCTTGTTGTCAGCTCCACCAGACAAAGAACTGTCATGATAAAATAAATACCATTTCTCTTTAAACTGAACAATAGAATGGTGCGTTGTCCAGCCTATCACTGGAGAAAGGATTTTTCCTTGATATTCATAAGGTCCAAGCGGATCTTTACTGATAGCGTATACAATATTGTGGGTAGTACCAGTGGAATAAGAAAGATAATAAAATCCGTTGTATTTATGTACCCATGGACCTTCAAAATATCTTCTCTCTTCATCTCCAGCAAGAATCGGATTTCCGTTTGTATCGATGATGGATATTTCTCTAGGTTCACCTTCAAAGGTCAGCATATCCTCGCTCAACTCCGCTACGATAGGTCCAAGAGCTGGTGCCATTTCAGACGGCCCCTCGGCATCCGGAACAAATGAGCCGGTTTGCCATTTTTCAAGTTGACCGCCCCAAAGACCACCAAAGTATATATACGATTTACCATCATCATCAACGAAAACGGCGGGATCAATGCTATAACTGCCGGGAATGTAGCTTGGTTCAGGTGTAAATGGTCCGGAAGGTGAAGCTGAGGTGGCGACCCCGATTCGGAAAATATCGTCATGGTCTCTAGCTGGGAAAAACAAATAGTAGGTATTGTTTTTGTATGCTGCATCCGGAGCCCACATTTGCTGCTTAGCCCATGGAACATCCTTCACATGAAGCACTTCACCGTGGTCAACACAAGGGGAGCCATCTCCATCAATAGAAAGAACATGGTAATCCTCCATATTATATTGGTCACCGTTGTCATTAGAGATCATTTCGTGATCCAGGTCATGTGAGGGATAAATATAAATTTTACCTTCAAATACATGAGCGGAGGGATCCGCAGTATAAATATGAGTTACGAGAGGTTCATTGGGTTGCACAGGCTTTGTCAAGTCATTTCCTCCTATAAAGTTAATCGCTTACAAAGCTAATGGTATAAGAACTTTAGGACGCTGTATATATAGCAACTATAGTTTATACCCCACAAAGTTTAGGACATAAAAAAAGAACCTTTATTCAAAGGTTCTTTTTTTACTACTGTCTTTGTCCGTGGAATTGTCGATGAAGTTCCCGCACTTGTTCTGCAAGCTCCGTTACAGGGCCATCTACGACCGCATTATGGATGACTTCCTGAATACTCAAATTACGGACAGGTGATGCTGCAATGCCCATTTCGCTTAACCACTGTGATAATTGCTGCGAAGAACTGGCATATACAATCCTTCCTAATTGAACCCAACCGTGAGCTGCCGCACACATAGGGCAATGTTCCCCGGAAGTATACACAGTTGCCTGCTTACGTTCTTCCAGTGACATATTCTGAGCTGCCCAGCGAGCTAAAGCGAATTCGGGGTGTTGAGTATGGTCACCACCGCCTACATGGTTACTGTCTTCGGCCAAGACCTCTCCATTTGCTGAGACCAGGATGGAGCCGAAAGGTTCGTCCCCAACCTCGAGTGCAATTCGGGCAAGTTCAATACAACGCTGAAGATGTTTGATATCTGTATCGTTTATCATGATAATAGAGCCTCCTGAAATTTAATTTATAGATAAATCTCACGAACAGTAGGCCTGAGCCTGTTTGTTCACCGCATTCTTCTATGTTAGCATGTAAAGTATTCGATTAAAAATATGTCATGCAATTTCAAGATAGGGAGGACATCTAGAAATGAAACACCCATTTATATTAAATGCCGTATGGAACGGTGGTCGTAATAGTCAGGGAACGATTGAAGCTGGACAACTCAAGACTCAAATCTCCATTCCGAAAGAAATGGGCGGGCCAGGAGTTGGAACGAATCCGGATGAGATGCTACTGGGTGCCGCGGCAACCTGCTATCTCATTACACTAGCAGCTATGCTGGAGCGATCAGGGCTTACGACTTCCAGCCTGACGTTAACATCAGAGGCGACAGTGGATGTAACAAATAACATTTTTACATATGAAGCGATCAAACATTCACCCATCATCACACTTACCGAAGATGCGTCACAGGAAGATATTGATAAAGCAATTCGTATTGCCCATAAAGCAGAAGGCTCTTGTATGATTTCCAGAGCTGTAGCAGGAAACGTACAAATTACCACAGAGCCAACAGTGCTTACATCAAGTATATAAGGTTAAGTTCTAAAGGAGTTATCCCTTAGGAATCAGAGAGGAGAAATTAACTTTGAACGTCGAGTTGTATAAGGATTTGATCAAGGATGAACGTGGGAATTATTACGTAGCGGTGCAAAAAGAGGGCAATGAACTGACCTTGGTAAATGCAATGCTTGAGCGTTCTTATCAGGACCTGCTGGAATTTAATGAAGAGTTTAAAAAGAAATATGCGGAATACGAGCACCAGTTCATCGGCAAAGTGATTATGGATAGACTGCGGCACGATGTTGTGTTTGCGTCCAAAGAAGACGGCCATGGACGAATGTATAATCTGGCAGCGATTGCCGGCGATTACAAGGTTACTTTTATTGATATGATTGAATTTTACCGAAACCCTCGAGTAGGACGTAGCCATGACAACGATATCCATTAAGCTTAGTGTTTTGGACCTTGTACCTGTATTTGATAATGTGGATGCAAGCTTTGCTTTAGGACAAGCGGTGGAACTGGCTCAAACAGCTGAAAGCCTGGGATATACTCGATATTGGGTTGCCGAACATCATGATATGCCGGGCTTAGCGTGTACCTCCACAGAGGTGTTTTTATCGCATGTCGGAGCAAGAACACAGCATATCCGTATCGGATCGGGAGCTTTATTGCTGCCGCACTATAAGCCGTTAAAAGTAGTGGAATCTTTTCATTTGCTGGCAAGTTTATATCCGGGACGCATCGACCTTGGGTTAGGCAGAGCTCCTGGCGGTGCTGCTGAAGTAAGCTTAGCGCTAAGCGGGAATTTTCTCGAAAATGTTTGGAAAATGCCGGAACTGCTTAAGGGAGTCACCGAATTGTTGCAGGGGAACTATTCATACGAAGGACGCCAGATAACCGCCCGTCCGACTCCACCCGAATCGCCAGAGCTGTGGATGCTAGGCACAAACAAGAAAAGTGCGGCATATGCTGCCGAGTTTGGAGCAGGCTATGTGTTTGGTCAATTCATGAGCGATGTAGCTGGGGAAGAAATTTTGCAAGCTTACCGTGAAGCTTTTATCCCTTCTTCAGTTAATGCTAGCCCTCGGGCCATCGTAGCTGTTGGCGTTATTTGCGCCGAGACTGAGGAAGAAGCAGAGCGGCTAGCCTCTTCCGGTATGACATTATTTCAACAAGAAGGCTCAGCCGAAGAGAAATCCAAGCTTTTGGAACGTAAACTGCTGATAGGCACACCCAAAAATATCAAAGAAAAGCTGGAACAGTTATCTCACTTGTATGGAGTTGATGAATTCATTATCGTTACTATGATTCCAGACTATGAGAAACGGTTGCATTCGTTTGAGTTGCTTGCCCGCGCTTGCTTGAATTCTAACTAGCCCTTTCTTCATGCAATGATGCTAAAGGAGGTCCACATAGATGCAGACTCATACCTCTGACTCCATTAAAATCCCTCCCGGATTTTGGGCTGGATTAATTCAATTAGGGATAACCGCTCAAGATATAGCCAGTAAAGCAAGTCTACCCCTGAGCCTTATCACAGAGTCAGCAGTCACCACAGCCCAATATTTCGCTATCTGGCAGGCATATTCGGATCTCGTTGGAGACACTGCTGAGGGAATCATCAAGCTAGCAACCGTTTTTGAAACCACACAATATCCGCCGACCGTCTTAGCCACTTATCATGCTAAAGATTATCGCGACGCTCTAAACCGAATGGTGCGCTATAAACGAATGTGCCCTCCAGAAAGCTTGCATATCGTCGAGGAGGGAGAGTTGTGTGCAATCGAATTGAATTGGCAGCCTCCCGAGTATTCCGGTCCACCGCTGCTGCTTGGTCTTACACTGGCGTTTTTATTGGAGCTTGGGCGGCGGGGAACTGGTATACCTCTGACAGCGCAGTTTGTAGAATTTTCACAACCCATAGGGAATTTACAGGTTCTTGAGGCTTATTTCGGCTGTCGAATTCAGATCGGTGCTGAGACTAACCGCTTAACACTACGACGAAGTGATTTGGATCTGCCCTTTATCTCGTATAACGAAGAGTTGCTAGAAATTCTGACTCCCGTTTTGGATCGGACACTTGCTGAACAGCAGGGCAGTCGCTCAATTACTGAAAGGGTCAATTGGATCATGAAACGCAGCCTTAGCGGAGGGCAACCCGAGATTCAAACTGTTGCTAAAGAGCTAAGGATGAGTGCTCGTACCTTACAGCGGAGGCTTACTGAAGAAAATACGAGCTTCAAGCATTTGCTGACACAAGCCAGACATGAGCAGGCGCGAGCGTATTTAGCAGATCCATCTCTCGATGTTAAAGAGGTAGCTTTCTTGATCGGGTATGAAGATCAGAACTCGTTCTACCGTGCCTTCCGACTTTGGGAAGGAGATACTCCTTCAAATTGGCGTGTTAAACAAGAAGTTTGGCGCAAGACACTAGTTACTGAATAATCCCGGTAAGATAGTATAAATACTAGCCGATGCTCAGTACAGTTCTTGAGAAACTGCTAATTAACTCGCCATGATTAAAGGAGAAATGAAATATGGATATGGGATTAAACAATAAGACAGCTTTAATTACAGGATCTACAAAAGGTATTGGTAAAGCTATCGCCTTTGAACTTGCCAACGAAGGCGTTAATGTACTAATAAATGGACGTAATTATGAAAAGGTAGAACAAACAGTAAATGAAATTAAAGCAAAATTTCCGGAAACTTCTCCACTGAATGCTACAGCCGATATTGTAGATATGGAGCAAAGAGAAGCTTTATTAAAAAAACACTCTCATATCGATATTTTAGTTAATAATATGGGGATTTATGAACTGATGAGCTATGACGACGTTGATGATGAAATATTTGAAAAATACATCCGTACGAATGTTCTTGCTGCAAATGGATTAACAAAATTTTATTTACCAAAAATGTTAGAAAACAATTTTGGTCGCGTGATCTTTATCGCTAGTGAAGAAGCAATAATGCCGTCAGCTCAAATGCCACAGTATACAATGACAAAATCAATGCTATTATCTTTGGCAAAAAGCTTATCTAAATTAACAATCGGAACAGAAGTTACCGTCAATACTATCATGCCAGGACCAACACTCTCTGAAAACGTGCACCAAATCATTGATGGAATGTACCCAAATGAAACGTTGACTTTTTCAGAAAAAGAGAAAAAATTCATGGCTAAAAACTTACCGCAATCTGAAATACAGCGATTTATTAAACCTAATGAAATAGGTAGACTAGCAGCATTTATGAGCAGTCCCTATGCCTCTGCATTTAAAGGTTCTCCGATCCGTATGGATGGGGGCATGGTACCTACTATTTTCTAAATGTATCGATACACAAAAAGCCACTCCTTATGGAATGGCTTTTTTATTTGATATATTATTCACTGTCCTCCGGTATAACAAAGGATACCAAAGTACCTTCATCTTGTTTACTTTGAATAAAAAGACCCTGACCATACAATTGCATCAGTCTTCGATGGGTGTTAGCCAGTCCGATGCCACTTTTAGCTTTTATGGTCGGTTCCAGCAACAACACGAGCGTTCTATGATCCATACCTTGCCCATTATCCTCCACTTCGATCTTTACAGCATTGTTCATACGTGAGATCCGAATATAAACGGTACCCCCCTGTTGACGCTTGAGCAGACCATGCTTGATAGCATTTTCTACCAAGGGTTGGATGGATAGTGGGGGTAACAGGATATTAATGTCTGGATCTACCTCCCAAACAACGGAAATTCGTTCTGCAAATCGTGTTTGTTCAATATACAAATAAGATTCTACCAGCTCTAGTTCATGAGAAAGGTTCACGAGTTCTCCGATATTTAAAAAGTCAAAGCTGATTCGCAAAAAGGAAGTAAATGCAGTGATGAGCTCTTGCATCTTTTTAGTATCCATATCACTGAGTGCCGCAATAGAGTTCAATGTATTGAACAAGAAATGGGGTTGTATCTGTGCCTGTAGATAAGCCGCTTCAATACGCACCCGTTCATTAAAAGAAATTTTCATCGCTGTTAAGGCTCGAATGCGATATTTGAGTTCAACTGCATCCACCGGTTTGGTAACATAATCATTTGCGCCGGAGTAGAATCCAGTGTAAATATCCTCAGGTTGACTGCGGGCAGTCAGCAATAGCACTGGGAGCTCATATAGGGAATAACGAGCGCGAACCTTTTGCGTTAATTCATATCCTGACATATGCGGCATCATTACATCACTAATCAGTAAATCCCAACTCTTTTTATCTAGCCAATCCAGTGCCTCTTGTGCTGAGTTCACTGTCGTAATGAGATAAGGTTCGTTTTCGAGAATGCCCTTTAGCACATTCAGATTAACAGGGTCATCATCTACCACCAAGAGATTCACCTTCGCATCTGTAAAGAGTGGCGGGATTTTGTCAGTGTGTTGATTAGTTTGTTCGGAAATCCCCCATTCAGCCATCTGCTTATAAATCTCATCTGGTGTATACGTTGTTATAGGTGAAACCTCTCTTACTATCTGTTCGCTATAGGAATCAGCAAGGGGTAGTGCAAAACTGAAAGTTGAACCTTTGCCGAGTTCAGAATGTATGCTCAAGCTGCCACCATGTAGTTCTACCAACTGCCTACTAATGCTTAGTCCCAGTCCAATTCCACGCCCGTCATTTATTCCGTGAGGGCCTTGCTCATAGGGGAGGAATACCCGCGCCATGGTCTCTTCGGTCATGCCTACTCCGGTATCTGTTACATATATAAAGACATGAGCGTCTTTTTCCTCAGCTGAAACAGAAACAAGTCCTTGCTCGGTGTATTTGAGCGCGTTGTGCACTAGATTTAATAATACTTGTACTAGTCGTTTCTCATCCGCAAGAATAGGAGGCATAGATTCTGGTATGTTCATGGATAGCCGTACCGGTTTGCCTTCAATCATATATTGAAGCATATTGATGACTCCGGGAACCACCGATTGAACCAAAATAGGCTCCTGATGCAAAATAACGCGATGCTCTTGAAGACGTACTACATCCAGTAGATCACCAAGCATATGGGACATACGGCGGCTAATAGTAATCAGTAACTCCATATCTTGCCGGCTACTCTCAAAGAGTCTATCCTTTTCCTTCGTTATTATATTTTGCGCGATATTCATAATTCCATGAACTGGTGTTCGCAGCTCGTGAGAAGTATTGGCGAGAAACTGATCCTTGAGTTTGTCCGCTTTTTTCAGCTGTTCATTTAGCTCCATGTTCTCTTTGGCATTCTGAAAATACTTTTTAAACCAATAAGCTGAGAAGCCAACGATGGCGGCAATAATATCCACAGGATAGTAGACAATTGAATAATGGCCGTTATTATCCCACAAATTCCATAACAAATTAGAGATGATGGCCGCACCTGATATCAGTAGAAAAACAACATCTTTTTCATCTTGCCTTTTGAACAATAAGCGCCCCAAGCTATATATTAACCAGATGAAGGGGATATACTGAAACACTTGAATGATTCCCCAGTGAATCGATGTACTGACCAAATAAGCAGAAACGATAAATATAAATAAGGTAAAAAGGAAAAGACACCACGTGTAAGCACGTAACCACTTGTTGACTTCGGCACCTGAGGTGAATTTCCTGAAAACAAGCAGAATAAAAAGGTTCTGCCATAAGAAGGCGATTAAACGGATTTTTAATGACCAAGTGTAATTAATCGGCAGTAACGCTAAAACTAAATTGTCATTTCGGGCTAAAAGGATTACGGCTACAGATAATGTCATTAGCCCTACAAGAAACAGGGCACGTTCTTTAGGATTAAATAAATACAGAATACAGGCATACAGCCCATGTAGTAGCAGGATGATTGCAGTAAGTATTTGAAATCCAACGGTATAAAAATTTGTCCGGTTAACCACTTCCTGAGAGCCAAAGAAAATAGGGCCACTAATACCGCCTTTATAGGGGTGATCAAAGTTTGCTACCTGAATAAGTACATCTATTTCTGTCATATTTTTCGAAAAATATGATGCTGTAAATGAGGTGGTTTTTGGTGCATATGTATTGGCATCGAGAGAAACTGTCCCATTATTGAGAATAGGGGTACCGTTAATTTCCACACTGGACGCGGAATAAATTTGTTTGATCCAGAACGAGATAGGCTCCTGAAGCGGTTCTACCAAAATACGCAGACGGTAAGTCCCGTATCCATATGAAGTTGTCTGATCAGTTCCGATAGCGTGGCTCCATTTCCCAGGTACTTGAAGCGCTTGGGATTGCTTTGGGATAGTAGAAGTCTTGGATGAAACAAATTGCGAAGGATAGAAGCTCCATTCACCATCTAGCCTGAATAAGTTAGCCTTCTCCAGATCCTGGCCACGTAAATCCAGGACACCGTTGCTAATCATAGGTACATTGTTGGAAACCTTAAATATGCTGAACCAAATGCAGCGTAGGCCAAAGAGAATGCTGATAAAAAGTAGAATGATTGCTAATTTGTTTAGAATCGTATTATTTTTCATGAGAACATTATAGCAAATAATTCTAATCTAGATTCTAAAATGGATTTTATTTATATAAGATGAGCAAATGCCAGCAATGATCTTAAAGGACAGTATAGTTATAATTGTTCTTTCTAAACAATAACTTGTAAATATTGTTATTATTAGAGAGGGAGTTTTCATCGCTAACAGGTCAAAATCTGCAACAGGTAATGCACTGAAAAGAAAAGGAATGAACCTAATGCCTAAGGAAGAAGTGTTAAAAGGCGGTAATGTAAATCATATAGTCCGTATGGCGAACACTGTTCGCCGCCCTTTAGGTTATTGGAGTCCGAATGTTCATGAACTACTCAAACATTTGGAACAACAGGGCTATGAGGGAGCACCAAAATTCCTCGGAATCGATGATTCTGGTCGTGAAATATTGACATTTATTCCTGGAGAAGTTCCAGGGAATAATTATCCAAACCTTGAACCGTATATGTGGACGGACGAAACCCTTGTGGGTCTGGCACACCTTATACGTCGTTTCCATGATGTGACTACAGTGTTCAGGCCCAATATGGAGGACAGATGGCAGCTCAGCTATGCCGAGGATGCCGAACATGAAGTGATCTGTCATAACGACGCAGCGTTGTATAATGTTGTCTTTCAAAAGGAGGCTCCTGTGGCGCTCATTGATTTTGACATGGCAGGTCCAGGTCCGCGTATGTGGGACATTGCGTACACCCTTTACACATCTGTTCCACTAGCGAGTTTTGCACCTGACCATACTTCTGGAACCATAGTAGCATACCAATGTGAAATGCATGACGTAGAGCGACGTCGGCGAATTCATTTGTTTTTTGAAGCTTATGGAATTCCCGTTCCAAATAATCTGCGACAGTGGATTATACAACGTTTGATAGTACTGTGTGATACGTTGAGAAATGGTGCTGCTGATGGGAATCCTGCCTTTCAGAAAATGGTTGATGAGGGTCACTTGGCCCACTATGAGAGTGAGATTAGGTTTGTAACAGATCATTTCGAGGATTGGATATAAAAATCGGATATTCCGCTCACGGACAGGATCATTGAATAAAATTAAAAAAGTATACCATTAGAATTGAGGTCTGAGAATGAGTGTGAAACGAATTGTCACAAATATTAAAACGCAGAATGTTTCGGCAGCAAAAAGCTTTTACCAGGACGTACTCGAGCTTGATTTATTGATGGATCATGGTTGGATTGAAACATACGGCTTACTGGGGAAGGAGAGCATTCAAATAAGCTTCGCATCACAGGGCGGCTCCAATACGCCTACTCCTGATCTATCGATTGAAGTTGATGATGTCGATGCAGTGTTTGAACGTATGAAGAGTGCTGGATATACGATAGAATATGGACCTGTCGATGAGCCTTGGGGTGTTCGGCGATTCTATGTCCGCGACCCATTTGGCAAACTTATCAACATCCTTGCTCATGGACATTAGATAAACGGTCACGGCGTGCAGAAATCTAGATTGTTAAACAAACTTGAAACGATAGTGGAGGAGCTTCCTATAGGGTAGCTCCTTTTATTATTAAACTAACGGGTAGGATAGTCACAATGAGACTTTGAGACTTGGTTTGATTCCGGATAAATAAAAGTTGCAAAAAGGAAAAATATTGCTATAATAAGTTTAAACGTCATTTAAAACGTTATTTAAAATGTTGTTTAAATCAGGGTAAATATACTTGGAGGTTGCCTATGGAGACAGACAAAAAGTTGGAAACAAAAGAGAAGATTATGCGTGCCACACTGGAGTTGACCAAACAAGAAGGCTTTGAAAGGATCACTATAAAAAAAATTGCAGAAGCCTCAAGCACGAATGTCGCTCTAGTTAACTATTACTTTGGGTCCAAAGAAAACTTGTTTAGCGAGTCCATCAAATTGATATTGAACAGCTTTCAGCATACCTTTGCCATACTTGACGATTTCTCTATACCCTCACGGGATAGATTGAAGCAATTTTTACTAGATTATTTGCAAGTGATCCGTCAATATCCCGAATTGCTCTCCAGAATCATCCTGATGGGCAATACCGTTTTCTCCTCCCAGCATGAATATGGATCATTTTTGAATCTATTGGGGTTTCCTAAGATACAAAATACTTTAAGAGAGTTAACCGATGAACAGCAGCCAGAGCACCTGATGACCATGACGATGCAGATTTTTGGAGCGCTTTTTCTACCAGCACTTATGAGTCCTATTCTAGAAACAGGAGCTTCCGTGAAGATTGCACCTATAGAGGAACAGATTGACTTGCTCTTTGCAAGATACTTTCATTAATAAACTCAGATTGAGGTGATTAAATGAATTTTTTGAGAAAATATTGGCAGGATATAGGACTATTCATTGGCATTGTTATATGCATGTATCTTCTAATGAATTGGGAAACAATACCGCGGATAAACAGCATATTATGGTTAAGCTTTGTGGCGATCCTTCTTCATCAGTTTGAGGAATACCGCTGGCCAGGGTACTTTCCAGGCATATTCAATATAGCCCTTTTTAAAAGTGAATCCCCTAACAACTATCCATTAAATAAACAGTCGGCAATGATTATTAATGTGGCTATCGCCTATGTGTTCTACTTGCTCCCTGTATTCTTCCCGTCAGTAGTATGGCTGGGGATGGCACCTATTTTAATGGGCTTTTTCCAAATCATTTTCCATGGAGTCGTCATTAATATAAGAGCAAAAAGCATGTATAATCCAGGATTAGTCTCCGCAATTATTGTACATTTACCGGTGGGGATCTGGTACATCAACTACTTATATGAGCATCATTTAATAACCCTCTCAGACTGGATTTGGAGTGCAATTTATTTTGCCATAGCTGTTTATATTTTAATAGTGAAAGGAAATACATGGATGAAAAACAAAAACTCCATTCACAAATTTTCGCAAAAACAATTATGGTCTTTTCATAAGTAGGTCCTCATAACCCACCAGAAGGTCCAGTTGTTATAACTCTTGATGTAAAATTAGACAGGGTTAATGTAACTAAAATTGAAGGATGATTATTTTCTCAACTAACGGGAAACGTTAGTTCAACAACACACAATGATGAGTAGGTGCTTCGTATCCTGCTCTTTTTTATTAAACTAACGGGCAGATTAGTTAAATAACAAAAACAGGAAATAACATGAAATTGGTGAATAATATTCTTATATTCCGTTCGAAAGGATGAGAAGATGTATGATTTAGATCTTCGACAATAGTTATGCCGTTCATTGCGCAAACGGAGAACTTTAGTTTAAAAATCCAGGAGCAGTTTGCTACCATGGCAGCTGCTCTTGTTAACGTTAAGCTATTGGGCAGAGTATTTCCAATATGCGCTAATATAAAATTAAATATTAGTGAGCAGAGAGGTCATCAGAATATGAGGATTGTTGTAACCGGCGGAGCGATAATAAGAGATAGCAGAGGTAGAATTTTATTGCAGCAGAGATCGGATTACGGCGATTGGGGATTGCCGGGCGGAGGAATGAATCCAGGTGAGACTATTCAAGAGACAATGATACGAGAGGTTATTGAGGAGACCGGATTATCTGTTAAGGATTGTGAATTTTATGCAGTATATAGCGGCCCTAGAATGGAATATACCTATCCTGACGGGAACAAGGTAGTATTCGTTATGTTTCTTTTTAATGCCTGGACTAATCATAATGAACTTTTATCAGAAGATGGAGATATGATAAATTTTCAGGATGATCAATTTGAATCATTGAAATTACAGTTCTGGAATATTAGCGACATCTCACTGGATCAAATAAACAGCGTCCAACGGCCTGTCTTTGAAGATTTGCTAAATGGAAATAAAAATATACTAAGATACAAAACACTAATTCGTTGAGCTAACGGGAAATGCTAGTTTAATACTGCAGGCAGATTAAAACCTCTCTCTAGAAGCAAACTAGATTTGATAGTTACTAGAAGCCAAACAGCCTTGGTCATCGAATTCGTTTTGTTCGTTCTCTTTTCCGCTATGCTTATGAAGAGACGTATCTGACTTCAAATCCTTCTTTGAAATTGAGAGAACCCAAATTAGATAAGCGCATTCCTAAGTTTTTGATTGAAGAAGATGTCATACACTTGAAAATCTCATGTCAGTCCGTCAGGGAAAGAGCACTGCTTGAGTTTCACTATAGTACCGGCTGCCGGGTTGGGGAGGTAGAAAAGATCAACATCGAAGATCTAAACTGGGAGAACTGCTCAGCAATCGTAAATGGCAAGGGATCGAAGCAAAGAGAAGTTTACGTTACGACAGAGTGCAAAGTATGGTTAAAAAAGTACCTGGCTAGCCGTGAGGATTCCTGCAAAGCCTTATTTGTTACCGATACGCATCCAACAAAACGAATGGCTATACCTACAATTAGGTGGGCAATAAAACGGCTTGCAGATCGGGGAGAACTTGAAGTGAATGTGTACCCGCATCGCTTTTGACATACATATGCATGCCAACTCCTTGATAATGGTGCTCCCTTAGACTTCATTCAAGGAATGCTCGGTCATGACAAGGCATCGACCACTCAAATATACGCGCAACTCCGAGGCGAAAGTCGGAGAGAGCTTTGTCGCCATTACAAACTAAAGGGCAGTTATGTTAAACAAGATAAGTAGAGGTTTTATGTCGCATTTGACGCAAACTGTGCAGTAAGGGAGTGCAGTGAGAAAACTCAGTCTTTCGCGGTATCTCTGAACGAAAAACAAAGTCATACTGCCGCCATGTTGATGGACTGAAGTTTCCCGTTACTTCAATAGATCTTGATAATTGGAGGGAAAGTCATTCTTATTTGGTCCTTTAAGATGTTCAAATTTTTTGAGTTCAATTCCAAATGGTGAGATCCGATATGTAAAAACATCTTCGCCGATAGGGATATGAGGGCCAATTGTTGGATGCGCATCAAGTGTGATCAAAAAATCAAAGCCACGGAAGCCATTAACCCTTTCGATTTGCTTCACATCAACAAAATAAGGATAAATATCGGGTTGAACCGGTACAGTAAATACATGTGAGTATACCTCTTCAAGTTTATTTCCGCATATGCGGTAGTAATTGCAAAACAAGCATATCTTGAAGTTGTAATTCCCTTGAGTCCTCAAGCGGCTTCTCAACTGCATTGCAAAATGGACTTTGTGTTCCAACCATTGATATTAGGATTACAAAGCAAATTAATACCTTCATGAGCCATTATCCTTCTTTCATCTTAATTCACTATACAAACAAACTTAATATATCCAGTAAAGAAATGTGTATTCATTTATGTATTCTGCCGTTATCTTAAAGAAGCTTTTTCATCGAGAGTCTTAACGATTGTTACGCAGTACGAAGATATTATGTAATAAAAGAAAGCATGCTTGTTCAACTAACGGGACACTATAGCTCAATAACACCAGGACGAAGTTGCCGACATGAATTGGCAGCTTCGTTGTGCTAACGGGCAGTTTAGTTTAAGGAAAAAGTCTATTGATACATAGGAATGAATTTGATGGATTGGACGAATGTGAGCGGCTAATGCCTCTCTGAATACCATTACAGAAATGATCAGTAAAGGCTGATTAACCTCGTACCAAGTATAGCTACAGACAATCGTAAGGATGTAAATTGAGTGCCATTCCAAGTCATTAGGTTTTCGACATACCCTATTGTATCGGAGTTAGAAGTACCAATAATACGTTGAATAGCAAGTAAATCATAACCCATACTTTTTTCGTTTGTAACTATGGGATATAATGCACCTAAAGCAAGAACCTCACCTTTGATTGGTTGCTTAAGTTTACCATTTTCTTTGTAATATTGTGATAAGTAGTCATAGTCTTTATTACTAATGTCTATTGTAAACAACACGTCAAGATGAGGACTTCCTACGCTCACTTTGTAAAAATCTTCATAAATTACATTGAACTTATACTCTTTATTATATTTTTCAACATCAAACATTTCATGTAGAATGTTATTCTTGAAGGAATAAATATAAAAAGTACCATATCCGCCGCTTCCTCCAGAATCAATACTTACTAAAATGTCCTGTACATTATCCTTAGAAAAATCCCCAAGGAATAGCCTAGCACTATATCCCGCATTGTTTTGAAGATTTACCGTTGTACTTTGATTAGAAAGTCCATCTTGAATAATAAGCGTAATATTATCTGCAAAGATTCCATTGGATTTATCTCCATATAAATACACGTTATCAATTATTCCGTCCCCATTTACATCGCCTTGTTTCATATCAAGCAAAGAAATTTTTCTTAAATGAGTATAGTTACCATACGAATGCTTTTGAATTTGTTTGTACAAATTAAACATCCCCTTATCATAAGTCGAATACCCTATGCCTACAAATATGTAGGTTAATGACTATATGATTGTGTAGATGCCCATGTAGGAAATGAAAATTCATTATTGAGCAGCGTAGTTTATTAACGCTGGGCTTGCGCTGCATGGATGGCTAACGGGACACTATAGCTCAATAACACCAGGACGAAGCTGCCGACATGAATTGGCAGCTTCGTTGTGCTAACGGGCAGTTATGCGTAACTTTCAGGGAATGTAAACGTCTAAATAAAGTAAGGAACGAGGAGGCAGATATTTCATGGGAGGAACGAATGTATGGGATGCGGAGTGGGAGGTTAACGAAGAGCAGGCGCGGACGCTGATCGGCAGACAATTTTCTCAGCTGTCATCGAAGCAAGTGAAGCGATTGGGCTGGGGCTGGGACAATACGGTTTTTCTCATCGGTGATGAGTACGTGTTCCGGTTTCCAAGAAGAACGATTGCAGTTGGCTCGATTCGTATGGAAGGGAAGCTGCTGCCGAAGCTGGAGGCATATATGACCATCCCCTATCCGAAACCGTTGTTTTATGGTGAAGCAAGTGACGAATACCCGGCACCATTTCTTGGCTATGCCTACGTGCCAGGAGATTTCCCCATCGGTTTGACGGAAGAACGCCGGGCTTTATCGGCAGAGACGCTGGCGAAATTTTTGCGGAGATTGCATGAGTTTCCGGTGCAGGCGGCGCTGAAGTGCGGAGTTCAGCAAGATCATCGAAGCTTGACGGACATAGCATCGCGCAAAGTGAAATTGGAGGGCTTTCTATCGAAGGTGGTTGAACACTTGTCGCCGGAGGAATCCGGTGTGATCGAAGCGTATATTAGCAGGCTGCAAACGGACCGTGTCGAGGCGGTGAATGTACTGCTACATGGCGATCTTCATTTCAAAAATATGCTTGTGAATGAGAACGGGATCGTTTCCGGCATCATTGATTGGGGCGATCTGAGCGTAGGCCATCCGGCTTGCGATTTGAGCGTTGCTTACAGCTTTTTACCACCTTACGCTCGCGGCGTGTTTTTCGAAACTTACGGAGGAGCGGACGAGGAAACGAAGCTGCTGGCGCGGCTGATCGCGGTATACATCCCCGTACTGATCTTGATGCAAGCGGTCGATGATGGGAATGAAGCGATTGCGGCAGAGGCGAAATCCAACATCATGCGAGCACTGTCGGATTAGGCTCATTATTTCTTTGCAGCTATGGGGCGATGGCTATCGGCACCATTTTGTCGTTTAAAGGCCGCGATAAGGTACGATTCGCCTTCTCTGATGCCGCTTTATGTTGTTTATTCAGGAGGTTTTTTTATTGTGGGTTATGAACTGGATTTTAAAAAAAGGGTACATGAAGTTATTACACAGAAACAATTATGTTCAGTTATGAATGACACTAAGTGGGGAAACTTACAAAGTGATGTAATAAATAAACTCCCTTTTACCCCGCCATATCAAGCTAAGTATGTATTAGATGATGTACTTTATCCAGAGAACTTTGAAACCGACGTCTGGTATTTAGGGGATTGGATAGAAGGACTTTCACCTTTTTTTTCTGTAGAATGGATACGGGTTAGACCAAGGTATCAGAAGCACAAGGGGAATCTGCTTCCTCCTGAATTAATTGACATAAGTAAAGAATTTCTTTCGATTTTACATGAATTAAGAATTCCGTATAGAGAAGAAAACAATACATTTTTCATTTATGGATACATTTCAAATACTGACTCACTTTTCAAAGGTAATCAATTAGCTAACGGGACACTATAGCACAATAACAACTGCTGCCGGCTTTATCTGAAGCCTATTAAAGTAACGGGCAGAATAATTCAACAATTCAATTCTTGAAAGGACTTTACCTTAAAAGCCTAGAATAATCAACTTATGTATTTCTACCAAGTAAGGAGCTACTATAAATGCGGATTGTTGTAACTGGCGGAGCAATTATAAGAGATAGTAAAGGAAGAATTTTATTGCAGCAAAGATCCGATTACGGAGACTGGGGATTACCAGGCGGAGGCATGAATCCAGGTGAGACTATCCAAGAGACAATGATCCGGGAAGTTATTGAGGAAACAGGATTAACTGTTACGGATTGTGAATTTTACGCTGTATATAGCGGTCCAAGGATGGAATACTCCTATCCTGATGGCAACAAGGTTGTTTTTGTTATGTTTCTTTTCAATGCCTGGACTGATTATAATCAGTATTTATCTGAGGATGGGGATGCGATAAGATATCAGGACGATCTATGCGAATCGTTGAAATTACAGTTTTGGGATATTAACGATATCTCACTGGATCAAATAAACAAAGTTCAACGACCAGTTTTTGAAGATATGCTAAACGGGAATACAAATATACTTAGATCTTAATACACCAGTTCGCTGAACTAACGGGACACGTTAGTTCAATAAACTAGCGGCTGTCTAAATAGTTCCGAGATTCTGCCGTTTACAAGGGGGCATCGTTATTGGACGATAACAGAGAGGGTGTATTCATGAATACACCCATCAGGGTGGTAACGCGAAATCAACTCCGTCCCTTAAGGGAGGAGTTTTTTGTGTTCTTATAAATGATTTTAAGAAGGATTAATTATGTTCCAAAAAATCTATGCATTCGATTCTGAGCCAGAATATGTTTATTGCTGTAAGGACTTCTTGCCGAAAGAAGGGGTATGCAGGTGCACTGGTATTTGAGTTAAGTTTTCTTCTTTTTGGGAAGATTGCTTGTTGATATCAAGTTATCAAGTTATCAAGTTTAATAGTATTTCACATATTTCATAAGCTCAGCGATCCCTAAAAACTGCTTCATTAATTGACTGTTTAATTTTTGTAACGCAAGCTCGAATGACAATTCTACTTTTTTATAGTTTTGTGTCTCTATTTCATTCAGGAGTTGTTTCATGTTCTCGATATAATACACGGTTTTCCTTAAACTGCTGATCAGTATAATCTTTCTTAATTCCGTTATAGTATAGACCCTATAGCCGTTGTCTTTGTTTCTGTTAGAAGTAATAAGGCCTTCTTGTTCCCAATGTCGAATGGCTGAAGGCTTAACGCCTGCCATTTGTGCAACTTCACCAATAGTCATTGCATTTGTGACCTCTAAATCGTTGTATTTTGATAAATCTGCATTTCGGAACATGCGTAACACATCCTCTAACCTATGCTTTTCCGTTTGTGTATTAAACTGTTCCTGATTGATTGACCAAAGTGCATCCTCAATTTGCCGAGCTTTAATCTTTCTCATCACATCGTACACAACTGGAATCTCATATCCTTGTAAAAGTTCCCGAATCGTAATAAAAGCTTGGACATGAATGTCTGTATAACACCGGCGATTGCTAGGAGTCCTCGGGACTTCTGGAACTAAGCCTTGATCTTCATATCTTCTTAATGTAGTGGTACTTACATTTAATTTCTTAGCTATTATTGTTGGTGTATAATTATCTCCCATAATCGTCATCACTCCAGAACATTAAAGTTAAACCTTCAAGTGCTACAACAACATTAAATCTAATTTAATTAGATATATCAAGGCTTAGTATGAGATAAACCGAAAGATTGCATGAATGTTATATGATATTTTTATGAAACAGTAAGGAGAGGATTGTTTGAAAAAAATCATACGATTAACCAACCATTCAGCAATAGAAGTAGGATTGACAGGAGGATCAGATCGTCCAACCATTATGTTACCTATCGCTAAAAAATCCGTGTACAATCAGGAGGCAGAAAATCTAAAGCTATGGGGCGTAGATCCTGAATTAGGTAAACATTTTGTTGAAGGTCTAGCGGATACGTTTCAAGTGCTTTATTTTGATTATGAAGGTCATCTCTTTCAACATCCAGTGGACAACTTAACCGTAGACCATATTGTGAAGGATCTGCTCCTCATTGCTGATGAAATGAACGTTAAGAGCTTTAGCTACTACGGTTATTCCTGGCTAGCTTTAATTGGACTACAATTGGCTATCAGAACAAATCGTCTGGAAAGCTTGGTCATGGGAGGTTTTCCGCCTTATAATGGTCCCTATCAAGAGATGCTGATTGTAACTCAAAAAACACATACCCAAGCTTTGAATAATCAAAATGAGGCAGCTGAAAAAAGCTCTATGGAAACAGAGAATCCTGATGAGATAGACTGGGACAACATCAAAGTATCAATGGATACCCGTGTAACAGCTCAATTTGTTGCCTTATACGAGAGCCTCACTGCTTTTGATGATCGTAGTATTCACCAATTGCTTAGTCTTCCAAAATTAGCTTTTGCAGGAGAAAATGATACTATCGTATATGGTGAGAATTTTGGAAATGTTACCGTTGATATTGCTGGGATATTAAAGAAGAATACGACGAAGCTGTGTGATTTAGGCTGGGATGTTGAAGTGCTAACGGGAAGCCAAATGGATCATACAAAAGCTATGCAACCAGCCATGGTAATACCATTAATTAAGCCGTGGTTTATAAAACAATTATGAATACAGACTGGACTGTAATTCGGGAGCAGTTGTACCCCAGCTGTAAATGAAAGTGAGAGGGTTACAATTAACAAGCTTATTTTGCAAGTAGCATCATCGGTTTTAGCATTTAGTTTACTCGTTGCCTGTAACCATCAACAAATCAACTCATCTACTCAGGAACAAAAACTATCAGAGGTTAGCTTATTTCCAAAAAACGATCTCATGGATTCTATTGTAATTGACGCAGTAAATGAGGATAAATCAATTCGGGCGGAACAGCAAACGGAAAAGGGAACATTATTGATGATAGCCAAAGGTAGAGAAGAACTTGGGCATTTGGTCGTATCGAGCACGATGGGACAAGAGGGTGATCAGACGTTTCAGAGTAATTACTCTATTATCTACAGACAGGGAGATCAGGACAAAGTCTTAATGGAACTACCCAATTACTTGTTTTTCCGACCATCCAGCAAAAAAATATCTTTTGAGAAGCTGAGTTTTAAAGAAGCTGAGGTTTACATCCTTACTCCTCAATATCAAACAGGTCATGGCGTGGAAGGATATATTTTCGCGATTGATAAGCAAAATGAAGATGTATTCCCATTAGAAATCGTAAAGAAGGATCAAGTCTCGAAAACACTTCTTTATTCAGAAGCTGAGCCTTTACCAAGTGTCGAAAATAATATCTTAGTAGTCCATCCACCAGTTGGAGCAGGTACACAAGAAGCAGAGGCAAAAGATATCTTTTACAAATTGGATTTAAACAATAAACGGTTTGTGGCTGAATAGCATGATTTGAACAAAAAAAGGTCAGTTCACGAAATCGCGGAGCGTCTATGCTTCTATCGTGAAGCTGCAGCAATTCCTCTATAGTTTCTACTTTTAATATATTGGCCGGTGTTGCCCATTATAGGGTACACCGGCTTTTTTCATATGAATCAAAAGGATAAGATCACACGTCATATTATTGGCATTGAATGTCGAAGCTTATGAAGACATAAAATGATTTCCCACACTAGTACATAAGAAAAAAAACTTTTTTGCAACCAAAACCCTTCTTTTCTTACTTTATAAGTGAGGCCTTAATCAAACTGAACGGAAGTGATGGAGTGGACGATAGTGAAATCATACAGCTGTACTTTGCCCGCAAGGAAACAGCAATAGAAGAAACATCCAAAAAATATAGAAATTATTGTACCAAGATTGCTCATAACATTCTGTCTAATTTTGAAGATTCGGAAGAATGCGTGAACGATACCTTTCTAGGAGCGTGGGAAACGATACCGCCGAAGACGCCTGCTAAGCTCTCAGCTTTTTTGGGGAGAATCACACGAAATATCGCGTTAAATAAACACGATTATTACATGGCCAAAAAGCGGAATAAAACATTCGATACGATTCTTGATGAATTAAATGATTGTTTATCCTCTCCAGACAATGTCGAAAGTCAATATGAGGAAGAACAAATCGCTGAATCCATAAGCAATTTCCTGCTGAAGATTAACGAAGATCATCGGAATATTTTTCTGAGACGTTACTGGTATTCCGATTCTTTGGCTGATATCGCAACTCGATTCTCAATAAGTGAAAGTAAAACGAAATCGATTCTTTTTAGAACACGAAAAAAACTCCAATTATACCTTATGAAAGAGGGCTATAATCTATGAATAATAAAGATCTATTTAAGACTATTGGTTATGTAGACGGCAATCTGGTGGAAAAGGCCGACACTGCGAGGCGTACTAATAAGAGAACATACGCGAAGTGGGGAACCATGGCTGCTTGTGCTGCACTTGTGTTAGGAGTGGCCATTTATACATCTCCTCTAAAGTCATCATTAACGAATTCACCACAAATCTCGCAGCAAACGCCAGTCTCAGCGCCTACCGGAGTTCGGAAAATTTTAAATTACAATGGATTTCGTTATGCATTCGTAAATGATGGTGCTCAGTTTAAGTTCACAGGAATGAAGCCTGAAAAATCACTTGGTACCATAGATTTTGATATTAACCAAGAGATTGGGAAGAACAATGGAGGAGAAGTTGTAGAAAAGGATTTTTCGTCTACGTTCGCTGTTGGAGGTAAGTTATATGAGATTCCGACGTACCCATCCCAATTCCGCATCGCTGTTAAAGTTGAGGAGCATTATTATTTGGCAGAAATCGTGGCGAAGACTAACGATTCTACGATGACCGCTAAGGAATATCTGGATATGTCTAATCTAAAAGAGCATGAAAAAGATATCCAAGTTCTTAATCATGTGGGAAATGACGTGTTAAAGAAAATGACAGATCATGCTTCTGTGGAGTCTATCATTGATGGGCTGTACAGCGCAAAAACAGCTGATTTAAGTAATAAAGAATACGAGGCTATTGCAGAGGCGCAATCCCAAGGAAAATCGTATCAGTTAAAGTTCAACCTCAAGGATGGAACCTATATGGGCATGTATATCATTCCTGAACTAAAAGTCGTATCTATGGGAGATGCTTACTATCATTTGCCTGACACCTTTTTTGAACAATCGGGAGAACTTTTTTCAGGGCTTAAACAAGAAGTGTTGCCGCTTTATTGAGTAAAAATGTAATGAGTTGAATTGACGTGGTAATTGAAAGGCAAGGACTAAGGTGATAAACCTTGTTCCTGCCTTTTTGTTTTAGAACTAGGAGTATGAACATGGTTCCTTCAATTACTAGTATATTTACATAGGATAAAACTGAGAATAAAAGGAAATGATATCAAAAACGAACTGGAGGATTGCTACATCATGATCGAAGCTTTTCAACTAATTAAGAAGCAGCTTTCTTCCTCAAGTGATATGAAGGAGGAAATCGTCCGAATTCAGGATATCGAGTTGGAGATCCTCTACTTGGACAGCGTTTGCGATGAAAAGAAAATTAAGGATGATCTGATCATCTCCATACTAAAATGCCCAGGAAAAGAGGAATTCAACGATTATCTTACTTCTCTTCTTGACATCAGCAAACCGGAGAAGGACGAAGACATTTTACAGAAGTTGATGATTGGTCATGCCTGTATTCAAATGGAAAATGAGCTTTTCTTGTTCAGTGCGAAAAAAGTGATCAATAATCAGCTTGGGGATGCAAGCTCGGAAACAGCGATATATGGCTCGCAACGTTCATTCAGCGATGTGATTGATACAAATCTCAATTTGATTCGGAATCGTTATCCCTCCCCAAATCTTGTTTATGAGAAAAGAGAGGTTAGTGGATTACTACAGACAGAAGTCGGTTTAATTTATGACAGTCTACTAGTTGATAAGGGAGTATTGAGCGAACTTCAAACGCAGCTAGCTTCGGTCAAACCGGATGTCATTCTTTCGGCGGCACACCTTCAAAGATTACTTACTAGTCGAAAATACTCGCTTTTTCCTATATTGATGATTACGGAAAGACCAGATCGCGTCGCGTTAAATCTGAAACAAGGCAAAATCGTTATACTTGTGGAAGGTAGCCCATTCGTTCTAATCGCTCCGGCTACTTTTTATGATTTCATTTCCTCAATGGATGATACTTTTGAGCAGTTATGGGTCGGTTTTAGTCTTGTGGTACTTCGTTATATCGGCATTTTCATTACTGTGTTACTTCCTGGCATTTATATTTCTCTGGTCTCTTTCAACCCTGAGTTGTTTCAAGCCCAGCTCGCTTTCTCTATTGCCGGTAGTCGTGCGGGTATCCCTTATCCGTCGTACATTGAAGTGCTCATTATGATGTTCTTAATCGATACCTTAATCGAAGCTAGTATACGGCTTCCCAAGTCGATCAGCGCAGCGGCAACGACAGTTGGTGGACTAATTCTAGGACAAGCTGCGCAGCAGGCAAATCTGGTTAGCAATATCATGATTATCGTAACTTCCGCCATTGGCATTGCCAATTTTGTCGTGCCGATCAATGCTATGAGTTTCGCATTACGGATTGTCAAATATCCTTTCATCTTGTTAGCTAGTTTATTTGGATATGTAGGTCTAATCGCAGGACTATTTTGTTTGATCCTTTACTTGAACGATTTAAAAAGCTTTGGGAAACCTTATTTAAAAGTGTTTATCGGAGAACAAGAAAAATTCGGGAAATTATAAAGGAAAGGAGGATATTTTTCCTTGAATCGATATGTTTTTTATGTTTTATGGTGTGATGGGATCACCATCACAGGTCTTTTATTATATACCCTTTTATTGAATGAACGGTTTAATGGAAGCATGCTGGCTATTGTGATAAGTGCGGTTAGCGGCATGATATTTCTTGTAACAATGACCAAGTCACTTGGTTATTTTCCAAGGAAGGGTTTGCCTGAAATCTTTCGGATGTTTTTGCCGGCAGGAGCAAGAATATCATTATTAATATTCTTTTCAATTATGACTATAACAAAAGGATGCATCATGATAGGGTACGCATCAACCTTTTTTAATTTATATCTAACAGATGTAAACACAATTACTATTATGGTATTTATTTTTCTTGCAGTATCTTGGGGAGCTACAAGGTCAAGCAAAACAATTTTAAGTACGCTTGAGATCGTTCTTTTTATTTGCATTCCTTTAATGTACTATGCATTTACAAAAGCCATCTTTAGTCAAGGAATAGAGTGGAATTCCATTAAAGCAATGGCAGATTATGCATTCATTTGGCCGAAATGGGGAACGATTACGGCTGCAAATAGTGTTTTCTCCGGATTTGTTGGCTTAATCGTATTTAATCGAGTTGTTCCCAGCAAAATCAAATGGAAATACACTCCCATTGTCCTTATTGTTAATTTGCATATATTAGTCACTGGTTTGATTATTTCCATTGGAATTCATGGCACTTACGGGGTGGGGAATTATATAGCCCCCACGTATTCTGCATTAGATTCAATTGGTATGATGTCAGGGTTATTCTCACGTACGATTATGCCTTATTTTCTCATCGTCCTTTTTTTGCTCTTAGTGTATGCGTCTGTAACCATTCATGTTGGACTTGAGCTGTTGAAAGGATGCTTCTCTATGAAATTTCAAAATAATCTTCGAAAGGAACAACTATTATCTTGGGCAATTTGTTGCCTACTTACCATTGTTACAGTAATCTACTTCAGTACATTCACTTTAAAACAAATCATAAACCATACAGTCAATTGGCTAGAGTTGCGATTTTATACCGAATTTCTGATGGTCGCGCTTGTTGCGTTGTTTGCTGTAATGAAATGGAAGCGTAAAGTATGAGAAACATTATCCTATTGGTTCTCTGCTTTACAGTGGTTATACAATCGGGTTGTGCATTCAAGGATATCGACAAACGAATATTCGTAATCGCCATCGGAGTAGATCAATCAGATGATGTAAAAAATCCATATCGCGTGACATTGAAATTAGCTTTACCTGCTCAAAAATTTGATCCTTCTGTGAATAATATTCAAATTATAAGCGAAAATTCCGAAACGATATCAGGCGCGATCGGACGAATAAGGTCAAAATCATCGAAAGATCTTAATTTTGGTCTTTTAGAAATATGTATTTTGGGTGAATCATTAGCCCATGAGAGTATCAACGAGCCACTTAATTGGCTGTCAAGAAGATTCGATATTCCGATGGAGGGGATGGTGGCATTAGGGAAGCCCAACGCGGAGACTGTTCTTAAAATGAAACCAAAATCAGAAAATTTTTCAGGTAATGCATTGTTATTAAGTCTGTCCGAATCGGGATCAATCTCATCGTTCACGGTTCCCGAACACCTTTATGATTTCTATCGTCGAACGACGGAAAAGGGCATGGACCCCTACTTGCCTATTATCGAGACCGAAAAAGAGGTATACAAAATTGATATGGTTGCTCTTTTAGACAAACATAAAATAAAAACGATTTTGACAACAGATGAAACGCGCGTCTTTAAAGAACTTCTTCATAGCTATCCTCATTTCGAAATCACCACAAAAATGGTAAGTCAACCTTTTGTCTTGGCAATTGAACAGTTGAAGAGACGTTATACGATTGATACAAACAATAAGAATAAACCAGTTATTCGTGTATCTATTCAAATGCGTGGAGTTGTAGAAGAATTCGTAAATCAGGTGTATGAGGAAAATTGGACTAAATTTGAAAAGCATGTTGAACAGGAAGAAAAGACGAAGATATCAAGCTTGCTGAAAAAGCTGCAAAAAAACGGGATAGATCCGTTCGGTTTTGGATTACTCTATAGAGCTACCCGGCATGAAGGGGATAAGGAATGGGAGCAATGGCAGTCTATTTATCCCGAAGCAGTTTTTGATGTAAATGTTAAAGTTTCTATACAGGGAACGGGAGCAATAAAATAACAAGGCACCGATATTTACGCCTTATTCCATTGAAAGATCAAATATTAAAATTTTAAGGACCTTGACACGACACCATTTGGTGTCCTATAATCAATATGACACTAAATGGTGTCCAATTGGGTGCTGATGAAGTATAATTGGTCACACTACAGGTAATATTACGGAAAAGGTGGGGGTGGTTTTGAACGATAATAGTCAAGTGAGGGATGTATATGACGCTGTTGCAGATCCAACAAGGCGAAAATTACTTCAAATCCTGGCTGATGTTGATGAATTACCCCTACATGAAATCACGGTTCATTTTGATATGGGCCGTACTGCAGTATCTAAGCACTTGTCTATTCTTAAAGAGGCTGATCTTGTAGTTGCTCGAAAGGTTGGTAGAGAAACGAGGTATCGTTTGAATGCCAATCCATTGAAAGAAATTCGGGATTGGGTATCTTTTTACGAAGGCTTCTGGAAAGAAAGAATCGATAAACTAAAACTTTTATTGGAGGAAGAATAATGAAACCAGATGTATCCTTAGATTATCAATTTACAAGCTCCATCGAGAAGGTATGGAACGCTTTGACGGATTCAGATACACTTGCGAAATGGATTTGGAGCAATGACTTTAAACCAGTCGTAGGGCATAAATTTCAATTTCGTGCAGAGCCAAATGAATGGTGGGATGGTATTGTAGATTGCGAGGTTCTCGTAGTAGATGAGCCACATACATTATCCTATACTTGGCATAGTGCCGGGGAAGGTACTACAGTTACTTGGACTTTGAGCAAAGAGGAAGATGGTAAGGTTCATCTGCATCTTGCTCAATCTGGATTTAGTGAAGAGACCAAAGCTCGCCAAGGTGCTATCGAGGGCGCTAAATATGCTTGGACGAATATGGGCAGTCAGCTTGAAAAAGTATTAGCAGAACTGTAATTTCAAGAATAGGGCGCTTTTCTGAAAATGGAAAGTGCCCTTTTTAATGGAATAAATGATGGCAATACTAAATGAAGAGAATGGAGATGAGATGATACCACTATGAAAATCAACCGATTGATTGCGAACAATATTAATAAGTTAGATGCAGTACTTCCAGTTGAGCAATCCCTAGGGATTGCAGGTTTATCCGGATCTGGTAAAACCACCTTTTGTCAAACCATCGGCGAAGAATCCAAGAAACGTCTCGTTTCTTTATTGCCAAAGGCAGAATATCAGTATTTATTCCCTAACATTATGGAGACTAATTTCAGTGCGATTCAGATGGAAGAAATGCCACTTGTACTTTTTCTAGGGAGATCATCTATTTCTTCCAATCCTCGTTCAACCATTGGCACACATACGGGTGTGTTCACAGAGATTCGAGTTGCGATTGCTGAACAATATAACCTATCGCCAGAGGTTTTTTCATTTAATAATGAATTAGGCTGGTGCCCAGATTGTAAAGGTCGCGGCACTACTAAAAATGTCGAATGTAAAAAGTGTAAGGGTAAGCGATATAATCACGAAGCTGAACAATACAAAATGGAGTTATTAGACCAAGACAAGAGTATTTCCGATATTAATGACTTAAGCATTGAAACCATTTTTTCTCTAGCAGAAGTTCTAAACATTAGTGAAGGTAAACAAAACATTCTAAAGAACATAATCCATATGAATATTGGTTATCTAACCTTAAATCGTATAATGGGTACCTTGTCAGGTGGAGAGTTAACACGACTTTACTTGGCAGAATTCATGGCAACCAGTGAAAATACAGTAATTATCATTGACGAAATCTCTGTGGGTCTGGATCACCAAACCCTTTTAAAAATATTAGAGCAGATAAAACAACTAGGATTTAAGAATCAAATTTGGCTTATTGATCATTCGGATACCGTATTAGACATAACGGACGAGCAATTGTTCTTTGGACCAGGAAGTGGTAAATATGGCGGGAAAATCGTTGAAGAATCGCCACGTCCGGCGCCCATCAATGGAGAAATAAATCAGACAGCTCCAACTGAATATTATCATTTTCATGATCTTTACTGTCGTAATATTCAAATCGCCGAAATTCAGATTCCCCGTAATAGACTTGTAACGTTCACTGGGGAATCTGGCTGCGGTAAATCTACATTGGTCAATGAGTGTATGTCCAAGGATTTTGTGAAGCGATATCCCAAGGATAAGCTGGTGATTGTGGGGCAGGATCGAAATCAATCGATTACCAGCCGGTCTACGGTTGCGACTTTTCTTGATATTAAGAGAAAGCTCACAAAATATAGCGAAGAGATTGATGATATTTTTCAGCGCTCAATTGAAGATATTATTGATGAACTGCCAAATGAAGACATCGCTCATAAACGTTTAAGTTTATTAATCAAGCTTGGGCTGGGTTATTTAACGTTGGAAAGAAAAACACAGTCTTTATCCACAGGTGAATTTCAATGTGTTCATTTAGTCTCCGAGCTATTTTCAGGTTCAAGAAACCCCAAAACACTTTTCATTTTTGACGAGCCTTCCAAAGGGTTATCACAAAATATTCTAAATCAATTCATTGATAGCATCAGAGTCATTCTTCAGGACGAATCGGTCTCCATAATGATGATTGAACATAACTCGTATATGCTGGAAAACTCTGATTTTATCGTTGATTTTGGTAAAAGACAGCTTGAACCTGTTGAGCATCTAGAAGTTGTCGGTCATCAAAAATATTATCTCGAGCAAAACAGTGAAGATCATGTCGCCCCATTGCAGATTTCTTCAACACTGCGTCAACAAAATGGCATTAACTATCTAAAAGAAAATCAAATTGCCTACTTTAAAAATGCGGAAAACGTTTATAAAGGTGGCATCTTAAAAAGCTTATCCTCTATGGCGCGTTTGATATATGGTGAATATGAATCAGATACCATTGCACCTGTCATCGCCATTGATCTGGAAAGACACTTATATAGTCAATATACTTTTCTATATGAAATTGGTGGCTTGATCAACCAAATTGTAACTGCACATCCAACTAATAAAGATACAAATAGCTTCGATTTCTATAATCAAGACAATCATTGTCCATGCTGCAAGGGACGTCGAGTCATTGAAAAATTTGATTTTGAAGTTGTTCTTCAGGATAAAAATGTGCCATTTTGGGATGGCTTATTACATCCAGATGCAATGGATATTCTGAAATTCTATCAATTCCCCAAAATAAAATTCATCTTTGATGAGATTAAGAATGAACTCGGACAAGATATCAGTAAGAGCTATAATGAGATGACGGATGCAGAAAAGCATACTTTTTGGTACGGATATTGGGAAAAGTCATTTTATGATAAAGCAAGCAAGGCAACAAGAACTTGGGAAGGCTTTAATTACATCATTGGGAACTACATGGTGATATCAAAAGCGATTATTAAAGAGCATATTAAACAATCCAAAATACTAATTACCTGTCCAATCTGTGAAGGGACCGTACTAAATCATCATAAGAAGCTAAAGTTTGGCGACACAGATATACGTGAGATAATTGGACTACCTCTTGATCAAGCGATCAGTACCGTTGGCAAATTACCGGTGCTTGAAAAAATGAAAGCTATTGTCGGCGGTGATATGGTTCTAACAGAGGATGTCTCTCTATTGCCTAGGAAAATACAAGTTGCTCTAAAAATGCTTGAACTTGAAGTAGCGAGCTTTGCGCACTATGAAATGGTATTACAAAATGCACTGCCATTCTGGGGCGATATTAGCGGCAGTATTGAATCTATTAGCTTGAATAATCAGATTACGATTTGTGATTTTGAGAATATCACCGAAACCAGAGAATACATCATTGATAAGTTTTTCACGAATGGAAAATACAAAAAGCTGACCTATGTTTATGAAGCGTTTGGTTACAAAAAACTGGTCACTCTAATTAATAAGATAAAAGCTAGTCAGCCATGTCCATTCTGTAAAGGAAAGAAAGTCATATCCGAAGATGGACTTCACGATGGCGTTTATAAGTTAACGATTCCATGTGTTAGTTGTTACGCAAGTGGCATTAATGATGAAGGGCGTAAAGAAATTGTCGAAGGCATTGACGTCCAGACTTGGCTTACAGGTAACGTTAGTGATGTCGTGACTGAAAGCTCAAATATTGATGCTGTAGCAGATATTCCAATTTTCAATCGTATTCGGGAGTTAAATAAACAAGAAATGATGGCCGTTTATCAATACCTTGAAAATAATTAGTTAACCTAATGAAACCGCGCTATGCGCGGTTTTTTATTATGTGGACACACTTTTGGGATAGCATACGATGTGATATAACTCACAATTTAGACACATCTTATTAATAGGGATAGCTATATTGAGCTATAGGCATGCAACTTCCTTTTCTTTACAATTAGGCAAATGATAGATTAGAGAATGAATTGCTGATAGGGGGTGAACAATGGTTATACGCAAAAGTTTCTGTCACCTCAGAGTAATGCTAATGATGTTATTCAGCCTTTTCTTAATAATCACGACCTACAGTAGGAGTGCCAGTGCTAATACTACTTCGAAAGCGATTCCACTCCAGCCGATTATTAATGCGGCCCAAATCGGAGATTCGATTACTTTAGCTCCAGGTACTTACCTGGGTCCCGTTCAAATTGATAAAAGGCTGACGATTAGCGGGGAAGGAAGGGCAACAGTATTAAATTCATCTCCCGATGCTGAGGTTGCAGTTATGATTCAGGCTGATGGGGTAAAGCTTCAAGGACTTAATATACAGCAGCATAACGGGGGAGAAGCAGCAGCGATTCGGGTGGAAGCCGATCAGGTAACTTTGAAAGATTTAGTCATACATACATTTGGCTTTGGCATTATGCTACGTGAGGCTGATAGTGGAGTTATAGTAAACAATAAAATCCGTTGGTTTATACCTAAAGGTGCTGCTTCGGGAAAAAGAGGTAATGGCATCGATCTCTATAACTCTCATGGTTCAGATATCAGAGAGAATGAAATCTCTTATCTCCGAGATGGCATTTATTTAGAGAAGAGTCGCAATACAAAGGTTGATCACAATCGGCTCTATCATTTACGATACGGTGTTCACTGTATGTATATCAATGGATCATCTGTTACGAACAATATTGGAGAATACAACATTACTGGCGCGATGGTGATGGGAGTGAGCGACGTTATGGTATCAGGAAACTCTTTCCGTAAACAAAATCAGAATGTTCATTCTCAAGGAATCCTGCTCTTTGACGTTCGTACCTCTCTTATTGTAAATAACCTCGTGGAAGGAAATCGGGTAGGAATCTATATGCAACAATCCTCCGACAACACTCTCCAGAATAATATGGTGCTCCGAAATTATATTGGGATTCAATTTGAGGGTTCTGAAGGCAACCGCTTTCAGAAGAATGCTTTTATTGCAAATGTGATTGAAGCACAGGCAACGGATTCTAAGAATAATAAGATGACGAGAAATTTTTGGGATTCATTCGAAGGGCTGGATGTATCGGGTGATGGCGTAAGTGATCTGCCATATGCTATTAATCCATTTTATCAGCAATTAGTTACAGAAAATGCTGCTTATCAGCTCTTTTTTCAATCACCGGGCATGACATTTTTAAGCGATCTGTATACAAATGATAAAGAACAATGGTCCACCGATCCAGAGCCGCTTATGCAATTGGATTCAGTTCATGCAGATGTTGGACAAGTTAGTGAGGGGCAAGGGTCGGTGATGGTAGCCGGTTGGCTGCTTTTGTTTTTCTCTGTGATCACAATACTATATATGGGGGTATTACGGTTATGAAAAAATGGGGTTTAATGCTGATGTTGATGGTGGGTTTGTTAATTCTAGCGGCTTGTGGTTCCAAAAAGTTTGAACCTTTGGCGATTAATGAAGAAGTTGATATTTGCGCGATTTGCAATATGCAGGTTAAGGACGATGCCTTTGCTACTCAGCTAACAACGAAAGACGGGAAGAATTATAAGTTTGATGATATTGGTTGTATGAATGAATGGAAGAACAAGAATGGAACCAAAAACATCGGAAAGGATTATGTCCGTGACTATAACGACAAAGAATGGGTAGAATTCAGTAAGGCAAGCTTTGTCTATGATGAGACACTACGCACACCTATGGCTTATGGAGTTATCAGCTTCAAGGACACTGCTTCAGCCGAAGCTTTTGTGAAGGAACAAGGTGTTGGCAGCGTTCTGTCAGCAAGTGATCTGTCCAAGCATGAATGGAAACAAAATACGGATATGATGCAAATGGATATGAATGGCGGAGAAGGTCATATGGACGAGCATAAGTCAGAGGAAATGGAAGGTATGACATCGGATAAAGAGATGGATATGTAATGGTTGATATCCTGCAAGTCGCACGCAGAGAGATTAAAATGGGGTTTCGAAATCCATGGGCTTATTCTTTTTTGGCATTATTTTGTGCGTTTAGTCTTGGCTTACTGCTGATTAATAAACAAAATGAGATTCAAGGCTACACCGCAGTTACAGGTTCCATGCTAAGTCTGATTTTGTATCTGCTGCCGCTTATGACCTTATTCCTAGGCTCTTTTTCACTGACCTCAGAAAAGGAAGAAGGTAGTTGGCAGCTTTTATCTACTTATCCAATAGGAACATTGTCATTTATTCTTGGCAAGTATGTGGGGCTGGCTGTCGTATTACTTACGGTTGTGGCTTTCGGCTATGGTTTAATGGGAATGATTAGTGGATTCTTGGGCATGGCCTATGATTCTACTACTTACTTTCTATTTTTGTTGTTTTCCGCAGGACTTGTTTTACTATTCTTGACCATCGCCTTGTTTATCGGTTCATTATCAAGAAACCGCTGGCAGGCGCTGACTGTTTCTGTTGCTGTGTGGTTTTTCACAGTAATAGGGTGGCCGACCTTTTTGATCGCCTTTTTAGGTTTAATGCCTTATCTCTGGATTAAGCCCTTGCTGGTCGTATTCACAATACTCAACCCAGCAGAGCTTGTTCGGTTATTCGTTGTAATTAAGCTGGGCGGAGGTTCAGTACTGGGACCTGAATATTACCAATGGGTAGAATGGATAAATGGTTCGAAGGGTAGTTTGTTGTTTATGGGAGTCTGTCTAGTCTGGATGTTGAGCTCGATCCTGTTTGTATATTGGATATGGGAAAGGGGGCGCTCTCGTGGATAACTCCTTAGTGAATGTAAGAGGAATCTCTAAGGTTATTAAAAAGCAAACAATAGTTGAAGAGATTAGCTTTCAAATCCCCACTGGGAGCATACTTGCACTATGTGGCGGTAACGGGGCTGGCAAAAGCACCGTTTTGCGAATGGTTGCGGGTATTCTTCAGCCTTCGGTGGGCGAAATCTCAGTGGGTGGTTTATACTGGCACAAATCACGCAAACAATTCTCGAAACAAATCGGTTATATGCCGGATGATTATCAATTCAATCAGGGGCTGTCGGCAGAGGAAGCTCTGACTTTTTGGGCCGCTCTCCGTAGGGTACCCAATCGCAAAGCGAGAGTAAACGAAGTCCTTGGCTTAGTAGGTCTACAGGATAAACGAAATCGTCTGGTCAACACCTTTTCAAAGGGAATGCGTCAGCGTATCTTATTTGCTCAGGCATTGCTGGCCAAACCTTCGTTGCTAATTATGGACGAACCCACAAACGGTCTTGACCCTTTCTGGATGAATGAATTCGTAGACCTACTCCAAAGAATCAAGGAAGAAGGGCATACTGTTATTTTCTCCACACACCAGTTAGAAATCGCTGATAAGATCGCAGATCAGATTGTCTTTTTAAGTCATGGAAGAAATGTTGGTTCAGGTCCGACCAAAGAATTTCATGCGAAATTTGGTTCTCTGTATACAGCCTTTAATCATAGTCTGGGTCTGAAATGAGCATGCGTCGAATCATTGCTTTGCTGGTGATCATCGCAGCTGTCACGACTGTTGTATGGGTATTTAGCCATAATGAAACAAGAGATTCATCTGAGAGGATTGCAGTGGGCTCTATCGCTCCCGAATTTGAAGCTACTTCTATAGAAGGTAAAAAGGTTCGACTAAGCGATTTTCAGGGACAGATTGTGGTGCTTAACTTTTGGGCCTCCTGGTGCACGTCATGTGTGCGAGAAATGCCCCTTCTGAATGCCATTCACAAATCCACTAGTTCTCAAATTGAAACCTTGTTTATTAATGTTGGTGAGTCTAAAGGGACTGTATCAGAATATCTTAAGAATCACAGTTTTTCTTTTCCAGTTGTCATCGATGTTACCGGAAAAATATCTACTTCATTCGGAGTTAGTGCGCTTCCTGCTACGTTTATTATAAACGGAGAGGGAAAGATCAAAGAGGCTATATTAGGCGAAATCACAGATTTCCCCTTAATGCAACTAATCAACTCATATACATATTCCGGTATACAGCTGGAGTGAGATTCTCGAACCGTTTGAATGTTTTAATAAAATAACCAGTATCACAAAATCCTAAATCATCGCTCACTTGATTAATAGGTGCGTCTGTGGTTTCCAGCAACTGCTTGGCCCATTCAATTTTGAGCCTGGCTACGAAGAGGGAGAAGTTCTCGCCTGTTTCTTTTGTAAATATGCGACTGAAATAACTGGGGCTGATATGACAAAGCTTGGCCATTTCTTTTAGGCTGAAATTTTCATTTTTGTGCGCATAGATGTAATCGAACGCAGGCTGAAGCACTGCATTTGAAGAGACGAACTTTTGTGCTCCATTTTTCAATTTGGTCTCAATAAGCGCTCCTGACAACTCTTGCTGCAGAGACTGAATTTTGCGATAAGTAAGGTCTGTCTCCTCGAAAGATTCTGCTGAAGCAGATATATCGATATCTGTGGTCAGTACTCTTTTGTACAAATCAACGGTAGTACGCTTTTGAATGGCTTCTTCCACGATGTAAGTACTTAACTGTAGAAGTAGGTCCACGCACTTGGTTACTTCATCGTAGGATAGGACAGGAAGTGCTTCGTAATCCTCTTTAAGCGTTTGAAACTTCATGTTCGACTCAACATTAGGTGGCCTAGATACTATCTGCTCCAGCTGTGACACATCAGGTTCACGAAGCTTAAGCTGTCCAGCCATAATTGCACCCAAATATTGATCGTCAATAATAATTGGAATCGCGATATCGATAATGTTGAAATGGCATAAATAAATATAAGGCTTGTTCTGGCGTACAGCCTCAATGCCGGCACGAGCATCACATTTTTGACAATAAGGAGAGAGATTAGAATCTTGGCGAACGCCTTGGCAGAAAGGCTGACAGAAGCTGTGCTTAGTTACGGGAACGCCTTTATAATCTACGGTAAGAATCGCCATTTTAGTCACGAGTGATAAAGAATCCTGCAGTTTCTCCCATTTTTTCAAATCAATTATTTCTTCTAAATTAAATCGAGATTTGGACATCACGATATTCTCCTAGGTAAGTTATAGAAACATATTGAACATTATAGCGAATTTTTGCTCAAAAGGACAAGATAATACTATTCCTTAATAAGAAGACAAAAAAACTCGATAAGAAAACGCTTTATTCTGATCTTATTGTTTCATGCATACCGAAATAGAGCAATCTATAATAATAACTATATACAACCTAGGAGGAATGAAAATGAGAAGAGCGTTTATCAGTCCGACGAAATATGTGCAAGGTGAGAATGAACTTTTGAATTTAGGCTATTTTGTAAAAACATTCGGTGATTCCGCACTGCTCATTGCACATCCAGATGATGTTACACGTGTGAAAGATAAATTGGTGTCAACTAAACAGAAATTTAATATAACGCTTGTTGAAAGTGGCTTCCATGGGGAATGCTCAAGACAAGAAGTCGCAAGATTACAGGCTCTGGCTAAGGAACATCAATGTGCATGTACGATTGGGTTGGGTGGAGGTAAGGCGATTGATACGGCAAAATGCGTAGCAGAAGGTGAAGCATTGATTATCGTTCCAACGATAGCAGCCACTGATGCACCAACAAGCCACTCCGCGGTACTCTATACCCCAGAAGGTGAGTTTGATGATTATGCTTATTTCAAGCAAAGCCCAAGTGTAGTCATGATCGATACAACAGTCATTGCCAAAGCGCCAACAAGATTTCTTGTTGCAGGGATGGGTGATGCACTCTCCACTTATTTCGAAGCAAGAGCTACAGCAAATTCTTATTCCAATGTGAATGCGGGATTGCCTTGCGGGGTTCGTGAAGGTGTTTGTGGGGAAGCTAAAGGAACAATAACCGCACTAGGTCTTGCCAAACTGTGTTATGACACTTTGCTTGAAAATGGGTTCAAGGCGAAGCAGGCCTGCGATCTGAATATCGTAACTCCAGCCTTGGAGAATATCATTGAAACGAATATTTTGTTATCGGGACTAGGCTTTGAAAGTGGAGGTTTGGCTGCGATTCATGCGATCCATAATGGTTTAACAGCTTTAGAAGGAACACATCATTATTATCATGGTGAGAAGGTAGCCTTCAGTACAATTGCTCAATTGGTGCTTGAAAATGCAGACCGTTCCGAATTAAGAGAAGTATTGGATTTCTGCCTGTCTATTGGGCTTCCAGTGTGCTTAGCAGATATCGGAGTGGAGCAAGTCACTTACGAAGAACTTCTTGAGGTTGCTAAAAAAGCTTGTATTGCAGAGGAATCGATTCATTCGATGCCGTTCCCAATTACAGAAGAAGCCGTAGCATCGGCGATTATGGCTGCCGACCAATTAGGCCGTCAATACAAATTAAGTAAGGAGCTTTAAGATGAAGAAAATTATGAATAAGCCGGAAACGCTAGTCCGGGAAATGTGTAATGGACTTGTCTTAGCGCATCCTGAGCTGGATTTCAACGATAAATTCAAAGTGATTTCTAAAAAAGAGATCAACACCGATAAAGTTACACTTATAAGCGGTGGAGGAAGTGGGCATGAACCGGCCCATGCCGGGTTCGTAGGCAGCGGTATGCTGGATGCAGCCGTGTGTGGCGATGTGTTTGCTTCTCCATCCCAGATTCAGGTCTACCAAGCGATCCGTAGCTCTGCTAGTAAAAAGGGAACGCTGCTTATTATTAAGAACTACAGCGGTGACATCATGAACTTTAAAAATGCGGCTCATCTCGCAAGTGAAGATGGCATACAAGTGGAATATGTCAAAGTAGACGATGACATTGCCGTTGAAGACAGTCTCTATACCGTAGGGAAACGAGGGGTGGCCGGAACTGTTCTCGTTCATAAAGTAGCCGGGGCTGCGGCAGAAGCAGGACTGTCCCTGTCGGAAGTAAAAGAAGCGGCGCAACATGCGATTGACCATGTTCGCACCATCGGCTTCGCCTTTACATCTTGCACCGTTCCTGCCAAAGGAACCCCGACGTTCCATATCGAAGAGGATGAGATGGAATACGGTGTTGGAATTCACGGTGAACCTGGAATTCGCAGAGAAAAAGCCGTGTCAGCGGATGAACTCGCGCAGCGAATGGTTACGTCCTTGCTGAGCAACTTGCAAATGAACGATGAGTCGCAGCAAGAAGTTGCAGTTCTGATCAATGGATTTGGTGGAACACCACTGCAAGAGCTTTATTTGTTGAATAATTCTGTGATCCGTGAATTGACGGCGAAGAATAAGCAAGTGTTTAAAGTATTTGTCGGCAACTATATGACCAGCATCGATATGGCTGGCGCATCAGTGTCGATTATGAAGCTGGATGAGACGCTGAAGAAATGGTTGTCTGCTCCGTGTGATACACCGGCATTGTCGGTTAAAGGTCCATTTGAGCCTGTAAAATATACGGAAGTCATCAAGGAAGAGAAAGCAGACAGCACGGTATCCTTCAAGAATAATACGGATGCTGAAGCAGCGATAATTAAGAACAACCAGTTTTCCTTACAAAATATCGTATTTTTGATCGATCAAATGAGTGAGGTCATTATCGAGAATGAGGTACCGTTCTGCGAGCTAGACGCCCACGCCGGAGATGGTGATTTTGGGATGAGCGTAGCCAAGGGCTTTAAGCAGTTGAAAGTAGAATGGGAAGATATTCTAGCTAATCATCACAGCGATATCGGTGACTTCCTTGATGCTTGTTCATTGATCATTATGGAGCATTGTGGAGGAGCTTCCGGGCCGATCTGGGGATCGGGCTTCCGCGCTGCGAGCAAGACTGCGCTGCAGAAGCAGGAGTTATCCATTCAGGAATTTGCTAATATGATGCAAGCGGTCGTTAAAGGAATTCAAGATACGGGCGAAAGGTCTTTCGGGAGAGGTGCTGTCGTTGGTGACAAGACTTTAATTGATGCGCTTGTACCTTTTGCGGATGCCTGGACACAAAGCGCAGAACAAGGAGAAGATATAAAGCTGGCAGCTATCAAAGCTGCTGAAGCGGCAGTTCTCGGTGCCCGGAAGACTTCCGATATCGTCGCCCGTATGGGAAGAGCAGGCACAGTAGGTGAACGCAGCATTGGTTATCCGGATGCAGGAGCTTACGCGCTTGGAGTTATTTTCACAGAGCTAGCTAAAGCGATGAGATAAGAGATAATATAAACTGAATCCGGATCTGAATAATGCTACGAAAGTTAAAAGCTGATTAACAGAAATCGACACCCCCTTATCCATTAGGATGAGGGGGTGTTTGTATTTGGAATCATACGCTAACACTCCTCATAAACTGTTCGTTGCAGTTTAGCTAATGTCTCGGATATAATAATCTAAATGATAATCGTTATCATTTAATACATGAATAAAGGTGATCTCCTCATGATAAAACACTACATTGGGGTTACAGCGTACTACAGATCTACTGAGGGTATGAATTAATGACAAGAAAATCAATTCATAACATCTATAACGGGTATTTCAATGCATTGTTTGAGACTCCGTCTATAAAGGACACCACAGAGCGAATGCATTTTTCACAACCTAGTGACCATGGATACGTCGATAGGGTTATCACATCTTCCGGGATCGAAATTGTAGATAGTGATTACCGTTTCACTGAGGATCGTTTAGTCCGAGTTCAATCCGAAGCAGCTATGATAGAGCTAAGCTTTTGTCTACAGGGCAGCGGAGAAGTTCATGTAACAGGCAATAGTCACGAGTTGGTGCCCGACAGTTGTTCATTGCAGCTCATGCGAGATTTCCAAGCCGAATTTCACTATCGCAGTGCTGAACCCATCCGTTTACTGTCCATTGGTGTACCGGTAACACTGTTCGATTCATGGATGGTAGAGCAAGGATCTCCACATACTTGCAGTTTATCCGGGCTGTTAGATGCACAATCTTTTCGTATGTTCCGTATGCCTATTCTTCCAGAAACCTCCCGATTATTGATTCAATTGAGAGATTGCCCATATCATATCTCAATGCGCAGGTTATACGCAGAGGGTAAGGCATTAGAACTCCTTTCCGCATATTTCGGCGCTTTTCTTTATGAGCAGAAGCATACAAAACGTAGCTTGCATTTATCTCGCACTGACCGGGAAAGCATTCGGAGAGCCAGGGAAATCATACTCGAGCAAATGGCAAACCCTCCATCACTTATAGAGCTGTCCAAGCTGGCGGGTATTAACGAATACAAATTAAAAGTTGGTTTTAAGGAAGAGTACGGTACGACTGTATTTGCCTATTTACGGAACAAACGTTTAGAAAAAGCATGGGAAATCATGCGTTCCGGGGAGAGTAGTGTTAGTCAAACAGCGACGATGGTAGGTTACAACAACTTCAGCCATTTTGCGGAGGCATTTCGGAAGCAGTATGGAATAAATCCTTCTGAAATAACAAAAAAACGTTAGACAACAAATAAATATCCGCCAAACCGTTATTCAATCCCTCTGTCGGTAGTTCAGCCCTATCAGCAGAGTGTATGATCGGACTTGCTAGTAGTGAGAATGATTATCAACAGATTGGAGAGGGTTGGAAAAAATGTTCAGTTTAAAACGTATCTCTTTTGTCGGAATCGCTTTATTCATGATGGTGATGTTGTACGGATGTGGGAATTCAAGGCAGGAGGCTCAAGGAGAGAACTCCCCACCTGCGGTAAAATCTGATCCCGTCGCTACGAATTCCTCCGAAACACGTACCATTAAGGACGTCAAGGGAGATGTTGAAATACCGGTAAACCCGGTTAGAATTGCTGATGTATCTGGCTCAACTGAAGAACTTTTAGTGCTTGGATATAAACCTGTGATTACCGGGAATACAGACATGGCTAATTCACTGGAAATCACACCTATTCTAAAAAAAGAACTGCCTAATGTAACGCCCGTTGGATGGTTTCAAACGGAAGTTAACTTGGAAGCGATCAGTGCAGCAAGTCCTGACTTGATACTGGCAGGGCCTACGCAAGAGAAAATCTATGATCAACTAAATATGATTGCTCCAACAGTGAGGGTTCCTTATGGCTTTAATGCTTTTAGAGAGCGGTTTGCCTTTGTTGCAGAGGTACTTGATAAGAAAACAGAAATGGATGAGTGGCTGAAGGCCTATGATCAACGTGCTCAACAACTGCATGATCAAATCACAAAGATAACTAATGAAGAAACGTTTGCGGTAATCGAAGCTACAGAGAAAGAAATCCGGATCTATTCCCGCACAGGTATTGCAGATATGATTTTTAATGATCTTGGATTACTCATCGCGCCAGGTACACCGGAACCAGACCTATGGGGAGGAAAAGTAACAAGTCTAGAAGCACTGTCTACCTTTAATCCAGAACACATCATTTTATTATCTGATAATGACCGGAATGTTCTAGACCAAAGTAAGGTCTGGAGCAGCCTAAAAGCTGTAAAATCGAAAAATATATATCGCATGACAAGCAGACAAAATTACAATGAAGCATTCTTTGCATTGGGGAAAGAGGCATTGCTGGAACAAATCGCTGAACAAATCAAGGAACATATCAACAAGTAAAGCTGTTCTGTTTAAAAATGTGTAGCTAAAAAACACTGATCCTAATCTGGATCAGTGTTTTTTTAGTTCGAGATTCTTCCAACTTTATGAATCTAATCAATACATTCAATTTTCCTATGTAGGTTTTTTCATGAAAATCAAAGAATTTGTATATGCTGCATTATTCGCTGTATGTCAGAACTTGGAATCTGATTGTCGTAAATTTGATTTTTGGTGTAATGTTGATTAATCTGATAGGTGCGCCTATCATGGCATTGATTACGAATACTTCCATTTGGGCTAGATTAACAAGTGTGGTGATCTTTCTTCCAGATGATATCATTAAAGCGGTTATTGCAGCCATCATTGCGATATAGCTTAGAATAATCCGCAGGTTTTACATAATTATAAATCAAGAGGAGATTTGATAGGATTATGAATGGTAATTAACTGGATATGATGTAGAAAACAGCACCAAGTAAACAACAATAAATTTTTGAAAAGAAGAGGGAAGTTTTATGCAAAGGATTCAAAATTCTAAAATGTACTTTATATTTATTCACATATTTTTGTTAATCTTATTATGTACCTCAATGTATGCCTATTCTCCATGGATTCGTACTAAAGTGAAGGAAATTCTCGAGCCTGCGGACAAAGTCTATACCATTGCTCATCGTGGCGCTTCGGGATATGCTCCTGAGAATACTATACCTGCATTCGAACTAGCCATTGATATGGATACCGATTATATCGAGTTAGACATTCAGTTAACTAAGGATCGTGTTCCTGTTGTTATTCACGATGAAACTATTAATCGTACGACAAATGGAACGGGGTATGTTAAGAATTATACTTTAGAGCAGCTTTCGAAATTAGACGCTGGCTCTTGGTTTAACGAACAATATCCCATGTTTGCTAGGGATCAATATGCTGGATTACGTATTCCGACTTTAGAAGAGGTATTTGAAAGGTTTGGAAAAGAAGTGGACTATATGATTGAGATTAAAGATCCTGCTTTGAATCCGAATATCGAAACCATATTAAACGAACAAATTGAAAAATATAATCTGTCTGATCATGTTTCCGTACATTCATTTAGTGAGGCGAGTTTACGTAAGCTTCATTCGATTAACCCAGAGATCCCGCTTTATCAAATTGTTTGGTATAATATTCCGGTTTACAAAGTACCAGAGTCTTTTATCAATCGGGTGAAAACTTATGCAGTTGGTATTAGCCCTAACTTTCAAAGAATAAATTCCTCCTATGTGGCACAGGTGAAAAATTCGGGTCTAAAGGTATTTCCGTACACAGTGAATTATCAAGTGAATATGGACAAAGCCGTGGTTTGGGGCGTAGACGGGGTACATACCAACTTTCCTGACCGTTTTAATGAAGTGATTAAGAATAATAAGAAGTGAGGAAGTACGGAAACGGGAATTCAACTATCGGAAATTCATATGCCGAATACATCGATTTCAGAGACAGGATACCATGTTTTTGAATTTACGTCTTTAAAAAAAACTTGAATAGTATAGGTACCTTTTGTATTAAACGAATAAGTAAATTCGTTAGTTTTGAACCAAAAGTTTTCTTCACTTTTCTTAATTTGTTGATTATCGATAGTTTCTGTTTTATCTGCAGGATCAGTGATCGTAAGTTTTATATCTGAAATTTCTGTTTTTAAATGATCTACTTGTAATAAGGTTGAAAAGGCAAACCGCGCAGGGCTTTTTACCTTACCGAAAATCTCTCCATTGTTATCAAGCAATACCATGTTCACATTTGGCTTGTAGATTCGAACCGTTTTACTTGTTTCATCTAAAGCGATTAATGCAAACAAATTTTTAGAGAGCTGTTCAACAGGTAAGAGGATGTCCCCCTCGGATATTACTGCTGCCTGTTTTTGTACCACATTATTGAAATATAATGAAACTTCTGATTGGTTCGATGCGGCATAAATCATTGTTCCCGGTAGAATCATTATACAAAGTGCTAATATAGTCAGTTTAATTATTTTTCTCAATGAAATCTCCTCCTATATTTTTGTTATGTTAATTATACCCATAAGATGGAAGATAGTTTCTTTTATGCAATTAATAAAATAAAAAAAGGGCAGTAGAGGGGATTACCCTTTCCTGACCTTTTTGTTCACCCTAACTAGAACCCTCTCACACTGCTTGGGGGTACTTTTCTATGTTTTTTGAAAGTCCGGCTGAAATAGTAGATATCACTGAAGCCAGTTGTGGTAGCGATTTCAGAAATCGTTAACTGGGTATGCCTTAGCAAATAATCTGCACGGTCTAAACGGACAGCATTTATATATTCCGAAATCGTATGACCAGTTAATTCCTTGAAGAGACGACTGAAATGGAAGCGGCTTAGCCCTGTTAGTGCCGCAAGTTCGTCAACTTGAATGGGCTCCTGGTAATGTGTATCGATATAACGCAAAACAGGTGCGAAGCGTTCAACGGTTTGAATACGTCTTTCTTGCTCAGCCTGTGAGAGTACGGTGACGATATGTCTGCGCAATAGCAACGTTAGCAGGCGGTATAGCTCGGACTTCACGGCCAGCTCATATCCAAATTCGCGAAGTTCCAGTTCCCGAATAATCGCCAGCGCACAGTCTGTAATGTGCTGATCCCCCCGGATATGATTACGTAACAGCAGCTGGTTCTGCTGAATCGGGGCGATGAACTTGGTCTCGGCAGCGTCGCTTACCGCACTATGCAGCAAAGAAGTATCTGCAATGATCGCATAATACAATAAATCAGAAGAAGCGCTCACCCCATAATGCAGCTCGTTGCTGTTCACAGCAACTAAATCACCAGCCCGTACGTTGATCGGTGTTCGTCCGCATTCAAAAACAGCCTCACCGCTTTCAATAAACAGAAACTCAAGATGCTCATGCCAATGATGTGGGAACAACAAAACTCCCTCTTGGTTGAAGCGCTGGGTATGTACTTTAATCGGAAACTCGGGATCCGGCATGTCCATGGGTTCCTGTAGATGTTTATCATAGTCCAACATTTATTGACTGCACCTCCTATAGCACAATTGTACAAATGAAACCGCAAGGTTCTGCATGGTGTTTAGGGTTGAAATCATTATAATACGAATCATAACCTATGCAAAATAAAGGAGAGAATATTTATGGATATGATTAAAATTGGAGTAATAGGAACCGGCTCTATCTCCAGCATGCACTTAAGTGCTTATCGGACTAATCCGCAGACAATCATATATGCGGTTTGTGACCTGAATGAAGAGCGTGCACGAGATGTTGCTGCTGAGTATAACGTGGAGAACGTATACACGGATTATCGTGAATTGCTGGCTAATTCCGAAATAGATGCAGTCAGCATCTGCACATGGAACAACTCTCATGCTGAGATCAGCATCGCGGCACTTGAGGCAGGCAAGCATGTACTTGTGGAAAAGCCGCTTTGCCGCACGGTGGAAGAAGCGCTTCAGGTTCAGCAGGCAGTGGAAAAGAGCGGTAAAATTTTGCAAGTAGGCTTTGTACGACGTTATGACTCTAATGCCCAGCTACTTCAGACATTGGTGGAACAAGGAGAATTCGGCGAAATCTACTATGCGAAGGCAACGACGTTCCGGAGACTTGGTAATCCCGGCGGCTGGTTCAGTGATATTGAACGCTCCGGCGGCGGACCATTGATTGATATCGGCGTCCATGTGATCGATCTATGCTGGTATTTGATGGGCCGTCCGAATCCAGTATCAGTAAGTGCCAATACTTACCGGAAGCTCGGCAATCGTTCCAATATCAAGAATCTTTCTTTCTATAAAGCCGCTGATTACGACGCAGCGAACAATACGGTGGAAGATTTAGCAAATGCACTAATTCGTTTTGAGAATGGAGCTTCGCTGATGGTTGATGTTAGCTTTACACTGCATGCCAAAGAAGACGAGCGCTCAGTCCGCCTGTACGGTGACAAGGGTGGGTTTGAAATTGATCCTGAGATAGTCCTCGTCAAAGAACAGTCGGATACGATCGTCAATATCTATCCGCAGACCGATCATAAGGGGTTTGAGTTCAACAGTGCATTCCAGAATGAGATTAATCACTTTGCGAACAACATCAGCAACGGCTCTACACCGATTAGTCCTGTGCAGGACGGCGTTACAATCATGAAGATTCTCGGCGCGATCTATGAATCCGCTGCCAAAGGCGAAGAGGTGAAACTATGAAGCTAGGAATCAGTACCTACAGTTTGCATTCAGCTTTTTCAACGGGTGAGCTTACGCTTGAAGGAGTCATTGAGACGATCGCCGATCTGGGCGCGGAGCATGCGGAGATTGTACCCTTGGGCATCAATTTGGTTGAGAATCCTGAGCTAATTGATCAGATTGTACGAACAGCAGCAGGTCGTGGACTAGAGTTGTCTAATTATGCTATCGGGGCGAATTTTGCCGGTCTGGAGACAGCGGAAAGACAGCGTGAAGTCGAACGGGTAAAGCGGGAAGTAGACGTCTGTGCGGCGTTAGGCATTCAGCGGATGCGGCATGATGTAGCCTCGTCAAATGATCTATCTATTGCGCACTTTCTGGAAGAGCTTCCACATTTGGCTGAAGCCTGTCGAGAAATTGCCGATTATGCCGCAGGTTTGGGCATCACGACCAGTGTGGAGAATCATGGATACTTTATTCAGCACAGCGATCGTGTACAGGCGTTGGTTCACGCAGTAGGAAGAGATAACTTCCGTACAACACTCGACATTGGTAACTTCCTGTGCGCAGATGAGAATCCGCTTATTGCTGTGACTAACAATATTAAGCTTGCTTCGATGGTACATTTCAAAGATTTCTATATTCGTCCGCAGGATCGCCAGCCTGGCGAAGGCTGGTTCCAGTCTACTGGTGGGAACTGGTTGAGGGGTGCCATCGTTGGTCAAGGAGACATCGATATGCCGAGTGTCATTCGAACCGTTAAGGAAAGTGGCTACGATGGATATATCTCTGTAGAATTTGAGGGAATGGAAGAGTGCCGTAAGGGGACAAGACTTGGGTTAGAATATATCAAGCGGGTTTGGAACCAAATCTAATTCATTTTAAAGGAGGATTATTACCATGGTTAAACCAATTATCACTAACAAAATCGGCGTTATCGTAGACAGTTTTCAGGTCGGAGTAAAAGAGGGGTTGCGCAAGGCAAAAGAAGCAGGGGCTGATGGAGTTCAGATTTATGCGGTGCAAGGTGAATTTGATCCCGCTAACCTTTCTCCTTCAGCCCGCCGTGAATGGAAGGAATACATCGCTTCACTGGGTCTCGAAATCTCTGCCCTCGTTGGAGATTTAGGCGGACATGGATTTCAGGACCCTGCACAGAACCGTGCCAAAATCGAAAAGTCCAAACGCATTATGGAGCTGGCCAAGGAGCTAGGTACAGATATCGTAACTACACATATCGGTATTGTTCCCTCTGACCACACCAGTAAAATTTATGAAACCATGCACATCGCCTGTGAGGAACTAAGCAGATACGCGCATGAGATGAATTCTTACTTTGCGATTGAGACTGGGCCAGAACCCGCTGCGCGTCTGAAGACGTTCCTCGACGGTTTGGGTTCCAAAGGGGTTTCTGTTAATTTTGACCCGGCCAACATGGTGATGGTGACTGGTGATGATCCCGTGCAAGGTGTTCATACACTAAAAGACTACATTGTACACACCCATGCTAAAGATGGTCTCAAACTTGCCGATATCGATCCGCGCGATGTTTACGGTCAATATGGTTATGAAGCACCCGCATTAGACCATGAGAAGATGGCTGAAATGGCCGAGACCGGCTCGGCGTTTCGTGAAGTTCCACTTGGAGCAGGTTCTGTCGACTGGAACAATTATCTGCAAGCGCTGAATGACATCGGTTATACAGGTTTCCTGACCATAGAACGGGAAGTTGGCACTAATCCAGAGGAAGATATCCGCCAGGCTGTGAATTTTTTAAAGGCTTTTCGGGTCTGAACATGGTAGTGATAATGATTAAATAGTTCATCCAACCTTTGGGATAAAAGAGAAGCTGCCTTACAGGAGAACAGGCCTGTACGGTGGCTTTTTTTATTGCTACAAACAATGTTACTTAGTTCAGGATAAGAATCTGATCCAATTGCTAATCTCATTTATTGCAACTTTATCCTCTATTTGGCGTTAAAGAAGAGAGAATACGAAGGGGGAGCCTATATGAAAAAGATAAATCTACTAGCCCTTTTAGCAGTCATTTCAGTAATCATTGTTGGATGTTTCAATACAGGGAATAAGGATAAAGTGAATCAAACCCTGATCGATCTGAGCTCTGTTAATTCCATAACAATCCAGAACGATAGCGGTGAATCCATCACCATAACGGACAATAATTTAATAGAACAATTCAATGAAGCCATACATACTGCTGAGTATGACAGCGCCAAGCTTGATATTGCAGCACCTGATTATGAAGCTACTGTTGAATTGAAGAATAAAGATAACGAAAAGTTCTCATTCTGGATTATGGACGAGAATCATGGTCTTTTCACCAAATTAGGACAAAATGGACATTACAAGCTGCCGGAAACAAAAAAAGTAGTTTTACTTGACTTATTTCAACCCAATGAGCAACAAGTAGAAGCCGATAATCTAAAAATTGACGAAGAAATCAAGCGAATCACAGTAGCGAAATCTCTAGCACATGGTTCAGTGAATGCTAACATAAAGGCTGAATACATAGATCATGAAAGCATAGAAACTTTCGTCCGAGCCATCCGTACCGCTGTACAAATACCAGGAAATTTAAATACCGCAACGCCTAACTACGATATTGTTCTAATTTCAAATAATACTAAATATGCCTTTCATCTATGGATTAACGAAACAAGCGAGCAAGGCATGTTAATGAATGTGAACGAAACAAGCACAGGCTATACACTTACTAAGGAATCAACTGTCGAGTTAAAAAAGCTTATATTCTTGGAAGCAAACTTTAAGGGTCTGGAGTTTAATGCAGTACGGAGCTCAAATGGAGAACTGGTGGCTAAACCAATTGGCATAACCGAAAATAACTATCTATTAAACGGTGGGGCAGTGGTTGAATTACAAGGAATCTTATATCACACCATTCATTTTTTCTATGGCGACCATAATGCAGTTAACGCTTTACTAGCCCATGATCCTGCTACGGATGAGGTGATGGTGAAATGGAGCGATGAGCTGATCGATACCGATAACCGTTGGAACAATGCATTTATGAACAACTATAATATGCTAATCAAGTTGGACGAGGATCATCTATTATTTCTGGAATCGGATCTGACGAAAGAAGCTGGGAAATATCATTTGTCCTCTTATAATGTTGTTACAGGAGATATTGAGCGACTTCGGGAAGACTTTTGGCCGCTTTCTGATGATTCTGACTACATCTATAAATTCCAGTGGAATGCGGATGAACAAATATTATTTATGCAAAGTTACCTCGGCAATGTATGGTTGTTTGATCTGAGGAAAGGAAAGGACGATGTGCATCTTCTAAAATATCCGGTAATCCCTCACTCGACGACCGGTGCGCCATCCCTGTTTCTTTCACCAACCTTTAAGAGATTTGTACATGATGATGAGAGCGGCCAATTAACCTTTTATGATAATAATGGAGCTTCGCTACGTACTGTGCCGTTACCACAAGAGCAGTATGTACCTTCTGAGAAAATAAAGTGGAACCCGGCGGGCACGATTGCCTGGATGGATACAGCAGAGATGAACCAAAACCGAATCCATGACATCGACATCGATTATTTGAAAATCGCTCCACAAAAAATTAATTTTTATAATCAGGATGGGCTTCCCATCAGCTCTATTAAGACTGAAAGCGACCATGAAGATGCAGCCGTTGAAGTTGTAGGATGGACGGACGCTAATGTAGCTGTGATAAAATCCTATTCCGTAGAACTTTTGTACAAGGATACTATAGGGCTGAAGATTAAGAATGTTTCTTATTATCTCTATGATGTAAAGAAGAAGCAGAAGGGGGCTAGCTTTTCGTCCATCCCCTCCAGCGCAACTGTAATTTTAGATCATCGCATGAATGATGCAGATACTGAAGGCGATATCACTGTGAGTTTTAAAGAAATTACTTATAAAAAAGGAAATTAAATGAGCCTCGGAAGTTCGCCGCAATAATCACATAAGAACATTGGAAGCTTCCCGAGGCTTCTTTTTTATAATTTCAAGACAATGCTTAAGAATGCGTTATATTCATCGAGTTAGTCTGTCTCGAATTTTATAATTATCCTGCTGTATTACGGACTGATGTTAGTAGGTCTAGTTGGAAACCCTGTACCAGGGTTTCCCCGTTCATAAGATCGGTCTCATACGCCCGTTTGAAGCCTAAGCGATAGTAGAGCTTGATTGCTGAAGCCATCATTTCTGAGGTATGCAGATTTAAAGTGGTGGCTCCTAACTCACGAGATCTCCTAGCAGCTTCGTGAATTAGATGGGTTGCAACACCGAGGCCGCGAGCGGATGGGGATACGGCAAGCAGGCGTAGGATAGGGGAGTGAATGCCTAACTCTGGTTTACCGTAAGCCGTTTCCGAGGAGCTAAACAAGAGTGTGCTACCAATGATTTTCTTGTCGATTTCAGCGATGATCCGCATAATCGGGGCATCGCCATGGACAGATTCAAGAAGTGATTTCCGGTACGCTAGCCACAACGGCTCGGGCATAATTTCCGAGTATTGGTGGTAAGCGTCCAGTATCACTTCAGCGATGGCATCACGGTCATTATTCTCAGCTTCACGGATAATAATCTTTTGTGACATAATCTCGCGATCCCCTTTCAGTTAATGTATAGTTCATACGAATGAAGTCATTATAAACGATAATTCCGAGTTATATAAGGGGTATTTTATTATTTTGATAAATGAATAGAAAAGCTCTATATGAAATAAACATAACAGTCGATTATAAAGGGATTCACTATAGCTTCTGTAGTTTCGAATTTTAAATTATTAATCATTTATGAATGAAATTTTGTGAAAATCCGATTATTTTACACGGAATTTAAGTTGACAAAAAATAGGGGGGTGCATAAGATATAAACAAAATCTATAGGAAAGCATCGTTCTATTTCATTGTTTTTTCATCGGAATAGTAAAATTAATATTAGTTTAGGGGGATTAGGGATGAACATTGAAAATATTGAGGCTTTTGTCTACATTAACCATTATGGAAGCTTCAATAAAGCGGCCGAAGTCCTATATATCTCTCAGCCGACAGTTACGGCACGGATTCAATCGCTCGAAAGGGAATTGGATTGCAGAGTGTTTGATCGGTTAGGTAAGCAGATTAGCCTAACGGATAAAGGTAAGCAATTTCTTCCCTATGCCCAGCAGATTCTCCAGATCTATCAGAACGGTAAATATCAGGTTCAGGCCAAGGGGCATATTCCAAATGAACTGAGGATCGGCAGTACTGTCTCGGTATCCAATTATTTAATGCCGCATCTGATGCTTCATTTGAAGCGCAGGTATCCGCATATCACGATCAAGCTGACGACAGCTTCTACGGAAGTATTGATTGATAAGCTGAAATCGAAAGAGCTAGATCTGGCTTTTATCCGTAAGGTCGTAAATCCAGCCATTCAAGCCTTTCCTTTCTGCGAAGACCCCATTTCGCTATATGTAGAGAAGGGGCATCGCTTAGCTAAGGCACAACGTACATCGCTGGAAGATATTCGCCAGGAGAAGTTAGTCTTTTTTGAATGCGGGTCTTTGGATTGGATGCGACTGCATCGTGTATTTGAGAGCATGGAACAGCCACCGAAAATTGAATATCAGGTGGATAACCTGGAGACAGCCAAGAAGCTGGTGTTGAAAAAAGCAGGTATCTGTTTCCTTCCGGCACTTAGTGTGCAAGAGGAAGTAGCAGCTGGGACGTTAGTACGGGTGGATATTGCGGAGACGGAAGGCATCTCCTTACGTACCAGCCTGATTTCACTAAATGGGGAGAACGCTGAATTCATAGAAACTCTACTTGAACTCGGGATTGGTAAAACGGGAGATCGACTAATTGTATAGATGTATTAAAAAACTCTATTAGCGCATGGACACATGCAGTGATAAAGTTAATTGCATATAATGACGACTATTTCGATAGGAATTATAAATTTAATTTCGGAAGGATGGAGGGCTTGCGATGAGTGAGACATACAGACTGGCAGAACTGCAAGATGCGGAGATTTTGCTTGAGGTTACATATCGAGCGTATGAGCTGATTCGTGAGCTCGGGCTGCATTGGCCGGCGGCTACAGCTGACTTGGCACTTATTGAAGACAATATTGCTACGAATGAGTGTTATGTGCTTGAAGTTGATGGAACGATAGTTGCGACGATAACACTCTCAAAAGAAGAAGAGATTAAGAAGATTAGCCCACTGCCTTTTATTAAATGGTTTGCTGCTCATCCGGATTACAGTAACAGAGGTTATGGTGGAAAGCTTCTGGATTGGGTGGAAGAGCACATTATTGCTGGACAATTGGGTTCGGCTGCGGTCACGCTGGCAACGGCGAAGAAGCACCCATGGTTAGTTCAAATGTATGAACGCCGGGGATATGAACGGTTTCTGGAACTGGATCAGCAGAATGGTGACGGCATTATGTATCTGATGAAAAAAACACTCATAGATAAACCACAAATCATTCAAAGGGGATAGAACAATGAAAAAGTCCATTTCATTAGTAATTGCATCGTTATTGACACTGGCGATAGCAGGTTGCGGAAATAACAGTTCGAACAGTAGTCAAAATGGAAATGCAGCCGAAGCTTCGGCAACGGCAAATAGTTCGACAAAGGTAACTAAGATCATCGTAGGCACGGGTACTGCTTTTCCGAAGGTCTGCTTCATAGATGAGAACGGCAAGCTTACAGGCTTTGATGTGGAACTGCTCAAAGAAATCGATAAGCAGCTGCCTGAATATGAATTCGAGTTTCAAACCATGGATTTCAGCAATTTACTGCTGAGTCTGGAAACTAAAAAAATCGACCTGGTTGCCCATGTCATGGAGAAAAATCCGGAGCGGGAGTTGAAATATTCTTTTAACAAAGAAGCCTATGCCCACTGGAGAAACCGCATCGTAGTGGCGAAGGATAATGACTCGATCCAATCACTGGATGATCTTAAAGGAAAAAAGGTATTAGTCGGTGCGACAAGCGCACAAGCGCAAATTCTGGAGAACTACAATAAAGAGCACGACAATGCGATTAATATCGTGTATCAGAACGGTGCAGCGAATGATACCGTCGCACAGATTAGTACTGGGCGTGTGGACGCTACGCTGGCTGCAGATTTTGTCCTGCCGATCATTGATCCGCAGAGTCAGCTAAAAGCTACGGGCGACGAGCTGTCCTCCGCGGACATTCTCTATGTTTTCCGTAAGGATGATGCCGATTCACAAAAGCTGTCAGATGCGATTGACAGTGCGATTAAAGAGCTGAAGACGGACGGAACACTGGGTAAGCTGAGCACGGAATGGCTGGGTGCGGATGTTACAGCGGATTCGGTTAAATGATTGAGCCGGTGAGCACGGGAAGGGAGGGAATATATGGGCGCACAGTTTGATATCAGTTTTGTATTTTCGTTTTTGCCTAAGTTACTAGGGACTTTAAGCACCACGCTTCTGATTGTCGCCTGTTCTCTACTGACAGGAATTATTGTCGGCTTTCTCGTAGCTCTGCCAAGACTTTATAAAGTGCCTGTGTTAAAGACCCTCTCGGAAATCTATATTTCTTTTTTTCGGGGAACTCCGATTCTTATCCAGCTCTTCTTGTTTTATTATGGTCTGCCTGAAATCATGAAGCTGGTCCATGTGGATATGACCCGAACTCCAGTACTTGTCTTTGTTATTCTAACCTACGGTCTGCATACGGGAGCATACATGTCTGAAATGATTAGGGCTTCTGTGATGGCGGTGGATAAGGGGCAGGTGGAGGCTGCATATGCTGCGGGGATGACGGGGTTTCAAGCTTTTACACGAATCGTGCTGCCCCAAGCGCTAGGTATAGCTGTTCCGGTATTCTCCAATCTAGTAATTGCACTACTGAAAGATACGTCATTAGCTTTTACCCTCGGGGTGATGGAAATGTCAGGTAAGGCTCAGACGCTTGGCAGCTTAACACAGCATTTTATTGAAACCTATATCGCGCTTGCGCTTATCTATCTGGTCATCAGCTTTACGATTGAGAAGCTGCTGCTTGTAGCAGAACACCATCTGCTACGGCATGAAAGACGAAATACGCCTGAGAAAAAATTGTTTAAAATCAACAAAAGCTGGTCCTACCGACGCATCATTGCAGAACTGGGACCTGGCAAAGGAGGCACCGGATTATGAAACTGGACCCATCGTTTATATGGACTGCTCTGGTACAAATTCTAAGTGCAATTCCTACGACCTTATATATTACCGTTGTCTCTGTATTGATTGGTTTTGTGATTGGAGTGGCTGTAGCCTTGATCCGGCTATACAAAGTTCCACTCTTGCATCCGCTGGCCGTCGGTTATGTTACGTTCATCCGCGGGACACCGATGCTGACGCATCTGCTGCTTATATATTTTGGGCTTCCTGTGCTGATTGATGGTCTGGCGGCGCATTTCGGCTGGAGCTTTAGGTCGGTTTCGATTCCGATGATCGGTTTTGCTTATATTTCATTCTCGATTACTGCTGGAGCTTATATGTCCGAGGTCGTCCGTTCCGGTCTGCTCGCTGTGGATCGTGGTCAGCTAGAAGCGGCCCACTCTATCGGTATGACTACGCCCCAAGCACTAAAGCGGATTGTTTTTCCTCAAGCGCTGGCGGCAAGTCTGCCTAATCTTTCGAATTCAGTAATCGGTATGCTGCACGGATCTACCCTTGCTTTTACGGTTTCGGTGGTGGATATCAATGCTAAGGCACAGATTGTGGCTTCAACGAACTGGAAGTTTTTTGAGGCATATCTGGCGGCAGCACTGATCTTCTGGGCACTAACATTTCTGATCGAACGCGTGACGTCGGTCATTGAGAAAAGGATTAATCTGTACAATCGAGGTGGAGTAGCATGATCAAACTTGCGCAAATTTCGAAGTCATTCGGTCGGAATCAGGTATTAAACAATATAGATTTAACGGTGACGAAGGGAGAGGTTGTCGTCATTCTCGGCCCCAGTGGCTCAGGCAAAACGACTCTCTTACGCTGCGTGAATTATCTGGAGAGGCCAAGCAGCGGAGAGATCGCCATTGGCGATTTCAAAGTGAACTGCAAACATGCCCGCAAAAAGGAGATTCATCAGCTTAGGCAAAAAACGGCAATGGTATTTCAGCAGTACAATTTGTTCCGTCATAAAACCGCGCTGGAGAACGTGATGGAAGGGCTGTTAATTGTCAAAAAGCTTCCGAAGGACGAAGCGAGAAAGCGGAGTATTGCACTGCTTGAAAAGGTTGGTCTTGCCAGCAAGCTGGATGCTTACCCGAGTCAGCTGTCCGGAGGTCAGCAGCAGCGTGTAGGGATTGCCCGCGCCTTGGCGCTTGAGCCAGAGGTTATATTGTTCGACGAACCAACATCGGCGCTGGACCCTGAGCTAGTGGGTGAGGTGCTGGCTGTTATCCGAAAAATTGCCAAGGAAGGCATCACAATGATTGTAGTCACCCATGAAATGGGGTTTGCTCGTGATGTGGCGAATCATGTGGTTTTTATGGACGGAGGCGTCATTGTTGAAGAAGGAACTCCGACAGAGCTGTTTAATCATCCGCGCGAAGAAAGAACGAAGCAGTTCCTGAAGCGAATCACACCTGAATTTAACTATTCCATATAGGAGGAAAAACAATGGCTATTACAATCAGCGTACTTGATCAAAGTCCGATCTATCCGGGAGAAACGCCAGAGGAAGCATTCCAGCATACCATTAAGCTGGCACAACTGTCTGAGGAGCTTGGATTTCATCGATTCTGGGTTTCCGAGCATCATGACTCTGAGCAGGTAGCCGGTTCTTCTCCAGAAGTACTCATCTCACATCTGCTGGCCAAAACAGAGCGCATCCGCATTGGCTCCGGTGGCATCATGCTCCAGCATTACAGTCCGTACAAGGTGGCGGAGAACTTCAATGTGCTGTCTACACTGGCTCCTGGCCGAGTGGATCTCGGAGTGGGACGCGCTCCCGGTGGACTCCCGCGCAGCACACAAGCGCTTCAGCAGGAAAGAACCGAATCCCCTGGCTTAACGGACAAAATCATCGAGCTGGAGAAATATGTGCATAACCGGCTCGAAGAAAACCACCCGCTGGCTGGGTTGAAGGCAGGTCCCCTTCCTGGTATTCCGCCTGAGCTGTATGTGCTTGGCGCGAGTGTAGGCAGTGCAGAGATTGCTGCTGAACTTGGATTACCTTATGTGTTCTCCCTATTTATTAATAGCGATAAGACAGTAGCGCTAGATGCTATTCGTGCTTACCGCAGCGGTTTTGTTTCTTCACAGGGCAGACAACCGCAAGCAATTATCGCTTTAGCACTAGTGGTGGCTGAGACCGAAGAGGAAGCGAAAGAACTGGCGGGCGCACATAAGTTGATTCGGATTCAGCTGGCAAGCGGGAAGAAGCTAACCGTTGGAACCCGGGAACAGGCGGAGGAGTTTGCCCGCCAGAGCAATGAAACCTATACGATTGAAGAGTTGGAACCAGAGATTACCAAAGGAACAAAGAACTCTGTACGTGAACAGCTGTTGGCACTTTCAGAGGCATCCGGTGTTGAGGAGTTCATCATAACTACGAATGTGCAGCCTTTTGACAAACGGTTCCGCTCCTTTGAGCTACTGAGCGAAGCAATCGCTGAAGTGCCTGCAGAGGCATAAGCGGGCGGATCAGGATCACACGGGAAATCGTTTAAAGGAGGGTGACTGTATATGACTAGTAAAGCTAAAGAGCTGAGTGCGGAAGCGCTTGGAGAAGAATTAATCGGGATACGCCGTCATCTGCATCGGCACCCGGAACTGTCGAACGAAGAATATGAGACAACAAAATATATTATTTCCCTGCTGGAGCAGGCAGGAGTCAGGGTCGTAGATTACGGTCTGTCTACCGGAGTGATCGCAGAAATTGGGGGCAAGCAGCCCGGTCCGGTCATCGCGCTGCGCGCAGATATCGATGCCTTGCCAATCCAGGAGGAAACTGGAGCAGCTTATGCGTCGCTGTATCCCGGCAAAATGCATGCCTGCGGACATGATTTCCATACGGCTGCCTTGATCGGTGCCGCCTATCATTTGAAGCAGCGAGAGGGTCAGTTACTAGGAACGGTACGCCTGTTGTTTCAACCGGCTGAAGAGAAGGCGCAAGGGGCACAGCGGATCATTGCTAGCGGGGCGCTAGAAGAAGTCCGGGCAGTAATCGGGCTGCATAACAAGCCGGAACTGCCAGTCGGAACGATCGGTATTACGGCGGGCCCTTTAATGGCAGCGGCTGACGGGTTTGTGATTGAAGTGCAGGGTGGCAGTTCTCATGCTGCCGTTCCAGAAGCTGGGATAGACCCGATTGTAGCTGCTTCGCATATCGTGACTGCATTTCAATCCATTGTAAGTCGCAATGTCAGTCCCCTACAAAGTGCGGTGGTCAGTGTGACGCAGATTCACAGCGGAAATTCATGGAATATCATCCCCGAAAAAGCCGTGCTTGAGGGTACAATCCGTACCTTTGATGAAACGGTGCGCAGCAAAGTACTTGACCGCTTTCGGGAAGTGGCGACTGGTGTGGCAGCTGCTCTTGGAGCAAAAGCCACTGTCCGCTGGATCGAAGGGCCGCCTCCGGTTATCAACGACGCCGCCTTAGCGGCGTTAGGGGTAGAGTCGGCTGAAGCTCTTGGCTACCGAGCGGTCAAACCTGAGCTTTCACTGGCCGGAGAGGATTTTGCCTTCTATCAGCACGTGGTACCCGGATTGTTCGTCTTTATAGGTACTGATGGAAGCCAAGAATGGCATCATCCAGCTTTCAATCTGGATGAACAGGCACTCCCTGTGGCAGCACGTTTCCTTGCGGATGCGGCTGTACGTTCCCTTGAGTACTACAATTCCGGTGGAGGTGCAGAATTATAGCTGAACATAAAAGTTACGATGTAATTATCATAGGCGCAGGCTCGATGGGCATGAGCGCTGGTTACAATCTTGCGAGGCGCGGAGTGAAGACGCTACTAGTGGATACCTTCGATCCTCCACATACACAGGGCAGCCATCACGGGGAATCCCGGCTGATCCGGCATGCTTACAGCGTGACCCCGCCTACACTGATTTAGCTTTACGGGCAGATACACTATGGAAAGAAGCGGAACAGTTGAGCGGAACAGAACTCCTTGTCCGCTCAGGTGTCTTGAATCTCGCGGATAGCGCAGTGTATTCCTTCAACGGTCGTCTCGAAGAAGCGAAGAAACGGAAGGTGCAGGTCCATCATCTGGATGCCGAAGAGATTCGGCGGCGCTGGCCGGCATTGAACATACCAGAATCATTCGCGGCAATGTATGAACCAGATGCCGGATATTTGTACAGCGAACGCTGTATTTCCGCCTACCGTCAGCTTGCCCTTGGACATGGTGCGGAACTGTTGACGAACACTCCAGTAGTGAATGTCACCGCTCGCGAAGGCAGCGTTACGGTTCATACGACAAATGGCGATTATCACGGAGCGGCAGCTATTCTTAGTGCCGGAGCTTGGTTTGGCAAATTGGCACCTTTTGTACATTTGCCAATTAAAGCAATCCGCAAAGTTGTGGGCTGGTTTGAGAGCTCCCCTGCTTTTGCTGCTGGTAATTTCCCTGGCTTTACGTTAGGAGCAGAGGAAGGTGGCTATTACGGATTTCCCAGCATTGATGGAGCTGGCCTAAAGATCGGCCGGCATGATACAGGGCTGGAATGGAAGCCGGGTACACAGCTTGCCCCGTTCGGAAGTGAAGCCAGCGATGAGGGTGACCTCCGCAAGGTACTGGAGTCTTACATGCCCGGTGCAGCTGGTCGATTGCTAAAAGGTTCTGCATGTAAATATGAGCATACGCCTGATGAAGATTTCATTATAGACTGCCATCCGCTCCATTCCAATGTGCTGATAGCTGGAGGGTTTTCGGGGTATGGTTTTAAATTTTCTAGTGTTGTGGGTGAAATACTGGCTGACATAGCGATCGGTGGAGTTACAACTCATAACATCCAGCCTTTTTCGTTATCTCGTTTCGCACCACCGGATCATTCGCGAACAAGTCATATATTGGAGGGGATTTAATGAGCAGAGTTCAAATCAGTGATTATCTAAGGACGTATCATCAATTAGTAAAGTCGACCGCCGGGTTAACGGAGGAACAACTGAAATGGAAGGCAGAACCCGCCAGTTGGAGTGTGACTGAGGTACTGACTCATCTGGCTGATCACAGCATCGTAGTTTCGTTCCGCATTCGTGATATTCTCGCTGCTACGACTGCACAGCTTCCAGTCTTCAATCAGGATGCTTGGGTCAGCGGTCAGTACGCCAACAGCGGCAATGCTTCCGACAATCTGGAGCTGTTCCGCAGCCTGCTTTACTATAACAGCCTTTTGTTTGAAAGGCTTAGCGAAGAAGATTGGGAGAAAAGCGGAATTAATTTCAAAGGGGAGACCGTGAAAATTTCCGATATCGTACACGGCTTCACTGGACATGTGGAGAGACATCTTGGTCAGATCGAGCGAATCAAACAGGGCGCAGCTAATGCATCGTTTGTGCAATGATTGCTTCCGAAGTCAGTTTTGCATGAAGTGAAATCAAGGAAGCTTATGCTCACAAAACTTTTAGGAGGAATGAACATGACCAAACCAAGACAACTGAAGCTGGGTGCACTGCTGCATGGGGTAGGGGGCAGTACGTCGATGTGGCGCCATCCAGATGCCAAACCAGATGCCAGTGTAAACTTTGAATTATACAAAGAGTGGGTACAGAAGGCAGAAGGAGGCAAGTTGGATCTGATCTTCATCGCAGACGGTCTGTACATTAATGAAAAGTCCATTCCTCATTTCCTTAACCGGTTTGAGCCGCTGACTATTCTTAGCGCACTCGCAGCCGTCAGCACTAACATCGGTTTAGTTGGTACCTTGTCTACCTCGTACAGTGAACCATTTACCGTAGCGCGTCAATTCGGCTCACTGGATGTAATCAGCGGCGGCCGGGCCGGCTGGAACGTGGTGACTTCACCTCTGGAAGGTTCTGCGTCAAATTACAGCAAAAAAGAGCATCCTGACCATGGCAAGCGCTACCGCATTGCCACCGAATATTTGCAGGTGACACGCGGACTATGGGATTCTTGGGAGGATGATGCGTTTGTACGAGACAAGGAATCAGGTGTATTCTTTAATCCACAAAAAATGCATACCCTGGACCATCAAGGAGAGTTCTTCTCTGTGAAGGGGCCGCTGAATATTGCTCGTTCGAAACAGGGGCAGCCTGTCGTATTTCAGGCAGGATCCTCGGAAGTCGGTAAGAATTACGCCTCCAAGGAAGCAGATGCTATCTTCACTGGACACGAAACGCTAGAAGATGCCCAAGCATTCTATAACGATGTTAAGACACGGGTAGCTTCGTTTGACCGGAATCCGGATGAAGTGCTGATCTTCCCTGGAATTGCTCCAATCATCGGTGACACGCCGGAGGAGGCAGAGCGCAAATACCAGGAGGTTGCTGGCCTTGTAACGATTGAGAATGCACTGAACTACTTAGGCAGATTCTTCGAGCATCATGATTTCTCGCAATATCCACTGGATGAGCCGTTCCCTGAGCTTGGCGAGTTGGGGCGCAATAGCTTTCAGAGCGGCACGGATAAAATCAAAAAGGATGCGAAGGAGAGAGGCTTGACGCTTCGACAGGTCGCCTTGCAATCGGCTACCCCACGCAGCAGCTTCATTGGCACACCGGAGCAAGTAGCTGATCAGATTCAAACTTGGTTTGAGAGTGGTGGGGCAGATGGATTTATGATCGCGGCTGCCGTCCCTAACGGACTGGAGGAATTCATCGATCGGGTGGTACCGATTCTGCAGGAGCGGGGTTTGTTCCGCACTGAATACGAAAGTGACACGCTGCGTGGAAACCTCGGCATACCGTTGCCGGAGAACCGTTATTCCAAAGCTTCTCAGCCAGCAGGGCAAATTTGACGGTTGATCCAGTATTCGCAATCCACCAAAACTCGAATATTGCGGAGATGATGCATTACGCCGGTCAGCTGCAGGATGAAATGATTGAATACCGTCGTGATTTGCATGCCCATCCGGAGCTACTGTATGATGTCGTCCGCACTTCTAATAAAGTAGCAGATTTGTTAGAGGAGTGGGGGATCAAAGTACGTAGAAATGTCGGTAAACATTTCGGAATGGGGGTGGTCGGCCTCCTGCAAGGCTTAGCAGACAATGGCAATAGTGGGCCCACTCTTCTTCTTAGGGCAGATATGGATGCCCTGCCGATACAAGAGTGCAATGAGTTACCTTACAAGTCAGTCAATGACGGCATCATGCACGCCTGTGGCCATGATGCCCATACCGCTATGCTGTTGGGGGCTGCCCGAACCTTGGCAGCCTTCCGGGAACGATTGATGGGTACGATCATTTTCGTCTTCCAGCCAGCTGAGGAAGGCGCGGACAAGAGTCCGCTTGATGGAAGATTACTCTCAGGCGGCCGCGATCTCATTGAGGATAACGTGCTGGAAGGTGTCGACTATGCCTACGCGCTACATGTCATGCCAGAGCTTCCGGTCGGAACGCTTGGTATTCACCCTCATGATGCCATGGCAGCGTCAAGCCATTTTAAGGTGGAATTTCAGGGGACATCCGGTCATCATAGTGCTCCGCACAGAGCTGTAGATGCGATCCAGATGGCGGCACGATATATAGGAGAGATTAACGGAATGATGGCTAATCGAATCGATCCGCAGGAGGCGGCGGTGTTGGCCTTCGGAACGTTGCAGGCTGGTACTGCTGTTAATGTGATCGCTGAACACAGTGAACTGACAGGAACATTCAGAGCGTTTACCAAGACGACGGTAGTTGCAATTACAAATGGTTTACAGCGCCATGCTGCAGCTATAGCTGAGTCTTACGGAGGGAAATACAAGCTGGAGCTGCGTGAAGGAATTGCAGTAGTGAACAACGCGGAAGCGGTTCAGCAGGTGCTTCACGCAGCCCGTGCAGTTCTAGGAGAGGACCAGGTAATACTGCTGGAGCAGCCAAGTCTGGCTGGTGAGGATTTTGGTTGGTATCTTGATAAAGTTCCTGGTGCCTTCGCCTTTATTGGTTGCGGTAATAAGGAGAAGGGAATAGTCCATGCTATCCATCAGCCACAGTTTAATATCGATGAAGCGATGCTAGGTCATGGTGCGAGGATACTGGTTAGACTCGCAATACAGCATAATGGATCGGCCAGCGGTAAAGAAACGTAAAAGGTACCCAACTAGGGTACCTTTTACGTTTCTTTAAGCTAGTCAACTCACCAGAAATACGTTTCGAATGTGTACCCGTTTTTCCCAAAGAAAGTTATCTCACCGCTTGTCACTTCCTCAGGAATGTCAAAAAACATGCCTTGTTTACCCGCGATATCAAAGGTGTGAGTTAATCTCTTATCATGAACTTTGTAACTTACCTCGAAATGACTGAATTGCTTCTTAAGACCTTGATCGAACATACCGACACTAACGAGTTGTCCGCTTCTCTTGACTTGGACGTCGTCTCCATCATCCCCCATGCCTAAATCCATACTCCAGTCCAAACTCCCGTTTTTTAAACGATCGACGTATTTCAACGTAAGCGATTCTACGCCATCTTCCTCTTCGATATGTAAGAGTACAGCTGTATATTTATCAATAATCCGAGAGTCCAGAACTGAAAGTCCGCTCAAAATAGCAAATTCAGTTAACTCCTGCTCTGTTATTGCCTCTCCTGAGGGATCATCCAGCTCGATAGGCTTCATTCCTAGCCAATCTTCCCACTCCTCAGGAGATTCGAGTTCAGCACGAAAGTCATCATCCGTGGTAATGATCGCTGTTCTAGTTGCTACATTCCAATCAACGGAGATCCCGATTCGTTCGGCAATAGCACGCAATGGAACCATAATATCACTGCCGGAGAGATAAGGTGTAGGACTCTTCCAATCGATCCAGACATCAGAATCCTCTATCTCTTCGTTGTAATCGCTATACATATAATCACTTTTATCCGGATAAATAGAAAGTGCTCCATTAAAATGTGAAATAAACACATGTGGATAAGGGTTATCTATAAACTTCGTAATATCGGCTTGTATGTCGGGATGCTCAAAAAGTTGGGTTGGAACGAACGTTTTTCCCTCTATTAACGTAGGCAACTCATCTTGAAAGGAAAAGTTTATGCCATTAATTGTGACGGAGGGTTGGATTACAGAACGTTTGATAGAATCGGATAACTTCGGTACAACCGAAGCCGATGCAAAGATCGGAGTCGAATTGGAAGCCGATAAGAAAAGAATAAGTAATACGTTCATGAAGCGGCGGTTGTGCATGATTGTAACTCTCCTTTAATTGTTCATCACGTTAATTACGAAATCAATATGCTAAATATACCATATAGAGATTATTATAGGGCTTGCAAACAGCCATTCTAGAAAAGGGGATTCTTAGCACAAGGCTTAAATCGAGTAGTTTTTTCTTAACAGGATCATTAGTTTGACATTATGCAAGCACTTAACTATACTTATTATAGTGACTTACTTAATTATATTTAATCGACAAATCATAAATGAATTCTTACTTCTTAAAGAAAAGAGGATAATCATGGAACAATATCGGATCAATGCAGACAACGGCTTAGAGTTTGGACTTTATACATTAGGTGATCATCTAGCGAACCCTGAAACTGGGAGCCGAATATCTGCCAAACAACGCATACGTGAAATTATTGACTTGGCTCAATTAGCGGAGCAAGCAGGAATTGATTTTTTTAGTGTAGGAGAGAGTCATCAAGAATATTTTGCTACTCAGGCGCATACCGTTGTGCTGTCAGCTATTGCACAGGCTACTAAGAAAATGAAAATAGGTAGCTCATCTACGATTATAAGCACCTCTGATCCGGTTAGGGTGTACGAAGATTTCGCTACAATTGATTTGATCTCAAATGGTCGAGCTGAAATAATAGCTGGCCGTGCCTCTAGAGTGGGGTTATATGAACTATTGGGCTATGATCTTAATGATTATGAGGAATTATTTGAAGAAAAATTCGACTTGTTATTAAAGATAAATGAAAACGAAGTTATGAATTGGAAGGGAGAATTTCGTAACCCTCTCAAAAATGCAAGAATCCTCCCCCGTCCTGAGGGAAACTTACCGATATGGAGAGCTGTAGGTGGGACTTCTGCCAGTGCGATCAAAGCAGGCATTGCAGGTGTTCCTATGTTTTTGGCCCATTTAGGGGGTCCCGCTGTCTTGTTCAAAAGATCCATTGATGCTTATCGTGAAGCTGCAAGTCAGAACGGATTCGATCCGTCGAAGCTGCCTGTAGCGACTGCTGGATTCTTTTACGCGGATGAAACGACACAGAAGGCACAAAGAGCCTATTATCCATATATAAACGAAGGAATGAAATTAACCAATGGACGTGGTTTTCCTAAACAGGCGTTTGCTCAAGGAGCCGATCCCCGCGATGTTATGAATATTGGCAGCCCACAGGAAATCATTGAAAAAATTCTATATCAACATGAACTCTTCGGCCATCAACGATATATCGCACAAATGGATTTTGGTGGCGTACCTTTTGAAAATTTAATGAAAAACATAGATTTAATTGGTTCTGAAATTCTACCAGCTATTAAAAAATATACGGCAAAAAAATAAACTCCAGGAGGTCAGAATTATGAAAATTGTAGCATTATCAGGGTCAAAGATAGGATCGAAAACCAGAATCGCTATGAATTACACAATAAATTCGTTTCATGAAAAATACAAAGATGCAGAAGTTACGCTTCTAGATCTGGCGGAGTATGATGTTCAATTCAGTGATGGTCGCAATTATCTGGAATACGAAGGGGACACCAAGTACGTAATTCAAACGATCATGGAAGCAGATGTTATCGTAATCGGAACGCCTATATTTCAAGCTTCCATCCCAGCAACACTAAAGAATATATTCGATTTAGCGCCCGAAAAAGCATTTCAACACAAGGTTGTAAGTATGCTCGTCACGGCAGGATCTTCACGTCACTATCTGGTAGCTGAGCAGCAATTGAAACCGATATTAGCCTATATGAAAGCGCAAATTGTTCAAACGTATGTATTTATAGAAGAGAAGGATTTTTATCGAAAAGAAATAGTAAATGATGATGTGCTATTCCGTATAGACCGCTTAGTGGAAGATACCTATGTACTCTCTGAGACCTATGCCAAAATTCGAGAGGCTGAAGAAGCTAAATATGGTTTCTAAGAAAGATCGAAATAGGCTAACATTTCGCAAACTAGTTACTATTTTCCAAGTCACCCTTCATCCTTTAGGATGAGGGGTTATTTGTACAATTTCGTTCCAATAAGGCTCCCAGCTGTTCTGCTAATACTTGATAGGTTACTGGTCTTTCGTTCGTAAACCACCATTCAACTACACCTACATACGAAGAAGCTACAAATTGTACGACTAAATCCTTATTTAATCCTTCGTTTTTACTCTTTGTGATATCCACTTCGTCTTTGAACTCTTCTATAAGAAATTCCAGAAAACGACTCCGGAAGAAAGGGGCTCCTTTGCTAGCTAACATCATGGAGAAAAAGGCATAGTTACTCTCAAAGTATTCCGTCCAAATCACAGACCCCGTTACAAAATCCAAATCAGAGGCTGCTTCACATCTTTCACGAAGTTCATTGATATGCTTCTCGATAAGCTTATCAAGAAGATCATACTTATCCATATAGTGAAGGTAAATAGTACCACGGCTCACGTTTGCTTTATCAGAGAGTTCCTGAAGGGTTATATCATCAAAATTTTTCACAGTCATTAGTTCAATGACTGCTGTCTTCAAGGCTTCTTGTGTTTTTAAGATTCTTCTATCGACTTTAGACAATTTACTCACCGAACTTTCTTTATTCATCAACAAAAGAGTAAGAATTCATTATATAACATACTATAACGAGCTCATCAATGGGACATCTGTTTATAAATTTATATAAAAGAATCGCGAATACGCAGTAGGAAATAAACAATTTCGATGGTTTTGTTTATTAATGTACAAATCGCATCAAATTAACAATTGGCACCAAATTTAATCCGATTATAATAATAGACATGTGATCATTATTGTAATTATGCGTATTAAATATTGGTTACAACTACTCATGTGCTAAGTATTCCAGCAGCAAAATCGGAATAAGAAGTTTAGGAGGAAATGATTATGAACAATCGCACATGGCTTATCACCGGTGTGAGCAGTGGTTTTGGTTATGAGATGACGAAACAGCTTCTTCAGAAGGGCAATAAGGTTATCGGTACTGTTCGTAACAAAAGCAAGGTCGCTGACCTCATTGAGAAGTATCCCGAAACCTTCAGTTGCGAGATTCTAGATGTGACCGATTTTCCAGCCATTCGAAATCTTGTCGATAGATCTTTTGAAAAGTTTGGACGTATCGACGTTATCATAAGCAATGCTGGTTATGGCCTTTTTGGGGCTGCAGAAGAACTCTCTGACGACGAGGTTAATCATATCATTGCCACGAATTTAACGGGGTCCATCCAGCTTATTCGTTCAGCTCTCCCGCATTTACGCACTCAGGGTGGTGGACGTATTATTCAGATCTCCTCCTATGGCGGGCAGGTCGCCTTCCCAGGAAATTCGATGTACCATGCGACCAAGTTTGGGATAGAGGGCTTTTGTGAGTCCGTTGCTCAGGAGGTTGAAGCTTTTAACATCGGTATTACATTGGTGGAGCCGGGAGGAGCCCGTACCGAGTTCCGTTATGGGAACGCACAGGTAACGAAACTCATGACAGAATACGATGGCAACCCAGCACATAACTTTTTGAACATGCTGGACGCTTCTAAGAGTTTAGCTCCTGGAGATCCAGTGCGGATGGCTGCCCGAATCATAGAAAGTGTTGAATTAGAACCGGCACCGATACGAATAATACTTGGATCTCATGCACTGGCTAGCACGATTTCGACCCTCAAAGCTCGTGTTGCCGACTATGAGAAGCAGACTGAACTGGCAGCTTCTACTGATTTTCCAGCGGGAGAGTAAGAGGATCGCAGTGCACTAATAATCATTAACTATAGGCAGAAAGTAGGAATCAACGATGAAAAATGAACAACTTAGTAGCAGCACTATTTTTCCTTTAGGGGAAAAGGTTAAAGCAAACTTTACGGGTGACGCTTATTTGCAAATGGTGTTTACAGATCCGAAGCCGCTTAATACCGCAATTGGTAATGTAACCTTTGCTCCAGGCGCACGCAATAACTGGCATGCTCATCAGGTTGGACAAGTTCTGTTAGTCACTGGTGGAAATGGCTGGTATCAGGAAGAAGGAAAACCTGCTCAATTGCTCGAAATAGGTGATGTGGTCAACATTCCAGCTAATGTGAGACATTGGCATGGCGCGACAAAGGATAGTTGGTTCGTTCATTTGGCTATGACTCCAGGCGAAACAGAATGGTTTGAAGCTGTAGCGGATGAATGGTTTGAAGCACTGTAAGAATTAAAACTCATTTAAACATAGAAATGGAGGCTTGCTTTATGGAATATATCAAATTTGGAAATACGGGAATGGACGTCTCTCGGATTTGCCTTGGTTGTATGAGCTTTGGAAAAGTGCTGCCTGGAGGGCACCAATGGGTGCTCGATGAGGAGAACAGTCGTCCTATCATTAAAAGAGCGCTTGAGCTCGGCATCAATTTTTTTGATACAGCTAATATTTACGCAAGTGGTTCCAGTGAAGAGATTATCGGACGTGCGCTTAAGGAGTATGCGAATCGGGATGAAATTGTACTTGCCACGAAGGTCTGGGGCCAGATGCGTCCAGGTCCTAATGGTGGTGGGCTTTCTCGAAAAGCTATTATGAGCGAAATAGATAACAGTTTGAAGAGACTTGGGACCGATTATGTGGATCTCTACATCATTCACCGCTGGGATTATAACACACCCATTGAAGAAACCATGGAGGCCTTGCATGATGTAGTGAAGTCTGGAAAGGCTAGATATATCGGTGCGTCTGCTATGTATGCTTGGCAATTCCAAAAAGCATTACATGTGGCCGAGAAAAATAGCTGGACTCGCTTTGTATCCATGCAAAATCACCTTAATCTCATCTACCGAGAAGAGGAAAGGGAAATGATGCCGCTTTGTCAGGATCAAAAAATTGCGGTAACTCCTTATAGTCCTCTGGCATCAGGAAGATTGATTCGCGATTGGTCGGAAACAACACGCAGATCCGAAACCGATCTCATTCAAAAATCAAAGTATGATTCAACCGCTGATGTAGATCGATTAATTGTTGAGCGAGTAGCGTCGTTAGCAGAGAAACGAGGCGTACCACGTACTCATATCGCACTTGCATGGCTGTTGCAAAAAGCTTCTGTAGCTGCTCCAATTGTGGGCGCGACGAAAATTGCTCAGCTCGAAGATTCAGTAGATGCTCTGGCGGTGAAATTATCACCTGAAGAAATTTCATTCCTTGAAGAGTTGTATGTTCCACATCCAATAGTTGGAGCTCAGTAATGAAGACTGGTTAAGCTTGTCACTTAAACGTAGACCTTTTCGCCGTCTTTGTGCATTCGAATATTAAAATAAAGCCGATGATCTAAACCAAAAGATCATCGGTTTTTTGTTTGCTTAATAAGATAACGGACCATGTATCTCTTAACGTAATTCACTTGGAGTCCGTTGTTTAATCTGTTTAAATACTCTGTTAAAGGTACGGATATTAGTGAAACCGCATTCCAGTGCGATATCTAAAATGGATTTGTCTGTGGTCAGCAGCAGCTGTTCTGCTTGGTTGACTCGGATGTTGCTAAGGTATGCAATATAGCTCATACCCGAAAGACTCTTGAAGAAGCGGGAGAAATAAAAGAGGCTCATATTGGCTTGCCTTGCGGCGTCAGCAAGTGTGATGGGATGCATGTAGTTGACGTCGAGGTATTCAAGAACCCCTTGCATAATCTTCATGTTAGTGATGCGCCTTTTATCTTTCTGTGGATTAATCTTATCCAAGGGAACATGCCGTAAAATGAGTCCGCTCCACTCGTGCAAAAGGCCAATGATTACCTGTTCATGATATTCCAGCTTCTGATTATATTCGTCCATAAGTTCCTGCAGGATCTGAGAAAGACGGTTGTTGAAACGCACTTCTTCTTCTCGTATAGCTCGTTTCTCCATAAATGGGGAAGTCAGCCTCACATTCAAAGGCCATCCACCAGGAAAGCCGATTAATGAAGGATTGAATATTACCATCATTATCTTGGAGCTGCTGTCTTTACTGTCATAGTAGTGGATGTCTCCGCTGCTGCATATAGCCATATCTCCCGCTTTCAAGATCCTCGTTTCGGAGTTAATTCCCATCCGAATTGAACCTTCAAATACATAGACTATCTCAAGATCGTTATGCCAGTGGGCTAGAAAATCAATATCATTAGACATTATTACAGTGAAGGGGAAAGTCGAATGGTAAGTTCTATTTTCGTGAAAGGCTTTCATGAGATCTCCTGTTCATGTGGTTTGAATTTTAGGTTCACCTCTAAAACTTAGCAAAAAATGACCATTCCTACAAGTGAAATGGCGAGCACACCTCTTTGATCTGGATTACAATTTCATCAGATGGACGAAAGGTTGATTACATATATAAAGGAAAAGGAGATTGCAGGATGACGAAGAAAGCATTGATTGTAAAAGGTGGATGGGATGGGCATGAACCAAATGAAGTAGCCGCAATTTTTGCTGGCATTCTAGAGGCTGAAGGCTTTGAAGTTGAAGTGTCTGATACGCTGGATAGCTTCAACAGTGTAGATAAGCTTACGGATTTAAGCCTTATTGTACCAGTATGGACCATGGGAGAAATCAGTAATGATCAGGTATCCTCAGTTCTGAAGGCAGTAGCTTCTGGAGTAGGAATTGCCGGTTGTCATGGAGGGATGTGCGACTCTTTCCGTAACAATACAGAGTGGCAATTTTTGACCGGGTCACAATGGGTAGCACATCCATTTAACGATGGGGTAGAGTACGAAGTTAATATCATGCATTCTGGCTCCAGTCCCATTGTGGAGGGCATCCAAGACTTCAAGGTGAAATCGGAACAATATTATTTACATGTAGATCCTGCAGTGGATGTCTTGGCAACAACTACGTTTGTAATGAGTGAGGGTGAGCATTCAGCAAATGGTGTCATCACGATGCCCGTTGTATATACGAAGAAATGGGGAAAAGGGAAGGTTTTCTATAATTCACTTGGCCATCATGCAGACGTTTTCGATATACCGGAAGCCAAGGAACTGATGCGAAAAGGCTTTTTGTGGGCGGCTAACTAAAACTGAGATAAGGTGGGAATGATCTTGCGCAAAGTGAAGGTAGGTATAGTCGGCTGCGGTAACATCAGCAGCATTTATTTTGAAAATTTGAACGGGACTTTCGTTAATACTGAGGTTTATGCTTGTTCCGACCTGGATAAAGGTCGTGCAGAGCAAGCGGCGGAGAAATATGGCGTTCCTCATGTATGGACGACAGAACAATTACTTGCTTCGGAAGAGATTGAAATAGTCGTTAATCTAACAACGCCTAATTTTCATTTTGATGTGTGCAAGCAAGCCTTGCTAGCTGGCAAGCATGTGTATGTAGAGAAGCCCTTATCCCTTTCCCTTGAAAATGGCACTGAGCTAGTTCGTCTGGCGAAGGAAAAGAACCTGTACCTTGGCTGCGCACCAGATACTTTCCTTGGAGGCGGTCTGCAAACCTGCAGTAAGCTGATTGCGGATGGTTATATCGGGGAGCCGGTGGCAGCAACTGCCTTTATGCTTTGTCATGGACATGAAAGCTGGCATCCTGATCCAGAATTTTATTATAAAGCCGGTGGAGGACCCATGTTTGACATGGGACCCTACTATCTAACTGCGTTAGTATCTTTGCTAGGCCCAGCTAAAACAGTATGCGGCATCACTAAAACCTCCTTTGCTCATAGAACGATCACGAGCGACAAAAAGTTTGGCAAAGTCATTGATGTAGAGGTGCCCACACATGTTGCTGGAACGATTGAGTTTGACAGTGGCGCTGTGGCAACCATGATTACAAGCTTTGATGTTTGGCACAGTACTTTACCGAGGATCGAAATCTACGGATCGCAAGGAACCTTGATCGTACCGGACCCTAACAACTTTGGAGGGCCGATCCTTTTACGCCCGGCACACAGCTCGGAATTCCAAGAGATCCCGCTTATCTACAATTATGCAGATAATAGTAGAGGCATAGGAGTAGCAGATATGGCACACTGCATCGACACGGGGGAGACTCCTCGTGCAAACGGAGAACTCGCCAATCACGTACTTGAGATCATGCATGCATTCCATACAAGTTCCGATTCTAAGCAATATGCTCAACTGGTAACCAGCTGCGAGCAGCCCAAGCCATTGCCGCTGGGCTTAGTCAAAGGGTATTTAGAGTAGTAATTTCCCAGAACAAATACTAAATGTATGCTGCAGATAATCAGCTTTCAAAAAGGGTAGAAGACAGATCTTTAAGTCTTCTACCCTTTTTGGTTTGATGAATCGCAGCATACACCAAATCTTCACCATACACTTACCAGACAGGTCTTGATCTCATAGTAGATTTATCTTCATTTGCTTTATATACAAGTGTTGTTAAATCATCTTTGAGCATCTGCAGTCGTTCAGTACCTATGATTTCAATCCAACGTTGCTCAATCTCAGTTAGTATTTCTTCTTTTGCTTTCACTGCTAACCAACCTCGCTCAGTCAAAACAATGATTTTTCCTCTCTTGTCAGTGGGATGATTTTCGCGAATTACATAACCACTTTTCTCAAGATAGTCTACCATTTTACTTACAGCTTGCTTCGTAATTCCTAAATATTCGGCTAATTCTATACCTGTTGCTCCGTTTGGAGCAATACACTTAAACATAAAACCATGTACAGGTCTAATATCTGCAAATCCTAATTCACGCAATCTATCATGTAGTTCATTAATTGATGTACTAAAGGATAATGATAAAAGTGTTGTCAGATCCAATTCACTAAAGATTTCCTGAGTCATACATAAAACCTCCTTAAATAAAGTCAACTTAGTTGACTTTGTACGAAATACATTGTACTATGCGAAAAGTAGTCAATCAAGTTGACTATATTTTCTGTTGTGAAAGAAACAGGAATTACTGAAACAGAATTAATAAATTATGGAGGGTTCTCATGACTAATATTGTTAAAGTTAGAGCAAGTGTATTTATTCCAACACCGTGGACTGATCCTAGGAAGGATGAAGAAACAGGAAACGTAATCCATTTTGAAGGTGACTCACGTGAATTCACACCCTATGCTGTCAACGCTATGCGCTCCAGAGTGGAACAAGAAGTAGTTGTAGATTTTTACAAAAAAGATATTTTCACATATGCAAATACTGGTATTACAACAGAAAGAGTCACTACTCCAGATGGTTCTGTTAATAAAAAAACAGGAAAAGCTACTACAGAAGGTATTTTGTGCACTGATATTGTGTGGGGCTCTGAAGACGTTAGGTTTCAAATGAGTGCAAGTGCTAGCAATCCATTAAATGCATTTGCACCTCCAGTTGACTATCTTTTAATAGTTCATATTCAAAAGGATGGTACTGTCAATATGCAAGGAGCACATGATGGATTTCCTTGTTTTGAATTTTATAAACAAGTGAACTTTGGAACGTTCGAACAAATTTATACACATGATTACAGAGTAACTGGTGATACACCAGAAGCTATGGCTGGAGAAATGGAGTATAGCTTCAAAAAAATATTATAAACAACATAAGAGTGCACATCAGGAGGAACAAGGAATGACAACCGTTTTATTTGTAAAAGCAAACAATCGACCAGCAGATCAGTCGGTAAGTGTTAGATTATTTGAGGCTTTTTTAGCGAGCTATAAAGAATCACATCCAAATGACACTGTAGTAGAACTGGATTTATACAATGAGGAATTGCCTTACGTAGGTGCAGATATGATTAACGGAACATTTAAGTCTAGTAGAGGATTAGATTTAACAGTAGAAGAAGCAAAAGCAGTAGCTGTTGCTGATAAGTATTTAGATCTATTCCTTGCAGCGGATAAAGTCGTATTTGGGTTCCCTTTATGGAATTTAACCATCCCAGCTGTACTACACACATATATTGATTACTTAAACCGCGCAGGCAAAACATTTAAATATACGCCAGAAGGTCCAGTAGGGCTTATTGGAAATAAAAAAATAGTGTTATTAAACGCAAGTGGTGGTGTGTATTCTGAGGGACCAAAAGTTGATTTAGAGATGGCTGTTAAATATGTAACAAGTATGATGAACTTCTTTGGTGTGAAAAATATAGAGACTATTATCATTGAAGGGCACAGCCAATTCCCTGACAAGGCAGAAGAGATTATTGTCGCAGGGCTTGAAAAAGCTGTTAAAGTATCAAGGACGTTCTAACTAACCAAGCGTGTATCAGTCTATATAGGGCAGTACCAACACTTTTATAGCGGTGGTGCTGCTTTTTTATTCGCCTATTTCACTATTTTTGGGGAGTACGTAAAGTCGATAGAAAGAAGGATTACATTACAATGGAATGTTTATGGACAAAAAACTATATCATGCTGACCCTTACAGCTTTATTACTATTTAGTGGATTTTATTTACTAATGCCAACATTGCCTATGTTTATCAAACAACTAGGTGGAAGTGAATCTCAAGTTGGATTAATAATTGGAGTGTTTACAATATCGGCAGTAATTTTTCGTCCTATTATTGGAGGATTAATGGATCGGTTTGGTCGACGTGCATTTATAATAAGCGGATTACTTTTTTTTGCTATAACCATGTATTTTTATGATTGGGTAACAGGCATTATATTTTTAGTAATATTACGTATCCTTCATGGAGTCAGCTGGGCAGTTGCTACAACTTCGATAGGAACGGCTGTGACTGATGTTATTCCACAATCTCGTCGTGGAGAAGGAATGGGATGGTATGGACTAGCAATGACATTAGGTATGGCGTTAGGACCAATCATTGGTCTTTGGGTAACAAAATCTTATTCATTTCATTACCTATTTCTTCTATGTACAGCATTAGCTTTGATTGCATTCATACTTGGATTTGGTGCAAAAATTCCAACAGTACAAAACACATCAAAAAAAACAATATCATTTTATGAAAAAACAGTTTTACCTATCGCTATCGTTACATTTTTCTTATCATTTACTTTTGGTGGTATTACAACTTTTTTACCACTGTTTGCGGCAAATATTGAAGTTAACACGGGTACTTTTTTCTTAGTGTATGCAGTCACACTTACAGTAATTAGACCACTTACAGGGAAGATATCCGATAAGTATGGGGAAGGGGTCATTATTGTACCTGCTCTTTTCATATTGATAGTCGCACTATTCGTCCTAACAATGACTAAAGGAATTGCTGGAGTGGTTATTACAGCTATTTTGTACGGAATTGGATTCGGATCAGCTCAACCAGCGCTTCAAGTAGCGATGATTCGATTAGCCCCACCAGCGAAAAGAGGTGTAGCGAACGCTACATTCTTTACTGCTTTTGATTTAGGAATTGGTTTAGGAGCTATACTACTTGGATTTGTTTCACAGCTTATGGGATATCAGATGGTATTTATTACTTGTGCTATATCTGGGTTTATTAGTCTGGTGCTTTTTATATTGATTGTAAAAAAGACACTAAAAACAACCTGAACCTTCGTTATCAATAAGACAGTAAACTTGATTTCATGGGTTTATATGATAGGATTTTGGATGAGGCAAGGCTCTATTAAGATAAAGAATAGGAGGTTAGGTATGCAAGAAAATACATTGATAGCCTCGGATTTCAGGTTTTCAATTAATCTCCCTGAAGACGCTATCGCTTCCTGGCATCAAGAACTTGAGGTAATGTACATCTTGCAGGGAACTGGGGTACTACAGTTGGATGACAATCAGTTTACCTATGAAGTTCAGCAGGATGACATTATTGTATTGAATAGCTACCAACTGCACGCTTTAAATATGAAAGGTTCGGGCAAGGCGCTATCGCTGTTTATCTCGCCGGCATTTTTGGCAGCTTTTTGTCCTGAGATTGAAAGTATAATTATAGAGTGTAAGTCTTTTCTATACCCTAAGGACGAACAAGCTCGCTTTAATGTAATCCGAAGTGAGTTCGCCAGTGTATTCCAGGCCTATTACAAAAACGAATCTCGTTTACCTATACTAATGCGTAGTCGTGTAGGTGTACTGCTGAACAGTCTAGTGCATACTTTTCTTGAGCAGAACAAGCAGAAGGATCCCTCCAAATCCTCAAGTAAGGAAAGATTGCGCAAAGCAACCGACTATCTCCACCGACATTATCGGGAAAATATTACTCTGAGTGGACTAGCCTCCACTATCTATTTAAGTAGCTCCTACCTGTCCCATTTATTTCAGAAACAGCTTGGCCTTACTTTTACTGCCTACCTTACAAATGTCAGACTGAGTCAGGCAGTGGCACTTCTTCGTAGTGAAAGAACGATCACGGACATCGCCTCAGAAGTTGGATTTCCAAGTACCAACGCTTTGATCGACGCCTTCAAACGGCGCTTTGGTGTTACACCAGGGCAATACCGTCTAGTAAATGAGCATGATGCGACAGATCCACAGGAGAACAGAATGGTCACAGCGGGATTTTCGACCGATTTCACTTCACTAATGCGGCATTTGCATCACAACGAGCACTCCATTGTCCAACCTCAGGTCAATGAGGGATATGATCTTCATGTGGACACTGGCCGTAAGATTCGGACGCTGAGTCATAACTGGCGGACGTTGATTAATGCAGGTTACGCCAAGGATCTGTTGAATGGCGCGGTACAGGCGCAAATACGAAAGCTGCAAAAGGAGATTGGCTTTCGCTATATGCGCTGCAAAGGTCTGTTAGACGATGACATGATGCTGTATGTCAGGAAAATGTCTGGTAGCGCAGATTATAACTTTGTTTATGTAGATGAGGTACTGGACTTCATGCTTTCAGTGGAGTTAAAGCCTTATGTTGAATTTAGTTATATGCCTTCTGCATTAGCGAGGGAAGCCGTGTTTCCATTTAAGAGGCCAAGCATCCTTTCTATGCCTGAGCATCTTGACAAATGGCTCGACCTTGTGACTTCCCTTGTTAGGCATTTCATTGATCGGTATGGGATTGAGTCCGTGCGGGAATGGAGGTTTGCTCCTTTCGTGAGTCCAGAGTTCTCAGGATATGGTGTGTTTACCATGGAAGAATACTGGGTGCTTTACCGTGAAACCAGCCACGCCATCCGTGCTATCGATCCGCAGCTACATATTGTTGGTCCAGGAAGCAACATTGATTCTAGTAATTTTATCAGCGAATTCCTAGTGTCTTGCAGTAAGGGGAATTGTTTGCCCGACTCTCTGGCTCTACGTGCTTATCACAGCATCTTACCGGGTCAGGAAGACACTGGTCTTCAGCTCATGGCAGAGGATGAAGCTTTTCCACTTGCGGTAAGCGGCGATGAACAGTTTATGAAACACGCGTTACATAAGGTCAAAAAGCTGTTGCGTCAACGTGGTTTCGCTAGTCTGCCTGTGATTCTTGAAGAGTGGAGTAATAACATATGGCAGCGTGATTTGTGTAATGATACCTCCTACAAATCTGCTTTTCTTTTCAAAAATATTCTGGAGAATTACGACCACTTTGAGGCTATGGGATACTGGTCGCTTAGTGACCATATGGAGGAGATTGTTCCTTCGTCGGATCTTTTTCATGGCGGGTTTGGTTTATTCACTCGCGGAGGTTTGCCCAAAAGCTGTTATCGGGCGCTGCAATTGTTGCGTTATGCAGGAAGCGGTCTGATAGCTGAAGGTGATGGGTATTTTATAACTTCCTCGAAAGGTGAAATACAGATATTTCTATATAATTATTGTCATTATGATACTCTATATCGCTACCGTCATACCACTCACTTGACTCAAACCGAACGTTACAACGTGTTCAATATACGCAATACCCGTCAGTATCACATTCGTCTAGACGGCTTAACGCCGGGTGTTTATACAGAGCGAAGGTATTCAGTAGGTCCGGCTGGGGGAAGCGCCTTTGATGAATGGTTGAATATGGGGGCACCTAAGGACATGCGTCCAGAAGAATGGTCTTATCTTGAAGGTCGGTCCCTGCCGTTATTTCAAATACGTTCGCTGCAAGTGACAGCAAATTTTGTGGTAAATGCTGTTGTACAACCACATGAGGTACAAGTGATTAGATTAACACGTTAAATAGAGAATAGTATAACAAGGATGACTTTAGTGTTGTCCTTTTTTGTTTTTTATATTGTATTTTTGCTCTCGACATCATTTTTGAAATCGCTTTCAATAATAATGATAAAAGAAGGATATAACAAAAGAAATAATGCGATATTTTTTCTGCAAACCCAAACCTATAATTGAGTTATGGCAACCAATACAAATCGCCGCAAATCATTTTACCATACAACATTTGAAAAGGAGTAATCATCATGGAACGGAAATATTCGCAACAGCTTCTTACATCGATGCTAGAAAGGCAACATGTAATTAATGAAAATGGACTGGATATCCTGATTAAGCCTATTCCTGAAACCGATGAGCCTGGCGTGCTGGATCCTCGCTTTTATCAAAGTATGGAGTCAATCTTAAAAGGCTTCAAGGGAATGCTGGTTAAGATGATGTTGAAAGGTAGCCGAAAGAAAAATATCCAAAAAAGTGCAGCTCAAATGCGCAAGATGATGAATGGCGTGAACAGCATTCCGATTACTGAAGGTGTTGATGTGAGGCATGCTACCGTTCAAAACGGTGATGTTGCTGTCCCGGTGCGAATTTACACTTCGCAGAAGAAGAGTGGAGAGTTGCAGCCAGTGTTCTATTACATCCACGGAGGCGGTTTCGTAGCAGGAGGACCCGAAGTAGTAGAGGAGATGTGCAAGCTTGTGGTTGCAAATACGGGCTGTGTATCGATTCAGGTTGATTACCGCTTAGCTCCGGAGAACCCATACCCCGCTGGGCTCGACGACTGTTATACCGTGTTGAAATGGATATATGCTCACGCCGAAGAATTTAATGGTGATCCGAATCGCATCTGTATTTCCGGTGATTCTGCAGGTGGGAATCTAGCCACGGTATGCGCAATGAAAGATCGGGATGAAGGAACGCAGATGGTAAAGGCACAGGCACTACTATATCCAAGCGTGGACGCAGCAGGTATGCAGGAACATATGCAGCGCAGAGATGTTTATGAAATATCCCCTTCTCAGGAAAAAGAAATTAGATCTATATTGGATCTGTTGAGCGGTGGTTTAGGAACTGTCGGCTTAGGTGAATATCTGGGCGTGCCCGATGATACAATCCCTTATGTGAGCCCGCTGCGAGGAGATCTGAAAGGGATGCCGCCTGTCATTATTTTGTTTGGCGAATATGACTTTCTGCGGATTGAGGATGATGCATATGCCTTAAAGCTGAAGGAGTCGGGCGTCAAAGTGAAAACGGTACGGTACAAAGGACTTTCTCACGGCTTTGCCGATCAGGTGGGGGTCACACCGCAAGCGGAAGATAGTTTGATTGAAATTGGGAATTTCATGCTGGAGAATGTGTAATAAATAATATTTAAAAGCCGCTCATTGCGGCTTTTTTTATTGTTCTGAAATCACTATTAAATCTTGTCATCAGGCACATTCATGCTCCGGCTATATTGTAAGATTAGACCTGTCGTCATTCAAATGAGTGTTAACCACTCTACTGAATTATCTGGCTTAATATGCTAAGCTTTATATAGTAGAGCATTATACTGCTAGAGATCAGTGATTACCATAATAGGAGTGATATTTTGCAGACAAAGATCAACCTTGAAGGCGAATGGAAGTTGCAATTGGATGAGACAAAACAGGGACTAACCTTGCCTTTTACAGATGTTATCACACTGCCGGGAACAACGTCATACTCACGTAAAGGACCAAAGAACGAGGAAGTTTTAGTAAGCGCTCTAACCGATGAATATTTGTTTGAAGGGCAAGTCTGGTTCGCAAGAGAGGTATTCATTCCGGATGAGCTGGCAGGAAAGTTCTGTTATCTATTTTTGGAACGGACGAGACTTACGACGCTTTGGCTGGACAATACGGAGATCGGTAGCCGTAACAGTCTGAACACCCCGCATATATATGAATTGCCGAAGCTACAAGCTGGAATTCATACAATCACCGTCCGTGTGGACAATACCGATTACCCAACCAAAGGCGGACATTTGACTTCACAGGATACCCAGACCAACTGGAATGGAATTACCGGTCGTATGGAGCTTCAGTTCTATGGGGAATCGCAGCTTACTAATATCCGACTGGAGTCGAATCTGGCTGCACGTACGGTTCGTATTATAGCAACCTTGGACAGCAACAGTGAAACTACGCTTGCGGTGTCTGCTCAAAGCTTCAATAGTGAAGAGACACACGCGGTGGACGAGCGTGAGTTTCCTGTTTCACCGGGGCTTTTTTCCGTCGATTATGTGCTGGGCCAAAACGCGTTGCTCTGGAGTGAAGGAGCTCCCAATCTTTATAATATAACCCTTGTTTTGAAAGACAGGGATGGACATATTACTGACCAACAGGAGCTCATCTTTGGTTTGAAGGAATTCCGAGCGGAGGGCGACAAGTTTACAATCAACGGAGAGAAAACCTTTCTCCGCGGCAAACATGACGGCCTGATCTTCCCGCTCACCGGCTATGCCCCAACTGATGTCGAGGAATGGGTAAGAATCCTTGGCATTTCCAAGTCCTACGGTATCAATCATTATCGCTTCCATACCTGCTGTCCACCGGAGGCTGCATTTACCGCTGCGGATATGCTTGGGATCTATATGCAACCAGAACTTCCATTCTGGGGTACAATCACGGAAAAAACCGATGATGGCCATAATCAAGCAGAGCAGGATTATCTGATCAGTGAGGGTTATGCCATTCTCCAGGCCTTCGGCAATCATCCCTCCTTCGTGATGATGTCCCTTGGTAATGAGTTATGGGGCAGTAAAGCTAAAATTGATTCTTTCCTGAAGGACTATAAAGCGTTCGATAAACGGATTCTCTATACACAGGGCTCCAATAACCACCAATGGGTACCGGAAATTCTGGAACATGACGATTTCTTCAGTGGGGTACGCTTTTCCAGAGAACGACTATTTAGAGGCTCTTATGCCATGTGTGATGCACCACTAGGACATGTACAGACTGCCTTGCCGAGTACATTAAAGGATTATGATGATCAGATCGTACCTTTGGATCTCTTGAATGGAGAGAAGATGGAAGATACAGCTGGCGGTGAGATCCAGATTCAGTATGGTACCGAAGCCAAGACCGTGAAGGCAGATGAGGCATCCGGAGAATGGATACCGCATATTCCTGTTGTTTCGCATGAGATTGGACAATACGCAACCTATCCAAATTTTGAAGAGATCGAAAAATATAACGGACCACTCAAGGCCGAGAATTTCAAAATTTTCCGTGAACGCTTGGAAAGTAAGGGACTGGGGCATTTAGCCGCTAAATACTTCGAATGTTCAGGGCAGCTGGCCGTAGCCTGTTACAAAGAGGAACTCGAGGCGGCATTCCGCTCCCGGCGGCTTGCCGGCTTCCAGCTCCTGGATCTCCAGGATTTCAGCGGTCAGGGAACAGCATTAGTAGGTGTCCTCGACGCCTTTATGGATTCCAAAGGAATGATTAGCCCTGAGGAATGGCGAACCTTCTGTAATGATGCCGTTCTGCTGGCGAGATTTCCTAAGTATAACTATGTCTCCGGTGAACCGTTCGATGCTCATGTAGAGCTAAGCTGCTTCCGCAGCGGTTTGCCAGATACACTTGAATTACGTTGGGAACTGACTGTGGATAATGGTATTTTGGCAGAAGGGACAAGCGAGGTGAACGTTCCTGCAGGAACGAATTACATCAATATCTGCGATTTGGAAATAACGCTGCCTGTAGTTGACCGGATGAGTACAATCGTATTGTCTCTCTCGATACAGGGGACAGATATTCGTAAGAGCTACGATCTATGGATTTACCCAAACAAGAGCGGCAATATGCTGGAAGGCATCCATGTATTCGACAAGCTGTCTAGTGATGCGCTTGCACTGCTGGAGCAAGGTGAGAACGTGCTGCTGATGCCGAAACCGGAAACTCTCCAAAATGCTGTCGAGGGTTATTACTGCACAGATTTCTGGTGTTACCCAATGTTCCGCTCTATCTCAGAGAGCATGAACCGGCCAGTTCCTGTGGGTACCATGGGGCTGTTAATTGATAACAGCCATCCTGTATTCCACGAGTTCCCTAGCGAGGAGTATTCAACATATCCATGGTGGAATATCGTTCAGCACTCAAAATCCATTATCATGGATGAAGCTGATCGCAGTTGGAATCCCGTTGTGCAGACCATCGACAATTTTGAAAGAAATCATAAGCTTAGTTTCCTCGTGGAATGCAGCGTAGGAGCAGGCAACTTACTAGTGTGCGCTTTAGATGCAGACAAGGTAAGCGATACGCCTGAAGGAAGACAGTTCTTATCAAGCCTTGCAGGTTACATGAAATCCGCAGCGTTCAAACCACAATACAAAGCAACTGTTAACGAGCTTCTTGAGTTAATCAAGTAGGGGTTTGCTAAGGCTCTTCATTGTATTTCATATGGATGAACAGAACACAGGGACAGTGCTTCTTTATATACGATGGACCGTTTAACAGCAGAGCAGCGATTCTCTAAGTCACGAGAGAACCGCTGCTCTTTTTGTGCTAGTCAGGAGGCAGACTTCAACTTCAACAGTGTAATCATCCTCTAGCTTGTGAGAGTTTCAGACTCCAGTGAACCTATTGCTCAGAGAGAGGCTCATTTACAGAGTTTTTTATGCGAATAGCGACTATAGGGTCCGTTAGCATTCCAAAAGTGTAATAATACTGCGCTTAGGGTCATCTCAGTCCGATAGGTGCTACGTCGTTGCAAGAGTTCTTGAATCTCAAACCAAACAAAAAGCAAAGGAGATCCCCAGTGGCCTTTCACGGCTTGAGGGAACTCCTTTTTCGCGTTCTACAAACGGCTTGGTTCTAGAATAGTTGTTTGTATTTATCTGCAACTGCGCAGATTAACAAACGATTTCACAGGGTTAGGGGCCTTCGAAAATGATAACCCGATGCTATCATTGGTAATGAAGCTGGATGAATAGAATTGTAAGCGCATTAACCGATGGCGCCAGCGCCGTTCTTAGTCATGAACAGCGCCAAATTAAGCAGGATTTGGGGGAACGGGAGCAGACATGAAACAAATTTTATTGAACGATCTAAAGTGGGAAGTCAAAGGGTACTGGCCTTGGGTGCCGTTAAAGGGCACCAGCATGGAGCTGGGGCAGGAATTGATGGGAGTTACAGACTGGATGCCAGCTACTGTGCCGGGTGGAGTTCATTATGATCTCTACAGACAGGGCTGGATTAGCAATCCTTATGAAGAGTTGAACAGCTTAAGCTGTGAATGGGTAGAGAACCGTTGGTGGGTTTACCGCACGACTTTGAAACATCCTGAGCTGAAGGCATCCCGAGTTGAACTGGTCTTTCAGGGGCTAGACTATGAAGCAGCTGTTTACGCCGACAATATCCTGTTGGGTGAACATAAGGGAATGTTCGAGCCGGCTGTATTTGATGTTACAGATCTCCTCTCGGAGCGGGAGAGTCTGGAAATCTCAGTGCTACTGAAGCAGGCACCGGATGAAATGGGGCAAATCGGCAAAACCTCGGCCACCTTCACGCAGAAGAGCCGTTTTAATTATAAATGGGATTTCTCCACCAGGTTAGTTAACGTCGGAATCTGGGATGATGTGGTACTGAGGGTTCACCGGGATTGTTCTTGGCAAGACGTGTCGATCACTACAGATGCGGAGTTTGGTGAAAATGACGGGCAGGTGTCTGGTCGAATTTCTATTCAGGCAAGCATCAAACAGATGGCTGGTCCTGAACGTACAGGGAGGCTGACAGCGAGCATTACTTGTTCTGATCCGAAGGGGAATCCGCTGCTGGTTCAGACGTACTCTGTTCTTGCGGGAGGAGTTGTGAACGCGGAGCTCGAAATACCTGAACCTCAGCTATGGTATCCAAACGGTTACGGAGAACAACCGCTCTACAGCCTTGAGTTGAAGCTAATGGACGAAGACGATATAGAGCTCGATACACGAAGCTTACAGACAGGCATCCGCAAACTTAATTATATCCTTAATGAAGGAAGCCCTGACAACGCGCTACCTTATACGGTTGTGATCAACGGGTGCAAGATTTATATAAAAGGGGTAAATATGACACCCTTGGATCATCTCTACGGAAATGTGACGATCGAACAGTATCAGCAGATGATCTATTTAATGAAAGCGGCACATATCAATCTTGTTCGGGTTTGGGGCGGCGGAATCATTGAGAAAAAAGCCTTTTACGATTTATGTGATTTGAACGGCATTATGATCTGGCAGGAGTTCATTCAATCGAGCTCCGGCATAGATAATATTCCGTCAAAGCAGCCTGAGTTCCTGGAACTGCTACACACAACGGCTTGCACCGCACTCCGTGACAAACGCAATCATGTATCGCTGACGGTATGGAGCGGTGGTAATGAATTAATGAGTGAACCGAACAAGCCTTCAGACCTCAGTGATTCCAATCTGGCGATGCTAAAGGGGCTGGTAGAGCAGTATGATCCGCAGCGGCTCTTTCTGCCGACCTCGGCGTCCGGTCCAGTGGAATATATTACAGAAGCCAAGGGCCAGGGGCATGATGTTCATGGCTACTGGAAGTATATGGGCAACCCCTATCACTACGAATTATATGGCAGTAACGATAATCTGCTGCATAGCGAATTTGGAGTGGACGGTCTGAGTTCTCTCAAAAGCCTAGAGAAATTTCTGAATGAAGCCAACCAGCAGCCTGTCTCGATGGAGAACAGCGCCGTATGGAGACATCACGGGGAGTGGTGGGATACGCTAAGCCGTGAAGAAGAAATGTTCGGTAGCATGAATGATTTGAAGCAGTTCTCTGCTTGCAGCCAATGGATGCAGGCAGAAGGAATCCGCTTCGTGCTTGAGGCTAACCGTCGCCGCAAATTCCGGAACAGCGGCAGCATTGTCTGGCAGTTCAACGAGCCATGGCCGAATGTGTCTTGCACCAATCTTGTAGATTATTATGGTGAAACTAAAATGGCCTACCACTGGGTGAAACAAGCCTTCCGTCCGCAGCATGCTTCGCTAGATTATCGCAGCCTACTTTTAACGCCTGGTACTAGATTTCATGGAAATGTATTCGTGCATGGTGTGGATGGAGGCAAGGTAAAGGTTGATGCAGAAGTGCTAGATGCAACGGGCAGAAGCCTATATCGGCAAACCTTCGAGGCAGAAGGAGACAAAGATCGTGCTGTCTGTGTTGGGGAGTTGAATTTCAGCGTGCCTGAGCCTGAGGATCTATTATATTTTGTCAGATTGTCATTCCGGAACATTGAAGAAGAATCGCAGCAAAATTTATATGTGTTCTCTACCGCTAACCAACATCTTTATGCCCCAGCACTTGATCTTACAGGTGGCAACCTTCAGGTGCGGCAGGAAAGCTTATGGCAACCTACTGGTGTAGGAAAGATAAGTCACCAAGCTCACTTCACTCTCCATAATACTGGTAGTGAAGTACTGTTACATGTACATGCAGAGGAGAAGGGGGACCGCTACTGGATGGAAGCAGAAGAACAGTTCCTCACCCTTTTTCCAGGAGAAAAAAGGACGGTGACGGTTACTTGCACACCAAAACTGTCGGGAGGATTTCTGGCTGGGGAGAATTACTGTAGTACCGACGGTCTGCCAGAAATTAAATTTTGCTCGTTTCTGACAGCACATGGCGATACGATACCAGATGAAGGAGAAGGAATTTATGAGTAAATCATTGTGTTTTGTACCGGGGAACTACGTTCCGCTAAGTCGTTTTATTCTGAGTGGTGGATCTGAACCCATTGCTCTACCCATTACTAGGGCTGTAGCCGATTACTTAAAAATGCACGATGCAGAACTACTACTGGCCTGCTTGCGGAGCGGTGAAGTAACTTATCACAAAGCCGGTTGGTCAACCCTGCGAGAGGATACAGTCGAGGCTGAAAACGCGGAAGGAACCCAGAATTCAGAGGAAGGAGTGTTCGTATTGGTCAGTCCGTTACTGATCAATACGCTTCCAGTAGTGTCACACTGGGATAACAGTGCTGCTGAGGGGAAAGGCGGCTTCCATTATGGTGGGACCGACGGCATCGGGACCCTGCGGATGGACGAAGCTGGAGAGAAGGTTGTAGCTGAGCATGTACGGCTCTATAATAACGATCCAGATAGCCCTTATGTATACAATACCGAAGATTATCAGTTGTTCGGCAGTAAAGAAGGGTATAAAGCACTTAAAACCCCGCAATTTGAACGCTATATTGGTGACCGCTACAGTCTCTATGCAGTAGATGATTTAGTTGCCATCTCCTTAAGCGACCGTATCCTTAAGACCTTCGGGTATCCGGTGGTCTACCGTAATGAATCCGCTGACGAAGGGGCTCTTTTAAGCAATGCGCCTGTGTTTCAGCTCATCAGCGGCAGTCTGTTAGTTACGAAGAACGGTCAGCATAGCCTTGCGTCCTATATTTTGCCGCCCAATTGGAGTGCGAAAAGTGTTAAGGGCTATCCGCTGTTATTCAACGGTTATTATGATGCCAATGAAAATACCTTCAGCACTGTAGGTCCCTCATTTCTGGAAATCATCGGAAAGACTCTGGCCAGCACAGGCAAAGGTATTGTTGGTGTTCTCTGGAACGGTGGAGGTTACATCGGCAGCCGCTCCCTGCAAAGCTCCATTTACGCCGGCATTGGGGCGGCAATTGCCAGAGGCCAAGATAGCTATGGTGGTGATGCGGAGCAGATTGTGGCCGTGGGTGGCTCACGCGGTGGGCTGACCGCGTTGCTGGCGGGAGGCAATCCTCTAAGGCTGCCGTACCGGGTGCGGTACACATTGTGTTATGCACCTCCGCTAATTCTGAATGGGCTTACCCGTGAGTTTGCGGAAGGGGCATGCCCGTTGATCTGGCATGTGGCAGAGGTGGACACCGGTTACCGGGATATCTGGAAGAAGGACTGGCGGCATCCTCAGACCGGAAGATCAGGTATCGAGACTCTGCTACAGACACTAACGGGAGCTGGTGACTCTGCAAGTCTGCGGGAAACGACCGGACTGGAATCCGATTTCTTCTTAGACGGCCTTAAAGCGAGCGGCACTAAGCTACTGATAAACCACGGCACGCATGATGCCTTTACCCTCAGTCGATTCAGCTTTACCTTCGCGGCCTTGGTCCGGAGTCGCGGTATTCCACTTCGCCATGAGATCGGCTACCGCTTCGGGCATAACAACTGCACGGACCTTTACGAGCAGGCTGCTCTGTGTCTAAAAGCTATACTACAGGATCAGGAGCTTGAATTCACGGGGACGGTGCATTATCGCAGACGCAGTCCAGAAGCGGGCGAGTGGGAGCAGACGGAACGTTTTGTTCCGGTTCATCAGCCAGTTTTTCTGGAGGCACCGAAGTTCGTAGCGGTGGGTAGTCCAGTGGCTTGGACTCTTTATGGAGAGCCGGGAATGGAATACCGCCTAGAGCTGGGAATCCTAGATCAGCAGGCTTGGGAACAGAAGCAGCTGGTAGTCCGTAATGAGTGCATTACCCTCGCGTCCGGTGTTTTAGCTGACAAACAGCATCCTCTTGAACTCTGCTCGTGGCAGGATGGGGTAAGTCAACTCGCTGACGGGCAGCATACGGGTTATTATCTCTATGAGTTATCTTACAGGCTCAAGGGTGAACAGGACTGGAACATAGTATCTCCATCCCGTGTGCCGCAGCCCGGCGTGGAGCCGCAGGCGGTACTCCGCATTTTGGAGGATCAGCCCAATCCGGCGAGCGAAGCATTTCGAGCGGAAGCAGCAGTCCTATGCATTAGCTCAGGGCTAAGTGAGGCCTAAACAAAACGTCATACCATGAACATGAGCGGTGTACGACCATTCCGGTGCGTACATCGCTTTTTTAATCTCTTATATTTCTCGCATGATTGCTTACCAGCAAAATAAGTAGCTTTACAAACGCTTTCGCAGGGTTACCGGATTTCGAGGTTTTGTAGGAAGCGCTATCATTTAAATATAACAACTATACAACGCCTGACCGGAGTGAATTTTTGGCTTCGGGAGGAAGGAAGGACAGGAGCATGATTGGAAAAACCACTGAACTAAATCCTTTAATGACTAAGAAAAAGAAAGGTTATCCTGTGCGGCGTCTATTTAGAGATTGGTCATCTTGGATATTAATTGTCCCTACGCTGTTTGCCTTTTTCTTTTTTTCCTGGCAGCCGCTGGTCAAGGGCATTGTACTCTCTTTTTTCAATACAGAGGGTTATAATGCCGTAAGCTTTGCCGGACTGCAGAATTACAAGGATGTGATACAGAACTCAGCGTTTCAGCAGACACTGACCAACTCTTTCGTGTATGTGTTCTGGTCGCTGCTGATCGGTTTTGCTGTACCCATTATAGTCGCAGTTGTGATCAATGAGCTCAGGCATGGGAAATCGTTTTTCCGCTTTTCAGTCTTTTTTCCGAGCATGGTTCCCGGCATTGCTGCCTCGATGTTATGGATGTTTCTATTTGAGCCTGGGAAGGGCGGCGTGCTGAATATTATGCTGAGTGCTCTGGGGTTCCCGGTGCAGCAGTGGCTTCAGGACCCGGACATGACGATTATGCTGATTATTTTCACGATTACCTGGCGGAATTTCGGGGGAACGGTGCTGCTCTATCTAGCCAGTCTGCAAAGCATTAATCATGATCTGTACGAAGCGGCTTCCATCGACGGTGCGAATGTATGGCGGAGATTTAAAAGCATCACCATTCCGCAAATTTCCAGCATGATCGGATTGATGATGATTTTGCAGATCAGCGGTGTATTCCAGATTTTCAACGAGCCTCTGGTTATGACCGAAGGTGGGCCGAACAACGCCTCTATGACGTTAATGCTCCAAAGCTATTACTATGCGTTCCGGAGTTTTGAAGCAGGCCATTCCATGGCGCTGGGGGTTATTACTTTCCTTGTCCTGATGGTGCTAACTATTATATATTTCCGGCTGGATAAGAAATTGAACAGGGAGTAGAAGCTATGAAAACAAAAGAAGCATTTGGCATTATCGGCAATATAGAATACAGGTCACCTTGGGTACGCGTGCTGTATTGGTGCATGTTCATTCTGATGATTGTGCTTGCCGCCGTCTGTATTCTGCCTCCGGTCTGGATTATGGTTTCGAGTCTTAAAGACATCAAAGAGTTCTATGCGACCCCGCCCACCCTGATCCCTCGCTCATTCAATGTTGGCAAGCTATGGGAGACCTGGCAGGAATTTAACTTTTTCAGTTATTATCTGAATACGGCTTACTTAGCCGTCGGTTCTGTACTGTTCTGTCTTACGTTTAACGGGCTGGCAGGATATTTTTTTTCCAAGCTGAAGCCTCGAGGGAGTGCACTGCTGTTTGCTCTGATCGTGTGGACCATGATGGTTCCGAATACAGTCGGTATGGTGCCGCTTTTCAAAAACCTGATTGATTTTCCACTGCTGCACTTGAATCTGACCAATACCTACTGGCCGATGTGGTTTATGGCTGCCGTGAATCCAGTGGTAATTCTGATCTTCAAGAACTTTTTTGATACCATCCCACTGGCGCTGCTGGAAGCGGCCAAAATTGACGGAGCGAGCACCATCGGCATTTTTATCAGGATAATCCTCCCGCTTAGCGGACCAGTTATGGCCACAATTACAATACTAACGATGAACAGTGTCTGGCAGGACTTCTTCTGGCCTTTTATGGTGCTGAAGGATAAATCGACCTGGTCGGTCATTGTGGCCATCTATAATCTGAAAGCGACTTTGCCGCAGGACATTCAGTTTATTGCGCTGACGTTTGCGATTCTGCCGCCGATTATTCTGTTTGTTTTTTTCCAAAAGTACATTATGAACGGACAATCCATGGGCGGCAGCATTAAAGGGTAACATCACCCGATCACAAACCATTTCACAGTTTTGCCCCGTAGGGTGCTGTAGAAGGTGCGTGGTAAGATGATTTCAGATTTAAAAGAAAGCGCTTTACATGTTGTGAAGAATGCTTTAACAATAAGACTAGGGGGAATTACATTGAGAATCGAACACACCAAAAAAATTACAGCTACACTGGCGCTAACGCTGCTTCTTACGGCCGGTCTGGCTGGCTGCGGAGGCTCCAAAGAAGAGAACGCCGGAGGGAATACGGAGGAAGCGAGCAACAAACAGGTGACGATCAAGGTCAGCAACTGGCCGAAGCCGAATGAGGAAGCCAAAATTGCCCAGTATGAGCAGCTCATGGCGAAGATGAAAGCTAATTATCCAGATATCATTGTGGACAAGGATGAATGGGGTTATGATGTCAGCTCTTTCTTGCCTAAAGCGGCTAGCGGTCAGCTTCCTACGGTGTACGAAACCTTTTTTACAGAAACTAGCAAAATCATTAAGGCAAATTACGCGGCAGATATCACGGATACGATGAAAAAATATGGCTATGACAAAGCGATCAATCCAGATCTGCTGAAGATGGTGACCAAGGACGGCAAATATTACGGGATTCCGAAGGACGGCTACGTGATGGGGATGTTGTACAATATGAATCTCTTCAAGGAAGCTGGACTGCTGGACGATAAGGGCATACCAAAGTTCCCTAAAACATATGAAGAGCTGGCACAAACTGCGCAGATCATCAAGCAAAAGACCGGTAAGGCGGGAATATTCCTGCCAACCAAAAGCGGCCAGGGCGGCTGGATGTTCATGAACATTGCTTGGGCTTACGGCGCGGAATTCGAGAAACAGGTAGATGGAAAATGGCAAGCGGTGTTCAATTCTCCAGAGGCAGCGGCGGCCCTGCAATATGTGAAGGACTTGAAATGGAAATATGATGTCCTGCCGGACAATAATCTGGTGGATGTTACGAATGACATGTTCCGCATGTTCGGAACCGATCAAGTCGCTATGAGCTTCGGCATGAATGACTGGCCTCCAGTCATCCAGCAGCAGACCAAAATGTCTAAAGATAATGTAGCAATGTCCGCTCTTCCAGTTGGACCGATCGGGAAACCTGTAACTCTGCTCGGCGGTGGTCTATATATGTTCTCGCCTAATGTAACCCCTGAGCAGATTGATGCTGGATTCAAATGGCTAAAAACCTACGGCTTCACACCGGAGTCCTCAGAAGAGGCATTAACTGGTTGGGATATCGAGAAAAAGACACTGAGTGATCAGGGGCTGATCGTAGGCCCTTACGGCCTGCGGATTTGGACAGATGAGAAACGGATTGGTGAAGAACAGAAGATTCTCGACAAATACAACAATGTGAACCTGGATTTGTTCCGTGATTATATGGACAACGGCAGCAAAGGCATGCGGGCAGAAGAGCCGGTCAACGCTCAGGAATTGTACCAGAAGCTGGATATTGTACTGCAAACTGTCCTTACGGACAAAAACGCAGACCCACTGGAGATTTTGACTAAGGCTGCTGAAGAATTCCAACGTGATTATCTCGACAAGGTGAAATAAGCACAGTCAAACGGCGGCGTCGTCCTTCTGAAGGGCGGCGATGCCGTTTCTGCGTAGATTGCGAAATCTACTCTAATTGATAAAGGAGATGTGCATTACATGGCAGCAAAAGAATGGGGAGACTGGAACGCACGCTGGATCTGGCCTTTGGTTGAGAAAGGAACAGCTAGTTGGGAACAGCAACACGAGCGAGTATATTTTCGCAAAGTGTTTGAGCTGCCAGCTGGAGCCGGGAAGGCTTATAGTCTAAATTTGGCCATTACTGCTGACAGCCGCTACAGACTCTTTGTTAACGGGCAGCGTTTATGGGCCGGTCCTTGTAAGGGTCATGGACATGTACAATATTATGAGGAATTCAGTTTAGACGACGTTTTGCAACCAGGTATAAATGTGATTGCTGTTATGGTAGTTCATTATGCAGGGACATCTCCCTTTGAGCTGGGGGAAGACGGACCTCTATCCATCTGGCGTTCGCAAAAAGGCGGCTTGCTTGTAGAAGCGGAAGTTATGAACAATGGGCAGCTTGTGCAGGAACTGAATACAGATACCTCATGGAAAAGCATTAGGGACCACAGCTACAGACTCCAGCCGTTTCCGATTATGCGCTGGATGGGCGGATTGGAAGAGGTGGAGGGGGACGTAGCGCTGCTGGATTGGACACTGCCGGAATATGACGACAGCGCCTGGTTAGCCGCAAGGATTGTACAGCCGGTGCGGGATGATTATGGCCAATTGACCCCATGGCAACTGGACAAACGTCCGATTCCGCTGCTGTATGAGCGGGAGCAGCTCTTCCTAAAGCTGATGCGGAGCAGCAGTGGTGAAGGAGATGCCCTATTTGAAAACGGGCATTGTCTGGAGCTGCGGAATGAAGCTAGTGAGGTTGCCCTGCCATTAGCAGGAATACATGTGGAAGCGGGGCAGCAGCTTTGGCTGGAGCTGGATGCAGGTGAGCTAATCACAGGTTATCCGCAGCTTAAGCTCCTTGGGGGTAAAGGTAGCCGGATCACCCTGCTTTACGCCGAGTGCTACGAAGAAGAGACTGGGGATGACGAGATCCGCCGCAAAGCTGTCCGCGATGATATGCGGGAGCATGTACTAAGAGGCGGATATGACAGCTACCATCCAGCCGGTTATGGCACCTCGGTGCAGATGGAAAGCTATGAGCCGTTCTGGTTTCGTACCTTCCGGTATGTCCGGCTGGAGGTGCATACTGGAGCCGAACCTTTGACGATATCCGGCTTCAGTTATCGGGAGACCGGATATCCTTTGCTGCCGGAAGGAAGTTTTCACTCCAACGATGAACGATATAACCAGCTCTGGGATCTAAGTGTGCGGACATTACAGCGCTGCATGCATGAGACCTACGAAGATACGCCGTATTATGAACAGCTGCAATATACCATGGATACCAAACTGATGATGGAGTTTACGTACCTGTTATCAGGAGACGACCGATTGGCACGGAGGGCAATGGAAGATTATAGGGCTTCGCAGCTGCCAAACGGCATGTTGCAAAGCCGCTTCCCCTCCGTACTGCCACAGGTCATCCCCTCCTTCTCCTTGTATTGGATCGGGATGATTCATGACCACTACAGATCCTTTGGGGATTTGGATATCGTAAAACGGTATCGACTGCCACTGTTATCCGTATTGGACTGGTTCGATCAGCGACTGACACCACAGGGTCTGGTGGACAGAACGCCTCGCCAATATTGGAATTATTTCGACTGGGTAGAAGAATGGCCACTCGGTGCACCAGACTGTACGGAAGGTGCACCTGCAACCGTGCTTAGCTTGATGTATGCGGCCGCGTTGGAGCAAGCGGCTGAATTGCTTGCCGCCAGCGGGTGGACGCAGATTGCAATAGAATTACGTCAGCGCAAAGCCGTGGTCAATGCTGCGGTACTGGATTGCTGCCGCCAAACGAACAGTATGATGTTCCGCGACAGCCCGGAGGCGACTACAGAAACACAGCTTAGCCAGCATACGCAGGTCTGGGCGGTTTTAGCTGGTACGGTAGATCCTGTAGAGGGGGCGGTATTGCTAAAAGCAACGTTGACAGATACATCGCTGGCTAAGCTTTCACTGCCGATGAGCTACTATTTATTCCGCGCGCTGGAGCATTGCGGATTGTATGACCGCTCCTTCGGACTATGGGTACGCTGGATGAAGCAGCTGGATTTGAACCTCACTACTCTCCCAGAAATGGACTCTGTTGGAACCAGAAGTGACTGTCACGCCTGGAGTGCGCTGCCGATCACTGAGTTCACCAGAGGGATATTGGGTGTCCGGCAAGGGATAGAGGGAATAACCATAAAGCCACATTGCGGAGAACTGCAACAGGCCAGTGGAACCGTAAGCACAAGTCTGGGTCCAATACATGTAAAATGGAAAATCCATTCAGAAGCGGAGCATAAAAACTTCCATTTTGAAGCTAACTGGCCAGCCGGTTCGGAGATTACAATTATCCTGCCGAATACTGAAGTGCTTTTGACAGATGCAGGTTCTTTTTATAAGGAGATCGACATTAGTCACTTTAGCTGATAGTCTGATTTCAATTGATTTTCGTTTTTGTTGATTCATACACCGGAGGGGGATGGGGGAGTTATATGTTCAGATCATTCGGCCGCAACATCCGCCTTGTCCTGGTGCTGTTTATTACCGTTTACATTGCTGCTTCAAGTTTCATTTTGTACCGTACTATGGAGCATAGAAGCTTGGATATGTTGCGGCAGTTATCTGTTCAATACACTGGCCAGCAGCATAAGAATACTCTTTTGTTCATGAACTGGCTGGAGGAGACCTCCAAGCTTATCTCCAACAATCAGGTGGTACAAAACGCTCTGAAAAAACCAGCGTACGACGGAGCGATTTCTCCGATACTTGAGGGCATTCGCTCCTCTAGCAGTGACATTCTCGGCATTTATATTTGGGGTGAAGCAGGAGGGACTTACTCCTCGAGCAATGTGTCGGGGCTTCTCCCCTTTGCAGAGATCAAGAAGGTTCCGGGGATGGAACAATTTCTGGATAACCGGGAACAGACTTTGCGCTGGACGGTGCTGAACCGGGAACATCTAATGAACGCACCTTCTGATCTGCGCGACCGTCTGCTGCTTGAGGTGAAAATTCAGAATGGGGAGGGGCAAATTTTAGGTCTGCTCTCACTCGAAGTTGAGATTGACAAGCTGTACAGCTTCTACCTGTCAGGCAAAAATACGATCTACGGAGAGAATGAAGTTTATCTGCTGACAAGTAACGGAAAGCTACTGAGTGCGGCGGATGTTCCTATGAAGCGATTGCAAAAAATTAGAACTGCGCTGGCCACACCAGAAAAGAATCGTCCGGCTAAGCCGGAAGGTCAAGAGGATACCGCCAGCGGTGATGCAGATCTGCTCGAGCGTGAAACGGCCGACGGCTTGATTTTGCTCTATCCACTGCCCGAATCGGACGAGCGAATTGTCACCTATATCTCTGCAGACGGCATGAATGCAGAGCTGCGGACATTTAAGTATTTAATGATCGTTTTAAACATCGTCGTGTTCATAGTGTTCTGGTTGCTAATTTCAATGCTTAGTGGCAGTATTGTTAATCCGCTGAAACAGTTGTATTTAAAAATTAACTCCACGATGAAAGACTAAGATTGGCAGTCGGAATGGCAGCAGAATGGCAGTCAGAATCTATGAAGTATTGGAATTTCAGGCTACCCGCTAAAATCTGCAAAAGGTCACTGGCCAGCAGTGCTTATATGTACTCAGACAAAGAGGTGTCCCCAAAAGCAATGAATTGATTGCTTGTGCTTGGGACGCCTTTTGGTGTTTTTAATAGAGTAGAGAATGCGATGCACAAACTAACCTATGCTTCAACATATCTCGCTCTGGCAGATTAAACTAGTGTCCAAATACACTTAATCGTCTGCTCTTAGTAAAATAGGGTGTTTTGAAAGTCTCTAATTCGTCTGACTCATCTGATTCACTCTAGAACGTTTAACTTACGGGGACTGAAAAATAAAGTATCAGACCGGGAAAATAAATCAATAGACTGACGAGGCATTACACTTACGAGCAGTTAATGTCACAAGAAGAAATAGCAGGTTGATATCGAATTAGTTTGTCTGAATAGTTAGAATTTTAATATTTCGATGATATAAATTAGGAAAATGACTGGTTCTATTGTTGTGAAGATCTATCTGAAGATGAATTGCTTAAAGTTCGTATTGGCGGTGTTGGAGGAATCTTAAAAACGCTGTTTCACATCGTTTATTGGGAATATAGTTGGATTCACAGCGTATTGCAAGGAAAGGCAAAATTTGAGCAAGAGTCCTTCGAGGCTTACAGAAGTCTGAAGCAGATACGAGATTTATCAATACAGTTTCACGCAGAAGTGGAGCCATTTGTTACGTCATGGACACCGGAGATGGAATGTAAAGAGCTGACACTTCTACGTGATAATGGTGAATGGATAACATATAAGCATGGAGAAATCATGCGTCACGTCATCGCTCACGAAATACATCACATTGATGAGATGTTCGTATGAAAACATTGTTAAGAAGCTTCCGTAAATTTAATTCAATTGAATTAATCAAATGAATGAATTATACTTGCAATGTAACAGGTTCATTCATGACATCTATTGGAAGGGAGCCATTCGCATGTATACGGTTGGATGATGACAAAAGGCAACGATCAGCAATGAACTCTGGAAAGAAATAAATGTTAGGAGGAGAAAGAGGTATGAACAATCAAGATACTAGAATCCCTACCTACTCACTTGAGGAAAGAGATCGTAGATGGAATATTGCAAATCAGCTAATGGAAGAAGAGCATGTGGATGTATTGATTGTGTATGGAGATCGAGAAGGTGCGTTCCCTGCTGTATTTAATCCGGACACCTACTTTACGAATGAGCGTCCAGGTTCTATTGTCATTTTCCCTAAGAATGAAGAGCCGATCTCAGTTGTCTTTTTAGCCACTGCTGTGGAAGATCATATTCAAGCTGGATATACGAATACGCAAGGCTGGATACGCCCGGAAAATATGTATGTCGGAAAAATGGGTGCGCACATTGTCAAGATTATGGAAGAGAGAGGACTTACAAATAAAGCATTTGGTGTGATTGGCTTAGAGCCTTATCCTCCCTATTACTTTGATGGAGCCATGCCCTATAATACTTGGCAAACGATCCTAAAGGGATTACCGAATGGGACCTTTAAGTCTGTGGGACACAAATTTTTCGCACTGTCTTCTGTGAAAAGTCAGGAGGAGATCGTGGTATTAAAATGGTCAGCGAACGTTGGGGAAAAAATGTGTCAGGCGATGCTTGAGGCAACGAAGCCAGGCGTGAGAGAAAATGAGATCTATGCGGCAGCGATGAATGCTTGTGCGACCCATGTCGGGTTCACGACAACGATATTAATGGGATCAGGACCAGAGTTCGTAGGATGGGGATTGCCCGCATGGACATATCGACCAGAGCGGCCGCGGGTGATCCAAGAAGGAGATATTATTTTGGCCGAGGTATTTTCATCATTCGGAATGCTGGAGACGCAGCATCAGCCTTCAATCGCTGTAGGAGCTGTGCATCCGGATTTTGAGCGGGCGGCAGCGGCAGCGAGACAATCGTATGAGAACGGAGTAAAAGAACTGCGGCATGGGGCTACTTTCGGAGACGTGGTCAAAGCGATGAATGAGCCAATGCGTGAAGCAGGAGGCTGGCACGTTCATCCGCTTATTCATTCCATTAGTCCATTTGGTCTTATTGGGGTTGGCGATGAGATTGCACGGTTGCCTGAGGCGAGAGAGTACGGGAAAGTGCTGCCGATCCCATCCATAGGGTTAGAGACCGAACTCAAGACAGGAATGGTGTTTGCATTTGAGCCGAATTGTGCGATTGGTAAGAAGGTCATTAATCTTGGCGGAACGGTGATCGTGGGTGAAGCTGGGGGGATTGAACTAAATAAAAATTCTACTCATCTGATGAGGGCAACTTGGTAAAATAGCAAAAGGGTACGTATAGAAGAGTGTTTATGTCTTTGTTACGTACCCTCTTTTTAATGAGAATAGCCGCTGCATGTACGAATCGACATTTCGCCAAGCTCCTTGGCGATCAAAGCAACGTGTGCTTCATCCAAGTCTTGAATCCCTTGGCGTCTGAAATAGGTTTCCTTCGCCACAGAGAACGCAACCGATTGTCCAATAATTGCATGTGCGATTAATATCGTTTTTGGATCTTTTGCGTCTAGATCCATTAATTTACTCACCAAGACGGCAATCATCTGATGTAGTGGCTGGAAGAATTGTTCATACAAAATGTCATAAGCCTCTGTAGGCTGCAACTGCTCTCTTGCGATAAATACACTTCTTGCATTGGCTTCATGATTGCCAATCATCGTCTTGGAAAATTGCGTCATGACTTTTTTAAGAGCTTCTGTGGCTTCTTCTTTTGACCGTTTCTCAATCTCTTCTGTCTCAATTAGAGCTTGCTTCAAAAAATCATCTTGAACGGCTTCTGTCAAGCGACGGGCAACCGCTAAGTACAATCCTTTTTTTCCACCGAAATAATACGGAATCGCCGATTGGTTCACACCAGCTTCATGTGCAAGAGTCCGCGTACGTACGCCTTCATAGCCATTTAATCCAAAGATCCGTAGCCCTGCTTCTAATAAACGAGTTTGGGTGGAGTCTTCATTTCCTTTATTCATATCGCTGCTTAGGTTTGTATTCAATGTCCATTCCTCCATACTGTTGAGTATAATTAATTCAAATGAATTAATCAAACTAACTTCCGTTATGAAGTGCGACACGTAAAACAAAAAGGCCCATGCTGGTGTACATGGCTGTGAAAATGCCAGGCAGAACCGCCCATTCCTGGAAGTTGCTTTTGGTGTGGTGGCCAGTCAATATCCTCAATGATTGGAAGAATGTGTTAAATGGTGATTCTACGTATATCTATGCACAGTATTAAGCACGTAGCTGTCTATTTAAGAAAATCACGGGGCGATGGTGAGTGAGTTTGAAGACGTTCTCTCGAAGCATAGGGATACCCTTCTGACCTTGGTAGAGAATCGAAATTGGACCTATAGGCTATATGAAGAAGTGGCCTCTGGGGAAAAGATCGAGTCTCGGAAAGAAATGCAGAAGTTACTTCGGCATGTTGAAGACCAGCTCTATGATGGAGTAGTGGTCATGGATATTGACCGTTTAGGGCGTGGAGAAAACAAGGATTGGGCACTCATTAAAGATACATTCTTAAACTCAGAAACGGTCATTATCACACCAAACAAGATATACGATCTAGAAATAGACAATGACGATGTATCATTTGATTTCATGTCTATTTTTGCCCGAATAGAGTACAAAACGATTAAGCGAAGAATGAAGCAGGGGAAAGAGGCAGGAGCCAAGAAAGGCATGTGGACAAATGGAAAGCCACCGTTTCCATACTATTATGATAAGAACACAAGGTCGGTTTGGTGGATGAAACAAAGCGTCCGATTTATCGAGCGATTGTTGAAAAGTATTTGAATGGAATAAACCTTAGTCATATCGCCATTTGGTTGACGGAAAACAAGATACCCACGCCATACAATATTAAGCCGGATGGAAAGAACAAGGGCTGGTCGAACATTACGGTGCAACGTTTACTGGCAAGCGAAATCCATTTGGGTTTCATCACATACGGCAAAACCCGTTCCAAGCGTGGGCAGGTTGAATTGGTTCCCGAAGAAGAGCGGATTAAAGTCATGGGAACACATGAAAATCTGAAAACGCCGGAAGAACATGAAGCGATTATGGAGCGGCTGCTTAAAAATCGTATGTTGAACCCCAATTCAAGACGTACCATTTTTCCATTGTCCGGCTTGCTGTATTGTGAAAAGTGCGGTTCACGGATGAGATTCCGAGTAGGTGAGAATAAAAAGCAAGGGCAGCACTGGAGTGCATTGTGCTATCACCAGAACAAAGACGGAAGCAAATGTGAGCAGCGTGGCAAGGTAATGGATGTTGACTTTTTCAATGCGCTATATGACCGGATTATTCATGTAGACCCAAACATTTTACGGGAGATTGAATTGCATGGAAGTAGGTACAATGATACACAGGTCATTATCGAGGTCAAAGAGCAGGAGTTGAAGAAGCAGAAGCGGGCATTGGACAAGCTGCATGAATCGTATGAAGAGGACATGATAACGAAGCAAGTATTTTTGGAGCGTAAAGCTATCCGGTCAAGGCAGATACAGAAGCTGGAGGAAGAGTTGAAGGATTTGCGGAAGGTTGTAGTAGATGAAGGGAATTATCCGACTGTGGAGCAGATATATGAGCGGATAGGTGAGTTTAGGGAGTTGTGGAGCGCTGTGGTGACAAGTGAAGAGAAGAATCGAGCGTTGAAGAAGATAGTGGAGAGGATTGTTTATGATAGAGAAGGGAATCGGGTGGAGTTGTCGGTTTGTTATAAATAATGAGAAAAAACTTTTGAGAGTAGGACTAAAGGCCTTTAATACGAGAACGAAAAAAATATAGAGGAAATAGTCTTATTTTGTAGAATGTAATATGTGGGAAAAATTAGGTTAATCTAATAGTTGTCAGATGAGGGGGAGATATAATATGAAGTCGAATGCACCGGGTCAGTTACTAGGCTTCTCTATGCAGTTTCCACGTGCACTCTACCATCTGCTAAGGAGCGGTCCAAAAGATGTTGTTTGTGTTGAAGTATTAGGAGATGTAGCAACCTTGAAGTCGAATGGCGAACTACTTGCAGAGGAGGATAAATCTTCAATTGTAGGAAACCCATTAACAGATAAGTCAACTGATTTATGGAAGACATTTTCAAACTGGATAGAAGCAATAAATTCTGGATTTATTGATGTAGATAAAACTAAATTTCTTCTCTACTCTAATCAATCAGGTAGAGAGGGAATTGTAAACAGATTTAATTCAGCTCAATCACAAGCAGACACTGTTAGTGCAATAGAATATGCAAAGAAAAAACTTAGTGCAACAAAACAAGATCATGAAATATGGCCTTATTATGATTTCGTTGTTAACAGAAATGAGGCATTATTAATTAAAATAATTCAAAAATTTGAACTGCAGATCGGAAATGGAGCTGGTTATGAGGAATTGAAAATAGAAATCCAACGCAAACATGTCCCTGAAGGTCAAATAGAATTTTTAATAGAGTATCTTACTGGATGGTTACAAAAAGTGATTAATGAAAGTATTGCTTCTCGTAAGGGAGCTAGTATTAGCTGGGAAGATTTTGATCATCAGTTTAAGGTGGTATATGATCGCTCTCGTTGTAGAGAACTTATTGATTTTACAATGCAGTACTCGAAAGAAAACGATAAAATTCAAAAAAGTGTTAAAAAACATGCTATGAAACGTCCGTTATATTTAAAGCAACTAGAAGTAATAGAACTAAATGAAAACGAGATATTAGAGGAAGTCTCAAATTATTTAAGAGCGGATATTAATCTTGAAAAATGGATGGAGAATGAAATTATTAACGATGAAATTGCTTTTGAATTTGAAAAAAGATTGACTGAATTTTGGGGGAATCAAAGAAAAAGATTGAAAATCACAGAAAAAAACTTAGGGGAATTAGAATTAGGTCAACTACTCTTAATTGACTGTAAATCAAGATTGGAAACAATCAGAGATATGACTCCTCCTCCCTCAACAATTCCAGGTACATATCATGCTTTAGCTGATGATTCAACTATCGGATGGCACCCGAATTGGGAAATGTTATTTCCTAAAGAAGAAGGTGTTTAATTTTGGGTAAATTGGTTGAAGAAGTTAGGCTTTGGAATACTCCAATTATAGGAGCTTATTTGCTATGGAAATTCACCCATGGTTATTGTAAAGGACATCCGCACGGAGATGCGCCAGTTGCTCTCTTACATTTCATTGCAACAGCTATTTTGACTAATAAAGAGTTATTGAAACCTATTAATAATCAAAGAGATGATCTACAGTCGTATATTAGAAGTTTTGAAATGTCAAAAACTTCCGACATACTATTATCTATTCAACAACGTGTAAAAGATAAATGTGAATATACGTTAAATGCAATTGACATTGCTATTTCAGAAGGTTTACTAGTATGGGATTTGGAGAGTGGTAAGATATACCCTCGCAATCTGACAAGTACTGTTGGCCGCGGTAAAGCTTTAAAAAGTACAATAAAGAGGGAAGGGGATAAAGCTGAGATCTTGGGTAGATGGCTGTCACAACACGATCTACCTGCTATTGAAGCTTATCTTAAGGTGGTATTCTAATGAAATTTCAAATACTAAAGTTAATTATTTGGCCTAAATCCGAAGGATTCGCTCCCCAAATAATACCTTTCGCATTAGGAAAGGTGAATGTTATCACAGGAGCATCGCGTACAGGGAAATCGGCAATAATTCCGATTATTGATTATTGCCTGGCTTCTAGTGATTGTTTTATTCCTATAGATACCATACGCGATTATGTATCTTGGTACGGGGTTGTTATTAAAACGGATAATGAACAGATTCTAATAGCAAGAAAAGTACCAGTGGGGAACAAAGTCTCAAATGAGTTTTGTTTTTCTCGTGGTTTAATTGTAAGTATTCCACCTTTTATTGAAGAACCTAACGAAAAAACTGATGGGATAAAACATATCTTAAACGTAATAGCGACTGTTCCGTATTTCAGTTTGAATGGTAGCGAGGACGAGGAGAAATACAAAGCAAGATTAGGGTTTCGAGATCTGATGGCATTAGTTTTTCAAAACCAGGACATTGTAGCGAATCAAAACATATTGTTTTATAAAACTCATGCTCATGAACACAGAGAAAGGCTCAGAAACTGGTTTCCTTATATATTAGGAGCAGAAAACATTGAAGTTTTGACCGCAAGACAAAGACTTCAGTTTGTAGAAAAAAGACTTAATCAATTGAGAAAAGAATATGGAAGAGTCAATAGTGTATCAGCAGCGTGGATGGGCAATATGATCGGTCATTTAAAAATAGCGCATGAGTATGGGATTTTTAATGATGATGTTTCGGATGAGACGAGACCTGAAAATCTGTTAGCAGCTGCAAAGCAAATATTTGTGAATATCCCTGAATATTCAAAGACCAGCCTTGATAATATCGTGTATGCTAATAAAGAAATAACTGAACTTGAAATGGATGAAGAACGAATCAGCATTCAAATTGGATTAACCAAAAAAAGGCTAAGTGATGTAAAACGTTTAAAATCGGGGTTTATTGATTATGGAGTCTCTCAAAGAAAAAGAGCGGATAGATTACATATTTCTCAATGGTTGGAAAATATCACTTTGGAATCTAGTGAATGTCCAGCATGTGGGAGTTCTGAACATCCTAAATCTAAATCGGAGATGTCAAAAGTAATTTCCGCATTTAAGAAATACGAAGACCAATCTAGAAGCGTTGCGGAAATTCCCACCTCCTTTTCGAGAGAAGAAGAACTGATTAAAGTGGAATTACAAGAGCTTTTAGATGAAAAAGAAAAACTTCAAAAACGATTTGATCTATTAATAGCCCGAGATAAGGATGCACAAGCCGATTTTCAACGAAAAAAGGAAATGTTTTTATTTCTTGGTCATCTAAAAGCATCAATTGAAACTTTTGAAAAACTTGTTGATGGTGGTGAATTTCAAAAAGAAATTGCTCTACTTGAACTAGAGTACAATGACTTGCTAGATAAGGCAGATCAGGGGAAAGTTAAAAAGAGACTGGAAAATGCTGCAGCTGTTATATCTCAAGGTATTTTAGAACACTTAAAAACCTTGGATGTAGAAGATAAATACAGAAAGATTGCTCCAAAGTTCAGTGTTAGGGATCTCAATATCTCAGTTTTAAGTAATGATAATAATTGGCATTTTCTTGCTGAAGTGGGAAGCGCATCGAACTGGGTTTCATTTCATATTGCCCTGATGTGTTCATTGCAAGAATATTTCTTAGAACTTGAGTCTTCTTGTGTACCTAGTTTTGTGATATTTGATCAACCAAGTCAAGTCTATTTTCCAAAGATAAAGAGAACTGACTCTTATGTTGAAGAAGACCCGGAATATGATAATGAAGATATTAGTGCTGTGAAAAGTATGTTCAAGACAATTGCTAAATCAGTCGTAGCTAAAAAGGGAGCTTGGCAATGTATTGTTCTTGATCATGCTGATAGTGATATATATGGTGATATTGATGGAGTCCATGAAGTGGTTGAGTGGAGAAATGGAAAAAAATTGATACCGGAGGAATGGTATTCTTAATTTAGAGCATAGTTCAATAACGCAGGTTGAAAGTTTGGTAAATCTCTTTGAACTAAGTTTTAAAAACAGTTAAAGTAGTTATTAATTCGAATAGAGGTAATACGATGTCTATTTCTAAAATCCAATTTAGAAATTTAAAATCTTTAAAAAATATAGATTTATCACTTACTGATTTTAATTGTTTAATAGGTGAAAATGGTTCTGGAAAATCTAATGTTCTAAAGGCATTGGCTTATTTTTATAATAACTTAACAGAAAACAATCTCAATTTCAGTTTATTTGATAAAAACAATCCTTTTAACAATTTTATAGAAATTAAAGTTACTTATAATTTAAATAGGCTTATAAAGATAACTCAAAATAATGTAGACAGACAATTACTTGAGGAAATTCATCCATTTTTTAAAAGGGTATTAGATCTGATTTTTCATTATGTTTCTAATGATAATCATTTAAGAGTTGAACTAAGACAATACAGAAATAATATAGTGAAGTGGAATGTTCCATACGAAGTGAGAAACTTCTTGAAGAACAACTTTCCGATTTATTTAATAGATGCACGCCAAATCAAGTTGAATGACTGGGAAAATTTGTGGGATATAATAGGAGATATGAGTAAGTTTAAGGCTATTGATGATGTTCATTTTGAAGAAGAAATAAAAAGTTTACTTAAGAAAACGTATGGAGACAAATTTTTAAAAGATTTAGGGTATATTCAGACTGAATTTATAAAATCCGAGGTGGAATTAATTCCGTTTAACCCTAATCAAAAATTTGCTCAAATTTATCAAATGCAGTTGGGAGGTAAACAGTTTAAACATAGAGAAGAGCATCTTGACTATTTTTCAGATGGAATGAATGCATACAATTATCTGAAGCTTTTGGTTAACATAGTAGGAAAGATGACGCAAGCTAAACTTAAGGAGCCATTGATAATAGTAGATGAGCCAGAAATTGGATTGCATCCTAAGTATACAGACGAATTAGTACATAGTTTTATTAGACATTCGAAAGCGGTTAAGGTGCTTATTGCAACACACTCGCCAAGAATGATAAAAGGGGTAATGAGTTCTTCGGATGCCTCTTTATATCATTTTTCATTAAAACAAAAGTATACACTTGTGAAAAAAATGAAAGGATTCACTAATCTAAGAGAAAATAATATTATGTCTGAGAAGGAGGCGAGTTTTTATTTTTCAAGAGGTATATTATTTGTCGAAGGGCCAACAGAACTTGAACTTTTTACTAATAAACACCTTAGAAGCCTATTCCCAGTTCTAACTGAAATTGATACTTATTCATATGATTCTGATAATGTAAAGTTAAAATTGACTAATCCTATTGAAAAAAACACAAGTATTCCTTATTTGCTCTTATTAGATCTCGATAAGATAATAAGATATGATGAAAAAACTCAAAAGTTCTCACTCAAAGGTGATAGTTATAATCCTTTGAAAAATGAGGAATTAGAAAGAAAAGAACAATTTTATTACGGACATAAAAGAATGGCAACGAAGAATTTGCGATCGAGAATTAAGGGCCTTACAAAAAACACTACTTTCAATCCAGATGCGCATTGGAGTTTCATTTCAGATGACTATTTCTCATTGTTAAAGAGCTTAATTAAATCCTATTGCTGCTACAATAATGTATATCCTGTCCAAACAACCATTGAAGGTACATTAATTAATTCTAAAAATTATTCTTTAGTATATAAATGGTTAGTTGATGTCAAAGGAAATAAGAAAATCAAAGAGATATATAAATTTAAGGTGGACGATAATTATAGAACCACAACTTTGAGACTTCTTCATAGTGGCAAATATGACACACTAAATGTCCCGGAAGAAAGTAAAGTGAATGAAATTAAAGATGTTTCAGTTCGAAAAATATATAATACAATTGCCGAAAATAAAACCAAAAAAACCGATGGTTGGGTATCAGAATTTCTAGAATATTATTTCAATAATTATATTAATATCAATGACATGTCGGAAGATGAAAAAATTAACAAATTCAAGTCCCATTTTCCTGAATTATACGATATAATAAAATTTGTACAGAAAATGTTTCGAAAATAATGTGGAGTGAGTAGAAATGGTCAGTTTTGTATACAAAACTGCCTCCTTGTTGATATTGAGCTAAGTAGCCTTGAAAAAGTTACATAGAAATCTCAAAAACCAAGGAAATAGTGCTACAATTTGCGCGCTGTTGTCTCGGCATATAGTTGTCTCCCTCGCTCTGTTATAACGCCAAGGCGAAGTTTTGGGATAGTACTCACTCCACATCATTTTACGAGGTGACTGTTATTAACATTTATAAAGAATCTTTTTTTTATGATGTAATTCTTCATGCAGAAAAAGATCTATTAGCTGAAATCATAGAAGAAAAATCAAAATTTTATACTCAACGCTCTATTCCTAAGAAGAGTGGAATAAGAATTTTAAATTGCCTTGCCAAAGAAAGTGAATTATACAGACTTCAATCAAGACTATCAAAATATTTTTTTCAAAACATTCCAATACCTGATGGGATTTATGGATTTGTAAAAGGAGCCTCATATAGGGATTTTTTATTGCCTCATAGAAATACTGGGAAATCAGATAGATATTATTTGAGGATAGATATTGATTCTTTTTTTGATTCAATAACAACAAAATTACTTAATGAAACATTGTCTTATTATTTTAAAACAACGGATGAAGTTTCAAATAGCACTTTATTAAAAAATACAGTTGACCTATTAACTCTTAATGATGCTTTACCACAGGGTGCAGTGACATCTCCGGTAGTATCCAATATAGTGTTTAGGCAACTGGATTTGAGGATTAAAAGATATTGCGATAAACTAAATATCACATATACAAGATATGCAGACGACATGCTCTTTTCTTCTGAAAGTAAGTTTTTGAATGAAGATTATTTTATGAAAAAAATCTACTGGATTTTAAAATCAAAAAATTTTAAGATTAATTATAGCAAGATTAGAAAAAGTATTAATGAAATTTCTTTAAATGGTTTTGTAGTAGGTGAAAATATAAGGATTTCAAGGAAGAAAAAAAGTGACATTTCTAATGCGCTATTTCTATTTCAATCTGGGGGACAACCAAAAAACATTAAACAATACATAGATAGATTGAACTTGGCTAATTTAAATTATAGAGTGAGTAAATTTGATAATAAATCGAGTGTAATTAACTATCTTACTGGTTACAGATCATTTTTAATAGATTGGATTCCAGAAAATGATGAAGAATATTATGAAGTCATCTGCAATATGATAGGTAGAATAGAGAATTTAATTCTAAGTGTGGATAAGCTGAATTAATTAAAACCATTTAAGGTAGGCCTGATGGTAAACATGAAAGGTGACCCCAATACTATGGAGTTACCTTTTTTCTATTCTTGCGCTCTCCCCCAGCTTTTTGGATAAACTAACCCAGATTGATATTTTACCTAAATCCCATCGAAAAGAGGTAATGCCCCATGACAACTCAGAAATTACCAAATAGATTAGCCAAGGAAAGATTGCCGTGTTTGCTGCACACATTAGCCAGGTGAAAGGTTCTCTTCGTCGGAAGAAACATTTGACGAAACTAAGATTTTTTTGTGGGAACATATTACAACTAAATAATTAAATAAATCTCTTATTTACAGGTCAACTAAGTTTATAAGGTGGTAAATTATATGCACGAAGCTAATCCAGATGATCCAGCAGTAAGATATGCTATTTTTAAGGCATACGGAGAAAAATGTTTTTATCTGGATCATCGATCATTAGATAAAAATTTTTATACACTGGATCATATCATTCCAGAAAAATACAAAAAACAACCGGAAGTGTTGGCCCAATACCTAGGAGAACTAGGATACACAAAACCTTTTCATGTTAATAGTTTAGAAAACTTGGTACCAGCTGATCGTTTATTCAATACTAGAGTTAAAAGAGATGATTTATTACCAGCTGGTGTTGCTTGGTCATATCTAAAGAGAGCAGAAAGTAAAATCCCCTATATTCTAAAAGAAATAGATAAATTCAAAAAGAAAAAAGATGAAGAAAAGGCCTTATTGGAATTGCTTGCACATGCAAATGAGAATAGCAACCGTGAACAATATGCAAAACAGGTGTTTGATTTAATAACTGAAGAAGATTCGTATTTTGAAGTGGGAAAACAGGTAATAAGGTATGGAGAAGATGCATTTATATACAAGAACGCTACTCCAAATGCCCATATTTATTCTTTTATGCCAACACTAAAGCAAATTGATGGCACTTGTTTAATCACATTCAAAAGTTTGAAAATTAGAGATTGCATGATCACATTTAGTCACAATCAGATTATCAATATACTATTTCAAGGATTGCATACGAATATTTCTTTAGGAATGAGAAGGTTTATAGTTGGAATTCAAAATGAGATGGTATGTCTTCAATTTCCCAATAATCGTTTCTTTCTTTCAATTAATGAGGTTCAACAATTATGCGAAATAATTGATGATTTTGTTTTGGATTATATTAATGCCTTACAAAGACTTGAGGGTATGCTTGGAATAAAAACTTTTGAAAAAGCAAAATACTGGACAAAAGGGTACCGTTTGATGAAAGTCGATCGTACTTTATGGAATACTTTATTACGCTTTAGTAACGAATTTGATTATCAGAATGGTGAAACGGAATGGCATGTCTTTAATAGGAATAATATGTTTATACAAGTTCAAGTTCAAGAGCAGCGACTTGAAAAATACATAGGCTTACATTTGCGTCTCGTTGCGGAGCGATGTGATGATAACCTTCTCCATTTTAATCAAGGCAACAGTAAAGTATGGATTGTATGGGATATTGGACATTTTGAAAATGACCCGGATCTTATCCAGCGGAATGGACATTGGGATGCGGTAACTGCTTTTGAATGGCTTGCAGATGAATTTATTCCATATGTCATTACACATTATAATTATAGATTTGTAAAAAGGAACAAGTGGAGCTTAAAGAAGCCTTCGTTTGATGACTACAAGAATTCGCTAAAAAAGGAGCACTTGTTTTACCCAAGTAGCTTGGAGTTAAATAATGATCACATATCTGGGGTTAGTGATCTTATTCAAGTCCTCAAAAGTATGCAATCCTATCTTTCTAATTCAAATTCCTTCTTTTTAGTTAACTCAGAGATAGGGCAAATATATAATTCGATAAGTATTTGTTTAAAAAGAATTCCTTTGAAAGATTATAGTTATGAATACATTGCAAGTGAACTTGGATGCCGTCATTTAAAAGAACGTGAAGACATAATTATGTTCATCGATCAATGTGAACATATAGATAAAAAAATGACTAATCGTTCGCTCCAATTATTGTTTGGATGCATTGTAGAGGGTCTAGAACAGGATTTTGGAAAGTACCTTACTCGACTTGATCTGCAAAAAATAGTGAAAGATATAGAACCGGTAAAAGAAAAAATAAATATTCAAATGCTATTCGATAGATGGATGTCAGAATAACTACACGCCCATAATCCGGTAAACTGGTTCTCTTGGTAGGAAGAGGCTTTTGAAATTGCTAAGCGCGAGAACAAGCCTGTCTTCCTTTCTATTGTGCATAGCTATTTATTGACCCACACGTACATGTCATTGGTCAGTTGTCTGTATGGGCGAGAGAAATTGGGCGGGAACCGATCACAGCGAATCTACTTCGTAGGGTTTTGTTCAACTATTGGGCTGGATAACGTTATGGTAAGATAATGCAATAGAACATATGGGGTGAAAAAATGAGAATGTATGCTCTTCTTACAGAACCAATAGGGGACATCAGTAAGGTAATGATTTATGAATCAAAGTATCGTGTTTATTTATTTCTATTTGAAACTCATGAAAATAAGGGTGCAAATGCTGACTATTGTTATGAAACATTAGAAGAAGCAATGGAATTCTGCAATGAGGAACTAAACATAGTTGAGGAACAGTGGGTTATTATTAACGATCCCAAAGACGGGGAACAACACGATATTATTTATTAAACCAGTATTAACAGCATTGAGCAAACAGGAAACGTTACTGAAACGTAATAGCGACAGTCTAGGGCTTCATTTTCCCCGCGACATTGAGCAGAATATCTACCCACACTGCTCACACGTCAAAAAAAGAAATCGTTCTTTGTGAGAAAAGTGGAAGTACCACCTACCTCTCAAAAAAGGAACGATTTCTTTGTAATGTCCGCATTCATTAACAATCTTAGTTAATTGGGCAGCTCCTTCTTCAAGCTAATCGTAACCGTGGTGCCTTGCCCCGGAGTGCTGGAGATGCTTAGCCCATATTGAGGACCGTATTCCAGCTTGATCCGTTCGTCCACATTTCGCAACCCATATCCGCTCTGGAACAGCACATCTTCCTTAGCTTGGCTAAGTGTCGCGCCGTTGGCAAAGCCGACTCCATCATCCGTCACTGTAAAGCGAATCTCATCCTCCAGCAGCTCGCCTTTAATCCAGATCCGGCCCATGCCACGTTTCTCGCTGATGCCGTGTTTGATCGCATTCTCTGCGATAGGCTGAAGAATCAGCTTTAGAATGCGGACTTTGCGCAGCGATTCCTCAATATCGTATTCAATCTCGAATTTATTCGGGAAACGCATTTGCTCGACCGTCACAAAACTCTCCACCAAACGGATTTCTTCTTCGACAGTAACGTATTTATCGCCTTTATGCAGGCTAATCCGAAAAAAGGTCGCCAGAGAAGAAATCAGCCGCTCAATGTCGGGCTGCTTCTTCAGCCGGGCAATCCAGGCAATCGCATCTAACGTGTTGTAGAGGAAATGAGGATTGATCTGCGATTGCAGCGCAGTCAGCTCCGCCTTGCGCTGCTTCTCTTTTTCCTCATCTTTTTCAAGCATTAATTGGCTGATCCGTTCTACCATCTGATAGTAGCTGTTCTCTAGCTGGAAAATCTCATCGACCTGTGCCCGCTGCTCATAGACAGCTGCTAAGTCTTTTTTGCCAAACAGACTCAGCTTCTTCTTCAAGTTCAGTAGTGGTCGGGTGATTTTGGCCGCCAGATAAAAGGAAAGAATCAGTAGGACAATGAAGGTAACACTGGCGAAAAGAAGGGCATTTCGGTTACCCTTGGCAATTCCCTCCAGCAACTTGTGGCTAGAAATCACACTGGTGAACTCCCAGCTAACACCAAGCGTTTCCAACCTAGGATTCAAAGGATAAGTAGCAATGATATAGGAATTCCCGTTATCTGACCAGGTGCGGTAGCCTTCTTTCTGACCCGGACGAAGAGGGGCATTCTCCTCCAAAAAATTGCCCAAGAGCCGCTTGTCGGGGTGAGATATAATCCGGTCGCTGGAAGTCAGGAAGGAGTAGCCAATGCCAGTGAAACTGGAGGAATAAAGATCTGCCAAGGCGGCTTCTCTGACATAGATGATAACGACCCCGATATTTTGCCCCGTATTGAAGTTACGGAATTGCTGTCCGAAGGGAATATAGGCATTGCCGTCACCATCCCGTTTGATTTCTCCGACAACAGGCATGCTGCTCTCTTGAATGCGTTTGATGAATAAAGCTTCGGGAACCTCGAGCATTTGCTCCTTGGACTGATAAGAATAAAGCATATTATCATTGGTGTTGATAATTACATTGCCGACCAGATCATTCTGTGCCAGCATACCGTCGATGATAGCTCCGATCCGTGATTCCTTGTCAGCTGCCGGCAGGGAATCGTTATTAATGATCTGGTAAATGTCGCTGTTCACCAGAAATCGCAGAAACAACATCTGAATGTCATCGACCATCAACTCCACACTGAGCCCAATTTGGCGCTGAGTCTGGACCACATGGCGATACAGATCCTTCTGCAGATAGGTATAGGAATAGAAGTTAAAAATAACAAGCATCAGCACCAGATGCAGAGACAATCCCACTAACAGGACAACAACAATCCGACTTTTGATCTTGAACCTCCGCATCCAAGAATCCATCCGGTTGGCCATCGTTAGCTTAACCATAGGTTTTTGCATATTCGCTCGGCGGGATGCCCGTCATCTTTTTGAAAATCTGGCTAAAGTATTTGGAGTCGGTGAAACCAACCTGATTGCCTACCTCATAGACCCGGTACATCGGATTGCGTAGCATACGTTTGGCTTCTTCAATCCGATATTCCGTCAGACATTCATAGAAAGTCTTGTTCAAATCTTTGCGGAATAGATGCATTAAATGGGTTGGACTGACGAACACCGCAGCAGCAACCATCTCCACGGTAATGTTCCCAGCATAATGCTCCCGGATAAAAGCGAGGGCGTCTCTGATTTCACGCCGGCATCGAGCTCCGGCCTCTTCCTCAGCGTACAACACGCGTTCAATACCAGACAAGGCACGCTGCGCAGCAAGCACAGCCTGTTTGTATGAATCTACGATTCCGTTCCATTCTTCAGTTGGTTTGCCGATGCCAACGCTAAGAGCCTGGCCGAAGTGCTGCTGGCTCCATTCCGATAGCTGCTTACCTAATCTGCGGGCAGAATCACCAGCAAGCTCAGGTTCATCGGTTCGGAGAATCATAACCCACTCCAGATGACTATCGCGGAATAGACAGAGCTGTTCAAAAGAATACGCTTCCAGAATAACCGCTGCTTCATCCTCCAACGCTTTGCCTACATCAGTTCCTTGAAGACCATTATCAGCAGGGAAGGCTATGGACAGCGGCAGCATAGCTTTTCCTGGTTCCAATTGCAGCTCCAGCAGCTTTATTTTGCTGGTAATGAATTCCTCACTATGCAGCTGGCCATGCAGTAAATCCTGCCAGAATTGTTTGGATATCGCGGCAATTTCCTCATTAAGCTGTGAATATCGCTTGGAGAGTTGCTTTTTCCCCAGGATTTCATCGCCAACGCTTCGTACTGTATCTGCGAGTTCTTCTATATTAATGGGCTTCAGCAAATAGGTGGAGGCACCATAACGTAATGCAGCCTGCGCATATTGAAATTCGTCATAACCGCTAAGTACGACAATGCCTACGAGCATGTCCTGCTCCCGTATTTTCTCGATAAGTTCAAGACCGTTCATATACGGCATACGGATATCGGTAATAATCACATCCGGGCGGTGCTGTAGTGCAAGCTCCAAACCCTCTTCACCATTGCTGGCTTCTCCTATGATCTCGACGTTGTATTCTGCCCAGTCTATGGTTTGGGTGATGCCCATACGGACGAGATATTCATCATCTACTATAAGCGCTTTCAACATTGGCCTCACCTCGAAGTAGTTTCTAATATGTCTTACAGTCATTATAAACATGAAACCTCTTTTAGAGGAGCGGTAATTTCTCAGTTGTCAGGATCACAAACGATTTCGCAGTATGTTCACCGGTGGCTAAGTACAAAAATGTCCGCATAGCCGAAGTTCTAAACATTTCAACAGCTTAACAAACCGTTTCATAGGATTCCATCCTAACTTTTGCAAAATGTACTGTGATAGACTTTAACCGTAAAAGAGCGGTAAGCGCTTTTATAAATACATGACATCGAAATTGAACGCTGTAGGAGGAGTACCCTTGATACAAAATTCATTTATTCCATTCGGGTTTCAATATTACCGTTCCCCAACCCCATTCCGGGATCAATGGGAGAAAGATCTAAGCAATATTGCCGGGCAGGGCTTCAATTGTGTGAAGTATTGGGTGCAGTGGCGCGCCAGCGTGTCCAAAGAAGGGATCTACCAGTTCGATGATATTCAGGAGCTGATGGATATTGCTGAACAGAATGGCTTAAAGGTCATTTTGAACGTGATTTTCGATGTGGCGCCAGCCTGGTTTTATAAAAAACATCCTGATTCCAAAATGATCACAGCAGACGGTTCCGTTCTGGAACCAAGGGCAATTAACTGCCGCCAGATTGGCGGAGCTCCTGGACCTTGTTATCACCATGCAGCTGCAGCCACGGAGAAGGCGAAATTTCTGGCGGAAACAGTGAAGACTTTCAAAGATCATCCTGCACTCTGGGTGTGGGATTTATGGAATGAGCCTGAGCTGACGACAGGGATTAAGCGCAAGCTGTCATTTGACAACCAGGTATGCTATTGCGAGCACTCAGTGCTGGCATTCCAAGAATGGCTGAAAAATAAATATATTACTCTGAAAGCTATGAACGAATCATGGCAGCGGACTTACGGAAACTGGGAGGAAGTAGAGGCACCGCGTGGGCAAGGCGTATTCAATGATTTGGTGGACTGGCGGCTGTTCATGTCCGGTACTTTAACAGATGAGCTGCGGAGCCGGGTAGATACTGTGAAGTCACTGGATCTGCTTCATCCTGTTATGGCACATACTGTGCCAGCTCCTATTTTTAATATGATTACAGCAGGTTCAGACGACTTTAAGCTGGCTGAGCCCTGTGACCTGACAGGCAATAGCCTAGGGTCCTCAGCTTGGTCGGCTGATCTACTGATCTCTGCCGCCAAAGGCAAACCGATCATCAACTCAGAGATTCATGCGCTGCCTGGCAATACGGCGATGAAACCGCGCCAGCCGGAGCTGCGAGAAATGAAGCGGCATATTCTGACCCCGCTCGCCCGTGGCATCACGGGATATCTGTTCTGGCAGTATAGACCAGAGGTATTAGGACAGGAGGCTCCGGCTTGGGGTAGTGTGTATTTGGACGGCAGTCCAACCCCATGGTACAAGGATATGGCCCAACTAAATAAGCTTGTGCAATACAATAAGCATGAGCTTTTACAGGCAAAACGGCGTGGGGACGGGATTGCTATTCTATTCAGCCCACAGAACCAAATCGCAAACTTTGCTGCCCATGATCATTTGGACACCTATAACGATTCCCTTCAAGGCGTCCATAAACTGCTACATGATCTTAATTATAAAGTGGAATTTCTGCATGAGTCGGATGTTACGGAAAAGACATTGGACCAATACCGCTGCCTGTGGATGCCTTATCCACTGTATCTGAACCGTAAACTGTGTGACCTCCTGCGTGAGTGGGTAGAAAAGGGAGGCATATTGATTTCGGAATGCTCCTTCGGCGCCCTTCAGGCAGAGAATGGCTGTCACAGCTATACAGTTCCTGGTTACGGATTTGATGAAGTCTTTGGGGTTCGGGAGACTTGGATTCATTCTGCCGAGAATCTGGATCATAGCTATCATCAGGTAGCATTCGAATCACGGACGGCGATCCCACTCCTTAATGTAATGGAGCACAGCAAGGAAGGGGAAGCAGCCGCAGATGATAAGGCACACGGCTCCTATTACAAATCAGATATTTCGCTGCAAAGTCATGTGAAGGTCCTAGCCGAATTTGCCGAGGACAACATGCCTGTGTTGACGGCCGCCGCTTATGGCAATGGGCGTGCTGTGTGGTTCGGTACCTTACTTGCGGCTGCCTACTGGCAGGATGGACATACCGGAACGCTCCAGTTGGTGCGCGATCTTTTACAGCAGGAATTGAAGCTACAGCCGAATGTGCAAGTAAGCGGAGGTGTCCGCGCTGATCTTTCCGAGTGGGAAGTTGAAGAAGACAGAGGTGCGTTCCTCTATGTGCATAATGAAGGGAAGACGTTGGCAGAAGCCAAAGTTACGCTGCCTGCCAATTATACTTCAGCAGAGCCATGGTTTGACGATGGGAATGCCAAAATTCAGCCAATAAATCCGTTTGAACCTTCAACAACTCACCTGTCTATACGGGTAGAAGCTGGAGATGTTCAAGTATTTCGATTATCTTAGCCGGCAGCAGTTAAGGTCGGAGATTATAGAGCTGGTGTAAGCCAGCCAAAGGAGTGTATCCATTTGGGTTTGTTAGATTATGTTAATCCATTACAGGGGACTAAGTCGGATTTCCGCTACTCACACGGCAATACGCTGCCGCTTACAGCGATGCCATTTGGCATGGCGGCTTGGAGCCCGCAAACCCACGAAGCAGGGGGGACCTGGTTCTTCCATCCGCACCATCGCCACCTGGAGGGCATACGACTAACTCACCAGCCCAGTCCTTGGATCGGAGATTATGGACATCTAACACTGTTGCCGCAGACTGGACCGTTATTGCTCAGTCCTGATTCGCGCTCATCTTCCTTTAAACCGGAAGAGATGCAAGTGTCCCCACACTACTTCGATGTGTCTCTTCGGCGATATCGTACCCGACTGGAGCTGACCCCTACAGAGCGCTGTGCAGTGATTAGAATAACATCATACGCTAAAGGACAGCAGAACAGGCTCATAATAGCACCGCTAAAAGGCGAGTCTCAACTCACCTTTCAACCGGAGAAACGCAGGATCATTGGCTTTACAAGAGGCCATACCGCCGGGGTACCCGATAATTTCGCGATGTATTTCGTCTTCCAATTCGACACAGACATTCTCATGGAGGATTCGGGAATCTTTGACGGGGAGTACCAACCTTTAGGAACGTATGAAGGAACCGGCGATAAGCTGGGCGCATACGTAGAATTAAACCTACCGGAATCCGGTGTAATAGAAGTGAAATGCGGCACTTCCTTTATTAGTGGGGGGCAAGCGCAATTGAATCTCGATCGGGAAGTTGGTGGGAACAGCTTCGGAGAGATCTTGAGCAAAGCAGAGGCAGGCTGGGAGGAACGGCTGAGCCGCATCGTTGTCGAAAGCGCGGATGAAGAGAACCTCCGTACCTTTTACAGCTGTATGTACCGGATCTGCCTGTTTCCTAGAACATGGCATGAATATAACGAGCAGGACGAGCAAATTCATTACAGTCCTTTTAACGGCAGCATTTGCCAGGGTCCAATGTATTCAGATATCGGACTGTGGGATGTATACCGGACTAGCTTCCCGTTATACAGTATCCTGTTTCCATCCTTGCTCGGTGAGATCATGCAGGCTTGGACATTAGCTTACGGTGAAAGTGGTTGGCTGCCAAAATGGCTGTCACCAGGCGAACGCAGTGCCATGCCCGGCACACTGATCGATGCGGCAGCTGCGGATGCCGTGGTTAAGGGCATCGGCGGCTTCGACGTAGAGCTAATATATGAAGGTTTGCTGAAACATGCAGATCGTCCGGCTACAGACGAGAAGCTGGGTAGACGGGGGCTAGAATTGTATTTGCAGCACGGCTATCTGCCGCATGATCGTTTTCATGAAAGTGTAAGTAACACGCTGGATTATATATACGGGGACTTCTGTATAGCCCAGATAGCCAAAGCACTCGGCAAAATGGATGATTATGAGCGTTTTATGGTCCGGGCGCAGAATTACAAACTGCTGTTTGATGCCGAGGTTGGTTTTATGAGAGGCCGTAACGAGGACGGTACTTGGCAGGAAGGATTTGATCCTTTAGCGTGGGGTGATCCGTTCTGTGAAGGTGGAGCTTGGCAAGGGAGCTGGGCGGTTCCCCATGACTTCCCGGGATTAGCCAGTCTGATGGGTGGCGAGGAAGCTTTTGTTCGGCGTCTGGACCAGTTAATGGCCGAGGAACCGATATTCAAAGTGGGGTCTTATGGCTTGGAAATTCATGAAATGTCGGAAATGGCTGCGGCCGATCTAGGGCAGTTTGCCATCAGCAATCAGCCCAGCTTCCATATTCCTTATATTTTCGCCAGACTCGGGGCATTGTCCAAAACACAGTACTGGGTTCGCAAAACCATGGCTAAACTGTTCAACAGTGGAATGGATGGGTTGCCCGGTGACGAGGATAATGGCAGCATGGGTGCCTGGTATATTTGGAGCGCCATCGGACTGTATCCGTTAAGTCCCGGGATTTCTGAATATGTACTGGGCAGCCCACTATTTGATAAAGTAACGATTCGGCTTGAAAATGGGCGGCAATGGGTCATTGAAGCGCAAAACAACAGCCCCGCCAATGTGTACAGTAAATCAATCCACTGGAACCATACGCTTTGGGAGCACCACTCTTTGCCTCATGAAGAGATTATTAAAGGCGGCGTCCTGAACTTCAGTATGTGTCCGGGGGTAGTCCCGTCCTAAAAGCAATGCAAGGCAGTCCGGAATATTTCGGGCTGTTTTTGTTTTTTAGATGGAACGAAATTGCTCTTTTTGGTCAAATCGTGAAATGGCAAACCATTTCGCAGCATTCCCGCCTGTTTTTTCAAGGGTAACATGTCTAATATCGAAGAGAATGAAAGCGCTTAATAAGAATGCGGAGAGGAGGAATCAACTTATGACTTTTAGGCTTCATTCCAAAAGAAATCGACTTATCACTATTCTATTCGCTCTCATTGCGGGAAGCCTGCTGCTGATTGGCGCGATGAATATGCAGGCTCCACAAGCAGAAGCACCACTTCTGACCCTTAACGGACAGGAGGTCACTGCAGCGGAGTTCAACTGGCATCTTCAAATGAATCGGGCACTGACTGCTGATTACTTCAAACAGACCTACGATGCCGACTACTCAGAGAAATTCTGGTCTACCGACTATTCCGGCGAAAAACCAATCCACAGGTGGATAAAAGAATCCCAGACGCAGCTACTGACGAAGCGGATGGAGTTGCAGCTTGCTCAAGAAGCAGGTGTGGTATCGGATATCAGCTATGAAGGTTTTCTAAAAGGAATGGGGCGTGAGAATCAACGGCGGAGTCAGGCGGCAGCGAATAAGGAAGTGGTGTATGGTCCTCTTCATCTGGAAGCGCAGGCCTATTACAGTTATTACATGAGCAACCTTGAGGATGCCACGATTGAAGCAATGCGCAGCAACGGAGGCATCGTGATTTCAGATGAACAGGTAAGGCTGGAATATGAAGCAAAGCAAGCTGCTAAATATTCTCGGCCGGGAGCTATACATCTTGAATGGGCATCACTGCCCTTTGGTCCGGAAACAGAATACAAGGATCAGCAGAAGGCCTTGGAGAAAATGGAATTGCTCCGGGCAGCAGTAATAGCAGCAGAAATAAGATCAGACACAGGCATCCATCAGCAGGCAAAAGAGCTGGGTATAAACGTGGGCGAAGTCAAAATAACAAGTGCTTCCCGACGAACAGCAGCGCTGGAAAATCCTAAGGTATTGCTTGCTGCAGATCAGCTTGCACCTGGACAGATTAGTGGCTTGTTTGCTGAAAATGCGGCCATTCATCTACTTTACTGTCTATCGATAGAGGATGCAGGAGTTGAACCTTTCGATCAAGTGAAGGATGCTATCACACTTCATTTGGCGCAACAGAAGTTTAGATCCATGGTGGACGATAAGTTAGGCAAAGCTATCGCAGAATGGAATTACCCGATGGCCGAAAGACTCGCAAACCAAGCCAATCAATAAATATTCAAGGGGGAATCCTACAACAATGTTAAAAAAACTCGCAAAATCACTGCTAATGATAATGCTGATCTTCACGACAGTGTTCCCTGTAATGGGTGCTTCTGCCCATGCTGAAGAGACGTATGCCGATGATTTCTCTGCTCTGCCAGCAGCGGAGCTGCGTTCGGAGAATTGGTTGATTGACAGCAGCAATCCTCAATTCTTCGGCGGAGATGCTACGCGGTTGGTCAGGACATCCACGGATACCGGTTATGCCGTTTATTCATTAACAGGAATTCAGTCGTTTACGCTTCAGGCCTATTATTTCTCTGGCTCAACAGCCGTAATCAAGTTCTACGGATCGGGCGATGCGACAGCGTGGACGGAGCTTCCGTCCATTAATGACAGTCCTACAGCAACCGGTTCTGGTTGGTATGGAACAATATACACGCCCGCAGGTGCACTTCCGAATGATATCAATTATCTCAAAATCGAGATCAGCGGCGACCTCGACAGCTGGTTGATGCAGCTTGGACACCTTACGCTCTCCAATGTATCACTTGCACCCCAAACGATTAATGATGAGCTTGATGATGTTTCACAGCTGTATGCATTTAGTACAAATTGGTCTTTAGATACAAGAAATCCCACTTTTTTTGGTGGAGATCATTCTCGTGCTGTGAGAACAGCAGATTCGGCAGAATCACTTGTGTACCATTTGCATAATTTGCAGCATTTCATCGTCCGTCTGCATTCTTTTGCCGGGTCTAGCGGAAGCATAAAGTTCTATGGATCGGCGGATGCATCCACCTGGACAGAGATTTCAGCAATACATGAAGCTCCACAATCTACAGGAGATGCAGCTTGGACCGGGACGAATTATACCCCAGCACAAGGGATTCCTTCAGGCATTCATTATTTAAAAATCGAGCTCAGCGGCGATTCCGCCCCTTGGCTGATGCAGCTAGGATCGGTCTCCTTGTCCAACCGCTTGCCTGGAGATGGAGGGAACAGCGGTGGAGACGGAGATTATTACGTCGATTCATTTGCAGGCAGCGACAGCAATGATGGAAAAACACCTGAGACAGCCTGGAAGACCTTCTCTGTAGTGAACGAGACCACCTTTGAGGCTGGAGACCGAATTTTGTTAAAGAAGGGCGGAATCTGGAATGAACAATTATATCCTAAGGGTAGCGGAACAGACGATAAACCGATAACAATCACTGCCTATGGCAGCGGAAGTAAACCGACTATCAATGGTGGAGGCATGGCCGGAGCAGCTGTATACCTGCGTAATGCCTCAAACTGGGTAATTCGGGATCTTGAGGTTACTAATTATGCTTCCGAGAGAGGAACGGTTTACCGGGAAGGCATAATGGTGGAGAACGCAAACGGAGGGATATTAAGAAATATTCTCATCCAGGATAACTATGTTCATGATGTATCAAGCAGCTTCCGTTATCCGACAGTTTCCGGTGCAGAAGGGGGTCCGCATGCGTTCGGTGGAATCTCCGTATATGTGGGTGGAACGACGGGCACGGACAAATTTGATGGGGTATGGATCGAAGGCAACACGGTCGAACGAATTGGACGGACAGGAATTGTGGTATGGGATCAGCGTTTCAACGGAGCCGACTATGCTACGGTCAATGTTACGATCCGCGGAAATTATGTCAAACAAGCAGACAGCGACGGCATCCTCACCTTCGGTGCGGACGGAGCGTTAATTGAGCATAACATAGCAGAAGAAGTTGGGAACTACTCCGAAGAAGGCGAGTTTAACGGCTCAGCCGCAATCTGGCCGACCCGGGGCAAGAATAATATCGTGCAGTTTAATGAGTCCTTTAACACAAATAAACCAGAGGGAGATGGACAGGGCTTCAATCTGGATATCGATACTATGGACAGTGTAGTTCAATATAATTACAGCCATGGCAATAAGGGCGGATTCATGCTTTTTGTCGATGCCCGTTTAACTCCAGGAGTGCTGACCGGCTCATCTAACAATGTAGTCAGATACAACATCAGCCAGAATGATCTGACGCATACGTTTAATTTTGCAGGCGGGGTTACGCCGGATACGCAAATCTATAACAATACGATCTATATCGGCACTGGGCAAAACACCAAAATAATCGACCATGAATGGGACGACGCAGGAAATATTAACGCTCCCTATACGTTCAGGAACAATCTGGTCTACAACCTTGGACAGGGAGGCTATAATCTGCCTGGGGTAAATGGCAGCTTCGACCACAACCTGTTGTATGGAAATCATCCGGTAAGCGAGCCGGAAAATATGAATCCCGTCACAGCGAATCCGCTCTTGGTTGCTCAGGGCAGCGGTGGAATTGGCTGGAATACAGTGGGCGGTTACAAGTTAAGAGAAGGCTCCCCTGCACTTGGTGCTGGTGCTATTATTGCAGATAATGGCGGTCGGGACTATTGGGGAAATGCTGTTTCAGCAGAAAATCCACCGAATATCGGAGCCTATAATGGACCCGGACTTGATCCTGCCACACTGCCTGAAGCACCTGTAGATGATCTGCGATTATATTTTCAAGGCTTAAAAATTGCTCCTCATATTACAGATGGTAGAAACGGAGGCATATCCCTTCAACTTCAGTTTACAAACAGTTCTGGAGTAGACCCTCTGAAAATTAACAAAATTTCCTGGAAAATAGGGGAAGGAAGTGGCCAACTCAGCGGTAGCGAGTCGCAACTAGCCGAAATCGCTCCGAATAACAAATTTACTTATCCAATACCCTTGCCGGGATTCTCTGAAGGTGTCAAATATCCTCTTGACTTGACCGTTGACCTTGAAGGCTATGAGACAGTTCACCTCAAGCAAAACATAGATATTAACCGGATGAAGCATCAATCAGACACAGGAACTCCCGCGCTGATTGATCTTGCAGACGGAACCCCTTTGTTGAGCGGGTATAACGGTGCGGATGATCTTAGCGGAACAGCGCAATTACGCTGGGACGCGGATAACATTTATTTGACCGCCGATATCCGTGATGATGTATTCAGCCATAACGCTTTCGGGATTAATATTTGGCAAAATGACAGTATTCAATTCAGCCTTGCTCCCGGTGTACCGGGCGATAGCCAATCCTGGTATGAATACGGAATTTCACAGACGCCGGAGGGGCCGCAAATATACCGCTGGCTGTCCATGAAAGGTGCTGCTACTGGAGTGTTGACCAAAGGAACTCTAAGTGTAACCCGAGATGAAGCGACTAAGATTACCTCATATGCACTGGCACTACCTTGGAGTGAAGTAAGTCCAATTCGAGGAGCGGGAGGCAATGTCTTGAGCTTCTCGATGTTGGTTAACGATAATGATGGTGCGGGCCGAAAAGGGTATATTGAGTGGGGATCAGGCATAGGCGCTGCGAAAGATGCGACACTTTTCCGCACCTTCCAGTTTATGAATGTCGAAGATGAGGAGGAGACACAACCGAGTGATAATGCTGATTTGAGCTTCTTGAGTATAGAGGGTTCAGAAATTCCCGGGTTTGACCGTAATACATTGACCTATACAATAAATGTACCCTTTTCTAAAACAGCCGTGACTGTTACAGGGATACCTTTAGATCCGAAAGCCAAATTAACAGTAACTGGCGGAAGTGAACTAAAAGTAGGAGAAAATAGCGTCAGCATCAAAGTTACCGCCGCAAATGGAACAACAACAAAGACCTACACTTTGAAAGTGGTACGGAGTGAAGACCGCGGGGGAACAGAAACGCTTGGCAGTTCGTCCGGCAGCAATAATGGCAGTAACACTAGTAACAGTGGAGGGAAAATAGTTAATCCAGTGAATATAATCTCAGCCGGCCGTATTCAGATTCAGGCTTCACCTGATGCTGAAGGAATGCGCCTTGCACAGCTTCCTACTGGAGAAATTCAAAAAGCCATGAAGGGTGTGCAAGATGGTGCATTGGCACTTGAGCTTACTAAATTAGATGCCACAGCTAAGGGAGTAACCTTTCAATTGCCCGTTACCGAACTGAAAGATAATGTTACCTCTCTTACAATAAAAGCAGGTGAAACCACCGTAACGTTCCCAATTGACAAGAGGGGTAGCAATATTCCGGAGGGTTCCAAGCAGTTGGAGCTGTCCATTCATTTTGTTGATCCTTCAACCCTTTCTGTTGCATTAAAAGAGAAATGGAAAACGCATGCCGTGTACCGGATCTCCTTGATGGTAGATGGAAAGCAAATAGAAACATTAAGTCAATCTGCGGCAATGAAGATATCGTTTGGATATAAATTGAATCCAAGTGAAGCGCCGAATCAAGCCATCGTCTATTCTATTACCCGCGAGGGGCTGGCGGAAGTGGTCAAGAACTCCAAATACGTTTCAGGTACAGAGAGCATCACCTTCACAACACGGAACTTCGGATTATACGCTGCAGCGAATGGAGATATACACTTCTCTGATGTCAATTCGGACTTCGCTGCTATCCTAGAAGCATTGGCATCTCGTGATTTGGTTCACGGCACAGGCGATGGCAAATATGAGCCTGCCCGCCAAATCACCAGAGCAGAGTTTGTTCAACTGCTGGTATCGGCACTGGACCTTCAGGCTGAGAACAGCAATATTTTCGAAGATGTGAGTCCAGACGCTTGGTATTACGAAGCTGTCTCAACAGCTCAGGCGCTTAAGATTGTTAACGGACGCAGCGAAGGCTTATTTAGCGCAAAAGAACCGATTACTCGCCAAGAAATAGCTGTTATCTTATTCCGCGCTCTGAGCTTAGTTTCTCTTCAGCTGGATTATTCCAGCAAAACCTTAGTATTTGCTGATCAGAAGCAAATCGGAGCTTATGCCAGGGAAGCAGTTAAACACCTGCAGCAGTCAGGAATAATCAATGGTTATTCCGACGGAACCTTCAGACCACTGAATCTGACCACCCGTGCGGAGGCTGCTGCTTTGATTTATAGAATTATGGGATTGTAATCATCACAAAAGAGCTGGAGCCAAGTGTATTTGGCTCCAGCTTTTTTTCTTGCAAGTATAATAAATTATTCCTTCAGACTGGCCACACAACATATCTCATGTCCGCGACGTTCACCTTGCCATCTGGCCAAAAGAGCCATTCGTTCAACAAATGGAGTATTCGGCCCATAGTGAGGATGTGCATCGATCAATCCATCCGAAACAGAGACCAGTTGCCGCGTGAATATCGAAATGATCTCAAATCCAGCCTGATTGAGTAATTCACGCACATTAGCGTCCGTGTAATGATACAGGTGATCGGGTTCAATAAATAACGGTGATTCAGGTCCGTAGACTTCGTTGGTTAATGAATGGCTATTGGGTATACTGAAATAAATTTTCCCTTGCGTTGTCAAAAGATTACGAATATCCTTCAAAAATGCAAATGGATCGGAAATATGCTCAAGCACATGCCAGAACACTACCGCATCATAACGAGGAAGATCAGGATTTTCAGCCGAGTCATCGTCTTGGGTGCTTTTCCATTCATCTTTAACCAGATCCACACCGTATTTATATTTGGCATAGGCTCGTGACATTTGTGAGGGTTCAATGCCAACCGCTCTCCAGCCGCCATTTTCAGCTGCATGTAAAAATTCACCTGTTCCAGAACCAAACTCTAGCAATGCTCCTTTTTCTGGACTGAACATTTCCAGCAGCATTAAATTAAACAGAGCATGATCAGAATAGGTAGCTTGAGCATATTTTTCACGCATTGCAATCCATTCTGTATTATAAATATCTGCGATTAAGCCGGTTGTATCAACCTCCGCAATATTCGCTCTAAAGATAAGACCACAGTTGCTACACCGCATCAGTGTAAACGAACTATACTCATGGAATACGTTGATGGCTGGAGAAGGACCACACAAAATACATTGCATATAAAAAACACCTCCGTTAATCGTTTCACTTATTCCTCCCAGGCTACTAGCTGGGGTTAGGGCATCATAGTTAAGTTGAAGGGCTTGGAGTGGGTTTCATTTCATTCATTCTATTATCAATCTCGATAGAATATGCTCGTCTCACTGATCCTAAACAAGGTCAAACTTTAATAGATTTATAGTATAGCTTTCTAGGACTTTATATTAGGTGAAGCGGAAATTGGGAATCCTTCTGTTGTTGCATGATTATAAAGGATGAAGAAGCAAGCACATTGTTACAAGCCATGATTACGCCAAAAGATTGTTGGCTTCGAAAATGCCTGTTAATATTGGAAATAGAATCATCTTTTAGATTGGAGAGTCAATGATATGAAGGTCATTATTTTTGGAGCTACAGGTATGGTTGGTCAAAGCGCGTTACGTGAATGTTTGATGGATGATAGAGTTCAAGAAATACTTACGATTGGGCGTAAAAAGACAGAGCATCAACATACAAAACTAAGACAAATTCAACTATCCAATGTAGCTGAATTATCAAGTATAGAACATGAAATCACAGGTTATGATGCATGCTTTTTCTGCCTTGGGGTTTCCTCTGCTGGTATGAAGGAAGATGAATATAAAAGAGTAACATATGATATCGCACTATCCGCCGGAACAACATTAGCAAGATTGAACCCTCAAATGACCTTTGTATATGTTTCTGGAAGTGGGACAGATAGTTCGGAAAAAGGACGCTCTATGTGGGCAAGAGTGAAAGGGAAGACAGAAAACGATCTGTTGAAGCTACCTTTTAAGGACGCTTATATGTTCAGACCAGGTGTAATTCTACCCCTATATGGCATACAATCCAAAACAAAAGTGTATCAGATTTTTTATGATGTGATGAAGCCACTTTATCCCATGCTAAAGAAGTTAAACAGTGTCATTACATCGGAACAATTGGGACGAGCTATGATTCAGGTAACGATTAACGGTTATCCAAGACCCAGAATAGAAAGCAATGAGCTCAAATCCATGATCAGGAGGTTAATTTAATGAACATTATCATTAGACAAGAAAAAGCTCAAGATATTAACGAAGTCTACCATGTAGTCCAAAAATCATTTGAAAATGCGGAACATTCAGATCATGATGAGCACAATTTGGTAAATAGACTAAGGAGCTCGACAAAGTTTATTCCGGAGTTATCTCTTGTAGCTGAATATGAGAATAAGATCGTCGGTCATATCCTTTTTACAGAAATTCTAGTGGGTGATCAAACTCTGGTTGCGCTTGCACCTGTTGCAGTACTACCAGAAATGCAAAGCAAGGGTATAGGGACGCTACTGATTACTGAAGGCCACAAAATCGCAACACAGCTTGGATATAAAGGCTCTGTCGTTTTGGGTCATGATAAGTATTATCCGAAGTTTGGTTATAAAAAAGCTAGTCAATTTGGTATAGATGCACCTTTCGAAGTTTCAGACGATAATTTTATGGCCGTTGAGCTTATAGATGACGGTCTCTCAGATGTCCATGGCGTTGTCGAATACGCTAAAGAATTTTTTGATATTAGATAAACGTAAAAAAGTGGAGCAAATGCTACGGCAGTTGCTCCACTTTTTTATTTGTTTACAGAATCAATTAACACCTTTAAAAAAAGGATTGTGGAATATCGAGACTGAAAACGGCTTGACGAACGACACTATCCTGTATAAAATGAAGCAGTGATTTAGTGATTTAGTGATTTAGTAAATTAGTAAATGAGTAAATTAGTAAATAGGAGTGGTGCAATGAAAATATCAACAACGTTTAAACATAATCCTGTTGTCATGTTGGAGAGTTTTGAGAAGGTGCAAAAAATAGTAAAGGATATGGGGAATTAAAATGTTTTCTAATCGTTATGTTCGAACAATTATCCTCTCCCGTGTGTTATTGCAGCTCGGAATATGGATCCGGAATTATGCCGTCCTTCTTTATGTATCTGAATTGACGAATAATAATCCGGTAGATGTATCTCTGATATCGGTTGCCGAATTTGCACCGATCTTTCTTTTTGGTCTTATTGGTGGGACCTTTGCCGACCGATGGCGGCCGAAGAGAACCATGGTATGGAGCGATTTGTTATCTGGCTTGTCCGTTGGGGTGGTGCTGATTGCGGTCATGAATGGCGGATGGATTGCGCTTCTTATCGGATCTTTTGTATCTGCCAGCTTATCTCAATTTTCTCAGCCTTCGGCGATGAAACTGTACAAGAGACATGTGCAAGCTGAACAGCTGCAAGGCGTTATGGCGATGTCCCAAACCCTTGTCGCTGTCTTTATGGTTTTGGGACCTGTTATCGGTACGTTTATTTTTATTAAGTTTGGAATTCACGTATCTCTGATCCTGACAGCCGTTATGTTTCTGGGCTCTTCGCTTATATTGTCTTCCCTTCCTCGGGATGAAGAAGAACCGAAGTCAGGTAAAGCCAGCGGCTTCATCAAAGAGTTAACGGCTGGCTTGCGTTACATCGGATCGAGTAAACCCTTACGAACACTTAGTTTAACTTTCTCGGCGGTGGGATTGGCATCAGGACTAACTCAGCCGCTTCAGATTTTTCTTGTCATCGAAAATTTAGGTAAGGACAAACAATTTCTTCAGTGGCTTGTGATGGCTAGTGGGGCAGCCATGTTAGTAGGCGGAGCTGCAATAATCGGGATAGCCAAAAAAGTAAGGCCACAGGTATTGCTTTTGATAGGCTTACTCGTCAATGCCGTCTGTACGGTTGGAATGGGAGCTTCTAAGCAAATTTGGCTGACGATTATTTTCTTGGTGATCAGTGGTTTGTTTTACCCTTGCATTCAAGGAGGGATTCAGACACTTCTTGTGCGAAATACCGAAGGGGCCTTTATTGGCCGAGTTTCAGGAGCAATCATGCCTATTTTTATGGGAATGATGGTGGTTGGCATGTTCATTTCCGGCTACCTAAAGGATACGTTCTCCTTGATGGGCGTATTTATGGCGAGTGGTGTATTTGTGATTATTGGTGCGCTTTTTCTGCTTCCTATTGTGGTTAAGAAAAGAAGTAAAGTGGAGCTGAAATCGCTGGGAAAATGAAAATCCAACTACAATTTCCATGAATTTATTATCTACGATAAGGAGAGAAAGATATGGATATGAATAAACGCAAAGAGCTGATCGAGGAGTACAAACAAATTAAGATTTATATGGGTGTTGCTCAAATCAAAAACCAAATCAACGGCAAAATATTTATCGACAGCTATCCTAATTTGAAAAACAAATGGCTTACTCTGCAAATGCAGTTGGATTCAGGGAGATTTGCAAATGCCCAGCTCCAGAAGGATTGGAAAGAATTCGGTGCGGATGCGTTTACCTATGAGGTACTAGAACAGAAGGAGATAGATAAGGTAACTGATATGCGCTGGGAACGGAAGAAAATCTTAAAGCCATGGTTAGAGAAGTTACAGCCCTACGGAGATAAAGGTTATAACAAACCACGAATTGACTAACGATGAAATCCAAGATAAGATGAAACCGTCGTTTAGTAAATTAGTAAAATAGTAACTGGAAGGAAGAAAAAAAACATGAAAATACCTACAACTTTAAAACATAAGCCTGTTGTCGTATCGGAGAATTATGAGAAGGTTGACGGCCGAATGGCTGGAAACACAGATGCGAAAGGTCTTTCCTTAGGATTGGCGCAGTGGAATGATCGAGGAAAGGTCGATATTTCTGCTAAGGTATGGAGATATACCGGGGAAAAATGGTCCAGACAATCAGAGGAACTGCCTCTTCATCGCGTGCTTGATTTGTCCATTCTAATTTGCCGGTCGTTAGAACATTTCCGCGAAGCGTATCGATATGAGAATTTATATGACCCGGAGCAGCCCGTCATCGACAGAGTTGGCTTGCAAGGGGATGCGATGACTGTAGCGGTATGTACAGATAATGAGCGAATTAATGAAGATATTAAGCTATTTAATCAAGCTCTTAGCGATGACGATGAAATGATCGGTGAGCGTCTGAGCACGTTATCCAAAATATTAAAGGATATGGGATATTAAACAGTGAGTGGTAGTCAAACAGGGCAAAAGAAGCCTTCGTGACTGCCACTTTTTTTTATATAGTTTAAAACAATTCCGGCCCCCGTCCAGGAGTATCTATTGGCAAAGTATCTTGGATTTTGATTTCATTTCTTAATTTCCGGAAATCTTTAGGTGTTCTTGTTTGATGTTTTTTAAAGGACTGAATGAAGTTGTTAACATGATTAAAACCAACTCTATGGGCAATTTCAGTTACTGTATAATCAGTTGAAATTAATAGCTCCATACTTTTCTTAATCCGGTACTTTATTAAATATTCATACGGTGTGATATGAAGGGTCTTTTTGAAACTACGGGTACATTCTGAAACACTTAAATGAGCAGCATCAGAAATATCTTGCAAAGTTATATTAGTTGCGTAGTGCTGATGGATGAAAGAAAGCATGAGTTGAAGTCGTTCTTGCTGCCTTTTTACGTATTTAGCTGTGTCCTCAAAGGAGAGAGAAATATTAGATATCAAGGTTAACCAGAGTTGTACGGTTCTGATAGAAACCTCATATTCCCATCCCCATTTCTTTGGCATATCAAATCTATTCTTCAGCTCCAAAAGCATGTTTAGTACATCTCTTTGCCATTCAGCATCTCCTTTAATTACTAGAGACAGTAAGGAAGAGTTCGTATAAGGTGATACATAATTTTTTTCCATAGCACTATCTGCATAAAAGACCAACAGCTTTTCAGGAAAATTGAAACTCACATACTGACCGTCAGGAGTCAGGTGCGTCGTAACATGAAGGGCACCTTTATTGATGAAAATGGCTTGGCCATTTTTCAATTCATAATCAATACCATTCACTTGTATAACTAGTTTACCTTGAGTAACCAAAGTGATCTGAAGTTCTTCGTGCCAATGTAAGTCATTAAATCCTCGTCCTTCAGGGATAATTTTCCGAGAGTTAGCTGTGTACATAATGTATGGAAATGAAGCATCAGGAAAAAGAATGTTCTCGTGCAGCAGTTTTGACATCTAATGACGTCCCTTCTAAAATGATGATATTTATATATAATACAACGATATAATGACACAATTTAAACAATGATGATGATATTATTATATCCAATCTTGATTTTATCACTCTGTGCACAGGAAGTAGATAGAACATTTTGGAGGATTATATGTGAAATCAAATAAACCGTCATATCCGTACATTTTGCTTTTTATTAGTATTTTATCTATTTCGATCTCTTCTATCATGATAAAATTTTCAAATACTCCCACCTCTGTAGCCGGCATGTATAGATTGTTTGCTTCTGTAATTTTATTGCTTCCTTTTGTATCATGGAAAAAGCTTCGCTGTCTGGAGATGAGTAAAAAAGACTGGAGTATTGTTTTCTTAGCGGGTCTCTTTCTCGGGTTACACTTCTTATTTTGGATGGAGTCTTTAGTTTATACTTCAGTTGCAAGCTCTATGGTGATATTATCATTGCAGCCTTTATTTGTAATGATTGGTTCATACTTCATCTTCAGAGAACGGGTAAATGTGGTAAACATTCTTTGTTTAGTGATTGCACTTCTGGGTTCAATAGTTATCGCTTGGGGAGACTTTGGAGTTTCTAAAGTGGCGTTAATAGGGGATGGCTTATCATTATTAGGAACCGTTTTTGTATCAGCGTATATGCTGGCAGGACAAAAAGTAAGTCATAAAATAGGAGCAAGTTTATACAGTGTTATTGTTTTTTTCCTTGGCGGAAGCGTCTTGTTAATCTACAATTTGTCAAACCATTTCTCTTTGATAGATTATAACTCTTCGGACTGGATCTATTTCTTTTTACTCGCATTAATCCCAACTATTTTGGGACAATCTATTATTAATATGTTATTGAAATCTTTAGGTGCAACTACTATTTCTGTAGGGATTATTGGTGAGCCTGTTCTCGCCATAATACTTGCTTATCTATTCTTGGGAGAAACAATCACTAGCTTTCAATTTATAGGAGGGATGATGACTCTACTCGGCATGGGGATGTATTTCTGGGTAAAAGCCGTCAATTACACTACTGTTAAATATCAGAATCAAAGTAGATAAGCAAATAAATTAAGAAAATATCATTTAAAGGGAGAATGCTATATGGCTACTATTGATGATTTTTTGAAACTGGATATTCGAGTTGGAACAATAATTAAATCTGAATTCTTCGCCGAAGCAAAAGTTCCTGCGATCAAGCTTGAGATTGATTTTGGAGATGAGATCGGAATAAAGAAATCTAGTGCACAAATTACTAGAAGATATGTGGCTGAAGATATTACCGGAGAACAAGTAATTGCGGTAGTCAATTTTCCTCCTCGACGAATTGCAGGCTTTAAGTCAGAGGTATTAGTCCTTGGAGGTGTACCTGAAAAGGGTGATGTAATTCTATTGAAGCCAGATATGAAACTGCCTAATGGAACACCCATAGGATGATTTTTCAGAAATATAATTAAGTCCAATACTTAACTAGTTGGTCCCCTAAAAATGTCCCCTCTGTTCAATAATGCTCAGTTGCGGATAATTCAATTATAATTGTTTTTACTATCCAGTTTATCAATACTATCTGGTAAGCTGTACGTAAATTGATCGTATTAGGAAACGAAAGGCTAAGAAAATTTTGAAGTAGTCCTCAAAGGATACAGATCTGAGACTATTCGATTTATAGGAGTTGAAGCAATGGTGATGTATGAGAAACCCAAATTGGCCATAAGTGAAATTGAAAAAGTATTAGAGAATCATCTTGGGCCTGGTTCAACTGAGATTAAACCGCTTTCTGGCGGCAACATAAGTAATGTGTTTTCATTCAACCACGAAGGGAAGGGGTATGTTGTGAAATTCAGTGATCTGGAAGGAGCATATGAAACGGAACACTATGTATCCCATTTGCTCTCAGGTCAAAACATCCCTTTCCCCAAATGTTTGGCGATAGGGAGAATTAACCAGTTAACCTATATAATCATGGAACGAATGGAAGGACGGAATCTATCCGATTTCACAGCAGAGGAACAAACTCATCAGTTGCCTGAGATTATTAGTATTTTGAAAAAAATGGCTGAAGCAGATATTGGGTCAACTAACGGCTATGGGTGGATCGCTGCTGACGGCAACGGATCCTATGTATCATGGAAAGACTTCGTCGTTGCCGTAAATGCAGAGGATCAAAGCGGAACGTTCTGGGAGAACTGGCATGATCTCTTCCGTACTTCTTGCTTGGAGAGAGATGTATATGAAGAAATATACGGTCGGTTGATGGACTACGTACCCTATAATGAATCGTACAGAAGCTTTATACACGGAGATTTTCAACAGTGGAATATTTTGTCCGATGGAACACGAATTACCGGCATCATCGATGGGAATTGCATGTACGGTGATTCTCTCATAGACCTTGCGATTCTCGATCGGCATATGCCGTGGAGTGATGTCATTAAGACATATCAAATCAATCAAGAGAAAGCCAGCATAAAGATACCTTATTTTAAAGAGCGGCTAATGGGAGCTTATTATTTCAAGGGGCTCGACGGACTACGCTTCTATGCTAAAATGGGATGGAACGATGCTTATCAGAACACACGGCAATTTCTTTTAAATCTGAATGCTTAACGTCAGGATACATAACTTGAAATCCCAAACAAGTCCAGTATTGATTCTAAATGACATAAAAAGATTGAGAGCCCTCATTTGTTTAAATGAGGGCTCTTTTATTTATGGAGTGCTGTCTGATACTAGCTTCAGACTTACAATCTGTAATATTTGCACCTGGACTTGTCATTAATCCACTATCTAGAGCTTTGTCCAACTTGATAAAATGTAAGCGCAATCATAAAATAATCGATTGGAGGAGTACGGCATGAAAAAGATTGGTACAGGTTTTATATTCTTATTTGTGATGTGCGTAGCATTATCCACTACTGCGTTCGCTAAACAGCCTTATTCATCCTACTGGTTTCCAGAGCAATTGCTTCAGTGGAGTCCTGCATCCGACCCGGATGCGGTATTCAACCGAAGTACAATTCCGCTGCAAGACCGCTTTGTGACAGATGGAGTCAATGCTCATGCGACAAAAGCGCCAAAAGTTATGGCTTTATCAGCACTGAACTCGGGAACAAGTGGTGTGCCATCACAGGGATCAGACAAATTTGGAGCTAATACGTTTACTTATTGGCAATATGTTGACAAGCTGGTCTATTGGGGCGGATCTGCCGGTGAAGGAATTATCGTACCACCAAGCGCTGATACGATCGACGCAGCACATAAAAATGGGGTACCGATCGTCGGAACGGTGTTCTTCCCGCCAACTGTTTATGGAGGGAAATTTGAATGGGTGAAGCAAATGCTTCAGCAGAACAGCGACGGTTCCTTTCCTGCCGCAGATAAGCTGATCCAGGTTGCGAAGTATTACGGATTTGACGGCTGGTTTATTAACCAGGAGACTGAAGGTGGAACACCAGCTGATGCCCAGAAAATGAAAGCTTTCTTAAGTTATCTAGAATCGCACAAATCTGCATCTATGCAAATCGTATGGTACGACTCCATGACCAAGGAGGGCAGTATCAGTTGGCAAAATGCGCTAAATGACAAGAATGCAATGTTCCTGCAAGACAATAATAAGAAAATAACAGACAATATGTTCCTGAACTTCTGGTGGAAAGATCTTAAAAGCTCGGCAGAGAAGGCCAAAAGTTTAGATAGAAGTCCGTATGACCTGTATGCAGGGATAGATGTTGAAGCCAAGGGCTACGATACGAATGTGAACTGGAATCTGCTGTTTCCGGATGGTCAACCTGCCGTCACTTCCCTTGGTATCTACCGTCCAGACTGGTCTTTCAACAGCGCAGAAAGCATGGAGGATTTCTTCGCACGCGAGAACAAATTCTGGGTGGGGCCAAACGGGAATCCGGGTAACACCGTGAGCGATCAGGCCTGGAAAGGAATCGCGAACAATGTGGCAGAATCATCCCCTGTAAACAAGCTACCTTTCATCACCAATTTCAATACAGGAAGCGGGCAGAAATATTATGTCCGAGGGCAGCAGGTACGAGATAAGGGATGGAATAACCGGAGCCTGCAGGATATCCTGCCAACATGGCGCTGGATCGCAGACAGCAAAGGAACTTCACTTACTCCAGAGCTCGATTGGTCCGATGCGTATTACGGTGGCAGTTCGCTGAAGGTTTCAGGTGATCTGAGCCATAACAATGCAACGCATCTGAAGCTCTACAAGACAGACCTTAAAATCGAAGCAAGCACAAAGCTATCGGTTACTTATAAAACGCTGAACAAGCCTAGCTTGAAGGTAGGTCTTGCTTTTGCAGACCAACCAGACCAATTTATCTTTCTTAATGTGAAGGATAAGACAGCACCAGGCTGGACTACCGAAACTTTGAATTTGACCCCATACAAAGGGAAACGAATCGTAGCAGTATCACTTTATTTTGATTCCAAGGATACGATTAGTAATTATAGTATTCAAATTGGCCAGCTCTCCATCCAAAATGCCAACGACCCGATCAAAACGCTGCCGGCGGTTCGCGATCTGAAGGTTACTCAATCCGATTTCCGCGATGGAATTTATGGAGATGCTAGATTGGAGTGGAAAGCACTTGATCAGCAGGTGAAGCAATACGAAATCTATCGAGTACTTCCAGATGGTAGTGAGGTTTTATTGGGCGCAACGCCAAATCATGTGTTTTACGTTCCTGAGATGAGAAGAATAGACAAAGAAACACTAACAGCATTAAAGGTCGTTGCAATCAATGGAAGATACGAGCAAGGTCAGGCCTCCAGCGCGAAGATCAGCTGGCCAGCTTATCCGAAGCCGATTGCAGAGTTCAAGGCAGATCGGACCTTGGTAGCTCCAGGTGAGAGCGTAAACTTCACCGACCTGTCGACCGAAGTGACAGAAGAATGGTCATGGAGCTTCGAAAGCGGTAGCCCAGCTGTCAGCACATCGAAAAACCCGGTTGTAACGTTCAATCAGGAGGGCATATATAACGTATCACTAACTGCAACCAACAGTTCGGGCCAAGACACAATTATGAAAAAGGCGCTAATTACAGTGAGTAAGGAAGCTGGTGCGGTGAAGAATTTAGCACTTGGAAAACCTGCAACAGCCGATCATGCATGTGGAGACAAAGAAGGCGCACCAAACGCAGTTGACGGTAAAGTGACGGATAATAGCAAATGGTGTGCACTTGGAAATCTGCCTCATTGGCTACAAGTCGATCTAGGAGCCGAGCATCAAATCAGCACTTTTATCATCAAGCATGCTCAGAGTGGAGGAGAATGGTCCGGGTTTAATACAAGCAATTATACCATTCAGGTGAGTAACGACGGAACGAACTGGACGGATGTTGTAAACGTGCAAGGAAACTCGGCAGCTGAGTCGACAGACGCGATTGCTTTGGTGAAAGCTCGCTATGTAAAATTAATAACTCTTAAGCCAACCCAAGGAGCCGATACAGCAGCACGAATTTATGAGTTTGAAGTCTATGGGTTGTAGTTCGGTTCGAACCATGGTTTTTGAATAACAAATAATAGCGGGAAACACAAAAAAGAACCTGAATAGCTTTCAGGTTCTTTTATATTGCATATAAAAAGACACGATGATATAATCGGATCACGACTTTAAAAAATATAAAGGCATAGATAATGCATCTTATATTTATAATATATCATGCAGCTAAACTCTTGTCAAATTTCTTCTCATTTTAATGGTTAGGAGAGATTTTGTATGCATTCATTGGTTCTTGGTTTTCAGGAAATAGAAACCACACAGCTTTTGCTCGTGGGCGGAAAAGGGTTGAATTTAGGGCGATTATCAACTATCGAAGGAATAAAAGTACCAGAAGGATTTTGTGTTACAACAGTGGGCTACCAAAAAGCCATCGAAAAGAACGAAAAGTATCATATTTTATTGGATCAACTATCCATATTAAACGTAGACGATCGAGAGCAAATTGGTGAAATCAGTAAGAAGCTTCGACAACTCCTCATGGAAGTAGAAATTCCTTCCGATGTTGTGACAGCAGTTACTCACTATCTCTCCCAACTTGGTGAAGAACAGGCTTATGCAGTACGCTCTAGTGCAACTGCTGAAGATTTACCACATGCCTCATTTGCCGGTCAACAGGACACCTATTTAAATATCATCGGAAGAGAAGCAATCATGCAGCATATCAGCAAATGTTGGGCATCTCTATTTACGGATCGCGCGGTAATCTACCGCATGCAAAATGGATTTAACCACAGACAGATATATTTATCTGTTATCGTGCAAAAGATGGTTTTCCCTCAGGCTTCAGGGATTTTATTCACAGCGGATCCGATGACTTCTAATCGAAAGCTGCTATCTATTAATGCCAGTTTTGGGCTTGGCGAAGCTCTGGTCTCTGGCTTGGTATCTGCCGATTGTTATAAAGTACAGGAAGAGGAAATCGTCGATATGATGATAGCAACCAAAAAATTGGCTATCTATGGATTAAATGAAGGTGGAACAGAGACCCTGAAAATCGATCTCGATCAGCAAAAGACTCAAACCCTTTCCGAACAACAAATTTTACAACTGGCACGTTTAGGTAGAGAGATTGAAGCTTATTTTGGTTGTCCACAAGATATCGAATGGTGTTTGGATCATGATACTTTTTATATTGTTCAGAGTCGGCCAATCACTACTTTATACCCGATCCCTGAAGTAAATGATCAAGAAAATCACGTTTACGTATCTGTCGGTCATCAACAAATGATGACCGATCCCATGAAACCACTAGGATTGTCTTTTTACCTGTTAATCACTCCTGCACCCATGCGTAAGGCCGGTGGAAGGTTGTTTGTTGATGTTACACATATGCTGGCTTCACCTGTCAGCAGAGAAAATTTCATAAATACCCTTGGGAAATCCGATCCGCTCATAAAAGACGCATTTATGACCCTAATAGAACGAGAATATATAAAATCGTTACCAGACGATAGAAAAGAACAGAGTCCCGTTAATAGCAGTAAAGATAGTTCGTCAGAAGGTTTTCAAGCATTAATCGAAAATGATCCGGCAATCGTTTCTGATTTGATTAAGAACAGTCAAACGTCGATAGAAGAATTAAGACAAAACATCCGAACGAAATCAGGAGCAGATCTATTTGATTTTATTCTTGAAGATCTCCAGGAATTAAAGAAGTTCTTATCTGACCCACAAAGTACAAAGGTTTTTATGACTGCTATGAACGCTTCGTCATGGATTAATGAAAAAATGTACGAGTGGTTAGGTGAAAAAAACGCAGCAGATATGCTTTCTCAATCTGTACCAAACAACATTACCTCAGAAATGGGTCTGGCGCTTTTGGATGTTGCAGATGTGATTCGTCCTTACCCGGAAATAGTTGATTATTTACAACATGTAAAAGATGATGGTTTTTTGGATAAACTGGTTAAGTTTGATGGTGGACAGGCAACTCAAGATGCAATCTATGCTTATCTCAACAAATTCGGAATGCGATGTGCCGGTGAAATCGATATTTCGAGAACTCGTTGGAGTGAAAAGCCGATTACACTTGTCCGCATGATTCTCAGTAATATCAAAAACTTTGAGCCTAATGCTGGCAATCGAAAATTTGAGCAAGGCCGACAGGAGGCTTTAGAAAAAGAACAAGAGTTATTAGATCGATTGAAGCAATTACCGGATGGAGAACTAAAAGTTGAAGAGACAAAACGAGTAATCAGTTTTATCCGGAATTATATCGGTTACCGTGAATATCCAAAATACGGAATGATTAACCGCTACTTCATTTATAAGCAGGCTTTACTGAAAGAAGCCGAACAACTTGTACAAGCTAGCGTTATTCATGAAAAAGAAGATATATTCTATCTCACTTTTGAAGAACTTCACGAAGTCGTACGCACAAATAAACTGGATGATCAGATCATCAGTAAAAGAAAAGACGATTACAATTTTTTTGAAAAACTTACTCCGCCACGTGTAATCACATCTGATGGTGAAATTATTACAGGTGAATACAAACGAGAAAATCTGCCAGACAACGCGATTATAGGTCTCCCTGTTTCTACCGGAGTAATAGAGGGACGAGCTCGTGTCATCTTAAACATGGAAGAGGCAGATCTGGAAGATGGCGATATATTAGTCACCGCCTTTACTGACCCTGGCTGGACATCATTGTTTGTATCTATTAAAGGCCTGGTCACCGAAGTTGGCGGACTGATGACCCATGGAGCCGTTATCGCTCGTGAATATGGCTTGCCAGCAGTTGTCGGAGTGGAAAATGCCACCAAGCTGATAAAAGACGGGCAACGAATTCGTGTGAATGGAACAGAAGGTTATATTGAAATATTGTAGAGGTATTTAAAAATAAAAATAATTATCGATGTTCTCTTTCGCTGGTCTGAAATTCGGTTTAATGTAGGAAAAGAAAGTAAATAATATGGGGATATGGACAACCTCCGGAAACAAAGCCAACTTATATTTGCAAAAGGGGAGTTCGAATTAATATTCCTTGACGTGAATATTCTTCATGAGGTATATTGTAAAAGCAATAAATTATCCCGACTAAGAAGGAGAGTATAACTTATGATTAATAAAATTGGACAAATTATGTTATATGTAAATAACCAAGAGGAATCCAAAAAATTCTGGACAGAAAAGCTAGGATTTGAGGTGATTTTAGACGAAACAAATGGCCCTATGAGATTTATCGAGCTTGCTCCGAAAGGTGCAGCGACTAGTATTGTTCTTCATAATAAAGAGTTGGTTGCCCAAATGAATCCTGAAATGAATCTCGGAACACCTTCTTTAATGTTCTTTTCGGATAATTTTGATCAATTGAATCGAGAGTTGAAGGACAAAAATGTTACGGTTGGAGATATTGTAGAAATTCCCGGTGGAAGAGTATTCAATTTCGCAGACGGTGAAAATAACTACTTTGCGGTAATGGAAAAAGGGCAATAAAATTGAGTGAACATGCAATAAGGGGATAGTTAAATAAATTACGTCAGCAGCTAATCAAAATGATTAGCTGCTTTTTTATTCCCATTATGACCGTTATAAACTTCAAAATCTTACTTGTTAAGTAAAGAATATCATGTTATTCTGCAAAAAGAGGAGATGATCAGATGTTTGAAAAGGGGTCGTTCCAACCCGTTCAAGCCACTAAGATAGTGGACGATGTTGTTAATCAAATACAACAAAAAATTTCAACAGGAACAATCCTGCCAGGAGACAAATTACCTCCAGAACCTGAATTAATGAAATTATTTAATGTAGGGCGATCAACGATAAGAGAAGCAGTCCGTGTGTTAGTTCATGCTGGTCTATTGGAGAAAAAGCAGGGTTTTGGAACTTACTTAAAATCCAGTCCTATTATTCAAGAACCACTTACCCATCGTTTACTTCGTGCAGAATTGATTGAGGTCTTTGAAGCTCGAAAAATGATTGAATTAGAAATCGCAAGATTAGCAGCTCTACGGCATGATGACACTGACTTATTCAACATGCGAAAACATTTGGATACAAGAGATATGGCTCTAAAGCAGAATGATCGTGAACTGTATGCCAAATCGGATATAGAATTCCACATGGCTGTAGCAATGGCAAGTAAAAACGCTGTAATCATTGACTTATATAGAACGTTTACTCATATTTTGTCAGATGCAATGAGTAAATTAAACCGTAATTATAGTTCCCATGATCCTCAATCCGATTACCATGAACAAGTATATGAATCTATTAAAAATGGGGATTCAGATCAAGCAGTACAATCGACGCTCAAAATTTTAAATGGAACACTTTCTGAGCTTTAAGTTCAATATAGACATTCATGTAGAGGAGGAATTTGGGCATGATTATATCACTCAAAAATGTATCATGGCAACGTGATACAACAATGATCCTACGCGATATGAATTGGGAAGTGAAACAAGGGCAACACTGGTGTATCGTCGGACTAAACGGTTCAGGCAAGACGACGATGCTGAACGTAGTAAACGGCTATATATGGCCGACGACTGGGCAAGTCGAAGTGCTAGACCACCGCTTTGGCGATGTGGATCTTAGAGAGTTACGGAAGCGAATCGGTTGGGTCAGCACCTCGCTGCAACAGAAGCTATACGGCCATCAGACTGCGCTGACCATCGTCCTCAGCGGAAAATTCGCAACTATCGGTTTATATGACAAGACGAATGAAGAGGATCAAAAGCAAGCCGAGGAGCTGATGGAATTTCTAGACTGCTCTTCCTTAGCCGCTCGTACATACGATACCTTGTCGCAAGGTCAGCGTCAGAAAGTCCTCATTGCACGCGCACTTATGGCCAATCCAGATCTATTGATCCTTGATGAGCCTTGCACAGGACTCGATATTTTTGCCCGAGAACAGCTGTTACAAATGATTGAGAAGATTACGAAGCAACCGAACGGACCAACTTTGCTGTATGTAACGCATCATATCGAGGAGATAACACCATGCTTTACACATACTTTGCTGGTGAAGAACGGAGAAATCTACAAAGGGGATGAGACAGAAAACTGCTTGCAGTCGGATGTGTTGAGCGATTTCTTTGATACCCCCGTTGAAGTTCAGGAGCATCACAATCGTAAGTGGCTTACACTTGCCGGTGATAAGTAGGATAAGCTGCCTAGCAATTGCTAGGCAGCTTTTGTAATCTTGAATGTTAGAAGCTAGTGCTCACTTCGAATAGAATTACTATATTGTCGGGGACTCATTCCTATCTTTTTTTTAAATATTTGATGAAAAAATTTGAGGTCAGCATATCCAACTGCAGCGGCAATTTCGCTTACACTCCTATGACCTCCTGATAGCATACGACATGCAGCATCCATTCGAATACTTTGCGTATAATCTGTAAAGCTCATTCCAGTCTGATGCCGAAAAAGGCGACTGAATTGCCGTTCGCTAAGGTTCGCTTTACTGGCGAGATCGCTAAGTTTAAGCCCATTGGCATAGTTGTAATTTATAAATGCAATCGCATCATCCACTGCCATCCATTGCGGCTTATCCCCTGATGGCGCAACAATCTGCAATCGATGTCTAAACAAGCCTGTTAATATTTGTACGACAAGAGCATCGAGGACAGCTAAATATCCTGGCGGTTTTGCCGAGAATTCACGAAACAGTTCACGAAACATTATATGGTATGCGCCATTGACATCTTTCATAGAGAACCATAGCAAATTCATGTCTGTGAAAAATTCACAAATATCTGTAGCGTGAGGAAAGGTAGCCTGAAGTTCTGATAAATACTCTACTGGAAATAAACAGTTATAAACGATGAGCGGGCGGTCTTTCATCGGGGTCTTAGGTCGAAATACATGACTGCGTCCAATGGGGATAAAAAATAACGTACCGTGCTCGACAGGAACAGCCTCATCGTCAATGTAGTGAACGCCTGCTCCTTCACTGATATAAGTAATTTCGATAAACTCATGGGAATGCGCATTCAATTCGAACGTTTCGTAAGCCCTGTTCACATAAATTTGCACACCAGGCTCGAAAAAGCTATCTCCAGACATGACAAAAGTGCTGCGTCTGATACTCATAATCGTGCCCCCTTTCAAATTGCTAAGGCTAGACATATCGTACGAAACTAATGAATGAATGTCTAGATCCACCTATAAAAATGTCTGAAATACCCCCAATTCTAAATTCTCTCAACTCATACAATAGAAATAGCTGCCGGATCAAAGATCTATGAATACAGTTCAAAGTGTTCCGGCAGGTTACTGGATGAATATAGGAGGTTGATACAAATGTCTAATTTTGAAGTTACAAATCTTAAAGTGAACTATAGAAAGAATCCGTTGGGGATTGATGATTTACATCCGCGGCTTAGTTGGTGGATCAGCACAGAAATACGGGGATTTATCCAATCAGCCTATCAAGTTCAAGTCGCAAATGATCACAAATTCTTTTCAAAAATCATATGGGATTCTGAAAAGGTAGAGTCGGATAGCAATGTGCATATTGAATACGAAGGTCCCGCCTTACAATCCCGCACTCGGTATTACTTTAGGGTTCGAGCTTGGGACGATCATGGGATAGTTTCAGAATGGAGTGAACCTGTGTTCTGGGAAACGGCATTGTTATCGGTAGATGAGTGGCAGGCAAAATGGATAGCAGCACCTCCGAATCACCAAGAGAATGGGGCTGATCCTTGCGACTATATTCGTACGGAATTTTCAATCCCTGATAATGTTGTATCAGCTCGTGTGTATGCAACGTCTCTTGGGATGTACCGCTTATATATAAACGGTAAACCAGCAGATAACACGTTATTTAACCCTGGCTGGACCAGTTATAATAAACGGCTTCAATATCAGACCTCTGACGTGACTTCTTTGATTGCTGCTGGCAATAACGCTCTTGGTTGCATGGTGGGAAACGGGTGGTATAAAGGATATTTAGCTTGGGAAGGAAAGAAAGACATCTTTGGTGAGGATCGTGCTGTGCTTATCCAGCTACACGTCACATTATCTGATGGTTCTGAACAAATCATTGTATCGGATGACAACTGGCGTGCTTCTACAGGTCCACTCTTGATGTCAGAATTGTATCATGGCGAAACGTATGATGCGAGGCTCGAGGTAGAAGGTTGGTCTTCTCCCGGTTTTGAGGATGTAAAGTGGCAAAAGACTATTCTCAAGGACCGTCCAGAGACTTCATTGGTTGCTCAGGAAAACGAACCGACCAGGGTTATAGAAACCATCAAGCCTATCGCAGTCATTACTACACCCAAAGGCGAACACGTGCTGGATATGGGACAAAATATGGTTGGATGGGTAAGATTTACGGTTCATGCTGAAGCTGGAACGATAATTACTTTAGAACATGCTGAGGTGTTGGACCGCGAGGGGAATTTCTACATCGGAAATTTACGATCTGCAAAGCAGACTGTTACTTATATATGCCATGGCGGGGAGGCAGAAACGTTTGAACCGTATTTATCCTTCCAAGGATTCCGTTATGTAAAAGTGACTGGCATACCGCTAGATCAATTATTGGAACAATTCATCGGCTGCGTCATCCATACGGACTTGGAGCAAACGGGAAACTTCAACTGTTCAGATGTACTCTTGAATCAGCTTCAGCACAACATCTTATGGGGACAAAAGGGGAATTTTCTAGATATCCCGACAGATTGCCCTCAACGAGACGAAAGATTGGGATGGACGGGGGATGCTCAAGTTTTTATTCGCACATCTGCCTACAACATGAATGTAGTTCCGTTCTTTGAAAAGTGGCTAAAGGATTTGGCCGCAGATCAAGAAGGAGACGGAAGAGTTCCGCATGTTATTCCCGATGTTCCAGCGGCAGGATACGGCTCTGCTGCTTGGGGAGACGCCGCGGTGATTTGTCCTTGGACGCTTTATCAATGTTATGGGGACATTCGTGTGCTGAAAACGCAATATCCAAGTATGAAAGCATGGGTCGAGTATATTCGGGCGCAAGGTGAAGACGAATATCTATGGAATACAGGTTTTCACTTCGGAGATTGGTTAGGTCTGGATGCCAAAGAAAACAGCTACGTCGGAGCAACACCAAAAGAGTTGATCGCTACCGCGTTCTATGCTTATTCAACGGAATTGCTAGCTAAGACAGCGGCTGTCATTGGAAAACCCGAAGATGCCTTAAAATATGAAGCATTGCATGAGAAGATTGTTCTGGCATTCCGTCAAGAGTTCGTAACGCCAAATGGTCGGGTGGCCTCACCGACACAAACTGCGTATACACTTGCCCTTATGTTTGACTTATTAGAGGAAAAGGATCGTCATCGGACGGCCAAGATGCTAGCCGACCATATCGAAGAAAATGGAGTGCACCTAACGACCGGCTTTGTAGGAACTCCCTATCTGTGTCTAGTTCTCTCTAGATTTGGTTATACGGATGTAGCCTACCAATTGGTACTGCAGAAAGAGTATCCTTCCTGGTTATATTCTGTAATCCGAGGGGCTACAACCATTTGGGAACATTGGGATGGAATAAAACAGGACGGTTCGTTCTGGAGCGATGATATGAACTCCTATAACCATTATGCTTACGGTGCTATTGGAGATTGGCTCTATCGCACTGCCGGTGGCATCGAACTATTAGAAGCAGGCTATAAAAAAATACGGATCCAGCCGCAGATCAGGGAACATTTGACGTGGGTTGATGCTTCGCTTGAATCTGTCCATGGAACGATCAAGGTAACTTGGAAAAAACAGAACGAAGATTCAGTAGAAATGCAAGTGCTGATTCCATCCAATACAACTGCTGAGATTATTATTCCAACGATGAATCAGGACAGTATCTTGGAGTCTGGGACACCAATAGAACAAGTCATAGGTCTATCCAGTGTGGAACAAATGTCAGAAGGCCTTAAACTACTAGTTGGATCTGGTGACTATTACTTCAAGTTTCCGATGACTTAAACGTTAATAAGGAATGATCCGCCAAAGAGAAAATAAGTTGAGCCAATTCATCGCTTGATATAATGAAATTTTCTAATATCCATTCCTGTATAATTGCTAAGCTTCCATTAACCAAATAAGCGTAAGTAAAACGCTTCATATTTTCGGGAACGTCAAGCTGAAGGAAAGTGTCAATATTCATCAGTACTTCATTAAGCAAACGTTTTGAAAACAACTCGTTTTCATTTGATTTGAGTAGCATGATGGCAAATAAATCATCATTCTTTTTGATGTAGTCTAAGAAGGTCAATATATAAGTGATGCCATTGTCATTAGCTTCGATTTTTTCTAGATATGCATTTGTGTTATCAATAATCTCCTGCTCAACATGTTCAAGCAGATCGTATGCATTTGCATAATGCAAATAAAAGGTAGAGCGATTGATGCCTGCTGAAGCGCATAATTCTTTTACGCTGATTTGGCTTATGTTTTTTTCTTTGAGCAGACGAATCAAGCTTTGCTTCAGCAGCAATTTGGTTAACCGTTCACGTTGATTCATTGTTGATTCACCCCCTATAAAAATTTTAAAAAACTAATGGACAGAATATCTTCGACTGTCTATATTACATCAGTTTGATAATCAACTGGTGGTTGTGAAATAGACACTGTGTCTGTATTCTGAAGGGAGACGAATGACTTGTCAATAATCTTATAATGCAGGTGAAGAATATGGTAAAGAAAAAACGAGTCATGATAACAGGTGCAGCGGGCAATATGGGTGGCGAAACATTGAAATTTCTTAGAAACGATTTAGCGAAATGCGAGCTGTTACTCTTTGATTTAGACAATTCAACCAGCCGCCAAAAGCTGAAAGAATATGAGAGACTAAGTGGCGTTAAAGTAGTCTATGGCGATCTACTAGACTGCGACCTTGTCTATGAATGTGTGAAAGATGCCGACATTGTGCTCCATATAGCAGCCTTTGTATCTCCTGCTGCAGATGAGTTTCCCGAACGAACGATGCAGATTAATTATGGTTCAGCGAAGAACATCGTCGATTCCATCAAGAAAAGCGATCGTGCCCATGTAACGCGTTTCGTAAATATCGGTACAATTGCGGAAACGGGTGACCGTATGCCGCCAATCCATTGGGGACGTGTGGGCGACCCTCTCAAACCAAGTGTTTATGACTACTATGCCGTTTCGAAAATTGCCGCCGAGCGTATGGTAATTGAATCAGGACTAAGCTATTGGGTGAGCCTCCGCCAAACAGGTATTATGGGGCCAGCGATGAGCAAGATAGAAGACCCTATTATGTTCCATAACTGTCTAGAAAATGTGCTTGAATACGTATCAGATCGGGATTCAGGACGTTTAATGCGAAACCTTTGCATCTCGGATATAGACGGAGAACTAAATGAAGGATTTTGGCAACATATTTACAACATTGGCGGGGGCGAGAGCTGTCGAGTCAGCACGCTTGAGATGTATCAGGTGCTTTATGGTAAGTTAGGTTTAACAAATCTTGATTATGTGATAGATCCTAAATGGTATGCAACACGGAATTTTCACGGACAATATTATCTGGACTCTGATAAGCTGGAGGACTATTTTCACTTTCGCCGAGATTCAATAGATTATTTCTATCAAAGCTACCTCGATAATCTAGGCGCACTTGTGCCTGTTGTGAAAGTCATCACTAAATTGCCCGGAGGTCAAAAATTGATGGGTGCGATGATTAAGCGGACGATGAAAAAGCAAGCAGTAAAAGAGCGAGGAACGATACGTTTTATCGAGGAAAATGACATTGAGAAAATAGACGCTTATTGGGGCAGCAAGAACAACTGGGAGGCGATTCCTACAAAGGTATCTGAAATGAAGAAATTCGCGGATTGGGATAAAGTCATCAAACTTGACCACGGGTATGATGAGAATAAGCCAACATCGCAATTAAATCTTGAAGATATCAAGGGTGCTGCGAAATTTCGTGGTGGTGAATGTCTTTCAACAGATATGGAAACGGGGAATTGGACAGGCAAACTTGATTTCAAATGTGCGTTCGACCATACCTTTACGGCTAGCCCCAAGCTTATGCTAGAAGGTGGACATTTCTGCCCGCAGTGTGAGCTCGAAAGCTGGAATTACAAAGAACGTGCGAAGCGTGAACCGTTCTTTGCTCAGGTTTGGAACCCTATTCAAAGTAAGGCAGACGGACGCGAGTATATGAAATCGTATCAGAATTAGATGGTATTACCTCACTTCTGATATGTTAATACTTCATACAAAGGTTGATCTTTTTGAAGATCAGCTTTTTTGATTTCATAAAGAGGGAGAGAATAAAAGCGTATTTGTTGACAAATAGTCTAATTAGACTAATAATATAAACAGTCTAATTAGACTATTGAAGAGAGGATGAGAATAATGATCAAATCATTTCTAATGATTGGACAGTCAAATATGGCTGGACGAGGATTTATACATGAAGTACCCCCAATTAATAACGAGAGAATCCAAATGCTACGTAATGGCAGATGGCAAATGATGGCTGAACCTATTAATTATGACCGTCCTGTTTCTGGAATAAGTCTGGCAGGATCATTTACGGATGCATGGTGTCGTGAAAATGAAGAAGACATCATTGGCTTAATTCCTTGTGCTGAGGGTGGGAGCACCATTGATGAATGGGCTGTAGATGGGGCACTTTTTAAACATGCATTGCAAGAAACTAAATTTGCTATGCAAAATAGTGAATTATCGGGGATTTTATGGCATCAAGGAGAAAGTGATAGTAGTAATGGCAGCTACAAAGTCTATTATCAGAAATTACTTTTAATGGTTACGGCGCTTAGAAAAGAGTTAGATGCTCCAAATATTCCATTTATAATTGGTGGCTTAGGGGATTTTTTAGGCAAAGAAGGATTTGGGAAACATTGCACTGAATACGAGTTGATGAATCAAGAGTTACAAAAATTTGCTTTTGAACAAGATGATTGTTACTTTGTTACAGCTTCAGGTTTAACTTCTAATCCGGATGGTATTCATATCGATGCAATATCTCAAAGAAAATTTGGGTTACGATATTTTGAAGCTTTTATTAATAAGCAGCATGTACTTGAGCCGCTAATTAATGAACAGGAGTTGTTAAGTCTCCATAATGCAAGAACTCACACTAAAGCGGAAAAAATGTATATATTGAGTATGGATTTTGCTTTGGGAAAAATATCATTTAACGAATTTCAAGCCAAGTTCATACAAATCAACAATGATTAAACCTAGTTGCATTTTGACGGAGGCGTTGAGTTGATAATATTACTAATTTTAGGATTATTAAAACAAAATCCAGGGGCTCACGGTTATGAATTGTTATCCTTAATGGAAGAAAAACACTATAAATATATAGTGAATTTCACCAAAGGGTCCTTTTATTATAATCTTGGGCAATTAGTAGAGAAAAAGTATATTGTAAAAGTTGACCAAAGAGACAGCACCAGAGAGACACATAATTATAACATCACGGAATTAGGGGAAAAAGAGTTTGAAAAGTTGATGTTCAAATATGGGTCTAAGACAGACTATATAAACCTATCTTTTTATGTAGCAATGTTATTTTCAGATGAATATAAAAAAGAAGAGCTAACTAAATTAATAGAAATACAAATCGAACAAACTAAACATAAGATTTCTTTAATACAGCTATCTCTTGAGAACGATGAAAATATCACTGCTTATTTTAAAAAAATGTTAGAAAATTCACTTTCCCACCATATAGTAAATGTTCAATGGTTTGAAGGTTTGCTTGAAGATATAAAAAAAGAAAACTGATCACAGCTCAACGGTTATTCTAGTAACCTATTTGAACATACGTTTTTCTAGTTCATATAGATAAAGATCATGAATTTCTTTGTTTTCAATATCTTGACCTACAAAAAAAACTAAAGTTGGGTCACTCGCGGGATATGCATAAGTAAGGTATGTTCGGTGCATAAAATCATAGTCCATCTTTTTTAACTTGAAGTCAATTTGATACTTATCTTCTAAATAGACTTCGAATTGTTTTTTATGGGCTATGGACTTCCATGGTAATCCGAAGAATAAAAAGTATATTCCTATAAGGAATATCAAAAAAATTATTAGAATGAGCGATTTTTTACTTAGAATAGGGTGTTTCATATATTAATAACCCTCCTTGTAAAATAAGACAAAAGCGAGCCTCTAAAATCACTTTTAGGCTCGTTTTGCGTTTCGTGAATTGTATTTACTTATTTTAGAATCCTGCCCACTACTAGAATATATTTTAAATAGTCGCCATAATTGCCTGCTGTAAACTCCGTTTTCTGCTGAAATACTTGATCTTTTGTGAGGGCTGGACGAGGACGTAGTTGTTCTGTTGTTGGGTTAAGATCAGCTTCCATTTGAAAGGTATTATTAAATATAACCAAAACATGTAGATCTTCTTTACCTTTAGGCATAGAAATTCCACTAATATTTTTTGCGCTTAAATTGATATTTCCCTGTTGAAGCTTATTTTCACTTAGTTCACTCAGCGTCAAATCAAAAGTGGTTGGTAAAATTCCGTTCTGATTAGCAATTCTATCAGGAGGAATGTCCGATTCCTTAATAGACTTTACCATATTAAATCCGTTGATCGCTTCATCTTCCAAGTGCAAAATACCCGTTTGGCTATCGTGAGTTCCCCTTAAATTCATATTATCCAACAGTACACGAATAGGTAACATAAAAGATTGTTTGTATACTACTGGAACAGTATCCATTGTTTTCACTACACCATCTACTATTATCTTATTCGAATTCTCTGTTAAAATAATTTTCTTACCATTCTTTTCAATTATTGCTTGTTTTAATTCGGCATTATACGACACTGAAGCTCCTAGTAGTTCACTTACTGCACGAAGGGGAACTATTAATCTTTGTTTGCTATCAATATAAGGTTGCTTTGGATAAGTGTAGAGAATATTGTACTCATTGATTTGCAATAGAACAGGGGAGTTTATTGTAGTAGACGCTGCAAAAGATGGATACGAAGGACCAAATAATAGGGTACTCGCTAAAGTAACAGCTAAACTGAGCTTTAGTAATTTCAATCAAGTCACCTCCAGATATTTTTTAAATAAACCCGAATAAGTGTTACTGTCATAAACACCAATTATAATATCGTGCAAGCGAACTTACAGTAAGTATATGATAAAAAATGTAATAAGGATGTAAGTAATTTTGCCCGCTACATTGTTGCGGTAACAATCAACAACATACTAACGGTACCTGTAAAAAATATTTTGACATATCTAACAGGTACCGTTATAATAAAAACCAACAGGTACCGTCACAAAGATTAACAGGTACCATACAAACTTTATGGAGGATCCAATATGGACATGAATACTGAATTATATGAAAAACTCGCGAAACTGCAATGGCTGCTGCAACGACAACACTTAAAAACACATGCTGCTGTTGGCCCTATGGCCGACACATCCCGCGGGCAAGGCAGGATACTGGCATTTCTCCGGATGAAAGATGGTATCAGCACCAAAGATTTATCCTATATGCTGGACATCCGTGTATCATCCCTCAATGAATTGCTTGCAAAATTGGAAAAAGCCGAATATATCACCCGTAAGCCATCAGAAACAGACAAACGCATCATGTTGATTTACTTAACCCAAAAAGGACAAGAGGAAGAGGGGCAAGAGATAGACAACGTCAACATATTTTCTAGCCTATCTTCAGAAGAGCAGGTTGCTTTCGGGGATTACTTAACCCGCGTAATTATGGCTTTAGAAGAAGAGCTTGGAACGGACGGAGAACGTGATGTAATGGCTATGTGGATGGAGGCTGCAAAGGAGCGTATGGGAACAGAGGAATTCGAAAAACTAATGGCCATGCGTGGACAAATGCAAAAAATGTGGGGGAATTCTAGGGACGAACGCTTTAGCGGAAGGTTCCCTGGCTTTGGCGGGGAAGGGCATCGTGACATGCGCGGATTCGGCTGGCCTTCCAGAGATGGAAGGAATTCGTCACCAGACCAGTCACATGATCCGGACGATAAGTAAGCAGAGTCTTTTCGTCAAACAGTAGCAGTGGCGAGCCTTTTACAAAAGAAAGATGAACGGCAAAGGCGGCGCAATGACGTACTTTCTTGGAAACTGAAGAACAGTTAAATTTCGCACACCAACCCCGTAAAGTCGATGTTACGGTACGGGGTTGTTTGTTGCTGCGTCATGGTTCATATTCTATAAATAGTTAGAACTCTAAGTAATTTGAATACCAAATAGATGAAGAAAGTGGTGACCCACATGGATGCAGAAAACCTTCATTACTTTGAAAAAGCACCCATCTCAAAAGCCGTAGCTCACTTCGGTATACCGATGATGTTAGGCATGTCAATGAGTGTCATATATTCCATCTTGAATGCCTATTTCCTTGGCACACTGGGCAATACGGCTATGTTAACCGCACTTGCACTAACCTTGCCGTTATTCGCGATCATTATGGCGCTAGGAAACTTGATTGGCATGGGCAGTGGTACATTCATCTCCCGCTTGCTAGGGGAGAAAAAATATGATGATGTTAAGCATGTATCTTCATTCGCTTTTTACAGCAGTTTAGTTATCGGTCTTATCGTGATGGCTGTTGGCCTCCCGTTGATTGATCCAATTGTTCATGGTCTGGGAGCGACGCCCGACTCCTTCGGATTTACAAAGGACTATGTAACGATTATGCTTATTGGCTCACCATTCGTTGTATTATGCTTCACATTGGAGAATATCGTGCGCTCGGAAGGTTCAGCAATCACATCGATGATTGGGATGATTCTAAGTGTTGTCGTGAATATTATTCTCGATGCGCTAGTTATCTTCGTCTTCCATTGGGACGTGATTGGCGTTGCGACTGCTACGGTCATCTCTAACTTGGTTGCGAGCGCATTCTACGCCTACCATTTGGGTTATAAAAGCCAATTCTTAACTGTCTCTTTTAAATGGTTCAAAGCTACCAAGGATATACTGAGCAATGTATTCAAAATCGGAGTTCCCGTCTTTATAATGAGCATCTTCTTGGGTGTAATGTCACTCATATTGAACCATTTTCTAGTCGAATATGGAGATCAAGCCATAGCGGGGTTCGGAATTTCATCCCGTTTATTGCAATTACCTGAGTGTATTCTGATGGGTTTATGCGAGGGAGTCGTGCCGCTCATTGCCTTCTCTTTTTCAGCGAATAAATTACGCATGAAGCATACCATCGGATTCACGATCAAAGCGATAATAGCTTTAGCTGTCGTGTTCGGCGTTATCGTCTATCTGATTTCCGACCACTTAATTGGCTTATTTACGAATGACCCGCAATTAATTGAAATGGGCAGCTACATTCTGCATGTGACATTCTTATCCTTGTTCATTACAGGAATGACTTCGTTGTTTACCGGGATCTTCCAAGCTACAGCGCAAGGAACTGCTGCATTTATAATGTCAATTATTCAAGGAGTTACTCTGATTCCTGTGTTGTATATAGCCAATCGAATGAATGGTTTTCATGGTGTGGTCTGGTCGCTCGTCATTTCGGATGCCGTTGCGTTCCTTGTTGGTGCCATCATGCTGTATGTTCTGCGGAACAAGATGCAGCCGGATTTAGATGCTTTACCGCAGTAGAATACAGCGTCTTAAGTTGATATATTAAGTTCATCTTCTAATATAAATTTTACAGTATAAAGGTGGAGCCTAGAGTATGGTTGATTTTGAATGGTATAGAAGCTTTTGCACAATATATAAGTATCAATCGATTTCTGAAGCCGCAAAAACCCGCATGATGACGCAGCCAGCCATGAGTCAGCACTTAGCCGCCTTGGAGGCGGAGGTGGGAGAAACTTTATTTATTCGGTCGACTAGAAAAATCACTCCAACAGAGCGGGGAAAGGAGTTATATTCCCAGCTCGCTCCACTTATAGAGTCATTAGAGAATACGACAATGAGCTTTAAATCCGCTTCTTTGCCTACGCTGAGTGTAATCAAGCTGGGAGCGGCGCATGAGTTTTTTAGTGAAAAAATACTGCCACAACTTACTGATTTTAATACTTGCACCATTTCGCATTTTGGAACCTCCGAGCAATTGCTAGAGCTCCTGAAGGAAGACAAGCTAGACATTCTCATTATGTCAAAAAGGTTCCAAACTCCCGGTATCGAGTATTTGAAATTAATGGATGAAGAGTTTGTTATAGTAGCTCCAAGCAATTATGAAATCCTTGAATTTGATAATCTGAAGCTTGAAGAGCAATGGCTCTCTGAACAGAAATGGATCAGCTATGGCTTGGAATTGCCGATAATAAGAAGAATTTGGAGAGAACATTTTAAGAAACGTCCTGAAATTAGACCTATTCATATCATTCCTAATTTACACATGATCCTGAAGGCAGTTGAGCTCGGGGTGGGCTTGAGTGTCATACCTACATACCTCTTGCGAAACTCGTTAAAAGAAGGCAAATCAAAAGTTGTTTTTAAGCATTTAAAAGTAAAAAACGAGTTATATATCGCTTATCAGTTAAAGAATAAGCATTTGCCTCTGATTCATGAGATCATATCTATCCTAAGAGAAAAGAAGATGGATTAGCTAGTATTATTTATAAAATTATTTATTAATAAGTGGCTATTTCATAATTTGTTTTATTTATGTTTTGGAGCTTACAATAAAGAAGCAGCAAAATTAATAAATAATTGAGACTGGCACTACACTTTGTCGAATGGACAAGCATCAACAGCATAGATGAGGAGGAAATATTATTATGAAAGTGTTTATCACAGGAGCTTCAGGCTATATCGGCGGGTCGGTGGCTAAAGGTTTACTTGATGCCGGGCATACTGTCTTCGGTCTGGTTCGCAATCCCGATAAGGTGGAAGCATTAAGGGATATTGGTATAGAGCCTATACTCGGCACGTTGGAAGATACGGATACGCTAACGAAATATGCTAAGCTCAGCGACGCAGTAATTCACACAGCCGATTCTGATCATTTGCTGGCAGTTGAAACTTTTATAGCTGCTCTACGTGGAAGTGGAAAGCCATTTTTGCATACATCGGGTTCAAGTGTGGTTGGAGATGATGCCCGTGGCGAAACGGCGAGCGAACAAATTTTTGACGAGGAAACACCATTTGTACCTATGGATATTAGGGAAAACCGCGTAGCGATAAACAACCTCGTACGCAAGGCTGGAATTGAGGATTGGGTGAGAAGCATCGTGATAGTCCCATCTATGATTTATGGTGATGCACTAGCGTTGCCTGTGGAAAGCGATCAATTGCCGCAGATTATTCGCAAGTCGAGAGAGCTGCAGGCAGGCGTTCACGTAGGTAAAGGCGTAAATCGCTGGTCTAATGTCCACATCAAAGATTTGGTACAACTGTATGTATTGGCACTTGAAAAAGCACCGTCTGCATCGTATTTCTTTGCCGAAAATGGGGAGGAATCTTATGGGGACATCGCCAAATCTGTCAGCGAGGCGTTAGGCTTTGGGGGCAAGACCATAAGCTGGCCCGCAGACGAAGCGATAGCAGAACTTGGAGACTGGGCGCGTTTTGCTATCGCCTCGAACAGCCGTGTGCGTGCCACCCATGCAAGAAATCTACTTGCTTGGGCTCCGAAGGAAGAGTCGCTGCTTAGCTGGATAAAAAATAATTTGCAATAATAAACCACTGAAAAATGATTCCTCCATGTTTAAATTTGACGATTACCACGAATAACATATACGCAAAAGAAGCCGCCTACAAGGTGGCTTCTTTTGCGAAAAACGTCATAAGCTAGCCTATCTTAAAAAGAACAATAGCTAAATTTTAACACTGACTTCTCCATTTGAAAGATATTCCTCGTCACCATTTTCATATCTGACTTTCAGATGGCAATCGTTATCGATATCAATGGCTGTTGCCTTAAGCTGTTCATTATTCTTTATCACTGTTACGGGTTTTCCAAGTGAAATTAACCGTTTTCTATATTCGGTAAGAAACAATCTGTCCGTTAATTGCTCATAATATCTCATGAAATTGTTCAGTACTTCTGCTACCAGTCGGTTGCGGAGATCACCATAAGAATTGTTTTCAGAAATTACAGTTGTTGCAATCTCGGTAAGGTCGTTAGGAAAGCCGTCGAACGGTAGCGCTACATTGATACCAATACCAAGAACGGCATAATCAAGCCAGCCGTTTTCCAGTGACACGGATGCTTCAGTAAGAATCCCACACACCTTTTTACCTTCCATGAAGACATCATTCACCCATTTAATCTGCGTTTCTTTACCGGATACGCTCTCGATGGAAAGGGCGACTGCAACAGCGGCGCAAGTGGTCAGCAGAGCGGAATCTGTTGCTGATAGCTTGGGACGCAGCAGGATACTCATATAGATACCCGTTCCCGGTGGAGAAAAGAATTTTCGGCCCATTCTCCCGCGTCCAGCGGTCTGTTCTTCGGAAAGGATCACCTTACCCTCAGCTTCTCCATTTGAGGCAAGGCTTTTTACGGCTTCATTCGTTGAAGATAGTGTCTTAAAGACTTCTAAACGTAACTTTTGCTCCTGGGTATCCAGATATTTTGAAATTGCACTTGCAGATAGGATATCTGTTTGAGGTGACATGGAATATCCTTTATTAGTTACAGCTTGTATGGAATATCCGTCTGTCTGTAACGATTTTATGGCTTTCCAGACAGCGCTGCGCGTCACGGATAACTGAACGGCTATTTCTTCGCCGGAAAAGTATTCACCCTTATTACTGTCGAGCAAGGCAAGAATATGTTCTTTTACTGTCATGAACTTAAACCTCCAAAAGTATAACTCTCCGACCAAAACCCATTGAATATAATAACATCCAACGATTGCGACTGAATACTCTAATTCTATATAACAATTGGAAAAACTCAAGCTTGGTATTTCATTCTATTGTGAACTATAAATTAATTTTTGGTTTACAATCATGAATATCTCCATTATAATTCAGCTTACTGGACGTATTTACTAACCAGAATACAATTATTTATATCCAATGGAGGTCAATTTTTTGAAGACAAAAGAACTTATTTATGCTGCATTATTCGCAGCACTTATCGCGGTGCTGGGCATGATTCCACCCATCCCCCTCGGCTTCATCCCCGTTCCGATCACTGCCCAGACGCTTGGCGTCATGTTAGCTGGATGTTTTCTGGGGAAACGGATGGGCGCCCTCAGTCTAGTCATTTTCATCATTCTAGTAGCCATTGGACTGCCTGTACTGACTGGTGGCCGCGGCGGAATCGCAGTGCTCATTGGTCCTTCTGCAGGATACATATTTAGCTTCCCTATCGCGGCCGGCCTTATCGGCTGGTATTCTGAAAAAATCTGGCCGAAGGTCCGAACTTGGAAGCTGATAGCGATCAACATAATCTTTGGTGTATTACTAGTGAGTCTGATTGGTGCACCAGTCATGGCATTAATAACCAATACGTCGATCTGGGCTGGACTTGTCGGAGCGTTAGCCTTTCTTCCGGGGGACATCATCAAAGCCGTTATAGCAGCCGTCATAACGATGCAGCTGAAAGCAATTAGCCCTATTGAAGAAAAAACACAAATATAAAGTGATGTGAAACTCGGGTAAATGAAACCCGGGTTTTTTTATTGAAAAATAATATGGTTATAGATGTGAATTTGTTTATACTATAAAAATTAAAATGAAATTGAAATAGGGTGGATAACAATGGATAAGGGATTTAATTTAGCTAGCCAACTATTAACGCTGCTTGATACGGAACAAAGATGGTTTACCTTAGCCGAAGTGGAAAAAAGTTTAGGGATCTCAGATAAGACAATACGGAAGATGGTGGAGGAAATCAGCAAGCAACTACCCTCTACTGTAACCATTGAAGTTTTTAGAGGTAAGGGAATCGTTCTTCTACGTGATGGGCAAAGTACGATAAGTGAAGTGATTTCTTCTATGTTCAGACAAACCATTTTTTATCGGCTGATGCATTTATTGTTTACGAATGCTGGTCAAATGTCTGTGGAGGAGCTTTCTGAAGCCATGTTTATGAGTACCTCGTCTTTGAAGAAGCTGATTGTAGAATTAAATAATAATGATCTAAAAGCGTATAAGTTACGCATTAGTTACTCTACACCTGTGATCAAAGGGAATGAAATGAATATTCGATATTTTTATTGGAATTTATATTGTGATGCGTATGAGTTTACAGGATGGCCCTTTGCGAATATCGATTTTGCTTATATAAATCAGTTGATCACAAATATAGAGATTGAGAATAACATTGTATATTTTATCAATTCCAAAAGGAAATTGTCCTTTTTGTTGGCAATTGTAATAGAAAGAGCTGGGAAAGGAAATTGTGTAACCATCGACGAAAATGCATACCCCTGGGAAAAGGGAATGTTTTATATACCAGTGAGAGCCATAGCAGAGCGTCTTGAAGAAAAGCTGTCCATCGAATTTCCAAAGAGTGAAATATTCTTTATGCAATCCATGGTTAGTCTCAGCCAATATCATTATTATGAAGGGTCAGAGATCACTCCGATTAAAGAAGTCGAATTACACAAGAATAAAGAAGAATATCAAATGGGGAATCTGCTTCTAATGTTGTTGGCAAAGGTATACCCGAACTTGGATATGCATGAACGATTTATCTTGGAGATTTACGGGTTCTTTGACAAGTTATTAATCGAAAATGCCATTCCGGAATGGATGATGATTTCGAAAAGTCATTTAACAACATATGTAGAGCAGGAGTGCCAGCAGATTTATCAAGAAATGCAAACCTGTATGCAAACGTGGAATAAAACTTACCCTTCCGTTCTCTTCAATAATTTTCATTTAACAAAACTAACCTTAATTGTCCGCTCGAGTTTACGTTATAAGAGTAAGAGGGCTTTCTTAGTGATCGGGGAGGAATTTTCAATTCGTCATTACATAGCAGATTTGATAAAGAAGGAAATAGGGGATCAGTTGATCCTTAATACCTCCATTATGAAAGGGCTAACCGACGAGATCATGCAGCAAAATAATATTGATCTTGTCATTAGTAATATCCCGGTTGCACTAAAGACCGTGCCTGTTGTTATTATTTCTACGATCCCTTCTAAAAGAGATTTGGACAATATCCGTAAAGAATTGCTTTTATAATTTGACCAATTATTTTCCGTTACCTACGTAAGTTTTTGGTCTAGTTTGTAATGTTAAAAAACCTTATGCTCAATCTAGTTTCGAAACTGATTTTACTTGAGGCCAAGTGGAAAGCGATTTCGGTAAACCTCAGTTTACTATTAAAAGTTGGAGGAAGAACTATGAGTAGGCATTTAGGTGCAAATAAGGGAGAAATAGCAGAGCGCGTTTTGCTCCCAGGAGATCCTTTACGTGCAAAATTTGTAGCAGAACACTTTTTAGAGGGGGCTAATTGTTATAACGAAGTAAGAGGGATGTATGGATACACTGGATTATACAAGGGTGTACCGGTGTCGGTTCAGGGGACAGGGATGGGAAATCCATCGATGAGTATCTATGCTACAGAATTGATCGTCGATTATGAAGTTAAGAAATTGATTCGCATTGGTACATGTGGTGCGATGCAAAGTGAAATTAATATCCGCGATATTATAATAGCCCAAGCGGTGTCTTCAGACAGTAATATGACGGAGAAGATCTTTCATGGTTGTAATTTTGCACCTACAGCAGATTTTTCATTGTTAATGAAAGCGTATCAACAAGCACAAGCTAAAAATGCAAATGTTTTTGTTGGTAACATTTATAATTCTGATGAATTTTATCGTGAAAATTTAGATCGACTTCACAAGTTTATGGATTTTGGTGTATTAGCAGTAGAAATGGAAAGTACAGCCCTATACACTTTAGCCGCTAAATATGGTGTAAAAGCGTTATCGATTTTAACAGTCGGCAGTCAATTGCTAAGACAGGAACACCTGACTCATAAAGAAAGTGAACAATCTTTTTATGAAATGGTCGAAATAGCCCTTAACACAGTCATTGATGGCTGATTTATGGATAAGAGCAGTGTTGTTAGAAAAGAGAGTGAGAAAGAAATGAAGGTAATACTGTCAGGATTGCAGTGGATGATTTTTATGATCGCTGGTGCAATTGCTGCACCCATTGCTATCGCAGATTTATATAACTTAACACCCATAGAGACTTCCGGGCTTATCCAGAGCACAATGATTACTTTAGGGATAGCTGGATTTTTACAAGGCCTGATGGGTCATAAATTCCCTATCCATGAAGGTCCGGCAGGGTTATGGTGGAGCATTTTTACGATTTACGCAAGTTTAGTGGGGGGGCTTTATTCTTCTAACAATGGTGCTTTACAAGCTTTAAGTGGGGCAATGATCATTAGCGGTGTGTTATTTATCCTAATTTCAGCATTTAAGCTAATGGATAAAATCGCTCGTCTATTTACTCCCACCATCACTTTTATTTATTTACTTTTATTGATCTTTCAATTAAGTGGATCTTTTATGAAAGGGATGATGGGGATTACCATAGCCCACACCACGTTAGATGTTAAAGTATTCATCCTTAGTGTGATTGTGGTTTGCATTACCTTTTGGTTAGGAAAAAGTCGCTTTGTAGTACTCAGCCAGTTTTCAATAATTTTCAGTATATTGATAGGCTGCCTATTATTTATTATCTGCGGTAATATACCAGTGTTTTCTCATGCGGATACTCTATTTAAGCTACCGAAAATATTCCCATTTGGCAGACCTCAATTCGATGCAGGGACAATCACTACTGCATTTTTATTAACGCTGTTATTAATAACCAATGCAGTTGCATCGATCCGTTTGATGGAGACCGTTATGAAACAAAAGCAAGTGGATCACCGTCGTTATTTGCGCGCCGGGTTTACTTCTGGAATTACGCATCTTATTAGTGGCGGTTTAGGAGCGGTCGGTTCTGTCCCTATCTCGGGAGCGGCGGGATATGTTGAACAAACAGGGATGAAGGAGCGCAGATCATTTTTAATTGGATGTTGCTTTGTGATCTCAATATCCTTATTTCCGCCAATGATGAATGTTATATCAGCGATTCCAGCTCCCATAGGCTATTCCGTTACCTTCGTCATTTTTGTGAAGATGGTCGGATTAGCGCTAAAGGAATTGAAGAAGGTCATTCATGAAGAACGAACATTTATCGTTAGTGGAATTTCCCTTTTAGTGGGTGTGGGTTTAATGTTTATCCCTTCATCAGCTACGGCCCATTTATCTCCGATCGTGATAGCCATTTTAAATAATGGATTAATATGCGGAAGTCTGTTGGCGATTATTTTGGAACAAGGGTTAATGTGGAAAGATGCATTTCGATATGAGGATTCCAAGAAAATTAACCGATAATTTGGAGGGCTAAAAATGCATTATCTAATTTCTATTGCTGGTTTGGTTATTGTTCTTTTACTGGCATGGCTAGGAAGTAACAATAAGAAAAAGATTAAATATCGACCAATCATTGTAATGATTGCTATTCAGATCGGTTTGGGATTAATTATACTAAAAACAAGTATAGGTGAATTCTTAATTAAAGGGTTTGCCGATAGTTTTGCAAAATTACTTGGATACGCCAATGAAGGGACTGACTTTGTTTTTGGTGGGATTGCAAATGAAGGGGCCCATACATTTTTCCTTTATGTTTTGATGCCAATTGTTTTTATGTCGGCATTAATTGGGATATTGCAGCATTACAAAATTCTCCCGTTCATTATCAAGTATATTGGTTTGGTACTAAGTAAAATAAATGGCATGGGCAAATTGGAGTCTTATAATGCAGTTGCAGCCGCAATTGTAGGACAAAATGAAGTGTTTATTTCGGTGAAAAACCAGCTTGGATTATTACCAAAACATCGCTTGTATACATTATGTGCGTCTGCAATGTCGACGGTATCCATGTCAATTGTTGGTTCATATATGACGATGCTAGAACCTCGGTATGTAGTAGCTGCATTGATATTGAACCTATTTGGCGGATTTATCATTTCATCCATCATTAATCCGTATGAAGTTACACCTGAAGAAGATATTGTTGAAGTTCAGGTAGAAGAAAAACAAACGTTTTTTGAAATGCTGGGCGAATATATTATGGATGGCTTTAAAGTAGCCATAGTAGTTGGTGTAATGTTGGTTGGTTTCGTTGGGATCATTGCATTAATTAACGGGGTCTTCAGCGGAGTATTCGGTATCTCGTTTCAAGGAATTTTAGGGTATGTCTTTGCACCCATTGCCTTTCTTATCGGTGTCCCATGGCATGAAGCTGTTGATGCAGGCAGTATCATGGCGACAAAGCTTGTTGCGAATGAATTCGTTGCTATGCTTGACTTTGTTAAAATCCAAGATGGTTTAAGTGGGCGTACTACAGCCATTGTCTCGGTTTTTCTAATCTCATTTGCTAACTTTGGGTCCATTGGTACCATTGTGGGTGCAGTGAAAGGCTTAAATGAAAAACAAGGGAATATTGTGGCTCGATTTGGATTAAAACTGTTATTTGGCGCCACACTTGTAAGCGTTTTATCCGCTCTGATCATCGGTATCATTTTTTAGTTAAACTTAGCGGATTTTCGTCATCGTTATGAATTCTGCACAAGACATCTTTGTATATAAAAAGCCGCTTTCTTAGCGGCTTTTTTTGTTGTGATTATAGAACAATTATTAAGATAGGAAATAGGAATAAGAATAATTGATTATCAAATGGGTTAATTAAAGAAGAACCGCCAGTTTTTACTCTTTTTCCGAGTCAGATAGCAAAAGTATTGACAACCTGTATATACAGGTTTAAACTGTGTGAAGTGTTTGAACTTGTATATACAGGTTTAATGTTTGACATAAAGTAATTCTTTTGGAGGTGTTCAACTTGAGTCAGTCCCAGTATTCGGAGTGGTGGCGCCGGTCCACGGTGTATCAGGTGTACCCGAAGAGCTTTAAGGACACTACAGGCAACGGAACAGGAGATATTAAAGGACTTATTGAAAAATTAGATTATTTGCAGAAGCTTGGAATTGATATTGTCTGGTTACAGCCGGTCTATGTCTCGCCACAACATGATAACGGTTACGATGTTGCAGATTATGAAAATATCAATCCGGATTTTGGTACGATGGAGGATTTCGACGAGTTAGTACAGGAACTGCACAGACGTGAAATGAAGCTAATGATCGATATCGTGGTTAACCATACTTCAACAGAACATGAGTGGTTCAAACAGTCCATTTCAAGCAGGAACAATCCCTATCGTGATTACTACATCTGGAAGGACCCCGCTCCGGACGGTGGCTTACCCAACAATTGGCAGTCGAAGTTCGGAGGTCCTGCCTGGCAGTTTGATGAAGCTTCGGGACAATATTATCTTACTCTCTTCGATAAAACCCAGGCGGATCTGAATTGGGAGAACGAGAAGGTACGTAGAGCAGTGAATGATATGATGCTATTCTGGGCTAAAAAGGGTGTCGACGGCTTCCGCATGGATGTAATTAATTTAATCTCCAAGGATCAACGCTTCCCTAACGATGACGGGAGTGTTCCACCGGGGGATGGACGCAAGTTCTATACTGACGGTCCACGGGTTCATGAATACATCAAAGCGATGTACGAAGAGGTATTTGGTCCGTATGAGATGGTGACGATCGGAGAGATGTCCTCAACTACATTGGAGCATTGCATCCGATACTCGAGTCCTAAAGAGCGGGAATTTTCCATGACTTTCAATTTTCATCATTTAAAAGTCGATTATCCGAATGGACAGAAGTGGGAGCTAATGCCCTATGATTTTGAGGCGATGAAAAGCTTGTTCACAGAGTGGCAGACCGGAATGCAGAAAGGTCAGGGCTGGAACGCATTATTTTTTAACAATCACGATCAACCGCGTGCCCTCTCCAGATTCACTGATGATAAGGTCTACCGTGTAGAGAGTGCCAAGCTGCTTGCAACAACTCTGCATGGCCTTCAGGGAACACCTTATGTGTATCAGGGGGAAGAAATCGGGATGCCAAATCCGGTATGGAAGAGCATCGATGAGTTCCGTGACATTGAGTCACTGAATATGTACCGTATTTTGTGTGAACAGGGGAAAAGCCCTAAGACTGCCCTGAGTATTCTTCAGGAACGTTCACGGGACAATTCCCGTACGCCGATGCAGTGGGATGACAGCCGAAATGCCGGATTCACCACAGGTACTCCATGGCTGAAAGTTGATGAGCGGTATTCGGACATCAATGTGCAGAAGGAGCTAGCCAATCCCTATTCCATCTTCCATCATTACCGCAAGCTGATTGCGCTACGCAAGGATTATGGGATATTCATTGAAGGTGTATTCAAGAGACTCGATGATGGTCATCCTGAAGTGTTCGCTTACGCCAGAACAGGTGATGGAGAGGCGCTTGTAGTGGTCTCGAACTTCAGCAGTAAAGAGATTACCTTCCGCTTTGAAGATAGTCACTGGGCAGAGTTATCATCAAGTGGTAAAGACGAGCTTCTGATTGGAAATACAACAGAAACACCTGCATTAACACAAGAGCTTCAGCTTAGTCCTTATGCTTCCTACATGTGGTTAATCCGCTAACGAGGTGTACTTGAGAAGGAGAACAAATCAATTATGTAAGGAGTGAAAATATGGCTATAGACCGCAAAAATGTTGAGGATATTGTACGGGCAGTTGGGGGCAAGGAGAATATAGAGGTTGCGACACATTGTGTAACCCGGCTGAGATTCTCGCTGTATGATGAGAGCAAGGTGGATTCGGAAGCCTTGGACCGCAACGAACTAGTAAAGGGACAATTTTCTAGCCAAGGGCAGTTTCAGATCGTTATCGGACCGGGAACTGTAGATAAAGTATACGATGAAATGATTCAGATCACTGGCGGTTCTCGTTCTTCCAAAGATGAAGTGAAATCCGCTGCTGCCCGAAAACAGAATCCGCTGCAGCGTGCGATCAAGACGCTGGCTGATATATTTATTCCTATTCTTCCAGCTATCGTAACCGCAGGTTTGCTGCTTGGGATCAATAATATTTTGACCGGGCCTGGTATCTTCTTTGATAATCAGTCGCTGGTGGATGTCTATCCCGCATGGAAAGACATTGCTGCGATTATTAATACGATTGCCAGCACAGCTTTTACCTTTTTACCAGCACTTATCGGTTGGGCAGCTGTTACACGTTTCGGCGGCAGTCCTCTGCTCGGGATCGTTTTGGGTCTCATTCTCGTGCACCCAGATCTATTAAGTGCCTATAACTATGCAAGTGCTTCCACTGAGGGTACTGTTCCAACCTGGAATTTGTTCGGCTGGCATTTGGAGAAGATCGGTTATCAGGGACAAGTATTGCCAGTGCTGGTTTCGGCCTATATTCTGGCAAGGCTGGAGAAGTTCCTCAACCGCCGGGTGCATGACTCCATTAAACTGCTGGTTGTTGCGCCAGTGACTCTACTGATTACCGGTTTTCTGGCCTTCACCGTTATCGGTCCGGTTACGTTTGGCATTGCCAATGCCATCACCTCCGGCCTGATCTTTGTATTTGATCATTTTGCGCTTCTTGGTGGCTTGATTTACGGCGGATTCTATGCGCTTCTAGTCATCACTGGTATGCATCATACCTTCTTGGCGGTTGATGTGCAGCTCATCGGCAGCGAGGGCGGCACTTTCCTCTGGCCGATGTTAGCATTATCCAATATTGCACAAGGTGCCGCGGCACTTGCAATGATGTTCGTAGTCAGAGAACAGAAGGCAAAAGGCTTAGCAGCTACATCTTCCGTCTCTGCATTCCTCGGCGTGACGGAGCCGGCGATCTTCGGAGTGAATATCCGCTATCGTTATCCTTTCATCTTCGGGATGATCGGCTCAGGGATTGCCGGTATGCTTCTTACCGTTAATCAGGTTCGCGCTTCTTCCATTGGCGTAGGCGGGATTCCCGGCTTCCTTTCGATATTCCCGAACCAGTGGGGCGTGTTCTTCATTGGCATGCTTATTGTTCTCATAGTGCCATTTGTCGCTACTGTACTCTACGGCCGATCTGTGGTGGGGCGTTCCGAAAAGAACACAGCTACAAAGGCTACTACTACTGTGAGCGAGACAGACAATTTGAACAGCCGCCCTATAGTTCAAGAGTCACAGGACTCCGTGAATATTCTGGAGCTTATCTCTCCGCTCAGTGGAACTGCAGTATCTCTAGAACAGGTGCCTGATCCTGCCTTTGCCGAGAAGCAGATGGGTGAAGGCATTGCAATCGAACCTTCTGAGGGTAAAGTATATGCACCCTTTGATGCTACAGTAGCTCATGTGATCAAGAGCAAACATGCGCTTATATTGGAGCATGCCAGTGGTGTACAAGTACTCATCCACGTTGGGATTAATACGGTGTCGCTTAAAGGCAGTGGTTTTACCACCCATAAGAATATTGGCGACAAGGTGCAGGCAGGCGAGCTTCTGCTAGAATTTGATATGGAAGCTATCCGCGCAGCAGGTTACCCTTTGATTACTCCTATCATCATTCCTGCAGGTCAGGATATGGTGGAGAAGATTGAGGAGAAGACTGGACCAGCTGCAGCTAGACAATCTAGCATCTTGACTATTCATCTCAAGGGTTGATACAGGCTAGATTGGCAAAGACTTTATATTACAGAAAGACAGCCCCTGGGGGCTGTTTTCTGTAATATAAGAATTCATATGTTCCACGCTATAAATTTCCCTCCAATTGAATCGATGCTTCCATAGGCATGACGTGATACAATAAAGGGCGGTGATCAAAATTGAGAGAAAATAAATATTTGCAAATTTATAATGAGTACAGCAACCAAATTCTTTCTGGACAACTGCTGCCGGGAACCAAACTGCCCTCTGAAAGTGAACTTGCTGAAGCTTACAGCACTTCACGAGAGACCGTTCGCAAAGCGCTGAACCTGCTGTTCCGTGAAGGATACATTCACAAAATTAAGGGCAGAGGCTCCTTTGTGCTTGATATGACGAGAATGGATTTCCCCGTTACCGGTCTGATTTCATTTAAAGAGATGGCCGATACATTGGGTACTGCCTCGCGGACACTGGTAGAGCGGACGATAAGTGAGCCGGCAGGCTCCGCGCTCGCCAGACACCTACAGATTCCGCCTGAAACCCTGGTTTGGAAAGTTATTCGTGCCAGAGAGATTGAAGGCGATCGGATCATTTTGGATAAGGATTATTTCCGGGCGGATATTGTTCCATTCCTAAGCGAGGAAATCGCGGAAGGCTCACTCTATGATTATCTGGAGCAGGAGTTGGGTCTTAAAATTAGTTATGCGAAGAAGCTGATATCCGTTGAGCCTTCTACTGAGGAGGATCATAGACTGCTTGATTTGAAGAGTTACACGCATATTGTAGTAGTACGAAACTATGTTTATTTGGAGAACACGGTGCTTTTCCAATATACCGAGTCCAGGCATCGACTGGATAAATTTCAGTTCGTGGATTTTGCTCGAAGAGTGAAACGTTAAGCTAAGCTTAAAGAGGGGTGTCCCAGTTTGGGATACGCCTTTTTTTCGCGTCAGATGGTGTTATTGGTGTGAATTATTGAAATTTGAATAGTTGAGCGTGTCAAAGTTGACTGGAAATCTGTGCACTGCATTCCTTCAATATTTTACTTACCGCACGGTCTCTCTTTCGGTTCAATCGTGCAGCAGGGCCGGATATAGCCAATGCAGCGATCACTTTACTATTATAAAATATAGGTGCAGCAACGCAGCGTAAACCCACTTCTGTTTCTTCATCATCAATGGCGTATCCTTGTTGACGGATTACATTAAGATGCTCTTTTAATAAATGGTTGTCGTCAAAAGTATGCTTTGTTGCTTTGTACTGGGTAAGATGTGTAAGCATTTCTTTTAGTTGTTCATTACTTAGATGCGCCAGGATTACTTTTCCAAAGGCACTAAGATGGGCATAAGCAGAATCACCTACGTGTGTATGGCTACGGATGGCATGATTGCTCTCCACCACTTGTACTGTCATGACTTTCATACCATCTAAAATCCCAATATATGCGGTTTCGCCAAGTTCATTCGCTAATTGATGCAGGGATGGAACAACTAACCAATTAAGTCGAGTGTTAGCAGATGATGAATGGTGCCCCTTTAATTCAGAAGCTTTGTACGTGTGACCTTCTTTTTGAATAAAACCTGTCAATTCCAGCGTATAAAGCAGACGAAAAGTTGTTGACTTATTAAGGTTAAATCGGTGCATAATCTCAGTCAATCTCATGGGTTCACCTTGCTGCAGAGCGTCTAGAATGAGTAGACCTTTTTTTAGGGTTGCAACCTCATATTGATCCATTGATTCACCTCAAAACTATAGTTGAATTATTGGCATACAAATAAAAACATTTAATTCCATTTTAGCTTATATAAAGTAACATTATACTGGTTAGTTCTTTCGCCAGAGAACCTCAACGCATTTCAATGAATTAGTCTGTTCTACAAAGGGGTTATTTGGGAAACATAAAGATTACATCGAAAATGGCTCTTGATGAACTATTTTGAATGAAAATGAGAGGGCTTGAGCTTTACGCCTAACCCTCTCATTTATATTAAAGTAGTTATGGTCATGACCATAACTATGACACTTATTCGCCTTTTAAAAACAGGTGAAGGCCCTCAACTGCATAAGCATGATCTAACTCGCCGGTCAAACCTCCGACTGTTACGGACCCGACAACGCCAACACCTTTGACACGGATGGGAATAGAACCACCCACAGCTTGATACTCTGACGTGGAAAGCAGGGAGTGTTCTGTGTGAGAAGCACCACTTTGGATAAAGCGTTGCTCAATGTAGGCAGAACTTCGGTTATAATGATCAACGATCCGTTTTTTGCGAAATAACCATTCGTAGTTTTCTTCCGAAGTACCATCCATTAGATGCGTAAACACGGGAACTCGGTTACGTTCAATATGCACGGCCACCGCTACTTTGTTATCTTGGGCACACTGCACAATCCGGTTGCCAATAGCGAGTGCATCTTGATGGCTAAAACTTGTGAATTCCAATTCCTTCTCTAATAGGTCTAATGCTTTTAAATCCATTTATCCTCTCTCCTCAACATAAAGATTCTGTTTCTTATCCATTTTGTAGTTTATAGCTGCGAGTAAAAAAGCCAATCCAGCCATAATTGAACCGATCCAGGCAGTATCCATAATATACAAATGGTCTACTGCAAGCCCACCTAATGTAGAACCAGCAGCTATCCCAATATTAAATGCAGAGATGTTTAATGCAGAAGCGACATCCTTAGCAGAAGGTACCAGCTTTTCTGCAAGCATTAGAATGTAAGCCTGTACGCCGGAAGACATCATAAAAGCGAAGAACCCCATTAATATAAGGGATAAAATGGTGAGCGTCTTGATGGGTAGCAGCCATATTTGCAACAGCAGAGCAATGCCCTGAAACAGGAATACAAATCGGAGCGACTTTACAGGATGTCCATTTGCTAATTTCCCCCCAATAATATTCCCAATTGCCACAGCAACTCCGTAAACCAACAGCAGCCATGAAATAGACGAGGCTGAATATCCACTTATCTCTTTAAGGATAGGAGAGATATACGTAAATAAGGCGAAGGTTCCGCCGAAACCCAGTACTGTCATTAGCAGTGCAGCGATGATACGTGGGTTGGCAATCAGACTACCAACATCTCTAAGGCTCGGTGAGTGAATTGAACGCGGAATTTTTTCCACGGCAATAATAGTGACAAACAAAGCTATTAGTCCTAATACTGCAACCACCGCAAATGACATCCGCCATCCAAATTCCTGACCGATATATGTCCCAAGGGGAACACCTAGAATGGTAGCGACGGTTAACCCGGTGAACATGATGGAGATGGCGGTGCCTTTTTTGTTAGTAGGGACCATATCTGCGGCCACTGTAGCTGCAACAGCGAAAAACACACCATGTGCAACAGCTGTTATTATCCTTGCTAAGAGCAAAATGGAATAGGTAGAAGCTAATGCTGCCAGAGCGTTCCCTGCAGTGAATACGATCATGAGGAACAGTAGATATCCTTTTTTAGGGAATTTACCTGTAATAACAACGATAATCGGGGTTCCAATAGCAAGGGCAATTGCATACCCAGACACCAGAGTCCCAGCTTGCGTAACCGATATGCCAAGATCAGAAGCTACCTCTTGCAGAATACCAACAATAACAAATTCTGTTGTTCCAATGGCAAAAGCACTTAGTGCAAGTGACATTAGTGCTATTAGGATTTTTGAATTCATACTTTCACCTCCTTTATGTAGGTCAATATTAAGAGAGAACTTGAATAAGCTCAAATAAAGAGAGAAAGTTTCTATAAAAGAAACTTTCTCTCGGTGGATACAATGATATTACCAATTAGAGTATCGAATGGTGGTCTTTTTATTGAATAGAGCAATTATAAAAATGTCATCGACCTACAATGTCTAGAGTTATTTATGTGGTAAAATTAGGATAAGTGAATCTTGGGAGGCGAGTAAATTGAGTCTCGATCTTGTGATGATCATTTTTCTACTGTTCTTAAATATTCCAGTATATAAAGTATTGTTTCGCGTGTTCTTTGTGGATAATGATGATTATAACGAAACGATTAGACATACTTTTACACCTAACATCGTTTCATTATTCCGAGGAGAGTATTGGAAGGATAGAATGAATACGGCAAGACTTCAGTTTTTTATTATTCTTTGCGTTGGGATCATTGTTTTAGAATACCTTGTTTTGAATAAAGTATTTGAAATTCTTGCATAAGCTCCGCTCTATTATGGAAAACTTCTGTAGTGCGAATAAACTGCATGATTCCATTTTGGGAGGATAGCATTATGACAAATCAGGATCCGCAGGAGCTTCTTAAGAGTAAACACAAGCTAGATGAGCAAAAAAGGCAGTTCACAAATTTTGCCCGAAGTGTTTCCGGTCATGGTGAAGTAGAAGCAGGCCAGGAATTCAGTAATGATCGAGTGCCTGACGATCAAAACCGCATGAAATCTGTTGAGAACAGACAAGATTGACCATGAAAAAATTATAAAATAAGCCGATCTTTTCTGGATCGGCTTATTTTATATAATTAATACGTTGTAAGGTGTTGTTTCAATAGGTATCGGATGCTAGAGTTTTCTTGCTTTAATTACAGAAGTTACAGGAAGCATCTTTGCTTTTTTTGAAAAATCGCTTTTATCGTCCCGCGACTGCATAAGTTATCATCAGATTGCTCAATCATTTGCTCAATGACAAATGGATCCGATAATGTTAACGTACTTTCGTCAAGAGATACTGAACACCAAGGTTCATCGAAATAACAATTTTTAAAAACTAGCATATCATTTTCTTTATAAACACATTTGTGTATAGGGTGAGACCATCTTTTTTTAAGGTAAGAAGCACTCCAGCTAAAGGTCGGTTGTCCAGCTTATAGCATAAATCGAATAAACAGAGTCAAAATAATCCTCTGGTAGTTTTCTTCCATGGGTGAACAGATCAATTTTGCTGATAACCGTGCGCTGTGAAAAGTTGCCTTGTTCATTCGATTTGGTTTTCTGATAAACCCGTTCGAACATTCATGATGCTCCAGGTATGCAGATGGATTCGCAGATTATAGGACAATCAGACTCGAGTAATATGGGCGGGTGAGCGCATTTTTGATGAATCTGACTTGCTTAATATTCGGATTTGGTCCTATAGGAGGCATAAGCAAATTCTAGCTATAGTATAGTCCAGTCCCAACTACAGTTCTTACATACGTTAAAGAGAGACTGCTAGTTTTTTTAAATCTTTAATTATGGGAATTAAGGGAGGATTCGTTAGAATGGCAATTTTATCATCAGGACCTATTGATAATAGTGCTGTGAGCGGTGTCAGGCCTACTGAGCAGGTGACGGTCAAGATCGATAACCGGGATGCGCTGAATCAGTCCGCTATTCTGATCCAAGGGTACAATTTAACCCTCACAAGGACTTTGTATGTAAGCGAGCTTATTACGGCTTCTCCAGACGAGGTGATCACAAGAAATTACTTTGCCAATCTGGATGCCTTTGAGTTTGTCTTTACAACGGAAGGTCTCGCTGAATTGCAAACGGAAATCTCCGTGTGGGGCAAAAACTCAGCCGGGGAGCTGGTTACCGCCCACCGTCTTGTCTCATCCGAGCTGCTAGGAGCTGAAAATAGGGGAGCCACAGGCTCCGTTAACCGCATTTATGTTTCCAATTTCAATAGCAATGATGTTTCTGTGATCAACGGAGTAACAGGTGCGGTGATAGTAGTCATCCCTGTAGGCGTGAATCCTGCGGGAGTAGCCATAAACCCGTTAACCAATCGTATTTATGTTGCTAATTTGAACAGCGACAACGTATCCGTTATCGACGGAGAGACCAATAAGGTGCTGGCCACCGTTCCTGCCGGGGATGGAGCAGGTGCAGTCGCGGTCAATACCTCTACCAATGCTATCTATGTTGCCAATTTTAATGATAATACTGTTACTGTCATTGACGGATTAACCAACACTGTCGTGACTACCATTATTCCCGCCGGCGGTTCTCCTTTTCCAACGGGGATCGGCGTGAATTCCTTAACCAATACTATTTATGTAGCTGATTTCAACTCGGATATTGTTACCGTCATTGACGGGGCTACGAATATGGTTATTACACAGATTCCCGTTCCGGGTCGGTGTTGATCCCTTAACGAACCGAATTTATGTCTCGAACTTCACCAGTAACACCGTTTCAGTCATTGATGGAGCCACCAATACAGTGATAACTAACTTGCCTGTAGGAACGACTCCGGCTGAATTGGGAGTGAACATATCAACCAATGCCATCTATGTGCCAAACCGGGATGACGACAATGTGTCGGTGATTGGCGGATTAACGAATACGGTGATTACTACCATTCCGGTCGGGAATAACCCAAATGGTGCAGGAGTTAATCCATTGACCAACCGCATCTATATCACCAATCAGGATGATAACACGGTATCGGTCATTGATGGGGTTACCCAGGCTGTGATTAGTGTTATTCCTGTAGGTGCACGTCCGTTCTCAATCGGTGTCAATCCGTAGGAGGCAAGGACAAAGAATTTAGTACACTCTAAATTCTGTTCTTCATCTTACCGCAGGGGGGTGAATTATACGATGGAAATAACATCGGCAGAAGAAATCATGATTCTGTTGTCGAGCATGGACAAAGAGCATTCTGTAGCACGTATCTACGTTCCGGGCATAGGTGAATTCACGATTGTACTGCAGAAGAAAGAAGGCAACAGCGGGGCAGCAGCAGAAGAACGCATACCGGTAGCAGGGTTAACAAGGAACCCTTATCTTTAGAGATTGCCAGTAAATCAGCTTTCTTCCGGTAATGAAGAAGCTGATTTTGGGGTTTGTATCTGAGGGTCGTGATTGCTGATTATACACCTTATTCCTGGGACATTGGGGTAGTGTATTCGATAATCTGAAAAAATGAGATACTTCCCATAAATCTCATAGGCGGCTGGTTCTTTCATCCGTCGTACCGCTGGTTTTAAGATCGAGGGACAAGAACATAGTCCCTTTAAAAGTCGCTAAAACAGCAGCTTATTTTGCCTAACCGTATATACACAGTTTCTTCCTCCCGCTAAAATGTACTCCCCCCGTTCAATATGAACATTATTTCCTAGAACAGTTTTAAATAGATGTAACTCATTCTTGCATAACCCGGTACATACAGCAGCAGCTTCACAGATCGGGCAATGTTTCTCAATGAATAAAAGACTGCCATCATCCTGCTCCTTAACCTCGGCCATATAACCTTCATTTGTTCGAATCTCAGCCAGTTTCTCCAGTTTCTCTCTAACGTCTGTTGTATCACCAAGATGCTGAAGATATTGTTCTTGCATATTCTTATTTCGAACAGCCAGCAGCTTGTCCAGCCCCTCATTTCCGAAAGCTTCTTTCATGGAATTGATCAAACTGACGGATAAATCCGAATATCCGCTTGGAAAAAACCGATCGGCCGCGGGTGTTAAGATCCATAGCTTGGTGGGGCGACCCATGGGACGGGACTCTTCTTTGTTAGTTACCAACCCTTCTTCTTTCAGCGCATTCAAATGTTGACGAATAGCCATTCCAGATAGCAAAAATTGGGAGGAGAGTGTCACAACATCCATGCCCCCTTGCTGCTTTAACAAATCAATGATCGCTCTTCGGGTCTTGGTTGAGACATCCTTTTTGGTATGATTTCGGCTCAAGGTGCACCTCCTTTTGAAGCTACTAAATCTACATCACAGACTACATTTTAAACAAAAATGTTGACAAAGTCAAAGCTGAACTGTAGCTTAGACATTATAAACAAAAATGTTTACTAAGTGTCCGGATACGATGTATACATACCAATTTTCTTGGAAGTCACATTTCATGCCGTCTAATCATCAAAGCATTTTCAGCCCACGTTATTTTGTACTATCCATAGGACGTATATCAAGATAGGAAAGGGTATCCAATCTTTAGGTTTGAAAAACAAATAACCGAAGGAGGAGTTTACAATGATCATCGAGGTCAGTGATAAGGCATCAGAAAAAATCGCCGAAATCTTATTAAGTGCGAATATCCGAAATCCATTCCTTAGAGTGGGTGTTGATGAAGGGGGATGCAGTGGATTATCCTACACCCTAGTCGTAGATGAACAGCAGGCAGAAGAGGACATTGTATTAAATAAAAAGGATTTTAGTATATTGGTTCACCCGAATAGTATCCCATATATTGACGGGCTTGAAATTGACTATGAAGAGAGTGGAATGGTAGGCGGATTCACTATGAATAACCCTAATGCAAAAGCTTCATGTGGATGCGGAGCCAGTTTCAGAATGGCCAATTATCGTGGCGAAATAAAAAAATGTGATTAAACAGCAGAAAGGAGAGAAGAGGAATGATATCATTTGCAGTATCCGAAAAAGCATTGGATTCATTTAAGAATGAATGGGATTTGGAAGAGGGCCAATATGTAAGAATTTATGCAAAATATTCCGGTGGAGGCTTAGATGCCTTCACTGTTGGAATTAATGCAAGTGCTACACCGATCGATCCCGCATGGGTTCAATCCATTGGCGGATTTCATTTCTTTGTTGAAAACACTGATGTTTGGATTTTACAGGATGAACTTCTTCAAATTGATTGTAATGAAGACGGCATATTTTCAACCAAAATCTCCTGAGCATCTTCTTGAGTGCAATGTACAGTAGAATATCTACTACACTTCTAGCAATTTCGCACGCTTTTGTCTATACTATTTTAAATAAATATCAGAATGGGATCTGATTTTAACAGAAGCAGGTGCAGAACATTGATAAATTTGGACAAATTAGCAAAGGCATTTACTAAAGGTGTCTATGATATAGAAGATAGAAGCAGATTAGTCATCCAGCCCAAAAGTTTATTAAGTGAATTTACCACCGTTAAGCATGGATTTCTGTTTATCATTCGCGGAGGAGCCAGAATACGTGTGAATGGAACCGTATATGAATTACGGCCAGGGTCAGTTTTTCATGCGGCTCCAGGTATGCAAATGGATTCGCAGGTTATAGGACAATCAGAACTTGAGTATTACTCCCTTTTTTATAAATTGGATATGCCAGAAGAAATGAATTGTACTACCGAATTTGACTCTCATTTCAAGCTGGAGCCAGGAGCCAATCTAAAAATTATTGAATTACTAATCATGCTTCATCAGAATACCCATCCATCCGGAGAAATTGGAAAGCTGCGTATCAAAGAGCTGTTCTTAAGCCTAATGCATCAGGTTCTGATTGCTTGCAGTTACAGAGAGAACGACAGTTCACCGAATCAAAAGATGGTTGATGAAGCCCTTGCATACATTAAACTCCATTATATGAATTCACTTACACTCGGTGAGTTAGCGGAACGGCATGCAATGAGTACGAACCGCTTTTCTTACTTCTTTCACAAATACACGGGGCTGCGTCCAATCGACTATGTCGTTAATTATCGTATGGAACGAGCCTGTGACTTACTCAAAGCAGGCAATTTTCCTATTCACGAGATTGCGGACCGTGTCGGTTATGACAATCCGCTCTATTTCAGCCGATTATTTAAAAAGAAATTCGGTGTTGCTCCATCTGCCTATAGATAATTAGATAATATACATATCGAGTTTCTTATACTTGAATTAAGTCTGCAGCTACTGGTGATGAACCAGAAGTGCAGACTTTTTTATTTAGATTAAATAATGATGCATGTAGAATTTGAGATTTGTACATTTGAATTTATTTAAATTTTTGATAAACTCACCCTTGTAACTGAGAATCATTATCAGTAAATTGATTTATAAATGAAAGGCTGGTAGATATGACAGGAAACAGAAAATTATGTATTGGGTTGTCCTTAAATGCAACCTGGATGAAAGGAGACGGCTGGCGGCACCCGGATAGCGGAGTCGAAAAGATGGGGTCTATCGAATATTATATTGATTTGGCAAAAATGGCGGAGAATTCTAAGCTCGATTTTCTATTCAGGGCTGATTATCTGTATGTTAGCCCGCAGATGTTAGGGGATTCCTCTAATTTCGGCAGTCCGGACCCTGCATTGTTTTTTGCAGCGATAGCCCGTGAAACCGAGCGGATCGGACTAGTGACGACGATTTCTACCACTTTTAATCCGCCTTATGTTGTAGCAAGACAGCTTCAGTCTTTACACTGGCTGAGCAATGGACGTGCTGGCTGGAATATTGTCACTTCTATTGAAGGCGCCGATAATTTCAGCGATTCACCTATGCCTTCACCGGAAGAGAGATATGCCAAGGCAAAAGAGTTCACGGATGTTGTATGCAAGCTGTGGGAGAGTTTTCCGAATGAAGCGATTGTTATCGATCGTCAGTCGGGTATGTTCTCGGATAAGGATAAAGTAACTGCTATTAATCATTCCGGTGAATTTTTCAGTGTAAAAGGACCACTTACTTTGCCTGCTCACAGGTCAGGAACGCCTCCGCTATTTCAAGCCGGCGCTTCGGATATTGGACGGAATTTCGCTTCTTCCGTTGCAGATGCTATTTTTGCAGCAATGCCGGATATCGAATCAGGAGTGGAGCTAAGAAATGATCTGAGAAAAAGAGCGGCAGAGCAGGGACGTGATCCGGATGCCATCAGAGTTTTGCCGGGCTTATATTTTTTCCTGGCTGATACACGCGAAGAAGCGCTTGAATTACATAAGACCGCACATGCAAATTTAAGTCTTGAGCGCAGACATGCTTCGCTTAAATCGGTGTTAGGTCTTGATTTAACCGGTTATTCCATAGATAGGCGTGTAACTGCTGATATGTTACCCGATCCAAATCAGGCCGTCCGCAGCCGGACACATGCCGAACTATTGCGGCGGTATATTATCAAAAACCAGCCTACAGTGAAAGAGATCCTGGACAGGCCGGAGGTTGTCGGATCTGCTCATTGGGTATCTGTCGGGACAGTCGAGGATGTACTGAACGATATTATTGAGCGGTTTGAAGCGGGGGCTATGGATGGCTTCATCGCCTTGCCGGGCGGTTCAGAACAATCTATGGAACTGTTTTTTGAGAAGCTGGTTCCGAAGCTGGTTGAGAGAGGCTTGTTCCGAAGTGAATATACGGGGTGCACTTTTCGTGAGCATCTAGGGATATAAAAAAGAGAGTTGAGGCGATTGAACGATGCATGAAGAGGAAATGTTTGATGTTACGATTATTGGCGGCGGTCCGGCCGGATTATTTGCTGCATTTTATAGTGGACTCCGCGAAATGAAGACCAAAATCATTGAATTTCAGCCTGTACTTGGCGGCAAGGTGCATGTCTATCCGGAAAAGATGATCTGGGATGTGGGAGGCTTACAACCTATTCTTGGCTCGCAGCTTATTGAACAAATGGTTGCGCAAGGGATGACGTTCCAGCCGGAGGTTGCTTTTAATGAAAAGGTCACATCCATCTCGGAAGATGAAGCAGGTTACTTTATATTGCACACGGCCGCAAACCGGAAGCATTTCACTAGAACTGTAATATTGGCCATTGGAGGAGGCATTCTGAAGCCGATCAAGCTTGAAATCGAGGGTGCCGAAAGATTTGAAATTACAAATTTGCATTATACGGTGAAGTCACTTGCCCGCTTCAAAGAGAAGACTATTCTAATATCGGGTGGCGGACATTCTGCTGTTGACTGGGCGAACGAACTGGCCCTGATTGCCAAGAAGGTGTATTTAACGTACCGGAAAGAGAACTTAAAGGGGCATGAAGCCGATATTTCACGCTTGGCGAACAATGGCGTAGTGTGCTTGTTAAATACTTCAATCGAAAAATTGATTGCCACACCGGATCACGAAAAAATAGGGACAGTACTGCTAAAAAGCAATGACAACGGAGAAGCATTTGAGCTGTCCGTTGATGAGGTCATCATTAATCACGGTTATGAACGCGACAAAGAACTGCTGGTGAACAGTGAAATTAAAATTGATCTGTGGGAACATCGGATTTCAGGATCAGCAATGAGCGGGACATCCGTGCCGGGCATTTATGCGGCAGGTGATGTTCTGCATCATGAAGGAAAGCTGCACCTGATAGCGGGAGCGTTCCAGGATTCTGCCAATGCAGTAAACCAGGCCAAACAATACATCACGCCGGAGGCAAATTCGACCGGGATGGTGTCTTCGCACAATGACCTGTTCATACAGAAAAATCGTGATTTAATGAAGCATTTATACAGATAGTAATGATAACAACTCAAGGGGGAGCCAAATGAATAGACTATTTGGATGGATTGCATCCTTAATTATAATAGCAGGATTACTGGCTGGATGTTCCGAAACTTCAGTCACATCTGCACCTGAAGTCGGCAAGATCGAGGAAGCGGGATGGCCAAGAACAATTGCAGATGCCAGCGACAATGGAGTGGTGCTCAAGACACGACCTGAGCGGATAGCGGTTCTTCATCCTTTGTATTTGGACTACTTTTTTGCTCTAGATACGCCTCCAAGCGCATCAACTAACGCAGCTGAAGCAATGAAAGATTTCGCTACTTTACAGCCTTATGCCGGAACTGCTGAGATTATTGATTTGGGCAATAGCAATGCGAATCTGGAAATGATCATGGATGCAAAGCCTGATGTGATTGTAACCTTCAAGGGTTCTGTTGATAGCAATTATGATGAGTTGAATAAGATTGCACCTGTCATCTTAATTGACTACACCGATACCTGGGAAAAAACGACGATGCTGTGTGCTCAGATTGTTGGAAAAGAGACGTTAGCGGAACAAGCCATTAAGGAAACACAAGAAATGATAGCCAATACGAAAAAACAGTTAAATAGTCTTGAAAATAAGACCTTTGCCTTGCTACGGGTCGATGGAAAAGCCAATTTTAATGCTCAAGGCTCTAAAAACACGATGTACTACAATCAAACAGTGGGCTTTGGGTTGTTGCCACCAAAGGGATATCCCGAGGAGGGCGGGGCTCTTTCTCTGGAGGGTCTATACAGCATGAATCCCGATTATATTATTATCCAGCATGATATGGATATCGCAAAGGCGGCCATCAAGGAGAAGGAAACTTCAAAAGCGTGGAACTCACTTGAAGCAGTAAAAAACAATCATGTTCTTATCTTTGATAATTCACTAAACAGTGCAAGTATCCTGGCTGTCCGTTTGGCTGCAGATCATTTTCTGCAATTGGCGGCTGAACAATAATTTATTATACAAAAATCCGATCGCTCCCTGTAGGGTGATCGGATTTTTGTTATTTAGCTAAATATCTTGACCTGTTGTTTGGTGAAAATAAAGTATTAGACTGCAGCTGTTGTCGTTCCAATAACGTTCCCCGTTAGCATAATCACCTTAAGTGACAAGATCATCTTACCGTCTGGTAAACGAGGCCTATGGCTCCAGAATCAAAGGTTTTGTTTTCGATTAGCTTAAGATTGATCTTCTCCTTGAGACCTTGGAATAACGGCAATCCCTTACCGATCAGAACGGGAGAAACCGTAATTTTATACTCATCAATTAAATCAAGCTGCATGAGGTGGTGTGCGAACCTAGGACTGCCGAGGATGACCATATCCTTGCCTGGCTGCTGTTTGAGGTTATTGATCTCTTTCTCGACATCTTCTTTCACGAGTCTGGAATTATTCCATTCGACTTCCTCCAGCTTCGTGGAAAAAACGATTTTGGCTGTCTTTTCGATCCACTCGGCATGATTCCGTTCATGCTGCGAAGCTGATGGGTTCGAAGGCACAGATGGCCAGTAATTATGCATCATCTGATAAGTCCCACGTCCCCAAAGGACAGTGTCGGCAGTACTCAGAATTTCTTTCGCATGTTTCTCCAAATCAGCATCGTAGGAAACCCAGCCAATGTCCATTTCACCATTCGGCCCTTCTACAAAACCGTCAAGCGATGCGTGAAGAAATAGAACGAGTTTTCTCATTTTCAGTTCTCCTTTGTTTATGAGGGATATTTACATTATACATTAACTACATTTTAGCAGTTTTCTTCAGTCTAGACCTTTATTATCTTTAGACAACTGTTATTGATAATGGTTATCATTTATGATGATCATTAGACAGATAACGGAGGGGTAGTCATTATGCACATCAACAATCAAATATTTCTATGGGATCAAGCGACCGTCAAGTTATTGGATGTACGCCAAATTGAAATGGTTCAAGGCGAAATTCGTCAAAAATATAAGATTCCTGCCAGTATATTTTTACTTTCGGTACATGGGAGCGCTCAAGTTCAGTTAGATCAGGCCGAATTTTCTTTTACAGGATTTCAAATTCTCCATAGCGGGAAAGGGGCGACCCTCAATATTGTTCCGACAAGCAAAAAATTTGTTTACTATATCATTTACTACCGTGCATGGATTCATGAAGAGGATCCCTTCCAAATACAATATTGTTTTTCCCCTGATGCACCCATTTTACTTTATAACAAAATTCAAATGATGCACCAAAAATGGAACAAGCAAGAAGAGAGGCTCCATGTTAAATCACTGTTTTATCAATTCATTGATCAGGTTTTAAAAGAAATACATAGAAAAGAGACTGAGGTGAAACAAACAAGTGTTGCAGTCCAAGTAATTACCTATATCCAGGAATACTATGCGGAGCCAATTACATTAGATTCTCTTGTGGAAGTATTTAATTTCAGTGCTTATCATTTGTCATCATTGTTTAAAGAGTACACAGGTATGAGTCCGATTGATTACTTAATTCGTTTTCGGCTTGAACGTGCAACAGAGCTTTTAATGACAACAGAGGCTTCTGTCGGGGAAATTGCAGCAAGCGTTGGTTATAGAGACGTTTATTATTTCAGCCGAATTTTTAAGAAAAGAAAAGGTGTATCCCCTGCACATTTTAGAACAAGAGAGATACAGGCACATAAAGTTGCTGAAAGTCCATCAAACTTCCCCACATCCTTTATTTTTGAACACATCGTTCAACAGTATATTAATAATGATAATCATTATCATAATACGGAAAAAGGGGAATTACATATGTTTAAAATGACAAAATCTCAGACGACGGCAGCTTTACTGCTTTGCAGTTCTCTATTATTAGGTGCTTGCTCAAGTGGGACGGGTACTGCTACGAAGGAACAAAGTAATGGGAATGGAACCGTAAATCAAGCAACATCAGAAGAAAGTACGAACACTCGAATAGTATCAACGCCTAAGGGAGATGTGGAAGTACCAACAGAGCCGAAAAGAGTAGCGGCTGACCAATATATGGGGCATTTATTGAAATTAGGAATTGTACCCATCGGAGCAAGAACGTTTATGCTGGATGAAGGCTGGATGGAGAAGGCGGACATTCCGAAAGAAACGATCGAGAAAATTGAAGATCTAGGAGATTTTCCTTTAAACCTGGAAAAATTAACGATGCTAGATCCGGACTTAATTATCGGTTCAATCGATGAGAACATAGAACAATATGAGAAGATTGGAACGACTGTTTTTCTGCCTTATTGGGAGGGGTTATCAACCGCAGGGCCGCTTGATAAATTCAGGGGTGTAAGCAAGATATTCGGAAAAGAAAAAGAAGCAGAAGAATGGATTACGGAATACGAACAGAAAGTAGCTGAAGCAAAGTCGAAACTCGCCGGTGTTATTAAGGAAGGGGAAACCGTTTCGGTTGTTTCATTTTCAGAAAAAGCGGTATACGTCTTAGCGGCAAAGGGAGGAAACTATGGTTCTTCCACTATATACAATATGCTGCAGCTGCCTCCAACAGAAAGTGCAAAAAATATGGCTGAGGGGTTTGAATCGATTTCACTTGAAGTGCTCCCAGAATACTTAGGGGATTATGTTTTTGTTTATAATGGCGATGCTGATGCAACAAATAAAGCAATGGAAAGTAACATATGGAAAGGCATCCCTGCAGTGAAAAATGGCAAAGTTTATTTGTATGGTGATAACTATCATGATGAATTCGTTATGGAGGACCCTTTTTCATTAGAGCTTCAGCTGGATACGATTGTTAATCTATTACTTGGCACTACTAAATAATTTAATAGATATGGCACATCTGAGCGAAACGGAATCCACCTCCTGAATAAATTAAATAACCGCTCCGTTTGGACTGTGGATCAGGCCGTTCCTGATAGGAAGTGGAGGAACTCCGAGAGTGAGGTTGTCCGGTACCACATAAGGCTTTGTACTATGAGCAAGTGCCTTGGTCGACCTCATCCACATAATAATTCCAAGCGCAGCATTCAAAAGAGGATTTATATCAATGGATATTAATGACATTGACATCTATAGGTTTTTCTAAAATAATAGAATGTAATTGAATACTGGTACCTTTAATTCAGTCCAGAGAGGCTGACAAGGACAGCGGATTTTTATAATCACGTGAGAAGCAGGGCATATTCCGTCAAGGGATGCTCTGTGTCTTAGCGCGGATTATGATGAACAAAAGAGGCTACTTGTCAGTTTGATCTGACGAGTAGCCTCTTTTGTTTCTGCTTTTTTGGTATCAGGACACTTTATACTGGGGGTATTCTGATGAGTAAACAGGATCAAGAGTTTTCGTGGCAAGCGGTGCCGAAAACGCAGAGAAATCATTTTGGAAAGACGTTCTCCGTCATGTTAGCATTCACTTTCTTTTCCGCAAGCATGTTGGCAGGGGGAACGTTAGGGGTCAGTTTGACATTCATGGAGTTCATTGGAATCGTGCTTGCCGGTAATCTGGCACTCGGCATCTATACCGGAGCACTGGCACATATCGCTGCCAAAACAGGTCTTTCCACGCATTTGCTTGCAAAATATGCGTTCGGTGAAAAAGGCTCGTACCTTCCTTCTTTCCTGCTTGGCTTCACACAGGTCGGATGGTTCGGTGTCGGTGTAGCCATGTTCGCGGTACCGGTCGCCAGAGCGATGGACTGGAATGTGTACCTTTTGATCTTCGTGTTTGGTCTCGCAATGACGGCATCAGCCATCTTCGGCATGAAGTCGCTCGTCATTCTGGGTTATATAGCAGTTCCGGCCATTGCTATTCTCGGTGGTTACTCAGTGTTCGAAGGAGTAAACACGCTGGGTGGTCTGCAAGGGTTGCTCGATTACACACCAACAGAGTCGCTCACCGCAGCAGCAGCATTGACCATTTGTATCGGGTCATTCATTAGCGGCGGAACGTTGACGCCCGATTTTGCCCGGTTTGCCAGAACCTCCCGGCAGGCGGTTACTGCAACGGTCATTTCGTTCTTTCTAGGGAACTCACTTATGTTTCTCTTCGGTGCAGTCGGCGCAATGGCTTATAATTTGGCAGATATCTCGGAGGTCATGTTCTTGCAAGGATTGCTCATTCCTGCGATCATCGTACTGGGGCTGAACATCTGGACAACTAACGATAACGCACTTTACGCTTCCGGGCTGGGCTTTGCCAATATCACTAAAATTTCGAAAAAGTTTTTCGTTATCGTTAACGGCATCGTGGGTACCGTATTTGCCATGTGGATGTACAACAATTTCGTTGGTTTCCTGAATGTGCTGGGCGCGGCGATCCCGTCCATCGGCGCCATCATCATCGCAGACTATTTTATTGTGAAGCGCAGAAACTATAAACCATTTGCCGACATGACCTTCAAAAATGTAAACTGGATCGCGATGGTAGCTTGGGTTATCGGCGTGGCCTTCGCCCAGCTGGCTCCAGGAATAACACCACTTAATGCACTGATTGGAACAGCGGTTGTATACACCGTGATAATGCTGATCGTTGCTAAGAAAGAATCCAAAGAAATGGGGAATAAAAATGATTATACAGAACGCAAAATTGCGGGGTAAAGAAGGTTTATGGAATATTGTTGTGAAAGATGGGAAGTTTGAGCTTATCACGCAATCAATGGAACTAACTGCGAATGAGGAAGTAATTGATGTTAACGGCTCACTTGTGCTGCCGCCGTTCATTGAACCTCATATTCACTTGGATACAACGTTAACAGCAGGTGAGCCGGAATGGAATTTGAGCGGAACACTGTTTGAAGGCATCCAGCGTTGGTCAGAACGCAAGGCCTTCCTGACGCATGAAGACGTCAAAACGCGTTCCAAAACTGCATTGAAGTGGCAGATCGCGCAGGGTATCCAGCATGTACGAACACATGTAGACGTTACTGATCCAAGCTTGACCGCCGTAAAAGCGATGCTTGAAGTAAAAGAAGAAATGGCACCGTTCATTGACATCCAGCTTGTCGCTTTTCCACAGGAAGGTATTCACTCCTTCCCGAACGGCGTGGAATTACTAGAAGAGTCGCTGAAAATGGGTGTTGACGTGGTGGGTGGTATTCCACACTTCGAATTCACAAGAGAATATGGCGTTGATTCGATGAAGGTTGCGTTTGACCTCGCTGAAAAATACGACCGTCTGATCGATATACATTGCGACGAAATCGATGACGAGCAATCCCGTTTCTTGGAAGTTGTAGCCAAAGAAGCTTACGAACGCGGGCTTGGCTCCCGTACGACAGCAAGCCACACGACGGCGATGGGGTCATACAATGATGCATATACGTACAAATTGTTTAGATTACTGAAGATGGCTGACCTAAATTTCGTCTCCAATCCTCTGGTTAACATCCATCTGCAAGGACGCTTTGACACTTATCCGAAAAGAAGAGGATTAACTCGCGTCAAAGAACTGCTGGAAGCGGGACTTAATGTATGCTTCGGTCACGATGACATTTTTGATCCATGGTATCCGCTTGGCACAGGCAATATGCTTCAGGTGCTGCACATGGGTATTCATGCTTCTCAGTTGCTCGGATACGATCAAATCGTAAATTCAATCGATCTTATTACGAAAAATAGTGCAAGAACGTTGAATATCGAGGATATGTACGGCATTGAAGTAGGTAAACCTGCCAACTTCATCGTTCTTGAAGCAGAGAACGAGTATGAGACCATTCGTAAACAGGCCGGAGTACTTTATTCGTTCAAAGCCGGCCGCAAAATCGCGGAAACAAAGCCGCGGGACACTTCGATCATTCTTGAGAACGGTTCGGAGAAGATTACTTTCAATAAATAATCGAATGAAGTATGTGCTCCATCAAGCAGAGCCTACTTTTTAGCCAAAAATCCCTTCATGATAGTCAGGAATATATGAGATCACGTGATTGTGAACTCTTCCTGTATACATGGGGGGATTTTTTAGTGTCTAGTGTAGGACACAGTTCATGAATCAGTACTTCAGCACAGTAAAATTTGTTATAAGTACATTCAAAAGAGAAAAAAGTGGGATTTTATATATTGGTTGTGATAACCGTTTTTCAATAGACGATGTTTCACTCAGCTAACAGGCAGTTTACAATAACAGTGCATGGAAATTTATGGGGTTAAAAATGGAAAGAAGGTTGAGAACATGGGAATGCGTGGTTATTACTTTGCAATGGATGACAATCTGGTGCAGAAAATCGCAGTAGGAGACATTGCATTGAAGAGTTTGAAAATAGACGATTATCCCGGACTGGACATTGATAGATCCTGGGAGGCGATTCACTACTTGCTTTGTGGAGATATCTCCGATGGAGATGCGCCTCTTGGCTATGTTGTTCCACTGACGTCAGAAAGAGCCATCGATTTTGGCTCATACGGGGCTTTTTCCTTACGTGCCGAGCAAGTTGCAGAAGCGCTTCAGGCTATGTCTACGCTGGTTGAAGCACAGCTCCGTTTGCGGTATAATTTCCCGGCCATGGTCAAGAACGAGGTATATCCTCTAGATCCTGATACTGTTTCAGACGAGGATAAGGACGAGTTCTTTGCTTACATGCTTCAGCATTTTAACGAAATCCGGCGTTTCTACAGTCAAACTGTAGCGAAGGGCAAAGGTCTCATCTTCTATATTTTCTGATTCCAATAATTTGAATCATTCAGGGGCTAATATATCAAATAGTGCTAAACTAACATGAAACGTTAGTTCAATTAAACAGCGACAGTCTAGGACTATATTTTTCGTCCTTTGCTGTCGCTGTTTTGTCGCTGTTTTAATTCTAGGGTCAGTCTATTACTTTACTTGCCGCTGAAAGTTGTTATATTTTTGTAGAATCACTTAGGACATTCCGGACCCAAACTCCAGTATCACTAAGACTTTTTTCATAGCTTATTTCCAAGATTCGACCTTGTTTTCACCCACTGTATAGGCCGAAAGTATAAATTTACAACACTTTACAAAAATCTATGTTTTTCCTAATCCTTATGAGATAGCATATTAGACGAAAGCGGTGGACAATTATGGAAAAATCCACCGATCTATATCTTAAGGAGGAAGAATATGAAGGAGAAGCGTTCAGGTTGGAATAAGAAGCTGCTAAAAAGCATGCTGGTTGCATCTGTTGCCGTACCCCTGCATTTATTCGCATTCGGAGCCGGCTCGGCGATATACGCTGAGGGACCAAGCGACCCCGCCCCATTCATTGAAGCCAAAGTGGTCAACGAGCATGCAGGCCAGAAAATTCTGTTTGACAATACCCACGCGCAGACGGCCGGAGCGGCCGACTGGGTTATTGATGGCGCTTTTTCCGATTTTGGCAATGCGCTTGCGCAAGAAGGCTATTACGTAAAAGAGCTTCGTAAGACCACTCCGATTACGCTAGGCGATCTTTCCAGCTATGACGTCTTCGTCGTGGCCGAATCTAACATTCCATATAAATCCAGCGAGCAGGCAGCTATGGCAGAATACGTGGAGAACGGCGGCAGCATCTTCTTCATCGGAGATCATTACAATGCGGACCGCAATAAGAACCGCTGGGACGGCAATGAGGCATTCAACGGTTACCGCCGCGGAGCTTGGGACAACCCGGCCAAAGGCATGAGCACTGAAGAGGCCGGTTCCGCGGCAATGCAAGGCGTGGTCAGCTCCGACTGGCTGGCGGAAGAGTTCGGTGTCCGGTTCCGCTTCAATGCGCTCGGTGACATTAACGCCACCAACATCGTGGCTCCCGATCAGGCCTTCGGTATTACATCAGGAGTATCAAGTGTAGCCATGCATGCCGGCTCCACGCTGGCAATCCTCGACCCGACCCGGGCGAAGGGCATCGTCTATCTGCCGAAAACCAACAATGCTTGGGGCAACGCGGTGGACCAAGGTGTCTACAATGGCGGCGGCGTAGCGGAAGGTCCTTATGTGGCCGTGGCGAAAAAAGGTGCCGGCAAAGCCGCCTTTCTCGGCGACTCCTCCCCAGTCGAGGATGCCACACCGAAGTATTTGCGCGAGGATACCGGTGCCAAAAAAACGACTTACGATGGCTTCAAGGAGGCTGACGATGCTGAGCTCCTGGTGAACACCGTTAACTGGCTCGCCGAACAAGAGAGCTATACGGATTTCACCAAGGTAAGTGGCCTGACGCTGGATCAGCCGACGCAACTGCTGCCGTTCGAAGAGCCGACGCTTTCCACCGAGCCGCAGCCAGAGCCATGGGCCGCTCCGAATGCCGGCTACAAATGGTTTGACCGCACCAGCTACAAGGCGGGCTCTTACGGCGGACCGGCGGCTACTGCAAGTGCGGTGTACAATTTCACGCACCAAACGGTGCTGCCGAACGCGCAGGATTTCCAGATTCGTGTCAGCGCAGATAATCTCCCTGCCAATACGAGCGTATCAGGCTTCCAATTGGGTATCTACCAGGTGAGTAGCGGTGCCCAGATCGCCAAGATCCAGAACAGTGACGGCACTTGGCCGAGTAGCTATGCTTACAGCGCCAACTTTAGCCTGACATCAGACTTGAACGGCCATGCCTACAAAGATCTGACCGTGCAGATCAAACCGGGCACCACGGCTGCATCCAACCTGCGTCTGCGCCAGAACGGAACGAACCTGAAGACCGAATCAGTAACGCTCGGTAACGTCCCAGCAGAGCCGCTGCCGGACGAGGAAGATCCGATTCCGGCGACCGTTTCCATCGGCGAAGCCCGGACCAAGATTGTTGGATCCTTGGTGACGGTTGAGGGGATCGTAACGACTGAGCCGGGTATTTTCGGGGGGCAAACCTTTTATCTGCAGGATGAGACCGGCGGACTTTATGTCTACCAGAGCCAAAGTGGCTTCCATGCCGGCGACACGGTCAAGGTAACAGCGTCCACGGCGCTGTACAATACGGAGCTAGAGTTGACCGAAGTTGTGCAGATCGAGAAGACCGGCACTGCGAAGCTGCCCGAGTCCGTTAACGTACCGGCTGTGAACGATACCAATCAAGGTCAGCTGCTCAAGCTTAAAGACGTGAAAGTGACGAATATTATCACAGCCACTCCAAGCGGTTCCTTTGAATTTGACGTCATCGCCGATGGCGGGACAAGCAATCACATTCGCGTGGATGCCCGGACGGGCATCACGAAAGACAGCTTCCCTTATGCGGAAGGACAGAAGCTCGATATTACGGGCGTAGCCGCGATCTTCAAAGACGTATACCAACTAAAACCTAGAAGTCTCGGAGACTTCAGCATTGTGGAAGAAGTGGGGGCTCCGGTAACGACGGCAACCCTGTCGGCAAATCCGAACGCTGCCGGCTGGTTGAACCAGCCCACCGAAGTAACCCTGAAGGCCGACTCTGATACAGCTAAGGTTTATTACTCGCTGAACGGCGGTGCGGAAGCCGTATACAGCACTCCGTTGGTCGTAAGCAAAGATGGACGGCATACGCTGTCTTATCATGCGGTTTCGGGCAAGGGAAAGGCGGAAGAAACTAAGACACTGAGCCTTAATATCGACACGGTTTCACCGACAGCCGAGCTGACGGAGTCCGGTCATGCGGTCGGAGATGTGGAGGAGGAGGCCCAGCTTAAGTTTGTATTGGCTGCCGAAGATAATCTGTCTGGCGTCACCTCCAAGCAGCTTCTGCTGGATGGACAGCCCGTAGCTGACGGACAGACCCTGAATGCTGCGGAGCTGGGTGCCGGGTCCCATACTGTAAACTACGTCGTGACCGACGCCGCAGGCAACACTGCCGAAAAGAGCTACACGTTCCAAATTACTGGCGGAGCGGCGCTTGCAACTGACAAACCTGGACAGCCAGTGTTGTCTTCGAACAGCGGCTACGGTTATGGACTCAGTGACGGCAACTTTACCGTCACCATGAACCTCTGGTGGGGCAATAACGCTACCAGCTACAAGCTTTATGAGAATGGCACACTGATCGATTCCAAGTCTCTGAAGGATGTATCTCCGTCCGCGCAGACGGCAAGCACAGCGCTTCACGGTAAGCCGAATGGCACCTATATATACACAGTGGAGCTTACCAACAAATACGGCACAAGCAAGAGCCAGCCGCTCACGGTGACGATCCGCGATGCCGCACCGGGCAAGCCGGTCCTGGCCCATGACAACTGGGACGGAGATGGCTCTTATAAAGTAACGATGAATCTGTGGTGGGGCACTAATGCCACAGAGTACCGCCTTTATGAGAACGGGCAACTGATCGACACGCAAGCGCTAAACGCCAACACGCCTTCGGCGCAGAGCGCTACAACTGACGTCACTGGTCGCGCTTCCGGCAATTATGAATACCGGGCGGAGCTGGTTAATGCAGCGGGAGAGACCCTAAGTGATATCATCAAGGTAACCGTCAACAAATAATACGATGAGCGTTTTAAATCTTGTAAGAAGTATTCCAAGGTGTTGCATTCCGATTTGCTGTTGATCTAAATATGTCTCCAGGAGGTGCTTATATCTTTCAGATATAACGCCTCCTTTTTGACTTGTTCATATTCCGTTCATATTGTCGTCACGATGAGTACATTTTAGTTGATTACACTTTGAATATGTCGTCAAGGCGGCACTTCAGATACAGAGACAAGGAAGGGAAGAGATGAACGTGGCAAATAAGGTAGAAATAAAAACAACTGGGACTAAGAGCCACAAGAAACGGAACCTATGGTTAAAAATAATCGGAGGTATTGTAGGGGCGCTCGTGCTGTTCATGGGCATCGTTTTTATCGTTGATGCAATCAGCGATGGGGTAGAGAAAAAGAAAATCGAATCCTATGGCCAGTATGTCAATGTGGATGGGAAAAAGATGAATGTGCTCATACAAGGCAGCGGAGAACAAACCGTTGTACTCCTACCGGGACAAGGAACCCCGTCACCTGCACTTGATTTCAAATTGCTGATCGATGAAATTACCCCTAATTATAAAGTCGTGTTGGTCGAGCCTTTCGGTTATGGTTTGAGCGATGAAACCGAGAAGGAAAGAACGACGGAGAATATAGTAAGTGAGGTTCACGAAGCTCTGCAGCAACTGGGTGTTGACAGTTACATTCTAATGGGACATTCCATCGCGGGACTTTACGGAGCGACCTATGTGAACACTTATCCGGATGAAGTTCTTGCTTTTGTCGGCATCGATAGCAGCGTTCCCAATCAACCCGGGATGGATGTCAAATTACCTTTGAAATCCATGCAATTTCTTCAAAAATCAGGTCTGATGAGATTGTTCCAAAAAGTGAGCGGAGATGCGTATAAATCGCTTGCATTCGATGAGCATACCAAAGAACAGATGCGTTTGATTTCGAATCAAGTCGCGACCAATCCAACGTTGATGAATGAACTGAGCCACCTCGGTTCCAATTTTAAAAATGGAGAAAAACTCACAATGCCAAAAGACTTGCCGTTGCTTCTCTTCGTTCAATCGAATAATGAGCACAATAAACAGTGGATTCCGCTTCATGAAGAGCAAGTCAAACAATCCGCACAGGGAAAAATGATTCCGATGGAAGGTTCTCATTACCTGCATCATACAAAATACAAAGAAATCGCTGAGGAATTCAAAGCTTACATGAAACAAATCCAATTGTAGGGTTGATAATTGAACTGCGGAGCCGAAATTGAAGTGCACCCTCTAGAATTTCATCGGATAAACCAGGGGGGTTATCCGATGTCTATTCTAAGGGGTGCACTTCATAATGCATTAGGGTGTTTTTGTTTGATTCCAATTCTTGTGTCACATCTGCCGATCAAGAGAGAATCAGCGCTAAGGTCCAAGTACTTGTCCTACAAGGAACTGTACACCGATTTAATCACCTACAATTTCGTTCAGTAAAAGTTCTTCCGTTAACGCATAGCGGTACAGCCGAACCTCGTCGATTAGGCCGTTCATTGTGGAGGACGAGTTATGTCCGGCGGTCAACGACAGTTTGTTCGAGATGTTACCTCCGAGCAGCGAATTATTTTCTCCAACTAATATACCGTCTACATACAGTCTCAGTCCCGTGTCCCGATCCGCTACAGCCGCGACATGATGCCAGTTGCCGTCTGTATACGTCTGCGTCGATTGTACGACATCGGCGGTGCTACCGTAATCGAGCCAGAATCGAATTGTATTGTTGCTCTCGATTCGCAGGGCGTAGGAAGCGTTAGTATCCCCTTTATTTACGATGTATTTCGGCGTGCCGACAACATTGGTTCTAAACCAAGCGGTCAGGCTAAAGTCTTGATCTGTGCCGAAGTCGTACAAGCCGGAATCCGGATCACCAAGCTTGACGAATTGTCCACTTCCCGAGAATTGGACAGCTCCACCTGATTTACCTGATGAGCTGCGAGCCACGCCGTTCAAAAGCATCCCGTATTCGTAATCGCTTATATCGTTGGCTGTGATAATGCCGCTTCCCACCGTCGGTTCGTCAAAGCTCCAGCTGCCAGCGACACCACCAAGAGCAAGCATCTCATGTTCTTCTAAGACATAATTGAATAATTTAACCTCAGAAATCAGCCCCTTTAACGTCAAAGCTGAATTAGAACCAATCGTCAGGGGGAGGTTGCTAGCTATGTCGCCTCCCAGGAACGCAGACGATTGCGCGACAATCAATCCGTCGACGTACAGCCGTAGTCCGGCATCGCGGTCTGCCGCGCCAGCGACATGATGCCACTTACCGTCCGCTAAGGAAACGGCGGACTGTACTGCATCGAACGTATTCCCGTAATCGAGCAAGAATCGGAGTGAGCCGTCCGCTTCGAAGCGAAGCCAGAAGGAGCCGTTGGTATCGCCTTTGTTCACGATATATTGGATCGATCCGGTATGGCTTGTCTTGACCCATGCCGAGACAGTAAAGTCTTGCGTCGAGCCGAAGTCAAACGAGCCGTCCGCAGAATGGCCAAGGTTGACGTGATCGCCAGCTTGGGAGAAGCTCAGTGCTGGACCAAAGTGCCCTTCCGCGCCCGGTACTGCACCTGAGATCGAGCCGTCGTTTCCTGCACTTGATGTATCGACGGCCGTCATCCCGGCTGTTTCGTTCAGCGGCCAGCTCCCGAGCAATGAACGGTTCCACCAGATACGCGACACGATGGTACTGTTAGGCTGGAGCGAATTCCACTCATTGCTGGTCACAATACTCAGCTCTGGCGTAACATCCAGCGTGCCAAAGTTCCCGAGCTGCGCACGGTCGGTCGTGTTCGGCATCACGTTGTGCTCTGTTTCCTTCTTAAGCCTAAGCGTTTCCGGATTCATCTTGGCCATCCATAGAGGCGCCCGATATCGGAACACATCCGAATTGACGGAATCTTGCCGAGTATAAACGAGATACAAGCCGTCCGGTCGCGTAATCCAATGCATCTGCGTATTCATGCTACCGACGATGGGAGTGCCGTCTTCCCACTGTAGATCAACGGCGGGCTGCCAGTCGATACCGTTGACGCTCTTGGTCAAACGATTATTCGTGTCATCACGGCTCGTCAGGAAGTATTCGCCGCCGAACATGGTCAGCGAAGCCTCGATACCTGAACGATTGCCGTGTACGCCGGTGTTCGGGACCGTACCGCTCATGCTTTCGTATATCAACGAGGTCCCGTCGAAGGAGGCGGTCACAACTTGCAGCGCGCCAGAGCCGGAGGTCGAATGGATCGGCCATAACACCTTGCCCGTCTGCTCGTCTATGTGTGGATAAGAGCTTCCCGCATGACCGAATACTTGTGGCCAATCAAAGAGTTGCCAATCTGCACTCCAGGCTTCGATAGTTGGGTCGAATACGGCGTATGCCGGATAGGTTTGCTTTTTTCCGAAATTGGCTTCGTACGACTGCGCCATGCCAAGCAGTATGATCTTGCCGGTTGCAGCATGATAGACAGGAACGGGATCGATGAGCATGCCCCTGTAGCCATTCGGAAGTGTCTTCCAATCGTATTGCGGGATAACGTTGTAAGGCGTCCAGTTGTCACCAAGATTAGTGCTGACCGTGTAGGCGATGTCATAAAACACGTCAGAGTGGTTGTCGTTCAAATCTTTGGATGCCGTGCACAATATCGCCGGAGTGCCATTTTGACCTTGTCCCGGCAGGGTGGCACAACGCGTATGAGACCACCAGAAATCATTGGTGCCATCATTTGCATAGATCCGTTTCGGATCGACACGGTAACCAGTAGCGGCTGCTGGCACAGCCAAAGCCGCCATAAGACAAACGAGCAGCAAACAGGAAACAGCTTGTTTCAAAAGAATCATCAGCTCCTTGGACATAAAATATAAAGCGCTTACATTAAGAATCATACCAAATCAACTCTTTCTAACCTATTGGATAGAGTCTAGATTTGGTAGATTATATTAATCTTTTGAGCGGTATGGCTGATCAATTTTGGCGATTGCGGTATTCGGTCGGTGTCAGGCCAGTCCTTTTTTTGAACAGACGGCAGAAATATTTCTCGTCTTGGTAGCCGGAGCGGAGTGCCACCTCATAGGTTTTCAGAGAGGTTTCCGCAAGTAATCGTCTCGCTTCGGCAAGCCGTATTTCGGTCAAGTAATCCGACAGGTTGATGCCTTGGACCTGCTTGAACAAAAAGCTTAGATAGACGGGCGACAAGTAGACTGCCTGTGCTGCTGTCTCCAGCGTCACATACTCCCTGAAATTATCCTCAATAAATCGCTTTGTCTTTTCCACGATAGCGTTTTTACCGACTTTGCGAAAATCGAGGGTCCGCCGCAGAAGTACGTCCAGATAGCGTCGCATTTCTTCCACTAACTGCTCCAACGTAGACGTCTCGAAGAACATCGTAATTTGACCTGCGGGAAGCAGTTCGTCGAGTGCCAGCTTCGGGTGCATGCCCATCAGCGAGTCCGCAGCTGCCACCATGTGCTGGAGTGCAATGGATTTGGTCACTTGTACAGGATAGTCGCGGCTCTTCAAATGTTGGATAAAGTCCTCTAGCCATCGGGTGAGCTGATCGGGATTACCGACTTTGAGCGCAAGTTGAAGCGCTTCGTCAACTGGAGTGGAAGCTGGAAACTTCTGATTCGGTGAGACGGTATTTTCCCATTCCAGATCCTCAACGAACACGACCTGGTTTTGACCGGTATAGTATTTGTACTCCAACGCCGTCCGAGCCGATTGATAGAGATGTTTGCCCTCCGTATTGAGGCTCATCCCTTGCATCGATACCCCGATCATCACCATATAGTGAAGCGCCTCGCGCAGATTACTTACCAGTCTGCACAAATCCTCCCGAAACTGAGCCTTCTGCGACGGTGTGACATTGGCCTGCAGAATGAATCGGTTGTGCTCAGGACAAATTAAGAATTTGTCAGGCCATGCCGCAAGCGTCTCCTCAGCTATATTCATAACAGCAAAGTTCATCAACTGCTGATCTTCGTAAGAGTAGTTTTTCGGAAAGTCTGGATCTTCGTCCAACTCGATGATTGCTAGATATACGGGACCGATCCGTAGAGGGATGTGTAGGAACTCCGTTTTTTCCACGAACAGATCGTCGTTGAAGCAGGCGCCCTCCAGCAAAGAAGTAAGAAAACGGAAACGGATCAGTGGCAGATGGTCCTTAAGTTGACTTTTGAGCTTTTGCTCATCTTTCCATTGCTGTTGGATGGATAGGACAACATTCAGCAGCTGGTCGAGATCCGGTGGCTTTAGTAAATAATCCAGTGCGCCTAGCTTGAGCGCCTGCTGTGCGTACGTGAACTCGTCGTGTCCGCTCAAGATGATCGATTTAACCGGCAGCTCCCGCGCATGGATTTCCTGCAACAGCTCCAGGCCAGTTTTGCCCGGCATCCGGCAATCCAGTAACAGCAGATCGGGCTTATCTCGCTCGATAAGCTCCAGCGCTTCATCTCCGTTATCGGCAGGCGGAAGCCAAGTAAAACCATGCTCCTCCCATGGAATAAGGGCACGAAGGGCTTGGGGTACGATGGGTTCGTCGTCAATGACCATGATTTTCATAAAGCAGCCTCCATTGGTTTTCGTCTGATATGAGCGGGATAACCAGCATAACACGCGTGCCATGCCCCAGTTCACTCTCAATACGTAGTGCGTATTCCGGCCCGAACATCATCGTCAGTCTTTCATTGACGTTACGGATGCCATAACCGGTGCCGCTGGTATAACTTTCAAGCAGAGAACTCGCCATCTCCGGGCTCATGCCGCATCCATCATCTTCGACGACGAATTCAACCCGCTGCTCGTCCAGTTTTCTTCCTCTGATCGAGAGCGTGCCGGGCTGTGCCCGCTTTGTACTAAAGGCGTGTAGAATCACGTTTTCCACCAATGGCTGCAGCAGTAGCTTCATCATATAGAAGTGAATGATGTCAGGATCGATCTCATAACAAGGAATGAATCGGTTCGGAAAGCGGGCATATTGGATATGAATATAGGCCTTGACCTGGCTCAGCTCCTGACGAATCGTATAATAATCTTTACCCTTGTTAAGAGAAAGACGGAAGAGCTCAGTCAGGGATTGCGTTACCTGGGCTGTATTATCATCACCGTTCATTTTCGATTTAAGGAAAATATAGTCCAGCGTATTGTACAGAAAGTGCGGTTCGATCTGAGTCTGAAGCGTCTTAAGTTCAATCATCTTTTGTTTTGTTTGACTAATGTACACTTTCTGAATGAGACTGTTCGTTTCCATGACCATATCATTGTACTTTTGGGTAAGCAATCCAATCTCATCTCGTGAGGTGACCTCGACATTCTGGTTGAAGTCGCCCCGTTTGAAGTTGTTCATGGAACGGAGTAACTTCTTAATCGGTTTTGTAATACTGCGCGATAGGAATACCGAGCAGAACCCGACAAGAGCGAGCAGCGATACCGATAGGGCGAGAGTTACATTTAGCATGATTCGGTGTTGGCTACGGATAATTTCCAGCGGTGTGAGGCTCACAATGTTCCAAAGATATGGTTCCACGACCGTACTGGCGACGGAATAACGCTTTCCGTTAATATCATAGATCTCCGAATGCGACTTAAGTGAAAGCTGCTGCTTGAGTTTCAGATCGTCCATCAGTGTTTTTTTTAATCCATTGTCCTGACTTTTGCTCGATACAAGATTGTAGTTGTCATCAAAAATAAAGATGTTAGAGGAGCGCACAATCTCAATATCCTGAATGATATTGCCGATAGCGTCACGATTAACACCCATAAAAAGCAAGCCGAGCTTGTTGTCCGGGTCATATAAATCGACGATCCGCCGTCCAATCATAATTTCATTGTAGCTGTGCCCGAATGTAAATAGGGGGGTGCTGTAATACGTCCAGAATGCCTCGCCGTCCCGGGAAGCAACAGCGGTGTATAGCGGCATCTCAGCGAAGTCTGAATAAGGGATGACCTGCCGGAAAAACTCGCTGAAATCGCGGTACAAAAAGCCGTTTTGGCCGTAGATAACAAGGAAGCTAACGTATTTTTTGGCGGCTTTGATGTTGTCGAGATAAGCAAGTGCGGCAGCCTGTTCAGTGTTGACCGGTCCGTTATAATCCCGGCTGAGCAAGCTTTGTAAGCTAACGTTATTCATAATGTAGGAAGTAATGTCTCCGGCGTCGTCTAGCATCAGCTTGATGTTATTGCCGATCAAACGTACCGTCTGGGCTTGATTTTGCTCCGTTTCCTTCTCTAGAGAGGAGGTGGCGGTCCGAAACGAAAAGAAGCCGAGCGTCAGCAGCGGAATGAGGACGAGTAATACAAAGGATACGAACAGTTTCGTTTGCAGATGTCTGAATACGAACATGGAAAGCCTCCCAACAGGCGGCGCTTGATCATCCGCATAGGAAAATAATGTTATAAGCAATTGATACTGTTACATTAGCAAATCCTTTCTCTACATTCAATATGGAGGTAGAAGATCGAAACCAGTTACTTGACGAAGTCCACTAAACCTTGAAATTGCCGCATTGTTGCGTATCGAATCTGCGGGTAAGATGGGATTGTGCACAAGCAAGACAAGTCCAAACGGGAGGATGATCAGATATGCGCAGGGGGAAAAAGAGATTTGGGTTCGGCGCGGTGGTTGTTGCACTGTCGCTGTTAGCGAGCGGATGCGGAACATCTGGCGGGAATAACGCGGCAGAGAATGGAAAGAACAGCCAGCCGCCATCGACGGCGGCAAGCGGAGAGGCCATCGACTGGAACACAGTCAAGGCTGACATCCGGTTCGTCTATCCGGGAACTTCAGAGGCGGAGAAAGAGCTGGCTGAACAGTTCAAGGCGAGAATGAAGGAAAAATATCCGAACGTCAATATCGAGTACATGTATCTGTCGTGGGCCGATATGGAGAAAAAACTATCCGTCATGTTAAATTCGGGGGACGTCCCGGATCTCACACAAACGCAAGACATCACCAATTTGGTTCGATTGAACGGCTTGGAAGACTTGACCCCCTATTTTGAGCAAGAAGGCGAGCATTTGAAGAAGGACGATTTTCTGCCGGGTACGATGGAATATGCCCAAGAGGATGGCAAACTGTACGCTGTACCGAATCTAGCGAACTCCTTCACGATGATCGTCAATGAGAAAATGCTGAACGAAGCAGGCATGAAGCTGGAGGACTTGCAAACGTGGGAGGATGTTGAGAAAGCAGCCAAGGCGATGACGAAAGACGGCAAGTACGGTTTCGGCTATCCGCTTGGAACAGCCCGGTTCGCATTCCGTGTGCCGTTCACGGCCGCATATAGCAATAATCTGCTGCTGAGCGATACGTCAGCTGAGAGCAAAAACAAATACCTGGAAACGCTTCAGCATTTCAAAAATCTGGAGCCTTATCAGCCGAAAGCGCATCTGACCTGGGGGTACCCGGAAATGTTTCGCGCATATAGCAATGGCGAGGTTGGCATGATTGCGGCGGGAACGTTCTTTACAGCCAATGTATACAGCATTAACCCAGACATCGTCAATGTCTCCCGTACGATTGCGTATCCGAAGGGGCCTTCAGGCACATCAGCCAAAGCGCCGGTATCGAACGTCGGTATCGCGATGTTCAAGGACAGTAAAAACAAGGAAGTCGCCTGGAGACTCATTCAGGAATGGTCATCCCAGGAATTCAACAGCACGGCAGCGTCCGTCGTCAACGTGACGGCGATCAAGAGTACAAGCCTCGATGAAATTATCAAGAAGTCAGAAAAAATTTATCCAAAAGCGATAGAGGGACACAAGACGATGCTGAACGACTTCAGCAAGCTGCTGGATGAATCCGGCGTTCCGATGGACAAAATTCCGGGACAAAGCGAGATGGAAGTCATCGTTCAGGAACAGATGGCCAAGCTGCTTAACAACAAAGTGACGGTAGAAGAGGCATATGCCTCCATCAAAGACGGCATTGACAAAATCAAGGCAAAACTGGAATAGGCCAGACTCCGTTGGAGCTGCATGCCGAGCCATTGCAGCTTCACAGGATGTTATGGGACCGGTGAAGGAAAGGAAGCGTAAGAAATGTCCGACATACTGAGGCTAGATAGGCAGGATCCGCCGCTCAACCGACAGCGGGGACGCGTTTCGGCGTTTTTTCGGGAATTCGGCTTCGGGTATTTTTTGCTGGCGCCCGTCGTCCTTTATATTGTGGTATTTCAATTTTATCCGCTTGTGGAAACGATCCGGCTGAGCTTGTACGACTATTCGCTCATCTCCGGACGTGGCATGTCATTCAACGGCTTCGGCAATTACAAGGAGCTGCTCGTGAATGACGGAGCTTTCTGGCAAATTTTCTGGAACAGCTTCATCTGGGTTCTGGGTTCCACTGCCCTTCAATTCGCGATTGCAATACCCGCCGCAATTATTCTGTTCAGCAAGATACGGTTCAGAGGGTTGTGGCGTGGATTGATGATGGTTCCATGGGTATCGCCGGTCGTCATTATCGGCATTGTCTGGAAGTGGATTTACGACGGTCATTACGGACTATTCAATCATTATTTAAAAATGTTTCACTTGATTTCGGAAAATATCGTCTGGCTTGGAGATGAACAACTGGTCTGGCCCGCACTGCTGCTAACGTCGGCGTGGAAGGGATTCCCCTATATTACGCTGATGATGCTATCTGGACTCACGGGCATCTCCCAAGAAATGATTGAGGCGGCGCATATGGATGGGGCTTCCGCGTGGCAGAGGTTTACCCGGATTACGCTGCCAATGCTCAAGCCGATCATGTACGTGACCGGGCTTGTCAGTATTGTCTCCTCCTGGACCAAATTCGAAATGATATGGGCGCTGACGAACGGTGGACCGGGCTATTCGACCAGTATTTTGCCGACGTATTTATATACGAATTCATTCGTTTACTTCGATCTCGGCAAAGGTTCGGCCATCGCTACGCTGTCGATGGCGATAGTATTGATTCTCGTCGGTATCTACTCGCGTCTGTTCGGCCGAAACCTAGAATAGGCATCAGAGGAACGATATTATACCCGATTAAAACGATGTTCTAACGAGTCTTGGTCCTGCTTGTACTATGCAGGATAGTACCACTAACAACGATGCATGATTCGAGGTGCGACTTATGAAAGAGTCTTTTGCTCAAAGAACGGCAAATTATGTCTGGCTGGCGCTGTTGATGGTATTCACGCTGCTGCCGTTCGCTTGGTTGATCGTCACGACGCTGAAGTCGGACACGGAAATGTTCTCAACGATTCCGACCTGGATCGTGGACAATTTGACTTGGGATCATTACAGATGGGCGCTTGGCGATGTAGGATTTCAGCTGCCCCGACTGCTGCTCAATTCAATTATCGTATGCGGTATCACCGCACTGGTTACAGGAGCCATCGCCTGCATTAGCGGCTATGGTCTGGCCCGTTATAAGGTACCCGGCGTTAGCCTGGTCGTCGTGCTAATCGTGCTGGCCCAGATGATTCAGGGTCCGTTGATCATGATTCCCTGGTACAAAATAGCGGCAGCGTTTTCACTGCTGAATACGAAAGCGATTTTGGTCTTAATTTACGGGACACTGACGATACCTGTTGGTGTGTGGATTATGAGCGGGTTTTTCCGTACCATACCGCCCGAGCTGGAGGAAGCAGCGGCGATTGACGGATCAGGCAAGTGGCGGACGCTGTTCACAGTCATTATTCCGCTTAGTTTGCCGGGGTTGGTGTCAATCACACTATATGCATTTATTCTCGGATGGAACGACTACCAGTACTCGCTCATTTTAACCAGCTCTATCGACGCAAAGACCGTTCAGGTCGGCATCGCCGAATTGATGGAAAGCATGGGTTCGACCAACTGGGGCGGATTGCTCGCAAGCGGGGTTATCGTTATTTTACCGATTATCGTCATTTTCGCATTTATTCAGAAATATTTGATCGAGGGAATGACCGCAGGGAGCGTAAAGGGTTGATAGTTTTTTTAAAAAAGGAGCCGATAGAGATGACTAATTCTTATGATTTCAAAGGCGTGTATACCGCGCTTATTACGCCGATGCACGATGACGGTAGTATTGATCATGAGTCACTTGCCCGTCTAGTTCGACATTTGCAAAGCCAGCGCGTTAAAGGGTTTTATGTAGGAGGAAGTACTGGTGAGGGCTTCATCCTGAATACGGTGGAGAGGCAAGAGGTGCTGGAGACAGTCGTCCGCGCGGCGGAGGGGAAGTCAACGATCATTGCCCACGTCGGAGCCATAGGTACGGAAGCTTCAATCGAGTTGGCGCGTCATGCCGAACGGCAGGGCGTCGATGCGATGTCGGCAGTGGTGCCGTTTTATTACAAGACGACAGTTGAACAGATCAAGGAACACTATATTGCAATTATGGCCGCTGTCCCGCTGCCGATGCTTATCTATCATTACCCGGGAGCGACAGGCGTCCAATTATCGATGGATTTCTACGAAGAGATGGCCCAGTATCCCCAATGCATCGGCGTCAAATTCACATCCCTCAACCTGTTCGAGATGCAGCAAATTCGTGCCCGCTGCGGAGACCGCTTTCTAATCTTTAACGGACATGATGAGGTGTATGCGGCTGGCGCGCTCACTGGAGCCGACGGCGCTATAGGCAGCACCTATAATATGATGGCTCCGTTATTCGTTCAGATGTATCAAGAAGCGGAACATGGGAACTGGTCAAGTCTTTCAAAACTGCAGGGCGAGGCGAATGAGGTCATTGCGAATATGGTGTCTTTCGATGTGATCCCTTATGAGAAGTATATTTGCTATGCACAGGGCATTATCCGCTCGTACAGAGCAAGGCAGCCGTTAAAGCAACTGACGGAGGTAGAGACAGCGGCAATCCGAACGTTTTATGAAAAAAGTGCTGTTTTGAAGGTATCGGCTTATCAAGTGTAATAAATTGATGATGACAATGGAGCCAGGATGTAAAGAATACATGCGATCGGCGCAACTAGCAGCTTGCCCTCACCTTCCAGGCAAAAATATCTTGTTTTGTCCAATAAACCCGTCACGGAAAAACAAACCCATGATATGCGCTTCTGTTCCAAAAGGAATGATGAGCAGTAAGTGAATATTACCATGTGTTATTCCAATGCTTTCTTGCTAATTTGGAAATTCCCCATAAAACCTGAACATTTACTCAAGTTTTGAGGGGGATATCCTTTACATTTACAATAGAGCCTTTTGAAAGGGAACAACAAAAGTATGATTCTTGTTCAGGGGAGAGGATCTAGATGTTGGGAAAAGATGAACTAGCTGAACTAGCGGATCGCGTCTATCATCGGATGATCGATAAGACGACGAATGATTGGGGAATGGGTATCGATAGCTGGGATTGGGTTCCGGGCGTCGGCGTCATTTCAATTCTGGCTTACGGCAAATTAATGAACAATCATGAAGCCATCGAATATTTGCTTCAATGGACGGCTCGAAATAAACAATTGAGTGAGCAAGTAAATGTCATCAATTCCATGGCGCCGTATGCGATCTTCCCTGATTTGTATCGGCTGGGGGGCGAACATTGGTACTTGGATACCGCGCTCAATGTCGGGGATTGGATGCTAACGGAAGCACCACGCACGCGGGAAGGTACTTTTGAGCATACAGTCACGGAGAATGTTCAGTTTTCCGAACAAGTGTGGGCGGACAGCTTATTTATGACCGTACTCTTTCTGGCTCGACTTGCAAAGCTAACTGGTGATCGCAAATACGCGATAGAAGCGGAATTCCAACTACTTAGCCATTTACGTGTGCTTCAGGATCCGTCAACGGGTGTATTGTTCCATGGCTGGAATTGTGAGGAGAAGAATCATATGTCCTCCGCTCGTTGGACGCGTGCGAATGCATGGGTCATCCTCGCAATTCCTTGGATTGCGGAGGAGATTGGTACCACGACGCCATTTTCAGATGAGATTGTAGAACGATACCAGCGGCTTGCAGCAGGACTACGGCATTTCCAAGGGGTATCTGGCATGTGGAGTACCGTCATGGATCAATCCGAATTTTATAAGGAGACATCCGGGAGCGCAGGCATCGCGGCGGGTTGGTTAGCTGGTATGCGATTAGGTTGGCTGGATGATTCATACAAGAAAGCCATTAATCTGGCATTGCATGGCGTTATAGATCGGATTGACCCTGACGGTACAGTACAAGGGGTATCTGGAGGAACGCCAGTTATGCCGAGCATTGCGGCCTATGATGAAATTCCGTGCATTCCGACCCTGTATGGCCAAGGGCTAACTCTTATTCTGTTATCACTCGCACACGCAGACTGTGGAAAATTCTATGCCTAATGTACAACTGACGTTCCCTGAGGGGAAACATAAGGTACTCACGATGAGTTATGATGACGGAAGATCAGCCGATAGACGATTGTTGCACTTATTCAATCAATATGGCATTAAAGGAACTTTCCATTTAAATTCAGGCCTGGCCGGACATCACGAACGAATTCCTTTGGAAGAAGTCAAGGATCTGTACAAAGGCCATGAAATCGCGGTGCATACGGTTACGCATCCGACACTAACACGATGTTCAAGGGAGCAAATCGTTGGTGAGATAATTGAAGACAGGAAGTCTATAGAACGAGTCACAGGCTACCCGATCAGAGGGTTTTCCTATCCCAACGGTTCATTCAACCGCCAGATCCAAGAGATGCTCCCACACCTCGGGATCGAATATGCCAGAAACGTCCTAAGTCATGGGAATTTTCACCTGCCAGATGATTACTTCGCGTGGAACCCGACCTGTCACCACAACCAAAACCTTCTTGCGTTGACCGAGACATTCAAGCAGCTTGGTCGAAGACAGCATCTTTATTTGATGTATATCTGGGGACACAGCTACGAGTTCGATCAAGACAGTAATTGGGAACTAATCGAGAGCTTTTGTGAATCGGTTAGTGGTCGTGAGGATATATGGTACGCGACGAACATCGAAATCGTAGATTACATGCGAATCTATCAGAGCCTACGATTTTCTGCTGCGATGGATCTTGTATACAATCCCTCTTATCATTCGATATGGCTGGAAGTGAATGGTGAAGTCATTGAAGTGAAAGGCGGAAGTCAAATAATACTGGTACGGTAATCTGACCACGCAAACAACGAATTCGTAATCAAGATAGATTCCCTTTTGTACATCAAGGCTCTTAACTAGAGAGAAACGATGGAACAGGAGGGAGTTTTTCTATTTCTAGAATTTTAAAGAGTGATATAGGAATTCACGACGAAATGAATGACATCCAATCATCTGCTGAGGGAGGGATATGTTATGCGCTTAAGTATTTCGGGGAAAGTTATGATGATTTATGGATCGATCTTTATCATCGTTATTATCCTTACCTTTAGCTTGTCTTATTTCGGGATGGTAGGACGTCTGCGTAGCGATTTGAAAGATACACATATTGCGCTACTCAAGCAGATCGACGATAAGATCGAACTCGTGTTTCGCTCAACAGAGAAAGATTTGCTGAATTTATCTGAACAACTTGAATACGTGTATTTCATGTATGACAGTTACGATGATGTCTCACAGAAGTATGCGAATTTCTTCGGTTTATCGAACAAATTGAAAACGATGGTTCATGCCAACAATCAATTTTCCTCCGTCTTTATTTACTCGAATACGAGCGGTGATGTATTAACGGATAAAGCTTATATCAACAAAAACGAGTCAGAAGATCATTGGTTAGGAAGTTATCTATATATGGATGGTTATACGAAGTGGATCGCGACGCACAAGATATGGGATGGGGAGAAAATGCAGGATGTCGTCACATTAATCCGACCCTATCCGCTAATTAGTAGTCCGGCTTACCGGAAAGGTCTTGTAGCTGTCAATATTAATGAAGAGGTACTCTACCGCATGATTAGCGATGTGTTCGATGGCAATCAAGAAGGAATACATACGTTCATCATCGATGACAAAGGGAACATCGTGACGCATGATGACAAATCACAATTATATAAGAATATGACAGACATTCCTTACATCAACCGGATACTAGGTGAGAAGGGGAGTGGGCAATTCGCAGTCGAATGGAATGGAGGCAAGCAGTCCATCTTCTATACGAAGTCCAATTATACGGGTTGGAGAATTGTAAGCGTTATTCCTGAGACTCAGTTGTACCATCCATTAGCATCGATTCGAAATCTTATGATCGGGATTGTTGTCTTGATGGTCGTACTCGCATTATCCGTGCTGTTCTACGTGAACCGTCGAACCTTTAGACCGCTGGATCGCTTGGCAAATAAAATGACTGGCGCATTCAAACCAATGAAGCCGGAGCACGCCGCCAGACTTGATTATTTAGAGACGGTATTTGATCAAATGTTCATGGATCGCGAGCAGTTGGAGCAGCGAGTTCGGGACTCCAAGCCGATCCTGAAATGGAGAATCGTGATGGATATGTTAGCGGGTTATCGAACTGAGTATTCGTCCGTAAGCATCCAGTTAGAATTTACTGGGTTTCCATTGCATCCGAGCATGTTTGTCGTCTGTACAGCTGAGATTGAGAAAGAAGGCAGTATGAGCTCCAAGGATGAGACGCTATATACCTATGTGTTCTGTAATGTCGCCGAAGAGTTGATCAATATGGAGACTGCCGGCATTGCAATCGACTTAGGTTCAGGTAGATCTGCTATTATTTTTAGCTTCGCAGAAGGAGATGTGGAACAGAACCATTTGCAAGCCCTAACGATTCTTGAACTCATCCTGGACATTATGAAGCATCAGTTCGGACTACGCGTAACGGCCGGGGTAGGTAGATGTTATTCCGATATGAAGGATATTCCGACATCGTATGAGCAATCACAAAAAGCACTGCAATATCGCATGGTGTTCGGCAGCCATGCCGTTATCTCATTTGAAGATTTGATCGGCTCGGATAATCAATATTATTACCGGCTCATTAAAATGACAGAGCGAATTATTGAAGCGCTTAGGCACACGGAGATCGAGAAAATCAAGAAAAATGTTGCACTCTTATACCAGGAGGCGATAGGGAACGGTCTGTCCCCGGAGCTCATCCGGCATTTATCCTATGAGCTGGTGATAAAATCGTTGCAGGCCATTGCTGCGACAGGCATTGAAACAGACGAAGTACTAGATAGCATGGGCAATCTTCATGAACGAATGAACCGTTGTCATGATTGGAAGGTACTGGAGCAGATCGTACTGGACGTGCTTACGCAGATAGCAAGCAAAGTAAAAGAGAAGCGGGAGCAGCGGGGCAGTAATAAATTGATCGAAGCCATGTTGATCTATATCGAGGAGCATTTTAGAGAAAGCGAATTTTCACTTGCACAGTTGGCTGATCAGTTTGAGCTCACTCCTACGTACATCAGCAAATTGTTCAAAGAGCATACCGAGAAGAACTTCATTGATTACTTGATTGAGACACGGATTAAAGCTGCTGTTGGCTTGCTCATAGATAAGAATCGCAAAATCAACGATATTGCCGAAGAGGTTGGGTATAACAATACTCGAAGCTTTTTACGGGCATTTAAGAAATATACAGGCATGACGCCTTCGGAGCATCGGGATTGGATGCTAGATACGAATGCCGAAATCACCGTGGAATAAGATTTTTACGAAACTCATCACAAAAAAATGAACGAAGCATAAAAAATGCGACCCGACATCTTGTAAGAAAAGTCACTCATAGCATAAGGCGTCTCTTTCCGGGTTAAGGCTTCTTATCCTACAATTTGAATCGTAGCACTCATCAGTCGCATGTCTTCATGCGAAAGGGTGAGGCGAGATGATGTGAAAGGATGAGAACATATGAAGGGGAGGTTAGCGACAGCGAAATCGCAGGCCGGATCGCATGTAGTACGAAGCGGAACACACAGGCGGTCGATCTGGAGTAGAATGCTGCAGGACAAACATTTATATCTTATGCTTGTGCCTGTCATCGGATTTTATTTTCTGTTTAAATACGTGCCCATTGTCGGAGAGGTCATTGCTTTTAAAAATTACAGATTCTCGGACGGTGTATTCGGCAGCGCTTGGGTTGGATTCAAACATTTTCAAATGATTTTCGCAAGCTCAGATTTTTGGAGGATTCTAAGAAACACGCTTGTTCTTAACTTGTATAGTCTGGTGTTCGGCTTTCCTGTTCCGATACTACTAGCTCTCTTATTAAATGAAGTACGTCGTAACTGGTATAAGCGGATCGTGCAAAATATGCTGTACATTCCCCACTTTATGTCGTGGGCAGTGCTAGGGAGCATTGTTATTGCTGCGTTATCGCCGAGTACGGGAATCGTGAACCTTCTATTGAAGAAAATAACCGGCGGGGAAAGCATCTATTTTATGGCAGATTCGTTCTGGTGGCCTATTGCCTATACCCTTGCAGGGATTTGGCGAGAAGCTGGTTGGGGAACCATTCTTTATCTGGCGGCCATGGCTTCGATTGATCCTCAGCTCTATGAAGCAGCTAAAATCGACGGCGCCGCCAAACTGCGGCAAATCTGGCATATCACATTGCCTGGTATTCGCGGTACTATAGCCATTTTGCTCGTTCTTCGAATGGGACAAATGATGGATGTCGGATTGGAGCAGACCCTTGTTCTCCAGAATAATTCCGTACTGGATGTGGCCGATGTCATTAGTACGTATGTGTATAGGGTAGGGCTTCAGAACATGAACTACAGCTACACGACGGCCATCGGTTTGTTTCAATCCATCATTGGTGTCATTCTTATTCTCAGCGTCAATCGACTGATCCGACTTTTCGGGGAACGGGGGTTGTGGTGATCCAATGATACGAACCGAAAAAAGACTCTTAAATAAACTCGCAATGGTAAGCGCTTACGCAATCCTAGGTGTTATTTCGTTGTTAACCTTATTCCCCTTCTGGTACGAAATCGTGGCTTCTTTCAGCAGCAGCAGGGCAATTACGTCCGGTGAAGTGTTCTTGTGGCCAATTGAATTCAATACCGTTGCTTATGGTCGGCTATTCGATGATGGACAGCTCATCAAAGCGCTGGGAAATACCGTCGTCGTTACGATCATCGGAACACTATTAAACGTAGTAATGACGATTATGGCAGCATACCCGCTCTCAAGGAAGAGATTGGTGGGAAGAAGCGTATTGCTGATGTTCATTACAATTTCCATGCTCTTTGTGGCTGGGTTGATTCCAAACTTTATTTTGATTAAGTCGCTTGGGCTTATGAATTCATATTGGTCGGTATGGCTTCCAGGCTTGATCAGTACGTATAACATGTTCGTGATGAAGACGTTTATGGAAGGCTTGCCGGAGGAAATTGAGGAGTCGGCATCCATCGATGGCGCGGGCGACTGGCGGATCCTTTTACAAATCTATTTGCCGCTGTGCAAGCCGATCTTGGCGGCGTTGTCTCTGTTCTACGCTGTCAGCTGGTGGAACAGTTATTTCAACGTGATGCTGTATATCACAGAATCAACGAAGCTGACCGTTATGGTCAAGCTATATCAGATGATTAGTCTGGTGGACAGTAACTTATTGAACAACATGGGGGGAAATGAGGCGTTGGAGCAGGTACTCCTGACACCAGAGGCGCTGAAGGCGGCTGCCGTCGTCATCGTTGTCACGCCGATCTTATGTATGTATCCATTCCTACAAAAGCATTTCGTTAAAGGTGTACTTATTGGGTCGGTCAAGGGTTGACGACTGATATCACAGGGCTGAAGGCTCTTGATATAGTTCAATAGGAAAAAGGGGATGAAACGATGAAGAAGCTGAAACAAGCCATGATGACTATGATGGTGATCACGATGTCCGTGACGATGCTGTCCGCATGCAGCTCGAACAAAACTGTATCAGAGAAACCGGTTAATTCATCGGGCACAGCTACCACAGTAAATGAGGAAAACAAGAAAGAAATCAGCATTTCGATGTTTGATCGTGGGAAAGTGCCGACAGAGGAAGGGACGTATGAGAATAATCGCTGGACGAAGTGGATCAATGAGAAATCACCCGTCCATGTGAAATGGGTTCCTATTGCGCGGAATCAAGCACAGCCGAAGTTGAACGCACTCATCGCCGCTGGGGAAGCACCTGATCTAATCTGGGAATACGATCGGAATTACATCAGTCAGTTGGCAAATCAAGGCGCAATCCAACCGATTGGCGAATATATCGACAAATACAGTACGACGTACAAGGCGTATCTAGAGAAGCATCCTGAGCTACAGCCCTACTTGAATTTTAACGGAAAAATTTATGCGGTGTCGTTCGCACGGGAAACGCTTGCCAACCACGGGATGTGGATCCGTCAAGACTGGTTGGATAAGCTTGGACTGAAAGCGCCGACAAACGTGGAAGAGTTCATCGATGTTGCCCGAAAATTCAAGGAGGGGGATCCGGATGGTAATGGTCAAGCAGACACCGTACCGATCGCATTAAGCGTGAGTTCCAACTCGATTGATCAAGCTTTCTTTTTTACTAGCGAGAACCAATGGTACGTCGAGGATGACAAACTGCAATTCGGCAGAACGCTAGATCGGTATGTGGATACGTTAACCTTCCAGAAGCAGCTCTTCGACGAAGGATTAATCGACAAGGAATATATCACGGATACGAATTTCCAGCGCTCAGGTCAACTGCTGACGACAGGCAAAGCTGGCATCTACCTTGCCAACTGGGATATCGAAGAGTTGAATAATAACTTAATAAAAAATGATCCCACAGCAAAGCTAGTTCCATTGGAGTCGATCAGCAGCAAATATGGCAAAAACGGATTGTATCAAGAGGCACCGCCGAGCGTATTCACCGCGTTCAATAGCAAAATGAATGAAGATCAGATTAAATCAGCAATTCAATTTATCGATTGGATGCTGCAGGATGGTTGGGAACCGCTCAGGTATGGCGAAGAAGGCGTCCACTTTAACATAGTCGACGGCGTCCGGCAGAAAACCGACCCGGATAAATTCAAGAATGAAGTTGCCTATGCTTCTGAATATGCGATCATGCTCGATAATGTGTTACGTCCAGAGACGTTCCTCGCTATGGCGGCCAAGGATGAGCAGTCACAAAATTATGCCAAAGAGAAGGGTAAGTCGCTTGAACTGGTCATGAAAAATAAATACCGCAGAGATATCCCTTTTAATCCTGATTTCCCGGAATTGACCCAATTAATCGCGACATTTAATCCGATCGCACAACAGATTGAAGCGAAGGTTGTGACCGGCGGAAACTCGATGACGCCTGCACAAGGTCTGAACGAGTTACAGAAAGAATGGAAGCGTCTTGGCGGCGACAATGTGGAGAGGCTCGCGCAAGCGTGGTATGACGCAAACAAAGATAATCTGAATTAGAACGCTGTTGAAACACTCGGTAGGTATACTTCTGATTGCCTAAAGGATCAGAAGTATACCGTAACCAGGTAAAGCTAAGGAGGAAAAACATGTCGAGCACGAAATTCAGCAGAATACACGAAGAGGAAACCCAGTGGCTTCCCTTCCTCAAGAAAGCATTGGAACCCAAACATGTGAATTACAATGATGAGATCAAGTTGCTTCGCACACCGTTTACGAGTCCAGGGTATCATACGAAGCTTAGAAATGTAGAAAATGTTCACCCCATCCGGGAGTCTCTGGATTATGCCCTGGCCATTCTGGATTGCCATGAAGATGCTTATAAAGATCGGGCGTTCGAAATACTGCGAACGATTCTATCCCTTCAGGATCAGCAGCCGGATTCGCCTACCTTCGGAATATGGTCATGGTACTTTGAGGAGCCTCTGTCCATGATGTCACCGCCGGATTGGAACTGGGCTGATTTCATCGGGAGGCGACTACTGCAAGTGTTGATACGTCATAGCAACCGACTTCCGGGCGATCTTGAGCAATTAACAAGCCAGGCGATCTCCCATAGCTGCGAAGCCATCATCAAAAGAAATGTCGGACCTGATTACACGAATATTGCGATTATGGGGGCATTCGTTACATTGATTGCAGGCGAACGCTTAAAGAACCGCACCTATTTCGAGTATGGCTTGGAACGACTCACGCGCCTATACGATTATTCTATGCAGACCGGCGCATTCCTCGAATATAATAGCCCGGCGTACAGTACGGTAGCCATTCTGGAACTATCCGCACTTGTGATGTATTCGAATACAGCAGAGGCCAAGCGGTTGGCGAACGAGATGTTAGAGGCGACCTGGCTGATGGTTGCCGAGCATTTCCACCCGATGCTGAAGCAATGGTCCGGACCCCACGCCCGTTCATACCAGACATTCCTAAGTAATTCGCATCTCTCATTCCTTCAGATGGCCTGTAAAGGTGACGTGTCATTTGTAAGCAATGACGAATTCGTATATGGACTGGAATGGTATGCGCAAGGCATCGTCTGTCCGGAGCGGCTGTATGGACTGTTCACCAGTATTGTTGAGCGGGAACTGAGGCAGGATTTGCCTCCTTATCACGAGTTCCGGACGCGGAAGGCTTATACGTACATGACTTCTGAGTTCACGCTTGGCACGTTCAATCATAATGTGATGTGGAAGCAGTGCCGAAATCTGCTGGGTTACGTTCACACCGGAAATCAGGGGCGAAGTTATATCCAGCTTCGGGTGCTGCATGACGGTTACGACTTCTGTTCGGCGGTGTATACAAGTGTACAGGAGCAAGCTTCCGTACTATATGGCATCCAATTCGCTCTGGACGGCGGAGATACACATGTGAATTTGGATCCTATCCACGGTCGAATGACGGCGTCAGATCTGCGAATCCGGCTTGAAATTGGCAGTACTGGTGATGTACCTGCATGGAAACAGATCGGCAAAGATGCATTCCAAACGTATCTTGGAGAGATGACGTTATCGGTCAAGGCTTTATATGGCGCGATGGATGAATTCAGTGTGTTTCATTGGGAATTGGTCGAAGAGGGTCCGATTGTTAGCTTGGATTACGTCCTCTACAAAGGAGAACCTTCGATGATTGACTTCCATGCGATGAAGGAAGCGTTGTTCATGTTTGCATTGACGCTTTGCGGACCGGACGAGGATTCCGACAGAAGGTCGTCGCTCTCTATCTCGGAACATGAAGTTCAAACATCGTTGGAGTCGCCTGACCAATCGCTAACATTGAAGCTAGCGAAGAAGCCATCCGAACGGGTCGTATTATTTCATAATTAACAAATAAGGAGGACGTAAGTTCTTAAGTTTAAGAACGTGAAATCAAGTAGATTAACAATAAATAATTGAGGTGAGAAGGGTGTTCAATAAGAGCTCAACGAAAGCCTCCAATCGTATCTTGGGATTAACATTGTCGTTAGCCTTGCTTCATAGTCTTGTACTGCCATGGCCTGCACCGATGTTCGTAACGTCATCTATCGCCTCTGCTAATACTGCTCCCACGGTTGTCCAGTTGAATCCGCTCGAAGATACCTATGTCAATGCTGGAGGGAATGCGAGTAAAAATTATGGGACCTCTAATCAGCTCATTGTCAAAAATTATAACGCGGATATTAATTTAAATCGGCAAACGTATTTAAAATTCGATCTTAGCTCCATTACCGGAGAGATTGGCACGGCCAAAATAAAGGTATATGCCATTGATACAGAGAATTCGACGATCGGCGTTCAAGCGTATGGCATGGAGGACGACACCTGGGAAGAGCAGTCAGTGACCTGGAATAATAAACCTGACATCAATCATTATTTGTCCTCCGCTAATGTCGGTAAGACGGCAAGCTGGCAAGAATGGGATGTAACGGCCTTTGTCAAACAGCAAAAGGCTGCAGACGGTATAGCAAGCCTAGCATTGATACAGCAGGCGGCGCAAGGCCATTCGGTCTCTATCAACAGCAGGGAGAACATCGTCAACCAGCCCTACCTGGACATTTCTTCCAATAGGACGAATGCAAATGCACCGAGTTGGCAAGGTGGTGGAGCACTGAGCGTCACCAATATAACGGAGTCTGGTCTACAGCTCGAATGGTCCACAGCAACCGACCCAGTTGGCGTGACCGGTTATACGGTGTATCGAAATGGCAGCATCTTAGGGACGGTGAATGGAACAACGACTTCTTACACCGTATCGGGATTGCAGCTAGGTCAGAATTATACGTTCAAAGTGGAAGCCGGAAACGCCCAGAATAAATGGAGCAATGATGGTCCGTATGTTACAGCAGCGACACCAACGACGAAGCTGATCCAGACCCGTCCAGGGAATGTCTATACGAACAGTGAGCCGATTCAGTTCAAAGTCCGAACGGCGAGGCCATCTGTCGCATGGTCTGTTTACGATTATCAAGGAGCATTTGTATCGGAAGGCGTGGCACCAACGGTTCATAACGAAGCCATATGGACTGTTCCACATTCCACGTATGGATATTTCACACTGCATGTCAGAGCCGATCTTGCAGGGAGCGATCCTGTATTAATTAAAACACCATTCACTGTACTTGCCACTCGTGATGCAACGGGAAATGAACATGCTCCGTTCGGAGTATCGACTCATTTGCATCGTTTTCCACAGGCCATGACTCCTGATATCGTGAAGCTGATGAAGGATGCCGGCATCCGCATGGTGCGGGGCGGCTATGAGTGGCCTGGCATCGAGCGACAGCAGGGGAACTACACCTTTACCCCTCAGCCGGACTATTACATGAATATGCTAGATTCAGACGATTTTGATTTCCTTTATGTATCCGGATACACTAACCCCAATTACGACAATAACAGTACCCCTTATACAGATGCCGGGCGGACAGGATTCGCCAATTATATGAAGGCTTACGTCGATCATTACCAAGGCCAGATGGATGCCGTTGAAGTATACAACGAATTTTATGGCAGCTTCGGAGATCGCGGCAATGGGCCAGCCGATTCCAAACCAGAATTCTATTATCCACTCTTGAAGAAAACGTATGAGACGATCAAACCTATGTACCCTGAACTGCCTGTTCTTGGAACATCGACAGTGGGTAATCTCAAATGGATTGAAGATGTGCTTAAGCTGGGCGGCATGTCATATATGGATGGGTTCTCGATTCATCCCTATCTATATCCCGGTGCGCCGGAAGGGTATGAAACCCAGATTGCTGATTTGAAAAATTTGATTCTGAAGTACAACAACGGAAATCTGAAGCCGATCTGGATTAATGAGACCGGATGGCCAACCCAGCTTGATGCCCGCGGCGTGGATGAGAAGACCCAAGCCAATTATTTGCTTCGCGCTTATGTCGTTGCAATCGCGAATGGTGTGGATCAGGTTGTATGGTACGACCTGATCAATGACGGGATCCAAAATATTAATGAAGATAACTTCGGCCTTTTGCGAAATCCGAACGATCCGTTAGGGAGCCTTACACCAAAGCCCGCCTATACGAGTTTTGCGACTATGACAAGGATACTGAACAACGTACAGTTCGTTGCGCGGGATGTCACGGAAGAAGATATTCGAAGCTATACGTTCGATAAAAATGGTGAACCGGTTCGTGTCTTATGGACAACAAGCACATCGACGCCAGTCGTCATACGTACGCCGAGTCCGATTCAGATCACGGATATGATGGGAAATACGCACACATACACGCCGTATAATGGCAACGTATTTGTGACATTAAGCAATGAACCCTTTTATGTGGCAGGAGAAGTTAGAGGTATTGAGAAGGATTCCACATTTACGTTAACAAGTAAGTCATCACACGTAGGTGATTCGATGTCACTCGCCCTTGAGACGGATAACAAGATGTCCGATGACTTTGATTTCAATCTAGTTGTAGAAGGACAGCACTATTCGGTGTCTACACCTAGCGGTCAGAAAACGACGGAAACAATCAGCGTGCCGAGTGGTAACGAACCGGGTACTCGTCTTATTACAGGCGTATTGATGAATGGGAGCGAGAGAGTCGGCCTGTTGAGAAGTTCGGCATCGACACTTCCATCGTATAACGTTCAGGTACGACCTACTCTTAATGAATCGGATAGCAGCAAAGCACTTATGGTTACAATTAAGAACGAATCCACAACCAAGCCGATTCAGATTAATAAAGTGGAATGGAGATTCGGAACCCAATCCGGATCGGAGGTTCTGAATGTTTCGATTCCAGCTGATGCATCTACCTCCGTGAAATTCCCCCTATCTGCCATTAGCCTTGGTGTTAGTAGTACAATTAAAGTGACAGTTAATGTCGATGGTTTTGATCCGTATACCTACACGGGATCTGCCGAATTTAATCCTGTGCCCCTTAGGTCTGTTGCAGTAGATGGAGTGCTAGATCCGGACACGGCAGCCAGCGCATCTCCGATCGATCTGTCGAAGGGTACGGTCAAAATGACAGGCTATCAAGGTGCAGGAGATTTAAGCGGAAATGTCTGGATCAGTTACGATACAAACCAACTCTATCTATCTGCGAAAGTAAAGGACAATGTGCATTATTCTTCTTTCCTGGGTGCCGATATTTGGAACAACGACAGCATTCAGTTTGCCATTGCGAATGGCCTTCCGGGTGAAGAACCGTATTGGTACGAAATCGGAATTTCTCAAACACCTGATGGTCCGCAAATATACAGTTGGAATGCCCCTCCGGGCGTGATTAAAGGACCCATCACCAATGGTCAGCTAGCTATTACAAGAGATCAAGAGCAGAATACGATCTACGAACTATCTCTCCCTTGGTCGGAAGTCGCACCGATTAAGCCGGAGAAGAACGGGAACTTCAGCTTCTCGTTGCTTGTTAATGACAATGACGGATCCGGCAGAAAAGGGTTCATTGAATGGGGAGGAGGAATCGGCGACGGGAAGTTATCTTCCAAGTTTCGTTCCATGCAGTGGATTGTTACTGACATGACCCCTCCGACGACGATCGCTTCACTCGAAGGGACGGAACGTAACGGTTGGTATATGAGCAGCGTACAAGCGACACTGAGCGCAACCGATGACAAGTCCGGTGTAGCATCCGTGGTATACAGTTTAGATGGCGGGAAAATATGGCTACCGTACACGATTCCTCTGACTTTTGAACAAGACGGTATGTATACCCTACTGTATCGATCGATGGATCGAGCAGGAAATGTGGAGGCAAACCAGAAAATCACCTTCCGCATAGACAAGACTACACCAACGGCATCAATTGTATACAGCACTACGGAACCGACCAAACAAGAGGTCATCGCTACAATGACGGCAAGTGAGCCGGTTACGATAACGAACAATGAGGGAGCAGATAGCTATACGTTTAAGGAGAATGGCATCTTCACATTCGAATTCGTTGATGCAGCAGGGAACACGGGTACGGCGAAAGCGGAGGTAAGCAACATCGTGGCGAATGCTTCTGGGGGTCCCGGTAAACCCGAACTATCAAGCAATAACGGCCATGATACAGGCTTAATGGACGGAACTTATGACGTAAAGATGAACATGTGGTGGGGAAACAACGGTACAACTTACAAATTATATGAGAATGATGCACTCATCGATACACAAACACTCAAAGACGTATCACCTCAAGCCCAATCCACAGTCACCTCCGTGACGTACAAGGCAAACGGTACGTACCGCTATATCGCTGAACTGACAAATGCATTCGGTACCACGCGAAGCAACATACTAACTGTGCGCGTGACCGATGCTGATCCAGGCCAACCAGTTCTCTCACATGATAACTGGAATGGGGATGGAACCTTCAAAGTGAGCATGAACATGTGGTGGGGAACAAATGGGTCGTCGTACCGGCTTTATGAGAACGGCGTGCTCATCGATACCCAGACGCTCACCAATAAGACACCTCAAGCGCAATCGGCAGTAACGGAGATCCGTGATCTACCGGCGGGCATGTATGAATATCGATGCGAGCTTGTGAACGAAGCTGGCGTGACATCGAGTAATACGATCACCGTACACGTGCAATAATCCTTAGCCGCTAAATCACAAAGACGCCAATACATCACGTGGTATTGGCGTCTTCAACATGTTGAGCATTCGGGCTTCTGCCGCAGCTGCATATTGCTAGATGATTAGGCTTGAAACGTTCACCCATCGATTGATGAGTGAACGTTTTTTTGCTGATAATACCCCTTATTCCTGGGACATTGGTGTTTGGTATACATCGAGACAAATCTTGGTCATCTCATCAATGGATTTTGCAAAGTCGGATTGTATCCATTTGAGGAGAACATTATAGAGGGCCCCCGCTTTAAAGTATATTCGGTACACATTTTCATCGCTTTTGTCGTGAGCAGTAGAGAGCATCATTTCATTCAAGCAATGCAGAATCACATCATCAAATTTTGCGCTTTGAAGTGCTTTGTAGATGTTCCGCTGCTGAAAAACAACTTCAAAAAGCACTCTGATAAATTTTTGAGGTTCTTTAGCTTTGCCTGTTAATTCATTGGTGTAAGGTAAGAGTTTTTGATTAATTTCGAAAATAAGCGAATCGACCAAATCCACCAGGATCTCTTGCTTGGAGGAATAGTTGTTGTAATAGGCCGTTCGAGAGACCCCTGCACGCTTCACAATATCGGTGATGGTGATTTTGTTAAAAGGCTGTTCCTGGATCAAGTATACTAATGCCGTGCAGATGGCTTCTCTTGTCAAACGGTTGGTTTCTTTATTGGAACGATGCTGAGAGGTATTCGGACTGTATAATTCATGATTTGAGATGACATATCCCCTCCGTTTGTACATTCTGGTGTTCGTTTTATTGTTTTACATGAGTCTTTTCAATATGCTAAAACCATAAGGCATTACAAATGTAATGTCAAAATAGTAGTAGATAAAATGGGAGGGCGTCATGTTAGAAAACTTATATAGACGATTGTCAGCGGGGCTGCTTTTGATCCTAGCACTTTGTGCTACGGTATTCATTGGCAAAGAAACGGTAATCTCGATAGTGACCATTACCCTTTTGTTAGCGGAATTAGGCATCTCTTTTTTACTTTTAAAGAAGCGTGAAAAGTTACATGTGGTGTTAATTAGTGCGATGGTGGCAGAAGGGTTGTACTTACTGACAAGAGAATTTTGGCTGCTTGCGCTTTCTATCTTGCTGCTGATCGTAGCGGGCATATGGAGAGGACTCTTTGGACAAAAGGTGCGCAGAAGAGTCACTCCATTGATAGTGGTTCGTAAAGTGTTATTCAGCATTGCTGCTCTTATCGTTACTGCACTTTGGGGTATTGGAATCTATTCAAAACCTATTACAACACCTGTGGCATTAGCAGCTGATGCGGCTGTGACGATCGATGAACGTAAATTGGATTCTGCAGCAGTGATGCTGAAGGATATTGAAGTAATGAATTCTTTTGGAAGCCGTACAACCGGATCTGAGGGTCATAATCAATTTATTTCATGGCTGGAGCAACAGGTAACAGATATGGGGCTGAAAGTTTATCGTGATCACTATACTTTTGACCGATGGGAAGAAAAGAGCAGCTCTTTAATGATTGATCAGCAGTCAATTCATATCTCTTCAGCTTTTCCTTATTCCGGGGAAACTGACGAAAATGGGGTAACAGGGGAGCTGGTATATACGAAGCGTGGTGAGTATGACCAGGCCAGCGGAAAAATTGCTGTCATTGAAATTGAGAATTTCAGAAATTTCCCAAGTGGGATCGTTATGAACATGCGGGATTCCTCTCCAATGGAAAGCCAAATTGCCCCAAATGAAGGCGATCTAGTCCTCACTACAGCTTTAAAAGAAGCTAAATTGGAGCAAGCGAAGGAAATGGGTGTGAAAGCTGTTGTTGTTGTCTGGAAAGGGGTATCCGACGATAAGGTTGAAAAGCAGTATGTGCCTTTTACTACAGCTTATGCTGGAATTCCTGCGATCTGGGTCAATGAAACGGAAGGGAAAAAGGTGATCAGTGCAGCCCAGGAGCACAAAGAAGGTACGGTTATTTTAGAAGCGGAAATACAAAAAAATGCTCCAACAGAATCCTTTTATGTGAAAATTGACGGGAAAAATAAAGATGAAGCGATTATCATAAATACCCATACGGATGGGATAAATGTGGTGGAGGAAAATGGTGCTGTGGGCATGCTGTCCATGATTCGTTACTTACAGCAGGAGCAGCCGGAACGTACGATGATTTTCGCTTTTGTGACAGGCCATTTTAGATTACCTGATTTCAAAGGATCTTCTCAGGCGACTTCCACTTGGATGGAGGGGCATCGAGAGCTCTGGGATGGCAAGAAAGGCCATATAAAAGCTGTAGCTGGAATTACGGTTGAGCATTTAGGCAGTATGGAGTGGAAGGACGATGATACGGGTCACTATAGACCAACTGGAAAAATAAGTACAGAATATACCTATGCGGGCAATGAAATGATGGCGGCCATTTGGCTGAAGGCTATTGAAAACACCGACGGCACACGTACTGTATTATTACGTGGACATAACAAGTTTGAGTTTGGAGAGAGTCAGCCTTTATTTGAAGCAGGGATACCGGTGATTGGCTTCATTCCAATGCCCGACTATCTGCTCGTGGATAGTGAAGATAGAGAGATGGGCAAATTTGATGCAAAGCTCATGAATACACAAATTATATCGTTACTGAAGGCGGTCAAGATAGTGGACGGAACGGAGACGACTAAGCTTGGAAAGTCAGATGGGTATTCTTTTTTCTATGGCCGTACTAAATGATGAATTGGAGATTGGCTGATGATTAAGAACTTAGTACCAAAAGAAAAGGAGAAAAAAACTACATGTTGATCAAAAGTGTTAAGGATCTTGAATTACAAGAGTTTACAACTTGCTTTAACGAAGCCTTCTCCGATTATGTAATTCCATTTCATGTTTCTTCGGAGTATTTAGCTGATAAATTTGCAGGTGCGGGAGTAAATTATCAGATGTCGTTTGGTGCTTTTGATCAAGAGAAGCTGGTTGCATTTGTTATGCATGGCATCGGGGATCGTAACGGCGAAAGTACTGCATTTAATACTGGTACAGGAGTCGTTCCTTTATATAGAGGGAGACGGCTAGTCGAACAAATTTATCGTCATGCTCTTCCCATCCTTAAAGAAGCTCATATTCAAAAGTGTTTGCTTGAAGTGATTCAAACGAATGATAAAGCTATAAAAGCGTATACCGCCATAGGATTTCAAATTCATAGAGAATTGGCTTGTTTCAAGGGGCGTATTGATGTCACCCTTCCGGACGATCATAGACATACATTCATTACTATGGTTCGACTGGAAGAATTCGATTGGACATCGGTACATTCTTATTGGAATTTTGAACCTTCTTGGGAACAATCTGTTCATGCAATTTTACGAAATCCGCATTTATACGATGTGGTCACGATAAGGGAAGAGAATAAGATTTGTGGATACGCGGTAATAAAATCGGCCAACGGAGCAGTTGTACAGTTCGGTATTTTGCGAGAAGAAAGAAACCAGGGATTTGGGCGTTCCTTATTTCATTGGATGGGAGAGAGACATTCTATCATCACCGTCAATAATGTAGACAAAAGAGATACAAATTCTATACGTTTCCTTCAAAGTGTTGGTCTTGACGTATACATCGAGCAATATGAAATGGAGAAAGATTTGTCATGACGAAGATGACATTAGCTTTAATTCAAAAACACTGATGATTTGAGTCAGTGTTTTTTTTGTTGCAGAAGGGGGTATATATTAGAGGTTAAAATGAGGAAATATTGTTTTTTTCTAACATCGAAGTAGGAGGAGACTTGTGAAATCATATATACGCTATTGAATCAATAGCTCTTTTGGGTTCTTTTTATGTTATTCACTGAGTTGTCAGAAAGATTTGACCCTTTCTTGAACATTTAGGGATTAAGAGATATCTGTGATTGAATTACTTGCAATTTAAGATAAGATGATTTTAATCATTAGGTCACGTTATTAATTTGACTGCTCAGTATCAGGTAAATCAGGCTCGCCAACTCTTGCTTTGTGAAATTTTTCTCTTTTTACATAGCAAAGAACGAGGAACGTCATACTAAAACGAACAGGCAACGATGTCGCTGAGCCCTGCTAAACCTGATATTGAATGCAGCCCCAGAATTAGCCGGCCTAATCATAAGCATCAAGTTATGACGAAAAATGAACAGCGTTTGAAGGGAGCAGTAAAGAATGGCAATTGATACGGTGCTATGGAGCAGGCTGGTGACAGGCTTGACTCTCGGGTTCCACGTTATTTTTGCGACGATTGGCGTCGGTATACCGCTAATGATCGCTATTGCAGAGTTCATCGGGATCCGCAAAAAGGATCCCCATTATACACTTATGGCAAAGAGATGGTCTCGGGGATTTGTCATTTCTGTAGCGGTTGGTGTCGTGACCGGTACAGCCATATCACTACAATTAGCCCTGGTATGGCCGAATTTTATGAAACTGGCTGGGAATGTTATTGCACTTCCGTTATTCATGGAAGTGTTCGCGTTCTTTTTTGAGGCCATCTTCCTGGGCATTTATTTGTATACGTGGGATCGGTTTAAAAATCCGTATATCCATTGGCTGTTGACGATTCCGATTGTCGCCGGGGCAGGCATGTCTGCCGTTTTTATTACGACGGTGAACGGATTCATGAACCAGCCTGGAGGCTTTGTCATGGAAGCGGGCCAATTCACAGCGATTGACCCGGTGCAAGCGATGCTGAATACGGCGACGTTCTCCAAGGTATTCCATGTATTAAGCTCGGCCTATTTGACAGGAGCTGCCTTGTTAGCCGGGATTGCAGCCTTTGCGATGCTGAGAAAAGGAGTGTCCGCATACCACAAAAAATCCTTGAATCTCATGATGGCGGTCGTTTTGCTGTTCAGCTTGCTGAACACATTAGCTGGTGATGTGTCCGCCAAGTTTTTGGCCGAGCATCAGCCAGAGAAGCTTGCAGCGGCAGAGTGGCATTTTGAGACGGGTAGCGGTGTGGACTTGGTTCTAATGGGATGGCTGAATGCAGAGCATGAAGTGATAGGGGCTCTTCATTTGCCGAAAGTGCTCAGCTTCCTGGCCTTTGGAGACTTTAATGCGGAGGTAACGGGGCTGGAGGAATTCCCCAAGGAAGAATGGCCACCGCTTCTTGTTCACTACCTGTTTGATTTAATGGCTGGAATCGGATTTGCTCTGCTCGCGATTTCGGTCCTGTACTTCCTGTTTGTGTTCTGGAAAAAACGCAATGTGCTTAACAAGTGGATGCTTGGCATCATCGCACTGATCGCACCGCTCGCGTTTCTAGCTGTAGAGCTGGGCTGGTTTTATGCAGAGGTTGGGCGACAGCCGTGGATTATCCGTGGATATATGCGTGTAGAGGAGGCTGCCACGACTTCACCGAATGTAAGAATTATATTCTTCGCCTTATTGCTCTTGTACATCGTACTCGGCAGTATGTGTGTAATCGTGCTAAGACGTTTGTTCAACAATAATCCGGCAGAAGTTGAGATGGAGAAATGGATGAAGGAACATCCTAATCAATCTGTGGAAAAGGGGGGCACTGAATGATGAGTTACGAAATAATTGGCATCTCGGTGCTCTGGCTGTTCTTGTACGGCTATTTAATTATAGCTTCCATTGATTTCGGAGCGGGATTCTTCGCCTTTTATGCCCGTTTGACGAAGCAGGATCATCTCATTAATCGTCTGATTTCCCGATATTTATCACCCGTATGGGAGATTACAAATGTATTTTTTATCTTTTTCTATATTGGCATCGTCGGATTTTTTCCGGACACAGCCTATTATTATGGCTCCGCGCTGCTTGTTCCGGGAAGTATTGCAGTTATTCTTCTTGCGATTCGCGGTTCGTTCTACGCTTTTGAAAATTATGGTTCCAAGAAAAATATAGTATATCTTTTTTTGTACGGAGCTACAGGTCTGCTTATTCCGGCTTCGTTGTCAGTGGCACTTACTTTGTCTGAAGGCGGCTTTATTGTAAAGCAGGCTGAGACGGTTTCTTTGGATTACTGGGCGCTGTTTACCAATCCGTTATCGTGGAGCATCGTTGGACTGGCAATCGTGTCCGTTTTGTTCATAAGCGGCTCATTTCTGACTTTTTACGCATCTCGTGCAGAGGATCATTCCGCGTTGAAGCTGATGCGGAACTACGCCCTGTTTTGGAGCACACCGACGATAATTCTCGCACTGACAGCATTTATCTATTTGGGTCAACACAATGAGCGGCATTTTCAAAATATGATGGATTTATGGTGGCTCTTGGCACTTTCCGTTGCTTTCTTCATGATCGCGATGTGGCTCTTATATAACGGACGCCGTTACGGATTAGCTTTCATATGCATCATGCTGCAATTTTTCTGTGCCTTTTTCGCTTATGGGATTGGGCAATACCCTTATATTCTCGATCCGTATATCACGATTCAGAGCAGTGCAACTTCACCAGCAATGGGCTTAGCGTTAGTTGTTGTGTTTATCGGCGGTCTGTGCCTGTTGATCCCATCCCTTATTCTGGTCTTCAAGCTCTTCCTATTTGATGCGGATTATGTAAAAGGGAAAAAATAAAGCTAATTGATCCATTACGGTGTGTTTGAGGTTTCTCTATAAGCCTATATATAAAGGAGGTGTGATCTGTGCCGAGGAAATCCAGTCTGATTTCTCAACAAATGTCTTCACAAAGAAAAAATATGGCCCTCCTCGCGATCCTTTCGCTCGCGCTTGGTACTGCTATTGTGAGTCAGGCTGGACTGCTTGCTGAAGCAGTCCAACGGATTTTTGTGGAGAGAGCTTCATTTTCATCGGTAATCGTGTTGCTCGGCATTCTTCTGGCTGTTATGGCTGCACGCACACTGTTGTCATATGGAAACGGTAAAGTTGGCTTGCACATGGCTGCCACCGCCAAGACAAATATGCGCGCTGCCGTGCTGCAAAACTTGACCCATGCTTCCATGCCTTCCACCCTTCGTGGACAGACGGGAGGCAAGGTCAGTATTGCTCTTGATGCTGTGGATGAGGCTGATAGTTATTTCAGTCAATACATGCCGCGAATGATGGAAGCTGCTATCATCCCGATTCTGATTTTGGTCGTTACATTTATCCAACATGCCAACACAGGTTTCATTCTATTGTTTACAGCTCCTTTTATCCCACTGTTCATGATTTTGGTAGGACTGAAAACGAAGAACAAATCCGAAGAAAAATATGCGCAGCTGGCCGAGTTTTCAGGTACGTTTCTGGATTCTCTTCAAGGGCTGGTGACGTTAAAAATATTTGGACGAGCACACCGTCAGCAACAGAAAATTGAACACAGTAGCCTTAGTTACCGTGATGCCACAATGGGCATTTTGAAGATTGCGTTTACGAATACCTTCATGCTGGAATCGATCGTGATGCTAAGCATTGGCATTGTCGCTCTTGAACTGGCCATCCAATTGCTTGTTTTCAAATCTATGACGTTCCACACCGCCTTTCTCGTGTTGTTGCTCGTTCCCGAGTTTTACAACCTGTTAAAGAATACGGGAACGGCCTTTCACAGTGGCCGGACAAGTATGGGTGCGGTTCGTAAGGTGGAACAGATGCTTGAAGAACCGGCAGGGGAGAGCAGGGACGCGAATAGCATTGAAGGAGCATTAACAACCGATGGAATTAACGAGATCGACAGCATGGATAGGGTCGACAGGGGAAGCAAATTAGAAATTGGAAATTCCAATGATCTTTCAGTACCGCCATCCATGGAAATAGATCATCTTCAGTTTCAATATGCTCCAGATTCATTCAAGCTTGAGACGGGTCGGATCCAGTTTAAACCGGGAGAACATATTGCGATTGTAGGTAAAAGTGGTTCCGGTAAAACGACTTTGCTCCATCTCATTGCCGGTCTGCTGAAACCAGAATCTGGAACGCTTCTGGTGAATGGAAGTCCACTCTCGCAATACGATGAAACCGAATGGTTCGAACATGTTAGCTACATTACACAGCATCCGTATATTTTTGCAGGCACATTTTCTGAAAATATTGCGATTGGTGCTCGTGGGAGCATCTCCAGGGCAGAAATTGAGCGGGCGGGGGAGGAAGCAGGACTCACTGCGCTTACAGCCCAATTGGAGCATGGATTTGATACCTTTGTTGGTGAAGGAGGCAGGGGACTGTCTGGTGGGGAAAAGCAGCGGCTTGCCTTAGCACGCGCTTTTTTGAAGCGTCCTGCTATCATTTTGTTTGATGAACCCACAGTTGGACTGGATTTGCACACCGAGCGGGTACTGCAACGCTCCATAGCCAAACTGGCAAAAACGGCTACGATGATTACGGTGGCTCACCGATTATATACGATTCAACAAGCCGACAAGATTTTGTTTATGGACAATGGAGTGTTGGTGGACTCCGGACGGCATGAAGAGCTTCTGGGGCGCCTGCCTCAATATGCCGAGATGATTGATGTAGAGCGGAAAGGGGGGATATCCTCATGAATGAACTGGCCGTTCTGTCAAAGGCGATGATTCAGGAGCGTAAGGATATCATTCTTTCGATTTTGGGTGGATTTATCGCCGGCATAGCCGGTGTGGCACTCTTTTCTGCGAGCGGGTATCTAATTTCGCAAACGGTATTTGCGCCACCGCTTTATACTTTAATTGTACTCACCTCGATGGTCAAACTGCTTGGTCTGCTTCGGGCGGCGAGTCGTTATGGAGAACGCTTATATTCTCACCGGGCGACATTCTCCATGCTTAGCCGTTTACGTACATCCTTTTTTGCCAAGCTTATTCCTTTAACGCCTGGTATATTGAACAAAAATCGAAGCGGGGATTTGCTTGCGCGGATCGTTGGGGATGTCGAAAGTTTACAAAATTATTTCTTGCGAGTCGCTTATCCTCCGATCATGGTCGTTATGGTGTTTTTGGCTACGGTGCTGTTTACTTCTACCTTTTCGATCTGGATTGCCGTTTTGTTTGTACTAGGTATGCTGATAACGGCATTCGTTGTACCGGGAATTGTGTTACTCGGGCAGCGGAGAATACATGGACGCGTTCGTGAGCAGAGGGCGCAGCTATCTACGGAAGTTACCGAAGTGTTGTACGGTTTCCGGGATTTGAAAGTATACGGTCAATTGGCACAACGGGAGGAACAGCTTCAGCACGCTTCCGCTGTATTGGCAACTGAACAGCAACGAGCAGCCGGGCACTTGTTGCGCGGGCAATCGATGCACACTTTTGTTACGTTTCTCGTTTCCTGGGGAGTGCTGACGCTCGGCGCCTATTTAATTATGGAAGGAGCGCTTGCAGGCGTATTTCTTGCCATGTTGGTTATGGCATCACAAACCGTATTTGAAGAAGCGACGGCTATGGCCACATTACCCGCGTATAAAGAGGACAGCGAACACGCAGCCAAACGACTGACGGAAACAGTTCAGACCTTTGATGAGCAGTCCTCGCAGCCAAGTGGCACATTGTCTGTTGATCATGCTGTTACGATGGAACTATCCGATGTTACGTTTCAATATGATGGGGAGTGGAGACCGGCGCTCAGGGATGTGTCCCTGCACATTATACCTGGCTCCAAAACGGCGATTGTCGGGCCGAGTGGGTCAGGAAAATCAACAATTATCGAATTGCTGCTCAAACTGCGAACACCAACGGCTGGAGATATACGATTAAACGGTACTTCGGTGAAGGAACTGGATGAGACGAGCATTTGGCAAACGGCTAATGTAGTGTTTCAGCAAAGTCATTTTTTCCGGGGAACGATCCGGGACAACCTGCTGCTGAATGGAGAAGAACATACTGACGAACAATTGTTGGATGTGCTAGCTAAAATGCAGCTGCCCGATACATCGTTGACCGATATGGTGTATGAAAAAGGAGAGAATCTGTCAGACGGCGAGAAGCAGCGGTTGGCTCTGGCGCGAGCGATGCTCCGCAAAGGACGGGTATGGCTTCTGGACGAACCAACTTCATCGCTGGATTATGTGACAGAGCATCACGTTTTGAAGCATCTCTACGCACAGGCGGCTAATGATACGCTTCTCTTGATTTGTCATCGGCTAACCGGATTGGAAGAGATGGACCGAATTGTGGTCATGGACCAAGGCAAGGTAGTCGAAACGGGTTCCTATTCGGAGTTGATGGGGCAAAAAGGCTATTTTTATGAGATGAAACAAATCGAACAGCAAATGATCGGAGAAGTTGGAGTGTGAAGATTTGAAAAGTAGAAACAGTCTTGAACTGAATAGGAAAGCCCAAGACTGTTTCTGCATTTTTACGTCTAACGTTTCGAGATAGATTTTCTGCCAGCAGCAGGCCGTACAACTCGAAGACCTTTAATAGGAGAGGTACTCCGGCCAACATTCTTATTTTTACCAGGAACTGCCGTGTTGACATTTAAAAACTTAGATTGACTTTGAGTATTACTAGATACAATATTAACTGTGTAATTTCTGAAGTTACCAATACTGATTTTTCTCAATCCTAGCCTTCTACAAAGCGGAGCATCACAGTAACCTGCGCCACCACAAAGTTTGAAAGCATTTTGCGGTAGAGTAAGATAGTTAACACCTGACCATACAAGACTCCTATCTGTAGATTCAGCATAGTAATATATCTCTCGATTGTTGACTGCCCCACTCAATACCTCTACCGTTTGACCTGGATTTATTGTGTACCAACCTACCGCTTCATACCAGCTGGGCCAAGGTATCAAGGGGTTAGAGCCCTGATTACAGCTTGCAGAGGAGTAATATGCGAAGGCAACATATACAGTTAAACTCGTATTGTTACGAAAACTAAGTCCCATTGCATTCAGCTCCCTTCTTGTTAATAGAATAAAGTATGCAGTTTAATAGGAGAAGGAAATGGACATCAAGAGAAACAATTTCGAATCGATTGGGCTGCTCATGAGTAAACTGACGATCTGGATTTATGAAGTGCTAAGAACTACTTATTACAGTTTCATTTCACCAATCGTACCTAGATGAATATCTAAAACAAAATACTGATTAATTCCTTGCGGTGTCCCGAAAGCCATTTTATGGCTGTTTAGGGCACCTTTCGTTTTTTATATAAGATTTAGGTAAACACCAAAATTCGTTTTTTCTTTGAATCTACTACAGAAAATGAGGTGATACAAAGTTATGATATTCCTAAGGTTTATGATGGCATACTCTTTGAAGTAATTAGCTATGGCTTAATACATAAACAATTGCTGTCACATTTTGGGTCGAGCTCTTCGTTGTATAGAGTGAAAGGGGGGGAGACAGCTTGAATGATACGGAGTTAAGTCAGATCATTGCAGATGTGTTGGATGGGGACACAGAAAAATTCGAAAAAATCATGGAGGTTTATCAAAAACCGATTTTTCTCTACTGTTATCATATGCTGGGCAATTACGCCGAAGCCGAGGATAACGCACAGGAAGTATTTTTGAAGACATTCCGCACCTTGAAGAAATATACCCAATATCAAATAGATTTTGGCGCCTGGGTATACAAGATTGCCTACCATCAATGTATCGACATCATCCGTAAGCGAAAGTTGGTGAAATATTTGCCTTTCTTTTACCAGGATGAGAAAGAAAATAATGAAGTCGACTTGCATATTGAAGCCAACTATTTTGATGAATCCGTACATCAAGCCATGGCAAAATTATCGGCGGAAGAGCGTAATTTGTTAATCTTACGTTGTGTCGAGGATAAAAGCTACCAGGAGATCGGATTGATTCTCGGCAAAAACAGTGCCAGCCTTCGTAAAAAATACGAACGTGCATCTGCAAAATTTCGAAAGTATTATGCTCAAGTGAAGGGAGTGGGAGTGTATGAATATGGACAGGGATCGGGATTTGAAAAGACTGTTTGATGACCCGCGCATTCCCGACGCCGACTTGACAGGAAAAGTAATGAGAATATTACATGCTAAGCCAAAAGAAAAGGAGAGGTTTTTTATGAAATATAAAGTTGTTTTGACTGCGTGTGTAGGGATGATGTTAATGGCCTCCACAGGTTATGCGGCAGTTCAATATCATTCTTTGACGAATAAGGATGGCGAAGTCGTATATGAGACTAAATCGACGAAAGATTACGGAAAAGCAGAATCGAAAGATGAGATAGAGCGTTACAAGGCATTTTATGAACTTAAGGATAAGGTGCTAAAGAACGGGGAAGCTGGGCTGTTCTATATGGTTGCCAATAATCCGAATCATGAAACAATTCTTGGAACGAAGGTGACTATCTTCCAAGATCTTTCTCAATTGAGAGATAAGATTACGGATAAATCCATTAAGATCGCAGACAAAGTCAATGGAAATTATACATTCCAAAAGGCGGACGTAATCTTTAAAAATGCTCAGGAAGTGAATCCTCCTTCTTCGGAAGAAAAAAAGAAAATGGCAGAAAAGCTGAGAAAGCAGGCGGAAGAATCCAATCAGGGATATGCCATGATGCCGGTTGAAATGACAGATCAGTTTTTCCTTCTCTTTGCTACGTATCAAAATGGCGAAGATAAAATCGGGGTTAATATCACTAATCTGAGTGGAAAGAGCGATCCTACAATGTATATTGACGAGAAGGTTGAATTTAAGCAGGAGAAGGTTCAAGTGAAGGGAGTAGAAATGCTGCATACAGAATTTGCTCCTTCGCAGACGCACGAGCTGAAATGGGTATACGAGAGCCCAGACAAAAAGGTGAAATACGCCTATACTTTACGTGGAGACATAAATAAAGTAAGCAAAGAAACTTTGATGAAAATTGCAAAAGGCTATTTGGAATAATAAATATTAAAACAACGGGAATCTTCTCCAAATCTAGTTGGGGTTGATCATAATCGGTTCTAAGCGCCCATTTAATTCCGTTGAACAATTCAAAAAAACGGCCGCTGTTCGCATCGTTTGCGACAGGGCCGTTTTTTGTTTTTCATAGGTTAGCTGTAAATTGCTATTCTTGCCAAACACTCATAGGGTCCCATGGCTTGATCTGATTGCCATATTTTCCAGCCAAAAAAGCTTTCATGTCTTCCAGCTTAGCAGGCACTTCGTTCCAAATTGGAAAGGGGGGTAACCCTCGTTTGCTTTTCAATAGGATATCCACTGTAACATACAAGCGTTCTGGCTGAATCCAATGAAGGAAGCGGGAAATATCAATTTGCTTGGTCAGGGACAAGGCATCAATTTCGTCATTGTAATGCTTGTTGAACTCGCTGATCAAGTTCAGGAGGTAGTCTCTCTGCTCCTTCACGAAGTCCAGGCCGCAGATGGCGCCATGTCCTGGAATAACGATTTCGGGTTTAATTTCATCAATAATGCGGTCAAGCACTTTAACCCAATTGTGGGTTCCCTCTTCGCTGTATGCCGTACACCCGTTAAACACGACATCGCCGGCGAACAGCACTTTTTCTTTAGGCATCCACAGCAGCAAGTCACTGTCAGAGTGGGCCGGAGCTACGTTGTAAATCATAACTTCCGTATCGCCAAGACGGATGTTGATATCGTCCTTTATCTCAATATTCGGGAGCACCCATTCTACGCCTTCCAGGTCGAATCCTTCAAATTCTGCTGCAAAAAACCGCTCGCCCGAAGTCGATTCCGGAGAATCCTTTCCTCTTCTGATGACGTTATCCATCCAGGCGATATTTTCGGTGAGACGCTCTCTGGACGCTTCCTTGTGCATAATAATGCAAGCATCTTCAAACACTTTGTTTCCCCAGGCATGATCACTGTTATAGTGCGAGTTCACCACATATGCGGGAGAGCCACCGTTACTTACTTCCTTAAAAGCCTCCCGCATTTCCCGTGCATGGAACAAATCGAAGAACGTGTCATACACCAGCCCTTCACCCTTGTTGATGAACCCGGCATTGGCCCAACTGATCCCGCGATACGGCGAAATACCGGCAAAGACGCCATCTGCGACTTCAAAAAATTTAACGCGAGGTTTTTGGATAATACGTCCATACTTCATGAAAATTCTCCTTTGCGTATATGTTTTTGGGGTAAAGCATGCCTTTATTATAGAGAGTGGAAAACATAATTGCAAGCATGTACTTGCATGCATTTGCTCCATGTAATATGATGTAACAGAACAACATCACACTACATGTATGGAGGCGCTGCAACATGAAGCTAGTAACCTTTCAAACCAAAATATCCCAGGAACCTTTGTTTGGGCTTGTAATTAACGAGAAATTTGTCGTGTCTTTTGCCGCAATCATGAAAAAGCAGGGAACATTCGTTGACAGTCTTGAAAGTATGGACAGCTATCTTCATTATTTGCCGGCAAGTTATGATGCCGCTAAGGAAATGATGCAATATGCTGTCGAACAGTTGCATCAATTCAATGAAAATGAAATCAGCCCGATTGCAGCGGTAAACCTGCTACCGCCGGTTCCGAATCCGGCTGCGCTTATCGATTTCGGGCTGACGCCAAGACATCTGAGAAATGCTGGCGTAAATCTGCTGCAAAGAGAATATACAGGGCCGGAAAGAGAAGAGCTTACACGTAAAATTTCCGAAAAATTCCAGCAAGATCTGAATAAAGTAACTTTCAGTTATTATAAGTGTAACCATAATGCATTAATTGGCGATGGGGATACGATTCATTGGCCTTCGTACTCTTCCTACCTGGATATCGAGCCGGAGCTGGCCTTTGTTACAGGGAAGGGGAACTGCATTGCAGGTTATGTTATTTTTAACGACAGTACTGTCCGCGATGTGCAGTGGCCGGATTTCCAGGCGATGACCGGACCGACGCGCTGCAAAGATTTCGATCGAAGCAAAGGAATAGGACCATTTCTGGTAACGCCGGATGAAATCGACAACCCGCTGGCACTGGATGTGGATGTACGCATCGGGGAGAGACTGCACTGGAAGGGAAGCACATCCGAGTATTCTGCACACCCTGCAAAAGTGATGGAGGAGGTTCTCAAAGTTTTCACGCCACTCCCGGGCACAATTATAGGAATGGGGACGATACCGGATTGCTGCGCAATCGAGACCGAAGAATGGCTGTTGCCCTCTGACCGAATCCAGATTACATTTGATAAATTAGGCACGCTCACGCAATTGGTGCCTGATCATGTCAAGATTACGGAACCAAGCCGCTGGGAAAAAAGAAGTGATTTGCCTTAAAAAAAACGTTTATCAAAATGATGAACCCCGACCCTGCTGCATATGCAAAACTTGTAGTAGAATAGGATTAACATATGCAAAAGGAGAAGTACAATGCAAACTTCAGACAGAATCATTGAAGCCGCGACACAGCTCATCAAAAAGAATGGCTATCGGGGAGTAAGCACCAAAGCCATTGCAACGGAAGCTAAAGTCAATGAATCTACGATTTTTCGGCAATTTGGAAGCAAGCAAGGCATATTGGAAGCCATCATTGAAAGACATTCGGATATCCCGCAATTTGAGAAGCTGTTAAAAGAGGACGCGACCGATAATCCGGAAGTTGATCTGCTGAATGTAAGCCAGCAGTACCGTATGTTTTTCCATAAAAATGCGGACATCATTTTGATTGGCATCCGCGACAAAGGAATGCTTCCCGAATTAGACAGAGTGCTAGCCGATCCGCCGGCGAAGCTTCACTCCTTGCTGGTTGAATATTTTCAACGCTTGCAGAATAAAAAAGTTATAGCCAGACAGGATGAGCGTCTTGTCGCAATGTCTTTTCTCTCGATGTGCTACGGATTTCAGATGAGCGAGCTGATTCACCGGCAATATCAATCCCAACTCGTCACCGAGGAAGAGTTCTACAAGCACAGTGTCTCATTGTTTGTTAAAGGAATTTTGGCTCAGTCATAAGCACTATTGATTTATTTAATGAGAAGTCTAAACTTACGAGAACGGGCTGAAGCTGGAAACTCGGTGTTACTATCCATTCATCTAATGGAAGAGCATGCAGCGACGGTTGATGATGTGATGATTATTAAGCATGGAACAATCGTTGCTGATGGAACATTGGAGAAGTAAAAGGTAATCCTTCCACGCTGGAGGAAGCCTTTTTTGCTCATGAATGTAGTTTTTAGTAATGGAAAATAAAATACGTGGATGCATTATATAAAAAACATGTCTCATTGAATTAAGCCCAATTTTTTCTAGGGCTTTTTTTGTTTGGGACCTCAGGATTGTATTTGGTCTATACTCAAACTTTCGAGTCAGAGTTATTGTACAGCTTTAAATCAAGACAATCATGCCTATTGTATTGGAATTATCCAAGGCTGTACTTACTTAAAATCTTATAAGAAATTCTTGAAATCACAGAAATTTATTCGGGTAGTGGGATGCTATTATACAAATATAAATAAAGACGAGGTGATGATATGCAAGCAAAATTGGCAGCGGACGCCATTCCCCTCACCAAAAAGCGAAATTCATGGATAAGAACGATAAAAAAGTATAAAGTGATGTACGCTCTCTTGTTCCCGGCATTACTTTACTTTGCCGTTTTCAAATACGTTCCTATGGCGGGAATCATTATTGCTTTTAAAAACTATAACCTAGCATTGGGACTATGGGATAGTCCATGGGTGGGATTTAGAAATTTTACAGATTTTATGAACGGCGTTTATTTCTGGGACATCATGAGAAATACGATAATCATATCGCTGTATAAGCTATTGTTCGGTTTCTCAGCTCCTATCATACTTGCTTTGCTGCTCAATGAAGTTTATACCCAATGGTTTAAGAAAATCGTACAAACGATCACTTATTTACCCCACTTTCTATCATGGGTCATTGTTTATGGAATGATGGTGGCATTATTAGCCCCAGGGGATGGTCTTTTTAACATGATTTTGAAGGAAGCTGGAGTTGAACCCATCTCATTCCTAACGGAACCTGCCTGGGGCAGACTGCTGATCATCTTATCTGAAATATGGAAGGATATTGGATGGGGAGCGATATTGTACCTTGCAGCACTAGCAGGAATCGATCCAAGCTTATATGAAGCGGCTAGAATTGATGGCGCTTCCAAATGGAGACAGCTATGGCATGTAACACTTCCCGGCATTCGAGGCGTGATGATTCTGATGCTGATCCTTAAATTAAGCCATATTCTGGATGCTGGTTTTGACCAAATATTCATGTTTGCCAACAGCTTTAATCAGGAGAAGATCGACATTATCGACACATGGGTATACCGTGAAGGGCTCGAGCGACTTAAGATTGGCTTGGCTACTGCTGTGGGATTGTTTAAAGCGGTCATCGGATTTGTTTTAGTGTTGGCAGCGAATAAGCTCGCCAAAAAATTCGATGGGCAAATTTGGTGAGGTGGTTATCAATATGATCAATTTGACAATCGGAGAGAAAGTCTGGCAAGCAGTCGTTTATTTTATTCTTATTTTGCTAGCTCTACTTTGCTTACTACCCTTTCTATATGTGGTTGCTGTTTCAGTGACGCCAGAATCGGAAGTGTTAAGAAGAGGAATTGTTATTATACCAGAAACCTTTACCTTTCTAGCCTATAAAGAAGTATTCATTTCTCATGGTATCGGGCAGGCGTATAAAATTACATTGTTTCGAACAATAGTAGGAACTGCTCTCAATGTGTTCTTTACGGTAATTGCGGCATACCCGTTATCCAAAAAATATTTGCCGGGTCGAAGCCCATTTTTACTATTCATTGTCTTCACCATGATGTTTGGGGGAGGATTAATTCCGACTTATTTACTAGTCCGCTCTCTGGGATTGCTAAACAGTCCGTGGGTATTGATTATTCCAAATCTCATTAGTGCATTTAATCTGGTGATCATTAAAGGCTTTTTCGAGCAATTGCCTGCTGAAATCGAGGAATCAGCGAGGGTAGACGGTGCAAGTGAGCTTCAGTCGTTATGGCGGATCATTTTACCCTTGTCCTTGCCCGTCCTTTCCACAATCTCCTTATTTTACGCAGTCGGGCATTGGAATAGTTATTTCGATGCTATTGTTTATATCAATGATTCCAACTTAATGCCACTTCAAGTGATCTTGCGCAACATCCTGCTTAACGTCGCAACACAAAGTGCTGATTCGCTTGCCAATACCGGAGCTGTTAGTACGTTCGCTATACAAATGGCAGCAGTTGTCGTGACTACAGTTCCGATTTTGATCGTTTACCCATTTATGCAAAAGCATTTTACCAAAGGTGTACTCTTGGGATCGGTTAAAGGTTAAAAAGATATTCCAACCTGAGTTGTTACGGGGAAACCGTGATAATATAGAAGCAAAGGAGAGGTCATTATGCAACGTAAAGCGATTACATTTGCTATTCTGACAGCAATGGTCGGTGTGGGAACGGTATTGTCAGGATGTGGGGACAAAAAAGAGGTTACATCGTCAGCTACGGGTAATTCACAAGGCCAGTCTAGTCCCTTTGAAACCAAATTGAAAATTTCGATGTTTAACCAAGGTACTTTCAATGCTGCTGCTCCGATTCCTCCCCGTGAAGAAGATATCCAACGCCAAATGTTGGAGAAAGCAGTAAATATCGACTTGGAAATGATGATTCCTCAATCAGGTCAAGCAACGACTAAATTAAATACGCTCATTGCTGGAGGAGATATTCCAGATTTGATTTTCTTGAAAAGCCGGGCTGATCTCGCGCAATATTATGACCAAGGCGTTCTTGCGGATTTGACACCGTATCTGGATCAATTTCCTGAATTACAGAAACGTTTTAGCAACGACTCCTGGGAGGCGATGTCCTATCAAGGAAAAACCATTGGGGTTCCAGGTTATGATAATGTAAATGGTATCAGTCGAAGCTTCTTCATTCGCAATGATTGGCTGAAAAAGCTGAATATGGAAGTGCCAACGACACCTGACGAGTTATTCGAAGTTATGAAAGCCTTTACAGAGAAAGACCCGGACGGTAATGGCAAAAACGATACTTACGGATTCATAGGCGGCATGAATAAAGAAGGCAATCTGCAAACCTACGGCTTCGATAGTTTGATGTGGATGTTTGGCGTCAATCCTCCATCAGCCATTGATGTGAAAGACAATGAACCGGTGTTCCTGTATACCGACCCAAAAATGAAAGAGGCGCTCGCTTATATCAATAAAATGATGGAAGCCAAAGTTGTAGATCCAGACTGGGTGACAATGAATACTCCCGATTTGTTGGACCAAAAGTTATTTAAGGGTAAAGTTGGCTTCATGATAAGAGATGCACGCAGGCTGGAACCGGATTATCAGCAGAAAATGAAAGAAATCAGTGGAGAGGTGCCGGAATGGATCGTCATTCCTCCAATGATAGGTCCTTATGGTGATCAAATTGTAGAGAGAAAATCGTTCCAAGGCAATTCATGGGCCATATCCAAGAAAGCGGATAAGGACAAAATCATTCGGATCTTGTCCATGCTGAATTATCTCTTTACGGACAAAGAAGCATATCCGAATTTTGCATACGGAATTAAAGGAATTCATTGGGATTTAGTGGACGGCAAGATCAAGAATAAAACCTCCGAATTATCAAAGGAAATGAAAGAAAAGTACCTATGGGTTGACCATTATAGAATGCCGCGTCGTGGTGATGATGCTGAGTACTTCAGCTTCCAGAATCCTAAGACGGCAGAAGCTTTTGAGAACAATCAGAAATACGTGGCGCCTACTTTGCCCGGGAATTTACTGACTGAAGACCCGAACGATACATTGGCAGCTGACCGCCAACGTTTCATTAATGAAAGTTTGGTCAAATTTATGACCGGCAAAGATCCTCTTTCTAACTGGGAGAATTTCCTCAATACGTTGGATACCAAGTTTGACATGCAGAAATATAAGGACACAGTAATCAAGCAATTTAAAGAAGCGGGCTTAATTAAGTAAATCAAGTAGAAACGGCTTCGCCGTCCTTTTAAAGGACGGTACCGTTTCAGCGAGAAAGATAAGGAACATTTATGCGCGAAGCATATAAATGTTCCTTATCTTTTAAATAAAGAGAGAGGCTATAAATAGCCCCTCTCTTTATTGAAATATAAGAAAGTATAAGTTTTACTTTATACTTTCTCCTTCTATTTTTCGAAGAAACGCTTATCGTCCTTAAAAAGGACGCCGAAGGCGTTTCTTCTTATCATATGCTATTATTTGTTTAATACAGATTTAAAAGGAAGATGATAGATGCGAAGAAGAATCAGCTTGCCTTTAAAATTATTTTTTATCGTATTTGCATTTGTATTAAGCTGCATAATCTTGATAAGTCAATTGTCTTACCACTATGTCCAAAAGGAAATAAGAAAAACTGACATTTATTACACCAACCAAATACTAGACAAGGTAGATCAGTATTTCACAGTTAATTTTTCCTCCTTTCAGACGATCCTGTTCTCGGTCGAAACATCGGTGAAAGCCAACATTGACAATACAGAAGTAATTAAAAAGCAATTAAGAGAGCTGTATGAACTCAATAGTAATTACGTCAGTAATATTTATTTGATCAAAAGCGATTTATCCATTCTAGGCGGGAGTACACCTACCCGAATATTCGATGAACCTCTAGCTGAAAGAGAACCTTTGTTTGATGCGGCTGACAAGAATAGAAGGACTACATTTGTCAGTGATCCTTACAAATCTAAATATTCCGGCTGGACAGTTACGATGGTTCGATATCTGAACAGTGCTCCGTTTCCTATGGCCATTGCTGTAGATTTGGATCTAAATGCCATTGAAGAAACCTTGTTCAAGATTAATAAAAAAGAACAAATGGATTTGGCTCTAATCACCGCATCGGGAAAAATCATTGCCGGATTTTCGGAAAATAAAGGACCCATGAATATTCAAGATCATACTTTTTCAATCGGTGAAACGACGGCGGAACAAATTCTGGATACTACAGAAACAAGCCTTCAACTACATACCAAGGATGGTATTCCAGTCTCCCTTCTGAAAAAACCGACGGAGAAATTCAACTGGACCATCATCTCGATCAACGATGAATCACGCTTGAAAGCTGCTTTGTCCAGATTGGAAACCTATTATATCGGGCTTCTAGCTGCAGGTCTTCTCTTAAGTCTGTTCATTTCCTTTTTTATTGCCAAATATATAAGGACCCCTCTCTATGCGCTCAAAACAAAAATGAAGCGGGTGGAGCAAGGCCTCCTCACAACTACAATATCGATTAACCGAAACGATGAGTTTGGAGATCTCTCCCGCGCATTCGATCGTATGCTTCAGCAAATTGTGGAACTGATACGGGGAGCAGAGCTACATAATGAACTTGAGCGGAAGCTGGAAATCCAAGTGCTTCAGTCTCAAATAAACCCTCATTTTCTGTATAACACGCTTGGTTCTATCAGCAATGTCATACGACTCGGACAAATAGAGAAAGTAGATGTGGTGATCGAGTCTCTCATTTCAATATTGGAATATGGGATAGCTGATGCTTCGGAGAAGGTTTCACTACGTCAGGAATTGCAAAATGTATCGGACTATATCGCGATCCAGAACATCCGCTATAACAGGAACTTCCACTTGATTGAAAATATCGAAGCAGATTTAATAGATTTCCCAGTTTTTCGAATGCTGCTGCAGCCCCTTGTGGAGAATAGTATCTTCCATGGTTATAACGGAGGGGGGATCGAAGGCCCTATTACTATTCATGCGTACAGGAAGGGCGGCATCGTCATCATAGAAGTAGTTGATCTAGGCGAGGGAATTCCAACTGATAAAATAAAGCATATTTTGATTTCAGAACCGAGTGATGTGGAATTGAAAAGGAAAAGAATCGGGTTAAATAATATTCATGACCGAATAAAACTTCACTACGGAGAACAATTCGGGCTTCAAATCATAAGCATACCTAAGGAAATAACCCGTGTTCAAGCCTTATTCCCAGCAGGCTCGTTTAAAGGAGATGCATGATGGTGAGAGACTACACCTGCTTCATTGTTGACGATGAAGATCTAATCATTCAGAGATTGGAATTGTTTTTTAACGAGCTCTCCCATAGGGATAAGCGATTTCATTTAGTGGGAAAAGCAAAAAATGGTCTAGAGGGGATAGAGGAGATCGTAAAGCTTAAGCCGGATATCGTGATATCTGATATCGTTATGCCTCGAATGGATGGAATTTCCATGATTGAGCAGCTAAAACCAAAGCTTCCCCATACCCAATACATTCTTTTGACCGCTTATTCATCCTTTGAATACGCCCAGAGAGCTATTCAAGCCAACGTCTTGGAGTACATTGTTAAGGTTCCGCTCAGGGAAAAGGATTTAGATCGCGCTTTAGATAAGGCAGCCGGGATTTTAAATGAGGTTAAGAAAAAAGAAGCGGAATTTCAATCGTTAAACGTATCCGTGCTTGAAAATAAATATAGAGTCCGAAAGCAATTTTTTAATGAGCTTATCAGAGGCGAAATTCCTTCTCATCGGGCATCGGATTTTGCCAATCGCATGCAATTCCATTTCTTTCAAGCCAACTATTGCTGCTTCATTGTTGAAATGAATTTGTATGAAAGTTTCCGAAACGATTATTCAGCGTCTGATCAAAACATCTTGAAATATGCGATTACGAATATAATCGAAGAAACTGTGGTGAACGGTGGCAGAGGTGTAGCTGCGGATCTATCCGATAATCGTTTTATTGGCTTTCTTTCCTGGGAAAATAATCGCAGCGATATGGACACGGAATATGCTTGCCATTCATTGGGCAGTCAGATCGTCTCCCATTTACATCAATATTTGAATCAAAGGGTATCCGTAGCTTTTGGAGGTCCGCACCGAGGCTGGGAATCCATCAAACAAGCTTACATGGAAGCTAATAACGTGAGTGAGGATTTCTACTATCATGAAGAGAAAGTAGTCAAAACACCCATGCATCGGTTCCATTACCGTAATGACAAAAAGGAGGACTTTCAGCTGAAACTGGCTGATTTTCTCACATGGATACAAAGAAAAGTTTCCAAGGAAGCGCTGGAGAAAGAACTCTCTGCCTTAAACCAATTTGTGACAGATTATAAAATTCATAAGTCCATCATGGCACCTATGCTTCAAGGCTTGTACAGAGACATTACTGCGAAATTTAAATCGGGGAACTCGTTGACCACGGATGCATCAGAGTTTCCCATAAAATTCATGACATTTCGGGAGCAGCTTGCCTATATTGGCGACTTCACATTCGAATATGTACACGCTGGCCAACTTTTACATCGTATAGAAATCATGAGTGCTATGCGGTTTATAGAGAAAAACCTGAAACAGAGATTAACGCTTGAGGCGATTGCCGAGGAAGTGAATTTAGCTCCATCTTATTTTAGCAGCTTATTCAAAAAAACAATGAACGAGGGCGTTATCAGCTACATCAACCGCAAAAAAATTCACTTAGCTCTCGAGCTGTTAAATGTTCAGGATTATTCTTTATTGGAATTGTGTGAGGAAGTAGGAATTGTGAATGAAGGTTATTTTTGTAAACTATTTAAAGAATATACGGGTGATACGCCTAAGCAATATCGGATAAAAATGACACGGTATGAATCCAAATAAGGTTGCAAAAAATGTATAAATTTCTCGCGAAATCATGTAAAAAAAAGAGCATCAAAAGGCTTACCATGATAGAAGGATCTAATCATGGAGGTTATCAAAATGGAGCTTATTAAAGCAGATGTAACCGTCGTAGGCGGAGGTATTGCTGGGATATGCGCTGCCATTGCTGCCGCACGCCAAGGGCTGCAGGTTTCACTTATTAATGATCGGCCGGTTCTTGGAGGAAATGCGAGCAGCGAGGTCCGGGTTCATATCAACGGGTCAGCATATCTCGGAAACAGTCCATCCTATTATGCACGCGAGGGCGGATTGGTGGAAGAACTCAAGTTGAAGATTTTTCACTATAATCCGTTATACAACAAGAAGCTTATGCTTTCGCTTTCGGATACGGTCTTGTTGGATATGGTTTATGCTGAGCCTAACATTTCTCTATTTCTGAATACATGCGTGCATGAAACGGGCATGGAGAACGGCAGAATTAAATGGGTGGAGGGCCTTCAATTGGCTTCCGAAAGAAAATTTCGTTTCGAAAGCCGAACCTACATCGATTGCTCCGGAGATGGAGTTGTCGGATATCAAGCTGGCGCTCTCTTCCGCTGGGGGAGAGAAGCGAAGCATGAATACATGGAAGAACTGGCTCCTGAAGTGGCGGACCATTACACCATGGGCGATACGATCCTGTTTCAAGCCCGTGACGTAGAATATTCCGTTCCATTCAAAAGGCCTGGCTTTGCGTATGATATTACGAAGTTGGCTTTTTTCGATAGTATCAGAAAAGGCTTAAACCATCGGGCTTTACCAAGAAAAATCAATGGGCTTGGCGGATTGTGGTGGCTGGAATACGGTGGACATATGGATATTATCAAGAATAATGAAGACATCGCATTGGAACTGCGGAAATTGGTGTACGGGATTTGGGATTATATCAAAAATAGCGGCGAATTTGATGATGTAGACAATCTCATCTTGGATTATGTATGCCCGATTCCTGGAAAGCGGGAGTCGAGGCGGTTCATAGGGGACCACATGTTGTCTCAGAACGATCTTACAGCAAAGCCGCATTTTGAAGATGCTGTATCCGTCGGTGGATGGTATATGGATTTACATGCGAATAAGGGCATCTACGATGAGGGGCCAGCTACAGCATGGAATTTCGTGCCAGGATTGTACAATATCCCTTTCCGCAGTTTATATTCACGAAATATTCCTAATCTCATGTTTGCTGGTCGCAATATAAGTGCTACCCATGTGGCTTTCGGATCTACTAGGGTAATGGCAACCTGCGGTTGTATGGGGCAGGCGGTTGGAACGGCAGCTTCGTTATGCTTGAAATATGAGATAGACCCTGCGGCCATAGTCGAATCTCATATGGAGGAGCTGCAGGCGCTGCTGCTTCGAGATGGCCAAACGATTGTAGGGCTTCAAGAGGAATTGAATCTTTACTTCGCTGACGGATTAACTATTCGTGCCTCGTCTCAGCGCAGCTATGATAATCTTCATCCAACTGAAGAGATTCCCTTGGAGAAAGGGTTATGTTTGGTCTTGCCGATTCAGACATCCGTGGCTGAAAGTGTACGGATCAAAATTAAAAATAGGTCCGAGCATTCGGAAACTTTGCATGTAAAGCTGTTTGCCGGGGAACGGAAGGAAAACTACATTCCCACCAGCGAGTTGAAAGATTACCGCTTGGATATTGCAGCCGGTCATGACGACTGGATTACGCTAAATTTGGGCTGCAAGAAACCGGCTGACGACAAAATCTACATCGTATTGGAAGGTACGGCGAGCCTTGCCGTCTACGGCAATGAAGAAAAAATAACAGGAGCGGTCAGCTTCCATTATAGGCCGGAAGAGCCGTCCAGGCTGAAGAAATTCAATAAGAGCATTTGCTTCAAGGATCTGTTACCGTCCCAGAGTATGTATAATCCCGAGAATGTCGTCAACGGCTTCTCCAGACCTTATGGTCTACCGAACGGCTGGATTTCTGAACGTACGGAAGAACAGGAATGGTTGGAATTCTGTTTTGCAAGCCCCAAAAATGTAGACGAAATCCATCTTGTTTTCAATTCACAGTTGGATTTGGAGCATTTCAACGACCCGATCGAGTCCCTTATCCAAGATTATGATATGACCTTGACCTTAGAAGACGGAACCGAGAGGACAATCATAACTCGTGGGAATTATCTCACGTTGAATAAACATAAGGTGGATGCGAAACATGTAACCCGAATCCGGATTAATTTCTGCGCAACGTATGGTTCGCCTTATTTTGAAGTGTTTGCAGTAAAATTGTTTGCTCCTAAAATTGATAAATGAGGTCAGGTGAAGTAACGATGAAGGAATTATTCCCACGTAATGGGCTCCCCAATATAATTCAGAAATTGGAAAATGGGGATACCGTAACAATCGTCTATTTCGGCGGCAGTAATACCCGTTCTGAAGGCTACAGGGTCATGACGGCGGATTGGCTTCGTGAGAAATATCCTAAGGCGGATATCCGCACTGTGAATGCAGGCATTAATGGGACAGGATCGGATTTGGGTTGTGCCCGTTTGGAGACAGATGTACTGCGTCATCGGCCAGATCTAGTATTTGTTGAATTTGTCGGTAACGATGGCGGAGATCCCGAATCCAAGGCGCGGATGGAAGGGATTGTCCGTCAGATCCGCAAGCGGAGCCGGTTTACCGATATCCTGTTCGTTTATACGCTGAAGGAGCGGGATGTGGCCTTATTTCAGTCTGGGGAATACCAGAAGGGGGCTCTAATGCAAGAGGAAGTGGCCGACTATTATGGTATTCCTTCGATTCATCTGGGCGTAGCGGTCAGTCACTTGGTTTCGGAGGGAAAACTCGTTTTTACCTCAAGGGAAGACGTGTCCATTTCTGGAGCCGTTGTTTTTACGCATGATTCGATCCATCCGACTATTCCCGAAGGACACCAGATTTACACGGATACGATCACCCGGTCATTTGAGGCAATTATCGAACTCAGAGGTCAACAGGGAAGGTTAGTACATCACTTACCTCAGAATCCGTTGGTTCCGGCTAATCCTTGGGAGTATGCGACCATGCTGTCACTGGATAGTCTTACTACTTTTTCCGCAGGATGGTCTTACATGACGCCCGATGATTCTGCTTTAGTGCGCGAGTACAATTGGTTGTTCCCCGGCCTATGGCGAGCAGTCGATCCTGGAGAGGCTATCACGGTGCAGTTCGAGGGCACCCATATCGGGTTATTCGATATCGGGGGGCCTGATTCTGGCAGATTGAAGGTGTCGGTGGATGGCGGGGAACCCTTTATTATCGATCGATTCACACTATACAACGATCATAATCGAAATCAGTATGTATTCTTGCCGGAGCTCCCGAATGGAAAACATACGGTTCGCTTTGAAATCGATACCGAGAAGACAGACAAAGCGGCCGTGTTTGAAGCATGCGGCAATGAACGAAGTAGAGAGCATGTTCGGCAGCATCCAGATTGGTATGATCAAACGGTGATTCAGCTTGGGAAGTTGTTATTAGTGCAGCCGCCATTATAATTAATCATTAGGCTTTGTACAATTGGTAGACCTACATCATAACTGACTGCAGTTGAGCGGGCAGTTATGATGTAGGTCTCTTTTTTAAAGGACGACAAAGTCGTTTCTTCTTGCTTAAAATCTTATAAGAAATTCTTAAAATTAAAGAAATTTCACAGTTCTGTAACATGCTATGATAAAACCGACAGAGCGGGCGTAGTCAGAGGGATAAGGCTAATTGCTTCTATACGATCTTCGAACAAAGGAGGGCAACATTATTTTGAAAGCGTTATCAACACAAGGGAGGCTGTGAGTTGTATGATAAAAAGGAAGCTGTTTTTCTTAATCGTTTTCATCGTGACGATATTAGTTCCTTTCAGCCTAGTCGGAATAAGGACCGCATACGCGGAGCCCTTACCGTATAAGACGATTATCATCGATGACGGGAGCATCACGATCAATGATGTTGTGACACCTGATGTGGGTAACGAGAACAACGGATATTCAGCTCCGAATTGGACCACAAGTACAGGGGTGAAGGGATATGATAACTCCAGTTCTAAATATACGAGTACAGCAGGCAGAGCGATATCCTGGAATCCACGATTGGAAGCGGGAACGGCGAAAATTTCGTTATACAAACTTAATTGGGAAGATAAAGCAGATAGCAATGTAAAAATTGAAATCGTCCACAATGGAACGACCGATGTTCTCTATATGGATTTGCGGCCTTCATTTGGTGCTCCTGCGGGATGGGTTGATTTGGGAGAGTACTATTTTTCCGGAGTTGGTAAAGAATTCGTTAGATTAACTCGGTCTACCAGCACAACCAGCACGATAATTACTCGTGCAGATGCGGTCAAGTTTGAAGGGAATATTCAGCAAAAAGAGCCGCATAAGACGATCATCATTGATGATGGAAGCATCACGATTGATGATGTCGTCACCACTGATGTAGATAACGCAAATAACGGGTTCTCCGCTCCTTATTGGACTACAAGTACGGGAGTGAAGGGATATAATAATTCCAGTTCCAAATTTACCGATGCAGTAGGAAGAAGCATCACATGGAATCCGCGATTGGAAGCAGGGACGGCGAAAATTTCATTCAACAAGCTTGATTGGGCGGATAAAGCAGACAGTAATGTTAAAATTGAAATAGTTCACAATGGGATTACGGATGTCATGTTTATGGATCTGAGGCCCTCGTCAGGCCCATCGGCCGGATGGGTTGATTTGGGGTCCTATTATTTCAGTGGTGATGATAGCGAATTTGTCAGACTGACTCGAACGCAACCTACGACCGGAAAGATCATTACGCGGGCCGATGCGGTCAAGTTTGAAGGGAATATCCGGCAGCAAGCTCCGCCGTTGCCTCCGCTGCGCAGCCGTACATTGGCGAATCTCAGTTACACGGAAAAAGGCAGCATCGAGAATGCCAGCTACAAAGTAACCTTCTATGAGGCAGCTTGGGATGGTGGCAAATCCATCGTTCGGGATATGTTCTACAAGGACACGGATACGGGGAACTGGGTGCCTGTCAATAATGTGGCGGAAAGACTTGAAGAGCAATGGGTCTTATTGGATGGGAATGCGGGGAGTCTAACCAATTACTACGACACGATGAACAAACGCTGGATTACATTCGACGAGATTAATTTCCCTGACAGCCACACGGCGATATTAACCGATTCTTCACATGGGAGCGATTATGATTTACAAGTGAACTGGTCCATGTCAGGGGACAAACCTGATGTTTCCTTCGACTTTACACCCCGCCGGGATGGTAATTATGTGATCGGCTATCAGTCTTTCACAACTGAGCAAATCTCTGGCATCAATGAAGTATTAAATGGTTTCAGGTCACACGCCAAAATGGTAGGTTCGGTGGAATCAACAAGCTTAAGGGAGCTAAGCGCTCCAATGAGTCTGGTTGAAAAGAATGACGGTTCGGGCAATCCATTGACGTATGGGGTATTTGTACCTTCGGATGAGCTTCCGGTTGAATTTGAACCGACGGGAGGTGTTACGAAACAAAGGCTTGGCATGAGTCTTGTCAACAACGAAGGCAGCGTGCAGCCAATCTTGTATGCTCCTCAATTAGGGACTTATTCGCAAATGGCCGCAGAAAGCACTTATCAATTTCATATGGGACTAATCGCTCAAAAAATCAATTTGTATGAGTCCTACGCGGATATTCTTCGCAATGAGTATGGTTATTCTGCATACCGGGAAAATGTATCAGATCAGTCGCTTACTGACGCGATGTTCAATATGATCGATTTACTTAAGATAGAGCCGCAAGGGGATGACTCTGTTGATTATGTCCCGTCACCCAGCGGATGGTGGAGCCGTGCCAAGGGCTTTATTGACATCGAAAACGAGGATAGTGTTCGAACAAGCTCGAATGCGGTTCTTTTGGGGGCTTACTATTTGACTGGGGATGACCAGCTTTACGATACGAGAGCATTGCCGTCCGTCCAGTATGGCTTATCGCGAAATGGTATAGGCTGGTCTCCGACGCAGAAGCCAGTATACGGTGTGCCGTCGTTATGGAAAATGGCAACCTTGCCATTTGATTTTTCTAGCGTAGCCGCTGTCAATCAGATGATGGGGACTACGGCAGGAATTGGAGCGCTGGCACAGGAAGAGTACCTCGTGCGTGATCCTGACCAGAAAGACCGGGGTCCTGTCATTCAGCCCCTGATGATGTATCGTATGACGGGAGATGCGCAGTATTTACAGGCTGCCAAGGCTGCAGCCGACAGCTATATCATGCAGCATATTGATACGCCTGCATCCGTAAATGTGAGTAAAAATGAGTTCATTTATTATTATAGCAAGCTGTGGATGGAGATCTTGGAGCTTTACGAGGAAACTCAGGATCCCAAATACTTGAATGCTGCTTATAAAGAAGCCAAACGGTATGCAACGATGTTCGTTGCTCGTCCGGTTCCAGAAGGAGCCGTTACGATTCCGCAGCCTGAGACGTATAATTACGCGGAGTCGTTCCATTGGCCGGAAAGTGGTAAATATCAATATCCTCGGATCAAGCTCCCAGAAGATGTAGCCGGAGGCGTACAAGCGGATAGTTTGCTTGTCTCTCCCAATGGATTGACGTTTGAAGCGGGAAGTACAACTGGTTATTATCGGATGAATGCTCAGGAAGCTCCATTCATGCTGAGATTGTCGCTCTATACAGGCGATAAATTGCTGCAGGATATTGCTCATAATGCAGTCATCGGACGATATTCCAGCTATCCAGGTTATTACTATAAGGGCTTCGCCGTTAGTCAACTTGAACCGGAGTTTCCTCTGGAAGGCCCAAGCGGGGCTACATCCATCTATTATCACCATATACCGGGACAGCTCGGGCAAACGATGGATTATTTGATCAGCGAACAATCGTTGAAATCGAATGGAAGTATTACATTTCCTTCTGTATTTGAAACTAATTTTTTATGGTTCAAATATCACCTCTATGGAAATAAACCAGGTCATTTTTACGGTAATTCCAACGTTTGGCTCTGGATGCCTAAGGGGATAATTCAGACCAACCATTCTCAATTGAATTGGATAACGGGAGAGAGCGGGAATAAATTCTACATCGGGTTAAGCAACGAATCGGCAGCTGAAGTTCAGACTCCGATCGAATTGAATGCGCAAATCATTGGGTTCAACCCGGCACAAGATTATACCGTAACCATCATCCGCGACAATGGCACACCAGAGCAAGCGGTTATGAGTGGCGGAATCATTCAAGCCACGGTTTCAAGCAAGGGAATAACCGCTATCATTGTGGAAGGACTCAACATTGAAGTGCCGCTGCACCAGGTCAGAACTGCTGAAACATCGGATGCAAGCTATTTCTTTGATATCCACAGTCCAATAGATGCGGTTAAAGGCATGCTGATCGTCAAGCCCGACGAAACGGCCTACGATGCTTATGTGCAGGCAAAAACGACGAAACCAGCGACGATCCATTATTCCTTGGATGGCGGGGCTACGTATACAACCATTCCAGATAAGATCTATCCGATGGAATGGTCGATACGGGTAAACGATTTATCCCAAACCTTCACTTATTATGTGGAATCGGACGGGAAACAGACCCGCAAGCGGACACTCTATCTGCCTGATCAGGTAACCGAAACTCCAGTTCAACCGGATTGGCAGGAGGGTTCAACTATCATTGTGGATAATACGGAGGCAGAGACAGCAGGCGTCTGGATACGGGATACAACGGCTAACGACTATTACTATGATAACTATGTGTATGCCAAATCGACTGCCGGCACAGCGACAAGCAGAATTAAATGGAGACCTGAGCTGCCGGAAAGTGTTACTTACAGTGTCTACTATAAGCTTCCGCAAATAACCGCTGCCAGTGAAAATTGGGCAACGAATGCCTCATTTACCGTTTATTATAGCGGAGGCTCCGAGACGGTTACAGTAGATGAGACAGCGGCCAATGGGACTTGGGTGTACCTGGGTGCTTATCCTTTTGCAGCAGGCGATAGTGGGTACGTGGAATTAACCAATAAGGCCAATAAGTCACGGGTAGTTGCCGATGCGATGATGTGGGTGGACCCGAACAAGATGCCGCAATTGGAGTCTGCGGTGATCCTGTCGGATCGGAACGAACTGCAGATGACTCAAACCGCACAACTAAGCGTAACCGGCTATTTGGATAACGGTCTGATTGGTGATCTATCACAGGCAAATGTGCAGTATTTCGTTGATCGAACCGATCTGGCTAAAGTGGACAGTAGCGGTTTGTTGACCCTTCTAAGTCTCGACGGAGAAACGGATCACATTGAGGTATGGGCCACTGTAACGATTGACGGGGTGACCTTAACAACACCGCCTTTGACAATTGCGATCAGGGACCTAACGGTTATTGTCGACAGCACGAATACGACTGGGTTGTACACGACAGAAGGGTCTTGGAGCCAAAGCAATTTAGCCGGATACAAAATTGGGGTTAAGTCCCGTTACTCTACCGTTCAAGGATCTTCAGCGACGTGGAAAGGCCAGTTTCCAGAGGGGAAATATACGGTCTCCATCTACAAGCTCGTCCATACGACGGCAAACGATAATTATGTCAAAGTGGAAGTGAAGCATCAGTCGGTTACCGAGGTCACGTATATCGATGCAACCGTTGGCTCGTCGGGTTGGGTTAATCTAGGAACGTTCGACTTTACTGGAGACGGCAGCGAGTATGTTCGTTTAACAAGGGTTACTCCGACAACGGTAGATCCGCCAACTCTACCTGCCGATATGATTTATACCAGGGCTGATGCAGTCAAGTTCGAACGGCATTCCAGTAGTCTGCCGTTGCTTGCAAATGGGGTGCCAGATAAACCGACACTATCGAATAATAGCGGTGTTGCGACAGGCTTACGTGATGGCAATTATGAGGTTACGATGAATATGTGGTGGGGAAACAATGGCACATTGTATAAGTTGTACGAGAATGACCAATTGATCCAAACGAAGTCACTCGCCGATGTTTCGCCAGCTGCCCAGACTTCCATTATTCCTATTCAAGGAAAGCCGAATGGAACCTATGTGTATACATGTGAGTTATCGAATTTGTATGGAACGACTTCATGTGATCCACACACCGTCACCGTGACTGATGCGAAGCCCGGCAAACCTGTTTTGTCTAGTGACAACTGGGATCAAGATGGGGACTATAACATTGCTGCTAATATGTGGTGGGGCACGAACGCAACACAGTATCGATTATATGAAAATGGCGAACTTATTGAAACGCAATCTTTATCTTCACAAACACCAAGTGCTCAATCGGCCACTACACAAATTTCAGGGAAATCGCCTGGCATCTATCAATATCGCTGTGAGTTTATGAATGGAAGTGGAACAACGGAAAGTGATACTATACAGATTATTGTAAAATAAACCTATGAGCTGAGTGGATGAGAACGATCCATTCGGCTTTTTTATTTCTTGGAATTTAGTATTGAACTATGCAAAATGCTAATCTTTCAAGGCTCTCAACTGAGTGATATTTACACGAACAGGTAGTAGTGCTTCAGAAATCCTAGCTAAGGAATTGAAACAAGCAGGATTGCACCCGGATGAGGGAGAAGGCGTCGGATATTAGATGGAGAACGGACCAACTCCAGTGTTGTCTACTGAAGGCGGTCCGTTTTATTTATGGTCATGAGAAGTAGAGGTGAACATTATGGCGCTCGGGATCAAGTCCCAAGGGCAGGATAGTTGAAAGAGAAACAACCTAACAAGATCCGAGTGTCGAGCGACAACAACATATACCGATTAATTTCCGCGTAAATCGCGGTTTTTTTATTCAATCGAAAAGAGCCAAGAGTATGCTCCGATTGTCGTTCTTATATTAACTGATGTTACCACTGCATTGTATTCATTCTCCCCATATACCCTAAATTGCTTGTGCAAGAGAATTCATCCGTCGGATCTAAGCCTAGACGCGAGGCAGGCTACGATACTGTGAAGGGGGCATCCCCCGTTTGTTTCGGAATATACGACTCAAATAGAAGCCGTTCTCATATCCGCACAGCTGCGCAATTTTGTCGATACTAAACTCTGTTTCTAGCAGCAATTTGCTAGCCCTGTCCAGCCGTAGCCGAGTCATATATTCAGAGGGGGTCATTCCGTAAGCCGCACGAAAACGTCTCGTCAACTGCACCGGGGTAAGCTGTAGCGAGAGCGCTAAGCTCTTCATATCGACCGGACCGAAAATATTGGCGGTGATGAAGTGGGCCGCCTTCCGCATCTCCTCATCAGCAATCACCACTGTTAACCCTATTTCCTTCGGCACGTTCCTCTCCAGCTCGTACAAACGCCACATATCGCTTACGAGGTGTTGTTTTCGCTCTATTGCGGCCTTATCCTGTTCCAACGCAATTAGTCGCAAGTAGCGGTAGTCGGAGCAAAGGCGTTCGATGTCCGCGATCATCAGATTGCCAGTCAACGAGCGCTGCTCTTCAAGCGAAGGCTCCGTGTTCCATGTGAAATGAATAAAGTGAAAGGTCAAAGGCTCAAGTGTCTTCCTATGAAACCAGGTGTTTGGAGGACAGACCACCAAGCTGCCGAACCCTGCTTCGCCTTCTTGATCTTCAATGCGGTAAGTGAATCGGCCTTCTTCCACAGCCAATATTGTCCAATAGGAATAAATATCCCGGTCGAGAGCAAACGACTCTTTCTTGTCCCAATAAAAGTGAGTCACTAGCCGGATCGCAAAGTCACTTCGCATTTTATCGCCACCAATGTTATGAAATAAAGTATATGCCTTATCGTAACATGGTGTATGGAAATTGAAAAGTTGATAACATACGATGAAATCATGGATATTATAGTTCTTTAAAAGGAGATGTTCAATCATGAGGCAGGAAGTTATCATATCAGATATTACAGTCGTCGGCGGCGGCTTGGCGGGAGTAAGTGCAGCTGTTGCTGCAGCCCGTTTGGGAAGGTCCGTATCACTTATTCAGAATCGTCCTGTGCTAGGCGGAAATTCAAGCAGCGAGGTACGTGTATGGGTGTGCGGAGCTACCGCTCACGGAACGAATCGGTATGCGCGAGAAACCGGCATAATGGGTGAGCTTTTTCTTGAAAACCAGTACTGCAATATCGACGGGAATCCTTATATTTGGGATATGGTTCTCCTTGAAACGGTTCGCGCAGAGCCCAATATCCGCTTGTTTTTGAATACCGATGTTCATGAGGTGGAAGCTGACGGCGATACAGACAATAGGGTCATCCGTTCAGTTACCGGTTGGATGATGGGGTCAGAGCAGCGTATTCGTTTTGAAAGTGGCATGTTTCTAGACTGCTCGGGCGACGGACTGGTTGGATTTCTGGCCGGGGCCAAGCATCGTATCGGCCGAGAAGCGAGGGAAGAGTACAACGAGGATTGGGCACCGCCCGTTGCGGATGACATTACACTGGGAAGTACAATGTTCTTCTATACGAAGGATGTAGGCCATCAGGTCAAGTTTATACCGCCAAGTTTTGCGAAGGATATCACGAAGACGACCATTCCGATGACGCGCGTCATCCGCAGTGGCGATAATGGATGCGCTTATTGGTGGATCGAGTGGGGCGGTGAAATGGATACGGTTCTCGACAACGAACGTATCCGTGACGAGTTATGGGCGGTGATCTATGGCTTATGGGACTATATTAAAAATTCCGGCAACTTCAATGCCGACAACATGACGCTGGAGTGGGTGGGCTCGATTCCAGGCAAGCGGGAGTACCGTCGTTTCATTGGTGATTATATGCTCAACCAGAACGATATCGTTGCTCAGCGCGAGTTTGAAGACGGTGTGGCCTTCGGTGGTTGGTCTATCGATTTGCACCCGCCACAAGGGATGTATTCGACTGAAAGTGGCTCCAAGCATTTGCATGCAGACGGAGTCTATCATATTCCGTTCCGTTCCCTGTATTCTGTCAACGTGAACAATTTGATCATGGCCGGCCGCAACATCAGCGCATCGCACGTGGCTTTCGGAACGACCCGTGTCATGGCTACATGTGCCGTCATCGGCGAGGCTGCCGGCACTGGGGCTGCATTATGCGCTGAGAAAGGGGTCGTCCCACGTGAGCTATACCAGACTCATCTACGTGAACTTCAGCAAACACTGCTTCACCAAGGTGCGTCCATCATCGGTCTACGCAATGATGATGTGACCGATTTGGCACGGAGCGCAAAATTAAAAGCTTCCAGTACATTGACGCAACTAGTTGTGGAGAAGCCGATCGAAACCTATCCACTTGCTTCCGACACCGGCCTGATTTTGCCGGTCGACCCGGAGCTGAAAGGAATCGCTCTACTCGTCGATGCGGCAGAGAACACGACATTGGAACTGGAGCTATGGGACACCGGTCGCGGTGAAAACTATGTCCCGCATACGAAACAACTGGCGACATTGACTCCGGTAGCAAAAGGCACAGGACAATATGTGAGCGTGAACCTCCATTGGAAGCCGGCCACCCCACAAAACGCATTCCTCGTGGTCAAAGCCAACGAACGGCTTGCCTTACATCTGTCTAATGAGCAACAATTTGGTGTACTTGCGTTTGCGAAAGGGCAGCGCCCCATTGTTTCCCCTAATCTCGGGGATCAACAGCCAAGTCAGCCGGTCGTGCAGTGGAATATGCGTCCATTTAACCGCAAACCGATCTGCTTCCGCCTCCTCTCGCCAACGCAAGCATACGCAGCGGAAAAGGTAATCGACGGATATCACCGACCGTTTGCTGGGCCGCATCTGTGGTCGTCAGACTCGCTTCGGAAAGACTCTCCGGAGTGGCTGGAGCTCAATTGGCCAGCACCAGTTAACATTAGCACGGTGCATATCACATTTAACGACGATGTGAACGAGGATCTAATCAATCTTCATCATCACCGTACACCGTTCGAAACAATTCCTGAACTGGTCAAGGATTACCTTTTGCAGGTTGATGTGGATGGCGAATGGATTACCGTTGCCGAAGGCAAAAACAACCGTAAACGAAGAGTTGTCCATTCATTAGATCAGCTGGTTTCCTCTGATCGTCTCCGCGTTGTGGTAGAAGCGACGAACGGTTGCCCGAGAGCCGAGATCTTCGAGATTCGCGTATACGAATAGCAGACAACAAAGACCTGTCTGCAGTTCTGCAACTCCCAAGAATCGTTATATGAATCAACAAGTTTTATATCTTCTGGATTCGTTTTAAGATGATATAATCGAATGAATAAAGAAAGATTCATCACAAGATCAATGAATGAGCCTGACTTAAGTATCGGAACTGGCTCTGCAAGGCTAGTATTGTTAACCATACTCCATAAACCAATACCCACGATTGACTGTGGAAAAAAACCTCTTGAAACAGAGGTTTTTTTTGCCTATTCGAGAAATCTGGAAACTCTTCAGACGATAAGAACATTCAACTACATTTTTGGGAGTGGATCCTACACGATGTTCAACTGGCGCTATTTGCTTCCGAACAAATTGAAGTACAGGCTAATCATGGCTTATATCACCCTTCTAATGATTCCTTTGTGCATAGCTATTTTTTATCTGTTCCAGCATTTTGAATCGATTCGTCAGAAGGATATGATGGATCGGATGTCCGAGCACATGCAGCAGGTTCATGTGTCCTTGACAGATATGATGGCATTCGCCTATAAGGCGAATATTATGCTGAGCCAGGACGAGAGCCTGATCCAAATTATGCACGATCCGGACAATTACGATCCCCTTGAGCGAAAGAAAGTCATCGAGAGTAAGATGTTTGGCATCAACAACAGTTTCTTCTTCCATCAGACAGAACTGTATTTTAGATTCATCGACCTGAAGGGCAATGTATACACCTCCTATGCACCTGCCGGCCGGTTGACTAACGAGCTCAAAACCTTACAAGATTGGCAGGATAAGCTACATAGCGGGACACATTCATACCGATGGGTGGCTGATGATTGGAATGACGTAATAGGCAGTAAAGGAAGCAAGGTTTTAAGCCTGTACATAGTCCTGGATGACCCACTGCGTGGAAACTTCGGACTGGCTCGCATCAGCATCAATATTCAGGAATGGTTCCTGAGCACATTAAAGGATAGTCCGGCTAACCAGGATTTGACCATCTTTACGGGACAAGGAGAGACTATTCTCCAAAGTAAGAAAACAACCTTCAGTATGGATATGTTACATAGAATTACGTCGCTACAGGCAAAGGAAGGACACTATGAGGATAAACGTTCCTCATCCCTAGTCAATTACAGCTATCTTGAAGATCTGGATTGGTATGTAGTCAGTCAAATGCCGTTAAGCGAACTGCAGCAGGAAATCCGGCAATTAAGGTTTATCGCATTCCTCTTTTTGACGATTCTGGTCATCGTCTACGTGCTAGTAACCATCATCCTATCGGCTCGTATGACGAAGCCGTTGGTTGTCTTAGAGCGGAGCATGGAGGAGGCATTGGACAAAAAGCTGAATGTCAAAATCAGTATCGGAAAGGGGGCAACTGACGAGGTGCGTTCCCTGGGTGACAGCTTTAACCACATGATAGATGATGTCATCGCACTCATTAACAAGCTTAAGCTGGAGGAGCGGCAGAAGCAGGCGGTACGTTTTCAAATGCTGCTCTCCCAAATGAACCCGCATTTTCTGTTGAACACCTTGAATACGGTCAAATGGATCGCCAGAAAAGAAAAGCAGGAAGCGATCGCTGGCATCTGCACTTCTTTGGGGCTAATCCTGGAGGCCAGCCTGAACTCGGAAATAGAGCTGATTCCCCTTAAAGAAGAAATGAAGTTGCTGCGTTCCTACGAATCCATTCAGTCCTTTCGCTTCAGGGATCATTTCATCGTCCGCTATGAATTGGATGAGCCGGTTCAACATGCTCTCGTTCCCAAGCTTAGTCTTCAGCCTCTGGTGGAGAATGCTATCGTCCATGGCTTTGACATGACGGACGGGTGTGGCACGATTTGGGTGAGGGTGAGAGCGGAGGGTAGAGAACTTATCCTGGAGGTGGAGGATAATGGTATCGGCATGGAAGCGGCCGCACTAAAACCGGGAAGACGAAGCGGTCATGGCATCGGACTGAGTAATCTGAGAGAAAGGCTACAATTGCTTTTTAAGCGGGAAGGTTCCATGGAGATTATTTCAGGCGCGGAAGGGACCCTTGTCCGGCTCCGGCTGCCTTTACTGATAGCAACACCTTATTCACAGGAAGGAGGCGATGGGCATGTGGGCGATTTTACTAGTGGAAGATGAGGCATTTGTCCGGGAGACCCTACGAGATACGGTGGAATGGGAACGGCACGGATTTTACGTTGTGGGTGAGGCTGGGAACGGTAAGGAAGCTCTTACGGCTATTCTGGAGCTTAAGCCTGACGTCGTGATCGCGGATATTGTTATGCCGGGGATGGACGGGATTGAACTGTTGAAGGAGACACGGAAATCGGGAATCCGCAGCCGGTTTATTATGCTGACGGCTATGAGCGATTTTGAATATGCCCGGGATGCCCTTCAATACGGGGCCTTCAACTATCTCTTGAAACTTTCCTTGAATGATGAAGTTCTGCTCGAGAATCTGGCACGGATTAAGGGAGAACTGCTTGAGGAGCTTAGCGTAGCTGGTGAGGCACTTTATCCTTATTATCACCGTATTTGGTCGGGTATCCGGGGAACGGTCGCAGCGTCCGATCAAGATCAGACCGGAACAATTGCGATAACGGAGAAATTCCACGACTTAGAACTTGAAATTTATACCATACTGAGTGGAGCTGTACCCGCTGCAGCGGAAAAGATGAATATTCAGACAGAGGAATATCTGTTGGTTCAACCCTTCCATGAAGGAGGACAGACAACTTTCTTTTGCTGGAGCTTTGGGAAGAAGGCAGCGTGTGCAAACAGACATAAACATAACCTTTCGATTGGAATGGCTTACGGCAGCAGTCTGAGCCAGTTGTCCCAGGATTGGCGCTTAGCACTGAATCAGTTGAACGGATATTGGTACGGCTCAATGGGAGGTCAGGTGAAGGAGCGGCATGAACTGCCGCCGATCGCAGAGCTGGAAGCAGAGCTGATCCGGCGTTTCGAAGCACGCGACGAACGCCAATGCACCGAGGTGACAGCTTTAATGTGGAAGAGCATGGAAGCCTCTTTGTTCTCCCATGTAGAAGTGAAGATACTGGCTGCCCATCTTGTTCATATGCTAGCCATGCTGGCAGGACGAAAATCGGAGTACCGGCAGGAACTTGACTCAGCCATCAGCCATGCGTCGCTGCTTGTTCATGTACAGCAAGTCATACATAAGCTAATCCAGCAATTGAAGGAAGAACATGTAAGTTTTACAGATCATCCTGAGGTGAATCGGGTGATTCAATATATGCTGGAGCATTTCAAAGAAAATATCAAGATTGCGGATTTAGCCAAGCTGGTATCCATTAACGTCGACTATCTAAGCACCGTTTTTGGTAAAAAAACCGGACTGACACCGATCGCCTATTTGCAAAACATCCGGATCGAGCAGGCGAAGCGTCTTCTGCTGCATTCCAAACTGAATGTGGAGGAGATCGCTTTTCAGACAGGCTTTGCCGATGATGCATACTTCATTAAGGTGTTCAAGCGCATGGTTGGACAAACGCCTAGCTCCTTCAGGCGTGAGAATAATACCTAAGTTTTGTACTGTTCATCTGTAAGTTTCAACCCTAATGAGGCAAGGGATTGATTGGTATAGTTGGGTGGAATCAAACAATCCAATCAAAGGGAGGTTGCAGGAAGATGAGAAACAGAAAATGGATGATGACAGGGTTTGCTCTGTTTATGACCGTGCCTCTGGCACTCGCCGGCTGTGGTGGAAGCGGGGGCGGGAAGCAAGCAGAGGGAGCTATTTCTCCTGGGGCAACTAAGACCAGCAGTGAGCCGATCAAACTTACCCTGTGGGGAGCGGTACCATCCGAGAATGGCCCACAAGAGGTCGTAGACAACTGGAATAAGCAACATCCGGATGTTCAGGTGGAGTATGTGCGGTTCGTCAATGACGATGCTGGGAACCTGAAGCTGGATACAGCTCTCATCTCTAATCAGCCCGTGGACATGTACGTCAACTATGATTTCAGCCTTTACGAGAAGCGGATTAAAGCAGGCAACGCACTTGATTTGGGCAAATTCTCCGATTACAACGTGGACGATAAGATGGGGGAAGGCGCTGCGCTATGGAAAGTAGACGACAAGTATTATGGTCTGCCTACCCAAAAAGGCTTGTCTTTTGTCTGGTTGAACAAGGATATGCTCGATGCAAAAGGACTGCCGGTTCCGACGGATTGGGGGCTGGAAGAGTTCAGAGATTACGCTGCCAAGCTGAAGAGTGACAAGGTATGGGGATTGGCACAGAGCGATTATTACTTCACCGTGCCTATCAACGGGTCCTTACAGAAGCAAAGTTTGCAACTGACAAAAGACGATGGAACTTCCGCTTTTGATAACCCGCTAACGGTCAAGACGCTTCAGGTCTATTCGGACATGATGTTCACCGATAAGAGCCTGATGCCTCATACGGAGCAGATCACTTCGAAGCCTGCCTTGGACCAGATGTTCGTGAAAGGAGAAGCCGCAATGTTGTTCTCCACGAACCAGATCTTCCGCACGACGAATAATATAGCTGAATTTCCCCGGTCGTTCAAGGTGGCAGCGGCACCAGCTCCCAAAGTGAACAAGGATCAGACCGATTATATTAACGCCGGTGGCCTGGGAGATGTGATTTCCATCAATCCGAGCTCCAAGCATCAGGAAGCTGCCTGGAAATTTATACAGTGGTATGCGGATGAAGGGATGCTGCCGATGGCGGCGGGCGGAAGAGTACCTTCCTCCAAGGACTTCCCGGTCGATGAGGCTGTCGCGCTAATGTTCAAAGGTGTGGAAGACACGTATGATCTGGATTCAATCAAACGGGTGATGTTCGGTGATCTGCCGCTGGGTCTGAGCCGTTTGGACCGGAAGACAGGAAGCGAGCAACAAGCTATCTATGACAACGTGTTTTCTCGGAAGCTGACACCTGAAGATGGTGCGAAAGAATTAGCACGGGTGCATAACAAGAATTTGCAGGCGTCATCGAAATAGCTCAACCTGGCCAAGGAGGGGCGGGTGATTCGTACCGTATCCCTCTATACACCGCTAGCTGCCTGATGATGCAAGTTACCCTATTTAGAGAGAAAGGCGGTGACCGATCGTGAGCTGGATGAAGCGACAGAGGCTGATTGGTTATGTGTTTATCGCTCCCAATCTTATCGGAATGACCGTGTTTATGCTCATTCCAGCCCTGTTCTCCTTTTATTTAATGTTTACGGATTGGGTATTCGCTAGTGGGGAAGCCCCGAACTACGTTGGATTGGATAATTTCAGGATGCTGGTGAGAGATGATTTATTCCTAGTATCGGTTAAAAACACCTTGCTGCTACTGATCCCTGTACCGATTTCTATCATGCTTGGATTTCTGATTGCTGTCATGCTTAATAATCGGACGTATTTTCAAAAGACACTTAGAGCGTTCTTTTTCGCTCCGTATTTTACCAGTGGCATAGCCATTGCTTTCGTCTGGATGGTACTATTTCAGCCTAGTAGTGGTCCGATAAATGCCTTCCTGCACTCCATTGGTATAACTGATCCTCCACAATGGTTTGCTTCCCCGGATACAGCAATGTATGCAGTGCTGATTATGATGACCGCAGGTGGCATTGGCTATAACATGATCATTTATTTAGCTGCCTTGCAGGAATTGTCCGCCGAGCAACTGGAAGCCGCGAAGATAGACGGAGCAACATTTGGGCAACTGCTGCATCTCATTATTTTTCCATTAGTGAGTCCAACGACGTTTTTCTTAATGATTACTGGTTTTATCGGCTCGATCAAGGGATTTGGCATGATTTATGCAATTACCCAAGGCGGGCCGGGCAATAGTACGACGGTTTTCTCGATTTTTGCATATAAAAAAGCCTTCAACTTCTATGAAATGGGGTACGCGTCGGCTGTCTCGTGGACTATGTTCCTGATCATCCTGTGCATCACGCTTATTCAATGGGTTGGTCAGAAAAAATGGGTCCATTACTAACAGAGAGGAGACGCACAATGGCTAGGAGAAATGTAAGAGTAATCAGAACACGGGTGATGAGAACCTTCAATACGATCATCATGGCGCTTGCCAGTCTGCTGCTGCTGTCACCAATGATCTGGATGATCAGCACTTCGTTTAAGAAGCCGAAGGACGTTTTTAACTATCCGATTCAGTGGATTCCGCACGATCCTGTATGGACCAACCATTTTAAGGTTTGGACGACTGGAGACGGATTTTCGCTTTTTTATTTCAATTCCTTGAAAATATCTTTGATTTTGATGATTGGAGCTCCTTTGTTGGCCGCTTTTGCCGCATATGGTTTCAGTCGGATTCCATTTAAGGGAAGGAACGCCATCTTTTTGCTGTATCTGTGTCTGATGATGATTCCACAGCAAGTGTTGTTTGTCCCGAAATTCATCATGTTTGATTGGATGAAAATTTATAATACACATTGGGCGCTCATCCTCCCAGGCTTATTTACGGTATTCGGCGTCTTCATGATTCGGCAATTTTTCATGAGCATTCCCCATGAAATATCGGAAGCGGCTTTCATTGACGGAGCCGGTCATTTCCGGATATTCTTTCAACTGTTTCTACCGCTATCCAAACCAGTGCTTGCAACCTTCGCAATTATTGATTTTACATGGACGTGGAACGATTACGAGAATTCCTTGATCTTCCTGTTAGACAAAAGATTGTTCACGGTACCGCTAGGCATGCAGAATTTCATGCTGGAAGCGGGAGTGGATTATAACATGATGATGGCTGCCGCTACAGCGGGAGTCGTGCCGCTTCTCATTGTCTTCTTCATGGGCCAAAAGTATATTATTCAAGGCTTCTCAAGCTCTGCCGTCAAAGGATAAACAACGATACGAACAATAGAGATAGACGGAGATTAAAGACGCCTCGGGGTCCATTCAAAATGTTTTATGATAGCGCATACAAAAATGTTTTAGGAGGAATTTCGTCTGTATGAAGAGGATATCGATTGTGATTGTCGTGGTTTTATTGTCCAATCTGGTATTGTTCTACAGTCCTGCGCATGCAGCATCGGATTTCAATCATGTACTGAGTGATTTTGAGCAAGGAGACGATAACTGGATTTTTGCTATGGGGGATTCGCCTGAAGTGAAGGGAAGCTTCAATCGGATCGAATCAGCTGAGAGTTATAACGGAGCCCATATGGGACAAATAAAAGCAGATTTCAGTCTAAGACCAACGGGATCGCCATTTGCATCCATAAAAAAAGAGGTGGATGAGCTAGATATTGAACAACTGGCGTTCTGGGTCAAAACCTCGGACTTGAAATCACTGCGAATCCGAACGACAGATTCGACAGGGCAAACATTCCAACAGCGCATTACATTGCAAAATACATCGAATTGGTAGCAGGTTGTCGTAAGTCAGATGGGATCGAACACATTTACTTACTGGAATGGAGCAAATGACGGTGTATGGCATAAACCGGCAAACGCCATCACAATCCTTTTCGACCGATTTGATATGAAGAACGCCGCGTTACCGGCCACTATCCTGGTTGACCACATGACGGCTCAGATGGGTGATTGGCAGCCAGAGCTGAAAATTCAGCAAACAGCACTTGGCAATATTTTTCTGGATTCTGAACCGAACGTTTTTATTGTAAGAACAAGCAGACCATCAGTAAGTTGGGCCACATATGATATTTATGGCGCACAGATTACTTCGGGAAGCGAGAGTCCGGTCGCCGGGAAAGCTCAGATCACGGTGCCTTTCAGCAAATTGGGCTATTTTACGCTTGAAGTTACTGCGGAGAGACCCGGCAGTGAACCACTGGTCCGAAGTACAGCTTACGCCGTTGTTTCTTCAGCATTGCCACCCGGTAATGGGGAGTCACCGTTTGGTGTCAGCACGCATTTGAACTGGACTGCCTCCGGATGGAGCAAAGAGCTGAGTAAACTGATCCGTTATATGGGCGCATCCTTCGTTCGGGATGGCATGGAATGGAGCAGCATCGAGAAACAAAAAGGCATCTATACCTTCGCCCCTTCACCGGATGATTATATGCAGAAGCTTGCGGAGAATGATCTTAAGCTGCTTTTTGTGGCGGCATTTAACAACCCATTCTACGATAATAATGCAACACCCTACACGGATATAGGAAGAAGGGGACTTGCGGAATACGCTAAAGCTTATATAGAGCAGTACAAGGATCAGCTCATCGGTTTCAATGTATACAATGAGTTCAATGGCGGGTTCGGCAAAAGGGGCAACAGTCCTGCCAATTCGCAGCCGAACTATTACTTCAATCTGATGAAAGAGACCTATAATGTCGTTAAACCGGTCCATCCGAATGTGCCGGTTGTCGGTATCGTCTCAGGAGGCGTCGACCTGAACTGGATTGAAGGTGTACTGAAAGGCGTAGGAGAAGGCGAGGACAAAAACGCAGGACTGAAATATCTGGATGCTGTCTCTGTACAGACCTATATGGACCCGAACGCACCTGACGACGTATTTGCAAAATTGAAAGGTCTGAAAACCTTGATTAAGCAATACAATAACGGCAATCTGGTACCGATCTGGGTAACAGAATTCGGATCACCGACACATCAATCTGCAAAAGGCGTCGATGAGAAGACCCAGGCCAATTATTTGCCGCGTGGTTTTGTATCGGGATTGAGTCTCGGCGTAGAGCGGATGTCTTGGTATGATTTTATGAATGACGGACTTCGAGATGATTATAATGAGGATAATTTCGGACTGGTCCGACATAAGAATGACCCGATGGGGGCCTATACACCGAAGCCGGCCTATGCGAGTTATGCCGCAATGAGCAGACAACTTGCCGGTGCAGTATTCGAGGAAATTGAGCAATTCGGAGATCCGATCAGAAGCAACTTATTCACAAAAGGTGGCGAAAATCTTAGAGTTGTCTGGGCGCAGAGTGACACTCAAGCCGTTATCGAAACGGATAACAACCTAGAAATTACTGATTTTATGGGAAATACAGAATTTTACTCCCCGCATCATGGCAAGATCTATATGACGATAACGGGAGAGCCATTCTATATCAAAGGAAGCATCAACCGGATCGTTACGGACGGCACATTTACAATCGCTGGAGGGCAAACAGCAGTAGGAGATCCGCATGCGTTCAACTTAACGATTAATAACGATGATCTCCCTAACCTGACTATAACAGCGAAGATGGAGGAGAATAGCTATCCGATTGAAGCGGTGCAAGGTCAAACAGAAGCGCTTACTCTAAGCATTAACGAGACGCGAGAAGGTTTCCGTTCGGTAATCATTCACTTGTTGGACGAAGCTGGCAACAAGATAGGCAAGCTACAGCATAGCGTTGCAACCGGCTTACCACACAAGGTTACGGTCAGACCTGCGATGCAACAGAAGGAAGGACAGTACAGTCAAACGCTAAATATCGATGTAGAAAACTTCAGAAAGGCCGCCGGTCTTACTGTCGACAGGGTGACTTGGCAGGTTGGAGAACAGTCCGATCACGCTAGGAGGAGATCAACCGACGTCCATCCGCGTCGAGTTTGCGGAGCAGGAGCCATACGTCTATAAAGGGAATTTTAGTTTTAATCCGGTCAACCGGGGGACGATTGCGGTCAATGACCATATCGAACCGGAAATTGAAGCTTTGGCGCCTACAATCGATTTGTCGCAGGGTAAGCCTGTCTTGCTCTCCGGCCATAGCGGAACCATTGGCGTGAGCGGTCAAGCCTGGCTTCACTTTGATCAGGATCACCTGTACCTGACGGCCAAAATTAATGATAATGTTCATTCGGCTGCAGCTTCCGATGCTAATATATGGAATAATGACAGCATTCAGTTTGCGTTATCTCCGGGAATTCCGGGTGAGAGCCGGGGATGGTATGAGTATGGCATATCGGATTCGCCTAATGGTCCGCAAGTCTATCGCTGGACGGCGTTGGGGGGATTGCCAGTAGGGCTGGTGCAACATGGTGAAGCATCGGTAACCAGGAATGAGGAACAGAAGCTGACGATTTATAAGCTAGCTCTGCCTTGGTCGGAGCTGACACCGATTGCACCTCAGCATGGAGATGTGATGAGCTTCTCGCTGCTCGTGAATGAGAATGACGGACAGGGACGAGGCTGGATCGAATGGGCAAGGGGCATCGGTTCCGAGAAAAGACCGAGTTTATTCCGCTCCATGCAGTGGATGATGCCGACCCAATAAGCAATAAGGAGAAGAACTATGCCACTTGTTGATATGCCGTTAGAACAATTGAAAACCTATGAAGGAACGAATCCACGCCCAGCGGATTTCGATGAATATTGGGAGCGTGCTCTGGCAGAGATGCGGACTGTTGATCAGCAGCTTGAGCTGGTGCCTAGCAGCTTTCAAGTACCCCATGCCGAATGCTTTGACCTGTATTTCACGGGCGTGAAGGGAGCGCGAATTCATGTGAAGTACGTGCGCCCCAAGAATATGGAAACCCCTCATCCGGCTGTCGTTATGTTTCACGGCTATTCCGGCCATGCCGGGGATTGGAGCGAGAAACTGGCTTATGTATCGTTAGGCTTCTCTGTGCTTGCCATGGATTGCCGCGGCCAGGGGGGAACCTCGGAGGATGTAGGAGGGGTAAAGGGAAATACGCATCACGGACATATTATCCGCGGGTTAAATGATCACCCGGATGAACTGCTATTTCGTCACATTTTTTTAGATACTGCACAGCTTGCCGGAATAGCGATGAAGCTACCTGAAGTCGATCCTGAACGCGTTTACGCTGCAGGGGGATCTCAGGGAGGTGGACTTACGATAGCTTGTGCTGCATTGGAGCCGAGAGTGAAGAAGCTTGCACCGATTTTCCCTTTTCTTAGTGATTACAAGCGTACATGGGACATGGATTTAGATCAAGAAGCTTATGGCGAGCTGCGTACGTATTTTCGCTACTATGATGTGCTTCATGAACGCGAACATGATGTATTTGAGAAGCTCGGCTACATTGACATACAATTTCTAGCTGAGCGAATTCGTGGCGAGGTCATGATGAGCGTCGGGCTAATGGATACCATATGCCCGCCATCTACGCAATTTACAGCATACAATAAAATGAACACGATGAAGCAGCTTGTTATTTATCCTGACTTTGGACATGAGTATTTACCGGGTTCGTCCGACCGGACGATGCAATTTTTCCTGGAGTAATGAATCAGAACGAGATATCAACATTAAAATAATCACCCATAATTACATTTAAACGTTAATATCTAATGGCTTCGTCCTTTGTTTTCAGAGGGCGAAGCCATTAGTGTTTTGGGGATTATAACGGACAGCTCGCTTTAGGCTGTCTTTTGAAAACCAAAATTGAGGTGTTACTTTGTCAAAACGACAGTTCCTTTATAAGATATTGATCCCCTAGCACACACAAAATTGCGAACTAGAACTGTTTTTTTTAATAGTCAAATTTGTTTTAATTCAGTCTAAATAAGCGCTTACATTAGAGGGCAGCTAAACTTACAATTATGTCTAACCATTTAAATTTGGGAACTTCTCCAGCAACGGCGATGAATTTCACTGTCATAAGCTTTCTTGCAAAGCTAGGTTGAATATTTGAAAGGGGGGGCGTCATGGGGCTTACTAGACGAAAAGCAACCGTGATTATTTTGTTTACCACTCTGATTGTTCTTGCTTTACTCGTGTTGAGCTTAACTAACAAAAAGGCGGAGCTACCTGAAGATTGGATATTTACAGTAGATGGATACGCCGTAACAGAGGACGAATTTCAATTTTATGTCAAGGAGCAAAGAGCTATAACGGCAGACTATTTCTTCAGAATTTATGGGGTCCAAGTAGATGAGGGCTTCTGGACACGTCAATACGGAGAAAACCATGAAACCCCAACTGAATACGCCAAAAAATCTGCAATGACTGCATTGCTAAAGACCAAGCAGGAGCAATTTATTGCAGATGAGCGGGGGATCGCCCCTTACAAAAGCTTTGATGAGCTAAAATCCGACATGGAAGATGAAAATGTTAAGCGAGCTAAGATGGAAGATTCAGAAGGGACTTACTATGGATTGCCTCAGTTTGATTTAAATCAATACATGCAATATTTAAGTGGCGCCCGTTGGCCGGATTTGGTAGAAACGCAGGTTAAAAAAACGAAAATGAGCGAAGCAGAGTTGCAAGTTGAGTATGCATCAAAAAGTGCGGAATATGTTCGTGTTGCAAATGAATTGACGGCTGCGTTAGCGACAGCGGGACAGGCCAAGGAAGAGAAAGTGCTAAACCGTTTGGATATATCCAAAGAAGAAACCGAGTCTCTTAAGTTCTGGGAGTCTTTAGCTGCTGCTTCTGTAGGTGAGACAGTAATCGGTAAATATATGGGCGAGGATGTCGTTGCCACATTAACCACAAAACCGGAAATCACCAAGCTTAAACTGGAAGAAGTGAAAGATTCCATTCTATACGGATCGGCGGAGTCTGACTTGCGAGCGTTAATTGCAAATACGAATAAGTTGAAGATCGTATATAACGGTAATCGATTTAGTGAATTAGTAGTGAACTAGAATAGTTATGTTTTTAAGTTTATAAAAATCTATGTCTATTGAGGCTTCCATAGATGGAGATTTTTTATAAAGTATTAATTTATTAATTTCAAAGGGAGGAAGTTTTGGGATGATACGATCGAAATGGATGCAAAAAGCTTTGTCGATGATTACGGCAACTTCGTTGGTGTTCCCTGGTCTGTTCGGTTTGGCGCCTTCATCTGAAGTGTCAGCTGCGGGAGGGGGCGAATCTTTTGACTCTGTTGTACTAGAATTGACACAAGCGGCAGGTCAGGCAGGCAGGGTGAATCTTACCTATAAAGGTTCGCCTTTAAGCAGTCTCGTGAAAGGACCGGTTATTGACGAGGTTAATTATGATTCCAGCAATGCGAATCTTTTAACTGTTAATAATCAGGGGAACATTACTTTAGCTAGCGGTTATACATTTGCGTTGCCAGATGCTCCAGGCATCCCGGTGACAATCACGGCCGCGGCGAGTTATTACCATGACTCAGATGTATTATTCATGGAGGATTTCGAGAACAACAATGGTCCAATGACATCAACTGGCAAATTAGGTTCGTCATACACGCTTTCCGATGCTCAGTCTCGTTCTGGATTGAAAGCGATTACACCTTCGAATGATACGAATAATGAAAATGTAGCCCAAGACGTGGCATTGCCGACAGGTAGCAATTATAAGATGACAGCATGGTATTTTGACCCGTATCCTGATGAGGAGAAGACAGCGACGGATAGAACTCAATTTGCTATTGTAGATGGCAAAAATGCCACCTTTGCAGGGACATTCTATCAAAGTTCAGAGGCTGATGTTATTCATAACCCGACTAGATATACTTGGGCATATGCACCATCATCAGCGGGTACAGCAGGCAACCGTTGGAAAGATAGCGGGGCTTTACGTTCCACAGGCTGGCATAAATTCGAGTGGCTCATTACACCGAATGGTGCGACTTTACAAATAGACGGAACATTAATATCCGATTCAGCGCAAAGTAATATTTACAAAACTATGAAGAGCGGTACAACCATTCAGCCTAAAATAGCTGGAGGATGGAACAACCAGTCAGGTAACAAAGCTTATATTAAAAATAAACATCTAATCGACGATTTTTATGTTGTTAAAGATGTGGCTACAACAACAGGAACCAGAACATTAACATTGAATTTGGTACCTCCTGGTGGATTGCCAAATTTAGAAATAATCACTCAGCCAACAGCGGAAAAAGTGAAACAAGGTGAGACGGCAACATTTAGCGTTGCGGCATCAGCCGCTGCTTCAGCATATCAATGGTATGTATCTGACGACGAGTCTGGCTTGAACGGGACAAAAGTCAGCGGAGCTGATAAGGCGCTATTAACGCTTCCCAATGTGGACGCAGCTTCACAACAAGGCAATTTCTATTATTGCGAAGTGTCTTCGGCAGACGGAATTGTGGTGAAATCCAATGCTGTACCGTTGTTGATAACCACCAATACACAGGTGAATGCGCCAATTAACCCGACGCTTGACTCGGACACGGGCATTTATAGTGGCGCTTCCAATTACGGTGATACCCTTGTAACGCTGTTCAAAGACGGTGGACCTGTTGGTTATTATTTATCGAAAAATGGAGGACCCGACCAGCCTAACAATCATGAAAGGCATCATGTTCTGCCCTATGCAAGGGCACTGGGAGTGGGCAACTACACGGTTACAGCCATTGTCATTAATAATGCGGGGGACATCAGTGAAGAAGTTGCAGCATCCGGAATATTAAAGATCGAGAAATTGCCTGTACCGGTAAATGTCAGATGGAACGGCACATACGCTACATGGGACCGTGTCGCTAACGCATCTGCCTATTCGGTTCAACTCTTCAGTAATGGAGTGGCTAAAGGAAGCCCGATTGCAGCAACAAGCAATGATGCGGCTTTGTCCCCGACTTTAAATGATACATTTAAAATAAAAGCAAACGGCAACGCAACGTCACGATTCTTAGACTCTGATGAATCAGGAGAGAGTGCACAATATTCAGCCAACATTGCGCTAATTCGCCAGAGCGATACTTTACGGGCTGGAGATAGAACGCGGTTAATCGTTGATACTTCTGATGTGTTTGTTGCTGATAACATCAGCTTCAGCCCGGCAGATCAAGACAAGGATAAGATTGAAGTTGATGATGCCGGATTCGTGACGGTTAAGAAAGGTTATGTTCCAACAGGGAGCGAAGAGGTCACTGTTCAAGTAAGCGTTGATTACTTCAATAAGGCTGACACTATGTTTTACGATGGATTTGAAGGGGAGAAGAAATTTTCAAATGGTGCGAACGGATATGTTCACAGCGATGTGATGTCCCGTACCGGAGGAAAAGCCGCAACATCAAGCGGCGCCGGTCAGGTGGCTACTGTTCCAGGTACCTATAATTACGCCCCTGCAACCGGTAAGACAACAATCGTTACTGCTTGGTACTATGATGATGGCAGAGCGGCTTCCAATGACCACGCTGTCTTTGGCTTAACCCCATCATCCAATGAACATATCGCAATAAATTATGGCAATGGAGATGGCGATTGGGCCGCAAATCTGACCAATTACGCAGTCAGACCCGGTTCATCCGGGAGATTCTATCCTGTAGATGTCAAGCGAAGCGAAGGCTGGCATAAATTCCAATGGTTCGTTACATCAACGGGAACGACCTATAAAATCGATGGACAAGACATTCAAAGGCAATCAACAGATGGCGGCAATTTTGATACCCTAGTTAAGAACAATATTTCCAAGATCGATGCATTCCAGCTTGCTACGAACTGGGGCAACAAGGCTGGAACGATTAAGGATATACAGAACAGGCACTTTATCGATGACGTATATGTTATCGATAGTGGAATAACAGCCCAAACCGGAACATCTTCTATTACACTAAAGCTCATGCCCAAAGAGTATAGCCACTTGGAAGACAGCACATATGTTATTGGTCTGGACGACTATAATATCACCGTAAATCCTGATTTAGCAGATCTAGCTGGAGTAGAGATCGGCGCTGTAACACTGCAGCGGGATGTGGATTATACGGTTAGCGGTAATGTATTGAAAATTAACAAAGAATCATTCGCAAGAAATAATATCGTGCCAGGAAAATATACCGTTAGACTGGATCTGAATCCTGCCGAAATCACATTCGAGTTGAACATTCTACCACTTGAAGTCCGTGATTATTATTTCTCCAATAACGGTGACGATCATGCAGATGGACGCACACCGGCTACGGCATGGAAATCAATCTCCAAGATTAATGAATATGTATTTATGCCAGGTTCAACCATTTATCTGGATGCGAATAGCGTATGGAATGAACAAATCAGACTGCGCGGCAATGGTGAGGAAGGAAATCCGATTACGCTTACAAAATATAATACGACCGACCCTAACCAACGCCCGATAATTAATGGTGGAGGAACAGCGTCAAGCCCATCAGGGATTTCCTTAAACGGTACAATTGAGTTATATGACGTCAACTATTGGGTAGTCAGTGGAATTGAAGTAACGAACATCGGCAATAAAGCAGGTGACGGCCGTTCCGGTATCGCTGTAATGTCACGGATTTCTAAACTGGGACAAGGTCAGTTTAATATTCAAGATTATGCTGATGCTCGTATGCAAGGAATCGTCATTCGAGATAACTACGTTCATGATGTTAATGGGCTGCACCAAGCAAATGGAGCAAGTAAGGTATCCGGCGGCATCATTATTAATGGTTATATAGATATATTGGTTGAAGGAAATAAAACCCTTCGCTGCGATAACGAAGGTATTCGCAACAATGCCTACGGGCCAAGCAATCCAGGGACGAATAACACAGGCATTACTTGGAGTAACTCAAGCTATCCTTGGGCATCAAACGCTGTGTTTAGAAACAACTGGATTTCTAGTTCGGTTGGAGATGGTATTGTTATGTCCGGCGGGAACAACTCCCTTGTGGAACGAAATGTGGTCACAGACAGCGGATACAGCTATTTAAGCGATAAGAGCGGCAACCTGGTTACGAACTGGGGGCCAAATAATACAACGCCAACATATCTAGGTTCGCAAAACTATGCGGCAGCGTGGATTATGGCAAGTAAAGGCACGATCTTCCGCTATAATGAAGCCGTGGACAACCCTTATCATGCAAGTAATGACGGTATGGCATGGGACATTGACAACTATTGTCAGGACAATGTGTATGAATACAATTACAGCCGAAATAACTATGGCGGTTGGTACTTACAGATGAATGCTGCCAAGGGCAATATCGTTCGCTATAACATTAGCGTGAACGACGGTCGCAGCCCGGATTTTAACAAGAGCTTTAACAGTCTTATATTACTTGCGGGAGGTTCTTCAACGAGCGAGGAATTAAGCGGATTATACTATAACAATGTCATCGTCACACCATTGAAGAATAGCAGTTCGTTAGTATTTGATCCGACGGCCTCCAACTTGCATATTTATTTCCAAAATAATATTTTTGCCTACACTGGAGCAAACAACCAGGTTGGTCTGAAAGGTGGGGGAACATCAGCTTCATTTGCAGCCGGACGTTTTACGAACAACATTGTATATCCGGCTAATCTTTTTGGTAGCATGAACGCAGGCGGAGGCGGGTATCTAGGTGCAGGCGTAACAGCAACTGACAACCGCTATGTATCGGAAGAGGAACTTAACTCTATATTAAATGATTATAAATCTGCGCCGGAACATTGGATTACCAACAGCGGAACAGTTGATGCCAAGCTTGATTACAGTGCGATGAACGGGTTCCGTCTTGCTGACGGTAATAACTTAGCCTATGGTGCAGGTGCCGAGATTGTAAGCCCATATGTGGATCGTGCGAACGCTCTGCCTCATATGACAGAGAGGACAGACTTCTTCGGCAATCTACTTAGCGGCAGAACGCCTTCCATCGGCGCACACAACCCTTATGCGGTAACTTTTGATTCCAACGGTGGCAGCGAAGTGGTGATGAAGTTCGCAGATATGGGCGGGACAATTACCGAGCCAACAGCGCCGACAAAAGAAAACACTGTTTTCAGCGGTTGGTATCAAGATGCAGAATTAAACGATGTCTGGGATTTCATTGCTAATCCTGTTACAAGGGATATTGAATTATATGCGAAATGGGTTGAAGACGCAGGTACTGCACCATCGATTACGACGAAATCGCTTGCTGATGGCAAGGTAGGACAACCTTATTCGGCAGTTCTTACCACTGACAGCGATAAGCCGATCAAATGGGCTGTTGTAGATGGTCAATTGCCTTCAGGATTGAGCTTGGATGAAGATGCAGGTGTTATCTCGGGTACACCGGATCAATGGGGTCAATTTACATTTAAAGTTCAAGCTAACAATGACGCAGGCAGTGACTCGAAATCGTTCAATATAGTGATCACTGAAGATGTCTCAGTTGACACAGCTCCGGAGATTATCACTAAGACTTTGCCGAGTGGCAAAGTTGGACAACCGTATACGGTAACATTAGCGGTATACGGCAGCGAACCGATTACTTGGAAGGTCCAGGGAGGAGATTTGCCAGTAGATTTGAACCTAGATGAAGCAACAGGCGTTATCTCGGGTACGCCTCAAGAGGCAGGATATTACGAATTCACTGTTGGCGCAACGAATGATTTTGGTATAGATAAGCGAGTATTGAGCATCGAGATTAATGAGGATAAGCCAGTGGAAACAGCTCCGGAGATTATCACTAAGAATCTGCCAAGCGGCAAAGTTGGAGAACCTTATACGGTAACATTAGCGGTATACGGCGACGAACCGATTACCTGGACAGTGAGAGATAATTATTTACCTGCAGGGTTGAAATTAGAAGGAGCTACGGGTGTTATTTCAGGGGTGCCTAATGAAGCGGGAACATACAAATTCACTGTTACGGCTTCTAACCATGCTGGCATGGATACGATAGAGTTAACTATCGTAATTACTGCAAATAATAACGGCGGAGGATCAGGTGGCCAAATCAGCACGCCGACTCCTTTTCCAGAATCACCGGTAGCAGATCTTATTGATGCTACAATCAAAGAGCAGCTGATGAAAGGCAATTCCATTGCATTGACGATGTCAGCCGGAAAAGATGAGCTTGAGATTCAAAACGATACGATCGGTGCGATTATTAAAGCCAACAAACCGCTAACCGTTACGAATGACACCGTATCTGTTGAATTGTCCCCTGAATTGTTGAAGCAGTTGAATACAGGCAAGAGTATGAAGGTTGTCATTAAACCTGTAAATGATAGAGACGGAGTTATAGGGCGGGGATATGAGTTGAAGATCTTCGCAGATGGCCGGGAAGTAACGGATTATACAGGGCTTATACCAGTAACCTTCGATCTGACAAAAGAGAAGTTGTCGACTAACGATATTAGCATGTTATGCGGTGTCATGCTTCGATTAGACGGTAACATGGAACGCTTAGGCGGCAAATATGACCATAAGACAGGTAAATTTACCTTCACGGCAAAAGGACTAGGCTATATCTTTGTTACAACCAAGCCTGAACCTGTGAAATTAGAACTTGCTCTAGGTAAGAAAGGGTATAAATTAAACGGAATCGAAATGAGTATGGATGTTGAGTCGATGGTAGTTAAAGGCAGAACTTTAGTGCCACTGCGCTTCGTTGCGGAGAGCTTAGGAGCAAATGTAGGCTGGGATAACATTACGAAAACCGTAATGATTACCTTGGAAGGTCAGACTTTGTCCATTGCGATCGGTGAACTTGCACCAGGAATGGATGTTGCAGCTGAACTTGTAAACGGACGTACTATGCTCCCGTTACGCTTCATTGCTGAATATTTTGGTGCAGATGTATTCTTCAATAATACTACGAAATCCATTAGTATCATGAAGTAGTATTCGCTAACAATAGCAGCTACACACGAACCCTCTAACATGCACTGCAGCGTCTCATAAAGATTCGTTTCGAGGACGTTGAAAAGGCAATCGCTGAATAATTATGAATATTTCATTTTCAGTTATCATCAAAAAAGTCTTGATGATAACTGAAATGCACCCCTTAGAATAGATATTGGATAACCCCCCTGGTTTGTCCGATGAAATTCTAGGGGGTGCATTTTTATGGCGATTAAAGGGTAGAAGTTTAAGACATCTCAAATGAGATCACAAAAAGAGGCCATTCGTTTACTAACAAACCCCCCGAGAAGTTACATTCTGCTCTTTTAGACAAACAAATCCTGACAGAGTCATATCCGCCAGGATTTGTTCAATTAAGAGCTGTAAACCTCAAAATCGAATATCGAATATCCGTATACGGTCCCTCTAGCAGTACAGAGCACTCTGACGTAACGTCCGCTATTTGCGGTAAATGTAATATCGTCAATAGAACCATTACCGGTCGTTGTTACGTAAGTATCCGTCCATGTTGTTGCGTCGTTAGACACCTGAACTTTGTAGCCTTTAGCGTAAGCGTCTTCCCAATTCAACTTGACGCGGTTTACGCTTTGGGTTGCGCCCAGATCGACGTAAATCCATTCATTGTTGCTTCCTTCGATGCTCGCCCAACGGGTAGTAGAGTTGCCGTCTGTTGCCTTGGAAGCTTCAAATCCTACACCTTCGATAGAACTGGCTACCGCTGTCTTGCCCAGCGCAAGGTTGATACCGGCAGCAGGAGTTGAACTTGTAGTTGCTGATGCGGTATTACTGTTAGCAGACAGGTTGCCTGCGGCATCGACAGCTTTTACCATATAGCTGTAAGCTGTCGATGCGGTAAGTCCGGTATCGCTGAAGAATGTGTCTATAGGCGCTCCTACTTCCACGCCGTCACGGAATACCCGGTAGCCTGTTACACCGACATTATCGGTAGAAGCAGTCCAACTCAGATTAATTTGGCTGCTTGAAGCTGCTGTTGCGTTCAGATTCGTTGGATCCGAGGGAGCTTGAGTATCCGCTGCACTGTAGGTAGGCTTCCACCAGTTCCCCGAGATGAACAGTAGGTTCAGCATGTTAAAGGAGTCGCTGAAGTAACTTTCCTTTTTGTTCTTCATCCAGTCCCAGCCTGCATTGACCCAAGCTTGATGCGTGCTGGTAGTCGTCGCTGCGGAGATAAAAGGCGCTACGAATACCGCTGTCGCATAAGTACCGCGATTCGAACCGTTCAGTTGGTAACCGTCCTTCACATTGTTCGGATTGTTGCCTGTTTTTCCTTTGATCCATACTACCATTTTATTAGCGATATCCTTACCACGGGTGTCTCCGTACAAGGCGTAATCCATTACGATACGAAGTGGTACACGGCTTGCATTGTAGTTGTATTCATTTGTTTCAGGGAACTCTTCCAAATAGTTTGGGGGTGCCGGCTTAGGCGGGTTGCCTACCACAAAGTCCGAAATCAGACCTGTGCTAGACGAATAAGCTGCTGTAAATTGGCTGTATACGTTATACAGATTATTGATGACATTTAGCCAAGTTGAATCTCCAGTAACTTCATTGAAAGCCCGTAGATGACTGAGCATCCAGTCGGAGGGACGCGTATTCAAGGCGCTCTTCGTATCCCAGTCACCAAGGTTCAGCCTGTTGTTAGTTGTCACATTGCTAAGCTTAATAGCGCCAATCATCTTTTTGGCTTCAGCCAAATAATTGATCGTTCCAGTCGAGCCCCATTGGCGATCAGCTAGAATAAGGGAGTAAGCGATATCGAGGTCCCCATCTGTTGCTGAACCGAAGTGCCCTTGAGCCCCAGTACTATCTGCTATTACCCATCCCATCAGGTTCGGATTATTAGAGCTCTTGAACGCTCTAGCCGTTTTGAACAAACCGTCATAGATTGTTCTGGAATTCGTATCGTATCCAGCCATTAGCACGGTAATAACCATACCGTATCCTTGGCCTTCCGATGTGCCGAGAGGATCGAAGCCGTCCGCTTCGCCAGTAATATCACCTTTTACATAGTACCCTCCTGGCAGCGAGGACAAGTTGTTTTTAAGATAAGTAGCCTTCCAATAGTCATAGTAGGAAGATACAGAACTGTTCATCGAGGATTGACTGACGTGGTTTGGTTTAATGATACCCGGATAGCTGACTTGTTGAGGAAACGGTTTCAATTCACCCGCTCCATGAGCTTTCCGTTGAAGCGGTGCAGGGGCGGCTAATGTCGCTAGAAGCATAACCGCCGAAAGCATGACAAGTAACATCACTTTCATTGTGCCTGAGGTCGATTTCAATGAGTACACAAAAATTCCTCCTTTAGTGATGGTTAGTTTAATTAACGTCAATGAATCCTCCTTCCCTTTAGACTGATCTCCAAAGTAAACCGCTTAACAATAAGTGTTATTCACACTTCTAAAGTTTAAGCGCTTTAACTTTTGGGCGGAAGTGACATTTTACATATATGCTGAAGAGATTTGAAGGTACGCGCTTCAATAGGAAATCATCGCATCCTCAACGTCACTTTTCACCTACAGGTTACAAATCACCAGCCAAACAGCATTACTTTATTCACACAAATGTAACACAACTATTTTCGCCGTGTCTAGATACTTTAAAATAAATTAAAAAGTAATGTTCATAAAATAAAAGCGTTTATACTAAACAGATTATAGTAAACAACATGGTCATACTGGATTAGATGGCACGAGGAACATTCTGAAATCATCCAAAAAGAAAAATAAATATTCATACGGTTTCATAGCATAGTCAGAAAAATGAGCATCAGTCCATCGGTGAACAGACTGGCGCTGGATACGATCAGGACATCAATAGACGCTGTTAATCTCTTGGCATAAATGGCGGTAATTGAGAAGATAAAAGCCGCCACAATTTTAAATCCTTCACCCTTGAAGGAAAGGAATAACTCTAGCAGATTACATTGATAAAGCCGAGCAGGCAGCCGTTGAATTTATTTTTGCTCAACCTCATGCTGGCTAAGCGCTCCTTATCTGAATGACCGCATACAGTGAAATGGAGAATTCACAAAGATGTTCCAATTGTCTATTACATGTAGCCTAAGTTCCCGAAAAGCGTAATGACAAAGGATTCACAAAAATGGTTGTTTTTACCTTGTTATACATTGTACAATGTGTAACGAGCCTGGTGTTCATTATGTTGATCATTTATCAAACTAATAAAAAACCTGGCATTACCTATGCCTACAATAATGAGCCTTACTGGGACAAGGAAAAACAGCAATCCCGTGCCAAGGTTGTTCAGCTAGCCATGGATATGGGATATCAGAAGGCGAATGCCGACGGTACCATTCATAACAGTGAACAAAACGCGGTGACTATTAACGAGCGATTTGCCGAAAATTGCAATATATATGTTTGTGGGGTTTGCTTATGGTGAAGAGAATAAAACTTCGTACGCTGTTTATAGGAGGGTGTATTACCCTCTTTTTTCTTGTTTTGCTCGGCAGAGTGTTCTGGATTCAGGTGCTGGATCGTGATTTCTGGCAAACCAAGGCCGCAAAGCAATGGGCCCATACTTCGGTGTTTAAAGCGGTGCGTGGCACGATCGAGGACCGCAACGGCAGGATGCTGGCTAGCGATGTGCCCGCCTACACGGTAGTGGTCAATCCGGAAGCGATTACCGCTCTCAGTATCGGGGAAGAAGTTATCACCGGCCTACATGAACTGCTCGGCAAGCCTGAGGATGAGCTTAAGGCGCTCGTGGAAGCCAAAGACGAGAATGGAAAGTATCTGAAGAACCGGGAGATCCGTAATGAAGGCTGGAAGATTGACCAGGAGCTGCGCGACAAGGTCAACGAGTTCATTGAGAAACTGAAGGATGAACATGACACTCTGGAGACTGGCGTTGGCCTGATTAGGGAGCAGAAGCGCTATTATCCGCAACAAACACTGGCCGCACATATTTTGGGTTATACGGACCGCGATGGCAATGCGGTGATGGGGTTCGAAAAGTATTTTGACAAACAGCTTAAGGGCGCGGATGGTAAGCTATTCTACCAGAGCGACGCCAAAGGCATCAAGCTGCCTGACTCGGAGGACACTTACCAGCCGGAGGTCAATGGAAGTACTTTCAAGCTGACGATTGATAGCACAATCCAGTATTATATCGAGCAGGCAATGCAGAAGGCCTATGAAGAATATAAACCCAAGAGTATTACGGTAATTGCCGCGGATCCCAGCACCATGGAGATATTGGGGCTAGCGAATATGCCGACCTTTAACCCGAATGAGTTCTGGAAATATGCCTCTGATCCAGGGGTATTCTTCAACCATGCCATCAAAACAAGATTTGAACCAGGCTCCACGTTCAAAATTATACCTCTTGCAGGAGCGGTGGAGGAGAATTTGTTCGATTCGGACGCAACCTTCATGTCCGGTTCTATCCGCATCAAGGGGTACGGCAAGCCGCTGTATGACCAGAAGAGAAGCGGTTATGGCGAAATCTCCTTCCTGGAAGGCGTGAAGCGGTCAAGTAACGTGGCCTTCGTCAAGCTTGGCTATGAAATGCTCGGTCCGGAAAGGCTGCTGCAATACGTGGATGATTTCGGATTTAACGATCTTACCGGTATTGACCTGCCGGGCGAAATCAGCGGAATCGTCAATCCGACTCCGAATAATGCTTCAGAGAACGCGACGATTGCATTCGGGCACGGCAAAGTGCTTGTTACTCCGATTCAGCAGCTTACCGCCATCTCGGCCATCGCCAACGGCGGAAAACTGATGGTGCCGCACGTGGTCAAGGCGACCACCGATCCGAATACCGGCAAGACTACCGTAACCCAGCCCCAGGTGGTACGTCAGGTTATTTCCGAGGAAAGCGCCAGGGAAACCAGCAGCTATCTGGAGCAGGTCGTTGCAGACCTGGTCCATGGAACCGGCCGCCATGCATACATTGAAGGCTATAGTGTAGCAGGTAAGACCGGTACGGCGATTAAACCCGACGGTAAGGGAGGGTATGACCGCGATAAGGTGCACTCGTCCTTTCTCGGATACGCACCGGCTAATAATCCGAAGATTGTGGTCTATGTCGGCATTGACGAGCCTGCTAATGCAGCTGGCGGTGGTGCTGCGGCGGGGCCGGTGTTTAAAGAGATCGTATCCGAAGCATTGTCATATATGGGGGTGCCAAAAGTTACATCGGGCGATTGAGGCAGTGTTTCCATATCCGTCAAGAATGCACCATCCGCGCAGCGCTCCGCACCCGATCTGACCGAAAAAAAATAATGCAGGCGGCCAGAAAATTGTTGATTGATTAGGGCTTTTATTTTGAAACGGTCGGAGGCTCAATATCTGGACTATGGATTGGTGTCGGTGAACAATAACATAGTCCCATTAGAATCCGCGCCTGGCGCGGTTTTTCTGTTTTATGGGATCAAGTTCTTGTCCTTTGCTTAAGATAAGAACTTGATCCCATTGCCGATTTCATGAGCATCTAAACAAATATTTTTTAGATTGTGTTAATCTGTCTAATAGTGAATTCAATTTAGAGCGAGGGATGTTACTTGAAAAGAAATGTATTATACATTGAAGATAATGAGAAAATAGGCAGCTTTCTAAAAGAAGAATTGGAACAGCGGGGATTTTCAGTTCAGTGGCTGCTTTCTGGTGAAGGAGCTGAAAAAGAAGTAAATCAGCATGAAATCGTTATTTTGGATATCATGTTACCCGGTTTAGACGGATTTACTGTGGGGAAACGATTAAAAAAGGCAGCTCCTGCTGTTCCTATTTTGCTGTTAACAGCTCGAACATCGATAGATGATAAGGTAGAAGGTTTACAATTTGCTGATGATTATTTAACGAAACCATTCCATACGGATGAATTAGTTGCAAGATTAGAAGTACTAATCCGTCGAAGTGGCGGAACACATTCCGAACGCATTTCATTAGGAAATTATATTGAAGTAGATTCAGAAGGCCAAATGGTATTTGACAAACGCACAGGAGAAGAAATTTTATTAACAGCGAAACAACATCATATTTTAATGTACTTCTTACGCCACCCTAATCAAGTTTTACCAAAAGAACAAATCTATGAAGCCATCTGGGAAGAAACATATATAACTGGCGATAAAACACTAATGGTACATATCCATCGACTGCGTCAAAAGTTGGAACGTCATCCAGATTCCCCAGAGATTATTGAAACGTTGAAGGGAATAGGCTATCGGGTGAAACTATGAAACAGACTAAATCATTATTTCGTCATTTTCTAAAAGGACATTTTCTATTTATCTTTTTGCCTCCAATTATACTTATTTTCTTATCTGCGTTCATTGAATCTCCTATTAATGGTGAAGAGCTGAATGCGTTAAATCTATTTTACGTTGTACTACTTTTGTTTGGTTTTATTATTGTCGCATTTGTTGTAATATCTTGGATTTTCTTCTTAAGACTTCGTAACCGTCTCACCCGCTTACAGGAAGCCATGTCATTTTCAGCTAATCATAACTCATTTCCTAGACCAATATCTGTTCAAAGTGATCGTATGGATGAAATAGACCAGTTAGGCAATTCTTTTAATTGGATGATTCAGCAGCTTGAAGACAGCCGCAAGCGAGAACATGAAGAGGAATTGTTACGACATCGACTCATAGCGAATTTATCTCACGACTTACGAACGCCACTTACCATTTTGAGAGGACATGTCACCCGATTAAATAAAGAATCAATGAGTCTAGAAGGACAAAATTCATTAACAGAAATGAATCATACGATTACAAGAGTGGGGGATCTAATGGATGATTTACTTTCCTATACATTGCTTACATCAGGGAAACATCCTTTTAGGCCCACTTCAACAGATATTGGACGTTTAGTAAGAGCATCTGTTGCTGCGTGGTATCCTGTATTTGAAGAAAAAGAAATCCAGATCGAGGTTGATTTACCGACAGAGGCGACTTTTTATTGGGAAGCAGATCCTAAATGGATGACACGGGTTCTGGATAATTTATTTCAGAATATTCTTCGTCATGCAGCAGAGGGGAAATATGTAAATATTGTGGTTGATGTAGAAAAAGAACAAATCATTATTGCAGACAGAGGTCCAGGTATGGATAACTCTTCCTATGAGCGTGGGGCGGGGATTGGTTTATCGACTTCAAATTATATGTTGAAAAAAATGAAGCTGAAAGCTGATTTTACATCAAATGATAGTGGCACAAGAGTAGCTATCGGAAGATCTTAACCTAAAGTTAAACCAGAAGTAAACAGCATGATAACCGAGATGTAACTTTGCTTCTTTATAATTAGAACCATAACAGAAAGGAAGTGTTATGGTTGCTTACAATTAATAACTTAGTCAAACATCGCGGAACTAGGGAAATTTTATCAGGTATCAGTTTTAAAGCTAGACCAGGTAGAGTAACTGGTTTTTTAGGTCCAAATGGGGCAGGTAAAAGTTCTACACTTCGCATCCTGCTTGGATTAGACCGCGCTACCTCAGGGAGCGCACTCATTAATGGAAAGCCATTCGCAGAATTACATAATCCTCTAGCAACAGTAGGTGCCGCACTTGATGGCTTTGGAGCTCATCGTATGCGAACAGGACGGGCACACTTGCGTTGGATTGCACGTGCTGCAGGATTGTCTAACTCACGTGTCGAGGAAGTTCTGGAAATAGTAGGTCTTACTAATGCCGCTGGGAAAAGAGTTGGGCAGTATTCTCTTGGTATGGGGAGAAGACTGGGAATAGCAGCTGCGCTACTTGGTGATCCAAAAATATTGATTTTAGATGAACCCGTAAATGGGCTCGACCCAGAAGGAATTCGGTGGATTCGGACATTTTTACGTAAACGTGCTGAATCTGGAAATACGGTGTTATTATCCAGTCATCTAATGGGAGAGCTTGCAGAGACGGTTGATGATGTGGTGATTATTAAGCATGGAACCATCGTTGCAGATGGGACGTTGGAAGAAGTAATAGGTACCCATTCCACGCTGGAGGAAGCCTTTTTTGCCCTGACATCTGAAATTGCAGGTGATGTTGTATGAGAGCATTTAACGCGGAACTATCTAAATTGTTCTCCTTACCGGGTATTTGGCTTGCTTTTCTCATTGGAGCGTTTGCACCAGCGCTTATTGCTGCCTTGGACAGCATAGCACAAAAAGAGGAGATTATAGCTGGAGTTAGCACGAGGCTATCAGAAGTTGGCTATATCGGGTTAGCTCTTGGTGTGCAAGGCGTTATTATTCTTGGTGTGCTTGCTGTCAGCAGTGAGTATATAACAGAGAGCAGTGAATCTGGTGGAGGACAACAGATAACAACGAGTTTAACTGTTATTTCATCCCGGTTTCATTTTTTACTGGCAAAAGCAGGTGCTGTGACTGTGATCAGCATACTGCTTTGTATTGTTGCTATTATGACAACTGTGTCAGCAACGCATCTTATTCTTGGTGAATATGCCCCCGCATTTGAATGGTCCAGACTTATCGGTGCAGTTTGTTACTGGACATTCACTGCTCTTTTAGCACTTGGAATTACTTTTCTAACTAAGAATGGCATCCTCCCGCTTGCTGTGCTCATAATAAATTCATCCGTTGTATCATTTAGTGTCCTGTTGTATAGGGTTACAAAGTTGGCGTTTTACTTACCAGATAGGGCTGGCGCTGAAATGTTTATGTTTACGGACAACACGTCCACAGGCACTTTATTCGACGGGTTTCACACCCCCTTCACAGGCGGTTTAGTCATGTTTGCCTGGGTAGTCGTTTTTTTCATTGTTGCAGCTGTTGTATTCCATAGGAGGGATGTTGCAGCATGAGTGTCACATCTAGTAGAAAGTTAACACAAATCCTTGGTGCTGAACTGGATAAATTAGTTACATTACCATTGATATGGTTCACTCTTATGGGTACATTCATTCTAAATTTAGTTTTAGCCGCAGCTTTTACTTCTGTTGGTGTACAAGGGGCAACAGGTACGCAAAATATACTGAATATAGGACTTGCTTCTATGGGATATCTTCAAGCAGGGTTCATTATTCTTGGAATCTTAGCTACTTGTTCGGAGTATACTGGTGGACAGATTCGAACTACTTTAATTACGATACCTTGGCGTGGGTTTCAATTATCCACGAAGCATTTGGCATTGGCGATTATAACCATTCCTGTGGCGTTTATTATTGCTGCATCTGGTGTACTCTATACTTTTATTATGATGAGAGACACAACAGTAGTGATAGAAATAGACACAATGATAACAACATTAATAGGTGCAACGGGCTATCTAACATTAACCACACTTCTCAGTGCAGCTGTAGGTGCTTTATTAAGACGAACCACTCCTGCTTTAGTGGTACTGCTTGGTTATTATTTCATTGTCAGTCCATTGACGAGGGTTTTTCTACCTAGTAATAAAAATTTTTTGAATTATTTTCCGGATACGGCAGGATCTTATATGTATATGCCGTCTTCCTCTGATGAAATAAGTGTCCTTACACCAATGCAAGGGACAGGTATTTCAATGTTATGGACACTGAGCATTATTACAGTAGCTATTGTATTTTACCGTAAACGAGATGCCTAGTTATAATTATATCTTATTCAACTAACGGGGCAGGATTATCGAAGAAGTAAAGGAGGAGTTTCTGATAGAATTCAAAGTAAATAAAAATTATATTTGGGTATATTTCATAATATTTTACGCCCTATGGTGTATCAGAGAATTATGGTTGGTTCAATATTTAGATTTGATGGAACCCGTTCCAAGAGCTATAACATCAGCCACTATTAAAATAGTTGTTTGGGTCATTCCTGTTATTTTATTAGTTATAATTATGGAAAAAAGTAAACCATTTTCCTATTTACAGTTACATCATAACTTTAGAAAAAGTCTAAAATGGACAGGTTGGGTATCCTTAGCCTTGATACTATTCTATTTTGTAATAAATCTTATCGTTTTAAATAATAATATCGATTTTCAAATAGGATTTAACGGATGGCTTAATACTATTCTATTGGTTGGTATTACTGAGGAAATTGTCTTTAGAGGTTTTTTATTAAGAAAGCTTATGGATTCTTTTAGATTCTGGATAGCAAATACAGTTACAGCTTTACTCTTTGTATCGATTCATTTTCCTATTTGGTTTTATAAAGGTCTGTTTGAATTCCCTTATATACTAAGTTCCATATTAACAGTTTTTGTGTTGGGTATTATATTTGGGTTTGTATATAAGAAAAGTAATTCTCTTTGGTCAGTAATTATTATTCATTCTTTGTATAATTCGTTAGTGTTACTCTTCTACTAGCGGGTGCTTTAGTTGAATAAGACTATACTACGACGACGATTAAACATAGAATCGGATTAAATTCTTAAAAAGGACAATTAGAAAAAGGCTGATCTTTTATTTGTTAAAGATCAGCCTTTTTTGTATGCAGAGAAAGAAGAGATATAGAAGTAATCGGACTATATTCTTGTCATCGGACAACAATAGTCGAGGGACAAAAACATGGTCCCAATGAAAGTCGCTATTTTAGCGGCTTTTTTTGTTTTATCGGTACAAGTTCTTGTCCCGATTTCCGATTAGATAAGTATTTACTGCTTTCTTTTCTTCATTAATCTAACGGGCAGGTCAGTATATTTTCTGACCAAGACCAAGTATCTTCTTGGGCAAAATAAGCTGTCGAGCACGGAAATGGGCTGGGATAATCAAGGGCAAAGCTAACCTTCGTTTTGACCCAAAAGGTAAAGTCACGCGGGCAGAAATGGCTAAAATAGTGTATATGCTGATAAATGATTAAACGACTTAAATTGTAATCCACACAATGAAAGTCGCCTTAATTTGTGTGGATAATTAATTTAGGTTACGTACAGCCCATTCCTTGGGCGGCAACAAAATATCTGCATGGAATAATGCGATGCCTGTCGGCACCTCTATATAGTCCAACGGTGGTAAAGAATGAGAATGGAAAACTCTATGGGACTAAGCAAGATCATTAAGAGACATTGTTTCACGGTTGGCTGTGCTGTCATTCCTTTCTGGAGGAAGCGAAAAGAAGGGATCATTAGTGCCTGGAAATTTATGAATGAATTATTGTATGAGGAACATTAATGCCTGAATGAACAACACACAAATCTAATCTGTCATTATTTGATGATGGGTTATCACCTTTATGTTTTATTAGATGTATAATCAGGGTGAAAGCTCAGACAACATACGCCCCAGCCTACGATAAGAGCTATAAGGCTGGTTTTTTATTTAAAAACGACATGTAGATTTGCAGTGATAGGTGAAGCAGATCCTAGATTTGCAAGAATTACAAAAAGATAAATTGTTGAGCTGAAAGGTGGAAAAAAGGTGGGAGAAGGAAAAATAAGGAACTGGAATTCCCTGGTGTTTTTCAGTATGTTGCTTATTTTTATTATTGCAGGATGTTCTACATCCCAAGAGACTCATCAACTCGGGAGAGAGAAGGAGCAGGAATTTGACCAAGGAAGTGGAATGAAATTTTCCAGCCTTTCTGAACAAAAGATCGTGGATTTAGCTAAGATCAGTAAGGTATGGGGAGTGGTGAAATACTATCATCCTAAGGTGGTATCTGGAGATGTAAATTGGGATTATGAGCTGTTTCGGGTGGTGCCCTCTATTTTAGAAGAAAATTCAGATGTGAATTCAATTCTCTATGAGTGGGTTCATTCATTAGGCAGCGAGTCCATTTCTGGAGAGCTTGATGATCAATATCAATTTTCCAAAGATTCCATACAGCTCAGTCCATCTACAGATTGGTCCAAGGATGAAGAATATCTCGGAACAGACTTGAGTCTTGAATTATCGAAGCTTCTGGATTCTAATATTTCAGAACGAGAATATGCATATGTTAGTTTTAAGGAAGATTCATTCTTTCCGTCTATGGGAAATGAAAACCCGTACTCTAATATGAATTTCGATGATACAGGCTACAGGTTGCTAGGTTTATTCCGCTACTGGAATATTATCGAATATTACTATCCGTATAAAGATGTCATCGGAGAAAATTGGGATCGAGTGCTTCTGGAGTTTATCCCTAAAATGGTAGATGGATCGGATTATGACTCCTATTTTATGACTTTAGCAGAACTGACAACTAGAATACATGATTCTCATGCATATTTGGTCGGCAAAGATAGAGAGACGATTACTGATTATTTTGGAACGTATCGGCTTCCCGTAAACTTTATCGAAATTAACAATCAGATTGTTATAAATAAAGTAATTAACAAGTGTGGACTTGAGGTCGGAGACATTGTATTAAAAGTAGGTGACAAAAATATAGATGAATTATTAAAAGATAGAAGAAAATATATATCACAGTCGCGAGAAGACACGGCCAACTTATTTTTTCTTGATTTATTCCGAACTGAACAGAAGAATACGGACGTTACTGTAATTCGGCAGGAAAATAAGATGAACATTAGTGCAGTAGGCAATCAACAAGACATTAATTTCCTGGTTGATACGAAATCACAAGCAATGGAGAGTGGAGAAATCTACTATATTAATGCTGGTCTTTTGAAAGATGGAGAGATTGATAAAATCATGAAAAAGTGGTGGAACACTAAAGGGCTAATTGTAGATCTTAGAAACTACCCTTCTAGCATACTTACTTATGAATTAGCCAAATATCTGATCGCTTCTGAAAAAGAGTTTGCCACAGTATCGGTCCCCAATCGTACAATACCCGGTGAATTTTATTACCTTGAGCCTATGGTTTCAGGGAAGCCCCAAGAAATAAATGCCGAGGTTTATAAAGGGAAAGTAGTGATTCTAATCAATGAACATACTGCTAGTCAAGGCGAGTTTACAACGATGTCTCTTAGAAATACAGATAACTCCATAGTTCTCGGTAGGCCGTCAGCTGGAACTGATGGTGATATACGTATCATTATGCTTCCAGGAAAAATAAAAACCGCTATAAGTGGACTCGGCATATTTAATCCAGATAAAAACCCAACACAAAGAATAGGATTGCAGCCAGATATTCGTCTTGATCCTACCATTGAAGGGATTATGGAAGGCAGAGACGAGTATATTGAGAGAGCTGTTGAATTAATTAAAGGTGGTTATTAATTATGAAAGTGTATTTGGAATATAAATGAACATCTATACACTTCTGGGGCCTGATTTTTTTAGGGAGTAAAGAGATGAAGAGTAGACGGGTCATATTAATCAGCTTAATTGTACTTTGTTCTGATGTAAGAGGACAAGAACATATGCCTATTGAAATCCACGCTGAGCGCGGTTTTATTAGTTTATAGGTACAAGTTCTTGTCCTTTGCTCGAGACAAGAACTTGTACCTATTGCCGAAAATGGACAAGACCATGATCCTATTGCCACGAGCCTTATATTGGTGAAATTAAACCATTCCTATGGGAATCACGAATTGGTACGAGAGATTTTGGAGCGATATCCAAACAGGCGTAACCAGTACTTCATCAAATACTGAAGAATTTTTCGGTGTTTTCTAAGAAAAACATGTAAGTTGACAAGAATGTTGTACGAATAATATCCGCGATAATCGCGGTATTATCGGAATATAATATTGTCATTTCTAATTGTTAAGATTATTTCCCGAATACGCTTGAGACCAAGAGTTTTTTCCATTTTCCAATAGATAGATTAAAATTGTTCTATTACGCTTTATAAGACAAGAATGCTAGAGAGGGTAGCATTTGCATTGGTCTTACGATGGCTTACAGCATTAAACCAAGAAAGATGGAGATATTCATGTCCAGAGTGGATGAATAAAGGCATGATTTCGGATTCGATTTTACAAACAAATCATTTAATAAGCGTTTAAGTGACTAAAATGTCACTTCAATGTCACTTTAATGTCATTTTGGGAAGATACACTAAACCCATCGATGAATTATTAAAGGAGATATTATGGAAGTGAAATTACGGAAACTCCTCTTTGTAGGAACAATTTTGTACACGCTGTTGATATTATATTTTATGTTTTTTGCTTTCAGTAGATTAGATCATTGGAACAACGATTATGGATACACATTTATACTTGTTCCAGAAGGAGTTCCACTTCGATTTCCAAAACTAACTTTTTCATGGGTATACAACTTTGGAAACATTGCTGCCTTTATCCCTTTTGGAGTAGTAATTCCTCTGTTGTATCGTTCCAGTTTTGGGAAGTTCATATCCTTTTTTGTCTTGACGATTCTCGTTCTGGAAACGATGCAGGCTTTAACTCATCTTGGCAGCTTTGATGTAGATGATGTTATATCCAATACATTAGGTGCAGCGATAGGATTTATCGCCTATAAAGTTGGATGTTCTTCAAAAATTTCTTATAAAAAGCTTATTGCTTCAGCCCTATCTATCGGTGTTCTTCTTGTTGGAGTAATCGTGATCTCGGAAACCATCAATTATGTTGTAGCGAAAAGAGAAAGCCCAATTCAAGCATTACACGATGTGAAAGAAATGAATGGAACCATGCCTATGACTGAAAATCTTCCAAGTTTCACCGTGGCAGGCAAGAAAATAGAACCCAAAATGAACGTGTATTACAGTGAAGGAGATAAAAGAAAATCGTACACCTACATCTTGGGTAACAAAAAAGATGTGACGTTTTATTCTTATTTTGGCATTCCAGACAAGGGAGATTCCAAGGGAGAACTCACTATATTGGTAGATGGAAACCAAAGAGTTCATTATCAGTACAATGAACAATATAATAATGGAGCAGAACCTTTAAATATACCATTTTATGACAAGGTGAACGAAATTACGATTATCGTTTCTGGGAACGCTAAACTATGGGACGTTGGATTCAGTGAAATGAAGCATTGGTGGGAGTGAAGAACAAACACGCAACATATAGAAACCGCGATAATCGCGGCAAGGCTGTCAAGAAAGTCTCGACAGCTTTTTTTTATATCATAATCATTTAATACAGTACCGCGTTAATGTTTCCAAATGATTGTCCAATACGTTTCGTTGCGTCCGCTCGTGATACGTCCCGGACCACCTAAGAGTATGAGAATACACCAAGCTGGACGCGATTCAGGGCTAAGCGTATATTTTCGTTAAAATGTTGGCGGAGCCCCAACTATAGGATTCTGTGCATATAAGATCTGACCTACAAAATTGGCTTCAAACAATATATGACCAGGGCAAGAAACATAATAATTAAAATGAACATAGGGAGTTGTGAAAATGAAATCTTGCTAAAACATCTAAGGTCGGATGTCGTTTTGTTTACTTCTCCAAATAAAAAGGATCATGTTGTTGATACTTTTGTTTTAAGAACATTGAATGCTGTATATAAAAATAGCTACAAAGATGTTTCTATGCATATTCGTGAGATGTGAGTGACTTTTTTAAGATTTGATGTTCATTCCAAAAATTGGAGATAAGAAGTTGGACTATTTGATGGCGATTTTAGCTTTTGACGATTTATCAAGGTTCCATCTTTTTATATAAAGGAGGGAGAGTGCACTCGACAAATGGGAGAACAGCCTGATACGCAATGTCAACAGAATATTGTCCGAAGGCTACCGACTGAAGGGAATCGTCAAATAGGGTTACACGCATGTTCCGTTACGGCCAATTTGTCGCAACCAGCCTCCAATTATGTCCCGGCCAATGTTGTGGACGGCGCCCCTGCGCCGCAGTGGTTTGAGGACAGTGGAGACACCCCCGACTGGGAAAGACAGGCTGTTTCCTTGGCGTCTGCCGCCGGAATCATTGAGGTGCGTCTGCCGCGGGACCATTTCATGCCAGACGATAAAGCTACGTGGCGGATGTGGTGACGGTACTGCTGAGAATGTTGAATCTTAGGGAGTTGAATCGATTATGAAAGCTTTAATTATTTCGGATATTCACAGCAACGTCAAAGCGCTGGAATCGATACGCAAGGCAGAATCCGACTGTGACGTGATTTATTGCGCGGGAGATCTTGTAGACTACGGGCCTTTCCCGCGGGAAGTTATCGAATGGGTGCATAAGAACGATGCGAATTGTGTTCGCGGTAACCATGACGACATTATTATCGACCTGTACCGAAACGGCAATAGCGGTCACGATGTGGCGGAGGATGAGATCAAGTGGGCGCATTACAATGCAAGGCTGCTCGGCGAAGCGGAAATTTCCTTCCTCGAAAGCATACCGGTCTACCGCACATTCGAGATGGACGGCTATAGCTATACAATGCAACATCTGTACGAAAACTATTTGACGATTGATAGCTTGCCCAAGTACGATGCTTTCTGGGCGGAACGCAACGTCAGGACAATTGGGGCCAAAGAAGATCGCCGCATTATTTTCGGACATACACATCGCAGATGCATTCATTATTTGAGTGACGACAGTTTGTGGCTGAATCCAGGAAGCGTGTCCTACCGCCGTCGCGACGATCCATCGAAAGAAGCTCACTATTTCACGATTAGTGATGGCAAAATAGCGATGAAAAGTCTTGTCTATGACCGCACGCCTTTGCTCGAAGCGGCACAAAAGTTGCTGTTGAAAGAAGAAGAGATGAAGGTTGCGTACTTCTTTTTCGGGTAAGCGGGCGGCAGAGCAGGCAACAACAATGGGGACGTATCCACGATTTGGTGTCGGGATACGTCCTTTCTCATTTATTGTACACCGGCAGGTTGCGATTTACAGCTGGCAAGGCGGTAATTCCCGCTCATTTTGTGCCTCAGTTTACATTTTTATGATTGCTTCATTTTTTTACACTATGGCATGGGAAACGTATCTTTCATAATAGAGGTTGTGAAGTTGCGGATATGATCCTGAAGAGGCTGCGGTTCATATCCGCCTATTCTATAGGAAGCAGGTGGGAAAATGACTACTATTTATTGGGTATCGAGTAGCGACGAATTGGCGGCAGCCATTGGCCGGGCAGAACCTGGTTCTTCGATCTTGTTGGCAGACGGCGTTTACGAACGGAATGAAGATTATATTATTGAAGGCAAAGTAGGATCGGACACCGCAATATTAAGCATTCGCGCTGTAAATAAAGGAAAAGCGACGATCGCTGGAGAATCAAGTATACGCATCTTGAACTCTGCTTATGTAGAGGTATGGGGACTGCATTTCCAGGTCGGGCAGCGCGAATCTATCATTCTGGACGGTTCGCAGCATGTGAGGATTGCGCGGAATAGATTTGAGCCGCGACAGGTTGGGGCGGAGTATAGCCTGCTGTCAGTGCTGGGAAGCGGCAGCGGCTGGAACCGGATCGAACGCAACGAGTTCGGGCCAAAGGCCGACCTTGGACCGCTCGTTGTTTTTGATGGCGACGGTGAACAAATCTCGCAGCATGATGTCATTGAATATAATTATTTTCATCATATAGGCCCGCGTGTCGTCAATGGGCTTGAAGCGATCCGGCTCGGCCTGTCCGGCATCTCTCTCTCGAACGGCTATATTACCATTCAACACAACCTGTTTGAAAATTGCGACGGAGAGCCCGAGATTATTTCGGTAAAAAGCTGCTATAATACAGTCCGGTACAACACGTTCCTTAACTCCGCCGGCCAAGTGACAGCGCGTCACGGACATGGAAATCGCTTTCATAATAATGTATTTATCGGCGATGGCGTGAAGGAAGAAATGGGCGGATTTCGCATTTACGGCAACGACCATCACATTTTTGAAAACTATATGGAAAACTTGACGTTGGATGCGCTGCTCATTGATGGCGGCAACTACGATGGCGGATCGGACGGCTATCCCGAGGCGCCGACGCAGGAGGAACTGAGGAAACATTGGCGCGTCTATCGAGCCAGCGTAGTGAATAATACGATTGTCAATTGTCGTCACGGCATTACGCTCGGCAAGCGGATTCCTTATGCGCCGGAGCAATGTGTAATCGCTTACAATCGAATATGCGGCAAAGAGCAGCCGGCCATCTATGAATACCGGCCGTCTCCGGCGGTTTGTATTAACAATCATAAAGCGGATGTCGCGGATATTCGTTGTCCGGCTATTCTGACAAGAATTGACGTCGGTCCCGACTCCGACTAAAGCTAACATGGAGGAGAACCTATGGCCCAAACTCGAAACCGGTGGACAATCTATCTGAAGCAGCTCCGGCATAAAAATCGCAGTGTATACATGACCTGGATGCTTTCTTACGTCTCGGTGCTGCTCGTGCCCATTCTGATCAGCGGCGTTATATACGGCGCGACGCTGAACGTTGTAAAGGCTGAAATTAACCGTGCCAACCAATCTATTCTTCTTCAGATGGAGCAAGCCATAGATAGCCAGTTCAAAGGAATCGAGAATCTAAGCCTCGAGGTGAGCCTCAACAGGCGAATCGCAGCATTTATTTCGGCCGATACCAATCTGTCTGATTCGGACCACTACGATGTATACCAAATCGCTAATGATTTGCGCGTATACGAAATCGCTAACGATTTTCTTGAAGGTATTTATATTTACTACAAAAATAGCGATACGGTCATCGCACGCAACAACCGTATGAACATCGAAGCGTTATACGACCATATTCGCCTTGAAGAGCATATGCCCTTCCAGTCGTTACGAGAATATTTTGACCAAGGGTACATTAAAGGCTACCACTCCGTTGTTGTGTCTGAAGAGAATGAGTGGCGGCCAACGGTCATGTATGCCCAAAATGTGAACTCAACAATCATGAATCAACCTGGAGCTGTCTTACTGTTCATGATTGACCGCAGTAAGCTGCTAGAGCAAGCTTCGGCGCCTGAGAAAGGTACGATCTTTATTCTGGATAAAGACAACCGGTTCATTGCGTCTACGGGCGATTCGCTGTCGGAACCTGCTCTATTATACAGCGATATGTCGAAAGAATCGGGGCAACTTGAGATCGAGACTGACGGTCACCGGCTTGTTGCATCCTACACAACCTCATCCATTACGGGATGGAAATATGTGATGACGCTGCCGGAGAACGTATATCACCAGAAAATGAACGTGGTAGAGCAATTGACGATCGCCAGCATCTTGCTTTGCCTTATTGTTGGCGGTGGCGTGACGTATTGGCTCCTCAAACGGAACTACCTGCCGATCCATGCACTGATCCAGAGCTTGTCATTCAAGGCGGGTTTTACCTTTGATCGCGGCTCCAATGAATACTCCTTTCTAGAGCAGGCGCTGAGCAGCACCTTCCATGAGAAGGAGGAGCTTCATTACAAGCTGAATCAGCATAACAATACACTCAGATCGCACTTTTTGCAGCGGCTGCTGAAGGGGCAACTCGACAGCCATATCCCGTTGCACGAATCTTTCTCAGCCTATGATCTGCGTTTCCCGCTGGGCGGATTTTCTGTTATTTTGCTGCGCATCGAGCACTTCGGCAAGTTCCATCGGAAGGATGAGGATCAGGTCCATAATAAGCGATTGCTGCACTTCCTGATCGCCAACGTGGTCGAGGAGGTCGCACGAAAGTCAGTAAACGCCTATGCGGTAGAGCTAGACCAGGAGTTGCTAGCCTGCATCGTCAACCATCAGCTTGCATCGCCGACGGAACAGCGGGGGGAGCTGGGGCACATCGCGGAAGAAACGATGTCGTTCATCTCCAATCATGCTCATGTACAGTTGACCGCTGCCATCAGCGCGCAACAGGAGGGCGAATATGGCATCTTCCAGGCGTTCCAGGAAGCAATCGAGGCGATGGAATACCGAATCATTGTAGGTAGCGGGGGCATTATTCATTATGGGGACCTGAGCGGTAACGACAACCTAGGGGCTGCTCCAGGTGGTTATTTTTATCCGCTCAAGGTCGAGCAGCAATTGATCGTTATGGTTCGCGAAGGGCAGCTCGATAAGGCAAAAGCGTTCGTCGGGGAGATCATTCAGAAAAATGTGACGAAGGAGCCGTTTCCTTTTCATACTGCCAAATGTCTCATGTTTGATCTAATGGCTACGCTGCAAAAAGTAATCGGCGAAATCCGCATCGCGGGCAAGCCGGATATGCCTGACGGAGTGCGCGCCATCGAACGCCTGATGCAATGCCAGACGGTAGGGGAGATGCGCAGCCAGCTTTACGATATGCTAGAGCTTCTGTGCGGCTACGTTAATAATAACCGCGAATACTGCAGCAATCCGCTAATCGATAAGGTCATGAAATATGTCAACGAGTATTACCAGGACGAGAACCTGAACATTTCGATGATCGGGGAAGCCTTCTCCATGACGCCGTCGTATGTTTCCAAACTGTTCAAGGATCTTGCCGGCGAATCTCTGCTCGATTATATTAACAAGACGCGGCTGGTGCAGGCCAAATTGCTGCTTATCGGCGGGAAATATACGGTCAGCGAAATATCGCTGAAGGTTGGTTACAACGATGTGAATACCTTCCATCGTATATTCAAAAAATTTGAAGGGATAACGCCCGGGCGCTACAGGGAAGTCAAGTAGCTCTAGGGCTTTTCTTTTCAAGAAAAAGTGGCATACATGCGGTTTTGTTACCCTCATTTTTGAGAAATTGCAGTATATTTTAGGTTTTAACGATAGCTTGCGGCACCGGATTAACGATATGTTGAAAGCGTATTCACACCAACATATTCGAGACGAAAAGAACGGAGGGCACAATGGCGAAAAATCGCAACGTCAAGACTCATAAGAGGCTGCAGCTCACACTGGGGATCGCAATGGTACTTTCATTGTTGTTAACCGCATGCTCCAGTAATGGGGGCTCTGGAAACAAGGATAAGACAGAGCCGACTCAAAGCGCCGTCAGCAATAAGGGCGGCGAGGGTGTAAGCAAAGGCAACGAGGGATCGGATAAGCCGATGTATCCGCTGGATACAAAAGATACTTTCTCATACTGGGCTCCAATCAACGGAAACCTGATTACATTTACAACGAATCTGGCGGAAGCGCCGATCGGGAAGGCGATTGCAGAAGCTACCGGCGTGAAAGTGAACTACATCCATCCGACCGAAAGTCAAGCTGAAGAGCAGTTTAATTTGTTGCTGGCTTCCAGCAAGCTGCCGGATGTGCTGGAGTACGACTGGAGTATTTATCCGGGTGGACCGGAAAAGGCGATTTCAGACGGGGTTATCGTACCGTTAAACGATTTGATCGACCAATATGCGCCTAACCTGAAGAAGATGCTGGAAGCTAATCCAGAGCTGGATAAAATGGTGAAGACCGACAGTGGCCAATATTACGTCTTCCCGATGGTGCGAAACGAGGAAGGATTAGTCTTCCGCGGACCAATGCTGCGCAAAGATTGGTTGGATGAGCTAGGGCTTCAATTGCCTGTAACGATAGACGATTGGCATAAGGTTCTGACGGCGTTCAAAGAGAAAAAAGGCGCCGTAGCACCGCTGACGGCGCTATACGCGAACAAAATGAATTTGCAGGACGCGTTCTTCGGCGCATTCAAAACATCGCACGGCTTCTATATTGACGACCTAGGCAAAGTGAAATACGGTCCGTTAGATCCGCAATACAAGGATGTTATGACGCTGTTCCGCCAGTGGTATTCCGAAGGGCTGATTGATAAAGACTTCCCGATCGTCGAACGCGACACGCTGGATAAGCGGCTTCTGAACAGTGAGTCCGGCGCGACTGTTTTCCTGCTGGGCGGCGGCATGGGCAAATGGCTGGAGTCCGGTAAAGCCCAAAATCCGGCTTTTGATCTTGTAGCGGCTCCTTATCCGGTATTGAAAGCAGGCGAAAAACCGTTCACCGGACAGCGCGATTTCAAATATAACCCGAAAGCAAGCGCGGCCGTGACGACATCGGCGAAAGACCTGGAAACGATCGTAAAATGGCTGGACTTCGCATTTAGCGAGCAAGGAACCATGATGTACAACTTCGGCGTTGAAGGCGAAAGCTACACGCTGGACAATGGCGTTCCGAAATTTACTGATATGATCGTAAAAAACGATAAGTACACTTCACAGCAGATGTTGGCGCAGTATACGGTTCCGAACGGTCCATTTCCGATGCATGAGCAAAAAACGACCAACACGTTCCCACAACAGGACGAGGCGGTCCAGATTTGGTCGGAGACCGATGCGGCGAAACATATTTTGCCCGCGTTCATTACGCCTACTGTAGATGAGAGCAAGAAGGTAGCGCAGACGATGACGGCAATCAACACGTATCTGGAAGAAATGTTCATCAAATTTGTAATGGGCAACGAGCCGCTCGACAAGTTCGACAGCTTTGTGAAGCAGCTGGAAGATATGGGGATTCGTGATGTAATCGACATCTATCAAGGCGCTTTGGATCGCTACAACAACAGATAACTCCATGTATCGTCCCACGGCTGGCTGCAGGCTGCCGTGGGGCAAGGGAATGGTGCAGCCATCCCCTGCCGATAATGCTGGATTTGGATAGGAGGAGTAGGAGATGGCTCAATTGAAGCTGGGACGCAGCAAAGTCACGCATGCCGGTCGTCTGCCGCTTAATATTGCGAAAGACATGGTTAAGAACAAGTATTTGTACATGATGCTTACTCCTGTTTTGTTATATTTCATTATTTTTCATTATTTCCCGATGTACGGTTCGATTATTGCGTTCAAGGATTTTAACCCCCGGCTTGGAATCGGGGGCAGCGCGTGGGTAGGACTTGAGCATTTCAAAGACTTTTTTGGCGGGATGTATTTTTGGCGGGTGTTAAAAAACACTCTGATGATTAGCTTGTACGATCTCATTTTCGGTTTTCCCGCTCCGCTTATTCTCGCCTTGTTGCTTAATGAGGTGAAAAATGCACTGTTCAAGCGTTCGGTTCAGACGATTACTTATTTGCCGCATTTTATTTCGCTTGTCATTATTTGCGGCATGATCAAAGATTTTACGAGCAGTGACGGCGTCATTAACGATATTATCGCATTTTTCGGTGGTGAGCGGATTACGATGCTGCTGGAGCCGTCTTTTTTCCGGACAATCTTCGTTTCGTCGAATATATGGCAGCATATAGGCTGGGGTACAATTATTTATTTGGCCGCGCTGTCTGCGATCGATCTCGAGCAATATGAAGCTTGCAAGATCGACGGGGGTGGACGCTGGAAGCAGATGCTTCATATTACCCTACCCGGCCTGCTTCCCGTTTTCGTTATATTGCTCATCCTGAACATTGGCCGAATTATGAGCGTTGGCTTCGAGAAAGTTATTCTGTTGTACAACCCGACCACTTATGTGACAGGGGATGTCATTTCCTCGTATGTGTACCGGATCGGGCTTCAAGATTTTCAATTCAGTTTCAGCTCCGCTGTCGGATTGTTCAACTCCGTGATTAACTTCGCGCTAGTTATCGGCTCCAACTGGATAAGCCGGAAGTTGAACAATACGGGTTTGTGGTAGAGGAGGGTTCGCATGCGAGTAAGCTTGGGTGAACATATATTCCGGGTTTGCAATACGCTGTTTTTGTCCGCGCTCATGATTGTAACAGTGTACCCAATTCTATACGTGGCATTTGCTTCATTCAGCGAACCAGCGCTGATGATGGCGCATAAGGGCATTCTTTGGAAGCCGCTGGGCTTCTCGCTTGAAACATATGAGGCGGTATTCAGCAACCCGATGATCCTGCTCGGCTACCGCAACACATTATTTATTGTCATTGTAGGCGTGGCTCTCAATTTGCTGCTTACTTCTTTTGCCGCATACGCCTTGTCCAGAAAAACATTGCAATATCGCAAGCAGCTTACGTTGTTTATCGTATTTACCATGTTTTTCAGCGGTGGATTAATTCCGTTCTACTTGCTGGTCAGAGGGTTGGGCATTACGGACACACTGTGGGCGCTGATCCTGCCTACCGCAATAAGCGCATTTAACCTCATTATCATGCGAACATCGTTCGAGGCAGTGCCGGATGCGCTAGAAGAGTCGGCCAAGATCGACGGCGCCAATGACTTTGGCATTCTGTTCCGCATCTTCCTGCCGCTATGCAAGCCCGTGCTTGCAGTGGTAGGCCTGTATTACGGAGTAAGCCACTGGAACTCCTGGTTTAACGCCATGATCTTCCTTCAGGATCGGTCGCTGTATCCGTTGCAGTTGATCCTGCGAGAAATTTTGATTATTGGCGAGGCAAACTCCATGGCGGAAGGAGCCTCCCAGGATGAGATCATCATATTGGGCGAAACATTGAAATACGCCACGATTATGGTAGCAACCCTTCCGATTTTTTTGGTCTATCCGCTATTGCAAAAATATTTTGTGAAAGGCGCCTTGATCGGTGCCATTAAAGGTTAGAGAAGGGGTGGAATTCAGAGATGAGCAATGAAAATGTGAACCTGAAACCATCCGAGCTGACGGCTTGGTGGGATAAAGTGAAGATTAAAGTTGATCATATGATCGAAGCAGGCTGGACAGAAGCGCCGCATGTTTCGGCGGCGGGCAAATATGACCAGATCAAAGTGGATCAGTGGATTTCAGGCTTCTGGCCGGGCATTCTGTGGATTCTGTACGATATGACCGGTGAGCAACGTTATCGGGAGGAGGCGGAGCCTTGGGACGAACGCATGGAGCAATGTTACTTGCGGGACAACCATTTCCACCACGATGTTGGCTTTCAGTTCCTGCCGACATCGGTTATCCGCTACAAGCTGACCGGTGACCCGGACGCTCGGCGGCGCGGGCTGTTCGCCGCCAACTTTCTGGCGGGCAGGTACAACCCGGCAGGACAGTTCATTCGAGCCTGGCCCCGTAACCAGACAGGTTGGTCGATCATCGATTCGATGATGAATTTGCCGCTTCTGTTCTGGGCGAGTGAAGAAAGCGATGATCCGCGCTTCAAGCATATTGCGGTCGCCCATGCAGATATGGTGCTTCGCTCATTCATCCGAGGCGACGGCTCGGTGCGTCATATCGTTATTTTTGATCCGGAGACGGGCGAAGTGGAGCGTTATGACGGCGGACAGGGCTTCGCGCCGCATTCGTCCTGGTCGCGGGGCCAAGCTTGGGCGCTCTACGGGATGAGCTGCGCTTACCGCTATACGGGAGAAGCACGTTACTTGAATGCGGCGAAGGGGGTGGCACATTATTTCATCAGCGCGTTGGCGGAAGACGATGTGCCGCATTGGGATTTCCGTGCGGCGACCGACTTGACGGACGAGCCGCGCGACACCTCAGCGGCGAGCTGCGCAGCATCTGGCTTGATCGATATCGCGTCGCAGGTGGCTCCTGAGGAAGCCGCTTTATATCAGCGCGCGGCCACGCGCATTCTTCGCTCGCTGTCGAACAACTACAGTGCGCTCGACAAGCCGGAGTATGAAGGCATCCTGCTCGGCGCAACCGGTCATAAACCAGTCAATACCAACATCAACGTATCGCTGATATACGGCGATTACTATTATATTGAAGCTTTGGCGAAGAGCAAAGGCTGGAGCCAGCATGTTTTTTAAGCGGGGTCAAAGGCCATAATCACGAAGCCGGGAGGACAGGAAGCTCCTCCCGGCTTTCGTATTCTTGAGAGGAGGTGCCGGACGGAACGAAGGGAATGATTCAATAACCATCATTTCATAATGGAAAGGATGAAAATGAATTATGGGAACCAAAAGTATGACGTTCATTATTTTGATCTGTATGCTGGTTGCGTTAATACCAGGAACGGCAAGTGCGGCTGATACAAAGTTCACAATTGGCAGCTCCGACGTGACGGCGAGCGGAGATGACGGCAACGTTCCAGCCAACACGGTGGACGGCGATTTCTTAACACGTTGGTCGGCGAATGGCGACATGCAATGGATCCAGTACGATTTGGGCGTAAATCGCAAATTGTCTTTCATCAAAATTGCATTTCTGAATGGGTCAAGCCGCACTTCTACTTTTGATATTTTGACGTCAATGGACGGTTCCACCTTTACGACCGTCAGCAGCGGAGTTGTGAGCAGCCTTGTGGAAGGTCTGCAAACGTTCGATTTTCCGGATGTCGATTCTACCCGCTATGTGAGGATCGTTGGGCACGGCAATTCCTCCAACCTGTGGAACAGTTATTCTGAAGTTGAACTCTACGGCACCGCGAACGGATCTCCGCCAGGCGCAAGCAAGTTGGCGATTACCGTGCCACAACTTATGGCCAGCGGAGATGACGGCAATATCGTCGCATATACAATCGACGGCGATCTTAACACACGCTGGTCAGCGAGTGGCGAAGGGGAGTGGGTCCAATACGACCTTGTTTCGAGCAAGCAGGTGGAATACGTGAAGATCGCCTTCACCAACGGGGCGGAGCGAACTTTCGCTTTTGATATCCAGACTTCATATGATGGCTACAACTTCAGTACATTGCTTTCGGGAGCGGTCAGCAGTCTGAGCAACAGCTTGCAGACGTTTGATTTTGCCGATGTTGCCCCCGTCCGCTACGTTCGTATTGTTGGCCATGGCAACTCGGTGAACGCCTGGAACAGCTTTGCCGAGGTCGAAATTTATGGTAGCGATTCAAGCGGCAGCGGTAGCGAAGGGACGGTCGTCGAAGTTAGCACTTCCACGCAGTTGGCTGCCGAGCTTGCAACCGCTACGGCGGGTAAAACGATTGTGTTGGCAAACGGCACGTATTCGCGTACAAGCCCGTTTGCTGTTCAAAACAAAAACGGCACTGCCACCGCGCCAATCGTCATTAAAGCGAAAAGCCGCGGTCAGGCTATCATCTCGGGAGCGTCAGGCTTCCGCATCGAGAACTCCTCGCATGTGGTGCTGGACGGATTAAAGTTTACGAACACAAGCAATGGCGCAGTGGTGTTGGAAGGCTCGCACCATGCGCGGCTGACCCGTAATACGTTTGCGCTTCCCAGCTCGGGGAGCGGCTTGATGTGGCTGCAAGTGCGGGGCACGAACAGCCATCATAACCGCATCGACCGGAACGACTTCGGACTGAAGAGCGACACCGAACCGCTGATCGCTTACGAAGGACAGGATGGCTCAGGGCAAATTTCGCAATACGATATTATCGAATACAACTATTTCCATGATGTAGGCCCATGGGTAGCTAACGGCAAAGAGACAATTCGTCTCGGCTTGTCGGGTCTTACGCTCTCCCACGGCTATAATACGATACAATACAATGTATTTCAGAATTGCGATGGAGAGCCGGAAATCATATCGGTCAAGAGCAGCAGCAATTCGGTGCGCTTCAATACATTCCGCACGTCCAAGGGCAGCCTGACGCTGCGGCATGGCCATAACAACAGCGTATATGGTAACTTCTTCCTCGGGGACGGTGTGGAGTCGGATCAGGAAGGCATCCGGATGTTCGGCAATGATCATAAGATTTATAACAACTACTTTGAGAATTTGACTAGCGAAGCAATCTACTTGCCTAACGGAGACTTCGACGGCGGTACTGGAGGCTCACCTCCAAATCCGACGGTCGAACAATTGCGCAAACAATGGAAAGTTTACCGGGCACTTATCGTCAACAATACGATTGTAAACAGCAAAACCGGTATCGTCATCGGCTCGGGTAAAACGTATGCTCCGCAGGATTCCGTCGTGGCGAACAATATCGTATACAACAACACCGGCACGCTTTATTACGAGGCGGCGACAACAAATACGCTGTTCCAAGGTAACATCGGGTTTGGCAGCACTATTAGCAACATATCGCGCAGCTCGGAGCAGATCCGAAATATCAATCCTCTGCTGACTGCGGTGAACGGCATTCAGAAACTGTCCGCGAGCAGCCCGGCAATTGATGCAGCTGTGGGAACATACGCGTTCGTGCTGGCGGATATGGAAAGTCAAATGCGGGCGACAGTAGATGTGGGGGCAGACGAATATTCCGGCACGCCTCTACTGAATCGCCCGCTAGCGGCCGACGATGTGGGGCTGAATACGCCTTAGGATCGATATATGTGCAAGCATGCCGGCGGTTGGCTCGCTGGCATGACTTTGTCGATCCATTGATATATGGAGCAGTCCTGTTATTCACTTCATTTGGAAGGATGGGAGACCATGTTTCACAGCAATTATGGAGCAGCGGGAAAAAACGAGGTGACTGTACATGCATACTAGCACAATGTTGCCGGCTCCACGTGGCGGCGGCTTCCGTATGGAAGGTTATTGGGTATGGTGCGGTTCCGTCGTGAAGGGTGAGGACGGCAAATTCCATATGTTTGCCTCGCGCTGGCCGAAGACACTGCCGATGCATCCCGGTTGGATGACGGCTTCAGAGATTGTCAGGGCAGACTCGGATACCCCCGAGGGACCGTACCGATTCTGCGAGGTGGTGCTTCCGGCGAGGGGAGCGGAATATTGGGATGGACGCTGCACGCACAACCCCCATATCGTCAAGCACAACAACAAATATTTGCTTTATTATACGGGTTCGACCCATCCGCTAAGCGAGCCAGAGCCGCCCGGGAATTTCGGGTTAACCGATCCTCAATGCATCGTGGCACGGGCGAACAAACGGGTAGGTTTGGCTATAGCGGACAGCGTTTTGGGCCCGTGGCGCAGAGCGGACGAACCGATATTGCCAACACGTCCCGGCCGATTCGATAGCTTTCTGACCTCCAATCCGGCTCCGTGTGTCAGGGAGGACGGTTCCGTGCTGCTGATCTACAAGGCACGTCACTACGAAGGCAACCTTCATGGCGGCATGACGATTGGAGTTGCGTATGCGGATCACTACGAGGGGCTGTACCGGGTGCTGAGTGACGAGCCGGTGTTTCCTCCAGAGTCGTTCCATATCGAAGACCCTTTCATCTGGCAAACAAATGAAGGATTCAATTTGATAGCCAAAGATATGGAAGGGCATCTATGCGGAGAAAAATACGGCGGCATCTACGCCAAGTCACCAGACGGGCTGAAATGGAGCTTGCATGGGCAGCCGAAAGGCTATTCCCGGACGGTGCGTTGGGATGACGGTACGGTGCAGACGCTGGGCAATCTGGAGCGGCCGTTCCTGTTGTTCCAGAACGGCAAGCCGACTCATTTGTTCGCGGCCGTCTCGGACGGCAGTGATGGTTTTAAGGACGCTTCCGATACGTGGAACATGGTTATACCTTTGAAGCAATGATTCACTGGAGCTGTGGCAAATTATTATCGGATACGGTGATCAAGACTGCAGCTACAAGCTTAAATGCCATTACGTTGGGAGCTTCCCGCAGCCTGTTGGGCTAGATGTATTGTCAAGCCAAGTGCGGGAGCGGACCTCCTTGGAACGCTGTTTTATCGAGTTAGTGCAATACACTTGTGCAGAGTATCTGTTTTAAAAAACTATAAGTGATTCCTTTTTAAGGTTAATGTAAGGTTCCTTTAAATCTCGTGTAAAGTAAGAGCATTATACTAGTCTTTGTACATACTCGAGAATCTACGATCATGATTAGGAACTTATCATTAGGAGGAGCAACATGAATAAACTTAAACATTGGAATACTAAACTACCGAAGTGCATGATTGCCGGCAGTCTTGTTGTCGCATTAAGTACAGGCCCTGTTTTCGGGACGGGGATAGCGATGGCGGCGAAACCAACGATTCAGAACGATTCGTTGCTAGAAGCCGATGCGGCTGTTCATCAGCTTGCGCGCTATCAAGTAGACGCAAGGCTTGATGAGAAGAAGATGACAATTCACGGTACAGAAACTGTGACCTATCGAAACAACACGAAGGATACACTGGACAATATTGTATTTCACACCTTTGCAGATGCAAACCGTTCAAAGGATACACAGTCGGGTATGTTCGAAAATTCAAATGAACGAATGGCAAAGGAAAACCCGGATAAGAAACCTGAAGATTTCCTGGGCGGCATTGACATTAACAATGTGAAGTCGTTAGGTCAACCCTTGAAGTTCGATAATACGAATCAGGCACTTAAGGTTGCATTGGGACAAGCATTGCAGCCCGGGCAATCTATCACACTGGAACTTGAATTCGACGTAAAAATTCCTTATGGCTCACAGCGGTTGTCCCATTACAAGAATATCATCAATGGTGCTCATTGGTTCCCTGTGCTTTCGGTCTATAACCCTGCAGATCATACATGGGACAAAACTCCTTACAGCACTACATTTGAATCCGATTATTATGATTCTGCGGATTATCAGGTAACCATGAATGTACCCGCCGATTACCAGATTTCCATGCCTGGAACACTGACCGTACAGGATGCCGAAGCAGGCCGCAAGATGGTAACGGCCACTGCGAATAATACGAGAGAATTTGTCTTCTTCACGAGTCCGGATTTTAAAGTAGAAAGTGTTACACGAGATGGTCTGACCATACAATACTATTACTTTGATAATCAGAAAGACAAAAAACAGATTATCGATCAATATATTGATCAAGCGTTTAAAGTCATTAACTTCTTCAGCGAAAAATATGGTAAATATCCTTATCCGGAGTTCAGAATTGTTGAATCGTACGTTGAAGGGATCGCTGTTGAATTTTCGCGAATGATTCAGATGGGCATGATCGAGGGTCAGCCAGATATTTCAAACCATTCAGCATTTGTCCATGAAATTGCGCATCAATGGTTCCACGCATTAATTGGAAATAATTCCGAGAAGGAATCATTTCTAGATGAAGGATTTGCCGATTTCTCTATGGTATATTTCTATGAGAAACAAGGAAATCCGTTAAATGGATTCAAGGTGATTCAATTCGATGAAGTATCGTCAGATAGTCCGCTTGATGCATCCAATGATAAGGTTGGCGATTCTCCCGACGCCATTTTTTATAAAAAAGGCCGTCAAGCCATCTATCAGTTGTATCGTACGCTTGGCGAAGAGAAGTTTGATGAGCTGATGCAGACATATTTTGACCAGTATGTATACAAAAATGCGACGATCGAAGGACTGCTTCAGGTTGTTGAGAACAAAGCGGGCAAAAAGGTCAGAGATGATTGGGAAGTGGATTTGCGCCAGCCCAATTATTCATTGAAGTCTGAATATCGTCTAACAGCGGACGAGGAAGCCGCTTATATGTACGAGCAATTTAAATCAATATACCATTCAGTGTTTGTGCAGTTTCCAGAGGTTCCGTCTGAAACGATGAGTCGAATTATCGATAAAACGTTGCAGGGCGAGCCGCTAACGATTATCTTGAGCGACCGTTTGACATCGGACAAAGCAACAAAACAACAGGATCAGCTGCTCAACCAGTTTCAAGGCTTCTTCCAAATAGCAGGAATAAAACCAACGATTATAACAGAACGTCAAGTATTAAAAAACAAGCTTAAGAAGGAGCTAGGGGACAGTAATATCATTGTCATCGGCAAACCGGATGCGAATGGGTTTGTACAAGCCTTGAAGTCCGGCATCATCAAGCGTGCTGATACAGTCGGTTTTAAATGGCAGGAAATCATGAATAAGTCTAATCAATCCGGAGCCTACATTATCAAACATCCGTATAACCAGAATCGTCTCATGTTACATTATTTTTGGACAGGGGACCAATTGAGTGATCAGACGGAAGATCCATTTATGGCTAAAGCATTGGAATCATTGAATTTTTCAAACCATTTCTATCAATATTATGTTCTGAATAACACAGGTAAGAGTAGCAGCGAACAAAAGATCGAAAATCCGTATGCGAAACTATTTGCAGAATAATAAATGACAGGGCAGTCTTAGTCCCGAGGGAGCTCCATGGTCGTATTTTTTTGTTAACATAATAAGGATTCTCAGGAAAATTTAAAACCGCACAACAGGTGAAAATCTAAAAAACAAACGTTTGTACTGTTTTCGGGAATTAACTTTCAAGGATCATTTCGTGTGTTCCATGGCAGCCAAAACGTAGGGAACTTGGATAATTTCAAGAACACCGGTTAATTTGGGCTTGCTCAAAGTTAACCGATGTTCTTTTTTATTTTTACGAGCTTTAAAAATGGAGAAAATTCTGTTTTTAATTGATACTAAACATAGAGGAATATGTTGAGCAAGAGAATGGACAAGAGGAGGCTATGTTTTCATGGACAAACGAAGGACAAGATGAGAATATAACTATTAACCTGCATTTGACTGGTTTATCAATTGATAATAGCTCGGCAAAACTTTATTTTTAGAATGAAACATAATGCAGGTTGACAAGATCAGACCACAATTGTACTATTTAAGTGTGACTACAGATGTAGTCATAACTTGATTTTGGAGGGTTTAGGCATGACAAAAATACCACCCATCACGGATGCGGAGCTCGAGGTGATGCGCGTATTGTGGGCCAGTCCGAATTGTCCTTCCAGCCAGGTCGTCAAGCAATTGGCGGAACAAGTGGGGTGGAGCCCGAATACGACAAGGACGCTCCTGAACCGTTTAGTGCAGAAAGAAGCGGCGGGAACAACACAGGAAGAGGGATCCAAACGGAACTTTTTGTTCTATCCACTCATCAGCGAACAAGAATATTTGAAGTCGGAGACTAAATCGTTCATGAAGAAACTGTATGGCGGCGCATTGAAACCCATGCTCGCTAATTTTTTGCAGGATAAGAAGCTGAACGAGAAAGAAATTGATGACTTGAAAGCTTTGTTTGACGAGAGTCGCAACAACGATGATCGATAAGAAAATTGATTAAAGGTAGAACCATTCAGCCTAACGTCGAACCGCCGCGTAAATCGCGGTTTTTTTATTAGTATAATTCCACAAAATTACCCAGCATACAATTGAGACGATGCAACAACCCTTAATTAAAAACCAATTTATGTAAAGACCGGCATCGCCGATTTAATCTTCCATGATCTAGGACTGCTTCCAACGCCAGATTCGCCGGAACCGGAACCTTGGGGTGGAAAAAAACAGCAATAACGAATCCATCGTACGATCAAACTGCTCTCCGGAGGAGTTTTTTTTATTTCATGGATACTCGAAAAGGGTCCGATAAAATAGTGTTGACAAAATATAACTACAACTGTAGTATTGAATTATAACTACACGTGTAGTTTTAAAACAGGATCACAGAAAGGAGTTTTTCACATGAAAACAGCATCAAAATTAGCCATCGCAACCCTCAGCAGTGTTCTACTATTGGGTTCATCGATGAACCTTGAGGTAGACGCGGCTTCTTCCAAGTCAGCCCAGAAGTCGACGGCTAAAAAAGCAGCCGATCAAGCTCCAACGGCAGCGGAAAAAAAGGTGGTTGACGCAGAAATTAAGAGAGTGAAGGATTTGACCGCCAAGACTGGAGATACCTATGTCATGTATTATAAGTACAAGGCACTCAACAGCGGACTTGATCTTAACTACTGGGGGCTGACGAAGGAATACTTTTCCTTTGATGAATATCTCCAGAAAGCATCAACCTTAAAAGGCGTTGTCTTGCAAAAGCCCTCCAACCTGCCAAAAGGTTACACTTTCTCCAAAGCGAGAATCGGAGGACCCTTGGGAGGCAAGTTCATCGATGATTTAAGAGCCGAAGGGAAGAAGAGCGGCAAACCGGTCTTCACGAAAAAAATGGACTGGAAAGAAGCCGACGATATTCGCCTGGAATACACGAACGGGGAAGATACGCTTGCGATTACGAAGTTTGTGGTGGATGCGAAGGAAGGGAAGAAGAAAGGTTATTTTGACGATAACCTTCCAGCAAACATTTTCCCAAAATACATTTATTGGCAAGATGGCGGCAAATTCGGATACAGCCTTTCAACCTCATCCGATATCACCCGAGAACAGAAGATTGAAATTCTAAAAGCAGCGGTCAAGAAGTGATAGGTTGCCTTGAGCATGCGCAGCAGTTCACCCATCCTATGCATTCTGCGCAAGTTAGATTTGGAGGTTGTATATATGAACCGAATACCATCCATAACGGATGCAGAGCTCGAAATTTTGCGGGTATTGTGGCTAAATCCAGATTGCTATTCTAGTGAAGTTGTTCAACAAATGACGGATCGAATGGGCTGGAGCCCGAATACGACCCGAACGCTTCTTAGCCGACTGGTACAGAAGGAAGCGGCGGGCGTGAAGCTGGAGCAGAGTTCGAGGCGTATGCAATTATTTTATCCTCGGTTCAGCGAGCAAGAATATCAGCGTTCCGAGACTACTTCCTTCATGGAGAAGATGTATGGTGGTTCCATTATGCCGATGTTGGCTAATTTCCTCCAAGATGAGAAGCTGAATACGCAGGAAATTGAGGATTTGAAGACGTTATTCGACAATAGCGGCAGAATTGGGGAACTAGAAAAGAGAGAATCTAAATGAGTCCAAGCTTATACGAAACTGTTGTGTCATTCTTCGGCTGGGTGATCCAGGGATCGTTCATGGCAGGCATTCTAGTCATGCTGATCTTGATTCTGCAATTCTTATTCCAAAACAAACTGGAAGCCAGATGGAAATATTTGCTCTGGATACCCGTGGCGATCCGCTTGCTGCTTCCTTGGGCACCAGAGTCTTCTCTTAGCCTTTATAATGTATTATCTCTGGAATCCTTCATGCCTGGCATTCACCAGCAAATGCAAGATCCATCGATAAGTGCAAGCGAGACAGGAGAACACGTAAAGGGTTCTGTTCCGGAGAAATATGGAATTGTAGTTGGGATAACGGAATTAACCGCATCCACGGATACATCGGGAAGCAAGCCGGAGAACCGTTTCTGGTGGAATGAAATTACATCGATGGGCTTTGTTCCAGTCTTGGTACTGATCTGGCTTACGGGTGTACTGCTTCTCGTCGCGAAAACCATATACGATCAGCTGCGATTGCAACATGCCCTGCGCGCTGGTAGCCGTATAGAAACGCCTTTGTTATTGGCCTTGTTCCATGATACACGGCAGCAGCTCGGCGTGAAGCGCAAAGTTGAATTTGTTTCCAGCGAGCGTATTCCCGGTCCGGCCGTCGTTGGGTTTTGTAAGCCGACAGTCGTCATCTCTCCAAGTCTACTGATGTCGCTGCATGAAGGACAGCTTCAGTATATCTTGGCGCATGAATTCGCTCATGTCCGTCGCAGGGATGTAGCCGTGAATTGGATCATGCACTTGGTTCTGATTCTCCATTGGTTCAACCCACTTGTATGGCTTGCAGTGAACAGAGCGCGACAAGATCAAGAGATGGCCTGTGATGCCTTCGTGCTGGATCGAATGAGACCACAGCAAAATAATGCGTATGGGCAGACGATCATCCAAGTGTTGGAACATTTCTCGGGAGATCATCGCCTGCCGGGACTTGCCGGCCTATCTGCGACACATAAACAAATGAAAAGGAGACTTATCATGATCAAACAATTCAATAAAAAATCATATCGCCTTTCTATCTTAGGGATGACAATCATTCTCGCGCTTGGCAGCGTGACGCTGGTCAATGCCAAGGAAAAAGATGATGGGAACGCAACGATAGCTGTTTCAGTACAATCAGAAGCTGGGGACCGTCAATTAGATATCACCTATCCTGAGGAATTCAATGGGTCTAAGGTAGACCGTGCGTTGTATAAGCAAGAAATGGATAAAATGAATAAACTAGCGGCGGATGCAGCTAAGGCACTTCCAGCAGAGGATAAAAAATATATCGACGATGAAATCAATCGCGTGAAGGAATTGGTTAAAGAGACGGGTGACACGTATGTTATCTATCATAAATATAAAGCGTTGAACAGCGGACTTGATCTTAGCTATTGGGGGCTGACGAAGGAATATGCTTCCTTCGATGAATATCTTCAGAAAGCAGCAACCTTAAAAGGCGCTGTCTTGCAAGAGCCTTCCAACCTGCCAGAAGGCTACACTTTCTCCAAAGCGAGAATCGGAGGATCCTTGGGAGGCAAGTTCATCGATGATTTGAGAGCTGAAGGGAAGAAGAGCGGCAAACCGGTCTTCACGAAAAAAATGGACTGGAAAGAAGCCGACGATATTCGCCTGGAATACACGAACGGGAAAGATACGCTTGCGATTACGAAGTATACTGTGGACGCCGATGGAACTAAGAATAATGGATTTTTTGACGATGATTTACCGGCTAATGTTTTCCCAAAATATGTTTTTTGGCAAGATGGCGGTAAATTTGGATATAGCATTTCAACCTCATCGGATCTATCACGACAAGAGAAGATCGAAATTCTGAAAGCTGCAATTAAAAAATAACATCTCAAGGCAGGCGCCCATATCACCCTAGAACTAGGGTCGATATGGGTTTTTTATCTTGGAGCAATTGATATAAGTGAATGATTATCTTAGTAAATTGCTTATCATATAAAAAGTGAGGTGAGTGATGGGCCAGTGGACGGCAACACTGCGGTTTGCTTCGATGGATGAAGTTACGAACTATTACTGTCCAATGACACAAAAGTGCCTACATTGTGGTTTATTGACTTAAAGTTACCTACATAGTCGCGCTATGATGATTTATGCACTAAGAAATGTCCTGTATGAAAAGTCCAAGATAAATAAAAGGAACAGGGAAGGGATCCGCTCGGAGGTAAGTCACCACAGACCAGTCGGAAGGAGTAAAGAAGAAAGCTAAGAGATCACATCGTTAACTGTGATTAGAAAATCTATTCTTTACTGATCGTTCTCAATATGTTACATTTACTATTAGGGAGGGAATCGAATGGCAAGAAGCAAAGAATTCGAAGAGAACGAAGTATTAGATAAGGCGATGAAGCTTTTTTGGGAACAGGGTTACGAGAAGACATCTTTGACAGATCTTGTAGAGCATATGGGAGTTCATCGAAGAAGTTTATATGACACATTTGGCGACAAGCATACGCTGTTTTTGAAAGCCATGGACCGTTTTCGCGATAAAGTGAATGCTGAGCTTACGAGGGAAGTTAAACGTTCCAAGACTGCAACTGAGGCACTTCAGCTTATCTTTAGTTTCATAATAAATGGTGAAGAAGATTCGCCCTCAGGCTGTTTGATGGTGAATTCAGCCGTGGAACTAGCAATGCGCGATGCCAATGTGGATTTGAAGTCCACTGAATCGTTCACATTATCAGAGAAGCTGCTCAAAGATATTATTTTGTGGGGGCAGCAGGATGAAGAATTTAGCTCGGATTACAATGCCGACGATCTAGCGGAACATCTGCATTCTGTTTGTGTGGGGTTAAGGGTAATGACAAGGACCTCCGTGCCTAAAGAAAAATTACATCGAATAGCCGATTTATCAATTAAACTTTTACATAAGTAATTATTATTTAAAAATAATTGCTTATGCATATTCTAGAATGATTGTTCTCATAACTGAGTGTTGTCTCGTTTATAGATCTCTTTAAACGATCCTTCTTGAATATTTTTTAGAATGATCGTTCTCAAAATATGTTTCTTTCCTTGCTTTAGTTTTCTTTCATGAATGATCTATTCTTGTGTTCATTTTAGAATGATCATTCCCATATAGTAGTTAAAAGATGAATAAAAGGAGTAAATAAAATGATGATTTCTGAACAAGTGGCATTTGTAACTGGAGCAAACCGAGGTTTTGGCCGCCATCTCACCCTTGAACTTCTATCCAGAGGGGCTAAGGTTTATGCAGGTGCAAGAAATCCGGAAACCATTGATATTCCAGGCGTTATACCTGTAAAGCTTGATATTACCAACACTCAAGAAGTTGAAGCAGCTGCTATCCTCGCTAAGGACGTTACGCTTTTAATCAACAATGCAGGATCATCTACTGGCGCTTCTTTGCTGGAAGGTGATGTGGACAAAATACAGTTGGAGTTTGATACGCACTTCTTCGGTACGCTATACATGGTTCGTGCTTTTGCACCGATCATTGAGAAAAACGGGGGAGGATCGGTTTTAAATATTCTTTCCGCATTATCTTGGTTTAGTTCCGGAACTGCGGGTGCTTATACAGCCGCGAAGGCTGCAGCATGGGCATTGACGAACGATTTACGTATAAACTTGTATCCACATAATGTGAGAGTAGCAGGATTACATGTTGGCTTTATGGAGACAGACATGACATCCAGCTTAGAAGTTCCCAAAGTAAGTCCTGCAGATATCGCAAAAATAGCTATTGATGGCATAGAATCTGGCAGTTTTGAAATTATTGCTGATGATAACAGCCGAATGATACAAGGTGGACTTGCAGGTGGCGTTCCTGCACTGTACCCTCATCTTTCTTAATAACAATTTCATTTCTAACTTAATTTATAGAGGAGACTACAAAATGAACAAATTGTGGAGTAATACGAAAATTGGAAATATGGAATTACCTCATCGATTAGCAATGGCACCTATGACACGTAGTAGAGCACAAAAGGACGGCACACCGGGAGAACTAAGCTCCCTTTATTATGCTCAGAGAGCATCAATGGGATTAATTATTAGTGAAGGTACACAACCTTCTGATGATGGACAAGGTTATTTAAATTCACCTGGCATCTATACTGAAAAGCAAATAGAAGGTTGGAAAAAGGTTACCGATGCATTACATGAAGCAGGGGGCTTTATGTATATACAATTAATGCATGTGGGCCGTATATCGCACCCCGACAATACTCCGCATCATCGACAAGCAGTTGCACCTTCAGCGATCGCACCTGGTGTAGAAATGTTTACTGATAAAGGAATGCAGGAAATACCCGTTCCACGAGAGCTAAGCGAAGAAGATATTCAAAATACTATTGCAGACTTTCGAAAAGCAGCTGCAGCAGCTATTAAAGCAGGTGCTGATGGGGTTGAAATTCATGGAGCCAACGGTTATCTAATTAATCAATTTATTGGTGAGAATTCTAATAAACGAATCGATAAATACGGTGGATCTGTGGAGAATCGTGCTCGTTTTGCAATCGAAGTAACAAAAGCAGTAGTTGAAGAAATTGGAGCAGAAAGAACCGGTTTCCGGATTTCACCAGGAACACCTCTTGGTGGGATTGATGAAGGCGCACAAGGACCAGAGGTTTATCGCCATCTTGTAAAAGAATTAGCTAAGTTTAATTTAGCATACCTCCATGTTATGCATTTAGGGAATGAAATACTGCTCCGTGAAATTCGTTCAATTTGGTCAAATCCATTATTGGTCAATCGAGCAGGGCGGGCACTTGAAGATATTAGTGTAGATATTGATAGTGGTACTGCTGATGTGGTGCCAGTCGGTATCTGGTCTTTAGCTAATCCGGATTTTGTGGAACGTCTAAAAAAAGGAACACCTTTAAATGAAGTTGATCCTAAAACATTATACGCTGGTAACGGAAGCTTAGGTTATACAGACTACCCTATAATGGAAGAATTAAAAGCTCAACAGCAATAAGTATAAGTGAAACCACAAATGGCGTACAACTGAAAATTGTACGCCATAAGATTTACAAATGGAAAGGAAGCTGGCAGAACATGAGAGCTGCTCAAATACAGAAATACTCAAAAGAAATTCATTTGGAAATAAACAATGTTAAAATACCGAAAATCGATAATCGTGAGGTACTCGTTAAAGTAGAAGCTGCAGGTGTAAATCCTTTAGATATTCTTATTATAAATGGCAGTATCCGAATGATTGCTGATTATGATTTCCCATTAACATTAGGCAATGAACTTTCTGGTGTTATAGAAGCATGTGGTAAAGATGTTGTTGATTTTCAGGTTGGTAACCGAGTTTATACGAGGTTGCCGGTGAATAAAATAGGAGCTTTCGCTGAATATGTGGCGGTCAAAGATGAAGCTATATTTAAAATGCCTAAAAATCTATCCTTTATTGAAGCAGCTGCGGTCCCACTTACTGCTTTAACAGCTTATCAAGCATTGAAAGAAGTGCTCAACGCTCAGCTTAATGCAAAACTATTTATTCCTGGCGGAACTGGCGGATTCGGTGCTATGGCAATCCCTATTGCTAAAGCAATGGGGTTATACGTTATTACAAGTGGCAGTGAAAGAGGTCGATCACGTGTACTGTCGATTGGAGCAGATGAATTTATAAATTATAAGGAGGAAAACTATGCTGAGGTTCTATCCAATATAGATTATGTTATAGACACCTTGGGTACAAACGAAATAAAAAGGGAACTTGATATTTTAAAACCTCAAGGAAAATTAGTATCATTGAAGGCTTTACCAAATTATCGCTTTGCCGTTGAAAATAATCTTCCAATGTGGAAAAAAATGTTGTTTGCTTTAGTAGGTGCACGTTTAGACCGTTTAGCAGCAAGAGATAAAAAAGAATATCACTTTTTATTTGTGCAAGCCAATGGAAGACAGCTACAAGAGATTACTAGCCTTATTGAAAATGACAATATTAAACCTTCAATTGATTCTACTTACAAATTTGATGATATTAATAAGGCGCTACAACAAGTTTCTACTGGTCACTCACAAGGCAAAGTTATTATAACTTTCTAAGGGAGAGAGCGAATCTAGCCGACTGTCTGTGACCGAGAAGAAGACTACTTCGTTTCACTCTGCATACGGTTTGATGAACGGCTGAGACGTGCTTGGTAGTTTGCTCAGCAGCTACCTCGTCCATTTCAAGAGATGGCGGATTCGAATGGGGGAGAACAAAACAAGGTTACCCAGCGAATTGGATCCCAATCAGCCATAACCTTTACTAGACGAGAGTACGGCTCGGACCCTAAAATCTAGCGTGTAACGGTTCGAAAAAAATTCCATCGAGGGATTGACTCGTACTTGTATCTCGAAGATAAATTGACTGAATTAGAACAACATTAAAGAACCGCTACATAAGAGAATATCCATTAAGAAATGCGTGATATGTTAAATAGGGTTTTTCCTGGCAAAATCATGATTTCTAAATACCGAAGGCTATTACCTAATGGAGATAGTCTTTTTGATTGAAGAAAAATTTTTTTTGATGATAGATTTTTTGTTATCATTATAGGGAGGGTGACATTTATAATATGTAGGTAACTTTTTGTCATTGTACATTGTACAACATCCTAGATGTAAACAGGGCTTATTCCAACTCATAGACATATGTACAAAATACGGGTTTTGTGAGGAAGTAGTATATAAATTAATGGAGCAAGCCAATTTAAACCATACTAATGCCAATTAGCTGTCCATAATTGATATCTATACAATATTCAAAATTGTTCATACTAGCTTCCCTTTCATGAACAATTGAATCTCTTTTTAGATATTGATTTGTCTCTAACGAGTATTAAACTTTAAAGTGTATCAGAATCTCGGATTAAACTTTGTGTAGTTATATTTATATGTTTATTGTTGATTGTTCTTTACGTACCTCTTAAATAAAAAAGCTAATTATTACCATTAATTAACTTATATCAGTATCTTTATACCGTTCAGTCTTATAGCTTCAATTTTAAAACATTTCTTTAGCTATCCTTAATTGTCTTTCCCGTTCTTTAGTGGCAGACTCGGCCACTGAGGAATTATTGGATATGTTTACCATTTTAACAGCATAGTCACTGCTTACCATAGCATGTCCTCTCATATGTCCAGTTGCAATGGCTTGTGCAAAAGAACGAGCAGCATACTTACTTGCTTCGGTTGTGGACTCTTTCGCTAATTCATTGACTATGAATCCAACTTTTCTTAAGTCAAAGGCTCTGATACCACCAGCTATACGTTTTTCTAGCGTTTCTATCCCTAAATCAATGCGCGGGTCATTTATAAGATGTTGATCCAGATGATCCAGGTGTTCAACAGCAACGCTCAAAGCCCATTTGGCCAGGAACTTCTGCGGTAATTTTTCAAGCGTTTCTTCAAGTTGATTTCTTAATTCATTATTGTCTACAATCTTTATCTTAGGAATACTGTAAGTAAATTCGTTAGTTGATTTTATTTGCTGCTCATGTTTATTCCATGCATATTTTTCAATATTCAAACGATCACTCCCCCATTACAGCACGGCACTCTTTAATTGTTTCAGATCTTCTTTCATAAAAAGCGTGTACCACACTGAAAAAATGTAAATTAGCCAGATTCTACGCGAATAATCACCTTTATTATTCCGATGCTGGACAAACATTTCTTCGATGATATTCATATTGAAAATTTCTTCAATACCACTATAGCGTATTTGCTCAAACATTATATCTGAAATCGGGGTCTTAAGCCAATCACGAATCGGTACGGGAAATCCTAATTTCGGGCGATTCACAATAGCATCAGGAACAATTCCTTCCATAGCTTTACGCAAAGCGAGTTTTGTTGTATTTTTGCCAATCCGATTGGAGACTGGAATTTTACTAGCCGTTTCGAAAACCTCTTTATCTAAAAACGGGACTCTTAATTCCAATGAATGTGCCATAGACAGCTTATCTGCTTTTGACAAAATATCGCCAGGCAACCAAAAATTCATATCAATAAACTGCATTCTTGTCGTAGGATCTAGGTGCACTGTCTTATCATAAAAAGGCTTAACGATATCCGTCGGATGTAAAAAGCTATTTTGAGCGTGTACCGATTCGTGGAGCAAGTTCATCTTTCCGCTTTTGTTAAAGATATTAGCATTACCGAAAAAGCGTTCCTCTAAAGGTGTCAGCCCCCGAAGTAAATAGTTTTTTCCATAAAAATGATATGGATATATAGACAATGATTTTCGTAACGAATCCTTTATGAAATTGGGCATCCATGTGATGGGTCTTAATGCATCTGGCTCTCTATAGATCCGATATCCTCCGAATAATTCATCAGCGCCTTCCCCGGATAGGACAACCGTGACATGATCTTTTGCAAGCTGATTGAGATGATAAAGAGCGATGGCGGAAGGATCCGCGACAGGCTCATCTAGATGCCATACCGTTTTCGGAATACTATCAAAAAAGTCTTCTGTAGATAAAATGTGAAAATAATGATCCGTTCCCAGTTTAGCTGCCGTTTGATTTGCAATGATCGTTTCATTGTTTACCCCTTCAAATCCAATCGAAAAGGTCTTTGTGGATTCTACTGCTTTCATCATTGCAGCTATAGCTGTAGAGTCAATTCCACTGGACAAAAAACATCCTCTATTCACATCACTTTGTAAATGAAGGTTTACAGACTCTTTCAATTTCCACTGAATTTCTTCCGCATAGTCTGCTAAAGATCGTTTTACCGGATGAAAATGGGGTTCCCAATATTTCTCGATCTTCATTTCACCTTTAGCGTTAACAAATACTCGCTCTGCAGGTCCTAATTTATAAATATGTTCAAACATCGTATCCGGTTGCGGCACATACTGAAAAGTTAAGTAGCTAAATAAACTTTGATACTGAAGCTTTCTTGGTACTCCGTGAACTGCAAGAATGCTTTTAATTTCCGAAGCAAATAAAAGGTTATTCTCATCTTTGTAATAATAAAAAGGCTTGATGCCAAAATGATCTCTGGCAGCAAAAAGCGTCTGTTCCTTAACATCCCAAATCGCAAAACTAAACATTCCTCGTAAATGATGGACACAGTCCTTACCGTATTCCTCATATAAATGCACAATGACCTCTGTATCTGATTGCGTTTGAAAGTGATGTCCCTTTAACTTAAGCTGATCTCGTAGTGTTTTATAATTATAGATTTCACCATTAAAAACAATCCAAAGGGAACGATCTTCATTCGTCATCGGTTGATTTCCATCACGTAAATCTATAACGGATAACCTACGAAAACCGAGCCCAATTCGAGAATCGAGCCATACGCCTTCATGATTAGGACCTCGGTGATTCATTGCGCCTGTCATTTGTTTTAAGGTTTCTTCTTGCGGGGGTTGTCCATTACATTTTAAGATTCCTGCTATTCCGCACATGCTATTGTAGTCCTTCCTATAGTAAAGATTAGGATATAGAGTGCCCACAATTGCGTTGATCAATCATCTTTTTTTAGAATCACGCAGGTGAATCGTACTTTAATCCATAAGAAAACGCCGAATGATTCACTATATGAATCGTTCGACGTGTTTGGATAAGGCTATATAAAGTTACTGTTCGCTAATAAGCTGCTTAACGATCTTCGCCCCCTGTTTGCGTAAGGCATCGTAATCGTATACTTCTTTAATTTCACCTAACTGGCTTTCAATAGTAGTTAGATCATTCATTTTATAATAGTTACTCAAAATCTCGTACGGTGTCATTCCTGGTTTCTTCCCAGGTACATCTTCTATCGCTTCTTTCCATGGTAAGTTTGCCTTATCCATCGTTAGCTCCAAAGCAGCCCCAGTTTCATAACGGATACTTCTTTCTAAGAAAGAAGGCGACTCCGCTTGTCCGTTAGCAATAAAATCATATGCTTGCATAAATGTCACATGGTAAGGCTCCTGCTTAGTGGCCAGCACCATTAAATTACGGCCAGTTAACTTACTATAACGATATTCCAAATACCTTGCAGAACCTTCGATAGCCTCTGTCTTCGTCTCGCCAATTAATTGCGGCCATTTATAGTATCTGTAATTTCGTACAACTGTCCAATCATGTAAATACTGTTGAACGAGTTCAGGATTGCTTTCAGCCATTGCTTGATCCAACAGTTTGAATTCGATACCCATCAATGCGTAATTTTCTTCATTTATAGGATAGTTTTCGATATGCTCAGCACCATTGGCATCATACGTCCAGTCTTTTTGTTTGAAGATATGAAACCCTTCGTGCAATAAAAAAGATGAAAAATCAAAATACAGCGCGGGATCGCTGAACATTTTGGGATAATACTTAAAATACATTGTTTCCATACCTTTCAGATTTAGCGTTCCAAAATTAGCTGGAAACCATGCTGAGAGGGTTGTCGGTGAAAAACGACTGATACGATATACCTTCGGTAAGCCCATCGACTCAGGCAGACTGATTTCTTGAGCAAAAATCCCTTTCTTCATAGGCACATTCACGGCAAACCCTTCGCTACGAAACAGACCGCTATCCTTAGTCGTTCGTACCAGTAACAAGGGTTTGGAGTCAAATCGATAATCCTTATTCCAGAGCTGATCACTGGATTGCTCAAAATGGTTATACAACTCGGATAACTCTGTCAGCATCCGCCGATCGGTTTCAGGCAAGGATTCAAACGTAGTACGGTAGGTCTTATTTAATAAAATCGATACCGTGCATATTCCAACTATTGCTGCCAATATCGTTAATAGAATGTTTCTTTTTCTATTTCTTTTGCTCATGATTTACCTCGCTGTTTATCTCTTGTTATATGAGTAGTATGATATAAGCTAAAAAAAACGTCAAATGATTCACTATATGAATCGTTCGACGTTTTCTTATTCACTCTTATTTTATCTCACTCATGAAGTTTCTGAAGTTCTCCACGATTTCTTTCGATTTAGTATGGTGTAAATAATGATCGCCTTCAAACATCATCATCTTCCCATGCAAGGAATCTTTGATCTGTTCTTCATGTAAAGCTGCCCAGCCCTCAACATCCGAATTATCTTTTACTAAGAAGAACATCACGGGAAGTTCTTTAGGGAACTTTAAGTTTTCTGCGGCTTTGAAGTTGCTTGAGAAATGATCTGCTTCGTTGATGATGTTCGGATTCATCATGTTTTTAAGCGAAAGCATTCTATTTTGCTCTTTCGTTTCATCATCAACATCGGGTGCAATGATTTGATCAGGCGAGAGTTTAACCAGCAATCTGTAGAAACCTGATTGTTTAAGTGATTTTAAGGCTGCTGTTGGAAGTTCATCGCCGGCTCCTTGTGCCGGAACACTGCTGTCGATCCCTACGAATGCACTAACTTCGTTTTTATATTTGTTCACATAGTCTAGAGCATAAATTCCGGATATGGAGTGTCCCATCAGAATATAACGGTCTATATTTAATTGTTGTAAACTTTCATGTAACTCACTCACTATATTTTCAGTACTTCGTTCTTTTTCCGTGATATCACTTAATCCATAGCCAAATGGCTCAATCACAACCACTTTGTAAAATGGAGATAACTCGTCTACAAGCGGCTTAAAATCAATACCCGGCGCTGCAGTTCCATATCCTGGTAATAATACTACCGTCTCTTCACCATTTCCTTGAATCGTGACGTTCATTTTTTTTCCATCTACAGGTACAAGCTGACCATAGGGTTCAATTTTTCCTTTCTCGATTTTGTTGCAGATCACATTAACAGTAAAAACAATGGCTAGAAAAAGCGCTATGGCTATGACTATAACTCCTATTGCTTTCAGTAAAAAGAAAAATGTCTTTTTCATCATGTATTTCCCGCTCCCCACATATTTATATCTTCTCTTCTGTCCATTTCATTCTAACAATCCAGTCTTAGATCCTGTGAAACACAAGTTTAAGTGAACCTTAACTTTCAGCATCAGCTAACGAAATCAAATTAAGCTTCCGTTAAGATAACTTTTATAAATATGATTCCACTTTCGTCCATTTGATATCATAAAAAAACACCTTTAGATATTCGCTGATTAGCCCATAAGACCATTCAACGATATTCTAAAGGTGTAAATTCACTTCATTAGATAATATTAGTTCAAAGTTTCTTTACGCGATAAACGAATTTTTTCAGGCGTAACATCATTTCCCTCAGGATCTACAATCGTTACTCCCGATAGACTGTTACGAACTTGTCCACGAATTTCACGCAGATAATCTTCACGCAAAGCGATCTGTTCCACCCATTCACTTTTTGTCAGACCTTCTTCACGTTCTTTCCTGGCTAGTTCATTAATACGAGTCAAACTGGTAATCATCTATGTTCCTCTTTTCTAAGTTTTTATTAGCTTGCTAATAAATTTACAACCATCTGTTTCATAAGCCTTCTTAATAATAAACGTTCTTCGGGTAAAATTCCTGTTAATAATTTATCCAATTGCTTATTCCATATACGTTCCACAGGTTCACAAAGATTACGTCCGGCTGGAGTTAGATACACTCGGCTTACTCTGCCATCTTCAGGATCTCTTTTTCGAACAACAAACCCATGACTCTCAAGTGATTTCACCATATTCGTAATAGTTGGAGGCTCACAATTCAGACTTTCGCTTAACTGGATCTGTGTCATTCCATCTGATCTCCATAACCGGCATAATAACTGTTCTTGGCCCACATGAAGATTAAATTCTCTAAGCAATGCTGCATAATCTCTACGCATTTCCGCTGAAATTCTATCCAGTAGTTCTCTTATCTCATCTTCAATCACAGCTTTTTCCCCCGAACCACCTTACAAATTAATTAGCATGCTAATTATATCATGTTTTTAAGAGGATTTCAAAGGTGGACGATTTTTAGATATCACCCACCAACGAATCCTCTTTAGGTTGGTACTTCATCATATAGAAATGGTCTTCAATTACTGTTTCTCGGGAGTCTCACTTCAAAGATTGTCCGCACCACACTGCTTTGCGCAGATACTGTTCCATTATGCTGCTCTACTATATTTTTAGTAATAAACAAGCCAAGTCCCGTACTTCCTGTTGGATGTGTTCGTGCACGATCACCCGTGTAAAACATATCAAAAATTCGTGGCAGCTCTTCCGGCTCAATACAATTCCCATAGTTAATTACTTCAACGACTACCTCGTTAGCGTCCAAGTAACCGTGAATATCAATAAATTGACCATCGTTTCCGTATCGGGCCGCATTCGTAAGAAGGTTCTCAAATACACGAGCTAACAATTCCCCGTCACCGTAAATCATCAGAGGTTGTGTCATATCCAATCTGGAGGTTAGGCCATTTTTCTCAAAGACTGGATATAATTCTTCATTTAATTGTAAGAGAAGCTCACTGAGATCAATCGAGGATTTCTCAAGCTTAAGCTTGCCGTAATTCATTCTTGTAATTTCAAACAGCTCATCAATCAATTTTTCTAAACGTTGAGATTTAGTATAAGCAATCGTCGTATAATGCCTGGTCTGTTCAGGAGTTAACTGATTGTCTTTCAAAATAAAATCCAAATAACCAATAACCGAGGTTAGGGGTGTACGCAAATCATGCGCCAGGTTCAACACGAGTTGATCTTTACTGCTCTCGGCAATGTCTCCCCGCTCAATGGCTTCTTGCATATTCTCAATGGCTAGATTGAGATCATGACCAATCATTCCAAATTCATCTTTGGAGGGTATATCTACTCGTTCAGAGAAATCACCTGACGCTAGTTGATGAATCCCCTTTGAGATTTCTTTGAAGTATTTTGCATACGGCTTAGTGAATAAGAAGAAAAATAGAATGGCTAGTGGTATAAAGATAATTAAAAATGTATTCACATCTCCAATATCTCTTATTACATAGCGAACTTTGGTTAGTGGATTCTCAAATTTCACCTCAGAGTGATAATATCGCTGGAGCGCCTTATAGATTAAAAAGGTTATCCCACCGGATACTAGCATACTGGCCATCAGCAGCATAATCATTTTTGTACGAAAACTATAAATCATTTTAGGCATTGGATGTATACCCTTCCCCTACAGTATTTATCTTTGTAGAGATAATGGTATATGAATTCAATCTAAATCTCAAATTATTAGCATCAGAGATCCTTCTTCTCAAAAATCCGCAAAGAAATGAGATAAGAACAGCTGAGTAAAAACACGTAAGCGAGTCCTAGTATGATATAAGGAATAAAGTTAGACTTCACTCCAGAGCTATGCCAGTTCTCTAGGTCAGGAAACCATTGAAGCAAGCTGCCGATCACGTTCGGACCAACCATTATAATCATCATAAATACGAGATTAACCACTTGCGTTCCTTTAGCCCCTAACCAGTAATGAATCGGTAAATAAAGCATAGCGAGGAGTGGGAAAATAGATATCGCAATACCAACCTCTTGCCAAAAATGAGGGGTTACCTCTTTACCTGTCATAATAATCAGGAGATAGGTAAAAGCAGTTGCTGCCAGCCCAACAAGAGCATACGGAAGGATTGAGAAGTATTTAGCACGGACAAGCTCTTGTCTCCGCACAGGGAGATTAACGAGAAACCGTTGCGTCAGCTGCTGAGTATCCATAGAACAGGAGCTTATCAACAACAGCATGGGTGGCATTAGCGTAAATAAACTGAAGCTATGATAGTTCGAGTAAGCTATAAAAATAAAGAAAGGGATTAGCAGCATCAGAAATTTACGCAGAAGAATGAAGTCTTTTTGAATAAGATAAAATGAATGATACACTATAAGTCCTCCTTAGCTTATAACTCTTCCCTGCTAAACAATCGTAGTGAAATCTTATATGAGAAGTACAAGATGAATAGATAAACGATCCCTATCAAACCTATCTGCACCAGATGATCTTGCAGCTTTAAATGGGTTATTTTTGAGAAAACTGATGAATGTGAGAGTGAAGATCCAGCGTTTATGGTGGTTATCGTTATAACTACATTAAAAAAGATATTGAAGTAATAGTTTTTGTATCCAAGCCAATAATGAATCGGCAGATAAATAGACGCAGTCAAAGGAATCATAAGTAACGTTAAAGATACCCCTATCCAATACACTGGGCTAATGGAATATCCAAATGAAAAGGAAATTAGAAACAAAGCAAAAGAGCAAACCAAACCGATGAAACTATAAGGAATCAGTGATAAGTATTTAGCCAAAACAAACTCTTGCCGACTTACTGGCAGTCCAATAACAAACTTTGTATTGTTATTCTGCGCATCCATTGAACAGGAGTATACGAGCAGTAGTAAAGATTGAAAGGTAGCAAACATACTGGAGCTATCCAATTGTACATATGCAACAAACAAAATACTCAAGAGAAATAAAGGAATGAAATTCCGCAGGAGAATAATGTCTTTCCGAATTAACAGCAAGAGATTAAACATACAAAGCGTTTCCCTTTACCGTAAAATACATGATTTCTTCCAGAGTAGGTGTCTCGCATATGGCATGATCTCTAAAGAATCGTTCGCCCTCAGAGCGATTGTTCAGAAGACCCTCGAAACCAACTTCCGTCTCTCTAAGCCCGATGAACCATTTCCGCACATCCCGATCAAGCAACTCCTTGTTGCCTTTTACCAGCATATATTTATTAGGGAGAGATTCTTTCATCTCATTAAAAACTAACCTCCCCTCATTCACAAAAACAATATAATCCGCTATCCGGTCTAAATCAGTCGTGTTATGCGTGGAGAAAAGAATAGATTTCTTCTCATCCTGGATATGCTCACTAAGCAGATCAAGCAGTTCTCTTCGGAATATGGGATCAAGACCTGCAGTAGGTTCGTCCATGATGAGCAGGTCTGCACCGTGTGATAAAGCAATGGCGAGCGAATACTTCATTTTCATCCCTTTGGAGAGCTCCTTAATCTTTTTCCGCGGGGAAAGCTTAAACATCTCTATGTATTTCCTATAAGTCTCTTTATCCCACTGACTATAAAAGGGAGCAATCATCTTACTCATCTGATCGATGGTTAATTGCTCGTAAAAGTGATTCTCATCGGAAACATACCCAATTCGCTCTTTGTACTTTGCATTCTTTACGGTTGTTTCTTTGCCGAAAATCTCGATATTTCCTTGGTCGGGTTGTACCATACCCATCATCATTTTAATTAATGTTGTTTTCCCTGCCCCATTGGGTCCTATTAACCCCGTTATATACCCTTCCTTAATACCGAACGTAAGTTCGCATAGGCTAAAATGGCCATATTTTTTAGATATTTGATTCAATTGAATGACATCGTTCATTCTGTCTCCTCCTCATACAGCAATTTCAACATCTCACTGAACTCAGCAAAATCAATCCCTAACATTTTACTCTCGTCGATAATCTCCTTCATTTTGTTCTCCATGATCCGTAACCGTTGTTCACGAATAAACTCCTGATCCGCACCAGAAACAAAGGAGCCTTTTCCCACAATGGAATTGATAAGCCCTTCTCTCTCCAGTTCTTCGTAAGCTCGTTTTGTTGTAATTACGCTAATCTGCAGCTCTTTAGCTAACAGTCGAATAGAAGGTAAAGGCGTACCTGAGACTAACTCTCCTTGCAGGATCATCTGGCGGATCTGACTTACAATCTGTGCATAGATGGGTTCACCGGAAGTGTTGGATATCAATATGTTCATGAACTCGTGCCCTCACTCCTAGTTTATGTGTGTTCAATGTATATATGTAATATATACACTATACTCATTGTTGTCAATGATCTTTCAAAATCCACAAAAAACAAGCCGATTCCTATGAACTCAGGGTCAGCTTGCTTGACATTCAGCATATATAATCATCATCACATCAATCCAGCACTTCTTAAAAAGCGACTAACAATGTCTATCTGATAGCGAATACGAAGGTCACGATCAAGACTCCAGCATGTTTCCACAGTAAATGCCTTCGCTCCTATGATGCGGGAGACGGCTGAACGTGACGAGCCGGGGCGCTCTCGTAAACGGATATTAAAATGATAAGAAGTATTAGCGATTGTACGATTAATGTCTTTTATGAGACGTCTTGCCGTAACCGTACCTTGGCTCCCCGGCTTAATAATAATAGACTGACCGAGGCGTTTCGGATTTCTTTGAGACAAACCGTTCGCTTCATGGAGATCAAGGTACCAGGTGGGGCGATAACGCCGTACTAATTGAAGCAAGGCTACGGATAACGGATGTTTGGCAGATCCATTCCGAGTACGCGGAAACGTTCGGTTCAAATCGGGCACGCCCCGAATTCGTTTGCGATAAGCTTTTTGATTCATGAGGGGAACAATAATAAGCGTACCACGGTAAATATATAGTTCTCCTTGTCTTAAGTGATTCACGATGTTTTTCGCCGCACGAATGCTTGCCGTTTCATTTCCGTGTATGCCGGACACCACCATAAACACAGGACCAGGGAGCCCGCCACTGATCACGTAATAAGGGGTGGCATGGGATGTGGACGATGCTAAGGTATAGTTCTCAATGATCATCATGCTTCACCTCCGCATTTAGGTGTCCATATATTTGTATTCCGTAGGACCCCAGTTGTCCTAGACAGATAAGCAAAAAAAGCCTGATTTCTCAGGCTTTAGAATTATAAAATTGTAACAATATGAAATTTTATTTATACGCGGGCAACCAATCTCCATGGGCTGTGATCAGCTCATCACACATATTCGTAATGTCATCCATCGACAGTTCGGCGGCAGTGTGCGGATCGAGCATAGCTGCGTGATAAATATGCTCTCTCTTATGAGTAATCGCTGCTTCAATTGTTAACAATTGTGTATTAATGTTCGTACGATTCAGTGCGGCACACTGCGGAGGCAGATCTCCCACGAAGGTTGGAGTAACGCCACTGCGGTCTACAAGGCACGGAACTTCTACACATGCTTCTTTCGGAAGATTGGTGATAAGACCTGTATTCATAACATTACCACCAATTTTGAAAGGTACATTCGTTTCGATGGCTTCCATAATGTAGGACGCATATTCATGCGAACGTTCATGTACAAGCTCTTTATTATTTACTAATTCTTCACGCATTTGCTGCCACCGTTCAATTTGTTCTACACAGCGGCGTGGGTACTCGTCGAGTGGAATTTGAAACCGTTCGATGAGCTCAGGATAATTACGCTTGATAAAATAAGGATGATACTCTGCGTTATGTTCTGAAGACTCCGTAATATAATAACCAAATTTAAGCATCATTTCATAACGAACCATATCCCCGTGATGTTCTTTCTGCTTATCGGCAGCACGGCGTTTGATTTCCGGATATAAGTCCTCTCCGTCCTTCGTAACCTCGAGTAGCCAAGCCATATGGTTAATCCCTGCAATCTTAGCCTGTACACCCGTCTGATCCATTCCCAGATGCTCGAATAAGCCTGGAATACAATGCTGTACGCTATGACATAATCCAACGGTATTCACACCACCATAAGTGTTCATCACATTGGTCAATACTGCCATTGGATTCGTATAATTCATGAACAGAGCATCTGGACAAACCTCTCTCACATCTGCAGCAAAATCAATCATGACAGGAATCGTGCGTAAGTTGCGGAAAACACCACCGATACCAACCGTGTCCGCAATCGTTTGACGCAAGCCATATTTCTTCGGAATTTCAAAGTCTGTAATGGTACAAGGATCGTAACCCCCGACCTGAATCGCATTAATCACATATTTAGCTCCGCGCAAAGCTTCCTTACGATCCGTATAGGATTTCACGATACAAGTACTGCCACTACTTGCTTTTATATTACTCAGCATATTTTCGGAATCTTTCAGGCGCTGAAGATCAATATCATATAGGGCAAGCTCAAAGCCTTGAAGGGCTGGAGTTCTCATGCAATCTCCTAAAACATTCTTTGCAAATACAGTACTACCCGCTCCGATAAATGTAATTTTGGACATATGAAATATTCCTCCTTAAGTAGTGAGTTCTACGGTCTCGACATCGCTAGCCACTCAGAAAACCTCAATGAATTCCCCTTATAAACACTAGAATGTCAGAGGATATCCGTCTCTCTCTTCACTATTCACTATAAATGAGAGCGGTCTCAATGAGTATGGAGAAATACAATTCATATATGGATGTTTGTTGCATTTTAGTGATATGTCCTATAATCTAATTGTAATTCAAATCATGTATAGGAGGTCAGAAGCAAATGGCTTCAGAGCATTATCATTTCTCAGCAGGGCTTAATCTTGCTCCAGATGAACCCGACCTGACTGTATTGTTCAGCGGTGAAGGCAAACCGGTTCCTGGACATAAAATGGGGCCATCCGTTCACGATTACTACCTTATACATACCGTAATAGATGGAAAAGGCATATTTCAGAGTGGAAGTAACTCACAGGTATGTGGTACAGGAGATACCTTTGTTATTTTCCCAGGGGTATTATTCAGCTATCAGGCAGACATGGAACAGCCTTGGACTTATGTATGGGTGGCCTTGCAAGGGGAAGCCGTTCAACAGCTATTTAAAGAAGTGGGGATTACACCGGACAAGCCGTTAATACACTTAGATAACCTTGTAGAGATACATAACTTGTATGAGCATATTCGTTTTTCCTTTCAGCAGTCTGCTTATCCAAGGTTGGAAAGCTTGGAGGCTTCTGGGTGGCTGCGCCTTCTGGTGCACAAATTCGGTCTTGCGAACATAAGTTCGCTCACCCCTAAATCCGCACAATTACCGGATGTTATCGACCGCCAGATCAATCAAGCGATCCGCTGGATCTCTCTCCAATTTCATCAACAGATCAGTATCGACCACATGGCATCCTCTCTTGGTTATCATAGGGCACACCTCTCTAAGGCCTTTAAGCAAAAGATCGGAATGTCACCCAAGCAATATTTGTTAAAGGTTCGCATGGATAAAGCAAAGGAACTGCTTGGAGGAACGCTCACCATCGACCAGGTATCCTCTTCGGTCGGTTTCAATGATGCGTTATATTTCTCCAAGCAGTTCCGTAAGTGGAGCGGTATGTCCCCCAGTGAATATCGAAGCCATCTTCGATCTGGCATATGATTGCTTATGGGTTATTTCATGGCTTTTGATAAAATCGAGGTGACAAAAGCTGTCTTTCCTTCACAGTAAGCATCCATATCGTAGCGATGTTGTTCCGCCAAATGCTGTTTGACTTCTGCATATGCTTGACGTGCTTCCGCATTTGAACGGAGATAGTCTCTAAAAGCGATATGCTCCAAATACCCTTTTCCATCCTTAGGGCATACATACAGATGATATTTCATGAATTCGTCCGCTTGACGTCTTTTGAAGGCTTCCCTGCCCTCGATTCCCAAGTTCCCTTGATGTTCATAACCATGCTGTTGTAGACGTTCTATGATTTGTGGGAGTACATCGTAGCTATCCATTACAAGATCAAGATCTATGATGGGTTTAGCAGCGAGTCCTTCAATGGAAGTACTCCCCACATGCTCTATCGTAATAATGAGGTCGCCAACATAAGATAACAACTGTTCTTTTATTCTATCGAATTCTACCTTCCACTCTGGATCATAAGGGACAACTTCTACGACTTTCGTCTTCTGAGCGATGCTCATGCACCTCCTGCGTTGAATGTCTTCTTCTCAATTCCTCTATAGACTATCCATATGCATATAGCGGCCACAATTAGCATTCCACCCATCAGACAGACGCCATTCCAGCCCCAATGCTGCCATGCAAAGCTTCCAAGTGTTGATCCAATAGCTCCACCTGTAAAAGTGCTAACCATAAACACCGTATTTATTCGGCTCCGCGCCGCCGGCTCAAGTGCATAGATTCGTGTTTGGTTACTAACCTGCGACCCTTGTACTCCAAGATCCAGAATAATAACACCGGCAATCAGGCTCCAAATTGTAAATCCAGCTAACCCGAAGAATCCATAAGCAATCAATGTCAGCAATAGTAGTATACCTACTATCTTTTTCGGTGCGATCCTATCAGCTAACCTCCCGATAAATGGAGCGCCCGCAGCACCTGCTACACCGATCAACCCAAACAAGCCTGTGATAGAGCTACTATAGTGGTAAGGTTCACCTTCTAGAAAGAAAGCCAGTGAAGTCCAGAACACGCTGAAGCCACCAAACATACAAGCACCAATCAATGATGCTTCACGAAGCGTCGAATATCTGCGAATCAAATTCCCCATTGATTTCAGTAGATCTGTATAGGATGAATTATTTTCTGGTTTCGTCTTTGGAATTAGTTGGTATAAGATAAGGGATAACAATAGCATTATAGCTGCGGCAATCCAGTACATGGCTCTCCAGCCGAACATATCTCCTATAATTCCGGATATTGTTCTTGCCAGCAAAATACCAAAAAATAGCCCGCTCATTACGGTTCCAATAACCTTACCTCTTTCTTCTGGCAAAGCGAGCTCCGCCGAGAGAGGAATGATGACCTGCGGCACGACCGTAGTTATGCCAATAGAAAAACTGGCGATATACATCCAAATAAGGTTCTGAGCTGTAGCGAAACCAACAAGTGACAGTGATACAGCAATAAGAAGTCCGGATATTAGTGTTCTTCGTTCACGGATGTCGCCCAACGGAACAAAGAATAACATCCCAAGCGCATAACCGATCTGAGTAAGCATCGATACATATCCTACTGCGTTAGAGGATGCATGGAATGTTCGTCCTATATCGGCCAAAAGGGGCTGATTGTAATACATATTTGCAACGCTTAAACCTGATGCAATGGCTAAAATAAGTATGAATTGCTTAGTTAGGCCTCCTCCTACACGAACTGCAGCGGGTGTGATAGATTGTGTCATGAAATTCTGTGCCTCCGATTACGTATGCTGCATAAACAGCAAGCTTTATTTTCCTAATACATTATAGCAGTCACTGTCAAGCTGACGTATTTCTGCGATATAATAATTATCTTAAATACAATGATCTGCATAAGTGCAATTTATATTGAAATATATTGAGCGGGGAGTAAATAACATGCACCAGAATGACCGAATTATAACCAGATTGCGCAAAGAACCGTTAAAGAATGTCAGTTTATTAAAAATGCTAACCTCATTCCATGAAGTCATGGAGTCTCATCTTGTGGAGCAAGGAAATCAATGGGGTGTTTTATTGCTTCTTCCTGCTTCAGCGTACGCATATGATCATAGAGTATATCCTCAAGCGGATTACATCGTATTTATGGATTACAGCAGCCCAGATGTATTTCCGGCTCTGTTTCAATTCCTGCCTCCGCAAGCAAAAATTGTTTTTAAACTGCAAGACGTGAACTATAAAGAGGCATTATCATCACATTTTTCAATGGAGAAAGTCCGGGGGTTCTACTCATACAGTACAGCTGAGGGACAAATCTATCCGAAGGACGAAGATGTTGTTATCAGTCATGTAGTTGACGACAGTTTAATTCCGCTGTGGGCCGCTAATCATTACACGAAAGACGAAATAGTAGACTATTTTCAAAACGGAGCTTTTTCCGTGTCAATTTTCCTAGACGACAATCCGGTCAGTACCTGCTTAGCGTTCCGTAATGAAGAAACCATCTGGGAAATCGGCGCTGTACATACTTTAGAATCCTCTCAAAGAAACGGATATGCGAAAAAGGTGGTCCAAACCGCCATACAAGAAACGTTAGAACGAGGGTTTATTCCACGCTATCATGTGCTTGAAACAAATCAAGCTTCCATTAGACTAGCTGAATCTATTGGACTCGTTCCTTGTGTACAGCTTGAACACTGGATTAACTACAGCCAATAACACGTTTGATAGGAGGTGATATGCATGAGTTATGGGCCAAACGAGAATCAAAACTATTATCCTCCCCCGCCTCCACCAACACCGATGAATGGCAAGTCAATTGCTGGTTTCGTCTTAGGAGTGCTTTCCATAATTGTTCCTTATATCGGATTTTTGTTAGGGATTGTAGCGGTTATTCTGTCTGCCCTATCCCTTAAAGAAATACGGATTCGGTATGAGCAAGGAAGAGGCTTAGCTATTGCGGGTCTGGTATGCGGGATTGTCGGCACTCTACTTTACGCCATATTAATTTTATTATTCATTATTTTTATATACGCAGCAGCAAGTTACACCCCCTACTGATCCACACAAAAAAAAGGATCTCTACAGCCAACCTAATGGCTGCAGAGATCCTTTTTCCTTTCCTATGAACAGAATTCAGTAGGTTCCGTTGTTAAGCTGCTGACGATACTCCGTAGGAGTTACGAGGAACCGCTTGCGGAACATCTGTGTAAAATGTCGCATGTCCTGATATCCAATACGTTCGGCGATTTCTGCCACCTTAAGCTTCGAGTTTACTAGCAGCAGCTTCGCTTGCTCCAATCGTAAGGATGTCACATATTCTTTATAGCCTTGACCCGTCTTCTGTTTAAATAATTGACTGAAGTAGACCGGATTCAGAAATACAACGGAAGCAATCTTTTCCAAAGTAAGGTCTTCGTAATAGTGTTCCTTTACATATTGCAATGCGATGTCGATTGCTTTTTCGCCACTACCTTTCGCTGGCGTTAAATCCAATACTTGCGAATTCACCGCCTCTCTTAAGCTCGTTACGATCTGAGGGACAGTATTTATATCGTAGCTAAGTCCGGAATGGATCATTTGGAAAGGTGTTCTTAAATATTGCTTCAAATAGGTCCGCCCATCTTCCAGAAAAGATTCTAATTTTGCTTCTTCCCTTAAGGTGATTAATCCCAGCAGACTCTGTCGGTCATAACTGACCACAAACCCGCTCCCGTCCCGCTCTATCAGCTCAGTTAACACATTCTCTACAATAAAATGTTCTATCCGAATGTTTTTATCACCCGCATCCATTTGCAGCAAAATCAAATAGAAATATTGATGGTCTTCTATTAATTGGCTGATGTCTAAATTACCGAGATTAAAACCAGAAGCGAGCCTCTGAAATACACCTTCTCTTAAATATTTCAGACTTGACCTTAATCGGTCTTCATCTTTAATAAGCTTATGATCCTGCTCTATTTCTAGCGATAAGTTACTAATAATCTCAAGTAGCTTGCTTTTACCGATCGGCTTAAGTAGATAATCTCTCGCTCCAAGACGAACTGCCTCCTGCGCGTAGGCAAACTCACTGTGTGCAGAGATGACCACCCATTTGACATAAGGATACCGCCGCTTAGAAATCCTCATGAACTCTAGACCATTCATACCGGGCATAAGAATATCTGTTAAGACGATATGGATGGACTGTTCCTCCATAATCTTGACAGCTTCTTCTGTCGACGCAGCAACATGTACACAATAATCTGGATAGATACTTCTTATAGTGCGCTTAATGCCTTCTCGGATCACCCGTTCATCATCAGCTATGAGAATGTTCACGACTATGCTCTCCTTCCTGCGGAATCGGCAGCATAATAGCAACCACGGTTCCTTCTCCAGGTAAGCTTCGAATCACAAGACCATAGGATTCTCCGAACATATGCTGGAGCCGCCGATGCAGATTTTGAAGACCGATCCCCATTTTTCCATTTTCTTTCGTTGTAGGTCGATCCAAGGATTCCACCAGCGCATTCAGCTTCTCTGCATCCATACCTTTGCCATTATCTTGAACGACGATATTCAGCAATCCAGTTTCTTCAAGTATACTCACCTTCAAAATACCTTGACGATCGAGCGATTCCAAGCCATGTTTTACAGCATTTTCAATGACCGGTTGTACAGTCATCTTGGGAAGGCGAACCTCAAGCCATCGTTCATCTATATTTATCTCAATCCGTAGACGACCTTCCAGTCGGATAGAAATAATATTTAGATAGTGCCCGATTTGTTCCAGTTCTTCTCTTAGCGTGACTTCTACATCAACTTCCCAATGACTGCTGTACCGGAACATCGAAGATAGCGAGAGAACAAGTTCACCTAGTTGCTCATTCCCTTCCTCATCCAGCATCCAATAAATCATATCCAGAGTATTGTATAGAAAATGTGGGTTCACTTGAGATTGCAAGGCATGAAGCTCAGCATTCTTCTCACTAACGGAAGATAGTTTTACCCGCTCGATTAGTTCTTCGATTCGGCGAACCATCCGATTAAACGAAGCAACAAGAATATTAATCTCTTGATAAGATGAAACATTCACCATTCCCCGAAAATTACCGATCTCCACTTGTTTCATCTCTCGAATCACCTTTTTAAGCGGCAAAGAAATCGTTCGTGAAACAATAGAAGCTATCAAAGTAGAGACGAGAACAAGAATCGAAAATACAATGAACAGATAACGTTTCATCTCTACCAACTCTACATTTAGGTCGCGATTAGGAGTGATACTAAGCACCCACCAACCAGAGAAGGACAGTTTAGAAGCGACAAGCAGACGATTGGCTGTCTGTTCGACCACAACATTCTGGGAGTTCTGCAAAGACGGGAGCTGAGTTAAATCAGGTTCCTGATCTTCGGCAGAGGATACGAATCGTCCATCCTGCGACATTAAATACACCTGGCTATGCTCACCCAGCTTCACATTATCCAGCGCATCCAGAACAGGCTTCGGATTCGTCTCGTACAGAACAATGCCAATCGGTTTGTGCTCATTGAGATCGTAAATCTGACGTCCGAAGGCAAACACAGGACTATCCTCCACTTGATCGATAAGAGAATGTTCATAGACGCCGAGCCAGACCATTTTACCGGAGGAAGCTTGCAGCTGATGGTACCAATCTTCCTTCATATATTCGGGATCAACCACATTCATATAGTTTCCGTAATTATAGATCTTACCTTTATCTGTAATGACATGAATACCTACGAGATCATCCCGAGAATAAAATATAGCTCCTAAAATATTGGTAATCGTCTGTTCATTGATGTAAGCTACCGCGGGCTCTGTGCTTGTCTCATTAATCAAACGTATCAATTCAAAGTTATTGCTGAGTGATTTAGAGAGACTATCATACCCTTTGTACAGTAAGCTGAATAGATCCGCTGTCTGAGCGACATTCTTCTGCGACAAATCACTTATTTTCTCATGAAACTGTACGGTTGTCCGGTTGTAATAGAGCAGACTCACAATTAATAGAATGCTAGACATGCAAAAAAGAAACAGCAAAAACAATCGATGGTGGATGGAATGAAAGCTGTTTCTCAAAAAGGCTTCCCTCCTCAAACTCATCTGTCCTGCTGCTTCTTCATTATAATTCCATTATTGTAATTTGCAATATAGATTTATCCTTTTACTGCGCCCGCCACCATTCCTTTTGTAATCTGATTGGATAAGAAGAAATAGATTAAAATGACGGGTAACGCACCCATCACTAGAAATGCACCGATATTCCCATAGTTTACAGAATACTGACTAACGAATGTGTACACGCCAAAGGGCAAGGTCTTCAATTTCTCGGAGGAAATGAAGGTGGCCGCTAAGATATACTCATTCCAAATGTTGATGAACGTTAGAATACATACAGTCATTACAGGTGGTACAGATACAGGAAGAATGATCGTGCGGAAGATCCGATATACGCTCGCCCCATCAATAAAGGCTGATTCTTCAATTTCATGCGGAATGCTCTTCATAAAGCCACTTAATATGAACACCGCTATTGGGGTTGAAAAAGCTACATAAGGCAATATGAGCGATAAGTGTGTATTCAGAATATGCATATTTTTGAAAATGATCATCAGCGGAAGCAAGGTGGCCTGCATGGGAATCATCATCCCCATTAAGAAGATCGTCATGACCAAGTTGCCGTAACGCCAACGGAACCGTGAGATCGCGTAAGCTACCATCGAGCTAAGCAGGATGACGAAGATCATCGTTACACCGGTAACCACTACACTGTTAGATAAATACTTTAAATAGCTACCGGACTTATAAGCCTCGCTATAGTTATGCCACTGAAATACTTTAGGAAATGAGAAAAAACTTCCTCCCAAAATCTCTTCATTGGTCTTCAAGGAATAGAGCATTAGCCATAGCAGAGGATATAGCTGGGTAACGACAGGAATCGCAAAGAGAAGATACACGAGTCCTTTCTTGACATTCCGCATGATCGCGCACTCCTTTGCTAACTGAATTTTTTCTCAAGCTTATTAAAGATAGTATTAATGCTAGCAGTAAACACAAGGCACAGTATGACCAAGAACGAAGCGATAGCACTACCATATCCATATTTAAAGGATAAGAAAGAACTGTTGTACATATGTGTAGAAATAACATCTGTAGCGTGAGCAGGTCCACCGGCTGTCATGACCATAACGAGATCAAAAGCCTGCAAAGACCCTATAAAGGCGAGTACGATAGATATTTTAAAGATTGGAATAATCAGTGGAAAAGTAATATATCGATCGGCTTTAAATCCATCAGCCCCATCAATCTTTGCCGCTTCATACAGCTCATCTGGAATATTCTGAACACCGGTATATTGAATCAGCAAATGGTAGCCAAAATATTGCCAAAGAGATACTGCATAAAGCGCGAACATCGCAATTTTAGGTTCTGTGATCCAATTATGAGTCCAGCTATCCAGCCCAAGAGAGATCAGGACGCCATTCAACATCCCGCCCATGGAGACAGGGTCATAGATCGTTTTCCAGAGCTGCCCAATGATAACCACCGACAAAATAACCGGTGTAAAGTAAATAGAAACTAAAGTGTTTCCTTTTCTCACGTACCGATTTAGCAGGATAGCCATCAATAAACAAAATGGAATTTCCACCATGGAAGCCACAGCATAGAGTAACGTTCTCTTTACAGATGGCCAAAACACTGGATCATGAAAAAACATCTCTTTGAAATTAGCAAGTCCAGCAAATGTTTTCGTAGTCGTAATTCCGTCCCATTGCAGCAATCCTGTATAAAAGGATACTAGTATAGGAGCAAACACCAAGCACACATACAAAAGCAGGCAAGGTAACACGAAGACGGCGATTGTGCGCGCTGGAACCTTTAGTACCTTCATTATTTCCGCCCCCTAGAATGTAAACACGATGCGAAGAAGCGTTTAAGCACCCTCGCATCGCGTTTTCAAAACCTTCTTATTTATTAGCTTCAAATGCGGTTTGATGTTCTTTAGCTACTTGAGCGGAATCCACTTTTTGAACAAAAAGATTTTGGATACTGCTTAGATGGACTTGTGCGGTAGCTGGGTTCATGGTGTTGTCAAAGGCCAAGTCGCCACCTTTAACCTGATTGAACAATCCTGAAATGTTGATCGCCAGATCAGAATATCCTGCGCCTTTCAGGTCTCCATCCACTTTTTGACCAATCCCTACAGCATTTTTAAGTTCAAATTGTTTTTTAGGAAGATTCAGTGTGAAGAAATTCAAGAAATCTTTCGTTTCTTGTAAATGCTCACTGTTTGCAGAAATCGCAAAGGCGCTACCTGGTGCGAGCATGAATTCATTTGGATCCCCCTTACCATTAACACTTGGGAATTGAAAGGCTCCTGCTTTACCAGCAACTGAGGATGCGTCAATTGCACCCGTTTCCCATGAACCGATAACCCACATAGCGGCTTTACCGGATTTGAAGATATTACCACCTGCATTAGCATCGATGGAAGTTGCTCCATCTGGGAATGCACCTGCTTGCACGAGGTCTTGGAAACGATCTACAGCTTCTATGAAAGCAGGATCTTCAAATGTTTTTTTGCCATCAAGTACGTCTTGAAGGAAACCAGGGCCTCCATTGGTGCGAAGCAGGATATTCATGAACAAGAATGAACCCGTCCAGGAATCTTTTTCACCGATCGCGATTGGCGTAATGCCTTTTGCTTTCAAGGTTTTTACATCTTGGAGTAATTCATCGAATGTTTTAGGAGTGTCTGCGATGCCCGCTTGCTCGAAGAGTTCTTTATTATAGTAGACTACCTCGATGTTATTACCATCTGGCAGCGCATAAACATTACCATCGAAGCTGTAGTAATCAAGTAGACCGGATTGATAAGTGTCTTTCAGTCCATTTTGATCCAGCATGTCATTCAGAGGAGCAAACAGCTTTGCATCAACGAAAGGTTTCATTTGTGCAGCCGGGTTAACAATCGTAATATCAGGGATTTCTTTGGAAGCGGCTTGTGTTTTCAATTTGACCTTTTGCTGGTCCGTATTTAAAGTATCCAGTTCGATGTGAATGTTAGGGTTTTCTTTTTCATATTGGTCAACTAATTCATGAAGCATCTTATAAGAAGGTGTTGCTGGATCCGGGTAAATATTTTGAAAAGTAATCGTGACCTTCTTACCGCTTTCGGTTTTTGTAGTTCCGGCATCTGGAGCATTCGTAGCTGTATTTCCTTTCGACTCTGTAGCGCCTTTACTCTCGTTGTTGTTTGAATTTCCACACGCTGCCATACTTAAAACCAAAGCTGCTGATAACGCAATTGTTGAAGTTGCCTTCATTTTTTTGCTGACCATTGTTTGACGCCCCCTATTTTCGTTATAGGCTTATTATTGTACTGTTAAGCGCTTTCAACAAGGTGTCAAATTTAAGATATATGGTTTGTTTTTTCTAGAAAAATACAATATATGTCCGAACATAACGAAACACCCGCTAATTGGGGTGCTTCGATTAACAATATTTTCGATATTCTGTCTGGAAATTCGTTCAATCAGAAGTTGTACCAAAATCGGTAATCTTAAGCTTTAGATCAAAGGTCACTGGAATCCGAGTAAACTCCTCGTCCCAATGATCCTTAATCTGTTTCCAGACATGAGGCTTTTTAATGCTGAACCAATCTCCGAATCCTGCTACATCCACTTTGTAAGTGGATTGCATTTTGTTGATAAGAGCATTGATTTGTTGGGTTAGTTTTTCTTCGAATATCTTCTCTAGTTCTTTGAAATAATCAACATCCGAGGAATGCGCATCAACATTCCAATCCTCTATTAGGCGTCCAGTGGACTCAATTGCAACATGAAATGATATCTTCTTATCATCGGTCTCTTTCAGCGTAATCTTACTCTTAACGGATTTAATCTCATAAGTAATCGACTCGTTCGACTGATCATATGCTTTGAGACTCCCTCCTCTTATATCCCCCTTGATCCAGGCAATACTCTCCACGTCATTTTGGTCGAGATTTCCGATCCAATGTCCTGTATCTCCCTTGATTATACCGGCTCCGGAAAATTTGATCTCACCATGTGCCTCTATAACGTTCTGCAACACAAAGCTTTGCTTGGAGTACATAAGCGCATCTAGATTCGATAGCGTTATGCCCTTCATAACTTTACTGGTTCTGAAATTGTTACGGACCATCTCCACCAGCCGGAAGGAAGGAATCTCCTCCTCAGTCGTCATAAGCGAATCGGACGCGAGCCCCTGGCTAAGAAATATGAGACAACTGGGACGGATATCGTTATCTCGGAGTACAAAATCCATTAACTGTCTGATCTTCGCCTTTTGCACTAAATCCTCTGATATGACGATAACCTTAAGGTGATGGCCTATAATCGGACGGTTCTTGCGAATGGAGAACTGACGGAATATTTCAAGCAGAGAATCCCCTGTTTCTGAAATATTGTAAAAATGGGTTTTGGTTTTTTCGCCTTCTTTACCGGAGTTCCCGATTGTTCTTTCAGGCACAATTTGTACGGTTGCCGTAAGTTTATTATGCTTTGGGTAGCTCCCTCCACGCTCCTCAAATTCCCGTTCGAGCGTTCTAGGTTCCCCCTTATCAAGCGCCAATCCCGTAATAACACTCAGGTCTTCAATCTCTTTACTGCTCCAACAACCAGGCTGCGTAAGCAGAATCATGAATATTATTAGTAAGTGTATTACCCTCTGTCTAAACATTCTGCTTGAGTCCTTTCTTCCTGATCAGTAATACGATCGACAATAACAGTGGCAACAACATAAAAATCAGCACACCCATATAGCCAATCGATTCACCAAGACTGAAGACATCGTTGATGCGTTGAGGAATCATCGTGCAGATGAAAATTACAGGCATTAAGGCGAACATAACCGGATGGATCTTCAGATTAAACACTTGCGAAATTCCAAGTGACGCATTAAAGAAAAAACTGCAAAAATTGCAGAACATCTGCATCAGCCATATGACTAACAAAGGAAATTCAAATCGTTCAAAAAAGAATCCTGAAATTTCCAAGCTTCGTACCAAATCTATCGTAGGCCAGGTACTGGTGATTACAGAATTGATGGACAGACCTCCAATAACCATCACAACAGTTACCAAATACAGTACCAACGGGATACAGAATCCGACCATCATCCCTTTAACCGCTTCCTGCGGATGCTCCATAAAGGCCGTCATGATCATAACAACCTCACATCCAGTAAAGATCAGGATGCCCGACTTCATCCCCCGAATGACCGGCATCAGGCCTTCACTCATAAAAGGGCGTAAATGATGGATATCAAATATTCTGGAGCTTAAGATAAAACAAATAATCAGAATAAAGATACTGATCGGAAACACAATTTGAAACACACGGGCAATGGAATTAATCCCCCCATACACCAAATAGGTGCCTACCCAGATGAACGGCATCACAATCGCCCAAATTGGAGTCCCTTCCAGAAGAAAGAACAACGTTACTTCCGCCAGTACTCGGATTTCGAAGCCCGCAATCACAATAAAGTACAGAATCAACAAAGAACTCAGTACACCACCTGGAAGATTTCCAACAATTTTTTTAGAATACTGAAAGACAGTTTTACCTGGAAATTGCTGGCTAAGCTTCACCATAACCATTATCACTATAAACACGACAATACCACCCAGCACCACAGAAACCCAGGCATCAGGAGTCTGTACAGCCTTGACAAGATCTCTTGGCAAGGTCAAAATTCCGGCACCCAGCATTGAATTGGTCAATACTATGGCAGCTTGCGAGGTTGTGATCTTGTCATCCGTACGTTTGAACACTGTGGTCTCCCCCCCTGCTCCTGCAAGAATACATTCTCTAGGATTTGCGATTTTTCTTCTGGGTCTTCAGCATCTCCGGTCTTCGCTTCATAATGGATAAGGGTGCACGGATAAATAAATCCTTCCAGTCACTTACCCGAAAGGGCGAGATAGGTGTGATGTAAGGCACCCCGAAGCTTGAAAGGCGAGTCAGATGACTGCAAATCAGCAGGAAGAACAGGATGGTTCCGTACATGCCCAGGACCGCTGCAAATAACATGCCTGCGAATCGTAAGATCCGGAGGGTAATGCCGGCACTGTACATCGGTATGGAAAACGAAGAGATCGCTGTCACTGCAACGACAATTACTAGAAATGGACTTACAATACCGGCCTGTACCGCGGCATCTCCAATGATCAGACCTCCGACAATTCCCATTGCCGGACCTATGGGCTTCGGCAGACGAATTCCAGCTTCACGTAAGATTTCAATGGAAATCTCCAGAATCAGTACTTCAATTAAAGCAGGAAAGGGTACACCTTGGCGTGCTTCAATTATGGAAATGGCCAGCTGAGTAGGAATTAGTCCCGGATGAAAGGAGATAAAGGAAATATAAAGCGCAGGGGCTAACAGAGCCAGAAATGATGCGCAAAACCGTAACACCCTTAAAAGGGTACCTGGAAACCAGCGCTCATAGTAATCCTCGGGAGACTGTAAAAGCATACTGAACGTCACTGGAACAATGAGTGCAAACGGTGTGCCGTCCAGCAAAATTGCAATTCTCCCCTCTAATAAAGAGGCAATCACTCGATCGGGTCTTTCCGTATTCTGTGTTTGCTGAAACGGACTTAAATAATCATCCTCGATTAACTGCTCCACATAGCCAGATTCCAGAATGAAATCCATATCAATTTTGGAGATCCGTTCATTCACTTCCTGTAGCAGATCAGGATTTACAATGTTTTTCATATAAGCGATAACTAGACTCTTCTTGATTTCGCTACCCACTTCAACCATTTTCATTTCCAGATTCATATTAAGACCTTGGCGCCGTAGCATAGATGTATTCTCACTGAGCACTTCGGTAAAGCCAATCCGGGGTCCCCGCAGTAAAGCTTCCGAGGTTGGCTCAGTTATTGCGCGCACTGCTCCATGTGGAAAGCCCACCAGAAGCATCTCACGCATGCCTTCGACAATCAGTGCAGTGTATCCAAACAGGACAGACTCCTGCAGATGGTCCAAATCTCTAGCATCACTAAGCTGAGCCAGCGGGAGCATAGTCTGTTTCATATAGGTGTATATTCCTTCCGAAGCTTGCATTTCACCGGCAAACATCAGATTTTGCAACACCTGTTGATTGATTAGCTCTTCATCCTGCATGCCCTCCACATAGACCAATGCGGCACGTGCCTGAATACCTTTGACTGAAAATTCACGAAAATGCACATCACTATTCCCCCCCAAGGCCGTTCTTATCGCCGCTAGGTCGGCATCATAATCTTGCGTAAACACTGTAGACGCACCCTGCTGCTGTTTTACTCCCTCATTGTCTGCCTTCTTATGTTCCTCCTGAGAGTCAGCTCCTGACTCCTTGGAACGTCCGCTTCCAACATAAAAATACAAATGCTTGTAAAGGTAATATAACCCTATGGGAAAGAGCAGCGTGATGGCTGCCTGCATAAAAACTGTCCAATCTGGAATATAAGAGACTATTTTAGACCACATCGTTATCATCCTTTAATAGGAATCTTCTAGATACTATTCTCTGCCTGCCCTGTTTTTATACAACTTATGGAATAGGAGGAAAGTCTATATCGGCGCAAGGAGATACACGTTGCTGTGCGTCCGAACATAAAGAGACGCCCGCATAAGCGGGCGTCTCGATTAAAAATATTTAAAATAGTTACTGTGGTTGCCGCCATTGTTTTAGCACTTCAAGCAACCCCGGAACATCTAATCCATCTAAAGAAAAAGCTTTGCGCAACAGCTCATGCGGGATGAACTCGTCATACTTTCCGAGGTAGGGTGCTTCATCTGGAGATAACAATGTTAAAGGATCAGCGGCAGCCATACTCTCAGCGATGATCTCCGCTTCCAGCGTTTCTGCATCTGTTTTGCCTGCAACCACCATATAATAAGGTTCCATCGGCACGATAGATCGAAGTCCCTGTGAGCTCTTCAAATTGTTCTTAAGAAGGCGCTCTAGTGTGCGGAATTGCCGACTACCCGCCCACGGTAAGATAAACATCGAATCTCCACCTGCCGGCATAACGGAACGTTCAAGCATTCCACTTTCCTTCGCTAAACGACGAGCTCGTTCAAGCCGCGCAGCCGCACTCGGTGCAAGATACGGATACAAGGATGTTGCGCCTAACACTTCACGTATTTTGGTCATAATTCGTGTATGCACATCCCCGCCCGCTCCAAGCCACAACGTATCCACTTTACCGCGTGAGGTTTTTACATAAACAGCTTTATGGCGATTATCGACCTCTTCTACCTTCCAGAGCTTCCCTGCCAGAGTAAAACAGTAACCTGGTGGTGGTACTGTTGTGATCGAACCGATCTCTTCAGTCCCGTTATAGACAACATGCTCTTCATCGTCTTTGAAGACTGCGTAGAAGCGGAAGTTATTCACGATCTTCTCCCCCGCCATCCCAATAATCAAGCTGCCTTCATCCATCTTCTCGATTTGTCCCATACCCAGCATATAAATCATGAAGGTATCGTAGTCGGCAGGATCAATGCTATTGAAGGAAGGTAAGCTTAGTACAGCCTCCTTTAAATCCTCCGGCTCCGCCTCCCCCATACTCTTCAATATGCTCATCGTCTGATGGTATAACAGCCCGACTGGCAGCTGGCGCACCACCAGTGGTTCAACCCACTTCTCGCGCACATATAGCTCAATAACCGCTATCGCTCGAAGCAGCGTCCAAGGCATCCGTGCCGGAAGCTGTGCTTCCTCATCCTCTTCCTCGGGCGTGACAAAGATCATCTCGGATGCGGCGTCACCGCGCCTGCCCGAGCGGCCGAGTCGCTGCACAAAGCTTGCGCAGCTATAAGGAGCGCCGACCTGGAGCACCCGCTCCAGCTCTCCTAGATCAATGCCCAGCTCCAGCGTCAATGTCGCTGCCGCAACTGCAGGACCGGAGCCTTGCCGCAGCGCGGCTTCCGTCTCTTCGCGGAGCATCGCGGAGATGCTGCCATGGTGAACGTGAAAAACATCCCGTTCCCCACGCTTCGCGGCCGTTCTCCGCAGCTCAAGGGTTGCCGTCTCCGCATCCGAGCGGCTATTCGTGAAGATCAACGCTTTCTTAAGATGCGTATGATCGTAAATGAAATCGTAGTAAGACTGCTTCGCGCGTTCTAAATGCTCCGCCTGCACTTCATCCCGTGCATCCGGGAAAGAGAAATGCTCCACACTTAAACGGAGCTTACGCCCGCCCTGTGGAGCGGACACCTCTACGCTCTCCCGCGTCCCTGCCGCCAGCCACTCCGTCACCGAAGCATAGTCACTAAGCGTAGCCGATAGACCGATTCTACGCGGATGACATCCCGCCATTCGTGAGATTCTTGCCAGCTGACTCAGGACCTGAATTCCCCGATCAGCTCCCATGAAGGCATGGACCTCATCAATGACAATATAACGGAGATCATGGAACAGCGCCGGAATAGCATTCGGGCGGTTCATCAGTAATCCCTCAAGGGATTCAGGGGTGATCTGCAGTACGCCTGAAGGATTCTGCACAAGTTTGGTTTTATCAGCTTGCGGTACATCTCCATGCCAGTGCCACACTGGAATATTGCCCTCACGGAGCAAATCGTTCAGCCGTGTAAATTGATCGTTAATCAATGCTTTCAGCGGAGCGATATACAGAATGCCAACCGAACCGGAAGGACGTTCATACAGCTCAGTAAGCGCTGGAAAAAAAGCCGCCTCTGTCTTACCTGAAGCTGTACCCGAAGCAATCAGTAAGTGATGCGGCGTATCAAACAGCACACGACAGGCATCCACCTGCGCCTCACGCAAAGTCTCCCAACGGTTCTTATAGATAAACTCTTTAATAAAGGGAGCCAGCCTATAAAACGGATTATCACTCATAATTCAAACTCCGCGAGGAATCCATCTAACTCATTTTGTTCAGTATCGACAGGTTTAGAGGTTCGTTCGCCCACTAGCTTCTCGAAAGAGATCTCCGGATGCTGGTGTAAGGTGTGAAGTAGATCCATGAAATCACGCACCACTTCACGCGGTGTCAGGAGCTCGTCTGCCCCTAATCTGCCCACAGCTTCTTCCATAAAATGAACCAATTGTTCCTGTGTTAACTGTGCTTCGTAACCATAATGAAGGGCATGAATATCTCTAAGCTTTTGCAAAAGGATCAAAATTTCTTCATGTGAGAGCATGTCCAGTGCAATAATAGGCCCAGTATAATTGTTCAGACCTGCTGCGCCGTATCTTCCTGCAACTAATCTTGAACGCAGCGCTTCATAACTAAATAATCCACGCCGTCCATCCTCCACAAATTGCGGAGTCCCCCCTATAAAAATCCCTAGGCTTTCTGCCTTGCCCTGCATCGTATCGTTGAACATTGTAAGCAGCTTTTCATAGTTACTCTGACGTGAGATACTGTTCGTGATTTTGTAGAGGTTGACGCCTTCGTCAATGAATAGCAGCAGTCCCTTATAACCGATAGCAGAAGTGAATTCCGCCCACAGTTTCATATAATCATACCAATTATCATCATCAATAATCACGCCCACACCAAGTGCTTTTCGTGCTTCCGTTCGAGTAGCGAATTCACCTCTTAGCCAGCGAAGGGAATCCTGCTTCAATTCATCGTCAGCGAGTTTATGTGCATTCCAATAAGTAGCCAGCACTTTGGCAAAATCAAATCCATGTACCAAACCGCGCATTTCGGAGGCTACAGCATAGATTCGTTTCTCAACTTCGTCTCCAAGCTGGGGGTGATCAGGGCCATATTCATTCTCTTGCATCACAGACTGCTGAAGCGTAATGATCCATTTTTGCAAAATAATCTCCAGAGCGCCTCCATCTGGACGTGTCCGGGTAGACAAATGACTCATCAGCTCTCGATATGTAGCAAGACCTTGTCCTTTCGTTCCCACTAATCTTCGTTCAGGGGATAGATCCGCATCGGCTACTACAAAATCCCGATCCATCGCATAATTACGGATCATCTGCAAAAGAAAGCTTTTGCCGCTACCGAATTTGCCTGTAATCAGCTTAAAAGCAGCTCCACCCTCCGCAATATTATCCATATCTCTCAATATCGCTTCAATCTCTGGCCGGCGGCCAACGGCTATATGTTCTAGTCCGATACGCGGAACCACACCGGCTGTCAGTGAATTGACTAGCGCTGTCGTCATACGTTTGGGTATTTTTAAACCATTCATCCAAAGTTCACCCCATTAAATATTAAGCAGATGAATTTTATATTCTTCTGCAATTTCTTCACCATCTATGATCAAATCACCTAGAATGTTCATTGCGATATCATTTATCTCATCAATCAAGAGTTCTGACATCGTGCCATTTGCAGCCGCTAGCTTCTGTATGGTTTGTGTTCCATCCTCGTTCATAAACGCAATCAGAGCTTCGTGTTGGAGTGGACTTAAAGCATTAGAGAACTGCTCCCACTCCGTATCTACGTTAGCAGATTGAATTTCTTCTATAGTTAATTCAGGCTCAAGAGACTGAAGCGGTACAATGATTTCATCTTCAATATCTTCAAATTCTTCTTTTTCTACTACTTCTTCAAGCTCGGATTCCTCATTAGTAATCTCAAAACCGCTATCCTCAAGTTCTTCCAGCTCATTCATTTCCTCAACCGTAAGCATGGTTCGTACAATCTCGGAATCACTCTGCAGCCTTTCAAGCTTCTCACGATCAATAACTACTGCCGGCCCCTTATCTTCCTGTTTCTCTTTCTCAAATTCCCGCTTCAGAAAACGAGTGATAAGGTCATCCATATCCGCATCCACATTAACCCCTTTGAGCCGTCCTCGATACCCCAGCAGTTCCCGTAATTTATTCTCAGTCAAACGGAATAGCCTTGTAATCAAACTGCGAAGCGGTGGAGATTTACTGATACGCACAACCGGTATAAGTACTGAATAACCATATAGCGAAATATCATATACGGCGCTACGAAATAAATAACGCTCACGCATTACTGAGGGGCCTGGTGGGAACATTTCAACCAAATTCGAGCCATGTTTCCTACTGACATAAGCGTTGATTAATGCCACTACCTGTGGAATATATCGTGCGAGGGCTCCTTTACCTTCCCCCATATAAAACTTCGATTTACTAATATCGTAGTCCGACATTGCTGTTAATACCGTAAAGGTTAACTGCTCAGGAGCTACAGTAAGACATCTCTCTAACTCTAGCTCTGCCAGATCTCCGGCAAGACCGCGTGAACGAGCAACGATTAAAGATAGAGGCACATCCAAATGATGAACAAACGAGAAGTCCGCGATCCAACCACCCAAATATTGATCCAGACGTTTATAATTTTCACGATAAGCTTCCCAGATTTGACTGAGCTGCTTATAGCCATCATAAGGATCTTGCCAGCCTACACCATTAATAAGCTCATACACGTGCAGAAAAATATATGAAAGATCCGTTTTCGGATATCTACCCTGTCTAACTTCATTGCGCCAATAAAAATACCATCTACTTTGCGTGCCCGTCATATGACCATACGTTGGCCAGTAGCTTTTAAAAGGAACAAATAGCGCGGAATCCTCGGTTCTGTGTTCCAGCTCCTTCGCTCTAGCTACAAACTGACCTTCGGTAGTTGTCACAGGCTCCGGCGTGTCGGTCTCCAGATCCCAAAGCTGAAGCTGTAAAGAAGGTTCAGACGACGTTTTAGGCTTCCCTACATTTGCAGTAGATAACTTTGGCAGCGCTGGTTCTGATGAATTTCGCGGGGGAATAGGAACATTTTGTTCCGTACTTTCCCAGACTAATTCCGTGAAATGAGGCTGATTCCTATCCTTACTCATGTTCGATCGCTCCGTTCTTATAAAAGAAGGACTAATGCAAGCATAACGCCTTCTTTGCGGGGGCCCTAAAAATATAGTTTCTAATGTTAAAAAAAACGGCCCTGTTCACAACTGTGAAGGAACCGTTTTGTTCTTATTAAATTTTAGCATTGTTGGTAGATTAACATCAAGTATGTAATGAAGAATTATCCTTTACAGGAGCTCCGTTCCCTTTGTCTCTTTTCCTAGGAAGAGCACCGCTAACGCACCGATAATAATCGTTACAAAAAATAACATGAAGATCGAGCCAATCGCTATAGATTTACCTACCAGCACCCCTACTAACAAAGGAGCGATGATGCCGCCAATCCGGCCAAAGGAAGTCGCTAAACCAGCGCCTGTTGAGCGAATAGTTGTTGGGTACAACTCTGGTGTATAAGCGTACATGCCACCCCATGCTCCGAGATTAAAGAACGATAAGCAAATCCCGGCCGCCATCAGCATGCCTTCTGTAGTTGCATTTCCGAACCATGCCGCACTAACGGCAGTGAACAGCATATAGATGACCAGGACAAACTTACGTCCGAACTTTTCGATGAAGTAAGCGGCAGTAAAGTAACCCGGCAGCTGAGCTAACGTCATGATAAGCACGTATTCGAAGCTTTTAACCAAGCTGAAGCCTTTAAGTACCATAACTGTAGGTAGCCATAGAAACATCCCATAATACGAAAACACTACAGTAAACCATAAAATCCACAGCATAATCGTAGAACGACGATACTCTGGTGACCATACTGTTGTGATACGTTTTTTCAAGGATACAGGCGCCTTCTTGATCTCAGCAAACTTCGGTGAATCGTCTATAGCACGTCTTAAGTAAAGAGCGTATAGAGCAGGAACAGCACCAATACCGAATGCTACACGCCAGCCATAATCAGGAATCACGAAGAATGCAATTAAAGCAGAAGCGATCCATCCAACCGCCCAAAAGCTCTCCAGCAGCACAACCGCACGGCCTCTCTCACGGGCAGGCATACTTTCAGACACTAATGTTGAGGCGACGGGCAGCTCCCCACCTAGTCCAAATCCAGCGATAAATCTAAGTACACAGAGTATTCCGAAGCCTGTTGCAAAAGCCGATAACCCACTCGCAGCCGAGAAAATTAGGAGTGTCCATAGAAGTATCGGTTTACGTCCAAAACGATCGGCTAATATCCCTGCTGCCGCAGCACCCACAGCCATGCCCACGGAGTTAATACTTGTCAATATACCTATCTGCTCCGGTCCCAGATTCCAATCCTTGGCTAAAGCCGCTACAACAAAAGAAATCATCCCGACGTCCATCGCGTCGAACATCCAGCTTAAGCCTGCACTGAAGAGTAATTTCCTTTGCTTCGGATTCCGCAGCAGTGTCATTTGATTCACTTCTAAGCCCCCTTATATCCAACATATATCTTATGAAACTTACTTTTGATTGTTTCACTTATACATATTAAAATTGAAGCGTTCAAAAATCAAGAAATAAAGCTGCATTAAAGTATTGTCTGGCAAGCGATTGAAAATAACAGGTCTGAACAGCTATCGTGGCTATCAGAAGTATGTTGCGGACAGACTCTCTCTGAGATCTCGTAAGATGCGTCAGCCGATTGATCACACGATCTGTGGAACTTCTAAGCAGGGAATCTTCTTTCCAGGAGAACTCCTTGTGTAAAAGTTGATCTACTTTACATTGGGTTTGTATAGTTGGATTGCTCTTGATCTCTTCAAACAGCCCAGCATATGCGTAATACAGCTTTGTCGGTTCTATAAGATCATCATCGTCTCGATCTGGCTTTAAGAACATTAATCGGAATAGCTGACGAATACTTTCGAAATTTAGGGCCGATTTGAGATCATCGATCATAAACAGAAGTGCTGCCTGATTAACTGAATACTTCTTTCCTTCTCTTGGAGAACCGAGATACTCCTTAAAATCACGCTTCACCCAATTTTGCATAGTAGTCACAGTCAAAGTGGAATACTCTATTAGATGGCCTAATGAAGCAATTTCACCGAGTGAAAAGCCTTTTACATCATGCCCCTTAATGATCTTTTGAAAAATGGGTGGAACATCTGTAGATAAAAAAGCGGGTAACGAAGTCCCCTTTTGTACTTCATCAAGATGAAATTTAGTCCATGCCTCTTGGAGGATATTCAGCGGTTTCCGGTCTGATAATCCGGTCAATGAGAGCAGAAGACTGGACATCTCCACACGAGTCAATGCAAATGATTCCATATCTGTTTCCCTCCACCATTTGATATTTCTCTGAAAAGTTCGTAGAATAGTTCATAAGAACTCATAATATGAGTATAACCTATTTTAGGAACGAAAGGGATGGTAAAGATTATATGGGTATAGGACTTAGTTTGACGTTGGTGGCTATTTTGATTATTTTAACCGCTTTTTTTGTAGCAACGGAATTTGCATTGGTGAGACTTAGAGGTAGTCAGATCAGTCAAATGGTGATCGAGGGAAAGAAGAACGCGCTTGCTGTACAACGAGTGTCTGCTAATCTTGACGGGTACTTATCTGCTTGTCAGCTCGGGATTACAATCACTGCACTGGGTATTGGTGCACTGGCAGAGCCAGCGTTTGAGCAGTTGCTCCTTCCGGTATTCGACTGGGCTAATATTAGTCCAAGTGTGAGTCACCCTCTTGCGTTCTTATTCGCATTCGTCATTGCAACATTCCTACACGTCGTTGTCGGGGAACTTGCTCCGAAGACAGTAGCTATAAACATTCCGGAAAAAATCGGTCAAATTACATCACCGCTGATTATTTGGTTCTACAGAATTTTGTACCCACTCATTTGGTTTATGAATGGTTCCGCAAATCTGCTTGTTCGCCTTTTTGGGATGAAGCCTGCCAGTGAGCATGGAGACGCTCATAGTGAAGATGAGATTCGTTTGATCTTATCCGAAAGCTATGAAAGTGGAAAAATCAATAAAGCTGAATATGGCTATGTCAACCGCATCTTTACTTTTGACGAGATGTTGGCCAAAGAAATCATGGTTCCACGAACGGATATGGTATGTCTTTTCACCAATCATTCATTGAAAGAAAATTTCGAGATTATTCGTAAGGAACAATATACTCGCTTCCCGGTTGCAGAAGGTAGCAAGGATAATATCATCGGAATGATTAATACGAAACAGCTTTATTTGCAATATGACAATAACCCTGATTTTGATTTCAAAGGCTTGATTCAGCCAGTTCTAACCGTATCTGAGGTAACACCTGTTAAGAACCTTTTAACACGTATGCAATTGGAGCGGGTGCATATCGCCCTGCTGCTTGATGAATATGGCGGAACGTCTGGACTCATCACGATTGAAGATATTTTGGAAGAAATCGTTGGTGAAATTCGAGATGAATTTGACGGTGATGAGCGCCGAGAAGTTGAGAAACTAAGCGATACAAATTATCTGTTCGATGGTAAGGTATCTTTAATTGAGGTCAAGGAGCTTACCGGTCTTGATTTTGAACATGAGGAAGTGACAACGATTGGAGGCTGGTTATATAGTCATATCCCAGATCCGGCCGTTGGCAAAAGCATTGTACATGACAACGTAACCTTAATCATTCGTGAAATGAACAGATACCGTGTACGCAAGGTTGAGGTCATCATTGAGACCACTGGTGACACTGAATCGTCAGAGCTTGAGAATTCATAAGCTTTTAATCATAAAAAAAAGGATAGAGTTATCAGATTAAATCTGATCCTCTATCCTTTTTTCTTTTATCAAAATCTTACTCATGTAATATTCATCTACCCATTGGCCATCAATTACAAGTGATTTTCTTTTCGTCCCTTCGATCTCAAACCCATTTTTGATATATAGCGACATAGCTATCTCATTATGGGTCATAACTGTTAACTCTAACCGGACAATTTCAGTATTCTTAGCCCATACATCCAGTTCTTTGAATAGCCCCGTACCAATCCCCTGACCTTGATGCTGTCTTAGAACTCCAATGACTATGTACGCACTATGGCGATTGCGTCTAACATTTCCACCTCTAACCGACATAAAACCTATCAAATGGTTATCAACCTCAGCACCAATAAGGATTGAAGTATTTGCTAAAGCGAAGCTTTCGATCATCTCTTTGACCTGATTTAGACTGGATTGTCGTTCATCCGGCTCTAATAACATAAATTTGGATTCCTGATCCAACTGATGCTGTAATCGAAGTAATTCTTCTGCATCCTCTGGTATAAGCACTTTAAGTGTAACCATCATATCATCACTTCCAATCATAAATAGCTATAAGTACTTTTTGAACAGCTTACTGGAGCTGCTATTGTATCCAAGATGCTCGTAAAATTGATGTGCATCCTCTCTTCTGACCGCACTCGATAGCATGATCTTAAGGGCGCCCCTAGAAGTGGCTACGTGCTCAGCGTATCTCATTAGTTTCGCACCGTATCCTTTCCCTCTCACCTCTTGTGATATGATGACTCTTTCAATGACAGCAAAGGGTCGATCGTCACATAAAGCATCCATACATAAATGAAGATGAAGCGTCCCAACAATAGCCCCTTCTTCTTCGTACACATAAAGAAAACTATCCGTATTGTCAGCTATCCGCTTCAGGCGGTCCGGTGACACTTGTATAGCTGTCTGCTCAGGCAACAACATTCGATATAAGTTTTCAATATACAATGCGTCTTCAGGAACAGCCTCTCTTATCATTTGTTTATTCCTTTCTTAATCGTTCTTAACAACGGCAGACCATGATAACATTGCCATTCGGATCTTTAAAATTAAACCAATGGTCATGCTCGATATCCGTAAGAATCTCTCCGCCATTTGCTTTCACATAGTCATAAGCAGCATCAATATCCTCGGTATTTAGATGAAAAGAGGGGATATTAAGAACGGACTCAGAAGTGTAAATTTTGCTGTCTAATACGATTTCTGGTCCTTGCATGGGGATCACGTATAGATGCCCGAATAATACTTCACCATCCAAAGGCAAACCAAGCAATTGGCAATACCATTCTTTGGATTTCTCAATATCCTTTACCGGAATAAAAACTGCACCAATCTGATTCAGAATCGGACTTACCACCATTAAGAAAGCCTCCTCTTTAAAGTTGCAGAATAGGGTGTTATTCTAGAATAATTCGATAAAATATGTCAATTACCTCCCTCCACTTAGGGAAGGTCTGGCAAGTTATGTTATAATTTTGTGTGCACTACTCTAATTTCACGTATGACAGGAGAATTGAATTGGCTAATCTGAACTTCGGTGGATTGAAATTAACTCCACCAAAAGTCTTATCACTAGGATTTGTAATACTTATCACTGCCGGAACTTTTTTACTTAGTTTGCCGGTCGCCTCAGTAGAAGGGCATATTTCTTTTATTGATGCATTATTCATGGCTACATCGGCAACCTGTGTTACAGGTTTGGCAGTCATTGATACGGGCACACAGTTGACTACTTTTGGACAAGTTGTTCTACTCGTATTATTTCAATTTGGGGGATTGGGTTTTATTACGATGGCCACCTTGATTACTTTGGTCCTTAATAAACGAATATCCTTTAAAGAGCGAATTCTTATGCAAGAATCTATGAACCAGAATTCCATGCAAGGTATTGTCCAGTTGATCCGCAGAGTCCTGATCTATTCCCTTGTTATTCAGCTCACAGGTGCCATCGTGTTTGCCGGTAGGTTTATGATGGATATGCCTTTCGGGAAAGCTGTATATTATGGAATTTTTCACAGCATATCTATTTTTAATAATGCAGGCTTTGATTTATTCGGTGACATTCATGGACCCTTTAGTGGACTTACTCGTTTTGTAAATGATCCTATAGTGAATTTCACCTCAATGATTCTCATCTTTCTTGGAGGGGTCGGTTTTATCGTCCTGTCTGATGTTTTTGACTTTCCAAAACGCAAAAAGCTTACTCTACATTCTAAGGTTGTTCTTTCGACCTCTATGATATTGATTGTCATTGGGGCTGCTCTATTTTTCTTACTAGAATTTAATTCTACGCTGAAGCCCTTGAGTGCAGGTGGAAAGATGATGGCTACATTTTTACAAGCGATAACACCACGTTCAGGTGGCGTCACTACAATTGAAATTCCACTGATGCGGGAATCAACGCAATTTCTAATGATTCTGCTAATGTTCATAGGGGCTGCGCCTGGATCTACTGGTGGGGGAATTAAGATTACTACGTTCGCTGTTCTAGTGGCTGCGGTTTCTGCAAGACTAAGGGGTAAAGAGGATATTGTAATGTTTCGTCATCGGATCGCCAAAGAAAATGTCTATAGAGCCGTGACGATGACACTGATGTCTCTAATGTTAGTGGTCATTGCTACGATGTTGTTATCCGTGACAGAAAAGGCTGACTTTCTTGCTGTACTCTTTGAATCCGTATCTGCATTCGGGACTTCTGGTCTCTCCATGGGACTTACTCCAGAATTGACTACGGCGGGTAAAGTGCTCATTATTTTTCTAATGTTTCTGGGTCGGACAGGTCCGCTTACTCTAGCTTATGCACTCAAACCTAAGGGTAGTAAGGAACTTTACAGATATCCTGAAGGTAAGATTACAATCGGATAAGGCGAGATGTAACCAGCGGCAATGAATATTGCCGCTGGTAATCAATCAGCACTTGTATATTTTACTCTTCAACGATCTCTTGTTTATCTAGTGCGGCATCAAGCAATTGATTGTATACATCGTCATCATTTTCAAGTAGCGCGTCAGTTTCTAAGAACTGCTCTTCACTTCCAGGCTCACCAGCAAAGCTTAGGCTGTAATCCCATTCCGTTCCTCTTGTACTGAAAAAAGTGATCTCATATGGAGCCTTATGGTTTTCGAGAGTAAATATCGTCCTCCCTACATAGCTTTTATCCTCTTTACGGCTCATTTCAGCACTTACGATCTCTAAATTCATCCGTTAATCTTCCTTCCATTCATCAAATCATTTCCCCTCTCAGTATAGCATTGAAATGAATGTAATTCCTCAATTTACACTGTAAATTCCATGTAATTGACTTTTTTCATCCGGCGGTTAATAATTTAGTACAATACTTGTAAAGTACCAAACTATTAGTAATTGGAGGAAATATCGATGACTGATTTCGAGGCAAAGCTTAGTAAATATGCAGATTTAGCTGTGCAAATTGGGGTTAACGTTCAACCAGGGCAAATTCTGGTGGTGAATGCACCGATTCTTGCAGCTGATTTCGTTCGTATGATTACCGCCAAGGCATATGCGATTGGAGCAAGCTTGGTGAAGGTGAACTGGAGTGATGCAAGCATTACACGCCAGCAGTTTGAACATGCTGCACCAGAAGTGTTCACTGAGCCTCCTACTTGGTACGCAGGTGAAATGACCGAACTCGCCGAGAAGGGTGCAGCTATTCTTAACGTGATCGCGGAAGATCCTGATGCACTTAAAGGTATTGATCCTGTACGCATTTCAAATTATCAAAAAGTACGGGGAGCCGCACTCACCAAATATCGTGAAATGCAAATGTCCGACAAAGTTAGCTGGAGTATTGTTGCCGTACCTTGTCAGGCTTGGGCGGATAAAGTATTCCCGAATGTTCCAGCTGAAGAACGTGTAAATAAACTTTGGGAAGCTATTTTCCACACCGTACGTCTTGATCGTGAAGATCCGGTAGCTGCATGGCAAGAACATCTCGACACCTTAGATCAAAAAGCAAATGTACTCAACGCAAAAAAATATAAGAAGCTGCATTACATAGCACCTGGTACGGACCTAAGCATTGAACTTCCAGAAGGCCATATTTGGGCACAAGGAGACAGTATTAATGCTAAGGGTCATTCTTTTGTAGCCAATATGCCTACCGAGGAAGTATTTACCGCTCCTCTAAAGACTGGTGTAAATGGCACCGTACGAAGCACCAAACCTCTTAGCCATGGCGGCAACATTATCGATGGATTCTCTATTACTTTTGAGAACGGACGAATTGTTAGTGTTAGTGCAGAGCAAGGACAAGAAGCACTAGAGCACCTCATTAGTATGGATGAAGGAGCAAAATACCTAGGTGAAGTTGCATTAGTTCCACATAAGTCCCCTATCTCAGAGTCCAATATTCTTTATTACAATACCTTGTTTGATGAGAATGCATCCAATCATCTAGCTATAGGTATGGCTTATGCTTTCTGTTTAGAAGGCGGTAAAGATATGACTCCTGATGAACTGATTGCACATGGATTGAATAATAGCGTTACCCATGTGGATTTCATGATCGGTTCAGCGGAAATGAACATTTATGGTATATCTGCTGATGGAACCGAAGAACCTGTATTCCTGAATGGAAACTGGGCGTTCTAATTATTGCAAATATGAAATAAAAGACTAGAGATATTGGGAGGAGTTGAAACTATGTTAGATTTCAAGCAAAAACTGGAGAACTATGCGTTGCTGGCAGTGAAGATTGGGGTTAATATCCAACCTGGGCAGACCCTTGTTGTAAATGCCGACATCGTTTCGGCAGAACTAGTGCGTCTTGTCGTACGCAAAGCCTATGAAGCGGGTGCGAAGCTCGTCAAGGTTAATTATAGCGACGAGGTTGTTACACGTACACGTTATGACCTCGCTCCATCCGATTCCTTTTTGGAACCGCCACAATGGCAAGCAGATGAATTAGAAGATCTGGCTAAAAAAGGTGCAGCATTTCTATCGATAACTTCAACGAATCCAGATCTGTTGAACGGTGTTGAATCAGGAAGAATTGCAGATAATCAGCGGATCTCTGGACAGACATTAGCTCCATATCGTGAGTTGTTAATGGGGAATCACGTAAGTTGGAGTATTGTAGCATTCCCATCAGCATCGTGGGCGGCAAAGGTATTCCCTGAAGCATCACCTGATCAGCAGATTGATTTGCTATGGGATGCTATCTTTAAAGCTACACGTGCGGATCAGGCTGATCCTATTCAAGCATGGAGTCAACATTTAGATGGTCTAAAAGCACGTTGTACTGCTTTGAATGATAATAAGTTCCGTAAGCTGCACTATACAGGACATGGAACCGATTTGACGATTGAACTACCAGAAGGCCATATCTGGTGTCAAGCCGGAGCTGTCAATGGCAAAGGTGTCCCTTTCCTAGCCAATATCCCTACAGAAGAAGTATTTACTGCCCCACTGAAGTCTGGTGTGAATGGTAAGGTAAGCAGCACTAAGCCGCTTAGCTATGGGGGTAATCTTATTGACAATTTCACCCTCACCTTTGAGAACGGCAAAGTAACGGATTTCACCGCTGAAAAAGGTTCAGAAACGCTAGCTTCCCTTATCGCGTTAGATGAAGGCTCTGCTTATCTTGGAGAAGTCGCTTTGGTGCCTTTCCACTCCCCCATATCCGAGAGCGGAATTCTATATTACACCACATTATATGATGAGAATGCCTCCTGCCATTTGGCGTTAGGTGCAGCATATGCCTTTACCCTTCAAGAGGGTACAACAATGACCAAAGAACAATTGCAGGAAAAAGGAATGAACCAAAGCCATACACATGTTGATTTTATGATGGGTTCACCTGAAATGAGCATTGATGGTATTAAGGATGATGGAACAACCGTACCGATCTTCCGTGATGGAGATTGGGCTTAATTTCTTCGCTTAAATTATTGAATAAATAAAATGCCAAACAACCTGCTTGGTTCCTCTTCCGAGGACAAAAGCAGGTTGTTTTTTATTGCAAATTAGATATCCAGAAAATAAATAGTCCAAATTTGAATAAAAGTTCAATATTTGTTCACACTATTGTTGATTTCCGTTCACAAATATGTCACAATACAGTTAAGGATCTAATTTCCAAGGAGGGGATTATCATGTTGAGAGACCCAATATCCAATGAAATTGACAGCGTTGAAGAAGAACAGCTCGAAATTCAAGCACCGGTGGATTCAAGAATTGTTGCATCTAATGCAATCAAATATACCGCCTATGTTATGCTGTTTTTCGGATTCTTGTATTTCCTGATTGCTTACTTGGCACCTATGTTGGAACAATAATGTGATGGATATGATTTTATTAGAAAACGCTTACGGTTAATCACTCTCATGGGAGTAGTGATTAACCGTTTTTATTTCCATGAGAATGCTTTGTTCGTCCAGGCTATTGCTGTAGGCGACCATATACCATTCATTTTGGAATGTAGCCAAGCTATTGCCTCTTCTCTATCGCCTTCAAATGAGGAAAGACCGTTATCTTCCATCCAGTGGCTTACAGTCTCAAACGAGGTACTGCTCCAGCCATTTTTCTCACCTTCTGCATTTTGGCGTTCTTTTACACCTGAAATAACGATGTCCAGCGATGCCTGAAGCTCCGTAACCGCATTATCAAAAGCCGTCTTCTTTTCTTTAGCCTTCATATCAGCTTCAATACGAAGTATACGCGTATCAATCCCTTGATGTTCACGGATAATTTGCAGTAAAGTCACTGCTTCTCTGCTGGCCAATCCGTCATTATAACGTTCTTCTATAGATTTAGTACTACCTACAGCTGCCACAAATGCTGGAAACCACTCCCTAGAGACCAAGATAGCTTTCTTCTTAACAAATTTACCGTATCCAGCCAGGCCTTCACCAGGAAACCTTACACGCCATGACCATGGATCTAGCTCTGAACCCGTATGCCAATTCTCCGCTTTCGTTAATCCATTTAAAGATGGGTGCTCAGGAATCAGAGTGGCAAGCGGCAAAATCCCAATCTTGGTAACGATTTCTGCAGTTTTCTCAAAGGTGATAACACTTTCCTCTTCATATTCCTTATACATCACAACATCATCTCCTATGTACTCCATTATTTAGACTTCATATTTCCGATCCCAGCAATATAAGTACTGATGAGCCGAGATAGGCTTACATTCGTATCAAGCGCCATTCCAAAACCGCCCTTTTGTTCCAAAGAGGCAAAGCCATGCAGTATGCTTCGTAACCCGCGTACTGCATGAATTTCTCCTTCATCACCCAATTGATAATCCTTCATCACATGAATGATAAGCTTCAAAATATGATCACTTGCCGTTTCCAGCTCCGTATTTGCCTGTTCAGGGGCTCGCAACGTTGTCTCGTATAATCCAGGCCTGCTTCTAGCAAAGTCCACATACGCTCGCCCCATCGCCTGTACAGCAGCGTCTCCACTAAAGCCTTTAGCTGCGTTGTTCATTGCATTGGAAAGTTCCCCTAGTCCATAAATTGCAAGTTGTGTGCGCAATTCCTGTAGCCCGTTAATGTGATTATATAAAGACGGAGAACGAACACCTAATTTGTTAGCCAATGCGGCTAAGGTTACGGCCTCTATCCCTTCATGATCGGCGATTTCTGCTGCTGCAATAACTAGCGTACGACGATCTAATCCTGCTCTAGGTGACATTTTAATTACTCCTATCTTGAATCATTTGTGCTTTGTGTATAGCTTTCTCCATCGTTTGCACTGGGTTTCTAAGTAAGTCTCCATGTCCAGTAGCCAGTATAGTCGGGGAAGCCTCTAGAAGCTTAATCGCACTTTTTAATGCTTGATCTTTACTCCAGGTTGCCATAGCAGGAAACGGAAACCAAGGAATTACGGTTCCTGAAACTGCGGTTCCCCGGAAGGTTTGAAAAGCATCTCCAACGATAACAGCGCCGCTTCGTGTATCCATGAAAGACATAGATCCAGGAGTATGACCAGGAGTTAAAATTGCTGTTAATGAACCAATGGTATCCCCATCATAGAGCAATACATCTGGTCTCGTTGCTACCTTCTTGGGTACGCCTCCCTTTATAGGGGTCTGAGGTTCTCCCTCACGAAGGGAACGATCTCCACTAAGCAATGCTGCATCCCTTTCTGAAATGTACACCTGAGCCTCTGGAAGCTGTCTCTTTAGCTCATCCAGTGCACCTATATGATCGTCATGAGCATGCGTCAATATAATACGAGTGATCTTTTTATCAAGCTTCGCTGCGGTATCTATAATTCCTTTTACACTGAACGGCATTGCCGCATCTATCAAAGTCAACTCATTCTCTTCCTCAATGATGTAACAATTCACAGGAAACACTCTTGGCATCCAAGTTAGCTGTAATAAATGACCTTCACGCGTTACTCTCATCATTACCCCTCCATAAAACTAATGATATTAGCTTAAATATAAACTAATCATATTAGTTTTACAAGAGTGAATTATTAGTTTTCTTATCCATCTAGACTTTTGTCCGCATTTTTATTAGATCTTTTAATAATGAACCACTGAATCCATGTTATCCCAACGAAAAATATAACGGAACCCACAAGGGTGCTCATGATACTTTTAGCAATATCCAACTCCCCGGCTTCTCTAAAATCAGATAGGAACATTAAAGCGGCCCATATTAACGTACTGACAGCTCCCCCAATTAAATTGATTTTCTTATACCGTCTTACATCGCCTTCGCCTTCTTTACTCGGTAGCAGATATATTCCATTTTTGACGGAACGAACAGTTATATACAAACACCCTGCCATCACAATCACAAACGTATCAAACCAATACTTAATGTCCCATTGCAGAATAAACACTTTTACCAAAAGACTAACCATAAAGCCCACGAACACAATCATAAAACCATGCGTACTAAACTTCTGAATTTCGCTGATAATCCGCTCATCCTTAATCCTTGTCCTGCTCACCCTTATTCCTCCCAAAAAATATCGTTTAAAGATCGATCCAATGCCTTGCAGATAGCTATGCACAACTTAAGCGTTGGGTTATAGTTCCCGGCTTCAATCAGACCAATCGTCTGTCTTGTAACCCCTACAACTTCCGCTAACTGTTCTTGGGAAAGATCTTTTTGTATACGAGCCAGTTTCATCTTGATGTTCTTGTTCTCCCCCACGCTTTTCCCTCCTTATTTAAATTCATTCACTTAACCAAATTGTAATCAATATCATTCATTATGTACATTATATATTGCTATAAACATTTATCGCGATATTCCTATCAACCATACGACATTATGAGCTTAAACTTACAACAAAAAAGCACCCCTTCGGATGCTTCGGATATATATTCTTTTAATATTCATTATTCAAATACCGTAAAACCTTCTGCTTATTCCACTACATCGTTCTCTGGATAGCTATCAATGATCTTCAATAGTTCAGAAGCATCCGTTCGTGGACGGCTGTCTGGCACAGTCTCCGGGTATCCGGCATGGATCATAGCTATGATCTTCTCTCCAGGCTTCACACCAATTTTGTTACGGAATTCAGGATTATTGATATAAGGATCGGTCTTCCAAATCGTTCCCACGCCTTGCTCCCAAGCTGCTAGCTGGAAGTTCTGCACAAGTGCTGACGCTGCTGCAAAATCCTCATCCCACTCTCTCTGCCGAGGATCCTCAGGCATCACCACAATTAACGTTAATGGAATATTTGAGATATATTCTTTTCGCTTAGCAGCCACTTCAGGATCAGAAAAAGCACGTTTCACGAAAGCAAATGCCGCTTCAGCCAAGAACTTTGTACCATCACCTTGAAAAGCAATAAATCTCCATGGCTCACGCACCCCATGATTGGGCGCCCATACCGCTACATTTAACAACTCCTCTAATAGACCTTGTGGCAGTGGATCTTTTTTAAAAAGCTTAATAGAGCGTCTTTCTCTTATTACTTCAGCTACGCTATTCTTTTGAGTCGGTTGAGTTTGTGTCATGAGATCCACTCCCTATAGTAATAATGATAATCATTATCATTAATGATACAGTATCTATCTGCCATTTGCAAATAATAGAAACAAAAAACACCGTTCCCTAAGGAACGATGTTGAAAGGCTTCAGCCGAAACGACCCATGATATATTCTTGTGTCATTTGATTCTCTGGATTAGTAAAAACCTTATCCGTCTTATCGTATTCTATAAGGGATCCCAGATAGAAGTAAGCTGTATAATCAGAAATCCGTGCAGCTTGCTGCATGTTGTGCGTCACAATTACAATACGAAGCTCTTCTTTTAACTCCTTGATGAGCTCCTCTACTTTACCAGTGGAAACCGGATCTAGTGCGGATGCTGGTTCGTCCAAGAGTAGAATTTGTGGGTTAACTGACAACGCTCTTGCAATACAAAGGCGCTGCTGTTGTCCACCGGACAAAGCTAATGCTGAATCTTTTAAACGGTCCTTCACTTCATCCCACAATGCTGCTTTACGAAGGCTGCTCTCTACAATCTCATCGAGTGCTTTTTTTCCTTTTACCCCATGGTACTTCGGTCCAAAGGCGATGTTATCATAAATGGATTTATAGAACGGATTGGGCTTTTGCCAAACCATACCGATCTTCTGACGCAGTTTGATAACGTCTGTGCCAGGAGCATTAATATCAACGCCATCAATCCAGATGCTTCCTTTGGTTGTTGATCCGGAGATTTCGTCATTCATACGGTTCAGTGAACGAAGAAAGGTTGATTTACCGCAGCCGGATGGGCCGATCAGTGCAGTAACCGTATTTTCAGCAAAAGGAAGACTAATCCCCTTTACAGCCTCATATGTTCCATAAAAAATACTCAGGTCCTCGGTTTGAAAAGATTCACGCACTGCTGTTGCCGACGTTCCCATCGATTACTCCTCCTACATCTCTACTTTAGTTTTTAGGAATTAGTTCATTCTTTTTGAAGCTGTAAGCTTACGATAAATAAATCTACCGAAATAACGTGCTGCCAAGTTGAAGATCAACACCATAATTACAAGTACTGCTGAAGCTCCCGCAGCAATTTGCGCGGCATCAGGAGCAAGGCCTTCACTATTTACCTTCCAGATATGAACAGCCAGTGTTTCAGCTGGACGGAAAGGATTCAGTGGTGAGTTCGGACTAAGTGGATTCCAGTTAGTGAAATCTAGTCTTGGGCTACTCATTCCTGCAGTGAACATCAACGCGGCTGCTTCCCCAAAGACACGGCCAGCGGACAAAATAGTACCGGTAATAATCGTTGGTAATGCTACTGGGAATAACACGGAGGTTACGATTTTCCACTTGGACAATCCTAGTGCAAAACCAGCCTCTTTTTGTTGCTTCGGAACACTACGGAAAGCTTGCTCAGTAATCCGAACCATCAGCGGTAGATTAAAGACCGTCAATGCCAGTGCTCCAGAGATTAATGAAAAGCCAAGATTGAAATAGTTAACAATCAGCAATAGACCAAACAAGCCGACTACGATTGAAGGGAACGAAGATAATACCTCAACAATTAAGCGAATAAAGCCGGTGATTTTTCCCGGACGAGCATATTCAGCCATGTAAATACCGGCACCCAGTCCTAGAGGTACTGTAATTATTAGCGTGAGTACCAAAAGGAATAAGGAGTTGAATAGCTGAGGGCCAATTCCTCCACCTGCTCGAATTTTTTGCGGTGCAGAGAATAGAAAATCCCAACTAATGTGACTAAGACCTCGAAAGAGGATATATCCTAATAGACCAACCAGAATAGCTACGATGAGCAATGCGAAAAACACAATAAGGCTTGTGGCAATTTTATTTACGGTTCTCGGCTTCAAATTTTATTTCTCCTTTCAAGCAGTCTCACAAAGAAGACAAATACAAAGGTCATCAACATAAGAACCAGTGCCATACTCCACAGAGCATTATTGTGCGCAGAGCCCATGGTTGTGTTCCCCATTCCAAGTGTGATTACACTCGTCAGGGTAGAAGCTGATTCAAAGAGTGATTTTGGTACGAATGGCGCATTCCCGATAACCATCTGTACAGCAAGGGCTTCACCGAATGCACGTGCCATCCCCAGTACAATACCAGTCATAATAGCAGGAAACGTTGTCGGAATAATCACTCGAGAGATCGTCTGCCACCGGGTGGCACCAAGCGCATAGGAGGATTCCTTTAAATTTTGCGGCAATGAAGCCAGCGCGTCTGCAGCCACGCTTGTAATCGTCGGAAGAATCATGACCGAGAGCACAAGCGCGCCTGCAGCTACCCCGATGCCTTGACCAGGCAGGTTGTTGCGTAGAAACGGTACAATAACACTTAATCCGATGAAACCATAAACAACTGAAGGGATACCTGCCAACAGCTCGATTACGGGCTGAAGCAATTTTTTGCCCCATCCTGGGACAATCTCAGTCATGAACAGCGCAGCGCAAAGGCTAAGTGGACTAGCAATCAATGCTGCAAGTAGAGTAACTAAGAAGGATCCAGTAATAAACGGAAAAGCACCAAAGGATGGCGTATCTGCTTCAGGTGACCACTTTGTTCCGAATAGAAAATCAGTAACGCTAACATCACCGCTTGTGAAAGTTGAAATACCTTTAGACGCCACAAAATATACCATCGATACAATGATTGTTATCAATAGCAGTACACAGAAGGACATATATGTACGTCCCACAAAATCTTCAATATGATGTTTCTCGATGCGTGAGTTCTTTAGTTTCACCCTTAATTGCTCCCTCTTTCTAAAGTGAAAAGAGAGGCAGATGTATCCGCCTCTAATCACTTGAGATTCTAATCCTTACAAATTACTTAGAAGTGAATTACTTAGCTGTAACATTTCCTGCAACGTCACGAGTAACTTGCATTTTTACTGCTGGAATGTATCCAAGCTCAACGACTTCACCTGTTTGTACTTCGTCTGTCAAGAAAAAGTCAAGGAATGCTTTTACTGTTTCATTTGGTTCGCCGTTTGTGTACATGTGCTCGTAAGCCCATACTGGATATTTACCAGAAATAACATTGTCTACAGATGCTTCTACACCATCAAGGCTAAGTGTTTTGATTGAGTCATCAAGGTATGAAAGAGCCAGATAACCGATAGCCCCTGGAGTTTCTCCGATCATTTTCTTAACAGTACCGGAGGAATCTTCTTGAATCGATCCTGGGATATCTTCAGTTTTAGTTCCAAGTGCAAAGCTTTCAAAGGTTGCACGAGTACCGGAGCTGCCTGGACGGTTGATGATTTGGATTTTTTGATCCGCTCCGCCAACTTCTTTAAAGTTTGTAACTTTTCCTGTAAAAATATCGATAAGCTGTTGCTTAGTCAAGCTGTCTACTCCAGCATCCGGATGGGTTACTGCTGCGATCGCTACTACTGCTACTTGATGATCTACAAGAGCTGCTGCTTTTTCTGCATCTGCATCTTTTAGTTTTTCTTCTGCGAATACGTCAGAGTTACCGATATCTACTTGTTTCTCAGCTACTTGAGTAAGACCAGTACCACTGCCGCCGCCTTGAACCTGAATGTCCACACCAGCATTTTTATCCATGAAATTCTCGGCTACTAGCTCAACCAATGGTTGTAGTGCTGTTGAACCTGAAGCTAGAATCGAACCACTTATTTTAGCGCCGCTACCTTCATTTGTAGCTGCAGCGTTTCCTCCCGTGTTGTTTGCCCCACCATTACCGCAAGCTGAAAGTGCTAGTACGCTTGTTAAAGCCAAAGTCATAACCCAAGATTTTTTGAATTGCATTGTTTTGTCTCCTCCTAAATGTTTTGTTAGCACGGCTTCCTCATACAGTTCATACGGAACTGGCTTCGCAAGCTTTAACATGGTGTTGTGGAGCTTTGGCCCCCATATGCTTGTTTACTGTAAAAGTGCATTGTACGCATATGTTATTGTTGTTGTCCGGAGCTTCTTAGCCCCTCTGACTCTTCTTATTCTAGAGCTCGTTCGTTAGAGAAACTTCTTAACTTTGTAAAGCCAACGATAAAAATACCAATAGAAACTATATATATGTATAGATTTAATCTATAATGGAGATATAATTTGTTATCCAACTTATCATTGTACGGAGGAAAGTCATGAATATTATGAAGTTAAAGATCGTTATCCTACTTGAAAAATATAAGAAAGTAACCGATGTAGCTGCTGAATTAGGCCTTAAACAACCCACAGTATCTTTTCATATGAAGAATCTAGAGAATGAATTTGGAACGCCTTTATTCCAATATCGAAGTGGAAGAGTACTGCTCACAGATGCGGGTCGGGCCCTTTATCAATATGCGCTCAAGATTGTCTCACTTACAGCTGAAGCTGAACGTACTGTTAAACAGTTTTCTTCACCAACACAAGGTACTTTAAAGCTGGAAGCAAGTTATATACCTGCAACTTATATTTTACCTAAAGCGCTAATCCAATTCATGAAACAATATCCTGGGATTAATAATTCAATGTCGATCCAAAGTGATATTTTGTTAAAGGAACGACTCCGAAGCCGAGAAATTCAAATGGCTATTTTACACACTTCTGATTGGCATGATGAATCCTTTAACTTTCAGCTGGTTGTCCGCGACGAGCCTGTGCTCATTTTTGCCCCTGGTCACCCTTTTGCAACTATAGAGAAGTTAACACCAGAACAGATCGCGCTTGAGCCTTGGATTCAGTATGAGGGTGGTTCTTGTTTACGGGGATTTGCGGATCAATGGGCAGAAATAAATCATATTCGCTTGTGGAACCGATCCGAGTTGAATTCACCTGAAACTCTAAAGATGTTAGTTAGCGAGGGAGATGGCGTAGGTATTTGTTCTAGAGTTAGCATTGAAGCAGAACTTGCGTTAGGTCGTCTTTGTTATGCTCCTCTACCGGGAGTTTTGCCTGAGAGCGGTGGTTTTGTACTGGCTTGGCGAAAAGATCATATATTAACACCGTTGCAGCAATCTTTTGCCGATATATTAAACAACAACTAATAGGTCCTTCTATTTTATAAAAGGGAGCACCCAAAGCCAAAATGGTTTTGAGCGCTCTTATTTGCTTATTCTATAAAGGGAAACATTAACTTTTCATTCTCACTTGTGTACATATTTTCCTTCGTAATGAATTCGGAGCCTGTATCCATAACAGGAGCTACTTTGTGACCTGAAACGACTTCAAGTGCGGTTTTCACAGCCAAGTACCCCATAGTAAAAGGTTTTTGAATCACCGTTCCCAGCATCGTTTCGTTCTCCAGCAACTGAACCTCACTACTGGAATTGTCGAACCCAACCAGCTTCACTTTTGATTTTAAGCCCATATCCATAATTGCCAGTCCCGCACCTAATGTAGAGGGCTCATTTAAGCCAATGATTCCCTTTAGTTGTGGCTGATTCTTTAGAAGATCAACAGTTAATTGATATGCCTTCTTCGAAGATCCGTTACTGTAAAGAGTATCCTGCACAAGATTAACTCCATTCTGAGATAAAGCATCCCGAACCCCTTTCTCCCTTTCGATAGCTGTAGCGGAGCCTTGTACAAAATTCATAATGGCGACTTGATCGTCGCTTTGAATATTTTCAATCAACTTCTGCGCTGCTTTACGGCCTGCTTCATAATTATCTGTAGCTATAAAACTCTCCGATACACCGCCGTTCAGTCCCGAATCCACCGTAATAAGAGTGATACCAGCCGCCTTAATCTGCTCTGCAACCGGAACGAGACGATAATAGTCGGTAGCAGCCAAAATAATGGCATCAGGCTTCTCCTCAATCGCCTGTTCCAGTAATTGAATCTGCTTATCTACATCTAGCTCGGTATCTGTTCCTACCGTATGGACATCTGCACCGAATTCCTTGGCAGCAGTCGCCACCCCTTGTTTCATTACCTCCCAGAATTCAATACTGGTATCGATAGTCTTAGGAACGTAGATAATGGTTCTGACCTTTGGATCAAGATCGTTCATAAACATACGATAACCTACACACCCGAGCGCTACAATGAAGAATAACAGTAGAGCAGACAAGCCTATTTTCGACCATAGTGAGCTCATGGATTCTCCTCCTCATAGAGCGCAGGAATTCTTAAAGTGACCGTCGTCCCTTCTTCCATTTCACTCGTAAAAGACAACCCGTAATGGTCCCCGAAATATAGCTGAATGCGATGGTTCACATTTGCGACGCCAACCCCACTGCCAATCCTGTAATCTGCCTTTTGAAGCAATAACTTGTTCATCTGCTCTGGATTCATACCAACACCATTATCAATAACCTGAATGGTAATATCGTTTTGCTCTCTTTTACCTCTAATCAGGATGTGCCCTTGCTCAGGATTATGCTTTATCCCATGATAAATCGCATTTTCAACTAAGGGTTGAAGGACCAATTTTAATATACTGCATTCAAGAATGTCTTCATCCACTTCGATCGAATATGTGAATTTATGGCGATAGCGCATATTCTGAATCGTTAGATAGTGTCGAATATGTTCTAATTCTCTTGCGATCGGAATCAATTCCTCGCCCTCACCAATCGTAGAACGCAGCAGCTTCGATAATGATGAGGTCATTTCGACCACCTCCTCCATCTTACCGGTCTCTGCCATCCAGATGATCGAGTCTAGCGTATTGTACAAAAAGTGGGGCTTAATCTGTGCTTGTAATGCCTTCAACTCACTCACACGCTTCATCTCTTGCTCCATCACAATCTGGCTCATTAACTCTTTAATCTTCATGATCATCAGATTAAATGTTCGGGCAAGCTTGCCAATTTCGTTCGTGCTCTCAATTTCCACACGAATGTCGAACTCTCCGCGTTCAGCCTTTTTCATGTTTATTTCAAGATTCTTGAGTGGCTTAGTTAGTGCGTACGAAAGAAGCACAGATATAGCCATGGCAAAGATGAGACTTACTGCTCCCCACAAGGCAGCTGTACCTTGCATCTGCTGTTTGTTAGCAACCAGATCATCTGGATAGGTCACCCCCACAATCTTCCAACCAAAGCTGGTTGTATCCACCGTGTACAGCTTCTGCTCGTTCCCTGTGTTCACTGTAACCGACCCGCTTTTAATCCCAAGAACGGTTTCCAATTGCTCAAACTTAAGCTGCGAGTAGATCAGCTGCTGTTGAGGATGATAGACTAGGCTCCCTGACGGATCTACGATGAATACATAGCCGCGTTTTCCCAGTTCGATTTGTTTGCACAAATTGTTAATAACGCTGTAATTAAGATCTACAAGTAGCACACCTTGTCGATCTGCTTCCATTTCTGAAAAGGTATCTGATAGCTTTCTACTGATCGACACTACCCAACGATATTCATCCTGAAATAAGTGCTGCACATGTGAAGAGGAGACAGCGACTCCCGTCTGGTTCAAAGCTTGCTGATACCACTCTTGAGCAATCAACTCAGGAAGCGGTTTCAAAACCGCGTCCAGTCGATCTGAAACCGTTATACCCTCCGAGCCTGCATACACTATAGAAGAAATGTCGGTGCGGGATTGGACGACAGATCGAAGATATTGGCTGGCTAACTGCTTATCTTTGACTTTCCCTTCTTGTCCCGAACTCGAACCTTCTACATATCTCTCAAGATCACTACTAGTTAATACCAAAGCAGCAATACTCTCCATGTTACTAATATAATTCTCGATGTTCAGTTTTACTTGTTCTATTAATTGTGAAGTATAGGCTACGGAATTCCCCATGACGGCAGCTGAGGAGAGTCGGTATGAAGTATAGCTCAGAACTATAGTTGTGCAGAGAATAAGAAGGGAAAAAGAAATAGCGATATTATTATGAATACTTCGACTTCGGAAGAAGCGATGAGGTTTCATAGAAGGAGATTCTCCTTCTGTCGCTGTCGATATTCCTTCGGTGTGATCCCAACATTACGTTTGAAAATCACACTAAAGTACTGAGGATCAGCATAGCCAACTCTAGCAGCGATGTCATAAGTCTTCAACTGTGTGACGGTAAGGAGCTCTTTAGCTTTTTCCAAACGGAGACGAGTCAAATACTCAATAAAAGTCTCTCCAGTATGCTGTTTAAAAGTCGCACTGAAATAACTGATGCTCATAAAAATATGGCTGCAGAGCTCATTAAGTGAAAAGCTGTCATTACAATAATTCTCCCGAATATAAGCTTCTGCTGCTTTCATCTGAGAGGTTCTGACGGTTGTTCTTTGTTCCGATAGCTTGAGTATCAACTCATGGCAAGTTCTCTCCAAATAATTCCTAGCTTCATCTAAAGTCTTAAGGGCTGCAACCTCAGCAAACATATTATGCGAAACAAGCTCTGTATTTGGGAATCCGATATCGACCACATAGTTCATTAGAGAAACGAGCATTTGGTAGATGCTACTGCGGCAGTCTTCTATAGAAGAGCTATTGCTCTTTAGCTCCTGAAACCATTTTGAGAGGACCTCTGAGATCGCTGATGCTTTACCTGTCTTCAACGCGGATATGAATTGCTTTTCCCATGAAGAGAAATGTGCTTGATCCAATCCTTTGCCGAACTCAAGATCCTGTATGGAGATAACCTTATCTATGCCTAAAAGATATCGATATTCTATGGATGAAATCGCTTCCTGGAATGATTGTGGAATTTGCTGTAAATCAACGTATTTTCTACCGATGCCGATGGTAGCCGTCAGCTTCAAATACTTGTTCAGGCTGGTTTGTACTTGATCTGCAAGAAGTTGTGTTGTGACTTCGATCTCTTCGGAATCCCCTGATAATATCGCAGCGAATTTCCCATCTCTCGTCTGAAATACGACACCGCCCTGCTCCTTCTCAAGTTGCTCCTGCACAATGTTAAAAGCTGCAAAGCGCAGCAGCTCAGCATCAGAAGCAATATCCAGGCTACGATTGTCCATTTCTATATCGATTACGAGTGCAAGGTTAGCCTCACCCCGCAGCTGTATATGAAAATAATTCATTTTATTCTCGATCTCGTCGTTTTTCATACGAGTAGTAACAAGCTTCTCCAGAAAACGTTCGCGAAGCAAAGGAAAGCTCTGATTTAATTGCATACGAAGCTTAGCGATATTGGACTTTTGTAAATGCTCTTCATCCAAACCCTGCTTCATCTTGCTTAGATATTCGGCAAACTCACGAGCATTAATTGGTTTTAACAAATATTCCGTCACCTTCAAGGTTATAGCCTGTTTAGCGTATTCGAAGTCTTCATAACCAGTTACGATAATGACCTTCATGTCCCGGTATCGTTCCATTACAGCTTTAGCCAATCCTAGTCCATCCATAAAGGGCATGCAAATATCTGTAATAATCACATCCGGTCGATACTGCTCGACTGCATCAAGGGCATCTCTGCCGTTATCGAAATCTCCAACAAGTTCAAAACCATGATTATTCCATGCTATCTTCTGTTTAATCCCCTCACGAACCTCGTCTTCATCATCAACTAGAATAATCTTATACATCCAACACCTCCTCAGCTATTGACTCATCGAGTACATGTAATGTAAATGTTTACCTTTTGGGATAAGCATAATAGAGGTTGCCTTCTTGAGGCAACCTCTATTATTAATCTCTTCTATTCGTACAGCAGAGGTTTGATCTCATCGGAATCTATATTGTTCTTATCGTACCAGTGAAACCCGGTATCAATATTCTTTTCTACGGTTTCCCCTTTAATCGCCTGCACAGCTGCCTTCACCGCTTGATACCCAATACCAATGGGGTCCTGTGTAACAGCGCCAGCTACAACACCACTACGAATAGCATCCATTAACTGTTTACCGGAGTCAAAGCCGATAACCACAATCTTACCACCCATCTGTAATTCATTTACTGCATTAGCTACTCCTACTGCAGATCCTTCGTTTGAGCCATAGATTCCTTTAAGGTCCGGATTGGCTTGCATCATCGCTTTTGCAAGATCCGTGGACTTCAACTGATCTCCGCCGCCATATTGCGGCTCTAACACTTCAATATCTGGATATTTCGCTTTCATTTGTTCTAAGAAGCCATCACGACGCTGTTGACCTGTGCTGCTTGTTTGGTCATGTACAACTAAACCTACTTTACCCTTTTTGCCGATCAACTCAGCCATTTTATCAGCTGCCAAAGCTGCTGCCGCTTTATTGTCAGTCGCTGCGGTTGCTACAGGAATATCGCTATCTACACCAGAGTCAAAGCCAATGATTGGAATATTGTTTTCCTTTGCCTTTTCCAGATATGGAATCGCTGCTTTGCTATCGAGAGCTGCTAACGCGATTGCTGCTGGTTTCTTATCTAGCGCCGTCTGCAGCATCTCAATTTGTTTATCTACCTGACTCTCATTTTCAGGTCCTTCAAACGTAATCTCGACATTAAACTCCTTGGCAGCCTTCTCGGCTCCTTGCTTCACCGCTTGCCAGAATTGATGCTGGAAGCCTTTTGAAATGACTGGGATATATGGTTTGTCTGAACCGGATGAACTCTTTTTGCTATCACTGTTGTTACAAGCACCAAGTAAGGTAGTAGCCAATAACAAACTGGCAAGCATGATAATCCCTCTTCGACGTTGTTTCATTTAAATCTTCCCCCTCGTCATTTGCTTTGTATATCACTCCGTATGGAGATAATACCTCGTTCATTGCTTCCGTCTGCGAAGAATATCAGCATACACTGCTATGATGATGACAACACCAACAATGACTGTCCGCCATTCCTGAGCAACGGACATAATCTGTAAGCCATTCGTCAGTACACTCATAATCAGTGCACCAATAATTGTACCTAGAATAGAACCTACGCCCCCGCTTAAAGATGTGCCTCCAATGACGACAGCCGCTATAGCTTCAAGTTCATAACCAGTGCCAAGTGATGGCTGGGCTGAATTTAGACGTGATGCCATCAGGATACCAGCGATTCCGCTGAAAATCCCTGTGATGGTATAGATCACAATCTTCCATTTGACCGTATTCACACCTGATAAGCGAGTTGCTTCTTCATTGCTGCCAAGTGCAAAGTTATAGCGTCCAATAATGGTCTTCGACAAGATGATGCTTGCGATAACACCGAGCAATAAGAAGATTACGATGGTGTTAGGAATGCCTGGGATCATCTTGCCCATTGCAATCTTGGCAAAAATCGGATCATCATTGAAATAAATCGGCTTGGCACCCGTTATGACAAGTGATAATCCTTTAGTGACCATCATAATCGCCAGAGTAGCAATGAAAGGAGGAATATTCATTTTCGCCACCATTAAACCACTTATAAAACCGCATAGTGCACCAGCTAGAATCCCGCCTACAATTCCGAGTGGAACAGGTAGGCCCCAGAATGTAATGATGACGCCAACCATCACCGAGGAGAAGGTCATCACAGTACCCAAAGCAAGGTCGATCCCACCCGTAATAATTACAAAGGTTGCACCCAGCGCTAATACTCCAATTACAGCTGTCGAGACGAGGATTCCAACTAGGTTAGAAAACTGAAAAAAGTTACTTGATGCTACGGAAAATACGATGACCAGAATGATCAAACTTGCGAATGCTAATAATTTTTGTTTAAACCCTGATTGCGCCCCGCTTTGCTTAGAGCTGATAGGCTGGCTAGTCCCTTTATCTGCAATCTTCATGACCCTGACACCTCCGATAAACTCTTGAACGATTATGAACGCATCGTCGCATATTTCATTATCGCTTCTTGCGATGCTTCTTCTGCGAGTAGTTCACCAGTTATACGTCCTTCACACATGACAATAATGCGATGGCTCATTCTTAGAATCTCTGGGAGATCTGAAGAGACTATAATGATCGCTTTTCCCTCACCTGCTAGCTGATCAAGCAACTTATAGATCTCACTTTTCGCTCCTACATCAATACCACGTGTTGGCTCGTCAAAGATCAACACATCGCAATCTCTCGTTAACCATTTCCCGATAACTACTTTTTGCTGATTCCCACCGGATAAGAATTTGACTTTTTGACTTACACTTGGAGTCTTGGTTGCTAGTGCTTCCGCATGCTGCTCCGCGGACTTTCGCATCTCCCGATCCCTCATCCATCCGAATGCATTACAGAATTTATAGAAGGAAGCAATCGCATTATTCATGCTAATGTCCATATCTACAAGCAGCCCGTAGCGTTTGCGATCTTCGGACAAATAGCCAATTCCATGCTGCACGGCTTGGTGAGGCTGTTTTATACGAACCGTATTTCCATGCAGCTTAATCTCACCCTTATCGATAGGATCAGCCCCAAATACGGCACGAACAACCTCAGTACGTCCAGCGCCCATTAATCCAGCGAAGCCCAGAATCTCACCTTTATTCAGATGAAAGCTGATATCCTTCAACATTTGCCCACTGGATAAGTTTCGAACCTCTAGTACGACTTGCTCTGTCTGTAACGAATGTGTTGGCTTCGACGTTTGATACAGTTCACGACCAACCATCATGCTAATAATCTGATCAATAGTTATTGAATCCGTCCGAACAGTATCCACGTAACAACCATCCCGCATGACTGTAATGCGGTCTGTGATCCGTTTCAACTCATCCATGCGGTGAGAGATGTATATAATACCTACACCTTTTTCTCGTAATTGCTCGATCATACGGAATAACTCGTTAATTTCCGTATCTGTCAACGCTGCAGTTGGTTCATCCATGATCAGTACCTCCGCATTGAAGGACAAAGCTTTGGCGATTTCAACCATTTGCTGATTAGCAACTGTCAGATCTGAGACCAAAGTCTTCGGATCTAGTTTTAGATTCATCTGATCAAACAGTTCCTGCACCTTACGATTTAGCTCCAGATCATCAACGAACCATTTCAGCGCCTTGCGCGGCTCACGACCAATAAATATATTTTGGGCCACTGTAAGATGCGGCATTAGATTCAGTTCCTGATGAATGATACTAATCCCGAGTTCCTGCGCAGCGCGAGTATTAGCAATCTCCACCTCAGATCCCTTGTACCACATCTGACCCGCATCCTTGGAATAGACTCCTGTTGCAATCTTCATTAAGGTAGACTTTCCTGCGCCATTTTCACCGACTAAGGCATGCACTTCCCCACGCTTCAGCTCAAATTGACATTGATTCAATGCATGAACACCAGGAAAAAATTTATCAATCCCCGCCATTCGTAGTAATACTTCGTCCATTTCATATCCACCTCAAATCCTTTATGATTGCCTTTTTGTAAAGTAATCGCTTTCAAATGTTGAATGTAAAATTATTGTATTACCTATAAGTTTCCAATGTAATGGAATATTCTCCGTAAAAAAGTTTAAAATTTTATGTTTTGAAGCAAGCAAAAAAGACTACACCGTCCTTTTACGGACGAAGTAGCCTTTAGATAAGCTCATATGTGTATAACAGTTACATTCGAATAGCCTACAGGTTCTGACCCTTTCCTGCCACCAAGGTGAATGTCTTTGGTATTCCTTTATCATAAACATCCGAGGATAGATTGGGTTCTTCGATCAATTGGCGGATCACAAGCCCGGAACTGGCAGCAGCTGTTACAATTTCTCCAAGCGTCCAGCGGCGCCAATATACAACGCTATGTTCCTGTTCGTCTATTGGTTTGCCTGTGGAAGGCAAATACTTAGAGTACGAGACCTTTTTTTCTTCCAATGTCGTATCGAAATAGTCCCCGCTAACTTTGTGCTTACGAACCTTCGCTGTAGAACCCTTAGAGGATATAAGCTTAGTTGTCACAGGATGGAAATCACGTAGAACAAAAATCCCACCAGGAGAAAGTAAATGGCGGACGGTTTCCATAAACGGTGCTAGGTCGGTAAAGTAGTGTACAATTCCTAATTCAGCAAATACGATATCATATGAACCATCGAGCACGTGATCTGGCAGCTTAAGAACATCCGATACGATATAGTTAAGCTGAACACCTGCTTCTTGTGCGAGATCAGCTGCATAACGCGCATTAGCTTCTGAGAAGTCAGCAACAGTAACATCCGCTCCAAGTAATGACAGCGCAACTGCCTTCATTCCGTTTGATCCCATGAGATTCATCATCTTTTTACCCTGTACATCTCCAAAATAAGAAGAGAGCGGGTACAGCTTTGCACTTGGTTCCTTGATTAACTTGGCTGCAGCCTCAGACGGTGTACCAAATCGAGCAACCCAAGCTGTGTACGTGTCTTCGTTCCATAGTTCCTCACTCGTTGGCGCAGTGCCTTTTCCAGGATGCAGTTCTAAATTTTGATCTTGTTCTTCCATACCTTGCGACCCCTTTATGATTAAAATATCTGTTATGAAGCATTCTGAATGGCATCTGCCACCTGAATCGTTTTCTTTCTTCCAGCGTACAAATATACGCCCAGTCCTAACATAACCAAAAGTCCACCTGCCCATTGTAGCGCAGTTAATTGTTCACCCAAGAGCAGATAAGCAAGGATACTAGCCCCCACTGGTTCTCCTAAGATGTTCATAGATACCGTAGTTGCGGATACATACTGAAGCAGCCAATTAAATAAAATATGACCAAACACCGTAGGAACAACTGCTAGCAATAGGAAAATCCCCCACTCATTCGCAGGATAATTAAAAAAGGAAATCCCCATGAACAGATTGTAAATGGCAAACACACCAGCCGCTGATAAGAAGACTATCAAGCTGTACAGGTATGAGGGCATGCGCACTACAAGCTTTTGACCGATAAGCATATGCACAGCTACCGCGACTGTTCCTCCAACCGATAACAAATCACCTTTAAGATTATCTGCAGAGATACCAATATCTCCCCAGCCGATAAACACTACTCCGCTAATAGCAATACTCAGCCCCAGAATAGCAGACACAGCCGTTCTTTCCTTATACAAAAAATAAACGCCCAGCATAATAAACACTGGCTCCAGCGCCATGATCATCGTTGAACTAGCTACCGAAGTATACTTCAAAGAGCCCATCCAAAGCAAAAAATGTAGAGCTAGCATAGTGCCTGAGAGCACTAGCATGATCCAGTCTTTTTTACGAAGAGCGAACGCTGCTCCGCTGTATGGTCTTGCAAAAGGCAACATCAGCAGCGAGGTGAACAACAGCCGATACATTCCTTGTATAGACGCTGGCGCTGCAGACCACTTAATAAAAATGGCGGAAAAAGAGATGGCCACAATCCCAATCAACATTAAAATCGGAATAGGAAGTGGCGGTTTTTTAAGCTTCACATGGTACGCGTCCTTTCACTATCTTAAGTCACTTATGTTAATTTAACGCAGACCGTGAAAAAATGCATCTATTTTCATTAGATTTCACTAAAAAAAGCATAAGCAATGTCATTTCTGACGAGAGCTCATGCTTCTTAAAGGCTAAGGTTTCAGAACCACCTTGATGCAATCCTCTTTTTTCTCACTAAAAATGTCATAGCCATGCTCCGCTTTGCTGATAGGCAAGCGATGTGTAATGATATCTGTTGGATCAAATTTATTCTCTTTAATCATCTTATAAAGCAAAGGCATATAGTGAATCACTGGAGCCTGTCCCATTTTTAAAGTAATGTTGCGTTCAAATAGATGACCCAAAGGGAACATATTGTAATTAAGCCCATAAACTCCTACAAGCTGAATAGTTCCGAATTTACGTACGATATCCGAGGCCATTCTAAATGCACTGAGTGAGCCTCCCTGTAGCTTCAGAGTGGTTTCCACTTTCTCCAAAGCAGATATTTTGGCATCCAAACCTACACAGTCAATAACTACATCTGCGCCCCCATGTGTTATCTCCTTCAAATGAGCTTCAATATCCTTAATCTCTTCAAAGTTGTAAATTTCGACATTATTGGTCAGCTTCGCATGCTGCAGACGGTAGCCAATATGATCAACTGCAATTACTCTTGAGGCGCCTTTGATCCAGGCAAACTTCTGAGTAAGCAGTCCAACAGGCCCGCAGCCGAGAACAATGACTGTATCCCCTGGCTTCACTCCGCCGCTTTCTACTCCCCACCAAGCAGTAGGTACAATATCAGATAAGAAAAGAATTTTCTCATCTTCCATTTCTGCATCCTCAGGAACGACAAAAGGGCCGAAATTACCATAAGGAACCCGCAGTAATTCGGCTTGCCCTCCTGCAAAGCCCCCATAAGTATCGGAATAACCCAGATATCCGCCTGTATCCTTGGCGTCATTAGCATTGTCGCATTGACTCTCCATCTCATGCTGGCAGAAGTAGCACTGACCACAGGCTACATTAAATGGAATAATGATCCGGTCGCCTTTCTTGACTTTAGTTACGTCTGGACCGATCTCCTCAACAATCCCCATGGGCTCATGACCAATAACATAGTCATCATGCATACCTGGAATTTCACCGTTAAAAATGTGCAGATCTGAGCCACAAATCGCTGTAGAAGTAATTCGAACGATAATATCATCCTTTTTCTCAATCTTCGGATCAGCTACCTCTTTAACTTTCACTTTCTTCTTCCCTTGGTAGGTTAATGCTTTCATGCTGTTAATCCGCTCCTTTGGAAATGGTATAGAGATATAAGGATCACACCTTTCTATGTTATATCCCTATGCCTATCCTCTTATCCATGAAGAAGCGGAGAATACATCATAAGCGCATAGTTATCGGTTACAGCTTCATCTCCAACTAGCTCTCCGGTCCGTGTATATACTTTTCGACTAATCTTGTTACTGCGTATATACCCTCCCCAAGGTTCTAAACTAATCCAATGATCACTTTCATACACTTCATATTTATAAAGGGACTGCTCATCGCATCTCCATTCCCCATGCAAATGGCTGTCATCCAGCCAGAGCTTTAATTGATACGTTTGATTCGTGTTATTCTTCACTTGAAGATCCAAATAATTATAAGAACAGGTGGCCCCGCTTCCAAATGGCTGTGTACGCTGTTCATCTGGAAATACATCATAGCTGTGCCGATGCCGTTCTGTAACCGTAAGAGGTGTATGCAGTGTCATCCAGTAGATCAGATTGGACAACTGGCACAGTCCCCCGCCGACTCCAGAATGGAAGCCACCATAATGCAGTACCATCCCCTCTAGATACCCTTTTCGCTTACTGGGCTTACCGATGCTTCTCCAATAGGAAAAAGTCTCACCCGGGCGCACCATGAGCCCATCCAGCTTCGCTATCGCCAGACGTAAATTGGTTATTTTATTGTATTGAAGCACCATATCTACATTCCGTAGACTTCTTAATAACGGTGTAGCATGAGTCATCACTTCATTAGATAAAATTTCACTAGTGCGCTGCTTCGCCACCTTGCTGCGGCTAGTGCACCATTTCAAATATCTTTTCCAAATAAAATATCGCTTTCCGGCAAATAGTCTAAGTCGAGAACGCTGAATAGGTTTCATGGCAGCCTGAGGTGTACTCATCTAGAACTGAACCTCGCTTTCAGCTCGTAACTGGGCGAATCTCCCTCCGATTACTGCATTATGATGCTTAACGATCTCACTACTATTCAGTACCCCATTATCAAAGGTGCTATGAGCATCTTGTACGAGAACACTCTTATAACCCATACTGTATGCGCGTCTTATTGTCGTATCTAGGCAGAACTCACTTTGCATCCCACAAATCACCAGATTCGTGATCCCCAGCTTCTGTAGCTCCTCTTGCAGTTCGGTTCGGTGAAAAGCATCCCAAGTAGGCTTCTCCACAATAACTTCACCTTCCTGCGGTGTGATGCGGTGACTGATCTGCCATGTGGGCGTACCTTTTGTATATTCCTCATCTTCGGTGTGTTGAATATAAACTATTGGAGTACCTGCTACCCTAGCTTTGTTCTGAAGGGAAATAATTCTCTCCATTACACCCTCTTCATCGTACAGCTTTTGATCAGGATAGGAGAACATAGCTTCTTGAACATCGATAATTAATAGTGCAGTTGAATTTCCCATTTAGTACCTCCTACAATTTTTATGAAAATCATACCAGATTATGGGACATTCTATCTACCTATTTAAAGGCTTAAATCAATAAAAAAAGGGCATCTGCTGAGCAGACACCCGTTACATTTAAATACTTTTTACTTGCCACGCTTATTATGCCAGATCAATGCATGCAGCTGTGGAAGGACACGTACTCTATTCATCTCAGAGTCTACGATTACTTTATTAAACAACCATTCCAGCCTTCCCAAAAGTCGAGCAGAAATGTCGCCTTCTTCAGTGACATCATCATTCCCAGGCTGCAGAAAGAGCTGCACATTGGGATATCGCTGGTGAATGTCTTTTGCATAATCAAAATCCTTATCGTCAAACACTACGACCTTCAAGCTATGCATAGAACGACCCAGTTTCTCCATTTTACTCATGATGTTATCTAGAATTTCCCAATTCGTCGTCATTCCTGAGCTTGGGGGTTTAGGGCTAATTGTCAGCACATCCACGTCATTGAACCACTCCTGCCATTTACTCCCCTGAGTTTCTATTGCAGCTTGAATCCCGCGCTCATGTAGCAGGTTAATAAAAGTGCCCATCCCGTCACCAATCAAAGCAGGATTTCCGCCTGAAATCGTAACACAGTCGAAATTATCTCCAGCTATAGCTAAAAGTTCATTCATAATTTCATCCGAGGTCATCATTCGAACCTTATCCTTAGCAGTACCATCCCAAGTAAAAGCAGAGTCACACCAGCCACAGCGATAATCGCAGCCATAGGTGCGGACAAACATCGTCTTCACTCCAATTACCGCACCTTCGCCTTGAATAGTCGGACCGAACATTTCAATTACAGGAATCTTACTCACAGTCACAGCCTCCATATAAACGGTAGGATGGCCCTTCATCCGGAACATCTTCAGCCAGCACCTCTGCCCAGGAGGTTGGAGTCTCCCATAGCTTTACCGAGTACAAAGGCAACCCTGCTTGCTTAAGCTTGTAGGCAATATATGAAGACATATTCTCCACTGTGGTGCGGAATGACAACAAGGCTACTTTGGAGCCCGTATTCGTTAACGTCTCTAACACAGGTTCATTTCCCATAGCAAGAAAAGCGTGATCTAAACGATCTACAAGGCTTTGTTGTACAGTCGCCTTGATATCGCTGAAGTCAATAACAAACCCTTCGTCTGAATGACCTTCCGTAGCCTCTGGTTTGCCCTTAAGCACTACTTCGAGCTTATAAGTATGTCCGTGCAGATTGCTGCATTTCCCTTTGTGACCAATTAGTTGATGCGCCGCATCAAACGTAAATATTTTGCAGACTGAAACCTCGTTAAGCATTAAGAACCGGCCTCCATTCTCTCCGCCTCATATTGCTCAAGACCACGCTGACGCAACAGACAGGCTGGACAAGTACCGCAGCCACTGCCAATAATACCGTTGTAACAGGTCAATGTGTGTTCGCGAACATAATCAAAATAACCAAGTTCATCTGCCATCTTCCACGTTTCTTTTTTATCCAGCCACATCAATGGAGTGTGTATCGCAAACTCATAGTCCATAGATAAATTCAGCGTAACATTCAATGATTTCACAAATACATCACGGCAGTCCGGATACCCGCTAAAGTCCGTTTGGCAGACACCAGTGACGATATGGGAGTAACCCAATTGTTTAGCTAATATTGCGGAAAAAGACAAAAATAACAGATTCCGTCCGTCAACAAATGTACTAGGAAGCTCATCACCTTCGCCAGCAACGATATCAATATCCTGGCGGGTTAGTGCATTTGGTGCCAGCTGATTAAGCAGCCCAAGATCAAGGATATGCTGTTTTACATTAAACTTAGCTGCTATTTCTGTAGCAACTTCGATTTCAGCCGCATGACGCTGATTATAATTAAAGGTAACTACCTGCACTTCCTCAAACTGCTTCATTGCCCAAACCAGGCAAGTGGTGCTATCTTGTCCGCCGCTAAATACGACGAGTGCTTTTTTGTTCATCTTAATCTCTCCTTATCAACTTGTTGGGATTAGCGGTTATCCACTTTTTCCGGATAGAGGTCGTGATTCATTAAGCGGTGCTCCGCCATCGCCTCATACTTCGTACCCGGTCTTCCATAGTTGCAATAAGGATCAATAGATATTCCTCCACGCGGAGTGAACTTGCCCCATACCTCAATGTATCGTGGGTCCATCAGTGAGATCAGATCATTCATAATAATGTTGACGCAGTCCTCATGAAAGTCACCGTGGTTACGGAAGCTAAACAGATACAGCTTTAATGATTTAGATTCCACCATTTTCTGTTCAGGAATATACGAAATATACAGTGTGGCAAAATCCGGCTGACCTGTAACAGGACATAAGCTAGTAAACTCAGGGCAGTTGAATTTAACAAAATAATCACGCCCTGGATGCTTGTTATCAAACACCTCAAGAATAGCTGGATCATAACCAAACTTGTACTGCGTTCCCTGATTACCAAGTAAAGTGACTTCTTGCATTTCCTCTTTCAATCTTCCTTCTGACACGACAAAAAACCCCTCTCTTTTCCTTCGGCCTTGGCCGGTAATGGAAAGAAGAACGAGATTTCGAAAACTTTGCTCCACTAAGAAGAAACGGAAGCAACATCCGGGTTAAGGACTGCATCCGCTTATAAGATTTAATATACTCTTAGTTTTTTATAGAGGGAGTTCGCGAACCTCTCCTGCACAATCCGTGCAGACTTCTTCTTCATGCATATTGCGTCTTGAACTATACCACGGTAATTTGCTTCTGACAAGTTCTACGCTTTGCCCGTCTTCCAAATCCAGAGCGAAAGCACCACAATCCACAAGAGCAAAAGCAGGCTTTCTAGGAGCAATACTCCTTCTCCATTTAGAATACTGTTCAAATTCTGGACGATTTCAATACTTGGCAGAATAACAAAGATCGGATAGGTCCACTCTGGAAGAGCGACGTACACAGAAGCTACTAAGAAAAAAACGACCATAAATGCGGAGCTGATGGCTGAACCATTTTTGGAGGAACTTACCTTTAAACCAATGATAATTCCAACTTGCACAAAGATAATTCCACCCAATAACATATACAATAAGGAAGGGAGTAAATCCATTGTCAAACCTTGATTTAGTACATAAACAATCAGCTGTGATAACAAAGAAAAAACAAGAACAGATCCAGCTTTCGCAGTAATAATCTGGCCTCTGCTTAGCGGAGTAATCAACAGCGCATCATAAGTCTTACTCTCCCTCTCCTCAATTAATCCTGGGCCGGTAATCATGATCCCAACCATCACTTGCGCAAATAATATCCATGTAGAAAGAAGCATGAAGTCCAAACCGCTCTTGTCCACTACAGTGATGATGATTTTAGCCATAAATATAGGCAAAATTATTAGAATTACAGTCGCAGGATTACGCAGTATATCCTTACTTTCATGTTTATACAGCTTCCATATCTGATAACTCAACTTAGCTCACTTCCCGTCAGGGCAGCGAATACATCTGCCAGCGAAGCTTCTTTACTGTGCATACTTAGAATTTGATTCGTAGACATTAACTGATAGATATGATCTTTAGTAGCTTCTTCTGCAATCGGCCAGGATTTCATAACCACTTTCCCATCCTGCTGATATTTAACTTCAATTTCTGGTTTACCATAAATGGTCTTAAGTCTATGCGGTTCATCGAGTGCCACCAAGGCACCAGCGTGCATGATGCCCACTCTATCGCTTAATGCCTCGGCTTCGTGCATATCATGCGTCGTTAAGACGATGGTTGTGCCTTCTTCTTGAATTCTCTTGACGTGATTACGTATGAGTGAAGCTGAATTTGGATCTAACCCACTTGTAGGCTCATCTAAAAACAACACTTGAGGCTTATGTAATAATGCTCTAGCGATTAGAACACGCTGCTTCCAGCCTTTGGATAAGCTGCTTACTTTAGCTTTTTCCTTATCTAACAGCTGGAGGGTTTCCATGACTTCATTCACTCGATTTCCTGCTACCCTATACAGATCAGCGAACAGCTCCAGATTATTTCGAATAGAACTACGCATGTATAGGTTCGGAAGCTCGAAAACAACACCAATTTGAGCATGGATATCTTTTTTATGACGTGAAATATTCATGCCATTAATTAAAATTTCTCCGCTTGTAGACTGAAGAAGCCCTGTCATCATTCGCATCGTTGTAGTCTTCCCTGCACCATTGGGACCTAGAAATCCAAAGACCTCACCTTTCTCCACCGTGAAAGTAATTCGATCAACTGCACACCTCTCCTGATAATATTTTGAGACATCAGTTAGCTGAATCAATAACACTCCCCCTTTTTAGAATAGTTAACTTTCTTCTATCCTTATTCTGGTTGTAGAGGATTATCTCTGTTGTTGCTATTCTGTAACATTCGCTATTCCTTAGTACCTTCCTTTGTTCAAATCCGCTCAGATGTGGCAAAAATAAGGATTCAAATCCTAAGAAAAGGGTAACTTAAACATAATAATCTTCGAGGTAAGGGTGGGATCATCTAATGGAACAAAGTATACAGAAACTTATGGACTGGATTAACAGTCATGTGAATGAAACTATTGTAATTGAAAAGAAGGAGCTTCGTGATCTGGATAAAATTCATTTTAATCTAGAGGCTGTTGAGTTTCGGAGTGCGGAGGATGTTATCGATGATTATCTTGGGAGTGCATTAATATTAAAAGGATTTGGCAGCACTTTAAACGCCGATGGTGAGCTAGTATCGCTACCACACTCCACCTATGACTTAGCTATTGACGGGCTTCGGATTGAGGACATAAGTGATCGCAAGGCGGAAATAACTACTGAAAGAGCTAAATATACCCTTTCAGTGGATTAAACCATATGTAATGACAGCAAAAGAGCCCACAATAATCTGTGGGCTCTTTCTAATTAATAGTTACTCTTCTCCAATGATCTCCACTTCAGTTTCAAGCTCCACGCCGAATTTATCCTTCACAGTCGCTCTTACATGGTGAATTAGCCCAATGTAATCGCTGGCTGTTGCATTATCTGCATTTACAATAAACCCTGCATGCTTCTTGGATACCTCAGCACCACCGATTCTTGTTCCCTGCAATCCACTCTCTTGAATTAACTGACCTGCAAACCGACCTGGAGGACGTTTAAAGACACTACCACAGGAAGGATACTCAAGCGGTTGCTTAGATTCACGCAAGTAAGTAAGTTCATCCATTTTCGACTTGATGGCTAATGCATCACCAGAAGTCATAGCAAAATTGGCCTCAAGTACGATGTATTCACCGCTTGCGAACACGCTTTTTCTATAACCCCATTGCAGCTCATCCCCTTGCAGAGTCACTAATTGTCCGCTCTTAGTTATAGCCAGTGCACTATACAGTACATCTTTAATTTCTCCGCCGTAAGCGCCTGCGTTCATGTATAACGCTCCACCAACCGTTCCTGGAATGCCACAGGCGAACTCAAGACCCGTAAGCTCCATATCCAGCGCATATCTGGAAACATCAATAATCTTAGCGCCGCACTCCGCATATAAGAGATTGTCTCGAATCCCCACATCCGTTAGTCCTGCCGTTTGCAGAACTATTCCACGCACACCTCCATCACGGATAATCACATTGGAGCCGTTCCCAAGTACCGTAAGGTTTATCCCATTCTGTTCCGCATATGTAACGATCTTTTGAATTTCCTCATAAGTAGCTGGTGCTGCCAAAATATCAGCTTTACCGCCCATTTTGGTATACACGTGATCTTTTAAGTTCTCATGACTCTTCACAATCCCTGCAGTCATTAACTGCTCTAGGTCATTTTGAATTTTGTCAATATTCATGTTTCATGCTCCTTTAACCATGTATAAATGATGGTCCTTGATCTATTTTTAGTAGTAGTATCATGGATTTGTAGGCAACCACAACTGTAACAACGAACAGGCTCCCTTGTCAATGACGGGAGCCTGTTCGTGTATGATTTTCGATTATGATTACACAGCTTTGTAGGCCGCAAGCTCGTAAGGAAGGCACAGCGGCACACCGGTGCGTGGATCTGGAACAATATCTGCCTCAATTCCAAACACTTCCCGCAGTACATCTGGTGTCATAACTTCAGTAGGTGAGCCTTCACTAACCACAGTACCGGATTTAATAGCTACCATATGTTGTGCATAGCGAGTAGCATGATTCAAATCATGCACGACCATGATAATGGTACGGCCTTCTTCCTCATTCAGCTTTTGCAGAAGCTGTAGAACTTCAAGCTGGTGAGCCATATCTAGAAATGTTGTTGGTTCGTCCAGGAATAGAATGTCAGTTTCTTGCGCCAATGCCATAGCGATCCAAGCACGCTGACGTTGTCCTCCAGATAAGCGGTCAATCGGACGGTCATGGAAAGGATCCATACCTGTAACAGTGATTGCGTTGGAGATAATGCTGCGATCCTCTGCTGTCATTGTGCCAAATCCTTTTTGATGCGGGAAGCGACCATAGCTGACAAGTTCAGAGACCGTTAGACCGTCTGGAGCTGTTGGGTTTTGCGGTAAGATCGCAAGCTGACGAGCTACCTCTTTCGTTGAAAAGTTATGGATCGATTTACCGTCCAACATTACACTGCCGCTCTTAGGCTTCATGATCCGGGCCATTGTTTTAAGAATTGTAGATTTACCAGAACCGTTAGCGCCCACTAGTGCGGTTATTTTTCCCGTAGGGATAGTTAAGTTCAACCCTTTAACAATTGTAGCCTCTGCATACCCAATACTTAACTCTTCTGTGTTCAAACGTTCTGACATGTTAACAACTCCTTAAAAGTTTTATGGAGCTATGCTCCTAGAATGAACTACATAGTAAAACTCGCTTCGTACGCATTATGCTTTCGATTTGGCGAGTAAATATAAAAAGTAAGGTGCACCAATGATCGCAACCACGATGCCTGTTGGAACTTCTGCAGGCTGTAACACCCATCTGCCGATAGTATCAGCAGTAATCATAAGAAGCGCCCCTGTCAACGCACTAGCGGGCAATAATACCTGATGACGGGGTCCCACAAGCTTGCGGGCAAGATGTGGTGCAATTAGGCCGACAAAGCCAATTCCTCCACTTACAGCAACGCAGGAGCCGGCAAGCGCAACTGCAGTCACTAGAAGAAGAATACGCTCCTTCTCCACTCGCATTCCAAGTCCTACTGAAGTATGGTCCCCTAGATTCAATACATTAAGAATACGGGCTTTATAGAAGGCGAACGGTAACAGAATCGCTATCCAAGGTAGCAGAGCAAGGACGAATCTCCAATCGCCACCCCATATTTTCCCGGCGATCCAAGTCGCTACAAACTGATAATTATTGGGATCAAGCCGAAGTGCCAACACCAGCTGGCAAGCGTTAATTCCGGCAGCGACTGCAATCCCGATAAGGATCAACCTCGTTGGAGATAGACCATCTGCTTTTCTATAAGCAAGAATATAGATTAAAGCGGCGGTTAAGCTAGCCCCTCCAAGCGCTAAGAGCGGCAAGACAAATACCGGAGCTGCTGTTGTAGCCGGAAAAAACGAGATAAAAATGATTACCGCAAAACCAGCACCCGCACTTATGCCCAGCGTAGCCGGTTCAGCAAGTGCATTTCTTGCGAGACTTTGTAAAATACAGCCTGACACCGCAAAGCCCGCTCCAACCAACAATGAAATTACGATGCGAGGCAATCTGAAATCAAATAAAATAAGCTTTTGCTGATGAGTTCCATCACCCAGCAGTGTATGTAATACCTCCCGTGGGGATAGACGCATAAATCCTGTATTCATACTGACAATAAAAACAACAACGATCAATATGGCAAGGAGTGATAACACTGTAATAGCACGTGTACGGCGTTCATTGTCATTGGGAGAAAGGGTTGTTCTGTGCATTACAGCTCCCCCTTCCGCTTACTCGCTAAGTAAATAAAGAAAGGTACACCGATGATGGCAATTAATGCGCCTAGCGGCGTCTCATAAGGGGCATTTATCATTCTAGCGGCGATATCCGCAAAGATGATCAATAAGCTTCCAAGAACTGCCGAGCAAGGAATGATCCAGCGATAATCTACTCCAACGAAATAACGTGCTACATGTGGAATAATTAGTCCTATAAAAGCAATCGGGCCAACCATTGAGACTGCACTTCCGGCAAGAACTACTACAACAATCATACATGCCAACTGTACTAATCTTGTCCGCTGCCCCAGACCAACTGCAACTTCTCTTCCTAAGCTGAGCAAGGTGACTGACCGCGATAACATCATCGCTGCGATTAGTGCCACGAACACCCAAGGGAAGATAATCTTGATCTGAGTCCAGCTTGCCCCACCCATTCCGCCAGCCAACCAGAAGGCTATATCTTGGGATAAGTTAAAAAGAATAGCTATGCCCTGACTAACAGCAACCAGTAGTGCACTAACCGCGGAACCTGCCAGCGTCAAACGTAAAGGGGTAAGGCCATTAAAAGATAGCGACCCGATTCCAAATACGATAAAAGACGCTATAGCAGCACCTATAAAACAAAACAACATAAGTGAAGTGAAGGAGAGCGAAGGTGCAAAAGCAAAAACTATGGCCAGCGCTACACCTGCTCCCGCATTCAAGCCTAACAGACCTGAATCCGCAAGAGGGTTCCTTGTCATCCCCTGCATGATTGCCCCTGCTACAGCGAAGCAAGCACCGACCAAAGCACCTGCTATCGCGCGTGGAAATCGCAGTTCTCTTATCACCTGATGTTTTTGTACATCTGGATTGAAATGAAATATTGCTTCCCATACCGTAGCTAGCTTGATATCTGCCGCACCTACTGAGACCGAAAGTGCCAGTCCAAAGGCAATGGCAGCGAGTCCAATCACTAGAATACCCATTGCAGCTGCCGGTCGGGTATGTATAGCTTTTTGTGTATCATTTTTATTACGATGTGCGAAATCTGAGGGTGAAACCATGAGTCGTCTCCTTAATCGATAGTTACAATGTTCTATATGATAACAACAATCATTCTCATTATCGCAAAAAAAATTAGGTTGTACAATTGTAGGAGTTATTTTTCAGTAATACAGGAATGGTTTATAAAAAAATGGTGCAGATCTAAGCATCTTAAGATACTTGATCTGCACGCCCTTCCCCACCCAAATGATCAGTCTCATTCATGGTGAATTACGACTTTTTATTTCACAAAACTTTTTAACACATCATCAATAATTTTGCCACCAGCGTTCGCACCACTGTATAGCCAACTGCTTGTTGAGCTCATTTCATGCACATTGCCAGCTTTTACAGCCGGGATGCCTTTCCAAATTGCACTGTCCAGAATCTCCGAACCCTCAGTCTTATCACTATTTACAAGGATAATATGATCTGCTGTCAGCTCAGAAAGCTTCTCTAGCGAAATTGGATTCCAAGTAGCTCTTGTACCAACAGGAATTTCTGTTACTAAGTTAGGCAGCTTTACACCAAGGTCTGTATATAATACAGCACCACTGCTGCGGGTTTCGTCTACAATATAGAAGTTCTTTTGTACCAACCATAAAATCGCCACGGACTCATCTCCAATAGCTCCTTTAAGCTTTTCTTTCGCTGCAGCCGCCTTGTCTTCATAATCTTTAATGGCTTTCTCTGCTTCAGGTGTCTTGTTCAGAATTTCACCAATCTTGAGTAGCGATTTACGCCAATCTTGATTTAGCTTATCCCCAATCACATAAGTCGGTGCAATCTTATTCAGTTGGTCATAGATACCATTCTGTACAGATGACTCCGATGGGATGAGGATAAGATCCGGAGCGAAGCTGGTTACTGCCTCGAGCGGAAGATCGTAGCTGATCGTAGGAACATCCTTCAATTCAGTGGACAGATAATCTTGAATACCATTAGTCACTGACCATTGCGCTACTGGAGTCACACCTAGAGTTACCAAAGCATCCTCCAAATAAGAACCCAGTACACGCCCAGGATTAGCTGGAATCGTTACTTCATGTCCCATTGCATCCGTTAACGTCTTAGCAGCTGCAGGAGCTTCTGTAGCTTCAGCAGTAGGTGCCGTCGCTTTGTCTGTTCCTGCGTTTGAAGCGTTACCGGGATTATTATTACCGCAAGCGGATAAGAATAGCACCATCACCATTAATCCGACCATCGTTAATTTCATGCTTCCAAATCTTTTTCTGTTAAACAAAAACATTAAATACCCTCCTAGTGTGTACATCCTATGTTATTCAAAGGTGTTGACTACCTCAGTCTCACTTTTAAATGATATTGATTCTCATTCTCTATGTCAACATATAAATTTTAAATTTTGTGGATTTGTAATAATTTCCTTCTTAAAAATACAAAAAAAGGCTATATTCCGAACGTTCCGGATATAGCCTCTCCTTAATGATCCATTATTTATTCAAATGATATGGGACAGTCGCAACTACAACATCTTTTGAATTCATTAGATACGAACGGATTAAAAAGCTGGTCTGATTATGAAGTACAGCTTGCCACCAATGCTTAGTTATAAACTGTGGAATCAGAATCGTGATATGATCCGTCGCTGCGGTCTTCCACTCCACTGTATCAATAAATTTCACTAACGGACGAATAATACTGCGATATCTGGAACGAAGTACAATCAGGCGTACACCCGGATTCCATTCCTCCCACCGTTGCTCCATTTTTTGAATGTCCTCTTCATCAAAGCCAACATACACGGCTACAACATTATCCGTTAGAGACTTGGCATAGCTGATGGAATGTAGTACAGCACGTGTTACACCCGCAACAGGAACAACAACTGTACTGCCTTTAATCAAAGGTTTATCTGTACTCGGGCATATACGAAGCTGATCTGCAGTGTTCAAATAGTGCTTGTGAATCCGGTGGAACACGAACATTACAGCAGGTAAGAAAATGAAAGCCATCCATACGCTTGAGAATTTAGTGATGATAAAAATAAGCGTAATCGTCAATGTAGTCAGCATACCGATGGTATTTACAACAAATCTTTTTTTCCATCCCGATGGTTTTGTTTTAAACCAATGAACCATCATTCCTAGCTGTGACAATGTGAAAGGAATGAATACACCAACCGCATAAAGTGGAATCAAGCTTTCTGTATTTCCGTGGAATGCAGCTACAAGCACAGCAGACAGAACACCTAGAAAAATAATACCATTAGAGAAACCTAGACGGTCTCCACGAACCATAAAAGCATGTGGCATATATTTATCTTTTGCAAACATAAATGCGAGCAGCGGGAACGCTGAGTAAGCTGTATTAGCTGCCAAGAACAAAATTACTGCTGTGATACCTTGAATGAAAAAATATAAGGTTCCGCGGCCAAAGGTCGATTCAGCGATCTGAGAAACAACCGTTGCCTTTTCATCAGGCACTATGCCGTACCAATACGCCAGTAGTGTGATACCTGTAAACATAAATCCAAGTATAACCCCCATGACCATTAAGGTCTTGGCTGCGTTCTTTTCAGCTGGTGCTTTAAAGTTTGGAATGGCATTAGATACAGCCTCTACACCCGTAAGTGCCGAACAGCCAGAACTGAAGGCTTTTAATAGTAGAAACAAACTAACATTAGAAACAGCAGAGCCAATTTCAGGGACATTCGCATGTACGCCACCCGCTGCATATTTAATAATACCGGAGATAATCAACACTACAATCGACACTACAAACAAATACACTGGGATTGCGATGAATGAAGCTGATTCTGTAACTCCGCGAAGATTAATCAAAGTAAGTAAAATAATAACTGATACTGCAATAAGAACGGTGTGATTATGAAGACTTGGAAAAGCCGATGTGATCGCATCCGTCCCTGCCGACGCACTAACAGCTACGGTCAGAATGTAATCCACTAACAAAGACCCTCCTGCTAAGAGCCCTGTCGGAACACCAAGATTACTCTTGGCAACGATGTAAGCTCCGCCTCCCTGAGGATAAGCGTAAATCGTCTGCCGATAGGATAAAATCAGGATGGCCAGCAGGCCCAATACGGCTAATGCAATTGGCAGGGAATACCAGATGGCAGTAAACCCCGCAGCCACCAGTACAATCAAAATTTGTTCCGTTCCGTAGGCTACAGACGAGAGCGCATCAGAAGACAGGACAGCCAGTGCTTTAACCTTGGATAACTTTTCATGATCGAGTTCGTTCGACTTCATCGGACGCCCGATCAATAGTCGTTTTACCTTGCTTACCATGGTGGATACAGTTCCTTTCTTTGGGAGCTGAAACGGAATTTCCGCGCGCTGTTTTCATTGGTGGATTTCATAAATGCAGACACTAAAAATAGCATACGGAAATGATCCGCATGCTATGCATGGTCATTATCCCACCTTTGCTTACGAGGTTAGCTGGCGGATTCGGGCTGTGGTTTAGCCCTACGGTAAAAGTCTAATCGACCCATTCCGATTCACCCCATTGGCACATATGCCAAGTTTGGTTCCCCCGTTTTTCCTAAGAAAATTCAGCGCATATTCAACTTCTCACAAGGTCTAATATTAGTCTACAAAGTGTATACAGTAAAGCGTTGAAAAAAATGAAAAAAGAATGAAAAAACATCCAGTAAGCGCAAATACAGCGTCTTATTGGATGCTCTCTTTCATTCTCTTCAATTATCCCTCTGGATCGTGTTTTTAATCACTTTTCACATTTTTTCGGATCACTTAAAGTTAAAAAATCAAAATCCTAAACTTTCCTCTGTATCTAACTCCATCACTTCTTCTTCCTTACGTCCGTACCAAAGTAAAATGCTAATTAAAACAAAAGCGATTAATGCAAGGAAAGGAATCGTAATGAATCCAAAAAAGTTCAAGTAATCTTTATTACAAGGAACTCCAATTGTACAAGGAAGCACTTTACTTAACGCAGGAATCTTCTGCTCCGCATAATGATAGATCGAGATACTACCACCAATCAAGCTTAGTGGAAGAACATATGGGATAATCCTTTTATCCCCTCGAAACGTCGCAATTCCCAAGAGGAATAACTGAGGATACATAAAAATTCGCTGGAACCAGCAAAGCTTACAAGGTTCATATTTCAATACTTCGCTCAGATACAAGCTACCAGCAACAGCAACTAAAGAGACGAACCAGGCCAGATACAGGCAGTTACGCTTGCAAAAAGATAGGAACTTTGTCACTTTGCCTCCACAGCTTTTGCGGCGTCGTTAATCTCAGTTGAAATCGCTTCAAAGTTAAATGGATCCGCAGTCATTACTCCATTGATATAAAGGGATGGTGTAGTCGTCACCCCAGCTTCACTAGCTAACTGCATACCCTTATTCAGCTCATCTGCATACGTACGATCCTTAATATCTTTACGAAGCAGTTCGTAATCGATAGCTAACTTCTCTTTCTCCGCAAGGCTTACTAAGAAATCTTCAGTCGCCCATTCTTCGCTCTCATCACCTTGCTGAGCATATACAGCATCATAGAACTTCCAGAATTCATCATGATTCTGATGGTAAACAGATAATGCAGCAAGTGAGGCAGTTTCAGAGTCTGGACCAACGAAAGCCATATTTACAAAGTAGAGCGCTGCTTTTCCCTCGTTGACAAAATCTTGAACAATTTTCGGTTTAACTGAAGTTGCAAATTGGGAACACGCTGGACATTTTAAGTCTCCAAATTCAACAATTTTAACAGGTGCATCCTCTTTACCGACTCTAGGTAGCTCACTGTAATTGAATGCTACTGGTTCTCCCGAAGTGGCATTTTTTGCGGCATCTTTCGAAGCTAACATAAACAATCCAACAAAAATGATGACTACTAAAGCTATTGAACTAATAATTAAAATTCTCGTCTTCTGCTTTTGCTGCTCCTGTTCTACCCGCCGTTTCTCTTGTTTGCTAAGCTGGGGAACGCTTGTACTTTTATTAGGTTTACTCAAGGAGAGTTCCTTTCTGTCCTCTGTGGACTAATGTAGTTTTTATCATATACATTTAAAATTATATAATTTTTAATCTCTTTTTGGCAAACAATACTGTAAAAACGCTGTAAAAAAGACACAGCGCTATAGCACTGTGTCCTAATAATTACTAATAAGTTCGTTATGCACCAGCTTCTTCAGTCAATAGCTGTAACTTCAGCAGCTTAATTCGAGAAATCCGCTTATTATCCGTTTCTTCCACAATAAACAGATGATCATCAAATTCTACAGACTGTCCTTTTTGAGGTGGATTAACCTCCAATTTAGAATACAGCCAACCGCCTATCGTATCATAATCCTCAGTATCCATATGGAGCCCCAAAAGATCATTGATCTCTTCAATAAGCATCAAGCCGTCGATGGAGTGTTCATCCTCCCCCAGCTTCTCAACACCAGGACGTTCCTCATCGAACTCATCCTGAATTTCTCCTACAATTTCCTCCATGATATCTTCCAGCGTAACCATTCCTGATGTTCCACCGTACTCATCAATCAGAATGGCGATTTGTGTCTTTGCGCGCTGCATGACTTTCAGCAGAGCACTAATCTGAATAGATTCTGGTACGGTTAGTATAGGACGAATCAATTTATTATAGCTTTGTTCACGATCCCTAATTAAGTCCTTGATATGAATGAAGCCTAGGATATGATCCTTATCACCATCACAGACTGGATAACGCGTCCTCATTCCATCAAAAGCAATCTCAAGGTTCTCTTCCGTTGAAAGATGATTATTCAGACAAATCATTTCTGTTCGAGGAATCATGATCTCACGGGCCATTGTGTCCACAAATTCAAAAATATTGTCAACCAGCGCCATTTCGGTATTATCAATAAAGCCGCTTTTATTACTTTCTTGCATGATAATACGGATTTCTTCTTCCGTATGCGCCGTTCCCAGCTCTGAAGCAGGGGATAAACGGAAGATCCGTAATAAACCACGTGCCAGCCCATTTACGATCCAAATCACTGGATACATGATCTTGTAAAACACATTCATCGGCCCAGATGTTAGCAAAAGGACAGATTCAGCCTTGTTAACTGCAATAGTCTTAGGTGCAAGCTCTCCTAGTACGATATGCAAGATAGTGATAAACATTAGAGCAATAATCAAAGATACAACATTAACAGCGGTTACTCCAAAACCTATACTTCCTAATAAGGGCCCTACAAGGTTAGCTATAGCGGGTTGCCCCAACCATCCTAGCGCAAGTGAAGCCAATGTAATACCAAGCTGACAGGCGGATAGATAACCTTCCAAGTTGCGTACGATGCTTCTCGCTTTTAAAGCTTTTTTACTACCTTCTTCAATAAGGGTATCAATTCTACCGCTTCGTACTTTCACCATTGCGTATTCGACTGAAACAAAAAATCCATTTAATAATACCAACAGAATAATAAGACCTACGTGTAATATACCGGGTAAAGGGTCGCTCAATTTATAATCCTATCCATCATTCTCCGTACGGATGGATAGGCCCACCTCCTTCGTTTTTTCAGAGTATCGGCAAGAAGCTTGCCAGTTGTTCCTTTCAGTATCAATTTCCCAATGGTTTCATCTCCAGTCTGGAATCACGTTTTTGAATATATACTTTATTATATTATTACATAGCCCATCAAAACAGGTCAAAACCAGTGTAAAAATATGATCTATTTTTGCCGCTGATGGACACATCCCCCTTAATAGTAGAAACAGGTACAAACTAATAAAAAGAGATTATGTGATTTTTCCGTGATTTTATCAGATGATTTTCTTTTGTTCTAATTTCTTATAAATGTGTTCCTTCTATTATATATGTTAAGTCTTTAGAACCCGTCCCGTCAACCGGAGCACCTCCAGCTTACGTTGAAGTTCCAATTGCTACTCATGATCATTCATAACGCTTGCCAGTCTAGACTGATTTTCGAACATCAGTCAGTCACAACATCAACGCCATGACCAAAATGTGACCATTTACTATTGCACTCTCAAGACAGCAAAAAAACTTACAAAGTAAGGTTTTTTGATAAGTGGGTCCTGAGGGACTCGAACCCCCGACCAATCGGTTATAAACCGACCGCTCTAACCAACTGATATAGAGGAAAGGGTTAAATGCCTTAAACTCTATACAAGAATTCTTGTTTTTATTGGGATTAGCTAATATTGATTAAACTTAATTAAAATGAGTTTGTGACCAAATTTGTGACCAATGTCCCCTTCCATGTCCTCCTTTTTTTAGACTATATAATACAAAAATAAATTAATTTTTCATACGAACACAACCAAGATAAATTAAATAGTTACGAATTAAAGTAGAAAATATTACCTTATTCTGATAGACTACTCCCAGAATCATACATTGGGGGTAGTATTTTTTTATGAAAAGAATTATTGTACCAATCATCATGTCCCTTGTTTTATTGTTGATGCCTGTACTTGCTGAGGCACATCCAGGACGCACAGATGCAAAAGGCGGTCATTATTGCCGTACAAATTGTGCAAAGTGGGGACTGGAAGACGGAGAATACCATTACCATAATGGAGGAAGTTCAAATTCAAAACCGGCTGCCACGGCTAAACCAGTTGTTAAACCTACCGCGAAACCAACAGCAAAGCCTACTGCCACACCAGTTCCAGCTCCAGCTTTGCTTTTACCAAAGAAACAGAACGTTGGTACTCTTCAGGTCTACTTTTTTGATGTTGGACAAGGTGACTCTACTCTAATTCGGACTCCGAATAATCAATATGTCCTCATTGACGGAGGTAATAACGATCAGGGCAAGAATATAGTAAAGTACCTGAATGGCCTTGGTGTAAAAACACTTGATGCCCTCGTTGCTACTCATCCTGACGCAGATCACATTGGTGGGTTAGATGATGTTTTGAAAGCGTTGGACGTTAAATCTGTCTACGCCCCAAAGGTATCACATACCACTGAAACATACAAAGATTTTTTAACCGCTGTGAAGAATGAAGGACGTACCATCAAATCAGTGACTAAAGGCACTACTATTCCTTTGACTGGTGTTGAGGCGAAGTTTCTGGCTCCTATTAGATCGTATGGGGATAATCTTAATGACTGGAGTGCTGTTTTAAAAGTTACTTATAAAAACAAGTCCTTCCTGTTTACCGGCGATGCCGAGAAGGTATCAGAGAACGATATGTTAGCCGATGGCATGAATTTAAAAGCTGACGTATTAAAAGTCGGACATCACGGCTCCAGTAGTTCAACTAGCAAAGCATTCGTCGACGCCGTTAAACCACAGTACGCAGTAATAAGCGTAGGTAAAAACAATTATGGGCATCCAGATTCCGGAATACTTACAAGGTTAAAAAATGCGAATACTTCAGTGTTACGAACTGATCAAAAAGGTACAATTACTGCAATAAGTGATGGCAATAAAATTACCTTTACATCGACTAAGGGGGCCAAGTAAATGCAGAAAGGAATCATTGATCGCTTCGAGGGTGAATATGCAGTCATTGAATTTGATGGTAAAACCGAAGATGTCCTTAGATCAGAACTACCGGCGGAGGTTAAGCCTGGAGACACGCTTATTTTCGAAGAAGACAAGGTCATAATTGATACTGAGGGTACAGCCTCGCGGAAAGAAGAAATGGATAGTTTAATGGATGAGTTATTCGAGGAATAATAGTTATGCCCCGACGATAGCTTCCGGGGCATTTTTTTTATGTAGTCACCTGAATAACATCGTCGATCTTAATCCAATCATTGTCATATTCCATTTGTTCGAGGATGCTGTATCTGCAAGAAAAGCTGGCGAGGATATGTATCATCGACCTATTATGGAAGATAGCTTATAAAACAAAAATCCCCCACCTTCGGGAGTCAAAGAACAAGGAATGTGTGTTGGATGGAAAATAAATTTATTGAAAAACAGCTTCAACATTATAAAGCATATCTTGAAAAAATGGCTGCCTCACTTCTAGAATTATGGACACTTTCTGAACCAGTGAAAATTAGGATTTTGAGTCAGCTAGAAGATACATATTATTATATTCCTGATGATACAAAATGAATATTAAGTTTCATTGGAAAAAGAAAGCCCATAGAATGGGCCTTCTCATTAATGTTATTTTAGGAATTAACGAACTGAGGTTACGCAATTAAATAATAAAGGGAAATAAAAAGGGTATTTCTTCTCGTCTTTCTTCTCGTCTTTCTTCTCGTCTATCGCTTCGTCTTTCTTCTCGTCTTTCGCTTCGTCTTTCTCCTCGTCTTTCACATCTTTCTTCACGTCTCTCTTCGCGTGGGAAGACGCCGCAGCTACAAGCGATAATTACCAATAAAATGAATAGCACCAGAATCGTAGCAGAGCTAGTGTGCATTATTCAATTCACCTCCATCGTTGTTAATACCATGTAGATTATGTGTTGATAGAGCTTAGTGATTGGATGTTTGTTCCGATATGATACTAGCCTTATATAAAATGATAGGACAATGAGTGCGAACGATTTACTGAGCCAATGTTGAACGAATAAAGAAATACATGGGAGGTGGTTAAATTGACGGTCACAATTCCAGTTCGGTTAGTATGGACATTAATTGGTATTCTTGGAATCCCGACCTTAGCTTTCGTATTGGTCTTTGCGAATTAAGAAATGAACATTCGTTGAATATCAAGTTACATAAACAGAAAAATCCCCGCCGACCAGTTAAGGTTGACGGGGATATGTCTTTGATTATGTGTTTAAAAAATCCGCCAGCATGAGTACTGGCGGATTTAATTAGGTGCAGCTATATTGGGAGGTTTGAAACTTAGATAAAGAAAGTCTTAGAGATGATTACCAACAAGATAAATAGAACCAGAATTGCAGCGGTAGAAGTAAATCCTCCAGCAAAATCACCCATCATAATTCCTCCTTTGTAAATGAATACAATTTAGAATATACAAGCTTTTGTAATGATGACCAGCAGGATAAAGAGCACCAAGATTGCACCTGTGGACGTAAAGGCTCCACCAACAAAACGTTCAGGTTCACGTTCACGTTCACGTTCACCAACGCCGCAACAACGTTCTCCACGTACTTCGCCCATTTGTCAATTCCTCCTTTTTAATTGGATACAAAACTAAGATATGCGGGATTTGTATCGGTGCTTGGGGTAAATGGAAATTAGCGTTCACCCCAACCACAAGCAGTGGAAATCAGGTTACTTTCTCCACGTTTATATCTATCAAACATTACTGTTCAGGAATACCCTACTATACGTTCCTTATCAGTAAGAGAAAGGGGGAATAAACCATGAACTTTCGCAAACAAGCCAAATTACTACAGGGCAAAAGCGTACAGGTGATAACCACTGGAAGTGTTTTTACCGGAACTCTCTCATCAGTTGGCACAGATTTTCTTATTCTAAGTTCCATTATTAGAGGGCGTAGAAGAAGACGCATCATACGATTGGCGGAGATTATTCTGCTCTCAAGGTTATTCGGCTAAAAGACTATTAAGATACAGAAAGCATATCTCAAAGTTTCCTTGTGCGTAATGCGGAGTACAGCCCATGATACAACATGTAATTTGTATTCAAGATTAGAAAAACAGGAAAACCCGTCAGGCATAAGCCCGGCGGGTTATTTTATGTATGTTCTAAACTCAAACCGTCCCCGAACAAAATGAGCTCCAGCGAGCTTAGGTGTATATCCCTCTACGATTCCACCGTAATCCCCCAACGACCAATTACGGTTGACGGGGGATTTGTTATTTCAGGTAGTCTTTTAAGATGCTTCCAAGTTCTGATGTGTATTTGGTTAGCCGTAGGCTGATTTCTGTCCGCATAACATCACGAGTTAATCCAAAGCGTTCCTGATATCCTCGGCAAAAGATTTTGTAATACGTGATATAATCATCCTGCTCATCCGCCAGCATTTTGATATTCCGCTGCTTCAGCTCTTTCTGCAGTCGATAGGTATCCTGCATGATCCGGCGTTGTATGGCTTCACCAGCCATCAAATAGGCACGTTTAAGAATGTTGCTGGAGGGCTCGATCTCTTTCAGGCTCTTGCTAACCATAGTATCTATATAAGGAAGCAAAATGAGGTCTCGAACCATCGTACGTTCCTCCATAGTTATCATTTTATCTGGGTTCTCACGCTGCTGTTCCTCGTACTGCTCAACATGCTCGGTCATGATCATTTTCGTTTTCCAGCGTTCATTACCGTCCAATTTGGTCACAGTGACCCCTCCTAATGATAAAGCCAGTAATCAATATTAGTACCGCCTCTTCCGTTCTCTGTGCCTTGTTGTGGCGTTTTTTCGTACGGTACGTTTCGTTCCCAACCATCGATAATAATTGTTGTCTCGATAGGCGTAGACACATCCCAAACTATATAATGCTCCGCAGACAACACCTTAAACCCCTTAATTATCTCCGCCGGGCGACGTCCGCTCAATCGTCCCAACTCTTTGATGTTGGGCATCCGCCTAAAATGATATCTAAACTGCGATATAATCCGCAGCAGCTTGCGCGAAGTATCATCAAGCATGACGCTTCTCCACTACAGGCTGCCACGAGAGGACACTCGCTACCAAGAACACACGCGGTGCCCCAGTGGTCAGGCAAGTAGCCCTAATACGGCTGGCACGAATGCCGTTTACTTCAATTTTCCGTTGAGTGATCTTACCTGATTTATCTTGATAGACGATTTCCACCGTCTGCCCGGTAATCATCTTCATAATTTACGCCTCCATAATAGGAACATTCGTTTGTATCATAACGGAACATTTGTTCGCAAATCAATTAAAACGCTCTCTCCGCAATGGGTTTATTATCTATTTAAACAAAAACATATATCTTTTTACATAATTATAAAAAAATGTTTATGCAAATTATTATTTTAATTATAAAATTTGTATTGAAATCCAAAGAAAGGCGCGATTAAAGAGTAATGTTTTTCAAAACAATTTGAGGAGTGAATGATATGAAAAAAATAATGATAGTCATTGTATTATTATTAGTATTTGCTGGTATACCATTAACTGGAGTATTTGCTGCTGAAGAAGATTATTATGTAGGCGATATTGGTTACGATTCTAAAAATACAATAACTCAGTTATATTTCACAGCAAACTATAGCGGTGTTGCTGCTAAACGAGTTGAAGTATATGATAAAAATAATGTATTATTAAAAACTTTCACCAATCCTGGGTTCAGTGATGGATTAGAAGTCAACACCTTAGACTTCCGCTATATCATTGCCTATTTTTCTGGAAATCCAGAATCCATGGCCTATGCTAGAAATAGTGCTGGGAATAAAATAACCTTAGTTAAAAACGGTGCCTTACCAGTAGCTCCAACGCCTCAACCTACTGTCGAACCAACACCAATATCAACACCAGAACCAACAGTAATTCCGACACCGACACCTGAAGTTCCATCAGGTGATCGAGCAATACTGGTCCTTACTTTAACTACAGGTATTGATAAAGAATTTGACCTAACAATGACTGAAGTTAATGCATTCCTTAACTGGTATGATACAGGTTCCGGATCTGCCCGTTATGGGATAGACAAGCACAATAACAACAAAGGTCCATTCAGTAAACGTACAGAGTACGTAATACATGATAAGATCCTAACCTTTGAGGTAAGTGAATACACAACAAAGTAAAAAAATACCCCGCCGACCACTTAAGGTTGACGGGGTATTTGTTATACACGCTTATGCCAAAACCATCCTAAATTCAAATTCACTTCTCATGTAGTAAGCATCCGCAACCTTAACGCTCACTGGACTCCATTTTTGGACTGGACCCTCACAATCAATTATACAACCAGATAGATCACCGCGGAGTTCGAGTATATCCACTTGAGACTGCGACAAAGCAGCCGTTAGAAATTCTGCATCTGTCTTCAGGACTTTAAAAATATTACTCAAAACGATCACTCCATTGCATTAAAGTCCCCCTCCATAATTAAACAGCATACTCAAAAAATAATTATCAAGTTCCTTCTCTTCAATTGAAAAAACTTCATGGTCTTCATGCTTAATAATTCTTCTTAAGATATCATCAAGTCCTGTTGTAACACTTATCAAATCATGGTCATTCCCTTTAATTAGCGCGCCATGAATAACTGTAGATCTTAGTCCATATGCTTTTTTCACAAAATTAAATATCTCTCTTTTATTTTCTCCCGAATTCCCCAGCAAGGTAGCAGTCCTTTCGGCAATTTTATGTACAACCTCAGATTTATCAGTAGTAAATAAACATTCTAGGGCAGTACAGTAAGATACAATCTTCATGGGAGGAGCACCAGCAGCTCTTGCTGCAGCAACAAAGTACAGCGCTCTATCAAATCGGGTTTGTTGTGAGCTTTTATAGAAGTGGTTATTAGTAAGGTACTTTCCCCCGAAATTTTCCGCCTTCATTTCTTCTAAAGTAAATGGAGTGAAATAAGAAATTGCATCAATTACTTCTTCTTTTGAAAAACTGGATTCAAGTTCGCTGCCTGAAGATGCAGAATAGATTGTCGTAAGAGACGCTTTATAAGTAAAGCCTTGTTCCAAATCATCTTCATAAACAATTAGAAATCCATCTCTAATATAAACGTTGTTGTCTTTTGTCATCCAAAGTGAATGAACGAATTGTTCAGCTTCTCTTAAGAAATGAAAAGTTGTCATCGACCCTCTTGTGTCCATTTCCTCTTTCGTCACAACATCAGTAAATTCACCGATTTTATAGTAATAAACTTTATTAATAAATTCATCAGTAGAATGTACCCCGGCTGTACTCCTTAGCAAATTTGAAAATATTGTTCTTTGAAGAACACCATTTCCGTTTGAAATTCTAGTGCCACTATATATATTGATTCCTTTATTTAATATAGATTCTATTTTTAAATTATGAAGAATGGTTAAAAACATGTATTTCATCGAATTTCCTCCAGCGAATGAATTTAATGAATTGATAAGGTCCTCCAAATAACTATATTACAATAAGGAATATGATGTAAATTATATATTTACAAAAACAAAAAAAGCCCACCAGCCGAAGCCAGTGGGCTAATTTCTTTATTCTTTTGTATTCCCATCCCTCTTACTAAACGCCAATTCAAACAATCCAGTAGCAGATAGTCCAGCCAAGCCTCCAGCCCACAGTCGAAGCACAAGTTCTAGCTCGGTAAACGGATAAGTAGCAGCGCCAACCAGTAAGCCGATAACCAACCCAATCAACGGCAATATGTTTTTAGGCACGTTAACTGAGGTCTTTACAAACTGTACCCCCGCCAACACAAACACTGCCAGAACAGAAGCAAAAGCTAGAACGTTATTTAACACTTCATTATTCATAAATTAATTCCCCTTTTATTCGGTTGGTATCCCTGCAGCACGCCGCAGGTGATCAGCTATATTTTTAAAATAAGCCATTCCTGATTTATCTCCCTTGAGTTGAGCGGCAAACCATCCAGGAGAGAGCCATCTAAAGATAATCTCCTGAGCATTACTCTTGAATAACTGTTTAAAAGGCGCCGTTGATCCTGGCTGTAACGGGATACCCGCAGCCGTCCTCAGATTATCAGCAAGGTTGTGAAAATGTGTTAAGCCCACCTGATCCTTTTCCCTATGAGCCACAAACCATGCTGGGGATACATAATCATCGATTAACCTTTGAGCTACACTGGCAGGCATTTGCACAGCAACAGGCGGTATAACGGACACTGGCTGTTCTTTAATTTCTGCTACCACATCATAAAGCAAATCTTTAAGTGTTTTACCTACAGTCGCTAATGCCTGATCAATGTCGCGTTTACGCGCAGGATCTAACTGCTTATGACTTGGGATGTGTGTCAGTGAGTTAAGTTCCCACTTGTCACAGCAATAAGCCATATACCACACAAAACGCTTGTACGACTCAAGGGTATTTATCTTACCTCCATAGCATAGCTCCACACCTAATGCGATATCATTAGCATCATCTCCATAAAGTTTATTGTCAGTTGTAACACTGTATAGGACATGCCAAGCCTTTTCTGCTGGATCTGGCCCCGTACCTGTTGGGATGATCTCTAATATCTTTTTATCATCAATGAATGTCTGAGCCGAGGCTGAGCGTTCTTTAAGATTTTGAAAATAAGTAAAGTGGTTATCCGCCGTTGCCCCTGGATTACCTGTATCATGAGCAACTAAAAAACCCGGCGTTCCCGATGTTAAACGGGTGCCGGGTCGTACATTTTGACGCTTATTGATATAACGCCGTTCAATCGGGTATTTATCTTTAATCACTTAGTTCCCTCCCATTCTGATAGCCACCACAATGGCCCCTATAATCACTGTAATGATTGCCCCGCCAACAGTCCTCCAAAGCCAACGCTGTGCGTCCTCAATCCTGTCTAGCCTATGATGTGCTGATTTAGTAGATTGCATAGCTTCACGCGCTAAATCTCGCGTTGCTTCAATAGTCGTTGTTAAGGCAGGTACTGCTTCAAGTGTCTTTTCGATTCTGGCCAACTGTATCTGAATTTCCACAAGTTTATCCTCTGTTCCCAAGACTCCGCCTCCTCCTGACATCCCTACTCCCCCTCTCTAATCCTCACAATATAAATAGCCCCCGTAACTGCTACGAGGGCAAAATAAAAAACGCCTAAACAGGGCGCATTCTGCTCTATCAATTCTTCAAGCCATGCTTCAAGATAATCTCTGGCACCTCTATATCTAATTGCCCTGTTAAGTATATAAAAGGGTAATATAGATTGGAATATTTATATAAGTGATTAACAGTTAGGAAGGTTACACTACCTTACAAGAGTAATGAGACCATTCAAAAGCAGATCATTCGTCATATCTGATGTCGGAGTATATCCAGCGCGTGGAACCACACGGTATTGCAATTTTATGGGGTCATTTACCAGAAAATTAGCGGTGGATATATTACTAGTTATGGAGGATTGACGACTTACAAGAGAACCTCTTCCAGTGTCCCTTGTGACTGAGTACACATTGGGTAACGTTTGTGTCGCGTTGGCTGAATCATTTTGCCATGCTGAGCCAAGGGACGCGTAAAACCCTGTTCGGACATTGTACAAACCAATGCTTGCGGTATAAGTCAAGGTAGACGAAGGGTCTGATCGTATAATTCTATTTTGCGCTGCTGTATTGGGATGTAGGTGTATTATGAGCTGTCGAATGTCAGTAGAAAAGTCTACGATATCGTAGGCTAAATCTGCTGGAACTGCTACGGGACTTATTGACACCTTAAACGCTGACAATTCTTTAAATGTAGATGGCGATCTTACAACCATAGATCCCTGAATTCCAAACATAATCAGTCCTTGCGGTATGTTATATGGCTGGAGGTTAGGTTCTTCTACGACATATCTTGTGCTTCCGTCGTGGTAGCCTGCATCAGATGATTTAACTACTACCGCAATTTCTCCAAATGATGATTCATCTAACGTTGCAGGGAGATACTGGCCAGCCTTACTCACCATCGTTCCTACGCCATTGTAAATCGCTCCAGCGCTGAAACCGACTCCTTCAAGTACTTGTGATGCCTTGGCATTCCCGGGCGTATATATAATAGCCATTGTAACACCTCCATCTGTTATTAGCAGTCAATAATCGAGCCTGACGCATAGACTGCGTTTGCTGCACTACACTTAATCAAAAGGCTTATTGGGCTATCTGAAGTAGCAGCGAAGAAAGCAACGGGTAGAGAGTAGCTTCCTATAGGGAATACATCGTCTACGATTACCGTGCTCTGTACTGTAGAGGCATGATCTTTGTAAGTAGCTGTTACCTTTACACTAGAGGCAGCAGTCAGTCGTAAGTACACTCTCGCCTCGAAGTTACCACTTTCCGCAGGCGTACGTGCCAGAAAGGCAAACTCAGAAGTAGTCGTAACGAAGTAATTTGTCGCACTAGCTTTTCCATATTGCGGAGTCAATGCTGGTGTTACAGCATTGAAGATACCTGTTTCAGAGGTAATCAAACCCATCTGCCAGCCTTTCTCCCAGCCTGTTATAGCACCAAAAGCGGCCGTAAATTCAGATACCTCTATATGTGTAATACCCCATACAGTAGTGAGGCTTCCTAATAGAATGCAGTTGTTCGTACCATCATGAGCTAAACGAACTCGATCAAATGGAACTCTACCATTTAACACAGCACTGACGTTAGCCCAAGCAGGAGTAGTAGAGTAGTTGTAGCCACCTAGAATCAATTCCCAAGCACCTTTGCCTGGGGTATAATCATACCCTTTTATTTTGATACTCATCATGGTATTGCTCCATGTTTTAGGTAGTGTGATTTTAATAGTCCCTGTAGCAGTACCAGTAGCATTATACCCTACTAAGTTACGGTAACTATAGAAAGTACCATCATAGTTCCTAACAAGAGCGGCAGTCATGGTTCCTCCAGCGCCTGTAATGACAGGAGTCCATGGCGACCACACGCCAAGCTCTGTTCTTGTCCTAAATGACCTGTTCATTAGATTAACAGAATAAACCTCTTGTACTACATAGGCGGTACTGGTTACGTACACATTCAAAGCACACCAGTCAATGCCCGGGCTATTCGTGTAACTTGATGCAGAGCTTAGGTGGTAAACGCCCGAAGTGGTTACGGTGTTCAGATCGGTACCTGCAGCTACATTACTTCGTTGACGTATTAACAGCTGGTCATTCTTCTCAGTCCACAGCTTAGCCCACGGCTGCCATATACCATTATTAACTTTCTGCCTTACCCATGTGCCTCCAGTAACGCCAAACCACATCTGCCAGACCCAGTTACCTAAGTTGTCATGCACTTCGCCTGTACTGACGTGCACTACAGCTTGCCCGTACCCTGTTTCAGGAGCACCAGTAGCAGAATTTCCAATAGGGAAAACTCCCGCTGTATACAAGGTGTCCATATTGGTGATTGTTGTAGCCCCACCACCTAGTGAGCTGTAAGCATTAGCTCTTGGCACCTTGGCGCTACTGTCTAGCCCTGCGTAACCATTAGCGGCGTTCTTTTTGCCGGAGTGCTCTAGTTCGTACCATTCAGAGAATACGCCGTTATAGATGTTCCGTGTAAACACACGCATGGTTACTCCTGCAATGTAAGTAGTAAGCCTTTGATTATAACCTGCATGCTTAGTTACTGATAAAGAAAACGCTTGACCAGCTACAGCTGCTGGCATATTCGTCATAGTAGCTGCGTTAACATTTCCATAGCAGTAATACTCTCCTTCTGCAATAGAATTCAAATCAGTACCATCAGCTACCACAACGCCCTTACGTGCAATATTAGGAGGAATCTGAGCATCGTATACGTCACCACCGGGGTCTAGACCTGCATACCCATTAGCTACATTCCTTCTACCACTGTGTTCAAACTCGTACCAACTCAACCAAGTACCAGCAGCGCTGAGATATCGAATAAAGGAACGTAGAGATGAGAAGTCAGTTGCTCGCTGGAATACACCTGCGTTACCTCCAACTATTCTACGAACTTCAACTAGACCAGACCCAAAGTCAGCATGCTTACCTGTTACAGCTCCTCCAATGTAGTAGTCACCAGGGGTTGTAAGTGTGTCCAGTGAACCTGTCGAATAGACAAATGCTAGACCATCATTCTGCGTCAGCTGGTGTTTTTGGAACTCTTTTCCGTTTAGAAGCTGTACGTTGTTTTCTAATACCTGTGCTGCTTTTGGAAGTGTAGTAACAGCGCCTGTGTACACAGGTGACAAAGAGACAGTTGCATCTCTAACAGAAGACCAAGTCTCTACAGTGATAGAAAAAGTATTGATGTAAGCAGAGCGTGCTTCGATTGGAATGAAGTAGCGCGCATTGGTAGCATCGTAAGCAATTTCACCAATAGAAATATGGTTAGGCAGATCGTCCGTAGCTTCTAGGTATCTCGATGGAGCACTGTTAACTACGTTAGGTGGGCTGAGGATTACAGCATAAGTCTTAACGAGCACACCTTTGGCATCAGTACCTGCATAAGCTCCAGCTATAGTGACTTTTATTCTGCCGTGTACAGGACCAGAGATGATGATATCTGCTTTCTGGTTACTGACTGCTGCCAACGTCAGCAGAAATGCCTGTTGCCCATAGAAAGGTGTAGCGCCTAACCGAATACCATTTCCAAGAATAAGCTTCGCTGCATCCATGGCGGGAACACCACTTGCAGAACCCTTTTCTGTCTTAGGAATAGATGCATTCTTGGCGTTACTCTCTGCTGCGTTCCAAGCAGTTCGTTCTGCGGCTGTAACGTGTACTGTGGTGTTATCTACGTGAGTCTTGGTTGCAGCTAGTGTAATGTCAGGTGTGTCGAATGGATTAGCCTTACCTGTGATAGCTTTAAGATATTTAGTAAGCCATGAAAACCATTGAGTGATAGAACCCGTTAAGCTATAGGGAGTAGCAATCGAAGGATCCGCAGTACGATTACCTATCGTTGTATCTGTAGCCGATCCCGCAGCACCAGCTCCAGGAATGAGCCCGGCCAACTTCGCCTTCTCTGCAGAAGAATAATCCTCTGTTGAAAGTTGTTTGCCTGATACCTTGTCCACTTTTCCCGAGAGCTGATTGGTGACTGTGGCCGCAAAGTTTGGATCATTATTCAGTGCATCTCCGATTTCCTTTAGTGTATCCAGAGCATCCGGCGCGGCCCCGACCACAGCTTGAATACGCTGGTCAGTCTCCGTTTTGCTGTAAGTAGATGACTTATCTGCCTTTGCAAGCAGCGCGGTATCTGCATAGGTTTTGGCAGCTGATAGGGCAGCATCTGCTTTAGTCTGAGCACCTGCAGGTGTCTCCTTTGCCTTCCATTCCGCCCTTTCAGCAGCCGTTATGTGCGTGACTGTATCTTTTTTATGAGCATCAATATCCGTAGTGTTCAGATTCGCCAATTCATTGACGGTCTCAATACCATCCTCAATATGATTCAAGCGTACCGATGTAATCCTCGTACCCTCCTGGACTAATTCATAAAGCGGGCGTCCTGTCTGTGGATCAGTCTTTTGCTTTCCTGAGGCATCCTTAATCGGCTTGGTCAGATCGGGAATCTCGTCCCTCCATTGCTGCTTGTTATACGCCACCAACATTCGCCTCCAATCTCAAAACTATTTCAAAGGCAATCAAAAACCCCTTATCGTTTTTTGTAACGGTAAGGGGTTGGTCTGCCAGTATATTACCTTCAGCATCCAGCAAGGCTGCGCCTAAAAGCTGTTTGCCGACGGCTTGCGTCTCTGTTATATAAATGTACTTTCGAACAGACATACCAGACACAATTGTGTTGTAAATAGGATACGTCGTCTGAACGCCTCCTATATTCACTCGAGCGCTAACGATATAACCATTCAAATCTGTAATCAACTTATCCAGAAGCAATTGCTTAATTACGTCTGCCATTTCTACCCTCCCCCAAACGGTATCTCAAACCCACAAATAGGAAAGTCCACTCCATGCGAGTATCCAATACCTTTAATATTAATGATTTGCGTTGGAACTACTGAACTAAATACTGCTCGACGAATATGAACCGGACGAACGTATTCAAAATCAGCCTGTAGACCTGCCATGTTAAACGGTTGAACTAAGGAAAATTCAAAATGGATCTCTTTTGCTAAAAAATCCTCTGAAACACTTATCAACTTACCATGTTGATTCCCCAGTTCCCGCAGCAGAGGTAACTTAAAAGGGCGATCGCCCCAGCGCTTCCGACGTATCGCCTCTCTACGTTCATCGTCACTTCCCTCTTGTGTCTTCCGAAAGTACATCCACTCCCAAATCCACAATGACCAGGTAGATCTCCTAAGGATAAACTGATTGCTCAGATCATCTATCGTCTGCAGGCGTTCATCCATTTCTTTCTCAAAAACTGAAAAATGCCGGTCTGCCATATCAATCTCATACCAATAAGGGGGCAGCATTTCGCGATATCTCAGTGGGATCATAACAAGATCACTTCCACTCTCAAAACAGATGACAAGGGGAGAACAATATCCTCTACATCCCCATTGAGGGTTAAACTCTCATAATCATCCACGCCAGGCAGCAGTAGCAAGGCAGCCACATAATTGTATATTAGTTTGGAACGTCCGCTTGCGTAATCCAATACACGCTGCTGAATGGTTGCCGCCAGCACAGTCAGATCTGTACCGCTAGACGTTAGCAAGCGTGTCTCTAAGCGTACATTAAAGACCGGAGCCGGATGTACCAATAAGTCATGCCCAGCGATCCGACGCTCCTCCCACATCCATGCTTTGACCGTCTCAGCAAATTCCTCAGTAATCGGCTGTCCGTTCAGGTTGGTCAAGTAAAGATCAATGGAATTATCATGCCGTTCTTTTTCACGGGCAATGGCTCCACCCACACCTGCCATATCCGTGGCCCAGGTTTCATAATCTTTGCGACGTCCGCTCCCAATTTCGGTAGCAGCGCGTTCAAGCATACGCAAGCGAAATGTATCATCACTCTCACCTTCCTTGCGGGTAAGACCTGCAGCCCATCCGTGACCATCGAGATACTCAGAGTCCGCCCAGATGGGAAAGCCCTGAAGGAATCCATAAGTCCATAGCATCTGCTGTTCGGCAAGCTCCAACGCAAGAGGATACCACAAATCATAAAAGTACTCCCCTTCTCCAGTTGGTGGCGGTGGTAACCCTCGATCAAGCGCCAGGGCTATGGCACGGTTCACCCAACGTTGATAGATTTCCTCTGGCTCTTCTTCTAGGATAGGCATGTAGGGGAGTGACGGTAAATCACTCAGTTTTATGGTCATACACTAATCGCCTCCTCCAGTTCCACTTGACCCGCTAAGCCAGTTATCAATATTCTAAGATGCATCTCCTGTCCTTCTCGCATCATCGATCGCACCTCAGCACGCACAATCTCGGTATGAGCAGTCAAAGCTTCCTCCATATCTCGTTTGATCTCTACATCTTCCCAAGTAGACCACTCTGATCTCTCCACACCAACCTCTTCCCCATACAAGACATAACGAAAGCGTTCCGTATTAAGGATTTTGAGCGCTGTCTGAACCAAATACTCAGCATAAGAACCTGTCTTCTTCGGGTGGCCATCTTCAGTAAGAACGGCGCGCCGGTCACGATAATCGATAACATAGGTCCATTTGCTGGCCGAGACAACCGATTCTGTCAGCTCGACTTCTCCGATGTCCGATATGTCCAAATCAGGAAACAAACTATCCGCCACTACTGCCCACATCCTTTCCGAGCACATAGTACCGCTGGCCTGTCATACGAGAAACAATAAGCTGATTTCCAACCTTCAGTGGGCTGGGGATCGTTAGGACACCGGTTAACTTTGAAACCTCAAGTTGCTCAACCTCAAAGACTGCATCGATACGGCGTTCCTGAAGATATTCTGCAAAGACCAGTTTATCTGCAGGATAAGGTTCCGGGTCACCTTCTACCTGAATTTTCGGATTACCAGGCCAACTCAATAATGTCGCTCGTTCGGTATCTCGGGCGTCAATATGACCTTTCGTCTTTTCCTTCAACAAATTCAAAGCGTCATTTAGCAACGTTACTCCCTTCTTTCTAGCTCAAGCTTCACAGTGTATAACCCATTCTTAAAACTGCTCTCAGCGGACTCTACAATCCACTTGGAGGTATGGTCCGTTTTGATCAACACCATCCAGCCAGCCCGAAGCCCTGTCAGCGTGTGGTCTTCATGCTTTACAGTAATTTTTTTAATCTGCTTCGCCTGCGACAAAGCCTTCAGGCGTTGCGTAGCGATCGTGGCCGGGTCCTCATCTTCCTCAACCTCGATAATCTCTTCCATTCGACCCATGGCTTGAACTGCACCGGCTGCTATCTTAGTTACTGATGAAGCAAGCTTATCGTCCTTATACTTCTGCGCGGTGACGACTGTATAAGTCTCCTCAATGCTATAGCCGGCGGTACTGGCTTCCATCTGTTCTGGAATGAAGACCGGAACAAGTGTGTTCGTCCCTTCCCGAACCACCTGTAAGTAGAAACTCGAATCCGTCCGGACTACATCTACATGATAACGGTAGCCGCTCCGCTCATATGCCTTTTGCAGCACATCCAAGATAACTTCTGAATGGAACATCGTGCCATAGCGTTCATCCAGGTTAAACCCTAACGAAGGACAACGAAAATCAATTCCAGTAGTCTTGATATAACGCTGAAGCTCTGCACCGGCCTCTCCCTTCAGGTATGGTCGTGTGCCTTTGTTCTTCGCTAAATACCAGCTCATCTCCCGAGCTTCAACCTCCCATTCATCTGTGAACTCATTTTGTTCATACTTGATGATGGGTCCATGGAAGAACTGATTCTTGTGATGAAGCACTCCCATGCCTTTCAGCCGTGATGAAAAGCACATCAGCATGCCGGCTACCTTCAGATCAGCAGCGTTGCGGAGTCGAATAGTTGCGCTACGTGCGATTTCATCTCGTGCTGAAGACCAGGACAATTCAACTGCCGCATCCGTCAACAGCTGTCGATTACTCTCCTTTCCGTAAAGAATTGCAAAATTGTCCATTTTAATCCCGCCCTTTATTTAACACTAGAGTTCTTGTCCAGAATTCGTTCCTTTTGAGCCAAATAATTAAAGTTTCCCTTTTTATTGTCGGCGGCTATTTTTGCTTCAGCTTTCTTCTGCTTATCGCTCTTCTTAGTTTTATTTTTACTATCTTTTTTCCCCGTTGTATTTGGCCGACTTTTGGATGACTTGGTTATGATTACACCAGGCTTTAAGAGTTGCTTTGTATTGGAATATGAAACAATTTTAACTGGGTTGAACTCAACGAAATTAAAACTGATATGCAGATTCGCTTGGCCATCTTTATACGTAGCCTCGAAACTCTCAAACCACATAGTCTGCGAGAACAGTGATTCGAAGTTAATAACAACCGGCTTGAGCTTCCATTCCTCCATCAACTTCCAAGCCTGTTCAGGAGACTGGTAAGCGACCGTCTCTTTTCCAGTCTCCCAAAGCTCTTCCCAAGCTCGTGGGAAGATCACAGAAAAAGAGACTCGCTTCAGCTTCGAAGTGAGTCTCTTACTTGTCTTCTCTTCACCTGTGATTACAACAAAGGAATCTATCTCATTGCTGCTGGTGATCTGGATCTCTGCCGGTGTAATTGGAAATGTGAAGCGATTCTTATCACGTATCATAGTCAGCATGATTTATCCCCCACTTTCCAGAGCATTGTACAACTCCTCGCCGAAAACCTTGCGGAACAACGCTCGTCCCTGTGGACTGGTCAGCATCTTGGCGAATTCAGCAAAGTTGGTAATTCCCTTGGCCAGTTCACCAAAATCGATGTTGATGTTCTCAATTACGATATCGCGGATCGCTGCAGGTGCCTTCGCCAGTGTCTTCGCTACCGGGATACTGGACGATCTCATACCTACCGCACCACCATCTGCGTAAGGACGAACTCCAAGTAAGCTTCCTGCCTGTTCCCACAATGCTCTTCCTCGTTTACTCCGCTGCCGCGAAAGTGGAATGATCATCTCCGGACCGGCTTCACCGACCAGTCCCATATGTGGAGCACTGATAAGCCCACCATCGGCGTACTTTTTCTTGCGCTTTTTCCGACGGCCAAAGAATCCAGAAATGCCATCATACATTTTTGTGGCCAGTTTCTCACCGCCAATAGTCCCTAGCAAACCACCAATAGCTCCGCCAACCGCGGTACCGACACCAGGCATGAGGAAGGTTCCAAGCATTGCACCCGTTGCAGCACCACCTAAGATCCCGCCTCCGATTCCACCAGCTACCTTAGCAGTCTGTCGCCCGCGGTTTCCTTTGCCTGCAAAGAGGATATCCCAAGCATCCATGGCGTAGCCAACAGGTCGAACCACTTTGCCCATGAGCTTTGTTCCCCTGGCGAAATTCTTCATCTTAGCGGCTTGTCTGCGCAACTCATGACCGGTTGCCCGTATCTTATAAGCATCAGTGAGGCTGCTCGCTTTACTCATCGCCTTTGTGTAACGCTTCAGACCTTGCCTTTTCACCATTTCAAGAGATCCGTGAATCCCTTCGGCATATCCAGCTCCGTAACCTATATTATCGTTGTTATCATCAATGTAGGCTTTAGCCTTGTAAGCTTGAGTTCGGAAAGGCTGCGCACCAACAATTCCTCCGTTTGCGTAAGCCCGTACACCCAGCATCGCGCCAGCTCGTTCCCACAGTTCCACCCCGCGCTGCCGGCGCCCAGCTGAGAGAGGAATAATAGCTTCCGGCCCCGCCTCACCGACCAAACCGATATGAGGTCGAGTAATAATATCGCCGTTCGCATAAGCGGCACCACCACTGGAATTCGGAAGACTCGAGGTAACAAAAGATTTCGCCGCACCTGCTCCAGTCAGGGTGTTCAGAATACCCATAGCACCGATTGCTGTCGACTTAAGTTCAGGGAATTTACTTTGCATCCCCTTGGAAATCCTCGTAATAATGGTACTGCCCCAGCTTTCACTCTGACTCGTAACCGTTTGTATCGATAGCAGCTGCTGCTTTGTCTCATCTGTGGCCGTCTTTACTGCGGTCCCGATTCCGAGCATACTCGCTCCCGCTGAACCAGCACCCTGAACAATTCCAGATGTGCTGGTTTTCGTTGTTACACCCAACTGTTGAGTCTGTCCAGCTGTTTTCTGTGCAGCTGCTCCAACAGCCTGCACATTTTGCTGAGCCTTGCCCGATTCTGTGCTTTTCCACGCGCCAACAAATGTATTCTTAATCTTATCGACCGTTTCTTTTACACCGCTCTCGTTAACGGCGCTGGTCAATGCGGTCTTTAATCCATCCTTGGCCACATTGGCCCGGAAAACGTTGAAGGTCTCCTGCAGTTGCTTTTCACGCTCTGGCGTTAAGTTTCCAAAGGTGACCTTAGCTTCAGGCGCTACTTTAGCGGTAACTGCAGGCTCTTCCTTCTTCTTTCCTTTACCTGTAATCCAATCACCGATCGAATAGATACCATCTACTGCCTTTTTCGTCCATCCAGCATTATCAGCCATGGAACCAAGCTTTTCTCCAACCCAGCCACCAGCTGCTGCTCCTGCAGCGGTACCGAATGGACCAGCTAATGATCCGACTATTCCACCGATTGTGCCCCCTGCCAAGCCTCCGACTATTGATCCTCCGTTATTGGAAGCTCCAGCCTTTAATCCCTCGTCCTTGGACGCCTGATACAAGCTATACCCGGACATGCCAATACCAGCAACGGTACCTACAACCCCCAATGCCTTTACAGCCTTTGTTCCACCTTTGGCCAAGCCTTTTAATACTCCCCGCCTAGCTGGTACATCTGAAACATCTGATATGATATCCGGGATTGCTGATGTCCCACGAAGCCGATCGGTATTACGATAGGTAACTCGTCCTCTTCTTGCAGCAACGTCTGGAATTGCATCGATATCAGGAATATTAGTAGTTCGAGTGCCCCGACGTGCTCTGATCGAGCCACCTGTACCATTGCCTCCGGTCGTTGTTCGGGTGCTAGAACTTGAGCGACCAGTACGCCCACGGCGGGTTGACCTACCTCCTGAGCGACTACCTTGCCCGCCAATTGAGCCACCCAAACCACCAGCCTCATTAAGATAAACAACGCTGGCATTTACAGTCATGGATGATAAAGAACTCAGGCTGCCACCCAAACCTCCACTTGATCCACCAGTGGTACCACGTCTGAGAGTGAACCTACGGCGGGTAGGAGTGCCTACTTCATCGATTGGGGTTGTTGTTTGTCCTCTTCTCTGACCAATCCAGTCTGTTGCCGTTTTAACACTTTTATAACCATTTTGGAGTAGTTTCCCTCCTTTCACTGCTACTAACCCTCCAGCAACAACTCCTAAAGCACCATTTATTGAATCGAAATGATCACTATATAGGCTGGTAAGTTTGCTTATAAAACCAACAACTTTCGTTCCTAGCTCTTGTATTTCATCTTTGTTTTCCGTGATCAGAGTATTGAATTCTTTAAGCGCTGGAAGAACTGCTGTTGATAGATTCGCTCCCAACTCCTGCATTTGCTGATCGATCTGCGCACGAGTCTGAATAATATCCTGCATCGGATTCGCGGCCTGTTGAGTTTGGACCATTCTTTCCGTCGTCCCTGCAATACCAGAAGGCGCAGGTTGAAAAGGTACTTGAAAGGTCTTAAGTACAGCACTTCCGTTGTCTTCCGCTGTAGCCGATCCAAGGGATACTAGAGAAGCTTTCAACTCACTCTGTGACTGACTGGCTAAATCAGCAACTAGGGCCATTAGCGCTCCTTTTGCACGTTGCTCCTCACCGGAGTTAATGTCACTAGTAAATGAGGCAGCTTGCTTTGCTGCGTCGTTCTTACCAGCTCCGCGCAGAGTGAAATACTTCTCCATGTCCCCCGCATCGAGAGCCTTCACGCCGAATGTCTCTTTGATAAAATCGGCAGGCTTATCGAAATTGAAGGCTCCCTCCTTCACGCTCTGTGTCAAGAAGTTGGCCATTTGACCAGAGTTTGCACCGGTGTTTTTGAAATAACCGCTGTACTCCCAAAATGTGTCGAACAGATCTTTCTGTCGATCTCCCACTTTTTCATAGGCATATATCATGCTGTCAGTTACAGAAGCATAAGTTTCACCGAACGTGTCAGCTGACTGCGCCAGTGCGCGATTGATCTCTTCGAACCCTGCATCTGGCAGGAGATATTTCATCATTGCTGAAGCTCTCAGAAACTCGCTAGTTTGCGATTTATCCCGGACTAGTGGGGCAATATCTGCTAATTGTCTGGCCCCTTCCGTCTGTGAAGGAATAATGCCCTGAATATTTAGATCTTTCACGGTCTGAAGACCTTGATCACGTGCAGCTGTAGGCAATAAGGCCGCGCTTCGGGAAGCTTCAGAATAGTAATCCATGACATTCCCGAATAATGCGTCTTTGATTCCACCGCCTAGAACTAGAGCTCCTGCAGTTGCTGCAATCGTTGTAATTTTGGAAGATATACCATCAAGGACTGGGCTAACCTCATCTTGTGCTCTTAAGTGCACCCGGGAATCACTCATTCCGCGAATCTCCGAATCTGCCCGAGATGCCGAACGTCGCAAATCATCCGCACCTGAACGAGCACGACGGAAAATATCATCCACGCTAGTACGCCCTAGTCGACGCGTCTCGTCCGCTGCGCCACCAATGTGACTTCCTAATTCATCTGCTGCGCTCCTGGATCGTCGAAGATCAGATACAAGGTTGTCTCCCAGTTGTCCAGAAGCTCGACGAAAATCTAGTAAATCATTAGTCGCCCCAAGAATGGCTTTCCGCATATTCTGGACAGCACCGGAAATAAGATCCCGCGCTTCGAACGGAACCGTCACTTTTGTTGTCGCTGCTATAGTTGTTCACCCCCTTGCATTTATAGATATAGATATGGGTCTCTAAGTACTCGTAATAAAAATCTACGAAGCAGGATTGTTAAACAAATTCACGAATATCTGTGGATGAACATATCGTTAAGTTCGTATAAGGATTTAATCAGATATAACGCAAAAAAATTATTAATAAATTTTATATTGAGGAGAAGTATTATGAAAAAAGTAATGATATTATTATTTTTTTTGGTTCTTATTGGTTGTTCTCATAATGAAAGAAGTAAAGTTTCTACAAACGACTCATTAAATACAAACCTAAATGAAACAATAGAAATTGGGACAATTGTTGAAACAAAGGCAGAATCAAGTGAACTCCCAGGGACTATTGATGGATCAGAAACGTTTAATCAGGATAGCTCTGACGTAAATCCAAGCAACTCTAATAGCACCTTAGAAAGCCATTCTAATTTAAGTGAAGACGAAGCACTAAAATTAGTGAATACTAAGCTGAATCAAGAGCAATTAAGGATTTCGTCTATAAAAATAGTTGGAACTGATGATAAAGGGAATTACATAGTTAAACAATCGAGTAAAGCTACAACTGAAGTGATGGAGTGGTACCACGTGAATCTAATTACACAAGAGATTAGTTGCGAGATACTTGGAGGCACCTGTCTTGATCACAACACTCCCCTGGTTACAGATGATAAAAATGAACTTTCCTTGGAACAACAACAAGCCTTAGAACTTGCTAAATCATTTGCAACTGATAATTTAGTTCAGTACGGCTACGTCGATAAACTGACGTATGTTGAATTTTCTCATATGGAAAATGAAAATTTTGTTTTTCAAATTTATAATCCAGGATCTGGGGGGACAGATACAATTGATTGGTTAACTGTGGATCTAGACCAAGGTTCTGTTGTTTCAAAATTCAAGTTAGATAAATAAAAATCCATATTATTTTCTAAGAGCTCTCTTGGCTTCTTCTTCGGCTACCATACCAGCCGCAAGACAGAAAAAATACTGCCGCTGTTTATCCACCTCATAAGGTAGAATTTCAGCCGGCAGCCGCTTCTGGTTAATCCAAAAGGATGCTACCCAGCTTGCTTCTCCGTCTTGCTTGATGAGTTTTTTGCTTCTTTCATAAGTTCGTCCTTTGTTTCTTGGAAATTACGCACAGCTTTGCTAAGCTCCGAATAATCAGCAGGATTGTCTAGAATACGCGGTGGCAGCTCATATTTACTGGTGCAATTGAAGGCGAGTAGTAAATCTTTATTGTTCCAATCAAATTCATGTTCGGTTGCCTTAATGATCATGACGTCGATCTCGTTATAGGAATCTTTCGGATCACCATTTTCCTCATAGGCCAGCTCATAGGCTCGGCGTACCTCAATAGTGGTCAGGCGGCGCACAGACCATTCTTCTCCGTCTGCCTGCACAGTAATGGTATCGTCTTTACGACCTGATTTGCCTTTGGATAGGTATTTTTCTAGTTTATCGCTCATAGTGATTCTTCCTCCAATTTTTTTATCGATATGAAATAAAGAAAAAGAGACGGTTACCCGTCCCTATGCCATATAATCCGGAAACTGTTCAATAAAATCAAAATCATTCGCCGTACCAGAAAGCGTGATATCGATGCCATTGTTGTCGTCAATCTTGGCAACCAGCAAATCCATTTCATCATGAATATGCACACCGCTGATCATTACCCGTTCTACGTTGCCAGTCTGCATGTCCTCAAGAGAGCCTGTGATCCGGTCTAGGAACATCGTCTTACCTGCCTTGAAATCAGCCAAGAGCCGGTAACGAAGAGAGGACTCCAGTTTTGACATAACCAGCTTTACGGTGATCTCATACCCGACAATCTGTTTCGTCTTAGACATCTTCCGAGCACGGATAATATCCAATGTTTCTGGCTTCAGAATAACCTCTACTTCTTTAATGGTCTGAATCGAGTCGCCATTGTCATCCTGCACGGATAAATTACGGCCAATAAGTTCGCGTTCCATCTATTACGCCACCTCCCAATCAATATTGAAGATTTCAATCGCGTCCAGCGGTTTTGCCGACAGGGAGAAGTAAGCATAATCCATGTCACTGATCTTCGTTGGATGCTCGGTAAATGTAAATTCTGAGCCAATCGCCTTTTGTTCAGCACGTGTCTTCAGATAACTGACTACCGCTGCGATAAACATCCCCCGACCATCCTTGTCGTTGTCCAACTTTGCCTTGTTTGCTTTGCCAGCAGCGTAGATGTCATTCAGGATTTGGTCAATCGTCATGGAAACTCGAATCTTACCGAAGTCCTCCCGTTCCCCTGCCCCAAGTGTGGTCAATGTGTTCACTGCCGACTCAATAATATAGTCGTAACCGTCGCGGGTAGCCATCAGTGTGCCTTCGGCCAACCCCTTCAAAACTTCGCTATGACTCCAGTCCACTAGAGCTTCAGTCATTGGTACCTTAACACCCGTAAATGATTTATTCGCCGGTGTTCCAGCTACAAGTCCAGCCACCCATGCTGCCCAGTGAAGAGAACCATAGGTCTTACCATTGGTGTGTTCACCAGCCAAAGAGCAATTGATGATAAACCGGGCATTGGCCGCGCGACTGCGCGTATTATGATCTTCAATGTCATCATCAGTTTCCAATGCCCCTGCAATGACCAGCTGTGCAAGCTTGCGAGCCTTGGTGCGGCGATCCAGCAACCATTGTTTCGCGGCTGCCTGAACCGAAGCTTCAGAAGAAGGCAAGTACACGACATCAAACACTAAACCATCAATCCGATTAAAAATACCGCTCCAATTGGCTGCCGTAATCGCTGCAGTACCCGTAACTCCGCCGGCCAACTTTGTATAGGCAACATCAGCCAGCGTCGTTGCACCTGTGTCCTTAAAACGCACCATGTTGGACTTTTTCAGAGCATTGATAGCTTCAGTTTTATCAGCGACCAAGAACGTCTCAGTATCATAAATACCTTTCGTATCCCGAATGACAATCTCTTTCTTTGTTGCATCCACCAGACTCGCCCGAATTAGGTACTCAAAATCATTTCCGCGAGTACCTGGATAACGTGCCTCAATTGTGTAGCTACTAGCTACAACAACCGAGGCAGCTACCTCATTTCCATTGGTAACCCTATAACCCACTACCGTCGCGCCATTTTCTGCAGCCAGTTCTAACTCATCTACAAGTAAACCAGATTCCTTAAATCGCTCGGACTGATCCGCCATATCCACTGCTTTGTTTGGCTGTCCCCATTCGGCTTGGTACGGCACCAGCACACGGCCGGATACCGATAAGACACGAGACTTCGCAACCGCCTGAAGCTCCACATACGCGCCCGGTCTATTCCGCTGTATCGACATTCACTGTTTCCTCCTTTTTTGTCAGTCCCAAATAGGCCTGTACCTTTTGAATAACTTCCTGCTGAGAAAGCAGAGTATCTTCGTCACAATCAAAAAGAGCGCCTGCAATCTCAAAGCGTTCCCGCTTCAAAACCACTGCGCTCTCAATCCATTCCTGCTTAGTTCTCTTGTTCAGGGTATCCGGAACAGCATTAGTAGGCTGGCGAATCTGTTTTTTTAAGTTCATACTTTATGATCTCCTCTCTTTTCTGAGCAAAAGAAAAACCGCCTTTCCTTAGGCGGTTAGTGCCGTACTATCATTCACCGTTAGTTCAGCATCACCGTTACAATTACAGGTCAAGAATGACGTCTCCAACAATTTAGATATTCATCAAAATGCTTTTCAACTAATTTAACAGCAACTTCAAAAGGTTCTGAGGATTTTACTTCGATAACTTCTAGACCGAGCTGGCTTGCTTCTTCTCTTATTTGGGCGTCAATTAGCATATCGCGTTTATGCAGGTTCTCCAGTGCTACGTCTTCCATATCACTTGTCATAAATTCTCCTGACAATTTCCTGCGTTTCTTTGCAGAGGTCATCTTAAAGTGTGCATCCGACACAAGCCAAATTGCTTGGTTTGAATTGCCTAAAAAAGGGGCTACCAGTTGCGGCGTAAGTCCGAAGCCTTCTGCTAAAATTGGATTATTGGCATTCATTGCAGATAAATCACGGATCACCATAGGAAGTCGACCACGAAATGACGCATTTGCCCTATGAAGTAATTCGTCTGGTGTGATATACACCCAATTGTCTTCCATGGTCGAAGAAAGGATTTCTTCCACACCAACTGAATGAGCGGAGATCTCCTCATGATGCCTATCTTCATTACCATCATAATCATAGTATGATAGGTTGTATTTTTGAACGATGTACCTTGCTATCGTGCTTTTCCCCGAGTCGGGGGAACCACCCATCCAAAGAATTGGATTATTAAACTCCAATGTGAAGCACTCCTTCTCCGTCGGTAGCACGAATCATCGCCACCACTATATGGTATTTACTTATACATAGACTACCGAATGTTCGTTTTCCTGTAAAGTATAGGCTGCACATTCTTATTATCGTAAACTGCCCGTTAGCTTAACAACAGAATCAAACCTTAAAACAACTTGGATCAATAAAAAATTCGTTAATCTTCTGAACATACTGCCCTTCATCTTTGATCATGAGTTTCGTAACGTGAAGCAGATATGAATACCTAAACGTAACTTCCATCCTATCATTCATTGGCCGAGTACGCGGGGCTTCAATAACCATCATGATTCCAAAGCGCTGCGAAACCACGCAGAACCGCCGCTGGCGAAGGTACAGGAAAAAGGGCGATATATCTATTGGGACGGGTTCCCCTGCATCTTCTGCCCCACTACGATGGCTGTTGTAATGAAATACGAGGCCCACATCTTCAATGATCCTGTCTGCCTGCGGCGTGTGTGCCTTATCGGATACCAGGTCCGTCTCGATAAATACACTAGGTCGATCAAACTGCCCTGCCAGCCAAAGGGAACGATCTCGAAGAATCGGCAACTCCGGGTATATTCGCTTCACGAGTTCTGCCCAGGCTTTCAATCCTAAATCCATCATGACAGCATCCTCCCCAACTCTTTCTCCAACCGCTTCATAATCAGTGCGTTCATACCGCCTTCCAGTTCCTTCACAGCGATGTCAAAGTAATGACGGCCAATGAACGACCGCGGCTTTGCCATAAAGCCAGTCTTTGCAGCCGGATCATATACAAACTGACCATTTGCCTTCCAGAATCCAGGAACATAATGTGCTTTACGGATGGTGTAGCCATCATTGAGATGACGTGCGTAAGGAAGATTTGAACCGACTTCGATAGTAATAGAATTGCGGTCAATATCCCATTCCCAAATGTTATTGTTCTCTCCACGAGTAAAGGAGTTCCACATCAATCCAGTGTCAATCAGTTCCTGTTTATCAATCTCATCAATGACCAGATTCAAAAGTGTTTCGCCCACGGCCTCAGCAATGTTCTTAAGGATCTGACTAACCCCTTCGTCGCTCAGCTTCTTGAATTTCTTCGATAAATTATCAAAGTCATGCATGTTCACTGCCCTTCACCTCACAAGTCACCAATAACTCACGCCAGTAACGGCGTGGGTTAGAGTCAATCACCAGATATTTGCGTCCGAACAGCAACACTTCGTCGCTGATCCGGACGTCTGCTACCTTTGGAACACCAATTGTCTTTTTGACAATGTATATGACAGGAGTGGATTCTGCCTTGGCATCAGTCTGCGTCTTAACAACGAAACATTTCAGATCTGCGATCTTTCCTGCCTTCCGATCGCTGAACAAGTTGTCCGCATCCTTCTGGCGTCCGACCCGGTATACCTCCAGCGGTGTATTCATGCGGTGATTCATAGCAAATAGGCCGTGATGTTCCCATCATTCGGCCCGGACTGCTGCTTCTTGACCCACAGGAAGAGGATAGAGTCCACATCAGCATTGCCTGTGGTCTTCCCTTCAACTGCCTGCCGGGTATATGTCCAAGCGCCGTCACTTTCCGCTGAATAACCGCGGGCAACGGAAGCCAGGTATTCTTCGCTATCCTGTAGAGCCAGCGACTCCGCAAGCTTCACCCAGGCCAGCATGAGCTGCTTCTCTACCACCTCCGGAAAAGGAACAGGTAAGTACAACTCGATCCGGGTCTGTGCGTCATCAATGTACTGCTCAAGCTGATCATCAGTAGCCTCTTGTACAGCACTAACACGGCTGCGGTTCTTAAGGAGTGTCGTTGTCAGCATCCGGCACACCGCCGCCTTCCAGTGCCTTCAGGGCGGCGATCAAATCCGGCTTCTTCATATCCGTGAAACCTTCAATGCCTGCTTTCTTCGCTTTGTCCTTCAGTTGCGGTAGAGACAAGTCCTCCAGTGGAATTATCTTTTCTGTTTTGATTTCAAAATCAGAACGATCACGCAATTTCTCCAGCACAACCGAATCTTCCACCAGTACCGGCTTAGCCGGCTCAAAACGAATACTATACAACCGAAGTGAGGCGTTCTTTCCTCGATAGGTTACGTATGGCATTAGAATTCCACCCCTTCCACATAGGCCAGTGCCTGAGGTTCTTCAAAAATGGCGTCAAAATCGGAATGAATCGCATAGAAACGCTTATCAGTCCAGATTGCCTCCTTACCCTCAGTCGTCTTCCGAATCTGCATATCGTAGGTGTGAACCATTGCAAAGTTCGGCTGATATGTGAAGAGAATCGCTCCTTCCGGCATACTCCAAACCTCTTCAACATCATAAGCGTTGACTTTCTTCGTGCCCCCCATGATCTGCAATTGAATAGATGCGCTGGTGTCCTTCTCAGCCAACATTTGAAGTCGCTCGCTGAAGGTATTTGGATGCATGAAATATTTGAACACCCCACCGGCGCGATACCGGGTTGGTATCGCACGCTCAACCTCAAACAAAATCCCTGTTTTCTCTTTAGCCGAAAGTGTCTTCCAATCTAAGTAATGACCGGTGGTACGTGCCTTCTTCAACCAGCCATCATTTATGCTCAGAAACTCATAATCCGGATCAGTGTTCGGGGTTGCAGTATCACCATTAAAACCGATGTCTTGCATATTTTCACCGTAGTTGTTAGCCATAGCCCGCATAATAATATCCTCTGCGTTTTGGCCACGTACCCGCTGAGTCTGGCGAATAAATTCCTCGGTAATATCAAATGGAACAATTACCGGCTCCACTGAATAAGGGATCTGTGGAAAGGTCAGACCAGGCGTGTTGGAAGCCATTATATTCTCTTTCTTACTACGCATGTTACGGCCACGTACACCGACTTTGTCAATGGTCCCTTTGGAACTCTTTCTATTCTCATGGCGAATACCTTTTAGAAAGCCGTTAGCTTCGTACGCCATATCAGTGAAGGCTTCCACTTCCTCATAGTTCAAGGCGTTTTGGTCCATTGGTGTAACGATGGTTGATTTACGAATGCTCGTACTAGCGATGTTACCGTTTGTTCTCATGATTTACATTCCTCCTTCGAATTACAGGAAGCGTCCGAAACTAACGGCGCCTTCTGATTTGCTGATTTCTTCTTCATCACCTTGCGCGGAAGCACCACGGCTATTCTTTACCAACTGCACGTCAACTGCCAGCGTCTGCATCTGCTGACTCAGCGGCGCTAGGGCCATGGCAATGGCATCAGTAATTGCAGTTTCTTCCGCGATCGCTGACGGAGCAGCACCGCCTGCAGCTTGGTCACCTTCGACACCTTCTTCTTTCTTAAGATCCGCAATTTCTGCTGTCAGGCCTTCTACCTGCTTGGCGATCGGAGCCAGTGCGGCTGTTACAGCCTTGGCAATATCTTCAGCTTTCAAATCGTCATCCTCCTCAGGCTCTTGCTCTACAGGAGCCGTTTTATTTTTAAGTTCGGTCAATGCAGCGATCGCATCATCTACGTGCTTCAGGTTGCCAGCGGAAATTTTCTTACCAGCTTTTGCAATGGTTTCAGGCGGCGCGCCGATAGCTTTCACGATATCCTCCTTGGTCAACACGTCCTCAGCAATGTCCACAAAATCCTGCAACGCCTCCCGAATGGTCTCCGCATCGGTTTCCATCCCGCTGTTATAACTGTCCCAATTAAAAAGAACCGAGTTGAGGGCATCCTGCGCCGCCCAAAATTCTCGGTTCTTACGGTTTTTATGGTATTTATCAGCGACCGCCCCCTTTTCGATCAGGCCCAGCGCTTTGGCTATTCGGCTCAAGATTCCCTTGGATACCTCCTCTTCCTCCTCGATCTCTTCCCGCTTACCTACACCCCACATTGAAAAGCCAGTTATCTCGCCTTTCTTGATTGCCTCCCAAGTATCGTCTTCAGTCACTTTCACAGCTGCCACCCAGGAGCCCTTCACAATCTGCTGCTCACCAAGCGTCATGTCACAAGGAGCAATGTATGACTCAATAACAAAACCCTTATCGACTTCGAGATCATGCTGCTTGTCGATGTTGTAGGTGTGCTGTTGCTGCATGAAGAGATGGGCTGCCTTCTCGATCTCAACTTCATCCATTTGATCATCATGTGCGTCTGCCACATCTGGCTGATATACCACTCCTTTGACAATCCGCTTATCGTCGTCGATTTTGGCGATCTGGACTTGCTTCTGAATAGTACTGGCTTGATTGGCTTTCTGCGCTTTGATAATTGCGAACGGTATGCCGTTGGCTCCCTTGTCTACCAGAGAGATATGCGTGATTTTAGCATCTTTCAGTTTATAACTCATATTCTGTTCTCACCTCCTTTCAATAAAAAAGCAGCTATTATTAGATGACTCCTTGCATATTCTGAATTGTAATGGCGTCAAAATTCGTTAAATAAATAATAGACTGACCCTAGAAATTGAAACAGCGACAGCAAAGGACGAGAAAATAATGTCCTAGACTGTCGCTGTTTCATTGAACTAACGTGTCCCGTTAGCGTAATAGTTTTCCATCTTTTTCAGCCTGCAATCATTTAGAATTCAATTCAATTTCTCATTAGTTTGTTGATTTAAAGTATTTTGATAAAATGCCCTCTAAAACTTGCTTATAATCGTTTTTATTATAAGAAGAGTTATCAACTTTTATCTTGGTTATGTTTAAGCGGTTAAAAATTTCTTCTTCTAGTTCCCATCTTGCTTTAAGAACCTGCAGCGTTCCTTCTAACCCTTTGTAATTTTGTTTTTTTCCATAACCTTGGTTCGTATAATATTCAATAAATCCCTCTGACCATTCCTGAGGTCTTTCCTTTACAGCTTTTCTGAAAGAATGATCAAGATCGTTCTGTTCTACGTAAATCAGCAAGGGATTCAGTCGCTCCACAATTGTTGCTAGTTCAATAACGTAACTTATAACGTCTTCTTTCTTCGCACCATGTTTAATCATCCCCATGGTTACAGGGTTTTGTATAAAACAACCATCAAAAACAAATGTGTCTGCGCCATTCAAAACACGATCCGCAAACTTCTTCCATCGTTCTGTTATCAGTTTCCTGTTTTGATCTAGCGACAATTCATAAATATCATGTTTGAAAACTGCATGAAGCAATTCATCTGGAAAACCTGACCCGTATTCATTTTTTATTTTCCGATATTCTAGGAAGTAATCGTTACCTTGTTTAATCATGAGATTACTCAACAAATCTTTAAACTTTTCATGGGTACTCAATAATTCATCGCATTCATTTTTCTTAAAGAAAGCGACTCCATCATAATCAACAGGATGTTCCAGATTTCCTTCTAAAAACAGCTGGGATGTAATGTTCATTTCCGTAAGAATTTCATGAACGAGTTGAGCAGTTGTTGTTTTCCCGAATCCTGGCAATCCCTCAATCAAGACTAACTTCGATCTCATAATAAAGTTCCTCCATTCGCTAGTAGGAGGATAAGCAGGTAGGAATCAATAGAGACGCGGTTTCCCACGAATAAAAGCGGATACCATCAGGTATCCGCAGCATGGGTTTATGATACACCTTTCCCTGCATACCCTGTAAGATTAAAGAAAAGCATGCCTAATAGAATAGTGTAGTCACTATTACAGGCATCATTTCGATTGTTAATCTTTACAGAGTAATCCACATGATAAGGTTATGCTCCTTTGTTTGCATCTCTATTGCCTAGATTAACATTAAGCATAGATAAATACAATCAGGGACTTTCTAAACAAAACTGCCCGGGAGCTTAATGATCATTATCAGTCTATCACTCGATTTACTCACTCTTCTATTCCTCATTCAAAATAATCCCCTCCACTTTTTTTGTTATTCATATTAACTAAAAGAAGAAGATTAGTCAGGAAATCACCTTTTCATGCCAATACAGATTGCATCGTGCATCGACATTTGATAATTTCCTCGGCACGTCCAGATGGATCTCCGGGGAACATCAGCTTGCTTTTACCGACTTCAAAGGGCTTGTCCAATGGTTGCTCCTGGCCGTTGGCCTTCTTATGTGTCTTTCGGGTCCTGTCGCCTTTAGAAGAACGCCATTTCTTGCCGGTGACCACCTCGGATTGCTTCCAGCCTTCAAGCTTACCGCCATTGGCCGCTGCCGTGCTCATGGTTCGAGAAACGGTAATGGCCCTTTCCATATTGAATGGACCAGCATCACCTTTGGGGGCTGCCGCGCTAATCTCACGTACTAGCAACGCCCGCTCGGAGGGTGTTTTTCCCTCCTTAATAGCTTTCTGAAAGGCTCGGGTCATAACATCCGCACTGGTACCATTCATATCCGGAACAAGTTTCTGCAGGTTCTTCGCAAAACGGGATGCAGCTTTGTTCTTGGTGGACCAGGTCTTGTCGTTGTTCAGCACTGTCAGCTCAGATTCACCTGCCAAGTGAAACAGCGGCGTGAAGGAATCATATACCGCCTGTTCAAACTGGACAGTGAACAAATCACCGGACTGTACGGACTGTATAACCTTGCCCAGTTCCCCGATATCAATTAGCAGCTCCTCGCTGAGCTCCTCAATGGCATCATGCAATGCCTTCCCTTGCAGCTCAAGGATTTCAACTATTCGGGTTTCACCCTGCTTGTACAACTCTTCCAGCACTGCCCGCTCCGCATGGGTCAGCTCCAAACTATCCAGAAACTCTGTATCATCTGCTTTTGCGATGCGCTCCCAGCATTCCTTACACATGGTCAACTACCTCATCATGACTCTGACGCAGCAGACGCTTGGCAATGGTGGATACCTGCTCTTGCAGATCGTTCACATCGGAGTCAGGTTCAGGTACGGTTAAAGCCGGCTGACTACTCACGAGCTGCGCGATCGGGGTATCCAGATATTCTGTGCTGTACTTAGACTCATCGATAGTAGTGTCCAGCACTTCCTCAGCAATTGGAATCAGATCACGGACCAACATAATGCCGCGGTCTGCGATAAAGTCCAGCAATGACTTCCGGTCTTCCGGATCAATAATACGCGGTCCACGTAAAGTCGCCCGTACGCGAAAGATGCCCATGGCCGGGAATAAGCGTTTATTAAAGATCTCATCCATGATCCACTTGCGGTATGGTTCAAAGACCTGTTCTTCTGCAAATCGCAGCGCGGCTTGCGCAGTCGCCCTGTTGTAATCAGAACTCTGGCCAACCAGTATAGGTGGCAGCCGAAAAGCGGAGAGGATATCTGCTTTCTTGTCCTTCCCGTATTCTAGAAACAAGGCATCCTGCTGCAATAGATCATTCAGTTTGTCCAGCTTAATAGATACCTTCTCGACTTTCTCATCTAGTGGTCCACCAGTCTCTTCCCCGATGGCTTCCAGATAAAGAATGCCTCCTTGGGACTGTGAACCTTTTACATTCTTCAGCAGCTCCATCGATTGCTTGGTCAGTCGGCCGTTAGTCACAGTCAACAACATGGAGAGCATTCGACCATTGCTGAAATAAGAAACGTTGAGTTCCTCCGCCTCTCGACTACCGACCACTCCTGGTGCATTTCCAAACCAGCGCGGTTCACCATAAGGACCATCATTACCAAGTTTTAAGGGAATGATTTGATTGCCTCGACCCTCAGCTCCAAATGGACGGAACCATACAACGGACTGCCCTCTCTTCATGGCATACTTCCGGGCATAGATATCTTGGGAGAATTCCTCGATCTTCTTTGTTGAGCGGATCAGTCGCTTACGTTTGATCGTCACCTTATCCGTCTCCCGGGTACAACGAACGAATTTCGGATTGATTCGGTAGAGTGTCGGGAACTCACTGCCGGCAGGCCAGGCGACCTCCACATTTGCATTCCCGCTGCTCTCGATGTCCTCAATCAAGGAGCCGATAATCTCATCCGGCGTATCCTCCAGGTTACAGGTCTCCAAGAACTTATCAGCCTTGTTCCACTCCTCCTGCGCGGTCTGATCACTCTCACCAGGGAGGTACTCCAAAGCAATACCATATCCAGCAATGTTTCGCTTGTACGCCTCGATGCACTGCGGAATGATGTTACTGTTCTTAACCAGAAGTTTACAGGAGGCAGGGTCATTGCCTGGTGGAAACGGCAGCAGCCCGTGCTGATCATATAGGTTTTCAAAGCTATCCGGTAGCTGTGCACTCGATGGGATATGCCTTTCCTCTGCTTTTGATATTTGAAACCACTGTGCCTCGCCACTCATGCCTTACACCCACCCCACATCATGATCAGATCGCTCCTCTCTCTCTTTTTTACGCTGCTTCACACGCTGTAGCAGATAATCCGTATGGATACCGTATCGGCGTGCATCACAGGTATGGTCGTTTTGCTTAATAGGCTTGTCTTCGCCCCGTTCAGCAGCCTTTTCATCCCATACGTAAGACACCAACTCCTGAAGCGAATTGGTGTTATCATCACAGATATATAGTTCATTATTCTGAAATCGGTTAGATACCGTCTGAATACCATCTAATACAGTATTCACAGCAGCCCGAATATTGTTGATCCCCCGCTTCTTCAGCTCAATAATAAAAGCCTTTGCTGACGGGTCGATGAAGATTGAATACTCATCGCCATCAAGAAAGGCTTCCAGATCATCCGCATATTCACCATTCGTTTTCTCACCCTTATGGCGGATATTGTGATAATACTCATCCAGTTCATAATAGACGTTCCCTCGGACTCCATACTTCAGAAATGCCGTCGGGTTATTAGCCCCGTAGTCGATACAAATGAACTTGCGATCAAACTTGGCCGGGAACCAGTCTCTGGGTTTCTTATGAACTGCATCATTAAACTTAGAGAAAATCACTCCCTCTGCCATTACCCAAAGCCCCAGGATGTACCTCTGATAGAATATCCCACTGTACATCCGTCGGTACCGCTCCCGCACACGCTCGGAGAGAGACAGGTTATCCTCCATTGTAAAGTGTAGGTGCAGTGCGTGCTTCTTCTGCAGCTGGTCCAACCACTCCTTTTTGAACCAGTGATACGGGCCTGCCGGGTTGCAGTTGAACCAGAGCTTGGCACCATCTACGGAACAACGAGCAGTCGCTTGGTCAACGAAGGACTTCGGCATCAAGGCAACCTCATCGAAAAACATACCGGCCAACGTTATCCCGGCAATCAGATCCTGAGAACTTTCATCTCGTCCACCAAATAAAAAGAACCGGTTGCTTATTAAGCCCCGGGTCACAGTCAAAACATTTTCAGATCGATTGTCATGAACATGATACCCACGGCTGGCCAACATGCGTTTCAGCGGACCGACCACGTTACGTCGTAGCGCACCAATGGTCTTTCCTGACATGCCGAACTGTTCTCCTCGGAAGGTGTCCATTGCCCAGGCTATATAGGAGAATGACATGCAGACCGTCTTGCCGGCCCGTACGGAACCATCACAGATGATTGCATCTTTATCGTGGTGCGGGCTCTCTGGCATCCACCAAGTCAGAACTTTAAGCTGCTTGTTGGAGAATGGAGCCCATTTGAATGCCGGCGGCTTGAGTTTAAGCTTCGCCATCGTTCCACACCTCCGCTGCCCTACCTTTCAGCGCATCCATAAAGCCATCATCTTCGAAGTCTTCCTTACCCCCGCCACGAAGCATCTGTAACTCATACTCCATGGTTTCGATGCGAATACGCTTCTCGTCATCAGTTAGGCGGTTCTTGAGCTCGATAGCTCTGATCTTCTTATCTTGTATGCGAGTCAGAGCCTCTTCCAACTTCACGATGTCGTCCAGTTTGCGGAAGCCCTTCTCCTCAATCTTAGACTCCATCATTTCATTACGGCTATGCGGGATTTTCTTCGTAATGCCGGTCTTCTCATCATGGATCTCCGCGACTTCCTTGATGGCCTTCATCTCGTAGAGCACGCTGCGCTCGGTCTCGGATAACCCCTCCATCAGGGATTTGATCCGGTGCATCATGCGGCGCTCACGGATCGTTAGAAGGTAAAGGGATTCATTCGCCTGGATGATCGGGTCAGTGTCCACCTGATCGATGAGCTGCTGCTCGGTTTCGGTTAACGCATCCAACCAAATGGTTTCATGCTCACCGGTGGTTACTGCCTTCTTATTGCCAGTCGGTCCACCAGCTCCACCGCTGTTTCCCTTTGCATTTTGATTGCCCGGGGGAGCGCCGCCACGGTTACCTAACGCGTTTTTGTTCCCTTTGGGAGCGCCGCGATGTGGAGCGTTCCCTTTGGATTCAGATGGAACGCTCCCTTTGAGCTCTTCTTCCCAACAATCCATCGTCTTCCACTTTCGGACTTTGCTATCCGTAATAGAAAGAGCAGCGGCGATGTCCTTAAGCTTCATCGTACTGCTACTCTCCAGCCACATCTGTTTTGCTTTGAATCTTTCCGGACTACGTTCTCTAGCCATGCTACATTTCACCACCCCCACATATAAACTTCCGAAGTGTAAAATATTTTCTAAAAATAATAGTAGACGTATGCATTTTTTGATATTACTTTATAGATGAAAATAGGGAGGTGAAAATAATAATGATTGACGTTGAACAACAATGCAAAGGTTGTGGCAAAGTCACCCCGCATGTTATTGACATAATCCATAGCACAGGACCCCGTCACGGCGAACGAAAAGTGACAGGACACTGCCAGGAATGTGGAGAGAAAGGATCTTGGGTAAGTTGGTTGGTACTGAAAGACTAACCCTATAACTCATCTTTCTGTAACTCAATATCTATCTCGATCAACTTCTTCAGGTCATCCACCGTCTTGATTTCAATTCGGCCGTCCTGGAAGTCCTTTACCCACTTGGCTATGCCGGCCTTAACAATTTTACGGTACTGCGTCTTGCTTTCCAGGATACCGGCCATGACCTCAAGTTCATGCTGCAATAAAATTTCATCTTGTGTTCCCATTTACGTACCCCTCGACTTTCCGTTATGATGGAATGCGAGACAGCGGATGTCCGAAAATGCCACGCGTGGCGCGCCGCTGTCTCAGCCGGGGGATACCCTAGTTGTTGGGAGGACGTTAGCGCGTCCTCCCTTAAATTTGAGCAATAAAAAAACCGCATCAGGCGGTTTTTTAACCTATTATATCTATTTGTTTAAAAAATCTTTTTTTAATTAGGCGCATTATACTTGATTGTTGATTTTTGTGCAAAAGAGCGGTTTTTCATGAACTAACGTTCAAAGCTCGATGGGGACGATGAGAGTAGTTATCTGTTTGGTTTCCAACTACCGTTTATGCAGGTATTCATTACCCCACTGTGATAATGCTGGGTGCCGGGGGTATAGCAGCCTTCAACGCCCATTACAGTCCATGGGCAGCTCGGAGAGTTGCAGATTTCAAACATTGCATCAGCTCCACCCTTAGTTGGCATAAAGCCGTTGCCTACCGAAGTGCTCAGAGGCATTGGTTTTGGTAACGGTTTAGCTTGAATGTAACTAGGGGAGCAACACATCGAAGTGATGATGACCAGTAAGATGAACAAGACAAGTACGGTTCCCGTGGTATTTCTTCTACCTTCTGACATTGTATTTTATCGACTCCTTGTGGTTAATTGAATTGATTATTAAACATATGCCCCCCAAGGCTAACGCGTATAGATAAATGCCTGTTTTAAGAAGAAAACTGTATGTTAATAAAAAAAGAGCCGTCCATAAAAGGAACGGTTCTTAACTTTTTGGCTATATTAAATTATGATGTTGGTTATTCTCTAAAGGAAAACCGCCTTCTCTAGGTCGTAAACTTTAATTTTCAGCAACACGATTTAACACAGCCTTTAATTAAGATCGACAAATTATTTCAGATCCTTAACCATTTCTGTATAATTTGAATCTAGTTTTTCAATATTTTCATGTATCAATTTAAGGTCAGGTATTAATAACGAATTCAGATTTAAGTTATCAAACAGGTTATATTGGTCAGCCAGTTCTTTCATTCTGTACCCATACGGATGTATGCAGTTGTAGTATATTAATTTCAGCTCATGGGATGATAGTTGTGCACGTATGATTCTTATATAATCCATTTTCTCATCATGAGTTTTTAATGACTTAGCGAAATGTACCCATCTTAAAATGTTGTACAAATTTCGTAAATAATGTCCGATTGTTTCTTCTGCTCCGGTAGTATAATCGTCCCCATTATAGAAATCGTTATAAGTAGCTATAAATATTTCATATAATAATTCAGTCTCCCTTCCAATATTAATCAAGTCCTGATTAGTAACAAGTCCATATTTTTTCGGGTGCAAATATTTCCTTATATTTTCCAATAATTTTTCGTTAAATGAATTATTTACTTTCCCCAACATCTCTCTTCCAGAAATTTCATTTTCGGATGTTTTATCGGAAAATGTACTAATAATCTCGTTGTAAAGAGAAGTCATTTGAAAGAATGTACTTTCAAATCTCTGAATACTTATTAGTTTATTTTGTTCTATAAAAGTTTCATTCTGCTTGCTAAACTCGTCACGAGTAGCCCTTAGTTCTACCATCTGTGCTAAAAGTGCAGCAACGAGGATAAAAAAACTTGCAAGCGTAAATAGCGGCGTTGAAGATCCGCCTAACCAATCTCCAATAGGCCCTAAGTCACTTAGTTGTGTGTACGGATAAACCTCTGCTGCTTCACTGTTATCTACCTCTGTGACACTTTTCTCATACACATCGTTAATAACAACATCTCTAATAAACTTCTCCTTAATAACGAAGGGACTTATCATACCTAAAACAGTACATAGTACAGCTAATAATATAAGCACTTTAATAAACCGATTTGAATAATGTACCCTTGGCTCTTGCTTGGAAGTTGTGTTCTCCACTTCTAACTTATTCAATTTCACCCATCCAGTCTTATAGTATAAATTTTACTAAATTCATAATAATAGACAAGATTGCTTTTCAGCAAGGAGAAAAAAGAAATCGACCAGCCTGCACTCAGAACAATAGTCCACTTATCCAAGAACCAGACTACTTACTTGAAAAAGTGAAATGTCTGAAACCTTAATCTCTTTCTAACCTATTTTATTAAGTAATACTGGCTTAAAACCAAATACCGTCTGGTAACGTATTTTAATAACATCACAAAATATCGGGTCCAGCTCCATTGTCCTGCAAGTGCGATCAAGCTGCTCACAGGTCATCATGGTAGAGCCGCTGCCTCCAAAGAAATCAGCAATCATGTCTCCTCGCCGACTGCTGTTCCTGATCGGTATGGCCAGCAGCTCCAATGGCTTCTGTGTAGGGTGAACATACTTGGTTACATCCCCTTTCGAAACCTCCCAGACCGTCTCCGGGAGAGGATCTTCCGCTGGTAAGCCGGACCGCCAAACTGTCGTCTGAGTGCGATCGCCGTACCACGCCGGAGCCTTGCCCTTCATGTGGCCATAAAAAACCGGCTCATGCTTCCAACGGTATTGCGCCCAGCCGAAGGTGGCCACGTTTTTAACCCACACACACTGGCAGCGCACCGTAATCCCTGCAGCGTTCATAGCTTCCTCAAATTCACGCTGATACGAAGAGGGATGGAAGACATAGATGGCTGCAGTCGGTTCCATGGCCACGGCGTACTGTTGAAAAACAGCATGTAAAAAGCCCGCAAACTCCTCTGCGGGCATATCGTCGTTCATTATTGAGCTGGTACCTGCTTCAGCCAGCCGAGCCGAATCACTCTTTACCGCAACATTATAAGGCGGGTCCGTCACAACCAGTGATGCCTTCACCCCGTCCATCAGCCTGGCAACATCTTCAGCATCTGTAGAGTCACCACACATAAGGATATGCCGACCAAGCTGCCACACATCACCGCGGCATGTTTCCGGCTCTTTGATCTGATCGAGAGCTCCCTGGACGTCGAAATCATCTTCAACAATCGGTTGATCGATCTCAGTATCAGGAACACCGACAAACTCAGCTATCAACTCCCCAATCTCCTCTGAATCAAAACCGGACAGTGCCAGATCCGCCCCGCCTTCCTGCAGCTCATTCAACAGCTGCGCCAGCGCTTCATCATCCCAGCGGCCAGATACCTTGTTCAACGCAAGATTCAGGAGCCGCTCCCTCTCTGGGTCAAGGTTAACGACCGATACGGCTAGCTCCGTACAACCTTTCTCATTGACCAGCACCTTGTACCGCTGATGGCCCCCGACCATGTTACCAGTCTGCTCATTCCAGACGATTGGGTCAACGTAGCCGAATTCGTCCAGGCTGTGGCGAAGCTTTTCATACTCCGGATCGCCTGGTTGAAGGTCTACGCGGGGATTATAGACGGCTGCATTAAGCTGCTCGATCGGTATGATTCTGATGTCCATTTTGCCTCCTCATATAAAAAAACACCTTTCGGTGTTTTATCATTTTTTAAAGTTAATTACGCTCTCCGCATGATTACGGATTATTATTTGCAATCTATTTTTAAGATTAAGAAGTGATTCTTCGGTCACATTAATGAGTGGAACAGAATTAATATAAAACAATATTTCACTCTCAAGAAGTCTCAAGTCAAAAAAGGTTCTGCTAAGATGCGAGATTTGATCCTCATATTTATGGAATGCTCTAACCCCACCAGAAGCTGTTAAAATTGCGCCAAGTACAACGGCAATAGTGTTAGCTCCAGGTAGTTCCTTTATTCCAAGAACTATAGTTATAGCAGCTGACAACACTAGCATAAAGGCGTTTGACATTCTGGCATCTTTTCTTCTTTGATCAAGAGCTTCAGCAGCTCCCATCATTTCTTGTTGAATCTGGGTACGAAGTTCTGTAATAAACATCTCCTTGTCAATCAGTACAATCCCCTCCTGACAAGATCATACAACATCTTCCATCACCCAACAATGATCATCCGATCGGTAGCTCTTTGAGTTGAGTTGGTTTTTCATCTTTAGGTATACGGAAACTCAGCAGGAGACGAATAGAAACGGCCCGTCCTGCTCTTTTCCGCCCTCACTACTGCGAACATATATTCTCACATTTAAGCTCTCAGAACGGCTCACAGAAGGCTACATAGAGGCATGAAAAAAGCACCTATTATCAGGTGCTTAAAGTAGCAAACATTTCCTTTATATGTTCTCGGTACCGGTACGCCCAATGGATATTTCCATCCTTTTCACTATTGAGTACAAGTTCAGTGTTATCCCTAAGAATAATCCTCAACTCAACACTTTCCCTCTCTGAATCTGGATACAGCTCTAATTTAGCTATTTCCTTAATATCCCATACCTCAAATTTATATATATAGCTGTTTTCGACACATGAGGCTCTCCAAATTTTCTTATTCTTTGAAAGAATAATTATTTCTTCCTCATCACCTTCTGCTGTAGAAAATAAATTTTTAGGGTAAAAGAAAGCTATTGAGTCCTTAGAATGTTCTTTATTCACTGCGAATAGTAGCTTCTGAGCCTTCTGATTTAATTGATAGGCTGAATTAACAAAATAATCTATTGCAATCCCCGACATCTTTTCCACCTCCCTTCGACATCATAATTTCGACGCTAGGAAGGTTTTCCCTTCTGACATTTCATTCTGCCACAAAACTGTGCTGTTCCTTCCCAACGGCCCCATATGCAGCTTTTACACTTAGTCGGCTGCTGGGGCGGATCTTTTAACCGCCGCTGCTGTTGCTTCTTCTTCTTCAAATTAATTCCCCCAATAAAAAAAGCCGCCCATTAATGAGCGACTTCAGCTTTGATATGTACGCTTTTCAGCGATAAAATTACGCTTTGAGCAAAATTCACACTCCTTATAAGAACGGCGTCCGCTCCGCATCCGCAGCAAATGCGCTGCGCTCTTTGCTCAAAATCTTTACGGACTTTGTTACAAAGGAGGACAAGACCATTTTACTGAGCCAATGAAATAAGAGTCAAAACCACCGACAATGAAAATAAGGCTTGAGCACGTCTATTCACATATCATTCTTTTTTTTGCTCACTATTTCGCTTAAGCGCTTGTCTTAGCATTATTGACTTTTTTAGCAGCCGTCATCTTCTCTCTCATTTGCAGAAGCATTTCAATAAGCTCTTCACGGCCGATGAGACGCACATTATTTGACTTTGCTAGCTTATAAGCCTGTTCAGTATAATCTCTGTTCGTTACAACCCAAGCAGCTGAAGCACCGTAATGTGAAACTGCCCCACGAACCTCTTGCACTGCCTTCAGCCCGACATTTTTACTGTAGCGTTTGGCTTGGACAACAATTTTTTTGCCGTCTTTGGATAAAACCAGATCAGCACCGTAGTCACCCGCTGCTTGTGTAACTTCAGCTTTGTATCCTTGAGATCGAAAGAGATGACCAAGGTATTTCTCGAACTGAACACCTTCCATTTTATCAATTTCAGCGATACCGGATTTCTTTAAGCGTTCAGCACGCTTTTGCCCTATCACAATCATTAATGAAACTACAACAGCCACGCCAACAACCGCTCCAATTATAGCCCCCTGTAAGGTTTTGGTTAAATAGTATCCTCCAAGTGCTAACCCCATTGCTGCTAAGCCAGCCACCCCTTGAAAAAACTCTTCTTCTTGTTTTGCCTTACTCTTTCTTCTTGCCATCTGAAACCCCTCCGCTAAAATCATCGTATAGTTCAACATTCGCTATAAAGGAAGGATTTTCCTCTATTGGTGTCGAACTTTAGACCTATAAAGGGAGGCGGCGAGTAAAATGGCAAATGTTCTATATCGCTATGAAGGAATTAATTATAGCATTGCTGTAATTCCAATAGGTGAACAGTTCGACGTTCGTTTTATGTTTAGAGACAGAGAATGGAGTACTTCAATAGAAGTCTGCAATTCTAAAAGCCATGCCATTCATGGGGCTGAGCATTTTCCAGAGTACTACCAGCTCGCTCTCCAATATGATTATAAGTTGCACCACTTGGAATTTGTTCATCCAGATGGAAGAACAGTAGATCTGACGTGTGCAATGGACATGGATCGAACTAAAGAATCATTTGAACTACTTTTAATTAATGGCGAAGAAGTCAACCCAATGATCAGTTAAAGAAAAAGCGAGAGGAGGTACGTCCGGGGTGCAGCCGTACGAGTCACTCTCGCCTGATCTCCACAGTACAAATATATCATGTTTAAAGCCAAATGAACGGCCATTGTGCGGTCAATTTTCGGTCAAAAATCGGCCATACATTATTTTGACAAGAAAAGAGAAATCTGATCAGCTATGGGTTTCAGTTTCTTCGGAGAATTTTTTAGAATTTGTGTTGCTATGATTTCTCCATGGTAAACTTTAGAATATACTAATTCATATTTTTCGAAAAGAAATTCCAAGACTTTGCTACCCTTTACATCTCTTAATGGCAACTCACTTGTTTTTGGGTATAGGGTTCTGTCTTCATTATTCTGCATTATAACGTTTAGATGTTCTTCAATTATCTCATTATTTATTTGTAGTTCTGGTTTAATTCCATTTATCACACTGCAAATTTCGTCATAACAATCTAAAAAATAATTCTCGATTTCCCGTCTTTCTAGGATATATATATGCTCACCATAAGCATCATGAAGAGCACTTATTTGCTCCTCGTTTCTTTCATCCTTATCAATAACAATTAGGTAAGGTATAGGTGCTTCTTTCGACAGTCCCTCCATAATTAATTTTAATTTAGCAGCATTATTGTTCATAGCTCCTCTTTTTGTAAAATCCTTGCCTGTACCCTTCATGTTTAAAATAATGTAATTATATCCTAGTTGTCTCATCCCGAATTCTTTTAGCAAAATGGGTAATATTAATTCCTCAGTTTCTCCTTCAACAAAAATAATTTTATCAGCAAAAGAAAAATCACTGTTAAATAGGCCTATCTCATTTAAAACATCTTTGTACTTGTTTAAAGAGGTATACGTTGACTGTCTGTTTTCCTTCTTAACGAGAAAAAGCTGCTTTTCGACAGGATAATTAATCAGGATCGAAGAATGAGTGGTGAATACAAACTGGTGCATAGGATGTAGTGATGATAAGTCATAAATTGCTTTTTCTGCAGAAGGATGTAAAAAGGTTTGAGGTTCATCATAAAAAACAACTTTATTTTCTTCTGAATGTAGAACTGATAATAATATAAGCGTTTGTGTGTATCCACTTCCACATTCACTAAGAGGAATAGCATAATCTAAATCTTTAAATTGAAGTTCAATTCTGGTTTGGTTATTAAAAAAAATTGTTTTCAGACCTGATACATCTGGAAATACCTTCGAGAAGTCCGTTGCGATTAAATCGAATATCTTTTCACTATTATTATGTAAAAATAACAGATGACTATTTAAATTACTTGCATTATTAGAAAGAACCTCGCTATCTGAAATTACTTCTAGTCCTGGTGTATTTCTAGATCCACTAATAAATATAAAATACTGAGAGAGTTCTGTAAAAAACAAATCATATGAACTGTGCCCCATATGTGTTGAAGCATTTTTACAATTCTCAACTTTTAAATTCATATCATTTCCTACTTGAAGTATTGGTGTACATTTTGAACCGGAGATAATGTCTTCGATAGAAAACAACAATAAACCCCTTTCAATATAAAAACTGATTAATAAATCACCTGTGGAAGTTTGTCCAAATATTTTATGGATTACAGATTGAGAATTTTGTAGATTAATACGCATGTCAAGTTTAAATCCCTGGTCTAATATACTAGAGTAGTCATTATGGTAACTATGAAAAAATACTTTGCTTAACGCTTCAATAAACGCAGTTTTGCCAGCATTGTTTTTCCCTGCAAGAACAGTGAATTTCGATCCTACGCTTATAGTTCCAGAGTCCACTATACTTTTATAATTTCTAATTCTCATACTATTTAAATTGATCATAAGTGGTGATTTCCCCTTCAGGAAGTTGATTTTTGTCCAACTGCTTTTCTTTTAAGTATTTGAACATCCCTTTTATCATCTACCAAGTGCATTTTTCTGTGACAGTTTGGACATAAACCCACGGTATTCTCAATTGAATCTAATCCGCCTCTTGCAAGCCAATCAATATGGTGCGTTTCCAAGAAATATCTTCCCGTCTTATCTTTAAAAGGTCCATTGCTCTCGCATAACTGACAAACTCCATTAGCAAGACGTTTTGCCAACTCCGAGACCAAAGGATCTCTATAGTAAACCGTTGATTCACTGGTGACAGTTCTGTTCTTTGACTTATCTTTCTTAGCTCTTAACCATAATTGCTCATCAGTTAATTTCCTAACTCTCTTTTCTTTCTCCAATTGATTCTGTTCAATGATACCCTCATCAAATTTAAATTCACTATTCTCTAATAAAGAAAGAGGGAAGATCCATACCTTTCTATAATTATCTTCCTGATCATATTGATAATCTTCGAAGGGATCACTATTTAATTTAACCCGCCCTCGATATATGTATTGTTTTTCTATATAAACTTCAAAAAGATGCAATTCAACATTAGTACCCCTTGATATATTTAGAGTTTTATTTTGCATGAAATTAATATCTTGATCTCCTATAAGCCCCATACCGGTATAGTTAAGCACTGGTCCATCCCAAAAATCATCATACGTTCCGGTAGTATGATCAGAGACTAATACAAGAGAATTCGTTTTAAGCGATCTTCTCATCCCACCTTGAGGGGAACACTTAAATATATTACATAATGTAGTATTGTCTATGATCTTGCCGATTGTAAGCTCACCTATAGACTTTGGTCTTTTGTAATGATCGAGTAACTCATAATACCCGTTGTTTTTAGAGACAAAGTAATTCTTTATTGTGGGGCTATGTGAATCAGTAGCTGCATTTGGTAAAGTTGCATTTATGTAATTATCAGAAGGCTCCCACCCTTTTTTTTCTATGAATTCTCGGATGTTCGAAGTATTGAAGATTTCAGGTATTTCTCCTCGATTCACAGCATCTACTATCTCTAGGTTTAAACCCTTCCCATATTTGACCATGTTAGACCTCTCTCTCAATCCACCTAATTAGTATTCTATAGATCTATATTCGCTAAAGTTCGACTTTCCCCTTTTTAAACCAAATTCAAAAAGCGACTACTAAATAGTAGTCGCTACTGAACAACTATCAACTAAAACTTCCAAACTCAGGGCACACGCCAGCACATAAATCGCCCTCGACTTCACCCGCCGATATTTCCTATCGCTCATACCCAGTTCTCCACACAGAATGGAATCATACTCATCTTCATGCTCCAGATAACGTAGTTGTATGATCTCTCGCTCTGCCTTTTTTAGTCGCACCATTGCCAAATCTAAGAGCTTAGACTGCCGCTCAAGCTCAATTTCCCTATCCGTATTCCATACCGCAATATTCTCAGTCGTCCGACTAATTGCATTGGTTGATCCATGATATCGCGGCTCCGGGCTGGCCGTGAGCGCCGCCTGGCGCCGCACGAAGCCAATCTGCCGGTACACACGAACCGTTTCCAAATATTCCTCCACTCTACGACGGGTTTCCTTTTCGTCGATCGGGAGGATGTCAAAAGCCAGTTGGATTGCTAATTTGTCGCTTTTCCCCATGATAATCCCCTCACTCGTGGTATAATTCGAATGAAGGTATTAGATTGAACCCCCGCCCCGACCAAGGATATGGGGGTCTTTGGTTTGCAAAACACAAAATATTAAGTATAATGTTATTGTCGAAACGCTAAGGCGTCTGTACAGGATGGCTACCTGGCACTGATGATGGCAGGCCAAGCGCTTTATAAAGTTTTCTTTATGTGTATTTATACTTTAGGAGCGTGGTTATCTATGAAAATTAATATTACCGCACATTTTAACATTGATATTACTTTATCTCTTCATCTGTTAGCCGTAGCCAGTCTTGCTTATGAACTCAGTTCACTGACGAGCTCGTGAAATTCGAGCGAAAAGTATCTGTACTAAGACACCTTATGGTGTCTTTTTTTATTTTTTAATCATAGTAATTACCATCTAACCGATCTGCCCCTGCAAGAGAAAAGCAGCTTACGCTGCTCCCCCGCCACCCTTCATTTTCTTTGCTGCCAGCTTGCGATATGCCGTCCATCTGGTTGACAATTGCCCACTGGTCATGCCATTCTCATTAGCGATTTCGCGCCAAGTCTTATCTTCATTGATACGTTTCTCCAGAAGAACAGGGAACGGGATTGGCTGTCCTTCATATTCGACTTCAGGAAAGATTGGGCGTTCAGCAAGGATAAAAGCGTCCAGTTCTTCCTTACTTGTCTCATCTGCAGCAGCTTCACCAAGATCAGAGTTTTCACCTTTCAAGACTTGTTCCCTTGATTCATCTGGATCACCCTCGTTATCTTGGCTGTCAGTTCCAGCTCCATCATTCATCCAATTCGGTTCGAGTTCTGGGCCCTCTGAATGCTTATCAGAACCGCCATCATTATTATCTTCTTCAGATGATTGAACACCATTAGTGTCTTCTTCTGCATTCGGATCAGCAATTTCAAAATTTTCATCCTTCTGCTCGCCGCTCGATGCACCTTCTTGCTGCTCGAAGAGATTACCTTGATCGGGATCTTCTTCACCGATCTTATCTGTGCTCATCACGACACCAGAAGCATCAGTGGTTACACGGCGGCCTGTAACCTCACGATAGACCTCATCTTCTTCGCTGAAATCAAAGGCAGCCTGTGGGTCGCCAAGGAATACGTTAACTTCTTCCCCTTGATTACTGCTCAGGAAGAGCAAGTGCGGCAGTGCTGCCTTCAGTGGAATTAGTAGTTTAACCTCAACACTGGACTCTCCAATTTTAATGCCCTTAGCAATTTCTCCTGTAAATTTCGCGTGATCCTTCATCATTCGAATCATTCCCCCTCGGTTTTTTATTGGAGTTGCTTGATTTTCACTTCAATGCGCGGTCTAGCGCTGTATCGCTTACGGACAAAAGCGTCCACTACCTGGCTATCATCCTTCCAGATGATGCCCTTCAGCGCATCCTTAACACCCTTCAGATAGTTGTCCGCATCAGGCTTAGTCACTGGGAGAATATCACCACGCTCTGCAGCCGCTGCTTTTTTCTGACTAAAGCTCTTAGGTGTTGAGCGGAAGGCAGTAACCGCAATTCCGAGAGGTCCTTCCAGCAGTGCTGCTGGCGCATGTTCACTAGCAGCCAATCGGACGTAATCCTTATAATCTCTTGATTTAGCGGGATCATAGGCTCTCGGGAATCCACCGGCAGTGCTAAATTTAGGCCGGCCCTGGGCGACCGGTTCTCCGTAAACCGTAAACTGAATCATTACGTTTCCCCCCTCGTTGCTTAACCGGCATCATCGCTGTATCAAGCACATACACCATACCTGCCATCGCCCCAGTCTCATCCATAACAACGAAGTAATTTTGCTGCTGGAAGAACGGATCAATTGACTTGCGCTTCTTTACAAACATTAAGATCGACTCCCCTCATTCGTATACCGATTGCTAACTCAAACTCAGCAATACCCTCGTCCACTTCCGCTGGATCCATATCCGAAAACTCAGCTAGCAGATCCGCATGTCCCTGAGCAACTCCAGTATCTATATAATGACGACGCATCTGGTTATACACGTGCCAGTAATTCCGCCCACTCATTAGGCACCCTTGCGGATCGTCCGCTTCTTCGTCTTCCCTTCGACGCTGATCTTGGGGATCAACACCAGTTCCGCTGGCGTCTCCCGCTCAACCAGCCAATTATCCGGATTAAGCCGACTGGCCCGGATCGATTCCTTCTGTCGGCGCGTCGGCCGCTTTCCCTGCTTCATAATCTCCATCCCCCTTATTCAGCTGCTTCCACTCTTCAGGCCACACATACTGCCCGTCAATCATCTGTACGACGATAGAATCACCGCCATCTGTCACCCGTACCTCGCGGAACATCCCTGCCTTACCGTGAAGCTGTGTATAGCGATAAACTTCCTCCGGAGTGTTCAGTGTCACCGAAGGTGTATGCCAGCCGCCCGGTTCCGGGAAGCAAAACCCGTAAAATTGTTCTTCCATATTGGCTCCTTTACTGCGCCCATTTGCGCTTTTCAATGTTCTTCGCATTCCCTGCCGGCGTTTTTCCCTCATGCACATATTCGTAATTAGCAAATTTATTGAAATTCTTCATGAAGACAAGTTCGACGGTCCCCACCGGGCCGTTACGCTGCTTGGCAATAATGATTTCAATGATGTTCTTTTTCTCAGTTTCTTTGTCGTAATAATCGTCGCGATAAAGGAACGCTACAATGTCTGCATCCTGTTCAATTGCTCCCGATTCGCGAAGGTCACTCATCATTGGACGCTTGTCCTGTCGCTGCTCAACACCTCGGCTGAGTTGGGATAAGGCGATAACTGGCACTTCAAGTTCCCGGGCTATTTGCTTCAAGGTTCGGCTAATCTGTGATACCTCTTCCTGCCGGTTCGCACCGCTGCGCCCTCTACCCTGGATGAGCTGCAGATAATCGATCACGATCATTCCCAGCTTGCCTTCTTTCTTCAACCGCCGGCACTTGGCACGAATCTCATTCACCGTTATACCAGGGGTATCGTCAATGTGAATATCTGCCTCCGACAATAGCCCAACGGCCATCGCCATACGTTCCCAATCATCACCTTCAAACTTCCCTGTTCGCATACGACTAGCATCGATTTGGGCTTCAGCACAGATCATTCTTTGTACAAGCTGCGCGGCACTCATCTCCAAACTGAAGATAGCGACGGTCTCCTTCGCTCGTACTCCGACATTTTGAGCAATGTTCAGTGCAAAAGCCGTTTTACCGACCGATGGCCTTGCCGCTACGATAATTAAGTCATTTTTCTGGAATCCGGCAGTCATCTTATCGAGATCAGTAAACCCAGACTCAATCCCTGTGATTCCGCGGTTTATATCACGGACGTTGTACCGCTGCTCTGCCTCTTCCCAGACCTGCATCAATGCATCTTTGATCCCAATAAACTCACGTACCGGAACCGTCTGGTCTGAGAGTTTAGATACAGCAGTCTCAGCCATTGCAACGAACCCTTTAACATCCTGCTCCTCCCCAGCATTGCGAAGCAGATCTAGGGCCGTATCAATCGCTTGACGACGAAGGAACATCTCCTGTACTCGCTCAACATAGTAGGCTGCGTTCGCTGTTGTCGGCACTGCATGAGCCAACTTCGACAGGTAACTAACCCCACCAACCTTGTCGATTTCCTCGCTGTCCTGCAATTGTGAAGTCAGGCTGATCAAATCTATAGGCTGTTCCGCATTGCTGAGACGACGCATCGCTCTGTATATCCGTGCATGTCCTTCGTCGCTAAATTCCCCGCCTTGCAATATATCTGCCGAAGCTTCATAAGCCGACTGATCTATCAAGGACGCACCTAGTACCGCTTGCTCGGCTTGAAGGTCAACTGGCATTTCAATTCCCACTGCTGCTAAAAAAACCTCACGATCAAGCATTCGTTTCACCTCGAAGCTTCCGCATTACTGTTTCCCAGTAACCTTCAGGTGGTGGTTTATGACTAGACACCCACTCATCGAGATTGGCAAAATGTTCTGCAGCAGCTTCCTTGCTGCGCTGGCTATCTTGCAAATCGCCCAGGCGGCCACGGATGTTTGCAATCTTTGGCTCTACCGTTTCAGTCAGAATATAGCGATCAATATTCTCTTGGGCTGTTTCCGCCGGAAAATCTTTGAGATATTTATAATCTGCCTTTACCTTTTCGACGGAAGCATCAAAAAACGGGAAATGCTTCTTAATCTCTCGATAAAGCTGAGCAACTTCAACCACTTCCACGCTTCCTCTCCTCCTCGATGAACTGTTCAAGCTCGTCAATTTCTTGTTGTCGTTGGCTTTTCCGACGCTCTCTTGAGGCTCCCAGGGCGACTGTTCCCTGCTTTAAAGATGCAGGGGGAGTTAGGTACCGCTCAAGAAATGAGGACAATTCATCCCAGCAGCCATAAATCACGGTTTTGCAATACGAGAACGTCCGAATCTTGTCCGAAGGTCTCCTCCGTTTAGCTTTCTTCCGGGCAATTGCCAGATCGATGAAAAAGTATACGAGATCCAGCGGCATGGCCTCGTTCGCAATCTCACGAACATGTTCCCAATCGGCAGTAACGGAACTGAGTAGCCCATTACGTTGCATGTAATACTGTTCGATTTTAAGGACACGCTGTTCGACTGACGGTTTATCAAGATCTATTTGGCCTGTGGAGACGGCACCCACAGCGGCGGTCAGCACCCCGGATCTTGAACTCAACTCTTTTTGATCATCTTCTTCCAAACCATTAATCCATCTATCAATCAAAATCTTTATAATATCTTTATTAGATCGGAAGTTTTCTTCCGGGTGATCGGAAGTTTTCTTCCTATCTCCATCCTCCAGATCGGAAGTTTTTTTCCTATCTCCATCGTCAGAGTGGAAGTTTACTTCCGGTCTATTTTGATACTTTTTTGAGTTCCGAACACTGAAAATAAGTCCATATGGAGCGCGGGTCACTCGTATGTAACCATGCTCCTCTAATCTTTTAATCCAATCGCGGATTGTTCTTCCGGTCACTCCGAAAGTTTCCTCCAACTCACTGCTGCGGATCGGCTTGTTCCCGAGGACGATACCCCAGACAGTTCCCTCTCTTTCCTTCTCCGATGTCGTGGAGCTGATACACCACAGGAAAAGCCATATCGCGCTGCCTATTTGTTTGTAATGTTGTGGCTTCAAAAGCCCTGAGTATGTCGGAAACGGGTAACTGCCTTCGGGCATTCAATCATCCCCTATAAATCATTCATATCAATCTCTATCATCCTGGAGGTAAACGATCGGATATCTCACCCGCTTCACCGTCCAGCCCGGGTAAACTCGCGCGAAGTATTCTCGTGTCTCCCGCTTAAACTCTTCTTGATCTACCTTCATCAACTTCCAGATCCGCTCCCCCATCATGCTCTGCATCACAGGTTTATCGTTGATCATCGATCTGCCACCCTCACAAGTGCGCCAGTAGTCTCCTGAATCTCTCTCTTAAAGCGCTCTGCGTCACTATTACCGTCAGACAGATGCAGTAACCAAATCTCCTCAACATTACGGGTATCATTGGCTTTCAAGAATTCTTTCACGTTCTCCAATCCGAAGTGAGAACGAAGCAGCCGTTTCTTTTGGGCAGGATGCAAGTGCCCCGCAGCCACCCGCTTGTTAACGATATCTAAGGAATAATTGCACTCCACCATGATGTGAGTAAGGTCTTTGAAACGATGACGGCAATAGTAGGTATCAGTCAGGAAGACTAGTTTATCTCCCACTGTATTGGCAAGCAGGAAGCCTAGCGGCTCCTCGACATCGTGCTGAATATCAAATGGTAGGATTGTCCATGTGCCTATCGTGAATTGCTCCAGCGCCTTAATGACCTTCAGGCGATGTCCTGACAACCCTCTGGCATCCGCCGTTCCTTGACTGGTATAAATGTTTATACCTGCTCGCATAATGTCAGGAGCAGCCTTGCTATGGTCCAGGTGCTCGTGTGTAATGAGGCAACCGGCAATGTCCGACATTCTAAAATTAAGCGCCCGTTGTATCGACTTATAAGGAAAACCGGCTTCCAGCAGAAGCACGGTATGCCCGTCAGATATGCGATAGGCGTTACCAGCGCTGCTAGAGCCGAGACATTGGATGTCAATCATTAAAATTCCATCTCTTGTTCCACAGGAGGTACATCACCAGAGAAATTATCAGGATCAGTTTCACCTGTGGAATTATCATTCGCAGGCGAGCTATTAGCTGCATCCGCCGGTGAACCATTCGGAGTAATATCAATAATCGGTCCGTTTGCATTCGCCCGAATTTCCTCTTCGACTTCCGCCTCTGCAAAATCACTTTCCATTTGCTTAAGGCGCAGGTAGTCGTCGTCAATCTTCTGAGAGTCGATAGTAATGTCGCCATAGGCGGCGCGGTAAATAGTCTTCCAGGCCATCTTGTCATACCAGCCTTCAACTGTTTCCGTGCCAACCTTTTTGTTATTTTCCCATTTGTCCTTTTCTCCGCCCCAGAATTCCGCAGAAGCATGATCAGGCTTTCTCTTTTCGATATCTTTTTTTGTCATGACGACAAGTTTGTTTTTTTCCGGAACCTTGGAAAAACTATGATAATAAAAGCCCCCAATGATATTTCCACGGTCAAATGCATTTACGATCTCGAACTCATAGCCTTCAAACTGATTCTTTGAATCCTTCTTGATCGGTTTGAACTTATCGCTCGAATAAACCAGTTCAACGGTTACGTGATCTGGAACTTCAAGACCGTATTTCGTAGCCTTAAGCTCAATCCCACGGTACCCTTCAATAAAGGTGATATCATATTTTCCAGTATGCTTATTTTTATAGGGGATTGGATTAATATGGTTAGGTTGAGAAGGGTCAAATCCAACCCTTGCCATAGCCACCACATCACGAGCAAGCTTCTCCATGTTTACGTGTTGCCAAGTTACCGGCACAGCATCACGGAACTTCTCAGACTTCTTCAACCGCTTTTCTTCAGTTGTCTTAAGAATGGCATCCAGAGCGACAAAGTAATTCTGAGCGAGACGTTTCTGAAAGTTGGTAAGGGCTACTTCTCCAACGCTGGAACCAAACTCAGAAATGACTTTGGTCATAAAGCGTTCTGATTGTGTCGGTTCTTTCTTTTCAATCTCTGCAAGTGTCATATGTTGCTTTGTTTGATCAGTGGTACTCATTAAATCGCCTCCTAAATTTAATCGCAGTAAGATCGGAAGCAGTGCGGGCATCCGGTAACAAGCTCCCGACCTGCTTTTTCAACAGTAATCCCCGATGACTCACGTCCATCGGACTTTCCCTTCCACACATGATGACCAAGTGCATATATATTTTGATTACAAGACCAACAGCGGCCATCGTTTGGCGCGAAGTGAGGATCTTGATGCTCCTCACAGTAATTTTTCTGTGCCTTAATGCTTTCCTGAACGTCGTACATTCAAATCGCCTCCTGTATAGCTGCCGTCTCAATGCGCAGCCGTTTATCTGCTTCACTTACTACCAGTCGGATCACCTGAGCGTCAGTTGCGATCAGCTGCGTCACGGCCTCGGCATTATCTACGAAGATTGGAGCCGAGAATCCGTAATGCTCACCTAATGTGTTGATGATGTCCAAACCAACATTAATTCGAGCCGCATTGTTGAGCCCACCATCATAAGGAACTCCTCTATAAAGCGTGTCGCAGACTTCCTTGATCCCGCCGTTGATTTGATCCTCAAATAGTCGAAACCGTGCGAGATTGAATTTGCTGTTGATCTTGGTATCCAGCATGCTGACCTTGGTCTTAGTGAACTCCTCGCAGAGGAACAATTCATGCTGCAGGCGTTCGTACTCTGATGCAAGTTCCCGCTCTTGTTTCTCTAGCTCCATCACCCGCATTTGCGCCCGGCGGACACTATCGAATTTGACTAGATCGCGTTCCATTTCTTCGATCTCAGCACGTTGCCGGCGAATTTCGGAACGAGCTATTGCAGCAGCATCCTCACCTGAAGTTCTCAATACTTCAATCTGCTGTTTAACTTGAGTAGCTTCAGCCTGCTTGCTCGCATATTCCGGATCTGAGGCAGGATCTTTTACACCTGCTCGAAGGACGGTTAGCTGATCATCAGCGGATGTGACCTCAGCCTGCAGGGTTTTCAGGGTACTGGTTAAACCTTCAATTTCTTCCCGTAGCCGAATGATTTCCTCCTCGAATTTCTGAGCTTCTGCCACCGCTGCTTTACCGGAATTATTGATACGCTCCTTACGCTCTGCTAGCCGACGATTAAATTCAGCCTCTGCTTTGTCGTGAGCTGCCTTAATTTGGTCTTCTGGGAGTGACTGACCGCAGGCTGGGCAATTTGCATCATGACCTTCAGGATGTTCGAAGGTAAGACTCTTCAGCTCAGCAAATTCTGTTCTCAAGCGATCTGCTTCTTGCCGACGATCAGAAACTAAGCGCTCATTCTGCTTGATACGTTGCTCTTTGTCCTCTACTGTACGGCGGTACTTATCCAGCTCGTTATGCATCCGGTTCACTTCATCACGTTTGAGAGCCAACTTATCCAACACATTGGACTGCATCCGACTCTTGATATCGATAAGCTCGCCTTCAATTTCACGAAGCCGCTTCTCCTGAACTGCCACTTCCCCGCCAGAAAGGATGCGGGACAATTCTGCCTCGCTGGATTCAACCCGGCGGCGAAGCATTGCGATATCTTCCTTGAGGAGCTCTTCATCCAGCTCCGCAACATCCGGCATTTGGCGCTGCACTTCACTGATCCGCACCGGCAGTTCCTTGATCTCCTTGTTAATCACAGCGCATCGGGAAGAAATAACCTTTTTATGTGACTCAAGGTCGCGATCTCCCAGGATACCTGGTAATGAAACAAGTTCCTTGTTACCGTAAATGACCTCGGCGTCTGTAAGATCACCGCATACTTCCAGTAACGTCTTCCGGCGTTCTTCTTTCTTTAGCTGTTCATTGAAGTAAGAAGGTGAAGTCAGGAGCTTGAATAAATCCTCTTTGATGATGGAATCAACTTCGGCGGTGTACTCTCCTTTTTTCACAGGAACACCATCAATGAAGTAATTTGTTTCATGTCCTTCGAACGCATCCGTCGCGGAACCACGTTTCTTAGTCCACTTTTCAGTAAATACTCGGCGGAAAGTACGACGGCGGCCATCGATCAAGAAAATTCCCTCCACCTCGTGCTCCAACTTGTGCTGAAGAACCTTTCCCACTCCATCCAAACCTTTAATCTCGAAGTCAGCCTTGTTCTGGCTGTCCTTACCGAACAAGAGCCAGACAAAGCCGTCGAACATAGTGGTCTTCCCAGTAGCATTGTCACCATAGACATCAGCATCCCCGCCATTAGCGGCGAGGACAAGTTCTTTAATACCTTTGAAATTACGGAGCGTTAGGCGCTCCAAAACGATACGTTTCAAGCGATTCCCTCCTCGATGGCTGCAATGCATTCATCGTGCAGCAGTAATTGTTGATCAGGTGTTTCTGGATAGCGGATACCATCCAAATAAGTCCGGATTTTGTATTCCAGCTCAGCCAATTGCTCATTGCTAAAATGATGCTGAATGGATTCCCCGCCTTGCTGGATATTTAGAACCGGAGGATTAAAGTAGGTCTCCGCATCGATGATGAAGTCAACGATTCCCTCATGTAAGAGAAATGTGTGCGTTCCACGCATGGATGAACTCCCCCTCTTGTGTAGTGCGCCCCCAGCATGATATAGTGGGGGCAAGAAAATTTGATTTTCAATGAACTGAGATAGCCCATGCCAGTGGGCTATTTTTCGTTATCGTGTTCAGCAATTTCTTTGTATTCCACGATTACAGGAGCGTTCTCGACACTGGCTATCATGTGGCCATCTTCGTCCAGAACGACATACTCAGAATGAACATGGTCCTCATACTCAGAACCAACCTGCTTAATCTCAATTACTTCATGGCTATCAATCTCGGTTCCAACTTCAAATACTCGTGTAGGATTACTAACCACTGTTAACTTTTGAATGATTTGCATAAGCTGCCTCCTTTCTATGTATTTGCAAGGTGAGCGAGGGAGTAACTGCACCAATAAAGACGGCCTTTTCAGCTCCCTTGACCTATGTGATCCGCCACCACCTTGGATGCGTCAGCCGCATCTTGGAATCCCGGACGGAGGAAAGGTTATTTCTAAGGTCCGACATCCCAAGACAGGGGCCGAAGCCCGTGCCCGTCCTTCTTAAATCTTTGCTGCTGCTGCCATTTTTTGAATAACTGAACGGCTGTACAGTTTCCCTTCAAACGGAACCAAATCTTCCTGGCTACCAGTGATCGCACAGCCAGGCGCATACTTGCGGAAGATGATCTTGTCGTCGTCAACGAAGATCTCTACAGGGTCTTTGATCTCCAAATTCATAGTGCGACGTAATTCAATAGGAATAACGATCCGTCCAAGCTCGTCCAATTTACGTACAATTCCAGTTGATTTCATATTATTAGCCTCCGTAAGATGATTTTTAAGAGTTTATTAATGCATTTGAATCTCAAAGGGTAACCTTGTGCTTTTCACGCTTCGGGTTTAGAATGGACATCAAGAGATTCTCTAACCGAGATTTCAAACCAAGTGACTGCCCTGCCAGGCGGTCATTTTTCATTTCTACTTCAGCGATGCGGATCATATTTTTCAGATAGTCTTCAGCATCCTCAATCCTTCCTGGTAGCATCACATCCGGATTCTTCCGGATCATCTGTAGGTTATGAGCTGCATGCTGACCCGCTTCTCTTGCCTCAGCGACCAATTGTTCTCTTTCCAAAGCGCACCCTCATTTCAAATATTTTTTAACTTTTAGCTCAGCTCGATGCTCCTTCCAAGTTCCCAACCAACTAAAGGAGTACTCTTTACATAGCACTGCAGCCAGATGAGTCAGGGCCGTGATAGCTTCCACCGTTTCCATAAGCAGTCGTTTTATTTGATGTCGCTCTGCTTCCGTTATTTGTTCATTAGTTTTGCTGATTGGTGCTTGTCCCGATGCCACAAGTACTTCCTTCATCTCCTCGACGGTTTTTATTAGGACGCTTGCTCTATGCAGATCCACATTATCCAGCCAAGGTGAGAAGGCTCCCCCAGAAACATCTGCTACTGCTGCCAAGAAAAGCTGTCCATCATCGTAATGCTCAACCGCTGCCTTCATGACTGGCCTGGAAGCTTTACGCGTTCCTTTAACGATTTTCCCGATTTGAGAAGCATCGACATTAGCTACTTTTCCAGCAATATGCCGGTTATCACCGGTACGTTTCAAGACGTCTTGTAGTGCGGTTCCAAATTGTCCGATTGCCAACTAGATTTCAACTCCTTTGTCCGTTTTATGGGATGCTATCGGACAGAGGCCTGATGTATGATGTTGTTAAGCGATTCCCCTTACCGCAATCCCTGCCCGCCGCTGCCGATAAAGCTCGGCGGGTTTTCTTTATCCGATTGCATGTCTGCGTTTAGCTTTGAAATCTTCACCAGCGTTATTATCGATCCACTCGGTGTGTTCATCGATCCACCGAAGTAATAAAGCTGACGGTATCCGTGGATTACCAAACTCACGATTCACTGGAAAGTCTGGACGTTTCATAACCTCAGTGGCTGTTGGTCTGCTAATGTCCAGAAGTTCCATGAACTGCTTAATGCTAAGCACTGGCGGTAGTGAAGTCGGGACTTGTACTGCGTAAACTTCAATTGCTCGAGATACAACTTTTTCAAGCAACCGTTCTAAGTCATCGCTGTCCATCACAACTATGGACATTTAGATCACCTCCTTGATTCAAATATGTTCCTTTAAGGAACTTTTGTCTTCAAAAAAATTTTCCCATGGAAATTTAAGAACACTAGCAATAGCTTTTGCAGCGGGAACAGCAGGAGTTTTAGTACCGACTTCAATATTTGTATAGTAACTCCGCGATATACCTGCTTCATCAGCTACCTGCTCATGAGTTTTACCTAATGTCTCACGAAGTTCTTTCAACCAACTCCTCATCCAGCATCACCTCCATTGTTCCTTTAAGTAACTTTATAGCTTGATTATATGTTACTTTAAGAAACATGTCAAACATAAAAGTTTCTTTTAAGAACATTTATATCAAGTTTCTTTTAGGAACATTATAATAGTCTTATCTTGTATAGTTGGGGTTGTGTACATGGAAATAGTAGGGAAACGAATAAAAGGTGAACGAGAGGCCTTAAAGAAACAGGATCAAAAATGGACTCAAGAATTTGTTGCAGATCTTATTGGTGTTGCTAGGGTAACCTACACTGCTTATGAAAATGGAACAAAATTACCACCAGTAGATACATTGAATAAAATAGCTGACACATTTGATTGTGACACTGATTTCTTAAGTGGAAGATCAAATATACGCAAGAAGCCTGAGAGCAACCTTACTTTCTACGGTGGGCCAAATGACTGGACAGAAGAGGAATTTAAAGCGGCTGATGATTTTATAAAGGAAATCAGAGAGGCACGACAAAGAGCTTTAGATAAAGCAAATAAAGAGCAGAAATAAAGAGGTTTTACACATAGCCAGCAATGGCTTTTCTTTTACATACAAAATAGAACATATGTACGCTAATTGGAGGATTTAACATGAACTTATCCAAATACTTCAAAACTCCGTTGGAACAAACTATTGAAAATCACTACCTCTCCAGGGCTATATTGGTGCCAAACGATTTGACTATAGAACGAATTTCTGAAGCCTTTAATGTTGAGGTGCATTTCAAAAGCGTTAAATCGTTTTCTGATAATGAATTATGTGTAATTGTTATCAACCAACAGGATGAACGTGATGTACAGCATAAAACATTCTTCCACGAGCTTGGACACGTGCTCCGCCATGTTGGGGATCAGCGTCAGATTTCGGAGCTTTTCCAGCAAATGCAAGAAGCTGATGCCGAACGATTCAGTCTTTACGCAGCCATCCCCTTTTTCATGCTTGAAAAATTGCAGCTCCCTGCTTTCGAAGAAGAAGCGGCAGGTATAGTTGCAACCGTATTTCAGGTCCCTCCAGAATTCGCACTGTTGCGTCTGAAACAGATTCGCGAGCGTATTGCTAGCGCTGAATTCATGACGGCTTTTACATATACTGCTGTGGCCAAGGAAAACACTTTACCATACACGACAACTCCTGAGCCAATCATACGAGGTGTTTACGGGCTTGACGATTTATCTAGACCCCACACGCTTATCATTGAACAACGTGGAGGTTTTAAGTGGGATCAGCCACTCTACATCGAGGTTAATGGAACCTTTAAAAGCGTGGATGTCCATCCAAACTCTAATCGGAATATCGCTGTTGTTCGTTCAAGTGATCTTTTAATCCCTCCGAGCCGTTCTGGATACGTAATGATCGACATGGAGCGAATTGCTTCTCGACATGGACAAAACGCAAACAAATTGTTTCTAACCATAGAAGCTTTAGAAGATGCTATTAATTTTTAATTTAGGAGGACCTACTCATGGCCAGCGTATTTAAAGTACCTGCAAAGAACAAACAAGGCTACAAGTGGAAGTGTGTCATGGAGGGTCCTCCTGATCCGGTCACAGGCAAGCGCCAACAGGTACCGAGGGTACGTGATACTCAGAAGGAAGCCATCGCCGCAGCTCAGGCAGTTGTGGATCGTATGAAGGGTGGAACCGATACAAAGCGTGCCAAAAAAATGAAATTCAATGAGGCTGCTCAAGAATGGCTACAAGATTATATTATTACTAGCGGAGTTAAAGGAAAAACTGTGGAAGCTCATGTGTCCGACATTAATTTGCTGAACAAATATTATGGTGGAGCTAATATTGATAAAATAACACATAACCAACATCAAAAAATGCTCAACAATTTGTTTTCAGAAGGATATGAAATAAATTCCATCTATCGTTATCACTCAACAGCAAATTTAATTTTCAAATGGATTATCAAAGAAAATTTACGCATTGATAACCCTTGTCAAAACATAAAAATGCCTAAAAAACAACGGACAGTTTTAGAAGCTAAAAACAATGCACTGGAAGAAAAATTTCTGGAAAGAAGTGAAATTGAAGAATTTCTGGAAGTACTACAAAATCACGGTTTAGGTGATGATCTAGAGACGTTTTATTTTTTGCTGTTTAGCGGAGTGCGACCAGGAGAATTTTGTGCTTTAGAGTGGCCTGATTTCAACTTCGAAACTCATGACGTTCATATTTATAAAACACTTCACTTTCCACAGGGTGGAAGTGGCGCGTACCAATTAACACCTCCAAAGACTACCGGATCCGTCCGCACCTTTGATGTGGATGATTTCATCGTTGAGATGTTTAAGCGGTTAAAGATAAAACAGTCCGCTCGACATAAAAGATACAAGGAGCTCCACGATGATTTTGTAGAGACTCAGTTTATTTTGACCAATAACAACGGAACACCATTTACAAACTGGAAGTTAGTTAATCGTATGGCTCGTCTAATGAAATTAACAAACATCAAGAAGCACGCAACTCCTCATATATTTCGACACACGCACATCACGATGCTAATCGAAGCAAGTATCGCGTCTGGCTCTCAGATTGATCTCAAAACGATTATGAAGCGTGTAGGTCACGATGATGCAAAAACCACACTCAAGATTTATACCCATGTGACGGAACGAATGATGCAAAGCAGTAGTGACAAACTAAAAATCCACTTCCAAAACATATTAAATTCCAAGGATCTGCCGAGAATGTGATTTTTCTGTGATTTCAAGATAAAAAAAAGACTCAAAATCCCTTGTAAACACTGATATATCAAGGTTTATTGAGTCTTATACAATTTATTATATTAATATATTGGGGCAATCCGCAAGCATGCGTGTCCTTTCGAAAAAAAATGGGTCTTTATTCCCCTTATTATTCCAAAATATCAGTATGTATAAAGAAAACCCCCTCACCGTTAAGTGTTGGGGTTCATCCAGAAATATAAGGACTTGATTAGCGACAGTTTCTTGTTGTTGGAGGATTACCGATCACTCCAGGGTACTGGTAAGTAAGGGGCTCATCAAATGTAGCATAATCAAAATAAATCATAAGTAATACAGTACGTTGACCAGTTACTGGGTCACTAATAATAATGTGGTCACGGCCCGCAGCTTCCAGCACACCCTTGTAAACTTTGGCATTCCACTCTTTGTTATTTTCGTAAGTAAAATAAAATGTACCTACTTTGCCTAAATTCAGTCTGAAAATATTTTCGATATACGATTGTTCAAACTGTTGAGGTGGGTTTTGAACTACAACCCCTCCTGGTGTCATTGGACTTCCACTGCTAACTTGTGGCGGCATGCTTCCCATGCCTTGCATTCCTTGCATCCCTTGCATTCCTGTAGACATTGGCATTTGCATACCTGAAGAAGAAACACTACCAATAGTATAAGTGACGGGACGGTATGGTTGAACGATCATTTAATGAAACCTCCTAAATGTTTATCGGAGCAGTTGCTCCCTTTGGACACAAAAGAATCTTTACACTAGCTTACTGAGAGAATTACTCATAATAATGAGTAATTCTCTTTTACACAGTTACCCTGTTAATTACCAATAAATACAGACGGGCAATCTTCTCCAGTCGGAGTAAAGAAGCAATGAGCTTTAAAGCGGCCTGTGTTTTGTTGGTTATACCAGGTTGGAGGGCAATCTCCTACAGGACGGAAGAACCATAAAGCATTGGTCGCTGGCCATGTTCTTTCACCTGCAATTGCACGTTTTGCAAGACGGATATCTGCTTCTCTTGCACGTTGATAGAAGTAGCTTTTCTGCGGGGCTTCGAATCCTCCTGGACTTTGATAGACCATGTCATTCACATTACGAATGTTCAAAAAATCAAGGCAATTGCCAAGAATCCGGTTGACACCAACATTGCCGACCATAAGCATACCGAGATCTCCATCTTCCTCAGCTTCCGCTCTCATCAACCGCGCTAGCACCTTCACATCTTCCGAGTTCGTTTTGATGACGGCCACGCTGTCTCCTCCTTGGGGTTGCTTCGTAAACAACCTCGTTCTTAACTGCATGGTGTATTGTATGTGCATTAGCCCAAGTGGTGACAGTTCCAACCTAATTTTAAAGCCATTTGCTTTCCATTAGGTTCTTAATAGTCCGCAAATAAAAACCATTCTCTCTGCTCCGTTGAATGGAACAGAAGAATGGTTTAAGTATGAAAGTATAGCTGATGACTACTCCGCAGTGGAGTATTGTGGTTGTCGCTCAAATCCGTGATATCTAGTTCCTTGATAGGTAAGCATGCCTTTATCGCCTTCTGCACTCATGCCATATTCATGGCCATCTACTTTAAATTCAATTCGACTGCCCCCATTCAATTCGTACGTTAAGTAGTAGGTTGTACTCGTACGACTTGAACCATTATCTTCTTGAACCTGCTGCTGCCTTATTTCACTCCGCTTGCTGACGATACGGGCAGGGATGGTTAGCATGGGTGAGCTATTGTTCCGGCTCCATTGAAGCAAACCCCTTCCTGCTGATACTGCAAGAATACCAACCATTACAATGAGAAATATTGGCATCACTGTTCCAGAGAAATCAAACATCCATGAAAGATCCGGGCCCATTCCCATGACATTTTCCCCCTTCATACCCATTAATTCAACCCTTAACTTAACTTCAGGCACTTCTGTACATGTATATGCCTCTTCTAGTCCAGAAAGCATTAAATTAGTGAGACTTCATGCAAAAAGACCACTTCGTTTTCTTAGAAATCAAGAAATCGAGTGGTCTTTAATCATAATTTTGAGTGATCAGATTAAGCATGAACGAGGTCTAGCAATTGCTTCGTTTCGTCAGTCTCAACATCTAACATACCATTGTCTGCCCAGCATGCTCTGCATTGTTCTTCCGTTTCACACAGGTGAGCGTCATCACAGTTGTAGCAAAGTTGCAGCAAGTTTCTTGTCATATAATCTGTTTCAAAAGTTTTCATTGTAATCTCTCCTATTCGAAAGTTAAGTTTGTGAAAATTTGAACTTGTTCTATGTGTTAAATATATCACACGATCATTTAAATGTCATGTGATTTTTTTCACATCTATAAAGAAAATTTTAATTAAGTTTTTTCCTTATATTCAATCAATCAAAAACATATTGATTTAGAAGTTCATTCTTATTCAAAAAAAGCTGTTTCAAAAGTATTATCCTCTACTTTTGAAACAGCTTCACTTCACTTTACATCACACGCCAACTAATCCCACCATTTGTAGTTTGTAAGAGGAGCGAGCGTTTTTGTTCTTTTTTCTCAAGTAAAAGCCATCCCACCTCTGTGGAAATAAACTCCATCTTAATCGTCTCAGGATATTCCTCAAGCTTAGACTGCAGAACACTGCTCTCCTTTAGAGGGAGCCAAGTTTTCCCTTGGTTAGCGGTATGGTAAAGAGTATCACCAATAATGGCCCAACCAACTTGCGAATTCAGAAACGTCGGAGCGCTCTGATGATTCCCTCCGGTTGGACTCTTTAATTCAAACGGTGTGAATTTCCAGTTATCTCCACCATTAGCGGTAAAGTAACCGTGGTAAGTAATCGTCTTATCTTTATCATTTTGGCAGCCCACAGACATCCAACCATTAGTCTTACTAGCATCGAAGAACTCTGGTTTGCCAGTAATGACTCTGTCACAGCTTTCCAGTTGTTCATTTACCAGAAAAGACTGTCCTGGATTCCAACTCTGACCACCGTCCTTAGTTATAAAGATCTTAGGAAGGGCACCGGTCTGCAAAGTCACAAATCCTTCTACACGACTCTTGAAGATCATTCCAGTACTTACACCTGTGAACGGGATCGAATGATTGGGAAGGTTCGGATTATACTGTTCATTCTGCATCACTTCTTCCCATGTGGCCCCACCGTCTGACGTTGAATAAATCGCCTTGCTTTCCTTATTAGGAGTAGCGTTCGCAGAGGTCATTAACCATCCCTGTGTTGGTGAATTGAAATAAACGGAAGATACATTATTATCATCACCTAATGAAGAGATTTTCCAGCTTTTCCCTCCATCAGTGGTTCGTAGCACTATATTCTCTGTCGTACCAAAAGCACTTCTTATAATCCAACCATGGTTAGAGTCAGTAAAAAAGATGCCTTTTCCATAGACAGGTGTGGACAGGAACTGCACATTGGGTGCAGGAGAAATATTAGCCCAGGTCGCCCCGTTATTATGGGTAACGTACAAACGAAGTTCATTTTTTGTTACACCCCATACCATGCCCTCTGTCTCACTAAGCAGATGAAAACCCGTAATTCGAGTTTGAACCTGATATTTCGGGCCACTCTCTTTGTTAGTATTGTTATTTGGTGGTGTAATCAGAGTAATCGTCTGTCCTTCTTCCGGTGCTTCTGTAGGCTGTGGCTGTGGAGAAGGCTCCGGTGGTGGTGAAGAACATGCTGAGACTATCCACGCTAAAAAAAATAGCATCATAAACATTCTTAGAGTTTTCAATCCAGCGGTTCTAGATGTCAATGCCCTCTCTCCTCTCAATTGGAATCTTATTTATGATTTAACTTACTATTACGGTAGCCGTATAGAAAATAGATCAGAAGTCCAAGACTCGTCCAAATCAGAAACCCAATCCATGTCTCACTTCCTAGATTATACATCAAATATCCGCATGTTGCCGCACTTAGCAATGGAATGAAGGGTACCCAGGGTACTCTGAACCCTCTTTTCATATTGGGATGAATAACCCGCAGGGCAATTACCCCCAAAGAAACGACAAAGAAGGCAAACAGTGTTCCAATGCTTGTTAAGTTAGCCAATCGATCCAAAGGAATAAAGCCCGTTAATACAGCTATAATGATCCCAACCATCCACGTACTACGAATAGGTGTCTGTGTTTTAGCATTGATCTTAGACAATCCTCGTGGTAAAAGACCATCACGTGAGATTGCGAATAACAGTCGGGTTTGACCGAACAGCATTACGAGCAGTACAGTTGTCATTCCCGCAATAGCTCCAACAGAGATTAGACCCGCTATCATATCTTGATTTACAACACGAAGCGCATAAGAAACGGGATCATTAACATTGAGATCCGTATACGGTATAATACCTGTTAATACAAGTGAAACTAGGATATACAATACAGAACATATAGCAAGGGATGAAATAATCCCAATAGGCAAATCGCGCTGTGGCTGCTTTACTTCTTCTGCAGCAGTCGATAACGCATCAAAACCTATGTAGGCAAAGAAGACAGTTGCCGCACCGTTTACAACACCTTGATAGCCAAAGGGTAGAAATGGAGTCCAGTTCTCTGGTTTAACATAGAAAAATCCAGTTACGATAAACAAAAGCACTACAGCTATTTTGATAACGACCATAATCGCATTAAAACGAGCAGTCTCTTTAGTTCCCCGTGTTAGTAAGTAGGAAATTAGTAAAATGATTATTACTGCTGGTAAATTAATAATGGTACCTGCTTCCGCATTATACGCCTCGGATAGCGCTGTAGGAATATGGATACCAAAGCCCTCTAAAAGTCCCTGCAAATAACCTGACCATCCACTGCTTACTGCAGCTGCTGCAACGCCATACTCTAACACAAGGTCCCAGCCCAAAATCCAAGCGAGTAATTCTCCAAAAGCTACATAACTATAGGCATAGGCACTTCCGGAGACTGGGATGGTCGATGCAAACTCTGAATAACAAAGGGCTGACAGCACGCAGGCAAACGCGGCTAACAGGAATGAAATGACAAGGCCAGGACCAGCGTGTTCTGCTGCCGCTACTCCTGTCATTACAAAAATACCAGTACCAATAATCGCTCCTACACCTAGCATGGTTAGATCCAGCGCACCAAGTGTTTTGTTCAACTTGGTTGCACCTGAGTTTGAAGGTGCGATTAGCGGTTTTTTGCGAAATAAATCCATTCTTACATTCTCTCCTGTCTAGTCTTGTTGTCAAATTGATTAGAGAATTTCTATTAAGTATGCCCAAAATGGGGTAATGCATTAAATAAGACCTGCTTGAAAACAATATCGTTAGCGATTATGATGGACAAGATTAAAAGCTAAAAATTTTAATTACTGAGGAGATGGAATCATGGCCCCCCCGAAACCCAATCGTGTCGTAGTCATTGGTACTGGAGCAGTTGGTACAACAACAGCCTATACATTACTGCTACGGAGACGTATGCCTGAGCTCGTACTTATTGACGTTAATCAAAAGAAAGCCCTTGGAGAAGCATTGGATATGAATCACGGCATGCCCTTTGTTGGTGGTGTGAAGCTATGGGCTGGTACATATGAAGATTGCCGGGAAGCGGATATCATCATTGTAACTGCCGGTGCATCACAAAAACCGGGTGAAACCCGGATAGATCTTCTCCGCAAAAACATTTCAATTTTCAAAGATATCGTTCAAAAAATCACCAAATATAATCAACATGCGATACTACTTATTGCTACTAATCCTGTAGATATTTTGTCATATGCCACTTTGAAAATAAGCGGTTTTGATCGCAGAAGAGTCATCGGTTCCGGAACGGTGCTGGATAGTGCACGTTTTCGCTACCTGATTGGACGCCACAAAGAAATTGATCCACGCAGTATTCATGGTCAGATTATCGGGGAACATGGAGACTCGGAACTTCCTGTTTGGAGTCTAGCGAATGTTGCCGGGATTGATCTCGGTTTTGACGAAGCAGAACAAGATGAAATATTCCAAGATACTAAGAATGCCGCTTATGAAATTATTGATGCCAAAGGCTCAACCTCTTACGCAATAGCATTAGCACTAGATCGTATTGTGGTATCCATTCTTCATAATGAAGGCTCTGTATTGAACGTATCTACTTTATTGAATAATTATAACGGAGTTTCGGATGTCTACCTTGGCGCCCCTTGCGTCGTAGATCGGTCCGGTGTACGAGAAGTACTAGATCTTCCATTAAATGAGACAGAACGAGCTCTATTCCAAAAATCTGCCGAGAAGCTTAAAGCTGAGATAGCTAAGCTAGAACTATAAGCAAATGAATACATGGGGCTCTCCCTGTTGTCATGATACATGGCCGGGGATAGCCCCTTTTTCATGAAAGATTTGCACTTAGAATTCTATCAAATCTGGACTTGCAATTTCGACATGGCTTCTTCCTTCTCACGGCTCGTGATATGCGTGTAAACCGTTGTTGTCTGAATGGAAGAGTGCCCCAGCAGCTCCTGAACCGTCCTCAGATCCGCACCTTTTCGTAGCAGCATGGTAGCAAAGGAATGTCGTAGCTTATGGCTGGAATAGGGTCGACGTTGTGCAGCAGGCACATCCCTTTGGAAACGATCGAAGGTGTCCGCAGCGATTTGCTGAATGCCACGTATGGACAGCCTGCGTCCTTTCTGTGAAATGAACATAGCTTCCTCTTTACTGCGCCAAGGATTTAATCGTTCTTCAATCGCCAGATCGAGAAAAGGTACCACATCCTCTGGAATCGGAACATTACGCCATTTACGTCCCTTACCGAACACTCGAAGGGAATGTCTTTCTACATTATAATCACTTAAATTAAGCGTGTGGACTTCCCCCACCCGAAGCCCCATATAGGACATGAGTAAAAAGACTGCTAAATTACGACCTTTGTATTTCCCATCTATAGAAGACAAAAATCGCCCCAGATCACCTTCATCTAAGTAGACCGGTTCGCGATTGATCTCAGTTTTAGATTTCTTAATCCCAGCTGCAGGATTGGTAAGAAGCAATTCCAGCTCAATTAATGCCTTAAAAAAACAGTTAATTGAGGCATGCTTCCGGTTACGGGTAGCATCACTTACTCCACGTTCACGCACTGACGTAAGAAAAGAAATAACATGTAGCTTCTTTACGGACTCTAGCTTTTTACCATTCAGACTTTCTAAAAACTGTTTTACATCCACTAAATAGGATTTCTGCGTATAGGGAGTGTAACCGGCATCCTTCATCCAGATTAAAAAAGCCTCAAGCCCCTCTTCGTAGTCTTCACTCCACTCATTCATGGCTTCGAGCCTCCCTTGATTTCGACAATCTATTGTACCATAGAATAGTTACAAGAATTAAACTTAGCTGCTCCATTTTTCAGCATGCTTTTGTACAGCTTTTAAAAACTCTGTTAGAACAGGAGATTTCCATTTCTTATGATGATAGGCAATTTGAGTGGCCACACGCTGCGATTCATCATTCCAATTCAGCCTAGCTAACTTCCCTTCCGCTAATTCGTTGCTCACAGTAATCATTGGAATAAAAGCGATGCCTAGACCCGCCATAACACATTGCTTGATCGCCTCAATACTCCAAAACTCTAACGTAGGGTCCGGAAATACCCCGTGTCTGTTTAAATGATGTTCAAATAAAGTACGGTAGCTACAACCAGTTTCCGTATGCAATATCGTTTCTCCCTTAAGATGAACCGGTTCTACCACTGGAAGACTCAATAAGGGATGATCCGGCGGAGCGATCAGGGTCATTTGTTCATGCACCAGTGTTTCTATATTCAGATCTTTATCTTCCGTCTCTGGTTGAAGTAGGAAGGCCAAATCCAATTCACCGGATCGAACTAAATCCGTTAGCTCCCAGCAGGCCCCAGGCTTCAGAAGAATTTGGACCTTTGGATATTTCACGCGAAACTCCTTGATAATGCCTGGTAAGCGAAAAGCAGCCAGAGATTCAGGTGCACCAATGCGTAAAGACCCTGTTAGCTCACTCTCGGAGCGAAGAGCATCTTGCGCTAGAGAGTGCATTCTGGAGATCTCTTGAGCGAATGGGAGCAGACGGCGGCCTGCATCGGTTAGGATGATCTTTTTACTGATCCGATCAAATAAAGGCTGACCTATTTCAGTCTCTAACGCTTGGATCTGTGCGGTAATACTGGATTGTGCATAATCAAGCTTCTGTGCAGCGCGTGTGAAGCTACCCGTCTCCACTACGACTATAAAGGTAAAAAGATGACGTGATTCCATACATGCCCCCTGAATAATAGTTACCCATCGGAATTTCGAATGGATACTATTCAAAAAATCTGTTTTTCCAATGGATCTATTATCTGCTACTCTATAACAAAAGACAATGAAAGCAGGATTAAAAATCATGAAAGATTCAAGTTCAACCACTTTACGAAGAAACATCGGCATGCCGCAAGCCATAGCTCTTTATATCGGCGCTGTATTGGGCTCGGGAGTCTTAATCGTTCCCGGACTGGCTGCAGAAATGGCAGGTCCCGCTTCATTGCTGGCATGGGGATTTATGACGCTGTTGATTTTACCAATGGCCTTATCGATGGGCCTGCTCTCTGCCAAATTTCCTAACGCAGGAGGCGTGTCCCACTTCGTTACCCTTGCTTTCGGACCTAAAGCCGGATCTTTAGTGGGCTGGTTTTTTCTAATGTCTGTTCCGATTGGTGCGCCTGTCGCTGCGCTGACCGGAGCTGGTTATATGACAGCCGCAATGGGCTGGGATGAACCTGCGAGAATTACTATCGCTGCGGTGATGTTGGCCATTGGGCTAATTACAAACTGGATTGGTATGCAAGTGGCGGGAAAGGTACAAATTGCTGTAGTGATTGCGATTGTAGCTGTTCTCGTCTTCTCGTTTGCTACTGCGCTTCCTCGAATGGAGGTTGAACACTTCACTCCCTTTGCCCCACACGGATGGATGAGCATTGGACAGGCTGCAGCAATCCTATTTTGGTGTTTTATTGGTTGGGAAGCTGTCTCACATCTCTCTGAGGAGTTCAAAGATCCACAACGTGCTGCAGTTAAAGGTGTGACCATCGCTGCTATTATTGTAGGTGTTCTATATTTCTTATCCGCTTTAGCAACGGTTGGCACACAAAGCTACCTTAAAGGTGGGTCGAGCACTTCACTTGTCTGGATCATCAGCCAGCCCCTTGGACGCTGGGGAGGATTTATCGCAGGACTTACAGGTCTCTTCATCTGTACCGCCACCATTATCGCTTATGCCGGTGCTGCCTCGCGTGTGGCTTATGCGTTATCACGTCAGGGCTATGCACCGCAATGGATGGGAAGACTATCCAAACCATATCATACCCCTATCGGTGGGATAGCTTTCCTGCTCCTCTGTTTTGTAACGGTCATGTCACTGTACAGCAGCGGATTGATATCTATCACTACTTTGATCCAGTTTCCAAATGCGACTTTTATCCTGACTTATATCGGAGGTTGTGCTGCGGGGATACGCCTACTTAAGGGAAGTAGATTAGGCGTAACGATTAGCTGGATCTCTTTTCTAGCTACCGCTGCTGTGTTTCCTTTTACAGGATGGGCAATAGGCTATCCGTTACTTATTACTTTGATGTTTATTTTGATCTTCCGTATCAAACATAAACAAGCGGTTGCCGGAATAAGGGATTTAAAAAGTGGAATTCGTGAGGATCAACAAAAAGCATTGTAAGACTCATATCGTTTCAGCATTCGTTTAGATGGTTATGGAATGAAGAGGGTAAACTATACTATGACCAGACAAAGGAGACGATACATCATGCCAAATCAACCAAAGATTATTCTTGAGCCAGCAGCGCAGAAATTTGCCGATGATAATTCCAAACCTCCGTTCCTTCCTGATCTTGGACCAGAAAAAGGCCGTGAAACGGTAGATACTGTACAATCCAGTGAGATATATAAACCTGAAGTCGAAATTGAAGATCTTATGGTGCCAGGAGGACCTAATGGTAATGTTTCCATAAGAATTGTCCGGCCTCCTAGCTCCTCTTCCGCGTCGTTGCCAGTGATCCTTTACATTCATGGTGCTGGCTGGGTGTTTGGTAATGCACATACCCATGACCGCTTGATCCGTGAGCTAGCTGTCGGAGCGGAGGCTGCCATTGTTTTTCCAAATTACAGCCTCTCTCCAGAAGCTAAATATCCTACAGCAATTGAAGAAATCTATGCTGTTCTGAAATGGATCGCTGCACAGGGTAGTGAACATGCACTTGATGCTAGCAAGCTATCCATAGGCGGTGATAGTGTCGGTGGAAATATGGCAGCCGCCATTACGCTTATGGCTAAAGAGCGCAGTGGCCCGAAGATAGGGAAACAACTTTTGTTCTATCCGGTAACGGATGCCTCCTTTGATACCGAATCTTATCATGAGTTCGCAAAAGGATACTTCTTGCAGCGTGATGGAATGAAATGGTTCTGGGATCAATATACAACTGACCCTGAGGAGCGGAAGCAGATCACAGCCTCCCCGCTTCGAGCTAGTGTAGATCAGTTACGCGATCTACCTGAAGCACTAGTCATAACGGGTGAAGCAGATGTTCTACGTGATGAAGGTGAAGCTTATGCCGCCAAATTACGTGAAGCTGGAGTCACAGTCACGGCAGTTCGTTTTCAAGGGATCATACATGATTTCGTGATGCTTAATCCTTTAGCTGAAACCAATGCCAAAAAAGCCGCCATCAAGCTGGCGACTACATGGCTTCGCGAAGGTTTCTAAATAAATATGTTCGTTCACCAAATTAGAGACAGCCTGCAAATGTGCAGGCTTTCTCTAATTATAAGTTTAATGCTATTTCTATAGCAGAATACCTTTGATGGCCCTCCTTTTCGTAGCTCGAAGCTCGCTTATTTGTGAAAAGTACTTTCTTATAGGACAGTACCTTATATTAGTTAACATAATAATTATTATGTTAACTAATATATTTTTATAAAATAAGTATCAACAAATATGCTAAATTACTCCTCATCTTCTGAAGCTATTTCTCGCTTGAACTCACTGGTTCGACTCTCCAGATGAACTGAGCCACCATTTCCAATCTGGAAGGTCGTCCCAGACCCAATCGATAAAATCCTAATATATTCAATGTTAATCGTTGATTCCTTGGAATCATTCAAAATCTCAAATTCATCTTCATTCACTTGCTTCGGCCATGCCATGAGTGGGATCTCTAAGGGTGAAGCCTCTCTATTATTGCCATTAATCTCTTTTATGTTATATAGGTAATTTTCTTTATTACCCACAAATTTAGACTGAATCCGCTCTACAGATCCACATATGAAAATCGAACTGTCAGACAAATTATTAATGTATACATCTTGTATACGCGAGTTGTGCATTGTTAACTGCCTTTTTTGACTTGATCCGAAGTACTCGGAGTATATTCTATCACGCTGTCAAACGCCGAAGAACAGTTAATCGTCTGTGTATCCCCTACTAAAAATACTGAAGAACCTGATATCGAAACCACTTTTACTGCGTTTACATTTATGTCTCTGTTAATCACGGTTACTTTCATGCGGCTCCCGCCTTCCAGTTATGTTTATTTCCAAATGCCGTTCTACCGCCGTAACAATATCTCGTTTGATTTGTTCAACAATAGAAGCACTTTCCTCTTCTGTGTATCCACGCCCTTCTTCAGCGGCAGGAAGCTGGCTTACATACTCGTTAATCCGGCCATCCATCTGATTCAGCAGATCCTGGGTTACCATTTGGATATACTGCTCATCAATACTTAAGTTCTGCTCTTTTTCTAAGCGTGAAAATTGAGAAGGAACTTCCTCTTGCACATACTTCAGAATCTCTGGACGAATTTTATCCGATAATGCAGATGCAGTTGGTGTCCCTCCCTCTTGCTCCCCAATAGGCTTACCATTGATCATCGCTTCATCCAGATTATTCCCCTCATTTGGTGTAATGCCTATATTTAGAGTGCCTTCCAGCTTCTCGATTTTCAATTGTTCAAAATGATAATTTATAGGACCTATACTTGCAATGTTATTGTTCTTTATGCTGACTACTTCACACTGTAAATCTTGGAGCTGTTTTTCTAGAAGTCGAATCTTTTCAGTTTGTATTCTTAATGCGTTAAAGACTTGCTGAACATAATACGGATGCATACAACCCCCTCCTATGGTTTATTGTATGCGAGGGATACGAGCCTAATTCTAGCGTGTATATAGTTCAGTTGGTGTAGGCAAGCAAACAAGCGGTGAATCACTTTTCGCTGATGATAAAGCAGGAGGAGAGTCTGGAACGTCAATAGACTGATAACTATGAGACAAGGCATTAATTCGGCCGGAAGTGCCGATCTGAAGAACCGATGAATTTGAGATTATACCAATTTTTAGATTATTGACCGAGATGCACTGATACACCGTAATATTCATGTAAACCCATCCTTAAGGAGGCGATACTTGATCCACCACATCTGAATCCATCGTGTTCGTACTGCTGGCTGCATTATTCGTAATGTTTGTACCTATGGAGTCACCTATGGAGAAGGAGTTGGCACCGGCATAGATTTTGGAGTTACTGCTCAAGATAACGGATGCCGTATTTCCTACTAAGACTGTGGAACTGGGGCCTACGCTGTTAATTTTAATATTGCCGATGATTGAAACCACCAAACCACTCCTCCCTTCGGAATGATAACCTATTCTATGTAGATATCCGCCCAGATGTCACTGAATAAGTCATACGCCCATACAATGGATTAAAAATGAAGGAGGTTGAGCGTTCATGAGTCCGAATAAATCAAACCCTTTAGATTGGATGAACGAAGATCCCTTTTTTAAGAAAAAGTTATCCTTAAAGTCACTTGAAGAGCAATGGAAGCTGGATCCAAGCCAGATCGATGGCTATGTTGAAAAAATAATCAGAGAAGCTACCGCGGCCACCTCTTCCTCATTGACGGACGAAACCTCAAGTCTGCAATTTGAGCATCTGGACACACATAATTATTTGATCACTAAAATCCGTATTCCAAGTGGAATTCACCCCGAAAGTATTTGGGCACAAATCAACCGAACACAAATCAAATTAAGCGGTCTCGGAAAAGATCATAACGAGATCATCCCACTCCCCATTCCAGTCAATCCGGATCAGAGCAGAGGCACTTATAAACAAGGCTCATTGCAATTCAGAATGCCGAAAATGTCAGCAGGTAAATTTAGAGATATCGACATCCGTTATTTATAAAAAAATCCTTAAAATCCCTCCTTTTTGCTCGTCCAAGTGGCAATCTCTCCTCAAAAAAACGTCTTAAAACTAAAACAGCGTATAATTTAAGTTATGCGCTGTTTTTTAGGGCGTTTTTTTGCCCTTTTTATCCTTAATTTTGTCTGCAATCACAAAGGAATTTATAAGCTTCATTCTCCGAACTTTAAGGTTCCCTCGCTCATAAGATAGGGTATCAATCGCAAAGGTGGGCTATTTATGTCCAAAAACAAGCGCGGCAAAGCACTCTGGCGTATGCCATCCCGAAGCAGAGGAACATGTCTGATCTGCGGCAGCACTCGTATTAAGCTTTTGTACATCGGAAAAGGACTTTCTGGCGAAAAGGTTAACGTGTGTAAGAAATGCGAGGGTAAACAAGTAACTAACAGTAACTGAACAAAATTGTTCAGAGGATTTCCAGTCACCATTTATTACATGGCGAAAGGATTACTAAAAAAGTGCAATCCTGTCATCGAACCTCGATGAAACTGAATCACACTTTGCTTAGTAATCCTCCACTTCAAAAACTATAGGAGTTCTATACGATACCGTCTTTCCTCACTCGATAAACTGAATCCGACAGATTCATAAAGATGCAATGCAGAATCATTATCTGTTAACACCATTAAATAAGCTTCTTCAAGTCCATGTGTTCTGAAATAGTTTAACGCTTGAGAAAGCATGTACCTAGCAATTCCAAATCTTCTCCACGGCTCAAGAACAAAAACATTTTCAATATACCCACTATTCTCTTCCTGCCATACCATCAAGCTACCTACAACCCTCTCCCCTTCTCGAACAACCATAGAGTTCCAAAGCGGATTTTGCTTAAACTGAGATAGCCGCTCTTTCCCGAGTGGGGTTTCTGGCCAAACCTCTGCTTCCAATTCTAAATAAAGATCTTCTTCTTGTGGCGTCTCCATCATCCAAGTTGCAAATTCAAATTCCTTTTTCAGTTCAGGTGCGGTGTAGGAATGATCAAGAGTATGATTCATTTTAAATAAGCTATTGAATTGACAGAAGCCCTTTTCTTTTTCAAAAAATTGCGTATTTGCGATCTCAGATGCGTTATTCCCAACACAGAGCGTCGTTTTGTACGCTGTTGATAAAGTTTCCTTCAATTCAAGTGCTCTCAAAAGGAGCGTTTGATATAAACTATCCAATAGATCATAATCTTCTTCTCTTTCAGGTATTGTTTTCAAATTCAAATAGATCGAATGTCTGCTTTCCTTTGAACGCCCAGGTGGCACAATATTTATGATCTCTACTTGACCTTTGGCAACCATTTTTCCATTTTCAAAGGCGCAGTACACATTCTCCCAGTTTTCCTCATCACCAACCCACCAAAAAACAGCATTTCCCCGCGAAGTAACCGAGCTATATAACTCACCCAGTAATGACATGTCCCCTTGTTCAAAATGACGAATCGTTATTCCTTCTGATGAAAGAATCGTAGATTTTGTCAAAACAAACCCCCTTTTCAAATGAATTTATATTTATACATCAAGGTTAGCATACCTCTTCCAATTTCACCTGTTAATTAATAGTTATAATTAATTCTTATATACCGTAACATTTATCGAGTGAACCCTGTCTTACTTACATAGGGGGACTAAATGATGAAGAGACGATTTTTTATAGGCATTTCTATATTTTCAATGGGTATTGTAATAGCTTTAGGGATCGGTACGATATCAAATATCCTAACTCCATTTAAGAATTTCTTACTCACTGTAGATAATCAGTCGGATGATGAAATTAGCTCTATTGAAATAGGTTTAATCCATATGGATTCCAAGGAATTATTTACAGATCCCATCAAGAAAGGTGAAACAAAAAAGTTCAAACCTACACTGAGCTTAAGTGGTGAAGGTTCTATATACCTTAAATATACTGACGCAAAGGGACAATCCACCCAAGAAACGGTATGCGGTTATACAGAGTATCTATCTGGTTATTCAACTGTCACGATTACTAATGAGGGCACAACTATAGTTCAGCAATGTAATTAAATCCTTTCCCTTGTTTTTGGAGTCGGATAGACGGTTGCGCTCCATAAGGACGCTCCGCGAACGGTCCATTGTTCCAATCGCTGTTGTGTCCAGATTTTTTTCAATTTTCCTTAGCGGATAAAATCCGGAAACAAAGGCGACCGCTATCGCTTTTCCACAATCAGTCCGTTCTCTCCGCTGTGTAGGCGGGAAATGGACTACAATATTTAAAAAAACGCAAAAAAAAACTCTCTTTTGGTAAAATGGAGTTACCACACAACTATTTCAAAGAAGAGGTTTCTTTTGAACATTCAGTATACCAAGCTCAGGAAATCCTGCGAAGCGAGGAAGACTATGCTTTGTCCGTACGTCGAATGATAGAACTAGAGAGTATGTTTGGACAACTAAAGAACAATCGGAGCTTCCGGCGATTTCTGCTTCGCGGCATGTGTTCGAAGAAAATAAATTAGTAGACTGAGTAACGTCCCTTTAAATGGCTACCGGCGAACACATTCTTGTCGTCGGCATACCGATCGCGGCCCGTCCCGTTGCATCCGAAAGAACCATGAGCACGAGTTGCAGGCGCGCTGCTCAGCCGTTTGCTAATCGCCATGCCAGTCTACAACTTTATTTTTCGAGTCGACACATACCCTCTAAGCATGTCCACATATAACGAAAGATGGATTTAAATCTCTTTATAGCAAAAGAACGAGAAAAAATCCAATGTAACCTCACGTGAAAATAAGCCCACTACGCCTATTCGGGCATTGTGGGCTTCGCTGCTTAATCTTACTTGTATATTGAAGTATCTAGCGGAATAATGAACCCGCCGTCAACAGCTTGTGTCACATTTATTGCGATGGTCTTTACTCCAGAAATATCTACCTCAATCGTCAGGAGATCACTATTAGGTGAAATCATCTCTACTTTTTTAAGGAGCACATTCTTTTCATTATCCCTAATTTCAAGAGATTCCACTTCCTTGCCGACTGAAGCGAATTGTAGAACAAGCTTCTGATATTTGCCGTTAGGGCTGAGCGCGGTATATTTAATATTTGAATTAGGTGCGCTGTACAGAACTTCCTTATAATTTTTGCCGCCGTATTTGGTCAGTGCAGGGTCCTTGGTATACAGACTCGTGTTAAAATCCTCCTGCTTCACGGGAACGCCTGCCTGCTGTTCGCCAATAATCACCTCTTTGGCTGTCCCGTCATAATTCACCGGAACATCCAGAAGCTCAGAAACAGATCGTACCGGAAGATACGTAGTTCCTTTATAAGTAATTGGAAGTACCGCTTTGCCATTGCCATCTTTGAGAGGGGTAATCTCCCCGTTCACTCTGATTTTTAAATCTCCGTTTAACAACGCTTTAATTTCTTGGAGCTGTGTACTCGCGAAAGCACCTGTGCCCATGCCCACTAAAAGTATCATGGTACCGCATAAAGTCGTAACAACCTTCTTCTTCATTTCTGTTTTCCTCCTCTTGGGATTTCTTCAAATCCAGGTATTCCGCAAACAACGGTTATTTGAGAGATAATCTCTCTGAAAGATGACGCTACATGTGGGATAGTCTCTGTAGAGTTGAATATTTTACCATATTATATCACAAAGCCCAATGATTCCTTTCCAATTCTCCCTTCTTCCAAGCTACTGATTAACCCAGCCCTTTCTAAAAGCATATAACTCTTCTTCTGTGTATTATCATCAAAACACGAAAAAAGGCGCTCCCGGCAGTAGTCCAGAAGCGCCTACTTCATTCCCATAGCAGTACCAACTACTCGCCAAATCCGCGGGCTGACTCTTTCAATTTTTGAATTAACTGACTCACTCGTCCCTGGGATACACCGATTAGCTCGCCCAACCTTCTTTGTGATGTAGCCGGTTACTCTTTTAAGACCTCAACTAGTCGGACGAGCGTATCCTTGCTACTGTTCTGTTTGAGAATATAATCTCACCCGGCTGTCCACCCCAATGCATCCAAAAGAATCAGGAGCTCGAGCTACAGCCTCGCTGCTCAGCCGTTTGCTAATCGCCATGCCAGTCTACAATTTTATTTTTGGAGTCTAATACTTTATTTTCTTTTGACAGCATGGAAAAAGTGACGCTTGAGGTCGGTTGACTTTCACTTGCTATGACCATAAACAAAGAGCAGTAATTCTCCAGTGACGGGAGAATTGCTGCTCTTTTGACCTTTTTGCGGATTAAAAATGGAGAGTGGGCTATCAACTTTAATCGTAGAAAACCTACTTTTTCACTTGGAAAGTATGTCGGGTCAAACCCTAAAAGATTTGACCGCGCAACACTTCAATCGTTATGCATTCCCCGAAAAATTTAATTGCCAAGTCACGCCAAATCTATCCGCTACCCAGCCAAATTTCGGACTAAACGGATAGCTTCCAAGAGGCATTAGGACCTGTCCACCTTGCGCTAATGATTCGTAGACCCGATCAATTTCAGCTTCACTCTCACAATTTACATATAAGGATATCGCTGGAGTAAAGGTAAACCCGTGCTGAACATAACTATCTATACACATAAATACTTGTCCATGCATAGAAAAGGAAGCTTGCATTACACTCCCTTCAGGTCCTGCTTCATTCGCTCCATATCGCTTAATGCTAATAACTTCGGAATCATCAAACAAGGACGTATAGAAATTCATAGCTTCTTCTGCCTTACCTTCGAACATTAGAAAAGTCATGATCTTTTGATTCGTTTCCTTCATAATTGTCCAGCTCCTTATTGTGATTTAAAGTAGATCATTTCATATCATTAACGCTTTCGTATACTTTCAAACGGGCATACACGGTTTCGAGAACCGGATACGCGCCTTGACCCGGAACAGCCATAGCCAGAAGTGCCCCATGCAGATGGTCCGCTTCTACAGGTAGTTGCTTATGCATATCCCGATGCATGGATGAAGTAAATTCAGGTAACACAGAAAGCATCTTTTGCATCGTGGAAGCTATATTTTCCGGTCCCACAGGCATTCCAGCATTTTGAGCCAAGCTAACAATCTCTTGAAGAAGCTGCTCATAGATTGCACGTGCTTTTGGGGAAGCAAAATTAGGCCCAACAGAGCTGTCCATTAAAGTGGTAATCCCACTTAGACTAGCTACAAATATATATTTCTGCCACACTTCGCGCTGAATGTCAGAACTTAATGTCACTGTGAATCCAGCATGATCCAAATGACTCAGAAGCAACTGTGTTCGTTCTGACTCACCACCTGCCCATTCACCCAACACAATACTATGGAACGAACTGCTTTGAACGATAGTACCTGCTGAATCTAGAGTTGTTTCTATATAACAAAGACCACCCAGTACATGTTCTGGGCCAAAACGCTTCTGCAAAATGCTAAATTGATCGTAACCATTGAGGAGCGGGAGGATCAGTGTATGTTCACCAACGTAGGGTTCAATGTCATTCATCACCTGAGGCAAATGGTATGCCTTGACCGCTATAATAATGCAGTCGAAGGGCTCTACTGCTTCCCTATTAGAAATCGTTCGTACAGAAGTCTGAAAATCCCCATGAACACTTTTTACAATCAAACCGTCCGCTTCTAACTGAATCTGTTTGGCATTTCGGACGAGAAAAGTAACATCTTCTCCTTTTTGAACTAGACGACCCCCGAAATATCCACCTATAGCTCCTGCACCCACGATAAGAAAACGCATAATAATCTCCCCTTCTTTTCCCTTAATTTAAACAAACAAAAAGACCTTTTAGCTATCTGCTAAACAGGTCCGAAAGGCAAAAAAAGAGTCAAGTATCGACCGTTCTTTTGTCTCGGTCCTTACGGATCTGAGCAAAATCCAACGAGTTCACCTCCATGGCTACAAGTTAATTACTATTCATTTATTAAAACCTATTAGAGCACCATTCGATGATTTATCGATACAGCCTCCCTGGAAAGTATAGCAAAAGAAAACATTCCTGTACAAGCATATTTAGGTAACTCTCCTTAAAGACTAGTAGTTTTGATCCACAGTTTTGAGATATCCAGAAATCCGAATGAACTGGTGTGAAGTCCAAACAAGCTTTGATTTAGCTGCGCTTTTTTATTCATATGACAACCATATAACACCCAATAGTTGTCCCTAAGCACACCTTCTGCCTGATCCAGCAACTTTATTCTTTCTTCCTTTGGGGATTGCGTGAAATCGGTAAGTACATCTGAGAATAACAAGATCTGTTCATCTCTCAGCAGAGAAAAAAGATAATTAAGTTTATTATTAAAGTAGTTAACCATTCCCCACTGCCAATCATCTTCAAGAACCTCTTCAGCAAGGAGGATTTCGGAGGTGTTCTTTATATCTGCTGAGTTAAACTCGTTGAATAAATACAGCTCAATATGCAGTCCTACTGAAGCAGCTCGTGCTTGAAGCCACAGGGCTTCTTCTCGCTCTTCTTTTTTATCTTTTGTAGCTAATCTTAAGGTCTCCCCCTGGTAGCCACTTGCCACTAGAAGCTCTCTCGCATGTTCCAGAGTAGGCTCAATAATACTTCTCTTACTGCTCTCCCAAGGTAAAAAGCTATCAGCAGGGGTACTACGGTTCCCTCCTAACTCCTTAATTAAGGCTTCTCGGCTGTAAAGGATTCGTATAGCCTGCCGGAATAGTTGCTGTTGATGAATTCCGTCTTTATGGAAATTGAACAAGAGATATCGGCATCCCAAGGCAGGGTAGTCAATACTGTGGTTACAGATGATATTAGGTAATAAACCTTCCTGAGCAGATTCAGGAAGTTCATACAATCGTTCATTTGAAGCTTGTTCTGGTAAATACCAGATTTCCACACGATCTAGTAGCGGGCGTATACCGTAATAATAGTCAAATGCCGCGAGGACTAGCACATCTTCATTAAGATCTAGTAAACGATAGGGCCCTGTTCCACACACTTCATTTACAAGATCTACGTCATGAGGAAGAATCGACATATGAATACAGCTGAAAATGTGTAGAAAAAAGAGATTGGGACGAGATAACTCAAACCTGATCCTGTGATCTCCTTCGGGCTCTACTCGTTCTATATCTTTGTATAGGCTCAATGCTGGACTGTTCAAATCTATAAGGCGTTGAAATGTCTCTTTTACGTCTTTGGAGGTCATTATCCTGCCGTGATGGAATCGCACACCTTTACGGAGATAAAAAATATAACTTGTACAATCTTCATTGGCTTCCCACATATGAGCCAGACCAGGGAGAAAAGTATCACTTCCTGCATCATAGGTAACTAATGTGCTATATATTTGTCCGAGTAAATAGGATTCAAACGCGGTATATACATAAGCTGGATCCAGCACTTCCATATGCCGGTTTCGTGTAATTCGCAAGACATCCAATCCTGATGTCGACTCCGTTTCACTACGGAAGCCCATCTGCTTATTTAACACCATTAATAACCGTTCCTTTAATGTGTCGCTAACCTGACCACGACTTAATAACTCTATAGCTTCCTTAATCTTCCCTTTATTAATCAGTTCCTGAAAGTTGTCCTCAAGCACCTCTTCAATCGTTCGAAGAAAAGTTAGCTGCGAGATATTTCCACGTCCTCTTCCAGGCTGCCAGTGTATAAAACCCTGCTCTTCAAGTTTTCGCAGAATAAACTTTACGTTACGCGGAGTGCAGCATAGAATCGAAGCTAGTCTATCTATTGTCACAGGATTAGCTCCCCCTATATCTATTGAGGATGGGATGGCTATTGCTAAACATAAAAAATGATTACTAATATGGTCCACGATCGTTCACTCCTTTAAAGGTGAAACACTGTAAGTAATTCTTACACTTTTACTTCCCCCTTTTATCATTATAATTATACATATATCGTTAATGAATATGCAGTACTAAATTATAGCTATCAGATTAGGAGACCTTTTCAATTATGAACCAGCATCTTAGGCATATTCACCCACTAGCTTGGACTATCATCGTCGGTACGATGTTCGGACGTTTGGTAACTTCAATGAGCATTCCGTTCTTATCCATCTATTTAACCCAAGTCCTTGGAGCCACCCCCACACAAACGGGGATTACGGTAGCCGTCAGCTCTCTGGCGGGCGTAATGGCCAGCTTCTACGGAGGATATATCTCGGATATTGTAGGCCGCAAAATTGTCATGTTAATCTCCGTATTTGGCTGGGCGGCAGTATTCTTCGGATTCTCTGTTGCACAACATCTGTGGGTGTTCTTCCTGGTCAACACCCTGAACGGTTTATGCAGATCCGTGTTTGAGCCCACATCACGGGCACTTTTATCCGACATTACCCCTGCTGAAAGTAAGCTGCTTGTATTCAATCTTAGATACGCTGCGATTAACCTTGGTGTTGTCTTTGGTCCGATTATTGGAGTACAGCTCGGTTCTGCCGAATCAACGTTTCCTTTTATGATCGCTGGTGTTGTATATGTTGCATATGGACTTGTATTATTCGTCCAATTTAAATTGCATCGTTCAACCATGCAGAATCATACGCAAGCTGAACCACCACGTTTACTTGAAGCCTTGGCAACAACCGGTAGAGACCGTGTATTCTTGCCAGTTCTACTTGGTACAATTTTTTGTGTACTTGGATACGGACATTTTGGTTCAACTATGGCGCAATATTTAGCAATGAACAACCATTTCACAAATGGTGGGCAATTATTCTCCTATATGTTGTCACTCAATGCCATTACAGTGCTCGTGGTACAGTATCCTATCGTACGTACTGCAAGCAAATTCTCACCGATTGTTCCATTGATTCTCGGAAATATCTGCGTTGCTATTAGTCTTCTCTTAGTAGGTTTAGCTGAAGGTGTAGCCCTTCTTATGTTCAGTGTGATCCTGTTTACAATAGGGGAAGTACTGCTCTTTACGATGATGGATATGTTAATTGATCGGATCGCGAAGCCAGAAATGAAGGGTACGTACTTTGGAACGATTGGCTTTAACAATTTGGGGAGTGTAATCGCGCCTATCTTCGGCGGAGTGCTGCTGGATCATTATGGAGCTCAGAATGGCCTTACGATCTTCCTGCCACTCGCTTTAACCACGGCTATAGGTCTTCCTTTTCTAATCGTAGCGCACAAGAGGCTTACTGCTAGAGAGAAGTTATCTCTAGGCGTAGACGCTAGCACATAAAAGTCTAATTTATTAAATCTAGAGGTTATTATGGGGCAATCCCAAATTAGTTAACATATTAATTATTATGTAAACCAATTGAATAAATAAAGCCTATTCACAAATGAGCGGGACCGTTTCATTGCAGAACATGCAATCGAAACGGTCCCTTTTTCACAAAAAAATCATGCTAATTGTAAACCTCCTGTAGCAAATTCACCTGTTCTTTCACATATTGTCTCAGTTTCAAAGGTTCCACAATCTCGCCTTGTCCAAGTATCCCCCAAATATTCGTACATGCACTATCATAACTATACATATTAACAGTAAGGGTTATTTGATCTCCTTCCTCTACTCTATTCATGATCTCCACCCCGTGTAGCGAGGCCTCTCTCCTCTTATCCGTTCTAATCAATACTGGGTAGATCTCTTCCTCTTTACAAGCTTGCTTGAATCCCCTCTCCTGCTGCTTCCAGTGCCTTTCTAATGAAAAGTCCTGAGGGATAGCATACTCTTCATCTATAAGCTGTGTAGAGGCGATTCGCTCACATTTAAACGTGCGGATTTGTTCGATTTCTTCACAGTAGGCTATAAGATACCACTCTTCTTTTTTCACAACTAGACCATAGGGCTGTAATTTCCTGCTCGAAATGACTCCGTTAATCTTGTGGTACTCAATCTGTAGTTTCTGAGATCTCCAAACAGCAGTTCGAATTGATTCCAGACATGGAATCTCTAAGCGTTCTGTCCACCAAGGCGTATCATCAAAATAAAAACGTCTTTGTGCCTTCTGGATATCATTTTGATAGGAAGCGGGTAATGATTTTTCTAATTTCAAGAGGGTTGTCTTTAGCTTTAATCCGGAATCTGTATGTCCGCCAGTATGAATCCCCATTCCTGTTAAAAATAGATTGATTACATCTTCCCCATGAAGCTGATTTAGGTTAACAGTATCCCCCTCCATCAAGGAGATGCCACCATTCGGTCCCGGCGTGGATAACAGTGGTATTCCTGCTTCAGCTAATACATCAATGTCTCTATAGATAGAACGTACGGAGGTTTCCAAGGCTTCAGCTAAGTCATTGGCCTTCATCTTCCCTCTTGATTCCACTAATAATAAAATTGCAATCAAACGATGCAAGCGCATGGGGAGCCTCCAAGTTTTTCTTTTTTTATAGTATACATCATAATTCTTGCCAAGCTGTTGTCAACAATAGAAGGTTATGATTAGTTCATTACATTAAAGGAGCTGATACACATGAATATAGGCGTATTGGGAACTGGATTCGGAGCTTATCATGCGCAGTTATGGACGACAATGGATCGAGTAGACAAAGTAATTATCTTTGGTCGGAACGAAGCTAAGCTGCAGGAGCTAAAACAAGCTTTAGGCGTTGAGATAACTACTAATATTGACGATATTATGCTTGATTCCACCATAAATGTGATTGATATCTGTTTGCCCTCTTTTTTACATAGGCAGTATGCAGTCGATGCGCTTAAGCATGGAAAACATGTATTCTGTGAGACACCGGTTTGCTACAACTTAGAAGATGCTCTTGCGATGAAGGAAGCTGAACAACTGTATGATTCGCGAATTCTCGTCAACCAGTTTATTAAATTCGATCCTGCGTACAAATATCTTTACGAAGCGACTCATAATGAGAAATACGGAAAACTCTTATCTCTTACCTTAAAAAGAGAAACGCCTCCTTTGTGGGGTGACCTCGGTCTACACGCTATCGCTACAAATCTGATGATTCACGAATTGGATTTTGTGATCTGGATGCTGGGATCTATGGAGCTGCACTCGGTTTGGGGATCCGATGGTGGTAATAGTAATCAAGCCTTAGTCCGTGCAATTTTTCAACAACCTCCTGTATCCGCAGAGATCGTTGTTTCTTCACAAATGCCGGCTTCGTATCCTTTTACCGTAGGCTATGAGGCTTATTTTGAACAAGGCAAGCTTGTCTATCAAGAGAGTGACAACATGAATGGAGCTGTTGAAAGCTCATTAATTGAATATACCGCTGTAGGTAAACAAGATCTTTTGTTAGAACCAGCTAATCCCTATGAAAAAAGTTTGGAGTATGCACTCCAATGTCTAGTGGAGGGTAGTTCATCAATAATTGAGTTAGACAATGCGATACAAGCTTTAGAACTAGCTATTTGCATTGAAAAAAAGCTTGTATAAATGGATCAAGGGATGTTATATCCTTTTTCAGGGGTTTTGTTTGTAGGGTGAGGTGAGGTGAATTGTTTATTGATGTGTAGTGTATAGGGTGAGACAGTAGTGGATTTTGACTTTTCTATTGTGAATTTTTCATATGATGAATTAGCGGAAAATAATAGTGATAAAATCAAAAATCAATACTTTTTATAAGCCCCCCATCTCCTAACTAATGATAATTGGTATCTGAAACAATAATTAGTTAACATAATCATTATTATGTTAACTAATTTCAGTAAACGCTTTTCCACACTCGTTCACCGCTTCTTTAGCGCAAGTGCGAAACGTTCTATCGTCTCTTTGGATAATCCATTTACACTCTTATTCTTCCCTTTTACCACTCGCAGAACCACTCGATCTAATGCAGTCATCTTCTCTTCGTAAATCTCATCACCGAACACTTCTTTTGTAATTGATTGGTTATACAGCTTCTCTGGAAATGAAGATTTCAATTCTTGTATGGCTTGCTCCCCCTTCGCTCCTGCACAAATAAACAATCCAACGCGCTTATTAGCTAGTTCATTTTGATATTTTGAAGCAAACTCCGTCATTTGTTTTTGTATTTTCCCAAAATAAATAGACCCACCTAAGATGACAGTATCGTACCGTTCTAATGTAGGCTCTTTAGCATGCATTAAATTAACTACTTCAGTCTCATCATCCAATTGATTTTTCAATAAATAGGCAGCTTTCTCCGTACATCCATATTTAGAAGTATAAATAATAATCGTCTTCATTCTGATTCTTCCCTCCACCCTCTGATCATCCTACTATGTTAAAGGCTCACGTATCTCCCTGGTTGCTATTGAAACCATAGAATCCAAATAACAAGATATCAGTGCTTCAACCTGATCTTCTGGCAAATCCTTTTCCACAATCAAACGCATAATTAATCCGAACGCAGCACTCCACATCACTTGAGCAGTGAGCTCTATCGAAGATTCCATATGTTGTGCTTTCGATTCGAACCTAGATAGACATTGACAGAGCATACCTATCGCTTTACGCTCCTGACCAGCTCCCTTGAATAGAACTGCTGTGTAACTAAGAACAGCCGGTGTATCATTTAGCATAACATTACGGTACTCAACACTTGTGGAAAGGGTCATCCTGATCCATTGCTCAAGCGATTGTCTCAAAAGCGTCTCTGGTGGCAGTTCATGCTCCACCTTCCGCTGTACGGACTGAAGCCCGGCAACCATATCTGTATATTTTTGTTGCAAATATCTCACCACAATTTCATCTTTACCCTGAAAGTAATGATAAATAATACCCGGAGAATACTCGATTTTCTCTGCAATTTTGCGAATAGAAAGCTTTTCAATCCCCTCCTCTGCAATCAACAAGGCCGCAGCCTCTAAAATTCTTTTCTTCATTTCCTCACGCTCACGCATTTGCCGTTGTTCTTTAGTCATCATGACGTCTCCTTATAATTTGAACATCGTTTAGTCATTGAACACTGTTAAATATATATAATTTATAACGTTCTTTTCTATATAGTAAGTCACAGGCAAACCACCCAACCCTTATTGTCATATCCAAACATGAAAAATCCGCCAGTCCTTATAGACTGGCGGAACCAAACTTCATGATGTTAAAGGATTACAGACAAAGAGTTTTAGTGATGATAACCAACAGGATAAACAGAACCAGAATCGCTCCTGTGGAAGTAAATCCACCATATCCTCCTGCGAATTCGCCCATTTTAACTCCTCCTTTGTAATTGAGTACACCATAAGATATGCTAAATCCCACTCTGTGCTTGGGTGAAATGAACAAAAATAACCCAACATTCCTGTTAAGGCTGTTAGGTTATTCGTTTTTTGTTTACATAATAATTATTATGTAAACTTTTTCGCGTTTATCTTAATTATCGTGAGATAACCATTAATTTTTCATGACTACATCATCGCTGTTACCTTTATAATTATTAACCTTATTATTAGTTAATGTATTGAAGTATTGACTCGGATTTCCTTGAGGCGGATTAAAACGCTCTTTAAATTCTCCATTTGTGTACTCTCCAATCACTCTATGCCAGAAATTACGGGCAGGCGTATTCGCGCGTACCTGTGACACCTTCCAGTCGCCTGGGTACATATCAAACAATTTATGCGCGGCCCAGGTCCCCACACCGCTCCGGCGATATTTTTGCATCACAAAAAACTCAGTCATGTAAAATTGCCCTTCGGGATCATACAACAACCGTTCTACCAAAGCAAATCCGGCAATATTCCCGTCTACTTTGAACAAATACGCAAATTTATTGTTGCCACTACTCCAAAATGATTCTAATCCCGGATAAGCTGGATATACTCCATCTTGATCTACATCAAGCTCCAGATAACGGGTGAAATCATATAAATAGTACTGCATTAGTTTGCTTATCGTCTGTTTCCGCTCTTTGGGAACCAGCTCCATTCCAAGTTCCATTTCGTGCACCTCTGCCATTTATGTTTACTACACATCATATAACTTAGTTACTTCAGGAGCAAGTTCATCACTTGTAATTAGCTTTGAACAAAGCCATGGGACAAGAAGAACCGGCTTTACCGTCCTTATTGGGACGGTTTCCGTTTCTGCGAGAAATATAAGGCATAAAGTATGGTGTGAAACTTATACTTTCTTATATTTGGACAAAACATGGTAAGATAGAAAGAAGAAATAATATGCAGACTATGGAAAAGGTGAATCACATGAGCGTTCAAAAGAACGATGACCGTAAAAAACTGGATCTAAAGCTACCTCTCATGCCTTGGTTCGTTCAGCAGTTTATTGACTATAAGCGTCCTGATCTATCCCCTTCCACCCTATTGGAATATATTCGGGACTATGAGTCCTTTTTCGGATGGCTGCGTGCTGAGGGTCTCTCACAGGCCAGCTCCAACACAGAGATCACACTGCTGGAATTAGAGACCCTGCATATGGATAGTATTGTTGGATACCGCCTACACCTCACTACCAGAGCTGAGGGAACCAATACACGTGTAACCGTGTCACGTAAGCTTTCCGCATTACGCTCTTTATTTCATTATTTAAGTCAAATCGCTGAGGATGAGAACTTCTATCCATTGCTTAAGCGAAACATTATGGCTAAGGTTGAAGTTAAACGAACGCATAAACCTAAGGATACTGCTGCTAAATTAAAGGGCAAGATTCTAGAGGATGAGGAACTGCTGGAATTTGTGGGGTACATTTTCGAAGGATATGGACGAGATGTTGAAGGAAACAAGCAGGCCTATTACTCCTTTCAATTAAATCGTGAACGCGATGCTTGTATTGCCAGCTTAATTCTGAATTCTGGTCTTCGTGTATCCGAAGTAGTCAATCTAAACGTAGATGATCTGGATGTTAACAACAAGCTGATCTATGTCACCCGAAAAGGGAACAATGATGAAACCTTCAAAACCCCTGTTTATTTTCGAGAACAAGCTAAAGAGGATTTAGCTCTTTATTTAAGCCTACGTCAATCCCGTTATAAAACGCCGAAGAGGGAAAAAGCTTTATTTATCGCTTTGCCCAATGGACGGCAAGAAGGCAAACGCATGACCAAAAGAGCCATTCAAGAAATGATTATTAAATATGCAAAACGCTTTGGTAAGCCCTATCTAACGGTACATAAGCTTCGTCACTCTTTTGCAACAGACTATTATCTGCAAAACGATATTTATAAAACGAAAGAACAGCTCGGGCATGCTTCGACAGAAACAACCGAGATCTATGCTCATCTCACGGACAAAACGATGTCTGAGGCGATTGAACGCCGTTTGGATAATTAATTTTTTGCGAAAAGCCGGCCATACCCTATCCGATTTTTATGGAAAAGGTGTGGCCGGCTCTCTTTTTACATGGTTTAGAAAGACTGATCAGATTAGCATTATGTTGAATTATCAGCTTTTCTATTGTGAATTTTTCATATATTGAAATGTTGTAAATAATATCGTTGGCATATTAGATAATTAGCTATTTCCGTCCTATTGTTAATGTCAAAAAGCATTTTACCTTTATCCTATCCCCGTATTTCTCCCGGAAGCTTGATAATAGTCACTTTAGCACCCGCAGATAAGCCTCGATCCCCTGGTGGAACAACAATCAGACAATCGCTATCCTTGATCGTGACCATCACGGAAGATTCGTCTATCGCTGCTGGAATGGCATAAAGGCTGCCTTCACGGATCTCTAATCGCGCTCTAACAAATCGGGTAAAGTCATTCACTCTGTTATAATCTGCACCGAGTGTGGCGCTCCATTCTGGTAAGAACGGCTGTGACACACACTGCATTAATCTGATAACCGGACGTGCGAACAATTGAAAACCAACGAAACAAGCACCTGGATTACCTGATAGGGCTAACAGCAGCTTACCACCTCTAACAGCAGCAGTGGTTACACTCCCCGGACGCATCGTCACTTTATTAAATAACATATCTCCACTCTGTTCACGAACCAAATCGCCCATAATATCATAATCTCCTACCGATACTCCACCCGTAGTGATTACAAAATCATAGGTTTCCAGCGCCATCTGTACTTTACTTCGAGCCAGCTCCAGATCATCCACAATAGATCCCAGCATCACGGGCTCCCCACCTGCCTCTTTGACTAAAGCTTCGAGCATGGGTGAGTTGCTGTTTCGAATTTTGCCAGGCTGTAGTGGTTCATGTACCTCTAGCAGCTCTGTGCCTGTCGCAAAGATAGCTACCTTAGGCTGACGATAGACTTTCACTGTATGTATGCCAAACGCTGCCAGAACAGCTATATCCCCGGCAGAGATTAATCGCCCCGCTGGCAGCACTAGCTCACCAGAGCTTAACTCCAGCCCCATCGGTGTAATATTAGAGTTCGCTTCCTGGTTCTTTCGAATACCTACGTAAGTCTTTCCTTCCTCCTCACGTGTCTCCGTTACTTCTAGCATAACTACAGTATCTGCCCCTGACGGCACTTGTGCTCCAGTCATTATCCTTGCTGCTGTTCCCGAAGTTATATCTACCGATGCCACAGCGCCACATGGAATATTGTCCACCATTTCTAACCATACGACTTGTCCATTTACACAGTGCCTTGTATCTGCTGCAATAATTGCATATCCATCCATGCTAGAACGGTTAAACGCGGGAAAAGAATGTGGCGCAATCACTTCCTCAGCCAAATAACGTCCACAGACCTCATTCAATGAGACCTCCTGTGACTCTAGCAGATTCGCAAATTTGATTATTTTTGCCTGTGCCTCTTTTACTTGAAGCGCTCTGCGCTGAAATTTATGATCCTTCATACCATACCTCCGCTCTAAATCGTCCATTTTTGCAGTACAATAGGTACTATTTTAACATGAGCTATCCTGAAGTAAAATGAATGGTGGAAACGACATTAAATCCTTCACCGATTTCATCTACGTAATTACAAAAAAAAGATGCGATCTCAAGATCACATCTCTTACGATTCATGTCTAGGATGCTCTAATTACCTTCACATCACCAGGAATTACTTTCTCCCCTTCATACAGCATAAACCGTCCATGTTGCCATTCTACACGCAGAAGCCGAGAATCATCTGACTGATATTGCCATACATGCTGCTCTCCACCATTCATAAAAGGGGTTTGGCCTAGGGCAGCAACATATCCTTCATACTCTTCCTCCAGAAAAAATGTATAATCGTCCAGTTCAAGTGTTGTTGGAACCTCAGCAGGATTATCTAAGCGCCCATCAATAGGTTTATATAAACCATATTGCAGCTGTTCCCGCTCCTCAATATGCAAATAGGCAATTTGACTACCATCTCTTAATGTCAGCACTACCGCATTTCGTCCACGATTATGGGTCCTGCCGGTAACCTCGTAGGTAACGAGCGATACTTCACAGATGTCTCCGGGAGACAAATTAAGCATACTTTTCTGAACTTCCTGAGCCGCTGGTTTGGAGAAAAGATTACCTATACGTTTCCATATACTCAACTTGATCGTTCCCCCTACATAAATGCAGAAATAATTAAAGCTCCCGTAATTTGCAGTGAGCCTGATAATAAGCCGTACCCGATTTTGCCAAGCTGTGTACCATGATCCAGATCCAGATTCCCCCATTTAGCCAAGAGGAGACGGACCGTTCTTTCCAAAATAAGCAAAAGAAAAAAAGATACAATCGAGATCAGCAAAGCATCTGGCAGGCTGTTAGAAGCAGCTATCGATGATGATAAAATGAATGCCTGTGCCAATAGCTTCATTACAAAACGTGTAGTAACTGCCATATTTCCAGCCTTTAACTCTTCTAAATCATTGTATCGAGTGAAGAGTGAATCTACGAACATCAGCACAAACAGCAACACCGCGCCGCTCACTGTCCACACGACCATGGACACCAGGATATGGAAATCCATTCTAATAGCCCCCGCTTATTCATTTTGCATGCTGTCATAAGCATAGATAAAGCGAAGAGGAAACGATATTCCTGTCTCCCCTTCGCCTGTGAACATCAGCCGTGAAACGGCTAAGATCAAATGTTATTGCTTCTCGTATTGTTTCATCAGAGCAGCCAATTCATCTTCTACTGCTTGATCTTTGTTCAACTTCTCGAACTCATCATCAAGTGATTTGTTGCCCGAGCTCATCTCGTTGCTAGCTTCGGCTTGAGCTTCTGCTTGCAGCATTTTTTCTTCCATACGTTTCAGGCCAGCAGATGCGGAATCAGAGCTGAAACCACTCATCGCTTTATTAATTTCGGTTTGAGCTTTAGCAGCATTATAACGAGCAACCAAGGTTTCACGTTTGTTCTTCATTTGAGTAAGTTGCTTACGCATTTCGTCAAGCTTCCCACGAAGATTATCCGCAGATGCTTTGTTCTGATCGAAGCTAGCTTTGTATTCTACCAGTTTAGCTTCAGCAGCCTTCTTCTCTTCCAGAGCTCGGCGAGCAAGGTCAACATTACCAGCTTGAGCTGCAGCATGTGCCTGTTGCGTACGTTTGTTAACAAGTGCTTCCTGCTCTTCATACAGCTGCTTGAACTTCTTCTCAATAGCGATTTGAGCCGCTACCGCTTTTTCTGCATCTTCCAAATCTTCGGTCATATCACGAATGTACTGATCGGTCATCTTAATCGGGTCTTCTGCTTTGTCGATAATCGCATTCACGTTAGACATTGTTAAATCGCGCAATCTTTTAAATATAGACATGGTTTCATTCCTCCAAAAGATAATTTAAATACTCACTTGATATCTTTTACGCAGAATTGCCAATCCCGTTTCACATTTGTTGCGCTAAATATTGAATTACTTTATTATTTACGATCTCAACGACCTCTTTAATACCTTCTTTCGTGAGATCGTCGTAATGAATGCCCATAACCACTGTGACCGTCCTGTTTAAAGCCTCAGCTACCCTAATGGCAATATCTTCGCTTATCGTATGCTCTTTATGATGAGGAACCGCAGAGGTCTGCACTTCCACCCGCTCTCCATTTAAATACGCAGTACTTGCCGCTCCAATATGACGAACGCCCCCACTAATTACGAGTAAGAGATCACGTCCGACAGGCGTCGCCGTCAGCTCAATATCCTCAGGGTTAATCTTGTTAGAAGTCAATAGTATCTCCTCACTACTCCACTTTATATAATGCCACGTATTTCATCCAAGGATTGAATATTTTCTTGAACCATGAATTGCTCAAGCTCTTCAACAAGCTGGCTACCTGCTCTCAAATTCATGAAATTGTAGGTTCCTACTTGGATTACCGAAGCACCTGCCATAATAAATTCAATAATATCAGTAGCTGTGGTGATGCCCCCCATTCCGATTACTGGAATAGATATGTTTTGTGCGACTTGATGCACCATGCGCAAAGCAACTGGCTTAATCGCTGGTCCGGACAGTCCGGCATACAAGTTATTAAATACACTACTTCTCCGTCGCACATCAATTTTCATCCCGGAAATGGTGTTGATCAGCGAGACAGCATCTGCTCCCTCTGCCTCACACATTTGCGCCATCTCAACGATATTCTCAGCACCTGGAGACAGCTTTACCGCAAGTGGTAGCTTAGTGGCACGTCTAACAGCTTGTACTACTTTTTGCGCTTCTGAAGTCTTGATTCCAAATGCAATTCCGCCCTCTTTTACATTTGGACAGGAAATATTCAACTCAATCATATCAACAGCTGGTTTACCTGCGCTTGATCGAAGATCTGCATCACGCTGGATCATTTCTGCTCCAAGTACGTAATCCTCAAGCGTCCCGCCGCCAAGATTCACCAAACGGGCTGTATCGAGTGTTTCCCAATAAGGGCATTCTTTTTCCAAGAACGCAGCTACACCGGGATTCTCCAATCCTACACTATTCAGCATGCCAGAGGCTGTCTCATAAACTCGAGTGCCAGGGTTACCTGCTTTTGGATGGAGGGTGAGCCCTTTCCCTGAGATTCCACCTAGCAAAGATACATCATACAGCTTTCCATATTCACGACCAAAGCCGAATGTTCCTGAAGCCATTACAATCGGATTTTTAAAATGAACGCCTGCAATTGTTGTACTCATCTTAGTCATGAAAAATCACCTCCTCAGAAAGGAACACGGGTCCGTCTGCACAGGCTTTTCGCTGACCATCACGACAAGAAACACTACAAACAAGACAGGCACCAATGCCGCATGCCATTCGATTCTCTAGAGAGAGATAAACTTTTGTATTGCTACCCGCCTCTTCGGCCGCTACGCCTTTAAGCTGTGCAGCTTTAAGCATAGGATGTGGGCCGCAAACGAAAACATGATCATATTGACTAAAATCCACACGATCCAAAATAAATCCGCCTACATCTACTGTAAGCTCGGCTGCTAATGGACGAAAAGCTTCTGTCCGGTAAGCTTCCCGACTAAAACCTAGAAAGATATCACAACTAGGCAGCTGCTTTGCACAATAATATAGCGGCGCTATTCCGATTCCGCCACCAATAAGTGCAACCTTGCCTTCGACCTGTGGGAATCCCGTGCCAAAAGGCCCTTCAAGCTCCACTGAGTCACCAGGAGTCAACCGTGAAAATATCTCAGTGCCTTCCCCCACTACGTGATATAAAAATTCGACACTATCTTCTTTTACTTCATGTATACTTAACGGTCTGGAAAGGATCGGATAAGCATCCCATGCCCGTAACATGTAGAATTGACCCATTTCACCGCCGCTATTCGTTTCAACTTTAAGGTGGTACACTCCGTCAGTTAGCCGATCGTTACTTAAAACCATCCCCACGTTATCAAGCTCCTTCAAATTTTATCTTTATTAAGATTGCCTTAGAAGGAGCATAAAATCTGTGACAAACTTCACATTCAAAGCGCGCTATCCCTTTTTCCAGATCCCGCGTTCATAAGGTTTGGGTACATTACGTACGCTTCCAAGCGCCTCTTCCGCATGTAAAGCCCAATAGGGATCGCTCAACATCCCACGGCCAACGGCTATCAGCTCTGCCCGTTCTTCCGCGACGATGGACTGTGCCTCAGTAAAGGATTCAAGCCGCCCCACTGCAATTACAGGCACCTGTAATTCACTACGGATAAACTCTGCCAGATCCACTTGATAAGCAGGGCCTGCACCCGGCCCTCCATTTGAACCTATAGGACCTTCTCCTCCAGAAGAAACATGGAACAGATCCACTCCAGCATTCTTATACCGTCGGCAAATATCCAGAGCGTATGCAGCATCATATCCACCCTCTACATATTCCTTCGCAGATATTCTCATAATCAATGGCATGTCTACAGGAACCACTTCTCGGACTGCTTTAACTACCTGTTCTCCGAACAACGCAGGATCTTGTCCATATTCATCATCTCTGGTATTCGTCAATGGAGAATGAAACTGATGAATTAAATAACCATGTGCACCATGAATTTCGACCGTATCAAATCCTGCCTCTATAGCTCTGCGCGCCCCTTCACGGAAGGCCTCAATTAATTCTGAAATTCCTTTTTTAGAAAGGGCCTGTGGCGTTTTAAAATTAGCATCAAAAGGAATTGCTGATGGAGCCACTGGCGGCTCTGCATCCACAGCTTTTCGTCCAGCATGTCCTAATTGAACAGCGATTTTTGATCCATACGCATGTACACCATCCGTGATTCTACAATAAGCTTCAATTTGCGAATCACTCCAGATTCCTGTATCTCGATTAGTGATTCTACCATCTGGATGTACGCCAGTCATTTCCACGATAATAAATCCTGTGCCGCCAATAGCACGGCTTACATAATGAACATAATGCCAATCATTAGGGATGCCATCCTCTTTATCCACCGAATACTGACACATAGGTGGCATGACAATACGATTCTTCAGCGATAACCCCTTCAATTCATACGGTGCAAACAAATCAGACATTCATGTCTCCATCCTTCCGTAATCTATAATTGACTCGGGAATTCCCCGTTCTATTAGTATACACGCATTGGTTCCTTCAAGAAATCTTAACCAATACTGTATTGTTATCAGCATAAATCTACCCATCTATGGAGATAACAATTAAGAATATGACGGTGATCAGGTAGTAAAGGAGGCAGATGGGGATGTATTTTCAACGGAGAGGTCAGAAACTGCTCATAATATTAGGAACAATCATAACTATGCTATTCCCAACCTATTCTTCAGAGGTTGCGTCAGCGCCTGTACAGAGTCAGAAGACTCCGCAAGAACAAACACAAAGTGTACCCGCTTCAGACGAAGATACGGCAATTTCAGCAGGTAGCGCTGCTACAAATAGTTCGTCACTTAACAGCAATAAAAACACTAAAGGTCTGACATTAAGTCAGCTGTTACACAAATACCCAGAGACTTTTAAGACTAGTGGACCTCGGAATAAAGTCATAGCACTTACTTTTGATGATGTTCCTGATCCAAGATTTACCCCCCAATTGCTTAACATCCTGAAAAAATACAATGTCAAAGCAACCTTCTTTGTGGTGGGAAGCCGAGCAAAAAAACATCCAGCTTTGGTGAAAAGAATGATTAGAGAAGGACATGCGATTGGAAATCACTCGTATAACCACCCTCAGTTTGTGAAGCTTGCGATGAATGATTTTCAATCACAAATCATAAAGACCGAGGATATTATACAAACCTTGGCCGGATATAAACCACGACTAATTCGCCCACCCTATGGGGATATCAGTGAACAGCAGCTAAAATGGGCAAAAAGCCATGGCTACACGCTCGTGAATTGGAATGTGGACTCATTGGACTGGAAAGGACTTTCCAAAAACCAAGTCAGAAATAATATTCTAGCCCATATTGGGAGAGGAGCGATTATTCTTCAGCACGGTGGAGGCGGTCCAGGTAGTCATCTACAGGGAACGATTCAGGCTTTACCTGAAGTAATCACTATTATGCGCAAGCGGGGCTATACTTTCGTTACCGTTCCTCAATTACTACAAGTGTCCAAAAGTAAATAAATTACCCCCAAATATATATTTTATAATACGCAAAAAACGGAGGCAGCCGCTAAGGACTTCCTCCGTTTCCTGTGTAACCTTATTTTAGAACTTTTCATATCTCATAGGTATTCTCTCTATTTTTATCTATCTATTTAACAATGTATAATTGTACATATTGATAACCGAATGATGATACAAAGCTTTGGCTACCAGGGATAAAGATATCGATACGATTGCCTTTTATAGCACCGCCCACATCCGTTGCAGTTGCTAAGAATGCATCTTTAGGCAATCCATCATGTGAATGGCCTGTCACCAATACTTTGGTACCGAGAGGAATCACATTTGGATCAACAGCAATAGTTCCAAGCTTGAGAGGATTTCCGAAATAATCTACTGCACCCCATCCGCCGTTCTCACTGCTTGCAGAAGAATAAGCTGAAGCTTTGACTTGAATCGATTTGTCATAATTAAAGGACTTACCCCATGCTTCAACTGTTTTGGACTCTGAGTTTACATTCAGACTTGGTGTAATCACTGGTGATTTGTCAGTTGTAGTTACGGACTCAGCTTGCATCTTACTAGGGATAGTAATTTCAAGACCTTCGTAAATGTTAAGTGCTGCAACGTTTGGGTTTGCTTTCATTAATTCATTCATACCTACATTATATTGCTTGGATAAAGTATAAAAAGTGTTGCCGTCCTTAGCGATATGAACGCTGTCTGCATGAGCTGGAACGGCATGCAGTAATGCACTGATTCCCATAATTGCAGCAAGGGTTTTAATTGTTCTAAATCTGTTCTTCATAATTGCCTCCTCATTAGATGGGCGTGAACGGTATCACTTCCGTATACGCTCGTGTACATTTTAAGTACTTATGTACAACCCGTGTGTGATTTCTTGATGTGTTGCAGTCTTTTGTAAAACTGACAGGACTTAATATATCACAATTTTGTAACCTGTGCTTATGTAATTGTTACCATTGTGAAAAATCAAGTTTCAATATTGTCATTTTTTCGGATTATGGTTAACATATTTTTCATTATGTTAACTACATTAAAAGATAGATGCACCATTTTTAAAAATTATCATATAAAATTCCCGAAGATTTTACATAGCGTTAACATTTCATGCTTTATCCAATAGTAGAATGATAGAATATGATAAATAGAATAGATATAGACAACGAATCATATTTGGAGGTCCCATGAATACAGAAGAGAATAAAAACAACCAAAGCAGCCCAGCCACTGCTTACCTCAATAGAGATTTGAGCTGGATCGAATTTAACCGACGCGTGCTGAAAGAAGCTCAAGACCCTGATAATCCGCTAATGGAAAGGGCTAGATTTCTGGCTATCGTCTCAAGCAACCTTGATGAATTCATAAGCGTTCGAGTGGCAGGAATTCAAGATCAAATCCGGGCAGGCTATACTAAAAAAGATTTCACTGGCTACACCCCTTCCGGGCTATACAAACGTCTCATCAAGCGAGTTACCAAAATTGTTGCCGACCAATACCGGATTTTCCGTGATATTTCACGGAGTTTGCATAAAGAAGGTATCGTTTTTGTGGATTATGAGGATCTCACTCATGCACAAGAACAGTCCATAGAACAATATTACCGGGATATCATTTATCCTGTACTTACACCAATGGCTGTAGATCAGAGTCGACCGTTTCCACTCGTTCATAGCCAATTTATCTATTTAGCAGTAGTTCTTACTCGTAAGAATGGCCTTGAAGAAGAGCCTTTTTTTGCTATTCTGCAAATTCCATCTAATCTGCCAAGATGTATCCCGCTACCACACCGGTCTAACAGTAAGAAACGGCAGTTCGTATTTATAGAGGATGTCATCCGTCATCACATTCAAACTTTATTTAGTGGTTATGAGCCCGTTGCTGTTAGTGAATTTCGTTTGACCCGCAACTCTGATCTCACGATCGACGAAGAAGGGGCCGAGGATCTTCTAGAAGAGATTGAAAAGGAGCTGCGCAAGCGTCGCCGCGGTGTTCCAGCAAGACTTGAAGTACAAAAAGGAATTCATCCATATGCCTTGGAACAGCTGCAAGCTGAGTTTGAAATTGAAGATTTCGTATTCGAAATTGAAGGTCCACTAGATCTAAGTTTCCTTCGTAATTTCGCCGGCAGTATTAAGGGCTTTAGTTACTTAAACTATCCAAGCATTGAACCCGTCTACCCTGCTGAATTTGAAGAGAACGAGGATTTCTTCGAGGTATTACGTGAGCGGGATGTTCTGGTCTACCACCCTTACGAATCCTTTGATGCGATGACGGACTTTATCATTCAAGCCTCAGAGGACGAACAAGTGATGGCCATTAAGATGACTTTATACCGCGTGAGCGGAAACTCTCCTCTGATCACTGCACTCGCTAATGCTGCTGAATCCGGAAAACAGGTAACAGTGGTTGTTGAGTTAAAAGCCAGATTTGATGAGGAACGGAACATCGCTTGGGCTCGCCAACTTGAAAAATCCGGATGCCATGTCGTTTATGGTCTTGTTGGACTCAAAACACATGCCAAAGTCACCTTGATTGTTCGTCAGGAAGGCCATGAATTACGTCGTTACGTGCATGTAGGCACAGGAAATTACAATGACAGTACCGCCAAAGTCTACACGGATCTAAGTCTATTTACTGCTCAAAGCGATATCGGACTTGATGCTTCCGAGCTGTTTAATCAAATGACTGGCTATTCCGCTGATTTTGACTGGAATTCCTTCATTGTAGCTCCAACGGACATGAGCCTTTCCTTACAAAAGCTAATGAAGCGTGAAGCGGAGCATGCTGCAGCTGGAAGACCTGCACGTATCATTGCCAAAATGAACTCACTCTCTAATCAACAAGTCATCGACGATTTATATGGTGCCGCACAGGCCGGTGTATCTATCGATTTAATCGTTCGGGGGGTTTGTTGTCTTCGTCCGGGGATTGAAGGCTTGAGCGAAAACATTACGGTTCGCAGTATTGTCGACCGCTTTCTGGAGCATTCAAGAATTTACTATTTTGAAAATGGCGGGAAGCCTGAGGTATATTTATCCAGTGCAGACTGGATGACTAGAAACCTAACCCGACGGATCGAGCTGATGTGTCCGGTAAGAGACAGCAATATTCGTAAACAAATCGTTAAGATTCTTGAACTATCCCTTAAAGATAATGTGAAGGCCAGCTTCTTACAGCCTAATGGGTATTACGAGCAACCAGACGACAAAAAGGCCCCTTTCCGGAGCCAGTTCGCAGCAATGGATGTTACACGTTGGAAGGAAAATCGAGTTTTACCTTCACCGCCCAAGCATTCTTAAATGCTTTTAAGGCGTTCTCAATGTCCTCTAGACCAATCAGAAGCGCTGAAGCGCCCTCAAGATCCAGATTAAGAGTATTGCCGTGGAGATTAGCTTTCAGGCCGCTTACAATCCCGATCTCGGTGCTGTCTAGTGCGATGCTTAGCTGTACAAGCGATCCGAGCTTATGAATCCACTCTTCGTCGGAAGGCAGTAAAATGTCCTTATACATCTGGGACAATTTCTGCTTCCGGCTTTTTGTGCTATACGAGGCAATCATCGCGCACAGGATAAGCTGGCGGTGTGTCAATCCGCGAATCGGTGAATTCATCAGCCAATACAGGGTGTGTCGTTTAGATTGATAATAGTTAATGTTAGACCCTGTTCGATGTAGCATGATGGATACATAAATTAACATCTCATGTTCAGCTTTATTCTCCTCATCCTTGAACGCGTCAAACAGACTTAAAGCAAGCTTGTTAATATGATCTAAATACCGTTTAGAAGTACGAATATCAAACCGAATAATCGTATTTAAACTGTATTCAAGCGCACTGTCTCGCACCGGTTGCTCCGGCTTCAGTAGATCATGTAGCATACCTTCCCTGAGCCCCTCCCCACTGATTACAGCCTGGCTAGCCCCAATATACTGATATACCGTATGGAAAATAATCAACCCGGATACGATGATATCTGCTCGACTCTTAGACAACCCATCTAAATCTTTACGCTTATCATAAGGCATTGAAGGTAATGTGTTCATAAAATGCTCAATCGTCTCACTGGCCATGGTGTAACCATGAGAATTAGGTAATGAGTATGCTCTAGTCTTTTGATCCAGCTTACCTAGAGAACGAACCGTACCTCCCAGACCAAACAGTGGAAGACCTGCTGTTGAATTAAGCCAATCATGCTCTACCAATCTCCCCAGAACATAGGTCTCGAGCTTCTGAATCTGCTCTCCATTCCAGTTCCCACCTTGACCAAACATAAGATTGGTATTCACCGCTCCGAACGGAAAGGAAATGCTATGTTGATAACGCCGCCCGCGAAAAAGTGTGATTTCAGTACTCCCGCCACCAATATCGATGACATAACCATCTTCAACATTAAATGCATTTATGACACCTAAGAAGCCAAAGTAAGCTTCCTGATGACCACTGATAACCTCAATGGGTATGGTTGAAGCTTCTGACAAAAAGGCAATAATTTCACTGGAGTTAGCAGCATTTCTGATTGCTGCTGTAGCGCCCGCACGAATGGTTTCTACATCAAAAGCATTGCAGATCTCCTTAAACTGGCGCAAGACTGGGATGATCGTCTCCATATCCTTCTGCTCCAGTCGACCTTCCTTCGTAATCTTCTCACTAAGACGTGCAGAGTACTTACACTCCTTGATGATCTTATAGCCTCCCTCCGGCGTTGTATCATAGATTACAAGACGTATGGAGTTAGAACCAATATCGATAATGCCTATCCGGCGCAGATCATCTCTCATTATGTATGTACTCCTTTTCAAGTTGTTTGACCATCTATTATACATGGTTTACATAAATAAATGAACTCAGTCCATTATATCCTCAAATTACGCAACTGTTAAAAAAATAAAGCGGCACCCGGATAACTTGCCCGAGCGCCGCTACAATTTGACTTACTTATAACACTTTACTTAAAAAATCCTGTGTACGTACATGCTGAGGATTTCCGAATACTTGTGCAGGTGTACCTTGCTCTACAATCACGCCGCCATCCATAAATAGAATACGGTCGCCCACTTCGCGTGCAAAGCCCATCTCATGCGTAACTATGACCATTGTCATCCCATCTTCTGCAAGCTTCTTCATAACCTCCAGCACCTCACCGACCATCTCTGGGTCAAGAGCTGAGGTTGGCTCGTCAAAGAGCATCACATGAGGCTGCATCGCCAGCGCACGGGCAATCGCGATCCGCTGCTTCTGTCCTCCGGACAGCTGAGCAGGATATGCATCCTTTTTATCTTCTAGGCCTACAGTCTTGAGCAGCTCCATTGCGAATTTATCAGCTTCGGACTGCTGCTGTTTTTTCACCTTAATCGGTGCTAGTGTAATGTTCTGTAGAACTGTTTTGTGAGGAAAGAGGTTAAACTGCTGAAATACCATTCCCATCTTCTCACGTGTGACATTAATATCGTGCTTTTTGGAGGTAATAGATTCACCTTCAAAAGTAATTTCGCCACCAGTTGGCTGCTCCAGGAGATTCAAACAGCGTAGAAAGGTACTTTTACCCGATCCACTCGGTCCGATAACGACGACGACCTCACCTTTATGAATCTCCAAGTCAATTCCCTTGAGAATTTCCAGCTTTCCGTAATTTTTTTGCAAGTTCTTAACGGCGATCATCGGTATTCAGCCTCCTTTCCAGTCTACCTAGGATCTTCGATAGCGTAAATGTCAGCACAAAGTACATAAATGCGATAATTACAAGTGGTGTCATACCATCGTAAGAAATCGTTGTAACCGTACGTGCTTGAAACATCAAATCCGTAACGCCGATAAAAGAAATAATCGATGATTCCTTGATAATGGTAATAAATTCATTTCCGATTGCCGGAAGAACACTCTTGAGTGCCTGCGGGAGTATGATATGGCGCATAGTCATCCCTTGCTTCATTCCAAGCGAACGGGCTGCCTCCATTTGTCCACGATCTACCCCTTGTATCCCAGCACGGAAAATCTCTGCAAGGTAAGCAGAACTGTTAATGGATAAAGTGATTGCCCCCGACTGAATCGGTGTGAACTCAATCCCGAATGTTGCCAATCCATAATGGATCAAAAACAGTTGTACAAGCATAGGTGTACCACGAAGGAATTCTACCCAGGCTGTTGCCAAGAAGCGAAGCACACCCCATTTGGACATACGTAGCAAGGAAATAATAATCCCTAGAATAAAACCAAAGAAGACGCCTAGAACAGCAAGCAGCAAGGTATACTGCAAACCGGTTAGGAAAAAATCACGATAATCATAAGCCATTTTAAATAAAGTAATGTCCATAACCTATCCTCCCATCTCCAAAAAAATAGAAAATAGCTTATTGTCGCTATTTTCTGTATACACATACAATTTACTTTAGCAGACTTTAAAAATATCCGTTGTTTCTTTACTTCGTGCTATCTGCAAGCTCACTAGCTGCCGTTACGTACTCATCAATTTTACCTTCTGAGTTTAAACGTGTCAGTGTGCTGTTTACTTGATCCAGTAGCTCTTTGTTTCCTTTTTTAATACCAATAGCATAACCGTCATCTTCAACTTCTGGCTTAGCATCAGTAATTACAAGACCAGGAACATTCTTAACGAATGATTTAGCGACGGGCCCTTCAATGATAGCAGTATCTACACGATTGGATTGCAATTGTAGAACGATTTCGGAGATTTTACCAAGCGAAGTGATTTTCGCTCCCTCGATCCCTTTAGCAATTTCTTCTTGAATGGATCCAGTCTGCACACCAATTTTGGTACCTTTTACAGCATCCATAGTGGCGTATTTATCTTTGTCCGCTTCGCGCACAACAATCGCTTGCTCAGCCTTGTAATAAATGTCTGAAAGGTCAACAGCTTTTTTACGTTCTTCCGTCGGGCTAAGTCCAGAAATTACAATATCTACTCTTCCGCTGGACAATTCGTTTAGTAGTGAGTCGAATGGCAAGTCCTTAATTACAAGTTCAGCACCCATATCAGCAGCAATTTCCTTAGCGATATCGATATCGAAGCCCACGATAGTATCTTTACCGTCTACTACTTTATGGAATTCGTACGGAGGAAAATCTGCACTTGTGCCCATAGTAAGCTTCTTAGTAGCCCCACCGTTAGTTGCATTTCCACTTGCAGCGGTATCACTATCATTTTTATTTTGACCGCAGCCTGACAACAGGCCTACTGCTAATAACATACCTAAACTAAGTTTACCCCATTTGTTCATTTCTATATCTCCCCTATTCGTATGAAAAAAATCCAAGTTGTCTCTTTGACCGACTTATTATAAATCAGAACGCATGAATATGCAAAGGCATAATTGTGACAATAACTTCCTTTTATTGGGTTTCAAAGCAAAGAATTCATTCTTCTGAAACATATTATTCAACATTTATTCAAATTTTATATAATTTTATACATTTTTACTATTCCCTAACTTAACCAAATCATGCGGCAAATCGCCCCTAATTTTCATCAAAAAAAGGAGTGCACTAAAGTATGAGTTATACTTCAGTGCACTCCCTTATTAACCTATTACGGAATCTAATGAATCCTTATTCCGTAATTTCATTATAAATATCAATGTACTGTTGCGCCGATACATTCCAGCTATAATCGCCAGCGAATGCGTTTTTCGTAATCTTTTTCCAATGTTCAGGCTGCTTGTATAATGAGATCGCCCGGCGAAGTGTAAACATCATATCGTGGGCGTTGTAATTGCTGAATGTAAAGCCGTTCCCTTCACCGGATTCTTCATTATAAGCTTGAACGGTGTCATTCAAGCCGCCAGTTTCCCGCACAACAGGTATGCTTCCGTAGCGTAAAGCGAGAAGTTGACTGATCCCGCAAGGTTCAAACTTGGAAGGCATAAGAAAGATATCACTAGCAGCATATATTTTGCGTGAGAGTGCATCATTAAAGAGGATTTGTGAAGATAGCTTTGTCGGATAACGCCAAGCCGCTTCCTTAAACCACCGCTCATAGGACTCATCCCCCGTTCCAAGCAGAACAAATTGAATGTCATCCTTATACAATAGCTCATCCAATACACGCGTAAGCAAATCTAAACCTTTGGAATCCACAAGACGAGTAACCATAGCCACCATCGGAATATTAGCATCCACAGGTAGTCCTAATTCCTCCTGCAAGGCTAATTTGTTCTCCGTTTTCTTCGCCAGATTAGAACGATAACGGGTAACAAGACTTGTATCTGTTGCAGGATTATAACTTTTTGTATCTATTCCATTCACAATACCGCTCAAAACATCCGCTCGCGCATTCAACAATCCATCCAGTCCGTAACCATAATAAGGTGTTCGAATTTCTTCCGAGTAGGTTGGACTTACTGTGGTGACACGGTCGCTGTATACAATGCCACCTTTTAAGAAATTCACATTCCCATAATACTCCACGCCGCCAAAATAACTGCTGTCCAGACCCAATAGCCCCCCAAGCACCTCGTAAGGAAACACACCCTGATACAACAGGTTATGTATGGTAAATACACTTCGCATTTCGCTGTAAAATGGATTGTGTCGATAATGACCCTGAAGCAGCATTGGGATTACAGCCGCATGCCAATCATGGCAATGCAAGACGTCCGGCTGAAAATCAATAGCTGGCAGACACTCCAGCACCGCACGATTATAGAACGCGAAGCGCTCTCCATCATCCATATATCCGTAGATTCCGTCCCGTCCAAAATAATATTCATTGTCGATAAAGTAAACGGGGATACCGTCATAAACCATATGTTCGATTCCGCAGTACTGATTACGCCAGCCGATTGGCACATAAACTTCTGTTAAATGCTCCATTTTTGAAGTGAACTTTTCTGGAATCCCACGATATTTAGGCAAAATCACTCGTACATCCACCCCGGCACCCTTCAGCGCTTTAGGTAATGCCCCAATGACATCGGCCAGACCACCCGTTTTGATAAATGGATGAGCTTCAGCTGCGGCAAATAAAACTTTCATGATTATTTCCCCCTTTAAAGTGTACGGATTCTCTATTCGTTCTTTAATCTATGACTCATTTGCCTCTTTACTCTTACCCACTCGTGACGTTTTCTTAAACACCAGGAAGCTAAGAGGCGGTAATGTTAGCTCTATACTGTTCACCTGATTATGCCATTCTAACTTTTTGCTCTTCTGAGGCAAGTTGTGTATACCCGAACCTCCGAACGCTACATCTTCCGAGCTAAAAAGTTCTTCATAAGTCCCTGGGCGTGGAACCCCTATACGATACTGTTGACGCTGGACAGGTTGAAAATTGATGATAAACAGCAACGTATCTCCAGGCTTCTTGCCTTTACGCAGATATGAAATTACGCTTTGTTCATTGTCATCTGCATCAATCCATTGATAACCCTCTTGGGAATGATCAAGCTCCCACAGGGCTTTCTCCGAGCGATACAGTTTATTAAGTGCAGCAGTGTAAGCTAGCATACCACGATGGCTGTCATAGTCCAGCAGTAGCCAATCCAGCTGCTCTTGATCCTTCCATTCGATAAATTGACCAAATTCTCCTCCCATGAACAGAAGTTTCTTTCCGGGATGGGATATTTGATAACCGAGCAGTTGCCTAAGTCCTGCGAACTTCTGTTCATAAGAACCGGGCATTTTGTCCAGTAACGACTTCTTGCCATGTACAACCTCGTCATGTGATAAAGGTAATGCATAATTTTCGGCATAAGCATAACATATTGGAAATGTTAATAAATTATGATGATGAGGGCGCCCCCAAAAATCATGTTCTATGTAGCCCAAGGTGTCATTCATCCATCCCATATTCCATTTGTAGTTAAAACCGAGGCCACCTTCATGAGCTGGCGCTGTAACTCCCGGCCAAGCACTAGATTCTTCTGCCATCATTAATGCCTTAGGAAAATACTGAAATATCGCTTTATTCAGGTTCTGAATAAACTTAATGGCTTCTAAATTCTCCAGACCACCATTCACATTACGTCGATATTGATGAGCTTGTTTCTCAAAGTCGAGACGTAGCATACTGGTAACCGCATCTACACGCATCCCGTCAATATGATAATACTCAAACCAAAAGAGTGCATTAGAAATGAGGAACGAAGAAATCTCAGGCTTGCTGAAGTCAAACGATAGGGTTCCCCAGCCTGGTTTTTCCGCTAACATTGGATCTTCATATTCATAAAGTGGCGAGCCATCAAACATTCTTAAACCGTGTGCATCCTTTGCAAAATGGGCCGGAACCCAATCCAGAATGACACCAATTCCAGCTTGATGCAAATGATCGATTAAATACATCAACTCATGGGGTTCACCATATCGGCTCGTAGCCGCAAAATACCCCGTCCCTTGATAGCCCCATGACAAATCGTATGGATGCTCAGCAAGCGGCATAAACTCAACATGGGTATAACCCATTTCCACCAAATAAGGAATTAATAATTCACTCATTTCCTGATAGCTGTAAAATTCCCCGTCTTCTTTCTGACGCCAAGTTCCAAAATGCATCTCATAAATGTTCATCGGTTGATGATATGGAGCTTTACTCTTTCTCCGCCATGTAGCATCTCCCCAACGATAACCACTGAGATCCGTAACAACGGATGCAGTCGCCGGTCGAACCTCAGCTTTGAAGGCAAAAGGATCCGCTTTTAGGAAGCTGGAGCCATCACTGGCAACAATCCTGTATTTGTAAAAAGTTCCCGGCTGTATTCCCGGAAAAAAACGACTCCAAAATCCTGAATCGGGTATCTTATATAACGAGTCCATGTCCTGCGTTCCATCCCAGCCATTATGATCACCAGCTAGTCCTACATATGTCGCATGAGGAGCCCACACGGTAAAGCGCACGCCCGTAACGCCTTCTTCAGCGGCAGTGTGCGCACCCAGCATAGAATAGCTGCGATAATTGGTGCCCTCATGGAACAAATAAATATCAGCAGCTGACGGAAGGGTATCGATTGTTGCTTTTTCAGCCAATTCTACACCACCTTTTTTGAATGCTTGTACCTATTACATTAACCGAATATTACCATTTTGAAAATGATTTGATGTGAAAACAAAAGATTTTCTGATAAAGAAATATTAATTGTAATTTTTCTTTTTACACAGCAATATACTTCACCTATGTCGTTTCAAGTGCTTGTCGTGAGTTTATATATCAAGCATTGACAAAATAAATGGGAGGGATAACAAATGAATAACAAAAAAGATTGTATCGCCATGCTCTTGGCAGGAGGGGAAGGCCGCAGATTGGCTCCCTTGACTTCCAGTATGGCTAAGCCTGCAGTCCCTTTCGGTGGACAGTATAAAATTATTGATTTCCCACTAAGTAATTGTGTAAATTCTAAAATTGATACAGTAGGTGTCCTGACGCAATATGAAGCTGAATCCTTACATGAACACATCGGTGAAGGTGAGCCTTGGGGCTTACATAGTCAAAAGGATAAAGGTGTAACCCTGCTTCCTTCCGGTGTTGAAGGCAGAGACAGCTATACAGGAACTGCTGATGCAATTTATAAAAACATTGAGTATATCGATAGCCGTAATCCAGAACATGTTCTCATTCTATCCGGTGATCATATTTACCATATGGATTACCGAAAAATGTTGGATTACCATGTAGAGAAGGCTGCAAAAGCCACCATCTCCGTAATGGAGGTGCCGTGGGATGAAGCTAGTCGTTTTGGAGTGATGAACGTAAATGATGAACTAAAAATCTCTGAGTTTGCGGAAAAACCAAAAGTACCTAAAAGTAATTTAGCTTCTATGGGTATATATCTGTTTGAGTGGGCTTATCTGAAGGAGCACTTGTTGCGGGATGCAGCTAATCCGAATTCCAGTCATGACTTTGGTAAAGACGTTATACCAACGATGCTTGATCAGAATGATGATTTATTCGCTTACCGCTTCAAAGGATACTGGAGAGATGTAGGTACTGTGGGTAGTCTCTGGGAAGCACATATGGATCTTCTGCAAAAAAACAATGGCATGAAGCTCGACAAAGCTCATTGGCCGATGTATAGCCGGAGTCGCCGGACTAAGCTTGCTGTTCATAAACCACGTGTTCAGATTCCATCAACGGACTCTCTCGTGAATGAATTCTGCACGCAAGAAGGTAGCTTGCAACGTTCTGTAATCTTCAATGGTGTGGAAATTGGAAAAATGAGCCAAATTAAACAAAGCGTTATTATGCCTGGCGTTCGCATCGGACGTGGAGTACAGATCGAAAATGCCATTATTGGCGAAGGCGCCATTATTAAGGATGGTGCTGTCGTCAAGGGAAGTATTAATAATATTGTAGTTGTTGGGCCCAATGAGACCGTAGCTCCTAAGCCAGCGGTTCGAAATCAACCCTCCCGTCTGTTTCAGGATGTTTATGAGAAGACAGGACGTCTACGGGAAGTTCTCCCTTCATAAAACCATTATATATATAAATACTTTATCAAGCAAAAACGCCTTCGGCGTCCCAAATGGACGGTAAGCGTTTATGCGAGAAATATAAGGATAATGTATAGTGTGAAACCTATATATACTTATATTTATAAAAAGGGGCTGTTGTCCTGGTCGAACATGACCAGAGCAACAGCCCCTTCGGTTGTTAGAAGTTAACCTTTATGATTCATGGAGCGCTAACCATTCTCGATCTAAAATACTCATTTCCACACAATCTACATATTGCTCCCCAAACAGCGCTGATTCGCGCTCTACACCCTCCCGCTTAAAGCCTAATGCTTCATAGGTTTTCAGGGCAACGGTGTTGAAAGCAAAAGCTCCCAGAGAAATACGATGCAGATCCAAACTCTCAAATCCGATCCGGAGCATTTCATTCATCATCCTTGTTCCAAAGCCTCTGCCCTGATAATCAGTATCTACTACTACTCTGCCAATACGTGCAGATCGATTCGCCCGGTCTATGGCTGAAAAACTGATGTGTCCCACGACCTGCTGAGTAGCTTCATGCACCGCACAGAAGATAAGGCGATCAGAATTCGCTGGATGATTAGCCCCATCTAAATACTTAGTAAGCTGGTCATCGTCAAGAGGAAAAGTTAGTGAAGGTCCAGCCCATTGCTTCAGATACTCAGGTGAGACACTCCATCGTTTCAGGTGCTCAAAGTCCGATTCAGAAATAAATCTAAGAATCAGACGATCGGAATCAGGTTGTTCCTCAAAATGCTCATACAGGTTCACTAAACGACCATTTCCCATATCGTTAGTACCCATGTAATGAAAACCCATGCTCTGATAATAACGATTGAGTTTAATGTTATGTGCGACGGTATCAAATCTGAGTCCTCTGCAGCCAAGTTCTTTGGCTCGCACCGCAGCATATTTAAGCATATGCTGACCAAGTCCCTGACTGCGGTGTGAACCCGCTACAGCTAATCTATGCAAATATGCATAAGACTCATCGTTTTTGCTTCCCCAGTATTGAGGATCACTGAATTGTAATGTGAACATTCCAACTACTGCTTCATCGTCAATCGCAAGATAAACATGCCTATCAGTGAAATAGCCTGTGATATCATTCTCGTTAAATTGGCCGGGGGTCCATTGCTTAATCCCATTTCGTTCCATCCAATTTGCTGCTTCCTGCAGCAGCCTCAAGATATCACCAGTCCGATCAGGTTCTCCACGAACGATCCTAATCGAATTCCCCCATACTTCCATTTCCATACCTCCTAGACATCTGATTCAGGTAAGGTAGCTGTTATTTGTGCTACATGATCTGAATTGACTTCAGGCAGCTTCTCAGTAAGTGGCAAGATTACGGTAACTTCAGTTCCACTACCTAGCTCACTTTCCATTTCAAGCTTCCCGTGGTGAAGTTCCACGATTTGTTGTGAGATGGCTAGACCTAAGCCCGTTCCCCCGTTCAACGCATCCACTTGAAAGAAACGGTCTTTCACTCTGGAGATATGTGCTTCACTAATCCCAATCCCACTATCACGAACCATGATAGCAGTCTCTGTAGCCGAAATTCTCTTCGCAGACAATTCTATACTGGACTCCTCATGTGAAAACTTCACGGCATTGTCTACCAAATTCAAGAACACTTGTTTTAGACGATTGGCATCCCCTTTAACATAGATCCCATCTTCACATTCAAGAAGCAAGTGAATCCGTTTTTTCTCTGCCTTAGCCCAAATATTAAGTATAGTCTCCTGAAGTAACACTTTCACGTCAACAATCCCAATGGACAGCTTCATTTGGTTTTGCTGCAGCTTTGAAAAGTCTAGAATCTCCTCTACTAGACCAATCAAGCGTTCGCTTTCTTTGGAAATGATGCTGACTCCAAGCTTCGTCTCCTCCGGATCATAGCCACCAGAGACCAAGGTTTCACTCCAGCCCTTGATACTAGTAAGGGGTGTCCGAAGCTCATGTGAAATGGACGAGATGAAATCATCCTTAATCTGATTACTGCGCACAATTTCCTGAGCCATATAATTCAGCGTTGAAGCCAAATCACCAATCTCAAATTTGTAATTCCCCTTAATCCGCACATTAAATCTACCCTTAGCCATTTGGGCTGATACCGCCGTAATGTTATTGAGCGGCTTTACGATTGAATTGGCAAGTCCGAAGCTGAACACGATAACTACAGCCATAACAGCTGCACCTATCCCAATTGACAGTAACGTAAGATTAAGCAAATCGTTGTTGATACCCTCAAGTGAAGTAAGATATCTAAGAATATACGTATCACGTCCGTGAACCTGCAGCATCTTGGACACAGCCATAACACTCTCGTTAGTACCACTCTGGCGTCCTACCCAGCGGCCAATGCTGCCCCCTACCGCTTCAGGGACGTCACTAGTTGTAATCGTACGATCAGGCTGAAAACCGGTCGAACTGGTAATCATGTCACCATTCATGGTCAATACTTCTAGCTCTGTATTGGGCAGCTCAAATCTATCCAGCAGTACTTGCAGCTGATTCGAGTTGTTATCGCCATCTAGCTCGTATTTATGAAAAAACGACTCTGCCGTGGTAATGTGATTTTTCATCTTGCTATATACACTGTCATAATAATACGTTCTGATGGCAAGCAGGAAGATAACTTCTACGAGGAGAAGCGCCAAAAAAACTACAAGAATGTAGTGTAGAACAATTTGTCTGCGCATCCCCTTCTTAATCATTGTACTTGGCCTTTCCATCTATATCCGTGTCCCCATACCGTTTGCAAAAATTCTGGCTCTGACGGATTATTCTCTATTTTTTGACGCAGACGACGAATATTCACATCCACAATTTTGGGATCACCCATATACTCCTTGCCCCACACATGATCCAGCAGAAGATCGCGGCTGAGCGGTGTATTTTCTTTTTCGAGGAAGAATTGAATCAACGAAAATTCCGTTGGCGTCAGTTCAATCGCTTCATTATCACGTTTAAAATGTTTGGAAATAAGATCCAAGGTAAATGGCCCTGAAACGAATGAAACTTTCGCTGACTGTTCACGATGAACGTTCACTCGGCGCAGCAAAGATTGAATTCGAGCAATCAGTTCTGTCGGGCTGAATGGCTTGCTAACATGGTCATCCGCTCCTACAGACAATGCATACACTTTATCTTGCTCTTGAACCTTGGCTGTCAGAAAAATAATACCCAAACGCTCATTGGTTTCTCTGACCCGTCTACATACTTCAAATCCATCAATACCCGGAACCATTACATCCAACAGAGCGATATCAATATCAGGGATCGTGGTTAACTTGTGAAGAGCTTCATGCCCATCCGCAGCCTCTATCACTTCGAACCCATTACGCTTCAAGTTAATGACAATAAAACTACGAATGGACTCCTCATCTTCCAGTATCAGTACTTTACTCATCTATTCCCTTCCTTTCTATAGGGGAAGCAATTTTATTGCTTCCTTCCTTTGTTGTACTTTGTTCTAACTTACCGCGGTAGGCGATGACCTTGTCTGCATCACGTGCAAGCAAATCCCAACCGTCATTTTTTACGCGATCCCATTCTGAAGGAGAAAAGAAGGAAACCTCAGCAACCGTCTCACCGGTATCTGACATGATAAACTTAAGGTTCTTATCCAGAACCGATTTCGTATCAACTGTCACCTTTCCATGCCATTCCGGAGAAAAATTAATATTGAATCGATCCGATGGATCATGATATAGCTGGGTTGCGAAGGTCAGACCTTCTTTCCCATCCCATTTATAATAGGAGGTAAAGTATGGAATTTCAGCTGGATCGAAATACTCCCATCCTTTAGGCGCCTCAAGCAATCCAATTTCAATAATGCCATCATGATCAATATCTTCACTTGCAATCCGACGATCTTTATAAGTCCGCGCATCGCCTGGTAATACCACACGCAGCTTGTTATTCTCCATAACGACAATAGAGGTATAGGCAGATTGGGAATCCACCGCAGCATCCAATACGATTCCTTCTTTATTCTCTGAGATTTTTCCTGCAACAATATTGTAATAATTATTAAAATAAGGATCGATATTATCAAGCTTATCGAGTACCTTAAAGCCATCATTGTACTGATAGACCGAAATGGTTGCAAATTCATTTCTTTTAAAGTAAACAACGGTTATGTCTTCAATTCCATCCCCATTAAGATCATCAATCATATATTTAGTATAAGGATGTGAAAGCACTTCTTCTAATGTTCCGCTGGAATAGCTATAGACGACAAGACCCTTTTCTTCACCTTGTGAATAGCCGGTAACAATTTCAAGCTTCCCATCACCCGTCATATCCTTCAAATCAACCGACTCCAGCACAGACCCGTCGCCATCGAATACAAGTTTTTTGACCCATGTGTCGCCCTGTTTCTCCAGTATCATCCCATGAATCTGTACGGCTTCACCTGGAGTCCTATAGAACACTAGCGTCTCCATAACTCCATCCTTATTGAGATCCTCAGTAAAGATGGTACTATCATCGTCATTGGTCGGACGAATCAACGTGGAACCTGCGGGCTTAAGTGAATTAATAGCAGCCATAAGTGTTGCTTTGTCAGCAGACAATTGTGGGGATTTCATCTTAGAAACAGGATCACTGATGAAAGTACAACCCGACAGTACGGATAACGTCAGCGTTGCGGCTACAAAGCACCTAAGACTTCTCATATTCAACTTCATCACTCTTTTCCTTATCCGTGTCCTATATTTAAAGATTTGCACGTTCTTGGAACGTTAATCTACGCCCCTTTATATCATGCTTAATTCTGCCATCTTCTAGTACCCATAGACGCGTAGCAAAACGTTCCGCTAATTCAATCGGTAACACCGTTACAACCGTAAGACCGGTTTCTTTACACAGCTTCCGCAATGTTTCCAAGACACTCTCCGCGGATTTAGGATCTAATCCCGTAACCGGTTCATCCGCTAAAATCACTTTAGCACCGTGAGTCAACGCTCTAGCAATCGCTACACGCTGCCTTTCTCCGCCACTAAGTTGACTTGTCTTCATCTTCGCCTTATCCAGGAGGCCAAGGGCGTCCAGTTCATCCATTGCACCCATATAATCATCTGAACGTACCATCCCAGTGACCATTCGCCATAACGGCGTTTGTGAAGACTGGCCGATCAGTACATTTTTCAATGCAGTACGGTTAGGATTGAGCTCTGCATTCTGCTCCAGGTATGCCCACTCGCGGCGGATTTTTCTTTTACCTGTAAAGGCACTCGCCATTATATCTGTACCGTCCACTCTAAAATTCCCTCTATCCCACTTCTCACGCAGCGCTAAACAGCGCAGTAAAGTGGTCTTACCGCTACCGCTAGCTCCAAGTATTGCTACGAACTCACCCGGTTCTAATTGAAACCCTATATCCTGTAGAACTGGATTCTTATCTTCCCCAACTGCCTTGGCTAAGTGTTCAACTGTGATCATAGTTCAGCCTCTCCCTGTCTTTATCTATAATCTATAGTGTACTCTGAAAGCCAGATGAATTTCCATGCGAGCACTCGTTCTTATCTTACCTCAAATTTTTTGCCGTGGCGAGAAAAATAACCCAAGCAATCCGAAGGCGATATATAAAGCGCCCATCAAGCCGAAAATCCCCCCGCCCCAGCCGACTTGCATGAGCAAACCGCCGATCCCTGGACCTATAATACTGCCTATACTAAAATGAAAAGAAGCAACCACATTTGCAGCAGGCAGTAAATGTCGTGGTAAAATGTCCGCAGCCAGACTAAGCCCTAACGAGAAAAAGGAGCCTACAAGTCCACCAGCAATCATCAACAGCACCATAGTCACTTTGAAATGGTCACCTGCTAATGGCAGTAATGCGAAGGCAATCCCGCCTCCAATCCCAGTAAGAATCAATACCTTCTTTCGACCAAAACGGTCGCTCCACAGTCCTAGCGGGAATTGTAACAACAGTCCTCCAATGCCCGCAAAAGGCAATAAGGCTGCAATTTGATCCGTGCTGTATCCGATCCGGAGGCCATACACTGGAAAATTACTGTTTAAGCTTGCTTCCATGAAACCGTATAGGAGTGCAGGAATTAAAGCAAACCACGCTAGACTGTAACAACGTCCAAACCGGCGTACCTGACTTTCTCCACTCTCAACTTTATCTGGACGTGAATCCGGAAGCATTGTAACGGCTAGTATTAGGACCAGCAAAAAAAGAAAAGCTAGAACAATAAAGGGTGTTGCCTGACCAAAGCGCAGCAGACTAATTCCAAGTGGCCCCAAGCTAAAGCCCAGACCATAGGACATCCCATACAGGGAAAGATTTCGTCCACGATGCTCGGCAGGTGTCATTAGCAGCACCCATAGCTGGGCGGCATAATTGATAGCTGCATCACCAACACCTACAAGTAGACGTAACACAAACCATATTTTGATTCCAGGAAAAAAGGGGAATAAAAGCAAGCTTACTAAGACTAAGCTTATCCCGCCAGCAATCAATTTTTTGAATCCAATCGCTCCGAGAACTCTTTCAGCAATCAAGGTCATTCCGAATGATCCTATGTATAAAGCAGCTGCATTAAGTCCATTAAGCGAAGAGGAAACTCCTTTCTGCTCCAATAGAATGGATAATACGGGAAGCAGCATTCCTTGGCTGAGTCCAGCCGCTATAGTAGCGGTAATAAGAATCATGAAATTCATTTTGCTGTTACTTCGAATAGATAATTTTGGCCGGTCTGACACAGATGATATCCCCCTATGATTAATAACGCTAATTTGTTCTAACGCCAATTGGCAAACACCGAACATTATAGTGGACAACCCTCTTCAAAACAAGAGATAATATGAAGATGTTACGGATTTCCTGGGGGTGCATGAGACATGGAGTACGAATTAAAGATCGACGTATCGCCGGTTTATGAACTGCTGGACAGTTTTATGTTATATGTAACTAGAAAATGGATCTCCAATTTGGACATTGGTCCCCACTGGATAAGTGATGTGGAAGATCGCATTTCTCCTCATAAGGTAACAGCTTTAATGCAAGCCGCCGAGTGGCCTTTTACGGATTATGATGTGCTATATGCCTGGGTTTACATTCGAGGACCCGCAACTTCAGTGCAGCATTTCTTAGATGATCTGGATTCAGCCTCCATAGATGAATGTTATCAGCAAATCGCTCCGCTCATTCAGGAGTTTACGATTGAAGATGCTTTTCGGATTCGGAGCAGCTATAGTCCACTCTTGCGTCTCTGGTACGAGCAATACTTCCGCCATGTGGAGCACAAAATATTACCGCTATTAATTGAAGATGCTTCTGAGAAAAAAATGCTTGAAAGTAAAATGGATCCCATTTCTCTAATTGAATACGCGTCTGGCGGTGTAGTTTTCGAGGAGATCACGGATCTAAAAACGATTGTATTACTACCAACTGTTCATAATCGTCCGATTAACACCTACTGCTTCTACAAAACCATGGTGATCGTACAATACCCTGTAGATGTACCTTTAGAAGACGAAAATGAACCACCTATGGTGCTTTTGCGCATGACCAAGGCACTATCCGACCCCACCAGACTTCGATTGCTTCGCTATGTCGCACATGAACCCAAGTCGTTGTGGGAGATGCAATCAGATCTTAATCAATCCAGAGAAATGCTGATGCATCACCTTATGATTCTACGAGTAGCCGGCCTACTCCGCATCCATCTTAGAGGTGAACAAGATGAACGTTTCAGTATTCGCCCTGACGGCGCATCAGAGCTTCAAATGTTCCTAGAGTCTTATATTTATCTATAGAGCACTATACAGATACAGATCCAAGGAGTGAGAGATATGAAATACATGACACAACAGGTGATTTTCGATCTAGATGATACACTGGTCCACTGCAACAAATATTTCGATCTGATTTTAGGGCAATATTTTGAGCTAATGACTGATTGGTTTAACGAATTTGGCCCGAGCACCAGTGACCTACGCGACAAACAAATAGAAATTGACGTGCACACGGTCAACACAAGTGGTCTTGCCAGCGATAATTTCCCTAAATCCCTAATCGCTACCTACCGCTATTTCTGCGCAAAATATAATCGTCCGACGGACCGTTTTCAAGAACAACAGTTACACAAGCTTGGACTAAGCGTCTATGATCAAGAAATCGAAGCTTACCCTGGCATGGTTGAAACGCTGGATACTCTGAAGCAGGATGGTCACCATTTATTCCTGTACACAGGTGGAGACGATACGATCCAACAACGTAAAATTGAGCAAATGAAGCTAGATGCTTACTTTGATGACCGGATCTATATTCGTCAACATAAAAATGTTGAGGCACTTGAAAATATTTTGACTACGCAAGGCTTTGACCGCAAACGCACCTGGATGATTGGTAACTCTTTACGTACAGATGTACTTCCGGCAGTAACCGCAGGCATTAACAGTATCTATCTGAAGCAACAGAATGAATGGAGCTATAACCTTATTGAATTGGAGCAAGAAATGCAACAAGCAGTGAAGACCATTTCCTCCATCCATGAGGTGCCTCCTGTTATTCGTACCGCTACCCTGCAGAAACTCTAGGTGCAAAGTAACCTCAGACATTGTTACAAATGACATATCTACTCTACCTCTGGGATGATTATACTATTTTTGTATAATTCCTAAATGAGGTAGGAGATGAGATATGAACAAGAAAGTGAAGTCCAACCATTCTCGAACTAACAAACAAATGCTTCCCATGCTCTTAGGTATAGTTGTTGTAATCCTTGTCGCTGTTATTGTCTTCATTCTAAATTACAAGACGGACAGTACAGAGGGTTTACCTAACTACACTGATGTGAAGGGGAGCATTGTTGTTGATGGGCTGAAATATGAAAAGCAACCTCATCTTGGTAGTCCTGATGCCAAAATCAAAGTCATCGAATTTGCAGATTTCAAATGTCCTGCCTGCAAAAACTGGACGGAGAAATATCTGGATACGTTTGTTAAGGACTACGTGGATACCGGAAAAGTTGAGCTTTTCTTCATGAACTTTGCCTTCCTGGATCGAGATTCCTATCTTGCTGCAAGTGCAGGTGAAGCCATTTATAAGCAAAGCAACGAGAAGTTTTGGGAATATCTCCATAAGTTGTACGCCAATCAAGGCGATGAGAGCAAAATATGGGCCACACAGAAGTTCATTCTAAATTTCGTCAAAGATAACATAGAAGGTATTGATTACGCTCAATTCGAAACAGATCTCAAGAATCATACCTATATGTTCGACGTCAAAGAAGACTTCAAGATCGCGGGATCGTACGGGGTTAATGGTACACCTAAATTTATGGTAAACGGCACCCTGCTTCCTGACTCCTCCTATGAAGGGTTAACTGCAGCGATTGAAGCGCAGCTGGCTAAATCCGCTGAATAATTATAAGGCATGATTAAAAAGGTGTCTCTGCCATGTATCCATCATGGCTAGAGACACCTTTTTACCGTACACACATTCTTTTGGATCGACTATGATTCAATTGCTAATTCGCCCGTATCCATATTTTGAAGCACTAGCTTGCCTTCCAGAGGTGTACCGTCTTCGCTGGTAAGCTTTAGCTTGCCCGTCCGACCTTTCTCAATCAACGCCTTCACTTGTGCATCCGTGAGTGTACGACCATGATTCTCTTTCCAAATCACGAATTTACAGCCTTCCTTGTAATGAGAGCAGCCGTAGCCTTTTTTACCCATAAAAATCATTCCACCGCAGCCGGGACGCGGACAGTTTCCAATGACCTTAGGTCCTGAATTGGCAGATTCCTCTTCACTACTTTCCTTGCGCTTTCGCGGCGCCGCAGGTTTGTCGGTGGTTTTACGAGATGTACTTCCAGCACTTCGCCCTTTAGCACTTGTATTGACAGAAGGCGTCTCCCCTTCAAAAGAGGTTTTGGACGCCCGGGATTGTACTCGTACTTTGTCTACGATCATGCAGGCGAATCTTTTTACATTCTCCATAAACTGCCCGTCCGACGCCGTTCCTCTCGATATTTCGTTCAAACGACGTTCCCATTGTCCGGTCATTTCCGGTGAAGTCAACAGCTCAATACCCGCTCCACGAATCAGCTCAATGGCTGTTCGTCCTTTTTGTGTGATGGCAATTTTTTTGCCCTGCATTTCGATGTATCCGACATTCTTCAGCCGTTCTATCGTTGCTGCACGGGTAGCCGGAGTTCCAAGCCCTGAATCCTTCATAGCATCGCGAAGCTCTTCATCCTCAATCTGCTTTCCGGCACTTTCCATCGCTCGAAGCAGCGTACCTTCTGTGTAATGCTTGGGTGGCTGAGTATCTTTCTCTTTAACAATAGTCTCACTACAAACCACTTCTTCTGCCGGAACAATAGAAAATGGTTCGTTCACTTCGATCTCTTCGTCCTCTTCGTCATCCTTGTTCTTACCCTTGGAAGTCTTCGCTTTATCCTTCTTCTGGTCCGCGTAAATGACCTTCCAGCCGAGGCTTAATAATTCCTTGACTGTGGTTTTGAACTTTTCCTCTTCTACCTCGGTCATCACCGTATGCACTTTATACTCCGCTGCCGGATAGAACTGAGACAAAAAACGCCGCACAATCAAATCATACAGCTTTCCTTCATCTGCACTAAGTCCTGATGCTTTACGATATGTAGGCAAAATCGCGTGGTGATCCTCAACCTTCGAGGGGTTGCAGATGAATTTATTCCCTTTATGAACGAGATTGCGATTCGCACCCTTCACCCACTCATCATAAGCCGTCCCTTGCAGCGCGGATAACGTCTTATGCATCTCAGGAATATTCTGTTCTGTAACATAGTTGGAGTTCGTCCGCGGATAAGAGATCACCTTATGCTTTTCATATAACGCTTGAGCAATATCAAGCGTCTTTTTTGCGGAAAAAGCGTACTTTCCATTCGCCTCACGCTGCAGCAGCGTTAAATCGTACAGCTTATTTGGATACTCTTTTGTTTCCTTAACCTCGTAAGACTCAATCCGGCCCGGTTTTCCTTTGACCTTGGCAGCTAGCGCCTCCGCCTTATCCCCGTCAGTCAGCCGATCCCCCTGCCACATGCCTTTATAGGTCATTTCATTCTGAGTAAAATGTCCCTCCACCTCAAAAAACTTTAGGGAAGAGAACGCCTCAATCGTCTTCTGTCGGTCGTAAATCAGCGCGAGTACGGGAGTTTGAACCCTACCCACGGACAGCAGCACATTATGCTTTGTAGTAAAAGCACGTGATCCGTTCATGCCGATGAGCCAATCCGCTTCACTGCGAGCTTTTGCTGCTTTCGTTAGATTCTCGTACTCCGATCCATCCTTCAGCTCCTGGAATCCTTTGCGAATGGTCTCTGGCGTCAGATCCGAGATCCACAACCGCTTCACAGGATGCTCCAGCTTCAAATGTCGTTGAATGAGTGAAAAGATATGCTGCCCTTCTCGCCCGGCATCGCATGAATTCACTAGAAGATCGCTACGTTTCGCAAGATCTCCAATTACCTTGAGCTGGTCGATTGTCCGCGCATTAGGAACCAGTTTGAACTGGTCTGGAATAATGGGCAGATCATTAATATTCCACTTTTTGTATTTGACATCATAAGCATCCGGCTCGGCCAAACCGATTAGATGCCCTATTGCCCAAGTAATAATGTACTGCTCCCCTTCAAGATAGGAACGGTAATTTTTGGCCTTCGGTTCTATTGCGGCGGCGATATTCCGCCCCATATCCGGTTTCTCCGCAATAATGAGTGTCTTCAAAAACAATCGCTCCTTACCTTTTCGTTCTTAAGTCCAAAATGCGTCCAGTATTCTATTATACCATTAACCTCGGTTTTTTTTAATGGATTGGTTAGTAGGCCTAGGTAAAATTCAGACTTCCCTTTGTCTTTTCTATGAATTAGAATAGTTTGGTAAACGAGTTTTATATATCGGAGGAATCAAAACGTGTCTGAAAATCACAAATTTACAGAACCTTATAAGGACAAAAACGGTCACTATTTAAAAGCAGAATGTGAGAGCTGCTTCGGATTGTGCTGTTCCGCACTACCTTTTTCAGCTTCAGTGGATTTTGCTATGGATAAAGCAGCTGGCCAGCCGTGCCATAACCTACAATCAGACTTTCGCTGTGGTGTACATACAGATTTAAGAGCGCTTGGATTTCGTGGTTGTACTGTATATGACTGTTTTGGGGCTGGGCAAAAGCTTTCTCAGGTTACTTATACCGGTGAGGACTGGCGGAAGAATCCAAAAACTGCAAAGCAAATGTTCGAGGTATTTACGGCCATGTGGCATTTGCACGAATTGCTATGGTACTTAAATGAATCATTGGACTTAGATATAACCCATTCAATACATGTTGAGCTGCAAACAGCACTCGATGAGACGGAACAACTCACTTTACTTAACCCTGATTCTCTACAGAAGGTGAATGTTGACGCTCATCGAGCAAAGATTAATCTGTTACTGCTGCAAGTCAGTGAACTTGTGCGTACTGAGGCTCGTCGTAAACTTAAAAAAGCATCGAGAACTTTCAGCCGTGGTGCTGACCTTGTCGGCGCAAATCTTAAAAATGCAGATCTCAGGGGCGCCAACCTGAGGGGAGCCTATTTGATTGCCGCTGACCTTAAAGGCGCTAATCTTAGAGGTGCAGATCTTATTGGTGCAGATTTCCGTGACACTGACCTTAGGGGCGCTGATCTATCAGAGTGCATTTTTCTAACTCAGGGTCAGATTAATGCGGCAATAGGTGATGATCTCACAAAGTTACCTCCAGCACTTTCCCGCCCTGAACAATGGCTTTCAGTTTGAGTTATAGAAGTTTAATTCAGCTGCGAAAAGAATTCTTGGATACGAGAAACTGCTTCTAACTTTTCTAAGACTTCTTTACCCGCAGCGGAGGCTCTTTCTAGATACTCCACCCTACCTTGTGCAGCCTCCTTACCAACTACTAGCGTTACGGGTATACCAATCAAACTTGAATCCTTAAATTTAACGCCAGCACGTTCATCCCTATCATCTAGAAGCGTCTCAAAACCGAGCTTAGTAAGTTGATTATAAAGCTCCTCTGCAACTTCCAGTTGCTCCGAGTCCTTTATGGACATGATCAAAATATGAACCTGATAAGGTGCTAATGCAACTGGCCACATTATTCCTTGATCATCATGATTCTGTTCTACAATTGCGGACAATAGTCGCGAGATTCCAATTCCGTAACAACCCATGATCATAGGCTGACTTTTGCCTGAACGATCTAAAAAGGAAGCTCCAAGCTTCTCACTGTATTTGGTACCTAATTTAAAGACATGTCCGATTTCAATGCCTTGATGAAAATGAAGAACGCCATCCTCGCAATGTGGACAAGCTTCTCCTTCCGCTACATTGCGAAAATCCCCCACATGCTCAAGCCCAAAATCTCTACCAGGTACAACATTACGGAAGTGATAATCTTTTTCTCCTGCTCCCGTCGTACCTTCCGTCATCTCAGCAACTGCGGCATCAACTAGTACAGTTAATTGAAGTCCCACAGGCCCCACAAACCCACTCTCTACACCCGTTAAGGATTTCACAGCTTCATAGTCAGCAAGACCGATCTCCATCGCTCCGATATATTTACTCACTTTTATCTCATTAACTTCATGATCTCCTCGAACCACTACAGCAAAGAATTGTCCGCTACCTTCGTAGATCAATGTTTTCATAATCTGCTCTGGCTGGATCTCCAACTCCTGCTCTAATTGATCAATTGTACGTAAATTTGGAGTATGGAATTTCTCTATCGCTGGTACTTCGAAATTCATTTCCTTCTTAACAGGACGCACAGCTGCTGCCTGTTCCAGATTGGCTGCGTAATCGCAAGAGGAACATACCGCAATCGTATCTTCCCCGATATCAGCCAGTGCCATAAATTCATGGCTGCCCCCTTCTCCGCCAATTGCACCAGAATCTGCATGAACAGCTCTGAACTTCAATCCACATCGCTTAAATATCCGGTGATAAGCATCGAACATTTGGTGGTATGATTTATCAAGTCCTTCTGAGCTTATGTCAAAAGAGTACGCATCCTTCATCAAGAACTCTCTTCCTCTTAGCAATCCGGAACGTGGTCGCCGTTCATCTCGAAACTTAGTCTGAATTTGATACACGGTAACAGGAAGCTTACGATAGGAGCTGATCTCATTCCGCACAAGAGAGGTTACTACTTCTTCATGCGTTGGACCGAGAATGAATTCCCGCTCATGACGATCCTTAAAAGTCATCAACTCCTTACCATAAACATCATAACGTTCTGATTCCTTCCAAAGTTCCGCAGGCTGCATGGATGGCATTAAAATCTCCTGCGTTCCGGAAAGATCCATCTCTTCTCTCACAATCGCTTCTATCTTTCGCAGAACCCGCCGTCCAAGTGGTAAATAGGTATATACTCCAGCAGCTAATTGACGGATATACCCCGCACGCAGCAGTAGCTGATGACTGTTTGTCTCCGCTTCCGAAGGCACCTCACGCAGTGTTGTTAATAATAAATTGCTTTGTCGCATCTTAAATACCCTCCCCCAGAAATTATCTCTCTAAATGCAAAAAGACACATTCGTCAGGGACGAATGTGTCGTGATACCACCCTTATTCAACTGCCAGCTCAGCATACAATCCATTCTTATTTGGCAATCCTCAAATCGGATAACGGTCGATTCCGGTAGCGGGTTAGTAGATACTATCGCTACAGCTACCAAGGCAGGATACCACTCACACGTGTTTGAGGAACCTTTCACCCGGTGGGTTCCCTCTCTGTTCTAACGCTTCTTGAATCGTAGATCCTTGGTCAATGCTTTTATCATGTGTATTTAATTTATATGATACTGATATCTACGTCAAGCATCGCTTTATTTAAAAAACCGTTTCTCCAGCAGGTAAACTGCTTTTGAAACGGCTTATTAGACAATTATTATCTTAACGTTTTAAACAAGAACGGTTGAACCCATCAGGTATTTATCCACTTCACGCGCAGCTTCGCGTCCTTCGTTGATGGCCCATACAACCAAGCTTTGACCACGTCTCATATCGCCAGCAGCAAATACTTTATCCACGTTCGTATTGAATTTACCATAACGAGCTTTCACATTGGAACGACGATCTGTCTCAAGATCAAGCTCTTGAATAATATCTTGTTCTGGCCCATCAAAACCGATGGCTATCAAAGCTAATTGAGCAGGATACACAGCTTCGGTACCTGGAACAGGTTGATAGATCTTACGACCTGTCTCATCCACGATCCGGCGGATCTGTACAGTATGCAGCTCTTTCAAGTTACCTTCATCATCACCAACAAATTTAGTAGTCATGATAGAGAACTCACGCGGGTCATCCCCAAATATGGCTTTAGCTTCTTCTTGCGCGTAGTCTAGGCTATATACATTCGGGAATTGTGGCCAAGGGTTAGCAATCGGATCACGCTGAAGAGGTGCTTTTTCATGTGTACCAAATTGAGTGATACTGCTGCAGCCATGACGAAGTGCTGTAGCAACACAGTCAGATCCAGTATCACCGCCACCCAAGACGATCACGTCTTTACCTTCAGCAGATACATAGTTGCCATCTTCAAGATTGGAATTCAAATAGCTCTTAATCGTACCATTTAAATAGTCCATGGCGTACATAACACCCTTAAGCTCACTGCCTTCAACGTTAAAACGACGTGCCTTTGTAGCTCCACCACACAGAACAACCGCATCATACTCATCCACTAGCTGTTGAGCAGGAATATCCTTGCCAATCTCTGTATTCACTACAAAATTAATACCTTCTGCAGCTAATAAATCTACACGACGTTGAACAACTCTCTTATCGAGTTTCATAGTGGGAATGCCATATGTCAGCAGCCCGCCGATGCGGTCACTGCGTTCAAATACAGTTACTGTATGTCCAGCCTTATTAAGTTGAGCTGCTGCTGCGAGTCCAGCAGGTCCAGAGCCTACGATTGCAATCTTTTTGCCTGTACGTTTCTCTGGAGGATTAGGTACAACCCAGCCTTCTTCAAAGCCCTTATCAATAATAGCTAACTCAATGGTCTTAATGGTCACCGGCTGTCCAATTAGACCCACAGTGCAAGAGCCTTCGCAAGGAGCAGGACAAATGCTTCCAGTAAACTCAGGGAAATTATTCGTCTTATGCAGACGTTCCAGGGCTTCTTTCCAGAGTCCGCGGTACACCAAATTATTCCACTCTGGAATTAGATTATGAACTGGACAACCCGAGGTTCCTCCAGCCATATCAATTCCTGTATGACAATACGGCGTTCCGCAATCCATGCAGCGCGCTCCTTGTGTCTGAAGCTCGTCCTCGGATAAATGATGGTGGAACTCCTCCCAGTCTTTTACCCGCTGCTCAGGATCCCGATCACCTGGGAGCTGCCGTTTATACTCCATAAAACCTGTAGGTGTAGACATGTTTACGTTTCCCCCATCCGTTCTCTTCGTGTTGAAGTATAGTACATTGTAGCATATTGCGGCTTCGTATGGTCGTGAGCAGCGCAATGAAGTACCTGCACATTCTATACCTGTAGATTATCATTTCTAATTTTAATTATAGTAGCACTCATTACTTTTGCACAGTAATGGATTAATCTACTGATTTTTTGTACTATTTCACATGTTATGTCAGAGAAAACGTTTTATTGCTATTCCGTACGTTCATAAACAAGAAAACGGTAATCATACGGATTCTTTTCATCACGAATTCCCTTCTTATTGGAAACTTCTTTCCACACACTCCAGTCAATATCAGGAAACCGGGTATTCCCTTCAAAATCCTGTTCAATTTGCGTTAACATCAACTTGTCAGCATACGGCAACATCAGCTTATAAATTTCCGCACCGCCGATCACCATCAGCTCATCGTCTTTTCTACCCTCGCTGAGAGCTTCCTCAAGCGTGTGTACAACCTCTGCACCTTCAGGAGCATAATCAGTATCTCTAGTCATAATTAAGCTTGTTCTGCCCTTTAGAGGCTTCCCTCCGAGCGAATCCCACGTTTTGCGGCCCATAAGCATTCTCTTTCCCAGTGTTTCTGCTTTGAAATAAGCGAAATCAAGCGGTAAATGCCAAGGCATATCATTATCTTTTCCAATAACATGATTGGTGCCCATTGCCCATATTAAGCTAATACTCATGATACACGCTCCTTCCTACCTATATAGATCAAAAAATCTTGATAACCATTAATTTATACTGCGATCGGAGCTTTTATCGAAGGATGCGGATTGTACCCTTCAATGATAAGGTCTTCCAGCTCGATATCAAAAAGTGATTTCTTATTTGAATTAATAACCAAGGTAGGCAATGGTCTTAAATCTCTTGATAATTGCTCTTTAACTTGATCAACATGGTTTGAATAGATATGTGCATCACTAATGCTATATACAAACTCGCCTACTTCTAGACCACACTCATGTGCTATTAAATGTGTAAGTAAGGAGTAAGACGGGATATTGAAGTTAGCTCCAAGAAAAGAGTCAGCGCTGCGCTGCAGCAAGTGACAGCTTAATTTACCATTTGCAACATAGAACTGGAACATAACGTGGCAAGGTGGTAACGCTGCTTTACTCCCTTTTGCCCCAGCATTTATAACATCTTCCGGGTTCCATGCGCTTACAATTAAACGACGAGAATCAGGATTTGTTTTGATCTGATGAATTACATCTTGTAATTGGTCAATGGATTCACCCGTAGAAGATGTCCAATTTCGCCATTGCTTACCATAAACATTCCCTAGGTCACCATGCTTCGCTGCGAACGCATCATCTTCTAAGACACGATCACAAAATGCTTTCATCTCTGCTTGATAAACTTGATTGAAGTCTTCATCAATTAAACAACGATTCCCGAAATCAGTCATATCTGGACCTGTATATTCGTCTGATTCAACCCATCTTTTGAAAGCCCATTCATCCCAAATATGATTATTATTTTTCAATAAATAACGAATGTTTGTGTCGCCTTTAATAAACCATAATAATTCACTTGCGATTAAACGGAACGGTGTCCGTTTTGTTGTAAATAATGGGAAGCCTTTTGATAAATCAAATCGCATTTGATAACCAAATACACTAATAGTACCCGTTCCGGTACGATCTTCTTTTTTTACACCATTATCTAAAATATATTGTAAAAAATTCAAATAGGTTTGTTCTAACTCATTATTCAAATTACTGCACCTCCGTAATATTTCACCTCATATATTATATCTGAAAAATCCGATTTTTGTAGAAGGTAAGATATTTTTTAAATTTATTTAATAATCTGAGGAATTCACTACTCCGATATTCTTAACTCTACTCTAACCCCATAAGCACGAAGTGAGGCTTGTCCACCTACAGGGAAAGTAATCATAGGGGATGTATGTCCAAAGTCCACGTCTGCAATGACAGGAATGTCTGATAGCTCTTCTTTCGAAGTTATGATTTTGATCAACAGTTCTTTAGTCATACGTGATCCTTGTTGGAATCTGCCAATAACCAATCCTTTAACATGTTGAAAATCTGGTTGATGAATCAGCGATTGTAAATCCCTATCAAAGGTTGCAGGCGATGACTCATAATCATCCTCAAGAAATAATATCGAATTTTTTAAACTTGGCATATACTCCGTTCCCTGCAAAAGATTTAGTGTACAGAGGTTCCCACCGATAATTGTCCCTTTCGCTTCTCCATCATTGATAATGAACGGACCTTCATTTCTGATAAATACACGGTTCTCCTGGTCCAGATACCACTCATCATCACTCCAATGCTTCGAAGGCCTCACCACTATTTCTTTGTTGTCCATCATCAGCTTACGGAAATATTCGGTGGTATATTCATTGTCGTGAAGCATTGCGAAGCTAGAAAAATGTGGTCCTGAATATGTAACTAATCCTGTTTTAGCATAGATTGCATTACTTAAAGCAGTAATATCCGAATACCCGCATAATCGTTTAGGATGCTCTGCAATGATGGAATAGTCGATATAACGTAGCAGTTGATTGCTATTAAAGCCTCCAATGGTCGTAAGAATCCCTTTAACATTCGGATCTAAAAAAGCTTCGTGCAAATCCTCTATTCTAGAATCGATCGATGAGGAAACAAAATCATCCTTCTCAAAAGAATTTACGGAAAATGATATCCGAAAACCTAATTTTTGCAGCTGTTCTTTGGCAATTTTCCTTTGTTCAGCAGCGATTAACGACAGACTTCTGGCAGGTGAGATGATTCGCAACTCATCACCAGGCTTTAACTTATTGGGTTTCATCATTTGTCCTCCCTATATAAGTTTTTAAAATACGGATGAATGATTTTATAGTGTATTCGCTCAAATTGTTTCATCTCCCCCCATTATATCTTTTTTCAAAAAAGTGGAAAACTCAAAAAGGCGAAACGCAAATGCGTTCCGCCTTTTTTGTGCCTGCTAGAGCAATTGGGTAGAGAAATTATTTCATTACGTGAATAGGGTGACCTTCAACCAGTTCAGCAGCTTCCATGACGATTTCGCCAAGGGTTGGATGCGCATGAATAGTCAAAGCGATATCTTCAAGTGTTGCGCCCATTTCAATTGCCAAACCAAGTTCAGCGATCAAGTTAGAAGCTTCGATACCAACGATTTGTGCACCAAGCACAAGATTGTTTTCGGAGTTAGCAACAATTTTGATGAAACCTTCTGGGCTGTTCAAAGATACGGCGCGGCCATTCCCTGCAAATGGGAACTTACCAGCTTTCACTTTGTAGCCTTTGTCTTTCGCTTCTTTCTCAGTCAAACCAACGCTTGAGCATTCAGGATCTGTAAACACAACTGCTGGGATGACTTTGTAGTCAACAACAGATGTAAGTCCTGCAATCGCTTCTGCGGCAATCTTACCTTCGTAAGAAGCTTTGTGAGCCAACGCCAGACCTGGAACAACGTCGCCGATAGCGAAGATGTTAGGAATGCTTGTGCGACCTTGGTGATCGACTTTGATCAATCCACGCTCGTCGAGCTCAAGACCGATCAGGTCTAGTCCAAGTTCACCATCAGTGTTAGGACGACGGCCTACAGTTACAAGCAAGTAATCCGCAGTAACTTCTTTGGATTCGCCACCAACAGAATATTTCACGGTAACTTCCTTGTCGTTCTGTACAGCACTTTCAGCTTTAGCGTTAGTTACGATTTCGATGCCAGTTTTAGCCATGTTTTTCGCAACAAGACGAGTCATATCTTTATCAAAGCCTGGAAGTACAGTATCCAAACCTTCGATGATTGTTACTTTAGTACCGAATTTGGAGTACATTTGGCCAAGCTCAGCGCCGATGTAACCACCACCGATTACGATCATGCTCTTCGGAATTTCTGGAAGCTCAAGAGCTTCAGTCGAAGACAGAATGCGTCCACCGAATGGGAAAGGTTTCAGTTCAATCGGACGGGAACCTGTTGCAATGATACAGTGTTTGAAGCGGTAACGTGGGGATTCATGATCATTGAACACACGTGCTTCTGTGTCGCTGATAAACATGCATTCGCCGTTAAATACTTCAATTTTGTTGCCTTTCATCAAGCTAGTCACGCCGCTAGTCATTTTCTTAACTACGCCGTTTTTGAACTCTTGAGTTTTGGCAAAATCCACTTTAACGTTCTCAGCAGTAACACCGAAAACTTCACCATGCTTAGCAGATTCGAACTGATGTGCAGCAGCAATCAGTGCTTTAGAAGGAATACATCCACGGTTCAAACATACACCGCCGAGTTCCGATTTATCCACGATGAGGACTTTTTGGCCGAGCTGGGCGGCACGAATTGCCGCCACATACCCACCAGGACCTGCACCAATGACCAATGTGTCAATATCTAGAGAAGCGTCTCCTACTACCATAATTATACCTCCATAACCAGCAGCTCAGGATTATTGAGCAGCGATTTAATGTAGTTCATAAAGTTTTGAGCAGTCGCACCATCGATAATACGGTGGTCAAAGCTGAGTGACAACGCCATTACAGGAGCAACTACGATTTCACCATTCTTAACTACTGCTTTTTCACTGATACGGCCAGTTCCGAGGATAGCCACTTCAGGGAAGTTAATGATTGGAGTAAAGAACATACCGCCAGCAGAACCAATGTTACTGATGGAGATCGTGCTGCCCTTCATTTCGTTAGCAGACAATTTACCGTCACGACCACGAACTGCAAGGTCAGTGATGCTGCTAGCGATCATCCAGATGCTCTTACGGTCAGCATCTTTGATAACTGGAACGATCAAGCCGTTTGGTGTATCAGTAGCGATACCGATGTTGTAGTATTTCTTGTAAACAATCTCGCCTGCTTCTTCATCAATCATAGCGTTAAGAGCTGGGAATTGACGGGAAGCTGCAACCAATGCTTTAACAATGAACGGAAGGTAAGTAACCTTAACGCCTTTTTTCTCAGCGATTGGCTTCATACGTGTACGGAATGCTACCAGTTCAGTAACATCTACTTCGTCCATAATTGTAACGTGAGGTGCAGTGTAAGCCGATTTAACCATTGCATTGGCGATCGCTTTACGAATGCCCTTGTAAGGTACACGTTCTTCTTCAAGACTAACATTACCGCTCGCTGCTGCAGATGTTGCTTTAGCTTCAGTTTTAGTAGCCTTAGGAGCTTCAGAAGCTGCCGCTGCAGGTGTTGCCGCTGCCGCAGGTGCTGAACCACCTTTCAAGAATGCTTCAACGTCTTCACGAGTGATTTTGCCGCCTTTTCCAGTTCCGTTCACTTTAGAGATATCCACTTTTTGCTCACGAGCAAATTTACGAACGCTTGGTGTAGCCAACACATCACGGTCAGGCGCAGGCGCTGCACTAACAGATCCACCTTGTTTAGCATCAGATGGGCTAGTTGCTGCAGGGGAAGAAGTGGTATTTGCACTTCCTTTTGCTGCATCTGCTTCTGCGGAAGCATGACCTGCTTGTTCAGGAACGTCACCTTCTGCAGCAATGATAGCTACAACATCGCCAACACGGCATACTTGACCATCTTTAGTCAGAACTTCCAACACAGTACCGTTCACTGGACAAGGAACCTCAACTACTGCCTTGTCATTTTGAACTTCCATGATGATATCATCATCGGTTACTTTGTCACCGGCTTTGATATGCATTTTGATGATTTCACCTTCATGCAGACCTTCACCCAGTTCTGGGAACCGATATTCAAAGTTCGCTGATTTAGCATTCGCAGGAGCTGGTGCAGCAGGTGCAGGTGCAGCTGGAGCTTCTTCAGCAGCATGACCTTCTTGCTCAGGCACGTCGCCCTCAGCTTCGATAATAGCTACAACTTCGCCAACACGGCAAACTTGGCCATCTTTAGTCAAAACTTCCAACACGGTACCGTTCACTGGACAAGGCACCTCAACTACCGCCTTATCATTTTGAACTTCCATTACGATATCATCATCCGTTACCTTGTCACCGGCTTTGATATGCATTTTGATGATTTCACCTTCATGCAAACCTTCACCTAGTTCAGGGAATCGGTATTCAAACTTTGCCACTTTGAAAACCTCCTTGTGAAATTGGGACTGACCTTATGGTTAGAATTCAGAAGAAGAAACGACGTTGTCATCCATAAAGGATGACAACCGTTTCTCATAGAAAAAATATTTTAGAAATCCAAAACTTTCTTCACGCCTGCGATAATACGCGCAGGGTTTGGAAGCCATGTATCTTCAATTTGTGCGAATGGATATACTGTGTCCGGACCTGCGATCCGAAGAACAGGTGCTTCCAAGTGCAGCAATGCTTTTTCGTTAATTTGTGCAATAACCTCAGCAGCAACACCGGAGCTCTTTTGAGCTTCTTGTACTACGATAGCACGGTTAGTCTTCTTCACAGACGCTACAATAGTGTCGATGTCGATTGGACTTACAGTACGAAGGTCAATAATTTCAACGTTAATGCCTTCTTTTTCGAGTTGCTCGGCTGCTTTGGTAGCTGTATGTACCATCAGCCCGTAAGTAATGATAGATACATCAGCACCTTCACGTACTACGTTAGCTTTGCCAAGTTCAACAGTGTATTCACCTTCTGGCACTTCAGCACGGAATGCATGGTATAGGTTCAAATGCTCCATGAAGAATACAGGGTCATTGTCGCGGATAGACGCGATAAGAAGTCCCTTAGCATCATATGGGTTTGAAGGAATTACTACTTTAATACCCGGGCTTTGTGCAATCAAACCTTCGAGTGAATCTGTATGAAGCTCAGCAGCCTTAACTCCGCCACCAAAAGGAGTACGGAATACGATTGGAGCATTATATTTACCGCCAGAACGCCAGCGCAGACGTGCCGCTTGAACAACGATCTGATCAAGTGCTTCAAAGATAAAACCAACGAATTGAATTTCTGCAATTGGGCGGAAGCCTTGTACACCAAGACCAAATGCCAGACCACCGATAGCGGACTCAGCTAGTGGAGTATCAAAAATACGATCTTCGCCAAATTCCTTTTGCAGCCCTTCCGTTACACGGAAAACGCCACCTACATTACCAACATCCTCTCCGAAGATAAGAACGTTAGGGTCACGATTCAGTTCAACGCGCATCGCGTCGCGGATCGCTTCTTTCATATTCATTTGTGCCATTGCCTGATATCCCCCTTATTCAAAATCGGCTTTTTGCTCTTCCAGATGTTTAGGTGTTACTTCGAACATGCTGTCGATCAAGCCAGGTATAGTCATTTTTTCGGTTTGTTCAGCTTTTTTAATCTGCTCGTTAACAGTAGCTTTCGCTTCGTCTTTCACGCGCAGCGTATCTTCTTCAGTCCAAAGACCTTTCTTCTCCAAATACTTGGCAAGACGGTTGATTGGATCCTTTTCGCTCCATTGTCCTTCTTCTTCTTTCGAACGATATTTACTTGCATCGTCAGAAAGGGAGTGTGGACGGAAACGGTAAGTTACAGCTTCGATCAATGTAGCACCTTCGCCATTACGTGCACGCTCAGCAGCGTCACGAACAGCACTGATTACTGCAAAGATGTCCATGCCGTCAACTTTAATTCCCGGGATACCAGCTGCAACCGCTTTGTGAGCGATCGATTTGGAAGCTGTTTGTTTTGCGAATGGAGTCGTAATCGCGTAACCGTTGTTTTGAACAAAGAAGATAACAGGCAGTTTAAAGCGACCAGCAAAGTTCAAGCCTTCATAGAAGTCGCCTTCAGAAGAACCGCCATCACCAGTGTAAGTAATTGCAACACTCTTTTGTTTCTTCAATTTAAAGCCCATTGCAATTCCTGTAGCGTGCAGGATTTGCGCGCCGATGATAATTTGTGGCATCAATACATTAACGCCATCAGGAATAGCTCCACCATGTTGGTGTCCACGGGAATATAAGAATGCTTGGTACAATGGAAGTCCGTGCCATACTAGCTGCGGAATATCACGGTAGCCTGGGCATAAGAAGTCTTCTTTCTCCAAAGCGTACTCGCTACCAATCATAGTAGCTTCTTGACCGGATACCGGTGCGTAGAAACCAAGACGGCCTTGACGACCAAGATTTACTGCACGATCATCCCAAGTACGGGTAAATACCATACGATACATAATTTCTTTCAGTTGATCGTCGGTTAAATCAGGCATTTTATCCTTGTTGATAATTTCTCCATCCGGGGAAAGTACCGTTAGAGCCTCGACGTCCTCTGTATACACTTCATAAGGAACTTTACTCATTATCTTCACCTCAATAAAAAAATTTGAATATCAGCTGCCTCTGTTATAATATTATTATACACCTGTTTGGTTACTTTCGTCAAAGAAATACTTATAAAATTTATATTCCTTTAAATTTTGTATGTATAACAGGTGATTTATTTTTATATAACAGTTTAAAGCTTTTGGAACAAGTAAATGATTAATCACACAGTTACTCAGCTATTCATTTTAGAGCAAACCGTTGTGTATTGCAAAATTCGACAAGAAAGGTGACGTGGCAACTATGAGCGATTCTGTTTTTCTGAAACGCACAATTGTAAAAGAAACGCTTTGGAGTAAACATCTGCAGGAGGAACGTAAATTACGCATCTATCTTCCTCCCGGCTACAACGAAGTCTTGAGCTACCCAGTGGTGTACTGCCAAGACGGCGAAGAGTTCTTTAACTTTGGCCGTATCGCTACACTCGCTGGACGTCTTATTATAGAAGAAGACGTGGAGCCCTTCATCATTGTTGGTGTCGAAGTAAACGTCGCTGTTCGGACTCAAGAATACGCTCCTTTTGGAAGCAGATTCAAGCAGTACTTATCTTGCTTTTCCGAAGAGATTATTCCCTTCATTGAACAAAAATATCCTGTGCGCCGTACTCCGGACGAACGAATCTTAGCAGGCGACTCCCTTGGGGGCAGTGTATCGCTCCACCTTGCACTTGCTTATCCTGCGATCTTCACACGTATCATCAGCCTTTCCGGTGCATTCTATCCTGAATCCCGCGACATGCTGGCTAAAGAAGAGGATCTCTCCTGGCTCAACATTAATATGGTCGTTGGTCTGCAGGAAACAGACTACAAAACGGATACTGGCATTTATGATTTTGTTCAGATGAATCGAGAAACAAAAACATTGCTTGAATTACGCGGAGCAACCGTATCCTACCGAGAGAAAGACGGACTTCATCTCTGGGGCTTCTGGCAGAAAGAGCTACCAGAATCTCTACTCTATTTCTTAAACGCATAATGACCTATTGATAGTAGTAAATAGTGAACATCTAAAGAACAGTATGTAGATTACTTGATTGCGCTTACAGTTAAATCCAGCAATTTCCCTCGATTTACCATATGAATCATACAGAGAGAGCTGTAATCCGAATGGGTTACAGCTTTTCTCTTATCATTCTTTCCAGCAATATGTCACAGCCCGCGTTGATCAAATCATATACCTGTTCAAAATTACCTGTAAAATACGGATCCGGTACTTCGCGCAGCTCCTCCTCAGGCAATAAATCCATGAAGAACATTAGCTCGGCGTCTTTCCCGCCTGGAATCTTCCGAACATTCTCTCCATTAGACTTGTCCATGCAGACGATATAGTCAAATTTTTGAAAATCTTCACTGTCGACTAGCCGCGCTAACATGTTCTCATAGCTAATGTCGTTCTGATCAAGGATACGTCTTGTTCCTTCATGCGGCTCTTTTCCTATATGCCAATCTCCAGTTCCCGCTGAGTCTACAAGAATCTTATCAGATAGTTCTCGTTCATTAATCTTATGCCGCAGAACAGCCTCCGCCATTGGTGATCGACAAATATTACCCAGACATACAAACAGTACTCTTACGATTTTGTTCACCTCCCGTTGTTAAACCTAATTATATGTGAATTTATACTCAAAAGATCGCACACTCTCATTTTAGCGTTCTCGAGGTCAATTGTGCAACCTTTCGATCTGCATTATACTGGACAGGATACTCAACAAGAGGTTTAAGAGGAGGGATGGATGTTATGTCATCCAAACGAGTCGTAATTTTTGCAGGTGGAGAACTGTCTCCAGAATATTTCAACCTATTAGATGAAGATGATTTTATTATCGGTGCGGATCAGGGAGCGCTATTTCTCATTTCACACGGATATACACCAGATATAGCAGTAGGTGATTTTGATTCCGTTTCGCCTGAAGCGCTTCAAGATATTGAATCCAAAAGCAAGAAGACTATCACCTGTGATGCCGTGAACAAAGATTTGACAGATAGTGAGATGGCGCTAGATATTGCGATGGATCAGCAACCCGATTCTATTCTACTATTAGGTGTTACAGGTACTCGAATTGACCACTCCCTGGCTAGCATTCAAATGATGACAAGAGCCCTACAACGTCAAATCAACTGCTACGTCATGGACACGCATAACTATATAACCCTTACAGGATCCCAAGCAGTTATCAACGATTTAGGCTATACCTACGTTTCTTTACTGCCTTTAACCCCAGAAGTATCGGGTATTACCTTAGAAGGATTTCAATATCCATTGACTAACGCTACACTAAAGCTTGGACAATCACTTGGTGTGAGTAACAAACTGGTTTCATCCTCAGGGACGGTTACCATTCGAAGTGGATTGTTGCTGATCATTCAGAGTAAAGACTAGATACATAGAGATCATGTTTAACGTAAAAATGCTACTTTTTTATAGTTTAGAAACATCATTGTAACTTTTATCTCAAATTCGAAAAAGCCGTAAAAACTCTTTTGTACCAAGGGTTTTCCGGCTTTTTTAAGATCCTATTACATCAAATTATTAATTTTTTGTAACTTTTAATGAATTTTTAATAAAACGCTTACAACCCATACCCAGCCTCACTTTATTGCACCTCTTCCAATTTTTATGTCATAGATAACCTGCTATACTACGAATCAGGCAAGCAAGACAGACAAACACAACAACAAAGACTAACACCTTGGAGGTAATACAACATGAATAAACAACAATGGATTAAAAAAGCGATTGTTATAGGTATGGTTACTACAATGGGCTTGGGTACAATGATGGCAACAGGCGTAGGCGCAACGAAAGTTGAAGCAGCTTCCGTATCTAAAGGTCAAAGCGTAGTGAATCTCGGGAAGAAATATATGGGAGTGCCTTACAAGTTCGGTGCATCCACTTCTACTACTAAAGTTTTTGACTGCTCTTCTTTTACAAAATACATCTTTAAACAATATAACGTAACACTGCCTCGTACGGCTGCAGCGCAATCAAAAGTAGGAACAGCCGTATCTAAAGCGAATCTTCGTGTAGGCGATCTCGTATTCTTCTCCAGCGGTAGCAGAGCAACTGGTAAAAACGTAACTCACGTTGCTGTTTATGCCGGCAATGGTAAAATTCTGCACACTTACGGCAAACCTGGTGTTACGATTTCCGATCTTAACTCCGGTACTTGGAAAAAAACATATTTAAAGGCTCGCCGCGTACTGTAAACAACGACTCTGTAGTAGAGTTCAAACTATAATAGAGAAATAGTCTCAGGATGTGGTGCCGCCTTCGGGCGCCCTCATTACATATCCTGTTCCGCGAACGGTGTGAATCAACTTGTTCCGGTGACCTTTATCCATTTTCAAACGGATATGTCTGATGTAAACATCTACAACATTGGTATCTGCGTGAAATTGGTAACCCCATACTTCCTTAAGTATCTCGATGCGAGAGCATATCATTCCTTGGTTCGCAGCGAGATAATACAATAGATCAAATTCTTTGGGTGTCATTTTTAACTCGATCCCGTCGCGACTTACAAACCTGCGGCTGGGATCGAGCATTAAACCATCGACTCTCAGTATTTGATTTAAATTTCGACGCCGTCCAGTAAGGGTTAACAAATTTAGAATTCTGTGTTTGAATTCACCGGTATGTAAAGGCTTTGTCATATATTCATTACCCCCGGCTGAGAACGCCGAAACTGCCCCAGTTCCAGATTCAGATTGTTCACCGGAAATCACCATTACCGGTAGTATCATCCCCTCAGCTCTTACAGCGGAAATTATGTCCCAGCCTTCCCAAGTCCCCACCTCGCATAACTCAGCAAGCAGCAGTACCGGTTCTACTTTTGATATGGATAAGCGGAGATCCTCGGGATCTTCGCTTTTTGTTGCTTCAAGTCCAATATCTTGTAGCACACTTTTTATAACGGTTCGATCTTCTTCTCTACTACTGCTATCAGCCATATACCATATTATTTGCTCAATCACAAAGTTCCCCCATATCCATATGACTTGCACCAGCATCACTGCGGTACGTATAGAATTCCCGGAAAACAAAAAGACCATTCCTAAGAAATGGCCTGAACACCTATTTACAGCTTCTTTATCCAAAATATCGATGATAAAAGCCTCGAGCAGCAGCAATATCTTTTGTTCCATGAATCAACGCTCTACCATCAGCAAAAATTACTAACCGATAAGGCCCTTCTATAAAAGAAACCAGATAAGCGTTGCTGTCCACGCTTCCGCTTCCTAAACGAGACAAACGATCCGCAGTTTCCTGCAAGTTAAGCTTCTGTGGTCTCGCAGGTCGAATTTGTACTGTATCCCTTCCACAAAGAACATCGCCTCGTTCGGTATTCGCTGCCATTAGATAGGGGTAGATCGGATGACTCCCACAAGAAGGGCAGTTTTTCTTTTTGGCAGCTTTCACTCCAATTTCATGGTATTCATTCCGCCACACATCAAACGTTAACAGTTTGTTTCTTAATTGATCTTTACGCTGACCTAGTAGTTTCAGCGCCTCTGCCGTTGCATTTGCCGTAACTAGTTGTACTGCTTGCGGAAGTATACCTGCGGTATCACAGGTATCACCTCCTAGCGGTACTGTACCTAGAAGACAATGGAGACATGGAGTTTCTCCTGGCAAAATCGTATAGGTTATTCCATAACTGCCTACACATGCACCATAGATCCAAGGAATACCGTGCTTTTGCGCCATATCATTAATAATGAGCCGAGTATCAAAATTGTCTGTACCATCCATGATCAGATCAACCCCTGAAACAAGCTCTTCCAACTCTTCGGCACGAACATCTATAACATAGGCTTCAATAACGACCTCAGAATTAATCTGTTGAAGTTTGCGCTGCGCAGCAGCAGCCTTAGGCATACGTTCAATAGCATCTACCTCAGTATAGAGCTGTTGCCTCTGAAGGTTACTCCACTCTACATAATCACGGTCAGCTAAAATAATTTTGCCTACCCCGCAGCGTACCAGCGTCTCTGCAATCCCTGTACCAAGCGCACCTGCTCCCACTACTAAAACACTAGACTGCGCGAGCCTTTCTTGTCCCTCTGCTCCAAATGGCGCAAATCGCACCTGACGAGAATAACGATCTTCACGACCATCTGTATGAATCATTCGGTTTCCCTCCCCGTATCCAAAAACCGGAGAACAGCAGATCGTCTGCTATTCCCCGGGAGTATGAAGATTCTATACTTGTACTGCTGACCACTGTTCAACATCCCAAATTTTCGTAACCCAATCTTCATAGAAATCAGGTTCATGGGAGACGAGCAGGACTGTGCCTTTATATTCTTGTAATGCCCGCTTCAGCTCTGCCTTGGCAATAACATCAAGGTGATTGGTAGGTTCATCGAACAGAACCCAGTTGCTCTCACGCATCAACAGCTTACAGAGACGGACCTTAGCTTGTTCGCCACCACTCAGCATGCTAAGCGGTCGGGTAATATGCTCATTTTTCAGACCACAGCGAGCAAGATGTCCACGCACTTCATTCTGAGTTAGACTAGAAAATTCATTCCAGACATCCTCAATAGGTGTAAGATTAGCTGCTTTCACTTCTTGTTGGAAATACGCTGAGTTCAGATAATCTCCTAGATAGGTTTTACCGCTATACGTAGGAATCACGCCAAGAATAGTCTTCAGTAGCGTCGATTTACCGACACCATTGCAACCAGTTATAGCGATCTTCTCTCCACGTTCAATGGTCATGTTCAGCATAGGAAGCAACGGACGGTCGTAACCAATCTCGAAATCAATGCCTTCGAAGACTGTTTTCCCGCTGGCCCGACTTTCTTTAAACTTAAAGGTAGGTTTTGCAGCTTCTTCTGGTCGATCAATTCGATCCATACGATCCAGCTGTTTCTCACGGCTCTTCGCCCGGCCAGATGTGGAGGCACGAGCTTTGTTACGCTGAATGAAATCCTCTTGTTTCTTAATAAAATCCTGTTGTTTCTCATAAGCATCTATGTGTTGGATCTTATTCATCTCGGCCATATTCAGGAATTTCTCGTAGTTCGCAGTGTATCGAGTAAGTTTACCGAACTCCAGGTGATAGACCACATTTACGACTTTATTCATGAATTCCGTATCATGAGAGATCAATATAAATGCATATGGATATTGCTTCAAATAGTTAGTTAACCAGTCGATATGCTCAACATCCAAATAGTTAGTAGGCTCATCCAGCAATAGTACATTCGGTTTCTCAAGCAGAAGCTTCGCGAGCAGAACCTTTGTGCGCTGACCCCCACTTAGTGAAGCGACATCACGGTCAAGTCCAATAACGGATAGGCCAAGACCATTCGCCATTTCCTCCACTTTTACATCAATAAGATAAAAATCTCCGATGTCCAGCTGTTCCTGAATGTCCCCCATTTGCTCGAGTAACATCTCTAACTCTTCAGGAGAAGCGTCGCCCATCTTTTCAGTTATAGTTAGCATTTCCTGTTCCAGCTCTAAAAGTGGCAAGAAAGCGTCCTTCAATACATCACGGATGGTTTTCCCTGGCGTTAAGATCGTATGCTGATCCAAGTAACCGTAACGGACGCGAGGCGTCCACTCTACTTTTCCACTATCCTTCAACAGTTTTCCAGTCAAAATATTCATAAGCGTCGATTTTCCTACGCCATTTGCTCCTACGATTCCTACATGCTCACCCGGTAACAACCGGAAAGAAACATTTTTAAACAACGTCCGATCCCCAAAATTGTGGGAAACGTCTTCTACACTAAGTAAACTCATAAATTCTCCGCAAGCTCCTGTCTATACTTAAATAATGCGTAATAAGAAGAAACGACGTTGTCATCTTTTAAAGACGACAACCGTTTCTCGTAAAAATATAAGGATAAAGTATAGTGTGAAGCTTATACTTTCTTATATTTCAAGCAGAAACGTCTTCAGCGTCCCTGTAGGACGGTAAGCGTTCATGCAAGAAATATAAAGGTAAAGTATAGTGTAAAACTTATACTTTCTTATATTTTTCAAAACACGTATAAATATATATTTTAACACACTTTAATGCAACACTGAACTAAAAGTTAGTTGAGTGAAAAGAGGAAGCATAGAGAACCGCTTTATTCAGCCTTTCTTTTGAAAAAAACTACGGCTTTTCCCCTTACTGGGTACATCTAATACTCCCTCAAACATTTCATTGATCTCTTCTACCAACTTCCCCTTAGGCTTGAATGGATCTTGCTGAAAAGGTAGTCCATAAATCTTATCTGTACCTATAGCGGTCTGCAACAGTTGTACAGTTGAGCGTTCTGCGAGTGGTAACCCCACCCTCCAATTCGTTTCAGGCTGTAACCTTTTACGCCTAAGCCACACTAGTAAATCTTCGAGTCGCCAATCTGCACCAGAAGTAATTAGAATCGGCATATCGCTATATTTGAACTCATCAAGCGCCCCTTCATATTCCCCAATGCCAAGATCCAACACTACAAATTGATAATCCCCTCTCAGCAAATCAGCCATTTTTCCGTGAATAGGACGTTTCCAATAATGCACCCCTTTCCATGAAAAAGCAGATATCTCATCCTTGGATGCAACAGTTGTAATCTGTGTATGTAACATGCTGCGAATGCGTTCATAAACCGATGAATCAGGAGAAAAATCAACCCATGCAGTTGCCCCCTTCTGTGCAAGTAAGCTACTCACTGCGAATGAAGTATGTGTTGTTCCAAGACCTGAAGCAACTCCGAGTATGGCAATGACCATCGCTTTTCTCTTTTCTAGAGAATGTGGGACTGAAATAGTAAAATCATTTACTCTAACCATTTCGGACTCCATACGAATTAGCGTCTGTAGAACTGCTTCCGCATTCTGATAACGCTCTTCCGGGTGATGTCGTAATAAGCGTCTTATGATTGGAATAATGCCAGCTGGCATATGGTTATATAGCCGATCCTCCATCCCAGACTCCCATTGACTACATTGCCCTCCAGTTGCCATAAAGAGAATTAATGCACCTAATCCATATAAATCGGATACCGGCTGACTCTGCCCACTTCCATATTGCTCAGGTGCCGCGAATCCAACCGTACCAAGCTTAACCGTATCTTCAGAGATACCGTGTTTGTAGCTTCGTGCGATCCCAAAGTCAATTAACATCAGTTCTTTTTGCAGTGTCAACATGATATTTGAAGGCTTTAGATCACGATAGATAATCGGTGGTTGATGACTATGCAGATATTGAAGGACTTCTAAAAGCTGTTTAGCCGCCTGAATGATGAAGTCACTTGGCAAAGGTCCGGGATTATCCTTCATTAGCTGACTCAAGCTCACACCTTCAATATAGTCCATGATTAAATAGGAATACCCTTCTCGATCTGGAAGATAGAAATCGACAATACGCGGCAATCGTGGGTGGTCTAGTGTAATTAACATATCGGCTTCCGCTTGGATGTCAGAATGCAGCTCATCTAAGCATAAGCTTTCTTTTACAGCCCATCGTTTACCCTTTAGACGCAAATCTTCCGCAAGATAAACATTACTCATCCCACCTGAACCAATATGGCCCGTAATTCTGTATCTGTCATCAATAACCTGTCCAATCTTAAGTTTCGTCTCAAAATACAAACTTACTCCCCCTTTTCGCAAAAAAAAAAAAGAGAAAGCTTCCGCCATTAACGTTCTTACCGCAAAATACGGTCACGTTAATAACGGGATGCTTTCCCTTAGAAAATTAAAATTTGTTTGATTAGTATTTAATCATATAAAGTGTAATTTCATCACGATTATGGAATAGCTGCTTTGCACGCTGAATCTGCATGCGCTCCCCTTCAAACATCGCAATAATTTCTTTGATCATCGCAAGTGGTTTCTTATGCATCAGTTTTACGGTCACAATGGCCGTCCCACCCGGTGACAGACTGTGGAGTAACCCGGTTACTAGCTTCGCCATCAGCTTAGGACTCCAGCTCATATCGCACACGAGCAGATCAAATTCATTGTCCCGGAATTTTACTTCTCCTGCGTTTTTACGAAGGATTTTCAAGCCCGGATAATTACGAAGGGACTCATGCATTAACGCAGGGTCAACAGCTGTAACCTTCATTCCACGTTCCAGTAAGAAAGAAGTCCACCCACCTGGAGAAGCACCAATATCTAACGCATTACGGAAGCTGTAAAAAGGAATATCAAACTCCTTCTCGGCTTCCATTAGTTTAAACTTGGCACGTGAGATTTGTCCATCCTCCTTTCGGAAACGGATGGCACCGCCATTCCAGCTAGATAAATTCGCTTCTGGTCTGGACACACCTGCATATAAGGCATTCCCGTCTGCGTAGACTGAAATAACCCAGGCTGGATCTTGCACAGTAAATTCTGCGCCTAAGCTCTGCAATTGCTCTTGGAGCCATTCACGAAGTTCTCCTGGACTGTCCTGCCAGAAGGAAGGATCACCTTTACGAACGTTCAGGGATACCTTCTCACCCTCAAGCTCAGTGTGGCGACTTAAATACACCGCTAAACGCTGTAGAGCTTCCATGGTTCCTTCATCCTGAAACTGAACAGGCTGTATATGACGCAGGAAAATGGGAAGATTCTGTGTGAGTAGGCGCGTTACTTCCTCTGGTTCAGATTGCAATGTAGCCAGAAAGATTTCTCCTGGTAGTAACAAGGTACTCTTCACAGCACCGAATAAACGGCGAAGCTCTTCTTGCGCATAAGGCGCAAATCCGTGATTTGCTGTACAAATATATCGGGAATACACTTCTTCTTCCGGAGCAATGTTCTGCTCTTCGGTATCTTGTCTTAAATCGTTCAAATCGTTTTGCCTCCAGGTCTAATTTTAATCCAGGGACGACCGCTATCCCATTCAACATCAACAGGAATATCATAAGTGGCCATGATCATTTCTTTCGTTAATACTTCTTCTTTCGGTCCAGATCCAGCTAGCTTACCCTCACGGATTAATGCAACATGCGTGAAAAGCGGGACAATTTCTTCCACATGGTGAGTAACGTATACTACAGAAACATTACGCTGTCTCAGCTTGTCTATTTCAGCCAGCATTTTTTCCCTTTCATATAGATCAAGGCCGGCACATGGCTCGTCCATAATTAATAGCTTAGGGTCAGCCATAAGACATCTTGCCAGCATAGCCTTTTTACGTTCCCCCTGTGACAAGGTCCCAAAAGGATGAAATGCCATATTGCCTAGATTCATATCTTCCAGCATGCTGATTGCTTTCTCTTTTACTTCGGAGGGGATCGTCTCGTAGAAACGCAAATAAGCGTAAGCACCTGTTGCTACGACCTCCCACACCGGATCTTCTAACGACATCTTTTCCATCAAGGAAGGCCCGATATAGCCAATTTCTTTACGAACCTCACGTATATCACATTGTCCATATTTATAACCCAGCACTTCTACAGTCCCTTTGCTAGGAAACAAATAACCAGTCATCATCTCTAAAATTGTGGTTTTACCAGAGCCATTCCGTCCCAAAATGACCCAGTTCTCACCTTCTTTAACTTCTAGCGACACATCGTCCAAGATTAAGCTTTCTTCCCTGCGGAGAGATAAATGTTGTAATGAAATGATTATGATATAACACTCCTTATGTATTCCAGCACTCGCTCAACTGAAACCATGGAATAATAAACTTTCGGATCATTTTCCCGTTCTGCAGAAGCTACAAGTAGTGCAGGAACGCTCGTAATACGATATTGTTGTACCAAATTCGGCAGCATGTTCACATTACCTGTAACCATTTGAAGTTCAGCAGGCAATAGATGAGCCGCCACCTCTAACATCCGTTCAGCAGCCTTACAAGTACCGCACAGTGGAGTGTGTAAGAATACTACAAGCGGTTCTCCTGAACTCTTGAGCGCCTCCAGTAATTCCACTTCATTCATTACCTTCATTTCAAGTTCGTCTCCTCGGCGATATCGTGAAGCTTATCAGAACTTAGGGGACTATTTACCAAAAGCATCCCCTCAGGTTTAGCAGTATATAAGATCTCATACATTTCTTTTCGCCCCCACAGACTGGAAGTGTGCAAATAGATTTCTCGGGGGAACAGTCCTTCCAGTACGATCCGTCTGGCAACTTCTCCACCCGAATAATCACCCGGCCCCATATCGTAATCCAGTGATAAAATAGCCACCTCGCACTCACGCAGCATTAGAAGACATTCTTCCGTAGAACGAGCCAGAGCGAACCCTTTAGGTACCTTTCGAAGATCATCCATATAGATATGAATCACAATTACGCCTCCGCTTCAAACCAACCACGCACAATGGCAATTTCTTTTCGGTGACTGCCATCCGCCCCCTTCTCCGTTTCCATGACAACAGCTGAGCTTCGTAAAAGCTCGGAGGACAATAAGCTTTTCAGCCCCTGCGCTCCAATATGTCCTTGTCCGATTCCAGCATGTCTGTCGCGTCTTGAGTCGAAAGGAAACTTAGAATCATTTAAATGAACAGCAACAAGATGTGGCCAAAATCCAAGTCGCTCTCCTCGTTCAAGGAAGTCTTCCGTTCGCTCAGGGTTCCAGATACCAGCTGCGTAAGCGTGACAGGTGTCCAAACAAAATCCTATTTTCTCTGGAAATTGGCTAAGCTCTCGAACTTTCACGAGTTCTTCAAGTGTAATTCCTTCATTTCCATGGTTGCCCGCTTGATTCTCTATAAGCAGCTTAGTACGTCCATCCCAGGACTGAAGCACCTCATTCATACATTGTATAATATTTTGATAGCCTTGTAACGGCTCCATTCCACCAAAATGTCCAAAATGAACAACGATGCCTAATGAACCACAAGCTTCTGCAATCTCTAGATCATTTAAGAGAGAGGCTACATAAACCTTTCGTGGAGTAACATCATCTTCACCAGCCGCCATGTTAATCCCATAGGGTGTGTGAGCAATCGAAGTAATCCCTTTGTCTTGGCAAAAGAGCGCACAATCCCTCGTATCTCGTACATCTACCTGTTTAAGTTTCAAACTACGCGGATTTTTAGGAAAATATTGAAAACATGTTGCACCGCTCTCCCAAGCGAATCGGGCAGCTCTCCCATATCCGCCGCGAATGCTGACATGAGCCCCTATTTGAAGACTATTGGTCATGCTGACAGTCTGGGCAATAAAACACTTTGCGTCCAGACAGCTCTGTTTTGATAATTGTTCCCCCATCACGAAGACAAGGCTCGCCTTCACGATCATACACTTTACATTGATTATTATATGAACCTGTAACAGTATCCCCAGTCATAAACGGCATTTCCATGTACCCACCAATTTCAGTCGCCTCAGTCAGTACTTTTTGGATGCCCTCATAAAGACGGGCTATAGATTCAGTTGTTAAATTTTGTACTAGTGCAGAAGGTAAAAGCCTAGCTTCAAAGGCAATCTCATCAGCATAGCAATTCCCGACTCCAGCCATCACATGCTGATTTACTAACAGGCTTTTGAGCGCACCTCGCCGTCCCTTTAATAATGCAGTGAATCTTTCCAGCGTCATCCGACGATCCAGCAGCTCAGGTCCAAGTTTACCCATTGTGGCTTCGCTTTCCTTCACCGACAGCAAATGTAGATAGCCTAAGCGAAGTCCAATGAAGTAAAGGATATGATCTCCAAATGCGATTTCGACTTGTGTGTTACGATCCGGCCGTTCATCCTCCGTACCATAAAAAAGTATTCCACCAAGCATCAAATGTAGAAGTAGTCTTCTTCCATCATGTAGGTGAAACAAAATATACTTGGCACGCCGCTCAACAAAAACAACACGCGCACCGATCAATGCATTTCTAAAAGCTTCTGTTTCCATATTAATTGATTTTTCTCTGTTCACGATTACATCAGATATTGGCACATTTATAATATGCTGACTAAGCAGCTTTCTATAATTCTCCATTTCCGGCAATTCCGGCATAGCTCATCGTCCCTTCTAGGTTGGTGAAGTAATAAGATCCTAGCTATTATACACCGAGAAACGTTTTAAGTTCAGTTAAATCGGCACAAATTTCATCCGGTGAGATTCCGGTAAGGTTTTTATAGTGGTCAAGATTTTCTGCATTGGTTAATCCGGTAAATACAAGAACTGTACGACAGCCCGCATTTACTCCAGCTGCTATATCTGTACGCATATTATCACCGACAACCACTGCATGTTCAGGCACTATACCAAGAAGATCTGTCGCAAATTTGATTAAATGGGATTCCGGCTTGCCAATCACTACCGGACTCACTCCACTAGCAGCCTTGATGGCTGCTCCGATCGTACCTGCGCCAGGCATAATGCCATCATCTGATGGCAGCATTAAGTCTGGGTTAGTGAGTACAAACTTTGCTCCTCCCAGAATCCAGCGTGAAGCTTGCGAGAGCGACGTATAGTTGAAGGAGCGATCGATGCCTTGCAGTACATAATCGGGTGAGTCTGTGACAATGCGGAGCCCAGCTTCGGTACAAGCCACATGCAAACCCTCTTCTCCAAGTATCGCCACTGCAGCCCCAGGTGATTCCTCAGCTATGTAACGTGCGGCCGCCATTGATGAGGTACATACCTCCTCAGCTTTCGCATCGATTCCCATTCCACATAAATGTGCAGCCACATTAGCCGCTGTACGCGATGAATTGTTGGTAACAAATAAAAAAGGAATGCCCGCTTCACGCAGACCTTTAATCAGTAAATCAGCACCAGGAATCATTTTATGCCCATGGTATAACGTACCATCTAAGTCAATCAATAATCCTTTAATCTGTTCCATTATAAATCCCTCTATTTCCATAAAAAATTAATTAATGTGATAAATTAATAATGGTATTAATAAACATTCAACCTAAGCCCAGCTTGGATTTAGAATGATTAATAATACTTTTTGTTTGGTGGTATTGTCCGTTTATTTTCGGCAAGATTTCCAGCCATTCGTACCTCTTTCACGCTGTAATTACTTTAAATCTAACACACTTCGTCGAATGAAATCGAACGAGAGACTCTTCCAGCATTTTTTAGCATAGCACTGTCATTTCCTGCGCTTTCCCGGAAAATAATCATTTCCCCAATTGCCCGTTTTGTCTTCGATAAATTGGATATGTGCCGAATTCCTCCGCTAATAATGTCTCTGGAAAAATGAGCTCAGCTTCTTCCAGCAAAGGAATCAACTCTTCAGACGAACTGTAACGAGAGCTGAAATGAGTCAACAATAGTTGGCCTGCATTGGCTTCCTTTGCTAGTTCTGCAGCTTGACGTGCTGTACTGTGATGGTATTGATACGCCATTTCTGCCAGATCATGAGCAAAGGTTGCTTCATGAACGATAAGGTCTGCATGAAGTGAGAGTTCTAAAGCTCCTGAACAAGGTCTTGTGTCTCCCAAGATCGTAACAATACGCCCTCTTTTAGGTTCTCTAACAACATCAGCAGCGCAGATACGAACACCGTCATCCGTTATAACATCTTCACCTTTTTTTAATTTTCCATATAACGGTCCAGGCTTTAAGCCATAACTCTTTAGTAATTCCGTATTGAGGCTCCCGGGACTATCCTTTTCCGTTACCCGGTAACCATAGCTATCAATACGATGCTCTAATAATGCTGCCTCCACTTTAAAACCATCATCCTCAAATACCGTTCCTCCTGTATGCTCGACAATCTCAATCTTGTATGGAATTCGGGATTGGCTCACAGCTAAGGATATATCTAAGTATCCCTTCAATCCAGGGGGACCATAAACCGTTAAAGGAGATGTCCCTCCCTGATAACCACGACTAGATAATAAACCTGGAAGACCAAATAGATGATCTCCGTGTAAATGTGTAATAAATAGCTTTTCCAGCTTCCCTAGGCGAATCGGTGAGCGAAGAACCTGATGCTGAGTCCCTTCCCCGCAATCGAACATCCAAATGCTACGGCGTTCTTCCAGAAGTCTTAATGCAATCGACGTTACATTGCGTTGTATAGTTGGTACCCCTGCATTCGTACCTAAAAAATATAATTCCATCCCTCTTCCTCCCTTCTTCTTATTGGCTGAACTATCTCTTATCTATTCTAAACGTCCTTCTTCCAGCAAAAAACCCCCCAGTTACGGGAGGTTCCGCTGAAAGGGATACAATCCCCCTACAGACCGGGTGTATAAATGAAAGAATTACAGCTTCTCTACATTAAAATACTGCGCTTCTGGATGAGCGAATACCATCGCCGAAACGGAAGCCTCAGGCTCCATCATAAAGCCTTCTGTAAGGTGAACACCGATATCCTCTGGGGATAACAGTTTAAATAGTGGTCCCTGATCTTCCAGATCTGGGCATGCAGGATAACCAAAGGATACACGAATCCCTTGATATCTTGCCCCATGTCTTTGTTTCATGGTCATATCTGCAGGATCTGGGAAGCCCCATGTATCACGCATCATGTGATGAACACGCTCCGCTAATCCTTCTGCTACTTCCAGCGCTACAGATTGTAACGCATGTGAGCGTAAATAATCTCCATTATCCTTAAGGGCTGTAGAGAGCTCACGAACACCGTGTCCCGCAGTTACCACGAGGAATCCAACATAGTCCATCATTCCACTGTCGACCGACTTCAAAAAGTCCGCTAGACAGAGATAAGGCTCAACACCTTGTCTTGGAAAAGTAAAGGTATGCAGAATCTCGGCTGTATTCTGTGGATTATACACGATAATATCGTTACCACTTGATTGTGCCGGAAAGAATTGATACATCGCATGAGGAGTAATCGTACCTTCCAGCATCGCTTGATGTAGAATGTCATCGACAGTACCTTTCAATTCCACAGTCCGCTCATCACCAGCAGCTAATTGCGCCTCTACAGAACCTCGTAGCCCCAGATGGTGACCGAGCAGCATTTGCATGTTCACATAAGGGATAATATGCCCCAATGGATAATTACGAATGACATGGCGCTCTAAATCGGGTGGAACAAATACAGGTGCATCTGGAGAAATTTTGGAGCGTACAGCTCTAGTCAGCGTAGGAAGCTCTTGCTTAGGAGCAACTGCCACTGCGGATTCTGCTTCCACTCGAATTTCCTCGGCAATTTTCTCCCGTTCAACAGGATTCATAAGCCGATTAGCAATATCGAGTCCATCCATAGCATCCTTAGCATATAATACCAGCCCATCATATTCCGGCCGGATACGTGTTTTGGTGAACTTGCGAGTCAAGGCAGCACCACCTACCATAATAGGCACATCAATCCCAGCCGTGCGTAGGTCTTGCGCAGTCAGCACCATCTGCTGTGCCGATTTTACGAGTAGTCCAGACAATCCGATCGCATCGGCTTTTTCACGACGAAACGCTTCGATAATGGTCTCAGGTGGTACTTTTATACCCAAATTAATGATCTGATAACCATTATTGGATAAGATGATCTCCACCAGATTCTTACCTATATCATGCACGTCGCCTTTTACAGTTGCCAGCATGATCTTACCTTTTACCGATGTCTCATCCTTCTTCATAAACTGCTCTAAATGACCAACAGAAGCCTTCATTACTTCAGCGCTTTGCAGCACCTCAGCAACAATCAACTCATTGTTATTAAACAGCCGTCCAACCTCCGACATCCCGGCCATTAGCGGGCCATTGATAATCTCCAAAGGTCCTGATTTGGTAAGCGCCTCATTAAGGTCTGGAATAAGTCCTTCTTTGGTGCCTTCAACAACATATGAAGCCAGACGCTCTTCTAGTGACAGGTTAGAAATTTTCTCTTTTTTCTCAACCTTTTTCCCTCGGAAGGCGGCTACAAAAGCAGCAAGCGTGTCGTCATTTGTATTATAAATTAATTCCTCCGCAAGACGACGGTCTTCAGCAGGAATAGACGCATAACGTTCTACCTTCTCGGTATTTACGATCGCATAATCCAATCCAGCCTTAGTGCACTCATAGAGAAATACTGAATTCAGCACTTCACGTCCTGCTTCCGGTAATCCAAAGGAAACGTTGCTGATCCCCAAGATCGTATGAACACCTGGAAGTGCTTCTTTGATTAAACGAATCCCATCAATAGTTTCTTTAGCAGAGCCAATATATTGTTCATCCCCGGTTCCTACAGGGAACACAAGCGTGTCGAAAATAAGGTCTTCTCCAGCTAATCCGTATTTGTTCACTAGTAAGTCGTAGGAGCGTTTGGCAACTTCCAGTTTGTCCGTAGCCTTAATTGCTTGTCCTGTCTCATCAATCGTACCCACTACGATAGCTGCGCCATACTTATGAATCAATGGTGTGACCAGCTCAAATTTTTCTTCACCATCTTCAAGGTTAATGGAGTTAATTATCGCCTTACCTTGACAGTACTGTAACGCCAGGTCAATAACCTTCGGATCGGTAGTATCGATCATCAAAGGAACTTTAACCTTTTTTACAACTAATTCTAGAAACAGCTTAATATCTTCAATCTCATCACGGTCCGGATCTTGCACGCAGACGTCGATAACTTGAGCACCACTCTTCACCTGTGCACGGGCAATTTCTGAGGCTTCCTCATATTTACCTTCGACGATAAGACGTTTAAACTTACGCGACCCTAATACATTCGTACGTTCACCGACCATGTATGGACGGTTGTCGTTCTCAATATAAATAGGTTCAATCCCTGAAAGTGCCGGTGGATGATTTCCTGCAAGCGGACGTGGAGGGAATTGTGAAAGTGCCTCCGACATAGCACGGATATGTTCCGGTGTCGTTCCGCAACAACCTCCCGCAATGTTAAGCCATCCCTTTTCTGCAAACGCAGCAATTTTACGCGCAAGAGAATCAGGAGATTCATGATAATGCCCATTCTCATCTGGCAGTCCAGCGTTCGGATAACAACTCACAGCCGCTGAAGAGATTGCAGAAAGTGAACGAATATGATCACGCATGAACTCTGGACCCGTCGCACAGTTCAGACCTATAGAGATAGGCTTCAGATGTTCTAAAGAAATATAGAATGCTTCAATGTTCTGACCGGCAAGTGTGGTACCCATCGGCTCAATTGTTCCCGAAATCATCACTTGCAATTTGATACCCGTCTTCTCAAATGCATTTCGAATACCTATACTTCCAGCCTTCACGTTCAAAGTATCCTGAGAGGTCTCTAGCAATAACGCATCTACTTGACCATCAATCAATGCCACTGCCTGTTCCTCGTAGCTATCAACGAGCTCTTGGAAAGTCACGCCTCCCGTAACAGAGAGTGTCTTTGTTGTAGGACCCATCGCACCTACAACATAGCGGGGACGATCTGGTGTATCATATTTATCAACGGCATTACGGGCTAGCTTTGCTGCAACCAGATTAATTTCACGAGCCCGTTGCGGAATATCATATTCAGCAAGTACAACAGACGTTGCACCAAATGTATTTGTTTCAATGAGATCAGCACCTGCTTCAAGATACTGCTCATGAATCGTCTGAATTACTTCTGGACGAGTTAATACTAGCATTTCATTACAGCCGTCCAATTCTTCCCCACCAAAATCCTCACCTGTCAGAGGCACCTGTTGGATCATTGTGCCCATTGCACCATCTAGAATTAATATTCTTTGTTGTAAGCTTTCCTCAAGTGTATATTTAGCCAACGTATAGTCCCCCCAGTAAAACATTAGAGTAAGTTTAGCAGAATAAAGGAATTTCGAAAAGCCTTCCTTTCCACTCTGCATTATCTGTAATCATAGGAATTGCTATTCTTTTAATTATGGTTTTACAGAGAGTTCTTTATTAGGCATAGAATGCTGAGTTCTAGCAGTTACGTGTGATGTAACAATATATTGTCCTTCTTTCGTTAGTGTTCCCTCTGCTTGATAGATTCCATCACTGACTAGCTTTCCTTTAAATTCAATTTTCTGTTCACTATCATCTTTACTCACAATTTCGAACAGAACCTCTTTCGCATCATCTACTGCCAAGTTGTCTTGCGTCACCACTGCTTCAAAGGTCACCTTCTGATTTACAACAACCTCTTCAGGATTCCAATGTAACTCGACCTTGATAGGTTCCATAGACATGTCCATGTTCATGTTCATATTATGTACGCCAGAATGTTTAGTTTGGTCTGATGAACATCCTCCCAATACTAAAAGTGTTGCACCTAATAATAAAGGAACTATTGTTCTTGAAATCTTCATTTAGATTCCTCCCAGTCGAATTGATTACTAAGAATCTACCAATTCATGTTATACATTCTCCATCTATTATACACATTATTATTGGTTTTTCAGTATTTCGCATCAATTCAGCTAAACTCTTGTGACTTAAATCATATACTAGTAAATCTCATCTAACATACTAAATATGATGTAGATATAAAAAAGACAGTAAGTCTCCTAGATACCTAGGAACTCACTGCCATCTTAAAGCTTAAATGAATGAAAGCCTCTTCTACTCAATTTTATAAAGATTGGACTAATGAAAGAAGCTCTCCAAGATGTTTGATTTCATAATCCGGCTGAATTTCCGGATCTGGCTGTTTGCCTTTTCTATTAATCCAAACCGTAGTCAAACCTGTTGCCAACCCACCACGAATATCCGTTGTAAGCTTATCTCCGACCATAACCCCTTGCTCAGGTGCAATATCTAGAAGCTCCAGAGCATGCAGAAAAATATCCTTATCCGGCTTTCCTTTGCCGAAGCTTCCAGAAATCACGATGTGATCAAAGAAAGGAACGATTTCAGGTACGCCATCTAGTTTCTCTTGTTGCAATGCAGGGCATCCATTAGTCAAAAGCAATAGCTTAACTTTTCCCTTCAGCTCTTCAAGCACTTGAATCGTTTCTTCATAGATGTAAGGTCGATTTCTACGCTCCGCTGCGAATTTAGCTGCTAACGTCTCAGCAAGACCTTCGTCCTCTACACCAAGTGCTGCAAGACCACGACGCCATGCCTCTTTACGGTATCCCGGTGCAAGCTGCTCCAATTGACGGAATTCCGGCTGTTCACCTGCAGTAAAGTTCCCCCAAAGTGCTTCAAACGGATTAATCCCAATCATCTTTGTAAACGGGTTCGTTTCGTAGGATTCATATAGTCCAATGGCTTCTTTACGCACCGCAAGTTCCAGTTCTTGTGGATCAATCGTATCCCCAGCGGCTTCACATGCAGAACGAAATGCTTCATTAACGCTCCGATCATCCCAGAGCAGTGTATCATCAAGGTCAAATAGTACGGCGGAAATTGGCATTACAGGTCTCCCTCTCCCATGGCTGGTTAATTTCTATTCGTGAACTACTTCAATTTGGTGAGCTTTTGCGAATGCTTCCAGTCGAGTCCCCATTGCATTGGTATCATAACGATTCATAAGTCTGGTAAAAATCCATTTCGTGCGTTTGCCTTTATGCTTAATTACAACAGCTCCACGCGAAAGGATGATTTTCTCAATATCAGAAGCTGGCAGATAACGTTCGCGGTTGAATTTTATAGTAGATAGTCTAGCATTCTCTACCTTCAAGTACGGACGTCGGAAGAACAGAAGTGCCGCTAGTAAGTAGTACAAAACGACTCCTAGCCAGTTCATAAGCATACCATTACCTTTGGCCTGGTCCACTGAACCAACCATCCAAAACATAGTACCAAGCACTAATAACACTAATGGAAATGCAATGTTACGGCCTTTAAAGGTTTCACTGTTCTTACCAGGAGATTTAGATTTAGATGCGTAAATCGTTTCCTTCCCCTGTTTCTTTCTTTGCTTATTAATTTGCTGCGTGTTGCGTTGAACCATTCTTTCCCAAGAACGGGCCATATGCGTTCCCCCTAGTCATCCAGTAATATCTATGAAAAGGAACAGGGTGTTAATGCTTACGCCCCTTGTTACCTTGTTCATGCTCATCATTATCGACCAATTCAATCGTATTCAATTGTGCTCGGAAGTTATTGCGAATATTCCCCAAATAAATTTCACGAAGCTTGGCGCGTTCCGCCGTTTCCTCTTGATTAAGGCCTACGCTCTTCTGTTTGCGTGCCAATTCGTTAATACGCGCGACCAACTCATCAATATTCAAAACTTTCCCTCCCCTTATAAATTAATTCTAACTCTGCCATGAGAAAAAGAGCTTGTCAAGGTTTACTCCCTGCAAGCTCTTCATGTCCTCTTATTATGTTCTTAGAATATTAATAAATAGGTAAAGTGAGAATATCTCCAGCATTAATCTGACTACCTTTAATGCCATTGAATTTTTTAATTCCTTCTATATATACAGCCGTTTTCATATCAGAAGGTTTATTCTCAAGAGCAATACTCCAAAGTGTATCTCCACGTTCAACCACTACGCGCTTCTCATCCTTCATTAAAGTAGTAGATCCTGCAAATACATTACCTACTACTGTAAGTCCTGATAGTACGAGCACAATGATCAATGTCAGTTTAATAACAAAATCTCTTCGGAACAAACGCATCAAGCCTTCAAGCAAAAGCTCTGTAATCTCTTTAATCTGAGCTGAATAACGGGTAATAGGATTATGTCCTAAAGATTCAACCACTGGGGCTTTATCGTAGATGCTGCGGTATGTACTGTATTTTAACATGAATATCATCCTCCAAACACTTGTTCTTACTTTTGAAATTATAATAACACGAACATGTGTTTTGTTCAATACTATTTTAGAACAATTGTTCTCTTTTTTTCAGAGGTTACTATTTACCATATTCTTCATATAAAGAATCACTCTTATCGTTTAGATGAAGGAAACGCAATCAATACAAGACTACCATTTATTAACTCTTTCGAATTAATATTTATAATAGTTAGAACTTATGTTTGTGCGAACGGTAGTTCTATGTTATAATTTTCCCAAACATTACTATATGGGGTTGATTCCAATGTCAAAGATTTCAAGTCGCCAGCTGGCGATCCTGGAATTTATACGTAGCGAAGTCCGCAGCAAGGGTTATCCTCCTTCCGTCCGGGAGATTGGAGAAGCTGTTGGTCTTGCTTCCAGCTCCACAGTTCACGGTCATTTAGATCGGCTAGAGAAGAAGGGACTTATCCGTCGAGATCCAACGAAGCCTCGTGCGATAGAATTGCTTGGCCAAGAGGATTCCGAGAATGTCCATCATTTCGCGCAAACCGTCGCTCGCATTCCTGTCGTAGGTAAGGTTACCGCCGGGGTTCCTATCACTGCTACTGAGAATATTGAAGACTACTTCCCGCTTCCAACTCACTATGTTGGAGATAACAAAGTATTTATGTTATCGGTTCAAGGTGACAGTATGGTCGAAGCTGGGATTATGAATGGCGATTATGTTATTGTTCGTCAACAACAAACGGCTGATAACGGAGATATCGTTGTAGCTATGACCGAAGAAGATGAAGCAACCGTTAAGACTTTTTATAAAGAACGTGATCATATACGTCTTCAGCCGGAGAATCCGGCGTACGAGCCTCTTCGCCTTAATCGCGTAACCATTCTCGGCAGAGTTATCGGATTATTTCGAGATATCCACTAAGTTTGCACTCCTACCTAGCGAAAACGGATACCGTCCTAAAGGACGGTATCCGTTTCTACGAGAAGTATAAGGATAGGGTATATCGTATAATATATACTTTCTTTTATTTTTTAAAAAGCTGTTCTGCAAATGCAGAACAGCTTTTTTACTGTTATCAAACTCCATTTATCAATTACAGAACATTTGTTCTCATAGGCTAAAATGACCATTTTTAATGAATAACCGTTTAGGCATCCTCCTCATATCTTAATTAGAAAGGAGTGTTGCACAATGCCAAATTACCGGATTATAGTTGATCTGACGCAGCGTATGCTTTATCTTCTTGATAACGACATTGTGATCAGGGGCTTCCCAGTCGGAATCGGTAAAATGTTAACTCAATCACCACTCGGTGAATTCACAATCATTAACAAACAACCCGATCCAGGTGGTCCATTTGGGGTCTTTTGGATGGGTCTATCTAAGCCTCACTATGGGATACATGGAAATAATGATCCCTCATCCATAGGGCACGAAGTATCCCACGGTTGTATTCGTATGTACAATGAAGATGTGTTAGCACTAGCCGCGATTGTTCCGATTGGAACACGAGTAACGATCAGGAATTAAATCTATCTCTATAGATAAACACGCCTCACTCATGGTTCAATGGAGGGGGCGTGTTTGTATTTATGTATTTTTGATGACCTAATAGGAATTATGTGGTTATATGTCGAATAATGTTAACAGGATTTCAAATTGAAAGGAAGTGTCTCGTTTTGAACAACTCAAAAATTAGAACCCTCGTCGATTTTAAAGTCGATGCACTTGTTAAACTCTCTGGCTTATTGTTAAATAACGATCAAGCGAGTGGAAAAAAAGTAAATTTACTCACCTCATTCGGCAGTATTCAAGGGACCATCTCCCCTTCCACCTCCAATAAAGAGGATGTTTTTGACTTAAAATCTCTAATGGATGATGTCATTGTAGATGAATACATATCTTATTTAGGTGCGGAACATCCCGATAAAAATTTCAGCTATAACTTTGTAGTCCTTAATGATGTTTCTGTAAGACCCTATACTCACTATGAATCTCCGATCGAATACAAACAGCTAATTGTTTATACTGATCAAATCACAGCCTTCAATTTCTTATGATCTTGACATATTTATTTTAAAAAGCTCTCAACAAAGCACTCCAGCAGTTGCCCCAATTTTGCACTCAGCTTGCAAAATCGGCAGATCTCTGGGTGCTTTCTCTTTTCTAATCAGTAGTCGTTTCCTAAATTCCCACGATTTTCGCTCTTAACAGATACTAGTAGAGAGAATTCAGGCATATCTTTCAATAAGCAATAAATCTTGCTCTACTGAGATCATTGGAGGTGTGATTACATGCTGATTTTCTTAATGTATATGTTTGCCATTGTAGGAGGAGTCTTAATTCTAAGTGCCGTTATTATAGAATTAAAAAAACTATCTACTTCTTCTGAACTTTCTAAGCTGTTAAACGCAACCTCATCTTTTAATATTATATTCACCAAAACATTCATTCCGCCCAATCAATCTCACTTGATCGCCCTTAATGAACCTTATAAAAAAATAGCAATAGGTACCAGCAATCCGAAAACAAGCAAAAAAGCAATAGCAAAGCTATACTCGTTCGACAATATAATGGGATCAGAGATTGTTGTTAACGCACTAACCCTTTCAAAAGTATCTAAACGACAACAAAACAGCAAATCAACTGCTTCAAGTGCGGATATTAATGTGGTTAATAGCTTTGACGAAGAGGCTGATGTTATTGAGGAACTTACGCTTAAAATATACATGAACAGCAATGAAATACCTGTGTATAGTATTTCCTTCTTGCCAGGCTTATTGCCCATTCAACAATCCGATAATCAATACAAAGAAGCTTACTCCCAAGTCCAACAATTACATGCTTTCTTCAGGTCGATCGTATCCGAATGAATGCCCCCCTTCCGCCTATTATTACTTCACTTTACCTTTCCCAATTAGAAATTTTGAAAACCTTAAGGAAAGACAAAAAAACGGTCCTTTTGAGAGGGCCGTTTTCGCTGCATCCAACATTCATTTTAAAATTGCACACTAAATCCGTTAAATCGGTGAATGCCCGTACCATGAGCGACAAGATCCCGTTCACGTAGTTCACGAACTGCCTTCATAACCTCTTGCAAAATAGCTGGATCTAGACCCAACGTATTATGAGAGCCGAATACTTGAGATACATTTGGAATTTGCGCAATCTTTTCTAAAGAAGCCACTAAATCTGCCGGACTAGTAGAGGGATAAAAAGCATAAATTGGCGTAACATCATACAACAAATCCCCTGTAAACAGATACCCGTTGGCATGATCAAAGATGCTAATATGACCTGGCGAATGACCCGGTGTGTGGTAAATTACTAATCTACGCCCGCCTAAATTAAGCACATCTCCCTCTCGCAATAGAGCTGTTGGTTTCCCTTGATAAGGCGTATACCTATTAGGATCAAATGTCTCAGGAACAGGAAGAGTAATATCTCGGCTCATATCTTTTCTGATCTGGGCAAGGGTCAAACCTCGTATTCCATTAATTAGCCAATCCTCATCCTCTTTATGAACATAGATCGTCTCAAATTGTCCATGACTGCCTATATGGTCTGCATGCACATGCGTAGTGATGACAGCGATAGGTAAATCCGTTAACTGATCCGTTATTCTTTTTATATTATCGATGCCTAATCCCGTATCAATCAACACCGCTTGTTCTTTTCCTAACAACAAAAAAGAGTGCACCTTTTCCCAATGCCCATATTCACTGATTGCATAAGTAATTGGATCAATTTTCGTGACTGTGAACCATCGATCTTGAATCAAGTGTGATCCTCCATTCCGTTCCATTTCTCCCTTACCTGCTCTTCTCCTTTATAATAGTCCGCTTGTTGATCCGCCTGATAAATTTCTTGATAGGGGAGAATGTTGATTTTACCTGAGTCCGGATATTCGCAAACATCTATGCCCTGGTTCGTTCGGAGATCAAGATACTTGCAAGGGGCATCCGTATGATTATAAAGTTGATGCGCTCCTTCAGGTCCTATTTCAAAAAATAGTACATCACCTTCAGAAACCTCACTAAAACCCTCGGGAGTTCTTAACATCGCTTTTCCCGTCAAAATCACAAATATTTCTTCAGCGTTTCTATGAAAATGATAAGGAAAGGAATACTTATCTGGATCAAGCGATCTTATGTCGAAGACAAGATGTTTAGAATTAGCGATCTCAGCTAACCTCTCACTCGTATGCCAAGCAAACTCAGGGATCGGAGATAACTTTTGTTTAAATGAAACTGTATTTTCATTAAAAATCTTCGCCAAATATAACACCCCTCATCCATTACCCTTTTCTTTCAATATAATCGGTTTGGTACTTTATGTAAATGCAGATTATCAGGTTTAATAATAAAAAAAGCCCCGCCAGCTTTGGCGAGACTCTTATATGTGAAATATCCTATTTATTTTGAAGAACGATTTTGATTTCTCCATCTGAACTAAAACTTAAAACCGTAAAATCAGTATTGATTTCAAGTTCTTTCCAATCCTTAGGAAGCTGGTAAGCTAGTTTGCCACGAATTTTCTTTCCCGCAGCTAAAGCGCCGTCCATTGTTCCTACTTGACTATCCAAAGTATGAGCCATGAGATCTTCATTTATGGAGAAGCTGTCTTGGTATGCATTGAACATTAGCATAGAGCTTACCATATAATCTTTACTGGAAATATTCTCAAGTATAATTCCGATTTCTACAAACTCATTACCCTCTGATGGTTGTACATAATCATTTCCCTTAGGCTTTTCCAGAGATTCAACTGTAAGCTTAAAATTCTTAGTTGTGATGGTTTGTCCAACTTCAGTTATCATCGTTTCCTTTGGCTCTTCTGTAGGCTTGCTGGTAGGCTTTTCCTTTTCGACCGGTTTCTCTGTTGCTGCAGTATCATCTACCTTTGCCACTGCTGGTTCTGATTTTGATACTGTAGGTTCACTATCATTCCCCTGTGATCCAATCACCCCTATTACAACAAAAACAATAATAAGCCAAAACCACCATTTTTTAAAAAAAGGTTTCTTTGTTTTCAATATTCTACTTCCTCTCAGATAATATCCACTTCCAACTTTTGCTAGGAAAATATACCCATATTATCCTATGAAAGATATACCTTTGCAAGAAAAATATAAAATAATGTCAGATGATAAAAATAATTGTGACTGTTATATTAAATTCCATTTTACTAGAATTATAAATACAAAAAACCTCAACGGCAAAGACATCAAGGGTCTAAAGGTTCTTGTAAAAAGTCTTGCATTGCACTCTTTACCACTCTTGAACTTGAGTGAGGTAAATATCACAACAAATATACTACTCCAGCTATAGCCAAGGAAAGAACCCCTCCTAAAGCAGACCATTTCGCTACTTTGTTTTTAATTTTACGGTCTTCTTTAGATTCCGAATAAAAATTCCCTCTTTGCTGAGTACCTGTCGTAAATCCGCCAATACATATACCAGAGATCACAAAAAAAGCCAGTCCTATATATATGAATATGCGCATATTAGTGCTCCTCCCAGGAAAGTATTGTATATCTATATATAAGATATTCTAACATTATTCTCCACTACTATTGGAAAAATTAAAATGTTGTATGACGAGAATACACATAATCGAGGAATCATGGGTATGAGCTCAGGTGCTATTTTTGTGGCGATTGGTATTGCAGCCCTTCTGGTGTCTACTTAGTTTCTCCACTAACGGAGAGAGTCCTCTTCTTCGAGTTTTGGACTCAGATGACGTTATTTACAAAATAATCGTCTTTTGTGCAGGGTTTCGGACTCCAGTAACCTTGTTGCTTCTTTAGAGCATAATTGGGTACTTTTCAGGCCAATAACTGCATCGCGGTCCGATAGGTCCGATAGCAACCTTGTATGCGAACCTATAAGCCTATTCAGACGACTAAATTAATGCAGTTTGTTATTGCTCAAGAATATCCTCAAAAAGAAGGGAGTGCCTCAACAGCCATCGCTGAAAGGGCACTCCCTTCTTAAATAAACATGCAACCATGCGCACCCCTTTTTAATGCTCTCCTTCAACAGGTTTTTTAATAGTCGTTTAAATCCTTTATCAAAAATCCCTGTCAACAGTTCATCATAAACTTTGTTCTTTGTCTGGATGCTCATTTCCTTACTCAGCAGATAACCGGCTTTCTGATCAACGAGCTTTCGCAAGAATCCGTGAACGATCTTATTATTAGCGAGGTTTGTAGCTTCTACCAGCGCCCCACCTGCTCCAGTGGTCATTCTCTCTCAGATAAATCATGCATAGCATCCTCAATAGCGTAGTGTTCATGAGGTTGCAAACATCGTCCTTCCTCTTCTTCCTATTGAAACTCTACTTCATAGGCTGTCAGATATTCCATCCATGCTGGGGGCTTGCAGTAAAAATAAATTGTCTATGCCCGTCAGCCAATGCTTTTTGAGTTTCCTTGTATTTCATTCCACTGACCCCTTAATAACGAATGGTCTCTCTGCTGCTTTCCCTGTTGGGCGTCGATACTTTAGATCTAACCCTGCCTTTTCCTCTGGAGACAATTGCGAGTTTTTAATGACTCCTTGCCCACCGCCTGATGTTTCTTTCTCTTTGCTTATAATTCCTAAGTACCAATCGCTCATTAGGTATGACCTCCAGTTATAAAATCAATTGATGGTATGTATTTATTTAATTTATAATCAAGTTGGATGATGAGGGCTGTGCCTAATCTTTCTTTCTCGGCCTCTCCCCTACACTAAAAATTGGGAGAGGTTTTTTATTCGAATTAAGAGGTGAATTTTATGAACGGCAAGAAAGTTATCATTATTCTTTTGTCCATCTCTTTACTGGGTGTGATTGCTTACTTCGGAATAGCTTATGGATTACTATGGTATATCTTTAATGGGTAAGAACTGAAGATTATCCGGCCCCCGTTTTACTGGGATTACTCAGTCTGACTCGATGGCCAGACGGCCTGTAGTGCCACTTAAATTAATTCGTACTCACCTTGATCTAACCCATCACTCACATCGTAGAAAGGGCTGTACCCATATGGCCCCAATCATCCCAATAGATATCTTTCAAAGCTCGAAACTTGATCGGTTTGCTCATATCCTCTCCTCCCCCTTATACCTAAATGTGTGGGGTCTCAGCCCCCTAACCTTTATATCTCCCATAAGCTATATCAATGTTCACTTTGCTTCTCCGTTTATTTGCAAATAGGCGTTATCACATGTTTCGTGGTATCTTCCTATCATCCGTCCCCGTTCATCTTTAGCAGAAGTCCATGAGTAACCGACTACAAAGTCACACAATTGAGTAGCTTCGTTCTTTCGGCAGAAGGTGCAGGGGTATTTCGGCATTACCGCGACCTTGCCGATTATCTCAGCCCCCTTATAGTTCAGTACAGCCAAACTATCTCTTATATCCTCCTTGTGGGAAAAGAGGGCTATTAACCCTCTCTGTCCATGTATCTTCGTAATGTGCATCAAATCTCGGTAAACTTGTAAATATTAACATTAAATTATAAAATCAAACAAAGGTGGTGTTAACAATGAACTTAGTACAATTCATGTTGGTTGGAGTAGGAGCCATTTTCTATTTCTCATTAGGAATCATCATTGTCAAGATATTACTTACAAGAAAATTACCAAGTAATAATTACACTCCATTTGACTACATCACGGCCTATTCTCATATTGAGTTTCACGATGAGAAAAAAGAGATAGAAGAAAATGCGGACCATGGTGATGATAAGGACAAAAACATCATTTCGTTATCAAAACGAACTTCTCTTCCCTGATTCGCAATATGTGGGAGAGGAGTGCTGTAACCTCCTCTATCCCTTAATGTCATGTATCTTCGTACTGCGCAGTAAATAACTTCAAATAAGTTCTTTTTTTTAGTTTGTTATAATAAAACAATAACTATTAATGAGGTGTTATCTTGCAATATATTTTTTTAATACCATTGGCATTTGTTTGGGCAATTCCCTTGGTTTTACTGTTAAAAAAAGATTATCTAACTAAAAACAAGGTTTCAGATAAAAATGCTAGCATAGAGAAAAAATTAGACAGAATAATAGAATTGCTTGAAAAAGATAAGGGTGCATAATCACTTTTATCTTTTTTTATGTCGCAGTATGCGTCTACTGTGCCTTTGGGAGAGGAGGGATACTCCTACTCCCTTAATGATCTGGTGCGGCCCTCGTGTTGCTGGGTTTATGCTGTCGGACGATGGACAAACAGCTGTAAAATTATCATTTTTGTTGTAGATTTGCTAATGCTACTGAGATACGTAAATCCTCTCTGCGGATCGTTAATGCCGTAACCGGTCCGTAGCAGCCTACATCCTCTGTCCGGTACTCTACAGGTCCGCTGCAGACGATGTGTCCGATATATGTAGGGAGCCTTACCTCTACTTGGTCACCTACTTTGACAGGAGATTCATTCCTATCAATTAATTCATTTGTCATCGGCTACTCCTTTTTCCTTTAACCTTTCTATTCCTTCCAAAGATAAATACTTAACTAGATCAGGTATTGTATCACACAAGAATGGATTACATTCGTTGTATCCTGCTATTCCTCCGTCTGAATAACTGTATTGAAGCCTTATAATGCAATGCTCTTGTAGCTTAACTTTTTTAGACTTTTTCATTTAGCGAATCCCCCGATCTACTCTTTGACACTACTAAGCGTGATATATGCTGCCTATGCCCTCTCTCGGGGGCAAATGTTTGTCTTATCCTTTACCTGTGTCATGCCTTGTTGCTCCCTTCCTCCAACAATTCACGTGCTTTACTTCCTCTGTCGCTCGTAACCTTTGAATGACCTCTACCGAAGCTTGGCAGTTCCCAATTTACTTGATTTGCATAGAACTCCAGTACCTCCCGTTGTCGGGCTATGGTCTGCTGCACCTCCTTAAGTGCTATCCGATCCTATCTATGTTTTCTAGACTGTTACTAATTGAGCGTTCATAAGTTTTGTTCAGTTGTTGTGACTCTTCTAGAGCAGCCAGCGCATCCATTAACTCAACTTCTTCTCTGCTCAATGTTCCTTTTCGGGCTTGTCGTTCGGAAAGCTGCGCGTTTCAAACTTCTTCTCCCTGAGAGCTATGAGCGTTGCCCATGGCTGAATGATGGTTATGGCTTTCATACTTCCCCTCCTATCTACTCTAAAAAAAGGCTCACAAGACTTGTTGGACAACATACTCTATAAAAAAAAAAGGAGTGAGTCTCATGACAACACGAGCTCTTGATATGCGGATTTCGGAACATATGTCTGGGTTAGGGAGTGCAATTGAGTACGTATACGTCAACCCAATTTTGATTGGAGATTTGGGAATTCAAACATCTTCAATTGTAGGAACGCCAGATGCAAACAAGGTACGTATATGGTTGTCTGGTTCAGTAACTTTCTATAAAGCTTTCGATACACCAGATGAAACCTCAGTAACAGTCGTAATAGAAAGAAACGGAAACGGAATCCTTGGTTCTGGCACACTAATCTATGAATCGCAAGTCCGTCCAGGTCCTATAGAGAGTACAGCATCCACAATCTCAATAACCGCAGGAGATTTCCCCGATATTCCTACTGTTTCAAATGGTCAAATTCGCTATTCACTTTTTATTTACTCAGACTTAGAAGTTGGGAGAAACGGAATATGGATGGTAAATGCTGCGTTTAATGGAATAGCATTTGCAGGATGAAGGAAATATGTCAGAAAGAATTATTGTCTGATCAATTAGAAATTTCGAACTGCCAGAACCATGTCTTATTATCCGTCATTGGGGCTTATGCCCCTTATTTTTGTGTCACAGCTCAGCCTTGGCATTTATCTCAGATGCTCCTGCCTTAATTACCTGATTCATTCCTTTTATGGTGAGCACTATGGTTCTTTGTTGATTCCTCCTCCAGGACAGGAGCTTTTTGTTCTCCAAGTGCTTAATAAAACCGTGAGTTGTCGATATTGACTGGTGCCCCATGGCTACTGCAATTTCGCGTATGCTGGGCGGATAATGAAATTCAAATGAGAATTTTTCAATAAAGTCGATTATTGCTTGCTGCTTTTTCGAAATGAATTCCATCTTCAACCTTCCCTCATAAATAACTTTAATTCGTTGTTATAAGACATTTATAATCTTCAAATCGGTCATTTGGATGATAAGAACCCTGAGCAGCATAGCCAATAAGAGCTTCAGTAAACATTGCAGTGAAGGTTTCTAGATCCTTGGTTTCTAATGATTCCAAAAATCTAATTTCCTTTGCTCGGAGATCCCTGCCAGCAGCCGTTATGATTAGATCTGCTATAGGTTCAATCTGCTGCAGTCGTTCTTCTTTTGCCTTTTCTAACTCCAACTGCTTAGTATCCTCGAATAAAACTACATTTTCAGGGGGCATTACGGGGGCGCTCATTAACTTTCCACAAAACCTCCAAACCTTACCCACACAGAAAAAAACCCTTAACGCTTAGAGCGCCAAGGGCTGATTTATTCTAGTAAAGAGTCATGTATTGCGCTCTTTCCCACTCATGAACCTGAGTGCGGTAGATATCCCATTCGATTTCTTTTAGCTCGTAGAAGTGAGCCAAAGCATGTTCGCCGAGAGCTTCGGTGATAACATGACTGCGGATCATTTCGCTAAGTGCTTCTTTCAAATCGGATGGCAAGCTTGGAATGCCTTCTTCGATGCGCTCTTCTTCAGACATCACATAGATGTTACGGTCAATCGGAGCTGGAAGATCAAGCTTACGTTTAATTCCGTCAAGACCTGCTTTCAACATAACAGCAAGTGCGAGGTAAGGGTTAGCTGCTGGATCCGGGTTACGAACCTCAACACGTGTGCTAAGACCTCTAGAAGCCGGAATACGAATCATTGGGCTACGGTTACTTGCAGACCAAGCTACGTAGCAAGGTGCTTCATAACCAGGAACAAGGCGTTTGTATGAGTTCACTGTTGGGTTAGTAATCGCTGCAAAAGCACGAGCGTGCTTCAAAATACCAGCCATGTAGTAACGTGCAGTTTTGCTCAGACCCAGCTTGTCGCTTTCGTCGTAGAACATGTTTTCTTTGCCTTTAAACAAGGATTGGTGAGCGTGCATACCAGATCCGTTGATACCGAACAATGGTTTAGGCATAAAAGTTGCATGCAGGCCGTGCTGACGGGCTACCGTTTTCACGACGAGCTTAAAGGTTTGAATTTGGTCAGCAGCAGTAATCGCGTCAGCATATTTAAAGTCAATTTCATGCTGGCCCGAAGCTACTTCATGGTGGGAAGCTTCGATTTCAAAGCCCATTTCTTCAAGGGTCAGTACGATTTCACGACGACAGTTTTCCCCTAAATCCGTTGGCGCTAAGTCAAAGTATCCACCTTGGTCGTTCAATTCCGTAGTAGGATTTCCTCTTTCGTCTGTCTTGAATAGGAAGAATTCAGGTTCTGGTCCAACGTTCATAGCTGTGAAACCCATTTCTTCAGCTTCCTTCAGACAACGTTTGAGGATACCACGCGGGTCTCCAGCAAAAGGTGTACCATCTGGCATGTAGACGTCACAAATCAGACGAGCTACACGACTATCAGTCACCCAAGGGAAGATTACCCATGTATCTAGGTCAGGGAAGAGATACATATCAGATTCTTCAATCCGTACGTATCCTTCGATGGAAGAACCATCAAACATCATTTTATTATCAAGCGCTTTTTCCAATTGGCTAACTGGAATCTCTACATTCTTGATAGTACCTAATAGATCCGTAAATTGCAGACGAATAAAACGAACATTCTCTTCCTTGGCAATGCGTAAAATATCCTCTTTAGAAAAGCTCATGTGATCCTCTCCCTTTCGAACTTCTATATATTATTATTTATTAAAAAACCGGGATAACTCACCTTGAATCAGAGACACTTGTCCCGGTCTTTTACCGGAAACTAGTTCTTGCTTCAGCATTCGGTGAAGCTGGGAATCGGATAACTCTCTACGTCTTACCTCTGTATCAGGGGTAATAACAGTAGCTTCCTCAGATTCCTTAGAGACAGGATTCATTACTTGCTTAATGCCAGCAATATTAACACCCTTCTCGATCAGAGCTTTAATTTCTAATAGGCGCTCAACATCATTAAAAGAGAACAAACGCTGATTCCCCGACGTACGTGCTGGTACGATCAGACTGTGCTGCTCATAATAACGAATTTGTCTCGCGGACAAATCAGTCAGCTTCATTACAATTCCAATAGGAAATAATGCCATATTTCTGCGGATTTCATCACCCATGACTCATCCAACCTTCCAATGATCTTTTTCTGATCTCATTGTACATTTCCTAATACAGCGTGTCAATGGTATGTGAGATATTCTTACAGCAATTTTCTTTCACGCATACTTTGAAGTGCCATCAAAACGCCATATTTAACATGTGAATAGGTTAACCCGCCTTGCATATAGCCAATATAAGGAGCCCGTATAGGCGCATCTGCAGATAACTCCAAGCTTCCACCTTGTATAAACGTACCTGCAGCCATAATAACAGGATGTTCATAACCTGGCATATCCCAAGGCTCTGGTACCACATGGCTGTCCACAGCCGCAGCGCGTTGTATGCCCTGAACAAAGGCAATTAAGTGTTCTGGTCCATCAAAGGAAACCGCCTGAATCAAATCTGTACGAGGCTCGTTCCAGGCTGGCTTTGTCTCAAACCCGCAACGCTGAAATACGGATGCAGCAAAAATACTCCCTTTTAAAGCTTGTCCGACCGTGTGTGGTGCCATAAATAACCCTTGGTAAAGCCCACGTGTTGTTCCTAACATAGCCCCTACTTCACCACCTATGCCAGGAGCGGTTAATCGATAAGCTGCCAATTCTACAAGATCCTGTCGGCCACAAATATAACCGCCTGTCTCAGCAATACCGCCACCCGGATTCTTAATTAACGATCCTGCTACTAGATCCACACCAACCTGTGGAGGCTCAAGATCTTCGGTAAACTCACCATAACAATTGTCTACGAAGACAATCACTTCCGGTTTCAACACCTTTACCCTCGAAGTCATTTCACCAATTTCAGCCACTGTGAAAGAAGCACGCCAATCATATCCTCGTGACCTTTGGATTCCAATCACTTTAGTATTTTCGTTAATAGCGAGAGCTACCTCATCCCAATCGATCTTGCCATCTGCAGTAAGAGCAACCTCCCGGTAAGTAATTCCGAAATCTGCGAGTGAACCTGTCCCATCCCCTGTGTGACCAATTACCTTATGTAAGGTATCGTACGGACGTCCTGTGATGTATAGCAGCTCATCTCCTGGACGCAGTACACCAAATAGGGCTGTTGATATGGTGTGTGTTCCTGAAGCGAAATGCGGGCGAACCAGAGCAGATTCCGCACCAAAAACGTCAGCATAGACAAGATCCAACACTTCACGGCCACGGTCATTATACGCATACCCCGTTGAACCGGCAAAGTGAAAATCACTGACTTGATGACGCTGGAACGCTTCTATAACCTTCCACTGATTCTTATCTACAATACGATCAAGGGCTTTGACAGCGCCTTCTATTTCAACTTCTGCGGCCTCTGCCGCGCTCAAAATATCCTCTGCAAAAACTACCATTCGTTCTTATTCGCTCCTTACATTTACTTGCCATCATAATGACAGAAAGCGGCAGTAAACTGACGCTTTCTAGATTAGCTATTATTTTATACCTATAAACGAAGCATTTCCACCTTAGGAATGACTGACAAGATTACTGCTGGTCCACAAAATCAGCAAGCATGTAACCCCATTTGTCATAATCCTCTTTATTAAGACGAACGTTATAGAGCACATCGTTCTCATCATATGTCGTTTCCAGAACCTCTCCCACCCTGTAGAGCAAGGAAGAAATGTCACCTCGGTCTCCGGGAATGCGGAAGTTGAGTGTGTCGCCAGCCAGTTCATCGGCGATCATTTCGGTAATCCGAGTTAAATCTTCAGGATTTAATGCACTGATCTTCAAGTACCCTGTACCTGTAGGCAACATTTCCAGTTGCTCAGGCTGACATAGATCAATTTTATTAAAAAGTACGATTTGCGGTGTACCAGATGCACCTAGATCCTGCAAGATGGATTGGACAATCTCCATCTGCTCCTCACGCATTGGTGAAGAGGCATCCACCACATGTAGCACCAAATTGGCCTCATTCACTTCCTCCAGCGTTGCACGGAAAGATGCGACAAGATCATGCGGAAGATTCTGAATGAAGCCTACAGTATCCGTCAGCACAACCTCTTTACCACCTGCTAGCTCAAGTACACGTGAAGTAGGGTCCAGTGTGGCAAACAACTGGTTTTCAATATAGACATCCGCATCGGTTAGTTGCTTAAGTAGCGTTGATTTCCCTGCATTCGTATACCCAACAAGTGCGACTTGCACTGCTCCCGCCTTGCGGCGACGCTCCCGATGTAGCTCACGAGTCTTAACAACCTCATCCAGCTGGCGTTTCAGCTCCGTAATCCGATCACGAATATGTCGGCGATCAGTTTCCAGCTTACTTTCACCCGGACCTCTGGTACCAATTCCGCCACCTAGTCTGGATAGGTTCTTCCCTTGGCCGGAAAGCCGGGGTAACAGATAGGACAATTGTGCCAGCTCTACCTGAATAATTCCTTCTCGCGTCTTCGCACGCCCCGCAAATATATCCAGAATAAGCTGCGTCCGGTCAATAATCTTAAGATCCAGAGCCTCCTCAAGGTTCCGTACTTGGGCTCCTGACAATTCTTGATCAAAGATAGCTGTATTAGCCCCGAGAGCATCAGCAGCCATCCGTAGCTCTTCTACTTTACCTTTACCAATAAACCATCTAGAATCAGGTGTTTCCTTGTTTTGACGCAGCACATCCAGAACTTCAACACCAGCCGTTTCGGCTAATTGCACTAATTCCTGTAGTGAAAGCTCTGGATCAATTCCGGTTCTTTTAATTTTATCTGTGACGAGACTTACCAATATCGCTCGATCTTGTACATCTGTTTCCGTATCATGCGTAGTTATTGCCATGTATGTCATGCTCCTTATGACGGTGATAGTATCCTGTAATTCATAATTTGAAATCCTCAGTTCGAAGCGTCATTAATTCCTGCTTGCCTGGGCTGGTACTTTCATACTGGTTTAACAGTCTGACAGCCTGACCCCGAACAGCTTTCTCAATGGCGTTGCGAACATACCTCGCATTACTGAAAGCATGAAGACTCTCCGTCTTCTCTACTAACAAATGCTGCTTTAACTTGAGTATCGCCTGTGGCATCAAAATATAGTCGCGATCTTTTGCCATCAGTTCAGCGATTTGCAGCAGTTGATCGATCGTATAATCAGGAAATTCCACTTGTATCGGAAACCGTGAAGGCAATCCGGGATTGCTCATCAAAAAATACTCCATCTCTCCAGAGTACCCCGCTAAGATAAGTATAAATTGACTGCGATGATCCTCCATGGCCTTGACGAGCGTATCAATCGCTTCTTTCCCAAAATCCTTTTCTCCACCCCGAGCAAGGCTATAAGCCTCATCGATAAACAAAATACCGCCCAAAGCCTTTTTTACCAGGTCGCGAGTCTTCTGTGCAGTATGACCGATGTATTCTCCTACAAGGTCGGCCCTCTCCACCTCAATAAGATGTCCTTTGGTCAGTACACCCATACGCTGGAACAGCTTAGCCACGATTCTAGCCACGGTTGTCTTGCCAGTTCCGGGATTCCCTTTAAAAACCATGTGATAAGCTTGCCCGCCGCTTGCAAGTCCTGCCTCAGTTCGCATTTGAGCAATTTGTAACAAGGCGTAGATTTCAAAGACTAGCTCTTTGATATTGTCCAGACCCACTAAACCTTCCAATTCTTGCGTTAACTCTTGGAATAGGCTAGTGTGGCCGTGATTTTTTGGAGGTACCGGCCGACTCTCTCCAGAAGGGTTAGTTATAGCCGGAGGCTCTTGACTCCGCAATACAATATTGATTTGTCGAGACGGTCTTTCTTCCTCCCGTCCACTGGCCGCTGCTACGCGTCCGCTCATCGGTATCACCTCATTATCCAGGGCTGACTTCTCTAATCAAGTCTATTCCAGTAAATGAAGTGTTATTAGAAGATTCGGGATTTTTTGGACAAATCACAGGAATAGCTGCTGAAGCTTCCATTTCGTATAGGCTAGAATCTCACGTGTTTTATGTCTTGTCATCGATAGAACGGTGGATTCTGTAAGTCCCAGCTCAGGATTCACATATCCAAGCTCGCCAGCAATTTCATGAGCCCGCCACCCATGATAAGTATGCGTAATGATTATTGTTGAGGACAAACCTTCTCGTGCCATAATCTCTTTACTAAACAAAAGATTCTCGTAAGTGCTGGTAGCTTCATTCTCTACGTAAATGGCGCTATCTGGCACTCCTTTAGCAACCAAATAATTACGCATTCCTTGAGCTTCTGTGTATTGTAAATCAGGTTTATCTAAACCACCAGATACAATAAGATGTGGGAACATCCCTTTTTGATAAAGCTTCAGTCCGTAATCCAGCCGTTCCTTAAGTCCTGGGCTAGGCTCATCCCCCCACATCGACATGCCAAGAATGATCCCAACATCCGCCTTTTGCATAGGATCTGTGGTGGCAGCTTTATTAATATTGTTTAACGCATAAGCACACCACAACAATCCAGCAATCACAATTATCGATAAAGCGATAAGCAACGTTCGTTTCGTCCAGAATCTGCGTTTTTTGGAAACAATCCGAATCGGGGAAGACCCTCTTCCGTAGACATACCATTCCATTTCTTTATTTCCTCCTGAATTCTCCATGATGAAATAATTCGGCACGATGCTTCAAAGATAGTGAGAAATAAGGGAAAGCATGAGCATCGATGCCGCGTAAAATAGTATTGGCTGTCTCCCAGGCGAGTTTATAATCACTCTCGGAAATATCTTCCCTCTCCAGCGCTTCCTCTAATTCATCCTCATCAAGCAAGAAAACCTCGCCGTTCCAAAGCACAACCACATCCAGATACAAATCATCAAACCATGGAACGCCTTGGTCTGTGACGCCCTGCACCTTGCAGGTGTCTATGTACCATTGAATGATATTTTGCCGTTCGTCGAACATAGCCGTCACAATATAGTGACTGTCTTTTGGGAAATATTGCAGCCAGGAATAACCTTTATCCGCAATACGATATGTATGCCGTCCATAGCTCTTCCACAGTGGTTCTTTCAGCCCGTAGATGGTATAAAGCGTAATATATCCGCTGAATTCCCGGCTCTCCACATAGCGGCAGGCAAAATGGCGACGCGTAATCCGGCGCCAGTTGGCCCGGTCTCCGAATTTACGTTTCATAGAAATTACCCTCTCCAGTATGGTTTCTTCAGCTTACCACATTTAGAGGATACACTCAAAACATCCCGCAAAATACAGCAAATTTTTATCACAGATTCGATTAGAAAAATATGGAGTTATAAAAGAAAGAAGCTGTCCCATAAGTAGCATTCACTACTTTTGAGACAGCCTCAGGAAAAGAAAAGCTAACTTCATAAATTCAAAGCATCACTATTGAACAGAAGAATCACCATTCATATTACTAGCCTCTTGATCAGGGCTTTGTGTTGCATTACCACTGTCATTCCCCGAACTTCCGCCTCCAGAAGGTACATCTGGCGGAGCAGTAGGTATCGGTGTTGCTGACGGTGGAGGCGTAGTGAATTCAGGCAAGGTTCCTGTTCCACCATTATTCCCGCTTCCATCGTTGCCACCACCATTATTACCACCGTTGCCATTATCCCAGCCATTGTCTCCACCATTCTCAGGGGTTGGTGTCGGGAGATTAGGATCAATGGTCGGCTCAGGTGTTGGCATCTCATCCTGCACAGAGACAGTAACCACATTCGATGGTTCACTTTCTACTTGGGTTGCAGGATCGTAGGAAGTAACATAATACTCGTAAACCAGACCAGGCATTGCACTAAAGTCTCCTGCACTAGTCGTGACCGTATTTAACAGTAAACCGAAATCAGCCTCGGATGTCTCTCTACGATAAATACGATATTCTACACCCGCAACAGGAACTGCCTGCCAGCCCAGATTTACTGTCATCGTAGATGGATCATAAGCTGCAGTAAGTCCACTAACATTCTTAGCTGGTTCAGGTGTTTCTGTAGGTGCAGGAGCGATTTCATTATCTAGCTGTGGGAAGGACTTCTTAGGAACATCCCTTAACGCTTCCTCCATCACTTTACCCCAGAATGCTGCGGCAAGCCCACTGCTATTCTTAAGCAGATGTTTCTTGCTTGGCTTGTCATAACCCATCCAAACAGCAGCTGTCCATTCAGGTGTATATCCCACAAACCAAACATCACGGTTCGAGCTGATTCCAGAATATCCACTTTGAGTCGTACCGGTCTTACCAGCAACTGGACGATCAATCCTTGCTTTTCTACCCGTACCACTCTCTACAACCTTTTGCATCATCTCGGTCATTTGATAAGCCGTTTGCTTACTCATAACACGCTCAGGCGTTGTATTAGCCTTGAAGACGGTCTCTCCACTACTATCAGTGATCGATTTAATGGAATATGATTCTCGAAGTTCACCGCCATTTGCAAAAGCACTGTAAGCTTGTGCCATTTCCAGTGTATTCGTTCCTTTGCTCATACCTCCGAGAGCCAGTGAGAGGTTCTTGTCCTCGTCTTCCAGTCCAATCCCCAATTTCTTGGCAAACTTAAATCCGGTATTCACTCCAATTTCATTAAGCAACCAGACCGAAGGAATATTCTCTGATTTCTGTATAGCATCACTCATACTAATACTCTTGGAATATCCGTGAAGGTTAGTTGGGCAATAGTTGGAAAAACACTGCTTCTCGTTGCTTAACGTAGAATACTTGTCGTACTTTCCAGTTTCCAGTGCTGGAGCATAAGCAACGATTGGTTTAAAGGCTGAACCAGGAGAACGTCGGCTGCCATTTACACGGCTATAGCCTTTTTTCTCATAATTCCGTCCACCTAGAAGTGCGACAATGCCGCCATTCTCTTGATTCACGATGGTCATAGAACCTTGTACCAGTTCGTCGTCTACACTCTTCTCGAAGTTATCACTGTCTGCAAAAGCATCTTCTACGGTTTCTTGAGCGTGCTTATCCATCGTGGTGTATATCTTGTAACCACCAATATTCAGATCATCTTCGGATAGTCCAAACTTCTCTTCTGCTTCTTCCACTGCGAAGTCAATAAAAGCTTGATAACGCTGTTTCTTTTCAGGTGGCTTATAATTATAATCCACGGCTTGTGCTTCGTCTCTCTCTTGCTCCGTAATATAACCTTGTTCGTACATGAGCTGAAGTACTACTGCACGACGTTCCTTTGAAAGATCCGGGTTACGCAGAGGGTTGTAACGAGACGGTCCCTTAGGCATCGCAGCCAGTGTCGCAATTTCCCAAACTTTCAGATCATTCAGATCACTCTTACCAAAATATCTTTCAGATGCTGCTTTAATTCCGTAGATCGTACCCCCAAAGTTTATTCGGTTCAGGTACATCGTAATGATCTCTTCTTTAGATTTCTGGTTCTCCAATGCTACAGCAATGGATACCTCAGTCGCTTTACGGAAAAATGTTTTATCCCGTGTCAAAAAGATGTTTTTAGCCAGCTGCTGAGTAATGGTACTACCACCTTCTACCATGCTGCGTGCAGCAATATCTTTTACCGCTGCCCGGCCGATTGACCATAAATCCACACCAGAATGCTCAAAGAAGCGTTTATCTTCTGTGGCCACAAAGGCATTGATCAATAACGGTGGAATCTTCTCATACTCTACAGGATCGCTTTTCTCAAGCGATAATTCGCCGATTAAATTAGCATTGCGGTCATATACTTTTGTAGTTTCATTTACGGTCAGTTTGTCTTGGTTCTCTAGGAGAAGTTTTTGCCCATTCAGCATAATGAACAGATAACCGCCAAGCGCACAGAAAATGGCCAACGCTGTAGCAAAGAACAAGCTCCACAGCACACGCTTTTTAGTCAAAAACTTCTTTTTCTTCTTACTTTTCGGTTTTGGTTTTGAATTGGTACTGGACGATCCTCTATTTCTATTGTTGTTCGTCCTTGATGTATCATCTCTAGACATGATGCCTCCTGACTCCCTTCCTTGAATAAATCATGTATGGACTTCTCTGAATGAAAAGAACAACCTTCTCAGGTTGCTCTCTCACACTCTATTCAAACGATTTATTAACAAGAAAGGTTTCACTTCAATTTTGTTAATGTTATTCTTCGTTACTATTGTCCTGCATAAGTGACACACTGCGCTGTGGTGTAAAAGTGGAAATCGCGTGCTTATACACCATTTGCTGGCGTCCATCACTGTCAATAACGATTGTAAAATTGTCGAATGCTTTAATAATTCCCCGGATTTGAAAACCGTTGGTCAAATATACTGTAGCAGGGATATTTTCTTTGCGTAGTTGGTTCAAGAATGTATCTTGGATGTTAATGGACTTGTTCATATGACGTACCCCCAATGGTTCAATTATATTGTTCAGAAGTATATTCAAGACCTGAGAGAAACTTTCCTGCTATTATAGCACGTATTTTCGAGAAATTCTCAGAAAAGTTTTGCTCACCTTCGACATCGATCCACTCGATTTCCTTCATGTGGCGAAACCATGACAACTGTCTTTTGGCGAATCGGCGAGTATCGCGTTTAAGCAGTATCACAGCTTCCTCAAGCGTCAGTTCCCCTGCGAGGTAAGCGGCAATTTCCTTGTAGCCCAGTCCCTGCATGGACACAAGGCTTCTGCTGTAGCCGTTTTCCAGCAGTCCCTTCACCTCAGCAACAAGACCATCCGCAAGCATGCTATCAATTCGGTCCTCAATACGTTTATATAGTATTTTCCGGTCCATTGTCAAACCGATAAGGCATAAGTCATAGGGCGACTCCTTCTTTTGAGCTGCATGAGAAGCAGAAAGTGTGGTGTTTGTCTGGTGATGAATTTCCAGTGCCCGTATAATTCTACGGCGGTCATTCGGATGCAATTTCGCTGCACTGACCGGATCAACGGCTTCAAGTCTGGCATGCAGTGCAAGCGCTCCATGTTCTTCTGCAAATTGATCCTGTTCTTTACGGAAAGCTTCGTCAGCCACAGCTTCAGAGAATTGAAAACCGTAACATAAGGACTCAATATAGAGACCCGTTCCCCCAACAATAAATGGAAGTTTCCCACGACTGCTTATCTCTTCGATAAGTCTGCTACCTTGTTCCTGAAATTCAGCAGCAGAATATGGGTCCTGTGGATCATGAATGTCGATTAGGTGGTGAGGAATTCCCATCATCTCAGCTGGAGTAATCTTAGCTGTACCAATATCCATACCACGATAAACCTGCATCGAATCTCCAGAAATAATCTCTGCGTTATATGCAGCCGCAAGCTCCAAACTTAACCTGGTTTTACCTACGGCTGTTGGTCCTAGTAAGACTAGAACCATATGTCTCTCTTTAGTTGTCAATGTGTATCACCCCGTACGATGTTTTGGAGTTGCTCCGGAGCAGCTCTGTAAAGCCAAGCCTTTCGAATTCGCCGCTCAGAGCCTTTTCTTTCAAAAGAACAGTTTTACGTGCAACTCTTACCGCCTCAGCCACACTCTCTAGTGATAGTGCTGCACGATTAGCAAACTGCCGCAGCGGGGAAATCGAAGCAGAACCGGTCAGCGGCACTCGGAACATAGGATCGAAGTACACAATATCTACACTGCGATCCGGTAGAGCACGTAAGTAGTCCAAGTGTTCACTATGGACGACATTAATTCTACGCAAGGCCTCATTAACCCTTACTTGCCCAGAGGTATAATGCCGCATCCCTTCATAGAGCAGTGCATACAGCGGCAATGAGCTCTCCAGAGCGGTAATCTCTGAGGACTCGCCACCATGCACAGCAAATAGCAAAGAATCAGCACCTAGACCCGCTGTGCAATCTAGTACGCTATCTCCGGGAAGCATTCGAGCAGCGACAAGCATCGGTTCTATTTCACCCTTTAGAATCCGTTTCGCACGAACAAAACCCATGCTTGGGTGAAACTCCATAGGCTCCATCCCTAATCGGTGTAAACGAACGGCTTCTTGAGAAAGAATTAGTATATCCTCATCTCCGTAGTGTTCCACCATCTTGGGTATAGAGAATTTCTCGCGTGGAGCGTATTTACAGCCCGTTCTCTCTGCGAGATTCTGAGCTCGCTCTACAATATCCATTATCGGGCTATAACCCGTAGTTATAATCATGTTGCCTCCAGTCTTGCTATAAACAAATTTCTAATCGTACAATTACATCACCCGTTTGAACAATTTCTCTAAATCATAGGATGAAAAAGAAATCACAATCGGACGCCCATGTGGACAAGTATACGGCTGTCTGCATGCTGCCAGACGTGACAACAATGCCTCGACTTCCTGTTCTGTTAGTTTCTGGTTGGCTTTGATGGAGGCTTTACACGAGCATAGAATAGACGATTTCTCTCGTAGCTTTGCTAGGTCAATCAATCGTTCACTCAAGACCCACTCCGCCATTTCTTCAACGATCGCCTTCTCCTCGCCTTCAGGAAACCAATACGGCAAAGATCGAATCAGAAAAGTCTGTCCTCCAAAATGTTCAAGGTACACTCCAGCCTGCTGAAACCAATGTAGACGTTCACTAAGTTGACGACTTTCCGAAGGCGTGAACTCAAGTGTAATTGGCAAAAGCAGATCCTGAGAAGCGTCTTCAGGACGACCGAACTTCTCATAAAAAAACTCGTAATTTATGCGTTCGTGTGCCGCATGTTGATCAATGAGATACAGTCCGCCGTCATTCTGAGCGATAATATAAGTCCCATGATGCTGTCCGATATAATTTAGTTCCGGGAAGGCAGGAAGCCCAGGTTCTTCATCGACTGGCGGTGCCCATAACGCTTGGGCAGAAGGAATCTGCTTCTGCAGGGATGAAGTTTCTTGCGGGCGATACCCATTAGCATAGTTGTTGCTCACATTATTTTGACGTCCTTGTGAAGAGGAAGACTGGTATCCTGACCCGTAGGATGGAGCCGTTTCACGGGTCATCGGAGTATCAATCTGCCCCTCTTTTCTGATCTCCCTGGCGCTCTGTTCAACATTTGATGGTTGTTGTCTACTAAAGGAACTACCAGATCCCTGAGGAACTGGATCCTTGCCCACCTCAGACGGTGGGGGTGCCGGAACTGACCCTTTAGAAAAAGCAAACTGCTCCTGTATAAATGAACTGCTGCCCTTTGGCCCAATGGTTTCTTTACCGGGACGCGGTATCAAACTTTGCCCTAACAACACTTTACGAATTTCTTGTTCAACAAACGTGTAAAGCTCATTCTCCTTACTAAACCGAACCTCCAGCTTAGCTGGATGAACATTGACATCCACAAGTGAAGGATGCATGTCCAGTTCGAGCACCAGCAGTGGATAGCGATTAATCGGAAGTAAAGTATGATAAGCACGCATGATCGCTGCGTTCAGACCATTGCTGCGAATATATCGTCCTCCCACAATGGTAGTCACTGCGTTTCGATTTGAGCGTGTCCATTCCGGACGACTTATATAACCAGAAATACGATAATCCAAGTCCTCTGCCGTAATCGGCAACATAGCCTTAGCTGCGGAGGTTCCGTACACCGCTGCGATCACTTGCAGCAGATCACCATTACCAAGCGTGTGCAGCAGCTGATTGCCATTATGATGCAAGGTAAAAGAGATTCCCGGATGGGCTAACGCCATTCGATACATGGCATCCGATATATGACCAAGCTCCGTCTGGATACTCTTCATGTATTTCAGCCGTGCCGGTGTGTTAAAAAATAATTCACGCACCGCTAAATCGCTCCCACGGCCCGAAGGGGAATCTTCATTCCGAATTAAATTACCACCCTCAATATCAATCAGGCGTCCTTTGCCGTCATCGGCAGTAGCCGTTAGAAGAGAGACTTTGGATACCGCAGCAATACTGGGGAGCGCCTCACCACGGAACCCTAAGCTAGTGATCTGGAATAGATCACGCCCATTAGCGATTTTACTTGTAGCATGGCGATAAAAAGCGGTCTCGCAATCCTCAGGCTCGATCCCTGAGCCGTTATCTTTCACTCGGATGCTCTGTAAACCGCCTTCCTCCACCGAAACCTCAATCCTTGTGCTTCCTGCGTCAATAGCATTCTCAACTAGCTCCTTCACAACAGAAGCTGGTCGCTCTACAACTTCACCCGCAGCAATCTGGTTGGCAATATGCTCGTCCAATATATGAATTTTGGCCAATTTCATTCACCTCTTATTTAGGCAATCAATAATTAAAGATCCTTTGCTTTCATCTTCAGGTCGTTCAGCAGACTCATAGCCTGAAGCGGAGTCATATTCATAAGATCTGCGTTACGCACAGAAGTGATGAATTCTTTTATCGCAGGATTCTCTTGTACTTCAGTTACTACAGCCGACTGATTTGCACTACCTTTCCGATTCTTACGTGGTTCTTCCTCGCCAAAGATAGACAGTTGAACTACTTCATCTGCTATTGATGAATAGGAGTCTGCAGGAATCCCCGAAGTTTCTGCGATGACATTATCGGGTTGTTGGGTAGATGTAGTTGCGACCTCTTTTGCAGCGGCCTGACTTTCTAGTCCACCCCCATAATGAATAGAGGAACCACCTGGATGAGCCGCCTGCTCGATACTCTGAAGCAGACCGTAAGCACGATCAATGATCCCTTCAGGAAGCCCAGCTAGGCGTGCACAATAAATCCCATAGCTACTGTCTGCCGCTCCCGGAACAAGCTTACGCAGGAAGTTTACTTTATCCCCGCTCTCCTGTACGGCCATAGAGTAATTCTTAAGCCCTTTAAGACTTTCTTCTAAGTGGGCCAATTCATGAAAATGCGTCGAAACTAAAGCTTTGCAAGAAATGGTATCGTGCACATACTCAATTACCGCTTGTGCAATCGCCATGCCTTCACTCGTCGATGTTCCTCTACCAAGCTCATCTATGATAATTAAACTCCGGGCTGTTGCTTTTTCTGTCATGACCTGTATGTCGGCCATTTCTACCATAAATGTACTCTGACCTCCGATCAAATCATCAGCTGCCCCAATACGAGTAAAGATTCGATCAATTAGCGGAACTTCTGCACTGGTGGCCGGAACAAAACAGCCAATTTGAGCCATAATACAAATGAGTGCAACCTGCCGCATATAGGTACTTTTCCCAGCCATATTAGGACCAGTGATTAAAAGAATATTTCCATCTTCCTTACTTAGCGTACTTCCGTTTGCTATAAATGCCGAGTCCTTTAACACAGCCTCCACGACAGGATGACGACCACCTTCAAGTCGAAGATCGTACCCATCTGATAGAACAGGTTTTACGAAGCGATGCTCGGCACTGACGGCTGCCAGACATTGATACACATCAATCTCAGCTACCTTTTCCGCAAGATTCTGCAGTCGCGGAATTTGGCCGCTGATTCGATCACGCAGTTCAGTAAACAGGCTGTATTCCAAATCTGTCATTTTATCTTGCGCTTCAAGAATCAGTGCCTCTTTCTCTTTAAGCTCAGGTGTAACAAATCGCTCTGCATTTGCAAGCGTCTGCTTACGTTCATAACGCCCTTCCGGCAACGAAGCCAGATTGGATTTGGTGATCTCTATGAAATAACCGAAGATTTTGTTATATCCGATCTTCAGTGATTTGATGCCTGTGGCTTGCCGTTCTTTCGCTTCCAGTTCGGCGATCCAACGTTTACCATTACTACTAGCTTCCCGCAGCTCGTCCAACCTGGCATGATAACCAGAACGGATAATCCCTCCGTCTCGCACGGACACCGGCGCATCTTCAACAATTGCTCGATCTATATCCTCCCGTATCTCGGCACATTCATCCATGCTAGCACCGATCTCGCGTAGGGTTGCAGATCCCGAAGTCATACATAATTCCTTCAAAGCAGGGATTTGTGCCAATGATAGCTTTAAGGCATTCATGTCACGACCATTCGCACTACCAAAGGCAATACGACCTACCAGCCGCTCTAAGTCATAAATTTCCTTCAACGCTAAACGCAGGTCCTCTCGAACAATAAACTGGTTGTACAAATAATCAACTGCTTCTAGGCGACGTTCGATCGGAGCGCGCTGCAACAGCGGCTTATCTATTCTACGACGTAACAATCGCGCACCCATGGATGTTTCGGTACGGTCTAGTAGCCATAGAAGAGATCCTTTTTTAGAACGTTCTCGGACCGTCTCTGTTAGCTCCAGATTTCGGCGTGTGAACGGATCAAGAATCATATAATTACCTGGTTCATAAGGAGAAATTTGACTAAGTTGTCCCATTGAACGCCGTTGCGTCTCGTTTAGATAGGAGATTAGCAGCGCTAGACATTGTCCACGTTCTTTCTCCAGACGAACCCATGCGGCTTCACCGAATTGTCGACGTGCCAGCTCCTCCTCACGTTTCTCCCAAGGTGTGTACACAACAGGTTTCGCCAACAGAGGCGTTTCACTACGTAAAAGCTCCAATAACGTCGGGTCTCCGATGATCTCAGCCGGTTCATAAATGCCAATCTCATCGCGCAGCCACTCTGCACCAGATAAAACTGAAGTAACATACAATTCACCTGTAGTTAAATCACATGCAGCTAATGCCATCATCCCATCACTTTCGGTTACACAAACAAGATAATTGTTGCTTTTGTCGGCAATGATTTTTCCATCCATAACTGTTCCAGGTGTCACGACACGTACGATATCCCGTTTCACCATTCCCTTTGTGACAGAAGCATCCTCTAATTGCTCACAAATAGCGACTTTATATCCTTTTTCAATCAGGCGTTGAATATAACCCTCGGCGGCGTGATAAGGTACTCCACACATCGGGATCTTCTCTGCGCCCCCGCCTTCGCGACCTGTCAACGTAATTTCAAGCTCCTTGGAAGCCAAAATGGCATCTTCAAAGAACATTTCATAGAAATCGCCCAGTCTAAAAAATAGGAAGGCATCCTTTGCCCCTTCCTTCACTTTTAAATATTGCTCAATCATCGGCGTATATTGTGCCATGGTCAACCTCCATGCCTATTTATTGCTGTCCTCCATTATAACAGAAAATTTGCGTACACAGTCACCCTGCAACCGCATAGAAGTTCATTCTTCTCGATCCTCAGACAAAAAATCACGAAATCCGACACTATTACTGAAGCTCAATGGGTAGTACCTTTTGTTTATATTTCAAGCATCCATCGTTCATTAGAAAGAGGTGTATTCTTCTGCATTTTAATATTGTAAAATCTTAACACAGAGCGTTAGATCATAAGAAAATTAAAGGAGAATATCAAATGATACGAAGACTTACGGAGGATGATCGGGAACTTCTAATGGCATTGCTACAGAAAGAGCCTGCTCTTAATTTGTTCATCATTGGAGATGTAGAGAATTTCGGGTTTGAACAGGATTTTATGGCATTGTGGGGAGAGATAGATCCATCTGACGGCCTTATAAAAGCCGTTCTATTACGTTTCTATAGAAGCTATCTTCCTTACGCGGATGGGCCGTTTGATGTGGAAGGATTCGCTACAATCATGCGACAAGATAACGAAATTCATATGATTTCTGGTGTAACCGAAGTGGTAAAAGCCTTTGACGGAGTAATTAACTTTAAAGAAGAAAAGCAATTGTACTTTGCTGAGCTTAAGGAAATGAATACCAAAATTAAACAGTACTCTTCTTCCGTTGATAACATTAATAAAGCAACCATCCAGGATGTGGAAGCGATTTGTTCGCTTACGGATACAATAGAAGAGTTTGAAAGCAGTCGGGATGGATCGAGAACTAGCCTACGTAAAACATTGGCGACTGGCACTGGCCGTACGTATTATATGAAACGTGAAGATCAGGTGATTACAACGGCCTCAACATCAGCGGAAAATTCCATGTCAGCTATGATCGTAGGGGTTGCCACTCATCAAGCATTCAGAGAGCAAGGATTAGCTACAAGCGTAGTTGCACAGCTATGCACAGACTTACTCTCTGAAGGGAAATCTTTATGCCTCTTTTATGACAACCCTCATGCTGGGGTCATTTACAAACGACTTGGATTTCAAGATATCGGCTCTTGGAGCATCATGTACATGTAGACAAGCATAAACGCCTTCGGCGTCCTTATTAGGACGGTAAGCGTTTATGCGAGAAATATTAGATATAAGGGATATGTGAAAAACTAATACTTTCTAATATTTTGAAATATAAGCTCAAGCTTTAACTTTGCTGCACCACAGCTCACGGATATCGCGAGATTCATCCCACGTTCGTTCAGAGGCGATATACTGAAATAAAGGCTCTATGTATTGGGCGGCCTTCTCGTAGCCGCCTAGAGAGCGTAGCTGCGCCAGCAGAGGGGGTACTGCGTCGCGCAGCGGGGATTTATCGCCGTCATAGTAGGCGATATGCAGGTCTTCCCGGTCGAGCGGGCGCAACGTCAGGTCTTCATAATGGCTCACGATAAGATGAGCCAGATAGACCGCGCCTTTAGCGATGACCGGGGATACCAGGAAGCTCGGCAAAGTCCGGTACTCAAAGCCGCCATGCGGCTGAATCCGGAAATCGCCGAGCACGCCGTAACGAGGACGACGCGCTCCCGCGCGGACGTCCTCAAGCAAAAGCATCGGCAGCGCGAGATAGTTGTCGAGCGCGCGCAAGAGCGGCGCCGTCAGCGTCACGCCGCTGAAGTGCAAATGGCCGCCGAGGGCCCAGCCCGTCAGCGGCATGCCTCCCGCCCGCCAGCGCAGCGTGCGGTCGGCGATGAGCCGGTCCGCCGTAGCCGCGGCGGACATCAGCTGCGCCAGCAGCGCGCGTGGTTCCCCGCGCGGCTGGGGGCGCAGCTCGGCGACCGGGAACGCGCCGCGCGTTCCCGGAGGTCCGGCGTCGCAGCCTGCGACGCCGTCCGTGGGCAGGTACCGCGACGCAGGCACAACGCGGCCCGTGGACTCCCGGAGGATGATAAACTCCGGGTCCATGCCCATGAGCAGGCCGCTGCGGCCTGGCTGCTCCAGAGCAAGGCTCCGTTCCAGCGATAATGCTGCGGAACGATAAGGCTCTGGCAATGATTTGCCTGAACTCTGTAGTAGTGGAGTGACTCCCTCCACGACATACCTCCGGTTCCCCATTGCCCTCAGCAGGACCTCACCGCTATCCAGCCCCAAGCTGTACAAAGTCCGAACAGCAATACGCTGAAGTAATTTCATTACTCCACGCCATACTCCTGGTGCAGCCCCCATTGATTCGCTGCTATCGACTCTATCCATTCGCACAGCCCCGGCTAGCAAATCGGAGGCTGCGCGCATACCTGGGCCTGCTCCTAGTGGAGTGATCTGCAGAACGCTCAAATTATACACGAGTATGTTATAGCACTGTTTATGGGCCTTATCGGAAGGCAGAGTATCATATGTATCTTCTAAACGATTGCTTTCACCAGAGGTCTGGTTTCTCCGCAGAGATGCTTCTGAGCTCTTCATTCGCAACAGTTCCTGCTTACTAGACGAAGTAAGCGTCGCTTCAATCCCGCTCCGAAATAATCTGGACTCTCTGTGTGCTGATGACAATCCCGAATACACCTTAAACCCCTCATTCATTCTCCTGCCCCTCCATCCATCGCAGCCCAAGATTGAAAGCCCTGCAGTAGTACTTCTTGCCCATTCATACAAACCAGGTTGTTCTTAATCCACTCAGGTTCCATTTTTAATTCTAAAAATAAATAAAAAAAAGGAGGGCATTCGCCCTCTACGCCGCCGCCCTCCCTACATATAATGGACCATAACCCATCAGTACCCAGTTAACGGCGGCGTATCCTTCCTTACAGTTCATCATCCAGATTGTCAGGGTCTAGATCATCGTAATCGAAGCTATCACCTTCAAAATCATAATCCTTGTCTTCTGGATCATCGCTTTGTTCAGTGACATACACACGGACTTTGGTCTCAGCCACCAACTCCACTTCGAATTCGCGCTCTACGCGAAGTGTCACACTGCCTCCGCCTGGCGATACGCCCGCTTCTACACAGTTGGGTTCCTGCGTTGCCTCCGCAGAGACCTCAACGGTAGAAGTGCGGTGTCTCGTGTCCAGGTAGGAAAGCGGAATGAGCTCCACATAGGAGACCGTTTCTTTAGCTACCTCGGTCTGCTTGTTCTTGTCGTACGAGTACCAGATGTTTACATCGTAAGTACCAATTACTTCGATTCCGTTCCCGGCGGCAACCGCTTCGTACTGGTGGTTGATAATCCAAGCCCCCAGAATACTAGTCGGGTGATGTGGCGGAGTCACGGTATGGGTTGCTGTAGAGAACTTACGACCTTTGCCGCAAATTGCCTTCGTAATGATCTCCCTTGTTTGACGTTTATGGCTTAATGACATCTTTAAACCTCCTCCATACAATCATTCACTATCAAGTGTATGCAGGTTCTAGGCATTTGTTGATTGTTAGTCTATAAATAAATTTGAGTAAGCCCTCCAGAGGGTCTTATCAGAAGATTTATAGTTCATTTTATTTCAAAATTTGTACAGATATGAGTAGATTATAAAAATGGTCCAGCCTGATACATATCCATTCTGAACGTTAAAAAAACCTTATAAAGCCCGCTATTGCGGGATTACGCGCATAATACCAATAGATCTATGTTTGCTCAGGTCAATAAAATCGTCATCAATATTCACGAGGGGACGCAGTGGATCAGTAGCAAGAATCATAATGATTTTTCCTGTCCGTCCATCTGTCAATTCCACTTCATTCCCTATCATTGACTGCATTAACTTATTAATAAAGACTCTACAAATATAAGGGTCAAGCTTGCCAAATACGTTTTCCTCCATCTGAAGCAACACTTCATAAAGAGGTGAAGCTTTACGATAAAACCGGTCGGATGTCATCGCATGGAACACGTCTGCTACTGCAACAATTTTACTGAAATCAGTGATCCGATTCCCAAGTACACCGAATGGATAACCACTGCCGTCCATTCTTTCATGATGCTGCAGGGCGACGAGCGCTTGCAAATGATTGGTTCCAATAGTGTCCCGGATCATCTCATAACCATAGGTCGTATGCTTTTTCATAAGCTGATACTCCTCTGCGGTCAACGGGCCCGGCCGGGTTAATAATTCATCCGGAATCCTCATTTTTCCGATATCATGAAGGGTCGCTGCGATCGTCAGCATACTCAAATCCTCAGGCTTTAATTTTAGCCATTTCCCTAGCAATGTAGATAAAATACCAACCGCTACATTATGTCTGTATGTATAATCATCCTTGGACTGCAATGCAGCCAATACGCCGTAGAAGTCATTCTTTTCACTTACCTGCTGAATAAACGGAATGACTTCATTTCTAACTTCAAGCATAGGAATTCGTTTGTTTTTGTTATGACGAAGCTGTTCAAAAATATTTTCTATCGCAGCTGTGCAATCATCGATTGCAAGTTGGAAAAATTCCGCGCTATCCAGCTGTACGACGTCATGAGATTCTAGGGTGATCTTATGTTGATTGATTAATCGTATATGCTCAGCACTTAATAAAGTCAATGCGGGTAAAACAAATACTCCTTTGTCATTAAAAAGGTTAGCTATAAGCTGTTTTCCTATAAATGATTCCATAACTTTGTCCATACGCCTCACCTGCCAATGCGGAAAATTCGACTACCGAACTTCCTGCTATTATTTGAACTCACCATAAAATCGTTAATCATATCCTGTGATCAACTTTTAGCTCATACATATCTTATCGTGATTTTGACAGAGATAGTTAATACTTCAGTTTATTAAAGCCTCAATTTAAGCCTTATTTCGAATCTTCAAACGTTTCTCCGGCTTGTAACTGACCGGGATTTTATGCCGCTTAGCGATCTTTAAATAAAGTGCCAGTTCCCTGCATAACTGAAGAATAGCTGAGCGCACTTCAAATTCCTCACGTGTCTCTGGCAGATCCATTTCTTCGAATTCTCTTGTTAGCTCGTCCAGTAAATGTTCAGTTCGTCCAGTATATTCTTCCGCAAGCACATCCCCGCTAAGCTGGTCAAATAACTCAGCAACCATCTCCCCATGCGGTAAATGGCGGTACACTTGAGAAAGCAGCTGCATCATACTTTGAATCGATTCCAGTTGCTCCTTCCGCATGTAGAAATAAACATTCCATGCTTCATCAGGATGAATAACATGATTCTCCATCTCACGGGTAGCTGCCGTTAATCCCCGCTGCACTGTATTATCTGCGTCAATTAATTCTTTGCCGTCCCAAATATACGCAGGATCTCGAAGCGTTCGGGCCATCTGTGTAAAAATAACCGAAAAATAGCGATCCACTTCCTTACGGATCCCATAAATGACCCCACCAGTCTGAGGCATGTAAATCAAGTTTACCAGCCCTGCTGAACCGAGCCCAATAGCCAGAAGCTCTATTTGCTGCAACAGGACATGGAGCGATAGTTCAGCTTGTCCAAACACGCGAAACACGATAACCGAGCTGGTGACAATTCCTTCTTTGTAGCCAGACTTTACAATCATCGGAAAGCCCACGAGTACATACAGCCCGAGCACCCAGTAATGGAACCCTAGAAGCCAGAATAGGATGCAGCCAAAAAAGAGTCCCACGAGCGAGGCTAAAAAACGAGCCGTTATCGTTCGGAAACTCCTTTTCAAAGTAACCTCTACACCCAAAATTGCCAGCAAGCCTGCACTCTGCGCATTAGGTATACCCACTGCAGACGCAACTAGTACGGATAATAACGTAGCTGCTGCTGTTTTTATCACACGAAATCCCATAGCCTTATCTCTCCTTACAAGCACTAACCCAATAAATAGGTAAAGATATAGACATGTTACAAGATTTTGTGTACGGACACAATATTACATAAGGTTCACCGCCGGGATAACAACCGCTTCTCAAGATATACCACTAATTGATACATTGCTGTAGCCACGGCCGCGATAATCAAAAGACTGGACATCACTAGCGTGAAATTAAAGACCTGGAAACCATAAATAATCAGATAACCCAGACCCGATTTAGCGACCAGGAACTCCCCTACGATAACTCCTACCCATGACATCCCCACATTCACTTTTAAGGTGGAGACCACCGTCGGGAACGAGGCTGGAAGAATTACTTTAAAAAACACCTGAACTCTAGAAGCTCCGAAGGAACGAACCACCTTAACCAGATTCGGATCCACACTGCAAAAACTATTGTACACAACAAGCGTCGTTATAATCACCGTTATAGATAAAGTAGTAACAACGATAGCAGTGAATCCGGCTCCGAACATGACGATAAAAATCGGCCCCAGCGCCACCTTCGGCATACTGTTAAATACGACCATATACGGATCAAGCACTGCTGATAAAAAAGGAGACCACCAAATGATCACAGCAAGAAGTGTCCCTAATAGCGTTCCTAGTACAAAGCCTACCGCAGTCTCACCTACCGTCATCCCCAGATGCGGCCACAAGCTTCCACTGACCATATCTCCCCAGATCTGCCGGAAGATTTTTGTGGGATAGCTGAATAATAGCTCATCAATCCAGCCCATTCTTGCGCCAGCTTCCCAGAGAACAAAAAACAGCAGTAACAGGCTGCTCCTTACAACAATCACCTTATTGCGCCAGCGGTGCTTCGTTTTTTTATAATCGCCATGCAATTGTTGTAGCCACTGTTCACGGGAAGCTAATAACCCCGATTGCTCCGTATGCTTCATTAGCTTTCCCTCCCTGCAATCTCCATCTCTTTCCATATTTCATGAAAAAGCTCCGAAAAGCCTGGCTGATCACGTGCAAATAGCGGAGGTGCTGACCGGATTTGCTCTGGCACTGAAAATACTTTTCGGATCTTCCCTGGATTTCGTTGTAGAAGAATAACACTGCTGCTTACCGCAATGGCCTCAGATAGATCATGAGTAACTAATATTGCAGTTGTCCCCCTGCTGCGTAAGGTCTCAGAGACCAAATCTTCCAGCTGTAATTTGATCTGGTAATCAAGTGCCGAGAACGGCTCGTCTAGTAGAAGGAGTCCAGGATTCGTTGCCAAGGTGCGTACCAGAGCTACTCTCTGCCGCATCCCACCTGATAACTGAGTAGGAAAGGCGTGCTCTTTGCCCTCTAAGCCCATCTCTCGAAGTAGCTCCAACGTCCGCTTTCTGCTCTCTTCGTTCAAGTTTCCAGTCAGCTCTAGTCCTAGAATGGCATTATCCAGAATACTCCGCCAAGGAAAAAGATAATCCTGCTGCAGCATATACCCAACCTCTGGTGAGGGTCCCATAATGGGCTCTCCATTTACGAACACTTCGCCTTGAGATGGCTGCAGCAGTCCTGCAATAATCGATAGGAGAGTCGTCTTACCGCAACCACTTGGTCCGACTAAGCTAACGAACTCTCCTTGCTCGACATTAAGGTTCAGGTCCTCAACGGCCAGTGAAGCTTCACGGTCGCCAAGATAGGCATGCGTTACTCCCTTTAATTGCACTACTGGAAGCATTGTCAGCCCCTCCTTCAATTTACACATCTTATTTAGGATCTTTGGTTCTCTCTTATTTTGAAGTGCTGCTCGTTATGCTCTTCTCAGCTTTCTCAGCAAAACTGTTATTCACTATTTTGTCAGCGGGAACGCGTTCTTTAAGCTCACCAGCATTATCAATGACATCGAGCAAATTGTTCCATTCTTCTTGATCTATAATTGGATTAACCGCATAGGTATCCTGTTCCTTATAACGTTTGACTGCAGAAACCAAGATATCTTTATCTGTCTTATCAAAATAAGTCATTATCGCATCCGCAATTTCTTCAGGGCTATGTTCCTTCACCCAAAGCTGAGCACGCTGGATCGCATTTGTGAACTTCTGTACCGTGTCTCCATTTTTACTAATATAGCTGTTCTTAGACATAAACACGGTGTACGGTAAATAGCCGCTTTCCACACCAAACGAAGCCACTACTGCACCTCGGTTCTCACGTTCAAAGATTGAAGCCTGTGGTTCAAACAGCTGCACATAATCGCCTGTACCTGAAGCAAAAGCACCGGCAATATTAGCAAAGTCAATATTTTGGATCAAGGTAATGTCTTTAGTAGGATCTATTCCTTTTTTAGATAAAGTAAACGCACCTGCCATTTGTGGCATTCCGCCTTTTCTTTGGGGTAAGATATATTTAGAAATACCGAAATAAAAAAATGAAGACCACCTGTAATGGTGGCCTTCGTTATTTATAATGCCTTGTGTTTTTTTCCTGTTACCGCCCACATTATACGAGCATGTAGATTATTTCTTTCCTTCTGATTTAATTTAGTGAATGCCTCTTCCATGCTACTGAAAACTATCTTTCCTTCCTCGTCCACAAAGCTCATAGTAACAGTCAATTGTTTTTCACCTTTTTCTTTTTTCAATAGCATCACCTTCCTATTTAAAGGTTATGCTCAATGGAATGTCCATCTTTACAGTAAATCAACATCTATATCAAACCCCTTCATCTTCAATTTGCTTTTCCACAATTAAATTCAAATGCAATGCCAATTTATAGAACGCCTTCCAGCGAAGCTTACTGTATGTTCCTGAACTGATCGGTGGCGCGAATTCGAGAGAATAAACCCTCTCATTAGTTATATAATCGTGATCATTACTCATATATTTCGTCTCGATCAGAAATTTTTCCATTCTGGGTAATCGGCACACCACACGCTCGATTTTTTCACAGAAATCTTTCCGAGCTACCAAACTATCCACGTTATGGATAGCGATGCCTGCCGTTTGATCTGAGGTAGTACCCGTCTCACTTCGGGGAGTATCTGACCACGTTGCTGTTGTTGCTGCTTCGCGTTCTTCAAAAGTAAGAAACTTGCAAATGCGGTACCGTTCGAACGCATCCTCAACAGCAGCTTGTGTCGCCTCCCGATCAATCTCTGGTAAAAAGCTCTGTTGCACTGGGCTATCACCCCTTTGTAAAGACTCCCCCGACCGAAGCCGGGGCGTACCCCATCTTAGAACGATTGATCATCGTCACCTTCAGGCATTGGCGGACCGTTCTCTTCATCCAGCTCTTGTTGTTCTTGTTGTTCTTGTTGTTCTTGTTGTTCTTGTTGTTCTTCCTGATACTCACCTTCTTGCTCGTCGTCCAGGTCTTCGTCTTCATGCTGTTCTTCCTGATCGTCAGCTTCCTTTTCAACGTCCTCGTTCTGATCGTCTTCTCTTTCTTCGTTCTCGTCTTCCTCTTCAGCCACCGCAGCAGCCTCTTCTATCGTCATCTGACCGGAGTCAACGCTAACCGATCCATCTTTATCAATCGTTCCGCGAACACCTTGATGCGTATGTGTTGGTTTATAATCGTCTAGATCAGCCTGCGAACTGCTGAAGCTTACGAACGCTACACCAGTATTTTTAATGTTGCGTAGTATGGACACCTGCTCGTCTGTGATATTGCCGTCAATCGTTAAGGTGATTACGTCCTCTTTAGCACCGAATTTAATATCCTTGATCTTTGTAGTTACATTGGTTTTCATAATATAATTGCTCCTCTCAAATTTGGGTTTATACTGTGCCAGATCCGCTCACCAGAACGACTCTATCATTCACGTACTCCACTGCCCGTATCTTTGTTACTATAATGAGCTTTCCGTCTTGAGTGATGCCAGATCCTATTTCTAACTTCTGCGGCGACTCTATAACAACGCTGAATAGAATGTGCCTGTTCATGGCTGCACCCCTTCCCAATTCCAAAGACCTTGCTGTCCCTTGGCTGGTATAGGTTCAGGCAGCTGCATAACATCCGCCAATTCCCATGCATAACGACCTGGGGAGTAATAGCCGAATTTATCCTCTTTTAAGCCAACAATCCTACTTCCACCGTCCTTGCCGTTGTATAGCAGTGGCATACCGCTTTGATAATCGGTTCCAATAGACCAACATTCATACAATTCAGTTATTGCCACGACACCTCCAGTTGGTAGACTGTCTGCCGTGTAACCATGCCGAGCCAGTGTCGCCTTAATATCCGGTTCCTCGCAAGCTTCTTTATCAATCTTCTTCCCTGCATGGATAGCGAGTGGACCTCGATACTTGGTAGGCCAGCTGCGCGTTTCAAGCTTCTTCTCGTTGAGAGCTATGAGCGTTGCCCATGGCTGTATAATGGTTATGGCCTTCATCCCTTTGCCGCCTCTCCCCGAATAGGTTTGAACTCTCCGATATCCTCACCGTAAGCGCCTTTGTAAACCTCTCGGTCATGGTTCCAACAATAACGACACATCCTTTTTCCAAAAGCCATGTCAAACAAATGAGGGTGACTCAATTCCTGGGCAGGATTCCCACACCAGTTGCAAGATGCCAACTCAGGTAACATTGATACCCAGACGGATATTTCAGCTGCTAACTGTTCATTGTCGGTAGCCTCTGCGTAAGCCATCAGTGCTGCGCGTGCCGCTGGGTCGTTCGTCGGTTTAAGAACAAAGTAATCACCCTCTGCTTCTTTGCCCGTATCGCGATTTATGATTTGGTATTTGTTATAGAGTCCTTTGGTTTGGTCACTCATACTGGTTATGCCTCCCTCTGATTCCAAGATGCAACCATTTGCAACCCTTTGTATTCGGATTCCTGAACTTCAGTAACCGTTAAATCAAAAAGCTGCTTTTTCTGTGCCTCGATAATATCAGGACTGTTCGATTGGAATAATCCGGCGAGTTCTCCATTTTTTTCGACTTTGAAATATTGAATTTGACCACCAATAGGTTGCATACTTATCGTCTCCTTTATAGGAAAGAGGGTGGTTAACCCTCGTCCTCACATGTTTCCTGCACATATTCCTCGGACACTTTATACACGGTAGGTTCTTTGTCCCAAACCTCCATTTTCAATCCTTCATCGTAAAAGTAAGAAAGGTAGTATCGCCGCTTGTTACTCTCAAATACTGAATTCACGGTGATTTTATCTCCTGAGATTTCTGTAACCACTCCGCGAAAATCTTCAGTTTCGCCCTCCCCGTCATTTCCGCTGATACGAACGTGCTGGTGAAGCAACTCGGGATTGAACACCCATGCTTTAACTGCTAACTGAGTCATGTTTGTTTATCTCTCCTTATGGGGCTATGCCCGATTTGCATTGAAGTGTCTCTCATAAGACTTTTTATAAAATTCAATGAGGCCAGCCTTTTTGAGACTAGAATATTTATTCCGACAAACATGCTCCGTTTTGCCTAGCGCAAAGGATAAAGATCGAGCATTATCGCTCTCGTAAAATGTACAAAGGTATTCAAGATCTTCTTGACTAAATCGTTTACCGTGAGCGAAGTGAAACTCTGGATGATAGTTCATTCGATTACTACCGTCATACGTAATTCCATCAATAGCATCTGATTCTGGATGAGGCATTAAATCCCCGTACATCATCGTCCCCTCCCTGATGGTATTTCCTCAGCTGCTCAAATCCACATAAGCATCAGTCCAAGCAGTGCCAATGCCACGCTGAACCTCACCAGTGATTGAGTAAGACTTGGGAGCTCCTCTTCCCTTACTGTTCCGACGATATACCCGTTTTCGTCCCGCAATCTAATGACTGTTTTCATTGGATCAGCTCCCTACCATCTACCGATTTTTGATAAGTCATTCATAAAGCGATCTTCATCCATTTTGATGATCGACGAATGCTGTATAAAAACGCTGCTGCGAAGCAGAAATTTACCCTTAAGGCTGTAAACACTCCCGCTGTGATAGAAGTACCTTTTACGGTCTTCTTCCTTGTAGAACCCCATGCCGCAGTGTGTCTTGATGCATTCGCGGAGCCTTGATACAAAGTTAGGCCATTCTCTTTCTGCAAAGGCAATACTACCGTTTGCGTACCAGTCCAGCGCTCCCCAATTTGTCCTGTCGTCTGGATCACAGGTCCGCATACTCTCACCATGTTTCTTTTCAAGGTGTTGTTCGTAGGTGAGCAGTGCCTCGTGTTGAATATCAGCATGATAGAAATACTCAGGGCACACGGGGTTATAAATTTTCTTACTCATTTTGGATACTCCCCCTTAAAATAAGAACTGTTGTTCCTTTGACTGGGTGTGACTGTCCGCCGCCGCAGGCTTCCCTGTGCGTTTGTTCGTTTTTGATTTACTCTTTGGCTTGGTCGGTTTTTCATCTGGATAAAGGATGGCTCTTATTACATGCTGTTGATAGGATGTGAATAAGTCCAAAGGATGTCCGTTGCGGACTTGATGCAAGGCTTGAGCAATCCGGGCTATGATATATGCATCCGTAACATTGTCGCTCTTGTGTGCATAGTCGTAATGTTCCAGAACTCCGGCAGCAATGAAACTTTTCTTTTCAGAATGCGGTACCCGCTGATTCCGATTCACGAACTTTTTAGTGTGTTGGACGTTGATGTCAACATGATTCAATCCTTTTCTTAGAATCATGGTTCGCAATCCGCCGTGGATCATTCCAGTAGTCACACCCATGTCTGTCTTAAAGGCAGCCTTTTCAATCGCAATAATGTCACCGGGTTTCAAGAGGCCATATACTTTATTTTCAAGTGACACCAGCATTCCAATGCTAATTCCTCCGGGTTCTCTCTTCCCTTCGCCTCTTAGATCGGTTTCAACAAGGACGTTTCCATCTTCATCCAGTGCTACAAATCCAGTTGTTGTGGCGGGGTCAATCCCTACAAAGCGCATCCGCACCGCCTCCTATACTTCACATATCTCATTTCAACGGAACGAACAACAGCGCCAATCCTTGACCTAGTAACTCCTAATTCCTTTGCAATATCTGTCTTTCTGTATCCAATTAACATAAGCTCGATTACTCGTCGTTGTTGCTTGGGGAGGATCTCAAGGAATTGTTCGACCTCCATCCCACTTTGATCATCCTCGGTGAAGAACATTTCCAAAAATTCCAACTCACGGCCGCCGCCTAACTTTATCGTTTCATTGATTGATACTGAAATCCCATGTTGAACGCGCCAGAGTGCTCGTTGAGCTGCATCATAAGTAGTATCAAAAAAAGCAGCTATCTCTTCTGGACCACAATCTTGCATCTTGTTCTTGATGATTTTTCCTGAAAGCTCATATGATCTCTTTGGCGGTCTAACTAGCGGTAGCTTATCGCGGATATATTTAATCATTTCATTTCGAATCCAATAATAAGCAAATGTAGATATAGCCCCCTTTAAGGGATCAAAGAATTGATAAGCTTTGATTAGTCCGATGTAACCTTCTTGCCGTAAATCGTCAAGTTCGACAGGTAGCTTTGTTTTAGTTAAGCACTTAAATGCAACATCAAAAACCATACCTTTGTTTTCTATAATAAATTCCGTTAAATCCCCTAAATTGGGATTATACGGTTCACGGCCAGATAACCGACTACTGGATTCAAGTTGGCTATCCTCGGTATTCATTCCTTATTGCTCCAAGGAATCAGCGGTGCTATCTGCAGATAAATCTCCCGTCCCTGATACGTAATCCGCTTTTTGTAGTATTTCAGTGCTTCCGCTCTTATCTCTTCCTGGTGCAGTTCACATACTGAAACTAATGCCCAGGTGTGGTCAGCAACCGCTTTGCAGTTTGGAATCGCGCAAATCCCCATCCCCCGAACCTCCCCAGCTATTCAAAATTTTGTATTTTTACTCCAGCAGCTTCATATACCTTGCGGAGCTCGGGATATAAAAGCACCATCTGTCCGCGATTGTATTCGTGAATTCGCTGCTCCCAAAAATCATATTTCATTTGCAGTTCCTTCCTTTGTACTGGCGATAAGGTCAAGGGGTCCAGTAGAAGTTTTGATTTTTCAACCATCCATTTGAGAGTTATTTCATAACCTTCATCGTCTCGAATTTTTCGGTCGCTGTTCATGCTCCTTCACCTTCTCAGCGATTTGCTCTTTCTGCTTTTTATCTGGATTCAAGAACCTGCTTATTTGTGGCACAAAGAACATATCAAATGTCCCTGTCCCAATTTTCCGACCTTTCGCAACAATCAATTCAGCGATATTCTTCTTGGGACTGTCCGGGTAGTAATAGTCATCGCGGTAGATAAAGGTCACGATATCCGCATCTGATTCGATATCTCCTGAATCACGCAAGTCAGAAAGTAATGGTCGCTTATCTGGTCGCTTCTCACAGTCACGACCTACCGCTGATAAGCAAACAACTTTAACCCATAACTCTTTTGCCATCCGCTTCAGGTATTTTAAGATGTAACCTATCCGTTCCTTCGTATTGCTGAACTCCTTTTCCGACTGAATGAATTGTAAAAAATCTATATGAATGACCCATCGCTTATTTGGGAATTTCTTTTTAATTGTTTTAACTTGTCTGCGGATATATTCCACCGTTGCACCGATTTTATCGTCAATGAATAGAAGTCTATTCGATATAATCTCTATAGCTTTGTAGTATGAATCCCAGTCATTATCAGACATCTGTCCAGACGCTATCCTATCTCGATAAATCCCACCAATGCAGGAAGCCATTTGTTCAACGATGTCCATAGCTCCCATTTCAAGAGAGAAAAATACATCTCCCCACCCTGACTCTGTGACTTTATTCATGTCGTTCATGGCGTACGTGGTCTTCCCCATAGATGGCCGCGCCCCGATAATCTCAAGGTCACCTTCTTGATGTCCCTTGCTCAGATTGGTAATGTCATCGCATGCGGTATGTGCTCCCGTGATACCTCCGACACTATTAGCACGTTTAGCAATAACCCTTTCATGACCTTCCAGTAGCGATACCATGTGTACCGGACCGCCCTCTCCGTCTCCCTGTTGCATTTCCTCCAGTTCTTCTATTCTGGCTTTCAATTCGGCAAAATCTCCACCACCAACTATTGCAATCTGCCGACCAAGCTCAGCGAGTTCCCTTTGAACTCTTGCCCTTCTGACTGCTTTTTGATAATGCTGAAATAGGGCAGTACTTGGTACTGATCGTTGTAGATCGGAAAGCCTACTTATTCCCCCGACTTCTTCTAGGAGTTTCCCCCACTTTGTAGCAACCAGACGAAGGTCGAGAGGATTAGGAGTATCAGTAAAATATTCTTTGGCTGATTGAAACACTCTAAAAATCGTTTGATTTCCCTCGTACTCATCAAAATCAATGGGGGAGAGGTAACAATCATCCATTAGGTTATGGTCAAGTAACAATGATCCAAGCACAGCTCTTTCTGCTTCAATGCTCATCTTGTGTCACCCGCGTCTTCTTATATAACGCATTAAGTTTCTGCCGAACACGCTCCGGCATCGGTCCAACCTCTTCAGTTTCATGGTATTCCTGAAGCTCCAGCATTCTCTGTTGCTGCTCCTGCTGTTGGATCTGGTAGACAGTCAGTTTTGTACCTCTATCCATACAAGCCTGATAGATCTCTCCAGGTGTTGGAGCAAAGCTGGTGTTCTCCCTGCATAATCTGCGAACAGCCTGCATCGCTGTATCATTTGGAATGTCCTGCAAAATGTCTTGCCAAACCCCTACAATGCTATCGACTTCACTTTCATCAATCACAAAGCTCCGGTAAGCTGCCGACAAGTACTTCATCAGTAACATCACGCCGACCCGATCCACTATTGTTCAACTCCCTTTGTAAAGCTTGGTCAAGCACGTTACCTGTTTTTAAAGGTTTTGGGGGCTTGTTGTCTTCATCCTTTCTAATGGCAACCTCCATCTTCTGTTCAAGATATTTAGGGAATTTAGAAGGACGGAATAACGTTTCATAATCCAAATACTTCTCTTGGGTGGTACCTACCCACTCCGCGTACTTTACATTGATCACATGGACACAATCATCCTTGCAATAACCTTCGTTCAACCGTCCAATAATTAATTTAAGAGTGCCTTTTGTTGGTCTGAATTTCTTCCCTGTTTTCAGATTTAGATATTCCATGATTTCCGTTGCGACAGGAGTATGATCTATTGGTTTTTTAGAGGGCATATTATTAAAACATTCTCCTTTCAAACCTTCTTCTTTAATACCTTCTTCTTTCATTGGTTGCTGTGCTGGTTGTTGTGCTGGTTGATTGGATGAATCCTGCTGGTTGCTATCGCCCTCAAACCCTTGCGGGGCAAGGGGTTCTGCTGGTTGCTCCGGCAATTCCTGCTGGTTGCTATGCTGGTTATTCTGCTGGTTGATTGAAGGGACATATTCGAAGGAATAAACAGTGAACTTATTGAACTTTTGAGTCCTTCTTATGAACCCTTCTTTAACCAGCCTTATAACCAATGTCTTAAGTCTTTGATCCGAAATATCTAAGCGTTCGCTCCATGAAGGACGACCGAATATAAATTCTTTTTGATGAATTGTCACCTTACAACCTTCTATGGTTTTCGTCTCCGGCTTCTCCGAAAACCGGGCGAGGAAGTACATTTCACAGAAGACCATCCAGTAATCCTTATCGCGTCTTAACCAATGATTTTGCAACTCCCTCCCTATCTGGATGAAGCCACTCATTGCCTCACCTGCTCTGCTTTAAAGTGCCTCCTACACTTCCGTTGACCCAACGTTATGATCTACACTCTGCTCAATCTGCCGCAGTAATAACGTCCTGTCTTCATTAGCAGTATCGAGTTCATTACGCAATTCGTTCGCAATATCATTTGCATTATCCAAAAACCCTTGAAGGTCACGATTACGTTTCTCTAATTCTCGAATCCGTCTAGCATAATATGCGAGATCACTAAGCATCCCGTCCTTTTCAGCAAGCATACGAGCGCTAGAAGGTATATCAGACACTTTGATAAATTTCTTATAAGGGATGATTGTTCCGGTATGTGGTCCACTGATAATCTGAGCAATAAGTGTTGAGTCAGGGAATAGAAGGAATTTCGTTTTCTTCGTTGGGAGGAAACGAGCCTCATATTTACCTGCTCGAACACCTCTATGGGATTTCATGACCTGAATTTCAATAGCCAATTGAACCGCCCCGTTTCTTAATTTTTCTTTGCCGCGCTTTCCGGTCTGCCCCTGTTGTGAGTGCTTCATAACAGCGTCGGCATACCCGAATTCGTCCAATGTATTCCTCGCGGTCTGGATTAATCTCGTTGCCGCAAACTTGGCAGTCTGGCAAACGAAGGTGTATTTCTACCGCCACTGTCTCATTCATTTGTCCTCAACTCCATTGAGTTTTCCGTACAAGGATAAGATGAAACTTTCAAACCACTCGCGGCCAGCCCTGCAGCTGTGTGCCCAACTGTGACAAGTTCGACAGACGGTTACGCCGTTTTCCAATATGCCTAAGCCACCTTGAGATTTGAAAATGACATGATGCGGTATTTCCTCCATGTCTTTGTTCGTTCCGCAGTGCACACAGCGCCAACCGTCCCGTTTAAAAATCTCAAGAATGGTCTCCTTACTGAATTTCCCACGAGCACCGCGCTTCTCTTTCCCTCGGCCAAAGCTCGGCTTCGGCACCGGGTGGAAACCGAAAGCACCCATCAGTACAAATTCATTTCCGAGTAATGTCTAATTCTTTGGAGTTTTTTATCCTGAAGGCAGTATTCGCACTTCTCACACCGTACAGGCGTTTCCACCCCAGACTTAACCAGCTTTACGCGCTCAATGTATTTGCTCACAATTTGCAGCTGTTGAGCGATGACCTCAAAGTCGAAGAATAGTAGCTCATGATCTGGTGATTTTTCTTTAGTAATGATAGCCATGTGAGGTAACGCCCACTGTTCCGGCTTCCGACCCTTAGCCAACCGTTCAATCTCTGCGTAAATGGCCATCTGGATCTTATAACCGTAATGTTCGATGAAATTTTCATAAGCCTGTGCTTCCTTATTCCACCATTTTCCGTCCATTTCTTTCATAGCCTTCAGGTCTGTAATAACTCCGAAATGCCCCGATTCCGGCTGATAGCTATCAATCATAATTTTCCAAGCGATCCCGAACAAATTAGCTGTCAAGATTACTTCTTTTTGACCAGCTAACACTTTCATAACAAGCGGATCATTCTCCAGAACCTCAATCATTCTGTTACAATGCTTAAAATTCGCTTTTAGTTGCCCCTTTGTAGGTCCTTGGCTGCTTATCATATCTGGATTGTTCGCTCTAAACTCTGCAAGAGTCCCTTCGTTCCATGCGTGGATGTATTTCCCCTCTTCAAAGGCATCCTTTTTAGGTTCCACCCATTCACCAGACAATTTCGCCACAGAAGCAGCCTCGCAGCCGCCATAGGCCGGAACGAACCCTTTAAACTGGCTGACACTCATATACTGCCGACTGGCTTCAAGCGAGAAATAGTTATCCTTGGTCAGCTTCAGCATTTCTGTCAACTGGCTTCACCTCACTTTCATCAAGGGGATTAAATGGACTTTGTTGCCGAACTCGCGGATGCTTAGTGAATTCAAATGCACCGCCAGCTTCATATATGAGGGTCTGCTCTGCATCGAAGTCTGTCTCAATCGTCTTACACAATCGACGCAGCACCGTCCGTTTGTACATTTCTCCTTGACTCTTATCCCAGGTATCCCCAAGATTTTTCCCATAGTTTTTGCGGATCTCCTCGATCTCCTCGGCTGGTATTGATTCATACACCATCCCGCCATCTTGAAAGAGTGCAATTGCAAAGCACCCGATGATTTTGCTGTTGTTAAAAGGTAGCGGCGAGAAATTGATCATCGGACGACCTTCGACTATCTGCTCCTTGAAATCGTCGCCCTCTCTGACGTTCTTGGCATAAACATCGAGCATGGGGCGGACACTGTATTTTTTGGTTAGTTTCATTTCGCCTTTATAGTCAGTTTGGAACTTGAGCTCGACAGTTCCAGGTATCAGGTGGCACTCTTTAGCCAGAAAATCCAAGCCCAGAACAGCACCTTTGAAAAGAGATGCTGCAATTTCATCAATGCTGTATTTATGAAGGTCTTTCTCTTCCGCAACGTACACCTTGCAATTTTCTGAAAATCTCTTCTTATTGAAGTCGGAAGGAAGCGCATCGTTTTTCGAATCAAGAATTTTATCCAAAGCTTCCTGAACCTTTTTTTCGATTTCCGTAGTCATGATCTACCCCTCCAGAATTTCGATATTCAATTCTTTTCCTTCAACTGTAGAGAGCAAGAAGTATTGGTAATCATCGTGCTGAGCGGAATCCAGTATCGCTTTTTGCTTGCTACCAAGATCCTGATAACCATCAATGCAGATTACCTTCAACGGACCTGATTGAGCCTTAGCAAGTTTAAATGCGAAATCTAATGCCTCACCGTCAGACAATCCGTCAATGAGAGTACCATTTATTCGAATCCGCCCCTTATCATCTACCGTCAGTCCATCCACTGGCAGCGCAGCAGTCTTGAGCAATTCTTTAGGCAGCTCGCGAGCCATTTCAATCTTGGCAGTCAGATCAGCGGACCGCGCTTCTTTCGGAGACAACTTCTCGCGAATGATATCGTTCATCCGTTCCCATTCCCGGAGATATTCTTTCATTTCTGCCGCTTTATGAGCTGCGGATTGCAACGGTTCTGGGTCTATCCATTCAACATCTGTTGTAACTTGTTCAGCATCGCCGGACTTAGCTTTCTCGGCCGCAATCAAACTGGCTTCGTGATCCTTGATTTTCTCCAAGTCCTTGCGCTCATGTTCTGCAATGTTATTCAGGGTAGAAGACTTTTCTGTGATCAGTTGACGGTTCTCACTGATATATCCCTTATTCAGTTCTATCTCGCGTTGGACATCCTCACGGACATTAAGCTTTTTCTGTTGGTACTGCAGCTTGAGCCTTTCAATCGCCTGCTCAAGTTCGTTGTCCAACTGTACGGAAGCTTCAGTTATCCGGCGGTCTGCATCATCAATAATCTTTTGATCCTGCTCGATACGTTCCTTAAGCCGTTTGATGCCATCTTGCAGTATGTCGCGCTGTCTTCGATAATCTAAAATCTTTTCTTCTGTTTCGTTAGAAGAGCGCCGCTTTATGTCATCTATTCGTAGCGTCAACCCGTCGATTAATGACCGAGCCTCTTCCAGCTTCTTATTAGATTCCTGAGCATCGGACAGTTTGCGGTAAAGCTTCTGAAGGTCAACCCCTCGCCACTCTTCGCCATCATAGTTCGGTGGAAGGTCACGTTTAATCCCTTCAATATTTGCCCGTAATAGATTGATTTCTCGGTTAATGCTGGAACGCTCTTCGAAATATGCCGATTCTATTTGCTGTAAAATTTGTAGGATGTGCAGTTGGTAATCAGCCTCCGGCATCTCGCCGAACCAAGTCTTGATATTTTCAATTGTCCATTCGATCTGAAGCATGTTCAGTATGATCTCGGTCTGTTGCTTGGCATCCTTCTTGACAAATTCAATCGGCCGGAAGATTTCACCATTTATCAGCTTGCGCAGAAATCCCTCTGTACTGTTTACAGCCTTGCTGTCGTGCTTAACCTTGAGATAGTCCGCCTTTTCCGTCCGAACCTTGCGCGTGATCTGGAGACCGTCCGTTAACTCTACAAACAATTCAGATTCTTTCTGTCCGTGGCTGATTACCTCTGTGCGTCGACTAGTATTAGTCAGTGTCTTTTCCAGCCCCTCAATCAAGCTGGTCTTCCCAGCACCTGAGTCACCATCAACTTTATTGATTTTGCCGGGTGACACTTCGAGTTCTTTAATTCCAAGCCAATTCCTAAGTTCGATCCGCTTGATATGGAGCATCTTTACAGCCTCCTGATTAGTGTGTTATAGTGACCGTGAAATTTTTGTTTTAAAGCTTGACTAACGTCCCTGGTTGCCGCCGGGGGCGTTATTTTTTTGTAAGGGATTTGTCTCCCATGGGTCCAAGGTGCGAACCAATACTTGGAGTGGAACATCAACAGCTTTAATCATGCAACTCAAGCAGTGAGGCTGTCGGTTATCGTAAACCGCGTAAATTGCGTCAGCTCCACACCTACATTTGAGGGTCATTGTAATCACTCCCTGAATCATTTATGGCTGTAGAACTTGATGAACGGCTCCCCTGTACGTTTCGCCTTGGCTTTACGAATAGACCGAGTTAGCACGCCACCATAATCCTTAATGATTGCCGTAGTGACAACAGAGGGACCAAGTGATCCGGGACTATAGGCGACCTTTTTAGATGCTTCGTGTTTGTATTTACGGCGGTATTTAGCTATTGCAAAATCTTTAGCAGCGCCACTTTGTAATGCAGCGACAAGAGCGTGACGTTTATTAGTGATGCGGAATTTTGGTTTCATGGATAATTCCTCCGATATGATTTATTTGCTGAAATTCAAGTGTTTTAGGGCTCAGAACCCCGATTTTGGCAAAAAAATAATAGGACTACTCGTTTTCGCAGTTTTCGCAGCACCTCATATATCCAGTTTTATAACCGTCGATCACGTCTTTACATGCTTGGCAGCGAAGACCTTCCACAACTTCATCGACTTCTTTCTGACTTTGAGTTTCAGGTACGGGCATTTTCATGTTCACCTCCTTCACATTGAATTAAATAGATACTCCCAAGCTGACCATAAGCGCTTGATCCACCAGTCGCATATCCTCCTCGTTGAGTTGCCCACTCCGGCTAATAAGTCTTGATTTATCGAGCGTCCGCAATTGCTCCAGCATAACCACCGACGAATCTTTGGGCAGTCCATACGCCTTTGTATTAAGTACAACATGTACGGGTAGGTCAGTACGTTTTGTGCGTCCAATTATCGCAACAATAACAGTAGGACTGAACTGATTACCGATATCATTTTGAATGATTAACATTGGACGTTCGCCGCCTTGCTCGCTCCCCTTGTTGCCTGTAAGGTTTGCCCACACAATTTCTCCGCGTATTGGGTTAATTGGATTAATACTCATACACTCACCGCCAAACGCTCAGCAGGTGTTGCCCAGATAGCAAGTAAAGCATCACGGTGGTTACGGTATTCACGGATTGCTTGCTGCTCCTTATTTTTGTCTAGTCGTTTCTTCGCTGCTTTCTGAGCCCGGAGCCAAAAGAACATTTTATTCCGGTGGTACCGGACGGCATCTTTTGTTTCGATCATGTAAACTGAGCCTCCAGTTCTTCAAGTTTTTCGCAAAAGTGCTGAACCAAATCCATATTCCCCGTGCACTGCGCTGCGTAGGACGCCTCTTTTATTCCATCTACCTCCTGAACGAGATTAAGGTTATCTAACAACAACGGCATGATCAGTTTTAATTCAGGTACACCTAGGATCAACTCTCCCTTTTTGTTGATGTTTAAGAATGCAATGGCGGCGAGTTGACGGTGTGACTGGTGTATCACAATTCCCATTTGTATAACCTCCGTTATTAAGTTTTGAATTTACTGGCTGTTTACTGGATCAGATCTTCATGAGCATCATCTTTCAGAACTTTAATCAGCAGATCACGGAGAACAACTGCGCTTTCCCGTTCCATCACCGTAAATGACTTTGCAGGTGAGAGCACCGCTCCATCTTCTCCGGTGGTTTCTTCTTGCATTAGCGTAATTTGCACTGACTGACCCCGTTTAACTGTCAATGCTATCTGGGAGTCATTCAATGCTGCGGCATCTCTTAGCATAAATCAAACCTCCTAAAAGGAATTTTTACCCAGGACTATTGACTAAACATACGGTAAAGCCGTATAATCACATTACATCATATTCTCTGTTTCAGAGAGTGTTACTCAAAAAAAATTGCCGGACTAACCTTTAAGCCTCGATCACAAATCTTTTCCAGATCATGTGTAGACAATCTACATGTACCATCGAGTAGCTTATAAAGCTTCTTTTCACCAATGTCAGACTTATGCGCTACTTCCCTTATTACATATTTGTTAGAGATGATGTACTCCCTAAGCCGCTTACGGGCAACACTATCCACTTCTTTGTTTTCCAATTTCCTCCCCCCTTCTTCAGTGTTGTCATTTCTCTCTGTTTCGGAGAAATTTGGTAATCCAAATATAATTCTTCGTTTCGTATCTGTCAACAACAAAAAATATTTGTTTCAGAGAATAATTTCTCTGATACGGCGAATCATGATAATATATGTGGAAAGAGGTGATGACAAAATGTTGCCAATCTACGCTGAACGTTTAAAAATGATGCGGCAGGAATTAAATCTTACTCAAATTCAAGTCCAGACCAAAACAGGCATTAATAACAAGACTCTTAGCGGTTATGAAGCAGGTCGTAATCAACCGGATTTCGATACACTGAAGGAACTCTGTGACTTTTACAATGTGACTACGGACTGGGTGCTAGGGCATACAAACAATAGGAAAATGACATTGACTAATGATCAAAGGGTCCTTGTAAACAAGGTCGATCTGGGGGATTCATCATTCATGGAATCACTGATTAGTTTCAATGGACGGGAACTTACTGCGGAGGAAAAAAAGAAAATACAAGCTATGGCTCAATTGTTGCTGCACAAAGATCAATAATTAGTTGCTCTATAAGAGCTTTGTTTTCTGGTGTATCTTTTGCAATGGCCTTAAGAAACTCAGCTACATCTACACTTTTAGTTTTAGTCGCTAACATATGTATGACCCCCAGTTATTTTTTGAGTTATACGCGAACCGTTATTCTGATAAAAATAAAAATTCATAGCGGAGGACAGATATGGCACTTTCCCGCGGGGAGTGCTGTTTGCGTGTAATACGTGAATCAAGAGGCTTATCTCAAGAACAATTGTCCGCACTGGTGAAGGATAAAACTGGTTTGGCAATGTCTAGGGTTGCGATATCTCAATTCGAGACAAGTAAACGCCCTATGTCACCCGAGCAAATGCGTGCTGTATGTATTGTCTTGAGATGTACAGAAGCCGAATTGTATCAATGGCTTCTTTAAACGCAAACGGCCCGAGTAGCTTTTTAGCTGCTCCCCAAAGGAAAGTCGTCACGATAATGTGACTTAATATTTTGTCAACAGGATTTGAACGGATGAATTACCTTTATTTAATATCATATCCCACCATTTGTAAATTCGATTTCGTCGGGATGAATTTAATTGGTACTGTCACCTGATTTCGACAGCTTATTACAAACAGACTATGTTAGAATGTCTCTCCATAAAAAAAGAGCCACGATTAGGTGGCTCTTTAAATATTAAGTGGTGGCTAACGCACTGGTTGACTTCGAAAATTGTTCATACTTCTTTTGGAACTTATCAAAATTGATAATTGTAAAAGTGCACTTCTTTGTTGTCTTAGTTATACTACTTTCGAAGTAGGCAACACGATATATTTCGTCTACCAACACAATTTTATCTAAGTTAACTACGTTTGTGCGATCAACAGATGCAAAGTTATATCCGCTGCTGTCCAGAGCACTTTGCCAATATTTGAGGGTGCCGGGCATATAAAACATTTCATTAATCGTATGCACGATCACCCTATCTATTTGACTAGCATATTCCAAAAAGGCGATATCGCGTATCGGAAGTGAAATAACCCCAGTAACAGCATCTACATCTCTGGTTACAGTTAGTATTCCCACGTTTGCCTCATCTCCTATTTCTTCAAAAGTTCTTCTGGAGCATCACCGCCGTAAATCCAGAATACACTCGCCGGAGCTACTGTAATACCTGCGACAAAAGCTAAAGCCGACGATATAAAGTTCCATTTCTTCATGTCTTTTTTCCACCCCCTTTCATGCGCGGAAATAATAGAAGCGCCTGGGCGAAGAAAGCAACGGCTACATATGAAGATGCTATCCAAAAGTTAATAGAAATCATCAAAACTGATAGTAACTTCAAAACAGGATAATATTTTTTTGGAATTCGAGATTGTTTTTGGATATCGGTAGGGGCGAATAGGATAGCGAGGATCAAGCTCGTGATGTTAATAATCAATGTGGTTTTTTCACTAAAACCCATCTTAGACAGACCTACGATTAATAGAGTCGAGACAACAACACACATAGTACCTGATTTTAGGTGTAATCCGCCCGAGACCATTCGCAATAGCGCAAAGGAACTCATAACGATTATCGTTTCTTTAAGGCGGTCGTTTAGGATTGCAATGCCTATAGTCAAAACAATAATAGATATAGTATTAATCAGGATTGCTAGGGAATGTTTTAATACTGCGACTGATGCCGGATGGTCAGGAGCTCTACGCTTTATACCTTCTGCCATACGACCAGCTAACAATTCAATCACATTTCACGCTCCTTTTGAACTGCATACCTTAGAAAAAACATAAGCGATACAGTAAGTAAGATAATCACGCTCCATATCTCTTTAAGATAGAGTACAGTAGTAACAATAATTAAAAATGTTAGAATAGAAGAAATAACGATTAAACGTTCATGTTTTAAACGAAACCTTTCAAAGTCATAGGAGAATCCATACCCGAATTTATAAAGAAAAAATCCTAAAGGTATTACTATAATCGCTGATAGTAATTGGACTAGATAACCATACTCTACTGAAGTTTCTACTGCTTCCATGGAACCAAAAAACAGAGTGGCAATCAACCATTGTATTAAAGCGAATGACGCCATCCCTACAGCAGAGATAGTCAATGATCCAATAAAAGAAACTCGAACTATTGTAGTGAACAAATAGGCAATAAACAGAATATTAATCACTGGGACCAAGTACGATAGTGAAAGTTCATTTCTTAAAATAAAGCTCTGCAAGTTCATGAATAGCGTAACGAGAAGAATTTTATATACATAATCGGAAGTTTTAAATCTGAATATCGCCATACATAACGAAACCCATGCGAAGGCTTCAATTGTCGAAAATAGCATAAACGACAATGCTTCAGTTATCACAATCATCACCCCCCCGAAACACATATTCATCTTTATTTCTTTGAACGCCATTCTTCGATTTTGTCTTGATACACTTGGATTGTAGTCTTAAACCAGAAAGGACGCTTCCCAACTTCTATATCTGGAGCTGGAAAGAATTTAGTTCTGCGAGTATGGTGCATGTTCTTGGGGTCAATCCCGAGTATTCCGGCAACTTCTGTGCTACCAAGTAAGGGAGGGATCTTCTTTCCTTCAGCAATGTTACGAGCCTCTTCCAACTCATTAAGTATTTCATGTACTTTGCTTCCAATCTCTCCACCCACTTCGTCAGCCCATTTCCGGTACTGATTCAGGGTCAATGTATCGCACCTCCATTGGTATATAAGGAATTTATTTCCTGAATTAAATATACGATATTACCGTACAAAACACAAGTGTTTATCGTATAAAAAATACGATTATTTCTTAATAAAAGGCTATGTTATATTCTAATGTTGTTTTTGACGATAAGAAAAACCGCCTTAGTGAAAGGCGGTTTATTGAGATATCGTATCCGTTTGTTTAACTTTTGTATCACATCAAATAGTGAGTAAAGAAGATTTTTTTTCAATCTCTGCTTTTATTGTTGAAACACTTTGTTCGATTGATTGATTTGTAGTGTCAATAATATTTGATTCATAGCGACCCAAATTGTTAAATTGCTCCCACATTTTTTCTACCAATTCAATGTTGGCATCTTCGTCCAATTTGGAACGATTGATTGCTCGTTTCATTGTCCCTTCTTTAGTCGCTCTTAAGATAATGTAATGTACTTCATAATTATCTTGTACGGCTTTTAACCACGGCTCTAAGAACCAAGGACCAACAATTCCATCAATAATCACATCGAACCCACCACGTGCAAATCGTTTTGCAGCTTCCAAAAAGGCTTCAATAACAATTAAGTTTTGTTCTTGTGATTCCGGTAAAAATGGAGGTATTCCCCCCTTATGAATATAGTGATAGAAATCATCAGTGTGCATATGTACCGACTTTGATAAATCAGACTCTTTAGCAACAATTGATGCCGTTGTACTTTTACCAGTCCCTGGTGAACCAGTAATTATAATAATTCTGCCTTGTTTCATAAATATTCTCCTTAATTAAAATGTAGGCTTAAAACAACATCCTTCAACTAACCAGCCCGTACCGCCACTCCTTTAGTTCGTGATTGCAAAAAGTAGATAAGCTCGTGATATTACCCTTACCCTAATTATAGCTTAGTTCGTATATATCGAATATCAACAACAAAATTTAACATAGCCTAATAAAAAAAGAACTCTACAGTGAGAGTTCAAAGAGATAATTATTTTTTATTTGTCACCATCCCCGCCATACCTGCCACATCGGTCTGAAATACTCTATATGATCTTGTACCAATAGCGTACTTACCCACTCCACTAATCCAAAGGTAGGGGAATATTTTTTTATCTGGTCGCTGCCACTCCTCGTTGTGCCATTCGTTGCTTAAAAAGTAATGGTCATAACGAGTCAGTTTCTCCTTCATCTGCCTATCACTATAGTTGCTACGTTGGATCTCAATATGCCACGGCATCCCTTTCCATATCATGAAAGCATCAGGCTCAGGCATCCCTTTACTATACTTTGGCTCCACTAAGAACACGCGTGGTTTTTCAATCTGCGCTATCTGTTTATAGAAGTCTGCAATCATTAGGAAGTGTGGAATCTTCGTGGAGTCCCTTTTGATTGCCCCTTCGGCTGGAAAGTAAATATACTGTCTGCGGTCATCAGAACAGGAGATATATTTGTCCCTCCGTAATCTTTTGAGAACGTAATTAGCAGCTGTAACTTTGTTTTTCACATCCTGAAAATGAAGATCTGCAATTAAGTCTCTACTAAGCACTCGGAACCTTTGGATATCTTCGACGATGGCTTTATCACGTGCGTTCACTTCACAACACTCCCAGCTCAATGATGTCATCCTGTGACTCCTGTGAGGCTCTTTGCGGCTGTCTAATTTCCAATGGAGACTTACACCCCTTTAGTAATTCTTTGGCTTCTGACAACCCCAGATTTGGTCCTTGAACATACTTTAATCCATCCAGTTTTAACACCATACGGCCTTTCTCGCTGTCCTTTATATTTGCTGCGTCTACACTGTCAATTGTTATACGGGAGTTGATCCCATCAGCGTGCTTCAGCGCCATTCTGACCGTCAGATTTTGCTTCAGCTTACCATCTAATACTTGAGCATCTGGACGCTGCATGGAGAGTACAAGGAACACACCAAGCGCTCTCCCAATAGTACTGATCTCCTCAATTCCTTGCATGATGTCCTTTTCTTTTTTGAGCAAAGCCACCTCATCAACTGCTAAGATAATGTAATTTATCGGTTCCTCTAAGTCATCTATGTGTGCTACTCCTGCGGCTTCTAAGATGTCACCACGGCGTTTCATTTCGAGGCGTAGCATTATTACAAGCGCAAGGACTTCGTGAGTCTCATATACCACAGCTTGTGCAATGCCCTTGAATAAGTGAAACTCTGATCTCTTAAGGTCAGCGCAATACAAATCAAGGTTATCTACGTTCCTTATTAACGTTGTGAGGATTGATCTTAGAGCCGCACTCTTGCCACTTCCCGTTTCTCCAGCAACTAATAAATGTGGATGTTCTACCATGTCATAAACTACATCCCCATGTCGGTCCTTACCAACATATACGGGCAGCCTGTTCATACCTAAGCTCTGGTCTATTTCCTCGGCGTTATATACAAATGATTGTATGGAGGTCGTGTAAATCGACATCATTATAGTGCGAGCGTCAATCAGACTTAACTCCGCCTCAAGTCCAAAGACCTGCTGAAAGATCCATGACTTTTTGAATACCTCTTGAGGGTCACTGCCTACAGGCAACATAAATGTTGCTTCTCTCCGATCCAGATACATCCTTGCAGACTTCACCACAGGCTGTACACGGTACGCCTTTCCCTTGTACCCTGTTAGATTACTGTGAAAGTCATTGGTCCTTAAAAGCGCTCCTAACTTACGTCTCATGACCTTCTCTGGAAATGACTGGTGCACCACTATAGCCCCAGCCACACACGCCCCGGCAGAAATTAAAGAGGAAGAAATAAAAATAATAACAACCTCCCTATTGTTTCAGAATTGAAAATAGCATAAGAACGTCAATCAGACCTGTACAACCGAAGTAGTAAAACTTATGTTGATACCTTTGCAATTACCAAGGCAGATAAAACCCGAACATGCCCCCAAGAACCCTGAAAAAATGACGCCATTCTACTGCTGCAATAAGACCGCAAACTACATAAGTACCAATCTTGACGTACAAGACAGCTCCAGGACGGCCGGATCGCTCCAAGTGTCTCTCTAGTGCATGTCCCGCCACGCCTACAATGCCTAGCTTTACGAATGGTTCAATCATCTCCATCCATCCTTTGGTTTGAACATTTCACTGACGCATTGATCACAAATACGAACAGAGGATAACGGCTTACCGCACTTCGTACATGCTGCTTGCGGCTTAACTTCTTTCATGGTTGATCACTCCTTTTTGGGTTAGACAAAACTTTCAACCTCAAATTCAAAATTGTCCTCCATTAGCTTGCTTGGGATGCTGGTCTGAGCTGACATAATTGCTGGAGCTATCCCTGTCATGTCCCTGTCAATCAGGCGTTTGATGTAACCGGATGAATTTGTCTTCCTGTAGGCATGTTCATAAGCCCGTTTCTGTTCCGGGTCCAGCACATTAAAGGTGACCTGTATCGCTTTAATCTCCACATTTCTAGGCATATAACTTCCTCGCAATCAGATAAAATGCCCTTGCGTTTGCACTAGACGGATCGCCTGGTATTAGCTTCACAGCAGGAAAGTATGGCAATAAATACTGAAGCAACTCCTCAGCTCCACCACCACAGAGATAAACTACATCCCCAGCTTTCCACCCTGCAGCAAGGGCTCGTAAAGCAATCTGCCGCCCAAACGCTGAGGGGTGAACGTTGCGATTAGTTTCCATCCCCATTCCTAAAGTAAAGCTCCCCTTATCGCTAAACCTCCGATCTATAAGAGTGCCAAAATTAACCGTACCGCTGCCTATGTCGATGATCCGAACCGTGCCACCTCCAGGTATTAATAAGCCTGCAGTAACCCCTTCAGCAGCTACCTCACATTGTTGTATAACAATCAACCTTCTATTGCCGTTGACCGTCAATTCGTGCCGTCCTTGCATCATTTTCTTGATAGCCAACTTTTCATCTGGGGTATGTGTGCTGATCGGTTGCCCCACCAATATCTTGTGCTCGGTTTGCTTGGAAAACTGATGTAATGCCAACAGGATTCGAAGCCTTGCATCTGGATGTGCCTTGGTTTCTCCTTTCTGGCTTTCCGCACACTCGCTTTCGTATTGTGCAAGAGTTCCCGCAAAACCTCTTTGTCCTTCATACTCCCATTCATAGTCTGATTGCCCGTGTTGCTGCCTAATATTGCGCTCCCGATACTCACCAATCATTGATGGAAACTGTTTGAATTCCTGCCCATCGTAGTACATCGTTTTGTAGTTCCCGGCATCAATGGCTGATATCATATGCACCACTCCTTAGATGTCTAGTTACGTAAACATTTAGCCCCAGAGCTTGCTGTTACGTATCTACTTCAATATGTATCTCGTATTGCTTGGTCAATATAACCCGCTGTTTGTATAAATTTTCATAGATTTGTCCATCCTAATTTTAAAGGGGTGGAGTATATGGGAGTATTTGATTTCAAGAGAAGAACTAAATTAGGTAAGTGGATGGATCGGAATAGGGTTAGTCAAGAATGGATGATTAAAAATATCCCGTTAAACAGGAAAACCGTATATAACCTTTGTAATGATATAGACCACGAACCTATAGAAACCACACAATTAAAAATCATTAGTAAACTTAGAAGAGTAGGCTATGACGTAAAAGCTGATGATTTTTGGGATTAAGTGAATAACCGGTTCATACGGCATCTTCAAGATCCTAGTAACAACGCAAAAAAATCCCGCCGACCAATAATGGTTGACGGGATTTCGTTATTTCAGGTGGTCTTTTAAGATGTTTCCCAGTTCCGATGTGTATTTTGTTAGCCTTAGGCTGATTTCTGTTCGCATCACATCTCGCGTTAATCCAAAGCGTTCCTGATATCCTCGGCAAAAGATTTTGTAATACGTGATAAAATCATCTTGCTCATCCGCCAGCATCTTGATATTCCGCTGCTTAAGCTCTTTCTGTAGTCGATAAGTATCCTGTACGATCCGGCGCTGTATGGCTTCGCCAGCCATCAAAAAGGTACGTTTCAGTATGCTGCTGGAGTGTTCGAGCTCCTTCAGGCTCTTGCCAACCATCGTATCTATGTAGGGAAGTAAAATGAGGTCTCGAACCATAGTACGTTCCTCTATAGTTATCATGTTATCTCGTTTCTCACGCTGCTGTTCCTCGTACTGCTCAACATGCTCGGTCATGATCATTTTCGTTTTCCAGCGTTCATTACCCTCAAGTTTACTCATGCATCCCCCTCCATTAACTGCCTCCGAAAATAAGAACATTTGTTTGTATTATAACTGGACGATTATTTCTTAGCAACGAAAAAAAAGAAGGTATTTACTAAAAAAAATCGAATGTAACGATTAATCATAAGAAATTGAGAGGTGTTTTTTTTGGTTAATGAAGAAACAAGTGTTGATGGAGAACTTACAATTGAAGAAGGAGAAAATATAGTTGAAGAGGTACTCTCTATTGAGTTAGCACCATATATTTTAGGTATTCAAAAGGCTATCAACACCATTTCAACAGCCGTTAGTTTGATTCCAACAATGAATCTTAATGATGTTTCAATCTCATTGAAGGTTGTTAATTCTTTGTTAATGAAGTCGATTAATGATTTAAGGGTTATATGGCTACTTTCTACAAAAGGTTATTCAATTCAAGCTGCTACTGTCGCTTCCTCTCTTTATGAATCTGCATTTAATTTAGCCTATATTGGAAATAGTGATTCATTAGCGAGAATATGGAATAACCATAACGACACTACAAATACACCTTTTGGATCTATAAAGAAAATAACTAGTGAAGCGATAAAGAAGCAGTCTCCCGAAAATTTTATTTCTATTTCAAATGTCGAATACTCAAAATATAGTCAGCTTTGCATGGCTAAACATGCAAACCCTATAAACCAAAAAAATCACGTATACAAATATGAAGAAGGAACCATAATTGCTGATTCAGGACCTGAAGCTAGTAATCATTCAATACGGGTGACATGCTTTTCTATTGTTACTTCTTTAGGCTTTATTGGATACGCAATAGTATCATATGTTAATGAACATCTGGCCTCATATAATACAGCAGAATTAGTTTCTGAATTTGATGAATTAGGAAAATACCACACAATGCTTTACGATCAATTTCAAGCAAAATGGGGCATCCCTAACACTTTGCCAGAAGAAAATATATAGTGCAAGATACCAACATTTACCTCCTCAATCCTTAGTAGCCACGAGCTATAATGGAATGAAGGAGGTTTTGTATGTTTATATCCCCTATGTTATTACAAACTGCTGCTGGACCATTCAGTCACAGCAATTATATATTTGAACCAAAGATAGATGGTCATCGTCTTATCTACTCTCAAGAGTCCGGCAAGATCCGGTTATATACAAGACACGATAATGAATGTACCCTGCAATACCCTGAACTACTTTTCCCATTTACGGATGATGTAATTCTGGACGGTGAAGTTGCCTGTGTCGATCCTACAACTGGTGTTTCAGACTTTGAATCTGTTATGAGCCGATTTCAGACAAGGCGAGCAGAGAAAATAGTACAACTCACCGGGACGCTCCCAGCATATTATGCAATCTTCGACATCCTTATGTACAAAGGTCAGGATCTGCGCGGGTTGCCCTTGATGAGCCGTAAAGAGATACTGGCGGGGTTAACTCTACCGTCTAATAGCTTTGGAGTAGTGCCGCACGTGGAAGGTGCTGGAGAGGCGTTATTTGAACAGATCGAAACACGTGGTATGGAGGGTGTAGTAGGTAAGCGTATGAACAGCTTATACGAGACTGGCCGTAGATCTCACGCATGGCAAAAGGTCATCAATTGGACCTATGCAGAAGTCTACATCACAGGTTATCGTAAAAAGGAATTTGGTTGGCTAGCTGCTGTTCCATCCGGTTCGTCTGGTAACCTACGTCCTGCAGGAATCATCGAACTCGGTGCGTCACCGATTCATAAGCAAGCTTTTAGAGGTGTAGCCCCACAACTGATTAAAGGCGAAGATAAGGAGTTTGTACATCTTGACCCTCGGTTAAGAGCGAAGGTCCGAATGAGGAACTGGACTAAATCCGGCATGCTACGAAGCCCAGTATTTACAGAGTTTATAGTATAAAAAAGGAGTCACCCAGGATTAAACCTGTGGTGACTCTTTTATTTGTGAGATGCCTTCATATCCAGGTTCAGCTACATGCTCCACGATTTGATCTAATGGAACGTTAAAGTAATTACACGTTTTGTCCAATACTTCCATAGAAACATACTCACCCTTCCCCATTTTTGCCAGTGTGGCAGAAGAAAGACCGAGCGCTTCTCGGTAATTAGATTTTGACATCTCTTTATCAATAAGCAGCCGCCAAAGCGGTTTATATGAGAATCCCATACATACTCCTTTCAGTACTCTTATTTTCACATTATAGAATATTATATTTAGGAAATCAAATATTTTATTTGACATTATGTTTAGTATCGTGTATATTATATTTAGGAAGTAAAACATTTCAACTTCCAGAAAGGAGATAGTACATGAAAGATTGGGTAACGTTCCTTACAGCAATCATTCAGCTCATTACTGCGACATTACTGCTAAAGGACAAGAAAAAAGGAACCAAACGCCGCCGGGCAGGCAAACGTAAATAGGTTCCCGGAGAGTAGGGGTTGCGCCCCCTGCTCTCCACCCAATCATAACATAGATAGTTTGGACGATACAATCTGCCGACGGGCTAACGCGGGAGGTAATATCAATGAAAAAAGTGCTTGAGTTTCCAGCTGATCGAATTGCAAAAGGCATCCATGCATACTGTCCTGAAATGCGTGAACGTAAAGTCAATTGCCAATTGAATGCCAGCCTCTCATACTATGGAACGCACTATTTTGTTGATAGCCCGGATCTACTCCCTCCTGGCCGCGGCATCGTACTTGTTAGCCAGTACACAGCCGATCGTTTCACCAATGGCGAAGCCAATCCGAAGGTAGGCTGGTATGAGTACAAGGTGACCTCAAACGCTTTTGAAAAACTGAAGATACAATACTCTATCAGTATGGAACGGCATTTGGATTAACATAGGGGGCTTTCGCCCCCCCAACAAATAAGCTGGAGGGTATCCAGGAGGGATAAGGGAATGGAAAAAGAGGAAGCGTTCAAAATGATTATGTTGCTGCACGTTGAGTATGAAAGACTAAAAGAAGTTCGAATGTCACGCTTCTTTGAAGAAGGTGCAGACAAATATATGGATGGTCAGGTTGCTGGGGAAATGAGTGGCATTGACAGATCATTGAGGATCATACGTCAAGCTGCTGGAATTTCACATGCTGAGTACATGGAAGCTGCAACGAATATCAAATAACACGGGGCTTCGGCCCCTCTAAAGGAGGAATATCAATGTTCAATATAATTGTATGTTTTTTCGCCTTGGCTGCGTTTGTCCTTTCAATCGCAGCACTAATCAAAGCCATTGGTCGGCGTTAATTCTAACCACAGAATACCCCAGTAACGGAGGAGGAGTTCAGAATAATGAATCTACCCGCAGAGATTGCTGGTTTAGTACAATCTGGAGCAATATTTTACTGCTCTCATTCAGGTGGTAAGGATTCGCAAGCTATGTACGCCTTACTTCAGGACTTCATTCCAGATGATCAATTGGTCGTTGTTCATGCAGACCTGGGGGAAGTTGAATGGACTGGGGTTCAAAACCATATCGTTACCAATACTCGGCATCTTGTGAATGTTGTGAGAGCGATCAAGAAGAACGGTGAGGTGAAGACGCTCCTTGGCATGGTCGAGGATCGGGGGAAATGGCCTTCATCATCATGCAGACAGTGTACCAGTGACCTGAAGCGTGGGCCAATATTCAAATTTATCAGGAATGACCTTAAACAGCGCGGTGCTTCTATTGCGGTGAACTGCATGGGTATTCGTGCAGAAGAATCATCGGCCAGAGCTAAGAAGCAGTCGTTTCAATACAATGTTTCCGAAAGCTGCAGAAGCCGTGATGTTTACAACTGGATGCCAATTTTTGATTTAACCACTGAGCAGGTGTTCCAGGTGATTCGAGATGCTGGTCAGGAACCGTTCTGGGCATACGCTGACGGTAATGAACGTCTGAGCTGTGTATTTTGTATCATGGGTTCGATCAATGATCTGCGGCACGGAGCAATCTGCAACCCGGATTTATACCGTCGATATGTGGAGTTGGAGCGAAAGATTGGACACACCATGTTCATGCGTGGGAAAGAGCCAATCAACCTAGAGGATCATGTTGGAATCAATATCAGTTAATGCGCCGTAAAAATACACAAGTTACGTAAACGAAAAAACACCCCGCCGACCAGTTAAGGTTTACGGGGTATTTTTATGAGTTCTACTCCATCGAGTAAGCTGCCAAGGCATCGGAAAATTGCATTGAATCTGAATTCCCCTCGTCATCAAACATAAAAGATATGCAATAAATTAGCTTTGATCTATCTTTATTTTTAATTGCTTCTTCTGCTGACTCTTGATTCAAGAACTCTTTTATCTCAGTATCATAGTAAAAATTGAGGTTGTATTTTGTCGTTTCAACTGCATTTTTCTCTCCATACATTTTCTTTAGTTGCGCCTTTGTCATTCCAATTTCCGTACCCCGCTTCCCCCCATAAGTTCCTTTTGATTCTGTCGGCAAATAGAGCAACACAATTTTTCCATTCCTAAAAATAGCAGATACTCCAGAGTCATAGTTTATAAACGGGGGCATGAGTTTATCTTCTTCTCCACTGCCCAACACCTTATCCACCTCTTCGCGACTCATCCCATAACTCACGATTTCTTTTTCTTTGTCCAATTTAACAATGGCAAGATCTTCAGCTGAAATACTACTCTTCGTTGATCCGCAAGCAGCTAATACAACTAAAAACAACAAGGCAAGGATACCGCGGCGCATCTTCATCATCCTTTGGAGTTTTTCCTGATTTTACCATGGGATAAAAAAAGAAAAAAGCCCACCAGCCGAAGCCAGTGGGCGTAACCTCAAGTGTTTGAGTATTTACTTTGTGATGTTAACAGTCTTTGTTGCTGCGTCATATGCAACTCTAGCTCCTAGAGCCTCAGCTACAGCTCGTGCAGGAGTATAGGTAGTACCATTATCTAGTACTCCGTCAGCTATCTTTTTGCCATTAACATTTACAGTCACCTTTACTTCTTTGTTCACTGTTGCTGCCTCCTTATATCGGTCAATATTTGCTAATACCTTTGCCATTGCTGTTTCTGATGGCTTGCCGCCAGCACGTAATTGTGTGAGTGTCAGACCGAACACCATTTGAAAGTGAGGATAATCTTTAAACGATGTCCAGTCACCGCCCCATTCAAAACCGAGCTTCTTAGCCTCCTGAACAACCTCCTGCCAATCCGTAACTTTGTCGCCATCACCGTCACGCTTCATATCCCAGGATACAGACTTTCCGTCTGGAAGCAATAGAGCGAAGTCAATAGCCAACCCGTAATTGTGATAACTATAACCGCCTTTGGCATTGGTGACGATGCTTCCCGGCTTAGTTCTACCTTGTGCATACAGAGCATCCTGCTCTGCTATCGTGCGTAGCCCTTGGGTTATAATAATCGGCACTCCCAGAGTGTAACAACGCTCAATCAATGCTGTAGCAGCAGATAATAAAATGGGATGTAAACCTATCAACCGCGCAGAGGATTTGTTCTTTAATTGATCCATTGTCAATGCCATTACTCTCCAGCCCCCTTACGAGTCTGCTTGACCAATTGATTGCCGTACACAGCTACAGCACCGCACAAGATACCTTGCATAAAACTATCAACGTTAAATCCAAGAGTGAGGCATACAGCAAAGATCGCTGCCAGTGTGACCAGATAAATTATCGTCCAATCCGGTACTCTCGGAGTCTGTTTTAAGCCAAAGCCAATCACCCAACATACAGCGACAATCAATAATAATTCCGGTTTAATAAAGTTTGCAATTGCGCTCCATTCCATCTTAATTCCCACCTCCCATGGTAAATTTTATAACTGCTAAAATCACGGCACCGACTATAGTTGTCCCTAACCAAAAGATTGTTTTGTCGATTTTGTCCAATCTGTGGTGGGCTGATTTTGCAGATGATAATGCCTCGACAGCCGTCTCTTTTGCATTTATCGCATTGTCTATCTTGTCCTCAATCCCATCTAGCTTCGTCTCTACTCTTGTGAGTCGCTGTAAGGTCTCCAATTGCGGATCTGACATACTTTCTCCCCCTTGTCTCCCCCAATATAAATAACCCCCGTAACAGCTACGAGGGCAAAATAAAAACGCCTCAATAGGGCGCAATCTGCTCTAACTATTCTTCAAGCCGTGTCTTTACATTCGCTTATGCTCTGTAAGAGTATTTCACCATAAATATACATGTCGTTAAGGCATTGTAAGATGTTAAGGTCAGTACACGTCCCTGTCTCTGATAGTTCACCTGAAACCCACTGCCAGCAGGATATGCAGTTCCGTTACCTGTTGCTTCGGGAATGAGTATAGTATAAACGCTTTTTATTTCCGTTCCCTGTGTATTGAGACTGAATATTACAGATATCATAATAGGATCACCTAATAGATTTCTTACATACGGCACATTCTGAACTACTGGATTAACCTCTATAGTATCCGTAGCTACTTTAGGCGCAAGTTGAACATACGTACCAACAAGTTTTTGACCTTGGCTGTAAGCTACCACCCCTGCTTTGATATCTGCCGCTGTTGCATTCGCGTCTGAGGTTGCCGTACCATCAAGGCCGAATAGCCTTGTCCCCTGCATAATAGAACTAGGCACCGCTTTAGAATCAGATAATTCAAACGATGTAGTATCATCAAAATAACCTTCGTACCCAGTTTCGAGTAAAATTTTTAATTTCCCAGCACCCGTAGCAAGGGCTGATTTCCCATAAATTGTTTGCCCTGCCCTGTTAGGTATAGAGCCAGATGTACCAGCAATAGTTACACCTGAAAGTACTGTATTACTTAGAACTTTAACAGCCAGAACTTTAATCGCTGAACTGTAATATCCGGCAGGCTTCACGATGTCTACATAACTGGGGGTCACAGTTCCCCCATCACCTCTATTTACGATGGTGCCCGAGACTAATCCGTTTTCAGTTCCTATTGTTTTTGGTGCTAGTACGTCTTCTGCTCCCGCAGTTCCAAAATCCCCCCCTTCACCCTGTAAGATAAAAGCCGCACCATTGAACACTAAGGTGTACACCGATCCTCCTTTAAGATTTGTTACATCGTTACCGTTTGCCTTTTTAATCGCCCTTGCTCCTAGTCCGTTGTAGTTGAGTGACGCTGCTCCACTACTGCTAACATTAACCTTTATCGTCACGCGTAAGCCCTCAACTAATACAGTTGATCCTCCAGCAATGGTCACGGAGTAGGTGTTTCCAGTGCTGTTTGCTATCCCATACCCATCTCGATTTGCTGTCATTTCTTCTAGGGAGACCCCGTTTGATGTAAACACGTTACTAGCCTTGGTGATCGGATGAATTTCGTCATATCCTTTACTAGCAGCAGGATTTCTTTTTTTCATCAATACGTTTTTAGCCAACCTGTTCGCCTCCTATGACTGAGGTATTCCTGTACTTTATAATGCTCGCCAACCCGTCTTTGCACTATCCGTTTCTTTCAAGTAAAAGATACCTCCAGCTTCACCGCTTTTATTGATGGCTAATGTCCCTTTGTCGGCAGTTACTTTGCCTTCAGGATCGGCAAATACATACACCACGCTTCCGAGTATAGAGCTATTCAATGTTTTAAGCGCCATATCTGCGGTGGATGGATCTAAAGCACCTAAAAAGAGGAACAAAGGAATACTTCCCTCAACAGCCCCTACTTTGACAATGTTCATTATCGCGCTACTATCTGAAGCAATAACGCTTAATAATCTAGTGGTGCGCGTATCTTTTATTTTGATGTTTTCAAAGACGAATGAAGCATTTGAAACTGCGGTTCCCGTAGATAAGTGGATTAAATACGTTGTGCAGGAATCATTTACTTCAAAATAATTTACTTTTATGATGTTGGTGGATACGGTGTCCGTTGCGATTGCACTGTTCTTAAGGGCGTTAATGATGTAGTTTCCAACAATGAAATCACAACGATTAACTATTACACCTAAGCTGTCTGGGCAATTTACTTTAAACGTGTCTATTTTTACAATGGGATAGTCTATTTCATTTCCCAAGTCCATCATGCCAATATAAGCCCCTGCATACCCCCCATAAACTTCCGCATGGCTGATATTAATTCGTGTAGCGTGTTGACATTTAAATGCACTAGCAGCGTTTGTGAATACCCCACCACCTAGATCGGTTATTGTATTTGCCAAAAACGCTTTGAAATGATTGATGTTCAGTGTAACTGCATAGGCAAGGATAGCTGATTTTTCACCATGACTGTTCATAGTGTCGTTTGTAGGAAGGTCTACAACATGACATTCTAAACTGTTTATGTTAACGGTACACCCTTCTGCATTTACTACTGTAGTGCCTGCTGTGAAATCATTTCCCGTTCCTCTTGTGACAACTCTACCTAAGTTCGTAGTGAACTTTTTATTTTCTCCGGTGTAGTTGAACGGTTCTACATCTAGGGAGTTCCCACCTAACCCACCTGTTCCGCCTGTCGTGTTGTCGAGATCCGCAAACAGAATGGATAGGTTATTTACGTGTTCAATGACAAGGTTCTTCCTACCAGCTCTAAAACACCGTACATTGTTAATCGTGACATTCTCACTATAAGCAGTTCCAATATCACCATCCCCGGAGATACTCACGTTATCGCCATAGCAATCATGAGCATACACTTTGTCCACGGATATGTTTTTGGAGTTATAGATAAACAGTCCATGCATATGTTCATTGCCATTGAGTATTGAATTCATGTTTCCATCAATTTCTAAAAGTCCGGTGATATTTACATTTTCCACGCCACTAATCTGAAAGCATCGTGTCCAAGCTGGGGAGTTGGCTACAAGTTTCATCTTTGCACCAGTGTAAAAATGAATTTCCGAGTTAGCTGGGATCTCCAGACCAGCGATCATATATGTGCTTGGCGGTACTAATACCCGTAATTTATTCGCTACTGCATAATCTAACACCGCTTTAAAAGCGATTGTGGTGTTTGTACCATCTGTCTTTACATTGAAGCGTTTGTCCAAGACGGAGATAGATGCTATGTCCGCCAACTGATCATTAACAGAATCCAGTTTAGCAGGTAGCCCCTGAACTAATTCAATCTTCGTTACTGGGAATATTTCATCAACCGACTTCCCGGTATTAAATTTAATCTGTACATTTTTTTCAGCCAATTGAACCCCTCCTAGATCTCCTCGAAGTAGATGGTAGTTGTGTTATCTAGACTCGCATTGCCGATTAATAGACCATCCCCAATATCGTAAGAGTCACCCATATCTTGATACCAAAACGTATTAGAATCAGGGTTGACAGGAGCATTGGATGATAATTGTATCTTTGTTGAATTATTTACAGCCGCGTTAAGATCAGCTGTAGAAGCATATATCCCACTAGCGATATTAGCGGTAACATTTGCCGCTGAGCCTACGACAGTAATTACATCAAACACCTTTTCGATTATTCCTGATCCTGTTGGAGCAATATAATCAGCGGTTGTACCAGAATTGGCATAAGCGTATAAAATCTCTCCCACATCAGGATCCAGTGCAAATAACCCAATCTCTCGAAAGTAAAATCCTGCCGTGACGTCTGCGTTAGATAGCACGGTACTTATCGCTGCTTTATTTGGTAATTGTGTTTTGATTTTTGTAATGGCAAGATTTTTTTTGTGTGAAATAAGACCCGTTAGCGCTGGGATGGATTGCCCACTAATTGCCCCATCACCTACAGCAATCTTTGTATAGTACAACTGAAGTCCGCCTTGCGCTTTACTTTGCAAGACAAGTCCTTTATTAGTTAGTGTCATACCGCCCCATGAGGACACAGCTTCCCCCTCCTTAAATTATAAATTCTTCCGTCATATGCACCGTACCACCGAAATATATACCTAAATCTTCTGCCTGCGTGATTGCCACTCTATCTAAAACTACTGAAAGGCGTGACACTGATTCAACAGCACGGATAAATTCTTCAGCTCGATTAGATGTAACATCAGTGTTATTGGTGATGACTTGGAAATGATGCGGTTCACCGCCGTACTCAAACCACTCCTCTACTCGTCCTTCCCCAAAAAGCAGTGAAATCAGGTCGTCGATAGCTGAAGGAGTACCCTTGCGGCGATGAAACGGAATTGCATTTTTGATCAATAATCGTTTCTGCTCCAGTGGTAAATCCGGGTCATAAAATGGAGGACGATACTCCCAAGCTAGTTCGTCTACCTCTTCGTCTGTCCATTCATTAAACCGACTGAATATATTTATTTTTTTAATTTCGGCTGTCAGCGACTGTAATTCACTGTCTAGCGCAAGTGCTGCAGCTGATAAAACTGGATCTGCCTTCAGATTTGACGGCAAGATATCCAACAGACTCGCTTCTGAAAGTTTAATCATCCACAAGCCCTCCATAGGTCAATTTCGTTTCGCCTTGATGAGCAATTTGAGTAGCAGCTAGCGCAGTATAGACTGGCGCTGTAACATTTACACTTACCGCTCCTGCAGACATGACTCGTGCAATCAGTTCTGATGGATTTATGTCTCTCCCAAGCTTTGATCTCTGCCAAAGTTGGTAAGCGCCCACCGCAGATGTAACTGTTGTTTGGATAGAGGGAGCCTCTGCCGCTCGACTACGACTGATATAGTAAATCAGCTCCGTGTCATAGGATGCTAAAGTCGGTGCGCTAACCACTACATCATCTGTTAATGGCCGTACTCTGCGATCATCCAGTTTCTCAGCTATTGCGTCCAGAATATCCTGTCCTGGTATTTGCCCACCAATAAGAAGTGGGATAACTGTCACTTCGCTATCACCAGATTTGTAAGCATGTACATCCAAGATAGCAGTAGAAGTAGACTTTGCCCAAAACTCATATGCCCCTTTAGATCCGGCAGTAGAATAAGACTCTGGCGCTGTTCGAATCTGCTCTTTAAAAGCATCATCAGACATCTCTGCAGCACCCCCGCTGCTAGTCGTTAAGTTGGTGACAGATTGGACAAACGGCAGCGGATCCATCAAGACATTAATCTGTCCTGGAAAAAATCCATTACCAGATATACCAGTAACTGAGCAATGCCCTGTAATAGCTCCGGTTGTAACTCCCGCAGGTATCTCCAAATATTCTGTTGTTATAAAATAGATAGCTCCAACGCCTCCCTGAACTCCAATTTTAGTCCCAACAGGAATTGGCGTTGCTGAGGACAGAGGAATTGACAAAGTAAACTGCAGAGTTGTTATCGCAGCTGAAGCCTCTCCCCTCTCAAGCCCGAATGAAGCAGCTTTATGATCCAACAGCGATCCCGAAGCAAACCGCAGCAAATTAGCTTTAGCCGTCTGGTTAAGGAGCACCCGTTGCTGAACAATCATGGTTGCCAGTGAAGACAAAAACAGCCTCACTGGATCGCCCTGCCCTAGTGTGCGTTTGGTTATTCCCTCATACACAGTTATAATATTTTTTTGTATGTCTACCGCTTCTTCAGCGGTGAATTGAATATCTGGCAAATCTACATATTGTACCAATTCATTCCACCCCTTCTGCCAGTGTAAACTTGATCACAGGCTTTAAGCGTCCTTTCAAAGCATCTGACAACACCCCATTAAAGGATACCTCTACAATTTGCGCACGCGGTTCCTGTATTGCTAGAGCCGTAGTTACCTCTGCTGCAGTTCTTGCCTCGGCAATCGGTCCAGGTTCGTCAATAATGGAGTAATCCAGCCCAATGTCACGGGCTAGAGGTGAGCTGCCGAGCGGAGTGGTTAATATTGTTCGGATATTCTGAGCCACTTCCTCGGCTTTGCTCTCTGGTGCAAAATTGATTGTCGATGGCTGAGTCATATCAACGGTATAGATCATTTAACATACTCCTCCAGTGTAATGTTCACTTTTGATGTGAGAACATTTCCAATGTTGTCCAAGGTTTCCCAAGCTTGCGACATGTCTGTAATTATCCAGAGCCCAGTTCCTATACCCTTACGTCCAACAATCAATGGTAGCGCCTTGCCTGCCCTCCCCAACTCAGTAAGTCGATCCAGCTCTTTTCGGGGATTCAGTCCGAGTCGCGCATCTAACTGCACCGAAAACGACACCGAGTCAATTCCCGGTCCTAGCCACTCCTTTTTAGGCTTTTTACCGATGATATCATGCTGTGCCCAACGTCCGGCAGTATTACGAGTGAACTCATCAATTGTACGTATTGCGCCTTCTGAAACGACAAATACAACCGGACCAAGACTGCCAATCTTAGACATTACATACTCTTGGCTCCCCATGTCTTACCCCCCACTCGTTATCGTACCTGTTACGTGCAGATTTCCGTCAATCTGTACGCCGCTGGCAGCTTTGAGATTAATGGTCTTAGTTGCGCGGTCATAATAGGCATAACTTCCGTCTTCAAACCATATACCATGCTGTTCCGCTGTTCCTGGTAACTTATCCTCGAATCCATAATAAGTGCCTAGACAATAACCTGAACTACGGCTGTTATCCAAAAAGACACATAGTACAGTTTCTCCTGGTTCCGGTACTGCGTTTCCACGCCCCCAGCCTCCCCGCGTAATAACAGGAAGCTCGCCAGATACCAAGTCGTCACGATCCGGGAAGACCACCCTCACACTGCCCCCCTTTTTATCTGACGTCGATACTTGACCGATCACAATCATGCTACCACCCCAATACCTTTCTAATTTCCAAGTCAGTTGTGAACCCGCTACCGCCTATGGCATGATTGGCAGATACGATAATATATTTACCATCAAATCGTCCCCAACCCTTTATATTAATCGTCAGTCCCGCAGCCATGCGAATATCACCCATAAGGTTTAATGTCCCTCTACCCGCCTCCTTGTTTTTCTCTCGCAGTCTTTTTCGACCTAACTTGAGTGCTGCTGCCTGAGAATCTGCTTGCTCGTTAATCTTTAGTATAGGTCCGCTTTTGGGAGCTCCCGGCGGTGTATAGGTCACCTTTACAGTCTTTTTAGACTTGCTGTCTGTATAAGACACTTCACACGCACGATAGGCTGTATAAGCCGTTCCCCATGAGAATCCATAACCTTTTACGTTATCCTCTCCGCGTGTAATTGTGGCAATTGCTGACTTCTTCTCGTAAACGGACTCATCAAAGAGCACAAGAGATCCGTTAGATACTTTGATAGCAATACTTTCCTTAGTCGCTGTTTCCAGCAAAAAAGCAAGATCAGATAGTTGAGACTGCTCAAGTCGATCAAAGGACGGATTGTCTATCGCCTCATAAATTAGATTCATTCCAGCTCGTTTAGAAATCTCCCCGGCAACCGTTTTTAGTGTCACCTTCTCCCAAGACTTCGAGCGTTTTTCCTGTCGGATATCAGATCTTACAGGCAATGATATAGCTTTAATAGCTACTGTATCCGGTGGTCCATTAAAATCAAATGAGTCAACTTCAAATGAGCCAAGGGGTAGCTTTTTAATCTCTCCTGGTCCATCCCAATTAATAGTGCGAATCTCACCTTTAATCCGATCCCCTTCTGTCGGTGACCAAGGGCCTTGCCAGTTCCGCTCCCTGTCTTCCAAAGTAATAGAGAGATTATCAAGTGTCCCAGGGGCTGCGTCATTAAATTGGAAATCCGTTAATGCTTCAGCGATATCCTTTGTGACGTCTTTGCCGTTGTATGATAACACTAGCACCGCTCTGCGAGCGTCCTGCATTTGCTCCATATTATTGCTCCCTGCGCCATGGCGGAAGCGTCTCAGAGGCATCTGCAGGCTTCTCTGGTACAATTAGAATTACATTTCCAGAAAATACAACGGTTCCTACATGGTCTGGGTTCGCGTTAATAAGCAATGTCATCAAATGCTCACTCTTGTACAACTTAAAGGCGATACCATCCCAGGTATCGCCTTGTAGAGTTCTATATGAGGATGTTGTCATTGAAAACTCACCCGCCTTTGTTGTTCGACTATCGCCTTAAGCTTGCGCTCTAAACTGTCTTCTGATTGCTTCAATGCTTCTTTCACCAATTTCATAACCGAAGGGTCTGCACCTGGGAGTGTAATAACAGGTGCATTGTGGATTATAATATCCCCCTCACGATTCTCGTTTTTGGTATAACCCATAAGGTCATTCGCCATATCTAACAATGAGCGAGAGCGAGGTTTATTGTTAAGTGGGATTGCAATCTCAGGACCAGCCTCAGCAAAGATGGACGGCTTTGTCGCGACACCACCTTCAGCATACCCTTCAAACCCAGGATCACGTAAAGATAAATATTTGATTTTCTTTCCCTCTGGTGTATTAAAGTCCGGTACTTGGCCTGTTTGTTGCCATATGAGCTGAAGATCAATTTTTTTCTGTGCCGGAAGCAAATTAACTTCGTCATTCAGTTGGGATATCAGTCGAGTAGCATCATCAAAACGTTTCTTCTCGGTGTCTGATGCTGTTTTGTACTTTTTCGCCAACTCATCAATCGACCCGCCAAGATCGTTCTCAATCATCTGCACCTGAAGTGTATAGTATTTCATGAAGGAAGCTTCTGCTTCAGCTATATCACCTTCAGTTGCTTGGATCTTAGCTCTATAATCATCGAAAGATTTTTCAATTGCTTTATAATCTGATTGTAGCTCCTGCCAAAATCCCGTATAATTTTTGCCTGTTTCATCTTGTATTTTGGAAGCTAACTTTTTCAATGCTTCGTCACGTTGATCTCCAACTGGAATATCGTCATAAATTCCTTTGTGCTGCTCTACATATTTAATATATTTGCTATAATTTTCTTTAGATTGAGCATAAAATTCGTTTTGTTTCTTTAAATTCTCTTTATATCTAGAGTAATCTTTTTCGAGAGTAGGTAAATTGCCCTCAGCTTCGAGTGCAGCATGTTCGAGATCGCGTTTACTTAATTTTTCGCGCGTATCATATATACTCTCTAGGAGACCTGCCTGCTCACGGAATTTGCCACTTTTCAAATCTTCTGCAGACAAGATGTCTGAATTCATATCAATCAACTCTTGCTCGACATTTTTCATTTTACGTCGTGCTTCAGTCAGTTCATCTGCAGGCGTTTTAGCATTTTTAATTTTTGCATTTAATCGGTCGTACTCTGTTATTAAATCCTTTGTTTTATTACTGGCTTCATCTATTGCTGCATAATTTGAATATGCCCCTTCAAGAGCATCAGCCATATGAAGAACTTCCTGACGAGCATTCTCCTGGTGTTTCTTATAAGCAATAACTCCCGCAGTAATCAAACCGACGCTCGTAACTGCAATACCAACAGGATTAGTCAGCAACGCGAGCGCTCTTCCAAATCCTCCTGCAGCCCCTCCAGCCCCGTTAGCAGCTGACGTGATACTACCAAATCCCTTGACGATTTTAGATACTGACTTCCCAATCAACGCCGCTGGTGCTGCAAGTGCAATAACTTTTAACAGATCACTATTTTCACCCATCCAGTCGGCGAATTCCTGAAGTGCTGGCATAAGATCCTCACCGATTGGGATCACGAGTTCAGTCATGAGTTGTCGTCCTACTGCCTGGAAGTCTTTGCTCAAGGTATCATATTTGACCTTGGCTACTTCCTCCATCGTCGCTTTGGTCATATCAAACTGCTCACGCGCAGTGCCTAAAGCGGCAATAACACCGGATTCCATATCCTCAAATTGTGTACCAAACAACGCCACGCCTATTGTACTTTTCAGGATTGGATCTTCAATATCATTCAACTTCTCAATTACTTGTTGCATGGCGTCTTTACCTTTAACGGACCCATCAGCTAGACCACCTAAGATATCATTGCCTTTACCCATGATACCCTGCAACGTTTGGTACGCACTTGCTGATTTTTTGCCTCCATTTTTTAAATCCTTAACCAATTGAGCAGCCGTATCCTTAGACACATGCTTTAACAGTTCCATGTACTCCGCCGACTTGGAGGAACCTTTCATTAACTTTTGAGTAAAATCTTCAATGTCGTCGGGAGCAAATAATATCGACATTGCCTCATACGTGGAATCACTGCCATCCTTAATCCGAATTCCGAATTCTTTTACCGCATCGCCAACCTTGTCCAAATTAAAAGCACCTGCATCTAGTCCGGCTGCGAATTGATTGAACATTTCCTCTGCTGAATATCCGAGAGTATCAAAGTAGACACTGTATTCATTGGCTGTATCAATCAACTCATCTGACTTGTTAAGGCCTTCTTGAGCACCTTGAGCAAGCAGGTTATATGATTGCTCGGATGTAATCCTGAAATTTCTCATCATTGTATCCGAAGCCTTGATTGATTGAGTGATGTCTTCTCCAAACACGTCACGGAATACTATGGCGTTTTTAGTCATTTTCTCAAGTTCAGCGCCAGAAGCCTGCGATACCTGCCGAACTGTCGCCAGTGCAGAGCCTAGGTCATTGAAATCCTCGCCAAGTCGATCATTATATAGGGATTCAGCGCTATCCTTCATCGCAAGCATTTCCTCGGCTGTTACACCAGTCGCGGCCTGCAGCTGCGCCATAGCGTCAGACTGATCTGTTATGATACCTACGATATTTTGCATACCTCCAGCAGCACCTTGAATTAGGGCAAATGCTCCGGTATATTCAGCTACTTGTCGCAGAGTATCGTTGAATCCTCCTGCACTATCTCTTAAATTACGAAGTGAATCATCTGCACGGTCTGCATCACGCCGCACATCATCCAGATCTCCACGCCGGGACATTTCTCGTAACGCACGTTCTAGCTCCTCGATATGGCGTTCCGCATTACCCATGGATTGACGGAAAGAGGGATCCATGAGTCCATTTAGCCGAAATGCGATATCATATTCTCTGCTTCTTCCTGCCATGTTCTATTTTCTCCCTCCCCGCAATCTATTCACTCGCTCCACCGAATCCCTGAACTCTTCAAGAGTTAAACTCAAAAAGTAAGAGATCGGAGTATAGGTAAGCATGGCTAGAGAGACAGCGAGGTCTTTAATCACCTCACTGTCTTCACAGCCTACAGCAGCAAAAAATTTCGCGCCCGTAATGTCAACGCAGTAAAATCTTTTGCCTTGGCTGTTCGAATCAATTCAACGTGCACCCCTGCTGCTTTGGCAACTACATATGCTAGGTATGCTTTATCCATTTCAGGAGCAAGGGATATACCGCCTCTCTGTTCCGCGCGATACTGCCGATCACAAGAGATGATGTCGTTTCCTGATAAATTACCAAAATCGAGCGTGACTTCCTTTGTGTCTTGCCCTTCAAATATAAAAGGCTTCGCAAAGGTGTAAACCTCTGCCAAGCCTTGTGTTTCCTCAGACATTCCCTTTCCCTCCTCAAAATCCTAAACATTTGGGATTTATGTTTTACAATGCAAGGTTAGCCCTTGTTTGGGCCTGATAATCTTTCCCGAGCACCTTGAAGATATAATTTAATTTGTCGATTTCAAGGATCTCCTCACCATCAATCAAAACCTTAAGATAGTTAATCGAAAACGCGGTTGTCGAACTCATAGCCGTTGCAGCTTCAAGCCCCCCCAATCCACCACTTAACGGACGTCCGCGAACAGTAATCTTAAGTGCTGATTCCTTGTACTCATTCGTTGCGGTGTCAAACTGCTGAACAGATGCACGAAGGTCAAGGGCATGAACCACTGGCGCTAAAAGTTTCAGAGAGGCTTTCTCCACGACATTCCAGTTCAGCGTAAGTGTCATTGCGCTAGTCTGCCCTGGGGATGGAGCATCAATTTCTCCTGAAATCCCGGCACCCTTTATCGTTTCAGACAGGAAAGAAATTTCAGGGAGATCAGCCGTAGCCGTTCCCAGGTATTCAGTTCCGCTTAAAAACACTGAATAATCAATAACCCGTTCAGATCTTTTTGGCATGTGTGCTACTCCTTTCTACGCCGCATACATTGCAGCTAGGTAAGTTGTGTCGTACTCAAGCAAGAAATCAATTTCCTGCGCTGGTCCTGGCGGCGTGATATATACATGGAAAGCGATTTTCCCAGACATCAGGCTTGTTACAGGATTCTCGGATTCAAGGAACTCAACGCGTGCACCTAGTAACGCACCAGATGCCGAAAGCCCATTTAGCCAAATGTTAGCCGAATCCGTTACTGCAGCGATCAGGCGCTTATTCATCGGGTCATCAACCTTTTGCATGTACGTCAGAATCAGGCTATTTCCAACCCAATTAAACATACGGCGAATCGGGATGAAACTATCTTTTGGATCCGTCACGCCTGGAAACGCTCCGGTATAGTTACCCCAAGACTTCCAGCCGCTTACTCCAAGATTCAATGCAGTCATTATGCCTAGACTGTTAAGATAACTAGCTTGATCAATCCCCAGAAAAATGTCTTTTCCGCTAGCTAGTGCCGTTCCATCCGCTTGAAGTGATTTATTAGAGGGAGAGACAGACGGAATACCACCATTTGCCGCGTCCGTTGCCGCAATTAGTCCGGCAAGTTGAGTAGAGTAATGAAAAACCTTATCTCCCAGCGTAAGTAGAGGGTAGGCTGGAATTTGTAATGGTCCAGTATAATTGTTGTTCGACTTCCAAGCTCCTGCATCAGTGTAAGGCTGGGCTGGATCAATGTCGGTCAAAGCCATTGCCTTGAAATTGCCGTTAATGTTACCTGCTTTAGCTTTCATTACGGCTGCCACCGTCGGTTTATGTGACCAACCCGGAGCAACCAGCAAATCAGGTAGAATGCCAAAGCGTGGGTATACCTGATTCACTAATTCAAATCCAGTATAAGCACCCTCAATCGTTACCCCGCCAATAATGTCGTCTTCGTCAACAGCTGCAGGGTTAAGTTTGTCATACCCAACTTGTAGAGATGCAATTGCTGCTGCGATTTCACCACTAACCTTAGTAGTGATAACCACATGCCCAACGTCATCAAAAGCCGCTGTATAATCTTTATCTTTAAGATAAGTTTTGGTCCCATCCGAGGACTTAACAGTCAGTGTTGAAAGCATTACGCCGCTGACAGCTAATGTAGCCACTCGGTTTGCAACGGGTATAGCAGTCGGTTCTACTGTAGTCTTGTGTGTGGCTGGGTCAAGCACGTTGACCAGGATCATTGGAGCCATGGCATACAACGCGAAATGTGAATAAACAAGTTCGCATAGCGTGTAATCCTTCCAATTGTCCGAATATCCAAGCGCAGCTACTGCCTCCGCATACGTATAGACCAGTACGGGAGTATTCGCTAGCACCGCTGCTGTCGCCAGATTGACAGGCGCTGTGCCTACTGCAAACGGAATACCACTGCTCGCCTGTGTTGGAGCGAGTACAGATGTCGCTTGTTCTATAATGCTTACACCATGTTTAAATGCCATCGGTTTAGTTCACTCCTTTCAAAATCGTTTGATAGGCCACGTATTCGGCTGTACCAGTTTTGCCAATGCTCTCTTGTACCTCAGACATAATATCTACTGGCACAATCAAATCTGCTACATCCGGCAGCTCCTCAAATAGTGGTTTTAAATATTCTGGAATACCACCGCGAAATACGGTGGATTGTAATAGACGTCCACCCGGGAGGTTCGGACCTAAATAAATACAGGTAGGGATCCGCTTCTCCACCTTTACAGACGTTTTAGGTTCACTCTCTGATTTACTCTTAGCTGCTTCTTTAACATCACTCATAAGTGCTTAACCTCCTGTCTAATTGGCGGAAGTGTCCAGGTCGTAACCGCTTGGCAAATCCATTGCGGTTCTGGCTGGTCCTCTAAAAACTGCCACTTCCAATTTGATTCAATTCGGAACTTTTTTTCTATAATCCGTTGTTTCATAAGCAAAATACGGACCCGCTCCATTAGGTTCAGCACATCAATAAAACCAGAATCGTCCTCGGACTGTGTGCCAAACAACAATTTAACTTGAGCTCGACTTTCTTTATCGTCACTGTCACCCTCCATAGGACGAACAATAATAAGGGGGAACACTGGATCATTCCGGTTTTCTGCATTCTTACTCGGCAACGCTCCAAGATGCACAGCTGGAATGGTCGCGGCATCATCAGCCAACTCTTTTTTCAAAAAGTCCTTGATTGCCATCATCAACATAACTGGCGTCATGACGCTCCTCCTCCTAAACGGCGGTTAAGCTCATGCTCAATCCGTTTATCCATTTCCTCGACTGCTACCCGCTCCAGGTGCTCAGTAACTTCTGGATTATTGAGCATGACTGGAACTGCAGGACCATATAGTTCCTCAACAGGTAAGCGGCGACGTGAGCTGCGGCGGAAAACGCCAATATGGCCGCTACTCATTCGAGCAAGAAACGCACCGTCAACTTTTTTGTTACCACCATCTCGTTTAACTGCCGCCTTTAGCACACGCGGACGTTTGGCAGATGGTGACTTGGGGTTTGTACGGAACTGCAGCAAGGGTATATTTCCACCCTTCCAGCGAAGCTCACTGGATAGATTACTGACGCTCCCCCGCTTGAGCACTACCTGATCTGTGACCGCCTTGGATTTCACGACGTACGTTTCCTTCGCCTTGCGTCCAGATTCAGTTTTCAGTCGTTGAGAGGTCCGGTTGAGCGCTGAATAAAAGGACTTGCGTACATCCGTATCCAGCGACCCAATCCGCCTCAGCGCGTCCCTTATCCCTCTTGCTTCGGCACGCACATCAATCATGTAACATTCGCCTCCAAATAAAGCGCGAGCATTCCCTTTTCGGAAGCCACTCGGATCAATGTGCGCATTTTGCCATTCACGTTCATACGTTGACCCTGTTCTGGGATATATCCCAATTCCAACTCATCTACATGTAATGTCTCGGTAACAAGCGAAACCCCCTCAGCGTAAGCCAGGGGGTGTTTGCTGTCGGTTGCTGAGTTAAGAACTGCCTTAACTTTTTTACCGTCGATAGTATACTCATCAGCGAATTCTTTGGTATTGAGAAATGTCCGCTGATTATCAATTTTAATCTGATCACGGAGGTTCACAACAAACACCCCTATTCTCCAGCTGTTTCTGCTTTCTTGGCGGTTGCTTCTTTGATCGCCTTGGCCTCAGCATCTGGATCTATGATAGCCTTCATGGAAAGCAGGCGTTCAATTTCTTCTTTCTTCACGTCCTTGGGAATCTGCTCCCCGATCGCAATCCTTTTACCATTGTGACGAATCTTCATTTCAGCAACATATACCATAGGTAAATATCCTCCTTCGAATTAAAGAACTTTTGCGACATACCAGCCATCAACGTTAACAGGGACGCAAATCGGACGGGAAAGTAATTGTAGTTTACGACTTGGCGGCTCCTTTTCACTTAGCACTTGCGGGTAAATTTTAGCTTGGGCGAACATGAAATCCCCATCCTCGTTGGCAACTAAATTCGCACCATACAAGAATTCAAATGGTTGACCATCCGGTAACAGTGCAAGTGTTCCCTCGGGAATATAGGAAATATCATTGCCCTCGTCATCCGTATATGAGTTGGTATAAGACCAGATTTGAAGATTTGCCTGACGCAGATACCCATGATAGATAACCCCTTCCGGCAAAATCTGTTGATTTAAATCACCAATGTCCAGCGTTTCTTTCTTGGCTTCAATCAGCTTTAGCAGTGTTGGGTGGTTCACGATAGTCCGAGCCACTTTTGCGGTAGTAAGAACACGCCGCATTGTCCGACCGCTTTTTTCCATGACTTCCTGTATCCAGTCAGTAAGGCACTCAATGACATTGGTGTCTGGGTTGGAGAACAAATCTGTACCCGACAAAACTTCGATGTTTGTAAATCCCCAATCAAGAACTTGGCTAACGCCCTCACCAATTTGTACCGTCTTGCCTGTGAACATGATTTCAGAGACTTGCTGCACTTTTCGTCGATCAATGGTGTCTGTCAACTCAGAAAGATCTTTTACAATCAGCTCCTGATACCGTTCTTCTGGTGTCTTAGGATTAAGCAATGTCTCGCCTGCTTGTTTAACCTTCAGGTCGTGCCTAGTGATGACGCGCATCGGTTTTAATAGTGCAGGAGTATACGTTTTGGCTGTAAACCCAGTGCGCAGGACTACCTTACCCGGCAACAACTCATTTACATATGGCGCCAGTGGACGATGCCCTTTTTTTGTTTGAATTTCAATTTCATCAGTCGTGAATGTCTCGCCTTCGCTAGCGAACGTGGTTGTCAGATAGTACGAGTCTTCAGGAAATGCTTCAACAACCCGCACTAGTGTTGGAATTTCTAAAATATCATGATATGATGGCATATTTTTTGTCCTCCTCTTATTTAATTACTCGTTTTGTAATCAAACCGATCTTACGCATAGCAACTTCATGTTGAGCAACCTTATCTGCACCACCAAACTTAAGAGCGTTACGATTAAATTCGCCATCAAGGTACGCTGCAGCTCGTACATCCTTTGTAGTTGCATCAATTGTTAAATCGGCCAGAATGCAGTACGGGTCTTGTGAACCATCCGACTTAGTAGAGTTAACTGGAGTCGTAACAGGTGTCCCTGCATACAAGTCGCTTTCAGACAACTGACTAACACGACCCAACACTGTACCGCGGGTCACTACTCCTGAACCAGACTTGATAATAATCGCTATCATTCTCTCTGGCTGCACTCCACCTGCAAACAATTCGTCAAACGATGGGCTTGTATATTCGGACATTATCTACGACCTCCATTCTTTGGTTTTATATTTTGAGCCATTGCTACCATGTTAGCGACAGCTGCTTCTGCATCTGCTTCCTTGGCTGCATCTGGCGTCTTGGCCTCAAGTGATGCCACCTTATCAGTTCCACTTTCTTTAGCATCGAGTTCACGATCTTTAGCGGCGTTCGCAATACGCACCTGCGAAGCTTCAACCATCTTAATCGCCAACTCCCCTGCAGTCTCACCATTTGCAATTGCTGCTTTAACCAGTTCTGCAGAACCTGGAGTCTTTTCAGCAAGGCTGGTAATAGCTGCTACACGACTTCTTTCAGCTGCTTCCGCGTCATTAGTAATCTGCGCGAATAGTTCAGGGTGCTTCTCTTTCAATTCCTTCATATCCATTGTCTTTGGTTCCTCCTTCGGTTTATCTGCAGCTTTAGGCTCTTTCGCCTTCACCGCAGACGGTTCGATTTGACTGTTTGAGCCGCCCTTCGCTGGTGTCATGGACAGCAATTTATTACGCACTTTATCCAGTACATCCGGTGGTAATTCTGCACCCATTGATAGATTTGCTGTCGGACTAAATTCTTCAGTTGCAAACATAATTTCATCAGCAAATCCCAATTCAACCGCACGCTGCGCGTTAAAAAACGTTTCGTTTTTCATTAAATCGCGCAATTCTTCGCGCGTTTTCCCTGTTTTGAGAACATAAGCATTGACCATCGCTTCATCAACACTTTCAAGCATTTGAATTGTTTGCTGATGATCTTCCTTATTCCCATCTGTCCAAGTCGCTGAATTGTGGATGAAAATTTGCCCAGTTGGTGAGATCAATACCTTGTCCGCTGCCATTGCAAAGACAGATGCGGCACTACCAGCAATGGAGGGGATTTTTGAAGTTACAAACCCGCTATACTCCTTAACTAAAGTAAAGATCTCATTACCAGCCCATGCATCGCCTCCGCCTGAACTAATGTAAATCTCAATCTCTTCGCCATTCGCTTCATCAAGCAACCTACTTACTGAGGAAGGGCTGATGTGCGGAATCTCAAGCCATTCATAAATGTAGGCATTTCTATCTCCTACAACTGTTCCGTTAAGTCTGATTTTCTTTGGCATTAGTTTTAATCACCCCCTTCCTCGTCGTCGTTATCTTCGTCACCTTCCTTAGAAGGCTCGGATGACGTTACGGGCGTTGATGAAGCAGAAGAAGACTCCGTTAATCCCAACTCTTTCAAACGCGTCTTTTCATACGCCCGTTGCCTAACGTTGTCCTCCCATGATCCCCCGTTAATCTCAGCCGTTTCTCTCGTTGCGGTAGAAAGATTGTTATCCATCCGCTTAACAGCCGCATCAACTTCTTTAGTTGGATCAAGTAAACCCTGTGAAGGACCGTGCCATTCTGCCTTTGTGTAAGCAGCAAAAATAGCCGGATCATCAAAGATGCCGGGTGCTTTAATTCTTCCTTTTAGTACAGCCTCCACAAACCATTCTTCATAGATAGGCTGGCAGAACGATTTTGATAGCCATGAACGGCGCATACGGTACATCTTCCAAGCTTCCAGGAGGGCTCCCCGACTCGCTGAATACGAGCTGGTGAATTGTTTAGTCAATATCTCATAAGGTAACTCAAGCGCCGCTGCCATTTGCTTAAGCATGGCACGAACAAATGCCTCATAGTTCGGGTTAGGTCTGGTCGGGTCAGCGAATTTCACATCTTCCCCCGGATCTGTCCGCATGATAGCACCTTGACCAAGCTTGATTTCGTCACCAGAAGATCCCGGTACATTTTCTGAGCCATCTAAGTCATCGTCATCCATCCCCACGCCATCGAATGGGCTATCACCCTCATCATCTGATGGAGTTGTAATAAATACTGTATACATAGAAGTGATGACCGCTGCAGCTAATTCTGCATTTGTGTACTGGCTGAGTTGCTTTAATGACTCGATGATCGGAGCAATGACCGGAATACCCCTACGCTGCCCCGGACGTTCGGCTTCAAACAAATGAAGGACATTCACCCGTCCAGTTCGCTTGCCATACTTTTCTACGCGTACCCAGTCATCTGTTCCAGACAAACTATATCCATCGGCTCCCGGATGCCGATTGCTAAAATGGTAAGCTACAACCATACCGTCAGCATCGACCTCAACACCTGACTGAATCATTTCCCTGTCTTTGAGCACCTTTTCTGGTGGCGTTGCACATCTGTCAGCCTCAATCAGATTCACCTTGAGATCATACACCGACCACTGACGTTTCTTGATTGGCATTAGTGCAAATACATCGCCACTCATCATAGTTGAAATGAACGCCAGTGCTTGCAATTGGTAAAAGTCACTCAGTCCAGCAGCGTCGCATTTTGTTGTGTCCGCCCATAAGGACCACTCTCGCTGAATGGAACTGCGTAACTCTTCAGCTTTAACCTCATCCAGATCCAAGAATTTTGCATCAAAGGCAGGATTAAGGCGTAGTCCGGTTCCGACAATATTGGTCCGCAATCCCTTATGTGCAGCAGCTACGATATCAGTACCCATATGCAAATCGCGAGCACGTTCTCTCAGTTTAGGAACGTTCTGATGGATATCCACATCTGCATCTCCGGCAGGCGTCTGCCAGAACAGCATGGATGACTTGGTTGTACTGGCCCCATGCTTGCCGTAACCCCGCCCATTACTCCCGTGACTTCCGATTAATTGGCTGGTAACAGCGCGAACCGCCTGCTGTCGTACTATCTCAGTCTTGGCTTGCTCTCGTTTGGCAGCTATACCAGGAGCAATAATATTCAGCGTCTTATCAATGAAACTCATCGGTCAACGGGGTAAAATCCCGTGGTTCTGGAACGACGTTTCCCGCCGCTTTCATAAGTATCGACAATGCGCCCATACTTCCGTTTCATCATCTGAACTGTAGCCATATCAGCACGAGTTAATGATCTATCAGAAATACTGTAGGAGCTACCGGTTGCAATAGCGTCCTCCGCTTCATTCCACATCTGATACTTGGCCTTGGCTTCATCGTATGATATTCTTGGCATTTTCCCTTTCTCACCTCCTTCATCTGGTCTAAATGCTGCTGGGTACATTCTTTTTCTTTGGCTTTTTGCCTTTAGCTGGAGCCTCCCTCACCTTTACAGGGTCAGGCAATGGCAAGTCGAAATTCGGATTGATCATTTCTATAGCTGCTCGATTGTAAACAGCAAGGTCAAGCGCCTCATTTCGCACTCGCGTTTTAACCCAAACGGTATAAGGTAGACCTTCCTTGTACCGGGTTACCAATTGTTCTGCTGTTAGTTGCATGAAATATTCCTCGTCATACACGAAAGCATCTGGGTTGTCAGGGTGTGGCAACGGAAATCGACATGACCCTGGCTTCCCCGGCTCCAATTTAAGAGAGGCAAATACTGTAGCCTTCCCCTCAGATACTCCGACACGGATTACAGTCGCACTAACAACATTATTTGTACTTATCCCGTTTAGCAACGGAGTCTCCGTTCCGTCACCTTTCTCTTCACCCTTCAAAGCGTAAATATTTCTGCCTTGTCGCGGCTTACAAAACTTGTATACCTTTAATGTGTGGTGTCCCCCGGAGTCAATAAGGATTCTGACTGGACGGAAATTTCGTCCCTCTGCATCCTTCCAGGTTCGCGCCAGGAACTCATCCAGTTCATCCCACGGCTGCTGCTGATTTAGATCCCCGACGATGATATGGCGCTGAACTCTCCAACTTGAGTACCCTTTTCCCCAGCCCATCACGTCAATTTCAAAACGTGTGTCCTGAGTATCGACGGCTGCAGTGAGGTATCTTACACCTATAGGCACCCGAGCTTGGTACATTTCACGGCGATTGAGGAGCACTTCATGCTCTACTTTCTGCCCTTTTTCTTCCCAAGTCTCAGCCAATTTGGTATTAATGAACGTTTTGAGCAGCTGGGATCCACCCCGCTGAGCCTTCATCCAATCATTAACAAGCTTTTTCCAAGTAACATTTATTGTCCCAGCCAAACTATTCAGGTGGAACCCCCGTGTTGTTGCGTGCTTTTTACTCGCAATCCACTTACCACGTTCGGCGTAGTCATTCTTCCACTCATGTTCTGGATGCAATACACCACAATGTTTGCAAGCCATTTCAACCTTAATGCAGTCCGAAGTTTCCTCGTCGTATTCAAACTTGATCTGCCCCCACTTGAACGGCTGGTACTCTTCGCAAGATGGACATGGCACACACCATTCTTCTTTCGTGCTGTCCTCATACAGCTTCTCGATTCGGGACATACCCTTGATTGTTGGCGTGGAGACAAATACCAGCTTTTTGTTATAGAAGGTATCTGTACGGGCTGTAGCAAGTGAAACAGGGTCGCCTTCCTTGCCAGCAGACACTGGGAAACGGTCAATTTCGTCAGCAATGACAACGCGAATCGGTTTGGAAGCCAGTGAAGCCGGAGAATTCGCACCTGCTATGTTGACTCTGCCGCCTGGATAGGACTTGTATAGTATGGTGTTACTGGTGTCCCTGCTCTTATCTTTGGTTATGAGCTTCGCTAATTGCGGAGAATCTCGGTACATTGGAGCAAGTCTGTCCTTGGAAAAGTCCCTCGCGACTACTAAATCCGGCTGTACTACCATGATCGGCGCTGGATCATGCCCGGTATAATAGCCGATTGTATTCAATTGAACAGCCGTTTTGCCTAGCTGCGCGCCCCACATCATTACAACTGACTCCACTTCTGGATCAGAAATAGCTTCCATCGGCACTTTCTGAAAGGGTGAGCGGCTTGTTCTCCACGGTCCCTTTTCTGAGGAATCTTCTGGTGAAAGAATGCGGTGCTGGTCAGCCCATTCAGCAATACTTAACGGCTCTGGGGGTTTGACGAGTTGGATTGCCTGACGTAAAAGAGTGAAGGTCTGCTTTCGCTGTACGTTCATTCTCTCTCAGCCAACGGGTCATATTTTGCGAGCTCGGTTAGAGCATCGTTGATCTTGGCTTCCATCAATAAACGGATTTCCTTCTCGTCAGTCATGTGTGACAGTTCGGTTGCCATCCTCGGAGGCAGCCCCTGCAACCTCTCCCGAAAACTTACAACCAATTCGCCCCATGCATCCAGCACATCCCCAGTTGTGTGCAGGTTGTTTCTCTTCTCCTCCAACTCCAGAATCGCAATTTCTTTCTTTATTTGTTCGTGCTGTGCCTTCTCGTCGTTGTAACTGATCTTTCCCACTTCTGCTGTTCCGGTCACATGCCGAATATAAGCCTGAACTGATTCAGCTAGGTTGTATTTCCCCCGTGCAACCTGAGCAAGCACACCGTCACGTGTCAATTGACCAATCCATTGTTTGGTCTTCCCCACAACAGCAGCCAGTTCACTCGTGCCTACAACACCCTCCGGTTTTTTTTCTCCTTTCCTCATATGTCATTCCCCACTTTCCTTTTTGCGCATAGAAATAGCTCGCTCTCTCAGAACGATTTCAAGGCTGTTTTTAGCGCTCTATTATTTGAAGATATATTTATCGAATTGAGGTATGAAAGACTCTGAAATAAGCTCTTGCGATCCCTGTAGAGAAGGTAAAGGGAAAGCAGAAATAAAAAATAAAATCTGAGCGGTTTTCGGGCTCACGCGCACCCGCATTCTTTTTTTATTTTTCAGAGGGACCCAAAAGCTAAAAAATGCTTTTTTCGCCCCAAATATGACGCTTTTACGCTTCATCTTCCTTCTTTAGCGTCCTTGCCTCACCTATCCTGTTTTGTAGGCATGAAACTGCTGAGCATAAGAGCAAGCTCTCCTACTTCTTCCTCTATCATTAACATTGCTGCTTGCTCGCTGTGGCCTTGCTCAAGGAGGGCTGCGTAGTATTCTTCCGTATGTCTCCTAATGCGGTCCATCAACTCTTTAAATGAGCCTGCAGGTTCAAGCATCACCATCACCCTTTCCATGAAATACAAATAGGCCACTCTTTTATGAGCAGCCTTGAACATGATTTTATGAGGTTGATATAGTTATGGACTATTTGACTCGATATGATCTTACTGATTAAAACGGTAAGGAACTCTCAAAATCATATTGATCCAGCTCGCCTTTTGTTGGTTCTCTTAGAACATGTTGGAATGCAACAAACAAAATTTGCTTGTACTGTTCAAGCGCTTCAGGAGTAAATTTTTGTTGATTAGCTAAATTAATCCCCGACATTGTGTACTTGACGAAAAGTAACGGGTTTGTAAAGTCTACTACATCCCGCCAACCATCGCTTCCGCCCCTCGCTCGACTACGCTTTAATGTTTCATCGCACTTACCCTTGCAAGATGCATAAACGTCATAAGTCACACTGTTCTCGTCCTCAACTAGAACAATAATTCCTGGCCCCCTATCATTACCTATAAGTATATCGGCACCACAGTTTTCACAAATAAACTTCTTCTCTTGACTAAATAAAGTTACCATTTGATACCCTCCTATAATGTTTTTCTACATAGATTAATTCCATAAAATATATGTATTACCTTTCTCTTTAATAATTAAAATGTTTACTTGATATCTTAAGGAAAAGAATGGGCTACCTTTACAACCCCACGTAATGCCCCTGCCAGACCGCACGAAGTCCTCTCGTACAGCCTGTACTCATAGGGGCGATGGTTTACCTTCCTTTGTATGAAGAGACGCTGAACGCCCCCTCAGAAGGTCTTACGTTATGAAGCATAGAAAACAAAAAGAACAGCTATCCCGCAATGTTACCCTTGCGACTCTTTGTAGGGTTTAAGCTCTTGGCTACCTACCGCCGTCAAACAGGTACTGGTTTGTGTCGGGTGCTGCTCTTTCTTGATTTCCTATGCTATAAATATATCATTTCAAAAACCTAATGACTGATAAGTTCTTGTTATTATTTTGGAATTATTTTGCTAATTTTTTCTAGGTAATGATATATACCAATATTCAATATATTTACATAAGGTTGTACCGGTGTTACCTTAATTAGCATAAGTAGTGAAAGGTAGGTATACCGTATGAAGAAAATTGCATTGTATATCCGCGTCAGTACTGATGAACAAGCTCTAAAGGGAAATTCACTTAATGAGCAAGAAGAACGACTCCGAGCTTATTGTCATGCAATGGAATTAGAAGGACAAATCGAAACCTTTGTAGACGATGGTTACTCCGCCGGAAGCATGAAAAGGCCTGCATTGACCCGAATGTTAAAGATGGCTCGAAATAAAGAGTTGAATATGGTTGTGATTACAAAGATAGACCGCCTTTGCCGGAACCTCAAAGATCTTCTCACCCTAGTGGATGAACTAGATGAAATACAGTGCGGCTTTGCTTCTGCAGGAGAACGATTTGACACCTCTACCGCAGCAGGTCGGATGGTATTACAAATTCTTGGCGCATTTGCTGAATTTGAACGAGGAAGAAATAGGGAACGAGTTCGTGAAAACCTAATGTCCATTGTTACAAATACTGATAAAGCTGTCAGTCGTCCTTGTTTTGGATACAACGTTGTAGATTCAAGATTTGTAATTAATGAGGAAGAGGCTGAAATTGTTCGTAAAATGGTGAATTGGATGCTCCAAGGAGAGGGAGCGCATCGAGTCATGAGAAGACTTAATGATATGGGCGTGAAAACTAAAGATGGAAAGTCCTTTACTCAACTATCGGTAGGTAAACTAATGCGAAGAGAAACGATCGCTGGAATGTTTGTTTATAATCGTGGGTACACACTTCGCGGAAAGAGTCTTATTCGACCTGAAGAGGAATGGATTGTAATTGAAAACCATCATGAACCCATAATCGACAAAGAAACATTTAAGCGGCTACAAATAGCAATAACAGCAAGAAAAACAAGCGGAAAGCAAGCCGATAATGAGCGGTGGCTCCTCACTGGTGTTGTTAATTGTACTCATTGCGGACGACCAATGTTTGGTCGCTACAGAAAGAAACCAAGTGGAAAAGAGTATTTTCACTATGTTTGTTCTAGTTACATGAAGAGAGCGGAATGTTTTCATCATTTTATAGACAGAGATTTGCTTGAAAATACAGTCATTGATCATCTATTGAATGCTGATAAGTTTAATGCTAAGAGTGAAGAAATTAACTCAAACGAGCCACAAATTGAAATCAACATTTCTAATTTAAAAGCCAATCTAAAAAAGTTAGATATCAAAATGCAGAGACAGATTGAGTTATTTGAAGATGCAGAAATTAATAAAGAAGATTTCAGGATAGCAAGAGATCGTATTCAAGATCAACGCCAGAAATTAGAAGACCAAATAAAACTTGCTGAAAAAGATACACAAGTAGCCTTAGAAAAGGAATTTGTTAATCGTGTAGGATTAATGAAAAACGATCTAAAATCTAAGAACCGAAGTGAACAGAAAAACGCTCTTAGACAACTCGTTAAAACAGTAGAAGTAACCAATTCATCCTCTATCCATATAAAAGTTCGCCTTTAATGCCGCAGTAAATAAGGTATTTCTAATATAACCTTAGGCTGCCCCAGGAAGGTAGAACCCTTCACTTTATCCCAGTTAAACGCTCCGTCAGCTTTACGGGCAAACAAGAACGTTCCATCCCTCTGAGTCAGCTGTGCAAAATTAATGACCGGATCATCTGAACCCTGTTGATACACATAAATGGAGGTTTCAGAACCTACCAATGCAACATCGATGGCACCTGAGAGGAGTGCAGTCATGGTTTTATCTCCACCGGGGATCGTCTGTAGTTCTACGTCAAGTCCTTCGTCTTTAAAGAAATTTTGTGATAAGGCAACATATTCGGGTGCATAAAAGACAGAACGGGTGACTTCACCAATCTTCACCTGTACCAACTCTGACTTTCCGCCGCAACCGGCAAGCACTGAAAAGCATAAAGTAATGATCATGAGCGACAATGACAGCTTTTTCCTAATCTTCATTCTTCATTCTCCTTTCTTACCGGGTCCTTCGCCCTTGCTTAAAGCATATGCAGATGCCTACGAAAAGGTTAAAACCTCCAATAACCTAGGGAAATCCAAGAATAACCATGATACTAGCGACTTTTATTAAAGGAATGGATAAATATCGTTTAATTTGCTGTTTTTGTATCTGTGCAAACGTTTTACCCATGGGGATGCATTCGAGTACTATAGGAAATAAAGCGCTTTCCATTTCTAGAATCAGAAAATTTGCAATAGAAGGAGTTATTACATATGTATAAAGGTGTTACATTCAAAACCAAAAAAATCACAATATGCTCTCTGGTGGGCATCAGTCTAACGACATTACTGCTGTCCGGTTGTTCTGGTAATCAAAGCAACAAAACATCCATTGCCACGCCCTCCCCTAAAGCAGACTCCATTCAGAGCACCGCTACACCACAAGCATTGATAAATAAGACGGATGAACAACCTTCCGCTGTTTATTATGAATTATTTGTTCGTTCCTTCTATGATTCAGACGGCGATGGCATTGGAGATCTAAAAGGGATCACCCAAAAGCTGGATTACTTAAATGATGGGAATCCTGAAACCACGACTGATTTGGGGATTGGCGGGATTTGGCTCATGCCCATCAACCCATCACCAAGCTATCATGGATATGATGTAACCGATTATCGTGCGATTAATCCTGATTATGGGACGATTGAGGATATGCAGGAGCTAATTAAAGAAGCGCATAAACGAGGAATTAAAATAATTATGGATTTGGTTGTGAATCATACCTCCAAAGAACACCCATGGTTCGTAGACTCGGCTAAAAACAGTGACAGCAAATATCGCGATTGGTACGTCTGGGCTGAAGATCAAGGTCGTCCCGCAAATGGAGCCAGCGCTGCTGGCGGTGGCAGTGCGTGGCATTCTATACTTGGCAGTCATTATCTGGGCGGATTTTGGGAAGGCATGCCTGATCTGAATTTCGATAATACAGAAGTTCGTACTGAAATGAAGGACATCGGAAAATTTTGGCTGGAGCAAGGTGTGGATGGCTTCCGACTAGATGCTGCGAAGCATATCTACGAAGATCTTTTGAGTGATAAAAGTGAGGCTACTACCGCTAAAAATGTATCCTGGTGGCAGGAGTTCCGCAAGGCTATGAATGAAGTAAATCCAGAGGCATATATAGTTGGCGAGGTCTGGGAGAATTCTGCTGTCACTGTCGGAGCTTATTTAGATCAAGCTTTTAACTCAAGCTTTAACTTTGGCTTAGCAGAAACACTGGTGAACTCTGTAAAAACTGAAAAAGACAGTGGAACGGCCTTTACGCTGGAACGAACCTATAAATTGTATTCCAAAATATCCGATAACCAATTTACCGATGCTACTTTCTTGACGAATCATGATCAAAACAGAGTCATGAGTCAATTAGACAATAACCCGAATCATGCAAAAATGGCAGCAGCCCTACTATTAACTTTGCCTGGGAATCCTTTTATCTATTATGGTGAAGAAATTGGAATGCGCGGTGTGAAGCCAGATGAAGGACTTCGAGAGCCTATGAGATGGAGTGCAGCTGATCAAGGAGAGGGTCAGACTACTTGGGAGGCCGGACGTAATAATGCGGGTGCGATAAACGTTGATGTTGAGAGCCAGCTGAATGACAGTGGTTCAATGCTAGAAAGATATCGCGAGCTTATTGCGCTAAGAAATGAGATTCCTGCGCTCCGGGATGGCGGAATCCGTGACTATGCTTCTGGCAATCCCGGGGTTATGGCTTACGAACGACTAACAACACAGGATCAGGTGCTCGTCGTTCATAACCTTACTGGAGAAGAACAAACTATTGTACTACAACCCAATGTCGAGGGTTTCTCTTACTCCAAGATCCTAAAGACGATTGCTGTCAAATCGATCTTGAATTCAGATCAACTTACCCTCCCTCCTTATTCAACTGCTATTGTGGAGTGAGAAATGCGGAAGAATGTAACACCCACTTTGTTACTGACCCACATAATTGAGCTTTTGTAATCGGGAGGGCTATAAGCCAGTCTTTGGATGGATCACTGCTCATTCGTAACAACCAGCCACTGGAATGATCGCCTAAGAAGCGTGCTTTCTGGAAGCTCCATCCACTGTCACTGGACGTACAGAGTCGTAATTCTCCTTCCGCCATGAAGCACTTCATTACCCGTGCTAGTTGGATGGAATGTACATCATCCCCTGTCTCTGCTGCTAAACAATCTGAGAGCATTTGCAGCGTGGATGAGCATGAGCTTTTTTTCAGCTCCTCAAATTTTCTTTTTGACATTAGTAATGCCGGAATCCCGTGATTAAAGAGCTCCTTCATGTTCTCACATTCGAACAGCTGAAGACAAAAGCTCTCCGTTTCACTTTCATCCTTTAATTCATAGGGCAGGGTTTCCGGGTTACTATTGCAGATTACTAGTATCCGGTCTTTATGTATTTGCAGACACAGATCCTTCATTTCCTCCTTCTCTTTATATTTCAATCTACAGATCCGTTCTGCGTTTAAACCTGTATGTAACTGATCCAGAACTGCTTGCCCCATTACTTCATCTGGAAATAAAAAATGCGTTAAATCGGCCAATCCATTGTCATTCACATCATTGTATCCTTCCTGTATTTCATATATATGTATATTAATCTAACAATCTTTATGTTATCATAAGCTAATTTTAAGGTAAAATTAAGAAACAAAGGGTATTATCATTAACATGAAATACTTTTAGCGAGGTGTCTTCAAAATGAGAATGCTCATCACATTTCAGAACAAACTTGTACCTGTGTATTTCACAACAGAAAATAAACAGCCCACTCAAAAAGTACTTAGATTACTTAACAGTACGTTGGAGCTCAAAATTCAAAAGGGCAAGAATGCTATCCAGAAATGCCTGAATTCATTAATTAGTATCGAAATTAAAGGCTCTGAGGCTATATTGCACAGTTATAGTGAGAATGATTCATTGGCGCTATCCCTCTATTAATAGAGGGGTAGTTTTTTTGTGAAGTTTCTTTTATCCTTTGGCAGACAAAACAGCAAGTCTCTGAAAGAGACTTGCTGTTTTTAAGTTTTGCAGCTTTAGTAATGAATGATTACACCAGTATGGGACAATATCAGCTAATCTTATAGTTCTTATTCTCTGCTTTTTCAGCTTTCTGTATTCGAAGTTTAAAGAGACTCACTAAATTTTGGCGTGTATGCTCTTCGTGACAGCTATCCAATTTCTTAATGATAAACCGATCAATGGACATGTCCATCGCTCCTTTTAATTCATTCAGATCCTTATGAATATAGGGAATATTTTCCTGTTTCCTTGTAAGTTTATTAACCGGGATTTCTATTATTCAAACTCTTGTTCCTTTATAAAATACTCTTTTCCCCCAAAAAAATCACAAAAAAATAATTTACAAACAAAAAAATACATGCTATATTATTTATAGTTAATATTAAATACACACATCCAAGGGAGCAATCATAATGTCTAATGTTTTATTTATCAAAGCAAACAACCGTCCAGCAGAACAATCCGTAAGTGTTAAGCTTTACAATGAATTTTTGGAGAACTACAAACTCAACAATCCAGAAGATGAAATCACTGAACTTGATTTGTTCGCAGAGCAACTTCCTTACTACGACAATACCCTGATCACTGGTATGTACAAAGCTGCTCAAGGTTACGAACTAACAGCTGAAGAAGCAGCAGGTGCTGCTGTAGTTAATAAATATCTGGAACAGTTTATCGCTGCTGATAAAGTAGTATTCGGTTTCCCACTGTGGAACATGACTGTACCAGCTGTATTGCATACTTATGTCGATTACCTTTGCCAAGCTGGCAAAACATTCTCTTACACTGCTGAAGGTCCAGTTGGTCTTTTGACAGGTAAAAAAGCAATCGTACTGAACGCTAGAGGTGGCATTTATTCCGAAGGTCCTGCAGCAAGTGCTGAAATGGCTGTAAACTTCATCGTTGGTAACCTTAACCTTTGGGGTATCAAAGATATTACTCAAGTAATCATCGAAGGTCACAACCAACTTCCTGCACAATCCGCTGAAATTATTGAGAACGGATTGCAATTGGCTAAGGAAACTGCAGCATCGTTCTAATACAAGCTATAAGAGAATTTAATAAAAAAGGGTGACTCTGAGCTCAGGGTCACCCTTTTTTTTGACTATCTAGCCTATTGGAACACTACTCTTGGCTCCGTCGCTGTCTATAAAGTTCTTCTAATACTCATCAAGTTCTTTACGCCAACCGTACCCTCTAGTCCTTGTCGAATGAACTTTAGAAGAAGCTGCAGTTTTTCTCTTGAGCTTCACCTCTTTGGTGCTCTGGTACAGCAGCTCCCGCTGTGTCTTTCGGTAGTTCAGCAGTCTCTTCTCTTCGAGCTCACCGTTATGAACCGCTTCAAGTACCGCACAGCCCTCCTCACGTTCATGTCTACAGTTACTAAACCGACATGCAGCAGCTAAGCTGCTAATATCACTGAACGCCAGATCTAATCCACCCTCATCTTCCCACAGCTGCAGCTCACGCATCCCTGGTGTGTCTACTATGATTCCTCCGTCCGGCATAATAAACAATTCACGGTGGGTAGTGGTATGACGTCCACGGCTATCTCCTTCTCTTACATCCTGTGTAAGCTGAAGATTCTTTCCACATAACCAGTTGACCATCGTAGATTTGCCGCAGCCTGATGAGCCCGTTAGAGCTACTGTCTGTCCACTCCCAATGTAAGGCAGCAACTTCTCACGGCCATTATCTTGCAGTGCACTAACCGCATGAACTGGCACACCTGGTGCGGCGCTTTCCATTTCGGCAATTTTACTCTCTGCATCTAGGCAAAGATCTGCTTTGGTCAGTAGAATGACTGGATTGGCCCCGCTGTTCCAAGCCATGATTAAGTATCTCTCCATCCGTCGAACATTAAAGTCATCATTCAAAGCACTGACCAGAAATAAAGTGTCTACATTCGAGGCAACAATCTGCTCCTCTTGTGTGTTACCAGCTACCTTACGTGAGATGACACTATGCCGAGGCAATATCCCATGTAAAATCGCATGCTCGCCGCCATCCTGCATTGAAAGAGCCACCCAGTCGCCGATCGCAGGAAAATCACCTGAAGCGACAAACGTATGTCTCAGCTTGCCTGATAGCTCCCCCCATGTCTCTCCCAAATCAGTCATCACCCTATACTTACTGCCAAAATCGCCTACAATTCTTCCGGGAACAAGCCGTTTATCCTCCGTCTCCTTCCACTTTTCATCCCATTTTGAACTCCAATTTTCATTCCAACCATATTGCTGTATGTTAGTCATTTGAATCCTCCTAAAGATCTGTTTAAGTTTTTGTTTTTATTTACCATGTACTGCTAGCATTTTCCGGGAACACAAAAAACCGTCGGAATTTAAGACTCCGGCGGCGGTCACACTTCATGAACTCTTCTAGAACGAAAAGGACAAAAAGTGTACACATAATCAGGAAAATGTCTCATCCTAAAGACAAGGATAAGTTCATTTTCCCGTGCGATATATAGAGAAATAGACAATTAACTACAATTCCTATGTATTCTATATACGCAAAAAAGCCGCCGGACCCAATACGGTTCCCGCGGCTCTAATAAGCGTAATAGAGCTTACCTGCTAAACTGCACGAATAACTTATTCGGCAGCCGCTGTTCCCGGAAGACACGTATCCACAACAGTTGAGTTCATTACATTTAAAACTGTCATAAAACATCGTCTCCTTCCGAAATAAGATGCTGTTATCATAAACGGCGCTGCCGTATAATGTCAACTATAAATTTTGATAAAATTACAAAATGGACTTAAGCTCATTCAACTCGTAGATTATCTTCCAAGGTTGTATGTCCAATTGCTCGTCCCAGGCATGTTTTCTTTGCAGCCAAATGCCTTGTAGACCTGCTTTCCCTGCACCCCAGATATCATTCACCGGGTGATCTCCAATAAACAATGTCTGATCCGCAGTAACTCCCAATCTGTCTAATGCAAGTTGATAAATCTTAGGATCAGGCTTAGCGATTTCTACTTCTCCAGAAATGACAATAGCCTTGAAGTACTCTCGCAGGGCAAGGGTATCAATTTTGGTGTTCTGGATATCTACTTTGCCGTTGGTAACCAGACCAAGTATATAACCGCGCTCTTTGCAGTACTTCAGAACGTCCACAGCATCCTTCATCGTAGCACCATGATTGATATAACTTGCATCATAATATGCACGAATATGTTCAGCCGTAACTGGTGTTTCCAAAGGCAGTACCTCGCTTAGCTCTACGAAGAATCCGTCCTTATCACGGTAACCATCAGCATCTCTGTGAATCATATCTTCTACTACCTTCTGCGCTTCTTCAGCTTCCAAATGTCCTAGAAAATCCTGAACAAACTGAGTACTAAAACTGCGAAATGTATGGTCACGATCCATTAAAGTATTATCCAAATCAAATAATATAGCTTGTACTTCTTTCATCAAGCGATTCCCCTTATATGCTGTTGATTATAAAATTTAACTTACAGAAATCTATTGTACTATGCCTTTGAAGACAATGAAAAGACCATTCTGTAAAAAGGAACTGCTGTCTCCCCTTCTACTGAACAGTCTTTATAGGCTTTATATTTGATTTATTCATTTACTCAAAATGCTCCGCACGATGTGTCAGCATCATTTCCTCTTCTGTGATATACAGTGGGAAAGGAGGGGTTTCTTTGAGATAACTTTCTGTGGCTAGCAAACGATAATGAACCTCAGGTAACCATGCATCTTCAACAAGTGGCAACTGTCCTGTATCACTGATGTAATTGTCTACAGCGGACTGAACCATATCAAGGTAATACGGAACAAGCTTATCTTGTTCCTCGAAAACTTCATAGGTCTCGCGTGACATATAGAAATTCTGCTCTGGAATTCCTCCTAAATACCGTTTTAGTCTGCTCAAATCTATTCTTTTGTCGTCAAGGATTAAAGCTGTTCTATTAATGAGCGCAGGCATATCTTCTTCAAACTGTCTGATCGCCTGCTTGACTTGGGTTAGGGTAACGGTAATATGATCGGATTGGGGTTGTTTTTTTGTGCGTTTAAAAAACATAAGACAAGTCTCCTTTCGAAAAACTATCTTTGTTAACGCTTACAATTCTATTATATTCGAATTCCTCCCTCTTAATCAGCATATTTCCAAAAGACACAAATTGTTAACAACTTTATGATCATTATTTGACATCTTCCCAACGCATCCAAATTTCTTGGGGATTAAGTTCATATTTATCATTCTCACGATACATAAACTGATGCATAATAAATTCACGCCGAATGGTAGCAAAATCTTCATGGAACTGCTTAATAAACTCGTTAATTTCCTTCTCACTATAAACTACCCCTGGCTCTAGCTTCTCAACCATGAACTGAAGTGCGATCAGTTTCTTCTTATATTGTGCCGGGATTTGCCGAAGCCGCCCATCCTTCGAAAAAAAGTTACGCAGCACAGACTCCTTTAGACTATTTTCAGGTGATTTCTCTTCCATATTTCTCGCTCCTTTCGAAAAAATAAACTGAAGTGAAGCCTCAGCGCCACTACTAATGAATTCTGGATTCAACTTAAAATAAACTGTATTTTTGTCACGTCGTTCCTTTATTAGAGCTGCTTCACGCAATTTCGCTGCATGATGAGTTACCGTTGGTTGTGATAAATTCAATTTCTCAGCCAGCGCTTGTCCGTGCATTTCTCCTTGTGACAGAAGCAACAATAAACGAAGACGTGTTGGGTCAGCCAAAGCTTTATGATAGTTCACTATTTTTTCTAACTGCATTGGAATCACACTCCTTCAACTTTCAAAAGCTAGATACACATTAGATATATATCTAATTATATAACAATTAACATTATTCTTGCAATGGTTATTATGTTTAACCTTATGCTTATGGCAAAATGAATGAATTTAGGGTAGGATTTAAAGAAAAGATAGTAACAATCAGGAGGTAACCCACTGTATGAAAGATGTAATTATTATCGGTGCAGGTCCTTGCGGCCTCTCGGCAGCTATCGAATGCCAGCGCCAAGGACTGTCCAGTCTCATTATTGAAAAAAGCTTTATCGTTCACTCCATTTATTTGTATCCAACAAATATGCAATTCTTCAGTACCGCTGAGTTATTAGAAATCGGAGACGTTCCTTTCACCTCGACCAATGATAAACCATACCGCCATGAAGCTCTTGTCTATTACCGCCGGGCTGCGAAGCAGTATGGTCTAGATATCGCCGCTTACGAAGAAGCGTTATCCATTGAGCCTCTGGAAGATGGAACCTATGCTGTACATACGTCCAATATGCGTGGTGAGCATCACACACGTATCACTGCAAATGTCGTTATCGCTACAGGTTATTTTGATCAACCGAATATGATCGGTATTCCAGGGGAAGAACTTCCTAAAGTTACCCACTATTTCGGTGAAGCCCATCCGTATACAGGGATGAAAGTTACTGTCATTGGTGGCAGTAATTCAGCGGTAGATGCAGCACTGGAGCTTATGCGCGTTGGAGCTACAGTCGATATGGTCTATCGTGGTGAGAGCATTTCCTCGAATATTAAGCCTTGGGTTCGGCCAATCTTTGAAGGGATGGTACAAAAGGGTAAAATCACTCTACATCTGGAATCACGTGTTACTGAAATTACGGCTAGTTCGGTTATAGTTACGAGTCATAATGGAGACAAAAAATCCATAGATAATGATTTCGTCCTTGCTTTAACTGGCTTCCGGCCTAGCCGGGTGCTTCTCACTTCTGCCGGCGTAGTTATGGATGACGATATGGATAAGCCAGCTTTTAATCCTTCAACTATGGAAAGTAATGTTCCAGGTCTTTATGTTGCAGGAGTAATCGCTTCAGGCCGCAATGCGAATGAAGTATTTATTGAGACAGGACGTGGGCATGGTAAACTTATCGCAGATCACATTCTTGCGAAGCGCAGTTCTCACAATAAGGAGTTGAACGTTTAAGATGGACATGACCTCTTTGCTTTTGCTTGGTCTTGCTGCGCTCGGTATTATAAGCAGTAATTCCCCTGTAACAATAGCAATGGTCGTCCTACTACTGCTAAGAGTTCTTGGCCTGCAGCAGACCTTCCCTTGGCTTGAGAAATATGGTTTAACCATCGGGATAATCATTCTTACGATCGGGGTCATGACGCCTTTGGCCAGCGGAAAAATATCGCTGCAGATGGTCGGTCAGTCCTTCCTCCACTGGAAGTCTCTTCTTGCGATTGCGATCGGCATTCTCGTCGCTTATCTTGGTGGACGCGGAGCCATCCTTATGACCAACCAGCCCACAGTTGTTGCGGGTCTCCTGATCGGAACAGTGATTGGCGTTGCATTGTTCAAGGGTGTCCCTGTAGGACCGCTTATCGCAGCCGGTATTTTGTCGCTCTTGATTGGCAAAATGTAAAAGGTGGAGCAACCATTCAACACAAAAATAGAGCAGCAATTCTCCATATCGAGAGAATCGCTGCTCTATTTTATTTTTATTCAGCCTGAGAAATGGATTGTGGAATCTCCTGAGACGATCGTTTTTCTACAAACAATAGATCACCAACCCCATACTCTGTTTGAATTTTTTTCAGTTGGGCCAAAGCTTCTGCTTCTGTATTAAAATACCCAACTTCCACTAGGAATAATCCCTTCTGATCCTTTAATACGCGCACGTTCTCTAACCCGTATAACATCTCTTCAGCCATACCTTGACTCTCGCCGGAAGGCTCTGAGTTTGTTCTAAGTGAATAGATAGAAGTTCCTTCTTCCACGTCACCCTTCTTATCCTTCAATGTAATCGCCACCTGTGCCGGATCCTTATATTCCTTCACCTCATAAGCAACTGGCTCTTTGAAGGTTACATTGAAACGTATCATCGAGTCATCCAATGTAATTAAAGGATAAGCATCTTGAACATACTTGCTTTCTTTTAATGTCTCAAGATCTTTAACAGCTGAGAAGTTCCTTGCCCCACTCACGGTTACGGTCATTGTATAAGGATTGTCAGTGAATTTTACGTTATAAGAGCTTGCAAGGTCTTGTGTATTATCCGAATTCGCAAAATTTAAAATCATTTGATCACTGTTCTTCTGATGTTTCAACGAAATGAAATTGACATCTACTCCATCCTGAATCGTGCCGCCGCCTGCACTTCCATCCGTAAATTTCAATACACTTACCAGCTTACCTAGAACGGGCACTTGATTCATACTATCCGCGAAGGCGGGTACCGTATTTACACCCACTGTAAAAGAAATGATAACTGCTGCTGCAACTGATCCTGTCCATTTTAATCCGCTCATTTTTATTCCTCTTTTCTGTTGTTTATAGCGTTTTCCTCTTTCAATACCTTTTCGAGAAGCTTGTGATAGTTCTTCGGGGATTTCAATATCGTTGTATGCTTTCTGTAAACGTTCAAGTTGATTATCCAAAATACTCACTCCCCTTCATATTAATTTTTAATTTCCCTAATCCCCGATAGATGACGGTTTTCACTGTACTCTCTGGCATGTCCAATACCCCGGCAATTTCCTTTATGGGCAAGTCTTCAAAATACCTCATCACAATGATCGTTCTTGATCTTTTATCAAGGACTCTTAGCGCCTCCTGAAGATCAATGACATCCTCTATGGGTTCTGAAGCGTAGCTGCCTTCGGGGTCTTTCTCCATATACACGATTTTTTTAGATTTTCGGATAAAGTCCAAGGCACAATTGACGGCTATTTTTGTGAGCCAAGTTTTAAAATATTGAGGTTGCTGCAGTTTATGAATTGAGATGAACGCTTTATAAACGGTCTCCTGTACAATCTCCAGCGCATCATCCTTATTCCTCACATAGGAGTACGCCATACGGTAAAGACGCTCTTGCATCCCGTCTATCAATGCAGTAAAGCTGTCTTCATCACCCGCTATCGCCTTTTCCTCCAGCTCTGTTGTATTCAAGTTCTCACTACCTTTCATGTTGCTTATATTTTTTAGACGCACGTGATATTCAAAAAGACTCAAATGGATTTAAAAAAATGGCCCTCTCTCCCGAGAAGACCACCTAAGTAATTTATTATAATGTTAGATCTTATCATGTATCCAAATGCTGTACGTTAAACAATCTCGCATAACTTCCGTCCAGTCCCATTAGTTCCTCATGTGTACCACGTTCTGTGATTTCACCATTCTCAAGCACCACGATCTGATCAGCATGTGTAATGGTAGACAGTCTATGCGCAACAATGAGTGTAGTACGTTCCGACGAGAGGGATTGCAGCGCTTGTTGAATTAAATGCTCTGATTCCAGATCCAGTGCTGACGTAGCTTCGTCTAATATAAGAACCTTTGGGTCTTTAAGAAACACCCTTGCTATGGCTACCCGTTGCTTTTGCCCACCGGACAGCTTCACTCCACGTTCTCCCACTTCTGTATCATAGCCTAGCGGCAGCTGCTCAATAAAATCATGCGCATTGGCAGCTCTCGCCGCCGAGAGGACTTGCTCCTCTGTAGCATTAGGATTGCCGAACAAGATATTATCTCGTACAGACCCACTAAATAAGAAATTATCTTGAAGCACCATCCCAACGGCTCTTCGCAAACTCTCCTGCGTCAAACCCTGTATATCCTGACCATCCATCTGGAGGCTACCTTTGCTTATGTCATAGAATCGCGGGATCAAGCTTATGAGAGAGGACTTCCCGCCACCACTCATTCCAACAAAAGCGACCGTCTGACCAGGTTTGATACTTAAATTAATATCCTTCAGTACCCAATCATTCTCTTCGTTGTATTTGAACCAAACATTATGAAAATCAATTTCACCACGTGCATTCATCAGAGGTCTTGCTCCCGGTTTATCCACGATATCATAAGGCTCGTCCAGCAGCTCAAGCACCCGTTCAAGGGAAGCCGAGGCTTGCGTGAGCACTGTCGAGGAATTAATCAATCGACGCAGCGGCGCATACATCCGGTCCAGATAGCCGAAGAAAGCAACAAAGGTTCCCACAGTCAAATTACCATGAATCACTTGATAACCACCGTATCCGATGACTAGCAGTGGTGCAATATCCGTTAGTGTGTTAATAATCGCGAAGGTAATCGCATTCCAACGAGTTTGAGCCATCGCTTTTTTGAGAAAGTTACCGTTGATATCTTCGAACTGCTTCTGATCCACTTTTTCCATGGTGAAGCTACGGATGATCGAAATGCCTTGAATCCGTTCATGAAGATAGCCTTGAATGCCAGCCAGAGCCTGTGAACGGTCTTTCGTTAACACTTTAAGTCGTTTATATAGTTTACTTACCGCAAAGGCGTAGAACGGAAGTACAGCGATAGATACTAGCGCCAGCACTGGATTCAAATAAAACATAAAACCAAGCGCAAACACTAGCGTAAATAAATCCAGCCATACATTCATCATTCCGACTTCTACTAAATTTTTAGTCTGTTCCACATCATTTATAAATCTCGAAATCGCTTCCCCCACTTTTGTATTCTGATAATACCGCAGCGATAACCGCTGTAAGTGACTGTATAGCTTATTCCGCATATCGAACAATATCTTACTTGTGATCAGCTGGGCAAAATACTGCCGGTAATACTCCACCGGTCCCCTTACAATTACGAATAAAACAAAAGCGCCTCCGAGGATGAGCATCAATTGCGATACCCGCTCCTGGGCACTCATGGCAGGGTTCATCAGCAGATCATCGACTACGTATTTCAGAATCATAGGCAGTGTCAACGGGATGCTGAACTTGATCATACCTATAAAGAGCGTAAACACAATCCATTTCATGTAAGGCCGTACAAAAGTAAAATATGATTTCCATTGCTTCACAGGGATATTCTGTCCTTTCTCTTTACTGAGTTGCTAAGTACAGTTGACTTTTGCGCTCTACAGTGTTTTTATATTTTTAAGTCCATAAGTACGATAGCAGTACCCGAACTTCAGGAGGATAAAGATGTCTAGACAATTTGTGACGGAAGCCGTCATGATGGCGATTTACGGCCAGCTTCTCATATCGAGCAGCCCTGTAGAATATATAGTGCCTTATACGACCGTGATGGAATTATACGAACTGCGGGACAGTGATGATCCGTTAATGAACCGTCCAGATGATGACAAGCATGTCAAACTCAAGATTGGTGAGCTCATTGCCTATTTTGAAGAGCCACTTAATGCTAAAAAAATCAACCGCTGTCTGGCCGTTCCTTGGGCAAAAAGCTCTGGTATTCTACTAGGCGGACAATCAAAGATTACCATCATTAACAGCATGGATACCGCTGTCTACGGCGAAACGTTCGATCCTATCGAAACGGAGCTTCTATTGTCCTCACAACGTGAGAAGGTGCCTATTCTTACAGATCAATTCGAGCTGATTCAACGCATTATTGAAGGTGGAGTCCCTGTTCAAGTATACGACATTGACGATTTCGATTTTGCTATGGAGGAAGAAACGTTTCGCAATTCGCACTGATTATATCAACACTAGAAAAAGCCCTGCCTTTTGGCAAGGGCTTTTCACATTAGTAAAAAAAACAAAATTAAGACATTTAAACCTGTACTCCGCCAGGCACCGATTTGGCTTCATACATATATTCAATGTCATCGTCAGCCTCAGAATACACAATAGTTAAGCCGTAACCTTCCATATACCATAAGTCCTGCTCTTCCATGTAGAACACAATACCGTCTTGTTCAACTTGTATTGCCGGACGTCCTGGTGCCTCCGTCCCGATACCCAGTGAGAAACCAGGGTGAAGTCCACCTCCCGAGCTATAGCGGGGAAATAAACGAATATAGTCTCCATTCTTAAGATCCAGTTCTCTTTTAAACCAAGCTGCCGCTGCTTGACTAATTTCCATGTTCATCTCTCTCAGCTCCTTTGTATAGTCTAATCATACTGAAAATGAATCGATATTCAAATACCTTTATACAATTAATGTTTTCCCAAGCTCCTCAAAAATTAGTTTGACAACTTTGCGAAGCGAGTGATAAACTCTGAACATAACTAACGGTCTACTAGTTATTACCAAAAGTTATTATTAAATCAATGAAAGGGGTGAGCGCGGTGTTTACGAAGTTACAGCCATATCAAATAACTATTGTTGGAATTTCCAATCAACCGAATACCGAAGCAGCCCAAGTGGTGAAACCATCCTGAAGTTCCCTGCGAGTGTAATTGATCGTATAACTTTAGTTCTTGAAGGTCTCTCACATGCCTGGTGCTGTATAGCACCGTGCGCATGATAGCTGTAAATTACAGGCATATCGTCCGTTTTCGGATGATATGCCTTTTTTTGTCGGTAGTCATCTTTGAAGGACGACAACGTCGTTTTTTCTTGGCTGTCGAGATAACCACTTGCGCTTTTTTCCAACATCACAGTTAGTACTTTAACTCGAAAGGAAGGGATTTACTTGTTCTCCGTTCTCCGTAATCTCGGCTGGTTCTTTCGCCGAGAAAAAAGGCGTTACCTGATTGGCCTTATCTTACTTATTGGTGTAGGTGTTCTTGAATTATTCCCCCCACGTCTGCTAGGCAATGCCATTGACGACATAGTACGCGGTTCTATTACTACAGCATCGTTAGCCAAGTATATCGGTATGATCCTCATTTTGCTGCTAGTCATTTATTGGATTACCTACATATGGATGCACAAATTATTCGGAGGCTCCAACCTCGTAGAGCGCCTGCTGCGCTCGAGATTTATGAATCATTTGATGACCATGACCCCGTCGTTTTTCGAACGCAATAGAACCGGCGACCTGATGGCTCGGGCAACCAATGATATCAGAGCTGTCTCAGCTACCGTTGGATTCGGGATGCTCACCCTAGTGGATTCTACAATTTACCTCACTGTCGTACTATTCGCAATGGGTTTTCTTGTCAGCTGGAAGCTGACACTTGCAGCAGTCTTACCATTACCACTAATTGCAATAGCTATGATTTTTTATGGTAAAGCGATCCATGATCGTTACAGCTTAGCACAAGATGCGTTCGGAGATATGAATGATCAGGTTCTCGAGTCTGTCTCAGGTGTGCGAGTTATCCGTGCTTATGTACAAGAAAGACTTGATGAGAAACGATTCTCGGATATTACAGAAGATGTATACAACAAGAACATGGCCGTCGCCCGTGTCGATGCCTTCTTCGAACCGACGATTCGGTTCTGCGTAGGGCTCAGCTACATTATCGGTCTTACCTATGGGATTTATCTTGTGTTCCGTAATCAGATCACCCTAGGGGATCTTGTCTCCTTTAACATGTACCTCGGCATGATCGTTTGGCCGATGTTCGCTATTGGAGAGCTTATTAACATCATGCAACGTGGTGGTGCTTCTCTCGAACGTATTGATGAGACGCTAAACTCCAAAGCGGATGTTCAAAGTGCGGCCAATCCGGTTCAAGTTGCTAATCCTACCCGAATTGAACTTAACGATGTGACCTTCCGTTATCCCTCATCGACGATTGACAATCTAAGCAATGTCAGTCTGACCTTAAACCAAGGGCAAACACTAGGTGTAGTCGGTCGTACGGGAAGCGGTAAATCAACGCTCCTCAAACAGCTGCTTCGTGAATATCCGACAGGTAATGGTGAAATTCTCATCTCTGGAGTTCCGATTCAACAGATTTCATTGGATCAGCTACACAGCTGGATGGGTTATGTTCCTCAAGAACAGATCCTGTTCTCCAAATCAGTACGTCAGAATATTCAATTTGGTCTAGACAACGCGGATGACGATACGATCATGAAAGCTATCACAGCTGCCGCCTTCCAAAATGACTTAGGAACATTATCCGATGGTTTAGATACGTTGGTTGGTGAACGTGGAGTATCCTTATCCGGTGGACAAAAACAACGTGTATCCTTATCCAGAGCCTTTATCGCAAATCCAGATGTACTGATTCTGGACGATGCCTTATCCGCTGTTGATGCTCGTACTGAAGCTCAGATCATTGAGAATATTCGCCAAGAGCGTGCGGGAAAGACTACATTGATCTCTACGCACCGCCTCTCTGCTGTTCAACATGCCGACATGATCGTCGTACTTGATAACGGACATATCGTGGAACGTGGTACGCATCAAGAGCTGTTGGATATGAATGGCTGGTACCGCGAACAGTATGATCGGCAGCAAGTAGAGAATAATTTATCGAATGATTAAAAGACATACTAGCTATGACTAAGCAAAACTTTTAGGAGGTGTCACCGTTGACAAAGAGTACAGGCAAACGCCTGCTTGAATACGCATTGACCGCAAAAAAAACCTTTATCGCAGCCCTCCTACTCCTCTCCATCGGGGTAGCGGCTGAACTGGCAGGTCCATTTATTGCCAAAAGCATGATTGACAATCATATGTTGGCCATCGAAAAGCCTTATTTTAGTACTGCATCACAAGATGAGGCAGTTCAGTATAACAACGCTTATTACAAACGCGGAGACCGTTTTGAACCCGGGGAAGCTAAGGGTCAAGAAATTCGCATTCTTCAATCGGGACGAAGTTTCTACTTTATCAATGAAGCCGTAACACAGTCCGATGGTGAGAGAAAGTTCAGTAATGGTGAAATGCATATCACGCGCGGCCAGGATGAAGTCATCTATCCTGCGGTTAAACTTTCAGCGGATGAACTGTTTGATTTTTACAAACCTGAGCTCCCTGGTATTTATCAGCTGGTCGGTTTGTACGCTATCTTCCTGGTCATCTCGATCTTTGCCGAATTCGGTAAAACCTATTGGCTGCAATCTTCGGCGAATCAGGTAATCCGAAAACTACGAACAGATGTGTATGCGCATATCCAGCGACTTCCGGTTTACTTTTTTGACAACTTGCCAGCAGGTAAGGTAGTTTCACGTGTAACTAATGATACCGAGGCGATTAAGGATCTATTTATTGCCGTTCTCTCTAATTTCAGTACTGGTATTATTAATATTACTGGTGTATACATCGCCTTGTTCTTGCTCGATGTTCGGCTAGGTCTGATCAGCTTGTTCATCATCCCGATTCTTATTCTTTGGATCGTGCTCTATCGCAAAATCGCTACAAAATACAATACGATCATCCGCTCACGTCTGAGTGAGATCAACGCTATCATTAATGAATCGATTCAAGGAATGTCCATTGTTCGTATATTCCGCCGTCAGAAGCAGCTTGGTGAAGAATTTGAGCATCTGAACGATGACTACTTGAAATATCAGAATAAAATGCTGAATCTGAATGCCTTCACTTCCCACAACCTGGTGAACTCTCTACGCAGTCTCTCTTTTGTGATGGTGCTTTGGTATTTCGGACATGGCAGTATTACGGGTTCTACATTTGTATCTTTAGGTGTTCTATACGCCTTCGTCGATGTGCTTGGACGTTTGTTCCAACCGATTACAGGTATGGTGAATCAGCTTGCAAACCTCGACACTTCTATGGTGTCTGCGGGTCGTGTGTTTACTCTTATGGATGAGCCTGGGGAGAATGTTACCGATGGTTCCATGCCGCGCTATAGAGGAAAAGTGGAGTTTAAGAACGTATCTTTTGCTTATAAAAAAGACTTCGTCCTTCGCGATATTTCCTTTGAAGCACGTCCAGGCGAAACTGTTGCTCTAGTAGGTCACACCGGTTCCGGAAAAAGCTCGATCATCAACTTATTATTCCGGTTCTATGATCCACAGAAAGGTGAAATCACGATTGATGGCCAGAAGGTTACAGATATTCCGAAGCAATGGCTACGCAATCACATGGGGATTGTTCTTCAAGACCCTTACCTCTTCACTGGTACTATTGCTTCCAATGTCAGCCTGGGGGATGAACGAATCTCACGCGAACGGGTTGAACGGGCTTTACGGGAAGTCGGAGCAGATAAATTGCTGGCCCACCTTCCTCAAGGCTTTGATGAACCGGTTATTGAAAAAGGGAGCACCCTTTCTGCAGGTCAGCGGCAATTGATTTCGTTTGCCAGAGCGCTCTCCTTCGACCCAGCTATTCTGATTCTTGATGAAGCAACCTCCAATATCGACACGGAGACAGAAAGCGTCATTCAAGATGCATTAGAAGTCCTCAAAAAAGGACGCACCACATTCATCATCGCACACCGTCTTTCCACGATACGCAGTGCAGATCAGATTCTTGTTCTGCATCATGGTGAGATTGTAGAGCGCGGTAGCCACGATGAGCTGATGGCACTCGGCGGTAGATACTTCCGGATGTACCAGCTACAAGTAGGTGCTGGTTCTAACAGTATAGACAATAACACTGGTGCACCCTCCCGACCTTCGTTAGGCAGCTTGCAACCATCGTTAGAGAAGATGTAATCGATCCCCTGAGTCACATCCTGTGATTCAGGGTTTTTCTATACTTGATATTAGAACGTTTGTTCTGTAAAATGAAAAATAATACATATAGATGAAGGAGGCTTTTGATGCGTACATACACTATAACTAAGAAGCAAGCTCGACTTTTTCTCCTGGCTCACCAAAAGTTAACTAGGGGCGCTCTTCCTGCCGGTAAACTTAGTGTTTATGATTACGTTCGTCACGTAGGCTGTATCCAATATGATCCACTTAACATCGCAGGCCATAACCATGAGCTTGTCCTCCAAGCACGAGTTCCCGGTTTTACACCTGAGCAAGCCCAAGAGCTACTGTATCAAGACCGACTTCTAATAGATGGCTGGGACAAGAACATGTCCATTTATTGTACAGAGGACTGGCCTTATTTTAAACGCAGAAGAGAGGCATCAGCCACACGCCATCGGGCCAATGAGCCAGTAATGGATACAGTAGAACAGGTTCGTGAAGAGCTATTAAAGCGCGGTCCCCTCTCCTCTCTGGATCTAGATGGTAAGGATAAGGTGGATTGGGCTTGGGCTCCGGCTAGATTAACCCGGGCCGCTTTGGAAAGTATGTACTTTTGGGGGGAAGTAGTCGTTCATCATCGTGTTCATACCCGTCGGTATTACGATTTCACTGAACGCCTGCTTCCTCATAATCTTTTAAACACCGAAGACCCTAACCCCACTGATGAACAATTTCATGATTGGTATGTGCTGCGTAGAATAGGTAGCATCGGACTGTTATGGAATAAATCTGGCGATGGATGGCTTGGAATTTCTGGTCTAAAGAGCAAGGAACGCACTGAAGCGATTCAAAGACTGTTATTGGCAGACAGTCTCAGAGAAGTTCTAGTGGAGGGTATTAAGCTTCCACTCTACATCCGTAGCATGGACGCTCTAACTTTAGAAGCTGTAATACAGCAGGAGTCTGAAGATGCTGAGAGTCATTCAAGTTATTCGTTTGCGGCTGTCTTAGCTCCACTCGATAACTTGATATGGGATCGAGAGCTGATCCGACAATTATTTGGATTTCATTACCGCTGGGAAGTCTATAAACCAGCCTTGGAACGGGAGTATGGTTATTATGTACTGCCTATATTATATAATGATCGTTTTATTGCGAGATTTGAACCGGTGATGGATAAGAAGAGCCAAACATTGAACATTATGAATTGGTGGTGGGAACCCGGTGAACACCTAACGCCAGAGATGCTTCCGGCATTAGGCGAAGCTCTATCTGCACTGTCACGCTGCGTTAGAGCTTCTAAGATTCATTTTAGACCGGAGGTTGTTGAGGAGTGCGGATTAGAAGGGTTATTAGTGTAAAGTCTCCTCTTCTAACCCCAGTTTCGTGAACATTTCTGTACAATAGCCTTGTAATTTGATCTCTAGCCTTCTTGCTTTATTTTTGAATCGTTTTAACTCCTCAATCATTTTCGCCCTTCCAGCGGGGGTGAACGTTTCTTGTATCCGTTCCTTGAAATAATCGTGAACGATATGGTTACGCTGCTTCCACACTTCTTCTAGCTGAGCGGTTTCTTGCTCTGAGAAAGGAAAGTGATGCTGGATTTCTTTGATGAGTTGACCGAGTGAATTGCTGAGTTTTCGCTGATACAAATCAGTCAGATCTGCTTCAGTGGGCGTCTTCCCTTGTGATAATTTGGTGAGCAATAACAAATTGGTCAACTGCTGTTCTAGAGCTTGACCATAATAAACTGCTAGTCCAAAATACGCAAATAACTCCTTGGATTGTTCACTCTCTGGTATTTGTGTATGCTTCATCTTTCCCCTCCACTTCTGTTCGGCCTGCCAGAGCTATAATAAACTGATATCATCCAGGTGATTCGGAGAAGTTTATGTTCGCTTCATATCTACTGTTAATTCTCCAGTTCCCTACATATTTCCTCTTCTAGAAACGAAATTTAATCTAGCCTTGTGCTAAAAAGAAAAACAGACCATGCTGTACATCCACAGCAATGGTCTGGTCATTTGCTTATTATATAGTTAGGTTGGGTATACAACCTTACGCGTATACTTCAACCGCATCGCTAATCAAACGGCACGCCTCAGCACATCTACGGCAGGCATCAATACATTCCTGACAATGTGTATGTATATGCTTGCTGCTTTCATCTGCACAGGCTTCACAAATTTCGGCACACAGACGGAGAATTCCGGCTACAAACGGACTTTGGCGAGTCATCGCTTGTACGGCATATGAACAAATATCCGCACATTCACGATCTAGCCGCATGCTTTCACGCAGAGAAGCAAGATCATATTCTTTTAGGCTTGAGACATAGCTATAATTACAGGCATTCATACTTTCTAAACAAGCGTCAATGCACTCCTGATATTGAATTCGGGTCATAGCCTTAAACCTCCTGTATTTTTATAGGGTATGCGATACTATTAACCTACAAGATTAGGAATGAACCATTACAACTTCTGACAAGGAGATCTGATTATAGACTTCTCTTAACTGTACTAGGACGAACGAAGGTACGTCCCTCCATCTCCAGTAACCTAGTGCGCAGTTCATTTGATGAGAAATGTTCGCCGATAAATACGGCAACGTCAGGCACTTCGCCTTGTGGTGTGATTTTCATAAAATCAGCTTCACGATAGGCATATTGGAAAAGAAACCGGCTGGAGGTGTCATTAAAGGTCACAATACCTTTAGCTCTATAAACATCTCGCGGCAATTCCTTAACGAACTGTTCGAATTCTTCACTGTTTACTGGACGTTTAAAATAATGTGTGTACGCCATCACATGATCGTGGCTAGTATGTGTGCCACCAGTAGTGTGTTCATCTTCATCATGCATGAAGCTTTCGCTTGCGTCCTCAACCTCTTCCAGCTGTTTATCCGTAAGAACTCCACCTGCATCACGCAGCAGTTCCTCCGGTTCCACCTCACAACGCACAGTTGGCAGAATGGGTGCATAAGCGTTCCATTTCCGCAGTACAGCGTTAACCTCTTCCGCCTCTTCAGCGGTTACACGGTCAATTTTATTCAATAGCAAGACAGAAGCGCAGCGAATCTGCTCCTGCATCAAACGATAAGTTGCCCCCTGTTGTGCGCGATACAGTTCAAGAAGATGCGCGGCGTCAACGACGGTGATCAAGCTTTTTAGTTCTACTTTTTGATACAACGAAATCTCGGTTACGCCATCCACAATTTCCAGCGGATTGGCAGCGCCTGTTGCCTCGATCACTACGACATCCGGAGTCTCCTTCTTGATCAGTGTTGCGAGTTCTGTACTAAGATCACTTCGGATAGAACAGCATATACATCCACCAAGTAGTTCTGCCATAGGGACAGTTTGCTCAACTAACAATCCATCTAAATTCACTTCACCCAGCTCATTCATCACTACTGCAGGGCGTAAACCCTGATTTTTCCAATGATCTAGTAGGCGCTGCAGCAGTGTTGTTTTGCCGCTCCCCAGAAATCCTGACAATATATACACAGGTACGACCTGTTCCATGTTTCATCGCTCCCCAGCAAATTACAGTTATGTGTAGCGAGTGTACTACATGCGCGCGAAGCACGCAAGCGGCACCCCAAATTCCTGCTGAATTCTGTGAGTACAAGTAAGCTTGTCTTTACTTCTGCCATACCCTATCATGATAACATCTCTAATCTAGGAGTTGAGCCATTTGTCATCTGTTGAAGAACATCGGAAAGAAGCGCCTCAAACCGTTTCCTGCTATATCATTACTGTCTCGGACACCAGAACTATTGAAACAGATACCGGAGGAGCTTTGATTAAATCTATGCTCGAAGAAGCCGGGTATGAAGTGATAGGCAGCACCATTACGAAAGATAATTATCAGGATATTCGTGAGCTATTGTATAAATGTGTTGACCACGCCGGAATAGAAGCTGTACTTCTGACAGGTGGAACAGGGATTTCTCCACGGGATACGACATATGAAGCTGTTGCCTCTTTGCTAGATAAAACATTACCTGGCTTCGGTGAAATTTTTCGGATGCTAAGCTTCACAGAGGACATCGGTTCGGCAGCTATTCTTAGTCGAGCCATTGCCGGCACCATGGGAAAGACCGCTATCTTTTCTATGCCCGGCTCTACTGGAGCCGTAAAACTGGCTATGGAACGGCTAATTATCCCGGAACTTCGGCATGTTATGCGTGAAATTTACAAGCGTTAAGCAAATACCCATTTTTAAATACAATAGACAAACAACCAAGCAGGCTTTTGTTCTGTGCGTATAATACGGTAAGTCCACACACAAAAGGAGCTGAAGGAAATGTCTGAATGTCCAAAATGCCCAGCCCAAACGGTTACTGACCCACCTAAGGTGGTTTATCAAGATCACTTCCACCCACAAGTAGTAAATGTGATTCATCCAATTGAAATCGTAAGACGTCACCACTGTGTACCCGTACCTCGCCATTGCTACACCTATTCTGTTAAAGATGTATTTGTGGATAACTCCATGATGCCTAGAGGCGGAAGATAACTCTACTTCACAACACTATTAAAAGTCCCCTATATGTGAGAGACAGACTCGTTCTAAATGCATTGGGTCTTCTCTCGCTTTTTTCTGTCAAAAAACATTTCAAATTCATACTCTAAACTAAATTCGATATTGAGGCTACGTTTTCCCAAAAAGAGGAAATCGATAGTTTAATGGATGAGTTATTCGAGGAATAGTAGTTATGCCCCGGGGAAAGTTTCCGGGGCGTTTTTTATGTAGTTACCTGAACCACATCATCGATCTTAATCCAATCATAGTCATATTCTATTTGCAGTTTGATCCGCCGTAGTTGCCTGTCTATGGCGATCACAACACTCCCCGGTTCTTAATATCTTGAACTGGTTCAAATTGAGTGATTGTTATCTGCTCCCGATACTGTTTCGAGTAAGCGAGCACTTGATTAATGTGGACTAACCACCGTATTGACGTAATCATCAAGATGATTTACGCCTTTTCTTATGCATTCCAGCTCTATAGGCCAGTATTTCTTCTTATGGTCCATCTCTATCTCCCCCTTATCATGTTATTGGACATAAAAAAGCCTTGAAATGAAAAAAAGGCATAGCCAAAAAAAATGGCCACACTTTTTCAACCTCAAGGCATATTCTATAAGTTGTCAATTAAGACAACAGCTCCTTCTCCAGCTGAACATAAGACAGCGGAGAAAATGAATGTGTTTCGTAATGAGGTAATTGTATCCTAATCATTGTAAAGAGGCAATAGCGTAGGCAGATTCTTTCAATCGCCTTCTATTACCCCATATTTACATTCATTTTTAAGCTTTTTCTAAAAAAATTTGTTGCTGCTTAAGGAAAGGGATAGTAAAGGTTTAGATCGACCAAATAATAAAATACGGAAACCATAGATTATAGCCTGTCGATATTTTATTGAACAATAGTGTCCCATCCCTCACGAATAGAATGTGCTAAGCGCTAAGGTAGTAAAAATAAAACTGGAAAGAAACAACAAGTTAGTCATGGTTGGAGATTCCGTCACGGCGCGAATGCGGCTGTAACGGCCGATAAGCGATTAAGGAACAAATAGAATCTTGTCAATGAAATAGGAGGCTTCTTGGCGAAGCAAAGGTTCTTTGGAGTGGAAATCGACTGAACCGTCAGAATTGATTATTGTGACCGGATCCGTAACTCCGGCAGCAACAAGCTTGCTTACGGCCTTGATAGCCGAATCATCGGTTTTCCCTGCCAATCGGACCTCATCGCCAAGCGGCCATGGAAGAGGAATGCGCGTTAAGATGACGGCCATTTCTTCCCGAGTTATCGTGCGATCCGGTTCAAATCGGTCTCCGGTCTCCTCCTCCAACCAATGCTGCTCGACCGCTGCCTGTATCTCTTTGAAGGCAAAATGGTGTTCGATATCCGTATAACCGGATTTCGATTTGGAGGGCGGATAGCCGAAAGCATGCAGCAGCATTGTGATGAATTCCGCACGGGTCACGGACGCCTTCGGGTCAAAGCTGCGCCCATCTCTTCCATTAATGATATCAAGCGAATGGAGCTTTTCTATAGACGGTTGGTAGGGGCTTTCTTTCGAGACATCGGAAAACAACGCTTTTTCCTGTATTTTGGGCGAATAGGCTATCGGGGACTTGGAGGGTCTATACATATAAGCAATACCTCCATCCTTTTGTTCAAGAAATGCTATTTTCTTCCCGTGGTCATCCATAAACAACAAGGGATCTATCTTTTTCAAAGTAGTCTTGCCATTCCCCAATTTGTATCTGTCTTCCGCTACAAGTTGTCCGTTATTGTACGTAATTCTAGTCACAAATGACGGGGTATGCAGGTCTTTGTATAATCCGATATAACGCGCGGCTTGCTGTTCTGTAAGAGGTGATACCGATTCAGGCATCTCAGTGCTCTTCGGATAATAATGGTCCATAAAAGCAGCATACAAATCCGAGCGCAATTCGGAATCATTATTATAAATGACGAACATCCCCGTTTTACGCTCAGGCAGTAGCCATGTAAAAGAGGCATGTCCGGGGATGTTCCCACCTTTGCTGACGACATACTGACCATTCGACAGTTCATTAAAAATGCTTTCAAATCCATAGCTTGTTATAGGTATGGCCGGATGAGCGAAAACGGAAAACTTGCTCATTCGTTGAACACTTTGTTCACTTAACATTTGCCGATCTCCGGCCTTTCCTTTTTGTAGAAGCATGATCATGAATTTAGCCATATCGCTTCCGGTGGACAACATTCCGCCCTGAGGCATGTCCGTAGGATAAAGGCCATACTCCGGATATGGCGTGCCTTCCGGATCGTAAGCTGCAGCCATTCGGGCTTTAAGCTCTGGGGTTACAAGATCATGGGAAGAATTCATGCCGAGTGGTTGAAAGATGTTTTTATCCATGTATTCATGAAAAGGGAGCCCAGTAACTTGTTCCACGGCATATCCCGCCAAAGCAAAAGCATAATCGTCATACTGGTAGGCTTCCCCCGGCGTCCGGACGATGGTTGGCATTCGATCCATTAAGAAATCTCGAAGAGAATTCTCTTGATTGAGAAGATCGGGCGAGGCGTCATCGTCTTTTTCATATGGGAAATCGAACCCAGTCATGTGGGTCAGCATATTTTCCAAAGTTAGCTGTTTACCTGTCGAATTTGGTATTGTGATACCTCCGAGATATGATTGGATGTCCTGATCCAGCTTGATCTTCCCTTGGTCTGCAAGCTGCAGCACAGCCGCAGCTGTAAGCGTCTTAGAAATGGAACCGATGCGAAAAACGGTATTGGAATCTACTGGGGTTTTGCTTTCTTTGTTTGCATACCCGTATCCTTTGGATAAAACCACTTGTCCGTCCTGAACGACGACGAACATGGCACCCGGAACATTGAACTTCTTCAGGCTTTTCCCAAAGTAATTGTCCGCGAAGGCCTCCACTTCTTTGGGGTCAACCGGACCGCTTGGAGCAGCAGGAACAGCTGCAGTCTGAATCGCTGTGATTGTTTGTCCCTTAAGAGGGAGCTGTTCCGCACTGACACTATACCCTCCGACCAAAGCAATTAAGTAAGTCACAGCTAGAGACGTGCTTAGCGTTACAGCAAGCACTTTTGAAACTCTTTTTTTACGCATTAGAAAATCCTCCGTCAATGAAATTAGTATAGGCTGGAAGTACCCTCTCAGTGTAATATGATGAATTATTTCCCCGCACAGTCTTCCGAATAGTTCATCACCTAGCCTAAGGTCAAGCAAAAAAAGGTCAGACCTCTGCAGCTAACTCCGATGGCTACGGTGTGCCTTTCGATTGTTTCGATTGCGATTGACGATATATGCCTACAAAAAAATAGGCCAGCCAGAAATCGGGGTACGGTTGGTCTATGAATGACCGTCGCGCCCGGTTCATTATATTAATTTCTTTTTCTGACTAATTGCCTGAATATATTTAATAGTAAGCTTCCATAAGACTTTCCCAAACCAAAACATTAACACTCCAATCACAATAGAAATTGGCAAGGAATACATTGGGCTTGGTGTAAATGCTCCCATTTCGATTGTTATTCCCCCAATATCAAATCCCATATGTTGTCCGACAAATTTAAGAATTCCGCCTATCGGCGTAATAACTCCACCAATCATTAAAGCAATGGAAAGAGTACTGATGAACGGCAAGAGTAAGATACCACTGACACCTACAAAACTGTTACAAAGAGCAAATATTGCACCAAATTTACGCCAACTAAATTTACTGTTCATTGAAATGGCTTTACCTAAGTATACTTTCGCTAATTCTTTTGGGTTTCCTAACCGTTCGATGATTTGCTCAGTAGATACACCATTATTTTGCAATTCAAGTATTACACTTTTGATTTCTTTTAAAATGTCAATACGCTCGGAATCGGTCATCGATTTCAAATGATTGTCAATTTTCATTAGATAATCATTCATAATTTTATCCATAATTTAACTCTCCTTTGATTACTGATATAGCTGTTAATAAATTATCATAATCTTCAAATAAGGGACCAACCCCTTGTATTGCGCAGATTTCCTGATTTATCCGTATTTTTCATTTTCCATTTTTTCCTACTTGCTAAATTCAGCAAGTAAAATACTTTTAAACGGATTAGGACTGTTATCTCTACCCAAACTGTTCAAACTGACGACCAACGTATGATTGCCTCCAAGTGTACCTCCAGCAATCGTAGAAAACCCTAGAATGCCACCTGTGTGTCCCCATATCGAGACACCGTTTGGAAGCTTAGTTTCAAAGATTCCAAGACCATATCCATCGATTCCTGCTCTTCCTGTAGGAACTGTAGTAAGCATTTGTTTTAGCTGCTTTTCCTTCAGTAATTTGCCACCGAGCAAGGAAGAGAAGAATTTATTTAAGTCGTCAGCAGTAGAAATCATATCTCCAGCCGAGCCACCTGCACTTGGGTTGTAATAAGTAACGTCTTTTATCTCACTTGCTTCGTCTGGTTGGGAATATCCCCGAGCATGATTGGTGCCTGGAATAACGCTTGAATTGCCAGGTAGGAATGTATCCGATAATTCAAGCGGTTCAATAATCCGATTCTCAATCTCTTCCGCGTAGCTGTTTCCGGTTACTTTTTCAATAAGAATACCCAGTAATACGTATCCCGTGTTTGAATAAGACCAGCCCTTTCCTGGGACAAAGTCTGGGGGCAGAGAAATCCCCATCTTCACTATTTCATCAGCCGTATACGATTTTTTTGTATCCATAAAATCAGCGTCTTTTGACCTTGAGTATTCAGCGATACCACTTGTATGGTTCAATATCTGCCGGATGGTAATCTGTTTACCATTATATCCGTTTCCTTGAATGACACCGGGCAGCCATTTTTCGATGGAGTCGTTTAGATTTAAGCGGTTCTCTCCAGCTAATTGAAGTACAACCGTTGCGGTGAACGTCTTCGTCACGCTGCCAATGCGAAATCGAAAATCTGTTTCCATTGGTTTCTTGGTGCTCAGATTCGCTACCCCAGCGGCATAACCCCAAGTTTTTCCACCCTCAGAAGTTTTAGCAAGTATCCCCGGGAATCCAAGTTGCAATGTATCCCGCATTGCTTGCTTGACGGAATTATGATCTCGTTGAGTGGTTGTTGTTTGTAACGAACTAGATACATTTTGAGTGGGTTCTGCTTTTATAATTGAGCTTGACGATGTGTATAGCAGGGAACTTCCAGTTATTAAAAGGGCCAGACTTGCAAATGTAATTTGACTACGTATTTTCATAAGGCATTCCTCTTCTCAATTAATATTGTAAGTTTGTAATCATCTTCCTAATTGTTGTTTTACAAAGTTGAGTCGTCTATTTATTCATCAAATTAATTTTAAATTTATCGCCCTCATTACCACCAAAAACGATCATCCCACCTTCAGGTAGAACTACCGAATGATTGCTCGTTGCCTTTGAAAAGTTCACAACGATTCCATCTGCGTCATAAACGGCAAATCCTCCACTCACTGGAGTTTCAACGTTCATGACTCGATTGGCTGATTGAGCATCAATTTTATACCATACAGCCTGAACACCCGATGGTATGATGCAAAACGAGTCGTTCCCTTCATAAATGGGTTGAATAGCATCTTCACTAATATAGGATTGTCCGTCGATCTTTAAATACTCTTTATGGTTCTCATTATAGAAATTCAAATCGAAAGCATCTCTTCCGTTCAAAGTAGGAATCTCAATTACATTTACTGCTTTATTCTCGTCAACAATTTTAGTGCCGGTTGCGTATCCATGGTTGATATCAACGGATATATTTTTTGCCAAAAGCGATTTGCTCAAGTACAACATTGAAGTTATCTTTTCATCCAAAGAGTAGTAGTTTTTTCCATTTCTATGTTCCCATATCGTTTTAGTTGACTGACTTAGAGGATTGGAATCTAATTTTTGATATTCGTAGGTTACCGCAACTGTTTGACCTAATCCTGGAGTATCCGTATAAGCGTTAAGTTTTAAATAGGTTGTTCCATTCTTCTGGTGGTCAAAGCTTATGGTTGCATTCCCATCGTTGTTTTTAAATTGTCCTTTGCCCGTATATACATATTTTTGAGGCGGTATCGATCCAAATCCTAGATCGGGTAAATCAATCTCTCCGTTCTTTATCTCCAGATTTACCGTTTTACCTACGGTACCGTATAATCCAGAGTAAGCAAGCAAATCGGATGGCATTTCCACTTTCAATGGAGGTTCAAATGTTTTTTTAGGTAGGATTTCTTTAATGATGCCCTTGGCGCTTATATATTCTAATAAAATATTAGATGCAAATATACTATTGTAAATACCACTACCTCCCGATGAAAGTACAGCTATAGAAATGTCATGTTCGGGTAGGGTAGTCAAAGCAGCATGATACATATACGTATCTCCACCTTTGAATAATGCGGTTATTCCGTAATCACTAAATGGTGCTAAACGGACGGCATCCCAACCCAGGCCATAATTAATGGTGTTTGTCTCTTCAGAAACCCACACACCCTTTCTATACTCATGACTTTGCATAGCCATTGCTGACTTCTCAGATAAAATATCCGTTCGATTCCCGATTAATACTTCAGCAAACTTACTTACTTCTTCGGCCGTGGAGTAGATGCCTCCTGTCCCAATGAGATTGGCATTCTCGGTGGGTAAAGCTTGATCGATCCCGGGAAAATAAGTTTTTGTGAGTCTGTCTCTATCAAACGAATCACGTGGTGTTTGGGTAGAGGTTAATTGAAGAGGCTTGCTAATATGGGTTTCAAGAAATTCGCTGTAACTTAAACCGCTCACTCTTTCAACCAAGATTTCAAGCAGTTGAAAACCATCATTACAATATACCGAAAATTCGCCGGGGTTTGACTTTAAGTTATCTGATTGTAATTTGACCAATAATTCATCATGATTTTTCGTATCATTATCATCAAACAAAAAACTATTCCCATAGTGACTACCGTAAATTCCTGAAGAATGATTCATCAACATGCGTGGCGTAATCTCTTTATATCGTTCATCTGCCATTTTAAAGTCCTTAATGTACGTGGTTAGTGGTTGATCAATATCAATTTGATTAAAATCAGCTAGCATCATCGTTGCAGCAGACACATACGTTTTACTTACTGAGCCTATTCCAAACATCGTCTCTTTGGTTATCGGACTCTTGGTCGCTTTATCGTAGACACCAGCGCTATCCGATAAAACAATGGATCCATGATCCATAATTGCATACTGTAATCCACTTGCACCATAATCGGACACAATCTTCGAAGCCAGCTCCTGTGCCTTTTCTTTTACAGTGTCATTATTCGTTAGAGCAAAAGCAGGGGTGACTGGTATTGCAAAAAGTATTGCAGTCATTACTACGGAAACCATCTTCTTCATTATTAATCCCTCCTCGTATTCCTTCTAGATGTGACTTACTGAAATCATCATACAAGGAAGAACGCTGTTAGAATGAAAATCCCCCTGAAACGCAAAAAACAATCCCTAAACAACAGATTGTTTAGGGATTGTTGGTATATAATGGTATTAGTGCCATATTATTAAATACTTTATGTTTCGTTTCAATGGTCATATGACCACCGTACTTGTCGCAGATTCTAGCTATGTTCGTTAATCCGATACCATGAAATTCCGGGTTTGATTTTTGGCTGTTTAAGTGGGTAACTTCATTCTCCATATGATTCATGATGTGAATGAGAAGGGTAGACTCGGTAGAATGTATTTTTATAAGAATGTACCTATCTTCTGCGATCTTCAACTTTTTAGAAGCCTCTATTGCGTTATCTAGCATATTTCCAATGACAACACATAAGTCATAACGGTCAATATGGACTTTTTGTGAACATAAGCTAAGCTTTGTATCTATTCTTATGCCATTGGCTTGTCCAATATTAAGTGTATTTGTGACAAGGGCATCTATAACTAGATTCCCTGTGTTTACCCGTTGATAAGCCCCTTCAACTTTATTTAATGTAGTTTTAATATGTTCCCTTGCTGCTGCTAACTCATTTCGCTCAATACACTCTTCAATATACAAAAACTGTTGATTCGTATCATGAATGATTCTTTTAATGGATTTAAAGCTGTGAACGACTTTTTCGTAATTCGCATCCTGATGGTCCATCTGCTGTTGCAGCTGAGCATTCTCATGCATGAATTGAAATTTATCAATGATATTATCAAAAACATAGAAAATCATAACGTTTAAGAATAGTAATACAATGACGGATATGAAAGAATAGGCGTCCTTATAAGTTAGAATATTCAGTTGGTTTATACTTACGATAGGAATAACCGAAAAAAATATGTAGTAACGATAATGCAAAGAGTAACTTCTACGTTTTGCAAGTAGACGTATGATCTGAATGATAGCAAACATGATCATGCAACTGAGTAAAATAGCTTTTGTGTAGGCTATTTGATCATATTCATTTACAGAGTCAAAGCTAAACTCAATTGAATATAGGGTATAAAAAATATAAAGGGATATAAAATTAACGAGAGATATTAAAACACCGTAAAACATAGAAAAAATGATCTTGTCTTTAATTTTTACTTGATAAGATTGTGCAAAACTAAATATCATGAGCAAAGGTAGAATCAAAGATAAAATAGGAGAGATGGGAATAACCAGATACATGTAATCAAGCAACCCAAACATAATGAAATAAATAAATCGGTTATGTTTTTTAGCTGATTTATCAAACACCGAGTTGAAGAAAAAATTAATTTGAACACCCATCACAAGTACAATGCTAAAGACAATAGGAAAATTATTTTGAATCATATCAATCGACCTTCATAATCATAAATTTGGTGTAAGTATCTTTAACCTCATTAATTTTAGAACGACCTATGGGTAATTCCAACCCATTGGACATTAGAACAACTCCGCTAGAAAATTTCTTCACATGAAGCAGATTAATAATAATAGAACGATGGATTTGCAAGAAGTTACAGTCTTTTAAGGCCAAAGCATAATCTGAAATGATGCCTTTGCTTTCATAGGTTTGATTAGTGGTCGTAAAATGTAGTTTGCTTTTTATAGTTAAGCTTTTGGCAGCTTGAATACTAATGAGGTCATCATATTTTAAAACGATTTCTTCATAGGTTGACTTGATAACCATAAACTTTTTATCAAGTGCTTGAAAGTATTGGCATATCTTGATCATTTTCTCCTCCAAGATCGAAGGAGCAATGGGTTTTATCAAATACTGAAATGTCATGACATCAAAACTTTCCACCATATATTCAGGATAGCTTGTCAGAAAAATAATTTGTTCATCTAGGTTATTTAACTCTCTTATTTTTCGGGCTGTTTGAATCCCGTTTATCCCCCCCATTTCAATATCCAAAATTAAAATATGGAATGGAGTTTCATAGCGCTCATAATGGGATACCAATTGCTCTCCCGAGCCGAATAATTCAATTTCAAAATCTATATTAGTCTTTATCGACAAAGTAATCAGCATACTTTTGACAAGCTCTCTTTGTTTTTCCTCATCATCGCAAATAGCCACTCTATACAAAAATAATACACCCCGCATTTTCTATACCTTTATTCTAAAACTCCATATAAACATGATACAACCTTTTGACTTTGTATAGATAGCTTTTGGATGAAATGCAAATTAAAATCCCTCAACACCACATGAACGAATATTTCCTTGACTGCATCTTACCCATGTTCAGAGGTATTGTGAATGTCTTTTTTATAACATCCATATGGAGTTAAGCTGCAATTCCAAGCTGTTTTAGATCAGGTATTTCCTGAATACAAGGGTCTATTTGGGGGTTTACATTCTGTTGTATCTTTGAAAACATTGTTGACGTTCCCTACCTCAGATGAAGTTCTGAGCGCTGGAGAGGAAAAATTAACAGAGATGATGGCATCTTTATGTGTACGAAGATTCTGTCCGTTTTCAATGAGTCCTTATGGCAAATCGAGAGACCGTTGTTAAGCGGCTTATAAGCGCAGTTAATCAAATCCACCGCTGGGTCGACTAATCGCTCACTATAAATGACGAAATGTCGAATAAACCTGAAAAAGTACATCTTTAAATGATACGTGGCGGACTAAAGTATAGATTCCTGCAAATTTACAGTAATTATTGCTTAAGAATAAGTCTTCGTGTCATAAGTATGGATATTCCTGTATATTCGCAGGTTTCGACCTAATAAAAGAAAAAATCTGCGCAAAAAGATGCACATTTGCAGTTTTCTTTTGTCTAGCGAAAGGTTTGTATGACTATGAGAAATAAATTCCATTCTAGGTTGTGAGTCGGTGCTCACGATTTATCTTTGTTAAACTCAGAATCAGGGTATCATCGGAGTCCATGTTTTAAGGCGGTCAAACTCATAGATCGTTCGGAGATGATAGGGTTCTTTTTCATGCTCTCTTTCAAAAACACCCATGTACCCAACCTCATTAAATACAACATATTCAAGAGTAACCAATGGATCGGGACGATTAATTTGCCAATAATAATGTAATTCTAACGGCGCCTTGTACCATAACCAATCTAAATCTTGAAGAGCTACATTTCTGTGTTGGAGAACCCATATACTGAAGACTACATGAGGATCGTCTACAGGTATTTCTGAGTTTGGATTTTTATCTTTTAAATGATTTGCTGCCTTCTGAAGTACATTGTTAACATCTGATTCAACTTTAAAATTAGAAACGGCTTTAACCTGATTAAATTGCTCCGTATATTTGTTACTCTCCGAAAGCGCTTTGATTTGTTGAAAACTAATCTTAGGGGTATAGAAAATGACGAAGACGGTAATCAACCCAAACATTAGCGCCTTTGCGTAAAGAAACTTTTTCTTTTTATTCATATAAATCAAGCCCATGATAAAACCCACAGGAATCAGTAATCCAAATAAATCGACATACAATTCACAAAGTAAAAAAGCTGCAATTATGATCACCCAGTCTTTTAACTTTAATATCTTTCGCTGATCCAAATAAGACAACAGTAATGAAACAAAAAAACAGATCCATAAAATCCAGCTCAATAGTATCAGTCCTCCCTTCTTTCATTATATACAAAACACCCGACAGACGAATCTGCCGGGTGTTTTATCATTTATATTTTACAAATCAGGATGCTCATGTTTCGCTTTCAGACGATTCCAGCGACGCTCCACTTCTGCCTCGAAGCTGCGTAAAGCCGGCTCATTCTCAGGCTTCAGTAAATGACGGGTTTTGCCCATTGTCTTCAACCAAGCGGAGAGCTCAACGCGTTTGCCCTTATCCTCTGGATTGTACGTAATATTCGTAGAACCGTGCTCCACTTCATATAGAGGGAAGAAGCAAGATTCAACAGCCAGCGAAACGATGTTGGTACCCTCTTTATCCTCAGACATCCAGTTCAGTGGGCATGCGATCAGGATTTTACCGTACACAAGTCCTTCGTTCTGAGCGTACCATTGTGCTTTTGCCGCTTTCTTCACAAGATCCTGCGGGTAAGCTTCGGAACCTGTGAAGACATATGGAATGTTAGTAGCTGCCATGATTTGCGCAGTATCCTTATGCTGTGTAACTTTACCTTGCTGATTCTTACCAATGCTGGATGTAGATGTACGGTGACCCAGTGGTGTGGAATAGGACTGCTGTGCACCTGTGTTCATGTAACCTTCGTTATCGTACTCTACGATAATCATTTTGTGACCGCGTAGTGCAGCCCCAATTGCAGGTCCCATTCCGATGTCCATACCGCCATCACCAGTTACCATTACAAATGTGAAGTCGTCTTGAAGCCCAAGTCCGTCCAATTCACCACGGCGTTTGCGTTCCCAGAACATTTCTACGACACCGGATAAGGTAGCTGCACCATTTTGGAACAGGTTATGAATAAACGTAGATTTATGAGAAGAATATGGATAACCCGTAGTTGTTACCATCGCACAACCCGTGTGATAAAGCGCTACGATATCCCCTTCGATGCCTTTGAAGAACGTCTCCAGTCCTGAGAAAATCCCACAGCCTGGACAAGCGCCATGACCTGGTGCAAGCCGTTTAGGTTTCTTCGTCAAGCTGCGCAGTGGGGGTATCCGCACACTTAATTTCCCTGTTGCTTCATCCTGTTTAACCGTAATTAATCCTGTCTTCAGCGAATCAAAGTCCATCGGCTTCAATAGACGCTGTGGCGCTTTGTCCGGTGCACCTGGATTGTGACCATAGTAGTCAAATGGAACTTCAACACGGTCTGCAGCAACGGCATCCAATGCTAATTGGAAGAATGCATGACCATCTTCTGCGTAGAAGTCCTTACCGCCCAACCCGTAAATACGGCTAATTACCTTTGTAGTAGTGTTACCATAGGTGAACAAGGCTGCCTTGATCTCATTTACCATATTACCGCCGTGACCACCAACCGAATCCGCACGGTCGCCTACGGTGATTGCCTTAACATTTTTCAGCGCTTCAGCCATTTGCTTCTGCGGGAAAGGACGAATCATATTCGGCGAAATTGCACCTGCTTTGATCCCTTGCAAACGAAGCTGATCCACAACATCTTTAATAATCTCTGAGGCAGAGTTCATCAAGAATACGGCTACTTCCGCATCTTCCATCCGATACTCTTCGATCATTGGATAGTGGCGTCCAGTCAATTCAGCGAATTCCTTAGCAATTTCTTCGAAGACTTCACCCGCATTATACATCGCTACCGACTGCTGATAACGGTTGTTGATATAATCAGGTTCGTTCATGTAAGGACCTACGGTAACTGGATTATTGCGGTCTAGTGTATCTGTGAAGCCTACCGGTGGTTGTGGGCCAACGAATTTATGAACATCCTCACGGTGAGTAAATGCCTGTACTCGACGTTTCTGGTGAGAAGTAAAATACCCATCTGATGCTACCATTACTGGAAGACGCACTTTGGCGTGCTCAGCAAGCTTAAGTGCCATCAGATTCATATCATAAACGGATTGTGGATCACGGCACATCAGAATCGGCCAGCCCGTATTTAGCGCAAAATACAAATCAGAATGGTCACCATGAATATTAAGCGGACCGGATATCGAGCGGCAGATCAAATTCATTACCATAGGCATCCGTGTACCAGCTTGTACCGGCAATTGCTCTAGCATGAACATATAACCTTGAGCACTGGTAGCATTAAATACACGTCCACCAGCCGTCGAAGCTCCATAACAGATTCCTGCAGAACTGTGTTCGCCATCTGATGGAATAAGCATAATATCATGCTGACCGTTCGCTTTCATGGTATCTAGAAATTGAGCGACTTCTGTCGATGGGGAGATCGGAAAATAACCCATGACATGATAATTTATCTGATGGGCTGCATAAGCCGCCATTTCATTGCCGGATTCATATAGGAATTTCTGCTCAACCTTCGTAGAGCTTACTTCTTTTTCATAATCAATAGCCACGTGTGTTCCACCTTTCCTCCGTTAATTAAGCCTCAGTAACAAGATCAAAAATATGCCGGACCGTATGGCTCTCAGCGTAGCCATCTTCCTCGCGTTCGCCAGACAAAGCCGTTGTAGGACAAGCTTCTACGCATTTTAAACAGCCTTTGCAGTATTGATAATCGATGCCTTGCAGGAACATTTGCGGACGTCCCTTCTTATCAGGCTGCTCATCCCAAACAAAACATAAATCAGGACATACCGTATCGCACTGCGCACAATGAATACAATCCTCTAATTTAAAATGAGGCAATAAACCGGATCTTGAAATGCTAAGATTCTTTAAAAAGCTGCTGCCAGGATTCGTAATGGTACCACCAATAGGCTGAGTTTCATAACCTAAGGCCGAAATATCTGACCGAACGAACTCAGGCATAATCGCACCTTCAGGCAAAGGGAAATGCATGAAAGTAACTTCATTAAATCCACGTTCGAAAGTAGTTAGTGCGGATTGAACAGCCTGCGGATATTTTTTGCCAAGTGATTTCTCGATAACCCCCTTCATAATTTCAGGATCCAAGAAATCGCACATCCGGAACAACGCACCTAACATTGCCATGTTTACGCGGTTCTTCTCATCTAATGCGATCGATGTAGCATCAACGACAGCTATAGTTCCTGCCATCATGTTCAGGGAGGACTTCAATTCTTCTGGCGACTTAGCCGAGTTCACTAGCACCGTGCTATGATCATAAATTCCGCTAGTCACGTTGACGGTCTTTGCCAACGCTTCATGGAATATGCCTACGACGTGAGGTCGTTCTACCGGTGAAGTGTCACGAATATGTGTGTTCAAATCACAAAAACGGATATGTGCCTTTACCGCTGATCCCTTTTTCTCAGAACCATAGGATGAAAAGCTCACTCCATTCATTCCAGCACCGACAACGCCTGCTTCTGCAAGCATTTTACCAGCTAAGTTCGCGCCTAGCCCTCCAATTGATTCCAGACGAATCTCAAAAAATCCGAGTTCGTTCACTTTTGGTAACTGTACCACCGACATAGCCCCTTTCAGAATGTCATCAGTATAATATCCTTTTGACTTTTTCAACGATTGTATCTTGATTTTGCAAGTCGCGAAGTGACAAATCTTGCATTTTCCATGTGTTACCTAAGCTTATTTAGCTACTTTTATTTAGCAATAAAATTAAAAATTAAGATGTTAAATTCATCACATTCTGCATGATAAATATCACACTCCAGTGAAAAGTCGCGCCTCTTCATAAAAATGTGTGTTATTTTTACTTTTCAACTAGTCCGTTTCAGGATAAACTGATGCTTGGTGTAATTTTTCGAAGACAGCTTAGGAGGCATTAATTGTGAAGTCAAATGAAGCATCATTACAGAAGAAATTGCTTCCTCGGCATATCAGCTTTATGGCGATGGGCGGAGTAATCGGTACAGGGATTTTTAAAGGAAGTTCTGAGACCATAAGCATTGCCGGACCTGCGGTTATTCTTACTTATGTATTAGCAGGCCTGCTACTCTTAGTGGTCATGGGGGCAATAGCCGAAATGGCTACGGTGTACCCGAATAGGAATATGAAGGACTTCATACGTGAGGCTTTTGGAGAACGACTCTCCTTTATCGTGGGCTGGTTATATTGCTTCATGTGGTTGACCGTTTGTGTGATTGAAGTGCTGGCAGCAGGCAGCTTCTTGCAATACTGGTTACCGGATGTTCCTTTATGGCTGCTCAGTCTTGCAAGTGGCGCTTTAATTATCGGCATCAACATGATGAGTGTAGGTGGTTATGGAGAAACGGAGTTTTGGTTGGCCGGTATCAAAATTGCTATGATCATCATCTTCATTATCTTAGGAAGCTCATTAATTTTCGGGCTGTTGCCAATGACTGAAGCTACGCCTTACTTACACAACTTTACAGACTATGGTGGATTTCTCCCACGAGGCTGGACCCCCATCTTCTCTGCCCTTCTTGTCGTTATGTTCTCCTACGGTGGGTCAGAGTTGATTGGACTTACCTTGACGGAGACACAAGATGCAGAAAAGGTCTTACCTAAGGTTGTCAAAAGCTTCATTCTGCGCGTTATTCTGTTCTATACCTTGCCGATCCTAATCATCTGTGGATTAATACCATGGAATCAACTGAATGAGCATACAAGCCCGTTTGTTCAGGTATTAGCCGCAACAGGACTTAAGGGTGCCGATCACATCATGAACTTTATTCTGATTACAGCGGTGCTCTCTGCTGCCAATTCTGGTATTTATGGCGCCACTCGGATGCTGCACTCTATGGCGTCACAGGGCGAAGCACCACGTAGCTTGGCAAAAACCTCTGCAAAAGGTGTACCCATCAACAGTCTGAAGCTCTGTGCCGTTGTTCTTGTTATTGGTTCCTTATTAGCGTACTTCGCCCAGGATGGATTGTTCCGTTTGCTAATGGCGGTTCCAGGCTTTGTGGTTATTCTCGTATGGATCAGCATTTGTATGTCACAACTTAAACTGAGAAAATCTTATCCGAAAGAACCAACCTTTAAGGTATGGGGATTCCCTTATATAACCGTTGTTACACTGGTTTGTTTAACTGTTATCGCGGTTTCTTTTCTCTTCGATGTTCAGAACCGTATCAGCATAGGAACATGCCTAGCAGTTCTGTTGATGCTTACGATTTGGTCGTTCGTAAAATTCAAGAAAAAGAATTAAAGGTTCTAGCTCGGACCTATTTATCAAAAAGAGGTGTATCCCTTGTTCTTCACACTAGCGAAGAGAGGGACACGCCTCTTTTTAATTATTGCCACTCTAAACCGATTGTCTTTATCGTGGAAGATTAATTACCATAGCGGGACGGACGCCGTCACGGGCTACACTGACATTCGCATAGCTGCGAATACTGTAACTCGGTCCGACAAAAAACGCACGCGAAGGTTTGTTTCCCTGTGTTCGCAGCCACCACCAAGAGCAGCCAACCTCTTCGCCGTCTTTAATTATATAGTTATCTTTATCCGTTTTATCATATACGTATAAGCTGCATCCATCATACTTTTTCATTTTAGCAAATTCCGTGCCAACCGCACGCCGTAGTTCTTTGCCATGTATCTCTGAGAATGCCTTTATCTCATCAACGCTAAGCAAAAAAACGTTGTCCTCTGTATCTGGGGTACCCTCTCCGTTATCTGAGCAAAGGGTCGTCTTTATTAATCCCTTCTCGGCAGCATTGAATGCGCTGTTATAGAATTCATCGTTCAGCCACTCGCGCAAATCACAGTCGTGCCACGTAATATCCACGCAATCACGCCATTTAATATCTGCGCTCTTGCCGTGATACCTCTTACATTCCAAAATGTACTCGCTCAAAACGAACAGTTCGCTATCTGAATTATGGAGAACACGCCATTCAATCGGCAGCTCTTTACCATCCTTCGATTGTGAATACTTACCGAAAGTAATGATTTCGCCTGGCTTAACGTTCCTGTTCGGCGCTAAAGCAAGCTTCCCCTCTTCCATTAAGTTCTCCTCCTTATTTACAAGCCTCTGAAAAAACAAAAAAACGCGGGTATATCACTCTCCCGCGTTAACACTGTTGACAGAATTAATCCTGCAAAATCTATTCAATATCCGGTCGTATATGCTCAGCGATTAACTGCTGCTTGCTAGTCCAGACCTTTTCACTCAAATTCACCCGATATACTTCGGGATTCAGCTTACGTTGATACTCCGGCCAGAATAGATCCTTTTGCTCCCGATGATAACGTCGAACCTCATTCAAATCCGGCAAAGTATACACTTGAAATCCGTTAACGTATATCGGTTCTAGCATAGGCAATGCCTCGTAACGCTCGACATACTTATGCATGTATGGATGCAGCGGATTAAACAGCTTCAACCGCGCACCGTTACGTGGAGCTTCCTCTTCTGGAAAGCAGATATAATCCGCAAGTGCTTTGCCATTTTTACCGATAATCCGGAATACGTCCTTCTTGCCAGGCGTAGATACTTTCTCAGGATTGGAAGAAATCTTGATCGTCGGGATCATTTCTCCAGTAGCGGATTCAATTTCCACCAGCTTGTAGACGCCACCCAGAGAGGGTTGGTCAGAGGCGGTGATTAGTTGTGTACCCACACCCCAAGTATCAATTGCTGCGCCTTGCAGCTTCAGATCCATGATCGTGTTCTCATCCAAATCGTTGGAAGCGACTATCTTCACATAATCCAGGCCAGCATCATCCAACATCTTACGCGCTTGACGAGATAGATAAGCCAAGTCACCGCTATCCAAACGGATACCGACCATTTTTTTACCTTGTGCCTCAAGCTTCTTGGCTGTATTGATTGCATTAGGCACCCCACTACGGAGTGTATCGAAGGTGTCGACCAATAGCGTAACTTCGTCCGGCATCACCTTAGCATAGGCATCAAAAGCCTCCTGCTCGCTGCCAAAGCTCTGAACCCAGGAATGTGCATGTGTTCCCTTGGTCGGAATACTAAACATTTTGCCTGCGAGCATGTTAGAAGTAGCATCAAAGCCGCCAATATAGGCTGCTCTAGCCCCCCACACCGCTGCATCTGCTTCTTGCGCACGCCGGGTACCAAACTCCAGCAAGATGTCATTCGGAGCCACCTGCTTAATTCGTGAAGCCTTAGTAGCGATCAACGTCTGGTAGTTCATGAAGTTCAGAATGGCTGTCTCCACCAGCTGAGCCTCCATAATTGTCCCTTCCACACGGATTAATGGCTCATCTGGAAAAATCAAAGCGCCTTCTTTCATCGAATGAACGGTTCCCTGAAAATGAAACTGCAACAGTTCCTCCAAAAAAGCGGGAGCATAGTTTTCTTCTTGCTCAGACAAATAACGGATATCATCTTCGGTAAACCGCAAGCCGCCGATATAACCAACAATACGCTCTAAACCTGCGAACACAGCATAGCCGTTACCGAAAGGTAGCTTCCGGAAATAAGCCTCAAATACAGCCTTCCGTTTATGAGTTCCATTCACCCAGTGAGCGTACATCATATTGATCTGATATTTATCAGTATGTAGCGCAAGTTCTCTTCTCAAGTCCTCATCTCCTAATATCTACGCTGCTATATGTGTATGTTCTGTTCTAGTATTATGCCTTAACAACGTCTGCTCCTAAACTTCCCCGGAAATGTTCTAACGCCCAAGTATGTCCATTTGGATTAAAGCTGGCAACTGCATCTTCATGCACAATAATTGCAAACCCTTTGTTATATGCATCCACTGCTGTGTGCAGTACACAAATATCGGTGCAGACCCCAATTAAATGAAGTTCAGTAATGCCACGCTCCCGCAGCTTGATTTCCAGATCAGTTCCACTAAAAGCGCTATAACGCGTTTTGTCCATCCAATAGATGGAATCGCGGTTGTGTTCATACACAGATTTCAAACCTCCGAACAACTCACGTCCTTCACTCCCGCGTATATTATGAGGATGAAAAAGTTTGCTCTCCGGGTGGTAAGGGTCATTCTCTTCATGTAAATCCACGGCCATAACGACATAATCGCCACTTTGGACAAACTCCGACGTTAGCTGGCTGATTCTAGGCTCGATATCTACGGCTGGCTGGCCAACCGGCAGATTTCCGTTAACAAAATCATTCGTAAAGTCGATCACTATTAGTGCTTTCATGAGATTAATCCCCTCTCCTGATTTAAGCCACTACGTGTAGATGGATAACAAAGGCTCATGATCTGTGAACATATAGAGCTGAGCGGGACGCTGGGAGTATTGATTTGAACTAAGCGCATTTCCCTCTTCATCTCTTACTTCTTTTAATATACCCTGACGACTACGTGTTGAAGTGATTTTACGAATAAAATTCGGTTCCTTAAATTCCGGTACTACCGTTTGAATGACTTGATAGAGCTCACTAAGGGTAAAATGTCTAGGCAAAAACTGTCTTGCGATCGTAGTTTGAAGCATTTGTTGTTGAATGCGCAAGTATGCATCCTTGATGATATCATGGTGGTCAAAAGCGAGCTCCAGCTCTTCAAGTGCTTCCTGCAATGTAAATAAACCTACCTCGCCAGCATCATCCGAAGCTTGTCTTTGCTCCAACATCCATTCTTCTACAAGGGCAAAAAAAGCATGACTGATAATCCATCCGCGAGGGTCGCGGCCTGGTGTACTGTAAACGCCCAGATATTCCAAATGACCACCATCTACACCAGTCTCTTCTTTGAGTTCACGTGTAGCCGCAGCATAAATGGACTCATCCTCCTGACAGAATCCGCCTGGGAGAGCCCACATTCCAGCACATGGCCATTTCTTTCGTCTAATTAACATTACCTTAAGCTCGCGTAAGGGAAGCGTCTTCGTGACCGTCTTACGTTCGCGTTTGGTCAGTGTAAACATTACGATGTCGGCCGGAACTCCGTCCGGTGTACGATATTTTTTGGCGTTATAGGTTTGTTCCCCATTTTCGCTCATATTTGCCCCATCCTTTTCCGAAGCTATAATTTTACTAATTCGTATCTTTAAATGTACCAAACCTTAACTTCTAAAATCAACAACTGGACATAGAAAGATTAGGATTATGTATAGTGTGAAACTTAAAGGGGCGGATCTGCATCCGCCCCCTAAACTGAGTGTGGGTTATCCGCATGTGGTCGGAGGCGCCTCGGTGCCGGCTTCCACATTTATTTTTTCCGAAACGGTATCTCTAATCACGGAAATGACAAGCTGGAGTAGATAATTGATGTCACTCTGGCTCTGCTGAAATTCGTTCACGACTGGAATGCCGTCAATTTCATCCTGCAACACTTCAATTTCACGCTCGATCTTGGCTACCATATCTTTATTTTTAAAGCTTTCGAAGGCGACAATCTCCTTCTGCTTTTTCTTAATCGTTGCAATCAGGCCTTGTACACGCTCGTGGTTCAGGATTTTTTGCTCAGCCTGCTGAAAATGCTTTACTTCTTCACTTGTCGAGATCAATGTAGCCAGTTCTTTGGCTTTACCCATAATATCCTCGCGTACGATCAAGTCACGGGTATTATAAGTCTTCATTCCATATTTATTCAAACGTTGTTCCTCTGTACTCACAAGCCATCTCCCCATTCGTATGTGATGATTAATGAACAGCAGCAGCTTCTGCCACAATATCCCCTTTGATATACCATGTTTTGGTATCTGTAATTCTCACTTTTACAAATGTGCCAATAAGCTCCTTCGAACCTTCAAAATGGACCAGCTTGTTCGCACGGGAACGGCCAGAAAGGACTTCCGAGTTATTCTTACTCTCGCCTTCTACCAGTACCTCGACGACTTCACCTAGCATACGGTCATTAATGATCCGACTATTCTCTTTAATGATATCATTGAGTCTTTGCAGACGTTCGCTCTTCACTGACATCGGTACATTGTCCTCCATAGCAGCTGCAGGGGTACCTTCACGAGGTGAATAAATGAACGTATATGCCATATCATACCCAACCTCGCGCACCAGCGAAAGAGTATCTTCGAATTGCTCATCCGTCTCACCAGGGAAACCAACAATAATATCGGTACTTAATACCGCATTAGGCACACTTATCTTGATCTTACGAACTAACTCCAGATAAGCTTCACGAGTATATTTACGACTCATTTTCTTAAGTACGGCAGTACTTCCCGATTGAACCGGCAGATGGATATGCTCCACCAGGTTGCCGCCTTTGCCGAGTACTTCAATCAATTTATCGTCAAAATCACGTGGATGCGATGTCATGAAGCGGATGCGCGGGATATCAATTAAACGCATATCATCCATTAGGTCACCAAAGGTGTAATCGATGTCTGTAAAATCCTTACCGTATGCGTTTACGTTCTGCCCCAGCAAAGTCACTTCCTTGAATCCTTGACGCGCGAGCTCTCTTACTTCAGCAATGACGTCCTCCGGACGGCGGCTGCGTTCTTTTCCTCGTGTAAAAGGTACGATACAGTACGTACAGAACTTATCACAGCCATACATAATGTTTACCCAAGCCCGCATGCCTTCACGTTTTTTCGGTAAGTTCTCAATAATATCGCCCTCTTTAGACCATACCTCCACCACAAGCTCTTTACTGAATACAGCTTCTTTAATGAGGTGTGGCAGACGGTGAATATTATGCGTACCGAAGATCATATCCACGAATCCATGCTTAGACATAATTCGATTAACTACGCCTTCCTCCTGCGACATGCAGCCACACACGCCCAGCAAAAGACCTGGCTTCTCAATCTTCAAGTTCTTAAGGTGACCAAGCTCTCCAAACACCTTATCCTCGGCATTCTCGCGAATCGCACAAGTATTGAGCAAAATGAGATCCGCATGATTCCGATCATCGACGCTTTTGTAGCCCATCTGTTCCAACAGGCCCTTCATCGTTTCCGTGTCATGCTCATTCATTTGGCAGCCATAAGTCGTTATATGATAATATTTGTCTACTCCGAAATTCTGCATCTCTTCAGGAATCTCGAAATCATAATGCACTTCTATTTCTTCCTTGCCACGCCGTTTTCCTTCTTTATAATCAGGCTGGCTATTAATTTGAACGTTTCTTCCTTTAATCCGATAAGTAATCTTACCTTCTTCTTCACTAATTACCTTCGCATCGCTAAAATCAAAATATTTCGAATAATCTTTCGAACCCTTGCCGGATTTTAAGTCCGGTGAGTTATGGTTCCCCTTAGTCATGCTGTTTTCACGTCCTCTATCTCAAATGTAGCTTATTGATGTTTTAACCTAATATAAAATTATAGCACATTCTATAACATTACATCCATCTTAGATGTCCATCCCAATATGCACTGATTTAGGTTTATCAAGTAAAAACTTAACTTGCGTATTTTTTTAAAAAATCAGGTCTATTTTACCACAGCGTGAGAGCAGAGCATACTCTAAAAGAAAATTTTAATAGGTCAGGATAATAGCTCTTCTAAAGACTTCCATAAAAAAAATACCCTGCCGATGAGCGACAGGGCCAAATTATATTCTATAAAGGGGGGTATGATATTTATATACGCCACAAGAACTGTAATGAATCACAGTTCTTGTCTGAATATCACTTTTTATGAAACTTGTAATAGCACGACTCTTGTTATATCCCTTTTGTACCAAGTTTCTTTGCTAATTCAGTAAGATCCTGTCCTTTTAGTGCACCTTCTACTAACTGTGGCAGCAGTGCAGGTGTACACGCAAAACAAGGCGTTCCATCGCGAGTCAAAGATCTCGCCACATGCTCATCATAGAAAGGTTTGCCTTCATCAGATAAAGCCAGCAAGCACATCGTTCTAACTCCAGATTCCTTCAGATGACGCATACGACGGATTAAGCCTGCCTGGTTCCCACCTTCATATAGATCCGAAATCACGATAAATAATGTCTTCTTCGGTTGATCGATAAACTGTTCGCAATAAGCAACAGACTTTTGTATATCTGTACCGCCACCTAACTGAATCCCGAATAACATGTCAACAGGATCGTTCGCACATTGCTCTGTCAGATCAACGACCTCTGTATCAAATACAACTACTCGGGTACTAAGCGATGGGATGCTTGCAAAAATAGAACCAACTACTGAAGCCCAAATAATTGATTCTGCCATAGAACCACTCTGATCGATATCCACAATGACTGTCCATTCCTTACTGCGTCTTGCCCGATCATAAAAGTAGAATCTCTCAGGGATAATCTGTTGTCGCTCTGCATCATAATGCTTCAGATTGCGTTTTATCGTCCGTGTCCAGTCTATACCACTAAGTGACGGTAATGGAGAATGCTCTCTGCGATTCAGTGCACCCGTCACCGCCCGACGCAGATCTTCCTCCATACGCTTTACAAGATCATCCACAACTGCCTTCACTAACAGGCGAGCCGTATCTTTTGTCTTCTCAGGAATTTTCCCTTTTAGCGAAAGTAGTGTACCTACTAGCTGTATATCAGGCTTCACTGTTGCCAGAACTTCCGGCTCAAACAATAATTGCTTCCAGCCCTTCCGCTCCATCGCATCATGTTGAATAACCGATACGATATCCTCTGGGAAGAAATTGCGAACATCTCCTAACCATTTTGCCAACCGGGGTGCAGATTTACCTGATCCCGCTCCTCTTTGTCCAGTAGCCGAAGAGTTAGCAGCACCACTATTTACGATATCGCTCGTCTCATCATAGATAGCAGCCAGTGCTTGGTCCATGATGAGTTCATCTTCAGACAGGTGAATACTTGCGTTTCCGCTAGAAACCGTCAATTGCTCTTCTGCAGACTGACCAAGAATAAGGCGCCACCGAGCTACAACACTTGAATCCACGGATGTACTCATCGTCATATATCTCCAAAGTCAAATTCATTCAAATCCTCAATCATCTTCGCTTCGGCCTCCTTCAGCTCACCCGTCAGAATCTCAGCAGCCTGCTCGGTGTTCACACCCCACAACTCCCCTAGAAGTTCGGCAATCATCGTCTTTTCTCTTCGTTCAAAGGTGCTGAAAGCACGCCGTAAAAATACTAATGCACGTACAAATTCTTCATCATCTAATGAATTAATATACTCATTCAATTGTTCCCACAGACTTAATCGAGACAACAGTACATATCGATTACGCATAGACATCCCTTCGAACCAGCCTGCTCCAAGTTCTGCGGGTATACCTGGCGACAGGCGCCTCGATACTTCTTCTGAACATTGCTGTGCAGTCATCGCATTACGCTCCAATAAAATGGAACACGCCACTCCAGATAAACGCGGATTGCAGTCATCCCTCTCTGACAAGTGTTTCAGCTCTTGTATCCACAACAGCTCATCTACTTCCTCACTATGCGCAATAGCTGCCTGATTCAGTATGTTCATAGCTTTAAGCATCTCACCTGAGGCCTCATCGTTACATTGGCTCGCATCCAGCAAGAACAGACAGGCTCGTCTGAACAGTTGTTCAAGCAAAGGAATGAGCGGCTTGGTATCGATCCGTCGAACATCGCCATATTGAATCAGAAGAGATAACTCATGAATGGAAGCAGCAATCTGCACCACATCTCGAGTATCAACAGCTAGACGCTGAAGCGTCTGCCGTCCCGCTTCCATCTGGTGTATCATTCCACACTCATAAGCCGTTCGAATAAGTGCTGACGCTTCCGCAATGGTACTGCTGCCATCTAATTTTTGTTGCAATACATAAGCTGAAGCAATCTCAATTGTTTCCCCAAGTAGCGTAGATTCAACGACCTGGATCTCAACTTCAGGAGACCACTTCATTACCCAATGCTCTGCCCACGTTGCGCCAGTCTGACCACTTGCTCTTATGTTCACTAGATCGATCCCAAGTAATCTGAGCCTATGAAAAAGAAAGGAACGATTTAAGTCTAAATAAGCTGCTTCCTCAGAAGACACTCTTCGGTTCTCACGGAGATCTAGTTCAAGATCATTTGCTACTGGGGTTTTATATTTCTCTAGCTTCAAGCGCTTTAATTGCCGATTCAGATCATCTTGAATCGGCGTCTGACTAATCCCCTCTGCCAACTCACCAATAGCAGTACCGATATCTGTACGAGCAAGCGCTTCAGCGATCACACTAAGCTCTCCACGCCCCAGTAAAGTCAGCGCAGCATCTCTTAGATCTCTTAACGTCGGAGCACTTCCACCGTGAAGGGCAGCTAATGATTCAGCTAAGCGAACGGCTTCGATAATTTCCGCTGTGGAACGGTGTGTCCCTGTATTACGTAAGTATCTGGCTACGGTAGACAGATAATGATTCGGCAAGTCTTCAAGTGAGCCATTCATCATACGTTCCCACATCATTTGATAATAATGAGGAGCTAGGTTACCTGCTCCATAGCCAGACAAAGAAGATAACTTATAGTACGTGTAGGGCATAAGTGTTAGCTTCGAATTTAGAGAAGGAAGAGCATCTATTTCCTCATCCGACATACCAGATGCCAGATCAGCAAGCGCCGCTGCATGGTATGCTCCACATACAACAACGATCTTATTTGGTTGATGGCCAGCAGCGATTGTATCCTGAATCTGACGACGCATATAAGCTTCACGTATCGTATTGTGTGCATATTCTATTACGTTGTTATGTCTCTCATTTTCTTCAGAAATCTGACGCATTTGGGATGAGAAGGAAATAATTGCTTCCTGATATGCACCTTTGTTAGTGTTGTGTTCGAAATTGCGCTCCCAATACATATCATAATCAAGCTCACCAGCCAGCTCAGCTACTCTATCATATAGAGATGCTTCTTCAGGAGCCTTCTCAACTGTATTGTTAACTTCAGATTCATCGCTCTGTTCAGCAGAATCTCTACTTTTGGTTCGTATATCCTGTAACGCGATGACCACTGATGAAGGTAAATCTATAAAAGCTGTATAAGCCCCTTTCTGCTCCGCCCATCTCATCGCTTGATATTCGGGGGAATATAGCGCAAGCGGCCATAGGGCTGTACGCACAGGAACTTCCTCCGTAAAAGCTAGAATGGCAATAGGAGGTTTGGTTGTCATGTTGATGACATGGCGAATCTCAGGTGTGGCATCCGATGGACCCTCAATTAACACAGCTGTGGGCTCTATTTCATGAAGGAAGCTCAATAGATGCTGCGCACCACCAGGAGACAAATGCCGCACCCCAAAAATATGCACGCCTGCTCCAGTAGTTTCGCTCTCCACTAGTTCATCTCCTTACAAGCCGTATATAACCCCCGCCAATCTGCGCCACGTTTCTTCATAATATTGTCGAGATACTCTCTCCAGACAAGTTGATCCTTATCATCATCTTTCACAATGGCACCTTGCAGCCCTGCGGCCAGATCTTCGTCCGTCAGTTCTCCATTACCGAAGCTTGCGGCCAGCGCCATACTATTCGTTAAGAGCGAGATCGCTTCTGCTGTGGAAATCACACCTGCTGGAGACTTCACCTTCTCCTTCTTATCCAATGTCATCCCGCTACGCAACTCACGGAAGATGGTCACGACCTTATGTAAAGCTTCATCTGCAGGGAGCGCCGCTTGCAAATCGTAGGAAGAGGCAATTTCACGAACCCGTTTCTTCACAATCTCAACTTCAGTATACAAATCCGCAGGGGCTGGAAGGACGATGATATTAAACCGTCGCTTCAAGGCAGTTGACATGTCATTTACACCACGGTCTCTCGTATTAGCTGTTGCAATGATCGAGAAGCCTTTGCGCGCACTCATCTCCTTACCTAGCTCAGGAACGGATATCGTCTTCTCCGATAAGATGGATATCAACGCATCCTGTACCTCAGATGCACAACGAGATATCTCCTCAAAACGTGCAATGCCCCCATCCTCCATCGCTCGCATAATAGGGCTCTTCACTAGCGCTTCCGGCGTAGGGCCTTGTGCAAGCAGCATTGCGTAGTTCCACGAATAGCGCACCTGCTCTTCACTCGTACCCGCAGTACCTTGTACGACAAGTCCTGATTGTCCATATATAGCAGCTGATAAATTCTCAGATAACCATGACTTTGCTGTACCCGGCTCACCGATTAATAGCAGTGCACGATCAGTTACCAGTGTGGCTATCGCCATCTCTATTAATCGTTTATTACCAATGTACTTAGGTGTAATCTCGGTACTCCCTGCTTTACCACCAACGATAAACTTCAGTACTGATTGGGGCGACATCTGCCATCCTGCTGGAACCTTACCAGTGTCCGCTTTACGAAGCGCTTCCAACTCATGCTCATACAGTCTTTCTGCTGGAAGCCTCATAATATCTTGTAATAGTTCTTGACTCATCGTTAGCTACACCTCTTCATTTGGGTTTGATGGTCCTTGCATGAGACGAATGACATACTCAAGTTGTTCTTCTGCAACCTCACTAAATCGAGGTAGAACAGTTATTATTCGACTCGCAAAACTCGCTGGAAGCTGACATAGCTGTTCAAATGTATACGGTTCAATTAATCGACATTCTGTATTTCTATCATCTTCCAAAGCCACTAGGAGAGCTTCTTGCAAATGTTGTTTATTTATCCCTGTACGTGCTAAGCCCATCAAGAGAATATTGGAAAACCGATGGCGGAATTCAGGATTATCGGTCAATTTACGAAGTAAATACTGCATTGCTTCGGCATGTCCCGGCCTTGCAAAGGCACTGACCAGTTCGTATTGATCCAGCTCTATAAAAGCATCAAGCCACCGTGAATCCCATTGAAGAGCCAGTACCTCGGGCGGCTGCATTTCGATCTTATACATATATTGAATCTGGTCTACAGGTGAATTCCAAACTGCATCATAAGTCCCATGATATCGTTGAACTACAACTTCAGATATGGTGCGTAGCAGTTGCTGCGCCATTGAAGAAGCATGGCTAGTTGAAGATGGCGCATAATGCTTTAGAACTTCAACATATTGTTCATACACACGCTCTGGTGACAAGTAGAGATACGCATCTTTAAAAACATCATTCACATATCTTCTATTGTTTCTATAGTAGACAAGATCACGCTCAAGTGTTTGCTGTAATATACGTCTCGCTTCGATAGAATCTATCTGTCTAAAATAGGAGATTGCTTCCTCGATCAATGAATTCCACTTTAGCTGATTCATATATAATGGATACTGCTCGAGAACATTAAAATATAGTTTCTCTAGTTCAGGACTGCGTTTGTAAGATAAAACCCGAAGATACTGGACTACCTTATTCCATAATCCGTCTTTCTTCTTCGTATCGCCCATAATCTCTGAGACAGTTTGAAGCATATCTGATAACTCTACAACAAGTCGTTTTGTGAGCTCTTGGGCTTGACATTGTCTCAATGCAGGAACTACAAGTTCACTATCTTTTCCCGTAAATGCCTCATGCAGCCGGTTCACCGCATTTACCGAGTCGCTCTTAGCCAGCGCATTATAGGCAGCTTCGCGAATCTTTTTCTTCTTATCTGTACTCCAAGCCAGTAATTCGATTTCATATTGTCCCTGACCTGCGAGCAGAGAAATAGCCATGGCTCGAACATCTTCTGATCCTGAATCTGCAGCTTGATAGATCAGATCCTGAACGCTATCACCACCTAATACTGCGATCACGTACAGCTTTCTCGTCTCTACTATTCCTCCAGCAGGATCAAATTGATCGATAAGGATCGGAATAATCTGAGGCCCATAAGCTGGCAGGATCTGCTTCATTACAAGCTCGGCGATCTCAACATATGGATCTTGGAGGGCTGCTAACGCGGGATGAATCATTCGAAGATCTTGAAACAATCCTGTCTCAAAAGCTTCCTTGATAATCTCATATCGTCCTCCTCCGCGAGTCTTTAATGCCGTCTGTACCGCTGACAGCTTACGATATGAGAACCGAGTAGGCAATCTCACCGGATGGACTTCCACCTCAAGCAGTTCACCATCAGGCGAAGTCGCCCCCTGTGTATATAGTACCGAGCTAAGCAGCACACTGAGCTCCTGTAGGTTCTGAGCAGAGGAAGATCCCTCGGAATGATCTGGTTCAATGACCGCAACGATTCCCTCTCCTAACCTTTTGAATATGGGAGCACGTTCGCCTAACTGTTGAAACTGTGGCAATAGCCGCTTTAAGCGGAAATCCTCAGCAGCGAGCTCACTTCCAGCTATATACAGCCGGTTTACTTCTTGATGAAGCTCTTGTAGTAAAGCTGTACTCATGGATATTCCTCCCAAAGTTTATGTGAAACTTATGCTTTCTTAATTTTTTTAATATAAGAGACGGATCATCTCCATCCCTTTGATAAGGGTTAACGGTTGTGCTTTCAATCGTCCTGTATCGAGTTGATGTTCAAACATAAGCAGCATCATAGTATCCGATAATTCTTCGAGTGTAAAGTATTGTAACAGAGCAAGTGTATCCTGCTCGAGTGCTACTATTTGGTCTAACACCAAATGCTGGCCCGATTCGTCCGTAATGACGAACTGATCTTGCTGCGATTTGCTAATCTTATTCACATGCAGCAGCAACACAGGATTCTTGTCCGCTAGCGGATTCTTCAACTGATTTTTTATCTGCTTGAAGCAGTCGGAATAAGAATGAACTGCCTTAGAAACGATCCACTCTACATCCTGATTAGTCAGAGGCCGTGTTGACATATTCTCGAAACGAACTCTCCGGTTCCGGTCACCAGGATAACGATAGAAGGAAGGAATAAGTGCAACATCAGTGAAGCTATCTTCTTCATGAATATACTTAGCTGCTTTATAAGGACGATATTGGAGCGTACGATGAATATCACCTGTAGATTTTTCTATCCAGTAGCCGAGGTCTACAAATTCCTGTCTGGCTTCATCATCATAGCTTAGGAATGAAAGCTGGATCAGCTCTACATCCGAGCTCATCAGACCGCATTCCTTAAGCTCCGTTAGCTGCCAAGCATGACCAAGCCATTCTTCAATCGTAGATTCATGATTCAAAGACATATCCGGATCTTCCAGCTTCATTGTTAGATGAGCGCGCCCTTTCTTAATGAACGCATGAATTCGGGTTAGCTGCTCTATTGCTAATGAATAAGTTTTCTCACGATTGTCAGAAGAAGAGAGCAATAAAGCTAATCGTCTTAATTCAATTTGTGCACCAGTTAAATAATAATTGCCCATCATCTTCACGTGCACCTGAATATCCTTTACACCTTTGGCGTCTATTGTTCCAAGTCCTGCACGTATAAGCGATTGGGTCAATTTCTCCAGTACAGCCAAGCCCTCCAGTTGAGCTCCAATCTTTTTCTTAAGTGCGGACTTGTTCACTTTCTTGGGCTTAACATTAGCCCCTTCCGCAGCAAGCTCAGATTTTCGTTCTTCACGCTTACTCATCTTCTCTCGTTTAACAGCAAGATCTTCAGGAATCGTTGCAGATACGAAAGTCTCCTTGCCTACATAGGCATATAGCAATCCGAGGACATGCTTACAAGGAATCTGCCTACTTGGACAAGTACAACGCATCACCGGTTTGTCAGAAACAACAAAATCAGCAGAAGGATAATAGTTGCTGCTACCGCTACCACCACATTCACCAAACAGAACCACGCCGTCTTCCGACTGATTCAATTGGACGAATCGTCTCTTCTTAACTAGTCCTTGCCCGTTCTTAATTGCTGCACTGTTCGGTGCTAGAGTATCTATGAAGACTTCTGTGATATCTATCAACCCATATCCTCCTTACCTATTACGCTTTTTAATATCTATGATAATATTAGCCCTTAATGAAAATTATTCTAAAAACAGAGCTGTCCATAACCCGCTGTTCTTTCCCTTTAGTATAGAGTTTTTGTCGATTCAGCCGTGAATGGAATGATCTCGTCTATTGCTCCACTTTGAACTTTGGCAGGCCAAGCCGGATCGCTTATTAATGCTCTGCCCACAGCAACAAAATCAAATTCCTCACGGTCCATTCTTTCTAGTAATTCATTAATGTTATCTTCTGTCTTCTGAGCTGAGTCTTCTGCAAAAAAATCACTGTGAAGACCGATAGAACCCACCGTAATTGATGGTTTCCCCGTGATTTTCTTGGTCCACCCTGCGAGATTAAGCTCAGATCCCTCAAATTCAGGTTGGCTGAAGCGACGAGTGGAGCAGTGGAAAATATCAACGCCAGCATCGCTAAGTGGAGTAAGGAATCTTTCGAGCTCATCTGCATTTTTTGCCAGCTTCTCATCATAGGCACCCAATTTCCATTGAGAGAAGCGTAGCACGATCGGAAAATCTGGCCCAACCGCTTTACGGCAAGCTTCAATAACCTCTACTGCAAATGTAGTTCTACCAACCAAATCGCCACCGTAACGATCGGTACGTTTGTTCGTTCCTTCCCAGAAGAACTGGTCTATCAGATAACCATGTGCACCATGAATCTCGATACCATCAAAACCCACTTTTTTCGCGTTCGCTGCTGCTTGAGCAAATGCTGAAACTAAGCTTTCAACTTCAGCTGTAGTAAGTGGCTCTGTCACAGGTTCTCCTGCTAAATTCAGACCAGAAGGGCCAATAGGAAGGGCTTCAACATTTGGACCTTCCCCTATAGTTCGCGCCATTCCCACATGCCATAATTGGGGGATGATCTTACCTCCAGCTGCGTGAACTTCTTCTACTACCTGCTTCCAGCCCTCTAAAGCTGCTTCTTCATGTATATTGGGAATATTGGCGTGGCTGACTGCCGAAGGATGATTAATAGCTGTACCCTCGGTAACGATCAATCCTACTCCACCTTCTGCCCGTCTACGGTAATATGCGGCAACATTACTTCCTGGTACACCATCCGGTGAGTATACCCGAGTCATCGGCGCCATGACGATTCGGTTTGACAGCGAAAGATTCCCCACTTGAATAGGTGAAAATAATAGCTCAGTGTTCATACATATTACCTCCAATTGATTATTTGATTACTTTAAGTAAGGCTAATTATCTCCCCAGAAGATGGAAAATGCAAATTTTTAAGATCTTTGTGTAAGAAAAAATCATAAAAAAAACCGGACCTCGCAAAATCTGCGAACGCCCGGTTTCCATCCCATTACGAACTTTTTAAACCTCAAGAATACCAGCTTTTGGAGTTACTCCAAACGCCTTAGCTAAATCCCACAGTTGCTGATCCGTGATCTTTTGCTTAATTTCTCTTCCGCCAATCAAGTTGTAGATCGTAGCAGCCTTTTCTACAGTCTCAACTAGACCAAAGGTGGCATCCATAGTGGAGCCAGTGCCAAAAATCCCGTGCTGCGGCCAGATGACCAGGCGGTGATCCTTCATTTTCTTCGCGGTTTCGCGGCCGATTTCACTGCTGCCAGGAACAATCCATGGAATGACACTAACGCCATCCGGGAAAACAACAAGGCACTCTGTGCACATTTCCCAAAGCGTCTTCGTGAACTTCAATTCATCCAGATCATGCGTGAAGGTCATCGCGATAACATTCGTAGCGTGTGTATGCAATACGATACGGTGCGTAGGGTCCACCTTCAGTCGCTCATTATGGCTCATGAAATGGGAAGCCAATTCACTAGTAGGTACAGCGCCGTTCCGTAATCCCCATAACACTTCTACGCTTTCACCATTGGCACTAACACGAAGCACACCGAGATTAGCTTCCGGATCTTTGATCACATTTCTGAAATACTTGCCAGAACCTGTCACGATGAAGTATTTGCCGGCTAATTCTTTTACAGGGAAGGTAAGTTTAATGGTGCGTAGTGGCTCTAGAACGTTAATATATTTAGCAACCTCATTCTCATCCAGCAGATAGCTGACATTACCGCCATTCAGCTCATCCCAGCCAAGCTCCCACATATGACGGGTAATCTCTGACATTTCCTGAATAAATGGAGCCTCACTACTGGCAATATACCCTTTGGATTCTAAAACAGATGTACTCATTGTCAATCTCTCCTTTGTATATGTTGCTCTCCACATCCACTCTAACACTCTATCTTGCAGACAGAACTTCCTGCTCATAACGCTTCACTTCAGCCAGCCATTGCTCACGAACGGGTGTATCTTGCGATGCACAATAATAATCCCACACGGCTCCAAACGGATACGATTTGAATTCTTCCACCAACGCTAGTCGTGAAGTGTAATCACCAAGCCGCTCGATTCGCTTCAATTCTTCCACCGGTTCGAGCATTGCGCGAAGTAACGCCTTAATGGTATTACGTGTACCAATCACCCAAGCAGCGATATGATTAATACTGCCATCAAAGAAATCAAGTCCGACATTCGTTCGGGAGAGTAAATCCCCACGTACCAATTCACGGGCGATTTCTAGCAGCTCGTCATCCATAGTTACAACGTGGTCACTGTCCCAACGGACGGGTCTGCTTACATGCAGCAGCAGCTGCTCACTAAACATAAGAATCGAAGATAGCTTATTTGAGATCATCTCAGTAGGATGGAAATGTCCGGCATCCAAACAGATGGCTTTGCCGCGAGTTAAACCATAGCCCATATAGAACTCATGTGAACCAACCACATAACTCTCAGAACCGATTCCGAACAATTTACTTTCTACAGCATCAATATTATAAAGAGGATTTATTTCCACACTAAAAATCTCATCCAGTGACTCCTTTAACCGCACTCTTGGACCTAAACGATCGACTGGTGTATCTTTATATCCGTCTGGTACCCAAAAGTTAGTCACGCACGGTTGACCCAGTTCTTTACCAAAATGCTCGGCAATCGTCCGAGAAGCCTTACAATGCTTAATCCAGAAGTTACGAATCTCATCGTCCGAGTGACTTAGCGTAAAACCGTCTGCAGCTTTAGGATGTGAGAAGCAAGTAGGATTAAAATCAAGACCCAGCCCCTGCTCCTTCGCCCAGTCTACCCAAGATTGGAAATGGCGTGGCTCCAATTCATCTAAATCAACTTTTTCATCTGTATCTGCATAGATCGCATGTAAATTTACTTTATGCTTGCCTGGAATGAGGGATAGTGCCTTTTCTAAATCTTGGCGCAATTGATCTGGCGTGCCAGCTCGACCGGGATAACTTCCTGTTACTGCTATTCCCCCGCTTAGTTCTTTATCTTTAAAAAGAAACCCTTGTACATCATCGCCCTGCCAGCAATTGATGGAAATCTTAATTTGCGCGAGCCGCTCCAGCACTTTCTCCACATCAATCCCATGGGCTGCGTATAATTTTTTGGCTTCATTATAGCTAGTGATAATACTCTGATCCATGCTGTAGTTCCTCCTAAAATCATATAGCGTAAGTTTAATTAGATTTGATGTTGTATTTTGGACAACTGAAGCTCTTTCCAGCGAATTAGAATGTCTTCAAGATGGGCGGTCGGGCGCGGTGTATACGCCTTTATCTCAAATGATTCGGCGATAATATCTCTTGCTTCATTAATATCAGTTATGCTTCCCGTGCTAATCATCTGCACCACTATATTACCAAGTGCTGTGGATTCCGTTGGGCCAGCCTTAACTTCTCTGCCTATAACATCAGCAGTCAGTTGGCATAACAGGCTGTTGTTAGCACCTCCACCCACAATTTGCAGAACCTCGATTCGGCTTTCTAATAGTTCTTCTAGTTCTTCCAAGTAAGTAAGGTACGATAATGCTAAGCTGTCAAAAATACAGCGAGCCAACTGACCTGGCGTCTCAGGAACAGGCTGCCCGCTCTCTGCGCAGGCATTACGAATCTCTTCTATCATATTTGAAGGATTGAGAAATCTCGGGTCATTACAAGAGATCAGGCTTCGGAAACCTTCCTCTCCCTCTGCAAGCTCGGCTAGCTCCGCAAAGCTATATCGTTCGTTCATCAACCTGCGAACCTCTTGGATGAGCCATAGGCCCATAATATTTTTGAGGAATCTGTAGGTTCCGTATGCGCCCCACTCATTGGTATAGTTGGCCTCCATGGCTTTCATAGAATTAAGAGGCTGAGTTCGTTCCACACCGAGTAAAGACCATGTTCCGCTGCTAATATACGCTGAGTTCTTTTGGAGAGGAGCACCCAGCACTGCAGAAGCTGTATCATGTGTGGCTACACAGATCAGTTGGCAATCCGGAAGATCATATTCCTGAATTAGTGCTTCATCGAGGGGGCCAATAATTACTCCAGGTTCAGTCAATATAGCGAATTGATCTCTTTTAATATTCAGAAAATCCAACAGGTCATCGTCGAAATCTCGACTCTCTAGATTCAATAACTGAGTTGAAGATGCGTTAGTAACCTCATTGATCTTGCGACCCGTTAATCTGTAATACAGATAATCAGGCACGAGTAAGATTTGATCCGCTTGGGCTATTTCTTCTTCACTGTGAACATAAAGCTGATACAACGTATTAAAAGATAACTGTTGAATACCCGTCTTTTCATATATAGTTTGAGGAGAAATATGCTTAGCTACCTCATCCATAGCCTTATCAGTCCTACGATCACGATAAGCGTAAACCTCTTGAATACGGGTTCCCTCTGCATCCACAAGAACATAATCTACAGCCCATGTATCTATCCCCAGCGTACACGCTGTAATGCCTTGCTTCTTGGCTTTCTGAAGCCCTATAATAATCTGCTCGAATAAATAATCTATGTCCCAGAAACAAGAATCCTCTTGTTCTATAAAACGATTTCTAAACCGATGAAGCTCCTCTAAGGTGAGGACGCCCTCTTGCAGTATTCCGCGTACTAACCGCCCACTAGAGGCACCAATATCAACGGCGATATGATTATTCATAAAGAATCTCCTAAAGAAAGGGATGAGTTATAGTATTTTTTTGAATAGTGCAATGACTTCTTCTTTCGTAGGAATAAAAGGATTACCCGGTGCACAAGCGTCCTTCATGGAGTTCTCTGCTAAAAGATCAAGATCGACCTCACCTACTCCAAGTTCGGATAGTTTAGATGGAATGCCTACTTCTTTAGACAACGCCTTGATCGACTCAATTACGAAGTCCGCGCATTCCTTATCAGTTTGACTCTCAACGTTTAACCCAATCGCTTTAGCAATAGCCCTGAATTTCTCAGGCACATATTTGGCATTCTCTTCTTCCACATATGGGAGTAGCATTGCGTTACATACGCCATGTGGCAGATCATAGACACCGCCAAGCTGATGCGCCATCGCGTGCACATAACCAAGCCCTGCATTATTGAAGGCAAGTCCGCCTAGGAAAATCGCATACACCATTTGCTCACGAGCCTCAATATCATGGCCATTCTTCACGGTACGGGCCAAGTTAGCGAAAATAATCTCCACTGCGGCTAGTGCCGTAGCGTCAGTTACCGGATATGCTCTTGGCGTTACTAGTGCCTCAATTGCATGCGTCAAAGCGTCCATTCCTGTTGCTGCCGTAAGTGCAGCGGGTTTATCTACCATAAGCTCTGGATCGTTAACTGAGATTGTAGCAATACTGTTCTTATCCACCATTACCATCTTCACTTTGCGTTCTTCGTCTGTGATTACATAGTTAATAGTGACCTCAGCTGAAGTCCCTGCGGTGGTATTCACAGCAACGATCGGCAGCGATTTATGTTTCGACTTGTGTACGCCCTCATATTCTTTGATGTGACCGCCATTTGTGGCAAGGATACCAATGGCTTTAGCAGTATCCTGTGGCGACCCACCACCGATGGAGACCAGATAGTCACAATTCTGTGATTTGAGATAATCCACGCCATCATGAACATTTTTACAGGTTGGATTGGGTTTCACTTCATCATAAATGGCATATTCAATACCCGCTTCATCCAAGACTGTCAGCAATTTACCGGCTATGCCGCTCTTCATAAGGAACTTGTCTGTGACTACTAGAGCCTTCTTTAAATTCAGTTCTTGAATATAAAGACCAATTTCCTGCAAGCATCCCTTGCCCATAATATTGATCGAAGGAACGTAAAACACATGTGTACTCATTGCTTGACCAGCCTCCTAATGAGTTCAATAATCGTTGTATTTCGTCTGCAGCGCCTCAGGCTGGCCTCTGAATAGCAGCTGAGCCGGCTTTGGCATCCCACTAACTCGATTAACTCTGAGGGATTTATTTCCTTCTTCATCGTATGCCCCTAAATCTTTGTTGTCAACATTTTAAATATTAATTATGTTGTTTTTGTTTGTTTTATATCTGTTTTGTGAATATCATTGGAAAGTACAGAGGTTTTTAAGTTGTTTTTATTGCAAAACACAGATATTAAGCGCTATGATTGTAAAATATAGCTTTGGAAAGGTGATTCCTATGCTTGCAGCCGAAAGACGCAAAAAAATAATAGATCTCGTCCATCAAGATAAACGCGTTCTAGTCTCCGATCTAAGTAAAATGTTTGAGGTCACTGAAGAAACGATACGCAGAGATTTGGAGAAGCTAGAGAAGGATGGCATCCTTAGTCGTACCTATGGCGGTGCTATGCTGAATCGCCATACGAATGAGGATCTTCCTTTTGTTACACGTAATGCCTTGAATACAGATATAAAACGGGGAATCGCCTTGAAGGCGCTCGATTTAATCAATGATGGAGATACATTAATGGTAGATCCAAGCTCTACAGCCTTTGAGTTTCTAAAATTGCTGGGAAACAAAAACAATCTAACCATCATCACAAATTCTATTAATATTTTGCATGAGTTCTCGAATTCAGGGATGGATATCATCTCTACTGGCGGTTCACTTCGTTACCGATCGTTGTCGCTGGTGGGACCGGTAGCCCATGACACCATTCAAAGATACAATGTGGATACAGCGGTAATCAGTTGCAAAGGAATGGATATGGAACGAGGCATCACAGATTCCAACGAACCAGAGTGTGAGCTCAAGAAGTACATGCTACGACAAGCCAATAAGGTCATACTCCTGGCGGATCACACCAAATTCGATAAAACTGCTTTTACAAAGCTGGTTGAGCTTGCCCATATTGATTTCTTGATTACTGACCGTAAGCCTTCTGAAGCTTGGCTAAAACGTCTGAACGAGGACAATATTGAGGTTCTCTATTAACAGAGGTAATAACATACTGAGCCTAATTTAAAAAATGCCGTTCCCCAGTGAGTATGGGTGACGGCATTTGTTGTATTTTTCATCCTTATCTTTCCGTAGAAACCCGAGAAATTGATTTTACATCTATGGAAGAATGAATATAATCTGATTGCTTTACTTGTGTAGAAGCCTTCTTCCTGCAAATATAAACAAGCGCTGGCGGGAAATTTAACAGCACCCATTTAACACTCACAATATCAAAATGTTGCATTAATTCCTTCTTCATTTGAGGAAAATATTCAAAAGTGATGAACCAACCGCCTTCTTTTAAAGAAGATATGATTTGCTCAATGTAAAGCGTCCGATCTGAGACTGAGAAATTCCTAAAAGACAAACTGCTTACAATGCAATCTAACTTCTCCAACCTTCTATTATGAAGCGCAAGCCGTAGCCGTAGGCAATCGTTAAAAAAAATAAGGTCAGGGAATTTAAGTCTTAGTTGATGTCGAAAATCAGGATCCTTCTCAAACAGGAGCACATTCATCCCGGTCTCTTCCCCGCTTGGAATAAATCTTGTAATGGCTCCAGTACCAGCACCCAGCTCAGCTATATTATGCATTTGTTGCCACGGAATGATGTCGACCATCGTTTTTGCCAGCCAGCGCGAACTGGGAGTCACGCTTCCTAATTGTCGGGGCGCATGCAGAAATTTATACAGAAAATGAAGTCTTTCTCGAATTCCGCTTCGCATGTCAATTCCCCCTTATCGTAATTTCCCCATCTAACTCTAAAATATGTTAAAAAGGTTAAAGTCGTACTCGATCTATTCTCTCCATTTATTAATTTTTGCAAAACAAAAGCCCAAATCTCACCGCAGAATGAATTGCGAGGAAATTCGGGCTAATGATTAACATTAATTACTTCGTTTCAACGGCATGTCCACCAAATTCATTCCGAAGTGCAGCCACTACTTTACCCGTGAAGGTATCGGTCTCAAGTGAACGGTAGCGCATTAATAACGCCATCGCGATCACTGGTGTTGCAGCTTGCAGATCAAATGCGGTTTCGAGCGTCCATCTGCCTTCTCCGGAGGAGTGCATAATCCCTTTGATCTCATCCAATTTAGCATCTTTCGAGAACGCACGTTCAACCAGTTCCATCAGCCAAGAACGGATGACAGAACCATGATTCCACACCCGGGCGACTTCCTCAAAGTTATAATCAAACTCACTCTTTTCCAGCACCTCAAAGCCTTCACCGATGGCAGCCATCATGCCGTATTCGATACCGTTATGAACCATTTTTAGAAAATGGCCACTACCAGCTTTGCCGGCATATAAAAAGCCGCTTTCCACAGCCGTATCACGGAAGATGGGCTCCACAACCTCCCAAGCTTCAGGATCTCCACCAACCATGTAACAAGCGCCGTTACGCGCTCCTTCCATCCCACCGGACGTACCTGCGTCCATGAAGCTGATTCCATGTTCCTTCAATTGCTCATATCTGCGAATCGATTCCTTATAGTGCGAATTCCCCGCTTCAATGACGATATCTCCTTTTGATAACAAAGGTGTGATCTCAGCAATGACAGAGTCCACAACCTGATGTGGAACCATAATCCAAATGATTCTAGGCGTTTCCAATTGTTGTACCAACTCAGGGAGCGTTACTGCTCCACTGGCACCTTTAGCTTTCATTTCCTCTACAGCAGGTGCATTCAAATCAAATGCAACAACCTCATGTCCATGATCCAGCAAATTCTGGCCCAAATTGAAGCCCATTTTTCCTAATCCAACTAATCCTACTTTCATGTAATTCCCCTCCGATATATAGATTCTTATGATGTAATTTCTCCAAAATTGGTAAAAAAAACAGGCAGGGGCTTACGCCCCTGGCCGTATAGATTCCTGCGTTGCTGCAACTTCTGCCTGAGCAGAGAGAACTTCTGACTCCTGATCTGCCTCATCGAACCACCAGCGATCTTCACCCAATAGCTCCATAGCCGCATCTGGACCATATGAACCAGAAGCATAAGTGTGAAGTGGCATAAGCCCCTCTTCCATCGCTTCCTGAATAGGTGTAACCCACTGCCAAGACAGTTCTACTTCTCTCCAGTGTGCGAAGAAGGTAGCATCTCCACGAAGTGCATCGAAGATTAGATTCTCGTAGGCTTCCGGAACATCTGAGGTACCCGCTTCATAAGTAGCGCGGACAGGCTCAAGCTTTCCTTTTTGCAGCTGATCTTTCGTGTTAAGTTGTAGCGTTATGGCTTCATTCGGTCCAATCTCGATAATCAGTAAATTCGGTACGTCATTTCCTTTGTTCAAGTTATTACTATCATTAAACGGTTCTTTAAACTCAATAACAATACGTGTGGACTTCTCCTTCATTCTCTTACCTGTACGAACATAGAAAGGTACATCATTCCAGAGCGGATCATCTATAAATAAACGCGCTGCGATAAACGTCTCATTTTGCGAGGATTGGTTAATTCCCGGCTCATTTAAATAACCTGCAACAGGGTTACCTTTGATTTCACCTTCTGTATATTGTCCACGGACAACATGTTTATTAACCTCATCTTTGCTAATTGGAATAAGATGCTCCATGACGTATATTTTCTTCCCACGGATTTCTTCAGGTGTACTGCCTTTAGGAAGCTGCATTGCCATCATCATCATCAACTGCAGCATATGGTTCTGGAACATATCACGAAGTGCGCCAGCTTTATCATAATAGCCTGCCCGCTCTTCAACGCCGACAGTCTCACTCGCCGTAATTTGAACATTCGCGATATATCTATTTTTCCACAGCGCTCTTAGCACTGGATTAGAATACTTCAGAACTTCTAAATTTTGCACCATCGGTTTACCTAGGAAGTGGTCAATCCGGAAGATTTCTTCTTCAGTAAATACGGCATTCAAGCTATCATTCAGCTCTCTTGCTGATTTCAAATCTGTGCCAAAAGGCTTCTCAATAATCAGACGCTTCCAGCCTTTCGTGGAACCCAGACCGCTTGAGTGAATATTAGCTGCGATTTCCTTGAAGAACTCAGGACCCACAGACAAATAGAACATCCGATTCTCCGGAATATTGAAAAATTGCTCGCGACGTTTAACATGCTCCAGCAGCTTGGAGTAATCTTCGGTATTCCCTACGTCTAGTACGCTATATTCAAAAGCCTCCAAGAACACCTGCAATTGCGGTGAGTCAACGGCTGGTTGTCTAGAAAAAGTCTGTAAGGATTGCAGTACTTGCTTACGGAAGGCTTCGTTCGAAACTTCTCTTCTTCCTAATCCAATCACAGAAAGAGGACCTGAAATTTGACCATCTAAAAAGAGGTTATATAGTGCAGGATAGATTTTACGTTTTGCCAAATCTCCTGTAGCGCCGAATAGCACAAATGTTGATGATTCCACTTTCATTCCTCCTGTTGTTATACATTATTTATATACTTACTTTTAATTACTAACATACTCAGTAGAATCAATCATACGACTGATATTTTCATACGTCAACCTCATTTCGACATTTACGAAAAGTTATTATTTTCACAAAGCTATGAATTGGTAATTATGATTAATGTCACAAAGAAAATAGTATTGGATCATTCGCATTAAATTACTCGGATATTCACGTTGATTAAAGAAAAATCTCAATCTCAGTGCGGCTTTAGCCAATTTCGATCCACCCCCTCCGATTAGAAAATCATCACACCAGCCACTTTGTAACAAGAATAAAATTTCCAGTCGCCACCTTTACTCGTGCTCGCTCGTATCTTCAAACTAACTTCAAGTAATTGATCATTTTGAAATGGACTACGTCCATAAAATATTACAAATCGATCTTGCTTTTAATCTCAACTTAGATTTTTAAGCATAAAAAAGGTCATCTTCGAGGAAGATTATCAGAGTACGCTTCGGAGAGATGTTAAGAGCTATACAGTCCGATTTCTCTCAAAAATCCGCCGACTATATCCAATAGCTGCAATACAGTCCTTTACGTCAACTTGCGCTGATCTCCTTGGTTGAATCGGACTCAGAAGTCCTTAATTCTTTGCTTGCTACCAACTCATGTTGGACGGTTACCTCCTTACTCACCCTGCCTCTTGTTTAAAGCCTATATTTTAAGTGTTATAATTAAAGAACGCATGAATTTCCATTCAGTTTACGAAAGGAAGGAGATTTTTTCATGAATATGAAGCAATGGGATCGAATTCGGACGGGACAGGGATTTATAGCTGCCTTGGACCAAAGTGGTGGAAGTACACCTAAAGCGCTGCTGCAATATGGCATAAAAGAGGACAGCTACTCCAATGAAGATCAAATGTATGCAATGGTTCACGAGATGCGAACGCGCATTATCAAGAGCCCTGCATTTGATTCGAAGAATATACTGGGTGCAATCTTATTTGAGAACACAATGGACCGTCTCATCGACGGAAAATATACTGCTGATTATCTGTGGGAGGAAAAAGGCATTGTCCCATTTCTGAAAATAGATAAAGGACTTGCCGAGCCAGAAAACGGGGTACAGCTCATGAAGCCAATTCCCGGCTTATATGATCTTTTGAAGCGGGCCAACGAACGGAATATCTTTGGAACGAAAATGCGCTCGGTGATTAAAGAAGCCAATCCTTCCGGCATCAAAAAAGTGGTTGAACAGCAGTTTGAAGTCGGCAAGCAAATTTTAGAAGCGGGACTGGTTCCGATTATCGAGCCTGAGGTTGATATCCATTCTGCTGATAAAACAGCGTCGGAAAAGCTGTTAAAAGAAGAACTTTCAGCTCAATTGTCTAAGCTGGGCCAAGACGTAAAGGTCATGCTTAAGCTCTCCATACCCACGGAGAATAACTTCTACCGCGAGTTAATGGACGATCCTCACGTTTTAAGAATTGTCGCTTTGTCCGGCGGTTACACTCAAGCTGAGGCCAACGATAAGCTCGCCCATAATCAAGGATTAATCGCCAGCTTCTCACGTGCTTTATCGCAAGGATTAAGTTCAGGGCAGTCAGACGAAGAGTTTAACGCGCTCCTCTCCAAATCTGTCGAAGCGATTTATGCTGCCTCTATTCAATAAGTAGCTCTTCCCCTCGTGAAGACGTAAGACATAAAAAGGCTGTTTCCCTGACAGGTAATTACCTGCCGGGAAACAGCCCTTTTTTTAATTTGGATTAACTTTTTTAAGGGTATTGCTCGCAAACAGTTAGTTGCCGCTTCTGCTTAAGTCACAGGAAAATAAGTCGAAACTACTAGTATTAAAGCGATGCAAGCCGGAAGACCTTGCATAAACAAAATAGATTTTTTCACTGTTAGTGCACCATAAATCGCCGCCACTATAACACTGCAGAGGAAAAAGATTTCAACTTGGTGGCCGAAATTCACATTCGGATGAACCAGTCCCCAAATTAAACCAGCAGCTAAAAATCCATTATACAACCCTTGATTCGCTGCTAGAGTTTTAGAAGCATCCGCAACTTCCTGCGTCATTCCAAAAACTCGAAGCCCTTTGGGCTTTGACCAAGCGAACATTTCCAGATAGACAATATAAATATGTATTAACGCAACGAGACCGACCATGATATTACCTGCTATGATCATTTGATTAACTCCTCTTAATTTAATTTGTGTACAATTTAATTGTATCACATATTGATTAAAAGTTGTACATTCCATCATCATTTTATATTAAAGCCGCTCAAATCCCCTTCTTAGTAATCAACAAAAGAATGCGGAAATCAAGCTTCTGATTTATTAAGTTTTTATAGTCCTATTCGTCTGGTCAACTAATAGAATCTTAACTATAATTAAATGTACGAGACGAAGAACGTCCCGATTCATTCCTTTTTGAATGGATCGGGACGTTCTTTTGTTGATTAAGGGGGAATGATTAAAGATGAACTTCGAAACGGCGCATGCTTCATTTATTCAATACCATTTACAAAAAAGATCAGGGGAACGCAAAGGTCGCTTGGAACGTGGACATCGGGAAGCGGAGAAGCTATTTTGCCGCAACGTTTGGTGGTCTCTTCGATTGAATTTTGACGATTTACATCCAGAATTCGAAGTGCTCGATTGGCGGGGTCAATCCTATTTCTGTGACTTTGCATACATCACTCGGTATGTGAAGCTAGTCATCGAAATCAAAGGGTTTGGTCCACATGTTCGAGATATGGATAGAAATAAATACTGTAATGAATTGAACAGAGAAACCTTCTTATCTGCAATGGGATTTCAAGTTATTTCATTTGCATACGACGACGTCGCTAGTCGTCCCGAGATTTGCATGACACTGTTGCGAATGCTGCTTAGCCGATATCAGTCAGAATCTTCTCCAGTTAGTCTGGAGAGTGTGGCGGAACGGGAAATCATCCGACTTGCCTATACGCTTGCTCGCCCATTACGCCCAATTGATGTAGAGATTCATTTAAATATCAATCATCGATCAGCCGTTCGAATGCTGCATTCCCTCTGCACCAAAGGGGTGCTCTCACCTGTAACCGGACCAGAAGGGAAATATGTTGTAAAGTATGAACTCCAGCCCAACGCGATGAACCGCTTGTAGAAATCTTGCAATTTTACATCTTTTAAGTCCTTTATTCATCCACGGAGGAGTTTTCCTGCATAAATACAGTTTTTCACTAATTTTAAGATAACCAAGGTTAATTTAGAGTCATATTCCTGTATATTTGCAGCAATATCCTTAACCAACACCTAATTAACTGATAAAAACTGCACTTTTGCAGTTTTCAAGTCGAGTTCAGCTTTAAGATTTTGAATTCTGGATTCTGGGCTTCTGTTTATGTAATCTAACATGGTGACCTGTCTCCCGATAGAATTACTCAATTCATTTTTATTGTATCGCTTTCATAACCCTTAAAGTTATAATGGAATAAAAAAATGTTTGTATTTTGTCATCTTGGAGGGCCTATGAAGCAACTATTCGAACCCGTTGTTTTTGAAGAACATAAGACCTTAGTTTGGGATTACAAAATATTTACAGACGACTATTACAAAGGTTATTATTACTGGCATCAATGCTGTGAAATCATGTTCGTGCATGGCGGTCAGGGAAATGTTGTTGTCAATCAGCTGATGTACGATATCCGCAGGGGCATGTTATTCTTTTTCCAGCCCTATCAGCTGCACCGGATCTATTCTGAGGTCTCTCCCGCTTGTCCTTTTGAAAGATCCATCTTCTATATTGATCCACATGTTGCGGAGAACCTGCTAGTGGGCTTTTCGAAAAGAAAAGCTTTATTCACAACACTTTGGCGAGGGGAAAATACGCATTGCGCCATTAATCTTGAAGATCGTGTTGAGATTGTGGAGTGGACTCTGGAGCAATATGATCACAATAAAAAAAGCAATCCAAGCGAAAATACCGAAGACATTTCGATGTTAATCCTTCAATTATTGAGCAGTATCAAGACTGGAGATCAGCAGATATTCCAATCAGGAGAACGGCGGACCTTGAGCTATTCTGAAAAAATCATGAGCTTACGGGCGACGAAGATGCCCTGCGTAGGGGGATTGAAGCGGCGAATTTCCTCGCTGCCCGCTATAATCCTGTAGGCAAATTCATCCGCGCATGGAATGAAGATAAATATGGCTGGGCAATTATCGACTGCATGTTGAATATCTCTCTACTGTTCTGGGCGAGCAAAGTAACTGGTGATCCACGGTATAAGCATATTGCTATTAGCCATGCAGAGACGACGATGCAATATGGTATTCGCGAGGATGGATCAACCAAACATATTCTATCTTTCGATGCGGAGACCGGGGCATATATTGAGAATTTTGGCGGTCAAGGTTATTCAGCTGAATCCTCATGGAGCCGTGGAACGGCTGGGGGCTGTACGGCTTCATCAATACCTATCGCCACAGTGGAGATGAACGGTTCTTGAACACCGCTAAGCGGATTGCCCATTATTTCATCTCGGCTTTACCTGAGGATCAAGTTCCTTATTGGGATTTTCGTCTAGCGGATGACGAACGGATGTTCAAAGATAGCTCTGCGGCATCTATCGCCGCTTCAGGTTTGTTAGAGCTTGCAGCGATCGTACCTGTACGCAAAAAAAGCCTCTACGCTAATGCAGCGGATCGAATTCTCCGCTCACTGACCGAAAATTACGCGACTTGGGAGCTGCCAGAGCATGAAGCGATTTTATTACATGGAACGGGCAGCGGCACTTCCTTTATCGATGTATCGCTAATCTATGGAGACTACTATTATATTGAAGCTGTCGCTAAATTGAACGGTTGGAAACATAGGATTTTCTAACAGATAAACGATTAATTTAAAATAACAAAAAAGAAGCCTCTCTTTTTTAAACGGAAAATCAATGCACCATTTAAAAAGAGAAGCTTCTTTATACGCCTTTAAGTTACTTCTCCATGAGTACAGCGGCCCCTTCCAGCAACATCAAGCCACTGAGTTGAATGCTCAGTTGAACCGGAAGCTCCGGTTTCAATTCCCACGATGGACTACAAAGACCCAGCTGTTTATCCAGACCTCGTTCCCATAACTGCTGAGCATTGGCCATGATTACCTCACGAATCCTGCTAGCCTCAGGAACCTCTCCAAAAAGTTGAACCAGATAACGAATCAGAATCCCTTTGAATAATCCAGTATCATCGATGCCTTCATCAGGCAACATCATATTCATCGGATCGCATAGACGATCAATACATGTATTAGCAGTTCGATTCGCATCTTCTAAGTAATGGACATCCCCCGTATTCTTATACAGCTCTAAGCCCGCACCTAGAAACACTCCCTGACAATAAGTAAATTCCCAATCGAAATCAATCTGGCCATCCCCGAGTCTGTTCATTCCATCCCACACAAAACCAGTCGCAGGATCCACTAAATATGTTTTGTTCCATTCATAGATACGGAGTGCCCACTCCAGATCCTCCTGCTTTTGAAAAAGTTCATATAACCTAGCTGCTAGAATGACGGCTGGTGCATTGGCAGGTGTGTTTTTATAATCTAGCTGATCCTTCTTCCAGGCCAAACCGCCTCCAAAATGTTCATTCCAAGCTGATTTTATATCCTCCCATAGATCTAGCACAGCGTCTAAGTAGGCTTCATATCCAGTTGCCCGATAAGCTCGTAGCAGCGCCAATGCCGTCCATTCCATATCATCATAGTAATTATGCCTGAACGTCCCACCGTTATAAGCTTGGAGATGTTCACTCAATTCCTTGATTCTCAGAGAATATGCAGGATCTCCGCTACGCTCGTAGCCATCCACTAGAATATCAATGACATGAGCCTGCCACCAGTAATAAAAATTCTCACCTGGAACGTTATACTCTCTGGGATACCATTGATTCATGATCCCCGTCTCCGCATTATAATAATTACGTTCTAGACATTGTTGGAACCACTCCGACCTTTCCTGCCATTTAAGCGCTTCTAGGGCTTCTTTAGCTTGTGTCATTAAAAGTTCACCTCAAATCTGATCCTTAGTTAATTCAGCCATCTTCTCCAATAACTTCATTGCACTAAGTTGGGAGCTGAGCTGAATTACACCAGTAGATGACAAAGTCCAATCTGTGCCAAACAAAGCTTCGTCCTCTGACTTTCCTTGCTCCCAGAGAGATTCAGCATTCCTACGCAGAAAATCGACAGCTTCAACAGCTGCGGCATCAGCTTTGACCCATTCTGCCGTATACCGAATCAGGATTCCTTTGAACAATCCAGCATCTCCATTTCCTTCGTCTGAAAGTACACCGCACTTAGCCTCAGCAAGCTCATGAACAGCAGCGGAAAAAGTTAAATGAGCATCCTCTAAATAGGATGAGTCCTTAGTGATACGGTACAGTTCAACTGCTGCACCAATATAGACACCTTGGTTATAGGAGTATCTCCAATCCTTATCGATCTGGCCATTGCCCGTGCGATTCATGCCATCCCATACAAAACCCGTCGTCGGGTCTACCAGATGCTTTTTTTGCCATCTATAAATTTTTAGCGCCCATTCTAGATTCTCAGCTTCACCGAAGGCTTGATACAAACGAGCCGCCAGTATAGCTGCTGGTGCATTGGCAGGTGTATTTTTATAATCCAACTGTGACTTCTGCCAAGCGATCCCACCACCCATATGCTCGTTCCAGCCTGTCTGAATGTCTTCCCATAAAAGAAGGGCTGTATCTTTATAAACTTCCTCTCCTGTTGCTTGATAGGCACGGAGCCACGCGAGAGCCATCCATTCCATATCATCATACAACTCGTTGGGCCACACTCCCCCATTTCGTCGCAAAAGACCTTCATGAAGCGCGGAAAGCCGTTCGGCATACCATTTCTCTCTAGTTCGCTGTAATCCATCTACCAATACATCCACAGCATGAGCCATCCACCAATAATGAAAAATGGTATTACATTCTCCGTTTGGACAAGGTGTTTCTATATTGTACATTTTGATCGCGTCATTCCAGTATAATGAATCCAGCGCGGCTTGTGCTTGATTCGCCCGTTCCTCCCAAATCCCGATCTCCAATTGGTTCATATAAACTCTCTCCCTGATTCGATTTTTATAGAATTAACCTTTTATGCCACTGAATGCAATCCCCTGCACAAAATAACGCTGAAGTGCCAGAAAGAGCACCAATATCGGCAGAATCGCAACAAGCGCACCAGCCATCATTGGACCGTAATCTGTTTGGAAATTATAGGAGAAGGCTTGAAGTCCCATCTGGATCGTTGCTTTATCCGGGTCATTCAGTACAATCATGGGCCATAGGAAGCTGTTCCAGCCCGCTTGAAAAGTAAAGATGCTTAAAGTCGCCAGCGCTGGTTTGGTCAGCGGCAAATAAATGCGCCAAAATATCTTAAACTCTCCACAGCCTTCGATCCGGGCCATTTCCATCATGTCACTAGGTAGGGTAAGAAAGAATTGCCGCATAAAGAACACAGCAAAAGTTCCAGAAGCTCCCGGAAGAATAATCCCCCAGAAGGAGTTCATCAACCCGTTCCCCCCACTGCCAAAAATATCGTTACCTCCGAAAAATGGAATATGACGCATGACATAAACTGTAGGGATCATCGTCACAATGCCCGGTATCATCATCGCCGCTAGCAGCACGCGGAATATTGGCTTATTGAGCTTAAAATTCAACTTTGCGAATGCGTAGCCACTGATCGAACCAAAAAACAGATTCGCCAGTACCCCCGCTACAGCAAGCACAAGTGAATTCCAGAAAAAGAGGGCAAATGGAACCGTTGTAAACGCCTTACGATAGTGCTCTAAGGTCAAATGTGAAGGAAACCACCGAATGGGCATGGCGAATATCTCTTCGTCAGGCTTCAAAGATGTAAGAACACTCCAATAGAAAGGTAGAAACATTACGATTGCAATAACAATGCACACTATATAATAAATAGATTTACTTAAGCGTCTTTTTAATAACGAACTTCCACTAGTATCCATACCTCTATCCCCTTTCTGCATGACAAGCCCGCTTATACAATGGACTCCTCCGCCTTTGTGATCCGCATGTTTATAAGTGAGAATATGAGAATCGCCACAGCAAGCACAAAAGCTTGTGCAGACGCATACCCCATTTGCAATTGATTAAAGCCCTGTTGATAGATCAGATAAACCGGAGTTTTCGTCATATTCGCTGGACCACCCTGCGTCAGCACAAAAGCTTGGTCGAACAACTGTAACGCACCAATGATTGCCATCGTGCTGACTAGAAAGGTCGTAGGACGTAGTTGCGGCCAAGTAATATACCGGAAACAATCCAGTTTATTGGCACCGTCCAGCCTTGCGGATTCATACAAATAGTCAGGCACACCTTGCAGACCTGCCAAGTAGATAATCATATTAGAACCTACCGACTGCCAGAGGGTAAGCATAATAATGGACAACATCGCCGTTCGGGTCTCGGATAACCAAGCTGGACCTGTAATCCCAACATAGGACAACAATCCGTTAACCAAACCAAATTCAGGATGCAAAAGCCAGATCCAAACGGTAGCAGCAGCAACGGCGGATGTAAGAGTTGGCAGATAATTCAAAGTGCGGAACAGCTTCACCCCACGCCAGCTTCGACTAAGTAGAATCGCGAGGAGCAGCGAAATCAGGATATTTAGCGGAACGAAAATGATCGAATAAAAAAATACATTTCGGAATGTTTTCCATAACAAACTATCTTCTATCAAACGGCGATAGTTATCAAAACCGATCCAATCATTTCTACTAAGTACATCGTAATTGGTAAAGCTTAAATACAACGCCATTACCACGGGGATGACCGTGAATACTGTAAACAACAATATCGTGGGTGTAATAAACAGATAAGCCGTCCGCGCCTGATGTTTCTCTAGCTTTCTGATGGAAGCCATTTCAGCTCCCCCCTCCTAAGTAAAAGGGAGGCAAAACCTCCCCCTTACTTCAAATGTCTTACTTATTACTTCACTACCTCATTATCCTTAAGCATTTTGTCGCCTTCTTCTTGTGATTTCTTCAAGGTTTCGTCAATACTCAGCTTGTTCTGCTGGTTTAGCTGCAAATTGGGTGCCAACGCGTCGGTTTCCATCACGGAATAACCAGGGTGGTTTGGACGAACCTTAGCGAACTCCAGTGTTTCTAGAAACGGCTGCCACTTGAGATCATCTTTGAAGAATGGATCTTCCATAGACGGCTTATAGCCAGGCAGATTCAGACTGGTCTTGGCCCAGAGCAATGCGTTATCCTTGTTCGCTGTCCACCATTTAATGAACTCCCACGCCTCTTCCTTATGTTTGGAGCCTTCTGGAATCACCAGACCAAATCCGCCCATAACACTGCCTTTATCCCCGTTTGGTCCAGCTGGAGGGGGTACGATTCCATAATCTAGATCTTTACCATATTTGTTATAAGTGCTGAGCATCCACGGACCGGAATATAACATAGCAACTTTGCCTGTGACAAAAGCATCTTGCCCTTCCCCAAGTCCAAGCTCAAACCCTACTTTATACACCTTATCTTTGTTCATCAGACGATCCCAGAACTCTAGCACCTGTTTGCCTTTATCATTATTAAAATTGGTCTTTCCATCCTCCGTAAGCATGGTGCCGCCAGCCTGTTGAAGATACATATTAAAAAGCCCCAAATCCCCCATTGAAAAACCTGCAATTTCCAATTTATTGCCGTTCCATTTGGTGAGCTTCGTAGCAGCCGTCTCTAGCTCATCCCATGTTGTTGGAGGCTGAAGTCCTGCATCTGCGAGCAGCTTCTTATTATAGAAAAGAGCACGAGCATCTACGGTAAGCGGCAGCCCATATAATTTGTCATCGTAAGAAAGCTCACGAAGGGATTCACTGTAGAAGTCATCTTTGGAAATACCGTCACGCGTTAAGTATTCGTCAACCGGATGCAGGACGTTTTTTGGAGCATACAATGAAGTTCTCCAGCGATCCCAAAACAGCACATCAGGAGTACCGCCATTGGTTGCGGAAGTCAGGAACTTCGTGATCATATCCTGCTGCAGCACATACTTTACATGAATCTTATCCTGAGATTTATTAAAGGCATCGACCATGGTCTCAAATTGTTTCTGTCCCTCACCGCCCCAATCCCCCCAGAAGGTAAGCTCCGTCTTTTTTCCATCACCGCTCCCTGATTTACTTGCAGTTCCGGACTCTTTACCGGTAGACCCATTACTGCCACCGCAGCCCGTAGCAAGTGAAGCTGTCATAACCAAAGCAAGTGTGGTAACCAGCCATTTTTTCATGTTCTCTATCCCCTTTAGAGTCGATTGAAAAACTTGTAGACATTAACCCCGCTTAACTTGTAACCCGCAGCGCATAAGCATCAGCTCGCAGAACATCATATTTGCCCATGAGAACCATGGACGTGTAAATTCGTCAGGATTATCCACATGAAACCCTTCATGCATAAATCCGGTGCCCGCATCCGTCTTCTCCAGCAGATTAAGCAAGGATTCCTGTTCCTCATTGCTGGTAGATGTCATTCCCTGGATCGCTAAAGCTATAGGCCAGATATAACGACTTGGCGTATGTGGACTTCCAATACCTGAAGCCTCCTTTCCAGCGAAGAAATAAGGATTATTGCTACTTAAAATAAGCTTTCGGGTATTTTTGTAGATAGGATCATCGGCACTCAGATAAGACAAATAAGGGATTGAGAGCAGACTCGGCACATTTGCATCATCCATCAAATTCACCTGTCCACGGCCATCTACTTCATATGCATAGACTGACCCAAACTCTGGGTGCTCTACGATTCCATACTGGCGTATTCCCTCATTAATCTGTTCAGAAAGTCTTCTAGCTTTCAATTCCAGTTCCTGATCCCTTAGGATTTCTCGGGCAATTTCACACACATACTCTAAAACAACCACAGCGAACATATTTGCAGGAACCAAATACCCGTATTCACAGGCATCATCGCTAGGACGAAATCCAGACCAAGTCATTCCTGTATATGCTGTCAACGTTCCTTTGCCTTCACGCGCTAATGTATCCGTAGGTGGACAGTTCATCCGTTGAAAAAGATAATTGGAATCGCTCTCATGTTTCTGTTCAGTAGTCCATAATGCAATAATTCTTTCTACACCCTTAACAAATGAATCATTAAACTGACTAGTTCGGCCCGAATTCTTCCAGAGCAGATAACCCAGTTGGATCGGATAGCATAATGAATCAATCTCATATTTTCTTTCCCATACTCCTGGGCTCATCTCTGTAAGATCCTCCTGATGGCCATTCCCATTTTCTTCTTCATTGAACGCGTTCGCATAAGGGTCAAGCTGAATACAGGCGAATTGTCTTAGTACAAGTCCCTCAATCATGTCCGCAATTTCTTCATCCTCGGAGGCAAGGATCAGAAAGGGTCTAACCTGAGCGGCCGAGTCCCGCAGCCACATCGCTGGAATATCTCCGGTAATGACAAAAGTGGTGCCATTCGCCATTCTTTTTAAGGTTGTATTCCAGGTGTTAGCCATACATTTCTCGAACATTTCGGCTAATTTTGGACGATCACTCAGCTGCACTTTTACATTAGATGCCAGTTTCTTCATCGACTCAGGGATTTCTCTGGTTGCTTTCAGTTATAATACCCCCTTTTTCTTTTTCCTTTGAAGCGCTTTCACAAATTAGTATATTGTCATGTGGTTAGTATGTCAATATGTTTATTTATTGATAATGATATATCAATATTTCTATAATGATAAACATCTATCTAAAACAAACAAAAAAACCTATCCAAAGAGATAGGTTTTTATAACAACTAATTTATGGATAATCGCATAAAACTAATTAGAATTAGATGGTTTAGCAGAACCCGTAGATTCACCAGAAATCAATTCAGCTTCCAACATTATCTTATTGGACACGCTTTGCCCGTTCATAATTCGCAATACATTTTCTACCGCGAGCCGCCCCATCTCTTCTTCATTTTGCCGTAAATGGGTAAATGCATAACCCGAACCGAGTGGAGTTGGCGGACTATCAAAGCAAATGATCGAAATATCTTCTGGAATTCGTAGCCCAAGTCGTTGGACCGCAGTTCTAGCCAGCAGCGCAATATTATATTCCACAGCAAAAAGCGCCGTTATTGTTGGATTCTCTTGTAAATGAGAAACTAGCCGTGAGATATCATGTTCAATATTCTCATCATTAAAGGAATTTGGTAATGTTGAGGTTAAATCACTAACCCACAACCCCTTATCTACAGCTATCCCCCGCTCCGCATGTGCTTGTATAAATCCCTCCACCCGCTCCTCAAGAGCCGTCGTATCCGCTGGAGGTGGAGAGAGGAAAGAGATATGAGTATGCCCGAGATCAAATAAGTACTCCGTCCCTTTAAGTGCAGCCTTTATGTTATCCGTGCCGATCGAAGCAGCCGCTACTCCTTTCAGATGGCGATCTACCAGAACTAATGGGAAACGCCCGATCACCAATTTTAGAATCTCAGCATTAAAAAATTCGCCTTGAGCCGGAAAAACAATCAGACCATCTACACCCAAGCTAAGCAACTTCTGAATAGACTGTTCTTCGTTCTCTGGTACGCCAAATGTTCTTCGTAGAACGAGAAAGCAATCATTATCACGGGAAGCCTGTTCCATCCCATAAATCAAGCCTGTTCCATAACTGTTGCCAAAGTCGGTAATAACCAGACCGATCGTCTTTTCCTCATGGTTAAAGGAATTGAAAACAGTTCCGTCGGAGACCGTCCCCGGAGATATCGCTGATTCCATGTAATCAACTGCTGGATCAGCCACAAATGAACCTCTCCCCGGTTTTCTCACAATTAATTGTTCTGCGGCGAGCATTTCCAGAGCTTTTTTACTCGTAATCCGACTAACATTATAGGCTTCAGCCAGTTCTTTCTCTGAGGGAACTCGCTCCCCTTGTCCATAGGATTTATTAACAATAAGCTGCTTCACTTCATCAAATATTTTTTCATACATCGGTTTGGATGACGTTGTCTCATTCATAACTTTCGTTATCTCCTGACTCTAATTTTTTCATCTTTATACATAATAATATATCATGATATATTAAGTTTGTCGACATTTGTACTGAAGCAGTTGAAAAAAGAGGGAGGAAGGGTTTAGAGTGTAAAGCGAAAAAATTCTAAGATTCGTATGGAAACAGAGATAAACCGTATTCTGAGAATACGGTTTAAGAGAGGCTAAGTAACAAAGCTCTGAATGGACTCCTTTAATTCTCGAGCTCCCAGTCGGGATTCCATGCGACTTCCCACAAATGCCCATCGGGGTCCATAAAGTGACCGGAATACCCTCCCCAAAAGGTATCATGTAAAGGGTCAACGATCTTCGCACCAGCCTTTTGAGCTAGCTCCATAACCTGATCTGCTTCCTCTTTACTTCCTACATTGTGGCCCCTACTTCAAAAATAGCAAAATAGGCAGCGCTAGGAAGCTCTTCTTCAGCTACAAATATTCACCAATCTCCGCTTGAAATGTGCGGGTAGTATACTTTTCCAGATGCATCACTCTATTGTCTAATTGGCTGAACTTATTCACGGTTCATTCAGAAGATTCTGCAATATCCTTAAGTACAGATAAAACCGACTGACCTTCGTCATCTTGAGATTCCTGATGGTTAGTCCCTTGTCTATTATCATTCTGTTCAATCGTCAATAAAATCTCATTTCCATCTTCGGTCAGTGTATAACTCATAATAAAGCAATTTTCCGGCTTATCTTCCAAACCTGGACGAGGTGCAAAGAGTGTGTATTTGATCAGCTTATAGGGTTCAAACTCCAACACTCTCCCCCACTGTTCGTAGATATTCCCTTCCCACTCACTATGAAAGCGAATCTCGCTACCGATTTGCCAATCTGTAATTAGATCACTCCCATACTGCCACAGTTTAACTAGTTCTGGCTTTGTAATTACATCCCATACCTTCTTCGCTGATGCTTGGATCAATACTCGGGAAGTTTGCGTGGACATTTATATCCCCCTCTAAAAAAAATGAATGTAATGTGCAGCATAATCTACTATATTTTTAAATAATATCAAACCACATTCCGCTTAACAAGTTTTTACACTTTTGTACATTTGTTCTTTTTCCGACCATAAAAAGCTTACACAGGTCTATCGTAAATGGCTGTTCAGATTATATAATAGAGACTATCTGGTATAGAAAGGAAGTTGATTTTTTTATGAAATTTGATGATTACCGCTATGAGCGACCGGATGTAGAGAAATTCAAGCAAGACTTTAACGCCCTGCTGAAAGATCTCAACGACACATCACCACTAGAGGTGCAAAAAGCTTCCGTCACTGCCATTAACAAGCTTCGCAATGAGTTTGACACGATGCAGACATTGGTTAGCGTTCGTCATTCTATCAACACGACAGATGAATTTTACAAAGCCGAACAAGAATTCATGGACGAAATCGGGCCTGTCGTTCAGGAATACATAACTGACTACTACAAAGCACTCGTACATTCCAAATATAGAGCCGAGTTTGAAAAGGAATGGGGTGCACAGTTACTCCAGCTTGCTGAAGTATCGCTACGGACGTTTAGTCCGGAAATCATTGAAGATTTACAATTGGAGAACAAACTATCAACTGAATACTCCCAGCTTATCGCATCTGCCAAGATTCTTTTTGAAGGTGAAGAGCGTACACTGCCTCAACTCGCACCTTTCGAATTGTCTACAGACCGTGATATGCGTAAAAGCGCTTCTGAAGCTCGATTTGGTTTTATGTCCGAACATGAGGCTGAATTTGACCGCATCTATGACGAGCTCGTCAAGGTCCGTGACCGCATAGCTAAAAAGCTTGGGTACAGCAACTTTGTTCAGCTAGGTTATGACCGTATGATGCGTACCGACTATAATGCTGATATGGTTGCTAATTTCCGCAAACAAGTTCTTGAATATATCGTACCTGTCTCCCAGCAATTAAAGAAGCGTCAAACTGAACGACTGGGTCTAGATGAATTGAAATATTACGACGAGAACTTTAGCTTTAAGACCGGGAACGCTACCCCTAAAGGAGATCCAGACTGGATTGTAGCTAACGGTAAGAAGATGTACAAAGAACTCTCCCCTGAAACGGATGAATTTTTCACCTTCATGCTGGACAATAATCTGGTGGATTTAGTAAGCAAAAAAGGAAAACAAGGCGGCGGATATTGCACCTATTTCAGCCAATACCAAGCCCCTTTTATTTTCTCAAATTTCAACGGAACCTCTGGGGATATTGATGTCTTAACTCACGAAGTGGGGCATGCGTTCCAGGTTTATGAAAGCCGCAATATTAATGTGCCAGAATATGCTTTTCCAACCTATGAAGCATGCGAGATTCATTCCATGAGTATGGAATTTTTCGCTTGGCCTTGGATGAATTTGTTCTTTGAAGAAGATGCAGATAAATACCGTTTTAATCACTTATCTGACAGCCTTCAGTTTATTCCTTACGGGGTATCTGTCGATGAATTCCAACATTTTGTTTATAGCAACCCTGAAGCTACTCCTGCTGAACGCAAACAAGCTTGGAGAGACATCGAGAAGAAATACTTACCACATCGTAATTATGAAGGTAACACTTATCTGGAACAAGGGGGCTTCTGGCATAAACAAGGCCACATCTTTGCCTCACCGTTCTACTACATTGACTACACACTAGCACAGCTATGTGCCTTCCAATTCTGGAAACGTTCGAACGAAGATTTCAAATCTGCTTGGAGCGATTATTTGGAGCTATGCCAAGCTGGTGGAAGCAAGTCCTTTATTAAACTGGTTGAACTAGCGGGTCTGACCTCACCATTTGAAGATGGCTGCATTAGCTCCGTTATTGGGGATATTGAAGGTTGGCTGAACAGCATTAATGATAAAGAGCTTTAATCCATTCACTGATAAGCTCATCACAAAAAAAAGCAATCCTTGCCTTATGGCTTGGATTGCTTTTTTAGAATTGAATGATCAACTTCACCCATGTATGTTATCGATAACGAATCAATAAATCTATAGGGTAACGACCCGCATTGCGACCATATAAGGCTAAGCCTCCACCCTCTGCTTGAAGCTCCAAACGGAAAGTACGATTGCGATCTAGTTTAGCTGCTAACTGCCCCGGTACACTTACTTTACACAGATAGCCGTAAGAGCCCGCCTCATCCAACTTATTCGCTAATGGCTGATAATGCCAAGATAATACACCTCGGCTGTCGGCCGGATCATCTGGCAAATAGAAGGAGCCAATCCGTTGACCTTCTATCAGAACATTCACACGTGAAGGATGACGTTCTTCGTCGGTCATATAATACGTATTCGAATTATACTCCACCCTAGCATCTGCACCATGCATGAGATCAAGTCCCATTTCATTTTGCTTTGCGCCTTCAACATTTCGAGCCAATACTCGCTTTGCGCTGGCTTCGAACATGATTTCGATCTCGCTAATCATCTTTTTCTCCATACCATCTGGAAGAGTTACATCATATGCATAACGGCCTTGCCCAGCTCCATTGATTTTTGCGCATTGAATAGCTTCCCATTGTTGTTCAAAGTTGTGTTCTTTATACGCACCAACAGGGATACTAATACAATCTCCATCCCCTTCAAACCTTACACCCTGATTACCGCTTCTTACATCAAACGTAATGAAGTTGCGAGTGATTACCTCTCCCTTATTATTTATCAAAGAAACTGCCAGCACTGCAACTGCATCCTGATCGGGCATAATGATAAAAAGTGGTGGTAAATCTGCTACTCCATATCCGTCCCACTTCACTGATATATGCTCACTTTGTGTAACAACTCGTGTTCCCAAATTGTCGTACCAAAGTTCCCACTTCACCTGTAAATGCTGTCCATGATATTTATCTGAGAAACTGGAACGAAGAAGTGGAACTTTAACTTCATCCTTTGCGTTTACTGTCTGGCATGGCGGTGCATCGATCACGATGAAGTCCGGAGAATGTAGATCAGAAATCGTCATCCCTGGAACAAAGGCATCATAACCAAAATCTTTATCGCTACCGTCTAACCGATAATAACCATTGAACTCGTTCGTAACATCGCGAAATTCGGTAAATACGAAACCACATAGCTTATCATGCCGCCGGAATTCATTCATCATATAGCGGTAATGCCATGCTAAATCACTATCCCCTGCCCCGCCTTCGATACCCCATACGTTTCCACATTCACTGTTCATCAGCGGGGCATCAGATTGTACATTACCTCCGATACAGTTAAAGTCTGAACCTGGGAAAGTTTTGTCTACAACCTCATTCAAATGAGCTCTAAGCTGATCATAACCATTAATGTAGAAATGCCAAGTATTGATATCAGATTCCACATGATCATAGTTACAAGGTGAGTTATCTTCAACGATTCTAGATGGATCTAGTCGTTTTGCCCAACGATATTTTTCCCGAACCCATTCCTGTGTTTCTTTGAGATAACTAGTCTGCTGCTGTAAATCACTCGTCAGACTAGTGTCCTGAGCGTTCGTCTTCAAACCCCATGTCTCGTTAAACATTACCCAAGAGAAAATCGATGGATGATTATAGTCTCGTTCAATAATCTCAAGTGCTTCATGTTCATACGCGTTACGTGCTTTTTCATCGGGATTTCCCCAAAAGCAAGGCATGTCTTCCATCACCAAAATACCCAGTTTATCCGCCCAATATAGTTTGCGTGGTTCTTCTGGCTTGATATGAATACGCACAAAGTTCAGTCCCAAACGTTTCATTAGATAGATTTCATCCCGCATATCTTCATCAGACGGATAAGTGAAATATCCCGTTTTGTGATAAGACTGGTCAAGGGTACCGTTTAAATAAATCGGCTTACCATTGAGGGTAATCCAGCGATAACCACGCTCATCAAAACGCACAGTTTGGATTTCTCGAACTCCGAAATAGGTACTGACTGTGTCTGTGCCAAAAGATCCGCTAAGTTGTAGTTCGCCTTCGTACAAATAAGGTGTATCTGGACTCCACAAAATTGGATCTGTTATATGAATAGAGAGCTTAAATTCATTCTCCCCGACGATAAGATCTATTTTCTCAGTATGCAATATAGAATTCTCTGCGAATTTCAGCGTGAAATCTGCCGATCCATTTTCTTGTGCAAAGATTCTTGTGGTCACGTTCACTTGCCCATCAATAGTAGTCACAAACTTAGCATCTTTCATATAAGTCTGAGGGCGAGATTCTAGCCATACGGGCTGCCAGATTCCGCGAATTTCTCCATAACCCTGTTTGCCACGCGTTTGGTAATCATGATCGAAGTCCTCTACTCTAACGACAATTGTATTGTCTAAATCTTCAACCCAGTACTGAGTAACTTCGAACTCAAATGAACCATATCCACCTTGGTGTGAACCAACATGCACTCCGTTAATCCAAACGTCACATGAATAATCTACTGCCCCGAATCGCAAAAATAGTCGTGTCTGTGAGTCGGTAGTCTGCCATTTCAAAGTCCGCCGATACCATCCTATCCCTTTATGATCACTGCCAATACCTGATAATGGACTTACCCAAGAAAAAGGAACAGTAATCATCGAACTGTAAGCGATTTCGGAATTGGAATACCAATGTTCGCTAATTCCTTCATTGCTCGGATCAAAGCTAAATGACCATTCCCCATTCAAATTCATCCATTCGTTGCGCTGCCAATGTGGATGCGGATGTTCGGGACGAGGAATCGGAAGACTCTCAACATTCAGTACGGAAGTTGTCATGATATGAGCACAGCCTTTCAAAATAAGAAGTTGAGCTCATTTTAGCACCAGTATATAAAATTCGCAATGTATATTATAATTTTACAATATAGAATCTTCAGTGTACAATATCCTCAACCTATCCTAACGAAAAGGAATACAACCAATGAATGATATTTCGCAAGAAACGATACGGTACCCCGCATCACGCATCTTAGATGTTGCTAAAGCACTTTCTGGAGATGTCAGAGTCCGTATTCTTGAAGCCCTTGGTGACAAGCCCATGAGTGTCAGTCAATTGGCCGAGACACTTGGCGTAGCTCAACCAACAATTTCAATCAATGTACAGACCCTTGAGCAAGTTAACTTAATTTCATCTACACAGGGTGCAAATCGCGAGAAAATATGTGCGGTCACCTGCCGATCCATCCATCTCGATCTTCCTTCGAAGCTAGGCGATGGTCTGCATCAAACGGAAGAAATACATATGCCCATCGGGATGTTCTCCCACTGTTCTATTCAACCCTCTTGTGGTATGGCTGGAAAAGACGGCGGAGTCATCGGTTCTCAGGATGATCCACGGGTATTCTACATGCCGGAACGAGTTGATGCATCTCTCTTATGGTTCGCTGACTCTGGCTATGTCGAATACTATTTTGCCAATCCACTACCCCCTGGTGTCGAGCTTGATGAGATTCGGATTTCGGCTGAGGTTTGTTCTGAAGCACCTGCATTTCGGGAAGATTGGGCAAGTGACATCACATTAGCTATAAATGACCTACATGTCGGTACTTGGACTTGTCCATCAGATTTCGGTAACCGGAAAGGAAAGTTAACACCCGAACGATGGAAGGGTGGTACAGAATATGGAATGCTGACAGAGTGGAGTATCTCAGAACAGGGTAGCAAAATAAATGGAACTGCTTCTTCCCCTACTACAATTAGCTCACTGAAGCTGGCATTTAATGAGCCCATTCGAGTACGATTTGAGATTCGCGAGGATGCCCTCAATAGACGAGGACTTAATCTATTCGGAAGTGGTTTCGGAGACTACTCACAGGATATTATCCTGTCGTTTGTGCGTCGTTCAGTATCGGGTACATGATAACACGTAAGAATTGCACACCTGAAACCAGAGTAGATCGAAAGCTTCAGATGTGCCAGTGGACAATGTTTTCTTTACACACCAATTACTTACGCTTATCTTCAGCTTTTTTGATATTCTCAGCCACTCTAAATTTCACGATCTTACTAATTAATTCATAGGGCATCGGCTGATTAAGAGGGAATTGAATGGATCCTTTTGCTCCTTTATAGACTGATAATTCTTCTTTGAAAGCGTCAATACCATTAGGCGTTGGATAAAATCCAATATGGTTTTTGAAAGCCGCAAAATGCACCAGATTTCCGTGCAGTGTAAAAGTAGGCATCTGATAGCTAATCTTTTCAATCGCTTCAGGTGCCGCTTCTTTTATTACTTTTCTTATTGTACTAAGGATTTCCTGAATCTCAGATGGAAACTTTGAAATATAGTCATCGATCGATTCATACGTGATTTTAGCGTCCATGGTAAGTCCCCTCTCTGTTTCAAGTTCATATTTAACTTTGATGAAGTGCTGCCAATGCTTCGTCTTCTGTACTCTTGAACAATATTTTATTCCCCTGATTACATTCGTAAATAAAATCATTCAGACTTTTACTATTATAGCCAGTAAATTCTCCCACAATAGCAACTCGCATCTGATAGTTTGTATACTTTTGAAGAATCTCTCCGGCAAGCCCCGTCTTTAACTCAAAAAAATCATCTGTGATTTGCTCTTTTCTTAGAATCATTTTATCGCATTCTTGATATCTCACGTTTGCCATTAGATCCAATGCATCATTCACATTATTAATTACAATACCCTCGCTGGAAATCAAAGCTACTGTTGAATTGTCTTTACGGTTTAATGTGATTTGCATTCTAAATTGCTCCTTTTTCAATAAGAAATTCTTTTACGTTGTGGTTTCCTTGTTGGATAGCTATAGCTAATACTGATTCACCACCTTCAATTTTAGCATGGATGTCAGCTCCGTGTTCGATTAACAAGCGTATCAGCTCCACATTATCCGAATGAAAAGCTGCAGAATGTAAGACAGTGTGCCCTTCGCTATCAAAAATATGTGTCTGAGCACCCTTGTTCAATAGCAGTTGGATAACACCCATATTCCGCTCCCCAGCAATTGCAGCATGAAGTGCAGTATTAGAAGGAATGAAATTAATCTTGGAATGGGATACTGCATCAACCTCAGCACCATGGTCTATCAATACCTGCACCGCTGCTTCTTTACCGAAATGTGCTGCATATCCCAAAGGTGTAAGGCCCTCGTTATTTTCCGTATTTGCAAGAGCCGGATGGAATTCTAAAATTTCTGTTAGTCGTGCAGCATCGCCATGTTGTGCCGACTGAAAAACTTCATTAATACTTTGCCGTAGTTCCATTAGATTTCGCCTCTTTTCAATTGATGAAGAAATGATTTAGCTTATTTTTTCTGGATAGTGAAGCCATTCTCCTGCTAACAAGAAGAAATGATGTTGTCGTCTTTTAAAGACGATAACCATTTCTCGTAAAATAACAAACACAAAAAACAATACAAATTTATTGTAAATCAATAAATTAAATGCTAAAATCATGAAGTCATTAAATAAGTGAGGTGTTTTAAATGAATGTTAAACGAGGTTCAACCACTTTCTTAAAAGTAATTATTTTTCTGGTTGGAATTGCAGTGCTTGCTTTGTGTATCTGGTTGCCTGAGATAGCGGTAAGAGATGCAAGAGTACATCCAGATACGGCTTACTTCCTGATTCCCTTTTTAGTATGTGCTTACGGATTCTGTATTGCGTTTTCTGTTGCGCTGTATCAAGCATATAAACTATTAAACAACATTGAAAAGAACAATGCTTTCTCTGAATTATCCCTTAACTCTTTGAAGATTATAAAGAAATGTGCTTTTACAGTCATTTTCCTCATTTTGTTAGGAATAGTAAGCTTAAGGGTGCTTGCTAAAGTTACAGATAGTGATGATGCAGCGGGTCCTACATCATTATGTCTAATGGGTCTTTTAGCAACAAGTATCATCGCAGCCATTGTGGACGCACTTCAAAAGCCATTAAAAAATGACCCAGATATAAAGCCAAAAAATGTATGATTAACAGTCAAATATCAACATTAGAATTTAATATAGCCAAAAGAAAAGAGTATTCATTCGAAGGTTATCGAATGAATACTCTTTCTTTTTAATGTATATTGTGAGCCAATTTTTAAATTAAATCAGACTTTTGAAGAAGCCGCTTAACGATCGCTGCAACCTCATCTCTGGTCATATCATCCTTGGGAGCAAGTACATTGCTGCTTCGTCCCATGATTACGCCTGCCTGCAAGCAGTCAGCAATTGCGCTAATCGCCCAGTCAGATGTTTTGCCGGCATCGGTATATGGGTTCAAGAATCCTTCAGCGGATTGATTAGGAAGGTTAGCCTTTAGCGCTGTAATTTTCATCGCTTTGGCGATAATTAGCATCGCTTGTTCACGGGTAATTTGGTCATCAGGGCGGAACATGCCATCTTCAAAACCATTGATTAATTGATATGCATATGCAGTATTGATCGCACTGTTATACCAATCGGTAGTTTTAACATCCGAAAATGGTGTTGCTGTTTGACTCAATCCTAGTCCGAGACCGCGAACGACAATCGCCGCAAACTCTGCGCGGGTAATCGCTTGATCAGGTGTAAATTGACCATTGCCAGTCCCTTCGATAACTAAACGGGAACCCATATCATTCACTGCATCTTTTGCCCAGTGATTAGCAACATCACTGAATTCAAGCGGATGCCAGATTACAGAGTAAGTGCCACCACTAAGGCTGTTGATTGTAGCAAAATATTTGCCTTCAATGACTATCACTTTAGTAGGTACATGACGCATTGAGCCATCAGCATCAATATACACACCGGTTGTAATCTTATTCGGGTCCATCCCATCCGGAATAGCAATCGTACGTTTCACATACGTATTGAATTGGGATAGTTCAATACTCTTATCTCCGTAAATACCTCTAGCTGTAAAGTTTACTGGTGCGCCGACTAATGAAAATGATCCGTTTTGTGCAGTAGCTCCTAATGCCTTAACTTGATCGGCAGTTGGTGCGCTGATTTCAATCTGTATTTTAATATCTTGTAAAGCTACAGACTTGCCAATCTGCGCGGATAAGGCGTCAATATCAATCTGCCCAGCAGGCAGTGTAAATGTCGCATTTCCCGTTCTGATTTCAAGTACAGCTTGATTTCCCTGCATATTTTTAACTATTTGTCCGTTTAGTTCGCCAACGATAACATCAGATTTACTAGTGGCAGTGATAGAAACCACAGCACCTTTACCTTCAGCGGCGAGCTTGTCTTCCAGCTTCTTCTGGTCTAAAGCAATGGTGGTTAGCGTTTGATCATTCCGTTTACCATTCGTCGCAGTTCCCACGGTTTCCGCTTTACCATTGATTAAAATGGAAGCATCATTTGCCACAGGTGCCGGCGTTGCTGATGGAGTTGGTTGAGAAGGAACATCAACACTGGATGGAGCGCTCGGGATGACTGTATTAGATTCAGCAGATGATTCGCTAAAGCCAGCCTTATTGATGGCCTGTACCGTGAAGGTGTAGCTTGTACCATTCGTAAGACCACTGATTGTAAGCGGACTTCCATTACCCGTAACCGTCAGCCCTCCCGGATGAGCCGTTACAATATATCCTGTGATTTCACTTCCACCATCGTTTACCGGCGGTGTAAAGGTGATGATCGCTTTACCATTTTCTGCAGTTGCAGTTACGGATGTTGGAATACCCGGTGCTGTAATTGGCTTAGCAGGAGCCTTCACAGTAACGGTTGTTGAAGCTTTATAACTTCCATCTTTCGTTGTAACTGTAATGATGGCTGTTCCCTCACCAACTGGAGTTACTTCTCCATTCACAACCTTGGCTACAGTCTCATCGCTGGAGCTCCAGATCAGGTCTGGATCTGTTGCATTTGCAGGCTCTATTGTCGCTTTTAGTATTCCCACAGTTTCATCAGCTGTTAAATCGAGCGTCTCCTGATCTAGCCTCACCCCAGTTACATTCACAACTGATGGAATTGGTTCACTTACATGTACTGTTGTTGAAGCAGTAAAACTGCCATCTTTAGTCGTAACCGTAATGGTGGCTGTTCCAACACCAACCGGGGTTACTACTCCGTAAACAACCTTAGCTACCGTTTCATCACTGGAGCTCCAGATTACCCCCTTATTGGTTGCATCGGCAGGTGCGACTGTCGCTTGTAGCGTTTTATCACCTTCTCCAACTGTTAAATCAAGTGTTGGCTGGTCTAAGGTTACTCCGGTTACTATAACAATTGGTGGCTTAGGTGCTGCCACATTCACAGTTGTTGAAGCCTTAAAACTTCCATCCTTAGTCGTTACAGTAATAATTGCTATACCCTCACCAACTGGTGTAACCACTCCATCCACGACTGTTGCAACAGTTTCATCGCTGGAGCTCCAGATCACATCTGTATCTGTCGCATTTGCAGGTTCTATTGTCGCCTTTAGTAAGGCATCTGCTTCACCAGCAGTTAAGTCGAGCATCTCCTGATCAAGCTTCACTCCGGTTACGTTCACAATTGGAGCGCTCACAGTTACGGTGGATGTCGCAGTATAACTTCCGTCTGTTGTTGTTGCTGTTATCGTTGCCGTTCCAACGCCAACTGGGGTGACCACTCCATTCACAACTGTCGCCACAGTTGCATCACTGGAGCTCCAGATCACGGTTTTGTTCGTGGCATTAGCAGGTTCTATTACAGCATTTAGTGTATCTCCTGCTTCTCCCTCTGTTAAACTAAGTGATGTTTTATTCAAAGTCACTCCAGTTACGAGGACATCTCCCACATCGTTTACCTGCACATTGAAGGTGTACAAACTACTTATAGTGCCATCATTTACAGTAACAGTAATCACACTGTTTCCGTAGGCATTCTTCGCTGGTGTTATTTCTAACGTCCGCACATCCCCACTTCCACTTACTTTCAGTCCATTATTCGGAATTAGGGAAGTATTAGAAGATGTAGCTGATACATTTAGGTCATCCCCATCCACATCAATGACCTTAAAGGAGCGTGATACAGATTTATTTTTTTCCGTTGTAGTACTTCCCATGAAGCCTGTGTCCTGCTTCCAGCTAGCACCAGTGATTGAACCGTTCTTAGCTGAACCAGCCGGTGTATTGACAGCGATAATACCATCATTGCTATTCGAAAATTTATAGTTCAAAGCCAGATTAGGCTCTGATCCATTCAAATCGACGTTCATTTCGCGAACAATTTCGCTCTGGGTTTTAGCTTTACTCCAAAACCTTACGTCTCTCATCCCACCGCTGTAATCTCCGTCCTGTCTCCAGGTGCTTTTACCAAGCCAGTTGTTCGGACGTGCCATATTTCCAACTGTACTTAAATCCATAGCCCCTTCTGCCTTAAGAACACCATCCCAATAAATACGCCCCTTTTTCTGACTGTGATCATAAACAATCGAGACATGTACCCACTTGGAGATCGGGAAATCGTCTGTGACATTAATATCTCCTTTATTGGTGTAAGCGATGAAATGCATTTTTTTGCCGTTAAAGCCCACAAAAATATTGTGGTTCTGCTCTGCGATTGAAGATTCGAAGAATCTCATCCAGGTATTAAAACCATTGACTTTTAAATTACCTTCAATTGTAAAAGAATTCTTGTATAACAGTTGATCTGGGAACGTCACATAATCCCCATTGCCGTCAAAACTAAGATAATCCCCGCCATTCATTTCAGTCAGATAAGGTGCATCGTTCACTGGATTTACAGTAATTGTAGCAGTGCCTAGATCTGGGTTGAATGCTGCAGAAACAGTGGTATTCGCATTTTTTTGATAATTTTGATAGCCGACTGCTGTTGTGTCCCATAGCTTAAAGTCAATGGAAGCTGTTCCGTTCCAGTCTTTAGCGGGGACAAAACGAATTTTCTCCGATTTCAGCAGCAGAAAAGCTTTAGCGTCAGACACTGGCTCAATATTATACCAAATATTTGCTTGCGTGTTGTAATATTGCCAGGCCCCATTGGTATTATCAAAAGACACCACAGCAATTCCTGTTGAAGCTGGGTCAGTTACCTTACCCGACAAAAGACTAGACACAACAACGCCTGCGTTGGAAGAATCGTCTTCATTGATGGACGGTATCACAGCTGGGCTATTCACGATCCAACCAAAGTCCGATTTTGCACTCACTATTTGAGTGTGGATCGGTCCCACACCTTGCACCACAACTCCAGTGGCTAACGAAATACTAATGCCTATTTTCATAAATGATGGCTTCAAACTCTTTTTCCCCCTCTAGCTTAAATCATGTCATCATTTCGACAATAATCGAGAGTATTATACAAAATTATGATAAACGAAAAATAAACAAAAAAAAGAACCTTCGAAATCCAATCGATTCGTCGGTTCTCTTTTACTATATATTAGTTCATCATCTTCATAATCAACGCTTTAAGCTTAGGATCAGGTGAAGTTCCAAGCTCCTGTTGAAGAGTCTCTTCTAATTGCCCATATCGCCGATAAGCTTCATTCATACGTCCTAGTTCAATATACAAATGAATGATTTCCTGATGGATATCTTCTCTCAAGGGATCCAATTTCAATATTCTCTCAAAGTAGTGCAGCGATTGTTGACGCTCGTTCTGCTCCATATGAAATCTAGCAGCTAGTTCCAGCAGTCCAATAAAATCCTGTTCAAGTCGGCGTGTCTTCCCACTAGCCCAATCGTATGCTTTACCTTTGAGAAAGGACCCCGTATACAATGTTTCTACTTGATTGAACCATTCAGAATCTTTTTTCGAGACCTGCCTAATTTGCTTCAGCTGTCGCTTAAACTCATACAAATCACAATAAATACTGCGTTCCTCTATACTAATTTCGGTTCTGCTGGCTTTAATAAAGCTAGTTCCGATTGCTTTTCGAATATAGTATAGGGTTGAGTTCAGATTCTTCAACGCTTTATCAGGCTCCAGCCCGCTCCATAAGGTATCGATAATTTCATCTCGGCTAACCGTCCCTTTACTAATCAAAAAGGCAAACAATTCTTCGGTTTTTGGGCTCCTTAGCTTGATGGGCTCTCTGTCTTGCGTACGGCGGTATATCTTTAGTCCATTAAATAAGAGAACTTCTATGACGGGCTGAACCGTCACACCTCTATTCATTTTTTTGATCTTATCCAAAGTTTTAGTTAAACGCTGTGCAGTTACAGGCTTCAGCAAATAATCCACAGCACTCAGTTCGAAGGCTTGCAGTGCGTATTCGTCATACCCTGTAACAAAAACCACATTAATCGATTCATCTAGTTCATGCAAAAGGGTGGAAAGCTTCATTCCATTTGTCTCAGGCATAGAAATGTCCAAAAAAGCTACATCAATCGAATTCCCCTTCACAAATTCATAGGCTTCCGTCGGATCCAGAAAAGTATCGTATACTTCAATCTCTCCACTCTGAGATAATATCCTTTTTAAGCGCTTTACTGATAATTCTTCATCATCCACGATAATGGCTCGCAGCATACTTCAACCTCCTATCCGCTTCATGTGTTGTTTGGGGATATCAAAAGAAACCCGTGTGCCTTTTCCTTCAACACTTTGAATACGAATGTTCTTTCCATAGAGAAGTTTGATGCGTTGACTAATATTCCAAAGCCCTACGCCTCTTTTATCTACATCTGATTTCATGATTTCCTCCAGCTTGTGCTCACTCATTCCGCGTCCATTATCTTCTATAACAAAGCTGACTACAGAAGGATCCGACTCTTTCACAGATATAGTTACCTTACCTCCCCGTAAATTGGACATCAGTCCATGTCTTATAGCATTTTCTACTAATGGTTGTAGGATAAGTGGGGGAATCCGGCTATCTGTATTTGCGGTTATATCATATTCCACTTGTAATCTAGCACCAAAGCGCACTTTTTCAATATTAATATATGCTTTAACTAGCTCTAGCTCACCCTCCAAGGTAGTTAACGAATCCAACTGTTTGAAGTCAAAGCTGCTTCTCAAATACTGTGACAGCTCCAGCGTTAATTCTTCCGCCTGCTCAGGTTCTTCCACACATAATGCAGCAATTGAATTCAGGGCATTGTACAAGAAATGCGGTTTGATCTGAGAACGTAAAAAGGCAATTTCGGCATCTTTAGCTTTCTTCACAGAAGCTCTCAATCGGGTCAGGCTTTTCACACGCGCCATTAATTCTTCCGCTTCAAACGGCTTCCCCACATAATCATTTGCCCCATTATCCATGGACATTTTCATATCGTTAACTCTATTCTTCGCCGTTAGCATTAACACAGGCAGCTCAAAGGGTGTGAATCTCTCTCTAATCCTTTGCAGAACCTCATAGCCAGAAATATCCGGCATTGTAATGTCCAGTACAACGAGAAAGAAGTCTGAATTCTTCGATAACTCATCAAGTGCCAGCTGCCCGCGGTTCACAACAACAATGGAATATCCCTCAAGCTTGAACAAGTTGATCATAGATTGCAGGTTGGCAAAATCATCGTCCACGACCAAAATCGGCTCATTGATTTTACCTTTGATATATATAGGATACTCCTGGCGCGGAAAGAAAACTTCTCTATAAGGAAGAGTCTTATCCACGATTGGACCCGTGACTTGATTAGATGTTCGATCCCATCGTGAAATAGTAAATATAAAGACCGAACCTTTACCTGCAACAGAGTCCACTCTAATGTTCCCGCCATGTAACTCAACCAGCTTCTTGGTAATGCTTAGTCCGAGACCTGTCCCACCATGACTGTGAATTTCAGCTTCATCCACTTGCTCAAAGGCCATAAAAATACGTTTCTGCATATCCGGTGCAATTCCGATTCCCGAGTCTGCCACACGAACCTCAACCCATTCATGAGTAAATCTGGCACTAATATTTATTTCACCCTGCTCCGTGAATTTAATCGCATTATCTACCAAGTTGTGCAAAATCTGAATCAAACGGTTGCCATCTGCATGTACAGGTGGAAACTCTGGAGCAACATTGTTTACGAGAAAGATCGACTTTTCTCCGAGCAGAAACGAATGTATACCGATAACAGAATCTACAACAGCTTTCAGATCTAGGGTGCTTTTATATAAGGTGATATCTCCATGCTTCATTTTGGAATAATCGAGTAATTCGTTTACCATATAAGTTAATCTTCTTCCACTTCCCATTACGATCGCTAGATTCTGCGCTTGCCTTTCGGTAACTGGACCTTCAACCCCATTAAGTAGTGTAGCAGTAATGTTCACTATGGCATTTAGTGGTGTCTTCAGCTCATGAGAGGTATTGGAGAGAAATTCGTCCTTAATTTTGTCCAGACCGATCAGTTGGTTTTTCATTTCATCTATCGTATGATAAGCCTCGAAAAAACGGAGAACAATCAGAACGATCATAATGATATTAAAGGCTACAATGTAAAACTGTCCTAGCCAAAGGTTTTCTTTCATCGAAAGAGCAAACAGAATGATGTCTATCGAGTACAGATTGATAGCAAGAATCGCCAAGAACAGCAGCAACGATTTGATCCGATTTACTTCTGTGCTTCTGATATACAAGATAGCCACTCTAAACAACATCCAAATTAACATCAATTCATATACAATGATCACATAGGTAGAGAAAAGCGTGTAAGTACGAATAGGCAGGATTGCTACCAATATTATAAAGCTGCCTAGTATAATCGTTACGACTTGCGTAAGTTTTAAAGAGATTATGCTTTTGTGCATTTGGTAAAAAAATATAGCCAGAACAATAAAACACGATATGGAGCTAATATCCTTCACTTTGTATAACACAATGAACGAAAGGTTTGGGAAAAACAGTAACAGCGAACGTTCTCCAATCAAGCCATGATAGATCGCAAGCAGTAAACAAATAATAGCAAATACAAGTAAGGAGTAATCCTTCTTACGGTATAAAGCAGCCGCCACAAAGCAGATGACAAAAATAAGTGATAATGTTCCCAATATTGCAACTGTACTAAATTCACGAGCCGTACTCTTCTGCTGGTTCTCCAGCATAGCGGCTTCCTCGCCAAAAGTAAGAGATACCGGAATACCTGCATTTACATATTCATAGTTAGAAACTTGAATGATAATCTCTACATCACCTTTTTCAGACGAAAAAAGCCCAATCTGCGGAATATTCCCTGACTGGTAATCGGCAGTACTCATAGTGGGGTTTCCATCCTTAATGAGTAAATGCCCATTCACATAAATCGCACTCGAAAAGCGGATATTCGTTTTTTTCAAAGCGAATACACCGTTTACAGGTAAGTTTTTCAGCACCATCCGATAAGTAGCAGAACCGAATGCAGGTAAAGGTTGTCCATCAACCACTTTGCCATTCCATCGTGAGGGGACCTCCATTAATGCTGTAGGAGCAGGTTTGTCTGTGCTTGATTCTATAAAATGCTCAGGCATTAGCAGCTGGTTCCAATAAAATTCCCACTCACCATCTAACTTGATGATCTTTTGTTGCCCATAATCCCAAGTTGAAAGATCCATGCTCCCCTTCTGAACTTGCAGATAATTCTCATGTTGATCATTATCTATAAAAATGGATAGTGGGATTGTTGCTAATGAGATGAAAGCAATTAAATAAATAAGTAACGTCCTTTTGAGCATCGTAGGCCCCTTTTCTATGGTGATGTTAAGCTGCGCAAACGCTTGGGGCATCGTGCAACACTTGGATTATATAGGATAGATAACGATAGATAACGATAGATAACGATAGATAATTCTATAAAATTTTCTGTTTTCCTTCATGTTTCGACAAATTAATGGAATGGCGATAAGCGATTACACGAAACTGAGATCCACGCTTGACCTTAGGTCAGACCTAAGGTTTATAGTTAAATCAACAAATACCAATATAGTTAGGAGCACCTCCATTGAATCATTACATTACGATTGGTGAACTTTCAAAACTTATGAATGTATCCGTACATCAAATCCGATATTTTGAAGAGAAAGAGATTTTATTTCCAGCCTATACTGATAGCAATCAATACCGGATGTACGGAATTAATGAGATTTATCAGTTGGCCCAGATCCTATTACTCCGCAAATTGAACGTGCCTGTCAGTACGATTAACAAAAGCATGAATAACTTCACCAAAAATGACTACTATCAACTTTTGGAGCAGTCTCTAAGTAAAATAAACTCTGAAATAAACCAGCTAATGTTGTTGCAGCAGTTTTTACAAAAAGTACTTAAGGAATACGAGCACTCCGACATTCTAGAAGACAAATATCACATTAAACAATTGGATACTCGTCATTTAAAAAAATGGATGGAAATAGAACAAGATGAATCACTGACCGCTCGAAGTCTGTATGAAAAAAAGCCGCAACCAACTCATTTATTTGAAACAGATCTGCATTATTTATACGGTACTGAACAAGTAACCTTATGTTTTGAAAGCACTCACTTCCCGGACATCATCCTAGAAAAAGGCAGCTACTTATATAAAGCATTTTTCGTGACGGATGATCATGATATTGAACTTGAGATTGCTCAACTGGAACACTATATAACACAACATCACTATACAATTCAGGGACCATTGATCCTTTTGGAAAAATCATATCTATCCCTATTCAACAATGACAAGCTTCATTATGAAATCCAAATTAATATTAAGCATGACCCTGACGGTGTAGCATGATAAGTCCGAACAAGATAACAATCGCTCACTACCAAGAACAAGATCATAGAGCAGTGTGCAATCTTTTAGTGGATGCGTTCCACGGTAAGTTCCACTCCCTCACCTCACTAGAGGACGATGATATTGCTGAACTACTTTTTGGGCTCTGGGAGCATGATCAACCGTCCGCATCATCACAACAAATCGTAGCTAAAGAAAATGGAGAGGTTGTCGGTACGCTCAGCATTAAGTGGAAGGACAGCCGAGCCTCAGACAGAAGTAAATTAATATCACCTCACCATAGTTCCTTTTCACAATTATTTAAGCAATTTGGATATCTAAATGTGTGTAAGTTAATGGTTGGGTTACATTTTTTGAATTATCAGCCTCGCGCAAAAGAATGTTATGTCGATCATTTGGCCGTTCGATCTAGCCACCGTAATAAAGGAATCGGTAAGCAGTTGCTTAGTTGGGCAATAGATTTTGTAAACAGTCACTCAGAAGTGGACAAATTAACGCTACATGTTGCTAAAAATAATAAACGAGCTATTCATATGTACCAACAGATGGACTTTGCTATCGATCAATCAAACTATAGCGGGATTAGACACCTTCTTTTTAAAGAGGCTAATTGGCATTACATGACGAGGCGTTTACCACTACATCCTAGGAGCTCAATAAATGAAAAAAAATATTAAATTAACCGCATGCTTGATCATTGGCTTAATGGCAGCTTCAGTCTTATTCGTATTAAATCAGCATTCCTATGCAATGAATGAGCAAAAGATAGAAATCGAAACCCCTCAGGGTAAACTAACAGGAACTTTAATTCTACCCCAGCACTATTCTGGAAACGTAGGGCTAATAGTTTTTGTTCATGGTGATGGTCCCATAAATGACACATACGATGACGGATATAAACCTTTATGGGAGAAATTCGCATCTGCCGGATATGCGTCTTTGTCTCTTAACAAGCCTGGTATTGGTGGTTCCTCTGGTAACTGGTTGGAGCAAAGCATGGAAGATCGTGCTCAGGAAACGATATCTGCGATTAACTGGGCGAAGAACTTACCAATGATTGATAAGAAGTCTATTGGTTTGTGGGGAGCAAGTCAGGCCGGTTGGGTGATTCCCAAGATTGTAAAAGAAGTTCCTGATCTCGCGTTCAGTATTCTTGTATCGCCTGCGGTGAACTGGATTTCTCAAGGTAAATACAATACAAGATTAGAAATGAAACAAGAAGGCTTCTCGGAAAATGAGATCCAAGCGAAAGAATATTATAATGCTCAAGTATTACAATTACTTAACGAACGAGCATCTTACGAGGATTACTTGCGTATTGCACAATCCGAGGACTTGATTTCTAAGGAACGCTGGGGATTTATTGCCAAAAACTATCAGTCTGATGCCACAGAAGACCTTAGTTACTTCAATGCTCCTGTCCATTTAGTACTCGGCGGTCAAGATATCAATGTAGATATTGAGGAAACCGAACGTATTTATCGTGAAAAAATACCTGCCAGCTTGCTCTCAGTCTCTTATTTTCCCAACGCTGACCACTCTATGCTGTCAAAGAAGAATGCCGCATCCCCCTTAAGGACTTATTTAACCGCTGTTTTCTTTCCACGACAATTGGTGGAAGATCAATATTTAGATGATCTAAGCCGATTTGTAAAGACACAACCGTAAACCTATTTACAGATAAGAAGTCTGGCTATTGACTTTACCCTTAGGGGAAGGTGCATAGTGGAATTGAACAAACCATCGAAATTCAAAGTTTATATATCATTAAATATCGAAGAAATGGAGATGAGATTGTTGCTGTCCATAGGAGAATTCTCGAAGATATGCGAAGTGTCAACCAAAACGCTGCGGTATTATGATGAAATTGGATTAATTCATCCCGATGAGATTAATCCCGAGAACGGTTATAGGTATTATTCCATCAAACAACTAACAAAAATGCTCTTTATCAATCGTTTGAAATCTTATCATTTCTCACTTGAAGAAATCAAAGATATTCTGGAATGGGAGCAGGATCATTTTGAAGAGAAGCTTAGTACAGCCCTAAATCTCAAAAAAAGAAAACTACAAGAGAAACTACGAACTTACGAATATACGTTAAAGCAAATTAATAGTGATGTTCTAAATTTAGAGAAAGGAATATCTATGATGTCCTACCTAAATAAGATAGAAGTGCAAATTGTTGAAACCAAACCAATGCATATTCTTTTTACGCGTCAAATGTTGAGCAGTGATGATTATGCGCTTGGATATGGTAAGTATTTTAGCAAACTGTATGAAACTATTGCCACTGAAAAGCTGACCTTGCTGGGCACGCCAATAACAATTTATCACAGTGAGGAATATAATCCTGCCGGGAATGATACAGAGTTTGCCCTACCTATTGAGGAGATCGTAAACGGAACGAGGGAATTACTTGAAGGGCTGTGTGCGAAGTCTGTTTATAAGGGCCCTTATTCAGAATTAACATCGGTTTATGCGAAGCTCACAGAATGGATAGAAAATGAAGGTTATGAAATGGTGAACTCACCTTATGAAAAATATATAACAGACCCCACGCAAACTTCTGATCCTGAGGATCTTGTTACTGAGGTGTATTTTCCAGTTAAAAAAAGAGCGTAGCCACACTCATATTCACACCAAAATTTGATTAAAGGAGTTATCGATATGCACAGAAACTACTGGCCTACAAAAGACTGGCAAACTTCAGATCCGGCTACCTTAAGAATGGATACTGAACAACTTTCAGAACTAGAAGCTAAGATTAAATCCGACTATAGTAATATAAACGGAATTGTAGTGGTGAGAAATGGATATATTGCCTACGAACAATACTTCAATGGCTATGGTCCTAATGATCTGCATCATGTGGCTTCTGTAACGAAAAGCATCTTATCCGCCCTCATTGGTATTGCCATTGATGCCGGCTTTATCAAGCATGTTGATCAGGAGGTGCTGGATTTTTTCCCCGACTATGTTCCCGACGATGCTGCTGCCAATCTACAAAAACGAGAAATCACTATACGCCATTTGCTCACCATGACAGCTCCCTATGCTTTTGAAGACTGGCACGAGCCACTGGAGCAACTCTGTAAATCGTCCGACTGGGTCAAATACACACTTGATATCCTTGGCCACCAAGGGAATGTCGGTGATTTTAAATATTCCAGCGCAGGGGCGCACTTACTGTCAGCTGTCATCACTCGTTCCACAGGAAAAAGTGCCCGTGAGTTTGCTAACGAGCGATTATTCAGCCCTATCGGCATGACGGAAATCCCGGATTATGAGATGAAATCATTTGGGTTTGATGATTTATTTGGGGTAAATGTGAAGGGATGGGTAGAAGACCCCAATCGTATCACCACAGGAGGATGGGGACTTACGTTGTCTCCACGTGATATGGCGCGTTTTGGTTTATTATATTTGAACCGTGGAAAATGGGAGAATAATCAGATTATTTCGGAGACATGGATTGAAGAATCAACAGCGACGAACCCTAATCATTACGGTTATTTGTGGTGGCTACGCGAAGAAGATGGGACTTACACTTACTCAGCGTTAGGGGATGGTGGTAATGTCATTTGCTGCATTCCAGAAAAAAAACTTGTCGTAGCTATCGCCTCAGAATTCACACTTCAGCCTCGTGACCGGTGGCCTCTGATTAAGGATTGTATTATTCCGTCTGTAGTAGAGTAAAGAAGATAGAAAACATGCTGGTTGCCACTACTTCATTAACAACTAGGAGTGCAACCAGCTGTCTACAATCTAAATCATTTTGCTTCAAGGAAAAATAATATCGCCTTCGTTGCTGCTTACATCAAAAAATCCTACTTTGTGTTTTATAGCCAACTCCCGCATCGCCGTATAAGCTTCCTCAGCTACAGAATAAGCGAAAGCTGCATAGATGACGGATGAGCCAAGCGAGTAGTCAGTCAACCGGTTATCCGTTCCTGCTTCCTCCATCGCCTCAAAAATCTCATCCTCTACATTCATATTAGGAAATTGCTCGGACAACTCACTATAAAAACGTTGCAGCGCCTCCGATAAAACTGATGGATCATTATAGGCATGGTCTTCCGACCACTGCACTTGCTGCTCATACCACTTCATAAACGCTGCTCTCTCTTGCGGTGCTTTAGACGTCTCGAACGCCATCAAATCATAACTCATTAGCAATCCTCCTCTAAACCACCCTAATCGTGCATTTTCAGTTCCTATAAATTGTTGGGCTGTTTTGATTATATATTAAAAATCATCAGACCCATACTATAGAATTATGATACTTACTCACCCATTAAATATTTAAATATCATGTGAGCTCAGGTGTATCTACAAAAGTAACCACTGGCTCCATTACGCCATGTAATTCAAACAAGATTAGTTCGTTCCCGCCTTGACGCAAAAGCGGTGCCGGTATGTAAAGCGTTTTTGTCGGACCCTCCTCCCAGTAACGACCTAGATTAAAGCCGTTTATAAAAACTTGACCTTTACTCCATCCGTCCAGCCGCAAAAAAGTATCCTCAGGCTTACAGACTTGAAAGCTCCCCCGGTAGAAAGTGGGCCGCTGACGTTCTTCGCAATCTATCGGTGTGAATGATAATCCTTTAAGATCTGTTAATGGCAAGGAACGAATGGTCCAATCATGCAAAAATTGATAGCCGAGTCTAACGCCACAGGTTATGCCCTTCGGATCACGAAGCAGAGGGCCATAATTTACGCGTCCCATGTTCTCCACAAGAATGTCGATTTGCAGTCCCTCAATCGGGATCTCTAATGAAATTCCTCGCGGATCCCAGCGTTCAACTGTACCGACAAAGGCCCCATTCGCGAATACAAGCGCACGATCGCGAACTTCTTGAAGAACGAGCTCCGTACTGCTGCGGGGTCCACTGATCTTCGTTGAATACAAGATAAATCCATAATCTTGACCCAGTTTCTCCATTGGCTCGGGACATGCTCTACGTTCTGGACGAGACAAAACGTCTAACTGAGTGAACAGTGGTGCTGCTTCTGTCATCAACACTTTACCATAAGCTTGTGACTTTATTAACGGCGGTAATTCCAGTGGCGGCAACGTTACGTATTTCTCAATAATTTTTCGAGCTTCATAAAATTTTGCAGTTGGCTTACCCGATTCGTCCAGCAGTGTATCATAATCGTAGCTGGTTACGATGGGCTCATATTTGTCAAAAAGATTTGCCCCATTCATAAATCCAAAATTTGTCCCCCCATGAAACATGTAGAAGTTAACAGAGGCTCCTAGAGCCAGCATTTCATCCAAAGTCTCCGCTACTTCGGATTCGGGGCGGGTATTATGCGGTTTCATCCAGTGGTCAAACCATCCATTCCAGAATTCCATACACATCAACGGTCCCGTAGGCTGATATTCACGTAATTTAGCAAAGGCTTCCTTTGCCCGTGAACCGAAATTTACGGTGGCGAACACTCCGTCGATCATACCGCCTTGAAGCATATGATCTTCAGCTCCATCTGAAGTAAACAGCAGAACGTCCATGCCGCGGGCGATCATTCCTGCTTTTAGATCATGCAGGTAAGTCTTATCACTCCCAAAGCTTCCATATTCGTTCTCTACCTGAAGGGCAAGCACAGGCCCACCGTTAGTGCTTAACAAAGGCCGCAGACGTGGAAGCAACTCATCGAAATAGGCATCCAACTTAGATAAATAGACGTTATCATTACAACGCAGCTGGATGTTATCGTCCGCAAGTAACCAAGCTGGCAATCCACCGAATTCCCATTCCGCACAAATATAAGGACTTGGCCGCAAAATCACGTGCAAACCAAGCTCTCCAGCAAGTCTAACGAAAGCCTCGATGTCAGCAAATCCATCAAAATTGAAGTTCCCCTCCTCTGGTTCGTGTAAATTCCAAGGAATATAGGTTTCAACAGTATTTAATCCGCAAGCCTTCAGCTTCAGCAAACGATCCTGCCAATATTCCGGAACGATCCGGAAGTAATGAAGCGCACCAGAAAGCAACCGGATGGGTTGTTCGTCTAATATAAAATGATCCCCTGATATGGATAACTTCCGCATATAATTTCTCCTCCAACATTGAGATAGACTATTCAATTATAGGTAATAAAAATATCAACCCATATGGACAATTCTAATGAAATATATGGAGAATTCATTGGTTGCTAGAGGCTTTTGTGATGCTATAAACTATATTCATAGGAGGTTTTACGGATGTCAAAAAGAACTCATATTTGGTTAATTACCACAGATCAAATGCGTGCGGATGCACTAGGTATCGAGAACGCTTCCGTACTGACACCTGAGCTTGACAAGCTTGCTTCAGAAGGCACGCTCTTCACTGGAGCTTACTGCGCTAGTCCCGTTTGCACGCCCTCACGTTCCTCCATTTTTACTGGAAGGTACCCTCATGTCCATGGTGCTTGGAACATCGGTACTGCGCTTAGAGAAGACGAACTTACCTTGTGCGATCATTTAAAGACAGCGAATTATAAAACCATCGGTATAGGAAAGATGCACTTCCGTCCACAAATGAAGGGGGACTTTTCACAAGAATATGAAGATCCTGCTTATCGAGATCGCGGAAGAGCTTCCGATGGAACGTACTACGGATTTGATGAGCATCATATTACTGAAGACAATTGTATCGGGGAATATATGGAGTGGCTTAGGGAACGCAACCCGGAAGTAGCAGAACGATTCAGTAAAGACCGTTTCAGAGCCTCCGATGCTCAACACGATGTGTGGGAGAGCGAAATTCCTCCGGAGCTGCATCAGACTTACTGGATTGCTGAACGGAGTATCGATGCTATCCTCGCCCACAAAACCGAGCAACCGTTATTCTTATGGTCCAGTTTCGTTGATCCGCATCATCCCTTTGACCCTCCAGAAGTTTATACGGATATGTACGCGGACATTGACATTCCATCACCAACCAGAGAAGCTGACGACGTTCATCTTCGTCCTCCAAATTTGCTGCGTCAGAGTCAGGGAGGATATTGGCCTGGTGGCGGTGAGGAGCATTCTCTTGATGAAGCGCATATGAAACGACTCACTCGAAATTATTATGCGATGATTACCTTCATTGATGAGCAGATCGGACGAATTATAAAAGCTTGGCGTCAAAAAGAAATGTACGATGATGTTGTCATCCTCTTTACCAGCGATCATGGAGAACTGCTCGGTGACCATGGACTAATTTACAAGGGACCGTGGTTTTATGAAGGGTTAACACGGATCCCGATGATCGTACGTGGTCCTGGGATTGCTTCCGGGCAACGGGTCTCTGCTTTGATGGAACATGTTGATATTGTCCCCACACTGCTTGCAGCCGCAGGTCTCAAATTCCCCTACGGAATTCAAGGCGTGTCACAGATGGAAGTGCTAGCTGGCAGGGAGTCCCATGTACGTAATTCTGCCCTAACCGCTTATATTGCTCATGATCGAGGCATAAACGCTAAGTGTTTGCGAACTACACGTTATAAGCTAGTTATCTTTGCAGGAGAGACCTACGGTGAATTATATGATCTGAAAGAGGATCCTCATGAAAACTACAATCGTTTTGAAGATCCCGATTATAGTGAAATTCGCAGTTCGATGGTAGAATTACTCGTCCATCGAATGATTCAAGATCAGGACCCATTGCCTCAGCGCCGGAGTAGCTGGTAAATCAAAACACATGCTAAACTCCTTAATCTTTCCGTAACAGACGAAGGACAACCTGAATGTTCAGGTTGTCCTTCGTTAAGATCATTTCCCCAATTCGGATGCCTTTAGAATATTAGAAATTGGACGTCCAGCAATCAATTCGCCGTTGTTTACAAACCCTTCCTCTCGTCCCTCCAGCTCGTGAATAAGACGCTCTCTCCATTCACGTATACGCTCTAAATTATCGGTACATCCGATTGCATTAACCTTCTCTAAGGGATCGGTCACTAGGTTAAAGTACTGCTCTTCGCCTGTCTGAGAATACCATATGAATTTCTCTCTTCCATCCGTTAAAAAGTGGTGAGACTTTTCTCCATAGGCTTGCTCCCCATGAATATAAGACCGCCACACTATCTGATCTCCCTTACACAGCGGCAACACACTTTGCCCTTCTACTGTAACTGGTATTTGGACGCCAGCAGCTTCAAGAAACGTCGGCATAATATCGCGAAGCTCTACAATGGAATCAAGCCGGGAGCCTGCAAGAAGTCCAAGCGTTTCTCCCGGATCAAACACTATGAAAGGAATCTTAGCACTTCCTTCATAAGGAAGAGATTTGCGGAAGTAATGATGATCCCCCATCATTTCACCATGATCAGAAGTAAATAGAATCAAAGTTTCATTTAAAACTCCATATTCCTGCAGCCCATTGATCAACCTCCCAATTTGGTCGTCAAGATGCGTTATTAGTGCATAATATGCGGCACGGGCACGAACCAATCTGCGCTTTGGCAAATGAGTGAACGAAGATGTTGGATCCTTAGCACTGTTTAAAGCTGCATTCTCGTCCACCCAATCTCCGACTGGAGGATCAGGAATTTCCAAATCCATGTACATATCTAGATAACATTGCGGCGGATCCAAGGGGGAATGTGGGCGAACGAAGGAGGACCATAGGAAAAATGGTTTTCCAGGGTCTCTTCTTCGTAAGAAGTCTAACGATTCGGTTACGCACCAATTCGTTGGATGCATCGATTCTGGCAAATGCCAGGGGCGGGTAACCGTTGAGGCATTGCAATCAAGTCCTAAGTCAGTGATATCCGAATTGGCATTGGTTTGTCTTCGCAGCCACTGTAAATAATCATCTACTTGATCATAGTGTTCATCATATATGGCTTGGCTCTTGTCCCGATTGTAGTGAAGATATCCATCATGAAGCACTACATTATGAAATCCACATAGATTACGTGCAGGATACACATGCATCTTGCCAACACACTGCGTATGATAACCAGCTTGAGCAAGCTCTCCGGCAATCGTATGGGCGTAATTCCATTCAACCTTATCCTGATACCCCACCCGCCCATGTGATCGTTGGCCCATTCCTGTCATGATAGCAGCCCTCGCGGGAATACAACTCGGGGTAGCTGAGTAAGCGTGTTCAAATAATATCCCTCTTGATGCAAGAGAATCCAGGTTGGGTGTCTCAACGACGGGATGTCCCATGATGCTCAGGCAATCAAAACGCATCTGATCCACTGTGATAAGCATAAGGTTGGGCCGCTTTGAGCCATTTTGATGGTCCAGATTAGTGTCAATCATAACCTCACTCCCTTCTTATACTCCTGCGATGACGGACGGTGTTGCGATCGTGTGCCACAAATTCGCACTTATCGCCCTTGGGCCGTCATCGAGAACGAGACCGTCGAACGTAAGTAGCTCCTCTTCTAATTCAGCTATCTGTTCCACTTTCCCTTCGACATAACTATTGATTCGATGAATAGCCGTCCTAATCCTCTGAAGCATACCTCCCATACGAAGATCAAAAACATCAAGACCAAACACCTTATTTTCCAGCTCCCATTGCACCCGATAGTCATCCATAAATCGAATGGCTAAATATGATAGTTCTGGCAAAGTCACCTTGGAAAAATGAGCCAATTCCTCAACATTCCCTCGATGATAAGCATCACGTATGGAAATCCCGATTTCGCTCTTTATCGCAAGCAAGCGACACAAGCTGGCTTGTACAGAGAATAAGGACTGCCAAGGCGAATTCCGAGTAATCACCTGTTCGAGCATTTTCGCACTTTGCTGATAATGCTTCGAATACACGCTAGGAATAACATGTCGATCGAACAAACCACACAAAATATCTTGATAAAGCAAGTATTTAGCCGGATTGATGGAACACCCCCCCCGGAACCGAATTACCTGGAACCAGGTTAGCCGCATCGAGTGCCATAAAGTCATCATAATGGCCTTGCACGCAGCTAATGAATCTTTCTTTGACATGATTCTCCACGAAACATCCCGTGTAGCACAGCTCCGCCCAAAGTTGAAGGGTAGGAAGAACCGAGAAGACGGAAGCTTCAGCACCATTATCTCCCCATGCGGTAATCAGCACTTCTTGAATTCCATGCTTAACACAGCTATCATGAGCCAGCAGACTGACTTTGCGGCTGAATTCATTGTTTGGAGCGAAGCCCATCCATTTCCAAGCACCACCTGCAAATCCAATATGATCATTCAGCTGCTTATGTTTGCGTAACATTCCGTCGTATTTCTCCTGCGTTTCCGAATAGTAATCCCAATAGATCAAGGTAACATCTTCAGGAATCAGCTTAACAATATCGGGGCTGATTGGACTTTCAGCATCGTAATATTCTCCGGAACTGGCCAGACGGAAAAACATGTCGCTCCACATCATCGTACGGAAACCATATTTCCTGGCGATTTCCATAACAGTACTAAAGTGTTTTAACATCAAGGAGGATCGATCTTGATAACCATGCTTGTCTAGATATTTACCAAGTCCCATCATATGCGCTTCGTCCATCCCAATATTTATGCGGCGACTACTTACATGGGTCGCCATGAAAGTGAACATTCGATCAATTAACTCGTAAGTTCTCGGATCATCAATGAGGAGAATGTCTTGGAAATCCACTAGCGGTGCATGTGCTTGCCATTTCAATGCTTGGCCCAGATGAGCCAGCGTCTGGATACAAGGAACTAATTCTATACCAAATAACGCGGCATACTGGTCCATCTCCCGAATTTGCTCCCCTGTATATCGACCTCTTAAATAACCGAAATAAGGATACCCCTCAAGTTCGTAGGTGTCTTCCGTATACAGTTGAACCGTTGAATATCCCATAAGCGCTAAGCGCCGAATCAATTCCTTATATCCTTCATGGTTAAGAACAGCATTTCTTGAGCAGTCTACCATGAAACCTAGCTGTTCATAAACCGGCATTTCATTAATTTCAACTCTCTCACTACGACGTAAATTCTCTAGCAATCGGCTGAGTGCCCGGATCAACTGATGTTCCTGTTCATACTCAATAGTGGCCTGAATCTCATCGTAAGATATTCGAATGCCCTTCCCTTGTTTCTTACAATTTACTGGAATCCCTGACCGTTCTATTCGAATACTCAATATTCCCGCTACTTCTGAAACAGCTGCTAACTGTTTCTCGGTTAACCCTGTCAAGTGAATGCTATGTATCATAGACTTTCCCCTCCTAATCTTATTATAAGTATGCGATCAGTAGCGCCGCACATTCTTGGTTCTTCTTCAAATCATTAAACGGAAGATCCGGGCTGCTTCAGCCCGGATCTTCTCTATCCATCAATTATTCAATACCTTGTTCTTTGGCCTTCGCATTTACTTCTTCTATCATTTTATCAAGACCTTTAGCCTTATAATCGTTCACAATGTTATTCCAGTAACTCTCAACGGGTTCTTTGGAAAGCATGATCTTAAGCAGATCATCATGGTCCAGTACAGTAAATTTATCCTTTGTTGGGGTGGACAAATACGTTAACCGAATGTCGTATTCTGGAACCTTCGTATTGTTCTGAATCCAATCGATATAATCGACAGCTTCTTTGCGGATCCCTTCGTTAGCGATCGTCGGGTTATCCATGTTATAGCTATCGGAAGTTTCATAAGCCACCAAATTTTTTAGAAATCTACTAGCTGGATACTTCTCATTTAATGAACCCTTTTCAATGACAACCTTCTGCCCATTTTCCATCTTGTAATCGACACCTTCAATGCCATAAGTCAACAGGTCCTTACCTTCAGGAGACAACACATAATCATAGAGTGCCATGATGCGATCCATCTTTTTATCGTCAACCTTATTGCTGAAATAACTTTCCGACCAGTACGTTTTAAAAATAGCATGTGAGCGTTCACCATCAGGTCCAATAAGTGGCTTGAGTGCCTTTACGCTCTCCATGATATCCTTATCCGGATAAGCTGTTTTCCAGCGTTTTTCATACATATCGCTATTTAAATTTATAAAACCGCCACCGCTTAGAAGAGCAGCTGCTTTACCTGCTACGAAATTGTCATAAGACTCTGCAGGCTTTACAAGCGCGATGTCTGGATCGATCAAACCTTTTTCGTACATATTCTTCATGTTTTGTAACGCCGGAAGCGCATTTTTCGAAAATACAGCAGGTATAAACTTACCGTCCTCTTTGATCCATTTGAAGTCACTGCCGCTTCCATCACTCGTGGCGACCGGGTTACCGTACAACCAGAAGAATCCGCCCAGCATCTTGGTAGTTGTCGTCGTAAGACCGGTAATATGCTTCCCTTCCGGATCCGACTTCACGATTGCATCAAGCATAGCTTCAAACTCTTCCCAGGTCTCGGGTTCTTTTGTGATTCCAGCTTTTTGAGCAAGATCCCATCGATAGAACACCATACGATCCAGTGCGCTCCAATCGACACTCGGGAACATCCGGCGAGGAACGGTATAATACTTTCCGTCTACACCTAAACCTTTAATGTCCGGCGATTCGAAGTATTTTGCAAGGTTAGGATACTTAGAAAGATCCGGAAGTGCTTTGACAACACCTTGTTCAACCCATTTACGCTGATATTGCGTACCGACAGCGTCGATCGCGAAAATATCAGGCAATTGACCGGAAGCAGCCCACATTTGAATCTTCTGGGTATAGTCATCCCAGGTCATATTGACAGGTTTTAATGTAATGTTGAATTTTTCTAATACTTGTTTGGCGATCGGGTCTTTTTCGATGTTAGCAATTTCAGCATCCGCGTCCCAGAAACCAAGAGAAATGGTCATTGGATCCTTGTAAGGGTTGTCCGTGGAATTAGAAGAATCCGGAGATACTTCACCGTTTGATGCCGTCTGCCCTTTGTCGTTATTGCCTCCACCGCAAGCCGTGAGCACCGAAGCCAATAAAGTTATGCATAATGCCAGTGTCATCATTTTCTTTCTAAGCATGCTTGAAACCTCCCTTTATACTATTTTAGGATAGAATCAATCTATTTAAAATCTTTCTTATCCTTTTATCGAACCAACCATAATGCCTTTATTAAAATGCTTCTGCAGGAACGGATAAACAACAATAATCGGAATGCTCGAAACTACAATTGCTGCCATTTGAAGTGCAGGTGTGTAGACCTTCCCCGTCTGCTCCTGCTCGGCCATCGTCTGTGCCATTTGACTTAGCAAGGAATTCGAAGTAATGAGTGTCTCACGTAAATAAATCTGAAGCGGGGCCTTTGAAGCGTCACTGATAAAGATCAACGCGTACCACCATTCATTCCATCTTTCCACGGCATAGAACAAAGCAAAGGTCGCCATGAATGGGGCAGAGATCGGAATAATGATTTTGTAAAGGATGTACAGATCATTTGCCCCATCCAGCTTAGCTGACTCTTCCAGACTTTCTGGAATCGTGTTGAAATAGTTTTTCATAATGATCAGGTAAAACGTATTGAGACCGGCGGGTATGATCATGACGAGTATATTGTTTACGAATCCTAGATCTTTAACGACTAGATAAAAGGGAATTAAACCGCCATTGAAAAACATAGTGAACAAGATCAAACTAAGCATTATGTTTCTTCCCGGCATGCCCCGCTTGGATAATGCGTATGCTCCCGCTACAGAGATCGTCATGCTGAACAACACACCAACCGCCGTTACGATGACAGAATTTAAAATCGAAGTCCAAAACTTCATATCCTGAAGCAACAGCTTGTATGCCGACAGGTCAAACGAAAGCGGAAAAATATAAAAATCGCTTTTACTAATCGCTTCGAACTTTGCAACTGAGATAATAAGAACATTATAGAAGGGAAAAAATGTTACTAGTGCTAGAAGCCCCAGAAACACGAATGCGACGATATCGAAGACACTCCATTTTTTTCTCTTTTTAACCGTTGTGTCGGTCACTTGCTTCTCCCCTTTTCCTGCAAATTAATACAGTCCTTCCTCGCCCATCTTCTTAGCGAACGTATTGGCCGCCCATAAAAGGATTAGGCTGATAATGGACTTGACGACACCCACGGCGGTCATATATCCAAAGTCGCCCCCAATCGTGAATGAAGTCCGATAAATGTATGTATCGATCGTGTCGGCAACCGAATATACCGGTGAACTATACAGATTGAATATTTGCTCGAAGCTCGAACCTTGCGTCAATAATTGTCCAACTTGAAGAATTAACAAAACTGCGACGGTACTCTTCAAGCCCGGCCATGCGATGTTTAGCAGGCGGCGAAACCGGTTCGCTCCGTCCACTTCCGCCGCTTCAAACAGCTCAGGATTGATCCCTGCAAGCGCCGCTAAGTAAATGATAGAATCCCAACCGATCTCTCGCCACACATGTGTGATATACAGAACAGGTCTAAATGCACTTTCATCTACAAGCGGAGAATTTGGATCACCGCCAAACAACATGATGATCTGGTTATAAATCCCGTCCTTGCTTAAAATATTGATGATAATCCCCGACAGTACAACCCACGATATAAAATGCGGGAACGTCAGGATCGTCTGAAAAAACCGCTTCATTTTTGTCCTGGAAAACTCATATAAAACAATCGCCAGGATAATGGGCATCGGGAAATGAGTGATCAGCTTCATTAAGCTGATAATGACCGTATTCCAAAAGGCCCTGCGAAAATCCGGGTCGGTCAACAACGTTTGAAAATTCTCTAAGCCAATCCAGGGACTTCCCAGGATCCCCTTACTGTAATCAAATGATTTGAATGCTAACGTTACACCGTACATGGGAGCATAGCTGAAGAGGGCGTACCAGATTAACACCGGTAGAACCATGAGGTAAAAATACTTGTACTGTAAAATCGTTTTTCCTAAGCTTTGCTTAGCAGCACGAGTCTTTAAGCTTCGCTTAGGCGTACGAGCGGTTACAGATTCAGCCAATCTTCTCCCCACCTTTCTGTATGAGATTGTTTATGCTTGTAAGCGATTTATATGGTAAATTATATCGGGAGTGTAAATTATCTTGTATAGAGGATACAACTCCGGTCATGTGGATTTTTCACACCTTTGTGGGTGACCTTCCTGTGACACGTAATATCGGACATAGTGAGCGTAAGATAGTCCATACCCCCCTTGATCCACAATCGCTAGGATAAATCTAAGAGCTCCATATAGAAAGGGGGATTCACTTATGCGTTCAGTGATTATTGCAGATGATGAGAAGTGGATTGTAGAGGGAATTAAAGCAGGAGTAAATTGGAAGAAATACGGCTTTGAAGTGATCGACGATGCCGAAAACGGGCAAGAAGCCCTGCAATTAATTCAATCGCTTCGCCCCACCCTTGTTCTAACAGATATTAAAATGCCTGTAATGAATGGGCTAGAGCTCATTCAACGTGGTAAAGCCATCGCACCTGATACAATTTTCATCGTACTGAGCGGACATGCAGAGTTCGCTTATGCACAAAAAGCGATGAATTATGGTACGTTCGGATACTGCCTGAAACCTTTTGAAATCGAAGAAATCGAAGGAATGCTTAACCGAATAGCCCAGCAACACGAATCGAAGGTGGTTAAAGAAAGCCCTGTCCATGACTTCGAACTATATGAAGCGGTTTGTTCCGGAGATCTTGAACGAATTAGCTTATGGTTGGACGAGAAGCGAATCCCCTTGTCGGAAGATCGCCCTCATATCCCCATTGTTATCCAAGGGTTAAGTTCGCCCGCAGATGTCGGGCAATTCTCTTCCTTGGTCTTCCCGATGAGCCGCCGACGTTATGGTTACTTATTGGAAGAGTGCCAATACGAAGTCTTCCTTCGGGGTCTTGAACATACAGAGGTTGTACAAGAATGCGGGGTCGGGATCGGTCCTCCTATTTCGGATATACATCAACTGGATGCGGCTTTAGAATCCGCTTCTCATGCTGCTTTCAGTATGTTCGCAACGGGGATGCCTGGATGTTATCGGGTGAATCCACAACAGGAAATACCGATCGACGAGAAGCTCAAAGAGATCTCCCGGATTCTTCATAATAAAGACCGGCTCGGTTTTATAGCAGCCATGGAATCGATAAAGAAATTATTCAAAGAGGGAACGTTCACCATTAAAGAAGCCTATTTGCTCTACACATCGATCCTCTACTTATTTCCTCGGGAAGGGACTCGGGTTAACGGCCGTTTTTTTGAAGGATATGAACAGCTCTATTATCGATACGGTACAGCTGAAGCTATGATCGATGATTTGATTCTTATGACGCTTGATATTTTTATGAACAGAAACGAAACTGATATTTCACGAATTTCAAACCACAAAGTCAAAGAAATCATGTTGTACATCCGCAACCACTTCAATCAAGAAATCTCGATTCAACATTTAGCCAATCAGTTCTTCTTAAGTCCAAATTACTTATGCCAATTATTCAAGAAAGAAGTCGGCGAGACCATCATCGAACATATCAGTCGTTTAAGAATTGAATACGCTTGTAAAATGCTGGTCGAGACCGACCTTTCCATTTACCAAATCGGTGAGAAATGCGGTTTTCAGGATTATTTCTACTTCACACGAATTTTTAAACGGCATCTCAAAATGACACCTACGCAATATAGGGAACAAAGCAATGAAGACATTTAAGAGATTATCCATCCGTACTCAGGTTCTGTTATTTGGTTTATTTATTGTTGCCATTATCCCAATCATCGTTTCACGAGTCTACCAACTATCAAGCGAGACCATCATTAATCAAAATACGCAATACAATACGGAGCTGGTCTCCCTTCTCAAGCAACGGATTTCTAACAACTATGCCAACGTTTCTTCCATGATGATGAATGTAGGATACGATTCGACCGTCCAAAAGTTCCTAGTCGAGAATGATAAGCTTCGAGGCTACGACCTATCCCAAAAGGTAGAGGGACTATTGAGTATCGCGCGAAATATGAATACGGACATTTTAGATATTATTGTTATCGGCAGCTCTAACACACGTATTTCCTTAGCGGGAAGAACCAAATATGCCGTCGATCTTATGAAGACGGCTGGGGATGATGGAATCGTTCATTATCGCGGATACAGTCCTCCAGACAAGGTCATCGACAAGAGAAAATTACTGTTCGGGATGAACATCTTTGCTTCAGGTGACACGTCCCTATATGGCGAAAAAATTGGCTACATCGCAGTTATTGTGGATATGAAGGCTATTCAAACTGAAATTTCAGAGTACCCTCGATTAGTCGGAACCAGCTTTTTTATGATGGATGATAAAGGGCTGATCTACTCAAATAGTGATGAGCCGGAGGACATGCTCCAGCAGTTTCAAACTCGGGCAACTGGAAGGGATGGAGAGTCGATCGTCGAAACAGTTAACGGAAAGAAATATGCAATTCAGTCCTTTATCTTACCGGAGATCTCTGGAAAAATTATAACCGCTGTTCCTGTCCATAATTTAATGAAAGAACTGGAGAAATTAAAGAAGGTCAGCTATGCTCTTCTAGCATTAATCTTATTGGTCGTCTCTATTCCCTACTCTGTACTCATGATGAATCTCTTAAGACCGTTGTCTAGGCTTATGCGCTATATGAATCAATTAAAAGGCGGAAGTCTAGGTATATTGAACAACAAGGTCGATTTAAAAGGCTATGCTGAAATTGAAATCATCTCTCGACAGTTCAATGATATGACAACGCGGATTCACGATTTGACGGACCAATTAATCGATGCAAACACCCAGCTTTACCAGACAGATCTGGAAAAGCAACGTGCCGAATACTCGTATTTGCAAAGTCAAATTAATCCCCATTTCTTAAGCAATACTTTAGATACAATCAAAGGCGTTGCGATCGTAAAAGGAAATCGGGAAATCTACGAAATGACTACCGCCTTAAGCACAATGCTCAAGTACAGCATCAAGGGCAAAGAGGAGGTAACTCTTGGAGAAGAGCTGAAAATCGCAGAATCTTGTGTGAGGATTTACCAAGGCCGTTTCCCTGACAAATTCAGTTACAAGCTGTTCTGTCCACAGGAATGGTTACACATTCCCGTACCTAAAATGATCCTTCAACCTATTGTCGAAAATGCGCTTGGTCATGGACTTGAGGCTCAAGGTCAGGGAGTCTTGCTGATCACAGTAGAGAAAAGCGAAGCGGGACTGCTTGAAATCGCTGTAGAAGATAATGGTGTAGGCATCGTTGCTGCGAGACTGGAACAGCTAACCGAGCTGCTGGCTGGTAAGAACATAGAATCCGGTGATCATATCGGGCTCCTAAACGTCAACAACCGTCTAAATCTTAAGTACGGTGATCCCTGCGGCGTTCTGCTGTACAGTAAGGAAGGTAGCGGGACGAAAACCGTTTTGAGGCTTCCCGGGGCTTTAATTGATCAGCAAGAAGCCAGAAAATAAAAAAGGAGGTTGCCCTTTCAGGGGCAGCCTCCTTCTCAGTTGTCTTTCTTTCCTCATCAAAGGGACAACGCTAAGCATCCTTTGAGGATGAGCTCGCATACTCTTTCGCATGATAGGGTCCACCTTCCATAAGTACCGTCCATAATGGATCGATATCACAGTCCATGGAGCTCATCATGTTGTCATGCCATTCATTCAACAGATAGACAGCCTTCATACAAATGTCTTTACGCACTTCGGCGAGATTATGTTGTTCGTAAGGATCATGCTTCAAATCAAACAACATTTCTTTCGGAAATCCATGGTGTCCGTCATGATAGGTGCGTATATATAACCAATCCTCAAATCGGATGCTGCGTTGACACACATGCGCGCATTGTGAGATTACGAGATACTCACGCCCTCCTGATTGTCCCTCCAGAATGGTATCAGCATAACTTTCACCATCCCAAGAAGGAGCCCCTTTCAAATTCAGAAGGCTTGCTAATGTCGGTCCGAGATCAAGGTGATAATGTAGCCCATCCTCCACTATTCCCTTCTTGCCGCCTGGCCAGCGAATAATCATCGGAATGTGGCAAGTCGCCTCGTCTGCCGTGCCGTGCTCGGAGTAAATCCCTAGCTCGCCCAGGCTCTCTCCGTGATCCGCTGAGATCAAGATAGCCGTATCTTCCATCACGCCAAGTTCTCTGAGCTTAGAAAATACTTTCCCGAGATGCTCGTCCAGATACTTAACTCCAGCATCATAGTTGTCAAAGATAACTCGCAGGTCATCACGATTCTCTATCTCCAGATGATGCCTAAAATGCTGATGATAATGCGATTTCGCGAGTGCATTCATATCTTCAATACTATGCTGCCCCTTTTTACTCCGGTGAAGCTCAAACACGTCTTCCGTGATCCAATCGGGTAAAGGCTCCTTCTCGAACGGATTACCGTAGCTCTCGGGTGTACGATAAGGCGTATGCGGATCCCAGAAATTCAGGTGCAAAAACCAATTTTCGGACTCCCCATTATCCTCAAGCCATTTAAGTGCCACAGGAAGTACCTGCTCTGCCGTCTCATGCCCCCTTCCACCAACATTGAACACTTCTTGAAAACCGGCATTAAAGGTCCAGGCCGAGTGCCGTTCGGCGAAGGTGCTAATCGACGCGGTTTTCATGGCTGCTTGCCTTAATATAGCGGGAAGACTCTCCATTCCCAGCCGGTCATTAAATTCGCGTTTCGCCCCTTCTCTACGCATATCAGCAGCGGTCCCGCCATGTCCTACAATCCCATTATGAATGCCAAATCGTCCCGACATTAAAGCAGAACGGGACGGTAGACACGGCGCATCTGAACAATAGTAGTTGGTAAAGGTGACACCTTCTTTAGCGATTGAATCGATATTCGGGGAGGTATTCCGATGATAGCCATAACATCCCAGATGGTCCGGGCGAAGCGAATCCAAATCCAAATACAAGATTCTCATGAGTTATAACCTGCCTTTCCTTTTAATCGAAATGGTTACGCATCGATTCGGGCAGTTCAGAATGATCTGCTCATGCTTATAGAGTAAATGAATATGGAAAGCTCCGCTATGGAGTAGCGATGTTTGTTTTTGTATATTCGATACTTTTTCGGTACTCTGCCGGACCCCTGCCGTATTCGCCACGAAATACCTTACTGAAATGCGAAGCATCATAATAACCACATCTCTGGGAGATATGCTCGATGGTATAATCCGTATACTCCAACATTTGTTTAGCTTGCTGCAGCCGTAATTTTCGTAACATTTGCATAGGTGTCAATTTATATATTTTCTGAAACGCCCTGCTAAAATAAACAGGATTCATATGATAGAGCTTGGAAAGCTCTTCTCTACTAATCTCCTGATCAAGTCTCTCCTCCATATATTTCAACGCCTCGTTAAAGCGGTCCGTGACATAGGGATCTCGTGATGAGCGGCGCCCGCCAAGCTTGGTGCTCTCCATAATTTCATAAAGGAGAAAAAATGCCAATGAACCGACCTGAACATTTCTGAAATCTTCCTCCTCCTGCAACCACAGGCTTCGCAGCTCGTCAAACCTTCGCTCATATTCGCTTTGATCCCGAATCCGAATCACCTTGCCTAGCGGGAATAACTTGAAGAAGTCATCTCCTTCTCGCACCTTTGCGTTAATATTAAACAGATAATGTACGCCTTCCATTTTGGAGATCACATTAAAAGGCTCGTTAGGACGGTGGATCATCACGTCTCCGGCAGAAGCAACATATTCTCCCTCGGAGGATGTCGTCAATACCTCACCTTTTTGGATATAAGAGACGGTATAACAAGACTGGACGTAATCGAATAAGACCCGCTTCTGATATTGAATTTTTATGACGTCCAGCACGGTGATATCAAACTGACTATGAATGATAGAGGACAAAGAAGTTCCTCCTTCTAATGTAGTAGTCTTTATGTATTCTCAACCGGTATAATCAGCCGCACATCGAAATCCAATATTTCCTGCAGAGCTGTCTGGTGTATTTTTGCTCCTGGCCGCCACCCGATAACGGTTACAATAAGATTTATGGCACAAATACGATCCTCCACGCATCGACCTTGCTACACCACGTACCAGGCCTCTCGGATTCACTGATTCGGAAGTTAAATGATAAGCCTTAGTAAACCAATCCTCGCACCATTCCCACACGTTTCCTGACATATTATAAAGACCATATCCGTTAGGTAGATAGGATTTCACAGGTGCCGTACCTGCATAACTGTCGCTGGCATGATTTTTATCAGGGAACTTTCCTTGCCAAATATTGCAGCGATGCTCACCGCCCGGTTTTAATTCGTCCCCCCAAGGATATCGTTTCTGAACTAGACCCCCTCGTGCGGCATACTCCCACTCTGCTTCCGTAGGCAGACGTTTGCCGGCCCAGCTGCAATATGCATCAGCATCATGCCAAGATATGTGGATCACCGGATGATCAAGGCGTTCGTCTATATGAGAATCCTGACCTTCCGGATGACACCAATTCGCGCCCTCTACTACCCACCACCAGGGAGTTTGAGTAGCTACTTGGATCACCTTTTTCCCTGTCTCCATGGAAACAAAAGAATGAAACACATAAGACCAACCGAAACGCTCCGCATCTGTAACGTAGTTTGTTTCCTTGATAAAAGCAGCAAACTGCTTATTCGTAACTGCCGTTGCATCAATCAAAAAGGGAGATAAGGTAACATTCCTAGCGGGACCTTCTCCGTCTGCGGGGAACCCTTCTTTGTCATCCGTCCCCATAAGAAAAGTGCCTCCAGGAATAAGGATCATGTCCGAGAAATCCTTATCCCCTTCTGATCTTTGGATAGTTGTGTTCTCCTTACAAACATCGATGGAACCTTGTTTCTCGACTTGATTTCGACTAGCTGAACAGCAAGCCCGTATATTCTCTGACATGTACTTACCTCCAATCTGGGATCGTCCCGGCTCTGTCTAAAAAAAGGCTACACCAAGAATGCCAGAGGCAACGATAATGGTGAGCGGATGCAGCTTATATTTCATTAAACCATAAAGTGCAGCGAATACAATGATCAACGTGCCAATGGTTTGCCAAGTAACGAAGGCGTGTTCCACGCTATTTAAACCAAACCGAATCGCAGCATAGGCAATCAAACCTGTAATCACTGGTCGCAACCCATAAAATAACGTTTTAATCCATTGACTGTCCCTCACCCGATAAAAAAAGATGGAAAAAACAATGATGATGATTAATGAAGGCAGAACCATGCCTAATGTGGACACAATCGCTCCTTCTATTCCGGCTACACGATATCCAATCAAGGTTGCACTGTTCGTTGCAACAGGGCCCGGTGACATCCCTGCGATGGAAACTACCTCTTGAAATTCCCTTTCAGATAACCAACCACCAGCCATAGCTTCATGCTGAATCATCGGAATGATGGCGTACCCTCCTCCAAAGGAGAGCAGTCCAATTTTTATAAAGATAAAAAATAAATTCCAAATCACATCGCTTCCCCCTAGATGTAATACTCCGGATAATTCGATTCTTCATCAGAAGCTTTCAAGGAATCCTTCTCTGTCCGAACTTGGAGCCCTAAGAGCTGTTTGATTGGCATATATACAAAACCGATAATCAATCCAACTGCGATCACGTAAATGGGATTGATTCCGAAAACTAATAAAACAATCGGTATAAGCAACGCCGTAACAGCCGTAGTCTTGTCAAATATAGCGTTCTTGGCCATTCGATATGCTGCTACTAGGATCAAGGCAATAACAGCACCATGAATCCCCTTCATGGCGGCAATAACTTTTGGTTGGTCGGCCAGTTGTGAGTAAACGGCGCTAAGCAAACAAACAATGATAAAGGTTGGAATCGTAATCCCAGCGATTGCAGCAATCGCACCCTTCACTCCAGCAAGACGATAACCAATGAATGCCGCCGCATTTACACCTACCCCACCTGGTGCTGCGCCAGCTAAAGATAGAATTTCATCCATCTCCTCTTCAGCCAGCCATTTCCGTTTAGTGGAAATTTCCCGTTCGATCATAGGGATCATCGCATAACCTCCCCCGAAAGTTACGGGACCGATTCGAACAAATACCCAAAACAACTGGAACAATAGACTTATCCTTAGGTCTGTATTCGTCGTCGCATTTGTTTTCATAGTTGTTCTCATGGATTCCACCCTTATATTTTCTGTCGTAATTTCATTATATCACTTTTTCCCAAAATGGAATTAAGTTTTTTGAACGGTAAAATACAATCTATGGTTTATGCGTTATACTATATTAATGTTAATAAATACAAACTTTATAAAAAACGATCTTACTAGTTCATCCTATATATAGCTTGGAGGTTTATCGTGGAAAAGCGCTCGACACACATTCCATCCCCAAAGAAACTCCTATACGACCGAATCGCCGAACAAGGCACAGTTTCCAAGTTAGATCTTCTACAAACATTTTCACTTACCAAAAGCACAATGACCCGAATATTAGATGAAATGACGGAAGAAGGCTTGCTGATAGAATGCGGATTCGGGGAATCTAGCGGAGGCAGAAGACCTATTTTATACCAGATCAATCCTTCCTACGGCTACATCATCGGTTTAGAAATTTCCAGGCTGTATTCTTCCCTTGGTTTATTTGATATGCAAATGAACCCAAAATCAATTGTTCACTGGCGAATGGATCAGGCATTCACACCTGAAAGATTTATGGATCACATAAGTAATCAAATACGCGCTTTCCTTAGAGACCATCAGCTGAAGGACAGTCAAATTATCGGGATAGGAATAGGAGCCGTGGGACCGCTTGACCGGGAAAATGGTTTAATCTTAAAACCGCTACACTTCCCTTCTTCTGGCTGGAACAATCTCCCGATTTGCAAACTGGTGGAGGAACGAACGGGCTTCAAAGCTTTACTCGACAACGGTGCCAATTCCGCACTCCTTGGAGAACGATGGTCCATCCGTCACGCTAACATTCAACATATGCTCTATGTTCATGCTGGAGCAGGACTCCGCTATGCGATGATGTCGCATGGAAGTATTGTTCATGGCACGATGGATATGGAAGATGCCATTGGTCAAATGATTATCCAGACAGATGGACCCCGATTAAATAATGAAGGGAACTACGGAGCTCTGGAAGCATTCGTATCTGTGCAGGCGCTAGAACAAAGTGCGCGCTCAGAGGCGAAAATAGACAACGATCTGATCTTCCAAAGATATAAAGTGGCGCCTGAGAAACTAACTTATGATGTATTGGTACAAGCCTTTAGAGACGGTAATCCACATGCGCGTGAATTATTTACTCAAGCCGCCATTCACTTCGGTATTGGCCTCGCCAACGTTATCAACCTGTTTCATCCTGGGACCATCATTCTAGGTGGTGCGCTCATCCACTCTCACGAGTTGTTTTTCCAAACGGCGGTTGAAGTGGCACAGCGAAACACTTACCGTTATCCTGAATACCAACCTCACTTCTCCCTAGGTACATTAAAAGAAGAAGCTGTGGTGACTGGTGCGGCTATTATGGTGAGAAATCAAATGGTTCTTTAACATAATAAAAAGGTTGTCCCACAACCATTTGCATGATTGTTGGGACAGCCTTTTTTTAATTTGAGCTATAGTGGTTGACAGCAACTCTTAAATTTTTTCCCGCTTCCGCAGAGACATGGATCATTTCTACCTGGAAGTGGTTTGGCACTTTTCCTGAACTCCAGCATCTGCTCCGATTTAAGTCGGTTTGCTAGCAGTATCATCCGTTCATAGGCATATGAGTAGAACATTTTATAACTACGGCAGAAATAATCAACCTCAGTACGATCATGAACATCAAGCCAATTCCGGTTGCGCGGACATCCCCCATTGCAAAAGCTAAGGTACTCACACTTATAGCATGATTCATTCATATTGGGCTTCATTAACAAAAAATCATCATATACTGGGCTGGTTAGCAGTGTTTCCAGGTCAGTTTGGCCGATATTTCCTAGCCTATGCTCTTCATCAATAAAGAAATCGCAAGGGTAGGCATCCCCGTTCGTTTCAAGCACCATCATCTTCGGGCAACATGAGTTGTGAACGCATAACTCTGCCTCACGATGCATGAATACAAGAAGCATATTCTCAAAAATACGAATAGGAAGCTCTGGATACCCACCGTTGTACCAAAGGTCAAATGTACGGCATAAAAAGACTCCGTATTGTTCAGGTGTAATTCGGAAACGTCCCGCTACATCACTTTTCTGAGAAACAAAATCCATGCAGGGGATAAACTGAATATTCGGAAAGGTATGTTCTAGATAAAATGCCATCAACTCATCTGGTTTCGTCACGTTATCTTCATGAATCACCGTCAGAATACTATACTCCACACCCTCATTCTGTAAATGACGAATCCCACGCATAACTAGATCATAACTGCCTTTTCCCGAACCCGTTACACGATGAGCATCATGAATAGGCTCTGGGCCATCCAGACTAATCCCAACCAAAAAGTTATACCGTTTAAAAAATTTCGCCCATTTCTCATGGATAAGCGTTCCATTCGTCTGCAGTGCATTACTGATCATCGTATGAGGCGGAGCGTACTTAGCTTGGAATGAAATCACTTGTTCAAAATACGAAAGTCCGGCCAATAATGGCTCCCCACCCTGCCAAGAGAAAGTCGCTATCCCTGATGATCTTTTCATGTACTGAGCGATAAACCGCTCCAGAAGCTCCGTATCCATCACTCGGATCGGTTGCTGAGGATGTCCCCCGGCAGTACTGTAATAGCAATAATCACAGGCTAGATTACAATCCTCTGAGACGGTTTTCCACATGACATGAAGGGTCTCAGGCCTCGAGGTCTGTATGCAAGTTGTCATACGATTCTGCCCCTCCTATGTAAATACAATCTTTGCTTTGTGAAATCTATTTCCTATTTCTTCAATTAAATCATAGGTATGTGCATCAACGATGAGTAAAACATCATAGTTAATCGAATATCTGGACATAAAAAAACTGCATCCCCCATTGTCTGTTGAGACAAAGTAATGAGTTGCAGAATAGGTTATAGCCAATCCACCATTTGCCGCCGCGTGATGATTCAGATGACCCTAGGATAGAGCCTGTTGCCGCAATTTTCTAAAATACCAAAACAAGGACCGTCCTGCGGTCAAAACTAAGTCAGACGATCGCTCAAGTTTTCAAGCATGTCGATTTCACCTTCTAAGAGGGCTTATGATTTGCGGAGAATACTTGAGGACCCTTGGCTACGATTACGCATGATGGGCAATACAAAGCATCGCGGACAAAACAAGCTAAAAAACATCACCTACCATTGCGGTAACCGCGATCACCAAAGCATGTAAGAATACGGAGACTCGGCGCGAGTACATTGATAACTACTTCCGGTTGAACTTCAGGATAAAATTCCCAACGACAATGCAATTCTAGTATAAGTAAAACAACTGACGGAGTTCCAAAGATTAATATTGCCTAATGAATATGAATAAATAGACAGTTACTGCTTCTAAATGCGCCCTAACTGTCTTTTTACTAATTAAACCAAACTGTTACTGAAAATCCACCAACTAAGTATATTGTGTTCGTTTTTAGTAAGGTTGGTGGAGGCTAGGGGAGTCGAACCCCTGTTAGGATCTTTTTTTTGTTATTTTGGACCATTTGTCGGTTAATAGGTTGGCTGAGCAATCTATTGAATAGCAATATCATCAAAGTAAGTGGTCGTCGTATTTCCAGACCAAGAGTCACCGATAACAATGCGATTAAAGTTTGTTCCGCCCGTCGGTGAAGCAACCAGTACTCCGTCTATATACATATCGACTTTCGTCCCCGAAGTGTAATCCCATTTCAGTTCGTGCCAACCTGTTGTTCTGCTTATTGCAGTCGCAGTATATGTTCCGTCCAGACGGACCGAATACTTGGTGGTAGAGGTAGGCGTATTGACCGCGATTCCACGTATTGCCGAACTGTTGTCAACAAAGCCCGCCACTTGCATGTTCGTTGCACCTGCATCATCATAGAACCACATCGTTACAACTTTATTCTGCAAAGAATGGAACGTCTGCTGGATCGCATCCATATCCTCGCTTACAAGGTAGCTGTAGATTCCTGTGTGTGCTTTTGCACTGCTGAGGGATGGTGAACCTTTGCCTGGGACTGAGATCCAGTTTCCTAGACCGTTTTCGAATCCATCGAAGGTATACATGGATTGATAATAAGAATCCAACACGAGACCCACATCATCCACGTATGCTTCCCCCGTTGTGGAAGTCTTTTTCAAAAAGATTTTGGCGCTCGTTTGCGATGGACCGGTCTTGAATTTCACCTTCACAAAAGTCCAAATTGAACTGTTTGAAGAAGCGCTGACCTCTGTATCACCGAAGTCCGTCACGCCGAGAAGCACGTTTTCCCCTGCGGGCGAACGCAGCCATGCTCCCGCGATATAATTTGTGTCAGGCTCAAGCCCTGTAATAGTTTGCGCGATCCCATCCACACTGCCGCTAAGCTTTACACCATTGAATTGCGATCTCGACATCCCCGCATTGGCTGCTTTGCCCCAATGATTGTCGGCAACAACAGCGGCATTTCCGCCATCCGTTGTAGTCCAACTACTCAGATTGCCCCATTCAAAGCCACCGTTGACCACCTGATTCATTTGAGTTGTATCCGGTCTTGTATATGTCGGACTTGGTGGACTTGCAAAATTATGACCTGCAGTCCAGTCCTCACCTCCATATTCGTAAGCTCCGATGTCCGGTGCATTTCCTGTGTATCCATCGGTAATCCCCGGAATCACCTTGCCTGAATCCTTGGCCGCAGATGTAGTCAACAAACGGTAATTGGCGTTGGCTTCATCTACAAATCCCGGTGAACTGGTCAAATTAAACCCATGTTCTGCGTTGGCTGCGGTTACAGTATCCACACCTTTGATGATATTATTGTATATTTTGTCGCCATACATATCTTGAGCGAAAACATCTCCCCACGCTCCGACCGGAGACGTATTGGACCATACGGTATTGTTATATACAAGATTGTAATTAGACGGTGTATTCAATCGAATGCCTTCGTTGTTCCACACGACATTATGATGCAAAATAAAATTGTTTGTATAATTATCCAGATATATTCCTGAATTCGCAGCGGCTGCTTTATTATCGTGAATAAAGTTGTGATGGATTTCCGTATTTTGACCGTCTGTATTCGGCCCGTAAACCATACCCAAATCCGTGGTCAGCCAGCCTGCGTTATAAATATTGTTGAATTGGATTTGATTAGCAGTCATTCCGCCGCTGAAATAAACCGTCACACGCCCGGCGTCCGATACGGTATTATGACTGATCAAGCTGTTCGCTCCCTGCAGGTTGACGAGACCTTCCCAGTTCGGTACATAGCCCCCGTCGTGAATATAACTATTAATGATATTGTTATTCGTTCCTTTTACCGTAACAAGACTGCCCGAGCTATAAGCGATCTCGCTATCGCGTATCTCGTTATAGCTGCCGTTAAGGATGATCCCGAGATTGGCTTGTTCTCCGGCGCTGGTGTTCAAATTATGGTGTGAAACGTATTTGGCTGCAATCTCCTGTATCGTAACATGATCCGTGAAGTTATCCGTCACAATCGTGGAAGCAGTGATTTGTATCCCTTTAACGCTGATGTAGGATTTACCGGATAAATCAAAAGCATTGTTTCTCCGTTTGGCTTCAACCATGAGGGTAGACGGATTTCCGCCACCAGGAGCCCACAAGTAGAGCTGACCGTTCGCGGAATCATACCACCATTCTTTTGCGGTGTCCAACGCTCCTTTAATACCGGTCAAATAATACCTATTTCCAGATTTCGGATCATAATAGGTTCCTGAACCCTTTAAAGGCTGTATAGTCAGCTTCTTTAAAAAGGAATCGTACCCCGTCACGGTTGAGGTTTGAGCAATCCACGCACTTCCGCTTGTAGTCCAAATCGTTGCGCCCTTCCAGAAATTATTGCCACCCGGAAGTGAGGTATCGAAAATATTGGTCACATTCGTAAATGTACCCGCTGACGATGTTGTAGGGTTCAGTAATGTTCCTGTCTGGTTAGGCCAACGCGCTTCATCCATCAATGCTCCATTGACGAACACTTGATTTCCCGCCTCTAAACTCCATGTCATCGGAGCTTTATAGATGTTCCCACTGTCTTGCGTCCATCCGGTAACGACATCATTGCCACTGACTATTACTTTCTCATCATTATAATTTTGGTAAGTGATTTCACTCCCGTTCGTCCCAGAATGTAGCGGGATCACCGTTTCCCTGTATGTTCCTCCACGGATGAGCACCGAATCGCCAGCTGTCGCTGCTTGAGCGGCGCGTCCAATGGTTTGGAACGGCGTACCTAAAGATATCCCGTCGTTGGCATCACTTCCATTCGTATCTACATAATATGTAGCGCCTGCAGCCATCACAATCGAATGATTCATAATTATAGGAAAAGACAACGAAGCAATTAATACGACGCTCAAACAGACTTTGTTAAATGGCTTCAGCCACTGTCGGATTCCGGTTATCATTGTGTTCACTCCTCGCTAATTTGGTTACAGGCTTTACAAAATACAGTTTAATGGCAAAAAATCACCTCCTTTAAATACTTCCCTGGATTCTCTCCATCTGCATCCACAAAATATCATTGCCCGACTCATCTTTCCAAGGAATAAAGTGAGGCAGCATCGCGTCATGCCAATGAATCGGTGATTGCCGCGTATGAAGAAGTCCTTGAGGTTTATGTCCACTCGTCAGGCTGGGCAACTCATGATACGAAAAGATCAGTGTGCCGAACATTCCGATCATATAGGTTTGATTAAAGCTCGACGCCGCTTCTTCCTGTTTTTGAAAATGGTAATAGATATAACTTGCTGCCATCTCTGGACGTAAACAAGCGACCGAGCCGATACGCTCATCAATGTGACGGTGATCTCTCCAAGATGAACAATCTGACGGCACCCCATCGTGAAAAATAGCGATTAAAGGTACTTCGAGACTATCCGCGGATCCTGAAGGATGCCCCATACTTAACGGAACTAACGGCCAAGTTTCCAAGATCCGGCCATAATACCGTGGCCAGCGCCACTCTGCGTATTCTGATGAAGAGCCCGCTTCCGCATAAATAAACACAAACTGCTGTAAGACAAAGATGGAAACATCGTAAAGTCCCTGAGCTGACCAATCCCTTCGAAGAGACTCAATATCTGTATTCACCATTTGGCGGAACTCGCTTTCCGAGTCACGACGAAGTTGGGAATAATATAGCAATCGTTTCATACAAGTAACTCCCCTTACCAGAACGTATCTTTGATGCCCCGCAGCTTACAAATAGCTTCCGCAAAAAAATAATCTCCATATATAATAGGTACATTCACATGAGTCTTTCGCGGACTATTGGCTGTACCAAACAGCAAAATCGCTTCTTCGTGCGGATCATTCCAGGCTGTATATCGTTCATCCAGCTCACGAATCAACTTCTCAGCCGCATCTAGGTACATACGGGATTCACTTGACGGTACCAGCAAACTAAGCTCTAGTAATCCGCTTGCCGCGCATGCGGATGCCGTGGAATCCATGGCCATTCCTTCTTCCCAAGGCGCCCGGAAATCCCATGGCGGAAGACCGTCATCCGGCAGATTTGCGAGAAAAAAATGGGCCGAACGCTTGGCGGCATCGATATAGCGTCGATCACCGGTATATCGAGCGCTTAAAGCCATCCCGTAAATCGCCCATGCCGTGCCGCGGGACCAGGCTGAATCCGGGTCATAGCCTTGTCCGCCTAGCGCTTCCTGACGTTCCCCCGTCTCCGGATCAAAGCAGACGATATGATGAGTCGAACCATCCGGCCTTAGGAACTCACGCAGCGTGGTATCCGCATGCAGCCTCGCGATATGACGGAAACGCGGATCCTTGGTCTCCTCGCTGGCCCAATACAGCAAGGGCAAATTCATCATGCAATCGATAATCGCCCAACCGACCCGTTCCGGCTGATTCCAGGCCCGAATGAATTGTCCAGCAGGATTGAAGCGTCCCGCCAGATGACTTGCCGCGGTCATGGCCCGTCGTCTTGAATCTTCATGGCCAAGCAATTTGAACTGCGCCACGGAAGACAAGCTCCACATAAAGCCTACATCGTGATGAAGCGGAAAAAAATCATTTAGCACAAAATCCATTCTCGCTTCGGTAAGCGCTGCAGCTTCTTTCAAACGTTCATCTTTCGTCTCACGATATACAAGCCACAACAGTCCTGGCCAGAAACCATTGGTCCACCAATCCGCTTGTTCGCGATTATATTTGCCATGATACGAAGCGTATGGAAAATCCGCTCCGATCGATTCGCACATGTTCTCGACTTTTCCAATAATTTTGCCCCAGGTCTGTTCAAGCCAAAGTCGACTTTCCGAATCAGGATACGGCTCGATATTCTTCATCTCTATCTCCTTCCGGCCCTGACGGCCTTATTGTTCCATTGTTAGTGAAAAGTGTAGGGTGATTTCCTGTTTATCTTTTCGCGTCCATTGGGCCAGCTGATAATGACCGTTCCGATTCGGCATTCGTCCGGGCAGCAGTTCCAATTCCACGCCATTCTCTGATTCATCCGCCCACACTGTATACTTGGCGTGACCGTAGTTAACTGTAACCTTGCTTCCTTCAGAGATGACGGTGGATTGTTCCGTCCCATTCGTCACCAGCAGCGGAACGATAACGCCAACTGCAGTTATCTCAGCCGCTTCAGCTGATTGCAGCTTCCAGGTAACCGTTGTTCCCTCCATACCGATCTGGTAAATTTCCTCAATACATTCCGCACTGCCATTTCCCGGTCTGGGGAGAACGTCACTGATCGCACGCTGATATACTTCATTAACATTTGCGCCGGGAGTGTTCGGATCCAAAGGATAGGCCTTTGGCTGCGGGCTTGCGATATATGAGACAGAAAAACTTAAATCCTTTTCCTGAATTTCCAGCAACGAGAGTTCATTTATCCAATGCAGCCTTTCCGCGTTTAAAGGTTGCCCCTCCACATCCAAGGCGTGGAACACTTCATGCTGTCTGCGGCCGTAATTGGCCAGTCTGTCCCAAGATCCATGTTCATCTCTCCATGTAGGGCCAATGGCTGCCGGAAACAACGGTGCGGGAATCGTCTGTTTGGGACGATAAAAAATCCACGGAATTTCCCCATCCAAGCCGGCTATTCCCGTTGACAGCGCTGTCTCTTCTGGAAGTCCTGACCGATGTAAACGGACAAATCCGGTCGCGTCCTGGCCCATCTGGGCAGCGGTATCCAAACTTATATGATAGCCTCCTTGCTTCGGTCCGGTAGTTGCATAGATGCGATGGAATGAAGGTAAATGCAGCACAAAGCCTCCGACATCGCATGGTGCAGCTACTTCTTCAATAGAGTCATCCGCATCCATATAACACGAAACAGCAATCTGAGCGGCATACAAGCTGTACGTGGAATGATAGGCGTAAAATTCATAACCAACCCGCTCGGCCACAGGAAAGCGATTTTTAAAAAGGCGAAATTCTTCAGCATCGTCTACCCATCGTAGAATCGATTGATAAGCTAGATGAGCGGCGCGTTTAAACGTTCTCGCCCACAACAAATCTCCATGTCGAAAGTAATAAGCCGCCTCTCTTTCACAAATATGGGTAAAGGACAGCTCATTCCAGAGCAGCTGATTGCTGCGGCCTCCACAGCTTGTAGCTCCGGTAACGGATTGCGTAAACAGCATGGTTTGGGCTCCGCGATGTAGAAGAATCTTCAACAATTCCGCGGATGCCCCTTGGTATCCGGCTTCCAGCACTCCGCTTAACTGATCTCTGGCTGCCAGATCATAGGCGGCCGGCAAATTCGGATCCCTATATAAGCCCTCTGGCGTGAACCGTGTCAGTTGATACGGTAAGTACTTGTCAATAAAGCTGGTTGTATCGGTTAGACCGGTGCGATACCTCATCATCTCCCCGTGCATTGCATACGTTGCCCAATTGCGTATTTGCCGGATATCGGGGAAGTTCCGCTCGGTTTGCGAATAGGTAAGCTCTGGCTCGAACCGCTGTAAATTGCATCGCCAACGTTCAACACGGGATGAATCTGCGAAGCCAGATAACAGTTCATATGCCAGAACCAGCATATGGGATGTGAAATCCGCATGATCGTCTGGAACCTGGTTTTCGCCAAGACAATAACTCCCCCAGTCCATCGCTTTCAGAATGGTGTCCTGCAACTCCGGACACCGGCCTGAATGAAGAAGTACAGCACCTGCCTTGACGAAGGATGCCGTTGCATATTCATGTTCCTTTCCGTCCTTAGGATCGAGAACAGCACCTTCCTCAGTAACATAAGGCAGAAAGGCGCGAACCCGTCCTTCGGCAAAATCCAAATAATGCTCTTTTTTTATAGTGGTCGTCTGAACTGACACTTGCGGCTGACGAGAAATAAAGTCATTCTTCAGCCCTGCGATAGGATCAGCCATTCCAAGTTTATTTAAATATGAGATATTAGCGTTCATCCTGTGCATCCACTCCTTGTTAGACTATAGCGATCTGCCCTTAAGCAAGTCTTTTTGTTCTGAATTCAACCATGGCATATCATAAGAAGGGGAGTTCACGTATCGATCCATGCTGATTCGAAGAGTCACGCTGGTTCCGGGCGCTAAATCTACGGTAAGCCATTTTTGGTGGACTGAAATCGTTTCGATCACCTCATCTTTATCACTGATAATGGAAGCTTCTCTAAATACGTGCTCTCCAAAAGTGCCGGCTTGAATGATAACAGAGCGATGATCAAACAAACTGATATTTACTAGTTCCACCGTCACGGAGTTGACAGAGAGCTCTTTTACGAGCGCTGCAACGGATTCCGGCAATCCGGGTCTCTTGGCACATACATCGAAATATCGAACCCGGGCATGCTGCAGCCCGCCGTGTGAAATATGCATCGGACCGCCTAATGTCAATTGGACAAGACTCTCCATATACACAGGACACATTTCTTGCCAGATATGAATGCTCGAGAAATCATTCTCACTGTACTGATCGGACCAGCTGTAAGGATCTCCGGCCTGTGATCGCAGTTTACTCAATTGCTGTTCAACAAGCTCGAAGTTGGCTTTTAAAATCTGTATCGGATAGTCCGGATGTTTGCCCGAGATAAATTGAAACCACGGCTGTGTGTTGCCGATATAATGTTTGGTGTTTCTGCGTGTCTTTTTATCGGTACCGGATAATTTCGGAATAATAATCTCATTCCAATCATGATCCTTGGGAATCCGCTCAATGCGCTCCAGATCTTCATCCGCCATGGACATCGTCCATAGGTAAACCGCATATTTGGGATCCGCGCCGCGAAAATCCGACCAGCCTGAGTCAAATTTTTTATTTGGTACAACCCATTTTCCGTCCTGTTCTTTACGAAGCTCCCAGTTTGCATCCAATTGCTCCCTGGCCAGATTCATCTTGCTCATATCCCCTGACAGCAGCACCGCGTTCATACATGCATTCGTTAGCGGTTCAATGATCGTCAAGAACCCATGCGGCCAGCGCCATCCATAGTATCCGCCCCACCATTTGCCGTCATTGTACTCCCCGATTCTACCGGTCAGCCCTACATTATCGGGTATGATCCCACCGTTTTGTTTCGTTCGCTCTTCCCAGACACCCAGGTATTCCAAAACCCACTCGCGATACTTTTCTTCTCCGAAATGAAGGAATGCATGAGTTACAAGCCCCGTGGCATTTAAATTCAATGGTACATCACCGCGAGTCATCCGCTCGTTCATCATTTCGATAACGCGGGCATAAACCTCATCGTTCGACCATTCACATGTTCCGCTAGCAAAGTCTACGCCCGGAATATCCTCATAAGGTGCCAAATAATCATCGAGAATACCGCGGTGTGTGCACCAATCCTCGCCAATAAGTTCAAATCGAGGACCATGGCTTCCCGTAATGGGTGAACGAATCAGCTTTCGTTCTTTATCATAGTTTTGCGCTTCTTTGTCCTCCCCCATATACATGGCGGCAAATCGCGCTGCCCGCTGACGATCCTTCAATGTAGGAGGGCCGGCGAGTCCCAGAAAATAGATGTACAAATACCCTTCGCCGTGATGCATCCAGTCGTAATAAGCGTCGAATTCGCGATGAATTTGACCATATTCCGTCCACTGCCATGTGATGCCGTCCCAAATTTTGCGGGACAGCTCATGCAGTTCAGAACTACCGCCAAGCATATATAGCAGAGCCAAATTCATAAATCCTTCATAGGGATCGTCCGATCCGTCCATACCCGGCCAATCCTGTCTCCAGATGAGCGTACCGTCCGGTTGCGTATAGCGTTCAACAAACTCCACAGCCGCCTTGTTCAATTGATCAAATAATTGACGTTGCATGAATGCCCACTGTGGCGGTATCGTTTTCCGCTTTGCGGCAATGACAGGAATGGATTGCGGGTTCTCTGTAAAGGCCATCGTGAAACCTCCTGTTTCTCTTTCCGTTTGTCCTGATTTTTTTACGATTCGGCTACCATCGTATTGGTGATTGACCCCAGTTTTTCAATCTGAATGGTCACTTGGTCGCCGGCTTTCAAGTACACTTGCTTCTCAGGAGGATATCCAAGCACAACGCCTTCCGGGGTTCCCGTCAAAATGATATCTCCCGGAACCAGAGTCATATGCTGGGAAATATAACTGACGATTTCATCGCAGTAAAAAACCATATCGGATGTATTGGAATGCTGTCGCACTTCGCCGTTAACAAGACACTTAATCTCCAAATCATTTGGGTTACCAACTTCATCAGCTGTGACCAGATACGGACCGAGCGGCGAAAATTTATCGCAGGATTTGCCCAGCAACCACTGATGAGTGCGAAGCTGCAAATCGCGTGCCGACAAATCGTTCACATTGCAATACCCGAACACATGTGAAAGCGCGTTTTCCTTGGAAACATCCTTGGCCTTTTTGCCGATGACAATCACCAGTTCTGCCTCATAATCTACTTTCTCTGAAACTCTCGGGAGCGGAATCACCTCATCAGCACCAGCCAACGTATTGTTGAATTTGTTAAAGAGAATCGGGTATTCCGGAATCGGTGCATTCGTTTCTTCCGCATGCTTTCTGTAATTCAAGCCAACACAAATAATTTTATTCGGATGCGTAACACACGGGCCCAGCCTGAGCGCTGACTCCTCCAGCATGCAGGATCGGGTCGCAGTTTCGGATTGCCGTACTTGAACTATATAATCACGAAGCGCAGCGAAAGCCTTATCTCCACCATCAAGTAACTCATGAATCGTTGTTGGAATCGGTTCTTCCGACCCTACCAAGGATAGGGCACTTTGAATATCTAGAACTCCCTCGTCCGTCTTCACTCCAAGTCTATATAGATCATTATGAATAAAAGTTAATAACTTCAAGTGATCACCCTCAAATATATATTTTTAAGCATCTTTACCGAATACGACGCCGCCGTCGATATATAGTGGAGAACCCATCATAAACTTCGATTCATCCGAAGCAAGGAACAACGCTGCAAACGCCACATCTTCCGGCCTTCCCAGTTCGCCGCTAAGCTGACGTTTTTTAATCGATCTAATCGCGGTATCAGGATCTTCGTAACTATTGTTCAAGTAATTCTCCACAAAAGGGGTCAGAATAGTTCCCGGTAGCAGTGCGTTAACACGTATATGATATGGCGCATAATCCACCTGCATGGACTTCGTCAAGGCCAGCACAGCACCTTTCGTTGCCGAATAAGAAGCGCGCTTTGCTAAACCTATTTCTGCGACGCACGAAGACATATTTATAATCGAGCCTGATTTACGCTCCATCATGTGCGGAAGTACATATTTGCTTGGCAAGTAAACGCCGCGAATATTCACATTCATCACACGGTCCCATACGTCAGGCTCAACCTCATGTAACGCACCGACCCCACTGATTCCGGCATTATTGAACAAAACATCAACCTGGCCGAACTGTTCGATGATCTCTGTCACCATCGCCTGGACTGAAGCAGGATCGGTGACGTCCGCTTGAATAAAGACGGCTTTACCCCCGGCTTGAGTGATTTCCTTTACGGTCGCTTCACCTTTCACCATATCCAGATCATTGACAATTACCGTGGCTCCTTCTTGAGCAAAAAGTAGCGCGCTCCCTTTTCCGATGCCGGAAGCGGAACCCGTAATAAGCGCGATTTTTCCTGCGAGTCTCATTCTGACTCCTCCTATCCAATATTGTTCTAAAACAATCGCTGTCCAGGGAATAATCCGATCACTTTTTTCATCTCTTCATCGGATAATCCTCTTCCATCGCAATAGCCGGTGTTTAAATCCAGCGACTGGACCGAAGTCGTTCCGACTAATGTAATTGCGATGTCCGGGCATGTCAGACTGAATCGAAGTGCGGGCTCAACAAGCCCATTCGGTTCACTTTTGCGTAAAAAATCCAACTGCGCCATTCTTCGTTCGGCTTCTTCAAGCATCACCTTATTATTCCTTAAAAAAGGCGCCGGACGGTCCGCTAAAATCCCCATCGCAAGCGGACTGCCATGAATGACGCCGATATTTTTCTCCTTCGCAAGGGGGAATAGCTCGTCTTTTGCTGTATAGTCTACTAATGTATATTTTGCATACGTCTGGATGGTATCGACCAGATCTTCGCGCAGGAATGGCATCAACAGCTCAATATCTCCTGCATTTACACCAATCGCTCTTACTTTCCCTTGCTCTTTCAGCTTGCGGAAAGCAGGCAGGGTTTCGTTTACGGCCTGTTCATAAGTCGTCTGCTCCAATTCATGCAATTGGATTAAATCAATATAATCCGTTTGTAGTCTGCGTAAGCTCTCTTCAACAGACTTGATTGTATTTTCATACGAATAAGGGTCCCCACGCATGATCGCCTTGGAGGCAAGAATGACAGCCCCGCGTTTACCTTTCAGGGCTTTCCCGATTCTCCGCTCACTTTCCCCACGTCCGTATAAAGGGGCAGTATCAATAAAGTTAATGCCAAAATCCAAAGCACTATCGATCACATGAGTAACGGTTTCATCCGTTGTCTCGCCGAAATCGCCGCCAAGCGGTGCGCCGCCCAAACCGATTTTGGATACTCGAAAACCTGTTTTTCCCAATATGGCATATTCCACGCTGCTCCGACTCCTTTATTGTAAATTAGCTGCAAGACGAGCCCCTTTGTAAATTTCGAATCTAAATGTCATCTCCATGATTCTTTCGAGGTGATTGCAGTGAAGGATCATCCGGTAGAATTTCTTTCTCTTTTCCGTATCGGAATCTAGCGTTACACCCTCTATTTCCACACCCCAGTCGTTCTCTTCATAGAAGAACATCACGCCATTCAACATGATTTGACCTGGAGCGGTTTTTACCGGTTCAGTGCTGCTGATAAACACCTCATGGAAGGAATTGGGTTTTTCCAAAAATGAAACCTGATCCCGGATCAGAAGTTGAGGCGATTCATTCTCTGCGCGTTTCCATACAAAATGTCGTGTAAGGCTTTCCAAGGAAGGACAGTCATAGGCTTGAGTCAAATCAAGGGAAAACGCCATCTCTTTATCCGTCTGATAATGTTCGACCAATTCGGCGAAATACCGTTTTCCGAAGCCCTGTCTGCATCCATCCACAATAGGCACTGAGTGCCCGTGCGAGCCGGCATTCAATTGATTGTAGCGATATTCAGGCTGAAAATACTGTCTGGTATAGATACCCAGCCCCATATCCGCAAGCACGCTTTGACCATCAACATGCAAGATGAAATGTCCTAAATCATTATGATTATGAGGTTCTTCGTTATAGCCGCCCTTCGCTGCAAAAGCAACCAAATGTCCCTCCGTATCGATGACCTTTGAAATGGCCCACTGATTTCCTTCGAAAATCTGCTCTTCTATCGACCCCGATTTGTGCCGTTCCGCTTCCTGGGGCTCTGTCTTTTCAGGCGACCACAGCAAAAGTCTTGAGGTCTCAATCCAGCTGTTGGATGTCGGCTGCTGCAAGCTCGAAGATTCTGGCATTTGAAGAGATGGTGCGTAGCTTTGCAATCGGTGAATCAATCCCGGATTCCATTTCACTTGTTCAGGTGAGTCAGAGAAATTGACCACTTTGCCGTCACCCAGCATACAAAATTGCGGAAAAAGTGAAATCTGCTCGATTTTGGAATTTGCAAGAAGAGAAATCCGTCCTTGGGTTCGTTCTTTTAACAATTCCGAAAAAAAGACAAAATGAGAGAAGCCGTACTGCCAGTACGCCGGTCCTTCGGGAGTAGCTCCTTGTTCATCAAAGCCCGACAGGTAACCGCGTAGAACATTAATCACTCTCCACAGCATGCCGCTTAGCTTTTCACTGTCCTGTTCCATATAAATAGCCGCCGCTCCAATGGAAGAGGCGCAAACGGCAGGCCAATTGTTCGTTTTAAGTTCCCAGTTCTGAGGAACCGGGTCATGAAAGTAAACTTGAAATAGTCGTTGTTCGATTTCGGCCTTGACCCGCTCCACCACCCAAGGATGCAATCGGCTCCCCATGAAATGGATGATTTCAGCAAGCGTAAACCCAATATGCGCCGATGCCAAATCCACCGTTTCACGCGGCATGTTCGGCTGGTCCCAAATTCGATGCGGATATTGGTTAACGTAAAGTCCCACATGCGCAGGTAGTACCCAAGTAAATTCATTGCAAATGCTCCAAATTGCATTTTCCAGTCCCGCGACCCATTCCGGATTTTGCTTGTCTGTCATGACTAGCAAGCTGAACGTATGAATGCCTGCGATTAAATGATCCCGCTTATTCTGATAGAAAGAGCGGTCACCGGTGGTGCCGAATAAAATAAACTCTGAGAATTGCGGTGGAAGCGGCTGCTCTTTGATCCGTTCTTCTCCACCTTTCTTCAGTTGCTCCCAAAAAGCTGAATATTTCGGATCTTCGCGAATTCTCCGCCAATGTTCAGAAGAGCCCGCTTCCTCATACAGCTTATGTGTTGAATGGGACGTCTCTTCCAAGGCCAGCTTTAACTGCTTTAATGTTAATTGATTAATCAATCCTCTCACCTCTTCTGTTGAAGACCTAATGAGCTAAAAACAAGTGGCTGTCCATATGAACAGATACGTACAGCGACTCATGCTACGATCGTCGCTGTACGCATACATATCAATCAATTTACGATTACTTCGTTTGCTTCCACGCTTCAATCTGCTTCGCCAGTTCAGCCATAACCTTATCGGTGCCAGCTTGCTTCAGTTTATCTTGGAATTCTTTCAACTTTTCGTTTGGATCCCATGTACCAGTTTCCAATGCAGGTAGATACTGATCGATTACTGTCGCCAGGTTTGCGATTTCAGCCATAACCGGTGTGCTGTCAAACTTAAAGCCCATTAATGGAGACTTCGTCGCGGACTCGTTCGCTTTTTTGGTCTCCTCTAAAACAGCAGGATCCATGCCTTCAACCAAATAGCCGTTGAATGTATTACCGAATACCCATCCTGCATTTGGCGCGTAACCCGCATCTTTGTTTACTTGAATCACGTTGTCAGACACTTTGGTGTAGTGTTTTCCTTCCACGCCAAAGCTGATGGTATTATAAAGCTCTTTATCTGTGTTCAATAGGTTAATAAACATCATCGCACGCTCAGCGTTTTTGGAGTTCTTGTTGATGGCTTGCATGGTAGTAATGACTGTGCCTGTGGATGCATAAGGCTCCGTCAATGGAACATAGATGACATCATTTCCACCATTAGCAGCTTTGGCTTCAATTTCTCCGCCCGGTTTAAGAACGTTATGAAACTGTACTGCAGCATTGCCTGTTTGGATAATATCGTTTTTGTTCTTCAAAGTAGCCGCATTTTCATTGACGTAGCCCTTCGTATACCAATCTCTCATCGTATCCAAATAATGCTTGTACTGCTCGGTCTCATACAGATTAATCGGAGTTTCGGGGTTCTTCAGATCTACGCCGATAATGTTATTTGCCGTAATCGCTTCCAAGCCGAGAGATTGGGGCATGATATTGAATCTTCCATACTTGTCATTCAGAAATGGTACAATATCCGCTGATTCGCCTTCTTTAATTTGCTTCAAGAACGGTTCGATGTCTTCAAACTTCTTGATAGAGTTCACATCTAGATTATATTTGTCCGCGAAACGCTTTTGAATGATGAAACCTTCTCTTTTTGTTACCGTCTGATAGTTAGGAATGCCATAAATTTTACCTTGAATTTTGGCTGCATCCCACACGAATTCAGGCATCGATTTCAATAAATCTGGCGCGTAGCTATTCAGCAAATCATCGAGTTCAAGGAATGCGCCTTTTGATTGATTTTGCAAATAATCCCAGTTCCAATTCGCCGTCCATGCAATGTCGTAACTCTCACCAGATGCGACGACCGTATTCATTTTTTGATTGTAGTCAGCAAAGGTATGCGCTTTCAGTTTTACGGTTGCGTTGATTTTTTCCTTGGTGATTTTGTTTACGGCTTCCTGTACGGAATCTAGATCTTGTGGAATGGCACTCAGTGGAAAATTCCAAACGAGTTCCACCATCGGAAGTTCTTCTTTCTGTTGTCCTTCCCCAGCTGACTTTTTCTCTTCCTTGGCACTGCCGCATGCTACCAAAACTATTGCCAGACTGAGCACACCTGCAATTACTTTGAACCATTGCTTATTCATTACATATCTCCCCCTAATTTGATTCTTATATCAATGTTCGTGATGATGTGAGGATATTCTTGTATCCGCATATTCACCAGAAAACAGTTTGATAACATCCTTTGATGTCAGCCTTTGACAGAGCCTACTGTTAAGCCGCTAATGAAAAATTTCTGGAAAAATGGGAAAACAAGCATCATCGGTCCTGCTGCAAGCACCGCCATGGCCATTCTTGTTGACAAGCTCGGGAATTGTGTCATGTCGATATTTACGTTAACGGATGATAAGTTGTTTGATAAATATTCAATGGTACTCATCACACGATACAGCATCAATTGAAGAGGAATCAGATTTTGGTTGTCGATGAACAGTAATCCCAGCCACCAGTCGTTCCAATACTGAAAGGAAATAAATAGTCCGATGGTTACCATAGCAGGCAAGGAAAGCGGAATCACCATGATAAAGAAAATGCGCCATTCGCTTGCTCCGTCCGTCTTTGCAGATTCAATGACCTCCAGGGGTATTTTATCCATAAAGCCTTTCATCACAAGAATGTAAAATGGACTGAGCAGGTAAGGAACAATCAATGCCCCTATTGTGTCTTTCAGATGCAAGTACTGAGTGACCATAATATAGAACGGAACGAGTCCGCCGCTAAATAATGTTGTAAAGAATACGAAAAAAGTCATTATTCTACGGTACCGATAATCTTTCCTTGAAATCGTGTAGGCGGTCAAACTTGTAAGAAACAAGCCTATAACCGTTCCGATCACCGTCACTAGAATCGTAATGCCATAAGCATTAAGCAAAACGCCAGGTGTATCAAAAATCAAGGAATACGCGGCAAGACTGAACTTTTCCGGAATCAATTGGTATCCGCTTTGCAATAGTGTCTTTTCATCCGTAAATGAAATGGATATAACCAGAAGCAATGGGATGATGAACAGGATGGATAGCAAACAGAAGAAAAGATTAATAATCCGGGAGCTCCATTTAGATTGTTTACTTTCGAAATAACTATTTTCAGCTTTTTTATTGATTGCGACTTGTGTAGTCGGCATCATACATCTCCTCCTTACCAAAGTGCGTTATCTTCGTTTATTTTTTTAACAATCCAGTTCGCTAATAAGACCAGAACAAATCCTACGACGGACTGGTAAAATCCTATTGCACTAGACATACCAATATCCCCGACAACCCGAAGTGAGCGGTATACGTATGTATCGATCACATCTGTTGTGCCGTAGAGGAAACTTGAATCGTTCGGAATAAAGTAGAATAATCCAAAGTCGGCTCGGAATATTTTCCCCACATCTACAATGAACAAAATCACGATCAATGGTGTCAGTAATGGAATCGTAATCTTTCGAATCATCTGCCATTTGTTCGCACCATCAATTTTGGCTGCTTCATAATAACTGGAGTCAATTCCTAGAAGCCCTGCATAGTAAATCAGTGTTGAGAATCCTACAGCTTTCCAAAGTTGAGTAATAACGATGATTACGGGCCAATACTTCGCCTGTTCATACCATTTGACCGCCTCTTCACCGAACATTCCTAACGTAACGTTTATAAATCCGCTTTTATGATCTAGGAATGCCAGTACTACATATCCGACCACAACCCATGATAGGAAGTAAGGCAAAAATAATACCGTTTGATGCAACTTGATCCACTTTCTTGAGACTTCATTCAACAAGATTGCCAATGTAAGCGCTATTAACATTGTGAGCACAATAAAAGAAAGATTGTAAAGAATTGTGTTCCTCGTAACAATGAACGCTGTATCGGAACGGAAGAAAAACTCAAAGTTTTTTAAACCCACCCACTCGCTTCCGAATACTCCAAGATCGTATCGATATTGCTTAAATGCAATGACCAATCCAAGCATAGGTAGATAACTAAGTAACATTTTATACACGATCGCCGGTAATGACATGACAAACAAATCCCGGTTACGCTTGAAGTGTCGCCACTCCTTTTTCAACATTCCCGCTCCTCCTTCTCATTGCCGCATGCGACTTTTGTGTCCCTATTATCCAGCGAAAACAAGGTTAAAGAATACTGTAATTTTAAAAAAACACTCTACTTTTTGCAGGCAAAATCGCGAAAACACTGTAGTTTTACGATAAAAACACAAAACTGCCCAGTAAGCATCGCTTCAGCTTGAAACCTTCAAACTGAAACGACTTACGGGCAGCCGAAGAAACTTCCTAGTCCTCAATGACTTTTTTGAAACGATATTCTTTAGGCGTTGTGCCAAATTTCTTCTTGAAGAGCTTGAAGAAGTAACTTTCGTTACTGTAACCCACCATGTCCATAATGCGTGAAATGCTGTAATCTTTGTTCTCAAGAAGCGTGAGCGCATTACGCAGGCGGACCTCATTAATATATTCGCTGATCGACATCGATTCCTGTTGCCTGAATTGCTTGCTGATATGGGCTGATGATAATTTCATGGCGCTCGCTATACTCTGCAGATTTAGATTGGCATCAACATATTGCTCCTCAATCATTTCTTTTATCGTATCAATCAAAATCCGGTTGGACTGCATTTTGAAGTCCTGTGAGCGTTGATGATGAATTTCTTGAAATAAATTCAAGAAAATATTAAACATGTCCTGTAATGATTCCTGTTCGAGCAGCTGCTGGTATTGAAATTTGAAGTCCAAATTCACTTGTCTGACGGAGCGATTGTTGATATCTCCCACCGCTTGATTAATAATGGTGAACAGATTAAAAATCGAATACATGATGTTGTTATAATGCAAGCTTTCCAATTGATGAAACAAAATTTCGAGTTGTTCACGGAATATATTGCTTTGACCGGACTTGATGGATTCCGAAATTTTCTTCTCCACCTCTGCCGGGAATTGAAAGGGTCCGTTATTCTCCATATTTCGTTTAACAAGCTCGGATGTAATAATGCAAGATTGCCCATAAATGATACGGTAGGATGCATTTTCCAGGACCTGTCCATATTGACGTGAAAGCTGGCTGTAATCTTTCATCTCATTCCCGATCGAAATGGAGAAAGAAATTCGGTAGTATGCTTTGATGGTTTGCTGAAGCTCTTGTAAGACTCTTATCAGGTCATCCAAATGCATACTGGAACCTTCATGGTCTTCCCCTAGCAGCAGGACGAAATGATTGTTCTGCATGGGCACGACTTCACAGTGCAAATTTCTCGCTAAAATTTCCTTAGTAATATTAGCAATAGCAAATTTATAGAGACGCTTATCAGAATCGCTTGATTGTCTTTCAAATTCCTCCAGGTCGTCAATTAAAAGCACGCAAAGACGCAGCTTGTGATGAAGATCGATATCCCACTGAGTCTGCTTGATCTCCTGCGATGTTAACAGGCTTGTATCTGAGATAAGTCTTCGGAGTGCAAAGGTTTTAAGCTGGTCCCTCTGTGAATACTCTTCCTTTTCCAACTTGACTAATTTATGCATCGCGTCTTGATATTCGTTTGTAATAAGCTTGAGCTCATCAAGATCCGAACGTTTTTCTGTCCCGCTGAATCGTTTCCCGAAGATCTGCTGCAGCATATTCTCAATAGGTCGATAGAGTCGATAGGCTATAAAAAAGGAAACTACTATAGATAGAATGAGAATTACGCTTATAATAATCAAAGAATTCCTTTGCATCTCATGAAGTTCCCCGAAGACAACATCATAAGGCTGTACGCTCGCAATGATCCAATTACTCTGACTCGATGACATAAAGCTGAGTATAAACTTGTTACTACCGCTCTCATGGACGAGATAATCCTGATCAACCCCGGCCTCAGCTCGATTTCGAATCACCTCACGGTACTCCTCCAATGGAATAGGAGTACTCATGTTAGTCTCCAGAAGTGGCGCACCGGATTTGTCCGTAATAAAAATAGTACCGTGCAGTTCACTGTTCACCTGATTCATATTACTGATATTATCGAAAAGCCAAGATGGCTTTAAGGTCACAATCAGCTTACTTTCTGTTAAGTTGTCATAGATAAACATCGAGAAAACCGGCGACTTAACATTTTTGCCCGATATGGGAATAAACTCTAGCTTGGGTATTTCTTTTTGAGACTTCATATAGCTGGATATCAAACCATTCATGCCATCGTCCAAGCAATTTATGCTACTTTTGGTCGAGTAGTAACACTTGGTATTTGCGTTATAAATCGTAATATTTTGCAAGAACATGGACCCAAAAACTGTTTTTTCTAATCTGTTCAGCTTCTGTGCGAGCTCTCCTTTATCCATGACTGACGTATTCAATAAATAAACCACATCCGGATCCATATAAGTGGAAACCGTAATATTTTTGACCGTCTCATTTAAATTATCGACATTATATTTAATTTGTGAAAGCACTTTCAAATCTGCTTGCTGCTGCATTTTGAGCATCTTATTCTCAGAAGTGTAATACAGAAGCGAAGAACTGACCGTCAGAAAAATAACCGTAACGACAGAAATGGAGAGAAGTAGCTGGAACAGATACTTTCTTGACTTATACATGGTTTCCTCCTATTGCAGATCATATATTCTGGCTGCATTATAGCCAAAAATATGACGGATTTCATCAGCAGACAAAGAAATGGACAACGCCTCCCCGATCATGGACATCATTTCCTTATAACTGCCGGCCTGTAAACAAATCGGCCAGTCGCTGCCAAACATCAATCGGGAAGAACCAAACTCTGTAATAACATGCTGAATATAAGGCTGTATCACTTGGGCAGGCTTCTTACCTCTAAATGACCCCTCTGTCATCATTCCGGACACTTTGCAAGAGGTATGTTGAAATTTTGCAATGGAGCGCATTCCGTCCGACCATAATTGATAATTCTTACCGGACAAATCCGGCTTGCCCAGATGATCGACAACAGCCGCAAGGTTAGGCACATACTCCAATAGCTTTGCCATTCCTGCCAGGGCAGGTGGACGAACTAAGAATTCAACAGCACAATTATCCTCAGCAAGTATTGATAAATTATATATAAGCTGCTTGTGATGTCTCCACTCTCCATCTGCTAAATCCGGAAAATTTGGACGAATCCCCACGAAACGCGGATGACTTCGAAAACGAAGATAATGCTTTTCAAAATCTGAAGCGTTGATATCAAGCCATCCCACTACACCAATCAAGGTTTCCTCTTTGTCGCACAAATCAAGGAGAAATGAAGTCTCTTCCATCGTCGGCGCAGCTTGTACCACAATCGTCCCCTGAACACCGTTATGGAGCAATTCATCTTTTAACAGGTCCGGCATATAGTCCTGAAATAGGATGGGATCAGAGGCTGGAGTCAACCAACCATAATCCCCCCGATCCAGTATCCAGTAGTGCTGATGTGAGTCTATTATCATGACATATAACCCCATTCCTGATTTTAGCAGTTTTACATCTTTATTGATTACAGTAGTTCGACTTGGGCAATTTTTCAAGATAAAAATATTTCAAAATAATAATATTTCAAAATAAAAATATTCCAACCGCTACCCTTAGGGTATCCGATATATGGATGAGCACAAAGGGAAAATGTGGATTACATTCAAATTCATTAATCTAAGAAAGCATCGTTCATAATTATTTCATTTCCTATAACTTAATTCGGATTCAAGCCAAATTAAAAAAAAACAGTCGCCGATGAACTTCCGGCGACTGTTTTTTCAAACTTGCAAGGTCTTATAATTTCGCATCACAAACATGTTGTTTCTTTAATTACGGACGTATTCCTTATTCGCTGTTTCCAACATTGATTTCCAATCCGCAAATTTAGTCTCTCTAACTACATGACGATCAAAAAGTTCATCAGGTATGTCAGCAACATCTTCTTCTGTCTTTACTTGAAAGTTTCCTTTGGTTACAAACTCATCGAAACTTTTGTAATTGGAATACTTACTCATAAACGCTTCATTAAACAATTTCTCGAAAGAGATGTGATTGGGATCTTCTTGATACGTTTTCTGTCCTTGTAACTCATTCATCAATTCTTCCATGGTCATTGGTTTTTGTCTTCTCAAATTACCACTCCTAATTTTTTGTTATAGTTGTAGAATATCATGTTAATCCATAAATCACACGAATCCTAAGCTTACCATAATTTTCGCTATTTCACCTTTCAAATTTCACTTAATATGCAAATGATCCGCCTCTATACTTAAAATACAACAAAAAACCTCCCTTATTCATAAGGAAGGCTCTTATTTTTAGGACAATTTCACCAAGCTGTAGTTTTTCTTACCCTTACGGATAATGATAAACCGGCCGCCGATAGCTTCGCTAGCTGTAACTTCCAGTGCTACGTCGCTAACTTTCTCACCATTCATGGAGATTGCTCCTTTGGTGATATCCTCACGTGCTTGACGCTTAGACGGCTCGATACCGAGATCAACCAACCACTCTACGATATTTTTAGATTCCAGTGTAGTTTCGTAGGTCGGCATTTCCTTGAAGCCTTGCTCGATCTCATCAGCAGTTAGGGATTTGATATCTCCACTGAACAGAGCAGCAGTAATACGTTTAGCCTGCTCCAGCAATTCTTCACCATGCACGAATCTGGTCATTTCTTCAGCAAGTGTTTTTTGTGCTTCGCGTTTATGCGGTTCAGTCTGTACTTTTTCCGCAAGTGCATCAATTTGCTCTTTAGATAGGAATGTAAAGTACTTCAAGTATTTCACAACATCACGGTCATCAGTGTTCGCCCAGAACTGGTAGAACTCAAACGCAGTCGTTTTGTTTGGATCGAGCCAGATTGCCCCTCCAGCTGATTTACCGAATTTTGTTCCATCAGCTTTCAGCATAAGCGGGATCGTTAGACCGAATGCTTTTGCTTCAGGTCCTTCTTTTCTACGGATCAGATCCAGACCGCTTGTAATGTTGCCCCATTGATCGGAGCCACCAATTTGCAGCTGCACATCTTCATGCTGGTACAGATGCAGGTAATCTAGGGATTGCAGGATTTGGTAGGAGAATTCTGTAAAGGAAATTCCGCTGTCCAATCTGCTCGCTACAACATCTTTGGCAAGCATCGAATTGATGCTGAAGTTCTTACCATAGTCACGCAAAAATTCGATCACATTGATTTTATGCGTCCAATCGTAGTTATTCACCATACGAATTTGATTGTCGCCATCAGTAACGAACAGTTTTTTCATTTGTGCGGTAAGGGCATCTACGTTAGCTTGGATTTGCTCCAGCGTCTGCAATGAACGCTCGGATTGACGTCCACTTGGATCACCGATCGTACCTGTAGCACCGCCAATTAGCATAACCGGACGATGTCCTGCAAGCTGGAATCTTTTGAGTACCATGAACGGAATCAAGTGACCAATATGCATACTGTCACCCGTCGGGTCTACACCGCAGTACACCGAAACGGATTTCTGGTTGGTCAATTCTCTAAGCCCTTCGGCATCGGTTTGTTGATTGATGGCATCGCGCCATTCTAGTTCATCGATAATATTCATTGCCTAACACCCCTTAAATTAGTAGATATCCTATAACGAATCATCAGTCCGCCAAGCGAATATAAGGATAGTTGATGAAGAGAAACTTATAAATCCTTATATTTAAAAACAAAAAAATCGTCCCCTTGTCTATTGTAGACATAGGGACGATTGAATAACCGTGTTACCACCCAGATTGCACCAATGAAACGCTAATGCTAAAACACAGCATTGATGCCACTCGTGACGAGATATCGTTCGCCATTCCGCTCGGTGTTAGCCGAGATACTCCAAAGTGTAATTCGTACTCTTAGTGTGTACCGGGTTTCATCAACCCCCGGCTTTCTGAAACAGGGACTAAGCTACTACTGGGCTTCTTCAACGTATATCGTATATAAGATTACAGCCAGTATAGTGAAATAATTCTTCAATGTCAACATCTTAAGCTGAGAATGCTGAGACACACTCCTGCTGTGACGCACTACTAGGCATTGCCTATTTTTTTCTGTTACAATTACGAAAAAAGAGGTGAACGACTCCGTATGCTTGATCCAATCGATAATCATATTTTAGAACGCCTAACTCAAAACAGCAGAATTTCCTACACCGATCTAGCTAAAGAAGTTAATTTATCAAGTGTCGCGGTTAAGGATCGTATTGATCGGCTCGTCAATCAAGGAATTATTGAGCAATTCTCAATCGTCATCAACGCAGAAAAATTAGGAAAGAAAATTTCGGCGTATCTAGAGCTTGAAGTGGAGCCTGCCCATTTAAATCATATTGTCAGAGTCCTAAAAGAAAATGAATGCGTAGCCGTACTTTATGAAATGACAGGGCCGTGCATTCTTCACATTCACATTCTAGTTGAGAACCTTGAAGAGATGGAACGGTTTATGCATGAATCCATCTACTGTCTGGATGGTCTAGTCCGTGTAGAAAACCAAATCTTATTAAAACGCCACAAAAATCAGGATGGTCTAAATATATAAAAAAAGAACCGACTTTAAGACGGTTCTTCGCTGGTTTGGATCTTATTATGTTTATGAAATGATTGCTAATTCGACCTACTCTGTTTTAGATAACTTAGCTTTATAAAATTTCGCGAAATATTCGCTGACCTGAACCTTCTCTTTTACAACTTCTATTGGAGCAACGAGCTTAACGATCTCTCCATTGTACATTCCTCTCGTCGCCCCGACTTTCATCTCTAGAACATTATTATTGTAGCTTATAGTTACTGTCTGAGTAGTCGGCTTCCAGCTCACCTTCGCACCAAAGCTTTCAAAGCTGCTACGTAATCCCACTGCCTTGCGCTCCGAATCACCGAATTGGCCCTTATCGATCAAAGCATGCACACCCCAGTTTCCATCCACCACCTGTGTAATTCCAAAATCCGCGGACACAGACATCAGTGAGTACGCTTCATCCTCGCTCAATTCCATTCCAGCCATTAAAAAATCTTTTGTTTTATGAGCGGCATCCTTCATTGCTTTGTCGATGGACGAGTTTTTGAAAATATCCGTCTGAGCACTAGCCCCCAGCTCCTCCAAATAATTGGCGTAGCTGAAGCCATGCACAACCCATTCGTATTCATTTTCAAGTAATGGGAAACTTAACCCACTCAGTTTTTGGTTAAGCGTTCCTTTTTTATGAAGAATGACTTGTATATCACCAGTAACTGATGTCTCGATCGCAGTTCCGTTAATCTCGGAATCCCCTTGGCCGGCATGCGGGTCACCAATTGACAGTAGCGCACCCGGTACAGATACAGGATAATACATCGTTGCACCTTCAGTAATCCGCCAATCATCAACGTTGCCACCATTGTATGAAGGAGGTACTGAATCTACAATATCCGCTTCTTTAGGCGCCACACCCATCGTGCCGAAGTGGAGACGTACTGGAATCTTTATACCTTTCAATACATCAAAGTTCTTATCAATCGTATTATGGTCTACAATTACACCTGGGTAGTCGATTGTCGGGTGCACTTGACCATCCGGATCGGTTTGCACTGTCCATTTGTAGTTATAAACAGCTGTTGCATAATCCGTCCCACCTTCAGTATCCATCTCATAGATGGTGACCACTTCACGTTTTTTCGGCACCTCAACCATATCTCCGTATAGATAACCCCAGTTCGCCGCGGCATTCACGCCATAGGTTTTGCCTGCATATTTGTCATTTCCATTAGGTCTCAGCTTCATGTCCAGAATCTTCACTTCCAGAACATCCCCTGGCTCAGCGCCTTCTACTGCGATAGGTCCCGTCAAAATATGTACGCCTGGTCCACGAAGCGCTTCGTTCTTCTCCCCTTCTATCCAGTGAAAAATATCTTCAACACCCGCATCCCCTTTAATCATCCGATCGTAATCATCACCGGAATGATGCGTAATGGCCTCGACCGTCACAATATCTCCCGATTGTACTGTTAAAGCTGGATCACCTTTACCAATATTCCCCCAGCGAACGGTCTCCGAATTCGCTTTTAGAACATGCGTTTTCGGTTTATACGCGCTTTCCATCGTGTCAGCAAAAATAACATCTGTTGACGATCCCGCTAGCAAAACCGCTGATAAAATGACACCAACCTTCAGAAACGTTTGTCTTTTCATAGTCAAATCCTCCTCAACTCAATTCAATGTTAGATTTTATAACATTTTGTGTTTTTGAGTATAACAGATGGATTCCAGATTAACAATATAAATATTTATACGCTTCTAGGTTTAAATAATAAATCAGAACTATTAGATATCTTTAATTATCCAAGCCTCCTTCTTCGGTACAATAAAAAAACGCCAACACTTATTAGCTAATTAGCCATAGTGTTTGACGTTTATCATCCATTCTAAAACGATACTTCATTTTCAACGTAGATCAGTAATACTCCTTGTTGCCCGTTTTACAATCCGTTTCGTTTCCTTGGAATCCGAAGAAATTAACCACTTCTCACTAAGCTGTTGCACCCAGTCTGGATTGCTTTTACTCGCATCGTTCAACCAATTACTTACAGAATCCTGAACGTATTTTGCCGGATCTGACTTAAGTGGTTCTAATAATGGAAGTGCTATTGCTGGGTTTTCTTTTAGCGCAGTAATATGCTTCGCCCATACCCCATGTGGCCGCGTCAATTCGATTGCATATCTCCTTATGTTCGTATCTTGATCATGAACCCAGCTCTCTAAGAACTTAATGGATTCATCCAATTCTGCAATGACCGATTCCCTTAAAGCCATCCATGAAATCTCACGTACCCCAAAATGATCATCCGCTGCAAAGGGACGGATATCCATTAGCTTTTGCGATAGACTTAAAGATTGATTTAGACCGATCATATAGGCAGCCCAACAGCGGACACTATCGGAACGATGCTGTGCTAATGCTGAGAATACTCGGACTTGTTCCACCTCTGATTTGCACTCCAATACCTGTTGCCACTCCCGCGCGATAGCCGGTATGAGTTTCATGATTTTCTTTTCCGATGAATCGCGAAGCCTTTGTAAAATTGGTTCGGATTCCTGTCCAAAACCTAGCTCGTCCAGTACATTTTCTATCAAGACCATATGGTCCACAGCAAGCCATTCCGTTAGATTTACAGTCTGTAATTGTCCTTTATGCAATAGTCCAACAACATCAGCAGGAATATCGCTAACTTTTCGAGCTCCCTTCCTATGCTCCATATAAATCTTCCCTTCACCTATGATTTTAAAGGCTTGGATAACCTTCTTCTTATATCTAGGATACGGGTATTTCTAACCATAAAGATGTAATCTCATTTACAACTCATAATCTTTATAAATTTCTTTCCAAAATCTTATCATGATGGATACGTATAGTTTTGAACCCAGTCTGAAGCACCTCAGCTTTTACCAATTCTTGCAATGCCACAGTAACCGCTTCTCTGCTCGCACCAATCAAATTGGCGATTTCTTGATGTGACAGTGGAACATTGATTTTATAATAATTATCCTCACTTTTAACGCCTAGTTGATCCGATAGCTTTAAAAGAACGCACAATATTTTATCATGCAGATTTCCGATGGCTAGGTTTTGAGTTAACTGACTCATACTTTTTATACGATCACTCAATACTTGCATTAATGACATCAAAAATCTAGGTCGAGTAGCTACGAATTCTTCAAATCTTACAGGATCAATTGTACAGATATGACACTCTTCCATGGCTTCAATGTAATGATCTTTGGTTCCAAACGAAATCACGTTCATTTCACCAAAAACATTACCCTCACTCAGAATATCCGAAGTAAACTGCTTCCCATCCGCATTCAATCGGTATAAACGCACCTTTCCTTTTTTCACAAAAAATAATCCTTCAGAGAAGGTTGTCGGTGTCTGGATATATGTATTTTTCGGAACTACTGTTATTCGAGTTAACTCTTCCATTTCCATTAGATCTTCCAACGCTAACGATTGAAGCAAATTGAATTGAGATAAATAATGAATAGTCTCCATTGCCCCTCCCTTATATAACGTTATTCGTTATTTTAGTATACCGCACAAAAAAAGCCACGTCCTAAGGACGCAGCTTATTCGTTAACGATTACTTGCTTCCCAGCGCGCTACTTCTTCACGAACACGAGGAGCTACTTCCGTTCCCAGCAGTCTAATCGCCTGCATAACATCCTCATGAGGCATTGTACCGTGGGGCATATGTAAAAAGAATCGCGTAATTCCCACATGCTTGCGAAGATGAATGATTTTGTTCGCAACGGTTTCTGGATCACCTACGTACAGAGCGCCATCAAAGCTGCATGCTGCATCGTAATCGGAACGATGGTATGGGGGTGTCCCTTTTTCCTTCGCCCGCACATTGGTCCGAGCATGCGTTGAAGGGAAAAATTTCTCCAGTGCTAACTCATTAGTCTCAGCAATAAACCCGTGTGAGTGCGAGGCAATAGGCAGGCTTGAAAGATCATATCCGGCTTCAGCCGCTGCTTTTTTGTAGAGCTGCACATGCTTCGCATAATCAAGCGGTTGAACATTTCCAATAATAGCTAATACAAAAGGTAAACCTAATGCTCCAGTGCGGATCGCAGACTCTGGACTACCTGCACTCCCAATCCAAATCGGTAACGGATCTTGAACCGGACGCGGGTAAATCCCCAGATTGTTTATGGCTGCTCGATGTTTGCCACTCCAGGTTACTTTTTCTGACTTTTGGATGGCTAATAACAATTCCAGCTTCTCATTAAAGAGTTCCTCATAATCTTTCAGATCATAGCCGAATAATGGAAAAGACTCTGTAAACGAGCCGCGGCCGATCATAATTTCTGCACGCCCATTCGAAATGCCATCTAGCGTTGCAAAATCTTGAAATACACGTACGGGATCTGCTGAAGACAGGATCATTACGGCACTGGTCAAACGAATTTTTGAAGTCAACGATGCAGCTGCCGCTAACACAACCGCAGGTGATGAAGCCGCATAATCATTACGATGATGCTCGCCCACTCCGTATACATCTAGTCCCACCTCTTCGGCAAGTACAATTTCCTCCACTACTTCACGTAGTCGTTCCGCATGACTTATTGTCTCACCCGTTTGGACATCGGGCGTTGTCTCGACAAAGGTACTTATTCCAAGTTCCACTCTCGTTTCCTCCTAAAGTTCTGCACGATGCATTATTCTCTGGATGTAAATGTTTGAATATTCATAATTACATTTAATCAAGAAACCCATTATAATAGGATTCACCGATAATTCCAACTATTTCAGATCCCCTCGATTATTGATCGGTCTGAGGAGCCCTTATTTTAATGGTTTTGGCCATTTTGTGAGATTATCGGACTCAGATGCTGCTTTTTGCCCAAACCCACTACCAAAATGTGTGTTTTTATGGAAATAAGAACTATACGGTCCGAAACTAGTGCGATGTAAGAGCCAAGACAATATTAAAAGACCACTAATCACATGAAAAACGGAAGTTTAGTGGTCAATTTCTAGCTAGTTCATGTTCCCTATACTAGAGTTTATGGGCTTATCCAGCGGTTTCGGGGGTTTTCTCTGATTGATTCCAATCCCCACTCGACCGAACACAAAGGCTCCGCCTGGAATACGATTCGCTATGTTCATGATGATCGCCGATCCAACCACACATCCGACAAATTGGAGAAGCACACTGAATAGTCCAAGGTTTTGCAACCCGAACGAAGAAGGAAGTTTGACGAATAAAGCCAACAACAACGGGTGAAGCAAATATATGCCGAAGGAGTATCTACTGCTCCACTCCAGCACACGCGGCACTTTTTTCAATGAGGAAGCCACTGTGAAGAGTAGTAGAATCATGCTCATGGCGAAAAGTAACATATCAATTCTCTTGGAACTATGTGCCGTAATCCAGCCTTGCCCATTCACGAATAGCACAAACGCGCCTGTTACAACCGGAAGCACGTAGACAGCTAAACGGAACTGTTTTAATTTTTCCCGGAACCAAGCCTCATTTCGCCCCAAGTAATAAGCCACAGTAAAGTAGAAAATCCACCCCGGAGAGAAAACCCAATACAATTTATCCCAAATATATTGAGCAGCTACCGTATCTACGGGTTTGGTGAAATTGAAAAAACCTAAGTAAGCCACATTAATAACGAATGACGCAATCAGTATAGAGCGTGGAGTGAATTTTTTGGCATGCTTTTGAAATAAGAGGAACAAGGCATAAAACTGAAAGATAATTAGGATAAAGTAGCCATGAAAATCGCCAAGTAACCAATGACGCCAGAGAAAGTACCAAAAAGCTTGAAGAAGCGGAATCCCCTCACTGCCCGCCATATCCAATCCTTTTAACCCTGCGTACAAAGCTCCGAAAAAAAAGTAAGGAAGCAAAATATACTTGATCCGTTTCTCCCAAAATTTCGCGGGAATTCCGCCCGGGTATGCAAAAGACAATACGAATTGCGAGATAAATACGAATACCGGTGTGCCAAATGTAAGCAGTAGACCCACTGACTCTACCCAAGGCGTGTTCCCATCGTCATAGACTCGATATAAAGCATGTAACAGCGCTATACTTAAGCAGGCTATACTACGTAGAACAAACATTTCCGAATTTAATTTTCGTTCCATGGGGATGACCCCTTTCGATATTTGCGATTAATGGTCCACAGCACTGCCTACAGTCAATCGGGCTGCAATCGTCTTCTTGAGTCCCTGGTGAAGATCATGGTGAGGTGACCAGGACATCAACTCGTTTGCTTTACTATTGTTTAAATAGCTGTGAAGAATATCTCCCGGTCGAGCCTGTTCATAGGTTGTCTGGGATTCCCGACCTGTAATACCGCCTATCATCTCTACAATCGTATTAATGGAGGTCGCCACCCCGCAGCTAATATTTATGATCTGATTGTCCGCATTCTCATCTGTACAAGCCGCATTTACAAACGCCTGTGCAACATCCTCAACATAGACAAAATCCCTGGTCTGTTCTCCATCCCCATAAATTACAAGCTCCTTGCCTTGCTTTATGCGATCCAGAAAAATCGAAACGACACCAGCTTCACCATGCGAGCTTTGTCGAGGTCCATATACATTCGCAAGACGAAGAATGGTGTACTTCAGCCCATGCATGCTGGCAAACATCCGAATATAAGATTCAGGAACACTTTTTGATACCCCATAACAAGATTCAGGATTTAAGGGATGTTTCTCGTCAATGCTCAAATATTCAGGATTACCGTATACAGCGGCCGACGAGGCGTACACGATCTTTTCAACCTGATGCGCCTCACACATCCGCAGGACGTTTAGTGTGCCAACAATATTCACATTCGCATCAAACAATGGATTGCGCTGAGATTCTCTTACGTCAATCTGTGCAGCCAGATGAATGACCGCATCCGGTTTCTCACGGATAAAGACTTCACCCAGAGTCTCGTCCCGAATGTCGTACGGATATAAAACAGCGGAAGGATTTCTATAGAATGAGCCGGAAGCACCCGATAAATTATCTACAATTACAGTTTCGATCCCCTCTCTTATAAGCCGGTCAACAACATGTGACCCAATAAAACCAAGCCCCCCAGTTACTAATACCTTCAAATAAAAAACTCCTTTCGCCCTGTAAAGTGCTCTTTGTACCATGCATCTGTAGAAAAGTTCACATAAAATACTTAAGAAGAAACGATGTTGTCATCCTTTATGGACGACAACCGTTACTCGTAGAAATATAAGGATGATTTATAACGTGAAACTTAGCCTTATATTTCAAATCAAAAAATAAAGGAGTGAAGTATATGGCAACTGCACCTATTCCAGATAATTCTGTAACAACGTCCGTTATTGTGGACGGAGCAGTCACTTCTATTAAATTAGATCCTGAAACTAACGGTTACGTGAATGTTCGATCCTATGGAGCTACAGGGAATGGTACCAAAGATGACACCGTCGCGATTCAAAATGCAATTAATGCTGGAAATGCCAAACGCAAGGTCGTTATTTTTCCGCCTGGTGTATATAAAGTCTCTTCCGGCCACATGCGTAACCCTTCAGTCCTAGATTGGTGGTGTCTTCGTATTCCAACCGGAACTAACCTAAGCTTTGAAGCCGGCTCAAAATTGGTGCTTGCCCCTAACCCACCATCGGATACTCGAGTTCTTGTTATGTTAAATGCCGCAAACATCACGATATCCGGCAGCCTCGAAATAGACGGAAGTGCTTCGACTGTTAAAACAGCCGTCAACGATCAACTTCATGGCTTGTTCATTTCTTCTTCGCAAAATATAACGATCGAATCGGTGTACTCTCATGATTGTTATGGTGATAATATTTTCATTGGAGGGACAGAAGATATCCCATCCGTTAATGTGCATATCGGATATGCGTACTGTGAAACGGCTGGTCGAAAGAACTTTGTAGTCCATTTTGTAGACCAGCTTCATGTCAACAGAGCGGTATTAAATAACAGTCGAGGTGGTGCACCTGGGTTTAATGGCGCCAATTCACTCGACGTAGAACCCGACATCTTCAAGGGAACGCGTAGCTTTTATCAACGATTCGACTCTTTGACAACAACTGGTTTCGGCAATGATATGACAACTGGACTTTCAGATGAGATAACGAGACTCTGGACTCTCGACATCGGTTCACTAGATATGCGTGTAAGTGGATCAGTAAGTCCAGCATTGCTGTCCTATGGATTGACGCTAAAAATCAACCATTTGTCTATTCGCTCGACGGATCATAAAGCTAATTACGGTCTACAAACGATCTATTCACAATTTATTGATATCGGAAGCGCAAAGTTCGATGGAATTGGCGGCCCTGCGATCTACGCTGCGTTTAATGCTGCTGGAGGAAAACCAAGATTGCATATCGGCTCGTTAGGGATGTACGGCTCGGGTTCTACCTTAGCAAGCGGAGTCCGAATCGACGGAGGAGATCTTTATGTGGGGACGATAGATGCACAGGACTTAACGGGCAGTACCTTACAATTATTCACAACAGAGTCTGACGCGATGGTTACTGTCGACAATATGATTGTCCGTAACAGCGGGACCAATCAAGTCGTGCTAGCGTCATCTTATGGTGCAGCTAAGTCCTTCCTGCACCTGAACAATGTAGCAGTGTTTGATACCCGTTCTGTAAAGGTAAAACGCATTCTAGAATTCGAAACATTGGTTGCCATGCAGGGTACTTCTCTTGGTACCTTGTATAATCCGTATGCTTTAACTGAATGGTTCTCTACCTATGGCAACTTCAAACGGGCAGTCCGACTCGTTGGTGGAACATTACTTCCTGCAGTATTTATTGTGGAAGGATCGCCTGAGGGAACGATTACCGCTCCGATTGGCAGTCTGGCTATGCGAACAGATGGTGTAGCGAAAGCCACTTTTTATGTGAAGGAAAGCGGAACCGGTGCTAACGGATGGATTGCTAAGTAATTTTTCAGTGGTTCTGAATACAAGACTCTATCGCATCCATTACGCGTACCAGATCATCATCCGATAAAGAGCTACCGGAAGGTAGACATACACCTTTTGTGAACAATTGATCAGATACACTATGTCCCTCCATGTATGGATAATAGAAGGCGTTCTCGAACAGAGGTTGCAAATGTAGAGGTTTCCATACAGGTCTAGCTTCTATATTGTTGAATTCCAGGCACTTTAAGAGTTGATTAGCGGAGAAGCCTGCGATTTCTTCATCAATCGTTAGCGCACTTAACCAGCGTGTACTGCGACAATTTGGCGCTTCCGGCATGAAATGAAGACCCGGAATGGATCCCAATCGATCTGAGTACACTTGAGAAATATATCTACGTCGTTCGACCTTTTCCTCAAGTAGCTCCAGTTGCCCTCGTCCTATGGCTGCCAACAGGTTACTTAGCCGGTAGTTATAACCCATTTCGGAATGCTGATAGTGTGGAGCAGTGTCACGTGCTTGGGTAGACCAGAAACGGGCTTGATCTAATGCATCGGTATCATCCGATACAAGCATACCTCCACCTGAGGTTGTAATAATTTTATTCCCGTTGAAAGAATAGATTCCGAAGCGGCCCCAAGTACCACTAGCCTTTCCGTGATAAAAGGCACCGAGGGATTCCGCAGCATCTTCTATTAAAACAATACCGTAACGATTCGCGATTTCTACAATTGGTTCCATGTCTGCGCTCTGCCCGTACAAATTGACAACAACAGCTGCTTTAGGCAGTATCCCTCTATCATTCAAATCCAGGCAGGCCCGCTGAAAGGCTAGTGGACACATATTCCATGTCTCTGGTTCTGAGTCTACGAATACAGGTGTAGCCCCCAAATATAAAATAGGATTGGCACTAGCTACGAACGTGAGCGTCGAACAAATCACGTAATCTCCTTGAGAAACGCCAGCTAGACGTAGTGCGAGATGAATTGCCGCTGTTCCAGAGCTTAATGCAAGTGCACCCTTTGAACCTGTATAGTCGGCCATCTCCCGCTCGAAAGCATCGACTTGTGGTCCGATGGGAGCGATCCAGCCAGAGTGAATTGCATCCTCCAAATAAGCCTGTTCACGTCCACTTACATGCGGTGGGGATAACAAGATTCGTGGTAGAATGCGTGGTTGACGAATACTCATGCCTTGCTCCTTTCTCCATTTGGATGCTTTAATCCAAATGGAATACATATCTTATTGTCTTACTTCAGAGCGTGGTCCATGATATTTTGATTCAACAGAGATGGATGCCGGTAGAGCGGAAAATAATTTCCCGCAACCCCAGTGTCACAGAGTGCAATCATTCGTTCATACACCTCGGGGAAAAATATTCGCTTACCTAAGTAATAGTCTAGTGGTTCTAGTTGAGTAGCGAATCTTAGCTTGAACTGAAACAACTCGTCATTCCCCTTATATCCCCCACCGAGATGGAATTTGTCGTATCCATTCTCCATCCCCCACACGGCTGCTGCGTGGATGAGAAATTTGGTGGGTGACCACTGCAGATAAGCTCGATCCCAACCGCATAAGTGATAATGCATCCATGGTCGATCAAGGAGTACAATACTTGCCCCTACACTCCTCTCCCCATCCATCGCCTCAAACAGCGCTACCCGTCCTTCTGGCATAAGGCTTGTATCTTCTATAAATTTTCGAGGGAAATAATAAAAGGGATCTGCTTGTAAATCATTTAACGTCCCGTAATATAACTCGATGAAAGGCTCGATCCGATCCTTAAGATCCGACTTTCGAATGGTGAATGGAGCTGACTTTAATTTACGGATATTTCTTTTATGATTGCTGCCATAGTTCTGGATTAGCACTGACTCTGAGCCAACTGTCAAATCCATGTATACTGTATTCCGATTGAGCTCCGTAGTAAGCCCTTTTTGGTATTCAGCGGCATTGCCTATGAAAGGATGGAATCTTACAAACTCGGTCATGATCTTTTTCTCTCTGCAGTAATCTGTAAACGTATCACTGAATTGTCGGTACAACTCTGTTCGTTCCGCTCCTATAGGCTCATTAGATATTGGCCCCCCGTATCCATAAGGTGTGCTGATGTCATACCATTCTCCTTCAAGTCCCAGCTGGATGACTGCGGGAAGATGGCTAATGGAGCGAAGTAAGTAAGGATAAATGATGAGCTTCTCACCCTGCTTAAAAACAAACAGCTCTGCCTGTTGATGATCATCATCCTCAAACAGCCGAAAAAAATCTGCAGAAAAATAGATATCCTTACTATCCATCTGATTCAAATAAGCATCCCATTCTTCAGAATGCGAGCTATTAAGCACAATGAAATCACTCATACGTCACCTCCTAAAAGTTATGTTAGCGTACGCTTCCTTGAGGTACTTCGACAAAACTTACTTTGGAAGCATTCGCTGCTAATCCAATATCTTGATCATACGTATACTTTCAGTGCTTAAGCTTAGCGCTGGGTCTCTCTCACGTAAGAATGCATCGGATGAGAGCAATAACAGCTTTCTCTCCCGGTCAAGGTCGAGTAACACATCGGTTAGTGGATATCCGCCGTCCCACTCCCCACTTTGCAGTTGGATGCGAAAATACTGCTCGCCGAGCCGGCCCACAACTGAAGTCTTCTGCTTCGTTCTAATCCTAAATGAAGAAAATCCGTATTTTAGATGATGAGCCTCTGCCATTGGGTAATCATCAATAATGTAAGTCACTTCTTCATCATCTATATCCACTCCAGAAGCAATAACATCTGCGCTAGCCGTTAATGAACGATCCAGATCCCTCACATACCAATAAGTACGTCCTTCTTCTACAAAGCCAAGGCGAAGGTACCAAGCATGCGCCTGTTCATTCCACGAGAACACATCCAGTACCAACTTCTTAATATCGTCCTTCTTGGCTAATTTCTCTCCGTACGCCATGAGCATTCCGCCAATACCGTCCTTGCGAAACGCCGCATCCACGTTTAAATTATTCAGAACCAATATTTGTTCCATTCTTCGCCATTCCGCGAATCCAATGAGCACTTCTCCAATATAGGCTCCAATCAACAATGTGGCCGAATGACCTCCACACTTACAAGCCGCTTGTAGATATGCTGGATAACCCGTACAAGCAAATATCGTTTGATTGTACACATGCTCCGGTAAGTTGCTCTTCAAGAGCCGGCATGCATGATGTATATCGTCTTCATGCAGCGGTCTAAACTGCACACTCATGCCTGGCCCTCCTTTTTATTCAGCCTATACTCATCCAGAGGTAGGCTATGCCGACCTGGATTGGCTACAACATCATCCTGGCGAATCACCTTCAAGACGGTCTTACATAATATCAGCGCATCAAGTCTGAAACTTAAATTATCGACATAGGTGACATCATACGAAAGCCGGTCTTTCCACGACGAAGTATTACGTCCTGACACCTGTGCTAATCCCGTAATTCCTGGTCTTACTGAGAAACGCAACCTCTCCTGTTCGGAATAGTATGGGCTATAACGCATGAGTAAGGGTCTTGGACCAATCAGACTCATTTCTCCCTTCACAACATTCACCAATTGTGGTAGTTCATCCAGACTTAGCTTCCGGATGATTCCGCCAAATTTGATATATCGTCGCTCATCTGGTAACGGCTGACCCTGCGTGTCATACAGTTCAGCCATGGTCCGAAATTTGTAGATAAAGAAGGGTTTCTCTCCCCGCCCTGGTCGTTGCTGCTTGAACAAGATTGGGCTTCCAAGCTTCATTCGAATCAACAACGCCACCACAGCCATGACTGGACTAAATATACATAACATAACGATCGCTCCCACAAGATCGAAGCCTCGTTTCATATGGCGATACATGTTAGTACTCCTCCCGCCTTTCTCTTAATCCGTAAAAAGACGTTCCTTCAGTGAGTTCACCTGTTTTAAATCAGCACTCCAGTAGTACACCTTAGTTCTGACTAGCGGATCAGAACCAATACTGTTGTTGCCTGGAATCTGCTCGTATTTAAAGTCCTCGGAAGTTATTCCCTTGAATAACCAAGCTAAGCTGAGCAAATCACTGTCACTGAAGCTTGTATCGATAATGTCTTTCTTTTCATGGAGCAATAATCCCGCCAGATCCGGAAGATGCTCAGGGCTCAACAGCTTATTGGCCACAGCTCTAACGATATTGAATTGCTCCTCTTGACGACTAAAGTCACCGTTCGGAGTAGAGTAACGCGCCCTAGCAAGGTAGAGAGCATGCACACCATCCAAATGCTGTTCGCCTTTTTTGATGGTAATCTCTGGGGTTATTGTGACATCCTGATCGATTACCATGTCGATCCCACCGATTGAATCGATGAAATCACGAACTCCAGAGAAATTCGTCTTGATGTAATGATGAATGGGAATATTCATAAAGTCGCTCACCGCTTGAATGAGCGTCAACGTTCCTTGCTCATTCCCACCTTTGGACTCACCAACAATATGAGCATGATTAATTTTGGTGTATCCAACATTTTGTACATAAACCCTTGTATCGCGCGGTACAGAGACGATGTTCACCTTCCGCTGTTCCGGCATTACATGCACAACCATTATCGTGTCTGCACGCGAGATTTCCCCACCCCACGTATCTGTTCCAATTAATACAACATTAAAGGATGAAGTTTTTTTATCGGTTGCTTCTGGCGATGCTGCTGGTTCAGTCGATGGTAGTACCACGCCATCCGAATTTGCTGGACTTTTCGTAGTCCCATCCGACTGCGTCTTCCCCACAGGTACTGCAGAAATTTTAGAGTTAGGTATCGTTAATGGATTAAGGGCAGCCTTTTGAAATCGCTGTTCAGCATTTAATACCCCTCTAATCCAAATGCCACCAATTACAATCACAATCAGAAAACCAATCAGGGCGAATCTTCCAATTCGCCGCATGACTATTTGCTTTCTAGTGAATTCCTTGTCACTCTTACCACGCAAACGCAATTTCTTGTTCCATCTACTCATAAACGACTTCATCACTTAGATCCCCGCATGAACTTCGGATTTGATCCGTTCAAGCTCATGAGTAGCCACCTGTGGTTCTTCCTGAAAGCCCGAATAGCTTGGAATAAGCTGCTTTAATAATTTCTTAATCTGATAACTGCTTGGCACAAATTCGTACCTTTTGCATAAATTCTCCAGAACACCAAGGACCAAATTCAATTCGGATCTCGAAACACTTTGAGGCCGACTGATCATGATGCGATAGTTATTGGTGACCATCAATCCTTCCTCTTCTGTCAGGAGTTCCTCAAATAATTTCTCTCCAGGACGAATGCCCGTGACCACGATAGGGATATCTTTATCGGGTTCTAAGCCCGACAGACGTATTAAATCTCTTGCTAGATCGTATATCCGAACCGGCTTACCCATATCAAGCACGAACACCTCGCCACCTTGTGCCAGTACGCTCGCCTGGATAACCAATTGCACTGCTTCAGGGATCGTCATGAAATACCGCACCATATCCATATGGGTAACCGTAACCGGGCCACCACTCTCGATCTGTCTTTTGAATAACGGAATAACACTTCCCCGACTACCGAGAACATTACCGAAACGGACAGCAGCAAAAACCGTCTTGCTAGATGAATTCTGATCATTAATAATCATTTCTGCCGCTCGCTTTGTAGCTCCCATGACACTTGTTGGATTAACCGCTTTGTCCGAAGAGATCAGAATGAACCGCTTAGCACCATATTTGGCACTCGCTTCCGCTACATTCCTTGTTCCGATCACATTGTTCTTTACCGCCTCCACCGGATTCATCTCCATAAGGGGCACATGTTTATGCGCAGCGGCGTGATACACAATCGTAGGTCGGAAATTCTGAAAAACACTATCGATCCGCGACACATCCTGAATATCAGCTATGATAGGTTGAATCTTCTGATCGGGATATAACTGGCGTAGCTCTTGTTCAATCAGGTAAATGCTGTTCTCACCATGACCAAGCAGCAACATTTCCTTCGGACGATACGCAGCTAGCTGACGGCACAGTTCTGAGCCAATGGATCCTCCTGCACCCGTGATGAGAATACACTCACTCCCTAAATTCTCACGAATCTCTTCAGTATTAATCTCAACAGGAGTTCTACCCAGCAAATCATTTACGGACACTTCACGAATTCGATTGACTGCCATTTTCCCGTCCAAAATTTCTGTCATACTAGGCATTAGCTTAATCTGTGCTTTTGTTGATTTGCAGATCTCGATAATCTCCATTAAATCGTTATGTGGCGCTGTCGGGAGGGCAATAATAATGAACGCAATGTCCAGCTGTTTCACAGCCTCGGGAATGAAATTTCTATTACCCACAATCGGCAGCCCCATTACTTCCAGCTTTTGTTTGGATGCATCATCATCAATGAAAGCGACCGGATGCATAAATTTGAACCTTGAATGCTTGATATCTTTCGTAACGAGGATTCCTGCTTTACCAGCCCCAATGATTAGAAGATTACCTTCGAAGGCATCCTTCACACCCGTTGTCTCAAATCCATCATTTAGAAGACGTTTAACCATTCGTAACCCAACAATGCCCAGAAACACATAACCCGCTGCAAAATAGATAGAAATCGGTAGTCGATAGGAAGGAATTACTGCATGGGTGGATAGGTTGACAGCAATCACTCCAACGAGGGTTAATACACTCACTTTTAGAAGCTGCAGTAACTCTCTCATTCCGGTGTATCGCCAGATATTGTTATACACTTTGAATCCAAATGAGAAGGCCGCATACACCGCAATGTGAATCAATATTGCCCACGGAAGCATCCACACGTACATCTCAGGGATTTGAAAATCAAACCGAAGTAAAAACACAAGCCACACTGAAGCCGCAATAATCCCTGCATCCAACATGACCAAACGGACGATCCGCATTTTCATCACTTCTTTCTCCCTAATTAACTAAAAATTCATTTACTCGCCTTTTAAGTGAGAGTGAATATTCAATCCCCCGATAGGCTGGCATGCATTTCAGACGGAACCCGCTTTCTTTCCTCCTTGTTTAGCGCTTCTATATAGATCGAGTCCATTTCACGGAGCACCGCAGGCAACCCGTAACGAATGATCCTCTCCTTGTTTGCTTCTCCCATTGCCCTAGTTAATGCTGGATTATCACGTAATTGAGTAAAAGCCTTAGCGGTAGCGGTAATATCACCAACAGGAACCAACATGCCTGTTGACTCATGTTCGATCAAATCATGAATCCCCCGAATATGAGTACCTATAACGGGTTTCCCTATTGCCATCGCCTCCATAATCGCCCGAGGTAGTCCCTCGCGATAAGACACAAGTGCAGCAACATCACATGCTCTGAGTAGATCCGGAATATCTCTACGGTACCCAAGCATATGCACCCGATCGCTGACAACCAGCCGATTAGCAAGTTCCAATAGAGTCTGCTCGAACGGTCCTGTACCCGCAAAAGCCAGATGGATGTTGCCTGCTTGAGACCCCAACTGACCCAGCGCTTCGATCAACTGCTTCTGGTTCTTGTTGGCGTTCAATTCAGCAACGCATAGGATGACGAAGGGAGGTTCATCATGCTCACTCTTCGGCAGATCAAACAGTTGGCGTCGCCTATCTGCCTTCTCCGACGCAGTTTCAGGATGACCCTGTTCACTGCCGTAAACCTGGAGATCAAGTCCTACACCACTCACATAAGTCACCTTTTTTCGTATAGAAAATTTCTGGGCGCGTTCATAATCTTCTCTATTTATGGTGATTAGCACATCTGTCCAGCGGGCCATTAACCTCTCGAGCGGATAATAAAGCATCCAGTTCAGAAAAGGAGCTCCCTTGAAAAAATGAAAACCATGCGCTGTATACAATGTGCAAGGTACACCTGCTTTATGGGCCGCAATCCGTCCGAGAATCGAAGCGACTGGCGTATGTACATGGATGAACTGGAACCCCTCCTCCTTGAAGCTTTCCGTTAATATCCCTAGCGCTGCCCAGTTCTGCATCTGTAAAGGGCTACGCTGAATGGGCACATCATGGCACACGATCCCCTTCTCTTCTAATCGCAATCTCGCTTCCCCTGGCTGCGCGTAAGCATGCACTTCACAACCTTTTTGCTGCAATAACGCCATGTAAGGTAGATGGAAACTCTCAAAATGCCCAAAAATGGAGGCTACAAAAGCAACTCTTACCGGCCCACAGTCTTCAGCAGGTATGCTACCGAACCTCTTGTTATTGCGCTTGTTGCGCTTGTTCTGTTTGTTGTCGTAGGTTACGACCCGTTGACTTTTCAGTGCCCTTGGTTCGATATCGCTTCACTCCTTTCCATCCCGTATTCGTTAATCGGATGCAAGCTGCGTTCATAGCCATCATGAACCACCAATACCGCTGGAATAAGGCTTCAATACCCATCGAAAGTCCAATCATCGCTGCATGAGACAGCAGTAATGCCATAATGATCGGTCTGTTCACCCTATCTGCCGCGCGATAAGAACGTATTCCAACGATAAAGAACCAGATCATGAATCCGCCGTACACAATCAAGCCCAACAAGCCAAATTCTGTCATAAACCAGATCGGAGTATTATGGATAATAATCCGCAGTTCATAGTTATAGCTACCGAGTCCAATCCCTAATAATGGACTTTGAGCGATCCACTCCACAGCCTTCCCAATGATGTCTAGACGCGACTGAATCTGCGAGGGTCTGCTGGCCATATTCCCAAGCACATCCAGATAAGCTGTACCTTTATACAACAGCAATGCTCCAAACGCGACGCTAAACCCCATGCCGATCTTGAGAAGTCGAGAAGGATTAGTCAGCAGTAATGTAAGCAGAACAAGGAACAAACCTATCCATGACGAACGCGAAAAAGTCATTATTATGCCCCCGGCTAAGGTGATCGTCGCTAGCGTACTCACCCATCCCCTTAGCAGCTTCACTCCGTCTCCACTCGTCATGATATGAATGGAAAAAGCCGTAACTAGTAATCCGCCGTATGCATTCGGATCAATTAGCATCCCGGAGAGGCGACCGTCTTGCACCATAAACGGAACCTTCACTCCACTAAAAAAATCGAACAAAGCGACGCCATTGAAGATCAGCACACTGATCAAAAAAGCTCGTAGCATTTTATATAACCGATCCCAGCTGTCTACAGCCTGAACAAGCATGATGTAAGTGAGCAGTAGGAGTATAAACCCAAAATCTTTTTGCAATAGAGCGTATTGCGTAATGAATCCATTGCGCCAAATGGATACAAATGAAGCAAGGACGAAAATAAACAACATCCCCCAATGCCATGAACTGAACTGCCTCGGGTCCAATTTGAGGTGTAAACCTGCTGCAAACAAACCAAGCATTAAGAAAAGGTCAGAGGGTGCGATTCGAAATGCGCCACCGAAATCAATTTGAGCCGGAAGGCAGATGATGTAACCCATAACCGCAAACAGAAATAAATTACGCATGGTGTAGGGTTTCCCTACAACGAGTACAGATGTCATACAAGCCCCTACTTTCCTATGAGAAATTGCCTCTATGCGGCCAATTCCCGTTGTACCTGTTTCCTTGCCTGACGGATTACCAAGAAAAGTACGATCACACTGCCTATCATCTGAACAAATAAGGCCAAGCTAGCCCCCACCGCAGCACCTATCACCCCGAAAATAGGCACGAATATTAGACAAGAAAGCCCATTAGTGATCACGGAACACAGAAACAAGGGAATCTGCGCTTTGTACTTCCCGGTAGCCGTTATGGCATACCACAGGTAAGACGTTACAAATACCAATAGGGTAGAAACGAGCAACCAATGAAATAAACCTATCTCAGCAGCCACATCTGGACTGAATAGAAGAGTTAGTAGCTGATGACCAAAGATCCACCCGATCAAACAAGCGATCGCACTAATTCCTATACCCATTGCAATCATTCGACTGAGTAAAGAGATGAACTCCTTATGTCGTCCACTAGCGTGCCAACGGGCAAGACGTGGTGTTATCGCTTCACCGAGTGCAGTCACAACAACATTGCAGGCAACGATCATGTATGAGAGCGTAGCGTATATGCCTAAGTCATGTTCTCCTTTAAAATATGAAATCGCGTATAGTGGGATATTTGTATTTAGTGACATCAACGCCAGCACCACGCCAAGGGGTGAGCTTACGAGCAGCAAGCCCCATAATTGTCTTTTGTTAAAAAGTGGCCTGAGCGACGTATGCACTCTCGCTTTGCGAGCATCATATCCAATGGTTATTGCTAACCATCCGATAATCATGACTAATAACGCTAGAATGAGACTCTGAGTAGGGATAAATACGAGGGCGAAGACAAGTATGGAGAACAATCCTTTAGCAGCTCTCGAGAAAGAGATTTGATCTAGCCTTTCCTGCTTCTGAACGATACCCAATAAAATATCGCTGACCGACTCAACAATTCTATACAATCCTATGAAAAATATGACTAAAGCTGTATTCCAATCAGCACCACTAAGGATGCAACAACCTGCTGTAACCGTGAATGCAACTGCGGTTGTCACGAGACGAAGGCCAAAAAAATCTCCAAAAAGATATTTTCCAGATGTATCAACAATCAAGACCGAACGCAGATGCAGATGCGACAGCATGAAGATGGGAGCAGTCACCGCAAGCCCTAACGAATATTGCCCAACGATTTCGGATGAGCCAAATTTATTAAGCAAAATTACAATCACGAATTGAGCGCCAGCGTATGTGATATTTCCGAATAAATAACGAAGAGAAGCAAGTGTCATAATGCGTTAGACCAACCCTGAAGTTGAGGCCCAATCGGCAAAATCTTCACCGCGAATCTTGTAACGTTTGCTACTTTTTCGATAATTCAAAACCGCTCCCAAAATATGTGCTCCTTGCTGCTCAAGGATCTGTTTTGCAGAGTTGGTATGCTTTAAGAGCACTTTCCCGGATTTTACGACTAACAGTACCCCTTCGGTCATCTTTGCCAAGATAAGGGCATCCGAAAAAGGCATTAACACCGAAGAAGAATCGATGACAATCGTATCAAATCTCTCACTAAGCTCTGCAAATAACCTTTTCATTCCTGTTGATCCTAGTAAGTCGGCTGGATTTGGGGAGATCGGACCCGATGTCATTACAGAAAGTCCTTCTGATCCCTCAATAGGGAAAATACAATCATCCACACGGGTTTGATCCACTAGGATACTACTTAATCCGATCCAATTGGGTAGATCGAATGCCTTATGCACCGTTGGTGTACGCAAATCCCCATCGATCAGCAGCACAGTTCTTCCCGTTTCTGCCATCGCTATGGCCAAGTTCATCGCCACTGTTGATTTACCTTCATTCGGAAGTGAGCTTGTAACTAATAAAGATCGAATTTCTCCACCAACTCGGGTATAACGAATATTAGATCGTATCGTTCGGAATTGGTCACCATTAGATGATTTCGGTTGTTCCAGGCAATACAATCTTGGCGTTTTCTTCTTCATGTCTGCTGGCTCCTTCTACTGAATTGGATTTCGTCTTCTCCCGCCGTTTCCGCGGCTTCAATTTTCCCACCGTTCCCAGAAGAGGAAGCTGCAAATCCAACTGAATATTCTTGGCGCTTTTCACAGGTTTCTCCGCCAATTCCCGTAGAATGGAAAATGCGATCCCAGCAATCAATGCAAGTCCGAAAGCAACGACCATATTGAATACTGGCTTGGGTGAGATCGCCTCGAAAGGAACCTTGGCTCGGTCAAGAAGCACAACATTCTCTACCCCCATAATCGCTTGGATGTTCTCATTAAAGGCCTCACCAAAGCCATTCGCGATATTCGTTGCCCGCTGAGCATTAGAATCCGATACAATTACCGTCGTCACGAGTGACTCGCTACTTGTTCTTGTTTTCACTTTTTCTAATAGTTTTTCAGGGGTCATGTTTAATTGCAGTCTTCTAACGACCTCTTCAGCGATTCTACTGCTTCGGATAATTTCTCCGTAAGTGGTTACTAGTTTTTGCCCAGCCATAATGTCATTGATTGCTTTCTGTTGCCTATCCCCTTGAATAAGAATAGAAGCCGTCGCCTCGTATTTCGGTTTTAAGACATAGTAGCTAACGAAGCTAGCAATTCCGACCGCAACAATACATAATACAATGATGAACAGCAGCCTACGTTTCACTAGTTTCAAAATGCTGCCTAGTTCGAATTCCATCGTTCATTTCTCCTAACCGTTAATGTATTTTCCTCTTCTTCAACAAGTGTTTTATTGTATAGTTATATTCTCGTTAGCCCAATATATGTCCAAAAAAAGTTGGGAATTTATAAGCCTTCTTTTAAAAAAATCCACCCGACTCTCTATTAAATCCCAACAGAAATAGGCCGTTTACTAGTAAGATTCTACTGGTAGACAGCCTTATATATTCACTTCGTTACTACTACCTAATAATAAGTCGTGCTAGTTGGCGCGCTTATGTAGCACTTTTTTGATTCACCTTTCTATAATCCAAGTATATGGTTTATCTTCATATTGAATCTTAATGAAATCTTAACGGATAAATGAGATTTATTATGCATTCAAATCCGCCATTGCTGGAATATGAATTTCTTTGACACAGGAAGCACTAGAGAGGTTAACGATACATTTCACAATGGAGACAATGTCCTGAACAGGAATTCTTGTGCCGCTATATTCTGCAATCGCTTTTTCCGCGCCATCCTCATAAGGAATTTCTGCTGCCAGCTCACCCGGATTCACACAAGTTACTGCAATGCCATCCTTACGTACATGCTCACGCAATGCATGTGTAATACCACGCAGACCGAACTTGGAAGCTACAAATGATACCTGGGCGTTATTGGTATGATCCAGTCCTGCTGTGGAGCCAATTAGAATAATTTTTCCTGCTTCCGATTGACGAAGATTAGGTAATACAGCCTGTATGCAGGTAATTGTTGAAGTTATATTCACATTTATAATGTTGGCAATGTCACTCGTCTCATCCTTGTCAAAAGTATAGTGATCCTCAAAACCTTCTTTCTCCCAAATACCCACGTTATAAACTAGAACATCAATCTTCTCCGTTTGAATTCCCTTTGATAAGACTTGTGCGGCATCTGGCTGCGATAGATCTACTGCAATCCATACCCGCTGTATGCCATCATTAAGATCCAGACTGCCCGGTCTGCTTCTGGAGACGATCCACACTCGATCACCATACTCAGGTAAACCTTTCACAAATGCATCTCCCAAACCTTTACTTGCCCCCAAAATTAGATAGTTTCTCATACTGTCGTCCTTTCTATATGCATCATTCTATTTTTATATCATAGTACCATCGAAGGACATGAAGAAGTAGGGTTAGAATTCGGAGTTAGGCAATTAACTTTTGAAAAAAGCCGCTATCATGGAGTAATCCATAGATAACGGCTCTTTATTTTACATCATCGAAGCAAAATGTTGACTTATTAATGTCGCGTACGGAGCATACGTCCAACTAAATAAAGCATTTGTTTACGTGTGAAAAAACGTGACATTTGAGCTGAAATATAGTTTGAAAATCCTGGGACAACAAATATTTTTTTTGCCTGAAGCGACCGAAGAGCCACTTGAACCACATTTTCTGGAGTATCTCGCTTCCCTACTGAAGCTTCATCGGCTCCCACAACATTAAAAAATTCTGTTTCCGTAGACCCCGGACATAACGCAAGAAATTGTACTCCCCGTTTCCGATTTTCCTCCCATAGTGCTTGTGTAAATGATAATACAAAAGCTTTTGTCGCTCCATATACAGCCATATTAGGGAGAGGTTGAAATGCTGCTGTTGATGCAACGTTTATAATCACTCCGCTTTTTCTTCTTAACATCTCTGGCAAAAATAAATGGGTTAGATCTACTACCGCCAAAACATTTAGCATCACCTCTTCATGTTGTCTTGGACCAGACAGTTGTTCAAAAAGCCCATACGTAGCAAAACCTGCATTATTAATAAGAATATCAACGTTCAGACCACGTTCCATACATTGTTGATAGAGCCTGCTAGGAGAACCTTCTTGCGATAAATCAGCAACGATAACCTCCGCTTGAATATGAAATTCTCTTTGTAATTTTTCCGCTAAAGCAATCAATTTATCTTCGGAACGGGCGACTAAAATTAAGTGACTTCCTTTAGCTGCAAGATCATGAGCAAACGCTTCACCTATCCCCGAAGAAGCCCCTGTAATCAATGTCCATTTATTTTGAATTGTAATCATTGCTATCATCTCTCCCTATTAATGACCATCTGGAAACAGTGTTTCAATATGAATCATTGTATCTGAGTGAGGTTACGTTGTCAAATAAAGTTCTACATTTAAATATTGGCTATTTCTCCTCTACATCAGTAAAATAAGGTTTAGAAATGATGGTTATTTAAAAAAGCTAAAGTAAAGTTCTAAGGAAGTGAAACTACATGCAAAAATCGTCCAAAATATCTTCTATAGATGCTCAATCCGTTACAACCTACCCAAAAGCAAAACTACAGCATGCAGAAATATTAAGACTGAATATTATCGAAGCCGCTGCGGCCATTATGCATGAATCTGGACCTGAAGGTGTAACCATTCGCAAGGTTGCTGAAAAAATGGAATGTCCCACAAAAATCATTTATAACTTGTTTGGAAACAAGGAAGGTTTAGCGAAGGAGCTTTTTCTGCAAGGGTGTAAATTGTTGGCCGCTGCCTTTCAAGCGGTTCCAAAACAAGACAATCTAAATTTTTATCTTCGCGATCTTGGACAAGCTTATTGGGATTTCTCACGTAATCACACCAGCTATTATATGGTTATGTTTGGAGGGGCTTTTAGCGAGTTCAAACCGGAGGAAGAAAGTTTACATGCTATCTTCACGGCACTTCAACAAGTAATAGCCCTTATTACAGAAGCCATCGAACAAGGGTTTATTGAGGAGAAAGATCCCCTCCTTGTTGTGAATCTGGTGTGGGCATCGTTGCATGGCCTCATTCATCTGCATTTGGGGGGACATATTCAAAATGAGGAAGCTGCTAAAACATTGTATGATAGATCAGTATCCAATTTAATCCATACGTTCTTTAGAAGCAATAATTAAAAAAGAAGCTTTTTTGCGGCTAATACAAAAAAACGGCATTTCTGCCGTTTTTTCATTTCATATTATGTCCGGCGCATATAAGCACGAACTGTAATTGGTGCAAAAATCGCAACGATGACAGCTGCTCCGATCAGAGAGATTACGAAATCCCAGCCTACGGTACCATTGTTAGTAAGCTCCCGCACCGCGGTCACCAAATGTGAGATCGGATTGACTTTAACAAACCATTGAAGCCAGCTAGGCATTGTATCTACCGGTACGAATGCGTTAGACAGAAACGTAAGCGGGAACAGCACAATCATCGAGATCCCTTGTACACTTGAGGCTGTTCTTGCAATGACACCAAAGAAAGCAAAGATCCAGCTAATCGACCAAGCACAGACAATAACAAGAAGTGCCGCTATAGCAACATGCCCCAGCCCTCCCTCGGGCCGTAATCCCATAATATAACCCATGGTGAAAGTGAGCACAGTCGCTATCGTATACCGAATCGTATCTGCTAATAGAGCACCTGCTAACGGAGCTATCCTTGCAATTGGCAGTGATTTAAATCGGTCAAACACACCTTTATCCATATCCTCACGTAATTGAACTCCAGTAACGATCGAAGTAGTAATTACGGTCTGAACGAGAATACCAGGAATGATAACAGGCAAATAGCTAGCAATGTCACCAGAGATGGCTCCACCAAAAATATAGGTAAACATCAGAGTAAAAATAATAGGCTGAAGCGTAACATCGAATAATTGCTCAGGTGTTCGCCGTATTTTTAGTATACCCCTATACGCCATTGTGAATGAATTTCGTATACTCTGTCTGAGACTCGTATGGTTTTTCAATTGTCTTGTAGTTCCTGAGTTTATTGCAGAAGTTCTTGTACTCATACTCTTACTGCCTCCTTCTTGTTTGACTGCCCAGACGCATTTGAAGCGTTATCTGTTACACCCTGACCCGTGATTGTTAAGAATACTTCATCAAGTGTTGGTTTCTGCACACTCACCTCTGCAAGTGGAATGCCTGCTTCGCGAAGAGCAATAAGTAGATCAGTCACTAAATCCGCGTTCGCCATCGGTGCAGAAATCTGCCCTTCCTCTAACGAAGACACATTGGATTGGACATGCAGAACATGTTCTACAAGCTGACGAGCTTGTTTAAAATTCTTTAGCTCTCGGACCTTCAATAGTAAAGATGTGGTACCCACGGATGATTTCAGCTCATCCACAGTGCCCTCGGCGACGACTTGCCCACGGTCAATAACTGCCACCCGGTCTGCTAGTTGATCTGCTTCTTCAAGGTACTGCGTCGTTAAAAGAACTGTTGATCCTGTATTCACCAATCGGCGAATCGTATCCCACATCTGTGAGCGTGTACGCGGGTCAAGCCCTGTAGTTGGCTCATCCAAGAAAATCAACGGTGGCTGAGCAATTAGGCTTGCTGCCAGATCCAGACGACGACGCATACCACCAGAGAAATTTCTTAGTGGACGCTTAGCCGCCTCTGTCAAACCAAACTCTTCAAGCAGTTCAGCAGCTTTTTGTCGTGCCTCCGCGCGGCCAAGTCCTAACAAACGCGAGAAGATGATCAAATTTTCCGTAGCACTAAGTGACTCATCTACCGAGGCGTATTGTCCTGTCACACCAATTAATTGCCGCACTATCTGCGATTCCTTCACTACATCATGTCCGAAGATTCGCGCTGAACCTGCATCAGGGCGAAGTAAGGTCGCCAGCATCCGTATGACGGTAGTTTTTCCGGCTCCATTTGGACCAAGAACTCCATAGATCGTACCTGCTTTTACGTTTAAATTCACCCCATCCACAGCGCGATTATCACCAAATGTTTTGACGAGTCCACGCGCCTCGACGGCCCAATCTCCAGGGTTGTGCTCAATTATTTTTTTGCGTTCATTAACCATTACAATTCCTCCAACGTTTTAGTTTGTATTGTGATGCTAACTCCCTTTTATAAACTGAATTTAAACGAAGGTTTAAACTGAGTTTATAAATGAGATATGCTTTCCGTTGAAAGCTATCCTGTAAATGCAGAAATAACGGTGTAGCTCAATGCTACGCCGTTTATTCTTTCAAAAATGCTTCTGCCTTGTCCTTATGTTCATCTGGAATGCTAACGGACTCCATGGAGCTTTATCGGACTGAAAGTACACAATATTGCCCCTGATAATGATGATTAACGTCTCTCTAGTCCGCAACTCGCCCCAAATGCCTCAAAATGAGCAAATAGCAGTTCATATGTATATACGAATCCATTATATCTGTTTCATTTAAATATTTTTGCACAATGCACCAAAAAAACCGAGAAGCGCGATCTCACGCCTCTCGGTTTATCATTCATTGTTATGATCTGCTTCAACATATTCTTTAAGCGCAAACAGTTTATTAGCCCAGTATTGTTCAAAAAAGGTAAGCCAATCTTGAAGCTCCAGTAGAGGCTCTGGCTGAAGCTTGTACCTAGTCTCCCGACCGACTTTCTGACTGCTAACAAGCTGTGCATCGGACAATACTTGTAAATGCTTATTAACAGCGGTTCGGCTGATCGGGTAGCAGTCCGAGATGGATGCTATGGACATTTCCTTATTAGCAAGCAGCTTTAGCAGACTGCGGCGGGTAGGATCTGCTATCGCTTGAAATACATCATGTCCAGATTCAGCGACTGGCATCTTAAACCTCGATATAAGCAGGAAGTTTTTCTTGGACGATTTTCTCCCAGCCGCCGTTCATAAAGCCACGAACGATTGGATGCGGTTGACCAAATTCAGTTACCTTTTCAGGGTCCCATCCAGAATGAATCACGGTGAACTCCGTTTTCCCATTAATCTCTTTCAATTCAAAAGCAAGATGCCAATCCTTCCCCCAATTAAAACCGACACGATTCGGTTCATCAATCTCTGTAACTTTACATGGGGAATCCCCGAATTGTCCAGCATGTAGAATGAACTCATGACCTACCACTGGCTCGAATGTACTTGGCATCCACCAGGCAGCTATTCCTTCAGCAGTGGAAACAGCTTTCCATACTTTTTCAATGGGCGCATTGAGTGTAATTGTTTGACGAATATCTTGTAGTGGTCCTTGAGTTTGCATAAATTTCCTCCAAAATTCATTTTAATGTAACACCTTCTGGTTTCATTTTTATTATAACACCATTTGGTGTTATGTCAATTTGCAGAAACCTTAAGGGAATAGCGGAGGAAAGCCTTAACTAGATCCAAGTATCATTGGCTGCTGTTAATTCGGACTCAGTACCGCCAGTGTTTACTACGCTTCTAGGCTCCACCAACATGATATGGCATTCCTTTTCGGCGGAAGGCTTCATCTCGACTCCCTTTGGGAGAATAAACATCTCACCCTTGGAGATTTTAACCTGACCATCACGGAAATCAATGATCATCTCCCCTTCGAGCGTGAAAAATACCTTATCGGTATCTTGATGAACATGCCATTCAAAATCCCCAGTGATCTTAATAAGTTTAAATTGATAGTCATTCATTTCACCAATGACTTTCGGAGACCAAAGGTCGTTAAATTTAGATAACTTATCGTTCAGATTAATAGCTTGATAATGGATAGTAATCACTCCTTATTTTCCTCAACTTATTAGAGCTTAAGCAAGGCTGATAATATATTTTGTAAAGCGTAATCAATAGCTAATGGTCCACCAGTAATAGCGGAATTATCCATTAAATAGACATTGCCTTTCTTTACGGCATTCATAGCATTCCACACATTACTTTGTTTTAAGTTATTCATTAATTCCTCCTTTTTTGTAATGTCACCTATAAGGAAAATATGGTCTGCTTGAACAGTTGATATTCCTTCAAACGAAGTAAATTCATTATTATTACCTGCATATGTATCATCCGGTGTAAGCCCCAGTCCCTTTTTTTTATCAAAAGCAAGTTTATAGACCGGATTCCCTTCACCTAGAACATTAAAAGTTTTTCCATCCCAAGACAATATAAGCGATACTGTCTCTCTTTCCATCGACTTTAATGTTTCACGCCCAGTTGTAATATCTTTCATCATTTTATCAATTACTTTTTCCGCTTCGTCTTCTTTGCCAATAATCATGGCTACTGTACGGAGTCCATATTGCCAATCTTCATAGATGTCCTTGTATTTTAATGTAATGACTGGTGCAATTTTATCTAGTGAATCATACACTGCTTCATGATGCTCTGTTGCTAAAATATAATCAGGATTAATCGATAGAATTTTCTCAATGCTTGGAGACACTTTATCTCCTAGTTCTTCAGCTGAATCCAGCTTTCCTTTTAAATAAGATAAAGAAGATAGATAATCTTTTTCTGTAGATGCAACAGGTGGCTCACCTAATGCAACTAATATTTCAGGATAAAAATACCATAGCGAGGCTATTTTTTCCGGTTTTTTCTCGATAACAATTTCTTTACCTAAGGCATCCTTAAATGTTCTTGGCCAATCAGCTGCATCTACATTAACTGCTGTTGAAGATACGCCTTCTTTAGTTGATTCTTTATTTTCAGCAGGTGTTTCAGTACAACCCGCTAGTATACCTGCTAATAATAGTGTTGCGACTAGCAGTCCTCTAATCTTTTTCATTCGAAATTCCTCCAACATAATGGTTTCATTGCTTAACCATTATTATAGTAGAGTACTTTTTAGATAAGAATGGATGCAGGTTGAATTCACCATGGATTATTGATGAACTTCTCTCGATATTCGGTAGGTGAAATGCCACATTGTTTTTTGAAAACTCTACTAAAATAAAAGGGGTCAGCCATTCCAACGGTTTGCGCAATTTGTTGTACAGGCGCATCACTTGTAAATAGCATTTCTTGCGCTATATTTATACGATATTTTAATAAATATTCTGCTGGTCCCATACCGGCATGTGTTCTAAATACGTAAGAAAGTCGATTTCGATTAACATTATTTTGTTCTGCAAGCGAAGCTATTGTAAAACTTTGATAATAGTTTTGATGAATATAATTAGATACCCGTTCGAATAAAGTATGTGAGTCACAGCTATCTTCCCTATTAATAACGCATAATAAGGCCTCATTCAGCACTTCGCGAAACAGCATTTCAGTCTGAAACATCGAAATGCCTCCACGCTGATTATACACATGCCAAAGATGCATAATTAATTCAATAAGACGAGGAGATTGACCTGTTAATAATTCAAAATGCTGATGAGAAAAGCTTGACTCTTTTAGTTCTGAGTTACATATCCGATATTGAACAAGAATATATTCCCAATTGGTTCTACCTAACATTTTTTGATCTAGTTTCATTTTTGCACCCCCATGCACAACTTTTCCAGGCGAAAAGATATAAGGCGTGCCATTAAATTTAAATTTAATCTTTCCTGTAAGTGGAAACACAAATCCAGGAAAAGAATCTGTATAGTCAGCGTACGGCACACCTGGATTTTCAGCATATCGATATACTCCTTCTACTTGAAAAGGAGTGTGTGCAAAATGCTCTGCTAACTGATTAACGTCTATCTTCACAATGCATACCTCATTTCAATAGTAGTCTCTTATATGGATAATCATCAACAAAACTCAATCATAGTGCACCAGCTCAGAGGCATTGGCGTCAGTAAGGTGAGCATAAGGATTCACGCCTGTTTACACATTAATAATAATGATTATCATTGTCAATCAATATAGATAATAAAAATGTCGCACCTGGCTAATACTCAAACCATCAGGTATCCATAAAAAAACGCTTGGAATCCCAAGCGTGTCAGTTTGTAAGCCAATTTTAAAGTCAATCCAATGCTCTAAACCTCAAAAGGTTTGGATCGCAATTTGAATAACATACTTATCCGGATCCCCTACAGCTAAATAACTAAGCAATTCATACTCATAAGCGTTTCCGGTTATGTGTAAATCATTTTCAGCAATATAAGACTTTAGCTTCTCATAGGACGCAGGTAAGGTTTCATAAGATCCCTTGTGATTCATGATCAAATATTTACCCTTTGGCTTAATATAAAGTAATTCACCGTTATGCTTTTCATTGATTTTATTACAATAATAATCCGGGTCATAGTCGCCTTCTTCCAAACTGCTTTTACAAATAATCGAACCTATCGGAAAGTCATATTCAAGATGATGTTCATCGCAATAATCGAAGATTCGATATACTTTTCGTACATGATCCTTCTCACCCTTCTCCTTCGAGAGTCTAACCGCAATAAAATACTCTTCATCACATTCCTCGACCCAGGGTTCTCCACAATTAACATGGAGCGCACGATTCGTATTATCTATAGCCCCTTGTAAAAGCCTCTGCATTCGCTCTAACTTTTTTTGTTCATCAACCAACTGCAGCTGTTTTTGCTTAAGCATGGATAAAAAATGCAATGTGTTTTGATCTTGTATATATTCTTTGATCTCATTCAACGGCGTTCCTGTCCCTTTTAGTACGGCAATAATATCGAAGGTATAAAACTGCTTATAGGAATAATAACGATATCCGTTTTCCTTCACGATCTCCGGTTTTAATATACCAATGTCATCATAATGGAATAACGTATGCTTTGTTACCCCACATACCTTTGCGAACTCGCTCGTCGTAAAGTATTGATCATAATCAATAGACATTCAAATCACTCCTCTTGACTATCGGGTTACCCTATACCTCAAAGTACAATAACGGAACACCATTACCTTGTCAAGGTAACGTTATTAGCTACTATCATCTTAGGAGGATTACCCATGTTTTCATCAAATCTATCTAAATTTCAACGCTGGATCGTGCTGGCGATTGTGTCCAGCGCACTCTTTATGATCGTCATCGACATGACCGTACTTTATTCGGTTCTACCACGACTTACGCATGATCTTGCTGCTTCTGCATCGGAAAAACTATGGATCGTAAATATTTATCCACTTGTAATGGCAGGATTATTACTCGGTCTTGGCACACTAGGCGATCGTCTTGGGCATAAAAAACTCTTCGTTATGGGACTTACTATCTTTGGGTTGGCTTCATTAATCGCTGCCTACGCGCCGACACCTCTCGTTCTTATTGCTGCGCGTACCCTACTAGCTATTGGTGCAGCCATGATGATGCCCGCAACACTCTCCATTATTCGAACTACCTTTTCGGATGAGCGTGAGCGTTCACTAGCCGTAGGTATTTGGGCATCTGTCTCCTCTGTAGGAGCAGGAACGGGTCCACTCGTTGGTGGTTTTTTACTGGAACATTTCTGGTGGGGATCGGTGTTCCTCATCAATATTCCTATAGTTATTCTTGCACTGATCTTGGCCATCTTACTAATCCCAAATCTTAATGGGAATAAGCACAAGAAATGGGATTTCATTGGTTCTGTTCAAATTATGATTGGTCTGGTTGCCCTTGTTTATGCAGTTAAGGAGATCAGCAGACGTGAAGGTTCAATTGCCATCGCTGTGTTATCTGCCGTGATTGGTGTCGTAGCTATGATCATATTTATGCGCCATCAACGTAAGAGCCAGAATCCTTTAATAGATTTTGCACTATTTAGAGACTCCCACTTTTCTACAGGAGTGGCTACAGCTCTATTGTCTTGTTTCGCACTTATTGGAATGGAATTGATCGTGACTCAACGGCTCCAGCTTGTTCTTGGATATACACCGTTGGAAGCAGGCTTATACGTTGTATTCACTTCGATAGCGTCCTTCATCTCAGGGATACTCATCGGACTTGTGTTACATCGAGTGGACAAAGTAAAAGTACAGTGGGTCTGTCTGTTAGTGTCAGGTATAGGAATGGGCACCCTTCTACTCTTCCATGACGGAAATATATTGTTACAATTCGCAGCCTTAATGATTCTGGGTGCAGGTCTTGGGGGAGCCATGACTGCCGCCTCAAATTCAATCATGCTAAATGTCCCCGTCGAAAAAGCTGGCATGGCCGCATCTATAGAGGAAGTATCGTTCGAACTCGGCAGCGCCCTAAGTATTACACTTCTGGGCAGTCTTTCGTCATTCATCTATACAGCATCATTAGTTCTCCCTGATGAACTGACAGTCCCGCCGATCGTTCGCGACAGCCTTGACGAGGCTCTTCTAGCCGCAGAAAATATGCCTTCTGCTGCTGGATCCGCGCTCGTTGAAGCCGCACAATCAGCTTTTGATAAGTCTTTTATTGTTGTCCTTGCCACTGCCACAATCCTTCTGTTAGCTTCTGCGTTTATTATCCGTGCTGCGTCAAAACGTAAATCCTCAATCATAGAACACTAATATTAGAAAAGATGAAGCTACTGCTTCACCAAACAAGGGTGTCTCAACAGCTATGCGATAGCTGCTGGGACACCCTCGTTTATACCGCCTATATTATGTTCCTTTTCGTTTCCTTGATGAATACTTCCTCACCCACACTGCCAATTCTAACCTGTGCGTATACACAAGGATCACAAAACTTCCAAACCATACCCATAAGATAGGAGCAGACCAATTACTAATGTACAAAAAAACGGAAAGAAGCAGCATTCCGCTAACCACTTGCACACCATCCGATACAGGTGAATTTCCTCTGCTTTTGAACCAACTGCTGAGCATTTTCAGCACTGCTAAAATGACTGCTAGCGCTAAAGAAGCTTTGAATCCTGTCAATGCACTCCATACCCCAAAGGTTACGGCAATTGCCTTCCCACCTTTTCCTTTAAGAAAGGGAGAGAAGGCATGACCCGCAATTGGAGCTAAGGCTAACGGAATAATGAAATACCCCTGACTATAATGACTTCCCATTACCCATAGAAGAGGTAGATACCCTTTTAAAAAATCCAATATAATCCCCAAGATGCCGAATTTATAGCCTGACGACTTCCATAGATTCAAAGCCCCTGGATTACCGTCGCCAATGTTTTTCAGGTTCTTTTTACGCGCTAGACCAAGCCAATAGGAAAACATAAGAGATCCCGACAAAAATAAACCCGCGACCCACAATATGATCATTAGTCCCTATGGCCTCCCACCTGGATATGCCTTCCTTTCCAGCTTACATGCCTCAGAAAAACAACCTGATAAATCGAATACAGCATGATCAAGATAAAGAAAACAGTTGCTACCACGTGAAATACAGGAATAACGATGCCAAATACACCTACATATTTTATAAAATAAAAGAGCTGGAACATATAAAGGAGATAACCGATCAATAAAGGCATAAACCATGAAGTATTCGCAAAAATAAACACGGTTTCTGAGATGATGAGTCCGATCACCCAAAGCGCGATTGGAATAATTGTTCGCGGACTTATCGTTGAAGTGCTTAAGACAGCCCCTTTACTGAACCCTTCAATTTCACTTTTGATTCCCTTCGGATACATGCGAAACGATACTAAGCCATACCCGATATAATTGGTGATCGGAACACCTGCCGCAATAAATTTTTCTCCTAAAGACAAATCATCCAGCACTTCAGATCTAATGCTTTGATGGCCATTAACTTTTTCATAATCCTGCCTTAATGCTAGAATACACGAGCCGTACAGCCCTTTTTTCGCGTTGTTCCTTTCAAAGATCGAGGTGAACGTGAAGATCCCCAGCATATTCATGATTAGGGCGAGCTTCTCAAACAACTTTTCTGTATGATGAAAAGGAACTACCGAAATGACGCCTTTCGATAGCTCCCTTGCTTTTAATAATGAAGCCAAGGCGTTAGGCTTTAATCGAATATCCGCATCCAAAAAAGCAAAAATATCGCCCGAGGCCTGTAAATATCCATTCCATACTGCCCAGCTCTTACCCGTCCACCCCTCAGGGAGACTGCTGTTCACAATAACCTTAACCCCATAGCTTTCGGCAATTTCTTTGGTCCGATCCTCTGAGAAGTCATCCACCACAATAATTTCATAGGGTGTAAGGGTCTGAGACTGAAGTGAATCGAGCAGATAACGCAAATTATATTCTTCATTCCTTGCAGGAATGATAATGGACAATTTCTCCGGTCCTTGATTAGGCTCGTGATAAGTGCTCAAGGTATTTTTTCTGAACAAAATAAAACCGGAGAGACATCCAACGCCTATAACCATTAACAACCACATTACGGTTCCCCCCCTTCTACATCTATATATATGAGGGGTTAGTCCGTAATATATTCATTTCAAATTTAACCTACATTTACTTTAGCTGAGTATTTATTAAGCTTTTCTGTACATAAAAGCATGACGATAGCGAAAAAAACGATCATCGCAGGAAAAATACCCAACGTAAAATTCGAGGCCAGTAAACCGATAAATGGCGGTACCAGCGTGGTACCGGTATAAGCTGTTGCCATCTGAAAGCCCATAATTGACTGAGCATGCTTCTTCCCGAATCGTACAGGGGTTTCATGTAGCATACATGGGAAAATAGGGGCTAAACCCAGACCGATAATCATAAACCCTACCAGCGAAACTATCGTTGGAAGCGGTAATACTAAGAGCACTGTACCGATTAAAGCAATGAGCTGGCCATATCGTATTAGCTGCTTATTACTCATTCTAAACGTAATGAAGCCCGTCACCATTCTGCCGAAGGTAATCCCTAGATAAAATACCGATACCCATGTCGCTGCAGTGGATGCAGGGATGTCTTTGATATTTACTAGAAAGCTGCTCCCCCATAACCCCATACTCGTTTCGATGGCAGAATAAAATAAGAAGGTTAACATCGCAAGCTTAACCCCTCTTAGTTTCCAAGGTTTTGTGTTCTCAGCAGCTTGCTCTAGCTCCGGATGATTGAGCTCATGTTCGCTATCAGCGTTCAGGTTGCTATTGTTTCCAGCCACTCTATCCCATAAAGGCAGCGTAACGAAGAGAATTACAACTAAGCTCAATTGAATATAAGCAACCGTAAGATAACCTTCTCGCCAAAGACCTTCACCAGAGATAAAAGAACCCATAATAATCGGACCCAGCGTCGCGCCCACTCCCCAGAAACAATGTAACCAGCTCATATGATGGGCTTTATAGTGCGTAGCAACATAACTGTTTAATCCGGCATCTACAGATCCCGCACCTAAACCGAGTGGAATCGCAGCAACAATTAGCCATACTAACGAAGGTGACCATGCAAAACCAAATAAAGCTACAGCCGTCATAATACAGCTTACAAGGGTCACTTTCCCCGTACCAAAACGTTTAAGGATTGTACCACTCATCAAACTGGAGACAATTGTGCCTACTGCAATAACCATCGAAAGGATACCAGCAGTACCTAATGAGGCATTTAGATCTAATCTCATTACCGGCCATGCGGATCCAAGCAATGAATCTGGTAGTCCTAAACTAATAAATGCTAAATAAATAATAATAAGAAAAAAAGTAGCCATCGTTATCTCCTTAAGGGTTCTAATCTATTTGTTGTGAAACTAATAAACCTAATCCAAGACTTTGTAATCCATTCAGATAATCACGCTTCAAGTCACTTACCGCTAATTCCGGAAGATGTTCCTTAGGAACGTATGTAGCAGTTCGATCGGCGATTTGATTAAGCATAGCTGGAGCTAATTCATCCTCACAAAAAATAATATAATGCGGATTCAAAATAGAGGTCATAGTAGCCACTAACCGACTAATCGCATCTACTTTATGATCCGGCTGCATGCTTGATCCACCCTGATCTCCAGTTAATGCTTCTATGAAATTTCTATTGTCATACTGGGGCATGTATTGAACTTCCCCTGAAAAAAACGTCTTTCCCCGAACAATTTCACCATTAACGGCTATCCCAGCTCCCGGTCCGTTTTTCCCTAAATACAGATACATCAAAGAAATATTCTCCTTCAAATTTCTTTGCGCCATATAACCGATTACAGCGGCATTCATATCATTTTCCACGATTGTCGGGATAGAGAGCTGATCTTCTATACATCTTTTCAAATCTAGATTCTGATATTTCGCATAACCTGGGATCAGAAAAATCTTCCCCTGTTTCACCGCGCCTGGAACACCAATCGCTACAGATTGAATCTTAGGATTGACCTTTTTTTCGCCTTCGATAAGCGAGACCAGTGTACTAACGTCTTCCTCAAGAATACTAGGTAAATTCCCTTCTTTTACAACATCGCCAATGCAATTATAGATCGTATAGTTCGTTTCATTTTTTTCCAAAAAAATAGCCATCCCTAATCGGTAATTCGGATTATAGGCGTATCTTATTGCCCTTCTTCCGCCACTAGACTCATCAAGGCCAATGATCGTCACTTCCCCAGTCTCTTCCATCTGCATTAGAAATTTACTGATCGTTGGAAAACTGTATTGTAATCTTTGACTTAACTCCGCCTTCGTAGCCCTTCCGAATTCTAATAATGCTGTTCGAATATTCCGAATAATTTCGGATTTGAGTTGCTGTGAAGGAAGTCTTTTATCACTTGCCATGGCTCTCCCACCTATAGTCAAACTGACTTATTAAATGCATTTAATAAGTCAGTTTGACTATAGCAGGAATACTTCTTAACGACAACATAATTTTTGGATGCTGCCCCTTCTGAAACTCCAACATGAATAAAGGGGCATGAAGCCCCCCCTAATTATCAACAAATTTAAAGCCTTTGCAGGATTCGCTCCCATCTTCCAGGATGGCTTTCATCCAAGTACACAGGCTGAAAGCCTAATTTCAAATAAATGCGGATGGCAGGCAGTCTGAAATCATCGGTTTCTAAACATGCCACCGTTCCCCCTGAATCTCTTATTTTGTGCAAGACAGCTAGACTCACAGCATAGCCGAGACCTTTACCAGAATATTCTGGAAGCACTCCAACCATATGCAAGTACCAGTTCTTATTGTCCTCACTACCCGACTCCCAGGCCGTAGCAGTAGCTACAGGTTGATCCCCGCGGCAAATGAACAACAAGCGATCCGAATACAAGGGTACATGATCACTGATTTTATGAGCAAATTTAACTTCCCTTGTAAAAGAATGGCGTATAAGCTCTTCCCAGTTCCGTTCATCATCCGGCTCGAAATGACGAATTAGATACCCGGTAGGACAGTGAAAAACAGGCAAGTCGGACAGCATTTCTTTTTTCATCACAAGTTTGGAAAGGGCCTGATCCACCGTCAATTCCTCACTCTCGTTCTAAAATCAGGAAAGGCTATTGCTTTTCCACCATTCTCTACAGATTCCATAGACAATGTAAACACAGAGCTCCAAGTAACGGCATCATATACGTCCACCGAAGGGGTTCGATCCTCCTGAATGGCAGAAATAAATTCTTCAAGCACCATAAAATCGCCTCCGCCATGTTTCGTCCCAGCTGCATATTCGCCCCATTTCATCCATGTCGGGTGATCATAGAGTGGTTGATAACTGCTTAAAGGCTCCCACATTTCCTCTCCATCCGCTATATTTTTGGGCGAGAGATTCTTGAACCAGATCAAATCCTCTTCGTACTGATGGCGGCCCGTAATATACGCTCCCTCAGTTCCTTGCAGTAAATAATGAGTTTTATTATGCGGTCTAACGGAGGACCAGTCTACACGCAGTTCAATCAGTACACCCTTTTCCGTTTGAATGACCGCAACCGCGCTATCCCCTTGCCGCCAGAATCCCTCCCGTGCTGCTGGGTGATCTTTTCCATAATGCTCTCCGAAATAATATTGTAAGGATCTAGATTTGGAAACAAAAGACGAGACGCTTTTTAATCGATCACCCTCAGGCTTATTGATGTTAATCCATTGCGCAACTGGACCAATAGAATGTGTCGGATAATTGATCCCGTTATACTGCTGATGTAATTGCCCCCGCCAAGTCAGAGAACCATCCGGATGATGAGTCAAATGACGTAAATCATGGATATATCCGCCTTCCAGATAAGTAATTTCACCGAACATGCCTTGATCCGCCATATGTTTAATCGTCAGATTGGAGCGCGAGAAACAGTAATTTTCAGACATCATATATTTAAGTCCAGTTTGTTCAACAGTTTCGATAAGCTCCCAAGCTTCCTCTAAAGATTGGATCGAAATCACTTCGCTTAGGACATGCTTACCCGCTTTTAAAGCATCAATAGATTGTCTGGCATGCAAATGCATGGGGCTTAAGATAAACACCGCATCTATTGCCGAATCTTTTAACATTTCATGATAATCCCGATACGTTCGGATTTCCGGGAATTTCTCTTTCCATTGGTTAAGCACCCACTCATTCAAATCACAAGTGGCGGTCAGATGTATCCGATCCGATAGAGAGTACAATGCATTCATAAAACTGGCTCCGCGATTTCCACCTACGATCGCTAATCTTACTGGCTGACGATTCATTGCTGGTCCACCTGCTTTCTATCCATTTGAAGTCGATTGATGATTAGCTCCTGATCTCTTGTCTCCCCTTCAGCCTGCGGATATTTTTCATAATCAAAAATGCTGAAGGTAAATAATGAAGACCATTTACTCAATTGCTCACTTGCCAGATTCACCATCTCTAACCTGATTTCATCTTCAAGCACAGTAAGGATTCGAGCAGCAGGAATATCCAGGATGGAGGCTGTTTGAATGAAATGCCAGTTTTCTTTTCTAACGATAGAATGCACATGATTATGGCCGTTGAAATAGAAACCCACACCTTGCCATTGCTTCAATATCGGCCAAATGTCCAAGCTAGGATCCAGTGACATCATTGGCTCAGTTGATCTAGCCGTCGTATTATACAAGGGATGATGACCGAAGACGAATAAAGGCTTTTCCGATTTCCGCTTCATTTGTGCTTCGAGCCAAGTCAGCTGTGCATCATCAAGTGTTCCGCTCCAATCGTCACGATTTTCCCGTGCGGTATCCAGCAAAATAATGATTGCATTCGTCTCTTCAATCACACTGTATCGCTGCTGCCGGGTGACGGAAAGGATTTCTTCCTTAGGATAAGTGTACGTATCATGATTACCAAGAACATGTAGAAAACGTCTAGAATGCTTGCTGTCCTTAATCTTACCCATGATATAATTAAATTCGCTAAATTCTCCTGCATGCACCATATCTCCCACGGAAATATGATAATCGGCTGGGATGGACAAAAATAGATTCATAAATTGCTCATAAAAAGCATCTCGTGCCTCTTTAATCAAAACCTTGTTGTTTAACAATTCGTCCGGGTAATGTAAGTCCCCAATAATCGCCAGCCTCATAAATGCCTCCTCCTAACCTTTAATGCCAGAGCTCATAAAACTACCTATCACTTGCCGCTGAAACAATAAAAATCCAATCATTAAGGGTGCCGACACAATCAATGTAGCCGCACAAACATCGGACCATTGTGCACCCGACTCTGTGGCTTTTGCGAACATCGCCAAGCCTACAGTTAATAAGCGATTCTCCTCAGAATTGGTTACAATAAGGGGCCACAAGAAATCATTCCAATGAAAGCTGACCGACACGATCGCAAAGGACACATAAATCGGGCGTGACAGTGGGACATAGATTCTTGAAAGAATATGCAGGCGTGAGGCGCCTTCCACCCGGGCAGATTCATCCAGCTCATAGGGTAATTGCTTGAAGGATTGCCTTAACAGAAACACTCCAAAGGAGGAGGCAAAGTAAGGTAGCATAATCCCCAGCTTGGTATCCAACAGACCCATTTCGTTCAACACCTGATAGTTGGAAAAGATAAGTACATCTGGCGGCACCATAATTTGCACCAAAAATAACATGAATAACAGATCTTTCAAGGCGAATCGTACCCGTGCAAACGCATAAGCAGCCATCGTCATTGTAACGAGTTGCACAGCAAGCACAACACCGCACACAAGCAATGTATTCATTAAAAATCGTCCAAAAGGCGCTCCATTCCAGACATGAATCAAATTCTCAAACGTGAACTCCCAAGACCATCCCGCATCAATAGCGACGTCTTTGGGTAGAAAAGCCGTTCTGACCACCCATAGGAAGGGAATGATCCAGGCCGCGGCAAACGTAAATCCAACCGCATGCCACAGTATCTGCCCGATTCGGCGCTTCGTTCTTTCGGAGTTCAGCATGCGCTCCTCTTCTAAAGCTTTGCGTGTATTCTGCCTTAATACTAAGGGCAGCTTTAGTGGATTATCCTCCATGGATTCCACCTCCTATTCATAATGGATTTTCCGATCCCAGCCAAAAAACTGCAAAGAGGAAATCAGGAGCAGCAGCACGATCATGACCACCGTCATCGATGCGGCCATCCCTTGATCGTAGAAATTAAAGGTGGACTCGTAGATATAATAAAGTAGCAGATTACTTGCATTATTCGGACCGCCCTTTGTCATAATCCAGAGATGGTCTACCAGCTTAAAAGAATTGGTTATCGCCACAACAGCCACGAACAACGTAGTCGGCATCGTGAGCGGAATTGTGATTCTGCGGATGGAAGTGAATGTACCGACTCCACTTACTGCAGCCGCTTCATATAAATCCTTGGGAATCTGCTGCATTCCTGCTAAATAAAAAATCATAAAATATCCGGCTTCTTTCCAAATCATCATGATGACTAATGCGCCCATCACCGTATCAGGTGTTCCCAGCAAATTCACAGGCTGATCCGCGATCCATGAAGCCAGTCTGGCAAAGAGCCCAAAATGAGGGGTATACAGAAACAACCAGATGTTCGCCACAGCGATCATCGGGATCATATTCGGATAGAAAAATGAAAGACGTGCCAGTCCCCGCCCTTTTATCGCCTTGTCGGCAAACAGTGCCATCAAGAAAGCCAAAGCTAATGAAGTGGGTACTGTGCCAATGGCGAACCATATATTGTTACTGAACACCTTCATAAAGACATTGTCGTGCAATAGATTAGCGTAATTGTCAAAACCGACGAACAGAGGCTCAGGAGTCGCCAAATTTTTCTCATAAAAGCTAAGCCAGAACGATTTAAACATAGGGTAATAAGTAAACAAGCAAAGAAAGAGCAGCGAAGGCAACACTAGTCCCCAGCCGAATCCGTTTCGTCTAAGCCTCTCACTCCATCCGGCATTCATACCATTCAATCCTTCCATGATTAAGGTTTCTACGATTAATGAATAAAGTAATGACGCCAGAACAAGCTATCGAGCCGTCCTGGCGTATTCCATACCTCAAAGCTTACTTATTGAAGGGAGCAAGTGCCTGTTCTGCTTCTGCTTGAGCCTTTTTAAGTGCACCTGCTGCATCAATCTCTCCTGCCAATGCCGCTTGAATCTGGTTCGTAATTGCCGTCGATACTTTACCATGATTATGAGTGGACAATTCCCGAAACGCATATTCCAATTGATCTCTCGCTACCAATGCTTGCGGGAAATCCGCCGTATACTTCTTCATAGCATCTGTATCGTATGCAGATTTTCTTACGCCAACATAACCGGATGAGCTGCTAAAGAGGGCAGCTTGTTCTGAAGCCGTCATGTATTTGGCAAATTCCCAAGCTGCAGCTTGTTTTTCAGGAGATGTGTCCTTGAAAATATACAGGTTACCTCCCCCAGTAGGTGATCCAAATTGCTTTTGTGCGGGTGGGAACGCCACGCCGAATTCGAACTTCGCGTTATTTTTTACATTGGTTAAGTTGCCGCTTGTATGCATCATCATGGCTGTTTTGCCTTGAATGAAATCTGTCGGAACGGTTGCCCAATCAATAACACCTTCCGGCATCGCCTTGTATTTATGGGACAAATCTAACCAGAATTGCAATGCCTCCACATTCTCCGGCGTATCGAACATCGCTTTTTTGCCATCGGAGGACATTATGTTTTGCTTCGGATCGGAAGCATTTTGCCGTGCAAGCATTTGAAACATCCAATACGAATCATCATTGCCCGGAATTTCCAGCCCCACGTGACCGTCTTTGTTCAGCTTCTTAGCATAGGTTACAAGCTCATCCCATGTAGTGGGTGGTTTCTCTGGATCAAGTCCTGCGGCTTTGAACATTTCTTTGTTGTAGTACATAACAATCGTGCTCCGCTGAAAAGGCAGGCTGTACGTTTTACCTTCAGACTGTGTATCCTCTACAAAGGCGGGATAAAAATCAGCCATCTGAATATCCGTGTCCTCTGCAATAAAATCATCAAGCGGAATGATTGCATTCATATCGAGCATACTGTACAGCTCTGTTGACATCATGACCGCGACATCCGGTGGCTGTTTGGCCTGTACACCCGCTTGAATTTTCACGGTATTGTCACCGTAATTACCCGTGTACACGGGATTAACCTTAATTTCCGGGTGCTGCTCCATGAATGCACTAGCCATCCCATCGATTACTTTTGTAAGAGGACCACCAACATTAACCGGATAATAAAATGTAATCTCCACCGGCTTAGCGGCCGGAGTCTCTGTGGATTCCGGAGTTGCAGCGATTGCTGTGGGTTGAGCGCTATTTTCTTTGGCTTCAGCCGTACTGTTATTAGATTGTCCGCAGCCCGCTACTGCCAGCATTGAGACGGATAGCAGTGTTAGAATAGTTTTGGTTTGCTTTAGCATTTCTGTTAGCCCCTTTTTTCGCTTGGATTTGAATTAAAATGCATAATGGCGAAAGTTCACACTAATGCGATTCGAGCCTACATCAAGAATATGGAGCTGTGCACCATCAGCGGTAGGCAATACAGCAATTCCTTGGGCTTCAGTACCACTAGGCAGATTGCGATCAAAGGCAACAGATACGTTTCCAGTCTCCGGATCAATCTGATAAACCGTTTGGGTTGCGTTATCCGTAGAAGCATACAGAACACCGTTGTACACTTCGGCACCTTGAATTCTATCAACACTTTGGGAAAGTGGAATGGTTGTGATCACATGCATATCGTCAAGACTTAGTACATTCAAGACGCTAGCATTACTCCACTGAGCTGTGTAGACCTGACCGCGAGCGGCATCAACGGCTACCCAAGGCACACCGCCAATATGCAGATTCAACGGTAAAGCATAGGATGTACCCGTATATTTCAAAGTGTTCACATCATAGAGGGCGATGTAAGGATGCTGATAGTTTTTGCCGTCTTCAATAGGAGCGTATATTTTACCGTTATAGTAGGAAATATCACCGATATGGTCTCCACCTTGGGAGGCTATCTCCAGTGGAATAGCCAATTCATTCCGTGCTTTTACGGATTTTCCATCAAGTCCAGTCCGTAAGAGCCCATACGAGGAATTAAAGATCCATGAATTCCCGTCTGTAGCCACCCCTTGTCCCCGTTCCAGGGCATCAAGTAACCAGAAGGTTTGCTTAGATACTTCATGCCAAGTTCCAGCAGTTGTAGCTGAAGTCGAAGTCGACTCTGCACTGATTTCTACCTCAGTGTTTACTAGGTTATCCGGTCCGACTGGTGTGGCAGATGCTACTAAAGATAAAGAACTGGTCGTAAGTACCCCCGCGCAAATCAGACTGAATAATCTCTTTAATCTCATGTTTTCTCTCCTCCTAATAAGGTTGTAGTTCGGCATTTGTGCGCCTTACTTCAACCTTATTATAGGAGCTGGCAACAGCTCTCTAATTGAACAAAACACTTCTTTCCTTGAACAAAACTCTCATTTGCAAAAATAAAATCAATAAATCATATGATTAGGTTTGGAGGAGCTTTGATTCGCATACAGCTTTGGGGTTAGGCCGGTTTCTCGTTTGAATAATCTAGTAAAATGACCTTGATCGGCAAAACCAACCTGAGATGCAATTTCCTTCAAACCAATTTTTCCGGAACGAATAAGAAATTTAGAACGTTCGATTCTCAGGCGAATTAAATAATTATGGGGAGTATATCCTGTCTGTTGTTTAAAAATCCGAATAAAATGCGACTGGCTCATATTAGCCATGCCAGCGAGATCAGTCAGTTGAATCTCATCTTCTAAACGCTCACGCATAAATTGAATGACCTGAAATATTTCTTGATTGGCTGGCGTTTTTCGGTTTGAATGCTGGGGAATCACTGAAGAATAGTGTTGTAACAAGTGAATAATTAACATGTTGGATAAAGAGTCGCTATATATTTTTCCTTTGGCCCCGCCATTCTGTAATTCCTCCAGCATCCAAAGCCCTAATTGCAGTAGCTTGGAATCCTTGACATGAAATTTGCGGTCCAACTGGATATGGCCTTCCTTTAGATAACCAGATTCACGAGCAATCTCTTCGAGTACCGCTGGCGTAATTTCTATTTTCAAAAAATAGAGCGAGGTTCTGCCCCAAGGGCAAAGAAGGCTCTCATTACAGGGGGTAATATGAATGGTGTAGTAATTTTCGTAGTAGGCTGTGCAGTGAATTCCTATTAAATATTTAGACTCCGAGGATGGGGTGAAAGCTTGCTGCGGGCTATACCATTGCGAAACCTGAAGCTTATCCCAACCAAAAGTATCACTTGCAAGGACAGGCTGAGCAGCTGCAAAGGACGACTCTTCCATTTCTTTCATATTCATCCCCCTTTTCCCTTCAATATAGCAAGCCAGTATACGCTCCGCGTTAATGAGCTGTAAAAGCTATATTAATTTCCCCTTAGTATTCAAAAGGTTATTTACGTCAGAACAGCAAAAAAGAGGGGTTACTCCCCCTCTTTAATATTTTACATATTCTATTTCTGTAACTCTAAGTCTGAGTATCTATTCCAATTTAAATTGATTTACTAAAGCACGCATCTCATTTGAACCCTCTTGCAGCTTGCGAGCAGATGCGGCAATTTCCTCCATAGATGCAAGCTGCTCCAGAGTGGCAGCAGATACAGTTTGTGCAGCCGAAGTTGAGTGCAATGAAACCTGCTCGACCTCCATCACCGCAGCAGATATTTGTTCGGAGCCCGTGTACATCTGTTGTGCAGCGGTCGAGGATTGCTCCACCTGATCTACAATGGTCCGGGTGGCCTGCAAAATGCGTTCAAATGCTTTACCCGTATCATCAATCGCTTGAACTCCTGCTGCGACTTCATTTTGGCCTTTACTCATCGAATGATGGGCATGACCTATACTCGTAATAATTTCTTCAACCATGACTGAAACCCTTTCAGCTGCTTCACTTGTTTGTCCTGCCAGCTTACGGACTTCACTAGCTACCACTGCAAATCCCCTGCCTTGTTCTCCTGATCGAGCAGCTTCAATTGCCGCATTAAGCGCTAATAGATTCGTTTGCTCAGATATTCCTTTAATAGTACTGACGATGGTGCCTATTTGTTGAGACTGGTCATTTAAACTAGTAACGGTGATCCCTAAATCATCAACAGTATTACTTACTGCGTTCATTTGCTCGGAAGAGTTAATGATAAGGCTGTTTCCTTTATCAGCCTCTTCCAGTGTTTGCATCGACAGCTGATAGGCATGTGTAGAGGCTTCAGCTACTCGCTGAATCTCTTTTACCATCTCCTCCATCGATTGGGAAGTCTCCTGCGTTGAGGAAGCTTGTTTCTCACTATTGTTCGCCACTTCAGTCATTGAGGATGAAGTCTGAACAAGTGCCGCTGTGGTTTCACCTAACGTTGAAGACAACTGTTTGGAGGAAGAAGCTAATAACTCCGAGCTTATAGTTAAATTCCCAACTAATTCCCGAATATTACCCGATAATTGATTAAAGCTGATTCCGAGCTGTCCGATCTCATCCCGATTGCGCACAGTCAATGCTTTACCGCTTAGATCCCCTTGAGCGATCCGTTCAGCTTCACGGGCTATGCGTACAATCGGTCTTGAAATATGTTGTGCAAATATGTATATTACAGCGATTCCGATGACAACGCATACAATCAATGTAGTAATAATTCCCTTTAGAATGGTTTGTTGCCCGGTATTATAGTCTTGCATATAAGAGCCTGCTGCTACGACCCAGCCCCAAGAGGGCGATAGTTTAGCATAAGATATTTTCAACGCTTCTTCTCCTACAGCGTTTCCAGTACCATCCGATTTAGGTAGCGGCCATTTATAGTAAGTAGCTCCACCACCGTTCTGTGCTGCTTTAATCAAATCCTGTATGTAAAAAGTACCGTTTGAGGTTTGTTTATCCCAAATATTATCTCCCTCTAGTTTGGGATGAGCAAGCAGTTCCCCCTTGTTATCTAATATAAAGAAGTAGCCGTTTGGACCCAAATCAATTGATTGATTAATAGGCCGAGTACCATCCTCATTTTTGTTTCCAAGTAGTAAGGTCCGTACTTGCTCTTGGGCTTCCACTTCAGTCAACTGCCCCGATTGAACAGAATTTTCCAAATTCTCAATTAAGGCGACAGCCAGGTTTACGCTTGAACTCAGTTTACTCTCAATGAGCTGATTCGTTTCTTTGACTGAAATCTGATAAATAACTGCTCCTAATATTCCGATGGGAAGAATTAGTAGCGTGAGTGACATCATGAGCAGTTTTTTCCGAATTGTTAGTCGCAACCTTGTACGTGTAACTTTTACCATATACACCGCTCCGCATCCTATTAGAATTAATTACAAATTAATACTATAGTACTAGTTTTGGGAATATAAATCAAAAAAAGAAATTCATAATTTAACAAAAAAAAGCAAACGTCCCCCCCTAATAAGAGGTCCGTTTGCCATTTATTCAATGAAACTCCATATCCCTACTTCTCATCCAACCACAATATCGCTGTTACTCCACGAGGATAATATTTACTGCCTGTAATCTCCCCGGAAATAATTTGATCACTCCAGCTGAAGATCGATAATTCTGGATGGGTAAGCCATGCCACATGAGCGCGATCTGCTGCCGCTCCTCGTTCATCCCATTCCAGTCCCAGAATGTTGCGGGCGATGAACTGCGAGAGATAGATTTTGCTAAGCCAGCTGTTATTGCTAGTGGATGAGATTTTCCAACCGCCGTCATCAAATAAACAAACGCCCGGCTTCAACACCGCATGAAGATGTTTGTCGAGTGCGCTGATATATGCGGCGAACCGTCCATTGCGATCAAGAGCTTCTTTACAACCCGTATAGTATGGGAATACAAGACCCTCGATAGCTGGAATGATCTTGGAGTCGTTCCCTTCTCCAATCACAGCCGGGATATATCCATCTGCTGTAACGCTTGCCACCATCGTTGCGGCGCATTTCTCTGCTTGAACCCCTGCTGTTTTGGACAGCTCCACACGCTCATACTCTGCAAATATTTTCTCCATAGCTAAGTAAGCCGCCCAGCATTTTCCTGCCAAGTAAATATTGTTGCGAGCCTGACCTAAAGAGACATCCAGACTGTCATAGGTAGTAATCTCTGCTCCACCCATCGTACGTGAGCTATCTAGTGCCATAACACCGTTTCTTTGCTCAGGATCTGGATGATCCCGATTTAACATACTATCCAAGCACTTCTCCAAGATACTCAGATTACGTTCCATCCAGCTCCGATCACCTGTGTGCTCAAAATAAGTTGCCGCACTCAGCACCCAATTCACCAATTGTTCATGTGTCATATGTGAGAAGCAACCATCAATGCCATATAACTCATAGGAGGAATAGCCCGGACGTGAAACTACGTTGGCTACACCCATATCATGTGTGAAGCTAATTCCACCTGGATACTCTGTATCATCCCCAGGGAAACGTACCGTATCTTCATAGCTGAATCTCTCTACGAACATATCCAGCTCATTACGAACCGTCCAAGGATTCAGACGCAGCTCGTAGAATAACTGATCGACGGTCAGATCAAAGGTATTCATCATCCGGTATTCGCCTTCGTTGACGATCCAGAACGGCTTATTTTTATTATCCAGTAATTGTGTGGAACCATAATAACTACGAATCGCATGCGCTAGCATAAAGGTTTGATCTTCGGATAGGTTTGCATGATTTAACATCTCGTTAGCTTTCTCCGCTGCTTGTTTAAGAACATCGAAATTAGCTAATGCATATTCGGCTACTGCCTCAACATTGTTGAAATAGCGATTATAGTAATAGGAAGAATCCATACCAGAGGTAACATAACCCGAACGGTGAAAACAAATCGCAAACCGGTACGTTTCTTTTACTCCGGCTGGAACATCCATGATTAAAGCACCCACGCGACCCAGTCCAAAGGTCCAATTTTCCTGAAGCTCCTCACTTAGAATATCCTCCATCGTGAAATGAAGTGCGGACTTTGTAGTGCCTTTCTCGGCAGCAATCGCAATAAATCTTCCTTGTCCAACGCCTGTAATTTCAGATGACACATCATCCAGTCTTCTCATTCCGCTATACACATCTGTTCCCTGAAAACCAAAGAACGCGCGACGTGAGGTAGCTGATGAGGTGTTATCCACTTCGAGCTCAACCAGTACTGCTGGCAGCAACACTTCCTTCATTTCTTCCACAGACGCAGTTTCAGGATCTGGTACTGATCGAACTGGCGAGAGAATCCGGAAGGTCAGATCCCCCGCACTCCAGCTGTCTGTAGCAACTTGAAAATCTCTTGAAATCTCACGATCTTGAAAAGGGAATAGAATATTCTCCTTGTCTGGATTGGGGTCTGGATTCTCGATGTCATAGCGTTTGCTCTCGTCATCTCCGCCAATCTCGTGAAATGGTAGTGTGTCATACCCTTTCCCATCAGTGCGTTCTAATCCTATGAATATATTCTGTCTAGGAGGTTTGGCCATCTCCAAATCGAAACCACCACTAGCTCCTTTAAATCCTAAGGTAAAACTCGCAAATGCACCGATCGGTGAATGATGAGCATTAAAAAATTTATTATGTAACATAAATAAATGCACTCCCTCCAACATGATCCCGGATACCTCCGGGCTATATATACATGTTATCGATATTTCTGGAAGTGCAAAAGGGCTAAAGCCTTCTATTATTTGGGCAAATCAAACATCGATAACAACCTATGATATAATTAAGCCAAATTTTATTGTAAAAGAGGATTGAAATGATCTCGAATGATCCCGCCTTCCATAATTCTATTGACGGTCAGATGTCACCAGACATTCAAGCAGCCTTTCATATCTTCGCCGCACATTGGAGAAAAGTAAATTCGGATTGGCAATATCCTGTACACACTCATCCGATGTTTGAGATTAATATTGTCCTTCAAGGTGAGCAACAAATGACGGTAGGCAATAAGTCTTTTATACAGAAAAGCGGCGATATTTTATTCATTCGTCCCGGTGTTGAGCATAGTAGTATGGGTTCAAATGCTGACTGTGACATGACTTATTACTGCCTGCATTTTGATATTGATGACCTGATTTTGCGGCGTGCCTTACTTACAGCAGATGCTGTTAGTCTCAGCGGGAACACCCCCGAACTGCTGGCCATCCGTTCCGCGCTAGATGTAATCATTAACTCTTCCATCTTGTCAGAGTCTAAAGACACACATAGAAATCGCTTGGTCACACTGCATGCTTCACTGCAGCTTCTGACCGCGCTCAGCGGTTGGGTGCTTTCGGAAATGCCTCTCCCAGCAGCAGAAGCTACAGAAAATACAGTTGCCCTGGCTAACGCTATTGAAGGACTATTGCAGGAATCCGTCTCCACCGCTGCCAGCACAGGCGAAAGAGGTGACGGTATTGAGGACATTGCTGCCAAGCTCGGTTATAGCACTACTCACTGTAATCGTGCTTTTCATCAAATCTATGGGATGTCACCAAGGCAATATTTATCACGCTTAATCATTCGACACGCCAAACTGCTGCTGATGGATAATAGTCTATCTGTCGAATCGGTTGCTCAACGACTGGGGTACCGTGATGTGTCCCATTTCAGCAAACAATTCAAACGCTGGACAGGTCTCCCGCCAATGGGCTATCGCCGTTTAACTGCGAATCCAAGCACACTTTAAAGATCTTTACGCCTACGAAAAAAGGGGTGTATTCCGCTGTCCACTAAGTGGTTACAGGATACATCCCTCTTATGAATTACCCCTTCGTCGCTCCCGACGCAATTCCCTTCACAAAATACTTCTGCAAAGCGATAAACACAATCAACACAGGCACCACCGACATCGCTGTTCCCGCAAAAATCATATCCCAACGGGAAGAGAATTCTCCGATATAACGGTAAATTTCCACAACCATCGTCTTAGCCTGTCCTGAAGGTAATACCAGCATCGGCATCAGGAAATCATTCCAGATTCCAAGTCCGTTCAAGACAACCATACTTGCCGTAACAGGCCCTAATAGAGGGAAAACAATTCTCCAAAATATCCCGTACCGAGAACAGCCATCAATCTCTGCCGCTTCTTCAATTTCTCTAGGTATTCCTTTGACAAAACTGGTATACATTAGACATCCGAAACCTACCGCACCGGCTACATAAATAAGAATGGGTCCCGCAAGGCTACCGTACAATCCTAGCATTCTAAGCTCTTTAAACAAAGGAATCATATACGCCTGAAAAGGAATCATCATTCCGGCCAAAAAATATACGAACATAAATCGAGTCCATCTAGTATTTCTACGTTCAATGGCATACCCTGCCATGGGAATGATCAAGACCTGTGCGGAGATAGACACCGCTGTCAGAATCAGACTGTTCAAAATCGCTCGTGGAAACTCTGTTTCTGTTAACAGGTATTTAAAGCTGTCCAGATAAAGGGTTTTCGGAAAAGCAATGGCATCCTTCATGATCTCTGCATTACTCTTAAAGGCCGACATCAAATTAAAGAAAATAGGAAAGAAAAATAGAATAGCCACTACTAAGGTAACCAAAAAAAGTGCGATTTGCCCAATTGGAAGACTGTAATGATCAGTATGATTAAGAACAAGACCATGGCCAGCGCCGTACCAAAACCTTGTCTTAATTCACCAAACCCAACTTTATAAATAATATAAGTTAACAATATGGCATACAGACTCCTCCAAAATTGAGTTATTTATAATATTCTTACACTAAAGAAGAATCTACATTGCTTTATCAAGCAAACCAGATCTCCGTTTCCGTTTCGTTTTGATTTATACTAATATATTATATATATAAAGCACGTTTGTTCTCTATTCTTGTTTCCTGAGTTAAACTAACCTACCCGATCAATGAAGCATCTTCAGTCTACAACTTTATTTCCTTTTGACAGCATTTAGACTGAATGTCTTTATTCCACGAGGCTTTTCGAACTATCATACCATCAGAATCCATAAAAATAAGTTTTAGACTGACCCTAGAAATTGAAACAGCGACAGCAAAGGACGATAAAATCCTCGACTGTCGCTGGTTCATTTAACTAACGTTTCCCGTTAGTTGAAGAAGCGGCCTTTCTACGTAGGTTCTATAACCTCGTGACATTCATTCCATTTGAATCATCGAGGGTAACTTCACAGACATCAGTCTTTATTGTTAGTTTATATGGATACGATTCTTTGTCTGACATAAACCAGACCCTACCTTCCTTTACAACAATAAGCAACCCTTGCTCGTCACCGACAGCAGCAAATTTGCTATGATATTCCCGCCAAGGAAAGATCCTTGCATGTGATAGTTTGAGTACTGCATTTTCAACATTGGGTACAGGCAAACCGATTTCACTTACACATAATAAACTCGCTTGAGAAAATAATTGATCGGTTGAATTGTTCAAATTATGCCGTGCAATCAATTCTACAAGATTGCCTGCGGGATCACAGAAATAAATAGAAAGGGCATTCCAGTCCTTGAAGTGCACTACTTGCTTGTCTTGATCGAGTATTATAGGGACCTTAGGAGTTATCCATCGCACCGCCTCGTCCATTTTGTTTTCAGGTATATTAAAAGCAAAATGATACATAGGTTTTACGCTTTGTTCAGACTCTTTAAAGGATAGGCTAGACTCCCCAACTTTTACACTAAATGAAGTTTGATTTTCTTTAATTAAAGTTAGCCCAAGAGAATCCACATAAAACTCCTTCAATTCTTTAATGGAATGAGCAAGCATCTCTACTTCTCTTATCATTCATTTTCACCTCAGCATTTCTAATAAATATTTCACTTCCAATAATTTACTTAGTTAGAAATTCGGGATCATCGCTACATCATCCTGTCAGTTAGCTGAACAGGCACTAGTGAACGATGTGACGATTTCTTCGATAAATATATCTTGCTTAACTCCACTTCAACTTCCCAAAGCTGGCCCATGATAGATTGCGGTATTTGTCTGTCGATTTTTCTCTCTCGTGCACCGAACAATCGAGTTTATCGATCCCATAAGTTAAGAGGGAAAGAATGAGTCCCGTTGAAAGACCTGCTATTACAGGTGCATGGAAGTTCGCTATCGGTGCTATCCACACCTGGGCCATGAGAAACTTTTCGATTACTTCCTCCAGCAAAATACCGCCCGATGTGACGAGGATAGACATCCCCAACTTCATACACTGGTGATGGACCTCTTCCGGTAACATCTCCTCCGGTGGATTAAGAAGGAAGCGAATCATACTAACAAGGGACATAAGTCCTTCTTTGATGATCCGAACCATGCGTTTCATCGTGGTAATGAAGTTGTTGATCAGGAAGATGATTAGTTCTGATACGAATCCAGTAATTGCACCGTCTATAAACTGCTTAATGACTTCCTTCCATTTGTCCGTGATAAGGAGGGCAATGGATTTCAGGCGTCCTGGAAGCTCGTCCTTTAGTTTAATGGATTGTTTCTTCTTTTTGCTCAGCAAATCTTTCACACTGCACCATGACTTCCTTCCCGACTTTGTTGTATAGACGTTTGTTTCTTTCCCGGTGAGTTTGTGAATAAAGTTCTTTGGCCTGTTCTTTGTCTACTTTATAATACTGCGCGCGTTTGTCTTTGTTTCGTCATTTGTAGATGGAGTTTCCATCCATTTTATCAGGACTTGGTCCTGTTTAGACTTATTAAAACTGGCATTCGTCCAAGTCTTATTGTTGTCGCTATTCGCTAAATCCTTGCGTTCATCTACGTCTAGATATAATCGAAGCCAATCGTCATCATGAAGTTCTTTTGCGGATATGACATGTTCGATATGTGATTGGCCATCTCGCTCTAAAGTTTGATTTGTGTAGCCATCTGTAATTGGTACTTCATCTTTGAACCGTTCCTTCCTTGCCCTTTGCATGTCTGCTTTTTACGCATAATGCTCACGCTCGTAAGCGCTCTGATAGTCCCGTTGCTTCTCACCGGACAAACGTTCGGAATAATCGGATCCTTTCTATTTGCGTTAAGTACGGTTGGAATAGCCCCACCATCGAAAGACCTCACCATGTTAAGGGAAAGCCCGAAGGGACCTATAAGACTTTGTAGCCCCACCTTTGGTTGGACTTTCACCAACTAGATAATGCTTGCCTCTGGGCACGCTATAATAGAAAAAGACAGCCGATCTACCGGCTGTCTCTATTGTTTTTTTATCTCGTGTCCTGTTCCGTGCTTATAAATCAAATCTTCTGCATCTTCGGTTCAGATATGTTCTTTACAGTACCAGCTGTGCGTGGCGAAACAATGAGGGGTTCTTCGGTGTCGTGCCGACTCCTGATCCCCACTGCAAGAAACCATCGCGGGAATCGCCACTGGATCCCCGGTCATCGTCATTCACCAGGAACGAGATTCCAATGGTCTGCATCGGCGGTCCGCTAAACCCTAGCGAGGTCCACGGGACAGAGATGACGTAGTGCATGTTACTTCCGTCTTGAACGATGTTCGCTTTAGCGCCAGGGGTTGGTCCCGACTGCTGGCCGGCCGGCGCCGCGAAGGTGTAAACTGACGGTCCGCTGCCGAGAAGTGCAGCCCCGATTTCAACACGCTGTCCGCCAGCGTGTCCTGGCACTCGGTCATAGGTACTGAACTGGATGGAATCGGTCTGCCATAGTGTGCTTGGAGTGCGCGCGCCGAAATGTTTATCGTCTGTGACCATGGCGTCAATCACAAGTGCGTCGCTGTTGTAGTTGATGCGCAGATGCCCACTGAGATCGCTGTTGCCGCTTCGTGACCCGGAAATTGATACCCATGTCGCTTGCGTCGCCAAGTCGATTGCGGGCAACGATTGGTGGTCTGTGGGCTCGATGGGAGCGTAGGAAATCGATCCGGATAAAGTGTCCGAACCGTTCTCGCTATCGACGGTCACGCTATACCTCAGGGAATCGAACAACGGAATGTCGGAGAGCGGGAACCGCATCGATGCAGTTCCATTCGCAGAGACATTGGCCACATCCGGCACCTCCCCAGATGCCGGCCCAACTTGGTAGGTAACTTGGGTCGCCGTGAAGGCGCTGGTGCGATTATTCTTCAGATCGATGTCGAGAAAATAGCTTCGGGACGTCGCATCTGAGGTGATTGTTGGCTGGACGCTGATCTCGAACGGCTTGACGACATTTGTCGTTACCCTCAAGCCGGCAACAAGACTCGGCTCGTGCTTATTGTTGCCCCCTTTCCCCGGCTTCGCTTTCGTTACATCTACGGCTATAGTTCGCTGGCCAAGGAGCATGGTTGCAGGAACGCTGATAGTGGCGCTCGTTACCTTGCCTGGGGAAGTTCGAAGCTTTATAGGTTGTGCCCCGTTCGCAATGATCGTCAACTCATTGGGAAGATCCGTCTTGCGGTCCGAGCGATCTGCAGTCACCGTTACAAGAACCGCCTCTCCTTTGATCGACTGGTCGGCAACTTTCATCGTGATCGCTGACTGCGCTAAGCCTAAGCTGTCAACATTGCCTGTGACGTAGATCGGGCTGCCGTTGAGCGTCAGAATGACCGCGCCGTCTGTCGGATTCACCGTCTGAGCCGAGCCATATTCATCAGTGACGATCAGAGGCTGGGTAGTATGCAAAGCAATGTCCTCGGAGCCCGTGGACCACATCACCCGAGTCGTCGAGCCTCCTCCTGTGTACGGATACGAGTAGGCGGTAGCGGAGCCGAGGCTGTCGCGGGCACCAAGAGTCTTTCCGGTCACCGCGCGAATGAGCACAGCGTTTGCGACAGCTCCCGGTTTCGGAGCTACGCCGACTACGCCATCGACGGGTTGCCCGAACAGTCCAAAGTGATGTTCCCTATTATTGGGGTCCGTACCGTCATCCATAGCCGAGTACCAACTGAAGACATCCACGCCTGCTGCCTTTGCCAGCACCTGAGCACGCACCAGATTATCCGCTTGCTGGAGCTCCGTAGAGCCAGGGGTATACGTGGGCCAACCGTTCTCCGTAATCCACACGGGGACATGCCGATTTCCAGCCGCCTGCCTCACCTGCTGCACCAACGCAGGAAGCTTCGATACCAATAGGGTTTGCTCGGGCGGGGTGTTTGCCCCCTTGAGAGCGTAACCGTAGACATTCGTCGCGAACGTATCAATGTAGTTGATGCCGCCGGCAGCGAAAAAGGCATTATTCCAGTTATCGTCAATGGTAGATGGAATCGGGCCTATGACATTCGCGTCGGGGTTTCCTTCGTGAATGGGGCCGTACATAGCCTGAAGCATCTGTACATAGCAGGCTGCAGTAGTACCGCAAGCACCGTTGTTGAAGCCGGTGCCATTGAACTCGTTGTAGATGTTGAAATCACTGACCTTCCCTTTGTAGTGCTCGGCGGCAGCTTTTCCGAACTGACCAAACGCGGCTAGGCCAGCCGCGGAGCTCGGCGTTTTCCCGTTGTCATAATTTGCATTGTTGTAGGCCAGAACACCCTGGGGAGTCATGCCGAGTTCAAGAGACTGTTGTGATTTGGCTTCAAAACCATACCCAGCCCAGTTGTACACGCCTGGCTGCTTTTCAATTAATGACCAGTTAATATCGCTGCGAATGTGGCCATAGCCGATTGTCGCCAGAGAATTCATGAGTCCGTCTTCAAGGGATTTGTAGTGACCAAAGTGTGTGTCGATCCCGAAGAAGGAATCAGGGCTTAAGGCGCCGGCTGGCGTCGGGGTCACAATGCCAAACGTTGTGGTGCGCGTTACCGTCTGGTCATCAATCAGGCTTGAGAAAGTGAGGTTGTAGAATCCCGGACCGAGGTCCTGCACCGATAGCGAAGCATGTCCGTCAGCTCCTACGGGTACAGATCCCGTGCGAAGACTCACGCCCTGATCATCCGTAATTTCATATGAAACCAAGTCACCCACTGTGCCAAAATCCAGGTTTGCGGAATTGGTTGTGAAGAGCAGACTCGGGTTCATCACGGATAGCGCTGGGGTCGTTGCAAAAGTCACCTGGACTCGCGCGAAACAGATTTCCGGCATGACGCCATTGATACTGTGAACGCGCAGACGGAAATCTGCACCGTTTGTGCCATTTGCGAACCTAATTCCGTTCAGTTCAAAAATCTGATTCTTCCAAGTCTGACTGCCGCTTGTAGGTATCCAAGGGGTGGCCTGGTATGCGTTGTTTTGACCGTCATACTCGATGGCCATGGTCGTCGCCGCTGAGTCAAAGTAGTCAACGGACACGATTGCGTACGTCGCGCCATCAGGTTTCGCGGAGCTCCCTACATCAATGTAGAGAAAGGGATTTAGGGGATCTTGTGACGTCGTCCAGCACGCCCTGCCGTTCCTGGACGTCGCAGCGTGTGTCGGGTCTTTGTCTGCGTCACCAGGCCAAGCCTTGTTAACACCGCTGTATATTGGGGGTGAGCTCAAAATTACGTCGACCTGGGGCTGGGCAGCGACGGTATGGGGTGCTACCGCCCCAATAACACTGACTGACACAAGCAAGACAAGTACCAAACGGATCATCAACTTTTTCACGAACATGACGTTCACTCCCTTATCTTGAACTGGAACTCAATCACAAATGACTCTGTAAGCGTTATCAAAGATAATTAGAGTATTTCCGTATTAATTTATCTCTTCCGCCCATGCAGAGCTTGCTGGCATTGGAATCCGCTCCACCTCTCCTTCTATAAATTGACCACGCAGCTGGAGAAGGAACCGGATGTGGGAAGTTTGAACCTTCCGGACATTCTGTAGCCCCTGGAATACATAGAGCGCAGCAGCTGTACCCGATGCTTCCCCGATGGCGCTTACCGAGGCCATGATCCGGTAGGAGCTGTGAGCTTCATGGGTGCCGCTGATGCATCGGGAGCTGAGTAATAGATTGGTGCAGCCCTTGGGGATAAGCGAACGGTATGGAATATGGTAGTAGCCTGGCTCAGGGATGCTCTCAAGCCTACTGGCGCCTCCATCCGGACTATGAATATCCAAGGAATAAGCGCATGCTGCCACCATATCATCAAAGCGCCTGCTCTGTAGGCAGTCCTCTGCAGTCAGTTCGTATTCTCCGACTATTCGCCGCCCCTCTCGGATACCCAGCTTAGGGGCGATGTATTCCAGCTGGGCATGATGGAAAGCGGGATGCTGCTTAATAGCCTCAAACAACTCCTGCGCTTGCCGAATACCTTCTCCTTTCCCTCTAATAACTGTTTCCGGCCGGGTGGGGTCTACATCCAGCACCGAAGTAGAGTTGAACAGCAGGGCTTTTTCATCTGGATAAGGAAAACAAGTAATGCTCTGCCGGGTGTTGCCGGTGAGGCCTGCCGCTTTCATGTCGAGGTAATAAGGCAACAGTTCCCTTCGCAACGAATGAATGGCTGACCACTGCCGAATATCCGGCTCCTTCAGCCGGGAGCAGTCTATACCGCTGACCTTGAAGGTGGCAGTGGCGGACTGCAGCTTACCGTCGCCTTCTCTGCCCAGTTTGTACTCCAATCCCGCCAACGCGGAAAGATTGCCGTCGGCAGTGGCGTCGAGGTATATCTTAGCGGTAACCGCAGTTGTTCGGCTGCCCTGAATATGCAGACGGACAATTCGTCCATTCTTCATATCAACTTGAAAGACCTTACAGTCGGTCCACAGCGTAAGGGTCGGTTCGGAAGCCAATAGCCCCTCATATGCAGCCTTCAACTCCTGCTCATCATAGGTAGGAACGAGCTTCTCATTGTAATGCGTGTATGCGGCGGGGAACAACTCCCGGTGAATGCCGCTGGTAATCGGTTTTCCCCGTGAATCCCGGAAGTTGCATATTAAGGATACACTCGAGAATACACCTGTTCCCCCCACTTCCCCGGCTTGTTCGATCAGTAGCACCCTCATCTGCAATCTTGCAGCAGCAAGCGCCGCGCTAATACCTCCGACACCCGCACCCGCGATGATAATATCAAAATCAAAAGACTCTTTGTTCATATCGTTAGACCCCCTAAATCCGTAACTTCTCTCTCCTCTGCGGAAAAACGACCTACCCATACTCGTTGCGGAGCACCGCTATAAACGATGCTGCCATTGCATGAAATCTCGCAATATCCGGGGTTCATGCTGACGTCAATGCTTTGTCCCCTGAATAGGAAACCGGAAACGCGTACCGTACCTTCCTCCGGCGGGTTCGGACGTATCCATAAGCTGCCGTCCAATCCTGGTTCGATACCCGCCATACCGAACAGTATAGCTTCCATCCCCGATAACCCCGCCACCACATTGGCCCGTTTATGTGCAGGTACAGCAGGCCTGTCACAATAATGCTCTTGCGGATAATAGGGCAGATGCCTTCCCATCCACAGTAAACGCTTCAGTACATTCCAAGCTGGTTCACTTTGGTCATTTTCCCATAAAGTCAAAGCCAGCATCGGTCCGTCTCCCGTGTATGATCCACTGCCGGACCAGTCCGGATCATTCAGTTCATAATGAAGTTCATCCCTGGCGGATACACTGCTTACTCCGTAAGCTCCGAGGAATGCATCGTCTGTTACCTGTCTGAGCATTCCGGCCATCATGGTCTCAGTACAAGCGCCAAAGCGCAAAGCGTCATAATATTGGATCGAGTAGATTATTTCCTCGTGGCCCCCGGGATAGAGTGCCTTGAACCAGCCAGCCTCATCATCCCACAGATGCTCCCGGATTGACTTTCGAATCCGCTCCGCCTTTTCCCGCCACTCCTTAACCGGCTCATGGTCTGCTCCTAAATGCAATGCCAACTCCGCCAGACGGTCGTAGCTCCAGGCCCGCTCGGCATTAGGGCTGGCTACAATGTGCTCATAGCCCGCCCCGCGCATTTCGAGCAAATTATGCTGCAAACCGTAATCCAGCAAATCATTCCATTCGGTAAGGCGCTGGTCATCATACAGTGTTAGCAGTCTCATCGCCGGGAACAGATCGCTCCCTTCCCCATGGAGCACAATAGCGGACCAAGCAAAATGGATAAAGGACCACAGGCTATAGGAGTAAGGGACGTCCGCTCCTCTGCCGGTTGGGGCAAACCGAGAGTGGCGGTCAATTCCACTTGCCACCATCAGTCTGGCCAACTCCAGGCTCTTCTCCTTGCCAAGCAGAAGAACCATCGTTTTGGCTGCGTAGCCGCCAACATCCCACGGATAGCAGCATATGCCCGCCCCCTCCATACCAGATACCGCAGGAAACGGCGTCATGACGAACTCAGGGTTTTCCCATAAACATACGAGACCGCTAATAAGCGAACGTTTATAATAATCCTCCAGCCCAGGAATATCGGATTGCAAGTAAGGCAGACGTTTGCCGGCATCCTCCAATCGCTTCTCCCAACCTACTGTCGTCCGCTGCTCCAGCTCTGCCAGCGTCTCATCCGGGCAAAATGGATTTCCAGACTCGGTCATGATGATGCCAAGACGTACCTCCAGATCTTCCCCGTCGGCCAGCTCCGCTTCCCAAACTCCTTCCCGCAGCAGAGTTACTCGGACCTGTTCATTCTCCCAAACACCGGACACTGCAAAGGTCAAGCCCCCAGATTCGCGTTCGCACAAGCCAGGCTCCAATTCCTGAGCAGGCGCTGCTGCCGCCTCTGGCCAGCCATAGTCCCACAAGTCATAAGCTACATAAGCCGGGCTGCCCGGTGTAACTCGGGGACGCAACCTAACTGGCACCGGGCTGCCGCTGCGGTTGCGGATGGTCACCTTCAGAACAAATCCATGGAGGTTCAATAATGGAACCAGCTCACTGCAAACGCTTAAGGAAATTAGCCTTTCTCCGATAAAATGATGGTATGTGCCACGGCGGAAAATTCGATCGGGGCGCCAGCGCTCTTCGGCGTAAAGTACTCCGCAGTCTCCCTTGCCCAAGTTTCCTGTATCCTCAATATCGTGGTCGTTCACGATCATGTGAATCCCAGCATGCAGATCCTTAGCGGCAAAAGGGGGCGAGTAGCACCCCTTAACTCCCATTACCATATTTCGTTCCGGAGCTACGGTGCTATAACCGCTACATACCCAAATATGCTCCTTAGGCGCAAGACAAGCCCGCAGATCAAATGCAAAGTCCTCCAGCAAATAACTCATAACGCACCTCATTTTCTTTAAATAGCCACATTATTTCTTAGCCTGCTTCGCATACAGCTCCGTATAATCCTTGATCATCTGGTCCCCGCCCTGAGAGCGCCACTTCTCCACTTCTTTATTGAAGCCGTCTTCATCAAGAGTTCCCATAATAAATTTGACACGGGCGTCAGTTATGATCTTGTTCAGCTCCGTTCCCTTTTCCACAGCGATCTGAGAGATCAGGGGCTCCACCGGGTTGGATACGGCAATGGCCTCGTTTTCTTTCATCATGGTACGGAATTTATTGTCCGTCTCCCCCTTCCCTTTCCAGATCATCAGCGCACCATCATAGGTAGGCAGCTGCTTTAGTGGAGATACCTCGTTGGCATACGCTGTTTGGTCAGTGATTTTCGGTTCTCCGTCCTCTCCTTTGGTGTAATGGACCCCCTCGATACCCCACGTCCAGGTATACAACATTTGGTCATCGACGATTTTGTCAAAGAAACCAAGAAGCTGTTTCAGCTCCGCCTCCGACTTGACTGTAGCCTTTGGGAACACGAACATTCCGTTATATCCAGTGGTCGCAAATACCTGTTCCCCCTTTGGTCCTTGAATTCTGCTGACAATATCAATTTTGGCGTCAGGATTGGCCTTCTTCAGCTCGTTTCCTCCTGTGATCACGAAGTCAAGGGTGGTGAACAGCATCCCGGCCTTACCTTGGAAGAATTGCTCTTGCTGTTTGTTGACTTTGGTAGCCGCAAAATCCTGATTAATCAGCTTTTCCTCATACAGCTTCCTATAGAACTTCATGGCTTCCATATTTTCTTTAGTCATAGACTCGGGAACTGCTTTGCCATCCTGAATATCCCATTGGTTGGGCGCTCCGAAGAAGGACGCGATGGTCTGGAATCCAAGGAGACCTGTGGACCCTGCGCCGCCGGAATCCTCGGCTTCCACCAGCCCGAATGTATCGTTTTTTCCATTTTTGTCCGGATCGTCTAGGGCAAATGCGCGGATAACATTATAGAGATCATCGATGGTCTTGGGTTGCTGCAAGCCTAGATTATCTAACCAATCCTGCCTGAAGGTTATGCCTTGGCGGGCCAAAGCTCTGGCGCGGTACAAACCGTAAACCTTGCTATCTACCGATATATTCTTCAGTACCTGTTCATTGGTGTTGTACTTGCTCAGATTAGGATAGTCCTTGATATAAGGTCCGATCTCCCAGAACATACCCGACCGCTCCGCATTGATGATAGATGAGGACTTGGTATCCCCAATCATCAGTACCTGGGGTAGATCATTGGAGGCGATAGAGACGTTGACCTTGTCATTGTAAGCAGACGCCGGAACCCAAGTGACATTGATTTTGGTATTCGTATACTCTTCGATTTGCTTGATAATCGAATTGTCGGCTTTGGGCGGCTCAGTCGAGGAATACTGGTTCATCATTGTAAATGAAAATTGTCCACCTGCCTGCGGGCTCTTCCCTTCCTGTTTGCTTCCACACGCCGACAAACTTGCGGCTGTCAGAATGACTAAGAGACCTGTCAGGAACATTTTGTAGCTTAACTGTTTCATGTCTTACTCCCCCTCATTATATTGAAGATATTGTATTAAAAGATGAATAGGGTCATCCTTTAACCGAACCTAGCAGCACTCCTTTGGCAAAGTGCTTTTGCAAAAATGGATAAATTGACAGAATCGGGACGGTGGAGAACACAATAACCGCCATATTGATAATCTTGGACGGCGGCGGAGGGGCCTCGCTCATATCAGACAACCCCTTCTCCGAGAGAATCACAATCTGTCTTAGCAGGACCTGGATCGGCCATTTATTCGAATCGTTGATATACAAAATAGCGCTCAGAAAGGTATTCCAATGAGTTACTGCGTAAAACAGTGAAAAGGTTGCCAGCGCAGGCAGAGATAGTGGGATGACTATACGGAATAAAATCCCAAGGTCATTGCAACCGTCAATCTTGGCCGATTCCTCCAGGCCGTCAGGCAACTGCTGGAAGAAATTTTTGATGATGATCATATTAAAAGCACTGATCGCGCTGGGAATAATAAGCGCCCAGTAGGTATTGGTAAGGTGCAGCTCTTTGACAATCAAAAAAGTAGGTACAATACCGGCGTTGAATAGCATTGTGAAGATAACCATGAGCATGACAACGCGCCGTCCGTAAAGATCTTTGCGGGCAAGTGGATACGCCATCAGCACAGTCAGCAGCAGGTTCACCAATGTCCCGATCACAGTCACCCCAATGGTAACTGCCAGGCTGCGCAGCAATATTGGAGTAGAGAAGATATATCGGTAGCCCTCTAACGAGAATTTCGTTGGAAATACGAGGAAGCTCTTGGACAGCACCTCCTGCTCTGTAGCGAAGGAAATCAATATGATGTAAATAAACGGGATGATCATCACAGCCGATACCAATAGCAGGATTGCGACATTGATCCCGTCAAACATACGGGTGCTCCAGCTTCGGTTTTGTTGATTCATAGATTAATACACTCCTTCCTCGCCGAATCTTTTGGCCAACCAGTTGGAACCGATGACCAGTACAAATCCAACCAGCGACTTAAAAAGGCCAACAGCGGTACTGAAACTGAACTGCCCTTGCGTAATCCCCGCCGTATATACATAAGTATCAAACACTTCTCCGACCTCACGGTTAATCGGATTTAGCATCAGGAAAATTTGCTCAAAGCCCGTATCCAAAAAGCTTCCCAACCGGAGGATGAAAAGAATAATAATGGTGGAGCGAATGGCCGGAAGTGTCACATGCCATAATTGTCGCAACCTTCCTGCACCATCCATTTTTGCCGCTTCATATATCTGGGGATCAACTCCTGCCAAGGCTGCAAGAAATATAATGGTTCCCCATCCCGTCTCCTTCCAAATCACCTCCAATGTAACCATGGTTCTAAACCAGCCTGAACTGGCGAGAAAATTGATCTTATCTCCACCCATTGCCATAATGGCTTCATTCACCAGTCCGCCGTCGATTGTAAAGAAGGTATAGGCGATGCCGACTACCACGACCCATGAGACAAAATGCGGGATGTAGATGACGGTCTGTATGGCTCTTTTTAATTTCTCACGGCGCACTTCATTAATCATAAGAGAGAGCAGGAACGGTGCAGGAAAGAAGAATAGAATATTGTATCCGGCCAGTACCAGGGTATTCCTCAGAAGCATCCAGAACGCGGGATCATGGAATAGCCGCTCGAAGTGTTTCATGCCAACCCACTGACTGCCGAAAAAGCCCAAGAAAGGCTGATAATCCTTGAAAGCCAAGAGAAGTCCCCACATCGGGGCGTATTTGAATAATAGGAAGTAAAGGACCCCGGGGGCCAGCATCCCGTACAACCATTTGTTTCTCCGTATCTGCCCCCAGAAATAGGGTCTCTTTCTCATCGGGGCAGATATTTCAATCGCAAGATTTCCTTTGGGTTGATTCATCTTCGACTCCACCTTCGTGTTATTTGTGCGTACCTTCAAGATAAGCGTCCGACAAGCCGACGTCTATAATCAAGGGATAATCATCAAGGAAGGTATTTGCCACTATTTAGGTTATAATCATGATCACGTGCGGAACAATCATGAGGATACGATCAGGAGTAACTTCTTGTTACTCTGTAACATCATAATGAAAAGACCCCCAACGACAGGCTGTGGACCTATCGCAGGGAGTCTTCGGCTGAAGCGTTCATTTTTTCTGATGGCAGTGCAAATCCCGGTATTGTCCAGGCGTCATGTTCTCCATCTTGCGAAAAAAGCGAATGAAGTTCTGGGGATTGGTGTAGGTTAATCGATCCGCGATATCTCCGATCTTCATATCAGTCTCTACCAGCCATTGCTTCGCCATCTGTAAACGGTAGTTTTGCAGGTACTCGCTGAAGCTGATCCCCTTTTCCCTGCTGAACAGCGGCCCCAAATGGTTGGGGTGATAATTCAATTGCTTTGCGCATGCTTCAAGCGTAAGCTCGGTGTCGAAGTTCTGATGGATCATATCAGTTAGCTGGTCCGATATTTTCTTGACATGAGACTTTCTCTGGTGCTCCAGCCTGCGCATGATTGGAGTAATGACTGTCTCACTAAACCAAAATCGGATTTCCTCCTGGGATTTTAGATCAAGCAATCTGTCAAAAAGCTGTTTTTCCTGATCGGGTGGAAATTCCGCGTCTGTATTCTTCTTTGTATCTGCTGTTATCTCGGACTGTCCAAGCTCGGTCAGTATCGTGTACAGCCTGACCAATGCCATCCGATATTGGCGCCAGTCGGCTTGCTCTTCAAAGATCAATCCAATGCAGCGCTCCAACAGTTCGTCAGCCCTTGTCCGCTCCGCGAGCTTAACTGCATCGTAGAGCTCTTTGGCTGCACGGTGCGGGAACACGCTGGATACCAATTCTTCAGGCTGGACATCATCGATAAACAGAACTGATTCCGCGCCGAAACGGATCCTATAGCGAAGCGCCTCCAGTGCTTGCTTGGCAGAGATAGAAATATCGACGAGCTGATTTTGGGGACGGCTGATGCCGATGCTAATATGCAGCTTCAGGTATTGCAGTACTGTTCTCTGGATCAGTTCTGCTACAGCAAACAACCGGTTCTTGTACTCCACATCCGTAGTTACGGCACCTCCGACAACCGTGATCTGGGATTGTTCCAGCAACACAGAATCTAGCCGTTCCTCGGCGGGGATCAGCTCGCCGACGATATTGGCGATCGCGAAGAGCAGCAGATCACGGTCGTTTTCGCTATACCGGGACCGCTCCAGAAAATCAATCTGAATGGCGAGTACGGCATACCAGTTCCAATCGGAGTGATAGCCATATTCTTTCAATCTGGCCGGTAACTGAGATTCTTTCTCCTCGCCGCGAATCAGCTTCATGACAAAAAATTGCTTTAGTTCCCGTACTTGTCCTGTCAGCTGAGCCAGGAGGCGAGATTCCGTCTGCAGCATGGATTGCAACCGACAGCCGATCATGGTGAATTCGTCGGTACGGGCTTCATCTGGCGGATCTCCGAATCTGCTGGCAATCGTTGCGGCCAATTTCCGAACTGGCCGGTAGAAATTACGGGAACCAAGTAGTGCGAGTCCGCCGGTTATCAGAACCATGAGCAGGCATACAAACAGAGTAACCCAGCCTATAGAGCGGGAATCTCGGGTAATATCCTTGATGAATATGGCGGAAACATAAATCCAGTCATTATAACTTGACTTACGAACGATAACGGTTGTATTGTCCCCATCAAGCTCAACGTTGAATTGTCCTTCCGTTTCATTTCGCCTTTGCATCTCGGCAACAAGTTGCTCAAAACCGGATTGCTGTATTTTCCGATCGCTTCGGGACAAAAGCCGGTAATCTTTATCCATTACCATAATGCTACCGATTTGGTTGTCGGCCGCCAGAAGGCTCGCCAGCTGCGATTCGGCGATGGTCACGATGGCCAGTCCGTTGGCTTTCAGCGAATTCAACGGGATTTTCTTCACGAGACTAATACTTGGCGAGCTTTTGTCCTCGTCCGTTACCCAAAGAGAAAATGAAGGCAGCTTCTCATACCGGAGAAGATGATCCAGATTCCTTACATCGTCAAATGTAAAAATATTGTTGTTTTCGACGCCCCATTTACCTTTTAAATTTACTACAGTCATATTGTTTATCGTCAGCTCGAAGGTTTGGCTGCGCACCATGTTCTGGTACATCTCATTATAAACCTGATAATGGGCTGCAGAATAAGGGAGCGACATCGCATTCACCACAAGGGGCGAGCTAATATACTGCGTAACCGAATGATCGATCGTCTTGAGGGTTTGCTCCACACGAAGTTGGGTCTGCTGAAGTGTCGCCATGCTGCTCTGGTTTACCTTGTCCTGCACGATTGAGGAAGCTTTGAAATATGAGATGATTCCAACGATGATCACTGGAATAGAGCCAATCAGCAGACTGTACATTAAGAGACGGGTGAAATAGTTGCTGGAACGAATTTTCATGGCAACTCCCTTGTGAACGTTTTCAATAATGTTTCACCTATTATAGAGATGAGATTAAAGGAAGTCCATAATCAGGACATAATCATTAGAACGGATTATCTGGTTTGATTCGTTATCAGCTTAGCATAATGTTGAATACACTTTTTTGACATCAAGCGTGATCTTATATTCAACGGCATGAACATGAAGAGAAACGTACTTTTAGGCTTTTAGGGGACTATTTGGGGATTCAGTTATATTTTGATTTTTTACCTGATTAGGCTTTTTAATTAAGACAAATCGACCATCTACATGATACCCTTGTCGGATAATCTAAACTTAATGAGACTATCGCATTGGCTAGGGTAGAGAACCTCGCTCGTCTTGATTCATCAGGTATGACAGACATTCTGTAACCCCCTAGAGTTCACATTAGTTTGGCTGCATTTCTTTAGTCATAATGCTAAGACTGCGTCTTTCAAGGGAATTCGGCGATTGTTGCGCTATCCTGCCCGTTGAGAATAAGACAGCTGATCTCCCGTCTGCCTCCCCAACTGTTTTTTTATCTCTCGTGTCCCTTCAAATATTAGACATACATCTAATCAGCTATGATTCTAAGTTCTTGTTCATTTCGGCTAACGATGTAAGTTCTTGTACTCAGCTCGGGACAAGAACTTGGTTAGTCTGAAGTTGAATTTCGGGGTTAGCGAGCACCGATCGTAACTGGCGGTCGACTTGGCGTTTAGCTTTAACATCTAGAGTTCAGAGGGTGAGTTCCGGTCTGGATGCACGAGCGGGCTGTTGCCGTTGGCATTTGCAGCTCAGAACCCCCCACTCTCTGCTTATTCCTCCAACTCCCATTAACAACAAAAAAACTGCATTTCCGCCTTTTCTTCTGGATGGACTCTCAGGGACTCCAACCCTGGACCAATTGATTAAGTGTCAACGGCTCTACCAACTGAGCTAAGAGTCCATGTATAAAATTGTTAGTGGAGCCAAGGGGGATCGAACCCCTGACCTCATCGCTGCAGCGATGCGCTCTGGCGTGGTGGTCATGGGCACTGCCCTATACTTCACCTCACAAAGCAATGATCAATTTCCAACTGTTTCATTTCCAAAAAAGAAAACCCGTCTCACGATAGACCCCTTTCATACTTTTGACTAGGGGTAAGCCGCTTGCCAAATCCCTTATAAACGCCCCACGATTCCTCATCCTCCCCGGTTTCAGTGCAAAATGGCGTATAATGAACAAAATATAAATTCACATAAGGGGATATTAAAGTCATGAAATTGAGCCTGAATTGGATTAGCTAAGGGTGCGCGATCTGGAGGCATCCCTTAATTTTTATCACAGGATTCTGGGACTTCCGATAGACCGCAGATTTGAGAGCAGAGGAAAACAGATTGTTTATGTTAGGCACGGAGGGACAGCCCAAGATCAAGCTTATACAGGGAACCGACCGGCTCTGAAGCCGGAATGCGGCGCTTCCGTTGGGTTCGAGGTGGAGTCACTGGATGAGGCAATAGATCATTTGAAAAATCAGGGCATCCCGGTAGCGCGCAGGCCGATCACGCCGAATCCCCGCTTGCGGTTCTTTTATGTTCTGGACCCGGACGGCTTTGAGGTACAGATAGCTTAGCACAGCTAGGCCAGTGTTTTTCAAATTAGCCTCTTGCTTCACTTACCAAACAGCACAAAAAACGGCGGAGACGCCGTTGGATCAGAGCATATCTCCCCCAGCGAAAATGCACGCTTTCCTTGTTACCGAATGTTCTCGGCAAATAGCACAATGTTTTGAAATCAATGATAAAAGCGTACCCATTTAACCTCATCGATCCGTCAGGCCTCCTAAGAATAAGAACGTCATCTTTACGGCTGCAGCCGCCTCAAAGTAGATTCGTCTGCCTTGGCCGTACTTTTGCCTCCAACTTCCTTCAGATTCACCTCGCGGTAGATACCCTTGCCCTTCGCTAAAGGTAAACTTGCCAGCCCCCGTGGGAGACTTTCACCCTAGAGATGACGCCCATGCTGGGCGTACATCTCTAAATCATTATCCAATTTTAAGAGTCTAGTCGAAATTTCAGTTTTTGGAGGATCAGGCATTACAGCGGTGTTTAATCTGCGCTGTAATTCTTCAATTCCGTATTCCTTATTCTTAAAACGTTCGACTAAGATTTCGTAATGATGAATGACTATTGAAATCCAATTTATCGGTACATGGCTTGAGTTTTCTGCGCAATCTTTAGCTTCCTGCAATGAATCGTGCAGAGTGCCACCAATAACATTCCACTCTAGGTCACATGAGAATAGATTGTAACCTCTGGCACCGTCATATTTAGCTACCGCGAAAGCAGTGATAACCTCTTTTTTTTGTTTTCACCCTCGAACAAAACATATCCGTTATTATTGAAATGCTCGTTTGCTGTATAAATCAAAACATTTGCTCCATCCAGCAATGGTGGCACTGTCAAGTTATTCACCTGCTTTCGAAATTGAAGTGTTCGTCTATAAACTCTGCAAACTAATACTCAAATCCTATTGGTTGACACTCAACTAAACTGCCCGTTAGCTTAATTCCGAAATCCCTCGGGCAGACCGATAGGCGATAGCCCCAACGCTTGATATGGTGTTATCTGATGGATACGCCTACTAGGAAACACTAACATTTCTTTTACTTAATTTCTTAAATACCGAGTATTCCTTATTGGACTTAATAAAACTTAATATCTTTTCGGCACATTCTTTTGGATTCATCTCTTCAGTATTTACTTCGAGGTCATATTCATCAAAGCAATATACTTTGCTAAACTGTGAAGTTGCTAGTCCAATTTTTCTATCTCCTCTTGCTTGCTCTCTTCTTATGAGTTCTTCTTTCGAGCATATTACACCTATAAATAACGTAGGCTGATCGAAAAATTGATCAAGAAACTGATTAAACCTCTTGTCATTGTCGATTACGGTATCTACTATTACATTAAAACCCAATTCTGATAACAATTTAATTGTCGAATGGTACACTGAGAATATGGAATCATCAAGTATTTGTGAGACAACTTGATGATCTATTTCTCTTGGAGGTTCATCTGGAAATTTATTATTAATAAAATCATTGTAATTATTAAAAAAATCATCAATTGATAAATGATAAAAAGGAATCTCTTTCTGATTTAGCAGTTCAGTCGATATGGAGGTCTTTCCAGAACTTGAAGTTCCATTTAGATAAACTAACATCCCTTGCTTCAATTTAATCATCCCTTCAAAAACGTATTTTACAGATAACGTTATAATCACAAAGTCCATAAAATTATCCAACTCATAAAATATTCGAGAAACGATTGAACTATCCTGCCCGTTAGTTGAACAAAGGGCTACCTCTCGGCAGCCCTCTCATTATTGAACTATAGTTTCCCGTTAGGTTAACCGCTTTTTGCTTACTATTGGGAACAACCCTAGATTTTATTTGAACAAGATTGAGGTATCACGAGAATCAAAAAAGTACAAACGGACGTTGATGCTAACTAAATATTAGGACTCCAAATATAATAGTCAGTACCACAATAACTGTCAATGAGGCTACTTTTGCATAACGAATTGCCCCCTCAGATACTTCAGGTTCTTCTTTATACATCCATCGTTTCCCCCATAATAAACTATCCTCAGGACAAAAATAGGTCCATATTAATACTCCATACATAGGAATCATAAAAATAAAAAACAAAAAAATTTCAGCTATCTTTTCCACTACATCACGCTCCCTCTACCATACCCCAATAATGGATTGGACAATTCATATGGCCTCCAATAAGTAGGATTTCGTCTTATTTAAATATACCATATATTGGAACCGTCCTGCCCGTTCAATGAAAAAAGCAGGATACCGTAGCTCCTGCTCATCAATGTGTATTATTGAACTATCGTGTCTCGTTAGTCGAACGAAATGCACTGTTTGGTCACTATAAGGTCGGTTATTGGAGGCATAAACATAATGAAACTCTTTGAGGTTGCCTGTTATCTTGTCGTATAGAAATACTAAGCAAAAAGAATGGCTGTCGAGCCTTTCTCGACAGCCTGACAAGGAACCAAATGCGGTTCCTTGTTTTATTTATATTCCATAACCCAGTACTTCTCTTCTCCCAGACGGCCTTCCTCAACAACCTTCTTCCATCCGTTGCGTTCATAAAAGGTCAATGCCTTATGATTTTTAGATACGCATTTTAATCGCATCGGTTTATTCATTTTAACGTCAGCTGCTTGCAGCAAACGACTGCCGACTCCTTTCCCTGAGCAATCCGGGTGAACAAAAAGATTATGAATGAAGTTATCCGGCAAATACAAGGAGGTAAAGCCCATAAGGATACCGGCCTCTTCTACTACGATGATGAATTCGTCCTCCGTATGCTTGTCGAAATCCTCCAAGGTCATTTCAATAATATTGTCCCATACGAAGGTATTGTGCCGTGATTCGAGATACAGCTTTCTTAGTTCAGGGTAATCCCCTTCATGAGCCTCTCTAATATTCAATTGCTCACTCCCTCTACACTGAAATTTTGATGTGATGTATGCCCCTTTTTCAAATATCCACCATTAATACCCAACTATTCTGCACGTTAACTAAACAGGCTGCCGATCGTGCTCGAAGCCTAATGATATACTATACTATCGTTCCCCCTTAGCTTAATCAAGGATATAAGCATACTTGGATGAAACACTCTGTTTCATCCCTTAAATCGGGTGGGATTGTAATAGTGAAATGAACATAAAGTGTGGGATTCTAATGATTTTACTTATAGGTGAGATCCACCGCTTGCATCGAGCAATTGACCAGTTACCCAACGGCTGTCCGACGAAGCGAGAAAGGTAACAATATCCGCTACATCCTCAGGTTCTCCCCACCTGTTGAAGGTTGAAAGACCGGCCGCATATTTTTGTCCATGGGGATCTTGCAACGTCCCGGCATTCATCTCTGTGTTAATAATGCCGGGCTGGATGGCGTTTACCGTAATATTGCGGTTACCCAGTTGTTTGGCCAGAAGATGCGTAAATGTATCGATGGCCCCTTTCGACATGCTGTAGGTGAACACACTTGGAGAGGCTACGCGCGTCACAAAGGATGAAATATTAATAATGCGCCCCCCGTCTTTTAGACGCGGTAAAGCTTGCTGGGTAACAAAAAGCGGTGCTTTTACGTTAATCTTCATCACCTCGTCAAAAGATTCTTCAGTTGTCTCTTCTAGGCTAACTATTTGACCGATTCCAGCATTGTTGACAAGAATATCGAATCCGCTACCGCCTGTACGTTCCCGAATGTCATCATCCAGTACCGAAAATAAATCATGAATGCCCTCGAGAGTGCTTAGGTCAGCACCAATTGCGCACGCGTTACCTCCGCTTTGCTCGATCTGGTGAACAACTGCCTCCGCTTCATTTCTTCTTTTTCCATAGTGCACGACGACAAATGCGCCCTCTTGTGCAAGACGCAATGCGATGCTGCGGCCAATTCCTCGGCTCGCTCCAGTTATTAAAGCGATTTTACCTTCCAACTTACTCATGCTTTCATCTCCTTGTCCGAATTCAAATATAGTTATATCACAGGATAACATTTGAAATGTTGCTCTCTCATTCGGTTACAAGGGGATGTCTTTTGGTAGGTTCTCCGTGCTTATTAAACTATACTGCCCTTTAGTTGAATAGCGGCAGATTTCTAAAAGGGATCTGCCGCTATTATATGCTAAAAAAATCGTCGATACATTTCTCTCCTGCGTTCGCCACGAAGTTTTGCGTATATTTGCGTGGTTGAGGCTTTCTCATGACCCAACATACCTTGGATGAAATCCAAGGGAGCACCATTATCAAGGAGTTGGCAAGCATAGGTATGTAGAAAGCGATGCGGATAAACATTCGTTTCAATCTCTCCTCGATCTGCAAGTCGTTTTAATGTCTATCTTATTGTAGGAATAGCCATGCGTTTAGTTGGGTTGGTATCCGTTACGAATAAGGCTTTACAGGTATCTCCACGACTGGTCAGGTACTTCCTTAACCATACTTTGCACTCTGTCGTAAAGTACACTTCTCTCTGCTTGGAGCCCTTACCGTTTACGACTATAGAGCAGTTTTCCCAGTTGAGATCCTTGATGTTTATCCTCTCTACTTCCCCGACTCGACAGCCAGTACAATAGAGAAGCTCAAGCAGAGCTCTTTCTCTTAATGTTTGGCACGAGATCTTAAGATGAATAACATCTTCCTCGACTAAAAACTTAGGAATTCGCTTGTCCAATTTGGGTTCTCTTAGTTTTAAAGAAGGATTTGAAGTCAGGTAAGTCTCTTCATACGCATAGCGAAATAGGGATCGGACGAAACGAATTCGATGCCCTAGGCTGCTTGGCTTCAAACGTTCTGCTTGTTTCGCCAAATATTGCTTCAGCATTGGCAATGTAATCTCCGCTATCTCGGGATCACCTAGTTCCGTCATTAGCATTTTGTTTTGGAGGACGTAGGCGTTCAATGTTCTCGGACTATATCCTTGAATTCGTTTATCAGCCTCATATAGATGCCACAACTCACTTAACTTCATAATAAAACCTCCCCTTAGAAGCTATTACAACTAGGTTTGCTTCTAAAGGGAGGTTTTAATCTTCTAACCTGCTTGAGTAGCTTAACGACATGACGCACGGGTCCGACGGACTTCGCCATTGTAGAATGGTCTGACTGATTGCTCTTCCTAGAGATGCTTCGGACAGAATCAAGGAGTGAATGCGACTCAGCATACGGTGTTACAGGATGTCAACGCCTTCTTAGAGTTACTACTATATAAATCACAATAATAAAGTATCGATAATTTGATGAAATTTCATTCTATCCTCGTCTAATTCAGATATTCCATATCCTTTCATAAATTCAACTATTTCTTCTTTCCTATCTGTATAATAAGTAAGACTTTTTACAAGATAATAAATATCATAGTATGGATCTGATATCCCTGAAGCTCCTAAATCAATAAATGCTTCAATACATCCATTATTTATCATAACGTTTCCAGAACCATAGTCACCATGAGTAAAAACTAGTTCCTCTGTCGACGCTTTATTCATTTCCAAAAAATCAATTAGTTGCTCAATAGTATGGTTGGGAAATGAGTTATTAATAGCCTCTATGACTTCATGTTTTCTCTCATTAATATTGTTTTTGACCATATCAATCAGTTTTTCTGGCAAAAAATCATTGAAAAAGCAATCATCAATGGGAACATTGTGTATTGTTCTTAAACCTTCTCCTAAAATATAGCCAAGACTTTTATCTCCCTCTTCCTGCTGGTATTCTTCCGCAGTACAACCTTCTATATAGGTCATAACTAAATATTCCTTTCCATTCTCCATCTGATAACTTATTACTTTAGGAGAAGGAATCACATCATTTACCCATTTTAGTCTTTCTGCTTCGTCCATTAAACTTCCAGAATCTTTAACGTTTTTTTCTTTCAACACATATTTTACAGAATTATCAAACTCTAAAATGTGCAAAGATTGATAATGTCTTCCTTTTTCAATGATTGTAGTTTTAAGTAATTCTGACTGATTTACTAATTTACTTGGCATTGAGAATCGGTTATTCATCATTTTGTACTCCTCATTTGTGTATCTTGGCGTTATTTCCAATATCGTCTTATCACGGACTCTATAAATAATTCATATGTAGGGTATTCGCGAAACTTTTCAACTAACCTGCACGTTAGTTGAACAAAGGGCTACCTCTCGGCAGCCCTCTCATTATTGAACTATAGTGTCCCGTTAGTTCAATGAGTTCATGGAGGAAAAGTTATTTCAGACCTTCATTTTTAGTTTCGGAACCCAGAACCTTCCCTGTCTTGTCCATGTACAGTTTTGTCATCATACTGTACTTGTTATGCCCAATTACTCCAAAAAACAAGGCTTGATGGTCTTTTATAACGTTGAAATGATATCCTTTAGCCCATCCTTCCCCTGGTTTGACATCGTTTTCAATCGCAATCTGCACCATATTAGGTGAGTCAAGTATGAGATCACTTTGTGGAATAATTTCAAAGTCTTGAATGTCTTCTTGTACAGTTCGCATAATCGCAATCTTACCTTTTTTATGTTAATGATTAAAATTTGATTTCTTTGACCATTTCCAAAGAGCAAATTTCAAATTTCTCTTTTGCCATCAATACCAAGAGTAGATGGTGGTGTTGAGCTTGTGTCACCAACACTCGTGATTGAGATTAGTTTCGCCTGAGCATCCCATTTTCTTGATTCTGTAAGACCGATCTGGAAAGCGTCTACTAATGTGATCCCTGAACTAGTGGATGCTTTGGCTTTACTCATTACATTAATGCCGCTTAACAAGATCAAAAAAATCAAAACGCCTCTCCGTAACATTGAACAGAATCCCCCATAAATGTTTGGGTTATTTTCCGCATAAATGATAGAATTATTCTGCCCAAAGTTTAATCACTTTCCATTGTTATTTGCAGTACGTAGATACATCGCAGTAGACTCATACTGCTTACTAGTGAATTCCAAAAGAACTCGTTTTGAGGGTTCCAATATAAAAAACTAACAGTTGCCTTAAACTAAAAAATAAAGTCCTAGACTACTGTTGGTTTATTGAACTAAAGTGTCCCGTTAGCCATACATGCAGCCTAAGAGCTGGCTGCACCACAGAGGATGAAAATGGATACCTCTGTCAATACTGTTTGTACGGCTGGCGAAGAAGGTCGATAAGCTATCGTGCCATAGAGCCCAACCGTTAGTCTGACTCCGACTACCACGGTGCATCACAGAATGTCGCACCCTATATGGGTAGCACTCATGGGAGATTAATTCTTTTTTGGTTGTTGCACCAGCCTTGCCTTTTTGTTTGTTATCTATGATGTTTTTTGTGCTTAATAGATTTAACAATCTTTATATGATTACTCAAGAGGCTCATCCTTTTTTTAAAAGTGTTTTTCTGGGTTTGCTTTATTATGCTCTTTTTCAGGTTTTGAGCTAATTTAATTTTCATGGGAGCTTAACAATGAAAAATATTAGAGCGACACATAACATTACTTGAGATCCAAAAGTGTAAGAATATCTTCTGGATTCTCGAACTTATACTTAGCTGGAACAGCATCAGGTTGTTTGCATCCCCACAATGCTAATCCAAAGTCTACTCCAGCGTCTCTGGCACATTCGTAATCATAAATGGTGTCACCGATGTATATGGCTGTTTCAGCCTTTGCACCTGATAGCTCAAGGAATCTAAGCAATGGCTCGGGATGAGGCTTGTGCAGCTCTGTATCATCTGCACATATAACATAAGGAAGATAACGAGCGAGGCCAAATGGGACGAAGTCATCGTGAAACTCTTTTTTTGTCTTAGAAGTTACGATCCCTGTAGCAATCGATTGCTTCCTTAGGTTAGTAAGCAGTTGATGAAAACCCTCAAATACGTGAATGGTATGCCGGTAATCACTCATAAGATCATTCCAGCATTTATTCGCATGTTCAATATCTTCAATACCGAGTTGTCCCAGGGATACTGTACCCGGAATTCCGAGCACAAATGCGAGATCTTGCTGCGCCATTTTCCTATTATAGTTCTTCTTCAGCAACTTCTGTAAGGATCCCAACACCGCTTGTTCTGTATTTATTAATGTGCCGTCAATGTCAAAGATAACGGTAGTATACATAATTTCATCCTCCTTAAGCATTATTAGAAATGAGCTCCTATATGAATGCTAAAGTATGGAATCCTTTTCAGGTCAATACCTATATTGAATGCCGTACAATGATATGGTAGGGAATTTCCACCTTATTATTGGAGCTATCAATTGTAAGATCAAAGGCTTCTTCACCGACTTTCACCAATTGATGATCGACCGTAGATAGGCCTAAACCTATTCCAACAGGCTGATTCTCTTGGCCAATGATCGCTAGATCATTGGGCACTTCCAATTGTATACTTCTTGCATACTGATAAAAACCCGCCGCAACCTCATCACCGTTCGCATAGATAGCCGTTGGTCTAACCTCCATATTAAGCAGTTGTTGTGCCACTCTTAACCCATCATCAATACTTTGGCAATCACTGATATGGTATGCTGGCGGCAGATCACCGAATATATGCTTATATGCTTTTTTTGTCAGCTGTGTGCTAGCACTCTCTTCTCCTCTTGCTGTTGTAAAGGCAACTCGTGAATGGCCTTTATCTTTCAACAGTTGAAACGTGTCTAGGAAAGATGCATATCGATCCATATAGGCACAGCCAATCTCAGGATGATCCGTAAACTCGCACGCAACAATTGTTCCATACTTAGTGTATGGAATAATTGCATTCCAATCATTCGAACGAGAAGTAATAATGATTCCGTCCAATTGTTTGTTTTTCAGCATATTTAAGCAGCTTAGCTCTTTTTCCGGATCGTACTTCGTAGGAAGAACCATTACAGAATAATCATGCTCAACCGATCGATTAAGTACACCATGGAGCAGTTGATCAAAGGCTTGATTGTTGTTGTAAGGCATGACCACGCCTATACTCCTTGTTTCCTTACGGACTAAATCGACAGCTAACCGATTCGGGGTGTAGTCAAATTCATCAATCACTCGTTGCACAGCTTTCCGCTTCGACTCAGATACGTAAGGATGATTATTTAGCACCCTTGATACTGTTGACACAGATACACCCGCACGCTTCGCAATATCAATAATATTTGCCATTGCACTTTCTCCTATATTTTCTTAGAGTTCAAAGTTAAAATCCCCAATTTTCCACACAAAAAAACTCTTTCGCCATTCGTCTTGTATAAAGCATAAGCATTTTGTACCACGGAATCAAAAGGATGGTCAAGTTGTTATGCTTATAACTAATCTGTCCGTTAGTTCAATGAAAAAAGAAGGCTACCGTAGCTCCTGCTCATCAATGTGTATTATTCAACTAAAGTGTCCCGTTAGTTCAATACAAATACGTGTCGTTCACGATCTTCAACGCAAACGGCCTAGCATTGCGGGAGGGGCTTGTTCGATGGCCTCGAGGAACGCAAAACGATCAAAATCAAGGAAAACGACAGGTTAGATGAAGAACTGTTAACCCGTCTGCTTACGCAAGCATCCTCTGCTATCTAGCCTCGCAGTAGCAGAATAAGCCTATTTGCCTCCTATGGTACGGTGGCTGCAAACAGGCTTATTGATTCCGCTTATATCATGATATGTCCTCGTTCAATGCCAGCCACTGCACCGCCGACCCGAACCTGATTGATTTCACCGCTCTCGCTCAGGCGCAATCCTGCTTTGATTTCAGAAGGACAATCCATCGAATACCCTTGCCTGAAAATGACATTCTCTACTTCCCGCAAAGATCGTTGGCCATGTTGGTACAAATAGCTGAGCAGAGCACCGTTGGATGTTCCTGTCGCGCTCTCCTCGGGAATATCGTACAGCGGCGCAAAATTCCGGCATTCCGCAGCAGCATCGTCTGGAGTATCCATCGTGAACAGATGATATCCAACCACATCATATTTTTCGCTGATGGCGGTTATGGCATCAAAATTTGGCTGAACCTCATTCAAGAGCTTCCTGCTGCGGATCGGGATCATAATGTCCCGCAGGCCCGTCGAAACAATCTGGATCGGCAACCCGGTTTCCAGATCCTCGGCATCTATCCCCAAAGATGGGGCGATTTCCTCACAGGATATCCTTTCAAGAAATTGTGGTAATGCCTGTGACAAATAAACAAGACCCTCGGAGCTAATATCGACATCCAGAATCCCTGCCTTAGTTTCTATCGAATAGGAGGTCCCTTCCTTTGACAAACCCAGCGAATGCATTAGTCCAAACGCAGCAATCGTGGCGTGTCCGCACAGATCAACTTCGCTGGCGGGGGTGAAATAGCGGATTTTGTAATCCGCTAGCAGAGATTTTTCCATAAAGGCCGTCTCCGAAAGGCCCAATTTCTTCGCTATGAGCTGCATTTCGGCAGCATCCAGAGAAAGGCCATCCTCTAAGACAACGCCTGCTGGATTACCGCCACGCTCCCCTTTCGCAAACGTATTTAACGCATACACTTCCACATTCATGTTCTGCTCTTCCTCTCTTTATCTTCGAAAAACCGATGTGCGCAACCGGCACGTCCCACTCGCCTTCAAGATCTTCCTTTTATCGATTTATTACTAGGTAAAGACGCAGGAGCGATTGAATTGTTGCGTTAATCTGCCCGTTAGCTTAATCACTAATCGGATTCATTTACTTTAAAAGAAGTGATTCAATAAATACCTCTATGTCAAATGGTTCAGTCGTAGTTTCGTATCTACCATATATATGGCCGTTTCGATCGATTAAAAACTTTGAGAAATTCCACTTGATCCCGTCACCGGCATATATGTCCGGATACTTTTCCCGCAGAAAATCCTGCATCCATTGACCGCCTGATGTCTCAGTATCGAACCCTTGAAATGGTGCTTGCTGTGTTAAATATTGAAATAACGGATGAGCAGACGGTCCCCTAACCTCAACTTTCTCGAATAAAGAAAACTTAACTCCAAAGTTGCTCTCACAATATTCATGTACTTCCGAGTTACTCTCTGGCTCTTTCTCGTTGAATTGGTTACAAGGAAAACCTAGTATTTCAAACCCTTGCTCATGGTGTATTTCGTAAAGCCTTTGAAGATCAGGTAATTGGCGAGAATAGCTGCATCTACTAGCCGTGTTCAGAATAAGCAGAACTTTTCCACGATAAATTGACAATTCAACAGGCTCACCATTAATTGACTTCGCTTGAAAATCATAAATAGACATCAGACCACCATTCCTCCGCGTTATTATTATAAATAACATAATATCGCTACAGGCTTTTATTGGTCTAATATATAAAAGGAATAATCTTTATAGAATGAACCTATAATCCAATATTACCTTAGTATATTGCCCATTTAATTTACTAGAAAAGAGGAGCTACCATATAGGAAGCTCCTCTACTTATTTCCCCCCAACAAAATCCGTTTCTAAATTCATCATGAAAATAGTACATCCTCTCAGCTCTGGGGCTTATCCTAACTCGCTGGAGAACTTTTTTTATTACCTATAGCCAATTGAACGATAATCTGAAGCACGATAATTACAGCCAAACCATAGAATGCTTGGACGAAGCTGCCCGTTGCATCGTGGAGCCAGCCAATGGCTAGCGGCCCAAGCGCTCCGAGAATGTAGCCACCTGATTGGGTCATTGCGGACCAGCTACTGGCTTCCTGAGCATTGCTTGTTTCATCAATGGGCAACATCAGTGCAATCGGGAACAGTCCACCCGCTCCAATACCGAGTGGAATCGCCGCGAGCCAGGGGCTAACGGATATGTTCAGCATCAGGACACCCATCAACTCTAATAAAGCACACCCGACAAGCCAGAATACACGTCTTTGGTAACGGTGTACAAGCATGGGAATGAACAACGTAGAGGGCAGAGATATCAATGTAAATAAGGTTTGGATGTTGCCGGCCGTCTCTTGACTATACCCCTGGCTTTGGATTGCTGGCGCAAGCCAAGCGGTCAATGAGTAGAAGATCGCTGCCATCAGCCCGAAGAATAATGTCAGCATCCAGGCACGCTTGTTGTTCACCGGAAGTGGTGAATTAAGTACACTCGAGATTTTACCGGATTGTCGATCTATGCGCGCAGACCAGGCTAATCTCAACCAGATCGGCAATGCAATGGCTGCGAGAAATGCCCATACAGCCAACGAGCCCCTCCACGAACCACCCAGCGTATGCTGAAGCGGAACCGATAATCCCACACTAATGCTGGCCCCCATCACCATCGCTGTAGAGTAGATGCCCACCATAGCTGCCACTCGGTCAGGGAAGTACTGCTTAATGAAGCTGGATAATAGCGGCCCTGCCAATGCAATTCCTACACCGGACAGAAAAGAAGTGAACATCATCAATGGAGTTGTACCAACAAACCATCGTAATCCTGTACCTAACCCAATGAGGATTAAAGCCAGAACAATTGCGCCCTCATTCCCCCACTTTCTGCTTAATCTTACGGAGAACGGAGCAAATATGCCCATGCATAATACCGGAAGTGTGGTTAACAGACTGGCGGTAATCCCGCTTATACCCAGATCATTCTGTACGGTGCTCATTAGAGGTGAAATGGATGTAATAGGTGGTCGTAAATTCAGTGAAGCCAGGATAAGCGCTAGGACGATATAAAAAAGTTTCATTATGAATCACCTCATGGTAGTAGTATCGTTACATTCACCCATCATCCTATTTTTTAACGACAGATCGTTGGGTGGTGCACGATTAAGTATAGAATCTTTAGAATGATTGAACAATACTATAGTTTCTATTAAAATGATTACTAAAACCAATGATTAGAGGTAATACATATGGAGATTCGTCAGATGGAAAACTTCATTGCTGTTTGTGAGGAGCTTCATTTTACACGAGCAGCTGAGAAACTCGGCATATCTCAACCTACGTTGAGCCAACAAATACGCGCGCTCGAGGATGAACTCGGTGTTCCCTTATTTGACCGAGTCGGCAAAAAGATTGTGATGACCCAGGCAGGAAATCTGTTTCTGGAGCACTGTGTACAGATGATTCGGCATTTACAGAATACCCAGGATGCGTTAGCTGAACTCCGCAATGATCAACGAGGTCGCTTAGTAATTGGTGTTCTTCCTTCCGATCTGGACTATCGGCTCACTCCATTGCTCGTGAATTTTCATGCACGATTCCCCAAGGTACAACTGAAGGTTATCTCTTCGATCTATGTCTTGAATCAAGTGCTCGATAATGAAGTAGACATCGGTATCGAAATCACGTCTGCTCCTGATGATCGGCTTGTACGCATTCCTTTGTGCAGTGAAGAATATGTACTCGTCGTTTCCGAGAATCATGATTGGGCTGAACGAAGCACGATTGGAATCCAGGAACTGCGAAATATCCAAACTGTGATGTTCCCCGAAGGATTTACAGGCAGAGAACTGGTTGATGGCTATTGCCGTAAATATGGCTTCAGTTTAAATACGATCATGGAGACCAGTTCGGCTACTTCCATTATTAGCTTGGTTAAAGCCAACGTCGGAGGAACATTGCTGCCTTATCGTTTGATCCAAGCGATGAATGAACCAACACTACGCTGCGTCCGAATTACAGACGATCCGCCATACCGTCACTTTGAGATCATTCATAGGTCCGACCGTTTTCTGACAAAATCGGCCAAGGCATTTATTGAGAAAACTATCGAGTATTTCAATTAAGAGTGAGTTGCGATTTAGAGAAGAAAAGTTACAAAGGAAACCGCAGAATGCATGACAGAAATGTCATTACGGATTCTTTTGTAAGATTCGCTTCTGCTGCCAGAACTAGAGTATAGTAGGAGTTGTTAAAAATATATTCCAGGAGGCTATAGCCATGCCACAGGAGATCTGGATTAACCTGCCGGTCAAAGATGTTGAGAGGTCAACTGCCTTTTTCAATGAGATTGGATTCCATGCAGTGAGCGTTGGTAACGAGAGAGCCAAGCTTGACATAGGCCAAACAACGATACTGCTGTTCCCGGATGCAGCGTTTGAGAAATTCACAGGTTCTAAAACCGCAGATACTTCCCATAGCGCAGAAGTAATATTCTCCATTGGCGCTGAAAGCAGAGAGGAAGTAGATGCCTTTATTCAAAAAGCAGAGTCTGCCGGAGGAAACATCTTTGGCAAGCCGAGTGAAACTGACGGCTGGATGTACGGCGCAGGATTTGCCGACCTGGACGGTCACCGCTGGAACCTGTTGTACATGGATGAGAGCAAAATGCCTAAAAGCTAATATGAAGACGCCAGTCACCTGCTTAAGGTGACTGGCGTTTTTTCACACCCACTATAATCTCATATCTGTAATTCAAATCACCTGGGTTAGCCTATCGTTTCCCATTACTTCAATAAGGATGTGCTTTAAAAGTAATCGGGGATATCAAGTACTATGGAGTCGATATCATTTTCTTTTGAGTAATACATACAAACACTGTCTTTATATTTTTGAAACTCATTAGGTAGTACAATAAAACCTAATTCTTTGTAAAATTCTATTCCAATATCACTATAAAGGAAAAAGTTGTTACACTTTTCTTCCTGTTCAAGTTTATTTATCTTTTCTTTGACCAACAAAGAAGCATATCCTTTTTTTCTTAAATATAAAGGGGTAGCAATTGAACCAACCCCCTTTACAACTTGGTCATCAGAAAGATTTAGTTCATATACGATGAGGGAGCTTAATAGCTGCTTTGTATCTGTTGCTTCAAGAACGTACCACTTTCCCTTTTTATACTTTTTGGAAGCCTGGCACATAGTTATATATTCTTCATATGGCAGATTATCTCCCAAACATCATAGCCCATCTTATAAATTTCGATCATTTCCTCTTTTGTTGCTTCCCTAATTTTTTTCAAAGTACCTCTCCTTTTGTTTTATGCGGTTATAGATTCTTTTCGACTTTAAGCTTATCATGATCTCTATTCTTCTGAAGCTAAACTGCTCCCAAAGTATCTGGGCTAACGTTCTCCGTTCGTTGAACAAACTACTCCCAGTAAGGAGTACCACTAAAGAGAAATTCTTCTTTATTTACATATCGCTTAAATTCCCGACTTGCTAATTTACTAATGTGACTGGGTAACCACTCATTAGATTCAGGCAGCCCAAGCCAAAAATTCATTGTTTCGAGTTGGGCTGCTACAAAGAAACCTTCTAAACGTTGAACATAGTTATGAGGCAGGTCGAATTGTTTTGCGTATGATTCTAGCAACTGGTTTCTGAATGCTGGGTGGATATAAGAAAGTGTCCAACCTAAATCGAATAAATAATATCCGAACCCACAAGCTCCAAAATCAATAGCTCTAGCTTCTTGTTCATGAAACACAAAATTACTTGGAATCAAATCTGCGTGAATTATCCCCCAATTGCCTGGTGTTCTTTCTATGTCGTTCATCATTAAAATTGCACACTCTCCGGCCAATTGCAGAATTTCCACATCATTTTTATCGAGCTCACCAGCGTTAGCAAGCTGTTTTAGCTTTTCTAATGATTGTGAAATTCTAGAATTATCAAATGACGGTCGAGTAAATGATGACGGAATTTTCCAAAAGGATGATTGTTTATGAAGCTTTCCGATCAATTCGCCTACGCACTCGGCATCATTGACTGTTGGAACAAATTGTTTTTGTTCACCATCTACCCATTTTAACAATGTACAGTTTATGTCAGCTATCTTAGTAACATATTCACCAATGTTATTTTTTATAGGTGATGGCAACACCAGATTTGTATCATTTGTTAATGATTCCAGCCAAATCATTTCTGAATGGATGACTTTTTCCTCAGACCAAATACTTTCCATCGAATCATTTTTTGATAGATGTATTCGCAAACTATAGCAGTTACTTTCCTTATCTGTCACTTTATAGATGGTGTTTGCATTTTGTCCAATATGAGCTATTGATTGATAAGTAATTGGATAACAAGTTAATGCTTCTATAGCAATATCCTGAGTATTTAGCACGGTATCTTCCCTCCCCTTGAAACAACCGAATAAGGACATCGTACCATAATATTTTCCAATAGTTTGAGAGAGAACACTTATATTTATTTTTTATCCATCACTTAGTTGATTAAGGTAACCTGCTCATCAATATGTATTATTCAACTATCGTGTCCCGTTAGCTCAACGGAACTTCGATATTATTGTTATTATCTGATTTAGGATGAAGTCGATTTTCTATTACAAAAAAATGATTGAAAATACCTACTACTCGTACTTTATTATCTGCCTCTCCAAAATTTTTTGTTTCTGCTGTCATAAAAATAATCTGATGTGTGAGACTTGATGATTTCAAGTCATTAATAGTATGAAAGCAATTTGAGCTTTCAGAACTGTCACATTTAAGACCGTGAACCTTATGGAGGTAATTATCATAATCTTGACTACTTGGTTTTGTATAAGCCATCACAAATAATAATATGGAAACTATTAGGAAAGCATATTTCTTCTTGATAAAGGCACCTCATCTCTTATGGATAATCGTACAATATAATACCGCATTTAACTGCCTAATAGTTCAACAAGGCAACATCACGCTCTACTGCACGTTAGTTGAACAAATAAAAAACGGCTGCCGAAGCAACCGCTATTCCACTAACGTTCCCCGTTAGTTCAATAGAATTAACAGTTTTAGTCCGATGGTATCCTCTTGTCTATGATTCAAGCCACCACTTTCAATCCTATGATAAAATACTTATAAATCCCACTATAGCCAAACGGCCAAATGCGGATATAATCTTACTCTAAATTACTGGAGGTAGCGCTCCGTACTCGGCCCACTGCTCTTTTGTCGGGCCGTAAAGATCCGGCACACGAAGGCCTGCCTGACGCATCAGGACTGTCATCTGACCACGATGATGAATCTCATGCTTTACGAGAATATCCAGCATTAAGCCGTTTGGCCATTGATCACCATACATATCGCTCATGATAAGCAGATTCTCATCTTTCCAACTGGACTGTATAGCATCAAGGAGCGCTTGTGAGGTCCTCTTATAGACTGACGCGATGTCTGCTGCCGAAGCTGGCACCGGCATATCTTCGCTCGGTCCTTCGAAAGACAGTCCCGTCCGAGATGGCATTTCGTGCAACGTCTGTACAAGGTGCCATGCAACACGTCCAAGCGTTCTATGATCGCTTGTTATCTGTTGGCCAAGAGACTCGTCGGTCAGCATCTCCAGTGTCCGCATTGTTGCTTCCGTTTCATTCTGCCAAGTTGCGGCAAAATCTTTAATGTGTTTATACATATCCAACATCTCCTTTTTGTAATGGAATCAAGTTTATTATACCGAACACTAGTTCGCAAGTAAATATTTACATTTACTTAAACTCCCCCCGTTAACCAAACGAAGCTGCCGAAAATCATTGCGCTAATCCCGAAATGTAATTAACTATGTATGGTTAATACTTTTGATCATTTTGTTTACGCTAGCCTGCCCGTTAGCTTAATGAAAAGAGCAGGATACCGAAGCACCTGCTCATCAATGTATATTGTTCAATTGTCGTTTCCCGTTACATTAAAACCTAAATCGAACTGAATGCAAACATTATTTCAGATTCGCATACCAATTCATTATTTACCGTGGCGACTCCCTTTCCTTTGACGATTTGTCCCTTGATTCGAATTACATCAAATACAAGAAGGAGTTGGTCTCCTGGTTTTACTTGTCGTTTGAAACGACAATTATCAATACCAGTCAGTAAGCCTATTTTATGATTGTTGCTTTCAACGTTAGACATAGCGACTCCACCGACCTGTGCCAGTGCTTCTACAATTAAGACTTCAGGCATTACGGGATAGTCAGGGAAATGACCGAGAAAATAAGGTTCATTAATGGTTACATTTTTAATCCCAACAGCTCTCTTCCCCTCATTAATCTCCAATATTCTATCGACCAAGAGAAATGGATTCCGATGAGGAATAATCTCTTTAATTCTTTCAATATCAATCATGGATTTGCCTCCCTAATCGGTTTATTACCATTTTATCGCCTTTGGGTTAAACTGGCCCGAAAAAAACTCAACATAACTCTTATTAAACTATCCTATCCGTTAGCGTAATAACTGCTCGAAATCAATAACCAAAGGGTACATACTCTCCATTGAAATGATAACGGTAGCCGTTATCTATTCGGACATATCCGAGTATACAATGATCTCTACCCCTGAATGAGACACTAGAGTAGTTTTTATTGTCTTTATTACCTTCAGCAATCAAAATTTCATTGTCTTCACAAGCTAAAACAATTCCGATATGATCGTGAGAATTATCGGAGAGAAGCTTATCGAAAATAACAATATCATCACGTGCCGGAATAAATTCTTCTTGTTTAGCGTCATAGAAAAATCTAGTTTCGTGCAGCTGAGCCCAATCCAACCACGCACCAACCCCAGCTAGACGATACATTCGGTTAGGATATCGAATTGGAAGAAGTATTCCAACCTGCATACAGCAGTAGTATACAAATGCAGCACACCAGTTACCTTCTAGTACTTTATAGATATCAGAGTCCGGCCAATACTTGCAAATTTCCCGATAACGTTCATCTTCCGGTACCCCGATTATGTTTTGCTCTGCGAGATTTTCCGCAAAATCAGCCAGCATAAGTCGTCTGTCTTTAGTTTCTCTATTTAATACTTCCACATCTACGTTAAATTCTGTATCTTCATTTCCCTCCGGAATCCCTAATTCAATAAATACATTTTGTAGTCTATGTATATCCGACTTAAGCAAATGATTTCCTGTATTTTGAAAGTACATCTGCAATAAAATAGCGTCTTTAATAACTTCCTCATCTGGTCCATGAACTTGATGTCTATCTTCTTGATAAAAGATTGATCTAAGAATTACTGAGATCTCTTCGTCGGTAAAGATTTGAGTGCTACGTATTATAGGTCTTATCGCGTCTGCGCTATTGTGACCAGGAAAGGTATTTATTCCAGTTTTATAGAAATAAAAATCGTGTAGCACCCCCGCGATCGCAGCGATTTCCGAATCTTGTCCTCTTCTCATAGCGAGCATCGAAGCGAAGGTAGACACTCCTGAAAGATGAGCCCAAGCTTTCTGATTCTTGAAGCTGCTCTGCATTTCATAAACAAGGGATCGAACAATTCCAAGACGCTTAGATTTCTTCTCACATATCATAATTAATTCCCCAATCCCCGAACTAACGCAGGCTTATGTCCGTAGCCTCTCTGTATTCATAAAACTATCGTTTCCCATTAGTTCAAGTAAGTTTTTTAAAATGTTTGTATAGATCCATGTGAGTCTTGCTGTACTAGTTAATCCGTATCCGTGCAATCCAGTACAGACTTGTGACATCTATGACTCCGTTACCAACTCCTTTACTTTAGATGCAAAGGTCTCCCAGCTTGTATCATATCCTACATTAAACGTCCACCCGTTAGATCGAAGCTTCTCACCTAAATAGATGTAATCGGCGCGTTGCTTATCATTTAGGTTTACATCTAAAATCTCGTCACCAACCTTGAACTCGTTCATGTAATCGTACATTTTCATAAGGATATCTTCCTTATCCTTATCTCTTTCCATTCCACTGTGTAAGATGATTGAATCGATTGCATCATCTAGTTTCTGTGTAACAAGAGTTTCATAATTCCAATTATGATCTTGTTGATACTGTATAGTTGCTTCAAGTTGAGCAAGATCTCGGTGAATGTTAGCATTCAATAATTCATATTTCAATTCTTGATTTCTGCTATCCTTTTTCTGATTCATAAAAAAGACAACATTACCGTTAGCTCAACGAGTCATTTGAGGATATATATCGCTAGGTGGTCTGCTCAATCGAGTGTCCGGCTTATAATATTTTGTTACCCAATGGTTTAATGACTTTGCTTTGAAACCAAGACTCTTATACAATTTTATTGCAGGATTGCCTTTCACAACCCCGAGCGTCACGATTTCCCCACCCCTTCGTACAATTTCATTTACAAGAAATGAAATAAAAGCTCTTCCGTATCCTAGTGATTGAAGATCTAGACGAACAGACACATGACTCAGTTCAACCCCGTCAATAATTCCGACTGCTGCTATTTCACCATCAATAAGCATCACGAATCTATTGCTTCTATCTTCGGCGAATCTCATCCGCTCCGTTTCATTAGGAGGATAATAGTAAGACGGAAGAATACCCACGCGTTCATGCATTTCGTAAAAAGCTATTTCACAAATGTTATGGCATATTACATAATCATCATCTTCGTATTGCCTTACAGTAATATTAGTTTCAGGAAGAAGTACACCTTCACGCTCCATGATAAAGGATGAATAACTTATGTAATAACCATGCTTATATAAAAATTGCTGAGAACAACGGTCGCCATCTATACAGAAACCTATCGAACGTTCTACTGCTACGTTTTGAGAAAGTATTTTATCCGTCTTTTCCATAAGTGTGGCACCGATACCCATTCTTCTATATTCTTCGTTAACAAATATCGTCGTCAACGCTCTTCTCTTAAAACCATCAAAAGAGAGAAAACCTACCGTTAAGTCGTTGTAACGAGCAACAAATATACCGTCTGAGAGCATTTTGTTACTCTGTTGAAACACATTAAATTGTTCATTTTCACACAACATGGCTGTGATTGAAGCTTCGTCCCTTTCGGGTTTATAGGGTTCAATTTTCAGTTGTTCCATCTGCATTCACCTTTGATCATAAGTTTAGTTTTGCTGTAATTTTCATAAATCCTACTTAATCCTTAGGACTGGAGCTAATACGTACTCTATAATAATCAGACCATAATTTACAAAAATAGGTTTCTCTATACTACCCGATTAGTTGAACAAATAAAACGGCTGCCGAAGCAACCGCTATTTCACTATCGTTCTCCGTTAGCTTAGTTTCTAAAATACAAATTCTGTCTCGTTGTTTTCATTATCAAGATATATAACCCTACAGGAATCTTTCCAACTATCCCAATTTAATACGCTATCAACATCCACACGGAATAATTCATTATATGGTACATTCATAGGATTAGAAAAATCATAAAAAACAAGTTCATAGGGGCATGCCCAATAGCATCCATCAATCACTATTAGTTTTTTTTGTTGAAAATATATTATTTCCCCCCAGCAAAATCCATGCCCTTTATAAGCCTCTTCCGGAACATAATGATTGGTTTCTTTATTTGATAAATTAACAATTGAATACCCCTGATAATCTAACCCACACAACAGATATTCTGTGCCATTTACCACCACCCAACTGAATAAGAATGGGGCATAATTTCTATATATTATATCGATGATTTTATGCTCACTATCCGTAACAATCCCTTTTGTGTAATTATATCTGTAAATACCTTCTACATGATTATAGTGATGGATCTCTAGTTTGAACTTTCCTGAAGTTGAATAAATAATTTCAGTTTTCTCAGAGATGTAAAATTCATCTTGAAAATAGTACATCATCTCAGCTCTTTCACTGAGAAACTGTGAGTCCTCAACAATATTTCTCAAATTCTCTCACCTCGCTTTAGTGTTACAAATTGTACCATATTTTCAGACAGGCTATTACGCTATCTTGCCGTCTTGTTGATTAAAGCCGGACTTTAAATGGGAATCTGCTTAGGATCACCAAAACTCCCCTCGACCTGAGGGGAGTTTTCCTATTGAAATGAATTACGTCTCTCCTAACATTTTCTACAGACGCTAATAATAGATGAAGATGACGGCGAGAACGGCGTTTTATCCCAGTCAGCATATTGATGTTCGACGCGAAATCCGTGACGGATTAATAAAGATTGCAGCGTAGCCTGATCTGTGAATCGACAAGCAATTCGGGAAGTCGTTCGTTTATCTCCCCAATCACGCATCGTGACCCAATGCATGATATGCTGGCTAATATCGTAATATTGTGTGCCTGATACCTTTACGTTTTGCCCATCCTTATCAATAAATGATCCCCATTCTGTCTCCTCTTGATCGGATAAATCAGTTCCCTCCGGATTACGGGTCTCGAATGCAAAGATTCCATGGGGTTGTAAATGTTTGTGAACGGTAGTAAGCAAATCGATTTGATCTTGATCACTTAAGAATGCCTGAAATGCATTGCCAGTCAAATAAATCATCGAAAATCGCTTGTCCGATTCGAAGGTACGGGCATCGCCTTCCATAAAAGTAACAGTCAACCCTTCCGCCTTCAGCCGCGCATACGCGAGCATCACAGAAGAGATATCTACGCCGGTCATCGTTATACCGGCTTTTGACAGGGGTATCGTTGTTAAGCCTGTACCACAAGCAAGTTCTAACACTTCGCCAGGACTCGATCTTGCAAGCTCAAGATAGAACTGATATTTGTCCATTTCACCGTCAAATTCAAGATCATAATTTACCGGATCCAGATATTCTTCAAGATTGCTATGTTCAATCAACGCCATCCCCCTCTTTCATTTCAATGTTACATTAGAGAAAAAATAATTTTCATTAGGAAAGTACTTATATTGACCCAAAAAGGATAATCAAAATAAAAGTCCTCTTGATAACCCTCGTACTTAACAGTAATATTTTACTATTTATTCGATAAACCATTTGGTAATTCATAGTTATAATCAATTTTTATCGAACCTTACATAACTACTTTTTAAGTCGATAATCACTACTTTATCCTGACCGCAATAGAATAATTAGTGGCCGACCAACAAAATGGTCGTCTTTTTTTCGTATTCGGCATAGCATCTTTCTTTATTCGTTACAGGTGACCGTGTAAACGAAATCTCGTTCCCATCTTCAAGCCGAAACTGGTTCGCAGACACCGTGTCGGAACAATAACCGGGCCAAATGACGCAAAATTTTTTCGACTGCGGTCCCATTCCGTTAACCTGCTGTTAGCTTAAATGATAAAGAAGAGCTACCATATAGGAAGCTCCTCCACTAACGTTCTCTTTAAGCTCAATGACTTATCTTAAATCGGAATAAAATACTGCTAACAACAGAAATATCAGAATAGGTGGCCTCCGCCTCTACCGGAAATTTTCTGCACACTCATGTAGAAAGGCGTCTAGTGTGCGTGGCTCTCTGCCGAGCAAGCGCTTCACAGTGTCATTTGGACTTTCTGGCACCATCCTAGACATGGTTTGAATTTCCACAACATGGTTCGCGAGCCAAGGAGGCATATTCCCGTGATCGATAAGATTGCGGAGTAGTACTTGGGGTTCCATGTTGTTGTAACTTATCGGCCGATTAAGCAGAGCAGATAGTCGACTCGCGATCTGGGGATAACTGAAAATCTCCGAACCAGTAAGCGTATATATATGGCCTGATACCTCGTGGTTGGTCAGAACTTCTGCGGCAACGTCTGCAATATCGCGACAGTCAATGAAGTTACACGGTGAATCACCCATAGAGCCGAAGAAAACATTTTGGGTTGTGATCGTTGGTGCAAAGTTCATTAAGTTTTGCATGAACGCATAAGGGCGCAACACGGTGTGAGTGAGACCCGACTCCCTGAGCGTTTTCTCAATTTCTTGATGCCAGCCCGCCACTGCTACTGGAGAGCTCTGCTCAAAGGCTGGACTGGATATTTTTACGATGTGTTTGATTCCAGATTCGGCGGCAATCTGAATGATTGAGGTTTCTAATTCGATTTGTCTTGGACTGTTGGACATGGCAAGGAAGAGCTGGCTAGCACCTGTAAACACGCGGCGCAGTGATTCGGGATCGGAAGCATCCACCCTTGCGACCTCGATAATTGATCGGCCTTTTTCTCCGATCTGATCACGTAACTTCTCTGGCTCTCTGCTTAGCGCCCTGACAGGTACGCCAAGATCAACCAAACGTTCCAAAAGCGCACTACCTATCGTACCTGTTGCTCCCATAATAACTATCATTTTTTATCTTCTCCTTTTAGATGAAAAATTAGTTGTGACGGCAAGTCGCCACCGCCATGTCACTATCGTGCTTGCTATGAATCCAGACAACGGGAAATCGATCCATACACGATTTACCCAGGCCAAGTGATTACTCGGAATCATAATTTCTACTACAACAGATGTCACCCATGCAGCGTATAGTCCAAATGAGGACCCGGCCATTGCGAATACCCCTACCACAACCAAGTGAGGTGCACCGACGACCCATCGCAAATGGCCCACTCGGCTGTGCAACAATAGCCCAATCATCAAGGCCATCAAGGCCGATGCACCGCCAATTGTGGTCAATGCCGCTATTTGAAGCCCCCTATCTGCAGTAACCAATCCCCCGATACCTGCCATAATGGCAGGAGCAGCATAGGCCATTACAACTTCACGCCATAGTACAAAAGTCTTTTTCTTGGAACCAGCAGCCTTGATGCCGTAAACATCATCTGTCTGATTCGAGTATTTCATCTGGTTCATTTACTTGCTCCTTTCTTCTTTGAAGTAGTTCAATGATTGCGTTCAGCTAGATATAATTAGGTGCCTAACTATATAAGAGTAAAAATAGGCTAGCTTCACTAGCCCATTCTACTCATTACTGATGTTTCCCTTTGGTTTCGAGCCTAATTCGCCCGTAAGTGCTGAGATGCCTTGTGTAACTCGACCTAGCAAGTCGAGAAATACGCTGCGTTCTTCGATGTTGAGCAAGCCCACCATTGCTTCCAACCGAGCGAAATGCTCAGGAGCCATTTCACGGAGCTTCTTCGCTCCTTCTTCCGTTAAGACGACTGATTTCTGACGGCCATCGTCTGAGCTTGATCGCCGAGACACTAGCCCATCTCGTTCAAGAATGTCGATAAGACCAGTCACTGTAGCACGTGTAACGCCTAGATGCTCCGCTAATTGCGAAGGCAACTCTTCTCCTTCGTTATCTTCAAGATCTGCCAATAAACGATAACGCCCTGTTGATAAACCGAATCTAGAGAAATGAATCTCTGAGGCGTGTCCAAGCATGGCTCCCGCTGCCATTAGCCTAGACGCGACGAGTATAGCCTGTGCGTCTATGTCTAGGTTATAGCGATCAATCTGACGCTTGGATTGTACAAGCGAGGGAATAGCCTCAATGTCATTTATTTTTTCATTATTGTTGTTCATATATGTAGTATGGTCCCTAACTACTTTTGTGTCAACTCATTTTTATTACACAACTCGTTATTTCTCCCAAAGCTCGATCAGTCGACCTTCAGGATCTTCAATCCAAACAAACTTTCCAAATTCACTAATTTCTTTTTTCTTTGCAAGTGGTATACCAATATGCTCAAGATGCTTAATAGTCTCGTCTAGATTATGTACTTGGAAATTTAACATCACTTGTTGTTCTGTTGGAAAATAACTGTCATCCTCGGTAAAGAAAGAAAAGATAGTCTCATTTCCTGATTGGGGCTTTATCACAGTCCCATTCCAATGATCTATTTCAATCTTCAAGACCTCACTGTACCATTTTTTTATAACTTCAAGATTCTTAGTTCTCCAAAAGATTCCTCCGAAACCTTTGATCATCGTATTTATCTCCTGTCTGTCATCAATTTTTTAGCTATCCGTTCTCAATAAATATTCGAGATTTAAAATTAAGTTCCTTTTTCAACTATCTTGCCCATTAATTGAACAAATAAAAAACTACTGCCGTAGCAACCGCTATTCCACTATCGTGTCCCGTTAGCGCAATGAGTCTACTAGATCCAATGGATGCAGTATGGAAGATTTTAGGTGGATGTATTCATAGAAAAATGGTACATTATTTTGGAATCAATAGCGCGCAAGTCAGGATATACATTTAGACTAATATTTTTATATTGGGGGATGGTACTGGCATGGACAAGAATTCTGTTTATAGAACAAATATTATAGGCGCTGGCGAGGTTGGTAGCGCAATCTCGGTCGATATGGACAAGAATGTTATTCATGAAACTAACAGCTTATTTTGGGATACAAAAGGAAATGATATTTTAGGAGCAACCGCACTTCCTTTATATGGAGCATTCGTCTCAGAAGAAAAATGCCAGCTTTTTGGCGATATTTCAGGAAAAAAGATGTTGGAGATAGGCTGTGGAAGCGGTCAATCCTTGCAATATCTCGGGGAACGTAAAGCATCTGAACTATGGGGTATGGATATATCAGAAAACCAAATCGAAAAAACAAGAGAATATTTGTCAGATCACGGACTTTCAGCAAAATTAATCTGTTCTCCCATGGAAGAAAAATGTGGCCTACCTGAGGATTATTTTGACTTTGTTTATTCGATTTATGCTATAGGCTGGACAACCGATCTTGAGGGTACTTTTAGCAGGATTGCTTCTTACCTAAAAAAAGACGGCGTATTTATTTTCAGTTGGTCTCACCCTATACACAAATGTGTTGTTGCAGAAAATGATATGCTTGTTTTTAAAAAATGTTACTTCGATGAATCTTGGTATTCGGTAACTCTTGACGAAAGTACGCTAACATTAGCTGACCGTAAACTATCAACCTATGTGAATGCGCTCTCAAAAGCGGGATTTGTTATTGAAGAAATGATTGAGCAATCTGATGATGAAATTATTCAAATGCGGGACGATAACGACGATTTTGCAAAAAAAGCAAAGATGCTTCCTGTAACTTTCGTAATCAAAGCAAGAAAACTGTAATTTAGTAGTTGAAGATAAATGCCCGCTAATTGAACAAAGGCAGCCGATCATGTTGACTGATTGGCTGCCTTATCGCGTTTATTGAACTATCGTCTCCTGTTAGCTTAATTATGATTCCCGAAAGTCCATACATTCATCAAGTAAGTCTCGATTCCTTCATTCCTCTAATATTTGCACATTTTTAGCTGTCCTACGCTGAGAATCAACTATATTCGGAAACTCGAATAGGTCGAATTCAACTTTTTGACCCTCTTTAAGGAACCGAAAGCCGTTCGGTAACCTAATAGGGTCTGGTAGTATTTCGCTGAAGTGTACAAAAACATGGTTACCTTCCTGCCCGTCTAGCATTATCCGTCCGTAACCTTTATCTTCTTTGTACCATTTGACAATACCCCATCTTCTTTCCACCACCTAAGCACCTCCACTGTAACTTTATGGTACAACTCATTATGTGCTCACATCGCGTTGAATGAGTTATCTCATTTGATTTTTTTCGGAAACCCATATACAAAAAGTATCATACCGAGGAACGCAAGGATTGGCACAAAGATATTATCGAAGAAGCTTGTAATATGAGTTTCAGGTAGGGCATTGAACATGTTTGCTTCGTACAACGCTGCAATTTCATGGCTGCGAGCTATCAAAGAGCCTACTCGTTCGATTGCATAGATTACTCCAGCGGAATTTAGAAAGGATGCACCTAGTTTTCTGTAAAAGTCGTTGCCCATGAAATATTTGTCTCCTCCTCTATTTTTTATTGAGTACTTCTCCCACGATCCCACTTTACCACATTGTTTCAATTTTCTGGGTATCAGAATATCATTACATAACCTAATGCTAATAATGTGACGCTATAGCGCCACAAATTGAAAGTATTCTGCCGACTAGTTGAACAATAAAAAACGGTTGCCGAAGCAGCCGCTATTCTACTATCGTTCTTCGTTAGCTTAATGATTTACTTTGCTTCGGACGAATCATATTGCTCTTTATTGAGAACTTCATGGATTATATTTGTTATGTCGTTAATTTTGCGGGAACAATATTGGTTAGCCCAATATTCGGGTCCAGTTTCTTCATCACCTATTTTCACTAAATGCAATGTATACGCACCCTCTGAACGCATAGCTGGATACCATCCTTAATCCAAAATCAAACCTGTCTTTTCATTTCAGGCTACCGTAGCGCCTGCTCATTAATGTGTATCATTCAACTAAAGTTCTCCGTTAGTTCAATAGTCTTATGTTTTAATTAGAGTCGCTGCTTATAGTTGTAAGGCTTGCCGAACACCTAATGCAGTGACGTCCCGACGGGCTTAGGGGGCTGGATGTGGTCACTCGCTTCTGAGAGTGACCCGGAGCGTCAATATGGTGTTAGCCGAAGGAAGTTCTGGAAGCAGCCATTGCATTTAAGGCGTTCTCAAAATAGCTATATACTTCATCTGCAATTCCCAGAAACTCTTCAACAAGTACATTACTATCCAAGTAACAAGCATACAGATAATCAACTAAAGCGGAGTCAATCTCACAATAGTTTAATATGGCATTCTTCATCTTAATAATGTCATCTTGCCATACACCTGTATCTTCTAAAACCAAAGAGTATAATGCACGAATTAATCTCTTAGAGTAACCTTTAATATATCTAGCTTTCATTGTGTTATCATTAGCATTAGAAAGTAAACTATGTATACGATCTACTTCCTCCTTGGTCTCTGTATTTAAGTCTAAAATGAACTCTGGAGAAATAATTATCGGTGGTACTTTTTCACCAACGTCATGACCATATATGCAAACACAAATTATCTTTACCCAAAAACCCCACTCATTTGGTTTACTTAATACATCGTCAATCGAGCAAATTATCGTATCAATCTTAGTTACTACTGGATATTCTTCCAAAAGCCTTTCTTTAATATTTGACAATCTTTCGTAATCAATATCTTTGGGATTTACACATACAATAGTAAAGTCTGCATCTGACTTAAAAGGTTTAGCAGTTCCTTTTGGAATCGAGCCACACATATAAATGCTATGAATCTTACCTTTAAATTCGGTAAGTATATTTTCTATATACTTATCAACAAAATCCTTATATTCACTTTGTATTACAATTCTATTTATAACTTTTTCTAATATCATATAGACTCCTCCTAAACTAAGAACTTCTTTCGGCTAACGTCTTTTTTGCGAACTTCGTAAATTCGTCATGACTTAAGTTATTCGCGAAATCATTCAACTATCCTGCCCGTTAGCTCAACGGCATCCACGATTTGACGCCTACTTCAATAAAAAAGAGAACAGGCCACCCGTGGCAGTCTGCTCCCTAATTATCTTGAATGCTCCTTACTTCGATATAAAGGAGTAATAAAACACCACTTCACTTCGACGGCCTTGATTTTAACGAGCGAAACTGATGAAACTAGCCGGTCATATGGCTATTTGGAAGGCTCGACAGGGCAAGAAAGGCATCGACAAAAACCAAGCAGACACCTATTATTTTAACGTGGAACAGTGCAAGCGTTGTCCGTTTAAAGAGGGTTGTTATAAAGAAGGATCGAAGAGCAAAACCTACTCTGTAACGATTAAATCTGAAGAACATTCGGAACAGATTGCGTTCCAGGAAACAGAGTACTTTAAAGAAAAATCTAAGGAACGCTACAAAATTGAAGCGAAGAATAGCGAACTTAAACATGGGCACGGGTATGATGTAGCTACATCCTCGGGTCTGATTGGTATGGAATTACAAGGTGCGATGACGATATTCGCCGTGAACTTAAAGCGGATATTGAAGTTAACAGATTGAAAACATAGGGATAAATTGAATAAAATAGAGCTAAAAAAGAAGACATTCTTCCTAAAAATGGGGTTGAATGTCTTCTTTTTTGAAGTTTATACATACTCCTTAAGAAAAACGTAAGTTCTTCAGTGCCCTCTCCAATAGATTGATGCTTTTTGCAATGGTATGGAGCCGAGCTTAACCAGTTGAGAACCCTGCAGATCCCTTCGGATCGTCAGTTGATTTCTATGGTCAGGGAGCTTGTGAAATTCGCCCCCGGCTCCAGGGTGATTATTCCCTCTTTAGCTTGAAGTTCACCTTCGAAGACGTCCATATCCGCTACTCCTTGCCAAGGCTCGATGCATATGAAGGGAGCGTTCAAAGGCTGCCAAATGCCGAGGTCGGGAAAACCCTTATAGCTGACAACTACGCTTTTGGAGGAGTGCTTGCTTCTAAGCGAAATCTGCCGAGAGCTCACATTTCGGAAAATCAATGCGCCTTCGGCGAACATTTCATGGGATAAAGGCAGGATGGTCTCTTGTTTCAGAACGGGCTCCGATTTGCCGCTGATCAGCAGGCCGTCCGAATTCAAGAACAACCTTTCAAGGTTTTCCGATTCAGCGAACTCCAGATAGTAATCGTTCAGGCTACCGTTGTCATCAAGCGGACAATTGAACGCCGGGTGGGTTCCGAGCTGGAAGAAGATATCCTGTTCATCGCTATTTTCCACCCGGTAACTAAGTTCCAGTGTGCTTGCATTCAGTTTATATGTAATATATAGGTTGAATTTAAAAGGATAACTGGCCAGGGTTTTCTCATCATAAGAGAGGCGGTAAACCGCGTGGGTGTCGCTTTCTTGGACCAGCGTAAATTCGCTGCGTCTGGCGAATCCGTGATTGCCGATCTTATAGGCTTTGCAGTCCACCTTAACCTCTCCGTTCCGGGCCGCACCAATAATGGGAAACAGCACCGGAGAACGGCCTGTCCAATACGTGGCGTCACCGCTCCAGATGTATTCAGCTTCCGGATCCAGCTTTCTGAAGCTGATCAGTTCCGCCCCAAGGGTATTAATCTCAGCTTCCGCCGAGCTGCTGCGCAAAATTTTATTCATTGTTGTACTCCCTTTCATACTTATAGTCCAGATACCCATATTATATCAAAGTTCTTGAGGGAGTTGAGAAAAAGACAGCCAATTCATCAGCTGCCGTTTCTTCGTGCTTATTGGGCTATCGTGTCCCGTTAGTTCAATAACAAAAAATAACCTCGAACTCTATTTTGAATTACAATTGAATGACACTGATCATATTTCCGTTATTATCAGTAAGATCAAAACGTTTAGGTTCACCGTTCCTTACCTCTGAAACGGCTACTCCATTTTTCTCGAGTCTAGCCCTCACTTCTTCTACATCCTTCACAACAAAATTGAATGGAGTGTATTTATTAATTGGGGGATTTGTCGTTTATGACGCGGAGGGAATGGTTGTGAACTTTTCAAAGGCAACGAGCAATCATTCAGTAGTACTGCCTAAAGGTGGGATGATCGTTTTTGGTGGTGCTAAGGGGGATGTATTAAAAATTAATTTGCAGAATAAATAAACTTGTAGCACATAAAGCTTATTCCATATTAGCGATGAGGCCTCTCACAACGTTTTGAAGAGGGGTAAGAATCTTATCGCGTTTACACTGGTATAGACACAGTGTGGTTGCAAAATCAGAACAGCCCGGTCACCAAATGATCGGGCTGTTTTGATATAGATAAATGTGTTTTCCTGTTCTTGAGATACGATGGTCTCCAGCACCTTTGCCCTTGTCACCAACTTGTTCAAGTCTAACTTCCTGTATTAAGGCGTATTACCTCCTGTAACATATTCATTTTGGATGCCGATATTACCGATCAGTACCGTGCCCTTTTTCGTTTTATCAAATACAAAACCGATTTTGCTCAATTGCTCAGGTTGGAAATTCGGGTTGGCCCTTTTTAAATCGGCAAGGTGGAACGCAAAGTTTTGGAACACCGGCTCCTTCGTCGGTTGCAAAGTCGTGAAAGGCCATTTTATGATGTTGCCTTCGAACATCGGTAGTAAATAAGCTTCGCTGCTAAGAGGGAGGGACGCCACGTTGCCTTCTTTGTCCTCCACATTAATGGTCAAATCTACGAGGACATCCTTGTCACGATTTGCTTTCTCGTCATTCCAGTCAGCCATCGAAAAAACGATGGAGCTCGTTTCTCGTATATCGAGACTGTCATTTGGCAAAACAACCGTGTAAGAGGGAACGCCAGGTGTCGCAGTACTGTCCCACCCCAGACGCACTGCACTGTACAAGTCGGGGGCAAATTTCATCTCCACTTTTTCCTCTTTCCACTGCTTCAGATGCTCCCCGTTCAGCCTTCCTCCAGCCAATGTCGACGTACTCAGATCGATGTCTTCGTCAAAGCTACTAATGAGCTTTGTATTCGAGTCCATATAGTTGCTGATATACATGGTGTCCGGCAGCCACTCTCGGGCATAACCAATATCCTGGAACATGGACCGATATTCTCCTTTCCCTTTCAATGTCGTATCTAGGAAGGACGATATGAGCACCTTTGCTGCTTGTAGCTGCTCCTCCTGCGGTATCAGTTGAGCGGTGTTGAACAGTTTATTGCCAAGCCCTACATTGTCGTTTCTTCCCCAGACGGTGTTGAATTGGCCGTGATTCGCACCATAAATGTATACCGATGCTTTAAAATAATCACTACCGTTTGAAAAGCCGATCCGACTGTATTGGCTCGCGCCGGAATATGTGCTGACGTCCATGTCGTGTGCGCCTTGCAAAGTCAAATAGTTCAAATCCTTTAACGGAGTCAGGTGTCCCGCAGGCTTGTATTGCCCGTCAGTACCCGCAATCGAAATGATGGAACGGATACCAAAGTTGTAGTCGAATTTGATGTTGCCGTTTTCCGGGGAGGCCGGCAGTTTGTTATATGCCGCTGCGACCGTTACCGCCTCACCGCCGCGAGAGTGGCCGATCAGAGCGATCTGGCTCATGTCCGCTTTACCGAAAAACGGATTATCCTTCGTCTTATTCCACTCGTTCCACACTTTCAGATGCTCCAACATCAACCATCCCCGGGCTGGGTTTTCTTTCTCCAACAGGTTGAGTGTAAACAAATCATCGTAAAGGGATGTATTGAGAAAATTTTCGTCTATGGATACAAAAATATACCCGCGACTCGCCAACAGCTTACCCAAATATTCATATCCCGGGTCCGAATAATCGGTTGAGTTGGCGTTGCCATGAACGGTGACGATTAACGGAAACGGTCCTTCGCCATCAGGATACCAGACCAATCCATTCAGCGGCATTTGATCCGGTCCGAAACCAAACGTATTTGTACGATTAGATGACCACTTTTCCACAAAAGCCGATCCGTTCACCTGTTTTGTCACGAGCGACCCATTCTGGTTAAATTCCTTCCGATAACTGTTTGCGCTACCGTAAGTTAACGTTTTGACCTTATACGGTCCTTGTTCAGCTGGATTCGCCGCCGCCGTTGGGTAGCGGTCCGCAGTTTTCATCGCTGTTAAGCGGTACGGCTTCGCCAAATCCGCATTGCCGTTGTTCAGCAGCCAATACCCGCCAATGCCAATGGATCCTAGCGTAACTGCCGCCAAAACCCCAGCAGTTACTTTCGAAATAAGCTTTGCCTCTCGGTATCTACCGGTTATCAATCGGGATAAGAGGGCTCCTAGTATAGAAAATACGACAATTATCAACAATGGGACGATAAACATCAACTGTATCGGCCCGATGAAGCTAATGAACAGCAAAAAAAACGAAGCGAGAGCAATCCAAACATAACGCGAAGGCATTCGCTTGGCAACATGAAGCACTCCTGCAATTGCGCCGGTTACGAGCACAATCACAAGCAAGATCACTAACGTTCCGATCAGATATTCGCCCAAACTGCGCGTTCCCAAAACGAAATATCCTTGGATGAAATACAAGCATAATGCGATGATGAGCAATACGATGGAGGCCCCTTTCCATCTTGGGGCAAGTGGACTAATTTTTTTCCATTTGTTCATTAACCGTGGGGTTCGCCCCGTCGGCTTCAATTCTATTCTTGACATGTAACGACCTCTTTCCCATAGAGCTTGTTCAAAATGTACCGCATAAGGTATAGAAAAATAAGCTAGTTTCAAGATGCAACCGTTCATGATGGACCATTCATATATTCGAGGTAGATACTAGAAACCCTCTTCTTTTACATAGTTTTACAATTTCAAACAGATCCATGTTTAAGCTGAATTAAGATTGTTCTTATTACAAGTAGGGTTGCGTGGTAACATTAGGAAATAATATATTGGGAGGAAGAGCAATGATAAAACCCAAAAGACTTAAGTCTGGTTCGAAAATAGCGATAATTTCACTTTCTAATGGTCTACCTTATCTGTTCCCAGATATCTACGAGCTTGGTATAAAAAATCTTTAAGACAACTTGGGATTAGAAGTTATTGAGATGCCAACCGCAAGAATGTCTCCAGATGATTTATACAAAAATCCACAAATTCGTGCAGATGATATAAATAAATGTTTCGAGTATGAGAGTATAGATGACATCATCACTTCAATTGGTGGGTATGAATCGGTTAGAATACTACCGTTTTTGGATACAAAGACAATCCAAAAAAAAACCGAATTTATCATGGGTTTTTCAGACGCGACTACTTTTATAACTTACTTAAACCAATGGGTATGGTAACTTTTTACGGACCTTCTGTTATGGCAGGTTTAGCCCAAATAAAAAGCCTTCCAACCGAATATACTGAACATATAGAAGCGATTTTATTTCAAGGTCGTTTCCCTTATACATATTCTCCATTTGAGAAATGGACCAATGGATATAAAGATTGGAGCAAATTAGATACGCTAGGTGAGTGTCAACAGTTTTATAATAATGAGACTGGATGGACGTTTTTACCACCGAGCTAGGATATTTGTGGGGTGGATGTATCGAAGTATTAGAATTTATGAAATCAACTATCTATTGGGCTTTACACTGCCCGTTAGCTCAACGAGGCTGCCGTTTCTTACCGGCAGCCTCGTTCTGGTGATTGTTCAACTATAGTGTCCCGTTAGTTTAATGAATGATTGATGACACCTTTATTACATAAGGTTGGGTATTTGCTTGGGAGAGACGTAAAGCAGCCGAATAAATTACTCGGTCCCTATCCAGATTGGCCGATGGAATTCAAAAAGTCTGCTGCCTGCTGTTAGACAATTAGCTTAGTGTACCTTTTAAAATGCGCGAATCTTGTAAAAAGTTTTGTTTATAAGAAAGTAGCATCCGATGTGAACCAAATTATTCGGTACAGAACTCGGAGGAGTATTGTAGTTTGGATATATATGACCTGTGACAGTTACATTGTTAATTAATTTTTGAACATCAGTTATAGCGACTAGATAGACATACAGATGGCCTAGCCATCCGTCTCTTGTAATTACAATAGACCACCCATATTCACAGCATTCGCAAGTCTTGTCGTATGGTGGGGCGTTATAGCAAGGTACGTAAGGGCCGTTGCAATTTTTTACAATGTCTTCTAGAGTACTCTGATTTACTCGCATTAATTGATTATAATAGTCCACTAACCATTGAGGAGGAGGTATAACTGGGGGGAGTGGGACTAAAATATTTTTATTGTTATCATCGCTTAGTTGTTTATTCATTAATCAATAACTTCCCTTCATAAAATATTATATACTAACGTATGGAAAATGGATGTACAGGTGCCTATCCTTATTATATTTTCCATTTCTTAAAAATAGTGGATATATGTATCATTTATATAGCTCACTACATACAAACGTTACTGCAGGGGAATGATAAGGTCATTAGTAAATCAAGAGGAGAATTCCAATGAATACAAAAGAAGTCTCGCCAACATCTAGAAGTAATTTGAAAATAAGTGTTGAAATAGAATCCGGTCTAGCGAGAAAAATAAATCTTACAGATGACATAGCCCGAAGACTTGATCTAGCCTCGGACCAGGTAGTTACTGTTTATGATTGGGATTTTGGTACCATAAAAATCATTTCTGATGACAACTTCCTATTAGCAGTATTGGAACGAATTCTGGTTCGTGCTATGGATCCTAGCACAGCAGAATCGGATTATGTGACAGTGTCTTGTTTTCTGAGTTCCTATAATTTTCAAGGGTCATTGCCATTTTCCGTCACTCTTTTTGATCGTGAAAAACCTATATGGCAAACAAAGGACACAAATATTTGGGTTAGTTGTAATGAGGATCGGGTATTTACTTATGATGAGAAGATCGATACTAGTGATATATTTGGTCGAATTAGTGGTTGTGGTGTTCAACTGAGGAACGCTGTTTTTACTAGATGTGTAGTAACGTAAGAATGTGTTCAACGGGGGCATCTAAAAATTAGCATCCGTAAATTAAGGAGGGTAAGATCTTCATGAGTATTAATAAAAATAAATCAACAGCTAAAGAAGTTTTAGAACAAAACGACGCAAACCTGGGTTCCATAAAAATAACTTGGACATATAAAGATTTGAGAATTGAGTCAGACGACAATACGTTACTTTGTCTTTTAGCAGACCCTACGGTTAATGCTGTTCATCCGGCTACAAATGAGCAAGATTATGTCATGTTTACTTGTACAGTACAAGCAGGGGGTTGGAACGGGGCACTACCGATGTATCTCTACTGTTTAGATCATAATAAAAGTATAATATGGAGATCAAATGACTTTAACATTTTAGTTAGATGTAACGAGGAATGGGTTTTTGCTTTTGATGAAAAGATTCAATCCAGCGACATTTTTAATTCTATTGATCGAGGTACTTTTGGATTAAGAAGATCTGAATTTTTTCAGTGTTAGTATTTTTGAGCCGATTGTAAAGGACATTTAAAAAAAATTTAGATACATTGAAGAATGATGATCTCTGTGTCCCGTATATAATATAAAATACGAACAAATGTTCTTTTTTGAAGTGAATAAATGAGTGTCAAGCCTCTTTACGACTAAGGGAATCTTGAAATGAATCTGATGAAAATGGAATACCCAATGAACCCTTTTTGATACATTGTGAAACACCTTCTTTTGCCCAAGCATTTACATCGTTTTTTTTAATTGAGATCAATGTTAGATGGCTTAACACTTTTATTTTGTAATTCTCGACAACATCTCTAAACTAAAAAAGTGTTAGCTTTAACACACGCTACCCCTACGCTCTTCTGCCCTATAGTTGAATAGCGGCAGATTTCTATAAAGGGATCTACCGCTATTATATGCTAAAAAAATCGTCGATACATTTCTCTCCTGCGTTCGCCACGAAGTTGTGCGTATATTTGCGTGGTTGAGGCTTTCTCATGACCCAGCATCCCTTGGATGAAATCCAAAGGAGCACCGTTATCAAGGAGTTGGCAAGCATAGGTATGCCGAAAGCGATGCGGGTAAACATTCGTTTCGATCTCACCTCGATCTGCAAGCCGTTTTAATGCCCACCTAATTGTAGGAATAGCCATGCGTTTAGTTGGGTTGGTATCCGTTACGAATAAGGCTTTACAGGTATCTCCACGACTGGTCAGGTACTTCCTTAACCATACTTTGCACTCTGTCGTAAAGTACACTTCTCTCTGCTTGGAGCCCTTACCGTTTACGACTATAGAACAGTTTTCCCAGTTGAGATCCTCGATGTTTATCCTCTCTACTTCCCCGACTCGACACCCAGTACAATAAAGAAGCTCAAGCAGCGCTCTTTCTCTTAATGATTGACACGAGATCTTAAGATGAATAACATCTTCCTCGACTAAAAACTTAGGAATTCGCTTGTCCAATTTGGGTTCTCTTAGTTTTAAAGAAGGATTTGAAGTCAGGTAAGTCTCTTCATACGCATAGCGAAATAGGGATCGGACGAAACGAATTCGATGCCCAAGGCTGTTTGGCTTCAATCGTTCTGCTTGTTTCGCCAAATATTGCTTCAGCATTGGCAATGTAATCTCCGCTATCTCAGGATCACCTAGTTCCGTCATTAGCATTTTGTTCTGGAGGACGTAGGCGTTCAATGTTCTCGGACTATATCCATGAATTCGTTTATCAGCCTCATATAGATGCCACAACTCACTTAACCTCATAATTAAACCTCCCCTTAGAAGCCATTACATCTAGGTTTGCTTCTAAAGAGAGGTTTTAATCTTCTAACCTGCTTGAGCTAGCGTTCCCAGTTAGCGTAATAGTGCTCTAAATCATCCTTTTTCAACTAACGGATAAACGATCGTTGCTAACCTATAAAAATGAGTCTCAATAACCTGCCCACATTCCATATTCATACTTCGAAAAATCCATCTTATGATTCAAAAATGTTTGAAAGAAATCTCTATACTCCTCTGTTATTTTAAAAACACCAAAAACAGGATGCTCATCAGATAAATTAAATATCTTTCGATATTCATCTAATGGCACATTAACTATTTCCTCACTCCCTATAACCAATGGGATTTCAACGCCTACTTCACTCCATTCAACTAATCTTGTGGTATCTTTTTCCTCGAAGTAATACGGTGAACAATATTCCTCTACAAAAAGACCATTTTTTGAAGCGAAATCAATTGCTGTTACAGATTTTTGACTGCTGCCAATGTACATATAATAGTCCCAACCAAAATACACGAAAAAGTTATTTTTGGAAATTAACTGAAAACCAACAAAATTTCTTAATCTCATTTTGCAAATTATGCGAATTTCATTTATGTTTACAAGCATATCTTCTTTAATATTGATCTCGCCAAATTCATTTTCATATAACATAGATGTTTTCGCTTCGTTTGATATCGATGTATTTGATGCTCCTATGACACGCAGAGAATAATGTTTTTTTTCATTTAAAAACTCTATTATTGTCTCTATATAAGCATTTTCAATAAGGAGATAATTTTCTAATGTAAATAAATCTCCATTTAGTACTTTTCCAATTTCAGATGGGCAAATCCATTCATCTAGTAAATAATGACCATTTTCATTTCTAAAAATGGGATTATATTTTGTAATTCTCCATTGATATTTCATGTCAAACACCACCTTTATAAAGGTTTGATTATAAAAACTAGACGCTTTATTATAACAGATGCTTTGATCTTTATTACGCATAACTGCCCGTTAGCGTAATGATGATCTGTCATCTATGGTACGGTTCTACTTAATGGCGCGGCGAATTAATTTCATAAAGCACCCTCACTGCTTATAATATTCTAGCACGTAATCTTGCTTGTGCAGAGTGTTAATGCCCACGGATGTCAAGATCACTTAATGGATAGTTACTACTGCCCCAAGTATAAACAATATAATTGTTAATTAGTTTTTCATCTGCTTTCAATGCTTTGAATTTCAAGTTACCATTAAGAAAATCAATGTTATTACTCACTTGCTTTTCAACGATGTAACTCCATTCATTCTCGCGATACTTTGAATAAAAATGATTTAATTCTTCTAAAGTTAGTTCCGATTTGATTAAAATAGCGCCAAAAAATTGCATTCCATTTCCATTCCCAATTAATTTTCCAGCTGATGATAAATCATCTATCAATTCAGTTTTGTCTGGCAAAGATACTTCTACTAGATCTTTTTTTATGGAATATGCAATATAATTGTTAATAAATGGAGTGGATACGACTAGTAAAACAAGAGCACCTACTGCAATTATTAAAATGATTATGAATGTTTTCTTCAAGTTAACACCTCTCTCAAAAAATATAAATATCCTACTGAACCACACAGGTTCAATACACTTAGAAACCCCTTTTTATTACGCTATGACAGTATAGACGTTAGACATTTTTTAAATTTCAATTTAATGGTATATAATCCAATATCAACATTTCTGTTACTCAGCTAACCTGCCCGTTAGTTGAACAAATAAAAAACGGCTGCCGAAGCAACCGCTATTCCACTAACGTGTCCCGCTAGGTTAAATCAAGACCCTTTAAAAGCCAATAAATCTTTTGTGTTAATATGTTTAATATCAGAAATTTGCCCACTTGTAAGCATCTCATAAAGACCGTCAGGAACAAGTTTATACTGAATGTTTTCTTCAAAATCATATAAGTTCTTCCAAACAGCTATAAACTTTTTGTCCCCCTCAATCCCTTCAAATTCATTCTTGTTATAGTTATCCATTCGACTAAAGCTCGCTTCATAAATAAAATCTTATTCATGTCCAATTTCTCCGTACCAAGGGAAGATGTGCTCGATAATCCCTATCAATTTTGGTTCAATAATATCAATATTAATTTACTCTTTTACTTCTCGTATTACAGCTGATTTGCTATCTTCCCCATACTCAATCGTGCCACCAACTGGGCGAAATGTAATGATACCATCTTCTTCCGGGAATTGTTCAAGTAATATTGATTCTCTTCTTTTAATAATGCAAAGTGAACAAGCTCTATATCGCAAAAAAGGCTTCAATTGTTGGATTCATATTACACCTCATTATTTTTAATTCAAAGTGTTATCTCCCTTCTAGTAAATGCTCTATTAACACTTCTTTACTCTAAGATTTTTCCCAATAGTATATTTCATTTTTTTCTCCTCTTTCCATATATGCATAAAAAGAAAATACACTAACATATTCCATTTGTAAATAACTCCCACTTAACCTACCGTTAGTTGAATGATGAATTATTAGTATACAATGAGTATCTTATCGATTTCTGCAATTTCGCTGATCTTTGATATACCATCGCCGTTTCCTTCAAACAACTTGAGGAAGCGCTCACGCTGACTTTTAATGCTCGCGAGTTCTTTATCAACGGCAGACTCGATGGTGAAGGCCGACAATCTGCGCTGTCAGGCATTGATTTTTTTTCCAAAATAGGTTATTTTATAGAAATCTTAGCGATAAGCAAGTTCCTGACACGAAGGGAGATGTGTTTTAATGGCAACTACTTATATGGTGGTTTGGTCTTAAAACTGAATAGTAGGCATACGCGAAAAAAGCGGGGAAACGCCCCTGTTATTTGGTATGCCATCCGAAGTAACCTTTCGTGAATATTGCTGTTTGCAGGATACGATGAAGGTCGTGTCTTTTTTGCGTCCTGATGCCGCGTGACAGCAGCTTCTTTAGAGGCTGCTTGTCCGTGGCATTTTTGCGTCCAAAAACAACATTAAAGGAGCTAACAAAAAAATTATGATAAATCTGAAAACCTATGGCTATACAGAAATAGAAGCAATTCCCGACGGATTATTGCCCGGTAGGGTGACAGAGCTTCGGCGCGAGCGCTTCACGGTCATGACCGAGCGCGGCGAAGTAACGGCGGTGCTCAAAGGAGCATTCTATCACAGCGTGGAAACACGCGTAGATTTTCCGTGCGTCGGGGATTTCGTCTTGCTGCGCTACAACGAGAGCGGAGATTCGCTCATCGTTACGGTACTGCCCCGCCGTTCCAAGTTCTCACGCGCAGATTACTCAGGGCATGCCGTAGGCTACGCCAAAACCGTGCGGGAACAGGTCGTTGCAACCAACTTTGACTATGTGTTCATTCTTTCTTCTTTGAATTGGGATTTCAACGTTACCCGCCTCATGCGGTACCTGACACAAGTCAGACAGAGCGGCAGTCAGCCAGTCGTCATTCTAACCAAGGCTGATCTCGTTGAAGATTATAATCTCCCGCTCGCAGAAGTTACACAAAGCATCCCTGATGTGCCAGTTCATGCGATCTGCAGTCATACCGGCCTGGGGCTGAACGAACTCACTTCCTACTTGATGCCTGGTAAAACAGTCGTCTTTCTCGGCATGTCCGGCGTCGGTAAATCTTCTCTGCTCAATGCATTGATAGAACAGGACGTAATGAGGGTTCAGGCGATTCGAGAGGTTGATAGCCGGGGGCGGCATACGACAACGCACCGTCAGCTGTTCATGCTCCCCTCCGGAACGATGGTCATCGATACGCCGGGAATGCGTGAGCTCGGGCTTTTTGATGCCAGGGTAGGTATAAGCACAAGCTTTACCGATGTGGAGAAATTGTTCCCGCAATGCCGGTTTGCAAATTGCCGCCATCAGGGCGAGCCGGACTGTGCCGTTCTCGCCGCGCTTGCCGACGGTTCGTTGCCGCGTGAACGGTGGGAGTATTATGTTGCCCAGCAACATGAGCACAAGTATGTCCAGGATAAAACAAGCTACCTCATCGACAAGAGGGCTCGAAATAAAACGATAGCTATGTCAAGCAAGCAAACGAAGAAAAACGGAGGATGGAAGAAATGAATATTAAATTTGAAACGCTGATCTATGCCTTAAGCCGACACTTCAAGAAGGATATTATCTCGGCTGACTGCCAAACCATGCCGTTACAGGGCGGAACTGTGGGAAATGTGCACCTGGTAAACGGGATCGCCGAAACCGCGGATGGTAAAAAAATGCCGTACCGTATCGTGCTGAAAATTCAAAAGAAATGGGAACGTTACAACGATCCGGATTCCTGGCGCCGGGAATATGATCTCTATATGTCTGACTTGGGAACGACGTTCTCGGATACCTTCCGCTGGCCAACATGTTACCATGCGGAAATGAATGCCGAAGAAAATGAATTCCAGCTGTGGCTGGAATATATCGATGGCGTAACCGGTTTAGACTTAACCGGTGACATGTATGAAGAGGCGGCGCTGGAGTTAGGACGCTATCAAGGCAAGCTGTATGCGGAGAAGCCCGCTGTGCTGCAGAGCCTGACAAACCTGAGCCATGCAGATCTCATGAAGAATACGTATCTGCATTACCGGTCGTGGCCAGTCGTCTACGATTATATACGCTCGGAGGACTGCGAATTCCCGCAGCACATGCGGCAAATGCTCATCGACATCGATGAGCACGCAGATGAGATACTCGCCCGCATTGAGCAATTGCCCCTAGTGCTATGCCACCGGGACTTCTGGGTGACCAACCTGATCTATGCCGACGGGAAAATCGCGCTCATCGACTGGGATACATGCGGATGGGGCTACATGGGCGAGGATCTCGCAAGCTTGGTTGCGGATGAAGCGGATATCGATCACATGGTCGAATACTACCAACGATGTGTCCCTGCGTATTACAAAGGTTTTTCGGAGTATGCAGATGCATCCCCTATCGCCGATAATTGCGTCTTCGAATTGATCCTTCTCATGTTCGGGTACAGGCTTGTAGAATGGTATCTCCACACAGAGGACGATGACGAGAAAACAAAGTGTCTTCATACGCTCCAAAAAATCCATGAAATGAAGACCAGCCCTGCGCAGGGTTGACTCTAAAAAAAGAACTCCGAAACCCCTTGAATATAATGGGTTTTCGGAGCTTCTTTCTTTACTCCCATTCGGTGGATCGACAATGGAAATAAAGTTCTAGACTGTCGCTATTTCACTTAACTAACGTGTTCTGTTAGCGAAAAATCTATTATTAACAGTCTTTTTTATAGGACTAAAAAGATTCTAGTTTAATGAATTGTTGTTTCGAGAACTCTGTCCAGATCATGTGATGCTTCAATAATGGCTGGCTCCAAATTACTCAACCATTCGGAATACTCTAAACGTGTTACCATGGATGGATCCTTCCTTAGCTCCTTGCATCTCTTCAAATTATCTTTCCATCCGCTACTAAGATGTAAATGCCCCCAATCTGCTGCTTGGCTTTTAGACAAGATGACACCTTCCTGCCACCAAGCTATAAATTTAGAAGCTAATAGGAGCCAGTCGACGGAATGTAGACTATTTCCCTTGCCAAACTTCCGCATACACTTGGCATATTCCTTAAAAAAACTAATGAACTCTTCCTTCGAATACGATGGAATATTGTCTAGATGGGACTCACCATACAACAAGATACTCTGCTCCTTGATCGTGTGCATGGTGAACAGATCTAATTGATTTTCTGTCCAGTCGGATTCGCGCTTTGTTCCCCACCATAAGCCACTGCCCTTTTCCCCACTCAGCATATTAATCGTAAGAAAGGCACCCTCAAGCATATCGATATAGAGGTTGGGGATTTGTCTATCAACGGATCTTCTAAGAAGGGATGATCTATAATTGGATCTTTGTTTATTTAGAAATTCGATTTCATTTTGGCTTAGGTCCTCTCCAATTACGACGAGAAAATCCAAATCCCCGTATCCCGGGGATAAATCATTGTGTATGGCCGAACCGTAAAGGTAAATGCTTCGCAACTTTCTATTAAGTATGGCTCTCATATCTTTCACAAATATGGACAAAGATTGCTCAAGTATTTCGTCTTCAAAGGATTGGATAAACAATACGATCGCTCCATTATGAATTTCTATTTTTCAGTTTTATCTCAATACTATAAACCTATTGCTATCAGTATAATACTAGCGTTCCCGTAGTTATGTATCTGCGATCACTCACAATAACCCAGTAATGCTTATGGGCTGATATCCGCTAATCTTTCGCCTTCTTTAGATTGTGACAGCATGACATCAGCCTCTGCTACAGCATTACGAAACAATTTGTCTGTCATTTCGATGCGATCTACTATATCTTCTAAGGTTTTTACACCATATAGCTTTTCCAAGATTAGTACCACTTCGACAGGAAAATCCCGAGATGCATGAACCAAGAAGCTGTCAGCTTGGAATGGTGTATAGATTATCCGAAGTACATCTACAAGTGGATTCACAACATACTTATGATAGTAAATCAACGACTCTAAAAAAAGCCCGCGTTTGGTATATTTGACAGCTCGGTTCCTTTGACTGTAAATACCCTGAGCACGTATCAATTGTGATTGAAGTTGTGAATGGTGAGTCGTGTGATCAACGTTTTGATACTTCACGATACCAGTCTTATCTATCAATATAACGGGTACGACAGTTTTGTCTTCGTTAATGAATAAAACAGGGACACTCTCACTTTGGATCGTCACGTCAACTAAGAGACTATCTGATGACTCCTGTAGGTGGTAAACCTTGTAGCGGTTATTTGTGGGTCGACCAGTTTCTTCATAGGCAATATCTACTTTTCCTAATCGACGCATACAGGCATCCAACCGGGTAATTGCAGAATCTATGCAGCCTTCTTTTGTATAGCACACCAAATCGATATCAGAATACTCGTCCAAAGTTTTAGTACCATCTGAACCCTCTAGCCAGATAGCTAAAATATAATTTTCAATTCCAAGGTCTGATACAATTGCGTTTAGAATGGTCTCACGGTTAATCGTCATAGCTAAACCTCCCATGTATTTTCATATAATAATAGTTTTATCACCGGTTTACTCCTGTCATTTTGGAAAGTTTTCGTTTTAAACTCTCTTTTTTAATAATTGAATCTTTTCAAATAATCACTAATTATACTCTGATCCTGATGCCACCATAACATTGGAAAATCATACTTTTTTGCAAACCCTAACTTTTTCGCTAGCTGTATTGATCGTTCATTGCCAGCGTCACAATTATAATTCGGCACTAGATTATGGTTCAGACAATGTTCGATAAATGCTACACCCGTGAGTGTTGCTAGCCCTTTATTCTGGTATTCATCCACGGTTACGATATCAATAGCTGCATACCCTCCACCCACAAAATAAGAATTGCAAACACTTGCAAAATCATCATCCATCACAAGACAGTAACCAAACCCTCGATCCGAAAAGTGTTGTGCCGAACTCCATAACGAATCATAAGAAGCGTCCATTTCATTCTTGTATTTATCGAATAGCGCTTTATCCATCCGTTTCATAACAAATTGTTCTGGCAATGCGTTAGGTTTTTTTAGATGTTGGAATTTGGATAGATCGAATGTAAAAGAAGAACGGTGCAATAATACGGTCTTTCCCGCTAAACTTTCGCTAATTTGAAACAGTAGTTCGGGTGTTGAAGCATAAAGATCGTAATATTTTGAATGATTTTGATCATTTCGCAAAAATTCAACTACATCGCTCATGAAGCACTCATTGTCGCCCCTCTTAACCAAAAAATACTGTCCATATGAATTGATAATAAGACTGCAGGTAGGATTTTCGTTGTGATCAACAAACACTTTTCCAGATTGATTTCGCTCAATTACGGAATACGCAAACACAGGTTCATATGCTAGATTTTTCAACAGTGGCAGAACGTGTGCGTAGTTTTCTTTAGATAATTCTATCATTTCATCTCTCCTTCAAATTTCATCATTAGATAAGTTCCTTGTTAAATTAACCTGAACACAGTTGAACAAATAAAAACGGCTGCCGAAGCAACCGCTATTACACTAACCTTCCCCGTTACCGGAATGTATCATCTCGAGCATAGTAATTCATACTTCATCTTCAAATATACTTTTTAAAATCAAATCTGCGCATTCTTCGGAAGTGTTTAAATGTGTATTGACAGTACAATTATACTGGATATCTTTTGCCATTATTTTGTGTTGCCAATCAGATTGGTCTTCGGTTCTATTTTCTCGTGCAATATTTCTCTGACGGCAAATGTCTAAAGGGCAAAACACTTCAACAATGTATAATGGGTAACCAGAAAATATATTGTTCACTTTTTCATAATGCGGTTTCAACTCAGGCCTTTCTACCATAATGCCATCAATAAGTACATTTTTACCATGGTCAGAAAATAATTTGGCTGTATGATACATCATGATAATTGCTTCACTTAAATACTTCCAATAATCTTCACGAAGATAACGTTCACCTATCATTTCTTCAAAAAGGTCATTGGCAACAACATAAAAAAATTCATGCGATTTTAACTGTAAAGCATCTACTATTGATGTTTTTCCAGAGCTCGTAACACCGTTCAAAAATACGATTCTACCCTTGTTCATCCTGTTAATGCCCCTTATTAATTCAATTAATCTCATTTTAATATTTAAACTGTAAGTCTGGAAATAAAAAACAACTATAATTGAACTATACTACCGTTAGTGAACAAATAAAAAACGGCTGCCGAAGCAACCGCTATTCCTCTATCGAGTCCCGTTAGCACAGCGAAGTGTTGTTACTGCACTAAACTGAACAATTATTAATCATTGCGAAAAAATACTAAGCACCAAATTGTCTTAAATGATGGTCTAGATGTTTATAAATCCCTTTACCCCATTGCTCAGGAGTAAACTTGCCGAAAAAAGGATGCGGATGGGATGAACATTTCTCCGGACCGTTTCTTTGGAAAGTTAAAATCTTTTGTTTCAGTTTTTCTTTTTCTGTCATAAAGTCTCTTTCATCTACAATAAGTATGGTCGGAATTGTTGACATATTGTGTGGTACCGGCTTGTCATTATAGAAAATAGAATTCACAAACCTTCCTATTAACCTTCCTAGCCAATATCTAGGGGGAAAGGAATTTCCCAATGCGATATCTTGAAATGCTGAGCAGTGAGCCAACATTTGAGCAACATTCATTGTTCCCCATTGTGGTTTTGAATTTGGACTTAAATTCTCGATGCGGTTCAGTATTTCTGCTGTATGCAATTCATTATATATATTTTCCATTGGCACGCTCCATTAAATTTATCTGAGGAAGTTCATATATGGTGTAGACCGATGCGATTTCCTGCATAATCTAGAACCTTCTGGTTTGTCTATTATATTTATAATTGCTTCAGTACAATTCGACAGCACGTTGTCATTCTAATATTTACCATTTCCCATCAATCTATTCTTTGCTCACTATCCTGCCCATTAGTTGAACAAATAAAAAACAGCTGCCTAAGCAACCGCTAATCTACTAACGTTTACCTGTGTCGTCCCTCATCAACCCTATTCTTCGCCAGTACTCTTATGTCTTCGTCATCATCGTTCAATAAAATAGTTAAAACTCGAAATGTCGCTTTTTTGTTATAGACAATTCGTTTTCTAATTGAGCTATCTAAATCTTTTGCCAGTTTCATTTGTAAACTTTCTGGTAGTCGATTTTTTGTAGCAACATTAAATCTAACCCTTTCATCTGCATCGTCAGCTAGAATTTCCATAATCTCAATAGGAATTGCTTTATTATGTGCTACCCATTCACGCATTTCAGGGTACGTTTCAATTACTTGTAACCAAACCTCAAAAGGTGCTTCATCCCATGCAGCCTTCAGATATTCCTCCATGTTATCACTAAGCCTTAACCTTACAAATTCTTCAGCCGAATTAATCATCATTCAACCCCGATAAACAGATTTATTCACATTTTAACATAAAAATTTAGTTCAACTAACCTGCCGTTAGTTGAACAAATAAAAAACGGCTGCCGAAGCAACCGCTATCGGTTAACTTTCATCTTTGAAATGAAAATGTTCATGATGGATCGTATCCATTCCAACCAACTTACTACTCTTTCTATGGTAATATGCGAAGTTATTATTTAGCGGCATTCGAAGTAATTGATAATTGTGATCTCTTGGCAAAGCTTCGACTTCATTAATGGCTAACTCACGTGTGGAATAATACCGATTGGAAAGAAATTCGGAAAATCAGTTGAAGCATCAGCAACGAAAATCCCCCAAACATAATCATTTGGCATATAATTCACCCGTCTCCTTTATCGCTCAATAAGACAAAGAGCAGCTGCCGCGGCGATCTGCTCCTTGTTTTAAGTAACTTTAGTTCCCCGTTAGTTGAACAGACTCGAACGGCTGCTACCAGACACTGTTAAACGATTAAAAGGCCATGATTTTCCGCTTTCGCTTTTCTTATTTATCTTCTTTTGGCATTGGCAATGGTACTTTCCAATCCAGGTCATAGCTCTTTTTTGCCAATTCTGAAGTAAGACTGAGCTTTTGAGGGAGTTCTTTCATTTCATCGCTTTGCAATTTTATTCGGATATGGTTTCTGCCTTGTTCATCCTTTCCAATCATTTTAAAATCTCCACCTGTTACATTGTATATTTTGTCCTTTTCATCCTTTATAGTCCAACCAAAACGATTAATAATTTTATCTGTGTCATCATCCACTAAGATCGTATCTGCTAGATTAATATATGATATATCCTTTAAATAAGCCTCTAGTAAAATAGTAGCGTGCTTCTCATTCTTTGTAGATGCTTCATTTAATGGTTCGTCAAAGGTTACGGACATGATCTCAATCGTTTTGCCATCCTCATTTACTCTTACAGGTTTTTCAGCAAGCTGTTTTGGCTCAAATGATACGCCTAGCGCATACGGTTCTGTTTTTTCTAAAGAATCCAATACTAGTGTATATTGATGATCAGGAGACAGGGGAGCAAATCCATACTTCCGATTAGAATGACCGTATTCTCCCACGGCCTTGCGTGAAATATCAAGCGCCCTAGTTAAATCTTTTACTTTCTCTCCTTTTTCATTTTCAACATGAAAATTCAGTTTATAATCATCATAGCGAACATAAGGATCAACTGAATCTAGTTTTCCTTTCACTTGTTTACTTTCCTCTACTAATCTTTTCTTTGCCTCTTCCGTCCATTTCGTTTCATAATCCACACGGGCAGCAGTCGGTGAATGCATAATGCTATTTAGATTGATTTGCAGTCCCTGTGGTGTGGTATACGTCATATCGATTGGTAGCACCTTTGATGCCTTAATTGCTTTTTCTAAATCAATAGGAATCTTTAAGGCCCAATTTCCTTTAACTGAGTCGATCTGATTCCCCTCGAACTGTAATAAAAGGTTTTGTTCTTCTGTTTCCCCCGGTTTTTTTAGAGTGAGATATCCGTAATTTTCTTGGATTTCTACCATATACGTTTTAGTTTCTTTAATTACATTCCCTTTCAAATCTGTTACCTCTACGTTACTTATGTGAAGCTTATCCGGATGAATAAAGTTCTTTTGCTGATCCTTGATCGAATAAACAGCCACAATTCTCATCGGATCAGCTAATATCTCCTCTATTTCAAGAGTATAGCCCCGATCAGTAACAGAGGCATTTACCTTCTGTGAAAAACCTTCCTGAGCTGCATATTGCAGTTCTTTATCAGAACCATTAAATAGCGATTTAACATAGGCCGCAAAGGTAGGACTCACCGATATCGTTAAAAGCAAAGCGCAGCTGATTAAGACAGGAAGTACCAAAGTGCCTAGTAAACGCGACCTTTTTCTTTTATAGGCTACCACTTGGTCAGGAATCACAAAACTAGGCTGATCCAATTCTCCAGCAACATTTTTTAGAGTTTGTGCAATTTGTTTGTCAAGATTAGTCATGCATGTTCACTCCCATCTCGGTAAATACCTGTGTTTCTTTGTTAACTTGTATTTTTTCAGCAATTAAGTTTCTGGCCTTATGTAGCCTTGATTTTACCGTTCCCTCAAATACACCAAGGATTTTTGCAATTTCAGCTATACTAAACTCCTCATAATAGTAAAGGATAACTACTGAGCGATGTTTCAGCGTCATCATCTGAATCGCTCGCCAAATCTGTTGCTCTTTCTCCTTTTGAAGAATACTCTCCAATGGGTTTTGCCCAGGGTCAATAGAGTCCAAATATTCTTCCGTATTTTTCTTTCTACGCACCATATTAAGTGCACGATGTGTCACAATTTTTATAAACCAAGCTCGAAACGATGTCCCTTTTCGTTTATCATATCGATAAAGTGATTTATACGCTTCCCATAGTGCTTCTTGAACGGCATCCTGAGCTAGATGATAATCATGGACGATCAAAAAAGCGACTCGAAATGCACTAGTTAAGTGAGGTTGAACAAGTGTTTCAAAATCAACTGGACCTCCTTCCTTGGGTATTGGAAAATGATGATTTTCTTTCACTTAAAAGACCTCCTCGTTTTTCCTTTCACTTCTTATTCACCAGTTCTCGTATTTTGGTTCATAAAAAGAGGAAAAAACTTTTCCCTCACTTGGGTAAACTGCTACTTGCGAGGTTATCAATAAATTTCCCCTTCTTATCGGTGGCACTCAAATATATACTGCAGCGAAAACGATAAAGGTTGGGGAGTTTAGGAAAAATTTATTCAACTATCCTTCCCTTTTAGCTTAATGCCGCTCCCAATCTAGTTCTAGATTAGGCTTCTCATCAAATAAAAAAAGACCGTTTCGGTCTTTTGTGCAACTTCGAACACCCCAACTCATGTTACAATACAACCTGAACTCATACTTTACGAAGGCGGTTGATACTGTTGATTTACATCATCAAATTTGTATACAGCTTTGTGCTTCCTCCAGGACTTTTCATCCTACTTCTGCTCGGTCTTGTCATTTGGTTATGGAAAAAGAACCGTCGCCCTGCGCTTGCCCTGCTTGGCGTTACACTGCTTATGTATTTCTCCATGACTTCCTTAGTCAGCGATGCGTTAATCGGAGGTTTAGAACGAAAATATCCTCAACCGGATACATTGCAAGGAGATGTCATCGTTGTGCTTGGTGGAGGTGCAAGCTCTGGGACACCGGATATTGATGGCGAGGGCAACTTATATGGATCAGCAGCGAATCGGCTAATTACAGCTGTACGACTTCATAATGCGAGTGGTATACCCATCCTATTCTCTGGTGGACAAGTCTTCTCCGACAGCGGCAATGAAGCGGATATCGCCAAAAGACAACTCCTTGGACTCGGTGTCCCCGAAGAGGATATCCTGACCGACAATCAATCTCTTAACACGGAGCAGAATGCTGTAAATACCGCCGCAATCCTACAAGAGAAGGGACTTAAGCGTCCTGTACTAGTCACATCAGGGTTTCATATGCCCCGCTCGATGCAGCACTTCAAGAATGCAGGGCTAACAGCGCAAGCTTTTCCTACAGATTATATCGCCAGCGCTGAATTTTCGTTGCAACCCTCAAAGTTCACTCCTTCGCCAGGAGCCATCTCCACTACAGGCACAGCCTTGAAGGAGTATTTAGGTCTTCTTGTTGCTCATCTATTTAATTAGATCTGTGAATTTCGCATTTGTTACCCCTGCAAGAAGCTGCGGTGATACATCCATTTGTTGACCAATTTTTCCGGCGCTAACGGCTATCGTTTCCTGACTTTCTGCGCTGCTATCAATGAACGTTGGATATAGCTTTTTCATACCGACTGGTGAACATCCACCACGGATATAACCCGTCCACTTCTGCAAGTCCTTCACTGGCAGCATCTCAATCTTTTTCTCTCCGGCGGCCTTGGCCGCCTTTTTGAGATCCAGCTCCTCAGCAACCGGTATAACAAATACATAAAGATTTGCTCCGCTATGAGCGATCAAAGTTTTAAAAACCGTCTCTGCCGCCTTTCCAATCTTCTCCGCAACTGCTGTACCATGGATTAGTCCATCCTCGTTGTCATAAAAAAACACTTCATATCCAATTTTCTTCGCATCTAGCATTCGCATCGCGTTGGTTTTGGTTATTGCCATTTCTGATCTACCTCTCTTTAATCTATTCAATACCATATGGTCAAAGAGGCCCCAAAGCCAACATGGCTCACAGGACCTCTTATTGCTGCGTTCCCATTAATCTCTGGGATAATTAACTTGCATAATATCCATAAACGGAACTTTTTCGATACCTTCGTTTTTACTGATGTGTACTTTTCCTGTCCGCGAGTCCATTTCTACAATCGTTCCGCGCACCTGTTCTTCTTTTCCCCATACGGTCAATAAAATCTCAGAACCTTCTTGCTTCGCTTCAACTAGCTGATTGCCTAGCTCCTCAAGTACAAATTCATCTCTTGTGGGCCGCTTGGCCACTTTTGCTTTTGCCACTCTACTCCTCCAATAAGCGATTACAGGTATTAAGTATTTTAAAATACTAAGTATGAATGCTCTCGTTTATTATATCATGTTTCAGTTTAAGGCTCGAACCCCTTCTGGCTCAAGAAAAGCTCATCTTCATTAAAAACACTCCGGAGTCCATCGTACACCCTGCGATAAGCCGCCGGATCGTACCATTCTTCCAATTGCAGCTCTTCATAAAGGGAATAAATACCTAATCTCCGTGTCCGTTTGCCCCCACTGCCATCTCCCATAAAATAATCGTCGATACAGACCCTATCCACCAAACCCCTTAGGATCTCTGGAAAAGAAGTGCTGCTTGGCAATACCGGAGCGATGGTTGCTTGAACAGGAATGCCCGCTTCACGCAGTAATTTCAGTGTCTTTAATCTTGCAGAAATGGGCGGAGCACTTGGTGTGAATTTTTTGCGAATATCTTCACGATCCGTCTCTACAGTCATACTCACGCGAACCTTGTCTTCTAAGCGTAATAATAAATCTATATCTCTGCGTACGAGCGGACTGCGCGTCTGCACGAACAGAAAATCGGGCGGGGTCTCCACCATAACCTCCAGCAAAGCCCTGGTTACCTGCTCCTTGTGCTCTATCGGTTGGTATGGATCTGTACTAGAGGACATAAAGATGGAGACCGGTCCTTTGGACTTTGCTTTCAGGAGTTCTTTGCGTAAGATAGCTGCAGCTTCTTGTTTGACATCTACCCACGTTCCCCATTCTTCTTGGCAAAACAGTGAAACAGGCATTTGACGCACATAACAATAAGAACAGCCATAAGTACAGCCGGTATATGGGTTTAAAGAATGACTATATCCGTTCAGATAACCCGTCCCTTTATTTAGTAAGGTCTTTGGGGTTTTGTACTGGATCTCAATATTCATAATTCTAGAGCACTCTTTCCACTTTCCAAATTAAGCAGCCTAGTCTTCATCTCTAATCCCCCGCGGTAGCCAGTTAATGTTCCATTCTTGCCAATGACTCGGTGGCAGGGCACCGTAATTAGTATCGGATTTGCACCTATGGCCGTCCCTACCGCGCGTACTGCAGCAGGCTTTTGAATATGTGTGGCGATGTCCGAATAAGACCACGTTTGTCCATATGGGATTTCACATAACGCTTTCCACACCGCGAGTTGAAATGGAGTCCCACGATAGTCAAAAGGAATGCTGAATGCCTGCCGTACCCCTTGCAAATATTCGATCAGTTCCTGTACAAATGGAACCATTTTCTCATCGTCCTGCACCAGTTTACTTTCAGGAAATCTACGGCTGATCCAGTCACTCATTTCTTCGAATGGCTTCTGCTGCGACCCCACATAACTTAATCCTTTCTCCGACGCTGCGATATAGAAACTCCATTCCTTATAAGCTAGCAATGTCCAGTATATGATTGCACTTGGTCTACTCTCCATTTTTCTGTACCTCCAAGAATAATTCAGAATGATTCGTTAATTCTAATTTGTTAAGCTGTCGATACTTCATTGGGGTAAGCCCCGTCTTTTTCTTAAATAAGGTAATAAAATACGACGTATTTGGCAGACCCACATGTAATCCAATATCAGCTACATCCCGATCCGTGGTAACCAAATATTCAGATGCCTGATCGATTCTCTTTTGCTGTATATAATCCACTGGAGTGATTCCCGTTACTTTCTTGAAGGTTCGATGCAGATGATAAGGGCTTCCATGACAGACTTCTGCCAGCGTTTCAAGAGTAAGAGGTTCATGATAATGTTTGTCGATATATTCAGTCATTACAACCACCCATTCCTTATCCGGTAGCCGCTCACCCGTCGGTTTGCATCTTTTACAGGGACGAAATCCAGATTCTAATGCTTGTTCTGCATTTTGAAAGATACGTGCATTCTCTCGATTAGGTGCTTTGGACTTACAGGAAGGTCGGCAAAAGATTCCCGTAGTCTTCACAGCATAAAAGAATTTTTCGTTATAAGCTGCATCATTTTGCAAAATAGCCTGCCATTGCTCCTCAGTCATCTTTTCCACTTCTCCACTCTTATCCATACGATTCACCTCTAAACCAAGTATACCCCGCTACTGGGTCATCTGTACTCATTCTAGAATGTAAAAGCAAGATAGTGAAATACAAGAATGGTGAGATTGCTCGTAATTACACTTTGTTTATCGAATCCGCACTTCCTTTGTCAACCTTGCAGGGAGCAGCAATTGAACAACGAATTACTCATAACATGACTACCTGAACTGGAGGAATCAAAATGGAAATTCTGAAAACAAAGGATGCCGCAGAGCTGCTGTCTGTTAGCCAGACTACGATCAAACGTTGGGCTGCTATGTTCCCTGATTTTTTCCCAAAAGACCGGTTTGGCCACTATACATTCTCAGAGCAGCAAATCAGCTTGCTTAGTCATATTAAAGACCGCATTAATCACGGAGAACCACTAGAGAGTATTCAATTAACTGACTCGAATGAAAAGCAGATGTCCACGTCACCGCAAGATCCACTTCATCCCACAGACGCTGAGCCTATGCAAGATATATTATCCCGGATTCATTATATTGAACGTACACTCGATCAAAAAGCTGACGAAGTAGTCATGATACAGTTGCTTCAGCAGCGTGAGGAGCTTGAGGATCTGCGGATAATGATCAAACAATTAGCGGCAACCCTAGAACCAATGCAAGTTTCAAAAGGCAACGCCTTCACATCTAATGAAGCTTCCCATCCCGTTACTACTGCAAGGTTGCCCTCTCCACCAAGAAAACGTGGTCTATTACGCTCATTCTTTTTCCTGTAAGCCTGAAACACAAAAAGAACCTACTTCTAACTAACGTTGAAGTAGGTTCTTTTTAAATATCGTTGGACATGGATGACAAAGTCAGCGATTAACCGTTAGGTAATCCCCTATTGCTTCTGCAATAAAGCTGAGCCTGCGATTCCTGGATGCGTCATTTCGTATGGGTCCAGAATCAGATTGAGCTCTTCCTCGGATAACACATTATACTTAAGGCACAATTCACGAACAGATTCTCCTGTCAAAATCGCCTCACGAGCAATACGTGAAACCACTTCGTAGCCCAAATGTGGGTTAACCGCAGTAATGATTCCGACACTACGCTCCACATCCCGCTCTAGCTTCTCTTTATTGGCTTCAATACCAGCCAGACAGAAATCTGTGAAGACTTGGAAGGAGTTGTTCATGATGCTGATGGACTGAATGAGATTAAACACTAGAACTGGCTCCATAACATTCAGTTCCAGTTGACCCGCTTGGGAAGCCAGACAGATTGTATGGTCATTTCCTATCACTTGAAAAGCTACCTGATTGATGACCTCTGCCATAACCGGATTAACTTTACCTGGCATAATGGAGGAACCAGGCTGGCGAGCAGGTAGTGAAATTTCATTAAACCCTGTCCGCGGGCCGGAGGCCATGAGTCGAAGATCATTAGCAATCTTGGACATGTTCATCATGCAGACTTTTAAGGCAGCAGATACTTCTGTGTATGCATCTGTATTTTGCGTAGCATCCACAAGATGATCTGCTGTAACTAGCGGCAATCCACTTATTTCAGCCAAATGCTCTACAACCACTTCGATATATCGAGGGTCAGCATTTAATCCAGTTCCTACAGCCGTTGCCCCCATATTCACTTCATACAAATGATGACGTGTATGTTCAATACGTTTGATATCTCTCTCAAGTACTCTGCGATAAGCCTCGAACTCTTGGCCCAGACGAATTGGTACTGCATCTTGTAGATGCGTGCGTCCCATTTTTATAACCGGATCGAATTCCTTGGCTTTGTCTGCAAACACCTCATGCATTCTGCGCATTGTAACAAGCAGTTGTTCCAGAAGAGAAAGCGTCGCAATATGAATAGCCGTCGGGAATGCATCATTTGTAGACTGCGCCATATTCACATGAGAGTTGGGACTTAAATGACGATAGTCTCCTTTTTTATGACCAAGCAGCTCTAATGCTCGGTTAGCAATGACTTCATTGGCATTCATATTTAACGAGGTACCTGCACCACCCTGTATAGGGTCTACAATAAATTGTTCGTGCCATTGACCTTCGATGATCTCATCTGCTGCTTTCACAACAACTTCTCCAAGCCCACGATAGAGCCTGCCGATTTCCATATTTGCAAGCGCAGCGGCTTTCTTTACGATCCCCATCGCTTTGATTAATTCATTGTGCACTCTATATCCCGTAATTGGAAAATTCTCTACTGCGCGTAATGTCTGAATCCCATAGTATGCGTTCTTATCTACTTGTTTGCTACCTAGAAAATCATTTTCTACACGAAATTCAGTTCCTGTCACAGTAAATCCCTCGCATTCTTTGAGTTAGGTTTGAACGGATTTAAGAAAGCGCATTCATTCATATGTCTCACTTAGATATTAACCTTTATTGTGATAAATGTCTCTCATAAAATTAGAGATTAATGTAATTAATTTCAAATAAGATTACGAAAGCCTTGCCCTTAAAGGAAAGCTGGTTTTTATTAGGAGTAAATTTCCAATTGAAGCTATAGCATAGTATGCGCATTTATAATATAAAAAAGCCGACCTTAAGGTCGACTCCATCCAAACTTAACTCACAACTATGTTGAGTTCTTATTAAACCGTATAGTTCTCCAAAGAGATCTTCACACCATTCAGCAAAGCTCGCGGTTGCTCTGACTCGCTCTTCATACTCAAATGCAATCTATCGCCATTACTGGTCGTATAATGAGCCGCCAAGCCGCCTTCCATCTCAAATTGGGGTTCATTATGGGCCATTGCTATTACGAATGCATCCATTCCGATGATGCCACGCTCTGCAGACTCCTTAACACCGATCGCCTCAACGATCACCCCACCCGGCATCCCTTGAACGGTTACCTCAATGTATCCCGGACGTTCCTGTAGTTGGTACGATTGAGATAAATATATTGCGAAATAGACATCCCCAACCTGACCGAATAAGGCGTTCGGGTCTTGCATCCACTCCCCATGAGGAAGAACACCGATGATCGTATTCTTTTCCCCCTGAGGAATGGGAAATAAAGAAATAACTACATTTTTGTGATAGAGGACCTCCATATAACGGCTCTGATGGCGAGGATCTCCCTCATTGTAGCCTTGACCTGGATGGAAGAAAAATAGCTGGTTAGACCCTCCTTCTCCATTCACAGGCAGAGAGAAAGTCCAACGGAGCTGTTCATTATCAAATTCCTCTACTCGTTCCCACATCCCGCCTGCTGCAAAATCCTCTGTAATATAGGCATAGGAATGAAGCAACGGTTGAGCGTTCGGATCTGCTGGGACTACCTTCTGCGTAATCTTGGTGGTTTCCACTGGCGTCTGGCGATTCATCGCAGCTGTTAAAGCCTCAACTGGCGCTTTATAGAATAGGAGTCCAGCGTATTCCGTGCGTGGCATTGCCTCTGAAAGCTTGAAGTCCCCGAACTGAACATAGTCATGAAGCACATTAGCATCCCCTGGTACATCATGTGGCCAACCTCTAGAATGTGCACCCACCCAAGCTCCACGTAAATAAAACTCTGCTCTTACCTTCCAAAGATGATCAAGCATGTCTTTAAGAGTAGTTATTAAATCCGTATCTTCTGTCGGGACAAGCTCCAAAGCGCAGGTAAACGCCTGTATCCAATGCCAGAACCACGGGAGACTGCCGTATTCTGGCATACCCTTAGAGCGGATGTATGTCAATGTGTCCTTCAAGCTTTGCCGACCATCCTCAACGAGCACATCATCTGCAAACATAGTGCCAAAAATCAGCTTTGCTGCTGTATATTTCGCTTCATGATGTCCAAAAGTGATTACCGGCTTACGGTAGAAATCACTCCGATAGATGTGTCCAAATGCTGTATTCAGGACAATGCGAAGTTGAGCGTTTAGTGCTCCACCATATCTTTTGCAAAAGTAGGCCATCAGACTGCCCATAATTTCCACAGGCAATTCATGCGGCGAAGCCTCACGTGGAACCGGATTCAATCCAAGAGGCCAGTGCCCGTATAGCTCCGTGCCAGGTTGACGATTCTGTAGCATTAATGTCTCTAGCAGCACATCCTGTGCCTTCTGTTTCGCCGCTTCTCGGTTAAAAGGCAACGACAAAGAATCATCTACTGCAGCTGCAAAAAGATATGAGGCATAATAAAAGTTATTTCGCACATCATCGTGGAACCAGAGTCCACTCTCAAGCAGAGGCCGTCTCTGCGCTTCCAGCGCTATACTTATAATGATTTCTTGTTGACGGTCCTGATAAGTACTCTGAATACCATTCGACTCCAGCATTCAAGTTCAACCTCCCACATCTCAATTTTCAATAGTATGATAACAATCCTATAAATGAGAACTAAGCATTTTAGATCTATTGTGCACACTTTTCGTTCATTTGGCAATTATTAAAACTTATAAATAAACTAAAACGAACCAACATCTAAAAATAAACACTTGTAATATGAACATAAATGGAGTAAATTGTACCTATACGAACGAAAATATGCTTGTTAAGGAGATTGAATATTCCATGGAAAGACGTTTTGCATCCCATCCTAATGAAGTTAAGCAGTTTGACACTGAGCGCCTCCGTAAGGAATTCCACATTCCTGTCATTTTTGCACCAAATGAACTGAAACTTGTACTTACCCATGAGGATCGCATGATCGTTGGCGGTGCTAATCCTGTTAAGGAAGAAGTTGCACTTACAACTGACCTTAAAGAACTTGGAGTTACTTACTTCTTGGAACGCCGTGAGCTGGGGATCATCAATGTTGGCGGTAAAGGTTCGGTTATTGTCGATGGTACAGAATATGAAGTAGATTTCAAAGAATGTCTGTATGTCGGTCAAGGTTCTAAAGATGTTATCTTCAAAAGTGCAGACGCTTCCAAGCCCGCTAAATTCTATTTGAATTCTGCGCCTGCTCACCAGTCCTATCCAACTACCAAAACCACTCTGGCTGAATCCGAATCTGGTGCAATGGGCGGTTTGGAGAACTCCAATGAGCGTACCATTCACCGGTTCATTCATACAAACGGCGTGCAAAGTGCTCAGCTAGTTATGGGTATGACTCAACTGAAGCCAGGTAGCATGTGGAATACGATGCCAGCACATACACATCCACGCCGGATGGAAGCTTATTTCTATTTCGATCTACCGGACGATTCCGTTGTGTTCCACTTGATGGGAGAGCCTAATGAAACTCGCCATATCGTAATGCAAAACGAACAAGCGGTTATTTCTCCAAGCTGGTCCATACACAGTGGTGTTGGTACTCATAACTATACTTTTATCTGGAGTATGGCTGGCGATAATAAAAGATATGATGATATGGACCCCGTATCCATGAAAGAACTACAATAGAGACAAGCTAAAACGCCTTCGGCGTCCTTTTAAGGACGATAAGCGTTTGTGCTAGAATTATAAGGAAGAGTCTAGCGTGAAACTTAAACTTTCTTATAATTTTAATCAATTACGGAAAGCTGAGGCAAGCGGATGAACCCGATACGAAGACATGAGATGATTATGGAAGTTATGCTGAACCAAAAAGATGTAACGGTGAATGAACTGAGCGATAAGCTACAAGTTACGGGAAAAACAATTCGTGAGGATTTAAGCAAGCTGGAGGAGCAAGGACTGATCGTACGTGTACATGGCGGAGCTGTGCTGGCACAAAGCGACCAGTTTGGTATTTTGCCCTCTAAGGATCCATTGGATAAGTATTCCGACGAAAAAACAGAGATCGCCTTGCGCGCGCTTGCTCATATTGATCAGGACGATATTATAGCTCTTGACGGCGGGAGCACAACGCTTGAAATTGCCCGACGCCTGGACAATATGCCTCTAACGGTAGTCACCAATGATGTATACATCATCAGCGAACTGGTTCCCAAAGATCATATTCGTCTCGTCGTTCCCGGGGGTTACCGTGTCCGCAATATGTTGGCCGGCCCTGAAGCCGTCTCCTATGTGCAACAACTTAATATTCAAAAAGCATTTCTGTCCTCGACAGCTGTTCATATCGAACATGGACTTTCTATTTATACAGGAGATTTAATTGAGTTTAAGCAAGCCCTTGTGTCTACTGCCCGTAAAGTGTTCGCGGTTGTGGATCATCATAAATTCGGCCAAACTGCGCTGCGTACATTCGCTTCTCTGCAGGAAGTTGACGTTATCTTGACAGATAAAGGACTCTCTCCCGAAACGGCAGAACAGTTCCGCAGCGCAGGCATTGCCATTGAATGTGAGTAATAACGGAATCAAATTCATTTAAATCAAAGGGGCGTAATTTATAATGTCATCATCATTATTCAGCTTGGCAGGTAAAACAGCACTCGTAACCGGTGCTGCTCAAGGTCTTGGACAAGGCATTGCCCTTGCCTTCGCAGAAGCAGGTGCGGATATTGCATCCGTATCGCTTAATACAAGTCAAGAAACCGTAAACGCTGCAAAAGCTTTTGGTGTAAAAGCAGTTAGCATCGAATCTGACTTAAGTGATCATAGCAACCTGCAAAACACATTTGACCAAGCACTTGAACTGACTGGTCATGTTGACATTCTCGTGAACTGTGCAGGAATGATCCGCCGTACTCCTGCAAAAGACCATAGTGAAAAAGACTGGTTCGATGTTATTAACCTGAACTTGAACACAGTGTTCCTTCTGTCTCAGATCGCTGGCCGCCACTTCCTGGAAAGAGGATCCGGCAAAATCATTAACATCGCCTCTATGCTCTCCTATCAAGGCGGAATCAATGTCCCTGGCTACACCGCGAGTAAGCACGGGGTTGCAGGTCTTACTAAAGCTTTTGCCAATGAATGGGCAGGCTCCGGTCTGAACATCAATGCGATTGCACCAGGCTACATGGCGACTGAAAATACAGCTCCGATCCGTGCTGACCAAAGCCGCTCGGATGCTATCTTAGATCGTATTCCAGCTGCACGTTGGGGAACACCTGATGATCTTAAAGGTCCTGCTGTATTCTTAGCTTCCGCAGCATCCGACTATTTGAATGGTCATATTCTTAATGTTGACGGCGGATGGATGGCTAGATAAATAACCTGAAATATTTAACCCGCTGCCTGTGGCAGCGGGTTATTTTTACTTAAACAAGCTTGTAATGGATTCCCCATCAAATTTACTAGTAATCTTAAAATTTCCAGAGTGATACTTACTATTACTAGATCGATCGCTGAAATACAAGTAATCTGTGCCATAGAGTGTCATTCCAAAGCGCTGATCTTTATTTACATATATTCTTATCCAATAGGTCTCCGCAAATCGTTCTGATGCATCACTTCTTTTTAATTTCACGTCAGAAAACTCATGTATGATCTTTTCAATTTCTTTCGGGTCATCCACTTTAATTTCTTGTTCATTAGAACTCTTAAGAACTCTAATGGAGGTGATTTGAGTATCATCGATTCGATCCAGTACAAGATTTTGAAATGAATTATAACTGTGATATAAGGGAACTCCATAAAGAAGCAGATTTATTACTATAAGAAACAATAAAAATAATTTACTTTTTTTCATAATTATTAGCCTTCTATCTCCACAAATTCTCCCGGATGTGCCCGAATATACTCGCCAATCAACCTGTGGCTATCTTCGGCTATGTTCTTAAATCGTTCAAATAAACCACTCATCTCATTCAACAACTCAGGATCTCGATCGAGATCCGTGATGGTAGCATCAACCCACTGTATTCCTAATCGATTGTTTCTTTCTTCGAGAAATGCCTTTGTTTCCTGAAGCAAAAGAATCATCGGATCATCGCCAAAAAATCGTATGCCTCCCATCACCCCTGTCCAATACCCCGGCAGGTCTTGCATGTAAGAAATCCAAGCATAATACTCCCCTTCGGAATTACGGCTGTGATCATGCATTACTCTGAACATACAAAGTGCTTTCTGTCCATCTGTGAGCTTTGAGATCACTTCGGATTTGATCGATGGTGATTTTGCGCGAATCTGCTGAAAGGTAGGCTCCATACAGGCCCATCCTAATCTTTCATCACTAAAAGTGTCCAAATCCTTCTGCTTCATGGTTACTAAATTCATTTAACTCCTCCTTTGATTAACATCCAAAAATATACATTTCATTCTAGCTGTTGTCAATAAGAACCTCCCTAACATTTAGGGTAATTCGAACGTTTTTATGATAGGCTTTAGAAAGAAGAAATCATCACAAAGGAGCTTTTCTATGCATAATGAGATACTTACCATTTTTGATGAAGCAGGCAACCGAACAGGTACGGCTCCACGTGAAGAGGTACATCGGTTAGGACATTGGCATGAGACTTTCCACTGCTGGTTTATTAGCAAAGATCAGGAAATACCCTATATCTATTTACAACTTCGGAGTGAACAGAAACAAGATTATGCGGGACTACTGGACATCACGGCCGCCGGACATTTGCTAGCAAACGAAACTGTAGAAGATGGAACACGCGAGGTTCATGAAGAGCTCGGACTGGATTTATCCTTAAAAGACCTGATCCCGCTAGGAACAATTCCTTACAGTATGAAAAAAGAAAAACTTATCGATAATGAACGAGCGCATGTCTTTGTTTATAACAATTCCTATCGTCTAGAAGATTTTCAGCTACAAAAAGAAGAGGTCACCGGCATTGTCAAAGCAAAGTTCTCTGATTTCCGCAGATTTTGGCAGGGAGAAATACATAGTCTACAAGTCAACGGTTTTCAAATCGATCCGCATGGACATAGAATTACCATTGAGCAAGATGTAGACAAGACCCATTTTGTACCCCATGAAGTGGGTTATTATACTCGTATTATCGAGGGTATCGAAGCTATATTTCTAAAATCACTAGTAGTAACGGAGGACAAATGATTATTGATCAACGAACATTTACCGTGAAAGGCATCCATTACACCATAAGATCTGCAATCACTACGGATGCTATGACATTGTCCAAATTAAGAGTACAAATTGATGGTGAGACCGAGAATTTAGACAGAGAACCAGGGGAGGCTTTTATAGACGAAATAGAGTTTCAGCAGCTTATCCTATCTGATTCAGAGAAACTAAGAAACTTATTTCTAATCGCGGTAGTTAATAATCAAATCGTTGGGTTCTCTAGATGCGAAGGCCATTCATTAGCAAGATGCGCTCATAAAGTCGAGTTCGGAGTATGTGTGCTGCAGAATTATTGGGGTTATGGAATTGGAAAGAATCTTTTAGCAGAATCTATTGCTTGGGCCGACGCTAACGGTATCCAAAAAATCACTTTAAATGTCCTCGAAACGAACGACAAAGCTATCACCCTTTATCAGAAGCTTGGCTTTGAGATCGAGGGAATATTAAAAAATGATAAGATTCTTGCTGACGGAAAATTCTATAACACGATTATGATGGGACGATTTATGGATTGATAGTAAAAAGGCAGAACCTGAATCCCTCAGGTCCTGCCTTCTTTTTATACTAACGATTTACGCTTCAACATTGCGAGATCATTTACAGCTAGATTTAACACTGACGGAGCAGCAGTGCCTGAGCACAAATCCGTATAATCCGCTCCATCTAATTGTACCGCTTGCGGACTGCCGCTGTAGTTTTGCACAAAAATATAATCACTCTCTCCATCCGTACGAAGCTGCGCTGTCACACCAGTTGGAAGCTCACTATCAAGCGCACGAGTAATTCCCGCTTTTGCAGTGATTGCAGCATACAATTCAACGTAGAAAGAGGCATCTTTTACACGAGTAGCGAGATGATACGCATTTCCTTCACCGAAACGATTTACCGTAAGCGCTGGACGGCCAGCATAGAAATCGCTGCGATAAGTGCCTAATGCTTCCGCACCTTCTAAGTGGATCAGCTCAGCAATTTCATGCGCATCATAATCTCCACTAAGATTAAGTGCATTGCTCGCCTGCATTACAACACCATTCAAATCACGGCTATGCAGCCCTTCGGTCTCTTCTGCCCAAATGCCGAGCGTTCTACGTAGCGGTCCTGGGAATCCACCCAAATGACATAAATCCGTTTCGTTAACGACACCAGACCAATAGGTTGCAAGGAAAGTTCCGCCTTGCTCAACAAACTTCTCGATACGCTTTCCATTCTCTTCACTGATCAGATATAACATAGGTGCGATCACCAGCTTGTAAGCGGACAGATCATCCCCCGATCCGATCATATCAACTGGAATGCCTAGCTCCCAAAGGGCACGATAATGCTGTAGTACAGTCTCCTCATAACGCAATCCGGAATTACGAATGCCTTGCGCATCCTTGATCGCCCAGCGGTTGTCCCAATCGAAAATAATCGCTGTTTTTACTGGAGTTGATGTACCTACTACTTCTGTCATTCCCGCCAGCGTCTTTCCTACCTCTGTAACGTCTTTAAACACACGAGTCTCGGAGTGGCCGCTATGGTCAACAACTGCACCGTGGAACTTCTCACTAGAGCCCCGGCTTTTACGCCATTGGAAGTATTGCACAGAATCCGAACCATGTGCTACCGCTTGAAGCGAAGACAGCTTGTGCATGCCTGGACGCTTCAGCTTACTGACCGATTGCCAGTTCGTAAGAGATGGCGTGCTTTCCATGAGCAGGAACGGTTTCTTTTTAAAAGAACGCATTAAATCGTAGTGCATTGCCGTCCATGCCGCCAGTCTAGCATCGTCACCATCTTCGGTATAATGCCATTCTGGATAAGCATCCCATGAGACAACATCCAGAATTTTAGCCAGTTCGCGGTAATCAATGCCATCGATCATATGCATATTCGTTGTAATAGGCAGTGCAGGATTGTAAGGACGAACAACATTGATCTCATGCTGACAGAAGTCAATCGTCCGTTCACTGACAAACCGCCGCCAGTCGAGGTTCAAGCCATGTACTTGCGTCTCTCCATGTGGAGCCGGGGATTCAATCTGTGTCCATGAAGTGTAGGTATGACTCCAAAAAGTAGCCCACCAAGCATGATTCACCTCATCCAGACTGTTATTGTATTTGACCTTTAACCAATCTCTAAAAGCATTCTGACAAAGATCACAGTGACATTCGCCACCGAACTCATTCGAAATATGCCAACCGATAACCGCAGGATGCTGGCTATAACGTTCTGCTAGCTTCGCATTTAAAATCGCAGTCTTTTCCCGATACACAGGCGAGGTGAAGCAATGATTATGACGGAAGCCATGTAAATTGTGAACACGATTACGTTCCACTCTTAGAACTTCAGGGTACTTCTCAGACATCCAAGCAGGTCGTGCTCCACTAGGAGTTGCCAGGAAAGCATAAATCCCATTCTCTGCAAAAGAATCCAAAACACTATCGAGCCAATCGAAAGTGAACACACCTTCTTCAGGCTCTAGGGATACCCAAGAAAAAATCCCGACAGACATCACATTGCAATTCGCAAGCTTCATCAGACGAATATCCTCAAGTAAAATTTCTGGGTACTTCAGCCATTGCTCAGGATTATAATCGGCACCGTGCAGCATCACTGGAGCTTTGCTGCTAATCGGAGAGTGTTTTTTAGTCATAATGTAAGATCATCCTCTCAATTCTGCCCATTTTTTGAATGGGACTATTCTCTGATGAGACGCTAGATGCTTAAGCTATCAAATTCACGAATCATCATTTATACTATTTATAATATAAGAAAATTCATCCCGATCAGTAGGAATATACTCTCGAAGTGATAGTACAAAATGAATATGAGGTGAATCATCCTGCTTCCTTTTTCACTGATAGAACTACCGCGCGACGCCGAGACGCTTCCCTTATATCCCTACTCTGTAGGTCGTCATATACAATTTCATCATGTGCGCCCTACAGGTTTTCCTGTTCATCAAATTTTTCTGATTCGTACCGGAACTGGGTTGTTTCGTGATCTGGAGAGCGGTACTGAAATCATACTAGAACCTGGAATGGCTTTCGCCTTCCCACCGGATCGAGGACACGAATATTATCCTACCTCACATGAACCATGGCATGTAGGTTTCATCGGAATCGAAGGGAGTCAATCGCAGGGAATGCTGGAGGGGATTGGCCTTCTCCCTTATCTCCCTTATCATCCTTCTCGTTTTGAACAATGTTGGGAGGAAATCGGAAAGATCTGGCATACGGTGAACAATCAGACGGCTAGTCGTCAAGACGAGCAAGGGATGGAGGATCTATCTATAACCCTATATCGATTACTTCTGATGTTACGTCGTTCTGAATCCATACACTCCTCAGGCAGTCGTTTAGAACTTGAGTCTGTGCGTAATGAAGCGTTGGCTAAAGCGGTTGAACTTATTAACGAACATTATACTGAGCCACTCCTTATCTCCAATCTAGCAGCTGCTGTAGGGTATTCCGTTCAGCATTTCCAGCGTCTATTCGTACAGGAATATGCCGTAACTCCACATAAATATCTACAGAATCTGCGACTAGAACGTGCGATACAGTTAATGACAGAGAATGCTGATATTCTCGTTCAGGATATTGCGATTCAACTGGGAATGGAGACGAATTATTTTATCCGAATCTTCCGAAATACTTATGGCTGTACACCTGGGGTGATGAAGCTTCGGCTTTTAGAGGGTGAACAAAAAAGATAACGAAATCCAAAGGGATATCGTTATCTTTTCATTTAAATATAGGATGAAGTTAATCCCGTAGCAATTCGTCCCTCACTTCGGTCAGCACGAATCCAAGTAGGTTCCTACCCCGCCATTTTACGGGATTCTCCGCATCCGGATTGGACTGGCTCATGCCTATTCCCCAAATGCGATCCTGTGGGCTAGCTTCGACGAGAATACGGTTTTTCGTTGACTTGAGGTATTCGCCAAGCTTCGGATTCTGCGAAAATTTGGCTATATTTCCTCTTTTGACAATGTTATAGCATTCTTTATCCCAAGTGTCATTTTCGAAGTTTCTTACTGCACGACCGTAGGCTTTCATCTCCTTGGGATGCTTAGCTTTAAGGATCGCGTCCAACATTTCGTCATCTCCAAACAGTCTTGCTTTCTCGGACATCATAAACTGCTCGACACAGGAATACTCGATCCCCTCTACCACGAAAGGACTCATCCACCATTGGCTGAAGCAGCTTTTGTCGACGCCGTCGTGCTTTGGCGGTGTATGGCCCCAGAAGAACACAAACTTGAACGTTTTGCCCGCGATATAAGCTTTTCTTAACTGCTCGATATTGTATATCATTGATATTCCTCCATATTTTTCCGATATAAGCGGGAAGGACGGTGTCCAGCATTTTCAGTATAATGATCGGTCTCCGCTACGAGATCCGCTACTTTACGCCGGAATGCGGCTTTCAGCAGCTCTTTGTCTAAGATCACCTCATAAACCTGCTGTAGATCCGTCAAAGTGAAGAGATCCGGCATCAAGTTTAGCGCAATATCGGTGTAATTCACTTTTCCCCGCAGTCTCTCAATAGCGCAAGCTATAATCTTCGCATGATCAAAAGCCAATCCGTCATTTGATACTATGGAGTATGCGGTTGACGTAGAGGCCGACTTTGATGTCATCGTCCGACCCACAACTGCCGTAAACTCTTCTTCATCGCTGCTTAGCTTGAGCTCGTATTCCTTCGTTTTCACATACCCATCCTCAATAATCTCTTTCCGCTCGCGCAGAAGCCGATAGGTTACCTTGAACCAGGCAGCATGGACAGCGTCATCTCCTGCTTTCAGCTGTACCTGATCACTGTTGATTAAGGCCATGTAGCTGCAGCTCATCACCCAGGTACGAGGGTCCCTTCCAACATCGCTGAAGGTGTACAACTGCTCCAAATAAACGTCATCCACACCGGTTTCCTCACTCAGCTCCCTCACCGCCGCCTGCTCTGTCGTCTCGTCCGGCCGGACGAAACCGCCTGGAAGTGCCCAATTGCCCAGGAACGGGTGACCTCCCCGCTGAATGAGCAGAATTCGCAGCTCTTTTTCCGGAAGCTTGCGGTAGCTGTCCGCCTCCGTGTTCGTAACGGTGAAAATGACCATGTCCGCCGCCACCGAAGGCCGCTCGAAATCCCCGGCATGGTACTGCTCTAAAAATTGACGTTCCGTAAGTCCATCGCGATCCAACATATTCATGTATCCTTGCCTCCTTTGTTCTTTATTCTAGCCATTCAACTCTCCGAAATAGTTCCGGTAGGGCTCGAACTTTGCCAAGACCTCACTTACTTTGTGCATTCGTTCCTCTAGGTTTCCTCGCAACGTGATATAGGGAATCCGCCGCTCTTTCAAATCGGCAATGATTTGCTTATGAAAAACATGCCGCTTCTGATCCCCGCTACGGTCCCATGTATTCTCATAAGGAATATCATCGTCACACAGGAAAAACAGATCGTAGCGCTGCGCGTTTTCTAATGCGATCCGGGCTAAGCACTCAGGAGCCTGGCCGTGGTAATCCAAAGCAAACATATATGTGGTAATTGCATTGGTATCGACAAAGAGATATCGGTTAGCTTCCAGCAGCGCCTGCTCCTCACGTTCGATATGGCCCAAAGCGATCTCATCAAACGCTTCTAGGCTGATTCTACGATCTACTTGATGCTCGGTCCAGTAATCACGCCCATATTCGCTCGCAAAGGTTGTGCGATACCGCCGCGCCAGCGCTTCGGTGATTGTAGATTTGCCAGTCGACATCGCTCCCACAAAAACCACTTTCGTGATTAACCCCCTATACACTACATCACTTACAAATCTGCGATATTTATAAGGGTCGGCTCGTACCATCGTGGCCGAAATCGGCACCCGCTCACGGGCTTCATCCACCCGCCGGTCCGCCGCGCCTAATGCGACACTCATATGCTCACCGTAAAACTCACTAGAGTAAAAATGCGTCACTTGCTCGCCCTTCAACAGCCCTAAAATATACTGCTCCTCTCGAATCTCATGCTCCCGATCGTTCGAATACCCGTCTGGACCGTCCCAAGCTTCGATTACCCGGACCGTCGGATAGAGCTTGCGGATCCAGTTCGCCCGGATATGAAGCGGAATCGGGGTCACCGTCGTTTCGTAGATTACCACAATCAATTCGTCGACCTCTTGCAACGCCGTCTCGATCATGAATTGATGTCCTTTATGCAACGGGGCAAACTTCCCTAGCGTTAATCCAAGCGTCTTCATACCGATACCTCCTTAGCCCCTTTATTCCAATTGTAATAGCCGTATGCCGCATTAATCAGATATGCACTCCACATGACGATCATTAGCACCCCTTCGCTACTGCCTTCCAGCATCCGAATTACCCACAGCAGCACCGTAAACATATTCAAAACAATGTAGACCAACCATTGTTCCTTAAATCTTCTGACCATTAAAAAGGTAGCCACAATGGATAATACCGTTGTAATAGCATCTATATAAGGCGAGTTCTGCCCTGGGATGAACGATAGCCCGATTCCCAGTAACAGGCAGCCTATTACGCATACCGCTCCAACAAGGAACAGCCACTTAAGATCCATCTGTCGCATGGATAGCTTGCCGTCTTGGCGGTTGTTTTTCCACATATAGAAGCCAATGACATTCATAGGTACAAAGAATATCAAATTCAGCATGACCTCTCCAAACAAACCGTTTATATAAGCCAAGTACGCGTAACCAACGGTATTGTACATTCCGAAAACATAACTCATCAGGTTTCCTTTCGCCGCGAGCACCACACACAGCACCCCGGTCATAAAGACCGTAAATCCGAATAAGGAATCTTTAGAAATAACCGTAAACGCAACAGCAATAGAGGTAAATAAAACTAGCCAGACGATTTCAAACAGATTCCAACCACCCCATGTTTTATCCACTTTCATCCGCTCCCTTTCATTAAATCCCCTAATCTTCACCATTCAGTTTATTGTTAGTAACTTTTTGATAATAACAATTTGTTAATATCAAATATAGCAAAAAGGCGAGGAAGATGCAATAAAAAGGTGAGAATAATTTCCAACTTAAGTCTAGCCCCAGTCCATGGTCGGTATCCTCTTCCTTAGCATAAGCCTATTTCTAGAATCAGCTAACGGTACTTATTCTTGACAATGATTTCTGGCAAGAATATACGCTGACAAAGGAAAAAACCCGCGATTTACGCGGGTTAGCGTTCGAACATGTATTTGTCATCCGGCTACTTCTTCTCACCTCTGCGCTCGCATTATTGCCCACAGACCCCATCGTATAATAACTTAAAGCTAAGAATCTTATCGTTCACTTTGCCTCCTCGCCCTTCTGCATGCGGAAAACATGGGCGATCGGAGCCTGCCCGTTCAATTCGCAATCCGGAAGTGTGATCGAGATTCCTTCCGGCGTACGCTCAACCTGCAGCAAAGCGTCGCTTCCGACAAGCTCGATGCCTGAAACGGGCTCCTTATAAGGAATATGAACGAGCTTAGCTACGGCTTGATCTGCGCTTTCATACAAGTACGTACAGTATACGGTATTTCCTTTCGAGGTGAACGCGCAGGAACCGGCAAAATACGGTCCGCACACGCGTGTGCCGTATACCGCTTCACCGTAAACCTTCATCCATCCGCCCAGCTCATTAATACTCTTAACCGCCCCAGCCGGCAATCGTCCGTCGGGTTGAGGACCTACGTTAAGCGCCAAATTGCCGCCTTTGGATACGACTTCCATCAGAATGCGAACGAGCTCTCTCCCCGATTTATACTGGTCATCGTATTTGAAAGCCCACTGTGTGCCGATCGTAATGCAGCTTTCCCACGGTACGTTCAGCGGACGCTCCGGAATCGTTTGCTCCGGCGTCACGTAATTTTCGTAAGGCCCTCCGACTGTACGATCCGCGGATAACAGCCACGGCTGCGTTTGACGGGCGCGCTCGACAACCTCGCCCAATCGAATGTCCTGCTTTACCTGATCACTATCTTTAACCCAGCCCGCATCCAGCCACAAAATATCGATCCGGCCGTAACGGCTCATCAGCTCCATGATTTGCTCATGGGTGAAATCGACGAATTGCTCCCACAGCCACGGATATTCCTCGGGGGAGTACGAAGGCCCTCTCCACGTATTGCTGCCCCGTTCCATTCCTGGCGCCCAGTAATACGGCGATTGCCAATCCGCCTTCGAGAAATATGCGGCGATCGCAAGCCCCTTGCTGCGGAAAGCGTCAAACACATGCTTGCAAACGTCGGCATAGCGATGTGCATGAAACGGCGTTTCGGAGCCAGTAATTCGGTAATTCGTCGTATGTGTGTCCCACATGCAATATCCGTCGTGATGCTTGGTCGTGAAAATCAAATATTTGAACCCGCCTTCGGCAGCGATTTCCGCCCATAGCTCCGGCTGGAAGCGGAACGGATTGAACGTGCGGTTGAGTCCGAAATATTCGCGCTTCATCTCTTCGTAGTCGCTCGTCCAATCGACATCTTTACGCGCCCAATCACCATCTTCGTCGCTGAGAATCCAGGACTCAACCTCAATCTGCGAATAAGGTCCCCAATGCATCATTAGGGCCAATTTCTGATCCTTGAACCATTCCAACCTTTCCAGCGTAATTGGATTTTCCGGCTTCACCCAATTCGTCTCGCTGCTGTAACCGTGGACGCCTTCTTTCAGTTCCGCCACATCTGCTTGCTGAAGTTCCTTGATTTCCATATCGTTCATCGGGTTGCCTCCTTCGGTTCTCCGCGTCACATCAAAGTAAAATTATTAATTGTAAACCCCCAATATAGAAATTGGGGGTTTACCCGGCTAGTGTATAACTCTATTGAGCAAAGCTGCTGCTTCTGCACGGGAAGTGATCCCGCTCGGAACGAATTTGTTTGCTTCTCGACCGTTAATTAAATGAAGTGCCGCCGCCGCTCTTACTGACTCAAGCGCCCAGGTTGCCACAGCGGATTCGTCGGTAAAGGAAGAAGCCGTTTTTCCGTTCAACTCGACCTCTTTCAAGATAACATACGCCCGCATCAGCATAGTGACTATTTCTTCGCGTTTGATGCTAGCATCGGGATTGAAAGACGTTGTGCTAATTCCTTTAATAATGCCTGCTTTGACCGCCATGGAAACAGCTCCCTCGTACCAGGCACCCTTCGATACATCCGTAAATTTCGATTCGCCCACTGATGTCAGGTTCAACGCTTTGACAAGCATCGCCGTAAATTCGGCCCGTGTTATAGAACGCTCTGGCTCGAACATTGCCGCGCTAGTGCCTTCAATAAATTGCTTCGCTGCTAGCTGTTTGATCGCATCGGCCGCCCAGTGAGTGGACTTAACATCGGTAAATAATTTCTTGAATTCGAGCACCGCATATTTACTGAAATGGTGAATATCGGCCACCCATTCTCCGTTTATAAACGTGCCTCGCACATATTCCAGCGTACCGTTGTCTGCCAAATAGTAAATGCCAGTCAGATTCGGATTTAAGGAAGGATCCGCTTTAAATCGAATCGTCATCGGTTTATCGAAGCTGTTCAAGCTTGTCACTTTACCATCTTTTCCGACAATCGATAAGCTAAAATTGATCACATTGCCGGAAATTTTAATATTTGCATGCGTGGAAGACTGCCTTATCGCTAGAAGGTTGTTAGCATCAGATTCGGATAAGAGAGTCATGATTAACTCTATCGTACTGTCTCGTTTAGCTTCTGCGGAGTATTTATCCGTCAACTGTTTAAGTAATTCAGCAGGGACCTCCAATGTGAATGAACCCGTTTGAATGACTAATGGATGTAGTCCAAGCAGTTCGGCTGCATTGGCAGGAAGTACAATTTTCTCTTTATCTTTGGCAACAATCGTCACGACTCCGTTGGTGGCTGGAGTGGTAAGGTCCTCCGATTTCACTACAAGTGTATGAGCATCGGTATTCCCATTGACTGTACCACCGTTAGAAGGAATACTACTATTCTCACCACTCGTCGGAGGATTACTATTTTCGCCACCTGTCACCTTTTGCTTAAATGTAACATTGATCATATGATCGGCAGTTATGTTAGTAACCGTATACACGTTTTCGGTCACCGACACGGCGGTACCGTCTAACAGTACCTCGTCGACTTCGTATCCATTATTCGGATTAAATGTAAAGGTTTGATCATTACCCTCATTGACTACAACGGCGCCGTTCGGACTAATCGTTCCATTTTCCCCCGCACTCGCCGTGATCGTGTTACTGTTCTCGCCACCTGTCTCTTTTTGCTTAAACGTAACATTGATCGTATGGTCGGCGGTTATGTTAGTAACCGTATACACGCTTCCGGTCACCGACACGGCGGTACCGTCTAACAATACCTCGTCAACTTCGTATCCATTGTTCGGATTGAAGGTAAAGGTTTGATCATCACCCTCATTGACTACAACGGCGCCGTTTGGACTGATCGTTCCGTTGTCCCCCGCGCTCGCCGTAATCGTATTACTGCTCTCGCCAATTTCTCCGTTCTCCGCGAGATTATAGAGCTCAAGCTCATACATAGCGTACATACCCCATGTCATATAGTTCGCATCGTTGATCTTTATTCTGAGCTTAAGCGCATCTCGTACTTCAGGAATATTGGCAAAGGTATGCTCCATAACGCCGTCATCTTTGCTGCTTTTCCATTGGATGGGTACCCCCTGTGCTATGGTTTCAAAGTTTATTCCGTCTGTAGAAGCCTGAACATCGATATTGGAAATACCCTGAATTAAACCAGATGTCGTAGCCATGACGATGGTGTTAAAGGTTTGCGGTTGTTCCCAAGTAAGATTAATCTCATGCGGAAACGGATGTTCGTTATTGTAGCCTCGCGAACTCGCGAACATGGTATAAATAATACCGTCAACCATTTTCTTAGCACTATAGTCCTCGCCTTCACGTTCTGCCGTTGCTGTAATCTCAGAATAACTTCTGGCAATATTGGTACCTATCCCATCCTCATTTCCTTTGAGAAAATTCAACGTGTAGAGCTTTGTAGTTGTCCCGTCGCTTGCAGTGGATCTGATATGAATTACGCTTTTCCCGACTGGAATGTCAAAAGTCTGCGCTGTGTTATTGGCGACAGTCTTTCCGTTGACCTGCAAGGTACCCGCTCCGTCCGAAAGTGTTGGCGTTATCTCGATGGAGTTTAGATCATTCGGGATCATTACTGAGTAGGTCATCGTACTATTGTCAAATGTAAAAGTAGGAACATTAGGGATTGTTAAATTACTAAGCGTTCCGTCTGCTGTAGGGGAAATCTCTCCGTTGTCTGGAAGATTATAAAGCTCAAGCTCATATAGCGCGTATATTCCCCAATACGTATTGTTAGCGTCATTGACCCGTATTCTCAGCTTCAGTGCGTCATTAACTGTAGGGATATTCGCATATGCGTATTCCATCTTGTTGTCGTCTGTGCTGCTAAACCATTGAATCGGTACCCTCTTTGCAAAGGTGGTCCAATTCGTTCCATCTGATGTAGCCTCAATATCAATATCCGTTATCCCCTGTAATAAGCCTGATGGCGTGGCCATGACCATCGTATTAAAGGTCTTTTGTTGAGTCCAAGTCAGATTGATCTCATGTGGGAATGGTACAATACTCGTATACCCGCTTATACTAGCAAACATGGAACCGTAATTTCCATCAACCATATTAGCCACACCATAGCCACTGCTGCCTCCCCTATCAGCTGTTGCTGTAATCGCTGAATAACTTCTCGCAATATTGGTGGTCGGTTGATTTACATTGCCTTTGAGAAAGTTTAAAGTATACATTCTCGAGGTTTCCCCATCACTTGCGGTAGAGCGAATAAGGATCTTACTTTTGCCAGTAGGGATGTTGAATGTAAGCCTCTCACCGCTGCGGTAAGGTAACCCGTTGATTTCCAGGGTGCCATTTGCATCCGTAAGTGTTGGCGTAATCGTGATCACATCTACATCGCTCGGAATAATGGCCTGGTAATTGATATTGTTTTTATTAAAAATAACCGACGGCATGTTAGTCATTTCCAAACTTTGCAGCGTTCCGTCATAGAGCTCCTGTCCTTCATACATGCTTACTCTGAAGCCGTCAACGAATAGGTTTTTGTTCTCCAGATTCACTACCTTGATCGTATGCTTGCCTGCTGACAAGTTATGATTGCTATATACCGATATCGAATCAAGTTGAACTTTTTCATATAGGTCTATAATCACTGGCGCGGAATCGTCGATGGATACGGAAATTTTACCGGAGCCTTCATTTTTCTCCGCGATAAGATCGATGCCAGCCCCTGTAAAAGTATAGGTCAATTCATCACCCGCTTTTAACGTGCCTTGAACACCGCCCATATAAGCGTATTTCCGGCTTTTTGCAAACCATTCACCATCAAAAGTGATCTCACCGGTCGCGTTATCGGTCATGTAAGTCATAGGTACATCCTGCCCATCGTAGGGACTAGTTGGCACAGGAATTTGACCCAATGTTTCTCCGGCCGCCGCTTTAACCAGATAATCATGAAGCTTGCTGATATATTCATTATCCAGGGTATATTTTCTCGGATCAGATGGGTTAACAGCGCTATCTACTATACGTTTTGCAAGCCCAGGATTGGTTTGCTTGAGTTGGTGCATCAGTTCGTATTCCTCAAGTCCGTCTCTTTGGGCCTCGTAACGCAGTGAGCTCTTAACCGTCATATGTTCCTTGTCTGGATATACGATCGTAGAATCTCCATAATGAGGGACATACCATACGTTCCATCCCCAATGTAAGTGTCCATGTACACCTTCTTGACTAAGATTCCAGAATAACAGTCTGCCAGTCAATATGGGCTGCGTCCAGAATCTGTTCAACCACGGAGCCGGATTCGCATCGCAAGTATACACCCATAAGTCTTTGCCTGCCGCCTGCTCCGCTTTATAGAGACTTTTCTTGTCCTCGAAAACTGGGGTTAACGGGACCCACACATCCACATAAGGTTTGATGGTATCGTTCATTAGAGTACCGGCCGCATCAGCATCCAAAGTCTTGAAATCCGGAACGACCTCTTTTATTTTTCTAGCGATATAAGTCATATAGTTTGTAATGCTCGAACCGTTAGGTTCGTCCTTAGTATGCTGATACCAAGTAATACCATTAAGCCAACCTTTTTCCTCTAAATGATCGTGCAATGCTGTCAAGTAGTTCGTAAGATAAGCGTCTGTAACAGGTAGTGAATCGAATTCAGGTACCGACGTTTTCCACGGATCTTGTGGATTATTATTGTTTGGTCTCTCACTTTGTGGCATTTGTTCTAACGCATGGATCAAGTGTATGTTCGCAAAATGAGTAATTCCTCGATCCATAAAGGTTTGAACATATCGATCGAACAAAGACCAGTCGATATTCTCCGGTATCCCGTCTTTAAAAGACACCATTTTTGTACCCTTTTCATTTAATAATAAGTCTGTACGAACCCAAATCATGTTCTGGCGATAGTCCGTCATGGTCTTGGCGAAATTATCCATAAGCTCAAACCACTCATCGCTATACGTCTCCACTCCATAATAGTTCTCGCCAACGTCATAACTAGACTGAGTTAAAGGATCATCTACAATCTTAGGTGGATTACCTCCAATCATAAAACCATTCGTCATCGACCATTGATAATTAACGAAATTAGCCTCAGAGGTTGGAGGGATTGCAGCGTTAGCAACTTCAACGTTAATAGGTACTTGATAATCGCCCAAAGTTGATTTCACCGTAACTATACCGAAATAGAGGCCAGGAACAGCATCGGCAGGGACATAATTCGTAATTAAGATGGGCTGAGTTGAATTTGCTGCTACATTTATAGAGGTATCATTCGAAAGCGGGTCGGGAATTTCGGATAAGGGGTAGATTTGCGTGCCTACCAAATCCGGTCGATATTGATTGGGCTGCACGGTATCCTCAAGCATGTATTCTTCAAAATGATAGCTTAAGTTGCTGTTTGAGATCGTATTTCCAGGAGATACAAGATCGGAAAATTCAATTCCTGTAATCTTAAAATCGCTTGTGCCTCTTACAGCAATTTGCTCACTTTCGTATTCGTTTTTGGCTGAAACAAGATCAATGCTGTTGTCATGATTTGCGGGAATCGTGCTGGTCCTATATACGGCTTTCAATGCATTTTCCACCCACACGTCCAGGTTGTTACTTTCAGCATGGACACTAGGCGCATTGCCCTGGAAAAATGTACTTACTAGAATCATGAAACAGATCATTGTATACATTGTCCGTTTGAACATAGATCAACCATCCTTTCATATTCATTTAATTTTAGAACACATTTAAAGCGCTCACATTATGCATTATAATCTCAATTGAAGTCTTGCTAAATAAGAGTATTTTTTGAAATCTAACAGATTTCGATTGTAAACAAAAAAAGGGCCATGCTTTTATGAGCATTGGCCCTTATGTGATCATGAATCTTCTTCTCTGATGTGACGATACTGCGGTATGCGTACGATAACGGAAGTGCCAATCCCAGGTTGACTATGAATATTGATCCCGTACTCAGATCCAAATAAGAGCTGTAATCTTTCTTGCACATTTTTAATCCCATAGCCGGAACTTTCATGTTCAAGAATACGTGCGATCATATACGGTTCCATACCGACGCCATTATCCTCCACGACAAAAACAATATCCTCACCGTCAAGACTTGCCCGCAGGATGAGTTTACCTCGCCCCTCCCGCTTCAGATCGATGCCATGCATAATCGCATTTTCAACTATCGGCTGTAAAATCAAATGAATCATTTCAAATTGAAATACCTTGTCGTCGGCATCGAATTCTACGTCAAATCTTGAATTGTGCATAGCTAATTGAATATGTATGTATGCTTGAACGTTAGTCCATTCATCTTGAATCGCAATAATTTGCTTCCCTTTATTTAAAGTCGTTCTGTAATAACTAGAAAGGTTATTTACCAAGTCACTAATTTCTTGAGCATCGATTCGCAGCGCTTTGGAATTAATTAAAGATAAAGAATTATATAGAAAGTGGGGATTGATCTGAGCTTGCAACGCTTTGAGTTCGGCTGACTTTTGCGTGACCTTTGTTTGATATACTTCCGAAATGAGTTGATTAATTTGTTTAAGCATAGAACCGAAACGATCGGTAAGCTGCCCGATTTCATCTTTGGAATTCGTGGATACAACAACCGTAAGATCACCATCTTCCACCATCTTCATTTTGGTGTTTAATTTCTCGATTCCTCTTAACAGCGTCTCTGAGAACAAGAAGATAATGATACTGAGGAAAACCATACAGATGAGTACAATGATACCCGTGGCGCTTAAAATATTGCGAATGCCTGTATTGTATTGATCATCGGAAACCAAATAATGCAGGACCCAATCGGTTTGCGGAATATCTTTGTTTATAACTAGGTAGGATTCGCCACCTAAGCTTGCTTTTGAAGTACCACTCCTTGAAAGGGATTGAAGCTGAACATCATCCATCTGCGGGGCATGCTCTGTTAACACCGGCTGATTCTTTTGATCGGTAATAATGATGCCCCTACCTTCATTCATCTTGCCAATGAAATCACCGAAGATTTTATTGTAATCAAACCGGACGTAAAGTTCAGCGCTCACGATTTGAAGATCGATATCGCGAATCACTCGAGTGGCAAACAATTCTCCATCCTCGAACCACCACTTCGTTGACTCGCTGCTCTTTGTCGCTTCATACCAATCCTTATCCTTAACTGCTGAAGAAGGCGTAATGAAGTTTCCTAATTCGGATTGCCGATTCTCAGAATACAACATAATCTCAGTCATATCCCCAACCATATACATTAAATTAAAAAAAATAGGTTCAATTTTATCATTCAACGTCTTAAATTGAGCGTACAAATCCTGATCTGGATTACTCATCAAATCAAGAAGCGCAGGATGAAATACAATCGATTTCATGGATACATCCTGTCTCTGAAGACGGTAACTAATTTCTAACGCCAGCTTCCTCGCCTCGTTATCCGCGCTTTGCTGAACCTGGCTTTTCAATGAAGCTTTGGAACTTTGATAGGCATACAAGCCCAGTACAATCGTTGGCAGGAAGATAACAATCACATATGAAAGCAATAATTTCTGACGCAGGCGGATATTACGAATAAATTTGAGCAGACTCATCTTCTTCCGCCACCCTCCCGATATTGAATAGGAGTCAGGCCGTTATGCTGCTTAAACATTAAATTAAAATAGGAAGTATTCGCAAATCCAACTGTACTGGCAATATCAACAACTTTAATCGTTGAATCTCGCAGTAGCTCCTTCGCTCGCTCCATACGTACAGCTGTAATATATTTGATTAGGTTTTGACCTGTACTTTTTTTAAAGAGGAAACTTAAATAACTTGGCGATAAAAAGACACGATTAGCTAAATAGTCAACCCCAATATCATTTCCGTACTCCATCTGGATGAGTATCTGTACATCTTCAATTACTTTGCGGCATTGATCATCTGTATTCGTTTTAATTTGCAGCAAATGTTCCTGAAAAACGGATAAAATGACTTGCCTCAACTCAGCAATTGAATTGCAAAGTGCGATTCGCTCCAAACCTTCCTTTAGTAAACTGCTGCTTTTTTTGCCTTGAAGCTCTACTACTTTTTTCAATATTTCTGTAAATAAAAGTTTGGCATACATAGAACTAAAGCGCTTACTATTTCGCATACTCGCAATGAGATACTCTATTTGATGCTCGAGTGTACGATATTCATTTCGTGCAATGGAAGTATAAATCTCCTTAAGCATAAGCTCTAACGATTCGTCGTCTATATGGTCATGAATGCTTTCGGCATCTTTGGAACAAACGACACTTCTATCCATAAAAAACCGAAAATTCATTAACTCTTCCATTTGGGTGAACTCGTCATGAAGCCCCTCTAGCTTATCTACCGGACTACCGACAATAATTAAACATCGCCGGTCAAAGCGAGTCTCCAGCCATTCTTTAACCTTTTCTCCATAAGTCATAAGCTCTTGCCCGTTATCGCTGTTCTTTGAAGCGGGATCAATTACGACGAGCATGATGCTTTGGTATTCATTGATATGTAATAAAAACATCTCATGTTTACTAGTCGATTGAAGAAATTCAAACGCTTCTGTATGATGTTGATCAAAAAAGTGATTTTGCAATCCAATCATAATCATATACATCCGCTTATTTTCCAGATGATTTAGTCCAGCAAAAGCTGCCCGTTCCTCGTAATGGACGTCACTCTCACGACCTTGAATGAGATCAAACAGGAGCTTTTCTTTCTCATACGCCACTCCTTTATGAAAGCCTTTGATCAGCAACTCGTCCTTCTCTCTCTGAAGTCGTTCGTCCTCTAGTATAGCGATTATGGATTGGAATATTTTGAGGAATTCCTTCACATCGATCGGCTTCAACATATAACTAACCGTTCCAAGTTGAATCGCTTTTTGTGCATATTCAAATTCCCCATAAGCACTGTAAATAAGCACCTTAAGGTCCGGAATGACTATCTTTGCCTGCTTGATTAACTCTAAACCGTCCATGAATGGCATGCGAATATCCGTGAATAACAGATCTACATGATGGCCCCTAATATATTCCAGCGCTACTTCCCCATCGTTGGCCTGAGCAACAGAAAAGGGTAGAGCATGCTTCTGAATAAGCCATTCAATAGCATCGATTTCGGCTTGTTGATCATCGACTACTAGAATATGATACATATTTTCCTCCTAACCGTTCATCGGGCGGTATTTACTCGCTTCCAGAGGATACTCACTACAAACCAAAGCATAGCACACTAGGCATTCCAATTCATACCATGTTACATTAACCACATGATTTGGTTTCTATTGTCAGATGGATTCTGTTAGATTTCGCAAAAATCTGTTATTTCGATGGAAATGGTATTTACATTACAATGAAATCTATACCGCAAAACAAATTTTAAATTTGGGAGGTCTTTGTATGAAGAGAACGTGGTTAATTCCCACTACTGCTTTACTCGCCTTGTCAATCCTCATAACAGGCTGCAGTTCCAACAGTACGAACAACAGCAGCACAAAGGAAAGTGCAACACCAAATGATACGGCGGCGCCGAAAGAATCAAAGGCTCCCGAACCGGTAAAAAAAATGAAGGTTAGATTATCCTATTGGAACAAAGAAGACAGTGTAAAGGCACTTCTGCAATTATTCAAAGATAAACTTCCCGATATAGAAGTGGAGTATCAGTTCATCGATAACAAGACTTACGTAGATGTCATCAAGACCCAGCTTGCAGCAGGCGAAGGTCCTGACATTATCGGTGGAGTAATCGACGCAAATACCGTCAAGACAGGATATTTCGAAGATTTAACAGAACGTTATGCTAGTAAGTATTATGAAACCGGCACGTCCACCGCGACATTTGATAATAAACTGTACGGATTGCCGCAAGCTAGTTGGTTTAACGGGGTTTACTATAATGTTGATCTATTTGCCAAATATGACCTAAAAGTACCAACAACGCTTGATGAGTATTTCCAAGTAGCTGAAGTACTTAAGAAAAATGGAATTAAACCGCAAGCAATCGGTCTAAAAAATCCTAACGTAGCAGGCCAGTCGTTCCTTGGTTTAGCACTTAATGAATTTATCGGCACAACCGAAGGAAAAAAATGGAACGATGATTTTGGTAAAGGAAACTCAAAAATGGTCGATGCCCTGGAGCCTGCTTTGACGACATGGACCGAATACTTGAAACGTGGTGTCTTCACCAAAGATATGCTTGGGCTTGAAGAAGAACAAGCGATTGACGAGTTTACAAGTGGCAAGGCAGCTATGTTCCAAGCAGGACCTTGGTATATGGAAACCTTTAAGCAAAAGGCGCCTGACATGAAGATTGATATGTTCCCGAACCTGGGTACAAAAGGTGGCCCGGGTTGGATGGTCGGTGGTCCAGGGGTATCGTTTGGTTTGAATGCGAAGTCCAAAGTCAAGGATGCAGCGTACAAGGTGCTTGACCTGTTATCTACACCAGAAGGTCAGAATGCTTACTGGGTCGATAATAAAGGAGGTTCCTCTTTTTTGAAAGGGGTTACTTTTGAAATGCCAGCAGAGTACAACGGTGCTCAAGAAGCTTTCAAGGCGGGCAATGTCATGTACCCTGTTAATAATTGGGGCGTTGCTGGTCCTGCTTTCTCAGATCTAGGAAAAGGTATTCAAGAAATCATAGCAGGTACTAAAACGCCTCGACAAGTGCTAGAAGCGGTAGACAAAAAAGCAGTTGAACTGCTGGAGAAATCTAAATAGGTCGTATAAATTACAAGGGGCAAAGCGATTTGCTCCTTGTACATCCTATAAGCTAAAGGTTGTTGCGTATGAACAAACCAAACATTTTCAAACGAGAAATCAATTATGTTCTGCTTCTGCTTCCTGCCTTACTTATTTATTGTACCTTTTTCATATATCCGACGTTAAAGACCGCTGTATACAGCTTTACGAACTGGTCAGACGTGCATCCCGTTGTTGTCAAGTATGTTGGACTAAACAATTATATCTCTCTATTTAAAGATTCCCTCTATTTAACAGGGATTAGCAACACTTTAATCTATGCAGTACTCGCGATGCTCGGACAGAATTTGCTAGCCATTCCATTAGCGGTATTTCTCAATAAAAAATTAAAAACAAAAAATCTGCTGCGGGCTGCGTTCTTCCTTCCTGCGGTGTTCAGCGTATTGGTTATCGGTTTTCTCTGGAATTTTATGTACTCACCTTCCGACTTCGGCTTGATTAATCAACTTGTAGTTGCTCTTGGCTTCGAACGCATCAATTTTCTCGGAGATCCGCGTCTTGCGCTCTACTCAGTCATCATCGCCTCCGTATGGCAGTGGGTAGGTTACACAATGGTTATTTATTTGGCCAACTTACAGAGCATCTCAACAGATTATTATGAAGCGGCGAAGATCGACAGAGCGAACGGGTGGCAATTGTTCCGTTATATCACGCTTCCTCTACTGCTTCCAGCGATCACCTTCAATACGGTTATGGGGATGATAAACGGGATGAAGGTATTTGATATTGTTTATGCCTTGACTGGAGGTGGCCCGGGGTATTCTACTGAAACGATCGTATCACTCATGATCAAAAAAGGGCTCAGTGAAGGTTTCTATAGCTACGGAGCCGCATTCGGAATCGTCTTCGTGATCCTCGTTGGCTTCATCACCTTTCTTCACTTTACACTAATCAAAATGTGGGAGCGGCGGTAATATGAATCGATATACTAAAGGGTCTGCCGTTACTGAAATTCTCTTGATCGTCATAGCCGCGATTTTTTTGATCCCTATTTACTATTTGATTATCACGACTTTTAAAACCCCAGCTGATGCAGTCTCTAGTCCGATGGGCCTTCCAATTAATATCACATTCGACAACTACGTTCGCGCCTTTAAAGCAATGAACTACTTCCATGTGTTAGGAAATAACCTTCTCATTACGATTTCCTCCGTCGCGGGTATTGTTATGTTTTCTGCGATGGCTGCTTACAGCTTGGTACGACATACGAACCGCTTCAATCGCCTCGTGTTCCTTTTATTCATGGTTGGGATGATGGTACCGTACCAAATGGGGATCTTGGCACTTTATAAACAAGTATCCCAGCTTGGACTTATGAATTCCCACACGGGTGTTATTCTTATAGAAATTTGTTACAGCCTCCCGCTCTCTATCTTTTTAATTAAAAGCTTTATCGGTTCTACCGTTCCATTTGAACTGGAAGAAGCAGCAAAAGTAGACGGCTGTGGGGTGTGGAGAACTTTCTTGCAGATTGTGTTCCCGCTGCTTATGCCGGTGATTGCCACTGTAGCGATCGTGAATACGCTGGGAGTCTGGAATGATTTCATGACACCGCTCTTGTTCTTGCAATCCCGTTCAAAGGGTGTATTACTCTTAGAAGTGTTCCGCAATATTGGGCAATTCTCGACCGACTGGACGAATTTCTTCCCGATGATGCTCCTAGCGGTCGCACCACTCATTCTGTTCTACATTTTCATGCAAAAATATATCATTAACGGCATCACGTCCGGCTCGCTAAAGGGATAGGGAGTTAATGACAAGGGGTTCACACTGAATCATACAGTTGTCAGCAGAAAGTAAAATATTACACTGAACCTAGAAATTAAAACAGCGATAGCACAGGACGAGAAAAAAGTCCTAGGCTGTCGCTGTTTTATTGAAGTAACGTTTTCTGTTAGTTCAATAATTCATTTTACCGATTTGGCTACTATCCATCTCAATATAAAAGCTCTAGCTCTTCTTTCTGCAATCAGTTTTTTCAATGAATAATTTATCTCCCTATATAACAGGCGCTATTTCATTTTTTCCTTCTTAGTATCCTACTCTTTTTTTTGCATGGATCGTAACGGTAATCGGCATATCGGCTTATGCGTAAATTGATCGTAAGTACTTGGGTGGATGGGTTGCGCAAGATGAAATAACGAATAGTTTCCCCATCAGCGATTGAGTCGCCTGGAATACCTAGAATAGCATCAACTATTATATTTGTGCTTGTCTGTTTTATAATTTTTAAACCCAACACTCTGCTAGGCAATCCCCCCGTATCTGCATCAGGAGAGTAAAGACGTCCTCGAATGTTTTTAAAACCTGCGGAGCAGATCATGCGATTTGCGTACACATTGTTCCAAAATTGGCGATAATACCGAAAAATTTTGATTCGGGTCGAGAATCGCAAGGGAAGTCTGTAGTAATCAAAATCATCGATTCGAATCGGTGGACTGTTTAGATCATACGAAAAGACTACTTTCTCCCATGCCTTTTCCGCATTCTGAATAAATGCCATAAGTCGTTTTCTCGAAACCATGCCGTCCCCCTCCTTATCGCTCTTCCATTGCATTCTATGTATGTTACCTTATGGAAGGCACGGCAAGAATGGATCCTCGTATTTCATGATTTTTCATTTCATGATGTTTGCCGGCTCATAAGTAAAAACCTTATTTTTGAGACAGCAACTTGTAGCAAGGAACGATTACTGCTCGCACTTCACGCATTACAATCTTCGTTGTCAAGGAGCAAATGAAGATGATAGCGGATATCCGAGCATTGAAAAATAAAACAGATTTCATCCTTGTATACCTACATTTCGGGAGAGAATATCGATCATTTCCATGCAAGCTGCAGCACACAAACAAAACGCGACTAAACCGTTCCTACCGGCAGCCGCGTCATTTCTTGCTAAGTAATTTTCTTATCGTTCTAGCAGTAAATCTAAATCCCGAAAGCCTGGAGTGCTTTTTCGATGAAATGTCCAAACGTACCTTTCCGGTAAAGCATATGTTGCAGATAAGTGAATTTTCAAGGAGGGAAGCATATTGAATAAGAAAAGAAAACGTCAACTCCCCGTTCGCAAACAGCAAAACGAATTTATAACACCTGCAATTTTAAGACGAACGATACGAAATGTGCTGCCCTTCTATCGCGAAATCGTGCGCAATCCAGCATACTCAGCTGCATGGGTACAAGCGGTGAATACGATTGATTTTGTGCAGATGGAAAGACTGTTTCAAAAGGTAAGCCATGCCCCAATTGCAGAATTGGGATCAGGGTACAGTTTCGGCTTTCGTACACCTATGCGGGATCGACTATACGTCAACGGTTTTTTTCTTGACCCCGCTCAAAGTAAGTATAAAGTGGGAGAACATCTCGTAGTAGTACAAGCTATTCTTCCCTTATACCTCAGGTTGGCGACTGATATTCCATTTGCAACACGTGTCACTGCCGCAATTAATTCAGGTAATACGACAAGACTGAACAATTTAATTCGCGGATTAATACGCTCCCGTTTTTTACTAACTATCAGAGCACAAGATTCAGGCTTCAGAATCAGCTTTAGATTTCCGATCAGTCGCAAAATATATACTAATTACACCTTACTAGGAGTGGGCTAGTTAGTTGTGAAGACTGCCGGCTTTCACTGGTGGCAGCAACTGATTGAACTACTCGCGACTAAAGTGGCAAGATTCCTAAGTACGGGAGACTAACGTTTCTACTCCGCCGCTTCCGTCAACCATGCTTGCATAACCGGTGATTCCGCCCGATTCAAACGTAGGGCGATTTCGGTATTGATCTCATCCGGCGGCATGACTTCGACAAGGACACATACTGACTCTCGCAGCTGATTCATGGCAAACATGCCTTCATCATCAAGCATTTTCATTGCCAGCTCCATGGCCTTCAGCCTCAAATCAAACTCGCGATTCCATTCGTCATTCTCAAGATCCGCAATGAAAGGACGCTCGATGAATCGTTGTTTAACGTGATCGAAGTTCTCATCCCCGAAACAACAATAGGGTGAATCGGCATAGGACCATTTGATGAGTTCAGCAATCGTCGATCCCGGTGTGTCACTTTCGTCTCCTTGTCTGGTCGATTCCATCTCCAAAGCTTCCCACGACCAGGCAGAGATGCTAGGCGCATGTCCCTCGCCAGTAGTATGTAGCGTACAGTAATAATAATGTTCGCCATTTTCAAAAAGAGCACGAAATGACTTTCTGGCAGCAGCGGCGATTTCTATCGCCAGCGTCTCTATTTCTTGCATCGGCTTCATGATAATGGTCCTCCTTTCCATTAGTCGATCAGCTCAGGTTATTTAAGAACGCTCGTCAATCAGCCGTTCTAGAAATTCCGCAAACGTTGAAGCATACTTGTCGATCAAATCATTCATGAGATCATAACACATGATCGGAAATTCCCCCTGTTTATCTCTAGTAGACGTATCAAAAAAATAAAGCTCGTCGCTATCCGGCACGAACAAGTCCAGTCTGTGGGGAAACCGACCTACCCACCATTTCTCGGCTTTATTCAGTCTATGTATGTAAAGAAGGTCGCCGTCGTAATACTCTCTATGTTCCGGAGCTGCGATCGCTAGAATATTGCCGTCTCCCAACCGGGCATTACCGTAATGAACCAGCCACCAGCGATAAGATGGCGGCAGGCAGAATCCTAATTCCTCTTCAGCTTCTGCTATCCAGCTTTCTTCCGCACCATGGCCAGGAAACCATTTTAAAGCGGAGGTCGTTTTCAGTTTTTCTGCCAAACGCTCATACATAAGTTCGATCCCCTCTCCTTATACATGGGTTTATTGTAAGTTTTGGATATCTATCCAATCTTCTACAAATGATATGGCGGCGCTTTTCCTGCTACAATGTTATCAGGATGAACGTCAGTTGGCTCATAGTCATTCATACGGAGAAGGATATACTCAATCTCTTCTAATGGCATCTGCAATTTTTGGCTGACTTCATAAAGACCCATGTCTTGCGAAAGTAGTTTCCGTGCTTGATTTAGCTTTCCATTTAGCCAATTGTTTTCAAGCATCCATTTTTTCACGAGATCCAGTAGTTGATTTTGAGTTTCCTTATCTGCATGCTTATTATATTTAGCGACTGACTCTGACAAATAGTTACAAAGGTGACTGCCTAATACCTCACGTTGCTCATGCTTGGACATCCGTTGGTACTGTTCATAACTTATGCTGATATCTAATTCGAGGGTATGATCCCTGCTATCAAAACGTCTGGATGTTGTTCGACCATAACTTTCAGGTAAAACACGCAATACAAAAAAGATATCATAGGGAAACTTCCATGTATTTGCTAATTCCTCTAAGGGCAGCAGCTCATCTCTCAATTGACCCACACACGTTCCATGTGTATCCAAAGTAAAAACTAGTTTCATACATACCTCCCTCTCCCACACTTAAGGAGTATCCGGATCATCTGTTATTTTCTGAGATCGCTTCGCAGCCTTTCGACAAGAGCCACTGCTCCATAACTTCAAACGCCTGCCCCGCATCCTGTTCATAGAAGACAGCCACCTCTTGCTGGTAGGCATAATTCAATCGTACATAGCCGCCCAGCTGCCGGTAGAACAGGAAACAAGCATAGGCATTCTCAATGGACAAATCCGGCGGAAATTCGTTTTGGCATAAGTCGGCCAGTTCAGGCAGCGTAAGCTGATCCTGTCCTTGTGGCAAACGCAAAAAGAGATGGCTCCGAGTGCCCGTCCACGGTTCATAGTAGATGCTCTCCCCTTGGCTGATGCCATACACCTGACGATATATTTCATCCAGCACCAAGGCGTACATCCCTTCGTCTTCCTGCTCCCGTGCCTGCAGGGAAATCGCCTTTACGTGCTCCGCATGCCGAGGTAGCCAGAGCAGCCTAGCTGTCTGGGGATGTACTGCCAGAAAATCACCGTCCACCGTTGTACCTATAACGATACACTCGCCGATCTGTTGCTCACTAATGGGGCTGTTTTCGTCATGCTCCCATAATCCGTACTCGGCAAAAGGTTTAAGCACCTCCGCATCGGGAAGCTGAACATTCAACCACCCTCTGTAAGTCCCTTCACCGAATCGCCGCAAAAACCGGATGTAGCCCTGTGGATAAACAGTAACGTCTTCCTTCGCAAGTGCTTGGTTTTGGCCGTCAGATAGCGGTTTTGGCTGAGATACTATGTACATAAATACTCCTCCTGTTAACTGAACGATCCTACCTTTTATTGAAAACCCAATTTTGCTAAAGTTTGTTGTATTTCCCGGTCTGCTTTACTTTTGAAAGTTGAAAACTCCACTGAAGATAAAGAATTCGGAAGTTTCTGATGGATAAAGGAATCAAAATCGATTGCCGTCTTGAGAATACGAAGCGTGTGCAGCAAAGGTAGTTGCTCCATTCCCGTCAAACGGGTTAAGCCTTTACAATTCCTAATAGAAAGTTCCTCCAGTGCCTTCATATCCTGGTTAAAGCTGATTTCCTTCAGTTGGATTTGATCCTCAATAACAAGTCTCTTCAGCGCTTGAAAGGCTGTAATATTGGTCAGGTCATGGAAGCCGCGGACTCTAGTAATCTCCAGGTTCTCGATTGTATTCTCTTCAATTTCATGAATGTGCTCCCGGCCTCCAAGCAAAATGCGAAGGTGCTCCAGCTTCCTCAGCCGGTTAATACAATGTAACGGCAGTTTGCTGATCGAATGCAGCGCGAGATAATTCAAGTTCTCCAGATAACCTATAGCATCAAGGTTTTTAACCTTACCCCCTACATGCAATTCCTCCAGATCAGAGAACTCTCTAAAATATTGCAGGTTGAGAGTCTTTTTATCCGAGATAATGTTTAATTTATTTAGAGAGTGCAACGTATCAATCCCCAGAATTTCCGAATTCTCCAGCTCGTATATGCCTATGCTCAAACTGCGCAGGTGATCCAGCTTCGCCAATGCTTCAGTGTTATGTGCCTGGGTGAGACTATCGAGGTGCAGCATTTTCACATGAGGAATCCGCAAGAGAGTATGACAATCAAAAGACAGCGAATAGTGGGCGTAGAAACGTACTCCGAAATCCTCATTCCAGCGCGCGCAAAGCTCATCCACTTCTTCCAATATGGAGCCATAAAAATCCGGGTGAGAAAATTGAATAATCACTTGGTTACCGTCTTGCAAATCCCGCTCGATCAGATCCCGGTCCAGCAGGGCAGGATTATTGATCAGAATCCTTTTTTTCCATATTTTCCGCATTGCTGAATCCTCCTATTTGCCACCCATCACAAGTCCATATTTATTGAAAATCCACGATTTGCTCAAATCTTGAATCGCACCATGGCTTATACGCACAGAAGGCTTTTGCTCCTTCATAGCATCTGCGTCATGCGTCGAGAAGCGAAGCGGCTTTGTCATTTTATTAATAGAGTCTTTTATTTCATCGAAAAACTTATATGTTAACGGCTTATGATCCCTGATATCCTCATAGATATAATACTTCCCGTTTTCATCTTCCAAATCCATTTGAAAGCCTTTAGGAAATGAAAGCAAGATACACGGCAATTCATCCTCTGCCCATTGTCCGTAATAGGGAAAATGGACACCTTCATTTCTCGCAAAAAATCCGGAGCCTTCATTATCAGACGCAACAGAAATGGAATAAACAAAGAATGGGTGACCATCATTCCTTTTTTCCTCTGCCGTAAAATAATGATAAAATGACTGATACGCCTCATACACCTGATTCTGGTCATGCTCTGTCTGGGCATAATTGGTTAGATAAAATTGCGCTTGCTTATGTTCAAAAAGCTTCAAAACGCTTTCAAACTCTTCCGGCCTTATGAAGAATCTAAGTTTATAAAATCCGCTGTTCTTTAATCTATCCATTTCTTTTCTCTCACCGCCATGTTCTAAAGTGTCATCTCAGATGACCTTAGCCATTTGCTCATGTATTTTCAAAATTCATATTTCGCAAATCGTTCTTTGAGAGTTTCTTCGTGCGGGATCCACTCCCAATCGCTCCATAATGACATTCTTACGAGTTCTGACAGCTTATCTACGGCTTGTGCCGGACTCGTAATGCTAATGAAGTCGTCAAAATCCTCATTGCGGATATCCAACGCTTTCTGCAAATAGTCATCGTTAAGACGCTCTTCTTTAAGTTGTTCATATTCATCCCTCGTCCACTGTTCACAAAAGATTCTTTCGGCCTCAATATCTCCATTCTCGAACAAAGACAACTCGAATATTTCCTCATTTATATATCCGGCGGTCATCACTGGCTCCTCGATAAGCCGAGACAGCGTTTTGCCGATCTCCTTCACCGTACCCCATACAAAATAATCATGGAGCACGCTGATCCAGTACTCGTTGCTTTTGCTTACGTACATGACAACATTGAACTTTTGAGCCACAGTATTTGGCTTGCCTAATACTGTGGCATGCCCTTCGCTTAGCTCTCTTAATGCTTCGACAGTCTTATCAAGGTTGTTCGACTTGATATGCAAATTTGCGAATGATCTTCCCACGAGATGGCCTCCTCTAATCGCTTTCTTATTCAGACTGATTCTTATTTATATCCTATAGATTGTATCTAAGTATGTCTCTTATTTCCATTATAGTGATCATTTGTCCTGAGTCTTCCTACTTTTCACCTGAATTTTGGAAATGGCCTTTACTAGGGAGAGATACTGTATTGTTGCTTCAAGCTGAGCTAGATCTCGATAACACAGTCATGACTGTGATCTTGTGTTCTTTATAAAAATCCATTTTTGCATCCCTGAGGTTAATATGCCGTTACTCTATTCTAACTTGGACATATCGTATTATGAGACTTTTTCCAAAAAAAGCATCTGAGGGGTTGGTTAGATGAAAGGTGTTTCTATTATTACCTGTACAAATCGTCAAAATTATTTAAACAACCTACTCCAAAATTTCAACAGACAACGATATGCCCAAAAAGAACTCATCATTATTATCAATAACAATGCAATTCCACTTTCCCCCTACCAACACTTAGCTAAAAAATACAAAAACATAAAGATATTTCGTAAGCCAGAACATCAAACTCTGGGTTCATGCTTAAACTATGCCGTCACAAAATGCAAATATCATACCATCGCCAAATTCGATGACGACGATTATTATGCCCCTCATTATTTGACAGAAAGTATTCAGACATTAAATAGAACAAATGCTGATATTCTTGGAAAGCGGGCTCATTATATGTATTTAAGTGGTTCAAAGACTTTAATCCTTCGTTTCGCGCATGACGAACATCGAACAGTTACCCATCTCCCAGGCGCTACACTCGTCTTCAAACGTAAAGTATTCGATCATGTGAAATTCCCTAATAAAAACGTGGGTGAAGATGATCTTTTTTGCAGCAGAAGCAGAAAGAAAGGTTATAAGGTTTATTCTGCGAGTAAGAATAACTTCGTAGCCATCCGTAGAAAAAACTCTTTAAAGCACACATGGATCATCAGTGATAGCACATTAATAGCAAACCATAAGATCATCCGTAATATTAAAAATTACAAAGCATTTGTTGGACGCAGTCCAAAGATCAAATTATGAAACGGGCTACAGATTCCACTATATCTGCTGTATCTATTCTGACCTGTACGAAACGAGCTGACTGTATAAATACACTGTTTGATAACTATCGACGACAAAATTTTAATCTTAAAGAACTTATCGTAATCATAAATAATGATAGTTTGAAGATAGATGACTATACAGCTGCTGCAAAAAAACATAAGAATGTGTGGGTTTTTAAAGTACCGGAACATCATTCTCTCGGTTATTGTTTGAATTTTGGTGTGCAATTAGCGAATTATAGTTATATTGCAAAATTTGATGATGACGATTATTACGCTTCCAACTATTTAACTGATAGCATGCAAATACTCCATAAGACTAAAGCAGATATCGTTGGAAAACGGGCTCACTATATGTATTTGAATGATAAGAAGTTACTTTTGCTTCGTTACCTCCGAATGGAGAATAAATATGTAACCAATGTTCAAGGTGCGACCCTACTCATTAAACGCAAGGTGTTCGATCAGATTTCTTTTCCAAATCGGAACAGAGGTGAATGCGTTAAATTTTGTGCTGATTGCGCAGCTCGTGGCTTTAAGATTTACGCAGGTAATAAGTATAACTTCGCTGCAATTCGTAGAAAAAACTCCAAAGATCACACCTGGATCGTCAGCGACAAGAAGCTTTTATCAAAAAGTGTTAAAGTTATTAAAGTAAAAAACTTCAAAAAATACGTCACTCGAAACTGAATTAATGAAATACGAAATGCAGACTTTGGCCAGATCGAGTTATTTGCTGATGTTACCGGACACTGTTCAATAACGAGAGACTACCATTTGTGCGGTAATAACCCAATAAAAAGACTGGATGGCAACATAACCATCTTGCTATCCAGTCTTTTTATAAGGGCTTCAAATCGTAAAATACCAAGAGTTAGTTTTATTAATTTCTAATACATAGAAGTCACGCTTCACTTTACTCACCTCGCTATTTTATTTATTTATTTTTTATTGCAAATGCAACAATTATGAGATAAATTAATATATATTATTTATTGCATTTACAACAAAACACGCGCTAAGGAGTTATTTATGAAGGAAATCCTACGTGAAATTGGAATGATAGCTAGGGCATTAGATTCAATAAGCAATATAGAATTTGCAGAACATGACCTTACAAAAGGGCAATATTTGTACCTTGTTCGAATATGTGAAAACCCAGGAATAATTCAAGAAAAGTTAGCTGAGATGATAAAAGTAGATCGAACAACAGCTTCACGTGCAATTAAGAAATTAGAAATTAATGGATTTATTGAAAAGAAAGAAGACAATCAAAATAAAAAAATAAAAAAACTATTTCCAACGGAGAAAGGGGTTACTTTGTACCCATACATAAAAAGGGAAAACGATTATTCCAATAAGGTCGCATTATCTGGATTCTCTGAGAGTGAAGTAGAAACTATGTTTACTTTGCTGCAGAGAGTCAGAAAAAATGTAGAAAAAGACTGGGAGTTAGTCAAAAAAGGAAACAAAAGAGATTATTGACTTAGTAAACGGAGGACAAATAAAAATGACCATAAATATAAAAAAGTGTACGTTTGAAGATTTAGGGTTGCTCCAAGAAATCAGTGTTGAAACATTTAACGATACATTTCAGAATCAAAACTCACCTGCAATTATGAAAGCTTACTTAGATCGTGCTTTTAATTTGAAACAATTAGGAAAAGAATTATTAAATAATTGTTCGGAATTCTATTTTATTTTTTTGAATAAGGAAGTTGCTGGGTATTTAAAGCTAAACTTTAATGATGCCCAATCAGAAAAAATGGGTAATGATTCGCTTGAAATCGAGAGGATTTATATCAGGGGGAAATTTCATAAACGGGGACTAGGTAAATACCTGATGAATAAGGCTTTAGACATAGCAAAAGATCAGAATAAAGAGAAGATTTGGTTAGGCGTTTGGGAAAAAAATGAGAATGCAATTAAATTCTATGAAAAAATGAATTTCGTTCAAACAGGGACTCACTCTTTTTATATGGGTGATGAAGAACAAATAGATTTTATAATGACTAAAACACTCAGTTAATATTCTCATATTTCGTAAACTAGAACATCATCAGAAAAAAAATCGGCACCAAGTATATAGATATACGCTAACTAGGTGCCGACTGATAAACGCCTATAATAGATTTAAATTAATAGCACCATGCTTACGAATGCGGACAGGATAAATCTGCTCAACACCAAATGAGTGCATATATGCTTTATAGGAATCCGTATATTCTTTTGGCAATAAAGCCATTATAACTCCTGCAAAACCGCCTCCATGTACCCTGCAGGCTCCTGCCCCCTTCTCCTTGATAAACAGCTCAGTTAATGCCAAATATAGTGTCACACCCTGTTCAGTAGGAGTAGAGTTAGAATAGCAATTTTGCAGCCATTTCCAGGATGAGTTTCCAGATTCATTTACGAGTCTTATGAAGCTGTTTGCATTATCGTCTGTCAAAGCTTCTACTTGTTGATCAACTCGAATGTTTTCCTCATAGAAATGCAGTGCTCTCAATACAGCTCTATCTCCAACACTCTCTCTAAGTTTGTCCAGGTTGTCCAATATATCTTGCTTTTCTAAATCACGAAGCACATTTTTCCCAAGTTCTCGGGCAACAGCCTTCATTTCTGTTGGAATTGAGGAGTATTCTTCACTTAAATCTGCATGGTTTGCACCTGTGGGGACAATAAATAACTCATAAGCTTTGTCAATGGATGAAAAATTTAATGTAGTGATCAGCGGAGCCTCGATGTTTTTAAAATCAATCGAAATTAGTCCCCCATATCCACAAGCAATTTGGTCGAGCAAACCCGATTGTTTGTTCCACTCTGAATTCTCTGCATATTGGCCTATCTTGGCACAGGTAACGACATCCATCTCGTTATTGTTGTAGAAGAAATTAATAATAGAACATATCAACATCTCAAAAGAAGCTGATGAGCTTACACCTGCTGCACTTATGACATCACTTGTGATACAAACATCAAAACCGCCTAATTTATAACCGTAACGTTCAAAACCGTCCAAAATCCCTTTAACTAAGGTATATGTTCCTGAAAGGTTAAGGCTATTCCCACTCGAATTCAAATCAATATTGAAGTCTTCGTTATAGGTAATGCTTTTTATACGAATAATATTTTGATCATTTTTCGCAGCCGCTCCAATACAATCCATGTTTATACTGGCAGCAATTACTTTACCTAGATTATGATCTGTATGATTGCCACTAATTTCACTGCGCCCTGGTGAGCTAAAGAGAAACACTTCGCCCTCTGCAAATTTTTTTACATATTCCTGAACCAAGGTCTTATATCTTTGCTTTTGATCGTTAATGATAGATGGAACATCACCATACAGACTTTCTAATGTTCTTTGAAATTCTTTTGATTCGATCAGTTGAATTGTTTCTGTAATTGATGGCATCCTTTGAATTCCTCCATATGTATAATTGCTCAAGAAGAATATAGCATTTATTAATTATTTCATACTAGTGAAAAATGTAACTTTTATATGGATGATTATGACTTATAATTCCTCAAATATATATATTTAGTGTATATGTTGCGTGCCAAGAGCTTTCACCGTAACGCGCGGTCGTTGCGCTGTGATAACTAAATAAAAAGACTGAATGCCATAGCAAGATAGCTATATGCATCCAGTCTTTCTTTTTAAAAGGTATAATCGTAAAATTTCTCTGCATTACTTACGCTAGACCATATATCTGCGCTTTCCCCACCTATATACCAATAAGCGATTCCGGCTAGATTGTTCTTAACGCTTAAATCGTATTTCGCTATTAAAGAACGGCCATCCTCAATCCAGATCGTGTGCTTTATGGACTGCTTCGAATAGTTGGCAACATATTGTCCTAAAGTCTCATTCCATACAGGTTTCATTCCATAGCTACTAATAATCTGATTTTGCTCCGGAAGCGAGATATACTTTGAAGATGAAACCGTACCATTCTGATTCAATGTCCAGTCCCGATTATATAAAGGCAGTGCCAATATAACCTTATGGCTGGGTACGTCCTTTAGTACAGTATCCACTGCATGTTGATCAAAAGGAATAGAAGCATTGGACCCTGGAAGCTTACTCCCGTCATAATGTTCGTCATAACCCATCATCACCATATAGTTCACTTGCTTACCTAGTGCAGCGTAGTCAAAAGCATCTGTCCAATCTGTTCCAAGATCAGGAGAGACGTCTATTGATAGCTTCGCGTTAAGAGCATGCATTTTCTCAGCTAATAATGTAATGAACGAGGTCAAATACTCACGATCGTCAGGCGCTACATTTTCAAAATCAATGTTTAGTCCATCTAATCTATATTTGCTCACTAAAGCTACTAATTGATTTACTGCCGTATTCCTTGAGGTTACACTCGACAACATTTGATGGGTCACTTCTTGATCCGATCGATTGCCTACCATCGCCCATATTTTCTTATTATTCTTCTTTGCCCATGTGATCAGCGAAGCATCCGTTGAATCCGTTACTGCACCTGTTTTTCCTACATAATACCACCGTGGTGATAAGGTGTTAACGTTGGATTTCAGAACCGTATTCTCATATTGTGCTGTCGTCTGCCCATATTGCCAGCCTATAACGATTCGATCCTCCGGCTCATCATCGAGTTCTGCTGCCCAACTCTCATTTTGCAGCACTCGGTCAATGAGGACGGCCGTTTCCTGTCTAGTTATAGGATCAGAGGGGCGGAAATTCTTGCGATTATCCCCCTTCATCAAACCTAGATCATTTACAGTAGCAACAGCTGATCTTGCCCAGCTAGCAATTTCATTTCGATCATTGAACGAAGTTAGAGCATGAGTATGGTTTGTTTGCTTTAAAGCTTTGGCCATCCATACAGCCGCTTCCTGCCTGGTAACTGCTTTTGCTGGCGTGAAAGTAGTTGCCGATGTGCCGTTAGCCAGCTCAAGCTGAACAGCTGCCTGTATCCAGCCGTAATACCAAGCTTTTTTAGCTACATCTGTATAAGGAGATACTGGACTGACTGCCGGATCAAGCTTTAGCAGACGGTCAAGAACCGTAATGAATTCCGCTCTAGTAATCGATTTAGTAGGTGAGAAGCTTGTCGCCGTTGTGCCGGTTAATATGTTGCGGTGATACAAATCTATAATTTCATTTTTAGCATAACTAGTATCTATATCCTTAAAAGGCGCCTCATCATCAGCCGATATATGTTGAATAAATACTCCAGCTACAAGCACTACTACAAGTATCGTAATTACAAATCTACCAAATCTATTGTTCACGAGATGATCCTCCTCGGATATAATCTTCGAATTATACCAAGGATAGAAGCTATAAACACTGCTAAAATATTGGTAGAGCGCAAAAAAATAGGGCATCCCACTAGCCGTTACGACTTTTAGGATCCCCCTATGATTTAAAGAGCCCGAAATAAAAGCTCCCCTTTGGATTGAATATATCGATACATCGCACCACAAACCACTATTATTAGTAATCCAATCCCTAACAATACGAGATTGCCATTCAGATCAGATAGCAGCAGACTCATACCAAAAGGAATCAGTAAACTTATAAACCCTATCAACATCGCCACTAAGACGGATGCGCTTTGTTTGACTACCGATACTTCATTTGTCCACTCCAGTTTAGGTAACTTCAAATTAACGAGTACACCAGTCATTGCAGTAAGACAAGCATAAAGGACCGGAATAACCAATAATAGCAAGCTTTCCACCCATCCCGTACCTAGGGATATCATAAGGAGCACACTACTTACAGCCGCAATCGGCACAGTAATCGTAAGATTCACTGCAATTTTACTTAGCAATATCGTTATTGTCGGCACAGGTGCGCTTTTTAAAATCCAAATATTATTACCTTCGAGCGAAATAGAACTGGATGTCGTACAGCTTAAAGTTACAAAAACGGAAACAAACAGTGGAGCCATTCGATTCAGATAATTTGAAAGCTCTGGTATCTCAACGAGTTGTCCTAGTTGCTCTGCACTAACGAACAGTAAGGCGATCGCCAATACAAGTAACATTACCATGCCTATACTCGTGTTAAGTACATAGATAGAAGAACTAAAATAGCGACGCAGCTCTTTTTTATACAATGTATAAAGCGGTGAGGATACTGCAAGTGATTTCATTTGATATTTATTTTTTGAAAAAGAAGTCGTAAGACCTGTGTGGATCGCTTTATATTTGCTACCAAGCACGATGGTAAACAGCATAAAAGAAATCAGCGAAAACCCAATAAACAATACTAAGGAATCAAACTGAAACGAGCAAACCGCATTTACATACATAAGCGTCAAAGGATACAAGTTGTATATTTGATCAGCAATTTGAGCGCTCATATCCGCAAGTAATTGTGGATTGTTACCATTTATTTGACCTGAACCAACAATTATAGCAATAATTACAACAAAAGTTAGGATGAGCGTTATTATACGACTTCCTTTAAATCTTGAGGAAACCCAGCTGATCAGAGCACCTATAATCGTTGCAGCTATGATCGGCACTAATGGAATAAACAACAGTGTCATCAAAAAATACAAATAATATAGTACGCCGGGATTCACCTTTATAGCATAAACAATGCCTGCAGGTACCATCACCATCAAAGAGAAGAATAGGTTTAACACATAAAGCTGAGCCACCCGACTTGCTACAATATGACTCGTTTTGATTGGCAGCGACATTACGAGATCGTAGTCTTTGGAGCCAAATAATACACCACTAGCCTTATAGATCGTTGTAAAAAATCCGATTAAGCAAGTAACTGCCATCATTATCGCAAGGAGCAGCTCTGGCCGACCAATCTGTTCAAGGGTCTCTGCTATCATATAGCTATAACCAAATGAAACCACAGCCATCATAACAATTCCAATTAGGATCCCGATGGTCAGCCACAGCATTTTTTGTCTTTCTTTCACATCACGTGTGTGCAAAGCTTTATTTAACCCAAAGGAAGAGATCAGCTGAATCTTCGTCAATCTCCAGATATTAATCATGCTTAATCAACTCCAAAAATACATCTTCAAGGCTGCTGTCACCCTTCACCTCTTCTGTTTTCCCATGCGTAATCAATTCTCCCGCTTTGATAATGGCAATCTTATTACAGAGCTTCTCCGCTACATCCAGTACATGCGTTGAAAAAAAGATCGCACTTCCCTGACTGCAAATCTCCGTCATGATTTTTTTAAGCGTGTGTGCCGCTTTTGGATCAAGTCCCACAAAGGGCTCATCCAGAACTAACAGCTTCGGTTTATGTATCAGTGCTGAGATGATCGCGAGCTTCTGCTTCATACCATGAGAATACGAGGAGATTAAATCCCCCAAATGAGATGTAATCTCAAATTCATCGCCATATTTCTTAATCAACAACTCCCGATCAGCTTTCGATACACTAAAAAGATCACCAATAAAATTCAAGTATTGAATGCCGGTCAGATGATCATATAGATCTGGATTATCTGGAATATACGCAGTGATCGCTTTGCAGGCTAAAGGATCTTTTTTGATGGAATGTCCACCTATTTCGATATCCCCCTCTTCAAAATCAAGAACACCTACTACTGCCCGAATCGTCGTTGTTTTCCCCGCGCCGTTATGACCGATAAAGCCATAAATATCACCTTTCTCGACCACTAAGTTCAAGTCATTCACTGCCTTCTTACCGCCCTTATAGCTCTTGGTAAAATGCTTTATTGTCAACATCTTGGCACTCCCTCTCCGTTCGTATTCGTATTAGTAACTTTCATCATGCAATCAATGCCTACCGTTTCATAAGTTGTTAGGATAGTTTTACTATAGTACGTTTATCCTGTCCATTTAGTTCATTCCTTCATATAAATAAATTTTTCTTTATAAAAACGAAAAAAGAGAGGGGTTCTCCCCTCTCTTTTATAATCCTGTTTATACGTATTTATGGATCGTTGCGAGCAGTTGATCAGCTACATAGTCAACTCCGTAAGCAAGTTGATTGTGATCAAAGCGTATTTTCACAAAGCTCTCATCTGTATCAAGCGCATCGGCGAACAAACCAGCTAAACCACGCGCCTTACGATCAATCTGTAGGAGCAACTCAATGCCATCCTCATTTGGAAAGAAAACGATTTCTAATTCGTCTAGTTGATTCCGGAACTGTGAGGGGGGAACGAATTCAAATTCTTGAACAAAATCTAACCCATTGATCCTACCGTAACGCGGTGCATATTCACAAGTCACTTCACGAATATGGAACCCGAGCTGATTCATCGCATCCAAAATAATAGCACAATATGGATGAGGGCCTACTTGAAGATAATCCTGATCCTTCGGATCAATTGCCTCTTTAATATCAAGTCCGGTTTGAATCCAAACCGGCGATCTACCTAACGTCACTGGCGTTATCGCCGGAAGCTGGAATGAGACAGGAAATTCATAGACCTGCTCCGCCACTACTTTAAATTTACTTGCTAACAGGAATTTGGATACCGTCGCTTCCACTTCCATCTTCTTATCGTTCAGCTCTTTCAAGTAACGCGTCTTAACGAATGCGTAGACGTCATCGACCTCCTGATCCACTCGGCCACCTTGAATTCGAACGGTACCACTGATCGTATCACCTGCGTTCACGAAATCTTGATGGAGCATGAGATCTACTTTAGCCGCTCCAATTCCGGCACTCGCGAGCATTCGTTTAAACATTGACATTGTAATGAATTCCCTCCCTAATATTTGCATATTTAAGGATACGAAGGGAACCACCTGAGGTTTCATTTACGGGACAGTAAATGCCATGCTACTGACAAAAAAGAAGCATCCTCACCCCAAATAGGGTTGAATACTTCTCTTTCTTCACAAAGTCTACGCTGAGGCGAACTGACTGTTATATAATCTGGCGTAATATCCACCGCTGGCTAGGAGTTGATCATGCGTACCACTCTCCACAATGTCTCCATCCTTCATGAAAAGAATGAGATCCGACTCCCGAATCGTTGACAATCGGTGGGCAATCACAAAGCTGGTCCGACCAGCGATCATAGTCAGAAAAGCCTTCTGAATCCGTACCTCAGTTAAGGTATCAATACTGCTTGTAGCCTCGTCTAAGATGAGCATAGGCGGATCTACAAGCATTACTCGTGCAATGGTAAGTAGCTGCTTCTGTCCTTGGGAGAGATTATCCCCTGAGCCACTGATCTTCGTATCATACCCTTCTGGCAGACGTTTAATGAAGCTATGAGCATTAGCAGCTTTAGCAGCAGCGATGATTTCCTCCTCTGTAGCCCTAGGTTTTCCGTAAGCAATATTATCTCTGATCGTGCCCCCAAAGAGCCAAGTATCCTGCAGCACCATCCCAAAATTACGTCGCAGACTGTCACGCGTAATGGTCTTAATATCCACACCATCAATCTTGATGGACCCACGGTCCACATCGTAGAAACGCATGAGCAGGTTTACCAGCGTCGTCTTCCCTGCTCCAGTCTGACCTACAATCGCAACTCGGGTACCGGGCTTCACTTCAAGGCTGAAATCGTTAATCAAGGGACGTTCTGGATTATATGCAAAGGATACTTTTTCGAAGGTAATGGTTCCTTGACTTGTACTCATGATTTTGGCGCCCTTAGAATCAGCGGGTTCTGGTGTTAGATCGAGAATGGCGAAGATCCGCTGCGCAGAGGCAGTTGCCGATTGAAGCTGTGTAATCACACCTGTTATTTCATTAAACGGCTTAGCGAACAAGTTGGAGAAGATCAAGAAACTGGACAGATCCCCTACCGTGAAATGACCCCGAATTACCATAACACTACCGATCATAGCTATAACTGAGAACGTAACGTTATTTACTAGCCGCGTTGTCGGATTGGATAAGGAGCCATAAAATTGTGACTTCACACCGGTCTGATATAATGTCTCATTTTGTTCTTCAAACTGAGACATTGCACGTTCTTCATAATGATAAGCGGTGACTACTTTTTGCCCGCCGATCATTTCCTCCACATAGCCATTGAGACCACCGAGAATCTTCGCCTGCTCTTTAAACATCTTTTGAGATCGCATCGTAATAAATCTGGCCACAAAAAAGGTGGCGGGTGCTGACAGAAGAACTACTAAGGTCATCAGAGGACTGATGTACAACATAAGCACAATTGCCCCAACAATGGTGATGATCCCTGTAAGCAGTGTGGAGAAACCTTGCAGCAGTCCATCAGAGACGGCATCCATATCGTTAACAAACCGGCTGATACTGTCACCTTGCGGGTGGTTGTCGTGAAATTTTAAAGGCAAAATATTTAATTTATCAAAAAGCTCCCGCCGTAAGTCATACACAGTCCGGTAGGCGATTCGATTCGTCAGATAGGTAAGGAGCCATCCGAAAAAGCTGCCGACAATATATACCGCTGCCAGAATCAAAAGCAGTCTAAGTACGGCGTCAAAATCCACCTCTCCCGGTCCGATCATAAAATCAATGGCTTTACCGATAAGTAGTGGTCCGATTAGACTGGCGATCACACTGAGTAACGCGCATATAACTGCCCCAATAGCAATTTTTCTATAATGTCCTGTATATACAATTAGTCTTTTCCAAATGTTGTTTTTGTTCATTGGCCCGACTCCTCACTCGATAGCTGGGACAGGCAGATTTCTTTGTACACTTCACAACCACGCATCAGCTCCTCATGGGTTCCGACACCGGCGATCCGCCCTTCCTCAAATACCATAATTTTATCCGCTTGCCTTACAGTGCTCACCCTCTGCGAGACAACGAGGACGGTCATTTGCTGGCTGCTCTCATTGAGCGCTTTACGTAGAGCCGCATCAGTAGCGAAATCCAGCGCACTGGAGGAGTCATCCAGAATTAGAATCGACGGCTTACCTACCACTGCGCGAGCTATCGTCAAGCGCTGCTTTTGCCCCCCGGATAAATTAAGTCCGCCACGTGATACCTGCGTATTCAATCCTTCTGGCAATTTACGAATAAACTCTTCCGCCTGAGCAACAAAGGCTGCTTGCATGATTTCTTCCTCGTTTGCGTCTTCCTTACCCCAACGAATATTCTCAGCGATTGTTCCAGTAAACAACACTGCTTTTTGCGGCACAATCCCTATTTTCTCACGAAGCTGATGCAGCTTATAATCTCTGACATTCACTCCATCCACTTTAACTTCACCTTGCACTGCATCATAAAAACGTGGAATTAAGTTCACGAAAGTAGATTTACCAGAACCCGTACTGCCAATCAGCCCTACAGTTTCTCCGCGGTTAATGACTACCGAAATATCCTCTAATGCCAATTCTCCTGTTGTATTATAACCAAACGATACATGATCGAATGATATGGCAGGAGCGGTATGATTAGGTTCAGTCATCACAACATTCCCGTCCTCGGACACGGATGCTTTGACACTCAGCACTTCATTCACACGATTGGCAGAAGATGAGGCTTTTGTAAAAATAATGACCAAGTTGGAGACCACTATAAGTGCCAGCAAGATTTGAGTGACGTAATTGATAAAGGCAATGATCTCACCTTGAGACAATCGCCCCCCATCAATGTGAATTCCACCTACCCATAAAATAGCTATGATCGCCGCGTTTACTACAAGTGTCGTCATAGGTCCAAGTAAAGCGGAAATCCGCGAGACCCGGATCGCTGTAGTGGTTAAATCCTCAGATGAGGCATCAAAACGTTCTTTTTCCGTACGTCTCTTCGCAAAAGCACGAATGACTCGTATCCCCGACAAATTCTCACTAAGAACGAGCGCAAGGGCATCCAGCTTCTGCTGGTATTTTCGATACAAAGGTGCACTTCGAGTGATAATAAAATATAATATAATGCCAAAAATCGGCGTTGCCGCTATTAAAATCAGCGATAATCTAAAATCCAAAATCATGGACATTATGATAGCCCCGATGCAGATAAACGGCGCACGAATAACCAGGCGAATCAGCATAGCCACTGCAATCTGCAGCTGGTTTACGTCATTGGTAATTCTGTTAATCAGCGTAGGCGTACCGAACGTATCCAGCTCAGCGTACGATAAAGATGTAATATGTTTGAACATTTTATTACGAAGCGTCGTGCCGAATCCCTGAGATGCTCGTGCTGCATAGTATTGGCACACCATGGAGCAACCGAAGCCAAGCAGAGACATCAGCACCATCAGGCCACCCATACGGTATACATAAGCACTGTCATGATTTCCTACCCCGTTATTGATGATTAACGCGACAATGGTAGGCAAAATCAGCTCCAGAATCGCTTCCATCAGCTTGAAGATTGGACCGATGATGGCTTCTTTTTTGTACGGTTTTAAATAGACTGCAATTTTAAACAACGTCATCCACACCCAACATAAGAAGTATTTAAGCACTTGAAATATGTATAATAACAGTTATGATTATGGCATATCTACTCACATATTAATAATATTTGATTCGTATCGCTCCCATACGATTAACATATCCCAAGTTCGGAGGATTTTTTTTATGGATATTAGACAGCTTAAATATTTTATGGCTATCGCTGAGGAAGGGCAGATTACTTCTGCAGCCAGAAAGCTGCAAATGGCTCAGCCTCCGCTCAGTCAGCAGCTTAAGCTGCTTGAGGAAGAACTAGGCGTCAAGCTTGTAGATCGAGGTCCGCGCAGTGTACAACTTACCGAAGCAGGAGCCATTTTGCGTGACCGGGCTCAACAAATTCTGGAGCTGGCTGATTCCACTGCCCGGGAGCTCAATGATTTTGTCAAAGGCTTAAAAGGAACTCTTGCCATTGGCACTGTCTCTTCCTCAGGAGCGACCCTGCTCCAAGATCGACTATGTGAGTTTCACAAAACGTATCAAGGCGTTAAATTTGAAATCCATGAAGGGAATACCTTCAGAATCATCGACCTTTTGAACAAGGGCATTGTCGAGATTGGCATTGTCCGGACACCCTTTAATGCTACAAATTTAGAATGTCTTTACACACAAGCTGAGCCTATGATTGCCGTAATGACTCCAGAGTATGACTGGAAAACAGATGAAAACTTCGTTGAGATCGGTGAGTTAAAAGATAAGCCGCTCATTATCTACCGCCGTTTTGAGCAGCTTATCCGGGAAACCTGTCTTGAGAATGGTTTTGATCCGCTAATTTTCTGTATGAATGATGATGCGCGAACAACACTGCTCTGGGCAAATGCTGGTCTCGGCATCGGAATTATCCCCAAATCCGCTTTCGAATTAACGAGCAATCGTAATTTGATCTATAAAGAAATCAGTAGTGAGTCGCTTCGCACGCGGGTCGCCGCCGTCTGGATCAAAGATAAATACTTATCATCATTAGCTTCCAAGTTTATTGAAAGCTTTAAGAATGGTTAAACAACAGGCATGTTACTATATATGTAGCGATCGCACCGAAGAACTCTATTATTCTGGAATATCAAGGTGAGTACATCGAAATCCCCTTCCTTATTGTGATGCATTATGAGTATCTTGCCATTCTCGGCGAACGCAACGTTCAATTATTCGGAGATTACTTCCCGATTCGCTTCGACTAATTGGATACGATAGAGGGTGACAATTTATCTTGCCAAGTCCATCCTAAGCAATCGTATATTCGAAGTGAATTTAATGAATTTATGGAGCAGCAAGGAACATCCCATGTCTATTTGGGATTAACGGATACTTGCACCGAAGAAAATTTCTATCAAGCGGTGAAGACAGCGCAGGAAACGGCTATTCCTATCCCATTAAAAGACTATGTAAACGAGTTTGAAGCTGAAAAAGGCGACCTATTCCTCATTCCAACAGGTACAATGCATGCATCAGGAAAAAATAATCTTGTCCTCGAGATTTCATCAACAACATGGTGGTTTACGTTTAAAATCTATGATTTCTTGCGCAAAGGAATGGATGGTAAACCTCGTCCGATTAATATTGATCACGCCTTTCCGAATATTGATTTCTATAAGAAAACAGCGTGGGTGCAGGAGAATTTAATCGCTAAGCCCGTACTATTACAATCCCAAGGTCGCAACGAAATGGTGGAACTTGGTCAACGAGAGGATCTACTTTTCTATGTACACCGATTACATTCAACTGATAAATGGGAAGATCATACGGATCACCAAATGGTCATGTTCAATCTCGTAGAAGGTGAGAAGGTGAGAATTATATCCTGCGACAATGAATCCGTCTCAGTCGAATTCCGGTATGCGGAGTCCTATATCCTGCCTGCTGCATTCGGTGCCTATCGAGTTGGGAATTTAGGTAGCCAGCCTTGTACGCTCATAAAAACTGGGGTATCCAAATCTTGAGATGTGAGCTTCCTTGAAGACTAAATTCGTTATCGCACTCGACGTTGGCGGGACCTTTATCAAGTCCAGTCTCGTCATGAATGGCTGCTCCATTCAAGCTTCTCAATTCCAAGTCCTTTCGCTTGCAAAGTGAGGATGCCAGCACTACGCTCCAGCAATTCATGACGATCATGCAATACCAATATATGTTTGGAACAACATTATCGAACGATTTATCTGCTGCAGTGTGGCATATCGGAATTGCATTTCCCGGGCCATTTGATTATGAGCAAGGAATCTCCTATATCCAAGGTTTATGCAAGTTTGAATCGCTTTACGTATGAATCTCAAGAAGATTATTCGTAGCTTGTTGGAAGCAAATAATGATCAGCCATGGGCAGCAGCACTCGTTCATGCACCTATTCGTTTCGAGAATGATGCTAAGCTTTTCGCGCTAGGGATCAGTACCTTATTTCCACAAGAACGTTTTATCTCTTTAACACTCGGCACAGGGCTGGGCTCTGCTTTCATTGATCAAGGAAAAATCCGAATTGAGGGTGAGGGAGTTCCTCGTAATGGAGAGCTCTATGATAAGCCTTATCGCCATACAATGATCGATGAAGTGTTCTCCCGTCCTGGTATTCTACATGCCGCACAGGAACGTGGATTTTGGATAGAAGGCATGGATGTGAAGGAGCTCGCTGATCTGGCAAGACAGGGAAACCTCGCCTATCAACAAGTATTCGAAGAATTTGGTTCGTGTCTAGCTGAGATGCTTGATCCCTATATCGTGGGCTTTGGAGCACAGCGACTCGTGCTTGGCGGACAAATCGCGAAAAGTTTTGATGTATTTAGACCTGCGCTCGAACAGGGACTACTACCACATCATCTATCTATTTATACATCTGAGCATGTTATAGAGAATACGTTCAAAGGTATTGATCAATTATTCTCATAAAAAATGGAAGGTCGGCTACCCATTATTTGAGTAGCCGACCTTCCATACTATCATACGTTATTTACCGTACTCTATAATCATTTGAGGATTATTAGTCATTCTGAACGTAGTCATTTGCGAATAACCTGATTCAATACGGATTGGTTCTCCGCAATAGTTCCCCCAGCCTAACGCTGGGTAATACCAGGCTTGATTGATAATAAGCTGTGCTATGATTTTTGCAGGAATGGTATCATTCAGAATTTCGAATGCCTCGATGACAACTTCCGCTCCCTCGTAATCGAAGGGGACTCCAATGGTAATCTTATGGTACGCGAGTGGAAGTTCTCTGCAAGTAAATCGTTGTTGGTACAGTGGCATACCAATATCACTATGTGTACCAATGATATGCTTGGGCTGATCATCTACGTGAACATGCATCGTTCCACCAGTTTTATGTTTCTTATACATGAACTGAACGCCTGTACCGTAAAATGAGAATTCAATGGTAGATCCCGGAGTATTCGAATGCCACACCATACCTATGATAGCTTTTGAATCTTGTAGGTGCTGCCATTCACCCTTATAGGTTAATGAATCGGTATCCGCATAACTAACTAATGTAGGCGGTTGATACATATAAGCTATTCGAGCAGCCTCGTTTCCGTTGGATTCTACGCGTAGAGTGGCGTCCGTATCTGCTAGGCCAACAGCATAGAAGTGAATATACTCTCGCATCGTTTGGAAATCATTAGTAACTATTCCTTTAGTAGAATCGTCTTTACGTTCCAAATAATAGTTGCGCATATCGTCTTTCCATTCCCACGCAGGTTGCTCTCCGTAAACATCTGGTTGTTCATCACTAGCTTTACGAACCCGGTTGGCACGGCCGGTAAGTCTCCCTATATGATTCTCAGGATAAACACTGAATCGTCCTGATTTCTGCCATTCCACATAATCGATGTGCTCAGGCATATCGATTGCTAGACCAAGTTCTTGTATCTCAAGCTCAAGTTCAACATTGTCCACCGTATAGCGAATTTCAAATTTACCACTTGCGAACAGCTTCTGAACAAATAAAACTTTTATGCCTAGTGTGTAATGACCAGTAGTTGTGACTACAATCTGCTGGTCATTATCGCAAGTTTCTACATGAATGGAACCTGGAATCCAATTACCAAGCTCGACACCAGTCAAATTCAAATGCGGGCCACCTGTAAGTATGACTCGGTTTTGGAAAGTTGCTTGAGAGAGCATCGCTGATTCTTTGCAATATGTGAAAGAAACCATGTTGTTACGAATGAGATATTGCTCATCCGTTTCTTCGACCTTTAATGCTTCATACTGGGCATCACAGAATATGAACTTTCTTGTTGCAATTGGGAGCAGATATTCATCTACGACTATCCCATCCGATGTTTGAAACTGTAAATGTATGCGCTCTCGATCGCTCCAATCTCGTGCTGGGAGTTCGAGTTGCCCACTTGAGTATGGCTTAATATCAGGTCCATAGAAAGACGGTTGGGCAATAATTTGCCCATCCACGTGAATGCTGTAGCAAATGTTCACTTCATTCAGGTTAGTGTGATTGAACCAGTTACTAATTGAGATGATGAGTGGGGCATATCCTGGATTCCCAACGGTGCCTTCCTTAATCCGAATTGGGGAGTAGGCTTTCTTAGTCATCCAATATTCAGGCTTATGTCTGCGCCAGACATCACTCATATTCCCCCATTCTCCGTATCCTGCGGCAGTACCAATTGAATGCTGTTGATGTCGTTCGGGGACACCATCAGGCAGGAAGAATATATCATCAATATTAGCCCACAATGCACCACCAAGCGCACCATGCGTATTGACAATCTTCTCCCATATCTTATATACACTCTCTCCCCAGAAGTTGCGTACGTTATTGTCTCGTTCAAGTTCCTCGATGTTATAGCAAGCGATATGTGCATATTCATCGTGAATAACAGGAGAAGAATAGTTAATTACGATATCTTTCTCAGACACCCCATAAGTAACTAAGTGGTAATCCATATCATTTGTATAATCAATATAATGTGCGCTGTAAATATCGGTTGTACTGCCATCCTCAACTAAGAACGGATAACTGAATTTAGTTGGCCGAGTCGTCTCCTCTTGCTGAACGTACTGCAGCTGTCTTCTGAATTTATCCCCTTCCTCATTAGCGCGCCAGCCACTCTCATTAGCTAATGACCATATTATGACGCTAGGATAAGAACGATCACGTTCTATCATTTCTGCTAATTGATTCATATACCATGGTTCGTCATCCCGCCATGGTCCAGGTCCATTTGCATACTGGAAGTTAACGGCTGTTTCTTCCTCTACATACATGCCAAGCTCATCGCACGCCGCAAGAAACTCCTCCGATGGTGGATAGTGGGAGGTTCGTACGTAGTTAACATTTTGCTCTCGTAGCAATATGACATCCTGTATATCCATTTCTGGTGTTGTTGTTCTTCCGAGCTTTGGATGGATACTATGGCGGCATGTGCCTCTTAATTTAATTCGTTCTCCATTAATGTAGATTTCTTTCGGATCTGTCCCGTTCTTTCCTGCGAAGCAGATTTGTCGGAATCCAACCTGTACTTCAGCTTGCTCGATCAATTGATGCTCATCGTCAAATAACTTGGCATGTAGGGTGTATAGATAGGGCTGCTCAGCATTCCATTTCTTTGGGTGTTGAATGTTGAAGGATATATCGAGGTGTTGTTGCTCAGGCTCAAAAACGATAGAATGCTCTTCAAGTGGTACGAGGGCTTGTTGTTGGTCTGTTAGCTCAAGTTGAACATAAACAGCTTTAGCTTGATGGAGTGCGGCACCTAGTGATACCTGCAAAAACGCATTATTGTAAGCGGCGTCAAATTCAATGTCATAATGAAATCTAGTAAGATGCGTCTTAGGTACTGCAATAAGCTCTATCGATCTTAGAATCCCACCAATATTATGATGAGCGTATTTGCTACCAATTGAAGGGTCCCATTTGTCATCGATGAATTCAACGACGATAGTAGTAGCTTGCCCAGCGCGGATCTGATCCGTAATATCACAATCCCATGTCGTAAATCCACCCTGATGATCACGGTTATACAAACCGTTTATCCATACCTTAGCTTTGGAATATATACCATGGAACCTTAGGATTACATGCTTTCCATCATAATCTTCTGGAATCATAAAAGAAGTTGTGTAGTAGTATGGTGTGTCATTTTCGATATTATAGCCTTGCATAGCAACTTCACCAGGAACAATGATTTCATGCCAATCATAAGAATCGAGGTTTTGTGCCTCAATATGTTCAGTTGAGAGTGGATTCATACTGAAATACCATTGATTCTCAAGACATGTATTGAGACATATCACCGGATCTTTCGTGCCCGAAGTATAGGTAGGCTTCGTAATTATTGTAGGTCTTTTCCATGCTGTCGAATTGTTTAGTACTGATGTTGCCATGATCATGCTAATTCAACCTCCGAGCATAGATTGATGGATGCCTAGCGTCAATATCATTCCAAAATGGACATAGGAAGAGAACGAACCGCAGTCGTCTTCCTATGTCTTTCAGATGCAGGATTCGTCCAATTTTGACGTCTATCCAATCTTAATTTTGATCGTTTTTATTTCATAAGGCGTAAAGGTCAGTTGCCAGCTGTCCATTAACAGGACTTCTTCTTCCAAGGCATTCGATACATACACCGCTTGATGTGGATACGGCCACTTAAGATCGATCGTCTCACGACCTCCAGCGGATTCGTACATACGAAGAATGATGCCATCGTCATCCTCAGCCCATTTGACCGTCTCCAAGACAACATGCTCACTTGTAAAAGGAAGCAATGAACAACATCGATCCCATACATTCGTGCTCTGTAGCTCTGTAGCATCTACGGTGGATACTGCAATATAAGCAGGTGGATGATTCAGCTCTGCTGCTGCTCGAAGTGTGTGTCCTTGACGCCAATCGCCGGCATGTGGATACAGTGCATAGGTGAACTCATGATATCCCTGATCTGCCGATATATCCGGCCATCTTGGCGCACGTAGCAAGGAAAGACGAATCGTACTTCCTTGGGTATCATAACCATACTTACAATCATTCAGCACACTGACACCATAGCTATGCTCAGACACATCAGCGAAGCGATGACCACATACTTCATATTGCGCTTGATCCCAGCTTGTATTGCGATGTGTATTCCGCTCTAAAGCACCGAACGGTATTTCATAAGTGGCTCGACTTGTTACAACATCGAGTGGGAAGCCCACCTTCAGCAGCTTATGAGCTTCCTGCCAATCCACCTTTGTTCTAAACTCAATGCGAGCATGATGATGATATAGGACCATCTCCTGCTCAATCGTGGATTGTCCTATACGCCAACGGAAGCCTATAACATCAGCAACAGCTCCTGAACTGATTAGCTTCTTCTCTAACAGAAATGCCTTTCCAGCAGACTGTTGCTCATAGCGCGGATCAATGTCCCACGCATCCCATAGCGTCGGACGATCATGGAAGAAATGGAACTGATTCGCCCGCTCTCCCGCCTTCACGATTTCACGATTCGCTTGTTTATCGTATAAGCTTATGATTTCTCCTTGTTCATTGAAGCGTATACGATAGTAGGCTGTCTCCCACTCATCAAGTAGCTTTGGTAATACTTTCGGCGATTCTGGCACTACAGCTACTTCATTTTCACGTACTAGAATCGTATTGTAGCCCATTGCTGGAACATTCGGTACGCGAATTCGAAGGATCTTGGTCGTTCCATGGCTACTAACTTCATAATCCAATGATTCACCATCCGTAGTCACGATCGTTAAGCGATTCCATTCAATATTCGTAACACCTTGATCGATAAGATCCTGGGTAGTCAGCTCTAATACACAATCACGGCTCCAGCCCATACTATTCAATACAAGGAACGGTGTTCCTTCCATCGTCCCTTCGATCTGAACATGAGATGCAATGGCTGCCATCCCGATCTCTAAGCTTGTCTTCCCGCGCTGGAATACTTCCTCATACTCTCTCATCGATGTCTCATACGTTTCTGTAATGGCAGAACCCGGAATAATGTCGTGGAACTGATTTAATAAAATCAACTTCCATCCCTCATGTAAATCATGCTGTAACGTCTTTGCTTGTTCTGAGCTCAGCGATGATCGGGCCAACGTAGACCATAACTCTGCTTCACGATACAGAACCTCAGCCTTCCGATTATTACGTTTGTTACGCCCATGTGTCGTATACGTACCTCGATGTAGTTCAAGATACAGGTCACCGTGCCAGCTCGGTAAATTTGGATTTGCTTCGGAAATACCCGTGAAGAATGCCTCCGCGCTACTAAATTGAGATGAGGGCTGACCGATCATGAGATCCGAGCGATGAATATATTCGAGCATCTCACGCGTGACACCACCACCGCCATCCCCATGCCCATACAATAACATTTGTTCCGGATGCTTAACTTTCTCTTTATAAGATTGCCAATGTTCATGAACATCCTTCGGCTGCGTATCCTCGTTTACCCCATGGTTGCAATACGATAGCATTGGCGTTCCATCAATGCCTACCCAATAAAACAAGTCATACGGAAATGGGTTCGTATCATTCCAATTCAGCTTCGTCGTCATGAAGTAACGCATGCCACCATGCTTCAAAATTTGCGGTAATGATGCACAGTAGCCAAAGGTATCCGGTAACCATTCTATAAAGGATCGCTTTCCAAATTCCTGCTGATAAAATCGTTGACCGTAGAGCATTTGCCGCATCAATGATTCACCACTTGGTATATTGAGATCCGGCTCCACCCACATGCCACCGACAAGCTCCCAGCGGCCTTCACTTATTCGTTCTTTTACACGCTCATATAACACTGGATCATTCAACTTCAAATACTCGAAGAGCAACGGCTGACTCTGTGCATACCGATATTCAGGAAATTCATCCATTAAAGCATTTACAGTTGAGAACGTCCGACTCGTCTTACGCACTGTCTCACGACATGGCCACAGCCATGCAATATCAATATGAGATTGTCCTACCATATGGATGACACCTTCGCTATTGCCACCGATCTGTCTTATTTGTTCGACAAGGTGGTGTTCAATTGAAGCTGCGGCACCGCCTGCAATCTTCTCTTGTGATAGCAAAGTAAATGCATCCATAGCTGTATATAGAGCTTCCATCACGCGAGTACGACGAAAATCTGACGCTGGTAGCAATTCCGCAGCATTCATAATGACGCTCACAGAATACATCAACGACTGCACTGTTGTGTTCACATAGACTAGCGTGCTATGAATCTTGCGAATGGGTGCATGAATGGTTGCTTGCTGATTTAAGGGATCCACAGGCTCCGGTACAGCATCAAACAGTTCAATCTCCACTTCGATTTGTTTGCCAACCCGATCAGGTAATTTTACAAATGGGTGATTTCGATCCAACCCTTGAAAGGACTGTCCGTTAATACGAAGCAGCCCTTCCCCACCTGATCCAGAGGTAAAATATAACCCTACTGCGTCATCAGCCCATTCGTTCGGAATGGATAACGTCGTACGCAGCATATACGTTGTACCTTGTTTGCTTGGGAATAAATCAAAGGCTTCGCTTCCTACAAAAGCGCGTTCCTCCGAATATTTACCCGGTAAAATATATTCTGTTGATTGTACATCCCAGTCTTTAATGGGGATCGATTCGAGCCACTGTCGTTCAGATAACTCTCGAATGAACCGTTGTATTCTAATCATTAATAATCCCCCTGATCGTTCGTCCGCTTCATCGCACTCATTGTACAACCTGTAAATCGATGGACAATGTTTGCTCTACATTCGAGCCCGTATAAAGTTCAAATCGACCCGGCTCGACGATCCACGTTAAATCTGCTGAGACAAATTGCAGCTCCTGTGATGAAATAGTAAAGTGAACGGTACGCTTCTCCCCAGGCTCCAAATAAATTTTACAAAAGCCCTTCAGCTCCTTATCCGGGCGTGATATCGAACTAACACAGTCCTTGATGTACAATTGCACGACCTCGTGTCCAGCCATATCACCCGTATTCATCACATCCACTGAAACCGTACACGTACCATCAACAGAAATACTTGGTTGATTCAATTGTATATTGTCATAGTGAAAGCTCGTGTAGCTAAGCCCATACCCAAATACATACTGCGGATGGAAATCCGTCTCTAAATATCGATGCCCACGCGAACGCTTCTTATTATAGTACACAGGTAATTGTCCCAGATGCTTCGGAATGGATAGCGTTAATCTTCCTGATGGGTTGTAGTCACCAAACAGGATATCCGCAATCGCATGACCGCCCTCTTGCCCTGGGTACCATGCCTCCACAATCGCATCAGCATGCTCATCAATCCATGGCTCAACAATTGGGCGACCATTGATATACACAACAATCAGCTTCTTGCCTAAACTGTGAAGCTCCTGCAACAGCTCGAGCTGTACTCCACATAAATTCAGTTGGGCACGATCAAAGCCTTCTCCACAATCCATATCACTTAGCATAAACGTATCGGTAATGACCGCAGCCCCAGTCTTCAAATCAATCGTACCTTCTCCAAAATCACGTGCACTCGATCCGCCTACAACAGCAATAATTGTCTCTGCTGAAGCCGCAGCTGCGATCGCCGCTTCGAATCCTTCCCGAGATGGGTCCTTCACTCGACAGCCTGGTGCATACACAACCTCACTAAAGCCTGAACACTTCGCGCGAACGCCATCCAACACGGTAACAATCTGCTCCCGCTCCTGCGGTGACGTATAATCGCCTAACTGGTTATACATATTGTTCGCGTTCGGTCCAATCACGGCGATCTTGCCACGGGATGGAGATAACGGTAATGCCTGTTCCTTATTCTTCAGTAACACAATGCCTTCGCGTGCAGCTTGCCGAGCCAATTCTCGATGAGAGGATTGACCAATAACCTGCTCTGCCAACGCTGGATTCACATAAGGACGTTCGAATAATCCTAATTCAAATTTCAAGCGCAAGATTCGCTCCACCGCAAGATCTAGATCTGACACCGCGATCAATTGCTGATCAAGAGCAGATTGTAGATATTGGCCAAAGGTCTCACCGGACATCTCCATATCTACGCCCGCTTTCAATGCTAGGCTGGCCGCTTCCTCTTCCGTCTCACAGATTTGATGACCATGTCTGAGCTGGCTCATCGCTCCACAATCCGTGATGACGAAGCCGTCAAAGCCCCACTTGTCACGTAAAATATGCGTCAACAGCTCTTTACTAGACGTACAAGGTACCCCATCAATTTCGTTATAGGCCGTCATAATGGATTTGGCTCCTGCCGCAACCGCACGCTGAAAAGGAAGTAAATCCTTCTCCATCAGCTCACGCATGCCCATACGTACGGTATCCGCATTACGCCCACCATCTGGACTACCATAAGCTACAAAATGCTTCAAGGTTGCAAGAATGGTATGATCCGTATTTAACGAATCCCCTTGCAACCCTTTCACCGCAGCTATTGCCATTTCACTAATCAAATAAGGATCTTCACCAAAGCATTCCTCTGTCCGCCCCCATCGCGGATCACGTGTCACGTCCAATACAGGAGAATAGGTAGCTGCTCCCCCTTGTGCACGAGTCTCTACCGCTACAGCTTGACAAACCTGTCGGAACAACTCTGTATTCCAGCTACTTCCTATGGTCAGTGGTACAGGGAACACCGTGTTCCCTATGGCCATATGTCCATGGGAGCATTCCTCACCAAATAGAATTGGAATGCCCAGTCGCGTATGCTCCATTGCATATCGCTGAATAAGATTAGTAACCTCGGCCCCTTCACGCAGGGACAAGCCTGTTTCAAGTGTAACCTCTGTCCATGGATCTGCTCGAAGCACACCATATAGTGAACCGACTCCACCATTCGCAATTGCGTCTTTAAATGTATCCGTGAGCTGAACATCTCCGTCGCCTTTTACATATGTCTTCCAGCCAAAAGGCTGGAGAAGCTGTCCAAGCTTCTCCTCCAGCGTCATTTCGGCCAACAAATCTGCAACACGCTCAGCAATAGATAACGAAGGGTTTTTATATTTCATTCGATATATACCTCCAGTTTTGTTGAGCTAGTGTTGACGCCAAGCTAGAATGCCAGCATTCATTCCACGGCATGCATCCATGGAAGCATCCGGTTTGCTATAGTTCTCGCCCCAAGTGATGAAATATCTAAATTCATAGAAACCACCCAATGTCGCAGAGAAATTAGTTTCCCAATAGTTATTCATCACCCAAGCGTACAAATGAGCTGGATCCTGCTCTAGCTTCTCATCACCGTTAAGCAATCGATACCCATGTTCTAGCGAACCTAGCTGAATTAATGGCGTATCTGGCATCGCGATCACAACGCCTTGCGATTCGGAAACATATACAGCTCCTTCTCCAACCGCTGTGTAATCTGCTAAGCTGCCTGGTAGTTGATCCTTCCGCATCCGTGTCAACGCATCCATCTTATCCACCCATAAGTCATACTTATCCGTTGATAATGAGCCACCAAAAGGAAGTGAAACATATAAGTTTTCAGGCTTCCATACGCTCTCTTTATGCATACGTACGGCCACATCCACACGTGGACGATCCGCGTATACTGTTAAGAACAAGGAATAATGCTCACAGCCATCCACCTTATAGGTCAATTGAATAATGCCATACACCGGACCTTGCGTAATGAGCTCCGCACTAATTAACTCGCCCGTTGAAACGATCGCATCCGGTCCCTTCCGATTACGGCCCATCAGACGACGCACCTCGGTCATTTCTCCAACCTTCGTTGCAGGTGTAACATCATAGACTGGCGTAAAAGCTGCGTGCTGGCGATCAGCTCGAAGTAGCTCTTTTCCTGTCGTTTTATCGACCCACGAGGTGATCCCTTCGCCCTTTTTCCACGTGATGTGTACAAATGGAGTTTCTACATAGGAAGATGTCATGCGGAAATTCTTCACATCATGCGTAACATCCAGATCCATCACGCGATCGGATGCTAAATAATCGTTCATAAAAGCGGTTCCGATACTTGGTTTCACGGCGAAGATCTGAAGTACTCTCTCTTCACTTGGCTGCAATGTTACCGGAATCGTTACGATCACACCTCGAGATGCCAGACGAAGCTGTGCTGGAATGACCTCATTCGTCGTAATATCACGCACCTCGAAGCCATTCTTGATCTCATCGTGATACCATCCTTCGAGAATGAGATGCGCATAATCTTCTTGTACGAAATGATATGGATTATGAATTTTAAACTTCATAGGGCGCCCAGGAGCAAGTAATGCATCGCCCTTCGCCTCAAGAATGTCATACAACGCACGATGCGCAATCGTACTTGCATTGGCAGCAAAAGCTTCTTTCCGCAAGCCTAATTCCTGAACGAACGGATTCCAAGGCTCGGAAATGGATGAATGATAGCCCCATGTATGCTCAGCAAACATCGTTAACTGATATTCCATCTCCTTCATCGTCTCCGATGTAACGATTTCACAGTTCGGATCCAGCCTTCTAACCTTTTGATATACACGTTGTGCTTCACGGAATACTTGTACATGCTTCGGTGTTGAACCTACGCCATCCGTCCACCAGTCTGGCCAATCTCCACGATACACAGGAATATCTTCCGCATGCTGCTGTGCATGAGCACGAACTTCATCGAAGAAATCATCTAAAGTTGCCATCTGAATCTCAATATTTTCGCCGTGCTTCGCATTCCATTGACGAATGAAGGTCATCGTTTCCGCATTCGGTGGATTGTTATCCGTTGGTAGCCCTGAGAACATAGCCGGGAAGAAGTTAAAGGCATAGCCATCCTCTTGCAAACGCTCAATGTAGCGAAGTATACGCTGTTCAGCAATCTCGAATGTAGCGCCATGACTCATATCAAATTCATCTTTGATCGTATATTTCCCGCCCATACCAGGTACAAGCCCCAGATCATTACCGAATACATAATGCTCCCCACTCCAGGTCAGCAAGCGATCACCGGAAGGCATTTCCCACCAGAAAGGCTGCTGCTTCTTCCAGCAAGGAAACATTCCGTGATGGGTATGAATGCAGGTAGATAAATTATGAATACCGGCATCTAACAATGCCTGACCATACCCCCAGCTGAAGCCGTTAATGTCTGCAGTCATCGCTGATGTAATTGGAGCTTCAATGGAATATCCAAAATCTCGTACACGGGCAATCATCGATGTGAACAAATCTTTGCCGATTAATTCCGTCATATTCAAGTACGTACCGGACAAGCCGATATCACCACGCTTAACTCCGGCTACGAACTCTTCCTTTTCTTGCTCCGTTGCCCGACTCAGGAAGGTTTCGATAGGCCAAAACGTTTCACATACCCACTTAAACCCCTCCCATTCAGGTCGACGACCGGATTGAATTTCACGCAAAATGTGAAGCACCTGCCGGATAAAGTCTACATGATATTGTTGGATCTTCTCCTGACGCTCTGTGTAGCCGATATCGGTATGGGAATGATGAATTGCATAAATTTTCCAAGGTTTTGTGTTAGTCATCTTTTATTCTCCTCTACTTGATGCTCATATCGATTTATTAAGAACAACAGTTACGATCTCGGCCGCCTTTACTTCAAGCTGGATGACAGCGTTTGAATCGGCCGTAAGCGCTTCCTCATGTGATTCGAGTATATTACTTTTATACGCCTGACTATAGTTCATACGAGGTTCGAAGGCTAAAGTCGTTGGTGAAGTGGTCATGTTGAACCAACGAATCGCAAGATCACCCGTTGCTTCAGCTACCTTCACGGAAGAGAGCTGCATGTCATTTCCACTCGCCTGCAACCATTGATGTTTCGGCTGAAGACTACCATTATGAATATCTGTCGATACAGTCATCCATGGTATTTGATATTGATAGGCAAGCGCATACGCTTCTTCAGCTACCGCAGAACCATGTGGAATAATCATGAGCTCCGCCTGAGCAGGACCTAGACATTGTGCTTCTGGTGTGTAGAAGACGCCCCAATCTCCAAGCTCACCTGTGCAGCGTAGCAATGTAACGGCAATCGTATTCCGTCCATCACGTAACACTTCGTATTCATTTAACCCTTTATTAGCGATGGTTAAGCCCGTCACGTCGTCCTTCACACTAACGAACGCTTGCTGATGTTGACTATTGTCTGGGTTCGTCCACTCACTCGAAGGTTCTGTGCTTCGTGTTGCGATCTCAAACATCGAATCCGCCTGATGCACATCGCTGACGAGATCCGTTGGGAACAGCATTCTGATGCGATGATCCTTCGCTTGATTATTGAAGGAGCTCTTCACTTGAAGTCCCTTACTATATTTCTCAAGCGTTACAGTCGTTGTTATATGGAGCTTCACGGTTTCGGCTGAACGTCCAGCCTGACGACTCGGGAACCACACGATGCCTTGCTGCTCTGCTGCGAGCAATTCATCCGCACTTACTGGAATGTCCCAATCATGAACGATTTGTACCGTACATGCGTATGGCTGATCGGATACGATAGAAATATCAGCTATAAGCGCTTCTGTCGTCAATACGTTCGTATTCTTCGGCTGACAATACATGTATTCATTTCCGATATCGCCGCTATTCTCATAAATACCGAGACCGCGATATACTTTACCATTTGCCTTATCCGTTAATGTGATCGAGCCATTATCTTCAATCCGTGCAGCAATAAACTCATTCTCTAGCGTCCGTTCATGAAGTAGCGAGCTTTCCTTTATTTCAGAATGTGGTCTCTCTACTACATCCTTCATCCAGGCATAAACTTGATGACCATTTGCAGGAACTGCTTCGACATGAAGCTCTAATCGAACACGTCGTGAGAAATACGGCTGACGAAATTTATCATCAGGCAAGTCATAACCGAAGTGGAGCCCCAGATCGGTTAGCTGATATTCTAGCTGACGCCCACCATGATCAATCACGCGATGAGGATGAATCTCGTGCGATGTCATCTGATTACGCATCTTCTCGATCGTTTCGCCTTCCCGGAAATAGATACGAGCAATATCCAGCTCCACCGTAACTACCCCACTGCGGTCATGGCCTGTCGTATTAAACACAATGAATGGACATGCGTGATCCCCGTATTCGGCGAAGCATGATGTATCCACATGATTTGCGATCGTCTCCATACTGTTCTGTACAATAGATTCTGTAACGTGACGGCTCTTGTCGAATCGCGTTACCATCTCACGATGTACCTCATCCACACTACAGCCACAAATACTATCATGCGGATGATTCTGCATGAGCGTCTTCCATGCATAAGTGAATAAGTGATGTGGATACGCATGTCCCAACTGATGAGCATAAGCAGATAACGGCTCAGCAACTTTCTCAAGCAAAGTCTGACCCTGCTGATTCATTTGCTTCAAATATATACGGGAGGAAGCCGTATTCACTAATGTTCCCCATCCATCTGTTCGCTGACTTCTAAGCTCCCCTTGGACGGTTGATAATTCACAATCTAGTGAACGATGCAGTGCATTCAAATAATCGTTAAAATTGGAGTGAATAAACTCCGTATCGGGATAGAGCTCGCGTGCTGTCCGAATGGCTTCCGGCAAGTCCAGCTGAGCTGGCTGATGATCACAGCCGTTCATATACAGTAGCTCGCTCGTCGATGCATATTTCTCCGCATCCGCTAGCTTTCGATCCCAATATGCCTTGGCTTCTACCGGATCTACTGGGACTTCATTTCCATTCGAGTACCAATTCGCAAATAGAATACCGAGTACCTTGGAGCCATCTGGGCCTTCCCAGATCAATTCGGAGTAAGACGATTCATAATCTCCATCCGATACCTCATTGTTGAAGCCCGTCGGCTTCACACCACGACCGAAGAAGGCGTTCTGAATACCTGACTGCTGCATCAGCTGTGGTGTCTGTCCACACAACCCGAAGGTATCAGGAAAGTATCCAATTTTGGATACTTCCCCATACTTCAGTGCATCTTGATGACCGATCTGCATATTTCTTACATTGGCTTCACTACTGGTGAGGAACGCATCCTGCAATATATACCATGGACCAATAAGGATTCGACCATTTTGAATATGACGCAACAGCCGCTCCTTCTGATCCGGTCTAACTTGAAGATAATCCTCGAGAATGATCGTCTGCCCATCCATGAAAAAGCTACGAAATTCTGACTCCTCGTCCAACCGATCTAGCAAACTATCTACCAATTGAACGAGACGAACATGATGCTTCTCATAGGGTAAATACCATTCACGATCCCAGTGCGAATGGGAAACGATATGTGCCGTTCTTTTCTTCGTCATGCCATTGCTCCCCCTTTCACTACAAGATACCTTCCTGCATCGCCTTGTACACGAGTTGAGAGAACAAGCTATTCGACCAAGCAAACCATTTTCTTGTGAAAATCGTTGGATCGTCGGAATGGAAGCCTTCATGCATATAGCCTGTATCCGCATCCGTCTTCTCCAGTAACTCGATCATCGCTAGCTTCTCTTCCGCTGTCGTTGCTGTGAGCCCTTGCATAGATAATGACAAATGCCAGACATATCCTGCCGGTGTATGTGGACTACCAATACCTTTTGCTACTTTACCTTCAAAGTAATAAGGGTTTTCCTTGGATAACACAAATCTTCTCGTGTTCTGATAGATTTCATCCTCCGTTGTGCAGTAGCCCAAGTAAGGAATCGAAATCAATCCCGGCGTTCCCGCATCATCCATGAGACAGTGGTTACCATAACCATCCGTCTCGAAGGCATAAATCGGTCCGAATTGCGGATGACGATAAATACCGTATGTTTTGATCCCATGATCGATATCTGCTTCTAAATCCTTCAACTCTTGCAAAAATTCCATATCACGGAATACCCACTCCGCAAATTCCTGCATTTGGCGAAGTGTAACCACCGCGAACATATTTCCTGGAATGTTGTAGTGGAATTCGCATACATCATCGCTTGAGCGGAAGCCTGACCACACCATTCCTGTATAGTTGACAGGCATTCCAAGACCTTTATTTCGTAAGGAATCCTCAGGAATACCGTTATTTCGAGTGAAGCGATATGGCGATTCTTCAAAGTGACGCTGTTCTGTGATGAACAAGTTATACATGATACGCATAGCCGATTTGAACCCAGCATCGAATATATCTGTAATCCCTGTTTCCTTCCATAGCGCATAAGCAAGCCGCATCGAGAAACATAAGGAGTCAATTTCAAATTTACGCTCCCATACCCAAGGGGACATATCTGTTATATCCGTAGTATTCCAATGCCAATCATTCGCAGATTCATTAAATGCATTCGCGTAAGGATCAATATGGATGTACTGTATATGACGCTTTACTAAGCCTTTAAGAATGCGTTGAAGATCTTCGTCCTCTTTGGCAAACGGTACATAATGAATGACCTGCTCTACCGAATCCCGTAACCAACAGGCTGGAATATCTCCTGTGATGACAAAAGTCGTTCCATCCTCTTTTAATTTCGTCGTCGTTTCCAAGGTATTCGGGAAGCAGTTCTTAAATAGCTGAAGTAGCTTCGGTCGATGCGCAAGCTTCTCTTCTGCTTCTTGTAGAACTTCTTGAATCGATTGTGGCAAGTTTAAGGATGGCATCGTAATTTTGGGTAATCTAAACTGTTCCATTGATAAGCTCCTCTACAATTGAAATTCTGTCATTGCATCTGATGATGTCGTTACAGCGGATACTTATCCATATAGTCCAGCAGCTCATCCACTGTTGTAAATGCCACGCCTGTTACGGTATCGGCACAACCATAGTAAATGGCAATGCGACCTGTCTCGCTATCTGACAATGCGGCACAAGGGAAAGTGACATTCGGTACATCTCCTACACACTCATACAATGTTTCTGGTCCAAGAATGTAATTCCGTGATCGTGCGAGCACCTTCCATGGTTCGTGTAGATCTAATAATGCCGCGCCCATACGATATACGAACCCGTTACATGTATTAATGACACCATGATAGATCAACAACCAACCACGATCGGTTTCAATCGGAACTGGCCCTGGACCAATTTTCTTCGATTGCCATGCGGATGCATCTGAATTAATCGTCCCCATCACATAACGATGTTTACCCCAATACGTTAGATCTGGACTCTCACTAAAGAAAATATCTCCAAATGGCGTATGGCCTGTATCACTTGGACGGCTTATCATGGCATACTTGCCATTTATTAAGCGTGGGAAGAGCACTCCATTACGGTTATATGGCAAGAAAGCGTTTTCCAATTGATGAAATGTTTTGAAATCATACGTATAAGCAAGACCAATCGTTGGTCCATGATACCCGTTACACCATGAAATATAATATTTATCCTCGATTTTGCACACGCGCGGATCGTAGCGATATTCCCGCTTCGTTATATATTCGTCACCTTCGAATTGGAGCGGTTGCTCATTAATTTCCCAATGTAGCCCGTCCTGACTAAAGCCAGCGAATATATCCATACTTACGGATCTAGAGTCACAGCGGAACACCCCTGCAAATCCACCCTCGAACGGAATCACCGCAGAATTAAAAATACTGTTCGAGTTCACCTGTGCATCACGCTGAATAATCGGATTTTGAGTATACCGCCACACTGGGGCATTATAGCCACTCGGCTTATCCTGCCACGGCATATTTGGTAGTGCCTCACCAATAATTTTGCTCATTTCCTAAACTCCTCCCACGTCTTTGAATGTAGTCTACGGCCTGTCCTCAACGATTGAGTCCAACCTTTCCCCCATACTGTAAATGATAATAAAGCGCATTAAAAGTCTATTTATTCGTAATCTAACGTTTGTTGACTAGGAAATCATGTTTGTTAACTAATTGAATGGGGCGCATCATTTCAGTCTCTCGATAGGCCTGCATACATCGCATCCAGCAGTGTATGTGTCTTGTCGCAGCTGTACTCCCAGAACATCGCACCCGCAAGCTTTTCACGTTGGACATATTCACATTTATGTGTGATCGATTCCACGTCATCATAGGAAATAAACGTATCTCCATTAAATAAATGTGGCGCTTTGGCCTCATCATCCCAATGACGTGTGAACCCATTCTTGTCGATATAATAGGCTAGAAGTTCTGTATATTCCGGACCATAACCTCCTGTTGTACCCGCCATTTGTAGAAATCCATCATTCCTGTTCGGCACCTGCTTCCACATCCGGGAATAGAATGCTACGCCAATGACGATTTTCTCTCGGGGTACACCTGCCTGCAAGAACATATTGACGGATGCTTCTGTACTAATTCGGAACAAATCTCCCGTTGAATTGTACAGATTGGTGTGATGTCCCGTTAGAATCTGGAATCCTCCACGCATATCGTAGGTCATCAATTGAACAAAATCTAAATATTGTTGTACTTGATCCATCTCTGTACCATCGATATAATATTGATCTGCTCCTGCAGCGATCGTAAGCAAGTAATGCCTGCCCTCAGCTGCACCTTTCATAACTAACGCTTCTCGAATGGTCTTCAACAGCAGCGTAAAATGACGTTTATCATCCGGTGACGAGGCAATATTGGCTTCACTGTAGCAGGGATATTCCCAGTCCAGATCGACACCATCGAATGGAAGTTCTGTTACTACTCGTACAGCCGAAGCTGCGAATTTCTGACGTCCTTCTTCGGTAGATGCCGCCTCGGAGAAGCCCCCATTTCCCCATCCGCCAACAGAGAGCAGCAGCTGTACGTTCGGATTCATCGCTTTAATCTCGTGCAACTGGTTCGTATATTGCAAATGTGCCGTTGTAATCTGATCATCCAACACATAACCGAATGCAACGTTCATATGCGTCAGCTTCATCACGTGGTCGCGCGTTAGCTCAGGTAATTTGGAATCACTCACGTAGCCTGCTACAATCATTTGTTGATCCATCCTTTCACATCCTCGATAAAATTTGCATCGCTTCCTTACTGGCTGCAATCTTATATCCCGAAGACATATAACGAATCTGATCATCACGATCTAGAATCATCAGATGTGGGAAGCCCGCTTCACTCGATTGGGCCACTGTAAACAATTCAGGTAATAGATGATACGTTGAATCACGTACAAATAATGTCCTTGCTGGAAGATTCGGATAATCGGCTGGTTGAAATGAAGTTGTCCATTGCTTGTCACCCACCACAAGAATGATAGGAGCATCTATCATATCGAACTCATGCTTCAACTCCGACAGCTCGCGAAGCAGATGCTTCGAAGGCTCCCGTTCCGGTTCCAGCCATGCGACATAGGCGCCTTGACTGCCCAGAAACTCAGCGAAGATCTGCTCCGATCCATCCCATGTAGCTAGCTTCTCGAATCGATCTACCTTGCCATACACGGGAATGTCCTGCGTAGCTTGACGATACTTCATAACCAGCTTCGTCTCTTCGACTTCTGTCATTTCAAAATAGGTGAGCTTGGTCAGCACGGTTCCATCCTTCAAGCGAATCCCCGTCGTCAGACGATATGCTCCCTGCTCCATCTCAAGGGGCGTATCATACAGGTTATTGGCGCCGTGCGGGTAGCTTAACGTTTTATAAAAACCGTTCTCCAGACGAGCGATCGTAAAATTCTCATAGTATGCAGCCGCTGGCTGGTCTGACGCTGCATCCTGATCACGAAGAATAATTAGTGTTCCGTTCGCTACTGCTGCCTCATTTCCAACTATACCTTTCGTAAATGGGGCATCCACAAAATGACCATTCACCATAAATTGCGGCTTAGCCTCAATGGGATGCAGTCGCGCTGGAATGCCTAGGCTACGACATATAGATACGAACATAATATCGAGAGAGCTACGATCTCCTACACGCAGTTCGAAAGTTCCAACAGCAGTACCCTTCCCTTGCAAATTCGGTAGATCATTCCATATATCCCACGCTTCATCGATGAATTGAACAAGCTTCGTTGGGTCCTCACGGAACAATTCCACTTCTTCTGAAGTGAAGGCTTGTTGGAAAAATGTACGATACGGTGTAATCATCTCGTAATGAACGCGAGGACACAAAATGTAGGGAATGAAGACGTCCTCCGTGAGCTCACCACGTACAGCAAGCGCACCAGCCACATGATCTATAAGGGTTGGAAGGAATGTATCGATGAGATCCTTGTCATGAACACACTCCAATAATCGTAATGCCCATTCTCCATATAGAGGTGTTGCTTTACTTAGATAAGCTGCGATCTCAGCACTATTGCCACGTGCTGTCTGAAGTACGTTCCATACTCGATCCGCTGATAGATCAAGCGATTCTCCGAGCTTCCTCGCAGCTTCTTCATTCAAGAACGTCGCTTCATAATGTGCACGAATCGCGATTCCTTCCTCCAAACGCTTATTGTGTCGCTCTATCCGTGCCTCGGACAAGTCCTCCATGACCTCGCCTTCACGCGCTGGTGGTGGAACCATATCATAGTCAACGATCGTTCCTACAAGTGGCTGATCCTCTTGATTCAATACAAGCTCAATGTGCTCACAATCAGCCATGGATATTTTCATTTCTCCCCAAATGCCGTCCTTCGCTGCACGAATGATGAGGTCACCAAGACCTGTCTTGAACGAAGCTTCCCCCTGTGCATTAGACGGAATGCTGGCAATTGGGTAAAATTCCGCCATGTTATATAACTGGAATTGCACCTCTGCAGCGTGCACGGGCTGTCCGCATGCATCTTGGACATGTACCGTAATTGTCTTCGTAGGCGCATAATTTTCTAGTACATTAATTTCAGTAAACCATTCATCTGCGAGTGTAATATCTTCGGGTCCTTCATAATTCGCGAAAATACGTGTGTTAATGAGCATGGCTCGGCGCGCTGGTGGGCCAAACCATCCTTGATTATGACGCGCTTCCGGCTCACAAGCCCCAATGAAATACCATTCACCATCAGCCCATGCCTCTACCCATGCGTGGTTATCGTCACAATGCGCCCAACGCGGGGTATACACTTGACGTGCAGGGATCCCGATACTACGAAGCGCTGCTACAGCTAGCGTAGATTCTTCCCCACAACGACCGCGTGCATTTCGCATCATCGTTAATGGTGAAATCGTCCGCAGATCGCTCCCAATGTACGTCGCCACTTCGTGGCACCAGTAATTGGCCTCTAGAATCGCTTCCTTCATGGGAAGATTACGTGTTCGTTCCGCTAACTGTTCATGAATAATATGGCGATGCTCTTCAATGTTCTCAGTATTCACTCGATACGGTAGCACGAAATGTAAAAATAAATGATCAGGTACTTGCCATGGCATATCGCGGCGAATCTGCTGCATCGATCTTACATGATTGAAGAAAAGCTCCCCGTTATAATCCGCCAAGTCATTGGCTGGCATATACGCGAAGAGTAGCTTTAATGCCCAAGCTTCTTCTGCCGTTAGCTCGTGCTCGAATACATGGAATAGCTGCTGCTCACGTGATTTGGCGAGCTGCTTCTTGGCCTGAAACTTCTGCTCAATGAACGCTAAGGCTTCCTGCGACAATGAAAATACTGAGGTAGGGGTCAACATGGTCATGAATGATTACTCCTTCCACAGTAAGCCGTCTTCGCGAATATATAGGCGAGCGGTTCCATCGGTTGTTAGAGCTGAGATATGGAATGATTTACTCGTTATCTCCATGTGAGGCTCAATGCTCCAATCATCTTCACCTCGCAGCAGCTCGAACGTTGCTGCATAGTGTCCATGTGCTTCAAAATAATTACGTTCACGATAATACAGCTTACGGAGCTGCCATTTCACCAGTTCATCCGTAGGCATGTCGAATGACTGCGGGCCATCAACACCTACGAACATCACATAACCCCATAGCTCTGGATAATGCATATTGATAATCCCCTGAGGTGACCATACCCAGTTGTCTTCCGGATAAGGCTTTCCAGTATCCGGGTTCATAACCTTGCGGTACTGATCGTCCACAACCTCAGTCCGCCATTCAACACGAGAGAAATTAACACGCCAGAATTCACCTGCAACAGGTGGTTGTCTATTCGCAGCACATTCTTTCAAACTACGCCATGGCATGGCAACTTCAATCGTCCATTTCCGATGATCAGCATGCGGGTTATTTAACTCCCCCTCGATATGAATAGCTGTTTTCAGACCTTGGATATCCCATCCATTAATTGGAGGTCCCCCGTCACGATATGGTTTCACAAGCAGTAAGTCCCACACCGTGTTCAAAGCGTTAATCTCAAACTCGTAATATTGATGTGAATCCCCTGTTGGATCGATAAAGATCTCAAAATCATTATCATAGAAAATAACGGAATCACGTTCAGTCAGCGTGCCCCAGATCTGATCCTCCATCAGCTCTGCACCAAAGTAAAAATACTCATCATCCCATAGCATCTTTACACGTGTCTGCTTCGCGGGTAGCGGACGTTGGTCCCCTTCAATATCTACGAAATCATCCGTCCATGTTGCATGCTGCCAAAAGGGCTTATCCAGCTTCCCATCTAAGACAAGCGACTCCGTCGCTCTTTTGCATAAATAATGCTTAGGCGCATATGTCACAACTTGCGGTTCTGGTACTCCACTTCGGTTCATCATCGTTGACCTCTCCCTCCCTTCGGCATTTAGTTATGCGTAACAACAGTGCCAGCTCCACCGTACATCCTAACCTCTTCATCAAATTCCAGCTTAAGCACGCTTACCTGCTCATGCGTGTCCGCTGGCGTCATATGAATCCAAGTCGTTCCCGGAATATCGAACCAGGGTACACCACCATGAATTTCGTGAGTCAGCTCTTTGCCCGAGTGTAGTACCGTAATTTTCTTGATCGGATTGCATAGTCCCTTGAGACAGATATTCTCCTTCGGCGCATCGTAGACGAATAAATATAAGGTCTTCTTGTCCGCGGATAAGGTACTCCCACCCAGATAATAGCGTGTCATAATTCCATCCTGCGTACCGTAGATTGCCTCCTCGTGTGCACGAATCCAGTCACCTAGTCCCAGAAGAATGTCCTCCTGTCTTGGATCAATGGTGCCATCCTCCATCGGTCCAATATCCAGCAACATATTTCCGCCCATACTGATGCAATCGCAGAACATGCGGATAATTTGGTTCAAGGATTTATATTTATGATCATCGTGGACATAGCCCCAAGATGTATTAATGGTCGTACAGAATTCCCAAGCGCCTTCTGGGCGAGTAATGGGAATGCCTTGCTCTGGTGTCTTATAATCGCCATGCCCTTGCAAGCGTGAGTTGATAATCACATTCGGAGACAAGGATCTCAAATATTGCTTGAATGCTGGCAGCCCCCACTGTTCTGCACTACGCTCCCAGTCACCATCGAACCATAATAAATCGACAGTACCGTAATTCGTCATGATTTCACGTAGCTGATTATTGTTAAACGCGAGGAATTTCTGCCATGTCTCTTCATCCTGTATGCCATCTACCGGACTTGAGAAACGATTCACCTGACTCAAATCAGCCGGTACGATACCACTCTCGAATACGGAAGGATAATCGGGATGAGACCAGTCAATTAAGGAATAATACATGCCTACATGCAGACCACGTTCACGGATCGCATTGGACCATTCTTTTACAATATCCCGCTTGGCTGGTGTCGCCTTCATGACGCTCAAATCACTGTACTGCGTATCGAACAACGCAACACCATCATGATGCTTGGTTGTAAGCACAGAATATTTTGCACCTGACCTCGCAATGATATCTGCCCAATGCTTCGCATCGAATTTGGACGCTGTAAAACCATCCAACTGCTTCATATACTCCTCATGTGACATTTTCCCGTTATAAAACGACCATGATTCCGCTACACCTTGCACCGCATAAATCCCATAGTGAATGAAAATTCCTAGCTTTGCGTCCGTAAACCATTGTTGCATCTGCTCTTCCTCCCATAGTTCAACTCGTTATTTTATGCGAAATACATGTGCAATTGGGGCAACTCTCGTAAGCTCGCTCTCTGGTAAATGAACGATCAATCCCGTTGTTGTTCGTTCGAATGTTAGATTTTCTTGTCCGCCAACAAGATCCATTTGCGTTACAGCCTGCTCGAGTGGAATACAAATTACTTTGCTCACCGTTTCCTGCTCTTTCGGGTACAAATGAATGGCATAGGTGATATCGCCTTTTTTCGTGAAATGTGTATTTCCAGCAGAGTATGGCGCACATATGCGTGTTCCATAAATCGCCTCACCATGGACTTTGAGCCAAGCGCCCATTCCTTTCATCCGATCCAACGCTGTTGGTGACAAGCGGCCATCTGGTTGTGGAGCGACATTAAGTGCCAGGTTTCCGCCTTTAGCTACAACTTCAACGAGCAAATGGATTAATTGACGTGTCGTCTTGTAGTGATCCTCGTACCGATAAGAGAACGCTGTCCCCATCGTAATACAGCTCTCCCATGGAATAAGCAGGGGATGCTCGGGCAACGTTTGTTCAGGTGTAACGACATTCTCATACGGGCCGCCAACGGTACGGTCTGCACTTAGCAGCCATGGCTGCTGCTGACGTGCCTTCTCCACCACTTCACCCAACCGAATATCCTGTGGATTATTCTTATTCTGTGGACATACCCACCCCGCATCCAACCAGAGCATTTCAATCCGGCCATATTTCGTCATCAATTCCATGATCTGATCATGTGTGAACTGTACGAATTGCTCCCATAGCCATGGATAATCTTGTGTTGGATACGAAGGACCTCGATTCATGAACGTCCCCGTCTCCATACCTGGGGCCCAGTATGTTGGTGTGTGCCAATCGGCTTTGGAGAAGTAGGCGGAGATCCCAAGTCCCTTGGCCCGAAAAGCATCAAATACGTTCTTACAAATATCCGCGTACTTATGTGCATGGAAAGGACAATCCTTGCCCGTAATGCGATAGTCTGTTGTCTGCGTGTCCCACATACAGAAGCCATCATGATGCTTCGTCGTAAAGTTCAAATATTTAAAGCCACCCTCTGCCGCAACCTCTGCCCACTTCTCAGGTTCGAAACGGAGCGGATTAAAGGTTTTATTCAGCCCGAAGTATTGCCGCTTCAATTCCGCCGAATCAACTCCCCAATCAATATCATCTCGTGACCAATCTCCATCCTTATCACTAAGCGCCCACGATTCAACAAGTCCAAGCTGCGAATAAGGTCCCCAATGCATCATCAAGCCCAGCTTCTGATCCTTGAACCACTCCAGCTGATCTAATAGCTGCGAATCCTCCGGCTTAACGTACTCCTCCTCTGTGCTGTAATTGTGAACTCCTTCAACAACAATTTGCTCTTCGACAACATTAGCGTCACTCATTTTTGCACGACCTCCATGCAGCTCTTCTGAGGCTGCGATTCTATTGATTTAGTATGATATATTTTCAAAAAAACATTTGACATAATAATAAATATCCGCTATAAACATCCTATTATGGAATATAAATAAGTATTCAAGCGCCGATCTATATCTTGCTGTATTCATAGCTTGATAGGAACATCTCCATGTATACGCCATAAAAAGGGGGAAAACACTTTGAACTATAACTATTTCAAATCGAAATTGTTTCTGAAATTCACCGGTTCGTATCTACTTATCCTTCTTATTCCGCTTATATTTGTAATCGTTTTCATTTACCGAAATGCTACCGATAATTTACAAAAGGAGATTGAAAATGCTCACTTTAATCAGCTCACCCAAATTAAAACGGTGGTGGATGGACGCATGAATGATTTAAGAGATATGGCGTCACGGATGTCATACGACGCTCGTCTCGCTCATTATCGCATACTGGATCCTTATGAAAGTCGTGATGCCATAGCGGCACTAGATAGCTACAAGTCTTCCAATTCCATTGTGGAGGATATATTTCTGTACTATCATCATGACCCTAATATTTATTCTAACCATGGCATGTATAGCCTGGATGTATTTCGTAGCTCCTATCAGTTTGGAAGCTGGAAGAATGATGAACTTGTGACTACTTTAAACTCGTCCAAATTTCCATCTATTCGACTTACGAACATGCTGAATCAAAATTCACCACTCGAGCAATCTGTATTAACCTATATCCTGCCGATCATTCCCAACACCTCAGATCCATATGCTTCTGTCATGTACCTCATTAAAGAGAAAGAGTTGGCATATCTGATCGATTCCGTTCTCGGTAACTATCGAGGATTAACGTATATTTTTGATAATCATGGACGTGTTTTATCCTATAGTGGCCATGGAGATACAGCTAGCCAACAGGATATCCAACGGTTATCAGAGCTTCCACCCGGCATACATAATCTATCGATAAACAACGAAGATCATTCGGTTATTTCCGTCACATCGGATGTCAATGGCTGGTCATATGTGACTTTAATGGCGAGTAATCAATTTTTCAGTAGCGTACTTAATGTTCGGAGCTTCATCATTATTTTATTCATTGTGATCGCCATTGTAGGAACGGCCATCGCTCTATTATTCGCTCGGATGCAATATCTTCCGATTGCTGAGCTCGTTCGCTTCACGAACAAAAAAACAGATACACCGGCCTCCGGAAATGAGCTCGAGTATATACGAACAACATTACAGCAGTATAGCTCCAAGGTTGATCTCCAAGAGCCCTATGCACGCAACCATGTTCTCTCCATGCTATTAAAGCATGGACATGCACAAATGATGACGCATGGAATATTCGATACCTTTCATCTGCACTTCGACCAAAGTCATCATTTTGTCATGATGATGGGCTGGGATGACTTAGAACAGCAGCATCTTCAGGCGCGACAAGAAGTACATCGCAAGCTTGCGTTTATTGAATTTCCAGCGCTTGCTACACAAGTATACGGTGTAGAGCTCCCGCAATTGGATCAGCTCGCACTCATTGTGAGCTTACAGCTCGAAGATGATGAGGCACTCGCTGCACAAATCGTTCACATCGTGGATGCGATCCGTGAATATACGTTAGGCATAATGGATATCCACCCGATGATCGGTGTAGGCAAATGTTATGAGAGCCCTCAGCAGCTTAATCAATCCTTTGTTGAGGCTTGCTCCGCCTTCGAATTGCGTAAATCGACCGAGCATGGAACCACCGTGTATTTTGAAAAGCTATCCAGTGCCCATGATCAAACGGTGTTACTCCCTAGTAACGAGCTATTAAAGCTTGCACAAAGCTTGAAGCAGGGCAACTACGAAGTCGCCAAACAAATTATTCACACAGCCATCTATGGGCTTGATAATAAACAACGATCTATCCTGCTGATGCGATGCGTATTGTTCGACCTGCTGAATACCATGCTCAAAACTGCAGTTGAGCTAAAGATGGATAACATGATGCAGTCTGCTTCCCCCCATTTCATGAATGGTCCCGTCCATCTTATAGAGCAGAATTTCTACCGTTTAGCCACTCAGATTTGTACACAGGTAGAGCAGACGCATAAAAAAGAAGAACATTCACTCATGGATCATATCGTTGCTTTTATCGACCAGCACTATGTTGATCATTCACTTAGCCTTGAATCTGTTTCTGCTGCGTTTACGATTTCACCTTCCCATCTCAGTCGTTCATTCAAGGATAAGGTCGGCATCAACTTCGTCCAATATATTTGGCAAAAACGATTAGATAAGGTCAAGGAACAGCTCGTAATAACAAGTGATTCGTTAAAAGATATTATCCAGCGCGTCGGCTACCTCGACACACCAAACTTTATTCGAAAATTCAAAAAGGAAACCGGTTATACCCCGGGCCAGTATCGACAGATGAATAGTAATCATCCCAATACTGAGCCTTACGATACCGTATAATCCTTCCTCGCTTAGGGTTCATCATAACTTCCCGGTCATGCCTAGGATGACCGGGAAGTTTTTCAAAATATGAGAATGTATAAGCTTCACAAATTATTCGCTAGCAGCCCATGTATCGTATGCTTGTTGATACGTTGATTCGAGCTTCTCATACCCCATTTTTTTCATTTGAGCGATATATTTGTCCCAATTGGATAATGGCTCTGCGCCTGTAACGAATTTCGCTTCCATTTCCTTCACGTATTTATCCAAATCGGAACGGAGTGTTTTGATTTCCGTCTGTTGGTCTACCGTCAGGAATACCGATGGGAAGGGAGTCTTTGCAATAGGTGTAAGCTTTGTAGCTGTTTCTTTATCAATCCAGTCATCAAAGCTAGTACGAAGACCTAAAACATAGCTGTTCTCATAGGAACCTGGTGTATTAATCCCGTAGTTTGGCGTGATTGTACCGCGGTATTCTTCACGATCCGTACCATCTGGAACTGGCAGCCATTCTTTCTCGCCTGTTGCTTTATCTTTGTATTTAAATAACGTACCTTCAGGTCCATACGCCCAGAAGGAATACCCTTCTTCGCTAAATTGGTAATCAATCCAGCGCATACTTGCTTCCGGGTTCGGGTTCGTATTTGAAATCGCGAAACCGCCAATGGTGTTAATACCAGGATGCTTGCCGTATACAGGTGTTCCAGCAATATCACTAGATACAGGCTGCATCATCGGGTTATCTTCACTCGGTTCACCACCAAGCGTGAAGTATGGGAAATAATCGGAGAATAAGGCCACTTGATTGTTTTTCCCTTTTGCTTTCTTCTGCTCATCGGTTTGAGAGAATGTTTCATGATCCAGCAAATCCTCGTTCCATAAGCGATTCAAGAAGGTTAAATATTCTTTGTAGGCTGGTTCAGCTTGTGGAAAGTGTACTTTGTTCTCCTTATCTACGTAGATATCCTCGTTATACATCCCCCAGAATCCGAGGAAGAACATCCGTAAATCATCTAATTTCACAGAGGATAGAGGAACCTCATCGTCTTTACCGTTTCCGTTCGCATCTTCCTCTTTAACCTTCTTCAAATAGTTGTATAGCTCTTCTGTTGTCTGCGGTAATTTGTTTTCCATGCCGAACTTCTTCAAGAACTTCCCGTTATACCACATCGGTCCACGATACCATACCGCAGATGGCTGAATATTGCGTAGTGCATAGATATGTCCATCTGGTGTTGTCATTGATTTGCGAATATCCGGATTTGCATCGAGAATTTTTTTTAAATTAGGTGCGTAGCCCTCATCAATGTATTTTTCTAAAGGCAGCAACAATCCTTGACTTCCGTAGGTAACTTGATCCGATCCTTTTAGATCCGCCGCATAGAAAATATCGGGAAGCGTACCGCTTGCAAATACCAAATTCTTTTTCGTCTCAAAGCTGTCTTGTGGGGCGTTTTGAATCTTTAACTTAATATTCGTCATCTTCTCGTATTCCTGAATAACAGGCATCTTGTTCCAATCCTGACGTCCTATATCCGGTGCCATAATGGATAGCTCAATCGGTTTATCCACGATAGGAAAGCCCGTCTTATGAACCTCTGTGGCTGTGTCTGAGCCTTCTGTGCTTGCTGTCCCCTTATCGCTACTTGATCCACATGCAGTAAGAATAGACATTGACATGGAAAGAACTAACAACATGAGTCCAGCTTTACGATAAATCGTCATACAAAAACCTCCCCTTTGTTATTTGTATCTTAAGATCAACCCTTAACAGAGCCAATCATGACACCTTGCACGAAATAACGCTGTAAGAATGGATAGACAACAATAATCGGAAGCGTAGATACGATAATGACCCCATACTTCACAAGTGAAGCAATTTCTGCCTTGTTGTTCTGGGCTGCTGCAGCTGTCGCATCGATAATGCCACCTACTTGAGATTGCATTTCCTGAAGCACGAGAATCTGACGAAGCACAAGCTGCAACGGATACTTCGCATCATCATTCAGGTAGATCATGGCGCCGAAATAGCTGTTCCAATGCCCTACCCCGTAGAATAAGGCCATAACTGCGATAATTGGCATCGATAACGGGAGAACAATCCGCAGGAATAAGCGAATATTCGTCGCGCCATCGATTTGAGCCGCATCTTGAAGCTCAGCTGGAATGGAGTTCGCGAAGAAGGTACGAGAGACAATAATATTCCAGATTGACGCTGCGCCAGGAAGTACTAGTGCCCACATCGTGTTGACCATGCCTAGCCCTTTTACCAACATGTATGTAGGGACGAGACCCCCTCCAATGAACATCGTTACCATGAACATACCCATGAAAAACCCACGGCCTACAAAGTCCTTACGACTGAGTGCATATGCCGCTGGCATCGTAACGACCAAGTTAATCGTTGTGCCTAGCAATGTATACAAAATCGTATTTCCATACCCCGTCCAAATCTTCGAGTTCTGAAATACAATTTCATACCCCTTAAAGGTAATACCTTTTGGAAGAAGCCACATTTCACCTGAAGCAACCATCTTCGGATCACTGATAGATGCGCTAATAATATATAAGATGGGATATGCGACTAACAACAATGCAATTGTCACATACGTATAGGTGCAAATTAGAAATATTCGATCTCGCTTAGATAGCTTTATACCTGATACCATAAATTCCAACCTCCTTCTACCATAGACTGTTCTCGCTCGTACGGCGGACAATTTGATTCACCGTAATAAGCAGGATGCAATTCACAATGGAGTTAAATAAACCAACAGCTGTTGAGAAGCTATATTGCGCATCGACAAGACCAGATCGATAGACAAAGGTTGAAATCACGTCAGAGCTTGACATATTCAATGAATTTTGCAGAAGTAATATTTTCTCAAAACCTACACTTAACAAGCCACCCATATTTAGAATTAATAGAATGGTCATGGTCGGTATAAGCGTTGGAATATTGATGTGGCGAACACGCTGGAAGCGAGAGGCTCCGTCAATAATTGCCGCTTCATGCAAGCCTGGGTCTACTCCCGAGAGTGCCGCCAAATAAATAATCGTCCCCCACCCCGCACTCTGCCACACGCCTGAGAATACATACATCGTCTTAAACCAACCAGGGCTTGTCAGAAACTGCGGTGCACTAAAGCCTAAGCTTTCAATGGCATGAATAATCATTCCGTTCGATGGAGACAAGAAGGTAATAATCATCCCCGCCATAACAACGACAGAAATGAAATGAGGTGCATACGTAACGGTCTGAACAAGTCGCTTGAAGAAGCCATCCTTCACTTCGTTAAACGCAAGCGCCAGAATAATTGGGATTGGGAATCCAATGGCTAATTCATACAAGCTAATACTGAGCGTGTTCCACAGCAAATCCCAGAAATAGTACGAGTTAAAAAATCGAATGAAATGATCAAAGCCTACCCATTCACTGCCAAAATAGCCTTTTGATGGAATATAGTTCTTAAAAGCAATCTGAATCCCATACATCGGTCCATAGCTAAAAATGAGGAAGTAAAAGAATGCGGGTGCGATAAAAATGTAAAGCTCCCAATTCTGCCAAATCTTCTTCCATGTCTCGTTTCCGCCCTTACGCTTTTCTTTCGGTTCTGAATTCACAGTTCGCATGTGTACGCTTTCCGTTTCATGCATCGCGACATCCCCTCCTTGTAGGTAATGATGAGAACACTCAGATCATCGAGTGAGCATCATTATCTGTTGCATTGTTATCTATCGCATTGTTGTTAGCGCTTACATTTACAATATAAACAATTGACCCAATCGTAAATATGTCATTCTCGCTTGTCAAAAATTACGTGTTGTAGTGCGGGAATAACCGCGTCACAACGCTATGTGGGCATCATAACAGTATGTCATTCTTGTGCTTTCTCGTTGATCATTTCGTTGTATTACCATGCTCACCTGCACACAGGGCAATGTATGTAAATCTCCACAACATGTGTTTTTTTTGCGTAGTACAACTCAATTCACACATAATCTAACGTTTGTTGACTAATAAATCATGTTTGTTATCTGGATGATAATCGCATTGCTCTTATACAATGAACTTGCGTAAAGCGGTTTCAAGAGCGTGTGAATTTACAAATGACTTACATGAAGGAGTGAACGAGATGAGCGCAAAACCTGAACAACTGAAGCGTAGAAAGCGCTTTACTTGGAGGAAACAAGATTTTGAATTAACACTATTAGCCATTCCCACAACGATTTGGTACATTCTGTTCTGTTACTTACCCATGTTCGGCATTATCATCGCTTTCAAGCAGTTCAAAATTTCTGGGGGCTTTATTAGCAATGTAGTAAATAGTCCTTGGGTCGGTTTTAAAAACTTCGAATTTTTATTTAAATCCAATGATGCCTGGATTATTATCCGCAATACGATTGGGTATAACATCATTTTTATTATTACGGGCATCGTACTCCCAGTGTTGTTCGCGATCATGATTGGATTACTCCATAATCGCAAAGCCAGCAAAGTGTATCAAACGATGATGTTCCTCCCTTATTTCCTCTCTTGGGTCGTCATCTCTGCAGTCGGTTGGGCATTCTTCAGCTTTGACAAAGGGATCCTGAATCAATTTCTCGGTAACATCGGACATGATCCCGTGAATTGGTACATGCAGCCTGAGTATTGGCCTTACATTCTCGTTCTATTAAATATATGGAAAGGTATCGGCTATGGCATGATTATCTATCTCGCTACCATTACAGCGATCGATAGTTCGTATTATGAAGCCGCTGTCATTGATGGAGCCTCAATTTGGCAACAGACTCGCTTCATCACACTACCTTTACTCAAACTGGTGATCGTGATGATGTTCATCCTGTCGGTCGGACGGATATTCTATACCGACTTCGGTCTCTTCTTCCAGGTCACGCGTGATTCTAACTCCTTATATAATGTGGCCACGACCGTTGATGTCCTCGTCTATAAGCAACTGAAAAGCGCAACGATCGGTATGGCATCTGCTGCTGCATTTGTTCAATCCGTTTTGGGATGTATTACGATTCTGTCCGCCAACTGGATTGTGAAGAAGATTGATCCAGATAGCGCAATGATTTAGGAGGTAAGAACATGGCAACAAAAACCTATGAATCCGGGCTTGATAAGTTTAATCGAACAAGTAAAGGAATTAACATCCTATTTAACTCCATTTTTCTGGTCATCGCACTTGCCTGTGTTGTGCCCGTTATCGTCGTATTATCGATTTCATTAACCAATGAATCTTATATCCGAGACGTTGGCTACAGTATCTTTCCAGCCGATTTTTCTTTTGAAGCTTACAGTTTTATTGCTAAGCAAGGAACGATGATTCTACGTGCTCTAGGCACCTCGACCCTTGTCACTGTAGTAGGTACTGTACTTGGCGTCCTTCTTACAACATCGATGGGTTATGTTATTTCACGCCCGTCATACAAGTTAAAAAGCTTTCTGACTTGGATCGTATTCATTCCGATGGTTTTCAATGGTGGTCTCGTATCCAGTTATTTCATCAATGCAAACTTACTAGGGCTGAAGGATAGTTTCTGGGCTCTGATCTTACCGCTTGCAGTCTCATCCTTTAACGTCATTATTTGTAAAACCTTTTTCACAAGCACGATTCCAGATGGTGTAATTGAATCGGCAGAAATTGATGGTGCTAATCAAATTAGGATCTTCTTCTCGATCATATTGCCTATATCGCTACCTGTTCTCGCAACGATAGGATTGTTCCTATGCTTCAACTATTGGAACGACTGGTTCCAATCCATGTTGTATATTGATAACCCGAATCTCTACTCGTTACAGGCGTTGCTTAACAATCTAATGACCAATGCCGATGCACTTGCCAGAAATGCTTCAAGTATGGGCGTTAGTTCTGCAGAGCTCATCGCGAAAATGCCTAAAGAGTCCGCGCGTATGGCGGTCGCCATCCTCATCATCTTGCCTGTTGCTTGTGCATATCCATTCTTCCAGAGATATTTCATTTCTGGTCTGACAGTCGGCGCAGTCAAAGGCTAAATTACGAAGTAAGCCAAATTTATACTGGTTTATGATATAGCAAACAACCAATCCATAGGGGGAGTTAAAGTGAAGAAAATCTTCAAGATTGCCTCAACACTCTGTATTCTGACATTAATGGGATCCGCCTTAGCAGCATGCGGTAGTTCCAACAACTCGGCTTCATCGACGAATGAACCATCAAACAACTCTACATCAACAGAAACAGCAGGTAAAAAGGATATTCCGACCCTGGTATGGTGGCAGATCGGTAATACGCCACTTCCTGCGAACTTTAGTAAAGCAATTGACAAGATGAATGAATATACTGCGGAGAAAATCGGGGTAAAAGTCGATCTTCGTGTGGCCAGCTGGGGCGAATGGGATACGAAGATGAACACCATTGTGAACACAGGTGAGCCGTTCGACATGATGTTCACGAATAACACGAAGTACAGTAAACAAGTCTCGATGGGAGCTCTTACGGACATCACGGATTTAGTCCAAAGCGAAGCCCCAGACCTGTACAAATTAATTCCGTCCGAAGTATGGGATGGCACAAAAATTGGCGGGAAATACTATGCAGTTCCAACTTATAAAGATTCTTCTGTTTCTCAATATTGGAGCTATGATGACAAGCTCGTACAGAAATACAATATCGATTACCAGAACATTACATCTATGCAAGATTTAGACAAGCCACTTCATGATATAAAAGCTGGTGAAGGCAAGAGCTTCTACCCACTTCGACTTATTCAAAGTGAAGCCTTCTCGGGTATGTTCAATAACTATGATGATTTAACGTTAGGATTCTTCCCTGTAGGTGTAAAAGTAGATGATCCTTCTCGCAAGGTGATCTCCGTTTTCGAACAGCCTGATGTCATGGCAAATTTGAAATTGCTTCATAAATGGTATCAAGATGGAATTATCAATCCAGATGCTCCAACCAAAACAGAAAAAGAAAAATATAACCCATTTGGTACGCAACAAGCCTTCCCAGGAGCAGAGATCGCGATGCAAATCAATGCGGGCGTAGAAAAATTTGTTATGAACAAAACATTTGGTCCGCTTTATACGACAAGTACAATTCAAGGCTCCTTAAACGCAATCTCTGCGAATTCCAAGTACAAAAAAGAAGCTTTGAAATATCTGCAATTAGTAAACACAGATTCAAAGCTCCGTAATATGCTAGCATTTGGTGAAGAAGACGTTGATTTCAAGTATGTAGATGGTAAAGATAACGTTATCGAGCGCACATCGGATACATGGCCACTCGCTGCTTACTCACAAGGTACCTTCTTCAATATGGCTATAACCAAAGGCGCACCTGAAGATCAATGGGACCAAGTGAAGAAATTAAACGAACAAGCTGTAGCATCCACTGTTCTAGGCTTCGCACTCGATATCAGCGAAATTCAGACAGAAGTTGCGAACGCACAGTCTACATTTGATAAATATAAATACGAATTGCTAACAGGTGCTTCTGACCCAGAGAAGATTGTACCAAAAATGTTAGCCGAATTGAAAAAAGCGGGAATGGATAAAATTATTCAAAAAGCACAGGAAGAAATCGATAATTATTTCAAATAAACCATACACTAATACGACACATGGTATAGTTTGACAACTATACCATGTGCTTTTGTTGTAGAATAAGCAATTTGTATTTGATTATATAGGTCCTTTTGTACTATATTCAATTACAACCTACATGTATTGAGGTGCCACATGAATACGTTTCTACGCATTAAAATTTATCGTAGTAAATTTTGGTCCTATGTGATATTCATTTTGTTAATCGGACTAACGTTAGGGGCACTGACCAGTGCCATCGTCATCAATCAATCCGTTGGTAATGCTCGCATCGAGGCGGCAAATGCCTTTTCTCGGACAGAGAACAACTTACAGAATGACGCAGATCGTATTGAAGCTTATATGCAGCGTATTTATTCAAATCAAGACTTGATGAACGATGCTAGTTATTTTCTAAGTCCAACCATTGATGATTATCTTACTAAACGATTAAAGAACAGTACATTCAATCTACGACCGCTTATCTCTTTTCCTGAAGATGTGAAAACTTATCTGTACAATTGGGCGCAAGGAGATATTACACAAATTAGTGTTCATACAGTGAAGCAAGGCAATGTTATAGACTTTAATAGTAATGGCATTCCCCGCTTCCAGTTTGGTCTATCCAATGATGATCTTATGTTTGCAGAGAACATTCAACGGGGATTTGTATATCGCAAAAAATTGCTTCAGCTTGCGGAGGGTTCCGCCGAAATTCGCTTTCAAATAAGCAGCGAACAAATTTTCAGCATCGTTAATAATTATCAACTTGGTCATGCAGCAGCTATTAATGATTCAGGAGAAGTGTATCTGATTGGCAACGACAATACAATGTCTGAGCAGATCATTCAGCAGGCCATTGCCAATAAAAATACGCATGGTGTAATACTAAAAAACTGGATGTCTCCCATTTTCTATGTCACTTTTCCATCCACCAAATTTAATTATAAGTTTGTTAGCACCATCGAATTAAGGGTATTGGTACAGCAGCATGCGTCTACGCTCATTTTATTATTTCTAGTTATTCTAACGGCCATGATTTGTGTTCTATTACTTGTTGTCTATAACCTTCGAGATGATGCACGATTCCTGCACCGTATTATTCAGTCTATAAAACGCGTTAAGACAGCGAACTTTACTCCAAATAAACCTGCACGCTATCGTCGAAATGAATATGGTATGATTGCACGTGAAGTGGATGACATGATTCACCAGTTAGATAAACATATTCGCAATGAATATTTACTGAAATTGAAACAGCAGGAAGCTGAAATGAAAGCGCTACAGCATCAAATTAATCCTCATTTTCTATATAACACCTTGGAGGTCATTCGCTCTACCGCATTAGTCAATCATGATGCCCATACAGCCGACGCGATTGCTACCTTAGGTGCCCTTTATCGTGAAATGGTAAAAAAAGAGAACATTATCTCGATTGGAAGCGAACTAGAGCTACTGCAAAAATATTTAAAAATTATGGAATTCAAGTATCCTGACCACTTTTATTACCAAATTGATATGGAAGATTCGTTACTCGATGTACCCACCATTAAATTTTGGATGCAGCCTTTGGCGGAGAACTTTTTCATTCATGGCTTTGACAAAGAGAAAGAATTTAATTTATTTGTCGTCAAGGGTAGCGAAGATGAGCATTACTACAGATTGGAATTTATTGATAACGGGGTGTGGATTGAGGAAGAACGCTTAGCCGATATACGACGAATACTGTCTAGTAAACATGAAATATCGACCAAAAGTATTGGTTTATATAATGTTTATGCAAGATTGAACTTTTACTATGATGAAGGTTTTTCAATGCACATTGAGAACAATGATGAAGCAGGCGTAAGGATTTCTGTACAGATTTCTAAAGAGGTGACTAGAGATGTACAAACTTTTAATCGTTGATGACGAGCCACAAATTTTAGAAGGCATGAAACGAATTCTAGATTGGAAGCACTATGGATTTGATTATGTCGAAACCTGTGTTTCGACGGATGCTGCTGTATCCAGAGCCGTACAATTAATTCCTGATATCGCTATTTTTGATGTATGTATTGGTAAAAATCTTGGTTATGATGCCATTCGACAACTCAATGAAGTTCAACTTCCTACGAAATATATAATTATGAGCGGGTATAGTGATTTTAGCTACGCTCAACAGGCTATCCGATGTGGGGTCAAAGATTATTTATTAAAGCCATTAGAGAAAGAAAAGCTCCAGCAAGTTATCGAGAAAATAATTGTTGACGATCTTCATGGTAGCATTGGGGATCCACAGACGAGCACTGCCCACTTGGATCCAGTCATGGGTGTTCCTTACGATTCGTTATCGAAGCTAGTAAATCGTATTTTGCTCATGGTCAGAGAAGATTTCAATCAGAATATTACCTTAAAATCTGTCGCCGATCGTTTTCAAATGAATAGCACCTATCTCGGGCAATTGTTCATTAAAGAAACGAATATGAAGCTTTCCGAATATTTAATGCTGTATCGCATGCAACGTGCTAAAGAGCTTATCCAGACCACGAATGAGAAAATCCATTGGATCGCATGTTCAGTCGGATATAATAATATGAATTATTTCTACACACATTTCCATAGCTATTACGGAAAATCTCCTTCCGATCTGCGCTAAAAAAGTTAGACAACGATTTGCTACCAAGAACGAGTCAAGGAGATGCATGTCATGTATAAACGTTGGTTTATCTTTGGCCTTTTTCTATTACTAATCATTCAATTAATCGGTTGCACCAAACATACAGAGGCTCCAATATCTAATAATGAAACGCCCGTTAACCTTATTTATTATACGATCGGCGAGCCGGACAATGATCTACGTAAGGTGAATGACAAAATAAATGAAGTCCTTTTGCGTAAAATCGGCATTACGATCACCTATAACAAAATTGGCTGGCAAGAATACGATAGCCGATTAAATACAATTATTTCATCTGATACCCCCTTTGATATTGCCTTTGCGCCGGATTACTCTACGTATGCAAAACAGGGAAAGTGGTTGAAGCTGAATGACTATTTAATGAACCAAGGCAAGGACATGTATAATGCAATTGATCCAATCTTCTGGAAAGGTGTCCGTTTACCTGATGGCAGCATTTACGGCATACCGACGAATAAAGAATTAGCCGTAGTTGAGCATTGGATGTATCCCGCTGATCTTGTAAAGAAATATCACATTGATATTACGAAATACAACACGCTAGAATCGCTAGAGCCACTGTTACGTATGATTCAAATAAATGAGCCCGATTACTTACCCATGGAATTTAACCGGGATGCTCATAATTTTTTTAAGATGTATGGATATGAATATATAACGAACTATAAAATTCCATTAATGATTCAATCGACACAATCAAATGCTTCGATCGTCAATATTTTCGAAACGGATGAAGCCAAACAAATTTTAAAGACCGTTCGACGATACTATCAACTTGGTTTCATTAATAAAGATGCTGCGCTGCGTGAACCAAGTTCACTTCAACGCGGGTTGAAAGTTTTCTGGAAATCCGCAAGCGGAGGCCCGCTATCCGAGAGTGTTTGGAGTAAGGATCTGGGCTATCAAGTGGTCGCTCATCCGGTAACACAAGAAGTGGCAACGACAGAATCCGTTCTTGGTGGCATGATGACTGTAAATGCAAATACGAAGCATCCGGAGGAAAGTATTAAATTTCTAAATTTATTAAATACCGATCCCGAATTACGTAATTTATTCAACTATGGGATCGAAGGAGTCCATTACAATTTAAACAAAGTGGGCCAGGTTGTCCTCGTTTCACCAAATTATACTGGGATACAGTATACACAAGGCAATTGGTTTATCTTAAAAACACTTGGTGGAAAATATCCTGATCCGCTAGATAAATGGGAACAATACAGAGCGTACAATGCTAAAGTGGTGGAATCTAAAGTACTCGGCTTTAATCCAGACCTTTCCTCGCTATCTGAGCAAGTCGATGAGATCGAAATCGTCTGGAATAAATATTATCCGATTCTCATGACCGGCAGCGTCGATGTAGATACCTTTCTGCCCAAATTCAATCAAGAGTTGCACGAAGCAGGTATCGACGACGTACGCAAAGCCATTCAAGCGCAGTTAAATACTTGGCAGAAGCATCATTCCAAGTAAGGTGAGGTTAGCATCTTTAAACGATGCTGAAGAACTTTCTAGACTAACGAATTGGTTGCCGTAGCAGAGATAAGTGGAAAAATCAATAGTATGAAGGTTCTGACTGGTAGAAGGAATAACGCTGCGATTAAAAAGTGTGAACAGTGCAATTATGTTAAAGACGATGAACAGATGTTAAAGAAAAGGTTGGAGGATTAAATTAAATAAAAATTACTCCTTTGAAAAATGACGTTAATCCTAGATAAAATCAAAGCTGTCCCAAGTAGCCATTTCTATGGCTTTTGGGACAGCCTCTTTTTCACATCCATATTCATCAAATATTCTACGGATACAGGACCATTCCACCATCAGCAAATATCGTAACTCCCGTCACATAGCTTGCTTCTTGAGACAGTAACCAAGCTACAGGTGCAGCAATTTGTTCCGGTGTTCCAATTTGACGTGAAGGAATTTTGTTCAATATTTGTTCAGTAATCTGCGGATCACTGAGTAATTTACCGTTCATAGGCGTATCAATCGCTCCAGGAGCAACGGCATTAATCCGAATTCCTCGATCGGCATATTCACGTGCTAATGATTCCGTTAGTAGCTTTAACCCACCTTTGGACGAAGCATAATGTACATATTGAGGCTTAGGAATCTGTTGATGCACGCTCGATACATTCACAATACTTCCCTGCATATCTTTCTTCAGGAGATATTTAATCGTTTCTTGGCACCCTAGGAATGTTCCGCGCAGATTCACATCCATGATCCGATTCCACTCATCTATAGGTAATTGCTCCGATGGATATTGAGACTGTACCCCTGCATTATTAACAATTCCATGTAATGTTCCGAAATGACCTACCGCCACATCAACTAATTTATTGGCGGTATCCACTTGTCCTACATCACCTTGGCACGCAACAGCTTGCCCGCCTGAGGCTTCAATGAGCGCAATCGCTTCCTCGGCTAAAGCTTTACTTTGATCACTCGTAAAATTGATAACGACTTTACATTTTTCTTTGCCCAAGCGAAGCGCGATCCCTCTACCAATGCCTTGCGCTGCACCTGTGACAATAAATACCTTTCCCTGTAAATCGTCAAACATAGGAACATCTCCTTACACTACGTCGTATGACTTCCATTCATCGAGCTACTCCATGATAATTTCAATGCAAATGACTTTGTCTGCTGCGCCTTGATCACAATGGCTTCACCACGTTGGATCGATTCCTGTAAACCCGCTTCATGTGAAGCCGAATTTGGTTCTACACCCATGACATAACAGGCCCCGTAGAATGGATAGTCTTGAAGACCATTAAATTCTTGCCACAACCACAGGTTTGGCATCGTGTCTACATCCCATTCTACACGAACACGTAAATCCATTTTATCATTTATAATCGTATAGCATCCCATCGTCAGTTCTTTTAGAATCGCAAAATCTGTAGCCTTTCCTGAAGGGACATGTCCTAGATCACAACCCATATCTTCGATCGGCCATGAAAATACACCTTTTTTCAAACGAGATAATTCCGAATCCCGCTCATACGATTCGACCGATCTCGCAGGTGCTTCAAGCCGTGTTCCAGGTCCAATGAATGGCGCACCGAACGCGATATGCTGTCCCCATTCGGCATACAAAGCTTGCTGCCCCTGATTCGTAACGGATTCCTTCAACTCAATGCACTGCTCTACTTCGTCTATCGTTACAATTCGCTCCATCGCAAAAGGTGATTTATATAGTAGTGTGGAGAATATAATCTGAACCTTTGTATCCGTTACTTCTCCGAGCTTATATGTCCAGGGTACCTGACAAGCCTCGCCGTGAAAATTATGCATAACTCCATAGTTATAGCTATCATCCCCTGCATTGGGGAATAAAATTTGCCAGCCCCCCGGGTAGCTTTGTAACCAGCGCTCCTTGGACGTATGACAGAAATCGATGCGATTCCCTAGCTTGGAGATTCCCCAAGGGCTTTCCCATAATATATTCGTACGATCAATACAAATTTTATAGATATCTCCACCTTTCTCTGGCAGAAACTCTACGATTAATCCGTCTCCCACGACCTGTAACACGTCCATGTGACCAGGGTTTGAAATGGTTCGAATGTCCATATTACAGGATCCCGAACTTCTCAAATACCTCGGATACTTTCATCCCCTTCAAAATATGCTCACGAACCATATTCTCTCCGTTCACCTTCTCGAATGCTTTTGCAATGACTTCATCCTCGACATCCTTCGGAACGACAACAATACCATCTATATCTCCGAAAATAAGATCACCTGGCTGTATCTGTACGTCACCAATTTTGATCGGTACATCAAAATCAATCACCTCATTGCGGGCATAAGAATCGGTTGGACGCGTCCCTTTTACAAACACAGGGAAGCCTAGTTGTTTGATTTTCTTTACATCACGGCACAGGCCATCAATAACAGCACCTCTACCTCCAGCCACCTTCGTAGCTGCGGACATTAACTCACCGAAGAAGGCAGAGCGCTCGGAACCCCCGACATCACCAACAAAAACTTCACCAGGCTGCATACCATCTAGCACTTCAATTTGCTTTTTATAGGCTTGAGCCGGTTTTCGATAGACGTCTGCTACTTGGACTGTTTTGGCGTAACCGCATACGACCATATCCGGGTCTAGGGGACGAATATGCTGTGGTAATGCCTGATTACGTAGCTCTAGACTATCCAAAATATCAGATATGACGGCAGAATATAGTTTTTCTTGCAATTGATCTAAATAGGCTTGATTTTTCATAAGATTCATCCCTTTACTATAATATTTATGCTCTTATTCTTGTTCAACTTGACGCATAATGGCACGCATATAACCTAACGCATACGCCATCCCCGCATGCCAAGGCGCATCACAAGTCATTAGTGGCGTATGGTCGGGTATAAGTACACCTGTAAACTGATGCTTCTTCAATACACGTAATGCTTTCAACATATCAATATCACCTTCATCGATAAAAACCTCTGTGTAATGAGGCACCTTCCCTTTAACATTACGAAAATGAACATATGAAATTTTATCCTGTGAAGCATATTGATCAATCGCTTCATACACATCTCCACTCACCATTTCTTGAATAGAGCCCATACAGAACTCAATCGAATTACTTTGGCTAGGAACAAGGTCTATCATTTTCTGATATTTATCAGGCTCATTCACTAATCGAGCATGCTGACGGATTTGCGGCATCGGCGGATCATCTGGATGTAATGCTAATTTAACCCCAGCTTCTTCCGCAACAGGTAGAACACGTTCTAGAAAATAGGCCAAACGATCCCATATTTCTTGCTCCGAGGTTGGTGGGAGATATCCCTTATCTAACAAACTCGCGTCATACGTCATATTCCATACCTGACCCAGTGGGATTGGATGATTTAACTCATTGCTGTCAGGATGAAATGTCGATGTTAGCGCTCCTCCTCGTGCAGATGGCTTTTGAATATGTCCCCACACACCAGCAATACTGAAGTTATATCCAATTACAGGAATCCCTGCTCGACCTACATTCCGGATGATCTGCTTAATCTGTTCAATTTGTTCGTCTCGTTTTGGGCCAGCAAGTAACACATCATACCAATCCGATGGATTAAAATTTTCAATCGCTGCGAATTCAAGCCCTTCTTGATTGAGCTCTTCTTTTAATTTCACAAGATTCTCATATTCCCAGATTGGGTCATTTAAGCGTGCTACACCATAATTTCGTTGCCCATCTGTTGAAGGAAGTCCCTCATCATCAATATCTCCATAATAATTTACGAGATGGACAACAACCGCCTCACAGCCTGCCTGTTTCGCAAATCGATAATAATCTGTATGTAACATATGACGATATAAACCAATACCTAATCGCATTTCTTTTGCTCCTTTACATGCTTGATTAGATCACCCAATCTAAAATCTGAAATATCAGTTTAAACAAGCATAAACGACTACGTCGTCCTTTTAAGAGCGAATAGCGTTTGTGCAGGAAAGACCAGTCAGTTTAGATTGCCCCACCATTCTCTTCTATTAGAAACATCATGTGTTTCTTACTCTTCTCCAAGTGCGACACGAGTAAATGAGTCGCTTGTTCCAGGCGATCTTGCTTTATTTCCTCAATAATCTGCTCGTGCTCTAGCAAACCTTCATTAGATCGATCGAAGTTCTGGAAATGAAATATACGTGAAATATACAGAAAGCTATTTAAAAGCTCATATTGATTTAGAATTAACTGGTTATGGCTCATCGTCACAATAGCTTTATGAAACAGAACATCTGCTTCTAGAAATTGTTCATACAAAAATTGGGGACTATTCAGATGGGTACTTGCACGCTCCACAAACTCTGTTAATTTCGTAACAAGATGCTCACGATCTTCCTGCGATAAGTGTTCTATGCACCATTTCTCAATCATGATGCGAGCATCCATCACTTCAGCGATTCGACCACTCGTTAATTGACTCACATAGGTACCTGACCGTGATACGACTTCAATAAGTCCATCATTCGCCAATCGATGGATCGCAAGCTTCACAGGAGTTTTACTAACCCCCATCTTCTCACTTAAATCATTGAGATCCAGTCGTGCTCCACCTTTATATTCCCGCGTAAGGATTTGATTCTTCAAAATTTGGTACACTTGCTCATTTAAATCTAGTCGTTCAATTTTTACATTCATAGGACAACTCCAATAGATTCAAGTTCAAACTGAAATATCAGATATCAGATTTAAGTTCATTATAAGATGCATCTTACAAAAATTCAATACTTAATTGCAGACTTTCGAATGTGTGCGCCATGCCTTCGGCGTTACACCAATTAATTTCTTGAAGACCGTCGCGAAATGTTGGCTCGTCTTAAACCCAAGCTCCATAGCAACATCCGTTATGCTCACCTTCGATTCCTCTAACATACGACAAGCACAGTCCATTCGAATCCGATCCATAAACGCTGTTGGTGATTGTCCGTTCATTTCACGAAATATACGGTAAAAGTGCGACTCACTTAAACCAATCTCCGACGCAAGCTGTCCTATCGTATAGCGTTCAGATGGATTCTGTTCCAGTCTTGTCTTAAGCTCCAGCGTATACGCGTGCATATCATGCGACTGCGCTTTGAGTGGAGTGTTATGCAAAATGCGTTGTAGAATTTCCAGAACTCCATGACGAATCTGAAATTCCACAAGCTCTGTATCCTGCTGGTTAATTAACTGTTGGACCCTTTTGAAATAATCTACGATTTCCTTGCTAACCAACTGAATACGAGGACAGCGATGTATCCATTGTGCAAATACTTGGCGTTCAGCATCATCCAGTCCGAACCAATGACCATGCTGCAGCGGATCACGAACGATGATCCACCAGATCCTACATGGCCCAATATAATCAAAACTAGCACGGTGACGTTCACCAGGTCGTGTATAAATGATATGCTGTGCGCTCGTTGGGTGAAATTGACCATTAACTTCCCACACTGCGGTTCCTTGCTCCATATATACAAACTCATAAGCATCTTCGTGCACGTGATTTGTCAAAGGCATGGCTCTACTGAAATGGTCGTATCCCAGAAGGATCAGATCTTTAACATGGGCTGCAGGACCCTCTTCCCAATCGATTAAATATACCCAGCGTTCACTCTTTATAGCGTCTGTCATCGTATTCACGCTGCCTCTCTTCTGATCACATTAGCTTACTCCGAATCGTATATTTGCTCATTTATGTTTCTGATCCTATTAGATACAAATTGAAAAGTCAAATGATATAAATTGTTTTAAACTGAAAGCGTAAACACGAATAAGGAGTGATAAACGTGCCACACAGCACACCACAGATCCATGTTGTATTCAAGACACATTTAGATATCGGATATACCGATCTCGCTAAACATGTTACTGATCGTTATATGAAACTATTTTTCCCAAGTGCAATCACAACAGCACAGTACTTTGATGAACATCCTGATCAAGGTTCTTTTATTTGGACAACGGGTTCTTGGTTAATTCATCACTTACTCAAACATGGAACAACCGAGGAGAAACAGCAAGTAGAGGAAGCTATTGCAAAAGGCTATTTAAGATGGCATGGCCTCCCTTTCACGACCTATACCGAATTATACGATGCCGAGCTTCTAGATTACGGTATTCAAATGGCCACACGTCTTGACCAACGCTTTGGTATCCACACCATTGCAGCCAAAATGACGGATGTCCCTGGTCATACACGTGCGCTGATTACACATATGGCCAAGGCGGGTATGAAGTATCTTCATTTAGGTGTAAACCCATCAAGCCATGTTCCTCATGTTCCTGAGATGTTTTTGTGGAGAAATCCAGATGGTTCTGAAATCGTCGTTCAATATAGTAAAGATTATGGAACAACCTTCGAAACAGAAGGCTTGAATGATGTTTTATACTTTGCTCATACGCATGATAATCATGGTCCTTCCACCGTTGAACAAATTAAAGCGGAATTCACTCAACTTCGTGAGGCCTATCCACATGCGGATATCAGAGCATCCACGTTGGATCAATATGCGGAGAAGGTATGGGCCATTCGTGATACGTTACCGATCGTCGAAGAAGAGATTGGGGATAGCTGGATCCATGGATCTTCGACTGATCCCTACAAATTAGCTTGTTATCGTGAACTACTTCGCTTAAAGAGTAAATGGCTACTAGAAGGATCTCTTGCTGCAGCCGACGAGGAATATCACAACTTCTGCGATGAATTAATTATGATTCCTGAGCATACGTGGGGTGTAGATATTAAGCGTTATCTGGCAGATTACATTCATTATGATAAGGAAGATTTTCAGCAAGCACGAGCTCGAGACAAGGTTGATGTGAACTTAAACCCACTTGAATATCGTTTTTACGAAAAAAATTCACGCGCTGAAATGATCGAGATGTTCGGCGTGGAAGCCGTGGAGAAGCTTAGTGCCCGCTCATATAGTCTCATGGAGCAGTCTTGGCAAGAGCAACGGGAATATTTAGAAAATGCCGTATCTACTCTGGGCGTAAAACGTCAGATCGAAGCACGAGCTGCTCTAGCCGCATTACGACCGGTTCGTCCACAGATTACTAATGCGGATGCGACAATCCTGTACACGGATCAATCCTATACTTTAGGAGACTTTGAGGTCGTGTTTGAGGATAACGGTTCTATTATCAGTTTGCTAGACCAACGTAATCGAGAGTGGGCTGGGCCGAACAACCCGATCGGATTATTCTCATATGAGACTTTCTCCCAAGCGGATTATGATCGTTGGTACCGTGAATATCACGTGCGATGGAAAAATACGCATGTATGGGCAACCGGAGATTTCGGGAAACCAGGTATGGATCTGACGAAAGAATGGATAATGCATACCGTGACGAAACCCAAACTATTATCCTTGCAAGCATTATGTGGAGAAGAACAGGATGTTGTCCTTGCTACGTTAAAGATGCCTAGAGCAGCTAGTGAAGGAATGGGTGCTCCACGAGAGTTGACCATCGAATATATATTTAAGAAGCACACTGCTACCGTAGAATGTAAGCTTCAATGGTTCCATAAGGATGCATATCGCCTCCCAGAAGCAGCATGGATGAGCTTCAATCCGATCGTCAATAATCCAAATCAATGGAAGCTTGATAAAATCGGACAACTCACTTCCCCACTAGACGTTGTTAAAGGGGGAAATCGCAATCTGCATGCGGTAGATCAGGGCATGTATTATGCGGCAGCGGACGGTCAAGTGGATATCACGACATTAGATGCCGCGCTCGTATCTCCTGGAGAACCACGGCTTGTGCAATTTGATCATACATTCGCTTCACTTACTGGAGGAATGCATGTCAATTTACACAACAATGTCTGGGGTACAAATTTCCAGGCTTGGTACGAAGAAGATGCGTTATTCCGCTTCAAGCTGAAATTCCAATCTCATCTTTAATCATAAAATACCTAAGAGGAGCTTTACAATGAACACCCACAAACCATGGAAAATTTACGTCATTCAACATTCCCATACGGATGTTGGCTATACAGAACGTCAAGAGAAAATCCGGCAGTATCATGTCAATTACATTCGGCAAGCGTTACAAATTGTACGTGACATCGAAAGCGGTGCTCGCCTGGATTGGAAGGGCTACAAATGGGTATGCGAAACGTTCTGGCCTGTTGAATCCTTCCTCTTAAAAGCGACACCAACAGAAAAAGAAGAATTCGCGCAAGCGGTACAAAAAGGCTATATCGGTCTATCTGGAACCTATCTCAATTTCGGCGAGCAATTAAATCAAGAGATGCTCTCCGTCATGATTCAACGGATTACTGACTATGGTCAATCGATTCAATTCCCGGTACGTTCTGCTATGACTGCAGACATCACTGGCTTTGGTTGGGGATATAGTCAAGTCTTGGCCGATGCTGGTATCGAGAATTTAATAACCTGTATTCATACACATCACTCTATGTTTCCATTATGGAAGAAACAAATTCCATTCTGGTGGGAAACACCAAAAGGTGATCGAATTCTAACGTGGAGTGGCGAGCATTATATGTTCGGAAATGACCTCGGCTTGATTCCTGGTATAGGAGGTTCCTATACGATTCGTGATGAGCATGACGTGCGAAAAGGCGTGTCCTTGGAAGTCGCTGAAGCGCGGTTTGATCGATATTTAGAGCAATTAGTTGAAGATGGCTATACCTTCCCGTTAGTACCTGTCATGGTATCTGGGCTCCCTACAGATAATGGCTCACCGAATGCCGCATTAATGGATTTTGTAAACCATTGGAATGCGTTGCATGGTGATCGGATCTTGATTCAACCAGCGATACTGGATGATTTCTTTACAGATTTAAGAGCATATGCGAACGAGCATCCGGATGAGATCGAGACCTTTCGAGGAGATTGGCCGGATTGGTGGACAGATGGCTCAGCTACTACTCCGATGCATGTTCAGATCTTCCGAGAGGCGCAACGCGTGTACACGAAAGTGAAGCAATTAGATCCTACCCGTGAGATTGTTGACCAAGAGCGGCTCGAAGCGATTGAATATGAGTTGGCTTTATTCGCCGAACATACATGGGGATACCATTCCTCTGTGACAGAACCTTGGAACCCGTTCGTACAAGAGCTTGGCTGTCGAAAAGAAGCTTATGCCGCAAATGCGAGTTCACTTGCCCATACCGCATTATACGATATCCTTGAGGCACAAGGAGATGCACTATTAGGACCAGATCGTCCTATGAAATTTGAATTGCATAACCCAAGTGAATTTATACAAACCGATTATGCCCAGTTAATTATGGAGGGCTGGTACATTACAGAGCTGAAAAATGGCTTTGAAGTGATCGATGAAGTGACTGGAACCGTCTACGAAGCTCAAATGGTGACGGGACACCGCGGGGTCATCATTACAATTCCAGTAACTTTGCAGCCTAATCAAAAGGTACAATTGACGATTAAGGCAATCGAAGAGCATCCGCCCGTAACAGCATATCGAACCGATTATGTTGGATCCGATCGCATGCTGGATATTATTCCTCCGGTTCCACCGAAGCTACATGTGACGCCTAAATTTATCGAGTCACCTTTCGTTCGGATCGAATGGGAACTTGGGGCAGGGATTACGAAGTGGTTCGACAAAAGCAGTCAACAAGATTTACTACGGTCTGATCGGAAACACAATGCATTCTCCCCTGTCTACAACGTAACACAAGCACCTAATGAATTTGGCATGTATGATGTACGTCGTAAGATGGGACGAAATCGTAGAGGCGCTGATGCGATAACCTCTGTCGGAGCATTAGTTTATGTCAATATCATTGAAAAGGGTGCCCTTTATGGAAAAGTTCAATTGACCTATCGCGTGAATGGTTGCAGTCACTATTCCTTACTCGTCACCGTATACGGTGATCGCGCACGTGCTGATGTAGCTGTACGCATGCATAAGGAAAGTGTATGGGATCCAGAAAATGTGTACATTTCACTTCCGTTTGGGAGTGCTCCCGCTGCTGGGCAAGATGCGCTGTGGATAGAAAAGACAGGCGCAGCCTTACGTCCACGAATTGATCAATTGCCTGGATCCTTAGCAGATTTCTATTGTGTCGATGAAGGTGTAGCTTTTGTCCGTGACACACATGGTGTTGCCATTGCGATGCCAGATACACCTCTCATCCAACTCGGCTCCTTAGACTATGAGGATCGACTATTGAGCGGACACCCTGGACTCGCGCATGATCCAGCCCATCTCTATTCATGGCCCATGAATAATTATTGGGAAACGAACTTTAAGGCGACACTAGGTGGATTCTATGAATTCCGTTACTACATCGCTTGGGGGGATGAGCTTAATACGTCAGAAGTAGCATTAGAGGCTTGTAAGAGTATGAACGCGGGTATCCTTGCATGGAGAACAAGTAAGTAAGAGAATAATCATATTATCAGTTAGACGAATCACAAAGTCTTCCTCGAGAAGTACGGATTGAATAAGATTTGGAAGCATTTTAAACTTTCACATGAGGTCGCCTCTTTCTGTTACAGAGTCATTTGATGGTACAAATGATTCCACAAAAAAAGGCGTCCTTTTTGCTATGCTGTGATTTAATTTATTGGTTAATCAGCAGGGATGTTTTTAAAGGGTTAAGGATCCTGCCCGGAGCTTGTCTTAACCATTCCTATTTATTGACTTTTTGTTGTTCTAATCTTTGCTCTTCTTCTTTAATTTGACTTATATCAATTCGTTCAAACAACAATTGCAAATCAGTTACCTGTTGATAAGGGGGAACCGAGCGGGGCTTCCAATTCGGTAGTTCAAGCGATAGGAATCCCCTGATCTTCTCACAAGAAAACGGTAGAAACGGATGCAGCAAATTCGCCAAATTAGCTATAATCTGCACGCATGTATATATTGTAGAACCACAGGACTCCTGATCTTCTTTTACCTGAATCCAAGGTTTTTGCCGATCAAAATACTGATTTGCCTTACGTACATAAAAGAAAATATACTCGAGCGCATCCTTCAAATCTCCCGCTTCAATTAGGCGTCCTGACTCCAGATACAAGAGGTCAATGTTGTCGCTCCAGCCCTTATCTAACTTTCCACTTGGCACGATCCCTTCATAAAACTTCTCTACAAAAGCCAATGAGCGATTCACAAAGTTACCAAATGCTCCAAGCAGCTCACCATTATGACTATAAATAAACTCTCTCCAGGAAAAATCCGTATCCCGCTTCTCAGGCCCGTTGGCAATTAAGAAATAACGAATAGAGTCAGGATGATACCGCTCTAGAATATCAGGTACCCAGACTGCCCAATTACGGCTAGTGGAGAACTTCTGCCCTTCAAGGGTTAAATATTCGCTGGATATAATCCGATCCGGTAAATGTAGTTCTCTTGCTCCTAATAAGACGGCTGGCCATATCAGAGTGTGAAAAGGAATATTATCTTTACCATGGACATAATAAGCGGTGATGTCCTCTTGTTCCTCTGACCAAAAATCCTCCCAGCTCCGCCCAGACTGTGCAGCCCACTGCTTACTGGCTGATAAATAACCACTTACCGCCTCAATCCAAACATAAATCTTCTTGTCTTCAAATCCAGCTATAGGAACATCTACACCCCAAGATAAGTCTCTTGTTACCGCGCGGTCCTGCAGTTCTTCTTTTAAATAACGTTTGGTCAGTTTTATAGCGTTTTCTCTCCAAAATTGTGCTTCCTCTACATATTCCGTTAATTCAGATTGAAATTTAGATAAGCTAAGATAAAAATGTTCTGTCGGTCGTTCTGACGGTGTATTCCCACATAATTTACAGACTCTGTCCAATAAATCGGCAGGGTCTAGAATCGTAGAACAATAATCGCATTGATCTCCACGCGCCCGCTGGCCACATACTGGACAAGTCCCTTCCACGTATCTGTCTGGCAAAAAGCGCTGATCCACCTCACAGTAAGATTGCGCAATGGTTTTTCTATATAAATGACCATTCTCTAGTAGCTTCGCAAACAACTCTTGCACAACCTTATGATGCTGCTGTTGATCCGTTCGAGTATAAAGATCATAACTAAATCCCAGCTGTTCAAAACACTGCAGAAACTCTTCGTGGTATCGACTGGCAAAAGCTTCAGGTGTGATCCCTTCATTAGCAGCCTGAACCGCTACAGGTGTGCCATGACAATCGCTGCCTGACACATATAAAACGTTATCCCCCTTGCTGCGAAAATAGCGTGCCAGCACATCCCCAGGCAACACACTTGATAATCTTCCAAGATGTAAAGATCCATTCGCATACGGCCAAGCACCACCAATAAACACATTACTCATTAACCTTCTCCTCCTTTTTTTAGACAACAAAAAAACTCCCATCCACAAAGGACGAGAGTTCTACTCACGTGTTACCACCTAATTTTATAAATGCCTCATGACATTTACCTCTTCAGGTACGACGTTAATAAACGTTTATACCCTAGCACTTTAACGGATGCAGGTTCCGGCGCAGCCTACAACCCAAAAGGTTTCGATGCGCAGCTCTGAGACCATATTCCCAAGGGTTTTCTTTACTCCTTTTCAGCGACCGGAGCTCTCTGTTGAAAGAATTGCCGTGGTACTCTTTCTCTTCTTTGCTTTTACATATTCAAGTTAGAGAAAATAATACTCAATTTGTTGTTTATTGTCAATGTGAAACATCAAGCTCTCTGTAACTTTTCCAGTTAATCTCCGTCTTTTATATAAATACGTTACAAGGAGGTCCCTCAGTGAAAAAAGTAAATTTGCTTACACTCTCTGTTCTTTTACTAGCAGGAGTATGGGGTTGTTCCGATAATAAAGTTAATTCTGTTCCCAAAAGTGAACCCTATACTTCCAAAGAAGCCATCAGTAGAGGGGATATTGTTTCTTTTGAAAAAGTGTACAACCTCGATAAATTCGAGAAATTTATAACTAATCTCTCCAGCAAAAAAGCAGACAATATACGCGTTACAAGTTACACAGATGAAGGCGATCCCATATTTAAGGATTTAAAATTTGACGGTAACGTGATTAATTACAGCTATGATACTTCTAATGATGCATTCGGTGGAAGCAACACAGGAGTCAGAACCGATACCTGCTCCGAAGTGACGAGTAAAAAAAGCACACAAGGTGAAATTATCTATTCGATCAGCGGTTGCACAAATAATGCCTCTGAAATTGATTACTACCTTTTTCGCACAACAAAATGAAATACTGAAATAAAAAAGACCACCCAATCATAATACAATTGGATGGTCTCTGTACTTCATATTATTTCATGATTTTGCAAATATCATTGGTGAATTGAACAGGATCACTAACCTGTAGACCTTCGATCAACAGGGCTTGGTTGTACAGCAGGTTCGTGTATAAACCGAGCTTTTCTTTGTCGTTCTCTGCTGCCGCCTTCAAGGACTGGAACACTTCGTGATGGATGTTGATTTCGAGTACCTTATCCGCTTGCACCTCTTGGCCATTCGGCATCGATTTCAGGATTTTTTCCATCTCGATTGTCAGTTCACCTTCGGCAGAGAGACATACCGGATGAGTCTTTAAACGTTTGGAAGCTTTAACATTTTTCACTTTGCCGGACAGGATGTCCTTCATCGCTTCAAAAAGCTCCTTGTTTTCGTTCTCTTCCGCTTCCGTTGGCTTGTCCGCTTCGTCGGCTTCGATCCCCAGATCTCCGCTGGATACGGATTTAAATTCTTTTTCCTTATAAGACTGAATCATCTTGATCGCAAATTCATCAATATCATCAGTGAAGTAGAGAATTTCATACCCTTTATCCGATACAAGCTCGGTTTGCGGGAGCTTCTCGATTCTGTCGATCGACTCTCCGGAAGCATAGTAGATATATTTCTGATCTTCTGGCATTCTTGAGACGTATTCGTCCAGCGTAACCAGCTTCTTCTCCTTAGAGGAGTAGAACATCAACAAATCTTGAAGGGTGTCTTTGTGCATCCCATAATCGTTATAGACACCAAACTTAAGCTGTCTGCCAAAAGCATTATAGAACTGCTCATATTTCTCTCTTTCATCCTTCAGCAGGCTTTGCAGTTGGCTTTTCACTTTGTTCTTAATGTTCTTAGCGATCAGAGTCAGCTGACGGTCATGCTGGAGCATCTCTCTGGAAATATTCAAGGAAAGATCCTCTGAGTCCACCATACCTTTTACAAAGCTGAAGTAATCAGGCAGCAGATCCGCACATTTGTTCATGATCAGTACACCATTGGAATAGAGCTCAAGACCTTTTTCATATTCCTTTGTGTAATAGTCAAACGGCGTATTTTCTGGAATGAACAGGATTGCATTATACACTACAGCACCATCGGCACTGATATGAATATGTTTAAGCGGCTTATCGAAGCCGTAACGTTTCTCTGCATAGAAGTTATCGTAATCTTCTGTAGTCAGCTCGCTTTTGTTCTTGCGCCAGATAGGCACCATGCTGTTCACGGTTTGTTCTTGAATAACTTCTTCGAACTCGTTCTCCGTGCCTTCTTTTGGCTTTTGCTCCTTCACGTCCATTTTAATTGGGAAACGGATGAAGTCGGAGTATTTTTTAATGATGGATTTCAGGCGGTATTCTTCCAAATATTCATCATATTGATCTTCTTCCGTATTCTCTTTAATCTTCAAAATCACATCAGTGCCGACAGAATCCTTCTCGACAGTCTCGATGGTATAGCCGTCAGCGCCCTTAGACTCCCATTTAAAGGCCTCGTCACTGCCTAATGCCTTACTGATCACTATAACGTCATCAGCCACCATAAACGCAGCGTAGAAGCCCACCCCAAACTGTCCGATGATGTTGTGGCCATCTTTAGCTTCGTTCTCTTTCTTAAAAGCAAGAGATCCACTCTTCGCGATTGTACCTAAGTTATTCTCCAGCTCCTCTTGTGTCATCCCGATACCTGTATCGGAAATCGTCAAGGTTCTGTTCGCCTTATCGGCGGTCACTTTAATATAATAATCTTCTTTATTGAAGACCAGGCTTTCATCAGCTAATGCTTTGTAATAGATCTTATCAATTGCATCACTTGCATTGGAAATCAACTCGCGCAGAAAAATTTCCCGTTGTGTATAAATGGAGTTAATCATCATTTCCAGCAATCTTTTCGATTCGGCTTTAAACTCTTTTTTGGCCATGAATAAGTAAATCTCCTTTCAAAATAACATCTTGTCCAACATTTCGTGATTAGCACTCTTGTTAGATGAGTGCTAATTCTTCTTTTTATATAACATAAACTGATTTTGAATGTCAATATTTACAGCGACTTTCTTTAAAGAATGCTATCTTTTGTATACAAATTTAAGATTTTATTGATCATTAATGATTCACTTGCGCGTAGGCTGATTCTATGTTTTAAATAGACTAGATGCATAAATTCCAAATAAATGGTTATCATTATCAGACCTAGGAGGAATTCGAATGAATAAACAAACGCAGTCCATTGTAAATTCTTCAGCAACAAGTCCCATTAAGAATTTGATTGGCAGTGTATTTATCCCCGTACACGATATTGAAAAAGCCCGCAGCTGGTATTGCCAAGTCTTAGGACTCCATGAAGCAAATCATCCGATTATGAACGGTCATTTATGCCCGTTAACTATGCAAGGAAGCACTGGGATCATTCTGGACACCATGCCCATGTGGGGAGGTTTAGAGTCTGAAGGGGCTCCTCCAATTACAACACCTGCTCTTATGCTTATAACCGATGATTTGCAAGCCTCTTTCAACTATATGAAGGAGCTCGGTGTAGAGATAGTAACCGAAATTCAAGATCAACAATGGTTTGTGGTGAAAGACCCTGATGGGAATAAACTAATGATTTGCAAGTAACATTTGCGTTAGAAATTGCAATGGCTGAGACTTCCACTTCTTAGGATGCATCAAAAGCTGCAGATCAAAATGAATTTCTTGATGTGCGAATGGCAGCTCAGCCAAGTTCCCCCGCTCAATTTCTTCCTCTGCAACAATTTTAGGTAATAATGCAATCCCTAACCCATTCATAACACATCGTTTGATCGCTTCTAGATTCGAAAGCTCAAAACCAATGCGGAATATAATCCCGTGCTCTTTTAACAAATTCTCGAACAGACTCCGATAAATACAGCTCTCTTCAGAAACAATTAATTCGCAGTTATTTAGATCCTGTAACGTTACTGTATCCATCTGGGCAAGGGGATGGTTAATGGGAGCTATCAACACGAGCGGTTCATCTCTTATGATCGTACGATCAAGTAAAGAATCCGTAGTGGTACGATCCAGCATCAAACCGATGTCTACTTCCCCATCTTTTATTTTGGCCAAGAGGTTAGCTTCCTGCATCGTTTGTAGATGGATATCAAGTTTCGGAAATTTCGTCCTCAACTGCTGTAAGTAGGGTGGCAAGTAGAAAGCAGCTAATGAATCAATCGTACCAATCGTTAGCGTACCTCCAATTTGCTGGGCGATGGTTTCTTTAGAACGATCATACAGATCCAAAATCTCCACGAATAGCTTCAACAACTCTTCTCCAGGCGGGGTAAGACGCAGCTGTCGACCATGCCTTTCTATCAATGGCACTCCGTATTCCTTCTCTATTTTCTGTATTTGCATCGTAACACTCGACTGCGCGTAACCTAGCTCTTCAGCAGCCCGTGTAAAGCTCTGACGTTTAGCCACCTCGCGGAATGTTCGTAAATAGGTTAAATCCATAACCTCACCCTAACATCAATATTTTTGATGATACACATCATTTATTATAGCTAACGACGATGCAACATTCCATGGTAAAGTGTATGTAGAGGAATTAAAATATTTTGGAGGCCGATAATTTATGCTTACAGAACAACAGATTTATGGAATTTATGTCCCCGTGGTCACCCCGTTCAATGCTGCTGGTGAAGTCGATCTGGATTCGTATCAGCGTTATGTAAAGAACATTATTAACAACAGCATACAAGGTCTGGTCGTTAATGGAACCACCGGTGAATCGCCAACTGTAACCGTAAATGAAATGCAGCTTCTAGTAAACACTTCTCGTGAGCTTTTACAATCAACATCTATCCCCTTAGTAGTCGGTACAGGAACCAATGACACAGCTTCTACGGTAGCACGCACAGAGATCGCAGCTAACCTTGGTGCGGATTGCGCACTAGTAGTCGTCCCTTATTATAGTCGTCCATCGCAAGAGGGCATCATTGCCCATTTCCGCAAAGCAGCAGAAGTAGGTATTCCGATCATGGCTTATGACATTCCAAGTCGTACTGGTACTGCTATGACCCTAGACACTGCACGCACAATCCTAGAAATGAATAATGTTGTCGGATTAAAAGACTGCTCAGGTAGCACCAAAATGGTTACTGAGCTAGTTCGTACAGGTAGCAAACCTGTGCTTGGCGGCGACGATTCACTCTTTTATGAAATGCTTAACTCCGGGGCAGCTGGTGGTATGCTTGCTACTGCGAACGTTTATCCAGCAGAATGTATCCGTATATACGAAGCCTTCAAATCGGGTCAATTCGACTTGGCAAAAGAAAACTTTGAACAACTACTGCCGATCATCCGTCTCTTGTTCAAGGAATCGAACCCCGCTCCAATCAAATGGATGCTTAGCCAGAATGGCCTAATCAATTCGGATACGCTTCGCCTCCCAATGACTTCCATCAGCACAGCGCTTCAGCAAGAGCTTAGTTCTTATGTTCAGGACAATGCAATTGAAGCGACTGCATAAGAGAAAAGATAACAGCCGTTATACAGTGAGGAACTGCTTAGCGGCTATTTTTTTGTAAATTTAAATTCTCTGTAACTAATGTTCTGATATTATCTATTCTTACCCCTCTTCATCATAAGTTCACTAATACGCCCTTCAGAAACATCTCCTGCCATATTTCCAAATGCGATGGCTAGATAATCAGGATAGTTTTTCCTGCCGAACATCTCACTTAAATCTTCTTGTTCGGTGAAAATAAAGTATTAGACTGGAGTTGTTGATTTAACGGGGGTTTTGAATTGGAGATTACTCAGTTTTTAAAAAATTAGTTTTAGACTGATTCATTAAAAGAAGCAGCGGCAGAACAAGACTTGATAAATAAAGTCTAAGACTGACGCTGTTATTGAACTAACGTTCCCCGTTAGCTTAATAAGCACCTCATATCCAGCCTATTGTTATTACCTCATCATGACAAAATTCAATTACATATCTTAACGATGGACTATAAATCCATTGGTCTGGTCCCATATCCATAATATCCTCAATGCTTTCTAGTATTGTAAATAAGGAGGTCTTTACCAATGGGTATTTATATATCCCAACAATAAGGTAAACAGGAACTGAAGTGTCCAAAGATTGATTAGATAGGACGGTAGGGATATTCCATATGTCTTCTTTAGTAAGAATAATTTTTTTATTTACCTTTTCCCAATCAATTCTTCCCCAAAATCCAATCGGAAAACAATCTGTCATTTTACTTTCAATCTTATCACTTTCGCTCTCATCTAATATATCCACTTTGTCCTTTTCTGGGAACAGCTCTAACATCTCTGAAATTCGTTTCTCTTTTTCCAATTTTTCTTCATGTTTCTTTCTTTCTTAAACTAGATATTCTAAACGCTTTTTTCTTTCTTCCCTATTCACAGGATAATGCTCCTTTACTAACCGACTATTTATAAAATGTACCACATTCTTAAACTAAACTGCCCGTTAGTTCAATGAAAAAAGCAGGATACCGTAGCTCCTGCAAATCAATTTGTATTATTCAACTATCGTTCCCAGTTAGCGCAACGACTTACTCTGTTGAATTTCGTGTTCCTCAACATAAAGCGGCATCAGAGAAGGCGAATCGTACCTTATCGCGGCCTTTAAACGACAAAATGGAGCCGATAGCCCTAGCCCCATAGCTGCAACGAAATAATGAGCCTAATCCGACAGTGCTCGCATGATGTTGGATTTCGCCTCTGCCGCAATCGCTTCATTCCCGTCATCGACCGCTTGCATCAAGATCAGTACGGGGATGTATACCGCGATCAGCCGCGCCAGCAGCTTCGTTTCCTCGTCCGCTCCTCCGTAAGTTTCGAAAAACACGCCGCGAGCGTAAGGTGGTAAAAAGCTGTAAGCAACGCTCAAATCGCAAGCCGGATGGCCTACGCTCAGATCGCCCCAATCAATGATGCCGGAAACGATCCCGTTCTCATTCACAAGCATATTTTTGAAATGAAGATCGCCATGTAGCAGTGCATTCACCGCCTCGACATGGTCCGTTTGCAGCCTGCTAATATACGCTTCGATCACACCGGACTCCTCCGGCGACAAGTGTTCAACCACCTTCAATAGAAAGCCCTCCAATTTCACTTTGCGCGATGCTATGTCCGTCAAGCTTCGATGATCTTGCTGAACTCCGCAGTTCAGCGCCGCCTGCACCGGAAACTCATGCAATCTCCGCAAAAATTTCGCCAGCGTCTCTGCCGATAAAGCCCGGCGTTCTTCCGTCAAACCGATGGGGAAATCTCCTGGCACGTAGGCATAGCCAAGAAATGGTGCCGGGTATTCGTCACTTGCTTCGCCATAAAACAACGGTTTCGGATAGGGGATGGTCATATATGCCTCCAGCTTCGGCAGCAGCTTCCCTTCCATACGAATCGAGCCAACTGCAATCGTTCTTCTTGGAAACCGGAACACGTACTCGTCACCGATGAGAAAAACCGTATTGTCCCAGCCCCAGCCCAATCGTTTCACTTGCTTCGATGACAGCTGAGGGAATTGTCTGCCGATCAGCGTCCGCGCCTGCTCTTCGTTAACCTCCCACTCCGCATCCCATACATTCGTACCTCTCATGAAATGTCTGCCTCCTCGTTCCTTACTTTATTTAGACGTTTACATTCCCTGGAAGTTACTCATAACTGCCCGTTAGCTTAATGAAGCGTCCGCTAGTCTAATACTTTTTTTCTCAGTCTACAACTTTATTTTCTCAGGACATCAATATATATAATAATTGGACCAAGCCTTTCATCGTCTTTAGTTTTTAAGGTAACTGCAGCAAATTCATCTTTTATCTGATTTGAACAATTATTTTTTTATCCAATTAGCATTTCGTTCATCCTCAATTCCAAACAGTACAACAGATGCTTGCCCCACTGGATTTAACTCTATTTTTCGCACTTCTTCTGTAAGGCTATTCCAAGCTATTTAACTTATTGATGACATTCTGAAGTCCCTATTTTGTTGACTTCTTGAAACAGAAAATTTCAAAGTACTACTCCTAGTTTTGAGAGAACCCGATCCATTTTATCAAAATGTTCTTTGTCGCTTGAAGCATAAATCAAATCAAAACTATCGTCATTATTCATCACCGTTATTATGCTGTCATCGTAATTCCCATAAAATTCGATGCCAATCCAATGCCGAAAGGAAATACCTTTGTTTTTAAAATTTTCACGAATAAAATCCAAGTCGGTTTGTTCAATGGAATAGAACGATACACAGCCGTATTCAAGAGCGAATACGGTTTGCAAATAGGCCATCGCCTGAAAAAAATCGGTCAATGTTTCAAATTCCATTTTCCATACCTTTTCATCGTAACTCATATAGACAGGGGGATTGGACCTGGATAAATCGTTCCTATGGATTCCCCAGACACAGGCACGCTGATTCTCGCAATAAAAAATTAAATATTCGCTATGCTTGAAGTATTGGAATTGCTCGGGCTTGATCAAACTATCTTGCGTATGGTTCAGCCGCTCGTCTTTACCGAGTTCCAAATAATAATCTATAAACACCTGGGGCAATTCACCAAAATTATTTTTAATGGTTTGTATCTCGTCATGACTAAACCCGTTTCGTTTCGTAATATGAAACAGCTTTTTAATCATTGTAAAATCAGTCATCCGCATCACACCTTATCCTTGTATAATTTGCTATCGATTGACTTAAGAATATTCCAAGTCAGTCTCCTTAACCATCAAGGGGGCATGTTATTTATTTTACCATATCTTTACTCCACTAATCTGCCCGTTAGTTGAACAAAGGGCTACCTCTCGGCAGCCCTCATTATTGAACTCTAGTTCCTCGTTAGCTTAACGACACGATAACATAAAAATCCCAATATATGGTACAATGTTGTTGGAAGTTTGAAAGTCATCAATCTAGCATTAAAAGGGGGCTGCTGAGAGTTGAGTAAAGAATTCAATTCCAAAACTCTCATAAATTTTACTTGCTACATTTACAGTAAGAAACAAGCCAATAGCCAAAAAAACAATTGATTCAAGCAATATAACAACATCTTTTTTTAAGCCTTGAATTACGTCCAATATTGCTCTTCAATCTTCAGATCCTTATGTCTCTTATCTACGTACTCATTCTCACTAATTATTTCTATTTCATTAGAATCAAAAAAACTAAGCAATCTCAATCCTTCATTTAACAATTCATCTTTATATTGTGGGGAAAACTCTGACCTTTTAACTGGGTCTGCAAGTTGATCATCGTAATCAAATACAATATATTTAAGGGCTATCATCCTAAAAAAGGAATATCCATTACAATACTCCCTGTAAATGTGTGAACAAGAACTAATGAATTCCTCCTCAATATAAACAAATCGATTTAATAGATCTCTGATCTTAAACTCTTCAACTGACCTATAATTAAGAATTTTTGTAAGTTGCCCTTCTAATTCATCCATCACATATTTAGAATTATATTTTAGATTAATCAATCTAAAATAGACATCTTTACCTAATGATTCTTCAAGTATCTCTTCTTTGTCATAAAGCCACTGTTCAAATTCCTTTGTTGAAAGTTTATTCCTCAAGACTGAGTGAAACCATTCTATAATTTCTTCATTGATCGGATCCATGATTTCAATCCTTTCCTTGCACCGCGGTTTCATATAACGCCCTATTTACGAACTTCGTGAATTTTCTTATGTATGAAGTATTCTTCGAAATGCTTACGCTCTGCTGCCCGTTAGTTGAATAAATAAAAAACGGCTGCCGAAGCGACCGCTATTCCACTAACGTACCCGTTAGTGTACTTTCATTCTATCCTAAAACAGAAATGCAAACTAGCGTTCTTGTTTCTGTGTTTATATAATCAGGGGTTTCAGACAACGTCTTATTCGCGAACTTCGTGAATAATTCCGTATGTTGAGTATTCGCGAAATTACTGAGCTATCCTGCCCGTTAGCGCAGCAAGGCTGCCAATCGTGCTGGCAGCCTTGTCATGGTTGAACTATCGTTTCCCGTTAGCATTCCTGTAGAGCGTTATCTATCGTCACTTATCAAGCTGACAAATTTCACGAATAAATGAGCCTTCGTGAGAAAACTTAATAGCTCTTTGGCAATCGGTACATATTCTTGACATTGTACATTGACAAGAATATGTACCGATAAAACAATAAAACCACGATTTACGCGGTAATTAATCGGCTTATATTCTTGTCATTCGACAGAAAAATAAGGCCACGGTGTAAACCGTGACCTGCCTAAAACTAATTGGTTGTTGGTCTTGTAGATATTAGACCCACTAATATTTATAGGATAAAGTTTGATTTATGGTCATGCATCCGCATTGTATGAATAATGAGTAATTATTCTTTGTCAAAATAATCATCTGGCAAATTTAATTTTTTCAAACAACCTGTAAATTTTTCTCTGAAATTAATATTGCTTTTATATTCCGGCCATGCAACCTTATAATGACGCAATAACTTCTCATGAGGGATAACGCCCCAAAATAAAATAGTGTTTTTCACAACCTCCTTATCGCCACCCACTAACATCTGTTCAATGATTTCCCAACTTTCCGATTTGTCATTGCAATTGCGTGTGGCATAGATTGCGGCAGATTGAATATTCGAGTCGGTGTGGCACAAAAAGGACGCAAAGTTCTGAAGTGTAATCGCGCCGGAAGATTCCAAAACATACCCCACATGACGTAACGTTTCCGAATCGTGAACCCTGTCAAGACTTTGCAATATCACTTTTATAAATTCCGCTAAATCAAAAGATTTACCGTACCAATTCAGAATCATTAAAGCTTGTAAAAAATCTTCATTTCTTTCAGAATACAACAGCTCCAGAAGATAGTCTCTTCCCGCATCAAAAGAGGTTTTGCAGATTAGCTGAATGGCTGTGGTGCGATCATTTTGTCTTTGCTCAGCAACGCTCCTTAAAAAATCAATGGTTGGCTGCGAGATTTTCTTAAACTTGAACATTCCATCAAGCGCTTTTGATTTGATTTCTTCGTTTGGGGCGTTTTGATAAACCTGTATCAACGCATTTTCATCGCCCGGCATTCTACTGCCAAACCATGCGATATCATAATCCAGAATAATTTCGTCCAGCCAGCGCTCATACCAGTCCAGAAAGTTGTCTTCATAGACAAAGAAAAAGGGATGATCAGGATAAAAAACTGCAGTGTAAATGATTTTCCCCCTGTGTTTCCCTTCAAGTACGAGATACATATCGTATTCACAGCCTTGTGTGCCAATGCACAACATGCCGCCCATCACCCTATCACGGGCGGCGTCGTATTCCGGGTCGGAGATGTCTTCATCACTGATCAGTGGCTCGATCAGATGGTTCCATTTTTCTTTTGTCATTCTCGGGTGTAGAACGCATTTTGTAGTGAATGCATTTCTTTCGGTATAGGAAGTTGCTTTTTCAATCGAATAAATCCCGTAATAAGGCCCGGCACCTCCATTTCCGACTTTCGTTAAAAACTGGGCATAAGGCTCCGGAAGTGTGACTTGATTCTTTGCTTGCCAGTCCGCAAGCTCTTTTGCTGTAAGCACTTCATAAACCTTGTATTTATGTGAAGATGCTCCAAACACCAAAAAAGCCGTATCTTTGCGCATGGCCTTTTCGAGTTTGTTTTTTATTCGATCAAGTTGTGTTTCTTTCTTCCAAAACAACATATTGAATCCCCCCTGTTGATTATAGCCGGGCTTCCTTCGTTTGCTTATCCAGCAATTTCAGCAGATGCGGAAATCGGTATTCTCCGTACATACTCTGTATGTGCTCGGCAGCGACTGCTAGCTCCATGCCGACAGAGGTTATATACAAAGGCTTGGAGCTGTTGCCTCGGTAAAGCTTTTTGACAAAGGCTTCGTTGTCGTGAAAGGCATTTTTTGCAACACCGATCACTGGAATTTCCCCTGAAAAATTTGTGTAAACATAATGTCCGAGCCCGGGCTTTTTCTCATTGTTTAAGTACACATAGCCATCCACAACAATGGTATGTATTTGATTTATGTCAGTAAGTTTCAACAGTTCCTGTATGCAAGGGAGCTCTCGTTTATAGAAAAAACCCGTTTCGTATTTGTGAGGGTTTTCCGTATAAGACATGATGACTTCGAGTGGTTTAGAATCTTCCCAACATTGAAAAATAACCCCCACTGATTTCGCTTTATTTTCCTCATAATACACATCGACAGCGATGATCATTGATAGCGATTCCTTCCTTTAAGCTCATTTTAAGCTATAGATTATAGCCAATATATCACATTTTGGCGTGCAGGATGATCTATAGATTATCCCAATACCACCACTCCACCAATCTAACCTATCAAGGGGCGGGTAGTATTTATTCTGCCGCAGGCGCAGCACAGAAAAAATCTCCACCCTAAAACCCTTGACAGGCTGGATTTTTGACGTGCCATTTCGCCGCCGACAACGGGGAACAGGATTTTATCCTGCCCCCGGCCTCCTCCAAAGAATAGGATAGGGTGTAAATGATTGAATCTAAATGTACAGTTTCGCTTGGATAAGATTGTACAAAACGCTTGAATAATAACAAAGAATTAAGAATCTTTGGCTCTAACTAACGCCTTCCGCTCTCGCTTCAGTTGTTGGCATATATAGAGTTGGAATGGTTTTGTTTCACAAACCATTCACTTCTATACATGTAATATTCACAGAAAACTATGTACAAGAAGCTCACTTGTACGCATATAATCCTAGAAAAGCGCTTAGCAGCTGTTTTTAAGGATTATACCAATCATTTTAGAACATTCTTACACAAGCAAATATGTACATCCTTATATCAGCATTTACAAACTATCCTCCGTTAACTTAACGAAGAAAGGAGCAGCTGCCGCGGTGGCAAACTGCTCCCAGGATCTCTAGACTAACGTGTCCCGTTAGTTCAAGAAGAATCGTAAACATTTCACTATTCCTTTACTTCGGTTAATTTCAATAAAACGCCCTTTTAACTAACCTGCCCATTAGCTTAAAGCCATTACCGCAAAGGTACCATCGACAGCAATATTACTACTCCTGTTTAATTTTTGATAATATATCATAAAAAAGACTATCGAATGGACTTGTCGATAGTCTTTTTTGGGCTATTTTTGAATGGACGCATTGTTGCAGCTATTCCTTTAGGGCATCCACATATTGCTTCGCTTCTAATAGTGACAAACCAAGCACTTCTCTCGCTTTTTTAACAGCTGCTACTTCCTTGCCGTTACGTACGAGCTGGAGAACCTCATTTTGAACAAGATGTGGGGGCAGACCTTCAGACTTGGCAATTTGGTCAACGTTTACGTGCATTGTTTTGATACGAGCTTCCATGGCACTTACTTTGTTATACACAGTTAAACATACAACTAAGGACACAAGTGATATCGTAATTGATAGGTATTCCATTTGCGACACTCCCTTCTATCTCTTCTTTTATTCTAAATGAAGATGTCTGGTTAAACAAATTGATGTCGTGTCCTATTGAACTAACCTGCCCGTTAGCTTAATAACGCAGTGTCAGTCTAATACTTTATTTGCCGAGTCTAACACTTTATTTTTCAGTCTAGAACTCTATTTTCATTTGACACTTCTCTCTCACATTTAATTTTCTCGCAGTCTTCAATAATGAACTGAATCTCTTCCGCTGTAAGCTTAGCTTTTTTCGAAGAAAAATCCTTTTTTAAATTGTTGTAGACTTTCTTATTATTTTTGAGCAATTTGAACTCATATCCCATACTACTAACATAAAAATGTTTTGGCTCATGACTATCAATTCCATAACCCGAAACTTTAAGTATAGTTAGATATTCTAAAGTTTTATTTTCTATGTATGCAGCAGTGGACCTATGATGTCCGTCAATTAATGTACTCATAAAACCTTCATAAAAATATGCGAGCCCAGTCATGATCTCCCCATTTTTAATTTGCTCCCTATATTCATAACTCTTTCAATGTTTAAACAATCGATTCGTTGAGAAGCTAAAAGGAATTTTGGAATCACCGTGCTTGAATGGTACTTGTAAAAAACATCAGCTGACGCATTATACGTTCTCCTCTTAGTAAATAAGTTCCAAAAAAACTCTCCTTCTCCGTTAGTTGGTATCATTTCTATATAAGACATCAGGTAATAACCATTTTCTAGAATACTCAGTAGAGGTTTAACCTTTTCAAATGCAGTACTAAGGTCATTCCCTACCTCTTGTGAATCTTTAACTTCATCAATCGCTCACCAGAGTTATCCACCCCAAATTTAGTTATTAACTTTCCACTCCCATTATTTACTCGAAGTAACAAGCATCCTTGTCCCATGAGTTAAAAATACTCGGAATGATTTCTTCGCATACGATCGAATTAGGTGCCTTAAATATCTTCTTCATAACTTCCACCCCACCCTAATATTACAAAAACTATACCCATCTTGAATTCCCCTTATCATCAACTAACAAAAAAACCATCAGATTTCTCTGACGGTTTTGAGGTCTTACTATAAAAAACGTACAGCGTTCAAAGTAACTTATCTGCTGCTCGTTTGTCTTCCTTTAGTGAACCACTCGGACTTTGGCTTTAATGGAGGGTTAGACTTAGGTTTTGCTTTGGCAGGTTTTGATGCCGCTGGTTTTGCCCCCGCTGGTTTAGCTGTTGATGGTCTGGAAGTCGATGGTTTAGAAGATGCAGATCTCGAACCTGACGGTTTCGAAGATCGTTCTGTCTTCATTTGCGTTTTACGAGACATCGGATACGGATGATCCTTCACTTCTGGAATCGATTTTCCGATCAATTTTTCAATATCCCTAAGGAACGGAAGCTCTTCAGATTCGCAAAAAGATATTGCCGTTCCGCTTAACCCAGCTCTACCCGTACGACCGATCCGGTGCACATAGGTTTCTGGAATATTCGGCAAGTTGAAGTTGATTACATGAGACAGCTCATCAATATCAATTCCTCGCGCGGCGATATCCGTAGCTACAAGAACGCGGGTTGCACCACTTTTAAAATTCCGCAATGCATTCTGACGATCATTCTGCGATTTATTGCCGTGAATGGCTTGTGCAGAAATGTTCACTTTCGCTAGATCGCGTGTAACACGGTCCGCACCACGTTTTGTACGAGTAAACACCAGAGCAGAAATGATTGATTTATCCTGTAACAAAAGATTCAATTGATTCTGCTTATTTCCATTCTCTAATAAATAGATCGATTGATCGATTCTATCCGCAGTAGATGACACGGGTGTGATTTCTACTTTTACTGGATTCACAAGCAAGGTTTTGATCAATTTGGAGATCTCAGTAGGCATCGTTGCCGAGAAGAACAGTGTTTGTTTCTTCGTTGGCATTTTGGCGATAATTCGCTTCACATCATGGATGAAACCCATATCTAGCATGCGGTCAGCCTCATCCAAGACAAGAATTTGGACATACTGTAAATCCACACGTTTTTGATTGATCAGGTCGATAAGTCTTCCTGGTGTAGCAATTAAGATATCAGCACCTTGATTCAGGGCACGCTCTTGTACTTTCTGTGATACACCGCCAACGATGGCAGCAGAGCGGATATCTGTGTATTGGCTATACGCTTTTATGTTATCAGCAATTTGAATCGCAAGTTCTCTTGTCGGTGTTAAGATCAGCGAGCGAATGCGTCGCACATTGCTTGATTTATTGGGACTTGTTTGTTCGCTTAATAATTGAATAATAGGTACAGAAAATGCAGCTGTCTTTCCTGTTCCCGTTTGAGCACATCCAAGTAAATCTCTACCTGCTAATACAGCTGGGATCGATTGCTCCTGTATAGGTGTAGGTGATGTATAGTTTTCTTTGGTTAAAGCCTTTAAAATCGCAGGCATAATATTCAGTTCGTTAAATGTCATTGGGTCTCCTTAATTTCTAATACATATATTCTTAACATTAAATCCATTTGTCACGTCATAAACAATAATCATAACACAATTAGTCACATAATAATAGATATTCTTTATCATCACACCAATTTTCATTAAAAATCCATTTCAGGATACCAGTACAATTAATAGCTAATAAGAACTATGCAGTCCGATACCTTAGCAAAACACATCAAAATACCGAAATAGCTGCTATACAGTTCGAAAAATGTTTAAGTATGCGTATCAGCCAAATAACGTTTCCCAACACACAACAAAAAAAGCGAAGGATTTCTCCCCCGCTTCTTATCATTCGTATGAAGACTAGTCTACGATTTCAGCAGTGTCGCCATTGTTGGCACCAGCAGCATTAGCTTCGTCAGTATCAATATGCATATCAAGTTTGAAGCTGTCGGATACACGAGCAATTACGTTCTCCAATACGAGACCGCGGTCGCCACCGAGACGGACTTTAAGCAATTGCTTATCCGCAATGCCCCAAGCTTCAGCTTCAGAAGTGTGGAAGTGAATGTGACGAGCAGCGATGATAACGCCTTGTTCTAATTCAACTTCACCAGCAGGTCCTTTGAGCGTAATGCCAGGTGTTCCTTCAATATTTCCAGATTCGCGAACTGGAGCTTTCACGCCAAGTGCGAAGGAGTCAGTACGGGAAATTTCTAATTGGGAAGCCGGACGAGCAGGTCCCAAAATTCTTACCTTGTCAAATTTACCTTTGCTACCGATAACTGCTACTTGTTCATTTGCTGCAAATTGTCCTGGTTGGGAAAGTGGTTTGAACTCAGTTAATTGATATCCTGGGCCAAACAGAGCCTCCACGTGCTCTTGCGTAAGGTGAATATGTCTAGCCGACACACCTACGGGTACAGTCTTACTCATTGTAAAGTCACTCCTTGTATTTTCTCTAGTATCTGTACAAGCCATTAACCATTATACATCTTCTTACCCAAAAATAAAAAGGGCTGCATCATAACGAAGCCCCTTTTTTCGACAATTTATGTTTTTTGCACAAGATTGTCATGGTTTAGACACCTGAGAGGGTAAGTTTGCGCTTAAAAAAGAGGTCGCATTCTCATACATCCAGCCTTTCACAGTATCCTCTGAATAATAACGAAGAAGCTGCTCTATAAGATCAGGGTATTTTCCCGGATGTTCCAACTTCTCTACCCAAGTATCAATGCCGTCAAAATCCGAGCCAAACATCAAATGCTTCTCTCCGCCGAGACTACATACATGTTCAATGTGCTTTAGCAGATCATCCATGCGAGCCTTCCCATCATCACGTACAAACCACGGATAAAAGGTCAGGCCCATTCTTCCATCCATTGCAATCAATGCTTTAATCTGTTCATCATTTAAATTTCTAGCATGCCCACATATAGCTGCAGCATTCGAATGGGAGGCAATAAACGGACGATTGCTTAAATCGGCCAACTCCCAGAACCCCGCTTGCGACAAATGCGACACATCAAGCAGCATTCCACTTTCGTTGCACCATTCTATCAGCTTTCTCCCTTTTTCCGTAAATCCACCATTACGCTTCTCTAGCACACCATCTGCTGCCCAGTTCGCATAATTCCAAGTCACACCAAGAAACCGTACTCCAAGTTCGAAACAGAGCTGAGCATAGAACAAGTTCCCTTCTAAGCCGTCTACGCCCTCCAGAGAGAGCATTGCTTGTGGAGGTGCGCCTACTAATCGATTCCCTACTTGCTCCTTCCACTGTAACCACTGAAGCCCATCTGTGTTCACTATCTTTTGCCTAAAGAGATCAATTTGCCCTAGAACATGTTCAAAGCTTGGTTTTCCTCTGTTAGTTGAAAGATATATTGCAAAACATTGCAACTCCACTCCGCCAGAAGCCAGCCGCTCCGCAGTAACATCTAATCGAGGATCATTGTCAAAATTTATATCCGGGGAGGCTTGCATTTTGCTTAGCACATCACAATGGAAATCCGCTACTTTAAACTTATCAGCCCTCATTTTACAACCCCACTTTCTCACTGTCCCAGCCGTTCATTTCATTTCCAAATGCCTATTTCAGATACTATGCAAAAAAACGCCAGACTATAAATCAAAAGCAAAAAACCTGTTTACAAAAGTAAACAGGTTCAATCATTCTATAGGTCTATTATCTGGGTTCAACAATCAGTTTAATCGCGGTTCGATCTTCCCCATCAATCACTATATCAGTGAACGCAGGAATGCAGATCAAATCTACTCCGCTTGGTGCAACAAATCCCCGGGCAATGGCAACTGCTTTGACTGCTTGATTCAGTGCTCCAGCTCCAATAGCTTGTAATTCGGCCGATCCACGTTCACGAAGAACACCCGCTAATGCGCCGGCGACGGAATTTGGATTGGATTTAGCTGATACTTTTAATACATCCATAGTAAGTACCTCCCCTGGGAAAATAATGGTGTTCTTCCACTACTTTAGATGTTATTCGCGAGAGAAGAAATAATTCCTTCTTTTTACGGACCACGTCTTCCAAAAACGGTATTAAAGATACTCTTTTATGATATTAAAAATATCACACTTTACCCTAACTCAGCGAAATTACCCGGATTAAACCATACTCTGTTCTACGTTTAGCTCATAACCCATTCATCTTCACGTAACCGTATCTTCTCCAGACGAGTCGCCGCACCAGTATTTTCATCTAATTCTGCAAATAAACCGTGAAGCTGCCACTTGCCTTCATCGACAACAAATCGTGCTGGAAGCTGAGTTGTGAACTTATAAAGTACTGCATCTCTTTCCATACCCAGAATTCCTTCGCTTGAACCAACCATTCCCGCATCGGTCAAATAAGCAGTTCCTCCTGGTAAAATCACATCATCATTTGTCTGAACATGAGTATGTGTCCCAACAACAATCGATGCGCGACCATCCATAAAATATCCCATGGCGATTTTCTCAGAGGTTACCTCTGCATGGAAATCGACTAAAATACATTTGTGATCTCTGCGAAGCTCTTCCACAATTTCTTCCCCGACACGGAAAGGACAATCGATAGCAGGTAAGAAAGTCCGGCCTTGCAAATTTACTATTGCCAGTTCTTTACCGTTCCCTTTAACGACTGTATAACCTCTTCCCGGTGTTCCTGGCGGAAAATTAGCGGGACGAATAATCCGAGCCTCATCATCGATGAACTCAAAAATATCTTTGTTGTCCCATGTGTGGTTTCCCATAGTTATACCGTGAACGCCCCAGTTAAAAAACTCATTAGCGATCGCCTTGGTGATCCCTCTACCGGCAGCAGAATTTTCACCATTAACAATAATGATATGTGGCTGATATTTACTTTTTAGTGAGGGCAACATCTCACGAAGAGCCTTTCTGCCAACATTTCCAACGATATCTCCAATAAATAGTACTTTAATGATTCTCTCCTCCTAATCTTAACCGCTATATCTAATGGATAAGACCTCATATTCAAAAGAAAAAAGGCCCCGCTTAGGGGCCAATTCTCAACAAATATAAGAAAGTATAAGTTACATCTTATCCCTTAACCTTATATTCCACCTATTTAGCGTATTCAACAGCCCGTGTCTCACGAATAACGGTAACTTTGATATGTCCTGGATAATCCAGTTCACTTTCAATCATTTTCGTAATATCGCGAGCAAGACGGAATGCCTCTGCATCGTCAATCTTCTCTGGCTGTACCATCACGCGTACCTCACGGCCCGCCTGAATAGCAAATGATTTCTCAACGCCTTCGAATGACTCTGAGATTTCTTCCAGTTTTTCTAGACGTTTAATATACGTTTCCAGTGTTTCACGGCGAGCGCCAGGTCTTGCTGCTGACAATGCATCAGCTGCACCAACCAACATAGCAATAACCGAGGTAGCTTCGCAATCTCCATGATGAGACGCGATACTGTTGATAACAACCGGATGTTCCTTATATTTCTTCGCTAGTTCAACGCCGATCTCAACATGCGATCCTTCTACTTCATGATCCAGCGCTTTGCCGATATCATGGAGCAATCCTGCACGTTTTGCAAGCACGATGTCTTCCCCAAGCTCACCGGCCATCAGTCCAGTTAAATAAGCAACCTCCATGGAGTGCTTCAATACATTTTGACCATAGCTTGTACGGAATTTCAGACGACCCAGAATCTTGATCAAATCTGGATGCAATCCGTGAACACCCACTTCGAAAGTAGCTTGTTCACCATATTCGCGAATTCGTTCGTCCACTTCTTTGCGGGATTTCTCCACCATCTCTTCAATTCGAGCGGGATGGATACGTCCATCTGCCACAAGCTTCTCAAGTGCCGTACGGGCTACTTCACGGCGGATCGGATCAAATCCCGACAAAATAACTGCTTCCGGCGTATCATCAATAATGAGGTCGATACCTGTAAGAGTTTCGAGTGCACGAATATTACGGCCTTCACGACCGATAATCCGCCCCTTCATCTCTTCGTTCGGCAGGGTAACAACTGAAACTGTTGTCTCCGCTACGTGATCAGCTGCACAGCGTTGGATAGCGAGTGTGATGATTTCGCGGGATTTCTTATCCGCTTCCTCTTTCGCCTGCTGTTCAATCTCTTTGATCATTTGAGCCGTTTCATGGCGAACTTCTTGCTCAACATTGCTAAGAATAATACTTCTTGCATCTTCGATGCTTAAATTGGAAATTCTCTCCAATTCAGTGACTTGGTTTTTGTAAATAACATCAATTTGCTGTTGGGTTTCATCAATTCGTTTCTCTTTGTTAGCTACTTGTTCTTCTTTTCTTTCAAGCGATTCCATTTTTTTATCCAGAGATTCTTCCTTTTGCAGCAAACGTCTCTCTTGCCGTTGGATTTCATTCCGACGTTCACGAGTTTCTTTCTCAGCTTCAGTACGGATTCTATGGACTTCGTCCTTAGCTTCCAATACTGTTTCTTTCTTCAGCGCCTCTGCGTCTTTCTTCGCGTTCTCCACGATGACTACGGCTTCTCTTTCTGCGCTTTGAATTTTAGCTTCTGCAAGGGATTTACGAATAAAATAACCGAACCCAAAGAATAATGCAGCTACAACGAGAACGATAATGACCCAGATCCATGCTTGCATCTGTTCACCTCCTCGTTGGTTCCTCTCCAAGGTATATCCCTGGGAATTGTGCAGTTGTTAAACTATCCGTTCATCACCATACAAAAAACCGGTAAATAACCGATTGCCATACTGCACATGCTGCACATGCACACTGCCCGCCTTATCCGGCGATTACATTTCATATGAGTTGTACGCGAACCGTTTTAAAAAGTCACCTTTTTGGGAAGGAAAAAGGATTCTTACTTTATGCCGATTCATGTTATATTTTATTATTTATAAAAAGACATTGTCAAGAGAGTCGATATGCGCATTAATGTCAAGAGAATCAGTGAGTCTAGTAAAATTCCTCATCTTCACCCTCATAATTGTCTTCCTCAAGTAAAGTATTGATCACTTGTCGCACCATATCACCCGAGAATCCACGCCGCATTAAGAAGGCTCCAGTCTTTCTGCGCTTATCTGTGGCTTCACCACGAATAAGATTCCATTTCTTACGACCAATCTGAAGTGCACTCTCTAGTTCTTGTTCAGGACTGACATTCTCCAGTGCTTCCGAGATCAAGGTTTTGTCGATTCCTTTCTCACGTAGCTCTTGGCGAATCCACATTTTCCCTTTTCGCTGGTTCGTAATGCGTTGCTCGGCCCATTGCTTTGCATACAAGGGGTCATCAAGAAATCTTTCCTGCTGTAGCCGTTGCACCACTTCCGCAATAATAGTCTCCCCTATTTCCTTCTGCCGTAAACGGCGAGTCATTTCCATAGCGGTACGTGGCTTCCGTTCTAGATAACGAAGTCCTTCTACATAAGCTCGTTGTCGCTCATCAGCAACAACAATTTCCTCCAAATCGGCTTTCATAAAAGAATTTCCAGTAATCATCCGATATTTAATCATGACGTCTTCGTGTACAGTCATGTTATAGGCTCCGAAATGTATGATGTAGCGGTGGTCCGACTTCTTCTGACGTTCTACCTTAGTAATTTCTAAAAGTTCTCCATCAGGAAAATCAGATAGGACCTGTACGTCCTGCTCATCCGATTCAAAATCCATATCCAGCTGTATTACCATAGTTGCTTGTCACCTCATAGCAATAAAATATCCCCACAAAGTGCAGCTTAACTTCGGTGCGTACTCAGGTACTTTGGGGGGACCCCAAATATATATGTTCTTACACTGTTAAGAAAAGACACCCTGCAACAATGAATCACAGGGCGTCCTATTCCTTAGTAAATTCTATTGTTCGATTTCGAGAAGTAGCTTTTCTTCTTCCTCTTGCTCTGCAATGATTTCCGCTTCATTTGGTGCAGCAACAATAGTGGACAGGTTACTTGCTTCACGGATCTTGTTCTCAATGATAAGTGCAATATCTTGATGTTCTTTCAAGAACTGTTTGGCATTCTCACGTCCTTGACCGAGACGCTCACCCTCATAGGAATACCAAGCACCACTCTTATTCACGATGTCCATTTCAGTACCGATGTCTACAAGACTTCCTTCTCTGGAAATCCCTTCACCATACATGATATCAACATCAGCTTGTTTAAATGGAGGTGCTACCTTATTCTTCACAATCTTGATCTTGGTGCGGTTACCTACAACGTCGTTACCCATCTTAATACTTTCGACACGGCGAACATCCAACCGTACGGAAGAGTAGAATTTCAACGCCCGACCACCCGGTGTTGTCTCAGGGTTACCGAACATAACACCAATTTTCTCACGAAGCTGGTTAATAAAGATAGCAATTGTATTCGATTTACTAATGGCACCAGATAGCTTCCGAAGCGCTTGAGACATCAAACGAGCCTGTAGGCCGACGTGAGAGTCACCCATATCACCTTCGATTTCCGCTTTAGGAACCAACGCAGCTACGGAGTCAACGACAATAATGTCTACTGCACCACTACGGACAAGTGCTTCAGCAATCTCAAGTGCCTGTTCACCCGTATCTGGCTGAGATAGCAACAATTCATCAATGTTTACGCCCAAGTTACGTGCATACTTCGGATCGAGCGCATGCTCAGCATCGATAAATGCAGCTTGTCCTCCTTGTTTTTGCACTTCTGCAATAGCATGAAGAGCAACAGTCGTTTTACCGGAGGATTCAGGCCCGTATACTTCAATAATACGTCCCTTTGGAAGTCCGCCTATACCTAACGCAATATCAAGTGCCAAAGATCCGCTAGGTACAACTTCCACTTGCATATGAGTGGATTCTCCCAGTTTCATGATCGAACCTTTACCAAATTGTTTTTCTATTTGACGAAGCGCCATATCAAGCGCTGCACGACGATCTGACAATCAGACCACTTCCTTCACTGTTTATAATAATATAATAACGTGTTTTTGAGGTCTTGCCAAGCTTTTTTTCGAACATACATTCGTTTTTTTTGTCTCAAGCGTTAATTATCCCTTTTATTGTAAGCCTCCCTCCGGAAATAGAAGTTAACTGATTTCTCTACTTCACCGGACATCAACGACTTATGATCAAAACCAAAACAGCGATCAAAATCTCCGCAGATATACAAAAAACCGCAGCAAAGAAATCTCAGTGCCACGGTTCTTCCGTATGTCTCAATTATAACTGGGCTAATCTCCCATTACAAGTCTGAGCCTTCAAGAGGTGTCTCCACCTTCCGTTCCTCAAGTCTGCGCCATAGACGATACAACAGAGCTTTAACAGTACGCAGTCGTATATTTTCACGTGTACCTTTAAGATTAAGCTCGTATACTTCTGTCTTACGCCCGCGTTCAGCTAAACCAATAAATACAAGTCCAACTGGCTTACGTTCAGAATAGCCTGGTCCTGCTACACCAGTTACAGATAAACCGAAATCACTATCTGCGATCATTCTCACCTGATCAGCTAACACCTCGGCAACTTCACGACTAACTGCCCCTGGAGCATCTGGCCCCTCCAAATAAGCACTTGGCACATTCAGAAGTTTTTTCTTCAGGTCGTTGGAATAACAGACGATTCCTCCCGCAAACATCGAAGCACTGCCTGGAATGTTAGTTATACTCTCCATCAGCAAGCCTCCCGTGCAACTCTCTGCCGCACTTAAAGTCAGACCTGCATCCGCCATCCAATCCACAATCAATTGCTCCAGTGGCACATCAATATTTGCATATAAATGTTCTGGCAAAATCTCTTTGATCTGTTTCTCCAGAATCTCCAGCTTCTTGTAAGCTTCATGCTCGGAAGGCGCCTTTGTCGAAATACGAACGGTTACCTCTCCCTCTTTAGCGTAAGGAGCTATGGTTGGGTCTGTCTGGCTGTGAATAAGATCAATGAGCTTATCCTCAAGCAGTGATTCTCCGATACCGGCAAATTTAAGCATTTTAGAATAAAGTGGCATTTCTGTCGTTAGAGCGTGCTGCTGGAGCCACGGTACAGCTTTATCTACGAACATCGGCTTCATCTCGCGAGGCGGACCAGGAAGCACAATATAATATTTTTTTTCATGCTCAAAAGCAATGCCAACAGCAAGACCAATCTCATTTGGCAAAGGTGTAGTTCCTTCAATTATAAGTGCCTGTTTACGATTATTCTCCGTCATTACAATCTTTCGATCATCAAAGAAACGTTGTACATGATCCATTGCCAAGCGATCTATATGAAGTGTGCGACCTAAGGAAGCAGCCAGCGCGTCCTTCGTTAGATCATCTTCTGTAGGACCAATACCACCGGTAAATATGATAACATCCGCTCTGCTTTGAGCGATCTCAATGGCTTGCTGCAAGCGACTGCTGTTATCCCCAACTACGGTTTGAAAATATACATCAATCCCAATAGCAGCTAGCTCAATAGACAAAAACTGGGCATTACTATTTACGATTTGACCGAGCAAAAGCTCCGTGCCTACTGCAATAATCTCCGCTTTCATACCTGGCTTTCGCCTCCTCGTTATAATGTAGATACACTGCTTTTAGGGTTTAAAAAAGGTAATAGGTGCTTTACCTATTACCTCTCCTATATGTAGCTGCCTAAAACGCTTAAGCATTATGCAGCTGTAATAGATCCTTATTCTTCACAAAATAATCAATTCCAGAGTAAATAGTGATCAAGGCTGCAGCCCAGATGGCAATATCGTCTACAGGAATGCTGACGAATTGAAATGGGAAATTATTCAACAACAGCAGTGAGATCGCTACAATTTGTACAACCGTCTTTATCTTACCCCATTTGCTGGCGGCAACCACTTTTCCCTCTAACAATGCTATCTGGCGAAGCCCGGTTACTGCGAACTCACGACTAATGATAACAATTGCGATCCATGAATCACATCTGCCCAATTCCACAAGTGAAATCAGAACTGCAGAAACTAACAGCTTGTCCGCTAACGGATCAAGGAGCTTACCGAGATTGGTGACCATATTATATTTCCTTGCTATGTAGCCGTCTATTCCATCTGTGCTCGCTGCAAGCAAAAAGATTACAGCTGCCACCAAATGATTAACAGATAGCTGAAAAGAGCCCCAATGTATCGGTTCTGGATAAAAACTGAAATCCACCAGTAAGAAAAACATCATAATCGGGATCAGGCAAATACGTGCTAGCGTGATGCGGTTGGGCAAATTCACTGAAGTTCCTCCCCTAAATCGTTCATACAAATTGCCTGAGTCAGGCTCATCTATTTCTACTTAAGCAAGTATATTATAGCTATAAATAGGTGTCAAAAAAAATACAAAGCACCCCGCATAATGGCGCTGATAAGCACTGCGGGGTACAAAATGCTATTTTAAGTTGTTGAACTGCAGGTCCAGCGGCAAATCAGCTTTACGCAAAATCTGGATAATTTGTTGTAAATCATCGCGACTCTTACCAGTTACACGGATCTGATCTCCTTGAATCTGGCTCTTCACCTTCAATTTCGAATCACGAATCAGGATGTTAATTTTTTTTGCGTTCTCCTGATCAATTCCTTGCTTAAGACCTAAACGCTGACGAACACTACCCAGAGAAGCAGGCTCCACTTTGCCGAAATCCAAGTTTTTCAGCGTGATACCTCTCTTCACCATCTTCGATTGTAAAATATCAATAACAGCGTTTAACTTATATTCGTCCTCAGAGGCGATAATAAGTGCGTCTTTCTCCAGCTTCAGACTACTCTTGCTGTTCTTAAAGTCAAAGCGGTTGTCAATTTCTTTCTCTGTTTGGTGGATCGCATTGGTTAATTCCTGCATATCCATTTTAGATACGATATCAAATGAACTTTCTGAACTCATAACTACACGTCCTTTGTACTTTTTAGTCTGCTACTATTATAAAAGAATGATACCCTTAAGTCTAATATTGGATAATATGTACCTCACCCGACACAGAAAACAGCCCCACATAGTGGAGCTTTTCCTTCGAAATGAGTTGTGTTTCAGGTAGAAATACGTCTCCAATGGAAAATATCCTTGGAGACGCACATTCTAAATTCTCTATCTGCTTCGAAGCGGGCTTCGAAACATATCCAGAATTCCAAGCACGATATGTGCAAGACCGAACCCGAGAATTCCATAACCCCAAGCACTTGGTGTCATATAGTATCCGATAAGACTGACAACAACCCCAAGTCCAGCTACAATCCAGCTAACAATCATGAATGTACACCCCACTTTGGCTAAGAACTAGAAACAGTCTTATGTTCCCCGCAAAGCCAAAGTCTATGCATCATTTTTCTTATTGGCCTGTTTCATTAGTCTGGTCGGTAGTATCGGTGGTGCCTTCATTCTGGGTCGTTTCACTTCCTGTACCATCATCCAGATTAAGTAGCAGACGAGATGAGGTCTTTTCATCCGTAATTACTTGTCCATTGACAGTAATCTCAGTAGCTGGTGAATAACCAGATTTAATATACATTCCTTCACTTCCAAGCACAAAGCTCATACGATCTCCTGCCGCTGTGTTACCAAATGAGAGTTTTTCACCTTTAGAGTTCTCACCTTTATACACCTCAAGCCAGCTTACCCCAGTAGCTGAAATCTCAACCTTCACTTCACTTCCAGCCGGAGCTGAAACCTTGAATTTTGTTGTTTTTCCTGCTTTCCCATCCGGTGTAACTGTAATGGATTGCGGGGAAGGCGTAGGTGTTGGTAATGGCGTTGGCTCTGCAGTAGGTTCAGTTGTTGCTTCTGTTCCTGCCGAAGAAGTTGGCGCCACAACTCCACCTCCTGAAGCCGGTGGAGATGTTTTAGCAGTCGTAGGATCCTGCTGTTCATTCGTCAGATTCGTCTGATCAATCTGATCAGGGTCCGGTTTGTTCAAACTAGATGCATAAATGTAAATCACAACAATAATTAATATTGGAAATGTCCACATTAGCACTGTTGGCAGCCATTTTGCATTCCGTTCGGTTTCAGGTCTACGGCTGCGTTTTTGAATCACCGTTTCCATGGCTGTGTCTTCGGGAGGGGCAGGTACATTCCCATGCTCCTCTAGCAGTTCGTCAGGACTCATCCCTACTGCCTCTGCGTACGTTTTGATAAACGCCCTAACATAAAAACTTCCTGGAAGCACCTTATAGTCTCCAGACTCGATGGCTTCCAAATACTTTTTGCGAATTTTCGTTACTTCCTGGACATCGTCAAGACTCATCCCTTTTTGCAGACGCGCCTCTTTCAATTGCCGGCCCAGTTCCGACATACCATCACCTCCTGTAAATTTCAATGAATATCATTGTTCATTCTTGTTCTATAAATCATCACTGTAGCTAGTCGTAAACGACTCGTACAATATTTCTTCATTTGGATTATTGCGAAGCTCGATAATAATATCAAAATCATCAAAGGTGTACTCAGATTCCCGCACAAAAATATCTGGATGCTCGATCACTTTCGTGCTTGGCATACTCATAACATTTTGTAATAAATTATAATGCTTCTCATTAGAGCGGATCGTACTAACAATACCATCAATGATAAATACATTATGTGGGTTCATCTCATCTTCTGCTAATTGACTTCGAACCGTCTGACGTAAAAGTGTCGAGGAGACAAATGTCCAACGCTTCATCGCGCAGACACTGCCAGCAATAATTGATTCCGTCTTTCCTACACGGGGCATACCTCGAAGTCCTATTACCTGATTTCCATCTTTTTTAAACAGTTCCCCGAGAAAATCGACCAATAGACCAAGCTCATCCCGAGTAAAACGAAACGTCTTCCGATCATCTGAATCCCGTTCAATATATCGCCCATGGCGCACAGCCAGCTTGTCTACGAGTCTTGGAGACCGCAGAGCTGAAACTGTAATATTATCAACTTTCTTGAGCATTTCGCCCATCAGCATTATTTTGTCATCGTCATTGGTCTCCAGCAACATTCCTCGAGTCTTTCCTTCAACGCCATTAATCGTCAGAATGTTGACTTCTAGCATCCCTAACATTGAAGCGATATCACCAAGCAGACCGGGTCTGTTCTTGTGAATCTTGTATTCCATATACCATTGTTTATATTCCACTTGTACACCTCATAGATTCCTTTTCCCGCACTTTGATATACATCAAAAAAATGCCGTTCAGACAAAGCGGTCTGAAACACGGGTCATGTTAATGATATATAAAATAAAAATGAAAGGCAAGGTCAGTCCTGTAATAATTGCAGAAAAGCTCCCACAAGGGGAGCTTTTCCGCAAGCTTAGGCGTGATTTTTCGCCAACTTGACCATGAGTTTAGCAATCGTCTGCTTTTCTTCATCGTTGCCGACGTCCCATAGCTCTTTGATTGCACGGTTTTGAGTGTTTGCTGGATCCACTTTTTCATCGAGGAATTCCCCAATTTCAAAAGCCAGCTTTGAGATTGTGTCTTCACTCATCCCAAGTTTCTCCGCCTGTACAACTCGTTTTCCCAGAAATTTCTTCCAGGTGTCAAAATTTTTGATTACGCTATCTTCTTGTGTCATCTTAAATCCTCCTTCATGTTTACGGTCAAACACCTGCATACAGGCTGTAAGCCGCCTTACGTGAGATTTAAAAACAACACTTATAATATGTCTTAGAAGCTAAGTTATTATGCTGGAGCTTTTCTCCAACTGAAGATCAGGTAATCCATCCACCATTTGGACTAATAATCTGGCCAGTGATATACCCGGACTCAGGCAAAGCCAAAAAATAAATTAGTGAAGATATTTCATTAGGCGTAGCCAAACGCCCTACTGGAATCTCATCCTCCAGCATCCGGACTTCATCCTCCTGTAAATTGGACAACATGTTCGTATTAACCGCTCCTGGAGCTACCGCGTTAACCGTTACACCAGATGGAGCCAGCTCTTTAGCTAAAGCCTTTGTAAAGGCATTCACTCCACCCTTACTAGCCGAATAAGCTACTTCGCAAGAAGCTCCAGTGATTCCCCATACGGAAGAAACGTTGATGATACGACCATAACGTTGCGATACCATGTACGGCATAAAGATCTGACTGCACATATAGGTTCCCTTCAAGTTAATGGACATAATGTCATCCCATTCCTCTTCGGTCACATCAGCTAGCATTCCGTAATGCGATTTACCGGCATTATTGACGAGAATATCCGGCTGCATCCCATTACTCTCAAGCTTTTCCGCCATACGTACAATCTGACTACGATCCTTCATATCCGCGTTTACTGTCATTACCTTTGCGCCAAGGGCCATACAACGCCGAGCGACATCATTCGCAGCTTCATGTGAGTGTCTGTAATGAATAACTATATTCATCCCCACAGAAGCAAATCGTTCCGCAATGGCGCCGCCGATCCCTCCGCTTCCCCCTGTAATGAGCACTGTCATTTCCCCTAGTGGTTTGCTGCTCTCTCCCAAAACGCTCACCTAAGGACTCACCACCAATGAAACGGCAAGCTGTTCCCAGTTTACATGGGCTTGCAGACGCTCATTTACTTCTGCCAGAGTGATCGATTCATACATAGGCAGAACTTCAAACAGGTCACCACCACGGAACTGGTAGCGTGTAAATTCATGTGCGATACTTTCAGGGGAGTTCAGCATGCGCAAATAACCGCCAATTTTCTTTTTCCGTGCCCGCTCGAAATCCTTCTCCGCAAAGCCAGACTTTAAGATTAGATCTACTTCTTCTTTAATTCGTTTTAAAAGCAAGTCCGGATCCTTTGTATCCCCACCCATTGCAGAAAAAGCATACTGCGGAGAACTATTAAATTCATGTCCAAAGCTGTCCGAGATCAATTCCTCATCATAAAGCTTTTGATACAATGCTGTGCTACTACCTACCAACAAATCGAGCATTAGCTTCGTTATCAGGTCGCGTTTCAGAGAAGCTTCACCTGTTAGATCTTCTACTTTTTCCTTGAAACCAAACATGATTTTCGGCATCGAAACAGCAAGCTTGCTTTCTAGCCGTTTTGTAGCGACTTGTTCGGGTTCATCTTCAAAAATACGCTTGATTTCACCCTGCTTGCCGTAGGTTTTACCCTTTTGGTTAGCGCGAATCAAGGAAAATACTTTCTCCGGGTCCACACCCCCAACCACGAACAACAACATATTGCTAGGGTGATAAAAAGCGTTATAACATGTGTACAGCGTTTCTTTCGTGATCGTACTAATCGATTCTACCGTACCTGCAATGTCAATCCGAACCGGATGCTTCGAATACATCGCTTCAATAAGGCCAAAATACACGCGCCAGTCCGGATTATCAGCATACATATTGATTTCTTGACCAATAATTCCCTTTTCCTTTTCTACATTCTCATCTGTAAAATAAGGTCGCTGAACAAAATCAACGAGCGTACTAAGATTGGTCTCTATATTTTCTGTTGCTGAGAAAAGATAAACTGTCTGATCAAAGCTTGTAAAAGCATTGGCCGAGGCTCCATTTGAAGCAAAGGTAGCAAAAATATCGCCTTCTGGCTCTTCGAACATTTTGTGCTCTAAAAAGTGAGCTATACCATCAGGAACAGTGGTCTCTTCTCCACCTGCGACATGAAAATGATTGTCAACGGAACCGTATTTAGTTGCAAATGTAGCATAGGTCTTTTTGAAGGTTGGTTTCGGCAACACATATACCTGAAGTCCGTTATCCATGACCTCATGATAAATGGTCTCTTGAAGTCTGTCGTAATGAATTTGTTCCATCGTTATTCCTCCTTTCCTGTCAAGAAATATATCGTATCCAGCTGAAAGGTTTCGGCGGCAGCTTTTACATCTTCAGCACCTATTTGTTCCACCTGCTCCAATAGCTGATCCGCTGTCCGTTCTTTTCCTGACAACTGGCGGTTGAAGTCGTAAGAGATCATTTCAAAAGCAGAATCCGGAATCTCGGAAAGCTGATTGCGGATCATAGCTTTGGTCTGACTCAGTTCAAGATCACTGATATTGCCAGCTTTCATTTCTTCCAATTGCTTCTCTATAATGTCCACGGCTTTGCCGTAATTTTGCGTTTCGATGCCTGATTGAATCGTTCCAATGCCCTTGTGGCCGTCATAACGAGACGAAGCATAATAGGCAAGGCTTGCCTTCTCACGTACGTTAACGAAGAGTTTAGAGTGGGGATACCCTCCTAATATTCCGTTGTACATAAGTGCGGACGCGTAATTATCATCCTTATAAGTAATAGAGGTGCGTAGACCCAGGTTCAACTTGCCCTGACTGACATCCAGCTTCTCTTCTACAGTCCGCACCTCATTAACTGATACAGGTACGAACTTAGAGCTATATAAGCCCACCTCGGACTGAACCCGACCGAAATGACGCTGTACAAGCTTTTCTACTTCCTCAGCTGTTGTGTCACCCACTACATAGAGATCAAGGATGGCATCATCGAGCCAGGAATTATACGATTCATACAAACTTTTCGGAGTGATTTGATCCAGATCCGCTCTTTGCCCCAGAGGGTGAAGACGATATGGCTCGTTACGGCACATTTCCTCAATACAGCGCTCAGCAGCGTAACGTATCTTGTCATTTACGATGGACTCCAGCTTCTTGCGAACGGTTTCACGCTCCGTTGCAACATACGAAGGTCGGAAGCTGCCGTCTTCAACTAATGGACGAGTCAGTACTTCACCTAAGAAAGCGAAGGATTGTTCAAGTAAGCTCTCCTGGCTTTGCACAAAAGAGTCATTAATAGTATCCATGCGGAACTGAACGATTTGATAATCGCCTCTTTTATAAATATCAAACCCGAATCCAGCGCCATACAGTTCCTCCAAACGCTCGCGGAATTGCGTGGTCTCCGGATAAGTCGCGGTACCTCTGCGAAGCACGAATGGAGCTAGTGCAGTAGAAGTTACTGTATTCTCATCAAGAGGGATCCCCGCATAAAGTGAGATCGCGTAGGTCTTGAACGCCTTGGTTGGCATAACGTGAATGCGCAAGCCTCCTACGGTGCCATGCTGAAATACATTATTAGTCAAGTCCAAAACTCCTTTACGGCGTGGATAGTTGCTCTACATCATGTTTATGAATTATTAACCATTCTAAACCATTCCAAAGTAAGGAAGCAACCGGAAGCCTCTTCCCGGTTGCTCTCTGAATTCTCTATCCTTCTTTTTACATACAGAAAATATGCTGACCAATCGTCTTCACCTGAGGACGGGTCCAAATCCATTTAGAGGTCGCTGTTTTAGGATTGAAGTAATACAAACATCCACCTGAAGGGTCCCAACCATTGAGTGCTTGCTGCACTGCTTTACGTGCTTGCTCATTGGGCTCCAGATAGATCTGACCATCGGCCACAGCTGTAAATGCTCCCGGTTGAAAAATAACGCCAGACGGCGTATTCGGGAAACTAGGTGATTTCACTCGGTTTAAAATGACCGCAGCAACAGCAACCTGACCTTCGAAAGGCTCACCTCTGGCTTCTCCATACACGGCATTAGCCATGATCTTGAGATCATTCTCCGATAAGCCCATCGAATTACCTGAAGACAATCCTGGCGAATTCGTTTTATTGGACGTATTTGTTTTATTGCCAGTGTTATTCTGTGCTGTCTTATTTCCCGTGCCCGTAGAAGGCTCAGTCGGCTTCCAGTTCTTCGTGGCGTTATACAGCTTCAGCTTAGTTTTGGCACCCACAATGCCATCAGACTTCATTCCGAATTTCCATTGAAACCAAGTTACTGCATTCTTCGTTTTTGGCCCAAAATGACTGTCTATTTTTCCGGCATAATAACCTAAATGCTTTAATCGCCCCTGCAATTCATAGACATCCTGACCCGTGGACCCAAGTTTAATGGGTGTTGTACTGAAAGCCGGCAAGACTTCTTCGTCAGGATTATTTAACTCGTGGACAAATGACGCAGCAGCACTTTGCTTGGTCTGAACAATGCCATTCCCCTTGAAAAACGTTCCTGCAAACGGCGCGGCAGCAAGTGCAAGAGTTAAAGCAGCAAATATCCACATCTTTTGTTTCTTCATAGGGTTCGCTCTACCTTTCTTTTGTAAGTTCTGCATGGATGGCTAAAGTTATTATGACGACTGTCAGCGCATCCTATGCATTACTAAAAAAGAAGAAATAGCTTTTCATTATAATTGAGAATAATTATCAACTATAATACGAAATAAGAAAACCATGAAGTTGATATGAATCTGAATTTAAAGGACCACATTTTACTGTGGAACCACGCATGAATTGAAATTATAGATATGAGTCATACTTTTCAACATTTTAGTGATATGAATTCATAATAGTCCAAGTAACAGGTTCGCACTTTTAGGGAAAAACTCCCTGAAAATAGTGGATATTCTCTGATAATGAATGGAATTAGGGAATTCCTCCCTAAAAATCAGGCCAATTCCTTTATTTCTTACCAAAATTAATAAATTATAGGGAGCTTTTCCCTAATTATAAGTCTGAGAACCAATAATCTCAGAATTTCAGGGAGAAATTCCCTAATTATTTTAATGAAGCTTCACTCGGAGCCTCATTCGTAGCTTCACTAAAGCCATTATTTGAAGTGTCATTTACACTTCTTCAGCACGAGTAAGGGGCCGTCCCCAAGTAGTACAAACTACTTGGGGACGGCCCCTTTTTACTGTCTATTTAAGGTTTAAACTGACTTGTTCAGCTTAAGAACTGATCTTGTTATGCTGATACTGCTCAAGTGATACAAGCACCTCACGCGGCTTGCTGCCCTCGTAAGGCCCTATTACCCCACGAGCCTCCATAGAGTCAATCAAACGGGCTGCACGGGTGTAACCAACCCTCATCCGGCGCTGTAGTAGCGAGACTGAAGCTTGCTTCGCTTCAAGCACGATCGTTACGGCCTGCTCATATAATTCATCCTGTGGCTCCTGGTCTTCAGCAATTGTGTCATCAACCTCTGGAACAATGGACTCATCATATTCTGCTTCACCTTGACTGCTGACATATTGAACGATCGTCTCAACCTCTTGATCGCTCATAAAGGCACCCTGCACACGAATCGGTTTAGAAGCCCCCATCGGTAAGAACAGCATGTCTCCCCGACCTAACAGCTTCTCCGCACCTGGCATATCCAGAATGGTACGTGAGTCTACATTGGAAGATACGCCGAAAGCGATACGAGATGGAATATTCGCCTTAATCAAACCTGTAATGACATCCACGGAAGGACGCTGAGTGGCGATAATTAAATGTATACCAGCTGCACGCGCCATCTGTGCAAGCCGACAGATAGCATCCTCTACATCGTTAGCGGCAACCATCATCAAATCCGCAAGCTCGTCCACAATAACAACGATATACGGAAGTATAGCAGCTGGGTTCTCTGCCATCAGCTTATTATAGCCTTCCATGTTGCGTGTTCCTGATTTGGAGAAGAGTTCATACCTTTTCTCCATTTCCACAACGATCTTCTTTAAAGCTAAGCTCGCCCGCTTCGGATCAGTAACGACTGGAGCCAGAAGATGCGGAATCCCATTATAGACATTCAGCTCTACCATCTTCGGGTCCACCATCAGGAATTTGACTTCATCAGGTTTAGCTTTGTATAAAATACTCGTAATAATCCCGTTAATACAAACCGATTTACCAGAACCCGTTGCACCAGCCACCAATAAATGGGGCATCTTCGCTAAATTACCGATAATCGTTTGACCCGAAATATCACGTCCAAAAGCAATCGATAATCTGGATTCAGCTTCCTGAAAGATCTGTGTCTCCATAACTTCACGCATGGTCACAATAGACACTTCGGAATTCGGTACCTCTATCCCAATGGCTGATTTACCCGGAATTGGCGCCTCCATACGTATATCTTTGGCTGCAAGCGCAAGCGCAATGTCATCCGTCAGATTAACAATGCGGCTAACTTTGACACCGATATCCGGCTGAATCTCATACCGTGTAACCGCTGGACCTCTAACTACTTCGAGAACCTTTGCTCTAACACCGAAACTCTCTAGGGTAGCTTCTAGCTTACGGGCGGTCTGCATATAATCATTCTGATCTCCCGCTTTGCCGCTGTTGTTAGGTTTGGCTAGAAGTCGGAAAGATGGCAGCTTATAAGGTTTTGGTGGAGGTGGTGCCGGTGGAGCAGGAATGATCTGTCCATCAGGAGTAGCGCTTAGCAATCCATCCAAGTCTATAGTCACATTCTCCTCAGGCTCATCTGAAGGCTGTTGACTAACTGGATTAACCCCGGCAACAGGAGCTTTGACGGTAACACCACGAGCTGCTGGAGAGAATTCACTCCATTCCTCCCGATCTTCCTCATTCAGCCCTTCTGAGCGGATATGCTCAAAGAAGTCGCGAATAATTGGAGTCACAGGTTCCATATCCATATCTGCATCATCAAAATCATGATGGATATCCTCAAGTGGAGTCACACGACTATCTACTGAAAGCCCAGAAATGATCGGACCGTGCGAAGCACTTGTTACAATTGGACCTTGATCATCATCCTCAGAATCGGCTTCCGCCTCTGAACGGGTGGAGCCTGTGAACCAACCGGATATTTTTTTCAATAGAACAGGTTGCTTACGATTAGGTAAATATCGATCGTCTTCTTCCTCTTCGTCATCTTCGTCATAGACAGGCTGCTTCACCGGCCGAGTCTTTGCGGGTGCGGCTGCTTTGGAAGGTCTAGCAGCTACTGGGACTGCCTTCGGACGGTTTGCCGCATGGAGACGAATCCCCTCCACAAACTTAACCGTACGAACTCGCAAAAGAGTAATAATCTCTACATAGGAGAGATTTGTAATTAACATAAAGCTGATGGCAAGCATAACGATCATGAGCAGCTTAGCTCCCAGACTACCAAAGAGCCACAGCAGTGCAGCATACTCCAATCCACCGATATATCCACCACTTATATCCTTACCCAGCATATAGACATTACTATTGTTAACACCGGGCGAAAGAGATCCCGAAAGATCATTATGTATTTGTGTCATCACGTTGCCAGGATGGAGCAAGGACAACGGGCCAAGCTTCTGCTCCATTGCAGAAATAGTGCTCATAAGGCACATGGATAGCAGAAGCAGAAGCACGCCTGTATGTCGACTGTTCCAAGAAGAAGGCCATCTTCGATGGATCATAACCATAAGCCCATAAAAAATACCAATAAGCGGCAACACAAAATAAAATCTCCCTAATAAATAACCCGCCATACTTGAAAGTGACCGTCCTACCGCCGCTTCACCAGACAGAGCAATAACGGATATCGTTATTAGTAAAATTCCGTAAATTTCATATTTTAAAACACTGCCGAGCAGCGCTTTTTTCTTTTTCTTTTTTCGTTTAGCCACGCCAGCCACCCCCGGAACAACATTATACCATATAATGGCGTGGCGTACCTATGTTCTCTTTTGTCAAAAAATGAATCTTTATGTTAACGTAATTATCGCTCCAGGAGAGAACGACGGATCTAAATATCGCTCCAAAGGACAATCCAGCAATCTTACTATGCGCGCGCGTCCTTCCTCCATCGGCTCAACCTGCATGAGCATCCCCTGAACACTTACTTCTCGCGTTGTAGCGTAATTATTAAACGCCCCCTCCCAGACCTGTTCCATCGACATTATCGTATAGAGTGTCATTGCGTAAGCCCTCCCGAAATCGCTGCTGTAGGCGCTGCAGAGAAATCTCCACCAATCATGCGGTTAAGATGCGCTAAGGCAGCTCCGATCCCGCCCACCTCATCCATGAGACCATATTTAACAGCGTCCAACCCCCCAACGGCTGTTCCAATATCACGATTGAGCTCACCTGTTTTAAACATGAGGTCACGGAACTGTTCTTCAGAAATCCGAGAATGAGAAGTAACGAATTTCACTACACGCTCCTGCATTTTTTCCATGTATTCGAACGTCTGTGGCACTCCAATTACTAAGCCATTCATACGAATCGGATGTATCGTCATTGTTGCACTTTCCGCAATAATTGAATACGTAGAGGATACAGCGATCGGAACGCCAATACTATGGCCCCCTCCAATCACTACTGTTACCGTTGGTTTAGAGAGCGAAGAAATCATTTCGGCAATCGCTAGACCAGCTTCTACATCTCCACCAACAGTATTTAAAATAATAAGCAGACCTTTAATATTCTTATTCTGTTCAGCTGCCACCAGCTGGGGAATGATATGTTCGTATTTCGTCGTTTTGTTCTGAGGAGGCATTACAATATGGCCTTCAATCTGACCGATGATCGTTATGCAAAAGATATCCGGTTCACCAGTAGGAACCGCTGTTTGTCCAAGCTCTTTAAGTGCACCCATTGTAGTGGGCGGCATGTTTTCATTTTTACTTGGATTTCCCTCTTGTGGTATAACTTCCTCATTCTTTGCTCCATTTGATCCATTCATGTAGTTCATTTTCGCAGCTCTCCCTTTTCTTATGCAGCTCTGGTCTGCTATAGCCTTACTAACTTTCATTAGTATGACATTTCAGGGCCCCGCATTATGCAAACCTCTCCTCATGATGTGAATATAAACAATACAAAAACCCCTTTTCCCGTAGAAACCGTCCAATATTTCCGGGGAAAAGGGGCCAATGCCCAAGCTATATATTTATTTAAGGAGAATTCTCCTTACACTTCCATGATAATTGGCAAAATCATCGGTCTACGACGCGTTTGCTCGTATAAGAAACGACCGAGTGAATCTTTTACGCTTGTTTTAAGCGATGCCCACTCATTTACTTTCTCACTCATCAGGCGCTGCAGTGTACTGGAAACAATTCGGTTCGCTTCGTCAAGCAGTCCTTCGGACTCACGAACATAAACGAAACCACGAGAAATGATGTCAGGTCCGGAGACAATTGCACCATTCTGTTTGCTTAGTGTAACCACGACAACCAAAATACCGTCTTGAGACAGCAACTTACGGTCACGCAATACAATATTACCTACATCACCTACACCCAGACCGTCAATCAATACGTTACCAGCCGTTACTTTACCAGCTTTACGAGCGGCACCGCCTTGAATTTCCACAATCTCACCGATTTCAGTGATGAAAATGTTCTGAGACTCTACGCCAACAGATTCTGCCAAAAGCGCATGTTTGCGTTGCATACGGTATTCACCGTGAATTGGAATGAAATATTTTGGTTTCATCAGGTTGAGCATGAGCTTAAGCTCTTCCTGGCTACCGTGACCGGATACGTGAACGCCAGAATTGGAACCGCTATAAATTACGTTAGCGCCAAGACGGAACAATTCATCAATGGTACGACCTACATATTTCTCGTTACCTGGTACCGGTGTTGCTGCAATAATAACAGTATCACCTGGCAAGATATCTACTTTACGATGACTGGAACGTGCCATACGGGTCAATGCGGACATTGGCTCGCCTTGGGATCCTGTGCAAAGAACAACGACACGGTTCGCTGCCATTCTGTTCATTTCTTCAGGCTCGATCAGCATACCGTCAGGTACGTTCAGATATCCAAGCTCAGAAGCGATGGATACAACGTTTACCATACTACGGCCAATTACTGTAATCTTACGACCTGTGGATTCTGCTGCATTAACCACTTGTTGAATGCGGTGCACATTGGAAGCAAAAGTTGCTACAACGACACGTTGTTCAGCTTTGCGGAAAATGTCTTCCAGAACGATACCGACATTTTTCTCAGATGGGGTAAAGCCTGGTTTCTCAGCATTTGTACTATCCGACAAAAGAGCAAGCACGCCCTTCTGACCAATTTCAGCCATCCGATGCAGATTTGCAAATTGACCGTTGACTGGAGTGTGGTCAAATTTGAAATCTCCCGTATGAACTACGTTACCTTCCGGTGTTTCTATGCATACACCGACGGAATCAGGAATACTGTGATTGGTTCTGAAGAAAGTAACTTTGAGCGAACTTCCCAGTTGAATTTCTGAATCTTCATTGATCAGAATTCGTTTGGTGTCACCCAACAAGTTTGCTTCCTTCAATTTGTTTTCTACAAGGCCTAATGTAAGCCTTGTTCCGTAAACCGGAACATTCAAATTCTTCAGGACATATGGGAGACCACCGATGTGATCCTCGTGTCCGTGGGTAAGTACAATCCCTCTTACCTTGTCACGGTTCTCTGTCAAATAAGAGATATCAGGAATTACAATATCAATACCGAGCATATCTTCTTCCGGGAACTTAAGTCCCGAATCCACGACTACAATGTCAGCTCCATATTGAATGACATACATGTTTTTCCCGATTTCTCCGACTCCGCCCAATGCGAAAATCATCAATTTATCGTTGTTGTTTTTTTTGGACAAATGAATCTAACCCTCCTATGATGTTGGACGTCATACTTTTATTGGTAAATATTGAACTTCGATTATTTCAGCGGCGCTGAACACATTCTTCAAACAGCTGATAGCTTCCTTAATTAACAAGGATATTCCTGATATCTGTAAAATGCGCAATGCGAAAGCTCCCGATTCCGGGCAGTAAAGTTCATATTGAAGCGGACAAATGCCGTCAAAATTCACCGTCGCGCCCCTCGCGCGAAGACATTTCAATCATTTACACAGACTCATCTTGGGACCTATCCTGTCTCACAATGTATACCATTGACGGAAGATTACCGCATATTTAATTTTAACCGCACCCAGTCACTTAAGATCATTATACATGATTTTTTTGGCAAAAGACAAGTCACCCTATCTCGTATCCAAATTCTTTCCTTAAATGTGACCCATTATTTTAGCAAAATATAATAAATATAAAAACCGGCTCTCCACAGGAGAAGCCGGTTTAAAGACTAGAATATCATTGTTCAGCACTTAGTGAAATAGTGCCTCGATAAAGGCCGCCTCAGCTTCAGTAGGTGAAATAAGCGGCAATCTGACGCCTCCAACAGGCAGACCTTTCAGACTTAAAGCATATTTGACCGCTGAAGGATTCGGTAAAGGTTGTGGACATTCGAACAACCCCTTGTAAATAGGGAACAATTGCCGATGGATCTCTCCCGCTCGCTGAACATTTCCTGAGGTGAATGCATAGATCATTTCTGACATCTGTGCACCAACCACATGACTAGCTACACTGATAATTCCGTATCCTCCTACGGCTAGACTAGCTAAGCCCGCAGAGTCATCACCAGTATATACACGGAAGTCATCGGAACACGCAGAAGCGATAAGTGTTACTTGATCGACAGATGCACATTCTTTTGTCGCAACAATATTCGATATTTCAGCAAGTCGAAGGGTTGTGTCCACGCTCATACTTACACCCGTGCGACCGGGAACATTATACAACATGACTGGCAATGAAGTCTCCGTAGCAATCGCAGAAAAATGCTGATAGAGCCCTTCCTGATTAGGCTTATTGTAATAAGGAACGACCAAAAGTATGCCATCCACACCTATTTTCTCCGCTTCCTTCGTGAGGTGAATAGAGTGCTTCGTGTTATTACTGCCTGTTCCAGCAATAATTTTACAGCGACCATTCGCCTTCTCAAGTACAAAAGAAAACAGCTGCAGTTTCTCCTCATCACTTAACGTTGGGGATTCCCCAGTTGTACCACAGACAACCAATGCCTCTGATTTCTGTTCCTCAATTAAATAATCGACAAGCTGTGAAGTTACATCCCAGTTGATTTCTCCATCCCCGTCAAAGGGGGTTACCATGGCTGTTATTAATCTTCCGAAATCCACTTTGAATTCCTCCTTAGCGGTGCAATTCAAACATAGCGTGCAGCGAACGCAGGGACTGCACCATATCCTCTTTCTTCACCAGCACCCAAATCGTTGTATTCGAATCTGCGGATTGGAGAATCTGAATATTTTGTGAGCTAAGTGCCTCAACGATACGCGCCATAATACCAGGCACACCATTAATTCCGCCCCCGATAACGGAAACTTTTGCACAACCTGATAAACTCTTAGGACGCAAGCCCAATTGCTGAAGAACTGAGATGGCCTTTTCTGATTTGTCATCGAACACAGTATAAAGAGCTTCAGTAGGTGTTACATTAATAAAATCAACGCTTATTCCGTTGTCGGCCATACTTTTAAAAATTTGCAGTTGAACGCCCGTACCATTTCCATCTGGACACTCCACAGAAATCTGTGTGACGTTGCTGACATAAGCAATCCCTGTTACGAAGCGATCTACAATGCCGCCAGACTGAATGTCGTTGAATCCTTCAGGATTCGTAACCAGCGTACCTTCAGTCTCAGAAAATGTTGAACGAACGCGTACTGGAATTTGTGCCTGCATAGCAATCTCAACCGCACGTGGATGGATCACTTTTGCTCCTTGATGAGCCATATTACAAATTTCTGTATAACTAACATACGTTAGCGGTTTTGCATCTTCAACGATCCGCGGATCTGCTGTAAGAATCCCGTTAACATCTGTATAGATATCAACCATATCTGCATGAAGGGCAGCACCCAGTGCAGTCGCAGAGGTGTCACTTCCTCCACGGCCCAAAGTCGTCAAATCACCAGCTTCAGTCTGTCCTTGGAACCCGGTCACTATAACTACTTTATCTTCACGCAGTTCACGAAGAATACGATCAGGACGTACATCTAGAATTCTTGCATTGCCATAGTTGCTATCTGTCATAAAACCAGCCTGAGCTCCCGTTAGTACCGTAGAAGCAATCCCTTCATTCTCCAGCAGGCCACAAAGTGTAGTAGCAGAGATAATCTCACCACAGCACATCAAGAGATCCTTCTCACGCTCTGGGAGTGAATCTCCATTCTGAACAGCCCAATCCAGCAGAGTATCTGTTGCATAAGGTTCTCCGCGTCTGCCCATTGCCGAAACGACAATGACCAAACTATAGCCGCTAGCGAGCTCCCGTTTGACATTACGAATGACGTGCTCTCTAGCTTGTGGTGTTGAAAGTGATGTTCCTCCGAATTTTTGTACCAGAATACCCATGTATAATTCCTCCATTATTGTCAAAGCAAACACACTAATCGTTCGTAAATAGAACTCATTTCGTCTCTAATGAGAAATTCCTTTACAGTACGTAAGCTTATTTCTTAAGTAATTTTCTTTTATTTTGAAAAATGGTTGTACCGCCCTCGAAATGAGGACGGTAGCAGTAAAGCTTATATTTTTTGGTGGCAATGATCTCAGCAATGGGTTTAGCAGATCTTGGCTTTGAATGTTTACGACCGTATCTATTGATTAAGAAGTAACTCCGACCAAGGCGGCATTTAACTTCTCATTGCTCATTTAGTGCATCTCCCCTTTTTATGTCCGCAACTAGCTCCACCGATTCCGCCCTATTCTAGACGGAATGAAACTTTTCAATAATCATCGGCTGTAGTTGTTTACCTTGCAAAGCGGCATAGCAAGCTTCTGGGATAAGATCCATACGCGCTACTAACGAATTAGGTTTGCCCTCAGGGTTATCCTGTCCGAATGGCACAAAATAAATATGTTTAGCCACTAGAAGCTTTGCAATATTTGCGGCATTAAGACCTAAGCCATCATTGGTAGATATCGCGAGAACAAGTGGACGTCCATTGCGCATCTGCGATTTTGCAGCCATGAGCACTGGACTATCGGTCATAGCATTTGCCAATTTACTCGTTGTATTTCCAGTGCAAGGTGCTATCGTCAGCACATCCAGCAGCTTGGAAGGACCCAGCGGTTCCGCTTCAACAATTGTAGAAATGATATCATTACCTGTTATATCTTTCAACTGTTTTAGCCAATTTTGCGATGTTCCAAAGCGGGTGTCGGTGCCTAGTACGGATGCTGAAACTATGGGCACTACGTTTGCTCCTCCATCTACGAAGCGTTGAATTTGCGGCATTACCTCCGCAAATGTGCAGTGAGATCCGGTAATCGCATACCCTACTGTTTTTCCGTGCCAATCCATTTTATTCGTCCCCCTTGATTAAAGCCTCGTCCGATATCGACTGAACCAGCGCATTTGCCATAATAATCCCAGCGCTTTTAGGAGCTACAATGCCAGGGAGTCCAGGTGCCAGCATCGCTTTAATTCCTCTTTTCTCAGCATAACGAAAGTCACATCCACCTGGAGCGGAAGCCAGGTCGACAATTAAGCAATGCGGTGAGATACGTGAGAGTACTTGTGCGGTGATGATCATACTTGGAATCGTATTAAATATCAGATCAACATCCGGCACATGAAGCAACAGTTCACTGGTCATAAACGGCTTCCAGCCCATTTCCTCAGCACGTGCATAATGTTCCTGTTTTCTAACACCGGCTTTGACACTAGCACCTAATCCTTGTAGACTTCTTGCCATTGTAAAACCCGTTCTGCCCAAGCCCAGTACCATCGATTTGGAACTGTGAATGGTAAAATCCGTGTTCTGTATGGCCATAACCAGTGCCCCTTCCGCTGTTGGGATGGAGTTGTAGATGGCTACATCATCACGATTAAGCAATTCAATTAACTTTAACGAATGCTTGGCGCACATGCCGCGTAAGTAGCTTTTAGCCATACCGCTATACACCAAACAATGGGGTGGCAGAGCAGCAAAATGTTCTTCCAAGAGCATCAAGCGTTCAGAAGAAAATAAAGCACTAATATTCCCTTCATCATCACAACCAACCGTAGGCAACACTAATACATCTGCATCACTAAGCAGCTCTACCGTCATCTGTTCCAGGCTCACCCCTGGGCAAGGGGCTTCCCATTTATCGAACCCGGCAGCGCTTACCGTCGCATCCAATTCCACACATTTCCGAATCACTTCAAGCTGTCTCGCGTCCCCGCCCAGGAACACGATCCTGACGCCAGTAAGCATAGGGATGACGCTCCTTTCAACATACACTATCGACTATAGAGCATCTTATGCTGGGCATTCTTAATGGGTGAAAAGCGGAGAAGAATTACCATGCAGGCTTAAATGTGAAACTTATAAATTGTCATATTCAAACGAAAAAAAGCTCGCGAATCACGCCGATTAGGCATAAATTCGCAAGCTTTTTAATAAGTCATATTATTTGCCAGTGTGACCAAAGCCTCCGGCTCCACGTTCTGTTTCGGATAAAGCATCTACTTCAACCAAAGTGACCACTGGAACCGCTTGAAATACCATTTGGGCAATGCGCTCATTACGAGCGATAGCAAATGGCTCTTGCCCTAGATTGATCAACAAGACTTTGATCTCTCCACGATAATCAGCATCAATCGTTCCAGGTGTGTTCAAACACGTAATCCCATGCTTCAAGGCTAGTCCACTTCGTGGACGAATTTGAGCTTCTAATCCGTCTGGCATAGCTAATGATATGCCTGTTGGAATTAATGCACGTTCTCCAGGTGCAAGCACGACTTCGCTACCAACTGCGGCATATAGATCATACCCGGAAGCCTGTTCTGACATTTTACAAGGAAGATTAACATCCTCGTTTCCAGCTAGTTTATTGATTTGTACGTAATAAGACAAGATCATCTCTCCTAACATTTGCAATAGCTTTATCTGTTGAACCTACCATCGCTAAAGAAAGCGGCTCAGCAAACATATTATCAAGCACACTGTTGATATTGTCCATCGTTACTAACTGAATCTTGGCGATCATATCGTCTAATGTGTTATGTTTTCCGAGCATAAGTTCATTTTTTCCAATCCGATTCATCCGGCTACTAGTGCTTTCCAGGCTAAGAATAAGGCTACCTTTAAGCTGCTCCTTGCCTTTTCTCAGTTCATCTTCACTAAGACCCTCAGTAGCAAGTTCGTACATCATTTCCTTAATTAGCTCCGTTACATCCTTAGTTTGCTTCGGTGCTGTTCCAGCATAGACCGTGAACAAACCAGAATCCGCTTGAGAACTGTGGTATGAATATACAGAATAGGCTAGGCCACGTTTTTCGCGAATCTCTTGGAACATCCGTGAGCTCATACCGCCGCCAATGGCATTATTAATAAGCACCATAGCATATTGCAATGGGTCGCCAGAGCGGACCCCTGGTAGGGAAAGACAGATATGATTCTGTTCTGTTTTTTTGCGGTGAAACAACAAGTCCCCATAATAATCCGGTGGAGTCAACGGCGCAGATGTGCCATGATTAGCAAAAGAGCCAAAATGCTGCTCCAGCAGCTCAATCAATCCATCGCTGATGTTCCCCGCTACACTAATTACCGTATTCTCAATCGTATACTGCTCCTTCATGTAGGCACGAAGATCATCCGGCTTCATCTCCATCAGCCGTTCCTTTAAGCCAAGGATAGAATACGCAAGCGGATGATCCTTGTAAGCAGCAGCACACATCAAATCATGCACAAGATCGTCTGGTGTATCTTCGCACATAGAAATTTCCTCAAGGATGACGTTCTTTTCTTTCTCCAGCTCTTCAGCATCCATACGTGAACGGAAAAACATATCTGCTAACACATCTACTGCGATAGGCAGATGCTCATCCAGTACTTTTGCATAATAGCAAGTATATTCCTTAGAGGTAAACGCATTTACATTGCCGCCAATAGCATCGAACTGTTCGGCAATATCCTTAGCACTATATCGGTCCGTACCTTTAAAAAGCATATGCTCTACAAAATGGGATATCCCGTTGTTTCCAGGGTGTTCATTCCGCGAACCTGTCTTCACCCATATTCCAAATGAAACGGACCGGCCGGTCGGAATTTTTTCCATCACTACTCGTAATCCATTGGATAATACTATTTTTTCCACTTCATGTCCTCCTGGCAATAGCCATGTTCTATCTAAATTAATACACGTGCCTATAATCCTACCAGAAATAGATCACTCACTCAACATCAGAGGGGATTAGACGCTCCGCTGACAGCGTTTGGCTAACTGTTCCTAGCTGTAACCCTTTTGCCTTTATCCCGCGTATCATGGCCTTCAGCGCCTTGGAGGATGAGGCAGTAGGATGCATTAGAACAAGTGTGCCGGGTTCAGCTTTGCTTGTGATTTTGGCAACTATAGATTCAGGAGAAGGATTGCGCCAATCCACCGTATCTACAGTCCAGAGTACAGTCTTTAAGCCCAAGCTGCTAGCGATTTCTACTGTCTCTTGATCGAAATCACCAGATGGAGGCGCGAACCATTTATTAGTGACTCCAAGCGATTCCTTTAGCAGCTTTTGCGTCTTCTCAATCTCAACGGTAGCCCGCGCTCGACTTAAAGTACTCATATTGGGGTGGGTATAGGCGTGATTCTCCAACTCATGACCACGCTTTAACATTTCTGTAGCAAGCTCTGGATTCTTACTCAGCCAGCTTCCATCCAGAAAAAACGTAACTTTCACGTTCTCTTCATCCAAAATATCCAGCATTGGCACGATATACTGATTCCCCCAAGCCACATTAATCATCAGTGATACCATCGGCTTCGCCGGATTTCCTCGATATATAGGTTCTGCTCCCAGTTCATTTAACGATACTTTTGGTTCGATCTGCCGATACACTAACTTTATGGGCTCTTTTGGTGCCAAAAGAGCATTCCGATAGGTACTCTCTACATCAATCTCAAGTCCGTTATAGCCCGGAATGGCTTTCCACACCCGGTCAACCACTGCATCCACTGGAGGTGCATTTAGTTTGGCCGCGGCGGTCTCAATCCTCAGACGAAGATCGTTGTTCGCCGCCTTAGGGATATCCATCCACACCGCGAGATCATCCTGCGGCTTCAATTGCGCAAGCATGTCTTTGACTGGTCCCTGTGTGCTACCAATTCCTATCACGATTGCTACACAAGCAACCACTAATGCCACTTTTTCCGTCTTCATGACGACTTCCTCCCCGGTAGAAACGAATTTCAGGTTCGTTCCACACGATTACAAAGACACTTTGTCCCAATCTATGAGACAAGGGAGGATTTTATGTCATGAACAGATACAAGACTAATAGATAGGAATGTTTGCTACAGTTTTCCAGCTTAGTTCATATAAAAAAAGAGCCAGAACGCAAATCGCTTCTGTCTCTTTTAATAATGAAATTAGATCCCTTTAGTAAAGGTTATTACTAAGATCAATCTTACGCTTTAGCTCCAGTTTCCGAAGTCAACACTGCTTTACGAGACAGATTAACCCGGCCTTGTGGATCGATCTCGGTAACTTTAACGGTAATGGTGTCACCAATAGCAACAACATCTTCTACCTTAGCTACACGCTCAGTAGACAATTGGGAAATGTGTACCAATCCGTCTTTGCCCGGAATAAGTTCAACAAATGCACCAAATTTCTCAATACGTCTAACTGTACCCACATAGATTTCTCCGACTTGTACTTCACGCACAAGACCTTCGATAATCGAACGAGCCTTTTGGATCATTTCTTCATCTGAAGAACCGATAAAGACACGGCCATCTTGTTCGATGTCGATTTTCACGCCGGTTTCTTCAATAATTTTATTGATAATCTTACCACCAGCACCGATAACATCACGGATTTTGTCCGGATTGATGTTGATAATAATGATTTTTGGAGCATATTTGGACAGATTAGGTCTTGGCGCAGAGATCGCTTCATTCATTTTGTCCAAGATGAACAGACGGCCTTCTTTAGCCTGCTGAAGTGCATCTTGAAGAATGTTGCGGTCGATACCGGCAATCTTAATGTCCATTTGAATAGCTGTAACACCTTCTGCTGTACCAGCTACCTTGAAGTCCATATCTCCGAGATGATCTTCCATACCTTGAATATCCGTCAGGATGGAGACATGATCTCCGTCTTTGATCAGACCCATTGCTACTCCGGCTACTGGTGCTTTGATTGGCACACCAGCGTCCATCATAGCCAGAATGCTGGCACAGATACTTGCCTGGGAGGTAGAACCGTTAGATTCAATCGCTTCTGATACTAGACGAATCGTGTACGGGAATTCAGTTTCACTAGGAATTACCTTGGATAATGCACGTTCTCCAAGTGCTCCGTGACCGATTTCACGACGTCCTGGTGCTCTAAGTGGACGAGCTTCCCCTACGCTGAACGGCGGGAAGTTGTAATGGTGCATGAAACGTTTCGTTTCAGTAGGATCGATTCCGTCGAGGATTTGAACATCACCTAGAGCTCCAAGGGTACAAACGCTAAGGATTTGTGTTTGTCCACGTGTGAACAGACCGGAACCATGTGTACGCGGTAACAGGCTTGTATCACATTCAATCGGACGGATTTCATCAAGTTTACGTCCATCTGGACGAACCTTATCATGCGTGATTAGACGTCTTACTTCATCCTTCACGATATCATGTAGGACTTCTTTAACATCTTTCAGAAGCTCCGGTGCTTCTATGTACTTCTCTACGAAATACGCAACCGCTTCATCATTAACGACATCAATCGCTTCCTGACGAGCATGTTTTTCAGCAATTTTAACGGCTTCCACCAGACGAGCTTCAGCAAATGCACGGACCTCAGTATTCACGTCAGCATTCACTGCATGCAGCTTCACAGCCATTTTTTCTTTACCAGCCACTTTGACCAGTTCTTCAATGGTTGCAACGATCTTACGGATTTCATCATGACCGAACATAATCGCTTCGAGCATCACATCTTCCGTCACTTCGTTCGCTTCTGCTTCAACCATCATGATTGCTTCCTTCGTTCCAGCAACCACTACATAAATATCACTGATTGCTTGCTGAGCCATATCCGGATTGATCACAAATTCTCCATTAATCCGACCTACAGCAACGCCGCCGATGGGTCCATCAAAAGGCACATCGGAAATACTAAGTGCAGCTGAAGTACCGATCATAGCAGCAATATCTGGTGCGCAGTCCTGATCCACACTCATTACCATGTTCAATACCTGAACATCGTTACGGAAACCTTCAGGGAACAGTGGTCTGATTGGACGGTCAGTCAAACGGCTGGACAGAATCGCTTTCTCACTCGGTCTGCCTTCCCGTTTAATAAATCCGCCCGGAATTTTACCTACCGCATATAATCTTTCCTCATAGTTAACTGTAAGCGGGAAAAAATCCAGGTCCTTCGGCTCTTTCGAAGCCGTAACGGTACATAATACCGAAGTATCCCCATAACGCACCATAACGGCTGCGTTTGCTTGTTTAGCTAGTCGGCCCGTTTCCAGCACAAGGTGTCTTCCGCCTAGCTGCATTTCTACACGTTTTTCCATAAATACCTCCTTGAATAGTAGTAGACCCGCAGTCAAATATTGCAGGTTCACATATCGATCTAATGAATCGGAAAGGCTTGTCCCCAAGCTAAAAACGCCTTCGGCGTCCTTATAAAGACGGTAGCGTTTATGCGAGAATTATAAGGATAAAGTATAGCATGAAACATATACTTTCTTATAATTTAAGGTATGTAGCCTGTTCTGTATACATATAAGAAGAAACGGCTAAGTCTTACAGATGATGTAAAGTGGCCGTTTTTACGAATAATCTCATCAGTCTTGCTATAAAGTTTTCCCTAAATTTTCAAAAAGCAACCCAGCTGTCCCGCTGTCGCTCCGAGAAGGACATACGGTATACAACCAGGCTGCTTTAAGGGTTATCTTATGGAAAATTAACGACGCAATCCCAGTCTTTCGATCAGGGCGCTGTAACGTCTGATGTCTTTGTTTTTCAAATACGCCAGAAGTTTACGACGTTGTCCAACCATTTTCAACAATCCGCGACGGGAGTGATGATCTTTCTTGTGCGTACGCAAGTGGTCAGTCAAATTAACGATGTTCTCCGTTAGGATAGCAACTTGCACCTCAGGGGATCCAGTATCGGATTCGTGAGTTTTGTGCTCGTCGATCAATTGATGTTTACGTTCTTGAGTTAATGCCATCCTGTTCACCTCCTTCAATATAATCGCCATTAGCCTCGTCACCGTCGGTGAGAACGTGCAACCAAGCTAAGGTTATGGTGCTGTAAGCCAGCAACGTTTATTAGTATAGCATCTCCATTAACAAAAGTAAACGGCTTGTCCGGGATGACTATAGATTATACCCCAAAATCTTCTTCGCGGTTTCTGCATCCTCACCGATTTGAGTGATCAATGCATCTATGGATTCGAATTTTCGTTCAGGACGAATGTATGATACTAATTCCACCTTGAGCTCTTGATCATACAAATCACCTTCGAAGTCAAACAGATGGACCTCAAAGCTTGGAGTCAATACCCCCTCATGAAAGGTAGGTTTAACACCCACATTCATGACCCCGTACAAAACTTTATCCTTATAAAAGACTCGGACCGCATATACACCTTTAGTCGGAATGACAAAATGAGCACTGAGTTTCAAATTCGCCGTTGGAAAACCAATGGTGCGACCTCTCTTCTCACCGTGACCCACTTCACCACGCAGATAGTAGCAACGTCCGAACCAGGAGTTTGCCAGCTCTAAATCCCCGTTTTGGAGACTTTTACGAATGCCGGAGCTGCTGACCTTCTCACCATCTAGCAGAAAAGGGGGAGCAACCTCTACATTCATAACACCTTCACCCAGCTTGCGAAGCATTTCAACATCGCCTTCACCTTGATAACCAAAACGAAAGTCAAAGCCGACAACTGCAGTTACAATATGTAGCGGCAAAAGCATAACAGAGACAAAATTCTGTGGACTTACACGGGAAAGCTGCTCGTTAAATTCAATAACATATAAGATATCGACACCCAAACTAGCAAGAATCTCCTGCTTTTCTACGGGTGGCGTCAAATACCCTTCATAATCACCCTTACCCATAACATCTTTAGGATGTGGATGAAATGTAAGGACTGCGGCCGGCACACCTTGTTTACGGGCTAGGGCCACAGCGGATGTAATGACGCTAGCATGTCCACGATGCAATCCGTCAAACTGCCCTAGAGCAGCCACTTGAGGCTGAGCCCACTCTGCAGCAGTCTCCGGAGACATCGGATAAGTTAACGTTACGGTTCTCACGCTGTTTCTCACCTACAATTCACTTGGTAAAATTGATTTAAGCTTGTGCAAATACCTTCACTGGAGCAATTGCACCTGTATCTTCCAATTCATAAATGCCAAGAAATCCACCTTGAAGATCGTATAGCCGAAATTGACTGTTCGTCTTCACCTCTGGAGCTATAAATCGTGAGGACAAACGCTGCCCCTGCAAAGCTGCCTTCTTTTTCTCATCCATTACAGTGTGCTTTGGCATATGAGAAATGGCTTCGTCTGCAGCGATTAAATGATCTTCCAATGTTCCGGCTTCCTTGTGAGTCGCAATATCCTCTAGCGTAAGACAATGACTGGCAGAAATCCCTGCCGACATCGTTCTCTCTAGTTTCACCATCACACCCGGCAGTCCAAGTGCTCGTCCGATATCGACACAGAGCGTACGAATGTACGTCCCCTTAGAGCAAAGCACCCGGAATGTGATATCGGGATGATTGCCTTCCCAAGTCATATCCGTCATTTCAATTTCATAAATCTCTACTTCACGGCTTTTACGTTCAACGGTTTTACCTTCTCTTGCTAACTCATAAAGACGTTTGCCGTCAACTTTAACCGCAGAATACATCGGTGGAACCTGAGAAATAACCCCTTTAAATGAAGCGAGCACTGATAGAATCTCTTCTTCAGTTACATGCACCTCATCTACAGTTTCTATAATAGTCCCAGTTAAGTCCTCAGTATCACTGGACATCCCTAGTCTCAGTGTTGCCACATATTCTTTGGGCAACTCCTGAATATACTCCACGACACGAGTAGCACGGCCCAGACAAAGTGGCAGCACACCTGTTACCTGTGGATCAAGCGTTCCCGTATGTCCGATCCGTTTCATGCCGAGAATACGACGTGCCTTGGCCACAACATCATGTGAAGTGAACCCGGCTGGCTTGTAAACCGCCAGTACACCTTCTAATTCACTCATAAATGACGTCTTACCTCCTCGAGCACCTGCGCTATTGCCGTTTCGAGTGTAGCTTCTATACGCGCACCTGCAGCACGGGTATGACCGCCACCTCCAAACGTTTGCGCTAGATCAGCCACGTCGACCTTACCCGCAGAACGCAAACTAACTTTAACCGCATGTTCATGAATGACTTTGAACAGAATCCCTACTTCCACACCTCTAATATTGCGAGGGTAGTTCACGAGACCTTCTAAATCTTCATTAGCAGCAGCACATTCAATCATATCCTCCGGTGTAACATAGAGCCAGGCAATATCCCCTTCGGGTGATAATTGAAGAGTATTTAACGCTTTATTTAAAATTTTAATCTGCGGCAATGTCATTTCTTCAAGTAATGTCTCAGCCAGTTCAGGACCGTTAACGCCATAAGAAAGCAGTTCAGATACGGCTGCCATTACTTTTGGTGATGTGTTGGTATATCGAAATCCACCAGTATCTGTCAAAAGACCTGTGTATAAAGCTGTGGCGATATCAATGTCCCATTCAATCTCGAACGTCTTCAGCAGATCGAACAAAATTTCCGCAGTCGCAGCAGCATCCGGTTTGATTAAATTCACAAGTCCATAACCGTTGTTAGTGGGATGATGGTCAATGTTCAGGATTAGAGCATCCTTCGCAAAATAGCGATGAGTCAATCCTACTCGCTGAAAATCAGCACAATCCACACAGATCACATTGCTGTATTGACGGGGCGGCTCACTAGAGGCCATATTGATGATTTCATCCGAATGCCATAAATATTCCATCCGCTTCGGTATCGGTCCTTCATTCAGCATAGTGTATTTTTTGCCCAGACATGAGAGAAGCCAGCCCACCGCTAGGGTGGAGCTGACTGCATCTCCGTCCGGCTGAACATGCGACACTACAAGGTAATCGTCGTGTTCCAGCAGAAACTCACGGGTCTGCTGGAGACTTTGTTCATAGCTCTGCATTCGCCGTCTCCTTTATAAAGGTTGTTCAAAATAGCCTTAAGCTATTTTGAACTCCTTTTAGTACCTATTTCTAATCGTTCTTATGAAGCTCTCCAAGAAGTTTCTCAATGTGACTGCCATAAGCGACAGATTCATCGATCTTGAAGATCAGTTCTGGTGTATGCCGAAGGCGAATCGCCTTGCCAAGCTCGGAGCGAAGAAAACCATTAGCTTTCTCAATCGCTTTAAGGGAGCCTGACTTCTGCTCTTCATCCCCGAACACGCTTAGGTATACTTTCGCTTGCGACAGATCGTTAGTCACGTCTACGCCAGTTACAGTTACAAAACCGATTCGAGGATCTTTCAGTCCGCTTTGGATAAGTTGACTAAGCTCTTTCTTGATCTGCTCGCCCACTCGTCCTGCTCTAATTTTAGACATCTATATTCACCTCTTCGCTTAGCGCTCTACAGTTTCCATAAGAAACGCTTCGATAATGTCGCCCTCTTGGACGTCATTATAGCGTTCCAAAGTTATGCCGCATTCATAACCTTGCGCCACTTCTTTGGCATCATCTTTAAAGCGTTTCAAGGTATCAACTTTACCTGTAAATACAACGATTCCGCTACGGATCAAGCGCATTTCAGCATTACGGGTAATTTTACCATCAATTACCATACAACCTGCAATGGTACCCACTTTACTGATTTTGAAGACGCTACGTACTTCAGCGTGACCGATAACGTTCTCTTTATAGATAGGATCAAGCATACCCTTCATTGCACTTTCGATTTCCTCGATTACATTGTAGATGATGTTATGGAGACGAACATCTACTTTTTCTTGTTCAGCAGCTGCCTTGGTCTGAGCGTCCGGACGAACGTTAAAGCCAATAACAATAGCATTAGATGCTGCTGCAAGTGTAATATCGGATTCCGTAATGGCACCAGCACCGCTGTGAATGATCTTCACGCGGACGCCTTCCACTTCGATCTTAGCCAGGGAACCTTTAAGTGCCTCGACTGAACCTTGTACGTCAGCTTTAATGATAACGTTAAGGTCTTTGATCTCGCCGTCTTTAATGTGCTGGAACAAATCATCCAATGTTACACGGGTGTTCGTATTCAGCTCAGATTGACGTTGGGATGTGGAACGTCTATCAGCAATCGCACGGGCTTTACGCTCGTCTTCGAAAGCCATAAACGGATCGCCAGCTTGTGGTACCTCAGTCAAACCAGTAATTTCTACTGGAGTGGAAGGTCTAGCTTCCTTGATCTTACGTCCTTTATCATTAACCATCGCACGTACACGTCCGAAGCAGTTACCTGCTACGAAAGCATCGCCGACTTTCAATGTACCATTCTGTACCAGAACACGTGCAACTGGTCCACGATTCTTATCAAGCTCAGCTTCTATAACCGTACCGCGTGCCCGTTTGTCAGGGTTCGCTTTGTACTCATTTACTTCAGCAACGAGCAGAATCATTTCCAGCAGTTCTTCCAAGTTAATACGTTGTTTTGCAGAAAGGTTAACGAAGATGGTATCTCCGCCCCACTCTTCAGGAACGAGTTCATAGCTTGTAAGCTCTTGCTTCACTTTGTCAGGATCTGCACCCGGCTTGTCGATTTTATTAACAGCGACAATAATCGGAAGTCCAGCAGCCTTAGCGTGTGCAATAGCTTCAACGGTCTGAGGCATAACACCGTCATCAGCAGCAACTACGATAATAGTCATATCTGTTACCTGTGCACCACGAGCACGCATAGCAGTAAATGCTTCGTGACCAGGTGTATCTAGGAACGTGATTTTCTTCTGGTTGATTTCAACTTGATAAGCACCGATATGCTGTGTGATTCCGCCTGCTTCGCCTAGAGATACACTCGTCGAACGAATGGCATCCAGCAAAGTAGTTTTACCGTGGTCAACGTGACCCATGATCGTAACTACTGGAGGACGTGACTGAAGTTCTTCTTCAGCATCATTCTCTTCCACAGTTTCAAAGCTATCCTCATCAACAGGAATCTTCACTTCTACTTCTACGCCGAATTCAGCAGCGAGTAGCAGGATGGTGTCGATATCCAGCTCTTGGTTGATGGTTGCCATAACACCCATAGAGATCAGCTTCTTAATTACTTCAGAAGCGTCTTTGTGAAGCAATTTTGCTGTTTCACCAACAGTCATGCTACCACGAACGATAATCTTCTTAGGTGTGTTATCGATCTTCTCACGGTGAACCATTGGCTGATTCTTGCCGCGGCCATTCTTACCACCACGACCGCGGTAGTTACCGCCTTTGCCATCATCAAACCGTCTATTGTTCGTATTTGGTCTACCACCAGTTGTGTTCTTCTTAGGACCTCTGTCGTCACCGCGTGTGAAGCCACCGCCAGTGCCAGATTGACCTTGTGGGCGGCTGTCAGTGCGAGGTGCACTGCTTTGTCCTTGCGGACGACTGCCAGTATTGCTTCCTTGTGGACGGCTACCACCGGTATTACTACCTTGCGGACGGCTGCCACCAGTGCTGCTACCTTGCGGACGGCTACCACCGGTACTGCTACCTTGTGGACGGCTGCCAGTATTACTTCCTTGCGGACGGCTGCCACCAGTGTTGCTACCTTGTGGACGATTGCCGCCTGTGCTACTTCCTTGCGGACGGCTTCCGCTAGTACTGTTAGTACGTGGAGCTCCGCTTTGTTGCGGACGTGCATTCTGCGTTGAACCTGTTGTTGTTCTGCGGGAATCTTGTCCGCTTTGGGGCCTTGGGGACGTCGTCGATTGGTTGTTGTTTTGGTTACTGTTCATACCTACCTGCTTTTCCTGTTGATTTTTGTTGGCATTCTGAGCACTTTGGGGTTCGGCAGTTACCGCACCGGTTGTCACCGGACGGCTGCTAGAGCTGGTATCCCGTTTGGCTGCAGCGTTCGACTTGATATCCTTGAAGAATTGCTCTACTTTGTTCACGGAACCGTTCTCCATGACACTCATATGATTATTCACAGGGACATTCAAACGCTTCAGAATTGTAATAATTTCTTTACTGCTCATGTTTAGTGACTTGGCGTATTCGTACACGCGCAATTTATCTTTGTTCTCTTCTTTAGTCAATAAATCCACCTCCGACAGTATCTCCGAGTTGCTTGGAGATCATTTCCGCGAATCCTTTATCCGTAATGGCCAGTACTACACGCTGGTCTTTACCAATACTTGCACCGAGGCTGTCTCGGTGAAATGCGATTACTAGTGGAATATCGTAGGTTCCGCATTTATCACGGAACTTTTTTTGGGTATTATCTGAAGCGTCACCTGCCAGAACGACCAGCTTCGCCTCTGAAGACCGTACAGCTTTGAGTACAGCCTCATCGCCGGTGACTATCTTGCCTGCTCTCATGGCAAGCCCTAAATAAGAAAGCGCCTTACTCATTATCCTCACTATCCTTTGCTGCTAGAAACTGCTCTTCCACGGAAGTAAACTCCCGGGCAAGCTGGTCATAGATTTCAGGACTCACTTGACATTTCAAAGCGCGGTCAAGTGCTTTATTCTTCTGTGCCAGCTTAAAGCATTCAAGCTTGCCGCATATGTAAGCACCACGGCCTGACTTCTTACCTGTCAGATCAATCAGTACTTCGCCCTCGGGCGTTCTAACCACTCGAATCAGCTCTTTTTTCGGCATCATCTCTTGGGTAGCAACGCATTTGCGCAGCGGCACCTTTCTTTGTTTCATACATACGCCTCCCGTCAAGCAGGTTAATTAATCAATGGAGACGGAATCCTGATGCATTTCATCAATAGAAGTTCTCGGTCTACCGTATTCCTGCTCCGCTTGACTTTCACTCTTGATATCAATTTTCCAGCCGGTAAGCTTAGCGGCAAGACGTGCATTTTGCCCTTTAATACCGATAGCCAGTGATAATTGATAATCAGGAACGATCACCCGTGCCATTTTCTCTGCTTCAAAGACTTGAACTTCAAGCACCTTAGAAGGGCTGAGTGCATTAGCGACATACTCCTGCACCAGATCAGAGTAACGGACGATATCGATCTTCTCGCCACGAAGCTCAGTAACGATGGTTTGAACGCGTGTTCCTCTTGGGCCTACGCAAGAACCAACTGGATCCACTTCCGGATTGCGGGAATACACAGCAATCTTCGAACGGAAGCCAGCTTCACGAGCTACGGAACGAATTTCAACTACACCATCAAAAATTTCCGGAACTTCTAGTTCGAACAGACGCTTCAGCAATCCGGGATGACTGCGGGACAGCATAATTTGCGGTCCTTTAGTGGTGTTCTCAACTTTAGTGATATAAGCCTTGATACGCTCGCTTTGTTTAAACTTCTCACCTGGCATCAATTCACTAAGCGGCAAGACCGCTTCGATTTTACCAAGATCAATGTAAATGTTCCGCATATCTTGACGTTGTACAAGTCCTGTTACAATATCATCTTCTTTGTCAATAAAGGCATTATAGATGAGTCCACGCTCTGCTTCGCGAATCCGTTGTGTTACAACCTGCTTTGCAGTCTGTGCAGCAATACGCCCGAAATCACGTGGTGTTACTTCAAGCTCAGCAATGTCTTCAAGCTGGAAATGCGGGTTAATTTCTCTGGCTGCCGGCAATGAGATTTCAGTCCTTGTATCTAGGACCTCTTCAACAATTAGCTTGCGGGCAAACACTTTAATGACACCTGTGTTGCGGTTCATGTCAACACGCACGTTCTGTGCTGCATTGAAATTACGTTTATAACTAGAGATCAGCGCCGCTTCGATCGCTTCGAACAGCACATCTTTACTGATGCCTCTCTCCCTTTCCAGCTCATTCATTGCTTCAATAAACTCCATACTCATGAATTTCCGGCCCCCCTTTCAAGACGTTAAAAAATAATGGCCAATCTCGCGCTTGCGACTTTGGCGTACGGTACTACATGTTCTTTTTTGCCCGCGGAGATGAGCAGTTCCTCGTTCTCGAACGAGAGCAAACGACCTTCAAATTCTTTGAGTCCTTGAATCGGCTCATAAACAGTCACATACACGTCCTTACCTACCGCTTTAGCTACATCCGCAGCTTTTTTGAGAGGACGCTCTGCTCCCGGTGAGGAAACCTCAAGGAAATATGCCTCAGGGATAGGATCATTCTCATCCAACTGCTGACTGAAATATTCGCTAATGCTTCCGCAGTCATCAATATCAATGCCGCCTTCTTTATCTACGAATATACGCAGAAACCAATTGGAGCCTTCCTTCACGTATTCAACGTCCACCAGTTCGAAACCATTGTCGTCGAGATAGGGCCCGAGCATCTGCTCTACCGTTTGTTTAATTTTAGATTTGGGTGTGCTCAAAAGAAAATTACCTCCACGAACTTGTCTTTTGCTATATACCAAAGATAAAGAGTGGGTTTCCCCACTCTTTACACAACGGACTTATCTCATTATTACCAAAGAAATTATACCATAGTGAGTCTGGACTGACAAGTGCTAGCCCTTGACTCCCCCTTTGGAGCTCTCTTTTCTAGCCATGAAATAAGTGTTGTTAAAGCCTTTAAAATAGGGAAAGTTGATTGCTCTCCGGTAAGCCGCGGAAGCAGCCCATATTGGTTAGCAGCTCAATAACTGTCTTACTCGCCTTGGATTTTTGCTGGAAATCCTCAATAGAAAGGAATTCCCCGGCATCTTTCGCAGCGGCAATGTTGATAGCAGCATTCTCACCAATTCCCGCTAATGCGGAAAACGGAGGAATCAAACTCTTGTCATCAACAATAAACTTATTCGCTTCCGAACGGTAAAGATCAATGTTTTTGAATGTAAACCCACGTGCCGTCATCTCCAAAGCCATCTCAAGGACAGGCAACATAGCCTTTTCCTTAGGCAAAGCTTGAAATCCTTTTTGCTCAATTTCTACGATCTGACGGTTGATCGCTTCATATCCCTTACAGCACAATTCAATATCAAAATCTGCTGCACGTACAGAGAAATAAGTCGCATAATATTCAATAGGATGATACAGCTTGAAGTAGGCGGTACGTACTGCAGAAATTACGTATGCAGCAGCATGCGCCTTCGGGAACATGTATTGAATCTTCAGACAAGAATCAATATACCATTGTGGAACCTTGCACTTTTTCATTTCCTCGATCCATTCGTCAGATAAACCTTTACCTTTACGAACACTCTCGGTAATTTTAAAGGCCAAGCTCGCATCCATTCCCGCTTTATAAATTAAGAAGAGCATGATGTCATCCCGACAACCGATAACGGTCTTAATGTTACAAGTGTTATTCTTTATAAGCTCTTGCGCGTTACCAAGCCAAACTCCAGTACCATGAGACAAACCTGATATTTGTAGTAAGTCAGCAAAGCTGGATGGTTTCGACTCAATAAGCATTTGACGTACGAATTTGGTACCCATTTCGGGCACACCATAGGTCGCAACCGGTGATCTGATTTCGTCAGGTCTCACTCCAAGCGCATCTGTAGAGTTAAACATGCTCATTACTTTCGGATCATTCATCGGGATAGAAGTTGGATCAACACCTGTCAAATCCTGGAGCATCCGCATCATCGTCGGATCATCATGACCCAGAATATCAAGCTTCAGCAGATTCGCGTCAAAAGCGTGATAATCAAAGTGTGTGGTCTTCCATTCGGCATTGACATCATCCGCCGGGAATTGTACTGGCGTAATATCTTCTACCTCCATATAGTCTGGAACAACGACTATACCACCCGGATGCTGTCCCGTACTACGTTTAACGCCTGTACAACCGGCCGCCAGACGGCCAACTTCAGCTCCACGCCAACGTTTCTGGTGAAGTTCTTCGTATTTTTTTGCAAATCCGAAAGCTGTCTTCTCAGCTACGGTACCAATCGTTCCGGCACGGAATACATTTTTCTCACCAAACATTTCTTTGGTAAAGTTATGTGCATTCGGCTGATATTCCCCTGAGAAGTTCAAGTCGATATCGGGAACTTTATCCCCTTTAAATCCAAGGAAGGTCTCGAACGGAATATCCTGGCCTTCACCTTTGAGCTTCTGACCGCAATCCGGGCAGACTTTATCTGGTAAATCGAATCCGCTCCGCACACTACCGTCCAGGAACCATTCACTATGGCGACACTCGGGGTTTAGGCAAATATAATGCGCAGGCAAAGGATTAACTTCTGAAATTCCAAGAAATGTAGCTACTACAGAAGAACCTACAGAACCCCGCGAGCCTACGAGATATCCATCTCGATTTGATTTTTTAACGAGACGTTCAGAAATCAAATAGTTGGCAGAGAACCCGAATTTAATAATCGGTGCAAGCTCTTTCTCCAAACGGGCAATAACTACTTCAGGTAGTTCTTCGCCATAAATGGATTTGGCAGTGTTATAACAGGTCTCGCGAATTTCTTCGTCCGCCCCTTCAAGAATTGGTGTAAATAGCTTATCTGGAAATAGCTCCAGCTCTTCAAAACGTTCTGCCAGCTCAACTGTATTCGTAACCACGACTTCCATCGCTTTTTCAGCACCGAGAAATTCGAATTCAGACAGCATTTCATCCGTTGTGCGGAAGTGTGCATCCGGTTTGCGTTGGTCTTTAAGCGGACTAAAGCCTGTGATCCCATTAATCGTAATATCACGATACAGCTTGTCCCGGGGTTCAAGATAATGCACATTCCCCGTTGCGATAACAGGTTTATTCAACTGTTCCCCTATTTCGCAAACCTTGCGGACTACATCGCGAAGCTCATCAGGGCCTGCTACAAAGCCCTTGTCCACCAAGTGCATGTACATGGTCAATGGCTGAATCTCCAGCACATCATAAAAATGAGCAACCTCCATGGCTTCCTCAGTCGTTTTGTTGAGTACTGCTTCAAAAAACTCTCCACGTTCACAACCAGAAATCACGAGCAGTCCATCTCTATGCTCTTCCAGCTTGGATTTCGGAATACAAGGTACACGTTTGAAATATTCCGTATGTGACATGGAAATGAGCTTATAGAGATTTTTTTTGCCTACTTGATTAAGTGCATAAATATTACAGTGGAACGGTCTTGTGTTCGAAAGATCATTACCCACATAATCGTTTAGTCGATCAAGGCGGGTCATGCCCTTCATCTTTTCAGCATCTGCGAGCAATCCTGTTAATATACCGCCGAGTGCTATGGTATCATCAATCGCACGGTGATGGCTTTCCAGAAGAACTTTATATTTATCGGCTAATGTGTTCAGCCTGTGATTCTTCATGCTTGGATATAGTAACCGAGCGAGCTCAAGCGTATCAAGAGATGGATTCGAAAGCACAGGTTCACCTATTTTACGTAACGAGGCCTGAATAAAACCCATATCAAATCTGGCGTTATGAGCAACAAGGATACTGTCACCCACAAATTCAACAAACTTACGCAGCACTGGCTCAAGATCAGGAGCATCCTTAACCATTTCATCCGTAATATTGGTCAATTGCTGAATATGATAAGGGATCTTCTCATGCGGATTAACAAAAGTAGAATAACGGTCTACTTCTTTACCCTCACACATTTTAATGGCCGCCAGCTCCGTAATATTATTGCGGGTAATCGATAACCCCGTGGTCTCTATATCAAACACTACATAGGTAGCTGTCTTCAAGTCCAAAGGCTGAGCATTCTCGACAATATTCACAGAGTCATTCACAACATTGGCTTCCACGCCATAAATCATTTTTATCTTATGCTTATGAGCTGCATGGTTCGCATCAGGAAAAGCCTGAACTCCGCCATGATCAGAAATAGCAATCGCAGGATGCCCCCACTGGGCAGCTGTTTTGACATAGGTAGTGATCGGAGTGACCGCATCCATCGTACTCATCGTAGTGTGAAGGTGGAATTCCACCCGTTTCTTAGGAGCCGTATCTTTACGCGCAGGCGGTGCCTTAACTTCCGTTAAATCCGAAGGGATCATCACGAGCTCAGGAATCTGCATAAAACGGTCATATTCAACTTTTCCGCGTGCTCTTACCCATTTACCGTTTGCTAGCTGACTCATAACCTTCAGATCATCTTTAGTCTTCGCGAACATCTTCATTTGTAGAGAATCCGTGAAATCGGTCAAACTGAAGGTGAACAAAGTACTGCCATTGCGAAGTTCCTTACGATCCAGACCAAAAATAGTACCCTGAATTGTAATTTTCTTCTCTTCATCTTGAATTTCAAGAATCGGCACGGCCTGTTCCTTAATTTCATACCCCACTTGAAGCTTAATTACTTCATTAGGATCGCTATCATCAGCAGGAGCTTCTGTTTCTACAGCAGTCATCATCTGCTCAACGATCTCGCGTTGTTCTTGCTGAAGCTTTTGCTGAAATTCTTCGTATGCTTCAACATTATTATTTTCGTTCTCTGCCATTAGCACTTTAACTTTTAAGGAGAGACCGAAATACTTATCATAAAATTTAATAATTGCCCCATCGATGCCTTTTTTACGAGCCAGCTCCATAGAAGTGGAGTCACTCATCGTCAGCATTAAAGTGTCATCTTTAAGCTCTTGGGTAGAACGTGTCAGCCAGCCATTAACCGAAGGGATCTCGCGAGTCACCCACTCCAGAAACAATCCCCAATATTCTTGGACTAGCTCTGCTCTACTAACTTTTTGATCATATACGAATAAAAAGCTTACTTTGGCTATATGCTGTAGCTTCTCGCGCATTCTGAGGCAAAATGTCCGGTATACCTGCGCTGGAACCAGACTTTCTTTCGCAATCACAATTTGCCAGTCTCGGTTACCACGGCTGATCTCTACACGCTCTATATATCCATCTAAAAAGTAGGGATCCATAATTGCAGGTGGAATTTCACCTTGCTTCATCAAGAGCTCGAATCTTTTTCTTCTCTCCTGGTTTTGTTCCATGCTTTCCTCCCACCTTTGATAACTCCGTAAAACACAATCAATGATATTCAGTGAAAGTACAATATGATAAGAAGAAACGACGTTGTCGTCTTTTAAAGACGATAACTGTTTCTCGTAAAAATATAAGGATAAAGTATAGTGTGAAACTTATACTTTCTTATATTTCAAGCATAAACGCCTTCAGCGTCCTTATGAGGACGGTAAGTGTTTATGCGAGAAATAAAAGGATAATTTATTACGTAAGCCTATAAATTCTTATATTTTAAAAAGCTTCTGGATTCAAAAAGCATTGGGTTTTTTCGGCCCGCTGACTCCTCTCTCCAGAAGCTAGATTAAAATACTACAAGACTGTTGATCGGTACCAAAAGATTAATATGCCTTTGCAAAAACCACAGTATGCTCAGCTGGTTTACCACAGCAAATGCAGACTTGTTTCTTCTCCGCCGGATCGAAAGGAATGTTACGGCTACCCGCACCTGTCTCTTCCTTAACTTTGGACTCGCATTCTTCGGAACCACACCAGCCAGCTAGTGCAAAGCCGCGTTTTTCTTCCATTGAAGCTTTCATTTCTTCCAAGGAATCTACAGAATAGAAATGGTCCTCACGGAATTTCAGGGCACGTTCGAACATTTCATTATGAACCTGCTCGAGCATTGCTTGTACCTCTTCAACAAGGTTCTCCTGCTGAATTACCTTCTTCTCACCTGTGACACGGGATACGATAACGCAAACGCCATTCTCCATATCGCGTGGTCCAAGCTCCAAGCGCACAGGTATACCGCGCATTTCATATTCATTGAACTTCCAACCTGGCGTTACATCCGAACGATCATCCACACGTACACGAACACCTGCGTTCTTCAGCTCCTTGAACAGCTCGTCTGTCCGTCCAATCACGGCTTCACGAGTTTTAGGAGGTCCGATCGGAATCATAATCACTTGAGTTGGCGCTACCTTAGGTGGCAGAACAAGACCACGGTCATCGCCATGTACCATAATCAGCGAACCAATCAAGCGTGTAGTGGATCCCCATGAGGTCGTATGCACATATTCTAAATTATTGTCGCGGCTCAAATACTGGATCTCAAATGCTGTTGCAAACTTGGTACCCAAGTAATGTGAGGTAGCAGCCTGAACAGCACGTCCATCTTTCATCATCGCCTCAATAGAATACGTATCTACTGCACCAGCAAAACGCTCGGAAGGTGTCTTTTGTCCAGTGATCACCGGAATGGCAAGGAATGTCTCGGCAAAATCACGGTAGTTATCCAGCATCTTCATGGTTTCTTCACGAGCTTCGGCTTCATTCTCATGCGCAGTATGCCCTTCTTGCCAAAGAAACTCAGTAGTGCGGATAAATGGTAAAGTACGCTTCTCCCAACGAACCACGTTCGCCCATTGATTGATAAGTACAGGAAGGTCACGATAGGACTGAATCCATTTGGAATACATGTGCCCGAACATGGTCTCAGAAGTAGGACGGACAGCCAGACGTTCTTCAAGCACGTCTCCACCAGCCTCAGTTACCCATGGCAGTTCGGGATTAAAGCCTTCAATATGATCCTTTTCCTTTTGAAAGAAACTCTCTGGAATGAACACTGGAAAATAAGCATTACGATGCCCAGTTTCCTTGAGGCGACGGTTCATTTCCTCCTGAATATGCTCCCATATTTCATAGCCCTCTGGCTTAAATACGATACAGCCACGAACAGGAGAGTAGTCCATCAAGTCTCCTTTTTTTATAACATCAATATACCAGCGTGAGAAATCCTCGCTTTGCGGCGTGATTTCCGTAACGAATTGCTTATCTTTTGCCATGTAATGGAATGCCTCCCGAAGAAAATTAGCCGCTGATCAAACGTAAAATATCATTATACGTAACAGCAATCATTAATAAAAATAACAGTGCAAATCCAACAAAGTGAACCATACCTTCACGACTCGGATCTACAGGTTTACCGCGTAATGCCTCCACACCTAGGAACGCCAGACGGCTTCCATCTAGTGCTGGAATCGGCAATAGGTTGAAAATCCCCAGATACAAGCTTAGGATAGCAGCCCAATAGGTAAGATACTGAATGCCTTGTTGGGCAATTTGACCGGTTACTTCAAAGGTACGAACCGGACCTCCAATATCATCCATATTGAATTTATTGATCAATTGCTTAAAGCCCAGAAAGATAGCTTCCGTCGTATCGACCATAGCTTTACCTGAACCTGTCAACGTCTCTCCAACCCCTGCTTTGCGGGTAGGAAGCTCAGGTGTAATCCCGATTTTACCGCCTTCTTGTCCCTCCATGCTACGAGGAACGAGAGTCACATTAAGGGTCTCATCACCACGTTGCAGCATCCATTTCATTTCTTTCCCTTTGGACTCCGAGGTTAAGTCAATCATTTTTTGGTAATCGGCACCAATCTTCTCACCGTTGATGGAGACAATAATGTCACCCTTCTGCAATCCCGCCTCTTGTGCAGGCATTCCTTCAGAGACATCACCGATCTTAACATAAGTAGGATTCTCCACCGGAATTCCAACCATTTGCAAATGGATGGCAAACAGAACAAAGGCTAACAGGAAGTTCATCACAGGACCCGCAACAATAGCCAATGCACGCTGACCCACGGTTTTACTACCGAATTGGCGATCTTTAGGCGCAATTTGAGTCTGTTGCGTTCCTTTAATCATCATCGCTTGAGGATGAACATCATAAGTAGTAACTTCGCCATCCACATCCAAGCGGATTTGCAGATCATTTTCAAGATCAGTATGCAAAGCCTCACCACGGATTACATTTTTACGTGTATCCAGTGCGTCCAGATAAATATTTTTTACTTTATTATCCTGACCGAGTCTTACTGCAATGGTCTGTCCTGAGCCAATTTCAATAATTTCCGGATCTTCACCAGCCATCCGAGCATAACCGCCAAAAGGCAGTAAACGCAAAGTGAACTGTGTCTCATTCCGTTTATAAGAAAACAGTTTCGGACCGAAACCGATAGCAAATTCCCTCACGAGAATACCGGCGCGTTTGGCAAAATAATAGTGACCCCATTCATGTACAGTCACCAGGACAAAAAACATGAGCACCGTTAATAAAACGACTTGAACCATTTCCAAACGTATCATCCCCCTTTAGGTGTAAGACCGAAGTATGTCCTCTTAATTTATCATTATTCTCCGATCAGGCACAAGAGAATCAACTGTCCCAACCTATTTTTAGGGCAAAGTAAGTATTTCCAGTCAAGCAATAACGCCATCGGCGTCCCTTAAGGAGACGGTACGCGTTTACGCGAGAAATATAAGGATAATGTATAAAGTGAAACTTATACTTTCTTATATTTTTAAAAAGAGATCTTTCTACCTTCTACAGCGTTGCTGCCAGCTCACGAACACGCTTATCACAGGATTCAATTTGTTCCAAATTCGGATTGTCCTCGTTAATATGACGATGCAGCACTTCCCCGATGATCTCCTCAATGCGCAGGAATGGGATCTCATGACTCAAGAAACGAGCAACAGCAATTTCATTCGCAGCATTAAAAGCAGTAGTAGCTGTCCCTCCAGCTTTTCCACAATCCATGGCTAGCTTAAGCGCAGGGAATCGTTCATAGTCCATTTCTCGGAAAGTCAAACGTCCAACTTCAGCTAACGACAAACGCTGTGCCGGCGATTCCCAGCGTTCGGGATACGTGAGCGCATATTGAATCGGGACACGCATATCGGGATTACCAAGCTGAGCAATAATACTGCTATCGCGGAACTCCACATATGAGTGAATGATACTCTCTGGATGCAAAAGTACATTTACTTGTTCATAAGGTAGACCAAATAACCAATGCGCTTCAATCACCTCAAGCCCTTTATTCACCATTGTAGCAGAATCAATCGTGATTTTCGCGCCCATGCTCCAATTCGGATGACGAAGTGCATCTTCTACTGTTACATTCTTGAGTTGATCACGAGTGAAATCCCGGAAGGATCCACCAGAAGCCGTTAAAGTGATGCAAGCAATATCCGCGAGATTCTCACCATTTAAGCACTGAAAAATAGCAGAATGCTCGCTATCAATAGGTAACAACTTAACACCCTTACGATTAGCTAGATCAGTGACGAGGTGTCCTGCCGTTACCAAAGTCTCTTTATTAGCTAGTCCAATATGTTTGCCTGCTTCGATCGCAGCTAACGTGGATTGGAGGCCTACACTACCCATAACAGCCGTTACGACCATTTCGGCATCTCCACCAGCTGCCACCTCAACAAGACCTTCATTCCCGCTGTATAGCTGTATGCCAGAAGGCAGACTGGATCTAATCTCATCTGCCAACTCCTTTGTTGCAACAGAAACACGACGAGGATTAAACCGACGGACTTGTTCCAGCAATAACGCTGTATTCGTTCCAGCTGCCAAGCCATCTACTTGAAAAGAGTCTGGGTGCATAGCGATGACATCTAGAGTCTGAGTGCCGATCGAACCTGTGGAACCAAGAACACTTATTTTTTTCATAGTTATACCCTCTCCTTCCGTTAATAGTAAGGCATGAGCGTTAGGATATGTACGAATGGAAATACGATAATCCAGCTGTCACATCGATCAAGAATACCACCGTGACCTGGCAGAAGTGTGCCTGAATCTTTGATACCATACGCACGCTTATAGGCAGATTGCACAAGATCACCAAGCTGACCCAAGACCGCACAAGAAAGCCCTATAAGTAGCGCTCGTCCTATCGCTAGATGTTCAGGAGCAAATATTGCAAACACGATCGCGATTAGCATCGAGATCAGTACCCCACCTACTGCACCTTCCACCGTTTTGTTGGGACTGATGGCTGGCCAAAGTTTGTTCTTCCCCATGCTTCTTCCAACAAAGTAAGCCCCGGCATCACTACCCCAAATGCAGAAAAGGAGTAAAAAAGTCCAGAACAAACCATGTCCGTCATCCGATGCACGAGCCATGGCCATATAAGAAAAACCCATTCCAATGTATACTATACCAGTAAACAGCAAGGCTGTTACTCGAATATCTAATTTATTTTTAGTAAAAACTGTAACTAAAAGGAACAACAGCAGCAGAATCCAAATTCCTTGTTCCCACGATAAGGGTGCAGAGATCCCAAGCAAATTCCAAGGGATCATAAAACTTAGAATGGCTGCATAACCAAGAACGGTAGAACCGGAAAGCGCAGGTATCCCTATCATTTTCACAAATTCATAAAACCCGATAAAAGCCATGGCAGTAAGTAACAACTGGTATGGCCAGTTTCCCAACACGCATAAGCCTAAAAATAGTGCTCCGGCAACAATTCCGGTAATCAATCGCTGCTTCAAAGGTTTCCATCTCCTATCAAGCTACTTCAGTCCACCATAACGGCGTGTACGGCGTTGATATTCAGCAACTGCCTGATGCAAATGCTCCTTATCAAATTCAGGCCAATACACATCAGTAAACCACAGCTCACTATAAGCAAGCTGCCATAGCATGAAATTGCTAAGTCGCATTTCTCCGCTTGTACGTATAAGCAAATCCGGATCTGGTAACCCACCAGATAACATTCGGCTATCGATTAGATCAGTCGTAATATCTTCCGGTGACAAAGCCCCTGATTGGATGTCCTTACCAATGCTGCGCATGCAGTCCTCAATTTCTTTACGTCCCCCATAATTGAGAGCAAAATTCAATATAAGTCCAGTATTGCCCTGTGTTCGGGAAACCGCTTCTTCCATAGCCTTACGTGTATATGAAGGTAATGCATCAGTATCCCCCATCATACGTACTTGGACATTCTTCTCAATCAGTTCATCAAGCTCAATGGCTAGAAACTCCACTGGCAAGCGCATCAGATAATCGACTTCTTCCTTTGGTCGTTTCCAATTTTCTGTCGAGAACGCATACATCGTCAAAAACTCAACACCCAGTTCGTCTGCAGCGATTGTAGCACGTTTAACAGCCTTCATGCCATTCTGATGACCCACAACGCGCGGCAACCCGCGACGCTTAGCCCAACGCCCATTGCCGTCCATAATAACAGCCACGTGCCGGGGAATGTTATCCGGTGAAATCTCGACTGGCTGTTGCCTGTCTTTACGGCTCAGCCACGCTTGAACCCGTTTGATCATTTCCGTTTCCTCCAAGCTCTTATCAGAAAGAGACAAACCCCACCATTAACGGAGGGGCCTTAAGTCTCTAGAATATCTTTATACTTCCATAATCTCTTTTTCTTTGGATACAAGCACTTTGTCGACCTCGGCTATGAACTTATCCGTTGTCTTTTGAATGTCTTCCTGATGGCCACGAGACTCATCTTCCGAGATACCGTTTTTCTCCATCTTCTTAATATCATCGTTGGCATCACGGCGAATGTTGCGGATCGCTACTTTCGCTTCTTCACCAAATTTCTTCGTCAATTTCACCAAATCCGTCCGACGTTCTTCAGTCAGCGGAGGGATAGAAAGACGAATGATTGTGCCGTCATTAGCAGGCGTCAAACCGATATCAGATTTCATAATCGCCCGTTCAATGTCAGACATCGATGTTTTGTCCCACGGCTGGATTAACAGTGTCCGGGAATCCGGAGTACTGATGTTCGCCAGCTGATTGATTGGAGTTGGGGAACCATAATATTCAACTTGAATGCGATCTAGCAGTGATGTTGTTGCACGTCCTGCACGCAATGTTGCCAAGTCACGTTTCAGCGATGAAATCGCTTTTTCCATACGCTCTTCGGCATTTTTTTTGACCGATTGTGGCATTAATCTACACTCCCTTTAACAATCGTTCCGATCTTCTCACCGAGAACGACACGTTTGATATTGCCTTGTTCAGTAATGGCAAATACAATGAGCGGTATATTATTATCCATGCATAGAGATGAAGCTGTTGAATCCATAACACCAAGGTTTTTGTTCAGAACATCCATGTAAGTGAGCTGTTCAAATTTCTCGGCTGTGCTGTCTTTAAACGGATCTGCTGAATATACACCATCAACCTTGTTCTTCGCCATCAGAATAACTTCTGCTTCGATTTCTGCTGCTCTAAGTGCTGCAGTAGTATCTGTAGAGAAGAAAGGGTTTCCTGTGCCTGCTGCAAAAATAACAACACGGCCCTTCTCCAAGTGGCGAATCGCACGACGACGAATGTACGGTTCAGCAATTTGCTGCATCGAGATCGAAGTCTGCACTCTTGTTGGCACATCGATTTGTTCTAATGCATCCTGCAGAGCAAGTGAATTCATTACTGTTGCCAGCATGCCCATATAATCTGCAGTAGCGCGATCTATGCCACTTGCACTACCAGCGATCCCGCGCCAAATGTTACCTCCACCACAAACAATCGCAACCTGAACGCCAAGCTCTACTACTTCCTTGATCTGTTCAGCGATGGAAATAATCATGTCGGCATCAATACCATATCCGTTTTGTCCTGCCAAAGACTCTCCACTTACCTTAAGGACTACTCTCTTAAATACCGGCTGTTCCAAATGTATACCCTCACTTTCTGCAAAAGACGGAACACTACGTGTACGTGTTCCGCTCTTCTGATGCTTGCCTTTATTCAATTCTTCACATTTATGATGAAGCTGATATTAATTATTTACTTGTGCCATAACTTCTTCAACAAAGTTATCCACTTTCTTTTCCAAACCTTCGCCTAGTTCAAAACGAGCAAAACGACGGATCGAGATGTTTTCTCCGATTGTGCTGATTTTTTCGTTCAGCAATTGGGAGATCGTTTTGTCTGGGTCTTTAACGAAGGTTTGCTCAAGCAAGCAATATTCTTCGTAATATTTACCAATACGTCCTTCAACCATTTTTTCAATGATTTTCTCAGGCTTACCTTCATTCAAAGCTTGAGCTTTCAGGATTTCTTTTTCTTTTTCTACATCTTCTTGTGGAACTTCTTCACGACGAACATAACGCGGGTTTGCTGCAGCGATTTGCATAGCGATATCGCGAGCAAAATCCTTAAAGGAATCTGTTTTACCTACAAAGTCAGTTTCGCAGTTGATTTCTACAAGTACACCAATACGGCCGCCAGCGTGGATGTAAGATTCTACAACGCCTTCAGTAGCAATACGTCCTGCTTTGTTTGCTGCTGCGGACAAACCTTTTTCACGAAGCAATTCAGCCGCTTTAGTGATATCGTTATTAGCTTCTTCAAGCGCTTTTTTACAATCAAGCATACCAGCGCCTGTTCTTTCACGAAGTTCTTTTACTGCTTTTGCATCAACTGCCATTGTTTATTCCCTCCAGGTAATTGTCGTTTTCTTACATTATTCAAGGCTTTTATCCTAAAAAAAGGGCAGTGAGAGGTTATCCACCTGCCAACCACCCTTTTCATTTAAGTTCTTGTATGTGTTAGTCGCTACTTAAGCAGTAGTTGTGTCTTCGCCTTGGTGAGCTTCAACAACAGCGTCTGCCATTTTACCAGTCAACAATTTCACGGCGCGGATAGCGTCGTCGTTACCTGGAATTACGTAGTCGATTTCGTCTGGATCACAGTTAGTATCAACGATAGCTACGATTGGAATACCCAATTTGCGAGCTTCTGCAACTGCAATACGCTCTTTACGCGGGTCAATGATGAACAACGCGCTTGGTAGACCTTTCATGTTCTTGATACCGCCCAAGAATTTTTCAAGACGATCTTTCTCTTTGCGAAGAAGGATAACTTCTTTCTTAGGTAGAACTTCGAAAGTGCCGTCTTCTTCCCAAGATTCCAATTTCTTCAAACGATCAATACGTTTTTGGATAGTTTGGAAGTTAGTAAGAGTTCCGCCCAACCAACGTTGGTTAATGAAGAACATACCGGAACGTTCTGCTTCTTCTTTTACGGAATCTTGCGCTTGTTTCTTTGTTCCTACGAATAGGATTGTGCCGTTGTCACCAGCGACGCTTTTCACAAAGTTGTAAGCTTCTTCTACCTTCTTGACTGTTTTTTGCAAGTCAATAATGTAAATTCCGTTTCTTTCAGTGAAGATATAACGATCCATCTTTGGGTTCCAACGACGAGTCTGGTGACCGAAGTGTACCCCAGCTTCTAGAAGCTGTTTCATGGAGATTACTGCCATCTTCACACACCTCCTAAGTTTGGTTTATTGTGTGTCTCCTCCGCCGTGCGTCATCTTTCAGCAAGACTTTCTTCAGAAGAAAGCACCCCTTGTCGAAATCAACCGGCGTGTGTTTTAACACCGTCAATTACTATACCATATTTTATTAGTGTATGCAACGATCATTGAAAACTTATTAATTTTTCTAGTATAGAATCTAGACTCTCGTCTTTATTAAAGGTATAAGAACCCGATTGAATCTTCGTATTGATCTGGCGTTGATTGGCGGCTTTAAGAAAACTAGCCTTGTCCTTAATGACTTCAGCCTTCTCCAAAATATCTGCTGTTTTTGTCAGTGTGCTACCTGAAGGTATACGAACAACAACCCCTGCATTCGCAGTGGCTTTAGGCTTATCAGGTGCAACAGCAGATGGTGCAGTAGTGACCTCTGGCTTCTCAATAGTGCCTTCTTTAGGCGTTGAGGGCTCTTTAGGAGGGACAACCTTATTAGGGTTATCAGATACTGTAGGAGATACTACAGGAGCGGGAGAAGCCGCTACTGTAGGCTTAGAAGGTTCCACGTTCTCCGTACTTCCCTCATTAACGCCGTCTGTCTTCTGACCTTGAACAGCATCCTCCAAAGCAGACTCATCAGAAGGAGGTTCAGTAGATTCGTCGATAACCTTCAAGTTCAATTTCTCAGCACCTTGTATTACCTGTTCCTTGGTGAGTGGAGCCGCTCCACCGGATATCATTAACTGAAGTAATAGTGCGCCTGCAATTAGCCCTGTGCCAAGACCGAACAAAAAAGAACGGTTCTTCATCATACCGATTCCTCCTGTTTGGCGAGTTGCAGAATCAGTTGCACTTCTCCCCGCTGAAGTCCAGCCGTCTTGGCAATGGAGTCTATCGATTTCCCCTGCTCATGTAGTTCAAATAATCTTGGATACCGCAATTTAATAGAACTAATGGGTTTCGCTTTCACTTCTGGTTGTATTGAACTCAATTCAGCTCCGGCAGACGGGTCTCCGATCGCCGCAACCTTAGCATACGAACCCTTCTCAACCGAAACTTCCAACTCTCTTAACCGCTTTTCTTCGTTAGTTACTCGGCCCTCTAGTAATAAAGAGCTTTGTTGTAATTCTGTCAATTGATGCTGCAAATCACTAATCTGCCCTTGCATTGCTACATGATTAGTTTGTGATTGCTGTTTAATACTGCTGACCAACTGTGCTAGCTCTTCATTCTCGCGCTCTATGTCCGCCATATATAGCTCAAGCGCTGCCTCCGTTTCTTTGAGGCTTTGCTGCTCTGCTTTTCCTTCCTTCATACGCGCTGGAAGTAAAAGGGCATAAAGAATAGCGGCGACACCTACTAGCACAATATACACCCATGGTTGCAAGTGCCTTATCTCCTTTTACATATCAAATATAATTACTTATTAAAGACTCAGATCAATGCGCTGTCCTTTGTAAGGATGTTCCGCATCACGAGTGCCTGACTTCGAACGTTTCTCCGAGGAAGGATTCCCTCCGGAATGTTGATTGCCTTTATCTCCGCCATCGCGTAAAGCAGATTCAGAAGATTCATCCACTTCAGCGCTTCGCATGGTCATTTCCTGACTTTGTTTCACATTTTGTCCGGCCAGTTGATGCTGATCAATAGCGGGGCGCTGCTGAGATTCATTCTGAACCTTACCCGCTTCCGTAGTCCGAGGTAGTGCAATTTGCAGTTCCACTGGTTTTAGGCTCATCATAACCCTCTTCTCATAAGAAGAAACGATGTTGTCATCTTTATGAAGACGATAACCGTTTCTCGTAAAAATATAAGGATAATGTATAACGTGAAACTTATACTTTCTTATATTTCAAGAATGGCCGGCCGCTATTGCTGCCCACCTGATTAATTGTATGGCGTTAAGGATATATCACCTTCACTATAAACAAACACAACGCGTTCTGTGGGGTCCTTTACAAATCGTGTATATCTACCGATCATAATTTTGGATCCGCCATAGATCGTTTTGATCACTTCAACTCTAGCTCTGCCTGTATCTTCTAGCATTCTTTCAATCTCTAGTACACGTTCTTTAATTCTTTTTTCCTCACGTTGATGAGACTGTTTAGTAGCATTCAATTTAACGCGAAGTGCCACTTTATCTGCAGGGAGTTGACCATTAGTTGCCAATTGATTTAATAGATACAACGCTTTAGACGTTTTGTCCTCATTTTCAAGTAATTGACGCAGTGATTGACGTAGCTCGTTAATCTCATTTCTGAGCTCAGGTACTACTCCTACCTCAATAGAAGTCGCTGTGGACATGGTATTGCCTATGGTACGTGCTACGACTCTTTCCCCTGACTGTACAGTTCCGCCAACTATCAATCCCTTAGCCCCATTACAAAGAACGTCTCTGCCCGCACGTATATTGGAATGCATAATGCTCTGGGATACAATGACATCTTCACCAGCTGTTACATTACCATCTTGAATGAAAGAGACCTTAACATTTTTCCCAGCAGTTACATGTCCTTTGTTATAGCCGATAATTCCACCCGTAATTTCGATGGATCCCCCAGAGATTAATTCCGCTCCTTCAACTCCACCAACCACACGAATATCACCGGCGGACTTTACAGAAAATCCTGAAAGTACGTTTCCTCGAATAACAACGGTACCTACAAAATCAATGTTCCCAGTACTGTAGTCCACATCACCATTCACTTCATACACAGGAAATACATTGATTTTACCGCTATCAGTTAAAGTAACAAGACCGTCAATTGCAGCATACATCGAGGTTCCATTGTTATCAACGAGTACGTTCTTACCCACTTTAAAATGAGCTTCCCTTCCAGCTCTGAAAGCAAGCTCATCACCAGTTACAGTCTTACCATGCTTACCAGGCTGAGCAGGGATAATTCTAGCTATCAGCTTTCCTTTGAGGACGTTACGAAGCCGAACTAAATCTTTATAATCCACCTTACCATCCGCTTTTTCAAGCGGCTTGCGATCCTCTTCCAGATCAACAGTAAGCATAATACTTCCGTCGACTCCATTTACTGCAGGTTCACCTGTAGCAATAGCGACTTTACTCCAAAAAAACTCCTCCGGATGACTACAAATACGTCCAACAATATCACGCTGGACCCCGTAGCGAATATTGTGACTGTGCAGGAAGCTTTCCAATTCTGTAGGAGAGCAGGAAAAATTCTCATCCTTTTTGGAGAACTGCAAATACGCGATCCCTTTGTCATCCGAAAAAGTAATACTTAAGTACTGATCCAAAGCATTTTGACCGATCAATTTTGCTCCCCCTTGTCACCACTAACGGTTAATCGTTCTGCATAAGTAGATCGCGATTCTTCTCAAGCGTTCCCCTCAGCCGCAAAATAGCCTTGGAATGAAGCTGCGAAATCCGTGAAGGAGATAGTGACATGACCTCTGCGATTTCGCTCAATGATAAATCTTCATAATATAAAAGGGACACAACGGTCCGTTCTTTCACCGTTAATTTCTCAATACCTTTGGTGAGGGCTTCGCGTAAGTAGAACTCATTTACCTTGCTATCCGGATTCTTAGCTTTATCGTCCACCAGTATGGACATTCGGGTCTCTGATTCCTCTTCACGAATCGGGTCTTCCAGTGAACATAGTGACATTACAGCCACATCCTGCAACATATTTTGAAATTCAGTTACACTAATATTCAGGTATAGACTCATTTCCTCATCACTAACGGATCTCAAATACTTCTGTTCCAACTGCTGATAAGCGTCCTCGATTTTTTTAGCTTTTTCTCGCACAGATCTAGGGACCCAATCACTTTGACGTAAGGAATCTAAAATCGCACCACGTACGCGCCAGGAAGCATAGGTCTGAAACTGCAATCCCCGTTTGTAGTCGAATTTTTCAATCGCATCAATTAATCCCATTACTCCATTGCTGGCTAAATCATCTTTAGATACATTTTTGGGCAATCCCACAGCCAAACGGCTGGATACATAATCAACAATATGGAGATAACTCTCTATCAGCTTCTTTTTGGCTTCAGGGTCACTGTGTTCTTTCCACTGTTCCCATAGCTCGTCAGTTTCCAATTGAGAAGCTTTACGCTCGTTCAATAGCTTTCACCCTTCCCAAAGTTTAGTCAGAGAGCTTGTCGCGGCGAAACCTGCCTAGTCACAAGCATAAACGCCTTCGGCATCCTTATGAGGACGGTAGCGTTTAAGCGAGAAATATAAGGATAATGTATAAAGTGAAACTTATACATTCTTATATTTAAGATAACCGATTCCGCCACAGCGCTCGCTTATTCTTCTTTCAGGTGACGAACGGCCTTGGCCAATTCTTCAGGATCTTTCATAGAGACTAGTTTTGGGGGTGTGAGCGGCTTGAACCCCTCACTGTTCCCACTCCCTTGTCCTGGCTTCGGTTTGAGTAGATTAATTAACTCTTCATCCTCATTAGGGGTACTGATGTCTAGCTTTGCACCAAGTTCTTCTCCCTCAACATCCTGTTCATCCGGAGGTGATGATTGATACACGATAAAACCCAATACCCATCTTAGGAGGAAAGCAAGCAGAAACCAGATGATAAATCCTAATAGGCTTCGTAATAAACTAGTACCGAGAACATTATTACTGTAGGTTACAAAAAATGTGAATACAAAACCTATCAAACCAAACAGAAAGTTTATAAGAATGTTTCCTATCATCTTCATATTTATATTTCCTTAGCGCCTTTTTGCACACTGCGAATGAACAATACACCAGTGTTGCAGGCAATTTCTATCGTACGGCCATAATTACCGCCCGTGTCTTCCGCTATTAACGGAATTTTCAAATGCTCAAGAGCAAGTTTACAAGATTCAACATTACGAGGCCCGATCCTCATGGTGTCGCTCCCCCCGGCAAAGGCAAACATTTGTGATCCTCCTGCCATCTTGGCTACGATCCGACTCCGAACCGCACCAAGCTCCAGCAAACGGGATAAGAGCTCCGGCACTGCAGTATCTGCAAACTTAGCGATGTTTAATTGCCCTTCCCTAGCAATCTCAGAAGTAGGGAGCATCACATGCGCCATTCCCGCGAGTTTTTTTCCAGGGTCAAACAATGTCAATCCCACGCAGGAGCCAAGACCCGTTGTACGAATCAAACTATCCTGGCTTCCAATGTTAAGATCTGCCATCCCTACTTTAATGATGCTTTGTTCTTCAATCATTTTCAAATGGAACTCCTAGCGATTTGAAGATTTTCGGGAATGATTCCGGATCGGGAATAAGGAAAAATTGCCCTTCAATTTCGTTTTTCCCCTCAAAAAAGGTAGTATCGATCAACAATGCATCGTCACCCATTTGCCCAAATTGCAGCAAACCGTAGCTTAGGATGGCTCCAGCCATATCCATAGCAAGTGCAGGAACTGTTGGATACATAGAAAGTGAGGTAAAGTCAGCAAGAGAAGATAGGTACGATCCTGCTAATATATTTCCAATTTCACTCAGCGCGGAAAGTTCCATTTCTCCAAGTTCTTGGTCACTCAAAATCTCTATGCCTGCAATGCGACTGAGTAAGTTCAAAGCGGCTTCCGGGGAAAGTATGAAAAACAGGTTGCCCGGAGCTTCTCCCTCCACACGTAAGAAAACTGCATATACTAGTTCTTCAGCTCCACCAACTTTGTCCGTAATCTCTTCAAAGTTGAGAAGCTGTACCTTGGGAACAGCCATATCAATCGGCTTATTCAAGAGCTGTGATAATGCGGTGGCTGCATTCCCAGCTCCAATATTCCCGACTTCCTTAAGCACATCCATTTTAAAATCCTTATAGTGCTTAAATAATTCCACAGGTTAGCCCTCTAGGCTTTCTAATTGAACGATTTCGCCTTTGTTAAGCACTTCTGACAGATTAAGCATAATCAGCAAGCGCTCTTCACCTATCTTGGCCACCCCATCTAAATACTTCGCTTTGATGCCGCCAACAACATCTGGAGGTGTATCGATAGAATCCCTGTTCAAATCTATTACATCATTTGCTGAATCTACAATGAAACCTACTTCCATTTCATTAACAGATACGATAATTACACGTGACTGATCTGTTTGCTCCGCCTCTTCGATTCCAAAGCGGCCTCGAAGGTCAATCACAGGGATAACAACACCACGTAAATTAATTACACCCTTGATAAACGAATACGTTTTAGGCACACGAGTTATGGGCATCATGCGCTCAATGGTTTGTACCTTCTCAACTTCGATACCGTATTCCTCTGAACCTAATTTGAACACTATCACTTTAATATCTTCAGCCATGGAACGAACCTCCCTGTTCTATCCTAGTTATTTAATAAAAGCGTTCGGATCAATAATAAGTGCGACTTGGCCATCTCCAAGTATCGTTGCGCCAGATATCCCTTGAATTTCAGGTAAATATTTACCCAGATTCTTGATAACGATCTCGTTCTGACCAATAAAATCCTGTACAGCTAAGGCTACAAGACGTTCTCCCTTACGTACAACTACGATCTCTGTCTCTTCTTCAGTACTCTCATCATAATCAGGTACCGAAAATAGACGACTTAGAGAAACTAGTGGAATATGAGAATTCCTGAACTCTATCATTTTGTTGCCATGAATCGTACGGATTTGAGTGTTCTGCACGATTCCAGTTTCCACAATAGAGGATAATGGAATGGCATACTTCTCAGAACCCAATCGAATAAGCATGGCTGCAATAATAGATAGAGTAAGTGGCAACTGAACTGAAAAATTCGTACCTTTGCCTGGTGAAGAATAGATCGTTACATTACCACCCAGGGAAGAAATCTTAGATTTTACTACATCCAGTCCTACGCCACGACCTGAGACATCAGAAATAACTTCTGCCGTGCTGAAACCTGGTGCAAATAGTAATTGATAAGCTTCATCATCCGTCATATTCTTCGCTTGCTCTTGCGTGATCACGCCTTTTTTCACAGCAGATTTCAAAACCTTCTCTGGATAAATGCCTGTTCCATCTTCCTCAATTTCAATGAAGACATGATTTCCGCTGTGGAAAGCACGTAGATGAACTGTCCCAGTCTCTGGTTTACCAGCAGCAATACGGTCAGCAATGGATTCAATTCCGTGATCAACCGCATTACGCAATAAATGTACAAGTGGATCACCAATTTCATCAATTACCGTCCGGTCAAGCTCTGTTTCGGCACCCGTTACTATTAGATCTACTTTCTTGTCCAGCGACTTAGCTAGATCACGAAGCATACGTGGGAACCGGTTAAATACGGTATCTACTGGGACCATACGAAGCTTCATCACAATATTCTGGAGATCTCCGCTTACTCTGCCCATATGCTCGACAGTTTCCGTAAGATCACCATTCTGAACCTCAGAAGCCAGCTGCTCTAAACGAACTCTGTCAATCAGAAGTTCACTAAATAGATTCATGAGCACATCTAAGCGTTCGATATCTACACGAATCGTACGTGAAGGCGCCCCTCCTGTTTTAGTTGCTCCCGGCTTATTAGCTTCATCTTTGGTAGGCAATGGTTTAGATGCTACTGAAGCAGCTGGAGCTGTTTCCTCTACAGTGGCTGTTGCGGCAACCTCTGACACGGCAGCTGCCGTTTCTTGACCAAGCATTTTCAAGGATTCTTGATCTAGTGCTACTGCTGTTACTTTATCAATCTCAGACAAATTCATAATCATTGCCTGAATCTGATCAGCGTTTTTTTGGGTTATGTAATAGAGTGAGAAGCTTTGGTCAAATTTCTCTTGTTCTATATCTTGAACGGATGGGAAGGATTTAACTACTTCCCCCGAACGTTCGAGCAGATCAAACACCATGTATGCACGTACAGCCTTAAGTTGACAATCCTTACGGATCGTTACGTCCACATACAATGCATGATGCCCTTCCTGAATCGATTGTTCTAGAACAGAAAATTGGAACTCATCTAAATGAATCGGAGTTTCAGCTGCTTGTGAAGTAGGCATATTAGCAGCAGATGCTGTACCGCCTTCAACAGGAATCTCACCCCGTACGATAGCCTGTAGGGATGAGACAATGGCTGATACATCTGCTTTACCTTCGCCACCGCTAGTAATATCCTCAACCATAGACTCTAAGGCATCCAAACTTTTGAATAACGTATCAAAAATGAAATCCTGCATGCGCAGCTTGTTATTACGTACAAGATCTAACACATTCTCCATTTGGTGTGTAAGTGAGGCCAAATCTTCAAAGCCCATAGTCGCTGCCATACCTTTTAAAGTGTGCGCAGAGCGGAATATTACCTGGACGATACTAAGATCCTCAGGATTCGCTTCCAATCCCATCATGCTCTCGTTCAATGACTGCAGATGATCATTCGACTCATCAATAAACATGGATAAATATTGGTTCATGTCCATAGTAGAGCACCTCCCCTTCGAGTTCGCTTTTCCGTTATTTAACGGCTTGCACTAACCTTGGAGCAATTTCTTGCAAAGGCAGTACATATTTGACGCACTGCAATTCCACCGCAGATCGCGGCATCCCGTAAACGACACAGGTCTCTTCACTTTCAGCAAATGTTGAGGTAACCCCTGAGTCATAGAGAGATTTCATCATCCTAGCACCATCACTCCCCATCCCTGTCATCAGCAACACGTGCCGATCTAGAGATGTGAGTGGAAGCAATGATTCGAATAAAACATCCACTGAAGGTCGGTGGCCATTTCGCGCCTCCTCCTTCGTGAGTACAACTGCATATTGCCCTTTAGATGTGGGTGTAACTTGTAAATGATAGCCTCCAGGCGCAATGTAGGCTGCTCCTTTTCGTAATATCATCCCCTGCTCTGCTTCTAACACTTCTAGCGGACTGAATGTATTCAGACGCTGGGCTAGTGATTTCGTAAAGTTAGGCGGCATATGCTGCACAATGACAATAGGAGCTGGAAAATCCGCTGGAATTTTCTCCAGGAGTACCTTCAGTGCACGAGGTCCGCCTGTAGAACAACCGACAGCAACTAATTTGTGCAAATTCTTGCTACCAACCATTCGATCTGGAGAAAGTCCCGGAGACTCAGTAGATACCTCCACTAAAGACTCTATCACCGGTTTGGGCGGAATTGGTTTATTCTCTACTTTAGTCTTTGGTTTAGACTTTTCGATTAACGGTGTTTTAGCAGAGATGATTGGTTTGGTTGCTTTTTTAGGGATAGTACTATCTACTGGCTGTTTCCCCCGAGGTTTTCTCATTTCTTCATCTTTGAGAGAAGATTTAAGTGCTGCCTTGGATTTGTCCGGTAACAATCTCGGTGCAGTCGGCAGTAATGGCTCTAAAGGCGTGATGTCAGGCATCCTAAAAGCAGATGCTCGCGCTTCACGTTGCTCTCGAGCCAACATAGCTTCTTTCATTTGCTCCCTTAGGGATTCCCCTACGCCCGTTATATCCTGGGAATTTGATATTGAAGGTTTACGAATGAAATCAAAAGCGCCCCATTCCAGTGCAAGAATGGTTTCCTTCATGCCCTCTTCATTGATGCCTGACAGCATAATCACTGGCAGCGGATCTGACGCCATTATTATTTTCAGCGCTTCCAGGCCGTTCATCTCCGGCATTTCCACATCCATAGTAACTAGATCCGGCCGAAGTTTGTTTATTTTCTCGATAGCCTCGCGACCATTTGTGGCTGTTGCCGTCACCTGAAAGTCAGCGTCATTTTCAATTAAATCGGAAATGATCTTGCGCATAAATGCAGAATCATCAACAACCAAAACTTTATATGGCTTCATATCATTTCCACCTCTGTTCCAGATTCAGAACAATTATTTACTTCGCTTTAACCATTTATGGATAAAGCCTTTAATGCCTTGAACTTTTGTTTCTTTTTTACCATCTATGGTCAAATAACTTAGGGCTAGCCGATGTATATCTTTTGCAGCAACACTGTTTGGAAAAGCCAATGAAAATGGCGTCTGCCTTTTGACAGCCTGCACTACATGGGCATCTGAGCTTATATGACCAAGATAGGAAACATCTAATTGCAAAAAACGACTGGCCGCCATACGGATCTTATCACTTGTCACTGATGCTTCTCTCTCATCACCCGCTTGATTCACAATCAGTTTAAAAGAAATCTCCGGATACGTCCGATTCACAACCTTCATTAATGCGTAAGCGTCTGTTATAGCAGTTGGCTCTGGTGTTGTAACTACTAGGCAATCGTCCGCAGAGGTTATAAACTTCATCGTTTCCTTAGATAATCCAGCACCTGTATCGAACAAAATATAATCCATGCTGTCCGCAATAAGGGCTATCTGGGCTGTGAAATAATTAAGGTCCGATTCCGAAAGAGAAAATAACTCATCCATGCCCGATCCACCAGCTATAAAAGGAAGCCCGTTCGGTCCTAACTGAATAATCTGCTCAATATCCGCTTCTCTTTTTAACAGATGATATAGGTTATACTTCGCCGACACGCCCATTAACACGTCTATGTTAGCCATGCCAATATCTGCATCGAACAGCAATACTCTCTTTCCCATTGCTTTTAAAGTTAAAGCGAAATTAAGTGTAAAATTCGATTTCCCTACGCCACCTTTACCACTACAAACAGTAATGATACGGGCGGATGTTTCCCCTTTTTCAGCTAGTTTAGGCTCCTGACTGGATACAAGCTGTCTCAAGGATTGTGCCTGATCCATCATGATTCACCTGTTCCAAGAAGCATCTCACTAAGTTGTTCTTTGGAAGCCATCAATAAATCGTCAGGTACATTTTGACCATTGGTCATATAAGATAATGTGAGAGGGAAATCATTCAGGACGTTAAAGAGTGGTCCATAACTTCCCGTCTCATCTAGCTTGGTAAAAATAACTTTATCCAGCTTGTACCTGCCGAAATGCTCGGCAATCAATTTCATATCACGGCTTTTCGAAGTTAAGCTGAGTACAAGATAGGTCTCACTTCTTAATTCCTTCGCAAGCAAGCTTTGCAGTTCTGCTACAAGCATATCATTACGATAATTCCGTCCAGCTGTATCCATAATTACAAGATCACAACTCTCCAATCGAAAGAGTGCTCTTTGTAAATCTCCTGGAGATTGTACAACCTCTAGCGGAACATTCAGGATAGCTGCGTATGTACGCAACTGCTCCACAGCTGAAATTCGATACGTATCAGAGGTGATAAAACCAACCTTGCGTCCGTTTTTGAATAGCTGTTCAGCCGCAAGCTTGGCTATGGTAGTAGTTTTTCCTACTCCTGTGGGCCCTGCAATATATACGATTTGGGTATCAGGTGCAATTCCATCAGCGATTCGCCCTGACAGGAATCCATCGAGCTGTTCTTTTAAGGACTCCTGAAATTTCTCAGGTCCCCAAGTACGCCCTTCATCCGCCCAACGTTCGGAGATATTACTGATCCACTCCTCAACAAGTACAGTATCCATCTCCTGCTCAATCAAAAGATCTCTAAGCTGCTGGAGACTATCCGGTAAATCTCTTGCCCCTGAAGACTGCCTCGCGATTCGTTCCATCCAAAGCTTCATATCTCTAATTTCACGAAGAACATCATTCTCCAGCGCCGAGGCAACCTCTGGCGTTTGATCTAACCCTAAAGATTCATATAAGGCTGATACAGAGGTAGTTTCATCTGGATTGGATTCAAGCGATTTCTGATCAGGCTCTGGATGTTTGGTTATCGATTCTTTTACATCAATAGCTTCCGACAAGGCAGCGGCGATTTCCGCAAAGGACCGAGGCTCTTCCGGCTTTTCCAACGTTACAGTAGAAGCAGATGATGAAGATGAAGCTTTTTGGTAAGCTTGCGGGACAGCGCTGCGCGGAATGTTCATCGCAGGCTTCACAGGCTTTTCAGGAGCACTCTCTTTTTGAGCTTTTTCAACAGCCGCTACTACCTCTATTTTTTTCTTTTTAAACAATCCTAAAAATCCGCCAATCTTAATTTCTTTAGTACTTAAAATTACAGCCTCGCTTCCAAGCTCACTACGAATGGAATGCATGGCGTCAGGCATCGTATCGACCACATAACGCTTCACTCTCATAAATTCACCACTCCGACGCTTTGTATTTCAATGTTAGGCTCTAGTTCGCTATAAGACAGTACAGGAATATCCTGCATTGTCCGTTCAATCACCTGCCGCAAATACATACGAATGGTTGGTGATGTGAGTACAATGGGCTGTTGTCCTGACTGCAGCAGTCGATTGATCTGTTCACTTAACCGCTGATAGATCGTTTGAGTCGATGCTGGATCCAATGCCAAATAACTGCCCTGTTCAGATTGCTGCACACTCTCAGAAATTTTCTTCTCTAGGTTAGGTCCTACCGTAATAACTTTCAGAGTCTCTCCAACTTGCGAGAATTGCTGAGTAATCTGTCTGGACAAGGATTGACGAACATATTCGGTAAGAATATCTGGATCCTTGGTGTACGTCCCGTAATCCGCCAACGTCTCAAAAATAGTAACCAAATCCCTGATCGATATTTTCTCGCGCAGCAGCTTGGCAAGTACCTTTTGCACATCCCCAATCGCTAATACCGAAGGAATAAGATCATCAACAAGCACTGGATAATTGTCTCTTAGGTTATCCACCAACATCTTAGTTTCTTGTCGTCCTAACAACTCATGTCCATAACGCTTAATCAGCTCCGTCAAATGAGTTGCAACAACGGATGGTGGATCTACCACGGTATAACCTGACAATTCAGCCCGCTCTTTAACCGATTCGTCAATCCACAACGCTGGAAGTCCAAAAGATGGTTCAATGGTCTCAATACCGTTTATAGATTCATCATCATAGCCTGGACTCATGGCTAAGTAGTGATTAAGTAATAATTCACCGCCGCCGACAGTATTTCCTTTAATTTTTATGACATATTCATTCGGTTTTAGTTGAATATTGTCGCGAATGCGAATAACAGGCACTACAAGACCCATTTCAAGTGCACATTGCCGTCGAATCATGATGATACGATCTAGTAAATCTCCACCCTGACCTGTATCTGCCAAAGGTATAAGACCGTAGCCGAACTCGAATTCAATAGGATCTACAGAGAGTAAATTAATTACACTTTCCGGACTTCGTACCTCTTCAATCTGTTTCTCTTCAACAAGCTGCTCTTCGGCAATCTGTTTTCGATTTAAATTTTGTCCCATACTATAGGCTGCAAAAGCCAGCAAACCAGCTAGCGGGAGCGTAGTAATCATATGTATAGGTGTAAAGAGACCTAGAAAAGCAACAGTAACTGCAACAATATATAACAACTTTGGATAGGAGAGTAACTGACCTGTTAATTCTTCTGCCAGATTACCTTCCGATGAAGCTCTAGTAACGATAAGACCTGCTGCAGTCGAAATGAGCAAAGCAGGAATCTGGCTGACTAGACCGTCCCCGATCGTCAATACAGAATAAGTAGATAACGCAGTGGAGAAATCCATTCCATGCACAACCATACCGATAATAAATCCACCAATAAGATTGATCAACAGGATAATGATACTCGCAATCGCGTCTCCTTTAACGAATTTACTCGCACCATCCATGGCTCCGAAAAAATCCGCTTCCCGTTCAACATTGCGGCGACGCTCACGTGCCTGTGTTTCATTAATCATGCCTGCGTTAAGATCGGCATCAATACTCATCTGCTTGCCGGGCATCGCATCCAAGGTAAATCTCGCCCCTACCTCAGCTACACGCTCTGAACCTTTAGTAATAACAATAAACTGAACCACTACCAAAATCAGAAACACGATAAATCCAACGGCAATTTGTCCACCGGCGATCCAGCTTCCGAAAGTAGATACCACGGAACCGGCATCTGCGTAAGTCAGGATCAATTTCGTTGTCGAAATGTTTAGTGACAGACGAAACAATGTCGTAACAAGCAATAATGAAGGAAAAATTGAAAATTCGAGCGCATTCTTCGTGTTCATAGCAACTAATATGATAATTAATGCTATAGAAATATTAATAACTAGCAAAACGTCCAAAAGCCAGGACGGGATAGGCAGAATCATCATAAGCACAATACCGATGATGCCTAGCAAAACTGTTAAATCTTTAGCTTTCAATGTCCTAACCCCCCGCCTTATTTCCTCTTACCTTTAAGTTTATATACATATGCCAGCACTTCAGCTACAGCCTGAAACAGATCATTTGGAACGACATCTCCAATTTCTGCTCTTTGGAATAATGCCCGTGCCAGCGGTTTGTTTTCCATAGTCACGACGCCATGTTCTTTAGCCAGCTCCCGTATACGAAGTGCTACATAATCCTGCCCTTTTGCAATAATCTGTGGCGCCTCCATTTTGGAACCATCATATTTTAGCGCAACAGCAAAGTGAGTTGGATTTGTAATAATTACATCCGCGTTAGGAACTTCCTGCATCATACGCTGCATGGCCATTCTGCGTTGGCGTTCCCTGATCTTACCTTTAATTAGAGGGTCACCCTCCATTTTTTTGTATTCATCCTTGATATCCTGCTTAGACATTTTCAGGCTTTTTTCATGCTCGTACTTCTGATACATAAAATCTAGAAAAGCCATAATTAGCAGGGCAACCCCGATTTTCAAACCAAGACTCATCGTCAGCTTGGCCGCAAACTTAAAAATTCCCTCCGCACTGATATGCGACAGGGATGCAAAGTTCTTCTTTTCTCCCCATAATGTGCTATATACCAGATAAGAAATAATTAGAAGCTTAAATATTGATTTCAGGAATTCTACAAACGAACGCATTGAGAAAATATTTTTGAATCCTTTTATCGGATTAATCTTACTGAATTTAGGAGTAATCCCCTCTCCTGTAGCCATAAAGCCCACCTGCGCCAAGTTGGAAACAAGTGCCATAACAAACGTAATTCCAAGTAATGGAGCTAGCAAAATCAAGATTTGCAAGCCATACTGATTAAATAGCAGCGTTATATTCTCAGGCGTAACGTCCAGCATCATTCGATTCTGAAATACGTCCGTGTATAGCTTCATAAAACGCTCTTTCATAAAACCACCAAACATCATCAAGCTAACTACCGCAGCTAGCAATACAACCGCACCAGACAGCTCAGCACTTTTGGCTACTTGGCCTTTTTTACGAGCATCCTGCCGTTTCTTCGGGGTTGCTTTTTCCGTCTTTTCACCGGCGAAGAGTTGAAGATCTAGTCTATAACGCTTCGTCTTAGGCATAATACTCTCCCCTTACGGTCACCTACGGCTTCTTCCCCATGAGACCCAGTAAATTCTCCATGGATTCGAACATGATTTCGAAGAGATTCTGAAACAACACAGCCAGACCTGGCATCAGCACTAAAAGAAGTGCAATACCTATGATGATTTTTAGAGGAACCCCTATAACAAATACATTATATTGCGGAGCCGTTCTCGCTAAAAAAGCAAGACCAACATCGGTCAGAAACAGTGCAGTTACTAATGGAGCCGACATTTGAAAAGCTAATACAAACGACTGCGCAAATGTTCGGACCAGAAACTCTGACAAACTACCATCAACCATGCGTAGAAATAAATCATTATTCATAGGAATCCATTTATAGCTGTACACAATGGCATCTAGTAAATGGTGATGTCCATTCATACTCAAAAACATTAGCAGGGCTATCATATATTTGAAATTACCGAGAATAGGTGCTGACGTTCCTGTCATAGGATCAATGACGTTGGCAATACCGAAGCCAATCTGAATATCAATGAAAGAACCTGCTGTCTGAATTGCCATAAACATCAAATATCCAATGAAACCTAGCAATAAGCCTATTAATACTTCTCTCATAATCAGCAAAATATAACTAAAATCCTGCGGAATCGTAATCCCTGTTCCATTAGCACTAAAGACTACCAATGCTACAAAAAAAGATATGCCAATCTTAAAAGTTGTCGGTACCCCTTGAGAAGAAAATACAGGAACGACAACAAAAAAGGCTGTAATTCGACAAAAAATAAGCAAAAAGACGGGTAAACTTTGCAATAAGGTATCCATGTTCATTGGTTAACCAATATACATATAGAGACTGCCTAGAATTTGGCTAGTAAAGTCAATTAGCTTCGTGATGATCCACGGTCCAAATAGCAATAAAGCCAGCAGTACTGCGACGATTTTTGGAACAAACGCTAGCGTCTGTTCCTGAATCTGTGTCGTAGCTTGAAAGATACTGATTATTAGCCCTACCACCAGACCAAGAATCAGCATGGGAGCGCTGACTTCCAGCACTAAATATACGGCTTGGCTTGCTAGACCGATAATAAACTCCGTACTCAATCCTCATGCCTCCTCTTAAGGTCAGGTGTTAAAACTAAGAAGTAGTGATTTAATGACTAAGTACCAGCCGTCTACCAGTACAAAGAGCATAATTTTAAAAGGTAATGAAATCATGACCGGGGGAAGCATCATCATCCCCATGGCCATCAGCGTACTCGCCACAACAATATCAATAATCAGAAATGGAATGAAAATTAAGAAGCCCATTGTAAAAGCTTTTTTCAATTCTCCAATTGCGAAAGCTGGCACCATCACCGTCAGTGGAATATCACTGTATGTAGCCGGTTTAGCCGATCCCGTATAACCGGTATATTTCATAAATAACAAAAGGTCTTTGGAATTGGTCTGTTTAAACATAAACTCTTTCATCGGATCAGCAGCTTTATCAAAAGCCTCAGTCTGGGTAATCGTCCCTTTCATATACGGCTGTAATGCCGTTTCATTCACTTGCGCCAAAGTTGGCGACATAATGAACAGGGTCAGAAACAGAGCAAGCCCTACCAGCACCTGATTCGGAGGCATGGCCTGAGTACCAAGTGAGGTTCTAACAAAACCGAGCACGATTACAATTCTAGTAAAACTGGTCATAAGAACTAGAAACGCCGGAGCAATACTCAGAACCGTAACGAGAAGAAGAATTGATATGGAACTGGTACCACCGCTTGAACCATCTTCATTACCGACCTGAATATTAACATTAGGTATAGGATCAGCATGTATCGGCCGCATCATAACTATACTAATGAACCCGAACAGCAGAATAGCAAGAATTAGCTTCTTTTTCATAAATTCCTCGACTCATCCTTAGTAACATCATCCCGTAACAGCTCTTCCATTTTCTCTTTTCGCTCTGGTGCAGAACGAAGCTTGGATTGCAGTGTCTCGTAAAAAGATGATGTTTCACTAAGCTCGATTTCTTCTGATGGAACCTCCCCACGCAGCTTAACCTTAACCTTGGCAATAAGCGGTGCGAGAAAATTATTCTGGTTGGAGGACTGATCCTCAAATGCTGCAATGATCAAAGCCACCTCATCCGGATCAGTGACTTTATCCAAGATGGATATGTTCTCACCAATCCCGATTAAGTAAAGGCTGCTTCCCAGTTCAATAACCTGCATCGACTTGTTAGGTCCCAGCCCTACAGCACCAAGCGTTCGAATGGAGCGCCCGCTCATAAAGGTCTGATTACGACGTCCAAGAAAACGGATCAACAGCACAATAAGTACAATGATTACCGCAAGGACAATAATAACGTTAAGCAAATTCAGCAGGGTGTTATTGCTCCCGAGCGGTTCTGAATTGAGGGGCATGTCTTTTTCCTACACACCCAACGTTTTGTTGATAGCTTCGATAACTCGGTCAGCTTGGAAAGGCTTCACAATAAAGTCTTTTGCTCCTGCTTGAATAGCATCGATAACCATAGCCTGCTGGCCCATGGCTGAACACATAATGACCTTAGCAGCCGGATCTACCTTCTTGATTTCTTTCAGGGCGGCGATTCCGTCCATCTCAGGCATAGTTATATCCATCGTGATAAGGTCTGGACGCAGTTCTTTAAATTTCTCTATAGCTTGAGAACCGTCCTGAGCTTCGCCCACTACTTCAAATCCGTTTTTCGACAAAATGTCACGGATCATCATTCTCATAAATGCTGCATCGTCCACGATTAGAATTCGGTTAGCCATTTTTACAAAATCCTCCCTAAGTATGCTTATTGTAATTTCTGAATTCGGTCCCACTGGCTGACGATATCCGTAACGCGTACGCCGAAGTTTTCATCGATAACTACGACTTCACCTTTGGCAATAAGCTTGTTGTTAACCAAAATATCTACAGGCTCACCGGCGAGCTTGTCCAGCTCAATGATCGAGCCTTGAGACATTTCTAAAATATCTTTAATCTGCTTCTGGGTCCTTCCTAATTCTACGGTTACTCTAAGCGGTATGTCCATCAATAAATTTAAATTGTTTTCATCAATATGACCAAAAGCTCCACCGTTAAGGTTAGCAAACTGTACAGGCTGTACATTTACATTGCGATTCGCTTCAGGACTAAGCGGTGGTGTCTGCCCATAAGGCATGCCTTGAGGCGGCATTCCGTAGGGTGGCATCCCTGGCATGCCATACGCCGGCATTCCTGCTGGAGGGTAATAATATCCGCCTTCTGGCATTCCTGGATAACCAGGCATCCCCTGCGGCGGGTACGGCGGAGGTGTTTCTCCTACGGGCTGTGAAGGCGCCTGTTGCACTGGAGGAGCTACAGGAGGCGTCTCTTGAGCCGGCTTAGCAGGAGTCTCTGTCGACGTAACTGCAGCCTCCTGCGCTGCAGGGCTTACATCACCCAGAAGCATCGTTACCATATCCTTAGCAAACTGGACAGGCAAGAGCTGCATAATAGTAGAGTCGATTAAATCTCCTATCTTAAGTCGGAACGAAATTCGAATTAAGGTTTCGTCATTGGGTAAGCTGCCGACACCTTCACCGCTGGACATGTTCAGAATGTCGATACCCGGAGGTGAAATATTAACAAACCGATTGAAGATCGTAGACATTGATGTGGCAGAAGAACCCATCATTTGGTTCATTGCTTCCTGCACAGCACTAATGTGAATTTCATTCAATTCTTCATCTTTAGGTTCGCCTTCTCCACCAAGCATTAAATCTGCGATGACCTGTGCATCCCTAATCTTAATAACAAGAGAGTTAATACCCTGAAATCCATCTACATATTCCACGTGTACAGCTACATGTGGTTTAGGAAAAGCCACTTCAAATTCCCCGCGTGTAATGATGGAAACTTGAGGGGTTGTAATATCAACCTTTTTCCCTAGTAATGTGGAAAGAGCTGTCGCTGCACTACCAAACGTTATATTACCGATTTCACCCAAAGCATCCTGTTCAAACGGTGTTAAATAGTCATTTACCGTTTTCTCTGAAGGAGCCAATGAGCCTTCCGCAGATTGTCTCAGAAGGGCGTCGATTTCTTCTTGGGATAAATAATCTTTACTCGTCAAATTCTTCAACTCCTTCACTGACAATCTCGTCTATTTGCACGGCTACCCTGTCTTTCACCATTCCAGGACTTCCGATGAACTTAAGCTTCTCCCCTACCTTAATCGAGAGTCCAGAATCTACATTCCTGTTTAGTGAGATCACGTCACCGACGCTAAGCCCAAGAAACTCAGATATAGATAAGCTCGATTCTCCAAGTTCAGCGACAATCGGCAGTTTCGCCTTATGAACTCTAGCTTTAATAGCTTCAAGTTCATCTGCATCCCGGGTCTTCTTCTCTGTTACAAACCATTGGTGAACAGATAATCTAGACATTATTGGTTCCAGAACGACGTGCGGTATGCACAGATTGATCATACCTGTTGTATCGCCAATTTTGGTGCTTAACGAGATCAATGCAATGGTCTCATTGGGCGATACAATTTGCATGAACTGTGGGTTCGTTTCGAGCGCTTCCATGCGCGGATGGATATCCAGCACAGTCTTCCAAGCCTCCTGCAAACTCTCAAAACATCTGCTGAAGATACGCTCCATAATCGTTGTTTCGATTTCAGTTAAAGCATTAATCTTAGATGGTGCAGTCCCAAAACCGCCCAGCAATCTGTCCAGCATAGCGAAAGCGATGTTTGGATGAACTTCCATTACCATTCGACCTTCTAAAGGTTCGGCTTCAAAAATGTTCAGTATTGTCATTTTCGGAATGGAACGAATGAATTCATCATAAGGGAGCTGCTCTACTTGAACGACATTAATCTGCACAAAGGTGCGTAATTGGGCTGAAAAGTACGTTGTAAGATAGCGTGCGAAATTGTCATGAATCCTTGTAAGACTACGAATATGATCTTTAGAAAATCGAACAGCCCGTTTAAAGTCATAAGATCGGATCTTCTTCTGAGTTTCTTCCTTTTTAAGTTCATCGGCATCCATCTCACCTGAAGAAAGTGCAGCAAGTAGAGCATCTATTTCGTTTTGTGATAGTACATCAACCAATTCAATCACCCCCCTATCAAAGAATTATCATGCCTGAAGCTACATAGAAGCCAAAAGGTATTTGGTGACTTCGATCTGAGTGATTTTGCCTTCGGTCAATGTCTTATTGATCAGATTAACAAGCTTGCTGCTAAGCTGGTCTTTGCCATTTGCTCCATTAAGCTCCTCAGGTTTGGTATCTGCAAGCGTTTTGATAATAATCGGTTTGATTTTGATCTCTTTTATTTTTTCGAATGCTTCCTTTGATTTCGCAGAATTCAGTTGGAAGGCGAAATCTATTTGAACGATATAATCGGGATCAGCAAGATTTGTTTTGATATCTTTGATCTCTGCCGTTAATTCGACGATTTCATCTGCAGTTAAATACTTGGTTTCCACACTTTGAACCGCAGCATTTACATCATTCGAATCTTTCGGAAAGATCTTGTCCATTAATAAAAATGCGGCGATCACGATAAGTGTAATCGCAAGTAAAATCGTAAGTAACCATGGCAGCATCTTCTTCATGTTAGCTCCTCCATTGACTGGACTTTAATGGTGGCAGCATATGTGCCTATGTCCCTGTTATAATCCCGGATCTTCGTAATAACTTCATCAGCTTTTTCAAGCACGATCAGTCTTTTTCCGGTTACTAGCGTAATATATGTATCCGGGCTTTCTTCTACCATTTCTACCAGTAGGGCATTGATCCACATCGGTGTTCCATTTAATCTCGTTACCGATATCATAACAGGCCTCCTAACAAAAATAGGGGGAGGGGTACCTCCCCCACGACTCCGCGTTAATCTTTAAAAAGATATTAAATTATTGATAAAATTAACGCTTCAGGTTAACTACTTCCTGCAGCACTTCATCAGAAGTCGTAATGATACGGGAGTTCGCCTGGAATCCACGTTGCGATACGATCATTTCTGTAAATTCATTCGTAAGATCCACATTGGACATTTCGAGTTGACCAGATATGATCGCCCCAGTGCCATCTTCTGTATTATTCGCTGTAGTCGGAACAAGCTCACCTTCTGCATTCGCATTAAGCGACATACGGTATAGATTGCCACCAATCTTCTCTAATCCAGATGGATTAGTAACCTTAGCTACACCGATCTTCACACCTGCTTCAGTCGTTCCATCATCCAAGGTCTGAACAATTGTTCCATCATTGGAAATGGAGAATGCTGTTACATTATCACCCAGTTGAATGGCAGTACCATCGGCATCAAGCACATGAAGTCCGTCAGAAGTAACAAGATTACGTGCAGCATCTACATGAAAATCTCCTGCACGAGTCAAGAAAGGTGTTTCTTGATCTTCTGATAGCTTTACTAGGAAAAAACCATCTCCGTCAATGCGTAAATCTGTCGGGTTATTAGTAGTTTGAGCACTACCGGGTAAATGCAGTGTATCGATAGAAGCGATACTTACGCCTAGTCCGATTTGTTTAGCATTCATACCACCTGCACCATCATCACTAGGAGCAGTTACACCAGAAACAGTTTGACTCATAATGTCCTTGAACATAACCCGTCCTGATTTAAAACCAATTGTATTGACATTGGCAATGTTATTACCGATTACATCAAGCTTAGTCTGAAAGCCTCTCATCCCTGAAACCCCTGAATACATAGATCTTAACATTTGTGTTGTCCTCCCAGATTATAGAGTCCTAATAACTTACTAAGTGAATGGGACCGCGTCAGTCGGTCAGCGGCCGCCTCGGCTTTCCGTTAGGACCAGCCGGTTATGAAATCACAATTGCACTATCAATTTGCGTAAACACGTTATCTTTAATCGAATTCCCATCCATAGCGGTTACAACCGTACGATTCGGGACACTTACGATAAATGCCAAGTCCTTCATTAATATCAAGGATTCTTTACTGCCTTTGGCAGCAGCTTTATCCACAGCAGAAGAAATCTGATCCAGTTGTCTGCTTCCAAGTTCAATTCCTCTTTGTTCAAGACGCTTAGCAGCATGATTGCTGAATTTTAGTAGCTTCTGTTGCAGTACGCTCTCAAAGGTGGCTTCTCCAGTCACAGTCTGCTTCGGTATCGAAGATCGCTGTAACGTTGAGGAATGTAGGGACGACGCAGGATACAGTTGGCCTATGGTCAGCCTGTCACTCATATTGTCGCCTCGCTTCCTCCGTTATTCTCCGGAGTATTACTATCTGTACCAGAACCATTCTCTGTTGTTGCGGGATTCTGAATTTGTGTAATATCGGTTAAAGCAATTCTGTCTTTCCCCACAACCGCATATTGAATCCCCTTGCTGACAACGATTGATTCAACGTTCCCTGTCTTAGGTAGATTTGTGGCGGTATCCGTCCATGTGATATCTTTACCAATCAAGCCGGATACTGATCCAAGAGATTGATTCATTGATGTAAGCTGTGTAGAGATATTCATCAGCTGCTCAACAGATGTAAACTGTGCCATTTGAGCAATAAATTCTTTATCTTGCATCGGCTGCATCGGATCTTGATTCTGCAGCTGGGTGATCAAAATCTTCAAAAACTGATCCTTACCCAACACAGAATTCCCTGTTGTTTTAGTAGATTCAGGAGTTGTATAATTCCACTGGTCTTTGGTAGAAACAGGAGGAGTTGTTGTTGTCGTCATAACCGTTCACCTCTCTTTCACTTGTGATAAGTTTAAGCTTTGGCAGAGAAGGAGTTCCCTTGATTATCATCTTCTTGCCCTGCGTTTGAAACCCAATCTTTCCATTCACCATTTAGCTCTGCGGCAAGAATGGCATCATTAGCTTCCTCACGACTTTCTTTGGAGCGTCTTCCCTGCTGACCACTTCCAGAACCAGGTTGGCGTCCTTCTTGACCCCACCCTGAATTGAGGGGGGTATTATTTTGTGTGACTTCCAATTTTTCTACTTGGAGGCCTTGAGACTGCAATGCTGCTCGAAGCTGGTTCATCTGCTGTTCCAACATATCCTTTGCTCCGGAATGTTCAGTCATAAACTGTGCAACCAGATGGCCGTTTTGCATAGTAATCTTAACATCTACTTGTCCGAGATTTTCTGGAAAGAGTGATATCGTAGCCTCAGCTACTCCACCTTTTTGCACAATCTCCAATTTACCTGTAATAAAACCGGTCATTTCCTGTGCAAACTGATGAACGGGTACAGGAGCTACTGGAACCTCAGCCTTCAACGGAGCAGTAATTCCTCCCCGAAGAGCTAATTGACCAGCAGTTACAACATCATGATCTCCTTCTATGATAGTAGTTCCTGATGTGGAATCTTGAGTTGATTCTGCCTGCTTTGTTTCTCCAGTTGCACTGCTTTTAATCAATGGAGCGGTAAGCTCTGCTTCAGGATCTTGAACAGCTCCTGAGGTCACAGGCGAAGTTAGGACTGCTTCATTCTTAATTGCAGCTGCTTCTCCAGCACGATTACTAAGGTTTTGAATGGTTTTGTCCGTCGTATTACCTTTGCTTTCAGTCACTATAGGTTGTTGTACAGATACACCAGAATTTTCATTTATACTGGAGTTCTTTCCCTTCCCCTTAATAGTGTTAGCGGAGGACTGTTCTAGTATTGCTGTGAAATTATTTAACAGGCTTATTCCTTTACTAGCAGCTTCTTCGTTCCCACTGACAGCAGCTTCCTGAATCATAGTAACTAAACTTTGCAAATCATCTTGAACAGCAAATCGCAGCGTATCCGCATGCTGAGCTAACGGCGACAAGCTTCCTGCCGACTCCGTATCAGATGTAGCATCACCCTCAGTCGCTTGACTTCCCGATAGAAGAGCTGATACCTGAAGAAGCCAAGCTTGCAAAGCTACCAGCACAGCAGGATCGCTATTGATGCTTTCATCCAGATTTTCAACATCAGCAGTTAGCTTCTCGATAAGATCAGAATTCTGCGTATCTTGTCCCCCTTGATCTTCTCCAGTTGTCTGTACTTCCTTTAAAAGACCTTGCAATAAAGAAGCGAGATTTCCCAGAAGCGGATCAGTAGGTACCGATGTGGTGTTAGCTGTGTTTCCTCCCATAGTTTGCACTAATGTCTGCGCGAAAGGTACAGCAGCTGTTGTGCCAGTAGAAGTCGATGAGCTGCCACTTGCAGCTGTAGCATTTGCGCTCACAAGCGATTGAACCACTAAACTCATATTATTTTTCACCTCCTTTCAATATTTATTTAGCACCCATTAAACGGTTAACAATCTTCGCGGTTTGCGCACTATCATTTTTAGTCATTTCCCCCAAAATCGAAGAGCGAACACTATCACTTACGGTATTCATAATCGTTACTACTTTATCAGGGCTAATCTTGTACATTTCTCCTAGTAGAGAAGCTGCATTGGCAGGCGTCATTGAACTAAAGGTTTGGTTCAACTTTTCCTTATCCAGATTTGTACTAGTTTTAGTCGTTTGAGTAGTGCTACCAGCTTCTTTTTTCAATCTAGATTGAAGAGCAGCAATTGCCATATCACCCGAAGAGGTAGTTTCTTTCAACTTAATCGTGACATCTGCCGCTTTTTGAGGATCCATTTTTTCCAGAATCGCAGTTTTACTCGCTTTATTCATTACGCTGAATATCTGCACCATCTCTTCTGTAGTCAAATTCTCCATAATCGGTGCAGCTTTGGAAGCTTTCATGCCCGCGTACAGCTTCGCCAGATCAGTAACCTGCTTCTGATAAGGGTCTTCTGTTTCCTCACTGTTTATTTCAGCAGCTGCAGCAGCTTCCGTCTTCATTCCCTCAATTTGCGACTCTAGCGCCTGAACCTTGGTATCCTGGGCTGTTTTTTCATCTGTGACCTTCTTCAACTCATCTGCCTGCTGGGCAAGCTGAGCTTTGAGCTCCTTAATCGTTGAGTTTGAGCTCACTTCCTGCTTTTTGCTTTCTTCCTTCGGTTTAGAAGGATCTGTTGGCGGATCAGGAACCCATTTTTCCAGAATCGGAATTTTATTCGCAACTTCAAGCACGTTATTACGAATGTCCATATTAAAAAGCGTCAACAGTACTCCAAGCAGTACTAGCGTGAAGATAATCGGTATCATTAGAAATAAGAACCGCTCAAATTTCCCCGCTGACCCTTCATTTTCAAGTTCCATGTCATTATCAATTTTAGCCACTAGCGGAAACCTCCCGGGTTAGAGGGATTTCATCGCGAAGCGGACGGTTGCCATCTCATCCAGTTCGTTTTGTTCCCGTAAAATCATACTTTGCTGAAACTGTGTCTCAGCCTTATCTTTTGCCTTTAACCATACTTTTTCATCTAATACCTTTGTGCTTAACTGATCTTGCTTCTTCAAGACTTCCTGATGTGCACTTCTAATGTCCGTATGTTTACGGGCAATGCATATATCCAGGTATTCTACATATTCTTGCATTTCACGAATCTTCGCCATAGGTGCCTTTTGTTCTGCGGCATTTTGTAAAGATAACATAATAGCGCTCCGCTGAAAGGTGAGTTCATCCAGGCTTCTTTCTTGTGCCTGCAATTCTCCAAGCGCGCTTGAGAGCATCCATTCTGCCTGTGTCTTCTCATTGCCCTTCAAGTCAACGACTTTTTGAAAAGTATAATGAAATCTCATGATACTGAATCAACTCCTCGAGAAGTGTGAAATTAAAGACTGTTGAACTTCAGCCAGCGTAACTTTTTCATTCACTCTTTGTTTGGTGAATTCCCATATACTGTCTATATACTCCATCGACTCATCGATTTGAGCATTGGAGCCTCTCTGATACGCTCCGATATTAATTAAATCCTCTGAATCCTTGTACACGGCCATTAGTCGCTTAACATTCTCTGCTGCGGCGATCTGTTCTTCTGGCGCAATATCCTTCATTACACGACTAATGCTGGAAAGCACATCTATTGCTGGAAAATGTCCTTTGTTCGCAATACTTCGGTTAAGGACGATATGTCCATCGAGTATTCCTCTCACTGCATCAGCGATCGGCTCATTCATGTCATCACCATCAACCAATACAGTGTAAAAAGCTGTGATAGAGCCTGTAGGACCAGTTCCGGCGCGTTCTAGTAGTTTAGGTAAGCTTGCAAATACAGATGGTGTGTAACCTCTCATAGCTGGTGGTTCTCCGACTGCAAGTCCAACTTCACGTTGAGCCATAGCATAACGAGTGACCGAATCCATCATCAGCATCACATTAAGTCCACGATCCCGAAAATACTCAGCAATCGTAGTAGCAATAAGTGCTCCCTTAATTCGAATTAATGCAGGCTGATCAGATGTAGCGACAATAACAACTGACCTCTGCAAACCCTCAGGTCCCAAATCGCGTTCGATGAAATCCAGTACTTCCCTGCCACGTTCCCCAATCAGAGCGATAACATTAACATCTGCTGATGTATTACGTGCAATCATTCCCATGAGCGTACTTTTGCCGACCCCTGAACCAGCGAAAATCCCCACCCGCTGACCTTTACCAATTGTTAGCAAACCATCTATCGCTCTTACACCGATGCTAATAGGTTCTTGCACTCGTGGTCTATTGAGTGGATTGGACGGAATGTTAAAGGTCGAACTATGTGGCATTCGAGCTGGGATCAGGGAACCATCAAGCGGTTGCCCTAGACCATCCAGTACCTTACCCAGCAATTCTGAACCCACCTGAACACTAAGCGGCTTGCCTGTTCCCACTACATCACAACCAGGTCCAATGGCCTGCAGTTCTCCAAGTGGCATTAATAGCACCTTGTTGTCACGGAAACCAACGACTTCAGCTTGCAGCGGCTTATTTCCTTTAGAAGGATAGATATAGCACACATCACCAATGCTAGCATCAGGTCCTTCAGATTCAACCATAAGACCGATAACCTGCGTCACTTTCCCATTGATCCTCACCGGATCGAGATTACGAAGTTGCTCCTTATAACGGTTACTATCAAGCATCTTCTTCCCCATTTCTCTGCTCATCGGTGTCCAGCGCGATTCTAACCAGCTCTTTCTTGATTTCTGCAAGCTGAGTATCAATTCGGGCATCTATGCTGCCAAAGGAGGAGCGGATTACACAACCTTGATCTTTCACAGTCGAGTCAGGCAAGATCTGTAGTTCAGCCTGCGAGTCAACCGCTAATGACAATTCTTCCCTTGCTGCGTTTACGAAAGCGAACTGCGCAGGTGATACACACAGTGAAATCAGCCCCTGCTCACGTTTACGAGCTAGATTCTTCCGAATCAAATCCATTGCAAACTGCGGCTCAACCGTTAACTGTCTGTCCACAATTTTCTCCGCAATATCACAGCTTAGCTCAACCAAGAAAGGTTCAGCTTCCTGAATAATGACATCCCTTGCCTTATAGGCTTCAGTTAAAACAGCACGAGCTTCATCCATCATCGCTGCAATTTTGAGCTTCATCTCTTGCTCAGCTTGAGAAACACCTTCTTGATACCCTAGCTGATAAGCCTCGGCTTTGACGGCCTCAACTAGATGTTCATCCTGCTCACGCCGCTCTTTCCACCACTCTTCAGCCTCCGCTTTTGAGGATTCAACAATCTGTTCCGCTTCAAGAGAGGCATTCCGTACTTGCTCTTCAGCAAATTCTTGGGCGTCTTTAAGCATTTGCTTACGTGCCACTTCAGCCTCTTCACGAGCGGGATCATGATAGTGAGTCTCGCTTACAGTCTCCTCTGGAACGGGCTCCTCAGTTAGGCCCGCATAGTGCCGGGCCTGCTCCAATCTTTTCAGTACATCAACTGGAACATACTGAGAATGCTTAATCAGCTTAGACAATGATGTCATCTCCTCCGCCACGAGCGATGATAATTTCTCCAGACTCTTCGAGTCTGCGGATCGTACCTACAATGCGCGTTTGCGCTTCTTCTACATCACGCAACCGCACAGGACCCATGTACTCCATTTCTTCTCGGAATGTCTCTGCCATACGTTTGGACATATTCCGGAAAATAACATCTCGTACTTCTTCGCTTGCAACCTTAAGGGCAAGCTGCAGGTCCGCATTATCAATATCACGAATAATACGCTGAATCGAACGGTTATCCACATTGACAATATCCTCGAATACGAACATCCGCTTCTTGATTTCCTCGGCGAGCTCTGGATCTTGAATTTCGAGAGAATCCAGAATTGTGCGCTCTGTCCCACGGTCAACACCATTCAAGATCTGTACGATTGATTCGATACCGCCAGCATTTGTATAATCCTGAGTTACTGTAGCAGAAAGCTTCTGCTCTAGCACTCGTTCAATTTGTGTAATGACCTCCGGAGAGGTGCTGTCCATTACAGCAATTCTTCTAGCCACCTCCGCCTGCTTCTCTTGAGGTAATGAGGAGAGAATAGCTGCGGCTTGTTCGAATTGCAGATAAGACAATACAAGTGCGATAGTCTGGACATTCTCATTCTGAATAAAGTTCAAAATCTGGTTTGGATCAGCCTTGCGTGCAAAATCGAAAGGTCTTACCTGCAAAGTCGCAGTCAGACGGTTAATGACCTCCATTGCTTTTGCGGAACCAAGTGCTTTCTCCAGAATCTCTTTGGCGTAGTTAATACCGCCTTGTGATATATATTCCTGGGCGAGGCATATCTGATGGAACTCAGACATGATCGACTCTTTTTCACTGCTGTCCACTTTACGGACATTGGCAATTTCAAGAGTTAATTGTTCAATCTCCTCGTCTCTTAAATGTTTGAATATTTGCGCCGATACCTCGGGCCCTAGTGTGATAAGCAGGATCGCGGCCTTTTGACGGCCACTAAGCCCCTGCTGACTAGCCTTTGCCATTAGTTCACCTCTGTTCGTCTGCAAGCCATGTACGCAGCAGATTTACGAATTCGTCTGGCTTTTTCTTAGCCAAACTTTCCAATTGCTTACGAACTTGACTGTCATTCGTCACACTTTCCAAATTAATAGATGGAAATTCGGTAGGAACCTGCAATGGAATGTCTTCATCTTCCTCTTCCACAGTCTTCTTACGACTCCGATAGATTAGATATCCTCCACCTGCTCCAACCAGCAATGCAGCTGCTCCGATAGCCCATAACATCCATGTGGCAAGACCACCTGGTGTTGTATTAGCAGCGGTTCCGCCAAATTGTTGAGAATACACCGAAACCTTTTTGGTTAAATCAGCGTCTGTATATGTAGTACCTGAATCTGCGAGCGAAGCACGAACAATATTTACCAAAATGTTTTGAATTGCTGCTGATGTAGCAGCGTCCAAAGTATTTTGTCCTGTAGGTGGTTCAACTGCAACATTTATGGTTAAATCTTTAACAGTAAAGGGACTTGCGATAACATCCTTTGTAATTCGGTTTACTTCATAGTTCCTCGTTTCAGAAGATTCTTCCGAAGTAGAAGTATCCGTACCGGCTTGTGAAGGATAGCCCGCTACATCTTGTGAACCAGTGCCTGCCACTCCACCAGTTGTATTTCCTTGACCCGAATACGAATTACTAATGATTTGTGAACTGATCTCAATCCCCTTCATGTTCTCTGTATCCACAGGGGTTACGAGATTCTCCTTCCGGTTTTCCTTGTCAAAGTTCAGCTTCGAAAATACAAGAACATCAACTTTATCTGGACCCGTAAGAGTGCTAAGGAATTGTTTCACATCTTTCTTTACTTCTTCTTCGAATTTCTTCTGAAGAGCGAAGTTCTCTTCGACTTGGCTGGAAACTCCAGCTTGTCCACCTTTGGCCGTAGGCATTAACTCGACTTCATTATTAGCAATCGTAATGTTATCGATTGGTAGATTTGGAACAGCCGTCTTTACAAGGTTAAAGTACCCATCAATATTATCTTGAGTGGGTCTGAATCCCGGATTAAATGAAAGCACAACGGATGCAGATGCTTGCTCTTGGTCAGCCTGGGAAGCAAAAACTGTTTCTTTAGGCAGATTAATCAGCACTTTAGCATCCTTAATTCCTTGCATACGTCTCATTAACTGTTCTACTTCACCGTTTAATGCATTATTATACTTCACATTAAACTCACTATCTGTCGTCCCTATCATTGACGAATTTTCATTAAAGACCTTATAACCGATAGAGCCCCCCTGAACAATCCCCTGAGAACCGATATCCACCTTTATTCGAGCCGCTTCTGTGCTTGGCACGGAGATGCTTTTTCCATCTTGGCTTAATCGGTATGAAACACCTGCTGTATCCAAGTAGTTCATTACTCCAGCTGAATCTGTGCTGTCCAAATCTTGAAACGCTACTTCATATTCTGTCTTTGAAAGCTGCATGGTTAATACTACGATTATTATTAGAATGATAAACAATGTAGAAAAGAATAAAATCTTCTGTTTACCACTAAATCTGTTCCAATACAGGGTCACCTTCTCCCGATATTGGGCAAATCTTTCATTCACAGTGTCACCCCATCCGGAACTAAGCTAGGAATTAATTAAATTTGAGTTCTCATAATTTCTTGATAGGCTTCTATCACTTTGTTCCGGACTTGTGTAGTCAACTGCAAACTCAGTAAAGCCTGTTGGGAAGAAATCATCACCTCGTCTATGTTCACTTCTCCCAATACAAATTTATTACTCATATCCTTTGCTTGTTGTTCCTGATCTGCTACTTTAGTGAGTGCATTCTCAAGATAAGAACCAAAGCTCTCCATGGCATTAGCAGGAGTGGATGAAACTTCGGTAGATGTTGGTTTCATGGCAAGCTGCTGTACAGCTTGAACCCCATTAGTGATATTCTGTATCAACTGTTTCCCTCCTAAAAGTTTTGTAAGCATATGCTTCCTAGATTCACTTCGTACAAAACTCACTTTGGAAGCGTTTCTTGTGTTATTTACGTTTAGCGCCCAATTTCGAGTGCTTTACTTACCATAGCTTTAGATGCATTCAGCATCGTGACATTGGCTTCATAAGAACGTGATGCAGATAACATATCTACCATTTCTTTAGTAATATCTACGTTTGGCATATAGACATAACCTTCGGCATCCGCATCAGGATGGCTTGGGTTGTAAACTGGCTTTAACGGTGAAGTATCTTCTATAATGGACTGCACCTTTACACCTTCACTACTACTACCGTTCAATTTCGAATTTAGTATATTCGAGAACTTATTGCTTTCGGTAGCTTCCATAACAACAAGTTTTCGACGGTAAGGAACGGCTTTGCCATCAACGACCGATGCTCTTGTAGTTTCCGCATTGGCCACGTTGGAGGAAATCACGTCCATCCGCAATCGTTGAGCTGTTAATGCTGATGCACTTATCCCAAAACTACTCCCAAAGTTCATGCAATCTTATCCTCCTTGAATTACAGCTCGCATCATCGAAATTTGACTGTTGATCTGCTCGACATAAGAACTATACCTGAGTTGGTTCTCAGCACTTAACGCCATTTCTCGTTCTACATCCACATTGTTGTCGTTATTATTCATCGAGGTAGTTTCATCCGTACTAACGACAGCTGCTGGTACAATTCTATTACTACCAAATTGAAAATGTCGGGAGTCCGTTACCTTCGCGTTAAGTGTAGGTTTAATTCCACTTTCTTGTTGCTGAAGGAAACTTTCGAATGAAACATCAGAACGTTTGAAATTTGGCGTATCTTCGTTAGCCACATTATTCGCTAGAACATTTTGTCGTTTGTAGGCAGCATCAATGCCTCCCTGCAATCGTTGAAAACTGACACTATTCAGCAATCCCAAGATAATTCCTCCTTTCAAAGCTATCATAATGAAATGAATTCCACAACTTTCCTTAAAAAACCTGCTTGATTTCGACAAATAAAGTATAAAAGTCCTCTATTTATCAGTTTCTACGTCGAACCTTGTCGCAAAGTATAACTAATTAGTATTTTCACATACATTGATTTTCATTTAATTTGTATATTATTACAATAAGAAATAAGCCCTATCTTTTTAGAAAAGACAGGGCTTTTAGCACTTTATTGCTATTTTATTCCTTTTTTAACTCAAAATTATCTTTTTAATTGCATCTTTTTACATTTTTTTACCTATTAATGACACTAAATTGTAATTTTCTAATTCAATATGCCCAAATCCAAAAGAATAAGAATTTGTCGCATTAAAGAATATACTGACTTAGATCACGATCCTGCGCAATACTTGCCAATTTCTCACGCACATACTCTGGTGTAATAACCATAGTGTCCAGCGTCAGCTCAGGTGCTTCAAAAGAAAGATCCTCCAATAACTTCTCCAAAATCGTATGAAGACGTCGAGCACCTATGTTCTCCATATTTTGATTCACTGAAGCAGCTATTTTGGCAATTTCATAAATAGCATCTTTCTGGAACTCCACTTCAATGTCCTCGGTTTTTAACAAATTAACATATTGTTTCGTCAAAGCGTTCTCTGGCTCTGTTAAGATGGAAACAAAATCCTCCAGTGTCAGACTGCTTAGTTCTACGCGAATCGGAAAACGCCCCTGAAGCTCTGGAATCAGATCAGAAGGTTTAGCAACATGAAAAGCCCCGGCAGCCATGAAGAGCACGTAGTCCGTCTTCACAGGACCGTATTTTGTCATGATTGTAGAACCCTCTACAATTGGAAGGATATCTCTTTGCACACCTTCACGTGATACATCAGGGCCCGAACCCTTTCCTTGACTTGCAACCTTATCAATCTCATCGATAAAAATAATACCCGATTGTTCAGCGCGTGTCACAGATTCCTGAATGACATCATCCATATCAATCAGTTTGGTTGCTTCATCTTGAATTAGCACTTTACGAGCCTCACGGATAGGAAGCTTGCGCTTCTTCGTCCGCTTCGGAAGCAAGCTACCAAACATTTCTTGCATATTCATCCCCATCTGGTCGTTCCCTTGCCCTGCAAACATATCCAGCATAGATGGCGCTGTATCCTCAACATCTATTTCAATGATATCTTCTTCCAATTGACCAGCAAGCAGCTTAAATCTAACCCCGCGACGGCGTTCGCTTAAGCTTCCATCTGGTTCGGAATCTTCTTTAGAATCCTCTTGTGAAGAGTTCCCGCCAAAAATCATCTCAAAAGGATTCTTCTGAGATTTATTTTTTGAAGACGAAGGCACTAATATAGAGACAATCCGCTCATTAGCCAGTTCTTCTGCACGGTCTTTCACTTTTTCCGTACGCTCTAGCTTCACCATACGAATAGAGGTCTCAACTAAATCACGCACCATAGACTCCACATCTCGCCCTACATAACCCACCTCAGTGAATTTGGTTGCCTCCACTTTGATGAACGGAGCATTAACGAGCTTAGCTAGACGCCGAGCAATCTCAGTTTTCCCTACACCAGTAGGTCCGATCATCAAGATGTTCTTAGGAACAACTTCATCACGCAGTTCCTCAGCCAGCAGACTGCGCCGATAACGATTACGAAGGGCAACAGCTACCGATTTCTTAGCTTGTTTCTGACCTACAATATATTTATCCAATTCAGCTACGATTTGACGGGGTGTTAGCGATTGATTCACCATCGTGAATTCCTCCTTGTCTCTATGGCACTGAGCCTATAATTGCTCAACAATAATATTGGAGTTAGTATACACACATATTTCTGATGCAATCTGAAGAGCTTCACGAGCGATATCCGCAGCAGCAAGATTTGGAGCATGACGTTTGAGCGCGCGACCGGAAGCAAGTGCAAAGTTACCACCGGAACCAATAGCGAGCACATCATCATCTGGCTCGATAATTTCACCATTTCCGGAGATCAAGAGCATTCCTTCCTTGTCCATAACAATCATCAATGCCTCAAGTTTTCGAAGAATACGATCTTGACGCCAGTCTTTCGCCAATTCTACGGCTGCCCGTTGCAGGTTTCCATGATGCTCCTCCAACTTGCCTTCGAATTTTTCGAACAAAGTGATAGCATCGGCCACAGATCCTGCAAACCCTGCTATTACTTGTCCTCTGTATAAGCGACGAACTTTTCTGGCCGTCGTCTTCATAATTACACTCTCTCCGAATGTAACCTGACCATCACCTGCTATAGCTGCCTGTCCGTTATGTCTTACAGCACAAATTGTAGTCGCATGAAAGCTGGGTACCATGATTGTAGTTACCTCCTTAAGATGGGCTTTGTTCAAAAATAAGAAGTATACGTTTCACGTTATACATTATCCTTATATTTCTCACTTAAACGCTAACGCTTATCATCCTTATAAGGACGCCCAAGGCGCTTATTCTTGGTTATCGATAGCCTCCGGCTCTTTATAAGCAAGGCCCGTACGATTGGCGTACTCGGCAAGACTGTCTAGTGCACGATGCGCTAAAATCTCATTCTTTTCTTTCTTATTACGGATTTTCTTCTCCACCTTCGGCAGAAGACCAAAATTGGCATTCATAGGCTGAAAATGCTCCGGATCAGCGGAAGTGATATAAGCAGGCATACTACCAAGCACCGTGTCTTGTGGGAAGATCAGTCCTTCTTGACCAAGTGCGGCTCTAGCAGCGTTAATGCCGGCAATCAGACCTGAAGCTGCTGATTCCACATAACCTTCCACGCCAGTCATCTGTCCAGCAAAGTACAGCCTTTCTTTACCCTTCATTTGATAAGTAGGATGCAAGAGTTTAGGAGAATTAATAAAGGTATTTCTGTGCATTACCCCATACCGAACGTATTCAGCGTTCTCAAGACCTGGAATCAGCGAGAATACCCGCTTCTGTTCGCCCCATTTCAAGTGCGTTTGAAAGCCCACCAGATTGTAAAGCGTTCCAGCAGCGTTATCCTGACGAAGCTGCACTACCGCGTAAGGTAGCTTACCTGTGTGCGGATTGATAAGCCCAACAGGCTTCATCGGACCAAACAATGCAGTTTGCTTACCGCGCTTCATCATGATTTCGATAGGCATACAGCCCTCAAAGTATATCTCTTTCTCAAAATCCTTGAGTGCCGCCGTCTCTGCAGAAATCAACGCGTCATAAAACACGTCAAACTCCTCTTCAGTCATAGGACAGTTCAAATATGCTGCTTCCCCTTTGTCATAACGGGAAGCCAGATACACTTTATTCATATCAATACTGTCCTTCTCAACAATCGGTGCTGCAGCATCATAAAAATAGAAATACTCTTCACCTAATAGACCCTTAATTTCAGCAGATAATGCAGGGGAAGTTAGTGGACCCGTTGCAATAACAACAATCCCTTCCTCCGGTATATGCGTAAGTTCTTCATTTATGACTTCCACAAGCGGATGATTATGCAATGTACTCGTAATTTCTCCCGAGAAACCATCCCGATCCACGGCAAGTGCACCGCCAGCAGGTACAGCGTGGCGATCAGCCGCACCTAATACAAGAGAGTTTAAACGTCGCATTTCTTCCTTTAATACACCCACCGCATTGCCTAAACCATTTGCACGCAAGGAGTTGCTGCATACTAGTTCTGCGAATTGATTGGTGTGGTGTGCTGGCGTCTTCACCACTGGTCTCATTTCATACAATCTTACCGGTACGCCTTGAGAGGCTATTTGCCAGGCTGCTTCACTTCCTGCGAGACCTGCTCCAATTACTGTTACCTTTGCTGTATCTGTCACTGTCTTATTTCCTCCTGTAGAGACTATTATTCTGCTAACTCTTCTTCGTTGTCTAAAACTGCCTCTGTATGGTCACAAGACGTACATTGCAGTTTGGTGCCTTGCTTATTGCGTTTCTCAATCATCCAAGCCCCGCAAGATGGACATGGTTTAGTGGATGGTCTATCCCAAGAGACGAAATCACACCCTGGATATTGATCGCAGCCATAAAAGACACGCCCTTTTTTGCTTCGACGCTCTACAACTTTTCCTTCATTACATTTAGGGCAAGTTACACCAATATCTTTGATAATCGGCTTCGTATTTCGGCAATCTGGAAAGCCAGAACATGCTAGGAACTTCCCAAAGCGTCCTAATTTATATACAAGTGGTTTACCACATTTCTCGCAGATCTCATCAGAGACTTCATCTTCAATCTCGATTTCTTTCATTTCTTCTTCGGCAAACACTAAGCGTTTCTCGAAAGACTCGTAAAATTCAGCAAGAACCTTCACCCAATCTTCTGAGCCTTCTTCCACATGGTCAAGATCGCCTTCCATATTAGCCGTAAACTCTACGTTCAATATTTCCGGGAAAAATTGTTCCATCTGCTCGATGACAAGTTCTCCAAGCTCTGTAGGCATAAATTTCTTCTCTTCAATCGCTACATAACCACGTTTCTGAATCGTTTCAAGCGTTGGTGCATACGTACTTGGGCGTCCTATCCCTAATTCCTCAAGTGTCTTTACAAGCCTTGCTTCTGTATATCGCGGTGGTGGCTGTGTAAAATGCTGCTTCGGCTCGATCTCTTGCTTATTTAAAGCATCTCCCGCTTCAAGAGGCGGTAAATACTTATCTTCATCTGTAGTTCCATCATCGTTACCTTCCACGTAAACCTTCATGAACCCTGGGAATGAAACCTTCGAACCCACCGCTCTGAATGTGGCTGTACCTGCTTCTATATCAACCGAGAGTGTATCAAGAAGAGCCGACGCCATTTGACTGGATACGAACCGCTCCCACACCAGTTTGTAAAGACGGAATTGATCCCGGCTTAAGAACTCTTTGACCATTTCCGGTTCACGAAGTGCTGAAGTTGGTCGGATCGCTTCATGCGCTTCTTGCGCTCCAGCCGCTTTCTTTGAATACTGGCGAGGGGCATCAGGTAAGAACTTTTCACCATACTTAGCAGTAATCAGCTCTTTAGCTTCATCCTGTGCAGTGACAGATAATCGTGTCGAGTCCGTACGCATATAGGTGATCAAACCTACGGTTCCCTCTTTGCCTAGTTCCACACCTTCGTATAATTGCTGGGCAACAGACATTGTCTTAGCTGCACGGAATCCAAGCTTACGAGCTGCTTCCTGTTGAAGGGAACTTGTTGTAAAAGGAGCCGAAGGATGCCGTTGTCTTTCCTTCTCCTTCACATTACTTACCTTAAAAGCTGCGTTCTTGATTGCCTCAAGGACCTCTTGAACATCGCTTTCCTGATTAAGTTCCTTCTTCACACCATTCAGCTTATGAAACTTAGCTTCAAAGACAGAATCTCGAATCCCAAGTTTAGCTGTAATACTCCAATATTCAGTAGGTACAAAAGCGGAGATTTCATTCTCACGATCCATTATGATCTTTACAGCTACAGATTGAACACGTCCAGCAGATAACCCTTTTTTGACTTTCTTCCATAATAGAGGGCTAATCTTGTAACCTACTAGCCGATCCAGTATACGTCTTGCCTGCTGTGCATTCACAAGATCCATGTTAATCTTGCGTGGCGTCTTAAAAGCATCCTTCACCGCTTGTTTAGTGATCTCATTAAATACAACTCGGCATTCCTGTGTATTATCTAAATCCAGGGCATGTGCCAAGTGCCAAGCAATTGCTTCTCCTTCGCGATCGGGGTCAGCTGCGAGATAGACTTTTTTCACTTTTTTACTAGCGTCTTTCAATTCCTTCAATATAGAACCTTTACCACGAATCGTAATATATTTGGGATTGAAATCATTCTCGACCTCAACACCAATTTGACTCTTCGGTAGATCTCTGATGTGTCCCATAGATGCCTTTACAATATACTTACTACCTAGATATTTGCCAATTGTCTTCGCTTTCGCGGGCGATTCGACAATAACCAATGCATCTGCCATAGACTCTTCCTCCTCGTTAACACTCGTACCTCTATATTAAATTACCTTATAAATAGCTCCTGGTAATTGTGCTACCGCTTTTTTTATGATTAAAGATAACAGAACTGAATGCAAATGTCCAAAATCCCATCCTGTCCTCACAAGCAGATCGTCCAAAATAAAGGGGCCTTGATGCAGTATATGGTATAGGTGTAACTCCTCATTTGTCAATTTCTTTTCAATTAACAAATCGTCAGCCACCTGTTTAGAGGGACCGCTTTCACCCGTTTTTGAGAGGTTTGTCGGGAGAAAAGAAGTGTATTCTTCTAAAATATCTAGTGCACCGGTTACCAGCTTTGCCCCCTGTTTAATCAGATCAAGAGCACCTCTACTTTTTGGAGATGTAATAGGTCCAGGGACAGCAAAAACATCCCGTCCTGCCTCCAAGGCAGCATCTGCAGTAATGAGTGATCCACTTCTACTATCCGCCTCTACGACCACTGTCCCGTATGTGAGGCCTGCAATAATTCGATTGCGCTGCGGAAATAACCCAGGATGACTTTTGGTTCCAAGAGGATACTCTGTTAGCACTAACCCATCACGGGAAATCAATCGTTCAAGCTCCTTATTCTCAGGCGGGTAGACCCGATCAAGTCCTGTAGCCACTACCGCTATTGTGCCTCCACCGCTTCTTAGCGCAGCTTCATGACAGACGCTATCAATCCCCCTAGCTAATCCGCTAACCACTGTTAGACCTGCTTCACTAAGCTCTTTTGTGAGAATCTCCCCTACCTTTCGTCCATAAGCTGTTGGCACACGAGTACCGACCATCGCTACACTAGGTGTCGATAACAGATCCAAACGCCCACGATAATAAAGAATCCATGGTGGCTGAGCCGTCTCCTTCAATAAATGGGGATAGTCTGCATCAAAAATCGTAACCATGTTCACAGCACTTTCTTCCATTAGTAAGCGGCGGTTTGCTATCCACTCCAACGTATATATTGAAGCAAGTTGAATCGACACTTTCTCGCTCAATCCAACCTTTTCCCAGTCTTCTGAGCTACAAGAAAATGCTTTTTCTGACAAAAGCCCAGCTCTGCGAATTTTGTCGATAGTTTTCCAGCCAATGCCTTCCACTTCATTAAAGCCGAATAGTAGTTCCCGTTCTTCCATATCATTTTTCGCCCCTTAACATGGAAGGCCTAGCCTTCCCTATTTTGTGTTACACATCATGAAAACGCAAGTATTTCTTTAAATTCAATAAATTTCTATTTAAAATAAAAAAAGCAACCTTTCATCCCTAAATAGGAACAAAAGGTTGCTTACCTCTTTAATTAATTATACACGAAATAACCTCACTACGTGGAGTGATTTCTCTGTCTTAACTACACTAATTAGTGCGATGTAAAAGCATTGAGAATACCGCGCTCTTCAAGCACACTTACGAGTGTTGAACCCATTTCAGCAGGTGTAGGGGCTACCTTGATTCCGCAAGCTTCCAGTATGGCAATTTTTTCGCTTGCTGTACCTTTCCCTCCAGAAATGATAGCACCAGCATGCCCCATACGCTTGCCTGGAGGTGCAGTTGCTCCTCCAATGAAGCCTACAACTGGCTTGGTCATGTGTTCACGAATCCACTCTGCTGCTTCTTCCTCTGCAGTTCCACCGATCTCTCCGATCATAATAACTGCCTTCGTACCCGGATCTTCATTAAACAGCTTCAAAATATCAATAAACTCAGAGCCTTTAACCGGGTCTCCGCCAATACCTACAGCCGAAGATTGCCCAATTCCACGCGTGGTCAGCTGATGAACCGCCTCATAGGTTAGCGTTCCGCTACGCGAGACCACTCCTACATAACCAGGCATATGAATATAGCCAGGCATGATTCCAATCTTACACTCTCCAGGAGTGATAACACCCGGACAGTTTGGACCGATCAACACTGTAGAACGACCTTCCATATAACGTGAGACTTTTACCATATCAAGCACTGGAATACCTTCGGTAATACAGATAACCAAATCCAGCTCTGCATCTACAGCCTCCATGATGGAGTCTGCTGCGAATGCTGGCGGTACATAAATCACACTAGCAGTTGCACCAGTAGCTGCCTTAGCAGCTGCGACTGTATCAAATACCGGAAGACTAACTTCACTGCCATTTTCAAGGGTGATATTAACTGTCGTTCCACCTTTACCCGGCGTTACCCCTCCAACCATCTGAGTTCCATAATCAAGCGCACCCTTAGTATGGAACAAGCCCGTTGCTCCCGTAATACCTTGCGTGATAACTTTCGTATTTTTATCTACAAGAATGCTCATGCCTTAAGTCACATCCCTACTTATATTGTCAAATACGATAACTGGCTTCAACTTCCGAGCCATTATTGCACAAGAGATACAATCTTACGGGCACCGTCCGCCATAGAATCAGCAGCTACAATGTTAAGTCCCGATCCTGCCAAGATTTGCTTACCCAATCCAACATTTGTTCCTTCAAGACGAACAACAAGCGGTTTAGTCAATCCCAATTGACTTGCCGCTTCCACAACACCGTTAGCAATAACGTCACAGCGCATAATACCGCCGAAAATATTAACGAAAATTCCATTTACCTTTTCATCCGATAGAATGATTTTAAAGGCTTCTGTAACTTTCTCGGTAGTTGCACCGCCCCCTACATCAAGGAAGTTGGCGGGTTCGCCTCCGTAATATTTAATTATATCCATTGTTGCCATCGCTAGGCCTGCACCGTTCACCATACAACCAATATTGCCATCAAGTGCAATATAGCTCAGGTCATACTTAGAGGCTTCGATTTCTTTCAAATCTTCTTCATCTAGATCCCGAAGCTCTTGAATATCATTGTGGCGGAACAAGGCATTGGGGTCAAAATTCAATTTAGCATCTAGAGCCATCACATTCCCATCCGCAGTAACTACCAATGGGTTAATTTCGGCAATAGAGCAATCTTTATCCACAAAAGCTAGATATAGCGCTTGCATGAATTTAACAGTCTTGCCTACCAGTTCATTAGGAATAGAGATGCTGTAAGCTAATTTACGAGCTTGGAAAGTCTGCAAACCTACTGCCGGATCAATGATTTCTTTGAAAATCTTCTCCGGATGTGTAGCTGCAACCTCTTCAATCTCTGTGCCACCTTCTTCAGATGCCATCATAACCACTCGGCCAGTTCCTCTATCAACAACGATACCGATGTAATACTCTTTAACAATTTGACAGCCCTCTTCAATGAGCAGCCGTTTTACTACCTTACCCTCCGGACCAGTCTGGTGAGTAACTAAAGTCTTACCGAGAATTTCGGTTGCGTAAGTACGCACTTCATCGATATTCTTAGCAACCTTTACACCTCCAGCTTTACCTCGTCCACCTGCATGAATCTGAGCTTTAACTACAACAACCGGTGTACTCAGTGACTCTGCGGCTTCTACCGCTTCCTCCACTGTATAAGCTACTTTTCCATTCGGTACGGCCACACCGTACTTCTTAAGCACTTCTTTTCCCTGATACTCGTGGATATTCATAGCGGTAGCCTCCTAAAGTAGCGTGGTGACTTAACAGGCAGCCTGTTGTCATCTCGCCTTCCGTTTTGATTGCCGCGGGGTTAGGGATAGGCTGATGCTAAACATGCAGCACTATTCCGGAACCAACAGAAACTGCTCTACCACTCGTAAAAGAATGGCCTTATTTCTGTGAGAGACATTGAGTAAATCTATAAGACTAAACTTATACTTACCTATATGCCATATAAAGGAACCCAGAATAGTGTAACATGTTTTTAAAACGCTTTCCTTAAATATATTCATGATTTGTACACATTTTTTCGCTTGATTTCATGCCGGAATGCGAACGATCGCACAGACTCCTGATTATACTTACTTTTTACTATCTTGAGTGTTCGCCTCATGAACACGATTTAACAAGCTTTTGAACTGCTCGAGCAGCTCTACAGTCTCATCGCCGGACATAGTCGTTTCTTCCATCATTTTCCCGGGAATACAAGCTGCGTTGCTTTGAAGTGCCCAGCCCTGTTCCGTTAGTGAAATCAGAACTTTTCGCTCATCTTGTGTCGAACGTTCACGCACGATCAACCCTGCAGCTTGTAGGCGTTTTAATAGAGGTGTCAGCGTACCCGAATCCAAAAATAGCGCCTCACCAATTTCTTTAACCGTACATTGCTGCCGTTCCCATAACACAAGCATTACCAGATATTGCGAGTATGTTAAACCGATCTTATCCAAATAAGGTTGATACAGCTTTGTGATCTCACGAGAGCAAGCATAAATCGTAAAACAGAGTTGATTATCAATCAGCAGCTCAGGTGTAGTCGTCATCTTTTGCATATCTTCTTCATTCATTTTCATATCTTAATCACCTGCCTTATACCCTCATTTTATCATAATTCATTCATAACATCATGTTAATAGGAAAAAATAATTTGACATTATAGTTAATTGTGATAAATTAGATTGTACACAAACTAATTAGGAATTGGAGAGATACACAATGATGACGATCCAGCAAAAAATGTATGAAACCACTGTTAAAGCCGTAGGAGGAAGAAACGGTTTTATCGAATCAGAAAGCCCTAAGCTCAATCTTACAATCAGCACACCACGCGAAATGGGAGGTGCCGGTGGCGAAGGTACAAATCCTGAGCAATTATTTGCAGCTGGTTATTCCGCTTGTTTCGATAGTGCACTGAACATGGTTGCCCGACTCGGAAAAGTGAAAATTGAAGGTAGCGAAGTAACGGCTACAGTCAGCTTTGGTAAAGTTGAAGATGGAGGTTTTGGCATAGCGGTTAAACTTGATGTGCTAGTTAAAGGCGTTGACAGAGAAACCGCAACCTCTTTAGTAGAGGCTGCTCATGGCGCTTGTCCATACTCCCGTGCAACCCGCGGCAATATCGCTGTAGAATTGAATGTACTGTAAGTAAATACAGAGAAATATTTTCTCAAACGAAGCCCTAACGGACACAGATGATTTTAAATTCAATTAGTGTCTCTGAAGTCCGAAAACACGCTCCAAAAGCTAAAAATGGCCATATCATGTCTTTCGGGTCCATAAGGTTCCAGAGACGTTAACAATTTTGCGGAGTGAAACTAATAACCCAAAAATAGAGCAGCAATTCGCCAATAACGGGAATCGCTGCTCTATTTAGCTTATTCTTCTGTCATCGCCTGCCGGTCTAAATTACGGTATTGCACAGCCTCCGCAAGATGCGCGGAAGTAATATCCGGTGCGCCTTCCAGATCAGCTATTGTACGGGATAGCTTAATAATTCGATCATGCGCTCGCATGCTCAAACCTAAATTTTCCAGAATGTCATACAGCAATTGGGCACCTTCACGACTAAGACTTGCATATCTCCGAAGGGAAGCGCCGGAAAGTTCACTATTCCAAGAAATAGGCAAACGCTTAAACCGTTTAGCTTGTATCGTCTGTGCCGCCATCACCTCTGCATACATCTCAGCCGAAGATAGAACATGCCCTTGACGATCCCATTCCTTCGGGCGAGGAACATCCACCTGTAAATCAATACGATCCAATAAGGGTCCTGATATCTTTGCGCGATATTGAGCAATCCTAGCGGGGCTGCATGTACAATGTTGTTGAGAAAGATTACTCCCAAAATAACCGCAGCTACAGGGATTCATCGATGCGGCCAGCATGAATTTTGCAGGATAGGTAAAAGAAGCTCGAGCACGACTTATGGTAACAACCCCGTCTTCGAGCGGCTGGCGTAACACTTCAAGTACATTCCGAGAGAATTCGGGCAACTCATCTAAAAAAAGAATCCCTCGATGCGCAAGACTAACTTCTCCCGGCTTTGGAATGCCTCCACCCCCAATAAGGCCTGCGGCCGATATGGTATGATGCGGAGAGCGAAAAGGACGACTACGCAGTAAGCCGTTGTGGGCATCTTTTAAAGTTCCTGCTGCGCTAAAAATTTTGGTTACCTCTAGTGCCTCACTCTCAGACAATTTCGGAAGGATGCTTGGAAGGCGTTTAATCAGCATTGTCTTCCCTGTACCAGGTGGACCGATGAGTAGTATATTATGCATGCCCGCTGCCGCAATGGTTAGGGCTCTTTTTACATGTTGTTGCCCTAGCACATCACTGTAATCATCCATCATCTCGTTCATTCCATATGAGGAGTCGTCAGAAGTACGGTAAACTGGGGTATATTTAAGATGTTCCAAAGATAAGACTAGAACCGGAGGTCGGTCATTAGCATCTATCCCCTTGGTCACAGTTACAGGAAAAGGAAGAGATGATAAAGAAGGCATATCTTCGGAAACTCCCCCATTCCTTTGGTTCAGTGCGTCTTCACCTTTTGCTGAATTGGACGGTGATTCTTCCGGGTTCGGTAATGTGCATAAATGGTCGATTGCGTATATATTTATACCACTGATCAAAGCTGCCTCAGCAGCATTCCCTTCAGGAAGCAGTACAGCCTTAAATCCATTTTTGCGCGCTGCTTCCACCATTGGTAGAACACCTGATACTGGACGCAGACTACCATCAAGCGCAAGCTCTCCAATAAAAAGCACCTCATTGGCTGAGGGCATTATCAGTTGACCACTAGTTATCAGTATCCCCAGAGCAATCGCAAGGTCAAAGGCAGAGCCTTCTTTTCGTAAGTCGGCTGGTGCTAGATTTATCGTAATGCGCTGCTGGGGATAACGATAACCACAGTTCTTAATAGCGGCTCTTACTCGTTCTACTGCCTCACGAATCGCAGAATCAGGCAGACCAATGATATTCGTCTGTGGCAATCCATTCGCAAGATCAATTTCTACACCTATCATTACCCCTTCAATTCCATACAGACATGCACTATGCATTTTTCCATACATAAAAACACCTCATCTCCTGAAATACACCCCTGTTTGGGTGTCACATCTTCAAGAAAAAAGGTGCTTCCTTATTTTCCGGTAATAAATTTGCTATTATATCTCATTATATATAGGGAATCTTTGCGTAATCAAGAATTATTAATAAACATCAAATTGCATAAATACGCATAAATAATTCCATAGACCCACATTAACCTTCTTCACTAACTATGACAGAGTCCCTAATCTGTTCAAAAGTCAACGGTTTATAGTTCCAATGCTCTACACAAATGTTAAAATAATTGTTCCCTTCATATTTTTGGCCGTGAATATGACCATGCACATTTACGTAAGGCATATGTTTATTCATATACATAGGCTCATGAGAGAGAAAAAAGAAATCCTTATAAATGAGCGGATATTCACTAACCTCGTCAAAGCCTGCTTCAAGCCACCAATCCCGACCCCGTCCCCGATCATGATTGCCGAGAATTAGAATCTTATAGCCATGTAACCTCTCCACAATAGCATGTGTCGCTTCCTTATTAAGAAACGAAAAGTCTCCCAAATGAAACACTTTATCATCCGGATTTACGACCGAATTCCAACTTTCAATCATGGCTTCATTCATTTGCCCCACATCTATAAAGGGTCTGGATTCAAAATCAATAATCAACTTATGTCCAAAATGATGGTCGGATGTAAAAAAAACGTTAGCCATGTTCACCCTTCTTTCTTTTTTGATCATAGTTTGTATGATTATCTCCAGTCACGCCGCTTATGTGGTCGTTTTTTATTATCGCTCTGGATCAGTTCAGCTAGAGGGGGAGTCTCTTCATTCTCAATGAGCCAGCCACGCATCTCTTTAATCGCTTCCACCTGTCCATTTCCTTTATCACGCCATGTAAGAAGCTCTATGACTTTTATAACAAGCGCTAAGAGACTGCTATTGCTGTTTTGTGATTTATCAGCACGGATTTTTTGAAATAGCGCCTCATTTTTCCAATCGATTAATATTTCCTCAGCTATAGTGGGCCGCATAACCGTGAAGTTCTTATTGCAATTTGCACAACAGACAACGGATACTGGCTCTGCGGTAAATTTCACTTCAATCTTCTGCTGGCAATATTGGCAAGCAAAACTAACCTGCATTTCAAAAGGTTTATTCTTCACTTAAACAGCCCTCCTCATGATGACATTAAAAAGTTACTCTAATGTTTACCCATTTCTTTTGAGAAATGACCCACTGTGCGGAGGCTATGTAAAGACTTTTTTCATAAGAATGCTAGTGCCCATAATGAATGGCGTGAGAATATGGGGTGCAGCTTAAAAAGCCTCACGTATATGCCCCAAAGAAGCAATGCTTAAATCTTCATTCAGTAAAATGCTAATGACGTCAAAAGTTACTCTTCGATCATCATAACCTTTCATATGCAAATAAACCTGTGCTGTATTTCGCACTTGATGTATTTTTCGTGTATTCACAGATTCCTCTGGAGTCCCTTGATATAGCTCTCCACTACGACTGCGAACTTCAACAATAATAATACAGCCTTCGTTCTCCGCAATAATATCAAGTTCTCCGGTTCGACAACGCCAATTTCGTTCTAAGATCTTGTACCCACAAGTAGATAAGTACTGCACAGCCCCGTCTTCAGCAGCGGCTCCCTTCTGTTTGCGGTTGTAGCGTTCTCTTGTGTATGGCTCTTTCATTCCGGTCTCCGTTCACCGGCGGAACGGTCGCTCTGATACACAAAGCTGAGGATTTCAGCCACTAGCTGATAAAGTTCAGATGGAATCTGTTGATCTAGATCGAGCTTTGAAAGAACTTCTACGAGAGCTGCGTCCTCTTGGACAGCAACCCCACTCTCTTTAGCTTTTTGCAGAATCAGATCCGCTATCGCCCCTTGTCCTTTGGCAACAACGACAGGTGCCTCGCTTTGTCCTGGGCTATATTTGAGAGCGACCGCTTTTTTGAGCCCTTGTGAAATTGGAGGTACAGGCTCATTCTCGTTCATATACGGTAATCCACTCCTTTATAAGCATCAGGAACATAATCAACAAGCTTACTATGGGGATTGGCAAGTTCTGTAGATAGCTTTAGTTCTGGTAAAGGTTCAGTTCTTAATCCCGACAACTGATAACCAATAGATTCTACTGCCGTTTTAATGTCATCACGCCGCTGTTCCAACAGCTCAAGCACCCAAGGATGATCATTATGCAGCTTAAGACTAACGATTCGATCAACAACCTGCACATCAACCAGCGTCTGGCCGAGCTGCTTCATATCCAAATCAAACCAGAGCCTGCAATTGGCAGCATCTAATTCACCCTTGCGTCCCCGACGCGACTGAATATGAACGGAAGCTGTCTCCTGCCCATCTGGACCTTGCAGCGGCAAGAACAAAGTTACTTGCGCGAAAGGAGCCGTTCGATCTGTATTGAGCAGCAGCTGTTGTCCTGTCAGCTGCTGCACTAGTCCGCTCGCGGCTTCTTTTACCGCGGGCGGCACCTCGCTGCTGCTCATGATCTGCAGCAGCACGCCCTTCAAGGTGTCGGTGGCTTGTTCGCCTCCGACACCCGCACTGCCAAGCGCGGCCGTACCTGCCGCCGCGCGGGCCGTCTCAGCGGCGGCTACTGCGCCGCCGCGCACCGCCTGCTGCTCGTGCTCCGCACCGAGCAGCTTCAGCACCCGCCCCACCCACGACTCCGCGTCCGCGGGTGGGGCGGTGTCCGGCTGCACCGGCGAAGCCGTCGCAGCCGGGGCCTCCCGCGCGGCGCAGCAGCGGCGGGGGCAGGGCTTGCTCCCGCCGCGTCAGCAGGCGGGAGCATGGCGAGCTGCGGCAAACTCCCGCGCAGCTCGTTGAGCACGCCCTGCAGCTTCGCAAGCAGGGCGGCACCACTTGCTGCGTGGGGCGCCGCACCAGCAGCAGTTCCTTCGGCGCTCACACTCGCGCCACCCGGCATAGCCCCACTCTTATCCATCGAGGCAGCCCGACTCTTATCTGCCTGTATAGCACTATCCAATGCCCCATCCTTATTCAAATTCAAGGCATTACCTTGAATCTCAACTTCACTGGAACGGATAGGATTATTCACCGCACTATCAGCTTGAGTGCTTAAAGCACTATTTAGAACGCCGGATGTCATGGCAGGTGTTGATTTACCTGCCATAGGCTCTGTAACAATACCACCCTTGGAGATCTGAGCTCCTTCACCTGTCTCATCAACTACAACTGGCTTGCCAGTTTCAATCCCCGTTTCATTATCAGAAGCTATATTAAGAGTCACCTTGACTGGCGCACCTTGTTCAACCGGTTTCAGAGCACCTTCAGCTGCTCCTTCCGAAAGAGCGGTACTTCCGCTAGCGATAGTGCCTTCAGCAGTTTTAGTTGTAGCTTGTCCATTTCCTTTAGCTGCTAATTGTACAGAGTCAGCTTCTGTAGCGTCCCCCTCTACAACATCCATATTATTTCCACTTCCAGCACCTGCAGTTACCGAAGGTTCGAGTTTTCCAGTAATTGTACCCATTCCAGCTTTAGATTCTGCGGTTATTGTTTCTTCATTAGCAATTTGTCCTGCCCATATTGTAATTTGATCTTCCAGTGCTGATAAAAGCTGATGCAGCTGTGGGCCAAATACAGCCTGCTGCAATCCTTTCACACTCTCAGCTGTAACGGGTAGTCCCCGCTTTACAGAAATGACAGCTGCATCAAGCCACTCTGAAGCAGGCACACCAGCTGGTTTTGCACTCATTACCGCATCCAGCAAAGCCGCTGTCTCTTTTGTAAGTGGAACGCCTCCTGCTTGCATCGCTAGTACGATTTCTCGACCTGCTTTGGAATCAGCTAATCCTAGCGACTCCAAAGCCTCACCCATGCTTTGGGGAGTGACTAACGCCGTTTCACCGAGGGAGACCGGCTTCAATACGGGTAATCCGCCTTCTCCGGGTGATCCAACCTGTAAATTCAAGGTTTCTCCAGGCAGTAGTGGTGTTTCTAATTCTGCACGAACAGGTGTACCTTGGATTTGCACAACCGCTTCTTTGCCTGAATCCGATACAGAGAGGACAACACCACGAACAACTTGCCCTTCTTTTAACTCTAAAGACTTCGCCGCACCCGGTTTTTGATCTCCAAGCAATCCACGGATCAATGTTCCGATATTCATACCGTTTCTCCTCCCTCCATTTTCTCTCTTCTTACTATATCGGTATTCATCCTACTTTTTTAAGCATTGCTTCTAGAATAACGTTTGCTGCTCCGCGAGAATCCGCCCAATAAAACTGCGCCGATGCATAGGTGTTGGACCTAGAGCCGTAATTTGTTCCCGGTGAAGCTTGGTCGCGTAACCTTTATGTATCGCAATCCCATAATCAGGGTATAATTCCTCCCACAGACCTTCACACAACCTGTCTCGTGTCACTTTAGCGATAATTGAAGCTGCTGCAATGGACTGACTATTAGCATCTCCTTTAATAATTGCCTGTTGTGGCAAAGGGAGGTCTACCTTTTCAGCATCGATCAGCATATAGTCAGGAGTGTGCTCTAGACTCTCAACCGCCTTTTTCATGGCCAGGCGTGAAGCTTGCTTAATATTAATCTCATCAATGACAGTAGAGTCTACATACCCCACACCCACGGCCAGCGCTTGCTCCATTATAATCTCGTATAAAGCATCTCTCTTTTTAGCTGTAAGTTTTTTGGAATCATTCACTCCATCAATAATAAGCCCCTCTGGCAAAATCACCGCTGCTGCGACGACGTCCCCAAACAAGCAACCTCTTCCTACTTCATCTACGCCTGCTATTCGGCGATAAGACTGTTCCCAGCCTTCTTTTTCATAGGCCAACATATCTAACGAACTCACTAATTTGTCACCGCCAATTATGAATTATTCTATGATCTATATAAGTCAGCTTATCATAGTAAAGCTTACATGGTCATCTTAAAATAGACGTTCCAATTTAATCCATTCCCATAAAATATCCCTAACAAGTGGGGCTTAGCTTGAGGCGTACTCAGGCACTTTGTCGAGGACCCAAAACATAAAAAAAGAGCCTCCGAAATTTCGGATGGCTCTTCCATACCTAGTCCATTAAACGCAGAATTCACACTATTTAAGGCGTTTCCAGCGTAAAGCGTCCAAGCTTACCTGCCCGTAGCTCATGCAACAAGGCCCGTGAAGCTTTTTCCAGATCTACACGTCCACCGCTGATTAGACAACCGCGTTTACGACCCACGGCTTCCATAACAGCCACGATCTCATCTGGATTCTCCAGATCCTCAGGAAGCTTCTCAATGCCAAAGCGTTCTTGAAATCTAGAGCCGTAGTCCTTCACCAAATATTTCACTGCATAAAAGGCGATGTCCTCAATATTCAGGATTTCTTCCTTTATTGCACCTGTTACCGCTAGGCGATAACCTACTTCTTGGTCCTCAAATCTCGGCCATAAAATACCTGGGGTATCCAGAAGCTCCAAGTTGCCGCCTGTCTTAATCCACTGTTGACCCTTGGTTACCCCTGGTCGGTCACCAGTAGCAGCAATACTCTTACCAGCCATCCGGTTAATGAGTGTTGATTTACCGACGTTAGGAATACCAACGATCAATGCACGCATCGCTCGCGGATTCATTCCTTTTGCAATCTGCCGGTCAATCTTCTCTTTTAGCAGCAGCTTGACTTGCTCTGGAATATCCTTTACACCTGTTCCAGTAGATGCATCAACAGGATAAGCAACATGCCCTTGTGCCTTGAAGTACGCCAGCCACTTCCGTGTAATTTCTGGATCTGCCAGATCCGCTTTGTTCAAAATAATCAATCTTGGCTTGTCCCGCAAAATATCGTCAATCATCGGATTGCGGCTGGAAAGCGGCAGACGGGAATCGAGCAATTCTATTACAACATCAATCAGCTTCAGCTTATCCTCGATTTGCCGCCTAGCCTTCGTCATATGACCAGGAAACCATTGAATGGCCATTGCCGTCACCTCCTTTGACTTCTGTCAACTTAATGGTTAATCAGTGAAATATCCTTTATCGGCCAGAAGATTAAATCTGCACGGCCTACAATATCCCCCAGAGGTACATAACCGATCATTCGGCTATCCGTACTATCCGAGCGATTATCCCCCATAACGAACACATGTCCTTCAGGTACAGTACCATCTGGGAACTCTTCATTAGGGAAATCTTTATTATTATACAGAGCGTTGATACTATGCTTTGCATCAATTGCATCTTGGATATAGGTCTCATTAACAACTTCCCCGTTAACTGTAACTACATCCCCTTCTACTTTCACAGTATCTCCAGCGACACCGATTACACGTTTAATAAAATCTCTACCCTCAGATGGCACGTGGAATACTATAACCTCGCCCCGCTGCGGAGATCTAATATCGTACAAAATCTCATTTACGATAACACGTTCACCAGTATGGAAATTAGGCTGCATGGAAGGTCCATCTACAATAAAAGGCTTGAACAAAAGCCAGCGAATCAGAAAAACCAACACTAAAGCAATCGCAATGGCCTTGACCCATTCCAAGACTTCATTTTTAGGTTTACGTGGGTTCTGCGCGCTTGATTCCAAAGTTTCACTTTGTTCCTGCTGCATAGTTCACCGTCCTCTCTTAATACTACTCTTACTATACAACACAAAAAAGCTCCTGCCAAAAACCCCTCCACAGATACTCCTTCAGGAGGCCTTTTCGGAGAAGCTGATCCCCAAGCGTATATGTCGCACGCATTGTATGCCAAGCTAAAACGCCCTCAGCGTCCTTTAAGGCGGGTAAACGTTTATACGAGAAATATAAGAATAATGTATAACGTGAAACTGATGCTTTCTTATATTTTCATAAAATAATAAAACGAAAGGGGCTTGAATTCAAGCCCCTTTCCTTTGTCACTATTCTAGCGACGAATTTCTTTAATTCTCGCTGCTTTACCACGTAGTTCACGAAGATAATAAAGTTTAGCACGACGCACTTTACCACGACGAGCCACTTCGATTTTCTCGATTTTAGGCGAGTTGATTGGGAATGTTCTTTCCACACCAACACCGTAAGAAATTTTACGAACCGTAAAAGTCTCACTGATTCCACCGCCACGACGTTTGATTACAACGCCTTCGAACAACTGGATACGCTCACGAGTTCCCTCGATTACTTTTACATGCACCTTCAAAGTGTCACCCGGGCGAAAACTCGGGATATCTTTACGAAGTTGCTCTTGCGTAATAGCTTGTAGGATATTCATTAAGGACTTCCTCCTTCCGTACAGGTGTTCTTGCCTCTTCCGGAGAGATCTTTGCTCTCCCTCATTATCCGCAGCGGACCACCGTATTCCACACAACAGAGATAATAATACCATAAAGGACGGGCTAATACAACTTATTTTTTCTATTTAAAGCGGTAGCATATCTCTTTTTTTCGCCTTCGATTGGCAATCTTTACATAGACCAACCACAGTTCCATTATCTTGTGCATAGAAGACTAGCTTTCCATTCTTCTTCTTACAAGAAGAGCAAGGCTGCTCCCCTGGGCTCTGTTTGGCTTTACGATGACTATCCATTGAGATTACATTGCTCTGAGTGGTACGCGGATAATTTTTTGTAGTATTTATTTTCCGTTTCCAGACTAAAAAATATACGCCTGTCAAAACTACTAAGGCAAGCAAAATGGCTATATATTTCATTTGGCTCCCTCCACCCTTCAGGATTTATTAAAGAAAGAAAGTAAAAAGACCGCCCTGTTCTGCAAGTGAGGTAACGGTCTATATCTGTATACAATGTAGCCTTAGCACACCTATGCACTTCTATCCGAAAAAAGCGATTTCCAGTAGCTGCTGAAGGTTCTATATGAGGATTTCCGCGTCCTTTTAAATATGTACCCGTATCGTATTTATTCAGCGAGTGATCTTTCATTTATTTTAGCACAATTAAAAATCGAAGTGTAGTGAACACTTTTGAGACCTAGTCTTTGGTCCAGTATAATAACCCGCCTCCAGCCGTTTTTACAGATAAATTCCATAAGCTATACTTACAGAAGTACATAACGAAATCACATATGTCAGATCACATACACCCATATATGAGGAGGAGTTTTTTCAATGAGGAAAAGGAATAATAATAGTGTATTAGCAGCAGTAGCCGTATTATCTATCGTACTTTTGGCGGGTTGCACTGAATTACCAGGCAGACAATCTGCCAAAAATGAGGTTGAAAAGAGTATTTCTGAGGATGTGCACCAGAACATTGGTGAAGTTGTCAAGCAAGAGCTAGGAAAAGCAGCTGCAACTGTGCAGCAAGCCGTTGAGGAAACAGCAACTAAGGTAGTTGACGAAGTTAAAGCAGACAGCATTAGCAAAGAACTCTCCGTATCGCAAGCGATCGGTTCAGCATCCGTACTTAGCATGGACAATGCAGTAGGAGAAATAGAAGTTACAGCTGTTACAGGAGATCTGATCCATGTAAATGCAACGATCTCAGCCCACAACAGCTCTCTCCATGCGTCTGACCGTCAAAAGATTATGGATGATGCTGAAGTTTTAGTAGAGGTCAGTGGTGATACGTTGAAGGTGTCCACGCATTCCAAATCAAGTCCTAAGAAGGACTTATGGACATGGGCGCAAGACAAATACGGATATTCAGATTTTAGCATAAGCTATAATATAGAGCTCCCCGCCAGCATGAATAAATATAAAATCACAAATAACGTAGGTCAAATTCGTCTTCACAATCTAGAGGGAAATTATCAAATCGTCAGCAACGTTGGAGCGATCAATATTGAAAGAGCTAAAATCACTGGCAAATCCACTGTAGAATCCGATACTGGCAGCATACGAATGGATATAGCAGGGATGAAGAATGATAGCAGCCTAAAAGCCAAAACAGAGGTCGGCAGCCTCAGTGCTGTCTTAGCCGACGGTATGAAATGCAGCTTAGAAGCCAATAGTGATCTCGGGCAAATCAAAGGTGTAGAAGGTGGAAAGACCGATATCAATGGAGGCGGTCCCTTATTGTCCCTAAGCTCAAATATAGGCGCAATTACAGTACAGTAATCAGCAGTAAACAGACCGTCCGGGATAATCGGGCGGTCTGTTTTTGGTTCCTAATGATTAGATTAATGCGATGGCTAGCAGAGTGAATAAACTTAAAGTTAAGATCTGATTTCCGGCAAAAGAATTTCCCCAAAAAGCAGAAGTATGCACAGAACCATTGTCAGTTCTTAAGTAAACATTGTATCTGTCTACATCTGTAATAACGCCTTCATGCTGTCTACCGTCTCTAGTCAGAATCCGCACCCTTCTATCCTTACAACGCAAACAATTATAATAAGCTTCCACTAGTGTACTCCTCCTTGTTCGTAATGATATAATCTATGTGTAGGGGTACAGGTCGGTAACGGCGAACTTACATAGGTCGGACTTTGGGTCAATATTTACTTTTTTCGATCCTTGTATCTTTCGTATTCCTCAAGGCTATAGATAATGTAAGACCTATCTACGACTTGCAGTCCGCAATATCCAATCCATTCGAGGAGGCCAATCTCATGAATGTTGAAAGAAAACAGTTTATTAAAGAAGGCGTACTGCGTATCACCATTTTCGTTATTTTAGCTTCACTTACTTACACCGTTCGCAACTACGCATGGGCTGTTACTGTTCTCGTATGTGTTGCGCTGTACTCACTCCTTACAGGAGTACACAAAATCTTACGCAAAGAATAACATGTGCCTCCACGAACTTTTATAGCAAGCTAAAACGCCTACGGCGTCCTTTTAAGGACGGTAAGCGTTTGTGCGAGAATTATAAGAATAAAGTATATCGTGAAACTTATACTTTCTTATAATTTCAAAAATAACCACTTCTCGCTGAGATGCTAGATCTCATTGGAAAGTGGTTATTTACAGTTTAACCGGAGTAATAGGATTCAAGCTTTGTTACCTTCTAAAAGAATAAAACCATTAGCGACAGCGAACACAAAATTCACTGTATCTAATGGTATTATTAAGCCTAACAATCAATCCCTAACATTCAATCTTATATGTTCACTCTTTAAATGGCGAATGGGCATTGCGATTTGTATAAAAATCGATAATATCATTCACGGTGCGAAGCGGCTCCGCTTCCTTGTGGATTGTGTCCACGTTAGGCTTGAATTCTTCATGCGTCTTCGTAGTCACTTCAGTTCATTCCCTTCAATAGTTAAGCTTGCTGCGTTATCAGCTGCATATATTAGTGCGGCACCTCTATTCATTACCCTAAAAAGAAGCTTTTAACGCACCAATACTCATATTATTTTGAAAACTATTATTTTATTTGTTCTCAGGTACACATAACAAAAACGCCTCCTCAACGTAAGATACGTTAAAAAGACGTCAAATATACCTGTTTCATTAAATTATCACTCCGGTTTGTCCACATTCCTTAGACGTTCCAGTGTCTTTTTGTCTTTCAATGTAAGTTCTGCAGTCTCAAGCAGGTCCGGTCTGCGTTCCAACGTGCGCAGCAGTGCCTGCTCTCTCCGCCATATGTCGATGTTAGCATGATGACCACTCAGCAAAATATCCGGTACCTTCCAGCCGCGAAACTCGGCAGGACGTGTGTAGTGTGGATATTCTAGCAGTCCAGTGCTGAACGAGTCAGATATCGCAGAGGTTTCATTTCCAAGTGCTCCTGGCTGAAGCCGGACTATGGAATCTACAACCGTCAACGCAGGCAGCTCTCCACCTGTTAGCACGTAATCCCCCATTGAAAGTTCATCAGTTACCAGATGCTCACGAATCCGCTCATCATATCCCTCATAATGCCCACATATGAAGATTAGGTGCTGCTCTTGCGCCAGTTCCTCTGCAATCTTCTGATTGTAAGTTTTTCCTTGTGGGCACATAAGGATGATACGCGGCTTCACAGAGCCCACTTCATCAGATCGATTGTGATCTTCCTCGTTCGGTGTAATACCAAGCACATGCTCGACTGCATTAAAAATCGGATCAGGCTTGAGCACCATACCCCCGCCACCGCCATACGGTGTATCATCCACACTATTATGCTTATTTCCCGAGAAATCACGGAAGTTCACAGCATTTAAGGAGACGATTCCTTTTTCACGTGCTTTACCAAGAATGCTTGTGCTGAATACGCCTTCGCACATTTCCGGAAAGAGCGTAAGCACATCAATTCTCATCATGGCAATAACCCTTCCATCAAATGGACAACAATTCGTTTGGCTTCTATATCCACATTCAGGACTACATCGTTGATTACAGGAATTAGAATGTCTTGTCCTTTTGCAGGCTTAACAACCCATACGTCATTCGCACCAGGCTGTAAGATTTCTGTAATCGTACCGAGTGGTTTGTTTTCATCTTCATCCGTGTATACCTCACAACCGACGATTTGGTGGAAGTAGTATTCGTTCTCAGGGAGATCCACCAGATCATTACTCGGAACCTTCAGGAGGCTTCCTTTATATTTTTCCACTTCATTGATGTTCGTATACCCTTTGAGCTTAACGATGAACATACCCTTGTGCTCACGAGCGGACTCTACAGTTACTTCGAATTTAGAACTGCCATCTGCAGGGATCACCTGCAGCTTCTTACCTGCAGCAAAACGAACATCAGGGAAATCGGTATGGGATAGTACTTTAATCTCCCCGCGAATACCATGCGTATTCACAAGTCTGCCTACGGTTAACTCTTCTGTCATACAACCCTCTCCTTTACAAGCTTCATCTAATCTATATTTGAACAAAAAGGAGCCGGGATATACTATCCCTAGCCCCTCATTGTACGCATCATTTAAGATAAAATATCTACAGTTACGCGTTTATCGCTCTTGACTGCTGCAGATGTGACTACTGTACGGAGCGCCTTAGCGATCCTTCCTTGTTTGCCAATGACCTTTCCAACATCATCAGGATGTACGGACAGTTCATAGACAATTAGGTGATCCTTCTCCACCGCTCGTACCGTCACATCTTCTGGATGATCCACTAAAGCCTTAGCAATTACTCCAACTAATTCTTCCATAGAGGACCCTCGCAATCAGTCATTATTTCTGTTGCTTAAGCTCATGAAACTTCTTCATTACGCCTGCTTTGGAAAGCAAGTTGCGTACTGTATCAGATGCTTGCGCACCTGTTTGAAGCCATTTAAGAGCTTTTTCCTCATCGATCTTAACTACTGCCGGTTGTTCAATCGGATTATAATAACCGATTTCCTCGATAAAACGACCGTCACGAGGGGACCGGGAATCGGAAACCACTACACGATAGAAAGGCGCTTTATGCGCTCCCATTCTTTTCAGACGAATACGTACTGCCACGAAAAATCACCTCCTTATAATAGTTTCGAGATATTAGAACAGCAAGATCATTTAAAAGGGAACTTCATACCTTTTCCACCTAGACCTTTAAGCTGCTTCATCGCATTCTTCTTAGAGGCTTTGCCGCCTCCGCCCATCATGCCTGAGAATTGCTTCATCATCTTACGCATCTCATCAAATTGCTTAATGAGACGGTTGACCTCGGCAACCGAAGTTCCGCTACCAGCAGCAATACGCTTGCGGCGGTTATGGTTGATGATCTCGGGCTGACGCTTTTCCGTCTTAGTCATAGAATGAACTATGGCTTCAACGCGACCCATTTGCTTGTCGTCAACCTTCAAATCCTTAATGCCCTTGGCTTTGTTCATGCCAGGTAGCATGTCAAGAATTTGATCGATCGGGCCAAGCTTCTTCACCTGATCCATTTGCTCAAGGAAATCATCAAACGTAAATTCTGCATTACGCATCTTACGTTCCATTTCCTTAGCTTTATCAGTGTCAATGTTCGCTTGAGCTTTCTCAATCAGCGACAACATGTCACCCATACCCAAAATCCGCGAAGCCATACGTTCCGGATGGAACGGCTCCAATGCGTCAATCTTCTCACCTAGCGCAGCGAATTTGATCGGGCAACCAGTTACGGCTTTGACGGATAGTGCAGCACCACCGCGGCTATCGCCGTCAAGTTTCGTCAATACAACCCCTGTAAGCTCAAGCTGCTTATTAAAGCTCTCAGCTACGTTCACGGCGTCTTGACCGGTCATTGCATCTACTACTAACAGAACTTCATCAGGATTTACAATGTTGTGAATCTGCTTCAGTTCTTCCATCAATTCTTCATCAATGTGCAGGCGGCCTGCAGTATCAATAATTACATAATCAAGTCCGTTATCCTTCGCATGTTGTACAGCTTGTCTGGCAATCTCTACCGGACTAGTCTGGTCACCTAGCGAAAATACTGGAACTTTAATTTGTTCTCCAAGTACTTGAAGCTGTTTGATCGCAGCAGGGCGATAAATATCTGCCGCAACAAGCAATGGACGATGATTGCCCTTCTGTAACAGCTTCGCCAGCTTACCCGAAGTGGTTGTCTTACCCGCCCCTTGTAAACCCGCCATCATAATGACAGTTGGTGGCTTGTTCGACTTGGCCAGCTTCGCTTGGCTTCCGCCCATCAGCTCGGTTAGTTCCTTGTTAACGATGTCGATAATGACCATCCCAGGTGTAAAGCTGTCCATCACTTCTGTGCCAATAGACTTTTCTTTCACCTTAGCCACGAATTCTTTAACTACCTTGAAGTTAACGTCGGCTTCCAGAAGGGCCAACCGTACTTCGCGCATAGCTTCGTTTACGTCATCTTCGGATACTTTACCTTTACCGCGCAGCTTGCTGAACACATTCTGCAATCTTCCGGTTAAACCTTCAAACGCCATATGCAGTTTCTCCCTTCATGCTACTCTAACCTCTGCAAGCGATCCACGATCTCCGCGAACCGAAGTTTATATTGCTCAGGCAGCATCCCATTCTCCGGCAGTCTGCGCAGTTCTTCTAAATATTTGGTACGACTCTCATGCTTCACTAATAAACCAAGTTTTTCTTCATAATTTTCTAGGACTTGCTCCGCCCGTTTAATATGTTCATAAACGGCTTGGCGGCTGATTTCAAATTCAGCGGCAATCTCTCCCAAGGAAAAATCGTCGTGAAAATAATATTTAAGAAACGTTTGCTGCTTATCTGTAAGCAGTCGTTCATAAAAGGCAAAAAGCAGATTGATACGATTCGTTTTCTCGAGCCTATTCTCCTGACTCATTAAGGGCACTCCCTTCGTCAAGGAAAAACACTTTACACCTTCACAACGTCCCTTATGATACCTAAAAGAAAGAGAGATGTCAAGCATTTTTGCTTGTCATCTCTTTCTTTATTAAAAATCCCTTTTTCACGCAATAAATTCGCTTGAAATTATTGGATCGGCAGTACATAAATCAATACGGCGAAGAAGTGTGTGACACTACCCGCAAGGACAAATACATGCCAAATCGCATGATGGTATGGAAACCCTCTCCATACATAAAAAACAGTACCTAATGTATAGAGTATACCTCCAGCCATCAGCAGGATCATTCCTCCGTCTGCTACAACAGCCGAAAGAGGGTTCCAAGCGATTACAATCAGCCAGCCCATTGCGATGTAGAATATGGTGGACATGAATAGAAACTTTTTAACAAAAAATGCCTTGAAGAAAACGCCGAACACTGCGATTCCCCAAATAACGCCGAACAAACTCCATCCAAGCGTTCCCCGAATGGCGACTAACAAAAAGGGGGTATACGTGCCAGCAATAAACAGATAAATAGCGGAATGATCGAAAAATTCGAACAAATCCTTCGCCTTACCCTCTTTGAGACTATGCACTAGTGTTGAATTCAGATACAGAAGCAGCATTGTCGTTCCATAGATGGAGAAGCTGACCACATGCCATGTCGTTCCTTTCAGACTTGCAAAAACAACAAGCAGAACAAGTGCAGCCACGCTTAATACCGTTCCAATCCCGTGCGTAATCGCATTCGCGACTTCTTCTCTCCGGCTGTAGGTGTGAGTATTTGCCATATCCATATCCTTCCGTCTAAGCTTTCTTTCTATTATACCACGCGTACCCTACTGGATTACAGTTTGTAAATCTCCGTATACTTCGCTTCTAAATAATCAGCTAAATAATCTGGACTCAGTGGTTCCCCCGTTACTTGCTCAATAATTTGTGAAGGCGTTAAGCTATTGCCGAAACGATAGATCTTATCGGTTAGCCACTCTTTAATAGGTAGTAGGTTCCCTGCAGCAATTAACTCATCAAACTCTGGTAACTCTTTGCGAAGTGTATTCAGAATCTGTGCAGCGTACATATTACCTAAGGAGTAGGAAGCAAAGTATCCGAAATCCCCGCCAGACCAATGGACATCTTGCAGCACACCAAGTGCGTTAGAAGGTGGAGTAATACCCAGATACTCTTGATACTTAGCATTCCATACTTGAGGCAAGTCTTTTACAGAAAGGCCTTCATTAAAAATAAGCTTCTCGATCTCATAACGCACGATAATGTGCAGATTGTATGTAAGCTCATCTGCTTCGATGCGGATAAATGAGTTCTCCACGCTGTTGATCGCCCGGTAGAAATCTTCCAACTCCACATTTGCAAGCTGCTCCGGGAATTGTTGCTGAAGATCCCCGTAATAACGTTGCCAGAAAGCCCGGCTGCGTCCGATCATGTTCTCCCATAGTCTCGACTGAGATTCATGAATCCCCATCGATGCACCTTGTGCCAGTGGTGTTCCAACAAAATCCTTGCTGATATTTTGCTCATAAAGCGCATGTCCACCTTCATGTAGTGAGCTGAATATGGCACTAGTCACATTATCAAGCAGATAAGCGGTTGTAATACGAACGTCGCCTGGATTCAATCCTGTTGCAAAAGGATGCACACTCTCATCTAAACGACCTGCGTCAAAATCGTAGCCCATTTGCTCTAAAATAAAGTTGCCGAACTTTTCCTGCTGTTCTTTAGGGAAGATCTGCTGTAAGAAGCTTGTGTCCGGTTTATTGGGCGAAGCAGCGATAGCTTCTACCAATGGTACCAAACGGCTGCGCAGGCGGCTGAATACTTCATCCACTTTTTCTACCGTAAGATCAGGCTCATACATATCAAGAAGCGTATCGTACCGCGTTCCTTTTACACCCCAATAATCGATAAATTCTTGCTTTAGAGCAACTATCTTGCTTAAGTAAGGTTCAAAAGTAGCGAAATCATCGTTCTCCTTGGCTTCTTCCCAGATGGTTTGGGAATGTGCGGACAGGACAGCGTACTCCTCAAATCTTTTGGAAGGGATGCTCTTGCTGCGCTCATATTCTTTACGGCAATCGGTAACGATCTTCTTCTGATCATGTGATAGCTGGGAAATCACTTCAGGACGGGTAAAAAATGCTGTAAAATCTCCCATTTCCTCTGAAATTCCGAGTCTGAACAGTTCTCCACTCAGCATCCCAATCGTACCCGAACGAACCTCTACTCCCTTACGTGGCGCACCGGTGCGTAAATCCCAGTGAAGTAATTCTATGGCCTCTGAATATCCACTTATTTTTGATAATAACTCGCTAAATTTCTCCCACTGTTCCTTCACTTGCTGTTCCATTTTATTACACCTGCTTTCTCTGTTTTGCCGACTCCTCTTGATGATACTTTTTTGAATGAGTATAATCAACTTCAGAGATTACATCTCTAATTTAAAATATTCAATGGGTTACATAAGAAGCAGATCTTGCTTCGCACAAAATTCAAAGGAGCGTGAACAGGCTATGATGATTCAAGTTACACCTCTCGCAGAAAGGAAGTTGAAGGAAAGGCTTGAAGATCGGCCAGGATTTTTCAAGCTCTTTTATGATACGGAAGGCTGCGGGTGTGACGGAATTAATGTATTACTAATTGTTTCAGAAGTGGAGGACGGCGATTCCAGGATTGAAAGTGATTCCCTTCCCTTTATCGTAAGCCGCCAGCAGGAAATCTTTTATGAGGACAAGATGCGTCTGGATGCCGAGGAAAGATTCTCTTCCTTTAAGCTAGACAGTGATTCACAGATTTACGGAAAAAATATACTGGTAAGAGATATGCGTAATGTAAGTACATTCTAGTGATTTTAGGGAGGAAGAATAGCCATGAGCCATGTATCCGATATTATTAACTTTAATAAGAGTTTTGTAGAGAATAAAGAGTATGAAGCGTATTTAACAAGCCGCTATCCAGATAAAAAAATGTTGATTATCACTTGTATGGATACCCGTCTGGTTGAACTATTACCAAAAGCGATGAATTTTAAAAACGGTGATGTTAAAATCATCAAAAATGCCGGAGCGGTTATTTCTCAGCCCTTTGGTAGTGTTATGCGTAGTGTCATGGTTGCGTTATATGAACTTGACGCGGAGGAAGTTATCGTTGTTGGGCACTATGAATGCGGTATGGCTTCCCTCAATGCAGATCATATGATCAATTCCATAAAAGAACGCGGAGTATCCGAAGAGGTGCTAAACACGCTGGAGAATTCCGGGATCAAGCTTACCAAGTGGTTACGCGGGTTTGACAATATCCAAGAAGGGGTATCCCAAACTGTGAATCTGATCAATAAGCATCCATTACTACCCCCAAATGTACCAGTGCATGGCATGATCATCGATCCGGCTACCGGAGCGCTTGAGCTTGTCGTTGATGGGTATAAATGATTTAAGTAACTACCTTCTATCTGCTAATTGCGTGGATCCTGGATCCACGCTTTTTTTCTGATTAAAAAAGTATAAATTATGACAAGCATATACTTTCTTATATTTTAAATAAAAATTGAAACCTAGTAGGACTAGCTGCGTAATACTGAACATGCACACAAATTCATACTCACAGGAGGGTTTTCGTACTAAATGAAACCAATGAAACGCGTAATGATGATTGTAATGGCCTTTACTCTATTTTTCGCCGTAGCTACCCCGAACTTTGTGGATGCGAAGCGAGGTGGTGGCGGTTTTAAATCCGGCACTCGCAGCTATTCAACAACTCCAAAAAAATCAACAACCGATAACGTAAGAAAAAGCGATAGCACTAAAAGCTCCACAGCAGGATCTACTGCGAATACGAAACGGGGATTCTTCAGCGGTGGTGGCTTAATGAAAGGTATGATGATCGGTGGTTTGGCTGGGTTACTGTTCGGCGGAATGTTCGCCGGTATGGGTGCCTTCGGTAACATTCTAGGATTCGTCATTAATATGCTTGCTATCTATGTGCTCGTAATGCTCGTGATGTCCTTCTTCCGTCGCAGAAAAGAACGTCGTCGCTTAGAAGATCAAGGTGGGCGTTACTAATGTCAACAATGGTTCTAAGCATGGATGAGATCATCAATGCCCTCTGCCTACACATAGCTGAACGTAAAGCGGTTCGCCCTGAAGATGTTCAAGTAGAACTGAGCTGGGACGAAGATACCGGATACTCTGCTGAGGTTTGGGTACAGGGACGTAGTCAATATTTAGTTGAGTCCAACATGATCGAGGCGATTCTACGTTACATGCTTAGCGAATATGGCATTCGTGCATACCGCGAAGATGTAAGGCTAGACCTGGATGAGGAAATCACTGCAATTGTAAATACACAGAACTAATAGTAAAAGGGACAACCCAAATGGTTGTCCCTTTTTTTTGTATGCATTTATTCATAGAAAAATTGCTTTACCGTTCCTACTCCGTCCGTCACATCAACTTCAGCATACGCACCGTTAATAAGCGTAATTTGCGGTGGAATATGACCACAATCGATATCATACACAATAGGTACCTGGAGTTCCTCAGAAAGCTCTGCGTAGATGTCTTCGGCCGTGTAGTTCTCTACTGGTCGATTAGCAGGACTTCTGCCAAACATAATGCCAGAACAATTCTCAAACCAACCTGCTAGCTTCATCTGAACTAATGACCTACGTACATCAACCGTATTCAGTTCGCAGTTTTCCAAATACCATAGGATCGGTTCATTGTTAATCATTTGTTCTTGGAAATGCCGCAGATTGCCAAATGGTGTGCCAATCAGATGCCTAATTACATCTATACATCCCCCTAGCAGACGCCCTTTCATAGTTACAGGACCAGAGGATACTGTCTTCCAACGGGTATCTTCTGTCAAGTGAAATACATAAGGCGTAGGAGCATCATGTTGCCATTCCCCCTGATATTTAAGCGATGAATGCTGGACAATAGAATCCCCTGCTTTCGTCTCTAGAACCGCTTCCCACATGGCTGTGGTATCATCTGAATACTCTCCTCTTAAATCAACAAGGTTAGTCCCGTGGGCCGTGGCAATCCCTGTTCTTAAAGTAACTGCAAGCAACAGCACGCTAATATCTGAATAACCTAAGATCCATTTGTCCTTCATGGTATCAAAATCAATAAACTCAAGAACCTCAATTAACAGCTCCCCGCCCCAAGGCGGAATAAGGATATCAATATGCTCAGCGCTCATCATCTCGTTAAATTCCTGAGCACGAACTTTGGCCGGTGCGGATTTGGCTTTCTCTTGCGTCCATACCGTATCCCCACAAATCATATTAAATCCTTTAGACTCCAAACGGCTTGAAGTAAGCTTAATTAACTCTGCATTTTGAGCGCCTACTCCAGATGAAGGTGCTGTTACCCCTATTGTCGCATTCTTGTTCAAAATCGGATATTTAATCATATGACACCTCCAGTATTACAACAATTATATCAAGAGCACACATCAATTACACAAAAAAAAGAACATGACTAGTCGCGTCAACGTACGATCGCAAAACCAGTACATGCCCTTATTCAATAGAATTCAACTTTAGAGTAAAGAAATAGCCAGCAGTTCGAACAACACAAGAGGCAAGATCACATTATTATTAGGAGGACCTGGGTAAGGACCCGGGCCGGGATACGGACCATGACCATGACCATGACCCGGACCCGGATGATACGGTTGGTAAGGGTTATAATATCCGCGCGGCATTTGCCCATTTACTGCAACGTTCAAATACAAATGTTTATTATCTACTCCGGCAATAGTGCCTTCATGCACTAAGCCATCTAAAGTCTGTACATTCACCCTATGGTTTAGGTAGGGCTTGCAAGATTGATGCAAGGAATCACGGACACCGTGCAGGTGCCGGATCACCGTAGGATCGGCCTGATAAATCACATTCTGCTCTTGCCCAGTGTTATATGTCGACATGGATGCTCTGACCTCCGTAAATGGATTTGCTCCATTCTATGCAGAAGCCTATATCACGGTGCCTATTTGAGAGATATCCTTATACTGGAAGGGCTACCTTCTCAACTTTCACATTTACCGAAACAAGGGACAAGCCCATCATATTCTCCACAGCATTACGCACATTTTTTTGCAGCATATAACAGACCTCTTGAATCACACATCCGTAATTAACAATAACCCGCAGGTCGATGGCAACGTCTACTTCCTTCACTTCTACAGACAATCCTTTTTTCACATTTTTACCGCCCAAACGTTTGGCCCAGTTGTCCGAAATATTACTTCCTGACATCCCGGCAATACCTGGCGTTTCCAGAACCACCTGTCCAACGATCGATGTGACTACATCATCTGAGATATGAATTAATCCTTGCTCCGTTCCTTCATTCATATAAACAACCTCCATATTTGCTAATTTAAGAGATATTAAAGGCTCTCCTCTACCTCTACTTCTACCTCTGACTCTGCCCTGTGGTTCTTAACAAACAAATTATACACTTTGGTCAAGAGGATTTTCACAATCATATACAATGGAATAATCAGCAATATCGCAATAATCCCGCCTATATCTCCACCAACCAACACTAAGATGATCGTTGTCAGCGGATGAATATCAAGCTTTTTCCCAAAAATGTAGGGAGCAATCAGATTATCCTGAATTTGCTGCGCTACAAGAACGATGATGATGGACCATACTGCAATGGACGGCGATTGGATGAATCCGATAATGAAAATTGGGATACTGGAGAGAATTGCACCAATGAAAGGTACAAAATTCATCACAACAGCAATCACTGTCAACAACAATGCATACTGTAGTCCAATAATAAGGAAACCAATATACATCAGAACACCAAGTGCCAGATTGACTAATACCCGACCAACAATGAATCCACTTAACGCACTGTCAATTTCACTCATCATTGTAGTCCCTTCTCCACGATACTTCTTTGGAAAGAAACTTACAATCTTACGACCAAATTTCCCACCTTCCTTAAGCATGTAAAACAACATAATAGGAAAGGTAAATAAAATAATCGCGAAATTTGAAACAAAGGAGAATAGTCCCGTTACGTAGTTCGAAATCAGATTAAATCCTTTATTCAAATATTCAGTCAATTGGGAAGCAAGATCCATATCTGCTGGGATAATAGAAGCCAAGAATCCACTGTCCTCGAGCCTCAATAACTGCTGATTCACGGCTGCGATCAGATTTGGCATATTATCGACAAAATTAATTAGCTGTGTTCGAAGTGAAGGCCATACTCCAATACTAAAACCAAACAAGAGCAATGCAATGACCACATATACGATGATGATCGCAACAGAGCGATTTAGTTTATATCTCTCCAAAGTATTGATTAGAGGTCGGAGTAAATAATAGAAAAATCCTGCCAACATTAAGGGCACGATAATAACATTAAACAAAGACAAGATTGGACTGAAAATAAAATTAACTTGTGAGCCTAAAAATACGATGCCTAACACCAAAAGGATCGCTATACAAACTCGAATAAATGTGTTCAGTTTAGCCATAGTTCTCTCCTATCTTCTATTTTCGGGTGTCTTTCATCTCGTTATTTGGGAATACGTATGGTGAATACCGTTGGTTCCTTCTTTCCGCGACTGAGATGAAGCGTTCCACCCATCTTCTCTGTATTTTTCATAGCAATGGATAAACCAAGACCCGTTCCGCCTGTAGTTGACCGCGCTTTATCTCCTCGAACAAACGGATCAAAAAGCGTTGACCAAAGCTCTTCAGGAATGCCTACTCCGGTATCTGCAATTTCAATGGTAACCTCGCTCTCCGAGGGGATAACCTCCACTCGCAGATGAGTGCCTGGCGGGTTATAGGTCAAAGCATTGGAGATCAAATTATGAACTACGCTCGAGAGTAGCTCCGCATCGAAGCTTGCGAACACTTCCTGTTCAGGAACATTCAGCTGCAGGATGAAGTTCTTTTGTTCAATCTCACCATAGGAGTCTGCAACGATTTCACGAATAAACTCGCCCAATTCATGACGCTCCATTCGTAGTAAAAAATCTGGGGAATCTATTTTAAGTAGCTCCACCATATTTTGAATCAGCTTGGTCACTTGCGAGGATTTATTATAGATATAGGTTAAATAACGTTTCTGGCGTTCTTCGTCCTCACCACGACCTTCAACCAACGCCTGTGCAAACCCCTGTATACTCGTAATGGGTGTCTTCAGATCATGAGAAAGATCAACCATCATGCGTTTCTTACTTTCTTCTGCTTGACGTTTTTCTTTCGTTGTCTTCTCAATTACGTCCGCCATATAATTAAAAGTCTCCCCAATTTGCGAAAATTCTTTCTCTGCATATAGCGAGATACGAGTATCATAATTTCCTTCAATCATCTGCTTCAAACCAAGCGTAATAATACGCAGCGGCTTCCTGATTCTTCGTGCCACCCAATAGCTGTACACGATAATAAGCAAGAGAACCATTCCAACTCCTAAAAAAACATAGTATGAAAGCGAGTGGTTGAAGTATTCAACTAATGGATCACTATTAATTGAAATGTCGATAACTTCTCTAGGGATTTTCAAAAGCAGCCACTCTGATTCATTCTCATTATTACGTGTAGTCAACGAGTAGAAGTACGCCTGATCTTCTCCGTTTTCCAGGTTATTTAAGAGCTGGTTGTCGGTATATTGTGTTACATCGTCTTTCTTCTCACCAACTACGTCGATGACCTTCTTGTCTTGACCCAAGATCTCAATCCACCCACCGCTATGCAGAAGCCGTTTGGTTTCTATCCCATGCTCCAGATTATCTCGATAGGCACTCGCTTCAACCTTCAAATCAGGATCAGCGATTTTATTTTTTTCGAACATATGGGTCACATCAAGGTTAATGAACAAATAATAAACAATCACAAGAAAAAACAAAATGCAGATGAATAACAAAAAATCCAGCGTCAGCGATGATTGTAAAGGTCGTTGATCTCTATTGCTCCATAGGCGCTTCAATTTTGTATCCCAGCCCTCTAATAGTCTTTAAATAAACCGGCTTTTTGGAGTCTTCCTCGATCTTTTCCCGGATATTACTGATATGTACCATGATACTATTATCTTCGTACACATAGAAATCTTCCCATACCGCCTCATATATTTTTTTTCGTGTAAAGACCCGACCCGGTTGTTTCATCATTAATTCCAGAATTTTGTACTCAGTAGAAGTAAGAACGACGGGTTCTCCTGAACGATAGAGCAGACACTGGCTTTGATCCAGCCTCAATTCTCCCAACACAATTTGTTCAGCTGCCTTTTCTTCAATAATCTGTGCGTCAAAATGATGTACCCGCCGCAGTAAAGCTCCTGCACGAGCTACAATTTCCAATGGATTAAACGGTTTAGAAATATAATCGTCGGCACCGAGTTCAAGTCCCAGTATTTTGTCGTAATGTTCGCTTTTTGCAGATAAAAACAACACCGGGAAATGATGGAACTCTCGAATTTTCTTCAATAATTGCAGTCCATCTAGACCAGGCATCATAATATCAAGAATCGCTAAATCAATTTTTTGGTTCTGCACTTGCATTAACGCTTCAGTCCCACTGTTCGCTTCCACAATGTTGTACTCTTTCTCTAAATATAATCTCAACAATTCCACAATTTCTGCTTCATCATCTGCGATTAGAATTGTATACACAGTAATCACCCCATCTAACTATAATCTTCGATTATTAAACCCACCTAAACGCAATCTAAAGAATAGCTAAATTATTACATCCATCAAATTCTTATATTTAAATAAAAATCGCACACAGGAACTCGTCCCATGTACGATCGTATAATTCCAGAAATCTGAACACCTGCTGGCAAATATAAACGCCCTCGGAGTCCTATTAAAAAGCAACACCAATTCCGCCTTCACCCGCATAGGTTCCCATTACAGGTCCCATACTTGAGAGTAAAACTTCTTTGAACGGGTGCTTTTGTAAGATGCGTTCTTTAATCTCAAGTGCAAGCTTCTCACAGTTACTGTGTACTATAGCGATAACAGCCTTCTCGTAGTCATGCTGCTTCTCATCCAAATGCGCAAGCAGCCGGTTTAATGCCTTTGGAAGACCCCGGGTCTTCTCCACTACCTCAACAGTACCCTCTTCGCTGATTTTAAGCAGTAGTTTGATATTTAGCACGGAAGCAACCGCTCCTGATATCCGGCTTAGACGTCCGCCCTTCATTACATTCTCAAGTGTATCCAGTGTAAAATATGCGCGAACTTCATCCATTTGCTGAAGCACCTTGTCCTTCAGTTCCTGCAGACTTGAACAAGTCTGTGACCACTTCGCCGCAAGGCCCACGATCAGCGACAACCCGCCAGAAAAGGTCTTGGAATCTATAACCTCTATCGCATTGGTGTGTCCTTCTTCTTGGTACATTTCCATAGCGATCATAGCCGTCTGATAAGTGCTACTAATATTAGAGGACATACAAATGACCATAATGTCAGTACCTTCCTCTACTTGCCTGAATGTCTCAAGGAATTGGTTTGGACTTGGACTTGCCGTAGTAGGTAGCTCCTTGGATTCACTCATTTTAGCATAAAAGGTTTTCGTATCCGTATCCGCAGGCATTAACTCATACCCAAAATGAACCGGTAGATGGACCACGGAAACATTATACTTCTCCATGTAGTCAAGGGGTAGGTCAGAACCGCTATCTGTTATGATCTTGATTGCCATAATATAAGTACTCTCCTTTCAATATCAGTACTATTATAGCTATCGCCAAATGAAATCTCCAGTAACCAATATAACTTGAAAAATCCTTCAATTTGTGCTTATGTCTTTCTTCCTTAACTTGTCCTAATATGATATGGTTTATGAATAAGCGTATAGAAATGGAGTGTATGTATGAGTAAGGGAAGAGTATGGAACCGAGGCAAGCATGATGGAACAGGACTATCAAGAAAAAAAAGCGTGGATCAAGAAGTTACAACATCTACTGAAACAGAAGCGACTGAAGCTTCAAGTGAACCGTCAAATGCCAGAATTGATACAGTTAAACCGATGAATCGTACGAACTGGGTAACTCGTCCTGCACGGGTTATCAATAAAGATTCCAAAAACAAACAATAACTATGACAAATAGGGTTTCAGAACTTGTCCCAGAGTTCTGAAACCCTATTTTTATATGTTCTTAAACGTAGGTAGTTTACATAATTACATCCGGACGCTTATACAAAACGAGTATGGCTGCTGCTATAAGGATCATCCCCATAAATGCGGGTGCGGCAGGGCCTAGTGATACATAAATCTGACCTCCAATGATAGGCCCAATCATTCTTGCTAAAGCCTGAATAGATTGGCTACCTCCTTGAATCCTACCTTGTTCACTAGAATCGACAGACTTGGAAAGCATCCCGTTAAATGAAGGCCCAAAGATCGAATCCCCAAAGCCAAATATAAACATTCCAGCGATAAAAAGAGGATAGAATGAGAACAACGCAGATAACGCAATAAAACTGTAACCGATAATTTCTGAAGCCATTCCAAGAATTGCTATACGTTTATCACTAAGTTTCTTCAAAAGCTTTGGCATGATCAAGCCTTGTGAAATGATGTCTTGGAGACCCATAATCGAAAACATAAGACCGATTAGTGCAGGCTTCCAGCTGAAAGTATCCATCGTAAATTGAGAAAATACTGCCTGTAAAGATCCGTTAGGAATCCAGAGTAAAAACGCTGAGACTAGCAGCCTATTTAAGTTTTTCATGGAAAGTAAGTTTGCAAGCTGTGAGAATGGATTCAGTCTTACAAAGGTAATCTCCTTCAGTCTATTCTTCTTGGCAAGGCTCTCTGGCATAAAAAAGAATCCATAAACAACATTCAATAAAGTTATGATTGCTCCAAAATACAAGGGAACAGAATAACCAAACTTAGCAAGTAATCCGCCTATCGTTGGGCCAATGACGGTGCCTACACCTACAACTGCACTTACCCATCCGAAGTATTTGGTTCTCTGCTGCGAAGGAATAATGTCTGCAAAATATGCAAAGATCGTGCTTATGCTCCCGCCTGTTATCCCTTCGATTATACGTCCAGCAAATAGTACCCATAGAGCCCCTCCTATGCCAAAAACCAAGTACCCGACGGCGGAACCCAACAGGCATACTAAGAGTAATGGACGCCGGCCATATTTGTCGCTCAAAGCTCCAAGTACGGGGGCTGCAAAAAATACACAGACTGCATATACCGAGGTCAGCATCGTAACAACTATTGCTTGTTCTCCAGGACTGCTTGTATAAGGCTGCACTAAGAATGGGACGACAGGCATTATGATACTAAAGCCTATTCCGCAAAGAAACACAGAGATAAGACCGAATATTAATGCGTGTTTATCTACGGATTGTCCTGTGTTCTGTTCATTGTGTGATTTAAATATGGACATTTATGTTCACTCCTTAAAGTTACTATTTTGATTCCTAGGAAACATGTTTATCGTATCGCCATTTTGTTTCCTTGTCAACAAAATAATAACAATAAAAATGCAGCCGTTCTCCATAGAGCCCGACTGCATGTGGTTTCATTTTCATTATTGAAATTTTATTCCGATTTAATATCTTTACCCTGTTTCTTTATTTCCGCATCCAAATGACTACTATACTTTTCCACGAAACTAAGCATACTATCAAATTGTTCCTCGGTTATCTGCGCAAAGACGGCTTTATCTCGCTCTTGAAACTCTTTGTGAAGGTTCTCATGGATTTTATAAATTACTTTTCCTTGCTCAGTAAGCCTAAAATAGATTTCTTTTTTGTTATCCGACTTCTGGTAGCTTTCGATCAGGCCTTTTTCTATGAGTTTCTTAGTTAATTTACTTATAGCACCGCGAGTCATAAAAAAGGACTCCGCAAGTTTTGTAACGTTGGAATCTACATTTTTTTCAATGTATTCAATACAATGTACTTCGGAAGATGTATAACCCTTAAGACTTTCTTCCATCTTATCTTTGTTAAGCCAAACCATCTTATTATATAGGTCCCTGACACCCGTTAGGATCTGATCTTCTTTGTTCATGACCTGTCCTCCTACCCACTCTTGCATTAACAATATTATATCACATTATTTTTTTGTTTCTATTTCAACAATATTCAAAATAATTAATTCAGAATTGAACGAACAGCAAATAGGGTTTCGAAACGGAAATCATTCGTTTCAAAACCCTATTGCTCTATAGTCTGAAGCTACCTACAAAAGCAGCCTTTGCTAATCTTAACATTATGCACGAGTGGAGAGAATGAATCTCTCTAGCGCTGCTGTATCCGTAATCCTATGATTACATTCTTGGCTCTCTATGCAAATATATTGGCCAATGGAGGAATAATCATCCGGCGAAGATTTTGCAAGCCTGGTCTTGACCGTAAAGAAGGCGAGTTGTTGCTGCCGATTACAGAACAGGCAATACCCCTTCTTGTTCATTGGTGTCATTCTACCCTCAATACCGATAAACTGCCCTTCGAACGGATATACAATAAATAATTTATTTGTAGCAATATCTATCCAGCTCAAATATGTCATATATCGAAAATCGATTGCTAATAAATCAGGTACCTTCAGCTTCTTATTCTTAGGGAATAACTTCTGAATCTGTTTCGGTGTAATCTGTGGAAAAGGTTCTAAATAAGGCTCTAATCCACTAAGATACTTCTGAAAATCGTATGCAGTCTCAAAGGCAGATATTTGTTGCAGCAACTGTTGCTGACTATCACTTAGTGTTGAAAAAGCTTCTACTACATTCAACGATGAACGATATCTTACCGTCTCCAAGACTCTTCGATCCGCTACAGTTCGCAGTGTTTTTAGAAGGAAGTCTGTTTGTTTTTTAATAAAATTATATTGATGGTTTCTAATAAACGGTGTATTCATTGCTCTTCAGCCCCTTATATTTTGAAATTTCATAAGGTGCAAAGCCCATTATTAGAAACGATAATATTTAGTTTGGGCGATCATCCATCCTATCGCACCTCACGCAAAGTATCGCCCTAATTTAGGCTTTGCGTGAGGAACTTCTAGCTAATGGGCAAACCAGCATTAGCACAGTACCACCTCCGATTACATTCACGAAAAAAGTATAACAGGAATGTTTGAAATCGGCTAGACCAGGTTACCAACCTCTGCATCATCTCTGGAAGGTGCTTCACCAATGAGCTGCTTCAAAAGTTTCTTCATCATAACCGAAGCTTTCACTTTGGTGTGAAGACAAGGCGAAAGCACAATTTCGTAGTTGCCTTGCTTAATGGTTGGATAATTGCTCACATCATTTGCAAGAGACACGCCGTTATTTGAGCGACGAAGCGCTGCAACGTGCAGTAGAGGCACTATTTACAGCTCGCATTGTTTATGTATATAGCCCCGGTCCATGTGCTGGACTAGCGGAGCTGATGATCTATCGAATGGCGCGCTTCGGACTACAGCTGAAAAAAATGGCCCCCAGCGGACACGAGCTGTTAGAGACCTTAATGCATGCTGATCAACAAGATGTATTGCTTGTCTTTGGATTTGTTCAACTGTTACCTGAAATCGAAGTGATTTTGGACCATGCACGTGAAGCTAATTACCAGGTCATTCTGATCACCGACAGACTCGTGTATCCTCGATCCCAAGATGCAGATATTGTACTTTATGCCGGGAGAGTTGAGGTTTGGGAGTTTCACTCCATGGTCGGTCCCATTTATATTATTGAGAATCTGATCCTTGGGGTAGGTTTAGCAAATAGGGATGGTAGTCTAAGCAAATTAGACAAATTGCAGCAGCTAAGAGCGCAGTATGGAGGGAAGCTTCCACGGAGCTAGGTTAAGCCATTGAGAAACGGAGTGATCGCTAAAATAGGCGCCAACTGTAAAAATTGCGAATGAATGACTACGGAAATCATGAATAATTTACCTCCTTTTACAAACACTACGAAACAAAAGGAGGCTGATGTTTCATGTGTCAACGTTTTTCTCTGGCGGCCGAACTACAAGACATTAGGGATCATTTTGAGATCAAACGGGTGATGTACTACTATAAAGACCGCTATAATATTAGTCCCACACAGGATATGCCTGTCGTATTACAGCAGGATGGTGAGCGAATTCTGGATGAGTTCCGCTGGGGATTCGTTCCTTATTGGGGTAAAGATGCGATCAATGCGGATCTCCGAAATGTGCATCAGAATCCAACCTATCGCAAGATGGTGGACAAGCAGCGCTGTATTATCCCTTGCAATGGATTTTACTATTGGAAAAAAGAAGGCAAGAAGACTTATCCAGTTCGGGTAGTCATGAATAATCGCAGTATGTTCGGAGTGGCTGGTCTATACGAAATTTGGCGGGATACGCGCGGGGAGCCTCTTCGTACCTGCTCTCTGGTCATGACAGATGCCAATCCACTGATTAGCGAATTTGAGAGCCGGATGCCGGCGATTTTGTCCCCACAGGATATCACTCGATGGCTTGATGAGGAGACAAATGATCTGGAAGCACTGAATCCGATTCTGCGGCCTTATTCAGCAGATGAAATGCAGGTGTACCCGGTCACACCAATGATTAACGACAACAGGAACGACTCGGCTGAATGTATTCGAGAAATGGATCTGAAGGGATCCTGGGTAAAGCCTTGAGATGATAGCAGAATTGGATTAGATGCTCTAAAAATGAAGCAGCGGTGCTAGGGCTGAGAATTAAAACCTTAGCACATCGCTGCTTTAATTGCTTATCATTTCTATTGGCTCTTCATCCAATTACATGCTCAAGAGTTCAGTTCGAATTTATATTGTTCAAGCTTTTCAAAAACACCATCCACCCATTCAGGATCATCTCATAACTTAGAATTGTTAAACTTTCTAACCGCAGGATGACCCGTTCTGATAGTATCTACACCATCCTTTTACAAAGTACAAATCAACAATTTCTAATGACTTATTTACAGATTGAACTAACAGTTTGCAAGTCATCCCAGACCAGCCCCTTCCTTCTCCACCTTCCCTATAAACTCATCCATCTCTTTCCTCGTTCTCAGAATAACAACCTCTTTACGTCCTTTAATCTGCTCAAGTTTCTTTATAGTGTTCACTCGACCTTTTTTTCTATAATTCCAAACCCATTTCACAAAATCCCAATCTAATTTTTCTGGGCATTCTTGATTCATATCCGGTCTGGATTTCTTGTGATATATAATTCGTCGTTTGATAATTCGGTAGATGCATAGAAGTCTAGGCATATCTAAGAAAATTATTAAATCGGCTTTGTTAATTCGGATATCCATCGTTCTTGAATAGTTACCATCCATGATCCAATGCTCTTCATTGATAAATTGTTCGACAATATTATTCCACTCTTCATTTGGTTTAGGAACCCAGTCGGCATTCCAGTAATAGGTATCCAAATGTACAACAGGGAGATCAAGTATGTAATGTAGTTTGCGAGACAAGGTAGATTTGCCCGATCCAGCAGATCCAATGACTAGTATTCGGTTCATAGGTTCTCCTTTCGCAAAAAAAACACTAACAGGACGTTAGTGCCTTCCAAGAGTTATTATTTTGAAATTTTTATAGCTTAAATGGATTTCAGAAAATCCTTAACAGCCTGCGTCTTCTTATCCCCGTTCTTCTCCAGTAGCATCAAAAATTCTTCAAGCTGGATCAGTAGTGGGCTGGCTTCAATCTGCTCTGGCCCCGCTTCTGACAATGTATTCTCGTATGCAATTGCCGCTTCTTCACTCATCACTTGCGTTATCTTATCAAAGAGCGGAGAGTTTTGGGCACCGTTAAACACATATTCTTTGGCTACGTTATAGGCTTCCTTAATAGCTATTGTACGGTTGGAAGACTTATAGGTTGACAAAAAATCTTCATATGCCATAGCCCGTTCTATGACCTTGTACCAGTTGATCAGCAAAGTTCCGTTCACAGCAGAGGGTTGCTCAGACTCAGTAGCCATCAGCTCGATATAGGCTTGCAAATCTTTGGAGACGTAAGGTTTGAACACTTTGAAGCTTTTGTATTGAATGATTGGATAAAAGCGTCCGCCACCCAATTCAAGCTTATAGTCCATGGCAGTCAAGTCCTGTAGAACAACACGGGTCTGGGACTGCTTCACCTTGGATCGAGCCAGCACCATTGACATGCCTGGAGTATAAATATCTTTGATATCTTGTTGAATAGCAGGCGTATTCATTCGTTTGATTGCTGTAGGTAGATAAGCTTTCAGGGCATTTTCCAAATGTAAAACGGCTAAATTAGCCTCTGCTGGCGTCATCTCATCAATACGATTGACTAAGGTGGCTTGGGCCAGACTGAGAGATGAAGGTTTCTTCACTCTTTGCTCAAACAAACTAAAAGCAGAAGAAGACTTAACAACCGCTGCTTTTGACCGCTGTGGGACGGCAAAGGAAATGGCAAGACCGATACTGGTCAAGAACAGGATTAAGCCGAGAGGGGCAGCAATGCTTTTCATAAAAATTGATCGTTCCATGGTACAGCTCCTTCCAGGGTAGACTGAGACAATGAATCGATCTTAAAAATATCATTAAATGGAAAATAATTCAATGATCATGTCAAAATCAAACATCACCATTATGCCGCTCTAGAATTATCCAAGCATAGCGGCTTGGCGTTTGTACTGATCCTCCAGCACTAAACAGGCCATAGCCTCTACGACAGGTACGATTCTCGGACAAATACATGGATCATGTCTGCCTTCGGTGCGTATCTCTTGTTCTTCCCCTTTGATGTTAGTCGTTTGCTGTGGCACAGAGATGGACGAAGTAGGCTTTACACTGATCCGAAATACGATTTCTTGTCCTGTGCTAATCCCCCCGATGATTCCTCCGGAATGATTAGTTAGAAAACCATCGCTATTCCTCGCATCATTATGCTCACTCCCCAGCATCGTTGCTGCTTCGAAGCCAGCTCCAAATTCTATCCCTTTAACAGCGCCAATGGACAGCATAGCTTTCGCCAGTTCTGCATCCAATTTATCAAAGACCGGCTCTCCAAGACCCGGAACCACGCCACGAATACGGCATTCTACAATGCCACCACAGCTATCCCCAATCTCGGCTAACCCCTCAATTTTTTTAATCATTTTGTCAGCTGCAATTGGATCACAGGCACGGACAGCGTTTTGTTCAATCACATCCTCATCGAAGGATTCACATCTTATGCCTCCGATTTCTTGTGTGTACGCTACTACCTGTACGCCTCTTCTCTCTAACAACTTACGAGCTATCGCACCTCCGGCCACTCTTGCCGCAGTTTCTCTACCTGAAGCACGTCCGCTACCGCGATGATCTCGAATGCCGTATTTCTCTAAATAAGTAAAATCGGCATGACCCGGACGAAAAGCGTCCTGGATCTCGCTGTACGCTTCTGGTCTCATATCGTGGTTTTGAAGAACTACAAAGAGCGGTGTACCTGTTGTTTTCCCCTCAAATACTCCAGATTGTATGTGGACAACATCATATTCTTTACGAGGAGTAGTCACTGAAGATTGGCCCGGTTTTCTCCGATCCATCTGTTTCTGTATATACGCTTCGTTAATCTCGACGCCTGGTGTTACACCATCCACTATGACCCCTACCGACACACCATGTGACTCACCGAAGGTTGTAATTTTGAACACTTCACCGAATGTATTTCCTGCCATTATATATGCACTCCTTATTTAGTATTGGACCTGTACGCCTAACGCTGACAAACGGTCAAAATAATCTGGACAGGTCTTTGAGACACAACCAGGGTCGATAATCTGAATATTTTCAATCTTCAAGCCGATTAAAGAAAGCGCCATAGCCATCCGGTGATCGTCATGAGAATTTAGTAAAGCTGGGAGTGGCTGACCCGGATATACCGTTAGACCATCCTCAAACTCTTCCACACGTATTCCGAGCTTACTTATTTCTTCACATATCGCGGATATCCGATCACATTCATGATGTCTGATATGTGCAGCATCCTTTAGAGTGATTGGTCCATCTGCAAAAATAGCCATAGCAGCCATTGTTAGTGTTTGATCCGACCACTTCTTCATACTCACTGTGAATCCACCCTTAAGCCGTGGGACACCTTGTACTTCAACAAAGTTCTCCCCACGAACAACGGTACAGCCCATTACCTCCAGAACGTCTAAGAACTCTATATCAGGTTGACTTGTATTGCTAGCATTGATCCCTTCAATTCGTACACGTCCTGCCGTAAGCGCAGCTACCGCCCAAAAGTAACAGCATGTGGATACATCAGGCTCTAAAGTGATCGTGTGACCTTGATACTTTCCTGCAGGAACCGTTATCGATTGACCGTCCTGAGATGCTTCTGGTGTTACACCAAAGGAGGACATCATGGTAAGGGTCATCTCGACATAATCTCTTTGCACAACTTCTCCATCAATATACACGGTTACCGGTTTTTTGGCATACGGTGCGGCTAGCAGTAATCCACTTATAAATTGACTTGAAGTGGAGCCGGGCAGCGTTGCCTTTCCTCCTTGCAGACCTTTTGCCTCTAATGTAAAAGGTAAACAACGCTCGGCTTGTTTATACTCAAATTGTGCACCCAGGGTCGTTAATGCGTCGAGTAATGGGGCGAGTGGTCGCTCACAAAGCCGTTTACTTCCATTCATTGTCCAAGTGCCAGTCCCTGCCGCGAGTGCAGCGGGTAAGAATCTCGCAACCGTACCAGCCGCTCCTACATATAGCTCACCAATCGGATTCGGCCAGTTGCCGCCACATCCATCAACAACAGCTGTCTCTTCTTCTATCACAACGGGAATCCCCAGTTTCTTTAATGATTCAATACACCAGTAAGAGTCATCACTTCTTAATATTCCCTTTATTTCTGAACGTCCATCAGCTAAAGCAGCGATTACCAAGGCCCGATTCGTCAGACTTTTGCTTCCTGATATGGCTATCGTCCCATTGATTACCGCTTTCGCTGGGCTAATCTTCACTATGTGTTTATCGCTATTCGTTGACCATGGAGAACGTGCTTCTAAGTCCGGTTGATTGGATTCCACTTCATCCACCCCTTTGAATTATTCCTCTAGCCTGATTATAATGAATGAAATGAAATAAATGAAATTGGATTTTTACTACAATGATATAGAGGTGATCTATACCACATGTTCAACTTGGAGTGGTATCGTATTTTCTGGCAAACGGCACGTCATCGAAATTTAACAAAAGCTGCAGGGGAACTACATATTACACAGCCTTCTGTGAGTTATGCCATTAAACAAATGGAAGAAGCCTTAGGACTGAAGCTGTTTCACAGGCTGTCCAAAGGTGTAGAGCTTACAGAAGAAGGACGAGCGCTATTTGAATATGTGGAGCAATCCTTTTCCATGCTGGATTCTGCACAGAAGCATCTGGAGAGCTTGAAGCAGTTAAATGAGGGAGAAATACGAATCGGAGCCAGTGATTATCTGATCAAGAATCTTTTGTTGCCGCAGTTGAATACCTTTCATAGCACATACCCAGGTATACGAATTCGTCTCTCTCATGGGAAGACGCCAGACATCACTAAGCGTTTAAAAGATGGTGAGATCGACTGCGCCTTTGTCCATATGCCTCTTCACGATTCACTGCTAAATATACAGACGCTGGCTGTGTTGGAGGATTGTTTTGTAGTAGGTGAAGCCTATCAAGAATTAGCGAGTCGTTCACTAACCATGAGAGAAGTGTCAGAGCTGCCTTTAATCCTATTTTCTCAAGGGAGCAGCACTAGAGTATTTGTTGAACAATGGTTTGCGACTAAGGGATTATCGGTAATTCCAGATATTGAATTGGGGAGTATAGAACTGCTAGCAGAGTTCGCCAGATTAGGTTATGGGGCAGCTTTTATCAGCCGTTCTTTCGTGCAAGAGGATCTTCACAGTGGAAAGCTTCATGAGTTGAAGTTAGAAGATCCGCTTTTACCTCGCAGTATAGGTTTTGCAGTACGACGGGATCGAAAGCTGTCTGTTGCGGCTGAGCAATTTATTCAGATGATTGGGGCACGGCTATCTGAGGGTTTATAATTCTTTGACTAAAAAAGCAAAAAACATCGGGAATCCCGATGTTTAATTCATTCCTAAAGCTTCTTTAATTTGCGGGATAGATAAACCGTTTGTTTTCATCTCTTTGATCCAAAGAATGCGTGCGACGGTTTTCTCTCTTTTATATCTGCGTGTTAAATTCTCCTCGGCCTGTTCAAAGGGAAGCATGCCTTCTTCTGTGTAATGTTTGAGTGTACTATAACGAGAGTTTGTGATTCTTACCAATTCACCTATAGATACATACTCTGAAGCCAAAATATTCTCCATGGAGCGTTGTCTAGACATTGATTACCAACTCCTTTACAGCGGGCGCTTCGGAACAAGACGCACACCTTGGATTGGCACTTTCATCATTACAAAATGCGGGATCGCATCGTATAACAAATTATCAATTTTAAGGGTCGCAATCGATCCTCTCTCCATCACCTTAACTTCATGTCCATAGGACAATAATCTTGTAATAACTGCGTCTAGTCTTTGATTAGAATTATCAAACCAAGACTCTGTTTCTATAAAGACAGCTCGCGATGGCTCTAGGGCAGGGAATAAAAGATTGATGCTACTACCGATAAAAGTCTTCGCAAACTTTGTCTTCAATTCTAAAAAGCGTTTGATTCCCAGCTCAATTCCATGGTGAATTTGTATTGGAAGCAATGCCTTTGCCCATACATTACTTTGGTATAGATCATGTAGTTTGATATTTACCTTTTCTATTTCATTTAGCGAGAAGAAATCATGCATGCATCCACATTCACGAAGCAGCCACAGCATACAAATGACCTCATCCGTTACTGAACCCTCTTCCAAAATCTCTGCGCGAATGTTCTCTGTAATGCTTGAGTACGCCTCCATATTACTGCGATACGCTCTAACTTCAACTTCGGCAGTATCAAAATACATGTCGCTCCCTAACAGACTTGGGATATCTTCAAGCAAATCCATTGCTTTAAGATCATCTGAAATCGCGGTCTCGAACTTTTTTAATTGTTTGTTAGACAGCATGGAGGCCTTTTTTACCCACCAATTAAGATCACCCTTCACTTCAGCATGTTTATGAAGCAAGGGCTGTAGAACCGTTTCTCTATAAAGTGCTGAATGAACTTGATCAAATCCTTCCTTGGGCAAAGTTAACTTGTTCTCTGATTGCGTAAAACATCCCTCTAAGTAAAGCTCCAATATAACCGCTGCTGCCATACAGCGTAAAGACACTTTCTTGACAGTAGTCATATGAAGACTTCTCTGTGCATTAAGCGCGATCACTGAAAAACTCGGTGCTAATTTTAAATCCATCATAACCATCCACCCCTATCCATAAATTCGTATTTACTGGATGATATTTATTCCGTATGGTGAGCGTTTTAATTTACTTACTACTTACTACTTACTACTTACTACTTATCACTTACAATACTCTACATTTACATTATTTTCAAGTGTTCTTGAATAAATTAAATAAAACCCCAACTTGTAATCGGAGACTACTAAAAGAACGGACAATCATATCCTTTTTAGCAAAAAAATCCAGATCGTCAAGCAATTACGCACATTGCTTGACGACCTGGCTTTTAATTTAAAAATAAACCAACATTTTCTTTTTATGTATGTTCTTAAGTCATTAATATTTAGCACTGCGGTACAAAGTTATTTTTTTTTCATATTATAAAATAAGACCCGCAGTGAAAGGAATTTACACTCATGGAATATTTGAATATGCTTGCTAAATTAGGTGTTGGAAATGCTCATCCTGGAGGGTTTACTGCAACTTTAAAGCAATTTGAACAATATCCACTACCACCTGCTTCCCGAATCCTTGAAGTTGGTTGTGGCACTGGCAGAACATCTTGTTATTTAGCTGCACAAGGTCATGATGTAATAGGTATAGATATTCACCCAGATATGATCTCAAAAGCAAAAATACGGGCTGAAAAAGAGAAATCTATAATTCAATTCTTAGTAGGTGACGCAAGTTCGCTTCCTTTTCCTAACGAGTCATTTGATGTGATTCTTGTTGAGTCTGTATCCATTTTCACTGATACAGAAAAGGCATTCTCGGAATATTATAGGGTTCTGCGGACTGGAGGCAAGCTTTTTGACAGAGAAATGATTCAATATAAACCTATGTCTACAGAAATTAATCAAATGATTAGTACATTTTATCATGTAAAGAATCTATGGGACTTTAATAAATGGTCAGCATTAGTAAACACTATGGGATTTTATCATTCACAGATAGATGGTCCCTTCTTGTTCCCTAAATCAAGTGAGGATCTTACAGAGCATCCAGACCATTATCAACAAATGGACACTGATTCCTTTCTTGACCACACGATTTGGGAAGTGATCAGTAAGTACAACAGTATAATGGACCGTTATCATGAATACATCGGATTTATTCTCGTTATTGGAACGAAATAAAGGATTGGCATGTCCATCAACATTTGCAAAAAAGAACAATAGCCTTGGAACAGTGGCTATTGTTCTTTCTGATAGCCTGCTATTATACAAAGAAACAAGCAGATAATATAATTACCAATAAGATATAAAGAACCAAAATTTCTCCAGTAGAAGTAAATCTGCCTCCAACTCCACAGCTCATTGATTATCCCTCCCTTTTACTTCCTAAAATATAATATGCGCCACTATTCTAAAAGTATGGACTATCACCTAAATAACATGAGCTGACGGATTTTAAATTCCTACTCACGCCGGAAATAATTACGAAATTGGCCCCAACATTATGTGCCAAAGTTTCTCAAATAGATGATGAATAATAGGAGGTCTATCCATGAATCAAGACAGCGGAAGTTTATATGGTTATTCCGGAATGGCATTCGGATTCGGAATTCTCATAGACAAGACAAATCATCTAAGGAATTGTCGCAAATTCGAACCCGCATCGAAAAAATTGAAAAGATTCTTAGTGAGGTAGAATAAACGGCGGAATTGCAACAGTCACCCCAGTAAAGGCCCATCCGATAAGATATGATGGACCTTTGTTATATCCTCCATTAACTTCTGTTATGCGGTAAAAACAACTTATTTTGGTATTGCAAAAAAACAGCACAAAATATCATGCACTACTTCCCTTTCCACCTTAAACTGTAGAAAAAAGGAGGGAACAGGATGTTAACGATTTCCGTTCATACACTGGATTTGAAAGGAACAAGCTATGAAATTGGGTATAAGCTAGGCAATATTATTTCAGAAAATACAGCACACAAGATTGCTTACACTCGTAAACTCGAAGGCTTTGGTCTAACAGAATATAAAGACGCTGTCAAACTATTCGATGAGTGGTGCCCAGGCATTTCAGAAGAAATTGTTGGCTTTGCCGATGCATTAAAGGTTAATACCGAGCAAATCGCTTACTACGCCATGACGTATCTGCTGCCGCGATGCAGTCAGATTACCTTGCTGCCAAATATGACAGCACAGAACAAGCCATTGTTAGCTCGCAACTATGAATTCAATCATCAGATCGAGGATTTTGTGTTAGTCAGAACCTCAGTAACAGGTAAATATACGCACATGGGCACAAGTACAATGAGCTTTGGGAGAGACGACGGTTTTAATGAGCACGGACTTGCTGTTACAATGAGTGCTTGCGGCTTTCCTGTCGGGGCTGTGCCCTTTTTGCGTGCACCTAAAGTAAAAGGATTACATTTCTGGGCGGCCATTCGGGCGTTACTGGAAAATTGTAAAAATGTCGAAGAATCACTTTTTTATTTGAAAGAGATGCCTATCGCCTGTAATGTCAATTTGATGCTGCTAGATAAAAATGGGAATGCCGCCTTGTTTGAAACGATGAACGGCATGCAAGCAACGAAGCAAATTAGTCCAGCTTCGCAAGAGCAGTTCCTCTGGGCTACCAATCATCCAGTTCTTCCACCATTAGTTCGTTATGAGCCCCAGGCTGCCATTCATTCTTTGCGGCGAGGGGAGTGGATCGCTTCCCAACTGAAAGGAGCAACAGCTATGACGAATGAACATCTAAAGGAGATGCTGTTGTCCAAATACCCGAATGGGCTGTGCAGTCATTATTATGAGGATTACTTCGGTACAACCAAAAGCATGGTGTTCTCCCCCGCAGACGGTATAATAGAGCTATGTTGGGGCGGCAGAGCGGAAAATGGCTGGCAGACTTATGATTTAAAACAAGCTATACCAGACTCCACAACAAATATCCAGATTTGTATGGAGAGAGCGGACAAAGCTATGTTCGATTATCAATCTTTGAACAGTTGACCGATGGAGGGATTCAAATTGGACTATCGACTGGCGTTAGAGCAAGCGATAATCTATATTGAAGACATGCTTGGCGAAGCGATTAAAGTAGAGGATGTTGCTCGGGCAGCAGGGTATTCCTACTATCATTTGAACCGCCAATTCACCGCTATATTAGGGGAAAGCATCGGCAGCTATATTAAGAAACGTCGACTGGCCAATGCTGCAAAAGCTTTGCTTTACACAAACAAAAGAATTATAGATGTTGCGCTAGACAACGGCTTTGAGTCCGCCGAGTCTTTTAGTCGTGCGTTTAAATTCATATATAAGGTCAGCCCGCAGGAATACCGTATCAATCGACTGGACACCTTCATTGCTTCCAAGACTAAACTGCACGCTAATTTATTGGAGCATCTAACTTGCAATGTTACCGTACATCCTACCATTGTAAAACTCCCAGAGACGAAGGTCGCCGGAATACGTGGAGAAACAACGCTCAAGGATAACAAACTAGCCGAACTGTGGCAGAAATTCAACAAAATTTCTACTCGAATTCCCCATCGTTCACTTAATGGACGAGGATTTGGCATCTGCGAGGCCTGTCATGAAAACAGCCTGTACTCCATGAGTGATGAGGTGTTATTTACGGAGGTCGCTGGCATCGAAGTGGATTCTTTTGAAGGACTTCCTGCAAAATTTGTACAAAAGGTAATTCCAGAGGGGCATTACGCCGTATTCACTCACACTGGTACACTGCGCACGCTTCCCCAAACGTTCCATTATATTTGGGGAACGTGGTTCCTTAACACGAAAGAGGAAATGGACGAGCGTGAGGATTTTGAGCTATACGATCAACGATATTTAGGATATGATCATCCTGATTCCAAAGTAGATCTGTACATTCCGATCAAATAAAAATCATGACCCCCTAGAGAATTATTGGATGATAGCGCGGCTTAGACCGAACTGCAAAAGCCCAAGCGTTGAATACGCCTGGGCTTCTATTTATAGGTAAATGTAGTCTTCAGACATTATTAGTGAATCAACAACACACAGCACTCCACATGCCTAATATCCCTATACTGTCATTGGATTGAATTCATTAACTCGTAGAAATATTTAGGTTCCTGAGTTTTATTAAGTCTATACCAAGCGTCTAATGTTTTTGGAGAAAATACATCTAGCGCTTTTAAAACATGAACAGAAAATTCTAATGGAGCTACTCCGGATGCGGTGATCAATTTCCCATCGGTGACAGCAGATTCCACTTTGTAATATTCTTCGCCCGTGTAAGAATGGCAAATCATTTTAAGGTAGGCCAAATCATTGCTTGTGTGCCAACGTGAATCTAACAATCCTGCTTGAGCAAGTCCTAAGGTAGCACCGCAAATTGCTCCAACTACTATCCCTTCCTTTAAACACATCTCGGCAATTTTTAATATGGGCACGTGAATAGCTTCTGTCCATGTATTTCCACCAGGTAAAATCAGTGCATCTACGCTTTTAATGCTGCACTCATCCACTTTAATGTCAGGCATTATTTTCAATCCGCCCATTGTAGTTACTGGAGTCTTTTCTATCCCAACGGTGACAATTTTTGCTGGACCCAGCCCCTGTCTGAAGTGTCTTCCAGAGTTCAGTTCGGCGGCTAAATAACCTATTTCCCAATCGGACATGGTATCAAACACATAAAGATATACTGTATTATTCATTTCTAAGTGCTCCTCATAAAGTTTATTAGGTAACAGCAACCATTCATCTTTAATGAGTGGTTATCATTATAATAAAACAACTTCACTGACATCTGCTGTCAGTGAAGTTGTTAAACTTGATAATATTCCATTAACTCTGAAGCAACCGCCACAAGTTTATTCTTTAGATTCTGTGGCTCTATAACTTGAATGGATTTCCCATAGGGAAGAATTATATACGGAACATATGTATACAGTGATTCTTCCTCAAGCAAAAAAAATGCTTGCGTTGATGTCCGCTCCTGCAAATGATGCTCCAAAAACCAATGTATGCATAAATCATCCAACGCCTCTGCCCTGCCACCAATAATTAAAGAAATTAATTCGGATTTACCTACTACATCTGGTAACAGATTTTTCATAAAAAAAGCACGCGCTGAAAAATCATTGGGACGCCTAAATGAGAATGGCGTGCGTGTGATGTTCAGAATTCGTTCTACCCGAAAGCTGCGGATCTCATTCCGCAGGTGGCAAAATGCAATTGTGTACCACTTATTGTTCCAATTAACCACGCCATAGGGGTCTATTACCCTATTTGGGGACTGCTCTTCATGACTGTTACGATAAGAAATTTCTACAGACCATTCATTTGCTACAGCGTGCTCCAATTCCTGCAATACCGGCTGAACAGCGGGGTATCCCTTGCGGTTTATTACTTCAAATCCGGCTAAATGATGGCTTAGTATACTTTCCTGCTCCTGATTCGAATACATTTTCAACTTAGATGTTGCATTCTCTAATGCCTCACTCAAAGGATATCCGGCTTCTTTTGCAAATAGGGCAGCATGAAGCAGTGTCTTTTTTTCATCAATACTAAATAGCAGAGGAGATTTGATAAAATTGTGCAGCAAGCTATACCCGCCATTGTGCCCTGTGTCGGATATGATAGGGACACCACTGGCACATAATGCATCAATATACCGATAAACTGTTCTTATATTCATCTCTAACTTTTCCGATATCTGCTTTGCAGTCAATTTCTCTCCCGAATTCAACATCCATAGAATTTTTAGCATATTATCATTTTTTGGCATAACATAACCCTCACTTTGATTACCACTAAACTTAACTTCTAACAAGCACTTTAAGTGATTTGTTGGCTAATCCACTGTATTCCTTTATTCTGATCCTAGTAGTGTTGTTACACTCCTGAATTCCTTGTTATTAGTAATCAACTCCGTTAGTGTTACCGGAGTGCTCACTTCCCCGCATCTCCATAACTGTTCTAACGGCGATTTTTTTCAAATCCTCTTTTCATTTCAATAAATGCCTCAGCTTATCTGGGTTCCTAACAAAGTATAAGTTGCGAATCGAATTTCTCTCGACATGCATTAGCGCAACAGTTACGATCCCATCTCCTGAACGGACAACGAGTCCTGTTTGGCCATTTATATCCCTCATTTCTACATGCACGCCTCCTTCGTAATGAGGAGCCTTACGAGTTAAGCCGAGAAGGAAACGGGCGACGAGATCGCGCGATTCAATAGGATGGACGGCGGCGAAGGCTTTACCCCCTCCATCTGAGACCAACACGACATCTTTGGCGAGCATGGATACAACCCTATCCACGTTACCCTGTTCGAGAGCCGCTAGGAGTCGACGGACCCACTCTTCGCTTGCAGCTTCGGGATTGACTGGTTCATCGGGGGTAATCCCCATTTTTCCTCTCGCACGGCTGATCAGCTTGCGGCAATTCGCTTCGCTTTTGCCAACGAGCTCAGCAATATTAGCATATTCAAAGCCGAGCGCCTCACGAAGCACGAACACTGCCCGTTCCGTAAGGGACAGCCTTTCAAGCAAGACGAGCATAGCATAAGACAGCAGCTCGCCTTGAACAACCGATTCAAACGATTCATCATTCGGAGTAAGAAGGGGCTCAGGAAGCCATTGCCCGAAATACTGTTCCCGCCGCTTACGCGCCGAATTGAATTAATCCCGACAGCGATTAGTTACCATTTTGCACAAATATGCTTTAGGTTCAACCAATCGATCCAGCTTTACATCATACAACTTCAGGAATACGTCCTGCACAGCGTCCTCCGCATCGGAGACCGATCCAGTCAGTTGGTAGGCAAGCGTAAAAAGCAGCCCTTTATAATGCTCATATAACTCTTGCATCTTAAAATTCCACCCTTTTCCACTAACCCTCTGTTTACATTATTTTAACAGACTTGCCGAATCCCATGTGAATTTCCTTATTCGCCAACCCAGCTTTCCTGTAAAAATAATATCTAACCCCCATTGATGTGTCCATACCATTCCCTGCTCCGGACCTAAGGCAAAACAAAAAAAGTCAATAAATTCCTTATGCATGGGTGCCGGACGCCCTGCAATATCCGCCGATAAAATCTTTCCAAGCCTTGCTGCTTGGGCGGTCGCTTCCTTACACGTCTTCCCGTCCACCCGTCCGGTAGCAGGGTCTACGATTCGCGCGCAGTCGCCGATACTGTATACACCCTGGGCCCCTTGAACCCGATAACTTGCATCTACGATCACGTATCCTTCCGGAGTGATCGGTAACCCGATGCTTTGCAGCATTGGGTTGGGTAACAGCCCCAGCGTCCAGACACATAGGCCAGCGGACATCGTCTCGCCGTTAGATAAGGTTAGCACTCCCTCTTTCTCCTGTAATACCCTACTTCCATGTAAGGTAGTTACTCCGCAAGCGTCAAGTGAACGTTCCAGTTTAAGCCCTACTTTTGCCGGGCCTTCTGGGAAAAGTCTCTTATTCGCGTTAAATAAATTTATCCTTACAGCATTCGGGTCAAGTCCCAATGATACCGCATCATCACGAAAAAAATAAGCTAGTTCAGCAGATGTCTCGATGCCGCTTATGCCCGCTCCAACAACGGCAATGGTCATTAATCTCTGACGTTCTTTCGAGCTTTTTTCCTTTACAGCTTTCTTTATATTCGCGCGCCATGCCTCTCGGATCTTCCACGCAGCGTCTAAACTCGCTAATGCTATACCTCCTAGATCAGAGTCGGGTTGCCGCACGACGCTGCCCACCGCCAAAACGAGGAAGTCATATTTTATCGAATTCTTATTTCCTACAGCATCCTGACAAAGTAGCCTTCTTTCCCCTGATTCGATTTTCGTTACAGTAGCCTGAACGAATTCAACCCCCTCGGGAAATAACCTAGTCAGAGGGATAGTAATCTCTTCATCTCCGACCGCGGGCTTAAAAAGCAATACTTTGCGAAAGTGATAAGGGTTCTTATCGATTAAAATAAGTCGGAGTGTTCGTTTACTTGCTTGCCCCTTAAATGTTTTCCGAATCGCTTTAACTGCATTAATACCTGCATATCCTCCGCCAATAACGATGCATGTCAATTCTTTCATTGCAACCACTCCTTATTCCGTCTGCATATAAAACGAGATAAGGAGTCGTTTTGTGACAACAACGATATTTCGATGACTGCCGATTATCTGTACTTGAAAAAGTTATCATCGCAAAAAACATTTGTTATTCAAAGTAATCTCAACAGAAGGGATACATCCTTCTTCAATTGCAATCCCAATCAATGTGGACACTATACTTTTGGTACATGAATTAATCCGTTGAAAGTTATCTCTTAACTGCATACTCGAGGTTTTCAATCTTCGTTATCATGGTTATATTACTATAAAATGGAATTTCATCTGGTTTACAAATTGATTAAAACAAAAAGATCACATCAATGGATAGCAAAAAGACTTGCTCGAGGTATCAATACCTTCGAGCAAGTCTTTTCATCTTAAATTATATAGAAACTAATGCCTTATACAAAAACATACTCCCCGTCACCGATCTGAATCGTCTTCCCTTTCAGCGCTAACGAATCCGTTTCAAAAAACACCTGTTTGAACTGGTTCTCGTCCCCATGTACGAAAGCAAAAGACTTATCTCCAATCGTAAGGATAAAAGTACCGTCCTCTGACTCTGTTACAGGCAATCCGAATATCGATCCCCAGTGTTTAGCGGTAGCTGCAGGATCGGAGACATGGAATACTGCGCGCACGATTTCAACATGACCTGCAGGATGAGGTTGGATGACTCCAGACGATGATAATCTTTCTAACCTCTCTGCATCTGTCCCGCTCCATTGAATGATGAACGGATAGACTAGGCCTTGAAAGTCACCACCGATAGTCATCATGCGCCACTCGATTAATCTTCCCTCGTTATCTAGACGCTTCCCATCGATGATTGGAGATAGTGATAAACCCGCTGCCTTAAGGGAATCCGCTACTTCTTCAATATCATCTGTCCGGATGACTACTCTGCTCAAGACTTCATGCTCCGGCAGAAGTTTTACAGCGTCTTTCACCACTAGATTATGTTCAGTTGCCTTTGCCAACTCAAGATTCTCAATGCCCAGAAATTCCAGATAGGTTAGCCCGAAATAACTTAATGCGTTATAGGTTCCCCAATCTTTATGAGAACCTCCCTTAAAAGCAACCAAATCATGAGCTCCAAAAATTTCAACCGGTTTAAACAGATCATTGACGTAGTGTACTAAATGATCCCATTTCACTGTTGCCATGATTACTTCACTCCTAGCTCAGTAGTACGCTTCACAGCTGCCAGAACACTTCTTTGCAGACCTGCTGCGAAATCACTGTTATTTAATTCGTACAAGCCATGCATCCCAACTCCGCCAGGTGAATTATTAATATCTAGCAGTTGTCTTGGATGCAGCCCTGTCTGCTGCAGCATAGCTACCGATCCCATCATATTCTCCAGTGCAACATTCCAGGCTTGCTCACGCGGCAATCCGGCAAGCACACCTGCATCTACAAAAGACTCAATGAAATAATAAATATAGTTGGGGCCAGCCACACCAAATCCAGTGAAAATATCCATTAATGTCTCATCCAGATATTGCACTTTACCAAATCCGAGTAAGAAATGCTCCACTTGATCACGGCTAGCGTAAGCATTTAATGCTACACCGCTATATCCGTAGCCTGTATCCGTTAATGTATTTGGAATGACACGGATAATGGACCTCTCAGCTCCAAAATAACCAGCTAATTGGACATTCGTCACACCTGCCACAATCGATACGATGACTGCGGTAGGTGAAGCGAATTGTTGTACGATTTGTCCAAGTGTAGTTAAATCATCCTGTGGACGCACCGCAACCACAATCAGATCTGCAGTAGATAGGCTTTGCTCCTGTGAGCTCTTCGTATCTATTCCGTATTTGGTACTCAAAAACTGAAGACGAGCTTCATTAATGTCAGATACACTAATTTGATCTACCGACAGGGTGTTGTTGGATATACATGCGCGAATGATCGCTTCCGCCATCTGTCCTCCACCGATAAAATGAATCTTTTCTTGTGTCACTTGCGTTCACTTCCTTACTTAATTGTTGTCCCATGCTTCAGGCAGAATGAAACCATCATATTTCTCTATTCCACGAATATATTCTTCGAACTCTTTAGATTCATAAGCTGCTTTCAAGTCTTTCGCCCACTGTGTATTTTCATCCTTTTTATTAACCGATACGATAATTCTGTGTTCCATAGGCGTATTTTCGATTTTCAAGGCATCCGTAATCTTTCTGTCTGAATTAGCAATATAATTCCCGTTTACAACGCCGTAATCAACATCTTGCAGTGAAACTAGGATTTGAGCAGGGTCCAATATTTTAATATCAATGTTATATTTATCCGGTTCCATGCTGTTGATGTTAAAATCAGCTACGCCTGCGCCATCTTTAATCTTGATCCAACCCAATTCTTCCAGGATACGAAGTGCACGCTCTTGGTTCACCGGATCATTCGGAACAGCTACGGTTGTACCATCTTTAACATCGTCAAGTGTAGTATGATTTACGGAATAAAGACCTTGTGGTGCACCAGGCGCATAAGCAATTCCTACCATGTCTGCTTTGATTTCTTTGTTAATTGCCTCCATGTATGCTGTGCTTTGGAAGATACTTGCGTCAATGGAGCCTTCCTTCATCGCAGGATTGACCTGCATGTTTTGAGAAAAGGACTTAATTTCAACGCTATAGCCTTGTTTCTCTAGGATCGGAAGGATCGATTGGCGGAATTGCTCCTCATAGGTTCCCACACCAAATCCAATGGTAAGCTTCTTCTTATCTCCAGAATTATCGGATTGACTATTCCCGCAAGCCGTCAACACCGCTAGAACCCCTATCATCAACACTACTATCAACTTTTTCATAACTTCATCTCCTATTCAAATATAGATTGTTTTAGTTGTGCTAACGCCTCATCCGTCACATTAAGCGGGATAGCGCAATTTGGAGAAAGAATAAAAGGCTGGTCTTTCATTAATGTCAGTGCTTCTTTAGCCTGCTGCTTAATTTGTGCGATATCGTTTACAGCGAACAGCCCATGATCGACGCCACCTACTTTAGTAGCTTTAAGATCCGCCTCTAAACCAGGGTTCCCCTCGGCTACAGTATCCCAGCTGATCCCATCAATTCGATAATCATTAAATTTCTCAGGCTGGGCATAAGCCCCACAAGTATGAAGAATGTTTTTGCCGTAGCTTGCAGCTTCTAAGACAATAGAGTCATAAGGTCTGGAGAACTCGTCAAACATGGCTTCATCAAATAATCCTGGGTGAGCGGTGCCTGTCACAGCGTAGAACAAACCGTCAGAACCCACTTGCTGCAGCTCTTGTACATAATCGGCTAAGGTTAATGAAATCGCATGTAATGCATGGTGCGCTGCCGCACGATGCTCCTTAAATAACGACTGCAAAGTTACTGGATGCTCAATGCCAAACACTGTTTTTGTAACATAAGCAGAACGTCCTACAATAAATAGCAATACAGTCAATGGTGAGAATACCGTTTGGATTAGTGGGGTATCAGGTAGTCCTTGACGAATTTTTCTAACACCCTCTAAGTGTTCTGCCAAGGAAGCTGTATGCACCGCCTCTTTAACTTCGATATCCCATAGATTAACCGCTGATGGAATTGCTGTTGTTTGCTGCCTTGGAAATACAGTCTGATAATCCGTAAAATCATATTGATTGCCCCAAGCTTCCGCCAAATAAGTTGCTCTAGGATTGATCTTGACCCAGTCCCAATCATATTGTTTCGTAAAAGAAATCGTAGTTTGCGCTAAATCATCTGCAGTTTGTTCTTTGTCGATAAAATGCCGCCAACCACTTACAATTGGGCGATCTGCCTTTTCTCCAGATAATATCGCTTTAAATCGATCTTGCTTGCTCCATTCACTCATCTGCCAAACTCCCTCCCGGAATATGTAATGACTAATAACGGCGAATTTTTCTTGCTAGCGTGTTGCCTAAAGATTGAATGCCTTGCACTAAAATAATGAGAATAACCACAGTGGCTACGACTACAACCGTGTCAAAACGTTGGTATCCATATACAATCGCCAAGTCGCCGACACCGCCGCCCCCTACCGTTCCAGCCATTGCAGTTGCACCGATCAACCCGATCGTTGCCGTTGTCAAAGACAGAATTAATGATCCAACCGCCTCTGGCAACAAAAAGTACCAAATCACTTGAAATGGCGTAGCACCCATCGCTTCAGCAGCTTCGAGAATTCCCGGGTTCACTTCAAGCAAGGAGTTCTCTACTAAACGGCCAATATAAGGTGCGATGTAGATAATTAAAGGTACGATCGCTGCGCTTGTCCCAATCGAAGTATGAACAATCAAACGTGTGAAAGGTACAATCGCTACAAGTAAAATAATAAAAGGCAGAGAGCGTATAATGTTGATGATCGGATTTAGTATGGCGTAAAGCGCTTTTTTCTCCAAAACCCCACCAGGACGAGTGATTACAAGCAATATACCAAAGGGTATCCCTATCAAAGAACCAACAAACAAGGAGACGCCAACCATCTGAATCGTTTCAATAATCGCCTGCAGAAATTGATCACCTGTTAATGTGGTCGAAAACATTAGATTCTACCTCCTCTACACCGACTCCATGACGTTTTAAGAAAGATAACGCATTGTTAATCTCAGCTGTATCTCCACTGCATTGAATAATTACTGTACCCAGTGTCGTTTCCTGAATCTCGGTCGTGTTCGCAAATAAAATATTGACCTTCATATCGAAGGATCGAATCATCTCGAACAGGATAGGCTCAGAGGCGCTTTCTCCAACAAAATTAAGTTTATAAAGGACACTTCCGGGTTCTGTTTTGATGGATTTTTGGACGCTTGGCGTAATGCTATTTTGAATAACCGTCTTCACAAAATTCTGTGTCGTCTTATGCTTCGGACTACCGAATACATCCAGAACGCTTCCTTGCTCAATAATTCGGCCCTCTTCCATCACCGCCACCTTGTTGCAAATCTCTTGAATGACAGACATTTCATGTGTAATGATCATCACAGTAATGTTGTACTCTGCATTGATTTTTTTTAATAGCTGTAAAATAGAATGTGTTGTCTGTGGATCTAAGGCAGAAGTCGCTTCATCACATAATAGGATGGATGGATTCGAGGCAAGCGCTCTGGCAATCCCGACCCGCTGCTTCTGTCCACCTGACAATTCACTAGGGTAACTCCCTGCTTTGTCACTTAATCCAACAAACTCTAGCAACTCTTGTACACGCTGGCGGATTTCATTCTTATTCTTTTTTAAGAGAACTAGAGGAATCGCTACATTATCAAATACTTTTTTAGATTCTAATAGATTAAAATGTTGAAAAATCATGCCGATATTCTTCTTAGCCGCCCGTAACTCTTTATCGTTATAGGTTCCTAAATCACGCCCAGCAACGAAGACCTGTCCTTCAGTAGGTCTTTCCAAATAATTGACTAAACGAATTAATGTACTTTTCCCCGCACCACTATAGCCGATAACGCCAAAGATATCGCCTTTATCGACCTTTAAATCGATCCCTTTAAGCGCATCAATCGTGATTCCTTTCCGAGTGAACGTTTTGGAAACCTGTTTTAGTTCAATCATATACATTCCTCTCAATCATCTTTAGGATTTAGGTCTAGGAGATTAATTAAGCTTTGACTTGTAGCTTCACCAGCGCTTGTTCTGCCAATAAAGCGAAGTACTTCGCAGCGGGTAAAATCGCAGCTTCATCCACATCGAACTGAGGGTGATGTAAAGCATAGGCTGGGCCTGATCCTATATTTACAAAAGCACCCGGTATCTGTTGTAAATAAAAAGAGAAATCTTCTCCTCCCATTTGCGGAGGGATATCATGTACTATATATCCGGCATCTGAAGCGACCTCTTTGGTAAAGTCAGCCCATTCGCCATGATTAATCGTTGCTGGTGGTCCTGGATACCAATGTAGCTTAGCCTCTGCTCCAGCAGCTGCAGCAATCCCTTCAATAATTCGAGTCATTTGGACTGGAATTTGGTGACGGATCTCTTCATTGTAAGTTCGCACCGTACCTTCTAATTCCACTTTTTCCGGCAGGACATTCCATGTGAAGCCCCCATTAATTCTGGTGACACTTAACACCACCGGTTCTGTAGTACTGTTTTGGCGGCTTACGATGGTTTGTAGCGAGGTAATGATCTGAGCCGCAGTGACAATGGAATCCACACCTTTTTCAGGATAAGCAGCATGAGCGCCGACACCTTTTATCGTAATTTCAAACCGATCAACACCTGCTGTTAAAGCTCCTGTTCTTGTTCCAAAAGCTCCTGTAGGCAGGTCTGGTGAATTATGTAAACCGAATATAGCGTCAACACCCTTGAGTCCTCCTGATGCTAAGACACTCTCCGCTCCATGCCCTGTTTCTTCTGCTGGTTGGAACAATACTCTAACCTTGCCAGGCAATTCACTTTCACGTGCCTTTAACAATAAGGCAGCTCCTAGAATCGTAGCCGTGTGAAAATCGTGCCCACAAGCATGCATTTTTCCAGGAATCTCAGAAACAAAAGGTAATCCGGTCTGTTCCTCTATCGGAAGTGCATCAATATCACAGCGAATAGCTACAACAGGTCCATTACCTTGTCCGATCTCTGCGATAAGGCCGGTTTGTAAAGGAAGGTCTAGAATATGAATATTGGCATGGGTCAGCCATTCCCGTAATTTCTCTGTGGTCTTAAATTCTTCATAAGCTAATTCAGGCTCTCTATGTAGGTTTCTACGAACATCAATTAATTGATTCGCTAATGCTTGATCAACCTCATTAAGTATATTCATAGTAAAGTGATCCCCTTTCTTTATGCTTCCAACTTTTCTTCAATACCTTTAATCCGGTCAAGTGCAGTAGCTAGACTGCTTAAAATATGATCTCGCATTGCTTTTTCAGCGCCATCTTCATTGTGGTCAGCGATCATTTGCAAGATAAGATCATGTTCTTCATCCGCCTGTGTATTCCAATCTCCATGCATGGAGACGAATCGACAATAGCGAAGGGAATGATCTCTTAATTGATTCAGAACTTTCTCGAATGTTTTTAGTTCACTGATTTCTGATAAATAATCATGGAACTCAAATCCATAGGTTACAAAATTCTGATTGTCGCCAAGTTGGAAGGAGTGTTTCATTTTTGTAATCATCGTCGTTAAATTAACAATATCGTTCTCTGTAGCATGCTTAGCTGCATTTCTTGCGATATAGCCTTCAAGCATGCTGCGAATTTGGAATATTTCTTCAACCTCTTTGAGTGTCACAGAAGCCACCCGCAGTCTTCCATTTGGCTGTCGAATGAGAAAATCCTCGTTCTCCAATCTCTGTATTGCCTCTCTTAGTGGAGTACGACTAACCCCTAGTAACGCTGCCAAATTTTCTTCATGTACAGGTTGATTCGGCTCTAATTCACTATCAATAATTTTTTGTTTTAATGCATCATAGGTATTATCCTTTGACAACCTCCGTGATCGTATCGCCATATTTATGTAGCTCCTCATCGATAATCTGTCGGGCAAGAGCCTCAACAATATATTTGTATAATTGTATACAATTATTAGTTTTGAATTGATTCGTTCAATCTTTTTTTTTATACTATATTCCAATTAATCCACCTAGTCAAGTAGGATTTAGAGGAATAATGTATTTATCTTCAATATCAAAAAAAACTCTACAACCACAAGGGTCGTAGAGCTTTTTTTGATGATTTTTTAGAAATTGAATTAAATTAAAATTTAATAATCCCTGAAGTATGAAGCAATACCAAGAACACCAGAATCGGCGCAACATACCGGAGCATAAATAACCAAACGCGGAACCAACCTGCCTTAAGCCCAGCCGCTTCTGCTGCCCCTTTCCAGAAATAACCGGCAAAGATGGTAACCAACAGACCGCCTAGTGGCAACATAATGTTAGAAGTTACAAAATCCACCCAATCGAACAACGCTTTGCCGCCAAACGATAGCTCAGGGACCATTCCCAGTGACATCGCCGAAGGAATACTGAGGAGGAAACATACTAATGACAAAATCCAAACTGAACGTTTCCGGCTCCAATTCCAGCGCTCCATCGCGAAAGATACAGGCACCTCAAGCAGAGATACGGCAGAAGTTAAAGCGGCAATCGCCAGCAAGATAAAGAACAAACCACCAAAGAATGCACCAAATGGCATTGCTGAGAAAGCTGCTGGCAAAGCAATGAAAATTAGCGAAGGACCTTGATCAGGAGCAATGCCAAATGAGAATGTCGTCGGAAAAATAATCAATCCTGCGATAAACGCATATAACAAATCTCCTGCCCCGACTGCGAGTGCAGCAGTTCCTAGCGATTGTTTTTTATCCACATAAGAGCCGTAAGTCAGGAGAATTCCCATCCCAAGCGACAATGAAAAGAAAGCATGTCCCAATGCGACTAGCGCAGATTCCGCCGTCAGCACCGAAAAGTCTGGTTTTAGGAAAAAGGCTACTCCTTCGTTTGCACCTGGTAAGGTAACCGCACGAATCATCAATACAATTAGGAGAACAACCAGACCAGGAATCAATACCTTATTAAATTTCTCGATCCCGCCTGATACTCCAAGAATAACAACACCCGCCGTTATAAGGATTGCTATCCCCTGCCAAACAATTGGCATAGGTCCAGATATAAAGGAGCTGAATTCACCTGCATAATTACTGGAACTGAACAATTGTCCATTGAAGGCAATCATTGCGTAGTTCAACGTCCATCCTGCGACAATGATATAAAAGGAAAGAATTAAAAATGGTGCAAGGACTTGCAGAAATCCGACTGCCATCCAGTTCTTCCCGCCTCCGGCTCGTACAAATGCAGTAGCCGCGCTTCCACGTCCGCTACGACCGATGGCCAACTCTGCCAACAATACGGGTAAACCGATCAACACTAAACATACAATGAAAAGAAGGAAGAAAGCCGCTCCCCCATTTTCCCCAGTGATATACGGAAATTTCCACATGTTCCCCAGTCCTACTGAGCTCCCGATGGCTGCGAAAATAAAGCCGGCGGAAGAGAACCGCTCCTTCTTCTCTGTGAGAAGATTTTTTTCACCTTTAAATTGATTCATTCTTATGCCCCGTTTTCTTTTTTTCTTTTTTAGACCTCATTATAGCCTATGTTAGCTTGATCGTCATATGAAAATTTTCTGAATATTTTTATTGTTTTCAATAATTATCCAGTTTAGCCATGAAATCCATCTAAATAAAAAAAGAGCTACGGTTCTAGTCTTGGACTAGAACCGTAGCTCCTTCTTCAAACTCTTTTTCTAAAAAGAGATTATTCTTTTACAGCACCTACCACAATCCCAGTTACAAAGAAACGTTGCAGGAAAGGATAAACCAATAGAATTGGCAAAGCACTTATAAAAATCTGCGAGGCCCGGATGGTTCGTTGTGATAAATTAGCAACGGCTGCCGGATCAAGCTTAGACATATCTGCTTGAACGATAATCGTCTGCATAAACGTCGCTAGCGGAAGCTTGTCTGCATCTCTGATATAAATAATACCGTCAAAATAAGCGTTCCAGTGTCCTACCATAAGGAATAGAGAGACGGTTGCAATAACAGGTAAGGAGACCGGTAAATATATTTTCACAAAGGTCTGAAAGTGTCCTGCCCCATCAATAAAAGCTGCTTCCTCAAGATCTTTAGGTACGGTACGGAAGAAATTCAGAAGTAAAATGATGTTAAATACAGCAACTAATCCAGGAAGAATAAGTGCCATCAATGAATTCATAAGACCAAGCTTCAGAATTAGAATGTAACCCGGTATCAGACCACCGCTGAACAGCATGGTGACAACAAAATACCAAAGATAGACGTTTCTAGCACGAAAGACTCTTGTTTCCTTAGACAGCGCATAAGCTGCAACCGTATTTACCACCAGCGCAAGTCCTGTTCCGAGTATTGTCCGTTCCACAGACACCCACAAGGAGTTAAGGAAATTGACATTATTAAACGTCTTTGCATAGGCTTCAAAGGTAAAGCCAATCGGCCAGAATGTGACTAATCCAGCATTAGCAGGTGCGGATGCACTAAGAGATACCATGAGTAAGTGGTACAAAGGTAGCAGGCAGAGCACGGAAAGGATAGTCAAGCACACATTATTGATAATACTGAATATTCGATATGGAATTGTTTTATGGTACATCAGTTGTCATCCTTTCTAGAAAATTCTGTACCCTGCAAATCTATAAGCAAGTCGGTAAGAGACTACGATTAAGACTAAGCTAATTAACGATTTGAATAGATTAACTGCGGTTGCGAAACTGAACTGTCCGCTTAGTAGACCTTCTCTATACACGAAGGTATCAATGATATCTCCCTGCTGATAGATCAATGGACTGTACAAGTTAAAGATCTGGTCAAAGTTTGCGTTGAGCACATTACCCAGTGCCAAGGTGGCGATTACGATAGCGATTGGGATTAACGCAGGAATTGTGATATACATCGTTTGTTTCCAACGCCCCGCCCCATCCACTTCAGCAGCTTCATAAAGTGATGGATTGATACCCGAAAGTGCCGCTAAAAAGATAATCGTATTGAAACCAAACTCTTTCCAAACATCACTAGCAATGATAGTGAACCTGAACCAGTTGCCGTCTCCTAGGAAGAAAATCGGCTTGATGCCAAATACAGATGTGAGGAATTGATTGACAATACCTGTCTGAGCAAGGATATCAATGAGAATCCCTGAAAGTGTAACCCAAGACAGAAAGTGCGGAAGATAAACGAGTGTTTGAATAGTTCTTTTAAGGCCCATTCTTCTTACCTCATTAAGCAATAAGGCGAAGATAAACGGAATAATCAAGTTCAAAACAATTTTGGAGCAAGCAAAAAATAACGTATTCCACGTAATGGACAGGAAATAATCATTCTCCCACATGTACCTGAAATGCTTAAGTCCGACCCACTCGGAATCAAAAAAACCTAGTGCAGGTTTATAGTCTTGAAATGCCATAAGAATTCCGGACATCGGAATATAAGAAAAAATAAAAACCATGATTGCCGCTGGCAACACCATAAAATGGAGAATCCATGGTTGATTAAAGCCTTTTTTTCTTTTTTTACTCGGCTGACTTTCTAGGCTCGCCTGTGGTATCGAGTTAACCTCCATATTAGCCTCCATAGCTCTCTCCTGTTCCCAAAAAAAATATTTTGTGTGTGATGGGGATCTCTGCTATAAATAGTATCAGGCGTTTCTCAGGTTTGACTATATAACATTGTTAGGCTTGATAGGGTTTTATTAGGACAACATCTGGAGGGGCATTTATGAATATATGGAAGCGCTTTACAATACTTAGAGGAAACTTACAATCTCGATTTAGTCTGTTTGCCAAAATAAACAGCTTGATCATACTCCTATTCATTCCCATCATTATCATGTATACCTTTTCAAATAACGTCACCTTCGAGGTTGTAGGCAAAGAGTTGCAGACGTCCAATACGAAACAACTCACTTTTTTATCCAATCAGATCGATTCTCGAATTAATCAGATGATGGACTTCACCCTTATTCTTTCAAGAGATCCCAACGTCAGGGCATTCAATGGACTAAATGTATGGGAAGATCGATATGATCAGATGCAGACCAGATATATCCTCCAGGAAAAGATGGTGCTTCAAGCTGGGGTTACAGATATTTGGCCGACCAGATACGCCGTTCATTCACAGCAGAATAAAGATGTCATCGCCAATTACGACAGACCCATCGGGTATGATGAGGATTATTTAAAAGCAAATATGAGCGGAAGATGGACGTATGGTGATCATGGTGTGGAATCTCAAGGCGATTTAAAATCCTTTTACTGGTTCTTAACGGATTCCTTAGCTCAGCCGGGGACGTTAACAGGAAGTAGCCTAGTCATTGAAGCCAGCTTCAGTTATACGAACATTCAGAACATGCTCGATTCGTACAAAGCAGGTGGGCAAGGCGATCCGTTCTTCTATCACAAAGGGGAGAAACCGATCCTCAACCGTAGCGCGGACAAGCAGCTATCCGACGAACTAGTTAATTACCTGGATAATCACTCTCCGGAGAATACAACTCAGGATGTAGTGAAACTAAATGGGAAGAACTATTTGGTCAGTTCTGTGAAATCAGCCTCTTTGGATTGGCATTTAGTAGATGTTGTCCCCCTTTATCAAATTCTCAAACCGATTTCTCTTAGTCGAGATTTATTCTATATCACAATGATTCTGCTGTTTGTTGTGGGAGTATCCTCTTCCATTCTGCTGTATAGAAACGTTCAATATCCGATTAAAAAACTAGTCAGTGGTTTACAGCGCGTACAGCAAGGTGATTACTCCGTACGGCTTCATAGCAATGAGCAAAATGAGTTTTCGTTTCTGTTCCGTCGTTTTAACGATATGTCCCATCAAATTCAAGACCTGATAGAAAATGTATTTAATGAAAAGATCCGTGCTCGAGAAGCTACCCTGAAGCAGCTCCAAGCACAAATTAACCCGCATTTTCTCTATAACTGTCTTGGTTATATTATCAATATGGCCCAGATGAAAGATGAGGACGCTGTCGTCTCAATGGCTTATAATCTAAGTGCTTACTATCGTTATACCACCCGGATGGAACGGGAGACGGCTTCTTTGGAGGAAGAAATCAAGCTCTTAGTCAACTATTTAGATATCCAGAAACTGCGTAATGGCAGAATTGATTATCATATTGATATTCCTGAGGATATGCTTAGCCAATCTGTACCTCGCCTAATGCTTCAACCTATGGTGGAGAATTCTGTGATTCATGGAGTAGCGAAGTCCTATTCATCAGGTGAGATCAAGATTAGTGGTGAGAAGTCAAACGGCTTCTGTAGAATTTATATCGATGACGATGGTCCTGGCCTGAATCCGGATCAGCTAGAAGCATTAAACCGTAAAATGCAGGAGCCTTTGCAGGAGGAAATGGGTTGTGGTCTTTGGAATACAAATCAGCGGATCATTCACCTGTTCGGCAATCATTCAAGTCTTACCTTCAAGCCATCCCCTCTCGGTGGATTCCGAACAGAAATTATCTGGGAAATCCCAACTGAGGATGATAGTTATAAATTAAAGGAACATCAAGGAGACTAACAACATGCAGATGATCATAGTAGACGACGAAGCACACTGGGTAGATAATCTTTCCATGACTAAACCCTGGCATACGCTAGGAATTGAACATGTGCATAAAGCTTATTCCGCACGTGAAGCGCTACAAATTATCGATACGCATCCCATTGATATAGTAATCTCAGATATTCAAATGCCAGAAATGACGGGAATCGAATTGATAGAGCGAATAAGAAAACATAACAAAAAAATTAAATGTATTATATTATCCGGCCATTCAGAATTCGATTATGCCAAAAAAGCACTTCAGAACAAGACCGTGGATTACTTGCTTAAACCGCCGACTGATGATGAATTACTCGGAGCAGTCAAAAATGCGATCAATCAATTGAATGCTGAATGGGAGCTTATAAGTTCTCTTAAACGAACCCAGTTTACCCTCCGGGAGAACCTCCCTGTTTTACGGGGGCGCTTGCTACTGGATGCTTTACAAGGTCATCGTTTTCAAGCCGGTGAATGGGAACGGAAGCTCGTGAGTTACGATCTGCCCTTCCAATCCGGAGAATCCGCATTGATGCTGGTACGAATGGAAGAAGAATTCAGAGAATTTGATAATACCGATCAAACCTTGATTGAATATGCGATTATTAATATGGCTGAAGAGATTATGGGAGAATTTATGGAAGTCTGGGGCGTTAAAGAGGAACATGGATATCTTGTGTTTCTGCTCCAGCTTAAAGAACAAGGAACTGACCTTGGAAAAGAATCCATATTAGAGAAGCTTTCTTTACAACTTCAATATAAGGTCAAGCAATTTCTGAAAGGCTCACTATCCATTGTAATCACGGAGTGGTTCAAGTTTCCTGAGCAGTTGTCGAATCGTTTTCATCAGGCCTCCTCCTCTTTCCGCCAAATTGTCGGAGATGAGCGAGAATTCATTATGCGGGTCAGTGACTTGGGGCTTCCCTCAGCACAAGGACCTTTAGACGCTCTTTATACCCCACCCTCTTTGATTCATCTACTGGAGAGTGGACATTGGGATGCGGCCGAAGAGAAATTGCTTGCCGTCTGTGCGGAACTGGATGAGAAATGGTCTGAATCCTGGGAGCATTGCATGGAGGCTGGCTTTTTAATTACTGCTTCTTTCACGAATCTTGCACATCGCAATGGTCATACGCTAGCAAACTTAATGGGGACCGATATAGAAGCGTTGCAAAGTGGGGATGCTTTTACCAGCATTAGTAAACTAAGAAAATGGTCGCTAAGTGTTCTAGCCAATCTAAAAGAAGGCACATCCAACGAAATCAAAGACATACGTTCCGAGTATGTAAAGAAAATTCAAGATTATACGGATAAGAACTTGCATGATGATGTATCATTACGTGTTCTGGCTGACCATGTAAATCTCCATCCGACCCATTTATCAAAAATTTATAAGATTGAAACAGGTGAAGGCATTAGCGATTATATCTCGCGCTTGCGGATGGATCGTGCCTGTCATAAGCTGAAGACCACCAATAAAAAAGTCTATGAAATCAGCATGGAAATTGGATATATGGACCCTGCTTATTTTATCAAAGTATTCAAACGGCAGTTTGGGGTAACGCCGCAGGAATATAGAGATACTAACAAATAACATGATAGAGTCCTATCGAAACTAAAAATCTCATATAGATGACATCCCCGACAAGTTGTTAAAGTTACACTTGTAAAGATCATACACAGTAGGGGGAATTGAAGAATGATCAAGTTCAAGAAAATGTGGTCGCTTCTCACGGTCACAGCACTTATCACTCTCACAGCATGTGGCAGTAGCGGCACATCTAATGAGAATGCCAAAAATGGTAACGCTACCAATAATACCCAATCCGAAGCAGATGCTGCTTTCGCAAAAGGCAAATACGATCCACCGATCGAGTTCAGTGCCGTATTGATGCCTAAGAAGTATGTTCAAGGTGATACCAAAGAAAACAACGTTCACGATCGCTGGATGCTTGAAACATTGGGTATGAAGCATAAAGATACTTGGTATCCTGCAAATGACGATCAATACAGACAAAAGCTTCAACTTGCCATTGCTTCCGGCGAAAAGCTTCCTGATTTCGTTTTTGCACCAACTAACGCAGTATTGACCAATCAGCTTATTGATTCCGGTCAGTTCATCGCTATCGATGAGTTGTTTGATAAGTATGCAAACAAAATTTTAAAAGATCACGTTGCAGCACATCCAGAACTTTGGTACCCATTCACTAAAGACGGTAAGAAATATAATCTGCCGATCCTTGAATATACCGACAATGATGATACGCTCTTGTGGTTACGTGAAGATTGGATGGAAAAGCTGAAGCTGGAAGCGCCTAAGACCATCGCCGATCTTGAGAACATCATGGACAAATTTAAGAACGAAAACCCTGATGGCTTAGCGCCTAAAGATGTGTACCCGCTTGCAATTTCTTTGAAAAACAACACAAATACCTGGATGGGCCAACTAGACTGGTTATTCGGGGCATACGGTACAATTGAGGAACAATGGAACAAAGATAAAGATGGCAATCTTGAATATGGTTCCATTAACCCAGGTGCTAAGCAAGCACTCGCAAAGCTTAGCGAATGGATGGATAAAGGATATATTCACACGGACTCCGCCCTTTGGGATGAAGGTAAATCCGCTGAGAGCTTCACGAAAGGTGCAGCTGGTATTCTGCCAGGCGCCAACTGGGTTCCAGACTGGCCAGCTCCCGATCTTATGAAGAATGTACCTGGAGCGAAGATTAAAGGTTATCCGGTTCCAGCAGGACCAGATGGTTTGATTGGAACCAAATGGCAGAATTCCGGTGTAAATGCTAGTATCATGATTAACAAGGATGCTAAGCACCCAGAAGCTATTTTCTTGTACTATAACTACTTGCTTGATAACTTAGCTAACCCTGCTGCAGGCAGTCAATATGAATATGGCTTTGCTAAAGGTTACGACTGGGATATGATTGATGGAGAACCAACAAGTGATAAAGACAAGATTAAAGACTTCTCCAATGAGTTCCCATTCTTAACAGGTCCGGCCCGTATTCCTGATCTGTTTATGAAGACTTTGGTTAAACTTGCTGACGGCGAGACACCTGTAACACCTTATGAAAAACAAATGGCAGAGTTCCGTAAACCAGAAAACTGGGCGGCAGGAAAAGTGGTTATGTCACAACTAGACGTTCGTAAACAAAACTACTTTACTGGTGCTGCTACACCAACGATGGTTTCCAAATGGAACCTGCTTCGTCAGTCCGAAATGGAAACTTTCAACAAAATTATTTATGGCAAACTGCCAGTAGACTCCTTTGACCAATTCGTTGCCAATTGGAAATCCAATGGCGGTGACCAAATCACTAAAGAAGTTAACGAATGGTTCAAGTCTGTATCCGCGCAATAAGCTTTAACAAACATAGAAACAAGCCGGAGCGAGCATTCGCTCCGGCTTGTTTTTTATAGAATTTGCACTCCTCTGGTAAAATAGAAATAAGATAAGGTCGTATACAAAGGTGGGATTGAATGATGAAGAGAATACCCAATGGAATTACGTTTGGCAGAATCATTTTGGCAATGTTGTTATTATTCCTCGATCCGCTAAGTTTGGCCTTCCTTGTAATTTATATCCTTTGCGGGGTCACCGATCTGATCGATGGACCTATTGCTAGAATGACGAACACAACAAGTAGCCTTGGAGCAAAACTGGATTCCGCAGCCGACACGATACTGATAGCGGTCTCCTTATTTACACTATATCCGCTTCTGGGACTTACGCTCGAAATCATGATATGGATCTTCATGATCGCGGTCATCCGTCTAACATCGATAGGGGTTGCCCTCCGAAGATTCAAAACTTACGCAAGCATTCACACCTATGGCAATAAACTGACCGGACTCCGATTATTTATAACTCCTCTATGGCTTCTCCACATCGATCACACCATTTGGAATGTCTTTGTATGTATCATTGCTACCATATCCGCCGTGGAGGAATTCATCATCCAATTCACTTCAAAACAATTACAGTTAGACCGAAAAGGATTGTTCATTAAAAATTGATCCATTAGAAGCGGCTTTCACCCTTCGATTCCGACAAACTCAAATAGTCGAATTTCACTGAGCAGCCTTCACCTTGGGGAGATTGTGCGACAACACCTGCTACGCATTCAGCACCTTCCTTCATTCCAAAATATCGGATCAGTGTCCAATTCGCTCCGTCCTCTGAATAGGAGAAGGTAACACAATGATTTTGTTTGGTAATACGCAAATACGGATTGTCTACAGCAACTTGTACGGAGTTACAATCATCTGACATCCCTTCCCTTGTCACCACAGACACGATTATGGGATACTGTCCGTCAAACTCAAAGCAAATCTTGGCCCAGTTATAATGGTCCATCATAAACATGAGGCAGCCTGAATCATATTTATGCCGCATATTGACACTAATTCTGGTCGTCATTTCAAAGGAAGTACCCACAGGGGTGGATAAGAATGGCGCTGAACTTGCGAAATGTTTACCTGCCGGGTCTTGGAAAAAGTCTGATTTGGGAGGTGCTATTAATGTCAGTTCATCTAAATCTGTAAATTCCCAAGTTTCGGGACGATTCATCCAGCTCAGTTGTTCTCTTGTCTCGTTTACAAATAAGTTATTAGTCATTCTAATTCTCCTATCGTGAATGATTTTTTGATTACAAATTTTCCTTTCTCTGTAATAATGGCAGGTAGTTTTTAATTTTACAATCAATGACGCAACAATAGTGAAATATTCACATAATTTTCTAAAGAAAACACCAAAAAGGGATAACTCCAAGGAGTTACCCCATGATCATAATCAATCCTTATCAGGAATGATAAATGACACCGTAGTTCCCAAGCCAGGAATACTTTGAATGTGCAAGCCCTGTCCATATAATTGCGTCAATCTTCTATCCGTATTAAGCAGCCCAATACCTTGATTCTTATAGCCATTCGGATTTAACAGCACGCTGACTTGTGCTTCGTCCATTCCAATCCCTGTATCTACAATGTTAAAATGAACAGCATCCGCACGTGTCTCAATGTGAATACGCAGTGTTCCACCTTTAGCGCGACTTAAAACGCCATGTCGAACAGCATTCTCAACTAGTGGTTGAATCGTAAGCGGAGGCATCAACATTTCAAGATTTGCATCTACTTCCCATTCCACATGGAGTCTCTCTTCAAAACGTTGCTGCTGGATATATATATAATTCTCCACCAGTTTAAGCTCCTGTGACAGCGTAACGAGCTTGCCTGCATTTAAGAAGTCAAAACTTATGCGCAAATAAGTTGTGAATGCATCTGATAACTCTCTCATTTTGGCAGTGTCAAAGTCACTTAAGGACATGATCGAATTCAGTGTATTGAAGAGAAAGTGTGGATGGATCTGCGCTTGTAAATAAGCACCCTCCATCCTCAACCGATCATTGACCGCTCGCTTCATAGATGAAAGGGACAAGGCTCGATACTTCAATTCCATCGCATCTACCGGTTTGGTGACATAATCATTTGCTCCAGCCAAGAAGCCCGCATAGACATCCTCCCGCTCACTACGAGCAGTCAGTAGTATAATAGGTAATTCATACATCGTGAACCGCTCACGAATCAATCTTGTCAATTCATAACCAGACATGCCCGGCATCATCACATCAGTGATGATCAGATCAAATCGATCATGGTTTAACTTATCCAGCGCTTCCCGTGCAGAAGTCGCAGTAACCATCTGATAGGTTCCATCTGACAAAATATTTTGTAAAACTTTTAGATTGACCGAATCATCGTCAACTGCCAGAACACGTATAATATCAGAGTCTGAATCAACCTTAGAGAGTGGCTCTACTTCCTTCGTGGAATATGTGGCAGCTACCATAGTAGATGTCTCAGCTGTTATCCATGCGCTGAATGGTGATAATGTTATCGTATCCTTTTCTAGTTGAACATCCGAAATAGATGATTGAACACGCTCGTCTACTACGGGTAATTTGAAGCTGAACTTACTCCCCTGACCCGGCTGCGATTGCAGCAATAATTCACTCCCGTGCAGCTCGACCAGTTCCTTGCAGATGCTAAGTCCCAGTCCAATACCACCTTCCCCGTAAGCCCCTTGTTCATAGCGCATAAAGACACGTTTCTTCAATGCCTCATCCATACCTATTCCTGTATCCGTAACATGTATCCATACATCCCTACCCACTTGTTCAGCGACCAGTTCAACCTCACCCTGTTCGGTATACTTAAGTGCATTATGAACAAGATTTATCAGAATCTGTACCAATCGCTCCTCATCAGCATGTACACGCGGCAAATCCTCATTAATATGCATGCTAAGCTCCACCTTTGTTCCACCGGTAAGGAAGCGTAACATATCCAGCACGCCCTCAGCCAAGGAGCTTACATGCACTGCTTTTATATTCATCACAATCCGTTTATCCTGCAATCTCACCACATCAAGCAAATCATTCAGCATGAGCGACATCCGCCGACTAACCATAATTAGCAGTTCCATATCACGTTGACTCTCTTCATCCAGCACATGTTTTTTCCTCGTTAACACGCTCTGGGCAATATTCATAATTCCATGTAGGGGAGTCCGTAGTTCATGTGACGTATTCGCCAGAAAACGGTCTTTTAATTTATTCGTCTCTGCCAATTGAGCGTTTAATAACACATTCTGATGGGACTGATTAAAGTATCTTCTAAACCAATAGGCAGAAAAAGTGGCTAGTGCAGCAATTAAATCTACCGGATAAAACATAAATTGCGAGGTTCCTACGTAATAAACAGACGCCCATAGTATATTGTTAATCACAGCAAGCACTGAACATAATAAAAATAGTGCACCCTCAGCTCGAATGGATACCATCTTTATAAAATAATAAGCCGTCCAACATACTGGAACGTAATACAGGATCATATAGACCCCTTTTTCGATTGAATATAGCACTGTCTCTTCTGGACCAAAGATTATAAATAGTGTAAAAACGAGGAGTGAGAAGATGTAACTATAAAAGGCCTTGCCTTTCCGCAGATTCCCATAAAGCTCTCTACCCATCAGGAACAGGAACAAGCAGAACCCTATATACGAAAGAACCTTTAGCTTCAACGTCCAGGCAAAATCAACCTGAAGAAACCGGAACAATAGTCCATTATGTTCAACCCCAATGGATACAGCCGCTGCAACCATCATCGAGAAGAAAATAATCAACTCTGTTTTTCGCACATCCATCAAATAGATGATCAATAAATACAGCCCATGTAGTAGAAGCAGTACCCCTACGATTAGCTGCAAGCCGATGGAGTTCCAGTAGACTGTATCTATCTCATGTTGAATGCCAAACTCTACAGACCTAACAATGCCTCCTTTTAACGGAGACTCATAATTTGATGCCCGAACAAACAGATCCATTTGTTTCTGATCTGTCGGTGTATAACTGATCAGGAATGACTTGGTGACAGAAACATGGCCTTCTTTCTCATCAGATAACACACCAAACCGTGAGAGAACTGTTCCATTAATCTCCACTTCAGATGCAGTATAGATAGATTGGAACCAAAAGCTAAGTGGCTCAGATAAGGGTTGATCCAGCAGAATTCGCAAATGATAAGTTCCGTATCCATATGCCTTTTTTTGCTCTTCAGGCTTAAATATAGCATTCCAGTTACCCGGTACCTGAAGCATCTGCCCCTTCGTAGCGTTGTCGATATTGGTAGCATTCACCCATTGTTCAGGATAAAATTCCCATTCACCATCCAGCGGAAAGGTGCTTAGTGATTCAATGTCCACCCCACGTAAATCTAACACGCCTTGCTTCACAGCAGGAGGATTGGATAACGAAAAATGATTATACCAGCCCCAACGTACAATAATTAAAATACCGATAAATACTACTATGTATAACATATGACTTAACTTAATTTTATTCTCCGAAGTTCTCATGTACGCCTCATTCTTCGATAAATTTAATAGTGCTATATTCCCATCTTCCGCTATTGAATATTATAGTCTGATTATACTATATTATGAGGTTTATAGAGGTGGGTAATCCTAGTTTCAAAGGACAAAAAAAAGAAACTCCGTTTTGAGCGGAGTTCCTTTTTTAAAAATTATATCGAATCACTACTCTTGTTCATTAGCATTTCTACCATTTCATGATAACCCCTATTTTGCGCATGCTGTAAGGGACTAACTCCGTTAGAATCTGCTATATGAATATCAGCACCATGATGTATTAACAATTGCACTATAGCCTGATGTTCTTTGCCCCCATCGCCTAGTATGATAGCTTCTAGTAATGCAGTCCAACCCAGATTATTGACATGATCAATATTGACGTCAGAACTTGTAAGAAGTTCTTTCACAATATCCACATGACCACGGTCTGCAGCAGGGATGAGTGCGGTCCCCCCAAACCTATTCACAATTGAGGTATCAGCACCTGCAGCAATAGATACCTTCACAAAATCAAGCATTCCTTCAGCCCCTGCATAAAGAAGTGGATTATCCGAGCGATTGTCGCGGATATTGATGTTGGCACCTTTTTCAAGCAATAATTTGAATATATCCAGTTGATTCGTGTGTACAGCGATTAAAGCGGGCATTCTACCCTCATTATCTGTAACATCAATATCTGCACCGTCTGTTAGTAGTTTTGTTATAAGCTCCTTATCTCCTTGACGAGTCGCTGCTAACAGTGCTTGGTTCAGCTTATCCATTTCATTATTCACCTCCTGAGTTGATTGCTGCCCTTGGTTGTTTAACACCTTGAAATCATCGGTCTGACATCCTGATATAAAGAGGAAGAATGTTAAGACGAGAAAGCGCATGACATTCAACACCTTTCATGTAGACTCCCCTTATTTCGAAGTGAATGTGGCTTGAGAGGTTGCCCATGCGCCTAGTGGTGTTACAGTATACACTGTCCCAGCAGCCAATTTACCGCTATTCGTAATATCGAATACACCAACAGCACCTTTACGACTGGAGAATTTATAGGTTGCAACCCATTTGTCTCCGTTTGGAGCGGTTAGTTGTACACTACGGCCCGAAAACAATTCATCGCCAGGGTCTTGAGCCAAGGATACATTGATGGATGTATCGGTGACAGCTTCAGCGCCAGAGATTTGCAGTGGAGATATTTCTTTTGCTTCGAATGAAGGATTTGCAATATTGGCCCAGTCAGATGTTACGGTATATTTCACACCCGGTTTCAAGACTTGTCCTTCAGGAAGCCGGAATTTCGGCTCAATCTTACCATCTGTTGATTGTGTAAATGGAACATACTTGGCAACGATGGATTCTCCACCTTCTGGGGTAATCGTTACTTGTCTACCTTGCATGGAAGGAATGATTTGATACGTGATGCCATTTGCTCTGTTGTTCTCATCCAAAACAAATGCGTTAGCACCACGTCCACCACTGTATGCAGAGATGACATATCCATAGTCAATGACGCCATTTGTTTTCAGTGCTTCAATCTCAAAGGTGTCGTTGGTTACCTGAGTGGTTGCTGTCATATCCACCTTGGCTGCGTTTCCTACAAATGATCCTGCATTCTTACCTTTGTACGTTAAGTTATAGGTTGTTCCAGCTTTTTGCACCGATGTAGGAACAATGTACGTTGCAACAGAACCCGATTTCAGCCGCGGCATATTCGTTAAGGTTAGACCGTCATTGAATACAAAATCTTCTTTTGCTTTAGCAAACACCTCATTCTCAGCTGTCAAAGGAGCATCTAAGGTTACGATTAATGTAATTTCATTGATCGATTTCACACTTGTAATTTGAGCTTTATCGGATGGCATTGCTTTACGTGCTGTATTCAGTAAGGCCGCTGTTTCGCCACGTGTTACAGGTCCAGAAGTGAATTGCAATTTATTAGCCCAGTAGTTAACCGATAAGACATCACGCTTCAACGCCTTCGATACAACTTGCACGATTTCTTCATCCGTTACCGTTTTATTAGGGCTAAATTTACCATCTTCCGTTTCCATTATCCCTAAACCAACAAGTACTGACGCATATTTGTAATACCATACGTTCGAATTCACATCGGTGAATGGGGCAGTGTTCTCTTCAGTGCTTTGTAATTTAAAAGTCAATACTACCATTTTCGCTAATTCTGCACGATTGATTGGATTGTTCACACCCATCGAATGATCTGCATAACCCTGTAACACACCTAATCCCGCAAGTACTTCAACGGCTTCTTGAATTTCTTTATCTGATAACTTAGATGCAGCTGCGGATATTCCTATGTTGCCTGATGTAGGTGCTGCTTGTACATTTAACACGGCAAAGGGTAAAGAGGTTGCGCCTAGTGTTGCTGCGACCATTAATGCTGCTGCTTTTTTAGCTACGATTTTCACTATATTTCCCCCTAAGATCATTAAGTTATTTGTTGTTCATGTCTATAACTAAATGATAATTGAAAGAAATAAACTCCCCAGAAACGATTTATTAATAAAGTATTAACTAGAGCTTAAAAATATCGAAAATCGTCAAGAAAATGCCATTACACCGTAAATCGGTATCCCGCACCCCACACTGTTTCAATATACTGTGGGTTCGAGGGGTCCGATTCCAGCTTCTCCCGTATTTTGCGAATATGAACCGTAACCGTTGCGATATCTCCGCTGGAGTCCATCCCCCAGACCCGTTCGAATAAATCATCTTTGCTGAATACCCGATTCGGATGACTCGCTAAAAAGACCAGTACATCGAACTCCCGAGCGGTAAACAAAACCTCATGATTACGTACAAACACTCTGCGGGCATTTTTATCGATATGAACTCCACGGATTTGGATCTCATGCTTCTCCATTGGCTCTAGCTTGCTGAGCATGCGTTCATATCTAGTTAGGTGCGCTTTCGCTCTTGCCACTAATTCACTTGGACTAAAGGGCTTCGTAATATAATCATCCGCTCCGAGATTAAACGCCCGAAGCTTATCGATTTCCTCTTTCTTCGCAGATACGATAAAGATCGGCACTTCCTTAGCCTCCCTAATACGGCGGCATAATTCAAAGCCATCGATGCCAGGTAACTGCAAATCTACGATAATAAGATTATAATCCCCTTCAAGAGCCTGCCCAAGCCCTTCAGAACCTGTATGACATATATCAACGGCAAAACCGTTCAGTTCAAAATAATCTTTTTCCAATTGCGCTATCGTTGCCTCATCTTCAATAATCAGAATCCGTGTCATGCGAATGAAATCCTCCTTCATCGGTCGTTCGCTTTAAAGTAAAGAACAAGCTTGATCCCACACCTGGTTCACTTTCCATCCATATCGACCCACCATGCCCTTCAATAATCTGACGAGCTATCGCAAGACCAAGTCCGCTACCGCCTGTCGATAGATTCCGAGAAGGCTCTGCACGATAAAACCGTTCAAAGATATGTGGAAGTGCTTCAGCATCAATACCCATTCCATTATCCTTCACTTCAACAGTCACCCATTCACTATCCACTTGCAGAGAAAAACGGATTAAAGGGTCCGGCTTGTCCATATACTTCAGCGCATTTCCAATTACATTCAGTAATACCCGTTTTAATTTATCCAAATCTGCAACAACCTCAATACGCTCGGAGTTATGGTCGTCTAGCTGAAATGAAACTCCTTTATTTTCGTTATGGTAGCGCATCTCTTCGATACAATCCTCAAGGAATGCAATAATATCCACAGCTTCGAACGAAAATGGGACCTGATTCAAATCCAGCTTGGAATATAGGAACAATTCATCAACCAATTTATCCATTCCAATGGTTTTGTTATAAATAATGTCGACGTACATGTCCATCTTCTCAGGTGTATTGGCGACACCATCTCGTATGCCTTCAATAAACCCTTTAATATTCGTAATCGGAGTACGTAAATCATGTGAAATATTTGAGATTAATTCTTTCCGATTCTCCTCATATTGCAGACGAAGGCTCACTGACTCTTGTAACCTCTGTCTCATCGTCTCAAACGCTTTATTTAACTCCCCAATCTCATCTTTGGATTGCAGGTTAAGTTCAAATTGAAGGTCACCCTCTTGAATTCGTTCTGCGGAATCCCTTAACTTGTTCAGTGGCTTAATAACACTTCGTGTAATCCAGCGATATAATAGCACATTCGCAACCACAAGAACGCCAATTAGTATCAATGAAAAGATCGGTAGCAGCCTCCGGGTGAGTTCCGCAAAAGGACTATGCTCTTTGATGACGAAAACACTGCCTTTCGCCCCATCCGAATATTTAAAGTCAAATTTGGCATAGCCATAAAATCTTTCTTTAATATTAAACGTGTTACGAATCTGATAGTTATTGAGATCGTAAGGAGGTAAAGCATCCTTTAATTCAGGTTGATTGAAGGTGCGCGATTCAAACACAGGGTCATTCACTCGCCTTACAAATAGTCCCGCTTTCTCTGTCTTTAGCTTAAAATCATATTCCAGTAACAAATCCTTGTTCTGCAATTCATCCGGGTCATGCTTAGCTAAATACTTTAATTCTAAAAAAATCGACTCTTCTTGCTCCGACAACGGATTTAATTGATAGTGCACTTTATAAAAATCCCGAAGACTATGAACATCTCCAGTTGATGCAATTGTAAATAAAGCTGCCGTCATTACGATGATAAGTAAACTAACGACTAGCATTCCCGTATAAGATAACAGTAATTTTATCCGAATCGACACGACTGTTCCCCTCTCACTAACATTGGATCCGCTAAATAGTCATCTCCGTATTTTAGTGAAATACTATCACATGGGGAGAGCGTTTGCTAACAGAAAAAAACTTCTACCAACACTTCGGCAGAAGTTTTTATAGAACTTAATTTACACGAGATCATCAAATGCTATATAGATTGATCTGATGATTTTCCTATTTCGGGTTGGTCGCGACTCCAGAGAATGTTTGGACTTCCGGCCGCTGTTGTCTGCAGATTTCTTGATTTATACCGTTCTTAACGGTTGAAATCCGCAGACTGCCTATGCTTTCGAAGCGAGCTTTCCTACGGAAAGCTTTCGGGCGGACGCTACCGCTCCTACAGTTCCAAAATTCCCTTCCACCACCTTTCCCTTTTTTGAATATTTTCAAGTTCATTCTATATTGGTACGTTTTCCAGTGATGAGAATACTTTATCGAAGCCTGCTTTAGAACGAGAAAATAATTCAGATGAACTTTGCGCGGAAGCTGGCGCCAGAACTTCTTGGGCGATCACACCGGCATACCCGATCTTTTTCAGGCTTCCCAAGAATCCTGTGAGATCAATAGAACCTTCTCCTGGATACAATCGATCGAAATCTAACAATTCCTCTGTCGGTAGAGGTTTAGCATCATTAATATGGACATATGCAATTTGATACGGTTGTAATTTCAGCAGATCCTCACTCGTTAATCCATTCGTATGCCAATGGTAAGAATCCAATAACAATCCGATGTTCCTTACTTGAATCGTCTCCATCCAGCTCAACGTATCTTGCATCGTCCAGATCAGTGGATTTGCCCATTGTGTACGTAAGTGATGAGGGCCTACGAACTCTAATGCTAATGTAATTCCATAAGCGCCTAATATTTCCGCGCATAGTCTTAAACGTCTCGTGGCTACAATCATGAACGGTGCGACCGGAAGATCTGTTGAAGGTAAAATATATGTACAACATGTCATACAATTTAATGCAACAGCGGCCTCAGCCATTTGGGTAAGCGATTTCAACCCTTCCCTGAAGCTTTCCTCTGTTGTGCGCCAATCTACCGCTAAACCAAATGATCCTAACATGATGCCATGGCTTTCCAGCAATTGAACAGCCCCATCCTTACCATACTGCTGCACTAACTCCAATGGATTTGCGTCTATCGACTGAAAGCCGAATTGGCTCGCAAGTCTGATATATTCTTCATTAGAACTGAGTTCACCCAAACCTGCTGTTGTTAATCCTCTTATCATCGTCGTTCTCCCCCTTATGACCAATCTAACAGTTCGTCATATCTAGTCTAGCGCATCGTGCACTCGAATAAAACCATCTCTAGTCCCCTTTAACAAATTCTACGATCTAATTGCAATAATGTTTTTTGTCAAAAATTAAGATGGGGTAGGAGGCTTATGGGGGGACGACAAGCCCTTCCTTTCATTTTCGTTCAAAGATCCTTATACTTGCTTGGAGAAGCATTTCAAGGGAGATTGAACAGTATGGACATAAAAAAATTGCAATACTTTATCGCAGTAGCAGAGGAACTGCATTTTAACCGTGCAGCAGAGAAGCTAAATATGACGCAACCTCCCTTAAGCCAGCAAATTCAAGCTCTGGAGAATGAGATTGGTGTGAAACTATTAGAACGGAACAAAAGACAAGTTCGTCTAACGCCAGCGGGGGCGGTATTTCTAGAGGAGGCTAAATCCATTCTATCTCAACTGGAACGCTCTATTAAAACAACACAATTAGTCGATCAAGGAATTATCGGACATTTGAACATTGGATTTATAGATTCTGCAGCTGGTGGAGTATTGGTTGATATGTTAAAAATGTTTCGGGAACGTTATCCACAAGTACAACTCACATTACATGAGATGACGTCTGCTCAGCAGTGGCAGGCTTTACATGAAGGAACGATTCACATTGGATTTGTACGTTATACAGAGTCGGGCAAACATATCGAGCATCGTTCCTTAGTCAATGAATCGCTTATTGCCGTTTTGCCAGAGCAGCATCACCTAGCTCATTTACCGGTGTTATCCATTCGCTCTTTAGCTTTAGAGCCATTTATATCGTTCCCACGTCATTTAGGAGCTCCTTTTCATGACCTCATTATGAGCTTCTGCGCCCAACACGACATGTATCCGAATGTTGTACAGGAAGCCATTCAGATGTACACCATTGTAAACTTGGTAGCTGCTAATCTTGGAGTTTCCATTGTGCCCTCATCAGTTGCTATTTTTCAGCGTGAAGGTGTCGTATTTCGCCCCTTTGAAGAAAGCACACCATCGATTCCCCTTTATACCGCTTGGAGAACCGATTGCGATCGTGCCTCCTTATCCGCGTTACTAGAGATCATAGGACAAATGAGTTCAGAAGTTATTAATGGTGAATGATATAATATTCAGCCCGTTTTTCTAGGATCACGTTCAACGAGTCCTTCTAGCACCCTATCGATTTGCATCATAACTTCCCTATCCAGACGAACTCCCGCAGCTTTGGCATTTTCTATAACCTGCTCAGGTTTTGATGCCCCAATAATTGCAGATGAGACTTGTGGATTTTGCAACACCCATGCTATAGCCAACTGCGGAAGCGTCAACCCAACTTCACTGGCGATGGAAGAGAGATTCGAGACCGCCTCAAGCACCTCAGTCCGAAGCCACTGACCCGCCAATTTGTTCATAAATGGTGAGCCCGCAGCTGTTGAAGCACGAGAACCCTCTGGCAATGGTTGCCCTGGCATATATTTACCTGAAAGAATCCCTTGAGCAAGCGGTGACCAGACCACCTGTCCAATCCCTTCCCGCTCACAAGCTTGAACTACCTCCGTCTCCATCACGCGCCATAACATCGAATATTGAGGTTGACTAGCCACCAATGGCACCTTTAATTCTCTCGCCAAAACAGCACCTTCTGCTATCTGATCCGCCGTCCACTCACTTATCCCGACATAGAGAACCTTACCTTGACGTACCAGATCCGAAAAAGCCAAGAAGGACTCTTCAAGGGATACTGTTGCGTCAAAGCGATGCGCATAATAGATATCAATATAATCGGTCTGTAATCTGTTCAGTGAAGCATGGCACGCCTCCATAATATGCTTGCGGGACAGACCTCTTGCGTTACGTCCCGTCCCTGTGGGATGGCACACCTTGGTACACAATTCGATATCAGCTCTGTGCACTCCTTTTAATGCTTGGCCTAGCACCATCTCAGCTTTCGTATCGGAATATACATCTGCAGTATCAAATGTTGTGATCCCTACATCCAATGCAGCGCGAACACAAGCATGGGCAGTATCATTGTCCACTTGAGCACCATGTGTAATCCAATTACCATAAGCAATCTCACTTAGATGTAAGCCACTAGTTCCTAATTTGCGATAGTTCATTTTATACCCTCCTTTAGATAACAATCTGATTGTAACAAAGAGATATTAATACGAGAAATACTCTTTAATATGCGGTTTAATTCAAAAAAGATATTACTGAGATACTTAAAGATAATAAAAAAACGCCCTTTAGGCGTTTTTTTCGGTAAATATTCTGTTTCGAAACTCTAACTTCGCCTATACTCCAGTGAGTATATTAACCTCCAAGCCTTGTTACCGTACCACAACTAACAGTACAATAATTCCGAGCCAAAACAGCCAACTTAATGGGTGACCGAAATTTAATCCCCAGCCGACTCCGAGCCTTTTCTTGACGATTAGGTTTGGATCTTTGGGATTGAAATAAATCATACCAAATCGCCATTTATCATCATCATGGACAGGTCTGACATTGGAGCTATCGGCAGATCGCTCCAAGCGGCTTTCGCCCTGACCAGCCCAGAACGTTAAGGCCAAGGCGTATAGGATAATAAGGGCTATTATGATTAGGATAATAGGGATAGCGAAATTCATGTTAAGCAGAGATATCATGTTTAGTTGCACGACAGAAAACAGGATAACCATTAAGAAGCTTGCTGTAAGCATAAAATATGACCAAGTACGGCGGTAAGTTGCGTCTTGTCTGATGGAACGGTTAGGATCATTGGGTTGAACCTGCTGCTTTACTCTGCGAATACTCCAATTCTCAAATATGAACAAAAGTGTTATGAACACTTGCATTATCGTAGGCATAAACACAGAACTAAAAGATTTAGCTGCATAGCGGTCTACGTTCCAACTGCTGTTGTAATGGATCGGAATCTGATCAGGAATCAGATCGTAGTTGTATAGCACAGTTACAATACTAACAACAGTAATTAAAACATGAATGAGGAACCAATTATTAGACAAGCCAATGTTTCTTTTCCGAAATCCAGTGTCCACTGCCATGATCGATGGTTCCAGAGCAATAGGCAGCATAGGTAGTAAACTTTTCATTTTGAAATGATAGCTAATGTTTATGACTAGGGAGATTACGACCATGGCGAGTGAATAAGTGACAATGATCCAACTTTGTTGCTTGGAATGTTCATCACCGTATATTAGACAGATGATACAAACAATGAATAGGATGGTATGCAAGGTAGCACTAATCCTAGCATATGACTTCCGCATCTGGCGCAGAGGCTCACTATGGAATTGTACAGGGCTGACGGTGACCCCAAAACTAATCGTCTCTTTTGTTAAATAAGGCATGCTTACCATGAGTACAATGGCAGGTACAAATACAAAGATCATTACAATAACAGGCATTATCGTCATATCATTCGCCTCCTCTTATACATAAGTGTGTATTTGAAAACTCTATAACCCTTATAGCATAGGCGATTCATCACTATGCCTTTTTGCGTATGATTATCCTATTAACTTAGGATAGGTAATCGACTTGAACATAAATTTTATTATAATCGATTTTAGTGACTATAGGGGTAAAATTAACAATTTATCCAGTTTTTTCGCTACGCAGAGCTACTCATCTGACAACTGAATTATGGCAAGTACATCTGTTTGAAATTCTGTGTAGGTAAAGGACTCGCCTCGTATCTGCAATGGTGCGGATTACTGCGTCAGAGTATAAATAAGTCCGTCCATGCTTAATATAATACTTGCTCAGGTTTGTTCCATTAAGATATTTCTCTACAATCGCTCGATAAATCGGACGCTTCATTTCATCCACCAGTACCGACCTTGTGTTCTAATTACGCTAGCTAATTTCCATAAAGTAAGCATCGACTATATTTTAGGTCAGACAGATAACCCTAAGCGCAATCCCAGCAAAAAATAATAATCCGCAACACAAACAAGCTTCTGTGATATTCACAGGAGCTTGTTCACGTCTAGGCTAAAGCATAAATAATTACTTCAATGCTACAAACAAATCAATCTCATTCTCTAGACTTTCTGGTTTATATCTTTCATCCCAAATTTCAAAATCATAATCCTTAGGTTCATTTCCAGTTTCTCTAATCCATTGTCCATATAAATAGTCATATGAACGACTAAGTTCCGATTCAAGTCCCTGATGTGTGTAAGTAACATACTTACTCTCACCGACAGCATGACCTATCATATCTAACGGAACATCACCTTGTTTACTTACTTCATAACAAAGAATATGTGTAAACCTGTCAACCTGAGGATTAAAATCGGGCTCCATAGGATAAATCTGTATTAAGATTACATTCTCATTTTTCTTGTCTTGAATTTCGTCTTTTCTTTCAAATAGCGAATCATAAATGTTCTTACCAAGACCAGACTCAAACTCATTAATATCCGCTTCAATTTTGTAACCTACAACATGAAAAGGGGATAATGTTACTACTTTAGCTTCCAGAAAATCTCCTCCATTCAAAATAAGGAATACTATTTGATTATACTATTAAGTGGAAGAATAGTTCGATTTGCTTAAAGCACTTTACAATAAAAAAGCTTCCACCATACGCTGGTAGAAGCTTCTTATCGCAATTTAATCATTCAAAATTCCAATCATTTTTCTTGTCTTCGCTAGCTGCTCCACAGTAAAATCATGCTGAGCAGATGCATATGCGCTAAAGACAATATCGAGCACAAATAATTGCGCAAATCTTGAGCTTGTTGCCGCACTACGAAGCTGCGCTTCCGGCGCACGTGATGTAAATAAAGAAACATCGGCAAGCTGAGAGAGCTTGTTATTACCAGGACGAGTGAGGCTGATTGTTTTTATCCCCTGTTCCTTAGCTCGTTTTAATAATTGAATAACCTCTCTCGTTTCACCGCTATACGAAATCCCCCAGAAGACGGCATTTTCTGATTTCGTAGCCATGGCTGCCGCCAATAAATGACGATCTGAAATCGCATATACATTTTTGCCTAGCCGAAGCCATTTTTGTGCTGCATCTTCTGCAATAATAAATGAGGCACCTATCCCATAAACATAAATCACTTCTGCCTGTTGTAACAGGCTCACTGCCTGCTCTATAGATTGTGCGTCGAGTTAACTGGCCGTATTCTGAAAGGTCAGTATGGTGTTCGACAGCAATTTATCAATGATGGAATCAACGTTTCATTCGATTCAACATCAAAGTATCTAACATGCGGCGTGTTCTCTACCTCCGCGGATAAACGGATTTTCAGCGCTGGAAAGCCCTCTATTCCAAGCGACCGACAAAAACGAACAACCGCCGCACTGCTTGCCTCCGCTTTTGTCGCTAACTCATGTATGGTCATATGCAGCACTTCTTTAGCATTTGCAAGAATGTACTCCGCTACTTTTTTCTCTGATTCTAGCAATTCATTTAAGTCTAGCTCAATTTGCGAAATCATACTTCCCTGCAATTAAACCCGCTCCAACAAATGCAGGAATCATTGGTATGAAAATATCTCCGATTTTTCGCAAAAAGTTCTTGAACGGTTTATCATTCTTCTTTTTAAGCTGCGCCTTCATTTGTGCACTTTGTGCTTGTAATTGCTCAGCCGAAGTCGCTATTTTCCCAATACTCATTTAGACTATATTGAGCAATCTAAATTTTGTATCACTTCTATGATTCCACACGTTCCATTATTGACGAAATTTTTTTTCAACATTAAACTATAAGTTAAGAAATTAAATTTCAAAAAAACCGTTATTTTCATTTATTAAATTTATCCCAACATTACGGCGCAGGAGGAAATGAAAGATGACGACGACACCAAACATCATCGTAATGAACCATCCAACTAGAGAGCAGCTTGAAAAGATTTACGATATTTTAGATGAATGCTTTTCCGTAGGCCGAGCTTATTTCCAAGAAAGATTAGACCTAGACACCACATATGATCCAGATACAACATGGTTTGCGATGGTTGACGATAAGATTGCATCTAATGTACAAATTTTTCCGTTTCATATTAGAGTCGGTCAAGCGATCTTGAAAACGGGTGCAATGGGGAGTGTCGGTACAGATCTAAATTACCGCGGGCTGGGGCTTGCACACAAAATTCTTCATGCGCAGACCAACTATATGAAAGAAACCGATTATGATATAAGCTTGCTTTTGGCTAGCAAGCATGCGTTTTATGAAAAAGCTGGCTGGAGACTTATTCCGGAGACTGCTTTCGCAATTGAAAAACCAGCAAGTTTGGAGCAGCAGCAAAACAGTGATGAAATCATTCCTTTTGAAGCCTGTTATCTCGATGATATCCGTTTCATCTATGAACAATTCAATAAGAATCGTACCTACACCGTGATCCGAAGTAGAACGTATTGGAATGATTTATTGACCTGGCCGGAATGGAAGAAAGTTGACTGCTTGCTCCTTCGCAGAAATGGAAAAATCGTCGCTTATGGCATCATTGAAAAGAAAGATACTGAACAAGTATTTATTAATGAATTATTGTATTTGAACGAAGCCGAAAACGGCGTTGAAGCTTTGTTTCATGCCTTATGTCAGCTGCGCCAAAATGCAAAGCAAATATTAGCGATGCTCCCAGAGGACCATAAGCTATATTCCTATTACCAACAGCATCAAGCAAATTCAATTCAAATCAATATGGCGATGTGGAAAATGATCAATCTCAGTTCAACTTTCCATAAGCTTCAGCCTGAATTAGAAGATCGCCTAAACCGTAGCAACATAATTGCAGACCAGGAGCTGCATATTGCACTTCGCAGCAATGAGGACTGTATCTACTTGGATTATAAGCAAAAGCAGCTTTCTGTTTCCGATGCTAGTAATCATACCAATCCCTATACTTCAATAGAAGTAGATGAACGCGAGCTAATGACTTATATCATGTTCGGCTATAATGAAGCAGGCGCAGCAAAGGACAGTACTGAGCACGCTAACATCCTTCAAGCTCTATTTCCGAAACAACAAGCCGTGTTTTATTTGACCGATAAATTTTAAGCCATTTTTGATTCCTACCATTTTAAAATAAGGGTGTGTCGCAAGTCCAACTGCTCGGACTTATGACACACCCTTATTTTTTCCATATCGACAAAAACTAGTCGTTGTTCATTTTTGATCTTCCTAACAGGACAGCACCGTAGGCTGCATCCTTAATCGGCAAAATCAGCTTTGTTTGCGGGTAGCTCTGTGCGAGCTTTCGCTCCAAGGCTTCTTTCACAAAGCGAGACTTTTGCAGCACACTTCCTGCAATCGCAATCGGACTTTCATATAGCTTAAGCCGTTCAATAACAGGCACAACAAGTTCATATAGATTGGCTGCACATTTCTCCGCTAACGCTATTGCATGTGCATCGCCCTTCTCGCATGCGGTCGTCATAATCGGTGCGAGCTGCGCAATATCTTTTTTCGTCGTATTTTTATCATAAACAAAGCCAATAATCTCTTTCACAGTGCTTAATCCAAGGTGCTCATATACCATCGCTGGGATGACCGTATCGGTTATTCTTCCGTCCTCCACTTGAACTAATACGGATAATAGATCGCGCCCAATGCTATAACCGCTTCCCTCGTCATCAATCAGATGACCAAAGCCTCCTGTGCGATGCTGCTCTCCTTTTTCATTGACCCCGAAGCAAATCGATCCTGTACCGGCAATGAGAATGATGCCTTGCATCGCATTTTGTGCCCCGTATAATGCGGTTTCTTGATCGCCTGTAATCGTTAATGGCCCGATATAACCGTTATTTCTCACATGCAGCTCCAAAAAATTGATGACCAGCGGATTACTTATTCCTGCCGCACCTATACATATATGAGCAACTTCTTGTAAATTACCGCAGTAGAGCCTCGTTTGACTAAAAATTTCCTCAAAGGAGGCGGCAATAGCATCAGCATCACCACCGTTATAATTAATAGGCCCTACAGTAAAGGTGAATAAAGCGTCTTCCTGGTCATGGGTAATTGTGACAGCCGTTTTCGTGCCGCCCCCATCAATTCCAATGATAAATGCCATACCTATGTCCCCTTGTTGTACTTTTTTCAAAGATAAGAATTTATATGTTTCACGCGATATATTATCCTTATATTTCTCGCACAAACGTTTGCCGTCCTTGAAAGGACGCCGAAGGCGTTTATGCTTGTCTACATCTGAATCGTAATCTTGGCGGTGGGTACAACCTCACCATTTAGGATTGGAAGGAGTGATTTGAATGCATCAAGTGTATACTCAAATGCCGCAATTCCGCAGAACTCGCCTTCGATTAACGGTAAATCATACGGGCGACCTAATGTAATGGCCGTTACTTTGCAGCCTGCTGCCAGCAGCTTCTGAACAAGCGCAAGCTGACCTTTGTTTTCACGCGCATTGAACAAGCCGATAACAATATGCTTGTAGCCTTGTACCTTTGGCAGCGCAGCGTTGATTTGCTCCTCGCTCGGGTCAATGTCGATAATCTCATAAGCTGTATTAAAATGCTCCCCCATATATTGCGGAAAGCTAAGAGCTTGATTCAAGCTGCTGGACGCAAGATCGGTGCGGTATGAATAGGAACCCATAAATAACACTTCCTCGTCACCGGTATGAATGGGCTGGAGCTCACCTTTAATGAGGCAGATCGTTTCCGTACGCATTAGCTCATTTGCTCGGCGATGTACATCGCAGCCAACTAGTTCATAATCTAGCTCCTCAATCGTCGCATATTGTGCTTTATAAGCTAAAATTTTTGTAACAGCTGCATCAATTAGCGCTTCATCCAAATCACCGGTGGCTACAGCTTCTTCGATCAAATGAATCGCTTCCTTCACTGTCTCAGGAGTATGACTAATGAATACCAAATCAATACCTGCTTTAACAGCTCCTAACGCTCCTTTTGCCGTACCATAGTATCGTTTGATCGCGTCCATTTCTAAACAATCCGATACAACTAACCCTTTATATCCTAATTTTCCTTTTAATATCTCTGTAATAATGGTATAAGACATAGTTCCGGGCACACCGGATTTTTCAATTTTTGGAAATAAAATATGTGCACTCATAATCGCTTGAGCGCCTTGCTCAATTGCGGCCTTAAACGGCAGCAGTTCAAGCTGCTCTAGTTCCTCAAGTGTTTTTTCAATGGTAGGCAAGCCAATATGTGAATCGACATTTGTATCACCATGCCCTGGAAAATGCTTAAGTGAGGACATGACGCCTCCATCGAGCAATCCCTTCATCATTTGAATTCCATACTGGGATACTGTTGCAACAGAATCACCATAGGAACGAACATTTATGACTGGATTCAATGCATTATTGTTAACGTCCATAACTGGAGCTAGATTAAAATTAATACCTAATGCTTTCAATTCTCTGGCAGTCATTCTGCCTGCTGCATACGCATTTTCAGGTCGTCCTGAAGAAGCAATTGCCATGGCTCCAGCAACATTGGTCGCGTCTTTAGGCATACGAGTGACTCGACCGCCTTCTTGGTCGATCGTAATAAAACCAGGGATACCAGTATGTGTCGTGTACCATTGCTGCAGCTCAGTAACAAGCTCGCCTAATTGATATTTATTGTCGATATTATGTGAGAATAAAATAATATTGCCGACTTTATAATGCTCAATAACTTCCTTCAGCTCAGGAGTGATCTCGGTTGAAGGGAAGCCTGTTACGAACATTTGTCCAATCTTTTCGCGCAAGCTCATATGTCCTATTGTTCTCATCAATTATTCACCTTCCTCTAGCGATATAAATGATACTGCTGTGTTATTTCTGCAAATTGCTTGCTTTCCGCTGCAAACTGTTCAAGCAGCTGCTTGGCTTGCATATTTTCCGTACGATACATGTTGTCTCCCCCCAGCAAATCGATAAATGGACGAGAGCCCTCCTTCACAGGAGGCAGGAATGAAAATTGCTCGTACAAATCTCTTATCGTAAATAATAAGGTTACCCCAACTTCTAAAGGCCTCAGCACTTGGAGATCTGTAATGTAAATTTGTACCCCGCCGCATAGCTCGCCACAATGTTTAGATGACGTTGGCTTGAAATGAACTGGACGAAAAAGCACACCCGGGATACCTTTTGCATTCATCTCATCTGCCAATTGCTGCGCTTGAATGAACGGAGCACCAATCATTTCAAACGGGAACGTTGTGCCTCGTCCTTCCGAGCAGTTCGTGCCTTCAAATAAACATGTTCCTGTATATAATAAAGCTGTTTCATATCGTGGCATTCCAAGTGAAGGATGAACCCAAGTTAATCCTGTATCCGGGAAGGACATGCTCCGTTCCCAGCCTTCCAAACGAACGACATGCAGCGATGCATTCCAATTCATTTGATCATTTGCCATCGTTGCTACCTCACCTGCTGTTAATCCGTATCGCACGGCTAGCTCGTAATTTCCAACAAATGATTTGAAGCCGGGCTTCAAGACATTCCCTTCTACCGTTACCCCGTTAAGCGGATTAACACGATCAAGAACAACAAATTCTACACCTGCATTTGCACAATCTTCAAGTGCATACAGCATCGTATAAATAAATGTGTAATAGCGTACACCAACATCTTGAATATCGTATACAATGATGTCTACTTCATTCAGCATTTCTTTTGTTAAACGCTTGGAGTCTTTACGGTACAAGCTATAGACTGGAACATTCGTAAAAGGATCCATGTAAGTGTCTACTAATGCCCCTGCATCCAAATCTCCGCGAACGCCATGCTCAGGTGAAAACATCGCAGCAAGATTAAAATTTTCATGTAATATAGTAATCGTTGATGCAAAATCCTTCGTAAGACCTGTCGGCGCTGTAATCAATCCTACGCGCTTACCTGCGAACAAATAACGATAATTCGTTATAGAATCAATCCCATTTAACACCATATGAAGCTGCCTCCTAGCTGCTTTTTCGCATAAATGGATAGAACAAGGGAATGTTTCCTGCTATACATAGAAACACTCCCTCTTAGCTAGTTGAATAGTTACCAAAGACTAGACTGCCTAACCTTCACCGTTTCAGCAGGTACCATAAATGCTTCTGCATATGTCTTTCTTGCTTCACAGCCGCGAACAACTGCTAGTGCTTTATAGTAATCCATGTATTTGAAAGATTTGCTATTCGTCACAAACCAATGCTTGCTTAAAGCATCTATCCATAGATCAAATGCCGCTTGATCGAAATCCACATATACGTAAGGGACATAATCAACCGCATCCTCCCAGTTTTCGGAGTAATATAATCTTGCTGCAAAGTGCGCGGGGAGCGCTCGTTCAAAGGATGATAGACTTGCGAAGAAACGGGCATCATTTACGATATGATGCGTTAGCGCATGGTCCTTATGCATACTGTTTTTCCAGTGTGTAATAATAATGTTAGGCTTCACGCGACGAATTACATCACAAACCTCCATACGAATTTCTTGATTGTCAGGCAACTCTCCGTCACAATAATCATCGAATACAATGGCTTCACCGCCTAGCATATCCGCAAAAACCTGTGCCTCTTTCACTTTTTGCTGACGATATTCCTTTATATCCTGTCCTGCCGGGACCCCTCGTTCACCCGCAGTTAACGCTAGTGTCACAATGCGATCTCCCTTTAAACTATGACTAGCGAGCACACCACCAGAAGCTAGCTCCACATCACCAACATGCGCTCCAATTGCTAATACTGTGAATTTTTCGCTCATCTTTAAAGTTCCCTCCGCAATATAGAAAATTGTTTTTCAATAGTAAAGCCCGCTTTTTGATAGATTCGAAGAGCCGGATTATTATTTCCAGTGAATAGAGAGATATATTGACAGCCCACATTTTGAAAAGCTTCAACCATTCTGAAAAATAATACACTGCCAAGGCCATGACCCTCATGCTCTGGGTGCACTCCGATACCGCAAAAAAATGCTCTACCATTAGACTGTGAAATAATTGGACCTGCAAAGCCCACAACCTCGTTGCCGTACACAGCTACTACAAGTGGTGCGTCAACCTTCACATAAGTAACAATATCCTTCTTCCACTGCGGATTTTGCAGGGCAGCAAGCGTTGCTTCAAGCCCTGTATGTAAATCAGGGACATAGGACGTAATGTAATAGTCCTTGCTATTTGCATTGGTTTCCTTATCTAAAATATCTTCTGGAACTATAAAGCTTCCGAGTTTTAAATACATGCCGCATTGCGTCGCTCGATCTTCGTAGCCTCTAGCCATTAAAGCTTCATATAATGGCTGGTCCTTACTGATGCCCGGGGCATTATTATGCTCATGCTGAGGTGCACTTGGTATACTCCACTTCAGCTTAACAGGGTTGAAAAACAATACATCCGCTTGTCTTTTCCCAAGTTCTTGGAATCTTTTTTCTAAACGCAATAGAAAAGCATCGTAAAGCTCCAGAGAAGCCACATGGGTATCTATAATAACACTCGTAATATAACCGGCCACATCTCCAAGAGGGAGATCGTCACCGCAACAGCCAGCTGCAAAACCAACAATCCCTTTTTCGTCACAGCCTACCCATATACAGTCAGCGTCAAAATAAGGATGGTCGATGAATGTATCTTGAAACTCTCGCTCTGTAAATGGCTTATAATCATATTTTGTAGCCTCACGATTCCAAAGCTCTACAACTGCAGAGTGATCTTCAATTGAAAAGGGTCTGATTTGCAACATTTAAGCCTCCTGTGAACGTCCAATATAGGGCCAGGAAATTTTGCCCATTACTACTGGCTGTGAAGCTCCAGTTACTAGCGGGATATTGTTTGGTAAGCGCTCCATCGTGTAATACGCTAGCAGAGCAAAAGCAATTGCTTCCTTAGCATCACTATTACCACCGATATCCTCCTGCGTCAGCACCTGCACGTTATGCGGTGCAAATAAGTGCTGTAAATCACGCAAAAGCGTCTTGTTATAGCTTCCACCGCCGCCAATTAACAATTGCTCAGCCTGGTGCTGCGGTGCAATATACCGTTCATAGCTATCGACGATGCTCCAGGCAGTTAAGTACGTAGCTGTTGCAACAACATCTTCTGCTTTCCAGTTATTAACCTTCATCATTTCAATAATTTGTGCCACGTATTGTTGGCCAAACCGTTCTCTGCCTGTCGATTTTGGTAACGGCATCGTATAATATTTATCCTGCTGCATCCATTTCAATAGCTCATCAATCACTTGACCGCCCGCACCAATTTCGCCATTAACATCCATTGTCATTGGTGCAAATAATTGCGATACAAGGCCATCGATAATCATATTTCCAGGACCCGTATCAAAAGCAAATACCTCATCCGGTGAGGCATTTACAGGCAAAACAGTCACATTGCCTATTCCGCCAATATTTTGCATCAGAAGTGTTTTCTTTGGATTGTTAAACAATAAGTATTCGGTAAATGGTACTAACGGAGCTCCTTGTCCACCCATTGCCATGTCAGCAACTCGAAAGTCTGATACGCAAGGAATTCCTGTGCGATTGGCGATAACTGCACCATCCCCAATCTGAACGGTACAATGCAGATTATAACCGCCCATAACATTCTCATCCGGAGCATGATAGATTGTTTGACCATGCGATCCTACTGCGAATATTTGCGAAGGCGAAAGGCCGCATTTCCCTATAACGGATAATGTGGCTTGGGCGTATAATTCGCCAAGCCACATATTCATTGCGCCAACCTTATCAATCGTAGCGCTAGCGGGATCAAAAAGCTCAAATATAGAGTTTCTAACTTGCATCTCAAAAGGTGTGTTTTCAAAAGCCAGTATTTCAATCTCTACTCCATGCTCTTTTTCGGCTGATGGGAAAAGCTTAACTACTGCTGCATCAATACCATCTACTGATGTACCGGACATCAAGCCAACTAAGTATGTTGCATCAACTTTTGATTGTTTGTCCATTAACCTTTCACCGCTCCAACTGTTACCCCTTCAAGGAAGTATTTTTGTAAACTGAAGAACAAAATAAACATTGGAACTGCTGAAATGGTTGCCCCCGCCATCATCGGTGCAAAGTAAGTTGTATTCGCAAAGCGAAAGTTTTTCAAGCCGACCTGAATGGTTTGCATATCCATCGTATTCGTTACTAGGAACGGCCAGAAAAAGTCATTCCATGCCGCCATGAACGTTAGGATTGCTAGTACTGCCATAATTGTTTTAGATAGAGGCATAATGATATACCAGAAGATTTTAGGCTGGGAACAACCTTCGATTTTAGCAGATTCAATAATTTCACCTGGAATGGAGGACATGAACTGCTTAACCAAGAAGATATTGTATACCGTTACTATGCTCGGCATAATCAACGCTGTGTACGTATTTTGTAATTCAAAAATGTTTACGATCAAAATATATAGTGGAACCTGAGTGACTTGAACAGGAATCATCATAGATCCCAGCAAAATAGCGAACAAAATGTTTTTCCCTTTAAATTTCATTTTTGCAAAAGCATATCCAGCAAGTGTAGCAAAAAATACGTTAGATACCGTGATACACGCTGCCACTATAAAGGAGTTCAATAACCAGTCCCATGTATGTGGGCTGAAGTTAAAGAAGAATTTATAAGATTCAAATGAAATCTTCGATGGTAGGATAGAATAGCTCATTGCACCAGCTTCTACCGGATCACCGAACGAGGAGATGACCATAAAGTATATCGGGAATATGGTAGCTGCGGCAAATAGGATAAGGAACGTAATGTTTGCACCATTACGTATAAACAGATACCCTTTGCTTCTTAAGCTATTGTTGTACAAACCCATAGTATTCTGCTCCTTTTCCTAGTATTCTACATCTTTACCTATAAACTTGAATTGAAGGAAAGATATAAATCCGATAATCGCTGCTAGAACTAATGATTGTGCCGCTGCCTCACCAAACTCAAAATATGTGAACGCATTGTTAAAGATTAACAAACCTACCATTGTTGTTGCATGGTCTGGTCCACCGCCTGTCATAAGATAAGCGTTTTGGAATACTTGGAAGGAACCGATAACACCAGTAACAAGTAGGAATAGCGTTGTTGGCTTAAGGAAAGGGACAACGATAAACCAAAGCTTTTGCAGGAAAGACGCGCCGTCAATTTCAGCTGCTTCATAATAGCTGTTATCAATAGCGAGTAATGCGGCTATATAAATAATAATTGCTGTACCATGACTTGATAACCATGACATTAACACAAGTGAGAACATTGCAGTTGCACTGGAACCAAGCCAGTTTTGATTTTCAATACCTAAAAAACTCACGAGCTTATTGGCAATACCTGATTTTAACGGATCGAAGATCCACAGCCACACAACAGAAAGCGCTACACCAGATGCTACGGCTGGCAAGTAATATAGTGCTTTAAAGATCGTTTGTGTTTTTTTCTTGAAAGGAATAATCAAAATTGAAATTAAAAATGATAGAAGAATATTAAACGGAACAGTTAATAGTGTATATACTAACGTGTTTTTCAGTGCTTTCCAGAAAAGTTCATCTGAAAAAGAGTTAACGAAGTTATCCATGCCGACAAAAGTGGATCCTAATGGACCATATTTTTGTAAGCTGATAATAAAAGCATTGATGACTGGATATGCGGTAAATAAAGAAAACGCAATAAGTGCTACTGCGATAAACGCGTATCCCCAACCTGAGTCACTTTCGAGTTTCAATTTTTTTCTTTTAGTCAACGTTTGATTCATTGGGTCGCACCTCTCTTCTAAAAACAGTACAAGCTCTAGCTAATTTAGAAGGAAAGCTGTACGTTCTAGCTACGCACAGCTTTCACATGTCAGCCTACGACAGACTAGTCAACTACAATACCATCTTTACCGAAAGATTTAATTGCAGCTGCTTTAACTGCATCATACATTTCTTGTGGAGCAATCTCATTTGCAAGTAAGGCTTGTAGTTTAGGAATAATAACTTCTGTTTCAATTTTTAATGCTTCAGCAGCCAGATCAGTAGGAATATCTGTACGAGCCGGAAGCGCTTTTGCCATCATAGCTTTACCTGCAGCAACGTTATCTTCGTTACGAGGGAATTTTTCAAGTACTTCTGCATTACGTGCAGATTCAGTAATTGGTGATAAGAACAGCTCATTACTGTAGTTAGCAGCAATTGAACCAGAAGACAAGAAATTCGTTGCTAGGGCAATATTTTTGATGTGCTCTTCAGATGGAGCTTTTTTACCACGAAGTGCGATATAACCATCAACGATTGAAGTAGGGACATAATCGGCACCGTTGAATGTTGGGACTGGAAGTGAAATATAATCAACTTCAATAGAATCTGCAACAGCTGAACCATCGTTCGCTTTAATCTTCTCATTGTTTAGACGAGCAGAGTTTTCAAATGCAGATAAACCTTTACCTGTGATCATCGTTTGACCCGTTAGGAACATGTTCCACCGTTTACCAGCATCGATAGAGCTTAGCTCTTTAGGCATAGAACCATCGTTGATCATTTCGCGAATAGATGTAAGTAGACCCAAGAAGTTTTTGCTTGTATACGTATATTTAAGATCTTTATCGAAGTAATCTGGTAAACCTGCAGTTTTAGCAAGAATAGCTAGATAGTCTTTAGATGCTACACCAGATGTTGCGAACACGAAACCATAACGAGTAGTTTCACCTTTATCATTTTTCACTACGCCTTTAGAAATTGCATTACGGAACTCTTCATAAGTCCAACCGTTTTGTTGAATGCTTTTCCAATCAATTCCGGCTTCTTCAAGGAATTGTTTGTTACCACCGATAGTGTGGATTTCCATATACGCTGGTAGGCCGTATTGAGCGTCACCTAGTTGGAAATATTTCAATGGAACTTCGTCATAATCTGCCTTGGCTTCATCAGAAAGGGCACCGTTAAGGTCGATTAGTACATTAAGTGCTGCATATTTCGAAATTCCCGAAGCACCGATAAAAGCAATATCTGGAGGAGAACCTGCATTTACTTGAGTATCAAGTTTTTGCGTCATATCTTCCCAGCTCGCTGGCTCGATTTTCAAAGTCAAGTTAGGATGTAGTGTATTAAATTCTTTTTCCATATCAGCAAAACGTGTTTGATAGTTCGCTGATATCGGAGGTAAAAGTGCTGTAATCGTATCCTTTTTAGGCTCAGAACCACCGTTACTAGTTCCTGTGTTACCGGAATCTGTAGAAGCTGGAGCGTTATTTCCGTTTCCTCCGCAAGCCGATAATAGTGATACCATCATGATTCCTGACAAAAACAGAGTTAATCCACGTGATCTTTTTTTCATCGAAAACAGCCTCCTCAATTATTAATAGCATCCATCCTGTTATTCCACTTTTCACACCTAAACCAATGATGAGATTGCCTGTTTCAAGCGTCCTCCGTTTGAGTTAAGTACTTGTTCTGCTTCTTTTGCATCTAACCCCGATTTAATCATCATAATTGCCAGCTTACAGTTCATAGATGCTTTTTCAAGTGTTTCTGCGGCGGTTGATGTATCTACACCAGTCGTGTTCATGATGATACGAATCGAGCGATCTACGAGCTTAAAATTACTAGCCTTCAGATCAACCATCAAGTTGTTGTACGTTTTTCCTAACTTGACCATTGTGCATGTTGTCAGCATATTAAGCACCAACTTCTGAGCAGTTCCTGCCTTTAATCGAGTCGAACCGCTAATGACCTCAGGTCCTACAACAGGTGTTATACAAACATCTACAATGGGTTCGAACTTTGAGCCTCTGTTGTTACAAACACCGATAGTGGCTGCTCCAAGTTCCTTTGCTTTCGCTAAAGCTGCAATAACGTAGTTTGCACTACCGCTTGCCGAAATCCCAATAAGTACATCTTTGTTTGTTACACCAATGCTTTCGATTAATGCGATCCCTTCATCCATATCGTCTTCACAGCCTTCAACCGCAGTACGCAAAGCAATATCACCACCAGCAATATAGCCCTGCACCAAGGAAGGATCTGTACCAAAGGTAGGAGGACATTCGGAAGCATCCAGAACACCTAATCTTCCTGATGAGCCAGCTCCTATGTAAAACATTCTTCCACCATTAGACAACCTATGATGTAGAATATCTACCGCCTTTGCAATCTGCGGAATCTCCTCAGCTATAGCTCTGGGGACCAGTGCATCTTGTTGATTCATTAACTGGATCATTTCTTCCGTAGTACATTCATCAATCATTAATGTGTCTGGATTCACAGCCTCTGTTGTCAATCCCGCAAGGTAGTCATTCATAGCCATCCTCCTTCTTCCCAGCCATAATCTGTCATGTAATTAACAAAACGCGTTAGATTAACTTACAATTATTATGTTCTTATACTAATACAACACCATCGCTTCGTCAATAGATTTTGAAATATAATTTCATAAAGAAAATAAATTCTGATGTTTTATTTCATTCCTTACACACTATGTTATACCACATTTATAAAGCGCTTACAAGATGCAATTTAAATTTTTACCAATTGCTTTGATCGCCATGGCTCTAAGGTTAAATCGATTTAAAAAAAATGTATTATTTGCTGATTGTCGCTCCAAACGAAACATAAAGTTACATCATCCGTGTTCAACCGGATGATGTTTCGTCTTCGATTCCATTCATTTTCTTCCTCATAATTGTGTGCCAAGCTATTAATTATTGAACTAAACTACTTATTATATTCATTAGATCAACGTATTCATCATGTAGATAATCTGACATGGATTGATAAATAGTATATTTAAGTATACGAAGTGAATGAAATACAAAAAAAAAAAAAAAAAAAAAAGCATTGATCCATGATCAATGCTTTCCTCCACATTCATTCTATCAGAACCTAATTTCTAAGTTTTTTCTTTAATATATTATGCGTTTTTGTTAAGTAGGTTTTTACTTCTTCATATTCTGCACTTGCGACACCAGCAAATAATATGTCGATGATCGTAAGCATCGCAATACGCGAGCCCATAGCCCCACTGCGGATTGTTATTTCAGGTGTGGATATGCTCAGTACAATATCCGCCCGCTCCGCAAGCTCACTTTTATTGTACTTCGTAATCGCAATACATTTCGCTCTATTCTTTTGGGCAATTTCCAGTGCATCAATAATATCACTAGTTGCTCCAGAGTTAGAAATGAAAATGGCAACATCATCTTTCTCAAGTAAAGTTGCTGCCGTGAGCTGACTATGACCATCTGTATAGGCATGACACATCTTATTAATTCGCGAGAACTTCTGTTCCCCGTCCATACAAACGAGTCCCGAAGCACCTATTCCAAAGAAAACAATTCGCTTACTATGACATAGTAATTCTACAGCTCTTGTAATTTCTTTTCGATCAATAACACTAAGCGTATCCTCAATGGACTTGCAATTATTCAATGAAATATTTGATATAATTGTCGAGAGATCGTCACCTGGCTGAATATCTGTATATTGAGCCTTTGAATCCTCATCACGAGAACCCAAAGATGCCGATATACTCACAATAAAATTGCGGTATCCGCTGTAACCCATCGTCTTACAGAAACGAAGGACAGATGCATCGCTTGTCTTACTCGATTGAGCCAATTCCTTAATCGACAAATGAGGGATCTCTTCCGTATTTTCTAAAATGTAATCTCCGACCAATCGTTCAACTGGTGTAAAACTCTCTCGCATCTCACGAATTTTAATTAATACGTTGTCATTTAGACTCATAATCTACCTACTCTAGATTTAATTAACACCTTTAATAATATCATAAACAATATAAACAACCTATTTCAATAACAAAATACGTTTTGGCATATCAAAAGCTAATATTAATTAATCTATTAAAATCATCCTACTCTTAGGTCATCTGGTGACTTTACGTTGATTATAGCGTAATAAAGTTGTAAGGTATAGTCGATAATTATATACTTTCTGATATGGTGAAACAAGGGACCACAAAGGTCCCCGAAGATTTTTTCTATTGTTCTCAGCATACGTAATACGCATGTATTTTTAAATTTTACTGCCGTCTAAATATGACTCGATTTGTCAACTACATTCTTTGATGTAGCACCGTTGCTTGAACCATTTAATTTGCTAGCAAGCTGCTTTAATGCAGTCAAGAACACCGGCATGGCCGCTACACTTAGTAATAATAGTGCAATGATTAATACGAATGCTACCTGTATAAGTGTCATTACGCCCGAAGGAATCAACGCGGCGCAGGTGCCTCCTAGAATAAAGGCAGCAGACAATACTACACCAACCATATAACGTGATGCCACTCAATTCTTGATCCAACATCCCCTTCAAGCTCGTTATACCGCATCATCAGGAATATGCTGTAATCAACGCCCAGGGCTGCAATCATAAGTACACTAGCACCAAGGAAGCAATAATGAACAGAGAACTGGACACAGAGCGCGTAATGACTATTAGCACAATTATGATTCCGACCAGCATAATCACGGCTGTACGTACAAAGTCATCCTGTGAAATATTCTGCAAATCAGCATTGGTTGCAGTTGTTCCTGTTAAGGCTGCTTGCACTCCTTGCAAGTCGCTGCAATCTAATGGCATTCCAAAAGCTGTCTGCAAGTTCTTCTTCGAGCTCAAGCGAATACAGTAACTCACCTTCTTCCATCATTTTAGCGAACATATTCAAAGGGCCATATACAGTGCAGATCAATGCCATGGAAGGCAGGGGGCGTAACAATTTCTCCTCCTTACCTGATTTGGCTATATCTAGAATGAATTTTAATAAATCACCGAATATTGCTTTGCTATGTTCGTCTAAGTAATACCCATCTTCATGCAAGCCTTTCTTTTGCGATTTTTTTGCGCAAGAAATAAAGAGTCCTTTATAATGTAATAATGTACATAAAGACGGATTTGGAGGGAAACAAATGGCAAGTCATAAATGGGTATTAATCATAGACGATGAAGATGATTTAGCTCGTCTGATGAAGGCAGTTTTACATAAAGAAGGTATTGCAGACGTTGTAACTGCCGGGACCGTTGCAGAGGGTTGGGACAAGTTCCAGGAGTATAATCCTGAGCTTATATTGCTAGATATTATGCTCCCAGATGGAGAAGGATATGACTTATGCAGAAAAATTCGGGAAACATCAAATGCACCAATCTTATTTATGTCTGCAAAAGACGAGGAAATTAATAAGCTGTTAGGACTGGCGATAGGTGGCGATGATTATATTACTAAACCGTTCAGTCCGAAAGAAGTCGCTTATCGGGTAAAGGCACAACTGAGAAGAGCTGGCTTTACAGAAGAAAAAAAAGCTCCGAAAAGCTTACAAGCTGGCCCCTTTGAGCTTAGTGCCAATGAGACAGAATTAAAAAAGAATGGCGAGGTCCTCGTGCTAACCGCCAAAGAAGTCGGTTTAATGAGCTGTTTTATGCATCATCCCAATCAGATTCTAAGCAAAGAAACCTTGTTTGGACAGGTGTGGGGTGAGGATTTTTTTGGTTCCGATAATACAGTGATGGTACATATTCGGCGCTTACGCGAAAAAATTGAGGCCGACCCTTCAAATCCTTCCTTTATTTTGACGGTTAAAGGGTTAGGTTATAAATTAAATACCAAGGAGTGAGACTAGTTGAAATGGAAATTGACACTCCGCTTTTTAAGATCGGTTATGACTATTGTTGTGATCGTTGGTATTGTAAACGCGATTTTGTTCCTTTCCTTATTCGTTATAAAGGTAAATAATAATAACTTTGGCACTGAAGAAGCATCTGCAGAAACCTTTAGCCGGACCTTTTCACAATACGTAGAATTACAGGCTGGCAAACCTGTTGTGAATGAAGAAGGTCTCAAAAAACTACAAGAAATGAGCGCCTGGGTACAATTCTTGAATGACCAAGGGGAGCAAGCAGCTGCCTTTTATACCCCTGAAGAATTGAAAACAGAGTATTCTCCTATTGAAATTGTACAAATGTATAAATATAAAGAATTAGATGCACGCACGACGGTTTTTGTCAGCGAAGCCCAAAATTTCAGTTACTTTTTAGGGATTAATAATCCAAAAATAGGCCGGTACGTAATGACCTATGACTACGCTAAAATTTTCAAAGATGTTAATGTTTTTCTTTTCATTTTTTTAATCGTTGATGTGCTTATTGTAATCCTCATTGGATTTCTATTTGGGAAAAAGTTAACTGCACCCCTTCATACATTAATAGAGGGTATTCAACAGCTTAGGGAGCGACGTTTTAAGAAAATGCCTACTCCTAAAGGCGTTTATGAAGAAGTTTTCCGAAACATGAATGAACTATCTGAAAAGCTCGATCGACATGAAGAGGAACGTAAGCATCTCGACCAAATGCGTGAGGAATGGATTAGTAATGTTTCGCATGACATGAAAACGCCACTTGCTTCTATTCAAGGTTATGCAGAATTTATAAACGACAGTGCCACAGATTTAACAGCCCAAGAATTACAGGAATACACAGCAATTATCAAGAGTAAATCGATGTATATGAAAGATTTGTTAGATGACCTCAATTTAACGACGCGTTTGCGTAATCACCAGCTATCCCTGCAATTTGAAGATGTGAATCTCGTTCAGTTTCTACGAGAAATGACGATTGAACTTTTAAATGATCCGACCTTTGGTGAACGGCAGATAGAGTTTGAGGCAAATGTAGTTAAAGCCGTACATAAAGTAGATAAAAAATTACTAAAACGAGCGATCCTTAACTTTATCTACAACGCGCTTGTGCATAACGATGAAAATGTCGTGGTGAAGATTCGAGTGGAAACCATTAGTCCGCATACCCAAATTACAATTTCTGATAATGGCCAGGGTATTCCGGCTAAAGATCTGGAACAGGTTTTCGAACGCTACTATCGGGGTACAAACACAACGAGTAAGCATGGAACTGGGTTAGGTATGGCCATCGCCAGAGATATTATTTGGGCTCATGAGGGGAAACTCGATTTGACGAGCGTTGAAAATACCGGTACCACCATTACTATACTTTTATAATTCAAAATGACTTACTTATTAGGCAGAGAAAGGGGCTGTTCTCCACTTACTTTATTGGAGACAGCCCTTCTTCAATTTATTAGTTTTTTAGTGCTTTTAGCGGAATATCCTCTAATTTCACTTCATCGTATGAGGAGACTTGATCACCTTTTTTTACATACATTTTCAAGTAGGCGCCTTTACGAAGATTTTTTTGTGCATTAAATTCCAGTGGAATTGTAGTACCTTTGGCATTTGTAGCCTCTAGTGTATAAGAATAAGAGGTCATGACCGAACCATCGCTCAGTTTATATTCATGGGGTTCCCCATCCTCAGTGATTTGTAAGTAGTAATTTTCGGCATTGAAGCGATTGAAATCAATCTTGGCTATAGCAAAGACCCCTACAACTCCAATAACAAACAAAATACCCATAGTAATTAGAAATTTTTTCATCTCAATCATCCTTCTGTTCTATTATTTAGTGTGATAATACGATTGTAAGAAGCTACGGTTAAGAAATAATACAACCCGTAAATTACGGTATAAGCAATCATCCAGAGCAACACAGGTTTTGCTAAATCTATCATCAGTAGACTAGAGAATGCTTTTAAAGCCACTACACTATGCAATAACCCTACTACAAGCGGTACAACAAAGATAACGAATACCTGTGACGCAATTGATTTTCGCATTTCTTTTGCACTGACACCCATTTTATGCAGCATATTGTACTGTGATTTATCCTCTTCTGCCTCTGTTAAAACCTTAAAATAAATGATACTGCCTGTAGCAGCCAGAAATACTAGACCAAGGAAACTTCCGATAAACAGTAGAGACCCCACACCTTCCAAACTTGTTTGGTAATCTTGTGGACCACTTGAAAATAGCGCTTCTTCAGGTAATTGGTTTGCAATTTTTTTAGATAAATCTACAGAAGCATCATCTACCCCAAGAACACGATAGTGTAGCACTTCCCCATCATTTTGCAACACTTTATACTGGTCATCCGAGACTACCACGGTTATACCTGCTGTACCTACATTCAATACGCTTTGCGTTTTAAAGCTTTGGAATGTGAGAGGATGGCCGTTTCCTGTTGTTATAGTTTTTCCTGTATATATTGGTGAGAACCTTTTGTCATATCCGATATCTAAAATAACCGCGTAGCCGTCCTTTACATCTAATTTTTCTTTATGTTGTAGACTTGCTAATTGGTTGTATGTTTTTTCATTGATAACTGTATATTCTCTTTTATCAGAGCTATCGAATGTTGACGGCGAGTTTAACTCTTTCGTATGAAACGTAATGGATAGTGCTTCGATATTTTCATCGTATTTTGTATCTGATACTACAGCACTCACTTGTTTATCCATTTCTGCATCTATCGACTGATACATAAAGGTATTAGGATTAATCGTTTTCGCCGAGTCATTCGTATTGTAATAAAGGCCATAGACCGCTCCACCGGCAGTTACTGTCGTAGCACTCAACACGGCAATCACAGTTAATGTACGTGCGTTCCCACGAATACGATAGAGCAGCTGAGAAATAGTAATGACATGAAGGCCTTTCCAAAGCCACCTTTCATTTTTCTTAATCATTGCTAACACAAAGCCAGTCACACTGTGGAACAATAAAAATGTACCCAAAATAACCGTTGTTAAAATAATTAATACAGTCAAGGGGAATCCAATTTTTTCCCATACCTTAGAAGTGAAAAGGTCCTGCATTGCAAGCCAATAGCCCAAGACAATGAGTAACACTCCAAGAACAGCTACTATCATAGATGGTTTAGGCGCCACTTCTCCCTTTTTGGAAGCATGAAATAAATCAATCAGCTTAAATTGATAGATCAAGCGATAGCCTTGAAACGATGTTACTAAGAAAATAACCAGAAATACGATAGCCGTGTTCATCGCTGCCGCCGCTGAAAATGTAAAGGGTGCTACAACGTCATAACCCATTAAATGAATTAAAATCGTCATAAATCCTTTTGAACATAGGAACCCAAGTACAATCCCTACTATTAAAGAGAATAATCCTAACAATAAATTTTCGAAAAAGAGCATAAAGCCTATTTGGCGATTACGTACCCCTAGCAACGCATACAATGCGACTTCTTTTTTACGTTTTTTCATAAAAAATGAATTGGAATAAGCAATAAATATGAACACGAAAAAGATGAGAATGACTGCCGCCCCACTCATTAGTGAACCAAGTTTTTGGGATGAAGCCGTCTGTTCTGCTATAGTATCGCTATATTTCAAAGTCACAAATGTAAAGTAAATGATGATACTAAACACCATCGATGCAATATATAAAAAATATTGTGAAAAGTTTCGGGCTATATTTTTTCTTGCTAGACTAAATAACGTCATCTACCTCACCCCCAATGGCCGCATGGACATCTAAGATCTCTTGGAAGAAGGCTTTGCGTGTCTGATCACGACGAAATATTTCTGTTGAAAATGAACCATCCTTGATGAAAATGATCCGGCGGCAGAAGCTTGCGGCAAAGGCATCATGAGTCACCATCATAATGGTCGAGTTGTTATTTTCATTTAAAGTACTTAAGCTTTCCAATAAATCTGTTGCTGATTTAGAGTCAAGCGCACCTGTTGGTTCATCAGCCAAAATCAGTGCAGGCTCTGTCACGAGCGCTCTAGCCGCAGCGGTTCTTTGCTTTTGACCACCAGAGATTTGGTAAGGATATTTTGCCAGTAAATCTTCAATCCCAAATACTTTAGAAATCTGAGTCACGAGGTGATTGATTTTCTTCGCTGGAATTTTAGCAATCGCCAGAGGAAGCAATATGTTCTCCTTTACAGTCAAGGAATCGAGTAAATTGTAATCTTGGAAGATGAAGCCGAGATGTTCACGTCTGAAGTCTGACAAGGCTGCTTCCTTCATATCATGAATACTCTTGTTCTTCATATAAATCTTCCCTTCAGTTGGGGAATCAATAGTTGCTAACAAATTTAGCAAGGTTGATTTTCCAGCGCCGGAAGGCCCCATAATCCCTACAAACTCACCTTCATGAATGTCAAAAGACACGTTTTCCAATGCTGTGTAAGCAGCACTTAACTTCCCGTATACTTTTTTTATGTTTTCTACTTTTAATAATGGTTCCATTCATTTCACCTCATAATTTGCTGATACTTATACTATAGGCTGTGAACCTTACAGCAAATTCATGCCAACCTTACAATAAGCTTAAATCCAAAAAAAGGGGTACCCAGTAGCCATTTAAGACTACGGAGTACCCCTTTACGATTGAAAAGAATTCATTTTTTTCTCGTTGTATATAAATCAGAAGCTTCATCAAAGTAAAAGCGGCGTTTTTGTTTGCCAAACACGACTAATATAATATGAATGAACAACACGATCGTTAAAATGATAGAGGTCAATCCAGCACCTAGCGTTAAGAATATAGATGCCTTATAAAATGGAGAATCCATTGATAGTTCCACGTTATTCAAAGTATTCGCAATGACTGTTATGAAGTACATCGCGTAAATCGCACCAAAACGTTTAAATAATCGTTTGTTAGTTTCCACTCGACTTACTTTACTGTCATAACGATAGCGCATAATTTTCGTTCCAATTGTCGATCCATTCCAAATCCATGGAATAATAAAAAAGGTTATAAAAAGCGTAATTGTACTTGCAATAAATTCACTAACCAAATTAACGTTGGTCATACTCAACATAACTTGAACTACCATGTTGCTGATAAAAATATCAATAATAACTGCCAGCAACACAGACATCCCTCTTACTTCATCAAGAGCCAATAATCTTTCTGCTTTCTCATTAATTTTCTTTTTTGATGGGAATAGCGCTAAAACAGCTGGAGCAATAAAGAAACCCAATACCCCGCCAGATGTATTCAACAATAAATCATCCACATCAAAAATGCGATAAGGGCAATTATAAATCCCGTAAATGCCGGTGACCTGTGTTATCTCATAAAATAATGTTAATAGGAATGTGAAGCCTAGAGCTTTCTTCCAGTGTTTCTTGTCTTGAAAAAAATATCGCAAATAAACACCAAAAGGTAATAATAGCAAGAAATTAAAAAAAGCTTGATAGAATGAGGGTTGGCTAAATAACAGTCTATAAGTTGCAGGCTGTGATAACACGATACCACTATTCCCTAAGGTGCTCACTATAAATTGAAATGGCATAAGTGAATAATGTTGTGTGCCCGGTTTTTGTAGTGAACAAGTATCGCGTATCTCTGGCAACGGCAACAAGACTAAAAATAACGCTGCTAGAAAGTAAAAAATAAACGAAAATGAAATTAACGTGGTAGAAAATGGCAGATAGTTATACTTTCTATAGGTATAAATGAGCCATGGAACAAATAAGGCAAATGCTAAAACCACAAAAAAGATCGCCGCCACAAAGATTGGTTGAGTATATGCTGACATTTCTAGTTCACACCCTATAATTATTTAGTATTCATATTAACCATAAAACGGATTCTAATTCAACTGGAGTTGGAACATTTTATCAAATTTAAGGATCCTGTAATGTTGGCATCAATTTAATGTAAGGTTCTCCACTTATACTGACTTCTAAGCAAATGAAACTATTTTCTAAGGAGAACTATTAATGAATCCCTCGATTTCACAAAAAGAAAGAATCATTTCACTCGACATCATTCGCGGGCTTGCTCTTTTTGGCATTCTGCTGATAAATGTTGGAGCCTTTAAAGTTATTATGGAAGGAGATCCCTTACCAGACTATAGTGGCATTAATGGAATCATCAATACTTTGATAATCATCTTCGTACAAAAAAAGTTCTTTTCTATTTTTTCATTCCTATTTGGTGTAGGTCTATACATTTTCGCCTCAAGAGCCGAAAGCCGGGGAGATCGACCTAGATGGCGTATGGCTAGACGTTTACTAATCCTCTTGCTGCTGGGAATCATTCATGTATTTATCTTTTGGGGAACCATTCTACCCGTATACGCCATTATCGGATTGTTTCTGATCCCTTTTTATCACACAACGGTTTCTACACTTAAAAAGTGGCTTATGGGTATGACATCCATTTACATCATTTCCTTGATGGTAAAAATATTTTTACCGTCTCAAGGGGCAGTCTCATCTATCCTTGATATTTTTTCTAATGACGCTATGCAAATCTTTATTATGTTTTTAGCCGGTTTTTTAACTGCAAAGTCAGGTTGGCTGACACATATACAAGAATTATCAAAACCAATTAGATGGATTCAAATGGCATCATTTCTTTTGTTCGTTGGTTTCTCATTATGGATTTGGAACGCTTCTCAAAGCGGGAGCAGCAATGTAGATTCAGTTACGGGCTTAGGATCACTTCCAACCACTTTGTTTTACTTAACAACATTATTTCTACTATTAGAAAACAAACAAATGGTGAAATTCCTGACACCCATATCACGGGTGGGTCAAATGGCATTTACAAATTATGTAGCTCAAAGCATTATAGGGACGGCAATCATTTCAATGATAGGTCTCGAAGTCGTTTCACCAAAAGATATTCTTTACATCGCTGTTCTGATTTATATTATTCAAATCATTTGTAGTACCATCTGGTTCAAGTTCTTTTCCATGGGACCTTTAGAAAAGCTTTGGCGCTTGATGACCTATGGAACAAAGCCTGCAACAAAAAACCCCTCATAAAAAAGGGGTTTTCGGGTTTAAGCGCTTTAACTTTTAGTCGAACAATCATACCTTGAACTGTAATAATCAGAGAATCAAGTCTAATGCATCCTGTGAAACCCACACTTTATCTTTAATCATTACTGTCAGTACATTGAGTTTCGTTGTTTTGCCATCCAGAATGGCGATGTTTTTATCTATAGGCAGCTTGAGAACTTGGCCTGCTTTTTTCACTACAACCACCGGATTAGTCTTATCGGTCTTGTCTAGGGTGATCGTAGCTCCTTTGGCCTTGAATTTATCACTGGATACGTACAGTGTATCCTGAAGTTGCGCCAGATTGAGTCCGGTCACTTCTTGAATATACTTATTCACATCCGTATTCTGGATTACACCGCTGTTCACGAAATCGGTCGGTTTATAATTAGCCGGATGGTAGGCGAACAATCCAACTTCTTCCGATGTGTGATCATCCGTAGAGAAGGTTACGCCTATCTTATTCCCCAAGATTTTACCGATGACCGGCGAAAGGTTATCTTTCATTCCTAATCTGACTTGATCCGCTTCTTCTTTGGTTAAATCACTAAGTCCATAATTATCCGCTAGGACCTTTTTGAAATTGTGCTCATTAATACTGCCTTCAATGTAATAACTGGTGTGTTTCGCTTTCTTCAATACGGAGACTAGGTCTTTGGTGGAATCATAGTTCGTCATATTGAGCCCGCCAGTAGCATGATCCGAAACGGACAAGACTGCTGTATTTCCGTCTTTTTCTGCAAAGTCAACAGCGGCTTTAAAGGCTTTATCAAACGCTAATGTCTCACTCATAATCCCCACCGGATCGTTATCATGACCATACCAGTCAATCTGGCTTGCTTCGACCATCAGAATAAAACCATTATCGTTCTGCGACAACTTCTCTATCGCTACTTTGGTCATTTCAGCAAGGCTCGGTTGCTTTTGCGGGTTCAGATCAAAATCAGCATCCAGTGCTTCAGGGTTGAACAGACCCCAGATTTTATTCGTTTTAGAATTCATTAAACCTGCTTTATCCGTTACGTATTCATACCCATTTGATTTCAGGATTTTGGTTAAATCTTCTCCGTCCTTACGGTTAATGTCTTCTTTGCCGGGTACCAAATACCCGGACCCACCCCCGAGAAGAACATCTACGCCACTGTAGATCATCTGTTCTGCAATAGACTGCGCATTGTCACGCGTGTATGCATGACTTAAAAATGTAGCCGGCGTCGCATCCGTTAATTCACAAGTAAATACCGTTCCTGTACTTTTCCCTGCCATTCTCGCTGCATCCATAATCGTAAGCAGAGGTTTGTTCACGTCCTCTGGCTTAACTGCGTCCACGAACGGCATCGTGATTCGGTCGGGCAGTATGGATACCGTCTCACTCTTAACCTTATGGCCTGTGGCATAAGCCGTAGCTCCCGCAGCGGAATCTGTGGTAAGTGAATCCGTAGAATAGGTTCTGACCAGCCCGCTGAAATACTTATCCATCGCAAGCGCCTGTCCTCCCTGATACCATCTGGCCAAGTTCACATCGGATAAGCTCATCCCATCCGTAATAAACAGGATTACGTTCTTGACCGATTTGTTGGTAGGAGCATCAGAGTTATTGGCGCCACTGGCGTAGGTCGTTCCGTTACCTGCTGCAAGCAGACTGCAAACCATAACTGTACTGCAAATTCTCCCGATAACCTTTTTGCGCATTTGAATCCTCCTCTAGCAGATTTTGTTAAGTACGTATCTAGTTTAAAGGAGGATTGTTTGCGGGAGCAGCACCTATTCTCTTTTAATATATTAAATTCTGTGCATATTTTGACTTGACCTGTGCTACTGATATTTATAAAAAAAGGGCGCCCTAGGGCACCCTTTGCATTATTATTGTCTTATTACGAGGATATCTCGAGGCGCTCTACCAGTGCTTTGAATTTGGGAAATTTCGGAGCTTGTAAGGATACGGCCTACCAATATCAACGAAGATGTGACATTGTTAAAGTTAAAATTATTCAAGTTCGCTACGTTTTGGCTGCCACGGAACACACGGAACGATCCCTGAAAGTTAATTCGTGAAAATAGTACAAGCGTTACTTGAGAGCTCTCCACAACATTTCTGAGTCGGAAACTCGAAAGAACGTTGTTAAACCGAAATGCTCCAAGATCACGAACTGCAACTCCTCCACGTCTGAATCGAATCCGGCGATTGGTAAAATTAGTACCCGACCATAGAGCAAGACGTACATCACTGTTGGCCAACTAAATCAACTCCTTCTCTGAGATTGATTTAGTCTATTACCAACTTCAAAGAACGGTACAAGACAAATATAGTTGTACAAATGTTTGTTTTTCAGATTTCCCTGCGGTGATATTATCCAAAATAGCAGTCGAAGTGATTTTCCAGTTATATTCGTCTAACTACTATATACTTTCTTATACGTTAGGAGCGAATATGAAAAGAATAATTCAAGCATTCGGGTATTTAGGTAGTACAATTTTAGCTGCAGCATTACTGTCATGGATCTGCGTATTATTTATTAATGGCTTACCTGGTGTCTATGCATGGATGGCACTTAAATTAATCATCCCAATGCTAGGTTTCGTAGGAGTATTATTAAATATCTTTTTAATATTAGTTTCTATTATCAAGAAGAAAAGAATTTCCGATAAATGGATGCCTCTCGTTTTATGTACTGTATTAGCTTCACATTTCCTCCTGACCATGAATATTATACAGTTGGTATATCCTGTACGTATAATCAACGTCCACCCTTCAGTCACAGTTAAATGGCCATTTTCTGAGCAAACAGTTGTTGGCTGGGGTGGTGATTCCACCGACAATAATCTGCCTCATGCCACTTGGCCTTCGGAACGTTGGGCCTATGATTTAGTCATGGAACCCTATAATACAGGAAGTACTAATCTGGAAGATTACGGAATTTGGAAGCAAAAGGTACTATCACCGGTATCTGGAACGGTTATTGCAGCTTTTGACGATGAATCTGATATTGTGCCAGGTACTGAAAAATTCATTTCCATGGAAGGAAATCACGTTTATCTCAGGATTGATGCGACGGGAACCTACTTATTACTTAATCACCTCAAACAAGATAGTGTTACCGTTGCAGTTGGAGATCACGTCAATGCCGGTGAAGTGCTTGGACATGTAGGAAATAGTGGTTCCACATCAGAACCCCACCTGCATATTCATCATCAGCGCCAAGACCCAACCCAAACCCTTTTGCCTATTCTAGCATAAGGACTGCCGTTATACTTTGAAGATACAAATGCAAAGGCTATGCCGTTAAAAGGAACAGAAGTCACGCCAATGCGCAATGAACCATGATCTGGTGAAGAGTGAAGCTGTCTTTCGGAGGAGTTACCGTAGGAGGAATGGACAGCTTTAACAACGATGATGTTCAGCAAAGATGCGGACGACTTCGGGCATAGACTTCAAATCAGCTTTAGGATAGCTAAAGAAAGAAAACACAAAAAAGAGGAATAAGCCTCTTCAGACTATTCCTCTTCTATTTAGCACTTGCTACTTATTCAGATTATCAGATAAGTACTTAACAATGCCGTCGTCAGAGTCTTGAGAATACTCCCACACCATGACACCAGCCAGTTTTTTATCTTTGATATATTTAACTTTTGCCTGCAAGGCCTCTTTATCTTCATACGTAATAAAAGTATCACCATCATATAAATAGGCCGTCTTCGCTGTATCGTCAAAGTATCGTTTAAATCCATCTTGGATCATATATTTTTCTTTTATCGTCTTGTAGCTTAAATCTACTTTGTCGATATTGATAGGTTTACCCAGTAAAAATGAGGCCTCCTTATTCACATCACTTTTAACATTCTCCCATCCGTAGGAATAAGCTGGAATACCTAGGAGAAGCTTGCTCGGATCAACATCACGATCTAAATATAAATGAATAATACGATCCACGCTGGTTTTGCTCTTTTTATGCTTATCTATAAATAAATTCGAATTATACCCTGTTGTATCTGACCAAGCTCCAGTCAAGTCATAGCTCATGACATTAATGAAATCCACATACTTTTCTACTTTTTTAACTTCAACGTTTTTGAAGAACCACTCTTCATTCCCTGCAGCAAAGGTTAAATAGTAATTTTTATTTTTACGCGGGAGTCTATCCAATTTTTCATCAAGTTCCTTCATTAGACTAGTAAAGTTCTTGGTATCCTCAGGTCGGGCTTTAGTCGTATTCCAGGAATCAAAGGCTGGATATTCCCAGTCTATATCGATCCCATCTAAATCTAACTCCTTAACCATTGCGATCATACTCTCAGTAAAGGAGTACCGGTTTTCATCCAATGAAGCATCGGAGAATCCGTCCGCTTTATACCCACCAACACCAAGTATGAAACTCGTTTTTTTATTATTTGCTTGCAGTTTCTTTATATTTTCTTTAATGATCTCATTTTTAGCAGGGTCTAGATCAAAATATACATTGGTTTTATTAATTTTGGCAAAGGCGAGAATAGCAATATCAATGTTTTTGTCTTTTAGCTTAAGATCTTTAAAATCTTTCCATAACGGTATGTACACGGAGGTTATTTTTTTGTCTGAATCATTGAGATTGTAATAGTAAATTCCCATGCCTATAGCTAATATAGCCAGGAAGACTTTTGTATATATACTTATTTTCATCATGTTAACTTCTTCCCCCAAATAATACATGTGTAATATATTTATTTAGATTTAAGACTTTAACCGTGATATAGCTAATTAAGAATACAATAATGACATTAAAAGCAAGGTTAAATATGGATTGGAGTAGAGTAGCTTGTATTTCTGCTCTTCTGGATACCAATATTTCAACTAACAAATGAATTAAGTAGATACTAAAGCTAGCCTTGGAAATGGAGCTGATTATTTTTTTGACTTTGTAATTTAACTTCTCGCTAATCGCGGTTTCTTTTTCTTTAAAATAGATAAACGTTCCAATAGCCATAAAAAATGTCGTGAGTGAATAGTTGCCATAGAACATTTCATCTAACACACCACTGTACAAGGAAGAAAAATAGGTCGCTAATGGCGTAACAAAAAAGGATATAATGCCTAAATTAAAGAAAAGATTTTTGGCTTTCATCGATATCGTATAGTTAAAGAGATAATATCCCAGGATAAAATATCCTAGATAACCCATAAAAAAAGGTATATTAGTTATAGGAATATTGATATATTCGGAGGTCAATCTGAATACAAGATCGGAGATGAATTTATAAACCATACTTATCAGGAACCAGATCAGTAGATAATATTTCAAATCCTTTTCACTGCACACTTTTACCAGCTTACTAATTAATGGAACTGTTATATAGATCGCAATAATCGCGTATAGAAACCATAAATGTATATAATTTTTATCAAAGATTAAACCGTACGAAAAATGAATGAAAAAATCATAAACGCCCATGCTGCTTTTTTGAATAAAATATTGGGTGTAAACGGCATAAATGAGTGACCAGCTAACTAAGGAAATGATTAAAGGAAGTACTTTTTTAATATAAAACTGCCGATATGATTTCACTTCCACTCTAAGGATCATTGCACCACTTATCATAAAAAACACTGGCACAGCAAATCTGGATATCGAATTAAAAAAGTTGCTAATCCACCAAGAGGTTGTATTGAAATCATTTGTCCTTGTAAGTAAGTCTGCAGTGTAGTGTAGAATGATGACGGCTATGATGGACATTATTCTTAATACATCTATAAATATGATTCGTTTATCTTTCAATATATGATTCATAAATACCTCCCGATGAATAGTTTGCTGATAGTTACAATAGGAGACTAGCTGATACTTGAAACACCTTTTCTCTCAACGAATCCCCAGCCCTCGTCATTATCAAAGTATTTAAATGTGCCTACGATATTCATATAAAGCAGCAGATTTCGATAGGTTAGTAATTCAACTTGGCTAAACAAAAACATCCTAAAATAATCTTTAACTGAATAATTGCTGCCATATTTTTTGCATAAATAGAGAGAAATCCCGATTTGCAGCGCATTAATGACAATTACAGAAAACATGAGAATAAAAGCCTTAAATAAATTTGTACCTAGAAAGAGCGATTGTATAAGATAAAAAACGCTTGTAAATGCTGTTAATGTACCTAGAACAAAACCATCAATAGCAAAAAAGAGACTGACGCCAACGCTAAACTTTCGCGATAATTTAGACCAATAGATTAATATGCAATCTACAAAAGCTTTTTGCCAGCGTATTCTTTGTTTATAGAAGTTACTTAAGTTTTCTGGGCATTCCGTGTAGCATACGGCTTCTGGCGCGTAGACGAGCTTCTTATTCAAGTTATTCGCTTTAATGAACTCGTGAATTTTTAAGGTAATATCAATATCTTCGCCTACAGTACTTCTAAACCCGTTAACGTCCACCAATATACTCTTATAAAAAGCACCAAATGCGCCTGAAATAACGACAATTGAATTAAAAACCGATTGTGTTAGTTTTCTAACATAAAATCCATGGATGTAGCTGATAACTTGGCTTTTTATAATACCTTTACCAGTAAATTTATCTTGGATAACTCCGTTCCTTTTCTCAGCGCCCTGTACGATCTTCACCGTACCACCTAAAGCGATGATCTTATCATCTTGAAAATATTGACTTACATATTTAAGCGAGTTTATTTCCAGCATGCTATCCGCATCCAGCGTAATAACAATATCAGAACTCGCACAATCGATGCCGGCGTTGAGAGAATCTGCCTTTCCGCCATTGGATTTATCAATTACAAATATGTTTTCATATTTCTCCGAATAATAAATTCCTTTAATAGCGCCATATGTAAGCTTACCCTCTGCTTCTCTGTCACTTATCGATAAGTTCAAAAGCTCATTTAATTTTTGAAACGTCTGATCCTTTGAACCATCATTAATAATGATGACTTCATAGTTGCTGTAATTTAGGCCCTCCATTGCATCTATGCAATTCTTAATAGTGAGCTCCTCGTTATAAGCAGGAACTAAAACGGAGATCGATTTTTCAGCACAATCGTTATTCAACTTCTTAACTTTACTGAAAAATAAAGGGATGACTGTGTAAAGAGTTTGAAACCCAATAAAAATGAAGGTTAACAAATAAAAAAAGTATTGCATCTCCTCACTCCTTTTTATCTATCTAAAGCTTATAATTCTATGAATTGAACTGTTCTCCAGACAGTTAATCCCACACTAATTTCAATCACTTACATCCTTTGTTAGTAATTCCAACTAATAATAGTAAATAAAACCAAAAATAGCAACCTTTGAAAGCGTTGTTATTGTAATTTTCTGAATAATATATGGTTTCCCTCTTTATTTTACATACAGGAGTTTTCATTTTTCATCACAAAAAAAGAAGAAAACAAAATAAAAAGAGAGATAAATTAAGAAAATAGTATATTAATCGTTTGATCATAATTTAAAATGAATCTTTCAAATTCCAAGATTTATATGGAAAGATAGGGGGAATGTAGATCGTGTTCCGAGGGAGAATTTTCATACTAAAAAATAGCATATTCTTTCTAAATTTGGTAGACAAATACCATTTATTTGCATATAATCACTATGGTGTTACAAAAATTGTTATCATTCAATGAATTTAGCCCTACGCACCTTTTTCTCTTACCTTTCATGTCGATATATGAGCTCTTTATGAGTTTATATAAATACGTTCAACAAAGAAAGGAGTTGTAATTGAGACAAAACGTTCGGGACTGAATGCATCATTTGTTCGCAGTGCATATTTTTATATAAAAAGGAGGAGTAAAATGTCATCTATCCGTATTTCTCATTCACCTAGGGTAAAGTTGTTAGCTTATGGGAGTATGATCTTGATTTTTTCATTGGTTGTAATGTTATTCCCGGAAAGATCCTTTTCTCACGGTTATGTTGAAGGACCTGCTAGCCGGGCTGCACTCTGTAAATCAGGACAAAATACAGATTGTGGCCCGATTGTTTATGAGCCCCAAAGTCTAGAGGCACCTAAGGGGTTCCCTGCTGCAGGGCCAGCAGACGGGAAGATTGCAAGCGCTAACGGAGCTTTTCCCAAGCTTGATGAACAATCGGCTACACGCTGGTCTAAAGTCAACATCTCTGCCGGACAAAATACATTCACTTGGAAATTGACTGCCGCTCATTCGACGGCCAGCTGGAAATACTATATTACAAAGCCCGACTGGAATCCTAACGCCGCTCTTACTCGGGACTCATTCGACCTTACTCCTTTCTATTCGGTGAACTATGGAGGTGTACAGCCACCCTTCACTTACTCAGACACGTTTAACGTTCCGGAACGTAGTGGATACCACGTCATCTTGGCTGTGTGGGAAGTCGCAGATACTCCGAACGCCTTCTATAATGTCATTGATGTCAACTTTAGCGGAAGCAACCCTGTCGATACCCAAGCTCCTTCCGCACCAACAGCTTTGACGGCAACTGAAAAAACATCCACCAGCGTTTCATTGGCCTGGAACGCATCCACGGATAATACCGGTGTAACAGGGTACCAAGTATTTAACGGAACTTCATTGGTTGCAACCGTATCCGGCACTACATTAAATTACACCGTATCTGGATTAACCGCGAATACTGCCTATACCTTTAGTGTCAAGGCAAAAGACGCTGCTGGAAATGTCTCAAATGGAAGCAATTCCGTCAGTGTTACTACTAATGCACCTGTCGGTAATGATACGGAAGCACCCACAGCCCCCGGCGGCTTACATGTTATGGGGACACCAACATCCTCCAGTATTCAGTTAATGTGGAATCCGTCAACGGATAATGTTGGTGTTACAGGCTACCGTATTTATAGAGGAACGACATTAATCACCACTGTACCTGGCTCCACAACGGATTATACGGTAACAGGTCTTAGCGCCGGTGCAACATATACGTTCAATGTACATGCCTTCGACGCCGCAGGCAATCAATCAGTGGCCAGCACCATCAATGGCACAACCGCTACAGCCTCTACAGCCCCAGCTTGGGCACCCAATACCCCTTACACAGTCGGTACATTGGTAACCTATAATGGTTCTGTGTATGAATGTCGTCAAGCCCATACATCGTTAACCGGTTGGGAGCCTGCTAATTCCCCGGCGCTATGGTTGTTAAAGTAATGTTGTAATAAAAACATTAAATACCTAAATCTTAAAAAACCACGAGATACAGTGAAACTGTATTTCGTGGTTTTTTACTGTTTCGATCATATCGTTCAATTACCTTTTCACAAATTTTGGCACTCGTACATGGCCGACAATTTTCATGATAAACTAACGTTAAATATTAACTTACCTCATTACAACTGCTGGCTGGGCTTAGTAATATTTCCATATTAAAATCGGAGTGAATACATGAAAACATTTATACTCAAATGGAACCAATTGAGCCTGGTAAAACAAATACACTCGGAACGGTTACGGTGAGATTGACATAGCTTCCTACAGCATCCATAACCCCTATAGCCTTCAATCCGGAGGCATAGTACTTGTTTACAATCAGCGCGCCTCCACCAACGGTTCAACGGTTCCGGTTTCCATCTCCACATGGATAGGCTTTAAAGTTACCTCAAGATAGTCAAGGTCTGCTGTGTAGAGGTCATTGGAATCCTTTTGGATTTTAATTTTGTTGGTCCCCGCTTGCAGGTTTACCGTTCCGACGCCAGATACTTTCTTCCATGAGGAGGCAGACTGGTCCCATCCAGCATTTGTCTTGGGGAATGATGCCTGGAACTTGTAAATTCCATTTACATAGACGCTTTGGGCGGCATCCGCCCCCGATCCGTTCGCATAGGCAATATCCAGTATATAGTCTCCGGCTACAGGCACATCTATTGTAACTTCCGCGAAACTCCCTACACTGTTCATAACGGCCACAGCTTTTCCAAAGGATGCATAATTCTTATTGGCGGCAATTGGCCCATTCAATTGACCATTTTCAAATTCATAGTGCTTCCCGGATGTCCCATTCAACACTTGAACTTTCCCAGAGCCTGTAACATTAGCAGCGGAAGTATTGGCGACCAAATTGCCTTTATAATATACGTTGTCAAATCTTACATAATATTTATCACTAAGATAGCCTCCAGTGGTTTTATCAAAGTATACATTCTTCAGGTTGAAATTTTTATTGGAGGATACATTCAGGTCAAAATACAGCAAGTTGTCCCTAGTCGAACCCGGCTCGGTATAGAGATTTTCGATCGTAAAATTATCGATATTGTCCTGAATTTTACCCCATATGCTTCCCAGTACATTTGTTTGCTTTATGGCATAGAAGTTAGTAATGCGAACAGTTCCAATCGAGCTGGTATCCTCGCCCGGCTTAGTTCCCTCAATCCCCTGAGCGAAGATGGCTGAAGTTTGAGCAATGCCGGCATGTTCGGGGAAATAAGCAATGTAATTATCGATCGTTACATTATCGGTTTTGCCCCACCAGCCAATGACAAGATTATTATCACCGGATACACTGAAGAAATTCTTAACATCTACCCCATTATTTCCACCAAGCGATAAACCGTCAGAGCATCTAGCATCGCTAATAACTTTAACATTGTCTATGGACACATTGTCCGTATTGCGTACAACCAGTTGATGGATCAGATTGTCGTTAAAATTTCGTACCAGGATGAAATCCCGCAACTCGACATTGTTGGATTTATAGAATACCATGTTGTTTTCAAACTCTGATTCATTCGGATTCACACCTGTATCATAGGCAACAACAATTCCTGGGCCCAGAATTTTTAGGTTGGAATTGTTAGCGGTATCAATTCTGGCATGCAGAACAGCTCCCGGCATGAGGAAAATCGTCTGATTGTCCTGCATCGTGAGTTCATTATTAGCGGGATAATGCGCCCCTGCTTGATAGACGGTTGCACCGGCAGGAGGCGCCGCTACAGGCGGATCCCCGAACAAGAAAAGCTCTTTATTCGGATCGTTGTCGATCTGAATAATAATTTTGCTTTTTTTATAATCGTTTAACGTGAACTGAAGCTGGTTGGCCGCCGGTTTAGTATACGTTATTCCGTATTGGGAAGGCATAATATTAGCTGATGTGAAATTGGACTTGTACTGTACCTTAACAGTCACCGTACCCGTGAATGCGAAGCTGGTAACTGCTTTGGGGGTAGCGGCCATTCCCGGTGCAGTCCATACGGGTGATGAAGTGTTTTCGACCCACACCTGAAAATCGCTGTTTGAAGCGAGACTTGCCGGAAACGGATAGACTGTACTAGTTCCTGCTGCTTCGGCATGCCGGACATAACCGACTGTAAACGCTACCAAAAAAGATAAAAAAAACATCCAATAAAACCTATTCTTAGCCCAAGTCATTTTTTCTCCTCCTCTAAACTTGTGTTGTAGGGGACTACAATCTGAATATTAGCAACACTGCCTGTAAAAAAGAATGGAAAATTTCAAGAAAGCGTGCCATATTTATTGAAATCGCATTTATTGTTGTTAAAAATAAACCTACATGTGGAATATGCTTTTTTCTTTATATTCCTTAGGTGTAATCCCCACATTTTTCTTAAATACCTTGCTGAAATACTTCTCATCATTGAATCCGGTTTTGGTTGCGACCTCGTACACTTTGAACTGGGGATCTATTAGGTATTCCATTGCCTTGTTTATTCTGACATTCACAATATAATCGGTTAAGGATATGCCCTCCTCCTTTTTGAACAATACACTGAAGTAGGAAGGATTCATGGAAACCTGATTTGCCAGCATATCGAGATTGATTACCTTGTGGAAATTCTTCTGGATGAATAGTTTGACAAGCGCAATTGATTTATTGTCTCCTGATTTTGTTCCTTCTTTATGGTCATAGGTACTTATCAATACTAAAGTATCAATAAAGCGCTTATTGGCCGCCGGTAAAGAAGTACATTCCTCCAGTTCCTCCACGAATTGATAGATGTTATTAGCCATAAAAACACCGGCCTTTTCGGAACCGTTTATACCGGACCCCACCTGTATAAGCAAGCTGCAAAGCTTGTCCTGGTATTCCTTCACCGTTACCATTCCTTTTATACTTGTCTCATTGCACCTCTGATTGATGAAGACTTCCAGCCTCCCGGTGTCCATCATTCTGAGCATGGATATCATTTGGGTAATATCAAATTCGTTAAAGTGCAACCTGTCAGCGAGTTTAGGCAGTTCATCTGCAAAATAAATATTCCCTTCGCCGTATACCAATTTTTCCATGAAGGCGGCTTTGGCCTGCCTAAACAGCGTGTACAGAGGCACAGATTTACTGCTAATACCGCTGACTCCCCAGTTTACTCGAAGCCCTTTTTCCCGGAGATATTCATTTATTTCGTTTAAGGAGGCTCGAAGTTCTCTCAAACCGTCTCCTTTTTTTATGTTGATGATAGAGATCACACTGTTTTTCACATGCGGAACAGACAGTACCTGAGGAAACATTGCCACCAGCTTACTGCCGAGCATAGTTGCAGGGAGAATACTTCCCTGTCCGGCATCTGAAAAAAGTTGCAGGTGGGTAAACTGTGCATATAAAATGATGAAATGCGGGCAAGGCATTTCAATCCTTCGTTCGGATAAAAACATTTGAAAGACCTCATCGCTCCCACCAGCGCTTAGCAGCATATCTTTAAGCATATTCCCATCTGTCTCGGAGAGGCTCCCAGGAGGCAGTTCTTCCGTTCCCTTTTCCTGGTCCAGATCGTCCAAAGCCCTCTTCAGGGCAGCCTCCAGATCCTGTCTCTTGATCGGTTTGAGCAAATACTCGGTAACCTTAAAACGAATAGCTTCCCTGGCATATTCAAATTCACTGTAGCCGCTGAAAATAATAACCCGGCTATCAGCACCTATATCCCTTATTTTTTTAAGAAATTCAATACCGTCCATATGAGGCATTTGAATATCGACTATAATAATATCCGGCTTGTGTTTCTCATATATTGCCAAAGCTTGGACTCCATTTTCGGCTTCCACCACTTCCCTGAACGAGAACCCAAGATCGTCGATAATCACTCGCAACCCTTTTCTAATGATGTTCTCATCATCTACGATCAATAATGAATACACGTTCATCCCTCCTTGGTTAATCAATAACCGGAATGCTGATATAAATTCGGGTTCCTTCCCTCATTTCACTTTCAATCTCTATACCATAGCAGCTTCCATACGCCAGCTTAAGCCGGTCATTGACATTGGACAGACCGATTCCGTTCTCACCTGGGGATAACCTGTTTTTATGGTTGTTTTCCAACCGTTCTCTCAAGGCTCTGAGCTTCCCGGGCTCAATGCCGTTCCCATTATCGCAAATTGTGAATCGGATATTATTTTGGTAAACCTCGGCCGAAATTTTGATGACACATTGACCATCAAAGTTGCGAAACCCATGGAGGATTGCATTCTCTACGATCGGCTGAAGGATCAGCTTCAGCATCTTTAACGAATATATCTGCTCTGCAATCGAGCATACCAGCTCCAATCGGCCGTTCATCATCAAATTCTGCAAACTGCAATAGCTCCTGATTTGTTCAATTTCTTCCGTTATCAGAACCAGCCTGTTGTCTTTTGTCAAATTGTAGCGGACCATAGCGCCCAATGAGGTTAACGCATCGGAGATTTCCCTTTCCCTGTTGATCTCGGCCATCATCTTGATGGTCTCCAGCGTATTATACAGAAAGTGGGGATTCACCTGGTTCTCAAGCGCTTTCAACAGCGCATCCTTCTGAAGAATTTCCGTTTTGTATACCGTCTCGATCAATTCATTTATCCTGTTAAGCATTCTATTAAAATCTTTGCCAAGCTCGTCAATTTCATCATTTCCTTCAATTACCACTTGGGTATTCAGGTTGCCCTCTTGGACGCTCCTCATGACCTTTACGAGCTTTTTTATTTTCTTCATCAGTTTTCTGGAAAAAACATAGGAGATGAGAATCATCAAGATAAGTGCGGCTACGAGACAAACTACGAAGGTGTTTCGCGCTTTCGTGGTTTCTTGGATAACCAGATTCTGAGGGAACATTCCAATAATTCTGTAGTTAGGATTCTCTAAAGTCTGGATTTCCGTCAGAAAGGACTGGCTTCCCACCTTCGTAACGATATTGGATGTACTTTGTTCAGCCTTGTTTAATTGGGAGGATAGCTGTGAGAGAACACCTGCCGGGAGATGATTGGATTCATACACCAGTTGACCTACGCTATCATATACGAACACGGCTCCCTGTTTGAACTCCTCCATCTTGCCGAGACCACCAAAAATAGCGTCAGGTGCAATAAAAATTTCCAGCAGCGTGTTTCTATCGTTGGTTGTATAGGATAACATAGGCACGAACAAGGAGATTTCCTGATCGCGAATCGCTGGGTTCTTGACTTTGTCATAATCCAAGATACGGGCTTTGTGGAGATTCTCCCAATATGGAGCGCTGTAAGTCGCCTGAATCGCTTCTTCAAACCATGCTTCGTTACGGTAAGGCTTAGAATGGTAAATCCATTCATTCTGAAAGGTGTTGTCATTCGCAGTAAAGAACCGGAAGTGATACTCCGTAGTCTCCAGGCTGCGGACCCAATCCATAAAAGAATTGAGGTAATGATAGGAAAAATCAATCTTGTTGGTATCGGACATATATAATTCATCAAAATATGAAATCAGCAAAGGGTATTGCGCAATTTGGCTCCCGAGTTTTCGGTAATCGTTGAAAATTTGATTCACATTCTCTTTTTCTTTTGCCAAGGCTTCCTTGAGGGCGGTCTTAGACTGATCCTCCACATATTGGACAGACCGAATATAGATATAAACAGCCGACAAGGTTACGGGTATGAGAAGAACAAGCACAAAGCAAATCATGATCTTCCAAGTATAGCTGGTGTTTACGGGTCCCCGAAGCATTCTTAACATAACTCTTCCCTCTCTGTCCCTCAGTATCCACTGCCGCGACCGTAATTTATTATATCAATACCTACTGAAATCGACAAAAAAAGAACATTTTTTGAGCTTTACTGCCCTCTTACATGGGAGATTACCCTAATTCAATTTCAATCCATTTGTTCTCCGGTGTAATCTCGCAACGGATTCCCTGAGCAGCCTCAATACGACCCTGGTATACTGACAAATACTCCGTTTGAGATATGATTGTGATTCTTTTCTCTGTAGCAAGCCTGATTCTTCCCCTTATATCACCAACAAAAAAATAACTAAACTCGGGAGCCGTGCTCATAAAAACCAGGCAATTTTCATGAAACGTAACTTCACCATTCAAAGCAATCGGCTTACCCTTCTGGCTGTGAATGCCGCTCGATTTAAACCAGGTATCCACTGCCCGCGGCCACACATACCTGGAGAGAGAATGGTCTGGCTTCAGCGGGTATCGGTGGACCAGCACCCCAGGTTCCGTGCTATAAGGAATATAATCCGGAATATAACAGGCATATACAGTGCCATCCTGTTGAATCTTGCTGAGATTGGTTAGGTAAGCATTGTAGGAAGAGAGCAGCCTGTTCATATCCCCTGTGAGGAGTGAGTAATAGAAATCGGCTTCTCCCCGCCAGATCGTCCAGGCATGTCCTGCATTGATGCACGGGCCGTCCTGATCGCCTTCCCAGATGGTCTCCCACCATCTGAAGGATGACTGGTACATCCGGGCATCAGGCGTGTACATCTTCCAGGCATCATGAAGCCGTAGAATACTTTCGGCAAATCGAATGTATTCATGCTTGAATTCAATGTGAAAGCAAACATACAGAACGGATAATGCCGTGCAGGAGATCGAGCCGTCCTCCATCTCCGACTGTGAGTATTCCTGATCCCCCTCCGTAGGGAAATGAAATCCCCGTTGCAGCAGATAATCCGCAATTTTCACGGCTGCTGCTTGAAAGACAGCCTCTCTGGGATCTCTCCTCTCCCCAAGCACCTTCGCCATATCCACCACTGCAATTACAGGGGCGCATACGGTGGTATAATCGATCTCTCTTCCTTTCTCATAACACAGGATGGCCCCATTCTCGGCAATATGCTCATGGAGCAGGTTCAGCAAGGTATCAATCGCATACTCCAGATAGCTTGAATTGCCAAATGCTTGATAAGCAGATAGAAGAATAGACACCCCAAAAAACTGCTCTTGTATTCGGGTTGACTCGAAGATATGGTAAGGCCCATATTCCCGACCCTCAAACCTGTGCGGATAAGGTACGATGGAGCATCCTGGCGTAGGGGAGACTCCGGACAGATTCAATATTTTATGATCAATATGTTCTAAAACCCTGTCCGCCAATTGCGGGTCCACCCCAAACCGCTTGATATGTTCACACAGAGCCCAGCACCACACCCCTCCCTCAGCAAGATTCTCATCACAGTGATAGGGTTGTTCGATAGTACTGCTCGCCTTGCGGAACAGCTCGTTCCAACCGCTGAAGCTGAATAATACACAGTCCAGGCTGTTCAGGGAATTTCCAAATGCTTCAACCCTGTAGAATCCCTCTTCACAAAGCCTAATTGAAACCTGATATCCGCCGCTATCTTCTACTACATGCTCTGTAATATCCGTGCTGTTACCTGATGGTGAATGAAGGATAATTTTGTTATATACTCCTTCAATAGTCATGGGAAGCTCTGTCCCCAATGTTCCCCCTGCAACCGGAAAATAGGGAACAGGGGATCCCAAGGCGGAGCTCGCAAGCGACATGGCCTCCCTGTACGTGTCGGGAAAGTCGATCCTAAGGGCTATCGTATGTTTTTGTTTCGTGCCTGAATCTGAAACAAAAACATCATCAAAGCTCTCAAACATCTTCAATCCGAGAATAAAATGTCCAAAATTATTGGGAGAATACTCCAGTCGCCACCCAGCCAGGGGTTGAGGTGAGGTAACCAGAACCCATCTGCCGTTAGGCCTTGTCATTAGATAATAGGAGGCTTTGCCGTCTGCTGAGGTATAGGGGGATGTCGGGATCACCTGATCCTCATATCCTGTGCCTAACTTCCCTAAAAAATTGAAATCAAGGTTCATGCCGAATTGGCTGATATTCGTGTCTGCAGCTTCAATGGAAAGGATAAAAAACTCGTCCATAAATTCGTATTTTAAGGTGGAGTTATATTCGAAATTGGTAAAAACGGCACAGGAACCTCTCAGATAAGAAAAAGAATGGGTGATGAGTTGGTCATCTATAACGATGTGTTTCTTGGACTCTGCGACATGGCTTATTTCTGTATGGTATGATTTCTTGTCTTTAAAGGTTGCGGCCAAGCTCCCGAATCGCCTGTTGCGGTCAACAAGGTTCACCCGGTTAGCATCTTTATTGTCATACAATTCCCTGATGCAGCCAGAACCTTTCTCGATGACAATGTCATACCCTTTTTTGCAGATTTTAATGGTTTCCTTCATTGTATCCCCCGAATAAACGTATAACGCGGATTTGTAGTGGATTTAAGAGTTTTCCTTGCGAAAAGAAGAAGGATGAGCCTGATTCTGGTCACACTCATCCACTTCTTTGATTAACATTATTTTATTGCTAAGCTGACTTATTTAAACTCCGCATACTTAGCGGTCCAAGCAGCCTCCAGTTTTGCCAAACCGGTGTCTTCCGCCTTCTTCACAAACTCATTATAGGTATCTAAAGCGGCACCCTCGTTCTTGGCCATAACCATTTTAGGGTAGTACGCTTTGGAGAGCTCATTGAGCTTATTTTGGATAATCCCTTCTTCAGAAGTGGACAATGGATGAATAAGTCCCAATGCGATATCCGCTTCTTTGTGCGGCTTGACAATGCTCTCCAAGTTCTTTCTGTAATCTGTCTTCTCGGAATCGGTAAGTGCAGCCATTCTGCCATGGATATAGTCATCCGAGAAAGCAAAGTAGGTGGATACCCCTGTTTCCTTCTGATATTTGCTTCCGTCGGTTTCGTATAAGGTCTGGAATTCCGGAGTCCGTCTTGGTACTTGCTTCCCATCGATCTCCTTCATCTCCCAATGAACGCCCTTTACCCCATAAGCATCAAGCTCTCTACCTGTTTGAGAAGTCATAAAAGAGATGAATTTAGCCAGCCGTTCAGGGTCAGCGACTTTCTTGGAGATCAGCGTAGCTGTCCAACCAGAGCCATCTTTGAAATACTTACCATCCGGGAAATACGGTAGAGGCTCCCAGCCCACTTCCGGATTATCCTGAGTTTTGATCGTTTCGTTAAAATCATTCACGATCCCGGAGAATACGATCGTATCCCCTTTTTGTTTCTTAGCTTCTTTAATATCCTGCGCATCTACGAATGATTCAGAGGACATTAATCCATTCGTGTACATTTTATTCATGAACTTTACGAATTCAGTGAATTTCGGATTACGCACACCCGATGTGAGCTTTCCATCCGCGTTTACATCATATACATGGATGCCGAATTGGGTAGCAGGGAACATATAACCTTGAAATTCACCTGCTTTAAAGAAGGTCAGATCTTTGTTGAAAGCCCCGAAATACCAGCCGGTAAGCTTAGGAAACTTTTCCTTTGCTGCTTTCACTGCATTAAAGAATCCGTCAGGCGTTGACATATCTGGTTTTCCGATTGCCTCATAAACATCACTTCTGATAGCGCTTACTCCATCACCTCCGCTAACCGTATTATAATCTGATTGTTGAAGGTCATATGGGGTAACGAGAAACGACGGGAAGAAATATTGCTTTCCATCCTTATAGTTGTAGTATTTAAAGACCTCTGGTTCACTCTGCTCCCTAATCTCAGGCGCATATTGATCAATAAAATCAGAAATCGGCAAAACCATGCCATTCTTGATCATTAAATCGATGGCGGGATCATCCTTGTTGGTTGTAATCAAATCAGGAATGTCACCGGAAGCAACCATCATATTTAGCTTGGTATTATCACCAGAAGTTGCTTTGCTTAATTCAATCTTTACATTGGCCTGCTTTTGAATTTCCTGACCGGAGGGCGAACTTGTCCAATCGACATTGAACCAGTCATAATTATAGAAATGCTTGATAACTAGAGGTTCCTGCGTCAATTCTTCCGAACCCGCAGTTGCTTCTGTACCCGTTGCTGGCTGACTTGAACTCTCCGCATCCTTATTCGATTGACACCCGCTAAAAACAACAGCCATCATTACTGCCATAAAGATTGACACAATCCTTTTTCCCTTACTCATCTTCTTTCCCCCTTTTTTTGTGTGTATATCAAGGCAAGTGACCTAGATATCGAGCATTATCCTTTTACAGAGCCCACCATCATGCCCTGGACAAAATATTTCTGCAGGAATGGATACGCGAGAGCTACCGGAACGACGGACACAACCATAGTTGCATACTTCATGGAATCAATAATGTTAATATTCTGCTTACCGGCTCCGAGATAATTTGCAGCAATCGCGGCTCCTTCCGATTGACTGATGATCTGATAAAGAACCAGTTGCAGGGTGGCCAGGTCTGGTGAATTGGTGTAGTAGGCTGCATCAAACCATGAATTCCATTGCTGTACTCCATAGAACAACGACACGGTGGCCAGAATCGGCGCAGACAACGGAAGGAATATTTTCCAGAAAACACGCCAATCATTTGCACCGTCTATCTTGGCTGATTCCTCTAACGCATCGGGAATGGAGGAAAAAAAGTTAATAAACAAAATGGCATTAAAAAATGAATACAGGGAAGGTATGATATAAACCAAGAAGGTATCAATTAATCCAAGTGAGTTGAGCAGCAGATAGGTTGGAATGATTCCACCAAAAAAATACATGGTGATTACACCCGTCCGGATATAGAAGCTTCTAAGGGCCAAGTATTTTTTAGATAAGGGGTAAGACACGCAAGCAGTAAACAATACGCTTGCAATTGTACCCAAAATCGTTCTCGCCCCTGTAATTAGGAATGAATGAGCTAACTTGCTCTCTGTAAAAACAATCTTGAAATTCTCAAGTGTGAATTTTCTTGGAGATAAATAGATGAAGCCTTTTTCGGCGATGTCATTGGCATCATTCAAGGATATGATGAATGAGTAGTACAATGGATACAACGTTACCAGGGTGACAATCGACATAAGAATAAACAGAACTATGTTGATGACTTTGTCTTCTGTATTTCCCTTCATTTCCTTCGCTCCTGACGGTTCACTTTATACGGGAATTTGCTTGTTAATATAAACTGGTGTTTGTTAACTTACGGCTGACTGCATTTGCTCCACTGAACAGCACAAACGATAACAATGATAAGATTAACCCTGCAGCAATAGCATAAGAGAAGCGACCTTGGGAAAGCCCCATATTTACGATATAGGTTTCCAAAATCATGGAATTGTCATAATTGAGCGAATTCCCAAAGAGTAGAGATTGCTGCAGATTTGATCCGGAGAGTCCTCCGTAAATCATGCTTCCAATACTAAGGATAACTACCATCATAATTGTGGATTTAATGGACGGAATAGTGATGCTAATCATTCTTCTGATGCGACTTGCTCCATCCACCACAGCAGATTCATATTGTTCTACAGGAATCGCAGCAATGGCAGCGAGATATATAATCGCCCACCACCCGGTCTCTTTCCAGGTGTCAATAATTGCCATCCAGATCCAGAAGCCTCCGGGAGAATTCAGATGAGCTTGGGGCTCATTGGTGAAACCAAGCGACATCAGTACATGATTGACAATGCCATCGGTGTTGAGCCACATAATAAACAGTCCTGCAACAACTACCCACGAGATAAAGTGCGGAAGATAACTCGCCGTCTGAACGATTTTTTTCAGGGTCATATTCTTGATTTCGTTAAGCATTAAGGCAAACAAAATCGGCATGATGATGGCAAAAACCGTCTTCGTTAAACTTAACCCGAACATGTTTCTTACCGAATTCCAGAACAACTCATCGTGAAACAGTTCTTTAAAGTGCGCGAAGCCTACAAATGGACTCTTTAGAATTCCCAGAAAAGGATTATAATCAAAAAATGCTGCAAAAAGTCCGACCATAGGGATGTAGCAAAAAACAATTAGCCATATAAGACCAGGTAGCACCATAAGTTGAAGATATTTCTGTTGCCTTAGCGAATTTCCGATTCGTGAAAGCTTTATTTTTTTCCCTGCTTCATTTGACATTGTAGCTTCCTCTTCTTTTTCGTTTTGTAAAGCTCGGCCGGCCTACCAACCCTGTTACAAACCTTATTATAAAGGGGATTAAAATTCCGAAACACAGATAAAATATACATAAGGTGCAATATTTATAGGTCTTTGCCCTTGGAAGGAAAAAGACACTAGCGTGAGCTAGTGTCTTTTAACCAGGGTACATTCGGTTAGTAATTTTGTTTTTCGAGGATTCATTGCATTCCTACCTCTGCTGGAAGCGAGTTATTTCTTGTCCCCACTGCTTTAATAACGAAATTGTAGGATTTAGCAGAATCTATGCCGTTTAATGTATAGCTGTAACTCGTCTGACCGCTTACCGTCGGCACATACACGCTCCAATTTGTGCTAACTTTATCATTTTTCTCATAAATCCGGTAACCCCGCACCGGGTCAGGGCTATTTGTTGGTGCTTTCCACGAAAGAACTGCACGGTTCCCTGACTGTCTTACTGCGCTTGGATTTTCGACAATGCCGGGTTTGACGTCAGTCCGCTTAATACTGTAAGCATCATAGACGGCAAGGGGTTTATCTTTAACTGCTGTGTAGGATGTAAATTTCAACACATCGTTTGTAATGGAAACATCCACGAACATTTTCTTGTTGGGCTGATCGTTTTTTGCTGCAAAAAAAGTGTCTGCGTCTGGATTAATAGCATAGAATTTCGAAGCGGCCGAGTTGCCCATTAGATACACAGTCCCTTTGGGATTCAGCACATTTCCTTGCTCATCGGTAATGACATTCTTAATCGGAACGTTGTTCAGCATTTGAAAAGACCTCATATACATATGGTCATGTCCCTCAAACACCATATCCACACCCAGCTCATCAAATACAGGAATCAGATATTTGCGGTAAAATTCTACCCGGTCGCTTTCTGCCGAAGCATTATCCCCTGAGGAATAAGCTCCCTTATGCATAGAGACGAATTTCCACTTCTTATCGGTCTTTGCCACCTGATTCCGCATCCATTCCAATTGCTTCGTGAACTGAATATCTGCTTTGTACGGCTTGACCTCTCCTTCGTACTGGGAATTGATCTGCATAAACAGTGCATCGCCGTATTCGAAAGCATATACCGACCCGTCATGAGCACCCGTCCCGACATCTTTTGGAAGATTAAAATGGTTATAGAAGTTATTATTCGGATAATCCTCTATCTCATGGTTGCCGATAATCGGTGCAAATGGCACATTGGCAAATTCTTTTTTCGGCACACCTAAGAACCACTGCCACAGCTGCTCCAGATCACCGTCATCCGTTAGATCCCCTGTAAGAAGAACAAACTTGGGATCTACCGTTTTCTCAATAGCTCTCTTAAAAGTATCCTGCCACAGATCGAAATTCGATTTACTTGAGCCTTGGGTGTCGGTTACATAGAGGAAATGGAAATCCTGATTATCCGCCTTGTCCGTGGTAAAAGAACCCGCCTCGCTCCAGCCGTCTGCATCACCGTTACCGGCCCGGTAGATATACTTAGTTCCAGGCATAAGACCGCTTGCAATAAGCTTATGGCTGGCGAACTTTTTATACTTCTTGGAACTTCTGTCTCCTGATATCATTAAGGTTTCAATAACTGTTGAGCTGCCCTCATAAGAAGTTGCCAGTTGTTCCGGGAACTCGCTTCCTCCCGCATTGGAGGCCTCCACCACTTGCACTACTGTACCTCTGACAGTTTCGGCTGTATACCAGTCAAAGGCGATACTTGTCTTTGGGTCCCCATTAAAAGTCATGTTCAGCAGAGTTGGTGTTTTGTTGCCGATATCCGGAGACTTCGTCTTAAAGCTCCAGGTAATATCGTTTTCCGGTGTCCGGCCATCCGTAGTCCCCTTAACAAGCTCTTTTGGGATGGTCACTTTATAAGTTTTACCGGCAATAAAATTAGGGTGGCTGACTTTAACCGAGTCTTGACCGAGGAGCGAAGTAGAGATGTTGTTAAGAGGAACATTGTTTTCTGTGATTACAACTTGATAGCCACTGTCGAGACTGATGGCTTTATTAAACTTCACAGTGATCTCTGCATTAAGGGAAACATCTGCAGCCCCTGAAGCGGGAGTTTTGCTTACCTCAAGTGTGGGAGTGTCTCCTGGTTCGCCGCTGCTGCGTGTTCCTTTAATTACCACATCTTTGATTCTGCTTGAGCCTGAGCTGGATACCGTTCCCCCGCTTACGCTTTTCGTAGAGTTAACCACCCAGCGGATATAGAGTACATCTTGATTGTTTGTTCCCGCAGGCAAAACGAGGTTCGTTAATTTGCAGGAATTATTGGAACAATTAAAATTGTTCTGGGCTAGAACAAGGTTGCCGCCCGCAACATTTGTCCATTCCTGCTGATCTATACTGTATTGCACCTTAAAATCCCTAGGTCCTGTACTTGAAGAAGTTTGCTGTGAAGAGAGGAGGATACCTTCGAAGCCTTGGGTAGAAAGCGTGGCAAGCCAGTATTTAGTGCCCGTTCCTTCATGCCAGCCCTGGTTGCGTACGCTGTTCTCACTGGGCTCATAGGTGTATGCATCCGTATTTGTTCCTATATCACGAATGGATGAAGCCGTTTGATATACTCCGCCTGTAGCCGGAAATACTCCGTTCTCGCCTTTGTCTTTAAAAATCCACTGGGCAATCGTTTCCTGAGCTGCAGTTACTTCGCTTGCAAGATCTTCCTCATTTCCCTCCCTTCCTGCTGAAACAAAACCGGTCAACTCCATGGCAAGCAGCAAACCTATAACCATTAGACTGATTACCTTGGGAAATCTGTTTTTGAGATAAGATTGGTGGTTATCCATTCGACCCATCTCCCTCTTCATTAATCTCACTTATCATCGAACCGCCGTCTCCAAGAAGAACGGCGGTTTTGTCTACTCTCACATTCCTGTTATTGGAGTTCCCAGTCGGTGACTTGAAGGACTGCCGAATCTGCACCCTTCAGGTCTGTCTCTCCCATGTTGAGCAAATTGCTCCACTGCTTCACACGGTTCTTGCCGTTAGGCGGAGAGTTGTACTCATTAGTATCCACAATCTTGGTCCGTTCTTTATAGAATTTGGTCATGAAAGTCTTCTCATCGGTGCTGCTTCCTGATTTACCCAAAAGCCCTTGAAGAGTCTCGGAGCCGCCGGTTGCTCCATGGTTCAGCGCAGCATCCACGAAGGAACCAATAGTTAATGCCGAGTTAAAGCCGCGATTTCGGGCCTGCTCCACACTGTATTTAATGTAGATATTGTAGAACGTTTTCCACATAGCCTCTCTCCACTCGGGATCATTTTGCAAATTGCCAATTTTTCTGCAGAAGCTCTCTTCGCTTTCATTGATTTCGAGGATCTTCCCTTTCATCGAACCCTTGACACCGATCCGGGCCAATGCGCCTTTAACCGAAGGATTACTCGCGCCTTTGGCAGCATCATATGCCTTGAACAGATCCGGACCGTCGGGACCGGTATCATTTGAGCCACCTGTAGTCGCACCGAATATTCCAATCGTATACCCGCGGTCATCATCAATATCTTCACAATATCCGTAAAAATTGATCCAGTTCAGATCGTCCTGCTCCGGTTTGTTGACAAGCATCATAATATTGTTCCACTGCTCACCATCCAGACCTGTGTTGTCGCGCAAGAATTGAAGTGTTGCCGGTGAGAAATTAGAATCAGGGTTCCCTGCCGCATAACTTTTCTGTTGAGATGCACTGGACAGATAGCCATAAGAAAAAATCATTGAAAAACTGAGCAGGATCATCAATGAAAATCTCATCTTCTTGGAAACCTTACTATTCGTTGAATTAAGCACCGCAATCTCTCCTTTGATTAAATAGTTTAAGCGCTTTAACTTTGAGTGGCAGCGAACCTTATCCCCAACCTATCTGAGCATGACAGCCCTCCTTTTTCCAACACTTGGTAATTCAATTTAAGCTTATCTCAAAAAGTTTGTCCAAACAGCACGTATTTTCTTGTAATTATTAATTTTTATACATATATTGCTACAACCCCTAGATTAAGTCTACAATCCTCTTAGGAGGTGCTGAATGAAACCGGTATTTTATGAGTCTACTCTTTTTGAGATCAGCCGCAAGAAACAGGTATACACCAGCATGCCTTCAAGACACTATCATGATGCATATGAGATTCTGTATTTAATATCCGGGGATTTTTATTATTTTATAGGGGACAGAACCTACCAGGTTGCGGGCGGTACGTTGCTATTTATGGATATTCACGAAATGCACAAACTGGTTAATTCCGGCTGCAATATGTATGAACGGGTTACACTGCTGTTTAAAAAAGAATTCCTGCAGCATTTCTGCACCGGCGGTCAATGTGAGGAACTGCTCGAATTGTTCAAAAGTGATTACCGCGCTTTGAAGATGACCGGGAAGGATCAGTATTTCATCGAACAGCTTTTTCAGAAGATGATCCAGGAGGGAAAGAAGCAAGCTCGCGGATATGAACAATACCAACAAATAATATTGGTGGAGTTGCTTCTCTATCTTAATCGTAAACTATTTGACAGCCGTGTAACCCCATTAGTGGAATCCAATCGTACACATAAGAAAGTCCTGGACATCGTTAATTATGTAAATCAACATTATATGGAACCGCTTAAGCTCTGTGAGATTTCACAGAAATTCGACATAAGCTCTTCCTACTTATGCCGAACTTTTAAAGAAGCCACCGGGTTCAGCTTCATTGAATATATCAATAACATCCGCATTAAAGAAGCGCGTGATTTGCTGGTTGGCTCTTCTTTTAATGTTACTGAAATTGCGGGAATGGTTGGGTTTGATAACACATCCCATTTTGGACGAACCTTCAAATTATTGATGGGCATCTCGCCGCTCTGCTTCCGCAAACAATTTAAGTCTTAACAGCAAAAACACTGGAATACGTCATGACATTTCGTCAAGACGAACAAATTGCAGGTTTCTTGTCTGCAGTTGGTTTAGCACTTCCTCTAAAGATTGCAGCATAAAATAAGGAGCATGCCGGTCCGCGCCCACAGTCTCACCACTGTCGTGAAGTAAAACAACGGAGCCATCGGTGATTCCACTTAACAGAGTGGCCTGCATCCGGGTTTGACAGACCCGGGTGTTCCAGTCGCCTGCCTTCAGCGACCATAGAACAATTCGATACTGTTTGTATCGAAAGAAATCAAATAGATTGATTAATCCCCAGGGTGGACGGTAATGATTGGGTCGGGTTCCGACAATAGACTCTATAATATCAGCAGAGCGGTCCAGATGTTCTCGCCTAATCGTACGGGGCAGCATCAGCCAGTTAGAGGTATGACAATAATTATGGATGCCAATCTGATGGCCTTCCCGATCCATTCTTCTGATCAGGTCTGGATACTGCTCCGCTCTCGATCCTAGCACGAAAAAAGTAGCCTTCACTTGATGCAACTTCAATAAATCCAGCAATATCGGCGTATATTTCGGATGTGGCCCATCGTCAAAAGTGAATGCCACCTGTTTTTTTACCGTTCCTTTGCGAAAGACACCAAAGCCGCTCACTCGCGTAATCAAACTTGGAATAAACATGTAAAGAGTGGCGGTACATAGTATTCCTCCTATAAGATATGTAAGAATAATTACACCTCCATATAACAAACTTACGACTTATCCAGAATAGTTCTGTCCGGGTGAGAAGCGATTCTTCAGTGAGGCCCGTGAATGAATCAGTAACATCGGGACCAGTTGTTCGGTTCGCCGACTGATTCTTTGTCTCCCTTCCGGATGCATAGCAGACAGCAGCAATCGAAGATAAATGGTGGTGATGCGTTCAAAAACACCGGACTTTATATTTTGTTGTTCAAAACCAAGACCGTGTGTTAATCCCCGATGGAGCAGTGTAATCCCCAATAAAGCCTTGACCTGCCTGAACTCGGACTGCGATTCGAAGGCTTCATTGATTTGCTGCATTGATTTGCGCAGCATGCGAGCCGTTTGGAGTGCAGCACGATCCGATCCTTCGGACTGGATCAACTTCAGGATGCTTCCATTATCGAGGTGGAGCTCTCCCACCCACTCACCCTGATTGATGACCGTGGCGTCCTGGCATACAATTGGCTGTCCCCGGTGTTTTTTTAGCATCACGGTACATATACCAAAACTCGACTTATGCGATCCGCGAAAATGTGAAAGCAACGCAAAAGCTTTTTCCCACATCATCCAGACGGATTGCACTGTGGTTTTACGTATTTTGAAACCCAACTCATCCACCATCCTTAATACGGTTATAGTCTCTCATTTCATACATTGTACATAACGTAACTTTCTTTTTTCTTATCCGATTCTTACAAAAATCTTAAGACTGTTCGACTGTAACAAGGAACATAATGAACCACATTAAATCTTTTTTTAACGTCTACTTCTATTTGACGCTATTCACCGGGATTTCTCTGCGCGTACATCAAATTTTTATACAACTATTTTCATTAGGACATGAGCTTCTCCAGACCACATTGCGGGCCCACGTGACTTCAAAGTAAAAAGGTAACTTCAAAAGAAGTTACCTTGAATAAACAATCGTTATGATGTCATTTCATCGTCTTTTGTTTATTGATCACAAATTTACTGGCTGTTTAACTCCCCTGCCTCCTCATGATGAATAAGACATGCTGCTATCAACCCAATGCACAGAATACATGCCAATAGAAGAAACGTAATTAAATAACTTGCATGATTCATCAATTGAAGCGAGATAATCGGACCAAAGCTTGTGCCTGTAAACAATATAAAAGTATATACAGATACAGCTATCCCGCGCATCTTGCCGCCCACTTGCCCAACAAGCGAAACAAGTGAAGGAACGGCTAGTGCCATCCCCGCCACAAAAAGGATGCTCATCACAATAAGAAGCGGCAGATTAGAAATCATCCCCATAGAAGCCAAACCAATGATCGCTAGCAGCAATCCACCGCGAAGCGTTATACCTACGCCGACATGCTTAGATATTCTTCCAGCGAATGGAGAAACAAGCATAAGGCAGAGTTACCTAACATCATGTATTCGAGATATGCACAGAACTCCGAAAAACTAATTTTTGAATAATCCGGATCAGATGTTTATCCAGCTTCAATTGCTTTCCATTAACGTGCCTATTCTAGCCACACCACTCTTGAGCGCCGCTCGAATAACCGCTTCCCGGATACGCTCCACTACCCGTAGATCAAACGCATTCGGCATAATATAAGTTTCATGAAGATCACTGGCGTCAATCACCGAAGATATCGCCTCTGCAGCAGCCAGTTTCATATCTTCATTGATTTCAGTGGCGCCACAGTCAAGGGCTCCACGAAAAATACCGGGAAAACAGAGAACATTATTGATCTGGTTAGGAAAATCGGAGCGCCCTGTCGCCATAACCTTGACGTAAGGCCCGGCAATTTCAGGATCAATCTCCGGAGTAGGATTGGCCATGGCAAATACAATCGGATCAGCAGCCATTCTTTTTACATCACCTAGCTTTAAGGCACCGGGGGCGGATAGTCCGATAAATACATCGGCACCCTGAATAACTTCAGATAAGGAACCTCTCTCCAGATGAGGATTCGTAATTAGTGCAAACTCGCTCCAATGCGATTTATCGTAATGGACTGCACGGTTAATTGCACCCTGGCGGTCCACACCGATCAAATTTACAGCACCGGCATGCAGGAGCATCTTGGATACGGCGATACCGGCGGCTCCAATACCATTCACCACTATCTTCACATTCTTAATGTCCTTGTTGCATACTCTTAAAGCATTCAAAATTCCAGCCAGTACTACAATCGCCGTTCCATGCTGATCGTCGTGGAAGACTGGAATATCGAGCTCCTGCTTAAGTCTCGCTTCAATTTCAAAGCAACGAGGCGAAGAAATATCTTCGAGATTAATGCCTCCGAAGGTAGGGGCGATTGCTTTGACAATCGCGATAATTTCTTCGGTATCTTTTGTATCCAGACAGATTGGGAAAGCGTCCACATCTGCAAACTGTTTGAACAACGCTGCTTTGCCTTCCATGACCGGCATGGCTGCTTTGGGACCGATATCACCAAGTCCGAGTACAGCTGTTCCGTCACTAACGACCGCCACCGAATTTTTCTTAATCGTATATTCGTATGCTTTATCTTGGTCTGCGGCGATAGCCTGACACACTTTAGCTACTCCGGGTGTATATACCTTGGATAAATCCTCCATGCTTCGAATAGGGTTCTTCAAGCCGGTCTCCAGCTTGCCGCCAACATGCATCTTCATTACTTCATCCATTATTTTCATTACTGTTCCTCCTGTTAATTGCAATATATTTTTCTCTATAAGCTTTCTGGATGTATGTTTGACATCCTAATCAGCTCCAAAACCGCAATAGAATAGTTGCCACAATAACGGTGCTGACGCCGCCGATCCGGGTGGAGATCTGGGCAAATGGCATGAGCTGCATACGATTGGAGGCAGAGAGAATGGCTACATCTCCGGTTCCACCCAAGCCGCTATGGCAGACGGTTACAATTGCCGCATCGACAGGGTACATATTGATTTTTCTTCCCACAAAATAGCCGGAAACCACCATGCTGAAGACGATGGCAAGGCAGGTCAGCACATAAGGTAGAGAGATAATGGCAGCTACATCCTTCAGAGGAACGTATAGCATGCCCAAACCTACCATGAGCGGCCATGTCAGGTTACCAGCAACGAACTTATACAACTGGTAAGCCCCATTTTCGAATCTTTCGGGAAGCGCCTTGACACATTTGATCAGTACGGCCATCAGAATCATGACAATCGGTCCGGGTATCCCTACATAATCTGCAAGCAATGCCCCAACAATGAAGAAACTACATGCGATCAGAAGTCCCGCACCCATCATCATGAAATCTTTGGGTTTGTTATCCGGATTGTCATGCTGTAGATCGTCACCGGATTTGACTAGTGTACCGTTACCGCTTAGATGGGGCTTTTTCTCGCCCAGACGTTTCAAGAAGCCCGCCACAATGATGGCGAATACGTTGCCGATAATTGCCGACGGGATCATCTGCGATACGTAATAACCCGCTTCGTGTCCACCCAGAATGCTTGAGTATGCAATCGAGAGAGGAAGAATGCCTTCACCGATTCCACCGCCAAGGATCGGTACGATAATAAAGAAGAAAGTATGATACATGCTATAACCTGTGATCGTTCCTACCAGTAGTCCGCCGAGAACCGCTGCAATCGTCCCGACGATCAGCGGGATGAAGATCCGCGTAATACCCGCTACCAATGTTTTGCGGTACATGCCGAGCATACTGCCACTCACCAGGATGGAGATGTACAAGTACAGGAAGTTTGCCTCTTTCATCAATGTAGTGACAGCGTCTGTCACAGTAGAGTTGAACAAATTCAAGTAAATCAGCAGGGATGGGATCATAAGGGCCATGATTGCGGGGCCGCCTATATTTTTCAACAAGGGAAGCTTCATACCGATATCACTCAGCAGAATACCCAGAACCATAATGACAGCGAACCCTCCAATCATGTCATTCGGTAGCTTCCCGGCCATACTTGCAAGAAGAATGACCACTGCCAGAGCTAGATACACAGGGAGCGGAAAGACACCAACCTTAAATTGCTTACATTTTTGAATGAAGGCAGCCTTTTCTGGCAGGGGACCTTCCTTTCCTTTGGAAACAGGTGATGGAATCGTATTTTGCATTTTTCATTTCCTCCTAAACTCTTTTCTAGCCTTATAGTAGCGGAAATGAAAGCGCTTTTGTTTTTACGTAATTATTGATTGAATTATAAAAATTATTAAAGTAAGCGCTATCAAAAATAAGCAATCAAAAACCGCCGATTCCTTATAAAACTCGGAACCGGCGGCCCACCCCAAAAGGTTATATGAATTTAGAAATCACAGAACTGCCGCGGGAAGACATGCGATATCGCTGTACAGGCCTTCCAATGGTGCCATAGGTCAATTCACTGTTCAGCGCTCCCATATCCGCGAGGACGGCAAGATATTTCCCGACCGAAACCCGCGAAATTCCGGAACTAACTGCAATCTCTTCAGTGCTAAAGGGATTTGCATTATGGGTCTCCACCGCTTTCCAGACCGTCCGAAGTGTATGCCGGGTAAAGCCCTTAGATAAATCCTGAACGACCGAGGGCTCTTTCCTATACCCGGTTAGCTTATCTAGTTCAGACTGATCCAGGGAATCCTGATTACGGAACAGGAAATGCTGCTCCTTGTAAGCTGAAAGGGCTGCGAGAAACCGTTCAAACTCAAACGGTTTGATAAGATAATCGACTGCACCGTTCTGAAGCGCGTCTCGGATACTGTCCTTATCGCTCGCAGCTGAAATGATAATCACATCTATTCGTTTACTGCCTCGACGGAGAGCGGACAGCAGCTCCAATCCATTGCTCTCCTTCATGTAAATATCCAGCAGAATCAGCTCGAAAGACTCATCTGCCAATTTGATCAGAGCTTCACCCACTGATTTTGCCCAGCCTTTACACTGAAAACCTTCCACTTGCTCCAGATAGAATTTATTCATCTCGGCTACCATCGGATCATCTTCTACAATCAATACACTAATCATTGACCATCACTCTTTGCTCGATAGGGTAAACTAACCGTAAATCGGGTCCCTTCTCCCTTTCCTGTTTCACAAACAATCTTACCTCCCATAGCTTTAAGGCTCCGCTCAACCAGATACAAGCCGATGCCTCGGTCATGTCCTTTTGTAGAATACCCCTGTTGAAAAATATATGGCAATTTCTCATCTGGGATACCGCTTCCATTATCGCTAACCGTAACTATCAGCGTCTTATCCTGATATTGAAAGCTGAAATGAATATATTTGCTGCCTCTACCTTCCGGTGCTTCCATAGCATTATCCAAAAGATTACCGACTATCGTAATGAGTTGGCAGGAGCGTTCCGGATCGCTAGGCTCCGGCAGAACCCCATCCTCCAGAAGCACCAGCCGAACTCCGGCTTCTCTGGCCCGGCTCAGCTTACCCAATAGAAATCCGGCCATCACAGGGTCCTTCACTTGTCTCACCACCGTTCCCATCTCTGCCTGTGTTGTTGTGACAGTACTTGTTATATACGCCTCCAACCGATCATACCTTTTCATATGTGTTAATCCTAATATTACATGCAGCTTGTTCATAAACTCATGCGCCTGGGCACGCAATGCCTCGGCATATAAGGAGATGCCAGATAACCTTTCCATAAGTATGCTGATTTCCGTCTTATCACGGAATGTGGCAATTGCACCTTCTACAGATCCATTTACGTGAATGGGAACCACGTTTGCCAGTAACGTAACACCGCTATGCTCCACCTCCAAGTCCTGGCTGGCTTCACCGGTCTTGAGCACTGTATTCATCCGCAGTGATGGCCAAAAGCTCTCCACCGACTGGTTCAAGGGATCATCCTGCATGCCAATGGCTGCAAGCAAACGCCTGGCTTCTGTATTAATCAAAGTAATACGTGACTCTTTATCAACGGCAATGACTCCCTCCCTAACTGACTGTAGCATGGAGTTGCGCTCTTCCAAAAGCTTAGCAATAGCGGCCGGTTCCATGCCAAACATCATTTTTTTGATAACACGTGCCAGCAGAAATGCTCCCGCAGCCCCTATTAGACTGCCTATAAGCAATCCCCAATAAAGGATTCCCACGTTCTCTCTTATGGCAAGTCTGATGTTTCCCAGTGATATTCCTACTGCCACCGCTCCTAATTGTTTCCCGCTTGCAGAAAAGACAGGTGAAAACGCTCTTACAGATGGGCCCAAAGAACCCTCGGCTTCCGAAATGCTTTCCTGCCCCTGCAAGACTGCGGCTTCGTCGCCACCGATAAAATGCTTACCAATTTTGTCCTTGTCCGGATGGGAATATCTGATTGCATTCATATCCATGACCACAACAAATTCCACATTGTTCAACAATCGGATTTCCTCAGTGTAGCTTTGCAATTCAGACGAGCTGCGTGATTTGTTTAACGCTTCAATAATTAGAGGGTTACGCGATAACGTACGGGAAATGATCACAGCCTTTTGTTCCAACGAGGATTTTGTTTGTGAGGTAACCTTTATACTAAATAGCAGATAGACCACTAGCAGCATTATGATAAGAACTGCACCAATCATCAAAGTAATTGTTGTTTGCAGCCGAAGTGTATGTTTGCCAATTTTCATCAGCTGTCCCTCCGGAAATTTTTCTTCATTCTAACGTATACGTGCAAGGATGGCTATGACCTTATACGCTACACCGTTATAATAAAACAACAAACGCATGGCTAAGATGAGCCCAAGCGTTTGTTTGCCTAGCCGAAAAGAGGCAGGGGGATAACTTATTGTGCTTTTACGAATTCAGCGGATTTTATACCCGTTTGGCGGCCGAAAATAATGATTTCCGCAACAGAGTTACCGCCGATCCGGTTTTGACCATGCAAGCCTCCGGTAACTTCGCCTGCTGCAAAAAGGCCTGGAATCGGTTGTCCGTCTTTATTTAAAACTTCTGTGTTGGTGTTGATTTTCACGCCTCCCATCGTGTAGTGAATTCCCGGGCCGATTTTAATTGCATAATATGGCGCGTCGGACAAGTCATTGTCCATTCCGGTTGTTCTGCCGAAGTCGGCATCCTGTTTATTCGTCACCGCGCTGTTCCAGGTCTCTAGTGCAGTTTTCAACTGATCTGCCGGTACGTCCATTTTTGTTGCCAAAGCCTCGATCGAATCTCCTTGGATAACGAAGCCCATTTTTTCATATTGTTCAATCGCTTTAGCGTGAGATTTTACGCCGGAATCAAATACAAGAAACGCAGACTTCTCAGGAAGCTTATTGATTGCAGCGGTGACATTATCTCTTGTATCCAGTTCGTTTGTGAAACGTTTGCCTACACTTGAAACCAGGATCGCTCCTTCCCCACGAACAGCCTCCCCAATGAGATAGGATTTTTCCTGCTGCACAGTCGGGTGAACTTGGATTTGATCCATATCGACTGTGGTACCGCCGAGCTTCTCAATCATCTTGATACCGTCACCGGTGCTGCCCGGCTGGTTGGTGGTAACGTACCCCTCCAAATCAGATCTGACTCCTGAAATCATGTCTAAATTGGCGCCGAAACCGCCGGTTGTCACCACGACAGCAGACGCTGTAATCGTTTTCTCTTCCGTTTGGTCAAAGATAACTTTGACGCCATTGACCTTACCGTCTTTTTCGGTAATTTCCTTGACATTGGCGTTCACAAAAAGGGGAATGCCTTGTTCTTGTACGTTTTTCACCAAACCTTTGACAAGGTATTGTCCTACTGCAGAGCCATCTTCAGGACGGTGTGTGCGTTTTTCGTTCATCCCGCCTGTAATCGTGATATTATTCAATCTAATCCCGATAGAATCCAGCCAATCAATCGCACTTGCGGAATTGTCTACGAAGAAACGAAGCATCTCTTTATCGTTCGTATCATGGCCACCTTTTAAGGACTCTTCATAAAACAGATCATTGCTGTCTTCAATGCCTTGCTCTTTTTGGAATTTCGTTTCAGAAGCATTCATTCCCGAAGATGATTTTGTTGTATTTCCGCCGGCAACTGGCATTTTTTCAAAAATAACCGGGTTCATACCTTTTGCTCTCGCCTCAAGTGCAGCAGACATTCCGGCACCGCCTGCACCAATAATGATGATGTCATATTTATCTTTTAGTTGATCGTACGGTGTATAGCTAGCTTTGGATGCTCCCGAAACGGCTTCAGTTTCCTTTGTCTCGTTGATCTTGCTGGTGTTCTTGCTGGTGTTCTTGTTCCCGTTTCCATTGCTGCTGTTGCTGTTGCCACATCCTGTGATAACAAGCATGACTGAGAGAACGAGAATAAGAGCAGTGGTTACTTTTTTATTCATGTTATAGCTTTGCCCCCTTGTGAATATTTTTACAATCAGCTTAACGGCAAAGGCCCTGCTCTTGAAAGTTTATGTAACTAAAAAAAACGTTTTGTAACTAAATTAATCACTGCAATGTGTACGAAAGACCACCGGTTAGGGGCATGGCTCAAAAAAAGAAGAGCCTTTAGGCTCTCCTTCGTTTACAAGATCGCTTTCATCCGATTGTTTCTTGGATTATGCTCTACTTCCGCAAGACCCAATTCTTCGAGCAACGGTGGAATATACATTCCGAATCGCCCCCGAAGTCCCTTCTTTAATCCATACCAACCGCCGACAGGGTTTTCAGGTGAACGCCCCCATGCTTCAACGGTACCTTCTTTTGCTGGTTTTTGCTCATCAGCACTTCCTAACTCCATCCAATCACCATTTTGTATAAGCATGGCGTGCAGATCTTCAATACAGCGGTAGTCATAATGCAAAACCGTTTTCCCTACAGTGCAAACTATAATTTCTTTACCGTCTTTTTCGACCTTATACATTTCATACTCGGATGTTTGCGGTGGTGTCTTTAACTTCCAAGGATTTTCCTTGGTTCCTGTAGCTGTCGTCATATTTTCAACTCCCAAAGTAACTCACAAAATTAGTAAGTTCTACTCATTTTATTATATTTGCATCACCTTACTATACTTCATTACCTTTATTCGTCCTACTCAGTATAAGAAAGCTTGCACTATCATTCCAAACTACTCAACTCCACCACATCTCCACTAGTGGCCTTCACAGCATAATTACAATCTAACTTCCCGCACAGCACATACTTCTTCTGCCCAGGATCATACACATAGACGGGTGTTAATTCGAACCATCCCTTGAGCTTGTCATAAGCTTCGTCATGGCTTACAGAAATCCCCTCTTCGCTCTTGAACTCATCAAACATATCGAGCATTGGCTTGTTATCCATATAATTTATAACCTTATAATTCTGCACATCGATGAACAGGAGGATCTTACGCTGGAATATACGATTACTTGGCGCCTTCATCCTCAGTGTTGCCTGAATATGTCCTCTTTCCCGTTGAAAAGTCTTCAACATCCATTCTCCGGATTCATCCGGAAAGAGCTGGCTTAAACCAGCTTCGACTGCGGCTATACATTCGGCTTGTTCTGCGTCTGTGATAGGAAATGAGTCCGGATGCGGCTCACTAGCTATTGCCTGCTCAATGGAAACTACCTCAAGTAGGCGTATCTCCGTCCTTTCGAACGGCTCCAGCTCCGTATTCTGTTGCTCCCAATGGATTACTTGATCAATACTCAGTCGTGCTCTCGTACCTGATATAAACTCAAATGGGATGGTGGTTGTTCCGTCATTTGAAATGTAGATTTCTTCTATCCCATAGATCGGCAGGAGTTGCTTCGTCTCGTACACCGGATATTCTATAAGCTGAAGTTGTTTCCTCGCCTGTGGCTCTATCGTTTGAAGTGTGAGAGTATAGTTCTCTTTGTGCACAAGGGAGCTGGAAGGAAACTGGCCATATACACTGTAAAAAACAAGCCTGCCTTCCGCATCGAAGCGAAGCTCGATCCGTCCACCAGGAGTGACTGGTATGCTACCTATTTTTTCAATAAAATGATATTCTCCAATCTGTTCCTTCTCTAAGTGGAATTGTTTACCGTATACAATCCTTGCCTCATCTTCAATCCACCGGATGACTCCGTTAAAATCTATATTTTGGAATGGTGTCCCATTCGCATAAGATATCCCGCCAACAAAAATCACACTTTTATAGTTGCGGGATTGTAGGTCAATCGTGATGACGGCAGTTCCTTCCGGATTGTAATCGCCCTTCCATTCCTTCATATGTGCAGGAAACCATTCCATACTAAGAAAATAGTTGGTCTCTCCCAGTATCGTAACGTCGCGATAAATTTCATGAGAGTGTAAGTAGTAGTTGTCCAATCCATATTTTTGCTGTGTAGCATCAAGCAGTTCTTTGATTCGAATATCCATCATAGTGCACCCCATAAAATTGATGCCTACATCATACCATTACTTAGTGTTGATTACGAAGCGCAGCAGCGAATATTCGAGTCGATTGTTACTTATTAAATAGTAAAATCTTCTGAATATTCTACATGCTCATGCAATGGGCTTTGCTGATGTTCAGAAAATGATCAGTAACTTGGGTTTTAATAATGCAGAGTGTAATAATATTTTGCACAACCTTCACCAGAATTCTATACGTGAATAATGACCAAAAATTTTTATTGGAGGTAAATCATCATGAATGACATCATCGATGGAAATGCGGCGTTAATACAATTTTTCCCACTTCCAGCGCATCTTTATAGTAAGGATATTGCTTGTATTGTAACTGTTGCTTATGCAGAAGAGCAGGGACCAAATTTAACGGGCCTCATAAATGCTCTATACTCCAAGGGATATATAAACCTTGATCACCTACTAAATTCCTCATGGAAAAAACTATACCAAGTTCCGAGGTTGGGACACAAAAGACTGATGCTTCTACTTAATTTACTAGAACGAATTTCTGCAGATCCCAAGACTATAGAAAACCATACAATTGTCCCTCGTGTTACAATGCAGAGTAAAAAGGATATGAAAGAATTAACTTTAAAGAGGATTATAAAGAAGTATAACGAAACATCTGTGGTGGTATTAACTGAAGCTACCGAAAAAGAAGCTCGTATAAAGAAAATTAAAGATAGACTCCGTGAAATGGGGTTGATTATATAACAAAACCCCGCCAGTATAATGTAGTGCACTCTTTAAATTGGGAGGGTTAAATGAGAGAAGGAGCAATAGAGGTACATTCTTTTACTTACCTTCCATTGCTCCTAATTACATATTTTTTCAATCTTTTCTTAAAAGATTGTAGCTGTTCAAGGCTTGTAATGACTTTCAATTCATTCAGTAATCGCGCGATGCATCGAACCAGCGTTGAGCCATCTCCTCTGTTATTGGCTGACCAATCAGATGATCAGACTGGCTGAGTTGCCATACCGCTTCAGCAAGGTCTTCTCGTTCGGTGGTTTCGATGCCTTTGAGGTTGTTAAAGCGCGCGGTGAAGGCAGAAATGGCTGCCTCGGCTTCGGCAAAGGTTCGGGCCTCGGACAAAGTTGCCTGTGCAACGTTATAAGCTTCATTAGCCAGCTTGGCCAGACGTTTAGGCCAGGACGAGAACGGGCGGCCGAACTCTGTCGTCCACCACTCAGGCTTTCGTAATTGGCTCACTGAAGCATGGTCGGTCCAAGGGCGTGCTTCAGCTCGTTTTTTCATTTGCTGTTTCAGATGCTTGCCAGCGATCTCTTCCACATTGTAGGCGATGAATCTGTCAAGCAACGGCCAGGAGTTCAAGGTAGGAAGCTCCCCCAGATCCGGCATGAAACGTAGCTCCAGATTCGTTAATTTGGCATGTTGAGCCAATATGTCCAGGTCGCAGAAGTTCCCCCACAAACTCAATGAGTTAAGGTTTGGATACCGATTTAGACACTCTAGCGAGATAGGCTGTCCCAGCGGTGTGTTCTGTAGCGTCAAGCTCGTTACCTGGTGCAACTCACCCAGGTCGGGCAGCAAGAAAGGAATATCATTCTTGCGTCGGCCGGTACGCGGCGCCAGTGTCAGGGAAGATGGCATATCGCCTGTGGCCGAGAAGCGTGTTAGATCGCCGGACACACTCAGACGGAAAGACCGCTTTGGAAGCTTTAGGCTAAGGGAACTCCCGGATGGGGCCAACTCGATATGCAAGCCATGCAAATTGGACTGACTGGTGTCCACCACCGTGTCTGCAGACAGGATCGGTGTCCACGTCATCTCTTCAATGGGCCGTTTCTTTGCCCAGTCAAAGAAGCCTGGGTCACTGCCTGTATAATGTAGAAATCGTGGCCAGGGAGAGCCAGCCGGCGTGGCAAAGGCATCGAATACGGTCCAATCGATTTGCGCATCAGACGCGACATGAAGGTCTGCCTTCTTCCCCAATTGCGACGGACCAATAGATAGACTACCCACACCAGGCTTAATGACAAGAGTGTGACTGCATGGACCTGTCAGATCGATAGGATAACTACCAACTTCTCTAACAGAACCAGCTGAAGGACGAGCTTGGTTATCATTTGGCATTTCTATCATCCTTTCCACTAAAACATATCAAGATCAATTCGACGTGAATTAACTGCTAATTGAACTAATATTCGCGGTTAAAGAACTATCGTCTGATCAATAAATTAGGAACTTCCATGTATTTTCTAATTCCTCTAATGGCAGCAGTTCATCTGTTATTTTCTGAAATCGCTTTGCACTCTTTCGACAAGAGCCACTGCTTCATAACTTCAAACGCCTGCCCAGCATCCTGTTCATAAAAGACGGCGGTGTTGGCCGGGATACGATGTACATAAATACTCCTCCTGTTTACAGAGAATCAATGGCATACGAACAATACCCAGATAACAGATAAACTTTAACGCAAACATGATTCCGGTATTCCTTCATACTTTTTTCAAAATTCATATGTCCCAAAACGTTCTCTGAGAGTTTCTTCATGCGTGATCCACTCCGAATCACTCCATAAAGACATTCTTACGATTTCTGACAGCTTATCTACGGCTTGTTCCGGTCTCGTAATGCTAATGAGGTCCTCAAAATCCTCAATACGGATATCCAACGCTTTCCGCAAGTAGTCATCATTAAGACGCTCTTCTTTGAGTTGTTCATATTCATCCCTCGTCCACTGTTCACAAAAGATTCTTTCGGCTTGAAGGTTTCCATTCTCGAAAAACGACAACTCGAATATTTCCTCATTCATATATCCGGCGGTCATCACTGGCTCCTCGATAAGCGAGAACAACGTTTTTCCGATCTCCTTCACCGTACCCCATACAAAATAATCGTGGAGCACGCTGATCCAGTTCTCGTTGTTTTTGCTTACGTACATGACAACTTTGATCTCTGTAGCCTCATTATTTGACTTACCTAATACTTCGCCATGCCTTTCGCTTAGCTTTCTTAATGCTTCGACAGTGTTCTCAAGGTTGTTCGACCTGATATGCAAATTTGCGAATGATCTTCCCACGAGATGGCCTCCTCTAATCGCTTATTTACTCAGCCGAATTCTTGTTTATATGCTATAAATTGGTTCTATGAATGTATCTTATTTCCATTATAGTGATCGCTTGTCCTGAGTCTACCTACTTTTCACCTGAATTTTGGAAATGACCGCTACGCTCCCACATAAAAAAGGAGGATGTCCCTCCGTCATTTTATGACTTTTGGGACACCCTCTGTCGAACTATTCCACATAACATGATTATTAAACCTACGACAACGCCAACATCGCGTTCATATCTTCCTCGGCAGTTGTAATCAGCTTCAATCCAAAGAGCTCTACCAACACATCCAACACCCCATCCGAGATAAACTCAGGCGGTTTCGGTCCGATACGAATATCCTGAATGCCAAGACTGAACAAACCAAGCAGAATGGCTACTGCTTTCTGCTCAAACCAAGACAGCACGATGCTGACAGGTAGCTCGTTCACCGTACAATCAAATGCCTCAGCCAGAGCTAAAGCAATCTTCACCGTAGAACCAGAATTATTACATTGCCCAAGGTCAATATAACGCGGAATGCCTGTGTCTCCAACAGTTCCATAATCTACGTCATTAAAGCGGAATTTTCCGCAAGAAGTGGTTAAAATGACGGTATCGTTCGGTAAGGAGGTCGCCAACTCGCGGTAATAATTCCCACCTTTACCTGGCGCGTCACAGCCTGCAATGACGAAAAACCGGCGGATATGCCCATCTTTGACAGCTTGAATGATCTCTGGTGCCAGCCCGATTACTGTTTCATGATGATATCCTGTCGTAAGTACCAGATCTGACTCTACATCAGCCGCAGGTAATGACAACGCACGATTAATCAGTGGGGAGAAATCGTCATTCGTGATTTTCGCTACACCTTCCAGCCCTGCTACTTCATATGAGAAAAAGCGGTCTGCATACGTACCCTTAATCGGCATCACACAGTTTGTAGTTGCAAGAATCGCACCAGGAAACTGCTCGAAAAGTCTGCGTTGATCGTACCAAGCTTTGCCGATGTTGCCTTTCAGATGTTTATACTTCTTGAGCGCAGGATAGCCATGGGCAGGTAGCATTTCCGAGTGGGTATAGATGTTGATGCCCTTTCCTTCCGTCTGCTGCAGCAATTCCTCGAGTGCATACAGGTTATGCCCTGTCACCACAATACATTGACCTTCAATTTTATTCTGGCTGACTGTGATTGGTTGTGGAATCCCGAAGCGGTCCGTATGCGCACGATCCAGCAGATCCATGACGCGAACCGCCGCATCTCCAACCTTCATCGCCATTTCCAAATGCTCCTGCGTATTAAAGTTGGAATTGGTCAAGGTCATGTACAAAGCTTCGTGGGTAATACGATCCACTTCAGGATCGCTATATCCTAGCTGCCGAGCATGTGTTGCATAAGCTGCAATTCCTTTTAAGGCAAAAATCATCGTGTCCTGTAAACTCGCAATGGTTTCATTTTTTCCGCATACTCCAACAACGGTGCAACCGCCAGTCGGTGTCTGTTCACACTGGTAACAAAACATATCGTTATCCTCCATATTTAGATAATCTTTCGTTACTCTCAACGTAACAGAACACCAAACCTTGAGTTGTGATTACACACACATTTTTTTTAGATCAAGCAGATTTAAATGGCCGTCTATTGATAACAACCATCATTATACTAACGCCTATACAAATGAAAAGATTAATCCCAAAAACCATTTTGAACGCCTGAAGCGGACTCTCCTGTCCTAACTCTCCACTCACCATTCCAAGTCCAAGTGCTGAGCCAAACACCATCCCCGCATTTCGTGTTAAGGCAATTATTCCTCCAATTGAACCTACGTGTTCCTTAGGCGTCTGCTGCATAATATAGCTATTATTCGGAGAAGCAATGAGCCCCATCCCAAGTCCAATAAGACATAGAATCGCAGCGACTCCATAGACTGGGATATTCTCTAAAAATACTAGCAACAGGACGAACCCGCCTCCCATAGCACTCAGCCCCATAAGCATCAGCCGACGAGAACCATAACGATCGGACCAGTAGCCTGCAAGAGGACCTGCAAAAGCCAATGCAATGGGATAAGCCGCCATAATGTAACCGGTCGTGGAGGACGAAAACTGAACCGCTGCTCCCATCAAATAAAATGGAATAAGGACAAGCAAGGTATTAGAAAGAATAAAAGAGGCACAGCTAACGATCAAGCCACCCGCCACAGAAGGAATTCTCAGCGCCCGAAGAGGTAAAAAAGGTGTCTTTTGCCTCCGTTCCCATAATAGAAACGTGACCAACAGCAGGATAAACCCCATCAAACTCGCCATCGTCTGCGTAGACACCCACCCCCACTTGCTCCCATTTGTTATCACGAGAAGAAGCAAGGTGATCCATACCATGAACAAGCTAGCCCCCACGATGCTGACAGTTCCCGACTTACGATCTTGCATACGGCTCGGAATGTACCGGTAAGCCATAACTGTAGCCACAATTGCCACAGGAACATGGATCAAAAATAGCCACTGCCAGCTAAGCCACTCCGCAATCAAACCTCCCGCAATAGGGCCTGTCATCCCGCCCAGTGCGACAGCCGTACTCAGAATTCCGAGTGCATGTCCTCTTTTCTCTTTCGGCATATGGATGGTGATGAGCGCAATATTCGTTGCTTGGAACATCGCAGCGCCTATGCCCTGCACAACTCTAAGCGTAAGCAATATTGGCAGACTAGGTGAAAAAGCGACCAAGATCGAACCAACTGTAAAAATCACATATCCGAGATTATGAATGCGGCGAAACCCATAACGATCACCCAGTTTTCCCATCACAGGGAGAAGCGCAGTAATCACTAGTAGGTACCCTGTTGTGATCCATAACCCCTTCGCAAGCTCCGTCTGAAAATGATTTATAAAAAAAGGAAGCGATACATTCATAATTCCGGCTGTAAAATGGGAAATAAAAGCTCCCATACAAATAGCCGCCATCATACCCAACAGTCGCCTGCGGGTGCCCGCTAGCTCTGTATTTTTTGCAACAATCATACTGATCCCGTCCCCACTCATATTTGTCTAAGAATTACTAACAATTATAAGTAGATCCATTGCCAGGACCAATCCCATAAAGATGGGATTTGAGATGTTTAAATAGGCTCCAGTCAGTACAGCCTTATCTTCCCCCTCGCTTTCACAGTCATATATTATATCTGCCTCAGCTTGCCTTCTTCGCAATTCGGAAAGTAGCTATAAAGCTTAAAATTACGAAAAGAAGCTGGATCGATAAGGCCAAGAGGATTCCTGTCATTACGCCCCATCCAAAGGATTCACTAATGGTAATTAGGGCACCGCCTAATCCGATGCTAAGAGCAGGACTAAACGCATCAATAAATTGAATATTCGCTGAAATTGAACCTGCATCGCCATCTTCGGCATGCTGTAGTGCAATAGCTCCCGTGGTTGGATGTGCCAGCCCTATTCCAAAACCGGTAAGTATTTGTGAGAACACTGCGAGCACAATTCCATTACCTGAAATGCCTATCACGGTTATGACCAGCGCAACTCCGACAATCATAAATGCAACGCCAATCATCACCCGTTGTCTACGGCCCCTCCCATGGTCTTGTTCATCAAGCTTGGATTGCAACCACGCTGCTATTGACCAACTTATAGCCCCAGCAGCAACGATTAAGCCCGCAACATCTGCCGATAACCCTTTAACATTTGTTAGTGCTAGCACAACATAGCTTTCAACAGCATAGTAGCATGCAACAAACAGCCCTCTAGTAACAATGGTTGCCGGCAAACCTTTTTTAACTACTAATGCACCCTCTGGCAGCAGTTTCCGTAAAGGTTGAATCATAATCAAGCCCCCTGCAATTGAAATCACAATCCCCTTCCAATAAGGTAAAAATCCTAATCCTGCTAATAGCAGCCCTGTTCCTAATGTTAATAAAATTGCATATATTTCTTTATACGTCCCTCTTTTCGTCGTTGAAGTATTATTATTTTCAGTTTGTAACTTACGAAATAATGGGAGCGTTAAGCATACAGATAGAACAATGAACGGCAGAACAAGCCAGAACACAAACCTCCACGAAAGATTTTCGGCTAAAAGCCCTGCGATATAAGGACCAATTAATGCTGGAAGAATATAAGCACTAGAGAAAGCTGCAAGTATTTTTGTTCTTAGACTGTCAGGGTAACTTAAAGTAATGCTGGAGTATACACAAGTTAAAAGTGCACCTGCTGCGAAACCTTGAAAAGCTCTTCCGCCGATCAACATGTAAATATTGAAGGAAGTTGCTGCAATGACGATACCCGTAACAAAGATTAGAATAGAAACTACAAATGATTTATATACACCATTCTTATCAATCTGCTGTCCAATGACCATTGTGCCAATGATTTGGGATAAAAGAAATGCACTAAAAATCCAACCATAATAATGGATCGCATTCAAACTTTGCGCCACCTTTGGTGCAATCGTCGTAACCCCCAATCCTTCAAATGCTACTGTTGTGACTGCCAGAATAATACCGATAGTCAACGCTCTGTACTGGGCATCAAAAATCCCGATTTTATTATTGCTTGTTCTCATCTTTGTATCCTCCTTATAATTGTCGAAGCATTAGTTGCTATAGCAAGTATTAAGTAATAAAAAAACAAACGATTCAAAACAAATGGTCTTGACGATAATCGTCATAGCAACTAATTGGCGTGAAGAGCTTCTCTTTTTACAAACAAAATCTACTATAAATCCTTTACATTATTATGAATGACAGAAAGTAGCCTTCTAAAGGTTTCAACCTCTTCCTCAGTTAACCCTTCAATGGTCTTTCTATACGCTTCAAGAGAGGGGGCAAGAATCTCATCTTTTATTTCACGCCCTTTAGAGGTTAGATATACACGTAAAGATCTTCTATCCGTCTCATGAGTTACACGATGAACAAAGCCTTTCTTTTCAAGCTTGAAGAGCATACGCGCAATGTTAGTTTGATCTTTATAGAGTCTTTCAGCAATATCCTTTTGAGTAATCCCTTCACTCTCCCAAAGAATAACGAGGATCTCCCATTGGTCCACCGTAATATCAAAGGGATTTACCACTTTTTGATAATAGTTATTCAGCTTTAAATCTGCCCGGTGTACAATTACGCCTATGTATTTTTCTAATTCCAATGGTATGGCCCCCAGATAATTGACATGATTATAGTTGCTATGACGAGTATAATTGTAAAGGCTAATAAATGCAACTCTAGAATATAAGCTCCTTATTTCGCAGATTTCAGCTTCTTCTTCTCTTGAAACCAGCCCATCACTAGAAGTATTAGTGGAATGATAAACAGCATCGGAATCTGGACATAGAACCGGACGACACGTAATCCTGTATAGATAAATTCTACATAGTTTCCTGCCATCGCAATGGAACAAATAAACATAACCATAGTCACGGGGATCATTAATTTGCGATAGGAGGGAATACCGAACAATGTTGCCGCACCGATTAGCGTCGCATATAAATAAATGCCGATACGGAAAAAACCACCGACAATAGCCGTGACGAGAAACAATACATCCAATCGTTCTAATAAAGCTCTTCCCTCAATCAACTCCGAGGTTGTCAGCAATGGGTATTGTGTTCTTGTAAATAGATCCGCACCGAGGACAGACACATTTAGCATCGTAACAAACGCGATAAAAGATCCGCTGATCAATAATCCTGTAATCACTGTTTTCTTCACTTGTTGCGGTTTATTCACATAGGGAAACAACATCAAGAACACTATAATCTCTCCAAAAGGAAATACAACGGTGCTTGGAATCGATTGCCTCAGTACGGTTAACCATCCCTCTTCAAGTACAGGTCTTAAATTTTGAAGATTTACATTCCCAGATGTAACAATCGAAATTAGACCGGTTACAGTAACAAGAAGTAACACAGAAAAAAAGAGCTCCGCTGTCCTCGACAACACCTCAATACCTTTTCCAATGACATACATAACCGAAAGTAGCATCAAAGCAATAATAACGAGAAAGGGAGTCTGTGTAAAAACAAAGGATACAGCCATTGAGGCGAATTCACGGACTACAAAACTCCCATTAAACAAGAAATAGACGACATATAACAAGGCGACGATACGACCCACAACGGGGCCTAATATTTTTTTCGCATATTCCGTGAGCGGAAGATCCGGATAAAATAAAGACAATCGATGATAGATTAGAAATAAACAAATTCCCCCGAGCATTCCGAGGACTGCGGTGATCCATGCATCTTGCTTGGCTTCTGCACCAAATCCGGAGATAATCGCGCTCACGATTTCAAACATCAATACAAGAATAAGCAATTGACGGGGACTGATCTTTGCTTTTTCCAACGTCACTCCTTCTCTCTATGAACAATTCATTTATCAGCTATTATCGATACTTTCCATTATGGTTCTATTACGCAACCCAGTATTACGCAAATAAGCCTCCACTTTCACTTTTACTTCAATCGTGGGAAAGGTCACATCGTTCCAATCCCGCTTTAACGTTCTCCATTGCTTAGGGTGATCACGATGCACCACTTCTCCAAATCCAAAAATGTCCGACTTTTGCTGTTGCATTAATTTAATCGTGGCTACCGCTTCATCATGAACGGCTTGCATGTACAGGCGCTCAATTTGCAAAAACAATCTCGGGTTAGTTACATCAATTGGGACATCAACCTCACCAATATTTGCATCCGCACCAATCTTCACCTCAATAATTGGTTTACCGGATTTATCAAAGCTTGAATGAAATGATGATTTGGTTCGTATATTCTCGATCCCGATTGTATGTGGCTGACCATTCCAATCCATGGTTAACAATGTCGAATTAACTCTGCCTAACACCCATAAGAATCCACGGCTTTCATTTCCGTCTAACCACTTCATTAATTTCCCATCTTTAAAAGTAGCAATCCCATTAGCCATTAATTTATCTTCTTTATTAGTAGAATCGAGTTGAATGCCAGTAATCGTAGGTTCTTTACCAGATGAGACGATGGCTTGAATGACTTGGTATATTTTCTCATCGATATTTTCACCAAAGGCTTTCTCGGTTTCAGCTACCATTTTCTTAATTTTAATGGCAGGTGAATTATCGAGACTCGTTCGTTGTTTAATGATTTCTTCTCCCGTCGTTCCCCTCGCGATAACCATTGTAGCGGAAGGACGAAACTCACTATCCCGCTCAATGCCATCAAAAAGCTTCTTTATCCCTTGTGTTGTAGCTAAATCTTCACCTACCAAGAGAACTATCGCATGACCATAATGCAATTGCCTAGAAAGTTTTTGTGAGAGAACGCGAGTGGCATCAAATACATTATTTCCTTCTGCTGAATATGTGGTTGGAGGTAAAGGCATTGGGCTACCTCCTCCTTGTGTACTTGAGACATTTATTGGATTCACGATCTGAACCGTAACCCTAATGTTCTTTTTTTCTCCTTTATCAATCGCCATCGCAACCACAAAACCGATATCCGTTAACTCTCTACTATCCCAGCAACCCGTAAGGAGAGCAATCATAACCATCGACAAACAAAGCCGTGCCATTCTACGTCCCATCTTGATCACCCACTTGCTCTGTTGTAGGCTTCTTCATCAATTTTGGAATCAAATGTCTCATCCAAATCGGTAAAGGTGCATGAATCTGACTATTCTTTACATGCATCATTGGACTATAAGGAGCCATGTAAGGTACACCAAATGAACGTAAACTACACATATGTGCAATGATCATAATCAAGGTAAGAATCATTCCAAAGAAACCGAACGTTGCTGCACTGATCATGAGGAGAAAACGTAACAATCTCGCGGATACAGCAATCGAGAAAACAGGCGTCGCTAGACTAGAGATAGCTGTAAGTGAAACAACAATAACCATTGCCGTTGACACTAAACCTGCTTGTACAGCTGCCTGCCCAATGACAAGTGCTCCAACGATGGATACTGCTGATCCAATTGCTTTTGGCATACGAACACCCGCTTCACGCAGAATTTCAAAAATAACCTCCATTAATAGCGCCTCAACAAACGCGGTAAATGGCGTTGCTTCTAGCTGTGAAACAAGCGAAATCACTAACTGTGTTGGTATCATTTCTTGATGAAAGGTTGTTGCTGCAATGTAAAAAGAAGGCCCAATCATCGAAATGATGAACATTACGATTCGTAACAGCCGCAATGCAACACTGATATCATACCGATGATAAGAATCCTCTGTAATTTGAAAGAATTGATTAAAAACGGCTGGGATGATTAGCATAAAGGGGGTTCCATCCACCATAATTGCAATTTTTCCTTCTAAAAGATTAGCAGCGACGGTATCTGGGCGTTCTGTAGGTAGGATCGTTGGAAACGGAGTAAAATTCTGATCTTCTATCATTTTCTCAATGTATCCTGATTCCAGAATGCTATCCAATTTGATCTTGCGGAGACGTCGCTTCGCCTCTTCAACAATGCTATCATCCGCGATCCCATTTATGTACATGATCCCTATCCTGGTATGTGTAACTTGTCCTAACGTCATCGATTCCAGCCATAAATTAGGATTTCTTATGCGACGCCGAACCATCGAAATATTTGTCGTTAAGCTTTCAACAAACCCTTCACGAGATCCTCGAATAGAAGTATCCGTACCGGGCTCATCTATGGCGCGGACTTCACCGCCCGATGTAGCAATCGCTAGGGCTTCATTCGATCCATCAATTAATAAAATGGTCTGCCCCCACAACAGAGCATCATAGAGTTCATCCCATTGAACAAGCGTCTTCAGACCACCGATTGGAACAATTTTATCAGTGATTACTTGGACCAGATCATTTAATGTCCTTTGTTCATTACTCAGCATGACGTTCAGCAAGACTTCCATGACAAATTGATTAATGGTTGTATTGTTAACAATGCCATCCACATAAATAATTGCGGCTTGAAGCTCCTCCTCCGAGCCCCCAATCGTAAATTCTCGAATAATTATATCTCCACTATTCCCTGTCTTTTGGCGAATCTGCTCTAAATTGACTCTTAATTCTGTTGAATCAATCGGAATTGAAGGGACGGTCCATTGTGGATTGCTTCCAGCACTTTTGCTACTTGCATTGCCATCCTCTGCCATGCCCTTCACCTTTCTCTCCATTATTTGCTGCTCTTTGCGTGATTATTCTACCCATTAACAGCAAATATTATTGGAAGATTAACAATGAAGGCAGGGAAGTAGTATGAAAATATTCGTCGTAACTATACTCTTATTAATCTTAGTAATAGCACTGACCTTTCTGCTTGACTTCATTTCACTCTTTAACATACAAGAAACATTTCGTAATCTAATGGCTTCTTTTCGCGTCATGAGTACCTCAGAACTCATCATCTTTAATTTCTTGATTGTAGGCACAATAACTTATTTAATGTGGCCACTGGTACAAAAATGGCTGCCACAGCAATCTCCATCATCGCAAGGTCAACCATCCGAGCATGTCGACAAAACCCAGACGAAATAGTGATCATCGATTTCGATCTTCCAGCCATATGTGGAATTAACTACCCTCCTTTATAAAAATAAAACCCATGTCTGATGACATGGGTTTTAAAATTAGCTTTTAATATGTGACGTTTAGAATGCTGATCACACTAACCAATAAATTCTTGAACCCACTCACTGTTATAGTAACCTATTCCAATTTCAGTAAAGGAACTATTCAGGATGTTGGCACGGTGACCAGGGCTGTTCATCCATTGATTCATTACTTCTTCCGGGCTCGACTGGCCTTTGGCGATATTTTCCCCTGCTGTATTATAGGAGATCCCAAATGCCTTCATCATGTCGAACGGAGATCCGTAGGTTGGTGACTGATGGTCAAAATAATTGTTGTCGGACATATCCTGCGCTTTAGCCAAAGCCATTTTCGACAGCTCACTATTCAAACTAAGGGGTTTCAAGCCTGCGTTTGTTCTTTCTTTGTTTACCAGTTCCAACACTTTCTGCACTGATGCCGATGCATTGGTGGAGGTTTGCGGATTAGCAGAATATTGTGGGTTGGCCGATTGTTGCGGATTAGCAGAATACTGTGGCTTAGCGGAAGTTTGCGGATAAGTGGTTTGATCCCCTGTTGTACCACCTGTAGGTGGAGTAGTGCGGATAAACCCATCCAGCCATTTCGTTACATCGCCGGGTACTTGTTTAGCATTAATCGTTGATTTCCTAGCATTCTCTGTGGAAATAGAAGACGCTTGAGTTAAGGTTGTTGTTGTAGCTGTTTTGCCAGCATGATGTCCAACCTTCGTTTGTTGAGTAGTCATTTGGTTGTTGGCAGATTGATTACCCGAACAAGCTGTAACGAGCAATAGCGCTACTATTACGATAAATGGTTTAATAACGACCCCTCCTGATTTGGCAAAGTAGTGACTTAATCGAATAAAGTTTTTGTAAAGCACGTTTGAATTATTCATCTCTAATTCAAAAAAATAAAAAGCAAAAAAATCCACCAGCAACATTTGTTGCTGTGGACTTTTTGTAAGCTTATTATGTATCGAGATCCGTATTCTTGCTCACATAGAGCTCACTAGGCTGAACTTGATATCGACCGGTTTGCAGCAGCTCTGGTAAACGCCCCATCCGTTCCGCTAAACAAGAAAGACTTTGCTCATGAAAATTAGAAAGCCCCGTATGAATCCGATCTTGAAAAGGTTTAAGCCACCTTGATTCTAAGTGATCAGGACCGAAATAAACCCCAAGCAGAGAGCCAGCCGTTGCTCCAAAGCTATCCGTATCGTTGCCTTGCATCACCTGCTTGCATATTCCATCACCAACATTGTCTGCAAAACGCAGGGTATTAATTAAGGTGCCTATTTCCTGATAAACATCACAGTGACAATAATTCGCATACTTATGGTTAATGCTCTGATACGCTTCCAGCCAGTCATCTGCATTCGCTACCATCTCAAGGCAATCTTTAGTAATCTCGTAGAATCGGCTTCTTTTAGGTACGAATTGCAGAGCCGTATTGATTATTTCAATGGGATCGCGCTGCACGTGAGCAACAGCAATCGCAGCAGCAATGAACATCGTGGAGTAAATGCCGGTCCGGCGATGAGTAAAACTTGCATCCCGCCAAGCTAGCTCAGCAGCCAGAGCAGGTTGACCAGGACAGGCATATCCGTAAGCATCTGCACGAATCGCCGCACCGCATAGTTCCGTTCCCTGCACCATAAAATCAGGCCAAGCCTCTATTTCAGAATGATTGAATAGTTCCTTATCATGCTCCAAATAGCTAATCCCTGATCGCATCAAAATAGCTCTTTCCGGCCCCCAAGTTGTACTTATCGGAAGGTGATTTAACCATAAATCCCTTAAATTTCTTTTCGTAAAACCATCACCGAATTGTTCTAGCACCATCATTCCCATTAATGTGTAATTGATATCATCATCAGGTGCCACATAACGAATTCGCCCCCGTGTCGTCTCAAACCAAGACCAATGACGACGATCCAGCGCATGGAGAGTTTCTTCAGAAATGTAATCATTCAGTGGCCATTCCCCTACAGAAGTTAACGCTTGACGTAATTCCAACAAGCTGGGGTTTACCTCTATCGGTTTGCCTAGCATTGAGCCACAGACTGAAGCAAGGAAACCTGCCTCTACACGCTTTGAGCTATCCTTCAGATTCAAAATCCCGACCTGACCTAGAGGTCGAGCCGGATCACATTCCCGCCATATCTCATCTAAATCGTTTGGCTCATAGTAAGGCCAGTTGTCCCTCATTGGAATGACAGCCAAGCTATGGGCGAATTCTAGATAGGCATCATAGCTTGCAGGGAGCTTTTCCAACTTAGCTAAATAACCGGAGGTTTGATGCCCCTGCTCGAATTTATTACGCAGAACTCCCTCTAATTGAAGTTTAAGAAATGTGAGTGATGGTAGCATATTGCATCTCCTTTGTCCTCGTATCTATCCACAATACATCAATATCATAAGCTTTAGAAGTAAAAAATAACTAGACAAAAAAGTATTGGTCGAATATTGATTTTCCCTTAATAATCCTTCATCCCAACACTATCGAAACTGCACAATACACTAACAACAGTCCCATCAGTACATTAAATTGACTTCTATATTTAGATATCATTTTTTTGAAAAGAGAACCACACAAACACCAACAAAAAGTGCCCATATAACCGATGAAAGCAAGAATTAAAGAATAACTCAATAATCTAAAAGAGGAAGAAGGATAGGTAAGGATAAATGTCGATGTAACTGTGATCCCATATAATATCCCTTTTGGATTGATAAATTGTAAAAGCATTCCTGCAATAAAGCTATTGTGTTTATCTCCAGCTGTATCACTTTCTGCTTGTTTACTTGTAATCATTTTAACTGCTAAATACAGCATGTAGATTCCGCCTATTACAGCCATAATAGATTTAATTTGTGGAAGAAGATTATTCAAAAGTAGATTAAAGTAGGAACATAACAATATGATTATAAAAAATCCTGTACCCACTCCTAAACAAAATTTCATTGATTTTTTGAGCCCAACTTGGTTTGCAAAACCCATTGCCATAATATTATTGGGTCCCGGAGTAAAACTTGCAACAAATGCATATAAAAACAAAGAAACAAACACTAAATTATATCTCCCCTTCCAGCTTGTATGCTATAATGTATCCATCAGACGTTATAACGTACATTCGTGCGTTTTATTGTATATCACGATCGTTATAAAGTAAATGGAGACAGGAGTAATTACAGTGGAAGAAATAAATCTAATTATTGCGGAAAATATAAAAAAGATAAGAAAAAGTAAAGAGTTAAGCCTGGAAAAGGTTGCGGAATTAACAGGAGTCAGCAAAACAATGATTGGTCAAATCGAAAGAGGCGAATCGACACCAACCATTACAACCCTTTGGAAAATCGCCAATGGCTTAAAAATTTCATTTTCTGCGCTGATAGATTACCCAAAGCCTGACACAAGAGTAATCTTAAGAAGTGACATTCAGCCACTGCTTGAAGATAACGGAAAATATCGAGTGTATCTATCTTTTCCATTTGAAGAAAGTAAACGGTTTGAAGGTTATACCGTAGAGATAGACAAGGGTGGGTACCTTGATGCCAATTCTCATATGGAAGGTACCGAAGAATTAATCACCGTGTTTGACGGAGAATTGTCTTTCCGTGTCAATAACAATGAATACCTCTTGAAATCAGGTGATTCTATCACATTCCTCGCAGACAAACCCCATGTATATCATAATCCAGGACAAACAATAACCCGGTTAAGCATGATTTTATACTATCCCTCTTAGCAAAAAAATCCCAAGGCACTTGAGCCTTGGGATTACGTTCTCTATGATAGGGTTGCTAGATGAGCTAATATCCTTTTACAAAAAACAAGCCATCCTTTAGAAGAACTAAAGGACGGCTTGTTCGTAATGCTTAGAGCGCCGCAATCCGCTGCTGGATGCGTGGAAATAAGGCGAAGGCATTCTCGTAAAATACTTTTTCGTGGTGCTGCTCAGGGACAAGTCGGCGGACAAATTCCGCATACAGGTCAATAGGAGCGAGTGGCCAATCCGTGCCGAACAACATTTTCTCATAGTGGTCGGAATACACCAGCGCCCGGCGAAAATGATCCATGAACAGAGGTTCATTCATGAACCGTTCAAAATGAGGCCGATCACCGACTACAAGACCGGACAAATCGGCATAGACGTTTGGATTTTTGGCCACCACTTCGGCGGCATCCATCACCCACGGATCGCCAAGATGGCAAATCATAAAATTCACATCACGTCGTTGGAATGCTAATTCGTCCACGGTAAGAGGATGTGCATACTTAAGCAATCCATTCATCGAGTACGTATCACCGGTATGAATGACGACAGGCGTGCCGTACTTGGCTGCCAACTCATAGATCGGTGAATAGATTTTGTCATAAACGTAATGATGATAGTACCCGGCGTAGAGCTTAATACCAGCCACCTCGGGCGCTTGCAGCCGTGCCTCAATTCGGTCGAGCTCCTCCTGAGCATCCTTGCCTCCGAGCATATTCGGATTGATCCCCACGCATTCCATTAAGAAAGGCGGCACAGTGTCTTCCAAGTCAAGGCCCATCGGATTAGGGGAAGTAGAGTCAGGGAAAGCTCCCTTCGTCTGCTCCGATACCCCCATTCCAATGCCCAGAATAACGTCGTTCTTATCAAACTCCGCTTTGAGCCCGGCAGCAGTGTAATCGACTTTGGAGAGATCCAGTGCTGTTTGATGAAAGCTGTCGATGTCCGACAGATGAATGTGAATATCAATGATCGGCATTTAAGATCTCCTTTTCGTCAGTAGGTCTAGCAAAGGTCAGCTTCAAAAGACTGCGGATATCCTCTGAATTCAGAGCGAGTTCTCCCATGATCAGGAAGGACGGCTGTGTCCAAACGGTTTCTCCATTGAGAAGCGGAAGATGATGATGCACGCCGTGATTAAATACCTTATTGTTCACATACGCCGAGGCACTCTGATTCGGATGACTGCTCACCATATGCAGCATATCCTTACGCGAAGATGCACCAATTCGCAATAGTCCCTTGGCCTCAAGATAAGTTTCAACCGTTCCTAATAAGAACTTGCCCTCCTTGGAGAATTCCATCCATCCTTCGGCATAGACTGGCGAAGGTTTGATATAATTCTCCTCCGACAACGAATAATTCGGCAGGGTCATTCCACTGTCATTGGTCACCGAATGCAACACACAGAGCACAGGGACGCCGGGGAGCATTAGGTAATGCTGATTAACAACAATCCCTCGGTTCTTTTCCTGCTTCTCGATCGAAGTAGTGATACGTAATCCTTTCCATACATTGCCCTGAACATCCATTTGCTCGGTCCAAGCTGCGCTTCTTGGCTCCTCCAAACGACTAAATCCACCTATGCCTGAAATACCTACACCGAGTCCACCATGCCAAGGATTCCACCAGGAACGTGGTGCTGCTTCCGGGTAGGAGCTATCCAGCCATTCTTCTCCATGGTGCTTCAGGGAATGCACAACACTGCCGAAATCAGGAGCAGCTGCAATAGAAAGAACTCCGTTGCTCACAGTGTAAATAGGACCCGCTGGTCCCTCTTCTGTGCCACAGACAACAGCTGCTGTTTCCGTTTGAGGGAACCAGAGGCCGGTTCGCTCTTGAATACGATCCTCTCCACGATAGACGACTCGTACCTTCTGTCCTGATTGGCTGTGTTCTGAAGAAGATTCCGCTTCCTCAGGTGAGAGCTCAAAGCCCGCGGAGTGCAGATTCTGCTCTCTTTGCAGCTCCATCTCAGCGACTTTCTGCTCCTCTCCTCTATCCGTTAGTACATACAGCTCGAGGCTTCCATTAAGCGGAGTCATCTTTCGTTCGATTAACTCCGCATGAAGCGCCCCCGCCGCAAACGGATTTCCACCGCCGAGCGTTAATTCAAGATGATCATCCAACACAGGTGTGATCGGATCCAGCTGCTTCCGTGCAAAGGTGCGGAAATCCGACCACTTCAGGAAGGTGTTTAAAGCGAACACCAGCGTCTTTGTTCGTACGACATCTCCAGCAGAGATTTGACCAAGATTATGTTCCAGTCCAAGTGGATACTCCGGACGAAGCAGCTTCAGCGAAGGGTCCCAGCAAACGCCGCATGTGACATTTTCTTCCTTGCTAAACAACCAATTTTCCGTAATTTGAGCGCTGTCCCAATAACTCGGATCACCCGAATAAGCATCGCCCATATCTACGTAATGACCCTGATAAGGCAGGATGAGCCGTTTGCCAAAAAATCCGAAATTCGTTAGCAGATACATATCCTCTTCCAACGTTTGGTTACTAGTATTGTGTACCTCGCTATAAAACTTAGCGATTCCGTTTGCAAAGAGCTTAGCCACTCTTTTTATCTCCAGACCCGGGAATTCATCCGATTCATAAAGAGTCTCTAGAATTTGGCCCTCTCCTTCGGAATAGATCTTTACTTCTTTAGCCTGTTTCTTCGAGAATTCTTCGGCGAATGGTTTACCTAACTTCGGATGGGTCAACCAGAAATTATGGCTCGAGCCGGGATATTCAATCCACATCCCATTGTCGTTATTATTAAGATGTACGGAGTAGGTGCCGTTTACAGCCACCCACTGATCCCCGTTTTCCCCACCAAAGCGGCCATGTGTTCCTTTCATTAGCACAGATAATTTGCTGATGAAGGACACTGCCTTCTCTCCAGCCGGAACGGCCGTCACCTCAATATCCCGTGAATAAAGGCCATATGAATTTAGGGTAAAGGGTACTCGGATGGAAGCCTTACTTTTAGCTGGAACCGAGAAGCTTACTGTCCGATCCGCCCACGTCAAAAATTCTTCCTCTGGCAAATCAAAAGAAAATTCCGCTTCCGCTGCAAAATTATTCTCAACATTCAAATATAGCTCAGCGGGAAGACCCGGATACAGCTCACGTGTTGGCAACTCCATCATCATTTTCAGCGGGAATTTAGGAGCAACACCTATGCGGAACTCAGCGCGCTTGCCACCGATGATCCATTTGCTCATAACCACGGGGTGAGTCTTCTTGTCGTTTTGCTCTTCACGAATCGGATCAAGCTCGAACTCACCTTCTACGATAACTGTTTCTCCTGGCGCGAGTGTTGGTGCAGCAGACAAGCCAAAACGAATATTCTTGTCATTTTGGCCTTTGATCTCAATAGCCAGATCAGACGCCGAACGATTCTTGATGTGATAGCGAATCTTGTAGGTGGAACCGAATACAAGATCGTGATCGTCAATCTCCGTGGAGATTTCATAGTCAGGTGTATCAAGAGCCGTCAGGCCGCGACCGGTCTTCTCGAATTCTGCACGTAAGGAGAGTTCTCCCTTTTGCCAAGTGTAATCGAAGAAATCAAAACCACGCTCCCGGCGGCCATCCGGCTGAATGGGCAGTTCACGGGTACTGTCTGCATACCAATCCAGCTGTTCAAAATAAGGAGCGAGTGCTTCCGTCTGCAGAACCGTCGGAATAAAGTTCATCAGATGAACGTAATCCTCATTTTTTTCCCAAAAAAATCCACATTTCTTATACATCGGTACGGCCTTCGTATTGCCTGCCCAAGTAAACAGATCAAGACGTGGCCAGCCCGCTTCAATTGTTGTACGAACAGCGTTCAAAATCAGATTACGACCTACCTTGTATCCGTGATAATCAGGTCGTACATTCAACAACGGAACATACAAAGCTCCTTCGTCTTGACGGTAATGGGCAAAACTGCAGAAGCCAACCACTTCCTCACCATCAACGGCGAGAAACACATTCAGATTGGACGAGATTTCCATCTCGCGGCGCACTGTATCCTCTGTTCTCTGATTGGTGCCTCCACCCCAGCTTTCGTTGCTACGGTTCCACATTTCTGCAACCGCCTTAGCGTAAGAAGGATCATATTCTATAATGCGGATTTGTTCCGCTGTAGTCTTAACAGTCATGCTCTCAGCTCCTTTTTCCTCAAATAGAGTATGTATACAACTTTATTCAAATAACTCCTACGAGTTCTTATTATACTATTAATTGGAAGACTGTTACGAGGTAAAAAACTTGATAAAATAAACTTTCTGCTCCAAAATTTCGTTAGCTGGACATTTGCTCCATGCATATAGAAAGACGAAACGCATAGTTACTGATGTAATACGTTTCGTCTTTTCATAAGGTTTCTAATAGCTTCAATCACTTGTGAGGATCGACCGCTACTTAATCTATTAGTTTTCGCGTAAATGCACTAGCAATCCACCAGCCCCGGTCACCAACATATCAGTTCCTGTCCAAAGCATTTCATTAAAATTATAAAATTCATTATGCTCATAGAAGTTCCAGCTCTTTAAATCCTTCGAGACTCCAATTCTGTTGCTGCTTATGAACCGGTAATCTTTTCCTGTCCAGACTAATCTACTAGCGTTACTGCTGGCGGCATGGGTTTTTATATATTCATCATATTGTCCCTTTACTGCTGTCCATTGCAGACCATTAGTTGAGCTATAAATATGATCCGATACAATGATGAATTTATCCTTCGCCCATTGTACATTTAAGAAAGTGTAAGCTTCTTCATAGTCGTTCTGCTGTTGCTTCCAATTAGGAAGATCATTCCCCAGCGTAAAGGTCTGCAGATTCCATTTGGTTAAATTAGTACTCTGCACAACGATGGCTTTACTGCCATTAGTTCCGACTACAACAGTGGTTCCGTTATGAGTTGCAATGTCCGTCAGCTTACCAGACCAGTCATAGACTTTTTTCCAAGTTGTTCCGTTCTCTGAAGAGTAGATCATCGACTTCTTATCATTGCCTTTAGCATGCCCGATAGCTACATACTGTTTGCCAGTCCAAACCACATGTTTCATTTCGGCATCCAGAGGCTTATTGTTTCTGTTCCAAGCAATACCATCTTTGGATGTCCAGGCATATTGCAATCCTACCGCTACAAAAACGTTACCGTTCCAAGCCACGGAGGTCAGACCGTTTACTGTAGTATCCTCCCTGTTACCCAGCAGAATCTGCTGCCAATTCTTTCCGTCCTTACTAGTTGCAACAGTTGGAACTGCATACGTATAGAGTGATCCAACGGCGACATATGTTCCATTCCCTTTTACAACCTGATTGAAGGAAGCATCTGGCTTCCCACTCTGCTTTAAATCCCACTTTAAACCGTCTTTGGATACGGCCAGACGGGTACCCGAATAACCAACAAAATATTTCCCGGTATAGGTCACCATCATCCCCAGAGGCATATTAGGAATTTTCTGCTGCTGCCAATTCACTTTATCAGTGGACACAAACACTATACCTTCTTCGCGAAATCGAGTAGCGTAGATTAGGTATTGCTTGCCATTCCAGAATATTTCGCTACGGCTGTACAGACCGGAGAACATATCTGAAGTTCTCACAAGCTTGAAATTAATCCCATCCTTAGTACTGAGGTTATTGCCTTCGGTATCATAAAATACAAGTGTGCCATCAGACTGAAGCTCATCAAAAGTCAACCAATAGTTACGAATCGGTTTTCCATTTATTGTTGCTTTATATTTTAGATTGTTATTTACTTTACCAGACTGTTGGGTCCACTGGTTTAAATTATCGGATGTATATACAATTAGCTCAACATTTCGTTTATCACTCGGAATATAAATGAATTGATTCCGAGTACCCACGGAGCCATAGTACGTATATCCCCCGTAAGTCATCAAATAACGCTTACCGTTCCAGTAAATCTGATCCAGACGTTCACCAACCGTTCCTTGCAAGTTCCACATGATTCCGTCCGTGGAAGTGTAAACTTCCGTCTTCATGGTCTGATCCGGATAAGACAACAGAATGAATTGATTATTCTGCCAAGTGATCGTGTAAGATTTCAAAACCGATGACTGTAGTTCAACTGCTGTTTCGATCCACTTTTCTCCATCCAGAGAATAATACAGATGAGGTACGCTTAAATTCTGATCACTTAAAAAGAAGCGATCATGTTGATAAGTGATACTTATTTTGCTTGAATTGATCGGTAAAGGCCTTGTACTCCAGGTTGCACCTCCATCTTTAGATACAAGGAAACCCGTCAGCTTAGGAATAATAATCAGACCCTTACCATTGCTTGCAGCTTGCCCTAGCTCGTTTCCCTTAACACCATCAAAAGTAAATGTGAACTGTCTCTCTGCGTCCCCTGTTAACGCGGAAAAGGGAACCTTTTGCGGAGTAGCAATAGTCTTTTGATCTGAACCAGTACCAGACTGCTGCTTGGAGTTATCTCCCCAAGTTACAGCACTTCCGTCCGCTAGAAGCGCAAAAGAATGAGCCGCCATACATCCGCTGCTCAATCCAACGGCATTGTTCAGATTTGAAACCTTGACCGGTTGCACAGAATACTTGGTGGTCCCATCTCCCAGTTGGTTTCGATCGTTGAAACCCCAGGCCCAGACTGTCCTATCCTCTTTCAGAACGGTGTAAAAGTTCTCTCCAGAAGTAATATCCTGAATGCCCTCTAACCCTTCAATCCGTTCAACTGCACCTTCTTCTCCCTGCAGAAGCTTGAGATTGATTACACCTGTGTTTGGACTTGAAGTGTAAATGGTTGAGACACCCCAGCCCCATACCTGTCCATCCTCTGACAAGGCATAATTGGGCTGGTTCGTTTGTCCATTAATAATCTTCTTGATACTAGAAAGACCTTCAACCTGGATAGGAACCGATGATTTATTGCCTATACTCCACACTGTTCCGTCGTTTTTAATAGCGTATGTATCAAAGAATGCCTTAAAGTCAGCATTTGAAAGCTCAGGTCTTTTTACCGCTGCTTTGCCGGGTTCAGAAGGCACATACATCCAGACGGTACCATCACTCTGTGTGGCATAAACATATGCCTCGGCATCGCTGATCTGTACGATCTGCTTAAGCCCCTTAATCTGACTAAATGATGCAGTATCTTTTGAATAGTTAAACCGTCCCCATACCGTACCGTCTTTTAGAAGCACCTGTAGAAATTGGTTACCACCTTGAATATCTTTAATTGGCTTATCTTTAAAGAAAGAAACTTCTTGAGGAGCTGCGTTCCCTATCTCCCCAAAGTTATTATATTGACCCCAAGCCCACAGATTTCCTTGGGTATCTAAAGCATAGGATTGAAGATTGCTGGCAACAATCTTTTGCACTTTCACACCGGTATTAGCATCCTGATTCCCTACTTCTAAGGCTTTAGCAGAAGGAACTGCGGTAATAAATGTTCCGGTAATTAGCAGTAGTATTAAAACTATCAATGTTATATCTCTTGGGACTACTCTCTTAAATAAATTCATAGTATGTTCTCTAAACTCCTTCGCATCCTTAATAAACGCAATGTTTCTTACGAATCCCAAATTCATGAACCCTCTTGCTGTATTAAACTTCATCACTCTCCCTTTAGGAATATTATACTATCGTTTCCATAAATAACTTATTGAGAAAAAGGAGGTTTTGTAAAACTATGGAGTAACGTAAATAAGACCATGAATTCCGAATCTGCTAATTTATTTTGCGTAGTAATCATAAAAAAGCTGTCGAGACTCCCTCGACAGCTTCGAATCTACTCTATGAGCAGCATTTCTATTTAACAACTCTCCACACGATCAGCTGATCTTTTTTTCAAATTCGCGATACCTACAATACAAATCAACAACACGCAGAAAGAGTAAGGAAGTGCCATATTAGCGGTGTATAAAGCTGTGCCTATAACTGGACCTATGAATGATCCTCCACCTTGAAGGGCCGCAATAAAGGAAGCAACGCTTCTTTGCTCATGGTCTTGAACCGCCATTGAAGCACCCGCACTGTAGCCAAGCAATGTAAAACCGATGCCAATTCCCAAGAATGTAAAGTCCACATAAGCAAATCTGATAAACAATAATAAGCCTAGCAGACCCAAAGCCACAAATAATAGCCCTACGAGCAGCACCTTCTTAGGATGCCATTTGAGATATTTGCTGATCACAATTTGCGAGAGCACCACCATTACTCCCGAGATAGCCAGACCCGTTCCAATTAACTGAGTGGCTTGCTGGGTACTGTATCCAAGGCTGTCTTGCACAAAAAATCCGATAGTAACCTGCACGATATTCAGAGCAAACGATAGCAATAGTCCAATCCATAAATAGAGGCGTATCCGTTTGTCGTTGGGTGAAAGTGAAATCGCCTGCCGTTCGATCTCGATATTCTTTTCTTTAGGAATAAACACTAGAAATAAAATAGCCAAGGTGAATAATAATATCGCTGCGGCGTACATTGGTGAGGTGAGTCCCAGCGAAGCCATTCCTCCGCTCATTGCAGGTCCTACTACGAAGCCAAGTCCATTGGCTGCACCGAATAATGCCATTCCCTGAGTACGGGTCTCTTTTGTACTCCAGCCCATAACATAAGCTTGTGCTAATGCCGGAATACCTCCAAAGAAAAAGCCGGCGATTGCGCGAAGTATAAAGAAACTCCAAAACAGGCTAGTTTTGCTCGCAGCATGTACTGCATAATCAGCGAGCAGAGCAAAAATGACTAGTGTTGCCATATAGACGAACATAATCGAAGCGAGCAGCCATTTTCGGCTCATGAATGTTTGTTTTTCCCAGAAATATCCTCCGAGCAGCCAGCAAAGTCCCGCTACCGATACCAAACATCCTGATTGAAAATCACTAAGTCCCAAATTTCGAGCAAGCGGTCCAATAATCGGATTAAATGCAGCTATCGATATCATCCCTGTAAGTACGATTAGAAACATAATACCCAGTCTGTATTTCATGAAATCCCCTTCTCCTCTCAAGTAAACCAAAAAAATATACGATTCATAATCGCTGTGTTCATGGTACTATGCTTGGAAGTCAGGCCTCTACCCGTTGACGTATAACTTTACTGGTTATCGGGATTATTAGTAGAACACAAAAAAACTGCTCCTAAGAGCAGTTTAAGTGATAGTCTTTCAATCTACCGTTCCAATATTCTCCAGGTGCAATGAACTTTCGGAGCTAACACCCGCTTCCGTACTCAGAGTAGTAAGTGCTTGTTTAAGATCCTCTTTATTCACATACACATATGGACTCTTCCAAAGAGATTCCACATGTAAGGAATTGATATGATCTGGTTTGAGTTTAGGGAAGTTCAACAACCATTGCTGGAGATCTGCTTGTGGAATATCAGTCTTCACATTTTCACCGATGATGTCCAATACATTCCCCCATTGGGACACGCCTTGGAAATTCCCTAGCTTATCCAGAATCTGCTTAATTACTTGCTGCTGTCGATCATTGCGCTGAAAATCGGAGGATTCAGCCGTTCCTTGATTCGATTTGCGGTAACGCACAAAGTCAAGCACATGTTTGCCATCCAGCTTCTGCAAGCCCTTCTTTAAGTTGATGTTCGTTCCATCTGCCGAATCGATATATTTCATATCCATATCGACATCAATGGTTAGCCCGCCAAGCAAGTCCACCGTCTCCTTCAGCACATCAAAATTCACCACAACCATGTGATCAATTGGCAGACCTAGTAAATTGCTGAAAAACTCTTTTGTATTAGGGATAGCTTCAGTTTTATCTTTTATGTAATGGTAAGCATAATAATAATTAGCTTTGCGAGAGGGCAACGATTTAGGTTTTAGCAACAAATCCCTCGGTATAGATAAGAAACTCGTCGACTTCGTGTCAGGATTGAAGCTGACAAGCATTAGCACATCGGTATTCATTACCCCACCACCACCGTCCCGACTATCTACCCCGGCAAGCAGAAAAATCATAGGTTCAACCGATACCGTCGCCTTTTTTTCCTCTGGGGCAGCGGTTGGCTGGACGTTGACTGGAGCAGCCATGCGCTCTATCGCGTTATCCGTCTTTTTGTATAAATACCCTGCATATACTCCAATTCCGATAATCGTTGCGCCTAAGACAAGTCCAATGCTCGTCAGAATTTTACGAGTTGTTGTCCACTTGCGTTTGTTAGTCATAATTCCCTCCACTCAGTTCCAGTAGCTTTTTCAATCCGTGCTTTCATCCTTATGGACTTTCACACTTAGCACTATGCCAATCGCAATCATATTAGTAAGTAACGAGCTACCTCCATAACTAATAAACGGCAAGGATATCCCCGTCAGGGGCAGCAATCCAAGATGCATTCCAAGGTTAACAGAAACTTGAAAGATAATCATGGCGATAAACCCGGTGACAACATATGCCCCTGCACGATCCCTGCTTTCGAGTGCGATAAAGATCATTCGATAGACGAGCAATAAATATAGCATCAGCAAAATGGATGAACCTATAAAACCGTATTTTGCACCGATGACTACATAGATCGAATCGGAATACGCGTATGGAATATATCCTTTTCGCAAAAAAATACCTTCACTACCCGATAATCCACCGGAGCCAATGGCTATCATTGCGTTTTTGACATGCCAAGATTTATCGGGATCACTCTGCGGGTCCAAAAAAGCCTGAATTCGTGACAATTGATGGGGCTCGACAATCTTGGATAACAAGTCGAAGTTGGCATAATAGAGCCATAATATCGTGCCAATCGAAATAATCACCACACCGAGGATCAAGATCATATATAGAGCACGGATGTTACCTATCCAAAGCATACTAAGCAATATGCCCGCAAAAACGAGCGCTGTACCCAAATCGGGTTGATCCATGATCAAAATAAAAGGAATTAAAAAAACGAAACAAACCGGCACTAAATCTTGAAAAAAGCGAAGTTGCTGTCCTTCTCGTTTACCCATTAGATGAGCAATGAGCAGCACCGTACATATTTTTGCCAGTTCGGAGGGCTGGAGCTGAAAGCTTCCAATACTTAACCAACGCACGGCACCATTGAGGTTTTCCCCAACCAGCTTGACTAGCACAAGTAGACCAATACCTACGCTATAAAAGAGATATGCTAACCAGCCTAATAGAATCTTATAATCTACCAATGCGATGAATAACATGGGTATACAAAATAAAGCAAATAAATACAACGAACTGATGTAAAGACCATCTAACCGTGTATCCGTAGTCGCGCCATAAATAGCAACAGTACCAATACCAACTAGGCATGTTACGAGAAAAAGTACAGATCTGTCCAGCTTTGCAATTTTGGTGGTGAGAAACATGATACAACCTCTATTTAATTTCTGTATTTTTCTTGTTGTAAAATGAGCATCATAAATAATCCGCCTGAGCACTAATACATCTTGTTTCAAGATGAAGCTGAAGTGCAGCGGATTATAAAGTGGAATGATTATCTCAGATCAAATTTGTCCTGATACGCCTTCTTCGATAACAGCTTTAATTTATCTTCACTCAGCGTATAAATATCCAGTCCGTTCCCTGCCTCGCCCAATGACCAGCCCAGCGCGAGTTCGTTATGGCCATCATCATCGACATCATAGAATCCGGCATAATCCAGACCATACCCAAACCCCTCAACCTCCGAAATCTTTTGCCACGCTTCATTTTCCTGCCTAAGCAGCATTGCTTTTATAGAAGAACCTTTGTTTTTGCTGTACTCATATACAACTACAGCTTCGTCGATACCGTCTCCATCCATATCCCCAAAGGAGATAGCATTATCCTCTTGTCCATCCAACGGAGTTATCAATTGAGCTTTGTCGGGAAGCCATTTGATAAATTCCTGGCTCGTTTTGTCTCGCTGCAGGCTTGCTTCTGATGATGGAGGCTTAATGAGCTCTCCTGGTGTCGCCGGCACTCCGCATCCTCCGAGCAAAAGTATCGTTGTTAACATAGCACCTATTGTTATGAATTTGCTCGGCATTTGGATCATCGACTCCTCGCTTGTCCGCATATATAGTATTTTATCTGTGAAAGAGATGAAAGTGGTTATGAAATAGTTAAATTTGAGCTCTATTTATATCGGCAAGTCGAATTGGACAATCGTTCCTTTGCCCAAAACGCTGCTTATTCGCAGCTCTCCATTATGTAATGCGATAATTTGTTCCGAGATGGACAGTCCCAAACCGCTGCCTGACGCCTGATGATCCCCTTTGTAGAATTTTCGCCGCACATTCTCTAAATCCGCTTCTGCGATGCCTGACCCAGTATCCTCAACTGTAATTACAACTTTCCCTGGAACTGTATGGGCAGTTATAAGAATTCGACCTGAGGAACTAGTAAATTTGAGCGAATTATCAATGAGATTAATCATGACTTGCTTCACACGATTCTCGTCAGCTTGAATGACAGGCAGATTCTCTTCTATTTTCACTTGAAGCAAGATGTCTTGTCGGGTTGCTCTAGGGGTGAGTTGTCTGCCAATATGCTGCAACAGCTCTGTTAGATCCACAGTCGTGAGGTGAATTGCGATTCTTCCGTTATCCAATTTGGAGAAATCCAATAATTCATCCACCATATGAGTTAACCTGTCACTTTCAGATTCAATGATATCTAGCCCATCATGAAACAGAGCCTGGTTACTCTTCCCACCCGCCTTCAAGGTGATTACCCAGCCTTTGATAGAGGTCAATGGCGTACGCAGTTCATGGGATACGGATGCGATAAAATCATTCTTAAGCTGTTCACTTTTCGAGATTCGACTGGCCATCATATTCAATGTATCTGCCAAGGAACCAAGCTCGTCTTGATAACGCTTTTGTACTCTTATGCTGAAATCTCCTTCGGACATTTGGTCTGCTGCCTGTTTCAGATCTTTAATGGATCTGGTTATGGTCCAAGATAGTAATAATCCAAGCAAGGTGACAATACCAATCACGAGCAAACCTACCCCGATCAGCAAAACCGCAATTTGATTAACTGTATGTATCGTTTCCGTTAAGGAGGTAACAAACCTTACTTCCCCAACGATGTTACCTTTGGCTTGTAAAGGATAGGATACCGTAAAAATAGCTTCCTCGGTTACAGGGTCCTCCCCCTTCCAACTGCCGGGCTGCCCTTTTTTGGCTGCTTGCACATCCATGTTATCTGTCATCGTAAAATCGCCTTGGATTCCATTAGAATCCTGCAACAGCCGACCTTCAGCATTAATAATCTGTACCTGTGCATCGGAATGGCTGGCAAAGCCCTTTAACAACCTATCCGATTGTTCCTCTAAATCCTCGTCGCTAAAATATTGCTGATAAAAAGAAGCCGACAGTTCTGCTTGATTCATCAGGGTTTGCTCTATATTATGAAAATAATAATAACGTACAGATAAATTAAGAATAATCTCAAGAATGAGCACAGTAAGACAGATCACTACAAGATAGCTTCCTACTAATCTTTTCTGAATACCCATTCTTCAACCATCCTTTCTAAAGCGATATCCGAGCCCCCATACAGTCTCAATCCAATGCGGGTTAGAGGCATCCTCTTCAATCTTCTCTCTTAGCTTACGCACGTGAACATCTACTGTCTTTGGATCACCAATAAAATCCTCACCCCAGACCAGGTTCATTAATTCATTCCTAGATAGTGCTGTATCCGGATGCTCTAAAAAGGTCTTCATCAACTGGAATTCCTTCGGGGTTAATTCAATAATGTCATCGTGCTTAAACATCTTGTTCGAGTTCAAATCGAGGCGAATCGGTCCGGCTTGAAGGATAGTTCTTTGCGGTTTTAAAGCTGTTTCTGTACGACGCAATATCGCTTTGATCCGTGCCACCAGTTCTAATGGATTAAAAGGTTTCACAATGTAATCGTCGGCACCAATTTCAAGGCCATTGATTTTATCCAGATCTTGTCCTCGTGCTGTTAAAAAAATGATGATGACCCCAGGATCCTGCTCTCTTAGCTTCCGGCAGATCTCAAACCCATTTAAATCCGGCAACATGATGTCCAGAACAATAACATCTGGCCGGTTCGCCTCAAAGCTCTGCAATGCTGCTTCTCCACAAGCAGCCTCACTAACCACAAACCCATTATTCGTTAAATTGATAGCTATAAACCGTCTAATATTATCGTCATCTTCCACAATAAGTACTTGATTGCGTTCTACAGTATTCATGCTCTTCACCCCTATGACCCAGTATTCAAACATGCAAAAAAAAACAAAAAAACTCTCCCAGTAAAGAGAGAGTCTTGTCTCAGATCCCTGTAATTAAATCACAAGTGGATATTACTCTATATCGCTATGCTTGTCAAAAATCTAATCCAAATACACAGCCTTACCCGTTTGTGCAGATTCATAAATCGCTTCTAATATTTGCGAAACAACATATGCCTGTTCAGGTGTTACAACCGGGTCTTTATCCTGTTCAATAGCTTCGATCCACTTTCTTAATTCGATGTCAGGTGCACTTTCTGCTTTACCTTCATAGTAAGCCACGCCGCCTGCCCCAAGCTCAATTTTATTGGTGTACAGCTTGCTGAATTTCTCTCCATTAATTCTAAGTCCGTCCTTCATATCTGCGCCTGCTTCAGTTCCGCTCAAGCTGCATTTCGCTTCATGCACATCCAGAGAATTGAGTGCCCAGCTCGCTTCCAGCATAATTGTGGCGCCATTCTCCATTACGACCATCCCAAAGGCTGAGTCCTCCACGGTGAACTTTTTAGGGTCCCAAGGTCCCCAGGCGTTGGCGGCTTCTTCTTTTTGTGAGAGTTCATGATATTTGGTGCCCAGCACAACTTTTGGTTTATAGTTATCCATCATCCACAGCGTTAGATCCAGCGCATGGGTTCCGATATCGATCAGAGGTCCTCCACCTTGCTTCTCTTCATCGAGGAATACTCCCCATGTCGGTACCGCTCTCCGTCTGATGGCATGTGCTTTTGCAAAATAGATATGACCAAGCTCCCCGGACTCACATGCTTTTTTCAAATATAAGCTGTCTTCTCTGTAGCGGTTGTCATATCCAATGGTTAGTTTCTTGCCTGTACGTTTCGCTGCTTCCACCATTCGTTTGGCATCTGCTGCCGTCTTGGCCATTGGTTTTTCGCACATAACATGTTTTCCTGCTTCAAGGGCTGCAATTGAGATCTCAGCATGAGCGTCATTCGGCGTTAGCACATGAATAATATCAATCGAATGATCTTTTAATAGTTCTGTGTAATCCGTATATACAGCAGCTTCGCTAGTACCGTATTTCTCCGCTGCTTCTTCAGCACGTTCTTTAATAATGTCACAAAAAGCTACGATCTCCACTTTACTTTGCTTGCTCAAACTTGGAAGATGCTTGCCATTCGCAATTCCACCACATCCAATAATTCCTACGCGAAACACTTTACTCATATCTTTCACCCTCACTTCTAATTAGTTTGTTTTGTATTTCGATAAGTTGCTGGAGTCATGCCTAACCGCTTGCGGAAGACAATATGCAAATATGTAGCATTCGTAAACCCTTCCGTTTGAGCGATTTGTTCGATCGGACAATTGCTTTCTTCAAGCTTACGGCAGACCGCTTTCAACCTTATATCCTCAAGCGCCCTACTGAAAGATTGATCGGCGTTAACTTGTTTAAACACTCGCTGCAGCTGCCTTGAACTAATATTCAGCTTTTCAGCAACATTCTCCAAGGTAACAGCTCCTGAATAATTAGCTTCCATATATTGAATGGCGTATTGGTACCGATAAGTTGACATATCTCTAACAGGTGCTTCTGTTCGAATTCCACCTGCATCATACGCTCTTACTGCCTTTAATAAAATGCTGATTACGAGATGTTTAATGGAAGTGTAATATCCCGTTAGTTTACCTTCACAAGCTTCATAGGCTTCAAGAAAACATTTCATAGCGCTGTGATAATCTTGCGCTGGAACTAGTGGTAGCTGCTTTAGCTTCTGAACACAGGTCTCAGCCTCCGCAACCTCCCAAGGATCAACCTCCTCTCTGATCTTCTCTTTGATGTCCACATGTAGACACAGTTCTTCCATAGAATCATCTGGATCCGCCTCTTGGCGGTGCATGACACCCGGTCCGGTTAAATAAAACATTCCCTCAGACAAGGGGTATTTTAAATCGCCAAGAGTCACTTCTCCCTTTCCTCTTGGAATAAAATGAAATTCGAATTCAGAATGATTATGGAAATCTATGACTCTTCCCGGCGGAAAAGAGGTCAAATGAAATCTAAGAACTGTTATCTCGTAATGTCCCCATTGGATTGAAATATCCAATCTTTCGAGCATATCATGCTTCTCAAACATCATCTCATAGGGAAAGTTACTCAATGTTAAATCCTCCTAACAGGTGGAGACCGGTTAAGCGTCTAGATCTGCTAACCGAATCATACGAGCTTCTTTAGCAGAACGATTCGCCGCCTCCATTAATCTCGTAAGCTCCACAGCAATTTGAACATTCTCGGTGGCGAAAGTATCCTTTTGGATATGATTAACCCACTGATGGAATGCGCTTTCACGATTAGCATGTAGCGCTACTTCTTTCCATCCTTCCTCTTTGTCAGCGGATTTGTTACTTCTAAGAAGAAGCTTATCCTCTGGTGTTCCGTAAAGAAGAGTCCCCTCGGTTCCATGTACCTCGATGGTAAACGGCGAATGACTATTCACGAAACCAGCCTCGACCACACCAATTGCTCCTGAATCCGTAAATAATGTTACCACTGCATTATCTTCTACTTCCTTGCCCGTTACATAACCAAAATTAGCACTTACACCGGTCACATCTTGACCTAAGAAAAGCTTCGTCAAATACATAGGATGACAGCCTAGATCAATCAAAGCTCCGCCACCACATTGTTCCAAGCTATAGAAATGATCGGGAAGCCAGTTTTCTGTAGCCCCATTATGAGATAAGCGAACTCTAACGTAAGTAATCTCTCCGAGCAGTTCTTGACTTAGAACTTCTTGAATCGTTAATGCGTATCCATCATTTAGACGTGGCAAGGATACGGTCAGCTTCACCTCGTTCTCTTCCACTGCGCTTATGATCTCTTCAACTTCTTTATGTGTGGGGGCAATTACTTTTTCCGTAAAAATATGTTTGCCCGCTTTAGCCGCAGCAACAATTACATCTCTGTGCACATTGGTCGGCGCATCCACTATGACGGCATCTATATCCTCTTGCGCAAGCAGGTCATCCAGTGATTCGAAAAAAGGAACATTTAAGCTTTCGGCAGCTTTTTTCCCACGCTCTGCATCTTCATCCCAAACTGCAGCCAATACAGTATCCTCATGTTCTTGAGCTTGCTTCGTATAGTCCCAAGCATGTACATGCCAATAGCTAATCTTACCAATTCTAATCGTCATTTGCTTGTGCCTCCCGTATATATGTTATCCTGACATCTACTAATAAAATATCACAGAACAAAACCCTTTATTAGTAGGAAAATGCGACATTATATATATAATATTACGACGCTATCGTTTCATATGGTGTACAATTTCCATTTAATCACTTCTTACATTACACAACCAAACCATATGATCGGAATCGGGTCCCCAATAATCTTTTACTACCTTATAAGGCTCCCCAAATTTACGCTTCCACTTGATTTGTGCACGTTTATAGCCACTGTCCAAACAAAATTGCTCGATCCCTTGTTCGTTTAGAAATATCATCATTTTCTTAATTAATGCCGAACCAATCCCTTGCCCCTGATAGCTTGGCAACACGTATAAACTCCCCAATTCCCCCAAATGATCCAACTGATGTTCTGCACAGATTTGAATAGTCTCACCACAGGGACCATAGGAAATCGTACCCACAACCTTCCCATTGATTTTAGCGATAAAGAAATAAATATCCGAGTTTGCCTGTTCCAGTGAAGATAGCGCCTTTTGCTTTTTATGATCGGTTTCACTTTGTATATCCTCTAGTAAGTGACCTAATCCTTCTTTGTTAAAGGCATCCGATATTGATTCTTCAAATACCCGGCATGTAGATACATAATCGCCCTCAGTGAGTGTACTAATAGTTAAATGTTTTGTCTCATTCATTATGTTGATCTCCTCTGCAATAATGTACTATAAACAATCAAGTTATGAGGTTTATATTCATAAGACAACTTTTACTGGAGGTCATCATGAATATAATTTCCTTTCTTCTCTATTGCATTGTAGTTACATGTTCACCCGGTCCTGCCAATATTGTTATTCTTTCTTCCGTGCAACATTCAGGGGCTAAGAAAACCATGCGGTATGTATACGGGGCTACGATGGCTTTTGGTCTATTGCTTATCCTTTCTACCTTGATGAATCGTGTTCTGGTGGAGGTCATCCCAAATATCCTGATCATTATGCAAGTCGTCGGAAGTATATATATGCTCTATCTTGCTTATAAAATCTTTAAAATGGGTGCAATGGAAGACAAGCCTAATCCAAATGCCAATTTTCGGTCGGGTTTACTTATGCAGCTTGTGAATCCTAAAGTGCTCTTATTTACTTTAACAGTCATTCCCAGCTATGTAATGCCATTCTATACTTCTTCTCTCACCTTATTTATGTTTGTTATAATTATAACTGTGATCGGATTTTTTGCTTTTACGACATGGGTTGTATTTGGGGCAATCTTCAGAGCATTTCTGCAAAATCACCAAAAAGTTCTAAATACTCTGATGGCACTATTTTTAGTATACTCTGCCATTATGATATCGGGAATCCTATAAGTCGTGGAGGTTAAGAGCGTGGAGAAATTCAACTATAAAAAGTCAGCAGATATCCTAACATTGTCAGCTAGCATGAGTGATTTCACTTATAAAAAACATTGCCATGAGGAATACGCAATCGGTGTCACCTTACGTGGCATTCAGCAATATAACCTTGATGGTAGCTTGCAATCCTCTCATAAAAATGGCGTAATGCTATTTAATCGAGAGCAAACGCATGATGGCAATTCATATGATAAAGCAGGTATTGATTATGTCATGCTATATATCAAACCAACCTTGATACAAGAGATCCTTGGAAAAAAAGAACTTCGCTTCGCCTCTCCCATTCTATACGATGACAAATTGGCACAGTGCATATTAGCGCTAAGTCATGCCATCCAGAATGGCAAAGAGGAGTCCTTGTGCAGTGAGCTGTTGTTAAACCTGGTTCATGTAGTATCTAATACTGAACTAGTTACAGAGCACAGGATAAATAATAAATTTGTCAAAAAAGCAAAGGAAATGATGTACTGCAGTTTAGAACATGTACTAAAACTAGATGATCTCTGTAAAGAGTTTGGACTTTCCAAATATCAATTTATCCGAGAGTTTAAGACACATACAGGAATATCACCTTATCAATTCTTCTTGAATTGCAAGGTAGAGCATGCCAAGCAGTCCATTGAGAAAACTAAGGATATCTATGCCGCTGTAGTAGATTGTGGATTTGTGGATTTAACTCATTTGAACCGGCATTTTAAAAGCGTGTTTGGCATAACCGCACATGAATACAGGTTACAACTGCATTGAGCAGAAGTAACCTGTATTCATCATGATTTATAAAATTTGACCATTCACCATTGTCCAGCACACTTTAAATTCATCATCCAAGAGGACCAGATCAGCATCAAAGCCGGATGTTATTGTCCCCTTTTGTTGAAGTCCAAGAATATTGGCCGGCGTAGTTGAAGCCATCTTTACGGCGTCTACCAATGGAATTCCAGTTTCGACAGTATAACGTAAAGCTTCATTCATAGTCACTGTGCTTGAAGCTAGCGTTCCATCCTTCAGTCTTGCTACCCCCTCGGATACCGTAACATGATGGCCTCCAAACATATAATCCCCATCACCTAATCCCATAGCTTGCAGTGCATCTGTAATCAAGACCATTCCTTCTGGTCCTTTCAAGGTATGCATTAATCGAATAATTGCAGGGTGCAGATGGACGTTGTCCACAATCGCTTGAAGACTTACATGCTTCTCTTCAAAAGCAGCCACAATTACCCCTGGATCTCGATGATGGATAGGCCGCATGCCATTAAAACAATGCGTAACATGACTTGCCCCCGACGCAAAGGCTTGTTTAGCTTCTTCATATGTGGCATCCGAATGAGCGATGGCTATAACTACACCCTTTTCTTTCAAAAAGGAAATGAGCTCCATCCCTCCCGGCAACTCCGGAGCGATTGTAACCATCTTAATGAGTGAACCCGCTTCTTCAAAAATCAGGTTCATTTCCTCTAAGTTGGGATGGCGTAGATACTTTTCGTTCTGCATTCCTTTTCGCTTCGGGTTCAAGTAAGGTCCTTCTAAATGAATACCTGCGATCTTTGCGCCCACTTCATGTCCGATCACACGCTTGACACTACGAATCATTTCTAAAAGATCTTCTAGCGTAGAACTCACAGAGGTAGCCAAAAATGAGGTACAGCCAGATGAAGCACAAGCACTTGAGACCTCTTGAATACTCTTTTCCGTACCGTCCATCATATCGAAGCCATTGGCGCCATGAATATGAACATCTATCATCCCGGGTACTAATAAATGGCCACCACCGTCAATCCGTTCATGTTGTCCCTCTGGAATCGAAAGATCCTCTGTATCTATCTTTATAATTTTCCCTTCAGAAATCCACACATTAGCCGCTGGGACAATACGATTCTGAAGCGCCACTTGTACATTTTGCAGAATATAAGACATAAATATCCTCCTCTGTTTTGTTATCAGTCTTGCTCTCGAGCCTCTTCAGTTTCTTCTGGACATTCAATCACTGTGATGTTCTTCTGATCTAGAATTTCTCTGATCTCACTGGGGAGTTCCCGATCGGTAATTAGAATGTCAACGAACTCAAAGTCTAGACGGAAAAATGATTTGCCAATAAATTTGGTGTGATCAGCCACTAAGATGACTTGATCTGATCTTCGGGCCATTTCTCTCTTCACCCGCACATCTTCTTCATATGGATAATAGAGTCCATCAGCACGGATCGCGGATGCTCCAATAAAGGCTTTATCAGCACGGATTTCACTAAGTTTATCGATAATAGAAGGGCCATATAACAAGCGGTTTTTCACATTCAAGTAACCACCAAGAACATAAATTTGCAGATCCTCCCGCTGTGACAAGATCCCTACGTTATCAATCGAGTGCGTGACAACCGTAATATCCTTCGCGCTGATCTGTTCTGCTACAAACTGCACGGTGGTTGATACATCTAAAATCACAGTCTCATGATCTTGGATAAGCTGCGCCGCAGCCTTCCCTATCCTCTGCTTACTCTCAGATTCATCGATCAATCGATCCTGATAAGATAACAATTCTTTTTGTAACTCAGGTAACGATACCCCTCCATGCGTTCGGATCACAACACCTTCTTGTACTAATCTAACAATATCCCTACGTGCGGTATCTCTGGATACATCAAATTGCGTACAGATCTCTTGAACACTCATCGATTGGTGTTGTTTCAAATATTCGAGTATTTTTAACAATCTCTCCTCTTGAAACATCATGTATGCACCTCCTAAAGTCATCATAAGTTATTAAGTAAGTATTTGCAAGTATTAAATAAGTAATTATAAGTATATGTAAGTATTTTGCGCAACTTATCTTCATTGATATTCGAAAAAAAGACGTTAGCCAGATGAATGTACATCCGTTAACGTCCTTCAATTCACTTCATAGTGCGATTCCAACTCTTTTGGATCTTTCGAATAAAAACGATTTGCCCTACGTGATACGCGTTATGTGTTGTCACATTGCCTATTACTTCCCACCACTGACTGCCTTGGAATTCTTGAACATCGGCATCCAATTGTTCCTTTGTAATCAGTTCCTGCCAACATAAAAGAACTTCTAAGAGTTGTTGTTGAAGCTCTTGGAACGTTACTCCTTCTGCAACGACAAAGGTATTATTGTTATCCACTGAAGGAACCGCATGGACACTCTTTTCTTTATACCTTGTTTGCCAAGTTTCATTCCAGTAGAGCAGATGCTGCACTATCTCAGCAATACTATTGCTTTCTTCCGTTACTTTCCAAAATGCTTCTTCTTCTCTTAAGTCTTTTACGGCTACCTCAAAGGGCACATACCAACTTGGATCATTCGCATTAGCTAGCAACTGGTTAGCCAGAACATCATATGCATGAAACATTCTTACTTCACCTCATTATTTAGATCATTATCAGCAAATCAAGTGCCGCAGAAGGTTCGATATGGACGTGCTGATTCCTCAGGTAGTGCCGAGTATTCATCCTGTTCAGGGGAATACGCGTAAGGATTGGAAAGAGCTTTAAGCAATCGCTCCATCACACTGTAATCTTCCTGTTGTACTGCCGCTTGGAGCGCTTCTTCTACCCTGTGGTTCCGCGGAATGATCGCAGGATTACTATTGCGCATTAGCTGCAGCGAAACCTCTTTCGATTGCTGCTGTCTGCTAAGTCTAGCCTGCCATAACTCTTGCCACTTCGTAAATTCCGCTGCACCAAACAGAGCGGTTTCTTCCAGCTTCTCTAAAGTTAGGGCACGGAAGGTATTGGTATAGTCTGCCCGATATTTCTGCATCAAATCTAGCAGATCCTCAATTAGCGCTACATCCTCTACCTCTTCGTTGAAGATTCCGAGCTTCGCCCTCATACCTGAGAGCCAGTGATGGTAAGACCGCTCTTTAAAATCTGCAATTTCCTCTTCAGCGAGCTGAATCGCCTGTTCTTGATCATCAGCCAGCAATGGCAGGAGAGTCTCCGCGAATCTCGCGAGATTCCAAGAGGCAATACCCGGTTGATTGCCATAGGCATAACGACCCTGCTGGTCAATGGAACTGAATACCGTTTCTGGGTGATACACATCCATGAAGGCGCAAGGACCATAATCAATCGTTTCTCCGCTAAGCGCCATGTTGTCGGTGTTCATTACTCCGTGAATAAATCCTACCAGCTGCCACTTGGCAATTAATTCAGCCTGACGTCCAATCACTTCTCGAAGCAGGAAAAGATAACGATTCTCTTGAGAAACAGCTTCCGGATAATGTCTTTGTAATGTGTAATCTGCCAGAGTACGGACATCCTCAACAGTACCCCACGCTGCAACATATTGAAAGGTGCCCACCCGTAGATGACTTGCAGCAACTCGGGTCAGAATAGCACCAGGCTGCTCTGTTTCTCGAATGATCGTTTCTCCAGAAGTTACCACTGCCAAGCTGCGAGTGGTAGGAATACCCAAACCATGCATGGCTTCGCTGATGATATATTCACGAAGCATCGGTCCAAGTCCGGCTCGGCCATCGCCACCACGAGAATATGGTGTTCTTCCCGCGCCCTTAAGCTGAATGTCTACGCGTTCACCTTGGGGTATGATCTGCTCACCAATCAGCGCAGCTCGGCCGTCGCCTAACATGGTAAAATGTCCGAATTGATGTCCAGCATACGCTTGAGCAAGCGTTACAGTACCTTCAGGGACTTCATTGCCTGCAAGATTCTGAACACCCTCCTTACTATGTAGTGCTGTGCTATTCAGCCCTAAGGCAGTAGCCAATGTTTCATTTAAAATAACTAACTCCGGCTTACGCACAGGAGTTGGTTTGATCCTTGTAAACATGGATTCCGGCAGATGAGCATAACTGTTCTCAAAGTTCCATCCTATATCTATCTTCTCCGTCATAATATCTCCTTTTTATACCATCAGTCTATGCCTTTATAATCTCAGAATAAGTTATGTTAAAATTTAATGCAAATCTTCGCAATAACAAATACCCTTACAGAATAGATAAAAAGACCGCCCAGTCTCCTGCCATTCATGTAGGGAACCAGACGGTCTTAAATTATGATGTTCTAACCTGTTATTACCTTAAAGGAAGCTAATTCGCTCCGCCTTTGGAGAGCATGATATTTAAGATGGTCTTGTCAGTATCCGCCAGACCTTCTTGAACCAGCCGCTCCATGTTGCGGATAGTGTCTTCCACCTCTTCGAAAATAACTCCATCCTTGGTTGTAGGAGCAATATTGTTCATCGCCAGTGTGGCTGCCTGAATCGCCGTATTGGTGGAGGTGGATATCTTCAGCGCACAGGTTGAATTTGCACCGTCGCAAATCATACCTGATAAAGAGGCTATCGTATTCTGTATCCCATGCTTGATCTGCTCAAGAGTGCCGTCCATGAGATAAATGATCCCGCTATTCGCTCCAACTCCACCTGCAATTCCTGAACCACATAAAGGCGACAACCGCCCAATATAATGCTTGATATGCACAGTGACCAGATTACTTAGTGCAAGCGCCCGAGCTAGCGTCTCTTCATCCTTGCCAAGTAATTCCGCCAAAGATATAACAGGAAGCGTACAGGCGATGCCTTGATTACCGCTGCCCGCTGTTGTCATCACAGGCATTGCGCTGCCATCCATGCGAGCATCTGAAGCCGCAGCAGTAGCCGCTATTATTTTGTTCGCTACATCATTGCCGAACAAATTCACAGCAGATTGCTGATTCATCTTCTTCCCTACTTGCAACCCATAATCGCCTCGGAGTCCCTCTTCGGAAATCGCTTTGTTCATCCGAGCGCCTTCCAAGAGGAAGCTAAGGTCTGAAAATGGAGCCGTAGTTATAAACTCGAATATCCGATCTACAGAGCCTTCATAGGCTTCAGTATCAGAAAGTCCAGGCTTGCCACAATCTGCTTTAGACTTCTTAGGTGTCACTTTTTTCCCGTCCAGAGCCAGATATTCTATATTAGTGTGTTCTTTAGCAAGGATGGCAGTCGCTGTGTGATTCTCTGTCTTCACCTGTGCTTCAATATATAATTTCTCAGGAGTGTCCATTATCTCCACTTTTAGCAGCTTTCGATCAAGCAGGTCATTTGCCAGCTTTAGCTCATCCTGAGTCAGGCCTGATAGGATTTCCAGCTCCTTGTGCGAACGTCCGACCACCGCACCAAGGGCTGCGGCGATAGGCAGACCTGTCTGGCCCGTCCCAGGGATGCCCACTCCCATTGCATTTTTAATAATATTACCACTGAGATGCAGCTGAATCCCCGTTATTTCTTCCTCGAGAAGCTCTGCCGCCAAGGAGACGGCATACGCAACTGCGATCGGCTCTGTGCAGCCTTCTGCCGGTACGACTTCCTTGTGCAAAATTTCCAATAAGTTGCCCATGTATGCTTTTCCCCCTTCTCTCTCCCACTTGGAGTCATTTCTATATAGTAACGCAGAGTGAAGTTTCAGGGAATCCTTTTTCCTTTTTCTTCTCTAGAAGCTTCTGCTAGATCAACATCTTACATGCTTGCGTTTAAAACCAAGCCGAGCTTTGTCGACTGCTTTTTGAATATTTGCGTACGCGTGAATCAATTTACTCTTTGCCTTATTCTTATCAACTTCAATTGGCCCTACAGTTCTTGCAGTTTCACTGGCCTTATCATGAAGTGGCGAATAAGATACGGCCACTGTGTACATGAAATTATTCATTGCGTATTGGGTACGTTCTGGAGAATCATGAATCGTATTTCCCACCATCTCAAGCATACCAGCAAGCTTGCTTTCGGAAAACTCAACATCCGGCCGACTGCCAAGCAGCCAGCAGTAACAGCTCCAGCCCGCTGACATTCTCAGCTCTTCACCACTCGCGATCCATTTATCGGCAACTTGTTGTGCAATATCTGCTTCTGCCAAGGTTACTGCCACTACAAAGTCGGACAGCATATAAAAATAAGCCGCATCCATCCATCGGTCATAATCCGCTTCCGTCATTGCATTGGGATCAGCAATGATGCCGGCAAAATACATGGCATCATAGTTCCCAGTCGCGTAAAGTTCCTCAGCCAATGGCTGATTTATTTTGGTTTTCTTGAAGATTGGCTTCATTGCTCCGGTAGCCACGCCAAATAGCGGTTCCTTTGCTCCATTAGACATATATATTTTCTTGGTTCGTTCCTTGCCAAGCGCTTCCAGCTCCTGCATGACCATCTCTAAATCCACTATTTAACACTTCCTTTTTCAAAGTTCTTTCCCAAGCTATCTTAGGTTTGTACTAGTTAAAGAAAGTGTACTGTATGGGTTTCCTTGTCGCAAGTTAAGTTTCCTAAGGAATCCTTATGGGTGCGCAAATAACCACCTATATTATTAGGTGGTTATTACCTCAACCTTTTACAGAACCGATTGTAATTCCAGCAACGATCTTTCTGGACACAAGAAGATAAAGTATAAACGTGGGCAGAAACACCAGAAGTGACGCAGCAAAAATACCCGAGTAATTACCAGTATTCGTATATCCTACTACAATGGATTGAAGTGCTAATGCTATTGGATGTCGATCCGGATTATTAGCAAAGATCAGAGCATAAAAATATTCATTCCAGATCCCCATCACATTAAAAATCGTTAACGTCAAAATACCAGCCTGTGCCATAGGTAAGATGATTTTGATAAAAGCTTTAATCGGCCCACATCCATCGATCGCTGCTGATTCCTCCAATTCTTTCGGAATGGATGCAAAGAACCCTGTAAGCAAAAATACAGCAAAAGGGACATTCGTAAAAATGTATACAAAGATTAACGTAAATGTTGAGCCTGTTAAATTCAATGAATAAAATAACGAAAACAACGGGATCGAGATCAGTAGCCCCGGAACTGATAATGCCGAGATAAACATTAAATCAACTAACCTTTTTCCCCTAAACTGAATTCGTCCCAATATATAAGCAGCCGGAGCTGCAACAACAATAATACCTACGCAAGAGGTTACCGTATAAACTAGACTGTTCAAAAAGTACAAGCCGATCTTCGTTTCTTCGAATAATCGGGTATAGTTAGAGAAATGAAATCCGCTCGCCAGTAGTTTGTTCGTAAATATCTCTCTTGTCGTGCTGAGTGAAGCAAGGAATGCGTATCCAAAAATAATAATTGTAAAGATAAGCCAGACTACTAGTGGAACATATCGAATGATTCGAGTGATTGAGTGAAGACGCATATTGTCTCCTCCTTCCTAGTATTCTAAACGATCCTTCCTAAACAACAGACCAATCAAGAAGGAAAAGCCAATAATTGCAACAGTAATCAATACACCAATCGCAGCCCCTGCTCCAACATTGAAAGCTTGCGTATCAGAAATTCTCTCCCCACCAAATACCTTCAAGTACATATAATAGCCAGGAGTCATCGTATGTGGATCATTTCTCCCGAAAATGGAAGACCATACAAAGAAGTTAATGGCTGTAACCGTCCATAACACCAGCGTGGTCTTAAACACATCACGGAGTAACGGAAGAGTAATATGGAAGAACTGATATACTGTGTTTGCTCCTTCCAATAATGCTGCTTCGTAGTAATCATTAGGAATCCGATCCATGGCCGCACCAAGAATTAATAAGAAATAACCAATTGATCCAAAACAAAAAGCGATCAGCATGGATAAAAATAAATGCTGGTCATCCGTCCATTGAATATTAGCTAATTGTTCAAGTCCAAGAAGGCGAAATACATGTGTCAACAATCCAAAGGTTGGATTATACACATACTGAAGCCATATTACTGACATGACAACAACAGATACAGTATTAGGCAGGTAAATCAAGGCTCTCCAGAAGCCTTTGAAACGAACGCCGGAGGAAATAAGCACTGAGAAGAAAAAAGCCATAACGAAAACAATGAGTCCACCAATAATCCAAATCTTAAGCACATTTAATGAAGAATTTAAAAAATAGGAATTATGAAATAACCCCCAGTAATTGTCTAAACCAATAAATTTCCATTCACTGATACTACTGTTTATATTAAATATCTCGTAAAAGCTCATAAACACTGCCCGCAAGGTTGGATAAAAAAAGATCGACATATAAACCAGGATAGCAGGCAGAAGGAATAGCATCATAATCGGTTTACTAATTCTCATCTTTGTATCCCCCGCATCATAATGTGCAACTTATTCTTCCTTATACTCTAAAAAATCTATATGCAGCTGCCGCTATTGACCGCCACATATAGATTTACATTAAATCTAGATTGAACAAAAAGACTCGAGAAAAGGGAACGAAGTGACGGAGGGGAATTTTGGAACTGTTATGTTTTATTTACCGGCGTAGAATTTCTTAGCTTCCGCACTTAGCTTCGGCCCGAATTCTTCTGGCTTCAGTTTGCCAGTGATAAGTTCCATGAAGGTAGGCACAATGGTAGCAAGCGTAAAGTCTCCTCCATCACCAATACCTCCACCCCAAGGCATATTTTCTTTTGCATTTAGAAAAGCAGCTTCTGCTTCAGCAAGCATCGCAGGCCATTCAGAATCAATAGTTGCTGGGATCGCAAGTGCATCCTTCGCCATTTTTTCTTGTATCTGCTTACTAACGATATGTTTGATAAGCTCAAAAGCAGCCTCTGCATTCTTGCTCGATTTATTAATGAACATCCCTTGAGATCCAAAGATCAACCCTTGCTTTCCACCTTTACCGTTTCCATTTGGAACATCTGGGAATTGAAACGTGCCCCATTTGAAATCTGGTCCTGAGGTGGCAAGCACTTCATTCGGAAGCCATGTTCCATTTAGATAAGCGGCAGAACCACCAAGCACGAGATCTTGCTGAGCCGCAGGATATTTACTTCCGGCAATTTTATTAGAGAAAAAACCTTTAGCGTTTAAATTAGCCATATCTTTAGCGAATTGAAGAATGATTGGATCATTCCACATCTCACCGGTCTTATCCTGCACAAGCTGGCTTACCCAATCTGCCCCCATCGCATTTGCCAGATAGGATCCAATAAATAAGTCCCGATATGCGTCATCGAAGGTAAGCGGTGCTGAACCTGCTGCTTTGATTTTTTCAGCATCTGCAAGGAATTCTTCCCAAGTGGCAGGTGCTTTTGTTATCCCAGCTTTCTCATACACTTCCTTGTTATAGAAAAAGAGTACTGCATACGGTTGCTGCGGAATCGAATAAATACCTTCTTCTAAACCGTACTTTGTGGATAGCGATTGTATCCAGCTTAACAAGCTTGGAATCATTGAATCCTTTACTGACTTGCCTTCCATTCCGATGGATGGCTCCGCAAGCAAATCATCAAGCTTCATAACGTAATCTTTCATCCCTTGAATACCAGCTGGGCTACCTGGATCGGCTTCCCAGATATCAATTTGCTCTCCTCCATCCAAAGCAGGCTTGATCAATTTTAAGATATCACGACCGGTAAATTTCAGATCCACTTCAACTTCTGGATTAGCCGCCTTGAATTCAGCAACTGCAGACTCAATAACCTTCGCTTGTGGTTCAGTGCTGCTCCACATCGACCAGAATACTACCTTACCTTCTAGTCCAGAAGCTTTAACTTCGGTGGTAGCCTCAGTTGTAGCTGTAGGGGTGTTCTCCTTAGTTGCTTCAGGCGGGGCAGCATTGTTCGTGGTATTGCTTGATCCACAACCAGCCAATAACGTTAGAACCATCGACATAGCAAGCAACAAACCTGTGAGCTTCTTTTGTCTTTTTTTCACGTGTGTAGCATCCCCCTCAAATATGAAAGTGCTTTCACAAGTAAGTATATAACGAAGCAACTCAGGTCTAACATCGACGATATTGAACAAAGCATGCACAATTTTATCTAAATTTTAATCACCTTCAGCATCCTAAAAAAAAGAGAGCTTCGATTAAAATCATCGAAACTCTCTCTTGGTTAGGCTCCCACTATTCTAAAATCAATGTTATTAGGTGGTGGATATAGGGTGATAGCTTCCTTCATTAATTCTTCAGATAATACAGTATTTCGGCTCTCCGCTAGCTTTTTAGCTTGAAATTTATACCACAGCTCCACAATCGTAACTTCGCCTTCACGAATCACAGCAAATTCTTTCTGGAATAAGTATAATAGGAATTCATTATGACCCAACTCCTGAGCAGCAGCTCCAATAATAATTTGGAGACGATCACTTTGCCTGAACTCTTCAGGAAGTGATTCGTACACACTCCAAGCCTTAGCAAATTGTTTATTTCTAATCAACATGCTAATATACTCATCTGCAAATGCTCTGTCAGGAAAGCCATTGTATAAAGAATACGCCAGTTCATAATAGACCAGAGCCTGATCTGCCTCTCCTCTCTGTTCAGAGGTAATCGCCAGATTACGATAAACCCAAGCAGACGGCTTCAATTCAAGCGATTGATGCCATGCAGTTATTGCTTGATCTTCCTTTCCATACTCATAGAGCATAATGCCGTAATGCAAGTAGGAATTCCATATTTGATTATCTGCATGCTCTAGACTGGTACGAAGCAATTCCATCCATTCTTCTTGGACCATCCAAGAGGCCGGAATATCTTGCACATCTCCCACTGGCAAACCTCCCTCTTGTAACAGGGCTAACCATGGAAGTTGCGGTGCTGCAATACTGGATTCCAAGAATAGAAATCCATCCGGAATAGACCTTTCATTATGATCTTTTCTACGAATGTCCTCGAGTGCTCCCCAGCCTGAGCCTGAGTGCAATAGTTCTGATGGTGTTAAATTAGCATAAGCTTGCAACTTCTCATGAAGAATATACACCTCATCTTCTTGCAATTGTTCATTGACTTGCGTTTCAATAAAATCCCGAGCCTCAGACCAATCGCTTTGATTTGCCTTATGTGCATCCACCTGAGTAATACCGAATATTTGAGTGAAATCCCATATTGAATTTGCAGGCATGTCTAGTCCATGCATCTGTGTTGGAGCAAGCCCTGCTTGTATCTCAACATAATTACCTTCGCCTGGCTTCGCTAAGAAATCACACCATCTTCTACCACCTGCATGGTTGCCCCAGCAAAATAATTTACGATATCTTAAGAGGCTAGTCGAACGTTCGTAGAATAAACTACCATCCTCATAGGCAATTGCTTCCCACGGGGATTTATAATCTGCTTCTGTCTGAAAAAAATACTCGTTAGAGAAAGGAATTCTCATTGGATATGACGAGTCTTCATTTGGAACTGAAGGAAGCACTGGCAAATCTCCCAATCCAAACCCCTTCACTTGGTGATCAATATAGATAACCTTACTAGTGGATGAGAATACTCTTGATTGCAAGGTTTCCGGTGCTGCAATATTTGTCCAATAATACATAGGAATCGACGCTTTGCTATCATTAATGATTCTTACATAGACAGAGAGCTCCTTAGCCCCTTGAGGAAGATGAAAATCAATATGCCAAAAAATGTTTTTACAACGCTCATATTCATAAATTCTTAGAAATTCATTGCCCTTATCATCCATCAATTTGGCAGCATGCACGGGAGAGGCGGTCGTAAAGGTGTGACCTACCTGTCCCACATTCCATTCAATCCCTCCAGAGAACCAAGCGTTTAGAATCGCTAAATTAGCCGGTTGAAAGACAGGATTTGTATACAATATATCTTTGTTCGTACGTTTATCTTTAAGCGAATAGAGTCTACCTCCATACTCAGGTAAAAAGACTGCTTTTAAGATGTCATTTTCCAATACAATCGACTTCATAACCATCGGTTTTCTTTCACGTGTATAGCGATCCTGCATGCGATAAGGTAAATATCTCCCACCTGTATGTTCACCCAGCTGCTGTCTCAATTCTGGCGTAAGTGTACCATTATCCCCTACTTTTGTATGATGGTCTCTGTTTCTGAACATTGGAAGAGGATTCTCTCCTTCTAATAATGCACCTTCAAGAGTTAATGTTGAAATGACTACACTCATTCACGTCACATCCAATCCCATATAGTTAATCCAATTTTACACTGCTAAATGCTAAAGCTACCATTAACAGAATTGAACAAAACCTGTACGATTTAGGACACTCAATAAACAGGTTTATTCTATAGAAGAACTTAATTCCCGCACACTCTTGGTTATTTTCTCAACCTCATCTTGCCACTTTTTAACAGTCAGCGTATTGCTCATTAGGCCAGTTATGGGGTTCCATATTGCCTCTACGTCTTTGATGACTAGCTGCGATGCTTGTTTCCATTGAAAAACAATCGGTGCTACATCTTTTTGAGATATTTGAACGGAATCATAGAATATTGGAGAAGTGTATGGCTTTACGATTTCCAGACCATTTTTAACCGTGACTATACCTTTGGATTTCTCCGCATTTAACTGAACGATATCATCATTGTATTGATAACGCAGGAACTCCTTGGCAAGTTCAATATTCTTCGCCTTGGCGGGAATAAACAGGCTATCCAAATAGGACATGACATACCTCTGATCCCCCTTATTAAACACAGGTGGTGCGAGAAAACCAAATTCGAATCCTTCTTCGCGTGGAGTGCCTTTCATTTCATTCTCTATCCATATTCCGCAAGGAATGAACAATGCCTTACCTTGTAGAAAAGCAGCCTGTGCTTGTGTATGGCTTAACTTAACGGTTCCTGGCATGACATAACCTTTTTGTGCTATAGCACTCAACACCTCAGCTATTAGTCTGACGGAATCGGACCTAAATGCATCCTTCTCATAATTTTCCGCCTTCCAGACGTCTTCCATCCCCCCTACAGATGCCACTGACGGCCAGAAAATAGACTCTAAATAACCCGGAAACAAACCTTGGTAGGTAAATAGTGATCTTCCATCCTTCTTAGCGAGCTCACCTAACTTCAAGAATTCATCCCATGTCTCTGGGAGCTTCCAGCCTTTTTTCTCAAAAAGAGTCTTGTTATAGATTAGCCCCATTGGAGAGGTATAGAACGGTGCAGCATAAATTTTTCCATCCCCTAAGGGATTAGCATAATCTAAAATACCATCCAGCATTTTATTCTTAAGAGGTTCTTGATTATCGAGAGCATTCCCTTCAAATACATCCGTCAAATCGAGTAATAATTTATCTCTTAACATTTCTTCAATCATACCTGTCGTCTCACTCTGTGAGATATAAATGATATCGGGTGGATTACCAACTGCGATTTGCGGTTTAAGTATTTCCATGATCTTGGGGCTTGCAGTCAAATTAACAGTTACCCCTGGATAGTCTGATTCAAATCGTTGTTTCACCGCGAGCCAATAATCCTTTCCTTGCCCTCCCTCAAATACAGCTAAGTTCAGAATTTTGTTCGCAAACTCATGTTTCACTTGGGAGGATTGTATTTTGCTCAAGCTCGAATCTGAAGGAGTACATCCTGTGCTAGCCCATAATAATAGGATCACACCTGCGAATATTAAACTATTTTTAATAGATTCCATAGATTTCATAACAGGTGCCTCCTCCTTGGACTTATTTAGTTGCGAGTAATTTCTTACGGAAATCTGAAGGACTAAGCCCCACGACCTTCTTAAATACCCGATTAAAATAAAACGGATCATCTATCCCCACTTGTGAAGCCACCTCTTTAATCCTCGTATCCGGAAGCTTTAACAATTCAATTGCCTTATTGATTTTTAGTTCATTCATATATTGAACAATGCTTCTGCCCGTATCTTGCTTAAATACACGACATAAGTAATTAACATTCATATTTACTTCTTGAGCGAGACGGTCAAGCGTTATTTTATTCTCAACATTCTCCTGCAAAATCTCCGTGATTCGAAGTACTTCTTTGCGATAAATATTACTTTTAACTTGATACAATAGATTAATGGCTTCCTGCATCGCTTGTTCAATAGATAGACTAAGCCCTTCCATAGACTCAGCTTGTGAAATATCACTCTCAAAACTCTCTAAGAGCGTTGTTGCCCCTACTCTATTTTGTTCAGTGGATGATAGTACTTGTGTGTTCCATTTTAAGATCAAGTTGTCTAGGTCAGATAATAATCCCAAAAGGTGAAATTTTAAGGCTAAAGGGTTCCATTTGATTTGTTTTGCCTCATTAAATAATATGCTTATATTCTCCAATACTAGCTTTGTGTTCCCTACTTCAACTGCTGCTTTGACTTGATCCAACCATTCCGCATAATTAATGGAGTGTAGTGACTGGGTTAACTTTGAATGCCCAGCAACCAAGACAGATGCAGGCCCCGTATAAAAGTTGTTTGTAGATGCTCGCAGACACAAAGTGTATTGTTCTCTCAACTGCTTCAAACCTACGAATGCATCACTTAATGTAATGCTGACACTTAAATTCAAATACAGCTTAAGCATCTGCACTAAGTTATTCATCAACAGTAACCAACTGGGTTCGTCAGAATAACCGTTCTGTTCATAAACTATAACAATATACTGATTACTCTCCATCTCTATGAAATCAAATGCAAAGTGATCAGACACGGTTTCTTTCACAATATTCGCTATAGAAAAGCTAAGTAGCCTCTTGTTATTAATTTTGCCGTTACTTAGCGCCTCCACATAATCATCGATTCTTATCATAATAAGATTACCAGCAAGTCTATCGAAGGGTATCCCGTACTTCTGTGTTTCTTGTAACAAATAAACCATGTCCTGCTCCTGATCTAAAAGAAGCTCTCTCCATATGCTGTTCCGTTGCTGAAGCTGCGTTTCATTAAGCTTAATTTTCATATGAATGTCCTGTTCTTTAAGCTCTCGTTCCGTTAATAATTGCTTCGAGATCTTCGTCAGCAAGACAATCAGCTCATCTGGCTTAAGCGTCAGCTTCAACATATAATCTTCTGCTCCAAGTTTCATGGCTTCCCGCACGTAAGCATAATCATCATAATTACTAAGCACCACAAACTTCCCAGTGAATTTGCGTTCGTTGAGCGTTCGGATTAATTCAAGTCCATCCATGTTAGGCATCACTAGATCCATAATCACGATATCGATCGATTCTGTCTCTATGACCTCAAGAGCTTTGTATCCATCTGCAACAGCACCCATTAATTTAAAACCATATTCATCCCATTTAATTAGTGTACTAAGTGCAATCCTCACTATTTTCTCATCATCCACAATTAGTATCCGCATCAGCTGAGTCCTCCTGAAGTGTAGAAATATAAGGTATCGTGATGATAACATCCGTGCCTTGATCAGGCTTACTCCAAATCTCTAATCCATAGGGGTCTCCATAATGTAATTTGATTCTCTCCCGTACATTTCCAATACCGATATTTGCTAATCGATTCTCTGAATGATTATCTTTAAGTTGCAATATCTCCTGTAACTTCTCAGCACTCATCCCTTTCCCATTGTCGCTTAACTTAATCTTTAACACCTCTCCGTTCAATTCAGCAGTCATTGTAATTCTAGGTTCCATATTCTCGCCGCTTAGTCCATGAATAATCGAATTCTCTACAATGGGCTGAAGCAAAAATTTCAACACTTGAGTATCTAATAACTGTTCAGGAATTTGCACATCAACCTGTAATGACATCCCGTATCTAATTTGTTGAATAACTACATAGTTCTTGATGTTCCGAAGCTCTTCCCCAAGCGTTATCCGTTCATTCTTCTGAACAATTGTACTTCGAAGTAATTCAGCCAGTGCACCTAAACCATTGCTTACACTATCCGCCTGACTTAGCATCGCCGTCCATTTTAACGAACTCAATGTATTAAATAGAAAATGCGGATTAATTTGTGCCTGCAACATTTGTAGCTCAATACCCCTCTTCTGTGCCTGTTCTTGCTCCACACGGTCAATCAATAGTTTGATTTCCTCGATCATGGCTTCAAATTTCCCTGAAAGGTATCCGATTTCATCTGGATGATTGTCGTTTATTTCTACCTTTAAATTACCTCGCATGACCTGGTTCATTCCACTCACTAACTTCTTAAGGGGGGTGGAGATACTAACAGAGATGAAGGTTGCAAATAAGGATGAAACAACTACACATATGACGGCAATGAAGAACATTTCATTTCTAATCTCTACAGATCCCATATTCAAGTAGGCTTGCGGAATTAAACTAATTACATTCCAATGAAGTACCTCATTATGTGTATTTAAGAAAAAGTAGGGTTCTGCCCGCAGCGTTACTGTCCCCGTCTCCATACGGGAATTAATCAAATGATTTAAAGTACGATTAGCTTCCAAATCTTGATCCGACTGAAACAAGTGGTTGTTGCTCGTCAATATTTCTCCTGCATCATTCATAATGATTTGTTCACTACCCTGTCCCATATTAATGCTTCCAAACAAAATCTGTGAGAATAATTCCTCATCAATCCCCATAATGACGAACCCTACAGTTTCACCCGATCCATATGAAAGTGGAATCCTCCTAGACAATGAAAGGATATTATCACCAGCTGTCGTATGGGCTGTGGTCCAGATATCTGCACTTTTATTCTGTTTGGCCTGAGCAAATATTCGCTGTTTATCCTCTGTAGTAAATTCTTCGTATCCATAATCGTACAGAACTTGTCCATTATTAGTTAGAATCTGTAGTGTTTTGATTGTAGCAAACAGCCAAAATTTATCGCTTAACACAGTGTCTTCAAACTTCTTATGTATGTTACTAATATCAAGATCACTCAATCTATTGTAGCGGAGCAGTGCTTGCTGAATATCTCCATTCAACATGATTTGATCGGCGAAAGTCTCATATTTGGCCACTTCTGTTCCGATCTTGCTTCCTAAGAGGCGTAATATATCATTTACAAAGGTAGTTGTCTTAGAGGTGATTGCTTCATTCGATTTATGGTAAGCTAGAAAGCCGAAGGTGCACAGTGGGATAATAGCCAGCAGCAGAAATGAAATCATTAAGCGTCGCTGAACTTTTGACTTTCGAAGTAATTTAATCATTTACGTACACTAAAGTTAGATTCATATCGATAAACCTCCTAATAACAGATCATCTGAAGTAAGTATTCAAGCGGTGTAGAATTTAGCCCTTTCACATTAGTACAGGGTCTCGCATGATATAGGAATCTCTCCCTCGTCCCCCTAATATAGTTTAGGAAGAAGGGCGGGATGCACATGGGTACCAAAAATGATCAAGAGCAAAGGGCTATCTTTCTAGCTGCTATCTGCGGACAGACCTATGCGCAGTTCTCAAATAAAGAGGGTTCGTTCGTCGTTCCATTAGATTATCAGATCGTGGATACGATTGAAGCAAGATCCATCAGCGAGGTGTGGGAACGCTTTGGATTTATTTTGGAATCTCCACAAGAGATTATCGTTGCCTTCCGAGGAACCAGCTCCACAACCGATTGGATGTCAAACGTTATGGCCTCACAAGAGAGATTCAATTACATTAAAGAAGATACCCTTACCCACCGCGGTTTCACGAATATCTACTCATCAGCGCGCGATGGGATTATCTCTACACTCGCTAATTTATCTCCCGATAAGACCTTATACATTACTGGTCACAGTCTTGGCGGAGCACTCGCCACTTTATGTGCTATTGATCTTGCGGCCAACACCTCGCACATCTCACCTATTCTGTACACCTATGGTTCACCACGTGTAGGCGATCCGAACTTCGTTAATGCTTTTAAACAATATGTCCGCAAGAGTTACCGTTATGCCAATCTCTTTGATGTTGTTACCTACGCGCCTCCACATGTATACAGGCTACCTAAACGGGAAACGAAGTACTATTACAGTCATGTCCACACTTTTTTATCACTGTCATTTCAGAATGGATCGGCAAGTGGTAATCATATGATCAGCTACTATTTCACAGAGCTATCCAAGCTTCAACCGCAATACTCCGAGGAACTTTGTCTAACGAACCCAGGATTCTGTCCAGTTGTAAATAACCCATCATAAGCGCATCAATTCCACCAACTGCACCTCATGCGGAGACAACTTACTAATTAACGAATAGGTGCTCGTTATTTCGACTTGTTCAAAGGTCAGTTGCGGGCAGCTGGCTTGCTTCAAATAATTAAGGGTGTCAGCATCTATAGGATGAGGCGCCCCCATTCGTACCCACAGATCGAAAACGCTTCCATTTTGCCTGTTAATTGTATGTCTTTTGATCGTATACGAGCCTGGCTGAATATCTGCAAGCTCCAACGTCAACTCTATGTCTCCACCTTCTTCGAACACATCGTATCTATTCGTGCGATTAATGAGCGAGGCATCACCTTTTTGGTACAATGAATCGATATGCGCGTAAGCATACATCAACACCTGCAGCCCCATATCACTACTAGTAATGTAATATCCTTTCCCTTGATGAATGAATTGGCGGCCTAATTTTGCAAGTAGTTTAAACGCGTAGAAGGATGGCTTTGGTATCCCGTTATATGTCATCAGCCCCAAACCTCCATGAAACGTTTCTGACGACATTTTGAACTCCTCTAGCAAATCCGTAGCCGTCCAATAACCAAAACTATGGAGACCATCCATATTTTCCAGTACATTTTTCACGATATAGGCTGCCTTAAAGCATGTATCATTCACTAAATCACGGTGAGAGCCTGTGGCATTCCATTCTGTCATATGCAGTTCAGGAACATCACTTCCCATAGCTTCCGATACGGTTTTCTTCAATTTAATAATGACTCGCGATAAATATTCTGTATCCGCTGAAAGCTCTATTTTCTGAAACCACACATCCGGATTCTCTTCATAATCCACCTGAATCACTTGAGTTGATCTTAACGATTCATCATACGGATAACTGTGAAAGGATATAAAATCAGGCTTTACGCCTCGTCTGCACACATCATTCATAAACCTTGTCAGCCAATCTGACTGCATTAACGTAAGAGATAAAACACCTGGCCCCCCCACACGTAGCTCAGAATCTATGGATTTGATGGTTTGAAATGTTGAAATGAACAGCTCACAGTAAGCTTCATAAGTATCTGGCCAAAAAATATGGATTTCCGGTTCGTTCCACACCTCGAAATACCACTGCCTCACTTCATGAATGCCATATCTATGGATGTAATGTGTAATAAACTGATGAATCATCTGATTCCACTTACCGAGGTCCTTAGGACTACCCACAAAGCTCTTTTTATAAAAAACAGAAGTAGCTCCCTCTCCCGCAAGCTGGCGTGGTAAAAAAGAGAGCTCTAAAAACGGTTTCAATCCGGAGCACAGTAAAAAATCAAATAATGAATCACTATAAGCAAAGTTTAAGCTCACATCTCCCCGCTCATTCTCGCCATAAATCATCATCTCATCATCAAAAATACCGTGAAACCGTATATACTGAAACCCAATCTCCTGTTGCATTTGCTTGATATGTCTTTGTACCTCTGCAAACAATACCTCTTTGGCCTTTCCTACCGTCATGAGCTTCTTCCAAGTATGCGCAAGCTCCTTGCTTTGGTTAGACTTTACCGAAATCTCATGGGTCTGCTTATGTATATGAAGGGCAACTGGTAGATTGGAAGTAGCTGATAAATTCTTGTTAGGCAGATATTTGAATAGCGACTCAAACGCCTGTGTGGGATTCATGTCAAAGTAGTTAAACTGGGCCACACTGCTTTTCTGAAATGAACTGCGTCCGTCCAAGACGGTCTTCCGGTATTCTCCAGGCGTCTGTCGATAGAACTCTTTAAACACCGCATTAAAGGATTTCAGGTTGGGAAACCCATGATCATGAGCGATCTGTGTGATGGATAGATTGGTAAGCGTCAAATCTTTTACAGCTTTATCCAAACGCACCGCATTCACATATTTGGTAAAGGAAGTACCCATATACTCTTTGAAAAAACGCGATAAATACGGAACGGTCAAATACTCCTGAAGGGCCAACTGCTGGATGTTAATTGCCCGATTGTAGTTCTCTTTGACATAAGAGGTAATTCGCAATAGCCGTTCACGATGCTTATCATCATGTTTCTCAGGACTTTGGTCTTGTTCACGAAATCCTTGCATGAGTAAATAAGTTAAATTAAGAAGACAGGACTGTATGCGTAGATGATACCCTTGTGGGCGCTTATTGTGGAGCAGCATCATCTCAGCCAGCAATGTACGAAGTTCATCAAACTTAGATTGTTCTTCATAGCTAGCAGCCGCAGAATTACAATCGAATAACATTCTTTCGATCTGAGGTTCAATCAGAAGTAAATAAGAAACTGGAATTTGCAGCGCTAGCACCAAATTATTCTCTTCAGCTTTAATCGCATGAATTTCATTAGCATTAATCAAGAACAAATCTTCTTCATTTAACTCTCTAAATCTGTCCTTTGTGAAAAGTTCAAGTTTCCCCTTGAGTACGAATAATATTTCAATGCTATCATGCCAATGATTCGGGACCTGATGGGTACTGTGCAAAAACATGTGGACCGGAAGATGATCGTCCATCTCAATATTTTCGTAGGTGTAGCTTTGCAACTAGCACCCTCCTCTCACTCTCTCAATATATGTATTATGTCCTATTATATTATAAAAAAAGCGATTGAATAGAACTATCCTATTCAATCGCTTGATACTATTACAGATCTCTATGAATTCTAATTATAGTTGTGTATCCCAATAGCCACAAAACGGATCCACAGGATTAACTCCTTTAAAGGAGGAACGCCCCACAAGATTCTCAATCAGTGCATCTACCACATAATTACTTGGTGAATAGGCATTAATGAACGTTGGTATACGCGGGACGTCGATCAAATGATAAGGATTCGCTACAGAAATGAACATCGTTGGCAGTTCTTGAATAAACCATGGCATGTCTGCCCCAAATGGAGGTGCCCAATTAATCCGTACAACGGTTTGATTACTATGGGTCTCCAGATTTGAGATATAGACCGCAGCATCATAGTGATCCGTTAACGCTTTTACACCTCCGAACATGGCACTGAAATCAACTTCACTCTTATTGAAGAGCGTTACCTCGAATCCTTCCTCTTTTAGCTTGGAAATGAAGTAAGGTGCAATATCTGCCCCTCCGAATAATCCTTCCTCGCCTCCTAGTGTGAATACCAGTAGACGTTTGTGACTCTCAGGACTAATGGGGAGCATCTCCTGTGTATCCTTCACTAATGTAACTGACTCATCTGCACATTCCTGAGCCCAACGCACATGCTCTTCGCAAGCAAGGACGGCAAGGGCTTCTTTTTCTGGAACGAGCGTGCCTTGTTGTTTCTTCTTATGAAGTCCCAGCGCAGCTTTCACTGCAAGAATACGAGTCACTGCTTCGTTCACGCGTTCCTCCGTCAGAATGCCGGTCTCAATTCCTTTCATCATATAGGCAAAGTCTTCTTCTAAACTCTTGTTAAAGAGGAACATATCACAACCTGCAGCTATGGATGTCGGAACCGCTAGCTCCCGCTTCATTGCCATCGTGAATCCCGCCATTGGCGTAGCATCTGTAGTAATTAATCCATTAAAGCCGAGCTTGTTACGCAATAAATCATTTAAAAGCTCAGGAGCTAAAGTTGCAGGCATAATCTCCAAATCTGTAATCCCCGGACGTAATTCTCTAGAATAGGCGGGATGAGCGATATGCCCTACCATAACCGTATGCGCGCCAGCTTCTATACAATCCGCATATACCTTTCCAAAGGTAGCATCCCACTCTTCCACTGAAAGTGAGTTAATAGAGGTCAACAAATGCTGGTCCCTTTCGTCAACGCCATCTCCAGGGAAGTGTTTAATAGATACCGCCATGCCATGCTCTTGAATCGCTTCGGTATAAGCCTTGCTCATGCGAGCTACTCTCTGCGGATCAGAACCGAATGTTCTAACATTGGTTATCGGATTACGGAAATTATAGTCGATATCGAGAATGGGTGCGAAAGCCCAGTTACAGCCTACAGCACCACCCTCCCGCGCGGCAATGATACCAAGTTTACGAGCCATTTCGGTATTATCCGTCGCCGCCACTTGCAGCTGCTTGCCGAAGAAAGTACCCTCTGCCGCAGAACCATTACCTCCTGCTTCAAAATTAGCTGCAATTAGCAGCGGAATATCCGATGTATCCTGCAAGTAGCGATGTGTTTCTTGCACCAGCTCTCCTGGACCGGGACGGAACATAATCCCGCCAATCTTAATCCCTTGTGTCAAAAGTGCCAGCTGCGTCTTATCATCGGTGAACCCGATCGGGCAAAATAACTGCCCGACCTTGCCCACCAAATCCAGAGAGGCTAAGGTTTGTTCTACCCATTTAATCCCCTCATCATCTAGATGAAACGGTTTAGCTTTCAAATCTATCATGTCTTTTATCTCACTCTCCCAGATTTATTTATTGGAATTCAATAGATTAATCAGCTCATCTAACCCTTGTTCCGTCATAGCACCTTGACTGAACATAACCATTGCACGAATCGGCATGTTGCGCATCATCTCGATCATCATATCCGAGCCATCCTGAAGCATGGGCATCATCTCACCAGCTTGTGACAGCATAGCTTGAATAATAGCAGCAGCCTGTGGATCTCCCATAAGATCACCTATAGTTGAATTACGGGTATAGGATTTAGCGAGGGATACAGTTGATTCAACAACCACAGACTCAACAAGCAGGATCTCTTGGGAAGAAGCTCCCACCAAAATTTCAAATTCACCGGTTTCCACATGCCAATCTTTCAGCTTCACGTTATAATAAGCAAACGCTCTGCTATCAAGCGTAAAGCTTACCTGCTTCGTTTCCCCAGGCTGCAGATCTACCTTCGCGAAGCCCTTTAACTCCTTCTCTGGCCGCACCACATTACTGAGTACGTCTTTTACATATAGCTGTACTACTTCTTTGCCTTGCATAGCGCCAGTATTGGTAACTTTCACGCTTACTTGCAGCGTGTCAGTATCTTTCAAAGAGTGCGAACTTACCGAAAAATCAGAGTATGCAAATGTTGTATAGCTGAGACCATAACCAAACGGGAATAAAGGTGAAATTCGCTTAGCATCGTAGTAGCGGTATCCTACAAACAATCCTTCCTTGTATTCAACGGTATCTCCTTCGCCAGGGAAATTTAAGTAGGAAGGATTATGTTCCAGCTCCATAGGGAAGGTCTCTGCCAGCTTACCTGATGGGCTTACGTTTCCGAATAACAGATCGGAGATGGCACCACCAAGCGCTTGCCCACCTAGATAACCCTCAAGCACAGCTTTGACGTTGCTGATCCAAGGCATTTCAATGGCCGATCCGTTACTCAGCACAACGACAGTGTTAGGCTGAACATCAGCGACTGCTTCGATCAAGCGGATCTGACTCTCTGGAATACGAAGATGAGTCCGGTCGTAGCCTTCAGACTCATAGCGCTCTGGCAATCCGACGAACACAATCGCCGTATCTGCTTGTGAAGCGGCTTCTATGGCTTGCCCAATAAGTTCCAGACTCGGCTCATCGCTATCAGAAACGTAACCTTGAGAATAACTCAATTTCGCATATGAACCCGCTTCTTCTAGAAGGCTGTAATATATATCATCCAACCTAGTTGGCTTGATATGTGAGCTTCCACCACCTTGGTAACGTGGATTACGGGCAAAATCACCGATCACAGCATAGGAGCCTTCACGTTTCAGAGGAAGAAGACCACCCTCATTTTTAAGGAGTACCATGCTTTCTCTGGCAGCAACTCTAGCTAATTGGTGATGTGCCTCAGGATCATAGGAAGCATTTTCTTTGTCATTCTCAACAGCTTTGAAAATAATAGAAAGCAAGCGACCCACCGCACGATCCAGTGCTGCTTCAGATAATGTTCCGCTCTGAACCGCATCGATAATCTTCTGATCACCGGCACCATTACTTGACGGCATTTCTAGCTCCAAACCTGCCGCTAAGCCTTTAGCTCGCTCATTCACCGCACCCCAGTCAGAAACTACGAACCCTTCATGTCCCCATTCTTCTTTTAATATATCCGTGAGTAAATACGGATTCTCTGAAGCATACTCGCCGTTCACCTGATTGTAGGAGCACATAACGGTCCATGGCTGCGCTTTTTTCACCACGCTTTCGAAGCTCGCCAAATAGATTTCCCTTAGTGTACGCTCATCTACAATTGCATCTACAGACATACGCCGATGCTCTTGATTATTTGCAGCAAAGTGTTTTAACGAAGTTCCTACGCCTTGGCTCTGAACGCCTTCAATATGGCCTATTGCCATCTCGGAGGATAAATACGGATCTTCAGAGAAATATTCAAAATTGCGGCCGCATAAGGGTGAACGTTTAATATTAGCTCCAGGCCCCAGTAAAATAGAGACATCTTCTGCCTGACACTCTTCCCCAATGGCTGCACCTACCTGCTTGATTAGCTCCCGGTCCCAAGAGCAAGCCATTCCAGCTCCTGCCGGAAAACAAGTAGAAGGGACACTATCGAATATACCCAAATGATCATTCCCAGCTTTTTGCTTACGCAGACCATGTGGACCATCTGTCATCATGATGGATGGAATACCTAGTCGTTCGACGGCTTTTGTCTGCCAGAAATCTAGTCCTGAGCAAAGACCTGCTTTTTCCTCTAAAGTCATTTGTGCAATAATTTCTTGAATGTTAAGTACCATGTTCATTTCACTCCTTATGAATGACTAGTTTCTTTACATAGCGATAGAAGAATTGCGACGTTCCTCGAGTTCACGCATCATAACGGGTTGATCCTTGTCAAGACGATAGAACAACAGCAAAGTAATCATAATAATTTGGCCAATAATCGGTGCCCACAAATAGTTAAATGAAATCGCAGCTAATGCGGATTCTGACTGCGCCGTGGAGTTAGCTACATAACCACCCATCGACAATATCACCCCACCAAGTGCTCCACCGAGTCCCATCCCCACCTTAACCCCAAAACTAGCAGCTGAATAAAGTAGGCCTTGTGCCCGAACACCTGATTTCCACTCCCCATAATCAACCGTGTCGGCCATCATTGCAAAAATCAGACCTGCTCCTACTCCCATGCCAAGCCCGCTTATAAGAAGCCCTGCCAACAGCACCGGAACAGAAAGGGCATTCCCCCCAGTAATTGCAATAAGGTAGCCAATGATAGAAACCACTGATCCCATAATAATTGTGTTCCTTTTCCCAATTTTCTTCACTACAAAAGGAGCGATCACCATCGAAAATATCATCAACAATTGCATCGAATTCACGATAGGAATGAGTTCAGGCTTTTTCATATAATAGGTCATATAATAAATGCTGGTCTGTCCTTGTATCGATGTTGTGATCCACAGGAACAAACTCATCAGAAGCATGATCAACCAAGGTACATTGCCTTTGAGCGCTTTAACACCTTCTCGCATCGGAAGCGGTTTTTCATCAATGGCTTTTACGCGTTCTTTAGTGTTCGCAAACATGTTTAGAAACAGCAGCAGTGCAATGCTTGAGAACAAGATCATGGTGACCAGAAAACCCTTTGCTTGATCGCCACCACCAAAAGCTTTCACAAGCGGCATCGTTCCAGCACTAACTGTAACAACCCCAATTACGGCGAATATCATACGAACCGTATTGATCACTGTACGTTCATTAGAATTACTAGTCAGACTTGGCAGGATTGCAGACAGTGGTAGATTAATACCGGAATACATAATACCGAGCACGGTGTACGAAATGTATGCGTATACAAGTTTGCCCGTATCACCAAAATCCGGCGTCAAAAACATAAGTACTGCAGTCAAGCTGAAAGGAACAGCAAGCCAAAGAAAATAGGGTCTGCATTTCCCCCACTTTGTTTGCGTGCGGTCAATCATGACACCAATGAACGGCTCGACGATCGCGTCGATTACCCGTGCAACAAGAAATACCACAGCTACTGCACCAGGGTTCAGACCAAACACATCCGTATAGAAGTACATGAGGTAAAGTGTTGTCATCTGGAAAATTAGATTTGACGCGGTATCGCCTAGCCCATAACTAATTCGCTCTCTCCATGGCATTTGATTTTCATTCATACTACCATCTCCCCTGCGCCGCATTTTGTTAGCGCTTTCTTAATTGCATTGTACTGAAGCTGATTCTTTTAAACTGTCCGTATTTTAACGAAAATAGGGGGCATTTTTATCTTTTAACAGAGCGGTAGCGGTAGCGTTAGGCTGACTATTAGGATACAGATCAACCTTAAAGAGCTTACAGAACAGCAGCATACAAGTAATTGTAATAAATGCTCCAAATAATACATCCGTTGCAAAATGATCTCCCATAATGACGCGGCTAGTCGAGGTGCTGATTCCCCACACTACCGCACAGACAAGCATGATATTGCGCCATTTATTAGCGAAAGGCATAAACATCATCCACAGCATCATGGTCCAGCCATTGGCAGAGTGACCCGAAGGAAAGGATTTGTATGCTTCCGTTGTGACGCCGTTCTCTTGAATGCCTTGGGGGAGAAACCAGCTTGTAAATAGAGAATAATCGCCCTCCATATTACGAAAACGCATCCTTCCCCAAAAGATTTTGAGGACATTTACAAGCAGAATCTCCGCGAATACGATCACGATAGCTGCCCAAGCAGCACGATTATACTGTCTGAGCGTTTGAACAGCTATACGGTTCAATAGCCATTGACACAACGTTGCAAATAGTACGGTTATAATTAAACTGTTGATCATAACATGATCCCCATCCAGCCCATACCCACGAGTTAAAGTAATCGTTATAATACCAAATCCACTAAGTAGGATGAATAATCCGGACACCAGACGGACCATAATCTTCTTTATCAACCGTTCATTTCTAACCGTACTAAATAGAATACTCCCAGCTGCGAATAACACTAGAAAAGCTGGATGTTCTCCATATACCTCAAAAAACCAACCAAACCGCGATTCATGTTCGTTATACAGAGCTTTGGATAGATTCAGATCATTAAACGTAAAGATCGTCATTAACATGACCCATACTATAAGAAATCCCCATTTAAAACGTTTTGTCCCTTTTGTCGTCATCTCCTCATCCCCTTTATACTCATTTAGGAAACGCTTACATTTGAGATTATAAAGCTCCATTCATGAATTCGGATAGGCGAATAATAACTTAAACTAGGGTAGATTTTAACCCTCCTCTTATGTGAAAAAGTGATCAATAAATCAAAAGGATCGTTTATCTACAATAAGCAAAAAAGCCTAATCCCTTGTGCACGCGACAGGAGATTAGGCTTTATGGTACAAACGATTAGAAAAGGAAATAAACTAACACCACACCTTCAACTAACAAAATCAGTGAAACGATATGTTGTTTCGTATGCTTTAAAAATTTCCAATCAATAAATGACTGAAATCCTAGGGAAATAATTATGAATACAATCCAAAACCACTTCATTCCCATCCCCTGTACGCCATCAGCTATCATTATGACAATTACCGAAATTAATCCAATAAGTCCGAGTATTAATTTACCTTTTATATTTAGCTCATTACCTTCGTCAGAAAGTTTTTCTTTATCCGGGCCAACAATCCATATCCTTAGAAAAAAACCAGAAAAAGCAATAATTAATAATAAAAATGGAATGATCAATCCTGATGCCCTCCTTCTAAGAAGTTATTCATATTTATTTCTTATCATTAGTTCTTTGATTTCTCTTAACTCATTTAATATTTCTTTTGATATTTGCGTACTTCTAGAGTTATCGATGCCTAATTTAATCACGAATACTCCAAGCAAAAAATAGATGACTAGCATTACGATAATACTCAACTTATCTCCACTCCCCTCTTTATCGTTTGATTCTTAAAAGATGTAGTTAGTGATAGCGTAATTATCCCTATGATACCATAATAAGGGTGTTTGATTAACGCATGAGAACTTATTGCTAACTTGACAAAAGATCTGCATTTTCGATAGTATAGATAATATCTCGATTATCAAGATATTCGATTTGCGAGGGTATTTTGAAACCTGAACAATTTAAACTGAAAAGAGGGACCACAATGGCAGTACTTATTCTATACGCTACAAAATCAGGGGCAACAGAGCAATGCGCAAAGGTATTATCAGAAGAGCTTCCTCAGAGTAAGATCTGTAATATTGAAATAGAGAAGCCAAGTCTTGAGGCATTTGATAGCATTATTTTAGGTGCTGGAGTAAGAGACGAGAAAATATATAAAGCGATTCGTGATTTTATCAAAAAAAATAAAGATGAGTTACTAAATAAGAAGATGGGCTACTATATTTGTAACGAAAAACCAAAGACTACGGAGGAATTAATTGAGAAGAATTTTCCGGATGATCTAAAGAAAGCTGCGGTTTGCATCGAATCCTTTGGCGGTTATAAAGCCTATAAGGCTCCCAAAGAAGGTACTGATCAGCTCAAGGGGATTTTTGTAGATAAAATAAAAGAGTTTTCTAAGAATTTTAAATAGGGAATATAGAATTTTCTAATAAAAATCCTGTTATCCAGATATATTATCTGGATAACAGAATCTTTTTTAATAATATAATTGAATGGTTTATTACTACTTGATTGTCAATTCAAACTTCGCACCCACATCGCTTACAAATACAATTTTCCCGTTATTCGGAAGTTTAACTTTCGTAAGACCACTGACAGTAGAGAAATTTATACACACACCATTCGCATCATAAACAGCAAAGGAACCTTTAGGTGGTAGCCCTACTGTCATCAACTTGCCTGATGCTGTCTCAGGTACTTCATACCATCTCGCATATCCATCTGCTTGAATGGTTACCAATGATTGCGGGCCGGCATAGATAGGTTTAATGGCATCCTGCGTTATAAATAATTGGTTTCCAATCTTGAGATACTCCACGCCCTCTTTATTTTCAAAAACAATATCCGCAAGATCGCGCCCACCTAAAGTTGGAATTTGCACGGTCATTTCAGCTTTATTCGGCCCAGTTATTTTATTTGAGCCCATATAGCCCGGTGCATCAGGGAACATAGCAATTCCAGCTACTGGCATACTCATGTAAAATTGTGAGCTATACTTCTCGCTGACATCAAAATACAATTTCCCTTGACGCTGCTGCCAAGCTGACAAGACCTCATTGGATAAAGCGTTTGCCTCTAGCTTTTCAGCTGAATATTGAGAAAGAGCAGTCTCACCAAGCCCTGGAATGACCCCATACCCTTGAATCCAAAGGTAGACACGTCCATTGCTTTCCTTCACAAAGCTGACTTTATTAGTACCCGTTGCATCTAAGAATTCACCGTTTGTATTATACGAAAATTTCTGACCTGGAAATGTAGGTGCCATAATCGAAGATACACTCAATTCCCCAGCTTTACTAATCTCTATCTTCATCAGTTGTGTAGAATCCGCATAGACACCCGCATAATCCAGCAATTCCTGCGGCATAACCTCTTTGTTCGAAGCTTTAAATGTAGGTGTAGGTTTTAATTCCTTGATAACTCCCTTTTCTTGTAGCGCACTGAGCAATATTTCGTTAGCAAGCATCTGATCGGTTGTGCTATCCCCACCAGAAGATACCACAGCTGCTGCCATCTGCTGATCAGGCAATACAACAAGTGAAGTATGATACAGAGTTGTATCCCCACCCTTTGTCAGAGCTTTGATCTCGTACTGATTGAATGGATATAAATTTACACTGTCCCAGCCCAATCCATACGCAAACGAATTATCTTTTCCTTTTGGCCACATTCCACGCTTGTACTCCTCTTGCTCCATCGCTTTTACTGATTTTTCTGACAGAAGTTCTTTCGATCCTCCAGTGAAAATAGTTGCAAATCGCACCAAATCTTCAGCCGTAGAATAGATGCCCCCTGTTCCAATCACGTTAATCGTCTCTTGGGGTAAAGCGGCAGGGTAGGTAGCATTGTATACACTTGCCAGCTGTCTAGAATCCACAGAATCTACTGGCGTTTTCGTATGCCCAAGCCCTAAAGGACCTGTAAAATTCTGATGGATGAATGTAGTGAAGTCCATTCCACTAACTTTCTCAACAATCAACTCCGCCAGCGTAAATCCATCATTACAATATACTGAGTAGGCTCCTGGATCTGCCTTTAGGCGTTGAGTTGTCAAAGTCGCCAGCAAATTATCTTTGGCGATAGAATCAGAATCATTGAATAAGAACGAGTTTGATAAGTTTGAACCCCCAAGACCTGATGAATGATTCAGCAGCATTCGTACGGTGATTTGCTTATAACGTGAATCTTCCATCGTAAAATTATTCAGATACGATACGACAGGTGCATCCAAATCTACCTTTCCTTGATCAACGAGCTTCATAATAGAAGCGGTCGTATACATTTTACTCGTCGAGCCAATTCCATACATCGTTGTAGTGCTTGGTGCTGTCTTGCTCTCCACATGGCTGTATCCAGCTGTGCCGCTCATAACGATATTATCGCCATCGATAAGAGCATATTGGAGACTTGTCGTTCCTATCTTTTCCGTTAAGAATGCTGCCTTCTCTGCCGCGACCTTCTGAGTGTTCACATATGTTTGCGTTTTGCTGCTATCCGCTGCTAATACATTCGTAGGAAGATACACTACTAAAAGTAAAGATACCATCAACAGGGATATTATTTTCTTCTTCATACATTCCCTCCCGCTATGAATTTTCCATTCCTTTAAAGGGTAAATTATCCATATGAGAATGTAAAGGACGTTTATATCATTATCTAATCCATTAATTCTACTTTGTCTCCGATTCTGATTTCCCCTGTCTTAACTACAGAAGCGTACACTCCGAAGTGTAGTTCAAATTCTTGGTTTAGTTTTTTCAATAATTTAGGGTCTCTTTCCTGACTATCCGGGTCCATCGTGATAACCATACATCTCTCACAAAAACTATCTACCTGTAGCTGAACATCTCCTATGGAGAGCTGCCGCCCGATCCAATCCCCTTCGAAAAGAGATTCATCGCTTAGAGCTATAACAAAGTTCCCACGAAACCGGCGCTGATCTAAGGAATGTCCCCACGCAGCCTCTAGCTTCTTCAAACTAGCATCCGTGATGAGTAAAATACTGGCGCCATCCACCGATAACAATTGCGGGTGCTCTGGCTGTGGATGTGAAGCTTTTATACTAGACATGGTAATTCGCGTTTTAGTTTGGCTTTGGATTTCTTCCAATAAATGCTCATCCCACCCAAAGGTTCGTCCATCCGAAGCCCTTACATGAATTTCTCCATTGATAAATTGCGCTTGGTAGGTAAGCATTTTATGATTATTTCTAGCCGTAAAATACCGCCACCAGCCCTCTTTTGACTCATCATAAAAGGCACAGAAGCGATCACCTAACATTCCATACGGTTCTATTACACAGGTTTCCAATCGTTCACCTGCAAATGACTTGACTGGATAGCGATTAATTTCTCTGATTTCACCAACGATTGATTCCACGGCACAACGCCTCCACTTTCTAAAAATACAACATATCCTTTAATTCTAACTGAAATCGTTTGACTCTTGCACCCTTATTTTCACAACAACACATAGCTATTTCGAACGATTCTCGATCACATAAAAATTTATATATTTTATTTGATTATATGTTTTATACTATGACTATTACATATAGTGGAAAGAATATGAGAGGTGAATAGCAGTGCGGTCCAATGAATTCCAAAGTTTTGATTTTGCTTTTACACATGCTGTAATTGGAATGGCTCTAGTTTCGTTAGATGGAACGTTCCTAAAATGGAATTCAGCCCTAAGTACCCTATTGGGATATGATCATAACGAGTTAATAACACCTTCACCATCCGTCCGAACCCTTCTAAGTCAGATCCATGAAATTGCTGAGCTTGGAAGGTCTCTTTCCTCTATGAACATCCATCCGCATCGATTCCAACAGGCCTACTACCTACCAACCGGACAGCTGTTATCAATAGAGATCTCCATATCTATCGTTTCGGGAGCTAATGGTGCACCCCTATATTATTTTACTCAATTTGAGAACAAGACCTTGATCAGGCATATAGAAACTCAGCTACAAGAAGCGGAAAGCAGTCTACTAGAAAAAGATAAATCATTCCTGCAACTCCTGGAGGGATTACCTCTGACCGTTGTTATTACAGCAAAAGGGATTATTCAGTATGTGAATTCAGCGGGCTTACAGTTAATCCATGCGGAGAGCCTGAATCAATTGGTGGGTACATCCACTACTAATATTGTAGACCTTACCAACCATGCAATCCTCCAAGAACGAAGGGAAAGGTATTACAGTGGTGACACGATTGGCTCTGTTTGCTACTTAATTAATTGCTTAAACGGTCAGCAGAAATTTGTGGATGGATTCACATTACCGATTATTTTCAATGGAAACATGGCATTTATCGGAATTTTTAAAGATGTCTCTCAGCAAATGCTGGAAGAAGAACGGCTAATCCAATCCGAGAAATTATCTACTGCAGGGCAATTAGCTGCTGGAATCGCGCATGAAATCAGAAATCCGCTTACCGCCATTAACGGCTTCATGAAGCTGCTTCGCTCTTCCGAGCGCATGAATGATAAATATTTTTTCATTATTGAGTCAGAATTGAAACGCATCGAATTTATCGTTAACGAGCTGCTGGTCTTATCCAAGCCACAGACGACGCATATCAGTAAACCAGTGGATTTATTATCTTTACTAGAACAAGTCACCACACTAATGAATGGACAAGCTGCACTGAAAAACCTTCAGATCCTCCCTGTCTGTACAGATCACTCCATTTGGATCCATGGTGAGGCTTATCAGCTGAAACAGGTATTTATTAATTTACTCAAAAATGCGATGGAAGCAATGAATAGTGGAGGAAACATATATATTCATGTGCTTACAAATGAAAGTGAAGCCCGAATCAGCGTGCAAGATGAAGGTTGCGGGATGACAGAGGAACAGATTAAAGCACTTGGTAAACCATTTTATACGACAAAAGAAACAGGAACAGGCCTTGGATTTATGATCACGCAGAATATTGTACATAATCATGGCGGAGCGATCAGTGTAGAAAGTGTTCCTGAGCAAGGCACTACATTTACGGTAACCATTCCAAAAATTTTAGAGCCAGAGGAAGCTGTCATATAACATAAGAAGTTCCGGAATCGCAACATCGTGCAAGAATGCACCTGATTTTCACATTATAATGCTTATACATAACTGGAAAAGAAGGTGCAGCAGTGACTCGTGAAGTTCGGACCATCGTCTTCGATAGCGGCTTGAATTTTGAGGCGTATCGCTTTGAAGGGATCATGCAGAAATTCCCTAACCATTTTCATGACTATTACGTTATAGGTTTTATTGAACAAGGCAAAAGACTTATGATTTGTAACAATGAAGAACATATCCTTAACAGCGGAGATGTTATCATCTTTAATCCGCAGGATACCCACATCTGTGAACCGATGGACGGAAACTCCTTTGATTACCGCGCCTTCAATATTCAGCCTGAGATAATGCGTAAGTATGTGCTTGAAATTACCGGCATGGACTACTTGCCTCGGTTCACACATAATGCGCTATACCAAAGTGAACTGGCAACCTCATTACACGATCTACATCAAATGATATTAGAGGATCAAACTGATTTTCAAAAAGAAGAATTGTTTCTGTTTCTCCTGGAGCAGCTTCTGAGGGAATATTCCGATGCAGAGCCCTTCTATTCTTCACAAGACCTTACCTCTGAAATCAAAACCATTTGCGAATACATAGAGACTCATTATGCGCAGAATATTACCCTCAATCAATTAAGTGAATTGACAAGCTTAAGCAAATATCATTTACTGCGTTTATTTACCAGACAAAAAGGGATATCTCCTTATCGATACTTGGAAACCATTCGGATTAATCAGGCCAAACGACTTTTAGAACAAGGAGTACTCCCCATAGAAGTGGCCTCACTAACCGGATTCAGCGATCAGAGCCATTTCACAAATTTTTTCAAAAAATTGATTGGCTTAACCCCTAAGCAATACATGCGTATATTTATTCAGCAGCCGGGACAAACGCGATCAACGGAACGCACGATATGATGGATCAACGCAAGACCCATACGGGACATCTGCTGGCACTAATTACGATTATCATCTGGGGAACAACCTTTATCTCTTCAAAAATATTATTAACGGATTTTACACCTGTTGAAATCCTGTTCTTCCGCTTTCTTTTGGGTTACTTTGTATTGTTACTGATCTATTCACGTCCAGTGCGAACGAAATCCTTTAAGGAAGAATTACTATTTATTTCAGCAGGATTATGTGGAATTACTTTATATTTTCTTCTAGAGAATATTGCCCTAGTCTACACCCTTGCTTCCAATGTAGGCGTGATTGTCTCAATTGCTCCATTCTTCACAGCAGTGATTGCTCACTTCTTTTTGGAGGAAGAGAAATTTCATCGTCAGTTTATATTAGGATTTGTAATTGCGCTGTCTGGAATTATTTTAATCGGGCTAAATGGAAGTTTTCTTCTAAAACTGAACCCGATCGGAGACCTCTTGGCTTTCATAGCCCCTATGGTTTGGTCCATTTACTCTGTATTAATGCGAAAAACAAGCGATTTACAGGTTCATACGATTGGGGCTACCCGTAAAGTGTTTTTTTATGGAATCCTATTTATGCTGCCAGCTTTATTTATCTTTGATTTTCATTTGGATCTAAGTAGATTCAAAGACACCCAAAATATTACTAACATCCTCTTTTTAGGACTGGGAGCCTCTGCTTTATGTTTTGTCACCTGGAATCGGGCTGTAGGAATCTTAGGAGCCGTAAAAACAAGTGTGTACATATATATTGTGCCTGTAGTTACGGTGGCAGCCTCTGCCCTTATCCTGAATGAAAAGATCACTTGGGCAACTTTGCTGGGAACCTTCTTGACGCTAACCGGTTCATATATTTCTGAACGCAAACCGAAATAATCATTCATCTCCTATGATTAAAATAAGAAGATATTCCAATATATGGAGTGTATCTAAAAACTAATTAGGGACAATTTCCCTAATTCATCCTAAACGCGAAAAAAGGGGCGTACCGGAGTAGCTTAATGCTACTTCGCTACGCCCCTTTCATTGTGTACGCTGGTAAACGCTGCTGATCAAAAAAGCGAAACAGGAATGAGCTTTCTTCCTCCCTTGACTAGGGTGGATTCTAACATATCCCTTTTGACACCTCCGAAATAGAGCTGCCAGTACACACCAAAGCGAACGCTAACGTCATTCTTCACTAGCTCCGGTGGCGTTACAATCAGCCACTGAAATTTAAGAGCCTTAGAAATTTCAAATACGGGATCAAGCACATTATTAGAAACCATTTCTCCAAAAGGATTGTCATATAAAAAGACCGTCCACCCTTTGTTCTCACGATTCACTCGTTTATGCGTCATGATCATCATGGCTACCAACAGCTGTACAGATTGACGCTGTCCACCACTGCCGACAGCCTCATCCAGCGCACCGCGATTGATGATCTCCCAGTCGGAATAATGATAGTCTTCCGGAGCGGCATAGAGGAAGTAATTCTCCGTTACCGGTTTATATACCTGAAGAATCGGGAAGCGATTCTGAAGTGCCGCATAGACGATTCGTCCATCATTAATAACCTCTTTGATTACCACTGCTGGCACTTGTTCAATCTTTGGATATTTTGCAAGCAGTTCCTGGATACATCGATTGAAATAGTCGCTCACCATCGGCTCTACTTCATCGCTTGCTCTCGGTACATTGATATTCTTATAATTCAGTCGTACCAGCGGGAAGGCATAATTATTCTCATTATGAATAATCATCCGTCGTTCCATTCGCTTCATAATATCAATGATTTGTACTACACGATAAGAAGCCCGAGCTACCCACATCTTACGGGACTGATCCATATCTTCCTTATCGTTTTGAATACTCTCAATCTGATCACGTGAACTACGTAACATCGAATCTAGGACTTGCTGAGCAATAGCGAAATTATCCCAATGGACCGTATTTAAACGATCTAGAATCTTGGTCTCCAGTTCAGAATTCCGTTCGTTTTTGGCAAGTTTTCCGGTTAATGAATTTTTCTCTTCCTTCACCTTTCTGGAGACCTCGTCCCGTCTAACTCGGCTATCCTTAATACGAAGAAGCCAGTCAGCAACCAGTGACTCACAGCCTTCTCTTACGCTCAGCATTAATTCTTCTGGCACAGTCCGTAGATTGACCCGATCCTCAATATGTGCATTCATGATCTTGATTTGATTGGATAACGTCTGAATGAGTGCATCCATTCGTTCCAAAGATCGCTTACACTGATTAAGCATGAGCTCGTTTTCTTGGAAACGCGCCTGAATGTCTGCTTCTTTTTGCTCCAGCCCTTCATTCCAAATCTCCACCGCACGCTCGTGTTTCTCTTTGATTCCTTTTTCTACCTTGCGCAGTTCCTTCTGCAAATTCTCCAATTCGGTCTGGCAGCGGATGAAAGAGTCGTGAACCATCTGATAGTCCTCTTCCAGCGAAGCAGTTTCTGACCTTTGACGGTTTCTTGCAGCCATAATGGATTCAGTAGATTCAGCAGGCTCTGTTACCTTCCGCCAATTCTCATCCACTTGATTCAGGCTGGCTTCAAGCTCCGTTAGATTTTCGCTCGCCGCTTTAATCTGGGCGGCTCTTGTTCGAATTTCAAGCTCATTCTCCGTCAGCGATTGCTGCAGACTTTCAACGGTACTGAGCTGCTGCAACAGAAGGTTCTGCTCTACGGGATCTATTGGTGTGGGTTCCATATCATCCGAAAGCTGATGATATATCGGAAATACAATTTCAGGGAACCAATGCTGCAGTCTAGGGAACAGAGCATACTTGGCATCACCCATCCATTTCTCACGCTCTCCGCCAAGGCTTAACATTTGCGCTTCAAGATGCTCGAGTTGCTGGTCCTTACTCGCAAGCTCTTTGCTCACTAGACTCTTACGATCTGTATACTTTTTCTTCTCCTTTTGATCCTGCTCATGTTTCTTCGAACGTTCAATCCAACCTTGCAACGCTGCTGCTCTCTGCTCATGCTCTGCACTAAGTGACTTATACTCGGAGATTTCCCGACCGATCCGAGTAAGCGTGCACTCGTTCTCATCCATCTCGTTGCTCAGACTGATAATGCTCTGCTGAAGTTCACTTTGCAGTTTCATAAGGGTATTGCGTTTGGCTGTAATCGTCACAGTGTTCTCTGTTTGATATAACCGCTCATATTCCTGACGCACAGATTTCAACTTCGATAAATAAGCCTCCGCGTCCTGAAGCACTTGTTCTTGCTCCTTAAGCTTCGCCTGAATACCGCTCTTAAAGTTTAAGAAACGATCTGGCTCCAGTACCATTTGTGGGCCTTGGTTAGCTAGAAGCTTAAAAGATACTGGATCTGAAGCTACCATCTCTTCACGGATAAAGATAGGCACCGCTGATTTCAGCAGTATGTCCTTCAGCAAATCCGGTTTAATTTTATCAGCTTCGCGCCGGGTAACAATCAGACTATAAGGAAGGAGTGGATGGTGCTCTAGTTCTTCCTCACGTTCAAGGTATGGACGATCATTTAGATAGGAACTACCCGGTGTAGATTGAATCTTGAGCGAATCGAGTGTATCCTTGACCGCGAGAATATCTGAATTCGGCAGCCAGTAGGATTGATTTTGAAGTTCCACGTCCATAAGCTGATTGTAGTACTCTCGTCTGGAACGTTTTGTCTGTTGCTCCACTTCATCCATTTTTCGGATAAATCGTAGTTGAATCGTATCCTTCTCTTCAAAAAGACCAGTAGCTCCCAAACGATTATGTTCATCAAACATTTCCAGCAGCACAACGATTTGTGACCATAACTGTGATTCTTTATAGGTCTGAGAATCGAGCTGTACCCCAAGCTCATCAATCTCTCGTTCATAAGAGCGATGTTTCTCACTGAGCTCGGCATGATTCTTATGCAGTACCAGCTTTCGGTTCTCAGCCTCTTTATGCTGTTCCTCTAACGCTTCCATATCCAGAAGTATCGTTTTGGCAGCAGAAATCGTACGTTGAAGCGCCGCCACCGGAGTATGGGCAGCTTCTTGACCATGCTGGGCTGCGAATGTGCCAAGCTCTTCTGTATATTGCCGGATAGATAACGTCAATTCATTAATCTGAATATCCAGACCAGCTAACTCCAGCAGAAAGCTCTCCCGCTCCTTGCGCAGACCTTTTTCTTCACTCGTCAGAGCCCGCTCCGCGGTTCCAAACCCACTGATCGTTTGTTGCCAGAGGCTTGACACCACATCCCATTGTTTACGAAGCTTTTCTTTAGCCGTCTGAATGACCTCTTGACGTTCTTTCATCTCCAGAGATCCTTCGATTGCTTGAATTTCTTTCTGCCATTGCTCAATTTGTCGTGTGTGGAGCAGACGTTTAGCTAAGAAATGAGCCACTTCAAGCTTTTTCTCCTGAGCCTTGGAATCGTCCAGCCGTCCACGTGCACGTCTCTGATCATCACTAAGCTTTTTGAACTCATCTTGTTTCAGTTCCATTTCTTCCTTGCTGCGCAAATACTTTAGATTGTCCGTCTCAAATCGCAATTGCTTCGCATCCTGATAACGCCCAGCCAGTTCATTACCAACCTTACTTCGCTCTTCTTCCGCATTTCTCTGCTCTTCATGAATAACCGTAAAGATCTGACGCCCACGAAGTTCAGTTTCTTGAACAACACTCTCTGCCTCTACTCCTAGCTTCACCAGCTCGTATAAAGGTGCAGCCATGCCAAGAAACTCTGTGTAGACCTGTTCCCGCTGTTCAAGCATCGGTAGACGCTGAGCTACTGTCGCCGTGTCAATAAACATCCGCTGCAGCGTATTGTCTTCTTCTTTGGGTCCCTCATTTAGACTGGAACCTATCTCAGGGATAATTAACTTTTCGAATAAGTTATGGTTGGTAAAGGCATCATTCTTTTTAAAATAACCTTTAATACCGCCCTCTTCCCCATTGATTCGCCTCATATTACGCCACTCGGCGATATGAATATCCCGAGTAGCCAGGAAATCATAATATCTTTTTAAATCCGAGCTATGGCTACCGAAAGGTACAATTTCTCCCCGCCGATCTCGTATAAATTGCTGTATCGTTTCAAAACTCGTAGGTTCAGCAGACTCTTCATCAAAGAGCGGCAACGTAGAAAGGGTAAGTTCAGATGCTTCACCGTAATCTGTAAGTGCGTACAGTAAGTAATCTACTTTTATGTCCTGCTGATCCAGCGAATTATGTGCTGTCATAGCAATACCAGTCGTCATGTACTCATTACGCTCACTGTTGTCGAGATGCCATTCGATAGCTACGTGAAAGGTGTAAGGTTTAAGTTGTTTTTTATGGTTATGAAAAAATGCTTCAACCTGGTTCTCACTGTCTTTTCCCCATGGCGTTTTGGGCATTAATAACTGAAATATAGATTGCAGCAGTACGCCCTTCCCGCCGCCATTCATAAGCGTTATAAGGGTATTGGCCGGCCCCTCTTCGTTGCAGAGGTCCAGAATCATATCATCATATTTCTTGAGCATTTTCTCGTATTTAAGTCCTGTAATCCGTATGCGTTCAATCCGCGGCATTAGTAGCACCGTCTTTCTCAGCTAAAGTTCGTCCAATGAGTTTCTTTAATTCCTGATACCGGTCAACATCATGATATAAATACCGCATTCTCTCATAAAGCTCTTCCCGCGGGAATATGCGCTTCTCTGACTCTGAGATGAACACGAGCTTCTCCTCTTCCAGGAGCTTCATGCCTTCATGAATCAGCCCAATTCGTGAGCCTGCGCCTCTTGTTAGAAGATCGCTCTCTTCCTGACTCTTAGTTTGCATATAAAGGTTAGTCCACACCTTCGACATCGCTTGGATATCCAACCGCCACTGCTGGCTAAACTGACCTTCATCATCCATCTGTATCCAAGCTTGAAAAAGTGAAGACACCTGATCGGATATCTGTATATAGGACATACTGTCCTGTCCGGACTTAAAATGAGTCTCGTCCTGGTCCATCTCGGCCAGAAAAACAAGGATGATAATATTAATGATATGTAAATGAGTTTTGCGCTCAATTCGTGAATATTTATTCTTCAACTGGGTAAAGTTGGTGGCGAACACTGACCCGAGTGGATTGACGAGCAGATGGAGACGTTGTCCGGAATTCATCACTCGGCAGCCTGCCTCCTTGGCAACATATTGAAGCGCATCATATGTTCCAGCGTCCTGCAGGCATTCTGCCGCCGCAGGATCATCGAGAGGAATTACTTTTTTACGAAGTAATTCAAAAAATAGCCGTGAAGCTTGCTGTACCTGTTCTAATGTATAACTCATGCTTGTAACCTCTCACCTCTCCACGATCTTAATAATATATGGACTCATGTCCAGACCAGACCAGCGTACCCTTGGGTATGGTTCTGAAACAATGCTCGTCCGCAGCAGCTTGCCGTGCAAGCTCTCCAGTTGAGGATCATCCTCTAGTACATACCGGATTAGCAACTGGCATTCATCGGATCCGTTGCTGTTCTCTGGAGCTTGTTCTTGTACTGTAATTTCAGAATGAAAAAACTGCACCCATAGATCTATAGCATCCGGTGTGCGTGCCCAACGTGTTAATTCCTCCGTGGTAAAAGCTTCCTCAGTAAATGTAAAGCTTCCACACTCGGCTAGAGCATTGAACACAGGCTTCCACAGTTCAACGACTTCCGCCCAAGGAATCCCCTTAGGAATATATTGAACGGTCTCCGCATCTATCTCATCATCAAGTTCATCCATCACAAATTCCGGAATAAAACCAACCTCTTGCTCCTCCCAAGCCCAGGGAAGCGGATAAACAAAATCCTGATTCGGAGCAAACAATCCGCCAAGAAGCAGTTCAAGGCTGTCGCCGCTTGGAAGCCCCTCTTCTTTAACCCATTCCTCCCAGATATGAGTACGGAAGTTAAATCCGGCTGCTCCCCAGAATAATTCAGGGAAGTTCAATCTTAAATTAGTCTCCACCTCAAAAATGTTCAAGACTATCTCGGCCAGTTCATCGTGTACTCGCCTAGAGAGCTCCACTCGTTCTGAAAGAATACGAATCTCGTTAAAGTCGATCACATCTTTCTCGTCATTGGCAAGCCGGGCCAGAGAACGATGAATGTTATCAAAATGCTTGCGTTCTTCCTCGAACTGCTGATGAATTTCTTCGAGTCGCTGATGCCGAGCCACTCCAAATTCACTGAAAATATGCTTCGGGTTACGGCGCAATGCATTCCTGTATTCCTGCTGTTCATGGGTCATCTTCCGAACCCGGGAGATAAGCTCATTCACATCCTGAAGCGCCCGAGTTACACGTCCATGCTTAATATGCATCTGAATCTCGAGCAGCTTGATGCTGATCTGGAACTCTTCAATAATCTCATGACTCATAAAAATAAGCTCCATGGCATATTCGGAGAGACGATAGATTGTTCTGCCGCTCTCTTCCCAGCTACTGCGGGTCGCATCCTCATCCACCATGAAATACTTATATTTCTGCACAGACATTTGCCGAGCCGCATCATCATAATAATAGGATTCGAAATCCCCACCATTTCCGCTCCAGAGCAGGCCATCTACTAAACGTTCTACGGATTCGGTAGTCCCGAGATTCGCAATATTGAACCGTTCCAATGCAGTCCAAGCCAACGCTATTATATCTTCCTTGGATCTTCTCTCATTGGACTCTAGCTCCAAATAATAGACCTGCAACAAGATGCTTAAAGACACCATTTCTTTGTAAGGTTGGATTTCGCCAAGGTTCATCCCAGCCCCCAGATTCCATAGGGGATTCAATCGTTTATTTCGTTCGCCAAAATCCGACCAATTCATCTTTCTGCCATCCTCACCAAATAAAAATAAAACCCGTATACATCCGTATAGGGTTCTGAAGTACGCGAATATATGTTTCTATTATATCAATTCATCGAAGGTTGTGCTATTTATTGTTAAACAAAATCTTATAAGGACGGGGACAATTAAATGCCCCCGTCCCTACTATATCATTTTGTTACTACTTCACAGATCCGAGCATCCCTTGCACAAATTGTTTCTGCAGCAAGAAGAAGATTAATACTGTCGGCAATGTAGTGATAACTATGGAAACCATAATCATGCCATAATCTGGATTATAAGACGAAGCTAACGATGACACGATCAAAGGCAGTGTTTTCTTATCCTGACTTTGGAGTGCAATCAACGGCCACAGGAAGTTATTCCAATTACTCATGAATGTAATAATCGCTGCTGCCGCATAGGTTGGTTTCATGGTTGGCATATACACTTTTGTGAATAATCTCAATTCACCCAGCCCATCCACACGACCTGCTTGCAGCAATTCTCGCGGGAAGGATTTGGTATTCTGCATAAAAAAGAAAATCATAAACGCGGTTGTAATGGTAGGCAGAATAACTGCTACAGGCGTGTTTAAAATTCCAAATTTACTGAACATCCGGAACAGTGGAATCATGATCGCTGCAAACGGCATCATCATGGAGAGCATTAGAATACCAAACAGGCGATCTTTACCTTTCGTCCGATAAATCTCAAATCCATACCCTGCGATCGAGCTAAGCAGCAATGTTAGGAGGGTACCCACGACCGCGATCAGAGCAGAATTCCAGAACGCCTGGCCAAGGTTGGTCGAGCCAAATAAATGACTTACATTATCGGAAAAGCTTGAGCCAAACGAGAATTTTCCTTTTACTATATCCGAAGAAGTATTCGTCATCCCAATAAGCATCCACACAAAAGGAAATAGAGAAATGACAGACGCTATGATTAAAAAGAAATGAATGATTGATTTATTTAGCTTGCTCAATCTTTTTCGCCTCCCACCTTAAGTTGAAGAAATGCCAACACAGCTACCATGATTACAATGGCATAGGAGACTGTAGCCGCATAACCAAAGTTAGGAGTATATACGAACGATAGATTATAGATATAATTCGATATCGTCATTGTCGAGTTACCCGGTCCACCATTGGTAATATTAACGACCTCATCAAATAATTGCAACGTACCATTCGTTGAGATAATTGCTGTAAACAAAATAATTGGTTTCAACATTGGTGTAGTGATACTGAAGAACTGCCGAGTCTTTGAAGCTCCGTCAATAGAAGCCGCCTCATACACACTAGGATCAATATTTTGCATAGCAGATAAATAGAAAATCATGTTGTAACCCGTCCAACGCCATGTGATTGCTAGAATAATAACAATACGGGCCCAAAGTGGGTCAGTGAGCCATCCAACAGGCTCACTCACTAAATGAATGGACATAAGCATACGGTTGAGAATACCGTCTACAGAGAATATGCTTTTGAACAAGACTGCATAAGACACCAATGAGGTTACACACGGGAGAAAAATCGCCGTACGATAAAACCCCTTAAAGCGCAAACCAGGCATATTAAGAAAATAGGCAATGATTAAGCCCAAGAACAACATAATTGGCACCTGAATAACCAGGTATAATAAAGTATTCGAGACCGCTTGTCTAAACATAGGGTCGGAGAATAGACGCACATAGTTTTTGAGCCCTACAAAACTGTACACAGTCCCTTTCCCTGATTGAAATGATAACAGTAATGATTGAATCATGGGATAGAAGCTAAACAGCATTATGATCAGTGAAGGCCATAATACGAACTGCCATCCCGCGATAGTAGATTTATTCCACTTTTTCTCCATATCCTATCCCCACCTGCTAACTTTATATTTATTGCACCTGTTGTTCGAACAATTTTTGGATGTTAGCTAAGCTTTGCGTCAAATCCGCGCCATTCAGAATGTTTGGCAATTCATTTTTAAGTGCATCTTTTGCTTCCTGTGTATACATTCCCAGAGAAATCCCCGGAACTTCTGTAGACCATTTCGTGAAATCGCTGTAGATAGCTTGACCACCAAAGAACTCTGAGGTTTGACCATAAGCCTCACTGGAGAATGCCGGAATAAAGGAACCCACACCGCCATTTTCCGTCAAGAATCGCTCGTAGAATTCACTGCTGGAGCCCACTGTTTTGGACAGGAAATCAATTGCAAGATCTTTATTAGCTGAGCCATCAAGCACGAACCAGCTGGAACCGCCTTCATTCGATGCATTAACACCACCATCAATTCCCAATCTTGGCGTTGGCGCTACTTTCCATTTACCACTTTGATCTTTAGCATCCATGATAGATGATACCTGCCACACTCCCGATACTACTGTAGCTACATCACCAGCATTAAAGCTGCCTACAAATTCACTCCAGCCTGTAACAGGCTTAGCAATCCCGGAATCAGAAATCGCTTTGTATACACGAAGGGTCTCTGTCATTACAGGGTTATTAACAAAGTTTCCTTTATTGTCAGGTGTGATGTACCACGATCCACCCGATTGCAGAAGAATGGAGGTTAAGGCTTCATCATTTGGATTAATGGTCGCCATGTATTTGCCCGTCTTTTCTTTTACAATTTTACCGATTTCAATATAACGATCCCAAGTGATATTCTGTAAGTCTGCATCCGTAAAACCTGCTTCCTCCAGATAATCCGAGCGGTAGTACATACCTGTTGAACCAATATCAAAAGGAACACCATACATTTTACCGTCTACCTTAAGTGCATCGACCTTGTATGGAGAGAATTGAGTGTAATCAATCTTGTCACCAAAATCTGCGAAGGTATTTGGATATGCGTTTACATATTTTTGAATATTAGGATCATTTACCAGAATAATATCTGGAAGACCGTCTTTAACATCTGCTGCCAGATTAGTATTCAGCTTTTGTTCCAAGTCCGTTTTGGCCATTTCAACAACCTCTAGCTCAAAATCAGGATTTTCTTTTTTGTAAAGATCTTCAGCGATTTTTAAAGCTGCACCATTAAATGAAGGGTCCCATGCCCAAGCGATCACTTTTTTCTTAGTAGTACCGCTTTCATTTTTCTCTGCTGAATTTGATGACCCGCAAGCTGCGAGTACTGTTGCTGTCATTGATACTAAGAGCAATACTGATAACCATTTTTTCAATTTCTACAACCCCTTTTGACTTTGTATGTAAGCGGTTCATTCTTTAACGCTTGAACCTAATTTTAGAGAATTCAAAATGATAAGTATAATAATCATTCGTTCTTTCTTAGTAGTAATTATTGTTCATTTAATAAATGTTATTTTTTTCCTAGTAAAAATTATGGTCGATAGCACTTTTTATATGTATATAGCTTTTCAAACCAGATCCCATACCGTAATATGAAAGATTGTTATATGATGAGAAAAATACAACAAGAGAAATAACGGGGTGTCCTACTATGAACAAAAACGATTCAACCTATCGGGTGATGATCGCAGACGATGAAGCCATCCTTCGAACGGGGATTATGCATTTATGTAACTGGAGCAATTATGGAATTGAAATCGTTTCCCAGGTCTCAAATGGCCAAGAAGCGCTCGACCATATCGAATCCACTCGTCCACATGTCGTCATCACCGATATTGTGATGCCAGTTATGGATGGAATAGAATTCTCAAAAATCATGAAAGTGAAATATCCGGAAATTAAAATTATCGTATTAAGCAGCTACAGTGAATACGATTATGTTCGGGAAGTCTTTAAATACGGCGTTACTGATTATTTACTCAAACCGAAAGTCTCTTCTGCTGAGCTTATAACTTTAATCCAGACATTGTGTGGTTCAGTGAACTTACATACATCCGGTAATATTCGTCCTAATCTGGACATTTCGTTGATCCTTGCCCAATGGCTTGAACATGATTCGTTACCAAATGAAGAATCTATAGACTTGCTCACAAAATATTTTCGAGGAAATTGCTTTATGCTGGCAAAAGCCAGCAACAGCTTACTTCTGTCCAGAACAGAGTGGAGTCAAAACCAAATGGAGGAGCTCCTTCTTTCATTGGCAAAGCAACATTTATCTAATAACTTAACCTATTCTTTTATATTCCTTAAGACAGAATTTCTAATTCTCCTAAACTATGAGGAGACTGCAGCTCAAAATATAATGACATCAATTCAATCATTAGCTGAGGCCGTGAAAGAAAAGCTTCTGTATATCTCATTTATTCTTTCCAATCCATTTTCCGGTTTAGAACAGATTAAGGAAGCGCATTTGCGATTAACACCGTACCTTGGCAAACTGATCTATTTCCCAACACAAGTAGTAGTTCCGGAAAATGCAATTCTCATTCCTAGCGAAAAGGTATCTTTCGACCTGAATCAGTTTACTTCATTGTTACGGATTTTGGCTATAGATGACGCCAGAGAACAATTGAAAGCGTTTTTTCTGAAAATCTTATCTACACAGGACTATGACGAATATAGCTTGAAACGTTTATGTCAAAATCTCATCTATACGGCAATGAGTACACTTGAGCATATTAAGCAGCCCATTTCTGAGCTTGGTTCGTCCAGACTAAAGTTATTTAAAACCATTGATTTAGCTTATAGCATCAATGAATTAGAGAGTATTTTGATACAATTCCTAGATGCACTGAAATCCAGTATGAAACAAACAGATCAACAATCGATGATTCTGCACCAGATTTATGAATACGTCAACAAACATTATGCTAATGAAATCTCATTATCAGAAATGGCAAATACCTTGCATCTTAACTATAGTTACCTCTCCTCTTATTTCAAACAGCGAACGCAAGAGAATTTAACTACATATATCAGCAGGGTGCGAATAGATAAAGCGAAAGAACTGCTGCTGGACCCTAATTTAACCGTATCAGAAATCAGCCGTTTAACCGGATTCTCAGAACATAATTATTTCTCGAAGGTATTCAAAAAAATGACTGGAAAGACTCCTGTGGAGTTCCGTACTCAAATCTCCCAGTAAAGACAGGTGAACGGCTTGCTTCGTAAGAATAGTATCTTTATCAAAATTCTAATCCTTATGTTAATGGGGATTCTTGTAATCTCCTTCATCCTTACCATGGCCTCCTCGAAAATTTCAGAGCGGATTCTACTAAATCAAGTCGTCCAGAATTCATCCGCCAATATGAATTTGGTAAAGAATGATTTACTGCGATACAATGACCAGGTTGTGAATACGATGCTGCAGATAAACAGTAGTGTTGAATTTAAAAATTATATTACCAAGCCGGCTCTGACCTCGCTTGAGCATACCAATCTGGTCATGAGTCTTGGAAGATATATTGATATCTACAAAGATTACCTCAGTCCCGACAACTCCCATATCATTGTTTCGGCAATGCCGGGAAAAGGAGGACGCCATTATTCAAGCAATAACTTGAAATGGGATAAAATACCGGATGAAATCGTATCGGATTATATGACGATTTATGGAGTTATTCCCAATCGAATTCAATATCATAGCAGTTCAGATCTTTTCAAAGAAACTGTACCCTATAAAAACTATATTTTTGCTACGAAACCTTTGGTAGATAGTGCTTCCGGTTCAATGTACGGATATACAGCCGTTGTTATGGACGAGCTTAACATCTATCTTAAATACAGCCCCTACATTTCGGAAGGCATTCATATCTCGCTTATCTCAGCAGAGGGTACGATTCTCTCCAGCAGCAATAAGGCTTCCATTAGCACGTATAATTCCGTTCTTCTATTGAATGCCATGAACGCTGTGGAGCAAGGAGGTATCGTCACAAATTCAGAAAATAAACAAACCTATATTTCGTATTTCCTTCCGGAGTTTAATGCCTACATTATGGAGGAGGTTGATCAATTAACTGCATTTGCGCCGCTATATACAATCTCAAACGAAATCATCAAGGTAGTTAGCATTGTACTGGTGATTAGCATGTTGTTTGTCTATTGGCTTAGTAAACGAATCATTCAGCCCCTGAATCAGTTAGTCAATACGATGAAAACGTCCAAAGGGGACAGTCTGAAATTGCATCCCTTGCAGGAAGATGGCAGCTACGAGACTAATGTATTAACCAAAGCCTACAATCATCTGATTAGAGAAATTGACCGGTATACCGAAAGAGTTGTCTACGAACAGCAGGAACGCCGGAAGGCAGATCTCAATGCTCTGCAAATGCAAATCAACCCTCACTTCCTGTATAATACGCTGAGTTCGATCAAATATTTAGCCAACATGCATCGGACCCAACAGGTGGATCAAACGATCGATAGCCTCATCTCCATGCTTCAGAATACCTTAGGATCTACAGAGGACATGATTACTGTAAAACAGGAGATAGAGACTTTAAAGCATTATGTATTTATCAATCAGATCAGATACGGTGATCAAATCGGTGTCCACTTTGAGATTTCTGAAGACAGTACGGAGCTGTTGGTCCCCAAGCTGATCATCCAGCCTTTTGTGGAAAACGCGTTTTTCCATGCTTTCCCTGGATACGTCAGCGGCAATATTCAAATCTTCATCTCCCAGCGGGATGAGCATTTAATCATCGAAATTATGGACGATGGTATAGGGATGCCGAACGCTCTTGAGCAGGTGAATGTAAGCAAAAAACATCATTTATCAGGGATTGGCATCCAGAATGTTCATGATCGAATTCAGCTGCTCTTTGGATCACCTTATGGTATCCACATTGAAAGCGAGCCAGGTTATGGCACAGCCATAAAAATAATCATCCCTGCTGCGAAATATAGTTCATGATCAAAAAAAGGGCTGCCCCAAAAGCCATGAAATGGCTGAATGGGACGCCCCGTTTTAATAACTACTCAGTAACGCTTGGAGAATACGCCATGCAATACTGCTCTAATGTACTATTGGGTAAGGGGATAACCTTAACCGTGCGGAATTGATAATGCTCATAGATGGGAAGATTACTTTGCGTCTGTGTCTCTAAGGTGCATAATGCATTCTTCTCGCGGCACTCGGCGAGCAGCGGCATCATAATTTTTGATACATATCCTTGCCCACGGTAACGTTCTTGCACTACAAGCATATCCAAATGCATATACTTCTGATCTCCAAACATCGATAACCATAAGGAGCTCATACTGCGCAAAGTGGCTAACCCTCGAATAAATCCTCGCACACCAATGATTCGGCAAATCGGTAAACACTTGAGAATCGCCAGCCCAATTTGTTTCATATAGTTGACGTTCGAAATCAATGTCCCCGTCTGACGCTCCGAATGGAACACCAAGGCTACAGCTTCATAATTAGATGACGTCGTTAGTAAATCCGAATAAGGATACAACATCTCAATATAACGATGAAAAAAAATGTTTAATACGCGGAGTCTGGTTGTTTCATCAGGCAAAATATGCTGATACAATGGATCATCCTTTGCGAAGGCTTCTGCCAGAACGCTGGCGGCTTTCGGAATGTCCTGCCGATGAATTTTAATTAATGAACTACAAATAGTTCCACCTCATTTAGTTTACTTTCGCGATAGGCTCGGTTAGTGAAGAAGCCATTCAAGAATATTATAACTGCTTCAGTCAAGCCCTCATTTAAGGCGATGAACTTCGATATGGCACGATGGTTCTATTGTCATTTCTTCATTGAATGAGATATGATTAAAAAGATTACAAAAATACTGGGAGGAAAAATGGAAGATATTATACTGTGGCTTAAATACTTGTTTCTAGGGTTTGTTCAAGGGGCAACTGAGCCAATCCCCGTTTCCTCGAGCGGCCATTTGATCATCGCACAGAAATTGCTAGGCTTAAAACAGAATGGGCTATCCTTTGAAATCCTGACAAATACGGCTTCTCTAATTGCGATTTGCTTTATTTTCCGCAAAGATATCGGAAGATTGATCACTGGATTCGTTCAATTTATTCTGACCCGCAAAGAGGAATATAAGTCAGATTTTATGTTCTCTTTGTACATTATCATTGGCACCATGCCTGCGGTTATCGTGGCCTTGTTCTTTAAGGACCAAATTGAGGAGATCTTCTCGTCAGTACACACCGTGTCCATCGCCTTGCTGGTAACCGGGGTTGCTTTATGGTTAATTCGTAATCTTCGCGGTCGTAAACAAGATGGGGATTTAAAAGCCAAGGATGCAGTCATAGTCGGACTTGCCCAAGCTGTAGCTCTTATTCCTGGGATAAGTCGCTCAGGCGCAACGGTCATCTCTTCCATCGCTGTGGGAATGAAGCAAGAAACTGCTTTACGCTTTTCTTTTATGCTGTATATTCCAATCAGTCTGGGCGGACTTGTTATGGGTGCATCTGATATTGCCAGTGACCCGAACCGAGCGCAACTAGCAATTCCATACTTAATTGCATTTATCACTACACTAATCGTTACGTATTTTTCTATGCGCTGGTTTATGGGGATTATGGCTAAAGGTAATTTGAAGTACTTCTCTTATTACTGCTTCTTGGCTGGGATACTACTCCTTATCTTCATGTAAGCACATGATTTCAAACAAAAGCCCTCATGCTCTCTGGGATTCCAGAGAGCATGAGGGCTTTTCATCCTATTTTAACAGGGATATTACTTCACCACTCGACCGAATCTTGCCGATCCTAGGGAAAATGGTTTTACACACATAGTCATGCTCTTCTTTCGTAGAAGCAGTCATTGCATCTTCCACAAAAACTTGGTTGTAACCAAGCTGATAAGCTTCTCTAGCTGTCGTATCCACACCTATGGATGTAGAAATACCACACAAGACAATTGTATCTATACCACGACGCCGTAGCTGCAAATCAAGATCCGTTCCGAAGAATGCCCCCCACTGACGTTTAGATATCACATGTGCGTTTTTGAAGTCAGATAATTCAGGTACCAAGGTATCCCAACCTTCTGGAATGGCTCCTGCATTCATCTTCAGATCTGTTTGAGGTCTTAACATATCCTGTCCATCTAACGAGGATACTCTTACAAGTACTACAAACGCCCCCTTTTCCGTGAAGGCTTGAACTAAACTGCTGCCCTTCTGAACCACCTGCTCGCCTGTATATGGAGCCTTATTAGGCATGTTAACAATTCCATTTTGCAAGTCGATTACAACCAGTGCCGTTTTCTTTGCATCAATATATTCAGTTTCTGATCTCTTTAAGTCTTCCATTGTCTTCTCTCCCATTTAAGCTTAGTTTTTTATACACTTTAAAATAAACCCAGCCTGCATTTATCAATAGCAAAACACTCGTAATAAAGAATACATCCCGGATCCCAAACCAGGCTGCCACTTGCCCACCTAGAACCGAACCCGCAAATGTACCAAGATAACCTGCCGACATGTTAAAGCCAAATACTCTGCCTGTAAGCGTATCTGGTGTGATTTTCTTAACGAGGATATTCACAGAAGGTATTAACCCACCTGCCGCTAATCCTAGTAGAAAACGCAGACCCATTAACTGCCAAGGATTCTGAACAAACGCTTGTGGGATGAACAGAAGTCCTGCCGCTATAAGCGCAACAAGTATAACTTTTTGAGCACCTATTCGGTCAGACAACTTGCCAAGCCTTGGAGCAGCAATGATGTTAGCCAGCCCTGAAGCTGAGAAGGTCATCCCTGCAAGCAGAGCCACATGACTAGCACTCTTGGAGAGCTGAGTAACATATACCGTAATAATTGGTTCTACAGAGTATAAAGCAACAGTTAGAATAAAGAAGGTTACAAACAAGGTTAGCGTTAGGCTTTTCTCTGGAACACTGCTCCAGACCTCCTTGATACTTAGTGTCTTTTTATCTTCACGATGAAAAGATTCCTTCACGAACAAAGCCGTTGTAATGAAGGCAACCAGCATCAGTCCACCCGTAACAAAAAATGAACTTTGTAAACCCATGCTCTCTGCAATGAAACCACCAATCGTTGGGCCAAGTAAAGCTCCAGCAATACTGGCTGTTGAAAGAGTTCCTAAAGCATATCCTGCATGTTCCTTATCCGTCTGAGTCGCGATTAATGTAGTACAAGCTGTACTATAACCCGTTATTGTACCCTGTAATAATCTTAGTGCAATTAATACATACACATTAGGCGCAAACCCCATACAGCTGATCACAATCGCCATCCCAAGACTTGCCCGCAAAAGCATTGGTTTCCGTCCGAACCTGTCTGCCGCCAGCCCCCAAATGGGTGAAAATATGGCTGAAACGATAAAGGTAATCCCAAAAGCAATACCAGAAAACTGAGCAACGGAATCGGCATTGTCTACGCCAAGATGCTTAATGTAAAGTGGCAATACTGGCGCAATCTGGCTCATACCTACACCCGTTACAAACATACCAAACCAGCAAACGAACAAATTCCTTTTCCACATGGACATAAAAAAGCCTTCTTTCTGCTAACAATAACAACCTCATATTAACAGTCAGATTGGCTCTATACCATGCATTATTCTAAACTCCATGGACATTTTTGCTCTGAAATTCCGAAGGGCTGATACCTGTCATTCTTTTGAAAATTCTGCTGAAATAAAATTCATCCGTAAATCCAAGGGTTTGCGCAACCGCTTTGATTTTTATGTCCCCTTCAAGAATCAGCTCTTTCGCTTTATCAATTTTCATTTTATTAAAAAACTCAATGATCGAATAACCTGTAATCTCTTTGAATACTCTCGATAAATAAGCAGGTGAAAGCTGTACCAAATCTGACAATTCGCTCAAGCTAACTTTCTCATTGATCTTTTGATGCATATAATTAATAATTTTTTCCACCTTTAATGAAGTGGAGTAATTTTGACTTTGTTTTTGTGTATTTTGAGCAATTGCAATGATAAGCTGCTGTAACAAAGTCTTCGCTACAAATTCATACCCTGGCAGCTTAGTATTCCAGCTCTGAATCATTTGTCCGAAGATATCTTCCACTTGATAATAATCCTTCAACTCGGATACAGCTTGCAAATGGAGTGAATCCACATCACCACTAATTCCCCAGTTCTCCTCGTTCATGCTCACCTTCGCATAGTTGAAATGAACGGACAGAAAGCATAAGGGATCTTCAGCATCTATCTCTATTGAATGCTTAACATCTGGAGAAATATAGAATAACATACCAGCTTTAAACGAATGTCGTTTTCGCTCCATCATAAAGCTGCCCTTCCCTCCAGTCACTAAGAGAAGTTCATGATGCTGAAGGGTTCTAACGAGCTTGCTCCAATTTCTCTTGGGGTCGTTGAAGTATCTATAATTACAATATAGTATGTGGAAAAATAGATTATTTATATTCATAAAAGACCTGTCCAAATGTCCACCGAACGTTCGATCGGATCGTATTCTACATCATATCCGAACGTTTCGGATATAAATCGGAGAGGAACATAGGTCGCGTAACCGTATAGATGAGGTGGGCTATTCATCTGCACAGCTTGTCCATTAATGTAGGCTGTATGATCGTCGATGGTCATCTTCAGAGAAAGTCCATTTTTTTCAGCGGTAATCGTGCGAGTTGCCTTGTTCCATTCTACCCTGGCTCCAAATAACTCAAAGAGATAACGCATGGGCACTTCTGAAATACCATTCACAATGTTTAGCGGCGGTGCTGATAGAAGTGGCATATCATCAATGTTCAACTGATACAGGAATGGGCTTGTCTTAAAGGTCCATTTTTTCACTAGCGTTTCGCCACCAGATTGAAATGAAACCTCCGCGGTATACTCCCGATCCCCCCTCAACTGACGCTGCGCTGTTAATACATACCCGTAACCAGAATTGAGTTTCTTCACACTAAGCGGGATACTAATGTGGCGGTTGCCTGCCTGTGTGCTTAGTTTAGCCTTTATGTCCGCTACATCCCGTAGACTACTAAAGACCGTAAGTGTTGTAGCTTCTCCTTGAATTAACTGCTGTGCATTCATTTTGTAAATGTTGCCTGACCACACTCGCGTCATTCCATCATAAGGAAATACGCTCGCAGTCGCTGGTGTAGTCATTACGCCTTCTGACTTCACAGCACCAACAATCACGGTAGACTTACCCACTCGTGCAATGCCAATAGAAGCAACTGCCGGGGTCAGCATCACTTCCCTGCGATCATGCATAACTGCTAGCTCGTTAATCTCTGAAGCCATATCAAATTCATCATAGGCCCGCTCTTTCATATATACGGTTTCCATAATCTCCGGTACTTCTCCGCTAAAACCCGAAGTTAATACTCTCTCTTTAGGCGTTTGTTGGGTAAAGAACTCACGACCTTTCACTTCTATAGATAAATCGCCTTCAGACTTTATTGTAAAATTAGCATTAGCGTAGCGAGCATGATTAATCGCCGCCTTAACGAGGGCAGGATCAAGTTTCACTTCATCCAACCCCATTTGTTGCCGAATTTTATTAATCGAAGCTAGTGCTTTTAGTTGCTCCGCACTACTAGTTCCGTCAAACAATACTTTTGCGGCTTGTACCTTTGTGACATCAATCAATGGAGTGATTGCCATAAGCAGCAAGACGCCTATAAGTATCCATTTTTTACGCATAGTTCCCCTCCTAAAAATTCCATATCTTGTTAGACGACATTCTTCCAGAAAGGTTTCTGTAAAGCAGTTCAAAAACACAAAACAAACCACCCCGTAAATGAACTTCACCTCAATGGTTAGACACACAATCAGAGGCGTGTTTCATTATAGAGTGGCTTCACTGTGATCTCTTATGGTTTCTGAATAAACAGTTGTGTCCAATAATGTTGATATTGACTAGTTGCAGTTCCCCCTACATAACCAACCCCAATATCCGTAAAGCGAGGATCCAAAATATTAGCTCTATGACCAGTACTATTCATCCACGTTCTCATTACTGCTTCAGGTGTTGCTTGGCCCGCCGCGATATTTTCTGCATAAGCTCGCCACTCCACTCCAAATCGATCTAGCATTTGAGAGGGGGTGCCATAAGTTGGAGAGGTATGACTAAAATAGTTATTATCCCTCATATCTCTTGATTTCAAAACCGCAAGATCAGTTAGCCGCGTATTTAGAGTTAAGGCAGCGATTCCTCTACTCGTCCGTTCTTCGTTGACTAATCTAAAAACTTGCAATTCAAATGCGTTAGCTTGTCTAATATGAATCCTTGACTTCCCTACTCTTTTCGTTACGGGACTACGTTTCGTTTTTATTCCTTTACTCAAAGAACTTTTGACTCTTCTTATTGAAGATATTCTTTGCTTCATGATTTTCCCTCCTACACTGTATTTACAACAATATATTGTGGAAGAGGTCCTCACGCTTGTACCAAAGTCTATAATTCTACTATAAATTTTGTTAACCCTATGTACTTGATTTCTCTTTGACTTGACATGCATATGTTACTTTATGTTAATATAAACAAATCATAAACGTTGATATATCATCTATTTTTCTAATTAGGAGAGATCATATGGATTCCAAAGACCCGCTAGGGTTAGTTATTCGCGATTTGCATTTAGAAATAGCCAATTATTTAACAAAATTGCTTGCACCCGTTCGGCTTGCGCCTGAACAACATTTACTTATGGCTTTGTTGCTTGAGAAAGAAGGTCTATCTCAGAACGAGATTGCTAATAAACTTGGGAAGGATAAAGCCAGTGTTGCCCGAATGATCGCTAGCTTAGAGAACAAGGGGTACATTCATAAAGTACCAAGTACGCAAGACCGTCGTTCGGTAAATGTTTTTGTCACAGACGAAGGCAGGAAATTAGAGACTACAATCAATGAGGTGACGATCAAATTAAACGAAATTATAGCGACAGGATTCTCTCCTGCGGAGTACTCAGCGCTAACAACTTTGTTAACTCGTGTGCAGAATAATGTAAGAGAGGCATAAATGCATATCCTTTGCTCTATAGTTGACATATCATCTATTCTTCAAAAATAATACGAATCCATTTCTGAAAAGAGGTTTATCCCTATCATGGAATCAACAGCAGCTGTTCAAGTTAAACGTCCCGCCCTAATGGCCTTCTCCCTTATGCTAGGAGCATTCGTCGGACTATTTAGTGAAACCGCCTTAAATATGGCTTTTACCAACTTAATGGATGAATTTTCAATCAACGCCTCAACGGTTCAATGGCTAACCACAGGATATTTACTTGTATTAGGTATCCTCGTTCCGATATCCGCCCTATTAATGCAATGGTTTACCACTAGACAATTATTCACAGCATCCTTGTTATTATCTATCATTGGTACTTTAATTGCTGCCCTCTCCCCCAATTTCACCTCCTTATTAATTGCGCGTTTAGTGCAAGCCTTGGGAACTGGTTTATTGCTGCCCCTAATGACGAACATTATTCTAATAATTTTCCCTGCACATAAACGTGGAACTGTCATGGGGATGATGGGACTTGTTATTATGTGTGCACCGGCCATCGGGCCAACTTTGTCTGGTTTGATCGTGGATCATTTGGGCTGGGAGTTTATCTTTTGGACAAGTTTACCTTTATTATTATTTACATTTGGATTCGGATTAACATTTATCAAAAATGTAGCCAAAATCTCTAAACCTAAAATAGATATTTTATCCATTCTACTTTCTACTTTCGGATTTGGTGGCATCGTATTTGGATTTAGCAACATCGCTGATCATGCTTTAAGTGAAATCATTGTCTATCTGCCTCTTATCGTTGGTGTCATCAGCTTAATCCTGTTTGTATTAAGACAGTTTAAGTTGGAAACGCCGATGCTAAATTTACGAGTGTTTAAATATCCTATGTTTACAATAGGTCTGATAATGGTCTTTTTAGGAATGATGATCATTTTATCCTCTGCTATTTTATTACCGTTATATTTAAAAGGAGGTTTATTGTTATCAGCTACAGCTGCAGGAATTCTACTCCTTCCAGGCAGTGTGATTAACGGAGCTATGGCTCCAGTTACGGGTAGAATATTTGATAAATTCGGTCCGAAATTATTGCTGCCGCTTGGATTCTCCATCGCAACCATTGCAAGTTTTCTATTTACAAGCAATTCTACTGAAACCAGTAATCTGACCTTTATTTTAATACACTGCGCTATGTTTATCGGATTAGCTATGGTCATTATGCCCGCTCAAACCAATGGCTTAAATCAGTTACCCGTGAAATACTATCCGGATGGGGCAGCTGTTATGAACACACTTCAACAAATCGCAGGTGCTCTTGGTACAACGTTCGCTGTTACACTAATGTCTAGCGGACAAACACGATTCGCTAATACACATCCAACTGCTGCACAGCCTGAAATTTTAACCGCAGGAATTACACATGCATACTTATTTATCGCAGCAATTGCAGTTATCGGATTAATTTTATCGTTATTTGTGAAGCGTATTAGAGTTTATTAATTTTAATCAAAAAAGACAGTGGACACGAGCTGTCCGCTGTCTAAATTTTAATCCATATATTTTTCATAAAATACTAAAGTTAATTTATTGTTTATTCGCTTTGTTTCTTCTGTTCGTTTATATCCTACCTTTTCATATAAATAACAGTTCCTCTGCTCTTGCTCAATACTATCCAGCTCCCATTTTTTCGCGTCATTATATCTCTGTTCAATGATTGCAAAAACCTGCTGGGCGATCCCCATCCCCTGGTATTCTGGCATAATAAATATGGGGCTGACACGATAAGTATTGTTTTCCTTTTTAACGATTCGGACACCGCCCACAGCAATATCAGAAGTCTTAATTATATAATATTCTGTAAAAGACTGATTAATTCGGTTTATCATTTGTTCTACGGATTCATTGGCTGGGCTGGTTTCATAATCCTTATATTTCTCCAGTAATGGCATAAAGGCTTTGACTTGCATTTGATGAATAAATTCCGCATCACTTACGTCTGCTTTACATAAAGAAATCCCCATAAAGATGTACCTCCATTAATATATATTACTATTAACAAGGTTTATGGTTTGTTTTTAGGTATGATATAGAGTGATCCGTCTTCCTTGTATTCAGCATAAGCAATGTCCTCAACGCATTGATAGCCATGCTCCCTGATCCATTCCTGGATCTGTATCTTATTCATCGGTCTGCCACGCATCGAATCTTCCAGCAGCCTACCTTTATCAATAACTGTAATGGAAAAAGAGGAAGACTGCTCCGATTGCTCCTCTTCAGACTTGCGCATAATCGACAGTGAGCCATTCGTTTCGAGCAGAGCATACTTCACTTCACTTAGAGAAAAAATATTTTGCTGCCGCAGCATAAACAGCAGTTGGGTAAACTCAATATCGTATTTCTCCATCAAATCCTGATTCACTTTGCCATCGTCAATAAGCAACACCGTCCGGCCTTCCGCCATGTTCCCGAACTTCACAAAATGGGTCGTTGCCTTTTCAAACAAATAAGACAAAGCGGTCCAGATGAAAAGCGCAAACAGCAGATGCCAGATCTTCACCTCATTATCATATATCGTATTCCCTACAATCTCACTTAAAATCAATGATGACAGGAAATCAAGTGGCGTCAATTGACTAAGCGTCTTGCGGCCAGTAATAAAGGTAATGATCCACAAACCAAAGAAACTAATGATCAGTTTGACACCTATAGTTACAAATATCTCCATTGCTGCACCTCCAGCTGGGACCTCGCACAAGGTCGTTGCCCTTATGACACGAAATCCATTCATGAAAGGTATTACACACTCCTAGTGGGGGATAAACAGCAAACGAGACGCTCTGCAACTTGCCCTTATGTTGGAATGGTGATAAGGAACGTTGTGCCTTTGCCTTTTTCACTATCAACTTCAACAATGCCTTTCACTTTATCAATGGTACTGTAGACCATAAGCATTCCCAGTCCTGTCCCTTCGGCTTTGGTCGAATAATACGGTTTACCGAGACGCGATATTTCTTCCTTTGTCATTCCAATGCCAGTATCGCGAATACTGATAATAATATTTTGTTTTTTTTCCGAAATATCGATGAACAGCGTACCACCGTCCTTTTCCTTCATGGCTTCGATTCCATTTTTATATAGATTAATAAGACATTGCTGTATTTGGTTCCGATCATAATTTTTGAATAGCGAATTATTAAAATTAAATTTGACCTCTACTTTGTGCATAGTGGCATAAGGCATGATGATATTTTTAGTATATTCTGCCTCCTCCTGCATGTTGGAATAAACCATATTATCGGATTGCGGCTTAGCAAATGAAAGATAGTCACTCACGATTTTTTCAGCCCTCTGTAATTCTAATAGAGATAACTCTACGTACTGTTTCTCCTCCCTTGTGATCGTCTTAGATTTATTCAACAGCTGCAAAAAACCGCTGGTCACTGTAAGCGGGTTTCTGATTTCATGTGATACACTTGCCGCTAGCTCGCTCACGACATTTAATCTTTCAGATTGCATAATTCGGTCGCGATTCTTAATATTAGTAATAATCTTTTCTATTAAGATCATATTGATACACATCACCCCGACATGCGTCGTAAAGGCATTTAAGGTGAGAAACCAATATTCCCTATTTAAACTCCCCTGTGTAAACCCTAATATAATTAGGTAAAATCCCATTGTCAGAAAAGAAATTATTGTTGCCGCGATGATGCGACATTTCGAATCTAGTTTTAAGAACCTTTTACTATATAGAGGAACTAGGATTAGGATTGAAGTGGCGAAAAGAAAGGATTGTAACGTACCCTCTCCCCCCACATAGAATCGATAGATATTTAAAAGGATATATAGCGGTAGAACGTTCTTGTATCCACCAAAAAGAGCCACAATGATAAACGGGATATATCTCAAATCAAAAATAAAGCCCATATCGAGTTTAAAAGGTTTGGCTATACAGAGACACATGGTCACTGCCGACAGTAGAACTAGAATCTTACTATTATAAGCAAAAGCACGATTCTCAAAGAAAAGTAGAAAAATTAAGATTGGAAACAATAAAAACAAGAAATTCAAAAGCAAAGTCTCAAACAAGGGATAACTTCCTTTCAGCCTAGTGTTGCTTAAAATACAGCGTACTGGAAAAATACGCTAAAATAATATTATAAGTAAAGTTCCCCTTATTAACTATGTATTTCTCAACCATTTTTAAAATAATAAAAAACAAAAGCACCCTATGGATGCTTTGATGAAGCGATGATTTTTATTGTTTTGTTGTTTGTATCACGCTTATAATGAGCGATGCAAGTACAATTCCTAAGCATATCCCCGTTATAGGTGAAACCACAAGAATACCGATTATATTCCCGCTCGAACTAAAAAATAACTTTATACTGGACAAAACAACTGCTACAACAACTACTAATGTCCAGAAAACAATCTTTTGTTTCGTAGAAACCGCTGGTATTGTCGTTATCGTTTCATGGTGTCGATACAAAGAACTAATTATCATCCAGGTTAGCATGATTAATCCGAATGCCGAAAAAGAATGCTGCAGTATTTTATAAAGAGGGAAATTATAAATCATTAGGTCTCTTAGAGGGGAGTATCGCTCAACAAAGTAACCATTGAAATGTGTAAATCCATCGATGAACACATGAGTTAAAAAACCAATTATCACAGATAGGATAAACACTACCCAGCCCTTAGGATTCAATCTCCACTTACTTAAAGTATTGTATGCTCGTTGATCAATATTATAATTTGAAGGAAGATGCAATACTAATATTTCCTTTACGATGACATGGAAAATCACTGCAAGGATCACACATAGGGGAATCGCCTGCAAAAATAGTCCTGTTATAGAATGGCCTATACTTTGATAGGGCTCAAGCATAATAAAATACTCAAAATCAGGCGACATACTTCCTAATATCAAGCCTGTAGTACTAAAATATTTTGGTTTCACATATTTAAACGGAAGTGCAAATATAGGATGAGCAAAGGTAAAAGGCATAACCATCTCCTAGTGTTCTTTATAACTTCTTAGCAATGGCTCGAATAAATTATAACTATCGTAACACATGTCATGATATCTCTTCTCTTCCGTTCTAATATTCGCTACTCTTTCCATATCACACCTCGGGCTTTCTAAATTAAGCATAATGCTGAAGAAACTACCTTTGAAAAGTGGAAAGCAAATCAAAGTCGTAATACGGTTGTTAGCTCTTCTTCAATAATTTCGCCGCTGTCACGGAAACCGAAGCTTTCATAGAGCCTTTTAGCGGACAAGTTATCAGCCTTATAAGAAATCCAGCAATATTGTGCGGGGCCTGCCGGTAAAGTGCGGATAAATTCTAAAATTCTTGTCATGGCTTCTCGGCCGTAGCCCTGATTCTGGTATCGTTTATCAATCATTAGTCGCAAGATACAATAGCTATCATTTACAAAGGATGGCACTTCATATCCAGTAATACCATAAGTCATCATCACAAAACCAACCGGCTCTTCATCCTCGTAAATCGCAAACGGAAATGGATGACCACCATTAGTTACAAGGACATAACACGAAGCCATGCTTGATAAATTGGACGCTACGAAGCGACGTTGATCGTCTGAAACCTCCAAATTGAAAATGGCACGTCGGTTTTCTAGTGTAATCTTTCTGAGAGTAATCATGCTGGGCTTCTCCCTTCATATCTGAATTATTGAGTTTGGATATTATATCATAAATTTCCATGTTTTGTAGCGATAGTCTGCCCACTAGCTAAAAAAGGCTACCGTTCAATCGGTAGCCAGGATGAAATACTTATGTCTTTTATTTTCCTAGAAATCCACCTTCAGACTTTATTACTTGCCCCGTAATCCACTGCGAATCATCACTCGCTAAGAAACTAATGCCTCTAGCTGCATCTTCTGGCAAACCGATCCTTCCCATTGGAAACATAGGTAAAAAATGAGTTTTCATCTCATCCGTTATCCACCCGGAATCCGTAGGACCCGGATCAAAACCATTGACTGTGATATGAAGCGGAGCTAAACCAACAGAAAGAGGTTCAATTAATCCAATTAATGCACCCTTTGTCAATATATAAGCCAGATTATCAGGGTCAGGCCCTTTAGAAACCATAAAAATAATTCTACCTGGAGTCCCCTTTGAATGATTCTTTTCGAATCTTCTGGCAAATTCAGTACTGAGTAAAACCGTGCCACGATTGTTCACTACATAGTGTTGATCTAACGAAGTGATGCTCAGGTTCTGATAATTCGTGGGCACGCAATAAGCTGCATTGTTAATCAAAATGGAAGCATTTCCTAAAGTTTGTTCTACCTGATCCATAATCTTTATTGAGATTTCAGGATTGGAAAAATCTGCTTCCATGTGACTCGCCCTGACTCCCAAGCTTTTCAGTTCTGCACAAAGTTGCTCCGGCCATTCCTTTTCTCCACCATTCCCTTCCGTTTCATCAAAAGGATGCCAATGCGTAAAGAAAATATCTGCCCCCTGGCTTGCAAGTGAACGGCATATGGCTGTTCCGATTCCTGTGGATCTGCTTGCTCCAGTAACGATTGCTATTTTATTTTTCAATGAGTTCATCTATACCATCTCCGATCATAAATTAGAAGGATAGATAGGTAGAGATCCATAGACATAAGCAGATTCAGCATCACTAATCTATAAGGGAGATAGTGTACCGTCTTATTAATTATGTGAATTAGTGTAGGAACAGTTACTGTTCTATCCTTTAACAATAGTAGCTGAAATTCTGCTTCAAACATAGATAAACTTTCCAAAACTATTAATGAATTTACATCGCTTGTAAGTCAGCCCTTCAGCTTCGTTCCTCTACAAGTTCTAACGCCCTGTTCTTCTGATCAAACTTACTGTTATGTGAGGAGACCTGCGCTCTTGTTGACGCATCCGGCTCGATATACAACTTGGCGCTGTTCACGGCTAACGCTGCATCCGTAAAAGCTCCGGCAATAAGATAAAGCTTGCTGCCGTAATTTGCCGTATCTCCAGCCACGAACACTCCTGGAAGATTGGTTGCCAGCTTCTCGTCCGCATTAAAATTCCAATCCTCTCTCACTAACCCCCAATCTACAATAGGACCTAAATCCCCGCGTAGCCCATGATTAATTAGGACGGCATCTACCGCAAGACGCTCCTGTTCTGTTTCATCCGTCCATTCCCCCTCCGCATTTAATGGAGCGATTGAAACAGCATCAAGGCGATTGCCATTCCCATATAAATCCTTAATGGCATATGGCGTAAGAACTTGAACGTTCGATGCCTTCATCCGCCTCACATTCCGTTCCATACCACTGAATCGTTCCCGCCTGTGCACGAGCGTAACCGATGAAGCGATTCCTACTAGTTCATTAGCCCAATCGACAGCTGAATCACCGCCTCCAGAGATTAGCACTCTTTTACCGCGAAAGCTTGCCACATCCGTAACGTTATAATGGAGATTATTTTTTTCGTAATTTTCCGCTCCAGGCAGATTAAGCTTAGCAAGCTTTAGCGCACCATGGCCTATGGCCAAAATCAGCGTCCGGCTCCAATGCTGCTCTCCGGTTGCAGATGTTATACGCATCGTGCCATCAACCAATCTCTCCAACCCGGTAATTTGTTGACCCAGTACAATGGTCGGATCAAAAGTTTGAGCTTGCTGGATCATGAGCTTTGTCAGCTGCGCTGCTCGAACGGGGGCCATGCCGCCGACATCCCAGACGATCTTCTCCGGATACATTAATGTCCTTCCTCCGAGTTCCTCTCTCGCCTCAATCAGTTTCGTCTTCATGTCGCGCATTCCACTGTAAAAGGCAGCATACAACCCCGCCGGTCCTCCACCGATTATAGTTACATCAAAAAGCTCCAATTTCTGACCCATTCTTTGCCTCCCTCTGTTCTCATCCTCTTGAAAGAAGATCTAAATCTTCTTGCGCTTAAACAGCAGATACATGAAAAAAGGAGCTCCAATGCCTGCTGTGAAAACGCCTGCCGGAACATCTAGCGGTTGAAAAAGCATTCTTCCTGCCAAATCCGCCAACAGTAGAATGATTGCACCTATTAATGCGGATACCGGGATGATCAGCTTGTAAGAATTTCCAACCAGCATTCTGGCGATATGCGGTGCCATCAATCCGATGAACGATATCGTCCCGGCTACGCCAACTGCAGCACCGGCAAGTGCAACGCTATAAAATAAGAGAATCATCCGGCTTAGCTGAAGCCTGCTTCCAAGCCCGCGAGCGACATCCTCACCTAAGGATTGCACATTTAATTCCTTCGCGAGCAGTAGCGATAAAGGAATGAATACCGCTACCCACGGCCACAGCACTTCAATATAACTCCAATTGGTGCCGTAGATGCTTCCCGTCATCCAATTCAGCACTTGTGCGGCCAAATAAGCCGGCCCGCTAATTAGCAGAAACGTAGTGAGCGCGCCCATTGCGGTAGAAATGCCAATGCCAATCAGCACCAGCCGAAACGGCGACACACCTTTTTTCCAAGCAAATACATAATTAATAGTTGTCGCAACCAACGCGCCGCCGATGGCAATGAACGGTACCCAGTGGATACTGTAGCCGGTCACGAAAGTCATGAAGGCGACTACAGCTACCGATGCCCCTCCGGTTACACCCAGCAGATCGGGCGAAGCGAGAGGATTACGGATGACGCCCTGTAATAGCGCACCCGCTACTGCCAATGCTGCGCCAATGAGTATAGCGGCTACTATTCGAGGCAAACGGAACTGCATAATGATCAGGTTACTGGCTTCTGCGTTTCGCCCCGTAAGAGAAGCAAGTACCTCTTTTAATGGTACGCTAACTCCCCCAACGGATAAACTAAGGAGCGACAAGGCGGCAACGATACAAGTTAAACCGAAAAACAACAAGAACGAATGCTTCGCTATACGCGCTTTAAGCATGCTGTTTCCTCCTAGCCACATGGATCAGAAAGGGAACGCCGATAATCGCCGTTGCGACACCAACCGGAACTTCTCTGGATTCCAGAATAAAGCGCGATGCTAAATCCGCAGTCACCAAAAGAATCGCCCCAACTAATGCGGTATAAGGAAGCAGCCATCTAAAATCATGCCCAACGATGTATCTGCATAAGTGAGGGACAATAAGTCCTATGAAAGCAATCGGACCAGCTGCTGCTACCGAGCTTCCCGCCAATAGTACAATTGCCGTAGCCGACAGCACGCGGACCAGCGTTAGACGCTGTCCCAAGCTCTTCGCGCTATCGTCTCCAATCGCCATAATATTTAACGAGCCCGAGAGTAATAGTGAGATCGTCATTCCTATTGCCATATAAGGCAGAACCATCAATAAATGCTCCAGATTTCTTCCTTCTACAGAGCCGATCATCCAGAATAGGGCAGATTCCAACGATTGCTTATTAATTAGAATAATGCCGGATGTAATTGAGGAAGCGAAAGCTGCCATACAAGCGCCGGCCAAGGTCAGCTTTACCGGCTCGAAACCGCCTCCTTGCAATCCAAGCGTATAGACGACCACCGATGTTGCGACCGCACCTGCGAAAGCAAGCCAGACCATACCGCTCATCGTTAACGAGGAACCGAATACGAGTAACCCGATGACAATAAATAGCACAGCGCCCGCATTTACACCGAAGACAGAGGGCGAAGCCAGCGGATTTCTTGTCAGAACCTGCATAATTGCCCCGGCTACTGCTAAACTTGCCCCCACCAGTGCCGCAATCAGGGTTCGAGGAACACGAACCTTCGTCAGAATAAGATGTTCGTTCGAACCGTTGAATTGACTGTAAGCCAGCCATAGATCTTTCAAGCTGAATTGATGAAGACCGTACAATACACTGCATAACATACTAATTAGAAGTAGAATCGCGCCGACAACTAGGCCGGCGAGCTTTCGCTTGCTTAGGAAAGAACCATTCACGTCTGCACCGAGCCTCCTATTCATTGGTAGTCTTAACAACTAAACTGCCGGAACGTCAACAAGCTGACGCGAATACAGCGCCAGCTTGTTGATTCGATCCGCCTTTATTATTTCACATCAAAGTATTTAACGAGTTCGTCCAGCAACAGATTGGCTGCTTCATATCCGCCTGCCGAGTTCCAGATCGCTTCATCGACTTGAATCACCTTGTTGTTCTTTGAAACGCTCAAATTTTGGAACAACGGATCTTTTTTCCATTCCTCCACGACCTTCGATGCATCGTCCTTGCCCGGAGTCTCCGACACGAAATAGAAGAGCACATCACCATCCATGCTAGGAATCGTCTCTTTGGTCATAACTTCGATAAAGGAGTCTTTATCCTGCGACTCAGGCCGGGCAATTCCTAATTGGCTCAAGAGCACGCCGGAGAACGTTTGCTTTTGATAAATACGCACTTGTTTCGCGGAGAAGCGCACCACCGACACTTTCGTGTCTGCTTTGCTGCCGAGCTTCGCCTTGACTTCCGCAACTCGTTTATCGAAGTCCGCCATCGCCTGCGCTCCTTCTTCCTGCTTGTTTAAAGCTTCGGAGTAGAGCTTGAAATTAATCTTCCAATCTCCTGCCAGGTCATCGGAGAATATCGTCGGAGCTATCTGCTTTAATTGGTCGTAGATTTTCTCTTGTCTGACCTTATTACCGATAATCAGATCCGGCTTGAGGCTCGCGATCAATTCAATATTCGGCTGAAGCTCGTCTCCCACAACCGTAACGCCTTCCATGTCTTTCTTGATATGGTCGTACCAAGGGTCACCAATCCAAGACTGAACGGCTCCGACCGGTTTGATGCCCAGTGCCAAAAGTGCCTCTGTTCCTTCATTGGTCAATATGACAACACGTTCAGGGGCGCCGGTAAGCGTTTCTTCCCCCATCGCATGCTTAATCACTCTTGTGTCATTGCTTACATCCGTCGACGGACTCGCAGCTGGACTTGCGGAAGTTGCAACATTATTAGTAGAAGTGCTGTTGCTTGTCGGTGTGACATTCGTTCCCCCTGTCGAGCATGCACTCAAAAAGAGAACGAAACAAAATAATAAGGTTGCTGCCATTGTTGTTCTTGACTTACGATACATCGGTATTTCCCCTTCTCTTTTATATTGATAATGATTCTCAAACTCATTACCAATATAACGTTGCTGCCTTCTAGCAACAATGGGAGATCTGAACACGAAGGATGGATTATTTCGACGCTGCTCCTGTTGCAACGCTGCTTCTTTAAAGCTGGTGGGAGAAACACCCTCGTATTTCTTGAAAATACGGCTGAAATAATAGCTGTCGGTATAGCCTACACTCTCGGCAATTTCCTTCAGCGTGAAATCTGTGGATAGAAGCAACTGCTTCGCTTTGCTCATCCGCAATTGAATCAAATAATCGATCGGGCTCGTTCTCACTTGCTTCTTAAAGGCGTGCAGTAGCTGTCTGGAGCTGCAACTAAGGTGTTCAAGCAGCGTCTCAAGCGTTATCGGCTCCCGATAGCGTTCATGAATATAACGAACCGCTTGGGCCACCAAGTCAGGCTTAACGGCTATGATATTCTGGCGTTCCATCTGCTCTAAAATTTCATAAACCATTTGATAAAATATCGCTTTAACTTGAAGCTTATTGAGTAGATCTGAACGATGCCACTCCTTGCTCATGGAGGTGACATGATGGAAAACGGAAATCGGATAATGGGGCTTAAATACATATTGCATTTGAAACGGATTGTGCTTATCCATCAGCTTGATCGTTTCTTGACGGGATGGTAGTGCTAGTACTGCTTTATACAAAATAATATAGTATTCCAGCAGCTCATCTGCCGTAATATCAAGGTAGAGACCCTTGCCCCCATGGAGCACGGAAAACCGGCTGACGCGGTGTGCTATGCCGTCCAGTTGGAGATGTGCGCTACCTCTAGTCACATATAAGAAGACGCTTGAGGGCATTCTGTACGCATGCAGCTCCTCGCCTTGTTCCATTCTTGTATGTCGTATATCTATGATCTTGATGAATGCCTGATTCCATAGCAAAGCTTGATCATTCAATGTCACTGTCTTGCGCTCCCCCTTCTCTATCACTCCATGTTGAGAGATTTATACCCCCATCATATATGATAATGATTATCATTTACAATGATATTCGCAGAACTATTTTCCAGCAGTGATACTGACAATGGAACGTAAAAAGACGAGCAACCGTTGATGGTTTGCTCGTCTTTTCTATCAAATTTAATAAATGTTTTATTTCCTCCCCATAGCTGATGTGTGTTGAAGGATTTTCGACACACATTCATCTAAGGAAAACTTGTCTGTCTCTACGATCACATCCGGGCTAACGGGCTCCTCATATGGAGAATCAATACCCGTAAAATGCTTGATTTGTCCGGCTCTTGCTTGTTTATATAGACCTTTCGGATCTCTCTCTTCACATACTTCCAAAGGACATTGAACATAAACTTCCTTGTAGGAATCCCCTATGAGAGAACGGACCTTATCGCGTGTAGAGCGGTAGGGAGAGATCGAGGCAACGATCACATTCAGGTTCGCATCAAGCAGAATCTTACCAATCTCACCAATTCTTCTACCAACTTCCAGTCGATCCTCTTCGCTAAATTGAAGATCCTGATTAATACCTCTCCTCAATGTGTCACCGTCCAGAATGTAGCAATTCTCAATGTGATTTTTCAGTTCCTCTGCAAGCGTAGATTTACCTGAACCCGATAGTCCAGTTAGCCAGATCATTTGATTCATAGATACGTACCTCTTCCTGCTAGATTCTATTGTTAAAATACTTTGTATAGTTATTCTAGCTTAAACACAATTTCAGTACCTGTCCCGTCCTTCTTTAAGGGTGAACTAAATTCCCTGAACTCTAATTTAATACCGGAGATATCGTCGGGGAGTGGCGGAGATACTACGTAGTTATAAGCTGCATGCCCTGATGAACTTCCGCCATTCGTCATTCTACTGTCATACGCTTCTCCTATATACAGCTCAAAATGGTTAAGTTTATTGGCATATAATTCAGAGGTAATATCCCAATCTATACTAAGCGTGACAACACTTGCATTACTGTATTGTCGTATAGAGGTCAGTGTATAGAAGAACTCATCTGCCTCAATAGATTGTAGAACAGCAATATGTTTTCTAAAACCCGTTGGCTCGACCATCGGCTTAAAATGATCTTCACTAAATAATGTCCCAAATACCGATTTCAAAAAATCCTCGTAAAGTTCAAACTTGCCCGCCCAATCGGAAATATACTCAAATGGTGGAAATCCTGGATTATTATCCGAGCGTTCCTTACGTTGTTTTATCAATGCACAAATCTGCTCATCGATATCAGTAATTCTATGATCGTAATGCTCGGTTGGGCGTATAAACTGCATCCGTTTCATCTTAGTCCTCCTTATTGCAATTCTTTTCATTCATATGCTCATTAGACAAGCGTTACTTCAACAAACTATTTTATACATTTAAACACGAGAAAAAGTGGGATTCTCATCCTTCTCTTATACTCTCCTTCACTATTAAAAAATTGAGGATTTGGTTTACATTCTCTGATATCCTCTATTTTAAATCCAACATGTTTCAGTGACTGAAAATACTCTTCAAAAGTTCTGTGGTACTTAACTACACTTTCTCCAATCCAAGGCTCCATTCTCTTACCCATTTCAAAATAGTTATCGACGATCCAGTCCGACTTTCTTTCTGAAGTTGTTGCACTTTTCATGGATGATGTTAGAACCGGATGCTGTACACTAAAAATAAACTGACCATTAGGGATAAGCGCACTACGGATACTATCAAAGATTGGTTCTAGGTCTTGTAAATAATGAATAGCTAACCGAGAGATTACCAAATCATAGTTCTCTTTTGGGTAATTCCAACTCTCCATAGTAGCATGGTGAATCTCACTTTTAGATGTATTTAACAGTTCTTTTGCCGCTTTGACCATATTACTTGAACCTTCCACACCTTCGTAAAAGTTACATCCCTGCTCAAGCAACTCATATCCGAACCTAGCATCCCCGCATCCTAAATCGAGCACCTTTTTCCCAAGTACATCGCCCATAAGATCATATATAACCGGCTTTTCAATAATGTTATTTGGGCTATCCGCTCTGTTTCTTCTCAATAAATAGTTATAGAAAAAATCCGCATTGTCATACACCGATGACCCTTTGTAATCCAACAGAATACCTCCTTGCTGTAAGAAAATTCTTTTGGGTAATTTTAGCATTTAAAACAACCTTATACTACCGATAATTTCATTTACCTCTTAAACCTATCATTAAAAAAACACCCCAAAGAGTCTCTCTGAGGTGTCCAATTCTTAGTGTTTGATTGGCAACGTATAGTATCCAAAAGCAAGATCAAGTAATGCACTCGCTTCTTGGCGAAGCAAAGGCTTTTTAGAACGAAAATCGACAGACCCGTCATCATTCACTTTTGTATCAGGATCTACAATGCCTTGTGACACTAATGCTATGATCGAATCAGTGGCCCATGAGTCTGTGTCATCTTTAAGCGTAATTTTTGAAGCTTGCTTAGCTTGTTTTAGATTTTGAATCATAACGGCTGCTACTTGTCTTGTGATGACAGCATTACGATCAAAACCAGGGATACTTTTTTTCGTTAATTCTTTATTCCCCTCAATTAAATGAGGAAAGCCGTACCAACCATGAGCAAGAATTAGAGCATCCATAAACTCACCTTGCGTCATCGTTCCCTGTGGTTCGAAATTGTTGCCAGATTTAGCACTTATCACATCAAGCGAATACAGGTTGTCGATGTAAGATTTATAAGGGCTCTCCTCAGATACATCAGCGAATGCTGGCTTCGTGTGAACCTTACGAGCATCTGAAACAAAGTCTGGGCTATTAGGCTTCGTATAATAAAAGTATTCGATCTGATCTTTATGATCTTTTTTAAAGGCCAATTTGTTACCTAATTCATCTTCGAACAATAGCGGATTAATCATTCGTAACGTATGTGTACCGCTTGTTCCAGTCTCCATAATCAGATTGCCATCTGCATAGGTGAAGTTCGATTTCAAGAAATAGAATCTGGTGTTCAAATAAGTTCCAGTATATTTAGTAGCTTCTGATGCAGGCAATGGGAGATACGTTGGCGCCTCTGGTGCTTTCTTTTCAGGAAAATAGTGATCCATCAAGGCTTCATAAATGTCTAAGCTCATCATTGTGTCATTGTTATAGGACATGTAGAAAGCGGTATTCTCCTCTGGCAATAATACGATCAGTGATTGATGACCAGGCATATTTCCACCTTTGAGAACCACATGATAGCCATTCATCAGATCATTACGATACCCTTCAAATCCTCCAACCGTCGTCATCGGAAGCGATTCATTCGCAAATACAGAGTACGTTTGCATCATCTTCGTGGTTTCTTTACTAATGATTTGCTTCCCATTCACGCTACCTTGTTGTTGAAAAAGAGTTAAATATTTAGCCATATCTTCTCCTGTGGAAAGGATGCTGCCCTGTGGCCCATCGGTAGGCGCATGCCCAAAGGTTGGATGAGGTTTACCATCTGGTCCATAATGCGTGGCCATTCTAGCTAAAAGCTCTGGGGTAAATCGAGCACTAGTAGAGTTCATTCCTAACGGTTTGAACACATGGTTCTCCATATACTTATAAAACGGGGTACCACTTACGTTCTCAACCGCATAGCCCGCAAGTAAAAAGGCAAAATTATCATAGGTATACGCTTCACCCGGCGTCCGAACGACAGTCGGCATATGCTCCGTCATAAACTTTTTCATGGGGATGTCCTGATCTACATATTCCGGTGCAACAAAGTTAGCTTTATCCGGGTAATCAAAGCCCGTTGTGTAAGATAACATATTTCTTAAGGTTAACGGAGTTTCCGTTTCATTTGGTACTTTCATTCCGCCAAGATACGCATTGATATCGTGATCAAGATCCATCTTTCCTTGTTCCACTAGCTGCAAAGCTGCTAAAGCGGTAAATGTCTTCGACACGGATGCGATCTGAAAGACGGTATTCTTATCGACAAGTGTTTTCTTTTCTTTGTCCGCATATCCGTACCCTTTATTCACGAGCACCTTTCCGTCTTTAACCACTACAAAATTGGATCCGTTCACATTGTATTCCTTCATTTTCTGCGCAAATATAGGGTCCGCGAAAGCCTCGATTTCTTTTCCATTAAAAGATCCTTTCGAACTGGTTGCGTTAGTGGAGACTGGTGCTGAACATGCTGTAAATACAGCTGTTGATAATAATAGTGCGATGACGCTAAGCTTGCGTGTCTTTTTCTTCATAATCCATTCTCCTCTATAGGGTTAGTTGTAAATAGTAAACCTGTTCTGAGTATCACAAACGGATTGTCATTCTAGCTAGAAACGTTCTGTCACCAATTAGCTTCGTTACATGTCATATGACATAACGATTTAATCAAAAAAAGACACCAACAAGGAGTCAGTGTCTTTCATTTCACATATTAGTTTAGAGGAGCTTAGAGCCATCTCGAAAAACTTTTATGAGATACATTGATCTGATTTCGTTCGGCCCAAGCTTTTAACTGTTTCATTATTTCATCTTCATCTTTTTGTGACAGAAAATTAAAGCATAATTTATAAGGAACAAATTTATTCACTTTAGGTCTAATCCCAATTACAGGACTAAAATATCCTTTTATATATATGTCATTAATCCGCTCTGCTTCTATTCCTAGATCTTCTATTAATATAGATTCCGGTTGAATCTGAATTTCAACAACTCTTCTGATCGTAAATATCCTGTAGACTAAAACAATTGCAACAATGAAACACAAAATAGCCTGACCATAAAGTAAACAAGATAGCACTAAGTTGTCACTACTTGTATAGCGATAGTTTAAATTATAAATTTGAAATAATTGAATCCCCATTAGCAGACTGATATACACCAGAAGTGGTATTAACGACGGACGCCTTACTCTATAAACCCCTATATGATCCATGTGCCCCTCCTTTTCTCACGTCCATATAGATTACCATATGTTATAAAAAATGGATATTACACTTTTCTTCACTTCACAGGAATCTCAATCAATTTATTGTATGCCTTTAAATAGTGCATCCCTTCTATTAGTAGTGACTCAGGCTCTGCTTGTGTATCAAATAATAAAGTTCGTTCTTTCATTAGTTTGCCGTCCACTTGCTTTGTCTCTTTTTGATTGATCGTTGTTTTTAAAGATGTACTCTCGTTGTTTGTTTCTATAGACACACCATCCAGCATTACATCATCGTCAGAAGCGATTGTTATTTCGATGCCTTGGGAGGTTTTGGAGACATCCTTTAACCATAATTCTTTATCACCCAACATCAATGGCTTATCACTAAGGGAAGTCAGGGAATACTTTTCGTCCAGCTTTTGATATCCAGGAAACTCTTTAACGACTAGCTGCATGGAATGTAGCTCCTTAGGCAATGTGTCGAAGCGAATATCAAATGTTCTTCCACCTAATGAGGTTTGATTACCACTACCCAGAATCTCTACAGGTGTTCCATCGACAATTAATTGTATCCCATGTAATCCAAGCTTCACTCGATCAAAATTATCGACATCCAGCTTCCCTTTTACTACAGTCATCGTTGGTGTAGCTGTGATTGATTTGAAGGTAATCGTACCTTTGTCGACTTTAATCTTTTTATTGATCGATTGTTTAATCTGAGTTTCCATGGCCTCATTAGGGTTATAAGGGAACGTAACTGTTCCTTCGCTCATCTGGCCGTTCTCTACTAGCTGCTGCCAAAAGTGTAACGTTAGTTTTTTTGAAAATGGATTTACGCTGTCAAACGACATCTGACCTTTAATCTCCGTATGACCTTCATTGATTAATGATGTACCACTTACTACGTTAGAATCGGTTAAAAAACCACTTATTCTTGAGGGTCTAAAAGTGTCTACAGACATATCCTCTAGTCCATTTGGGTTAGTTAAGGTGTAATACATAATGAATTGATTGGCGTCCGCCATAATTCCGTTAATGGTAAGAGTTGTTCCATCTAGTAACGTAGTTTTCTTGTTGATGTTTTGTCCCAACCCTTTTTCATTTAGCTGTTGTAAAGTTGTGCCATTAAGCAATTCATCAAAGCCAAAAAGCTGTTTGCCAAAATAAGCAAAAGCATTGTAGTTTTGTCCAGAGATCACTGTCACCAATAAAACAACCGCCGCAACCTTCCAAATCGGTGCTATTCTTTTCGTTCTTTTTGCGGGAGCCGAATTCAAAGCCTTTCTTAATCTCATTTCTAATTCTTCAGGTGCGGTAATGGACGCTATGCGTGTCTTTTCATCAGCTAATTGTTGCTCGACATTATTGTTCATCAACATCACCTCTGTACTGATTTTTGAGCGTTTGTAATCCATGGTAAATTCTTGATTTAACCGTTCCTATCGAAACCTTTGTAATGTCAGCTATCGTTTGATAATCGAGATCATGAAAATACTTTAATTGAATCGCTTCTCTCTGATGTTCATTTACTTGTAACAACAAGGTCTCCATATCCATTTGCTGCTCACTTCTGCGATAAGGATCATTACTACTCACTACTTGGCTTATTTCCCTATCGTCAACCTTACCCCAATCCTCTAATAGCACCAGCTTGCCGCGCTTATGAAGGAGTCGTTTACAGCCATTCACCAAAATCGTCTTACTCCAGCTATAAAATGCTTCCTCTTTCTTTAGTTGACCGATCTTTTCATAAAGTGTGACGATCATATCGTCCATGGCATCCATGGCATCATGCGCATTCCCCATATAGCTGAACGCTAGCCTATAATAAACGTCTTTTTCAGACATGATTAAGTGGAGCAATGCTTCTTTATTCCCCTTTTTGGCTTTTTTCACCCAACGAGCAACATCCATGCCTTCACCTCTCTCCCCTATAAGAGTTAGGAGTAACTTAAAAAGTTCATTTCCCATAAAATAATTTTTATATACTATGTATGGTTTCATTCACCTAAATGTAATATTAAGGAAAATAAGTCTCTTCTATACCCCAATCTAGTTGATTTTAAACACTTCAAGTAATAGAATGAACTAATCTAAAAGAAAAGGATGGGCATAAGAGATGCCGTTTAAAGAACCTCGTACACTCAGTAAAAGATCCCTATTTTTTTTCTCTCTCATTATGCTAGTTAAAAGTTATTTTGCTTGGTATTTTCTCTTTGAAGACGGGCCTACGTGGACTACATGGCTTAAGGAAATCCCTTTTGTGCTTCTAGTCTTTTGCTTGATTGAATGGTTCGCAACGAAACGAAAAATTGCCATCTACATGCTGGTCAATGTGTTGATCACTACACTATTTTTCTCACTCATTGTATATCATAATCATTTTGGCATTATTGCTACTTCACAAGTATTAGATCAGGTCAAGCAAGTTGGAGCCGTTAAGAAAAGTATTTTCTCGGTCATGCGTCCGCAATATATGCTTATTTTCGTGGATATCATTGTCATTGGTTTGGTCATGTTGAGAAAACAGAAGGCACTTAATTGGAAAAAAGCCATGTCGCGTAAAAGTAACCGGAAAGCGGTTGCGATCTTGTTCTGTATTTCCATCGTCATTTGTGCAATGAATATTTTTCCAAACCGAGCCAGTATGAACGAAACTGTTAAAGCCGAGCAAATGGGCATTCTCAATTATGAAGCTTACTCTCTATTAGCCAATCAAGAAGAAGAACAAATCGACGTCGCTAAGATTACACAAGCTGCGATTAACGAGACCAAAGGAATTCAAGCAACCTCAAATCCGGTTCAATTTGGAGCCGCCAAAGGAAAGAACCTGGTCATTCTTCAGATGGAGTCTTTCCAGAACTTCTTAATCAACCTTAAGATTGATGGAATAGAAATCACACCGAATATGAACAAGCTTGCGGCTAGCAGTTACTACTTTCCGCGTTTCTACCAGCAGGTTGGACAAGGAAATACTTCTGACGCCGAATTCATTGTAAATACTTCTTTCTATGTTCCACCTGATGGTCCAGCCACTCAAATGTATGCGCCTAAAGAGCTTCCAAGCTTACCTAAGCTGCTTCAAGCGCAAGGTTATGATACGGCAACATTCCATACGAATGAAGTCGACTTTTGGAACCGTGGCGAGCTTTATACTGCCTTAGGATTTAATCGATATTACGATAAGGAATATTATGGTGAAGAGGACACGGTATTTTATGGAGCTTCTGATGAGGTGTTGTATGAGAAAACAGCTGCAGAGCTAGCAAGGATGGATCAGAAGGATCAGCCATTCTACTCCCATGTTATTTCGATGTCAGCGCATAATCCGTTCTCGATCCCTGAGGATAAATACAAAATGGCCCTTCCAGAACGATTCGAAGGAACATTAGTCGGGGATTATATTCGTGCTCAAAATTATGCTGACTATGCACTTGGACTTTTTATTGATGAGCTCAAACAAAATGGGGTATGGGATAACAGCTTGATTGCATTGTACGGAGATCACCGCGGACTTCCTATCTTCTCTCTAAAAGAGGACGATCACGTCTTATTACAGGAAATCCTTGGTCATGAATATACGGAACGCGAATTAATTAATATTCCGTTGGTCCTATCAGCGACGGGGATTACAACGCCAAGTGTAAAAGAACAGTTGGGCGGTCAAGTGGATATTTTGCCTACTGTATCTAATTTATTGGGTGTTTCTCTTGCGGATCATATTCATTTCGGACAAGATTTATTGAATCAATCAACTTATAACCTACTTCCTCAGCGCTATTATTTGCCAACAGGATCTTTCGTAAATAATGAAGAGCTCTTCCTATCTGGCAGTGGCTTCGAGGATGGTCAGCATTATACCTTATCTGGAGATGGTAACCACACGCAACAAACGACCGAGGATGAGTTCGATCGTGCTTTAGAGCTTCTCCATCTATCAGATAGTTATGTAACACAGTTACCGGATAGAGTATTTGAGGAAAAATAAGCTTATATATATATCAAAAACACTGCACTCACCAAATCGGCGAATGCAGTGTTTTTCTATAGTCATTTACTTATTCTTTTACGACCAGTTTTAGAGGTGCGGCAATCAGCTTCTCAACCGTCTTGCCATCTAATACGTCTTTCGCTGCTTGAATCGCTAACTGCCCAATTAATGCAGGCTGCTGAGCAACGGTTCCTGTGAGTTTACCCGCCTCAATGGATTTAAGTGCATCGTCATTTCCATCAAAACCGATGACAGGAATATTCTTACCTGAACTCTGAATCGCTTCTATAGCACCAAGAGCCATTTCATCATTATGAGCGAAAACCGCTTGTACATCTGGATTTCCTTGGAGAAGGTTCTCCATAACGGTCAACCCTTTCGTACGGTCAAAATCAGCAGTTTGCTTCGCAATCACCTCAAGCTGCGTGTCGGCAATTTCATGGAATCCTTTCCCGCGTTCACGGGTAGCTGATGCTCCCGGTGATCCTTCTAGTTCTATAACCTTTGCACCTTTTCCAAGCTGCTCTACAATATATTCAGCTGCCATTGATCCACCTTTTACATTATCAGAGGCAACAAGGGCTTTAATGTCTCCCTTATCTGCAGAACGGTCCAAAGTAACGACTGGAATATCTAGACTGTTAGCTGTCTGAACAACCGTCGAGATCGCTGAAGAGTCTACTGGATTGATTAACAGCGCATTTACACCTTTTTGCATTAAATCTTCAACGTCATTACTTTGCTTGGCTGAATCATTCTGCGCATCGATAACGAGAACCTCCATACCAAGCTTCTTAGCTTCTGCCAAAACTCCATCTTTAACAGATACAAAGAACGGATTGTTCAAGGTAGATATGGATAATCCAATCTTCATATTCCCTGGGCCCCCGCCGCTGTTCGGCTTTGCCCACTCTGGAGGCTCTAAGGAACAGCCCGTCATAAGAATCAAGAGTAAGGAAGTAAAAATTAATGTGAGCTTTTTCATGTGGAATCCCCCTTATACGGCTTTCTTACGGTCTATGAGTACAGCAATCGCAATAACGATCCCTTTAACTACCATTTGGTAAAATGATGATACGCCGAGCAAGTTCAAGCCATTGTTCAGAATCCCGATAATAAGAGCACCAATTAATGTGCCTACGATACGTCCACGGCCACCTGTTAAGCTCGTCCCCCCTAATACTACTGCCGCGATCGCATCCAACTCATAGGATGTACCTGCTGTTGGTTGCGCTGAGTTCAATCTAGAGGTCAAGATGGCGCCAGCCAATGCTGATAACATACCCGTTAAGGAATAGATCATTATTTTGATGCGGTCTACTTTGATCCCTGAAATAATGGAAGCTTTCTCATTACCCCCAATAGCATACGTTTTACGGCCAAATGGCGTTTTATGCAGTACAATCCACAACACAGCGAATACGATAATCATCGTGATAGCAGGTACAGGTATTCCTAGTAAATATCCACGGCCAAACAATTGGAACGTCATGCTGTCACCAAGACCTGTGATCGGATTACCGTCCGTGTATACAAGCGTTAATCCGCGGAAAATAGTCATGGTCGCCAGTGTAGCAATAAAAGGCGCCATTCTGCCTTTCGTAATCATCAGTCCGTTGACCATCCCCATCAGTCCACCCGCTAAACAACCCACAACAATAGCTAAGATTGGATCCCAGCCTGACAACATCAAGTTGGCTGTGAAGGCACTGGATAAAGCTAGAATAGACCCTACAGATAAATCGATACCACCCGTTAGAATAACAAAGGTCATCCCAAAAGCGATAAGCGCATTAATTGCGACTTGTCTAAGCAAGTTCAGTATATTAAGGGGTTCCATAAAGCTTGGGTTCAGCACGGTTACGATAATAATTAGAATGATTAACCCTAGTAATGGCCCTAATTTCTGCGTGATTTGCCCGATTTGGAAACCTTTCTTTACACTCTCATCTTTGATAGTAGTCATTACTATTGCCCCCCTGTAGCTAACGTCATGATTTTTTCTTGCGTAGCTTCTTGTTGTGAAAGTTCTCCACTGATTTCCCCTTCATGAACAACTACGATGCGGTCACTCATCCCTAAGACTTCAGGAAGTTCTGAGGATACCATAATAATGGCGACACCTCGTTCAGTTAATTCGTTCATAAGCTGATAAATTTCCCGTTTTGCCCCAACATCGACGCCGCGTGTAGGCTCATCAAGGATAAGAACACTGAGGCCAATACCAATCCATTTGGCGATAACTACTTTTTGTTGATTACCCCCAGATAAATTCCGGACCAAAGTGGATGATGATTGTGTCTTAATGTGTAGCCGTTTAATAAGCATGTCCACGAATTCTTGTTCCTTCTTAGCATTAATTACACCCTTAGGGGCAAAGTCGTATAAATTCGTCAGTACCATATTATCTCGAATAGAGAAATCTAGGATTAACCCCTCATCTTTACGGTCTTCTGTAACAAAGCCGATTCCAGCTTGCATAGCGTCATTGGGATTCCGAATGGTAATCTTCTGTCCCTTCACCCAAATCTCACCTTGGTCTAATGATTCTAATCCAAATAAGGTTCTCATCATCTCTGTACGTCCAGATCCCATTAATCCAGAGAATCCTATGATTTCGCCAGCTCGCACAGAGAAATTAGCATTTTTAAATTGCCCTTTCTTTGAAGCATTCTTTACTTCAAGAACCACTTCTCCGGGTTTAGAAGTCCGCTCAGGGAACCGATCCGTTAATTCACGACCTACCATCTTCCGAACTACATCGTCAAAATTAGTTTCAGGAATGGGCTTCGTGTCTACGGTTTTCCCATCTCGCATCACGGTGATTCGATCACATATCGTAAAAATTTCTTCCATCCGATGCGAAATATAGACGATAGAGACGCCTTCTTTCTTTAGCGATGCAATGACTTCAAATAGTTTCTGTATTTCTCTCTCGGTTAATGCAGCGGTAGGTTCGTCCATAACAATAACTTTCGCATGAGTCATAAGCGCTTTAGCGATCTCAATCATCTGTTTTTCACCTACTGAACATTCCCCCGCCTCTTGGTTCAAAGGAATGGTCACAGAGAGCTTAGCAAACTGTTCATTTGCTAACGCTTTCATCTCTTTCCTATTTAACAGGCCAAATTTGGATGTTCGTTCCTTGCCAATAAACAGATTATCCAGAACCGTCATATCTGGCCATACATTCAGCTCCTGATGGATAAATGCGATTCCATATTGTTCTGCCTCTTTGGGATTCGTAAAGTATTTCTCCTGATCATCTATACGAATGGTCCCTTGGTCACGTTGGTGCAGACCGATCAGAATATTCATCAGCGTAGACTTACCTGCACCATTCTCACCCATCAGGGCATGAACTTCACCATCCTTAAGTTCAAAATCCACACCGGTCAATACACGGTTAGCGCCAAAAGACTTATGAATATCTTTCATCGTAATGTGCATACACTTAGAACCCCCTTTTTATCCAAAATAGACCCCAGCTTGTAGAATACAGTTTGCATATGGCTTTGCTTCACCCGTGCGAATTATAACCTTAGCCTGCTGGGTCAGCTGCTTAAATTGCTCATGTGAATATGCTTCTATCGGTATTTCCTTAAATTTATTATTCAAGTATTGAGAGGTGACTTTATTATCAGTCTCTAATTCCTCTGCAACGATCACCTTTTCGATGACCATATCCTCCGAAATGATATCAACGATATCTTGGAAGCTAGGAACCCCTAGTTTAACCGCCAAATCAATCTTCGGAACACCTGGTGGAACTGGAAGCCCCACATCTGCGATGACAATCGTATCGGTGTGACCTAAGTCCGCAAGCACTTTAGAAATATGACTATTTAATACTCCGTGTTTTTTCATAATTACAGATTCGCCTCCACCTCTGCTCTTGTTGGCATACCACCTTGAGCACCAAATTTAGTAACGGATAAAGATGCTGCTCGATTGGCAAACTTTACACTATCCAGAATGGAGCTGCCTTCAGCTAAAGCAACTGCAAATGCCGCATTAAAAGTATCTCCAGCTCCGGTCGTATCTATAGCGTTCACTTTGTAAGTAGGAACCAGAATTTCTTGTTCTCCATCGTAAAATCGTACGCCATTGCTTCCTTCTGTTATAAACAGCTTGTTGGGATACTTCCGTAAAGCATCTGTTGTACTCATCCCAGGGAATAAAATCGTACATTCATGTTCGTTCGGTGTCAGATAGGTGGCATTTTCTATAATCGTGTCACTGATGGGACGAGCAGGAGCTGGATTAAGCAGCATAGGTACATTGAATTTATGGCAAAGCTCACTTACATAAGACACCGTTTCTTCAGGTATCTCTTGTTGGATTAGCACCATATCAGACCCTTTTATAGCATCAAGTGCTCGCTCAACCAACTCAGGAGTGACTAAATCATTAGCTCCTTTTACAACGATAATGCTGTTATCACCTTCTGCTAAAATGATGTGAGCTGTCCCGCTTTCGATATGTGTAACCGGTTCCACATTGGTTGTAAGAACCCGATTTCTCTTAAGATTCTCCATGATTTCCGTACCATAGAAATCTTCACCTACACAACCAACCATCGTAACTTCTGCGCCCAAACGTGAAGCAGCTACAGCTTGATTCGCTCCCTTGCCTCCTGGAACGGTAGCGAAGCTCTCTCCAAGAACAGTTTCCCCTGCGTGAGGTCGCTTGGATGAGGTCACCACCAAATCCATTGAACAACTTCCGATTACACAAATTTTAGCCATGTCCATCAACCTTTCTTATGTTGTCATCTATTCTTTTCTTCTTGTTGTTTCCCGCTCCACAAAGCTAACGGGTAATTGAATGATTTTATCTTCTACTTTATCTTGCTCAATTAACTTAATAAGTAAACCAGCTGCTTCACGGCCCATGTCATGTGCAGGCTGACGGATAGTGGATAACGAAGGCGACAACAGGCTGCTGAGTGGGATATCATCGAATCCAATGATTTGGAGATCCTGTGGCACTCTTTTACCTAAGCGATGTGCTTCATGAATAACAGCTGTCGCCACGATATCATTACTGGCAATTACACCATCTGTATCTATATATTTATCAAACAACTCTACAGCCCATTGTTCCGCTTCCGTGTGGGAGAAGGATGAAGTCTGGATCACTTGATAAGTGATTCCCATTTCATCAAGTACTTCAATCGCACCTTGAAATCGATCTTGCGCCGGTTTAATATGCGCCGGTCCTTGCATAACTGTAATTTTGGTGCTTCCCCGTGCAATGATTTCTTGAGCAGCAAGGCGTCCGCCTTTTCTGCCATCTGCATATACGGAGGGACTGTCATTAGAAGTACGGTCAAGAAATACAACCGGAATTTTCAAATTAGAATAAATATCTTTCTCGGGAAAATTGGTTGATGAGATCATGCCAATGACATTATTTTGGATAAAGGTTTGAATATAATCCAATTCCTTTTCCTCGTTCTCATCACTATTACCAAAGATTATTCGATAACCATGCTCCTGCATCCGATCTTCTATCCCACGTGCTAATTGCGGGAAGAATGGGTTCGTAATGTCAGGCAATAGAAGTCCTATTAATTTGGATTTCCGTTTATACAATGACCTTGCAACCTCATTAGGGGTATAATTCATTTCTTTGATAGCTGCCTCAACTTTTTTTCGAGTATCGATATTCACATAACCAGATTCATTTAACACCCTAGAAACGGTTGCTACCGACACTCCAGCTATTTTTGCAACATCTTTAATTGTCATCATGATTCATTTCATCCCCCAATGTGTAACCGGTTACATGTATTACATTAATTAGATTATCATAAAACCGTTTTCATTACAAATCTTTTTTCGTTCCAATATATAACAAAAGATATCGATTGAATTCGATATCCTTAGTGAGGCTAATAAACCAGTTCACAATCATGGTGTTCCCAAACATCAAATAAATTACCATCCAGATCTTCAAATACAAAAAACTTACCATACTCACCTTCGTCACTAATGTTTCCGACTTTCACATCTTCACAACTCAAATTGTTATGAAGTGATACGACATCATTAGTAAAGAAAGTGATCACCCATCTTTTCTTATCCCTTACCTCGAACACAGCTCTTGAATCATGATCACTTTGTGTTAAACATAGGATCGGTCTATTCTCTCTAAATAAGCTTAGATTGCCTTCTCTTCGATCCCTAATATTAAAACCAAAATGTTTCACAAACCAAGCTGCAGATTTCTCCAAGTCTTTAACTGGGATCACATTATATGCAATACCTAAAATTCTTCCAACTTCCATCGAATACCTCCTTGACCTTAGACTTTTGTCTACTAAAGATCTCTAAAGACTTTTATCAGCAAATCGATTTAATAGTTTGATTGTATTAAAATGCATCCCTTCATGGTAAAGCGTGAAATTTATGAATTCTCCGATTGTATTTAAGGTTAATCCACTTCCGGTTGTAAGAGGTGTTGCTTGCTCACTTAAGCGATTGTGCATTGCTTCCTGAATACGTTTGGGTTGCTCCGAAAGCATCTCAATTAACACTTCAAGTGTTGGTGGTTTCTCGCTCCACTCTGCAGGTTTAGTACCTTTTGCAAATAATCGTTCAAAGCTTTCTGGCAATTGCATAAGCTCCCTAGCGGAATGAAAAGCGAACTTCTCTTGCACCAAATAAATATGTCCCAAGTTCCATCTAATGTTGTTATTAAGGCCCTGTGGAATGATATCTAGTATTTCCTCGGAAAGTTCTTCAACTGCACGAACAGTAACACTACGTACAAATTCAATTTGTTTGAACACGATTTGCTCCATCATAGCCCCTCCTATTTTTTATCCATAGTTTACCATGCGCGACAACCGAATCCCAGCAGTTAGTACGAATTGTAAAATATCCCTTTACAAAAGAAAGCGAATGGTTTATTTTAACATTAAGTAATCATTAAATATTACTTGTATTATCCCAACATTTAAATTCTATAACAAGAAATATCGGAGGTTATGATGGAAGATAACATGAAAGATACCTTACTATCGAACATAAAATTTGCATATAACGAAGCTTTGGAATTCATTGTTTCTATGGGAATGATTGCTTGTGAAGAGCAGTTGCTTAAGGCAGCAGAGGATTACAAACTTGAAATGGACCCACAAGTGTTGTCTTATCATAAAGATGCACGAGCACGGTTGTCACCTCACTCCTACCGAGAACTTCAGTTTTTTTTCCAGTACAACTTTTTTCATAAAGCACTCGATTTTGCTTTCTATGAATCCATTTGCACCTGTTCAGAACCACAAACAGCTGAAGCATGGATAAATCGACTGGAAAAGAGACCTGCAGAAAAGGTAGTCGCTGAAATGGTATATGGTGTGTATTACGATAAATTAGATGAATTGCTAGAAGGAAACGATTGGGAAATCGTCAAGAAGGATACCCGCTTAATGGCTGAGCTTGTGGCAAGAACAAAACCACAGCTGGATGTGATTGAAGCGCAGGGGCCATTACTAGAGTGTCTTGCTTATCCCGAAGAAACTAAGCTACGTTATATGCAGCTTTTAAACCAGTTCTACAAGGATGTCTTTTCACTTTGGAAAGAGGAGTTAAAAAGGGAGTCTGAACAAGCCTCTCAGCGTTATGAAGGTTTGTTCCTAGCGAATCCTGAAAGATTCATTCGTGATATCAACAAAAATGAACCTGCAGTTTATGATGTTCCCACTACTTTTCATGTCAGCTTTTTCTCACAAGTTGGCAATCATGTGCTCTTCTTTTACGCAGGAAGTTCCCGTATCGCTTGGGTTATATTCGGCATTTTTAATGATCATGTATTCGGACCGGCTGCTGATCGAGAGAAAACCGAACTTTTTTTAAAAGCATTCTCGGATAAACGACGTTTAGACTTCTTGCTGCTCTTAAGGAATCGCCCTCACTATGGACAAGAAATTGCATCAGCACTTGGCATAACGCCTGCGGCAGTAACTTATCATGCCAACTTCCTATTCTTTTTAGACCTTATCGAACTAAAAAGAACCGACCATCGATTATATTACCATCTTCGAATGGATAAATTGAGAGAATTACTTGCCGTCACCACAAAAGTAATGCTCGATGAGGAACCTCCTATCTTTTAAGTGAACCACAGCAATAAAAACCATAGTGGGGAGGGTCTAAATTGAATGGATCTACAAACATAGAAGCAGACTCGATCAAAAAATCCAAAGTAGTTTCTAACACTTTTATGCGTTTACTGAAACTTGGAAAACCCTATTTAGGCTGGTACCTCATATTATGTCTCTTAGCTGCCGTCGTTTCCCTTGCAACAGTTGGGATAGCCGAATCTTTACGACGTATAATCAACGCTGCTACGAATCAGAACATGTCCTTTTTAATGTCTGGTGCTATCTTTGCTCTAATAATCGTTATTGTAGATGCTTTAGCCAGCTTCTTATTGACTTACTTATCAGGTGTGCTTGAATTCAAGTCGACCTCCAAGCTTCAGGTATCACTGCTAGCTAGATTATTAAACGTACAGATGAAAGATTTGGATCGTTATCATTCTGCTGATCTTATTAGTCGTATCAATGATTCTGCCCCAGCTGCTCAGCAAGGTATCAATCAGAAGACCATTGAACTATTCAGTAATCTGATGCAAATTACATTTCTCCTAACTTATCTGCTCTCACTCCAATATGTCTTAACGCTCGGAACTATATTGATTTGCTCGCTTGTTCCACTTGTGATGATTCCCTTCACTTCCCGCCTACGTTCCATGCACGAACAAAGACAGCAAATTGAAACCGCTCAACAAATGTTTATTCAAGATACGGTACAGGGTGCTGAGGTTGTGCGTGCCTTCTCCCTTGCACCTAAGCTGCATAATCAATTCACACAACGTGTTAGGCAATATTTCAACATTCATTTACCTGTCACACGCTTAGAAGCTGTGGGCTATAATATGCCCTTTGCCGTTATTCTTAGTGGATTGCTATATGTTCTCTCCTACGGCGGATATCTAGTTATCCAAGGGAGATTGGATGTGGGAGCAGTGGCGGCATTTCTGATTTGTTTCGAGCAAATTACAAATCCTGTATCAAAGCTGGCTAATCTATGGACAGAATTACAAGCCTCGCTGGCGCAAGGTAAACGATTGTTTGAAGTCCTTGATTTACCAGAAGAAGACGCAAGCCTTGAATGTAATCAGGAAGATTCTCATAAAGAAACGCCGATGAATAACAACCAAGCAATTAGTGGCTTGTACCCTATCACCTTTGAGAATGTAGGTTTTCTTTATGGTAATCATCAAGTATTAACTAACGTAAATCTAACCATAGAACCAGGTAAAGTAACTGCGTTTGCCGGTCCTAGTGGCAGTGGAAAAAGCACCCTCCTTCAATTAATACTCGCAACCTATGAACCTAATGTAGGGGTCATCCAATCTGGTAAGTTGCCGTTAAGTAGCATTCCCCCTCGGTCTTGGCGCAATCATTTGGCTTATGTTTCTCAAGAGCCTTATCTGTTCACTGGAACCCTATATGAAAATATTGCATGGGGAAGACCTGACGCAACCTATGAAGAAATTATTAAAGCAGCAAAAAGTGCGGGGATACATGAATTTATTATGAGAACCCCCCTTCAATATCAGACTTCCATTGGGGAACGGGGCCATACCTTATCTGGCGGTGAAAGGCAGCGGCTATCTATTGCCAGAGCGTTTGTCCGAGCGCCTAAGCTTCTCCTTCTTGATGAACCCACAGCTGCACTTGATAGCCATAATGAGGAGATTGTCGGCCAGGCCCTGCAAGAACTCATGCATGATCGTACAACGGTTGTTATCGCACATAGATTATCTACCATCAGAAATGCAGATCACATTTATTATATGGAAGCGGGTTCTATTGTTGAAGCGGGGACTCATCTGGAGTTAATGACTTTACAAGGACGGTATTACAATATGGTTGAGACCTCAATGAAGAAGGCTGATATCTCTGCTCTGGTCAGGGAGGTAGAGATATGAATGAGATGGAATCCAAGAATCTAAAACTGGGGTATGCTCTGCGTAGATTAATCTCTTACGCTAGCCCTTATCGAATTGGATTTATTGTGGCTGTACTCCTGCTCTCTGCTAAACTCGTAATGGACATAGGATTTGCAGCCATTCAGCAAGTATTTATTGATACGATCAACAACGCCAATATGGATGCATTAACACGTATAACTGTAATCTGTGCCATTGCATGTGTCATCATTATCTGTTGTCTTATGGTGCAGCATTACTTCCGTTTTGTTATGCAAAGTCGGATGGCTTGGGATATTCGTGCGAAGCTGTTTGACAAAAGTCACCGACTTCCATTTCGTTACCTTCAGTCCATGCATTCAGGTGATTTGACTTCGCGTAACACTAAGGATGCAGGGATGGCCATGGGGATGATAAACAGCATCGTATACGATCTAGGCTATAATCTACTTCTCTGTTTCATTTCCTTTCTATATTTGGCTAAAATGGATGTCTGGATCGCCCTGTTAGCTCTTGGATCAGGCCCCCTTGTTTTTCTTTCCGGACGTTTCTTTGATCGCAGATTACGAAAATTATCTACTCAAATATATGCAAAAGAGGCGGAATTGCGAGGAATCTTACAAGAAACGCTTCAAGGAATGAAGGTCGTCAGAGCCTTTTCGCTTGAAGAAACTCTCTTAAATAAATATGCGTTAGAACGTGAGAAGTTAAGAAGAATGCAGCTGCGAAAATCGCTTCTAAATGGTCTCTTATGGCAATCTTCTGCCTTTATCAACAATCTCGTAATGGTGACATGCGCCGCTTTAATTGCGTTATCAGCTCTAAGTGGCGGAACATCAGCAGGTGAAGTACTCGCTTTTATTATTTTGATGGGTAGAGTTCAATGGCCTTTTGTCCATATGTCTCAAACATGGGGAGGTGTCCAGGAGGCTTTAGGTGCAGCTGACCGCGTATTCGCTATACTTGATGCACCTGATGAAGGAGCTACTCATCCTTTGCCAGAATCCAGCTCATCAACATTTGCTTCCGTAGAGGTAGCTGCATTACAAATAGAGGATGTCCACTACAACTATTCGGGTAAACCGGATAATGAAGCCTCCCTATTTACAGGGCTTAATATTCATATACAACATGGAGAAACTATCGCGGTAGTCGGGCCAAGCGGGTCAGGGAAGACGACGCTCGTTCGATTATGTAATGGACTTTATGAGCCTACTTCAGGAAGCATCACGGTTTATGGAAAGTCTGTACATGATCAGCTTGAAGAAGCACGAGCAATGATTACTTATGTTCCCCAAACCCCTTATTTGTTCTCAGGAACTATACGAGATAATATCGCCTTCAGTACTAATACAGCTAGCGAAGAGGATATTCGAGAAGCCGCTCGGCTCGCAGGTGCAGAAGAGTTTATTACGAAGATGCCCCATGGTTATGACACTATTCTAGGTGAACATGGATCGACTTTATCTGGTGGACAAAGACAACGCATAGCCATTGCCAGAGCTTTTCTTCGTGATGCTCCACTCCTTCTTCTAGATGAAGCAACTTCCGCACTCGATAACGAATCTGAGCGAATGATTCAGCAATCGCTTGATTTGTTAATGAAGAATCGAACCACATTGGTTATTGCACACAGACTATCCACCATACGTGAAGCATCTAGAATTATCGTGTTAAATCAGGGTTCGATTGTTGAGGAAGGTACACATGATTCCTTATTAGAAATGAATGGGCTATACTCACAATTATATAACATTCAATTTAAATCTTCTGAAGCAGAAGACATTAGTGCACCTGAGTTGCTTCAATTACATTCCAACCTTTGATCTCAGTTCAATGCATACATCGTAATTCATAAGTTATTTTAATTAAGGTGTATGCGTTGGAACCGAGTATAAATTATCCGCTTCTTTTAATTGTTTCATGACGAGCTTAATAAATGACTGGATATAGCTTTCTTGAAGCTCTTTCTTTCTGTGGCTCATCCATATCGAATGCTTAGAGACTACATTTTCCACTTCGACCTTGGCTAACATACCCTGATCAAGATAAGGCTTTGCTAACAACGCAGATACAAAGCTAATCCCATAACCGGCAATCACGGCTTGAATAACCTCATTTACTCCATTAAATTGCAGTTCGATCTTCGGTTGTTGTACCTTTCTTTCTTCACATAATTGTACAATTTTCTCTCTGGCTGCACTACCTTCCTCCCTCATAATAAATGCCTCAGCCATCACTTCCTCAAAGCTAACCTCCTGCTTGGCTAAAGAATGATTTGAAGAAACTACGAACACATACTCGTCCTTGTACAACTCCCGATGTTCGAACACCCCTGTATGATGAGAAGGAAACGCCATATCACTATAAATCGCCACGTCTGCTTCAAAGTTATTTAATTGTTCCATGACTTCATGAGAATTAGCAGTAGAGATCTGAATTTTAACCTTCGGAAAAGATTGTTTGTATAATGATGCCCACCGGGGGATGAGTATGCTTGTGGCCAGGTAATTACCTGCAATCCGAATATGACCCGCAGGAAATTTATGATAATCCTCAATAATCTGCTGTACCTGTTCACCCATAGCAAATAACTTTTCAAGTGGTTCGATCAGTTTTCTCCCAATCGGTGTTAGCACCATTCTCTTTCCTATGACCTCTAATAATACGATATTATTCTCCCGTTCAAATTTGCGGATCTGCGCTGATATAGCGGGTTGACTAATGTGCAAACGTTCGGAGGCTTTGGTCACACTCCCTGTTATCGCAACATAATAAAACAATTTTAATACATGATAGTTCATCCTGATTTCTTCCTAACTATATAAAATATAATCATATTTAACGGACCTTCGGCTTTCTTATTATAACTATACATTATGAATATTAACTATTATATATTGTTTATTTATAATTATTTATCTTATACTTACAACTATTCAAAAGGGAGGTTTCGTTAATGAAAGAGACAGTATTATTTCTAACCCGTCACGGGCAGACCGAATGGAATTTGCAGAAAAGAATGCAAGGACATCAAAATTCAGCGTTAACAGCCTTGGGTGAACAGCAAGCGGAATGGTTGAGAGAACGTTTGGAAGGTGAGAATTTAGGAGCCATTTATTCTAGTACTAGTCCAAGAGCATTGCATACTGCGCAGATTTTACGAGGAAATCGGAGTTTACCGATTCAACAGCAAGCTTCATTAATGGAAATTAACATGGGCATTTGGGAAGGAATGAACACAGATCAGATTGAACAAGAATATCCATTACAGTACACCCATTTTTTCACCAGACCTGATCTTTTTATTCCTCTAGCCCCAGGTGAGACCTATAGTCAGCTTGAACAAAGAGTAACGCCAACTATGGAGCGTATCATTAACGATAATGAAGGACATGAGGTACTTATTGTCACGCATCGGATGACCCTGAAAGTCATTATGGCTCATTTTCTCAATAAATCATTGCAGGAATTAGGGGAACTACCGGATATTCTCTCTACAGCATTGTGTAAAGTAACCCTAACTGACAACAATACAACTATCGATCTGTACGGCGATACTTCACATTATCAATGAATCCTTCTCAAAAATAAAAAAGGAAACTCCGATTTAAATGGGGTTCCCTTTTTAGACTTCAATTTTAAATTTCCACACTTTTGATTGTAAAGCTGCGAACCTTCATCCATTTTCCTGAAATAAATTCGTCAATTGTTTTCGTCTTCGGTCTAACACAAAAACGATGCTTGCTCCCTTTATCAAAACCAACTGCTTCAAAAATCAGGCCGTCACCTATTTGCTCCTTAAAGAACACTTGCTTAAGTCCCAATCTATTTAACATTTCAAGCTTTACACTTTCGATATATGTGCGTGAATACTCCTTAGACATATGTGTTCCTCCTAGTAGTGGTAGTAATATTATAAGTTCAATATTAAGAAAATCAACCGAAGATCACATAATCACAAAAAGAAAAAAGCCAACCCATAGTCTATGGATTGGCTTCTACTATATAAGTTGATTACGAAATTATTTAACTTCTGTTGTTCCAGTCACTTTTCCATCAATAACAGCTGATGTTTTCAGATCTTCGCTTGCGAAATAGAGGTTACCATCAATAGTGGCGGTTTCAGGCAGAGTAAAGCCTTTCGCTTCTACATAAACATCGCCTTTAATCGTTCCGCCTTCAACTTTCAAATTCTCACTTTGTACTGTAAACTTTGGTACGGTTAGTGTATAAGTAGCAGTGATCTTGTGATCAGCATCTTGCGAATAAAGGGCAATCTTACGGTAGATGTCGCCATCTGCGGCTCCTTTATTACGGAATTCTCCAGCTACAACAACCTCATCAGGAATCGTTACATCATTTAGAATCGCAACAATCCAGTTTCCATCTTTGCTAACAGCCTTAGTAAATGCATCTGCTTGATTCACAATCGAAGCTGTAGTGACAGCATCTGTCTGCTCAGCAGCCGGAGCTGAAGTTGCCGCCGAATTGTTTGCTTTATCCTCATTTGCTCCACAACCTGCCAATACTGCTACCGAAACCCCAGCCACTAAAATCATTTTAAATAGTCTCATTTTCGATTCCCCCTAATTTTGATTATGAATTAATTATATATTAAAATTCTTAATAATTAAGTGAATAATTTCACAAATTTGTGTCAGTATCTAAAGCGGTTTCACAGCGTTCTCTCTTCCCGATTAAGATTTGTTCCCATGAGTCACGCCTCTTCTCGCTGACTGATTTAGGTTCTTACATCTATTTACCCAAATTATAAAAATGAACACAAGCATCATTTGCTTCTTGGTATAAAGTCAATCGTTGACTCTTTTCAAGTGTTAATGATAATATTTGGAAATAAATATCTCAGCAAGGGAGAAGTTTACTGGTGAAAAAGACTACAATGAAAGACATCGCGCTACAAGCTAATGTCTCCGTTGCGACTGTAAGCTATGTTCTGAACCGCGTCGATAACCAAACCATTCCTGAGAAGACCCGCAATCAAATTCTGTCACTTGCCGAAGAACTTCATTACATTCCTAATCTAGCAGCCCGTTCACTTGCCAATAAAAAAACGGGATTAGTAGGGATACTTGTCAATCATTCTGCTTATATGCCACCTTGGAAACTCTATGACCAGTTCACCTTTATCCGTGCTTTGGAACAGCGTTTAACGGATGCCGGATATCATACGCTGTTATATTCTCTTGGTACTGACCATCCTTCTCTGAATATCATCGTCGAAAGAAAGCTCGAAGCCGTCTTTCTGATCGATGTACACGATGAATCCTTCTATTCGATTTCCAAACATTTTGTAGAAGGCATCCCTTTGATTTTGATCGACAGCATGATTGAAGATAAGCTGTTTAAGCAAGTTCTTTACAATTATCGTTCAGCTCTACAAAAGGTAATGCCGGAGGATCTTTCACAGGTTTGTTTAATTATGGAGAGCTTCAATAACTCCCTACTCACTAGCTTTATCCAAGACAATCTTCCTTTACCTGAGAAAGCAATATTCAAAGTTCAAAATATGGAGGAATTGAATACAATCTTATCGGAGGGGATTTACAAAGAGGCCATAGTTATTAATGATTTTATCGGAAGTTGTGTTGAAAAATCCGGGGTATTCGCACGTCTTTCTGTTCTATGTACCTGTAATTGCCCAGAAATGCTTGGAGAAGACGTTCAGAAATTCATATTCACTGGGGATAAATCAGCCACTGCTTTTGAACTAATGCAGGAGTTGTTACATCGTCCTGACTACTCCAAACAAGAGAATAATCGTTATTTTGTTGATTAATTTTTTTTCGATATTCACTTAAGCGTTTAAGTCGAGAGGAGAGTTTCCCATGACAGATCCTGTATTAGCAAAACATGCATCCACCACCGCTCAATTCTATCCAACCCTTTGGGGAAACCGGAGATTTATGCTGCTACTCAGCTCCTATTCCATTTCTTTGTTTGGAAATACCTTTCACAGCATTGCTTTAAGTTTATGGGTACTTCAGACGACCGGAAGCGCTAAAATGATTGCCATTATTACCATAATCAATCTATTGCTCAGTTCTTTACTCGGATCGATAGGAGGCACACTCGCAGACAGGATCAATCGCAGAACCATTATGTTAATCACTGATTTGATAAGCTGCGGTCTAGCAGTTACGCTTGCTCTGGCCATTTCCATGTCTTCTACATCATTCATTATCGTGGCTATATTAACGGGACTTACGACAGTCTCAGCATTATTCCAATCTCCTGCGTATCAAGCTTCTATTACTACTGTTGTTGGTAAAGAACATGTACAAAAAGCGGTCGGGATTCTGAACTTGTCGGAGAACATCTGTAGGACGATTGGGTATTCGGCTGGAGGTATTTTTGTAGCAAGTTTTGGAGCGGCAGATGCCATTTTATTTGATGGAGCTACATTTTTCGTTTCCTTTCTACTAGTTCTTGTTGTCCGCTCCCTTCCACTCCCAAACCGAGTGAATACCGGACCTAAAGAAGAAAGAAAATTCACACAGGATCTTGCGGATGGCGTTCGTTATATTTGGAGATACCCCTTCGCCCGAGCAATAATCATCATGCTCCCCACGCTCACTTTGTTCTTTATGCCTTCACTGATGCTAACGCAAGTTATGGCCGTCAAAGTATGGAATTCTAGTCCCTTTCAGTTTGGACTCATGGAAGCCTGTATTCCACTAGGTTATATGATTGGTTCCAGCATGATCTTGTTTCTCAGCTCCAAATTAAAGAATCGCGGCTTCTTTATCATGACTGGACTGCTATGTCTGGGTCCCCTGTACCTCCTGTTATCGTTCGTCACTACTGCTGCCTTAGCTATTCCCATCATTCTTCTTATTGGCTTTATGTTCTCATTCTGTACATTGCTGATAAATACCATCCTCAGGCTGGAAGTTTCGGAGGATATACAAGGTAGAGTCTTCGGTGTACTTGGGTCCATTATGAGTGTAGCACCCTCACTTGGTCTTACAGCCGTTTCATTCCTGTCCGATCACTTCAGTCCAGCCCCTGTCATGGGTTCCATCGGAGTCCTGCTACTACTATTTGCTTTATTAACCTTGACCAAGTTAAAGGTGATTCGAAATTATAAGTAATTTTAGAACATATCTTATGACCGTTATCGCCCGTTTTTCCTAATAACGCGCCTATTATGAAGCTCGATCAGTAATTGAACAACTATAATGATCAATAGAAAGATTCCCACGACACCTGTTAAAAATGGATAAATTAGAGGGAAAAATACACTTGGATAACTTTTAGTAATATCCGAATAGTAGCCCATACCCATAAGTGATGTACCAGAGAACTCGATAAGCTTCACCCCTAGATGATTGTCACTTCTTTGAGCATAACTCAGCACCTTTTCTTCTATACTGCCATCATGTGAGATCGTGATTATTTTCCATTTTCTCTTTTCCATCGGCTGACTATCATCTGTAAGTCTTTGGACTATATTAATTTCTTTCTCGCCAGTCTTTCGATCCGTAACAGTGAGAATATCTATCCATGAGAAATATCTGCTTCCTCGTTCCCGATTAGACAGCCATATTTCATCAGGAGTTGAGATTTTTTGACCATTTAACAAAAACTGAACTTTCACAATATCTCCAGGCGGGACACTCTCCTCTTCATCCCAAAGGGTCAATTCTGCTTTCCTGCCTGTATTTTCTTCTTGGATCTTAATTTGCTTATCATCAACCGTTAGTTCTTGAACGTTTAACGTGTTATACCCTTTCTCAGCATGGTTGATCTCATAACGCTGATTGATTTGATCTGAAATCATATACTCACGGATATAGTTGAACAATGGGCTGAAAGAAATCGATAGCAAGAAAAATGAAATCACCGATAAATAAATTATTTTTTTCATAATGAATCCTTGTGAGCGATCTTCAGCTTGAAATTTTGTCTTGAGCCACCTTCGAGGCCATTTGGAACCCCATCCTGCAAAGGAAAGAAACCAAACTTCTGATAAAATCTTCTAGCAGGTTGGCCCTCTGGATGATCCTCACCAAAAGTAGTAACGAATATCTCTGCTGGGGTTTCGATACTTTCGATAATATAGTTAAGAAGTACTGTCGCTACACCCTTATTTCTCTCTATTGCTGAAACAGATAACCACCCAATCTTGTAATTAGGGGTATTGGATGAAGAGAATAACACAGCTCCAAGTAATCTTGAACCTGGCGAACCATTGTTTTCTCGTACACAAAAAGCGCTTTGTCGCCTGATATTTTTTTCTAACGCTAAAGTGAAATTCGGATCATCTACCATCGGCCCAAAAAGGGACTCCACCTCTGCCGCCAGCTCCAGCCATCCTCTTATATCCTCCATAGTAGCTTTTACTACATTCATATATAAGTTCTCCTTTAGTAGTCTTGGTTACACCATTCGATACACTGAGGAATAAAGTTATCATAGTCATTTAAAGCAGTGATTGTATTTATTACTTCACGGGTTCCAAGTTCTCGCTCTGTATCATCCGTACTCTCTATTCCAAGTGACCGTCTGATATTATAAGCTAACCATTCTAGCTTCCCATGAAAACCATAGTTGAGCACATCGGACCAGTTAGCATAAATCTCGCCGCCATGATCGCGGTATGCATTAATAAGCGTGCAGAAAGCATCTTTGCTTACACTTCCCGATTCAAAGCCTGACCAATAAAGGGCTACATCTATTAACTCTTGGGTTGGATGGATAGGTCCTGCTGCTTCCCAGTCAATAATAATGGGTATCTGATGCTCATCCCATAGTACATTTTTTTGATCTAAATCCCGATGGCTGATCACCATATGATTCAATAATTGTTCCGCTGAAGAATCTACAAGTTGTTCCCAATAATTTATTTGGTTCAGGTTATCTAATAGCAAGCTAGACCATTCCAAACCATCCTGTTTTGCTTTTAGTGCATATTCATTCCAACGAACAGTGGATGTATTTACTGCCTCAAGATTTTCATTAGGATGATGATCAAGAAGTGTAGCGAAATCGATCTTATGAATTTTAGCAAGGTTTTCGCCAATCTTTTTACAACACCCTATATTAATACCTCCTGATGGCAATGCCTTACCTTCGACCCATGGAAATAATAAATAGAATTGACCCTCGAATTCATGCATAAAACTATCATTGGATACGATGGCCGGTACTGCATTTATCCCATTTCGATAAGCCATATTTGCAACCTTTTCAGAAAGAATATAGTTGTACATAGCAGTATCCCGCTGCATAATTTGAGGATTTAAAGCTTTCACTGCATAGAGCGCTTTGTCCGTTTGTAGACGATACATTCTGTGCAGAAGACCACCTGTTACCTGTTCTGGTTCATTTTTTAAATGACCTAATCCGTATTTTGCACATAGCATTTCGAAATTTAAGTTATAATTCAGATTTCCCATGTTATGTATCCCTTTCCTATGAATCAGAATCCCAACTTCAATAACCAAGCCGACAACTTCTCTTCCCGCTCTTTTAAGTCCCCATTTATGCGATTGAATTTACCAAGCCAGTGCTCAGAAGCTATGCTGCCATCCAGCATATACAGGACACGTTCTGCCTGAGCAGCGACTTTCGCATCATGTGTAGCCAGTAGAATCGTTGTACCCGTCTGATTAATATCTATTAATATCTCCATAATTTCACTAGCAGCTTTAGAGTTCAGTGCACCTGTTGGCTCATCACCAAATAGAATATCAGGCTCATTGATGATTGACCTGCAGATCGCTGCTCTTTGCAGTTGTCCACCCGACACTTGTGTAATATTACGCTCAGCGAGTGCGGAGATTCCGGTTTTTTTCATTAACTCAGCGGCTCTGTTATTGATGGTTCTACGACTAACGATTTTAGCTCGATAAGCGGATAAGATGATATTGTCCCGAATAGTCAGGTTTTTTAAAAGATGCATCTGCTGAAAAATAAATCCCATTTGATTTAAACGCAGTTCAGCTAATTCACTCTCAGAAAGACCACTGATGTCCTGCCCTTTAAAAACAACACTTCCTGAAGTCATCCGGTCCATGCCGCTGATCGTATAGAGCAATGTTGATTTCCCTGAGCCAGAAGGCCCCATTATAGCTACGAATTCTCCCTTTGATACCTGTAGATGAACATCTTTTAATACCGTCTGCGGGGTTCCTTGCCCGGTTACAAAGGTTTTATTTAAACCCTTCGTCTCTAATATGAACATACTACCACCTCACCCTCATTCGACAATCAGTTTAGATAAATTGGATTTCTTCATCGATATCGTGCTTACTACGGTTGTGAGTGCTACAATGAGCATGAAAAAAAGAGGGAGAACAAGATAAGCTATTACCGGATTAACTACAAACTGTATTTGGGATGCTCCCATAAAGGATCCGAGTAATTGAGTGGATTTTTGACCGATGGTATTCGCTGCAAAGGTTCCGAGAATGATTCCAAGACCAGAAACCAGTAGCAGCCTTACCTGATATTGCTTTCGAATATCTTCTAACGTAAAGCCAATGCTTCTCAAAATTGCAATTTGCGAGACGTCCTTCGCTAGCAGCATTTTTAGAAATAAAGCTGTAATCAATACTGAAATTGATATCGAGATAGCAATGGATAAGCCAGTGACCAGCTTTAATTGGCGAATCGTATTCCCGAGCGTCTGAGATAAATAGCTTTCTAGATGAGTAACTTTGGCTGGATAAAATAACTTTGCATATTGATCCATTTTCTCCTGAACGGAAACATTCGGATTCACATCTAAAGCTACGATATACCATAGCACGGACTTCGGGTCATACGGTAATCGGGCTTTTGCAGTTCGACCTCCATTCGTTATATCTTGGTAGATCCCGCTAACCGTCAATTTTTTCGAAGTGCCATCTACCTCCAAAAGAACGCTATCCCCTACCCTTTTGTTCCATTCCTTGGCATTCAGATCAGAAAGGGCAATCTCATCCCCACTTTCAGGGGTTCCTCCGTTAACATAAGTGAGCGGAAAAATAGAGAAATCTCCTGTTTCAACATTGATATTCTCCCATACGCCATCGCTGCCTTGCACTTTAAATCGAGAAGTAATTAATGGTGAGAATTTAGCTATATCGGAGTCCTTATTTAGCGTCGTTATCAGTTTATTAAATCGCTTCTCTATTTGATCAGATGGCTGCAAATCGATTCTCATGTCACTCTGACCTACACCCATATAAGAAATAAACCGAGGGGACTGAAGGGTATTCAATATATTCACTGGCACAAGAATGATAAACAGACAGATCACAAATACGAAGAATAGCAATCCGAACATGGTGAAGCGTCCATAAACATCCTTTAGGCCTAGAAAAACATTCACATTTATATGCCTGCGCTTACTCAGCACTACTCTACTTTTATTGCCTTTCAACTCCCCCACAGTCCCTGACCTTAAAGCCTCTACTACTGTTATACGATTAAACCTTCTAAGAATAACTCTGCAAAAGAATACAATCATGCCGAAGATCAAACCGACCGCTAAGACTGGAACAATAGGCTGAAGGATCGTTTTTGGAGCAGTCCCCAAGTACAATGTGATATTCGCTGTAAACAATCGCACCACACCCAAAGATAATAAATATCCTAGCAGTGAAGCGCATGCTGCCATAACCATATATTTTGCCAAATAGATCCTTCTAATATCTCGCTGTGAAATCCCAATTGCTTTCATGACGCCAATCTCTCTATAATCCTCCTCTAAGGTCGCGATCATCGTAAACCTTAAACATAGGACGGCAATAATCATAAGAAGGATACTTACCAAAATAATGACAACTGCAATAATCCCATCTGTCAGCGCATTCAGCGTCTTAAACAAAGGATAGTCTATCATTGGTCCTTTACCGGGCATATCTGAGGATTGATAGGTATTCCGGAACTCGCTAAGTCTACTTAAATCGGTGATTTGAAATTCAATTAAGTACTCAACTTCTCCATGGTTCTTCTTAAGTACATTATAATCCGTGTCATTTACGACAAAGCGCTTAGAGCTAACAATAGCTGGATTCATTTGGATGTCTCGAACAAAATCCGTAACCATAAATTTTTGATCTAACTGTCCATTGGAAAGGGTAACCTGATCACCAATCTTCAGATCATTCTGCTTCATATAATAAATAGGAACTGCGATTTCTCCTTCAGCTACCCTAATCACTTGATTCTCTAAATTCAGCAGCAAATCAAATGATGGGTTCTGCTTAACAAAACCTATATCCATTACGCTGTTCTCTTCCGACTTATTGCTGTTACCTAAGACAATCTGCGAACCATCTATCCTTAGCATTTCTACTGTTTGTTGATTCTTAACAAGTGGATTTGTAGAAGCAAATTTTTGAATACCTGCGTTATCTATTGGACCAGCATGCATTTGAACAAAATGGGGAGCCTTTGATTTATCCAGCAAATGACTTAAAGAACCGGACAATTCCATAATGACTTGAGAAGCACAAGCAGCAAGCAACGCCGATAACATCATAAAAATAAATAAGACGATCGTTATGATTTTATTTCTTTGAAAATCTTTTTTCACAATTTGTAGCAGCATTGACGATCTCTCCCCTACGTCTCATTCATCCTCCCTGCACGGACCTTACTCAAACATTTGCGTTACGTAGGAAAAGCTTCCTTTTTCAGCTCCCAACGTAGTCTCCATAATATAAATAAAGCTCTGAATTTTGAGAATGATCTCTTCCGGTTGCCACTTGAAAATCCCTTCATCCAATAGAAATTGTGAGGCGACCAACAGAAATTCCATCGTTTCTTTAGGATAAGGACAGTGGAACAAGCTCTCCTCGATTCCCTGCTCAATCACCTCTGTCAACACAGGTGTTAGCTTCAAAATAGTTTCAGCCAAGCTTTTCTGATGGATTAGTGCATTCTCAGCTTGATGAAACTGTTCAATCATGTGACCTTTTCTCTCCGAATCAGGTTTCTGTGCCATTATGATTTGTAGTAGCTTTTCATGTACGGAGAGCTTTGAATCAGCAGCAATGATCTTCGCAATGTCCACTCCAGCATCGATGAATCGTGTGACCACTGCTTCCATAACCTCCTCCTTCGACTTGAAATAATAGTAGAACGTGCCCTTGGCAATCCCGATCTCCTGCAAGATGTCGTTCACTGTAGTTCTCGCATAACCTTTCGTAAAAAAAAGCATTTCTGCTTTATCTAATATTTCATTTCTGCGTTCTTCCGCTTCTTTGGAAATTCTCATTTATTTTGAGTCCTCCTTTTTATAGACCGACCGTCGGTCTATTCCATTTAAATACATTTAATACATCATGTCAATGATGTTCCAGCAAATTGGACAAAAGAAAAAAGGTAACCTCCAAACAATGAGGTTACCTTAATGTGCAGTCAGTATAATCAGGAGACATTTTTGCGCTTTAGAATATGATACACATTGCTGAACATGCCGGACAAGATTCCAGTAATTGAAAATACTGCCCAGTTGACGTCCCAGCGTCCATAGACAAAGCCCGTAAACAGAAAAATCGCCGTCGCCAACGGCCACAACACAGCCCTCTCACAAATTGTTCTTTTCCCTTCTACTTTGCATCGATATGTGGCTCATTCAGTAGCTTCGTATAAGTTTCTTGGATATTTCCATAATAGACGAACAAGAACACCGCAGTTGCTGCAATCACCAGAAAGGCAGAAACTCCATAAGCAGCGAAATCATCGTTGAAATACGAAGTTGCGAAGATAAAGGTCGGCGACAGCACACAAAGACAGACGCCCACAATCAAAGCAAGGCGATAAGTCGGAGCATAAAGGGCTTGACTGCGCTGAAGCGCCGTTTTGAGCGCATAAGGTAGCTGAAAGCCTTGCTCTAGACTTTCGAAGCGCTCGAGTTTCATGCCGCTATAAATGAACATCCCAACGGCCACAGCGACCAGCACGAACATTCCGACCATCCCCAGCATCGAACCTTTATCAGCCATATCAGCATTATTTTCAAACAATGTACTAAGAGTAATCAACAGCGCCACCCCGCATGCGCAGAGAAAAACACCGAGACCGGTCCATAATCCAGAGCTACGTTTAGCAGCCGCATAAGCATAAACCTCTTCTTCACTAAGCATGGGCACAGTCTTCTCCCGTCCGGTTGGACGGATGCCTAGCTCAGCAGTCAGCTCCTCAATATTGCCGAATTCCGAAATAACGATACCGATCGCCTCATTCTCAGACTTGCCATCCCGCTTCAGCTCCAGGTACTTATCTTCCATCCCGGACAGCAGCTCCTGCTTCAAATGCTCCAGTTCCGGAGTCTTCGGCAGACCCGCAAACATATTATCCAGATATACTATGATCGTCTCCATGCACTATCACCACTCCTTGATAAATTGGTTTACAACTTCCTGCGTAACCTTCCATTCCTCACATTTTTCTCGGTAATAGGCGAGACCCAGCGGGGTAATCCGGTAATATGTGCGCCGCTTGCCAAGACTCTCATCCAGATAAAAGGATTCAATGTACCCGTTCTTCTCCAGCCGGGTAAAGGCGGAATACAGCGTTGTTTCCTTCATGACATACTTCTCCTGAGTCAGCTGCCTGATATTCTTAGAAATCTCGTACCCGTAGGATTCCCCATCGAGCAGCATGTAGAGGATCATCGTATCATTGTAACCACGTATAACATCACTGCTGATCAAAAATGGTACCCCCTATGATTACTTCATCTGTCGTAGTAGTTGCAGTATACCATAATTACTACGACAGATGAAGTAGTTACGAAAAAATAGGCAAAAAAATCTAAAAAGCATAAAAAAAGAGAATTGCTCTATGTGAGCAACTCTCCTCAAATCAGTTAGTCTCTTGAATTTTCAAAAATCTGATCAATCTTCTCTTTCGCACCTTCCCAGGAGGTCAATAATGGAAATCCATATTGTTCACGAGCTCTCAAATTCCATGGATGCGGAATACAGAGTACTTTCCTTCCGTCCTGCAATGCAGGAACCAAGTTGTGAACCCCGTCATCGATCAGAAGATCATAATTAATAAGATTCTTTCGTTTGCATGGGAAGAAATTTTCGATGGGAATAAACGGCATATGCTTCTGCAGCCAGTTCCATTTTTCAACAACTGCATTGGGCTGGGCCGCCGTAACAATAATAACATCATAAGCATTGTGCAGCTTCTCCATTTCACCTACAACATGCTCGTCGAATAATTCAAGCTCCTCATATAAACCAGGCCGCCCATAGAATACATCTTGTGTACAATCTGGATGACGTAAATGATCCGTATTCCAATCAAGCATCTCCTCGTACTTCAGTACATGAGTGGGGAAATCATTGTTGTTATGGTATATAGCTCGTTTGACTAGATGGCATATCGTGTCATCCATATCAACTGCAATTACAGGCTTTCTCATCTGTGTCCCCCATATGTTTTTTTATATTACTATTTAAGTATACACAATATAATTACTGTTTTCGTCTTGAGTTAGTTAAATTTCTATTTAATGTTTTTTAAACGCCTCTACGCATCTTTGACAGATACAGGCTTTACCACTCAGTTCCAAAGGTACCCTTTCTAGTAGTTCTGCAGGAATTTCCGTATGAAAACACCAACAATCATCACTATTAGCACCACAATGATTTAATTCTTTACATAAAGGACAATACCGTTGTTCAACTTGTTTATTTTTTATTTCCAAAGCTTCTACTCCCCCATACGATTAAACATTTCACTTCTATTTACTTACCAAGCATAGGATTATTAAATTAAGCAAGCACAGCACTTCCTAGCATGCAATGAAGTCATTTCAAATTTTTCCCATCAATTCATTCCTTCTATAGATCTTTGCAATACCTCTATACTTTCCTGAAGAAATGCCTTATTGTTCTCAATCCCTCTGGTTTTACACCAAACTACCGCACTAAAAGCATCATAAAAATTATAAAACGGTATAATATTTTCGAGATCAGGTAAAGGACGAACCGATTCGTAGCCTTGCACATAAGGGAGCCGTGTTAGCGGGTTTACTTCCCAGACGTATCGGTTTATTTTTGTAAAATCAATTTCAGAGGAACCACCACGAGCGCTCTCGTAATCAATTATACCAACGACTACATTATCTTTTATTAATATATTGCCTGGTCGAAAATCCATATGAACAACACAAGGCCCATCAGGTTCAGGTAACGCCGAATATACGCTATCAAAGTGAGTAATACATTCCTCAAATAAATCAGGATGAAGGAGTTCCTTACAAGGTTCTTTCCACTTTTCAAAATTATTTTTCAGGTATAATCTCCAGCTATTGTTCTCTACCATCTGAAAACCATCGGATCCATAACATCCATACGCTGGCATGGTAACTTTATGAAGCATGGCATGATAATTACCGATTTGAAACGCCAGACTCTGATCAATGTTACTCGTACAAGGCACCCCATCTATAGCGGAGAGAAGCAATGCACCGACACTTCTATTATCTCCGTCCCAGAAATCCAATACTTTTGGAACAGGTATAACACCCTTTAGTCTTTCAAGCATCTCAAATTCGCGAACCAGTTTATCCCTGTAGTATGGAATTTTCACGTATACGTTGTCTAGATTATTAAGAGTAAGTTTATACACTTCAGAACTAAACGACTCTGGAACAGACTCTATATTCAAAACACTCAGCTTAAAAATTTCAATTAATTTATGTATGGATTTCATACGACTACCTCCAGTCTCAAGGGAAAGGTGCTCTGTTCACGGTTGTGAACTCCCTATTCTTGCATTAAGATAGAGAACATTAGGAGTTTCTAAGGAACTCAACCGGGAGATTTGAACAGATGAAATTTAAGAATCACAGCTTTTCAGGTATCATTCATAGTGATCTGCTTGCTACCCAAGAGCTTGTATATAACCCGTGCAATCTTGATTGCTCTGACCTCATTCATGAACCACACAATGCTGATTATGGGGCGTATATATTTAATATAAACGTGCTATCCATTAGATTCCGTGTTGCAAAAATCACACCTACAAAGATCGGGCAGTTTGTCACGTTATGGGAGAGAATTGGAGATGGCCCCATCCAACCCTATGATATATCAGATCCTGCTGATCTCTTCGTTATAAGTACGCGCAATGAGAATCACTTTGGTCAATTTGTATTTCCAAAAGCTGTGCTAGGTAAACAAGATATATTATCCAATAAAGGTGACGGTGGCAAAAGAGCACTACGAGTGTACCCCCCATGGGATAATCCCACGAGTCGTCAAGCTCAAAAAACACAAAAATGGCAGTTGGAATATTCCCTAGAAATACCGGTAATTAAGCCAGCAGACTTTCTTCGTGTGCAAACACTTTACGGTTTTCCAGTAAATCGAACAGTCTGACCTATGTCCTCCACATGCTTTATATCCGCCCATAAAATAAAATAATTGAACAAAGAATCTCCTATTTTCACCGCTTCTGGATATTTCAAAATAATAGCAGCCTGATGATTCCATTCCTCTTCCTGATCAGCAGAAGGCACAATCAATCGTGCTTTCTCTTCCGCTTTTAACCCCTCTAGTGTCAGTTCAATGATTTGTGGATCAGAGCCATAAGGCTTCAGTTGATGAAATGCATCCTTGTTTGCTACTTCATCGATGGATAACCCCTCTCCAGAAATAGCGGATAATTGAAAAAATCCGTCGTTCCCCTGATACCTCTCAGCATATTCTGGATTTACTTCCCACTCGGAGGGATACTTCAAAGTGACCTTATACTCTTTTGAAGTATATGTTGACAACCCCGATGGCTTAACCAGCATTCCGATTCCACTTACTAATGCAATAGCCGCAATAATCAGGACCCCTAACCACCATCTTTTATACGTTGACGTTTTCACATTATCCCCCTAAATCAATATTTAGTTGACATGCACAGCATCAGGAAATAAGATATAAGCAAACATATGAGCAATCATTCATATGTATTAGTGAGGAGGAAATTACAATGAGTAATCTAAAAAATATCCTATCCCTAATTCTTTTCTTCATATTCCTTATTTCTTACCTTTTGAAGCTCCTTATACTTTACAAAAAGAACCACATTAAAGGTAACGTATTAGCTAAAGGAAATAAACGATCTATGATCCATTATACCGAGCTGTTCGTTAAGACTACTACTTTTGTGTGGGGAGCAGCGTGGTTTATGTTTTCCTTAGCGGAGTCATACATAGTTACACTAGTAGGAGAACATTTTAATCATCCGGCGATTCACTTTATCGGTGTTGGTGTAGTAGCCCTCGGATGTTCCATTTTCATACAAGCAATGATTGCCATGCGTACTTCGTGGAGAGTTGGGATTGATAAGTCTACTGTAACAAAACTCATCACGCACGGTATATATAAATTTAGTAGAAACGCCGCATTTGTCGGTTTTGATCTCATGTTTCTTGGATTGTATCTTATGTATCCAAATTCATTAACACTAATTATATTCTTTCTTAACATTGTAGCCATTCATTTACTTATTCTTCAGGAAGAGCAGCATTTAAAATCTGTATTCGGAGATGAATATATTCAATATTGTAATAATACACCTAGATATATTTTATTTTGAAATCTTGCCTACTGTAAATCCTATGCTTTCAAGCACGCTACAATTTACATTTTTTACAATATCCGAAAACATTCTCTTAATGTAATTACTATAGTATGAGGTTGTAAACATACATTAGGAGGGAAATTATGAAATCACCGAAAAAGTACGGCGTTAAGACGGCAATTGTAGCGACTGCAGCAACTGCTCTCTTCGTTTCCAACGTAGTCACTACACAAGCACCAAATCAGGCCAATGCAGCTTCATCAAACACAAGAAATGTGATTCTGTTTGTCGGTGACGGAATGGGTACTGCCCAGCGCAATGCCATCCGCCTAGCTACAGTAGGTGAAAAAGGAAATCTAGCGATGGATTCTATGCCATATGCTGGACTAATTCATACAAGCTCCACTGTCCCTGTTACAGATTCAGCTGCTTCAGCCACAGCCTATGCCAGCGGAGTCAAGACTTATAACGGTGCCATTGGGATGAATGCAGATAAAAAGTCCGTACAAACCATTATGGAATATGCAAAATCAGCAGGGAAATCTACAGGCGTTGTAACTACCAGCCAAGTTACTGATGCTACAGGCGCCGCCTTTGGTGCTCATGTTGAAGATCGCTCCAAACAAAGTGATATCGCTCTGCAGCTTCTGACCAAGAGCAAAGTTGACGTTCTTCTCGGTGGAGGCGAAGACTTCTGGTATCCTGCTGGGAATCCAGGTAAATTCGCAGATGAGCCAGCTGAAGATCCTTCAGAGAAGAGCAAAGGAACGCAAGGGAACCTTGTAGACAAAGCTAAACAGCTTGGATACTCCTACGTAACGAACAAAACCGATATGCAAAAGGCGAAAAGCGGCAAGCTTCTCGGGTTATTTGCAAATGAGGAAATGTTCCAGCAAAAGCCAGAGGGTGAAGGAGATATCTACAACCCGGTTGTATCCCTGCCTGAAATGACGAAAAAAGCGATAGACACGCTTGCAGCAAATAAAAAAGGATTTTTCCTGATGGTTGAAGAAGAGGGTACTGACGAATTTGCACACCAAAACAATGCCAAGATGACGATTAAAGCGGGACAAGAGTTAGATAAGTCCGTACAGATTGCCAAAGATTTCGCTAAAAAGAATCCGGATACCCTTGTCCTAGTTCTCGCCGACCATGAAACAGGTGGATTCTCTATTGAAGCCGTAGACGCTGAAGATGAATCAGGTGACGGCATTTCCAAAGAAGATGGTCCGTTTGCCATCGCTAACTCCAAACAGAATTTCGTTGTAGACTGGACGACTTCAGGTCATACAGCAGTGGATATTCCAATTACGGCCATGGGCAAAAACGCTCAGTTGTTTACAGGAGTATACGAAAATACCGAAGTATTCACTAAGGTTGCGCAAGCCATGGGCATTAAAGTGAAATAAAAAGATCGAACAACATAAAAGACTAACCAGACTTTCTGGTTAGTCTTTTTGATTGATGAATCGCAATCCCGGGTTCTCACTATGATGATCTCCATACCTACTTAGCATCTGTTCGAATAACAAACGTGATTTCCTTAGTCTGGTCTAGCCACTCGCCTGTCAGTCGAAATCCCCGTATAGTTGCCCCTGATTCATAATCCTTACTATCTGAACTAAGAAAAGCCGCCATATTCGAATCGAGCTTAAAAGTAGCTGTCTTATCCGCCCATTCAACATTTACCGGCTCTGCTGTTTCTTTTTTATACTTTAAAGTACCATTATCTTTCAAAATATAATCTGTCAATTTGTAGCTGTTTGGGGCTGTATTGCTAAATTCGATTTCTATGATTTCTCCAAGCTTCACATAGGGAATTGAAACATCCGGTTCAGTCATAAGGCTTTGGAAAGATACATTAACTTCTTCTGAATTAGTGTTCCTTTCAAGTGGCTTTAAGACAGATTGAATGACTCTCCCCTTGGTTGTAACCGTTACTTCCTTAATTACAGAATCACTTGCCTGTTCTTGATCGCAGGCTGAAAAAATAAACAGGAGTACAAGACCAAGGGTTAATAAGTATACTTTTCTCAAGGAAAACCCCCTTCTTCATTAATTTCAGTTACAATGATGATCGACAGCGAGATACGGATCAATGCATATCCAAGGCGCCCAGTTTATGGGAAAGCTCATGGATTAACTCTAGCTCATGTAATACCATACTTCGGGTATAAAAATATAGCTCTTCAGAGTAATCCAAATCTTCACCGTTCCCAACCACTAGGGATAACTGTTGTAAATGTTCCAGCTTCTCTTTCATGTAAGTCTCTCTGTAATCAAGTAATCTTCGGCGGGCCTCCTGATCCAGTAGCTCATAATAAGCAAGACGAATAGACCATTCATTATCAATACGAATAGTCTCCAGTGAAAATTCGTTCAAGCAGATATGAAACCGCTCCTCACCCTCGGCTGTGATGGAATACACATACCGTTTAGGCCGGTTTTCCTGCATTTCCGTTTTTTTAATCACCCAACCTCGCTTTTCAAACAATTTCAGCTTCGGATACAGCGAATTATTATTAACGATTTTATCGTTACTCATTACGAAAATGATATTTTTTTTAATCTCATAACCATGTTTTGACCCTTTCATTAATTGAGCCAGAATCAAGACTTCAATATCCATATTCATCCTCCGAACTACCGGACTTCATTTCCGGTCATTTTCTTATCTTACCTCAAGGACTGCATTTGTGCCAAATACTTCGTGATTTTATGCACATACTTTTATCGTTCCGTTCGATAGTATAGGTTAAAATAACCTAGTTATTTTTAACCTATGTATAGAGAGGAAGTTATAGCATGGAATTCGCACATTTGTTCAGCAAAGGTACGATAGGAAATATGGAGCTTAAGAACCGGGTCATTTTGCCTGCCATGGGAACAAAAATGAATGCTCCGGGTGGGTATGTCAGCGAGCGCTTGATTGATTACCATGTAGCACGCGCAAAAGGAGGTAACGGCTTAAATACAGTTGAAGTAACAACCGTTCACCCAACGGCTGCTTCTGAGGATGCTCCAGCCATATTTGATGATAAATTCATTCCTGGTATGACCCAATTGGCTCATGCTATTCGTGATGCAGGCGGCAAAAGCTGTCTTCAGTTATGGCATGGAGGGAAAGTAACTCCCAACCTGATTCAAGTCTCCTCCTCCCCTGTCCCTTTCGAGGGTGTAACACATACCCCCCGAGAGCTGGAGAATCACGAAGTTAGTGAGATGGTTCAAGCTTACGCAGATGCTGCTTCACGTGCGAAAAAAGCTGGATTTGACAGTGTAGAATTCCATGCTGGTCATGGTTATTTGCCACAACAATTTCTAAGCCCAGCGATGAACTTCCGTCAGGATGAGTACGGCGGTTCCTGGGAGAATCGTTGTCGCTTTCCGCTCGCTTGTATCCGTGCCATTCGAGAAGCCGTTGGACCTAGGTTCCCTATCTTGATGAGAATCTCTGCTATCGAGGATCTTCCCGGCGGACTTACACTGGAAGATATGAAGCTCTTCTCGAAGCTCGCTGAGGATGCTGGTATTGATGCGATTAATGTATCGCGCGGAGTTCCAGCAGGCTCAGCTATTAAATATGAAGTACCACCTATCGATCTACCTGTGGGCTTCAATGTAGATAACGCAGCACAAATTAAATCCGTGGTTAACATTCCAGTTATAGCTGTAGGACGTATTAATGATCCAGCTATTGCTAATCGAATTATTGCCGAAGGACTGGCTGATTTCGTAGCTATTGGCCGCGCTCAATTGGCAGATCCTGAATTCTGTAACAAAGCATTAGCTGGACGCGCGGACACTATTGTTAAATGTGTGGGTTGTGATCAAGGTTGCTTCGATGGATTCGTAAATCCGAAGGTGCCTTTCATCAGCTGTGTATTTAATCCTGCTACCGGAAGAGAAAGTGAATATGAATTACAGCGAGCGAGCACACCAAAAAAAGTACTTATAGCCGGTGGTGGGCCAGCCGGATTAGAAGCAGCAATCACGCTGAAACGTCGTGGGCATTCTCCAATCTTATGCGAAAAGAATGACATTCTAGGCGGACAGCTTTATATCGCTGGTGCCGCACCGCGTAAAGAAGAAATGGCCACGGCTGCTCTGAATATGGGAGAGACGGCTAAACGTGAAGGTGTAGAAATCCGAATGAATACGGAGGTTACTCCAGAGCTTATTCAAGAAATCAGTCCGGATGAAGTCATTCTTGCAATCGGATCAGCCCCGATTATTCCTCCAGTAGAAGGTGTTCTGAGTAGTCATGTAGTAAATTCACATGATGTATTATGGGGAACAGCTCATCCTGAAGGTCGAGTTGTTATTATTGGAGGGGGTTTGGTCGGTCTCGAGGTCGCTGAGCTCCTGGTCGAACGCGGAAATCAAATCACTGTTGTAGAAATGCAAGCCGATGTAGCAAATGATCTGGGTATCCTTCGTAAAATCTGTGTAATGGAAAGCTTATATGGCCACGGTGTTAGATTAATGACCAACAGCAAGTGCATGACGATCCAAAAGAATAGCGTGATGGTTGAAAAAGATGGGGAGCTTCTCAGCCTGCCAGCCGATTATGTAGTAATCGCAGTAGGATCACGCGCCCTAAACAAGCAATCCCTTCAGAACTTCTTGGAGGACAGCTCCATTCCTTATCATGTAATTGGGGATGCAGTACAAGCTCGCAGAGCGCTTAATGCTATTTGGGAGGGTGCAGAATTAGCTAGACGAATTTAGTTCATATAGTCAATTAGATTTATGAATAAACCCGGCAGGTCGCACCTGCCGGGTTACGTTCTTATCAGAACTATCTGAAAAATCAACTTTCAGGGGCTAATAAGTGCGTTAGTGCCTGCACCTGTTCCATATGTATTCGTCTTCTATAAAGCACCTTAACTCGCCCTCATTCATGAACTTGATCTTCACCCCTGAACGATATTTTCATTCTCATGTCAATGTAGAAGACACGCTAAAATTGAGTATCGGCAGCCCGATAAAAGCAGCATATCTTTCAGCAGCTTTAAACACAGCTTCTTCAGCATTTCCAAGTTCTCTAAATGGATGAATGACTATCTCAATTCCTTTTTTCTTAATCGAACGTTTCCATGTACCTATAACTTGGCCACCAACAACAATCATAGGCATGAAAACACCGTTGTTGCCAGGAACAATTAAAGGAGTCGTCTCAGGTTCAAGTACAGCACTCCGGTCTTTATAACCAAGAATGTACTCATCGAAACCTGGAAGTAAATAGATACCTGACTCTTCTTCCGCTGAAACTACTCGATGGTTAGACATCCAATTCTCATTGCCATTTATATCTGTCGATTGAAGTTCTTTTTTCACAGATTCCAGCCCTCGTCTGGCATCTGTAAGGGTTATGCCTGCCCACCAAGCGAAGTCCTGAACGGTCGCTAATCCACGGGCTGTAAAATACCGCAAGGCGAGTTCTTGCAACGATTGTTCGTAAGATAGCTCACGGCAATCTGGCACCCATTCCTCTAACAATACAATCGTTTGCTGTTTACCATTCATCGGACCAAAACAAATCAGTCCTTGATAGGCACTATTCCAGAGCATGTGATAACCGCGTTGATTCCCCGTGTGGATGCCTTCCTCTTCTATTAGCTGAAGTAGGACCGAACGATCCATGTGCTTCCCGCCCTTTAGAGCATCCACAATAATTTCTCTACAGCGCTCCAGTGTCTGATCATCAAGTCCAAGCTCAGCCATTCGCCGCTTCGTTTGTGATGCTAAACGCGGTGCAGAGAGCTGTAGCATCCATTTTACATCTTCTGCTGGGACGAAATGAAGCGTACCTCGCAGCGTCCAAGTAAGTATAATCTTACGGTCAGCGATTGCACGCTCTATATCAGCTAATTTCGTAGCAGGAGAACGTAGTCCGATGGCCCAAACCGCCTGCATATAGTCTTGCGCTTGCATAGCCCCCATTTTTTTCACGACCTGCTCTGGTGTGTGATGTAAAGAGCCTGCAATCATTTGATTATACAACCTACTATTTGCAATAAGGTTATTCGTCACACTACTCCCCCTTTTCAGAAATGAATCCTCAAATTATATACTTCCAGTTATTTAACAAAATGGTTAAGTCCTTGCTCATGTCTATGTCGATATTACTATTGATTCTATTGAAATACGAGATTAAATTAGAATATGAACTCCATTCCATTGCATAATGTGCAATAGAAAGTCATATACAGACCTCAAAAAAAGGTTTCTATTGCACTTCGTACATTAGAATTTGCTGAAAACCTTCAAAAAAGAGTTTTAACCTATATTTAATTGTAAAAAATGCAACAGAATTCAGATCCCCTTTCTTTTGGATCCATTCTGTTGCACGAAATACAACGTTAGGGATAAAATACCCTTTTATATTACAGACTGAAGGTATTTTCTTAAACAGAGCCCTTCTTTTTAAAAGAAAAACGCTGCTTCTTCCGCTTGCTTCACTTGCTGCATCGCATTCGTGGTATTCACCAATTCATTAGCTAGTCGATTCAGTCTAAAAATAATATCATCATCCACAATTACTTTCCGGTCATATTGTTTCTCTTCAATAAAAACATACTTAGGAACCACCACCGCTCTCATATAAGAGAGGATCGGTTTCAGTTGTTGTTCTGCCACTAAGTAATGTTTTGAAGAACCTGCAGTTACTACAATACCGATAACTTTATCCTTAAACCCATTAACCGGGAGTAAATCAAATAGATTCTTAAGTGTTCCTGGAATCGAAGCTTGAAAAACTGGGGTGCCAATGATATACGCGTCGGCGGCCATGATTTTCTCCAGAACAACTTTGGTATCACCTGTATAATCCATGTAGCTGCGTCCATCACTAAATTCCAGCCTATAATCTCCTAGATCAATTAGTTCTACGTCGAAATCCGGATGCTTTTCTGTGATGTTGTTAAGTGCTTGCTGTACAGCAATTCTAGTCTTCGATCCAACAATGGATCCTGAAATCCCAATGATCTTCATACTATCCCCTCTTTCTTATTTCTTAGCTGTAGCACGTCTTACGGCTGGTGCTACTTCAGATGCGAACAGGTCAATCATTTGTTCCACTTGAGCATAAGGTAACCCACCGACATCAATCTGAGCTAAAAAACGATTATGACCATACATCTCATGTTGATAGAGGATCTTCTCCACAATTTGTTGCGGGCTTCCCACGAGCAGTGCATTTCGCACACTCATCGCTTCCGCAAATTGTTCTTTCGGATAGTAAGACCCACGAATCTCTTTCATCAAGTGATTGATATATGGATAATAATCGCGGAATGCTTTTTGTGAGTCCGGATCAATATACATTAAAGAAGTTGTGCTGATGGGAAGGTCTGCTGGATTAAACCCTGACTCTGCAGCAACCATACGATACGCGTCTACAGAACCCTTAAAGGCAGATGACGGGCCACCAAGGGTGGTCAGCATCATCGGGATCCCCATTCTTCCCGCCTTAATTGCACTTGCTGGAGGTCCCCCAACCGCTCGCCAAATTGGCAACTTTCCATTTAAGGGCTTAGGGAAGATTTCCATATCATTTAATGCAGGACGGAATTTCCCTTCCCACGTTATACGATCGGACTCATTTATTTTCATGAGCAATTCAATTTTCTCTTCGAACAATTCTTCATAATCTCTTACGTCATAACCAAAAAGTTCATAGGCCCCGAGACGCGATCCACGTCCAGCAACAATCTCTGCTCTACCGCCTGATAACAAATCCAATGTTGCAAAGTCCTCATATACACGTACAGGATCTGCTGTACTTAGTACAGTTGCTGAACTGACAAGCTTTATACGTTCGGTTGCATTTGCAATGGCTCCAAGGACAACCGAGGCAGCTGAGGTAATGAATTTCGGTTGATGACTCTCGCCTACCCCAAATACATCTAATCCAGCATCCTCAGCTAATTTGGCAGCCGCTACGATCTCTTGAATCCGTTGTCGTTCACTAATTGCTTTTCCTGTTAAGGCGTCTGTGGTGTGATCACCTAACGTGTATAAACCTAGCTCCAACCCTTTTTTCTCATCGATTCTATATTGTTCCATCATGATTATGTCCTCTTTTCATAGTTGTATTAGGTTTAGCGGATAGGATGAAGCTTCGATTCAATCTCTTCACGACGTTCTTCCAGAAATGAAGGTAAGGTCAAATTCTCTCCTAGCGCGTCAAAAGTTTCATCAATCTCAAATCCCGGGCCATCTGTAGCAAGCTCAAAAAGAATATGGTTCGGATCCCGGAAATACAAGGAATGGAAGTAATAACGATCAATGACCCCTGTATTTTTAAAGCCTGCAGCAGTGATCTTGGCGGCCCATGCGGTTAGTTCTTCGATATCCTTCACTCTTATAGCCACATGATGGATGCTCCCTTTACCCGGTCTCTCCCGATCTTTGTCATTTACTTCTTTGACCTGGAGCTCGGTGTATAAACCACCCTTCCCCGTTTCATATATATCTACCATAATCTTGGAATCATCCATCGATGGTACTGTCCGAACTTGTGTATAGCCCAAGATATCTTCCAAAACCGTCTTTGTGCGGCCAGCCTCACGTACAGTCAATTCAACGGGTCCTAACCCAACGATGGCATACTTTGGAGGGATGTCTTCTGTAATCCACGGTTCAACTAGCTCGATACCATTATCTTTTTCAGCCGATACTAAATGGACCGTCAATTCATCTCTATCATAAAAAGTAAGCGACTTACGTTCCCCGATACTTACAATCGCTTCATGAGGAACTTCAAAAGAATCTAATCGACTAGCCCAATACGACAAGGCTTCATCGCTAGGAACAAGAAGGGAGAAAGAGCTAATACTGTTCGTCCCTTTGCGGGTCTGACCTGCATTTGGCATTTCAAAGAAAGATACTTCGGTTCCAGGAGCACCATTACGATTTCCATAAAATAGATGGTACATGGATGGATCATCTTGATTGACCGTTTTCTTTACAAGTCTCAGTCCCAGTACCTCTGTATAAAACCATAAGTTTTGTTTAGCGTCCTTAGTAAGCATAGACACATGATGTTGTCCGTTTATGGGTTGTTGTTTCATTTTAAAAACCTCCTAATGAGTTTTGTCGAATTTAAGTTTACTAGTATACTGATGAGGAAAAAAGTAAGCTTTATTATCAATAAAGCTTTTGCGACACTACTGAACACCTCGCGGGAGTCGATTCTCATCTTGGCTATGGCGATGAATCTTTTTAAGCATGCTGTAAAACACTTTCTTCTCCTCATCTGTCAGTGGATCGAATAACGAGGCTTGGAAATCCGATTGCAAGGGCAGTACCTTCTCAATAAGTGTTTGGCCCTTTTCCGTTAAAGTAATGTACTTCACTTTCCAATCCTGTTTGCGTTCAATCCATCCTTCCTTCTCTAATCTGCCAAGCATATGGGATACCCCACCTTTAGTAATGGTTAGATGCTCGGCAATTTCCATCTGTGTTACAGGCTGATGTAATAATATTTGTACCAAGGTATCGAATTGATTAACTGTTAAATTAAATTGCTTCAAGAATTCATTGGAAAGATCGTTACTATTCTCATATACCCTAACCAGCCGCAACCAGATCAATAAGCTTAATTGGTTATCTTCAGTGAATCCATTGTTTCTCATTTGGTCACGTCCATCGTTTGTTTATTTTATGTGTTATTTGATTTGTTAATATGAGTATACTAGTAAACTGACGAGTAGTCAAGCTCAGTAGAAATCCTACACGCTTGCCAAATACCACTTCGGAATATAGGTTTGAAAATCATCATACTACTCCAGAACACTCTCCGCTCGGCTCAGCATATTAGTAACTTCCCTTTGACCAACCCTTATGAACCGGTTTAACTACCTCCCGTGTAGAAGCATTCGGGATGTCACTAAAAAATGGAATCATTTCACAACCTCCTTTTAATCAAACTGCTTCACAAAATAGAAAAATTTTCTTATTTATTTCTTAGAAGATTATTTTATTCAATTGATGTTAGAACAACAATAGTGTATGATGCATAGTATAGATCAAATACTGTATGACACATAGTAAGTATAAGCGGCTTCGACGTCCTCTCAAGGACAGCGAGCGTTTAAACCAAAAATATAAGAACAATTTATAAGCAATTATAAATCCTTATATTTTAAATAATGAGGTGGGTGAATGAGTACTTTATTAAATTCTTTAATCACAGAGCTTAGGAGAGGTACGTTAACACTAGCCGTTTTAAGTCAATTACGAACACCCCAGTATGGATATTCGCTCGTTCAATTGTTGGAGGAATCCAGCATCATCATCGATCAAAGCACCCTATATCCATTACTTCGCCGATTAGAGAAACAGGAATTAGTGACGAGCAGCTGGGACACATCCGAGAGCAGACCCCGTAAGTATTATGTTCTAAGTGACTATGGCGTAGAAATTTTTTTACAGCTAAAGGAAGAATGGCTTAAGAATTCGAAAGAGCTCTACGGCCTATTACAAGGGGAGGATGACCATGAATCTAATTGAGATTTACATTCATGAAGTGACTCGGAGGTTACCGGAACAAAATCGGGAGGATATCGCTCTCGAATTACGATCTACCATCGAGGATATGTTACCGGATGATTATGACGAAAAAGAGGTAAAAGCCGTCCTTACAAAATTGGGCAATCCCGCTATTTTAGCTAGTGAGTATCGCGATCAGCCCATGTATCTCATCGGCCCACGCTATTTCGATTTATATGTTACGTTGTTAAAAATGATTATACCAATCGCTGTAGTTGTTTCTTTAATCGCTCTGGTTGCTGATTACTTGATTGGCTATAGCGGAGATAAAACAGTTGCGGATATTGTTACTGCAGTTATAAGTAGAGGAATTGGAACCTTCCTTGAAGTAGGAATCCAAGTCTTTTTTTGGATAACTGTTGTGTTCGCTATTATCGAACGGGCGGATAAAGGAAAGGAAGGTCATCCACTTACTACAAAATTAAGGAAATGGACTCCTGATGATTTGAAGGATATCGCGCTTGTCCATAAGAAAAAAGCAATTACAAGCTTCGAAGTGTTCGGAAGTTTACTGTGGACTGCCATTTGGGCTACTGTTTATTTTAATGCTGAACACCTGATCAGAGTCTATAGAGGCGGTGAAGGCGCACTTAACTTCGTAGCCCCAGCTTTTAATCAGCATGTGTTACTTGATTATTGGCCTATTATTCTTATTGTGATCGGATTAGAAGTCGCATTAACTATATATAAATTAATCAAGAGACAATGGACTAGAGAATTAGCATTATGTAATACGGCCCTCGAGCTCATTGTGCTTATTGTATTCGCTATTATCCTTATAAATCCGAATGTATTTAACCAAGAATTCATTAACTACATGTCTAATTTATTAACTACTACAGCTAACCAGTTTGAAACGGGGCTAGTAGGTGGAGGAATAGCGGTCTTGATTTTAATTGCGGTCCTCAATATATATGAAGGCTTCCGCAAGGCTCGCCTTTAGTATTCACAAAGCGGCGATTCTCCTGTTATTTGGAGAATCGCCGCTTTGTATTCTGATTCGTTGGCTGCCTGCTTCAACAGCTTTCACAGTGTCAGTCAGCACCGGTCCGTTAACATCCCAAAATGCAATAATACTTCGATTAGAGTCATCTGTGCTTGATAGGTACTTTGTATATGTCGTAATTATTATAGGAATCAATCAAAAAACAATAGAGTGCCCCAGCAGCCATTCATGACTTATGGGACACTCTATCTGGTTTAATTAAAGAAGCTCAAGCTCAATAACCGTATCCATCTCGTCGGGAAGCTTAGCCCCTTTTAATGTAATAAACGCTCCACCGTCAACATCCGAATATTCCTCAGCCATCCACGGCACCTCCACCTTTAGCTCGGTACCATCACGTAGTAATCTAGCCTTTTTAATCTTCCCTTTCAAGCCTTGGAAATAGATCGGGCCAATTCCACGGTCGTAGACGTGCGCATACAACTTGTTGCCCTTTTGCGTATAACGTCCCCACTCTGGCTTAGGCAGCGAAGACTTCCCGCATCCATAAATACTTTCGCCATTAAGGCGCATCCACTCCCCAACTTCGTCAAGGATAACCAGTGATTCCCGTGTCATTTCACCCTTAGCATCTGGTCCAACATTAAGGAGGAGGTTGCCATTCTTACTGATACATTCGACCATTGAGCGAATGACCTGCTGGGTTGATTTATAATTTTTATCTTCGGAATGGTAACCCCAGTTATCATTAAGCGTAATGCATGCTTCCCATGGAATGGATTGACCATTCACGTCAACAATGCCACCGGGAGGAATGATCTGCTCTGGAGAAAAGAAATCTCCAGCATATTCTTCTGGCTCGGCCGCGCGGATATCCCCCCCCAAACGATTGTCAATAATAATATCCGGCTGGATAGAGCGAATCATACGGATTAGCTCCGTTGCTTTCCATTTCTCTCCGGTCATATTGTCGTAGGAGAAGTCAAACCACATGATGTCGATTTTGCCGTAATTCGTCAACAGTTCCTTCACTTGTCCATGCATATACTCCAAGTATCGATCAAAATCAATCGGCTTGTCTTTAGCCGCTTCGTTATCCCGATCAGGATGCGCTTTATCACCATATCCAGGGTAGTCATCATGATGCCAATCAATAATAGAGTAATACAGACCTACAGCAATACCTTCCGCCCGGAAAGCGTCTACATATTCTCGAACGAGATCACGTCCAGCAGGCGTGTTAGTCGCTTTAAAATCTGTTAGCTTGCTATCAAACAAGCAGAATCCGTCGTGGTGCTTGGTCGTAAGAACCGCATATTTCTGCCCCGCTGCTTTTGCTGCGCTGGCCCACTTCTTCGGGTCATATCGAGATGCGTCAAATTCATCGAAATACGTCATATAATGCTCTCTACTCATTCGCTCGTTTCCACGAATCCACTCACCTCGTGCTGGAATGGAATATAATCCCCAATGAATGAACATACCGAATCTATCCTGTAAGAACCATCTCGTTCTTTCTTCTCTTGCACCCATCTCTTCAGCCCCTCCGTTTTCGCTAGCTTTGATAAATAGTTCAGATAGTCTAGACGGTATGAAATAATGCTGCAGCGCCTATAAGACCTACATCATCCCTCAGACCTGCTGATTCAATAGTATAAGTTCCTTTATACGGCTTCATGACAAGTTCCTCTGTTTTCTCTCTCAGCGCTGGAAACAGTAGTTCACCAGCTTTGCTTACGCCTCCACCAATTACAATACGATCAGGATTAAACGTATGTACCGCGTTAGCTAATCCAATCGCCATATAATGAATCGTTCGCTCAATCACCTCGACAGCCACCGGATCTTTTAGTGCCATCGCTTCGAAGACGTGTCGAGAATTAATCTTTTCACCACTTCTACTAGCCAGCTCTGTAATCATCGACGTTCTGCTCTCCATACTCCGCAGTGCCATATCCCGAATCGCTGTACCCGAAGCAAATACTTCCCAGCATCCATATCTTCCACAGCTACATTCCGTTCCGTTCGGGTCAATAATATTATGACCGAGTTCTCCTGCAAATGAGTTCGTTCCGAGCAGTAGCTCACCATCCATAACAATTCCAGCTCCAATTCCTGTGCTGAAGGTAACATACACCATGTTGTTCGAGCCTTTACCAGCCCCTCTTACATACTCGCCCCAAGCCGCAGCGTTCGCATCGTTTACCACCTTCACTTCTATGCCAAGTTCTGACTCCATCCAATGTTTCAGTGGAACATTATCCCATTCAGGAAGATTGGTACCGTGAATTACGATTCCATCCTGGCTATTCACAGCTCCAGGTGAAGCCAGTCCGACTCCAATCAGCGGTCGCCCTTCGGATACAGAGCGGATCATTCCGATCATTCGCTGCACCACCTCTTCAGCGGTGCGCGCGCCAGCTGTCTCCATTAATTCCCGATTCAACATGGTACCCTTTGAATCGAATAATGCTGCGGCAATTTTTGTTCCGCCTAAATCAATTCCTACTACATAGCTCTCAGCCTTATGCATAACCATTCACCTTTTCACTATCTATTATTAGCCGTTCGAATGAATATTCTTAGCTAACGCCCGCAGGGCTACTGGATCGATTGGCGACAAAGCATCTTTGCCATGACGAACAGCCGATCCAAAATGTACTTCTGTGACTCCGGTCTGTTGAATAAACGATGTAATACCTTCTGGCTTCAAACCACTTCCAGCCAAAATACTTATCGAACTACCTCTTGATTCCTCTACTAGCCTACGCATAGCGGGAATGGCTTCAGGTGCCGGACCTGGTCCAGCAGAGGTAAGTATACGAGTGATTTGCGGGTAATTACAAAGCGTCCGATAACCTGCAATTTGGTCCTCCAGCTCATCAAAAGCACGATGGAAGGTTACTTGTAAGCCATCTGTCAATGGCAATAATATTTCAAGCGCATGCTCATCGATCTTTTTTTCCGGTGTTAATGCGCCAAGAACAACTCCCGAAGCACCACTGGCTGCAATCTGCCTGATCTCTGCAGCCATGGTCAAAATATCATCCTTGGAATAGTTAAATGATCGACTGTGCGGACGGACCATAACAAAGACAGGAATGCTAACCGATTTGGCTACCTGCTCCACCAACCCTATTCCTGGTGTTAATCCACCTTCCGTAATGGCAGTAATAAGCTCAAGACGATCTGCGCCATTCGCCTCAGCCGTCAGAGCATCATCCATACAAGTAGCGATGATTTCCAATCTCATAACTTTCACCCACTCTTCCAGTTGTTAATGATGCACTTGCTTCATGACATAATCGGCGAGCAGACGTGCACCATATCCCGTCGCTCCAGCTTCAGAGTACCCCACATCCTGTTTGTACTGTACCGTCCCAGCCATATCAATATGAACCCAGCTCATAGATTCTGCTACAAAGCGCCGAATAAATAGGGCTGCTGTAATCGCACCTGCAAAAGGGGAAGTACTAACATTGCGGAGATCGGCGTAATTACTCCGAAGATCTGCTTCATATTCATCCATTAACGGCATGGGCCACAGTCGTTCTCCATTGCGCTCACCAATCTCAACTAGACTCTGCGTTATATCTGCATCGCCCCATATGCCCGCGATGCCTAATCCGAGCGCCGCACCGACATTTCCAGTTAAGGTAGCGATATCAATAGCTTGGGTTGCTCCGATATTCGCGGCATGAATAAGCGCATCCGCTATGATAAGTCGACCCTCGCCATCCGTATTCGCAACCTGAACGGTTAGCCCGTTAGGGTAGCGGATAACAGACGAAGGTAACATCGCCTCAGCATCTGGCACATTATCAACGACTGGAATAAGTGCGGTCACATTTACATTTGCACGCTTCCGTATCAAAATATCCATAGCCCCAATAACAGCAGCCGCACCGCCCATATCCATGCGTGCATCGCTGATATCGCTAGCCGTCTTCACATTCATGCCGCCTAAGTCAAAGGTTACACCTTTACCTACCAGTGCTAACATCGGTAATTCAGGGTTACTCTTGTAACGAATTTCAACTAGGGCTGGAGCGTGCTTACTCCCCGCTCCAACTGCGAGCAATCCATTCATCTGAAGTTCCACGAGCTCCTGTCCTCGATAGATATGGACTTTCAAAGCAGCATCATCACGGTCGAAAAATTCTGCCATCCATTCCGCAAAACGATCAGGGTTCAGTGTCCCAGGTACCTCATTCACAAGATCGCGAGCAACTACGGCTCCTTCAGCGCGTATCTGCGCAGAAACCCGTACAGCTTCCAATTCAATCGATGACAGCTCAGGCCAATCTATCGATTGAAGCTGTAATTCAACAGAGCCTTCCACCTTGGTAGTTCCCCGATAAGTTTGGAAACGGTACAAGCCGAGAATCCAGCCTTCCATCCAAGCTTGTAATTCATCAGCAGCAGTAATATCCTTATTCCTATTTATAGCCTCCGATGCTAAGCGAACAAGCGAAGCACTACTGCGTCCTTCCTTCAGAATTGCACGAGCAGCAGCTCCACCCGCTCGGCGAATCCTCTCAAGCGTAATATCCTTGCGCTTTCCCATTCCTACCGCTAACACATCAGACTCTTCCTCAGTGCGAGCATGTAACCAAGTCACACTGCTGCACTGTTTGTGGGGCGATCCCAGCTTAAAAGGAAAAGACTCCTCGTCATAAGCTAAATAGACAATAGTATCCGCCACATTAGCGGAATCGAATAAGATATTCATCGTTGTCCCTTCTTTTCCGTAAAGTTATCTCACAATTTCAGCTACCGCTCTAATTTCAGCATTTCTTCATCAAATAAATGACACGCAACCTCATGACCTGGTTCGACTTCTCGGAATATCGGTACATGCTGCTTACAGATTTCCATGCAGGAGGGACATCTTGTATGAAAACGGCATCCCGACGGTGGGTCAACCGGACTTGGAAGATCTCCCTTCAGAATAATGCGCTCCTTCTTTAAGGTAGGATCGGGTACAGGTACAGAAGATAGCAGTGCTTGTGTGTATGGATGCATTGGACGATCATACAAGGTATCCTTATCCGCCGTCTCTACGAGCGAACCAAGATACATAACTCCAATTCGATCACTAATATGCTCAACAACACTTAGATCATGTGAAATGAATAAATATGTCAGGCCATACTCTTCCTGCAGATCCTGCAACAGATTTAGCACTTGTGACTGAATCGAAACATCCAGTGCTGACACAGGCTCATCTGCTACGATTAAGCTTGGGCGAACAGACAACGCCCGGGCGATTCCAATCCGCTGTCGCTGCCCACCGCTGAATTCAAAAGCGTAGCGCTCGGCGTGGATACTATTCAATCCTACTGTCTCTAGTAACTCGCATGCTAGTTTATCCCGTTCTTTGGACGAGAGCTTTGTATGAATGAGCAGAGGTTCAGCCACAAGATCCTTCACCTTCATCCGTGGATTAAGCGAAGCATAAGGGTCTTGGAACACCATTTGTATATCTTTACGAATAGGCCGCATTTGATTGTCTGAGATATGGCTAATATTTTGACCCTTAAACCACACTTCACCGTCATTCGGCTCCAGCAAGCGAGTCACTAATCTACCCGTAGTAGATTTACCACAGCCACTTTCACCCACAAGGCTGAACGTTTCTCCTTTACGTATAGCGAATGAGATCCCATCAACTGCGTGCAAATATCTAGTAGTTCCGAAAAAGCCCTTTTTCACCGAAAAAAACTTCTTCAGACTTTTAACTTCAATGAGTGGAGTCTCCTTCACAAACGTTCCCCTCCTTCCGTGTTCTCCTGCTGTGTAAGCCAACAACGACTCTTTCGCTCTAGTCCCTCAATAGGGAGTAACTCTGGCTCCTGCGAGAGACAACGCTCTGTGACATAATCGCAGCGTGGCGCAAACTTACAACCTGCTGGCATTTGTGATAGATCAGGTACATTCCCTTTAATGGAATCCAAGCGACGTACGTTTTGACGCAGCTTAGGAACGGATTGAATTAATCCCTTCGTATATGGATGCTGCGGTCTTGCAAATAGCTCATGAACGGAAGCTTCCTCCACTACACGACCAGCATACATAACGACTACACGGTCGCATAGTTCTGCTACTACACCAAGGTCATGGGTTATGAGCAGCATTCCCATATCCTGTTCTTCTTTCAGGTGCTTCATTAGATCAAGGATTTGAGCTTGAATCGTTACATCAAGCGCCGTTGTTGGTTCATCTGCAATCAGTAGTTTCGGGTGGCAAGACATCGCCATCGCAATCATTACACGCTGCCTCATACCGCCAGAGAGCTGATGCGGATATTCATCCACCAAGTCTTCCGCACGTGGTATACCAACTAACCGCAACATATGAATGGCATGTTCACGAGCCTTCTTCCGACCATAACCCAAATGCAACATGATCGGCTCCATCAATTGCAAACCAATCTTCAGCACAGGATTAAGTGAAGTCATCGGCTCCTGAAAAATCATCGCCATTTCATTTCCCCGTATCTGGCGCATCTCTTTGTCCGTAACCTTTGTCAGATCCGTTCCCTCGAAACGAACAGAACCGCCAGAAATTCTGCCTGGCGTATCCTTAAGGAGCCGCATAATCGACAGTGAGGTAACGCTTTTGCCACAGCCGGATTCTCCAACTAGACCCAGCACTTCACCTTTCTTAATCACAAAGTCAACACCTGCAACTGCCGTTATACTTCCATCGCCGCGTTTAAACTCCGTTTTCAGCCCTTGTACTTCCAGCAAATTTTGAGTCATGTCTTGTCCCTCCTTAGTTTTTCATTTTGGGATCAAGAGCATCGCGCAGTCCGTCCCCGACCAGGTTAAATGCAAGTACTGTCAAAAATATAGCTAAACCCGGAAAATAAACGATATGTGGAGCTATACTTAAATAATCGCGCCCCATGCTTAACATTGCCCCCCAATCGGGCTCCGTTGGCTTCGCACCCATTCCAAGAAAGCTCAGTGACGCAGCGGCTAAGATTGCCCCACCAATTTTCATGGATAGATTAACGATGATACTAGGGACTGTTTCAGGAAAAATATGTCGCCAAATGATTCGACGATTCTTTGCACCCATTGAACGGGCAGCTTCAACAAACAATGTTTCCTTCGCAGACAATGTTACGCTCCGAATAATGCGGGCGAACGAGGGTGTACCGAAGACTGCAACGGCAATCACAACGTTGGATAAACCAGGCCCAAGTATAGCGACGATCCCAATGGCAAGCAGTAAATCAGGGAATGAGAACAATACGTCACTGCCACGCATAATAATCCGATCCAGCCAACCGCCATAATATCCACTGACAAGACCAAGGATGGTTCCAAGTACACCTGCTATCAATACGGAGCTCAGACTGACCGCCAAAGTCAACCTTGTACCATCAATTAAGCGACTTAGAATATCACGGCCGTATTCATCCGTTCCCGCCCAATGCTTGGCAGACGGACCCTGCATTAGCGCATCATAGTTCGGTTCATCAGGATTATAAGGGGTCAGAAATGGCCCGAAAATGGCAATTAAAAAAAGCAATATGATAAAAAATGCAGCCACAAGGGGCATCTTTTGTTTGCTGAACTTGCGAATAAAAACACCCGCGCGGCCTTTTGTTTTCTCCGGGGCTATTACCTCTCCGGGTATAGGAGAATTGGTTCCCATTACCGCCGAATTGTCGCTCATGATATCCCTCCTAATCCTATATTCACCCTATAGAAAACTATCGTAATTCTGCCTCTCAGTTACTCTAGCTTACTGAGAAAACCTGATTTTCGGATTGAGTACGCCATACAATAAATCTACAATTAAATTGATAAGAATAAATTGTGTTGAAAACAGCAGCAGCAAAGCTTGAATAACTGTATAATCCCGGAACAAAATGGAATCCACCAGCAGTCTACCCAGACCAGGAATACTGAAAACTGTCTCAACCATAACCGATCCACCAAGCAAGAATCCAAATTGAAGTCCAGCTACAGTAACGACCTGTATAAGAGAATTGCGCAGCGCATGCCTGCTAATAACAACATACTCGCGTAAGCCTTTCGCACGTCCAGTACGGATATAATCCTCCCGTAACGTTTCTAGCATCGATGACCGTGAGTAACGAGCCAGCATCGACATAATTCCCATTCCAAGTGTAATGGAAGGAAGAATATACGACTTCCAGGAATCTACACCACCGGTCGGAAACCATCCAAGCTCTACCGAGAAAATTTGAATGAGTACCAAACCTAACCAGAATCCAGGAATCGACATCCCCGAAATGGCTGTCAATGTGCCTAAGTGATCAGGCCATCTATTACGATAAACCGCTGAAATAACACCAATTAGAAGACCAATGACAAGCGCCCAAGCCATGCTGAGAAACGTTAACCACAAGGTAGGCATTATTCTACTTTCTAGCATATCGGTTACTGGAATCCCTGATCGAATCGAATTGCCCAGATTACCACTTAGTAGATCGCTCATGTAGTTTATGTATTGATTCCACAGCGGTAGATTGAGACCTAGTTGCTCTTGAATGCCATGAATCTCTTCAAGTGTGGCGTCTTTACCCGCAATAAGCCGGGCCGGATCGCCCGGAATTAAGTGAATAAACAGAAAGACTAATACCGATACAATGAATAGCAACGGAATAACCCCGAGGAGTCTTTGTAAAGCATATCTACCCAACTCATAAGCCCCCTTCAGTATCGACAAATGATTTAGTTGAGGCCGCTTCCTACCATTCTTAAGAAGCGGCCTCGTTCAATTCTTGGGAAATTAAATCTTGCGTTTGACTTGAATTATTTCACTTCTGCATTTAGGACATTAATGGAACCATCCGGGAAGACTTTGACACCTTCCAGATTCGATCGTTTGCCTGAGATGATTTGGTCAACGCCCATGAATGCCCACGGAGCATCTTCCCATACTGTTTTTTGAATATTTGCATAAATGGATTTAGCCGCTTCCGGATCAACAGATTTGTTTGCTTCAGCAATCCATTTATCTACATTTTCATTTTTATAATAAGCTGTATTCGAGCCAGCTGGTGGGAACATTTCACTACTGAACAAACCTCTAGTAGCACCATCTGCATCACCGGAGGATGGAGACCAGCTGACATACCACATTTGAATTTTTGCTTCTTCAGGTGTTTTAGCAGCGTTAATTTGGTCGGATAAAGTACCGCCTTCCATGGACTTCACTTCTACTTTAATGCCTACAAGCGCTAGCTGTTGTTGGATAAATTGCATACCCTTCATAGTTTCAGATTCATTCTCACCCCAAATTTCGGTTTCGAATCCGTCAGGATATCCCGCTTCAGCAAGCAATTGTTTAGCTTTTTCAATGTCATAGTCATAACCTGTTTGTGGGGAATAATATTGTGTTTTGGATGACATCGTGGAATCAAGCTTAGCGCCAAGACCCGATTTCACCACCTTGATATACGCATCTTTGTTGATAGCATAGTTAATGGCTTGACGTACCTTTACATCATCGAAAGGTTTCTTCATCGTATTCAAAGTAACATAACGAACAATGGTTGAATCGATGGTATCTATAGTAATTCCTTCAAGGCCTTCAACCTCGGATACTTGCTCGGTAGGCATTGGATAAATGAAATCAGCCTCACCAGTCTTCAGCATCGCAATCCGTGATCCATTTTCTGGTACGGGTCTAAAGGTTATACTATCCACTTTCGGCAAGTCCTTTTGCCAGTAATCCGTATTCTTCTCAACAACTAGACGATCACCTTGCACCCATTCTTTGAACTTAAACGGACCCGTTCCTACAGGTTTTTTCGAAATATCAGCTCCGTTTTCTTCTAAAGCTTTCGGGCTAATAATAGGTGCCATAGCAACTTTATTTAAAAATGCGTTGTATGGCTCGCTGAGTGTAATAACCACGGTTTTGGCATCAGGAGTCTCCACTTTTGCTACCTTTGCAAAGCTTTTGCGCAGTCTCAGATTATTCTTCTCATCTTGAATACGGGCGATGTTTACTTTAACCGCTTCAGCATTGAAGTCAGTACCGTCTTGGAATTTAACGTTCTCTTGTAAGTTGAACGTGTAGACCAACCCGTCTTCACTTATGGAATGGCTAGCAGCAAGGACAGGAACTACGTTCATATTCTCATCAAAACCCATTAGACCTTCGTACATCGTTCTGGCAGCGCTGATTGAATGTGTATCGCTTGCGTTATGAGGGTCCAGCGTAATAAAGTTAGCATTGATGGCAATTACAATGTCTTTATCATTTTTTGTAGTTGGGGTGCTAGTTTCCGTTCCACCAGCGGTATTGCCGCCTTGTCCCTCGTTGTTCGCTTTGTTGCCGCACCCTGCAGTCACTACTACTGTAATAAGCAGCAGCATGAACATTGACCATACTTTTCCTTTTGCTTTCATGTTATACACTCCCCTTTAGAAACGATGTATTAGAAAAGCTCCCAGTCCAATTATTCATGAGACTTGAAGATTATTCTCGATCTTTATAATCAGACTTCCCATTGGAATACAGCACGGCGTTCGCCTACAACTGTGCCGCCATCATTAACAATAGTGTTCGGCACGAGTGCATATAAACGATCAATCGTATCTTGATTGCTATAGCCTAAACGTTCCAGAATCGATGCGATGATACAAGGCCATACTTGCTCGGAGCCATCGGATACTTTTAGCGAGATACCGATTCGTTCCTTTCGGAGTCCAATCCCATATACACCTTTAGCGCCGCCCTTTGCCGTCAGATTATCATCCTTTAGAAGCTCTGAGCAGACGAATTTCGTATCTGCAATCATCACCGGATTATCGTTCATAAGCTTTGCAGTCGCAGCAGCTGCGTTACGTATTTCCGTATTCTCAATCAAATCAGGACAGGCTAGCTTTAAATATGAATAAGCGATTTTATGAAGAGGGAGTGCGAAGATAGGAAGACCACAACCATCAATCCCTTGAGGAATGGATTCCTTCGATACTTCTGCGATATAAGCCATGATATCAATGATCTCCTGTTGCACGGGATGGTTAGGATCATAATAAGTATCTATATCCCAACCCATATATTTGCTAAGGCCCATTAACCCTGCATGTTTACCTGAGCAATTATGAAAGATTTTACGAGTGGGCTCATTCGCCCGATAGCGTTCTGCCTTGGCTTCCTCATTCAGTGGGTATGTAGAACAACAATGAAGTCCCTCTTCTTTTAATCCCATTTTCTGAAAAAGAGATTCAAGCGCTTCAATATGAAAGGCCTCTCCCCGATGCGAAGCAGTAAAGAGTGAGGCTTCCTTACTTGTCAAACCGTAAACCTCATCGATCCGACGCTTCATAACCGGTAAAGCTTGGAATGGTTTAGCAGCTGAACGAAGATAGGTCATATGCTCCGGATTACCTGCTTTATACAAAATATTACCTTTCTCATCGACCACACTAACTGCACCATAATGGACATTCTCCAGTAAGCCACCGCGATATTCTTCTACTAATGTTGTAAACCCCATCTGTACAACCTCCTTCGATGTAATTATTTTAATCCAATGCGAAAAAACGATTTTGCGATAGTAATCCAGATCCGATAATTACACCATTCTCGTTCAACATCGAACGATGAATGGAGAAAGACCCACGAAGGGGTTCCCATGTGAAGCGTGAAAGATATAGATTCTCGACTGCTTCATAAATATCCGGAAATTTGTCTACGAGTTCTCCACTCAGGATCACACTATCGGGGTTATACATGCATACGACATTGTTGATTGTAATCGCCATATACATGAGCGCACGCTCGATCAAATGAACCGCCCAATGCTCTCCTGCATCCTTTGCTTCAAATAACTCCTCGATCGTGCGAATCGGACGAATCCGATTGGCTTCCAACAACAATGAACTGATATTTATATAGGTCTGTAAGCAACCCGCCTTACCGCACTCGCACATCATTCCGTTAGGATCCACTGTCGTATGCCCTATTTCACCAGCACTGTTCATCACCCCGCGATAAATCTCTCCCTCAAGGATCATCGCCGAGCCAACGCCTTGCCCGAAGCCCAATAGTGCGGTACGGACAGATCCAACAGCAGCGCCTTTGAGGTGTTCAGCAAGAGCTCTAACTTTCAACTCATTATCTACAGCAATTTCAAAACCGGTTAGTTCCTTTAGGCGTTTTGCTAAGGCAACATTCTTCCATCCAAGCTGAACAGAGAAGACAACAATACCTTCTTCGTTATTCACAATTCCAGGAAGTCCAACGCCAATACCGACGATACGCGTTCTGTCAATCACATGCTGCTGCGTCAGTTGTTCAATCGCTTCATTGATTCGTTCCAGTGTCTTGTCTGGACTCTCGTCCGGAGTACGCGGGTATTGCCTGCTGCAGAGAAGCTTACCTTGCAAATCTACGATACCTACAATCATAAGACTGCGATCCAGCTCAACCCCAACCGACAATACAGAAGCGTCAACCATAGCTAGCAACGTTGATTTCCGACCTAATCCTGACGATACCTGATCCGAATCCAGTAGATAGCCCTGTTCAGTTAATTCCCCAACAATTCGACTTACAGTTGTAGGACTCATACCCGTTTGTTTGGCGATGGAAGCGCGAGAAATTGGTTGTTGATTTTTTATGATTTCGAAGACCGTCAAACGATTTTGCCGCTTCATAAAATCCTGATCGTGCTTTTTCACAGACATTCTCCTAATTATTTTCTTCAGTGCATTAATCAAACTAATAAAACTATAAAAATAAGAAAAAATTTGCCAATTAAGCTACGCTAATGTATTATTTGATTAAATTTCAGTTTAGTTTCTCCAGTGATGGGATTAATAATAAAGGCTCATTGATTGTATGTCAATATAAATGACATATTTTTTTATTCGAAATAAATGAAAGCGTTTAATATGTGATTTTTATAACAATCTCCAATAAATACATAACACAAACATAACATAAAAGACCAAAACCGCTCTCATAATAGACCGAGCGGAAACTATAAATAGGAAAAACTTAATTTAGAGGTGGAGGAAATATCTTAAAAACAAAAGAGGTTTGGGGTCGATGCAGAAGTTTTGTGGATCTGAATATTGGAAAAAAGGTAGAATCGTGCGCGGATTGATAGTGAAATGGAAATTGCACCCGCATCAAAAGTAAGTTCTTCATATAGAAACCAACTTTTGATGCGGAATGTTAAAAAAATTATTGAAACTCTACTGCCTTAACAGACGCGTCCTCTTGTATCAGTGACAACAATTTCACAGCATTAAACGATTCAGGAAATTTTACGATAATTTCTAAATTCAATTCGGAGGCAAGACTATTATTTTCAGCGTGAAAGCTTAAAATGGTAATATTTTTTTCTTCAAGGAGCTGTTGAATTCTACTCACGGCTCCTTCTGAATTAGTCAGACAGATCACAATCTGTTGCGTTTTCGGTGAGGCCAGCCAACTGTATCGGCCATGCAAAATCTTTTGTCCAAGTAAGATAATAATTGTTGCTCCTCCACCAAGAATATATAGGCCCGATCCAATCGCCAGCCCTAGTCCCGCCGTTGCCCAAATCCCCGCTGCAGTTGTCAGGCCCTTCACAGTGTGTCTATGCATGAAAATCATTCCTGCACCAAGAAATCCCACTCCACTTACTACCTGGGCAGCTATACGTGCGGGATCGAGCTTAACATAGGACCAATCAGCTTGATCCTGAAATCCATATTTTGAAATGATCATCATAAGTGCAGCACCTAAAGCAACAATAAAATGCGTTCTAACTCCCGCTTCTTTCATCCGACTTTTTCGTTCAAAGCCAACTAAAACACCACAAATTCCAGCTCCAACTACACGAAGCAAATATTCAAACTCCATACATAGTCCTTCTCTCCTTATAATATTGCTATTTATTGTATCATAAACGGATTTCTATATTTCTCCCTCCTATAATATGAACATGATATTTAACATAGTTTGAGCATGCGCACAGTCACATCTGCAAAGATTTAACTGTGATACCTTTATAACTGTTACTCCAGTAGACATTTTATAACGGTCTACAACTAGTGAAAGAGGTGCGTATATGAAACTGCCAACAATCCAATTTGGGCATATTAAATCCAAGGTTCCTGTAATTCAAGGGGGTATGGGCGTAGGCATATCCTTAAGTGGCTTAGCTGCTGCTGTAGCCAATGCAGGCGGGATCGGCACCATTTCCGGTACAGGAATCACCACTGATGAACTGAGAATGCATATTCGCAAAACAAGAGAGCTCTCAAAAGGGATTGGATATATCGGTGTGAATGTTCTATTCGCGATGAAGGATTTTGCTGATAAAATGAAGGTCGCTTTGGAAGAAAAAGTGGACTTTATTATTTCTGGAGCCGGGATTTCCAGAGATATTTATGCTTGGGGTAAAGAGTATGGTACTCCTGTGGTGTCTATTGTTTCCTCCGCCAAATTAGCCAGAATATCCGAAAGACTTGGTGCCTCTGCAGTCGTAGTGGAAGGATTTGAAGCCGGAGGCCATTTGGGCACAGAGAGATCCATGTTCGAAATTCTTCCTGAGGTTGTAGAAGCCGTTTCGATTCCGGTTATTGCTGCTGGTGGGATTCTGACGGGAAATGATATCGCAAAAGCCCTTCGGATTGGCGCTTCTGGTGTTCAGATGGGGACTCGTTTCGTGGCGAGCCATGAATGTGATGCTCCTTTGGCCTTTAAACAAAAATATGTAGATGCTCAGCAAGGTGATACTATTCTAATTAAGTCTACAGTTGGGCTAGATGGCAGAGCGATTCGTAATGAATTCACAGAACGTATTAGTGATGATGCCAAATTAAAAATAGCAAAATGCTCTAATTGTCTAAAGGTATGTTCGCATCGCTTCTGTACCATGGAATCCCTGCTAACTTCGCTTAGAGGAGATGTTAAGAACGGATTAGTGTTTGCCGGGTCCAGAGTTCATGAGATTAAAGAGATATTGTCCGTACAGCAGATTATCGACAATTTAATGTATGAGTATCAAGGAGCATTGAACCCGGTAACTTAAGATTGTAATAGGATACTTATGGGATGATAAAGTTAAAAAAAGAACCCTTTGTTGTATGCAACAAAGGGTTCTTTTTAAAAGGCGTTGTTTATAGTTGACACTATATCAGCATAGCCTTACATCATTCCACGAGTACTAGAAATGCCCTCTTGTTGATGACAGCTCTTATACATTTGTTCTAGCTCGGAATCACCTAAGTTAGGATGTCTTTCTTTCATAAAGGGCAACATCTCTTTAAAAGTGCTTGGAGCAAACCCGGCAGCATAAGCTGCTGTTCCAATTCCAAATGACAAAATAACAACACTGATTACTGCAAATACTCCTCTTTTCAAAAAAACCATCTCCTACTTTATAATACGGAAAAAATCAATACGAAAAAAATTTGCTGAAACCAACATGCACATCAGACCCATTCCCATAACTAGAATGGCTATGATCCAATCCGCTTTTTTCATATTCATCCTCCCGTGCCATCGAACACCCTGAATTCAATGAATAGTGGGGTTCAATAATATTAATGATTATAGATGAATATTGTGTGGAAACTATGTGGGACATGCTTAAGAGATTAATTTTTGTCAATTCCGTGAAATTAATCACTATATAATCATTTGTTCATACTGCGTTCTTATTTGAAAGATATGATTTCAATATAACAATAAACATAAAGGAGTCATGATCATGAAAAAATTGTATTACACGTCTTTTTTCTATGCCATTCTTGGTTTGATAGCAGGTGTTGCTTATCGTGAAATTACCAAAATGAATGATTTCGAAGGAAACACCATCTTAGTTGCACTTCATACTCATATCCTTGTACTGGGCTTCTTCTTCTTTATAATCGCATTGATCCTAGCCAAGTTATTTAATATCCATGAAGCTAAATCCTTTGGCGCATGGTACATTGTATATAACATTGGTCTCCTGATCACGATCGGTACTATGGCCACTCGCGGGATGCTGCAAATTAACGGGACTGATATCAGCTTCTTACCGCATATTGCGGGTCTCGGTCATGCCATAGTAGGTGCTGGTATCATTTGGCTACTAGTTCTGCTCGGTAAACGAATTAAATCATAGGAAAAAAGCCGCTGGATCATATTCCAGCGGCTTTTTTTGATTAGTCATATTTAAGCTCATACCAAATGAGACTATAAGTATATTTGTTTATACACTGGTAAATGATACAATATGGAAGTCGCGAGATATCTTAAATTTTAACTTTAAACCATGCTTTCGATGCCAATAAAACTTTTAAGGAGTGAAGTAAATGTCTATCGATGTTTATCTGAATTTCAACGGGAATTGCCGTCAAGCCGCAGAATTTTACGCGGAGGTATTTGGCGTTGAACGTCCACAAATCATGACCTTTGGCGAAACACCACCTGATCCCAATTTCACTCTTCCTGAAGAAGCCAAAGATTTAGTTATGCACACTCGCTTGAATATCGAAGGCAGTAATGTAATGTTCTCTGATGTTTTTCCGGGCATGCCTTTTGTGGAAGGAAATAACATTAGTCTTTCGGTAGTTAGTAAGGATTTGGATGGCATAAAGAAATATTTCCATAAGCTTAAAGAAGGCGGAAAAGTAGGTATGGAATTACAAGAAACCTTCTGGAGCTCGTGTTATGGTAGTCTAAAAGATAAATTCGGCATCGATTGGCAATTCAATTATGATGACGGACGAATGAATATGTAATAAAAATAACAACGAGTATGGAGTGGCTGTGGAACCTATTAATACAGGTGCAGCCTACCTCCAGCTCGTTGTTTCTTGTTCAAGCTCTTAGTCCATAATCAAATCATATACACTGACCTTCCGAATCCGTCTTGCAACTAACATGGATACCACATAAGCAACAACTAGAATGACAGCACACAGTAGAAGCACTTGAGGCAGACTAACCGCCAGCTGAACGTTATAAATGCCTAGACTTGAAAGCAATAATACAAACGCCGAATCCGAGAAAAAATAACCTGCTAAACTCCCCAATAATACTCCAACTACAATCACCGGAAAAAGACTGAACGTAATCTGTGTCATCAAATTAAAGGTCGTATATCCGATACCTTTAAGAATACCGAATTCCCGCTTACGTTTCATAATCAACGTCTTAATCACCAAATACAAAATTAAACTAACCACTATAATTGTGACCGCGGTAATGACTGCTGTCATAGAAGATACTGCTGAAGTGAATGTACTGAGCGTACTTTCTAACATGTCTAAAATGTTCGTTACGTTCCATTGTCCAGGGAGACGTTCTTCAAGCTTTTGAATGAAGACTTGAGGATCTTCCCCTTCCTTTAAGTACACATTAATGGACTGGACTGAGTAATTCGGCTGCAATTTTCTCATTCCATCTTCTGTTATGGTAGCTACCATACCTAACTGATTAATCTGCTGGCTAAGACCAGTCACCAAATAATTTTGGGTTACCCCATTAAACGTAACTGGAATCTCGTCCCCAATCGATTTATTTTTCATTTTTGCAATTACACCGGATATCGCAATTTCATTATCAAAAATGGGCTGCCTACCTTTATAGACCGTCTGCGTCTCCAGCTTGGCATAATCATCAGATACACGGATCATAAAACTGGAATCATCTATAGAAGCTACTCTACCTTCCAATATGGAGATCTTCTGAACCTCAGGCATGGCCTCTACTTCTGCAAATATCTTTGGATCATGATCAGCTTTTTTTAGATCAAGTTGCAAATTGGTACGTTCTAGACCCACTAAATCTAAAACGGCTGAAGTATCCCCTTTAAAGTTAAAATTAAGGATGGAGCAAAATATACTCGAAAAGGTCAACCCTGCAACGATCAGCACGATCATAAAATTCTGCTTGGTCTGTCTAAATAAAGACTTCAGACTTAAGGCGAATTGCAAATTCAATGAAGTGCTCGCTAGCGGAAAATGATTTTTCTTAAAATTGTGGGTAAGAAGCCCGCTCTGAAGAGCTGCTATCGGAGTAATCCTTCGAATCTTTCTACTAGACAGGTAGGCAACTAAGAGAATCAGCACCGTAACGATAAGCAAACTCAACAAAGCACTTAATAATTCAAAAGTTGTCGGCCACAACAGTCCAACCGAAGACGAAATCATATTACCTACTAAGGGCATGACTAGAACAGAAATCAAACTTCCCGGTATGGAGGCCATTATAGATACTGAGACGAACTGTAACAGAAATGAGGATATGATCTGCCTTGACGTATAACCGTTCGCTTTCAAAACACCGATGTTGGTTAGGTTATCCTCAATATTCCCGAAGATCTGAAACCTGATCACAATCAACGAGATTACAACCATAATCAATGCAAATACAATCAGAATAGCGGCTAAAATATTCACAAAAACGCGGTTACCTTCGAGCCCCACATCAGTTCGCATGACTAAAAATGAACTTGTGTTTCCAGATCCAAAAATCTGTTCACTCAACTTTTGCTCCAGCTTGACTTCTTTCGCCCGTTCGTTTAATTGTACAGATAAAAAATTAAATTGAACTTCTTTCCCAAGCCGTTCCTCTAATTGCTTATAACCTTCATCGTTTAAAAATATTTTCAAAGCCCCATTCGTCAATGTCCCAAAAAGGGGTTCCTCCGTAAATCCACCGATGGTATAAGTGAATTTGTTGTTATCGTATTCAAACGAGATCGTATCCCCAAGGTTATACCCTGAGCCTCCGTGAAAGATATACGGCAAATAAATTGTATTTTGATCCGCAGGTTCCAACCGAGAAGTGGTATTAAATAGTCCCATAGAGCGCTGCGAATCCTTATTAAGAATCAAGAAAGCAATAGCTGTATTGTTTCCCCCGTAGTTTATCTTTACATCAGGTAGCAGAAGCGCCGCCTCATTCTCCCATGTTTCAGTATAAGGATAGCTATCCACCAGAGATTCATAATTCTTCACATTCTCATTTAAAGGAAAATAAGCGGTGATATCAGGTGTATTTAGCTTCGATATTTTTTCTTGCTGAAAAGAATTAAGCTTCAAGCTGACCGTGAGGCCAATGTTCAGCAGCAGCGCAGCAATCATAATCAATACGAAGAGCGTAATCGTTGCACTTTTTCTTTTACGAATATTGGACCAAGCAAGCTTTCCTATTAAGCTTCTCATCCCTACCACCCCAATTCGGTCAGAAAGGACTGTAATTGCTGCTGCCGTTCAGGTCCACTATCTTCGCTATAAGGGGAAAGGCGCAAATCTCCGATGACTACCCCATCCTGCAGATACAAGATCCGATTACCACGCAGCGCAGTTTTGAGATCATGGGTTACCATAATTATGCTTTGCCCCTGCTTATTTACCTCGGTTAGGACACGCAGTACCCCTATTCCTGCTGAGCTATTTAACGCTCCAGTCGGCTCATCCGCAAAGACCGCTTTTGGACTGTTGATAAGGGCCCGGATAATACCGGCACGCTGAGCTTCTCCTCCTGAAATTTGCGCTGGAAACTTACCCCAGATGGTGTCATCCAGGCCTACATCAAAGAGCAGCTTTTTGGCTTTTTCCACAGCCCTAGCTCTATCCTTTTGGACAAGAAAAGCACTTGATAATACATTGTCGAGGACACTCATTGAATCGAGCAGATGGATCTGCTGAAACACAAATCCACAATTCTTCCGCCGGAATATCGCCAGCTGATCATTACTCATCGCCGTAATATCTTGACCTTCAAACAAGACCTCTCCAAGCGTTGGCTTATCCATTCCCGAAATGGCATACAGCAGTGTTGATTTACCAGAACCAGAGCTGCCCATGATAATCGTGAAATCACCATGATATAAGGTCAGATCCAGATTTTTTAATACATGCTGCTGAGTTCCTCCATGGGAAAAGGTTTTTCCAAGCTTATGGGTCTGCATCAATACTTTATTATTCACTTCGTTCATGTTGAACACTCCATTTACGTTCATGCTCATTAATTACGCTAATAGTAACCCTAGCTCTACGCACAATATAATGGCTGCAATTACAGACTCATTCGTAATTGCAACCTAATCGTACGTTAAATGTTCTTAACATGTCTTTGTGCAATCCTTAGCGAATTCTTAATTCTATCCTGCTAAAGGAATCAGCAGCTTTACAGTAAATCCATCCTCCCGATTGGAGCATACAATGTCGCCCTGCATTTTTTGCATCATATAACGAGAAATGTACAGACCTAGACCTGCACCGTTCTGGCTCACGGCCAGACTGCCCCTAAAGAATTTATTGAATATTAAAGGCAATTCCTCCTCAGGGATACCCGGACCATAATCCAGAACATCAATCTCCAGATAATGATCCCTAATCTCGAATTGAATATCGATGGGTGTACCGGCGTAGGCATACTTATAGGAATTGTTCACCACATTATCGATGACCTGCTGCAGCCGTAAGGGATCCACCATAATGATACAGTCTGGCACAGATGCAGCTGAAATCCGTTCGTAGAAGTTCACATTATTTATAATTTGGGTCAGGAGGTGACTATTCTCCTCCGTTAAGCTGACGTTTAGTTCATTCAGTTCCTCCAAGGTGGAATGGAACATGTCTGTGACCAGACGATCAATCTGATCCGCTTTGGAATACAAGGTATTTAGCTGTCTGCTTGTCTTCTCATCTCTTGCGCTTAATAACATCAGTTCCGTAATCGCCTTCATCGAAGCGACGGGTGTCTTAATATCATGACTGAGACTAGCAACCAGCTCCTTCTTACTCTTGTTCGCTAAATATTCACTGTGCCTAGCCGCCGCTAGCTCTTCCCGCATCATATCGAAGCTTTCGGTAAAAGCACCAAATAGATGATTACGATCCATCTCCAGAGGCACTTCAAGATCGCCTCTTGCGATATGGTTTGCGAATAGCTGCATTTTGCGAAACGGACGAAGAATGGATCTATTCAGGAACCAAATATAGAGGATGCCTAAAATTGTAAGCAAAAGCAGCATCGCAACAGAAACTTGTATAAATTGTTGTTTCATATGTATAAAAATCGTACGGTAATCATTATTAATAATTACTTTACCCACCAGCTGATCCCGAACAACAACATCAACTAAGGTATCCCGATTATTGATAGCTTCGTTAACGCTAACGGAAATCGCATTTTCAGTCTGATATTTAAGTTCACCAGAAGTATCAATAATGGCGAAATCATAAGGACTTTCCTTGTACAGTTTCGGCTCAAGCTTATCCCAATGCTGCTCTGTAAGCTTAACAATGGTATTGATCGCCACTCGGTCTGTTGAGGTCTCCACTTTCAAATTAAATATCAGCAATAAGAGAGTTATACTTGCAGCGAGTATAGTGAGCATCAGAGCTATCAGCAGTTTTTTAGTCATAGCTTATTTATCCTCAAAAGCATAACCGATGCCCCATACGGTACGGATGTACTGCGGATCGTTAGGATTCTGCTCAATCTTCTCACGAAGATGACGGATATGTACATTTAAGGTGCCATCTCCCGCAAAAACATCCCCCCATACCCCTGTAAATAGCTCCTCTTTAGGGATTACCCGATTTTTATGCTGGATCAAAAACTTTAGCAATTTATATTCCATTGTTTTCAGCTTGAGGGGTACGCCGTTAAGACTTGCCCTTCTGAGTTCGGGATCAATCTGGATGGGTCCGGATTCAAGAAGGGAGGACTCGGCTACAACTTCGTTGTTGTACCGTTTAAGCACCGCCTTTACTTTTGCCAGCAGCACTCTCAGGGTATATGGCTTATGAATATAATCATCTCCCCCGATATCTAGCGCAATTAATACATCATCCTCACTGGAGCGGGCACTAATAAACAGGATGGGAATCCCGGTCGTCTGACGCAGTTCTTTGCATAACTGGAAGCCGGATTCACCACCTAAATTAATATCTAGGAGTAACATCGACACCTGATGCTCACTCAAAAAGCTCCGACAGGCATCGGCGCTCGTAACAAATGCGGTTTGAACATCAAACAAATTAAAATATTCGCAGGTGGTCTCCGCAAGCTCAATTTCATCATCAATAATCAAACAATCATATCTCATCGATTTCTCTCCACTTCAACTGAATTTATTATTATGTTAGAATATGCCTTTAAGGAGGGGTTACCTGTGGATACACAGTTCCAGCGTCTGGAGCACTATTTAGATAAATACGAACAAAGCTGGCCATTAAGTGGCACAGTCTTAATAGCTCAGCGTGGAGAAATCAAGTTACATAAAGCGTACGGATATGCGAATCTTGAACATCAGGTCCCCAACACTTTAGATACCAAATTCCGGATCTGGTCACTTACCAAATCATTCACTGGCATGGCTATCCTGATGCTAAAAGAACAAAAACGTCTCAGACTGGAAGATCCAATCCTAAAATATCTCCCTCAGCAGCATGCACTAGAGGGGATTACCATCCTTCACCTGCTGGGACATACCTCTGGTATAGCCAACTACACTTCCATACCCGAATATAATCAAAAATTAAATAAGCTAAAGCTGACTCCACAGGAGATGTTACAGCTATTTGTGAGTCAGCCCCCTGCATTTATGCCTGGCACTTCATTTGCCTATAACAACTCAGGTTATTATTTGCTGGGGATGATTATTGAGAAGATTACAGGGATGACATTTGAAGATTATATCACTACTTTTATATTACAGCCTCTGGGCATGGTAAATACAGGAGTTTATAACAATCAGCAGATTATTCAAAAATTAGCCTCACCTTATCATTCTTCTTGGGGAGAGTATACTCAGGGGGAATACATAGATATGAGTTCTATCTTATCTGCTGGCGGGATGTATTCGACCGCTGCCGATCTTTTCCTGTGGGATCAAGCCTTATACTCCGATCAATTAGTGTCTCATAACACCCTAGAGATGGCTTTTCATTCCAGTAACCTCAAATATCGATTTGGTTGGTTCTTGGACGAACGTTTTGATCGAAAAAGAATGTATCACGGCGGTGCCTATCGCGGCTTCCGAAGTGAACTGCATAGATACCCTGAAGATCAAACAAGCATAATCATGTTGACTAATTATGATTGCGTACCCGTCACTAAGTTAACGGAATCGCTAGCTGGATTAGTCTTCGGCGAACCTGTAAGGGTGCCGATCTCTCCGCAAGCCTACCCGCTTGATGATAGCATTTATGCTTCATTTATGGGAACCTATGAGGGATATGGCTGCAAAGCGAGCGTCGAGCGTAGTGGGCAAGATTACTATTTTGTCTGGAATGATGTAGAGGTCACTCCGTTTTATCCAATCTCGGAAACAAGATTCCATCATACGAAGCATGATTCAGAATATGAATTTAAGCGGAATGCTCAGGGTGTGCTTTCATTTCTGGGAATGCATAAAAAACAAGACAAGTCTTAAATAGACCTGTCTTGTTTTTTTGTTTGTGTTTACGCTAGGCCTTAGCTATAATGATGAACTCAGCCAGAAGCACAAGTAGGGCAGTAGCAACGCCAAGCGAATTAATTACCGTTAAAGCATCTGGGTAGCTTTCTTTCTTAAATTGCGAGAATAAAGATACCATCCATAATACACTGAAGAATAATGCGACCAATCCGGAAATAGCCTCACTATCCACTTTTCTGCTCCGTATAAAAAATCCTACAAGGCCAACAACGGTAAAAATCATGTATATAACAAGCTCTATGGATGTGATGACAATCGCCTCGCCTGCAGAGAACAAATGCATTAACATGTATTGAATCCCTAAACAAATAAACACAAGCTGGTTAAAAGAAACTTTGTTCACTCTCATAGCTTATCTCCTTTTAATTTAAGTAAACTGCAATGAAAAGATAACGCTTTCATTATATCTGTAATTAAAATAATCCTCTGTGACTTTCAGTACTCTTCCGATATCAGCCCAATCAAAACAAGCCCTGAACAAAAAAATCTCCTGGCAATATGGTTGCCGGAGATTTTATATTAGAGTTTAAATGCTGACATAAAGGATGTATCCAAAACAGCCAATTTTCTAATAAAACTTCGTCAAAAACAGGATCTCAATTAATGATGCATAAATTCACTAATTTTTAACAGCATTCAAAGCATCTAATTGGTCACTATGTCTTTTTTCTGTAAAAATAAGGCATAGACACATACACCAGCAAGTTGCAAATGTAGAGACCATAGGAGCTACTTGTTGAGAAGCGTTTTTATTCAGTTCCATTGTTTAGTCCCCTCCTTTCAGTTTGTCATAGGGTCTGTTTTGAATACATCTCTTATGTCAGCATTGAGAATGATAGAGCGAAATTTCTATGCCACTACTTTAGATGTTTCGGTATAACTTCAATAAGTTTTTCTACAGTTAAGTCTTTGATTTCACGGATAAAAGAATCATTGATTTGGAATCCTAGTTCATTCTCGAGATCTGTTAAAATATAAATGATATTTCTAACAGAAGTTACACCTAATAGATTGGTCGTTCTATCGAATTCTTTGACATAATTTTTGACTGTTTCTTCTATAACCTGTTCGTTTAGATACAACAACTCCTTCCCCTCCTTTAAATCATCGGAATATTATTTTGCAGCTCACTTATAATTCTTCTAAAAGCCTCTTCCTGACTTGTAGAATTAGAAAGATTAAAAGTATACATCCCCTCTTGAGAATAGGAATTGTTTTCCATTGAGTCTCGATAATCTACAGAATAGTATTCTAGTTGTCTTGCTTCTGGATTATATAAACAAACATTCTCAGAAATATGATAGTAATCAATATTAACGCCATATTTATATAAACAAGTGGACTTCATTTCTTTCAAATGAGATTCTTCGTAATTTCCGTTATACAAACTTAATATTGTGATATCTGGTGTGACTGCATTACTGATTAGGAAAGGTATATACCCATATCCATTGGGAACTGAAGTGCTATACTTAAGAATGCTTCCTGGAACTCCAATAATAATGACATCTGGATTCTCAGCTTGTTCTATATATTTAATATAGGCATTAATACTCTCGACCTGTTCTGAAAACGTTAGATCATTGCCGTCTATAATGTCTGGGATTGTATGGTATCCCCATAATCTAGATAGTGCATTGCTGGAAATCAAACTCATCTTATATCCCGAATTGCGAAAGTTTTCACTTAGTTTAAGCTGCAAATTCCATTTTCCGCAGTTTTCCCCCATCCCCATAATTAAAATAACTGGGACGTCGATACTCGCTAATGCATTCTGTTTCGATATAGAAGGATGCTCTAGATCCAGACACTCCCAACCCTCTATGGTTGATTGGTTTAATACAGTTTTTAATTCAGACACGTACATAATATGCTTTCCCTTCTCTTCTGCAAGAGAAGTTAACCGGCAGTAACCTGATTCATCAACTTGAAATTGAGGCTTACATAATAACAGTACATCAACTGAGTTAATCAGATCATTTAAATAAAAGCTCTCTTCATCACATATTAAAGCCTTTTTAGTGTCGTCCACTTCATCGAATGACTCCCAGCCTTTTGGAACTACGGCATACATCAGCTCGAAATTCTGAAGCCCACTTTCTGTTAGCAATAAAGGTATCAGACCTTTGTGAAAAGGGTAAACCGCCAGTTTTTTCTTCACAGTGAAATATCCTCTCTTTTAAACTGATATTTAAATTCCCTCATCATCGTATAGTTCTTCAAATTCTCTAATGCCGACGCTTTAACCCTGTTGCATTTGCTAAGCTTATAGCTTTCTGAATAATGTTCATCCTTTCCATTATCCGCTGCAGCGGGGCATATAGAGCAGCAATGAAAGGCCCAGCATTCTTTACAGTGTTGTTCCGTAACTGCTCCAACATTCAAAATTTCTCGAACCTTTTTAATATCAAAACCATCCTGAAGATTTCCCATTTTCATTAGTGAAGAATTTTCATCTATACGCTCACAAGGAAATAAGTTACCGTTTACATCTACAAAAAGTTTTTTCAAGCCTGGTATACAAGTCCCGCTAGGATGAGCAATTTTCGGGGTCTCATTGATTGGCGAAAGAAACTCTTTGTAGCTATAAATGGTTTCAATATCACGTTTATGATAGGCCACAGGCTCTTCTTTTACTTTTCCTAGCAGCAATAGGTATGCCTTCAAAGCTTCGTAATTTCGCTCTTCAAAATAAGCCTCACCATAAACGAATTCCGTCTCTGTATAGTTCATGGATAGTGTATTAAAGTTAACTTTAGAGAGGTCACTAACTCCTTCTCCCGCTCTAAAATAATCAAAGATCTCTTCGAACTTACCATCTGGACTAATAACTGTATTGAACTTCAGTTTTTGATATAGATCAGGATAGTTATCTCGAATATGTACAACATTACGATATACATTCTCATAGGAACCACGTCCATTTACAAACGTCCTATTTTCATTATGAACATCCTTCGGTCCATCCAGGCTAATCATAATGGATATGTTAAAATCACGAACTTCCCTTGCAAAACTATCATCCAGAAGTGTGCCATTAGTAGTCATACCAAAGGAAATTTCTTTGCCGCTGACTTTTTCCTGTGTATATTTCATAGTATCTATGATTAGTTTTTTTTCAATCAAAGGCTCCCCACCATAAAAAGCTACATGCAAGTGGTCCACGTCTTTAGAATGGGCTACAAGGAAATCAATCCCTTGCTGCAGAGTATCCCAGGTTATATTCAGAGCAGAATGTGAACGATTATTATAAATTTCATTGCTTGAGTAAGGACAGTAACCACAACGCAAGTTGCAATTTTGAGACATTTGAAAAGTGATTGAGTTAACACAGCGCTCTAACTGGTACTCCAACATTTGACTTGCCGGATGCTCAATTTGTAGAATCGGAGATTCAGCTAAAAGCCCTCTCTTTTGAAAATCTTTAAGCACATTTACATCAGCTTCCTCATAACTGCCTTCAGAAATATGACTTAACGCTTCATACTGATTCTGTTTGATTTTATAAATACTGTTTCTATTCATGTCATAGACGTAATGTAGATTCGCTCTCGTTTGAAAAGGAATAAAAGGCATCCGGGGTTTCCTCCCTTTGAGTACTAGTAATCATATCTCTAAAACTCTCCTGAGATGTATACAACTCATCAAAAGTTCCTATCCCAAGAACCTTGCCACCATTTAAATAAATAATCTTATCTAATCTCTTTAATACTTCCGGTCGATGCGTGATAATGATAGTCATCATATAACGATCTGAAGATAACAGTTCCTCGTTAAAAACCTGCTCCGAATAATAGTCATAGCTTGAGGTTGCTTCATCCAATAGCAGAATTTTTGTATCCTTACGTGCTAATGTTCGGGCAAGTGCTATTTTTTGTTTTTGTCCACCCGATAGTTTAGCGCCATTATAACCAATTCGAGTGTCCATTTTTTCGGGTAGGTCTTGGATAAATGAATATGCCCCTGACTGTTTGCAGCTTTCCAATATCTCAGTAAGTGTAAGCTCTTCAGAAATGTTGATATTGTTCGCCACAGTATCATTGAAAAGATAATTGTTTTGAGCCATCAAGCTCCATATTGAGCGATAGGATTCAAAAGTATACTCTTTCACATCTTTATCGTTTATTTTGATGATGCCTTCAGTTGGCTCATAGAATCTTAGCAGCAGATTTACAACAGATGATTTGCCGCTGCCGTTCAAACCAATAATCGCTACTTTCTCACCTTTTTGAATGGTAAAATTCACTTGATCCAGAGCTTTTTCATTCTCATAAACCAAGGATACGTTTTCGAATTTCAGATCATTGATAGATATTGATTCTAATAATTCCTTCGCTTCCGGTTTATCAATTTCAGCATCGGTATTTAGAAATTTTAAAAACCGCTCAAAGGCTGGTTTCACGCTGGATAATTGCGTAATCAAATACGATATGATAGTAATTGGTTCAAATACCAATGATGAGTACGAAATGAAAGATACCAGACCGCCAATGGTGATTTCATCTTTTTGGATTAACCAAGCACCGTACAAGTAAAGACCACAAGTAAACAATGTCGTCATAAACGAACCCGATATACTATCAATAAATCCATAACGCATTAACTTGGATTTAGCATTTTTACTTCCATCCAGATTCACTTTCAGTTTCGCTAGTCGTTTTCCAGTAATCCCCCATACTTTTATCGCTTCAATGCCACTAATTGCATCCCCTAACCATTCTGAGAAATTTGATTGCAAGTGCATAATGATTTCATATACCTTTACTTGCTTTTTATATAAAAAACTGCTAATTAGCATTTTGACTGGAATTGTAGCGAGCATAACTAGAGTTAATTTCCAGTTAATATAAAACAATGCTGTTAAGCCGGCGAAAACTTTAAATAGATTAACGAAAGATGTTAAAAATTGCGTGTCTGTCAAAGACGATATGTTGGCGATATCTTGAAAAAGCTCAGACATCACTACTGAGAAATTTCTGTCTTTAAAAAATTTCGTGCGTACGGATAACACATGTTTACAAGCTTTCTTATTTAAGTCATATGGTATTCTCACACTTATTTCCTTATAGTAATAGAATTGAAAAATACCAAGTAATTGTTGGATAAGGAATACTAAAAAAATTAGCCCTACGTATTGAATAACTCGATAAAAATCCAAACCTAGAATACCAATGTCAATAAGTTGCTTGGTAAACCAAGGAGTCAAAAAGCTCCCTATAGAAGTCACCAACATAACAATACTGATTATCCAAATGTTTTTACGGTAAGGATGAAATAACTCTTTAATGCTGATCCATACTACATTGTATTTCATTTCACATAACTCCCCGCAACATATACTGAGACTAGCCTCATCCCATCTCAATACCAACAAAAAGAACAACAAAAACTACAATAGCTAGCAACGCACCTACAATAACGATCGTTTTTGGTGATCTATTACCCCTGTCCATTTCAATTCCTCCTTTATCTACGCGTGTATATCTCTTTTTCCAAACGAAATATAGGTGACAGACAAACTAATAGCTATGATAATCACAGGAATCAGCACCACTTCCATAAAGCTCTTTGCTCCGGTTAGGACTATATGTTGTGAATTAACGACGTAAATTCCGGAAAACTTCATAACTTGGGTCGTTAAAGCATGGTCTGAAATCCCCCTTAACAATGCGGAGGAAGCATCACGGAAATAACCGGATATCATGAAGTCGCCAAATATAATTAGAAAAGTTACAACCACCGCTGAAGCCGTTCTTTTAATAAGAATACCTACCATAATGATTAGAGCAGCATAAGCTGATAAATAAAGGATATTTAATCCCAGTACACGGGAAACTTGAATCAAGTCAGCAGAAAAATTACGATTACCGATGTCAGTCCCAATTATCAAAGCAGCTATCATATAAGCGAGATAAAACACTACTGTAAATTGTAAAATCCACCATATAATAATTTTAAAAACAGAAAGGTATTTCCCCGTGATATAGATAAACCTACTTTGTCCGGAAGCCAGGATAACTTTGATAGATCCATATTCAAATCCTTCGGTTGCAAAAAAACATACGTAAACTGGAATAATAAAATAAAAAAATAAAGATAAAGGTGTCACAATCGTTAAGGGTTCCGCGAGATTACCGATTTCAAAACCAGCTTTACCGCCAATCCAGATTGCTAATACCAGACTTGCTATAAGGAACAGAAGAGAAATTCCCTTAAACATGATATCCCTTCTTATAAAGTAAGACTCAGCTTTCAGAAAATCCCTCATTGCTCATTCTCCTATCAGATCCATATAATAATGCTCAAGATTTGCTGTGGACAGGTTAATTCCTTCAAGTGGAATTCCATTTCTAATTAACGTTGACATTAACTGTTCAAGATCTGTCAAATCCTTGGGAACCAATATTTCTCCGGCTTCTGACAATGTGATCGAATGAATATTAAGATCGTTCTTAAGCACGTTTATTGCCGCAGCTATTTCAACGGTCTTAATACAAATTTGCGCTTCGGCTGATTGTAAGAGTTCTTCCACAGAGACTTCCTTAATGAACTGCCCTTTATGAATAAACCCGAATTTGGTAGCTAACAATTGGAGCTCACTCAAGATATGGCTGGAAATCAAGATGGTAACCCCTTTTTCATGTGCCAGCTTAGCCAATAATTTTCTCATTTCTACAATTCCTGTAGGATCAAGTCCATTAATCGGTTCATCCAACACTAAAAATTCCGGTTCATTGAGAAGGGAAATTGCCAGCCCTAAGCGTTGACGCATGCCCAGAGAATATTCCGTTGTATTTTTGTTTTCAACATCCGTTAGTCCCACTAAATTCAGCACATCTTTAATTCTCTTAAAATCCGAAATACCATGAATCTTGCAATAAAAGCTTAAATTCTCTTCAGCATTCATATGGGGGTAGAGGGCAGGTAGCTCTATTAAAACCCCCATTTTTTTCCTGACTCGTGCGATGTCCTTCTCACTACTTTTACCCATCAATTGGATAGTCCCTTTTGTAGGGTAAACTAAGCCACTAATTATTTTCATGAGTGTGGTTTTACCTGCTCCATTCTCACCTACAAAACCATAGATATCACCCTGTTTAATCTGCATATTTATATTTTGAAGCGCATTTGCACTGCCGTACTGTTTAGTTAATCCCTCAGCTTCAAAGATTGTTGTATTCATTTTTCAACTCCTCCATACCGTCTACTACTAATTGATATTAAATTAGCATGTTTACTAGAATTACTAATCGCAATAGTAAAAAACACTGGAATAAATGTAACTTTCACCACTTCCAAGTGATCCCTAAAAGGATAAAGGTTGATTATACTCCCATATAATGTATTATTATTTATACACAGGAGGGGAATTTCACATGATACATATTGCTATTTGTGATGATGATTTTAAGACAACAGAATGTATTGAGAGATTGATCCTTAACCATCCCATTCAGCAGACCGTAAAGATAGAGGTATCCATATTCTATTCTGGTGAAAGTTTCACGAAAGCCATTCAACATGGTTGTCCATTTGATCTTATTTTTATGGATATAGAAATGAAGGGAATAAGCGGAATAACAGCGGGTCATATATTACGGAGAGATTGTGATAATGATAGGGTTCGGTTGATTTACGTATCGAGCCACGAAGAGTATCATGTTCAACTATTTGACGTTCAACCTTCTGGTTTTATAAAGAAGCCTATACATAACGAGTCTTTTGAAAAAAAACTAATCTCTATGATTCAGCAAATAAAGGTCAAGCGTCAGCAAAATCAACCAAAATTACTGCCTGTACACCAAAGCGGAACTAAACTACTTATTCCAATCCGTAATATTATGTACTTGGCAAGTGATCGCCGAAAAATCATTTTGCAAACAACGGAAGATCAAACGGAATATTACAGTACTTTATCTATAGAAGAAGGAAAGCTACCTTCGAAGCAGTTTGTGCGGATTCATCAATCGTATCTTGTGAATTTCGATTACATAAAACAAATTCAGGGCAAAAAAATTGTATTAACGAGTGGGGAAGAACTTCCGATTAGCGATAAGCAAAGCACCGTAGTGAAAAAGAGTTATTTGCAATTCAGGGGGAGTCTGCTTGAATAATATTCTACTGGATGAGCTGTTCTATGCCCTCACACTGGCAGCTCTCCCATTTATCATTCATTATTTCTATGATCATTGTTTCCCACGGCTTTGGGAATCCAAAGTAATCCTTTATTCCGTATACACTGCTTATTATATTTTCGTACTCCTCCTTCATTACAGCCCATTCCCCGGCTTATGGATGCTAGGGCTTAATATAGTGGGGATCGTTCTCTTGTCCTTTTTGTATAAAGGAAAAATACAATGGCGAATTGGTGCTGCTTTATTTATAGTCGCACTGATTATTCTTTCGGATGCAGCTACTGCACCTGTGTATTCGACAAGCGGATACATCTTTACCTTGTTTTTGTCGAAGATTCTGATGTTTATACTGGTACAGATCACGCTTCGTTTTACCAAAGCTTTTGGCGAGGGCAGTCTAAGCAGTTGGTATTGGATCGGGCTGTTCTGCTTTCCGTTTATCAGCATCCTCAGTATTGCAAAATTATCGGGCGATCTGTCATTGCGGGAATATCCGGCGTTGTATCCGACTTTGTCCGGAGGATTGCTGTTAATCAACTTCCTGATCATTCTTTTGTGTGATCGTGTATTAACCATACAATCGGCACAGAATAAAAACTACTTGTTGGAACAGCAAAACACCTACTATATGAACCAGTATCTGCTCACGAAAGAAAGGCAGCAAGAAGTCTTTACGTTTCAACATGATTTCAGGAATATCTTGCTCGGCCTGAGGTCTCAATTACAAGCTGGGGAAAAAGAAGCCGGACTGAATGATGTGGATAAGCTTCTTGGAGTAATAGAACTCTCTTCAGGTGAAAGTAATACCGGCTCCATCCTAATCGACTCTATCATTAATTACAAGTCGCAATTTGCCAAAAAGCTGGGTATTTCCTTTCAAACGGATATTAAGATTCCACCTCAGCTTGACCTTGATGCTTATGCATTTAGCATTATTCTAGGGAACACCCTTGATAATGCCATAGAAGCATGCAAGCATCCAGGTGTGACTCAGCCCTATATTAAATTCCAACTTCATTATCATAAGGGTACTTTATTTATCAGAATACAGAATCCATATCAGCATTCAATACGTATGAATCATTTCGGGGAATTAGCCACAACAAAACGAGACAAGCATTTTCATGGTATCGGTCTAAAAAGCGTAAAGAATGCGGTAGAAGAAATCGGCGGAATATGGGATATCATCTATGAAAACCAAATTTTCCAAGTGGAAATTTGTCTTTTTAACATTGAGATCTTATCAGTTGCAGAAACTGAGCAAAAATGCACCTCATAGAAAGACATCGGACCCAGAGGTTTTTCCAATGTTTATTCTAAGGGGTGCATTTCAGTCACAAGTACATCTATTATTTTACTTATGGTTCGATTGTAAATTTAGACGAAAACGAAATACTGCATCTTCACCGTACCACATAGGGAAATTGGTACCCCAGATATTGTTGTGCAAATTAAAATGCCATCCTTTATCTAGAGAAACAAAAGAATTATCAAATTGTAGCAGTCTTTTTTGACCCGGTGCAGCCAAAGCAGCATCCATGGTTTCGATAAAGGCGCTCCCATCTGCCCCCTGATAACTAACGCCACGTCCAATGGCATGAAGATTACGATTCCCGTCCTTCACTACACGCAAAGGTGAGACTGGCAAGCCCATCTTATCCATCATCCAAAGATTTGGATTATCGACATTCAATGCACAACCGAACCAGCTTGCTTCTGGAAGGCGGTTCGCTTCTTTTCCGAACCATTGCAGTGATACGTCAACCGTACCTTCATGCTCAAAATCATACACTAATTCAAGTTCCTTCGGCGCACCATATAATTCATAGGCTTGTACCGGCATGCGTAAACGTAGCAAGAACCGTTTGCCGTTTACTCGCATCATATCAGTTACGATGGGCTCATATAGTTGATGGCTAGGTAATGGTCGAACGAATTCAAAGCCAGGCTTATTAAAGTCGGCATCAGACCATGGATGGGTGAAGCTTAAATTTTGCATATAGGTACGGAAGTATCTGGCATAGTCCTCCGTTCCAAACGTCTCATAGGCGTAAACGCCGAAGGGATGGCTTTCGTCTACCCATACTTTCTCATTAGCGTCCGATAAATGAACAAGTGAGCCATTCACACCAAAGGTCAGTTTATAACCCTCAACCGCGTACACCTCTTGGACACTAACCTGCTCAGCATCAGCGGAACAATCTTTCCTCGTAGGCTCTAGCCTACCGAACGCTTCCTTTGCCTCCGCTTGTTTATCTTTATCCAGGCATGCGACTGCCTGATCCAGATAGCCTCGTTGCTCCGCCCAAGAACGTTCGATCATCGAATACTTTCGGACGCTCTGTTCTGAGGCAAATAAACCACTAGAATGTTTATCGAATTCATCCATAGCGAATGCACCAATATAATTGAATTTCGCAGGAATATCGTCTACATCAATCTCGTCCTTGATTCTAGCATCATTGAAATCTATTTTCGCATAGTTTCGAAAGTCAGGAAGCCATTTTTTTACGTCTAAACCCCATGTATGCTCTGCTACCATCAACATAGCATCGCTCATCCCTTTATAGGCAGTACTATGCTCGTCTAAGCTTCCTTCGGACAGCCATTTGCTTCTCAAACGTTGAAGCTCACGAAGCTTGGCAAGTTTTAATGGATCTGTCCCTGCACCATGAATCCAAGTATCACCGATTTCTTCACTAACCACAGGAAGCTGCTCGCGAACTTGCATAAGACTTCTTGCAAATGCATCTAGTGAAGACGCTATAATCTCAGCGTCAGGGTATCGTTCTTGGATTTCACGGAACTGCTCTTCGATTTCCTCAGCACTTGGCGGCCCACAATTGTCACCTGTATGCGCAAATAGCAATATATCGTCGATCCCTTCAATCTCAACCGGCTCTCCGTAGCTTCCGGCATAGTTCACAATTAATTCGCTGCCATCCTCTGCCTGCCAGCGAAACAGCTTTGGTACATCAGGACGCATAGATGCTGGGTTAACTCCGAGATGAATATACTGAATGCCTGCTTTCTGCATATACGGAACCATGGACAGGGTATGACCTGGCACATCCGTCATTTTGGCGGCTATCGTTTGTTTTCCAAATTGTTGATCAAGCTCTTGGCTGATCGTTAGCCCGTATTGGAAAAGCTCCTTATCCATAAGCTCTGTATGTGTAGTGAACGGTAACCCATGCCACACTATATGTCCTTTACGAATTGCCTTCTCCATCGCTTCTCTTTCCGAAGCAGGTGCGCGATCCAAATAATAACGAATTAGCCAGGATCCAGTCGTCCATACAAATTGCGCGCGGCCTCCTTCAGCCTCTAATGTATCGGCCAAAGCGATCGCTTTCGGAATATACTCTTCCATGTATTGTCTTAATACATGCGCAGCCAAATTCGTGAACCCAATATCCAAATGCGTTTTAAATACAACATGGACCTTCTTAGTGTTATTCATTTTCCCGACCTGCTTCCGTTAGATTATGGCTTATAGAAAACTGGAATTTCCAACGATCTATTTTCAGATTATTATATGTCACTGATCTATACAACCAAATAGTCCGAAATAATAACATTAAATAATATGAAAAATACAATGTCGAAATTTTATATCACTGATATAAAAAAAACTCTTCCCTCCACAAAAATGTGGGGAAAGAGCCTCAAAAGTTAATTTACAAGCGAATTATTTAATAACGTTGGGTCTAACGGAGCTTCGCTCGACGATGGTGGTATCAATCTTAATCGTTAGCGCCCCTTCACGTGAATTATCCATCCGTTTAACAACTCGCTGGACAGCTGCTTGTCCGAGTTTCTCTGTAGCTTGTCTTGCTGTAGTTAATGGAACCGGCAGCAAGCTTGCCAATTGAATGTCGGTAAACCCTATGATAGACAAATGATCCGGAACCAATATTTGCATGGAGATTGCCGTATACAAGCATGATGCAGCGATATAGTCGTCTGCACATACGACTGCCGTTAAAGCGGAATTATTACCTAAAAACGACGCCAACTGCACATTCGGAGCATTCAACTGATGCATATAATCTTCTGAGCAGCTCAAGTAAATTTTACGGCTGTTTACCGGCAGATCATGATCCAGCATAGCTTGAAGATAACCTCTATACCGGTCTTCCCTGCTCGTCACACCATCAAATGCCATTGAAAGATATCCGATTTCCTGATGGCCTTTCTCAATCAAATACTGGGTGGTTTTATAAGCCCCTTGGTAATGATCATGGTAGACACAGTCAATCTGCACCTCTCGAAAGATACGATCAATGATAACTAGAGGGTAGTTTAATAGACTAAGCTCCAATACTTTCTCACTGCACTGCGTACTCCCACGCGGATATAAAATAATACCCTCCACTTGATCATCGTACAGTTCTTGCAAGCATATGCTTTCGTCTTCTTTGTCCCCAGTCATTCGAATGAGTAAATGACAATTCGCTTCACGCGCTTCTTTTTCGACGGAAGTAATTATTCTACCAATATAATCATCCATATTAGGAATCACCAATGCAATCCTTCGTATCGGTTTCTTCTCCTCGATCACCTTCTCCAGCATCTGTTCACCGGAATGTGTATGCTGGTAATCAGCGGATATGAATGTCCCACGACGGGCATGGCGATAAACGATCCCTTTTTTCTCCAAGATCTGCAGAGCAAGCTTCGCCGTCATGCGACTGACACCGTACAACTTCGCAATTTCCCCTTCAGATGGGACAAGATCATGTGACTGAAGCCTTCTCTTCCTTATTTCTTCCATAACATGATTTGCTGTCTGTATATATAATAGCGGTTTCCGCTCTTTTTGATGATCCTGATTATCCATTCGAGTCTTCACCCTTTACTCTTCTATGCCGTTAGTCTAAATATTTCGAATGGGACATCTTGTTCTCAAAATAGAATGAACAGTGGATTTATATGCTGCGTTATCAAATAGGAGGTCAACCACTTGAAAAATAAAGAATCATTTGTATTCGTCACAATCCCACTATCCGAGATCAAGAAATTCATTCTTATTGACTTTGTAGCTGGAACGGTCATTTACTTTGCCATTAGGTTTCCCTTACATTCCTTTATAGCCGCCTCAGCCGGCAGCATGTTCGGCCCAATACTCATTCGCCAATCCATGAAATTGGTTCAGAATCGCGCTAAAGCTTAAACCATAAAAGGCAAGCTTTCAACCTTGCTGTATGTATTTTAGAAATTGTTCAATCTGTTTTTTATGATGATTATCATGTGGTATAAAACTTCTCATATACTTGCGAACACTGAACTTCTTGCGGTCTCCATCCTTATATTCCAAATCACATTCTTCATCCGATAATCCAGAGACTGCATCTAAAATTCTAGATCTGTAGAGCACAAATTGTTCAATCAAGGTTTGCTTGGATAACAATTTGGCATACTCAATCGCGTTAGCATTAAATTCGTTAAAATCCAAATGTTTCGTTGTTAGTGGTTCTTTCAAAATAATCTTCTTAATAGCACCTTCATAGAAATATTTATCCCAGAGCATGAGGTGACAGAGAATATCCTTCACGGTCCATTTACCAGTAGCTATGGGCTTATCCCAATGTTTATCTGGCACCTCTTCTAATGATTTCACGAATGGAATAAGAGACTTAAATTCGAGTATCATTTGCTCCTTTGATTTTACTGCCATAGAAGCTAACCTCCGTGTGAATATAAAATAGAATAGCAAAAATATTATGCAGCATCATCCTTAGAAGCAGTTATTAGATCAGCCTCAGTAGATTCTGGATTCAGCCAAATCTCAATCATATCATGGGTACGCTTTACATCATTTTCATCGAGTATATAATACCATTGATCCGTATGTTTTCCTTCCCCTTGGAGCATATGACTCGTTATTTCAGGGGTTCCACCTTCAAGAATTACCTTCTTAGCCAAATCCAAAATAAAATCTGACTTCATATTGGTTTTAAAGTTACTGCCAGCAATTTCAATAATGTTCTGTATATTAAGAATATTATCTATTCTTTTCATCCGATCAAGCGCTGCTTTTAGGAAAATCCGTTGTCTCTCTGTTCGCTTAAAATCAGAATCTTCCCGATATCTTACATACATTAAAGCTTCCTTACCGGAATAGATCGGTTTGTTCGGCTCAATTCTTAGTTTCTCATGATCGGGGCTCTTATTCTCTATCACCTTGGTGATTGGAAGCACCACTCCTCCAAGAGCATCTGTAACACCCACAAGCCCATTAAAATTAATAGTAGCATAGTAATCAATAGGTGCGTTCAGTAGATTCTTAACGGTATCCACACTCATCTGAGGACCACCGTAGGAATGCGCTGCATTAATCTTGGTTTCTTTTCGTGCTCCTTTGATATTTTCTGCTCCAATAATTTCAGTATATGAATCACGGGGAATGGAGACGAGCAGTGCTTTATGGTCTACAGGTCGAATAACTGTATAAATAATAGAATCAGATAGTCCGTTTTCTTTGCCACGCTGATCGGTGCCTAGTAGAAGGATAGAGAAAGGACGGTCTTTATTTTCCGTCGTTGCTTGTAATCCAGATTCTTCAGTGTCTTCCAACGGCACATAGGACTCTTCAAGGGTGTGTTCAATAGTTGGTGCTACAATATTATTAAACCCAAAAATCATTAGTTCTTTACGGAAAATAAAGGCTCCCAGCCCAACAAGAAGTAAGGTAGCGATCGAAAAATACCAAATCTTCATTTTCTTGCTGATTTTATTCTTTTTCACTTTCTTTTTCTCGATTCTACTTAAACCAAATGAAGCAGGTGGATGAGTGCTCTGTTTATTTTTCATTTGAATGAATTACCCTTTCTGTTTATGCGACTTCTCACCATTAATGAACATCACTTTTTATTTGTGCCTACCCTCCATTACCTAAATATCCCATTATTATAGACGATCATTGGATCGATAAGTTTCTTTTTATAAGAAATTTTTGAGGCAAAAAAAAGACCACATCCTATCAAGGATGGGTCTGCTAAGTTTATTGAGGTTACATTAGGTTTTGTTCAGGATCGTATCGATTTCACTTTTCAGTAAAAGATACCTGACAACACTTCTCATAATTGGGACTTTGGTTAACTTATGCTGGTCTACATAGCTTTTCATTTGATCTTTAGACAGACCAAGCAAGCTACCGGCTTCAGACACAGTCAATACTTCTTTGTTGCTTGTAGCGTTAAAGGTTTTCTTCACTTTTAAATTCCAGTCTTCAAACACCTGCACTTACATCCGCCACCTTTCTACTAAGCGAGAAATATAAGACATAAAGTATTGTGTGAAACTTATAATTTCTTATATTTAAAAAAATCCCCAAACTATAAGTTTGGGGATTTTTTTCACAACTTTAGAGTTTTACAACATTCTCAGCTTGTTGACCACGATTGCCTTGAACTACGTTAAATTCTACACGTTGTCCTTCATCCAAAGACTTGAATCCGTCACCAGTGATTGCGCTGAAATGTACGAATACGTCTTCTCCGCCTTCAACCTCGATAAAACCAAAGCCTTTGTCTGCGTTAAACCATTTCACTGTTCCTGTTTGCATAATATAATTACCACCTTTTTTTAATTTACATGTTATTCTTATCCCAAAAAAATCTCTTACAAAATCTCTAAAAAAATAAAAATTCACATATGGTACAAGGTTATTGTCATCTTAAGAATAACCCTCTACGCTATGTGAATTAGCAGGTAACTACTTTCGATATATTGATTATAGCACATCCGATGGCATGTAGATACCTTTTAGATTATGTAAGAAATGGAAAAAACCCTAATCCTTTATAAAAGGACAGGGTTTCCCACCTGTAATCACGATATCACATCAGTTTAAATTTTAAAATAAGACAATTTGTCCAGCAAATCTTGCACCATTGAGCTGAGCGATTCCGTCGAAGCTGAGATTTCTTCCATAGAAGCAAGCTGCTCCTCTGAGGCTGCTGCTACACTTTGTGAATCTGCGGACGCTTCTGATGCAAGTTCGGCTAATACTTTTACACTAGCTGAAATTTGCTCTGTACCAGCAGTCATCTGCTGTGCAGCTGCAGATACTTCCTGAATCTGATCTGTAACCTGTGTCATTTCAGCAAGAATCGATGTAAACAAAAGATCACTGTCAGATACACCCTGCACACCGATACGTACTTGCTCATTACCAACGGCCATAGCCTGTGAGGCTTGATTAGTATCTTGGACCACATGTTCGACTAATTCAGTAACTTGTTCGGCAGCTTGTTTCGTTTGATCCGCCAACATCCGTATTTCCGAAGCTACTACAGCAAATCCACGACCTTGTTCACCCACTCTGGATGCTTCAATTGCTGCGTTTAATGCCAATAGATTAGTCTGCTTACTAATATTTGAGATCAGACCAATAATCCCACTAATCTGTACAGATCTTTCACCTAGTCGTTCAATCGCCAGACTGGTCTCGTCCACGGATTGCTTAAGCTCTGTCATCTGGTTCACCGCCATTTGAAGCTGTGCACTGCCTCTCTTCGTTTGATCGGTTACTTCGTCTGCAGATGCAGACACCGCTGATGAAGAGTCAGCGATACGTTGCACTCCAATGCTAAGATCGCTCATGGCCAGAGAAGATTCTCCTGCATAACCATTCTGCAGTTGCGCTCCCTCGGCGACTCGTCCAATAGCCACAGCAATCTGTTCAGCAGCTTTCCCTGTCTGTTCCGCGTTCGCTGTCAACTCTTCAGAAGTAGCACCCACTGACATCGATAAATCAGCCACAAGTCCAAACATTTCTCGAAGCTTATATGTCATCTGATTAAAATGTGAAGACATCTTACCGAATTCATCATCATTTCGAACCTGCAATGTTTGTGTTAAGTCCCCTTGAGCCATAAGCTGCAATTTCTCAGATAATACTCGAAGCGGTTTGATCACCATTAACCATAATTGTAAGACTATAACTATTCCTAGAATCAGCATCCCAACAATCATGATAATAAATGATTCTGTTTTCGTTTGTTCGTAATCAGCCATGATTGTAGCTTTAGGAATCGCAGTCTGCGTATACCATACCTGATCGCTTTCTGGCAGTGGAATCGGAACAAAAATACGAAGTACATTTTCTCCTTTCGAATTATTGGTGTACCCCTGAACCGACTTCCCATTCTTCACTTGTCTCCACAGTGCAGCTTTCTCTTCCGTATCACCGAAATCTTTAAGTACACTTTCTGGATCATTAGGATTAGCTGCATATTTACCATTACCCGTGACTAGAGAAACGTATCCACCCATAGGTTTATATTTCTCAGCATCCTCCTGGAGCTTTGATAACGAAACATCAAATCCTACCGTCCCAAGAAAAGTGCCCGATTTGTCCAAAATGGGCAGCATAACCGAAATCATCTCTATAGCCCCACCAGTCGTCTCATAGGAATAGGGTTCAATGTAGATCGGTTTTTTCTCTTTTTTAGGTATAAGGTAATAATCACCCGCACCTTCTACATCGTAATTCTTTAAGGGTTCAACCGTTATTGAACCTTGATTCCTAAGAACATAAGGAATAAAACGCCCCGTACCATCATCATATGGCGTCTTATTGATATTAGCCTGATCATTTTGATCGAAGGCATTGGGTTCCCACACTGTACTAATTGCAAAAAGCTCGGGTCTATTCTCAAGCATCGATTTCATTGTAGAAATAACTTCTTCACGACTCAAAGTTTGATGTTCTCTTGATTCAACCAGTACTTCTGTGAATACCTTTGCTGCCGACTCTATGTCTACCATACTATTCTGAATAGTTTCCGCATAACTTCGCCCAGCAACTTCCGCCTCTAGTTCACCGTTCGATATGCTCACACTTCGCAGATTAAGCAGATTCGCGATTAGACTAAAGAAAAAGATAACAATGATAACTAAACTTACTACCAGAACAAATTTAACCGTTAAAGAAAGCCTACGATATAACGCCATCTGAACAACTCCACTCTAGGATAATATACCTTATCTTTAATCGACAAATTACGACTATCATTAAATAGGTCTTTTCACCTATAATTAAATAATAAAATTTAAAACACCTATCCCTTCAAAAAGTATGTTTAAATAAAAGTAGCCTAACTAAAAAAATTTCAATACAAAGGAGTTCATGCCGATGGAAATATCCTCTTTTTTGTTGCCTAAAGATCAAGTTGCCTATATCACTAACTCACTATCCATGCTGGAAGCCTTAGAACAATTAGAGCAGCACCATTATACGGCTATCCCTATTATTGATAATGAAGGAAAATATGTAGGAACACTTTCGGAAGGTGATCTATTGTGGAAGCTGAAAAACACAGCAGGTCTAACTTTTGACAATATAGGAGAAGTTCCAGTAAGCGATATCCAGAAGCATGTTCATAACGAGAGCGTTCTCATAAATGCCGAAATGGAGGATATGCTGACGCTCGCCGCAGATCAGAATTTTGTTCCTGTGATTGATAAAGAAGGCGTGTTTGTCGGAATTATTCGTCGAAAAGATATCATTGAATATTATACTCGCAACATTACTGATTAACTGATTAATTGAACAACAAATAGACCTGATCAGCAACATCATGAGAAGATGAAGCTAATCAGGTCTATTTTCCACCCTAAATTATAGTTCAGTCAGAATAATGGTTCCTTGAGGGGTGATAGCTAATGTATGTTCATACTGTGCTGACAGACCGCCGTCAATGGTACGTGCAGTCCAACCATCCGCATCAATTTTTGTTCTGTAGCTGCCTGTGTTCAGCATCGGTTCAATGGTAAATACCATCCCCTCTTTAAGACGAGGTCCTCTGCCAGCTGGACCATAGTGAGGTACCTCTGGTGCTTCATGCATTTCTGAACCAATCCCATGGCCAATAAAATCACGCACAACAGAAAAACCATTAGACTCTGCGTAAACTTGAATAGCATGAGCGACATCCCCGATACGGTTGCCTGCAACTGCCTGCTCGATACCACGGAATAAAGATTCCTTTGTGGTGTCTAGCAATTTAGTCGCCTGCTCACTAATGTTGCCAATCCCATATGACCAAGCGGAATCTGCCAACCAGCCATCTAAGTTAACTACCATGTCTATGGTTACTATATCTCCATCTTTAAGTGGTTCCTTCTTCGGAAATCCGTGGCAGATTACATCATTTACAGATGCACAGGTTGCATACGGATATCCGTTATATCCCTTTTGCTCAGGAGTCGCTCCTTGAGACAGTATAAATTTTTCTGCAAATTCATCAATCTCCCAGGTAGTAATTCCCGGCTGTAGAATTTGCGCAATTTGACGATGACATTCAGCGAGAATTTTTCCCGCCGCACGCATTTTTTCGATCTCTTCCATCGTTTTCATGATAATCATAATATCGCCTCTTCTGTACAGAACACATCACTCTCGGGCAATGGCTCTTCTTTTGTATTTAGTTTCCCCTTTATATTATGAAAGAAAAACACGAGAAATCCAAATCATTAAGCAAAAAAAATATTTATTCCTGTCTGAAACTAAAAAACTCCCCTTATTCTAGGTAAGGCCAACCAACAAAGAGGTGTCCCAGCAGCCATAATGCAGGCTCTGGGACACCCATTTCAGTCTAAATTAGATTAGTCATGAAAATTAAGACCTGACGAAACCGCTTTGACATAACCTGCACGGATCACGAAATCTCCAAAATGCTCGCTATGCAGACGTTCTTTTGAATAACGATGAAGAATTGGCTCCAGCGTCTCCAGAATTTCTTTTTCATCTATGTTTTCTTTATACATTTTGTTCAAGCGATCTCCCGTAAAACCTGCTCCCAAGTACATATTATATCTGCCTGGACCTTTACCAATAAACGAGATTTCGCCTAGTGCCGGTCTTGCACACCCATTAGGACAGCCTGTCATCCGGATCACGATTTCCTCATCGCGTAGACCAGCTTCATCAAGGACAAGCTCTAGCTTATCAATCAACGAAGGCAAATAACGTTCTGCTTCAGCCATTGCAAGTCCGCAGGTTGGTAGCGCCACACAAGACATCGAACTGCGTCGTAGCGCAGACAGATGAGCTCCGTCCGTAAGTCCATGCTGTTTAGCCAGCTCAGCCAATTTTCGCTTTTTGGCAGTGGTTACGTTAGCAATCGTTAAATTCTGATTCGGCGTAAGCCGGAAATCCCCGGTATGAATCTTGGCAATTTCCCGCAGTCCAGTCATCAATGTGTACCCTTCTTGGTCATGAATCCGTCCGCTTTGGATATAAAGCGTCAAATTCCATTTTCCATTGGTACCCTTCACCCAGCCATAGCGGTCTCCATTATGGTCGAAATGGTACTCACGTGCCGCCTCAAGCTGCCATCCGAGTCTTTCATGCAGCTCATCGACAAACCATTCCAGACCGTGGCGGTCAATCGTATACTTGAACCGTGCATTTTTGCGGACAGAACGATTTCCATAGTCTCGCTGAATCGTTACTGTCTTCTCCGCTACATCAATCAATTGATCAGGACGGCAAAAACCAATGATACGGCCAAGCTGAGGATACGTGCTGGTATCGCCATGCGTCATTCCCATACCGCCGCCTACAGAAACGTTGAACCCTACCAGCTTATCATTCTCAAGAATAGCGATGAAGCCTAGATCCTGCGAGAACACATCTACGTCATTTGAAGGGGGCACCGCAAGACCAATCTTGAATTTACGCGGTAAATATACCGGACCATAGATCGGTTCAACTTCTGCCCGATCTCCTAAACTATCCACTACCTTTTCACCGTCTAGCCAAATTTCATGGTAAGCAGGAGTACGTGGGGATAGATGATCACTAACTTTGCGCGCCCATTCATAGACTTCTGCATGCACCTCAGATTGATAAGGATTCGGATTGCTCATTACGTTACGGTTGACATCCCCACAAGCTGCAAGGGTTGTCATTAGCGTATCATTGATGCTTCGGATGGTCTTTTTTAAGTTCCATTTGAGAACGCCATGCATTTGAAATGCCTGTCTTGTAGTCAGACGTAAGGTTCCGTTACCATACTTCTGTGCCAGATCATCCATCACCAGCCATTGTTCCGGTGTAGCTACACCACCTGGGGCAACTACGCGGAGCATAAACTGGAATGCTGGCTCCAGCTTCTGACGTTCCCGTTCATTGCGCAAATCTCTGTCATCCTGCATATAGCTTCCGTGAAATTTAAGCAGCCGATTATCATCTTCAGGTAGACCACCCGTAATCGGATTGCTTAGTGTCTCAACTAATGCACCCCGCAGATAGTTACTCTCCGATTTAATATGCTCAACATCACTTGGAGGCCCGCCGATCGGCTTAACCTTCTCATTGTTTGCCATTGTTGTTATCTCCCCCCGAAGTCATTCGATAACTCCATCTATCCATTAATAGACATCACGCTGGTAACGCTGCTTCTGTTGCATATCTTCCAGATAAGCCGCTGCCGCTTCAGGGCTCAGTCCGCCCTCACTCTGAATTATCGTAAGCAGTGCAGAATGAACATCATGCGCCATGTACTTCTCGTCACCGCAAACGTAGATATGAGCACCTTCTTGCAGCCATTCATAAACCTCACGACTCTTTTGTAAAATGCGATGTTGTACATATACTTTCTCTTCGGTATCACGTGAGAAGGCGACATCCAGCTTGCTTAGAACGCCATCCTTTAGCATTCTCTGCCAATCAGTCTGATACAGGAAATCAGTTACAAAATGCCGATCCCCATAGAACAGCCAAGATTTTCCTTCCGCTCCCAGCTCCCCACGTTCCTCTAGGAAAGAGCGGAATGGTGCAACACCTGTGCCTGGTCCGATCATGATGATCGGTGCTTCCGGATTAGTCGGCAGCTTAAAGTTAGGATTATGCTGAATGTAAATAGGCAATGTATCTCCCGGCTCTACTCTTTCTGCGCAATGCACTGAGCAGACTCCGTAACGTTCCCTACCATGAGCCTCATAACGTACAGCTCTGACGGTTAGATGAACCTCATCCGGGTTAGCTTTATAACTGCTAGCGATAGAATATAGCCGTGCAGGAAGCTTCCGCAAAATCGTCACAAAACTGCTGGCTGGACCTTCCCACGGTGAGAAGTCCTGGATCAAATCGAGTAGATCGCGTCCTTGAATATACGCTTTAAGCTCCGGAGCACGGTCTGGAGCTAATAACTCACTCAGCTTGTTTGAAGCAGACAGCTTTGCCGCTTGCTCCAGCAAAGGTTTGGTCAATACAGTGATTTCATAATGATGCAGAAGTGCCTCACGTAAGGCTCCTTCATCACCTTTCTTATTAAACGGAACCTTATCATTAGGATTCCAGCCCATAGTATGAATAATAGCGTCCACCAGTTCAGGATGATTCTCTGGGTATACTCCCAGTGCATCCCCAGGTTCAAACTGTATATTAGAGCCTTCAAGCGATAGTTCCAAATGGCGAGTCTCCCGGTCCGAACCGCGTCCGTTCAAATTCAGATTCTCCAGTACCTCTGCCTTAAAAGGATTATTACGAGTATATAGAGGTTCTTGTGACTCTGCGTCCTCCGCGGCTTGAACCGCTTTTGCAGCAATGGCTGGAGCATTTAAATCTGCATTTAATGCACCAATTACACCTTCAAACCATTCGGCAACGGAATCGTCATAATCGAGATCACAATCTACACGTGGACTTAGGCGCTTACCACCAAGCTCCTCTAACCTCTGATCGAACTCTTTACCCGTCTGACAGAAAAATTCATAAGAGGTGTCTCCCAGAGCCAGAACTGAAAACCGCAGGTTCTCTAATTGAGGAGCTCTTTTACTGTAAAGAAATTCATGAAAAATCCTTGCATTATCAGGTGGTTCACCTTCTCCATGAGTACTCACCAATAGAAGTAGATTCTCAACCTTTTTAAGCGCTGTAGGTTTGAAATTGTTCATCGCGGAGAGTGTGACCTGAAACCCTTGCTCTTCCAGCTTGCGGGACAAGCTCCCCGCAAGTCGCTGGCAATTCCCCGTTTGCGAACCAAATAATATGGTCACTTCCCGTGAGGCTGCTGGTTGGCTCGTTACGGAAGTGCCAACCTCTGTGTTTCCAATCGTATTCGATGGCACTTGAAGTTCAGCACCTGCTGGCGCTGCCGCCGTAGTACGTCCAATCGCGGACAAAAATCCACTAAGCCATATTTGCTGCGTCTCCGTTAAGGTTGGTAGAAGACGATTGAGAAGCTCGACTTGGTTCTCGTTAAAAGGACTGTTCGTTACCTGTAGTTGCAACAATATCCACCTCTCCTAAACATGAAATCTGGTTATGATCCGTGCCTCAATTGAATTTATCTGAGCCTTTTTTAGAACCTCATAAAATCAGGCTATCACAATATTTGTAAACGATCAATGAAGTCATTTTCACCTAAAAATTGTTAATTATTGAAAAAGTATCAATAAAGTACGTAAAAACCGATCAAAACAGTATGATTTGCCCTGTTTTGATCGGTTTCATTATAAAAAATGATACTATTTATAAAATATTGTGATAAATAAAAACTATAAATCCTTCTTACTTTCGGGAAATAATACTTCGCCTACCCCTGTCTTTATCTTCACAATCTCTTCAAGCGTATTCGATAACTCACCTGGCGGATAAGGCTTCGTTAAATACTTCTGTATCACATCATTCAGTTGGTTCTTATCTGATTGATCCAGAGCAGAAGAGATAACAATCGGAATATTCTCTGTTCTCGAATCCTCTTTTAGCATTCGGATCAAATCCCAGCCGTCCAGTTCTTCACCAAGCATCAAATCAACCACGATCGCAACAAATGGTGTTTTCAAGGCCTGATCAAAAGCTTGCTGTGGATGATAGTGATGGGTAACACGGAACCCCTTCCCTTTAAGCTCTTCTGATAAAAGCAACGAAAGACTATAATCATCTTCAACAATCATTACATTAGGTTTGAGCTCTTTATCGGCATTCCATTTATTCAGCTCATCTTGCTGCCGGCTTGCTTCTGCATTAAGGATTGGAAGGCTAAACCAAACGGTTGTCCCTTCACCCTCTACCGAATCAATACCGATGGTTCCCTTTTGTTTCTCAATAATTTCTTTACAGATGGCAAGACCGAGACCTGTTCCACCAATTCTTTTGGAGGCACTGTTGTCCACTCGTCTGAATTTTTGGAATAGCTGTCCGATTTGATCCTTTGGAATGCCCAGACCATTATCCTGGATACGCACAATAATATGATCCGGCTCATTATGCAGCAGTACCTTCACTTCATTGTTAGAGGGTGAGAACTTGATCGCATTACTTAACAAATTCGTTAGAACTTGGACGATCTTATCCTTGTCCACATCTACCTCCGCATTCAGAGCCTCATCCACCAATAGCACATGATGTGTGCTACTAAGTTTATATTGATCGATAACCCCAAGGACAATTTCACTAAGATTTACATGCTCCGTGATATACTGCTGCTTCCCTGACTCCATTCTCTGCAGATCCAGAAAATCATTAATAAGCTCAGTCAACCGCTTCGCTTCCTTATGAATCGTCTCCAAATACTTCAGCTGCTTCTCAGGCTTCATGGTTTTGGACAATAGCAGTTCCGTGAATCCTAATACACTCGACAATGGCGTTCTCAGCTCATGACTTACCGTACTGACAAGATCAGATTTCATAAGATCCAGCTCGTACTCCCTAGTGATATCTCTATATACAAACAATGTACCAATTCTAAGCTCCCGGCGGAAAACAGGAATCGCATAAACATCAATATGCTTCTTGGATTCCGTTCCAATGGAGTATTGCATACTGCTGGACTCCAGAGCATCCTCAGAGATTGCCTGTTCAAAAAACGACCGAAGCTCATGGTTCTCATTCGAGCGTTCGATGAAATAATCCATCCATTCTTTTCTAGGAGTCAGTGTACCTTCAATCCAGTCATAGTTAACGATGTTGCACAGCGCCTTATTCATCTGAAGCATCACGCCTTCTGTACTCACGAACTGAATGCCTTCGTTTACGTTATTCACGATATCGCGGTTCAGCTTTCGCCCATGTTCAATCTCTTCGTACATGAATAAACGTTCAATCGCCAGAGCTACGCGGTTCATCATTCCTTGAACCTCATTAATCTCTTCTTTACTGAAAGAATGTCCAATCCGGGTTCCGCAAAATACAGCTAGAATCTCATCTTCTGCATTTACAACAGTGGTATAGAAATCATAACAGTAGACCTCATTCGCAGAAATTCCCTGTTCCGATTGCGTAGCTAGACGCTTAATCAGATAGGTTTTTTCCGTCTTCAAACGATATAACATTTCATTGTTCTCATTATCGAGATAACGGTCTACATTTTCCTGAGGAATCCCTTTAACAGCCGCGATCTTATCTTTTACAAGAAGGAAGAAACTCGAATCAAATGAATACAGGTGATGCATGAACTGAATAAACTTATCTGCAAATTCATGTTTATCTAAGGTGTATGTAATGTCATGATTCAGCTGATTATTAAGTTCAAGCATTTTTTTGGTCTGTTCTGTATTCTTCAGCGTTTCCGCTAGCTCCAGCTGTACACTTTTCATAGAGGTGACATCATACGCGATAAAAATGTACTGATAAATCACACCCTCATTGTTCAGATACGGCACGACAGTCAGATGCATCCAGATTGGCAATCCGTCTTTAGTCAGAATCTGGAGTTCATTGCTCCATACCCCGCCCGTATATAATTTGTTGAAGATCTTCTGCATTTGTTCTCTAGAAATATTATAGAGTTCAAATAACTTATAGGTAAAACCGATAATTTCAGAATTTTTATAGCCGGTATATTTACTTAAATTATCATTCGCGTAGGTAAATACTCCTTTATCTGTAAGGATCCCCACCGCTGAGGATTGATCGAGTGCCTTCATCATACTCTCTATTTCACTAAGCGAACGTTGCAGTCTATACTGCTGATCCTGAAGTTCATCTTGCTGCGCGTGCAGCTCTTCATTCTGCATCATCAATTCTTCTTCTTTGTCCTGAATACTTCTGGCCATATTTAGAAATGCATTATAAAGCCGACCAATTTCATCTTGATGCTTAAGCTTGCCGAGAAGAATTTCCTCACCGGCAGCCAAGGAATGAGTGGCCCCTTCCAGCTTCAAAATAGGATTAATCAAATTCTTAAGAATCCGCCAGATCATAAAGGTAAAGAACAGTAGAATAATCGTGCTAAAAAAGAAGGCGATAAAGGTGAATTCGTTAGCTCGTTTAATATAATCCATAGCCATGGTATTTAATGCTGCATCGGATCGCTGTCTGTACTCTTTCGTATACGTTAGAAAATCATTCACTGATTTAGTAATACCATCTCCGGATAGTACTCTTAAAGCAGCATAATCATCAGCCTCGACAAGCCGAATTGCTTCCGGTAAGGTTTTATTTTTATACTGGACATAAAATGATTTTAAACCATCTCTAAACAAGGCTTCTTCGGCGGATAAATTAAGATTAGAATACGTATCCAGTATTTGATCAAATTTTACTAAGGCTGCATTTAAGAGCTTTAATTCATTCTCGTCCTTAAGCAAAGTGAATCCCCTAGCTCGGAAAAACACCTCATTTAACGTGCTCGCCATCTCGCTGATCGTGTCTGCTTTATACTGCAAACTTTCACGTTCTCTACTTAATTCATCTTGCTCATAGTTTATGAAAATAAAAAAAACAGTTCCCATAAGAATGATTAAAGAAAACACTAATACAATGATGCGGAAATATTTATTTTTGATGCTGTGATTAGCGTTACTTTTCTTCACCACTCAGGATCCCCTCCACAATCTGCAAGAGTTCCATCGGACTAAATGGTTTCGGCATGAAGTAACGCGCACCTGCTTCAACTGCTCGAATTCGATCTACATCTTGAGCTTTGGCCGTTAACATTAATATAGCTGTAGTTTTCTTTTTCTCCTCATCCAGCTGCTGAAGCACTTCAATCCCTGTCATTTCTGGCATCATATAATCCAGAATCACCAAATCATAAGGATCCGTAGACAGCTTAGTTAGAGCTTCCAACCCATTCTCCGCTGTGTGAATCTCAACATTCTCCAAATCTTCCAATGTATCCTCGATTAACATCCGTAATACTTCTTCATCATCCACTACCATTATTTTTTGCATATTCGCACAATTCCCTTCGTGTTAGAACAAAAATCTATGAGCCAACCGTTCCATTCGGGACAACAGCTCAGGCATATGGACAGGTTTTACTACATAATCATCGGCACCCATCTGCAGGGCATGTACAATATCCGCCTGATTATTTCTCCCTGTCAGCATGATCACTAATATATTCACTTCCGGATACGTCTTGCGAATTCTTTCCAGGACTTCAACGCCATCAAGATCCGGCATCACACCATCCAGTAGAATAATATATTTCTCATCTATGGAATACCAATCCGATTGCAAGAAATCCAGCCCATTCGCATAACTGCTGATATTCACCTCAGCAATATCCTCCGGCTCCCAAGTATCAATCTGATGAGTCACTATTTTTCGAATCAACGCATCATCATCCACAACAATTACATTTAGAACCGAATGCTTTTTAGTCGACGATAAATGGTCCGTGTAGAGTGTAGTCTGATTCCTTCCGGCATCTTTGCTGGCATAGAGAGCTTGGTCTGCTTCTTCTACAATTTTATCGGCAATATTCTCAGCTTCTGTTACCTCTGATATCCCACTCGAGAAGGTCACATGAAAGACTTCATTCTTCGCAAAAAAGTCGGTGGCAGCAAATTGCTCCTGAATACGGTTTATTACTGTCAATGCAGAACTTGCATCCGTATTTGGCAGGAACACAGCAAACTCTTCTCCACCGAAGCGGCAAAAGGTATCTTCCATACGAATCGAACCCTTTACAAGCTCAGACAAGGACTGTAATACCTCATCTCCGATTAGATGACCATATGTATCATTAATCTTTTTGAAATAGTCCAGATCAATCAGTGCTAAAGAAAACACCCGTTCCGTGCGCTTAAAATCGCAAATCAGCTGCTTCATCACTTGATTAAAGTGTTTTCGATTAAACGCACCCGTCAATTCATCCACAATGATGGATTCCTGCCACTCCCGCTTTAACTCAAAGCGGTTTTTAATCAAAGCCAGAAATAAATCAATATCTACAGGCTTCGATAAAAAATCCATCACGCCCAGCCTATACGCATGCAGTTGAGTCGCTTTGGAGTACTCCCCACTTATAATGATGATTGGAATACGTTCTTTTTTGGCTTTGCCGATAATTTGATTCAAGACCTCAATTCCGCTGATATCAGGCAAAAGAATATCCAGAAGAATTAGATCCGGTTTGGTTTCATAAAAAATCTTGAGACCCCGTTCAGCGGATAAGGCTATGCTTACATAATAGTTCTGCTTCTCCAATGATTCTTTTAAATAAGCCACTAATTCTACATCATCATCAATAAGCAAAATATCATTATGTGGGAGTGCAACATCATTTCCTTTTTTGTCTAACGGCTTAACTGAACCTAGAGAAACCGATGAATCTTGGTTAAACAGTGGAATAAGCGGATACAAATAATCGCCCCACTCTTCAATAGACCAGCTCTTAAGGCTACTTTCCATGAAATAGGGCAACGTTGCATCGGCAAACTGTTCAACTTCTTGTAACCCCACTGTTCCTGCCGTACCTTTCAAATTATGCAAAAAACGATAAATGTCCTTCTCGTTAACTTCCGACAGTTCCGACCATTCCTGGAGGGTTTGTTTGGTCCGCTCTTCAACCATATTTTTATATTTTTGTGTAGTCATATTTACTCCTTCAGAGTATCGTATCAATCTCTCACTTCATCATATTTTTCATATACTGTCAATCGAATTTTCTTTAAATTCATAGGACTTTATATAAAAATGATCAAACGGACAAAAAACCTTTGGTTGAAGCTTGCTTCAGCATTTGTAATAATGATTGGAATGGTTCATTCCGTTTACACGGCGTAATCACCATATACAAAGGGAGGCTGTATTTATGAAGGGGATTATTACTGTATTAGGAAAAGACAAAGTAGGGATTATTGCCAAGGTATGTACATATCTTGCCGAGCACAATTTGAACATTCTGGATATTTCTCAGACGATTGTACAAGATTATTTTAACATGATGATGATTGTAGACATTTCTGGCGCGACTAAAGCATTTGAGGATATTGTTGAGGATTTACATTTGATCGGAGAAGTGATCGGCGTGGAAATCAAGCTTCAGCATGAGGATATTTTTAATATTATGCACCGCATTTAGGAGGATGACCATGATATCACTGGTGGAAGTACAAGAAACGAATAAGATGATCCGTGAAATGAATCTGGATGTACGTACTATAACGATGGGGATCAGCCTCATGGATTGTGCACATACAGATATGAGAACTTTTAACCAAAACGTATACGACAAAATCACTAGATCCGCCGAGAAGCTCGTCAAAACAGGTGAAGATCTGGAAAGACAATTCGGTGTACCCATTGTTAATAAACGGATTTCTGTGACTCCTATTGCTATTGCTGCTGGTGCCGTGAAGACGGATACGTATGTGCCTGTAGCGGAAATTTTGGACAAGGCTGCCAAAGAAGTTGGCGTTAACTTTATTGGCGGCTTCTCTGCGCTTGTACAAAAAGGGTGCACCAAAGGTGATCGTATTCTAATCGACAGTATCCCAGAAGCACTCGCAGTCACTGAAAGAGTCTGTTCGTCCGTCAACGTCGGCTCCTCCAGAAGTGGAATCAATATGGACGCTGTGAAATTAATGGGTGATATCATTATTCAAACTGCGGAACGCACCAAGGATCGGGATTCCATCGGCTGTGCTAAGCTGGTTGTCTTCTGTAATGCTGTCGAGGACAATCCTTTTATGGCTGGAGCCTTTCATGGGGTTGGTGAACGGGAATGTGTCATTAACGTTGGCGTCAGTGGCCCGGGTGTAATCAAGCGTGCATTAGAGGAAGTGAAGGGGCAGGACTTCGAAACCCTGTGTGAAACGATCAAACGGACTGCGTTTAAAGTTACGCGTGTGGGACAACTAGTTGCGCAGGAAGCATCGAAACGGATGAACGTGCCTTTTGGGATTATCGATTTATCTCTGGCTCCAACACCAGAAATTGGGGATTCCATTGCGGAGATCTTTCAAGTCATGGGTCTGGAAGAAGCTGGTGCACCAGGAACAACAGCCGCTCTGGCGATTCTAAATGACAATGTTAAAAAAGGTGGCGTGATGGCCTCCTCCTATGTTGGCGGACTCAGTGGAGCCTTTATTCCAGTTAGTGAAGATCACGGAATGATTCAAGCCGTACAGCGTGGTGCTCTTACGCTTGAGAAGCTAGAAGCCATGACCTGTGTATGTTCTGTGGGACTGGACATGATTGCTATTCCGGGAAGTACTACCAAAGAGACGATCTCTGGCATCATCGCCGATGAAGCTGCTATCGGAATGGTCAACAACAAAACAACCGCTGTTCGCGTCATTCCTGTCATTGGCAAGGATGTAGGCGAAATCGTTGAATTTGGCGGCCTACTTGGATATGCGCCTGTCATGGCTGTTAACGGCTTCAATTGTGCCAACTTTATCAACCGAGGCGGACGAATTCCTGCTCCAATTCACAGCTTTAAGAACTAATAGAAACCTCAAACAGCAAGTCCCTATTCGTACCTAGGCGACTTGCTGTTTTTTATTGTTCAGAGCTTGAAGATGTTAATGTTATAGATTTAAGCCCGCTGGATCCCAATATTAGGTGTTCCGCCGGTCAAATCGATAAATAATACATAGTCATTTCCATCCGTGCCCTTCAGCACGAGTCCTGTCTGACTTGCAACTCCCAGAGCGAAATATCTGACTTGTTGAAGGCTCGTAGGTGCTGAAACTGGTGACAAAGCCTGATTCACCGCGATCAAACGGGTCGCAGTTTTGATGGTGCCTGCACCGCTAATTTCACCGGTAACCCCCAAATGACCGAGCAGGGACTGACTGCCGTTCACCTGAAGGCTTCCCATAATAGTCTGACTACCATTTAATTGCAAGTTTGAATCGATAGTCTCATTCCCGTTGACATGCAGATCATTTTGAATGGTCTGACTTCCTGTAACAAGAATATTATCGAAGGTTGGCAAGACGATCATCCCTTTCAGGTTTTATAGTATATCTTATGTTAGACAAGACAATCCGGTCATAGATAGATATACATCTTTTACTAAATCCGCTTTTTCCTTCAAGATTCAGATTAATGGTCTTATACCTAAAGTCAAATGAACCCCCTACACATATAATGATTAGCAAGACTAGGTGCTAGAGCGAACGACTGGCTCCAATGAATACAGGAGGAATTATGAAGAAGACAGCTACTAGGCTCACTCCTCAAAGGACCTCAACTCACGAAGTCTCCATCAGCCAAGTTCATCAATCGCAACACCATAATCTCATTCTCGAGAACTCTTATAGAGCGGAAACCATAACACGGGAACTAAAGCAATTAAGAGTATTGCTTCTGGTCCCCTCAGAGATAAGTGATAAAATGCCTAATGTACGACTTTTTAAAGATCAGCTAAGGCATCTGGTCAAAGAAGTGCTTGCCATTAAGTTACATCATAATCTAGAAGAATATTTAGCACACTATCAGCCTGATATGATACTAGCCTTGGGATCAGAATCCCTGTTCCCTGAGGAGAATATTCCTGCCCTCAAAGCTTATAACGCTCCTAAGGCCGTATGGATGGCAGACGCGACCTGCCTTACCCGAACAGAACGTAATCTAGCGTTGTTATTCGATTATATTTTCACACAGAACATAGCTAATCTAATCTATTATCAAGGTTTACGTGAGAAACATTCGTGCTACCTCCCTTATGCTCCAGATACAGAACTCTATTATCCAAGACGTGTCGAGAACCGTTACCACAGTGACGTACTCATTCTCGGCCATTTTCAAATGAATAGTGTTCTTGACACCCTAGCTCATTCGGAACTACTTCATGGTCTCAAAATAATGACCATTGGTAGCGGGTGGGAGCCCACCAAAAATTTCATAGACATCACCTACGATAAAGCAGAAATATCTAACTATTATAATGGAGCAAGGATCATCATCAATTGCACAGGATCTGTGCAGCAAATTATGGAGGTCGCTGCTTGCGGCGTATTTCAGTTCGTGGAAGATCATCCCCATTTTCAAAGTTACCCCATCACAGAAGAAGGCCTTATTCGTTTCCAAAACTTTAAAGAGCTCTCTGAGAGCTTCAAGTACTATATTGCTCATAGTGATGCAAGGAGAAGTTCGGCCACTCGTGCTCTAAAAGAAGTGAAGTACAATCATTCGTATCTTCAGCAGGGAAAGCTGCTTCTCAAAAAAATATTCACGGAACCATAGGGGGTGACTTGACTTGAAATGCATCGCTTTTGTATTGCCTCAGTTTCATCAGATAGCAGAGAACGATTCCTGGTGGGGAGAGGGATTTACAGAATGGACAAATGTCAGGAAGGCTACAGCCCTTTATCCTGAACATGATCAACCGAAAAAACCATTAAATAATAACTACTACGATTTAACGGACTCTAATGTGAAACAATGGCAGGCAGAAACTGCAAAAGCTCATGGCATTTACGGTTTTTGTTATTATCACTATTGGTTCAATGGCAGGCGACTTCTGGAACAACCGGTTCAGCAGATTCTTGCCAGCAAAGAGCCTGACTTCCCCTTTTGTCTGTCTTGGGCTAACGAACCTTGGACACGAAGCTGGGATGGCACTGAAGAAGATGTCTTGATGCCACAGGAATATGGAGAAGAACGGGATTGGCGAATGCATTTTTATGCTTTGTTAGAGGCCTTCAAAGATGAACGATATATTTGCGTAGACGGCAAACCAGTATTTATTATCTATAGATCCTCCAGCATCCCTCGGTGTGATGAAATGCTTCAATGTTGGCGTGATTTAGCACAGCAAAACGGACTTAAGGGCCTTCATCTTGTCCGGACACTGGGCGGATTCCCCCTAAAGACAGAGCACGGGTTCGACGCCAGTCTAGAATTCGAGCCTCACTACACATTCGCACATGGTGGTGTAAAGCACTTATGGAGTTCCAAGCAGGTGGAGGATCAAAAGCATATTGTCATTGATTACGATGAATTATGGGAATCTATGTTAGAACGGACACCTCATAGGGATGGGGAAATTATATATCCGGGAGCATTTGTTAACTGGGATAATACACCACGCAAAGGTGCTGCCGGACAAAGTACTTTAGGTGCAAATCCTCACAAATTCGGTCAATACCTGTCACGACAAATTGAGAGGACCAAGAAGATGTTCAAAAGTGATTTTATTTATATTAACGCTTGGAACGAGTGGGCTGAGGGTGCCTATTTAGAACCGGATGATCATTATCGGTATCAATACTTGCAAGCCATTAAGAAAGCCCTTCAATATCATCACAAAGAAGATCCTTCCACGCCGTAGCGTCAGAAGGATCTTCTTCTTTTATTCCTTATGGTCTTTCCGAAGTCTGCACTCTGGCGCTTCTTGCACTAATCATTCTCCAACCCGTTAGCAGTGCAGCCACAAAGCATATGGATGCCGAAGTCATGAACACTACATGCATCCCACTGATGAATAACTCTGGTCGACCTGGAACTAGACCTGTTACCCGATAACCAGCTTCACTGCTCATCACATGAAAGAGAATCGTCGTAGCTATCGTAATACCAACGACCATCCCCACATTACGAACAAGCGAGTTGACGCTGCCCGCAGAACCAAGCTGAGTTCTAGGCACCTTAGACATCACAAGTGAATTATTTGGCGACTGAAACAGACCACTCCCTATTCCTAACATAGCGATCCACACGCCTACCAGCACAACAGAGCTTCCTTCATGAAGCTCAGCTAATCCAAACTGAGCAATAACCATGACTACCAGCCCTGCAAAAGTTAGGAATTCAGACCCGATTTTATCCGATAAAGCACCGCTTATTGGTGCTACGACTACCATACATATCGGTAACAGCATCAACAGGAATCCCGCTTCAAAGGGCGATAGATTCAGCATATTCTGTGCATAAAACGGCGCGATGATATTAAAGCAGAAGTTCGCTGTAAACACGAGAAACCCACATAAAATACTTAATGAAAACAACGGATTCTTAAATAATGACAATTGCAGTAGCGGTTCTTTCCGGCGAAGCTCCGTCCATAAGAAAGCAATGAAGCTGACTATAGCTACGATTAAAGACGTCACAATTAAGCTATCGCCATAACCGAGCTGCTGTCCCAATAAAAGCCCTGCGAACAAACTTATGATAAAAATAGCGAAGAGTAAACTACCCGGAACGTCTATTGTAGATTTCGTCCTAGTTAAATCCTTAGGCAATACCTTCCAGCCTAACAGGATAGCGATCACTCCAATAGGAATGTTCACCCAAAAGATATACTCCCAGCCTAATGTCGAAACCATAATCCCACCTAAGCTAGGGCCAGCTATACTTCCCAGAGACACGAATGTACCTATGAAACCAAGCGCTTTACCCCGCTCATTGGCAGGAAAGATATCCGTAACGATTCCCTGGCTGTTCGCCATTGTCATCGAAGCTCCGATAGCCTGAATGACACGCGAAGCAAGTAAAGCAGGTAAACTTAAACTAAATCCACACAGCATAGAACCAATAACAAAAACTATCGTACCAATCTTAAAGATTCGAATCTTCCCGACAATATCTCCAAGCTTCCCGAAGAAAAGAATCGCAGCACAAATTGCCATCAAATATCCTGTGGTTACCCATTCGATTTGTGCCATAGGCAGCTTCAATTGTTTCGATAATTCTGGCAGAGCGATGTTGACAATACTACCATCAAGTGTGGACATGAAGGTGAAAATATTCAGAACAATTAAAATCATCCAGCGTTTCTTCTGAATTTCCTTGTCTTCCTGATAGGTTGCGCTAATAGAACTCATAAACTAACACCTCATTGAATATAAAATCAACGTTTAGTTGCGTACGCAACAAAACTTACTTACCCAGTGTACATCAATTTAGTTGCGCACGCAACGACTTTATTGTACACTTTGTCTCAGAGTAGCAAATGCGCGAACTATAAACCCAAAGAGGTGTCTATATCTTGGAAAAAGAGCCTATAGGAAAGTTGATTTCCTATTTTCATCGTCAAAATCAAAAGCAATTGGTAAAAAAATTCATGCCCTATGGAATAGGTAGTGGCGGGCAACATAGTTTTCTAAAACTAATTACTTCCAGACCAGGGATTACACAAGATCAACTAACTTCTGAACTAAAATTCGATAAAGCCACCACCGCACGCTCCGTGAAGCAATTAGAGGATTCGGGTTATATTGAACGTAAACCAGATCCTAATGATCGACGCTCTCAACTACTGTATCCAACGCCTAACGCAATCGATTTTTCGCCTATTCTTCAGTCTATTTTAGATGATTATAACAAGAGCCTAGTTGGTAAATTAACCAGCGAGGAAGTAGAGCAGCTTCGCTACTTACTTCAAAAAATCAGCACTGACGAAGAATAGGACAAAAAAAGAAACTGTCTCAAAAGTAGTAAAGGCTACTTAAGGGACAGCTTCTTTTTTTGAGAATTATTAGGGAAAAGCTCCCTAAAAATCAGAGTAATATCGGTATTTGCCAACAAATCAGCGAAATTATAGGGAGAATTTCCCTAATTATTAGTCAGATGAGCAGAAATCTCAGAATTACAGGGAGGAATTCCCTAATTATCGATCAGTGCTCCAGTTTCCTTGGTGAGGACACTCCACTTTTCCACAATCAGTCCATTCGCTCCGCTACTTTTAGCGAAAAAATCTATATCATCCCGTGCTCACTTCACCTTTACAGTTTCAGCAACTTCTTTCGTAATCTCATCCCCACCAAGGCTCTTCCATTTCGCTACAAAAACATCAAAGTCACTAAGCGGTGAATCGCCCACAATAATATTCAAAAATGTCTCGCTCTCCAGATTTTGCAGCTCCGTCCACTTACTCTTCATTAGTTGGGTGTTTCCGTAAAATACTCCCCGCACTCCCTCAATAGCAGTTGAGGTTAAGACGGCAACTCCATATTTATATGCATTCGCTGCTTTCCAGCCTTCCAGATCTTTCTTTGGTTGTTCAGTGTCCTCCACCCATTGATCATAAATGAGACGGGTATCTGGATTTAATGTATCTGGGTCTATTTTGCCATGCAAAGCTTGCTGGATATCTGCATAATGTTTCTCTATCGCATCCGAATAATCAATTAAAAGGTCAAACGGATAATAAGCACGCAGCTGAATTCCTGTTTGCGCAGAGAAATCATCCAGCTTCTTAACTTCCTCCGAATTAGGGTCTTGTCTTCTCTCAAGTCTTGTAAACACGTTCAACTGCTTCATAATCGCCTCTGGATGCTCGAAACCTTTACGCACAACAAGGTAACGGTCTGTTACCGGAGCCAAATGAGCAACAAACTTACCAGACTCATCAAGTGGAGCAGCATACGCTCTCCATTCTGCCTTCGTATCGAGAGCAACCGCCTCTGACAAAGGATAATATGGCATCCACCACGGGCCAAAGAACATGCCTGATTTCCCTGTAATAATAGGCTCTTGCGTTTCTTTATAAAGTGCAAAATTAGGGTCCAAGAGCCCTCTTTTATACCAATCAGCCAGTTTGGCAAGCGCTTGTTTGGTCTCAGGTGTAATGGATCCATATACAATATTCCCAGCGTTATCCTTGATCCAATTGGTGGGAAAAGCATGCAATGCACTAAACACAGCATCCAGACCATTTACTAATGGCTTTGTCCCATAGATGATATTCTTGTAGCCGCTAAGTCCGACCGTATCTCTTTTGCCATTGCCATCGGGGTCCTTCTCAATAAAAGCCTTCGCTATGTTCTCAATATCTTCGAAGGTTTGCGGTGCCTGCAGCTCCAGTTTATCCAGCCAATCCTGACGCACCCAGAGCAGAACAGGCGAATCCGCATCAATGGCTACATTAGGCAATCCGTATAATTTGCCGTATCGAGAAGCATCGGATAATGCCTCACCCTGAGTAGAATTGTACATATCCTTAATTAAATCAGAGCCATATACATTGTAGGTCTCTGTAAGATCCTCTATCATGTCATTATCAATGAGTTTCTTCAATTGATCTCGATCAACAACCATCGCATCCGGCAAATCATTGCTATCGATCGCAAGCTGTGCTTTTTGATTAAAAGCATCTTCACCCTTCGCTTCCCAAGAGTGAACTACCTTGATATTCGTAATGCTCTCCAAATAACGGGTGATAGGATTGTTGTCGTTGCTGTCACCTGTATTTAGCCTGGAATCGGGAACCTTAAATCCTACACGAATCACGATCGGATCTTCGTATTTGCTATACGCTATAGAAGCATCTTCGACCTCACCCTGAGGACTTCGAGTAGAATCTACTGTTTTGTTCTGGTCACGGCATGATGTAAGTCCGATCATCATTACAAGTAAGAGGATAGATCTACACAATCTCATCATTGGTCCTTCCCCTCCGCACGATATTCACTCGGGAGTTGACCAATACGTTCTTTGAACAGTCTACTGAAGTAACGGTCATCTTCAAAGCCAGACCTTGAAGCAATCTCACAGACGGGTAATGAAGTCTCCCGCAATAATGATTTAGCCAACTCAAGCCGCATTCCCCGTAAACATTCACCGAATGTCTCCCCGGCAAAACGAGCGAAACATTGACTGAAATAACCACGGCTCATATTAATTTCCGCCGCTACGTCGCTCTGATTGATTTTGTCACCTGCATGGCTCTGCATGTAACGAACTGCGCGAATAAGGCAAGACATCACCTCTTTAGTCAATCCTAGCTCGAGCATTCTCCTTCCCACATGATCAGAAAATCGGCGCAGCCAAGTCTTCCAATGGCACCAGTTCAAATTAAACGAAATATCCCGTTCCAGTTGAACAGCATCCTCTGACTTCAAAAGTAAAGAACTCCAGCTTTGCAAAAGGGAATGGGCGAACGTTAGAAATCTATCCTGCCTTGGCTTCTGCAAGAGTATGTTCGTTACAAAATTCTCCCATTCGTTTCCATCAATCGTCCACTTGAGATTTTGAGCTTGCACGAATAGATCAGCTTCATCCGGTTTTAAATGGGGAACCGCTATTTCCTTCTTTAGTTCCTCATAATTCAGACAGGTCAGTTCTTCAGCACTAGAATGATAAAATAGCATATGCCGAAGCTTCGTGGTTAGCTGCTCCTCCAATTCCTGTAGTGACTGATCTCTTAACCCACTGATGAGCGCGGTCTGCCATCTCCCAGAAAGCTGGTTCTTAATCTCACGCTTCCCCTCTTCTTCCGAGAACCGGTGAAGCAAGGGCGACATCCACATCTCATGAAAGGTAATCAGCGGATTATTCTTCACGAAGGATAGGTGAAATAACTCTTCTTCATTACAGTGGCTGCTTAATGGTAAATAGAGCAGTGCCTTGTCTGCAGCTATCCTTTTACCTTCACCATGAACCAGTGCATCCCTTGTATTGTCCTCCCATTTGATGCGATCGACCAGGCGACGTATAGTCTCGTCCGCATTTTCCATCTCCAATAGAGTTTTGACAATATAATCAACGGCTCCTAAACGCATGGCCTCCTGCACATAGTCAAACTCATGATGGCAAGTAAGCACAACACAGCGAATACCTGCGAAACGCTGCCTTACTAGTTTAATTAGCTCGAACCCAGAAATGCCGGGCATGGTCAAATCTACAAATAACAGATCCACATCCTGTTGTTGAAGTAGCTCCAAGGCCGATTTGCCATCTCCCGCCTCGCCGACAATCACAACCCCTAAGGATGACCAATCAATTAGAGATATGAAGCCTTTCCGCACAAGTCTCTCGTCATCAACCACTACAGCCTTAATCATCGAAGTCCTCCTTACCTTTCCTCGGAATCACGATAGATACAACCGTACCTTCCCCTAGCTTGCTGTACATCTCTAGCTTCATTTGTTCTCCATAGTAGGTTCTGAGCATCCGGTTCACGTACGAGAATCCGATTCCGAGCCCCCGTTTCTTGGCGCCATCCTCTGACAGCAGTTGATCTAACGTATCCACATCCATTCCAGCCCCATTGTCTCTTACACACAGCTGAACTTCTCCTTCACCATGCTCTGTAATCAAGACGTCCACCCTGCCATTATCGCTTAGTCCATGATAAATCGAGTTCTCAACAAGAGGTTGAAGTAAGAATCTGGGGACAGCCACAGACAATACATCCTCATCAGCCTCCACGTTAAATTCGAATTCATAGTCATAACGGATGCGCTGCAGTTCCATATAATTTCGGATCGCTTCAATTTCCTCTCCAAGGGTAACAATGATGCTTTGTTTGCCCAGATTATAATGCAGCACCTTTACAAGAAGAGTAACCAGCTTGTCGATCTCCTTCTGACCGTTAAGCCTTGCCATCCACTGCACCGTATTCAATGTATTATGCAAAAAGTGAGGGTTAATCTGGCTAAGTAGCTTTTCAATCTCGAATTGGCTTTTCTGCTTCTCATTATGGGCTACCGCAACAATCAGCTCATTCACCTGTTTCTTCATCTGCTGGAAGTTACTAAGCACAAAATCAAACTCTTCCACATTCGTGTAGGCAACCGGAGAGGTAACATTTTCCGCCATTCGATTAATTTCAAGGTTAACCTTGCGCAAAGGACCATAAATCTTTTTCCAAATCATCCAAGCCAGAACTCCGGCAAAGAGTAGTGTCGAGAACGCGAGCAGGATCATTTTATAGAACCAAGAATAAATTTCACTGTTGAATTCGGACTTTTTAACTACTGCAATAAGCTTCCATCCCTGTGGACTAGCGTATCGAAACAGATGATATCCGGTAAGTGTTTCATGTGATAGATTAGAGTTGCTTCCAGCAGCTTTGATAATTCCTTGAGGTAATTTACCATCAATGACATAAGTGCTAGTGCCCTCTTGATTCACAAGTAGATGGTTTACTTGCATTCCGTAAGATTCCTGATTAAATATTTTGCGAAGCAGGCTGTAATTCGTCTCTAAATAAATATATAGCTTATGTTCACCTGGTACGCGTACAATGCGCTGTTCTGAGAACACGAGATTATCGCCGACGGCATACATCGTAGAATGCGGTCCATAATAATCAGCTCCGTTATATCGCATAAAAGAAGGTAACGTACTGATATCGAAATTTCTGCGCGCACTCATATTCGTAAACAGAACCGGATCATCACTGCTTGGCATAATGTAGGCTGTAAGTCCAATGTAGGGATTCGTAAAATTAACGAGGTTGATCTTCTGGTTGATGGAGTTCATCATTTGCGATTTGCGATAAATTTGCTTTTCCTGAATAAATGAGGACATTTCTTCCACAATCTGACCATCCAGCGCAAACTGTTTAGAGGCAAAATCCATATTGTCGATGGCATTCTCCAAGCTAGAGGCTTCCTGTTTCAAGCTTGCACTTATACCATTGCCAATTTTCCCTGAAAGAATAGAGTAAATAGAGGTGTAGGTTACGAATCCTACTAAGAGAAGCGGAAGAAGTGTTCCGATAACTAGATAGATGAATAAGGTATTCCGTAAGGATTTGACAACTGGGGTATGATTACGCTTAAGTACTCTTACCATCCGAATGATCCTCTTCCTTCTTCCTGTAAGCGTTCTATATATATCAATGTGAGAATACCACATTTATCCTTAATTGAATAGAATAGGGCAGAACAGCCTCCACGCCGCCCCGCCCTATTTGTATTTTTCTAATCACACCTTATTTTACGCTTTTACGAGCCTCGAACAATTCCTCTGCCTTTTTAATCGAGAAATCCATAACTTCGGCATAGCCGAGACCATTCACCTTATCATGCATTTCTTTATTCAATTTGTCATATTCAGCTTGATCTTTAGCAAAAACCATTTTCCAAGAAATTTGTTGAATGACCGTACCAATTTGTTTGTTCTTTTGCTCCAGTGTTTTGTCCATCATCAATGGTTCTTTTCCAGTGAAGCCTTGTGGTGCTACGGCCAATAGATTATTTTTCTCAAAATACTCCTTAGGCGTCAGAACGCCCATCTTCGCCCTCCAGTCACTATCAAGCTTAGACGGATTACGCTCTAGGGTTGTCGTCCATAGATTGTGATCGTATGGCTCTTTGTTGTCTGGATTCACCATCGCCGGAACTACAAAAGAGAAGTTCATTTGATTAGAGCCGTAATAGTAGTCACCACCACCATATTCTGCAGGCACTTGTGTATTCTGTTGATCGGCATAAGCCTTCCAACCAAAGTCAGTCACGACAGGTTTACCGCTTGCATCCATATCCCAGGTTAGACCTTTAGGTCCGTTAGGCACCGCTGTTCCGCTTCCTGCAGAGATCATTGCACCTTCCGGAGTATACATCCAGTTAATAAATTCCATAATTCTAGCAGGTTCTTTAGCTTTTGCACCGATTGCTATAATACCGTTACCACCGTATACATTGAAGCCAGTGGAATACATCAGCTCATCCTTGAACGGAACTAATGCAAAACCTTTACCTTCTGCTGTTCTTTCCGGTGTATTGTAGTTTGCTGCCCCTAGCCACGGGAACCAAGAGAACAACAGACGACCATCCTTGTATTTCGCTACAACATCGTCGAATTTTTGTGTCATAGAATCTGGATCCACCAGACCCATTTGGTTAGCTTCAAAATACAGTTTGAGCGACTTCATATACCAGCTGTCTTCGGATAAGAAGTCATAATATTTCTCTTCGTCTGCTTTAACATATACAGCGGTATCAGGAATTTCGTCATAGCCCATCATGTTGGCGAACTGTTTAGCCAATGTCATTTTATAGTTGCCGTCCCAGTCAGACCACATCGAGAAAGCATAGGTTTTCTTTCCTTGCTCATTTTTTGGTTCAAGCTCTTGCATTTTTTTCAGCACGGGCAAATAATCTTCAATCTTTGAAATTTCAGGTGCTCCGATTTGTTGGTAAAGATCCCATCGCAGGTCTGGCCCCCAAGTCATATCTTTCCCTTCAGAAGGTCCAGATGGATTAGAAGCTACGCTGTTTCCGATGCCAAAAACGGATGATCCACCACCAAAAGCAACCTTTGCTTTCTCAATAGCTTTTGGAAATGTACTCCCAATGTCTTTTCCGTATTTGTCCAGAAGTCCGTCTTGTGTCCAGTCTAAGAGAAGCTTTCCTTTGATCGCATTTGGATAATGGTTTTTGTCATCACCGAAAATAATGATATCCCCAAGATCTCCGGAAGCCATCATTGCAGAGATTTTGGTATCTCCACCTGTAAGGTTTGAAGCTACAATATCCATCTCAATATTGAACTTATCTTTGATGATTTTGGCAAACCATCCGGTTTGTGGACCCGCATAGTTAGCTGTTGTAGAGAATACGGTCAGCTTAAGCGGCTTGGAATGATCAAGTGCTCCGTCATCCGGTGCTGCTGTTTCTTCCGCCGGCGCATTCGTTGCAGCGGAAGTAGGCTTCTCTGTGCTCATGTTTTTACCCGAGTTAGCCGTATTATTCCCCCCGCCACATGCTGCCAGAACAAAGACCAGGATTACGGATAGCATGACAAGCGATGCTCTTCTTAGTCTCATTGCTTTATACCCTCCCTTTCGTATCTTCACTTATAGTTCAACTCTGCTCCTAGCAGAGGAAAACCCCATTTCGTTACCGATCCGGTAGCTCATTAGCCCTTAACCGCACCGATCATAATCCCTTTGACGAAAAAGCGCTGGAAGAATGGGTACACGATTAGAATCGGCAATACGACGATCATCGTTACGGTCATCCGTACAGAGGTTGGAGTCTGCATATTCGCTACACTAGCGGCCATATCTGGTGAATTACGAATTAAAGCTGCGAGCGAGCTGGACTCGTTCAAATAACGCCATAACAAGAATTGGAGCGTAAAGTACTTCGTATCTGTCATCAGAAACGCCGTATCAATAAATGAGTTCCACTGATTCACTGCGGAAAAAATCGTAATCGTAGCCAAAATTGGCGTAGTAAGCGGTACAATAATGCTCCAGAACACCCGCATGTAACCAGCGCCATCCATAGACGCTGACTCCTCAAGGGATGGAGGAATGGCCTCAACGAAGGTTTTGACCAAAATGATGTTGAATGGCGTAATAATCGTAGGCAAAATATAAGCCAGATAATTATTGGTCAGATGCAAATTGTGCATTGTAATATACCAAGGGATCAGACCTGCGCTAAAATACATCGTAACCACGACACTCCGGTACCAAATACTCCGGCCCCACATTTCCTTTTTGGTGAACAAATATCCTAAAAAAGCTGAAGACCCCACAGTAAGCAACGTCCCGACAACCGTTCTATACACGGAGACTGTTGCCGCATGTCCTAAACCGCTGATTCTTAGCACCTTACTATAGTTATCAAAATGGATCTGTCTTGGATAAAATTTGATATCCCCCGCTGCACTAAGATCATTCGAGCTGATCGTATTGATGAACAAATAATAGAATGGGTAAATGCATGACAGGGTGAACAATCCAAAGAGTGTATAGATCATAATCTGGAAGATAAGTTCTCCAGCCGTTAGTTTTTTCTTTCTCAAATGGGATCACCCCTGACTTAAATGATAGATTCGTCACGCACCATCTTAGACAACGTGTTCGCTGCGAATAGTAGAATTACACTGACAACCGATTTCAACATGCTGACGGCCGTGGCAAAAGGAAAGTTGTTCGCGAAGGCGATGTTGTATACATAAAGATCCAGCACCTCAATAGAATCCTTATTCATCGCATTTTGAAAGGCAAAGTACTGCTCCATCCCGTTATTGACTAGATTACCTATGGAGAGCAGAAGCAGTACAAAAAAGGTTGGAATCAGACCTGGAATGGTGATATGCCAAATTTTGCGGAACCGACTTGCACCATCCACCTCAACAGCTTCGTACAATTCCTGATCAATGCCTGCGATTGCAGCAAGGTAGAGAATGGCACCCCAGCCTAACGATTTCCACCAGTACCAAACGATCATCGTGACCCAAATATTTGAGCTGGAGGCTAAGAAGTTATACCCTTCATCTACCACTCCAAACTGCACTAAAATGTGAGTGATGACACCGTTATCTACAGAGAACAACGAGAATGCCAATGCATATACCAGAATCCAGCTGATAAAGTTTGGAATCGTGGTTAGTGTCTGCACCAACTTGCGATACCAGCCTGACTTAATCTCAGTCAACATAATGGCAAAGATCACTGGAAAGATGGATGTAATTAATCCGAGTGAACTCATGGCAAGCGTGTTCTTCAGCACCCGCAGAACCTCTGCGGTCTGCGTCGGATTAGATACAATCGTCTTGAACCATTTCAAACCAACGTAAGGCGTGTCTGACAACGGTATTCCAGGAATGAAATCATAAAAGGCATAAATCCATCCGCTGATCGGCAGATAATAGAAAATAAAGGTGACAACAAGAAATGGAAAAGCCATGAAGAACAACTTATGTTTGTTCTTCATCTTCCAGCGGGATCGATGAACCGGATCGACGCTGGGAAGCAGTTCGCCAGCAGGTACCCCCATATCGGAATCTCCTATACCCAGATTTTGATTACGTTTTCAGAGTATCAGAATCTGAGCTTCTGGCGAGATAGAGAGCAGAACGCCTTATCAGGGAAACCGTCAGATACTTGTGAACCAAATTCGCAGTACAATCGACCATTTTCTACCTGTTTGCGGGACTAGTAATGGAGGGCATATATGACTTTAGACAAAAAACGACCACCACTTAGAAAGTACCCGAAGTGGTGGTCGTTTTTTTATATGTCTATTTTCACTGAAACATAACCAAACGAATATTATCTAGACTACATGCTAATGCCCAGACGCCTGAACATCCCCCTCCGCAGAGGCATCCATCTTCTGACGTCCCATATAGAACGAAGCCAGTAACGCTAAAGCAGCGGGAATCACCGCCCAAGCAAAGGTGTTTACAATGGATGAGGACAACCCAGCTGTAATCTTACCCAGAATTTCAGGTGGAATGAGCGCCCTAGTCTCAGGTGAGAGCAAAGCATGCGGATCTTTAAAATCCATAACTCCCGCCGGAGCCGCTCCTCCACCATTAGCCGAGAGTAGCTTGGTAAGACTGCCTGAGAAATAGTGACTTTGAATGATACCGAAGGTGGTAATGCCTATGGTCATGCCCAGTGAACGAATGAAATTCAGCGTTGCGCTGGCAGATCCACGTTGCTGTGCCGTCAATCCATGAATAGATGCCGTACTTAGCACTGAGAATGAAGCACCAATCCCTAGCCCAATTAAAATCATATATAAAGTAACAAGCAGTCGTGAAGCATCCGGCGTGAGTGTCGCTACAAGTCCAGTACCGATCACCAAAAGTGCGAATGTAGGAATCAGCAGGCTGCGGTAACTGGTTTTTGACATCAGAAATCCGCCCATCGTAGCTGTAACCACTGAGCCAACCATCATTGGCAGCAATACAAGTCCTGAATTTGTAGCTGATCCGCCCAACACCCCTTGAATAAAGATCGGAATATACACAGAAGCCACAATAAAGGCTGCACCGCTAAATAGTGCACAGATAATGCTCACCGCGTATAATCTTTTTTTAAACAAGGCAAAGGAAATAATCGGTTCTTTCGCTCTAGTCTCTACAACAAGAAACACTGCTGCAAGGATGGCAAAGGCTGCAAATAAACCAAAAATCATGGAAGAATTCCAAGCATACTCTTTCCCGCCTAGCTCCAGCGCAAACATTAAGCAAATGACTGAACCAAGCAGCGTACCCGCGCCCAACCAGTCAATGGGCTGTTTAGAATGCTCATGCGATTCTTTATAAAAGAATACGACCATCGCAAAAGCCAACAGTCCAAGGGGTAAGTTAATGTAAAATATCCATTGCCAAGCAATATGATCGGTAATATACGCCCCCAGTAATGGACCAAATATACTCGACAATCCAAATACTGCTCCGAATGCCCCGCCGAGCTTGCCCCGCGTCTCCAGCGGAACAGCATCGAACATGATGGCAAAAGCGATTGGCACCAGCGCCCCGCCACCAATGCCCTGAATGGCCCGGTACGCAGCTAACTGAGTTATTGTATCAGCCGTTCCACAGAGAGCCGAACCCGCCATGAATACGATAATTCCAAAAATAAAAAACTTCTTACGACCATACATATCAGACAGCTTGCCGAAAATGGGCATACCCGCCATCTCGGCTACGAGATAGGCTGATGTCACCCAGACAAATTTGTCCATTCCGCCAAGCTCCCCAACAATATTACCCATTGCAGTTGCAACGATGGTGCTGTCCATGGAGGCCATAAGAATTCCTAATAGGAGACCTGCGATTACAATACCCAGATTGGGCGATTTGGCAGCACTCATATGTTCCACTCCTCTTTTTCTCAAAAAAATGATTATACAATTCTCTTTATATCTTCACTTGATGCTTCACTGTTGCGTGCTTATGAACTTCTAGTGTATCGCGGAATTCCACCGTTTCAATTTCACAATCCGGACCAATGATTACACGTTCTCCCCTTACCATATTAGCCTTTGTATTGACCAGATCAATAGCATCGCCTTCGATTAGCCCCGCTTCAAACAGTATTTTCAAAGTTGGCTTCATCATATGCAGCAGTCTCCCCGTTTTACTCTTCTTAATGGTTAAGATACTGCCCCCAACCTCCTTCGCACTACTTGGACCAAACAATTTAATCTCCAAATGCTCAGCACTAAGTAATCCAGCTACGCTTAAGGCACCAGAAATTTGTAATTTTTCCCCTTCACAATCACCCTTCACATCCAAATTTCCGTAGAGATGAAGCTCATCGATTTTTACGGAGGCTGCTTTTATTTCACCCTGTCCACGTAAGGAATCCCCTTCAAGATTACCCTCGAGTGCAATTTCGCCAGTGATTTTCATTTGCTTCATATGCAGATTTCCAGCTATATTGGCATTTCCAGTCAGATTCATCTTTTCGCAATTCACATCTCCAGCGAATTTGCATTCTCCAGTGATCTTAACATCTTTGAAAGAACCACCGGCTGAAGATGTTGTTCCAATTATTTTCAGATTATCATTCACAGGACCTTCTCCACCTTTCCAACCTTAGCCTCTGGATGCACTGTAATTTGTTCGCGATACTCTACCCGTCCGAGTGTACAGCCTGGGCCAATAATGACAATATTTCCTCTGATGATATCCGCAGTTGTATATTCTACATCTATAAAATCTCCCTCGATCGTTCGAGCACATAGCTCAGGCCGAAGCTTAGGGATGATTCCGCTAAACATCTTACTCCAAAACCCATTATTCACTTGCCGTATCACGAGGCTTTCCACACCAATTTCATTAGCCTTCCCTTGACTCTGCAGTTTGAAATCCACATGACCGGCACTTAGTAAACCACCAACACTAAAGCTACCTTCACCTACGAAATCCTCAAGTTCACAATCCCCTTTGATACTCACCATTCCGTTAAGGGTACAGCTTTCACCTCGAAAACTCTTACCTACATTAAGAACCCCATCCACCTTTAGGGTACCAAAACGCATATTACCCATCACTTTGATGACCCCGTTGCATTCTGCTTCTTCTGCTGCGAGATCATCATTCAAATTCATATGCCCATTTCCTTTAAACATTCGCGCCACAATCGGTCCGACTACTTTACCTACACCATCCATGTTTACGTTGTTGTAAGTACCTCCGGCCCCACCACTAACCCCGTTTATTATTAAATCAGGCAGCTGATTTTTGTCCATTACTCTTCCTCCTATTCAACAAGCTTGTAGGCAAGCTTACCTTTCAATTGTTCGATCAAATCTGCATATGTCATTTTACTGACTAATCTAACCCCTTCATCAAACCATAACTCCGCAGGCGCTTGTGCCAGAATGAAGGATGAAACCCCCATTTTCCGGACAAAAAACAACTCCCAGCTTCCACTCTCGAGCCTTGAAACTTTCTCCTGCAAAGTGCGAAACAGAAGCTCCGCCTCCTCCATACTCATTTCCCCAGCACTAAGCAGGCGGTCTACAGCGAATAAATGAACGAGCTCCTCAAAAGTATATTTACTTTCATCACCGAGACTTTCTCCAAATTTCCTCAGTGTTGTTGTCGAAACAATGTTACGTTCTATAATTTCCTTAGCAGTTAAACTCACCTTCTCAAAGGATGCCTTATCCGATAGCTTATCAGCCATTTCATCCAAAGAAAGCCCATCTTTCATATTCACAATGTTGTGAATTCGCGACAAGATCATCTCTTTAGGAAAAAAAGTCTCTTGTCCAGTAAAGGTAGATTTGCGAATAAACCATTCCTCGGGGATTAACTGCTTCCTTTTCCAGCGATACAATTGCCCATATGAAATACCGGTTAAATCCAGCAGTTGCTTCTTCGAAATCAAATCATCTTCCATATGCGATCACTCCTCGAAAACATCGTAACATAACACTGTTACGTTGTAAATAAAACACTCCCCCTTAAATCTCCTACTGAAACAAATCATTGCATTAAAGTTTCCCTCCAAGATTTTACGGCATAAAAAAAGAGCGTACCTCCGTCTAGAGGAGGATCTTCGCTCTTTTACCCGCACTGTATTCTTTGATTTAAGCTAGGCATATTAATTTATGACAAAAAGAGAAGGAGTCTTTATCCACTCCTTCTCTTTTCCTCACTTAATGTCTTCAGAATCTTTTTTTTGGTTTGGCTTAATCGTTTTTCAGCACCATGTGGGTGTAATGGTTCACCCCAGATAAATCCATCACCTTCGTACCTCGGAATGAGATGCATATGGTAATGGGTAAGGTCGTTAAACTTCCCTCCATCTTGACAAATTCTTATACCGTCAGGTTTAAACACGCTTTTCAAAGCAATTGAAAGTTTTTTCGAAGCATCCATGATAGCATAAGCAGTCTCTGACTCCATCTCTTCGACATCACAGTAATGCTTTTTGGGGAGGATTAGAGTATGTCCTTCATTAAAAGGAGCAATATCAAGCACACAAGTAATAAATTCATTTTCATAAACAATATTCAAGTCAGGTTCAATACCGTTAGCGATTCTACATCCTAAGCATTCCATGTACAGCAGCACTCCATCCTATTTATTTTCATTTACTACTTGTTGAGCAATGCTTAGAATTGTATCCTCATCCAAACTGTTGAACTTTAAAGTGATTGAACCTTTTGAAGCATTGAATGCTAAAAACGTATAATCATCTTTTTTTATTTTTTGCACCTGATCGCCGCTAATACCAATAATATCAGCATCATTCAAATCAACTTGATTATTGCTATAGGTTATTTCAATGAGTGTTTCTCCTTGATAAGGTCCGTAGATGATTTCTCTTTCATTGGACGCTTTTTGTTCCTTTGTTAACTTCTCCAGTTTCCCTTTGTTTTTCGTATATGTGACTAAATCTTCTTGATTATCTCCAATAAAGTTGCCTTGTTTGTCCTTTGAAGGGAATTTATGTTGTATATAACTAACTTCATATCCATCCAGTGTAGGGATACTAAATGAAGATCCTAATGCACTAACCTGCACCTGCGCTTTAGCTAATTCATCGTTGGAACCAGCCTTTTGACATCCTGATATTAAAAATATAATTGCAGCAATAAAAAATATAAATCCAGATTTGTTCATGAAATCACCTCTAATTATTTGAATTAATACCAATGGAAAACCTTGTTAGTTCGTAGATATACTTCAGTAACATACCTCTTAATCCCCTTAATATCCCTAAATATGGAAGCACTATATATACGTTGTAAAAGTAAATTTGTTGCACTAAACCCCTCGTCCATTTCGACGATACCTTGGAATGATTCCGTTGGAATTTACTTCATTTCCTTCAAATCCAATGGGTAATCAACTCCTTACCATAGTGTCATCTCAATAACAGAACAAACGTTCGTAAAACTTAAATATCAACAATATGATTTAACATAGCCTAAAACAAAGAAAAGAAAGCCCTCCCGAGCCAATACTATGGCATCTGGGACAGCCTTCTTCATTTTACTTGCTCTATCTACAAATCTTATCGTTTAAGTCTTTCATTAACCTTACTGCACATAGGTATAATGAGCTGAATCATATTGTGGGCCGGATTTCTCATAAGTGAACCAGTACTCAATGCTGCTGCCAGCACTTAACCCACTCACAGTCTGTTTCCATGTACCTGAGCTATTGATCATCCGGTAATTAAGCTGTGGCCCCCCGTTAACCTTATAATGCACATCTACATAAAGAGCACTGGTTACAGGTGTAATATAAATGCTCGCTTCTGTTGAAGAAAGTCTCGTTACCCCTGCTGTAAAGTCAGCCGTCACATGATCACCGCCTCCGCTGCCTCCAGTGGGATTTGTAGTAACTGTTGCGGCATTACTAGCGGATGATAGATTACCCGCTGCATCCGTAGCTTTTACTGTAAACGTATAGGCTGTGCTTGGAGTTAGTCCAGTAACAGTAGCTGTAGTATCTGCCACAGAGGCTACCTGCTGTGTTCCACGATAAACAAGATATCCCGTTACACCAACATTATCAGTTGAAGCAGACCAACTCAGGTTAACTGCTGTATCCGTCTTGCTGGTTACTGTCAGATTAGCAGGTGCAGTAGGTGCTGTCGTGTCTCCAGTATTACCACCACCTGTCAAGTATTGACCTGTGAATGGATTAAACCGGTGTAGTGATAGAATTAACCAACCCGTGCTGGACACGCAGTTTTGCTGTGCCATCACCCAATAGCTGTTGCTGGTCCCTTTCAGCGAATAGGGGATTCCCCCTAGTGAAGCGCCGCTTGTGCCTTGCTTTTTAATAATTTCAGTGTTAATGGCATCCGCTTTGGATACATTGCCTTGCATAAAGTAGGCGAGCGACATGAATGCGCTTCCTTCAAACCATACATCAGCACCCGTGTTACCGATTTGATTCCCGTTATCGTCATATGCGGGTAAAACTTCATCCGTCCAGTCAAAATCATAGCCGGTCAGCGTATTCCCAGCATCATTGTAAGTAAGCGTCTGCTTGTAACGCGGATTTGCAAGGGTCCCCGGGGTGCCGGAGGCATTTTCAACATAGGCTAAGCTTGCTCCATAGTTATGCGTTCCGGATACGCCTAAAGCCAGTACTCCCCATGGATTCACGTCCAATGGAATTTTAGGGTCAATCAGATTCGTATCGTTTTTCCAGCCTCCCTTGAAGCGTTTGACACTGTCATCCCACACATAATTATCCAGGAAGGTTTTGACTCCAGAAGCTGCGCTATTGTATGTGGCAGCCTTTGAGGAATCCACCGAAGCATAATACTGCAGCACTCGGTAAATATCGATATTGTGCTCGGTTGAGCTCCAAGGCTCATCGGAGTTACTCCAAGCACTCCATCCTCCAGCAATACTGCCATTTGCCTTTTTATACTGTAAGCTCCAATCGAGCGCTTTGAGCGCCATCGGACGATATCGCGTGTCATTATATTCCTTCTCATAGGCCATAGCAGCCATTGCCATCCATACTACCGGTCCCACATGTTTACGGATTTCTTCTCCGAAGCCGTTGTTATACCAATAAGAATTCAGCCAGAAGCCTGAAGGATCTTGAATGTCCCGCATTTTGTTCAAAACCTGCTCTGCCCGCGTCCGTTCACCCTTTACAATAAAGGCGATAGCTGCAACCGCTTGATCATACGTGTATACAATCTGTTTGGGGTTGTTTGGTCCCCAGAAATCTTCAAAGCTATCTACCAGTCCCTCAAAAGCATACCCCGCTGTTGCATCCTGCTGGGCCTTCAACCAGATTAGAGCACGATTTGAAGCATCACTTGTGGCATCTGCACTCGCTTTTCCACCAAAAGGTAGAGCTACCCCAAGCACCAACAGACTTGTCATTAAGATCGAAAACAGCTTCCTCATCTTCATAACTTTCCTCCTCATAATCATGATGAACTGGGCAATGAGAGTTCTTTGAAGTATAATACTAAAGCGTTTTCAAACAGCGACAACAGGAACTTTTGAATTCTTTACCATGGTAATTGTCCTCATTTTCAGCCTTCGCGGCCTATTCGTCAACGATTTTCTGTAAAATTTTAACTAAATGAGGCGAAACAACCATAAATCCCATTTAAGAAACTATACGAAAGACCGCACTTATTTTATTAATTCGTGTTCACGAAGACAAAACAAAAAGAGCAGACAGCTCCTTGGGTAGGATTCTATCTGCTCTTTATGATTTAATCACTATTCTATTCTGCTTTATCTTCACCAGAAGCTTCGACTGCAGCTGGTTCAGCAGCATCTTCATCGGTTGGCTCTTGAGCTGCTGGAGGTGCGATCCGGACAATCAAAGTGTCCTCAGGCGTCAATACTTCCCAGCCTTCATGCTTCGGAAGATCAGACACCAGCAATTGATCACCAATATCTAGTCCACTGAGATCCACCTCAAAGGATGCCGTTAATTTATCTGGAAGTGTGCGAATATCCAGCTCATGCAATTCAATTTGCTGCACGCCGCCACTCTTCACACCTACTGGATCACCTGTAAAGTGGAATGCCACTTTTGTATCCAATTTAGCCTTCATATCAATTTGTTGAAAATCAATATGCAGCAGTTGTTTGGATACTGGCTGGCGCTGGATTTCTTGGATGACAACGTTCTTTTTACCCGAGTCTGGTAATTCCAAGGTTAATACTGCCCGAGGGTTATTAGCCAAAATCCCGGTAATTGTCTTAGCATCCGCTGTAAAGGACTGGCTATCTGAACCTGCACCGTACACGACTACCGGTACAAAGCCTTTTCTGCGCTGTGAAGAAGTCGAGCCGGATCTTTCTGTCAAACGTACTGTTGTATTCACGATGATTCCTCCTAAGTAGGGATTTTATACTAGACCGATTAGATATGTACGTCTAACCTAACCACTCTCTATTACCCCATTAACCTGGCTTCGAAACCCTCTAAGACTTTTTGTGCTCAGGCAAAAATAAGGTCAAATTGTATTATTATACAATTCAACTTTAATTATTCAAGACTTAGGAGCGAATCATCATTGTATCTTTGACAGCTATCAGACCAAATGACAAGCTACAAAGTGGTTATTGCCAGCATCCCGGAATTCCGGGATTTCAGATCTGCAAACCTCTTGAGCATAGGGACACCGGGTATGGAATTTACAGCCAGAAGGTGGGTTCACCGGACTTGGAATATCCCCCTTAAGGACAATTCTTTCCCTTTTCAGCTTGGGAATAGGTATTGGAACAGCTGATAGCAATGCCTTGGTATACGGGTGAAGCGGATTCTTAAATAATTCATCTCTAGAAGCCGTCTCCATCATAGATCCCAGATACATAACACCGATTCTTGAACATAAATGCTCAACCACACTCAAATCATGGGAGATAAACAAATAGGTGAGCCCACGGCTCTGCTGCAGCTTACTAAATAAATTAATAATCTGTGCTTGGATGGACACATCCAAGGCCGAGACTGGCTCGTCTGCAATGATTAGCTCAGGATTCAGCACAAGCGCACGCGCGATTCCGATCCGTTGTCGCTGTCCTCCTGAGAATTCATGCGGAAAGCGATCAATATGATAAGAGGATAAACCACATGCCTCAAGCGCCTCAAGCACCCGATCACGAACCTCTGATTTTGAGCATAACCCATGATCCAGTAAAGCTTCTCCGATAGCATCTCCTATGCGGACCCGAGGGTTAAGTGAGCTATACGGGTCTTGAAAGATTAGCTGCATTTGGGGTCTGATATTTCGCAATTCAGTGGGAGACAAAGAATGAATGTCTATCCCTTTGAATTTGATCTCGCCTGCCGTTTTATCCGTTAGCCGTAAAATCGTCCGTCCGACTGTACTCTTCCCGCTCCCGGATTCTCCTACAAGCCCAAACGTCTCCCCTGGCTGAAGCGTGATGCTAATATCATCAACGGCTTTTACATGCCCAACCGTGCGGTTAAGCAATCCCTTGGTAACAGGGAAATATTTCTTCAGATGATTGACCTCAAGCAATGCCTCAGGCATGAACAACCGCCTCCTCATACAACCAGCAAGCTACCTTTTGTCTGCTGGCCACTTCTTTAAGCTGGGGCTGCTGGCTGACACATACAGGCATGCAATGCTCACAGCGGTCATGAAAATAACAAGAGGGTACCAGCTCTAGCGGATTTGGCACTTGACCTGGTATGGAATACAGCTCATCCTGCCGCTGATTGATAACTGGCTTCGATTTGAGCAGCCCTTTCGTATAAGGGTGTTTGGGATTGTTGAACAATTCAACAACCTCCCCCTCCTCCACAATCTTTCCGGAGTACATAACAATCACGTAATCAGCCATCTCCGCGACTACACCCAGATCATGGGTGATTAATAGAATAGACATGCCGGAGTTGTCTTTAATTTCACGAAGCATATCCAGAATTTGTGCTTGAATCGTTACATCCAGCGCCGTTGTCGGTTCATCTGCAATCAATAGCTTTGGACTGCATGCGATAGCAATAGCGATCATTATCCGCTGCAGCATCCCTCCACTTAATTCATGTGGATAACTATCAGCAATTTGCTCAGGTCGTGATATGCCTACCTGTTTTATTAGTTCAATCGCCCGGATACGCGCCTGCTTCTTATTCATCTTCAAATGCACGATCAACGGCTCCATAATTTGTTCACCGATCTTGATTACAGGATTAAGGGAGGACATGGGCTCCTGGAAGATCATCGCGATCTCGTTGCCACGGATGGCTCGCAGTGTGTTTTTGTCCATTTGCAACAAATCTTCACCCTGAAAATCAATTTTGCCATGGGCAACCTTGCCCCCTGGCTCTTCAACAAGACCCATGATGGACATTGCAGTTACACTTTTGCCGCAGCCCGATTCTCCGACGATACAGACCGTCTCTCCTTCACGGACACGGAAGCTTACATCATCAACGGCTTTCACTTTTCCTTCTTCCGTGAAGAAGTATGTACTTAGACCGTCTATATTCATTAAATCACTCATGTGAGGGTCACCTACCTCTTCTGTTTAGGATCAAGTACGTCCCGGAGTCCGTCACCAAAAATATTGATCGCGATTACTGTCGCGAAGATGGATAGCCCAGGCGGAATCCACAGCCACGGCCGATCCTTGAAGTCGATCATATTATTCGCTGCGTCAATCATATTGCCCCAGGTTGGCGTTGGCGGCATAACACCTAGCCCAAAAAAGCTAAGAACCGATTCACTCAGAATAGCGCCACCGATGTTGAGCGTTGCCATAACGATCAGCAGCGGGATAATGTTCGGCAGCAAATGGTTAAATAATTTACGGCGATCCCGAAGGCCTAATACTACAGCTGCTTGCATAAACTCACGTTCTCGCAGACTAAGCATTTGCCCCCGTACCATACGCGCCATACCTGGCCAGCTCACAATGCTGAGCATAAGCATAACGATATACATCCGGTAGTCCGTTGGAATCTTCCACTCCGATAATAATGCTCCAAAAATAAAGAGCAGCGGCAAACTCGGAACCGTCAATAGAAGATCCGCAATCCGCATTATGATTTGATCGGCGATTCCGCGGTAATACCCAGCTATGGCTCCCAAAAGGGCCCCGATGAACACCGAAAGAACCATTGATGCCAGTCCTACGGTTAGTGAAATGCGTCCTGCCTGCATCACCCGGGTCAAAATATCTCTGCCCAGCGCGTCAGTGCCAAGCCAATGCTTCATATTAGGGGCCTTGTTCATCAGTGCCATATTAATTTTGTTATCCGTATAGGGAGAGAACAGAGGACCAAGAAAACAAAGCGCAAACATAAAGATCACTACCACAAACCCGGATACCGCCAGCTTGTTCTTCAGCAACCTCCGAAGGGATTGCCGGAATAAAGAGGATTTTCCTTTGGTGGTCTGTGGTTTCGAGATACCCGCTACATTACTTTGAACTGCCACGTCAGCTTCCTCCTCTCTATAGCCGAACTCTAGGATCAGCAATCCGGTACAAAACATCCGAAAGCAACGTTCCTATGACGGTAAGTATGGCAATAAACATCGTAAAGCCCATCAGCAAAGGATAATCCCTAAGTCCGAAGGACTGCATATACAGCTGGCCAATCCCAGGCCAATTGAATATTTTTTCTATAATAAGTGATCCGCCAAATAGTGCTGGAAGCTCGAAACCAACCAGAGTAATCGCAGGCAATAAAGCATTTCGTAGAGCATGTGTAAAGAGCACCTTTCGCTCCCTTAGGCCTTTAGCACGGGCGGTGCGGATATAATCCTGTTTTAAGACATCGATCATATTACTGCGGAAATAACGGGTGAGTGAGCCCAATCCAAGGAGGGTCATAACAACAACCGGAAGGGTCATATGCGTTACAATCTCCTTAAAATACGCCAGACCCGTAGCATTACTGCCCGTAGTGATTATTCCACCCGGAGGCAGCCACTTCAGATCGACGGCCAGAATTTTGATCAAGAATAAGCCTATAAAAAATGACGGCAGTGACATTGCTGCGAATATAGCGATCATCACGAGAGTATCGAACCATGAATATTGCTTATAGGCTGAAATCACACCAATAATAACTGCAATCACCCACGTCAGAAACGTGGAAACGGCAGCCAGTAGAAAGGAATTCCAAATATAATCATTAAAAAGCTGCAGCACAGGCTTTTGTTGGGCTAAGGAATACCCGAAATCGCCATGCAGCGCATTCTTCATCCAGATTCCATACCGCTCAAGCATCGGCTTGTTCAAGCCGTAGATCTCACGCAGCTCAGCTTTACGTTCTGCAGTCAATTTGATATTTCCAGTTATGAAATCGCCGGGGGTTGATGCATACAGGCAGAAGATCAATAATGATGCCGCAAATAAGATAATGACCATGTACAACAGTCTTTTCGATAAATAAGCGCTCATGACAGACTCCTTATGATTTGTCCCCTGCTCATCAGAGCAGGGGACACTGTTTTATTTATTTCAGGCTCCAAGTTGGAAGACTGCCAGCAAGACCGATGAACGGGCTGACCGATAGATTCTCAATACGTCCGTTATAGGCGTATACAGTCTTTTTGTAACTTGTGAAAATAATAGGCAGTTCATCATTGAAGAGCTGATACAGCTCTTTGTATACCGCTTTGCGTGCTTCAATATCAGTAGTAGCCAAGGCTTTATTGTACAGTTCCAGGAATTTCGGATTGTCATAATCCGTGATTTCTCCATCGAAGAATTGCATGAACCCGTCAGCCGGATCAGTCAACATACTAGTGGAGAAGGATACGAGATCGTAGTCCCCGCCTTCTACCTTAGATACCAAAGAGTTAAAGTCTGCAAAAACCTCAGGCTGGAAATCGATACCCAGTGCTTCAAAATTCTCTTTAGCTACAGCAATGAAAATATCTGTATTTTTGCTCTTAGAGCCGAGGTAGTGAATGGTAAGCGGTTTGCCATCTTTTTCACGGATACCACCCGCGCCTACTGTCCAGCCTGCTTCATCCAGCAATTGTTTTGCTTTTTCCGGATCATATTTGTAAGGATTAATGCCTTCCTCCGTGTAAGACCAAGAGATAGGGGATGCCGGGATGTTGGCAATTGAGCCTGCACCTTGCGCTGCATCTACATAAATACTCTGACGATCCAGACCGTACACAATGGCTTGACGTACAAGCTTATCCTTGAGCTGTTCATGCTTCAGATTGACTTGCAAATAACCATAGGTACTTGGAGTGTAAGGAATAATATTCACAAAACCGAGCGCTTTCAGCTTCTCGATATTCTCGTCTGTCGCACTAAAAGAAGCGTAGTCTACCTCACCTGTTTCTACGAACTGCCATACATCGCCTTCCGTAGTTTTATAAATGAAATGCTCCGTCTTTGGTTTACCTTTGAAATAATTCTCATTCGCTACAAAACGCACTTCTTGCCCCGGAATAAATTTCTCCAGCTTGTAAGGTCCATCTCCAAGTGGCTTCTCATGCAGCTTCTTGATGTATTCAAGATCTCCAAATTTATAGTCCTTGCCATAGTAAGCTTTCGACAGAACATTCGAGCCGAGCTGTACCAGCGCTGTTGCGTTTGGTTGCTCAAGTGTCACTGAGACCGTCTGTGGATCAATCACTTTTATCCCTTCTATTGCTGTAGCAGAACCATCTTTATAGGCTTTGCCGCCTTTAACATTTAGTGATGGAAGCTGGGAGCTACCGTCATACGATTTGTCGTATTGGATCGTCCAAGTAAAAGCCACGTCATCTGCTGTCAATGGTGAACCGTCGCTGAATTTCAGATCTTTTCTCAAGTGGAACGTGTATGTAAGCTGATCATCCGAAACATCCCAGCTCTCTGCAAGCTCCGGTGTTGGAACGCCTTTATCGTCTACAGTTACGAGAGAAGCGTATAGCAGTGAGGATACATTGCCATCATAACCACTTTGCTGAAAATACGGAGTAAAAGCTCCGCTTGGGTCCGTTAACCCTACGATAATGGTGTCTGTACGTTTCTGTGCAACTGCTGGAAGTTTGGACAAATCGGTTGCGGTAAAAGGCTCGCTTAGCGCACCCGCAGGAACAGTCTCTGCCGGAGTTGTTGCTTCCACATTGGTTGAATTGGACCCTGCAGCCGCGTTGTTACCAGACGAGGATTCGTTATTACTGTTGTTAGCGCAAGCAGAAAGTAACAGTGAACCCGTAAGCAGTAATGAAGTGATTACAATCGCATTTTTTCTCATGTACCTATCTCCCTTTTCTCTCTAATAGAATAATAACTATAATTCCTACCTGTTAAGTATGAATAACTTCTGATGTTCATTATAGAAAGGTTTTCGAGTTCTGTAAAGAGAGAACTTTAAAAAAATTCTCTATAAACAGAATCAAATGAAAATTAAGACAACTAAAAAAAGCCAAAACCCTCTCTGCATAAGAGAATTCTGACTTTTAGATGTTTTTTTTTTGTGAAATGATTATTTTAAATACTCAAATAGCTGCTCATTCATCCGATGAATGCCTTCCAGACGCAGACTATATCCGGTGACATTCTCCCCTTCAATATAGGCATGAAGCAAACCCGCACAACGAAGATTAAAAATATGATCGTGAACAATCCCCTTCGAGATTCCCGCATGCTTAACAATTTCGGTGAATGTTTTGCGACCACCGCTAAGAGCTTGGAGAATTTTCAGGCGGCTTTTTTCACCCAGACTACGAATGGCTCTATACATAAAAGGTGAAATTTCCTCGTTCTCCATCGAAATCCAGGCCGCATAATGACAGATTGTTAATTCACCATAGCAATAGATGATATTAGCAGGCTGAAAATGATACTGTGGAATTAATACAAGCTTCTTAAGCCCATCAGTAGGCATGAAATAGAATCCGTTGGTCGTTTTGTTCACAAAATCAGCAGTTTCCAGTGCATTAAGCTCCATGTTCTTCAAATCCGTATGCTGTTGTAATTTGCTTAGAATCGCAGGATTGCATTGACTAAAGTACTGGCGGTTCCATTCGGAGAGTAAAAATACTACGCGATTACGGTAATCCTCCATATGGCTTGGAAATACCTTTACATATTTTGATAAGGTCTCATATAACTCGCCAACTGTTAACCCTTCAATCCAGTTCAATACACTGTCTACATCATCCTTGAATGGACAACAGTAAATGAGCAGATTCAACATTTTCCATTCATTGTTTAGTTCAGTTTCCTTCAGACGGGATAATAGTTCCTCACTTAGGGTGCTTTCAATTTCAGTAACCCACACTACCCCTAGGTCAATCTTCTTATAGGATTTTTTGCATAGATAAGTATGTAAGCTATTCAACAACTCATAAATCGATCCAAATTCAACCTCAACTTTGTATTCCACAATGATTCCTCCTGCTAGCGGTTCTTTTCAGTAGTGAGATATTCTCTTAATCTTATTGTATTATCCTGAGAATACGCAAGCTACTTTATAAACGGGAGTGTATAAAAATTCATTGACTGCTGCTTGACTACTGTTTGAATGCAGAATTTATTTGCATCTCACTTTGATTTTGAGATTGCGAGAGTCTAAAAGGGAATTGCTACTCATATGCAGCAGGACATTACAGTTCGGCTCCATCGGTGAACACATACCCTCACGAAGTTGCTATCGGGCACAGTGGACCTTATAAGCAGTATTCCCCCCAATTTGGGGTTCTATCGGACTCCATAGGCGCTATTGGCATAGAAATCGCCTAATTTGTGCTTTTTCCTAAGGAATAGTTGCAATGGAGTCCGAAACTTTACTCAAACGGCTAAAAATTTGCAATTAGCGTCATCTGAGTCCGAAAGCTCCAGTGGATGATTATGATAACAGGAATTTTGGCCACGCTGAGGTCTCAAGGATTCCCATGAGTCCGGCTGTCCTGGATGTTCCTGCGTCAGAGTGCCAGGAATGTCTGGGCCGGCTTGCGTATCCAGCACACTAGCTTGTCCAGAAATCCAACCCCTTCCACCTTCTCGGCTCGCCAAAAGTCACTCGATCACGTCTGCATTCTATCCCCATTCCGCAAAGCCAGACTACTTGCAGAACAAACATTACAAAGCAACTGCCTTGAGTAACATGAGCGCATTATTCACACCAGTAATCCTAACTTCCCCGATAAATCCATCTATGGAACGCCATCAAACGTCCAGGGCGAGCAATCAATCTGCTTCATTCCTCGCTTTTTGCAAATCGTGGTAGTAAAATATAGGCAATAACATTTTAGGAGTGAAGCCATAAGATGCAAATTCAAACTGGAACAGGACGTTTTTTTGTTGCGAACGACGGTAAGGACCTTGCCGAGATCACATACAGTTTGGATAAAGATGCTGGGGAATTGGTCATTGACCACACTCGTGTCTCTGAGGAACTGCGCGGTCAAGGTACCGGTGAAGAACTTGTACGGGCTGTTGTAGATAAGGCTCGAAATGAAAATTTGAAAATTGTTCCTGTGTGCTCCTATGCAGCTCATCAATTTGAGAAGCATCCGGAGTATAAGGACGTGCTGAGCGGGAACACAGGCGAGTGAGACTGATCTCCGTTCCCGTTTCCGTGAAGCTTTATTAACCTATTCGAACTAATACACTTAGTTCAAATACACTTTAGGAGGAAACGGGTTTGACTACTACTGATACTTTGAGAAATATAGAAGAATTACAAGAACGCTGTGAGCAATATGATGGAATTTCACTGAAATTGAATTGGGACATGCTTCGCCAGCCATCAAGCGTAGGAGATACGGAATGGCTCGTGACTTATGAAGATGATTTACTCGTCGGCTTCTTAGGACTTTATGGATTTGGAAGCGATATGGAGGTCTGTGGGATGGTTCGACCAGGCTACCGCCGACGGGGCATCTTCACCTCACTGTGGAACCGAGCGCAAACTATTATCAAACGAGGCAATGTTGATACCCTACTTCTAAACGCTCCTGCTGCCTCATCATCTGGTGTAGCATTCCTTCAAACGCTACCACTAGAGTTTAATCACGCGGAATACCAAATGAAATGGGGCGGAAATTCGGTTGCTTCTTCTGAAGCAAGCTCAGCCACAGGGACTGTGATCTTACGCCCTGCTCGTGAAGACGAAGCCCCAATTCTCGTTGAGCTGGATTGTGGAGGCTTTGACATAAAGACTGAAGATGCTGCCGAACTCTATGACCTGCAGAAACAGGAAGGCCTGCAAGAACATATTATGATCGAAATGGACGGACAACCTGTTGGTAAAATGCGGCTGTGGACCGAAGATAATGAAACCTGGATTTATGGATTTACTGTCAGCAAGAAGCTACGTGGGCTAGGCATTGGACGAAGTGCACTTCTTCAAACGATCGAACGAGAACGTAAAAACTATAATGGAATTAATCTCGAGGTCGCTCTAGATAATCCCAATGCGCTTAAGCTATATGAAAGCTGTGGCTTTATCATTCAGAATAAACAGGATTATTACCGTTATATCGGCTAATCCATAGAATTAAAGCCTCCTGTCTAATGGGCATTCTCGCCTGTAGAGCAGGAGGCCTTATTTTATTATTAGGAGTAATCACATGAGCCCAAAGCCTCCAACATTAGCTTCGCCTCTATCATTTCTACGGTCGCTACAGTTTAATGAGCCATCAGCGTGCACTTCCTGCTCCAGAAATACAGATAACAATCGAACATAATCCAAAGACTCCTTATACGGGACTGCATTTCCCTTGTAAGTGTATTTACGACCGTCTAGCAAGGAGTAGATTTCCACGGTCTCCGCAGGTTCACCGTAAGCCGCATAACAAAAGACGTTTGTCATATGCAAAAAGCCCGCAATAGTATCCTCATTGCCATTCACCATAAATTTCTGAATGTTCAGGCTTCGACCATTCTGAGTAGAATTCCAAGCTAATTGAGTAATCATCGAAAGCTCCAAGCTCAGCTCCGGGACTGACACATACCACTGCTCGTATAGCATTACCGGAATTTCCAGTAAATGATTGGTCGAAACGATACGCATTAGTTCATCCGCTATACTCGTCTTGATATCCCAATATTGCAGTAATGAAGGAAAAGCATCCCCCCTAGGTGGCCAACGACGCTCTAACAGAAATTGTATCGGTGTCTCCCTTCGAACTTCAGGCAGCAAACTATAAAAGTCGTTAAGTGTATGCCCTACAGCATATTGAACCTGCTGGCGCCAGCGTGGGAGCCCGGTCGCTGGAGCTCCGCTTGATAAATTCTCGGCCCCTCCAAGCATAATGTGCTCCACTCGATAATCATGCAGTCGTTTATATGGAGGCGTATGTAAATTCACTTGTTTCTTCATCCAACTTCCCGCTGGCCCGCCCATCCTATGATGCCACCATACAAGCTTCGATAAATTGACGACCGAATTGACGGCAAGCTTCTTTTTCAGCAGCGTTCGGGCCATATTCAATCTTAAGACTATCCTGTAATATCACAGCTCCACGTTCCTTTAACTTCTCCACGAATAAGTCCACGGCTCCACAATAAATCGCGTAACCTGTGTCTCCACTGCCAAAAACTGCTGATTTCATAGCGGTCAAATCAAGCTCATCCATCTCCTCATAGAAATCAAGAGCTTCATCAGGTAGCTCACCATCTCCCCAAGTGTATGCTCCTAACAGAACGCCTTCATATGAATTTATCTCAACCGCGTTACATTCAGTGACCGATTTCAAAACGGCTTCACCGCCTGCTTGGCGTATTCCCTCTACAATCAATTCAGCCATTTCCTCAGTGTTTCCAGTTAGACTGGCGTATGCCACTAGCACTTTAGTCATCTTTCTGTTCCTCCCATTACTAAACATAAAATTTAAATGATGTGTGCTTCACCCTCATCTTATTTGATAATGATTATCATTGTCAAATGAATAAAATAAAAAAAACGCAAACTCCCGTTTATTCACACGGTTGATGTTTGCGTTCAATCCCTTTTTTGTTCAAAATTATTTAGTATGCTCCTTCGAGCAAGGTAATGTGATTACCATCTGGATCGCGGAAATTCATTTCTTTCCCGCCATACGCCATCGTAACCGGTGGCTGACAATCCAGTCCCTTAGCCTTTAACTGCTCGTACGTCTCATCGAGATTATCACAGCTGAATACTAAATTAACAAAGCCAGTCGTGAGCTTTTCCCATTTCGTCTCATCCCAAATGATGATTCCAGGCTGCTTCTTGTCGAATCCAATCTTTGCGCCATCAAAATTGCCGTAGCCTTCGAACGGAATTGGAATCCCTAGCACCTCCGAATAAAATGCAGCCAACGCAGCAGTATCCTTAGTGTAGATGTTAGTACCTTCAAAAGACGAAATCATAATTTGTCCCCTTTCATTCTCATCATCATAGTGCCCATTTCTTACTTGAGTTTAACAAGGCTAGCACCCTTTGTATTGCAAAATTGCGACATTTATCTGCCCGCATAGACTAAAGCCTCAAGTGGTGTTCTTCCTGCATATTTCTTGAAACTGTTTATAAAATGAGGCTGGTGGCTGAATCCATACGTAAAAATAAGATCCTGCATATTCTTCGTCTGCACAGGCAGTTGATACATTTCCCGCCATACATTTTGAAATCGTACAAGGTCAGCTGTTTTTTTAGGTGATACACCTATGTATTCTTGAAAAAGTCTTTCAAGTTGGCGTCGGCTTAGATTAGAGCTGGTTTCCAAATCCTCAGCTGTTACCACACCCTTTTGTTTAATTAGGGTATAAATTGCATTCATCATCCGATCATTAGTCCGTCCACCATGCTCAAGACGCTGAAAAAGATAAGCCTCAGCAGCCGCTATCCTTTCATTCATAGAATTTGCTTGTTCCAGCAGAAGTCCTAGCTCTTTTTTAAAAGTACAAAAGTATTGGTCCACATCTACAAATGCATTCAGGACATCCCGGAGATGGTCATCTGCAAAAAAATGAACGGCCCAGAAATGAAATCGGATACCAAAGGTTGAGATCATACCTTCCCCTCTGTCTGAAGGGACTTCAAAAGGAGCATCATTGATGCCGGAAAAAACGGTAGTTGTTAAGCCTGTCGACTCATTCAGATTCCAAATAATGTCCATGCATGTATCTGGAATAATTGTTTCCATTCGAGGTTCGTAACCAGATGCCTTGTCCACTACGTGAACGGATGCCTCTGTAGGAATACGCGGTGTGACAGAGCCCCAGAAACAGCGAATATATGGCTGCAAAGCTTGACTGGGTAGAAATTCACTAGTTTGTGCTGGATTTGCAGTTATCGGGAAATATAGAGGCGCGAGATTGAACATAAGCTGCTATTCTCCGATCATAAATATTGTAAAGACTCTGATATCTGATCATACACAATCATTGCTTGATCTGCCAGAATAATAGCTGTGAGCATGGAAATATTATACACATAATCTTCATTGGATAAAATAAGTAGAGTGTTGGGCTTGTGCGTATTTTGTTTGTAGCTATATGGTGAAATGATGTACAATAAAGGCTAAATGAATTTTTGAAGGATGGATTAAAAAATGTATATAGCTAGCGACTGGAAAGACTATGAAGTAATTGACACTGGCGGTGGAGAGAAGCTTGAACGTTGGGGTGACATTATCCTGCGCCGTCCGGATCCACAAATTATTTGGCCACTCTCCAATGAGACAGCGAAATGGCGTGATGTACACGGTCATTATCACCGTTCCTCAGCGGGTGGTGGACAATGGGAAATGAAGAAAACAATTCCGGATGATTGGAAAATTAGTTATGGAAAATTAAAATTCCATTTGCGTCCTACAAATTTTAAGCATACAGGGTTATTTCCTGAACAAGCGGCCAACTGGAGCTGGATGATGGACAAGATTGCGGCTGCTAACCGTCCGATCTCAGTACTGAATCTATTTGCTTACACTGGTGGAGCTACTGTAGCCGCCGCAAGTGCCGGCGCTTCTGTTGTTCACGTGGATGCAGCCAAAGGAATGGTGCAATGGGCAAAAGAAAATGTCCAGCTGTCCGGTCTGGGCGAGCGTCCAGTTCGCTACATCACGGATGACGTATTCAAATTCGTACAACGTGAACAACGTCGTGGTAGTAAGTATGATGCGATTATAATGGACCCGCCTTCCTATGGAAGAGGACCTGGCGGAGAAATGTGGAAGCTGGAATCCAGCTTATATCCTTTCCTTGAGAGCTGTATGCAAATAATGAGCGACAAACCTTTGTTTATGCTAATCAATTCATACACCACTGGGATTTCTCCAACTGTCCTACGTAATATGTTGTCGATGACCATGGGTAAACGTTATGGCGGGAAGCTCACCTCCGGTGAAATCGGTCTTCCGATCACTTCCTCCGGCATGAACCTGCCATGCGGTATTCTGGGACGCTGGGAGGCGTAAACCATGACACAGCATTTATCTGGCAGCAACGAGCCGCTGGACGGAATGTCGAAGCGCTTTGAAGTGTTATACGAAGATAATCATCTTCTAGGCATAGTGAAGCCCGTGAATATTCCTGTTCAGGAGGATGCTACTGGAGATCCTGATCTGCTCAACCTGCTCAAAGAAGATGTGAAGGAACGCTTTAACAAGCCTGGCAACGTCTATATGGGGCTAGTCCACCGCCTGGATCGTCCGGTTGGGGGTGCAATGATCTTTGCCAAGACATCAAAAGCAGCCTCAAGACTATCCGAGTGTGTCAGAACTCACAGCTTTCATAAGGTGTACTTAACGGTCGTGCACGGAAAACCACCAGCATCTCATGGCCGTCTTACCGATACGCTGCTTAAAGACGCCAAGAGCAATACCGTCACTGTAGTCCGGAAAGGAACACCCGGCGGTAAGGAAGCCATTCTGGATTACACAGTACTTGGCAGCGCTGAGGGTTACAGCCTGCTCAAGATCGATTTACTTACCGGTCGTTCACATCAAATTCGAGTGCAGCTTAGCTCCATCGGCTGCCCCTTATACGGTGATCAGAAGTATGGAGCTTCGGTGAACAGACCTGGACAGCAAATTGCACTGTGGTCTGCACTTGTAGGTTTTCCCCACCCTGTTACTAAAGAAGAAGTAGAACTTATTTCCCTGCCTCCGCAAACCCATCCTTGGGATTTATGGTCCAAGGAATTACAAAAGAAGGCTATCCGTTAATGGATGGCCTTCTTTTTTTTGAAATAAAGTGTTGTTGTATATATTCATGGTGTAGAACCTTCCGGTGTAGTTGTAACAACCATTTTGCCCATTAAATAGAGTAGTAGCTGTTGATTATGAGAGGATATCGGATCAAGTGCTTCTGCAAAAAAATCACTGCGGATCTTCAAACCACGTACAGTCTCCTTCGTTCCAATTTCCGTTATACTCACCCATACAATACGGCGATCCGCAGCATCTCTCTCCCGAATGATAAGCCCATTTTTCTCCATCCGATCAAGTAACATAGTAACCGCTGCAGGACTGGTCGCCAGATGTGGAGCCAGATCAGAAGGCTTCATGGCATCACGTTCCTGAAGCAGTTCAAGTACTGTGAGTTGGGCATCCGTTAGCGATGGGGCAAGATTACTGTCCATATGTAGTTTGTAATCTTTTAAAATTTTATGCCAAATTTTACTGAATTCAGAAGCGTGCACACTGATTCCTTCCTTTCCTTGCGGTTCTATCCGGTATAACTACATTTTCGCGAAACAAATTCCATTTCCTGCAAAAGAAGAAAAATAAATCTTCTAAACTGATAAGCGGGAAAATTAAAAAAAGGCACTTAGTCAGTTCTCAAGAAGAATTGACTAAGCACCTTGATAAGTTATTTTAACAAATCTGTTTATTACTAATTCGTTTTACTTAACTGCCGGGAAAAGATTAACAATCTCATCCTTTTTCTCCACAGGAACAATCTGTTTGCCTGTAGAACGACGCTCTCCGAGTGGTGCAGATTCAGAAGAGAACGTGTGATGTGCATTCTCTCGTGTAATTGCATTAAGTTCCAGCGGTTCTCTGCAATAGAAAGCCCCTGCTAATTTACTACCATTTGGTCGTACTCGCTTACCTTCCTTAAATTCAAAGGTTGGCATCCCTTTGCCACCGCGGCTTTGAGATGGATAATCCACTAGTAATGAACGTTTCGCATATCCGATATCGGAGATAGAAAGGATCTCACCTTCATCTTCACTGACCCAGAAGCAAGAAATCACCTCATCGCCCTCACGAAGCTGAATGCCTCTTACACCGGATGCAACACGGCCCATAGGATTAACTTCATTCTCATGGAATCTTATACTCATTCCTTCACGAGTCACGAGTACAATGTCCTTGTCATTCGTACTAGTAGCCACTGTAATGATCTCATCACCGTCTGCTACCTTACAGGCTGCTACGGCTCCAGAGCGGCTTGTAGAGTATTCCTTGAGCTCTGTACGCTTAACCTGACCTCTGCGGGTGATAAACACGAGGCTTTGCTGTGGATCATCAAGATTATTGACCGGAATCACGCTAATGATTCCATCCCCTTTAGACAATCCGATAACGTTAACAATCGCAGTACCAGGTTCTTTCCATTTAAACTCTGGAATCTGGTGAACAGGAAGTAAGAAGTACTGCCCCTTGCGCGTAAATACCAGCAGACTGTCACGGGTATTCACATCGAGCAGCTTAACGATATGATCGCCTTCTTTAACGCCTGATGTATGACGTTCCCCACCAGAGCGGGTAAAGGAAAGCATACTTGTACGCTTAATATAACCGTCTGCGGAGAGTGCTACTAGCACATCCTCTGCGTTGACCAGCGCTTCAAGGCTAACCTTAAGCTCCTCAACTTCGCCTTGGATCAGCGAACGGCGATCGATCCCGTATTTGTCGCGGATCTCCAGCAATTCCTTACGGATTACAGCTACGAGCTTCTTGTCACTTTCCAAAATGCCACGCAGATGTGTAATCTTTGCCATCATTTCATCCAATTCTTTTTGGAGTGAAGTAATCTCCAAATTCGTCAGACGATACAATTGTAAGGTAAGAATAGAATCCGCTTGACGTTCACTGAACCCGAACATCCACACGAGATTGTTCTGAGCATCCTGACGGTTCTTCGATGCTTTGATGGCAGCGATGACCTCATCCAGAATATTCAGTGCCTTAACCAAGCCCTCTAAGACATGAGCACGGTCTTCTGCGCGTTCCAGATCAAATTGGGTGCGATGAGTCACTACTTCACGCTGATGCGCGATATAAGCCTCCAGGATGGCTTTAAGACCAAGCTGTTGCGGAGCCTTGTTGACAATCGCCACCATATTGAAATTATAGGTGATTTGTAGATCGGTTTTTTTGAGCAGATACGCCAAAACGCCTTGGGCATCCGCTTCTTTCTTGAGTTCAACTACAATCCGAAGTCCTTCTCGTCCACTCTCATCACGAACTTCAGCAATGCCATCGATTTTCTTCTCTAATCGAATATTCTCCATGGAGGTAACTAGTCGTGATTTTACAATCTGGAATGGAACTTCCGTAATCACGATTTGTTGCTTGCCTCCACGCATATTTTCAATCTCAGTCTTGGAGCGTAAATAAATACGGCCTTTACCAGTGCGGTAAGCATCCATGATGCCGTCTCCGCCCATAATAGTGCCGCCTGTAGGGAAATCCGGACCTTTCATAAAGGTCATGATATCTTCAAGTTCAATATCCGGCTTCTGCATCACTGCGATACAAGCATCAATAACCTCACGTAGGTTATGTGGCGGAATCTCAGTGGCAAAGCCTGCGGAAATCCCACTCGTGCCGTTTACGAGTAGATTCGGATACCTGGAAGGAACAACCACAGGCTCTTTGGCTGTATTGTCAAAGTTGTCCTTAAACAGCACCGTCCGCTTCTCGATATCACGCATCATCTCCATTGCAATCGGAGATAAGCGTGCTTCTGTATAACGCATTGCCGCAGCTGGGTCATCGTCCATCGAGCCCCAGTTGCCATGACCGTCAACAAGAACATGCCCCATCTTCCATGGCTGTGCCATACGAACCATACCGTCGTAAATCGAGGAGTCACCATGTGGATGGTAATTACCCATTACATCCCCGACGGTTTTGGCCGACTTGCGGTACGGCTTGTCAGGCGTGTTGCCAGAATCGTACATCGCATAAAGAATACGGCGTTGTACAGGCTTAAGTCCATCGCGGACATCGGGAATCGCCCGGTCCTGAATAATATATTTGGAATACCGACCAAAGCGGTCACCGACGACCTCTTCCAGAAAAGCCGGCAAAAATTGTTCTGATAAACTACTCACTTTGCTCACCTTCTGTTCCTCAATCTGTCCACTTTCTTAAAGATTGGTGATATTCTTTCACTTCGCTTTGCGGATCATTCTTCCGGTCGCTGTTGTTTCCAGATTTTTTGATTATACCGCTGTTAGCGGATAAAATCCGGAAACAAAGGCGAACGCTAACGCTCCTCCAGAACGATTCCGCCACTCCGTTTGCCTATCACCAAAAAATTAAAAACAGTGGAAGTATTCGTCACTTGCAGCACTACTAACTGCAACTACTCTACAATTTCAGTGAAATCGACATTCTCAACAATCCAGCGTTTACGTGGATCGACTTTATCACCCATCAGTGTAGAAACACGACGCTCAGCCTTAGCAGCATCCTCAATCTGCACCTGAAGCAGTGTACGCGATTCTGGATTCATCGTTGTTTCCCACAGCTGATCAGGGTTCATCTCACCCAATCCTTTATAACGCTGAAGCTCGAAGTTTTTGCCGAATTCCTTTAAGTAATTTTGCAGTTCTTCATCACTCCATGCATACCTTACGGTTTCCAGCTTGCCCGTTTTGCGGGTCAGCTTATAAAGCGGAGGCTGAGCAATAAAAACCTTTCCGGCATCTATTAACGGCTTCATATAACGATAGAAAAATGTCAGCAGCAGCACCTGAATATGCGCTCCATCTGTATCCGCATCGGTCATAATGATAATTTTGGAATAATTGCTGTCTTCGACGGTAAAATCCGGACCAATTCCTGCACCAATCGTGGAAATGATCGCTTTATATTCATCGTTCTTCAGGATATCCAGCAGCTTGGCTTTTTCCGGATTCATCGGTTTCCCTTTTAGCGGCAAGATCGCCTGAATCTTTGAATCACGGCCTTGCTTCGCTGAGCCACCAGCTGAATCACCTTCTACGATAAACAGCTCAGTTCGTGTAACGTCCTTAGACTGCGCAGGTGATAATTTTCCGCCAAGATTCGAGCTCTCGCTACGTTTCTTACCTGTACGGATCTCATCGCGGGCTTTGCGAGCCGCTTCCCGAGCCTTCGAGGCCTGAATTGATTTTTTCAAAAGGCTCTGTGCTACCTGTGGGTTTTCTTCCAGGAAACGAGCCATATTCTCAGATACGATATAGTCTACTGCACTACGAGCAGAAGCACTACCAAGCTGATCCTTCGTCTGTCCAACAAATTCAACCTCGGACATTTTGACACTAATGACAGCCATCATACCTTCGCGCAAATCATTTCCTTCTAAATTCTTATCCTTTTCTTTAAGCAGCTGTGTACGTCGTGCATAATCATTCAACACACGAGTATACGCGGTCTTAAAGCCTGTCTCATGAGTACCGCCGCTACGAGTAGGAATGGAGTTAACGAAGGAAGCCAAGGTTTCTGTATAGCCTCCATTGTACTGAAGGGCTACTTCCACTTCGATATCGTCCTTTTCAGCGCTGAAGTGAATAACATCATGTAGAACATCCTTGCCCTCATTCAGGAACTGTACGAATTGGCTTGCTCCACCCTCGTAAAAGAACTCGTCCTGACGATTGCTCCGCTCATCATGCAGCGTAATACGCAGACCGGAATTCAGAAAAGCAATCTCCTGTACTCGCTCTGCCAGCGTATCATAATTCAGGGCAATTCCATTTGGAAAGACGCGAATATCCGGTTTAAAAGTAATTTTCGAACCGGTTTTGTTGGTGTTGCCCAGAATTTCAAGGCCCGTTACTGGTTCGCCAACATGCTCTTTCCCCTTCTTGTCCACCCAATATTCAAAACGTTGACGATGGATTTTGCCTTCACGATAAATCTCTACTTCAAGCCATTCAGACAAAGCATTCGTTACTGAAGCCCCTACGCCATGCAAACCGCCTGATTTCTTGTAACCAGATCCACCGAATTTACCGCCTGCATGCAAAATTGTAAATACAACTTGCGGCGTTGGCACTCCTGTCTTATGCATTCCAGTTGGAATCCCACGACCGTTGTCCGTCACCGTTACTGAGCCATCTTTGCGAAGTAGTAAGTCAATCTTCGTACAATACTTGGCTAAATGCTCATCCACAGCATTATCTACAATTTCCCATACTAGATGATGTAGTCCCGAAGAACTTGTACTGCCGATATACATGCCAGGTCGTTTGCGTACTGCAACCAGACCTTCGAGCACTTGAATGTCGTCAGCATCGTATCCAGTACGGCTATTCTCGCCGTTATTAGAAACTTCAGCAAACATATCGATCTGTTCGAGCATTCATGCTCCTCCTTCTTTTCTCTATACTCAAGCATTAACGCCTTCGGCGTCCTTATAAAGACGGTAAGCCTTTAAGCGAGAAATATAAGACATACAGTATAAGTGAAAACTTATACTTTCTTATATCTCTAGAAATGCAAACAAACGTTTTCGTCACTTTGTACATTCTAATTCAAAATATCCCTTTTCGTAAAGACGGCGAATGAAATGATCACCGAAGCAGCCCCCCATACAGCCAGTACAGCCATGGAAAATGACAAGGACATCCCCTCTATGGGTGCGGGAGTTCCTGACAAATAGCCAGTCAGTCCAAGATTTACCATAAATAAATATTTCGCTGTTGTCCAGGCTGAAGCCATATTGGTCAGAATATTCCCGGCGATCAGCGCTGCCATCATGACCACTATACTAGCAGCAGTGCTCCTTACAAGTACAGAGATCATAAAAGCAAGCAGGGCAACTACGACGCTTACGAACCAGACCAATCCACCTTGCATAAGCATATATTTCCACTGTGGTACTGCATGTACAGTAGACATATCCACCGAGTCCCCACTGATCTTAAAGCCTGTAAAGACAGGGATATTAAAGCCCTTATATCCAAAAGCAAGACCAGAGATAAGGTAGCTGATCACAAATGTGGAGAGTACAATAAGCGAGACAAACATAAGCAGTGCCGCCAATTTGCTAAACAAAACTTTCCAACGCTTAACTGGCCTTGTCAGCAGCATTTTGATCGTCCCTGTAGTTCGCTCCGCAGAAACTAAATCTGAGGCTACCGCCATAATGAGCAGCGGAATAAATAAAGTAACGGAATTATCCAAAAACTCACGGGTAAAGGTAACGCCGCTTGGCTCGTTCGGATTCACATCATGGTGAAGGTAATATTGAAGCTGCTGTACAAATATTCGCCGATAAGTCTTCCATTCCTCTGGAATTCGGTCGCTACCCAAAGAATTTTGATTATCAATGATCTGCTGCTGGATCTCCAGGCGCCAATCGGAGTTGAATTTATCTCGGCTACGCTCAGCTGAGCGCATTTGAGCGTAGGTGAACATAGGCACCAGTACAATCAGAATCAGCAGTATAACATAAAACCGTTTCTTTTTTATGATTTTTAAACATTCATTACGGATTAGCGGAAGCATATTATTCAACGTTCTCACCCTCCGTTAGTTTCAAGAATAGCTGTTCCAGTGTCGGATTGATTTTATGCACAGCCCTAACTTCGATTTCAGCAGTTACCATAACAGCCACAATCTCGGGGATCAAATCCTGATCCATAATTGTGATTAAAGAATTTGGGCCCATACCTGCAATTATTGAATCATCCAAGGTAACGTCTTCCAGATTCTGAATCTGAATATCTGGGCGATCAGCCAGTAATCCCCTAGCTTCAGCAAAAGGCTCCAGCTCCCAAAGTACATACGGAGAATTTCGAGCGATCAGCTCATCTACCGCACCCACTGCAAGTACTCGCCCTTTACTAATAATCGCAACACGGTCGCAGAGAAGCTGGATTTCACTAAGTAAATGACTCGATACAAATACGGCCAAGCCCTCATCTGCTAGCTTACGTATAAATTCTCGCAGCTCCTTAATCCCCTTTGGATCTAAGCCATTTGTAGGCTCGTCCAGAATAAGCAGACGCGGACGTCCCAGAAGAGCCTGCGCTATACCAAGTCGTTGTCTCATCCCAAGCGAATATGTACTTACCTTATCATGGATTCGTTGATCCAACCGAACGATATCTACAACTTCACTAATGCGTGCATTATCTATACCTGGCTGCATTCGGGCAAAATGCTGTAAATTCTCCCATCCCGTCAAATAGGTATATACCTCAGGATTCTCAACGATAGAGCCAACAAATTGCAACGCTTTTTCCGGATTTCGGTTCACATTGTAACCACATACCGTGATTTTGCCCTCGCTTGGACGAATCAAATCAACAAGCATTCGAATCGTAGTTGTCTTCCCAGCTCCATTGGGTCCGAGGAAGCCAAAAATTTCTCCTTCTCTCACATCAAACGTAACATCATCTATAATCCACTTTCGCCCTATTTTTTTCCGTACCCCGTCTACAGACAAGACGACCGGGCTGGATTCTCCACTGTTCGCTTTTGTCATATTCTCCTTAGCTCCTTGTTACTGTCATTTCCTTGGCTAGTACTTGCTCAAAGGATATTTTATCTAATACAAATCATCATTCTTAGAAAGCTGGCTCTCACTTCTGTTCTAGTGTATAGCCTGAATGAATCGCTCTCCAATTCGTTGATAGCCATCCCCATTCGGATGAAAATGATCCGTTGATAAGTATTTGTCCAAATGCTTGTTAAACAAGTCGAAGGTTGGAACCAATGTCATATTGCTGTGCTTATTAATAATATCCATTGCCGCATTATTCCACTTCGCAACCGCCTGATTACCTGGTACAAGTAGATCTGGTATATCACCAAAGGGATTGTATAACCCCATATAATAAATTTGAGCGTTTGGATTGATTTCCGTGATTTTCTCCAGAATCTTACCTAATCTTTCCACTGCTTCCGGAAGGGCTGCTAGCAAAGACTCTGGAGTCAGCTCTTGATCAGTCGTGGATTCACTTTGAAGTGCGCCACTATTCTGCAAAATATTGGAGTCCTTGAATAAATCATTCCCTCCGATCGAGAGCAGAATGACATTCGCCATATGCAGCGCGTAATCTATACCATCTTCATCCAGCTTGCTTTGCAGTCCTGCAGTTGTTAAACCATTAATTCCCATGTTACCCAGTAAATCAACTTCGACACCTTTAGCGGATAAACCACTAACCGTACGCTTAACAAATCCTTCTCCGGTGTTATCACCAGTTCCCTTGGCTAGCGAATCTCCGAGAGCAACAACTTTGAGCTTCTTAACCGTCTCCGTCACTGGAGCGGCTGTTTGCTGAGGTAAGTTGGTCCCTGACGCTTCTCCAACCGGATAGATGATGTCTCTGACCGCATAAACTAAACCTACAATTAGAATTATTGTTGTTACTATGGAAATCAGGCTGACCGTGCGCCATGTCCACTTTGAATCATTCAAAGCCATCCCTCCGTGTGCCGTTCTATTATGTATTGTTCCACATTTTACAAAGATCTTAACTATGTACATAAACATAAATCTTCCATACCGGTTTTGCAAATGTCTAAAATAGAAATAAATCCAGCTAATCCGCTTATTTAACCCGAATCTGAATACGAAAATTCTCAAAAAAATTTAGCGATTAAAGTTTGGGTACAAAAAAACGTTCCCCGATTTTCATCGGAGAACGTTTGATTCCAGCAACTTTTTTCAATTATTTACCAATAAATTCTTGAACCCAATAGTTATTGTCATACCCTACACCGATATAATTGAAGTTAGCATTCAAAATATTAGCCTTGTGACCAGGACTATTCATCCATGCTTTCATTACTTCTTCTGGTGTTTTTTGACCCATGGCGATGTTCTCGCCTGCAGCGTTATAAGTGATCCCAAAGGATTTCATCATATCGAATGGTGAACCATACGTAGGTGAAGTATGTGAAAAATAGTTATTAGTACGCATATCCGTAGCTTTTGTAGCTGCTACTTTATGAAGGCTGTCCAACCCAGAAACAGGCTTCAAACCAGCTGCTGCACGCTCTTTATTTACCAGCGTTACGATCTGTTGAACATAAGTTCCTTTATTGCTCGCAGCACCTGTAGTAGGTGTAGTTTCTGTAGGTTTAGTTACAGGTTTAGTTACAGGTTTAGTTACAGGTTTAGTTACAGTAGTCGTATCCGAAGGCTTAGTTACAGGCTTGGTTACAGTAGTTGTATCCGAAGGCTTAGTAACCGGAGTTCCGGTAGATGTATCTTTGTTTGGAACCGTTCCTGTTTGAGGCTTGGACACCACGATTGTGCTATTAAAAATAGGGAATCCCTGTAGGTTAGCTTGTTTTAAATATTGTAAAACTTGCTCATAGCTAGTACCTGATTTAATTACTGTTACCTCAGTTGAGGCCGCATTCGCTTCGAGTGGAAGAGAAATACTAAGTGCCATAACAGCTGCTACACTACCACCAATAATTGCTCTTAATCTCTTGTTCTTCATTCTGCCATCTCCTCTTTCTTGTGTGTAATATATGTTTCTGCTTAGAGTGACCAGCTACAAATGTTACAAAGTTGTAATTTGTTCCTCAGTCATTGTAGCATAAATCTATCAGCTGTGCTCTTCTAATTTTTAACATTTACTAGTCTTGATTGTAAGTTTCCTGAGCATGAATTGCATTCGATATTGGCGTTAAAAAGCAAAAAAAGTCGCCATTCTCGAGAGAATAGCAACTTCTATGTGCTAATAGATAAAAAGTAACTAGTGAAACGACTGCCAAAATTCTCCCTCAGTAGAGATAAGTCCCATAATTTCTGCATAAGGAATACGGAAAGTAGGAAAACCCGCAGAATAAGGAGCAATCTCATAAGGTGCGAAATAAAGATATAACGCTTCATTATCTACAAAGAAAGGCTGATCTGAGGTAATTCCTTTATACGTATCCGGAAAAACATAGGAGTACTCAGGATCGTTTTCAATCTGCTTACCTACGATTTTACTGAGCTTCTCCACGTATCTACTTCCTGGCTTGAACAAATCACCTAGCTTATAGAACCTTCCGTTACGTACGTTAGTATGTGTAAAGATTTTGGTAGGCATGCCGTGGGCTGCTCCAAAAGGATAACGGTAACCCGTTAACTCCAGCACTAGAAGGTTTTTGCGGAAAAAGGACACTGAAAAATCACCATTATAACTGAAATCCTGTGTTGCTCCATTACTACCTGGGTCTTCGACTAGCGAAAGCTTCCGTAATTTATCATTAACCTCTCTAGAAACTTCCGCGCTTGCAATTCCTTCAACAACCGGATAGTAAACCAGATAATCCCTGTTCGGTTTGTACTTCTTCTCGACTACGGAATATGGAGGTCTCAGTGGGATGACTCCATTTTGCCTCCAAATCTGCTTCCCTTGACGATCATAATATGCTGTACGTTGATCTATATCTGCTCTAATTAAGCGTCCACTGAGGGTAAGTGTTCCCGTCCCTTGAATAACTGGAGGCTGAGCTGCTCTTTTTCCAGTTCGATCTATAAAAAAAGTCTCCTTAGCATCATATACAGATGCCAGTCCGTCCTGATAATTATTCACACCAAGCAGGGTATGATTGCTCAGAATTGCTCCTGTCTCTGCATCAGCGATAATATACCGTGAGCCTCGATAAGGTTGACTAGGGAATATTGGTGTTCCTATAGCTGCTCTGCCTTCACCAAGCTGCAGGACTTCATAATATTTCGCGGGGATAATCATTTTTCCTTGTTTATCAATCAGCCCGTAGGCGTTGCCATAGTTCTCAGCGGTATTCACTACTGCACGCCCCTCCGAGAAAGGTAAGGCAGAAGTGAATTGTGGCTGAATAGCTACTGTTCCATCCGTGTTTAAATAGCCGTACTTACCGTTCTCAGTCTCTTGATAGGAGAGCAGCCCATCACCCGGACTCCCTACGAATGGATGATTGTACGTATAGAGAATCTTTCCTTCAGGATCAATGAGTGCGTACTCCCCCTCTTTAATCTTGACTAAAGCCACACCATTCATGAAATCATTGGCGTCCACATAAATTGCAGGCAAAACCTCTTTGCCTTGCGCATCTACATACCCATATAGTGATTGACCACCCGTTGTATTTTGTTTCGAAAATAATGCAAGTCCCTCATGCAATGAGTTTAGATAATCATAACGGGCTGGAGTCACCTCTTTACCTTTTTCATCGATAAATGTGTACCCTTTCGCATCTGATACTACTGCGCGTCCTTCCGAAAAAGGGGCAATAAACGAGTAAATGGGCTTCACCCGCTCCCTTCCAGAGCTGTCGATCAGTCCGCTACTGTTTTTTCGTTGTACAATTGCTAGCCCGTTCTTCTGAAAATCCTCAGCATATTCGTATCTAGGTTCAATCTGAGCACGACCTTCGTCGTTAATATATCCCCAGAGCATACCCTCTTTAAGATTAAAGGGCGCCGGATGTAGCCCAGTATTCCTTAATTCGTCATCAACCCACTCCGGTAATACATACGGCGTCTCATAAGGCTTATTAGAGTAGTCTACACGATATAATCCCGCCTCTGCCGGGATCGTAACGAACAGCTCCTCTTCTGTGCGTATGAAATCTTCTTCTTGCTGCGTAATATATTCGTTCCAGCCAATGCCGTCCCATCTCCATACATCCGCTTGCAATGGACCATTGTCATTCCCTTTCCCCAGCTCATTCAATCTAATCCTTAACATCGAGTCGCTCCCCTTTAACAAAGGCATTTGCCTATAGAATATGGGAGAATGTTGGTTTATGTGATTTTGATCTTTGAGGTGTGGGAGAAGGGTTAGGGTGTGTAATAGGTGTTGCGTGAGGGAGAACGTGACGGCGAGACTGAAAGCTGTGCAAGTGGTGAGGCGGGGCTTGCGTGAGCGGACTAACGGGCGGAGGGACTTGGATAGAGCACGCCTGGAGCGAGGAGTAACGTAGGATGTGCAGAGTAAGTATGTGGGTGGGTTTGATTTTGTGCGAGATGTGTTGAGTGAGCACGGAAGTGCGATTGATGTGATGATGCGGTATGTGCTGAGCAGTCGCTCCACGAACGGAATGTTACTCCCATCGCTGCTGTCTCCAAATTTCTTGATTTGCACCTCAGTTTCGGATGAAATTCGGAAACAAAGGCGAACGCTACTGCTTGTACGCAATCATTCTGTTCTCTCCGCTGCTATCAGCGTGTTTCGTCAATACTATCTCACTATGTAGCTCGTTTCTATCGATTCAAGGCAGTTACACCTCCTGTTCTTCCACAGTAGCTCGTTTCGGTATTTCTGGGGCATTTATACCCCTAATTCTTCCACTATGGCACTTTCACGCTATTTCTGGGGCATTTATACCCTTTATTCTTCCACTTTGGCTCTTTTCCGCTATTTCTGGGGCATTTATACCCCTTATTCTTCCACTAGGGCTCTTTTCCGCTATTTCTGGGGTATTTATGCCCTTGTTTCTTCATGCATCCGCTTCATATAGCTCATTTTCGTCGATTCTAAGGGATTTTTACCGTTCATTTGCCACCTGTAGCTCATTTCAGCCGATTCTACGGGATTAATACCGTTCTTTTACCACTTCTAGCTCATTTCAGCCGATTCTACGGGATTTTTACCGTTCTTTTGCAACTTGTAGCTCATTTCAGCCGATTCTGCGGGATTATTACCGTTCTTTTACCACTTTTAGCTCATTTTCGTCGATTCTACGGGATTTTTACCGTTCATTTGCCACATTTCAAACAAAAACAAGTGAAGTTTCTGCATGTAATATAAGTTGGTCTTAGACGTGGCTAAGTCGCTATAGGATTACTGGCGGCAGTAGGCGAAGGTGTTCGCACGAAGGTGTTGGCACGATGTTGTTGTAGCGGTATTGGGTATAGTGATGTTGGTTGTGACGGTGTTAGTTGCAGAAGTGTTGTTGCAGCAGTGTTGTTGTAGCGGTATTGGATGTAGCAATGTTGGTTGTGACGGTGTTAGTTGCAGCAGTGTTGTTGCGCCAGTTTTAGTTATAGCAGTTTTGGTTGTCGCAATTTTATTTGTGACAGTGTTAGTTGTTTGTTTTTACCTGCTACTTTTTCGAAGCGAAGCCATCGAAACAGGCATGCCAAAAAGCGTTTGCGATAACTAGCAAACGCTTCTTCTGCCCTACCCCAGCGAGGTGATAAGGATAACGGAGGGGAATTTTGGAGCTGTAGAAACGAAGTGGTCGCCTTTGTTCTCAGATTCCAACCGCTAACGCGGTATCAATCAAGGAATCTGAGAACAACAGCGATCGTAAGCCCAATATTCCCCGGAGTTAGCACTTAATCACCACGCAACCACGCTGCTACTTCTTCGAAGAGTACTTCCGCATATCAAATGCGACAGCGGCTATAATAATCAAACCTTTGATAATCAACTGATAGTACGGGCTAATACCGATAAAGGTCAGACCGTAGTTAATGAGAGTAAAGATGATAACCCCCACTAGAACACCCGGCACAGTACCGATACCCCCGGTTGTAGATACACCACCAACTACACAAGCTGCAATGGCATCAAGCTCATACATGTTACCGTAGTTATTAGTTGCTCCACCTGTTCTAGCAGCTTCCAGAACGCCTGCCAGACCATAAAGCGCACCAGCAATGGCATAGATGTAAATCAGGTTCTTGGATACATCGATACCGGATACTTTAGCTGCCTGCATATTTCCGCCAATAGCATACATATTCTTACCCAGCTTGGTTTTATTGAATACCACCCACACAATGGCAGCGACACCCAAGGCTATCAGCACGATATACGGGATTGAATATTGGCCGCTCCCGATAAAGCCCGAGCCGATCTTGGTGAAATCAGGACGCAGACCGCCGATTGGCTGGGATTGGTTCGGGTCCATATCAAAGTACAGGGAGTTCAGCCCGTACACGATTAGCATTGTACCCAAGGTAGCGATAAATGGCGGAACATGAAGCTTGGAAACGACAATACCATTTATAAGTCCACAGAGAAGACCAGCAACGATAGCAATAAGGATTGGAAGCCATACTTCCACTTGCGGAAGATCTGGAAAAAAACGACGGGAATAGTCTGGGATTTGCAGCATCGAAGCGGAGATAACTGCCGTAAAACCAACCACCCGTCCAGCGGACAAGTCAGTACCTGCCGTAATAAGGATAAAGGCAACCCCAAGTGCGATGATAACGCGTGTAGACGACTGAATCAGTACGTCACGCAGGGTGTTGATGGACATAAAGTTTGGATCGTATATGATGATCCCCATAATCAGCAGTACCAGCACAATGTAAATTGCGTTTTGAGTCACAAAGGATTGAGCTTTTTTAACGTTCATTAGTAGTGATCCCCCTTAAAATTACGCAAACATATTCTCCTATCCGTACTCCTTAATGCTGTGCAGCGAGACGCATAACTTCGGTTTCCGTAGCTTGCTCGCCTTCTAATATTCCTGTAAGCCGTCCTTCCGACATGACCATTACACGGTCAGACATTCCGAGCAGCTCCGGCATTTCAGAGGAGATCATAATGATACTCTTCCCTTGCTGGGCCAAGTCGGCAATTATGGAGTAAATCTCGAATTTAGCCCCTACGTCGATACCACGGGTCGGCTCGTCCAGAAGCAGGATTTCGGGCTCAGTAAGCAGCCATCTGGCGAGTAGCACCTTTTGCTGATTACCACCAGAAAGATTCATGATTAACGTTTTGGTTGTAGGTGTTTTAGTTCGTAATTTTTCAATCATTTTATCTACTTCAACTTTTTTCTTCTTGCTATTCAGCAAGAGGTACGGTTTTTGGTAACGATGGAGATTAGCAATCGCACCATTCTCATGGACAGATAAAACTGGGAAGATACCGGTTACACGACGCTCTTCGGTAAGCAAAGCCATTCCGTGTTTCTTAGCATCTTTCGGAGAATTGATAGTAACAACCTTGCCTTTAATAGAGATCGTTCCGGATTTCAAGGCTCGCAAACCGAACAACGCCTCAATTACTTCAGTTCTCTGGGCACCTACCAGACCCCCAACACCAAGGACCTCTCCACGTCTTAATTCGAAAGACACATCTTTAAAAGATCTTTCCTCCGGAGAGGTTAAGCCTTCCACTTTCATGTATACTTCACCAGGTACGTTGAAGCGTTCAGGGAAACGGCTGGTCAAATCGCGGCCCACCATTTTTGAAATGATAATATCTGTAGTTAATTCCGCCGCTGGCCAGGTTCCGATTTTTTTACCGTCACGCATAATAGTAACTTCGTCAGAGATTGCGAGAATCTCTTCCATTTTGTGAGATATATAGATAATAGCTACGCCTCTACTTCTGAGATCCCGTATGATCCTGAATAAATGTTCCACCTCCACACTGGTTAAGGAAGAAGTGGGTTCATCCATTACAATAACTCGGGAGTGAAAAGAGACAGCCTTCGCAATTTCAATGGATTGGATTTTGGATACGGAAAGCTTACCCACTAATGTTTCGGGATTCAGGTCGATATCCAGATCTTTAAACAAATTTTCCGTGTCAGTGAACATTTTCTTATGGTCAATAAACTGAATCGGTCCGATTCCCTTCGTTGGAAAACGTCCTAGCCAGATATTCTCCATAACACTTCGGAACGGCACGGGATGCAACTCCTGGTGAATCATCGAAATACCACTTTTTAACGCATCATTTGAACTGCTGATAGAAGCCTTCTCACCATCCAAAAAGATCTCACCGGCATCCGGTGAATAAATACCAAAAAGACATTTCATAAGTGTGGACTTACCTGCACCATTCTCACCCATAAGTGCATGCACCGAACCCGGTCTTACTTTTAAACTAACATCGTCCAGCGCTTTAACGCCGGGGAATTCTTTAGTAATGTTGTTCATTTCCAGCAAAAACTCAGCTTTTTCCATGTTGTTACGCCCCCTACGCTTTTTTTCTTTTTTATGAGAGGCACAGCGGTTCCATCCTGTTCCCTGCCTAAAAGAAATACCGAGGAGCGGTTATCCGCTCCCCGTGCTGTCATATGATCATGAGTAACTCTGTAGCCGAGGTTAATTACTTAGCGTCAGCTATGTTGTCTTTCGTAATCTTTTTGTAGGAAATCCATACGTATTGGTTGTCAGTGATATCAAAGCCTACATTATCTTTCGAAGGCGTTTCGCCTTTAGCAAGCAGAGCAGCAACTGTGATGGCAGCCTTACCTTGGTTATTCGCATCATTCAGCACTGTACCAAGCATTGTTCCATCTTCCAGCGCTTGAATCGCAGGAGCCGTTGCATCCACACCTACTACCGGCATGAATTTGTCACCCGTAAAGTAGCCGGAAGCTTTCAGAGCTTCGATTGCACCGAGGGCCATATCATCGTTGTTAGCAAGAACCGCTTCAATTTTGTCGCCGTGGGAGCCAAGGAATGCTGCCATTTTTTCTTGTCCTTTTACGCGATCCCACATTGCTGTATCTTCAGCCAGTTTCTCTACCTTGATTCCTGCATCTTCGATAGCTTGAATAGAGTAAGTAGTACGAAGCTCAGCATCTTGGTGTCCTGGTTCACCTTTCAGCATTACATATTGGAGAACACCGTCGCCGTTCTTATCCGCTTCAGGATGTGCTTTCCAGTAGTCAACAATCAGTTGACCGGACATTGTACCGGACTCTTCTGCTTTCGCACCTACATAATAAACTTTATCCCATTTCTTCATATCTTCAGGAAGCGGTTCGCGGTTAAGGAATACCACTGGAATATTTGCTGTTTTTGCTTTTTCGATAATGACGCCAGCAGCTGTACGGTCAACTGGGTTAATCAGCATCCCGTTATATTTTTTAGTGATGAATAAGTCAACCTTGTCATTTTGTGTGGGTTGTGAATTTTGGCTATCTACGATATCTACTGTAGCGATGCCTTTAGCAGCACTATCGATAGCGTTACGAACACCTGTCATAAAAGTATCGTCAAATTTGTAAATGGCGACCCCAACTTTAGGCGTTTCTGTTGTAGTGCCCGAGTTCTCAGTCTTTGGAGCGTTAGTTGCCTTGTCTGTAGCACTATCTGTAGTTTTGTTGTTGCCACCACAGCCTGTCAGAGCAGCACCCAGCAAAGCACTAGCTAATAGAACGGAAGTGATTTTTTTCATTATTCATTGACCTCCTATTTATACTTCTTTTTTTGTTTGCCCCTGATCGTCTCGGGTACATCCATATTATGCCTCACCTGAAAACGCTTGCGAATATAAAATCCTACTCATTACTATAAAAATTCTAATGAACCCAAGAAGAAATATAAGGATGATTTTCATTAAAAATTTATACTTTCTTATATTCTAAAATAAAAAACGAATACCGCCCCATTCAAGGATGGTATCCGTTACACGAAACGTATAAGCATAAACGCCTTCGGCGCCTATTTTAAATCAGCTTCTATCTAACAAACGGAAATAACAGCTTTTGATTCTCTGGCCACAGCATATTGTCCAAATCAATTAACTTTGTTCCTGTATCGACGCGTTCTGGTACATCGATTCCTTCGATCACTTCAACGGCATGTTTTACAGCCAAATACCCGTTGCTAAAAGGATTTTGGATCACTGTTGCTTGAACAGTACCGTCCTGCAGCAATTCCATCATGGAAGGAGAGCTATCAAAGGCTACCATTTTTATATTTTGCAGCCCCCGACTTTGGATAGCCATTGCCGCCCCCTGTGAAGCAGTCTCATTCAGGCTCGCGATTCCCCGAAGATTCGGATGCTTCAGCAGCATCAGTTGTGTAAGATCTTCTGCATCCTTAATACTGGAGGTCGTGTATGAAATCTCAACCACTTGTATATTCGGATAACGTGCAGTGTAATTTAAAAATCCCTTCTCCCGCTCCTCCGCATCTCTTGCACCATACTCAATGCCGTTAGAAGACTCCAGCTTCTCACTCTGCGTTGAATTGGTGAAGTTAATAATGCCAACCTCGCCGTATCCTTTTAACAGCTTGATCAATCTTTCTGCAGATTTTTGACCCGCTTCATAGCCGTTCGAGCCAATATATGTCCTTACTCTTGCTGAACCTACTTCCGCATCTACGGATATGACAGGGATTTTGGAATAAGCCGCCTGATCTACAACCTGAGCAAGCCCCATGTAACTACTTGCAGCTAAAATAATCACGTCTGCTTTTTCTTTTATGGAGTCCTGCACCATTTTCACCTGTTCTGTGATGTCACTCTCGGAGTCCGGAGCTTTGAAGGTTAGTTTGACGTTGAATTCCTGCGCTGCAGCTTCTGCTCCCAATTTAACCGTATTCCAGTAATCGCCCCTGTTCATTTTCACAATAAGATGAATATTACGGGTCTTATTTGTGTTAATGTAATTGGGCGCTGAATTAAAACAAGAGGTAACTGTAGTCCATAACACCGCACACATTAACAAGGTTAGCCAAAAACGAAAGGTTTTCATGACGATGTCTCATCCTCCTTAAGCCCTTCATTGCCTTCGCCTTTTGCTAGTGCCGGGAAGATAAGGATAACCGTAGTGCCTTCTTCAATTTCACTTTCAAAAGAAAGTCCATATTCACGGCCATAGTACAACTCAATACGCTCGTTCACATTTCTTACGCCTACCCCGGAACCACTCATACTCTTACTGCCGCCTGTCAAAATAACCTTCATAGTCTCCTTGGACATTCCTAATCCATTATCACTAATCCTTATAATGACAAGATTGTCCTTCAGTTCTGCTTGGATAGAGATAAAGCCTTCATCAGGCATCATTTCTATTCCGTGATACAAGGCATTCTCTACAATCGGCTGCAAAATCAGCTTAATCGTCTGACACTGCAGTACTTCATCTTGTGCAATGATCTCGTAGCGGAATTTATTTTTAAAACGAAAGCTCTGAATGACGAGATAATGACGAATATGATCAAGCTCTTCCTGCACGGTAATCATATTATTCCCTTTGCTTAGACTAATTCGGAAAAACTTAGATAAAGATTGAATCATTGTAACGACCTCCTCCGTCTTACCACGCTCAGCAAGCCGGATCACAGAGTTCAAAGTATTGTACAAAAAGTGTGGATTAATCTGGGATTGCAGAACTTCAAGCTCACCCTTACGTTTCGTCTCTTGTTCATAAATAATTTGATCCATCAATTGACGGATACGCTGTAGCATGAGGTTAAAGCGTTTAGACAACTGTTCTACCTCATAGGCGCCACTCACATCGATTCGAGTATTAAGATCCCCTTCTCCTACCTGCTGAAGTGTCCGTTCCAGCTTACGGATCGGGCGGGCAATTCGCGCAGACAAAAAGACAGATACGATAATTACACATAAAATAACTACCGCTAAGAACCAGGATAAAAAGTTGTTCAGATCACGCTTGGTGGTCACGATCTCGTCATAATAAGCAACACCTACTATTTTCCACCCGGTTTGTTCTAACGTACGTACTGTAATAAATCGTTTTTCACCTGTAGACTCATCCAAATAGCTACGATAAGCATATTCCAATACCGGCTCCACATTCTCATACTTTAAACCAGCATAAATAAGCTGCTGCTGCGGATGATACACGATGTTGCCTAACTGATCGAGGATGTAAGCGTATCCTCTTTTACCAAGCTTAACCTGCTTACTCAGCTCATCTATGGTGCGAAAGTTAAAATCCATCAGGAGGATACCCGTTTTTAGGACTCCATTTTCCTGATATTGAATGAGTTTACTGATCGACACAACCCAAATATATTGACCTTTAAACAAGTTCTGAATATGGGGCGCTGAATAGGAGATCTCAGATGTTCTTTTGGCCGTTGTAAACCAGCTCTGGGTTTCTAACTGTGTGTTGCTGCGCAACTTCTGTCCTGCTGTACCCACGACGTATTTCCCCTGTGGTGTAAAAACCGCAGCAGAAACCAGATCCTCTCTACTTCCCATTAACATGGCCATTCTTTCCATCAGTAAAGCAGAGTCCACGGAGGGACTATTCGTAATTTGATCTTCTGCAGTTTCAAAAATATTTCGCATTCCTTTTACATAAAGCTCCAAATTGTAGTTCACTTGCTCAATAATCTGCTGCATATTCATATTGGCATTCTCTTCTGCTGTCTTCGCAAACTTGTTATACAGCATAAGGCTGACAACGACGGCTACAAGAACGGCAACGGATGTAAAAGTGAGCGTAATCGTTACTTGAATACTACGCAGCTTAGAGGACAACCGGCGTTTCCCCCCTGTTGGATGCTGCGGCCGCAGTCGAAAAGAATATGGCTTTTCTTGCCGCATAACTACCCTCCTCTGGAGCTATTTTTATACTCTTTGGGAGACTGACCATATTTTTTACGGAAGCAAAAGCTGAAATAGTTAGGATCAGCAAAGCCAATTTTCTCGGCGATTTCAAAAGCCTTCAGTTCCGTGGAGCGTAAAAGTTCCTTCGCTGCCTCTAATCGGATTTGCAAGAGATAACTAACGAAAGTCATCTTCATTTCCTTCTTAAAAATACTGCTAAAATAACCCGTACTGATATGTAAATGCTGACAGACCTTTCCGATAGAAATATCCGATTCCTCATAATGGCTACGGATGTAATCTTTAGCTTCATCAATGAGCAGCTTATAGCTAGATTGGCGTTCTAAGGCAATAGAGTCCATTAGCCGGCTGCAGATCGTAATAATCCATTGCTTGGCTTCACTCATACTATTGAATTTATTCATCTCAGTTAATGAGGAAATGCCAGATCCAACGAACTTAGCAGCATCACTACCGGACTCTTTGGCTACACGCAGGATGGATGTAATAATCTCCAGCAAAAAAATCTGATAATCCTGAGTAGATACCTGCTCAGCATTCAATCCGCCAAATAACTCCTCCACGACCTCCTTAAGCTCCTGTACGGTTCCCATCTTAATCGTTCGGATTAAGGACTGCTGGGTCAATTCATCATAGGCCAAGAGTGTATTCGAACGTGACTCCACATCCTCGATCCAAATGACTCTGTTATTGCCAAGAATGAGACGATAATCTAACGCTTGCATGGCATCTCCAAAGGAGTTAAATAGCATAGCAGGCGAGTGACAAACCGTTCCAGAACCAGCGGTTACCGTTAGCTTAAGAAACCGCTGCACATTGTGGCGGATTTCTTCTAGAATTTCAAAAGTCTTCCCCGTAATTTCAGTTTCTTCTCCTGCATCACAAATGGAAAGAAGCACTACCTCATCACGATGGATAAACACCCTGCCAAAATTATGCTTATTACATAATTCTTCTGCAATATTCAGCACAGCGAAGAGCTGTAAATTTCTCTCTCCCGTATCTCGCAAAGAAATTTGCTTACCTGCGGTAAGGCTAACCGTTTCCCGCTCTGGACGAATATAATCCACACTAATTACCGAGGCTTGGAACCATTTTCCATGTAGATCTATTCCGTATTCCGAACTTTTCTCGTCTATTTCATTCATTCGTAACTTGCGTGAAACTAGTGAAGATAAAAACTGCTCACGCAGCACAGGCAGACTTTTCCGATAATGCTCACTGAGTACAAAAACATTCTCCTTCTCTGCGATTTCAGCCTCTATAGTGGCTCTGACCTTTAGCAGAACATCAATCAGCTCCTGTGAAGAAAACGGTTTCAAAATATACTCATCGATTTGCAGTTTAATCGCCTTCTGTGCATATTCAAATTCATCATACCCTGTCAGAATAATGATCTTGGTATTAGGATGCCGCTCGCGAATCCATTCCGCCAGCTGCAGCCCGTTCATAAAAGGCATTTGAATATCAGTCACAACTACATCCGGGAGTAAACGATCTATCGCATCCGCTGCCTCTCGTCCATTCTCCGCCTGTTCTACAATTTCGAAGCCATAGTGCTCCCAATCAATCTGACTGATGACCCCTTCCCTTACATCTTCTTCATCTTCAGCAAGAATTAACTTGTACATTTCTCATCCCTCTTTGGACACGATTTATTTAGCTGTCATAAAATTCATTCTATATGATTCAAACTATTCCATCTATGGTTAAGTTATTTAAATAGATTTTGAGCAAAAAAAACCATCCCGCCGTAGCTGGGATGGGGATGATCGGAACCTATAAGTATTATAGCAACGCTTTGTTAAAGCGATAGCCTGCTGTCTTTTCGAAACCTAGATGACGATAAAAAGCATGTGCCGGTGCGCGTTCTACGCGGTTACCACTTCTCAAGAAGAGCTGACAGCAACCTTGCTCACGTGCCCATTCTTCAGCTGCGGCCACAAGTCTTTTACCGAGTCCATTTCCTCTGAGTTCTTCTGATACGATAAGTGCAGTAATCTCAGTGATACAATCTGTCTGTTTGTAATACGAGATTACCTGTCTAAGACCGACCATTCCCACAACTTCATTGTTTAGTTCTGCAACAAGCGTGCATTGGAGATGGTTATTCTCCATGCTTTCAAGTCTCTCTTTCATCACGCTAAGCGTTGTTGGATAGCCGAATTCACGCAGAAGCGCTGTCACTCTCTCCAGATCATTCAAGCCGCATTTGCGAATTTCCAGTACAGGTGCCATGGTACTACTGTTCATCCTCATTTACCTCCACTTTTAGCATAGACGCTGCCTGCTTGGCTACCGTCCGCGCGATTTCCACATTTTCCGCCGCACTTAACGCTACAGCCATCCGCCGCCCTGGACGGACTTCTGGTTTACCAAACACCCGAACCTGAGTCCTAGGTAGATCCAAAGCTTCACCAATTCCGGTCACAACAAAAGCTCGTCCTTCTCCTTCAGCCTTCAGCGTAGCTGAGGCACCTGGTGTCAGTAATTGTACTGACTGGACTGGAAAACCAAGAATAGCTCTGACATGCACTGCAAATTGAGATAAATCCTGCGTTGCCATCGTTACCATCCCCGTATCATGAGGTCTAGGGGACACTTCACTAAACAATACGCCTCGATCCGTCAAGAAAAGCTCCACTCCAAAAATACCAAAACCTCCGAGCTGATCGGTAACTGCCTTGGCAATAGACTGAGCTTCATCCAGAAGTTCCGCCTTCATAAAGTGAGGCTGCCATGATTCGACATAATCCCCGTCCTTCTGAATATGCCCAATAGGTGGACAAAATATCGTGCCAGACACGGACCGCACCGTTAAAAGTGTAATCTCGCTTTCAAAGGTAACGAATGCCTCTACGATAACACGAGTGCCTTTAGCTCTCGCTCCATCCAAAGCAGTGTTCCAGCATTCTTCCGCATCCTCCGGTCTTTTGCAAACACTCTGACCTTTGCCGGAAGAACTCATAATCGGCTTGATGACACAAGGAGTGCCTAGTTCTGCAACGGCTTGATGCAGTTCTTCCAGACTATCTGCAAAACGATAATCCGCTGTTGGCAATCCAAGTTCTTCAGCAGCAAGTCGGCGAATGCCTTCTCTGTCCATGGTCAGACGAGCCGCTCGTGCGGTCGGAACAACGAAGAAACCTTCCTCTTCAAGCTCTTGAAGAGCATGAGTAGCGATTGCTTCAATCTCCGGAACAATAACATCCGGTTTTTCTGAGCGAATAAGCGTTTTAAGCGCCTCTGCATCCAGCATATCAATAACATGTGAACGATGAGCTACACCCATCGCTGGTGCATCGCTATAACGGTCTACAGCTACGGTCTCTACGCCAAGACGTTGAGCTTCGATTATGACTTCCTTACCCAGTTCCCCGCTGCCCAGTAGCAGCAGCTTGCGGCTTTGAGCTGAAAAAGGAGCTCCCCACATTGTCGATTTCAACCTCTTTCGGCAAATTGACTATCTCGTTTCCATAAATTTCTGAAAACAAAACAGTTTCATTGTATATTTTCAGGCTTCTTTATTTTCATCCATCATACGCCAGATTGCAAGTGTTCTTCGACAATTTCCTACAAATTTCAAAGATTTTTGTCTAATCTATCAACGAAAGATTGTTCCAAGAGAGATAATTGGTGACCTAATTGACCCCAATGATCTGCGGATTCACCCCCTTTAAGGAGATCTAACATCGCTTTCTCTTGCTCCGCTAACCCTTCTTGTAGGCGTTCTGCAGCAACCTTTAATTCTCTGGCTATGCAATCGACATAATGCGCAAGCAATTTTTTCTTCTGCTCTGCCGCCGCAACATTAACAGCTTCTTTCACAAGAGGCTCAGCCGCACCTTTGACTTGCTCCCGGCCAGCGCCTTCAAAGAAATAGCGAGGGGATTTGAAATGTCCCCATAAGGTTGGCCATTCCACGGACTGAAGCTGGCATTCCAGCTCACTAGGAGAAGGCCATGCTGCTTCTTCATTCTCCATCAGATGAAACTCTTGAGTAGAGAAAAACAGCTCAGTAGCAGCCGCTTCAGCCGCTTCATGAACAAGTCTACGCCCAGTACTTTCTAGTCGCAGCGTTGTCGCCCATAGCTCTTGCTCCAATTCACGCTTAGTGGTACGCATCAGCTCTGCACCACACGCAGCGAAGATAGCTTTTAAATTTCCTGCGTCCTCACGTAATAATGAGGGGTGGAAAGATTCCTGAAAATTTCTGGTGAAGGAGAAGCTGATTCGTTGACAGACATGATAGATCAGTTCCTCACCTTCATGAACAAGATCTCTGCTAGGACGTTCTTCGGTCTCCAATAGGGAAAGTCTCTTCATAGCTAGCTGACGACGTTCTTGCATTTCTTTTAATCCTGCTTCACGCTCGTTTGCCGCCATAGAAGCGAGATTCTGCCACTCTGCCGCCCTGCGGCGAACAGATGCGATGCTCTCTGCAGCTGCGTTAAGTGAAAGTTGAGGAAGTTCATCTCCCGCAAAGTTTGATAAGGCTTGCTCAAAATGATGGAAACGGGAAGCCTCATAGCGTGCATAATCATGCTGGGTTTTGCCTTCCAGAGCAAGCAAGCTAGAGAGTGCATAAATTCTCGGCGAGCGTAAGCCGCCTGCACGTAAATTTTGAGCAACATGTTCTCGTACCTCTTCCAATTCATCTTCGCCTGAAGCAAGATCAGAAGCGTTGATAATAAAGAACATTTTATCAAGTGCAAAGCTATCTTTAATTCGGCCTAGCTGCGCAAGCAGACCTCGATCTGCTTTTGAAAAGGCGTGGTTGTAATAGGTAACAAAACAAATCGCGTCTGCGTTTTTCATGTAATTAAAGGTTACGCCTGTATGACGAGCATGCAATGAGTCGGCTCCTGGTGTATCCACGAGTACAATTCCGCTTTCGGTCAATGGACAGGCATAATACAAATCAATCCCCTGCACAAAACAGGCTCGGGTCTCCTCTGCTACAAGGCCTCGGTATTCTTCTAAATCAACCGTTCGCACCGTTCCCAGCAAGGGCTCAGCTTCTGCCCAGCCAGCCGCTGCTGCCCTTAGAAATCCAGAATGTGGCAACGCAGAAGGATGAACTCCCCTTGCAGGCAAGCTTGCTAGAACTGTTGTCCATGAGTTTTGCTGTGGTTCTCCTAGTTGCAGCACACTGAAGGAATGGCAGATGTCATCCCAGAAATCTGCCATGGTCTTCATTGTGACAACCGCGCTGGCATGGCGGAAGTCACCTTCCGGCGCCAATATGCGGTTGACCGCAGCCGTGGCGGGATGTGGAGACACGGGCAGTACTTCTTCGCCGAGCAAAGCGTTGGCGAAAGAGGACTTACCCGCGCTGAATGCACCGAACAGCGCGAGGGTAAAGCGGCCGCCGGCGAGATCCTCCGCCCGTGCGGCCAGACTCCGCGCCGCCGATGCCATCGCTGGCTCGCGGCGCAGCAGCTCTGCCGCAGCCGCCAGCGCGTCAGCGGCTGCCGATAGCCGGCGGCGTCCGCCCGCCGGCGAAGCCGTTCCCGCCGCCCAATTTGCGGCGGCGGCACTTCCAGCCGCGACGTTTTGCGGCGGCTGGACCTCCCGCGGTGCGGCGCTCTGCGCAGCCGCTCGCGGGGTTACCCTCACCTCCGGCAGGATGCCGGGGGTGAGGGGCCGGCGCGGTGGCAGCAGCGCCGCGAGCTCGTGCGCGCGGGCAGCTGCCGCGCGGTCCAGCGCGGCTAGCGCGTCAACGGCGCGCGCCTGCCGCGCAAGAGCCTGTTCGCGGCGCTGGAGTACGGCACGCTGCTCCTCCATGAGCGGCGGCAGCTTCGCTAACAGCACATCGCTCACCGCTAACGCGGCACGGCGGAACTGGCTCTTAATATCAGCCGCAAGTGTGCGGCAGAAATTGAGCAGCGCCTCGCCGCTATACCCCGTTCCCGGCTTAACTGCAGCCGCCAGCCACTCCTGGCTCACCGCCGGGAACCCTTGCTTCAGAGTCGTCTCCGCCTCCTCCTCCCACAGCCCGAGATTCTCCGCCCAATCACGTACCAGCTGAATCAAATGCCATTCCAGCTGAGCGGAAACCTCTCGGGTCAACAGTCCTTGCCAGACTGCCAGTCGTTTACTTTGTTCCTTCTCCCGCCGTGCAGCCGTAGAGAATAACCCTAATCGAAACGTAGGGCTAGCACTTTCCATATAGCTTCCCGACGCCTCTCTTACATCTGCAGGCATTAGATTAGCATTATTAAGTAAGGTGTCTAGGCCAGTTCGCAAACTCGCTCGTGACTGCTGAGGCAACGCCTCAAGTCGTTCCTTCTCTTCTTCGAGTGACTTCAGTTCATTCGTCACTGTCTCTGCATTCGTACCTTCTAGTTCTTCAAGGAGAGCTGCTCTTTCCTCCTGCTGATCTTCACGGAATGCAGTTAGAGAAGAATCCGCTGTATGATGAATAGAACGAGACAAGCTATATTGAAGCAGTTGCTCCTTTTGTTCCAACAGTTCGGTTATAAGGCTGAGTAGATGATCCCAATGATTAAGAGGATGCTCTTTCTTTTTGAGAGAGGTGAATAGAATTCCCGCACAATGAATCCCCCATTGTTCAAAAGCATTTTCAAGTTGACGTTTATATTCCTCAATGGAAATCTCTTGTTCCCTGTGCTTGTCGATCTGATTAACAATCAGATACAAAGGTTTACCCCAATCACTAAGATTTTTAGCAAAGGCCAAATTATTCTCTGACTGTACATGGTTATAATCCATTACATAAAATACGACATCAGCTAAATGCAGCGCAGAGCGGGTGGCCGCCTGATGACCATCATCCGTCGAATCAACACCAGGTGTATCCAATAGTACGCCATCCTTGCCTAGCAGTGGTATCTCATTCCACACTTCAATTGCGGAATATTCACCACCATTTCGACAGTATTCTTGTAATTTTTCTGGAGTTGTCTCTATAGGAGCAGGATCATTTTTACTTCCTTCAACTCTAGGATAAATAAGCACTCGTGGAACTCCACTGCGTATAGAGACAATATTCGCACTAGTCGGCACAGGTCCAGAAGGCAGCACTGAACTGCCGCAAAGAAGATTGATCATACTGGATTTTCCTGCCGAAAAATGTCCGCAAAAAGCAAGGGTCAGTTCATTCCCACCCTCTTTACGTTGTAAATCTTCATATATACGTTCAGAGCCTTCATCACCCCAGCGATGCATTAATCCACGCAACTGGAAAAGCAGCGATGCCGTTTCACTTAATGTCTCTTTCTCGATTCTAACCTGTTCCGCTCTCACTGACTCTCCACCTCCACTGTTACCATCTAATCATGCTTTGAATATAACCCATTCAATAATACGAAATCAGACTCATTTTTAAAATATAAGAAAGTAAAAGTTTCACATTATCCTTATATTTCTCGCTTAAACGCTTACCGTCCTTATAAGGACGCCGAAGACGTTTATGCTTATTCAATGTTTATACAGGTGTAATTTCTGTGATGTCACGCAGAACCTTTTTTATAAATAATAATTACAGTTTATCACCAGTTTGATACAAATTAAATACACACTACTTACAAAATAACCTATCATCTCTTACGAAATGAGGTTATTCAAACATCTTTCTGCTTTTTCGCTAGAAAAGTAAGAAGCAAAAAAGGAGCCAACCCTAGGGCCGACTCCTTTTATCACTTCTAAATTTATGCAGTTTCCGAAACAGGCAACAGAATTTCGAATACTTTTCCGTGTTGCAGAATAGTCAAACCACGAGATTTATCTCTCATTACAACAACCTCAGGTTTCACTGACATACGCTCAAAATAGTGTTCAGGAACGTCACCGGAATGACTGATCGTGATACCTTCTACTTCTTGCTCTTCGTTCTCTTCGAGTGGGCTTTCCACTACGCGATCAAAAATATCCGAGAACACTTCAAAATTATCTGTGTATACAGAAATGCATTTCATCTCTATCCCATCCTCTTCTTCAACTCTAACTTTTTGGCGTATGATCTTTAGCTTTCCTGACAACAGCTGTTTTCATACGTTTTTTGCCCTCTCGACATACATCAAGGAGCGGGCAAACTTGACATTTTGGGTTCTGTGCCTTGCAGTGATATCGTCCGAAAAAGATAAGCCGGTGATGAGTGATCGTCCATTCGTCACGTGGCACAGCCTTCATCAGCTTCTTTTCCACTTCCAGCACAGAATCTTTCCAGCCTGCTAATGCAAGTCGTTTAGCAACCCTCTCCACATGCGTGTCCACTGCAATGGCAGGAACTCCAAAAGCATTGGATACTACTACATTTGCAGTTTTACGACCTACACCGGGTAAAGTTACAAGCAAGTCATGAGCCTCAGGCACCTCGCCACCATACTGTTCTATGAGTATAGAGCATAGGCTTTGGATATGCTTAGCTTTGTTACGATATAGGCCGATGCGCCGGATATCCCCCTCCAATTCCTCCAGCGGTACAGAAATATAATCGATGGGGGCTTTGTACTTTTGGAACAGGTCCACGGTCACTTTGTTCACCGTTGCATCCGTACATTGGGCTGATAACAGTACCGCTATCGTTAATTCAAAAGCGTTACTGTGATTTAGCTCGCAATGAGCATCAGGGAACAAGTCTCCAATCGTATCCAAAATGTGGCGGACCTCTGCAACTTTCATAGTGTCCCCTCCACGGAGCGATTACGCTCATTAAAACTCACATGAGCGTGTCATCTCTAATGTAAAGAAATATAAGCAAAGTCTGTATTATAACGTATGGTTTCATACATTTCAAGAAAATACAACTCTTATACTTTCTTATATTTCAAAAAAAACGTCTTGACGCAGGCAAAGCTCCTGTGTCAAGACGGTGATTCACTCAGAAATCCACCATTGCTACTATTGTTTCACAATTTCAACCACGATATCATTATTGAAATACATTATAATATTATCATTTTCTTTCAGAGATTGCACGGACAATGTCGTATCTCCTTGATGAATATATACATTTGAAGCAAGAGTGAACTGATACTTATCGTTCAGATTAGCTCTCTTAGTCACCAATGAGTTCGTCGTACTGTCATAGCGAGAGAATGAACGAGTTAACTGTGGTAACACACGAATGACTGTCGCTCCATCCGTGTCTTTACGAATCTCCACTCTGTCCGCTGTTGTTAAGTTACTAAGAGCAGTTGTTGTGGCGCCATCACGTATGATTCTAACCCCACCGCTTACAGCAAAGTTTTGTGCCGCTCCAGCATACTCTTTTACAACCAAACTATTCGCTGCAGCATCGACTGAACTAATCTGACCCGTTGTAAGCTTAACTAGCTGAATAGCAAGCGGAGTGCTTCCATCAAAAGTCACATTAAGAAAATCTCCCGATTTCACAGCTGTCAGCTTAATGCTCTCGCCAGCTTCATTTGTTATTGGAAGTACAGCAGTATTGATCTCACTTGTTCCACCGCTCCATTTAACACTCAAACGATTGGTTCCGGCATTAACAGTTGCTGCTTCAACTTGTAAAGCTGTCTTCACTTTCAGTACTGCAATAATGTCCTGGCCAGTTGTCAGTGAGGCTGTCACATTACTACCTACAGGAACATCACTTAAAGTTGGACTATTCTTACCAAAGAGATCAATTAATTGTGGATAAGGCATCGTTAAAGTTTGCCCATCATTAAGCTTCAATACAATAGTTCTCGAGGAAGTATTAACAGCCGTCAAGGTTCCTTCATACTTTGTGACAATTTCCAACGATAAAGCCCGTTGTCCTATAGCTTTTACATTTACTTTACGGTTCTCAATAAGTTTCGTACCGATATTAGTTAAGTTAGGAAGTGCACCTTCAATTAACAGTTTTGTTTTTTCATCCAACTGAACGACATGCGCCTTTTTATTGGTATCCATAACTGTCAACAGCTGAGTTTTAGTATTATAATCAATAACCGTCGCTCCACTATACTGCTCAATTTGACGGCTTAACACTTCAATCTTTATGACTTGATCACTGCTGTTCAGCGTAAGCTGAATTTTGTCCCCACCTACTGTGTCAGCTATAAGATCATCGGCCACAGCGCTATTCATGTTCGGAATAACAATTGATGGTTTTGTTGCCAGGAGTTTGACTTCACGAGTTCCATCTTCTTTTTTATAAACAACAGTTGAACTGGTCAGTTCTGTAAGTACACCTTGAACTGTCCGTTCAACACCTTCTGTCACTTCTACAGACCGTATCACATTTTCTTTAACCGTATATTTAACAGCAGAACCTGTCTTCAATTCTGCAGGCTGCAATACGGATGCTTGATAAGTGAATAATGAAGTTCCATCTTCCCATTTAAAGGTTTCTACCGTACCAGCAGCATTTTTAAAAGTAATTCTTTTTCCAGTTAGATCTATACTTTGAATGGTTCCTGTTGTCGTTTTGTTAACTACCCCTGAAGTCACTTGAACATTGACCACTCTGTGTGATCCACTGTAAGTCTCACGTTGCAAAGTAACTACACTGTCTGCTACCAGCGAAGCAGGTTCAATTGGAGTCCCACTTGCGTCTACAAAGGTAGTCGTTTCATCGTAGTAATATTCAGTGAACCCAGTAGCTGATTTCAGCCATAGCTTATTACCAGGTGCTACCATTGCGAAGCTTCCGGAAAGACTCTCCACTTGTTGTGTAGGGTCAGTCACTTCAACATAAGCTGCATTATATGTCGCTCCAATTACAGTAACCTTTGTGTAAGGTTGGATATCACTTAGATTTATTCTACTTTCAGAAGCGCTTGTGTAATAAGCGGTGCTCGCTCCCAGGGTATATGTAGAAGACTTTCCGTTATTAAACACGGTCAGTTTCCCGTCTTTCAATTGACTAATTGTTCCTGTGTAAGTGTTATCATACTCAAGTGTATTATGGGCTTCTGCCCGACTGAAAAAGGTCGCCAGCTGAGCACGGGTCACAGCCCCTTGTGGATCAAAGCGATTACCGTCAAGACCATTGGCTAATTTTAGATCAACAGCAACGTTGATGTACCCTCTTTTGTTCGCAGAAACTTTAGAATCGTCTGCAAAGCCTGTCGGTTTGCTAGCTGCTACAGTTGCATCTGCACTTTTTCCTAGTGCACGAATTAACAGTTCAGCAATCCATTCTCGGGATGCTTTACGTTCACCCCATGAAGTTTTCAAATTATCAGGAGACATTTCCGTAGTTTTGTCCAAAAGACCTTGCTGGAAAGCTAGAACAACATAATCTTTGTAATAATTTGAAACCTTAAAATCAGTAGGCAAGGCCACAGCTGAAGAAGTATCCACTTTATCCTGCAACTTCATAAAACGTAATGCCATAAGCACGGCTTCCTGCTGAGTTACAGAATCTCCCGGGCGAAATAAACCATTATTTCCAACCACAATTCCTTGTGATGCTAATTTATAAATATGCTTTTCAGCCCAGAAGCCTGTCTTCACATCGCTAAAAATCCCTACAGATTGTGTAGTGGTTGTTGCTGCTGTCGTAGCAGCTGTGTCTGCAAACACTGCGCTTGCGCCACTAAAAATCATGGTTCCAGCCATAACAGCCGATACTGCTTTCGTAGAATAAGCCTTCAATGGTCGTTTTGACCTTTTTTGCGCGGACAATAGATTATTCCCCTCTCTATGACTCAAATAAATAGTATAATTTAAAATTCGTCAGTTAGATGCTTTTATCCTTTGTTGTAATAACAATTAGCTATTATCTCTAGTCATAGGATGCATTAGGTCAACATGACCCATCAAGCTTTCAACCTTTTCACCATCCACCAAAACTTCGATGCTTTTTACTTCTTCAAATTGAAAATAGGTTTTGGCAAGTGATGAAATCGCTAAGGACTCCCCACCAGCACCCAGCTGTGCTTCATCCGGTTTATGAAGATCCATCACAATTTGACCATCAACAAACTTTAACGATTTCAGTTCAATCTTGCTCCATAACGATACAAGGTCAGTATTCTCGTTGCTTTGCAATGCTTTGAACGTCTCTGTATATTTCTCAACATCGTCAGAGAAGCTAATGCTAGTCTTAGCAGGAATCAGATCCATAACTTGTGAATCCGTATAATATGCATCGATACTCTGGCTCTGTTTTTGCTTCTCATCTGCTACTGGCTTTGCAGTTGCCTGAGTTTCTGTGTTGCTATTATCTGCTGTCGGTTGCGGAGTGCTAGTCACTTCATTTCCTGGTTCATCGCTTGGAGCCGGTGTACTTTCCCCCGCACCACTTACAACATTTGAAGTATCTTGCTCCACACCATTTGCTGGAGCCGCAGTAGGCTTGTCTCCACAGCCAGCAATCACTAGCAGAAGCAGTGTAGCGATCCCAATTGTACTCCATTTTTGTTTCATCATTAATAAACGCCTCCTCTAGATGAATACGGGCAGACAGGTACCGCAAAACCACTTCTTGCCTTTTAAAATAAAAGCAGAAAGCTGACTTTGCGGCGCTCGTCTGCCACTGGTCTGTTATTTTATACCCAAATATTCCTTAATCCCACTCACTATTGAAGCCGCAACTTTGTTTTGAAGTGCATCTGTAAAGAGCAATGCTTCATCTTTTTTGTTGCTAAGGTATCCCACTTCAAGTAATACTGCAGGCATTTTCGTTTCACGGATAACATGGAAATTCCCATAACGTACACCGCGATCGCTAAGCCCTGTAGCTTGAACAAGATATTTATGCATCACGTTCGCCAATGCTTTACTGGCTTCCCGTTGATAATACGTTTCTGTTCCACTAGCTGATGAGGAACCTGAGCTATTGGCGTGTACAGATATGAAGATATCAGCTTTTAAATTATTCGCCATAGCTGCTCTTTCTTTAAGCTCCAAGAAAGTATCATTACTTCGTGTTAACACGACGTCAATATTACTTTCTTTTTTCAGCAATTCAGCTGTCTTAAGTACGATGGCCAAATTAAAATTCTTCTCGTATTTACCTGTAACACCCACTGCTCCAGAATCTTTAGCCCCATGCCCTGCATCTAATACTACTAGCTTTCTGCCATTATTTCCTGGTTGTGTAGTAGTATCATCAGTGCTTTCCGCATTTAGATCGATTACAACCAGCTTAGAATCGTCTCCAGTTACGCTAACGTTGTAATTCTTAGCATAGTTCAAATCGATTACAAAACGTACTGTATAAGGATTCGTGCTATAAAGGGAGTAACGTACTCCTGATACATCGGGATAATCTTTCACTTCCAAGCTACCGTTTAGGTCAGGATCAAGGATCTGTCCTGTGCCAAATAGGTCTGAGAAGGTGGTATTAGGTAAATCAACAACTAACCGATCCGGCCCAGTCATCACTGTCACTTTCGGTACTGAATTACCCTCCATGGCAATGCTCAAACGATTTTCGCTAAAGCTCACACCATTTACCATCGTTAAATTCTTTGAAGGATCTACCGGCGGTACAACCTCAGATCCACCATTTTCAGTATTTCCACCTGAACTGCCGTTATCATTTGAGGATCCTGGGGTAATAAGATACACACTCTTCTTCACGTTGTCCCACGAGACATTTAATCCAAACTGTTCACTAATGAACCGAATCGGTACAAGTGTCGTATTACTACGAAGGATAGGTGCTGTGGTAAGTGTTACTGTCTTGTCATCAACTGAGGCTATCTTTTGATTCACAACCAATTTGATGACCTTTCCTTGCTGTTCAATCGTTACCGTCTTGCTCTTCTGATCCCAACCCACGTTATATCCAAGGCTTTCAGAGATCAACCTTAACGGCACCATGATTGTATCATTCACATTCTCAACCGGGACATTTTGCCCTGCGGTCAGCTCCTTGCCGTCCAGAAAAATCTTGCTATTCCCGGCAGCAGCATGTCCGTTCTCAGGCAAAACAAATACTAAGAGCAACAAAAACAACATCAAACTGAATTTCTTCATTCTTCACCTCTAAATCTAGTATTCGCCTGTGAATGGCGATCGTGATGGCCTGTCTACGTCAACCTCAGACCTCTATTAGACGCTAATAATCTATAAAGGTTGCGAATATATTCCATAAAAATTGAGAAATCTCACCAACATTAAGCATTAAAGTCCTAGATATTCCTTAATACCGGCTACAATTTCTCTCGCTAATTTGTCTTGAAGCTGCTCACTATACATCCCTGATTCATTTCCTGAATTAGTAAGATACCCCACTTCTAGAAGTACTGCCGGCATACTGGTTTCTCTTGTAACATGCAGGCTCTTCGTTCTTACTCCGTTGTCCTTGAATCCAGTACCTGCTATCAGATGTTTGTGCATGACCTGAGCAAGCGGCAGACTCCCACTACGCGAATAGTACGTTTCACTGCCATTTATTTTGTCTCTATTCGGATAACCCAACTCTAGTGAATTCCCATGCACTGAAATAAATAGATTAGCCTTTGCTGCTTCTGCGATATTTACTCGATCCTGAAGACCCAACGTAATGTCTTCAGTCCTAGTAAATACGACGTCAACCAAAGCTTCCTGCATAAGTAGTGTTTGTACTTTACGGATAACTGCCAGATTGAAGTCTTTTTCCAGCTTACCCGTGAGACTGACTGCTCCTGATTGTGTCCCTCCATGACCCGCGTCGAGAACTACAACTGGCTTTCCTGTCATTCCACTACCACCTGAGGGGTTCCCTTCACTGCCTGTAACATTCAAATCCAGTGTCACCAGTCCAGTACTTTCATCCGTACTTAATTGATAAGGCTGGCTCCCGACCGTTTGAATCACGAACCTAACAGTAGAAGGACTTACACTGAACAACGCATACCGGATCTCAGAAACTAGAGGGTAACCAGTAACATCCAGCTTCCCTTGCGGACTTCCGTTTGTGGTAATACTCGGTAGACCTCCTACGAAATCAGGAGCAAAAGCTGCACCGGGAAAATCTACGACGATTCGATCTGGACTGCTCATTTTTGTGATGCTAGGTTTAGGGGCCCCAGAAACAGCGATGATTAATCGATTCTCAGTGAAGGCTGCCCCATTTACCAGCGGACCTGCTGCATTCACACCAGTGCTTCCTGGTACTGAGGATGATTGTGGTGTCGGTGAGGGCAAAACACTTCCAGTGCTTGTGCCATTATCCACGCCGGGTGTAGTAATCTGGGTTGGAGAAGGAGTACTTGTTGCTGTTGGACTAGTAACGGTTCCCTCAGGTGTAGCCACCGAAGCTTGTCCACCCGTCAAATAGACCGTTTTATCGCTATTATCCCAGCCAACCTTTAGACCGAACTGCTCACTTACGAAGCGAATCGGAACGAGAACTGTACCACCGCTTTGCTTGGGTGCTGCGTTTAAATCAAACGTTACTCCATCCGCATCAGCTGTTTTTTTTCCTACAGCCAGCTCAATGCTTTTTCCATCTTGGTGAACCGTTACTTTGCGGGCCTGCTGCTCCCACAATACCTCAAATCCAAGATTCTCCACTACCACTCTGACGGGAATCATAACGCTACCATTGACATTCTCAAGTTTAATTCCTTTTGGCAAAGCAAGCTCTTGATTGTCCATAATAATTCTGCCTGAGCTGCTACCAGCTGCGGCAGCTTCACGTCCAGTGAATGATAGTAATAATAATGGCAGCAACAATAGTAGCAACGTTCGATACCCAACTCTTCTCATTTTCCCGCTCCTTCTGCAAGTAATAGATCTAGATAAGTATTAAGACGACAGAAATCACCAAATGTTTCCTTTATCACCAATCAATATTTCGATTATAGCAAAAAAACTTCTATTTCCGACACCCGGAAATAGAAGTTTTGCGTAATTTTTGTAAAAGTTAAGAATGAAACCAGTTATATCCTATTATTAAGAGAATAACTTAGCCGCATGACGCTCTTCATACGCAGCAATTTCATCTGCATGCTGAAGGGTTAATCCGATATCATCCAGACCTTGCAGCAAGAACTGACGACGGTGCTCATCCAGATCAAAGCTGATGCTCAGTCCAAATTCATCGTGAAGTGTATTGCTCTCAAGATCCACGGTCAACTGGTAGCCATCATGCTCGGCTGTCCGATTAAATAGCTCATCCACTTGCTCTTCCGAAAGCTTGATCGGCAAAATGCCATTCTTAAAGCAGTTGTTGTAGAAGATATCTGCATAAGAAGGTGCAATAACAACTCTGAACCCATAATCCATAATCGCCCAAGGTGCATGTTCCCGTGAGGAACCACAGCCAAAGTTAGCACGTGAGATCAAGACAGAAGCACCTTTATAGCGTGGCTTATTCATTTCAAAGGCAGCGTTATCGTTACCAGCTTCATCAAAACGCCATTCGTAGAACAAAAATTGTCCAAATCCTGTCCGTTCAATCCGTTTCAGGAACTGCTTTGGGATAATAGCATCCGTATCTACATTCACCCGATCTACTGGTGCAACAATTCCTGTTAATTTTTTAAAAGCATCCATAGTTTTATCCTCCCGTGTTCTCTCTAGTTCTATGAGCTGACAGCTTCCGTCTTATAGTTCCAATCACGTACATCAGTGAAACGGCCTTTTATCGCAGCTGCAGCAGCCATAGCTGGGGATACCAGATGCGTGCGTCCACCGCGACCTTGACGTCCTTCAAAGTTACGGTTCGAGGTAGATGCACAGCGTTGCCCAGGTTGCAGTACATCAGGGTTCATCGCAAGACACATGCTGCATCCCGCTTCGCGCCATTCAAAGCCCGCGTCAGTAAAGACTTTATCAAGCCCTTCCTTCTCAGCCTGCATTTTAACACGACCAGATCCAGGAACAACAATGGCAGTAACCTTGTCAGAGACTTTATGGCCTTTTGCTACCACGGCTGCGGCTCTCAAATCTTCGATCCGTCCGTTAGTACAAGAACCGATAAATACATAATCAATTGGAATTTCAGAAATAGGAGTTCCAGGAGTCAAATCCATATATTCAAGCGCTTTTTCAGCAGCTTTGCGTTCATTTTCAGTGGTAAAGTCAGCCGGATTTGGCACGCTAGAGTTGATATCTGTACCCATGCCCGGGCTAGTACCCCAAGTCACTTGTGGAATCAATGTCTCCACATCGAATTCAACCACCGTATCATACTGAGCACCTTCGTCACTAACAAGACTCTTCCATCCTTCAACAGCAGCGTCATATGCTTCGCCTTGCGGCACATATTGACGTCCACGCAGATAGTTAAAAGTAGTTTCGTCAGGAGCGATCAAACCTGCTCTTGCTCCACCTTCGATCGACATGTTGCAGACGGTCATACGTTCTTCCATCGACAGCTCACGAATAGCTTCACCTGTGTATTCAATTACATAACCTGTTGCAAAATCAGTACCATACTTAGCAATAACACCAAGGATCATATCCTTTGCTGTTACGCCAGGATTGCGTTTACCTGTGAAACGAACTTCCATAGTCTTAGCTTTGGATTGCTGCAAACATTGGGTAGCCATTACATGTTCAACTTCACTAGTACCGATACCAAAAGCCAGCGCACCAAATGCTCCATGTGTGGAGGTATGGCTGTCACCGCAAACGATAGTTTTACCAGGGTGCGTCAAGCCGATCTCAGGTCCCATTACGTGTACAACGCCTTGATCGATATCATTCAGGTCGAACAATCTAACACCAAAATCTGCACAGTTTTTAGAAAGTGTATCAATTTGCTGCTTGGAAATTGGATCTTTAATATTAAAACGATCCTTGGTAGGAACGTTGTGATCCATTGTAGCGAAAGTCAGCTCAGGACGGCGAACCTTGCGGTTACTGAGGCGAAGTCCTTCGAAAGCTTGTGGAGAAGTTACTTCATGAACCAAATGCAGATCGATATAAATAATGCTAGGTTTACCTTCCTCTTGATGAATAACATGATTATCCCAAATCTTTTCAAACATTGTCTTGTTGCTCATAATTTCACCTCATTAATAGAATCGTTCATTGGAAGAGAGCGTGGAGTCTCTCTTGAATGATCTAAATATAACATCACCATCTTTATAATTCCAAGATATGATATCTATAGAAGTGATAGGTTTAACCTATAAATTGAAGATGATTTTTTTGCTGAGACCCTAGTCAGCCCACTCCTTAGACGAATGCCCTTCATACTATATCGGGTCCTGGTTGTTGAAATGCAGTGCATTTGTTAGCGCAGAAGGAGTTGGAACAATTGAGGTCAGGAACGAGACTTACCGGGCGAGTAATTTTCAAAGGTGATCAAGGGTATGAAACGGCACGTAAGAATTGGGATCCGCATACTGACAAATTCCCGAAAGTGTTTGTTTTCGCACAAAAAACACAAGATGTTGCGAACGCCATAAAATGGGCTAACGAGAATAAAGTCCCCATCCGCGCAAGAAGCGGTAGACATTCTCTGGAGGTTAATCTTTCACAGGTCACCGGAGGAATTGTCATCGATGTAAGTGAAATGAAGAAAATCAAACTAAATAAAAAATCAGGAACTGTTTTTGTGGGTACCGGAAATACAGTGGGGAGAATTGCACACACGCTTGCTGGGCAAGGATATATGGCTCCATTCGGTGATAGCCCTACGGTTGGAATCGGAGGCATCACCCTAGGCGGGGGTATCGGACCGCTCCAGCGAACCGTGGGCCTTGTTAGTGATAATCTAATCGAACTCGAAATGGTTGATGCCAAAGGGAAAATTATTCGTGCCAATAAGAATAGTAACTCTGATCTCCTCTGGGCTTCCCGCGGAGGTGGCGGGGGGAATTTCGGAGTTTACACCAGTTACAAATTCAAAGTACGTCCTGCTCCAGCTTCGGCTACCGTTTTTCGTATCACCTGGCCTTGGGATCAGTTCGAGAAGGTATTCAAAGCTTGGCAACTCTGGGCTCCTTGCGTTAATACCAAACTGGGCAGTGAATTATCCATTGGTCCGAAAAAAGGCGGTAATGTCACTATGACGGGGCTGTTCCTCGGATCAAAGGCAGAGGCTTCCCGCCTCTTAAAGCCCGTTACGAGCGTTGGAACGCCTACGAATCAAATCATCCGCTCTTTGCCCTATACAAAAGTAGTGAGTTTTATGTTAGCGCCTGATCCAGTGCTAACTCAAAGAGTCAGCAACCAGTTCTCCAGCGGTTTCGTAAGAAAACCCTTCCCGGACAAGGCAATTAAGTCCATGCGTGAATTCTTAGAGAAAGTGGAGGGAGAATTCGCAGGTTTCTTTTTCCTCAACTGGGGTGGAGCTGTGAGCCGTAAGTCACCCAAATCTACAGCCTTTTACTGGCGTAAAGCGAAATTCTATGTTGAGTGGAATAGCTCATGGATCAAGAAATCGGAAGCTGCCAGAAATATATTCGTAGTACGAAATACACGCCGGAAGCTGCAGCCATTTATCGTGGGGAGCTACATCAACGTTCCAGACCAGGGAATTAAAAATTCCGGACCAGTATATTATGGAGCGAACTATCCTAGATTACGGAGAGTCAAAGCTAAATATGACCCGGGAAATATATTTAACAACCCTCAAAGCATCTCTCCAGCCCGCAAAGTATAGTAAGACATAATAGCGTAGCATCGAAATTAGACCGGCAAACATAAAGGACTCCAGCGAATACTGGTAATCCACCCCTTCCTATTTGCCGGTCAGTGCGTTCGTGCACGAACTTACATGTGAACCTATATAAAACTTCAGTTTCATAGTTTATACTTATAAGTAAAAACAATCTCCCAAAGGAGTTTATACATGGAACTGAGACAACTACAATATGTACTGCAAATCGCAGCCGAAAAAAACTTCTCCCGTGCAGCGGACAAGCTGCACATTGCCCAACCATCACTCAGTCAGCAGCTTTCCAAGCTGGAAAAAGAGCTCGGTGTAATGCTGTTCCAGCGAAATACCAGCTCTGTTGAACTGACCTATGCTGGATCTAAATTCGTAGAGCAAGCTCAAATCATCATTGATGGCGTAGAACTGCTGCGACAAGAAATGTCTGATATTTCTGAACTGCGTACCGGGCGCGTCGTTGTAGGCAGTATGCCGATCACTGGTGCACATTTACTGCCGCATGTGCTTCCGGTTTTTAAACAAAATTACCCGGAAGTAGAAATCACTCTGCTCGAAGACTCCTCCATGAACCTAGAGAAGCTCACTGCGAGTGGTCAGACTGATTTAAGCCTGCTCTCATTGCCGCTCGAAATTCCGGCACTTGCTTACGAAGAACTGGGTGAGGAAAGGATCGATCTTGCAGTCCCACCCGAACACCCGCTAGCTAAACGTAGCTTAGATGGAACTAAGACCTCTTTGGAAGAACTAAAGGACGAGCCATTTATCGTACTTAAAGAAGGCCAAGGCTTCCGTAAAATGACTATGGATCTGTGCCGAAACGCTGGCTTCGAACCAAAAATTGTTTTTGAGAGCAATAACATGGAAACAGTTCAGTCACTGGTCGCCACTGGAATGGGTGTAACTCTTGTGCCTCATTTTATTGCCCGTGCACCGCGGAGTGAATTCGTCCCTGTCTACTTACCGCTCACTGATCCTGCCCCTAGCCGAACACTTGTCGTAGCCTATCGACGCGGACGTTATTTATCTAAAGCCGCTAAGGCTTTTGTAGAAACATTTAAATCTACGGTATCTGAATTAACCGAAGAATAGACCCTTGGAAGGCCGCTCTGATCATCTGACACCGAGCCACACTTTCATTAACTGGCCCATTATCGTTAGGTGTCCCTGTATGATCTTCCACAAATTCACGAGTTACACTATTCTGGAACTCTGCTTTTTCGTTTAGATCTTGATTCTGCGCCTGCTCAGGATTGTTGTCTTTAGTCAATTTAATCCACCTCTTGGTAACAGATTATACCTTTACTTAGAGGTTAAACAGAATAATCAAAGCTTTCTAATGCGAGAAATAGTTCCTTCGTTTTTCCTTTGCAAAGCAACCATCTCCATGGTATTCTATTGAAAATAAGTGAAACGTGCAGACGGGACCAGTAAGAATGAGTCTAACCGCGCCTAGAGAGTAAATTCCGACAGGCTGAAAGAATTTACCGCGGTTTTCGTTCCGAATCCTACCCCCGAGCGGCCTGTGCTAAGCAGGACGGATCCTCCCGTTACGAGAATGAAGTCGGATGATCCCTCATCAATGAAGGTGGTACCGCGGAAGTTTACAAGCTTTCGTCCTTTGCTAAGTCTAAGGATGGGGGCTTTTTGTCGTTTTCAGCATCTATAAAAATACTGAGGAAGTGAACAGATATGACGACACGAATCGTAGTCAAAATAGGCAGCAGCTCACTGACTGGAACAGAAGGCGGATTGAATCGCGAAGCCGTGTCATTCTTCGCTTCAGAGATTGCCGAATTGAAGAGAAACGGCTGCGAGGTGTTATTAGTAACCTCCGGTGCTGTAGCCGCAGGCTTTCGCAGTATCGGTTATCCTACACGTCCGAAGCTGCTGCATGAGAAGCAAGCAGCTGCTGCTGTAGGCCAAGTACTGCTCATGCAGGCATATCAGGAAGCTTTTGCCGAGCATGGAATAACCACAGCACAGATCCTACTAACCCGTACCGACTTTTGTAGTCGCAGAGCTATGAACAACGCGATGATGACGGTAGAAGAGCTGCTTCGCCTAGGAGCGGTACCCGTATTTAACGAGAATGACACCGTCTCCGTTGATGAGTTAAAATTCGGTGATAACGATACTTTGTCCGCGCTGGTAGCTAACCTGCTGAAAGCCACCAGATTGCTCGTCTTAACTGACATGGATGGCTTATATAGTGGAGATCCTCGGAAACATCCCGACGCTGTTCGCTATCAGTTCGTTGATGATATTACGCCGGAGATTTATGCTATTGCTGGTGGAGCTGGCTCTAGTGTGGGGACAGGTGGCATGCGTTCAAAAATCGATGCTGCCAAGATCGCTACACGAGGCGGTGTGCCCGTCTTTGTTGGGAGAGCTACCGAACCAGGGGATTTACAACTCGCAGCGACAGGCTCGGGCCGAGGTACTTATTTTGCAACCAAGTTATCTTCTTTACCTGTTAAAAAGCAATGGCTTGGCTTTATGTCCACCCCACTCGGCTCCCTGTACGTTGACGAAGGCGCCGTTGAAGCGCTGCTTCATGGCGGTCATAGTCTGCTGCCTGTCGGCGTCAAGCAGATCGAAGGTAACTTTCACGCTGGGGATGTTGTAGAAGTCCTTGGACCAGACTCCAAATTGCTGGGACGCGGGATTGTGAATTACGATGACACTCAGCTGCGCAGTATTCAAGGTTTACCCAGCCGTCAGATTGTACCGAAGCTGGGAGAAGTACACCGGCTGGAGGTCATTCACCGTGACGAATGGATTACATTGAGGTAAAAATTTTGCCCATACAAATTTAAGGAGGAATCGTCATGAGTGAAGTTGTCAATAAAGCAAAATTAGCCAAGGAAACCACCGGAGTATTAGCGAGTCTAACTACCGGCCAAAAAAATGAAGCACTCTTAGTTATGGCTGATGCGCTGCGTCGTGAAGCTCCAGCTATCATTGCTGCCAACCGGGAAGATCTGGAACGCGGACGCTTAAGTGGTACTCCCGAGTCCATGCTTGATCGACTAGCGTTAGATGTAGGCCGAATTAACAGTATCGCAGAAGGACTTCAACAAATCGCTGTATTACCTGATCCAATTGGTGACACGCTAGAAACTATTGAACGTCCAAATGGTCTCAACATCCAGAAACTCCGTGTTCCACTCGGTGTCATCGGCATCATCTATGAAGCACGTCCAAACGTAACTGTTGATGCCGCTGGTCTGTGTCTAAAGACTGGTAATGCTGTTGTGTTGCGTGGTGGCTCCTCCGCCCTGTCCTCCAACCGACAAATTGTCGAGGTTCTTCACAACGCTCTAGCAAATACTTCAATGCCGAAAAATGCGCTACAGTTGATCGAAGATCCCAACCGTTCCTCCGTTGATGAAATGCTTAAGCTCAACGGACTACTTGACGTGATTATCCCTCGCGGAGGAAGTTCTCTGATTCAAAATGTTGTGCTTAACGCAACCGTGCCCGTCATTGAAACGGGTGCAGGCATCTGCCATACTTATCTCGACGCAAGCGCTTTGCCAGAAATGGCTCAGAACATTAGTCTGAATGCCAAAGCACAGCGCCCTTCAGTTTGCAATTCCATGGAGACGCTACTCGTTCATAAGGATTACGCAAACGAGTATCTGCTTTCTTTGGCCGAAGCTTTCCGGGATGTTAACGTTGAATTACGTGGCTGCCAGGAAACATTATCCTTTGTCCCATGGGCATTACCTGCAACATTAGAGGACTATGCTACTGAATATAATGATTATATCTTGAATATCAAAATCGTCAGCGATTTAGACGAAGCTATGCAGCATATCGCCCAGTATGGCACGAAGCACTCGGAATGTATCGTAACAGAAGATCCGGATAACGCTTCACGCTTCTTACAGGAGGTTGATGCTGCAGCTGTTTATCACAATGCTTCAACCCGCTTCACAGACGGCTTTGAATTTGGATTTGGTGCAGAGATCGGCATTAGTACACAGAAACTCCATGCCCGTGGACCGATGGGTCTGCCTGCCCTTACTTCAACCAAATATAAGATTTACGGAACAGGTCAAATTCGGGGTTAGTGTCCATGCATCCGTTTTTAATTACACCACTTTTAGGAGGATTTTGAGCCATGTGTCAGCAACCTTCCATTCCACTTATGAATCATAATATTGTATTTTATGGCGCAGGCTCTATGGCAGAAGCCATCGTTCGCGGGATGATTAGCCGTAGTATCGTAAAATCCGATAATGTTATTATGCTTAACCGTAGCAGTAGTGAACGTCTGGCAGAACTAAGAAGCCGTTACGGCGTAATAGGTACAAATGATCCTGAACAAAAAACAGATTATCTAAGGAATTCACCAGTAATCGTGTTGGCTATGAAACCAAAAGACGCTGCAGAAGTACTTCGGGGACTCAGCCCACTTCTCTCACCTGATCAGATCATAGTCTCTGTAATTGCTGGGCTGTCCATTCGAACGATGCAAGGTCTGCTTGGCAAAGAGCAACCCATCGTCCGTACTATGCCGAATACTTCTAGTTCCATAGGTCTTGGTGCCACTGGCATAGCCTTTTCCAAAGAAGTAGATGAGAAAGGACGACGCCTTGCACTCAACATCTTTGAAGCTGTCGGACTAACAACAGTCATTGATGAAGAACGCATGGAGACCTTAACGGGTATTTCCGGCAGTGGACCTGCCTACATTTATTACATGATGGAGGCAATGATCGCTGCCGGTATACGGGGCGGACTGCCGCTTGATCAAAGCACGGAGTTAACAGTTCAAACGGTTCTTGGCGCTGCTAGAATGGTACAACAGACGGGCGAGGATCCAGCTGCACTTCGTAAGAAGGTCACATCCCCGAATGGCTCTACACAAGCAGCGATAGAAGTACTCGAGCAAGGAGAATTTTTTGAAACTGTCATCGCGGCAGTAAATCGCTGTGCCGAACGTTCCCGTGAAATGGGCGCTGCGCTTGAGAAAGAGCTGCATTCGTAAAATAAAAAGATCGCTTCCCATACCACATTGGTCAGGAAGCGATCTTTTTTTTAAATTTAAGGCCATGATTATCCCGTTACAACATTTCCATAAGTATCTCGAACAATCACTTTAACATTAGCCGGAGCCCCAACAGTCACGTCCAGTGTGTTCCGAGAATTATCGAATAGCAGTTTTCTAGGAGTTTCCCCTAAAATGATGTATAGCGTATTCCCAACATGCTTAGTTTGAAGCAGCTGTTGCTCTTGTGCTTCTTGTAGCTTTCCTTTATTTGAAGAATAACTCCCGAATACATTCAGCTCGTTTCCACCCGTTTGATCTACTTTAATCCCATAAGGCTCTGCAGCTTGGATAATGATGGTACTAACGCCCTCTGGAACGGCTCCCTTCCAATCTGGCAATGCGTAACTTTCTTGCACTGCTGAAACGGTACGGCGAAATTCCTGTGTTAATCCTAAAGAACTAAATGCTGCAAAAACCAGACAACATACAGCTATAAACCCAACAAACAGAACGCTTAGCACGTCATAATACATTTTTCCTTTTCCACGAAACCATAAAGTGTATATTACAATTTCTAAGCCTAATAATATAAAAATGATCGGCCACCAAGCAAGCGTCGTCTCAAACACTTCGGCGCCCCTCCACTGCGAGACCATGATTAGTGCTCCCAGAAATAAAAGGCTCAATCCCATCGACAACGTTCCCACACGCCAGCGTCTTGATTTATCTTCAGCAACCGGACGCTCACTTGAAACATTAACTCCTTGCTGTAATTCTGTCGGATTATTCAAGAATGACCACCTGTCCCTTTTCTCCCTTTATTGTTCTTGCTTCCCGCCATCAGCTTCAAACCACCGCCAATCAACAGCACAGATACGATAAAGGTCCTGAAATATTCATTGACTATATACTCTAAACGCCATCCAGGAAATCTGATATCAAGCGCAGGAACTGCGACATTAACTACAATGTAATACAGTCCTAGACACATCAGAGCAGCTCCAAGCCATCCTTGATGATTTAAAAATCCTTCTATGACTGGCTTATCCTGTAAAGGTTCACGTCCATGTCGGCTGACAAGCTGTAAGCCATCGAACAAACTGTAAAACCAAATGACTGGAATGAGGAAGAATAGCAGCGTTAAACGCAGTAGGTCCATGACATAAATACTCCCTAGAAATAGCAGCATGAGCTGTAATCCTCTTTTTTGCAATCCTAGATACATTTGTCCGGCACCCGGAAAAGCAGAAAGCAATGTAGCCAAAACTTTGCTACGGCGCCCCTCCTCACGACCAGCCTCCATCTCTTCGAATAAAGTACGATCTACCATTTCTTCTCCAGCTTGCTTACGATGGATTAACTGAACCGCATCAAACATACAATATAACCAAATCACTGGTAATACGCCAAACAGGAGAAGGAAAACATCACTTGACGTAATCCCTGCCAGGAATAACATCACGGTCATGAAACCGAAGAAAGAAATGAGGAAAGACAATCCTCGCTGCATCAACCCCATATGAAAATGACCCAATCCTGGAATGAACGATAATAAAATTACATGTACACGCTCATTATCGTCTGTCTTAACGGGCATTGAAGAAAAATCAAAATTCGATCCATCTGGAGTTATTGCAGGAGCAGGCATCTGGAGCATTTTAACCACCAGATGCACCATCGAAACCATCCCAATAAGTAGGAACCCTATCACACCCATTAATAGAATATCCTCGGCACCTTCAGCCACAGCTATTAAGAATGACATAAATAAGATGCCAAAGCTTAACAGAAGATAAACAATTCCCTGTGGGCGTTTTCCCATATAATAATGACCTGCTCCAGGAATCAAATTAAGAAAAAAAGCTTTTAATTTACTACGCTGCTGTTGCATATTTCATTTCTCCTCTCATCACTTTCTGCTGCCCATTAGCTGATCCAACCATCCGCTAGTTGCCTGTATGACTTGCTCGCTAAATGATAGGGAATTATCTTTTTTAGGGATCATTAGCTCCATTTGACCTGTGTGCAGCTTATCAAACATACCAGATGACATTATCAACAGCGTAAGTGACGCGGCAACCGCATAATGAAAGATTGTCTTTTCATACCAGCGATATCGCCGTCCCCCTTCTTCAACCGTCACTTGTTCCAATGCTGCTGAAGATTCCGTCATTTTAGCCCAATCTGCCATAACCCTCTCTGTAAAAATAGACGAATTCTCCAATGAAGGCAGATCCTCCTGTAGCTGATCCAACATTTCCATGTATGAAATAAAACTTTCCGTATCTTCCAGCAGCAACTGTTCCCAATCTTCTCTGGTCGCCTCGTCCATGTGACCTTCAATATAAGATTTCGCTTGTTCCCGTTGGATTAGATCGTCTCCACGCTTCATCATAGCCATTCGTCCTCCTTCCAATGATTTCGGATCCATTGTCTCGCCCTATACAATCTGGACTCTACCGTCTTCAGGGAAATTCCCTGCTCTGCAGCAATCTGATCATATTTTTTATGTTCCAGATAATAAGCCACCATAATTTCACGATGAGTTTCAGGCAGGCTATTGATTTCACCGAGCAGCCGATCCATCCGATCACGGCGTATAACACCTGACAACACATCCTCTTCGTTGGAAGCGGTCTGGCTCAGTACAAGCTCATAGTCAACAGGAAGTTCCCTAAGTCGATCACGTTTACGTTTCGCATCAATTGCCTTATTTAAGGCGATCCGTGTAATCCATGACTTTAAGCCTTGATAACGGTAGTCAGGGAGAGATTTGTACATTTGTAAAAAAGCTTCCTGAGCAGCATCTTCAGCCATTTTGACATCGCGTAATACAGAATAAGTAATTTTGTAAATTTGCTGACTGTATGTATTTACAAATTGACGGAACGCATCCTCGTTACCTTGGCAAATCCGCTGGATTAATACCTCTTCTTCAATGACTCTCCCCTCCTTCCCACAGCAATAGACGCGCCCGATAACAACTACCCCTGCATTTTTTTATAAAAATATTAAAAAGAACCGCACTGACTTTAGCGATGGGCTAAAGCAGTGCGGTTCTCTCCTAATCTATCTATCTTCCGCCATTGCGGAATTTTTGTGTATAGTTCTTTACATCCTGAGCGTTCTTGACCCGGTTGCGGGCCCATTCCAGCAATATTCGATCAATATAACGGAAATGAACCTTTCCTGCAAATACAGATTCCTTCAGCGCTAACAGAATCAGCTCCTCGGGATACCGGTCTTGATCCACCCAACTGGATATCGTCTCACACTCCATTGGAGATAGCGGACGTCCGAATTCCTTTTCGAAAATACTGAATAGATTTCGGCTTTCCTCTTCAGCCCCAAGTTGAGAAGGAGATGAGGGGGGCTTTCCGCCGAATCCACCCCCTGAAGCAGCTCGAGGTGCCGACGTTGCATAGCCACCTACGTGCTTATCTTGCTCATGCTCTTGTACAACTGTCGCTAGATAAGCACCAAGCTTTCCGTATAACCCTGAGAAATTGTAGCGTTCATAATGGATGTCTCTTAGCTCATCGTTGTCTCCATCGATGCTAATAAAACCTTCCTTCATAAGCTTCTGCAACTCTCCTGCTAGTACAGATATGCTACGGCCAGTTACAACCTGAAGCTCCTCAAGAGAAGGGAAGTCAATCCCTTCCACCTGCCTGAAAGAAAGCAGATGTATCAGCAGCATAGCTTCACTTCCGCTTAAATTCAGCTTCCGGTAATACTTCAGTAATGCGTAAGGTATGACGGCCATTCCGTTCTCCAGACCGAAGGAGACGCCTTCGCCCCAGGTACTCCATCCTTTGCCGTCCATGAACGTCCCCCTTCAAATATAAGAACTTATGGGTAGAGACGGTACAGTGTACGTGGGAATGGAATAGTCTCACGTACATGGTCAAGGCCACAGATCCAAGCTACAGTACGCTCAAGTCCAAGTCCAAAACCAGAGTGAGGTACAGATCCGTAAGTACGCAGATCCATGTACCATTTGTAAGAGTCCATCGAAAGATTATGCTCTTTGTAACGCTCTTCAAGCAGCGCAGGATCATCGATCCGCTGTGAACCACCAATAATCTCTCCGTAGCCTTCTGGAGCGATCATATCCGCACACAGTACGACTTCCGGACGGTTTGGATCTGGCTTCATATAGAACGCTTTGAAAGAAGCAGGATAATGAGTAATGAATACAGGTTTATCGTATGCTTCTGCGATTGCTGTTTCATGAGGTGCACCGAAATCATCACCCCAAGCAATATCTTCAAAGCCTTTATCGTTCAAGAACTTGATCGCATCGTCATAAGTAATGCGTGGGAATGGTGCTTTGATATTCTCCAGCTTGGAAATATCGCGACCTACCGCTTCCAACTCCGCACGGCAATTCTTCAATACAGATTGCACTACGAAGCTAATAAATTCTTCCTGAACCTTCAAGCTTTCTTCGTGATCTGTAAAGGCCATTTCTGGCTCGATCATCCAGAACTCAATTAAGTGGCGACGAGTCTTAGATTTCTCTGCACGGAAAGTTGGTCCAAAGGAATATACACGGCCTAGTGCCATTGCCGCAGCTTCCATATACAACTGTCCGCTTTGTGTTAGATAGGCGTCCTCATCGAAGTACTTCGTGTGGAACAAGTTAGTAGTTCCTTCTGCTGACGTTGGCGTCAGAATCGGAGGATCCACCTTTGTAAATCCACTCTCGTTGAAGAACTGTTGGATTGCACGAATAATTTCCGCACGAATTACCAGAACAGCCCGTTGCTTCGAGGCACGCAGCCAAAGGTGACGGTGATCCATCAAGAAATCTACGCCATGCTCTTTCGGAGTAATTGGATAATTCTCTGTAAGATGCAGAACTTCAATTCCAGTTACAGTCATTTCAAAACCAGATTGACTGCGAGGTTCCTCGCGGATAATTCCGGTCACATACAAAGAGCTTTCCTGTGTGAGGCTCTTAGCTGCATCCCATACCTCTTCAGGCACTTCTGATTTCACTACAACTCCCTGAATATAACCTGTACCATCGCGAAGCTGCAGGAACTGAATTTTACCACTGGAGCGCTTGTTGTTTACCCAACAACCGATAACAACACTCTCTCCAACATGTTCATTCACGTTCTTAATTACACTCTTGTTAGCCATGCCTTCAATCTCTCCTCTAATTTAGCCGTTAATTCCTTGCACAATACGGTGTGTATCACGTGCAATGACAAGTTCTTCGTTTGTCGGAACTACTAGCACTTGTACCTTGGAATCTTCCGTAGAGATACGACGTGGATCGCCGGAACGTACTTTGTTAGCTTCAGCATCCAACTCAATACCCAGGAACGTAAGGTTATTTAGCAGTTTCTCACGAAGCAATGAAGCATTTTCACCAACACCGGCAGTAAATACGATCGCATCTACACCGTTCATGGCAGCCGTATATGAACCGATATACTTGCGCAAGCGGTACTCATACATTTCAAAAGCTAGTGTGGAATTAGGCTCACCTTTTTCCATACCATCAATAATATCGCGCATGTCACTGCTTACGCCCGAAATTGCTAAGAGGCCACTATGTTTATTCAACATGGAGTTAACTTCGCCTACGGACAATTCTTCCTTGTTCATCACGTAAGGGACAATTGCTGGGTCAAGATCACCACTGCGAGTACCCATCATCAAACCTTCCAGAGGGGTCATACCCATGGAAGTATCCACGGACACTCCACCTTGAACTGCAGTTACACTACCGCCGTTACCGATATGACAAGTAATGATCTTCAGATCTTCCAGTGGACGCTCTAAGTACTCCGCAGCAGCCTTGCTTACGAAGTCGTGTGATGTACCGTGTGCGCCATAACGACGAACTTTATATTTATTGTACAATACTCTAGGAATAGCGTACATATAAGCTTTTTCAGGCATGGTTTGGTGGAATGCAGTATCGAATACAACAACCTGCGGTACACCTGGCATATTTACTTCAGAAGCCGTAATCCCCATCATTGCTGCTGGGTTATGCAGTGGTGCAAGGTCAAACAATTGACGAATTTTCGTTTTTGCGTCAGCATCCACAAGTGCGGAGGATTTGAAGAACTCGCCACCATGCACTACGCGGTGACCTACAGCATCAATTTCTTTAATAGATTCAATTACACCATGCTCTTTGTCTGTAAGACAAGCAAGGACTTTACGGATCGCAGTATTATGTTCCAGAATTTCGCTTACTTCTGTCACTTCCGCTTTGCCAGTAGGTTTATGATTCAGAATGGAGGAATCCATCCCAATACGTTCAACCAAACCCTTAGCCAAAACCGATTCATCGGTCATGTTATACAGCTGATATTTCAAAGAAGAACTACCTGAGTTAATAACTAAAATATTCATACACGGTCACCATCCTTGTCGTACTTGAAGAAGCCTTCTCCTGATTTCATACCCAGTTGTCCTGCACGTACCATCTTCTTAAGAATTGTAGAAGGACGGTATTTCAGTTCTCCGTATTCACGGAACATATTTTCGAGTGCCGCAAGTACCGAATCCAGGCCAAATCTGTCAGCCATTTCAAGCGGTCCATATTGGAATTGATAACCAATACGCATAGCATCGTCAATATCCTGTGCGGAGGCAACGCCTTCTTGCAGTACATGCATAGCTTCATTGATAAACAAGCAAATGAGGCGTGATGTTACAAATCCTGGGGATTCATAAATCATTACACCTTTTTTCTCAACAATCTCATCAACAAAGGATTTTGTATCTTCAAAAGTAGCATCTGATGTTTTCAGACCACGTACGATTTCTACAAGATCCACTTTAGCTACAGGATATATGAAATGCATTCCGATCACGCGTTCCGGATACATCGTAGAACTTGCAAGTTCAGTCAAGCTAAGTGTTGATGTATTGCTGGCAAGAATAATGTGGTTCGGGCATACTTGATCCAATTGATTCAAAATCTTTTTCTTTTCTTCCAAATCCTCAACAATGGTTTCGATAACCATGTCACAAGAGCTGAGCTCCGCGAAATGTGTCACTTTTTGAATGCGGCTAAGAATCAGCTTCTTCTCAGCTTGAGTGATCGCCCATTTCTCCAGTTGCTTATCTAGACTTGTCTCGATCATTTCGTAAGAGTAGTCCAGTTTCTCCGCGGTTTTCTCCACTAGTAATACATCCAGGCCTTTGGCTGCTAACATTTCAGCAATACCTTGTCCCATTGTGCCACCGCCGATGACACCTATTTTTTTGAAATTCATAAAAAAGTCTCCATCCTTTCAGGTATCTATACTTTTGTATTGTACCTTGTCTGTCGCAAAAATTTATAAAGCCCGACATATAATGATATCTTAGCATGCCTGAAAAGTAAAAAAAAATAACCAGCATAAATATTTATGCTGGTAAAAGGACGCTGTCACGAAATTGACATCGAAATTGCTCTCCAGAGAGTACTTCTTCCTTCATTAAAATGTCAAGAGAGTAATCAAATACATTTCGTTGCTTTTCAAGGTGCTCACGAGTGCGTGTCATCAGCTCATCCAATATCTTACTATTTTCCTTCATAAGCTCTTCAGTGGTAACCATTTCCAGCTTAGCGATACCCAGCGAAGTTAAACCTGACTTCATCATCGTTTCCACAATATTCAGCGCCTGATCGAAATCACCGCGTGAACCTGTGCTTCGTCCACCATAATACATTTCTTCAGCAGCTGCTCCACCAAGTGCAATCATAATCTGATCTTCGAGATAATCTTTGGTGTACAAATACTGCTCTTGCTGAGGATTATGTCGCACATAACCAAGGGCTTGCCCACGCGGAGTCAGCGTAACCTGACTAACGCTTCCGGGACGAAGGAGCTCTGCCATGATGGCATGTCCCAATTCATGAATGGCGACTCTCTTTTTCTCTTCATGATTTGTTTCTCTATCCGTTTTTTCACCCATCATTACCTTGTCAATCGCCATCGACAGATGCCGCTGCTCAACTTTCGTCAAGTCCTCACGCATCATATAAATCGCAGCCTCATTCATGACACTTTCAAGCTGAGCACCGGAAAAGCCATAGGCTTCTTCAGCGATTTTGTCGAGACTCACCTCTGTATGAAGAGGCTTATTCTTCGCATGCAATTCGAGAATCGATTTGCGGCCCTTTTTGTCAGGCATGTCCACTTGAATATGACGGTCGAAGCGTCCAGGACGTAACAATGCTGAATCAAGCATTTCTTTCCGGTTTGTTGCAGCTACCAGCAAAATACGCGGAGTTTCGTTATTATAAATACCATCCATCTCGGTCAATAGCTGATTTAAGGTCTGATCATATTCACGTTGCTGACCGCCTTCGCGCTTACCGCCAATTACGTCAATTTCATCAATAAAAATAATGGCACTTTGTTTGTTCTCCTTAACAGCACGGTTACGAGCATCCTTGAACAAATCGCGGATCCGACCAGCCCCGACACCAACATACATTTCTACAAATTCACTACCTGATGCAGCTACGAATACGGAGTTTGTATAATGCGCTGCTGCTCTGGCCATAAGGGTCTTACCTGTTCCTGGAGGGCCAGTGAGCAGAATCCCTTTCAAAGGACGAATCCCAAATTTACTAATCTCCTCGTGCCGGATCAAAAAATCGAGTGCCTCACGAAGCTCTTGCTTCGCATTGTCTTGCCCACCAATTTCTTCAAAAGTGAGCTTTGAAGGCCCTTCCTTCTGGCGTTTCTTCCCCGCACCAGCGTTCACCGTAAGCCCGCCACGCAAATGAGCAATTATAAGTAATGCAGTAAGCATTCCAGCTGCTATAACAATCGGGAATATATTAATACCTAAAAAAGCCATGAAAATAAACAGCACAGGAATAAATCCGAGTAAAATTTCTTTAAGGTACTTAGGCATTATTCCATACCCCCAAGGTCGCAGGTTTTCGCGGCAAAATAATAAATTTGCTTTCTTTTCCATTACTCAAGCTTACGTACACATTGTTGTCGTCGATATCAGTAGATGCTATCACATCTTTAAATTCCGTATTTTGCTGTTTCAATCTATCAAGTTCTGTAGGTATAATCGTATATTTACGGCTCTCCATGGCTTCAGCTACAGAGAACATCGCTTTATCCCAGTAATCATCCAATAGTTCACTTGAATTTTGCTCCACATCGAGTTTAAGTTTACGTCCTTCAATCACTGATTTTCCTTCTTTGGATACATACGATACTAGATCACGTAAATTCGTGCCCGGCTGCAAATCAAGTTTCAAAGTGACCTCATCGCGGTTAATACTAATATGTGAAGTATTTACTCCCTCAAATCCGGTTACAATCTTTTGGAGCGGTTCCTGTAAAGCAAACTGACGATATAAAAAGAATCCTCCGAATAATAGCATAGCCGACAGTAGAGACGTTATCAGTACAGGTACAAGACGTAATTTCAAGAAACGTCCTCCTCTCAAAGATGAAAAAATGTAAACAGAATGATCCAAAGTCATAGCTGCTAAGAGCTCACCAGAGCCTGACGTTCTACTAACACTGTTCTAATTACAAACAGTAGTATATCACAGGTGTATATACTATATTGAAAAAAAATGTGAAGATATTTAAAATTTTATTTTTTAATTCTTTCCATTTTATTTAATTTATTGATTTAATTCGACAAAAAAAGGGCTGTTACTCTTAAAATAACAGACCTTTTTTCGTATGAATCTTTAAATCCCAATATATAAATCCACTCTTATAGTATATCACAATTCGTGTACTAATAGTATATCAAATAATATGTCATTTTAAAAAACAAGCGAACCATAAATGGTCCGCTTGTTTCTCTTATAATGCCTTTGTTTAATTTAGCGGCTAGGTAAACTGTAACCTTCACCCATTCGAGCCCCATCCGAGAACCGATAAAATTGATAATAATATCGACCGCTTTGTTTATAAAAAAGCTGCCAAGCATACTCCCCGTTATATACTCCTGGCAACAACCGCTCAATGCTGATGTCCGGAAGATCGGCTTTTATAAGGCTACGCATTTTCGCTTCAGAGGTCCCTTTACTTAGTTCTTCAGCATATACTGCGTCGGTTCCTTCAGCAAACTTCCCGTCTACAGTAAAACGTACCCAAACCATCAACTCGGTCCCGGCTTCATTCTTCCCTGTTAAGACCCAGTACACCGCATTTTCATCCCACACGGATTTCTGCGCTTTGGTTACCTCTGTCAGACCAGCACTGGTTTTAGCGACATCCTTAGCGATATCTCGCTCGTTCCATTGATCTTTCATAATATAAGCATAGAACTGGATAAGTCCAAACAGAAGGAGCAGAATCAGAACTGACCCCAGGAGGATCCATTTTTTCCTTTTCTTCAAGGTACAGCTCCCTTTCTAGTAATATATCTTTTTTGATTATATAACACACCTGTGTGTTTATCCAAAGTTTCATATCCAATTCAATGATCTAATGATCAGAAACACAAAAGGCTGTAACTTTGCAATCGCAGAAAGTCACAGCCTTTCAGTTATTCGTTATGATCTTAGACTACCGTTTAAGCAGTCCATCAAATGATTCTTGCGCCTTACGACGGATTGCTTCCTCATCTAGCGTTACACATTCTCCGTGTTTTACAACCTGTTTACCATTCACCCATACATGCTCAACATCCTTGGCACTGGCAGAGTATACAGCATGAGACAACAGATCTGTATGTGGTAGCAAATGCGGCTGGTCTATATCAATCGCGATAAAGTCCGCTTTCATGCCAACAGCGAGTCTACCCACATCATTTAAAAAGATAGACTTTGCGCCATACTCTGTAGCTATACGCAGCGCTTCCGGAGCTGGAACAGCCGTCGGATCACCACTTACACCTTTATGGATGAGGGCTGCAAGACGCATCTCTTCAAACATATCCAGGTTATTATTGCTTGCCGCACCATCTGTACCCAGTGACACCTTCACACCAGCCTTTAGAAGATCCGTAACCCGAGCCACTCCACTAGCCAGTTTCAGATTACTTCCTGGGTTATGAGACACGCCTACATCATGACGAGCCAGTATCTCGATCTCTTCATCATTCAAATGAACGCCATGAGCAACAATAGACGGACGAGTGAACATTCCAAGCTTCTCTAAATGCGCTACAGGCCGAAGTCCGTAATCCACCACATTCTGCTCCACTTCGCGTTTGGTCTCGGACATATGGGTATGCATCGGTAAATCCAAATCATGTGCCGCTTGTACAAACTTAACAAAGAAGTCCGGTGGGCAAGTATATGGGGCGTGTGGCGAGATCATCGTCGTAATTCTGCCGCCAGCCTTACCATGCCAATTTCGTGCAAAAGAAATCGCTTCCGCAAGCTTGTGATTTTGTACTTCCTCTGGGCATAATCCGATTACGCCTCTCATCAGTACAGAACGAATGCCTGATAATTCGACTACCTCTGCTACTCGATCCATATGATCATACATATCCAAGAAGGTTGTAGTACCACCTTTTAGCATTTCCAGTACCGACAAGGAGGTTCCCCAGTATACATCTTCTCCAGTGAATTTCGCTTCCATCGGCCACATCTTCTCTTGAAGCCACACCTGAAGTGCCAAATCATCTCCATAACCACGAAGCAATGACATTGCCGCATGGCCATGTGTGTTTACCAGACCTGGCATAAACAGCAGACGACTGCCATCAACAACTTGCACATCATCTTCCATTAAAGGCTCTTCTTTTCCTATGTAAGTGATCAAATCATCTTCAATAGTCATATATCCATTCAGAACCGGCTCATCCGTTCCCGGAATAAGAAAACGCCCGCCCTTAATAATCGTTTTACTGCTCTTCATTTCCGGTTTCTTCCTTTCCATCTTTCAAATAATAAGCAAGGCTTTGCAAATCCGTTGTAAAATCGGCAGCATGAACCCGGATATTCGATGGTGTTTTTAGAATCACTGGTGCAAAATTCAAAATCGCCTCAATGCCAGACTCAATGAGAATATCTGCTACATTCTGCGCTTCTGAATCAGGCACAGTAATGATCCCAATTCGAATACCTTGCTCACGAACCGTCTGACCAAGCTCCTCCATCGGCTGAACGGTAAGAGAGTTGATTTTCCGCCCTACCTTAGGTGCATAGGAGTCAAATATAGCGGTAATCTTCATAGTATCTTTCAGATAAGCATTGTAATTAGATAATGCATGTCCAAGGTTACCGGCACCTACTAAAGCCACATTCAATTGTTGATCCAGCTTCAGAATATGACGGATTTTTTCAATAAGATAAGTTACGTCATACCCGATACCTTTTCTACCAAAGTCTCCAAAATAAGCTAAATCTTTACGAATTTGAGCAGGATTCAAATCAAGTTTTTGTCCTAGTTCTTGTGAGGAAACGGTTAATATTTCACGTTTCTGGAGATCATTCAAGAAACGCAAGTACACAGGAAGTCTGCGAACAACGGCTTCTGATATTTTATCCGATTTCATAATTTACCTCCTAATTTAAGTGATATTCTGTTCAAATCCTATCGAAATATCTGCACCTCGTCTCAAGGAAGAGCGGTATTCTTATACCGCCCTTCCTTGTAGAGAGATTAATAAGATCGATGACGTTCTTTTCAAGAAACGCCTCCGTCTTCCAACCACTCCGCTATACGAGGAACCATTTGATCCGTAAGCATATGCTCCATTTTCGGGCCAGGCAACGAATAGAGGAAATACTTCCCATAGTGAGATTCGATCACCCTTGTGTCATACACAATAACAATACCCCGATCTTGCGCTGTCCGTACCAGCCTCCCAAATCCTTGCTTGAAGCGAATAACCGCCTGAGGAACAGACAACTTCATGAACGGATTCTTTTTCTGGGCTTGTAATAACTCAGACTTCGCTTCCGCTAGGGGGTGGTTTGGCGGTTGAAATGGGAGTCTCACGATGGCCAAGCATGTTAATGCTTCACCTGGAATATCTACACCCTCCCAAAAGCTGCTTGTTCCTAACAGTACAGAAGCTGCACTGTCCTGAAAACGGCGGATCAGCTTGCTACGGCTGCCCCCCTCCACGCCTTGACCTAACACCGTGATCTCTTGTGAGGCTAGAGCCTCTTTCAGAGGATCGTAAACCTGGCGTAGCATCTTGTAAGAAGTAAACAGGACAAGCATCCGCCCACGTGTTGTAATAGCTGCTTCTGCTAGTGACTGTACGAGTGTATCGACAAATCGGGCATCGCCTACACTCCCCTTCACACTTGGGAAATCCCGCGGAATAACTAACAGCGCCTGCTCCCGATACTTAAAGGGAGAAGGCAGGAGTGATGTCATCAGACGCCCCTCTTCCGCAGCTTCATTAAGTCCGAGATTATCAATCATAAACTGGAAAGATTTATCGACAGAGAGTGTCGCCGAAGTTAGTACGATACTTTTCTTCTTGTCGAAAAACAGCTCCTTAAGCTGAGTACTAACATCAACAGGAACGGCATACAGCTGTAGCGATTTACTGCGATAATTTCCATTCGCCTCCAGCCAATATACTACATTCTCATCATTTAATCCCATAAAAAACCGTACTTGCTCACGTATAGAAGCTAAATCCTTAAATAAGCCGCTAATATCGGTAACTAGGCTATCTGAGGAAGATTGACCTTCTTGATCTCGCATCTCATTAAGCATTTTATCACCTTTACGGATAATTTCGCTTAATGTCAGATTCATAGTATTCTCTAGAGCAACCAATTCATCCCAATCTTTCGGTTTACGGGTAGGAAGTAGCCGCATGACTAACTGGCCGGCTTCTCCCGCCGCTGCATCGCTGCGTTCCGGCAAGAGGCTGAATAGTTTATCACTAAGCAGATCCCAGGTTTCTTTTACGGTAAGAAGATCCGGATAGATTCTATCGATTACTCCGCTCCATTCAGAAGCTTCCTCACTGCCTGATGACTGAAGCATTTGGCGAAGTGTAGGAAGTTGGCCATTTCGACTATCCTTATAAAGACGCGATAGTGTATGTGCCACCGTGAAATGCTTCATATGCATGCCTAAATGCTTGCCAGCCACGTCCTCCAGATGATGGGCCTCATCTATTACAAGATGTTCATAAGCCGGAAGTAGTTGATGCCCAGCCTTAACATCTGCGAAAAGCTTAGAGTGGTTCGTAATGACCACGTCTGCAATACCAGCTTCATGCTTAGCCCGATGATAATAACACTTACGGAACCAAGGACACGAGCGACCCAGACAAGAATCGGTATCGCTTGCTACCGTCTCCCAAAAATCTCCGCCACGTCCACTTAGATTGAGCTCTTCGTCATCTCCTGATTCACTTTGTGTCAGCCAAACGATCATCTGAGCCGCAGTAAGCGCATCTTCCCTCGGACTTATAAAGTCTTTTTTATTAATTTTATGTTCGAACTTACGAAGACACAAATAATGCCCTCTGCCCTTAAAAATTGCAGCTTTAAATGGAAAAGGAACTACCTGCGTTAACAAAGGAATATCACGCTCACGCAATTGATCCTGCAGATTAATAGTATGAGTGCTGACCATGACTTTTTCATTAGTGCGTACGCTTTGGTATATGGCAGGCAATAAATAACCAAGGGATTTACCGGTTCCTGTCCCTGCTTCGATCAATAGATGCTTGTCTTCGGCAAGTGCCGTCATCACCTCATTGATCATAATATCCTGAGCTTCTCGGCTTTCATACTGTGGCAAAGTTTCTTTAAGTCGTTTCGTTACTTCATCCATATAATCTGTAAAAGATAAATTGTGTAGTGGATTCTCAGCATGCTCGTCTCGAGGTGGAGCTAATTCGTTCCAGTCTCCTACAGCAAGCGCTAATTGACGATAGAAAGTCAGATCACCTTCGGGCTGAAGCGTCTCCGCTTCCCGTTCACGCAGCAGACCATCAAAATACCAACCCAGATCACTATCCTCTTCCGTAAACAGCTCACAGAGTCTCTGAATCGTCAGCAGAGGCAAATCGTAGAGCTCCTCCAGACATTTCAGCAATACAAGAGCAGTTGCGAGTGCATCACTGTCTGCCTGATGCGGACGATCATGCGTCACTCCAAAATGTGCACTAACTGATCCTAGTTGATAGGATGTGAGGGAAGGAAAGCAGATTTTCAGAAAATCAATCGTATCTAAAATCCGCCCTTGAAATGGTAAATACCCACATCGGTCTAAAGCATTTTGCAAAAAATGGAAGTCGAATGCGACATTATGCCCTACAAGCACAACATCATCCAAGAGTGGGACAAGCTCCATCATCATCTCATCCAGCTCAGGTGCATCCTTTACATCATCGTCGGTAATCCCCGTTAGACCAGTTATAAAAGGAGGTATCGGCGTTCCGGGCTTGACGTAGGAACCATATACCCGGGAGATGGACCGGTCTTCTTCTATAATTGCAAGGCCAACCTGGATAATTTCACCCACGGATTGGGTTCCCGTTGTTTCAAAATCAAGCACGGCAAATTTCATTATAATTCTATTCCCTTTCAATTGAGACTCTTAATCAGCATAACAGAAGTTGCGAAAAAAGGCGATGCACACCACTGGTTCAGGGGATGCATCGCTTGAATGAAAATGCGGAATAATAAACCGTAAACGTAATAATTTACAATAATGAAACAAGCTGATTTCCGAAATGAAGCTTACCTCCTCGGCGGCGGCAAACCTCCAAATTAACGGTTGGTTCAGGAAGTGCCGGGTCAAGTTGCAAAGAAAGGCCAAACAGCTCCTGCGCTTCATTGAACCGTTCTTGAGAGGCCCTGATGCAACCTAAAGCGTTATAAACCATTGCCTTCAGCTTGGTTTCCCGTATCAAACCGAGCATATGGTTCAGATGGCTCCAAGCAGCTTCCCCCTCCCCTTCCTGCAGGTAAGAGATGGCTAAATATAATCGAGCAGCCAAGCTATCCGGATATTGCACAATAACTTCCTTAAACTGTTCAATACATTTCCCATACATCAGCAGCTTATAATACCCTTGACCTCTAACAAAAGTATCCATACACAGCTCGGGTGCTTCCTGCTCTGGCACTTCCTCTTCAACCACAGTCGTAAAATCTACACTTTCACGAAAGTGACTTAGCTTCTCAGCAAAGGCCAGCCATTCATCCATCACTTTATCACTAAGTCGATGCAGCATATTATAATTGCATAAAAGCTCATTCCGGCGGGCACCCTCCGCTGTAGGGTAATCTGTAACGATCTCCTGAAGCACCTTGTTCATTTCAGCAAACAAATGTTGAAACATGGGCTATCCCCCCTTACTGAAGATGAAATCAGTTCAGCTTGCCTGACTTCATTTTCTGCGAGAACGGGGTCTTTCATCCCTGCCATTCATTACATGGCGTAAGTCCATAATTTAAGCGATTGTAGCATGCAATTCATGATCAGCCAGCTTCACTGGTCTGTTGTTCTCATCCACGAATACCACCGTTGGCTTATGCGACTCCAGTTCTTCCGAAGACAGCATCGCATACGAAATAATAATTACTGTATCTCCCGGTTGAACAAGACGTGCAGCTGCACCATTTAGGCAGATCACACCACTGCCGCGAGGCCCTGGAATAACATAGGTTTCTAACCGTGAACCATTATTGTTGTCCACGATCTGCACTTTTTCATTCTCAAGAATATCTGCCGCTTCCATTAAGTTCTCATCAATGGTAATACTTCCCACATAATTCAAATTGGCTTCTGTCACCGTCGCGCGGTGAATTTTGGATTTCATCATATGTCTAAACAAGAGCGGCAACCTCCTTTGGAATAAATACATTATTGTCAATTAATCGCGTTCTGCCAAACTTCACGGCAAGCGCTATAATAATCTCCCCATTTACATCCGTTAATAAAACTTCGTTCTCTAAGCCTTCCAGATTAGGGAAAGTCAGTATTTCCGCATAATCAATGACCGCCAAAGGAGAGCTGGAAATAACCGAGGTCAACAATTCCCGCACTTCAGCAACGGTTGTTACTTTTCCTTCTTCAATGGACTGACGTGCTTCACGCAAGGAACGAGATAACACCAGTGCTTGAGAACGTTCCTCTGGAGATAAGAATACGTTACGCGAGCTAAGTGCAAGTCCATCTCCTTCACGAACGATAGGGCAAGGTACAATTTCAACATTCATATTCAAATCAGATACCATTCTGCGGAGCACAGCTACTTGCTGAGCATCCTTTAGCCCGAAGAAAGCATAATCTGGCTGCACGATATTGAATAGTTTATTAACAACTGTTGTTACGCCATTAAAATGCCCTGGACGCGAAGCCCCACAAAGTCGAGTGGTAAGCTCTGATACCGAGACAGTAGTCCGGGTAGGCTGCGGATACATTTCTTCCACACTGGGGATAAATACAATATCGACACCTTCGCGTTCCGCAAGCTCCAAATCACGCTCTTCATCGCGCGGATAGGAATCATAATCCTCATTCGGTCCGAACTGCAGCGGGTTCACAAATATGCTCATAACGACCGTGTTGCTCATTTCTCCTGCCCGCCGAAGCAGACTGGCATGTCCTTCATGCAGGTATCCCATGGTTGGAACAAACCCAATCGGGGTATGCCCACCTTGTCTCATATATTCCAAAGCTTCGCGCAGTTGCTTAATACTTCTGACGACTCTCATCTTATTCCCCATCCTTTCCGGCACCGCCGTATAAAGATTCCAGAACGGTTTCATCTGCTTTAAAAACATGACCTTCATCTGGGTACGAGCGATTCTTCACTTCTTTCACATATTGGCTGATACCCTCACGAATCAGGCTACCCACATCCGCGTAGGTTTTGACAAAACGTTTCTCACGGTAGGGTGAGGCATAACGCAACAAATCATGGAAAACCAATACCTGTCCATCACAATAACGACCTGCACCAATCCCAATGGTCGGAATGCTCAGTGCCTCAGAAATTGCTTGTGCCACTTCTTCTGTCACCAGCTCCAGTACCACTGCAAAAGCACCTGCTGCTTCAAGGGCCTTAGCTTCATCCATCAGACGTTTTGCATCTTTGGCGTCCTTACCTTGAATGCGGTAGCCGCCAATCATATTTACCGATTGCGGTGTAAGTCCAATATGCCCCAGCACAGGAACTCCCGCAGCTACAACCGCAGTAACTGTCTCACAAATTTCGAGACCGCCTTCCATTTTGACGGCATGAGCCCGCCCTTCCTGCATCAGTCTGCGCACACCCCGCAAGGTTTCATCTATACTTCCGTGGTAGGTCATAAATGGCATATCTGCCACAATGAATGTTTTTTGTGCGCCCCGAGTTACCGAACGAGTGTGGTAGACCATATCGTCAATCGTAACAGGTAAAGTTGTATCATATCCAAGTACCACATTTCCCAGGGAGTCACCCACCAGAATAAGATCGATACCGGCTTCTTCAGCAAGTAGAGCCGATGGGTAATCATAAGCAGTCAGCATGCTTAACCGCTCACCATCTGCTTTCATTTTTTTCATTTTCACAATATTAAGTGCTTGTTTGTTTGCCATTTCTCTCTTCGTCCTCCTTTTTGAAATTACATCCCCGTAAAAATCGCAACAAAAAAACCTTTTAGCAACGATTTGCTAAAAAGGTCCGAAGGGCAAAAAAGAGTCACTCGCGATCGTCCCTTCTGTCTCGGTCCTTACGGCTCAGAGCAGAATCCAACGTAACCGTCTAACGCAGTTATGAAGGTGATTCCAATAATAAAACCATTATAAGTACATCAGATCAAGAGTACAGTTCGCAAAACGATACCGCCTCTGCCCCATAGTATAACAAAAAGGACTCGGAAATACACGAAAAAAATATGACAGGGGATGACACCCTGTCATATAAAAAAGATTTATAAAAGCTCGATTTCACCTGAGCATACGCTAGAAATCTCTCCTGCGCTGTTTTTAAGGATTAGTCCACCTAACTCATCCAAACCTACCACAACACTTTCAGAGCGTCCCTGAGGGCTATTCAGAGCGATTTGGCGACCCAAAGTAACTGACATCGACTCCCACAGCTCTTTGATAGGTTTAAAACCTTGTTCCATGTATAGATTGAAATGCAGCTCTAACTCATTCAATACAGCTCTTACCAGCTCCGAACGGTCAATAGGGACACCGCCCCGCTGAATCCGAAGAGAAGTCGCTACTTCCTTCAGGTGATCAGGATAATCGTCTTCAGTCAAGTTGGCAGAAATTCCAATCCCGGCGATGCAATAATGAAGCTCTCCTTCTCTTAGCGAAGACTCGAGCAAAATTCCACATATTTTTCGACCGCCCGCAAGCAAATCATTTGGCCATTTAATCCCGGCGTCCACTCCGGTTACTCGGCGAATTGCCTTACAGACAGCAACCCCAGCAAGCAGTGTTAACTGAGGAGTCTGTAACAAAGGTAACTTCGGACGCAATACAATACTCATCCAAATGCCTTTGCCACGAGGAGAAAACCATTTTCTACCCATTCGCCCTCTAGCACCGGTCTGTTCTTCAGCGATTACGGTTGTTCCTTCTGGCGCACCGTTTTCCGCCAATCGTTTGGCTTCCTCCTGAGTAGATACGACAGACTCCAGGAGCTGAACTCTGTCTAGCCAATTCGAATCAGAAGCTTCCTGCTTCAACCCGGTTAGCGACAGCGCTTTTTCATAGCTCATGTCCATCCATCCTTTTTGCTTCAAGCAGCAATTCTTGTTTATTGTTAAGAAGATCTCCCGAAGCAGTCGCCTGAAGAAGTGCACTCAGCATATTGCCAAGCCAAGGTCCTGGACGTTTCTCAAGCACTTCCGCCAACTCATTGCCTGTAACAGCAAGCTCCGAGAGACTCTTCAATGGCATTTGTGCGATCCACTCTCTTGCAGGCACCATAGTGACAGCGGGCGAGATTTCCGTGTCCGCTGGCTGATTCGCAGCGGAAAGGGCAGCTGCTGGCAGGATCGCCAGCAGCGAGAGCCACCCTTCGGCGGCTTCCACGCCGAAGGTCAGCACGGCGGCGATCCAGCGCCGCCTCAGTAGATCCGTGCCGCCCGGTTCCCCCGGCGGCACAGCCTCCAGGGCAGCGGTCCAAGCTTCGCGGACCCGCAGCACCTGGACGACGCTGGTACGCGTCGTCCCAGAGAACGTCCATGCCCGCAGCAGCTCATCGGCCTCCTGGGCCGACTGCTTCAGGGCATGGAGGAGAAGCGCCCACCGCAGGTGGGCGCTCTCCAGTTCCCCTATCCCGGCCGTTAAAGCGGCAGCAGCCGCCAGATCGGTTCCGGTCCAGGGGAACGGGGCTTTGCCGCGCGCGAGCAGCTCACAGCGCGCTAGCATAGCAAGGCCGCGCCGAGGATGCGGCCCCTCTACGATGCGGTCCAGCTCCGCGCGGACACGCTCTACAGCAATATGCGCCAGCTTATCTCGCTGGCGCAGTAGCCCCCTCCACGTATTCTTAGCGATGGAGAAATCTAACACCGATGCGAAACGAACGCAGCGAAGCATGCGAAGCGCATCCTCATCGAACCGTTCCTCAGCATCACCCACACAGCGGATCACACGGAGAGCTAGATCCTTCTCGCCTCCGAAGGGATCAATCAAATCTCCACCCAGCCCGCAGCATATCGCGTTAATCGTAAAATCACGACGACGAAGATCTTCCTTCACATCACTAACAAATTCAACATGGTCCGGACGACGATGATCGACATAGCCGCTTTCAGTTCGGTATGTCGTCACCTCAAATCCATGCCCATCCTGAAGCACAGTAACCGTCCCATGTGCTAGTCCTGTCGGAATACTGCGTGCGAAAATGGCTATCACTTCCTCCGGCACTGCTGAAGTTGTAATATCCATATCATGCACTGGCCTACCCAATAGCTCATCGCGAATGCAGCCTCCAACCCAAAAAGCCTCATGGCCGTTTTGGGTTAGCTCAGAAATTACATTTTCCGCCGCAAGAGCCATAGCAGATGGCGCCATTTTCCATTTCATTACGAACTCCTTACCCCCTGACTGTATCCAGTCTAGGTACCTTGCGCCCGAGCACACGGTAATATATATCCTCATACTGACTTGTAATCGAATCCTTACAGAAATCTTTGCAGGCCGTTTCCAGACAAGCTTGTCTGAACTGCTCCACCATGCGATCATCCGATAGGAGTTTGATTGCATATTTCGCCATAGTTTCTGTATCACCAATTGGAGCAATGAATCCTGTCTTGCCATGTTCTATGAGCTCCGGAATGCCTCCGGTTTGAGAACCTATAGTCGGAACACCACAGGCCATCGCTTCCAGGGCGACCAGACCAAAACTTTCCTTCTCAGAAGGTAACAGAAGAAGATCAGCCAACGAAATAACTTGAGCAATCTCATCCTGTCTTCCTAAGAAGCGGACTTTATCATCCAGACCCATTTCACTGATCTTAGCTTGAATCTTAGGAAGATCTGGCCCTTCGCCAACAAGCAGCAGACGTGAAGGGATTTCACGATTCACTTTAGCAAAGATATCGACAACATCGCTTACCCTTTTAACTGGGCGGAAGTTACTGATATGCATCAAGATCTTCTCCTCAGGAGAAGCAAAATCTTCTCGCAGATTCGATACATCCCGTGGATAATAGACACGATGATCAACGAAGTTATAAGTGAGGTCGATCTGGCGCGTAATATCCAGCACTTCTCGTGTTTCTCTAATGAGATCCTTCGATACGGCTGTTACGGCATCACTTTCATTAATTCCAAGACGGATTAGATCTTTTAGCGATTCATCCTGTCCAAGTACCGTAATATCAGTGCCATGCAAAGTCGTTACAACTTTTATATCATTACCAAGCATCTGCTTAGCAAGGAAAGCACAAACAGCATGCGGAACGGCGTAATGAACATGCAACAGATCTAAATTCTGCATTTTGGCAACCTGAGCCATCTTCGTAGCAAGTGCTAAATCATAAGGAGGATATTTAAATACATAATAATCATTAACCTCTACCTCATGGTAAAATATATTTTTCTGGAATTTCCCTAACCGAAACGGAATGCTGTGTGTAATAAAATGAACTTCATGTCCCTTCTCGGCCAAGAGTTTTCCTAATTCAGTCGCTACTACGCCTGAGCCGCCAAGAGACGGATAACAAGTGATGCCTATTTTCAAACGATCCATATTCCGTCCCCTTCTATACCTTATATAGTTTGATCCCTGCAGTAAACAGATCTACTGCATAGGGAACTTTTGTTGCAAATCCTTCCGCATAGGGAATAAGTCTCCGCTGTCCAAGCAACATGTCTCTGGAACGAACACGTTCAATATAACCTTCCGTTAGCGGTGTGGATACTGCATCGGCACCGAGCGGCTTGGTGAACTGGGAGCGATAGCAGGACAACGCCTGCTCCTTCAGCCCATATTGTTTAGTAACATCTACAATAAGATCCGTACGTCCTAGATCATTTATAAAATAAAAAAACAGCTGTGGAGCCGGAACTGCCGGCTTGTCCGGCATATATTTACGTAGTTTAGCATTAAAAACAGCCTCTTCTACTAGCTTACTGCACGCAATATGATCCGGATGACGATCTTCCCAATAAGGAGCAAAAACAATCGCAGGAGCAAACCGGCGAATTTCGGCTGTCACAGCGGCCACATGCTCTTCTGTTATAAACAGCCCTCTGTCAGATAAACCCAAATTCGTCCGCACAGACACGCCAAGCAGATCAGCAGCTTGCTGTGCCTCTTCCTTGCGTAGCTCTACAGTACCGTTCGAGGACATTTCCGCAGCTGTTAAATCGCACAGACCTACTTTTAGTCCTGCAGCGGTATGCTTCGCAATCGTACCTGCCATTCCGATCTCCGCATCATCCGCATGAGCCCCAAATACAAGAATGTCCAGCTTCATTCATCAACACCTGGTTTGTATTTATGGACGAGTTCACGCCAAGCAAAGTCACCGCGATCAATCGCCTTCACAAGCACCTCAGCTGTTGCGATATTCGTTGCTACAGGGATACCATATACGTCACATAGACGGAGTAAAGCTGTAATATCTGGTTCATGTGGCTGTGCCATTAATGGGTCGCGCAAGAAAATAATAAGATCCAATTCATCTTGGGCTACCATTGCCCCAATTTGCTGATCTCCACCCAATGGTCCTGACATATAGCGATGAATCTTCAAGCTAGTCACATCCATGATCCGTTGGCCAGTAGTCCCCGTAGAAAATAGTTCATGACCTACAAATACATGCTCATAGGCTAATACAAAATTTACGATTTCATCTTTTTTACGATCATGTGCAATAAATGCGATCTTTAACATGGTGTTCTCCCCTGTCTATTCTATAAAGTGCTCAAATCCATAGATCAAGCCAGTGTATCCCATTACCTTTTGAATACCCATCTTAACGCCTGGCATATAGCCTGCTCGCTCATAAGAATCATGCCGGATTTTTAAGGATTGTCCGAACCCACCAAAAATCACTTCTTCTTGGGCAAACACACCAGGAAGACGGACACTATGTATCCGGAATCCATTATAGTAACCCCCGCGCGCACCCTCAATCGTTTCTTCTTCTTTAGGGTTTCCTTGACGAAGCTCTTCCCGTACTTCTGAAATCATCTCTGCTGTTTTGACTGCAGTTCCGGATGGAGCATCCAGTTTTTGGTCACCATGATACTCGATAATCTCCAGATGTGGAAAGTATTTTGAAGCTTGAGCCGCAAATCTCATCAACAAAATAGCCCCTATGGAGAAGTTTGGAGCAATAAGTCCTCCTATCCCCTGGTCTTGACACTGCTTGTCCAGTTCCACAATTTGCTCCGGTGTGAATCCGGTTGTACCGATAACCGGACGCACTCCATATTTAATGGCTAGCACTGTATTCATATACGCGGATTGTGGTGTAGTGAAATCGACCACAACATCTCCGTTGCTTCCCGCGAGGGCAGCCTCAAGATCTGAAGTTACAATAACTCCTGAGTCTTCGAGACCTACTAGACGGCCTGCATCTATATCCATCGTTGAACGATCTACCGCAGCCGCTAGCTCCAACTCTTCGTCCTGCAGCACAAGTTTAACAACCTCTTTACCCATTCTCCCGCCTGCTCCGGATACGATAACTCTGATCTTGTTGCTCATATCTTTTCATCCTCGCTTTCACTAGTTATATAGTTACTGCATATACGATTGTATGGATTTCTGAAGGTCTACCATCAATTCTCGCAAGCCAGAATCATCCGGATGTAAAGAAATCACTTCTTTCAAGGCGGCCATAGCCTGCATATGTTCATTCACCCGACTATGTGCGATGGCAAGCCATACATAAGCATCCCCATATAATGGATCAAGGGTGATGGCCTCTTTGAGTAGCGTAATCGGATGATACGGGTTACGAGTTTTGTTATCTTCATCTTCTATCAACCGCTTAGCTTCCTGTACATACATCATAGCTTGAAGATGCTGTAGATGTAGACTATACTCAGGTTTGCTGCCATCTAACTTCATAGCCGCCTGAGCATGAACTAAAGCTTTATCTAGCATACCACTGCGGGCATACGTTATGGAACAACGATATCTGACTTCAGCATCAGCCGGACTTGCTGCAATCGCGGCTTCAAAGCATACAATAGCTTCTGCAAAGTCACTACGCAATATAGAGCGATAGGCTTCTCTTACATAATCCCTTTGATCCATATCCTCACCATCCTCACGGCTAAATCCCGTTCGTTTGGTACAGCATATGTTATAGAGGCCTAATCGGTGTCTTTTGGTGTCCAACGACCAGCGTCTCGGGTATTAAACTTATGCATGACCTTATTATGTGCTTCAGTCAAATCAATCCCAAGAGAATTTGCAAAACAAACAGTAATAAACAAAATATCTCCCAGTTCAAGCTCTATAGAATTCTCTGCTTCATCAGACTTCTTCGGCTTCTCACCGAATTCATGATTGACTTCCCGCGCCAACTCTCCGACTTCCTCGGACATGCGGGCTAACATAGACAGCGGACTGAAGTACCCTTCTTTAAATTGCGATATATAAGCGTCTACTTCACGCTGAATGTCACCAAGACTTTTGTCCATAAAATGTATCTTTGCCCCCTCTGTATATCTTGCCTTCTGTTTGCCCCTATGTTATCGTAAAGACGTTTTGAAGACAAATCTTTTTTGAATATTTTAACACCTGCAAGAAAAGGTATACTTATTATAGGAAAAGAAAAACTGCCTTAACAAGGCCTAACGAGGGATTCCATGAATTCAAACAAGGTAATTTCAATCAGCAAAACAGTTGCCCCTATCATGCTCGGAACCGCAGTATATGCATTCGGACTACTGTATTTCATCATTCCCAGTCAACTAATGGAAGGCGGCGTAACGGGAATCACACTGCTGCTTAATTATGCCTTTGACATTCCAATCTTTTTAACAACACTGCTAATCAATCTCCCATTGTTTCTGCTCGGTTGGAAAGTCCTAGGCGGCCGCCAAATTGTATACACAGGGGTAGGAATCGGATCTTTGTCCCTTTTCTTGTGGATCTTCGAAAGATTGATCTCTGCTGGATGGATTGTCCCTTTCAGTACCGAACATGACTTTATTCTTGCTGCACTATACGCAGGGGTAACACTTGGAACCGGGCTTGGGATTGTGTTCCGTTTTGGTGGCACTACAGGTGGCGTAGACATTGTGGCAAGAATTCTGGGACGGAATTTCGGCTGGAGTATGGGGCAGATTATTCTGGCCATCGACATTTTCATTATCGGCTCTTCCATCTTCTATATTCCCAAAGAAAAAATTCTATACACACTCGTTGCAGTGTTCATCGCATCGCGTGTCATCGATTTTATCCAGGAAGGCGCTTATGCCGCCAAAGCATTTACAATCATTAGTGATGAGGCACCCCAAATTGCTGATCTAATAACTGCTGAACTAGAACGAGGTGTAACACTCATCCCTGCAATCGGTGCGTATTCTAAGCAAGCCAAACATATGGTGTACTGTGTAGTTTCAAGGCAGGAAATTCGCCGTCTTAGTTTACTGGTCAAATCGATTGATCCGCACGCGTTCGTAATTATTAGCGATGTGCACGACGTACAAGGCGAGGGATTTAGAGAAACATAAAATATCCCCACAAAGTGGGGCCTTGCTTAGATACGTACTCAGGTACTTTGCGGGGGCCCCAAATATATAAGTTTTGATTCGTTAAAAAAGGAGCGGGGGACTCTTCCCCGCTCCTTTTGGTTATTTATATAACCATTCCACTAAATTGGTTTGAAGTTCTGATTCTCTCCACGGTACTTACGATAACCCGCATAAGCTAATACAGCGATAATAAACCCTGCGGCTAGTCCTCCCCAAATCCCAAATTCTTGTGAGGCCAGGGGTACTGACAAAGCCGGCTCATCCTTCTCTTTTCCGAACATTACCCGCACAGTATCCTGACCATAAGACACAATTTCAAGTAACCGGGCCCGTTCGATTTTTTGTGAGGAAGAAGGAATGCCTGCGGCATATGAGAGCCAAGAATCAAATGTATTTACAACTTCAGGTTTCCGAGAGACGATCACCGCTGGCCGGATATTTTCATACCTGCCCTGTAGCCTCTCTACAGCCGTTTTCCATCCCGCCAGATCATTTGTAGCACCACTTTGCTCCATCGCATTTAAATCCTCGCGAATTAGCTTATAATACTGAAGCCAAATGGGTTGTCCGGGTTGATTCAGACTGTTGGCAGCTAATCGTAACCTGGTAGCTGTAGCCTCCAATTGCTGCTGAGATACTTTTGCACTTGCCACAGCAGCCTTCAGGTCCATAATGACCCCTGACAACGCATTAATGCCCTCTACAGAGGTCATTCCTTCAAAAGAAGAGGACACTATGATCCTAGAGATCTCTTCGGTCTCTTGTCGGACCTTCATCACATCCCCTTCCAAGACATACCCATACAATGCCTCAGCGGCTTGTTCTAGCTGCTGTGCTCCAGTCTTTCCACTCATCACTGTCAAACCGTCGCCCGAACTAACGTCGGCGCTTTGCTTCGAAACCTTGCCAGAACCTTCACCAGCATTCCCTTGCGCTGCTGAAGCTTTTTCAACATTCATGCTGGTCAATAACCAACAAAACACTAGAATAACCAACACATAATATCTCCCTCGGAGCATGAGACATCCCCCTCCTACCTAAGAAGAAACGACGTTGTCGTCTTTATTAGACGATATTCGTTTCTCGTAAAATTATAAGGATAAAGTATAGGATAAAACTTATACTTCTTATAATTCTAAATGTATGGCAGGCGGACAAGGGTTAGAACTGCTTACTAGAACCTGTTCTTAAACTGATAGATAGAGTCTACTGATCTTTGTCTACTACTAAACAACCAAGCAACAATTACACTAAACACCGTTAGCGCCATCGTGAAATATTGCACCTGTGTGACATCATCATTCAGTACAGAAGGTAACCATGGGTATATTCCATAGGAATAGTCCAGCATATCGTTAGCAAGGGTCCAGAACAGCGCTAGCGGAATCATTTTGCGGAAAGAAAAGAATCGTGCATAGATCAAGGCTTCTACCGCCATCCCCAAATGAGAGATCACCAGCATCCAGTCTTTCCAAACTAGAATATCTCCTTGATAACCTCCAGCAAAAATCATACTTACTGCCCAAATCCCATACTTCACAGACGTCACAACCGCTAACGCCTCAATAAGCTCCCTTACATTGTTTCCCGTATAGCTTTTTGGAGGAAAGAGCATTAGCAACAGCGCCAAGGTAAAGAACAAGCTTGCGGTTGGACTATCTGGAACAAACGGGAGCAACCAAAGCGGAAAGTTAGCCGCCGTGAACTCCAATTGATTGCCATACCATATGTAGCCATAAATGGTACCGAGAAGATTCACAATAAATAACAACCAAACGATTCCTCGGTGCTTAAACAGTTTATCAAGAACGGACATACAGATCATTAACCTCCCAAGTAGTGGCAACTTTACATTTAGACATACAAAAACCTGACCGCAGTTTCGATCAGGTTTTGCGTTATTTTTATTTTACTGTTCGCTTTTTTGTTTGGCAAGCCAGTCTGCCAAGGCATCAATGTCTTGATCCGAAAGCCCCGCTCCCAGAGCAATATCATACATCTTCGGCATCTGTCCTTGACCCTCTTTTATAATAGTAAGGATTGCTTCTTTATCATGGGTGTCCCCAACGCCGCGAAGTGAAGGCCCGCCTGCCCCTTTCAAATCCGCCGCATGACAAGAGATGCAAGTAGCTTGCTTAAACAGCCCCATAGCCGGATCATCCTTATCTACAATCGCTACTTCCTTTGCCTTAACTGCACTCGAGGTTGGAAGCCCCTTCGCCCTATTCTCTGCCGCCTTCTCTTCCCGTTGAACATCTTCAGGAATTTGACCAGTTTCAGCCATTTCATGTTTGTATTCCGTCCAAGCGGTATTTGTTAAGTACACAATCGCCGCTAGCGATAAGAACATCAAAGATGAAGCGATCGGTCTACGATAGAAGCGACGTTCTCTGCCCGTGTCAAGAAATGGTGCTAAAAGAAGTGAACCAAAAGCTACACCGGTTACACCTAATGTACCCAGAACGATATAATCACCTGAAGCATAAGGAAGCTTCAAATACTGATAGAGAAACAAGAAATACCAGTCAGGAATTGGGATAACCGTAGCACTCGCATTCGCTGGAAACCCTAGCGGCGCTGGCTCTGAAATAGTAAGCACTAATATTCCTACAAGTACAACGACGCCAACCATCCATTCTTTCAGTAGAAAGTTAGGGATAAAGGCTTCCGATTTACCAGGATAGGCTGAATAGTCTGGAGGTGTGATAAATCCATTGCCTTTACGAACTCTGGTATCACCGACATATACAACCTTTTCCTTAGAATTGTTTCCATGTGCCATCCGTATTCCTCCTCTCTCAGATTAACTTACAACGGTCCAGAAATCCCTTGTCTGCGGATCATAATAAAGTGTCCTACGAGCAGACTAAGAAGCACCGCTGGGAGGAAGAATACATGAAGTGCGAAGAACCGAGTCAACGTTTCTGCACCAACAATCGTACCGCCTTGCATAAGTTCTTTCAATACGGGTCCCATCACTGGAACAGAGTTAGCAATTTCGAGTGTTACTTTAGTCGCGAAGTAAGCTTTATTATCCCAAGGCAATAAGTAACCCGTTAAACCAAGCCCCAACATTACGAAGAAGATGAGCATTCCAACTACCCAGTTCATCTCACGCGGAGCTTTATAAGAGCCTGTAAAGAAGACGCGCATCGTATGAAGGAACATCATAACAATGACAAGACTGGCACCCCAGTGATGCATTCCGCGAACAATTTGTCCAAAGGCAACACTAGATTGTAAATACTCAACACTTGCATAAGCATTGATAATATCTGGAACATAATACATCGTTAAGAACATACCCGATAAGATCTGAATCACTGTAATAAAAAAGGTCAGTCCGCCAAAACAATACACAAACGCAGAGAAGTGATGGGCCGGGTTAACATGCTCAGGAACCTCGTGGTCGGCCACGTCTCTCCAAATTGGCGTAACATCCAAACGTTCGTCAATCCAGTTATAGACATTTTTAAACATTAGAACCTACGCCTCCTCACTAGCTACTGTATTAGGCACAATATCACCCAAAAGAACCCACCCGTTATCAAATTTCGTTTTATACTGGTCAAGCGGTTTTGGAGCTACTTCGAGATTTTTGCCGAGTTTGGTATAACGCGCACCGTGGCAAGGACAGTGATACTCGTCCGGATGTGCCTTATCATTGTTCCACCCAACCGTACATCCTAAATGTTTACAAATGGGTGAAAGCGCATAAATATCACCCTTTGCGTCTTTACGGATCCACGCAGTCAGCGTCGCTGTGCTGTCGTACCATCCGTCTTTCTGTTTCAATTCAAACGTAAACTCTTGGGGTTCTTCGGTGATTTTGCTAATTTCAGCAACCTTTATAAAATCACCTGCGCCCTTCTTATGTAATATTGGGTCCACGACAAAACGGACCATTGGGAGAATTGTACCTGCCCCCATAAAAGCAGTAGCGCCACCTAGCGTGTAGGTCAAAAATTGCCTGCGCGACATCTCTTTACGGCTGGGTGGTTGTTCAGGCCAAATATCCTGTTGATCATTATGGCTGCTCATACTGTTATATAACCCCCTTCTCAAGATATAAGAAAGTATCTAAGGTGTCCGATCAGAGATGCCTTACTATAAATAATCCGTTTTCAAATCTTTTCAATGAAATACATCACATACCATTTCGATTCAACCTAATAATAGCTTAGGCACTAAAACCCGTCAAGAATATTGTCTAATTTGTGACAGGCCAAAAAGTGATTTTCACTTACAATTGTTGATTTTCTGTCACATTTAAAAGAGACTCACCGTCCCCACATCTTTTGAATTTTCATACCAATATCACTATTAATCTTACCTTCCAGAGAGCCCTCAATGATAGGCAGAGAGAGTACTAAATCGCTTTCAAAAATTTCTTGTTCCAGAAGTGCTATATCTGCTGTTAACACCACGGCATACTGGAAACCACTGGATTTGACTTTTCGGCAAATCTCATTAATTAGATCGACATATCCTTCCCCTCCATACTGAATCGCCGGGTAAGTTACAATCCGTCCCTTAAACGGTATTTCCACCAAATCCATAAAATCACGTAATCTTTCTAATGCTTGAACCGTCTCAGGAGGACTCTCGGACCCACTTAATCCTGTAAAAGGTATGAGACATGTATCATAGAACTTTCGATTTTCTTCCCACTGTTCAACTTCAAAATCACTGAACTTCATTAATGTCATCTCCCTATTTACGATCCTTCTTCGCGTCCACTTTTCACAAATTTGCCCGATGTTACAAATCCCATTATATTGAAAGAGGAGGACAAACGTCTAGATTTAGATTTTCACCCGTCTTCCTTCACCTCTAATTGATACAGAAAGTGAGTTGAACAGGTACCTATTTAATAAAAAAAGAAATGCGCTAAGCGCATTTCTTTATGCCAAACTTTTAAGTTCTTCTGTAAGATTTCGAAAAGCCAATTTATCTCCTGTAGCCAGCGCCGTGTCAATCTCACGGTGCAAGATGTCGGAGCGACGCTTTCGCAGCGCTTCATCCCACACCATTTCTGCCGCAAGTCCTAGCATCACTTCGTACGTAGCCTTCATTTTGTCCATTCGATACACCTCCGCTGTTTAAGAGATCCTTATTGCTTTAATTTTTTGATATCCATCAAGATGATTTTGTTTTCGGTTTCAAAAGTGACGGCACCTACTAAATCATATTCAACAATCCTGTCTACGTTCTACATATTTACCCATTCTGATCAATACTTCATCTAATGTTCCTATCAACAACCAAAGCGAAGTCCTCATCTACGTATGTAATCCCCATAAGCATTTGCTTGTATGCCTTCATACTACTATAGATGTTTAGGCACGGCTATCTCCATCCCCCACGGCGTCATCATCACAGTGAGACCAGCAGTAGTCTCCCCTAATTTAAGCATCCCAAGGTGCACCATCATCCGAATAATTCGTTGCTCCAAAATAGAGGCAGCATTGTCATAATAGAACGGTTTAATTAACCACCCAATACCATCCACTAATGAAGGTACGCTCACCCAATTCCCAGCACTAATGCTTACCCAATACACAAGTGAAGGCAGGTTTGGTACAGCCCCCTTATATAGTTTTAACCAAAAAGAGAATATCTGCATCAAAGAGTCACATTTTCCGTCGGCTAACACTGCCTCTCCTGTCGCCGTAAGCCTTAGCCGAAAACCTTCTTCAGTGATCCAGCGGCGATGACGAACATAATCATACAGGAGCGCTAATCTAGGCGGATAATGCTCACATGCCCTACCATAACCAAATCTCCAGCCGCCTTTGCTAAGAAGATCCTCCGGAATATGAAGTGCATTCATCACTCCTTGCTGATACCGCCTATACATTGCCCCTTCCTGATTAAGCTCTGGCTCATTTTCCTTGATATATCTCAGAAGCATAACCAGATCACTTAATAACAATTCTCCTTCATTACGATACATGGCTGGTTCAGAGCTAACCGCAACCTTATCCTTGATATGTGCGCTCATCGTCTCACGAAAGCGCTCTTTCAAGTCTTTAGGCACTTGGAACAAGTATCTGGTTTGCTGGGAGGAACCGCTAAAGAGCCAGCCTCCGCTTTTGAAACGAGAAACCATTTCTCGGAAGCCTCCGGTCTTTCCTTCTGGAGCATCAAAAGAAGCCTGTCTAGCTACAGCCAACAAATCTTCCAGACTAAAGTAGCTGCGTTCATCAAAAAGTAATGTATTCAGAAACCGTAGATCCTCCGGAGCACATTCCCGGATATGAGACTCCATAAAACTTCTGCTTCCAAGCATAATCAAAATACTCTGGATCAAGTCATGTTTGGAATTCTGCTTGCATTCACACCGGTAGCGTCCCGCTATGGCGGTCAGCTGTCCAATATCTGCATAAGTGAGCATATCCGCCAGATTCATGTTTTATCGCCTCACCGTTTTACTACCATTATGGGAAATACAGCCCTTTTTATTCCCCTTTGCGCAAAAAAAATAACCCGATGCACGGGTTAACGCTGATTTTGCAGGATATGGCGAGTACAATTATATAGAATAGGGTCCCATTCCCGTTCTTTCTTCTCCAAAATTGTCAGGGATAAATTCCCAATTCGCTCAGAATACTTATCTTTGTAAAATGCAGTATACAGTTGAGCGAGGAACCCTCCATGAGATATAACTAGTATGTTCCGATTGGGATGCTGCGCAGAAATATCCTCCATAAAGGCAAGTGCACGTGCTTGAAGCTGTTCGTCAGTTTCTTGACCAAGTGAAAGCTGACTCCAATCTTTCCCCCACTTCTCTTCACGCTCAGCGGCAGTAAGCCCTTCTACTTGCCCGTAGGCACGTTCCCGGATCCGATCATCAGGATCAAGCAACGGTACATTTAATTTATCAGCGATGATCTTGCCTGTCTCTGCTGCCCGGGAAAGATTACTTGTAATGCAATAATCCCAGCGATACGGCTCTTGTAATAAGCGGTCAGCAAGCATAGCAGCTTGCATCCGTCCTTCATCATTAAGCGGAATATCACTTTGCCCCTGTATCTTTCCAATTGCGTTCCAGTCCGTCAATCCATGGCGTATCAAGCCGATTAGCATATTGCCTCCCCCTTTTCACCCAAGTATTTGTCTCTTAATGTAACATGGATGAAATAAAAAGTCTTCTTTTATGCGTATTAGAATACAAAAAAGCCCCTTATCTTTACATAAAGGGACTCCTACATCGTTCTTAACACTATTATATACTGCAATAGCTAAGTCATATATCAATAGACCCTTTATGATCTGCGATATCGATTCAGCCGGGTTAACGAAAACACTGCAAAACCCACGCCAAGCATGGATAACATCATCCAATATTGAGGATGAGTAGGTCCCATATTTACTACAAGCGGTTCAATAATCCCACCTTCAGAGCCTAAAATGGGATATGTAGAAGTCCATTCCATAGAGCCAGCAACGCCAGTCTCTACAATTCCACTTTGAGCCACAGTGATATCTGCAGGTGTTCTAAACATAGTAAAGTAAAGAACACTAGACAAAAATACCGCCAGGAAGCAAGCGATCCAGAGACTAAGCCTATGACGAACAATGGCAGATGTCCCTGCGGATTTCCCATCCCCTGGCATCAACCAAGGACTCTCTAGATAAATCCGCTCCATAACTTTAACATTTATAACTTCTGCACGCTCTTCACTAATCTCTTCTTTCAAATCATGCATAAGCTGGCTACTCTCTTGCCACAGAGACCATTCAGCCGCGCAGTAAGGACAAGTTTCAATATGTTGTTCGAGCAAAATCCGCCTAGGATGTGTGGGGGGAGCGTCCCACAAGAGCGGAATACATTCTTGCGCTTCCCTGCAATTCATTCGCCTTACACCCTCTCAACCTGCTCTTCAACTTCAGGCTCATTGAAATAGGATTCGAGTTGAAGCTTCACACTACTTCTGGCACGAAACAACAATGATTTCACGGAGCTTACACTCTGATCCAAAATTTCTGCAATTTCTTGATAATCCATCTGATCGTATTCACGCAGGATTAGCGCAGAGCGTTGTTTCTCCGGAAGATTATTAATTGCCTCACGAACCAAATTCATCCGTTCTTTACGCAATGCAGCCTGCTCAGGCGCTACTTCAAACGGTGCAACGGGAGTATATCCACTCTCTTCTAGGGATACATTTCCGGCACGATTCTTACGAAGCTCACTTAGCACGGTATTACGAGCAATAGTGTACAACCACGTTGAAAAGGAAGCATCTACCTCTCGAAAGGAATGCAAGCTACGGAATGCCTTGTAGAAAGTCTCCGAACAAAGGTCCTCTGCAATTAGCTCCATTTGTGAGTTTCTAAGCATATGATATACAAATGCCAATATTTTTCGTTGATAACGACGCATTAATTCTGAATATAATTCTGTGTTGCCTTGTTTAATTTCCTGGATCAACTGGGAATCCGTCATGGTGAGATTGGCCCTCCTCGCCCTTGCACGTCTTTTCCCGTCCGGTCCGTACTTATTATACCGGTTTGGGCTTTAAAAGTTGCGCTGGTTTACTACAACTTTTTAGTTTATTACAAGAAGAAACGATATTGTCGACCTTTTATGTAAGACAAACGTTCCTCATGGGAATTCAAGGGAAAACATATGACGTGCAACTTATCCGTTCTTCAATTTTGAAATACACCTATGTATATTCAAACACCCAATAATTAAGGCATGATGATTGTGATGAATATAAAAAGAAAAATGGCATATTTCTAAGAGCATATAAATTTTATAACGAATCTAGAAATATACCAGATCTATTGTATCACAGATTCTCATAGGATGACATTAATAGACTTCAGAGCGGTAATCTCGTCAGCATGACCTGACAACAGATTATAAACGAACATGAAGTTCAACCATAAGACTTTGATCACTGTAATATGACTTTAATCTCTTTTTAATAAACTGTTGACAAAATGTAAACGTATACATATAATAAAAGTACAGTATGGTTTCTCTCCACTCCTATCCAAATACTACATGGTTCCAATTTATTGTGAACTGTAGCCGCTTACTTTGTAAGCGGTCTTTTTTTGTCCTGTAAGCGCTGTATTAGCCCCACTCATTATTAATACCCTCTTCTGCATCCACTTGAAGCAGTAGCTGTTTTCAGCATTATGCTCTTTCAGATCCCATAACGAAATAAAAGCCCCTCCATATTGGAAGGGCTACTAACTACACATATACGGTATAATCATGCTGCTGCAGAAGCACCTTCGCACGTTCCATATCGTTCTCCTGACGAAAAGATAGGCGCATAATACCCGGCACATCTTCACGACTCTCGATGATTTGTACGTTGCTAAGGTTAATGCCTTGGTCCCCCAGCTCAGTAGCGATGCGACCGATAATCCCCGGATGATCCGGTACATCAATATGTAGGTCAAATAAAGGTGCGATCATGCCTTTTCGCCGTTCAGGCAACTGACTGCGGAAGCCATTCGCTTCTTCGAAGGCCTCTTCAATCCCTACGCCATCTTCACTTTCCAGGAGACGAACAAAAGAAGAAACTTCCTCGTTCCAATCCTTCAATAAACGAAGCATTACGGAACGATTGTTCAGCAATATGTCTCGCCAAATTATAGGATCGCTGGACGCAATCCGAGTGATATCCCGAAAGCCCCCTGCAGCTAGCGTGCTATATAAGGAGTCGGTATCGTCATAGGCACGAATCTGATTTACCAAAGCAACAGCAATAATATGCGGTAAATGACTAATGGCACCTACAATCTCATCATGGCGCTCTGGATCAAGGCGTACAATCTGTGCTCTTGTGTGGTGTAGTAAAGACTCCAGTGCATGATAAGCCTCATCTGGCACTCCTGGAGGGGGCGTCAACACATAATAGGCATTCTCAAATAGCAGTGATGAAGCTGCCTCAACACCTGAGCGTTCTGATCCTGCCATTGGGTGTCCGCCGATAAAATGTACTCCAGGAATATCTAAGGAGACCGCACATGCGGCAATACTAGCTTTCGTGCTTCCTACATCTGTAATAATGCAGCCGGGTTTTAGAGGCAACTTACTTAGTTGCTGCAGATAATCCTCTAACATCCCTACCGGTACACATAAAAAAATGAAATCAGCATCAAGTGCCGCTTCTTCAACAGAAAGCGTGGCTTGATCAACCACACCTCTGCTTATATATTTACTCGCGGATTCAGGACGGTGGGCATGTCCTACGACGGTCAGGCCCTCCTTGCCTTTAAAGCAAAGGGCCAGTGAGCCTCCGATCAGACCGACACCGAATATAGCTATTTTTGTCGTCATGTTCTTTGAACTACCTGCCTTTTTTAGTCTAGTCTTGCTGTTTATTACTAAGCGCGCACACCAGATTCTATAAGCGTTTGTTCCAGCGCAGTTATAAACGCTGTGTTCTGTTCAGCAGAGCCCACAGTAACACGAATATAAGTAGGGTAAACTTGATGACCCGCTCTTACTATGATTCCTTTACGCATCAAAGCATCGAAAACCTCGGTTGCAGGTTTGCGAACATCTACCATAATGAAGTTCCCGTGTGCAGGGAAGGATTCAAGGCCCAGACGTTTGAATTCACCTTGTAATTGGACAATACCCGCGCTATTAAGACGACGGCATTCTTCCACGTATTCTTGGTCATTCAAGGCAGCAAGAGCCGCCGCTTGCGCAAGACGAGTGGTATTGAAAGGCTCGCGTACCTTGTTGATCAATGAAATAATCTCAGGACTAGCAACGCCATAACCAATACGCAATGCAGCTAAGCCATAAATTTTGGAGAATGTGCGAAGCACAACCAAATTCGTATAACGATTTAATAATTGGATACCGTTGGAGTAAGAAAGATCTGTTACGTACTCACAGTAAGCTTCATCAAGAACAACCATTACATTGGAAGGAACAGCATCAAGGAAAGAAACCAAGGCTTCCTCTGGTACAATCGTTCCTGTTGGGTTATTCGGATTACAAATCCAGATAACCTTCGTACGGTCCGTAATACGGGCCAGCATCCCATCCAGATCATGTGTACCATTTACAAGTGGTACCTCGATGGACACAGCGCCTTCGATATCTGCGTTACTCTTATACACAGAGAAGGTCTGGTCAGCCATGATTGTCTCATCACCTGGCAAGAAGAAAGCACGAGCAATAAGAGCAATAATCTCATCAGAACCACAGCCAAAAATAATATTATCGCTGTTCACACCAAGACGGTTGGCAAGTGCTGCCGTCAACTCAACGGCCGATCCGTCTGGATATAGATAAAGATTCTCAAGCTCTGCTAGAATAGCTTCTTTAGCACTCGGGGAAGCTCCATACGGGTTCTCATTGGATGCAAGCTTAATAACCTCACTTAAGCCAAGCTCCTTCTTAACTTCGTCTATAGGTTTCCCTGGTTTGTAGACAGGGAGATTAACTATATTCGGTTTTGGATTCATGAATAGTCCTCGCTCTCCATAGTTGATTACTCCACTATACACAGGTCAAAATGACACTGTTATGGTCTTTTTAATTGTGCCACAAATTCTCGAATTTGCAACAGCCCCTCATTCCGTGTAGCGGGATTATCGAGCAGCGGAATGACCTCTTCTATTTTACGAACAATCGCACTACCTACTACCACGCCATCGCAAATCTGAGCAAAGCGGGCAACCTGTTCGCCAGTTGAGATCCCAAATCCTACAGCCACCGGCAGATCCGTAGCTTGACGCACGGAATCAATAAACGCCTCTACATCAGCATGGAAAGTGGATCGTTCCCCTGTCACACCTAACGAGGATACACAATAGATAAACCCACTCGCACCTGAGACAATCTTCGCAATACGTTCACTTGAGGTCGGTGCAACCAGTGGAATGAGATTAACGCCAACTTCACTACTGCGGCGACGCATCTCCTCTGATTCCTCGACAGGAAGATCTGGAATAATAAGACCACTAATCTCATGAGCATTCAGTTCTGCGAAAAATGTATCCAGCCCCATTTGCAGGATAGGATTGTAATAGGAAAACAAAATAAAGGGCAGGCTGCTTCCGGCTTGACGAGCTTTTAACGCGGTCTCCATACAGGTACGCAGGTGAACCTCCCCCCGCAGAGCTCGTGCAGACGCTCGCTGAATGACAGGGCCATCTGCTAGCGGATCAGAGTAAGGTACTCCTAGCTCCAAAATGTCTGCACCTGCCGCCTCCAGTTCTGCGATGATGGCAAGCGTAGTCTCCAGATCAGGGTCTCCAACCGTCAGAAAAGGAATTAATGCCGTCCGTTCTTCAGCTTTAAGCTTCCGGAATACCAAATCCATCCGGTTTGTAGTTTCGGTTGTCATTCGTTTCCCTTCCCTTCTGTGTACGCCATGATCGATTCCACATCTTTGTCTCCCCGGCCTGACAGGCAGATAACAACAATATCATCCTTGGTAAGGGTTGGACCCATCTTCACTACATGGGCTATCGCATGTGCTGACTCCAAAGCTGGAATAATACCTTCCGTTACACATAGCAGCTTCAGTGCATCAAGCGCCTCTGCATCCGTAATCGGAACATATTTTGCGCGTTCGATATCTTTTAAATAGGAGTGTTCAGGACCTACGCCTGGATAATCCAGACCTGCGGAGATGGAATGAGCCTCTGTTACTTGACCATGTTCATCCTGCAGAAGGTAACTCATCGAACCCTGGAATACGCCATGAGTCCCCTTACTCATCGTCGCCGCATGAAATGGTGTGTCAATTCCCTTGCCTGCTGCCTCAACACCAATCATACCGACACCTTTATCCTCTACGAATGGATAGAACATGCCGATAGCATTACTACCGCCGCCTACTGCAGCAACAAGCACATCCGGCAGTCTTCCTTCAGCCTCCAGAATCTGGCGCCGCGTTTCATCACCAATAACCCGCTGAAAGTTACGAACCATCATCGGATAAGGATGTGGGCCTACGGCAGAACCGAGAATGTAAAAAGTATCTTCCACATTACTAACCCAGTAGCGAAGCGCTTCGTTGCCGGCATCTTTTAAGGTACGCGATCCGGACGTAACGGGAATTACCTCAGCACCAAGCAGCTTCATACGGAATACATTGAGTGCCTGGCGACGAGTATCCTCTTCCCCCATAAACACCTTACATTCCATACCAAGTAGGGCTGCAACTGTAGCAGTAGCTACACCATGCTGACCAGCTCCAGTCTCAGCGATCACCTTGGTTTTACCCATCATTTTAGCCAGAATGCCCTGACCAATCGCATTGTTAATCTTATGAGCGCCCGTATGATTCAAATCTTCACGCTTCAAATATATTTTTGCTTCTCCCAGATGTTTACTTAGACGTTCCGCATAATACAGTGGGGTCTCCCGTCCGGAATATTGCTTTAATAGATAATCTATTTTTTCTTGAAAAGCAGGGTCTGCCGAATACTTCTCATAGGCTTCCTCCAGCTCAATCAATGCAGTCATCAAAGTTTCGGGCACGAAGCGCCCTCCGAATGAACCGAAACGTCCATGCTGGTCCGGTACTTGTGTCATGATTGCTTCACCCTTTCCACAAAAGCTGTCATTTTAATAATATCTTTAACGCCTTCACTCTCTACTCCACTAGATACGTCTACTCCGTACGGAGCATAAGTATCTAGCAACTCTCCTACGTTATTAGGATGAAGTCCGCCAGCCACAAATAACGGCAACCCATTTCGTAGCGCGATTTCCTGATAATCAGGCAACCTCTCCCAAGCGAACGTGCGCCCAGACCCGCCGCTCTGCAGAGGATCATAAGTATCTAACAACACAGCATCGACGAAGCCTGCGTATTGTTCCAATGTATATTTGTTATCCGCGTCATTACGCTCTTTATCAGCAACAGACAATGCCTTCCACACCTGAACTTGTGGAAAAGCTTGCCGAACCTTTTGACAAAAGGCTGGACTTTCCTGCCCATGTAGCTGAATGACAGCTAGTGACACAACGGAAAGCAGTTCGCTCAGCTCATCCAGCTCTGGATTAACAAAAACCCCAGCAGCTTTAGGTTTTTCACTAGTCTTCCATTGCGGAAGTTCAGCAATCAGTTCGGAAGCACGCTCCAGAGTAACCCTGCGACGACTAGGAGCGAATACAAATCCAATATAATCTAGTGGTAAGTGTAACATAGATTTTAGCACTTCAACGTCCTGAAGTCCACAGATTTTTACCAATGTCTCAGCCATGCTGGACACGGTCCTTTCCATTTGGAAGCATTCCTAGCAATCCATTTACCGCTTCTTCTACATTTGCTTGACGCATTAGATATTCCCCTACGAGGACCCCGTGAGCGCCAGTCGTTCTTAAGTAGTCAATATCACTTGGCCCTGCAATTCCGCTTTCACTGATCACAGGAACCCCTTGAGGTACTAGTGCTGCCAGCTCTGCCGTTGTCTCTAAGGACGTCTCAAAGGTACGCAGATTACGATTATTAATACCCAGCAGAATATTAGGATGTGTTATCTTGTCTGTACTTAATACCAACGCAAGCTCATTCCGATCATGAACTTCGATTAATACATCCATTCCAAGCCCAGTAGCTATTTCTATAAAATGAGACAGTTTATCCGGTGTCAAAATAGCAACGATTAACAACACCGCATCTGCTCCAAGAATACGCGCTTCATAAATCTGTTTCTCATCGATAATAAAATCTTTGCGTAGCAGTGGCAGATTTACAGCTTCCTTCACTTGCTGCAAGTAAGCAGCGCTTCCCTGAAAATAATCCGTATCCGTCAAAACAGATAAACAATCAGCACCGCCCGCTTCATAACCTTTTGCAATGGAAACAGGATCGAAATCTTCACGAATCAGCCCTTTTGAAGGGGATGCCTTCTTTACCTCCGCAATCAAACCCATATCCCTGTTCTTCCCCTGGGTCAGAGCCTTACGAAAGCCTCTAGTCTGAGGGAGTGCTGCTATATCACGTTCAGCTTGAGCTAGAGAAAAACTATAACTGAGCGCCTCCACCTCTTTGATCTTTGTAGCGACAATTTTATCAAGATACATAATTAAGCTCCTCCGTCATCACAACAAGCTGTTTCAGCTTGGATAATGCCTTACCCGAATCCACTACTTCTTTAGCTTTCTCGACGCCTCCGGCCATGGTATCCGCCAGACCTGCAACATATATACATGCTCCTGCATTAGCTAACACGATATCTCGGTAGGGATTGATCTCACCTTGGAGCACAGAGGTAATAATTGCTGCGTTCTCTGCTGCGTCTCCACCCAAAACAGCTTCAAGTGGATGTCTGTTAAGACCTAATCCCTCCGGAGTAATTTCATAAGTGGTCACTACACCCTCTTTTAGTTCAGACACTAATGTAGAGGCAGAGATGCTGATCTCGTCCAGACCATCCGAACTGCTTACAACCATTGCGCGCTTGGAACCCAGCTCCTTCAGTACATTAGCCACCGTCTCCGTCTTATTTCGGTCATAAATCCCTAGGAGCTGACGGTCTGCCCCAGCGGGATTCGTAAGAGGACCCAGCATATTGAAGATCGTACGTACACCAAGCTCTTTGCGAGGAGCTGCTGCATGCCGCATCGAAGGATGATAAATTTGTGCGAATAAAAAGCAAATGCCGATACGATCCAGACATTCTCTGGCTTGGTCTGCATTCAGATGAATGTTTACGCCAAGGGCTTCAAGTACATCCGCACTTCCCGCTCTGCCTGAAGCAGAGCGATTTCCATGCTTGGCAACTCTTACAGAAGCCGCTGATGAAATAATTGCTGAGGCGGTTGAAATATTAAATTTATGGATGCCGGAACCGCCCGTACCACAAGTATCTAACAAGCGTGCGCGATCAGTCAGTACGGATGTGCCGAACCCTCTCATAGCTTCTGCAAAACCCGTAATCTCCTCCACGGTTTCTCCTTTAATTCGTAAAGCGGTCAGCAGTGAACCGATTTGCGCTTGTGAAGCATCTCCTAGCATTATAGCACCCATTATATCCCGTGCTTCTGTACGTGTCAGATTCTTGCCTTCGATTAGTCCGGCGATTCCTGATTGAATTAATTTCGTTGCATCCATAATGTTCTTCCTCCCAGCCTTAATGAGTTACTATATAAATCAAACCACTTGTTCAGGGGTATATTCGTACATATAATCTTGGTTGATAACTTGTTTTTCTTTCACTTCGGTTGGAAACATAGCTTCTGCCATACGAATAGCTTTCAGCATGCCCTTCGCCTTATTCACCGTTTCTTCATACTCTTTCTCGGGAACCGAATCCCAAACGATACCTGCTCCGGCCTGTACGTACGCACGACCTTTCCGGAAGATGATGGTACGAATGGTGATACAAGAATCCATGTTTCCTGAGAACCCTAAATATCCAATTGCTCCGGCATAAGCACCTCGAGCTTCTTTTTCCAGCTCTGCTATAATCTCCATTGCTCGCAGCTTCGGTGCCCCAGAAACCGTTCCGGCAGGCAGACAGGAGAGAAAGGCATCAAAGAAATCTTTATCCTCACTGAGCGTGCCTGACACATTCGATACCATGTGCATGACATGGGAGTATCTTTCAATCTCCATAAAGGAATCACATTTTACTGAACCAAATTTGGATACTCTCCCTAGATCATTACGACCCAGATCAACAAGCATCAGATGTTCCGCACGTTCTTTTTCATCCTCCAAGAGCTCCGCAGCAAACGCCCGGTCTGCTGCTTCACTGTCACCCCTTGGTCTAGTTCCAGCAATCGGCCGTGTCTCCACACGATTTCCATCTACCTTTACGAGTGCTTCAGGTGAAGTACCAACAATAATCTCCTCGTCCATTTTCAAATAGTACATATAAGGAGAGGGGTTAAGAGTTCTGAGCATCCGGTATACATGCAATGGAGAAACTTCCGTTTCAATATGCAACCGCTGTGACAATACCACTTGAAAAATATCGCCTGAGCGAATATATTCCTTCGCCTGTTCTACATTGTTGATGTACTGCTCTTTAGTGAGATTAGAATGAATCTCTCCAAGCTCGATATCCTGCGGAATGCTGCGACGATTCACATTTTCCTTAGGGCCTTCTTTTTGTAGATCTTCGGCCATAGCCTCCAGCTTACGACTCAGACTTTCATAATTGGATCTGATATCCGAATCTGTATCTCCGTCTTTTACATGCAGGTTACCAACAAGCAGAATCTGTTGCTTCACATGGTCAAAAACAATGATCCGATCGCAAAACATAAATCTTATATCATCCATTTGGAGATCATCCACAGGATGCTGAGGTAACTTCTCATAATATTGCAGCAGATCATATCCGAAAAATCCGATAGCCCCTCCAGTAAATGGAGGCATTTCGTCAAGCTTAGGACTACGGTATGAACGAAGTAACGCTTTAAGCTCCTCAATCGGCTTTCCGTATAGTTGCTTCTTCTCTCCGCCGACTTCAACGTTAATTGCACCCTTTTTACCGGATATCATCAAAAAGGGATCGCTACCGATGAACGAATACCGTGCCCATTGTTTTCCACCCTCTACACTTTCAAGTAAGAACGCGCGATCACGTTCAGCGAAACGTTGGAATAATCGGATAGGTGTTTCCATATCCGCGAGCAGTCGCTTTACAACAGGAATCAGATTATAATCCCGCGACAGCTTTACCACCTCTTGAACACTTGGATTCGTCATTGTTAGATGCCCCCTTAGATATATGAATGGTTCCGAAATACAAAAAAACCCTCTACCGAAGTAAAGGGTTTGTGTAAGTAAGTATATGTTTTTGAGCATGGATTAGCATAATTATGTAGTGTTTACAGACTTATCCCTAAATAAGATATATCACTGATAAATGACTTCAGTGCATATCAAAATAAAGACTCTGCTTACACGATACATGCTAATCTAAAAAACTTCTCGCACTCTGCTCAACTATACTCATCTCAACTAAACTAAACTCTTCTATACTCGGCTAACTACACTATACATGATGACGAGGGTCATTGACAACCCACAACTATAATTTAAGACTTGCTCTCTGATAAATCCGGACGTAGCTTCTGAGCCTCATTCAGATAAACGTGGCGAATCTCACGCTGCGATTTATCCGTATTAATCTGTACCATCAACCGGATACACATCGGCAAGCTTCCTTTAACCGGGATTTCCGTTGAACACATAAGTGGAACCATTTCCCAGCCTTCAATCTCACGAATAGCTCTTGCAGGAAAAGTAGCATCCAGATCATTGGTCATCGTAATCCATACATTGCTTATATTCTCAGCTATAACATCATTACGTTCTACGATCTCCCGCAGCAATATAACGGTCTCACGTAAAATCTCTGCCTCTTCGTTCTTAGTCACGGTTGTTGCTCCGCGAATTCCTCGGTTTACCACGGTCTTCCCTCCTTCTTAAGCTCTGCGAGAACCTCTCGCACAAGCGACTCCTGCACATCGTTCACAATGCTTACAGAGCCTATGGAATCAGGCACGATAAAGGTCATCTTGCCTTCCTTGAATTTCTTATCATGCATCATAGCGTCCATCAGTTCATCTTCATCATACTCGGAAGGAAGCCGTACAGGCAGTGACAGTGCGGTCAGCATAGATACAGTGTCCTCATAAATGGAAGTATCCCGCCCAAGCTTCGCAGCCAATAGCGCTGAACCCGCCATCCCAATCGCAATCGCTTCTCCGTGCAGAAACACCCCATACCCACCAACTGCTTCAATGGCATGTCCGATCGTATGTCCGAGGTTCAATATCGCTCGAAGTCCATGCTCACGCTCATCATTAGCCACTACATCTGCCTTAATTGCACAGCCACGCTCTAAAGCATAACCTAAGGCTTCGACATTCAGCTCTAGCAGCTCTTCGGCATGATCACGACACCAATATGCGAACTCTTTGTCCACGAGGAGACCGTGCTTTACCACTTCAGCCAGACCTGATGACACTTGCCGTGCTGGAAGAGTACTTAGTGTATCCAAATCGTAGAGTACCATTGACGGTTGATAGAAAGCCCCTATCATATTTTTGGCTAATGGATGATTGACCGCCACTTTACCACCTACACTACTATCATGAGCTAGGATCGTCGTCGGAATTTGCAGAAAGCCGATTCCACGCATATAGGTTGCTGCTACAAATCCTGCTAAATCGCCAACCACGCCGCCGCCTAAAGCTAAAACTGCTGAATTGCGGTCTAATCCTGCTTGAATCGCGGTTGTCATGACTTCTTCATACACGGCTAATGATTTAGAGGCTTCACCTGCCGTCATTATGTGACTAACCACAGTATAGCCGTGAGAACGTAAACCTTCTTCAAGAGCCGGCAAGTACCTTGGCGCTACTTCAGTATCACTCACTACTAACAGTGGACTACGCTCCGAAAATCCGGCCTCAGCACAATAATGGGCGATGTCCTTTAGTAAACCACTACCGATAAGAATAGGATACGAGCGGTCGCCCAAATCTACATTAATAGTACGCATAATTAGTAGCTCTCCAGCTGTGATAGGTAATTTTCATAGTTCGCTTTAATTTCTTCCAGTGAGTCGCCACCGAATTTATCAAGGAATGCTTTTGCGATTTCCCAAGCCACTACGTTTTCCAGAACAACACACGCCGCTGGAACTGCACAAGCATCGGAGCGTTCAACTTGCGCTGTAAATGGTTCTTTCGTGTCAATATCTACACTTTGAAGCGGTTTATAAAGGGTAGGGATCGGCTTCATGACACCGCGTACTACAACCGGCATGCCGTTAGTCATACCACCTTCAAAACCACCTAAGCGATTACTTGCACGGTAGTATCCTTTAGAAGCTTCATACATAATTTCATCATGGACTTGCGATCCACGCAATTTGCCAGCTTCAAACCCAATGCCAATTTCAACGCCTTTGAATGCATTAATCGACATTACCGCCCCAGCGATTGCTCCGTCAAGCTTCCGATCAGACTGTACATAACTGCCAAGTCCGATAGGAAGTCCTTCGACGATACATTCAACGATTCCACCGATGGAGTCGCCCTCTTCCTTAATCTGATCTATGTAAGCCTCCATCTTCTGTTCCGTTTCTTTGTCCACAACTCTAACAGAGGACTGTTCTGTCCGCTCAATCAGCTCATCGATAGGCAGATCGTTAGCAGGCGCTTCAATTTCACCGATACGAATAACTTGCCCTGCTACCTTCACGCCAAAAGCTGCAAGCAGCTGTCTGGCTACAGCGCCACATGCGACTCTGGCTGCTGTTTCGCGAGCACTGGAGCGCTCCAGTACGTTACGAAGATCCGTATGGTTGTACTTCAATCCGCCGTTCAGGTCTGCATGGCCAGGACGCGGCCGATTTACGCGGCGTTTTTCTTCGTCACTGCCAGGAATAGGCTCGATATTCATGATGTTCTTCCAGTGGGTCCAGTCTTTATTTTCTACTACCAAGGCTACTGGAGCACCTGTAGTATAGCCATGACGCACTCCACCTACAATTTGTGCCGTATCTTTCTCAATCTGCATGCGACGTCCACGTCCATAACCCTTTTGTCGACGCTGCAATTGAAAATTAAGCTCTTCAAAATCCAATGTCAAATTACTTGGCAATCCCTCAATAATGGCCGTAAGCTGGGGGCCGTGCGTTTCCCCCGCTGTTAAATAGCGCAAACTCATGCTGCGTTCCCCCTTTTATACTTTTAAACTGTAAACCGCTAAAATCCTAATGATCTTTGCTCATTATAGTATAGGCAATCCTCTTTGACAAGAAAGGGATATCCCTAAAACGACTCCATTCGCGACAAAATGAATTGGTTTTTGTGTAAAGAAAAAGCGCCATTCATACTCTAAAGAGTATGAATGGCGCTCCTCGGCTCGGTCCGGCACTTGTTAGCTTCCGATCCGCTGACTTGTTGAAGGAAATGTAGACTTACGCTCTTCCAGTTGCAGAAGGCGCTTCAATTGCATTTCTTCTACACCGAGAATTTGCCCGCACTCACGAACGGTAATAAAGCCTCGTTTGTACGCGGCAATGACCTTGCTTTTGTCCATCGGTTTAACGATCCTTTCGCTTAGCTTACAGATTCTACTACCCAGTATCACTGAACGATAGCGAAAGTATACCTATAAAAGTACACAGACGAAGGAGCAAGAAGTATTTATTTTTTACGATAGAAAAAGGTTTCCGTCGATTCAAAGCCATATTGCGCTGGCGTAAAGATCTGCTCTGTACTACCTACAAACAAATACCCGCCTGGACGTAAACTAGCCGAGAACTTATGGTAGAGCTTATTCTTCGCCTCTTCAGTAAAATAGATCATTACATTGCGACAAATGATAAGATCAAAACCCTCATCGAACTTGTCCAGCAGTAGGTTCTGTTTACGGAAATCTATGTTTTTCTTAAGCGTGTCGCTAACTTTGAATAAATGACCCTCGGGTTTAAAATAACGAGCAGCAACATCCTTAGGCACATCCTTTAAAGAACGTTCCAGATACAAACCTTGCTTTGCTTTGGAAAGCGCACCGTCGTCAATATCCGTAGCCAGAATGCCAGTCTGTCCCAATAAATTCTTATCCGATAAAATCATAGCCAGCGTATAGGGTTCTTCTCCAGTGGAACATGCAGCGCTCCACAGTTTCAATCTGCGACCAGATTGTTGTATGTCAGGAAGAATGATATCTCGCAGTACTTCCCACCGATTCGGATTCCGCCAAAACTCGGAGACATTAATCGTCATTCGGTCCAAAAATTCATAAAATAATTCCTTGTCCTTCATCATTGCGGCAAAAAAATCACTAAAGGTTTGATATCCATTCTTCACACGAAGAGTCGTTAAACGCCGCTTCATCTGCGCTTCTTTATACTGAGCCAGATCAATTCCGGTGCTTTGCTTAACATGATGAATAAACCCGATGTAATCTGAATCTGCTGTTAATGCTGCAACATTACGATCAGACATGTTAATCCCCCGCCTCCCGCTTGGCTCCTACATCCAGACTGCGATCTCTTTGTTATAAAGATTCAATTCATCTGGAGTAAAGAAATTAGCAATTTCTCGTTCTGCACTTTCAGGCGAGTCTGATCCATGAATTAAATTAAGCGGTGTATGGCTGGCAAAGTCGCCTCGAATCGTACCCGGCAAGGCTTCTCCTACTTTCGTCTTACCAATGAGCATACGGGATAATGCTACAACATCATCACCTTCCCATACCATTGCAAACACTGGACCTGAAGTTATAAAAGAAACCAACTCTCCAAAAAAGTCCTTGCCAGCATGCTCCGCATAATGTCTTTTTGCTTGGTCTTCACTAACTGTAATCAGCTTTGCAGCGACCAGCTTAAAGCCCTTATCTTCAAAGCGTGAGACAATACGCCCAATTAATCCACGTTGTACTCCATCCGGTTTGACCATCAGATACGTCTTTTCCATAGAGGCACTCTCCAATTTCCCATTAGTTGGGTTGTTTTGACGCTATCTTAACAGAATCCGAGCTTTCTGGAAACGTTTAATTTCATGATCACCAAAATACTAATAAGCTCTACCTGTTACAAAAAAGGCAATATCGCGCAGATTACGCTTAGTCTTGTTGTTTGGCAACTGATCTAGTGCAGCAAGTGCCTTCGCGATATATCGCGAAGCCAGCTCCTCGGAACGGGCAATTCCGTCTCCAGAAAGAATAAGATCAATAGCACGCCCTACTGTGCTGTGCCCTTCACGAATAGACTTCAACTCTTCAAGAAGCGGAGCTCGCAATCTTTCATCCTCCAGGCTATAAATGACAGGAAGGGTGATGTTCCCTTGCCGCATATCACTTCCTGGAGGTTTACCGATTTGCTTTTCGGTGCCTGAGAGGTCAAGTAAATCATCACGAATCTGGAAAGCCATCCCTACATTATATCCATAATTATAAAGTAGACGAGCCACCTCTGGTTCAGCATCAGCAGCAAGTGCACCTAATTGGCAACTGACTGCAATCAACAGCGCTGTTTTGCGGCGAATCCGCCGCAGGTAATGACGCACACTTTGCTCACTGTTGAAGAAGTCACGAATCTGCTCCATCTCACCGATCGACATTTCTATCATAGCCTTGGACAAAATCTGATGAATTCGCGGATTCTTCAGCTCCGTCGTCATCACCAGTGCTTTCGCATATATGTAGTCACCGGTGTACATGGCAATTTTATCGCCCCATTTGGCCTTAACAGTAAGTTCACCTCGGCGCAGTTCTGCATCGTCAATGACATCATCGTGAACTAGTGAAGCGCTATGAATTAGTTCTAGTGGTATCGCCACACGCTTCAGCTTCTCAAGATCATACTTTCCAAATTTCCCACCCATCAAAACAAATACGGGACGCAATCTTTTACCGCCAGCTTTTAATAAATGCAGAGAAGTCTCGGTTAGTAGGTCGTCATCACCCTGTACGCTACGGTACAAATCTTTTTCAATCTGATCCATGTCTCTGTTCAGTAATCCGAATATTTGCAGTCGTTTCATTCCTTCACCCGTGTCAACAGTTTATGACTCCAAATCTCCATCTTCACTGCCTGCGGCAGCAGACCCATCTCATAGGCATAGCGGAAATAGAGGTTCAGACCTTTCTGCTGCCTTTCTCCAAAATCATAGCTTAAATTGCGAAAGTACCCTTCCCAATAAGACTTAGTTCCTCCAATTGTCGAACAGGCTGCAAGTACTATAGGATCTAAATCACTTAATCCCCGCAGTTTACTCTCAGCAAAAGCTTCTGCAATCTCCGCAATGGCTTCCGGTTTGTCATTCGCAGCTTTTCGATTCACTGCCCAGACCGCAAAGGTCATCCCTAAGCCCGTCCATTCTTTCCAAAGCTCCGCCAGATCCGTAACGATATACCCTTGATCCTGCCAAGAGGCTTTAATCGCATGATCACCAATGAGTAAGCAGGCATCTGCTTGATGCATCATAGCATCCAAATCAGGATTAGCGCTAATATATTCTGGTTTATTGCCAAAAGCCTTTTCCATTAAAATTTTCAGCAAATTTACCGATGTTGCAGAAGTGTTCGTAACAGCAATCGTACCTGTACCTATCTGTGCAAGTGGCACTCGAGAAAAAAGAAAAATAGACCTCACAGGACCGTCCGCACTTACCGATAAATCAGGTAACAGCAATAACTTATCACTGGCTTCAGCATACGCAAAAGAGGATAATGCACCCACATGAATCGTTCCACGACTCATCCCCTGATTAAGAATGGCAGGTACCTCACTCACCATCTCTGCCGGATATTTCAGTGCAGAGGGATGAAAATTGTGAAATACCGGCCATGAGTTAGTATAGCTGATTTTGCCTATGATGGTGTGGCTGTTATTCTCCATCCTTTCAATCCCCCCATCTGCGAAATAATTGATGTTCAATATTAAAGCTGTCAAGCACTTTACCCACCATGAAATTAATCAGATCATCCATACTTTGTGGCCCAAAGTAAAACGCCGGCATTGCCGGAATGATCCGAACCCCCAGACGGGACAGCTTCAACATATTCTCAAGATGAATAGCATGCAGAGGTGTCTCACGAGGAACAAGGACCAGTGGACGTCCTTCCTTAAGCATAACATCAGCAGCACGAGTCATCAGATTGTCGGAGGTTCCATTAGCAACCGCAGACAATGTTCCCATGGAACAAGGCATAATAATCATCCCTTCCACACGAAACGAACCACTTGCAATAGATGCACCGATATCAGCGACAGGATGATAAAGTAGAGAACCGGGATAGCCTTTGAACTTTTCGTTCAAAAAGCCTTCCCGGTCTGATGCGATATAACCTAGTTCTTCTTTAAAAACGCGCCAGCCCGCATTACTTACTACCAAATGAACGGAGTAGCCTAGCGATAGCAACGTTTCGATCAGACGAATACCATAAATAGCACCGCTTGCCCCTGTAATTCCAACCACGAAGTTTTTCGGTTTAGTAAGCGTCATTTTTTGAAATGCACCACCAAGTCAATCAAAGTGAAAGAGAACACCACGATGCTTAGCACGCCGTTCATAGTGAAAAAAGCGGTCTGTAAACGACTGAGATCACTCGGAGATACAATATAATGCTCATAAAAGAGAATAATATATGCGAGGATCATACCAGCCACATACCACCAGCTTAAATCCGTCAAAAACAGCAGCGATACGAATCCAATCGCCGTAAGAATGTGAAACACACGGGCAATAACGAGTGCACCTTGGACCCCAAATCGCACTGGAATGGATTTTAAGCCTTCTTTAAGATCAAATTCAACATCCTGACAAGAGTATATAACATCAAAACCAGCCGTCCAAAACACAATTGTGAAGTAAAATACCATTGAAGTCCAATTCACACTACCGGTCACAGCTACCCAGCCGCCCAGCGGTGCAAGCGCAATGGTAAGGCCGAGGATAAGATGGCATGCCCATGTAAAGCGCTTAGTGAATGAATAAATAACAAGAAGGAATACAGCGATAGGTAACAGCTTAGCTGACAAAGGATTCAATTTAAAGGCTGCCCAAAAGAGCAAGAAAAACGAAATGCCTATAAAAATGACAACTTCACCGATCTTAAGTAACCCTGCAGGAATCGCTCTTCCCGCTGTGCGTGGATTCTTGGCATCACTGATTCGGTCTATCAATCGATTCAATCCCATAGCTGCACTTCGTGCTCCAAACATAGCGATTACAATCCAGCCAATTTGACTCCAGGATGGGAGGCTATCATTCATGACAACGGATCCCAGTAAAGCACCCATAAAGGCAAAGGGTAAAGCAAATACCGTATGTTCAAACTTAATCATTTGTAAAAAGATACCGATTTTCTTAAACATTCCTGTTCTCCTTGAGCCCAATATGTAATGCCGCGATGCCTCCGGTCAAGGGGAAGGATTCCACTTTTTGAAGTCCGGTTTCACGGAAAATAGTGGCCAGTTGCTCCCGGTCTGGGAACATTGCCAATGATTCTGGCAGCCATTTGTATTGCTCGTACCTTTTCGCGAATAACTTACCAAGCAATGGAAGTACACGCTGGAAATAAAAGAAATATACACCTTTAAACGGCTGTTTCATCGGCTTGGATAGCTCCAAACATACAACCATTCCACCAGGTTTTACTACCCGCTTCATTTCGTTAAGCACTTGAACAGGATCTGGCACATTGCGTAGTCCGAATCCAATCGTTGCATAATCAAACGCATTGTCTTCAAAAGGCAGCTCCATAGCATTGCCCTGCACCAGCGAAATACGGTCCTGAAGCTTGCGCTCTTCCACTTTGCGGCGACCTACTTCAAGCATACCTGCACTGAAATCCAGTCCGATTACATTGCCAGTCTGTGAGGCTTCCGCCAAAGCGATGCTCCAATCACAGGTTCCGCAACATAGGTCAACGGCCGAATCCCCGCGCTTCATCCCCATCTTCTTCATCGTGAATTTACGCCATGCCTTGTGGCGGCGAAAGCTTAGGATGTCATTCATCAAATCGTATTTTCCAGCAATACTCTCAAATACGGAATGTACAAACTGCTCTTTTGGTTTGCTGTTGTCACCCACAGCAGTTGTCGTTTTTTCCATAGTCATCCCTTAACCCTCCACGGCTGCTTGTCCTGTGACCTTCATCTGCAGGAGAAAACGATCCAGCGCGATCTCTAGCTCTCTAAGTAAACTCTCGTCTTTAACGCTTTGCAATAGTCCCTGAATAGACTGAAGCGATTGATGAAGCTTGTCCGTCAGTTGCGAATCACATTTATATTTCATTTTTAGCATCTTCCATTCCTTCTGATCAAGGTTCAGGTCTTGAAGTTGCTTACGTTCTTCCTCTGTTGCAGTCTCCATCATCTTCCAATAGCAATAGCCATTCCCTGCATTCGCAGGATCATCACTACGAAGAAGCTCAATAGCAACGGTCTCGCACTGACTGAATTCTGCCAGCAGTTTTTCCCACAGCTCCACTAAGGAGTTCTCAATCATAGGCGTAAAAGAAAGGAACAGCCGCATATTCAGCTGTACCATGTGCCGCAAGTATTGTTCAGCCGAAAGGCGTATGCCTCTCATCTTCACGTAGAGATTCGCTTTCAAGACATTGAAATCTGCAATCGCCTTACTCAAGATTCCAATCATCTCGATCTGATCACTCTTTGCAAGCAAATGGTAAAACCAGCTGCTAAAGTAATCGCCAGCTAGTACCTTCAATTGACGGGAACGCATAGGGTCTCCCCCCCGTCTATCATTCGAACGGTCAATGACCTCATGCGTGTCCAGACCTAGTTGAACAAGCGCTGTCACAAGCGTGTACAACTCTCCGGCACTTCCTTTTGCAGAAGAAGCATGATTTAGAAAAATATATAACAAATGACCCCGGCCATCAGAAAACGGCGGCAAATCCGTATGCTTCTGAATCATGTCGTAGTCGGTGTAGGGTTTAGCCAGTTGCGGTATGCAGTACGGTTTCATTTCAGCCTCCGAAGCCATTGACATAATAATAATTCGTTTGTTCACAATCTTGTCTATTATATCACATGTTTTTTTGTCACGCACTGTGGTACGCCTGAGTTTCTTTTAATCCTTTCAAGGATAAATGAACTGTTTCTTCCAGAGCTCGGTTTCACTAATGCGGAAGCCCGTTTTGAGACGATCCGATATAGGAAGATTACCCGCAGACTGAAGTTCATCTTGCAGCGTATAAGACCATTCAGAACGTCTGATATCACCAGCTAACAGCAGTCGGCGGCTACCAAGCCATTTATCTTCTACCACAATGCGAAGTAGAAGTTGATCCACATTCGAGGTTTCCTGAATAGCAAAGGAAATGGCCTGAGCCATATTTTGATAGAGTTCCTCAGGTTCATGATCGTTCCCGCTCACTTTCAGATCCAGTGACAGAACATGATCTTCCCAGCCAACGCTATCTATGGATAAGGTCAACGGAAGAGCGCCCAGAACATCAACAAGATTGTCATTGCCCAGCACTATGTTATGGCTGCCAGTAAAAGTCTCCACTGTCCCATTTCTCTGCTGTACGGATGAGTCTAAGTCTGCCAGTTTCGGCAAAATAACAGCAGAGGTCGCAGTCAAGAGTAATACGGCACCAATCAACCAGGCTTTGTTCATGGACACGCCCCCTTATCCATAGTACCCACTTTTTTAGTGGATATGATCATTCACCCTTACTATATTTTGAAAAAAAGCAGGCTATGCCTGCTTTTCAGCTTTCACTTTCCAATTGTCCGTGTTTCGTTAAAATTTCAGCTTTTCCGCGGATTTTCATTGCTGAGGTATGATCGGTAAATTGGGCAATCAACACCTCACCCTTGTCTAGCTTCTCTGTATGATGAAAGCGTGTATCCGTACCTCTAGTTAGCCCAATGACTTGAACGCCATTTTCTTTGGCCTTAACCACAATATAGTCGCTACCTGTCGGAAGCGGATTTTCGCTCGTATTTTTATCCGTCATCGCTGATCCTCCTCTAAACCTAATGTACAGCTCATGCTATTCCAAAAAACAAATGCCGCCTTGGAGGGCGGCATAGTTGTTACTTAAAAAGACTATGGGATTGATATGTAGAAATCTTTATTTGATTCCGTCTTTCAGCGCTTTACCAGGTTTGAATGCCGGTACCTTGCTTGCAGGAATTTCGATTTCTTCACCAGTTTGTGGGTTACGGCCTTTACGTGCGGAACGTTCGCGCACTTCAAAGTTTCCGAATCCAACCAGTTGCACTTTATCACCGCTTTGCAGCGCTTCTGTAATTGCTTCGAAAACCGCATCTACAGCTTTAGTAGCATCCTTCTTGGGAAGTTCAGTTGCTTCTGTAACTACATTGATCAAATCAGATTTATTCATGTTTTCTCACCTCCCTGAGTAAATTTCCGGTATCATACACTGTTTCCGTTTAAACGTAAAATATACGTGATAATCCCGTTTATTACTGAACACTGGCGCCCATAGACCTTGAAGCGCAACAAACTTATAGTAATACAGCCCATCCATAAATTCAAGCAGTTAGACAAAAAAGGAGTAGAAATTATCATCTATGCTTGCATAAACGTCCAATTGCCATCTAATTTTATAGACCTATAAGACCAGGTTAATTCTTCTTTTCAGAAAAAAAATTGAGTCAGATTCACCGTTATTATAGGAACTAGGAATCAAGTTTCGTTATTTTTACGCATAAAAAGAGTGGGATCTCTCCCACTCTTCCAATCTGCTTAAATTTAAGTTAGAGAATAATTGCAATAAGTCCGCCTGAGCCTTCATTGATGATCCGACCAAGCGTTTCTTGCAATTTGTAGCGCGCATTATCCGGCATCATCGCGATCTTGCCTTGAATACCTTCCCTCACAATGGAATGCAAGGAGCGCCCAAAAATATCGGATTCCCAAATCTTAATCGGGTCGTTCTCGAAATCCTGCATCAAATAACGAACCAACTCTTCACTTTGTTTCTCTGTACCAATGATTGGTGAGAACTCAGATTCAACATCAACACGAATCATATGAATAGATGGTGCGGTGGCTTTTAAGCGAACCCCAAAGCGAGAGCCTTGACGAATCAGCTCTGGTTCATCTAGCGCCATTTCAGCTAGTGAAGGAGCAGCAATACCATAACCGGTAGTCTTGACCATTTCTAAAGCTTCCGAGAAACGGTCGTACTCCCTTTTCGCGTGTGAGAATTCCTGCATCAGCTGGAGCAAGTGATCCTTGCCACGGATTTCAACCCCTACTACCTCCATCAGAACCTGATCATACAGCTCTTCTGGGGCATACAGATCGATCTCTGCTACACCCTGACCCATGTTCATACCACTTAGGCCTGCTTTATCGATAAAATCATACTCTGTGAACTGAGATACGAGCCGGTCAACATCCCGCAAGCGGCGAATGTCTTTTACCGTATCGCGAACGGAGTTCTCATAGCTACTACGCAGCCAGTGATTCTCTCCAAGCACCATGACCCAGCTTGGCAAGTTCACATTTACTTCATGAACAGGGAATTCGTACAATACTTCACGCAGTACGCCTGTTACATCCTCTTCGGTCATGTTTGCTGCGCTGAGTGTCATGACAGGGATATCGTATTTGATGGCTAGCTCGCTACGGAGCTGCTGTGCTTCCTCACTGCGTGGGCGAGTGGAGTTAATGACAAGCACAAATGGCTTACCCACTTCCTTCAGCTCTGCAATGACGCGCTCTTCAGAGTCCACGTACGAGTTCCGCGGAATTTCTGCAATCGTACCATCTGTTGTTACTACAACACCAAGCGTTGAATGCTCCTGGATGACCTTACGGGTCCCGATTTCTGCCGCTTCCTGAAAAGGAATTGGCTCCTCAAACCAAGGTGTAGAGATCATTCGTGGTCCATTCTCATCCTCGTAGCCTTTAGCGCCTTCTACAGCGTAACCCACACAGTCTACCAGTCGAACGTTAACCTCAAGCCCTTCCGCAACCTTGATTTGGACTGCGTTGTTAGGCACGAACTTAGGTTCAGTGGTCATAATTGTTTTGCCTGCTGCGCTTTGCGGAAGCTCATCCACAGCTCTTACCCGATCTGCCTCATTCGTGATGTTAGGCAGAACAATTGTTTCCATGAAGCGCTTGATAAATGTCGATTTCCCCGTGCGAACCGCGCCGACGACGCCAAGATAAATGTCTCCGCCGGTACGCTCGGCAATGTCCTTGAAAATATCCACTTTTTCCAAAAGAGATCCCCTCCTCATATTACTCCGAAGAAAAAATGCCTGAAGAGCATCGACTTCGCGTTCCGCCGGTAATCTGACCCTTGCAGGACATCAACCGGACTTATCGTATGCCCGCCCGAAGCCTAGCTGCTTTCGACCGGGACGTACTGGCCCCGCGCTAAACTCCGAATGCTCGGACATGCATTTGGACTAGTATCATCATATGTATCCGGAACGAATTTATGACCCATAATCGCGCATTTTGCAATGTAATTTCTAAAAATTAGTTGTGCGCGCCGCAAGGCGTCTGACGCCCGGAAGCTTTCTCATCCATCATATGAGGTAGGGTTCATTGATAGAACTAACAAAATAGCCAGCTATAATAGCTGGCCCAATCCAATATATGCGTATCTACTCTCTATTTCAGTAGCGTAATACCAAATGAAGCTCCGGCATTCCCGGCAAATACAATATTGCCCTTAATAGGTAGTACAACCTCATTGTTACTACTAATGACCGTGTTATTCACTAGGGCTCCCGTTTCATCGTATACCATAAAAGCACCTTTTGCTGGCATCTTAACTACCATTTTCTTTCCAGCCGCTGTTTCGGGAACACTGAACCATCTAGCATAACCATCAGCTTGTATCGTAGCTATCGACGATTTGCCTTTATAGAGCGGCTTCACTCCGTCCTCACTCATATACAAGGTTCCAGCCGCATTAAAGTACTCTATGCCCTCTTTGGCATAGAAAAGAATATCAAATGTATCTCGGCCCGCGATGCCAGGAATTTGGTGCTGGCTCCCAGCCGTATTTGGACCTGTTATCTTCATAGCTTTGAAATAACCCTCACTTGTCTGTATTGTTGGCCTAATCATGTTCATATAGGTGATGGAACTAAATTTCTCGTTGACTGGATAGTATAACTTACCTTCTCTTTTTGCCCATGCATCTGCGGTTTGTTTATTCAGTGCTGCAACTTCCAATTTCTCCGCCTTATATTCAGAATACGCAAGCTGGCCTAATTCAGGAACCGAAATATACTGGCTCATCCACAAATAAGTCCGTCCGTTGCTTTCCTTTACAAAATTAACCTTTGTGTTGCCTTCCTCATCAACAAAAGTTCCATCCGTGGTGTAAATAAATTTTTGTTCCGGAGCAGTCATTCCTGATAACAAGAGTTCCCCGTCTTTGATAGCTGCCTTCCACTGATCACCTAGAGTACTGTAATAACCTGCGTATTTCACAAGATCTTTTGGCATGTCAGCCTTAACTGGCTTGCCAAATGATTTATCTGGCTTGATTTCTTTAATTGCGCCCTTCTCTTTCATCGCCTGAAGGAGCAGTTCACTTGCCAGCAGTTGATTAATTGAGGAGCTCCCGCCCGAGGTAATGACTGCTGCAGCCATATTCTGTACAGGAAGCACGACGAGAGAGGATTGATACATCTGTGTATCTCCTCCTTTAACAAGAGCTTTTATACCATAATCGTTAAAAGGGAATAATCGCACACTATCCCAACCAAGTCCGTAGTCAGCAGAATTATCCCCGTCTTTGGGCCAAAATCCCTTTCTATACTCTTCTTGCTCCATGGCCTGTACTGATTTGGTTGAGAGTACATCTGCTCGCTTCCCAGTAAAGATTTGCGAGAATCGGACCAAATCCTCCGCAGTAGAGTAGACTCCGCCTGTACCAATCGCATTGGTCGTCTCCGTTGGAAGCTGCCCCTCATATGCAGGAGAGTAAAGGCCGGCAAATTTGCTTGAATCTACCATGTCTTGTGGCGTCATGGTATGGTTCATACCCAAAGGTACAGCAAAATTGTCATGAATGAATGTAGTAAATGTCATGTTACTGACTCTTTCTACAAGAATTTCTGCGAGCGTGAAACCATCATTGCAATACACTGAAAAAGCTCCCGGTTCTGCCTTTAATTTCTGTGTAGACAAGTTCTCCAGCAGTGAATCGTGTACGTACGTATCTGGATCATCAAATAGAAATGCACTAGTTAAAGTCGAACCCTGCAAACCGGATGAGTGATTCAACAACATGCGTGGGGTAATCTTTTTATAACGTTCATCTTCCATCTTAAAATCCGTTATATATTGTACGACAGGAGTATGGAGATTGATCTTGCCTTCATCAACTAGTTTCATGACCGCTGACGCCGTAAACATTTTGCTCGTAGAGCCAATACCATAGATTGTTTCCTTCGTTAAAGGGATTTTCCCTTCTGCGTCGTTAAATCCACTTTGTCCCGATACTTTGATCACTCCATTGTCGATCAAGGCATACTGCACGCTGGTTATCCCATATTGTTCAGTTAGAAGCGCTGCTTTCTCAGAAGCGAGCTTCTCAAGCGTCTTAGAAGGAACCTCAACTACGCTGCTAGAAGCCAACGCGCCTGTAGGGATAAGTGGGGTCAGGACTAAGGCCGCTGCAAGCGTCCATATGAATTTTTTTTTCATCTCATCAACATCCTTTTGTCTGTAATTTTGAACGATTATGAATTATTCACGATTCATCTCTAGCCTGAACTAAATCTCCCTTCTTACCTTCATTCTAGCAATCCAGTCTTACGCGCCATTAAACTGAACCTTAATTCCATCTACGATTTATGTAAGACAATTAAGCTTCTTTTAAGGCAATATCTGAACAACACAAAAACGCCTAAACCTTCGGATATAACCGAAGCTTAGACGCTCTTAAGCTTTAACTTTCACTTCAACTAGGAGACTGCGGGACAGGCTGATTGTTAATCCATAGATACGGCAAAGACTTCACGGGCACGTAATAGGAAGCTTCCTCCAGATCTAGTCGCAAATCTTTTTTCTCGTCATGTTCCCCACCATTCTTTTCGATGGCAGCAATAATATCAAAGACATAATCTACATAGACCGTTCCAGCCTTATCCATGATGAAATCAAGAACCTGCCCAGAATAGACGCTAGTTAATGATATGGAGCTTGTTCCTGCTTTCTTATGATCAATGGTGTAAAGTCCAGGATATAGCTCATCTAGTACGGGCAAAGAGCCGTCATGAGCTGATTTATAACGATTAATCTGACGCTGCACATCATTCACCTTTTGAACGGTAACAAGGTCCATCACCTTAACAACTGGATCGCTTTCCTCATTCAAAATAAGAAAATAAGCGCTTCCGCCCTGTTCAAAAGCCGTAGCCGGAATATCATCCAAATATCCCTTATTGTTCAGCTTGCCTAGGTCTATCCGGAACTTCTCATATCTTGGAGTAGCTTCATCCGCATTAAGGATCGGAAGCACACCTTCCTCTTGTTGAAAATCATCAACGGCTGCTTGTATCCGCTTAACACTTTCTCGATAATTAACGCTAGCACGCTTTTCTTCTCCAGGATACAGACATCCGGAAAGAGTAAGAGCGATTGACATCACTACCAGAAAAAGTCTTGCTCCTGCCTTTAGCTTCTTCTTTCTTCGTATAAACTCCAACCGAGTCCCTCCCACGGTGACAATCTAACACTACCACAGCTCATCTTCTTCCCCACGCCGCGCAGCTTCAAGCTTACGGCGTACAGCAGCCTTAAGTGGATCTTCTGGCACCTGAACGGTCACATCGCTCCATACGGCAGCCTGACAAGCCAGACGCACTCCTTCTTCTAACGTAGTTCCAAGCTTACGTCGTTCAATATCCCCTGGCGGTCTCAGCGCTGTGGCCTCTTCAGTCGCAATTTTAACCTTGCACATCAGACAGCCTGCTTTGCCTCCACAGCGAGTGGTAATGCTCACTCCGGCTTTACGAGCTGCCTCCAGTAACGAGATACCACGATTCACCACAGCTTTACGACCTTCAGGTTGAAACATAACGGTGACGCCATTTTGCGATTTCATGATGTTACTTCCTTCCTCAACATTATGTAACTGCTTACATAATCGAAACAACTCCGCCCAATAGGCCAACTAACATGATGACAAACGCAAGGATAGATAGCAATGCTTTAAGCAGTCCCTTTGTTTTGCTCCGAGCAAAAGTTATTAGAAATACAGACAGTCCCATAATCAGCATTGCAATCAGGGACAACCACATTTTTGTCATCGGATCCAAGGTCAAAGCCCCCATTCGCCTGTAATATATTAGGGATTATTATATCATGACCTTATCCTATTCTGTAAAAAAACATCATTTTTTATATATTATTATTAAGATATTTTAGCTGTGAGAGTTTACCAATAAATAAAAAAAGAGCAAAAGATAACAGAATCTCATGGATTCTGAATCTTTTGCTCACCCAACCTAAAGCTATTTTTTAAGCATCATTTTCATTAAAGACTCCATTGTGCCGGAACCTGCGCCGCCTTTTTTGACGGCATTAACAATTTCCTGCACAGTAGCTTCACTGACCGGCACTTTCGCCATCGATGACACCTGCTTAATTAACTGGCGGAGCTGGGCTTCATTCTGCGTAGTTCCTGGTTTGACCGTACTGGCTAGCTTTTTGACGGCACTTTCCGTAATGTTCTTGCCCGCCTTTTTGTTAATGGCGTTCAATGCATCCTTGGAAAAATCTCTGCTCACTTTTCATCCCTCCTCCGTCAATCCCCAATACAACATATGAGAATTTGCGGAAAAAGGTGAACAGGATCAGGAATGCCACTGCTCCCAAGTTTCCTGAGATATTGCCTCAAGCTCAGGTTTACGATCACGGCCCATCAGAGCCTCAACAGCACTACGCGGACTTCTACCTTTAAAAAGGACATGATAAATTTGATCTGTAATGGGCATTTGGACCCCTAGCTTGATGGAAATGGCATAAGCTGCCTCCGTGGTACGAATACCTTCGACAACCATTCCCATCGACTCCAGTACCTCATCCAGTGGTTTCCCTTGCCCGAGCATAAAGCCAGCACGCCAGTTACGGCTGTGCTGGCTCGTAGCAGTCACTACAAGATCGCCAACACCTGCAAGCCCTGCAAAGGTCAAAGGATTCGCTCCAAGCTCGACGCCCACCCGAGAAATCTCGGCCAGTCCACGTGTCAGAAGCGCCGCCTTAGCATTATCCCCAAATCCTAGACCATCGGATAGACCTGCACCGAGTGCAATAATATTCTTTAGTGCGCCGGCAAGCTCTACTCCTACCTGATCACGGTTCGTATATACACGAAAATCATTGTTTATGAACAATTCCTGTGCTTCAGCAGTACGCTTATCATCAGGTGAAGCCACAACAACTGTAGTAGGACACAGGCGCACTACTTCCTCTGCATGACTCGGTCCGGAGAGAACGACAATCTGCCCTTCGTCACAGCCGAGTTCTTCAGCAATAACGATGGACATCCGTTTCTTGCTTTCAGTCTCAAAGCCCTTCGTAGCATGAACGCATAGCATTTCATCCTTCCAGAACGGCTTCAGACTGCGAGCAACCTGTCGCATACCTGAAGATGGGGCTACAATAACAACCGCTTTAGAACCGGAAACTGCGGTCTCCAGATCGGTGGTTGCAATGATGTTTGCAGGCAGAGAAATCCCCGGTAAATACTTATTATTGAAATGAGAACCATTGATCTCGGCAGCTTGATCAGAGTTACGTGTCCACAGATAAACTTCCGAGTGATTCGCAGCCAGCACACTTGCCAGCGCAGTTCCCCAGCTCCCCGCTACTAGTACGGTTACTTTATCAGACAACACGATTCCCTCCTTTTACTTTTGAGCCTATCTTGTTCTCACGGCCCTCTACAATCTTAACAATGTTCGTCCGGTGCCGCCAGAAGGCAAAAACCGCAATGATAATACTGGTCCAGAGCACAGGCTGTGTAAATCCTGTCAACAATAGAAAGACCGGTGTCAGCGCGACAAAAATCAACGAGCCAAGTGACACGTAACGAGTGATAAAGATAGATCCTATGGCGATAACACCAGCGAGCAGTGCAGGCCATAAACACAGTGTGGCCATAACACCGATCGTAGTAGCGATGCCCTTTCCCCCACGGAAACGAAAGTAAAGCGGCCAGTTATGTCCGACAATGGCAGCGATTCCGCAAAGAGCAGCAACCCAGGTTCCCCAGCCGCCTACCCAAGTTCCTAACCAAACTGCGGCAACACCCTTCAGTACATCCAGTACTAGCACAGATATCGCAGGACCTTTTCCCAGTACACGAAGTGTATTGGTAGCCCCCGCATTGCCGCTCCCATATTGACGGATATCAATTCCCTTTAGTAGCTTGGCGAACAGCACACTAAAGCTGACAGAACCAAGCAAATAGCTTACAACGATAACCAGAAGTTCAAGCGCCACACTTCTTCTCCCCTAACCTTCGTTTTCGGATTTGCGCCGTGTAAAGAGACGGATTGGCGTTCCCTCGAAATTAAACGCCGCGCGGATTTTATTCTCCAAGTAACGTTCATAGGAGAAGTGCATCAGCGATGGGTCATTTACGAACACCACGATCGTCGGTGGCTTCACCGCAACCTGCGTTACGTAGTTAATACGTAAGCGACGGCCTTTGTCAGTTGGAGGAGGGTTAATCGCAATGGCGTCCGATACAACATCGTTCACCAGATGCGTAGTAATGCGTAGTGCATGCTGTTGAGATACATGCTGCACCACTGGTAGCAGTTTTTGCAGGCGCTGTTTAGTTAAAGCCGACAAGAAAACAACCGGTGCGTAACTCATAAACAAGAAGTGGTCACGAATCTTAGATTCGAAGTTCTGCATAGTCTTGTCGTCTTTCTCAATGGCATCCCATTTGTTCACAACAAAAATAGATGCTTTACCAGCTTCATGTGCATAACCAGCGATATGCTTGTCCTGGTCGATAATGCCCTCTTCACCGTTAATTACAACGAGAACCACATCAGCCCGTTCAATCGCACGCATCGCACGCATAACACTGTATTTCTCAATGTTCTCATATACCTTGCCTTTTTTGCGCATACCTGCAGTATCGATAAGCACATAACGTTGTCCATCACGTTCAAAAGGCGTATCAATAGCATCGCGAGTAGTACCTGCAATATCACTAACGATAACGCGTTCTTCACCCAGAATTGCGTTAACCAAAGAGGATTTACCTACATTCGGACGGCCAATCAAAGCTACACGAATGACATCGTCATCATATTCATCATCTATTTTCTCTGGCAGACGTTCTACGACAGCGTCCAATAAGTCACCGAGTCCTGTACCATGACTACCGGAAATTCCGATTGGATCTCCAAAACCTAGGCTATAGAACTCATAAATATCATCTGCACGCTTCATATTATCCACTTTATTGATGGCAAGAACGATCGGTTTACCTGAACGGAACAGAATCTGAGCTACCTCTTCATCTGAATTCGTCACACCACTCTTCGCCTCACACATAAATACAATAACATCCGCTTCTTCAATCGCCAGCTCCGCTTGAACGCGGATTGATTTCAGAATCGTGTCATCTCCATCAATTTCAATACCTCCGGTATCAATCACACTGAACGACTTACCGTTCCAATCTGAAATACCATAAATCCGGTCACGTGTAATCCCCGGTTTATCTTCTACAATGGCCAATCTATCGCCAATCAGCCGATTAAAAATCGTCGATTTCCCGACGTTAGGCCTCCCAACGATTGCCACAACGGGTCTTGCCATATTCATTCCTCCTGTCATCCTTACGATACTCATCATAGCAAAAAACATTAAAATTGGCTAACACTCATGTTAGTTCCAATAAATCTTTCTGTCACTGGAAAAAGAGAATCGGCGAACCCCCGTATCGAGGGCTCGCCGATTACTTTACCCGTATATTCAAAAAGCAGGATTAGTTATTACCTTTGAATTTGTCCAACTTGTCTCCAAAACGTTCAGCAAGCGTGAAGCTAAGGCCTTCGTTGCTTAGAGAAACGTTAGGGTTATTCAATACTTCTTTAGGAGCTCTGTCTCTGCTGTTGCTGCGTTCAGGTCTAGCAGTAGGTGCTGGAGCTTCTTCAGTTTCTTTGATGCTCAGGCTAACACGTTTCTCGGATGGATTGAAGTCCAGTACTTTAACTTGTACTTCTTGTCCTTCTTTCAATACTTCGTGTGGAGTAGCAATGTGTTTGTGGGAGATTTGTGAAATGTGCACAAGACCTTCCACACCTGGAAGCAATTCAACGAATGCTCCGAAGTTCACAAGACGTTTTACAACGCCTGTTACAACATCACCGATGTTGATTTCGCCAGCAGCAGAGTCCCAAGGACCTGGAGCAGCAGCTTTAATGCTCAGGCTGATTTTTCCTTTTTCAGGATCAACCTTAAGTACTTTAACACGTACTTTATCACCTTCAGAAACTACATCAGAAGGCTTCTCTACGTGATTCCAAGCGATTTCGGATACGTGTACAAGACCGTCAACTCCGCCAACATCAACAAATGCGCCGAATTGGGTCAGACGTTGTACAGTACCTTCAATGATTTGACCTTCAGACAGTTCAGCCATAATTTTAAGCTTATTAGCTTCGAACTCTTCTTCAAGAACTTCTTTAGCGGACAGGATTACTTTGCTGTTCTCACGGTCAAGTTCTTTCACTTTAACGCGAAGGGTACGGCCTTTGTAATCGCTGAAATCTTCAACGAAGTGACGCTCAACCATGGAAGCTGGGATAAATCCACGTGCTCCAACATCAGCTACTAGACCGCCTTTAACAACGTCAGCCACAGTAACTTCGAAAGCTTCTTGGGAAGCAAAGTACTTCTCAAGATCTTCCCATGATTTTTCGCTATCAACAGCACGTTTGGAAAGAACAAGGCTTTCCTTGTTGTCGTTGATGCTAACAACTTTACATTCTACTTCCTGTCCAACTTCTACTGCTGCAGCAGCGTTGTCCAGTTGTACTGCGGACAATTCGCGAATCGGAATCACACCGTCGTATTTATATCCAATGCTTACATAAGCTTGGTTATCTTCAATTTTGACGATTGTTCCTTTCACGGTATCGCCTTTTTTCAGAGAAATGATTTCCAAGTCAGCTTGGTTAGTCACTTCTTCTTCGTTAACGGCAGCAACTTCTTCTACAGCTCCGTTATTTTCTGTCACAGCGGATTCCACCGCTTCTACGGTTTCATTGCTCTCCGTAGTTTCCTGATTTTTAATTTCTTCAGACATGTGATTAGCCTCCTCGATTCAAAACCCCATTTATTTAAACCTGCGTATAGCAGAGTTCAAAACAAGCATTGCTTGGTATTACAAATTACACTTGAAGATAGTATGTTCCAAAAAATAGCGACTATGCCGTTATTTAATCATAGCACAGGACGAAATTTGTGATTCCGTTTATCCCTTAACCAACAGTTGGTATACCCGACTTCTTCATCTCATTGATGCGTTCCATAATGACATCGGTAACAGCCTCGAGAGATTCACTTCCTGCACCGGCAAATTGACTGAGATCTATAGGAGCCCCATAGACTACAACCATCCGTCGAAAGGGTTTGTACTCACCGACAATAGCGGCTGGAACAACTGCAGCACCGCTTCGAAGTGCAAAGCTTGCAGCACCTTTCTTGGCAACTCCGGCGTCAGAGTTACGCGTACCCTCCGGGAAGATACCCATGACATTACCACCGCGAAGTGTGTTAAGGGCCGTTTTAATGGATTCTTTGCTTACACCACCACGTTTGACCGGAAAAGCACCCAATTTGTTAATGAGCCAGCCAAGCACAGGAACCTCAAAAAGTTCTGCCTTAGCCATATACTTTACTTGACGGTCTAACTTAATCCCGATAGTCATCGGATCCAGCAAACTAATATGGTTGGCACAGAGCAGCACCCCGCCCTCCTTTGGCACATTCTCTTCCCCCACAATCTTAAGCGGGAAAACAATTGCGTAAATCAAGCGAAGCAATCCTCGGCAAAATACATAAATCATAAATGATTTCTCTCCCCGTCAACATGAGATCTACAATGGGATACAATGGCCTCCACGACTTGATCGATATCCATAAAGGTCGTGTCGAGAAGAATCGCATCTTCCGCACGTCGCAGCGGTGAAATCTCCCGTCCTTCATCCAGACGATCCCGCTGTGCAATATCATGTTCAAGCTGCTGAAGCGTCACCGATTCCGCGTCTCTCAATTCCTTATAACGACGGAGAGCTCTTTCTTCCACACTTGCCGTCATAAAAATCTTTACTTCGGCATCGGGCAGCACGGTCGTACCGATATCGCGGCCATCCATTACAACGCCTTTGCGAAGCGCCATCTGACGCTGCAAATGACTCAGTCTGGACCTTACACCTTCGATCTTCGAATACTGCGACACAAGGCCGCTAACCTGAAGACTCCGAATATGCGGCGTTACGTCTTCCCCATTAATCAGCACCTTCTGGATGTCTTTTTCCGGAATAAGCTCAATAACCATATCGTGAACTTTCTGGTTCACTTGATTCTGATCTTCCGGTTCTATGCCTTCTCGGATCATATACCAGGTGATTGCCCGGTACATTGCGCCTGTATCGACATAAATATAAGACAACTTCTGCGCTACCAATCGGGCTACAGTACTCTTGCCTGCCCCGGCAGGTCCGTCGATGGCGACGTTAATTCTGTCGTAAGTATGTGTACCCTGCCTATCCAACGGGGCATTCCTCCTCAAACACTCTTTCATAAGAAAAGCATCTAGCGATGTCAAGTTCGTTCCTGCAATATCAAGGAGCACATACAAATGGATATGCTTGATGATATTATCAAGAAAAAAGCAGGCATTGCCTGCGACTTATAAAATTATACCACAGTTTATACTTCAGTGCAAAATCAGAACACTTAATAGAGCTAAGAAAAATGCCTATCGGTTGCGGAAATCAAACTGTCGTTCAAAGCAGTAACGTATTATTTTCTGACGCTCATTATCCGTAATAGCCACAAATTTCAGCATGGCCAATTGGCGCCCGTTTTCAAGCTTTTTAATCCGAACCACTTCACCTTCAAAGTCCACATGCTCAATACTACCATTTCGATAAGGCACTAGAACCCAGCAGGATAATTTCGCTCCCACCTCGAGCTTCACTTGGTGATCCACCAAGAAAGACGTTCCTCCTCCGCCGATATCATCTGTACGTACAAGGAATCTTTTGCCAAAGCTATCCTTCACAGCTAATTCAAGATCTGCATTCACCCGAAAAAAGCTTCGTCTCTGAATTTTGAAAATCGAATCCGCCTCTGGTTTTTGTATCCGGACCATACGAATTACATCTTCTTTAAACCCGAGAACATGAGTATTAAAGTAATTTTTAATGCCACCCTCAGTAATAAAATAAACCGAAAGCTCGTCCCCCATAAAAAGTCGTTTCAGACGACCGTCACTCTCCTGCATAGGAATTTCAATCAGGAATGCGTCGTCCTCTGTCTCTGCAATTCTCGATCTATATTCAACTTCTGCTTCAGCAGCGTCACTGGAAGCAACCTGTATGTATAGATATTCATTAATTTTAGGATACAAAGATGTCACCGCCAAATCAGTATAGTTAACAATGATTATAGCATGGGAATATCACCCAATGAGATAAATATTATTTGAATTTCAAAAATAAAGAAGGGCCCATCCAAATAATGGATGCGCCCTGTTTTTTCACTTTTGTTCTACTCCTGAAGAAGGCCTGATTTCTTCCACGGACTCTTCAATGCCGTCGTCCGCATTAAGATAAATACGATACTGAGTACCATTTACCTCTCCGCCAAATTCGTAAGTCAAGACTTCTACGGAGTCATCATTTTTAATCCACGCCATGCGATGGTAATTCTCATTGAAATCCGAATTCAGAAATTTCTTCGCTTCCGCCAGAGTCAGCTTTGGCTTTGGAATTTTACGATTGTCCTTATGCTCATTGACATATTCGCTAGCCTCAAATCCAACCGCTGTCCCAGTATCAAGTCCAATGCGGATCGTCATTTTCTCAGGATAAATCAAGACATCATTTTGGCTCGTTACAAAGGTTAAATTCCCGATATTATCATAACGGTCAGCATTAACCGCAGTCATATGAGGATATCCTTTTTTCTTAAGAAACTGCTCCGCCTTAGTAACTGCTTCTTCTAGGGTCACCTTAGCAGGTCCTATCTCACGGTTATCGTAATAAGAGATCAGTAAACCACCATTTTTGGTGAAATCCATACTGATAATCTGCTTATTATTCGAACCACTGACTGTAGCCGTATAAGAAGGCCACTTCGTATTTTTTCCGTTTTCTTTAACGTCTACCTTAGCATTTGAGCCTGCATTAGCAAACTTAATGGCTTTACGTTTGATATCTTCAACTGAAACAGGGGTACCTCCGAGCATTTTTACAGAGCGTTTATCGTAAATGCTTGCAACTGAAGGACCCCAATCCAGGTCCGGGTAACCTTCGACACGTTTGTCCACCGACTTAAAGCCGTCAATAATCGAATTATCTTCTGCCTTATTCTCTGTAGCCAATGCGGTTTCAACATCCATCCAGCGCAAACGGCTACCAATCACTTTATTCTGAACATCTTGCAAATCTTTTGAGATTTCTCCAGAGCTCTTATACAATGCTTTTAAATTGCTCAATTCACCATCTGTCAAAGGCTTCTTAGCGAAATCACGAATCCCAGCTTTATAAGAAAAGTTTGAGATTTTGGACAGAAACTCCTCCGTTTTGCTAAATGGCAGTAATGTGAGTGGCAACTGATTAATTTCATTTTGCGCCTCACTGGTCATCCGCCACACATTAACAAGTCCTTTGCGGTGCATCCCGTTAGAAGCGGAGTTAACAGCTAGTGTGTTTCCCAGCTCTCCATGAAGACGCTCCACGTGGTAAGACAAATCATGAAAGGCACGCTGATATTGGTTCTCCGCCTTAATTAGGATCGCATTCTTCTCCTGATTCTCCTGATAACCCCACACGAGCGCTCCAATTAACAGCAGCGCAGTCAGCGGGAACATTACAGCACTTAATCTTTTGTACATAGGGCTACAAGACTCCTTTCGATAGCTTATTGGCGTTAGTTTGACAATAAACTAGGAGTCTTATGCACCCTTCTGTAACACAATATGACTAAAGTGTTTGAATAGAGGGATTTCACTCCAAATTTGCATAGCATAGCGCTTATGCTCTCTCTTCGATTTCAAAGCCACTGCTATTACTGCAAAGGCATTGCTTAAAGCCGGTTTGAATCACACCCTGCTCTTTTATCCCTCTTAATATGTAGGTCTCACCGCATTGTTTGCAAAGTATACGGACTTTTATACGCAAAAAAAGACACCTCTCTCCTCTCTGGAATCTCCCGCTAAGGAACAATCCTTTGAATATAAGTGTGTCCATCTCGATTATAGGTTAACCTCTTCTTCTCGTTTCAGAAAGCGGAAAGGGGACCGGCTATTCGCCCTATCCACTTTCCCCATCCCTCCGTACCATAGAATAGCCATCAGAGGAACAATAAACCATATCCAGTAGTTAGCTGTCGTACTCAAAATAAAGTCATAAATCCCATGCCACAACCATGGCAGCAAGATAGAGATTAACAGAATCCCTTTTGTTTTAGCTCCCTTTGAGAACTTGGCTCTCCCTAAATGATAGCCCATGATTACACCAAACATAGCGTGTCCAGAAACCGGAAGCAGTGCTCTCAGGAACATGGAACCGATTGATGCATTGCTATACCAAGCGTACATTATATTTTCTATTGTTGCGAAGCCGAGCGAAATCGCTACGGCGTATAGTATCCCATCATATGGCTCGTCAAATTCGGTGTGATTGTAAATCATATGGTAAAGCACAAACCATTTTAGACATTCTTCCACGCCAGCGGATATGAGAAACGACTCCACATAAGGACCGCCATTCAGTCCCAGCATTAGTCCTCTCTGAATGATCATAACAGGGAATACAATCAGAAGGCCTAGAAGGAACACCTTAATAACGATATGAAGCGGTTCTTGATCATACTTATCTTTCAAATAAAAAAAGGTCAGCAGAGCAAGTCCCGGCGCTACTGCCGACGAAATAACCGATAACACGAGCACCGAATAACCTCCCTATATCCCTAGCGCCTTATTCTGCTGATTACAGCAAGGCAGATAACAGCTTTAATTCAAGAATGACCGCCATACCATCAAGAACAAGAATAGGGCTAATCAGCTAAAATGATGCTTATCAGCCCTATCATGCTATTTAATCCTGACGCTTAAAATGAGTGCACAATAACTGGACTGCATTCTCCGGCATTACTGTCTTCCCGTATTCATCGAGGACAGCTTCAGTAACCGGTGAGGAATCTCCAAACTCAGCTAGTACGCCAACAAGACCTGACAACGCTGTTTCTTCAAATTCCTTAGGATCGAAGTACAGATACCATTTATTGTTATAAGAATACAGTTTCCCCTGGGAAGTAATATTACCAATGAGCACATGTGCCGCTTCAACAAGAACCTCGAAATCGCGGAATGCATATACAATGGAGTCGCTTTGTTCAAGAGTAACTTCCATTTCGTAAATCTCTTCTGGCAATTCTTCTTCCCCGGACGCACCGTACTGATGGTGATCATATTTTCCTCGGGTCACTATAACGACCATGCCTTGGGCGGGCAATGCGAAAACTTCTACGGCAAGCGGACCGGTAGCATCAAAACCTAGTTCACTATATGCTTGGTCCATCATCTCCGTAAACAGGTCATGAACCTTAGGAACTTCCTGCCACATGTCTTCCTTCTGGATGCCCCGCTCGCTCAGGTCGTCAAAAGTGAGGAAAATCCGTATCTTATCTTGACTTAATCGCTCTATTCTCATGACAGGATCCTCCTTTTGCAAGCTCATTTATTATAATGTATGATGAGTCCCGAGTAATGAGCCAAAAATGGTTACTATGTATGTATGTTATCATTTTGCAGAGATAAATGCACGAAAATAAATATATAAAATCCTCTTAAAGCATTGCCACTACTGAAGAGCTTATTCTAATTCATAAACCACTTTCAAGCCCTTGAATATAAAAAAGAATCATTCTGCGGAATATTTCATCCTCAAAATGATTCTGAAGGAGTCCTTTACGGTTACAATCCCGGTATGGCAGTATGCGTTTCTTTAAGAATTTGCTCCACTTCGCTCTTCACTTCAGGATTGTTGCGAATGAAATCCTTCAGTAATTTGAGATTGGATTCTTTTGATTTTGCCGGTGATTCCGTTTTATGCTCAGAGGTTCCGCTGTTCGAACCATTACTTTGAGCATTGCTGCTTGTATTACTGCTTGCATTGCTGCTTGAAGCAGCAGTGTTTCCAAACCCTGTCGTAGCCATACCAATTATTTTTTCTTTTGCTTTATCTGCTGCTCCACTCATGGAACCGCCCGATTGCCCCAGCGAAGACATTAGAGAATTCCGCTTTTTGGACATAATCATACTGGCTGCGACGCCCATCAGCACCCCACATAAAAATGACGAAGTATTCATATTTCCAGCCTCCTTGTATGGTAAAATCATGTTTAGTGTTCGCGGAAAGATTGCCGCTCATGCAACCTAATAAGAAGAAAGCGAGTTGAAAAAAGTGGGTAAAATGACATCAGTGCTCCTACTGGCTACCTTACTGCTGACAGCCTGTGGCAACAGCGGTGCGAATGGAAAGGATACAAACACCACAAACAATACGCCTACGGCGGCAGCTACACAGAGCGCAGAAACTACAGCGCCTTCCCCTGAAGTTACAGCCAGCCCTACCCCTGAAGCGTCAGCAGATGGAGGAACTACAGGTAGTAATAATACAGCCAGTAAGGATGAAGCCTCCGCTGAAATTCCACTGCTGTACCATATGAACAAAAATTACGACATCGTCCCAAATGAGGAAACTACAAATAAAAAAGTCGTGTTACTCACTTTTGATGACGGTCCCAAAGATGCGGAAATGATTAATCCGTTAATGGATGTTCTGGACAAACATCAGGCCAAAGCGATCTTCTTCGTGAATGGATACCGCGTTAAAGCGCATCCCGAGCTTCTAGAGTTAATTCATAACCGCGGAGGGATTATCGGCAACCATAGCTGGGATCATATTGTGTTGAAGGACAAGTCTTACACTGAGGTCAAAAAGCAAATCGAAGACGTTCAAAATGCGGTCAAGGAGATTATTGGTGAAGCCCCTCAGTTTTTCCGTCCTCCACATGGTGCTGGCGGAGATGTAGGGAAGAAGATTTCCGCTGAGAATGGGATGTTGTATATGACCTGGTCCAATGGATCACTGGACTGGGAAATGAAAGAGAAAGAAACCGGAAAAACAGATAAGTTAATCAAAAATGTGACGGATCAATTGCATTCTGGCAGTAATATTCTGATGCATGAGCTACCTTGGACAGTTGAAGCGTTGGATAAACTGCTTACTACTCTTGAAGGCAAGGGTTATAGCTTTGTAGATCCTCGCAGTATTGAGCTTAAGATGCGCTAATTCCTAATTAGGATAAATAAAAACAGGTAATCCCCTTGTTGGAAAGGAGATTACCTGTTTTTTTGTCCGCCCGTTCAATCGGTACAAAGACAGTTTTCTAATGTTTCTCTTTACGGAGCGTTAGCACGTGCATCTCAGCAGGACTTCCCCAGCGGATCGGCAAGTGAGAGGTTCCAAACCCTCTGCTAATCAGCAGCTTCGCATCCCTTCCTGTCCCATCTCTTCTGGGCCATTGAAACATTCCTGCATCATATTTATGATAGAAATTTTCCACATGCCTTTGACCCAAAAAAGGAAGAATGACCTGCCCTCCATGCGTGTGGCCTGCTAATATCAGATCCGCTGGCACACTTTGACGTTTGGACAACCAGAGCGGATCGTGAACAAGAATGATACGACAAGTGTTATTTATTGAAGAAGCACGTGACGTTAATTCAGGTAATGGACGATAAGAAGTGTTACCACCCTTTTTCGGAAAATCCACTCCCGTTAACCAAAGAGAAGCTCCCTCACGTTCAATACGCACATTCTCATCCATTAACAGCTTTGCACCACTGCCCCGGATAATCTGATCAACTAGTGAAATATCAGCTCGATAATCATGATTTCCATGTACTACATAGGTAGGAGCAATAGAAGTCACTAAAGTCATATTATCAGTCAGTCGATCCAGAGGACTGTTTTTTTCCGTTAGATCACCGCCTAATAAAACAGCACCCACCTTTCCCTTTAACGGAGTCAGCAGTGCTGTTGGAAGGCGGCGGCGATGGATATCAGTTATAAATAAGAGACGAAATCCATCAAACTCATCTGGGAGCGACTTCAAAATTATTTCCTCGGTAATAATTCTGTTTCTAAAGGCGTTACTCACCATAATCACTGCAATGATTAGCGCGATCAAAAGCACAACCACAACCAATCCCCAAATCCAAAAAATCACCATAAAGTACTCAAAGGCGGCGCCCCTTCAATTCCCCACCAGAGGAGCGCTACCAGCAATATTACAAAAATGAAAATCAGAGAGTTAACAAACATTTTACTAAGCCGAACCCGTTCTGATGAATACGTATTCGAACGTGATGGAACAGATTCTTCCTGCTCTTTGTTTCCAGCGTTAGATCCCTTCGCAGAAGCCGCAGGACGGCGCGCTTTCCTTGACAAAGTTGCCGTTGTTGTCCGGGAATGATTGCTCTTTCTAGGAGCCCCCTCCGATCGCGGATTCGTTTTTTTACTTTTGCCAGAAGTTTTGCCTTCGCCACTGCGCTTTTTCTGACGAGACTTCAACCGGCTCAATTCCTCACTCATGATTCCCTCCTGTAGCGGATCACCAGACCAGAGAAAAGGTCGATGAAGAAATGACATAGTATAGGTGCCCATAGGCTTCCTGATTGAATGTATATATATCCAAGACCATAGCTGCTTAAGAATACCCATCCGGTAGGTACAAAGTGGCGCAAATAGCGAACATGAATAAGAGCAAACAAAATACTCGTCCAATAAGGACCAATGGAATACTGAATGGCTCCTCTGAACAGAAGCTCTTCACAGATCGATACCATAGCTGCAATTACAACAATGTGCCATACGGGCCGATTTCGAAATAAAAGGTCGTTTATTCCCCCGTCATCCATGCTTTCTTCAGGTACAATATGAGTCAATAAATAATCAACTACCAGCATTACAGCAGCAAGTCCAAGACCCCATGCCACAAATTGTACGTTTTCTGGAAAAATTAATAGCTGAAAAGGATTTCTTTTCTGAAATAATATCCATATCAAACCGATAATTAATGTAAGACCCTGAGTAATGTAGAGATTGAGGAGCAGAAGACGGTCTGTTAACTGACCTGGCTCTACTTTTTTTATCTTAATCTCGCCAAATTTGAATTTTTTCATCGTGACCTGCCTGTTCTTTAATTTTTTGGGGCAGCTCCGAAAGAGAAACCGTCCATAATGTTGCTATCAATACATAATACATAGGATAATTCCCCCAGAAAAAGGAGCACTTATTATGAGCCAACGTAACTCCCGTACACAAATGTTGTACACTCTATTTTTTTTGTTTTTCCTTATTTGCGCCTTCGCCGCATTTTTCACAGGCGTCAAGGTTGGCGCAGACAAAACGGAAGCTAAATATGAGCAACAAAAGAGCAGTAATGGATATGGATTAGAAGAATTCACGGGCTCTTACCAACAGAAGGATCTTGTTACTTTCTATCATAACGTATTTTTGCCTTATCGGGAATTCAAGCAGAATTGGAACACACAAGTGGACAAGTTGGCACGCAGTACAGATGCCCGTGTAAATGCAGCAGCTATGAAGAATCTTAGCCTTCTAGCAGATAAACAATATGAAAGAGTTAACCAGGATTCTATCTTTTCCGACTCTCCCTTATTACATCAATCACAGCTAAACATACTCAAAAGCTTAACTTTATTCTCAAAAGCTTCTGGTGAAATAAGTGCAAGTGCATCTGGTGCAGAGACGGCAAAATTGCTGAAAAATGATCCTTATACTGCCGGTGCGGTTAAATTCGGATTGCTCGCACAAAAGAACTTTTATGATTCTATGCTAAAGTGGGGCTCTAAGACAAACCAGAAAATCCCTTCTGTTGCTGGTGAGCTAAAGACCATGTCCTTTATCCAGTGGAAAAAAATGCCTCTTCTTCAAAAGAACGCATCCATCGCTGATATGATGTTAAATCGCGGAATTTTTGCAGCCTACGATCCTCAGGACATTACTGCAAAAATAGACGATTTGATACATTCTGGTACAGCCAGTTCATTGAATCTTACGGATGTTCAGTCCTCAGTAACCCTGCTTATTTCCACAGGTGCTATACAGGTAGAGGATTTTATGAAGTGGCGAGAGCAGTACTATAGCAAGGAGACGATTCCACAGCTCCCGTTTTTTTATGAATAGAACCAGTCATTGAATCATAACGAAAAATGAAGTTCACTTCAAGAAAGCCTACTTTCAAAGCCTATTGACACATCTACATTACCGTGTTACATTATGAAAAAATTAATCAATCAAAAACGATGATGGAACAAAGATTCTGGAAGTCTTCAGAGAGCCGGTGGTTGGTGCAAACCGGTGACAAACAGATGTCTTTAGCGCTCCTGAGATATTGTATCGAACCTTAAAGTAGGTGCAATCGGATCAACTCCGTTACCAGTGTGGCCTTTGCAGGCCAATGAGGCTGCTTCTTCCAAGTTGCAGTGAATTAGGGTGGTACCACGAAGATAACTCTCGTCCCTTACTACGGCAGTAGTATGGGGGTCGGGAGTTTTTTTAATTTCTAAATACCTAATCTATACTATCCTTTTGCCCAAAGTTACCGATTCCGCGGTACTTCTGCACGCAGCTTCTTTTATGCGACACCGCGTTGATCTACTATTATCGCATGTTTTTTCTCTACTAGTTCGTGAATCTTCAGGTATTGTGGATTGCCCAAAAAGGCGTCCTCGACATATAAAGCTTTTCAACTTTAAGGGGGATAAGAAACCATGTTTAAAGTATTAGTATCGGATCCAATCAGTGATTTGGGCATTCAGCAATTGATGGACGCAGAAGATGTAGTTGTTGACAAAAAAACAGGACTCAGCGAAGACGAACTCATTGCAATTATCGGTGAATACGATGGTCTCCTTGTCCGCAGTCAAACTACTGTAACAGACAAAATCATCGAAGCAGGAAAAAATCTAAAAGTAATTGGTCGTGCAGGTGTTGGTGTAGATAATATCAAACTGGATGCTGCAACAAAGCGTGGTATTGTTGTAATCAATGCTCCTGATGGAAATACAATTACGACTTGTGAGCATGCTTTCGCAATGATGATGGCTCTGGCCCGTCATATTCCACAAGCTTATGCAAAAACAATCGGTGGAACCTGGGATAGAAAAACATTCGTAGGTGTAGAGCTTCGTGGCAAAACTTTAGGTGTACTCGGAATGGGCAGAATCGGTAGCGAAGTGGCTAAACGTGCTAAAGCTTTCGGTATGGAAATTCTTGCTTTCGATCCTTTCCTAACAGCTGAACGTGCTGAAAAGATGGAAGTTAAATTGGCTTCCGTAGACGATGTTGTTCGCGGAGCAGACTTCATTACTGTGCACACTCCACTTACTCCGGAAACACGCCATATGATTTCTCGCCCACAATTCGAAGTGATGAAAAAGGGAATGCGCATCATCAACTGTGCACGTGGTGGTGTAATTGATGAAATGGCATTAGTAGAAGCTATAGATAGCGGTATTGTTGCTGGCGCTGCGTTCGACGTATTTGAGAAAGAGCCGCCGCAAGCAGATCATCCTTTCCTGTCTCATCCAAAAATCATCGTGACTCCTCACCTTGGCGCTTCTACGATTGAAGCTCAAGAAAATGTGGCGATCGATGTTTCGGAGCAAGTGTTGCATATTCTGCGCAATGAACCGTTCATTAACGCGGTCAACATTCCTCCAGTGGCTCCAAGTGTAATGAATAAGCTTCAACCTTACTTCACGCTTGGGGAAAAACTGGGCAGCTTTGTTACCCAAATTGCAGCTGCTGCTATCCGTGAGATCCATGTTGAATACGCTGGTGATCTTTCGGATGTAGATACCCAACCACTAACCCGCTACATTGTAAAAGGTGTGCTCTCCCGCCACTTTGCAGAGGACGTTAATATCGTAAACTCCATGCATTTAGCGAAAACACGCGACGTGAACGTAGTAATAACTAAAGCTTCTAAAACTAAAGGCTTTACCAACCTGATTACTGTTACTCTAAAAGCTGATCGTGACCAAGAGTATCTTGTTGCCGGCACCCTGCTGCAAGGTTACGGAGAACGGATTGTTCAAGTGAATAAGTTCCCAGTTGATATTGCTCCTGAAGGTCATCAAATCTTTGTATCCCATAACGACAAAGTAGGGATTATCGGACTCGTGGGTACATTGCTTGGTGAGAACGATGTAAACATCGCTTCCATGCAAGTGGGACGTAAAATTGTTGGGGGCGCTGCAATCATGCTGCTGACCGTTGACAAAGCCGTTCCTAAGCAAGTCCTTGTGAAACTCGCTGGTTTACCAGAAATTAACACTGCTGAAGAAATCATCCTTCTTTAATCTATAATATAGAAAGGCCATTCCAGAATGTATTGGAGTGGCCTTTCTTATATTTTACGAATCTTTTTCTTCCTATATTATGAACGAAGGGATTATCCTTCCATCAATATCTGTAAAACCATATTTTTCAGCAAGCTTTCCAACCAGCTGTGGCTCACCGGACATAGACATAACCTCTGGATCAGCGGCTAGTGCAGTCACTGCTCGACCAATATATGTCGTCGATTCACTCATTTTCAGTTCCTCAACTTCTTGCCAATGTTCCTCATCTGTATTCATGGCTTCTAGAACCGCTTCTGTTCTCATCCATCCAGGTGAAAGTGGCATAACCGCAATGCCGTCATCCTTTAACTCCTTCGACAATCCGAAAGCCATACGTAAAAGTGCATTTTTAGAAAGATCATAATAAAAGTTGCCTAAATATTTATAATGATCCCAGAAGGTTGTATGGATAATTAGACCACCAGTTTTTGCCTTGCGCATCAAGGGAATTGCGTAATAATTTGTGATCATCTGTGCTCTCACACCGGCATTAAACATATTGTCCCAATGAGCTGTAGGCAGCTCCCAAAAAGGCTTCTGCTCGATAGCTAAATCATTGCCTCCCCATACGTTGTTAACTAAGATATCGAGCCGACCTTGCTCTTCAGCGATCTGGCGGATCACTGCTTCTGTTTCTTGATCCTTCGTATGGTCACATCGTATTACCGCACCAGAACCTCCACTCTCTTTTATTTCTCTAAGTACGCTATCTATACTCCCCTTAATATGTTCTGTGACGGATACATCTGTGGTCCTCCCTGTAATATAGACAAAAGCTCCTCTTCTCGCTAATTCTAAAGCGATCCCCCTCCCAGCACCTCTGCTGCTCCCGGTAACCAATGCGACTTTCCCTTTCAATGTCATAGCCCTCAACCCTTTCCACATGAATTCGGATTTCAATATTCTGTGAATATTCCTTACGTTTTATAAGTATAACCCGTATATATGACATCAACTGACATATATAATATAATCATAATTTAGAAATGATTAATGGTGATCGTCCAATCATTAATTCGAGGAGGTACAATAGCCTAATGAGAGCCGACCGTTTGTTATCAATATTACTTCTGTTGCAAAATCGTGGAAAAATGACTTCTAGAGAATTGGCCCAAACACTCGAGGTATCAGAACGAACTGTGTTTCGTGATATGGAAGCATTAAGTGCTTCAGGAATACCCATTTTAGCTGAACGTGGTCGTGAAGGAGGCTGGATGCTAACTGAAGGGTACCGAACCTCCCTAACGGGAATGAAGCCACAAGAGATTGGTTCACTGCTTCTGTCCGCTGACGCATCTATAATGAAGGATCTGGGGATACAAGACGACTACTCTTCCGCTCTTCTCAAACTAGAGGCTGCATCCTCACATCGACTTAGTAACCCAGCAAATTACCTAAGCGAGCGTATTCATATTGATGGCGCCAGTTGGCATCCTTCGGATGAGACTTATCCGTTCCTTTCTGTACTGCAGAGAGCACTTTGGGAGGACCGTAAAGTAAAAATCACTTATCTCCGGAGCAACGAGACAACGGTCCGTTTCATTGAACCTCTTGGGTTAGTTGCAAAACGCGGAGTATGGTATGTCGTAGCCAAAAGCAAAGATGAACTACGAACCTTTCGTGTGTCCAGATTAGTTAACGTTGAGGAGACACATGAGTGGTTTAAAAGACCTGATGACTTTGATTTAAAACAGTACTGGGAAGAGTCCACCACGGCCTTTAAAGCAGCACTGCCAAAGTATCAAGTAAAGCTAAGGGTTAAAACATCTGTCTTAAAAGAATTACAGCGAGAAAGATTCGTCTCTGTCCAATTAATAGAGCCAACAAGCAATGCTGAGTGGGTGAACGTAGATGCCGAATTTAATACGATCGAGTCGGCCTGCCGGATAATCCTTTCTTTTAGTCCCTCGGTTATTGTACTTTCACCGCAAGAACTTTTAGAGATGGTAAAGTCTGCTATCGCAAAAATTTCCGCTATTTATGAGGATTTTTGACACGAAATCTAAAGAACTACTCCGAAAAGAAGATTTATGTCAGTTCTTACTATAGACCAATCACCTTTAAATCCCATATAATAACACCAATACATAATATTAATAAGGAGGACATTATACCAATGAACTGGATGCATAAACTTCCGTTAAAACAAAGAATTGTTGCCGGATGTTACCTCGTTGCCGCACTATTTGCCATTCCTGTTTTAGTTACTTTTATGATCTTAGGCAACATTATTTTGGGTATTGTTCTAATCGTTGTTCTTGCTGCTCTAACTTTCCCAGTGGCCCGCTTTATCGAGAGAACGCTTACATCTTCTTTTGATGACATCGCGAATGTATCTCATAGTATTTCAAAAGGGGATTTTACTAGTAGAGCCGACGAGAACGGGTCTATGGGGGACGTAAGTCGTTCCTTTAATACTATGATTGACAAGCTCAAGAAGATTTTGACAGAAGCATCACAAATCACTCGTCAAGTTATGGATGCAAGCCGTGGAATCGAAGATAAGAATCAGAATTTGAAAATTGTCATGGCACAGGTAGCCTCTTCGTCTAACGAGCTAGCTCTTGGTGCAAATGAAATATCTACGGATATCGCTGAAATGACAGAATCCATTAAAGATATTGAGAATAAAGTATCCAATTATACGAACTCAACGAAAGAAATGAACAGACGTTCAATACATACATTAGAACTAGTTGAACAAGGACGGCAGTCCGTTGATACTCAAGCTGAAGGCATGCGCAAAAACATCCAGGCTACTCAAAAAGTAGCTGATACTATCGAAGCCCTGTCTCATAATGCTCGCGGAATTACGATGATTACAAAAACCATCACAGAGATCGCTGAGCAGACCAACCTCTTATCGCTGAATGCCTCCATCGAAGCAGCACGCGCCGGAGAGCATGGTCGAGGTTTTGCTGTAGTCGCACAGGAGGTTCGTAAACTTGCCGAGGAATCAACAGCTTCAACGAAGGAAGTCTTTGGCTTAGTTCGGAGCATCGAAACTGATATCAAACAAGCGATTGACAATATCGCTATCAACGAAGAAGTCGTACAGGTACAGAATGAGATGATCACTCAATCTGCTCATATCTTTGCTCAAATTGTGCAAAGTGTGCAGTATATTACCGAGCAAATCTCTTCCTTCTCTGCTGAAAGTGATCTGATGTTGGAAAGTGCCTTGAAAATCTCAAGTGCAATAGAGAATATCTCTGCAATCACACAGCAAACCGCTGCCGGCACCGAGGAAGTATCCGCCGCTATGAATGAACAAATTAATGCCCTGCAGTCCGTTGCTGAAGAAACTGAGAAAATGACACAGGCTGTGTTTAATCTACAGAAGACTATCCATATTTTCAAGTTTTAAGTCACTTGCAAAAATATATAAACAAGTCCAAAAACTCCTCCTAAGTTTTGACTTAGGGGGAGTTTTTTTATATCTATTATTTCATAGGTTGGACAAGACTTTCGTCAAAATTCGAGTTAATTTGCGAAAATATATTGACAAAGGTTCTCTAGGAATATATTGTAAAGGAAAATTCTTCTTATAAATTTTAAAATTAATATTGGCAAAATCTTCGAAAGAGGATGACGCAAAACCATGGATCTACAGCCTCATTTTTAATCAGAGGCCATGACTGCCAGGTTGCAGATAACCAAGACGACTGAACAATTGTTCAGTCTCTATGGCGATTTATGCCACCAACCTGTGCCCTAATTCAGAGCACAGGTTTTCTAATGTTTGATTTTAAAATAACAATCAACTTGTGAGGTGTATTTTTTGAAGACAGTCGCAGATTACATGTCGGAAGCACTACGGAACCTAGGTGTTACCCATTCCTTTGGTATTATTGGGAAATCCATTTGTCCTATTGTTCTTAAAATGGTAGATTACGGTATTGAATTTATTCCTGGGAGACATGAGTCCAGTTCCGGCTTCGAAGCAGCCGGGTATGCGCTTAAAACTGGAAAACTAGGTGTAGCTTTTGGTACTTCAGGTCCTGGTGGAACAAACCTATTAACTGCAGCAGCACATGCTAAGGCTAACAACCTACCTGTCCTATTTATTACTGGCCATCAATCTATTAAAGAGCTTGGAATTCCCCAATGTCAGGACTCTACTTCTTTTCTAGCTGATTTAGCTGATATGTTTAGACCTGCCACCTTGTATAGCAAGCTTATTGAACGTGGAGATCACTTTAACACAATCTTTAATCATGCCATATCCATTGCTTTGAGCGGTAATCGTGGTCCAGTTCACCTTTGTATTCCCTTTGATGTCCAAACGGAATTGCTAGAGGAATGTAATATTGTAATCCCTGAACGCGAATCACTGGTTAGCCATGCTAATATCGACCGTGTACTTGATGCTATAAATAACTCTAAGAATCCAATAATTATCGCGGGTAAAGGCGTTAACCGCTCAGGAGCACATAGTGAGCTAATTCAATTAGCGGAAACATTTAATATTCCTGTAGTTACATCTCCAGGTGGTAAAGGGGCTATAGCTTGGGATCATCCACTCTATCACGGTCCAATTGGAGTAGGCGGTTGTACCCATGGGGATGACTTGCTGAATCAAAGTGATCTATTTATCGTTCTCGGGTCACGTTTAAGTGATATGACTATTTGTAATCTTAAAAGGGAAAATCATCCTGCAACATTAATTCAGTTTGATAGCGATCCGACTTTTGTCGGAAAAATATTGTTCTCTAAAACAATTCCAGTGACTGGAGATCTACGCGACAATCTAGTTTACTATCTCAATAATATTGACACGAACAACATCACAAAACGCGAAGCACCGACAAATTCTGATTATACCGAAGAGCCTCCGATTTTACCAAACCTTTCACTTGCATCGGTCTTGAGTACGATGAGTGATTTGATTCCTTATAACAGCACAGTCTTTGTTGATGATGGAAGTCACGGTTTCCATGCTGCGAAATGGTACAAGGTTAAGAAACCGGGCAGTTTTGTTTTCGATGCTTACTTTGCTTGCATGGGTAATTCTATCGGGATGGCGATTGGTGCAAAGGTTGCTGCTCCAGAAGAAACGATCTTCTGCATTACAGGAGACGGTTGCTTTATGATGCTAGGCGCAGAGATTAACGCTGCTGTCTGCAAGGATATTCCTGTCATATTCATTGTTGTGAATAATAAACAGCTAGATATGGCTCTAAAAGGTATGGAAAAAACTACAGGACGTATTGACGGAACTATCTACGAAGTCCCTATGGATGCAGTGAAATTCGCAGAATCACTAGGCGCTAAGGGTTACAAATGTGAGACAGCGGAGGAGTTCGAAACAGCCATCAAGGACGCTGTTGCCATCAACCGTGTTGCCGTCATTGAACTGCTAACAGACCGTGATGAGGTCCCTCCGACTGCTCACCGTACTTTGAACCTAAATTAGGAGGTCACTTATGAAAGACAATGTAAACAGTGGTCTGAACCACTTCACGAATCTCTCTGGAGACTACGGAGCTAAAGCACTGGCTCCGATTAAAGAACATTTCCCCGATTTGGCTGAATTTATTATGGGGAATGCCTACGGCGATATTTTTCAACGCAACACAATCGAAGCTGACTGGAAGGAAATCACAGTTATCTCTGCCCTGATTTCGATGGGTCAGTTTGATCAATTGGGTGTTCATTATGTCATGGCTCTTCGTGTGGGTGTTACTGTAGAACAACTCAAAGGTATTCTATTACACTTAGTACCCGCTATAGGGGCACCTAGAATCATCACCGCTTTTAATATTCTTCTCGAAACGATTGAAGAAATAAAGTAACTATTTTCAGTAAATTAAAATATCGGGAGAGATGTTAACGTGGGACAGTTTATTTTAAAGACAGACACTACTAAAAAAGTGATCAATATTGAGCTGGAAGGAACATTTTCTGAAGAAGATGGTCTGAAATCTATCCAAGCTTATCAACAAACTATTAATCCTATCACTCCAGCAGACTATGAATTACAAATCGACTGCAGAAAGCTAAACGTAACTGCACCTGATGTTGTGCCTCTTTTGGAAGGTTGCTTCGTAATGTTTAAGAATGATGGATTTGTAAAAGTAAATCTAACCCTTGAGAATAACCCAATTCTTAAAATGCAGCTTGCTCGTCTGGGTCGTAAAGCAGGACTAGATAACATCGAGATCATTTCCACCGTTACAGCTTAATTCTTCTTATAACTAAAAAAACTATAGAGTTTTTCAGGAGGATTCATTCATATGACCGGAATTCGTATTCAAGACATTGATATCTATCATCCTAGTAATAAAGTTGGTAACGACTTTTTTATTAAGCATTTTGACGAAAAGGGTATTGATATCCGAGGTCTACTGACCACTTTAGGTCGTGATACGCGCTATAGCATTAAGAATGAGGAAGAAAATTCTCTTACGATGGCTTTTGAGGCTGCCAGTAATGTGTTGGATAAAAATGGTCTCACTGGCGCTGATATCGATCTTATTGCCTATGCAAGTCAAACTCCTGAATATATCTTTCCTACTAACTCTTTAATGATTCACCGTTTAATTAACGGCGCATCCCATACAATTTGTATAGATAGCAACGCTAACTGTGCAGGTATGACTGCTTCCGTAGAACAGGTGAGCCGTCAAATGCAAGCCAATCCTAGAATTAAACGTGCTTTGGTCATCGGATCCGATTATGTAGCACCTCATGCAGATAAGAATGATCCAGTCTATTATGCTAACTTCGGTGATGCAGCTGCGGCAGTCCTTCTTGTGCGCGATGATAATGCGGTAGGCTTCATTGATTCTGTCTATCAAACAGACACATGCGTTTACGGCAACTCCATGTTCCCGGCTGAAGGCTTGGCTAATCTGGGTAGAAAAGGCGTCGCGGCTGGAGAATTCAATGTGAAATTCATTCCATTTGATGATTCCATTTGCGTAGATGCTGCTTCTGAATCGATTCGCACACTTCTATCTGATAACAACATAGCGCCTGAATCTATTAAAGCGGCCTGTTTCTCACAGCTTTCACTGCCTAATATCGTTGGTGTTTGTGAAAAAGTGGGTATTGATCGTGAGGTTGCGGTTTACATAGGTGATGAATTCGGATACACCTCAACCAGTAGCCCGTTTATCGCTCTACACAAAGCTATTACTACAGGAAAGATCGAACGCGGAGATAAAGTTCTGTTCTGGACAGTGGGCGCTGGATGGCAAAACGTAGCATTTGTTATTGAATATTAAGCGTTACAACCTAAAAAGCGGCAGGCCAAGGATTATCCTTAGCTTGCCGCTTTTTAGGTTGATCTGTTCTTTAGGACTCGCTGGCAAAGGATAACCCCTTTTCAGTGAGCGCACGCCGTAGTACATCAATCCCTTTTGGTCCCATCCCATGGAGCTGCAGAAGCTCTGACTCAGTGAGCATACTGATTTGGTGAATCTGTGTATACCCAGCACCATGAAGTGCTCGAAGTGCAGGCTTAGATAGTCCACTCGGTAGATCAGATTCTGTTCCATTAAACATAGACATATGCATCTCCCTGATCACTGATATCTTTCATGTTTTTCCCAGCCCATGGTACGCGCTACAGCGTCTTTCCAGGCGTTGTAACGTCTTTCACGCTCTTCTATACCCATTACAGGTGAAAAGACCCTCTCAGCTTTGTTAAAGCTTTCTAGCTGCTCTCTTGTCCAGACTCCTGAGGTTAATCCAGCCAGAAGTGCTGCTCCCAGCGCAGTCGTCTCCGCATATGTAGTTCGAGTAACTTCACTACCGAGGATATCAGACTGGAACTGCATCAGCAAATCATTACGAACCGCTCCACCATCTACACGAAGTCCGGTCAATGGCATGCCTGCATCTTTTTCCATCGCCCCAATTACATCTCTAGACTGAAATGCTAATGACTCTAACGTTGCTCTTACCAAATGCCCCGAGGTGGTTCCTCTAGTTAGACCGAAAACTGCTCCACGTGCATACATATCCCAATAAGGGGCACCTAGTCCAGTAAAAGCAGGTACGACGACAACCCCTTCACTGTCCTCTACTTCCCGTGCTTTATCTTCCGAGCCTGCCGGCTCCGTTATGAGTCCTAACCCCTCCTGAAGCCATTGTACAGCCGCTCCAGCTACAAACACACTGCCCTCGAGTGCATAATAGAGTTCATCCCCCATTCCCCAAGCTACAGTAGTCAACAACCCATGACTGGAGACTACAGCTTCTGTACCTGTATTCATCAGAATAAAGCATCCAGTTCCATATGTGTTTTTGGCACTGCCGGGTTCAAGACAAGTATGTCCAAACAAAGCAGCTTGTTGATCCCCCAATACAGAGTGAATAGGTATTTCTGTCCCGAACCACTGCGCGTCTGCTGCTCCAAATTCACTACCGGACATCCTCACTTCTGGCAGGATGGAGCGTGGTACACGAAGCTCCTTCATTAGCTCTTCGTCCCAGCAGCGCTCATGTAGATTATATAGCATCGTACGCGATGCATTAGTTACATCAGTAGCATGTACAGCCCCGCCAGTAAGCTTCCAGATTAGCCAGCTGTCTACTGTCCCAGCTAGTAGCTCGCCATTATTCGCCCGCTCTCGTGCGCCGTCTACATGATCAAGAATCCATGAGAATTTTGTTGCAGAAAAATAAGCATCCACAACGAGTCCCGTCTTGCTAGCAATGAGTCCCTCTAACCCCTTACTCTTGATCTCTTCACACAGCTCTGCAGTACGTCTGTCCTGCCACACAATCGCAGGATAAATCGGCTTGCCTGTTGCTCTATCCCAGATCAGGGCCGTTTCCCTCTGATTTGTAATTCCAATGGAATATATTTCCTGAGGTGTTATCCCGCCCTGAGTAATCGCATCTCTTGCAGCTGCAAGCTGTGACGCCCAGATTTGCTCTGGGTCATGCTCCACCCAGCCAGGGTGTGGGAAAGATTGTTCAACCTCATATTGCCCTTGTGAGACGATTCTAGCGTCCTCATCGAACACTATGGCTCGTGAACTGGTAGTCCCTTGGTCTAAAGATAAAATCATTTGATGGCCTCCCAAGCATAAACAATGAGATATGTTCCACGATGAACAAGATTAATGTGTTTGTTTCAACAAAAAGCACCTCTGCTGTCAGAGGCGCTATCACACATTGTGTTTGGAATTACTGTTTTTCGACAGGAAGTCTTAGGGTAAAGGTTGTACTTTCGCCCAACTTACTGGAAGCTGAAATGGTTCCGTGATGCGACTCAACAATATTTTTAACAATCGCAAGCCCGAGTCCCGTTCCACCTGATTCTCCCCGTACACGTGCCTTATCGGCTTTGTAGAAACGATCAAATATATAAGGCAGATCTTCCTGCGGAATGCCGACGCCTTCATCCTGAATTTTAATTTCAAAATAGCGACGCCCTTCTAAGACACAAGTTCCTGTATGAACTGTAATCTTCTTGCCACCCTGCGTATGACGAAAAGCATTATCGAGCAAATTGGTTAAGACCTGCTCAAGCTTATCTTCATCCGCTGCCTTAAGAACAAGGACATCGCTCTCTTTATTTAGCTGCAGATGAATATCACGCTCTTTCGCACGTACGGAAAATTTCCGATACACTCGTTCCAGCAGTTCGTTCACATCTACTTCTGCCTTCAACATATCCGTATGTCCAGCTTCCATTCGCGCAAGGTCGAGCAGATCCTTTACAAGACGTCCCATACGGAGCGATTCATCATGAATGACTTGAATCAGTTCACTGCTTTCCTCTGGTGAAGAAGCCATGCCGTCAAGTAAAGCCTCACTATAACCTTGCATCATCGATAATGGCGTCCGAATCTCATGAGAGACGTTTGCCACGAAGTCACGGCGCATTTTTTCGAGTCGTACTTCTTCAGTCACATCACGCAGAACAGCAACCACTCCACGAATGCTACCCTCAGAATATAAAGGTGCCATATGGACGGACCACACGCCCTGCCGGACATGTACATTAGAACGCTCATCGCCGCCTTGTTTCAACGTGCTCAAAAATAAAGGACGCAGGGGAGGTGGAACATTACTCTCAGCCGTTTCCATATGAGGTTCAATGTCACTCTCTTGTTCCCACTCTAAATCGCTCCAGCTCTCAAGTAGCGATTGACCGTGCGGATTGGTCAGAATAATCTGGCCTTCGATGTCAAAGGTGATTACAGCATCACTCATGCTGCGTAATACACTGGATAGATGACCCTTCTCATGGTGCAGACTGCGAATATTCTCTTCCAACTCCTCAGCCATATGGTTGAAGGAAGTCGCCAATTGGCCAATCTCGTCACTTGTGACCAGCGTCAGCCTTGTTCCGTATTCACCACGTCGAATGTTGTTTGCAGCCTCGATGACACGTTGCATCGGTTGAGTGATCTTGGTAAACAAGAACAACGCGAAGAATGTCGTCAAAGAAAATCCGATCATGCACGTATACATAAATAAACGTTTGATATCGCCGGAATTAGCAAAGTTGCTGTCGATATAGGGAAGTAGAAACAACCCGAGTGTAATAAGCACGACAGCGACCAGGCAGATGATCGTGACCCACAGCTTGCCGACAAGACTTCTCCAGAAGTTCACTTATTTAGGTACCTCAAGTTTGTAGCCTACACCCCATACAGTTGTAATCATCGCCGCGGATTCCGGTGATACTTTATTCAGTTTTTCACGAAGACGCTTAACATGAGTATCGACTGTACGCAAATCTCCGAAAAACTCATAATTCCAAACATCTTTAAGCAGTTCTTCACGAGAGAACACTTTATCCGGTGAAATCGCCAAATAATGCAGCAGTTCGTATTCTTTCGGTGTCAGACTCACTTCTTCACCACCAGCAGTTACTCGGTGTGCGTCATGCTCAATAATAAGATGAGTGAATACAATGTTATTACTGGAGTTGCTCTCTTTGGACAAAAATGCTGTTGCTGAAGAACGGCGCATAATGGCCTTCACGCGATAAATCACTTCGCGAGGACTAAATGGCTTCACGACATAATCATCCGCGCCCATTTCAAAGCCCTGTACACGATTAATCTCTTCGCCTTTAGCTGTAAGCATTAAGACAGGTGTCGATTTGACCCCTCTGAGTCGGGTCAGCACTTCCATTCCATCAATGCCAGGCAGCATAACATCCAGCAAAATTAGACCGTAGTCATTTGCTGTTGCTTTGCGAAGAGCGATTTCGCCATCTTCAGCTTCGTCGATTTCATAACCTTCTTTTTCAAGATACATCTTTAGCAGGCGGCGAATGCGTTCCTCATCATCCACTACCAGAATTCTGTTTAAATGATCTGCCATTTCACAACAACCCCTTCATCAAATACAGTAGAACGTAACCTTAAATCCATTGTGCTGTGTTAGCAGGTAAACTATGCTCAGTCCGTCCCCGCATAAGAATGAAGTCCGGCGATGACTAGATTAACGCCAACTAAGGTAAACATTACGACCAAAAAGCCTAGAACGGCAAGCCAGGCAGATTTTCGCCCTTGCCATCCACGAGCCAATCGTAAATGAAGATAAGCACTATAGAAAAGCCAAGTAACGAGTGCCCAGACTTCTTTGGGGTCCCATCCCCAGAATCTTCCCCAGGCTATTTGCGCCCATATCATTGCAAAAATCAAAGCGCCTAATGTGAAAATAGGAAAGCCAATGGCTATCGCCCTATACGTTATCTCATCTAGATCGCCTTCATCAATCCCCTCCATAACCGGGTGAATCGCTGCGCCTAGTGGCTTGCGTACGATCAAGCGAAGAATTCCGTAAAGGAGTAATCCGGAAAGAATCGACCAGATTACAGTATTAAACTTCCGGCCAGCATTCACACCATTCATCCATGAAGGAGCTTCAAAGAGAGGTTCTTTCATGCCAAGAAACGACTGGAAGCTTTCAATTTCGCTATTGTGAGGAGCCACAATCGGCGGCATTCGATAACTCACTTTCTCTATTGTACTATTTTCCTGCCCTGCGCTGTCAATCGTAACGTTGGGACGAACAAAAACAGTCTCATAACCTGCTCCGCGGAAAGCAAAAACTGAACCCAGAAACCCAATTATAACAATGATTGAAAAGAGAGTAAATTCAATCAGTCTCTGTTGCTTACGATCCGCCTTCTCTTTACTGGAAAAATTAACAGTCCGTAGCAGATACATCAGCCCTGCCGCAAAACCTACCGCGAAAAAGGATTCACCTAGTGCTGCCAGTGTTACGTGAATCTTGAGATAGTTCGATTGCAGGGATGGAATTAACGGCTGAACCTCCTGTGGAAATACAGCTGCGTACGCCATCACAATAATGCTAATTGGAACTGCAAACAGACCGAGAATAACTTTGCGATAGATCGCGTACATCACTGTAAAGGCTACCATAACCATCATGGATAAGAAAGTCATGAACTCATACATATTGCTGACTGGAATATGTCCTGCACCAAACCAACGTGTAAAGAAATAAATAAGATGAAAGATAAGACCTATAGAAGAAACAATAAAAGCTATTTTACCCCATCGAGCAGTATGTTCCTCTGGCTTGCGGCCCGACCACTTGCGACCCATGATAGCGATAGTGAATAACATAAACGACCCGCTGTATAATAAGAATGCGGCAATAAAGACGGCACTGCTGATATCGAGCAAGCTCATGTAAGGCCTCCTCCATTATCTATTGATTTTTCATCGACTACCATATCTACTTTTTCTAAAATAGAAACGATCTCACGACGGAAACCGAACCAATTCTTGTTCGTATGTCCTCCGAGTATTAGCTCTCCGTTTACAACGGTAAGCCAGATGCGTCTATGCTGCCAGTAAAATCCAAGGATTAAACCCAGCATCACGATTGCTGCACCTAACCATACAAAAGGCATTGCACGATCAATACGTATATTCAAGTATGTAGTCGATTCCGAAAAATCAACATCGCTCATGTTGTCCACTTCAAGCTCAAGAAATCTATTGCTGCCACCAAGCTTATCGTTAATAGCCACCTGCTGAAACTGAGACTTATCTACCTGCTTAGGAAAATAGAAGTACTGCTGCCCTTCCGCTGGCAAATTCGGTCCTTGAATCAAGAATAAGAATGCTGGTGCATTCGGATAAGGCGACTTAGATATCGGCTGACCATCCTCATTCAGTCCAAAATCCATATATTTCTCTTTTAAAGTCATCGTATAGGGTCCCGCTGTAATTGTACGCTGCGGATTCTTCATATCCAGTTTGAATTTACCGTACGACTCCCCAGTGGTGGAATTCTTAAGCACTGGCTGTACAGAACGCAGCACAGGTGTTAGATCATAATCAAACTGATACGCTTTCAATCCTTTATAATCCAAAGGTGAGTTTACTTGGATATTATGCGTTGTCACCTCGGTAAGCTGCGGTTTCTTAGTAGGATCTGAGCAATCCGCGGAACATTTATATAGCACTGCTTTAGTTTGGAATAATTTTGGAAGGATCTTTTTGCCTCGAAACTCCTCTGGCATCTCTTCATCGGTGTAGAACTCTACGGTGAATTTCTCGTTTTTTAAATAGTAGGTAGTATCCGGAATCTGTGTAATCTCCCCTTGCGGGAAAGCAAGATGCTGATCCATGTTGAGACCCGGCAATCCTCTTGCCAGTACAGCAAGTAAAAAAATAATCAAACCAATATGTATTACGTAAGGCCCCCAGCGGCTGAATCGGTGTTTCTCTGCCAGCAGAGCTCCTCCATCCGTCTTGACTCGGTAGCCCTTTTTACGCATAGGCTGAACCACCCGAGCAACCCAAGCTTCTGGTTCTTCTTGCACTTCAGTAACTAGCACAGCCTTTTGCCGAGTTAAGAACTGACGATGTTTCCGAATCTTCTGCCTAGTTAATGCCTTATATAGCGGAAGTACTCTGTCCAAACTACAAATGACTAGTGAAGCACCAATCATTACGAGTAGAGTCACAAACCACCAGGATTCGTATGTATGTGAAAGTCCAAGCTTATAGTAGATATCCCCAGCAGTTCCGTACTCCTGCTTATAATAACTCGATGCATCAATATTAAGGAAAGTACTCTCCTGAGGGAAAATGGTTCCCAGCATAGAGCCTAACAGTGTCAAAACGATTAGATATATCGCTATTTTGACAGATGAAAAAAAGTTCCAAACTCGATCAATAATGCTTGGATTAACACGCTGCGAACGACGGGCTACACCATCATAACGCATTTCCAGATTCTCGCCCCAGTCCGATTCTTTGCCAAGCGGCTTTCCGCATGCTTCACATAGAACAGTGCCTACAGGGTTCTGATGGCCACATTCACATTTGGTATTGGTTATAAAAGCCTCGCGTTCACTCATCAATCCACCAGCTTCCCAATTTGATCATCTAGTGAATCTAAATCAAGCTGGCCAATATGAATGCTGTCAATTTTACCCTTTGCATTAATAAAAAAAGTAGTGGGGAGTGGAGAAATACCATAACTTCGTACAGCGTCTCGTCCCGTGTCCATCAAAATCGGAAAATCAATATTGACTTGCTTCACAAAATTCTCGACAGTCATCTGATCTTCACCTACGTTGATTCCAATAACGACTACATCTTTGTCCTTCCATTTTTCCCATTGTGCTTGGAGAGCCGGCATTTCTTTTACACATGGCGTGCACCATGAGCCCCAGAAATTCAGCACAATAGCCTTCCCCTTATACTCGTCTAACGTATGCCCAAGTCCATCAAGACCCAGCAAATCAATGGCAGGCGCTTTACTACCTTCCTCTGGTTTTCCGCTTCCACCAAATACAGAGGAACCAATTGCATAACCACCCACTAGAACGATTAGAAACAGAATTACGATTTGAATTGGTTTTCTCGCCTTACCCACATGTAAAGCCCCCTTCTGTGACGCAACTCATACTTATGTTGTAAGGTGTGAACATCCTATGAACATTATAGCGAATTTCGTCACAGTATTAGGGGGTTTAATTGTGAATATTGTGTGTCTTTATGACTCTTTACGTGGAGTTCTTTCTTTGAGTAATCCTGCTTTGGCAATTTGCTGCAGATGGTTAATTTCATCTTTAGTCAAATGACGGTAGGATCCACGTTTAAGATTTTGCAGCATAATATCCCCGAATGAAATCCGCTTCAGACGGAGAACGGGGTGTGAAATCGCATCAAACATGCGTCGTACCTGACGGTTACGTCCCTCGTGAATCGTAATGCTGATTACTGCTTCTTTATTCGCTTCATCAATATCTTTGTACTCTACTTCGGCAGGCGCTGTCATACCATCTTCCAGCTTGATCCCAGCCTTTAGCTTGTCCAGTGCAGTACCGTGCGGAATACCCTTGACCGTAGCGTGATACGTCTTAGGTACATGATGCTTAGGATGGGTAAGCAAGTTAGCGAAATCTCCATCATTCGTTAACAGCAGCAGTCCTTCCGTATCATAATCCAGACGGCCTACAGGGTAAACCCGTTCTGTAATTCCTTTAAGGTAGTCTGTTACAACCTTGCGACCCTTTGGATCGGAAGCACTTGTAATGACTCCTTTAGGTTTGTTGAACATAATATAGATTTTGTTCTCGCCCCGGATCAGTCTACCGGAGACTTTAATAATATCTGTTGCGGGGTCCACCTTCGTGCCAAGCGTAGTTACGAGTTCCCCGTTGACTTCCACTTTACCGGCCAAAATCATTTCTTCACACTTACGTCTGGACGCCACACCTGCCTGCGCCAAAATTTTCTGTAATCTTTCCATTTTCGACTAGTCACCTCAGATTAATGATAACCATCAGAGGGATAAATCACAAGTTCATTCCATGGAAAAAATGCGCCTGGGCAGTAATTATTGTGGGGTTCGATGATTAAAGGGGAGATTTGGTAGCGCTCTACCAGTTCTAAAATGAGTTTACCTGTGGCAAATACCTGCTCCTTCCTTCCAGATAATGGAGGAATGCCATCTTCCCTGCTGAAATCACCTTCCAAGCAAATGTGAATATACTCCGGATCGGTCAGCAGCGGTGCTGCATAAATGGCTCCGTCCACACCAACCCAGAAATCAAAGCCTTTGCCATTAATGGAAGTACAGCGAGACTGATGCAGAATAAAACCTTTGTAGTTCATAGCGGATTGCCTCCCTCCACATTGCTGCAATAGCATATGTCGAGGAAGGAAAGGGGGTGACGCCTCCTACCCAAAAAGCAGGAGGCAGACCGCGATCGCGGCGACGAAGCCAACAACATCGGAGAATAGACCTACCTTAAGTGCATAACGTCCGTTACGCACACCAACGGCTCCAAAATAAACCGTTAATACATAGAGCGTTGTGTCCGTGCTGCCTTGTATGGTGGAGGCAATCATGCCGATTAGAGAATCCGGACCATGAACGCGAATCAGATCCGTGGTATAAGCAAGCGAGCCTGTCCCAGTAAGGGGCCGCAGAAGGCCGAGCGGCAGTACTTCTGGAGGTACGCCAAGTCCCCGCAGAGCAGGAGATATGAATCCCATTAGGAAGTCGAGTGCGCCCGATGCACGAAAGACGCTGATCGCCACAAGCATTCCCACAAGATGAGGAATAATCGCGATTGCCGTTCCAAATCCATCCTTGGCCCCTTCAACAAATGACTCATACACCGGGACTTTACGCGTAAAAGCATAGAGCGGGATGAACGTAATCATGACAGGAATCGCCCATGCCGATAGGAGACTGATTAACTGGTACAAGTCATGCTCACCCTTTCAATGAAGAATTAGGCAGCGACGTCTTGGCCAATGGAGCAGAACCAGACTTTGCTGACGGCGGCTTTGGAGGTTTGCGCAGCAATGTCATCCTTCGGAAAAACCGGTCAGCCGCTATAGCCGCAAGAGTCGCCACAGCCGTTGCGGCGAGGGTTGTGCCTACTATTCCCGCAGGATCTGCCGAATTGTAATTCAATCGGATCGCAATTAGTGTCGCGGGAATTAGCGTAATGCTTGCTGTGTTAAGCGCCAGTAAGGTACACATGGCTGGTGTGGCCGTTTCTTTATCCGGGTTGAGCTTCTGCAGCTCCTGCATCGCCTTGATCCCCATAGGTGTAGCCGCATTGCCAAGTCCAAGCAAATTAGCGCTCATGTTGGAGAGAATATATCCGATTGCAGGATGGCCCTTCGGCACATCTGGAAAGAGGAAGGCTACGATTGGCCCAAGAATCTTGGCTATTTTTTTAAGCAAACCAGCATCCTCTGCGATCCGCATGATTCCTAGCCAGAATACAAGCACACTTATTAAGCCGAAACTTACTGTAACCCCACTCTTGGCTCCGTCGAATACGGCGGCTGTAAATTCATCCATTCTGCCGTTAACGGCGGCGAACAGAAAACCGATGATGATCATTCCTAGCCAGATCCCGTTAATCATGGATACGCCTCCCTCTTCATTATTCAGCTATCTGCTTACTTGGAACTTTCACCCAATTTAAATAACGCCTTCAGTGCACTCCCTATAGCCTGAAACCAATTATCAGCAGGATAAGTGTGTGCTTGCGTTGTACTATATTTTTTAGTATAAGCGGATTCCTCAGGTGGTAAGGACTCTCGTGTATATACTGGAACCCGGCCTATCTCCTTGCCACCTAGATCTAGAACGAGAACCCCTTGTAATCCAAAGTTTGATCTTGCAGCTTTGGCTGACGCCGAAGGGATCTGATTTAAGACAAGTTTGGTGGTCACTCTATCCTGCTCCCCTTGTCCGAGCGGATAGGCAAATTTTTTGGCTGTCACGAAGTCATAACCGCTCACGGGGTCCCCACGTTCGATCATTGTTTTTAGTGGGTAGTGATTAAATCCAAAGTTTAGCAGTGAGGCATGATCATTCCAGTCATCCCCATCATTTATGGTCACTGCGACAAGCTGCTGGCCGTTTCTGGTCGCTGAGCTGACAAGGCAGCGTAGCGCTTTTTTGGTATATCCTGTCTTCACACCATCTGCGCCCTCATATAAGTACAGCATTTTATTTTTGTTTCTCCACTTGTAATCCCATTTCTCATTTGGATTGTCCGCAGTTTTCTCCTGTGTCTTCACAATTTGCTTAAATACAGGATTATGAAGAGCATACGCCGTCAGTACGGCTAAGTCGTTAGCACTCGAATAATGGCCTTCAGCATCTAGACCATGCGGATTAGCAAAATGAGTATTTTTTAATCCGAGCTCTTCAGCCTTATTGTTCATCAGGTATACAAACCCTTCTTCAGAACCGCCGATATGTTCAGCGATCGCTGTTGCCGCATCATTCCCAGAGCGCAGCATTAGACCATACAGCATATTTTCCAGCGTCATCTCTTCACCTTGCTGTAAATAAATAGAGGAGCCTTCTTTGGCGAAAGCATTTTTACCAACTTTGACTTTGGATGCTAAATCACCATTCTCAATAGCGACGAGGGCAGTCATTATTTTAGTCAGGCTGGCAATAAGCATCGGCTCATCTCCTCGACTGCTATACAAAATACGCCCGGATTCCACATCAATCAGCGCCGCTGCCCTTGCATGCGTAGATATGGAGCTGTTCTCCGCATGAATCAAAGTTAGCGGTGTCAGAAACAGCAGCAAAATGCTCAGTAATAAGGCGATTGGAAATTTACGGGTTATTGTCTTCATATTTATCCTCCGGATTCTTATCGGTTCTTAAGTAAAGTCATTCATTTCATGCTTATGTTGTACAAGTGTATGCGGACCAGCCTTAGGGTATGTCCTCTCCACACAAAAAGGGACACCGCCTGATGTAAGGCGATATCCCCGAGGCTATTTGTTGAATTATGTGTACCTAATGTGTTGAAGATTGGGATGTACTTGGATCGGGTTTAGCAGGTGTTTGTGATGCTTGTGCTTGTGGTGCTTGTGGTGCTTGTGGTGCTTGTGTAGCAGTTGACCCAGCTTGACCTGAAGAACTGCTGCTTTGGAACATTGTCTGGATTTTGTCGATGAGCCCAGGCGTGGCATCGATAATTTTTTCGAACAAATGCGTTTGATTGTCGAGTGGCACAATGTTTACCCCATCCTTACCAACCACTAGAAAAGCGATCGGTCTGATGGAGACACCGCCCCCACTACCGCCACCAAAAGGAAGCATTTTGACACCGCCTTGGGAGCTTGATCCACTTATAGAATCCTCTACTCGATAATCACTACCCCCTGCAGCAAACCCAAAGGCCACCTTACTAATCGGCAGAATAATACTCCCGTCAGGTGTTTGTACTGGATCTCCAACAATCGTATTAACATCTACCATACCCTTGATATTTTCCATCGCTGTTTGCATTAGACCCTGAATAGGATGGTCGCTCATATTGTTTCCTCCTTTAATTGAGTACGATTTCTCTTGCTTCTACAGCGCTTATCATCCCCACATCCACGCATTTGTATGTAACTTTCATTCTAAACTTTGCCCATGAGACTCCCTACGCATCCGTTTTAGTAATTTTCTCCACTTACTGATTCCCCCCGCCTCCCTCAAGACACGAAGAAGAAGCTGCAATGATGCGTATACGGCATAGGAAACGGACAATTTACCCTCACATACGAACTCCATTGAAAAAGAATGCTCATCTTGAAAAACAGGCTTCACAAACACTCGTGGATTGTGTTTCAATTTGACCCTCTGCGAAATAAATCCAACGATGCTCCATTTCAATCCCCAGACGGCTCCTGATACTATGGCAGTGTCTGCCGCATCACCTAGTGAGAAGTCTGTGGACCAGTCGAGCTTTGATATTTTGACATGTGATACAGTTTCCTTGAACCACTTCTTCAATCCACGTGTGGATTTCACTGCTAGCTGTACATTGTCCCGCCAGCGCTCAATTCTTTCTTTATCGAATTGTTCTTCCTTTACAGTGTCAACACCTGTAGTCGCGGTACCCGTCTCTTTAAACTTCCCAAGCACGCCTTGCTCCAATCCCTTAAAGACCAATCGAGGCAGTTCATAGTGGAGTTTGATCAGACCAAAAAGTGTCTTAACATCTAACTCGATCAGATCATTTTTGTCATGTTTATAGCACCGGATGCGGAAATCGATAGATGAAGACAGAACCAGGATCATTGCCAGTACCAGCAATCCGAGGGGTATTCCAAGCCATAACGTCACGTATTTACCTCCAAGAAACCTTAATAATGGGAACCTTTGGTTTAGTATGGCAATTTAATCTGGAAAAAATTCGGGGTTTGGCTAAAAAATGTGGCTCTACAAAAAAATAGGGACTGCCCATAAACCATTATGAATGGTTTATGGGCAGTCCCAGCAATACAAATCATTGCGGAATAACAAAAAAAACTAAGGTTGCTCTATATCCTCGAACGTCATTTGAGTATCCAGCTTATTGAACAATAGCTGTGTCTCCTCTTCCAAATTATCAGTGGATTCGAAGTTAGATGGTTCTGGCAGCTCATTCAGACTTGCTAGGCCAAAGCTCTCCAAGAATGATTTAGTCGTCCCATATAAGATTGGACGCCCTACGGCCTCCGCACGACCTACCTCATGGATCAAATCCTTGTTATTCAGCGTATGAATAGCACGTTCGGATTTCACGCCTCGAATCTCTTCGATCTCCACCCGTGTAATGGGCTGACGATAGGCCACGATCGCCAATGTCTCTAATGCGGCCTGAGACAAGGTTGATCTGGATGGGGAATAAGCCAAGCGTTCAAAATAATGGGCATGCTCAGGTAATGTAGCCAACCGATAATTCCCGGCGATTTGGACTACCTGTAACCCCCGCTCCTGCGTTACATAATCCTCTTTCAGTTCTTCTAATGCTCCAGCTGCAAGCTCTGGCCGCTGCTCTGTAATCTCGGCTACTTGCCGTACGGAGATCCCTTCATCACCTGATAGAAACAACAGGCCCTCAATAATCGATTTCAGCGTTTTGTAATCCATTGAAGTGTTCTCCTCCTCTCCACTCCATTACGATGTCCTCAAACAATTTCTCCTGATAGCAAAAAATCGCCTTCATTTTCATTAGTTCCAGAATCGCAAGAAAAGTTACTACGATTTCGTGCCGCGCCATTTCATCGTGAAGCAGTGCTGAGAAGTGGAGCCTACCGCCCTTCCCTCTGCGCTGCAGCGCATCCGATACATCACGTATACGATCTTTTACCGATATTTCGTCCCGGGTGATCCGCTGGTAAGATGACCTTCTTGCCGCCTTACTAAGTGCTTTACGGAAAGCAGCTATAAGGTCGGAAGTATGTAGTCCTTTTAGCGTATGGTCAATCTCTTCAGGCACGTATGGACCCAGATCCTCCGGCTCCTTCGTAAAAATCAAGCTCCGCTCGCTCTCCATATCCATTAAATGAACAGCAATACTCTTGAATTTACGATACTCAATCAGTCGCTGAACAAGTTCAGCTCGTGGATCAAATTCATCTTCTTCGTAATATTCAAAATCATCGATCTCAATGACCGGTGGTTTGGGCAGCAATAGCTTGCTCTTTATAGATAATAGGGTTGCGGCCATCACGAGAAATTCACTCGTAATATCCAGTTCAAGCTCCTGCATACTTCGCAGGTATTCCATATACTGTTCGGTGATCTCGGCGACCGGAATGTCCTGGATGTCGATTTCCGCCTTATCAATTAAATGCAAAAGCAGATCCAGCGGACCTTCAAACGTTTCCAGCTTGTACAATACAGTCACGAAGCATCCTCCCGCCAAAAAAAGTAAAGTGCAGCACCCTAAAGGACGCTACACAAGTAGAAAGGGCTCTATAATCCATGCTTTCTTCTTATACTATAAATAAGCACGAATTCGACTGATTCGTCAATAGCTGACTTACTTAAACAGTTTGTTAAGATTCGCCATTTCAATCGCAGCAGTCGCAGCATCCCAGCCTTTATTCCCTGCTTTGGTTCCTGAACGCTCAATGGCCTGTTCAATATTCTCAGTAGTTACTACGCCAAAAATCGTCGGCACGCCGGTTTTAAGATTGATCGCAGCTACCCCTTTTGCAACTTCATTACATACATAATCATAGTGCGTTGTAGAGCCACGGATAACAGTTCCTAAAGTGATTACAGCGTCGTATTTACCGCTTTCCGCCATTTTTTGAGCGATTAACGGAATTTCAAACACGCCTGGAACCCAAGCAACATCTACTTCATCATCGTTAGCACCATGGCGTTTAAATGCATCAAGTGCACCTGACAAAAGCTTGCTAGTAATAAATTCATTAAAACGTCCTACTACGACTCCGTATTTTAACCCCTCGGAAACTAAATGTCCTTCTAAATATTTCGGCATATCATTCATCTACCCTTCGTTTTTTATTGTGTGTGATTATACTTTCGAATCCTCATTTTGTTCAATGTCGTCAAAAGACAGCAAATGCCCAAGTTTCGCCTGCTTCGTATGGAGATAATTAGTATTATCCTTATTCTCCGGCATTTGAATTGGCACTCGCTCAACAACTTCCAATCCATAACCTTCTAACCCTTTGATCTTTCGAGGATTGTTCGTTAAGAGACGAATTTGACTTATACCTAGATCCTTCAGAATTTGTGCTCCAATCCCGTAATCACGCAAATCTGCTGGAAAACCAAGCTTTAGATTGGCATCTACAGTATCGAGTCCTTCTTCTTGAAGCTTGTAGGCTTTAAGCTTATTAATAAGACCAATGCCTCTGCCTTCTTGACGCATATAGAGCAACACACCTCTACCAGCAGCTTCGATCTGCCGAAGCGCTGCTTCAAATTGGGGACCACAATCGCAGCGATGGGAGTGGAATACGTCACCCGTCAAGCATTCGGAATGTACTCGTACTAACACTGGCTCATCACCGGAAATATCGCCCTTCACCAATGCTACATGTTCTTTATCATCCACTTCATTTGTATAGGCAATGGTCTGAAACTCACCGAAATCGGTAGGCAGACGTACAGACACCTCGCGATTGACGAGCTGTTCCTTCTCGTTCCGATAGTGAATGAGGTCTTTGATGCTGATCAACTTAAGATCATGCTTCTTAGCAATCTCAACCAGATCAGGCAACCGGGCCATCGAGCCATCTTCTTTGATGATTTCACAAATCACACTGGCTGGATATGCACCACACATACGGGCTAAATCAACAGCAGCCTCTGTATGTCCGGAACGGCGTAGTACGCCACCTTTTTTCGCAATCAGCGGGAACATATGGCCAGGTCTACGGAAATCAGACGGCTTCGCTTTAGGGTCAATCATGGCCTTTACAGTCAAGGATCTTTCCCCTGCTGATATACCAGTAGTTGTATCTATATGGTCAACCGATACAGTAAAGGCTGTGCCGTGATTATCTGTATTGTGACTGACCATAGCCTGTAGTTCAAGCTCTTCCGCACGCTCAGCGGTAATTGGCATGCAGACCAAACCACGTCCCTCAGTGATCATAAAATTGATGACTTCTGGTGTCGCCCGTTCAGCAAGAGCTATAAAATCCCCTTCATTCTCACGATCTTCATCATCCACCACGATAATGACTTTGCCGCGCATTAAATCATATATCGCTTCTTCAATCGGATCCAAGACACTATCCTTCTTCGATTGTTCGCTCATGATCCTATCCTCCTAATAGCTTTACGAAGGATTATTCCCTTCTTCGTAAGCTTACTCATTATTTAAACAAATCCGTTTGCCGCCAAGAAATCACGACTAATCCCGGAACTGCTATCACTTTCTTCATCCTGTGCAGCTGAGCCATAATGAAGAAGATGATCTACATATTTGCCCAGGACATCACACTCAATATTCACACTATCTCCTGCCCGCTTATAAGTTAGCACAGTTTCCCCTAACGTATGCGGAATAATGGATACAGTAAGCGATGAAGCCGTCGTCTTTACTACTGTTAAGCTAATGCCATCAATCGTGATCGACCCTTTAGGGATGATATATTTAAACAGCGATTTGCGATCCGGCGCAATCTCATAGACTACTGCATTTTGATCACGCTTTACACTTTTTATGACAGCAGTGCCATCTACATGTCCCTGAACAATATGACCTCCAAATCGACCACCGGCTGCCATTGCTCGCTCCAGATTCATCCGACTGCCAGGACGTAGCTCCTTCAGATTACTGTTTCGATAGGTCTGAGGCATGACATCCACTGTAAAATAGTTCTCGCCTAAAGCTGTCGCTGTAAGACAGACGCCATTAACCGATACGCTATCACCAATCTTCAAATCATCCATGATGACGGAAGCGGCAATGTTCAGCACCATCATTTCTCCACCGGTGGAGACACTTCTCAGAGTGCCAACTTCTTCGACTAATCCAGTGAACATGCTTTCCCTCCTAGGAGTTTTGTGTGAGTAACACTTCTCCGCTATCTCTCCGAACAAAACTTGCTCCGGAAGCACACGATTGAGTTTTGTAACCATTCACTTTAGCGTACCGGAGTACCGCTGATACATACATTATCTCCGAGCACTTTTACTTCCAATCCCTCCAGAGAAATCGCATCCTTCATTAGCTCTATACCAGGAAATACGAACGTCCCTTTCGCTTCAGCACCACCGCCAACAATCTTTGGAGCGAAAAAGAGAATCACTCGATCAACTAGCCCACTCTCCAGCATCGCACCATTTAGCGTGCCTCCGCCTTCAAGTAAAATCGATCCGATTTCCATTTCACCGAGTGTTACCATAGCAGCCTTCAAATCCACCCGTGGTCCTGCTCCGCTAACAATGATTTGCACACCTGCTTGAAGAAGTGCTGCTTTCTTTTCATCATCTGCGGCTTCAGTTGTCACGATGATAGTAGGCGCTAGACCGTCACTTACAACTGCTGAATCCAAAGGAATACGTAGTCCAGAATCAATCACAATCCGTATCGGATGAATACCCGGCACTTCCGTTCTTGTCGTCAGTGAAGGATTATCTGCAATCACTGTGTTCACACCGACCATTATTCCCTGATGCCGATGCCGCAGCGTATGTACGATCTCCCGCGCTTCACCATTTGAAATCCATTTACTGTCACCAGATTTAGTAGCTAGGTTACCATCCAGCGTGCTGGCACTCTTGAGCGTAACAAAAGGCTGTTTTGTTAAAATATACTTGATAAAACGCTCATTCAACCGCAACGCACGTTCACGCAGCAACCCTACTTCTACTTCAATGCCATGCTCACGCAGCATTTGAACGCCGCGACCCGCAACCTGAGGGTTAGGATCTTCACAAGCGACTACCACTCTGGCTACTCCCTCGTCGATCAGCCTTTGGCTGCAGGGCGGAGTCTTGCCATAGTGACTGCATGGTTCCAGTGTTACGTAGGCAGTGCTGCCCTGTGCTTGGCCAGCCGCCATATTCAAGGCATGAACCTCAGCATGACCTGTTCCGCGCTGCAAATGAGTTCCAAGTCCAATCATCGCTCCATTCTTTACAACAACACAGCCAACTACAGGGTTAATTCCCGTCTGTCCTTGGGCACGTTCTGCCATATCCAGCGCTAACGACATATAAAACTCGTCATTCATATTATCCATCTCGTTCCTCCTATCCACTTACTGTCTATCTGATGCGTAAAAACAGAAAAACCCATCTCATTCTCCAGGAGGAGTAAAGATGGGTTATGCGAGAGTTTATCGGCAGTCCAAATAAAAGTGTGCGTAAATAACCGTCAAACGACGGCAATTGTGAAATATCGCACATAATAAATGAAAATACTGCAGTCCACCTGTCTATTACAGACAAGCGGTTAACCTCTCCTTCTTCCATCCAGACTATACTGTCGGTCCCGGAATTTCACCGGGTCCACCGTTCGCGTCAACAACGCGAGCCGGGTAGCGGACTAAGTGTGGTAGATAAACTTAATAAATAAGCACTCTACAACAACATCACCGCCGGTAGGGAATTACACCCTGCCCTGAAGGATTGATCCTTTATTTAATTGAGGTTCAAGTTTTCCTTACTAACAAAATTATCACTTACACCTTCGAAATGCAAGTGCGTTTTATATATTTACTTAAAATTTGTAACTTAATTCTGAGAGGTATGGTGATTACTAGAAGAAACGACATGGTAATATATAGCCTGCAAATGTACAGTTAAAACCCATTCCATACATTTACATAACAAAAGAAAAAGCGCCTGGACTGTATCTCCAGGCGCTTTTTCTTTTTCTTTTTCTTTTTCTTTTTCTTTTTCCAATTACAATCCGCGTTCTTGTTGTTTCAACAAATCACGAATTTCCGTTAGCAACACGATATCTTCTGCGGGTGCTGGCGTCTCCACCACTTCAACTTTAACGGCTTCTTTACGCTGGAATTTATTAGCCAATTTAATCACCATAAAGATTGAGAAGGAAATAATAAAGAAATCAACTACCGCCTGCAAAAATTGCCCATAAGGAATAATCAGTTCATTATGCATAACCATAACACTTAGAGCCCGATCCTTCAGATCTATACCACCTGTTATCAAGCCGACAATTGGCGTAATGATGTCAGATACTAATGAAGTCACAATCTTACCAAAAGCTGCTCCGATAACGACAGCAATGGCTAAATCTAGTACATTTCCTTTCAGGGCAAAAGCTTTAAACTCTTTCCACATCTTCCAATTCTCCTCCAACCTATTGAATTTGAAATTATTATAGCATAGCCGCTTCCCAAATCTTAAGGCTTGTTAAGAAACTATTAAGTTTACTTTTTACTTTTACATGCCGCCATTGGGAAGTTCGCCTGTCTCATCTTTGGTATGTGGAAGGCTTTATGATAGCTTTAAGTTTTTCAAAGAGCTAAACAAACTGTTTCCCATCGATCCTCGCCGGCCTTGAAATAAGGATTTCAATCGAGAATATTGTATACTTCTTGTAGTACGGACGGTATAGAGGCCTGTATAAAAATTCGAGAAACACAAAAATTCCCGATTATTATGTTATCTGCCAAGGGTCAGGAACTAGATAAAATTACTGGACTCAGTAATACACTCATGGTACACATTCGAAAAATCAGAGAAAAAATTGAAGCTAAGCCGAGTAAACTACTGTATTTAAAGACGGTATAGGGCGTTGGCTACAAACTGGAAAAAGGAGGTTCTTCTAGTTGAACTTTAAAAGATTCGATACCTTATCTTGGAAAATAGTTGGCTTTAGCCTAACGAGTCTAGCTCTTACAGCAGCAATTTTATTGGTCGGCTATTATGGGACATCCCTTTTGCTATGGCTCAATCCTTCTCATTCCTTCTGGGGCGTTAAACTCATCCGCTGGGTGACCAATAACATCGGTTCTACTTCTATAGTGATTCTCATTGGGGTTCCTTTATTTATTTTTTTCATCCTGAAGCTATCCAGAAATACAACAAGCCATCTTCATAACATTTCAAGCGGGGTTCAAGCGATTGCTGACGGCAACTTATCTTTCAAGGTACCAGTAACAGGAACGGATGAACTCGGTAAACTCGCGGAAAATATGAACCTCATGGCGGGCAAGCTAAAATCCGCTATAGATGAAGAACGAGCAGCAGCGAAAGCAAAAAACGACCTAATCACTGGTGTATCCCATGATCTTCGAACCCCTCTAATTTCTGTACTGGGATTCCTGGAATATGTGGAGAAGGATCGTTATAAGAACGAGGTTGAGCTGCGTTATTATGTGAATATCGCCTATGAGAAGTCCCTGACTCTTAAAAAGCGAATCGACGATTTATTTGAATATACACGTGTTAGCAGCAACGGGCTTCCCCTTAATATGGAGCCTTTAGATCTCGGCAAGCTGCTCAAAAAGCTTGTCGAGGAATTCGCTCCCGTATTGGAGCAAGCGGATATGACCTGCCGTATTCATACGGATATGGGCCCTTTGATTATCCATGGTGATGCGGACGAGTTAGTACGATTATATGAGAACCTATTTACCAATGCGGTTAGATACGGTAAAGAAGGTAAAATTCTAGATATTTCCGTTTATAGAAAAGATAACAGTGTGATTACTACATGCACGAATTACGGTAACCCGATCCCTGCCACGGACCTCCCCCACTTATTCAAGCGATTTTATCGTGTAGATAAGTCACGTTCCAGGGAGACTGGCGGAAGCGGCTTAGGACTCGCGATTGCCAAGAGCATCACAGAGCTCCACTGTGGAACAATTTCAGCCAAAAGCTCACGTAAACAAACCGAATTCGAGACTTCCTTCCCTGCGAGTGAATAGGTTCTGAACACAAACAAAAGCACCCGACTATAATCACGCCGGGTGCTTCTTTCCATTCAATTTCAAATCATACTTATTCACTTACTTTAAGTTTCCTCCACGTCTAAACACACGGTTTAGAATATAGCCTATGGCTATTAATCCAATACCTGTCATGTAGAGCGGCGCAGGGCTACTTTCTCCCGTCTTTGGAAGCTGAGGGGCACTTGAAGTGCTGTTGTTGATGGTACCTTTCGGAACTTCCTCATCAACAATGTCGACTTCACCCAAAGGAACATTTTCATCTGTAATAACTAAATCAGGAGTTCCTTCTTCTTCTGATGTCGCGGATTCCAGATCGGTCGTATTCCCAGGGCCAGCAGGTACTGCCGGATCATTGATGATTACTCCTGGCACCAGCGAACTCGTAGGTGTAGGTGTTAACGGACCTCCTGGGGCTCCTGAGGTTGGTGTAGACGCAGGTCCTGATGTCGGCTCTGTTGACGGAGTAGCCGTCGGTTCCGATGAAGCTGCTGGTGTTGCGGTTGGGACTATAGTTGGTTCTGGCGTTGTAGTAGGCGTAGGCTCAACTGCTTTTTTATTCGTAATTATGAGTTGATTCGTTGATGAAGAATGAATGGACACTGGATGCTCTTTAGGATCAAGTACATAGCCACTAGGAGCTGTCGTCTCAATCAATACGTAGTTACCCAACCATAATTTATTGAATGTTGCTGTACCAGCGGAATCTGTGGTTAAGCTATTAATAAATACCCGGTCTGAGCCGTTAAGGCGATAGAGTGCAAAAGTTGCATCTGCCAGCGTCTTCAAGTTGTCCTCTGCATCCAGCTTCTTAATCATCAAGGAACCTCTAACCCCGCTGCCTGATCCTGATCCACTCGACACACCGACGATAATTTCTTTAGAAGAATCTTTGCTTATTTCGATAACATTAAAACCACTGAAACGAACAGAATTAATTACTTTGTCTCCTGTATTCGCCATAATCAGGGATTGATAGTCTAGAATATAAGGTTTACTAATCTCCTTGGCGAAGCTTAAATCAAACGACTGCTTGCCGTCTACATCCGTTTTTATTTCTAAACTGTAATCGATACCCTGAATCAATTCAGGCTCGCTTTTTGTTACATCCCCGTTTTCAGCTACGATTGTAGGATACAGATGGAATGAATCCTGCAGCAGAATCTGATTAGCGCTAGGAGTATCGTTGATTAACGCATTCTTCACAGTAGACTGACTACGATTAATTTGAATGCTCCAATCGATTTTTTCGCCATTCTGAACACCATTTTTCAAGAGATATTCGTCTCCATAAGGAATCTTTACGGTAGCGTTCAAATCCTTGGATACCTTTTTTGCCCCATCATAGAGACTGGCTTTATTATCAATAGAAGTGCCAATGACTTTGCCTTCAAGACTTGTATGAAATTCTATATAATACGCGGATTGAATAGCATCTGTAAAGGAAAGCTTCAGCTCATTATTACCATTAACACTGTAAGTGTATTTGCTACTATTTACCTCGACACCTTTCGTTGGGTCTCCATTCTTAGCAACATTCATGGTGTATACTTTCAGCGATCCAGGAACCAGGGTTTGACCCGATTTCAAAATATCCACGACTTCTGGCTCTGCAACCGTTTTGCTATTATAATTGACCCCTAATGTCCAAGCTAATTCTTTAGTTGAAGCATTATAAGAACCAAACTTCAAACCATTGCTTTTCGCTTCCGTTCTTGGAATAAATAGCCCTTCTGCTTCTGTTGTGCGAGGAATTTCGGACGTGTCTAACCAGTCCATCCTAACCTTGCTATTGAAATTTTCAGTATTAGACCAAATCCAATCCTTATTAAATTCCGTTGTATAGCTAATCGTATAAAGACCAGTAATCTGCGAATTAAAGACAACCTTGAATCCTTTATTAGCCTGAACAGGAGCATTGTAAACCAAACTATATTTGGAAGGATTCAATACATTCCCATTAGAATTTCTAATTACGAGTGATTCCGGAATAAACTTCAGTCCGCCAAACGGGAATGACTCCGTAACTTCAACCTGACCCATTGGATAGTTATCACTGTTTAATGTGACTTTCCATCCAACCGTTTTATTCTGATAATCTACGCCTGATAAGTTCTTATACAAAATGGCTGACCGTATTAAGCGTGTAGCTTCTCCAGTATAGGTACTGTCCGTAACTGTATTAGTGATTATGGTATCTTCAAACACACGCTTTACAGCTTTGGTCTTATATTCGATTCGATAAGGAGATGTTACATCTTGTTTAAATTGTAAGGTGAACCCTGACTTATTCACGTCTGAAGCTGCAACTACAGTATAATCAATATCCTTGGTCAAAAGATTACTCAACGTTGCTGTACCCGCTGAATCCAGTTGCACCGTGTATACTTTTATAGAATTGGCTACTAACGCTTGAGAATCATTAAACAAATCCTTTAGTACAGCATTTCCTTGCGGAATCTTTTTTTTATTATAGTTATATTCGATTGCCCAGGAAATGATTTGATTGCTCCAGTCATATCCGCTAGAGTACTTGTTCAAACTTCCTCCTCGTTCTACTTGAACAGTAGCAGAAGAACTTGCAGGAACTTGCCCATCTCCTGTAAAAGTCGCTGTATTCGTGAAGCTTAGCCGATGCTCATCAGTAATAGCTGTGGAGTATTCAATACGGTAAGCACTCGAAATCACAGGATCAGTGAAATGAACATTTAACGATCCTCCAGTGAACTCTGTAGAATATTTACTGGTATCGAGTAGTGCGCCTTGTGTTACCGAACCATCCAACTGGATACTCAGTTGATACACACTCACAGTAACCGGAGTGCTAAGTGACAAACCTGTTGGTATAGGGTCCGTTACGACTGCATTTCCAACAGTTTTTAATGATTTATTTACGTCAACAGACCATAGAATATGGTCTGCATTAAACCCCTGAGGAATCCCCCTCTTCTCAATGGTCGATCCTACATTCGGTTTAAAATTCACAGTAACCGTCTGAACACCACCGCTCACCGGAAATAAAATCTGCTGAACAGTACTTCCTGAGATTTTTTGTTTATCAAACTTAGTATTGATCCGAAGCGTTCCTTGCACGTCATCATGCGTTTCTATGTAGTCGTTAAAGGTCATTGTTACTTGGTGTGATAACTGCTCAACTGTAAAAGTTCCTACATCTCCATCCTCTGAGACCAACAAGCCGCTAATATCATTAAAAAGCTGAAACTGCTCTGGAAGCTGAAAGGTAAAGGTGTCACCTTGCTTGTACGGATGAGCTTTAGGAAGAGACCACGTATAATCTAATGTTACATTAGCTTCTTGCTCATAGACGCTATCCGTAACCGTCTGCCCGTCTTCACCATATACAGCCATTGAGACACTGGTGATGATATTCCGCTCTTGATCGATTGCCGCTGCTTGTACTTGTGGAGTGAACCCGATGCCATAGGCATATTGCGCTACAAGCATCAGAATAACGATCAACACACTTATTCTTTTCTTTAACATTATCCTAAAGCCTCCAATTCCTTTTCCAATTTGATTTTTCTATGTTTGTATCCCCTCTTGAAGCGTAATCTCTGCCATTCCTCATGCTCGAATGCTTCTTATGTAATTCCGCGCCCATTGCTCCATCTTATGTTAAAATAATGAAAAGCCATCCTTTTGTGGGTAGCTGACAGAATGCATACATATATAACCATTTTTTGGATGTTTCGAAACAGAAAATATCAAAAATTTACAAAGATGTTTTTTGAAGTGCTTTTTAGGTACGAAGGAGGTTGGTTCCATGCATCTTTCATCTTATTTTGATCGACAGCGTACGGAGGATTTCATTATGTTCTCCCCTTCACATTGGATTGCTCTGTCTATCATTACATTGGTCTGTATACTGTTTTACAGTTTAAGATTCGAGATTCGGACTGATGTGAGACTTCGGCAAAGTGTGCGCTTGCTGCTGATTATTATTCTTTTGTTCTCAGAAACAGGACTTCAAATATGGTACCTCTCTCAAGGCGTATGGCAATCCAGCAGCTCACTCCCGCTCGAACTATGCGGAATTACTTTACTACTATCCGTTATCATGCTGATCACTCGCAGCCGAGCACTATATTCCTTTCTGTATTTTGCTGGGATTGGTGGAGCATTCATTGCTTTACTCACACCGAATCTGGTCTATCCATTCCCTCATTTCCGATTTCTACTGTTCTTTATAGCACATGGTGGTATTGTTCTCGCTTCTCTTTATATGACCTGGATTGAGGGCTATAAGCCCACTTGGAAATCCCTCCTGTTCACCATGCTTGGACTAAACATTGTGGCCGCTTGTGTGTGGATCGCCAATTACATCCTAGGATCTAACTACATGTTCTTATCTCATAAGCCCAGCACTTATTCTGTATTGGATTATTTCGGGCCTTATCCTTATTACCTGCTTGTTGAAGAGTTGTTTGCCTTCATTGTGTTTCTGCTCATGTATTTGGTATTCTTCTGGGTGCCAGAGCAGCGTAAATCGAGACGTAAACGAATAAGCCGGATTCCCTATTAAATAAGAAAAGGCCAGCCTCCGATAATCCGGAGACTAGCCTTTTTAAATTAAGAATTCTTAAGCTTCGATGATTTCTACCGAAGTCATTTTGTCGCGTCCTTTGAAAGTATCAACAAGATCCATACCTTCAACTACTTTACCGAATACAGTGTGAACTCCATCCAAGTGTGGTTGCGGTGCATAGCAGATGTAGAACTGGCTTCCGCCTGTGTTCTTACCCGCATGTGCCATAGCAAGTGTTCCGCGCTCGTGCTTGTTTGGGTTGATTTCGCAGTTGATTGTGTATCCTGGACCACCAGATCCAGTTCCGTTAGGACATCCGCCTTGAGCTACGAAACCAGGGATAACACGGTGGAATGTCAATCCATTGTAGAAACCATCTTTTGCTAGCTTTTCAAAGTTAGCTACAGTGTTTGGTGCATCTTGATCGAACAAGTCAATCAGCACTACGCCGCCATTTTCAAGAGTAATTTTCGCTTGCTTTGCCATATGTAAATGACCCCTTTCAAAATTAACAAATTTAGAATACCTCAATTATATTACTATGAAACTACGCACAAAGCAAAGCAAGCAGGAGTAATTCCTGCTTGCTCTTTATGCCTTACCAGTTTTCCCTACCTAACATTAACGGCTGTTACTTAGCAACAGCAGCTTGTTTAGCGATACGCTCAGGAACAATATCGTTGGCAATAAGATCATTATAGCTTTCGCGACGCACTACAAGATCGCTGTGTCCGTTCTGAACGAACACTAAAGCCGGACGACGAAGCCGGTTGTAGTTGCTCGCCATGGAGTAATTGTAAGCGCCTGTGCAGGCTACAGCCAACAGATCGCCGCTTTCAGCCTCAGGCAGCTCTACATCCCAGATCAGCATATCTCCGCTCTCGCAGCATTTACCAGCGATGGATACAGTTTCTGTAGCCTCTTCATTCGCACGATTAGCAAGTAATGCCTCATATTTAGATTGGTACAATGCAGGACGTGGATTATCAGTCATCCCACCGTCGACGGCAACGTACTTACGCACGCCTGGGATATCCTTGTTCGTACCTACTGTATAAAGTGTAGTACCTGCATCTCCAACAATACTACGGCCCGGCTCCACCCAAATTTCAGGCAAAGCATTATAGATTCCAGCAAAATGAGTCTTCACGGCATCCGTAATTGCAGTTACATATTCAGAAACATGTAATGGGGTATCCCCCTCAACATAACGAATACCAAAACCTCCACCTAGGTTTACTACACGGAAGTCCACTTCCAAACCTTCTTTAACACTACGAGCAAAACTCGCTACACGTTCAACAGCAAGCTGGAATCCATCCGTTTCAAAAATTTGAGAACCAATATGGGAATGTACGCCAAGCAGCACTAAATTCTTTTTGCTGACTGCCGCTTTAACTGCTTCATAAGCTGATCCATTACCGATATCAAATCCAAATTTGGAATCGGTCTGGCCTGTTGTTATATACTCATGCGTATGAGCTTCGACACCTGGTGTCACACGTAACAAGATGTTAACCTTAACTTCTTTACGTGATGCAATCGACTGCAAAAGATTAAGCTCTACCAGATTATCGACTACAAAACAGCCGATCCCGGCATCAATCGCCATTTCGATCTCTTCAGACGTCTTATTGTTGCCGTGAAAATGAATGCGTTCTGCAGGAAAGCCAGCTTGCAAAGCAGTATAAAGTTCGCCATCAGATACAACATCAAGCGATAAGCCTTCTTCATCAGCCAAACGAACCATAGCCATTACTGAGAACGCCTTACTTGCATAAGCTACTTGGAACCCAAGTCCAGAGGATTTAAAAGCATCCATATATTCCCGGCAACGTTGTCTCACCAATTGCTCGTCCAATATATATAGCGGGGTTCCATATTCCGCCTTCAATTCAGTTACATCACATCCGCCGATCTCCAAATGCCCAGCATCGTTAATTCGGCTAGTACCGTGTAGAAACATTCTTTAGTCCTCCAATTTCTGTGGAATATCAAGGTTCCACCCTGTCTTTAGTGTATTCAGTATAACAGACAGTGGGAACTCCATTGAATGGACTAATTTGCAGTAGTTTTGTATTTTCCTACGATTGTTAATCATTCTTTTGAGTAGGCGGCACCCTTGTATTGTCTCTAGTTTTGTTGAAAGACGGCCTTGTCTTCGAGCTTAAGACTGGCTTACGCACTAGAATTTCACTCATTGCCTTTGCATTAAAAGGTATAAACGGCCACATATAAGACGAGTTATAGGAGCGATGGGTAGTAAGGAAAATAGTCAGTAGCGTCGTGCCAATCATAAATCCTGGCACCTGGAATGCCGCTACGGCAACTAGCAACGCAAGCCTGACGATTCGATTCGCAAGACCCAGCTCATAACTCGGGGTTGCAAACATACCAATGGAGGCTACAGCCATATACAGAACTACCTCGTTTACAAACAAACCACTCTGAACCGCTATATCGCCAATCAATATAGCTGCAATCAGACCCATCGCTGAACCTAAAGGCGTTGGTGTGTGTACTGCAGCCATCCGCAGTAAATCAACCCCAAGCTCCACAATTAGAAACTGGGCGAGTATTGGAATTCTGGCGGTCTTTTGAGGTCCAATGAAATCCAGCATAGCCGGCTTTAGTTCAGGATGAATGACAAGCAACATCCATAGCGGCAGCAGGAACATGGACGCAAATATACCGATGAAACGGACCCACCGCAAGTACGTTCCCATAAAAGGAGTCTGACGATTCTCCTCTGCATGCTGACAAAGATCAAAAAAAGTAGTCGGAAGAACAATAACAATTGGTGAGGTATCTACAAACAGTATTACCCGTCCCTCCAATAAATTGGAAGCTACGACGTCGGGGCGTTCAGAATAACGCACCATAGGATATGGATTCCATCCACCGCCGATAATCGCCTCCTCTAATTGTTTATCTGCCAGAGGAATACCATCAATATCAATGCTTTTGATTTTGTCGATAACAGACATAACCTGTGTTTTATCAACGATATCATCAATGTAAGCCACGCATACATCTGTTTGTGTCCGTCGTCCAACCCGAAATAGCTCATATTTCAGCCCTGGATCTCGAACCCGTCTTCTGACAAGCGAGATATTGCTCAGTAAAGTCTCTGTAAAACCGTCGCGCGCACCGCGCACCACCCGATCAATCGAAGGCTCGGCTGGACTGCGACTAGGGTAAGAACGAGTATCCATGATGATAACTTTGTTCTCACCTTCGACGAATAGCACGCTCAAGCCTTCAAGTACCTTCTCGATACTTTCGCTTAAAGAATTCCCCTCTTCCACCTGGATGTGAGGGACATATTCATTCATAAAGCTAGACAGCACACCCGTAGACAGATTCTCAGAGGTGAGATAGGTCAGACGTTTTAGAATATCATCGGTCACATCTGTGTTGGTAAAACCACTTAAACAGAGTAGAGCTGTCTTATGTCCGCCAAAGGACATCTGTCTGAACGTTACATCAAAGCTTGTGCCCAGTCCCATTACCTCAGTAAGTGTTTGTTTCGTATCTTGCAAGGACATTGGGATTTCATCATTACCTTGCCAGTAAATGACGGATTCTTTTAATGAGTTGGAGTGCTCGCGATCTCGTTTCTTCTGTAGCTTGCTGCTTCCCTTTTTATTGCTGTCTTGTGACTCTTGTTGCGCTTGCTTTTTAGATAGTTTGGACTTTGGCGTCACTTTGGCTTGAGATTCTTCCCCGGACTCTGTTGCGGACTCTGATCCGCCTGTTTGTTGGGTATTCTGATCTTGCGCCTCATCTTCGGATTCAGAGTCTGAATCTAAGCCGAATAACCTGGCAAAAAATCCTTTACTAGGCTCATTCTGCTCCTGATTCCCGAGCTCATCTGACGCCTCTGCATCCTGCTGCCCGGAATCCGGCTGTGCAGCTTCATCGCTTTGCTCTTCTGCCCCAAGCTCATCCGATGCCTCTGCATCCTGCTGCCCGGAATCCGGCTGTTCTGATGCTTCAGTGCTTTGCTCTTCTGCCCCTAGCTCCGTAGATGCTTCTGCATCCTGTTGCCCGGAATCCGGCTGAGCTGATGCTTCAGCGCTTTGCTCTTCTGACCCTAGCTCCGCAGATGCTTCTGTATCCTGTTGCCCGGAATCGGGCTGTGCTGACGCTTCGGTACTCTGCTCTTCTGCCCCTAGCTCCGCAGATGCTTCTGCATCCTGCTGTTCTTGACTCGGATCAGTTGCTGTAGTATTTTCCGCCGGATCTGCGTCTTCACTGGTCATAGAAGCTCCGTTAACCTCGGTATGATCATCAACTAGATCCTCTGCGGTATTCTTCATTGCTGCGGCAGCCGCAGCGTTTTCTTCCTGATGATCCTCTTCTGGCACAGAATCACCGCTGTGAATAAATTTGCTCATTCCATAACCCCCGTTTACTGTCGGTATACAAACCAGTCGAACAAAGAACCCGCGACCTTCCCGCTTACCATCGCCATTAACAGCCCGAACAAATAATGTGTCATGTTCAAGCGTTTAGCGAGTATCGGCAGCACATTTAATACCTCGGTCAATGCTGCAGCGAGCATCCCTACAAAAATCCCGTCAAAAAGTCCTATACCAAGTTCAACTAAAGGACCTGAGGATATTTTCCAATTCCAAAAATCACTTACGGTTCCTAGCAATGATCCAACTACCATCGCACCCTCGTACCAATGTACTTTATCGTAAGAAGAAGTTAATTGAGCCAGACGGGGCACCATGTCGAGAACCACAAATAAAGCGATCACACCACCACCTACAGCGATCCCCCCTGCAATACCCAGCAGCAAATTCAACCCTAGTGTTATAGGTGCCGTCATCTTCCGTCCTCCACGTTCTCTGGTTGATTTTCTCCACGGCGCCTCATTTTGCTATACTCCTCATTAATGACGTATTGGTCGATATTTTTCTGATACAGGTACATTTCCACTTCTAGCGGTGTAGGCTCTTCATTCCACTTTTTCTTAAATAAATGGTTGAAAAAAATGACCATCCCAAAGCCGATTCCTACAGAATACGCAATCTGAAATACAACCGGATGCTCATCCCGATGACCGGTGATCATCTCCACGATTCGGATTTGAACCTCCTGCATGTTTACATCCGCATGGAAATTCATGATGGTCAGCGCAGACCCAAAGAACAGCAGCAGCCACACTAAGACAAACATCGCTACTGAAGGCTTCCGCCTCTCCACTGGACCTTCAATCTGAACAATCGTTCTGCCTTCGCCGATCGGCTCAATGTCCGCTTCCGGCAAAAGCTCATAAATGCGGGGAATAACCATCAGAAGATCAATCAATATCAGATTGCCGTCACTTTGCTCTGGTTTCATTAGCAGAATAGATTCCAGCGACTCTTTCAGCTCTGGCTCCGCGATCAAAAATGCAATATCACCCAATGTGACACCTTTACCTTTGGGCACCGTCACCCGGTTCTTAAGCTGTATATAGATGGCGGGAGCAGAATGTTGTTTCATCCGCATTCCTCCTAAAGGTTGTGGTCAAGTAGCTCCGGTGCAAGATAACGGTAGTATGGGAGTAAAGCCTTATTTTTACTCTTGTAGCTCTGAATCAATTTCCAAAGATGCTGAAATGTTGAATTTTTATTGGTATCGGGAATGCTTACCCCACCTTACAATCTTGTTATAAAAGAGAAAGGGAGGAGTTTTATGTAAACGGATACAAACATCGCTAAACTAAGGGCGCCTGTTGTTAAAATCCTAATCCGGAGGTTATGATCATGAACAAACAGAACTCAAAAACAACGTTCAAATTGTTCGTTTGCCTGTCTCTCGTGTTTAGTATGTGTTTCAACTTTGGGAATAACAAACCAGCGGAAGCTGCTACGACTTTTGCAAAAGGGGCTGATGTAGGCTGGCTATCGGAGATGGAGTACTATAATTGGTCTTTTTACAATGATAACGGTGTGAAACAAGACCTACTGCAAATTCTCAAAGATCACGGAATGAACTCCATTAGACTACGGGTCTGGGTTAACCCTTCCATTAATTTCTCTAACAAAGCCGATGTTGTGAAACAGGCCGTTCGGGCCAAGAACATGGGTTTCCGAATCATGATTGACTTTCATTACAGTGATACATGGGCAGATCCCGGCAATCAGAAGAAACCTGCTGCCTGGACCAGCAAGAACTTTACAGCTCTAAAGACAGCGGTATATGACCACACGTATGATGTTATGAATACACTCAAAGCTAGCGGTGTTACGCCGGAATGGGTACAGGTAGGGAACGAGACGAATAATGGAATGCTTTGGGAGGATGGAAAAGCTTCTGTAAGTATGAGTAATTTTGCCGCGTTGATCAATTCAGGATATAGTGCAGTAAAAGCGGTCAGTAGTAGTTCAAAAGTCATCGTCCACCTCTCTAACGGCTACGACAATTCCTTATTCCGCTGGATGTTTGACGGTCTGAAGTCTAACGGTGCCAACTATGATGTGATCGGCATGTCACTATATCCCACTACAAGCAACTGGTCTACACTGAACGCTCAGACATTAACGAATATAAATGATATGGTTGCCCGGTATGGTAAAGAGGTGATCATTTCAGAGGTCGGCATGGACGTTAGTGCTCCAACAACGGCGAAAGCTTTTCTTACCGACATCATTAGCAAAACAAAATCGGTAAGTGGCGGCAAAGGGCTTGGCGTGTTCTATTGGGAACCGGAGAGTTATGGTACATGGTACGCTTACACAAAAGGTGCCTTTGATTCTTCTGGTAAGCCTACGGTGGCTTTAGATGCCTTTTTGAATTAAAAAAGAAGACAGCCACGGTGCTTAACCATTGGCTGTCTTCTTTTCTAATAATCTTTAGAAATGGAGCGAATCCAGTTTCTTGCCTTCAAAATCAAACAGAGCTAAATTGGACCACCCATTCTCATGCCCAACAGACCATTCCTTTTGCGAAGGAATCCAAGCAGGCTCCCAGTAATAAAAGCCGATTCCTTTTCCGTTAGGTGTATTCTCAATTACGTTTATGAAATCCTTCATATACTTAGCTTGACCCTCTTCTGTGGCTGGATAACCATCATGGAGCTGGGCTTCCTCATTCACAATTACTGGAAATCCTTCAGGTGCATTCAGTGTCCATGGATAGGCTGTTTCCACCACAATGATATCCTTGTTATAACGCAGCGCTAATTCGTTCAGGTTAAGCTGTAAGTCGTCCAAAGTACCATGCCACCAAGAGTAGAATGATAATCCGATAACATCATAATTTACACCATGTTCTAAGAAACGATCAAAAAAGTTACGGCTCGCCGGATGATCAGCACCCCGGTCAATATGGATCATGATGGACAAGTCAGAATCGACGGATTTCGCACCCGCTATACCTGCTTTAACTAGCGTAGTGAACTGCTCCCACTGCTCCGGAGTATCACAATCTCCATCAACCTTGCCTTCTCCCCATAACATGCCTGGCGTAATTTCATTACCGATCTGCACCATATCGGGCAGTGTGCCTTGGGACTGTAAAGCTTCAAGGGTCTCGCGTGTATACTCATACACGGCGGATGTCAAACCACTGAAGTCAAGTGCCTCCCAAGCTTTTGGCTTCCATTGGTTAGCTGGATCCGCCCATATATCTGAATAATGAAAATCCAGTAGAAAATCCAGCCCTGCTTCTTTGATCCGCTTTGCCATAACCAGCGTCCGTTCCAAATTGCAAAAGACACCTGGAGGGTCATTCCAAATCCGCAGCCGTATGGCATTTACTCCATTGTCCTTAAGGATGTGGAGTAAATCCTCACCTTCCTCAGCAGTCCGAACAGAGCGACTATGGAATTTGCCTCCACCCTGCTCTATTTCATCCAAAAACGAGATGTCCATTCCATTGATAAATGTCGTTATCATCATCCCTACTCCTTTACAGAACCAAGTGTCATTCCTTTAACAAAATACTTCTGCAAGAATGGATATACGATTAGAATAGGAGCAGCCCCGATAAAGATTTGCGCGGCTCTAACCGTTGTCTGCGAGATTAATTCCATCTCCTTCGGATTAATGCTCATGGAGCTCATATCCCGTTGAATGATAACGGTCTGCAGAAAGGTCGCCAGCGGAAACTGCTTGGAATTGTTCAAGTACAACAGTCCATCGAACCAGGAGTTCCAGTGGAACACCATACTAAACAGTGCAATCGTCGCAATCGATGGTAATGAAATCGGTAAGTAAATGCTGAACAAGGTACGGAAATGTCCTGCGCCGTCAATTAGCGAAGCTTCCTCCAAATCTTTAGGAATACCGCGGAAGAAGTTCAGCATCAGAATTACCAAGAATGTATTCACCGCACCTGGCAGAACGAGTACCCAGAAGGAATCCATTAAGCCAATCTTTTGAATAACAATATAGAATGGAATCAGACCACCATTAAACACCATGCTGAACACGAACAACCAGGAATAAACATTCCGACCTTTGAAGGCTGAGTTTTCCTTAGATAGCGGATAAGCTGCCAGAAAAGTAATCAGAAGCGTAAGTCCGGTTCCGAGTACAGTTCTTTGTACGGATACCCATATAGAGTGTAGGAATATCGGATTATTCATTGTCTTTTTATAAGCTTCCAGAGAGAACTGCTTTGGCCACAAGCCCACCAGATTGGCATCAGCCGCAGACTTGGCACTGAAAGATACAGCTAATACGTGAATCAGAGGAACAATACACATGAGTGCGAGTATGATCAGAAAACAAGTATTGAATATGTTGAAAATACGATAACCTCTAGTTTTGTAATACATAGGTCTCCCTCTTCCGTTGGTAGTTTAGAAAATGCGATATCCTGCCCATTTTTTAGCCAGACTGTACGAAACAAGGATTAGGACCATACTAATGGCTGACTTGAACAGTCCGATTGCTGTACCAAAGCCCATCTCACCATTCAGAATAGCTGTCCGGTATACGAAGGTGTCGATAATATCGCCTTTCTGATAGACCAGCGGATTGTAGAGGTTAAAGATCTGGTCAAACCCTGCATTCAATACATTTCCGAGAGCCAGAGTACCTACCACAACAACCATTGGCAGTAGAGAAGGCATTGTGATAAAACGTGTCTGTTTCCAGCGGGTTGCACCATCTATTTCAGCAGCTTCATATAATGAAGGGTTAATTCCTGCTAGAGCAGCCAGGAAGACGATCGTGTTATAACCAAATTCCTTCCATACATCCGTGAGAATGACCGTGAACCTAAACCAGTTATTATCTCCTAAGAAAAAGATGGGTTTAATCCCCATACTGCCGAGGATCTGATTGACGAAGCCATCTGTAGCAAGCAAATCTAGCAAGATCCCGCCAAGGATGACCCAAGACAAGAAGTGAGGTAAATAAACCAATGTCTGAATTGTACGCTGTATATAAACCTTGCGAATCTCATTCAAAAGAATGGCGAAAACAAATGGCACAGCCAGATTGAAGATCATCTTCAGAACGGCAATAATCAATGTGTTCCAAATGACCTGCATGCTGTCATTACGTTCAAATAGATAGCGGAAATTATCTAATCCAACCCACGCTGATCCCGAAATTTTTAGCCATGGCTTATAATCCTGAAACGCCATCACAATTCCGCCCATCGGTATAAAGCTGAAGATGATCAGGAATATCATCGCCGGCAGCAACATTAAGTGAAATGGCCATGTTTTTTTAAGTGTTCTCATCCTTGGTCCCCCATATCGTGTCAAGTTCTTCTGTAACCATACTCAAATTATAGCAACGACAGGATTCCCCAAATAGCGAGCAAAACCAATATATATGGTACAAAACCAATCTCTTTACCGTATAGAAACAGAAGCTAATTTATACAAATTCGGATAACCGCTAACGCAAAAAGAGACGGTTCCCACAGCTAAATAAACAGCTGAGGAAACAGTCCCTAATTGTGCTACTTATACCCTTAACAGAGCATTATTTTACGCTGTCATACCATTCATTTACTTCTTTAGTGATTTGGTCGCCGCCGCCTGATTTCCAGGTCGTTACGAAGGTATCGAAAGCTTCTAGTGGCTTGTTGCCATAGATGATCTCATTAAACGTTTGGTTCTCGATTTTGTTCAGATAATCCATCTTCGATTTCATAGTTTCAGTAGTAGGACCAGTGAACATATTTTTGAAGGATTTATCCTCTTGTGCCAGCAGAACCTTTGCAGCCGCAGGGGTATCCTTACCATAGTTCACAGCTACATCCTTCTCCAAACGAGTGGTTGGTTCAGCACCATCTGCAAGGTTAAGAAGAGCTTTCATTTGGGCATCCGGAATCCGGGCACCGTCACGAACCAGCATATAACGAACGCTGTTCACATAACCACCAGCAATTTTTTCATTATCAATCATCTTACCGTTTGCATCTAGTTCATAGTCATATCCTGCGAAGAGACCGTTATCTAGCTCGCTACCAGGCTTAGGATCAGCGAAGTTATCGAACAGATAGTTTTGATAGGTGAAGAATGCTTCTGGATTTTTCATTTTAGTGCTAATCAGAGTTACACCGTTGGTGAACTGTGTACCATGACGCATAACTTTACCATCTGGTCCCGCTGGAATTTCAATTGGAGCCCATACAGCATTCGGAGCATTCTTCACAGTATCCTGAAGCGGCCAACCGCTCATCCAGTAAGGTCCTGGGAGAATACCTGCTGTACCCGCCACTGCTGGCTCAGCTGTTTTGTTCTCATCCCAAAGTGCTGCTTCTTGAGGAATATAACCCTTTGCGAGCCATTCCTTCATTTTTTCCAGCCCTTGCTTCATACCTGCATTTACAGAACCGTATTCCAATTTACCATCAGCATCAAGATTCCACTGCTGTGGAAGAGTTCCGTAAGCACCGAAGATCCAAGAAGGATCGCCCATCCAAGTGTTCATCGATGTCTTAAAGCCGATACTGAGCGGAGTTACTTTATCTGGTGCCAAGCCATCAGGGTTCTGATTCTTGAAGGCATCCATAACCTTTTCCAGCTCATCAATCGTTTTAGGTGCTTGCATATTTAGCTTGTCTAGCCAATCTTGGCGGATCCAGAGAATGTAATCATGGTTGTACGCGTAATCAAGTACAGGAAGACCCATTTTTTTGCCATCGCGGCTGTATTGGTTCCATACGTTAGGATCCTGTGCCATGGCTTCTTTCCAAGTAGCTGAGGCGTATTTATCGAACAGGGTCCCCACTTCAGCATACATACCGGAATCGATCAAATCCTGAGCAATCGTGCTATCACCTGTACCGATCGTTACAACATCAGGCATTTCCTGACCAGATGACATCGACAGGCGTAGCTTGGTTCCAAAAGCACCATTCGTATCTGTGATGGACCAAAGTGATTTAATATTGATGCCGAACTTTTCTTTTGTCCACTTCGTAGCAACGTTATTCTCAATGCTTTCCCCGTTCTTGAATTTAAGCTCAGGGTCAACACCCCATACCGTTGTAATGGTTACCTCAGGATCATATTTATCCTTGTAGGCGTTTTCAGAATTAGATGTTGTATTGGTAGTCGTATCACCGGCTGTATTCTTTCCATCAGCGGCATTATTGCCCGAACAACCTGCGAGACTACCTACCAAAAGCATACTCATACACAGGAGCGGCAGCCATTTTTTTCTCTTCATCGCGCTCATTTTGTTCCCCCTTAGATTCCTTAAGTGTTGGTTATGACTTAATTATAGGGAACGAAGATGATGTCGAATACGTCATTTAAACAAGGTTTCTGCACCTTTCTCAACCTCTCTATCCGTCACGAAATTCATTTGGTGTCATATTGTAATGCTTTTTGAACATTTTGCTGAAATATTGCGGATTCTGATATCCGAGTTCGGTAGTGATTTCATAGATTTTTTTATTCGTATTCTTAAGTAAATAAAGTGCACGTTCCATCCGCATGCGGATAATATAGTCTCCGAGCCCTTCTCCTGTCTCTGCCTTATATATTTTAGATAAGTATACGGGGTGCAGATACACATGATCCGCTATCGTCTTGACCGACAGATCATGCCCAGAATGGTTCCCTACCAGCTCATGTACCTGCTTAATAATATAACTTTTCGTGTTCTGATCACTTTCTGAGAGTTCCTTCTGAAGCTTGTTTAGCATATCGAACGCCCAGTCCTTCAGTTTGTCAAAAGAAACAATGATGCTCTGAGTCAACATCGGATCGAACGCATATTGGTCGATTTGTGAGATGAACTGCCCCCCTTTGTGGGCAATGTACATGAATGCATTAGTAATGGACAGAAAGACTTCATACAGATGCTCACTTGAAAAGCGTGCATTCTCCATATCTCGGAACACATCAGCTATCTTCTGGCGGGCTGTATCCCATTGCTTAGATTCCAGCAAATGAATGAGCGTTGGCGGACGATAAAGGCTTTCGAGTGATTTGATGCTCATCATCTCCTGAAGATGACGATCCCCCAGATAAAGTACCGAGCCTGTTTCATTATGTGTTGTCAAATACATTGAACTTAAGCCACTTCGATAGGCAGCCGTCATCCCTTCGGGAAAAGCAAACCACTCCGTTACGATAAGCGATATCTCACCCTTCAGGTAGTTACTCACACTAATTCTGAAGTTAGCAATGGCTGACTTAAGGATTTGTTGTCTCGCAGCATCGTAATTATTCGACTTCTCTAACTCTCGCTGGATGACTGGCTTCAGTTCCACAAGCAAAATTAAACAATCATGGGGTGCTTTGCAAAACCAGACATGGAACTGCTCCTTAAAGAGCTCCTCGGCAATATTGCCGATGGCATATTCCATTAGGGAAACTGAATGATGATCCATTGCGGCATAATGTTTACCCAGCTGAATCAATAACATCGCCGCTTCAACATCTGATTCGAAAGAGATTTCATATTCCTTAAGCTTTAATGCAAGTGTCCGCTCAGACAGCACTCTTCCAAGTAGTAATTCATGCATCAAGTTGGCCCGTAAAACACTGTAATCGGCTTTGCGATTATAGAGTAGCAAATGATATTTATCATGTGCCTCCCATTCGTCTTTTAGAGACTCAATCGCTCCGGAGATACTATTGATAAATTCCTCATCACTTACTGGCTTCAAAATATAATCAAAAGCCTGTAGCTGAATCGCCTTCTTAGCGTACTGAAAATCAGAAAAACCTGTCAGCAGAATCGACCGGATATCCGGCCATCTCTCGCTCACCGTTTCAATTAATTGCAAACCGGACATTCCAGGCATTGAAATATCAGTAACCATGATATCTATGTCCTGCTGTTCCAATATTTCCAGAGCCTCGGCACCCGATGCCGCCTGATGCACTTGCTTTACGCCAATCTCGTCCCACGGAATCGTGCGGGCCAGACTTTCTGTTACATAAGGCTCATCATCGACTAACAATATCTCTATCATCATATACCCTCCTAGATGTCATCCATATTATTGTCAGTTAGCGGTAACAACCACTGAAGTTTAACCTGCAATCCTCCGAGTGATGATGGTGCAATCGTCAATCCTGCATCCTCACCAAAACGCAGCCGCATTCTCTGATGCACATTCCAAAGCCCGCAGCCCATTTCTTCATCCATCGCTTTGCCTAGCTTATTTTCCAATACGATAATTTCCTCCGGGGTCATGCCTTTTCCGTCATCCTCAACCGTTAATGTCATAACTCTTCCGTTGCATGTGCCCGTAATTCGCACCAGCCCCTCTTTAGAGACAGGTTCAATCCCATGGATAACCGCATTCTCGACCAAAGGCTGAAGAACCAACGGAGGAAGATCTCTTTTCCGCATTTGCGGCGGGATAAGAACTTCATATTGAAGTCTGCTCATCCTCATTTTTTGGATCTCCAGATAGTGAGTCACAAATTCCGTTTCTTCAGATAAAGCGACAAGATCGCGTTCTTGGCGGGTCGTATATCTGTAATACCGGGATAAATTATGCGACATACCGACGACAGCACCCATATTATCGAGCTTCGCCATACTCGTAATAAATGAGAAACAATTATAAAAGAAATGCGGATTGATCTGGGATTGAAGCTGCTTTAATCTAGCTTCTCGGACATGGATCTTTTCCATTAACACATTCTCAATCAGCTTCTGAATCTGTTCCACCATGCTATTAAACCTTCCGGACAGGAAGCTGAACTCATTCTTACCTTTGATCTCCACCCGAGCAGAGTAGTCTCCTTGCTTCAATCTCTGGAAGCCTCCAACCAATAATCTAACGGGCACCTGCACCTGAACATATAGTAGATAGGCTACGAGACAGCTCATTAATAACAATGCACCAATAGCAAAATAAAATAAGCGATTGGAGGTTTGGATCGGATGTAGTATTTCTGACAGCGGCATATAGTCGATCAAATACCAGCCCATTTTATCCGAATAGACTATGTTTACACTGTAGGACTCACCATTAATGTTCACTGTACGATTTTCACTTTGCTTCAGCTGCTCTTGCTCCAGCCTTTTTACCAATTCATTAGCTAGCAGCTTGTCAGCACTACGGTTAAAGATAAGTCCAGTACCCTGTTTATAATAAAAAGGATCTCTCCTGCCATCACTTTTGAATTTATCCAGCATATCTTCAATGTTTCGGCTGTCAAACTCCACTTTCATAATCGTATTGACCTTTTCAGGAGTGAACTCTGACATGAAGGGGGTAAAAGAAAACCAAGAGAACACAAAATGGTCGCCATCTTGCTCAACGATCTTTTCTACATGCCAGCCTGACTTAACTTCCCGCTTCAAATCCTCATCCGAATACGGTATAGCATCATTCTCTGACACCATTCGGTGGATGGACGGTGAATAGAGGTACAACTTACTCTTCCAGTTGGAGGAGCTTTCCTGAATACTGATTTTGGTCTGAATCCGCTTAATCAGGTTAATCGCATCCAGGTTCAAATGTGTTCCCTTCAAATAAGTATCCTTCAAGCTCAAAATATCAGGATCATGAATGAGCAGGATCGGCCAGGAGGACAACAGCTCCATATTACTCTCTACTTGATTCTGAAAAAAACTGAGCTGATTGCTGTTCGAAGTATTTAACTCCGTACGTAGCACATCCGTGGTCGTCTTATTGGAATAGAAATAGAGGATCGTAATAGGAATCAGCATGATGACCATGATACTTACGATTTTGGTAAATAAATTATATCTATACACTTTCCTTCACACTCCGACTCAAATGTCATAGCCTCTATTGTACAAATAATCTTCATTAACGCATAGATAATTTCTGCCTGCAAAATGAGGTAGACAGGTGATAGCTTGTTCAAGCACTGTTATCGTCTTCTCTATTGTAAAGGCTTAAATTATTGCGCTATATGCTACGTACGAAACATTTCTGCAGTTTTTGCAGTCTAATGTATTGTAGAGACATACAAAAAGGGATGATCCGAAAGCCGCTAGGCATTCCAGTCATCCCTTTATACTTTATTTAGTTCAATCTATACAATCAGAGTCTGTTCAGAGCGTTTGTGCTTTAGATTGTTGACTCGATATGAAGAATAAAGCGGTCCAGATCAACGCGAACCCGATAATTTGCGGTAGCGTGACGAGCTGCTGGAATACGATCCAGTTAATGATTACTCCCGTCATAGGAAAGCTTAGTTCAGCCAATGTAGCGAAGGAAGCTTTAGTAGTGCTTAGTCCTTTGTAATACATCAGCATACTGAGTAGTCCTGGCAGCAGAGCCTGCAGCAACAAATTAATGGCTATGGCAGCAGATGCACCAAACCCACCATTAATCTGCCAAGGAGCACCTTCTAATGTGGTGATAACGAAAAGCAACGGCAGCGCCAATATAAATCTTAGGGAAGTCACTGTCTCATATTTCATAGACCCAAGCAGATAACGTCCCATTACTGTTGAGCCACCCCACAATGCGGCCGCTCCTAAGGCCATCAGACTGCTAACACCGATAAAGTTGTTCACATGTCCGAATGGAATACTCCAGCCAAAGGTCAGGAGATAGGTTCCTACCAGTGCCACAATAATGAGGATTCCGAAATTTTTAGGCAGACGTTCTTTAAGAATTAAGGCTGCAAGACCGATAGCGAATATCGGCTGAAGCTTTTGCAGCAACAGCACAGCATTTAAATCCCCACTGGAGAGTGCCATCGTAAATAGAATTGTCGCCCCGGCAGAACCTCCCCAGGAAACAATTAGCAAAGCTCCAATCTGGCGAAATCCAATACCTTTTAGCTCCGCCCGGTGACGCCAAAGAACAGGGGAAGCAGCCAAGAAAAGCACCACATGCTCCAAAAGAACAATTTGCGATGAGGTCAAAGATTTTAAGAGGATAATACGAAAGAGCGGATCAACGCCCCATAGTGCTGCACCGAACACAACGAGCCAAAACCCACTGCGTAACGGCGACGTGCTGCTTACCTTATTAGCTGATGATGAAGCTGTTACATTACTCATAATTCCATTCTCCTTGTCGATACAAACCCTCGATAAGAGACCAAAAACCCCCGAATCACCATAAAAGGTCGACTCGGGGGCATTATCAATAAAGACGTACAGGATAGACTCCTAGCGCCTTTATCTTATGATCCTCTCCCATCCGGACTTTACCGTCGGCTCTGGATTCACACCAGATCAGTCACTTCTCTGCAAGCAGAACAAGTGAGTCGCGGGCTTAGTTCGCTTTGAACATTACCGCCGGTTGGGAATTTCACCCTACCCCGAGAATCTTGTATTCCGTTGTTTTTTTCACAATCTCAGAATAAACCTCTTCTTGCCATTCGTCCAGTACTTTATGAAAATATACATAAAATTTTCATGTATCACAGCTTTTCTTACATATTTTATTCGTTATTGTTCTACTGTCTCATCCAAAAAAATCTGTATAATGAAATTATGTTTATTTTTCCATAGTTTAGGAATTTTTCTAAGGAGGTTGTTATGAAAGAATCATTTTGGATGAAGGAGTCATTCTGGACGAAGTTATTGTTCTCCTTTTTTGCTGTCGGAGTCATAGCTTTTTTAGGATTCATAGGTTCCATAATTATCGCGCTTTTCGGGGGACTAATGTTTTATACTCCACTTGTGGCGATTTTATCTGTTGTGATAGCTATTTATGTTGTACTCCTTATATTTAATGTGTTGTCCCGAAAAACAAGCAATATTATATTGCTATCCATCCTCGGACTTAGTGTGCTCGTAACCGCAGGATATGAGATCAAACAAGCATATATCAACAGCATTGCCACGGTCGATGATCGGGAAGTTAATTTGGTACAATACGAACCTTTTGCTGAGAATACCAAAGCAGTGAATTTGGATAAACCTTCTTCATATCATATCGATAACAACTTACCAAAATTGGATGGCGCTACCGCACTATACCCACTGTATTCAGCTTTCGTGCAATCTGCTTATCCTGCGGCAAGTTATAATCCATATGATTTTCAAACAAGTCAAGTGATTTGCAGTAGCACACCGGAAGCTTACAAAAGACTAATCGAAGGTGAAACTGATATTATCTTTGTCGCTGCTCCTTCTCTTGCCCAACAGAAACATGCGAAGCGAAAAGGCGTCGAGCTGAAGCTCACACCCATCGGCCGCGAGGCTTTCGTATTTTTTGTGAATAAACGAAACGAAGTAACTGGACTTTCCACCGCCCAGCTTAAAGATATCTACGCAGGCAAGATCACCAATTGGAAAGATGTAGGCGGAGCTAATAACCGTATTCGCGCTTTTCAACGCCCAGAGGATAGTGGGAGCCAGACGATGCTGCAAAAGTTTATGGGAGACACTACACTCATGACACCTCCTAAGGAAGACGTGGCGGATATTATGAGCGGAATTATTAAACAAACCTCCAGTTATCGCAATTATAAAAATGCACTCGGGTACAGCTTCTTATTTTACGCCTCAGAAATGAATCAAAGTGGGGAAATTGCACTACTCGCCATCGATGGTGTTAAGCCCGACAAAGAGAGTATTCGCAGTGGACAGTACCCTTTGGCTACAGAATTTTATGCTGTGACTGCTGGAAGTGACAACCCCAATATTCAGCCCTTTCTAGATTGGATGCAATCTGCTCAAGGTCAGGAATTGGTAGAAAAAACGGGATATACTTCTTTGCAATAAAATGTTGTTAGGGAAAGAGATCTAACCCAAATGTTTGGGAAAGCTCTCTTTTCGCTTTTTATACCGAAATTTTTCCTTTTTCACTCTAAAAGAGCGCAACTTTTGGAAACTATTGTCGTTTAAGATTTATATAAGCCGAAACTGCATCATAGGAAGAAAAAGTAAGAATTGCTAGAAACCAAGAAACGGGGATGGTAGGGATTGCAGATGAAGAAGTTTGGTTTTTTGGCGTTACTGCTGCTTTTGTTGGTGCTGGTTCATCCAGGAACTGGTTATGCCGGCTCTGCAGAGACACACATCAATCTAGACGGCAATGATCTTAAGATTTCAAAAGAAGCACAAGTTCAAATTGTAAATGGAAGCGTGATGGTTCCACTTCGCCTCGTTACTGAGCAGCTTGGTTATACCGTGAAATGGGATAATGTGACCAAGACTGCAACCATTGAGCAAAAGGGAACGACATTAAAGCTTATCGTGAATAATGCGATGGCAGAGGCTTCGGGGAAACAGGTAAAACTGGACAACCCTCCTTTTCTCAGTGGCAACACGACCCTCGTTCCTTTAAGATTTGTTGGTGAACAGACAGGAACTACTGTCGGTTGGGATAATGTGACCAAAACGGTATACTTAACTTCTCCAGTACCAGAGATTGGCGGAAGCGAACCAGAAATTACAGTTCCAGACACATCTGTAACCGCACCCTCTGATAATGGAGCGAATAGTAACACAACAACTGATGGAAACACCTCGACGGCAGCAGTCACAAATCTTAGCTTTATCGATAACAAGCTCATCATCGCGATGAACGGCAGTGTAACACCAAATGTATTCACAATGACAGATAAAGACCGAATTGTCGTAGATTTACCGAATACCAGCTTTGGCGACAGCTTTCATCAGAACCTTTCTGTCGGAAAAAACCAAAGTGGGCAGTTGACGATTACCGAATATCCTAACGTCTCAACCATTCGTTATTCATTATTCAGTAGTTCTCCCTCTACGATCCGGATCGTGATTGATCTGAACAGTGCGAATAACTACAGTGTAACGAATGCTAACGATGGACTTATTATAGTGGATCTAAATGGGACAAGCACAGCGCCTCCTGCAACCACTGTACCTGAAGTACCGGTCACAACGCCTCCACCTTCTACTGGCAACACAGACAAGAAGATAATCGTTATTGATGCAGGACATGGTGGGAAAGATCCTGGCACTGGAAGTAACCGCAAAGAGAAAGATTTCACCTTGCCAACAGCACTAAAAATTGCAGAATTACTAAAGAAAGAGCCAAATATTGAGGTTGTGCTCACTCGAAGTGATGATACATACCCGACCCTGCAGGACAGATCCAACCTCGCCAATAAGGTAAAAGCAGATTTGTTTATCTCTGTCCATGCCAATAGTATCCCAGTGGGCAGTAAGAGCAATCCTAGTGGTACAGAGACCTATTACACACGTAAAGATAGTTTATTATTCGCGCAAACCGTTCATAAATATCTTACTGTTGCTACAGGTCTTCAGGATCGAGGGGTTCGTCAAGCAAATTATCATGTAACAAGAGAAACTAAAATGCCAGCCATTTTATTAGAATGTGGTTACTTAAGTAATACCAAGGACGAAGCATTACTCTTCACAGTAGATGTACAGAATAGGATAGCCGAAGCAGTAGTTCTAGGGATTAAGGAATATTTAGGTCGATAGAAAAAAGGGGAGCTTCTTAGCCAATTGGCTAAGAAGCTCCCCTTTTTATTTTATTTTTGTTTGTTATTCCAAACACCCATTCGTTCTCTTAGATTAGAGGTGTGTAGCTCTAACTGAATCCCATCTGGATCGAGAAAGTTGACGGTCCAGCCTACTCCCCTTTTAACAGGTCCTCTAATGATTCGTACTTCGTGGGTACGGAGTACCTGTACAGCCTCCTCGAAATGTTCTTCCGCTATACTAAAGGCAATGTGGTCTATCCCAATTACACTGCCCATTAATTCAGTGTATTCTGGCTTTTCAATGAGGCAAATCCAGGCGCTTCCCCATTCCAGATAGGCATCTGTATTCCCTTTGTGTATTAGCTGAAGACCCAAAATACCAGTATAAAAATTCAATGAACGTGATAAATCACTCACATTTACCGTCACATGATTAAATCCTTGGACCTTCATCCCCGTTCATCTCCTCAGACTTCTCAAACTAGAATAGAGACAATTCTCTTGCGTTTCTCTGAAGCGGGATCTTGAGTTACTCGCATCTCTTCATCAAAGATCAGTGTAGGACGTTCTTCCAGATTATACTCAGGCCATGATAGCTCAGATGTAGCTGGGTTTCCTCGATGAGCAAAGGCAATCCATGCCGTATGCATACTTTCAGCCAATTTTTGCATCGCCGGTGTAATTTCCGCACCCAAGCGAGTTACATGAGACAGATTGTTAAAAGCATAGACAATTTCCGCACCATGTACAGCTTTATTTAACAATGGATGGCCAGGGACCGTCCCATCAAAACGATACATCCAAACAGGCGCATAGGCCAATTGATTCTCAGCTAAGGATATAGAGGTTCCCCAGAAATATAGATCCGTTAGAATCTCCGCCTGTCCTTCCCATGTAGAAGAATAGTGGCTGGCAACCTCCGCCAGACTTCCAGTTCCCATCATCTGCTCCAGCGCCTTGAGCGATTCATCAAAGTCTGCACCTGGTGTTTCTCCCCTGAAAAATAAATTACCCTCATCTCGATTGGTTCCAATCAACAAAGGAATACCCTGGGCTGATCCTTCTGCCACAGCCTGTGCAGGATCTACAGGAAGCGTATCCCCATCAATGACAGGCTGAAATAACATGCCTATTGAACCACCCGTTAATTTAATAGTCATTCTTGTGGCTGCTTCTATAATTTGTTCCGCTGAGAACGTATTAAGTAGGCTAGTATCTCCATCAGGAGAAATGCCTAGTTCAGTAAGTAATGCTACAGCAATATCTTTTCCTTGCTGATTTGGCAAGGTTTGAGCAGCCCCACTTTGCATGATCGCTCCAGCAAATAATCCCTTTGCAGCAGGCATAGCCAGAAGGGCAGCGATACTCATGCTGCCAGCTGATTCTCCAAATACCGTAACTCGCTGAGGGTCGCCTCCAAAGGCGGCAATATTAAGCTTTACCCATTCCAGCGCGGCAATTTGATCCAGCAAGCCTTGATTAGACGCAAATCCATCACCAAGCGAAGACAGATGCATAAAACCAAATGGTCCCAGTCGATAATTAATCGTCACCAAGACTACATTACCATTCTTCGCGAAACTAGTGCCATCAAACTGTGGCTGACTTCCAGCACCAGTCACAAATGTACCCCCGTGGATCCAAAACATTACAGGGAGTGCCTCGCCTGGGGATGCAGGTGACCATACATTTAAATATAAACAATCTTCAGAATGACGAGGTGTTAAGCCACCGAAACGCGTACCTCTCGTATCCGCTGGCTGATGGCTAACTGGACCAAATTCAGAAGCATCTCTAATTCCGCTCCAAGCTTCTGGTGGCTGCGGCGCACGAAATCGAAGCTCTCCAACTGGTGGATCGGCAAAAGGGATTCCACGCCAAACGTTCACGCCATCCTCCTCTCGTCCTTGAAGCTTACCGTAAGAGGTTACTGCTATCGGTCCTACCATTACATTTCACCCTTCCACATTATTCCTTATTCTCTTCAATCTGCTTATACAATCCGGACTGGAACCGGAACCATTGAAAAATATGTGTAAATACAACCTTGAGCACCGCGTAACCAGGAACTGCAAGGATAATGCCAAGAACGCCAAACATTTTGCCGGCAAAAATAATCACAAAAATGATCGTGATCGGATGAATCTTCAGTGTCTTGCCCATAATCTGCGGAGAGATAAACTTTCCTTCAATCAGCTGTACAGCCGTCCAAACGATGATCATCTTCAGCAGCATAAATGGCGAAGTGACCATGGCCACAATTAAGGCTGGTGTAATAGCAATTGCCGGACCCAAATAGGGAACAACTGCTGTACATGCAGCAGCAATGGCAAGGACAAGTGAATACTCCAGACCAATAATCAAGTAGCCAATATAGAGCAGCGCACCAATGCAGCAGCTTACTATAATTTGCCCTCGAATATAGGATGATACCTGGGCGTTCATTTCCGACATTACCATCCGAGTCTGCGGCTGCAGCGCGGTAGGTACAAATTTCAAAATGTAATCTGGCAACCTTTTTCCATCACGAAGCAAGTAGAATAGAATAAACGGTGTCGTCACCACCGCCAGCACAATCTCCGTAACGGCTCCGACGAAGCTTCCTACACCTGTTAGCGCATTATTCAGAAAAGAAGTGCCCCAAGCCGTAATTTTACTGGTGATTTCACTTAGGTTGGTTCCTATACTATCTTGAACTTGACCAAAGAATTCGCTTCCCGTCAGATTCATAAATCGTTCCTGGATCAAGTCACTATACCTTGGAAAATCGTCAATCAAACCAGATAATTGCGTTCGAAGAATCGGAATCACCATCACCAGAATCAACGTAATAATACCCGCAATTAACAGATAAAGAATGATGATTGCATACACACGTTTCATCCTGAATCTTTTTCCCATTAGGTCTACTAACGGATTCAACAAGTAATAAGCGATACCGGATAGTAACAATGGTGCAGCCACCGTGTGCAGCAATACAGATATAGGCGTAAAAATAAACGGTATCTTTGAGAACACCAGGATAGTTACCCCAGTTAACAATAAAACAAGTAAGGTTACCACAAATTTATTGTTCAGAAAAAACTTCTTAAACTTCCCCGGCCACACCTGCAGCCTCTCCATCGAACCCTCTCCCCCATGCGCCTTATATGAAGTGTTATTTTATTCACTTTTTAATAGCATAGTCAACGTTAGGGGCGCAAGTCAAATTTGATATCCGCAATTCTGCCCGCCTCCACAAAACCAATCGATTGATATACTTTGTTAGAATCCGGGTTTTTGGCATCTGCTACGCCATGAATTCTGCAATCGTAGTACTGTATTCTTCAGTCGCAAGCATCATATATGTATGAAAAGTTTCTTCATGTAATACACAAAAAGATTCCGCAAACAACTGCGCCGTTTCTGCATGATCATCCATTGTAAGCCTCTTAAACATGTCTATTCCCCCTAGATCTTCTTTTCATTCAATCATAATCCTCTACTAAACAAAAAGAAACGAAGTTGCTTTCCTGAAAAGACAAAAAAATACCGCCAGCGCATTGACGGTACTTCAATCATTTCTACTTTGATTTCACTTAGCTGCGAAGCTTCGATCAGTTGACAGCTATTTTTTCTTCTTCCCTTTAGCTCCCTTGTCATTTGCAGCCATCAGCTGACCATCATATGTATACAGCAGATGATCTTCAAGTCTCTCGCCCTGTAAATGCTTCCGTACTAGCGATTTCGCTGATTTAGGTGTGATCTCTTTATACCACACACCTTCAGGGTATGCGATCACGACGCAGGAATCTGAACATCTACCATTACAACGGGTTACCGTCGTATGTATAAGACTCTGTGCACCTTGCTTTTCAATCTCATCTTCTATCGCTTCAGCTACCTCTTCACCTTTATGTTTCTTGCAGCTGCTACCATTACATATCAACAAGTGACTTACGGTTCCTTGTAAATTCCAAGTTGTCATGAAATCCCCATTCCTTTCATACCTAAAAATATTCGTTAGCGGATTATTCTAAACACTATCATAAGAGCCATTATAGTCAATAGAGAGAAAGACTGGTATACTATAATTGAGAATGATTATCATTGAAAAAAGGGAGCGATTTCTACCATGCCCATCCAATCCGGCGGGATGCCACATCATTCCCATCCTTTTTATATGCCTGTTAAGATTAGTAGCCTAACAAGTCTTTCCCACTACGCAACCGATAACATCCCAGCTACGAATTCCTGTATTATTTTTGTCTGGGAAGGTAAAGGTCAGCTTGAGATAGATAGCGAACTTCATAGCCTCGAATCCGGAAGCATCATGACCTTTGCTGCAACTTCAAATTTGAAGCTAGAGACTGAGCAACAGTTACAGGGGATGTGGATAGAGTACACCAGTATGCCCAACCGTAGGCAAGAGCATTATTTTCTAAATGGCAGACCAGCCTTACACCACGCCTCCACACAATTGATCGCACTGTCTGGTGAGCTTTACAGTGCTTGGATAGAACCCGATGATCGGAAACCGTTTAAGGTCCAGCAATTATTCACTCAATTCATCGTGGATCTTCATCATGAACTGGCTGCGAAAAAGGAGACGTCAGGAAGCTGGATTGAAAATGTGTTTGAATACATAGAAGCTCATTACAACGAAGATATTACTCGGGAGCAGATGGCTACGTTAGCTGGGGTAAGCCCTGAACACTTCTCACGTACCTTTCGTAAAATTATGGGTCAAACTTTCAGCGCTTATATTACACTGTTAAGAATCCGCAGAGCACAGCAACGAATCCTCACCAGTTCCCCAAATCTAACAACTCTGGCGCATGAGGTTGGTTATGAAGAAGGAACTTATCTGAGCCGTAAGTTCAAGCAGCTCGTGGGTCTTTCACCTACAGCCTATCAGAATAAGAACAAAAAAATTGTTGCTTTAAACTACAATCACACAGCTATCCTACGGGTACTGGAAATTATGCCTCAACTCGGTGTTTATTCGGATTGGCATCGGAGCTTAGAGCAAGTGCCAGCCTCCAAACAACTTACGATGAACGAAGGTAACTCTTCCCTTCTATTTGATTCGATAGCTTTAGCAGAGCCGGATATCATTATCAGCTACAACATTCCTGAGAATAAGATGCTGACTCCAGTTGCTCCGGTCATTGAATTACCCTTTATGCAAATGAGCTGGCGAGAGCAATTTGGTTTGATCGCTGATGTAGTCAACCGGCGACAGCGAGCAGAAGAATGGTTAGGTCATTACGATGGGCTCTGCCATGCTGCCAATAAGAAACTGAACCATTCGATAGGATCGGAAAGAGGGACAGCTATCGTTTGGGAGCTTAGTTCCCGAGCAGCTTATTGTTTCAGTAGCAGTTACGGTAGGGGGTGTCAGATTTTGTACGGAGATCTTGGATTCAAGCCACCATCTATCATTATGGAGAACGGAATAATGGATTCAGGGTATCTAGTGTCTTCTATTGAGGAAATCGGAACCTATCCTGCAGACTATATTATTATCACTAGCATCCCATCATCTTCTGAGGGAAGAAAACGCCTCTCTCGCCTTCTGCGTTCTCGTGATTGGAAGCAGTTAGATGCAGTCCGTAACAATCGGGTATACATCCTGAACCAGGGTGACATGTTCTATGGATTTGATCCGCTGTCTTCTCAAGCACAGCTTAAAGAATTGCTGCGTGTGATGACATCATAAATATGCACAAACGAAGATCATATTCGTCCATAGTAAATAACCAGAGAAGATTGTAAAGTTCTTATTGAGAATGATAATCAATTACCATAGGAGGAACAACAAATTGCATAATCTACAAAAGAATACTTCGAAACAGAATCATTGGCTTCTATTTCCCTTCATGCTGACGTTAATTCTAGTCCTATCAGCTTGTGGAAATTCCAATACTACGGTGGAGAATACAGGTGGTACCAGTAACACCAGTAATACAACAGCAGCAACACAAGCACCAACCGAAACTAGTCAAGAAGCAGAAAGTGCTGAAACCCCTGCTGTCAAGACAGTAAATACCGTAAAAGGTGATGTTGAAATCCCTGTTCATCCTAAACGAATTGTCGCTGAGGAATACTTGGGAAGTCTAATAGCTCTTGATACCATTCCTATCGGAGCTCCAGGCTTGACCTTAGAGAATATGTATTATAAGGAGGCTCTTACCGGTGTTACAGACACAGGAGCGTACGGTAAAATGTCACCTGAAAAAATCATCGCACTAAATCCTGACTTGATTATTTCGGGACAAGCAGAAAGCTATGAAACGCTTAGCAAAATTGCTCCTACCATCATTGTGCCTTACGGGGATTTAAAAGATGCTCATGCAGAATTAACCTATTTCGGAGAACTCCTTGGAAAGGAACAAGAAGCAAAGAATTGGCTTGCAGATTATGACAAACGGATAGCCGAAGCTAAAGCAAAAGTGGACAAGGTCCTCCCGGCGGATGCAACCTTCTCCATCATGGAAGACGGTGGAAAATCTATCTGGGTCTATGGCGATAACTTTGGCCGAGGCGGACAGCCCATCTATCAAGCGCTTGGTCGCAAGCCGCCTACAGAAGTAGCAGCGGAGATTATGGAGAAGCAATGGGCGGAAATATCTAAAGAAGCGTTAACTAAGTATGCCGGAGATTATATTATCTTAACCTCAAATAACCTTACAGAAGCTGATTACAAGGCTGATTCATTTTGGGGCAACCTTCCTGCAGTCAAAAATGGACACCTCTATGTTTGGAAAGAAGAACGTTCCTGGTATTATGACCCTATCGCGGTATTAACCCAGACCGAAGAGCTGGCCGATTGGCTAATAAATAATAAATAATGCATGAGGAAAAGGGATGTCCGAAGCCATAGCGGCTAAGCGGACATCCCTTTATTGTTGTACAAAATTCCTACTAAGATAACTTATAAGCATCTAAATGCGTTTTATCTGTGAGTGTTTTTATCTCACGCTTCAAATTTAACTTATTGTAGGGACTTCAACAACGTGACTATCTCATCCAGCTGCTTGTCCAGCGCATAAGCATCAGAGAGATAATAAGTTTTGAGATCGTAAGTGAACACATGACCCGCCTTAACAGCAGGTAGACTTTGCCAGAAGACACTGTCCAGAATGTCCAGCTTGTCCTGCTCCACACCACGGCTGAAGCCTTGGAATATATAATCAGCTTCTCCTAGATACTCGGGCAGCGTTTCGAGAGAAAGGGAAGCCCAGCCTTCCTTAAAGGCTACCTCTTCGACAAGATCTGGTGCATGCAGCCCCAATCCGTTGTATATAATCTCTCCACCACGCCCATATGACGAACCGTATAGATACAGCTCTTTACCGGCAATTTCAAAGATTGCCACCTTTTTGTCAGCTGCGATCAGATCGGCCAATTCCGCTTTCTTCGCTTCCAGCTTCTGATTGAAATCCGCCACCCATTTTACAGCCTGCTGCTCCTTGTTCAAGATTTTCCCGATCTCGATCAATCGTTCCTTATAGTCGTATTTGCCCCAAGGAATAAAGACAGTCGGAGCAATCTTGGAGATTTGCTCATAGGTATCTTCCTGATAAGTGATAATCAAATCCGGTTCCAGGCTCGTTATTTTCTCCAGGGACACCGTCATGTCATCACCCACTACTTCTACACCTGTAAGCGCCTCTTTGAAATATGGATGATTCAAGATGTCATTCCCAGCTACGGCAATGGGCGTCACCCCCAGCGTCAGAAGATCACCGATAAAGTCTTGTACCGGAATTACAATTCTTTGTGGATTGCGTGGGATCTGCACCGGACCTTTATCGCTTTCGTATGTCCAGTACTCTGCATCAGCAGCCGGCTCCGTGCTGGCAACTACAGAATCATTAGTGCTTTTAGCCACTTCAGCAGACGTGCTAGCTGGAGCATTCCCCTGATTAGCAGCTTGTCCGCATGCGCTCAACATTAGCACCAGCGTAAGTACAACGGCTATCATACTTGTTTTTCCTAACGATATTACTCTGTACAATGTAAATCCCCCTTGAGACTTTATATTATTGTGATATTGATAATCAATATCATTTAGATCCATGTTTAATATAACGTCTCCGTGGGAAAACATATATACACGCTAATACATCAATTTGGCTATGGACGATTGTCAGCTTAACTTATAGCCGATTAACAAATCTGTCTGTATCTCCAACTGACGTTCGAGTGCAAGCCCTTCGCTGCCCCAAAATTCCTCAAGCTTGAGGTAATATATGCGTTCATTCCTGAATGCTGGAAGATTGCGCCAAACCACACTCTTGCTAATGCGTTTACGTGTTCTCGACATCCAGTCCTCTCGTCCTGATACAACCACAAACATATGGTCAGCCGCGTATATTGGCAATTCCGACAGTGAGATGCATAGATGATCATTCCGCTCCAGAACATCTGACCTTACCTTGTCCGGCGGAGCTAACCCTAGCATTGGATACAGATTGTACACACCTCGGGCTGTATGATTCCAGATATAAATACTGTTATCTTGCCTAATCTCATACACCGCTACCGTTTCACCAGATTCAATTAGTGAGGACAAGCGCTGCTTGGCCAAATCTATTTTCAAATGATAGTGTCTTATCCATGCTTCTGCCCTCTCCTCTTCTCCCAGCAGTCTGCCGAATAAACGAATCTGTTCTAAGCGGTCCATTTCATCACATTCCACCGTAACTAGTGGACCCAACTTTTCCATCCATTTAAGCTGACGGGGGCTCAGATAGGTCGGTGCAATGACTATATCAGCTTCCAGTCCAGACAAGTCCGCTTCCGCCGAACATCCCTGCAACTCAAACGATCGTACATCCGCCAGTTCCGGCTGTAAAAGCAATGAGTAGTTCATCACATCTTTTTCAACCGCGACAGGCTTCACACCCAGCGCAAGTAAATCCCCGAAAAATTGCAACGCTACAATCCGCTTCGGTTTGGGACGCAAACGGAAATCTGTTGGAGTCATCCCGGTAACTTGCTTGAATTTCCGGCTCAGATATAGTCCATCTGAATAGCCTACTTTTTGAGAAATTTGCTGTATTGTTGCTTGGCTGGACATCAAATATTTTTTCGCTTTATTCACTCTTAAATGAGCTACATATTCGGTGAAGCTCCACCCCGTCTGCTTGCGGAACCATACTGAGAAATAGCGAGGATTAAATCCCATCATTCTAGACATCATCTCTCGCGTAATCTCCTTTTGGATGTTCTGGTGAATATAAGAGAGCATTCTGAAATATGAACTATCCGTAATGTCTGCTTCAGCATCAGCCTCTACGACCAATTGATGTAGCTGATGCAGCAAGGATTGAATTCTATCTGCCTGTGTTTCTAAATTATTGGCAGCAACGTCTTCCAATTCGCTGAATAAGCGGCTTATTTTATTCGTCGTACGTATAGGTAAAATCCCATTGACCGGAAAAATTTCACGGCAAAGTCCATAGACCAATTCTTGCTCAGTGCTATTACTTAGCCCATATACCTCATAGGAGATTGCTAGAACAGAGATAACGGTCTCTAATGGAGCATTAATTTGATAAGTCGTACCTGCACTTAAAAAAACAATTTCACCTATTTTAAGAGCTACTGTCTCTCCTTCAATGGTTATTAGAACGGTCGCTTCTATTGGTGTCAGGAAGAGTGGGGACTGGGCCATCTGGAGATTACTGATGTGACCACCGCCGCATTGGCGTTTCCCAGCCTCTTTTAACATATAAATTCTGTGTACCAGGTTATTATTAGATAGCTTCATTCCTGCTCCCTTCCAGATCATCAGGCTATTAAACCTTGAAATATAAAGAAGGCGCATAAGGCTTCTCTCCGCTCGAAATGGATAAGAAGCCCTATACGCTCAACAACTAAAATCAAACCTATTCCTTAAGAATTTACCGCTATTAATGGTCGTCAACGACACCAAGCGCCTTATTCTTCTCTTTGAACCGCTCATTGTGAGAAGACACATAAGCAACTTTAGCCGCAGTTGGATCTATGAACAGCTTGGCACTATTAAGCGCCAGCACTGCATCGGTGAAAGCACCGGCAATTAAACGTACCTTACTTGTATAATCCACAAAGTCACCAGCTGCAAATATGCCTGGGAGATTGGTCTCCAGCTTATCAGATACATTCGCACACCATTCGCCCATATCAAGGCCCCACTCTTTTAACGGACCAAAATCGCTCTTAAGACCATGGTTTACGATCACTGCATCCACTTCAAATTGCTCTGATTCACCTGTCTCTATGTGGTTGATCGTCACCTGATCTATCGTTTCCCCATTACTGCTGTGTAATTGGCTTACTGCATAGGGCACGTGGACATTGACCGAAGATTCCTTCATCCGCACAATATTTTTCTCATGACCCCCAAACTGTTCACGACGGTGCACAATCGTTACACTTGCTGCAATGGACTCCAGTTCATTTGCCCAATCTACTGCAGAGTCTCCTCCGCCGGAGATCAGCACTCTTTTGCCACGGAATGGCTCTAGCTCCTGAACGGTATAATGAAGATTCGTCACCTCATAGCGATCCGCACCTTCGATTTCGAGCTTAGCCATTTGTAGGATTCCGTAGCCAATTGCCAGAATTACGGTTCGTGTCCAGTGTTGTTCCCCGGTAGACGAGGTTAAGATGTATGTCCCGTCTTCCTGTCTCTCTTGATTCATGATTTGCTGTCCCAGCACAATGGTGGGTTCAAAGGTCTGCGCCTGCTCCTTGAGCTGCCCGATCAGCTGATGACAGAGAGTCGGCGTTACTCCGCCTACGTCCCAGATCATTTTTTCAGGATAAATAAGCATTCTTCCTCCGAGCTCATCCTTCGCTTCAATCAACTTCGTCTTGAGGTCTCTCATTCCACTATAAAAAGCTGTATACATCCCAGCAGGTCCGCCGCCAATAATCGTTACATCGTATAATTCCAGTTGATTGTTCATTATGTCCCTCCAAAAGTATATTCTATTGATGCCCTTAGCTTCTTACGCTCCAAATTGTGCCTCATGTAGTCGACTGTAAATTCCGGTAGTCTGTAACAGTTCTTCATGTCTGCCTTGTTCAGCGATACCACCTTCCGCAACAACAACAATACGGTCGGCATTCTTGATCGTTGCCAATCGATGAGCTATAACAAGCGTCGTACGACCTTGTGACAACTCTGCAAGTGCTTCCTGAATTGCGGACTCCGTCTCGGTATCCAACGCCGATGTGGCTTCGTCTAGAATGAGAATCGTTGGATTCTTCAGGAACATCCGGGCAATGGACAGCCGCTGCTTCTGACCTCCAGAGAGCTTAACGCCCCGCTCCCCGATCATAGTATCCAGCCCAGCAGACTGGGATTTGATCAGCTCTTCCAGTTGGGCGCGCCGTGCTGCCTCCCAGATTTCTTCATCGGAGGCACCCAACCGCCCGTAAGCGATATTCTCACGGATGGTTCCGTCAAACAGAAATACATCTTGCTGTACAATCCCGATGTGTGAACGAAGAGATTCAAGCTTCATGGAACGAATATCAATTCCATCAATGCTAATGTTACCCTCACTTACATCATAGAAGCGAGGTAGTAGACTGCAAAGCGTTGTCTTACCCGCACCAGATGGACCAACCAGAGCAACGGTCTCTCCTGCTTGTATCGATAGATTCACATTTTGGAGTACGTTCTCTTTATCGCTGTAGGCGAAAGCCACATCATGGAAGGTTATATTCCCCTTAAGATCATGAACTGTCTTAGCGTCAATCGCATCATCAACATCCGGCTCCGTCTCCAGCAGTTCGAGATAACGTTTAAAACCTGCAATGCCTTTGGGATAGGTCTCAATGACCGAGTTAATCTGTTGTAATGGTCCTAAAAATACATTGGACAACATCACAAAAGCAATAAATTCACCGTAGGTCATTTGCTTCTGGATTACAAAATATGTTCCGCATACGAGAACAAATAACGAGACCAGTTTCATGAGAACAAAGCTAAAGGATGAATTCCAAGCCATAATTCGATAGGTCATCAGCTTCGTTATACGGAAGCGTTCGTTATTGACCGCAAAACGGGAAATTTCATGATTCTCATTAGCAAAAGCTTGCACAACGCGGATCCCGCTTACATTGTTCTCCACGCGTGCGTTATAGTCAGCAATGTCCGCGAACATGATGTGGAAGGCTTTAGACATTTTCCGGCTGAAGTACATGGATAAATAAATCATAAGCGGAACGATTACAAACGTCAGAATAGCTAATTGCCAATTGATACTGAGCATAATGCCGAACACACCGAGCAGCGTCATTACTGCTATAAAGAGATCCTCTGGACCGTGGTGGGCAATCTCACCGATGTCCATCAAATCATTTGTCATCCGGGATACTAGATGGCCGGTCTTGTTGTTGTCAAAGAAATTGAAAGATAACTTCTGAACTCGGTCAAAAAGCTTTTTTCTCATATCCGATTCGATATTAATCCCCAGCTTATGCCCCCAGTAAGTGACGACGAAATGCATAAAGGCACTGACAATATATATCCCCAGCAAGCCGAGGCATGAATAGAGTATCCATCTCCAATTGCCGCTTGGCAGCAGATCATCTACTACCCGGTTAACGGCTAACGGAAAGACCAGTTCAAGTAGTGCAGCAGCAATAGCACAAGAAAAATCAAGAATAAACAATCCCTTATAGGGCCTATAGTAAGCAAAAAAACGACGCAACATGTTAATAATTCGCTCCTTCTGGTGAGAGATCAGCCTACTTTCATCAAGATTTCGTACGGGCTAACAAATACAAAAAGTATGGTGCTCCAATTACAGCTACAACGATACCCGTAGGAATCTCAGACGGCTGGAGGATCCAGCGTCCAATGGTATCCGCTGTAATAACGAGTAGTGACCCAAGCAGTGCCGAAGTCGGAAGCATGAGTTGATGCTTCGGCCCAACTAACCGTCTCGCCAAATGGGGTCCGACCAATCCCACAAAACCAATTCCACCGCTGACAGCGACACTCGCCGCTGCTAATCCTACCGCAGCCGCAAGAAGCCGAAATTGTTCCTTCGTTACTGCGGCACCAAGTCCCACAGCGGTCTGCTCCCCTAGATTCAGTACGTTCATCACCCTTGCCTTATAGATGACATAAGGCACCAGAATAAGAATCCACGGTAGGAGTGAAAGTACAAACTTCCAGCTTGTTCCCCAAATGCTGCCTGCTAGCCAAGTAGCGACGAATTGGTATTTTTCTGGATCAAGCCTTAGCGTAAGCACGATCATAGCTGCACTCATCCCAGCTGCGACAGCTACACCAGTCAACAGTAGACGCATAGGCGATATTCCTTGGTGCCGTTTATAAGCTAGAGCATAGATTAAGGCAGCTGTAAGCCCCGCACCGACGAACGCTACCATTGGCAGCAGATACACTGGAGCCGCGGTTGCCGTAGGGTAAAAAGAGATCAACAGCATAACCATAATTCCTGCACCAGCATTAATCCCTAAGATACCAGGGTCCGCCAACGCATTACGAAAGACGCCCTGCATCACAGCACCGGATACAGCCAGACCTGCCCCAATTAGAACGGAAATCACAATACGTGGCAGCCGAAACTGAAACAAGATTAACTCCTGCTTGTCGGTTCCTTTACCGAACAATGTATTAATCAACTCCATAGGAGTCAAACGTATGTAACCTGTATTCATACTAATAATAAAAGCAATCACAATTAGTACAGCCAACGAAATCATGATAATTAAGCCCCGTTTGTTTTTGGCGGCTTCGAAGGAACCGAATGTCGTCTTTTCCATCATTACAGCTCCCTCCTTTCTTTACGTGCAAGATAAAGGAAGAATGGTACACCAATCAGTGCAATAATAGCTCCAAGTGGCGTTTCATTAGGTGGATTAATCATCCGCGCAGTTAAATCTGCAAATACAGCAAGTAGACTGCCGAGGATCGCTGAACAAGGAATAATCCATCTGTAATCGACACCCACAAAAAATCGTGTCAAATGCGGAATAATTAGTCCAATGAAACCAACTGCACCAACTACGGCAACCGATGATCCAGCCAAAATCAATACGATTAATGCACCTGCCAACTTCACAAGCCCTGTACGCTGACCTAGACCTTTCGCAACATCGTCACCTAAACTGAGCATCGTGATCGATCGAGAGATTACCATTGCACCAATTAAAGCGGCCCCTATCCAAGGGAACATGATTTTGAGTTGGATCCATTTCGTTCCAGCCACACCTCCCGCGTACCAGAAGGCTAAATCTTGACCGATGTGAAAATATAAAGCTACCCCTTCACTCAGCGCAGACAAAAGTGCACTAAAAGCAGCACCGGCCAGCACCAAACGAGCAGGAGTTAATCCTCCCTTAGCAAGTGATCCTATTCCGTATACGACACCCGCGCCTACGCCGGCACCCACGAAAGAATATAGAATCAAATACATAAACGATAAATTTGGAAAAAAAGCAAAACATAGTGCAAGCGCAAATCCTGCGCCTGAGTTGATACCCATCAGACCTGAATCAGCCAATGGATTTCGCGTCATCCCTTGCATAATGGCACCTGCAACTGCAAAGCTAGCCCCTATCATTGCTCCGCCAAGTACACGAGGTAATCTTAATTCTCTAATAATCTGATGATCCATGATCTCCGGATCAAAGTGAAACACAGCTGACCATACCACAGACAGCTTAATATCTGCTGCACCGAAGGAGACGGAAACAGCGATTCCTAATAATAATAGCGCCAGACCGCCGACCAAGATTAATGTTGCCGCCCAAGGACGTGAACGAAATTCTCGTTTAACTACTCCTTTATCGGCTCCTATCCTGGTAGTTATCTGTTGATTCATGAATGCCACCCTATTTCTGTGAAATTGATTCTCATTATCATTAGACTATTGTAAATTACATTTCCTAGGTTTGGCAATAGATAGATTTAATTGGTACCATTTAATTTATTGCATTGACAGAAATTCTAAGCTTTGATACAGTTCAAATTGATAATAATGATGATAATGATTCTCATTATTATCATTTGGTACATATACTTAGGGAGGTTTACCATGCTAAAAAGAAAGACCCTTTTCCCCATCCTGGCACTCGTAATGTTATTGTCTGTATTTGTGACGGCTTGCGGGGGAAACAACAAGGCTTCATCTAATACACCAACAGCGACAACTGAAGCAACAACAGCCCCGAGTGCAGAGGCAACAGCTGTTCCTGATGCTTCCGCTGCCGAAATGCGCAGCTATGAAACTACTAAAGGTACTGTTCAAATCCCAGTTAAACCTCAGCGGATCGTTACAGATTATTATGGTGGGGAATTACTCTCCGTTGGAGCTAACGTCATAGGCGTTGAACCTAGTACTTTTGATAACCCCTTCTTGAAAGACCTGCTCAAAAACACACAAGATGTTGGTGCTCCAGTCAATGCTGAGAAAGCACTAGAACTTGCACCTGATCTAATTGTAGTTATGTACGATGACAACTATGATGCTTTATCCAAAATCGCTCCAACCATTCATATTCCATACGGAACTGCTACGAACATCTATGAAACCGTAAAACTGTTTGGAGATATTGTAGGAGCACCTGATAAAGCTGAGCAATTCATTGCTGACTTTGAGAAAAAGGCTGCTGAAGGCCGCGAAAAGCTTAAAGGTGTCGTGAATGAAAATGATACATTCGGAATTTATGAGCTGACTGACAAAGGTGAGCTATGGACCTTCGGTAACAATGCGGGCCGTGGTGGACAAGCCCTCTATAATGCACTTAAGCTGAAAATGCCTACTAAGAACAGCAATGACAACCAAACACTGCAGCTATCCATGGAGCTGTTGCCAGAATATGCAGCGGATTACATGTTCCTAACTACTTATGATCCTGATAAAAAAGGTGATAAGCTGAAAGAGCTGAAGGAATCACCCGTTTGGAACGGACTTGCTGCTGCGAAGAACGACCATCTGTTCTACAACGATTTTGATACTTTTTATCGCTATGATCCTATTGCCATTACCGCACAAATCGATCTGTTCGTCGATATGATTCTTGAGCGCAACGGTAAGAAATAAGAATAGACACATAAAGAAACACCCCACTTATTAGGCATCGCCTAAAGTGGGGTGTTTTGGTTATACATAAGAAGTTTCTATTAAATTTATATCATCTAGTATATTCATTATACTCATCAGTGTTATTTAATTTTTTGTACATATACTCATCATTTTTAAGCTTATAGAGCTGCCCCATCCCCGCAAATACGAAAAACAGCACCGAAATTAATCCATACGCATAGGTGAATTCACCAATATAAAAGCAAGTGACTATCGCAACAAGGATCAAGATCATTAATGCGACTGCAATTCTGGAAAAAATCTTTTTCAAATGGAATCCCCCCACGATTTTATTTGTTAATATTATCATAATTGGAATTAAATTTACATCTTGTATTATTCGTTGTGGGAACATCAAGCAGTCCGATATGAGCCAGCATATTGCGAGTGTATAATTTGGTGTATATACGATAAAAAAGAACTTGAAATAAAAGATATGCTCCGCCTACCAACAAACAAAACCACATCGGCTCCAGAGCTGTAGACATTTCAACTCTGGAAGAACTAACAACATAAAAAGAAGACAATGCAATACCTAATGCATACGGGAGAAAAAACAGCACTTTTAAAGGGCCGCCTATAATGCGAGCCACGTCCTTAGAAGTAATTCCAATCTTGTTCAGCTTCCTGAATTTGATCCTCTCACGCTCTAAATCGGTCTGAATACTGAAATGCAGCACTATCCCGGAGGCGCCGAAAAATATTAAACCAACAAATGAAATTACGAAGATTCCAAATCGGCCAGACTCCTGTAACTGTAGATAGTCACTTATTCTAGACTTCGTAGAGAATACGAGGGCCTCTTGCCGCTCATTGCCATACCAGGACTCTGTATTGTCTTTGTTATATTTGGCTAAAGCGGCATTTAACTTAGCATCTATATCCGCAGTTTTTTTCCAATCCTTAAAATTCAGGAGCTGAAGGTTACCGATCGCTTTTTTATTTTCCGCTTTCAGCGCCATATAATCCTCTTCGTTAACAATGACATGAAGACCATTCATAAGATTCGGCACAGGGTTAAATAGCATTTTAAATATAAGTCCTTGTGAGTACAACGTATGATTCCCGGAAGAAAGCTTCATTTCGAAGGTTGGCATCTCTGGTCTTTGATTCTTCCATTCTTCTCCTCGAGCAACTAAGGCAAGATTAAGAAAGTGATCTTTCTCCACATGATAATCAGTGCCGATTAATGCATTTATATTCTGGTCCAGAAATATTTTGAAATTAAACAAGTCGATATACTCCAGCTTTTCGTGTGAAAGCAGCGGCGTGGCGCCATGATCCGTGATCTCGCTTAGTATTTTTGGTGAGATACTATTTTTCCCGAATACTTCTGCATAGGCAATATCATATGGATTGTTTGCAACAGGAATATCCTCAGCATTCCAGGTCAAATAAAAAATAATACCGCTTAGAGAAATTGTTATGAAGACGAGGAAGGTGATAAGAGAAAGCACTATTTTGGAGCGACCAAGGGTATAGATCAAATTGGAACTAAACAGCAGGTGCTTGTGATAGGTTCTGCTTGATCGCGATATAAAAAGTTTCATCCAGTCCCCAAGTCCTGACAGCAGCAAATAGACACCCACCATACTTACTCCCAGATTGATTAACATCATACGGGCATCATCAGGACTGTAATGAGTAATCATATCATAAACGGAGATCCCCAGTAGTACGACTCCGATGATCCCTGTGATTTTACCATGAAGAAGGCTACGTTCTGCGGTTCTGGATTCTTTTAAAAGGCGTACAATGTTGTATCTCAGCGTTAATATTAATTGGATTCCAATCACAGCTATGTAAATAATCCCGAAGAATTTAATGGTATACAGATAACTTTCCAGTGTAAGTGAAAAAGAACTGCCCCCTATATTAACAAACAACGAGATGATGAAGAAGAAAAGACCGGAGAAGACCGACCCTGCACCTAAACCCGTGAGAATCGAAGCTAATGCGATCATGCTATTTTCTAACAAAATAATTTTACGGATATTGTGGCTCGTCATTCCAAGCACCATTAACAGCCCAAAGTCGCTTTTTCTAAATTTCAAAAAGGCCATTTGCGCATATACAATAAATAGAACAGCAAACACTCTCATAACCAAGAAAGGAGCATATAAATTACCAGACACCATTCCATTTACTTGATAGGGGTCATTAAAATCAGGGTTCGTGTACAGGGAGTAAAAGGCGAAAAAGACCATAATCGTAAAGCTGCTGCATAGGAAAAATAACAAATACCTTCTAAGGTTCGCCTTAAAAATCTGAATAGCCATTCTCCTAAAGGTCATCTTCTCCCCCTCCAATGAAGGCCAGACTCTCCAGAATCCTATCAAAAAATGCTCTCCGTTCTTTATTGTCCCTAGTAATCTCTAATAGAGCCTTCCCATCCTTGATAAAGAGCACGCGATTACAATAGCTGGCCGCAAAAGGATCATGTGTGACCATCACAATTGTTGCTCCTTTCAGAGCATTCAGTTTGGCGAAGGTCTTCATCACTATACTTGAGGATTTGGAATCCAAATTCCCCGTCGGCTCATCCGCAAAGATCACCTCTGGATCATTAATAATCGCTCTGCTAATCGCCGCTCGTTGTTGCTGTCCTCCTGAAACCATATACGGATATTTATCCTTCACCTCGCCCAGATCAAAGAGCAATAACGTCTCATCTGTCTTGGTATTGATGTCGTCTCCCTCTTGGTCATCCAGAACCATGGGCACCATTATATTTTCCCGTAGGGTCAGGCTATCCAGTAGATTGTAATCTTGAAAAACGAACCCCATTCGCTGCCGGCGAAACAGTGCAAGCTCATTCTTAGACATCTCGCTTATACTAGTCTCTGCAATCCGGACTACCCCACTATATTCCGTGTCGATCCCGCTAAGGATGTTCAGCAGCGTCGTTTTACCACTCCCCGAAGGCCCCATAATCGCTACAAGCTCTCCGCTATCCACACTCAGGCTTATGCCGTTTAGCGCCCGAAACACATTCATTTTGCCCTTGCCTTTATATTCTTTTGAGAGATTCTCTACCTCTAGAATAGGCATGCTCGCACCGTCCCCTTCATTGATTGGCAGATTAACATTAAATGGAATTATGTTATTCCTGTAAATACTATAAAACTAAGTGAAGAGAACGGTTGTTAGATTCCTCACAGAACAAGAAAACTTGATTCCTCCTCTATCATTTCCGCTCTCGCAAGAAACAAAGACAAACAAAACCAGTAAAAGCAAGTCCTCCGATAGCTGCCAGTGAGAAGGAAAACGCCCTTACATAATCCGATAAATCTGCTTCCAAAAGAGAATGTTTCAACGAAGTGGAGAACAAAATACCGATTAGAGCCACCCCTAACGAGTTTGCTAAATACATAAATGTAGTGATCAGACCTGATCCTGTGCCCGTAATCCTTGCTGGTACTGAACTGAGCGTGACGTTGACTAATGGTGTAGTAGCCATGCCGAGACCGAAGCCATATATCAATAATATTAAAATATTTCGTGCGCCCAGCAGATGCGTCGCATCCACATTTAGCTCCCATATAAGCAATAAACTAGAGCATCCCATCATCAGCGCTCCTATTTTAAGTACACTCATCCCCCATCTTTTGACCATTCGAGACGAGATTAGGGAAGTCAGAAAAAAGCCTATACCTATAGCCAAAAAAACCAAACTTGTATCTTGAACATTATAGTGCAAGCCAAATTGCATATAGTAGCTTAAAACAAAAAAGAAGGAGAACATGCCTAGATAAAGGACAAGCACGGTCGCCAGACCTATACTAAATGTTCTATGTCTGAAAATAGACAGATCGACTAATGGACAATTCCCCTGCTTTCCTTTCCGATTTTCAACCCAGATAAAAGTAAACAACACGAATAAAGCTATAATTAGACAGCCTGAGATCCACAAGGGCCACCCTTGTTTTTGTCCCTCAGATAACGGATAGATCAGCAGAAACAAACTGATCAGCAGTAGGAAGCTTCCCGTCCAATCAATACTGTGCGTCTGCTCGGCTCGTGTTTCAGGAACAATCGGCATTAACAGCAAGACGAGAAGTCCGAAAGACACATTGAAAAAAAATACCGTCCGCCAACCGAGATCGAACGGATTCCAATTCACAATAGTGCCTCCGAGAATGAATCCGAAAGCGAATCCAATGCCAATCATTGCACCATAAATACCGAAAACAAGCCCTTTTTCCTTTGGCAGAAAGCTGACCTGAAGTGTAGACAAAACCTGAGGCTGGATAAGCGCAGCTGCCATACCTTGTACGATGCGAATAACAATCAGAAGTGTCGGATCTGAGGTCAAACCACCCAACACTGCCATAATCGTAAATCCACTCACTCCGATAATCAGCATTCGTTTTCTGCCGTATATATCCCCAAGCTTACCACTAATGATCAACGCCACAGCTAATCCTAGCGAAAATCCGGTGACGATAAGCTGTGCTTCAGAGAAGCTCGCATTCAAGCGATGTTGCATTAATGGAAGGGCGACTTGAATCATATAAGTATTCAATGAAATGAGTAATGTTGGAAGTAGAATAACCCATAGCGCATACCAACGTCGCGAATCAACTTCTTGCATTGTATGACCACCTCTTCATGAAATCTATGATAATGATTATCAATTATAATAGTCTTTTTCTCTACCTGTTAAGGGAGGTTTACTCCTTGATAAGGGAGCAAACACAAAAAAACCTCAAACAGGCAGAATATAGTGTTCGATTCCGAACCCTATGTCCTACTGCATGAAGCCATCTGTAAGTACAAATCCTTCTAGATCCTATTTCGCTCCAAAGTCTGTTGTTCGATACGTTTTAAGTACTCGCTTGGATTGCAGCCGTAGTGCTTACGGAAGGTTGTCGTGAAATTGCTGACATTACTATATCCGACCGAAACGGCTGTTTTTCCTATATTCAAACCTTCTACCTCCATGTACCAAAGTGCCTTCTCCATCCGCTTTATACGAACAAGCTCGAAGATCGTCATGCCAAATAACTCACGGAAACCCTTTTTTAGCTTGAATTCATTGATGCCTACCCGCTTGGCTAACTCACGTATGGACAGCGGTTGTTCGAAATGGATTTGCACCAACTCATGTACCCGCTTTAGATTTATAATATCATCATGCCGGAACGTCATACTCCCGCTCATAGAGCCGTAACCATCGGACTCCCCAAATAAAGCGATAAATTCAAGCGCTTTGCTCTCCATATATAATCGTCTCAATGTTCCATGATAAGTACAATGGATCATTTCAAAGACACATTTTCGAATCGCCGCAGTGTCAGGATAACGGTCAATATTTCCACGATGATGTTTAAGCCAGTTCTCCATCTGTTGTTTCTCCGCTAGATCTCCGGCATAATACAGCAGTTCGCTAGGAGCTAGCCGTATTTCTAACAATTGATTGGAGACACCAGCTTTTTTCTCTTCATACACCTGAACATCCTCTAAAAAAAGAACATTGCCTGTTTGTTTCTCCGTGTGACTTTCCTTGCCGTTCCATTCGCAATAGATTTCTCCACTCACGTTATAGCTTAGTTCGAACAACGGACAAGCTTCCTGAATATAGAGCTTCATATCTTGTTCGTAAGTTATATCCGTATACATGATCTCCATGCCTGGACGAATCCGCGTACGTGTAATGCTTCCCTGACCGATATGCGAGGGTATGGTAAGACGTTGTTCCCACTGGTTGTGCTCAACATGCCCTTCTATCCGCTCTGTAAATTGTTCAAAAAGATCATGAATCTCCAAATTCAATATTTTTAAAGCCATCGAAAGCCTCTCCTTCTTCGCCAATACAAATAAAGCCATTCACAACTCAAATGATAATCGTTATCATTTGGAAGTGTCAACATAGAATAGATCTATAGGAATTTTATCCCCACTTGGGATGAAACCCTAGGTTTACATAAAAAAAGCGTTGGTGGATTTTCCTCCTACCAACGCCTATGGTAATGATTATTCATCAAATTTGTTCGTCCAACATCCCCGTAACCTCCATAATCTTCGAGGCTAACAAAAATGAAGGAACTTCATAATCCACGCACTTGAGCTCAACCGCCGCTTCAGGCATTTCATTTACAATCGAAGTCTCTTGCGACTCTACAAGGGTAGATTGGGCGCCAGCTTGTTTGGCATTCAGCATGCCTCTCGCGCCATCGTTTCCCCTTCCGGTCATTAGAATCAAATGCTGCTTCAAGATTTTCAGTCCAGAAATCGATTCGAACAATACATCAATGGATGGACGGTATCCGTTCACTGAAGCTTTCTTGTGAAGTTTGATTCTACATACTTGCCCTTGCTGAACTACGGTCATATGACAATTACCAGGTGCGATATATGCCGTTCCGCCATGTACCAATTGATCATCTTTCGCCTCAACCACCCGTACACTTGAGAATCGATTCAATCGTTCTGCTAATACTTTCGTATACTTGGGTGGCATATGCTGAACGATTAATAAAGGATATGGGAAGTTTGCCGGGAGCGAGCTAATTACGATTTCAAGCGCCTTCGGACCACCAACTCCACATCCTATGGCTACGATTTGATCGAATTCTTCCGTACATCCGTTCTTAGAATTGTCTTCTGCCTGTAGTCCTGTCATCACTTTCGAAACAGTAATATTGTTAAGGATAAGGGTTCTCAAAGGAATTTGAGCAGCTTGTTTAATTTTGAATATTAGCTCGTCTTTTATTTGGGATAAATCAGGTCCATGGATTTGAGTGGGCTTGGATATAAAATCTACAGCTCCGTTCTGTAGACCTGTGATAGTTGCTGTTATTCCATCCTTTGATCCCGAGCTTAGGATAAGGATAGGGGTTGGACGTTGCGACATAATACTAGAGAGCGCTACTAAACTATTCAATTCTGGCACTTCTATATCAATCGTCACGACATCAGGCTTGAATTCTTGAACCATACTAACCGCTTCGGATGCATTTCGAGCTGCTCCAATGACCTCGATAATTGAATCCTCCGCAATAAGGTTCGAGATCTGTTTACGCATCATTACTGAAGTAGCTACAACGAGCACCTTTAACTTTTGCACTACTTCTCCTCTCCTATCAATGATGATCCCCATGACACGGTTTATTTAACTTTAAAAATAGATACGAGTGCATTTAGTTCCTCCGCAAGCTGTGCTAATGCATTAGCCGTTGTTGCCGTTTCACTACTGCTTGCCGCCATTTCTTCCGTTGCTGCCGATATGCTCTCGATCGAGTACAACACTTCTGATGACTGCGCGGCCTGTTCTTCACTGGCAGCAGCGATTTCTGTTACTTTATGAGCGGTATCGTTCACCATAGAGAGAATATGATCAAAGGCTTCCCCATTTTTTTGTGAAAAAGCTACGCCTTCGACTACAGCCTTCACGCTATGCTGCGTATTCTTCTGCATTTCTTTAATAATGTCCGTGACTTGCTTAGTAGCCTCACTGCTCCGCTCTGCTAGCTTTCTTACTTCATTCGCTACAACGGCAAAGCCTCGGCCCTGTTCACCTGCACGAGCCGCTTCTATAGCTGCGTTAAGAGCCAGCAGATTTGTCTGTTTTGCAATATCATCAATGACCGCAATGATCTCGCCAATTTTATCTGAGCCTTCTTCTAGTCTAGACATTTGGTTGTTAAGTAACGTCATCCCTTGAATGGAGTCAGTAACCACCGCACCTCCATCCTGAGCAATACGCATCGTATGATCTGACAGCTCTGAGGCTTGCTCTGCACTCTGAGCTACTGAATTAATCGCTTCAGACAATTCTCGGAACAACTCATTCATCGTTTGCGCTGCAGTGGCTTGACTCATACTGCCGCTAGCTACTTCCTCAGTACTTGCTGATATTTGCTGTGCTGCCGCCGAGACACTTTCCGCAGAGGACAAAATCCCCCCCACAGTATGCCTTAAGTTCAGAACCATTTCATTCACAGAATTCGCAAGTTTTCCGATCTCATCCTTAGAATTTAGATTCGAAGTTTCGCTTAAGTCTCCATTGGCTACTTTACCTAGCAGGCGCATCACTTGATTAAGAGGCCGTGCTATAATTTGCGAGATTAGATAGCCAAAACCCACGCTGATTAAAAGTGCAATGATAGTAACACTAAAGGTAATCAACCGAGAGGATTGATATAATTCATTGGCGTTATCACTGGATTCCTGTGCCTGCTTCATATTGATATCAATTAAACCTTGCAAGAAATCCGTCATCTCTGTAGTGGCCAGCTGTAAATCTCCTGTTAGCAAATAATTCGTATATTCTTCATTACTAATGATCTTCTTATCCAATTCAATTGCATGATCCACGCTGGTGGTATAGCGTTGCCAGATCTCAGGATAATCCTTCATTTTCTCTAATTCTTCTTCTCTCAATCTTGTCTTACTATATTTACTCATGATGTCTTCAATGCTTTGGACATTCTTATGTAATTTATCCCGATATTCTTTTTTCTTCACCTCGGTTTGGGCCATCGTATTTATATCCCGGATGTTTATTCTATTCGTTAAAAAAAGTTCATTCGCTTCACCGAGATAGGCAATCGGTGTTAAGCGATTTTTATACATATCCTCGATGGACTCATCCATCTTACTCAAATTACTTATTCCATAGAATCCTACAAAGCATAAAATGACTGATACCAACACAAATGCTGAGATTAGCTTCACTGCTGTTCTCAAATTATAAAACCATTTCATCCTTCTGCACCTCATTACGTTAGTCAATTTTTAGTAATTCTTAGGAACTATTTCATCATAAACGGTAAGAAGAATATGGTAACCGAAAATAAATAGCGTGATCACGCAAAATTATTGCGTAGCTCCGCAATGACGCGCAAAACAAAAAATCCCGCCTCACTATCTAGTGATCGGGATTTCAATCTATAGGGTTGTTACGTATTTTCACAATGAATTAGTAAAATCTGATTCCTTCAATATTCCGAGCCGTTTAGCTTTTATAGCCGCTTCAATTCTAGATTTCACATTTAGCTTTTGGAACAAATTCGTTAAACTATATTCTAGTGACCGCTGACTCATAAGCACAATCTCCGCTATTTCCTTATTACTTTTTCCTTTTGCGATTTCCGTCAGCATTTCATGTTCCCTTTTGCTAATCATGGAGGTTGTTTGTTCATCATTGATTTCTAATCCTTTAGGCGGTACTTTTCTTAACTGCTTGACTAAGGTCCGCGGTAGAATGACTTCCCCTCTTAATGCACATCTTACCGCTGTAATCAACTGCTCTCTATTGGTTGTTTTTGAGATAAAACCAAAGATCCCCGATTCGATCATCAGGTTAAATTTGTTAGTAAATTCATATCCGGTGTAGATTAAGATAATCGCATCCGCGTTCATTGTTAATACTTGCTTCGCCAAATCAATCCCATTCACATCCGCGATATGAAGATCAAATAACATTACGTCAAAGGAATGACTACTCACCATTTCAAGCACTTCATCCGCTGAATTAGCTAGAGTAACCTTCATGTCTCCCTCTTGCTCTAATATCATTTTAGTCCCTTCCATAACAGATGGATGATCATCCACTAACAATATTTGAATCATGCCTATGACTACCCCTCTATCCAATTGTTATGCCGCATGATTAATCTGCAGGTATAGATATATTGACCGCTAATCCCTTTTTATCTGGCGATCGGAATACTATTGACCCATCCATACTTCGAACCCTTTCCTTCATCCCATAAATTCCCATACTTGTAAGTGAATCCTCACCAAATAAATTCATTCCGATTCCGTTATCTTTATAATCCAAATGAATATGATTGTCTTCACTAGCTAAGGTGATGTGGACTTCTGTCGCAAAAGAGTGCTTTGCTGCATTAGCTAAAAGCTCTTGCACAATACGGTACAGACCTATAAGCACTTCATCATCTAACTTATGCGTGAATCCTTCAGACTCGAAATAAATCTGATAGTTGGTACGTAGCTGCGTAAATTCAAACAACGTCTCCAGCGAGGAGATAAGACCTTCATTGATTAATGCAGGAGGTCGGAGCTCGTTACAAATAATCCGCAGTTGATAAATAACATCAAGTAAACCTTCTGAGATCTGTTCTAGTTGTTCTCTAAGTTCCCCATTAATGGACCTTTCACCTAAGAGAAAATCCAGCTTACGATACCAGATAATCTGTTCTTGGAGCGCTGAGTCATGTAAATCCTGAGCAAGCCGTTTTCGCTCATTCTCTGATAAATTAAACATAAAGCGAAGAAGCCATGTAGGCGCCACTTGCTTAGAAGCCGCTAGCTCAAGATCCTTCGTTAAATCTTCGATAAGCAAAAAATGATCAAAGAGAACACTGACATACCGGGTAATCGTCTCCAGCCACACACGAATAGAACTGATTTCTAGTAAAAGCGTCTTCTCGTTAATCGATAGCAAGTAGCTCTTTCCTCGGGACTCCCCGATCTTGAGTGAATACCCTTGCTCCGTCTCGATAATTTCACATAATTTATCATGGTTAGATTCAACTGCGATAAATTTTATATTTGTTATCTGCAGAGTTTCTCTGACTTCTCTAAGTAACCGCTGTTCCATATGACTAATCTTCATCACACCAAAAAGATCTTGGGAGAACTGATCGAGACTCGTTTGCAGGCGAAAATACCGTTCCTCACTCTCTCGAATAATCTGCTCTGTATGTTGTCTATCCTCATCTGCTTTTTTTCGATCACTAATATCCCTAAATATAGAGATACATGCGACTTTTCCTTTGTACAAAATGGAGCTAGCTGTTACCTCTACATCGATAATCGTCCCATCTGAACGTACGACCTTTTGTTCAATAGGAACTAAGATCTTATAGGGTTCTTTATAGATCTCACGCATGCGTTCTTTCGCCAGCGGCAGATACTCCGGATGCGCCCAATTGAAAATATTTTTACCGATCAATTGACTCTCATCGCTAACTCCAAATAATCCAAGACAAGAGAAATTTACATAAACAAACTTATAATCGCTATGCAGAACGACCGCTTCAGGCGACATCTTGATCAGCTGCTGATTGAATTCCTCGCTTTCCCTTAATTCTTGTTCCATTTGGACTCTCTTGGTAATGTCTCTTGCTACAATTACGATACTCATTACTTCTCCATCCTCACCTAGAACGGGAGTAGCAAGACATTCTAAATTTAAGATATAACCTTTTGTGTGAATAAAACGATTGTAAAACATCTTACTTGCTTTTGTCCGAAAAATATTTGTTATTTGTTCACGCAAGCTTTCTTGCTCATCTGGATCGATATACTCTAAGATGGTAGTGTCCTTGATTAAACCTACAGGAATACCGATTAGGGTCTCACAGGAGGGGGAGGCTACAATGAAATTTCCTTTCTGATCCAGAACCCCCATCATATCCTTCATGTTATTAATAATTAGTCTGTACTCTGCTTCTCGCTGTGCCAGCTTTTGTTCTACTTCTACTGTTGATGTTATATCTTTAGCGACAACAAAAGCACCCACAATACGACTATTCACATAAATTGGGATGTTTTTCATAGTCCAGTGGCTCACTGATCCATCCTTACGCGAAGAGGCAACAACATAATGCTGAGCAGATCCCCGTACTGTTCTTCCGAAATAATCCGACATCCTTGTTATATTTTCTACTCCAAATAGATTCATGATGGACAAGTTCTCTCCGACCATACTTAAAGCTTCTCCAGTAATTTGCTGTGCCGCAGAATTGATTGCCAAAATATTACCTTGTAGATTCACCTCACATACGACGTCTGAGTTATAGTCAAATAAGGATTTATAGCGCTGTTCACTTTTGAGTAAAGCCTCCTTCATTAACTTTCTTTCAGTAATATCTGCCAAGATCCCATCAAGCCGAACTACCGCTTGGGATTCATCTAGACTGGGTATGATTCTGACCTGTAACCATCGAGGCTCACCACTTGCGTGGATAATTCGATATTCACTAAGTTGTGGAATCCCTTGACCAACTGATGATATGATCTCTTGAATCAAGGGATTTTCTTCCTTATAAGCAATACGAAGCCAAAAATCATCCTCTTTCGCCTGCTCAACGGAATAACCGGTGATATTGAGAATGGCATCCGATATAAATAACACTTTCTTAGATACGTAATCGTAAGACCAAACCGCCACATCTAGATTAGAGAACATCTGTTGATACAAAGAAAATGTGCTCTCTAATTGAATCTGTGCCGTTTTTTGTTCAGTAATGTCCAGCATAATTCCATCTATTCGGCAGATCTTGTTCTCCTTATTTAGGATAGGCGTGCCGATATTTTGAACCCACTTCAGTCCTGCAGTAGGTAATTGCATCCGATACTCAAGACTACTGATATGACCAGCATTTAATCTTTCCATGTAGGCATCATATCGATCACGATCCACTACATTTACAAGTTCCCGTAAAAAACTAGGGCTGTGCGGTTTAGTCTTACTTGTGCAACCAGCCCATTCCTCTAAAATTCTCGACATCGTCAGCAGATTTTCTTCCATATCCATAGACCATGTGATCACATTCTCGTCACCGAGTGAATGCATATTAAGATCACCTCCACATAAAAAGCCCCCCCTTTTCGGGGCGGCTTTTTGTTCTAATTCGCTATTTTACAAGCGTCATTACATGAATAACTTTATCCTACTGAGCAATCTGCTCACGGATATTCTGCAATATTTTCTTCTCCAGCCGGGATACCTGCACTTGAGAGATCCCTAGACGACTGGCGACCTCCGACTGCGTTTGATCACGATAGTAGCGAAGATAGACAATCAGACGTTCACGTTCACTGAGGCCTCCGATAGCTTCATTTAATGCCAGCTTATCGAACCAACGCTCCTGTGATTCGTCAGCGATTTGATCAATCAGCGTGATCGGATCTCCATCATTCTCAAACACCGTCTCATGGATAGAGGTCGGTGGTTTATTGGCTTCTTGAGCGAATACCACTTCTTCGGGTGTAACCCCTAGCGCTTCCGCAACTTCACCAATCGTAGGCAGACGATCAAGCGTTTTAGACATTTCGTCCTTCATCTTACGAACTTTATTAGCCATTTCCTTAAGGGAACGACTGACCTTCAAGGTGCCATCGTCACGAAGGAAACGCTGAATCTCACCGATAATCATCGGCACCGCATAAGTGGAGAACTTGACCTCATAGCTGAGGTCAAATTTATCAACGGACTTCAGGAGTCCAATGCAACCGATCTGGAACAAATCGTCAGGCTCATACCCGCGGTTCATAAACCGCTGTACTACCGACCAGACCAGTCGGATATTACAGCTTACAAGCGTGTCGCGGGCAAGACTATCTCCGGCCTGACTGAGCGCGATAAGACGTTTGACCTCCGCATCGTCCAAATAGGTCGGCGGAGCTTTTTTTGACTCTGCATCCATGGCTCCAACCCCTAATTGTATAAAGCTTTTTTCGAGACGATGGTTTTCTTCATTGAGATAGAAGTACCGTGTCCCGGTTCACTAGTGACTTCAAATTCATCCATAAAATTCTCCATAATAGTAAAGCCCATGCCCGACCGCTCCAGCTCTGGCTTAGAGGTATACAGCGGCTGTTGCGCCAGCTCCAAATCCTCAATGCCCCGTCCTTGATCCTCAATGGTTAGATGTACCGTTTCGTTGTCCAGCGATGCCGAAATGGTCACAATACCTTCCGGATCACTATCATACCCATGAATAATACAGTTGGTGACCGCTTCCGACACGACTGTCTTCAGATCATTCAGCTCGTCCATCGTAGGATCAAGCCGGGAAACGAACGCCGCTACGACTACACGTGCGAACGATTCGTTCTCCGAGCGTGCAGCGAACTGCACGTTCATGAAGTTACCAGCCTTACTATTTGTCATAACGCAACCTCCAAATCCGAGAGTGCAGTACTCTCGTCGTCATATAGGGGCATGATTTTGAACAGGCCTGACATTTCCAGCAGCCGCTTCACAGGTGCCGTTGCGTCACACACAACCATTTTTCCACCTTTACTGTGGATCAGTTTATACCTTCCCAGAATCACGCCTAGGCCTGAACTGTCCATAAACTGCAGATGCTTAAGACTAAGAACCAAATGCGATACCTGACCACGCATAATCGCTTCATCCATATCCATTCTTACAAAATCGGCTGCGTGATGATCCAACTCCCCTGATAAACGGACAATCAACACACCCCTGTGATGCTCCATCTCCACATGAGAATTCATGCTTGCCACTCTCCTCTTCGTTGCTTTGAAAACTGACCTTGAAAGACAGTACCTATTCCCTTCAAGGACAAGGTTTTCTACGCGGCAAATCAGGAATCCTGCCTCACGACAAAACTAGAAGAAAACCCCTATGAATCTACAGAGTACATGGGGGTAATCTACAAAAAAACTGTTTTTAATCTACGCCGAACATCGAGCCTGTTGTGCGCTTAAAGAGCTTCCACCAGCCTGCTTTCGGCACAGCTTCCCCTGCTTTTAATTCATACTCCTTAATCACTTGGGTTCCTTGGTAGACCACTAGCTTGCCCACAGATTGACCTTCAGCTACTGGAGCCTTCACGCTTTCCGGCAATACTAGTTCGTGGCGAATGCCTTCTTGAGTCACACCTTTTTTCAAAAGAACACTGTACGTCTCTTTGGCTGTTATCGGCAACTCAGATTTTACGCCCTTTTCAATCTTTAGGGTGCCGATGGCATCCCCTTCTTTGTGGATCGTGTGTACTTTATATTGCGAAAACAGGTAATCGAACATGCCTGACACTTCACTATTGCGTGTCTTTGTGTTCGGCTCGCCTAGCACAACAGCGACAGCACGTAGGCCATCTCTTGCTGCTGTAGCGGACAGACAGAATTTTGCCTCAGCAGTATAACCAGTCTTCAAACCATCAGCACCAGTGTAGAAACGCACTAGCTTGTTCGTGTTCACCAACCAGAACGGTTTGGTTGAATCCTTACGTAAATAATCCTGATAGGAACCGGTATATTTGATAATTTGATCATGCTTCAAAAGCTCACGACTGATGACCGCAATATCGTAAGCTGAGGAATAGTGATTGGCGGCTGGAAGACCGTTGCAGTTGGCAAAATGGGTATCTTTTAGACCCAATTCCTCTGCACGTTTATTCATCAGATCGACAAAAGCACTCTCTGAACCAGCTATTTTCTCCGCCATCGCCACAGAAGCATCATTACCAGAAGCCATAGCGATACCTTTAAGCATATCGTCTACCGACATTTCTTCACCAGGCTCCAGAAAAATCTGCGATCCGCCCATAGAAGCCGCATATTCACTTGTTCGCACCTTATCAGTCAGCTGCAGCCTTCCTTCATCCAGCGCTTCCACCGTTAGTAACATTGTCATAATCTTCGTAATACTTGCGGGAGGCAGCTTATCATGGCTGTTCTTCTCATAAATAACGGTTCCGGTACCAGCGTCCATCAAAATAGCAGAACGCGCTCCCGGTGCGAGGTCTACAGCGGCAGCATTACTGCCAGAGTCCTTGTTTTTTTCTTCTGCATAAGCGCCTGACATAGGTCCTAGAACCGATACAGCGATACAGAGCACAAGCACAGCAAAACGCATTTTTCTCACAATGGTTCCCCTCCTGAACGTTAACCTTCATATCACAGGTACTGTGTTCCAGTTTCGTCAGAAAGGGTGAAAATTATTCCATTTTTAAGGAAATAACCACAATTATTTATCTCAAGAAGTAAGGATGTCATCAATTAAAAAAAGCCCAGCAGCAGTTGCAGAGCATTTTTATTATAGGGGAGATTAAAAAATATTTCAAATTTAAAGTATTTCCATTTTTTTAGCTCTCATTTTAGGACTTTTAAAGGTAAATCGTAGACTTTCAACGAATGCTAACTAAGAACCTATACTGTCTTACAGAGGAGTGAATATACGAATGAACCCACTAGAAACTTATATTGAGACAGAAGCAAAACAGAACGATTTCTCAGGCGTAGTACTAGCAAAACAATATGATAAAGAAATCGCCAGCAGCTGTCACGGTTATGCCAATAAGTCGGATAAGCGCGAAAACAATATTCATACTCGGTTCGGGATCGCTTCCGGGTGTAAAATATTCACAGCAATTGCCGTCTGTCAACTCGTCGAAAGGGGATTGATTTCTTTCGAAAGCAGATTATCAGACTATCTGAAGAAGGTAGAGTTCCCTCTCTTTAGTTCTGAAATCACCATACATCAGTTACTTACGCATAGCTCTGGGATTCCAGATTATTTTGATGAAACAATCATGGATGACTTCGAAGAACTGTGGAAGACACAACCTATGTACACTTTACGGCAACTGGAAGATTTTATACCGATGTTTAGAAACCTCCCCATGATGTGGACCCCTGGTGAACGTTTCCACTACAACAATGCCGGATATATCGTGCTAGGTCTTCTGGTGGAGGAATTGAGTGGAATGTCCTTTTCCGATTATGTGGAGCTTCACATCTTTAAGCCTTGCGGAATGGAGCAATCCGGTTACTTTACGTTAGATGCCTTACCAGCCAACTGTGCACTAGGATACATAGAAGAAGAGAACGGTAGCTGGAGAAGCAACATCTATTCAATCCCGGTAAAAGGAGGCGCTGACGGTGGAGCTTTCGTAACCGCTCCTGACATGCAGTTATTCTGGAATGGGCTAATGAACCATACCCTTTTGAGTCCAGTACTCACTTCATTGTTGCTTACTCCCCACATACATGTGGATGGTGAAGGCTATTATGGTTATGGTGTATGGATCACCCTCCGAGAAGAAAAAGTGTTCAAGTTTCACATTATGGGCTACGATCCCGGTGTTTCCTTCCGATCGGCTATCTATCCGGCTAGTGGAGAGACTGTGGTCGTATTATGTAATACAAGCAGCGGGGCTTCTCAGATTTTCAATCTTATCGATAAGCATTTGTAGCTGCTCCGTCAAAAACGTAAAACAGCGAGCCTCCTATTAACGAGGCTCGCTGTTTTACTGTCTATTTCAGGTCTTTGTCATGACAATAATTACATTTCCTTGGCTAGTACCGTGTTACTCCATCCTTCGTAACAAGCGCGAACACCAATGGCAATGGTGGAACCGATTCAGAAGTAATACGGTAAGCTTCTAACACCTTGCCCTCAGCTTCCTCCACTTTCTTATCACTGGCATCATTGATATGCAATACTGCAAGTGTATCCCCAATCTCTACAGCATCTCCAACTTTTTTAGAGAGTTGAATACCTACAGCCAAATCTATTACAGATTCCTTGGTTTCACGTCCTGCACCAAGCAGCATAGCAGCAATACCGATTTCTTCTGCTTGAATCCCCTCAATGAAACCCTTAGTCTTCGCTTTCACTTCAATGAATCGTTTAGCAGCAGGGAGTTTCTCCGGATCATCGATTTGCGAAACATCTCCGCCTTGCGCACTCACGATCTGTTTGAATTTCTCCAGCGCTGTGCCATCTTCAATATGTGTCATCAGAATCGAACGAGCCTCCGCTTCATCCTTGGCTTTACCGCCAAGAACAAGCATCTGGCTGCCCAGAATAAGGCAGACTTCCTGCAAATCTTTAGGACCGTGACCCTTCAAGGTCTCGATTCCTTCCTTAATTTCCAGCGCATTTCCGATCCCGTAACCCAGTGGCTGATCCATATCACTGATGATCGCAACGGTATTACGACCCAAATGGGTGCCGATATCCACCATAGCCTGGGCAAGCGCAATAGAATCGTCAAGCGTCTTCATAAAAGCACCGCTGCCGGTTTTGACATCCAGTACAATGGCGTCTGCACCCGCTGCAATCTTCTTGCTCATCACTGAGCTTGCAATAAGAGGGATGGATTCAACAGTTGCTGTTACATCCCGAAGGGCATACAGCTTTTTGTCAGCGGGTGTAATGTTGCCCGACTGGCCGATCACGGCAGCTCCGATCTCCCCTACTTGATCAAAGAAACGCTCGCGATCCATCTCTATAGAAAAGCCAGTGATCGACTCCAGCTTATCAAGTGTACCTCCTGTATGCCCAAGTCCGCGGCCGGACATCTTCGCTACCGGTACTCCAGCAGAGGCTACCAACGGTGCAAGCACCACGGTGGTTTTATCTCCCACTCCACCTGTGGAGTGCTTATCAACCTTAATGCCTGCGATTGGGCTCAGATCCACTTGATCACCGGACATCGCCATTTCCATCGTTAGATCACCGGTCTCCCGTGCGTTCATGCCTTGAAAATAAACCGCCATGGCCCAAGCGGAAAGTTGATAATCAGGAACTTCACCTTTACTATAGCCTTGAATTAGAAAGGATATTTCCTCACGGCTCAGCTCTCCACCGTCTCTTTTTTTCTGAATAATGTCGACAGCTCTCATTTTACACCTGCATTTCACGGACATTTGCGCGAGCAAATCCGATATATTTTGGTTTAGTTAAATTAACTACCTGTTCATGCGTCAATGGCTTAAATTTAATCACTTGTGTCATAATTATGACCTCCCAGTAATTCAAAATGCAGTGCCCGAAATTACATTTTCGGAATAAAGCCTAAGACCAGTTTCAAGAAACGTTCACGCACACGTTCTGCAGTTTCCATCACCTCTTCATGATTGAGAGGTTGATCCAGGATTCCCGCGGCCATGTTAGTAATACAGGAGATGCCCAAAACCTCAATACCTGCATGACGAGCAACAATGGTCTCCGATACAGTAGACATGCCCACAGCATCGGCACCTAGCGTACGAAGCATTACGATTTCAGCAGGCGTTTCGTAGCAAGGTCCCAATAGACCTGCATATACGCCTTCTTTGAACTCGAAATTCTGCTGAGCTGCCGTTTCCTTGGCTACCTGGATCAGGCGGCGACTGTAGGCGGTCGACATATCTGGGAAGCGCACACCAAGTGCAGGATCATTAGGTCCTATTAAAGGATTCCGCCCAGTCATATTAAGATGATCCGTAAGAAGCATAAGATCACCCGGCGTGAAATCTGTGTTCACTCCACCAGCTGCATTCGTTACTAGTAAACTCGCTATACCAAGCTCTTTCATAACCCGTACAGGGAATGCCGTTACCTCCGGTCCATAACCCTCATACATATGAAAGCGGCCCTTCATCATCACGACTCGGCGGCCTTCGATCATACCAATTAATAGCTCGCCCTCATGTCCTTCTACAGTAGACACAGGAAAGTGAGGAATCTCATCATATGGAATGCTTACTCCATCAGTAATAAGGTCTGCAAGCACACCGAGGCCTGAACCAAGGATCAATCCAATTTCCGGAGCCACCGGACATTTGTCTTTTATATAAATGGCTGCTTCTTGAATTTCTTTTTGAGTTAATGCGCTCATGGATGATCCTCCTTCATTGATGTTGTGGAGCAACCCACAACCCTTTTATTGCAGTTTCGCTAAAAAGCTTGTCCCATACTGCGGCGCCTTCGCACCAAAGTTATCAGCAATGGTTGCAGCTACATCAGAGAAGGTTTCACGAATGCCCAAACTTTCTGGATGTTTAAACCGCGGGCTATAAATTAAGAGCGGTACATATTCACGGGTATGGTCAGTTCCACTATGGATCGGATCGTTACCATGGTCTGCAGAAATAATCAATAGATCATCTTCACCGAGCGTAGATAGAATTTCAGGCAGGGCCTGATCGAACACTTCCAGTGCACGACCGTATCCTTCTGGGTCACGACGATGTCCATACAAAGAATCAAAATCCACCAGATTCGTAAACAGGAAACCTTCAAACGGTTGACGAAGCTGCTCAATAGTAACTTCGATTCCATGCTCATTGCTCTTCGTTGGATAAGAAGCCGTAACTCCTTCTCCTGTAAAGATATCGTTAATCTTACCAACCGCGATAACATCCTTACCGATATCAGTCAGCGCGTTCATTACCGTTGGTTCTGGCGGCTTCACAGCATAGTCATGCCGGTTTGGCGTCCGAACGAATTTCCCTGGTTCGCCAACATATGGACGAGCAATCACGCGACCAACCGAGAATTCTGGAGCCATCGTCAGCTCACGGGCTATTTTACAAGCGCTGTACAGCTCTTCGAGTGGAATGATATCTTCATGTGCAGCAAGCTGGAATACGCTGTCCGCAGAGGTATAGACAATCCAAGCACCGGTTTTCATTTGTTCTTCGCCGTATTCAACAAGAATCTCCGTACCGGAAGCCGGTTTATTCCCGATTACCTTACGACCAGTTGCCGCTTCGAACTTCTCAATCAATTCTGCTGGAAAACCGTCAGGATACGTATTGAAAGGAACCTCAATCTTCAGCCCCATTAGCTCCCAGTGTCCGGTCATCGTATCCTTGCCTACAGATACTTCCTGCATTTTGCCGTAGTACCCTGTTGGTGAAGCTACAGGCTCTAGCGGTGGCAGCGAAGCAATATTAGCTAACCCGAGCTTCTGGAGATTAGGAAGCTTCAAACCAGGAACACGATCCAATATATGACCAAGCGTGTGCGACCCAGCATCACCGAAATTCGCAGCATCTGGCGCTTCACCGATACCAACACTATCTAGAACAATAAAACCAATTCGTTTAAATGAGGACATAGTTGTCTTCACTCCTTTTTTAATATAGATATTCTTTCGTACCAACAAGAAGAAACGGCTGTACCGTCTTCCAGAAGACATACGCTTCCGAAGTCAGCGATACATTGTACCGCTTATCAGGTATCCGTTTCTGCTAAAAGATAACCTGCGGATCATTCCCCAGTCTATCCTTTCAGTATGATTCCATCATAACCATCTTACTCACAAAAAGCATCTTTAAAGCAGAATTATCGAGCTCTAGGATGGTGGCTCTCATATACTTCCTTCATATTCTTACGGGCTATACCGTTATAAATCTGAGTCGTCGAAATATCGGCATGACCCAGCATTTGTTGTACGGAACGCAAATCTGCTCCGCCTTCCAGTAAATGGGCTGCGAAGGAATGCCTAAGTGTATGCGGGGTAATATCCTGCTCAATGTTTGCTTCCCGTGCATATTTTTTTATGATTTTCCAAAAGCCTTGCCGGGTTAATCTTCCCCCTAGACTATTCAGGAACATGGCTGTTTCCTCCTGGTGATCACGAAGCAGCTTGTCCCGCATAAGTGAAGTGTAAGCCGCTACACTCTCAGCTGCAAGGGTTCCAATGGGAACTACCCGCTCCTTGCCAGAAGTTCCTGTACAACGCGCAAATTTCATATCCGTGTGCACATCATCCACGTTAAGTGAGATTAATTCAGAGACCTTAATGCCTGTTGCATAGAGTAATTCCAGCATAGCCTTATCGCGCATCCCTTGTGGCGTACTTACATCCGGCGCAGCCAATAACTGCTCTATTTCCGAAATGGTAAGCACCATAGGAGGTTTCTTATCAGGCTTCATGGTCTCCATGTCCAGTGTTGGATCCTGCTCAATCAAACGTTCCTTCAGTAAATAATGAAAAAAAGCACGGAGGGACACTGCGCTCCTGTTCAACGTTGCTGTTGCTCGACCAGCTCCGCGTAATGAGCCAAGATATAATATCACATGCGATCTTCGGATCTCATCAGGCTGACTAGCCCCCCGCTCTTCAGCGAACTCCAGAAACTGCGATACATCCCTACCGTAAGATTCCAGTGTATTCGGGGACAAGCCTTTATCTCCGGACAAATAATGTAAAAACGGCTGCAAGTGTGACTTCATTATTTCACGCTCCTGTCCTGGCGCAGCTACTCATAGTGACTTCCTGCAGCACATTCAGCATGAGGGTTCTGCAGATGTGTACATTTAGTATACGCTGCATGAATCCACCTTGTTTTCTTCGACATTCTTCTCGCTTGTTCCTGCTTCCTGCGAAGCTTTCATTCTCCATACCAGTAATAGAAGCGCAAACGCTGTCTTGTATCCAGACCATCATCACCACGATCGGCATGATCAAAAGCCCGAACAGCGGAGCCTTCAGGAATTCCATAATTCTCTATCGGACTGATCCATTCACCAAGCCAGCTCATAGCACTGTAGAGCAAATAGCTTAGAGCCACAAACATGATCATAAAATACAGCTTTCGAACTGTTTTGGGCACAGAAACGATCATATGGACGCCTCCCTCTAACATACAGTTAAGATCTGCTCGTCCTTCACCTTATGCACCAAAACGGACTGATATGTATATCTCCAATAGACCAATCATTTAAAAAGCTCTCTCCGGCAAAAAAACCGGGGAGAGCTTATGAAGTGAATTTCATTATAAGATGACTTAGGACGGATTTCCGTTTGAATTATTCTTATCGCTACACCGATAGCATATCCCATGAAAATCAAGTCTATGATCAAGCACTGTGAAATTAAATTCTTTCTCCAGTCGCTCTTCTAGCGGACCTAACCAATCCTCGCGAATCTCATCCATACTACCGCATTGCACACAAATTAAATGATGATGATGGTGCTTCGCAGTATCTGTTCGCAGATCATAACGGGCGACACCGTCACCGAAGTTAATCTTTTCTACGACGTGAAGCTCGCTAAGAAGTTCCAGGGTACGATATACAGTCGCAAGACCGATCTCGGGAGCTTTCTCTTTCACGAGCATAAAAACATCTTCTGCGCTAAGATGATCTTCCTCATTCTCCAGCAGCACTCTTAAGGTCGCTTCCCGTTGGGGTGTAAGCTTGTATCCTTGGGATTGTAACTGTTGCTTAATTTTGTCTATCCGAGCTTCCATTGTCTCCCTCCCCCTTGGAAAATAACCTCACCGGTCTTCAAACCACTTCTTCCATTATAGGGGGTGTCGCTTTGAGAAGTCAAACGCTTTTACTGCAAGCCCAAGGTAGTCACTGCTTGTACAAGTGAAGGCGTAACCCAGCGCATCATGATCGGCGTAACATAGGTCTCAAAACTAGAAATTCCCAGAATCAACAGTGCCATTACAAGTGACAATATGGTGTACATAGTAAAAGGTCGAGTCACTGGCGTCCGACGTTGTCCTAGCACTCGGCTACGAATCATCTGTAAGGAAAAGGCGATCGCCGCTGCACTACTTACTAACAACACAGGAATCAGTACCAGATTGTGCGGAGCCACGGAGACTAATGCGAACAGCATTCCATGCCATGAATATTGACTTACTAGACAACCGACCGTAAAGCCGATCAATACCCCTTTAAGAAAATCAAGAATCAAGATTCCCGGCAGCCCGATGACTGATAATCCAAGGATCCAGATCAGCCCAATCCATTTCAGATTTAAGGCCGCTATACTCCAGTACGAATCAGGTGCTGCGGGTAGACCCTGCTGATCAACCGTTACAAAGAAATTTCCTAGATAATCCCCCAGCTCCTGTTGCTGATCCATCGTAAGCGCACTAACGATAAGAGCTCCAAATACAACACCTACCAGAAATAATACGCCGACAAAAATATACAGAGGCGTCTGTTCCTTCATCATCAGCCTTAAATTACGCATCGAGACGTTCCCCTTTCCGGTTACATGTTACACCATATGAGAAAACATCCCGCGATATGACTTGTCCTTAGGACAATAACTCTACTTTCCAGGTTGTACGACTTTACCGTATGTTCCCCCACCGCCTGCTGATAATTCCAATATGCCTGAGCGGGCCCGAACGATCATAGCCGCCAAATCCACTCCTACTACGCTAGCAATTTCCGCTTCACCACAACCATGTAAAATGTTCATCTCCGTGCCAAAAGCTTGCAGTAACGCGTTCATCTTAGCCTTCCCGAGGCCTGGAATAAATTCAAGTGGAACCTGATAGTGATAAGGCGGACGGTTTGCGGGTACTAGAGGCGTCTTGCGGTCTGCGATATCTAGGATCCGGTCGAATACACCTCTCACCAATTTAAGACTGCCACAATACTGGCAGCGTTCCGATGTGACATAAGCTTCGTCAATAATACTGCCACAACCTCCGCAGTAGGTTCGGTGGTATTTACCCAGCCGGGGGTTAAGTCCGAAATTGGCAGTTACATTCCGCCCTTCCTTACGTTCTAGTGCGAGTCGTAGTTCAGCAAAAGAAGGTCGTGCCAACGCCATTACATTATACTCGCGACCTAGTTTGCCCAGTGAATGCGCATCAGAGTTCGTTAGGAATGTGAAGTCATCCAGCTCAGAAAGATAACCCGCCATTTCCGAATCTGCACTCAGCCCTAGCTCAACTGCTGCTATGCGATCCAGATCAAAGATGTCTGCCATACGCTCCGCTGCACAGCCGTACAAGCCCTTGTGAGGCGTGAATATATGTGCAGGGATAAGAATGCCTCCCCGCCCATAAATCTCATCCTGAAGCTCCCTAGCCGGAGCATACAGGCGCTGGGAACTTAGATTCACATTCCGCATATAGCGGCTCATCCACGCACTAAAATCGGTCATGCGCTCCACGTCCGGCATGTAGGCGAGCACATGGCACTCTTTTCGCCCAGGCTCGCGGATTTCAATCTCTGTTCCCAGAATGATCGTATTCCCTCGGTAAGCAATCCCTCCACCTTCAGCTAACGTCATCTCTCCAGATTCCAAGGAACGCTGAATATCACGTAGAACGCCTGGTGAATGACTATCAATAATACCGATCATTTCTAGTCCCTTGCGCTCTGCAGCCTCTTTGGCAATGCCCGCAAAGGTAAGCTCGCGGCTACCGCTGATTTTGACCGCTTGTCCTTCCGACGTTCGTCCAATATGAACATGCAGATCGCAATAGAAACTTTTCAATTCAGTTGTTAATTCCATTGGCCTGTCAGCGTGTATAGATGCCAAGCATACACTGCCATCATCGTCTTCGCGTCCGCGATGCGCCCGTCAGCCATATATTGATACGCTTCCTCCAGGGTAAGCTCCGAAACTTCTAGAAATTCGTCCTCGTCCAGGGACATATCCCCTGGCTTTGCATTAGTAGTCACATACAAATGAATAATCTCATCGGCGAAGCCGGGAGAAGTATAGAAGGATTTAAGCAATTTCAGATCTCCACTGTGAAATCCAGTCTCTTCTTGAAGTTCACGACCAGCCGCAACTAATGGATCTTCACCTTTATCCAGCTTCCCAGCCGGAATTTCTACTTCAGTGCGTTGCATGGGCTGACGGTATTGCTCTACAACAAGCATTTTGTTGTTGTTTAAAGCAAGCACCGCTACGGCGCCGGGATGCTTCACAACTTCACGTGTCGCAGTATTTCCATCAGGCAGTCTCACTGTGTCCACCTGTAAAGATATAATCTTCCCATCAAAAACAGGCTGTGTAGACAATGTCACTTCATCAAGCTCGGGTTTGCTGTGCAAATGTTGTTCTCCCATAAAGTTTCTGGTCTCCTTTTTCTCTATTGTGCATACGGTGTATTATAGCAAACTTAAAGGGAAAGAAGGAATTTCAGATGAACGAAATCTTCAGCCGTACAAGCTCATCCGCAGTTACAATGGTAGGTAAACCGGAGGAAATCAAGGCCATTTTAGCTAGGTGGATAGAGCGGTATGGGCCCGATATGCCTCTCTCATACATTCTCTCCCTAAAGGATCAATCCAAGATCATTCCAACCAAAGCAGGTTAAATTCACTCTCTCCTTTAAGATTTAATCATACATGTGCATCCGAATATAGAGGTGTCCCAAAAGGCGATAAATTTGCTTATAGCGTCATCTGGGTCCTTTAGCCTCAAATAACTTTTTTGGATCCCCCTAAATCTGGCTGCATTAAACTCCCCATAAAAAAATACAGAGCAGCAATCCACCGTTACGGTAGGATCGCTGCTCTGTTATTTTATAAGAAGGTTAGCCCTTCACACTTTCTTTAACAATATTCACTACAAGCTCAGCCACTTTAACGATATCTTCGGCTTTAATCCGTTCCTTAGTGGTATGGATATGCTCGTATCCTACTGCGAGATTAATGGTCGGAACATCTAAGCCATTGAATACGTTAGCGTCACTTCCTCCACCAGAGTGGAACAGACGCGGCGTAAGACCCATAGAAGTGATAGCCCGCTGTGCAAGCTGTACCACTGGATCATTTTCATTAAAGCTGAACGCTGGATAAATAATTTCACTGCGGAATTCGCATTCTGCACCGTATTCGCGGACAGTGGTCTCCAGTGCCTCACGCATCGAAGCGATTTGATCGCCAACTTTTTCCTGCACGATACTACGTGCTTCTGCGTCCAATTGAACGTGATCGCACACCACATTCGTAGGTCCGCCGCCAGCGAATTTACCGATATTCGCAGTCGTTTCGTTGTCGATCCGACCAAGCTTCATGGCAGCAATCGCTTTGCTGGCTACTTGAATCGCACTGATGCCGTCTTCTGGATTAACACCTGCATGAGCTGATTTTCCGAAGATTTGCATCGTAATCTTTGCTTGTGTAGGTGCTGCAACTGCAATCGCACCGACTTCACCATTGGAATCGAGTGCGAAACCGAAGTCTGCATCCAAATTACTCGGATCCATCGAACGTGCACCTAGCAATCCAGATTCTTCACCCGCAGTAATTACGAACTGAATCTGACCATGTGGTAATTTTTGCTCTTGAATCACTCTGATTGCTTCGAATAGTGCAGCTAGTCCAGCTTTGTCATCTGCTCCAAGGATCGTAGTCCCGTCACTTGTAATCCATCCATCTGCGCCGAGCGTAGGCTTGATATTTTGTCCAGGAACAACTGTATCCATGTGGCAAGTGAACAGAAGCTTTGGTGCAGTTCCACCGTTCTCAGCCGGCCAGGTAATGAACAGATTACCCGCTCCATGTCCAGTTCTTTCCTGGGAATCATCTTCGGTAACTTCTAAGCCAAGAGCGTTAAATTTGCTCTTGAGCACATCGGCAATCTGCCGTTCATTTCTTGTTTCACTATCAACTTGGACAAGCTCCATAAATTCTTGAATCAATCTGTCTTGTGAAATCACTGGACTTCCCTCTCTTTCGTGAATACGTTACAATGGTTGTACAGAAAGACCATCTTTATGCTATTAACTTAAACTAAATCTAAAGGAGTTACTCATGCAACGTAATAAGTGGTTCAAAATCTTCATCTACGTCATGTTGTTCGCCATGATTGCCTCTACGCTCTTTATGGTTATCGAGCCTTTCCTTGCAGGTTAATATCTACACAAGGAACATTGATAATAGCGGCTAAGGATTCCCTTGCCGCTATTTGGCTTGCCTGTTAGTTCGTTAATTAACCTTAAGCCATAGTGTCAAAGAACTCATCCTGCTCTTCGTAAGGAAAGTGTCTTAGAAAGTACGGGACCAATTCTTTGGCCACATCTTGAAGTTCAAAACGACGACCTGCACACTCTTCTAAGGAAGTTACTCCAAATTCAGTGATACCACATGGAATAATTCCTTGAAAGCCGTATCCAGATATTCCTTCGGAAATGTTAAAAGCAAAACCATGGCTAGTAACAAACCCTCTTCGGAATTTGCTTTTGTTAAACTTGACACCAATGGCACAGATCTTCTCGTCGCCAACCCATACCCCTGTATACTCCGGCTTCCGTTCCCCTACAATTCCGTAGGATGCCAAATAATCAATAATCACTGCTTCCAGACTGCGCAAGTACCCGCGTAAATCTACCTTACCTTCTTCACCGAGCATAAGGATCGGATAACCTACAAGCTGACCCGGTCCGTGATATGTAATATCTCCTCCCCGGTCGATTTCAAACAGCGCAATTCCTTTTTCTTTGAGCTGCTCTTCATCTAGAAGAAGATGTTCGGGATGATTCTGTGAACCAATAGTATAGGTAGGCGGATGCTGCAAAAGAATCAATCGTTCAGGCTGCTCACCAGCATCAATGGCGTGCACACTTTCCTTTTGCAGATCCCAAGCCTCCCCATACTCCATAATAGGGTCATATGAAATCTGCAGCTTACGAATATCCGAATTATTCATACCGTCAGGTCCCCTTTTTCAGTCTCATGCCTGCACAGTTTGGCTCGTTATTATTTTTTAGTAAAGTTTCGTATCTGGGGTATATCCTTCAATGTTATCCTTGACGCGTTGCAAGAAACGACCGCAAATCACTCCGTCCAGAATCCGATGATCCAGCGACAGACAAATATTAGCCATTGATCTTACACCTATCATATCGTTAATGACCACAGGTCTTTTTACAATCGATTCAAACGTTAAAATCGCTGCCTGTGGATAGTTAATGATTGGATAAGAAAGAATGGAGCCAAATGAGCCGGTATTATTTACAGTGAAAGTCCCTCCCTGCAAATCTTCCAGACTCAGTTTGCCTTCGCGGGTTTTTTGTGCCAATTCATCAATCTCACGTGCCAGCCCGGCAACGTTTTTCTGATCAGCCTTCTTAATTACAGGAGTGATAACCGAATCTTCAGTACCTACCGCTAACGAGATATTGATATCACGTTTGACAATAATTTTGTCTACAGCCCAGACAGAGTTCATAATCGGATAATCCTTAATCGCACTCACAACAGCCTTCATCATGAAAGCCAGATAGGTTAGATTGATACCTTCCTTACGCTTGAACTCATCCTTATGTTTATTGCGCAGTGCGACCAGATTAGTCACATCTACCTCAATCATTGTCCAAGCATGCGGAATCTCCGAGACACTTTGGCGCATTCTTGTAGCGATTGTATTCCGGATTGGTGTTACATCAATCAGGTATTCCGAACTGCTGCCTCGTCCACCCTCGATTTCAATTGTTGGAATACGAGGAGATTCGCTCAAATGTAGACCCGAATGGCGAAGAGGCTCTTCCGCCTTCTTCTCTTGGGCTTGAACGAACTGTGGAGCAGGCGGTTGTGACACCACTGGGGTTGGTTGACTAGCAGAAATCGAAGCTGGAGATGTAGCCCCGCCACTTTCGATGAAGGCCAGCACATCCTTACGGGTAATTCGGCCACCCATACCAGTACCCATAACTAAAGTCAGGTCGATGTTATGCTCAGCCGCCAAAGTCTGTACCGCAGGAGAGTAGCGTGCACGCATCGTTTCGTTAGCAGTTGAAGTCGCATTTTGTTCTGCAACATTATTAGCTGCAACTGTATTAGTGTTAGTCACGTTTACAGCAGCAGATGCAGTCACAGGCACGGCAATACGACAAATGACTTCGCCGACATTGACAACCTGACCTTCTTCCGCTAATAGTTCACCCATAACTCCATCTATCGTTGAAGGCAATTCAGCATTTACCTTATCTGTAATAAGCTCACATATTGGTTCGTATTGCTCTACCGGATCGCCCGGTTTCTTCAGCCATTTGCCGATCGTCGCCGATACTAGCGATTCCGCCAGCTGCGGCATGATCACGTCAGTCAACTTTTGGTTGTCAGACATCTTTTCACTCCTCAAATGTTTTACGAAGTAAAACTCACTTCGTAAGCATAATCTTTAAGTTTTACGAAGCTTCGCGTCCACTCAACTATTTTAATATTGCGCCAGTCGAAGCATTTCCGCCTTCACTTTTTCTTTGCTAAGCATGAAGAACTTCTCCATTGGAGGGCTGATTGGCATCGCTGGAACATCGGGACCACAAAGACGGAAGATCGGCGCGTCTAGTTCAAATAGACAATGCTCAGCGATAATCGCCGCCACTTCGCCACCAATACCGCCCGTTTTATTGTCCTCGTGCACAATAAGAACCTTCCCTGTCTCACGAGCAGCAGCTATGATCGCCTCACGATCAAGAGGCTGCAAGGTCCGCAGATCCAGAATATGCGCTGTAATGCCTTCTTCGCGCTCCAATTCTTCTGCTGCTTGCATCGCAAAATGCAATGGCAAACTATAACCAATAACCGTAATATCTGTTCCCTTACGCAGCAGATTAGCTTCGCCAATTGGAACGGTGTAATCACCTTCTGGCACTTCTTCCTTGATCAGCTTATAGCACTTTTTGTTCTCGAAGAATAAAACCGGATCAGGATCACGAACGGCTGCCTTCAAAAGTCCTTTTGCATCGTAAGCAGAGTAAGGTGCGACAATCTTCAATCCTGGTGTACCGAAGAAAATCGATTCCGGACACTGAGAATGGTACAGACCGCCGAATACACCGCCGCCGATAGGCGCACGTATGACAACCGGGCAATTCCAATCGTTATTTGAACGATAGCGGATTTTGGCCGCTTCGCTAATGATTTGATTCGTTGCTGGAAGCATGAAGTCAGAGTACTGCATTTCAGCAATCGGCTTCATACCATACATAGCTGCACCAATCGCCACACCAGCTATAGCTGATTCCGCTAACGGTGTATCTAGTACACGTTCTTCTCCGAACTGTTCTTGCAGGCCTTTTGTTGTTGTAAATACGCCACCTTTGAGCCCCACGTCCTCACCAAGCACAAACACGGATTCATCGCGTTCCATTTCTTCCTTCATCGCGAGCCGAATGGCATCGATATATTCCATTATAGCCATGATTTATGCTCCTCCTTTCAGGTCGGAATCACTGTAAACATGCAGCAGTGTATCTTCCGGTTTCGGGAACGGAGCGTTGTCAGCATATTCGATAGCTGCTTTAAGCTCAAGATTGCATTCAGCAATAAGATCTTGTTCTTGCTCGTCACTCCAAAGTCCCAGACCGATCAGGTAATTACGGAATCCTGCTACGCCGTCCTTCTTCCAATTCTCATCAACCTCTTCTTTGGTCCGATAAGCCAAATCATTGTCCGAGGTGGAGTGTGGAGATAAACGGTACATCATGGCTTCGATTAACGTAGGACCTTCACCCGCAAGTGCTCTTTCCCGAGCTTCCTTAACGACACGATATACTTCCAGTGGATCATTGCCGTCTACACGCACACCTGGAAACCCATAACCCAGAGCACGATCGCTGACCTTACCGCCAAGCTGTTTGTGAGCAGGAATAGAGATCGCGTACTGATTATTCTGACACATGATAATAACCGGCAGCTTATTCACTCCGGCAAAGTTACAAGCTTCATGAAAATCGCCTTGGTTGCTAGAGCCTTCCCCGAAGGTTACAAATGAGACGAATTTTTTCTTTTGCATTTTGGCTGCCAAAGCAAAACCAACCGCATGAGGGACCTGCGTGGTTACAGGACTTGAGCCTGTCACAATACGCAGACGCTTACTACCAAAGTGACCTGGCATTTGCCGCCCACCACTGTTTGGATCTTCTGCCTTTGCGAACACAGACAGCATCAATTCACGAGTAGTCATACCCACGGAGAGTACGAAAGCATAATCACGGTAATAAGGTAAAAAATAATCATTCTGCCGGTCCAGCGCAAATGCTGCTGCTACCTGACCCGCCTCCTGGCCAATGCCGGAGACATGAAAGTTAATCTTGCCAGCGCGCTGAAGCAGCAGACTGCGCTCGTCGTATTTACGTGCGAGCAGCATATATCTGTACATATCGATGACCTGGCCGTCACTTAGTCCAAGCTGCTTATGTCTGTTAATCGTTTCTACAGTATCTTGGGATTCCATAAAGAGATACCTCCTTATTCATAAAGCCTGAGTCTTACAGGATTTAAGACCAATTGTATCCTGATCTTAAAACCTGGTACTAAGACTTGGCTTGAGTTTATTATAATCCCTTTCTACCCAAAAAGAAAAGCTAAATCCCGATAGATCTTCCATCTACAGCTAACATTGTTTCTCCAATGATCTCCGAAAGTGTAGGGTGAGCATGAATAGCCTCGCCAACCTCCCAAGGTGTTGCATCCAGCAGTTGAGCCAATGCAGCTTCCCCGATTAGATCGGTAACATGCGGACCTATCATCTGCACACCGAGAATATCTCCACTGCTTCGGTCCGCCACAACTTTAACAAACCCGTCCTTCTGACCGTACACAATCGCCTTGCCAATGGCCGAGAAGGGGAATTTACCAGTTACGACATCATGTCCCAATGCTTTAGCTTCCTTCTCAGTGTGACCCACACTCGCAACTTCAGGACGTGTGTAGACACAACGCGGTACAAGATGTGTATGATAAGGGTGAAGTTTCTCACCAGCGAGATGGTTGACCGCCATAATGCCTTCATGACTGGCTGCATGAGCTAGTTGTAGTCCACCGATACAGTCACCAATCGCATAAATATGTGGCTCAGCCGTCTGCATACTAGCATTTACAGCAATAATTCCTTTATCAAAGCGAATATCTGTATTTTCCAGACCAATATTTTCTACATTCGCTACTCTACCTACGGATACAAGCAGCTTTTCTGCAGATAGACTTTGAGTTTGCTCACCCTTGCGGGCATCAATCGCAATTCCATCGTCCGTTACCTTGCAGGTTGCAGCATCCACTGTAGTTTCAGTCAGTATTTTAACCCCACGTTTTTTCAATAAGCGTTGCAGCTCTTTAGCTACCTCTTCATCCTCTTGTGGCAGTAACTGACCAGCAGCTTCAACTACCGTTACCTGCACTCCGAAATCAACCAGCATAGAGGCCCATTCCACCCCTATTACTCCGCCTCCAACAATAATGATGGAAGAGGGTAACTCGTCGAGGGTCAGCGCTTCGTCACTGCTAAGAATAACTTTCCCGTCTGGTTCCAGACCAGGTAATACACGCGGACGAGATCCTGTAGCAATAATAAGATGGTTAGAGACCACTGTTTCCATTTCACCGTCTTCTAGTTCCACAGCAACAGCACCACTACGCGGGGAAAAAATAGAGGGACCCGTCACGCGCCCCTTGCCTTTAATAACTTGTATTTTATTTTTGCGCATCAAATATTGTACGCCCTGATGAAGTTGTTCAACTACCGCTTCCTTGCGCTTTTGTACTTTTGGGAATACAAGCTGTACACCGCTTGTCTCAATGCCATAGCTCTCGCTCTCATTGATTTCAGCATATACCTCTGCGCTTCTGAGCAGCGATTTGCTAGGAATGCAGCCACGGTGCAGGCAGGTTCCTCCCAGTTTGTCCATTTCGATGACGACGACGGACTTTCCAAGCTGTGCAGCGCGAATGGCTGCCACATATCCCCCGGTTCCTCCGCCAAGTATGGCCACGTCACATGAAATTGTCATGATATGTATCCTCCAGTCATTACACGTAAGTTCATTTTACATTGTATATTGTACTCTCTTTTTAGCGTATTACAAAACTTATAAACGTCATATCCAAATGGACTTTTTCTTACTAAAGCGTTATCATATGGTTGAATCTAATGGGCTAAGAGGGGTAGGAGACACTTATGAAACTATTAATTTCACGCTTCATTGCCATCCTTATTCTTGTGTTTCCTGGTTTAATCGCAATGAAGGGCTTCTTAATGATGAAGGACGATATTTTTGATTATATCTCTATGCATGGCGATGACTCCGTTGTTCCAGATTTCGCTTGGCTGCATTTCGGCGGTGGGTTTCTGCTCTTTGCAGCAGGTATGACTTTCCTTGGCGGCTGGATTCTGGCAAGAGACCGCAAACGTAATTATGTTGGCCCTCGGTTCAAGGAGAAACAAAAAGCGAAACAAGCTGCTGCGCAAGAAACGATCTCATAAGCAGCATAATTATCCCCTCATTGTACAACCGAAATCTATTGCACATTCTGCAATTAAACCATCCGACAACTCACTTCAATGTATAATGAATATCCACACATTACATAAAGGCGAGAGTTTTCATGGACGCGACCTGCGCTTCCTTGAAAACTCCCGCCTTTTTATGCACAGCTTAAAGCCTAGCCTTATCAAGTACTTCTCTACGACCGCCTTGCACCAACTCGCTGTACAAGCCACCTTGCTTCAACAACTCCTCATGGGAGCCCTGCTGCAGCAATCTGCCCCCTTGAAGAACAAGAATTCGATCAGCTGCACGGATGGTGCCCAGTCTATGGGCAATAACGAAGCTAGTCCGTCCCTTCATTAGCGCCTGAAGTCCTTCCTGAATCTTGATCTCGGTCACCGTATCGATACTGCTAGTAGCTTCATCAAGAACAAGCATCGAAGGATTGGCAAGAATGGCTCTTGCAATGGATAGCAATTGCTTCTGTCCTTGGCTTATGCCGCTACCATCTGCAGAGAGCATTCGATCATAACCTTCCGGCATTCGGATAATAAAAGAATGAGCGTTAGCCAGCTTGGCCGCCGCCTCGACCTCTTCATCGGAAGCATCCAGTCTACCGTAACGAATATTATCGCGGATGCTGCCCTTGAATAAAAAGGAGTCCTGCAATACAAACGCCATATGGCTCCTCAGGCTTTCACGCCGAATCGAAGTGACATCTAAGCCATCCAGCGTAATCTTCCCCTGATTAGGATCATAGAAACGAGATAACAGCCCGATAAGTGTTGTTTTGCCGGCACCGGTAGGTCCTACTAAGGCAATCATCTCGCCAGGCTTCGCTTCAAAGCTAATATCATGCAGTGTGTTAGAACTTCCGTCATATGAAAAAGATACCTTTTCGAACTTCACTGCACCTTCAACTTTAACCAGCGAAGTGGCTGCACCTTCATCTTTAGCTTCCGTCTCTTCGTCCAGCACTTCAAACACTCTTTCCGCTCCTGCAACCGCTGACAGTAGTGTATTCCACTGATTCGCTAAGTCATTAAGCGGGCGAGTAAATTGACGCGTATATTCTACAAACACAATAATCACACCGACCGTAATCGCTCCGCGAATCGCTAACAAACCACCGACTCCAGCCACAATAGCGAAGCTCAAATTATTAAGTCCATTCATCAGCTTAGGAATGAAGCCAGAAATCGACTGTGCCCAGTATCCAGAGAGCATAATTCGCTCATTGCGTTCATGAAAACCAGCGATGACCCGTTCCTCTTGTGAAAAAGCCTTGATAATCCGTTGACCGGATAACGTCTCTTCTATATAACCGTTTAACTCACCCACATTGCGCTGACGTTCCTTAAAAAGCGGACCCGTACGCCGAGTAATCCAGCGCATGCCTAATAACATTAACGGCACAACAAGGAACGTGAGCAGCGTCAATAGAGGACTGAGCCAGAGCATTACCCCCACCGTTCCGAGCAATGTCAAAACACTGGAAAAGATCTGAATAGCTGAGCTATTCAGCGTAGAGCTGACGTTCTCAATATCGTTGGTGAGGCGACTCATAATTTCGCCCTGCTGTCTCCGATTAAAAAATGAGATGGGCAACCGATGAAGATGGGAAAACAACTCCGTGCGCATCCGAAATACGGTCTCCTGGGCAATTTCAATCATCCATATATTTTGCAGCCAAGAAGTTAATGAATAGAAGATATAAACACTAGCTAGACTGATCAGAAAAATCGTCCACGATCGTCCGCCAGTGCCTTCCAGATAATCATCCACAGCTTTACCAATCATATAAGGCCCGAGCAGTGCTAAAGCCGAGCTGAAGACTACCATTAACAGAACGAGAAAAAGCTTAGCTTTACGCTCGGCAAGGTAGCTCCAAATCCGCATGAGCGTGCCGCCCCAATCCTTCGCCTTTGCTTTTGGCTTCCCTCCAGCAGCTGAACCAAGGCTTCTTCCTGCTCCAAGCTCAATGACGGGTTTTGGGTGACGAAAGGGTTCAAGAATTGCTTTGAACATGCTGCTTCGCCTCCTCTACCTGTGATTCATAAATCTTGCGGTACAGCGCAGAGCTTGTCATAAGCTCGTCATGTGTTCCCTTACCGATTAAGCGTCCTTCGTCCAACAGCAGAATCAAATCTGCAGATGCTGTAGAACTAATCTTCTGAGTAATCAGGAAGGTTGTACATGAAATCTCTTTCAGTGCCTCCAGCAAAAGTCCTTCTGTCACAGCATCAAGCGCACTCGTACTGTCATCGAGGATCAAAATAGCAGGTTTCCTCACAAGCGCCCGAGCAATGGTCAACCGTTGCTTTTGCCCACCAGACAGATTTACCCCTCGCTGACCAAGCATTGTGTCATAACCTTTGGGCAGACCCATCACTGTTGCGTGAATTTGTGCGGCAGCCGCTGCGTGTTCGATTTGTTCCTGTGTGGCATATTCATTGCCCCAAGCGATATTATCGCGAATCGATCCGCTGAAGAGCTGCAGTTCTTGAGGAACGTAACCGATCGATCGCCGCAATCTTGAAATATCGATATCGGTGCTCTTTTGCCCATCAATGCGAATGATACCGTCTGTCTCTTCATATAAACGTGGGATTAGACCGACAAGAGAAGACTTTCCTGATCCGGTGGCTCCCATAATCGCTACCCGCTCACCAGCAGCAACTTCAAAAGTAATATCCTCTAGCACCGAAATATCACTCTCAGGATACTTGAAGCTGATGCCTTCAAATTGGACGTGACCCTGTATCGGTTCGCCCTTTGCGGTTCCGCCTTCCTTAACTCCAGCGCCTGCTGACATCACTTCTGTAATACGCTGTGAGGAGGCACGTGCTCGGGAAATTGTAACGACAAGTCCAGATATAGCTGACAACGCTCCTATGGTTCGTAATGAGTAGTTAATAACTGCAACAGTTTCTCCTAAAGTAGCATCCCCATTTGCAATCTCAATCCGTCCAAACCATAGGATCGACATAATCGCTGCATTCACAATAAGCATAACAAATGGCATCGTTGTCTCCGTCAAACGTAGCGCAGATACCGTGGATTTCATCAAATTCCCGCTAAAGACCGTGAAACGTCCAATTTCATGTCCCATGCGCACGAACACACGGATTAAGCGAATTCCCGTTAAATTCTCCTGAATTACACCATTCACACCGTCTAGCCGATTTTGTACGTTGCGAAATAACAAAGAAGCTTTTCTCATGATGAAGTAAAGGAAGAGAAGCAACAAAGGTAGAGCTACAGTGAGAAATAACCCCAGCTTCACATGAAGAACCAATGCCATAATCACACTGCCCACCACAACCAGTGGCACCCGTGTCATAAAGCGGAGGCTCATAAATATAGTGTCCTGCAGCTGCGATACATCGCCGGTCAGACGCGTGATCAGCGACGAGGTGGCAAACCGATTGAATACTTCATATGTAAACGATTGTACCTTTTCATATAACTTGTCCCTAAGATCAAACGCAAAGCTCTGACTCGCATGGGCAGCAAAAAAAGAACTTAATACCCCAGCTATAAACGCAACTACCGCGCTGCCGATCAATACACCGCCCCAGAGCCATACTACAGAGGAATTCTGTTCTTTAATGCCCTGGTCAATAATTTTGGAAATGAGTAAAGGCTGTGACAATTCCACCGCTAGTTCAATAAGCATCATCACTAGGGCAGCTATTGCAGCGACTTTATATTTTTTGAGAAAAGAGAAAATCAAACCCATTCGCATACCCTCTTTTTCTATTCGTACAGTGCATCCCTTAAACGAGTCGACATTGTGGAGGCCTGCCCAGTTTTCATTATTGCCCGCCGCAGCGCTTTATTGCTTCGATTCAATTCCACCAAATCTGCCATCATCTCTTCCAGCAAAGCCTCAGCCTCGATAGAAAGATTTCCATTCTGCTGAATCAGAGCTAACCGTTCCTTGTACTCGTCTATTTTTTCAGTCACACATATTACTTCCTTTCCAATCACATGATTCCTTTTATCATACCACATTCAATTCTATCGCAATCTTTTCACTGGATACAGCTGACACGAATATGATACTCTAATGAGGTCGCATTTTTAAGATTAGATAATTGGCTTATACGAAAGGATAGATGGAAGTGGCACAATTGTTTTTCAAATACGGAGCAATGAACAGCGGTAAATCCATTGAGATACTCAAGGTTGCGCATAATTATGAAGAGCAAGGGAAATCGGTGCTCATTTTCACTCCATCCATAGACGATCGGGACGAAGTTGGTTTTATCTCCTCCCGTATTGGGCTGCGGAAACAGGCCATACCCGTCGACGAGAATACCGATATTTATAATATCGTCAGCAGTAACCAGCCCAAACCCCACTGTGTACTAATTGATGAATGTCAATTTCTAAGCAAGGACTGCATTTTACAGCTAGTACGGATTGTAGATGAACTAGGCATTCCCGTTATGGCGTTTGGACTTAAAAATGATTTCCAGAACCAGCTATTTGAAGGCAGCAAATACATGCTGATTTACGCTGATAAAATCGAGGAAATGAAGACCATTTGCTGGTTCTGCGAGCGTAAAGCAACAATGGCTCTAAGAGTAGAAAATGGTAAGCCTGTATACAGCGGCAAGCAAATCCAAATTGGCGGCAATGAAGCCTACTATCCAGTGTGCCGTAAATGTCACAAGAATCCTCCACTATAAAATATACCCACAAAGTGAGGCTTTGCTTCGATGCTTACTCAGGTACATTGCGGGGGAGCCCAAAATATATACCTTTAGCTAAAAAAGCATTCCGAAGCCGCAATGGCCTCAGGAATGCTTTTTTAAAAATAAAATTCGATTAAACCAGATATCTTTCTTTAAGAATATTCAAATGATGATGATCATGCCCAATCAATACGCACGCCACTGCTCTCGCGGAGATGGTTGCATTGTTAACCGTTCCCTTACGAGTCCATGCATCTTCCGGCAAAGTGTCCAACAGAGCTTGCGTTGACTCTCGGACAAGCTTGTAATGAGCCAGTAGTTTTTCTAGAGTGTGTGCTTCAAAATTTGCGGTAGGCACATAGTCCTTTTCATCAAAGCCTGCCAGCGGGGTCTTATCTCCTCTTGCAACGCGCAACAAACGATAAGACATAATTCTTCCAGTATCCGCTAGATGGCCAACCATTTGCTTAATACTCCATTTATCAGGAGCGTAACGATGCTCTCCTTGTTCTTCCGTAAGGTTCGAAATAAAGCTACAAATCTCATCCGTCTGCGCTCTAAAAATAGTGCAAATATCCCCTTCAACTGGCACTAAATCGACATACTTTGATAATTCTTCAAGATACTCACTGCTTTCTGGACGTCGATCCATGTCTAAACCCCTCTCATTTTGAATTTTTTTGAAAAAATAGGAGGAAAATTATACTGTAGTTGTTGTATTTTAGTCCATTTTATACGATACTTGCAATAATAGGGTTAGTTATACTAGAAGACATCGGGAGTGTCGGCATGATAGATTTTATTCTGTTTATATTATTTTCAGGACTAGAGACATATGCAATGTTCTTTCTGGCTTTCAAAATCTTTAAAATTGACATTTATCATAAAGAGATGGTGTTTGCTAGTTTTATCATGGGCTTTTTTTCTTATTCAATTAGAATCAAATATGAGTTATTTCAATTAGATATCCTCACACAATATGCGCTAATGCTTTGTTTTATGTGGCTGTTATTCCGGATTCATCCCTTCTATGCTTCTATATTAACCGGGATGGTCTATCAAACATACTTTGTGATTCAACCCAGTCTTATGTATCTATTAGACTCTGTAATCAACATGTCTCTAAATACTTCGAACCCGATTACAATAAACATGATTACAATGCAGATCTTATCAGCATTAACCGCGATTCTCATTGGTATGTATGTGGGTCATAAACGTATTGGATTTGACTTTGTACCTGATAAACCAGATGTAAAAATCAAACCAACGACTAGCGAAAAAATACTATTCGCTCTTAATCTTCCTACACTAATTGTCATTACTTCAATCAGCTACTTTCTTGAATCCTTTTTCTTTTTCTTGATCCCAATTTTCTATGGAATAATATTATGGGGATATCTTTATTTCTCCTACAAAAAGGATAGAAATAATTATGAATCATTTAACTCTTAAGATTGTTGAGGTCATTAAGAAAAGTAATCCCGAGCAAACACATTCCATTGAAATCATGCATTATGCCCTTAGCATTATTCTGAATACTTTATTAATCATTATAACCTCGTTATGCATTGGCGGGCTCACAGGACAGCTAAAGGAAACATTCTTAGCCTTATTTAGCTTCATACTCCTAAGAATGTCTTCTGGTGGTGTGCATCTAAAAACCGCAAGGGCCTGCAATATTGTATCTATCTTTATCTGTTCACTGATCCCTCATATCACTTATTTAATACATAACCATTTTATTTGGATTAATCTTTTTTCTTTGCTTGTAATGATTCTATGTGCTCCAAATCCTGATGCTAATGCTCAGATTCCTAAAGAATGGTATTTGGGTTTAAAGATCATTTCCATAATTCTGGTTTCTTTGAATTTTTGGATCCATTCGTCTGTCATTGGATTGGCATTTTTAGTTCAATCCTTTACAGTTATAATTCCATTACAAAGGAGGCCAATCGAATGAAGAAAAATTTAGCTCGTTATGCATCTAACATACTAGCTACTTCTGCTGTTGTTTTTGCAACAATTCTAAAACCAGCACTTTACAGTCCTGAAGTTCCGAAAGAACTGCGCAAGTAATCAAACAAGGATGGGGAAAAGATGCGTGTCTTACAGAAAGACGGTTCCTCTAGTGATATTCTAGAGGAAGATATATTGTATTTCTCGAATTATAAGAATACAATATTCGTCCATACGAAAGAAGGCGAATTTATTCTCCCCACCACGCTTTCCGATCTTTCCGTAGCGTATGAGGGTAAGGGATTCGAACGCCTTGACCGCAGCAACGTCGTTAATATCAACAACATAGAAGGCTATGATCCCGGACGCAAGATTGTATGCTTTAATCAAGGTAAGCAGTTCACTACCGTTTCGGAATCCAATGAACCTCGCCTAAAGAAGTACTTATCTACTCATAAGAAAGACTCTGATTAAAACAATCCCGACATGTACTATACATGTCGGGATTGTTTTTGTTTATTAAAATTCAAAGTAAACCAATCTATTATCACATAAAAATAGTCATTATGCCATAATTCCCCTAAGATGTAAAGGAAAATTCGTAGGATGAATGACAGGAGACGGATTGTATTCCAAATGATACCATATATATAAATGTGTAATAATAACAAATATATGATGGAGGAACCAAATGAATTACTATTTTCATCCCTCACCACGCCCCTCATCTCTTGAATCAATATCTGATGAAGAATTACTTAACATCTATAAATTAGCGCTTGAGGCACAAGCTTTACCAGATTTCATAGAGATTGTTAGAGAGATCTTAGACAGTAGAGATCTCATTCAAACTGAAAAATCATAACATCCCCATACACAAATTAATTCGCAAATTATGACATAATTACATAACTTCCTAAGGCTTCACTGCGAGTGTTCTCTAGATTGTCTTCATGTTAACATCATCAACATAAAGAAGGTAGAGCCTCCTGAAGGCCCTACCTTCTTTATGTTCAGTAAGGACTACTCCCTGAAATAGAGTAATCTTCTACTCCGTAATTTCCGTTTTAAATACATTTTCCAATTTTCCGCCAAGTCTTTTCTTCAAAGGAACTTTAATATCTCTACCCAGCTCTTTGAAAAATGTTTCTACATCGCATTTCACATTTTGTGCAGTCGCAATTACAGCGCCATCACCAACAATATTTTGATTCTCTTCAAGAGGAACATCAACTTCGATATCATACTTTTTGGATAATGTCTTGATGTATCGTGCGAAGATCTCCAGCAATTCCTCGTTATTAAAATTCTCTATAGCGACTTTTCCCTTGCTGGTAAACTTCATGTTAATTTTCATTATTAATATCCCCTTTTCTGTCAAACCATTTTTAGTTGTTAGTTTATGGATCAAGATGAATAGATGGCTGCAAGAAAGGGCAACATTATTCATTTTTGAGATCATTTATGAAACACACATTATTTATAAGCACCCTTTATCTGTTGTACTTTAAACTGCGTAAATTCTTTGAGCGCTTGTATGACCTGATCCTGTTCTTCTTCCTTCAGCTCATAAACGCACTCCCGTAACCACTCGCCAAATAGAAAGGCTTGACGCCCTTTCCGAGGGCTCTTTCTTAAGGAGTCGAGGCAACCCTCAAACTTATCGTTCAGGACGTCGGTAAGATTGTATTTCTCAATCTTCTCTATTACCATTCCTGCCCCATATTCCGTTTCATAAACTATGACTTCATTAGAATCAAAGGAAACGTAAGATGTTTCTTTACCTTCCTTTGCCCTGAATTCCTTAAGCTTGTTAAATGCCGTCTCATAAATGTAGTCCTGAGACTGTTTAAGCTGTGGCAGCTCATAACCATGCTTTAAGGTCTTGATATATTCAATATCTGGCATATAGTCTGCCAAATGATACATCCGATTCTTCAGATCTGTTCCAAGTGCTTCGATGATCTTGTCCAGATTGTCTTTTAGCGGAATGCTCTCTCCACGCTCGATCTTGCTAAGCTGTGAGTAACTTATGCCGCTCTTTTCTTCCAATCCTCTTAAGGTTAACCCTCTCGTCTTTCTGATGTGCCGAATGAAATTACCCAGCTCATCGGGATAGTTCTCAAAATCATTCATGGGAGTCACCTCCCTACTATCATAACACAACATAACAATTTGTGTTGGCTTATAACAATTAATACTAGTAATTACTTGCCTCTGAAGGGTGATTCTTAGTACCAAAAACCCAATATAATAATAGATATCCAAAATATAGGAGAATATTTGATACTCATCTGCCAGGCTCTGGATTGTAATCGTTGGTTGGGAATTACAGCGTATCGGACCGAGGAGATCTTATTAAGCTGATTTATGCCATTTCACTCAGCTATCGGACTCAGATGCAACTGTTCATTTAAATATACTACGGTTTGGTGCAAAAGTATGACAATAAGAGTTATGATGTCCGAAAACTTGGAAAAAGACCACCAAAAAGTTGAAATAGCTGCAATACACCATAATGATCCCAAACCATCTACTGTATGCAAACCATTGTGTGCTTCCAGCTAATCCAATTTGTTAAAAAAACAGCCAGTCCCAACAACCTGGAACTGGCCATAATCGTTACTCCAAAACACTCAACAGATTGAGGATCATCTGTGCACTTTCGGCACGTGTGCCGTTTTGCTTCGGAGCAAATTGCGCTACAGCACGTCCCTGCATCAATCCAAGTCTGTACACCTCGCTGATAGCCCCTTGAGCCCATTGTTGTGCAGTGCCAATATCATTAAATGCTGAAACGTTAAGACTAGCTACAGATACGCTGTTATTGGCGTATGCATATGCACGAGCCAGCATCGCTGCCAACTCTTGACGAGAGATCTTGGCATCCGGTTCAAACAGTAAAGCGGTCTGACCGTTAACAATTCCAGCTTGTTTTGCTAACCCTACTGCTTCTGCATACCATTTATCAGCAGGTACATCAGTGAAACCAGCTACTGCTTGACCTTTTAAGCCAAGCGCACGGACTAACATCGCTGTAAACTCCGCACGTGTAACCGCACGGTTTGGATCGAAACGATCCACAGCTACCCCCTGTACAAGCTGTTTTGCCGCAAGCTGCTTCACAGCAAGGTAAGCCCAGTGATCCGGCTTCAGATCATTGAATGTTTTGTCATATTCTAATACAACATATTTACTAAAATGACTGACAGCAGCAGATAGATAACCATTCATCCATGTACTGCTCATATACTCCAACTTACCGGCATCATCCATAAAATAAATACCCAGTAAGCTTTGCTCTACAGTCGCACCGACCTTATATGAAATCGTGATCGGCTCTGCAAACTGTCTTAATGAGAAGGACTGGCCATTTTCTGTGAGGATGCTGAGCGACCATTCTTGCAGATCACTTTTCGCTCTCAATTGTGCTCCAGCTAGTGTACCTGCACGATCCAACAGATCCACGGCTGTATTACTAGCTAAAGTGTTCAACCGTAGTGAAATCGTACTCTTGGCAAGAGCCTCAGCTGAGATTAGCTTACTAAGTTCTGCCAGTACTGTAGCAGGAATCGTAACGGATAAATCCTGCATAACCACTCTAAGCGGTGCGCGTCCAAGCAGTTCAACCACATTGCTTGGCAAAAGCAATTCCGTAACCGATCCGTCAACAGAAACCACAACTTCACCTTGAGCATTCTTGTTCTCTGACAGTTGAGAGGCTGTTATAGTTACTACACCTGTTTGTGCAGATGCCGACGGAGTTGGTGTCGGTGTAGCAGTTGGCGTTGGTGTCACAGCAGGTCCCGGCACCCAGCCTCCTGGTGTTGGTGTTGGCTCTGGGCTTGGTGTTGGTTCCGGTGTTGGCTCTGGGCTTGGTGTCGGAGTCGTACCTGGCGTGCTCTCAGTCACTGTCAAAATATATTCAGTGCTGAACCCCTTATAAACAGCGCTGACTTTTGTTATACCAGCACTCAATGCGTGAAGCTCCCCATTCTCACTAATCATTGCAATGGAATGATCAGATGTATCATACCTTACGCCCTCGACCAATTCTTGCTTGCTTCCGTCACTATATACCGCCTGAACAACAACGGAGCCTTTATTTCCCTGTTCCAGCGAATCCGGCCCTTTTATCGTTATTTCTGTAAGAATAGGAGCCTCATCATTTGTTACGACGAGACTATACTCCGAGGCGAACTCCCTGTAGGTTACTGAGATCACAGTAGAGCCTTCCTGATGAGCCTGGACCAAGCCCTGTTCATTGATTGTAGCAATATGCTCATTCGAGCTGGAATAATGAAGTCCATCCAATATTGGGATTCGTTTACCGGATGCATAGACAGCTTCGGTGACTGTCTGGTCGACCTCTGCTGGTTTAAGTTGTCCTTTGCCCTGAAGCTTAATCGCTTGCAGCGCATCTACAGTTATCTTACTTTCCGCAAAAACATTCGGGTAACCTGCCACTGTGACTCTCACCTTAGCTGTCCCTGGTTTTAGAGCTGTAACCAAGCCATTTCCATCTACGGTAACTACTGATTCTGTCGTGTCAGGAACGATGGACCAAATTTTTGTCAGATGATTAGCCTCATCCGGCACTACCTTAGCTTGCAATTGCAGACTAGCACCAGGCTCAAGCTCAACAGCTATTTGATCCAGCTTAATGGATTTTGGAACAAAATTTTCGATCACTAAACGGTCAATTTCTACACCGTCTACCGTTCTTGCCGTAACCGTAATCTCGTTCTTCCCAATTTCAACAGCCGTATAGATTTGCTCATCTTCGTCATATATTTTTTCCTGCCAAAAACGTGGCGTCAGCGCATAGAACTTAGGACCGGAGGAACCGCCGATAACATATCGTGTGCCTTCGCCTTCTGCTACCTGCTTACCATCCTTCATTGGAAAAGTTCGCAAGTAAATATGATCATGGCCGTTCATCACTAGATCCACATTATGCTTATCAAACACCGGCACCCACTTTGCTTGCACCTGTTCATTCGAATAGATGCTGCCATAGGGCCCTTGATGGAAAAAAATCACCTTCCACTTTTTATCTGTAGCAGATAGATCCTGATCCAGCCACTCTGCCTGTTCAGTGAACGGAGCACCTGAATGCTCTGTATTCATAACCACAAAATGTGTATCCTGAATGTCAAAAGAATAATTCGTACCTTTTACGCTCGCCGCACCGTTTTGCGGGTTATTGAATTGCGCCAGGTAATCCCCATCGCCATTGGTTCCCATCACTTCATGGTTCCCAATAATCGGAACAAGCGTGGTATTCATCAGCTGCTTTTGGGCTGCACCAAACCACCAGTTCCACTGCTCTTGTTCAAAGCCTTTATCCACCATATCTCCAGCGTGGACCAGCATTTCAGCATCCGGCATATAGGCAAAAGCAGCGTCTATCGTATTGCCCCAAAGACCAAATCCAGCTTTAGAATCTGCTTGAGAATCTCCGATAAACAGGAATTTTGTAGAAGCGCTCTCCCCTCCGCTTGTAACGAAGGTTCCTTGCTCACTTACATTTGACTCCCCATCCCCCACACGATATACATATTCGGTTCCAGGGATAAGCCCTACTGCCTCCGCTTTATGAACTCGCATCGTTCCATCATTGTTGGTGTTGTAAATTGAACTGTTGCCGGTAATTTTCATTACATTCGCGGCTTGAAAGCTTGTGAATTCTGCCTTTTTCACCAATTCTACTACAGTATTTACGGTTAGCGGTTCTGTCTGCCAAGTGAACTGGCGAGAAGTTATTGCATCCTGGCCCATCGTAACATTAACATTACGCGGGGCAGCAGTACCGTCATATGGAGCAACCTTGAACGTCATTACAGGACTATAGGTATTTCCTTTTACCGCCTGCAATTTAAAAGTTCCTTCTGCTGAAGTGACAAGGCCAGTAGTAAGTGTCCCACTTCCCCCTGAAGTTGCGCCTTGTACCTCCAATCCATCGAACAACAGTTTCGCACCTTCAACGACACTTCCATTCAGATCTTTTACCGCAAAAGACACATCAAAGCCCTTCGCAAGATCATAATGGTTCCAAGTGAGCATCAACTGTGTCTTTACAAGAGATTCAACAGCCGCTCCAATAAAAGAAATAGGAACCCCGGCACCTTCTGTCGAAGTTACAGATCCGGATGTATTTTCAATTACAAAAGGTTTGCTTGTCTCCCCAGCGAGCTGCTCCTGAGTAAAGGGACCCACATAATCATTTCGAACCGTATATTGAATTTGTCCGATGAGATCCGTATCTCGTAGATTGGAGGAATTGATATTCGTTAGGTTAAGACGCACAGTGCCCAAAGCTGAATCAATGATTGATTCCATTTGCGTTTCTGATACCTTATCCCCTCGAATCACCTGCAAATCTTTAACTGCAGCCGGATTAAAAGCAAACGTAAGATTTCCTTCCTTCAGCTTACCCGCTTTCTCTGCCGTTACATCCAAAGTGTAAGTGTTCCCGGCATAAATGACTTCTGGTGTTTTGTACACATAGAATGGAGAGCCCAAATTCACTGTAAAATACCATTCTTTTATCGTCTGGTTACCGCTCAAATCGCGAATGGCAACTTTTACTTTATGACGGCCTTCTGTAAGCGGAACCTTTGGTTTATAAGTGATTTGACCTTTTGGAGGATAAAAGCCATGCTCCACTATTTGATCGTCCACATATACTCGTGTTTTGTCCGGATCGATTAGGGTCGTTCCCGGATGCACCACAGGATCATAACCATCATCCTCACCATTGACGGAAAGGGTTGGCGTAGCTGTTTTGACAATTTCGTTCACGCCAGGATAGGCATTTTTAAGCACAGGAGGTGTTCTATCCTCCTCTATCGGACCATAAATGGCACGAATATCATCAACGTAAATTGCACCTGCGCTCTTGTTAAGATTGCTTGTCTCCATATAGCGAACAGGCATATCCATCGTTAACGGGGTGGCTTTCCCCTTAGGCACGGATACTTCGACGTATTTCCAACCCGTCCAGTTCACACCATTTACCTGATCGGTAAAATCCACGGGCACTGCCGCATTATTGCCATCACGAATTTGTCCCCGCAGCCAGTGCTTTTTGCCATCTCCGTAGATCCACATACTGATTTTCTCAGGATACCCCGGAATCTGAATCCGATTGGCAGTTGAGCTTGCGGCTAAATAAGCACCCGATGTGCCTGTTTTATTAACAAAATCATATTCCAGCTTTAAGGCTTTATCCCCATTACGGACAAAATCCTGATCTGTCACTTCCTGAATTGCCACACTGTTAGCTGCTGCACTGGAGGCAATATATTTATCAATGCCATTCTCAAAATCCTCCAGCATTACAGGCGGCAACCCCACATTTACTTCAAAAGAGGTCTGGGCGTCCCCGTACTTAGCATAAATCTTCCCGTTCTTCCCGTTTTCACTCGTCGCTTGAAACAAACCCTTCTCGTCCACACTTCCGATCTCGCCCTCAACTCGCCATTCAAAACTATGGTTGTCAGCTTGAATTACCTGTCCATTACGTAGCGCCTTCACAGTTAATTGCGCAGCAGCACCTGAAGAATAAGTTTTGATCTCATCAGGAAACCTAAGGTCTGTGAGCTTATCCACGACTTCGATTTCCCCACTGCCTTTGACTGCCCCAGCCTCTACAATTACCGTTCCTGTGCCGGCAGTGGTTCCTGCGGTGAAGACTCCGTTCGCATCGACAGTACCAAGGTCAGCGTCCACCTGCCAATTCAGCGTACCCGAATAAGGTGCCGGATGGCCGTTCTCGTCCACTCCTGCTGCTTTGAACATAAAGCTGGAGCCTTGCAAAATACGTTCCGCATTCGGCTGCACAACCAGCTTAGAAGCTGTAGATTGCTCTGGGGCTGTGTTGACGACCAGCAAACCGTTGCCGGTTTTACGTTCATAGCCATCAGAGCCCTGATTCATCATTTTGACACCAGATGCACCCGGCATTCTGGCCACAAAAGTAGAAGAGCCGCCACCATCCAGATTCATGGCGTTCACAACGCCCATATCCTTCAGAATGTAGCCAAGCTCATCCGTATCTACACCTTCGCTAAAACCTGGAGATCTTCCATCCACTTCGAATAGAACGAGACTTCCGTCCGCTTTTGTCCCAATGGCTGTACGTGGATGAATTCCTAAAGGCCCTACACCTTGTTGAACTACTCCGTCTTTTACCAGCGGCCCTTCGCCGCCAATGGCTACCTTCACATCATTCCATTCTCCGCTAAGCGCAAAGGTCGCAGTAACGTTATCGCCAACCGATAACCCCTGCAGAACAGCACGAGACGTTCCGTTAGCAGACAAAACTACTTTTCCTTTGGTAAGCGGCGTATTGCCTTGATTGTTGCGAATCTCAGATACCTTCAGCTTCAAGGTCTGACCGCTCTTCACTTCTCCCTCGACAATATCTAGAACAACCTCGTCACCCTCATTGGTCGACTTTGTAGTTGTATTATAATCTTCCGTATAAAGAACCAGCTCATTCGTATTTCGATAACGGTTGATGCTGGTTAGATTAGTTGTTTTTCCATTAATCGTTACGTTCTTGGTCAGCTTCGGCACCCCATAAATCGAGCTGCCATCTTCTTTTAAACCGAAAGTAAAAGCTGAAATTGAACTGTTCAGGATTACACCATCATCCATAAATAATCCATTTGGAACACCCGTGGCAAAACCGGAGATTTCATAAAAATCACCGTTAATCCCTGCGATCACCCGGTTTCCAGCCGAATCCGCATAAGCCGCCATTTCTGTAGCACCCTTCATACCGTATACCTTTCCATCCTTCGTACCTGCCCGCAGTTCTAAATGGCCTTGCCCTGGGTTGAACTCCACTGCATGTATCTTTTGTAAACCACGTTCATTCTGAAGATCCATCCAGGTGTACATCGCCCCAGGTGCAAGCTCTGTTTGCCGTATATCAATAACGGTTCCGTAGTTTGTTGCTGGTAGATCAGAAATGGAAGCGTGAACAAATACTCCCGGCTGCAACAACGAAATCAACAAAACAAAAATAACTGCCACATTAATTTGCCTTAGATACCTTCTCACTGTGTTGACATCCTCCCCACTTGGCTGTCCTTATTACGATCTGAAATGGACAACATCATAGGGTTCATATTAACTAGGAAGCGTAAAGGTTAGATAAAATCTACCAAGGCATACTGTTAACTTCTTCTAATCCCCTCCTCAAATTCATGTTTCAACCTGTTGATGAATCTTCTGACCGTTTTCGATCCTTGTTTAGAAGCTGAAACAATGGACCCCGGAGTATTATGATCTGGTGATCGTAGCTCGATCGTCTTCATGATCTTCTGAGAACCCTCAAATGTTTTTAGAAAAGAATAATCCATCCCAATCGTGATCGCGAGTCCTGACGCAACTGCATTATCAATGGCACGGGTGTTATTGCTTGTAAAAAGAATATTCATTGGCCCAACTTTCAGTAAATAACGCTCCACAAAGTCCTGTATGTAATGATCATCGTATAAAACCAACGTCTGGCCTACTAACTGTTCGGGCGTAATTATTGTATTTAAAGCTAGTGGTGATTTAGGATGTACGCCTACAACAATCTTACCTTCCATTAATTCCTCGAATACGACCCCTTTATGTTTCTCTGATAAGCCCTCTGGCGAGACCATCAGTCCGATATCCATTTCATCCTGAAGCACATTATCCAGAATTTCTTTAGGTCCCTTTTCAAAAATCTCTATTTTCACATTTGGAAAATCCGCTTTAAAACCGGATATGACCTTCACGATTAGATGCATGGGTCCCGGAATCGTAGCAATCTTCAAATGACCACTAAGCGCATCGCTGTAGATCTGTGCTTCAGCTTTTAATTCATTTACTTTCATCAAGACTTCATTTGCTTTGCCGATAATGGCTTGTCCCTCTGCTGTGGGAACTGCTCGTTGGCCTCGCGAACGAATGAACAAAGTAACTCCAAGCTCCGCTTCCAGCAGTGTTATGGACTGGCTTATGGCAGACAGGGTGATATGACGATTCTGAGCAGCTTTGGTTAGTGAACCAATCTTTGCGACTTCTACGATATTCTCGCATTGCTCTAAATTCATTTGAATCACTCCCTAAGTTAATATTTACTTAACACCTATTAAATTTACTTAAATTTTAATTAATTTAGACAAGTGCTACAATGTAAATAAGTTAGTATATAACCTTTTCACCTTATGAACCTATATTTCTAGTATAACTATATTTCTCGAGGAGGAGTCCCAAATGACAGACAAAAGAGTAGCCGTAATTACAGGTGGAGCCAGTGGAATCGGGAAACAAACCGCAATTAAATTTGCAAGTAAAGGTGATCAAGTGGTCGTTGCCGATTTCAATCAACAATTAGGTGAAGAAACGGTCGCACAGATTATCAAGGATGGTGGCGAAGCTATTTTCGTCAAAACGGATGTTTCAAAATACGAAGAGGTAGAAGCACTGGTTGAGAAAACCGTTGCCACATATGGAAGAATTGACGTTATGTTCAACAATGCCGGGATCGGCCGCGTCACTCCTGTACTAGACCAAGACCTTAAAGATTATCATAGTGTTATTAATGTCAATCAGCATGGTGTTGCCCACGGTATTATCGCAGCAGGTAAAAAAATGCGTGAGCTCGGCATCAAAGGGGTCATCATCAATACAGCTTCTGTATTTGGATTCCTAGCTTCCCCAGGTACATTCGCGTATCACGCTTCCAAAGGTGCGGTCATTATGATGACTAAATCCGCAGCACTTGAAATGTCCGTTCATGGCATCCGCGTGCTTGCCGTTGCTCCAGGCGCTGTAGATACGCCAATTATCCAAGGATATAAAGATCAAGGAATGGTCGACCAGATGAAGAGCAAAGTAATGGGTAACAAATTAACATTGCCTGAACAAGTTGCAGACACTGTATACTTGCTCTCCTTACCAGAAGCTAGTGCAATTAACGGTAGTGTTGTAATGGCTGATGAAGGTTATGCTTCATTTAAATAAAAAATTATAAATCAAAAAATCCAAGGCTTCCCGAGCGGGATGTCCTTGGATTGTTTTGTATTACTCCCATGATCTCTGTTCATTGATTTCCAGCTTACGTTTAAATGCCTGCTCTAGATCAATATCCAGTTTATTGGCCAGATCAAAAATATTCCACACCACGTCGTACATCTCAAATCCCAAGTTTTCTTTCTTCTCTGCACCGGGGTCGAAGGATACGGATAGCACCTCTTTGGACAATTCCCCTACTTCAGTCATTAAGTACAGCATTCTCTGCTCAATGGAGCTCGTGTCAAAACCTTTGGTTTCACTGAACTTCTTCACATACTGTTGAAACTCAGATGTATTCATTTCGTTACGCCTCGCTTTTAGGGTATAAAGTTATGTAGTAATTAGGACATCTTTACATGAAGTATAACAAATCTAACCTCTGAATCCTCTTTTATCAACCTCCACTATACTTATTAACTGTTATGGGATAATAATAAATTTCTATATCCTTATTTATAAAACCTCTTCGTTGAGCAGCCAACAAGGTCTCGTACATATTCATTCTGCCTACAGGATTATCCGTATGTTGATAAATTTTATTTGCTCTTAAACCATGCTCACAAAAGTATTTCACAAAATCATACCCATTCTTCAGCTCATTTCCCTCGATGTCTTCACCTAGATCATGGTCAAGCGAAAGAATATTCACTTCATTATTTTCAAAAAGTTTTACAGCGTCTTCAAATGTTCTAGCCAAAGTGAATCCTTCTGGGCAGTCTCGCAAATCATCAAGATAAACATTTATCATATCGAACCTCTTTTCTTCGCAAAAAGTTCATTTGATGGACTATGCTTTGAAACTTAATTTGAACTAATACAAATTTCAGTTAGGATGACAAACTGACTTTGTAATGAATCCTGAAAACTAATATACTTAACAATATATTTGCTACGAATGAGGTGGAAATCAAGTGGAAGTTGATGATCCAAAACAAATTATATTACAGGTTGGCTCAACACTCAAAAAACTTCGAAAAGAAAAACAACTGAGCCTTGAAGAATTATCAGAACTGACGGGTGTGAGCAAACTTACCCTTGGAAATATTGAACGCGGAGAAACAAATCCAACGGTTGGAATGTTATGGAAAATCTCAAAAGGCATATCTTTACCGTTTATGGCTTTGTTCTCATCAGAAAATCCTGTAAATCTTTACCGAGCCGGTGAAGGACTACGATTTGCTAGTGATCAAAAGAATTGGGTCGTTGAACCAATATTTAAAAATGCAAGCCATGATATCGAAATGTACCGTGCATATTTACAACCTAACAGCTCTTACCATCCGGAAGTTCATCATATGAATACAACCGAAATTGCGACGGTAATGACAGGCACCATTACCATTCATGTTAATGAAGAAATCTACACATTGAATCAATATGATTCGATTAGTTTTCGTGCAGATGGTTCACATTCATATTCAAATCATACGAACAGCGAAGTTGTTCTACATATCACCTTAAAATATGGAATTTAATATTCGGAAAATTCCGGTTTGTTTTATTATCAAATTACACAAAGAATCTTCATTCAACGAGGATTCTTTGTGTAATTTTTTTGCTCATTTTAAAAATAACCAATTAAAGATTTATGAATATAAAGAAGTTGAATTCACATTAATACATTATAATATACCAGTTGTTATAATATATTAATTATAATATACTTATTTTATTCGCGCGAATGGTTAAGATTTTAAAGATCAGAAGAATAGATAAAAAGATAGTACAAGTATTGATTTATTTTTAAGATAATTATGTAGGAGGAGACATCATGAGTTCGCAAAACCAATTTATTAATAGTAAAGATGAAACATCAAGTCATAAAAACCACATGCAATCTGCAAGATGGATAATTATACTGGGGATTATTGTTATTGCGGCAAATCTACGTGCTCCCCTAACCTCGGTTGGACCTTTAGTAAGTCTCATCCGGGACAACACTCATATTTCCAATACTTTAGCAGGCTTGATCTCCACAGTCCCTCTGCTTGCTTTTGCCTTGTTATCACCTTTTGTGCCTAAATTAGGTCGAAAGTTTGGAGCGGAACTCATCATTCTGATTTCCCTCATTTTTTTAACCATTGGCATTGCTTTACGTTCCCTAACTGGAGCGGTTAATTTGTATATCGGAACGGCTATCATTGGATTTGCAATCGCAGTGTGTAATGTATTATTGCCGAGTCTTATTAAACGGGAGTTTCCTAAACAAGTTGGTACGATGACAGGTGTTTATGCCATTTCCATGAATCTATGTGGCGCGATTGCTTCTGGTATTAGTATTCCTCTTGCAGTTGGATTAGGTTTGAAATGGCAAGGTGCGTTGGGAATCTGGGGTATTCTAAGCATTGTATCCATAATTTTTTGGTTACCACAAATGAAATATCGGACGAAACAAACTTCTGTTGATGGCAATAAGCAGGTGGTCAACAATCATATGAATATATGGCGATCCCCGCTTGCTTGGCAAATCACCTTGTTTATGGGGATACAATCTACAATATTTTATGTTCTAATTGCATGGTTACCTGAAATCCTAAAACATCAAGGCATCAGTTCTAGTCAATCGGGTTGGTTTCTCTCAATTATGCAGCTGGCACTACTTCCATTTACTTTTATCGTTCCTATCATTGCTGGGCGCATGTCTAGCCAACGTTCTTTAGTTGCCATTACATCGACTCTGCTTTTGATTGGAACACTAGGATTAATTTACGGGAGTCCAAGTATGATTCTTTTGTGGATCATTATACTCGGAATCGGAGGAGGTTTCGCTTTTAGTTTGTCCATGATGTTTTTCAGCTTACGTACAGTTAATGCACATCAGGCTGCAGAACTATCCGGTATGGCACAATCCATTGGATACCTGCTTGCTGCAATTGGCCCGGCGTTAATCGGATATTTGCATGATGTAACAAACAGTTGGACCCTTCCACTCTTCATATTAGTTGGCGCATCTGTCTTACTCTTTATATTTGGTCTAGGTGCTTCTAGAAATCAATTCGTGGGCCCTACTAAATCATAAATTCATAATTTAAAGTAAAAGAATTGGGCGAGCAATGATTTGTGAATTTTAGATTCAATCAAAAAAACACTCCTTTATTGGATTTTCCGAACCCAATAAAGGAGTGTTTTTTTGTATATCAAGCTCTTCTTAAATTACTGTTTCATTTACTTCTGCCAGATGTAATCGAGCTATAAGACGACACCTGTGCAGGCGTGATCCTATTGTTCTAAGTCGGATTTTTCGATTTCACAAACAACTTTATTTCGAAATGATTGAAGTTGTATGTAAACAGTGTTACTCTATCAACGGTAAACTCAAAATCTATGATCTTCAATCTTTCTATTCATATTCACTAATTTAGTTATAAAGAAAGGTAATACTATGATAAAAGTTGATAACTTATCCTTCGCATTTCCGCAAAAAGAACTATATAAAAACATTTCATTTACGTTAGAAGAAGCACAACATTGCGCTTTTATAGGAACAAGTGGCAGTGGTAAAAGTACACTGATCGATATACTGATGGATCCAGAAAAATATTTGTTCGAAGGCAAGTTAGAAATTGACCCAACCTGCAAAATTGGATATGTAAGTCAGTTCTCACAAGTAGACAGAACTAAAGAAACAACCGTTTTTGAATATATAGGAGAAGAATTTATTAAGATACAAAATGAAATAACAGCTATTCTCACTGAAATGGAAACATCATCAGATATTGATTCATTACTCGAAAAGTATCAATTAGCTCTAGATGCCTTTGATTTAATGGATGGAAATGATTTTGAAAGCAATATTAATAAGAAACTAAATTTAGCCAACCTTTTGAAGCTAAAAGATGCTAGGGTATCCGATCTAAGTGGTGGGGAATTCAAGCTTATTCAAGTGATGAAGGAAATGCTGACTAGTCCAGACTTAATGATTATGGATGAGCCCGATGTATTTTTAGATTTTGAAAACCTAAATGCACTTAAAAATCTTATTAATGCTCACAAAGGAATATTGCTAGTTGTTACGCATAACCGTTATCTATTGAATCATTGTTTTAACAAAATTATACACCTTGAAAACATGGAGATCCAAGAGTTCGATGGGCGATATATTGAGTATAACTTCTCATTACTTCAGACGAAAATTGAGTTACAAGAAATCGCAGTCGCTGAACAAGAAGAAATAGAGAGATACGATAACATTATTGATAATCTTAGAGCGATCGCAACCTATAATTCAGAAGCATCTAGAGGGAGAGCGTTAAAAGCTAGGGTTAAGTTTCAAGAAAGATTGGAAGCGCGAAAAATTAAAGCGCCATTCGTTGATATTAAGCAACCGAAAATCAGTTTTGGTGTGGACAATGAAATTGAAGAAGATATCACTGTTTTAAATGTGAATAATTATAGTGTTTCCTTTGATGAGTTGATTTTAGAAAATGTTAACTTTGAGATGAAACCTACAGATAAAGTAGCCCTTATCGGTCCAAACGGTACCGGGAAAACGACTTTACTCCGAGATATCTTTAAAAATAATCATGATTCAATTGAAATAAATGCTGATATTAAAGTGGCATATCTTTCTCAGCTTCAAGACGAAGTGCTAAAGGATTCTAATACCATACTAGAAGACTTCATCGATGCTGGGTTTGCAACTTATGACGAGATTAGAGCACATCTTTCAAACTATGGCTTTGAAGGAGAAATTCTTAATCAAAAGATAGAATCTTTATCTGGTGGCGAAAAAAATATACTGCAATTGGCAAAAGTTTCTGCTAGCAAAGCAAACTTATTGCTTCTTGATGAACCGACAAGCCATTTAGACACCTATACACAAATCGCACTGGAGAAAGCCATTGAAGACTATAAAGGTGCGATTCTCATGATTTCTCATGATTTCTATTCTGTAGTAAATGGTATGGATTATGTATTAATCATTGACGATAAGACGATTAGAAAAATGAGTATGCGAAAATTCAGAAAGATGATTTATGCCAGTCATTTTGATAAAGATTATTTAGAAAATGAACAAAATAAAAAAGCAGTTGAAATGAAAATAGAATTAGCTTTAAAAGACAATAATTTTGAACTTGCAAAAGGTATGGTTGACGAGCTAGAAGAGCTGATTAAGTTGCTTTAAACTACAACCCTCTGGCGGGAAAATGTCTATTAAAAAGACACTGATGGATAAGATCTCAGTGTCTTTTTACTGCATTGATTTGTTGATATCTCTTGAATCGGACAGTGGTTCACTTATCATTAAAAATCTTTCCCAACACATTTTTGGTCATAGAAATTTGTTGGGATCTCTATTTATAATACAACGTAAATAATAAACGCCATTCCATATCAAGTATTTTCAGAATCGCATTCGTTTAATCAGTAATTTTTTTAAGCTCAAAAATAGTTGCCTCTGCTAACAAGATAAGCCTATCGTTATTAACAACAAAAAAACTTAAAGGTATTCCAAGGTTTGTAGAAGGGTCACTTATATTTATTACTTTTACTACATCATTTATATTTAAGTCTGGGATATCTATTTTATATAATCTATAAAAAGAGTCAGAGTTATAACATGTCGCTGTAATCTCATATAATGGTTTTTTTAGTTCATATTGATAAACACTATAGTTTTTAAGTCCTTTTGATGAAAAAAAGTCTTTTTTGATGATAATTTCATCTCCAATAAATTTTGCCCTGTTGGATATTCAGAAGCATCATTATATGAATTTGCAAATCCTAAAAGCTTCTCAACTTTCCAAGTTCCATAGAAATATTTTTCAGTTTCACTATCCAAATTTATACTTTCTTGAGCACAATAAACGGATGTGTTTTTTGGAATAATAGACTCATCTGTTTCAGATTTAGGCTCACTAGAGGTATTTGGATTTGATGTCATTTCAACATTTGCACAAGCCGATGCTAGCATCAACATTATCATAATACAAACCAATAATATTTTTTTCATATTTCACACTCCCACTATTTTTTCAAGTTCATATGTCTCCTTTTAGATAAAATATTTGTTTTATAAACTTACCCTACCATTTCTCCATATCGGTTAAACCTATCTCCAACTCACTCAAGACTATATCCAACAAATATGATGCCCCTGTAGCTCCTCCAGAATAATCAGGCGAAATAGAGATTGTTATTAAATTCCATGAATATAACTCATTTAAGCCTTTAACGTACTCTCTTATTGTTGCTTCTGAAATAAAATCGGAATCTCCTATGATGTCGCTATTATTAAAAGCATCAATATCAAGGTCTAGAATAGCAGACCTATTTCCTATGTACTCTGCAAAGCTTTTCTTGTCATATGAACTCAAAAATTCTCCACTATGACGGAATAGTTTTGAACTATACTTGCAGTTGCTGTGGAGACAATGTGCATACTCTTCTCGTACATTTGAGATATCGTTAAGTTCTAGGTTGTCTCTTGAAACAAAAATCACTTCTTCAATGGTTTCTCTACCTACAGATGCCCAAATAAAATTGTCTATGTGCATCAAATTCGACTCAGGAACTTGCCTCGATGATCTGTCATAGCTTCTACTTACCTTCATGATATCCTCTTTGGATTTTGCTTCAAATAAACCTTTTACTATTAAACCATCTGGCACATCATCAAAATGTGAATCAACATGAACAACTATTGAACCTTCTTGAATTCTATTCTCTATTTTAGATATTTCCCAAGCAGCAAATGCCCAATTATGGTCTCGCATAATGTACACTCGTTTGTCTTTTGACTGTAACTTCCAGTCAATATCTTTACTCCAAGGGTAGTTCATTTGTTAAATCCCCCCTATCAATTCCCTTCCCTTCTCAGGTCAGGCCTCTAATGAAGTGCCACTTTCATCCTACTAAATTCTAATGATATCGCTATATAATAATCTCTGACTATCTGGCAGCTCAGAATCATAATGAAAATGTCCAAAGAACCACTTTTGATATTCCAATTTAGACTTAATCTCATTGAAATATTTATGCATCTGATCTATTTCCATGTGCACTCCGTAACGTTGAGAAATCCATTCTAAAGCATCGTAGGAACAGGTATGTGTTAATACATAATCAACAACCCAATAGTTCATATTGAGACTATCAAGCCCTTCTTTGTACTCATCTTCGCTTGGCATCTCACGTTCCCACCATGATTTATCTGGCTTGCGATACTCCTTATCATGAGAGGCAGCTCCTCCAAAAGTGAAAAACTTCTTATCTTCTATCTCAAATACTTGACCTCTCATTAAATGAATAATACTTGGTGTAATATGATGAACTTTGCCACCATTCCATTCGCTTATGGGGTAATCTTCGAGTAGATTAAAATTTTCATGATTTCCATCAATGAATAATGTTGTCCATGGCTTATTGGTTAGCCACTTTAACCAAAATAAATCTTCCCTGTCATTAGCCCATAATAGGCCAAAATCTCCTACTATAATTACATAGTCTTGTTTGGTTAACTTCTTGCCTTGGGGAAAGTTCTTGGTATTAAAGCGACTACCAACGCTTATTGAGCCGTGAATATCTCCTGTTATATAGATCAGACGTATCACCTACCTTTTAATCAAAGTCATATTTTATTTAGACATAAAACTATACTCGTCAATAGCTTTTTCTACCAATGCTTCTGGATGAGCTTTGATTTTTATGAGGTGTCCTTCTTTGTGCATATTGTTAACAATCGAATAATTTCTTTCACTTTTATTCAAACAACATTTTTTATATTTGAGTCCACTTCCACATTTACAAATCTCATTCCTTTCAGTGAATCTATTAATAGTATGTTTTAGTTCTCGGAAGAAAGTCCATTGTTCAATATCTCTATCATAAAAGAATACTTCTTTCTTTCTTTCTCAGTGCTGCAGTCTGTTTTCCTGACTCATATCCTACTACAGCTCGTGAAGGGGATTCATATTTAAAATCGTCTACAATTGCCTCTATTGATTCTCTATTCTGTCCTATACATTTAGTGTAGGAATTATTTAAGATTGTTCTGTTTATTTGTTTAACTTGCTCATGATCCAGTAAATTAATCTGGTTTGTTTTTAGATAACTTGGCTTATCTCCATTGAAGTAAGCAATGTAGTATTTGCTAGATAAGGGTATTAGTACTAGCACATCTTTTAATCCCAGATGTCGATTACTTACGTTCACATACTGCCCCTTAATACTTAATGCCGAAGTAGTCACATAATGATCACTTAATAAAAAATCATGGTTTTCACTTTTTATAATTGAGAAATCATAATACGTAATTATTGTTCTGCTTAATTCCACTAAGTACGTCGAATCCATTATCTTTTCCAACATCAAGGGAATCTTATCTTCTTTATGAAGACCGTCAAATACATTTAATAAAAGTAAATTATACGAATATAAATGTGCAATTTGAAACAGGAAACTAAAATGTATTTTGAGGAGAGATGAATTAGAGTAAAAAGATCTTTTTCAGTGGAGAATTATATAACTACGAAGAATTTGAAGATGGTTCGAAAAGAATCTACAAAAAGAAAAACAAGAGAGGTTTTGAAATTGATATTCTTGTTTCAGGTGATCCAGAAGAACACAAAAAAGGATTGCAAGCTGTAGAGGATTTTTTTGTAAAAGCAATCTTGTAACTTCTATTGGAACATAAAATGCCAATTTTATTGGTATCCCTGATTTAACTTCTTCACTCTCTCCATGCTAAGTTCTGCACTAACATCACCCGAGATTACTTTTTCAATAGTTCTGTTTATCTCTAATTCAATTGCACCAAACAACTGTAACAGTTTTAAAGGATTATCTAAAACTAGTGGAATTTCTCCAGGAGTTAAGGTGTCTGTGCTAAAAACTACATTAACATGATCTATAAACAACCTATCCTCAGTCCAAAGAATCGCTTCTTTTTTTCTGACCATGCTTGAATATAGATATCTTAGTCTGTATAAAATCAAAATACTTGACCGAAATTTAAAATATACTATCTCACCAAGTAGGGGACGTTGAACTTCCAGTTTATACAAAGAAGGAAGAGTGTCTAATCCATTTGGGAGATATGTTTCCTCAATAGTTTTCAATCGTAATTTATCTTCTTCGTCTATCTTATTAATTTCATTGAGGTACTCCTTTGGCAACAAAAGCGAATAGAAATTAATTAAAGGCGAAGTACTATTGCGAATATCTAAGTATTCACACCACACGCTTTGAATCGCCTCAATTCTTTTATTTTGCACACCTTGACTCACAGAGTGATAATGATCTAGGTTTTTTTGCTTTAGACTGCTCAATTGACCTATATTTGACTTTAAAATTTCGATGCTTTTTTGTGTTTCATTAGACAATACCATCTTTTCTCTTTCAAAATGTTGCTTATTTCTTTCAACTTTTTGATCTATACGTCCCCTCAACCAAACTCCGACAACGCCAACAATTACTGCATTAACTGCAGTACTTGTCAGCAAGATGCTCCAGTCGATTATATTCCCCTCCATTATTATCCTTTATAATAAAATCATCGTTTCACTAGAATAGATTCTCGATAAAATAAACAATCTGCTTCCAAAATGAAAACAATAGTACAAAACCTGTAATTAGCGAAATAATAACAGAGAGTAATATAGGATGTCTTTCAGCGAAAGACTTTTTCTTTGGAGGTTTGTTGTTCAAGTTGTTATTAGAGTTCTGTTGATGACCAATTGTTGTTTTATTTATCTTGTTGCCATTTCCAATTTTTATGTCTCCCACTACTTCTCACCCCCCAGCCATTTTCCAATGCCCGATTTTTTAATTTTATTTCCATCTCCTATTTCTACTGAGCCTTCGTACACTATCTGACCTATGTTATATATAACTTGCTCTCTTTTAATTTGATCTTCTTCAACTTGAGATTTAATATCGAGATCATCTAAATTATCGAATTGTTTTTCAAGTTCCATAACCACATCAACCAGTTTGGATTTTACATTTGCAACAATCCCTTCTACATTATTAGAAGGAATATTAACTCTCATCTGAGCAATCTGAAACGTCCCTTTTGAAATCTTGTGACAGAAAGCTGTGGGTATTTGTTTAGCGTATCTATCTCTGCTTTCCCCATTAAGCAATTTTTGTATACTCGCAATACCATCTGTAATATTCACTACTTTTATTTCATCAACCATCTCTTGTGAAAGCAATAATTCAAGTGGAACCTCTGAATTTGTATACTGTGTACGATAATTGATAACATAAGTTCCTATAATAACACCACTAATAGTTCTATATCCTGGAAGTTCATGATTTTCAGTATAACCTCTTAATTCTCCGTCAATCCAATTCATTAAAAGTTCATTATCAATATCAGTTAATATAATTTTCAATCTGGTGAGTACACTTTCCAAATCTGCGTTACTGCCCACCAAATCTTTCAAAAGCTGACTTCTAGCCATATGCGTTCACTCCTCATGAAATAATCCTTTTACTTTAAGTCACTATCTCATTACTTAGTCAACAGTATTTTATTCATTTTAATAGATAATTCTTCTAGCATGCTAAGTGCATTCTGTTGTGAGACAAATCCTTGCCCTGCAGATGGAAATGGTATCAAGAATATATGTAAGTGTTTGTTTTGCAAAGGAACATTTGCTTGAAAAGCCTTTTGCAGTTGCCCCTTGCTGTTTCTCATATCGCATGAAAATGGTACTGGTGTGAATATGTTCGAACCAAACATTAATTCAAGAGCATCTTTTTTAAAGCCTCCAGCTCCGCCGATACCAAGTAGAATCTGTGCATCTGATTTTATTAGAGCGTTTTTTATTATTCTTGTTCTAAATTCCATATCCTCTTTAAAGTCACTAAAGCCTGATGTAGAATATCTTTTCGGGTTATACTTAGCCTTGGGTTTATTGAATACTGCTAAATATGGGTTTTCTTGATTAGGCTTATTTTCGGGCGATAACGCTACCGCTCCATACTCAATTGTATACCATCTGCTCTCTGTAAGTCTTGGTAACGGTCTCCAATCTAACAGAGCAGTCTGAATACCTTCGGTTCTAGGTTTGTAAAGATTTTGGCGAATATACTCTTTGATTGTGTTGAATGCTGTAGTGTTAGCAGATCCTTGGAACCAATTATCTTCACCGCTCCGTTCACTCGCCAAACATAGTCTTGCAATAGCAGCATTGAATACACCGCCAGTAAAGTCATTTAAATGTTTTTTCTCATGCGGAAGAAGAAACTGTTCAACTAATTTTCCTCCAGTTTGTGCATCCGGTTGATAAAACCCTTCCCTCCAGTTATTCTCTTCAATACAATGTTTTATCGAGCCGGAGATTTCATCTCTTCCAAACAACTGTGTTCTGGCTTTAACATTTGCAGTTACACTATATCCACCTGTGCCCTCTTCATTTCCGAAGATTAGTATATCTGCTTTTGGAATTTCTCCACATCCAATATATGAAAGAAGAATCTTATACTCTTCTTCGTTCAAACTCCAGGGTTCCATTTTACAACCTCCAAATTAGTAAATAAAACTTGCATTTCACCATCTTTCATCTCGCATCATATCGACTTGAATATCCATCATCGTAAGTTCGTACTGCTCTCTTGTAAGTTCGATTCTAGCTCTATCATAAACCACTCCTATATCGGAAATTGTATCTCTAAAAATTAAATACAATGATCAAAGCCCATCTGTAGCTTTTGAATAGTTTGTTTTATTGATCATCAGTTAAGTTTTTTTCATAATGCATAATATTATTTCTTATCTATTCAGATAAATAAGGGGGATTTCCAGATCTTCAGGAATATCAATATCGCAAAGAAACTTAATTCGATTAATTGCCTCAAACATTGTTACAGTTCTAAGATTTGGTTTTGCGTCAAACACTGTTAGCAAACTGTCGTCCTTCTTCATCTTCGCTTTAGCACTCATATACTTTCTAAATCAGTAAAGATTAAATATTCATTCTTTTCTCCTAAAACATACTTTAGTAAAATTTCAATACCATAATTAAGAGAAAGAACGGAATCTTTTAAATTGTGCTCTAAACCGATATTATCGTGCAAATCTAATAGCTTTTCAATGAATCAACACCATTTTCAACTAGATTCATCTTCAACATCTGAGCACTCCTTTAGATTTAATGAAACATGCCCTTTATTATATCCAAACTGTCCATGGTTACTTTTGATTCATGTCCTCAGCTATTATCCTTGATATCTTCTCAATTTCGCTACTTCGCTGATCTTCATCTTTAGTACTTGAAATGTTCTGGACTTCCTCATCTGTTATCATGTACGTAGTAGAGAGTATATTCATAACCTCTTCTCTTATTTCAGTTAGCTCGTCATCCATTTTTTCTTTTGGAATATCGGTATCATCTAAAATCCCAAATAGCCATTTGAGTCCAATTTCAATTTTATTATCGCCTTCTAAGTCTTGCTGTGAACTCAAGTATATATGCATACCAGCATTAGCATTTTCCTTTGCTTCCTTTAACTCGTTAGAGCAACCCACTAGAACGAAAAGAATGCAGGATATAAATAAAATTTGAACATGGCGTTTCATAGCGATGTTCCCTCCTCAATATATGTCCGTAAAATAGCCATTTCATTGAAAACTACTTTAACTTTTTCTCAATTACTTCAATAGTTTTTCTGCTATAAAGCAAGCAGTATTCATTATCTCTTCTCTATATCATCATATATCTTAATATATCGTTTCTTTGTGACTTCATCCTTCTCGTCTACGTCTTTCATAAATGTCTTATCTGCGTATTGTTTAAATTCTTCTTTTTCTTTTTGATATTTGTTTAATAGCTCTAATAAGGTCATATCGGTGATATGTTTCTTCTCCTCATTTGCCAAAAATAATCCACCATCTTTCCCCAAAACAGTCATTTGATCGTGACTTTTCTTGAATTTATAATTCGATGAATCTCAGTTAAAACCATAGCATTATTCGGGTTATTCGAAGTCTTTTTTATCAACGAATCCAGATAATTAGTTGGTAGATCAGATAGAACAATGCTCTCTGATGATTTACTAATCAATAAATATCTATTACTTTGTGCTAGGATGTGTCTGAAAACTCATCATTCAGTCAATTTAAAAATGGCAGCCACGCATACAAACGACAAGAGTGACTTGGCCAACTTGTCGTAACGAGTTGCCACACGGCGAAAGTGTTTAATTTTATTGAAAAAGCACTCAACCAAGTGCTGTTCTTTGTACCGATACCAATCGACTTTCCATGAATTTTGACTATTCGCTTTAGGCGGAATGGTGTAAGACGCCTGCTTAGCCGTAATCCAATTCCGAATCGCTTTGCTTATTGAAATACTGAGTAGGTCAAATAAATTCCTTAATATTTTTAAGAAATTAACTCTTTCTAAAAACTTTGCGATCTTCATGTTAATGCTCCCTAAATAAGTTCAAACCATTATTTATTTACTTTTGTTCGCTAATATTGGATAAAATTTGTGCAATTTCCGCACGGGTAATATTGCCCTTGGCATTAAATGACCCGTTAGGATTTCCCTTAACAATTCCTGCATTGTGCGCAGCAAGAATGGTTTTCTTCATTCTTGAGTCAATATTGTTCCAGTCTTTGATGTCCTCGCTTTTTACATTTCCTACCGCTTCTTGAAATCCTGTTACTAACGTAATGGCATAAACTGCTTCTTCTCTAGTTGCTGGAACGTCCCAATTTTCAGCCGTTACTGGAGCATCTGAAAGAACAAAACCATTGTCCTGCGCAAACAGAACATGACCCATAGCCCAGTATTCTGGATTGTTGTCCATTTTATATCCAGCTATAGCTAGAGTAATCTTGCATAGCTCTGCAAGGGTTAGGTAGTTATTTGGTTTGAATGTTCCGTTAGAAAATCCGTTTAGAAGGCCATTTTTTGCTGCTGATTCAATAGGTTTTGCATACCAGGCACCGCTCTTAACATCAGAAAATAATGGTTTATTTTTATCTGCATTTGGATTTAAAGATTCAAATTTCCATTCACGACTACCAGAATCAATCATCTTCAGATAGTCAAGGCTGATTGTTTTGCCCTTTACAACAACTCCATCAGTACTTCCGGCAATTTGCTTTACATTAAAAGGCATGTTAAATGTTGCTTTAAGTACTAATCCATCAGCATCTTGAGCAATAAGATCAGAAAGTTTCATGTCCTTAAGAGATTCTTTTGTAATATCTTTTAACTTGGGGAGCATGCGATCAGTTTTCATGTCAGGACCTAGAAAACTATTAAGATTTACATTTAACTGAAGTCCACCATTAAGCTTAACTAACTCAACAAGTCCCATCTCTTGAGAAATAGTACCTACGCCTGCTGTGTTCATGTCATCTGGTCCTAAAAATGCGTCTTCCCAAGTTTCAGCAAGATATTTTTTACCACTAGATGTTAATTCGTAGTATTCGTTATATTTACCAGAAAAATCCTTTGGTGTTTGTCCAAGTTTGTTAAGGATTTCTTTAGAATATCCAGCAACCATTTTTACCTTACCTGATCCATCTGCTTTTATATCTACAGTAGCATTAGCATAAATACAACCAGTCAATAACAAAGGAAATGCAATCAAAACAAATATAGTAGTTAAAAATTTAGTTTTCATGTCTTTACACCTCTCGAAATTAATTTTAATATGTGAATGAAGATAAAATATTTAGTAATGAATCAATTTCTTCAAACTCATCCATAGACATCCGTACTTTATCATGATTTCGTTTACGCACTTATCATTTATGATGTATCGTTCTAGACTAAACTAAACCTCATCTCTGACACTATTAAACATCTCACTGCCTCATGAAATAGTTATTTAATCAAACTATCGTAGGTTCGTTCTAATCATATTCGCAATAAACTTATAAGTACCAAAAAACATTTTTAAACCTCACTCTTAAAGATATATTAGCTTGTCTTATTCATAAGTTGAAAAGAATCAAAAATTTCTTCGGAACTTAAAATTCACTACATAATATTATTGGGGATCTCTGCTCTTATAAAAATATAATAAAGATAATATAGGATTATTTTACCATATCAATTAGTGTATGAGCATCAATTAATTTGTTCGATAAAAACAAAAAAGGACTAAGCATTAACTGCTTAATCCTATATTGTGAGACTTACATTTCGGAATGTTCTTTATCAGACTGTTTTTCTAATACTTTTTCTACTCGTTTTCTCAACTTATCGAAAAGCGCTTGTTTTGTATCATCTGTAGGCAGCCATAACTCCCCATATTGCTTACAAAAAGCACTATATAGCTTTCTCTCATCTTCCGTGACTTCAATTTCTAGGATTTCAGACATTAATTTTTTGCTACGTATTACTTTCATTAAATCAATATACATCTTTGAAAGTCTCTCGCTTGCAAAATCGGAAACAATACCTTGAGTAAATGGTAAACAAGGTACTACACTTTTCACCTTTAGTGGGTTGTTTGTTTTTCTATTTTTAGAAAGGTTATGCTTTTGCTCTTTTAGAGATAATTGAACTTTGATAATGTCGTTAAATTCTAATTTCTCACCTTGAATAGTAGATCTGATTACTTTAAGTCCATTATTACATAGTAACTCATCAATTTTCCCCAACTGAAATCCGAGTAATTGATATATCTTATCTTCCCTAGTTTTACTTGTCTCCCACTTTTTCAAAGGAACATCTACATAATCCATACGAGAATCATTTAGCAATTCAACATGAAGCTAATTGTTAATGCATAATTATCTCCATGTTTTAATTCTGTTATTACTGGTAACATAGCAAGATGTATCTGATCAGCAAGTTCAAGATTAAAAAGATCGGCTTTAAAGATGTATTCCATAATCCTCACTCCTCATAGTGTATTAATTTTGCAATTTCCACTTGCTAAGTGGTGAATGATTTTGATACTTCCTCGCTATTTCTTCACGTGTTAAATCCATATAAGCTTGCTCTGTAACCGTAACTGAACTATGTCCAAGAATACGAGACAGCGTAAAGAAATCTCCGCCATTTAACAGATAGTGCCTTGCGAAATTATTCCGAATCATGTGAGGATGAACATCTATCCCAGCCATCTTGCTAGCATCCTTTAATTGCTTCTCAAACGATTGGATACTTAAAGGAGTCCCTTTGGTTGTTGGAAATAGTAATTTCGATTCTGTGTATCGGTCTTTAAATTTTAGATATTGCTTTAATTCTCTTTGCATCACATTGGAAAAATAAACATACCGTTCTATTCTACCTTTAGTTTTAGTCAATAGAATCATTTTACTCTTAAAGTCGATTGCATCTACTGTTACTTCTAAGCATTCACCAATTCTCATGCCAGTATATCTTGTAACAATAATACGATGATTTTATTTAGATATCCATGAAACTTAGTATAATCAAACTTTTCAATCAATCCATTAAACTCTTCTTGACTTATCCCCTTTTTCTGTCTTCTTACAGTTTTAATTTGTGAGATATTCTCAACAGGATTTTTAAGCAACTCTCCTTCTTGTTTCAACCAATTGAAGAAAACCTTAATGTTACGAATGTAGTTATTAATTGTGATTGATGAAACTTCTTTTTTAAAGTCTACTCTGTTTTCTGGAAAATTGACCAATTTGGAAGATTCACGATTTACTACCGTATATTTACCCCGCTCTTGTAAATAAGCAATGTACTGCCTAATATGTCCAACTCGTACTTCTTTCACCTTATCAACATCATGCTGATTCTTTAAATAAGCAACAAATAACTTCAAAGATTGTTCATAAGAGTTAACGGTCTTACGTGATAAATTCTTGTTTTGACAATCTAAAAAGTCTTCTAAAAAAAACTCCAAATCCGATAACTCCATACAAATCCTCCATCTCTTTTCCTACAAAAACAAAACCCAATAAACCAAAAAGGTTTATCGGGTGAGATGGAAAAAGTTTATCGGATTCAAAACAAGTCTATCGGTTTTTATATACTGTCTGTAAACACCTTCCAGCAACCCACAATCCCTTACCCCGCAGTGCCCCTAACCCTTTCAACTAACCTTATGCTCAATCCGCAGCTTGTCTGCTACCATGGCAATAAATTCCGAGTTAGTAGGCTTAGATTTGGAGATATTAATCGTGTAGCCGAATAAATGGCTGATGGAGTCGATGTTGCCACGGGTCCAAGCCACTTCAATCGCATGGCGAATGGCACGTTCAACGCGTGAAGGCGTGGTCTTGAATTTCTCTGCTATGGCTGGATAGAGTGTTTTTGTAATCGCACCAAGGATCTCGATATTGTTATATACCATGGTGATCGCTTCGCGCAGGTACTGATAGCCCTTGATATGTGCTGGAACACCGATTTCATGGATGATCGAGGTAATGTTAGCATCAAGATTCTTGCCCTTCGTAAGCGGCACTACATTCGATCTGGACGTCGACGAATAGTTGTACATGTTAGAGGATGAGCTCATGCTGCCTTGGACCCCTACAAGCTGACGTACACGATTTGCCAGGACCTCCATATCGAACGGTTTCAAAATATAATAGGATGCACCAAGCTGTACAGCTCTTTGAGTGATGTTCTCCTGACCAAAAGCGGTCAGCATGATGATCTTCGGTTGAGGATTCAGATCCATATCACGCAGACGTTCTAAGACACCCAGACCGTCTAAATGTGGCATGATGATATCAAGAATAAGGACATCGGGAACTTTGCGTGCTTCGCTTAGCATTTGAAGCACTTCTTCACCATTGTAGGCGATACCCGTTACCGTCATATCTTCTTGTTCAGAAATGTATTCGGAAAGCAAATTCGTAAACTCCCTGTTATCATCGGCCAACAACACTTCAATATTCTGCACTGGCTGCTTCCTCCTTAATTATATCTGCTATTCGAAAATAACATTTTTTTCTTGTCTCTTAACATTTTCGACATGGAGATTGAATTCCCTTCTGTCGAAAATTATTTTTCTTTATTTTTTTTCTGGCATGGATTATAATTAAATATTTTATTTCAAAGTTCGATGATCTTCGTAATTCTTCGACAAAAAAATCTTAAGGCTAAACCGCCTTAAGATTTAATGGATACCTATTCTCCTGTAGGGTTACACCAGAATCCTTAAGCATCCATTCGATGAAGCAACCGTAGCCGGACTTAGGATCATTTACAAACACATGAGTTACAGCGCCGATGAGCCGTCCATTTTGAACGATTGGACTTCCGCTCATCCCTTGAACGATACCACCTGTCTTATCGATCAGTCGCGGATCTGTGATACGAATGACCATACCCTTTGTCGCTGGCGTCTGCTGATGTGCCACATGAATGATCTCAACCTTAAATCGCTCCACCTGCTGCCCATCTACAACGGTAAGAATTTCAGCAGGACCTTCCTTGACTTGATTGCTCATGGCCACAGGAATAGGTTCTTTATAAAGACTATGCTCGGGATTACGACTCATTTTACCGAAGATACCAAAATCTGTGTTACTTTCCACATTACCAAGCACTTGGCTTTCTTTCAAGAAATGAGCTCGTTTCTCACCCGGATCGCCATCCTGGCTTTTAGAAATCGAAGTTACACTGGACTGAACAATATGACCACTGCCAACAACAATTGGTGTTCCTGTATTCATGTCCGTAATCACATGTCCTAAAGCTCCATAAACCCCCTGTTTCGGGGCATAAAAAGTTAACGTGCCGACACCCGCTGCAGAATCTCGAATGTACAGGCCTAACCTCCAGACTTTGTCATTAATATCATACGCGGGTTTCAGCTTGGCTGTATGCTCTTTCCCAGCGCGTTTAAAGACAATCGTCAGAGAATTATTCGCTTTTCCAGCACGATCCACAAGCTTGGCCACCTTAGATAACTCGTCCAACTTCTCTCCATCAATGGAGATCATCAAATCACCTGGCACCAAACCGCTGACCTCACCTGGGGAAAGCTTGGATTTCTCGGATACTTCAATCAGATGATGTCCAACAACCAGAACACCTGCTGATTTCACCTTTACTCCGATCGTTTGACCTCCCGGGATCACCTTCAGTTCCGGTTTCATTCCATGCGCAGTCACCTTGGCAGGTTCACTGTTCAGTGGTGCGGCAAAACTTTGGTGGGTTCCCGTTATGCCCGATAAACTAAGAAAGAAGGCAAATAAAAGGCCTGGCATTAACTTCCTGAGGTTAGGCTTCAATGGCTGTCACGCTCCCTTTTGCTTCTTTCGCTTGACGAAAAAGGTGGTCGCCAATTGCGTACCTATAAGATAACCTTGCCCCCAGGCTTTTATTACTGTCAATCATTGTTCCGCTTAGCTTGTTGCAGCCTTACTTGCCTCGGCCAAATTAAGCATTTCCTGCGAATGGTGCAATGTTTTTTCGGTAATTTCCACCCCACCCAGCATTCGGGCCAGCTCCATTACACGTCCATCATTCGAGAGTGATTCCACTTCCGTCATGGTTCTTCCGTCCTCAACCTTTTTGCGGATTAAGTACTGATGATCAGCCATACAAGCCACCTGCGGTAAGTGCGTAATGGAGAACACCTGACAAGTGGAGGACAGCTTATACAGTTTATCTGCAATGGATTGAGCAGCCCGACCACTCACACCGGTATCTACCTCATCAAAAATCAGAACTGGAATCGCATCATGACGCGCAAAAATACTCTTCATTGCCAACATAATTCGCGACAACTCACCACCCGAGGCAATTTTGCCAAGAGGTCTTAACGGCTCGCCAGGGTTAGGGGAAATCATAAATTCCGCACTGTCGATCCCTTGTCTTGTAAGACGAATACGCCGACCCTTATAATCAACTCCACGTGGGTCCTCCAACGTGTCTAATTTAACCTGTAGCGAGGTTCTTTCCATCTGAAGATCTTTAAGCTCACTTTCCACTTGCGTGGCTAAATCAGACGCACACAGCTTCCGTGCTTCACTTAATTCAGTAGCTGCATCCATCAATACAGAAAGCAATGCATCGCGTTTGGTCGTCAGTTTCTCCAGATATTCATCTTTATTCTCAAGCAGATCGGTTTCCCGATGGATTTGTTCATAATAAGCTAAAATCTGTTCTACACTATCTCCGTATTTACGGCGGAGTCCGGTAATTAAATCGAGACGATTCTCGATTTCTTCGAGTCGCTGTGGATTGAATTCGATCTCTTCTCGGTAATCACGAAGCTGAAATGCAGCATCCTCTAGTTGATAATAAGAAGATTGCAGCTGCTCAAGCACGGATTTAAGACCCTTTTCATCATAACGAACCGCATCCTCGAGTCTGGAAATGACATTACCTATGGATTCTAAGCCTTGTCTATCGTAGAGAAGCTCATATGCACCGGATACGGAATCCATCATTTTCTCACTGTGGGATAGTTTGACCCGTTCTTCGGCAAGTAATTCATCTTCTCCCGGTTTTAATGCTGCAGATGAAATTTCTTCTAACTGAAAACGGTACAAATCAAGCATTTGATAAGCCTTTTGGCTGGATTCCTGCAGCTCTCGGAGCTCTTTCTCCACTTTCGCAAAGGCTGAATACTTTTCCTGATATACCGCTTTTAGCGGCCCGATAATGGGTTCTCCGTATGTATCCAGCAGTCCCAAATGTCGTTCTGCCTTCAATAGGTTTTGGTGTTCATGCTGTCCATGAATATTAACCAGCTGCTCGCCAATTTCACGTAGCATAGTAAGATTGACCATCTGTCCGTTTACACGTGATGTACTTTTACCCTGAGAGGTGAGTTCACGGCGTATTATAAGATGCTCCTCACGCTGAGCCTCAATGCCAAGACGCTCTAAAGTATCCCAGACGGGATGACCGCTTGGGAGGCTGAAGAGCGCTTCCATCTCTGCTTTTTCACAACCGTAACGAATAGAATCCGCGGAGCCGCGCCCTCCGGCAATCAGTCCAAGCGCATCGATAATAATGGATTTACCTGCCCCAGTCTCCCCTGTGAGCACATGGAAGCCAGGATAAAAATGCACATCTACCGCCTCAACGACGGCTAGATTGCGGATAGACAAGGTTTCTAACACTAATAGAGCACCTCCGAGAAGATGATAAGAATTTGATAGAATGAAATTTATACTTTCTTATAATTTAAGAAATGTAACCCATGATTTGTGAAATTACAGTCTTACTGTCCTCAGGCTGGCGGCAAATAATTAGAATGGTATCATCACCAGAGATGGTCCCCATAATTTGTGGCCAGTCAATATTATCAATCAAAGCAGCGACTGAGTTAGCCGTTCCCGGTAAGCATTTCATCACCACAAGATTAGCCGATGAATCGATCTGCACAAAATTATCCACCAAAACGCGCTTCAGCTTCTGTATTGGATTGTACCGTTGGTCAGTTGGAAGCGAATATTTGTATCTTCCATCATCCATAGGCACCTTGATGAGCAATAGCTCTTTAATATCTCGAGATACTGTAGCTTGAGTAACCTGAAAACCAGATTCACGCAAGGCTTCTACCAGCTCGTCCTGTGTCTCGATATCCTTTTGCGTAATAATCTCACGTATCTTAATATGTCGTTGACCCTTCATTGTTGCCTCCTAAAAGTTTTGTAAGCGACACTTCCAGATTAGCAGCGACAAAACTACATCGGAAGCATGAACTTAGTTTTGTAAGCGATGCTCCCCGAATTGCTTCGGCAAAACTACTTCGGAAGCATACACCTAGTTAAATATGGACTCAGTTTGATTCTCCGTCATCTCTGCCAAGCTTAATCACTTGAATAGATCCCGCCGCAGTATTAACATACAAAACTCCGCTACATTCCGGATAAATCAGCAAGTACGGAAGCAAGGTATCTCGTAAGCCACTGCCTGTGAAATCCAAAGGTTTCCGTGGTCTAGAAAGGATAACCAAATATATTGATCCTTCCTCTTTAGTCGCCACATAATCTATAAATAACCGGCTATACATCTGCGCCCCGTTTACGTTGAAGGACAACGGGATTTTGAGCTTCCCTCCAACGACCTCGTACCCTTCATCCTCTAGTATGTCTATAGATGGGTGAGGAATAATCACTTTATTAAACGGGATCTGATCCTTCATGAAAGAACGCGGAGAATTTTGCAGCCATATATATATCCGATAAATTATAAAAATCGATAATGCTACTCCAATAAACGCCATGACGACCTTGTCAGAGCTACCCGCCACTATCAATCACCTCGGTGATTTATTCGCGTGAAGCCATGCCAATTCCTTCTTCTAAGCTGCCTTTTTAGAAGCTTTCCGAATAATTGTTATTTTCCATATGGAAAAAGAAACTCACCGGCGCGATGAGTTTCCATGAGTCGAATTTACATTAAAAGTACCCGTAGCCTGCTTAATCACTTCATCCGCTAGGGATGGAAAATCCCCCACTGGAATGACTGATGATACAGCATCTGAAGGCTGTAATATACCTTCTTCAGCTTCCGCCAATTCAGGCGTTAGTCTCCAGTGAGCAAGAAACTCAATATTGCCTTCCCCGCCTGTAATCGGTGAAAAGGTTAATCCCTGCAGCTGGTAACCCAGCTCTGCCGCCATGGTCAGTACATTAATTAATACCTCTTTATGAACAGCAGAATCACGAATTACACCTGATTTACCAACCTTCTCCCGTCCTGCCTCAAACTGTGGCTTGATCAGCGCAGCAATATCCGTCGGGCGCTTAAGCAAAGCTTTGAGCGGTGGAAGAATTATTTTTAAGGAGATAAATGAAACATCAATACTCGCAAAATCTGGAATCGGACCCACCAAATCTGGAGGCGTCATATATCGGAAATTCGTTCGTTCCATCACACTAACGCGTTCATCATTACGCAGCGACCAATCCAGCTGATTATAGCCAACATCAATCGCGTACACATGGCTTACTCCATTCTGAAGTGCACAATCCGTAAAGCCTCCAGTAGAAGCACCGATGTCCAGCATGGTCCGTCCCGTAAGATCAATATTAAATTGGCGTAGAGCCTTCTCCAGCTTTAGGCCCCCACGACTGACATATGGATGCACAGAGCCTTTAACTTTAAGGGTGGCCTCCCGTGACACCTTCATACCAGCCTTTTCAATGCGTTCTTCATCCGCGAGCACCAGTCCTGCCATAATGGCTGCTTTAGCCTTCTCACGGCTTTCATAAAAACCTTGCTCAACAAGTAGTACATCTATCCGTTCTTTACGGTGTTCCATGGTCATCTCCCGATCGTTCAAAGGGTTGCTAATTTCCGCCTTCCATTTAGGAAGACGAAGTTGTTTTGTAGTTATAAGCACTCAAAGCCATCATGGACTTGATACGTGCACATAGCGCTTCTACAGTAAGACCTGTTTCCTGGCGCTGTTCTTTAATAGAGCCGTGCTCCACAAAGATGTCAGGTACACCCATCAGATGTACACGAGCATCATAAATTTCATTCTCTGCGTAGAATTCTAATACCGAGCTGCCGAGACTTCCCGCTTGGCAAGCCTCTTCAATAACAACCATGTTGGTTCCAGCGTGAGCCAAATCAAGCAGCATGGAGTTGTCGAGTGGCTTCAAGAATCGCGCATTTACGACGCCCACCTGAATCCCTTCCCGCTTGAGTAAATCAGCGGCTTCTTCAGCCACTTGAACCATAGGTCCGCAGGCTACAACAGCATAACCTTCGCCTGTACGCAGTCGTTCCCATGATCCGATTGGAATAGTACGCAGTTCAGGATCCATTGCTACACCTGTACCGTTAATACGCGGATAGCGATAAGCAATCGGACCGTCATTATATTCAAGCGCCGTCTTCATCATATGACGCAGCTCATTTTCGTCTTTTGGCATCATCATCACCATATTCGGAATATGGCGCATAAAAGCAACATCGTACACACCCTGATGAGTCTCACCATCCGCACCTACAAACCCCGCGCGGTCAATGGCGAACATAACATTCGCGTTATGCCGGCAAATATCATGGACGATCTGATCATAGGCACGCTGCATGAAGGTAGAATACACCGCATATACCGGCTTCATCCCTTCCATAGCCAAAGCTGCACACAGAGTAGCCGCATGCTGCTCCGCAATCCCGACATCAATCATACGATCCGGAAATTCCTTAGCAAAAGGAAACAAGCCCGAACCTCCTGGCATCGCAGGTGTAACTGCAATCAGACGGGAATCTTCCCGACCCAGTTCGATCAGCGTCTCGCCAAATACTTCCGTGTACATTGGAGGACCCACAGCTTTAAGCGCCTGACCCGACTCAATTTTGTATGGTGAAATGGCATGTGATTTATAGAAATCGGTCTCAGCGGGTTTGTAGCCCTTACCTTTAGTTGTTAATACATGTACCAACACAGGTCCAGCCACGTTATCTGCTTGGTGGAAGGTATCAATCATCTTCTCCAGATCATGTCCGTCTACAGGACCGAGATACGTAAAGCCGAGCTCTTCAAACAATACTCCAGGTACCATCATATATTTGAGACTATTTTTTAACTGTTCAGCAGTCTTTGCTAATCGTCCTCCGATGGCCGGAATCTTCTTAAGCAGTCCTTCTACCTCGTCTTTGGCACGCAAATAGTGGCGATCTGAACGTATTTTGCTTAGATAATTATGCATCGCTCCTACATTAGGAGCAATTGACATTTCATTATCGTTCAAAATAACCATCAGCTTACGCTTCTCATGGCCAATATGGTTAAGTGCTTCAAACGCCATACCGCCAGTAAGAGCACCGTCACCAATCACGGCAATAACCTTATTGTCTTCACCCTTGAGATCGCGAGCCATCGCCATCCCCATTGCTGCCGATAATGAGGTACTGCTATGTCCAGCTTCCCATACATCATGCTCACTCTCGGAGCGCTTAACGAAGCCGCACAAGCCCTGATATTTACGAAGGGTATCGAAGCGGTCTTGACGACCAGTCAGAATCTTGTGGACATAAGCCTGGTGCCCTACGTCGTAAATCATTTTGTCACGAGGGCTGTTATAACAATAATGCAAAGCCAAAGTGAGCTCCACGACTCCCAGATTGGATCCGAGGTGCCCCCCAGTTGCTGTAAGCTTCTCAATCAGAAATCGACGAATTTCCTCCGCTAAGGTAGTTAATTCATCGACTGACAATGATTTTAGTTGCTTAGGATCATTTATTTGTGGAAGCAGCACGTATAGTTCCCCGCTTTCCTAGATGTTGTAAATTATATAAAACCCATTATAACACAAACGAAACGGCTGTCGAAATACAGCCGTTTCGAAAGTTCATAATTAGTGATCACGTGCCATTAAGTAATCTGCAATTTCCAGCAGGCGCTGGCTGTCATGAAAACCACCGTTCAGAACAGCATTTCGGGCTGTTTCTGTAAGCTGCTTCACTTCTTCTCGCGATGCTTCGAGACCGATAAAATAAGGATAGGTTACTTTATGCTGCTTAACATCACTGCCTGTTTTTTTGCCAAGTTTACCTTCGTCTCCAACCAAATCTAGAATGTCATCCTGGATTTGAAAAGCGAGTCCAATGGCTGTTCCAAATTTATGCAAAGCCTCAAGCTGCTGCTCGTTAGCACCTGCAATACGACCGCCAGCTAGTAGCGAAAAGATAATCAAATCTCCTGTCTTATGCAGATGAATGTACTTTAGCTGTGCAAGATCGGTTAGACCCTGCTCGCCTTCCATATCTGCAATCTGACCGCCAACCATACCACGAGGGCCTGCCATTTCCGCCAAATCCTCCACGATGGATAGTACACTTTCCGCAGGGACGCCAAATTTACGCGAGGCTTGTACCACACTGTAGAAAGCATGGGTCAGAAGGGCATCACCCGCAAGAATAGCGGTCGCTTCCCCGAAGACTTTATGATTCGTCAGCTTCCCGCGCCGATAATCATCATTATCCATGGCAGGCAAATCATCATGAACTAACGAATAGGTATGTACCATCTCTATAGCAGCAGCGACAGGCAGGGCAGCCTCTCGATTTCCTCCTAGTGCTTCACATGCGATAATCACCAGCAGTGGCCGGAGGCGTTTGCCCCCAGCCATAAGTGAATACTTCATGGCTTGCTGCAAATTCTCTGGAACCATCCATTGTGTGGGGAGAATAACCTCTAGTTCATGTGAGACTAGATCGCTTAAGGACGCGATGTAATCCTCCAGTGGCTGACGCACTGTTTCTCCTTCAGAGTTTCTCTCAAGCTCATGCTCAAAGCGAGTCATCGGCGTCCCCTTCCAGACGTGCACCAAACGGCTTCTTACGCAGTTCTCCGTCCTCTAGGGTAATCATTTCGATCTTACGCTCTACCTGCTCAAGCTTGCTGCCGCAAAGCTGAGATAACTTCATACCTTGCTGAAATAAATCGATGGCCTTCTCCAGGGGAACGTCGCCGTGTTCAAGCTCACGTACGATTTCCTCCAGCCGGTCCATGGCGCCTTCAAAATCAAGTTCCGCTTCCTTCGTCATCGTCTTTGCCATCCTCCTTCATTCCCCATACCTGGCAGTTCAGCTGTCCGTCATTCATCTTTATCACTACAAGATCGCCAAGCTGTACTTCGGTCAGCGATTTAATTAAATGTTCTTCTGCTTCGTCATAGACTAAGCTGTAGCCTCTCGACATAACTTTAAGAGGGCTCAGTGCATCCAGATGACGAATCTCCGCTACATAGCGAGCTCGCTTCTCCTGCAGGCGGGCCAGCATAGCACCCATCAGCTCACGGCGCATGCTTTCAGTGCGCTGACGCGCAGCGGCAACACTGCCGTGCGGATGGAACCGCTGCAGACTATGATGCAGCACAGCTTTGCGCTCGCGGGAACGGCTGAGCCGTGCATCCGCTGAGCGCTGTAGCCGCTCACGCAGCTGATCCAGCCGCTGCGTGTGCTGCATCAGCGAGCGGCGCGGGCCTGCCAGCGCCAGCGAGCGTTCCAGCCCCGCGTGACGCTCGCGTCCGCGCAGGGCGCGTCTTTGCAGCGCTTGGCGGAGCCGCTGCTGTTGCTGGCGAAGCTGCGCAGCTAGCTCGCCGGCGTGTGGCACGGCCAGCTCCGCGGCCGCTGTGGGCGTAGCCGCGCGGAGATCGGCGGCGAAATCGGCAATCGTGAAATCGGTCTCGTGGCCAACGGCCGAGATGACCGGAATCCTTGATGCCGATATCGCTCGCGCGACTTCCTCCTCGTTAAACGCCCACAGCTCCTCGAGCGAACCGCCGCCGCGGCCGACGATAAGCACGTCGGCCTCACCCATGCGGTTCAGCGCTCCAATCGCCTTCACGATCGAAGGCGCGGCGCCTTTGCCTTGCACCAGTACGGGATAGATCACAATAGCCACCTGCGGAAACCGCCGCTGGAGTGTAATCACGATATCCCGCACAGCTGCCCCCGTTGGCGAAGTAATCACGCCAATGCACTTTGGAAAGCGAGGCAAAGGGCGTTTACGCGCTTCTGCAAACAGCCCCTCTTGCTCAAGCTTGCTCTTCAGCTGCTCATAGGCTAAATATAGACTACCAATTCCATCAGGCTGCATGTGTGTGGCATAGAACTGGTACTGCCCGTCCCGTTCATATACGGTCACATTACCTCTAGCAATTACCCGAGCACCTTCCTTCGGAATAAAGGGTAGGCGCTGGTTATGAGAAGCAAACATAATCGCCTTGATCCGACTGCTCTCATCCTTTAGCGTGAAATACATATGACCGCTACCATGATGCGTAAAGTTGGAAATCTCTCCGCGAATCCATACATCCGAAAGTAAATTATCCGAGTCTAGCTTCATGCGGATGTAACGGTTGAGTTCTTTTATCGAATAGACCTGCCGCTCTGCCGCCATGAATTCCTACCCCTATTCCAAGCCGTGACGGCGTTTAGCCGCAATCAGCGTGTTGCTCATCAGCATTGTAATCGTCATCGGTCCAACCCCACCCGGAACAGGTGTGATGTATCCGGCAACTTCTTTTGCACTATCATAATCAACGTCACCCGCAAGCTTACCGTTATCCAGACGGTTCATACCCACATCAATGACAACAGCACCCGGTTTCACGTACGAAGCGTCAATGAAATTCGCGCGTCCGATCGCAACAACTAGAATATCTGCTTGACGGCTAATTTCTTGCATATTAGCTGTACGGGAATGGCACATCGTCACAGTAGCATTCTCACGTTGCAATAACAAAGATACTGGCTTACCTACTATATTACTGCGGCCAATGACTACAGCATGTTTACCAGCCATTCCTGTTCCTGTGCGTTTGATTAGTTCAATTACACCTGCAGGTGTACAAGGAAGCAGACTGTCAGCACCAATCACTAGGTTACCTACATTTACAGGGTGAAAGCCGTCAACGTCTTTCTCCACGGAGATCGCATCAATAACAGCTTTTTCCTCAATATGCTTAGGCAATGGAAGTTGAACTAGAATCCCATCAATATCATCGCGTCCATTAAGCTGCGCTACGAGAGCCAGCAATTCTTCTTGAGTAGTAGACTCATCCAGTTTATGCACTTCCGAATGGAAACCAAGGCTGATACAAGATTTTTCCTTGTTGCGAACATAAACTTGTGATCCTGGATCTTCACCTACTAGAATTACTGCCAGACCGGGCTTCACGCCACGTTTCGCCAGTTCAGCAACCTCCTGGGCAATACCAATACGAATTTCCTCAGATACTTGTTTACCACTGATGATTGCTGCTGTCATGATAGTCTCTCCCCTTTTATATACTTTACTATTGTACAAGCATAAACACCTTCGGCGTCCTTACGTGGACGGTAAGCGTTTATGCGAGAAATATAAAACATAAAGAATAGGTGAATAACTTATACTTGCTTATATTTTTAAAAATTAAGAATGGTCAGCTTTAATTGTATCGATCTCCTGGATCATCTTACCAAGCACACCGTTTACAAACTTACCGGAATCATCCGTTCCAAAATGCTTGGCCAAATCTATAGCCTCATTCACAGCAACCTTAGCCGGAACATCATTCGCGAACACCATTTCATACGCCGCAAGACGTAAAATTTGACGATCCACACGTGACAGACGGCTCATTTGCCAGCCTTTCAAGTAATGTTCAAGCATATCGTCAATTGCAACCTTGTGCTCCCACACACCGTTTACATGCTCCACCACATAGTGCTTAAGCTGAATTTCGTCCGTAATTACACGCTCTGTTTCATTCTCCTCTGAAGCTTCCTCCAGCAGCATTTCCACAGCTTCCGCGCTCTCTACATCGTTCATTTCCATCTGATACAGGCTTTGGACAATAATCTCTCTCGCTATACGTCTTTTCATGTGTTCCTCCTAAAATCTTATATCGCATTAACATCTTTACTCAAACTTCTATAACGTCGGGCAACCATAAATATAACTTCACACCTCAAGTGTGATAATAATTCAGACTTTAATCACATCGCCTATAATTATTTTAAGCCCAAATCCTTCGAATTCTATCCCTAATCCTTAGAGGATTATTGTCCGATGTCCGTTAAAGATATCTTTCACAATTAAAAAAACCGCAAAGTCTTTCTTCCAGGGGCATTGGACAACACAAACTTACGGCTTCCTGCTCCGGGAAAAAGACTATCGCGGTTCACTTGAAGGGACGCCAGCGTCCGGATAGACGCGTAATCAGCTCCTGCCACTGAAACAGGGGAGCCTCTGCGTTATCCTTTCTTTTGCCGAACGTATATCCGATGAACACTACCAGTGCAAAGAACAACATATCCCAAAAACCGCAAATTAAATATATCAAACCTAGACCAATGCCGAAAGTCACTCCGGCGATTCTACCCCCGTGACTTTCCCATACTTCTTTCCAAGACATAAGGGAAATTCACCTCTATTCCACTCGACTTTTGAAGCTTGGAGACTGCGTGAGGTTAGCAATGTATACAGACACATCAGCAACCGGAATACCGGTTGTCTCCTGCACAAAATCATGCACCTGACGTTGCACTTCTGTGGTTAGTAGCGGCAATGAATGTTCACCATCCACTACTGCGCGAATTGTAATTTCAAGGCCCGCCTGAGAAACGCGAATACGCGATTTGAGATCTCTGATTCCCTTCACTTTACCGGCAGCCTTCAGACTCAGATTCTCAATGGTCTCCACTGAAATCTGGATATCCCCATACTCTGTACGCTGATCAACAGAAGGTAAAGAAGCGCGATCACGACGCAAAGAGATGTAGAAAAATCGGATGCTCAGAAGGAACAAGACAACTGCTACTACAATTGCAGTAATATAAGCTGCTGGTCCATTCTCAATCTCCAAAGTTTTAGGAATAGCACCGCTCAAGAGGAGGATGGCAATAACAGATAATATTCCGATACTTAAGCTGTAGACAAACAGCAAAAGTCTGTCCAAAATTTTTGCCACGAGTCTCATAACCTCCTTAAATTAGAGTAAACCCTCGACTTTACTGTCGGGGGTTTATGGAAGAACGACGACTGTTATTTCACGCGAAGAACCGTTTCAGCTTCCTCGTTCTTGTCTACAGTGTTGTTGTTCTTGAATTGTACATCATGAATATGCACATTCACTTCCACAACAGTCAGACCAGTCATAGTCTCGATGGAACGCTTAACATTACGCTGAATTTCAGCAGCCACTTCAGGAAGACGGTTACCATATTCAATGATTACAGAAACATCCACTGCAGCTTCGCGTTGTCCAACCTCTACTTTAACTCCTTTAGACAAGTTCTTACGTCCGAGAAGCTCAACAATACCACCGGCGAAACCACCGCTCATGCCAGCTACACCTTTAACCTCAACGGTCGCTAAACCTGCGATCACCTCGATCACTTCAGGAGCAATCTGGATCTCACCGATTTCTGTCCGTTCGTATTCTGTCGGCAATGTACTCATTTTAGACTTCACACCTTTCAACAAAGATTCTCATAAATTCAAGCGTAAAGCACGTCTCTTATTAAACATACTATATCATTTGACGAACTTTATGACAAACAAAGCGAAGTCGTCCTAAATTTCATACTCTTCCAGAAACTTGATGTCAAAATTACCATCCAGAAATACAGGATGCTCCAACAGTTTCTGATGGAAAGGGATCGTAGTATGGATTCCCTCCACGGCAAATTCAGCCAAGGCGCGCTTCATCTTTGCAATCGCTTCCTGACGTGTGGGTGCCCATACAATCAGCTTTGCAATCATAGAATCATAGAAAGGGGAAATCGTATAACCAGGGTACGCCGCACTGTCTACACGAACACCGAGACCTCCAGGCGGCAAATAAAAGCCGATTTTACCTGGTGAAGGCATAAAATTACGTTCTGGATCTTCCGCATTGATACGGCATTCAATAGACCAGCCATTAATCACGATATCTTCCTGTGTAAATGACAAAGGATTTCCTTCTGCAACCGAAATCATTTCCTTGATCAAATCCACACCCGTAACCATTTCCGTTACCGGATGCTCTACCTGAATACGAGTATTCATCTCCATGAAGTAGAACTGTCCATCCGGTCCAAGCAAGAATTCAAGCGTTCCCGCTCCCGAATAATTCACAGCGAGTGCTGCACGAACTGCTGCATTCCCCATCGCTTCACGGATATCCGGTGTAAGTACAGAACAAGGTGCCTCTTCAATCAGCTTTTGGCGACGACGCTGTACGGAACAGTCGCGTTCACCTAAATGCACTACATTACCATGCTTATCTGCAATAATTTGAATTTCTACGTGCTTCATACCTGTAAGGTACTTTTCCAAATATACACCAGCGTTGCCGAACGCCTTCTGCGCTTCCTGTTGTGCAGCAGTAATCTGCTTCACCAATGATTCCTCGTCCTCAGCAATCCGAATGCCCTTACCCCCGCCACCTGCGGTAGCCTTAATGATAATCGGGTATCCGATATCACGACCCAGCATGACGGCTTCCTCAACATCACCTACAAGGCCATCTGAGCCCGGGATGATCGGAACTCCAGCCAGCTTCATGGTTTCCTTCGCCACAGCTTTATCACCCATACGGTTGATTGCATCTGGAGATGGCCCAATGAAGATAATATTGCAAGATTCACAAATTTCTGCAAAATCTGCATTCTCAGCTAAAAATCCATAACCAGGATGGATGGCATCACATTCTGTTAAGGTGGCTACACTCATAATATTTGTAAAGTTCAGATAGCTGTCCTTGGACGGCATCGGACCGATGCAGTAAGCTTCATCAGCCAACCGGACATGCAGTGAATCCCGGTCAGGTTCCGAATAGACCGCGACGGTGGAAATGCCCAGTTCTCGGCAGGCCCTAATAATGCGGACCGCGATTTCGCCGCGGTTGGCAATCAACACTTTTTGAATGTTCATGCGTTTCCTCCCAAAGTTTTGCGAAGCTTCCGCTCCATAAGTAATCTGCGGTATTTATTCCGGTTTAACCAAGAATAGTGGTTGACCGTATTCTACAAGCTGACCATTCTCGGCCAGTACGGACACGATTTCACCTTTAATCTCCGCTTCCAGCTCATTCATCAGCTTCATCGCTTCGATAATGCATACCGTTGTTTTCTCACCAACACGGTCTCCAACATTAACGAACGATGGCATTTCCGGAGAAGCGGCACTATAAAATGTTCCCACCATTGGAGATACAATTTTATGTAGTTTGCCTTCTGCGACGGCTTGTGGCTGCTGCGCTGGAGGAACCTCACTGATTACTGGATAGGACACTTGCTGCACGCTCTGCGGCTGCGGGGCAGGCGTAAAGGGATAGGCATTATAAGGAGTCGCCTGTACTGCTGTTCCATCAGCTTCAGGGCGATCCGGTTTGCGAATTGCAAGCTTCATTCCTTCGCTTTCGATCTCCAACTCATGTACAGAGGAGGTCTGGTCCAGCAATTTAATTAATTCCTTAATTTCGCTCAACTTGAACATACATTAGTTCACTCCTTCAGCTTTCTCTCGAAGCCACTTCTTAAGCGGACAAGATAACTTTATGTATTATATCATAAACGCTAGAAATGGAAAGAGCCCGGGAGAACCCGAGCTCTTTCGTCATTTTCCCTATAATTTCACGTCTTATTATTTCTCGGAAACGTATTGAACACTAACTTTATCCTGAGACACACTCAGTTCCTTCATTACGAGATCAACGATGCTAACCGCTTGTTTTACATCCAGCTTGTCACTCAGTACGACTACTTTATAGCTGTCCCCAGCTTCTTCCTTCACGATGGCTTCCCCATATTTTTGTTGAAGCTGTTCTTCGATGCCCGTAATTTTAGATTCTTTTTCTTCAAGGTTAAGGAGCTGTTCTTGAGCAACTGCGTTATCAGCAGGCGTCTTCTCCATATCGTTAATCAAAGCGAGTAAGTCTTGTTGGCTCTTTAGATTCTTTTGCTCACGTTCATACAGGTAGTTAGTGAACATGCTGCTCGCCGATACACTTTGTGAAGCTACTTCATCCAGGATTTCTTTATCATTCTTAGCAGGGGTTTTGGATGTTGTAGTAGCCGCTGTATCCTTAGCTGCCGTATCCTTAGTTGCTGTATCCTTAGCTGCTGTGTCCTTAGCTGCTGTGTCCTTAGCTGCCGTGTCAGAAGTTTTACTGGAGTCTTTTGCAGCAGTGTCCGTCGAAGCTTTCTCAGAGTTACCGCTGTCTGCTGCAGCTTTACTGCTATCATCCTTAACCGCTGTAGTTGCACTGTCATCAGTAGTTGCAGTAGCTGCACTATCGTCAGTGGCTGTAGCGTTATCTACAACGCCTCCATCAGCAACAACATCTCCTTGATTGACCACTTCGTTCACAACGATACCTTTGTCGCCAACCGTTGGTAATGCTGCGTTTGCTGTATCTTTTTTCAAGGAGTCTACCTGCATAGTTCCTGCTGTGTCTTTTGGAACCGATGCACCTGAATCTTCAGTAAATAAATAGTATGCCGAGAGTACAACCATCAAACTGAGCATAGAAACCAACCATATTGTTTGTCTTTTGCCGTTCATTCTTAATTCCTCCTAAAATTTAATCTAGTGGCTGCTTCGGAAGCACTCACTTCTTGACTTTCTCCTGCTACTCTTGTTTGCGTGGTACTACTGAAATGCGCTGAATTGGGACATTCAAGCCTTTTTCGATAGCCTGCTCGATAAGTCCACGAACGACTTTGTTCTCTGCACCTTTGGCAACTACCAGTACGCCGCGTACCTGAGGCTTAATCCGCTTCGTCACAATAGGTGTTTCATCACCCGATTGCGAGTAGGTTACGATTTCGCCATCCCTCGTATATTGTGTCGTGTGACGTTTTCCACCACTGGCATCCGTCTCCTCACTAAGCTGCTGGGAGTCGTTCATATTTCGCACCACGACAATTTCTTCCGTGGATTCCACAGTGACCATGATATCAACGGTACCGACACCAACGATTTTTTCCAAAATCTCCTTCGTCCGGTTCTCCAGTGTCTGTTCAATACTCTCGAACGAGTTAGTAGCTCCAGGATCACTCTGTACCAGCGCCGTTTGGGAGGACTGATTCAGCGGTGGCTCACGCCCCGTATTCTCGTTATCAATCTTCTTCACATTGACGAAGGAATTAAACAGCATAATCGCTGCGCCCAGCAGACCCAGAATGATTAGCCAGCGAAAAGTATGACTTCTCTTCGGACTGCCAGCCCCACCCCCAGCCCATTGCTCCAGCTTTTTCAGCCAATTGCCCACTCCTATCCCTCCTAACATTGATAGTTTAGAAGCTACAGACTCATAACTTGACGTTATTCACAACGCCGCCATCCACTTGGATTACTTCGGGATCCAAATCCCATTTTTGTTCCAACATCTTTACGATGGACTCCGTTTCACTTGAAGTCGTGTTATTTTCTGTTACATTTCCGTTCACTGCTTTGGGCTCATCTGCAGAAGCTGATCCACTCTCTGGATTTGTACCGATCTTTACTTCTACAGGCTCTACAGGAGCGATTGCAATCGGCGGAGCAGCGGCTGCGCTGGAATTACCTGAAGCCCCTATGGAATTAGCTGTTGCTTGGGACATTGAGACCTTCACTGCAGAGATGACAGGAATATCTTCATTACCGGAGCCGCCGGATTTCCCCATGCCGAGCGTTACAGTGACATTAACCCCGCGTTTGCCGGTCTCGCTGATGATCTGCTCCCTCATTTGCTCAGCAACCTCTTCTGCGGCCAGCTTTAGGCTTTGATCCTGTCGCCCTTGTGCAAGCTTTTGACCATCTGCCAGAATCTTTTCCAAAGAGGGATCTCCACTTCCCCCTCCTGTGAATAAGCCTCCCTCTTTCTCCTGACGCCCCATGGCTATACTCAGCTCGGCTATTGCGTCACCTTTAAGGAGAGAAACGATCGGGCTAAGCATGGTAAGTAAGATCAGGAGGCTCAGCACCAGCCTTGCATAACGCTCCATGGATTTGCTTGGGAGCAGTAATTCAACGAAAGATGCAAGCAGCACGACAAGTATGATCTCTCGTAGCCAATCGCCCAACCAGCTCATCGTTTCCCTCCTAAAAGTTTTGTTAGCATAGCCTTCAGAGAATTTCTTCGTACTAAACTAGCTTCGTAAGCACCCGCTAAGTTTTGTTAGCATAGCCTTCAAGCTCACCTCATCATGACGGTTAAATTGCCAGCGGTTAGCATGATCGTGACGGCCATAAAAAACATTAACGATACAGCTGCCAAAGCAGCGAATACGTACACCATGCTTTTTCCGATGGTCTGGAGGCAGACCACAATCGGCGTCTCTCCTAATGGCTGCATTACAGCAGCAGCTACATTGTAGATCAGAGCAAGCACCAGAATTTTGATCGCCGGAAAAGCGCAAAGGAACAAAATGATGATCACTCCGGATAGCCCAATAGCGTTCTTCACCAGGAGTGAAGCTGAGATCACTGTGTCTGTTGCATCTGCGAACATTTTTCCGATGACCGGAACAAAGTTGCCTGTAATATATTTAGCGGCCCGGATCGTAACACCATCTGTCACTGAACTCGTAATTCCCCTGACTGAAATCACACCGAGGAACACAGTGAGCAGTACTCCTAGTAATCCGGCTCCGATATTTCTTAGCAGATTCGCCAACTGGGTCAGCTTGTATTTCTCCGACAATGCACTTACGAGATGCAGCACCGCCGAGAAGAATAATAGTGGAAAGACAACGGTGTGGATCAGTGTGCCAACGGTATGAATCATAAAAACAATTAGTGGATGTGTGACCGAGACGGTAACAATGTTCCCCATGGAAGCTAGTAACGCGAACAGTAGCGGAATCATGGCCATCATAAAATCAATCATCCGGTCGATAGCATCCTTCGCATAACCTATAGCGATATTGAAGCTGTTCACGGCAATAACGAGCACTACCATATAACAGAGCGTATAAGCCACCTTGCTGACCGTTTTTCGCTCAAAAGCGGTTTGTAGCGTCTCCAGTATCATGCTGAGCACACTGACCATGACAATCGTGACCAGCAGCCTTCCGTTGTACAGCACCTCATGCCACATAAATCCAAGAAGCCCGGATAATACACCTTGTAAGCTGAGTCCCTTATCCCCTGGAAGCAGCATGTCCATAAGTGATGGTGTTGCCCCGTCTGGAAAAAAACCTCCGTAATCCTTCATCAGTTGATCCCAGTACGACTCCACCTTATCTGTTGGCAGATTGTTCACCTGACCCTTGACCCACTGGTCTACTGGGGAGGAGTTCCCCGATCCAGGTGCTGGAGTTGCTGGAGAAGCTATGGCCACCTGAGCTGTACCTGCAAACCATAGAATGAAGAAGCATGGAAGCAGCAACAGTATTATTTTTAATTTTGGAGGACGAAAAACACTGCACTTTTGCATAACTTCTCCTCCCTAATCGTTGCTTAGCTTCCTTCAATTGCTTTAAGCAGGTAGCAGCTTCATGACCGTTTCAATAATGATGCTGATAATGGGTACAGCTAGTACCATAATGAGGACTTTTCCGGCGAGCTCTATTTTGGAAGCAATCGATTCCTGCCCTGCATCACGCACAATCTGTGCTCCAAATTCAGCGATATATGAAATTCCGATGATTTTGAACACGGTCTTCAAATAGATCATTTCCATCCCCGATGACTCTGCCACCCGCTCCAGTGTGGAAAGTATCATTCCAATCTTGCCGATTAGAAACAGGAAGATCAGAATCCCTGTGGCAGTAGCGAGGAGAAAGGCAAACATCGGTTTTTGTTCCTTCAGCACGAGAATCAATATGGTCGATATCAGCCCTATTCCAACAACTTGAATGATCTCCATAGCACGCCTATTGAAAAAGAAAGATCGTTTTTATTTCCTGCAACAGTCCGTCCAGCATTCGAATAACCATAAATAGCACAACGACGAACCCGATCACGGTAACCCAATGTGCGAAATCTTCTTTTCCCATCTGTTTAAGCACCGTGTGTATCATGGCGATAATTATGCCAATGCCGGCAATTTGAAAAATCGCATTGACTTCAATATTCATTCCTGGCACCTCGCTAAAAGATCAAAATGACGATCAATGCTCCAAGCAGCAGACCCAGGCTTTTACTCAATTTTTCATATTTGCCTTGATCCTCTCTGGCCACCGACTCCTCCTGCTTCAATTGCTGCAATGCTAACGCGATATGAGTGCTCTGATTGGACCTATCGCTTGTACCGAGAGTACAACTGAGCTGGCGGAGAATCTCTTTTTCTGTCCCCTTCAATGCGGTAGACTTCCAATGCGAGTCCATAGCCCTCTGAATGGCATCCTGGGCACTTCGATCATGGGGCGGGCTCATCTCCTCAGCTGTTTTAATAAACAATGTTTTGAGCGGTTCCTTAGACTGAATCCCAATACGCCTCATAGCTTCAGGCAATGGGGTAAATCCGTACATAATTTCTGTTTCCAGCCGCTGTAGCGCTGCTATCAAGCCTCTGATATGTCTTGGCCTGTCTGCATATTGTTTTGCAAATTGGAGCCCTGCTAGCGTACCAGCCAGCACAATCAGAACGGCACCGAATAGCTTAAGCATGTAAATCACCACCTAATCGATCCACGGGTGAGATAAGAAGTAATCCGCGTTTCTGTCCATCCAGAACACGAAAGGAGAGCCCTGCTTCTGAGCGATGCAGAATGACGTATCTTTCGAACATTTTTTGTTCCAATAGCCCGCCAAGCCCGGGTCTACGAGCCAGTTCTATTACTTCTTTACCGTGAGCCGAAGCAACGACTGATATTCCAGCATGCAGCGCTTCAGTGACTGCTTCAGCGTCTTCAGGACGACCAATCTCATCAGCGATCAATACATCCGGTGACAAGGAACGAATCATCATCATCATGCCTTCAGCTTTGGGACAGCCGTCGAGGATATCTGTGCGCGGACCAACATCAAAGGCGGGAATCCCGCGTCTACTTCCGGCAATCTCAGAACGTTCATCGACAATCCCCACCTTCAAACCGGGTCTTCCGCCTTCACGTTTCCCCAAATCTCCTAAGGAGATTTGTCTTGCGATATCGCGAAGAAGAGTTGTCTTCCCGTGCTGTGGAGGCGAGAGGATCAAGGTGTGCATCATTCGCTGCCTCCCCTTGTCCAGCAGATAAGGTAGCACTTTATCCGCGACTCCGGGAACCTCACGGGCTATGCGGACATTGAAGCTTGTAATGTCGCGTAGATGCTCCACACCACCACCACTCAGCACCGTCCGACCAGCAAGTCCTATTCGATGGCCGCCAGGAATCGTAATAAATCCCTTTCTCAGCTCTTCTTCCATCGTATATAATGAATGGTTGCTGATCAGATCTAGCAGTCTATGAGTGTCCTCCCGATCCGGCCTATAGGCTTCTTCCGGCCTTTGCGTTACGCTGCCATTTGCTCTAAGAAAGTGATATTTACCTGAATAGTTAATCTCCAGCGGACGACCTTCACGGACCCGAATCTCTTCCACCATTCCAAGTAGCGGAAGGGGAAGGCACTTTAATAGTGCTCTTACTTTTTCAGGAAACAATTGCAACCAATCATCTGCCATACAAAGTACCCCCAAGTTGTCCTCTATCTAATTGCTTTATTCCATATTTATGCTTGTACGCGCTCAATATGCCTATCATCTATCATTTTTTTAGAATCCCGATTAAGAGAAAGGCTACACCGCAACCGACCCAGCCCAGTTTGCTCCAGGACAACTGCTGAGCCATCCCTGTAAGTCCGATCGCTGTCGTCAATATCAAGATCGTCGGGCCTACCAAAGCTAGTCCAGAATTGACTGCAAGCGCCTTGTCTACCTGATTCAACCGCAGCATAATCAGTGCAGCTATAATCTCCGCACTACCCGAGAACAGCCGAAGAGTCGCCATCCAGCTTACATACTTGTCCAATCCACTCCACTCCTAACTTTTACTATTTCACACAGAATGATATTCAGGGCTGGTTTGTCCTTCTCTTATCCATGGATATGCGATAATTACTCACTTTAGACAAGGAGAAATGACAGAATTGCAAGTCCAACTGTGAAAGAGTTCATAGTACACACCTATATAAATAAATATAATCAGTACGATAAAATTATTTTTTTACGAACACTTCCATCTGTGGTATCCTTGTTAATTGGAAATATAGTGGGTTTATATTTTCAAAAAGAGCAGACTATAAAGACATAAGAAAAAGAGGGGATTTGTGTCATGCAAGTTCGAAGTTACGGGTTACCGCAAAACATGCGGACCGTAGTCAGACCACTCAAGGAAGTAGCTATCATTATTTTTTCAGCCTTTTTAATTGCAAGCGGGATGCGATTGTTTCTAATTCCTCATCAGCTTCTGAGCGGTGGGGTAGCAGGGGTGGCTTCGGTCGTCGGTTATTTAACGGATCCGAAGTACATTTCTAAGCTTTATTTTGTAATAAACCTTCCTTTAATTGTCTGGGGATTTATTGCAGTAGGGAAAAAATACATCTTACTAAGCTTGCTTTCCGTCGTGGCCACCACCTGGTTCATTACCATTATTCCTGAGGTGCAAATGACCAAGGACCCCATTCTTGCAAGTATTTTCGGTGGAGTAATTATTGCTGGGGGCGTTGGTTTTTCTCTCCGTACTGGGGGCTCTTCTGGGGGATTTGATATATTAGGCTCGATTATTTCACGTAAACGGGATATTCCCATGGGGAATATCATGTTCTTAATGGATGGATTAGTTATTCTGAGTTTAGGCTTCTTTAAAAGCTGGGATTCCGCCTTATACGCTATGCTCTGTATTTTTGTAAAGAGTAGAGTAGTCGATATGATCCATATTCGCCATGTGAAGCTGACCTGCTTTATCGTTACCAAAGAACGGGAGATGATGCTGACCCGTCTCAGAGAGTTACCTCATGGCATCACTGTCGTCAATGCAGAGGGTGGATACAGTCATGAGGGAAATACCATGCTAATGACTGTAACGACTCGGTATGAACTTGCAAATCTGCGGAGAACTATTCTTGAGGCAGACCCAAGCTCCTTCGTCAATGTTGTGGAGACTGTAGAGATTCAGGGCCGGTTCAAACGATTAGGATAAATTCAGGGACCTACCTCCCTTGCTGTTATATAAATGAAAAGGAACGCTGCATTCAAATCTGCAGCGTTCCTTTTCATTTATAAGTGATGCTATTTGCTTATTTTTTACTAGCGGAAATATACCAGTCATTCACTTCCTTAGTAATTTCATCACCGCCAGATTTCTTCCAGTTGGCCACCATCGTATCGAACTCTTCGATAGGGGATTGACCGTAAATGATCTTGGAGTACGTTTGAAGTACCAATTTCTTTAATAGCTCATTTTTGGATTTCATGGTTTCAGTCAGAGGTCCTTGGAAGTAATTCTTCATACGAATATCCTTTTGCTCCAAGACGATCTTCATGGCTTCAATATTCTCCGGTTTACGAACCGCAGCTGTAGCGATCTCATACGGTGTTTCAGGCGTACCACCATTTGCCAGTTTGTTCATCGTCTCTGCGTACAATCCCGGCTCACGGGCACCGTCAAAAGTAAGAGAGTAGTAGATCGGTTCAACTAAATGTGTCCGGTCACCATAGCCCGGGAATAGATCCGGATATTTCGCCGGGTCCTTTACTACAGTACCATCTGCTTGCTTGGCATAGTCATAACCTTCAGCAAAGCCATTTTCGAAAATGCCACCTTTTTGTGGATTCGCCCAGTTATCGAATAAGAAGTTATAATAACGCAGCAGTGCTTCTTGATGCTTCGAATCTTTATTGATCAGCATCCATCCGTTAACAGACGGGTTACCACTTTGTGTACCAATTTTGCCATCAGGACCGGCAGGAATTGCATAAGCTTTGTATTTTGCACCAGGTACGTTGTTCAGCAGATCACCAAACGGCCAGTCAGGAAGCCAGTTGCGGCCTACAATTGCACCCGCTTGACCTTTAGTGAATTGTTCGTAACCACCATTTTCATCGACAAGACCTGCATCTTTAGTGATATAGCCTTTTTCCATCCATGTCTTCAGTGTAGACAGTGCTTGCTTCGCACCTGGATCGATCGAGCCATAGCTCAGCGTACCGTCTGCACCTTTGTTCCATTGTTCTGGCATGGTGCCGAAATCACCGAACAACCAGCTGATATCAGCGATCCAGTTCAAGTAAGTATTTTTAAAACCGGTTGCGAGACCAAGAGTGTCTTTCTTACCGTTGCCATCAGGATCTTTGTTTACAAAAGCGTCCATGATGTTCTCAAAATCAGCAAGTGTCTTAGGAGCCTGCAGACCCAGCTTATCCATCCAATCTTGACGCAGCCAGAGAACCATGTCGTCATTATAAGCGTAATCCAGAACCGGAAGCGCCATAACTTTGCCATCGCGTGTTACTGGTAACAAGGTATCCGGATTCAGCTCCATACCCTTCTTGTATACATCGCCAGCATACTTGTCGATCAAGCCACCAACATCTGTGAACTGTCCGGAGTCAATCAGCATATTGACCGTTTCCATATCGCCGCGGTAAGTGATCACGTCCGGCATTTTATCACCTGAAGACAACATAAGTCTAATCTTCGTCTGATAGGCCTGGTTGGTGTCGGTGACAACCCAATCATATTTCACATCAATGCCCAGATTATCTTTCATATAAGTGTTAAGAACGTTGTTCTCCATACTCTCGCCGGTTTTATAGTAATAGTTATTACCGATGGCCTTAACCGTTGTAAGTGTGATTGGCTCAACATATTTGCTGCCATCCCAACCGGTTTCGTCAACATTACTTTTTGGCTGTGCTGCATTATCAGTAGTGCTGTTTTCTTTCTTTGTCGCATCGTTTGAAGCTGCCGGACTGTTGTTATTATTACTTGAGCAAGCCGCCAGACTTAGCGCCATTACCGAAGCCATTAATATGTTGCTTATCCGTTTGTATTGCATTTTCTTCTTTTCCCCCTAGATCGTATTGAGAGCGCTTCCCCCTGCTCTACATATCAAACTATAATTCTCGATGAAAAATTTGGAAATACCCGATATTTGGTGCTGATACTAATTTTTTTATCTTTTTACTATTACTCTTTAATCGCTCCTAATACTATCCCCTTCACGAAAAACCGCTGTAGGAATGGATAAATCAACAGTACTGGCAACATGCCTATGAAAATCTGTGCAGCTTTCACTGTCCGCTGAGAGATATTCAGCAGATCACGAGGATTCGCCGTCAACTTACTGAAGTCCTGCGATACAATAACCGTCTGTAGGAATGTGGCAAGCGGATAGTTACGGTAATTATTGATATATAGTAAACCATCAAACCATGCATTCCAGCTACCGACAACTGAGAACAACGACAATGTGGCAATAGAAGCCATAGCCAATGGGAGATACACACGGAACAGTACGGTAAAGTGTCCTGCTCCATCAATCAACGCAGCCTCCTCCAGCTCTTTTGGCGTCGCCTTGAAGAAATTCATGAGCAGAATCATATTAAATACTTGCACTGCACCCGGTAACACAAGCGCCCAGATCGTGTCCATCATGTGTAAATTCCGCACGACCATATATAAAGGGATCATCCCGCCTGTGAACAGCATCGTGAAGACAAAATACCAAGCGTAGATGTTACGGCTTTTGAGTACTGACGAATCCTTCGATAAGGAATAAGCAGCAAGGGTAATCACGCTCATCGTCATAAATGTGCCAAGAATCGTCCGACCCACTGAAATAAAAAATGCCCGTAAGAAATTGGGATTGTTCAAGGTTTTGGTGTAGGATTCGATATTAAAATCGACTGGCCAAAGTCCGACCAGATGAGCATTAGCCGGTGCGCTTGCACTGAAGCTAATCGCTAAAATATGAATAATCGGCAGGATACAGAGCAGTCCAGCTATGACAAGAATGCAATAGTTAAGTATTGTGAACAACTGGTATCCTCTTGTTTTGTAATACATCCCTGAACCTCCTAGAATATTTTATAGTCAGCCAATTTATAGGCCACTCTGTAACCAACCACTATGAGTAAAAAACCAACCAATGATTTAAACACGCCAACAGCAGTAGCAAAGCTATACTGGCCATTTAAGATACCGGTTCGGTACACAAACGTATCAATGATATCGCCTTTATCGTATACAAGCGGGTTATACATATTAAAGATTTGGTCAAAACCAGCGTTAAGTATATTACCAATAGCCAAAGTAGCAACGACAATGATAATAGGTACCAGCGACGGAATCGTTACGCTTAAAGTTTGTCTCCAACGGTTCGCGCCATCTACCTCAGCTGCTTCATATAGCGACGGATTCACACCCGCTAACGCTGCCAAATAGACGATCGTACCATACCCAAATTGTTGCCACACATCGGTCACCACTACGATAAAACGGAACCAGTTGCCGCTGGCTAGAAATAGGATAGGCTCAATGCCAAACCAATTCTGTAATACAGAATTAATCATCCCGTCAGCGGATAACATATCCGTCAAGATGCCTCCGAGAAATACCCAAGAGATGAAATAAGGTAAGTATACGAGCGTTTGCACCGTTCTTTTGACCGAATTTCGCCGGACTTCATTCAACAGAAGCGCAAATGTAAACGGCACGATGACATTCAATATAATTTTCAAACTGGCGATCAGAACGGTATTAACAATAACTTTCTTACTGTCCGGGTATTCAAACATAAAGCGAAAATGTTCAAGTCCAACCCACTTTGATCCCCATATTCCGTCATAAGGCTTGAAGTCTTTGAAAGCGATCACAAGTCCCCCAAGTGGCAAATAACCGAAGATGAACTGTAGCACAACAGCAGGTATCAACATTACATGCAGTGGCCATGTTCGTTTTAGGAATCCTTTCAGCCAGGGCCGCGAGACCAGTGTGCCTTTTACATTCATCTTTTTTGCTGTTTCCATCCCCATAATCCTCTCTACCATCATTTTTTAGGATTGACATCTTCAACATCATCCTGCAATAGTAAGTATACAATCGCCTTATAAGGTCGTCTGCGCCGAGATTTTTGGAACAATGCCTGATTTTTTGTTTCCTTACTTTCATGAAGCGAAGGAGTCGCAAGCATGAACACACGCTTTAATACATTTACAAAAATCATCTCTTTGGTCCTGATCCTGCTAATTCCGCTCGTGGGACTATATTGGTTCTCCAACCAGACAAGCCTGCGTGTGGTCTCGGACGAAATTGAGAAATCGATGTACAAGGACCTTACATACTTTGCCGTGCAGACTGACAATGTCGCCGCGCAGCTCTCAAAAGGCGGACTTATCCTCAGCGAAGATATCAATGTACGCGCGCTCGAATTCATCGAAATTATGACACTGTATGAGCAGACTAATGAAAAGCTCAAAATTGATGACAAGCTGAAACTTGTAATCGCTTCCTCAACATGGGACACAACACTTAGCATCTATGCCCCCGACACACGAACTTTTGTTTCCTCCAATGTTTCCAATGTGTTTGACAACAACCAACTACGGCGCAACTTTTCTCGGACTTGGAAAATAACGACCGATGTACCCTCCTTCTATCGTGGGCAGCAACGCTTTGTTCGTCATATTACCGAACCATTTAATTCCTCCTTGGATCAGGCGAAGCTGATTGTTGAAATGAGCTTTCCTGCCACGGATTTGATCAAGGCACTGGATCGTTTCAAAAAAGGAGGCAAAGGTGATCCTTTTTTTATTTCATCCGATCATAGTGTGATACAAGCCATAGATGCGGATCAGAAGCTACAGAAAGAGCTAATTGAAAAGATCGATCTGAAGGTTCTCGCTAAACATCCGTTCACACGGCTTACACTCTCTGGAAGCGAATACGCCGTCAGTTGCGTCTGGATGCCGGAGCTCAGACAATATCTGGTGGATTATTTGCCAATTCAGGATGTAGTACGGCCGATTACAACAAACAGCTATTTATTCTACAGCTCGATTTTCTTCTTGCTTGTAGGTAGTACTATCGCAGCGTACTTCCTATACAACACCGTTCAAGTACCTATTCGTGAACTTATTCGTGGAGTGCGCAGAGTCAAACGTGGAGATTACACAACGATCAATGTCTTGCATCCAAATAATGAATTTCACTTCCTACTGGTCAGCTTTAATGATATGGCCACGCAGATTGAACAGCTTATACAGAATGTTTACCTGGAGCAGATAGCTTCAAGAGACGCCAACCTGAAGCAGCTGCAATCGCAGATTAATCCGCATTTCCTATACAATTGCTTCACACTCATTCGCAGTCTGACACGTCTAGGTGAGAAAGAGACGGTTATGCAGCTAACGATGCATCTAAGTAAATATTATCGCTACACGACCTACTCAGAGCGGCAAACCGCCGAGCTGAAAGAGGAAATCGATTTGGTTCAAAGCTACCTCGCCATTCAGGCGATCAAAGTTCAGGATTTAAAATACGAGATTGATATCCCCAGTGACTTTGCAGGGCTTAAGCTGCCGCGTCTTATCCTTCAGCCACTAGTTGAAAATGCCGTATTGCACGGGATAGAGCCGGTAGGCTGCGGAAGTATTCATATCAGTGCCTATGTCACCGAAGAGTATAATATTATCGCAGTTCAGGATGACGGGATTGGTCTTACGGAAGAAAAGCTTATCTCATTGCAGCGGCAGATTGCGTTTCCTCCTGTCGAAGATAAGGGCTGTGCTTTATGGAATACAAGGCAACGAATACAGCTACAGTTCGGGAAAGAAGCCGGGCTGCGTATTATCAGGCGGGAGGAAGGCGGAGTTGAAACCCAGCTATACTGGCCTAATCAGTCAGATTACGATAGTGCTTCATAACTGGCTTACATCAAGGAGGAACATGAAATGCACCAACTGTTAATCATAGATGATCAGACAGCCCTTGCAGATGATTTAGCTGATATGCTTCCCTGGCACGAAATAGGCATCGACATTGTTCATAAAGCCTACTCTGGACGTGAAGCACTAGAACTACTCTATGAACATTCGATCGACGTCGTTGTAACTGATATCTGCATGCCGGGAATGTCAGGGCTCGATCTCATTGCCGAAATCAGACGTAACTGGAAACATACAAAATGCATTCTGCTCACAGGTTTTGCCGATTTTGAATATACCAAACAGGCGCTGAAGCTGAGATCCAGCGATTATCTCCTTAAACCAGTTGAAGACGAAGAATTAATGAGCGCCGTTCGCAAAGCACTAGACGAGCTTGAACAAGAGTGGCAAGAAATCATTTCGATTCAAAAAATTAATTATACGCTTAGAGAACAGCTGCCTAAGCTACGGGAATATCTACTGAGGGATCTGATTACCGGCAAGCAGGACCCGGCCATTGGTCCACTTTCCAAAAAACTTCAAATGTATGAAGTTCCCATTGCCAGAGGCACTTCCTACAGCATGATGCTGCTGCGGATAGACACAACAGAAGGTGAGTACGATCAAAGTGATGAGACACTCATTGAATATGCACTGACTAACATTGCTGCTGAGCTGTTCGGCCCCCGTATGGCGTTATGGCATTGTACAGATATGCACGGATTTATCGTCTGCTTGCTGTCAGACAAGTCCCTTCCAAATACGATTGAATCAACAAAGATAAGCGAAGAAGAGGAACTCGATGTCTGGATTGAAACACAGGCCTTTCAGCTCCAACGTGCGGCTAAATCCTACTTAAAGGTAGGCGTATCCGTTCTAACGAGTAAAAGAGGCCAATTTCCGCAAGATATCCGGACCATGTATCAGTCCTCACTGGCGAGTTTCAGGCATTTCATCGGAAGGGATACCGAATTGTTCATTTCACTAGCCAAGGAACCAAACCGCGGTGAAATGCAGCAGCTAAATGAGCTCTACCTAACGCCGACTCTCGGATTGCTGCTGGAAATGGGCCAATGGGAAGCAGCCAACGATAAGCTGGCAGCAATCCTGAAAGAGCTGGAAGAAGAATGGCGAGACTCACAGGAGCATATCCTTGAAGCTTATTTCGCCATTGCCTCCTCCATTTCTTCTCTTATTCATCGCACCAAAAAATGGCTGGCTGACACGATCGGTGAAGATTTCTACACCGTTACTAGCGGGCAGCCTATGCAAACAGTCGATGAGCTACGCAACTGGAGTGAACGGGTCATCGCCAGCTACCGACGCTCGGTTAGCAGTGTGGAGAAGGATTCCCGAAACTCCATTATCCGCAAGGTACAGGATTACATCGCGCAGAACCCTGGTACAGCTTCACTACAGACTATATCTTCAAGCGTATATCTGAATCCTTCATATCTCTCTAAGATTTACAAGCTTGAAACTGGTGAAGGAATCAGTGAATATACGCTTCGTGTTCGTATGGAGAAGGCAATCCTCTTGCTAGAGCAGTCGCCTGAAAAAATCTATGAAATTTCTACCTTGCTTGGCTATCAAAAACCTAGCTATTTCATTCATCTATTCAAGAAGCATTATGGCATAACACCGCAGGAATACCGCAACAAACTCGGTTTATAAGTCTAAACAAGAAAAACGCCTGACGTCGTCCATGGAGGTAGAGTTACAAGCTGAGTACATCCGTAATTCCATACTCGTATCCATATACACCTTCGTAGTGTGGTTCCGCTTGCGGACCGAATGGCTTTATTTCGATGAAATGAGCACATCTATTAGGGACGGACCGTATTGCACTTATTCCCTAATAACAAGCCCCTTCCCGGTGATCTGGGGCGAATAACAGCGCTGGCTCGTTTACGTTACCGGCGGCACATTGTATTCGATTTTTCGCATACAATTGGCTCGTTTACGTTACCGGCGGCACATTGTATTCGGTTTTTCGCATACAATTGGCTCGTTTACGTTACCGGCGGCACATTGTATTCGGTTTTTCGCATACATTTGGCTCGTTTATGTTACCGGCAGCACATTGTATTCGATTTTTCGCATACATTTGGCTCGTTTACGTTACCGGCGGCACATTGTATTCGGTTTTTCGCATACATTTGGCTCGTTTACGCTACCGGCGGCACATTGTATTCGATTTTTCACATACATTTGGCTTGTTTACGTTACCGGCGGCACATTATGTTCGATTTTTCGCATACATTTGGCTCGTTTACGCTACCGGCGGCACATTGTATTCAATTTTTCGCATACAATTGGCTCGTTTACGCTACCGGCGGCACATTGTATTCGGTTTTCGCATACATTTGGCTCGTTTACTTTACCGGCGGCACATTTGTATTCGATTATTCGCATACATTTGTCCGTAGGCTCGACTAAAACATGCATTTCGGAGGATATAAGGTCCGCTCGGTTTTTAGAAACTGACGGATGACTCCTCGTTTATTCCATGTTTCCTGCTTCTTCACGTTCACCCCTCCTTCCTCTTTCTTCGGAGTTATCCACATTTTTTTGTATTGTATAATTTACTAAACAATAAAAAAAGATGCTTACAGCCATTTAGCTGTAAGCATCCCTTTTTATTTCCCCACAGCTCTTATCGGCGATCTTTAGGACCTCCGACGAAAGCCTGCTCTGTTGTATCGAGATTGTAGGCGGTATGCAGCGCCTGTATGATTGATGGCAAATTGCCTGATTCAATGACGCAAGATACTTTGATCTCAGAAGTGCTGACCATCTTGATGCTTACACCCTCTTGGGAGAGTACATCAAACATTTGAGCCGCTACCCCTGGATGGCTGACCATACCAGCACCAACGATGGATACCTTCACCAGGTTATCCTCGGAGGTAACTTCACGATAAGGCAAAGTTTTATGAATTTCTTTAATTACTTCCTTCGCCCGATCCAGTTCATCAAGAGAAACTGTAAATGAGAAGTCAGCCTGCTCATTCTGTACACCACTTTGTACGATGATATCTACGTTAACGCCCTCTTCAGCAAGCTTGCCGAAGACCTGAGCGAGTACACCTGGTACATCAGGAACTCCAAGAATACTGACACGTGCTACATTCTTATCAAATGCAATACCACTAACTACGATTCCCTGCTCCATGCTTGTTTCCTCCTTCACAACAGTACCTTCATTATGATTAAAGCTCGATCTAACGACCAGCTTAACTTGATGACGCTTAGCGTACTCCACTGCACGTGGATGTAATACAGCCGCTCCCAGATTGGCAAGCTCCAGCATTTCATCGTAAGAGATTTCCTTCAGCTTACGTGCCGTCTTCACGATACGTGGGTCAGTGGAGTAAATACCATCTACATCGGTATAGATCTCGCATACATCAGCTTGAATAGCAGCAGCCAATGCTACGGCTGTAGTGTCCGAACCACCGCGGCCTAATGTGGTGATCTCACCGTCCACAGTCATTCCCTGAAAGCCTGCAACGATCACGATCTGTTCACGCTCCAAAGACGCTAATACACGACGCGGGTCAATTTCATTGATACGAGCTCTGCCGTGAGTTTCGTCTGTTCGGAATCCAGCCTGCCATCCTGTATAAGAAACTGCATTCCGCCCGATCCCATGCAGGGCAATGGACAATAGAGCGACGGAGATTTGTTCACCTGTCGTCATCAACATATCCATTTCACGTGCGGGCGGCTGCCCGTTTAGTTGCTTCGCCGTATCGATCAAATCATCTGTTGTATCCCCCATTGCAGATACAACCACAACGCAGCGATGTCCCTCATCTTGCTTGTCTGCGATGCGCTTGGCGACGCGTTTCATTCGTTCAGTGTCGCCGACGGAGCTGCCTCCGAATTTCATAACATAAAGTGACAAAGTCCCATTCACTCCCCATATCGGTCTATGTAGTTGCTTCTAATCGGTTTCCCGCTTTAAATCAGTATAATACGAAAACAGTGCCTTGCGTTAATGGTTTCATAAAAAATTTATTAAATTTCCCCGCTGTGAAAAAAAAGATAAGGTCAGCATCAACCCTTCAGCTGTGCTTATTTTACTCAACTTCCAGTATTTTAATGTAGGTTTCCATAGCATCTTTATCCGTTACTGTTCATAAAAAAACCTCCACCGTATAAACGGGGAGGCTCTTCTGGTAATATCTAGGTTATTGTTCTGTTTCCTACGCGCGGGAGATATATTTACCTTCACGAGTATCAACCAGCAAGATGTCTTCTTCGTTGATGAACAATGGAACCTGAACACTATGTCCGGTTTCAAGCTTGGCCGATTTCGTAGCACCTTGAGCAGTGTTTCCTTTAACGCCAGGCTCAGTTTCAACAACCTTCAACTCTACGCTGGTAGGAAGGTTGATCCCAAGAATCTCACCTTTGTAACTAACGATGTTTACAGTCATGTTCTCTTTAAGAAAATTCAATTCCCATTCCAATTGCTTTTCGGACAATTCGAATTGGTCATAAGTTTCGTTATCCATGAAAACGTGGTCCGATCCACTGGCATAGAGATATTGTACACCACGGTTTTCGATAATAGCACGGCCAATCGTTTCACCTGCACGGAATGTACGCTCTACTGTATTACCGTTACGCAAGTTCTTAAGCTTGGAACGAACAAATGCTGCGCCTTTACCTGGCTTAACGTGTTGGAAATCAATAACGGTAAAAATATCTCCCTCTACCTCTACGGTCAAACCTGTTTTAAAATCATTTACTGAAATCACTAAAAATCCCTCCAAAATTTATAATCAATCTAATACTTCACACTTACTTACAGTACTGTATATTCTTTAGACGAATGGGTCAGCAGTGATATTCCGCTCTCCGTGATCACAATGTCGTCTTCAATACGTACTCCGCCAATTCCCGGCAAATAAATACCAGGCTCCACAGTTACTACCATCCCCGGCTGCATAATATCGTCGCTAAGTTTGGACAAACGCGGCCACTCATGAACTTCCATTCCAAGTCCATGGCCTGTGCTGTGTCCAAATTGTTCACCATATCCGTAGCTAGCAATGATATCACGTGCCAAGGCATCACATTCCCGTCCAGTCATACCCGGCTTGATATGTGCTAAAGTATGTAACTGAGCTTCCAGCACAATATCATAGATCTCTTTCAGCTTCGGATCCGGTGCTCCGAGTGCGATGGTTCTTGTCACATCTGAGCAATAGCCATCAAGTAATGCACCGAAATCAAAGGTAATGAATTCATTGCCTTGAATTACACGGCTGCTTGCTACGCCGTGTGGCATGGACGAGCGTTCACCTGAAGCAACAATCGTATCAAACGATGAAGAAGTTGCACCATGGGTACGCATATAAAATTCCATTTCCAAATCAACATCGCGCTCAGTCATGCCCGGCTTGATCACGTTCAGAATATGACTGAATGTAGCATCGGCCAGATCTGCTGCACGTTGCATAACGGCAAGCTCTTCCTCATCCTTGAACATACGAAGGTCTTCCACAGCTTTGGAAATTGGAACTAACACTGCCGGCTTAAGTGCTTCTGCATATGAGGTGTACGCGCTGAATGAAACATCATCCTGTTCGAAACCGATACGTACCTCTTTACCAGAAGGCAGAAGCTCGCGAACTGTATCAATGAACTTAGTTGTATGTTCTACAACTTTAACCCCCATTGCTTGGTCCGCGGCCTGTGTCATATACCTGAAGTCAGTCAGCAGATAACAATCATCACTTGTCACCAGTACATAACCGGACGATCCGGTAAATCCACTTAAATAGCGGCGGTTATAACCGCTAGTTATCAACATTGCATCCAATCCTTGATCCTGCAAAACCTTACGCAGCTTGGAGACACGCTTGTTACCCATTTTCATTCTCCTCTCGAAATAGCCACATTGTATTTTAACATAGGGATATCCCCTTGAGAAGTTTTTTCGCGCCGTTAGGCAAGCGCTGTACTTTGCTCACGCTTCCGTTCGTCCGTATACTCGATCGCTGCTGTATATCCAATGAACATTCCCCATAGCAGAAAAATGCAGAACTCACTAATGACCGTGTTCCAAGGCAGCTTGAATGGGGGCTGCATAAGAAACATCTGCGAACCAGGAATAAATATAATCGCCCACCATAAAACGCCGTAGACCAGGCCTGGCCAAGGTCCCTTCAGCTTGCGGAGAAGCAGTACATACAGCATGGAGGCGATGACCGAAAATACAATAAACATCATATATCCCACGAAATGTCCAAATGCTGTTGTCAAAAACGCATGCCTGAAAAAAGGCTCTGCGATAAAGCCAGGGCTTACTTTGGTAAAACTGAACCAATAGACTAGCCAATGAAGCCCACCCCAAATTAATCCTGCAAAAAAACCTAATTCGAGTGCAAAAAGCCAAATATTTGTATGCCCCGATTGTTGTTGATGAGATTTGCTCATGAAATTGCCTCGCTTTCTTTATTTTCAATGCCGATTTTTCTCTCGTTCTCTCTAGAAGATAGTATGTACAGCAAAAGGCGATCCAACTAGTAATGTCTTCAAAAATTAGTTACAATGTATTATATAAATCATATTAAATACGAGAAGGTGAATTGGTTGTCCCAGGAAACCCCCAGTTACGGCGGCCAAGCCGTCATTGAAGGCGTCATGTTCGGCGGTAAGCATATCAATGTAACAGCCGTGCGACGCAAGAATCAGGAAATCACATTTTTAGAAGTACCCAAAAGCGATAAGAGCTGGGTCACGAAACTGCGCAAGATTCCGCTGCTTCGCGGCCTTGTCAGTATAATAGATGCCAGCGCTAAAGGCTCTAAGCACTTGAACTATTCAGCCGAATCCTACGCTGAAGATGAATTGGAACCGGAAGATATCGAGAAGGAAAAAGCGAAGCCTAAGAAAAAGGATGAGGGCTGGAGCCTTGGAATGATTTTTGGGGTTGCTGTAATGGGTATTCTCTCCTTCTTGTTCGGAAAGCTCATTTTTACGCTTGTTCCGGTATTTGTAGAGGATTTTTTATTTAAAAATGTATTTGATAACTACGTACTGCACAACCTCATAGAAGGCGGCATCAAAATGATTCTCTTGCTGGTCTATTTGTGGGCGATTTCTCAAACACCTGTGATCAAGCGACTGTTCCAGTATCACGGCGCCGAACATAAAGTCATCAGCGCTTTTGAAGCAGGCGAAGAACTGACTGTTCAGAACGTTCAGAAATACAGCCGTCTGCATTACCGCTGTGGAAGTAGCTTTATGATGCTGACGATTATCCTCGGTGTGATCATTTACTCCGTAGTCCCATGGGATAATCTTTGGGAACGAGTGATCCAGCGGATTATCTTGTTGCCAGTCGTAATTGGTGTGTCGTTCGAAGTTCTAAAGGGAACCAATGCGGTAAGAGAAGTACCAGGCCTTAAATATCTGGGTTACCCTGGATTGTGGCTGCAACTCCTTACAACCAAAGAGCCAAAAGACGATCAGGTAGAAGTATCTATTGCCTCTTTTAACCGTATGCGTGAGCTTGATGCTGCGATTGAAGCAAGAGGATATTCGGAGGCAAGTGTGTCAGGCGGCATATTGGATCCTGCGAAAGGATGAGTGATCTATGATCAGGCATGCTTTAATTTTTTGGATTACGGTTACGCTTGCGATTTTCGGTTTTGTGATTGGAGTCTTGACTGAGCCCTTCTTTACGCTGTCGAAGCTGATTCTCCCCCTAGTACTGTTAGCAATCATTTATTATGCTTACAAAAAAATGGGACCAGGCAAATACGCTCGTAGCAGCAGTGGATCTAAGGTTAAAGTGAAGCCTTCCCAGAAAACCATGTCAAAGGTAGCAGGAATTCGTAAGACTCAAGCTGCACCAGGCAAACGCAAAAGCTATCCTTTCCAAGTGATCGAAGGAAGTAAAGGGAAAAATGACGATCAGCTTCCGAAGTATCACTAACTTCATAAGAACTCCAAAAAGCATCTCCACGTTTTAAGTAACGTGCGGGATGCTTTTTTCTCATATGGATATTATCATGTTCGTTATCTTGGTCGCCACTCCTTAAAGAAATCTTCTCCTGCTTTAAGTCCAGCAGCATACATTTCATCGCTTTGCGCTTTTGTAATTTCAAATTGAGTCGTCCCAATCCCAAGCGTAGGAATTTTTACCGTACGAACAAATTTATCCCCTTCAATAAACTTCTCATCATGAGCAGAGAGCATGGTGGTTACCATAGCTTGGAGCATACTGAATGGCCCTCTAATTTTATGCGGCTGTGGATCGGTCTTACCTACCGTTTGATAACCTACCGTAGGAATTCTGCTCCCAGGTTGTTTGCTCCCATTATTCTTGCTGTCAAATAGCCACAACGGAAAGTTACTCAAGAGCCCACCATCTACAACATACACAAACTGCTCGGCAAAGGATTTCCCTCTTGCTGCCTGCCCGTTTAGTCTTAACATTACAGGATCAAAAAAATAAGGAATGCTGCAGCTCATTCGCACTGCCTTGGCCACTTCAAAATGCTCCGGAGAGATCCCATACTGCTCCAAGCCATCTGGCAAGACCAATATCCTTCCATTTGTGATATCGGATGCGATGATAGATAATTTACCGGCAGGCAGATCACGGAAGGTGATGATCCCCTTTTTCAGTAATAATGCTCTTATCCATGACTCCAAGGCTTCTCCAGAATATAATCCTTTCTTCAATAACACTCGCAGCGCAGGACCAACGATAGTCGTATTATAAATGGGACCTCGCTTCAGAAACGATGAAAAGGATGTTCCTTGGATTATCCGACACATTTCCTCCCCTTCATAGCCCGCTGCTAGTAAAGTGGCTACAATCGAACCTGAGGAGGTTCCTGCTACCCTTTTAAAAGTCCAGCCTGCCCTTTCTGTAGCTTCAACTGCTCCCGCAAGAGAAATCCCCTTTACGCCTCCTCCTTCAAATACTGCGTTAATCTCCATACACAAAAATCCCCCGTTTCCCATAGATTCTATTGCTTATCTATGAGCACGGGGGAACATTCATGACTCCTTATGAATAACAGCTAAACTATTAGGATTTAAAATAAAAGGTCAGTAAGCTCGACAATCCGAACGGATTGCGGACTACGACGTCATTCGCTCTAAACATAATACTACCTGCAACCTCTTCGTACTTCTCATTATATTTGAGCTGATTAATAATTTGATCTCCACTTTGCCATTCAGCCTTTTGATCACTGGCTCCGACCTTATAACCAGCTAACCCGATGTAGAGTTTAACATTCGTATTCTCGACTTCTTTTACCCACCAATCTACTAACTTGTCATAACGAGCTGTGCTAAAGGACAAACTCCAATAAATTTGCGGAGCGACATAATCAATCCAGCCCTGCTTAATCCATGTCCGAACATCCGCATACATGCTGTCATAAGCAGATACCCCTGCAGTCGTGTCCGAACCTGTACTATCATTTTTAATATTTCGCCATACTCCAAAAGGACTGATTCCATAAGAAGCCTTTGGCTTCACCTTATGAATCTGTTCTCCCAACTGACGCACAAATTCATTAATATTATCTCGGCGCCAATCAGCTTTAGAAAGCTTTTTCGTATTATAGGTAGAATAAGCAGCATCATCGGCAAAAGTAACATTTGAAGGATAAAAGTAATCATCCAAATGGACACCATCGATATCGTAACCTTTAACCACTTCCATCACCGTGTCGATGATATGCTGGCGAGCCTCCGGAATACCTGGATTAATGTATTTCTTACCATCGGCATTCACAATCCATTCTGGATGTGCTTTTGCCACATGGTTACTTGCTAACGCTGAGGTGGAAGCATCCGTCGTTGCACGGAATGGGTTGAACCAAGCATGAAACTGCATGCCGCGGGAATGCGCAGCACTGACCATATAGCTTAGAGGATCATATCCCGGATTCTTCCCTTGTGTACCCGTCAATACCTTAGACCAAGGAACTAAAGTCGATGGATACAGACTATCTGCTGAAGGTCTAACCTGAACAAATACAGCATTAAAGCCAACAGCCTTTAGCTTGTCTAACAAATTATCAAACTCCTGCTTTTGTTTCGCTTCATTTCCTGCCGAAGACGTTGAAGGCCAGTCCAGGTTGAATACGGTAGAGATCCAAGCCCCCTTCATCTCCTTACCAGTCGATCCACCAGGGATAGTCGGTAACGTCGGCACTGTTGGTGTCGTTGGTGTCGTTGGTTTTTCTGGATCGACAGATTGTGGTGGTTCAGTGTTGGAGATCAAGGAAATATGCTTATTAACCTGATCCCATAACACCTGCAGTCCCAATTGCTCACTTACAAAACGAATGGGTACCATTACCCGCCCCTGCTTAATCTGCACGGATGTATCCAGCGCTACCGAAGTATCGTTTACCCATGCGTTTTTCAGGCCACTGGTCAGCTTGAGAATCGTATCTCCTTGAGTGATCGTTACAGTCTTACTATTTTGATTCCATACTACGCCGGCATTTAATCCTTTACTGATCACACTTATTGGCACCATCGTTACATTGGAAGTTGTGATATACGGAGGCACATCACTAACCAGCGCCTCTCCATCCAGTTCAATCGTAATTTGCACCGCTGCCGCGCGTGCACCAGGAGACCATAAAGGCAGAAACAACATAAGTACTAACAAACTCAACATCCATTTACGATAATTCATAATTCCTCCCCAAATCTAAAAAATATGTATCCAAAAAATAAGAAAAAACGGATAAATCCTTCAAGCAGATGAGAGAATGCCTCCTTCTAAAAAGGGGGTATCTGTCTCTGCAAAAAATATAAGAAGTACCGAATAAAACTCATACTCTCTTATATTTTTAAAAGGACTGTATCCGTTTTGACGCTAAAAACTGGGAAAGGTTGCACTAAACAAAATAGAAACGGCTATACTATCCACTGATTATGCTCACGAAAGCCTTGCTGCGCATAACTTTTAGGACAGTATCCGTTTCGGGAAAAACATTTCAAGAATCGCTTGTCAGTTCGTTGTGAATCGCATATAAAGTCTGTACACGTTCTTCGTCGCGGCGGAAATATTCTACCAATGTTTCAATACGCGTAATCGAATCCCAACTTAAGTGATGCTCGATTCCTTCAACATCATTATAAATGTATTCCTGCTGTACTCCGATCAACCCGAGGAATTCCTCCAATAGTTGATGGCGATCAACCAGACGTTTTCCTACTTTTTTCCCTTTGTTGGTTAGGACAAGCCCACGATATTTCTCATAGATGAGATATTCGTCCTTATCCAGTTTTTGGATCATCTTGGTCACAGAGGAGGGGTGTACTTCCAGTCCCTCGGCAATATCCGAGACCCGCGCATAACCTTTCTCATCTATGAGCTTGTATATGCGCTCCAAATAATCCTCCATGCTGGGTGTTGGCATTAAACTTTACCTCTTTTCTATAATGAGCATGGCGCCGGGCCAAACCTTGCTCTAACAATGATACATGTTTCTAACGCACCTTGGCAAGTCCTTCAAAGGAACTTACAGATGAGTTGCACATGTTTGCCATGCTTCTATTGGGGCTGAGTTAGACATAATAAACATACTCGTCATTCAAAAGGAGCGTGAATTTATGACTATAGTGACGCCAGAGCCCTCTACTGTAAAAAGACCCAGAAAACCTACTGCACTTTTTCTTCCAGAGCTTGTTTTCTTTGAACCGAATGCTTTAAATTACCCTAAAGGTGAAAAAATAATGGAATGGGTAAAGGCTAACAATATCCCATATCGTATGACCACATCACATAATCGTATTATGAATTTCCCTGGTGAAACGGAGGTCGAGCAATATAAAATTGCCAAAAGAACGCTTGTTGTCGGCCTACGCAAAACTTTGAAATTTGACCAATCCAAGCCATCGGCTGATTATGCTATTCCCATTGCCACCGGCTGTATGGGGCACTGCCATTATTGCTATTTGCAGACTACCTTAGGAGCAAAGCCCTACATTCGCGTATATGTAAACACAGGTGACATTATAGATGCTGCCAAAAAATATATTGAGGAGCGCAATCCAGAAATCACCACTTTTGAAGCTGCCTGCACATCAGATCCTTTAGGAATTGAGCATATTACCGGCTCTCTGGCAGAACTGATTACATTTATGGCAAAAGAACCCCTTGGCCGCCTGCGCTTTGTGACCAAATACCAACATGTTGAACCACTGCTTGCTTTGGAACATAACGGACATACCCGAGTTCGCTTCAGCGTGAACGCAGATTATGTAATTAAAAATTTCGAGCCTGCCACCTCCCGGTTTGAGGAGCGTATTGAAGCCGCTGGAAAGGTAGCACGGGCGGGTTATCCTCTTGGCTTTATCATTGCTCCAATTATTTGGTATGACGGCTGGCAAGAAGGTTATGCTGAGCTACTGGCCAAGTTAGCCCAGACCCTCCCCCCTGAAGTCGGAAAAGGATTAACCTTCGAAATGATTCAGCATCGATTCACCAAAACCGCTAAGACGGTTATAGAGAAGCGCTACCCCAAATCCAAGCTAGAAATGGACATGGAGAAGCGTAAGAAGAAATGGGGGCGCTGGGGACAAAATAAATATGTCTATCCAGATGAACAGCAAACCGCCCTGCGAGAGTTTATCACAGAGCGGATATTCGAACATTTTCCAGAAGCAGGAATTGATTATTTCACTTAAAAAATGAGCCAATCTGGTGTGATTCCCTGTAGCCAAACTGTGATCCGAAACATTTGATCTGTAAAGAGCAGAACGCCCATAAATACCATGAGAACGCCACCAATCTTCATCAGCACATTTGAATATTTAAGGATACGTCTGGCTCCTCCAAGAAAGAAGGCTAAGACAAAGAATGGCAATGCGAACCCGATGCTATAAGCCGTAATTAACGTAAACCACGTGCCAGGCTCACTTGCAGAAAGTGCGATAATCGCAGTCAGAATCGGTCCAATACATGGAGACCAGCCCGCTGAAAAACCGATACCAAAAATAAAGGATCCCACATAACCCGCCGGCTTCCATTTTAAATCAAGCTTACGTTCGCGAAGTAGAAATTGCGGCTGAAAGATCCCAAGCAAAAATAATCCCATCACAATAATCAAAATCGCCGATAATTGCCGGATCAGATCACGCTGTCCATTAAAAAATTGTCCAAATAGTCCTGCACCAAATCCCAAAGTGTAAAAAACCGCTGAAAAACCTAAAATAAATGCCAATGTATGGGTTATTGTGCGTATACGGACCTCTTTGGTATTGCTGCCTGACTTCAATTGCTGAACGGATAATCCGGTAATATACGATAAATAAGAGGGATAAAGCGGTAAGCAGCAAGGTGATATAAACGATGCTATCCCTGCTGCTAAGGCTATTCCTGCATTGATATTAGACAAGGTAGCGGCTCTCCTTCCAGCATTCGAGTCACTTCAGGGCATACCCTATATTTTATTCGCTGTTTATGCTGGCAAACCCTTTTTACCAATCAAAGTCAACACTAATAGTGATATGAGTAAAAGCACAATGGTTGCACCAGGGGCCAGATTCCAAACTCCTGCAACCACTAGTCCGCCTACAACAGCAATTTCCGAAATGATGACGGATAGAATGACTGAGGATTTAAAGCTTCGAGATAACAATAAGCTGATGGCCACAGGAATGGTCAGTAGAGCTGATACCAGCAAAGATCCAACAATTTTAATCGCAGTACTGATTACAAGCGCCGTCAGAATGGTAATCAACATGTTAAGCAGCTTCACTGGGAGTCCGCTGACACTCGCAGCATCCTCTTCAAAGCTAAGTAAGAAGAACTCCTTAAAGAACAGAGATACTACTACTACAACTGCTATCGTTACGATCCCTACTACGATTAAATCGGTATTGTCTAGCGTATAAATGCTACCGAACAAGTAACTCATAACATCTGCATTATAACCTTTTCCTAAAGTGAAAAAGAGTGAGGCTAAAGCCACTCCGCCCGACATAATTATGGCTATCGAGAGCTCTGCATAACTCTTATAAGCCTTGCGCAGCTTCTCTATCGCGAAGGAAGCCACCACTGCAAAAATAAGACCTGCTCCCAGCGGGTAAAATCCTGTCAAAAAACCAAGTGCCACACCGGCAATCGTAACATGAGCCAGCGTATCCCCAATCATAGATAAACGTCTGAGCACAAGAAAAACGCCTATAAGCGGCGCTGTAATGCCTATCAGAAGACCGCCCGCAAGCGCTCGCTGAAAAAAATCGCTAAATAGAATTTCCAACTTTAACTCTCCTCCGTAGAACAATTGAAACATTTTTAAAAGCTTTTATTAAAATCTTTTTTTGATTCCTCCCAACCCCTCCCTCCTAAGGGAGGGCCTCAAGGGCTCTGCCCTCTAGACACCCGTCAAGTGCAACTGGCGTAGGAGGTGGGGTTACTGAACATATCCGATTCTCTATGTACGCCCCCAATAATCGAGTGTTCCCTTTTACTACCAGAGTTTAACTATGACCTAAGAGAGTGTGTGCTGCAGGTTCTCCTCTGTACAATTCTGCAAATCATGAGAATGACGGGAGAAAAAGTTAATCTTACCGTTCGTTTGCACAGGTTCATTCCCTAAGTAATTCTTAATCATGTCAATATCATGCGACACCATTAGGAATGTCATATGATGATGGGCATGCATATGTGTAATTAATTCAAAGAATCCTGCTTGTGATTCAGCATCAATACCGACTGTAGGCTCATCCAAAATCAGCAGATCCGGATGGTTGATCAACGCACGTGCTAGAAATACACGTTGCTGCTGACCGCCTGACAGCTGGCCTACTCTTTTCTCCGCAATATCCTGTATCCGCATCACTTCAAGTGCATCTTCGCACTGACGATGCTGAGCCTTAGATACTCTTCGAATAAGATTCTTGTTGTTGTACAAACCAGATAGCACTACTTCACGCACCGTTGCTGGAAACAGCGGGTTGAAGGCGTTCTTTTGTGGAACATAACCTATCCGTTCCCAGTCTTTAAACTTGCGGACAGGCGTTCCAAATAGTTTGATTTCACCACTGCTTGCCGGAAGCAAACCGACGATCATCTTCATCAGTGTTGTTTTACCAGCGCCATTAGAACCAATGATACCAAGGAAGTCTCGTTCTCTTACACTATAGTTAAGATTCGAGATCACCTTCTGTTCACCATATGAAAAAGAAAGATCCTGTATATCGATGATATGCTGATGGCAGTCCAAGGATACCGATTGCATGCTTTAGCACCGCCTTTTCCTTATACTTTCCTTTTTATTGTAAAGCCATAATCAGATTTTGCAAATTTTTCTCCATCAAGGTGAAGTAGTTATCCCCGTTCTTTTCTTGCTCCGCAGTAAGACCCTCTACCGGATTAAGAACCATAGTAGACACACCAGCTTCAGCCGCTAACGTCTTAGCCAGTTTATCGGAGACAAGCTCTTCAAAAAAGATGTATTGAATTTTCTCCTCTTTAACCATCTTCGCCAGGTTTACTAAATCCTGTCCACGCGGCTCAGCGTCTGGGGATAATCCCATAATCGCATGCTGCTCAAGCTTATAGTCACGGGCAAGATAGGCAAAAGCTTGGTGCGAAACTACAATTTTGTGGTTAGGCAGCTTGGTAAGCTCCTGTTCAAATTTACTATCCAAAGCCTGTAAACGTTCAGCAAGCTTATTGTAACGCTCTTCATAACCATCTTTATGCTCAGGGTCCACAGATTGAAGGCTTTCTTTTATATTGCGCGCCATGATGATCGCTGATTTTGGACTTACCCAGGTATGTGGGTCCGTATGAAGGCTATCCTCAGAAGAATGGCTATTATGATCAGCATCATCTTCGTGATGATCCTCTTCGCCGCTTCCCCCATGATCATGTCCGTCATCTTCATCGGTCATTATTAAATTAACACCTTTACTTACTTCAACAGCTTCCACTTTACTGCTACTATCAAGTCCTTTTAGAAAATTAGGAACCCATCCCTCAAGCCCTGCTCCATTGTACAAGAATAGTTGCGCTTTGGAGGTATTGACAATATCCTGACTGCGTGGTGTCCAATCATGCGGCTCTACACCAACCGGAAGAAGATTAATGGCATTTATATCATCTCCACCAATTTCCCGAGTAAACTCATAAATAGGATAAAAAGTAGTTACAACATTTACTTTCCCTTCAACTATACTTCCACTGCTCTTAGGTCCACATGCAGTGAGTGTAAATACAAGCACCAATGCAAGTATAAGCAGACTTATTCGTGACTTCATAGCAACCATTAAATTGATCTCCCTCTCAAATCGTAATCTTTACTATTAGAAGTATAATAGTAATCATTACGATAAGTCAACAATAAATCCTAATAAGATGATTCTGAATTTTATCCCTTCTTATACGTTGAAAAAAGGAATGTTCCCACAGCCTAGCTGGCTGAAGGAGCATTCCCTTTCTTATATAACAATTACATATATAGATTCTACATAACGAATCTTACTTCACAATAGCTCCATTTGGCATGCTATCTGGAACTGTGGCGATGGTTAACTGGTCACCTTTAGAAGCCGCTAAAATCATCCCTTGGGACAATTCTCCGCGCAGTTTCACTGGCTTCAGGTTCACAATACAAATCACTTTTTGGCCTACCAGCTCTTCCGGTGTGTAAAACTTCGCGATACCAGAAACGACTTGACGCTGCTCATAACCTAGATCCAGCTGCAGCTTCAGCAGCTTGTCGGCTTTCTTCACAGGCTCAGCTGCAATGACCTGAGCTACCCGAAGCTCAGCCTTGGCGAAATCGTCGATGCCGATCTCTTCTTTATGCTCTTCCTCAGGCTCGGATACCACAGGAGCCGCAGGTGCTGCTTCGGTCGCTTCAGCAGCCGGTTTACCAGCGCCCATGGCTTCGGCGATATAAGCTACCTCTTGCTCCACATCCAGACGAGGGAAGATTGGATTGCCTTTCACCAGCTTTGTTCCTGCCGGAATCAGACCAAAGGTCTTGCCGCTGTCCCATGTCGTTAATTCACCAACTTCGATGCCAAGCTGTTCCCAAATCTTCGCTGGGGTTTGCGTCAAGAACGGCTGCAGTAGAATGGAAGCGGTGCGAAGACCTTCCACAAGATGTCTCATTACGGAAGCCAACTCAGCTGTTCTGCTCTCATCCTTAGCAAGCACCCAAGGCTGTGTCTCATCAATATATTTATTGGTGCGGCTGATAAAGATCCCGATCGCTGTTAGCGCTACGGAGAACTCCATTTTTTCCATCGCTTCTTCTACTTTGGCATAAGTATTCTCTGCCGCAGCTTGAAGCTCACCATCAAATGCTGTTACATTTCCTTCATACGCTGGAAGCTCTCCACCGAAATACTTCTCTACCATCGCACCTGTCCGGTTCAACAGGTTACCAAGGTCATTAGCAAGATCATAGTTAACCCGATCTACAAAGCTTTCCGGTGTGAATGTACCATCCGAACCAAATGGTACTTCCCGTAGCAGGTAATAACGAAGTGCATCCAGGCCGTAACGATCAATTAATGTAACTGGATCTACTACGTTCCCTTTGGATTTTGACATTTTACCATCCTTCATGAGCAGCCAACCATGAGCAAATACCTTTTTCGGAAGAGGCTCACCCAGCGCCATTAGAATGATTGGCCAGTAAATCGTATGGAAACGGACGATTTCTTTGCCGACAATATGCACATCAGCAGGCCAGAAATTATCGTACAGACTACGATCCTCGGAACCGTAACCCAAAGCAGTAATGTAATTTGTCAATGCATCGATCCATACGTACACTACATGCTTTTCATCGCCTTTAACCTTAACACCCCAATCGAAAGTCGTACGGGAAACCGCAAGATCCTCCAGACCAGGCTTGATAAAGTTGTTGATCATTTCGTTTTTACGGGATTCCGGCAAAATAAACTCCGGATTCTCCTCATAAAATTGCAGCAATCGATCTGCATATTTACTCATCCGGAAGAAATAACTCGCTTCCTTCACCAGTTCAACCGGATGACCGCTATCAGGGCTTTTTGCACCAATGATTACGCCATTGTCATCTCGAACGATATCAACCAATTGTGTTTCTGTATAGAAGGTTTCATCCGGAATACTGTACCAGCCTTCATATTCGCCTTTATAGATGTCACCTTGCTTGAGCAGTCGATCAAAAATATCCTGAACAACCTTTTTATGACGCTCTTCCGTTGTACGGATGAAGTCATCATTGGAGATGTCTAGCTTGCGCCATAATTCCTTAATGCCAACAACGATGTCATCTACGAACTGCTGAGGGGTTTTACCTGCTTCCTCTGCCTTCCGTTCAATCTTTTGACCATGCTCGTCTGTACCTGTAAGATACCTTACATCATAGCCGCGTAGACGTTTGTAGCGGGCCATTGCATCTCCAGCTACGGTAGAATAAGCATGTCCGATATGCAGCTTATCACTCGGATAGTAGATAGGTGTAGTTAAGTAAAAAGTTTTCTTTTCGCTCATTGATTAATCATCCTTTCTTTCATAAAAAGACAAAAAACTCCCGCCCCTTTAATGGGGCGAGAGTATAACTCACGCGATACCACCCAAATTTCCTGTCTCTTCACAGAGATCAGGCTTCGCCAGTTCCCTCTCGGGAACTGTCCATTAACGCTGGAACACGCCGTTATCTTACGTGAACCTCAATTGCAGTTCCCGCTCGAACACAGTTCCTCCCGGACCATATTCAATCTAACGCTCCATACCGGCTTTCAGCTCGTTCCGGCTCTCTGTAATGGGCGTACCGATTTACTCATCCGTTCCTCGGAATTCATACTATTACCTGTGAATATACCCAATGGCAAGGGCTCGTGTCAAGTCGCGCGAGCAGAATCCTTCTTCGTGGGGTGTTCTTCAAGAGGCGGAACCGGATCAAGTCCCCCTGGATTGAAGGGATGGCATCTAGCAATCCGCTTGGCAGCAAGCCATGAACCTTTAAGTGGACCATGGACTTCAATAGCTTCTAGTGCATAGGCAGAGCAGGTTGGATAGAAGCGACAAGTGGCAGGCTTAATCGGGGAAATGTACTTGCGGTACACCCGAATGGGAGCCTGGATCGTTCTACGAAGGGTCGCCATTCTTAGACCCCTTTTTTGCGATTAGCTGCTGCGACTAGTTCTTCTTCCCGGTTCTCTTCACATTCCTTGCAATAACCGAACACCTCAAATTTATGCTTGACTACCCGGAATTGATCAGGAGTATCCGTTAAATTCATCGGGCAGAAATTAATCGGGTAGGTTTTCTCGCATTGAAGGCAGATCATATGATGATGGTGATCCTGATGATTACAGCTTCCCTTGAATTTCACTCCGTCTTCAAAGACGATTTGTTCAAGTACACCAAGCTCTTCCATTACACGCAGATTGCGGTACACGGTATCAAAGCTAAGTCCGCTATACTTGCGGCCCATATGCTCATAGACATCCTTCGCTGACAAATAACCCTTATTCTCGCCGAATAACTTGGCAAGCGTTTTGCGTTGGTCGGTGATTCGCAGACCTTGCCCCGACATGACCTCTAATATTTGTTCTGTCGACAGCATACGCTCATCTCCCATAACATTTCAGTTCATTTATATTTCACTCTCTTAATAATGCCCCAAAATAAATGCCCCGTCAATGAAACAACCAAGCGTATGAGCGCTCATCAGAGTAAAATCATACATATAAATACAAAAAGTCCGGCTGAGTATTCCTTTGCGGAATATTCAGCCGGACTTTTATTTCAGGTGAATCCCAAATAACTTAATGGATGGACCCATTTTGTTATTTCTTCGCTGGCAGCGGTGTAACCAGGAAATTCACCGGCAAGTTACTACCAGAAGCTGCTGTGAACAAAATCTCCACGGAGCCGCCATAATCGCCAGTACGATAAATCACACTGTTCATGTCAGCACTAGAGAGACTTCCTGAATTCGGCATTTGTACGATTTGACCATTAACCATGACTGGTCCCATGTAATTACCGCCACGTGGATTAAACGTAATCAATGAATTAGGTGCAACACGGTCGAATTTGATTTTGTATAACACACCAAAATTACCTGCATTGGATGCTTCAGTACCATTCATTGGGTCTACACCGGTCAAATTCAAATCACTCGAATTGTCACCGAGAAGAAGTCTCGCAGGAGTTGTTCCTACTTCGTCGGTAACCGTGATGATGCGTGTAGAATCAGCATAAGTTCCTCGGTTATGCACCCCATCACGATCCAATATTGGAAGTGTAGGAAGTGTAGTTAGAGGATCTTTATTCGCTTCGATCATCATGACATTATATTCAATAGGATAATCGCTAAATAAATCCGCTTGGAGGGATACAATCTCGCCTGGTTTCATTGCAATTTTGTTTAGGTCCGTAAGAATCGATACGCTTTCTCCTGGTTGAAGGACCGTTGTCTTATAATGTTCCCTAGTAATCATAGACTTCCAGTAACGTTCCACAGACATTTTACCAGTGCCTTCTGGAAATGAACTTGGACCGCCAAAGCCTACATACTCTGTTGTAATTGTCGTAGGGTACAGATTGTTATTCTTAGCAATCACATACACTTTCGTTTTAATATTCATATTATTCTTGTGGTGGACCAAAAAGCGAGTTCCGCCGAATGATGTTTCTTTATACGTGATCCCTTCCGTATTCACTGTTTCTGGACTATTACTGCGAATAAGGTTATATGGCTCAGAAGAAAGATTATAGGCTACCTTCTGCCAAGTTGGAACCATCGATCCGTCGATGTTAAATACGCTACCCGGAGCACCGAATAATCTATAGAAATCTTCTTTACTGTACAAGATTTCATCTGAAATATTAATGGTTTTCTCAAAAGTGCTGATTGCGCCATGTGAATCTTTAACTTGAATAGCGACTGTTGCTGGACCTGGTGTAAAGAAAGCTTCTGCTTTGTTCGTCCAAGTCACTTCAATTGGATCACCGTCTGGGTCGCTGCTTAGATCCGAATAAGTGATCATTTCACCCATCTTGTAAGAATCTTTGTCTGTCGTGAAATTAGCGACTGGTGGTGTATTTGGTTTTAGTACGTTGATGGTCACAGAGTAAGGATCACTCCACTGTCCATTCGCATCCATAACGGAATAGGATACTACATAAAATCCTGGTGTATCATAGATATCTTGCTTATTTCCTTCCCAGCGTTCATCGACAATGGCCGTACCATTCGGTGAAGAGCTGGAAGTTACAAAATTCACAGGATCACCAGCATAAATTTCAGTTGGCACTGTAAAAGAAGCTTTTGGCTTCGTGTTCAACGTAAGAATTACTCGTTTTTGCACATTATCAACGGTATAAGGAATGCCTAATGCCCCGGTGATGGACGTCAAAGGAACCATGAATGTACCATTAGTTTGGTAAGCTGGACCTTTCATCGTCACATTTTTACCATTAACGGAATAGATCTTACTGTCCGTTTTAAAGCGCATTACGTCGCTTCCTTTGGTAACAATGGTCTCTTTCGTTTTATAATCGTAAATGTATTTCACACCTACGCGTTCTACCATAGCTCGGATCGAAACGTATGAGACGCCATTCTTCACGGCCATTGGCTGATTAGCCAAATACTCAACGCCGTTTTGGTACATTTTGTTGCTGTTCATCATAAGTACAAGCTGATTACTAGCTGCAGCACGAACACCATCCGTTGGTGTAGGTTGTGTAGTGGTTTCAGGTGTTGCACTTGGGAGTGGTGTAGCAGTTGGTGCAGTTGTTGCTGTAGGTTCGGATGTTGTTGTCGGTTCAGTTGTTGTCGTCGGTTCAGCTGTTGCCCCAGGGATTGGAGTTGGAGTTGGTGTAGGTGATACGACTCCCCCTGGTACCTCAGTTGGCATTGGCGGTAATGGGTCAGTAGCTTCTGGCATTACATCCGTCGCGGATGTGGCAGCTGCTCCTACTGCATTGGTATTACCTGAGGTACTATTGACAGATTCAGCAAAAGCCGGCACTGCCGAGGCGGCCTGAGATATGGCCAAAACAGCAACTAACGTTAATTTCTTCAAATCCATGATATGACTCCTCTGCTCCTATTTGTAAATATAAGTAGGTCTCTGTCTTTTTCATACTCCTCTTATATTCCCCGCAAAAACGCAACCGCTCTCAGCGGAGCGGAAGAATTGCTTTTTGCCACGTTCGTTATAACAAAACATAGTATTAGACGCATCCGACCGCAAAAAGTTTCATTTTAAAGTAAAGAAAGATTAACCCAGTATTAAAACAAGCAAAAACAACCTTTCATCCGCTACCCGAAAAATATGAGATTATCCATATAAATATGTGTATTTTACGGCAAGGTATATTCGCTTTCATTTGCTTTTGTTACAATGTATGGAAGAATATCTTTTCATGCGGGTGATGACATGTCCAAGAAAATCTCCATCCTCGTTCAATTAATCATGGGTTTCTCACTGATCATTTTCACTATCGTAGCCTTTACGATTTTTTTGTCCTACCGATCGTCATCCCAAGCCGTTCTTAACCGGTCGAACCAATATATTCTGGAGTCCGTCAAACAGCTTCAAGGTAAAATGGACGCTATCCTTCAAGATAACGACAAACTCTCTTCTACGATCATGTTCAGTCCCTTGATTCAAGAAACACTAGGAGACTTAGCAGAATCCCGCACACCTCCTACTGACGCTATGGATATCACCCGCTACATCGATCAACAGACACGTTCCATCAATTATGACATCCAGTTCAAGCTGCTCGGACTTTCAGATAATCAGGTATATACCAATAGCAGCTCCTTAAAAGTAATCTGGGACAGCGAGAGAGAAATCCGCGGCGCCTATTGGTTTCCAGCTATAGCCCAGAATAACGGCCGTATGCTCTGGTTTGGTGTAGATGTATGGCAGAACGGCACGATCCCAGTGGTCATGGGAGCTAGGCAAATTAATGATTGGAATGATTTAAATCGGCTAGGAACCCTATTTCTCGTCCTTCCTGTGGAGGTTATCCATAACGCTGTCAGCCAATTTCATCTTGGTAAGAATGAGAAAATTCAAATTGTTGATTCCTTCAACACTATTGTTTATTCCACCGATCCAGATGAGATAGGTCTGTATATGGATGATAGAATTCTAAGTCAATTCAGTAATCATAAAGCACGAATCATCCCAAATACCATAAACTCCCGCAATATGTTCGTATCCTACGCTTATTCCCCCTACAGCGAGTGGAGCATTTTTGCTTACATTGATTCTAAAGAAGCTGTTAAAGATTTAAATGGCATTCGCAGAAATATTATTTTAATTGGCCTGCTCGGGATGGCCGCAGCGTTATTATTTACCTTCTTTTTCTCGTGGACACTGTCTAAGCCGCTTCGTAATCTCGCAACCAAGCTAAGCAACGTTGAACGCGGAACCACGCTACCGTTTGTAAAAACAACCATGAATAAAGAAATGGCTATCCTATACTCAAGCTATAACTCCATGCTTCAAAACCTAGACCATACGATTGCTGACCTCTCAAGCAAACAAATCAGTGAAAAACAAGCTCAGATCGTAGCTCTTAAAGCACAGTTTCGCCCTCATTTTCTCTACAATACATTGAACACCATCTATTGGTCACTGGCTAATAAACATATGCGAGAAGAGTCACAGATGGTTATTGCACTAAGCGATTTGCTTCGATACAGCATTGATCGTGGATCGGAATTTGTTACGGTTGATGAGGATTTACAACAACTAGAAAGGTTCATTTACCTGCAAAAACTACGCTACGAGGACAAACTACAGGTTGATCTGCACGTGAATCCTGAGGTCATGAATAGGCAGCTTATGAAGCTAACCCTTCAGCCCCTTGTAGAGAATGCTATCACGCATGGACTTGAACCTACACTACGCGAAGTATGGCTTATACGTATTCGGGCCTATAGTGAAGGCAACTCACTTGTGCTAACAGTAGAAGATAACGGAGAAGGCATGAGCGAGGCAAGAATGGAAGAGGCCTTAATCAGCGGCGAGGTTAATCCGGAGAAGCTGCTCCACACGGGTATCGGTCTCTCCAATCTGAATCATCGTATAGAACTAATCTATGGACATGGATTTGGCCTTCATTTATCAACCAGCGAGCTCGGAGGCTTACTCGTAAAAGTCACTGTTCCATTACAGTTCGATCAAGGGTAGGGGGCGAAGTGATGAAAGTGTTAATTGTTGACGACGAAAGTTTTGTCCGACGATCCCTGTCAGAAATGCTGGGAAGTGCGAACCATAATTTTAGCATCATTGGTTCAGTAGAGAACGGATTAGAAGCGATACAACTGTTAAAGGAGCAGACAATTGACCTTGTAATATCAGACATACGTATGCCTGGCATGGATGGACTCGAGCTTTCTAAGCATATCCATGAATGTCACCCTGACACCGAGACGATACTGCTCACTGGTTATCAGGATTTCTCCTATGCCAGCCAAGCCATAAGGTACGGTGTACGAGAATATCTGGTCAAGCCAAATTCAGTTGAAAATATCCTCGAAGTCGTAACAAGTGTGTATGAACGTCTGGAATTGAAGAAGCAACACAGGCAAGTCTCGCAGCTGCGAGAAAAGAATCTTCGGGAAAAACGCCTTTCTGATCTACTTTATGGCATTCCATTACCCTACTTTGAAGAACAGCTCATACCTCCCTTTCATTCTTTTGTCATCATTACTGTAAATCACCTAGGTGATGTTATGCCACAGTACTGGTCTGAACAAGCGATGTATGCGGCCGTAATCAATATATTAGAAGAGTGTTTTTCGCTTTACGCTAATGTTGTCGGCATTCAAGAGGAGCAAGAAGCGATAATCATGTTGTTTTATCCCGATGAACAATCCGAAAGAATCGATGAGGCGCTAACTCAGGAAATAATGATTAAGCTGTCTAGCCTCTTGAAATCGCCTTTCAGCGCGGGTGTCTCCAACCCTCACTATGATCTTGGAGCCCTCGCAACAGCTTATCATGAGAGCCTGCAGGCATGCCAACAGCTCAAAAAGGATAGTACCCGACCCGTTATCTATTATAGTGATGTATCCATGTGCTCAGCTTCTCCTCAGCTTACGGAACAACTACAGGTGAAGGCTACACGCAGGGTAATCTCTATGATGATTGAGGCTATGAATTCGCGACTCCAAGAGAACCTCTCTCTCAAAATGATTGCAGATGAATTATACATGAATCCAACCTATCTGGGCCGTCTGTTCAAAGACGATGTAGGAGAATGCTTCTCTAGTTTTCTTACCAAGCTTCGTATTCAAAAAGCGATAGAACTGCTAAATAATGTTACGCTCAAAGTTTACGAAGTTAGCGAATTAGTTGGCTTTAAAGATCCTGCGTACTTCAGCCTCATATTCAAGAAATACATGGGTATGACTCCTCAGGAATTTCAGAAGCACAACAAATAAAGACGAGGTGTGTTCTCTTGCATGTGAATGCTAAGTTGTTGACTATCCTGTTAAGCTTTGGATTGCTGCTTCATACAAGCGGTTGCCAGATCTCTCCTTCTAAGGAAGATATCGACCTTCAAGACCCGATCCAGCTGAACATCTGGCTTACGGCTGGATCAGGTCTTGAGCCGCATATAGCAGAGTATCAATTGCAGCATCCCGAGCTAGAAATCCATATTCAGACCTCAACCTCCACGCAGCTTCCCGCCAAGCTGCAAACTTCATTCGCAGCAGGATATAGTTCCCCTGATGTGGCGGCCATTGATATTAGCTATTTGGATCGTTTCAAGCAGTTCCCCGATTATTTTTATAATCTAACAACATTTGGAGCGAATGATCTAAAGAATCAATTTCTGAGTTGGAAATGGCAGGAGGTGCTCGGTAATGATTTTATCTTCGGATTACCGACTGATATTGGTCCCTATGCTATGTTGTATCGGACTGACATCTTCGCGTTATCTGGACTCCCTACCAAACCTGAAGAAGTAGCAAAGCGAATCCAAACTTGGGACCAATTCCTCAAAGCCGGCACTAGAGTCCATGAGGCAACAGGCAAAGCCTTTGTCAATGACTTAGAGAATCTTTATCTAACCCTTCTGCGTCAGTCCAAGCTTCAATATTACAGCCCCACTTCCCAAGAGCTGATCATAGGAAATAATATAGCAGTAAAAGGGGCTTGGGACTTTGCAATTCAAGCTCTGAAGCTGAATCTATCCGCAGGTATTGCTGTAGATACACAGCGCTGGGGCGCAGGTCTGCTAAACGGCGACTTTGCAGTGATGCTCTGTCCGGCTTGGATGATTGATCATATCAAGAGTAGTGCTCCAACAGCCAGCGGATTATGGAATGTAACGACCATCCCAGGAAATAGCGCTAATCGAGGAGGTTCCGTCCTTACCTTGCCTAGAACAGGCAGTCATCCAGAGGAGTCATTCGCGCTTATCAAATGGTTAACCGAGCCCGCACAACAGCTAATTTCATTTAAGTCAGAAGGGGCATTTCCCTCCACGCCCGAAATTTATGACGATCCCGAGATCCATAACCTGTCTGATCCCTATTTTCCTAATTCTGAGGTTGGACGTGTCCTCTCTACAGCAGCACAAGAAGTAGTTCCCACCTACTACGGTCCGCACCACGCCGATGTAGAAACAAATATGCTCGAGTATTTAAACAAAGCCGAGCAAGGTAAGCTAGATCCCGAGCAGGCTTGGTCACTTGCCATTCAGGTAGTGCAAAAAATAGATACTTCTTTCCGCTAACCTATTCACCAAGCGTACAATAAAGGCTATCCCCAGCGCATTAATCATGCCGGGGATAGCCTTTTAGTTTCATTTAAAGTATTTATTTTTGAGCAGCCAAGAAAGCATCTAGTTGTTTTTGTTTCTCTGCAATAATCTTATCAAGTCCGGCTTTCTTCAGCTTGTCGGCGTACTTAGTCAATACGGTATCGGGATCAACAGAACCCGTATCCAAACTGATGTCATATTCATCCATAACAGCTTTACAAGCTGCCATTTCAGTCTTCATAGAGGATGCGTCGAAGTTAAAACCGAGCGCAACAGAAGCTTTACCTTTGGAGTTGAAGGCCTTGAATTGCTCCCATTTGTCTGGAGCTTCACTTTCCCATACAGGATTCAGGAATTGGCTTCCAAGCATCCAGGCGGCAGCGGTATTATAGTCACCCGTTTTCTCAGTAGCTTTAATCGTATCACCGCTAACGACATCATAATGGACACCTTTTACACCAAATACGAGCAGATTATTGATTTCTTTATCCGTGTGCAAAAGATCTAATACCATCATGGCACGAGCTGGATCACCCGAGGAAGCGGAGATCGCTAACATTGATCCTGCTGCATCACTAGTAGAAATCGTCGGTTCGTTAAAAGCAATTTGTTTCAGTTTTCCGACCAAACCTGTAGCATTAGCCAATTCACTATCTTTACCAGGTTTAAGTGATTGTACTGTCATAAAGACATTACCGGCCTTCATTGCATCTTGCGTTGAATTTGTAGCCACGGCCGCATCTTTGTTAATATAACCTTTCTTCATATATTCACGAGTAAGTTTAATGATTTCTTTGTAACGGTCCAGTTCAATCATGGATTGAATTTTAGTATCCGATGAATCCTTAAGCAGAACGCCCGGAATTGAAGCATCACCTAGCGTGTCGTACTGCGCCATGTACTGGGAGTTAAAGGTCTCTCCTTGTTTGAAGTACAGTGGGGTTAGGTCTGGTCTCTTCTCCTTTACGACTTTGAGCACGGCATCCAAATCTTGAATGGTCTTTACATTCGTCATATCAATACCCAGTTCATCAGCAATATCGGAGCGATAAACGATCCCGCCTTGTGCTGCTAGCTCCTTATTCGTAGGAACGGCATAATTCACACCATTGATCGCAGAACCTTTTAAGAATTGCGGGTCGAGATTTTTAAGAATCCCTTGGCCATATTCGTTCAATAGATTACCGTACTTGCCGTTATCATCATTAAGTGGGAGGTAAGCACCTTTAGCTGAATTGGTTACATAATTTTTCCATTGGGCTGTAAAAATAATATCGAATTTCTCCTGACTGGCAATCTTCAGATTAACATCATTGTCCCATGGACCCCAGTCGATCGGTGCGATATCCAATTTGGCGTTAATTTTAGGTTCCAGAAGCTTATTGATAGCGTCTTCTACAACCTGCTCATCCTTTTGAACGGCACCGACATAGATTAACTTAACAGTATAAGGATCTAATTTCTTCTCCGGTTCAGCTGTAGGATCTGCAGCGGGCTCATCTGTTGCCACAGCATTGGTAGCGGTTGCATTTTCACTTGGCGCTGGTGAGGCTCCTTCATTATTCCCGTTATTCCCTCCGCATCCAGCTAAGCTAAGACTGAGTACTACGATAAGCATCAGCGTTAAAAGTGTGCTTGTTCGAATAGCCTTCATGTACACCATAACCTCCCTCAAAATATTTATATATGCTGAATCGGACGTTCACACACTTGCATGGAACGCCGAATTAAGCCATTCCAATCCTCATTAGCCTTTAACAGCACCAACGGTAAGTCCTTTGATAAAATACTTTTGGAAGAAGGAGTAAACGAATACGATAGGACCGATCCCAATAACAGCCATTGCCATTCTTACTGTCTCTGTCGGCAGATTGATTTCTACACCTTGTGCAGCTAAGGCAGCCATCGCTTGAGGGCTTGCAGTCAGGAACTGAACGTTCAACATCGTCTTATACATTAGATATTGCAGATTGACATGCCCTTCGGGTGAAATAAAGATCAAGCTTAGATACCAGTCATTCCAATACGCCAAGGTTTGAAATAATCCCACTGTAGCTAGCACCGGTAACGACAAAGGCAGAATGATTTGAACGAAGATCCGAAACTCCGGTGCCCCGTCAATTTTAGCGGATTCAACTAGTGCCGGCGGGATTGTGTTTGCAAAAAAGGTTCGTAAAATGATGACAAAGAATGCTGAAACCAGCAGTGGCATAATCAGAATCCATAGCGTATCTTTCAAATGCATCATTTGAGTATAAACTAGATACCAGGGCACTAAGCCTCCATTAAACAAAAGTGTAAAAAACATAAAGAACGAAAAGAAATTACGATGTGGAAAATCCCCACGCGAGATAGGATAGGCATACATTGCCATAATTACGAGACTCAGAATCGTTCCAACCACCGTCACAAATAAGGAAACGGCAGCCGCATCTATGATTTGCCAATAATCTTTTAACAGAAATTCATATGACGAGATATCCCACTTGTTCGGGAAAAAGCTGTAGCCGTGCTGCACAACCGATTGTTCATCTGAGAACGATACGATAATCACGAGGATCAGTGGGACCACACAAATCGCCGTATAGATCCAGAAGAATATATTAATTAACAAATTGGAGATATTAGAAATTTCATTGGGTTGTCTTTGCCGTTTAGCTCTCTTTCCTGTACGACCCGACGGCCCGATTGCAGTTTCTGTCTGGCTCAACACGCCCACCTCCCTCTAAAATAACGCATCATCTTTACTTATTCGTCGTACTGCTAGATTTGCTAAGAATATCAGTAGAAATCCTACAATAGATTGAACGAGACCCGCGGCAGAGGACATCCCAATATCACCAATCGCCAGGAAGGTCTGATATACATAGGTGTCGATAACTTGCGTAGTGGAGTATAATGCTCCTGCGTTTCTAGTCACCTGAAAGAACAATCCGAAGTCTGCGTTAAAAATCCTACCAATCTGCAGTAGCGTCATTACGATGATAACCGGACTGATCAGCGGCAGCGTGATTTTACGAATCTGCTTCCATTTAGAAGCACCGTCAATCAGCGCAGCCTCATAATATTCGTGATCTATGCCGATGATCGCGGCCATATAAATGACCGTCGTATAGCCAATCTCTTTCCACAGCTTTACTATCACTAGAATCCCAGGCCAATATTGCGACTGCGAATACCATTCAATTGGATCAACCCCAAAGAACGGAAGCAGTGTCTTGTTCATGAACCCGTGCTCTGCACTTAGAAAGCCGTATACTAAATAACTGACGACGACCCATGAGAGAAAATATGGGAGAAACATCGCACTCTGATGGAATTTCGATAGCCATCTGCTGCGCATTTCGTTAAACATAATCGCAAAAGCCAGTGAAAAAAATAGTGTGAGTACAATAAACGCAGTGTTGTACAATAAGGTATTTCTTGTAATGATCCACGCCGTCTCTGTCGAGAATAAATATTTGAAGTTCGAGAACCCGACCCAATCACTGCCTAGAATGCCCTTCTGGTAATTGATATCCTTAAAAGCAATTACCGTCCCTAACATCGGTATGTAGTTATTGATGATCAGAATAATAATGGCTGGGAGCATCATCAAATAGAACACCCAATATTTCTTCATTACTCTCAGAAAATTCGGCACTCTCCCCCTGCCGCGTTTTTTTACTTCTGATAAGCTGACGGAAGGATTCGTCACACTCATGTTCTGTTCCCCCATTTCCCCATCATCCTAATCTAGAGCCTTTTTCACGCTTGCTTGGCTATCGCCTTGCACTTCCTTCTTACACTCTAATTAAAACATATGATAAATTTTGGGAGTATAGGGAGCATATTATATTTCTATAAAAAAAGAGATGATTATCCTTAATAACTAAGGATAATCATCTCTACTGTTTAAAATCATTAAATTGGTTATAACTTATGTACCTTTATCACAGCCGCAGGCTGATCGATAGCCCATGCATTCCCAAGGGAGTCCCCACATCCGCAGGAGTGGGATGACCCCATACCCACAACGAAGTGTGGTGAGGGAGAAGGAACGGAGAGGAGGTTTGGAACTGTAGGAGCGGAGCGTTCGCCTTTATCCTCGGATTTCAACCGCAAGCAGCGGTTTCCAATCAAGAAATCCGAGGATAACAGCGACCGGAAGTCCAAACATCCTCAGAGTGAAGCCGACCTCACCGCGTTTCGGTCACGATACTCCTTAGGAGACATCCCCGTCTGCTTCTGAAATACCTTCGTGAAATAACGTCGTTCCTGATAACCGACTCCGGAACCAATCACCGTAATGCTCTTATCGCTGTTAGTAAGCATAAACTTGGCAGCTTCAATTCGTTGTTGTGTTACGTATTCCACGAAAGTCATTGCAAAACGGTTCTTAAACAAGAGGCAGAAGTAACTGCCACTAATGCCGATCTTATTCGCCACTTCCTCAATCCCGATATCTGAATGAAGATGTTCAGTGATGTATTGAGCGGCCAAGTTCATTAGCTGATCCGGCGTTTTTTTGCCATTGTCAACTTCAGGAATCTCCTGAAACAAAGGGATACTATTATACAGTTTATTCTTAAACTGTTTACTACGGATATTAGCTCCGATCTCACGTACCTTATTGCCAAGCTCCTCATAATGTATCGGCTTACAAATGTATTCTTTTACCCCAAGCCGGATCGCTTCCCGTGCATAGTCAAATTCCTGATACCCGGTAAGAAGCAGTACCTCACTATCCAATCCCAATTCCCGCAGCTTTCCTACAAAAGTTAACCCGTCCATCACTGGCATACGAATGTCACTCAACACAAGATCGGGTTGCTCCTCTTCAGCAATGCGCAAGGCGTCCATACCGCTTCGCGCCATACCGACGACCTCCATTCCCATCTCCTGCCATGGCAACACTCTCTTCAGATTATTCAGAATTGGGGCTTCGTCATCTACCAATAATACTTTTAGCATAATGATCTTCCCCCTGCTCGTATTTAGGTATGACACATTGAATAATAGTACCATATCCTGGACTGGAACAAATAAATATTCCATATCTGTCACCGTATTCAATGCGGATGCGATCCGCTACACTGCGAATGCCAAGGCCTCTACGTTCAAGATTCATCCGGTTTTCCCGTTCAACTTCAACCTCTTGCTCCACAGGATCATTCACAATATATTGGAAAATAGACAACTGAGATGGTGTAATTCCAATACCGTTATCTTCAATTCGTAAAATTAAGTCCCCTTGCTTCTCCCAAACTTTCACAGAAACTTGACCTTTGTAATCAATACCCTCAAATCCATGTTGAATGCTATTCTCTACAAGCGGTTGCAAAGTAAGCTTTAAAATGCCGCAACTCATCAATTCTTGTGGGATATCAATATCGTATTCAAATAAATCCTCAAATCTAAATTTTTGAATATCCAAATAATTGCGCAGATGTTTAATCTCTTCATCCAGTGTAATTTCTTCTCGATCCTGAATGCTAATACGTAAAATACTTGCCAGTCGGTAGACCATCTCACTGACTTTTTTGCCTTCATTCTGTATAGCCAGAACATTAATCGACTCTAACGTATTGAATAAAAAATGCGGTTTAATCTGAGCCTGTAGAACACGCATCTCGGCTTGATTCTTGCGACGCTGTTCCAAATGGATTCTGTTAAACAATCGGTTAATTTTATCCATAAGATCATTAAAGCCCTTACCAAGAAGCGTTAACTCATCATTCCCCTTCACTTCTACCCGCGAAGTTAGATCTCCATCCTCAACACGTCGCATAAAACGAACAATTACGGCTATTGCACCAGTAATGCGATTCATAAAGAATAGATTGAAGATCACCGCTGCCAAAAAGCAAAGGAAGATAACCCCAACAAACCAGCGTGCAAATACTGTAACTTCTCGAGATAAAGAGTCCCATGAGGTTACAGACACTAGACTCCAGGGATAATCTTTTAAATGATACATGGAGAGAATACTTTTCTCCCCGTTATACTCTGTTTTAAAACTCTGAAACCCTTTTTTGAAGGTAATCTCTTTATTCGCGAATGACTGAATATCCTGCCCATCCAGCTTTTGATCTGGGTCAAATAGAATCATTCCGTCATCATTTACTAGCATAAACGAAACATCCTGATTACTATCCCCAATTTTTAAATTGCGAAATATCGATTCGAGCTCCCAATTTTTGATCTGTACAACAAGAATACCTATGTTCTGAAAGAAGCTCAGTTCCTTCACGAGTCGAATTTGTGTAAACACAGGTTCAGTTCCTGTAAGTTCGGGATACTCATGAGGAGCCAGCCATTTTGGCACGCCATTCAAATCCATTACTTCCTGGTACAAATCACTTTTTTTGAAAGTATCATAGGGTAGCGTTCGGAAATTTTCCTTATTAAAAAGCGACACGATTTCAGAGTTACCTCTACCGTTAAAATTGTATAAAAAAGCATAGCTAATCGATGGATGGTTAAACAACAGACTACGGAAATTGCGCTGGCTTGCATTCAAATTGAGTTGCTCAGCATCAGTCAAATCTTGATTAGAAGGATCTTCTGCGCTAAGTGCCATATGAAAAACCGAGGTAGCAATTCCGTTGTCTGTAACGTTATCCATATCTTTTAACACATTTGAAATACTGTAACTAATTGCTTTGAGTGAGTATTCCGACTGTTGACTGTACTTCTTCTCAATTGAGTTATAAGTCACGAAAAACATAAGCATGCCTAGAATAAATAAGGGAATGATTATCAGGCCCAAAAATGCCGTAAATAATTTATAGCGCAAATTCATCGGCTAGTGCTCCTGACTGAGAAAAAAAGTTATCCTTTTACGCCACCCGCAGTTACGCCTTCAATAATTTTTTCCTGTAAAATCGCATAAATCACAATTACTGGCAGAACGCTGAAGACGATACCCGCTGACATTTGTGCATAGTTCATCTGATATTGATCACGGAATTGAACCATACCCACTGGGAGCGTACGTAGTTCATCATTTGATAGGAAGTAGTTTGCCAGCAAGAATTCGTTCCAATTGCCCAGGAAATTAACAATGAATACAGTAACCATGGCAGGTACGGTTAGAGGTACAATAATTTTAGCAAAGATACCTGGTGCCTTCAACCCATCCATGACCGCTGCCTCTTCAATTTCTCTAGGCAACGAGCGCATAAATGCAGCCAATATAATTATCGTAAACGGAATTGCATTCGCGATATAAGGGATAATCAACGCCCAGTGCGTATTCAGAATTCCCATCTTACGTACAATCGTATAAATAGGAAGCATCAATGCGTTGTTTGGAATGAGCATTCCCACCATAACTAAGGTGAACAAAATCGTATTCCATTTGCCTTGGCGCATCCGAGTAACTGCAAAAGCAAACATAGACGCTAGAATGATAGATACTACAGAAGCCAATATGGAAATGTACAAACTGTTAAAAAAGTAGGTGCTGATCTTGGCATTTACCCAAGCTTCAACGTAGTTATTGAAGACGAACTCCTTTGGAATCCCAAAAGGGTTAAGCGCTATTGCATTGTTATCCTTTTTCACAGAGGAGAATAACACGAACAGGAAAGGAAATAGAATAACTAGTAGATAGGACAATAGTGCGACGTGTGGCAGACTTTTTTTCAGGGCGCGTGGCATCAGTATTCAATCCTTTCTGTGCGTCGGGCTATCAGCAGCTGATAAATAGCTGTAACCACCAATGTAAATACAAAGATCAGGACTGCAATGGCATTACCGTACCCGTACTTAAAGTTAGTGATAGCATATTTAATCATGTAAGTTGCCATTACATCGGTTGAACCAGCAGGTCCACCCTTAGTCATTACAATGACGATATCCGCCGCTTTCATTGCTCCAGCAATGGACAACATGATTACAACAGAAATGATCGGAACAATTAAAGGAAGCGTGATACGTGTAGCACGTTGGAATCCAGTTGCGCCATCAATGGCAGCTGCTTCATCCAATTCACCTGGTATCGACAGAATAGCTGCAAGTACCATTACAATGTAGAATCCGGTCCATTGCCAAGCATTCGTGATCAGGATGGATAACATTGCGAATCTTTCATCCGACAGCCAGTATAGTGGATCAATACCAACTAAGCCTAGAACCTTATTTAAAAGTCCAATGTTGGGCTCATAAATGAAGCCCCATAGAATACCGATAACTGCTGTAGACATAATAGAAGGCATGAAGACCGCTGTCTTATACAAGCCTTTTAGCTTCTTTACATTCGATATCAATAACGAGAAGAATATGATTAACGGTACCTGTACAAAACAGGAGAAAAGAATAAAGAAACCGTTATTTTTGACAGATATCCAGAATCGTTCGTCTCCTAATGCCTTCTCAAAATTACTGATTCCGGCAGACTTGACTGTGTCAGATACCCCATTCCAGCTAGTAAAGCTGTAATAGATTGAACTAAAGATGGGATAGATGAAGAACATCGTGAACAAGATCAGTGCTGGAAGAATAAAAAGGAAAAATACCAATGGATTTCTTAGTGCTTTATTCATGACTACCTCCGGTTGCTTTGACATCTGGCGAACAATGAATGTTTTAGATCTTTGCAAACACATAAATTCTTTGAGTTTAAAAATGTACCCTGGTTCTGGCACCAGGGTACATTCAATTTGCAGCTACTTATTCAACTGCTGCGTTTGCTTCTTCTTGTACCTTCTGTAAAGCTTCGCCCATTTTCTCTGGAGTTGTCTGACCACCAATTAGCTTTTGAATTTGAATGTTACTGATTTCTGTAGTTACATCAGCTTGAACAAGTGAGTCAAATGCTGGGAACGAAGATTGTGAGTTATTAAGTACACCTACGATTTCGCTCATCAGATCATCCGTAATATTTTCATTCAGCACGTTTTGATCAATCTTCATTGCTGGCAATACGCCATCTTCAACAAGACCACGTAATTGCATTTCTTCGTTAAACAAGTTTTTGATGAAAGATTTCACAGCAGCCAATTGACGTGGATCTTTCTCAGCAGAAGCAGAGAAACCGTAGCCATTGTTCACATCACGCATCAATGCAGTTTGGTCACCTACGCCACCATCAACTGGAGGAATATTGAAGAATCCAACTTTACCGATCAACCCTTCGCCAGATTGTCCTTCTTTAAATACGGAAGATTTCCAAGTACCATCATACAAGAGGATTGCTTCGCTACTAGTGAATTGTGTTGTATATTCAGCATACTCGAAACCAAGTTCGCCTTTTTTGAAGTATCCTTTGTCAACCCATTCTTTGTACTTCGCAAAACCTTTTACAACGTTTGGATCAGTCCATTTAGCTTCGCCTGTTGCAAACTTAGCGGTTACATCTGGACCTGCATAACGTGACCACAAGTGGTTAGCTAGCATAAGTGGTACCCAACCAGCCTTAGATGCACCAGCCAAAGGTACTTTGCCGTCAGCCTTGATGTCAGCCAATTGTTGTTCCAATTCAGCAAATGTTGTTGGAGCTTTCCAACCCTTGCTATTGTAGTATTCTTTGTTGTAGAAGAAGCCTTCACCAGATCCACCGATAGGCAATCCGTAAATTTTTCCTTCATAAGTGAAAGGATCAAGATTTGAGAATTTATCCTTAATTCCAAGTTCCTCTAGGATTGGAGTCAGATCGAGTAATTTACCTTCTTTAGCATAGATCTTAGAGTCAGGGCTTCCGAAAAGATCGAAGATCTCTGGTGGATTACCTGCAGCCATTTCACCACGTAATTTTTCTTTACGGTTTACATCTGAATCTACTCCATCAAGCTTAAAAGTCAGACCCGGTACATCGCCTTCTACCTTTTTCACTACTTCTTGCAGAATAGCTAAACGCTTCTGTTTGTCGGCACCGATTTGAGTGTGACGAATCGTCATTTCGAACGGCTCGCTACTAACCGGTTCTTCTGTTGCTGGAGCATTTGTAGCATCCGCTGAATTCGTCGCGGTAGCGTTTCCATCTCCTTTGTTAGAAGATGCATTGTTGTTGCCTCCGCAACCTGCCAGTAAAGCTGATGATACAAAAATCAGGGACAATAGCAAAGTCATACCTTTTTTCATTTCTTGTGACCCCCCATATAATGTTGTGCTTTACACTTCTTATTATAGAAAACAGATTCCATTCTCGTAAGGTTAAGATTCATCCACTATAGGGATAAAAATCTCTAATGAAAGCGGAATCAACTACACGATATGTAATATAATATAACTTTATTTCAGTAATTATTACGATTAAAAGCTTTATGGCGTAATTTAACCATACATACACTTTGAAAATAATAATAAAAACTCAATGCAATGATACAATATATATCATAACGTATTTCCAACTGGTTAATTAACAGCTGTAAATATATCATTTTTTTAAAGCGAAAATACAAAATTACCCCTTTAAATGACATCAGACGTCCCTCATAACAAAAAAACCGTTCCTTCAGCAGTAAATCACTGAAGGAACGGCTCCACTTAATGTAGGTATAAATTATACCAACGCTGTCTGCTTACGACCTTCTTCGACTAAGCGGTACGCCCGCTGAACTTCTTCATCCGTAGGGGATGGCACTCCATCCAATTCATAAGCCTTGCCGAGCATTTCCCATTTATAGATACCCATTTGATGATAAGGTAAGATTTCAAATTTCTCAACGCCATTTAAGGTTCCAATATAACGACCTAGATTGATAAGGTCCTCTTCACGGTCATGAATGCCTGGAACATATACATGTCTAATCCACATCTTACGGTTATGATCTGACAGCCAACGTGCAAGCTTCAAGGTCCGATCATTAGATTTACCAGTTAACTTAATGTGTGCTTCTTCATCAATATGCTTCAAATCGAGCATCACCAAGTCCGTAACATCCAATAGGTCATTAATCTTGTCACCTTCGTTATAACCATTACTATCTAATGTGGTGTGCAGATTCCAACGCTTCTTAACTTCCGTAAATAATTGTTTTACAAATAGCGCCTGCAAAGTTGGTTCTCCGCCGGATACTGTTAACCCACCACCGGATGAACGATAGTAGTTTAAATATGGCTCGATCTCCGAAAGCACTTCTTCTAGAGTCATTTCCTTACCTTCATCTAAAGCCCAAGTATCAGGGTTATGGCAATACTGGCATTTCAGCAAGCACCCTTGCATAAATAAGACAAATCGAATACCAGGTCCGTCAACGGTTCCAAAGGTTTCCAAGGAGTGTATGCGACCTTTAATCATAGGATGTCATCCTTTCTCCAGGACTGACTAACAGTCCATCTTTCACGAAGAAGAATCCCTGCCTTTAAGACTGTGTTCTCCTTAATCGCGACCGTAAAATTTAAAATTTTAATGATTCTTGAACAAGATATTACCGCCCTTGAAACAAGAGCGGTAATTCCTTGCAAATATTTTAGAGCATATCTCAATGAAAGATCTTTATAAATATAAACAAATTACATTGAACCGTGGAAAGTACGGTTAATTACGTCCATTTGTTGTTCGCGAGTCAACTTGATGAAGTTAACTGCATAACCGGATACACGGATAGTCAATTGTGGATAGTTCTCAGGGTGATCCATAGCGTCCATCAGCTGTTCACGGTTAAATACGTTAACGTTCAAATGCTGAGCGTTATTATGGAAGTATCCGTCCATCATGTGTACCAGGTTAGACTTACAGGATTCATCGTCTTTACCCAGTGCCTTAGGTACGATAGAGAACGTATTGGAGATACCATCTTGTGCATCGGAGTAAGGCAGTTTGGCTACAGAGTTCAGTGAAGCCAGAGCACCTTTCTTGTCGCGTCCGTGCATTGGGTTAGCACCTGGTGCGAATGGTTCGCCTTTTTTACGTCCGTCAGGTGTTGTACCTGTCTTCTTACCGTACACTACATTCGAAGTAATGGTCAATACCGATTGAGTCGGTACAGCATCACGATATGTTTTGTGTTTACGGATCATAGACATGAAGGTTTCAACCAATTCTACTGCGATGTTGTCTACAGCATCGTCATTGTTACCGTAGCAAGGGAATTCGCCTTCAGTTTCGAAGTCAATTGCAATACCTTGTTCGTTACGGATTGGTTTAACCTTCGCGTATTTAATCGCACTCAGTGAGTCTGCTGCAACGGACAGACCAGCGATACCGCAAGCCATTGTACGCAGAATGTCGCGATCATGCAGTGCCATTTCGATACGTTCGTAAGAATATTTGTCATGCATATAGTGAATGATGTTCAAAGTGTTAACATAAGTCTTAGCCAACCACTCCATCATCGGTTTGAAGCGTTTCATTACTTCGTCATAATCTAGATATTCAGAAGTGATAGCTGGGAATTCCGGTCCAACTTGTGCTCCGGATTTTTCGTCTTTACCACCATTAATAGCATACAGCAAAGCTTTTGCCAGGTTGGCACGAGCGCCGAAGAACTGCATTTGTTTACCGATACGCATTGGAGATACGCAGCAAGCAATCGCATAATCTTCACCCCAGTATGGACGCATTAGATCGTCATTTTCATACTGAATTGCACTAGTTTCGATAGAAACCTTAGCACAATATTTTTTGAAACCTTCAGGCAATCTTTCGGACCAAAGTACAGTTAAGTTTGGTTCCGGAGCTGGACCCAAGTTGTACAGGGTGTTCAGGAAACGGAAGCTGTTCTTGGTAACACGAGTGGTTCCATCTTCAGCCATACCACCGATGGATTCAGTTACCCAAGTAGGGTCGCCGGAGAACAGGTCATTATAGTCAGGTGTACGCAAGAATTTCACGATACGCAGTTTCATTACGAAATGATCGACAATTTCTTGTACTTGTTCTTCAGTCAAAGTACCTTCTTCAATATCGCGTTCTGCATAAATGTCTAGGAAGGAAGAAACACGTCCCAGGGACATCGCTGCACCATTTTGTTCTTTAACTGCTGCCAGATATCCAAAGTATACCCATTGAGTAGCTTCTTTGAAGTTCATCGCTGGTTTGGAAATATCCATGCCGTGAGCAGCTGCCATTTCTTTCAATTCGCCCAGTGCACGAATTTGCTCGGACAGTTCTTCACGTAAACGAATTACTTCTTCTGTCATGGAATCAACTTCAAGCTCAGCTAGTTGTTGCTTTTTGTCTTTAATCAAGAAATCAATACCGTACAGAGCAATGCGGCGGTAGTCGCCGATAATACGTCCACGGCCGTAAGCATCAGGAAGACCTGTGATAACGCCGGATTTACGTACTGCTCTCATGTCTGGTGTATATGCATCAAATACGCCTTGGTTATGCGTTTTGCGAATGTTCGTGAACATGTCAACGATGTTTTGTGGAAGCTCGAAGCCATAAGCCTTCGTAGCATCAACCATCATCTTGATCCCGCCGAATGGCTGAATGGAACGTCTGAAAGGAGCATCAGTCTGCACGCCTACAATTTGTTCCTTGTCCTTGTCAATGTAGCCTGGAGCATGTGAAGTGATTGTGGAGACAGTATCTAGGGAAACATCCCATACGCCGCCTCTTTCTCTTTCTTCCTTGCTCAGCTGGGAAATAATCTTCCACAGTTCAGTTGTGTTACTAGTAGGACCTACGAGGAACTCTTCGTTACCTTCATAAGGCTTAATGTTACTAGCGATAAAGTTGTTAACGTCAACTTTCTTGGACCATTTACCTTTTGTAAAACTTCTCCAACCGGATTTCACTTCATTTACTTCTTTTTCAATCACCGACATGCTAAATCCCTCCATCTATATTTATTATATTTGTAGAGATCGCGGGCTTGAAGGTTGATCCCGTGTCTCGTGATCCCCAAAAGATGTGGTTGTTCCAAATTTCACAATCAACATTTCATATGTGGGATCGTTGTTTATATAAACATTCTAGTTTATTTTCTATAAAAACACTGTGACAAATATCACCTTTCGAGTGATATTTGTCACCTTTATCTAAGTCCACAACTATCCTATTCTCTATATAACCATTTATTAATTATCAAATCTTCCGTAGAACGCATTACGGTATACATCAGCAAGCTCAGAAACCAGTGGCAGCTTAGGATTGGCAGTTGTACATTGATCTTCAAACGCACGGTCAGCCAAGTAATCTACGCGGGATTCGAAGTCCTTAGGATCAAAGCCCAGTTGTTGGAACGATTCTTCGATGCCCAATTTTTTATTCATATCGCGAATAGCATTGATCAGGCTAGTTACACCTTCTTCAGTTGTGCGAGCTGGCAATCCCAGAATACGGGCAATTTCAGCATAACGCTCATCAGCTACGAAGTGCGAATATTTAGGGAACGAAGCGAACTTCGTAGGTTTTTTAGCATTGTAACGGATAACGTGTGGCATAAGGATCGCGTTAGTACGACCATGAGCAGTGTGGTACTGTCCGCCCCATTTATGCGCCAAACTGTGGTTAATACCCAAGAATGCATTGGCAAAGGCCATACCAGCAAGTGTTGATGCGTTATGCATTTTCTCACGTGCTACTCTGTCGCCTTCCAGCGCCGATTTTTCAAGGTATTGGAATACCAGTTGGATCGCTTTAATAGCTAGACCATCAGTATAGTCACTCGCCATAACCGATACATAAGCTTCGATAGCATGTGTCAATACGTCCATACCTGTATCAGCAACAGCAGTTTTTGGCAAGCTGTATACGAACTCTGGATCAATGATAGCCACATCTGGAGTTAACTCGTAGTCAGCCAAAGGATATTTAGTGTGCTGTTCAGTTGTTTTATCGGTAATAACTGCGAAAGATGTTACTTCCGAACCTGTACCCGAAGTTGTTGGAATCGCTACAAACTTAGCTTTGTTACCAAGTTTAGGGAATTTGTATACCCGTTTACGGATATCCATGAATTTTTGTTTCAGACCATTAAAGTCTGCGTCTGGATGTTCATAGAATAACCACATTCCTTTTGCAGCATCCATTGGGGAGCCGCCGCCAAGTGCGATAATGCAGTCCGGTTGGAATCTGTTCATCATTGCAGTACCTTTTTCAACTGTAGTTGTCGATGGATCTGGTTCAACTTCAGAGAACACTTCGATAGCTACAGGAGTTTGACGTTGACGCAGGTAATGTTCAACTCTTTCAACATATCCAAGCTTAACCATCATTGGGTCAGTGATAATTGCGACACGTGTGATATCAGGCATTTTGGTCAGGTACTGAGTAGCGCCTTTTTCGAAATAGATCTTGTCAGGTACTTTAAACCATTGCATATTCACGGTACGACGATTCACCCTTTTCACGTTGATCAAATTGATTGCTGTAACGTTTTGCGACACGGAGTTACGACCATAAGATCCGCAGCCCAGAGTCAACGAAGGGATATTAGTGTTATAGATATCGCCGATCGCACCATGTGTGGAAGGCGAGTTAACGAGAATACGTCCTGTTTGCAGACGGTTAGAGAACTTCATGATTACTTCTTCGTTGTTGGAGTGGATAGCCGAGCTATGTCCCATACCACCAAATTCAACAATTTGAGCTGCGCGTTCGATACCTTGATCTGCATTCTTAACTTTGTAGCAAGCAAGAACCGGGCTTAATTTTTCAGCGGAAAGTGGATATTTAGTGCCTACACCTTCAAGTTCTGCTACCAGAATCTTTGTGCCGGCAGGGACTTGAATGCCACACATTTCAGCAATTTTCACTGCGGATTGACCTACGATTGCTGGGTTAACCGCACATTTATCTACGTTCATTGCTCCACTAGTCAGTTTGGCAGCTTCTTCTTTATTCACAAAGTAGCAGCCATTAGCAATCATCTTTTTCTTCACTTGATCGAAGATTGGTTCTTCGATAATAACAGCTTGCTCGGAAGCACAGATCATACCATTATCAAATGTTTTAGAAAGAATGATGTCCGTTACGGCTTGATCAATATCCGCGCTCTTTTCAATGAAAGCAGGTACGTTACCAGGGCCTACGCCAAGTGCTGGTTTACCACAGCTGTAAGCTGCTTTTACCATTGCAGAACCACCAGTTGCCAAGATAAGAGCAACGTCTGGGTTGTTCATCAATGCGTTTGTCTTGTCCATTGTTGGCATTTCAATCCATTGGATACAGTTCTCAGGAGCGCCAGCTTTCACGGCAGCATCATGAAGAATTTTTGCAGCAGCTGCACTACACTCTTGCGCAGATGGGTGGAAACCGAATATAATAGGGTTCCGTGTCTTAATCGAAATCAACGCTTTAAACATCGTGGTGGATGTAGGGTTGGTTACCGGTGTGATACCCATAACAATTCCGACGGGTTCAGCAATTTTTTGGAAGCTATCATAAGCGTTGTCTTCAATAACGCCTACTGTTTTATCGTATTTAATTCCGTGCCAGATATATTCAGTTGAGAAGATGTTCTTCGTAATTTTGTCTTCGTATACGCCGCGTCCAGTTTCTTCTACGGCCAATTTTGCGAGGTACATATGTTTGTCGAGTCCAGCCAACGCCATTGCATGAACGATTGTGTCAACTTGCTCTTGGTCTAGCGCCATGAACGCCTCATGCGCTTTTTTTGCTTTATCCACTAAATTCTGAATATACTCTTCAGCGGTAACTTGTTTAACTTGGGCGGCGACTTCGTTCTTAACTGCCATCTCCCTCGTCCTCCTGTCAATTTTTAGTTGTTTTTCTCTACACATTTATCTTATCACATGATTTCCACCTTGTATAGTGAAATCTTTCACAAAGTATAAAGTTTTTTTGATTTGTTTTCAAAGCGCTTTCATTCGATCATATTATAGTCTTTTTACCATATTATGTGCTATAAAAACCTTTAAATCTTAGAATTATACTTTAATAAGCAAAATTTCAGCTCCTTTTTATTCCATATATCTAAAATCAGTACACAAAAATGTATTCTCTTCATCACAGTCAATTACGATTTCTCTACACTGTAATAATTTCCAAATGATTATCACTATTTCTGAAGATTTATAAATTTATAAATCTTCAGAACAAAAAACCGACCCCAAAGGGGCCGGTTTTTGCATTAGACTATTCCGCTTTAATCGTATCAAAGAATTTCTCTTGCACTGTTTTAGCTGCTGCTTCTAACTGGCTCTTGGAATCCGTTCCTTTTTTGGAGAACAGCTCTTGAATAACATTGGACATGGTTGCGTAATAGTCCTGTGTGTTGTATTGAGCTTCAGGTTTACCATCCAAAAGTCCCATAATGTCAGGGCTATATTGGTATACATTTGTGTACTTGTCATAAACCGCTTTGATCTTCTTACCAAACTCAGAATCAGCTGAGTAGTAGTCTAAGAGCGGCGGGATAAAGTATTTGCCATCGGTTGTACGTTGTTGAAGAATTGCATCCAGTGCTTCCAAACCTTTGTCAGAGAAATAATCAAAAGTAATGTAGCGGAATGCCATTTCTTGTTCATCTGGCGTAGCATTTGGATTGATTACTAGATAGTCACCACCAAGTACCCCTGTGTGTTTTCCGCCTTTTTCCATAGCTGGCATAGGATACGTAAGCACATCCTCAGGTTTCAGTCCACCTTGGTTCAATGCTTGCTCGATAACGCCATCAGATCCGGCCATTACCATTGCTGTACGACTTTGTTGGAACGCACCTACAGCATCGCCCCAACCAAGTGCCCAGTCCTGAGGAATCGCGTTAGCTTCCCATCTAAGTTTCTTGTAGAAATCCAGTGCTTTAACGCCAGCATCGGAATTAAATGTAGCTATAACCTTACCGCCTTCAATCTTTTGAATCTCTCCGCCAGCTTCAAACAGGAAGTTGGTCCAGTTCCAACCTGATTCGTTCCCCTTACCCATTGGAGCAATACCGGAAATACCTTTTTTGGCATCAGCTACACCTTTAGCCGTATTCAGCATATCATCCCAAGTCCAATCCATAGGTGGAATGGCTACGCCTTTTTCATCCAGCATTTTTTTGTTGATCATAGTGGTTGTTACATAACCTTTTTGTGTTACTCCGAAAACTTTGCCGTCGATAATAAATTGATTTTGAAGCACGGTGTTAATTTGATCTTTAAATTCATATTTGTTCCACAGATCTGTGATGTCAGCAACCCAGCCCTTTTCAACCAGGAATTTAGCTTCTGTAGCAAAAGTATTAAAGAAGGTTGGTGCTTCATTCGCAGCCATTTTGATTCCTATTTCACTTACATTGTACTGCCAGTCGTCTTTAACGATTTCTACGTTCGGATATACCTCTTGGAAACGTTTGATTTTGTCGTCTTCCTGTGCTCTTATTTCAGTCAGGTCAGGTGTTGGATAGTGAATCTTGATCGTCACTTTTCTTTGAGTAATGTCATCCACTGGTGCATCCGTAGCGGTTGCTGTATTATCCGTTACCGCATTTGTTGGCGCAGCAGATGCTTCCCCGCCTTTGTTCCCCGCTGTGTTTCCGTTATTGTTGCCGCTGCAAGCAGATAGCAACGATCCGGCTACAAGTACGCTTAGTAGAACGCTAGAGTACTTACGCATTGAAACTCCCCTTTTCAATTCATAATTATCTTACATATCGATCATAAATTAGAAACCGTTTACAAACGAGGTGCATTTATATTCCTTTCATGTGCATGTTTACGATCCGTGGATAAATTCGTCGATAATTGCTTATCCTTTCACTGCCGACAAAGCAACCCCACGCATAATGAATTTCTGGAAAATCAAGAAGACAATGATTGGAGGCAAGGATACTATAAACAGGATTGCAAATTTAATATTAGTATTGAGTGCCTTCACATTAATAACGTATTTATAAATGGCTGTCGCAAGCGTGTATTTCTCTTCACTGTGCATAACCAGAGATGGCCAGAACCAGTCATTCCATGCAGTAGAAAAGATAAAGATCGCTAATGTAGCAAAAATCGGAATGGATAGTGGCACGGCAATGGAGAAAAAGCTTCTCGGCTCAGAGGCCCCATCAATTCGTGCTGCTTCAAAGATTTCTGGATGAATCCCGTCAAAAAAGTTCTTTAACAATAGAAAGTAGAACGTGTTCGCTCCCGCTGGCAACCAGAAGGCCGCATACTGATTCAGCAATCCGAGCTCTTTCAAATTGACAAAGTTCGGGATCATGTAACTGGTCGCCGGAATAAACAATGTCATCAGGAAGAAGAAGTAAATAGCTCTTTTGTAAGGAACATTCATACGAGAAATACTAAAAGCCGACATTCCCAATACGACAAGCGTCACGACCATATTCCCTAAAAAGATATAAATGGTGTTTCTAAGGAACATGGGTAGATCAATGTAATTCATCGCATCTTTAAGATTACTGAAGTGCCATTCCTGAGGGAAAAAATGCGGCGGGAATGAATTCACCTCTTGATTCGACTTCAACCCGTTGAATAACGTCATACAAATAGGGTATAGCATGCTAAAAACCATAACCAAAATGACTACGCACATCAAGCCATAAACAATCTTATTACTTGTTTTTTTCAAATCGTGTTCTGAAAGAATTCCTCTATCTGCGCTTTTCATCTTAGTAGTCCTCCTTGTTAAGCTTGAACTGTAAAATGCCCAAACCACCTAGGACAATGAACATTAACATGCCAAGCGCAGTAGCTGTTCCATAATCGAGTCTTGTAAATGCATATTTCACGATCAACAGCGCATAGGTAAGCGTAGTATTATTTGGACCGCCATCAAGCAGCGCCATCTGTGACTGATACCCTTGTGAAGTACCAATAATTTGCAGGATCAGCATCAAAAAGATTAAATTACGCAGTGAAGGCAATGTGATGTACTTTATACGTGCCCATATACCTGCTCCATCAATCTCAGCGGCTTCATACCAATCTCTTGGAATGCTGAGTACAGCAGCTAAGTAAATTAGCATCCCTGATCCGAACTGCTGCCATGTTTCCATAAACACAAGGGAAATCATCGACCATCTTGTATCTGTTAAGAAGGCAACCTGATCCACACCCATTGTGCCTAGTAACGCATTAATCGGGCCCACCGGATCATAAAGCCATCTCCACAGTCCATAGAGAACCACACCAGGCATTACGAAAGGAAGGTAAGCCGCTACACGTACAAAGCCCCCAAACTTTCTCAGCTCCGAGATCATGATGGCAAAAGCAATCGGAACCCAAAAACCGATAATAAGACATAGAAACATGTAATACCCAGTGTTCTTTAATGCGGTCAAAACATCTGGATCACTAAGTGCTCTACTGTAGTTCTCAAAGCCTACAAAGCTATTACCTTTCACAAAATCAACATGGTAGAAGCTGTACAGTAAGCCTTTAAAAATTGGAACCCACAAGAACATAATAAAAATAATTACGGCAGGTACGAGGAACATATATCCCCAAAAGTTTTTCTTCCAGCGGTTTTGCTTGTACGGTGTCCCCTTCAGCGTCGCCGGGTTTTCGGTTACTACTGCGGTTTGATTCATCAGGCTCCCTCATTCCATTGTTCTATCAGCATTTTTCGCAAAATGCTTCCTACCTTAAATTGTAGGAAATGAGGGTTGTACTGAACATGTCTATATCTACCGAAGTCATGAGTGTTTTTACTTCTTCAATTCACTGGGGCTAATCCCATAATATTTTTTGAAAATTTTACTAAAATGCTCGGGCGATTCATAACCCACACGCTCCGCAATTTCGTATCTGCGAAGATCGGTATTCAAAATCATCTCCCGACTTTCTTCCATCCGGAGCTTAATTACATATTCCCACAGGTTATAACCTGTATTTTTCTTAAATAGGTAGCTCAAATAATTGGGGCTAACATGATTCTTCTTAGCCACATCGTGAATAGTAAGTCCTTTTTGCGCATAGTTCTCGTCAATATATTCTTTTGCTTTTTGTACGATCAGATTGCTATGCGTATGAAGTTCTTCTACAGAAGGATCACTCGTGTAACTGTTCCAGTTGAAATCCCCATAATAGAACACGTAATGGTCACTATGCTCATTATTCCAGAGAATTGCATTAGAGGCCTGACGGTTCAACACGGCCATAAACGAAAGCCCCTTTAAAATCTGGCTAATGCCAATGACCACATTCAGATGTAAATATTTATGGATATTAAAATGTAGACTACGACCAAGTATATCTAGCCTGTTGATTTGGCCGGCAGAAGAATCCTCATAGCTTTTTTCATCCCATTGAATAATGATCGTAATTTCTCCATCTGGCGCATAAAAGGCTATCGAGTTCCATTCCTGATCCATTAATTCTTTGGCAATGTTCAGCGCAGCATAACAAAGAAGCCGTCTGTCCCGAATAGTATACTGCTTCTCCTGGTTTACTCCAGTCAGTGGTACCTTAAGTTTTAAGACGGAAAAATACGGCCCTTGTAGCTTCAGGTTATCCAGCTTCAGCAGGTTATCTCCTTCAGCTAGTACAACTCCAGGGTCAATGAGCAATTCGTTCAAGAGCTTGCTATATTCCGGTAGCGGCTCTTCCAGTCGAAAGCTTTCGTTAATTCCAGACATGAAGACATCTAGTTCTGGTGAGGGCTTCCCCATCTTAAGGAGTACATTTCGGACCGAATCCAAAAACTGCTCACTATTCAAAGGCTTGATTAAATAATCCTTTGCCCCGAGCCTAACAGCCATTTGAGCATATTGAAACGTCTCATGAGCAGAAATCACGATGGTCTGTACCCATGGTTTGGCTAGTTTGGCATGCTGCATCAAATCAATTCCACTCATCGCACCCATCTGTATGTCCGTAACGAGCAGATCAATTTCCTCCATACGTATACAGTCTAGTGCTTCAAATCCGCTATTAGCTGTATAGATATTAGAAATATCCAGCCCGGATGAAGCTAATAAATTGCTCAATCCTTTACAAATCAATGGTTCGTCATCCACAACCAATATATTGAACATATCTGCATGCTCCCCTTCCTTAGTCCTGATTCTCCGATTTCGGAAGCTTAACTGTTACTAGCGTTCCGCCTTCTGTACGAGGGGTATAGCTGATGCCATAATCAGAGCCAAAATGTAAATGAATACGCTGGTTAATATTGCGGATACCATAACCGCTAGTGGGATTGGGGCTTTCATCATTCAATACAGCTTCTATGGCTTCATAGTCAACAGACTTATAGCCGTTATCTTCAATAGAGATCCTAACGGTTCCATCCTCACACACTGCTGTGATGGTGATTTCACCATCCTCGCCCATATTTTTAACCCCATGAATAATAGCATTTTCTATTAATGGCTGCAGCGTGATTTTTGGAATTAGGTTACTTTTCGTATCCGGGTGAATATTCATCACAACTTGAAATACATAATCATAACGGTGCTGCTGTAGCTTGATATAGGCCGTTGCATGCTCCAGCTCTTCTTCAAGGCTGATCAGCTCCCTTCCACGACTAAGACTGATCTTCATTAGTTTGGACAATTCCTTGATCATCTCGGCGGATTCGACATTTCCTTCTAAAGAGCTTTTCCAATAAATGCTCTCTAGGGTGTTGTAAAGCAAATGAGGGTTGATTTGTTGATATAGAAGTTGAAGCTGGGATTCCTTCTGTTTAAGCTCCATCTGATATTTGTATGTGATTAATCCGTTCAGCCTTCGGGCCATATCATAAGTAGAAGCAATCAGCACACTGACCTCATCGTTACTCCCCCTCCGTGGTGTCTCTGGAACTCGATTACCCGGCTCGTATTTTCGCACGAAAAAAGCCAGCTTTTGCAAAGGAGTCATTAATGAACGCCAGAAGTACGTAATCATAATTAGTCCAAATACTGCATAAGCCACGGTGATATATTGAATAACACTTTTCATTTCGTTCTGTTGCTGCAGTAGCGCCTTCACCGGAACTTTGTAGACCAGTTTTTGTCCAAGCGCATGGTTATTGTTAACCACATAGATAAAATCGGAGGTAATCACATCCACTGTACCTTCCAGATCCTCGGCAACAACCGTCTCCGGCAGCTCAATCACTTCTCCAGTATTATTCGTAGTGGAGGCGAGAACACGATTGTTTAAATCTGTTAAATAAATTTCGCCGTCAGGCAAAGAGATGGATTTGAGAGATTCTCCAATTTTAGAGTCCATTTTGGTGATGACCAAAACCCCTATAGTCTCCGCTTTTCTGGAAATGTTGTTTACAGCTCTCATGTAAGTAAGTGTCTTTAAATTCTCCGCTTGAGCGCTTAGCCTTTCCGTGAACTTCAGTGAGCCGCGTCCTTTCTTCTGAACAACCTCCTCAAACCAGTAAGGCTCTTCGGCTTTAGAAAAGAAATAAACTCCCGCCTTCTTAACCTGTGGAAAATTGGGAGCAAAAAAGTAATAATCATTCGGATCGTATATATAAAGGGAGTAATAGATGCCATCACCACGTTCAGCCCCCTGAGAGTAACTGACCAACAGCTTCTCTATTGTCTCATATCGTTTGACCCGCTCCAGTATGGTATCCGAGCCAGTCATATTCATTTGCTGAATCAGAGGATTTTGAATCACGGTGGTAGTGATTTTATTAACTGTATCGATATCCCGATTAATGATCGTAAAGTTCTGCTTGTTCAATTCCACATATGCATTCGTAACATGGCGCTTCAGTATTTGCTCTGCCTTTAAATTCCCATATATGTTCAAAAAGAAGATCGGAGAAATCATAATCAGGAATAGTAGGATGAGCTGCTGCTTGACGTTCAGCTTTCGAATCAATCTAATCAGCCTAGACAACATTTTGTCACACCTCCGGGTTCAATAACTATATCAAAGGGACAAACGCTTACATATGTTCATTTTAAAGTTTTTTATGGTCATTTGTATGTAGTTTTTTTCTGTTGTACGGATTTGAATGAGAGGGAATCATGGTGTCATTATGAGGAAACTTTGGACTTACGGCCGCTGTTGTCTCCAGATTTTCTGATTTATACCGCCACTGGCGGATAAAATCCGGAGACAAAGGCGGACGCTTTCGCTCCTCCAGTTCCAAAATTCCTCTCCATGACCTTCTTCCCTCTCAAAAAAACCGAAAACAGAAAAAAGGGAGGGCGGGCAGGGACCACTGCGTGGGGCTATGAGAGGTATTATTCGCCTCTGTTTTACACTGTTGTGGGCTTCACATTTGTTGAGCCTTTGGATGAGCGATTGGATTACCCAATGAGCGATTGGATTACCCAATGAGCGACATTACTACTTGGTGTGCGCAGTTGTACTTGATAGCTGAATACACAGCGTGAGCACAGGAATTTAAAGCAAAAAAAGACCGACCCCACAGTAGCATCAGCTACTTTGGAGTCGGTCACCTTTTTATTTAACTCAACAACTCATACAATCCTTTTACAACCATATCGGCTTCCTTCAGTACTTCCGGCTTACCTATACCTACTACCTTCATACCTGCGGCCTTACCTGCTTGAACGCCCGCTTCCGCATCCTCAAACACGACACATTCGTCCGGTTGTAAGCCTAGCTCCTGACCAGCGATCAAGAATACCTCCGGGTCCGGTTTGGCAAGTGACACTTTGTTACCGTCAACTACGGCATCGAACAGATCCGTAATGTTCAGCTTATTCAAAATAAATTCTGCATTCTTACTAGCTGAACCTAACGCAATTCCAATCCCGCGCGTTCTCAGTCCTGTTAAGTATTCTTTGACCCCAGGAAGCAGTTCCGACTCCTCAAGCTTAGAGATGTACTCTACATATAGGCGATTCTTCTTCTCCGCCATCGCAAGCTTCTCCGCTTCTTCAAATTGTAGGCCACCAACTTCCAGAAGAATATCGAGCGATCTCATCCGGCTCACGCCCTTAAGACGTTCGTTATCCTCCTCTGTAAATGTAAAGCCTAGCTCGTCAGCAAGACTCGCCCAAGCCAAATAATGATATTTGGCCGTATCTACGATAACGCCGTCCAGATCGAAAATGGCACCCTTCATATTTTGCAACATGGATTTACTTCCTCTCCGTTGTTAGTTAATGTCTATACTGTTGTTTCGGCCAAGGTTAGCCGCAAGCTCTCACCTGCACCACAGGGCTTTCCTTCTCGCCCTTGTACCGAGAACACCAGAGTCCCGCTGTAGTCGGCTGCTGTGATAACTGTAACTTCATCCTTGCTGATCCGCAGCTTAAAGGTATTCCCCCGAAGCGTAACCGGAAGCTCAACAGACTGCCAATGTTTAGGCAGTGAAGGTTTGATATGGACAGTTCCCCCATCATAATCCAACCCTGCAAAACCAAGCACCGCAGCCATCCAAGCACCACCGTTAGCGGCTGGGTGGGTACCACCGATATAAAGATCGCCTACGTACTGCTTAGATTCTCCCGTGAGATCAACAGTAGCCGTGCGCATAAAATATGGATATCCCCAATCCGGCGAACCAATATCGGCAGCTACCAAAGCGTAGATACAAGGACTAAGACTTGACCCATGCTCGGTGCGCGGTTCGTAGAATTCCCAGTTCGCTTGTTTCACTTCCTTGGTGAAGGAATGTTTGAATAGATTTAACATCAATACGACATCCGCTTGCTTCAGTATTGTTGTGGTTGTGGCTAATCCATTACCGCCACCCAAATACTCATTTTTGTTAAGTACACGGGATTTCAAATCTGGCAGCCTAACATCTTCTAAGGTGAAGTAACGGTCGAATTGTTCGATGACAAGACTGGCAGGGTCTGGCTGCGGAACATAGAAGCTATCCAGCATAGCTTTGAACTCTGTCAGAAACGGACCTTCACTAAACTCTGTAGACAGTTGGTTGTACACTTCCGGATACTTATCTTGCAGCAATTCTGCTGTGCGCAAGGCAATCTCCAGTGTCTCCTTAACCAGAGCATTCGTAAAAGCATTATTGTTCACACGCTCATGATATTCGTCTGGACCTGTTATATCTAGAATCTCGAAGCGTTCTTTTACTGAATTATAGTAAGCATAAGAGTAGAAGAACCGGGCACATTCCCAGATCACTTCCGCCCCTCCGCTAGTCAGCAGACTCTCGTCACCTGTAAATTGAACGTATTTCCAGATCCCATGTACAACATCCCCACTGATATGAACCTGCTTATCACGGAAATAAGTCCGCATTGGTCGACCGGTAAATACATCATTCACATTAAACAGTGTACAAGCATCGTCTCCTGTATCCTGACTTTCCCAAGCATAGAATGCTCCCAAAAAACCATATTCCGCGGCCTTCCGGCGAGCTCCGTCCAAGGTATGAATCCGGTACATCATCAGGTTGCGAGCAACCGTTGGATCAGTATGCAGGAAGAAAGGCAGCATAAACATCTCCGTATCCCAGAATACGGCCCCTTTATAGACCTGACCCGATAAACCTCGAGCCGGGATAGAAACCTTTTCCGAAACTGTAGGTGCAATAATTAACAGCTGATAAATACTGTATCTTAGAGCAAACTGAGCATCCTCATCGCCTTCGATAATGACATCGCTAAGCGACCATCTTTCTTCCCATTGCTGGCGATGAGCCTGTAATAACTCGTCATAACCGAGCGTTTCAGCAGCTAGAACAGACTTTACTGCTTCTGACTCCGGTACACTAACATCAAGTCCAGTATATACCGCAACGTACTTAAACCATTCATAGGTCTCACCCGCACGCGCTTCAAAAGAAATCCGGCGAATACTAGCGCCCTCATCCAGTTGCTGATCTCCGAAATTAAATACGGCTCTCTCCGCCACAACTACCGGAATGTTCAATTCTCCACTAGTGGAGGAAGAGACTAGTACCTCACCCTGTGACTGTACTTTTTGACCATAGAGGTGGGGACCATTGATATCCCATACATCTACGTCAATCCCGGTCTCAATCACAATTTGGCAGTCCTGTGTACTATGGATAGAGTATTTACTAACGAGCAGGTGAAGATTGTCCTGGCTTACGAAACGATCTGCTGTAAATGTCAACATCCCACCATCAGATAGACTATAGCCAGTGCTCCGATGATGAATGGCACTACGAATATTCAGCTCCTGAACATGAGAGCTCGGTTCTTGCTCTAGCACACTTAAAGGTTGACCGTTGCAGACAATCTTGGTCCATAATCCATTAGGAGCATTGACAGGTTCTCTCCACTTATCTCCCGCTTTGTCATATAGACCAGCTAAAGTTACGGCAACTAACTCAGTTTTACCGAATTCCTCAAGTGTCCCGCGATATCCCATATAGCCATTGCCTAACATATATTTGTTCCCGTTCGTCGTCACAAGTTGCTTGTCAAAACAGCTATCCCTAACCGCCCAGCTCATCGAGCCAACATCCCTTCACCTAGCGGAAGCGTCGTCCCGGATGCGTCCACCGTAATTGACTGCCCATACACTGTAATATCAGTGCTACCCCCATTAATTGCGGTGAGCGTTACTGAAGTCTTGTTGACCAAAATACGTAGTAATACCCCTTCATACATCACTTGGAAGCTATACTCGTTCCAGCGCTCCGGCAATGAAGGCTGGAAGGACAAACGATCCCCATCTGAACGCATACCTCCAAAGCCATACACAATATTCATCCAAGCGGCTGCAATCGAAGTCGTGTGCAATCCTTCGCGCGTGTTACGGTTGTAATTGTCTAAATCCAGTCTTGTCGCAAATTCAAAGAACGAATAGGCTTCTTCTGGCTTACCGATTTCGCTTGCCAGTATGGAATGGATCGAAGGTGAAAGTGAAGACTCATGAATACATCTAGACTCGTAATATTCATAGTTAGCAAGCTTCGCTTCTTTAGAGAATTGTCCATTATATAAGAACATAAACATGAGAACATCCGGTTGCTTAATCATGTCATAACGATACAATCGATCATACGACCAGTTCGAGTAGAGCGGAAACTCTGTTACAGGAATGGAATGAATATCAATATGTGGCATATCGAAGAATCCATCATGCTCCTCAAATACTCCTGTCACTTCGTCAACCGGAATCTTCATATTGTCTGCTTTATTTTTCCAATCGCTAAGCTCTTCGTCACGGAGTCCCGTCTTTTCCGCAACCATTGCAAAAGCCTCTGGTGCCTGTTCTTTCATTTCACTCAGGGTGTCTAAGGTGTATTCAAATGATTTTTGGGCCATCAAATTAATATAGCAGTTATTATTCACCATCAATTGGAACTCATCAGGACCCATTACGCCAAAATATCCATATTTCCCACTCTGTTGACCCCATTGACCGCGTGTAGCATAGAATCTACTGATCTGGATCAGCATTTCAGCGCCTTTACTGTGCAAGAATTCTTTATCCCCAGTATTTTTGACATAATGCCAGATACCATAGGAAATAGCAGTCCCTACATGAAGCTGAAGATTCGAATGCTGCCAGAGATCACAGCTTTCTGTTCCGTCTATTGTAGCAATAGGGTAGCAAGCGCCATCGCAATCAACATCTTTAGCACGTTGCATAGCCTGAGGTAATGTCTTATATCTAAAGTCCAGTAAACTCCGTGCAGCCTTAGGATTATTAAACATATAGAATGGTAAGCAATACGACTCTGTATCCCAGAACGCCAAACCACGATACACTTCTCCAGTCAATCCTTTAGCGCCGATGTTGAACCCTGGATGATCACCATGATAAGTCTGATAAAGCTGGAAAATGCAAAAACGAATGCCCTGCTGATTCTCAGGATCGCCCTCAATCCGAATATCACTTGTCTCCCAGATACCATTCCAATATGCCGTCTGATCCGCGAATATTTGAGTATCGCTCAGTTGATTTGCACTTTCAGCAAGAGCTAGCCCTTTGCTCCACAGCTCTTCAGCTGTATGGGCAGATTCACTATCCGAATAGTTGATAACCAGCTTTGTAAAATGGGTCGCTTTTCCCTGAGCAAGATCCATAGTAAAGCTTTGTCCAATAAATTTCTCATGTTCAACTCGTGTAAGCTGAAGCGGCTGTGAAGATTGTAAAGAAAAGCTAGAGAATAGCTTGTTAGCTGTATTCACTGTTCTCGCCATAATAGCTGTGGTAGATCCTTGTTCTCCACTGCGGAGACTACTCCACATACATTCACCGCGTTCCTCATGAATAATGCTGAAATCAAGACCTGCACAAATGTCCACGCTGCCCGAGAAATTAAGGGGCTCAAATTCCACCCGCTGTAGTCCCAGATGAGACATCGTCATACTTACCAAGCGTGTAAAGACAACTTTTAAGATTTTTCCATCATCTAGGTGCCAGATTAGCTCCCGCCGATAGGTCCCACTACGAAGATCCAGTTTGCGCACATAATCCGATATTTTACTTTTTGCCAGATCAAGCTGTTCACCATTCACAGTGATCCGCGTATACAGCCAGTCCACCGCATTTACCATATATCTCAGCGAGCGAATAATCCCCTTATAATGATTGCCAATGTCCAATTGTTCATTTAGCCCGTTGAAATAACTGCCTTGCAGGGAATCCCCAGAGTAACCTTCCTCAGCATACCCCCGCACACCCATATACTCATTTCCTAGTGAAAAAATAGATTCCGAGGTCCGATTTCGTTCTGGATCAAAGCCCTCTTCAATAATTGCCCAAGGATCTACCTTAAGATATTTGTCCGCCACTTTAGCCATGTATGATTTCCCCTTCTCCTGGTTTTTGCTCCATTCTCAGGATATCGTTCCATACCCGTTGCGCCAATGTCTGACCTTAATGAAGATGTGTGCGTTTATACGGAGTTGAAATCGAACGAATTTCTATATCATGAATTTTTGCAGTATAATATGTAGAATCTAATAAGAACAAAAAAAACAGCGACAGACCCATTATTTGAGAATAATGGATTGCCACTGCTGATATATAAAGAACATATACTTCTTACTCCTTTTTTGTTAAAAATCATATTACATCTTGCACTTTTGAAGTGAAAATAATCACAATGTTGAAAATTCGACACTTTTAAATGGTTTTTCTTAACCAAATCGAAGAATTTAGAGGTATAATTAATTTAAAATTTACTGAAAAACTGAGGGAATAAAGGGGATGTCGATTATGCTAAAAGAACATTACAATGTCATCGAAGCCCACGGAAATACAAACTGTTTCTCCGAACAGAATTTCAACAGACTTCTTGTTACTATGAAAGAACGCGTTGTTCCAGAGGGTTCACATCTTTTCTGGGAAGGCGACTACTCGGATAAATTGTTTTATATCAAACGTGGACGTGTGAAATTAACTAAATCAACGGATGAAGGTAAAGAACTTATTCTTTATATGTACCAAGCCGGCGATATGGTAGGTCAAGCGGACCCATTCTTCAGCACCAAGCACAGCTTTACTGCAGAAGTGATTGAAGAAAGTGAAGTTGGCGTCATCGAGCAAAAGGATTTAGAAATTCTCATTTGCCAACATTGTGATTTTGCCATCGACTTTATGAAATGGATGGGCATTCATCACCGTCTAACTCAAACGAAATTCCGTGATCTGATGATGTACGGAAAACCAGGCGCACTTTGCTCCACTCTCATTCGACTCGGCAACACCTATGGTGAGAAGAGCAGCGATGGTGAGAACATTCTCATCAACAAAAAAATTACGCATACAGATTTGTCCAACATGATCGGCGCTACTCGTGAGAGTGTGAACCGGATGTTGAGCGACTTGCGTAAAAAAGACGCGGTTGAGTACGAGAACGGTATGATTGTCATCAAGGATCTTGGCATGCTGCAGGAAATTTGCCACTGCGAAATGTGTCCAAACGAGATCTGCCGCATCTAATTTCCGTTTATAATATACCCTCTATTCTCCTCAATGAAACATATATGACCCAATTATTCTGCACAATATAAAATAGAGTGGTCAAAGGCGCCTAAACATAGGCGTCTTTTTTTATCCCACAAGACAAGCAAAAACGCCTTCGGCGTCCCTAATGGACGGTAAGCGTTTATGCGAGAAATATAAGGATAATTTATAGCGTGAAACTTATACTTTCTTATATTTAGAAAAAGAGCTGAACCCGAAATTGGGTCAGCCCTATAACTATATATACTCTTAACGCTTGGTCTGAGTACCCCGCACGGGAGAGATCATCCAGTAGGCCATACCGACGAATACGCCACCGCCAATTATATTTCCTAAGGTAACAGGAATCATATTGTGGATCCATCCGGCAATTGTAACGGTGTCAGGGTGATTCGGGAGCAACACAGCAACACTCAGCAGCGTCATATTAGCCACACTGTGCTCATATCCACTCGCAATAAAGGCAAATAAACACCACCAGATTAGAACCAGCTTGGCAGTTTCACTTTTGGCGCGTGAGGCCATCCATAGCGCTAGACAGACCAGCCAGTTACATAGAATCCCACGGAAAAATAGCTCTGAAAACGGAAGGCTCATTTTCTTGGCTGCAGCCGCAAAGATCAGATGCTCTGGGGGAGCCGCACTGAATAGCCCAGTTCCTCGAATCAAAAGTGCTAAAATCACTGCCCCTATCACATTCCCTACAAACACAAGCACCCAGTTCTTGACAGTATCCCAGATACTTGTTCTACCAGCAAGTGTACTAACCGTAAAGAACATATTATTTCCGGTAAACAGCTCTGAGCCTGCAAACACAACAAGAGTCAAGGCAATACCGAAGGATGCACCCATAATGAGGGGTTGGAAAGGCGATTTGGCAGCCGCTAGAGGCGCTCCCAGCGAGAAAATAAGGATAATCCCAATGCCTACATATGCCCCTGCCAAAAGGGCTGCTAGAAAATATCTTGGTAAACTTTCATTCATTTGGTCTCGCTTGCTGACTGCCGCCTCGACAATGTTCTCCACACTTTGAGTAAACATAATACTCCACCCCACCGTTTTCTATTTCATCCTTTACTACAAGCTTCGGTGTCTACAAGCTCACTGTCACAATGTCTCCGACAAGGGAGACTGGATAAGTCATAACGATACCTTGATCCGGTGCCTGAACTTCACCCGTGCGAAGATCTATTTTCCAATCATACAGTGGATCATAAAGAAAGTGACCCGAAACGATCCCTTCCGCAAGCGGCCCCCCTTTTGGATGAGGGCTCCGATTCTCAAGTGCATAGATCGCTCCGTCAGAGGTACGAAATACAGCCAGCTCCACATTTCCAGCAATCACCACACGGCCAATCTGCAGCAGGAAATCCTGTACTGATCCTATTGGATACGTTTGTGTTGTCTTATTCATTGGTCTCTCCCCTTCTGTGTGCGTTATATCCGCTAGACTCTTGTTTCTTCAAAAAGCGCAGCACGAGTGCTGCTGTCATTGAGCATTTTTTTCCAAGGATCCGTAACCTGAGTCAGAGCAAAGTCAATACGTGCGGCCAGCTCTTTGCGGTTATCTTCATTATTCAAAATAACCATTTGAATCTGCTCAAGTCCCATACGCTCAACCCACTCGGAAGTTCTCTCCAAATAATTGCCGGTCTCACGGTAATATTGCATCACAGCGGAGCACACTTCGATCAACTCTTCATCGGTCTTAATTTTGCAGAAGGAGTCTGCGATCCGTGGCTTGATCCCACCGTTACCACCGATAAACACTTCCCAACCACCATCATTTCCAACGATCCCAATATCCTTCGTGCAGGATTCCGCACAGTTACGTGGACAGCCGTTGACAGCTATTTTAAACTTGGCAGGAAAATCAAGACGTTCATACTTACGCTCTATGAGCGCGCCCATTCCCAGCGAATCTTGTGTGCCAAAGCGGCAGAACTGGGAGCCCACACAAGTCTTAACCGTACGCAGGGATTTGGCATAACCGTAGCCGGAAGGCATATCCAGCTCTTCCCATACCTTAGGCAAATCTTCCTTCTTCACACCGATTAGATCCAGGCGTTGCCCTCCAGTTACCTTCACAACTTTCACGTCATATTTAAGGGAGACGTCGGCGATTTTCTTCAAATCCTCCGGCGTAGTTACCCCACCATACATGCGTGGTATCACGGTGTAGGTTCCATCTTTTTGAATATTGGCACCCATTCTTTCATTTACAAATCGGGATTCTTTCTCATCTTGATGGGTATCAGGATTCATCATCCCTAGATAATAGTTAATCGCCGGACGACACTTGGAGCAACCTTCCTCTTGTTTCCAACCGAGTACATTCATGACCTCTTTTGTTGTTTTAAGACCTTTAGCTGTAATTACAGCAACAATTTCATCACGGCTAAGCGTTGTGCACCCACAAATACCTTGCTTAGCAGCTTGCTGGAAACTGTCACCTAAGACAAATTGCAGGATTTGTTCTACTACGGGTTTACAACCACCACAAGAGCGAGTAGCGCCAGTGCATGCTTTGATCTCATCCACAGTAGTAAAACCATGTTCAGTGACAGCATCTACGATCGCTTTTTTAGTTACACCATTACAGCCGCAGACAATTTCTTCGTCCGCCATAGCTTCTACGGATGTGCTCTTCTTAGCTCCGCCACCGCAGCAGCCCGTTCCCATAACCTCCGTATAAATCTCATCGGTCATTACTGCGCCTTGTTTTACTAGCTTTTGCAGATTCGCGGACTCCGTTACATCACCGAACAAAACCGCACCGACAATCACATTATTTTTGAGCAAAATTTTCTTATAAGTTTTCTTCCATTCATCTTTGCTTGAGATCACAGTATGTTCAGGACAATCCAAAAACTCACCTGCAGAAAATACATCCACCCCAGAAATTTTAAGCTTCGTGGAAACAATCGAACCTTCATAAGGCTTGGTATCGCTACCACATAAATGTTTAGCTAGAACCATGCCTTGTTCAAATAGTGGAGCCACCAGTCCGTAACACATACCGCGATGCTCAGCACATTCGCCGATGGAATATACATTCTGCATGGAAGTTTGCAAATAATCATCCACCACGATCCCACGATTTACGGAGATTCCGCTATCTTTTGCCAATGTCACGTTCGGTTTGATTCCAACAGCCATTACCACAAAATCTGCAGCAAGCGTACTGCCATCACTAAAACGCAATCCACTTACTCTCTGTTCCCCGCTCAATTCTATCGTTTGTTTGCCCATAGCAAATTTCACGCCTTGACGCTCAAGCTCAGCTTGCAGCATCGAGGAGGCATTCCGATCAAGCTGACGCTCCATCAGATCTTCCATCAAATGAACTACGGTAACATCCATACCAAGGTTCAGAAGACCTTTTGCCGCTTCCAACCCAAGCAACCCCCCGCCGATAACAGCTGCTTTGCTGTATTGTTTGGCCGCTGCCAGCATCGCATCACAGTCTGAAATATCCCGGAATCCTACAACGCCCTCTTTATCACTGCCAGGTACAGGTAAAATAAACGAATTCGAGCCTGTCGCAATAATTACCTTGTCGTAGGGGACTATCATCCCACTATCCGTAACAACTTGCTTCGAACCTTCATCAATTCGTGTCACCGTTGTTCCCGTGTGTAGAGTTATATTATTGTCTTCATACCAATTCCAGTCGTTTAGGATGATATCATTAAGGGTCTTACTTCCTTCAAGAACATAAGACAACATGATCCGATTGTAATTGGGATGAGGTTCACTTCCAAAAACCGTGATGTCATAAGCTCCACCCAGCTTCAATATCTGCTCAATCGTACCTATGCCTGCCATACCGTTGCCGACTAATACTAGTTTTTCTCTTATCGTTGTCATGGTTTAGGTGCCTCCTCAAGCTTATGAATACCTGATCAATTTCTCTTCTACATATTGGAATTATACGGTTCAAATTCAATTCGTCATTGTGATTGCAGTCACTTCAATTGTGAATATTTTCACACTTTAGTGTACTGATAATTGTTAGATATCTTTTCCACATAAAAAGCCAGATTAACGATTCTGAACAACCGTTTCTCTGGCTTAATGTACGATTTTTTAGCGTAAAGTCAATAAAATCTCCAATTCATCTTGAGCCCTGAGCTTCATATCCATTCCATCATCGAGTAGTTGTTTTCCGTTCACCTTCAGCTTCCATTCTTCATTACTAAGAGGAGTATAATCGTCGACGGAAAGCACCTTTTTATTGTCATCGGCCAACTGTACGCTACTACAGCTTTTGAGCAAATCTCTTACAGTTAAATCCTCTTCAAATAACATAATATACGTATGATGCAAGTCTACTTCAACACTTCCACCGTTCAAGGTCAGCCTTACAGTTTGAAGTGGTGCTTGATGGTCCTTCGACTTCGCGGTGAAGACTAGCTGTGAATCATACCCTACAGTATTATTCCAATCCGCATTCCCAATGATTTGACCGCCCATCTGAAGCTCCCAAACCATTCCCGCCTCTAGCGAAAAATCCTTTACCGAAACAATGCTTGAGTTATCCTCAGCAAATGTGGCAACATTACTACCTTTCAGTAGCTCCATGATCGATATTCCATTTCTATAACTCCCACTAAGTAACCTATCCGATGGTTTAGTAAGCAGTTCATTATCTCCAACCCTTATTGATATTGTCGGTCCCTCTGATCCTGCCACACCATTATTAGCATTACTATTGCCGTCATTGTTAGTAGAGCATCCACCTATTATGAATACAATGACTAATCCTAGCATCAATTTCCACAAAGATCGCATGGGCATCCTGGCACCGCCTTGTCCCGCCTAATGACCATATAGCGTCTCAGGCTTGTAAAGTTATGTATTCTGTCTTTTTAAGGATAACTTAAACAAGCCATGTTCTCAAATAAGTAATAACAAGCTTACTTCTCAGTATCTTTAATTATCTCCCCAATGATATTAAAAATTGGCAAAAAACTTTGAAAGCTAACCTTTATTCCCCTCTTTCTGCTCGTTCGGCGTCATTTCGCATATTCTGAGGGATTTATCCCCTTCTTTTTGCTCATTCGGCGTCATTTCACATATTCTGGGGGATTTATCCCCTTCTTTCTGCTCATTTGGCGTCATTTCACATATTCTGGGGGATTTATCCCCCTCTTTCTGTCCATTTGGCGTCATCTCGCATATTCTGGGGGATTTATCCCCTTCTTTCTGCTCATTTGGCGTCATTTCACATATTCTGGGGGATTTATCCCCCTCTTTCTGTCCATTTGGCGTCATCTCGCATATTCTGGGGGATTTATCCCCCTCTTTCTGCTCATTCGGCGTCATTTCGCATATTCTGGGGGATTTATCCCCCTCTTTCTGCTCATCCGGCGCCATTTCACATATTCTGGGGGATTTATCCCCTTCTTTCTGCTCATTCGGCGTCATTTCGCATATTCTGGGGGATTTATCCCCCTCTTTCTGCTCATTCGGCGCTATCTCGTAGTGCGCTTTTAAGCAATCCTTCCGCCTGCCTGCCTGCCTGCCATCCATCTATCCATCAATCGATCTTACCCATATTTTTTACGATCATTTCTTCTATCTTTTTCAACGGAGTTATCCACATTTCTGTACATTCTATAATTCCCTATAAAAAAAGCCCCCTAAGGGACTCTTTAGCACACTATTCATCTTCACTGAAACCTAGGGAACAATATATTATTCTCCAAATGTACGTGTTCAAAAGTCATACTCTCCAGCTCTTCCAGCCGGGCATATGTCAATCGATAGGTCGTGCAAGCATGCGCCGGTGGAGTGAAATCATCTGTAATACTACGTATTTTCCTCAAAATATCGCCCGCACCATCATGCTCACTCTCCAGCTCAGACAATGACTCACGAAGCGATGTCAGGCCTTCTTCACTAGGATTAGCAGCGTATGTCAACAGCTTAGGAAACTCATCTTCTTCTTCTTTAGCCGTATGCTCAAGTAAATCTTCCTTAAGTATGTTGAACAAGTTATATAACTCCACCAAATGGGGAGAATCTCCGCCATGCACTCGATATACCTTAGTTACATTTTGGCTAATGAGGGGTAGCTCTTCACGAAGATAACGGTGGTGTTTGTTAATAATATGGTCAATTAACTCTTCTGAAGGTGCAGTATTCCAAGCGATTTCCTCTTGGGGTACTGGATACTCTTCGAACAGCTTGTTTAGATCGCCGATGATTATCTCGTGATCCAGACCACGCTCAGCAGCTGCTTCAGCAAGAGGTTTAGCTCCACCGCAACAGAAATCAATCCGTTTTGCTTTGAAATAATCTGCCGCTTTAGGGAACTGTAATACAATATCCCTCACTAGTGCATCTGGGGTAAACCCAGCTTGTACCGATTGCGCTTGCTTCGAATCCGAAATACTATCATTAAGTTGTTTAGTTTCCATTATAGCTCCTCCTTGGGTTATGGGATTAGGTTATGGGATTAGGTTCTGAATAAATCTTATCCACTTCTTCACCTTAACCCTGAAAGGAACTTTGACTTGTGATTGTACGCACGGAAATTGTATCTTATTTTTGAACGAAATTGGAGATTGATGTACATGCAACGTAAACGCAAAAAAGCACCTTTGCCTACAAAGGTGCTTTTTCAACTCAATTTATTGCACATAAGCCTGCATATACGTCCGCTGTCCCTTTGAATCCTTCAAATAAGGTCCCAATCCGGCAAAACGGGAGTGATCCATATAAACACCGGTCATCCATCTGCCTTCCGTCAAGCCACCATTCCATTTAAGGACAAGATCAGGTGCGGAAATCCATTCCTGAAAGACTCGTATATCCTGATCTTTGTATTCTTTACATGGCTTAGACCGCTCAATAAGGTGGAACTCATTAAGATAAGTTGGAACGAAATAAGAGGATATCGTATGCAAATCATCATCGTCAAAAAAAGGCTCGTCGCCTAAAAAGGGTTTGAATAATATGGTATTCTCGTACATGGACCAAATTAAGGCTTGAAGCACCATACTCTGGCGAATGCCGTTATGAAACTTATATTGTCGCCCATGATTCGCCGCATTTACATCCTGTGGAGGTTCCGTGGACTCCAGACAGTGCCGTTCACAACCAATACACTTCCAGCCGGTCGGACTTTGAATCCATTTTTGAAAAATAGTCCCACTATCATTGTTTCCTTTGTAGAGTGAAGAGATAATGCTGTAAGGCACGCCAATCCACGCATCCCATAAGGAATCAGGAAGATGGCTATGCAGCATGAACAACGTCTTGTCATAGATGAGCTGTACTTTGATAGAAGCATTCTCTAGCTCAGCAACATCCTTTTTTCCATACGTTATTTCCCGGGAAAACAGGGTCGTCTTCGTCTTCATCTCCCTCGCCTCCTAATAGTTTTGCTATGCCTGTACTCCAGCTGAGTAGATTTGAGCAAAAACCAATACGCGAGCGTTTCCATTCAAGGATCATACAATGTTTTTCTATTATATTACAATTATTTTTAAACTGTGCAAGTTTTTTTCAAGCATAAAGGATTGGAACAATACTGTCACTGTCTAATATTTAGAAATTGAAAAGCCCCTTTTCCACCATTCCGGAAAAAGGGCCACAACATCACTGTGAATTTTAGTCTACCCAGCTCTCAGCCCAAGACTGAATCTGCTGCATAACAGGCTGCAATGCACGGCCTTTGTCTGTTAATTCGTACTCAATACGTACGGGTGTTTCTGGGTATACATGCCTAACCAGGATACCCTCACCTTCCAAATCCTTCATCCGCTCGGACAGCATCTTATCGCTCATTGAAGGAATGAGGCCGGAGATATCTTTAAAACGCTTCGGTCCACTCATCAATGTCTGAATAATAAGTCCATTCCAACGTTTGCCTAAGAAAGAGAAGGCTGTTTCAAATCTGGGACACATCGCAAATTGATGTTCTTCCATTGTTCTCACCTCTCACTAGCGAAACTTACTATTAGTTAGTATATATAATATTAACACATTTTAACCATGATGAACATCGTTTACCGAAAAAAGTTCATCTGACTCTATTATTATATCCCCAATGTCAATCCCCCATTGGTCCTTTAGATCCCCTTAGAGCAATCGCTTCAGTTACGATTTGTGCCAAGTCATCATTTCCAAAAAGCGAAAGCACACCCAAAACGGTGTCATCAGAAATGTCCCCCGCTTCCTCCGCGGAAACCGTGAGGGCAAGTGCCTGACGCAAGGCTTCATTCCCTTCCTGCTGCGGATAAGCCTGCAAGTATAGAGCATGTGGATCGAGTCCATTATTTACACACCACTGAGCGAATACAAGAATCATCATCTCTTCTTCGCGCTTATAGCTTTCGATGATCTGTTCCTCCACTAATTTACGGTTATCCTCCATATATTCTTCTCCTTTCTCAGAGACCTCATTCAGCAAGCTGTGCCGCCAGCATATGACTAGGCAGTACCGCTGAAGCAGCAATGCTGCATAGCTCCGGTGTATTTATGTTGCTAAGAAAATTATTCACCACTCCACTAAAACCTCTTCTATCGAGTACAGTATCCCAGCTTCCAAAGCCTTGAATATGCGGCAAGGTATCTTTTTCAAAAAGTATGGCTTTTTCTAGATCCACTACTTCCACCGATCTGCCATTTCCGTGCAGCTCAAGCTTCTCCAAATCCACACCAGCTTCACGAACCATACTGTACATCCCAACTGCACTATCTTTCCAGCCTAGCATTCCAGATGCCTGCAGCAGACGACCTTCACCACTAGAGTGAAGATGACTACGAAGCAGTTCATACTGATCTCCACACAACCACAACAGCAAATCAAGCATATGGATAAGATCATCATGCACGGTTTCGCGGCTGGTGCTTGTCTGTAGCTTCGTTCGATGTTTAATCGCACTGCAATGGCTAATTCCGCCAACTTCTTCAAGCCATTGCTTGGCGGTGACATACATTGGGGCAAAACGGCGATTAAAGCCCACTCCTAGCAAAAGCCCCTTATCTTGTGCTAGCTCTGCCATCCTTCTGGACTCTTCTAGATCATAGGAAAGTGGTTTATCTACATATACCGAAATCCCACGTTCGAGACATTTTGTTACTATATCATAATGAGTAGTTGTTGGGCTATGTACAAATACTGCATCCAGATCCCAAGATAGCAGCTCTTCCAGATTAGTCGTCCCTTTAGGAAAACGGTAGGTATGAACGGCCTGCTCTACCGTTGTCGGTGAATGACTAAGAACACCAACTACCTCGGCATAATCATGCTGAGAGAGCAATGGTAAATATACTTTACGGGCTATATTGCCGATTCCTATTATGGCGACTCTTTTACGTTCAGGTACAATCACTGATCTTTCCCCCTCTTATACACTTCAATAACTCGTTCTTTTCTCTTTGTTCTCTACAAATGCTATTATACCTGCTTCTCATTCTCTGACAATTGATCTTTACTTCAATATTTATTCTTTATCCCGTATGATGAGATGAATGAGTGGAAGAAGGGGCATATTATCTATGAAGAAATGGTTCTCGATTATTCTTTATGTTTCGGGTACAATCCTTGCGTTTATCTACAGATATGACATCCTAAGCTGGATGAAAGAGGATCATAATCTTTTCAGTTCTATAGGGATCGCAACTTTACTTGCTTTGTTTCCAGTTGTTCCTTATAAAGCTGTCATCGGATTCTTCGGTTATGCATACGGAAGTTTAGCGGGTGCCTTGATTTGCTGGCTAGCTACAAATTTGGCTGCCGCAATCCTTTTTGGCGTTGTGAAGTACTTGTTTCAAAGCCAAGCGAGAGCTTATTTAGCCTCCATTCCCGCACTCGAAAAGTTCACAGTAGGCATTGAGCGGCGACCTTTCGCTTCGATTGTCCTAGCACGACTCGTGCCTATCATTCCCCAAACAGCTGTTAACATCTACGCTGGAGCAGCTGGTCTGCCTTTTTGGAGCTATATTGCAGCTTCTGGCATAGGAAAAATACCGGGGATTGCATTATACGCTTTCCTCGGGGATCATCTGTTCCAGGACCCTGTAAGTGCGATTATTGCCATCATCGCCTATATCGCTGTGCTAATTATCGCTGGACTGAGCTTGCGTCCGCGCTCTCAAGAAGCGAAGAATAACCGATAGCGAAAGAACTTATCGGTTACAAACTGGCAGGCAGTTAGTATTTGCTTTATAATTAAATTGTGATCTATTTAATTGCATTATGTGAATGGAGGGATATCAATGAGTGAACATCAGACTAACCATATAAATACCAAGACAGAAAAAGCAACCTTTGCAGGTGGATGCTTCTGGTGCATGGTCTCGCCGTTCGAAGAATTGCCAGGTATCATTAGTGTCGTCTCTGGCTATACCGGCGGTCATACAGTGAACCCAACCTATGAAGAGGTTTGTTCTGAAACGACAGGACATGTTGAAGCTGTACAAATTACGTTCAACCCAGATATTTTCCCTTATAGTAAGTTACTTGAGCTGTTCTGGCAGCAAATTGACCCTACCGACGCAGGTGGACAATTCCATGATCGCGGGACTTCTTACGGAACAGCAATCTTTACCCATTCGGAGGAACAAAAAGAACAAGCAGAAGCTTCCAAGGCAGCTCTGCAAGCAAGCGGTCGGTTCTCTAGTCCGATCGTAACCCCGATTCTCCCGGCAGCCACCTTCTATCCTGCCGAAGAATATCATCAAGGTTACCATCATAAGAATCCAGGCCACTACAAACGTTATCGCAAAGGTTCTGGCCGAGAGGATTTTATCGAAACCCACTGGACACATAAAGAGGACAAACAAAGTTTGAAAGAACGTTTAACCCCTCTTCAATATGAAGTCACTCAGAACAGTGCAACAGAATCTCCTTTCCGGAATGATTTTTGGGATCACCATGGAGATGGTATTTATGTAGACATCGTATCTGGCGAACCGTTATTCAGCTCGCAGGATAAATACGATTCCGGTTGCGGCTGGCCAAGCTTTACTCGTCCCATCCGGGACTACGCTGTGAAAGAAAAGACGGATCTCAGTCATTTGATGGTCCGCACTGAAGTGCGCAGCAAAGTAGCGGATTCGCATCTAGGCCATGTCTTTGACGATGGTCCCGGAGAAAACGGTTTACGCTACTGCATAAATTCGGCGGCGCTACGATTTGTACCGAAAGAGGATTTGGAGAAGGAAGGATACGGGGAGTATCGCATACTCTTCCAGCCTGCCTAAACATCAATCCTCAGCACATAAAGAAACGGTTGTCGTCCTTTTAGGATGACAACCGTTTTTTTCTCTTAAAATATAAGAAAGTATAATTTTCACGTTATACATTATTCTTATATTTCTCGCTTAAACGCTTACCGTCTTTATAAAGACGCCGAGAGCGTTTATGCTTGTAGGGCTATTCTTTCTTTGAGTCCTCTGAGTCCTTATTAGCCTTCGAATTATCCTCTGAAACTGTCTCCTTAGGCTCTGTTGCCGCAGGGATGGCTTGCTCTCTGTTCAGCTCCTTATTTCGCTGACGAATTCTCTCGGTCTGCTGCTCCCGACGCTCGCGAATATTTTTACGGGAAACTAATACAATAGCTAAAATAATGGCAGCCCCGATAAGTATCGGTAACGCTCCTGCAAGGATAACGACAATCCACTGAAACATCACAGATAGTGCATTTAAGCTTCCTTTAAGAGCATCTGAAGCACGTTCCAGTAACGGCCCTTGCTCCTCCTTCTCCTTCACAGCAATGCTTTCATCCGTCTGATACACTCTCAATTCTACCGTAGAAAAGGATACATTCTGATTGATATAACGCATTCTACCTTTAATCTGCTCAATACTTTCTTGAATCGAACCAAGCTCGTTCGCGAAGGCGACCAGATCAGTGGATTTCGTCGCTTTTTTCATAAACTCTGTATATTGTGCTTCCATTAGCTGTTTTGCCTTCAAACGTGACTCCAGATCAACATACTCTTCTGAGACATCCTGACCTTGAATGCTGCGCTGTAGAGATTCGTGTTTTACTTGTTCTAATTTATTCAGAAAAGGTGAGAATCCGGAGGCAGGCACCTTAAGGATAAACGTCCCACCTTGCTCGTACTGCGACATATTTTCATTAAACTCAATAATATATCCATTGGCCATGGTTACTAAATTACGTATTTCAGTCTGTGCTTTTCCATAGTCTTCTACTTCCATGTTAAGATTCGCTTTATAGATCAGCTTCTTGTTCAAGCCCGCTACTACATCGCTACCAGTAAATCCTGCACTTGCTTGACCTGTATTTTCTGATGTGGAGCCCTTTACAGCCATATTCTCGCTGCCAGTTGCTTCTGCCTCAGGAGCTGCCGAAGTGCTTTGATCCGCTGTTGAGGCCATCGAGCTTTGCGATTGTACCTCTACTGCTGCGTCGTTACTCGTACTACCATTTTCTTTTGCCAAACTATCTGCCGCTGAATTTCTATCCGCTGAGCCACAACCCGCCAAGACTACCGTAAGAATTAATAAACATAAGTAATGCAGACCCCATTTGCGCATTCTCATTCCTCCAAAAATGTAATAGATACCGCTTGCACGGATCATAATATCGTTACGGAATGTCTTGTTCTAAGCAGATCTCTTCCGTCACTCTTTACTAAGACGTTCCAAAACTTGGAAGGTTGCACTGAAAAATGGAATTGTGAACAGTTTCTTTTGAATTATGCTCTCTAAATAAAAAAAGAGTCGCATTTCTGCAACTCTTTTAGTTTAAGCTATTATTTTTCGAGCAAAAATCAACCTGGGTTAGAAGTGCTTTGTTTAATGGCATAAAACCGCTTAATAAGCTTGCCACTGTTTGTTTTGCGGTTACACTAAAGCTTGTATTCGCAATATAGCCTTGAGATACTGAAAAGCTAATGTTTAACAACGAATTTACAGAAGCACTGTTGTATACAGGCTGAGAGATTCTTCTAGTCAAACCACTTCTAGTGACATATGGGATACCATAACCATTCGAATAATCCATTTGCTTACACGCACTTTATTTGGTACAATTACCACGTCTAAACACGTAAAAAAATACCAAAAACCCTCTATTCATAATGAATGAGGGCAGAACACGGTTCTGTTCGGACAAGCTCCACCTTGTTGAACAGAGAAGTTTTTTAATAATGCTGTCTATTACTAAAAGGGGAGGTGAACCCTCATGGCAAAAGACGTAATTTGCGAAGTTAACTCCTGCACCCACTGGGCAGAAGAGAACAAATGCAGTGCTGATTCTATCTTTGTAGCTTTCCACAGCTCCCAAGAACCTACACGTGCAGAAGAAACAGATTGCAAGACTTTCGAAAGCAAATAAGGTGATGATTTGAAGGGACCCTCCACGGTTCCTTCTTTTCTTTTCTCATTCTATCAAGAATGAGAATTATTATCAAGTGGCTGAAATAAAAAGCCAGGGAGAAATTCCCCGGCTATGATTTATTGTATACCTCTTATGTTATTTGGAAGCACTAACTCCTGCATTTTCTCTTGCAATAGCGGCAGCCTTTACCATGTTACGAAGTGCATCTTCTGTCTCCTGCCAGCCACGTGTCTTAAGACCGCAATCCGGATTAATCCAGAACTGTTCAGGATCAAGCACCCGCAGCGCACGATCAATATTAGCTGTCATCTCTTCTACTGCAGGAACCCGTGGACTATGGATATCATATACACCAAGACCAATTCCTTTATCATACGCCTGCTCCTCAAAGCTAACGATCAGTTCCCCATGGCTACGTGAAGTCTCAATAGAGATAACATCTGCATCCATCGCTGAAATGGAGTCTATCATGTCATTAAATTCGCTATAGCACATGTGGGTATGAATTTGTGTCGTAGCCTTCACATGATTCGTCGCGATACGGAACGACTTCACCGCCCAATTCAAGTATGCCTCATGATCTTCAGCCTTCAAAGGAAGTCCTTCACGGATAGCCGGTTCATCTACTTGAATCATCTCTATGCCTGCATCCTCCAAAGCTTTAACTTCATGACGGAGCGCTAAGGCAATTTGATTCGCTACTGCTTCCCGACTAAGATCATCACGTACGAAAGACCAATTGAGAATCGTAACAGGACCAGTCAACATGCCTTTAACAGGAAGGGAAGTTAACGACTGAGCATAGACGCTTTCTTTTACAGTCATAGGCTGGATAAAAGCTATATCCGCATAAATAACTGGTGGCTTAACGCAGCGTGATCCGTAGGATTGAACCCAGCCATTACTAGTAAATAAGTAACCATCCAACTTCTCCCCGAAAAACTCCACCATATCGGTTCTTTCGAACTCACCATGCACGAGTACATCCAGACCCAGCTTTTCTTGGAAAGTGATTGCATCTGCAATCTGCTCACGAACGAACCCGTCGTAACGCTCTTGATTCCATACGCCTTTACGCCATTTCAACCTTGCCTGGCGCACTTCTACAGTCTGTGGGAAGCTTCCGATTGTTGTCGTTGGCAGAAGTGGCAGCTGCCACTTCTGCTGCTGCACCTTCAGGCGCTCAGCAAAAGGTAGGCTACGTTGGTCTGGTAAATCTGTAAGTCCCAGAACTTGCTCAGCCACATCCTTACGACCGCGTTCAGGAAGTGCACGGAAGGCCGTAAGGGCTTCGCGACTGGCTGTCAACGCAGCAGCAGCTTCTGCTGTACCCTCTAAGGCTGCAGCAAGCAGGCCAAGCTCTCTAAGCTTCTCATCAGCAAAAGCTAAAGCAGCCTTAACGGTGGCCTTCAGCTTCACCTCACCCTGAACAGTAACCGGAACATGCAGCAAACTGCAAGAAGGCTGTATAATAAGACGATCAAGTGATACATGTACACTCAGCTTCTCGATTAGCTGCAGCTTAGCATCCAGATCTGAGCGCCAGATGTTGCGTCCGTCAATAATACCCGCTCCCAGCCACTTATCCTCAGGCCAGCCAAGACGTTCAATCGATGCCAGGTTCGTCCCGCCATCATGGACAAAATCAAGACCTAAACCTTGTACCGGAAGCTTGAACAGTGCCTCCAGCGGTTCAGCAGCTTCAAAGTAAGTCTGCAGAATAATATTTAATCCAGGCACGGATTCAGCAATTTCTGTGTAAATCGAGTTAAGTAAGGATAATTCTGATTCATTAATTCCTGTAACAATCGCTGGTTCATCAATTTGTACCCAGCTTACTCCTTCTTGCTTCAGTTCCTGCAACAGCTGAACGTAAACCGGAAGAAACCGAGCAGCAATCTTCGCAATATCCGCAGATGCAAAACCTTTTGACAACTTAAGGAATGTATAAAGGCCTAAAACCACAGGTTTACCCTCAATTCCCGCTTGGGACTTGGCAAAACGATAAGCAGCCAATGGTTTATTCTCGGTCAGACGCGGCGTTTGTGCACCGATCTCTGGAACGATGTAATGATAGTTCGTATTGAACCATTTAGTCATCTCGCAAGCGGTAGCCTCAGCATTTCCTCTAGCCATCGCAAAATAAAGATCAAGCCCAATGTCGCCACCATCATACGCATAACGTGGAGGTACGATCCCGAACATTACAGCTGTATCTAGCACATGATCGTAGAACGTAAAATCATTTACCGGAATTAAATCAATTCCTGCCTCCTGCTGAGTCTTCAAATGCTGAAGCTGAATTCCTGTCATTTCAGTACGGAACGCTTCCTCATTTATTTTTCCCGCCCAGAAGGCTTCCAACGTTTTCTTCCACTCGCGGTTTTTTCCGATTCTTGGATAGCCAAGATTGCTTACTTTTACTTTGTTCGTCACTTTGCAGCTCCCCTTCTCCATCTTCTTATTTTGGACTCGATATCACTTGCATTCCTTTAAAAAAGAGCGCCCTTCCCTAAAAAAGTCAAAGGGAAAGACGCCCATAATATACCTATGGTTAACGTCTAACACCTTCCTATCCTCCGTAGGTGAAGCAGTGCTGTTGAAACAGGCAGGTCTCCTGGCTAGCGGTGTCAGCATCCTTAGCAGTCTTCCCAGCAGTAGTAAATTGCCAGTGACATATGTTGCTATGGACTCTTCCGTTACAGTGGCGGGACCGCATCGGCTTCAAACCGAATTTCCCTATTAAGCCTACCGAATTACTAATTTCCGGCAAGCACCTGTCTCCGATATTGTCAAGCTAAAACGCCTTCGGTGTCCTTATACGGACGGTAGGCGTTTATGCGAGAATTATAAGAAAGTATTTCGTGATACTTATACTTTCTTATCATCCATAAGCTAAAACGCCTTCAGCGTCCTTTTAAGGACGGTAAGCGTTTATGCGAGAATTATAAGGATAAAGTGAGTGTCTTAAATCTGATGTCATCATACGTGAAAGCCCCCGTCATCTGCAATAGATTACGGGGGCTTTTGTTATATCGATTCCTTATAACGGATTTAGAAAAACACGAAATATACTACTGCAGCAAGTACTATGCGATATATAGCAAATGGTAAAAGCTTAATCCGATTGATCAATTTCAAGAAGAAACGCATCGATAATAGTGCAAATACAAAGGCACTGATAAAGCCTGCAATGAAGAACGGCAGGGCATCGATGGTGAAATATTGCCAGTTCTTCATCAGTGAGAGTAAACTGGCGCCTGCCATGATTGGAACAGCCATAATAAACGTGAAATCAGCAGCAGCGCGATGACTCATACCCAGAAGAACACCACCAGAAATCGTCGACCCGGAACGAGAAAATCCCGGCCACAAGGAGAAGCACTGGACCAGACCAACACCTAGCGCCTGCTTATATGTAATCTGATCGACACTCTCCGTTTGAATCTTCTTTGGTCCGAATAGATCCGCAATAATCATTAATACAGCACCGACTACTAGACCGATTAACACGGTGGATGTAGAGAATAAATGCTCGTCAATATAATCATTAAACAGAACCCCCAGCACGCCTGCTGGCACTAAACCTACAAGCACCTGTGTAAGCTTCAGGTGGCCGCCTTTTTCAAGCTGTGGTTGTTGCTCGGTTACAGGATCCAACTGCTTGCGGCTGAAGCGCTTTAAGCCCAGCAATTCAATGAACCTATTTCTAAAAATAACTACAACTGCTAATATTGACCCCAGCTGTATAACCACTTTGAACGTATTGGCCGTATATTGCCCAAATAACTCTGTCGATTTTAACCACATATCATCAACAATAATCATATGACCTGTGGAGGATACCGGAGCAAATTCAGTCAATCCTTCAACAATTCCCAAAATAATAGCTTTAATAATCGTTAATAGCTCCATTTGTTCTCCTCCTTTTAATCATAACTTTTATCTATATGTCCTTCTCGGCTCAACCTTCGGTGTTCATTTTCCGGCTGCGCTTGCGGAAGAACAAATACCCAAGGATCACTACTCCACCTGCAAGAAGCACGTACACTACGTTGGAGTACATATCCATATACATGGCGATGTCTTCCCAGGACTCACCCAATGCCGCACCAATAAGCACCAGCAATAGATTCCATCCCAGCGTACCAATCGTTGTGAAGATCATAAACACTCCAAATTTCATGCCCGACATCCCTGCAGGGATCGAAATCAAACTACGCACTAGTGGAACCATCCGACAAAATAATACGGTCCAATAGCCATATTTGTCAAACCAAGCGTCAGCCTTGTGGATGTCCTTTTTGCTAATCCGGAGTAGGCCGCCCCAGCGTTCAACGATCTTTTCCAATCGATTTACATCCAACAAACGACCGATATAATAGAGAATTACTGCACCCAGCAGTGAGCCAAAAGTAGCAGCAATAATTACACCAGGAATGGTCAAATTCGTTGTGGTTGTCATGAATCCGCCAAAAGGAAGGATCACTTCGGAAGGAATCGGTGGAAATATATTTTCAAAAGCGAGCATCAGGAAAATACCAAAGTAACCAAACTGCTCCATAAAATCTGTAATCCATGCTTGCATTTCGTAACCCCCATTATTCAGATCAAGTTCTTCTTCAAGTTGCGTAAATAACGGCTGCGAATAAAAAAGAAGTAAAGTCCCTGGACAACCAAATATCCCAATAACACCGCCCCGGTCTCCACAGCAATAGATAAGTAAAACAACCGCTGAAGCGCAATAAAGGCAAACACACTATGCAAAATGGCTATCCCAACCGGAACAAAAAACAACAACGACAATTGTATCGTTACAATTCGGTTTAGCTCTTGATCTGTAAGTCCCATTTTGGACAATGTAGAATATTGATGACGATCATGATCTAGATCTGTATACAGCCGGAAGTAAAGGAAGCTGCCTGCTGCAATGAAAAATACAGTACCCACCAGTAAAGAAGCGAATAGCATCGTGTTGTACAATGTTCTCTGTATTTCAAACAGCGTGCCGCTAACAACAATCGCGTATGGCGAGTTACTTTCATAGGACTGTTTCCCTTTATGAGCAAGATCCGCCGCTATACCTACTGTTCGCGGGAAATCATCCATGTAAAATCCTGTATACAAATCGGTCTGTACGGGATGAATGGCCTTGTAAAGCTCATCGCTAATCACAACACCACTGAAATCTCCCCCATCCCTTCCATCCAGCTCCGGCAATAGATATTCGGCAATCGGAACATGCTGGGTATAACCCATTTCTCGAATGGAAAGACCTTGCTTCAAGCTGTATATCGGCTTTACTCTACCCGCTTGCAGACTCCGGTCTCGTTGCGAACCGATCATCACCAGTCCTTCATCTCCACTTAGAGGCTGCTCATCCGTCGTAAACCCTGCACGAAGCAGAGCAAGCTTATAATCACTGTAAGCAATCAAGGGAAGCCTTAACGTGCGATCTGGCCCGGTCTGAGATTCCACCTCTGCGTATTTAATCGGAATACTAAGTGTCTCATAGGGTAAACCGAGCGTTGTAAGCTCTTCCTTAATTTCGTCCAAATGCTGATCAAAAGGATCCTGCAATTGATTGCCTTTGGCTACATAACCAACTGCTGCGGGATAGTCCAATTTCAACTCTCTGGAAAGCGTATGGATCGATGCGAATACTCCCACTGAAGTAAAAGATACTGCGGATACAATCGTCACCATAAAAAACATTCGGGCATTCTCTTTCCAGCGGTAAGACAAGCCCGATAAAGTAATAATATTCGTGTGGTTCCAATACAGGCGCCGGATCGCCTTAAGTAGTTTAACAGTGTAAATACTGAGCTGAGTATAAAAGAGATAGGTACCCGCAACCGTAATTATAACGACCGGGAACATCACCTTTTCAACCGAAGCCGCTTGTGCTGTAGCTGCCATAAAATAGCCCGTTAACAGCAATAAAGCAGACAGTAAGGATAACACCAAGGAAACTTTAGGTTCCTCTTCTGCTTTTCGTTCTCCCTGAAACAGCCGCATCAGTGATTCATTCCCAATAAAGAAGAACGTGCTTAGCGAGATTAGAATAAATAACAGCGCAAAGCTACATATCGTTAGTACAAGGGCCTGCCATGGAAGATGAAACGTTAAAAGAGGTATCCCTAGAAAAGTAGATCCGATCATCAAAAACAACTTACCTAGAATTAACCCAAGTAAAGTACCTGTCAGGATGGCAGAGGTGCCGATCATCATATTTTCCAAAAATACCATCATGTTCAGCTGTCGCTTCGTCATTCCATGCATCAATAAAATCCCAAACTCCATCTTACGTGACTGCAGGAACGATCCGACCGATACAAGAACGAACAAGGAGCAAAACACATAAATAATGGCTTCTGCCGCCATCATTGTATGAGCAGCTGTACTATAAACCAAGCTCTTAGAAATATCCGGATGGTAAATAAACAATGCGCACACAAAAAAGATCATCACTGAAAAAGCACTGACGACAAAATAAGCCGCATATTTACGCTTGTTACGTGTAACATTCCTATAAGCGAATTGCCGAAAGGTCATGGCTAGTTCCCCCAAGCAGAGACAACATATCAATGATACTTTGGAAGAAGGCGCCTCGGCTGCTCCCCCTGTACATTTCACTATAGAAACGTCCGTCTTTAATAAAGATGACTCGGTTACAAAAGCTCGCGGCCACTGCGTCATGTGTGACCATCAGCACGGTTGCCCCTTCTTCCTGATTCACCTCTGTCAGCATATTCATGACTTCACCTGAAGCTTTGGAATCCAGATTCCCTGTAGGCTCATCTGCTAAAATCAATGAAGGACGATGAATCATCGCCCGGGCGATGGCGGTCCGCTGCATCTGTCCACCTGAAATCTCGTATGTCCTTTTTTGCAGCAAATGCTCAATGTCCAGCATACTTGCTACTTCTTTCAATCTGCTCTCCATTTCCGTAACACGGACACCAGCAAGCGTGAGAGGCAGCACAATGTTCTCCTCTACAGTGAGCGTATCCAGCAGATTGAAATGCTGAAAGACGAAACCAAGCTCATGGCGGCGAAAGAGTGCCTTTTCTTTTCTGCTAAGCAGATTGGGATCTCGGCCGTTGATCAGAATCTGACCGGAGGTCGGCTGGTCGATGGTTGCGATCGTGTTGAGCAGTGTTGTTTTTCCACTCCCCGAAGGTCCCATAATGCCAACAAACTCCCCTTTTTCAACAGAAAAACGGATATGATTCAATGCCTGAGTGGACACTTTACCCTCATATATTTTTGATAAATTATGAACATCTAGAATGGGCAAGTGTTACCTCTCCTTCTTTCGACTGGATTGCCTTCATTATACAAAGTGTATACACAGGCTGCCATTTCTCTAACTTACAATGACCTTACATTTTTGTAAGGTAGGACTCCCTAAACACTATCCGCACGGTCGTGCCCTTACCTTCTTCTGAGCAAATGCTCACCTCGTGACCAAGTTTTCCGCAGATCTGTTTCACAAGATATAGACCCATCCCCGTGGATTCTTGAAAGGTTCGTCCATTCACACCTGTAAAATAAGGATCAAACACACGCGGCAGATCACCTGCTGGAATGCCAACCCCTTCATCTCGTATCTCCAGTACTGCTCTCTTTTCTTCTTGTATGTACCCATGGAAATATACATGTTTGCCGACTTCCGTCGTATACCGTATTGCATTCGTAATAATTTGCGTAAGCACAAAACTTAGCCATTTCTCATCTGTGGTTACGGCGATTCGTTCATCTATTTTAATAGTAGGAAATATACGGTTACGTATGAACAGACGCTTCTGCTCTGAGGTCACGCTACGTACGAGGGTTTCCAAATCCAAACGTTCCACGTAAAAATCATGCTCAAAAGTATCTAGCCGAGCCGTATAAAGTACAGTGTCCAGTCCTTTTTTCAGACGATCCAGTTCATCACCTATCGCCGTAAAAGGCGGTCCGTCTTTATCTTGAATCATCAAATGGATGACAGACAATGGCGTCTTCATCCCATGCACCCACTGATTAATAAAGTGAATATGTTCCTCCAGCTTGTGGCGGTAGCTGTGTAAATCATTTTTGTAGAGGCGGAATTGTGACCCTAGTAGTCCTCGTAAACTCACAGCAAGCGGAGAATCCTGTGATGGACCGCCAGCTTCATCTAGAGAGGTGGGTACAGTCTCCAGTCGTTCATAGAACGTACGATTGCTGATATACCGATAAGCGAGGTAGCCAAGCAGCAGACAAGTGCTGAGAAGAGCAGCGTACAGACTAACACTCACCCCACTGCCCCCATCCAGCCGATATACTAGTGTGATCAAGATGAGCTGTGCTAGATAGACAACAATTAAAGGGATCTGCTCCCTTAAAAATAGCTTCAATCCTCATCCCCCCAATTCGGAATCAAGCGGTAGCCTTGACCTCGAACGGTTTGTAGACCGTCCGTAATCTCAAGAGCGGCAAGCTTTTTACGTACACGGGTGACATAGACATTAAGCGTATTCTCATCCACAAAGGCTTGATCATCCCAGATTTTTTCGAGCAGTCTGTCGCGGGTAACGATAGTTCCCGACTTTTGCATCAGCTCATCTAGTATCTTGGCTTCCGTGTGACTTAAATCCACTTTGGCTTCTCCTCGGGTAAGGACTAGTCGCTCCACATCCAGTGCCATTCCGGCAACGGTTAGGGTACGCTCATTGTTGCTTCCCGCATAGGTACCGTAGGCGCGTCGCAGCTGGCTTTTAATTTTGGCCATCGCAATTTCGTAATCAAAGGGCTTCGTAATATAATCGTCGGCTCCGTTCTCCAACGCCATCACCTGATCCATTTTGCCATCGCGGGCAGATATAAAAAGGATAGGGCAGGTGGAAATCCCACGAATCTGGCGGCACCAATAATACCCATCGTATTTTGGCAAATTAACATCTAAAAGAACCAAGTGCGGAGCGAACGTCTCAAACTGAGTGCGAACCCGCTCAAAATCATTCACAGCCTGTGTTTCATATCCAAACTTATGTAAATAATCCTGTAGCAGAGCCACCAGTCCACGGTCATCTTCTATAATAAATATTTTGAACATATCATGCCTCCGGTCACAGCCTTAACAATATAGTACGTGTTCAAAAAGTACGGTTTTCAGCACCGAGAAGATTGGATGAAGGTAGAAACTGAGGAGCGGAGCGTAGTGGAAGCTACGTGAGCACCGGAAGTTTCGCCTGAATTCAATATTCGATGTCGAATAATCTTCTTGGAATACTTCGTGATCAAAAGCGGACTTTTTGAACAACCTCTTATAAGGGCTTTGCCAAATAATATATACATCGCGGACAGGGTTAGTCAAATTGTTAGGGGGATTGTGCGATAGATCATCATGCGTAACGTGAGGCAAATCGTCATGCCTAACGCGAAGCAGGTATTTGATGGTTATGAATTAAACTATCCCAAGCCCAACCTCTAAAAAAAGACCCGTGAATGAGCATAATCATTCACGGGTCTAACTATATAGTTAGTTGCAGATACAGTAGCGGTGGACATCACAGAGTCGATAATACAAACGTCGAATGTTGATATCACATCGAACATAAATAACCAATGTCTTGCTGAAGCAATTAGAAATGGATCCGGCCATTTCTACGGGATTTATACCGTTCTTTTGGCTGGATTCGCTCGATCCAGCCATTTCTACGGGATTTATACCGTTCTTTTGGCTGGATCCGCTCAATCCGTGCAAATCTAGGGCATTTTTACCCCTCTTTCGCTCCATTTGGGCCATTTCCCAGAAATCTAGGGCATTTTTGCCCCTCTTTCGCGCTATTCGGGCCAACACGCACAAGACAAGGGTATTTCTGCCCTTGTCTCCCCCTAATAAGCCCACTCGCTAAAACCGCTCATTCTCTGCCTCGAAAGTTCTACCCTCAACCTCGCCGAAGCCTATCTGCCATCCAGCAGATTGCCGAGTCCCCCAAGTACGCTGCCTTCTTCTTTACGCCCGCTGTTACCGGCAGCGGACAGAATGCGGTCAGCCATACGGCTGAACGGCAGTGACTGCACCCACACCTTGCCGGGTCCGCGCAGCGTGGCGAAGAACAGGCCCTCGCCGCCGAATAGGGCGGTTTTGACACCTTTTACAAATTCAATATTATAATCCACGGAAGACGTCATAGCGACAAGACAACCTGTGTCCAGCTTGAGCGTCTCTCCCGGCTGTAGTGTGCGTTCCATAACGTAGCCACCAGAGTGTACGAATGCAAGACCGTCGCCCTCCAGCTTTTGCATAATAAAGCCTTCTCCACCAAAAAAGCCGGTGCCCAGCTTGCGCTGAAATTCAATACCGATCGAGACGCCCTTCGCCGCACAGAGGAATGAATCCTTTTGACAGATCACTTTTCCAGCGTATTGCTGAAGATCGAGCGGGATGATTTTTCCTGGATATGGAGCAGCAAAGGTGACACTTTTTCGTCCATAAGAACCGCTATGTGTGAATACGGTCATGAACAAGCTTTCCCCTGTCAACAGACGCTTGCCCGCACCCATCAGCTTACCCATCAGTCCGCTTCCGCGCGTCCCCCCACTACCATCACCAAAGATTGTCTCCATCGTAATTTCCTGATCCATCATCATGAAGCTTCCAGCTTCGGCAATTACACTCTCTCCGGGGTCAAGCTGCACCTCCACACACTGAATTTCCTCGCCCATAATGACATAATCAATCTCGTGAGCACTCATCCCGCAGTTCCTCCTTATTATTAAAGTCACCATGTGACTCTTCGAATGAAAATTAATACGCACGTTGTGATTCACGGTTTCGCCAATCATAACTATCCATGTCATTCGCCTATATCCAACAAAAAAAGTCAACCAACATTCTGGCTGACCTTAATCGTAGTATCCCCGAAAAATGCAGTTTATACCAGCCGACAAAACGACTACATCCACTGATCAGCAGCGGCAAAATATCGTCTCCTCCACTCGCGCCGACACTTCGCAGACTTCCCCCATAGATAGGTATGATGATTCAGACATATTCATTGTGCTGTTTTTCTTACTAATATCCAAGTTTTAACCATTACCGATTCAAGAGTATCTTTTTCAAGTCTTGATAATATGTTACAATACTTTTTATACTTAAACGTTTATTTAGTAGTCTAATTCTAATGATAAAGGTGAAAAGAATGAAACCACAATCGGAATATGCAATTCTGCTATACTATAAATTTGTAAAAGTGCCTGATGCCGAACAATTCGCTCAGGAGCATTTGGCTTACTGCAAAGAGCTTGACGTAAAGGGACGAATTCTCATCTCAGATGAGGGCATTAACGGGACACTGTCCGGTACGATTGCCCAAACCGAGCAATACATGAAGGATTTGCGCGCAAATCCGCTGTTTAGCGATATCGTCTTCAAGATCGATGAGGCTGATGGTCATGCCTTCAAAAAGATCTTCGTTCGTTATAAAAAGGAACTCGTGACGTTCCGGGTCGAGGATGAACTGGACCCTAACGTGATCACCGGAGAGCATCTGGCGCCTAAAGATTTCTATGAAATGATGCAGCGCGATGATGTGGTAATTCTGGATGGTCGTACCGGCTACGAATTCGATCTTGGTCATTTCCGCGGTTCCATCCGCCCTGAAGTAGACAGCTTCAAAGAATTCCCGGACTGGATTCGCGAGAATATGAGCGAGCTAAAAGATAAACCAATCCTGACCTACTGTACAGGCGGAATCCGCTGCGAGAAATTAAGCGGGTTTATGATGAAGGAAGGCTTCCAGCAGGTGTACCAGCTGGATGGCGGCATTGTGACTTATGGTAAAGACCCTGAGGTACAGGGCGAACTGTTCGATGGAAAATGTTATGTCTTCGATGAGCGGATCTCCGTACAGATTAATCATACCGACGGGGATATCATTGTCGGACGTTGCCATCACTGCGGTCAGCCAGCTGACCAATTCATCAACTGCGCCAACGATGCTTGCCACCTTCAGCATATTTGCTGTGAGGACTGTGAAGCACAGCACAGTGGTCATTGCTCGGACGAATGCGAAGCTATCACGAATGCCGTGGGCTAAATAAAAGGGCAAGCTGGTCGCAAATGTCTCTACACGATTCAAAGACGAGCACAAGAGAGTCTTAAATTAACTAAAAGGTGGCGTACAGGATTTTCACTGTACGCCACCTTTTGTTATGAGCGAAACGTCCAAGCAACGCCACTGAGATCTTCAACCCTTTAAATCACGTCACTTATACAACAAAAAAAGTCAACCAGAAATTCTGGCTGACCTTAAATATAGTATATCCCCGAAATAAGCTGTTTATACAGTCTTATTCATATTACCGTACCATCATGTGGCTTACGCAGCGTAGACTGAATCTTTGGCGCCTTCACTAACTTTGGTTTACCTAAAGAGGTTGTAAAGGTGATCACATAACCAGCTACAACTACCGCCATCACCGTATACATCGTTTCTCTAACAGGCATATAGAAGAGTGATAATGCCAGAACGACTACGTCCAACATGATGAATACTGTACCTACTTTAATTCCCTTCCATTCACTGATCAGCAGCGACAAAATATCGTCTCCACCACTTGCGCCGCCGCTTCGCAGAATAATTCCCGCGCCTAAACCTGTCAGTACGCCAGACAAAAGAGCTGCTAATGCCAAGTTGCTCTGCAAGTTGATGACCAAACCGGAATAACGTTCCATGAGTCCGTAAAAGATTGTAAAAGCTCCTACAGAAACAAAGGTGTTGCACACGAACGCTTTCCCTTTGAACATCCATGCAATCAAGAGTACTGGAACGTCTAGAAGCAGAGTTGAAATTGAAGGTGAAATTCCTAATACATATTTGCCGAGTAGCGATAATCCTACGAATCCGCCCTCAGACAAATGGTTCTGAAAATTGATGTGATAATAAGCAAATGCAAGCAAAAATGTTCCAAACAAAATGACTGTCAACCGGAGCAGTACATTCACTCCGTAATTGTGGTTCCTCATACAGGTCTCCCCTTATCGTATATGGCGGCTAAACGTCCCACCAACCTCTACGACGGGTAAAACCGGAGGTATTGCTCCTTCGCATATATATACTCCTTCCCCTCGCAGAGGCGGTTCGTCGAGTAACAACGGTTCACGCACCTTCTACAGGGAAGCTAAGTATAAGACAGATCATAACGTTTCCAAATCGTCCTTTGGGGAATCGTCCTTCGGGGACACATGGTATCCTGATCCTTTCTGTAATTTAATAAGTTCTGAATACATTATACCACGGAGATCCCCCACTCTAAACACTTCGCTATAAAAATAGGCAGGAATCACTCCACGGTACGCAACAAACGATTGACTGTTTCGCGTCTCACACCGATCAATTGTCCAATTTCTTCCTGTGTCAAAAGCTCTGTTAGCGCTGCGCCATGAGAGTAGTCATTGAACCAACGGGTTAAGAGCTCCATACGTTCTGCGGGTGTTCCAACAGTAAGGTGATCTAGCCGAGTCTGCATAAACCGTACCTTCTCCTGAAGAAGGATAGCGATCTCCATCGCTCGACCTGGCTCATCCCGTACCTGTTGATACCATTCCGCTGAAGGAACTGCCTCCACCTCGCTCTTCATCATCGCAACCGCTGTTCCATGCGCCTCCTTTGGCGAAATGAGTGAATGATGGGGAACCATCTCACCAGGATACAAGATGTTGAATAACACCATGTTCCCATTTTCATGAAGCCTTGTTACCTTGAACAGCCCACTTTTCACCTTATATAAGAATTCGCAGCTGTCCCCTTGACGGAACAAGACCTCCCCCTTGTGCAGTATCATCTCGCTCGCTCCTTTGCCCTCTTGTTATATATATTTTCAATTATACAAAAATAAACCTCAATGAAGGAGATTATTCTCGTAAGGGTAGAGGGGTATACGTGGTCAAAGTTTAGGTAAGAAGAAACGCCTTTGGCTTCCTCTTAGAGACGATGATCGTTTCTGCGAAAAATAGAAGGATAGTTTTTAGCGTAAACTTAAAAATTCTTATATTTCAAAAAACTGCCGAGCACCAGAAGAAGCGTCTGGCACCCAGCAGTTCAAATTATTTATTTTATTACTTTGCCTCAAGAGGTTTCTTCCATAATCCGAGCATTAATCCGGAAATAACAGATCCGATCAGAACGGCCAATAGGAACAACAACGCATGACTCGAAAGCGCGGCTACAAAGATCCCACCATGCGGTGCTGGAACGTTGATATTCCAAAACTGAGTGAGGCCACCTGCTACGGCTGAACCTAGGATACAAGAAGTCAGGACACGCAGTGGATCGGCAGCGGCGAATGGAATCGCCCCTTCTGTAATGAACGATAAGCCCAATACATAGTTTGTTAACCCTGACTTACGTTCTGATTCTGTAAATTTGTTCTTAAAGAAAGTAGTAGCAAGCGCTATTGCAAGTGGAGGAACCATACCGCCTGCCATTACAGCCGCCATCATGAATCCGTTAGTATTTCCACTGGTAGTGAATACCCCAATGGCAAAAGTGTAGGCCGCTTTATTGAAAGGACCTCCCATATCAATAGCCATCATTCCACCGAGAACGAGACCCAGAATTACTGCATTAACGGTTCCAAGATCGTTAAGCCAATTAATGAGTCCTACGTTCATCCAGCTAAAGATTGGATCGAACAGGTAATACATCAATCCACCGGTTATCAATAGACCAAATACCGGATATAACAGAATCGGCTTTAATCCGTCGAGCGTTTTTGGCAGACCTGCAAACACTTTGCGCAGACCGATAACAACATAACCAGCTAAGAAACCTGCAGCCAGACCGCCGAGGAATCCAGCGTTGGAATTCAGGGCCATATAACCGCCAACCATACCTGGCATCAGGGCTGGACGGTCACCAATACTAATCGCAATAAATCCAGCAAGAACCGGAATTAGGAAATGGAAGGCACCATCACCGCCACCAATCGTCTGCAGCAGCTGAAATAGAGGGTGATTCTCTCCACCGACTTGTTCAATCAGGAAGGAGATCGCCAGCAGAATACCACCGCCGACTACAAACGGCAGCATGTGAGAGATACCGTTCATCAAGTCCTTGTATATTTTACTGCCGATACTGCCGGATTTCTCTTTCGACTCTCCTTCATTACCACTACGACCTTCATTATGGTAAATCGGTGCATCGCCGTTCATTGCTTTGCGAATGAGCTCTTCCGATTTGCGAATACCGTCACTAACCGGTCTTTGCAGTACTGGCTTACCATCAAAACGGGCCATTTCCACTTGTTTATCGGCTGCCACAATTACACCACTTGCACGCCGAATCTCGTCGGGTGTTAAGACATTTTTGGCACCTTCTGAACCATTTGTCTCTACACGGATATTAACTCCCATTTCCAGAGCCTTCTTCTTGAGCGCATCTTCAGCCATAAAGGTATGCGCAATTCCAGTAGGACAAGCAGTAACAGCTACGACGAATGCTTGGGAATCCGGGTTGCCGACGATTAGCTTTTCAGGTTCTGACTTCTTGACAGCTTCAGCAGCTTCGCTCTCTTTCTCCTTGGCTTCTCCTTCCGCCTGCTTCGCATCGAACAAGGCGGATACCTCATCTGGAGTTCGGGTATTCATCAGCTGTTCAATGAATTCACTATCGATCAACAGTCTGGACAGCGAGGCCAATGTACGAAGATGCATGTTGCCCGCTCCTTCTGGGGCGGCAATCATAAAGAAGATCCGAGCCGGCTCATCATCAAGCGATTCGAATTCGACGCCCGTCGCACTCTTAGCAAACACAACTGTCGCTTCATTCACCGCTTTAGTCTTGGCATGTGGCATTGCGATACCGCCACCAATCCCAGTACTTGACTGCTCTTCACGCTTCAGGATCATCTCTTTAAATAGAACAGGATCATTGATACGACCACTTGCGGCAAGACTGGCAATCAATTCATCAATTGCACCTTCTTTAGTGGTTGCTTTTAAATTCATAATCATTGTATCTTTTATCATCAAATCCGTAATTCTCATATCTTCCAACTCCCTTGAGTACTTTGAATGCTGTTAGCTTACACTTCTGAGATGTTGATCAGCGGTCTCAGCTGCTCAATGAATGCTCTATCTGCCAGGTCATCAGAGAAAGCTGTTGCGCTACCTGAGGCAACACCTGCACGGAAAGCTTCCATTAAATCTCCAGTCAAAGAAAATGTGCCAACGAATCCAGCGATCATAGAATCGCCTGCGCCTACAGAATTCTTTACTGCTCCTTTTGGAGCATTGGCGTGGTATACCCCCTGTTCCGTAATGAACAAGGCACCTTCACCAGCCATTGAAACTAACACATGCTTCGCGCCAGCTTCGAGCAGCTTGCGACCATAAGTTATAATTTCTTCCTTAGTCTGTATCGTAACGCCGAATAGCTCTGCAAGCTCATGATGATTAGGCTTAACGAGCAACGGCTGATAAGGGAGTGCCTTTTTCAGCGCTGAACCTGTAGTATCAATGACAAACTCGGCCCCTCTTTGCTTGCATACAGATATCAACTTGTCATAGAAATCAGCACCCAGTGAAGGAGGAACACTTCCGGACAATATCACAACATCGCCTGCATTCAGAATAGCCATCTTCTGTAATAATGCCTCTGCCTCCGTATCTCGGATGACGGGCCCTGCACCATTAATCTCCGTTTCATCTCCATGCTTAAGCTTGATATTAATTCGGGTATCATCAGAAACAAATACGAAATCACTTGAAATCGACTCTTTCCGCAACCATTCCTCAATATATCGTCCAGTGAATCCACCAAGGAAGCCTATAGCTTTATTCTGAACCTCAAGCTGATTTAACACGCGTGATACGTTGATCCCTTTACCTCCAGGAAGCTTCAAATCACGTTTCATCCGGTTCAAGCCACCTAGTCTCAAATCTTCAACTTCCACGATGTAATCGATGGAAGGATTAAGCGTTACTGTATAGATCATAATTATCCCTCAATTATTTTGGTTTTCTAAGCCATAGATTACCGGCTAAACATGCGGCAAATGTAATTTCTCCAAACGATCTTACAATGATTCCATACCACTCAAATTAAGACATTTTCTAACCGTAGAACATCCTCCACCTAAGGTCATACCAGCGAGAAATCTACGCCCATTTGCGTAATCTCACGGATGAACTTATCAGACGCACCAGAATCAATAATGCAGTGATCCATTTCCGTCACGTCGGCAACCTTACAGAAGGATACTTGACCGAGCTTGCTATGATCAGCCAGAAGAATTACTTGCTTCGCAACCGAGATCATCTTACGTTTGGTCGCTGCTTCAAGCATATTAGGTGTAGTGATTCCTTCTCGTAAGTCTAATCCGTTGGTTGCAAGAAAGGTTTTATCAACTCTTACCATCTCTAAAGAGCGCTCTGTCATCGGTCCTACAAAAGCCAATGTATCCGGCCGCAACATTCCGCCTGTAATCGAGACTTCTATATTGCGACAATCCCGCAGTTCATTAAGCGCCATAATCGAATTCGTAATGACTTTGATATTAGAAAAAGCCCTCAGCTCTTTGGCAATCTGTAGCGTTGTAGTTCCAGCATCCAGCAGAATAGCATCGCCTTCCTGAATCATCTCTACAGCCTTGCGTGCTATCCTCTGCTTCTCATCCAACAATCGATCTTCCTTATCTGGATAAGTCGCCTCAAAGTTAACGCTCTGCAGGGAAACTGCCCCGCCGTGCGTTCGTTTCAACAACTTGGCTTCTTCAAGCTCTTTCAGGTCACGGCGCACAGTAGACTCAGACACGCCCAGTTCCTGACTTAGCTCCTGTACCGAAGCTCTTGAATTCTTTTCCACAAAAAGCACGATTCTTTGTTTTCTCTCTTCCTCAAACAACATCGTGGTTCGCTCCTTTAAGTTACAGTGCTATCCCATTTATTAAATGCGCTTATCTTTGGAAATCCATGACCATTATTTGATTATATCTGACTGTTATTGATCATTTGTGCTCGTTTATGATTTTAACAGCGTTTTCATCATCTGTAAAGCGCTTTAACATTAAAAATCATACTCCGGCAAAATGTAATAAATGGAATGATTTCACGCTTCGCTCAAGCTGAAACAGGCCCATAAGAAAATTACATACCAATTGCCTATCTCCTCACTGGTGTTTAAAACATATTAATACTACATATAGGAAAAAGCGGGTGATCAGAAATGGCCAACGGAAGAAACAACAAAAAAATGGGCGGTAACAGCAACGCTAAGAGTAACGGAAATAGTAATGGAAAAAACAACGGGAACGGTAATAGTGAGGAAACAGCAGAATTAAGTGCTGAAGATTATGAAATCATTGCTGCCGCACTGGCCACTTTAGGGGATTTTTTTGCTTTTTTATCTCTCGTCAAGGCAAGACAAGTTACGAAGGAAACCGGAGGCGAGATTGAAGTACCAGAAATATTCACCCTTTCCACGAAGAAGAAACCTTATAGACGGAAGTTAAGATGATCCACAAAGCCCCCCGAGTGATTTATATGATGATGTACAGTTATGTGTTGTGAACAACTTACTTGGCGTAGCCTCAGTCATTGGGTCATCCTCCACGGATATGCCAAGAACTACCTATAGGAGAGTAATCCATTCTTTTGAATCAAGTCATGTGAATTAGGGTTATTAAACTACATAGATTATATTTTGAACTTGGGGGATGTTCCTATTGCAACAACAGAAGTATTTTCGGACAAGTCTTGCTATTATCGCTTTTTTACTTATTTTGTACTTGGGCTCCAAAGTAATGTTTCTATTCGCACCACTGGCTGCCATTATCAGATTATTACTCGTTCCCATGGTACTATCAGGTTTCATGTACTACTTATTACGACCGTTAGTAAGAGTTCTTGAGAAAAGAAAATTAAACCGGGCATTCTCCATCCTGCTCATTTATTTCTTGTTTGCCGGATTGTTTATTCTCTTCTGGGTTCTAGTCTGGCCGACACTGCAAGAACAAATTCAGAACTTTATTGATAACACGCCTTACCTTGTTCAGGGATTACAGGATCAGTTCAATGCTTTAAGGGATAATCCGACACTCTCACGCTTTTTCCAAGGGGACTCCGACGTAGCTGCCCGTATATCAGAATATCTTAGCGAGGCTATTACTTGGGTGACCAATTCGATGTCCAATTTGATCGGCGTAGTTTCCAGCATTGTTATTCTAATCGCTACCTTGCCCATCATTTTGTATTACATGCTAAAAGATGATTATAAGCTGTCACCAAAACTACAGGGCTTAATCCCTAGAAAGTACCGTAAAGAAAGCAAAGAAATGTTCGGGGATATCGACAGCGCACTGAGCAGTTTCATCGTCACACGTGTGGTGCTAAACGTCGTACTCGGTATTATGTTGTATATCGGTTTCCTTATCATCGGATTGCCTTATTCACTGCTGCTCGCAGTAATTTCAGTACCGCTCAATTTCATTCCTTATGTGGGTTCTTTCCTTGCGGGAGTACCCGTAGTTATTGTTGGATTCATTGAATCACCCACGATGGCAATATGGTCGCTGGTCGTCATATTCATTGCACAGCAAATCCAAGATAATGTACTCTCACCGATCATTTACGGCAAATCATTAGATGTGCATCCACTGACCACGGTCCTTCTTGTTCTTATAGGTGGGGATTTCTACGGTATTATTGGTGTGCTTATTGCGCTGCCCGTCTATATGATTGCCAAAATTATTTTTTTACGAGTGTATGAGATTATTGTTGCAGACCGAGAGGAAGAGGCTGAGCCTCTCAAGCATGAGAATCTATAGCACTTACGAACTGAATGAGGTTCCATAAATAAAAAAAGGTACGTCTCCAATTGGAGATGTACCTTTTTGTGCTTCTTTATAGGATTACTGAAATTAACCTCGCAAAGAACGAACTACAAAGATGTGATTGCCTTTCATAAGGTTCTGTCCATCCTGAAGTGTAACTGAACCTTTGGTATGCGAAATGATGGTCGTATTCAGAGCAATCAGCCGATCTTCTTTCCAAACACTTACAGCCGATTTAAAATATACTGCATTATCAAATTGCTGCCTTTCCCTCATCACATAACCCACAGAATGCAAGACTGGAGGCAGTGCTCTTTCTCTAGGAGCCAAAGCTTTGATGACCACAATATCCCGAAATGGCACGGCAATTTCCTGATGACCGATGACCGCAACAGAAGCGGAAAGATCCCATTTGCGAAGAATGCCTTTCATGATCGTGTAAGGTTCGTCCCCGCAGTACATGATAACCGGTTTACCAACCCAATGCTTCATTGCTCCCTCCCCCTTCCCAACATCCCATTAGTTATATGTCCGAAATGAACCAATCGATTCCTTTCATTCCCTTCGACTCCAAAAACTGATTGACCTTCGAAAAAGGACGGCTACCAAAGAATCCACGATACGACGAGAGCGGACTCGGATGTGGAGACTGAATAACCTCATGACGACTTTGGTCTATGAAGGCACCTTTTTTCTGTGAATGACTTCCCCATAAAATAAACACCATCGGCGTAGTTCTTTCATTTAACTTCTTCATTATGGTGTCTGTGAATGTCTCCCAGCCTAGACCTTTATGAGAATTCGGCTCTCCCTCACGTACCGTTAGTACCGAGTTGAGCATAAGCACTCCCTGTTCTGCCCATCGCAGTAAGGATCCGTGATTTGGAATTGGTACACCGATATCCTCCGATAACTCCGTATAAATATTACGCAGTGAAGGCGGTATACGCACCCCCGGATTTACCGAGAAGCTTAAACCGTGTGCTTGTCCCGCTCCATGGTATGGGTCCTGTCCCAAAATAACAACCCTTGTCTCACTATAAGGTGTATGCTTTAACGCCGTGAACAGTAATTCTTTTGGCGGATAGACTGTATGTTCCTTATATTCACTTTCCAGATTAGCCATTAGCTCCAGAAAATAGGGCTTTTGCATTTCATCCTGTAATATCTCATCCCAATCGTTGCCGAACATCCCCAATTCTCCTCCTCTAGCCGAAACCCAGAACCTTACTGTAACTATTTCCGACCATAATCTGCTTTAATTTCGCCCCACTCTTTAGTCTGCCACTTAAGCACTTTATTGTCATATGTATTGGTTTGCAACCAACGTTCTGCCCGATCAATAAGTACCCATATTTCCTCGGTTGAAGCATCGCGTGGCAAGGTTGTCGCTACTTTCTTCTGCTTTACCCACTTCATTGCATTCACAGAGTCGCTGTAGACTGTCTTATTACTTCCCTCTTTCTTCAGGAGCGCCAAAGCATGCACAATCGCTAAAAACTCACCTAGATTATTAGTGCCCTTCTTGATCGGCCCACAAGAGAAGATAATATCTCCGGTTTGCGTATCCACACCCTTATATTCGACTGGACCCGGATTGCCACGAGTTCCTACATCCACAGAAATACTGTTGTAATCGATCTCCGCTGAGGTTTCCACTGTAGCACTTCGTTTAAAAGAACTTGTCCCCTTAGACTTAGCCGCACCGGATGCTGATGACCCTGTTCCCCAATTACCTTTCCAGCCCGCTGTGTATGCCGCATCTGCCGCCGCTTTAGATTCATACGATTTATATTTGGCTCCGGTATAGTGATCGGTCTGCGCCTGGCATTCCGCCCAAGTGCTATAGACTCCCGGCTGCTTGCCTTCCCATACTACATAATATTTCTGTTTAGCCATTGGTACAGCTCCTTTTTTCACCTTAACTTATTGTAATCCAAAATGCTTCTTCATCAAAAGAAGAATGTTATTTTTCGTGAATTCCTTCGAATAATTCATATTTTCCAGGTCATACTATACGCCAGAGATGTCCAGGCCTATATTACCATTTGTAGAATGATCGGTAAATATTATTGTGTACTCAAGCAGAAAAGTCTTCATCGTCTCTCAAGGACGGTAAGCGTTTGTGCTTACACCACATTAATACTAACTAATCAGTCTATATTAAGCTCGTAGGATATCAGTACAATTACTCAGGGAGGTTATACAGATGAGAAAGATAGCAAGCGTAGCCGCAGTATTTGCAATTGTGCTGTTGGTCGGATGCGGAAACTCAACCAATAACAATGCCAATGTTACCCCTACCGCCACAACTACACCTGGTAACACCAATAACGCTGGCAACACTAATAACACCACTGATGCTGTAACCTCAGCGTCGGTAGTGGATAATGAAGAGGCCTTTAAAAAGGCAATCAGTGCGGACGGTACTTGGATTGCTGCTACGCTGAAAGACTTAACCTTCACCGAGGATCTCGTGCTGGACGGACAATTCACGAATAAAGATGAACCTGCTCGAAAAATCGCTCTCTACACACAAGATGCAGAGCACAATATTACTAACTCCTATAAACTAACTGCACCAAAACTTACGATCAAAAGTAAAAACGCCCGTATTCAAGGCGGCACATTTATTGGTGATGTATACGTCGAAGCAGATGGCTTCAGTTTAGTAAATGCAACGGTTGAAGGGAATGTTTACTTCGCAGATGCTAAGTATCAATCCACCTTCGATACCTCGGATCAAGGAAAAGTAACGGGTGTTACAGAAGTGAAAAAATAAATAAAAAGGTGCTCTCAAGTCGATAAGACCTGAGAACACCTTTTTTCATGACTTCATTATTCTTGATAAAACCCATTTTTGAAAAAGTTATACCATCCATCGATTTGTTCTAATGGCATAACCTTTAACTTCTTCAAGACTTCTCTTGTAAATTCCAAAGAAGCCGTACCATTAGCAGTAATGATATCCTCACTCGAAACGGTCTGTTTTTCTAAAAAATTTGCGTGTCCTTTATAATTAGGAGCGAACTCTTTTAAGTAATCTAATGAATTTCCAGTGTGAGGAATCTCATCTAAATAGCCACGCTCTGCCAAAAAGGTTGATGCGTCACATATAGCCGATATAGGAGTTCTATTCTGAATACAACTTTCAATCACTGGAGTAATCGCTGAATTATCTTTCCAGCCTGTACCCCCAATTAAAATTAACATTTCAAACTGGGCGGGTAAACTATCTATAGTATAGTCTGGAATAACAGTAAATCCGCCCATAGATTGTACATTGTCATTATTTAAAGAAACTGTCCTAACTTTGTATTCACTTTCTGGCTTGTTTAGTTCAGCACTTATATACCCAGCTTCCCAATCCGCGTATCCATTAGAAATAAAAATCAATACTTCTTTTTTCATTTACTGATCCCCCTCAAGTTTCAACAACGTATCTGCAACTTCCCGCCCGTTAACCAACAGTACAATCCGATGTTCCCCGGGATAATGACGACGAGTGGTTAAATCCGCCCAGCGATGCGTCCGTTTGCCTGTCAGAATTGTACCCCCAGGTACTGTTTTATCCGATAGTAAGAAAGATTTACGAGAGGTTCGACCTGTAGCCTTCACGAAATAGATGCCATATTCTATTCGAACACGGGCAGGAGTTCCTTCACAAACTTGAAGTTTGTATTGTAATTCAGAGTTTTCTCCAATTCGCAATAGGGTAGGATCAATCGTTATAGAAGCACTCGTTATGAGTGGTGTTGCTTCGTCTGCTTGCTCCGCATATCCGAATAAAGCCATAATCTCCGGATTAGCTTTACGGATTAAAGAACGACAACCATGCCGCACAATCCAGTCTGTGAGGGGATCTATACCTATCCAGCGGCGAGCTGTCTCAAGTACCACCTCCGGGTGATCCTTAGCAATATCGTTCAGATTGTTAGCCACGCTTTTGCGCACATATAAGGAGGAATCCTTCTTCAGTTGCTCAAGTACAGGTAACACAGGGGCTGGATCTACCTTAAACATTGGGAGCGCCTGTCCCCATGGTAGACGAGGGCGACAACCCTCACTTGCTAATCGTCGCACATGCTCATCGGGGTGCTTCGACCATACTAGCATTTGCGCCATCATCCGCTCCGGTTCACGCAAGAGAAACGGTCTAACCGCAAACTCTGCTGATGATTTCGGTGTGAACCTTTCCAGCGCCTGCATAGACAACTCCCAATGCTCAGCCCCTTGACCAAATACCTCTACAAAATCTGGAAAGATCAAGTATGGAAATCCCACACAATCCTCAGTAATAGCGAACAGAATCGCCAGCGCTTCCTCATAAGGAAGCTGTAAATGACTTCCCAGTGTCTCCGTAATCCGCCGCATCCTTGCCTTCAGTTCGAGCGTATCCCAAGGTTCCGCCATAGCCGAAATTACAAATGCATCAGTATCAAAAACACTATGTACACTGCGAATCTTTTCGCCAAAACCAAGCAGGAATTGTTCATTGTACATCGCTTTTAAAGGTTCAGCCACCTTGTATCCCTCATTTTCTTCTATAAATCATCAGAAGTTAATCTGTTATGAAATCGTAGCACACCCAATTTGACAACAGTGTGTCAACTTCGGCTATTCCCTAATCTAGAACATTAACCTGCCTAGTATCGAGATTAATCATTCGACTTCTCGTATCATTACGCGAAATATAAATAGGTTGTCCGGTAGAGTCGATCCAATATGAGATGGGAATCGAAATTCCACAATTTCGGTAAGATCCGTCAGCATGGCTTGTCCCAATAATCATCGTGTTATATTTCACAGCAATCCTAGTGGCTTCCTCGATCCATAATTCAAATTGTTCTTCGCTGAACATGCCTACCCCAATCGGATGTGCGATGAAATCTAACGACTTAGCCTGTCCTTCCAAACCCACGTATCCTTGCAGAAGCTCAACACACAGCAAATAACCAATACTGAGACCATCCGCTTCCGCAACTGACGGGCGATACAGCTGTTCATCCATCGGCGATTTGGCTCGTTCCAAAATGATGTCCCCAGAAGGATGAATCATTAGCGCTCTATCCTTGTTATTGCTGTTCCTATATCCTGTAATGATCAGCTTTTTATATGTTTTGGCAACTTCACTTAAGGTCTTTACACTGGCTTCATCTGCTACATAACCTTCTGGATACAACACCGCGTCAAAAGAATCCTGTCTGCTCATTTCTTTGAGCAAATGCTGCAAATGTGGTTCGTGATTAGGTTGCGCTACGAGTAATCTCATATTTCCCCTCCAACGGTTAATTAATTAGCACCTTCACCTGTCCTAAGCTTTGCTCTGCACGACTGTTCAAAGCTCTCTTATCTTTAAGGCCAAGCTCCTTAAGCTCATGTCCAGGGTCAATGACCAGCGGCTGTGAGATTACATTTTCGAGAATTTGCACAGCAACTTTACAGGCCTCAAATAATAGTTCTTTTGGGATCACTTGTTTATGAGAACCAATAATCCCTACCAGTTTCTCTGCGTAGATCAATCTAACCAGACTATCCGCACTCATCATATTCCGCGAGGCAAAAGAAGATACCTTCTCCACAATCCAGCTGTCTTGATAGTTTCTCGATAAAGCGTCTAGGGCAGTAATTGCATCCCAATCTCGGATCGACAACTGCTCGGCGTACGCCAAGGCCATTTCATTGAGCCATTCTATCTCTTGTTCTCTAGGAATTTCAAAACTCTTATACTCCTTAAGCAAACCTGCCTTATGCATATCTAAAAAATGACCCAGAAATCGTGTGTATAACTCCTTGGCTCTTTGTAGCTGTTCTGTCATTTGACGATCATCCTTTCACTACACAAATCATATCCGTCCGCAGGTTTCTTTTCAAACCAGAAAGTAAAAAAAAGACAGACAGCGAAACAACTTCGCTACCTGCCCTCGGATGATCTTCGGATTTTAATACAATTACAACCAAATTTCGCATATTTTTGACCGAAATCAAGTAATTCCTCCTCAAATTCATCCGCAAATCGTGTTAAAATAGTTCCTTAGGATTATTTATATTCATACATGTTGAAGATATCACCGGAGGGAATACCATGCCACATACACTTAATAAAAATATTGATTTTTTCATAGCCGCTTTATCCCAAACTTATATCACTGCCCTACAGCTTGACCCTGATGGAATGTATTCTGAGGTTGCCTCAGGAATCGTTGAAGAGTTCTCCGATGTACAGGTACGCCTTAGAAGATATGACGGCTCCGTATCACACTATGCTAGGGACAACACAAAATTCCAGCGCAATAAAGGTTAGATGAGAATGCATACCAAAAAGACGTGACTGGAGAAATCATCTATAATGATCTTTCCTCTCGTCACGCCTTTGCATCCTCTATATCTTGCTAGTTAAGTACAATCCATTCCCCTTCGGCATTTGCTGACTGTACTTCCGCCTCTATGATTTCCAAAGATTCTGCTGCACTCTCAGGCGTACAAATGATAATAGGCTTATCTTGAATAATCGCATCCAAGAAATAGACCAGCTCTCTGTAGTAGCCCGCATCCGGGGAAAGCTCTACCGTAAAGCCTGCTCCATCATTGGGATTCACCTTGACTCCACTACCATCAAATACAACATTTCCTCGCTCGAAGTTAACCCTGTACCCCATGTAGAATCCAAAGTCGCCCTCCAGCGTCCAGTCCACCTGAGCATTGATCACCTTTGCATCCTTATAAAAATAGTGTGTAGAAGCAATATCATACCCACTTCCCGGTAGAACATTCCGGCCCAAAGTCGATACTTTATCCGGTCTGCCGAACAGATAGTTAATCATATCCGTATCGTGAATATGCATATCCACAATGCATCCACCGCTTAGCTTCTCATCCAGAAACCAATCTTTAGGAGCCCCTGAACCACGGTAGAAATATCCTTCTGTCACTTTACCAAATTGCTCAGTTTCCACAACTTCTTTCAAATATTCATACCCTGGCCAAAAACGCAGGCACTGTCCGATCATCAATTTCTTTCCACTGTGCTCCGCTGCTTCTACCATTTTCTGTGCTTCTACTGAAGTTCTAGCCATCGGCTTCTCACAAAAGACATGATATCCTCGTTCCAGCAAAGAACAAGCCATTTCAGCATGCAGGTAAGTAGGAACTGCGATATCGATCATATCCAGTTCCTCATTCGCTATCATTTTCTCCAGATCATCATAGAGACTGTAAGCTGTTAAATCATACACTTCTCGAGCGGTACTCATATTGCCGTCCGCTTTACCGTCTTTCAATTCCTCAATTCGCAAGTCACAGATGGCTTTAAGGGCAATGGGATGCCCCTCTTCCGTTAAGCGAACATAATTATCAAAATGCATCCGGCCCATAAATCCAAAGCCAATCAAACCTATTTTCAACATAGTGAAGCCTCCCCAGCTAAATGATTAATAATTAAACAAGCTCTATCCAAGCACCTTCCAGCCCAGCGGATTGTATCTCAGCCTCAATGATTGCTATAGGCTGAGCATCGCCTTCCCCCATACTTTAAGCTTTGAAAGTGGTACGTCCGAGAATGGCATCCATAGCTGCAGAAGTATTAAAAATAATTTGCTCCGTATAATGTGTGTATGACGGTATCATTTCACCGGTAACATAATTGTTGTATCCAATGTCTTCAAGCGCTTTCATGACTGCTGGATAATCCACATCCCCAGCGAGCAGATCAACAAATCCGTGAAGCCCACCAGCCGTCCGACGGTAATCCTTGAAATGCACTTTTTTAATTCTATGGCCTAGAATCCGTATCCACTGCTCTGGATAACCGGAATGCACGATATTTCCAACATCAAGATAGGAACCTACATAACTGGAACCGACCGTATCAATAAAAGTACGTAATTCAAGCGGAGACAGCAAGAATTTATTCCACACATTTTCAAGACCAATAGAAACGCCTGCTTGCTCAGCATCCTTGGCTAAATGACTAATCGCTTCCAGCGCTCTATCATAAGCTTTTTCATAATCAACAACCTCACAGCCCTCGATGAAATCCACACCAACAGCGCCAGGGATGACAAGAATTGTATCTACACCTAGCGCAGCCGCCAGCTCCAGTTGCTTTTTGCATACGTCGATTGCCTTGGTTCGATTCGCTTCAGATTCACTAGTCATCGCATAAGACCAATATAGACCTGTTGCCAGCCCCGCGATCTCCAGACCCGTTTCATTAATAGAATCACGAAGGATACGCGCTTCTTTCTCAGTGGTTTGCAGGCCAAGTTCACCTGACTCATTTAATGACAGCTCGATCCCCTCAAATCCAGCCGCTTTGGCTAGACGTACGCATTCTTTAATTTCAGTTCCTTCGCGAAACGACCAGATGTTTATTCCCTTTTTCATTTGAATCCTCCTCCTATTTGTTCTTTTCCGTTTTCCACTCCCTAGGCTTAGATGCACTTTGTATCCTTTAATTATTTATATTATACTAGATTTAAAATTCGATTTATTTAGGCGAAGAAGAGACTTTTTGCATTATTCCGGTCTATTCTATTAAAGATTCAGGAGGCAGTGACATGTCTGACAAAGATCCCTCTTACCCACTGAGAAAGCAGGTACCCTCTCGTGATTGGGCACCCGGAATTCACTATGCACAATTGCAGACACTTCCACCTTGCACCTTCCAAAGAAGAAGGCTATATGACTTCGAGCTACTATATGTTCGCCAGGGCAAATTATTAACAAAGATGGATACGGAAGAATATATACTGAACGCTGGGCAGCTAATTTTCCTCTCATCTGGGGTATATCATCAGAATATTATCCTGTCAGATTCAGATACTAAGCTTATTGGAATCCATTTTGATTTCTTTGGGGAATCAATTATTACACATGATGAAGATATGGTAGTTAATGAGGATGAAGTCATACACGATAAATTCGCCTTTGAAGCCGTAACTGTCCCCTTCATGCCATTGTCACAAGAACCGATCTACTCCCCGCCACCCGAATGTGTTCATGCCATGGAACAGCTCGTTCATGAATTCACTATGCGGCCTGCCGGCTATGAGTGGGTCTGTCGAGGGCTACTACTTGGTATTCTGACTTCGCTGCTTCGAACGCAAAGCTCCCGAGATGCAGCTAAGTCATCAGTTCACACCGAGCGGATCAGGGCATTAATAAACGAGATAGAAGAGCGGTTAGCAGAACGCTGGACCAATAAATCCATGGCCACATCCATGAATATGCATGAGGACCACTTTGCCAAGCTCTTTCGTGAGGTCGCAGGTATGCCCCCCGGAGAATACCTCCGCTCGATCCGGCATAGGGAAGCGCGTAAGCTGCTGCGAGAAACGGATTGGCCAATTGAGAGGGTGGGCGATCAGGTTGGCTATCCCGATATCCATTATTTCAGCAGGGTGTTCACGGCGAATGAGGGGATTTCTCCGCGGGCGTATCGCAAGTTGTCTCGGATTCTCTAGATACGGAAACCCCAGAACATCTCAATCCAAGTAAGAAGAACTCGCCAAAAACATTGCGGTTGATGGATTCATGCTTATGATTAAAAAGCAAAAGCCCCCTTCCCTGAAAAATCGAAGAAGGGGGCGGCTCTAAAACTAATTAGGGAAAAACTCCCTGAAAATAATCAAAATTCGCTCTAAACGAACGAAATCAGGGAATTCCTCCCTAATAATAAGGGGGATTCCTTTAATTGCTATCGAATCAGCAAAACTTTAGGGAGGTTTTCCCTGATTATTAATCTAATGACCAAAAATCCCGGAATTTCAGGGAGAAATTCCCCAATTACTCTATCGAAGCGGTACAATTCAGGAAAGTTTGAGACAACAGCGGCCGCAAGTCCAAATATTCTCCGTAGTTACGACTGACTCCTTAAATGTATGTCTTAAAGTGAAGTTACATATTCATATCCAGCCACACACTTTCCATTCCGTTCAATTCCAGCTCTATTCTCAAATCGTTCTCCATCAGGATCGTCGTCTTTTGGGTCTCCGCTGTGTTATTTACAGCACAATAGCGGCCAGTCTCAGGGTAAGCATGACACTCTACATTCGGATTCAATGAGAACCAAGAATACAATTGTTCCTCTTGATGTGCAGCCCAAAAGATCGCCCGGCTCAGTAATCTAGTATTCTGGATACTATACGGCAGCCCTGCAATATAAACGCCTCGACCCTGCCCAAATGAATTCACGGCAAGATTGCAGCTATTGTCGTGCACATCCAAGACTTGTGCTCCAATCTCCGCTTGATAAATCATGGTCATCCCTTCACCATAATCAATGTCGCCTTCCAGATCTTCCGTAATGAAATGCTCCTTTACTGGCGTTACCTTAGGCTTATTAATGCTTGCTGTAAAACCCATTTCCTTTTGAACACCTAAAATATCTGCTAGTTGAAAGAGAACCCCTTGATGCTCATATGCCGTTGGATCACCAATTCCAATAAAGCCGCCGCCTTGATGCACCCATTCACGAATGCTAGATACCACTTTCGGATCGCTCCAATGATCTCCGCCACTCCAAGAAGTATGAACATCACCCGCGTTAATGATCACACCGATACTAGGATCAATCCCGTGTTGTCTAATATCATCAAAGCTTATAAATTCAATGTCGAAAGGCAATCCTGCGAGTGACTCCAGTGCCCCTATGTAGGAATAACATCTTTGATTCCATAAAGAGTGAGCCACTTGGTGCGTCTGCCAGCTGCGAATGTAGCCCCAAGTATTAAGAATCGCCACTTTAAACGATGCCTTATACGGCTGAGTCCCTTCAGCATTTGCATGAATTCCTTTAAACTGAGTCGCAATCTCCGTCACATGATCAATAAAATTAGGGAATTGGTACGCCAGACTTAGATATCCACCATACCCCATTCTTCCAACCGATTTACGCATAAGTGCCCGGCGACATTTTATCCAGATCGGCATGGACTCTCCAACAGGATCTCCACCTTCAAAGAATACATCTGGGAAGAAGTAAGGGTAGAACCGGGCTTCGGTATCCTTAATAGGAATATCCGCGATCATACGGGTCGTAACCCCATCTCCGGCAGCCCCGACCACTGCATCTAGCCCAATCTCGGAAAAATATTTACCATAAGGCTCTGTCCCTGCCCAGTGATCCCCAAAGAACATAATGGCTTTCTTACCGAAATCATGCACCATATCAACACATTGTTTGGCATAACCTGCAATGAATTTCTGATTAAATTCCATCCAGTCCAAATACCTTGGCGTCGGATTCATAAACGGTGTATTATATCGTCCTTGATCCACAAAATCTTCCGCAGTCAGACGATATCCATAAGCTTGTTCAAACTGATCTAATGCTAATGGACTTACGCAGCTTAGATAGCCAAACCAATTAACTTGCTTCTCCTTACCTTCCTTATTAAAAATCAAGTCGAAATTATAAAAGAAGGTAGTAAAACGAACGATATCAGTCTTCGGATGCTTTGCTAGCCAATCTTTCAGCACCTCCAATACATGCTCTTGCGCCTCGGGATAACGAACATCCAGTGGTAAGCGATGCTCTTCCGTCCAGTTATTCGTGATGTGATTGTACATAGAGACCGGTTCCCAAATCTGATAGGCCAAGAAACTGACGGTATATTTGTGAAACTGTTCCGCCTGCTCAAGCGTGACGATCCCCTCTGCATAACTCCAATGTGCCGAAGGTACTATTTCTCCTGTGGTCCGGTTTACAACCTGCCAATACTTTTTAATATCCACATCTGTATTAGGAACAAATTGATCTGCAAAAAAATCTGCCATAATATCGATGGTCTTCACCTTCGATGTCACAATCAATGGTGCAGACATCAGATAAATCTGCTGTCTATACTGTGGATGCTGCTTTGCCCACTCGTTGTCCTCACGTACCAGACAAAGCGTTGAATAGATTTGCAGACCCATATCAAGAATGTCCTGCGATAGACTCGTGCCATCACTGTCACGTACAGCATCTACACCCCATCTCTCTACAAGATCGGCTATGACCTCTTCCATTCCTGTTTCACCAGGTAGTGTAAATCTTCCTTTGTCCACACAAATTCCCTCCATAACTTTGTAGTTCAGCCCTTAATTCCACCAGCGCTTATTCCTTGGAGCAATTGTTTTTGTCCTACCACATATAGGAGAATCGTTGGAATGAGTACCAAGATCAATGCGGCAAATAGTGCGCTCCAATCTGTAGCATACCTTTGAACCTCAAACAGATTGGCTAATCCCACCGGTAATGTTTTTTTGCTATCCGATTGAATTAGAACTAATGCCAGTGGATACTCATTCCAAAAGCCCATCGCTGCCAGCATACAGACCGTTACAATTCCCGGCTTAGCTAGTGGCGCAATGATTCTGACGAGTACCCCTGTATTCCCGCAACCGTCAATCTTGGCGGCCTCTTCATAATCTCTAGGGACAGATCGCAGAAATCCGCTTAACACAAAGATCGCAAAAGGAAATTGAAGGACAGCATAGATCAGACCGAGCATCCCGCGATTATCCAGCATCCCGAAAGAATTCACCTGAATAAATAAAGGAACCATGATATAAGAAGCTTGGAGAAAGATACAGGCCATATAAATATTAAGAATCATTTTAGAACCCCAAAACTTAAATCTCGTTAATACATAAGCTATAGGGACCACAAAAATAACTAGAATCGCAGTGGAAAGTACCACTAGAAAGATAGAATTCAGGAAATAACTTCCCATCTTAGATTTCTGAAAAGCACGTACATAGTTATCCAAGTGTAAGGCTTGTGGAAAGGAGAAAGGATCGGTTAGAAATTCCGTATTGCTCTTAAATGAGGCTAAAAGATTCCATACAAACGGATATAACAAAACAATAGTAGCTACAATCAGAAACAGCCGAGTGATCCAATTGATAATGTTCATTTTTATAAGACTCTGTTGATTACTATTCACCCTTCTCCCCTACCCTTCTGCTCGATTTGTAAGTAGTCTAGACAGAAAAGAAAGGACAAAGGCAAACGCAAGCGTAAAAATCGCGATAGCCATGGCATAACCAAAGTTCGCATTTTGGAACCCTTGAGTGTACATGTAATGGAGTAATACAGTAGTACCACCGGCCGGCCCACCGCCGGTCATGATTGTTACGACTATAAAGCTTAAATTGATCGTACCCGCCAAGGACAGCACGAAGGTTATTCCAATGATTTCTTTTAACAGTGGGATCGTAATGCTGACAAGCTTCCGGAAATATCCTGCACCATCAATGGTCGCCGACTCGAATACATCCGCAGAAATCCCATCTATTGCAGCGATATACATCACCATATAGTAACCAACCGCCTGCCAGATCAGAGTGACCGCAACGCACCATAATGCAGTTCGGCTATCCCCAAGCCAAGTCATAGTCAGTTGATCCAGCCCAATACTTGAGAGAATATTGTTCAAGATCCCCATGTTCGGATGAAACACAAAGGACCATATGATCCCGACTACCGTCAAAGAGATAATGCTGGGGAAAAAGAATACCGTCCGGTAAAAGCCTCTCTCTTTCAGCTTCGTCTGCGTCAATAGAAAAGCAAGCACTAAGCCAAAGGCTAAGGTAACCACCGGCACGACCAGCATCAGCTTGAACGTATTACTAAGCGCTTTGAGGAACATCTCATCTTGGAACATATATTTATAGTTATCCAGAAAGATAAACTTGTTCTCATCACTCATCCCGGTTGCATCCGTAAAAGACATAAAGAATGCCCGAAAGGTTGGAATGATCATAAATACAAGAGTCAACAGGAGCGCAGGAATGGTACATACGGCTATGAATAGCTTCGGATTTTTAGTTTTCGTTGACTTAGTCTTTATTTTTCTGTTTCTAGGAGCTACTTCCGTTAGTTGCATCTCAGACATCTTTCTCACTCCTCTTCATGCAAAATGCATCCTGTTCATAGATGTCCTTATCCATTCTTAACAGGATGCATTGGCATGAGATGCTATAAATTATTTACTAGCTGCTTTCTCTTTACGAATCTGTGCAAAAGCTTTTTCAACATTATCCATCCATTGGTCAGTGGTCATTTGACCTGTCATGACTGGCGTCATCGTATTCTTGAACATTTCAGTGACTACACTAACTTTGGAGCCCTTCGGTAAGGATTGCCAGCCTTGCAGAATTGAAATGGAACCATTGTAAGCCTCAAACATGTCATATACACCTTTGGTCAAGTATGGCTTCGACAGCTCCTTCGCACCATTAAGTGCGTACGCACCATTAGCTTTTTCCGCGAATAATTTAACGGACTCATCCGTATACAGGAACTTTAAGAATTCTTTAGCCAGCTCTGGATTTTTAGCTTTTGCTGGAATGGAGAATTGCTCATAGCTGGAAAGCACATACTTCTGATCTCCTTTATTAAATACAGGGACGGTTGTCATCCCAAATTCAAAGCCATTTTCTCTAGGTGAATCCTTCATTTCATTTTCCATCCAGTTGCCGTTTACAATAAACAACGCTTTCCCCATCATCATATCAGTCTGCGATTGGGTATGGTTCAAGGCAACTGTGCCATCCATCAGATATCCGTCTTTAGATATTTTGTAGAATATATCCAATACTTTTTTGATCGTGTCGTTCTTAAATGAACCTTCCTCATAAGCAAAGACTTTATCTAACGTTTCTTTACCGCCCGCACTAGCAATCGCAGGATACAGAATTTCTTCCAAATAGTCTGGATAGATACCTTGGTAAGTGAACAACGCTCTTTTCGTTTTCGTTCCATCTGCATTGACCAAGAAGTTCTCTTCTTTTTTCAGCTCATCGCCTAATGCAAAGAACTCGTCCCAAGTCTCAGGAACACTCCAGCCTTTTTCTGCGAACAAAGTTTTGTTGTAAATCAAGCCCATCGGTCCAGCGTTAAAAGGTGCCAGATAGATCTTCCCGTCTTGATACGGCTGAAATCTTGTGCTGTCCAGCATTCCTGGAAGAATCATATCCTTTAGCGTCTCATCTTTATCTAAGGCCTTGCTTTCGAATACATCAGTGATGTCTAGAAGTCCTTTTTCTTTAATCAGGGAAAGCATAATCCCACTTTGCTCTGTATCCGTAACAGATAGGAAGTCAGGAGGATTACCGGCAACAATCTGTGGTCTGATCACTTCACCAACCTTAGGGTTGATCGTCATATTCACTTTTACCCCTGGATAAGTACTCTCGAATTTACTGACAATTTCATTCCAATAATCGGCGCCATATCCACCTTGGAATACAGCAATACTCAGTTCCTTGTTATCAAAATCCTTCTTAGCATCCTCTTTAGAAGTATTCTCGGCGTTCGTTGTACTTGTCGCTTCCGCTGTACTCGTAGCTTTTGTAGAATTCGAATCCTTTGAGGCAGCTGGTGTATTCGTGCTATTCCCACAACCAATCAACCCCACACCCAGCAGCGTAACTGCTAATAACGTACTCATTGTCTTTCTCATAAACGCCCTCCTTAAGATGTTCTTGCTAATGACCCAACCACAGATTAAATATTGAAAACGCTTTATCTGATAACTTAAGTATAGAAGTGTTTACGTTTTATTTACATTTACAATACAAACGTACCTATGTATTATTTTATCCATCTCTCATTCAGGTTTCAGATATGCTTATTCATCAGAATCACATGACTTGTAAACTTAGCGGTTAAAGGAATGGATAATACTAACGATTCCATAGATTATTCTTGCTTTTCGCCCATGCATATATATTCCATTCTTCTTTTTATGTTAACTTGTAAGTAAAGGATATCGAATGGGAGGTCATCCACCTGAGTCATAACAAAGGGAAGCGGTATTTTCCTAGTCCCCCACAAATCATAAGAAAAATTAAAATTCAAAATCGCTTAACCGTTATCTTCTTAATCGTTTCCGTGATTCCAATCATCTTTATAGGTTTCTATTCCTATACTATCTACTCCAAATCCATTAACAATAAATTAAGCAAATCTACCTTTCAGGCTTTGACACTGCTCAATCGAACGATGTTAAGCGAGCTTAATAACTATCAATATCTTGCCGGATCTGTTTCTACCAATCCTATTATTCAGGAGCGTTTAACGGCAGCACCTAATGAACCCGCTCCTAGCAATGCTACTATTAACCACGCTATGGATAATGTGTACAGAACCATTTATCCGGGATATGTTCAGAACGTTCGGATCATAGATTCCAAGAACGAACCTATTTATGAATTAGGCTATGACGGCATTCCCAATCCAAAGTATGGGGAAATCATGAAACAGGTAGATCTGAATGCCCCTTATGACAGTCTTAATTATGTAAAAAGCTATCGTGCTTCCCATACGATTGTCCTGGGGCGTAAAATTTTTGATCAAGAAGACATTGGCGTTCCATTAGGTTATGTGTTTGTTTTTATCGGCGGGGAGTTATTCTCAAAAGTCATTCTTTCCAGTGTGGACTTAGGAACAGGTTCTAATCTGCTTATCATGAATAGAGAAGGAATAGTGATGTCCTCCAACCTAAAGGGTACAACACTTGGAGAAGCGTATGATAAAGGTCAACTGTTTAAGCAAATCAAGGAACAAGAGGCTCAGAAGAACCATTCCTTTCAAGGCTTAGTCAATGGCAAAATGCATCAGATCTCCTATATCAATAATAATCAATTAGGCTGGTACATGATTTCTACGGTTCCTTTCTCTTATATTAATTCTGAGACAAGTAAAATCACCACTGGACTCCTTATCGTCGTCAGCATCATTGTAATCCTTTGTATCCTAATTATCATCGTCTTGTATAAAAGTATCCTAAAGCCTATCAAACAAATTATTGTCTTCTGTAATCAAATTTTTTATGGCAATTTATCCAATCGTATAGAAGATCACAGCAACGATGAGATGGGTGTTCTGGCTAATAGGATTAATAGCATGGTCAGCCGGATTGAGCAACTGATAGAGGATCAGCAGAAAGATCAAAAGAGGCAGCGTTCGCTTGAATTACAAATGCTACAATCACAGATTAACCCTCATTTTTTATTCAACACTCTAAATTCCTTGCGATGGCTCGCAATGATTAACCAGGTTCCGGTGCTAAGTGATGGCATCTCCTCTCTCGCAGAATTACTGCGCAGTACCATCATCGATCAAGATGAGGAAATAACCATCAAACAAGAACTTAATAATCTGGACAATTACTTTGCTATTCAAAAAATACGTTATGCTGATCGATTTGACGTTGAATATGATCTAGATGAATCGGTATTACATAGTCTGATCCCTAAACTTATTCTGCAGCCGATCGCTGAGAACGCTATCATCCATGGGGTTACGGATATTGGAGGAAAAGTTCTTATCCGCATTAAGGCTTACGCAAAAAATGAATATACACTTGTTATAGAAATCATTGATAACGGAAAAGGCTTTGACACGAAAAAATCGGAAAAGGCTGATACGCTGTCCGGTATCGGAATTTCTAATGTAGCCGATCGCATTAAGCTTCAATATGGTGAGAGCTACGGACTATTCATCACAAGCTTGGTGGGTCAAGGAACCTGTTGCCGCCTGATTATCCCCAAACAAACCTACGAAGAAGATAAGGGGTGATACTAGTGTATCCAATGTATAATGTAATGCTGGTGGATGATGAACCCATTGTAAAAGTCGCGCTCAGAACCATGATTCCATGGGAAGAGCTTGGATATATGATCTGTGCTACAGCCTCTGACGGAGTTGAAGCTTTAACCCTTGTTGAGAAGTTTAATCCCCATATCATCATTACAGATCTCAAAATGCCTAATATGGATGGTTTGCAGCTGATAAAAGAACTCAATAACAGAGGGTTTGCCGGAAAAATCCTGGTGGCAAGTAACCACGGGGAGTATGAGTTGGTTCGTGAAGCTTTAGTTCTTGGCGCTGTAGATTATATGCTTAAGATTAGTATGAAGACTGCGGACCTCATCCAGTTGCTGGAGAAATCCACGCAGCTAATCCAAGAACAGCTTCAGTCCAAGCAGCAGCTAGAGACACAATCTCAGCTATTGCAACACAATTTAAAGAGTGTGAAGAATGCGATTTTAAAAGATTATTTTACCGACCCATATTATGATATGAATCAGCTTGAGCAGCAAAATTCTATAACACTCGCTTTTAGTGAAAATAGCTGCTACTTGTTCTACATCACCTTTGAGCAAAATAGCGCCAGCCCTAGCGCACGTAAAAACCAGCTATCGGTATCCTTCATTGAAAACATCATCTTAGATATCCTGGAAACCGTAGATCAATTCGAAATTATTCAGCTTGAATCGAATGCATTGTTGCTGCTAATCTCCACTGATACCTTGGACAATCAGCAAATTATCCGTACCGACTTTATCCATAGAGTCATTCAGTTGATCAAAATGTATATTTCCATTACCCCTACCATTGTTTATTCCCAGCCCATTAGAGGATACGCTGAGGCGAAAGTAATGCTAGAGCGATGTAAAGAATCCTTGGAAATCCAATTTTACAACGAAATAACGATTATTGATCCCGAGATTGTCCATTTAAATGATACGCTCGATTTCGAAAACGTTCATGAGTTCTCTACGAATTTAATACAGGCCTGGAAACGTTCGGGCGTTGAAGCCGTTAATCAAGCCACTCAAAATTTCCTTGAGACCTGCAGATCGAAACAAATAAAGCCGGCTGAAGCCAAAACATTCATCGTCAATTGTCTGCACTATCTTCCATTATGCGATGCTCACATTATCGTTGAAGATCCAAAGCTTTTGAAAACAACTATTGAGAATATTGCAAACAGTAAACGAAGTGCTGAGATTCTAACGCAAATGGAGCTTTTATTTCAATTATTCTCACATCAAAAACAACAGATTGTGACTACCCATAATAGGGATGTTAAACAAACAATTGATTATATCAATGCAAATTATCAGAAAAAGCTGACCTTATCTCTGATTGCCAAGCAGGTCAACTTAAGTGAGAACTATCTATCCAGAATCTTTAAAGAAGAAGTCGGCCAAAGTATCATTCATTACATTAACACCGTAAAAATGGAGAAAGCCGCAGAGTTAATTCTAAAGGGCAACCCTTATGTCAAAGAGATTTCTACGCAAATCGGTATACATGATCAATTTTATTTCACCAGACTTTTCAAGAAGCATTTTGGAGTTAATCCGAGTGAATATAAAGATTATGTTCAAGCGACGCTTGGCTCAGGAAATTAAGATCCTTTCTTTTACGACGAAAGGCCGTTGCTGTAGATCAGCAACGGCCTCTTTTTTGGTATTACAACACTTTCCGAAACAATTCATTGTTTAATCGCTCCAGCTGCAGAAGATGATGACGATAGTGCATCTCAATAAGCAGGAACCATTCCTCCGCGGATAGTCCACCAAATCGCGGGTGAGATACGGTATTTTGTTTGGACGCTTTTTCAAGAGACGGTTCGATCTCTCTCATTCTTTGGATGACTGAATGTAACCCTTGAATTAATTGTTCCTTGCTCTCCGGCTGCTCCGGCGTATATTGGGCGGAAGGCGGAACCTGAATACGAATGGGCGGAAAACTGCCTTGTGCAAATATAGCCGCACCATCCTCGGTTTTCCCCACATGAGATACCAAGGGATCTTGGTTGGGCACTAGACATTGATCAATATTACGAAGCTGCATATACAGTGCCGAGTTAATGAGATGTTGAACCATCTGTCCGATGGACCACTCGTTTTCACTCGGCTTTTGCATCAGCTGCTCCAGATTGAATCGCTCTACTTCTTGAATATAGTATGTCGCAGTTTCTTCAAAACGTTGTAAGGCTTCTTTTGTTGTAATCATTATATATCAGCTCCTGTAGTCATTGATTATCCAAGTATATAAAAACGCTACTGACAGCGTTATGTCAGTAGCGTTTTAACATTATTTCTAGTTCGTTTCTAACTTGATGGCGAAAAGATTCCGGCTCTAGCACAACCATGCCACCTCCCCAGCCCAGCACCCATTGCAGCAATTCCGCTGGCTCTCGAACCCGAAAAGTAACCCGTAAGCCTTCCGCATGATCCTCTATAGTTTCCATATAAAAATTGTTCGATTCCCTTACCTTATCAGCTATGTCAGAATGGACTAAGATAACCACATGAACGTTGCGATCATCAGGAGGTTGGTATACCTCCAATTGAAAATCCGCTGGCCGTATAAATTTATCTTCCAGTTCAATAAGCTCCCTCATTCGGGATAACCGGAAATGACGGATGTCTTGACGCAATTCACACCAGGCGACGAGTACCCATGATCCTTGATGAAGCACAAGTCCGTAAGGAGCAACCGTACGAATACTTTGACGGTTCCCATCGGCTTCGGCGATTCTTTTGGAATAACGAAATCTTATTTTCCTTTCCTCCAATATCGCTCGACGAATAGCTTCCAGACATGCCTTTTCTTGTATTGGTGCTATATCTGCTGCGGATGCAAATAAACGAAAACTTTTGCGGATCTGTGATGCTTCAGTGCGGATGGCTTCTGGCAGGATAGCTTCTATTTTCGCTTTAGAACTTCTAGCCTTATTGCCATAGTGGGCATCAAACCACTGCTCGATAAAGTCAGTCCCGATAAGCAATGTCACTGCTTCGTCTAGCGTGAAACTAACGGGTGGCAGGAAATAGCCCTCAATCAAGGAGTAGCCTTGCCCTGGCGCTCCTATTATGGATACGCCCGCTTCACTAAGTGCCTGAATATCCCGATAAATAGTTCTCACGCTCGTTTCAAACGTAGCCGCCAAATCCTCCGCTCGCAACACTTTATTACGCTGCAATTCAAGCACTATAGCTAACAGACGGTCCATTTTGTTCATACGGCTCTCCCTCCCCGAGAAATTGATTTTCTATCTCTAACGGCAATGTAAAAAACCTCTAAAAGCTTCTATATCTATAAATCATTTTTATATTAGATATTATAAACATTAATTTTACTTATATCGCTCTAAAAGGGTATAGTAATATAGGGTTTATAACCATTATTTATATATAGAGTATACCCTTATAAGAGGAGAGATCATATTGGAAAGAGTAGTTGGAACAGTGGTACGTGGACTCCGCGGGCCTATCATTAACAATGGGGATAACATTGAAGAAATCGTAGTTCAGACGGTATTGAATGCAGCAACAGTCGAAGGTTTCTCGATCGAGGATCGTGATATTGTAACCGTAACGGAATCCATTGTGGCTCGGGCACAAGGAAACTATGCGACAATTGATAATATTGCTGCTGATATAAAGGCAAAATTCGGTGAAGAAACTGTGGGTGTTATTTTCCCTATCCTTAGCCGTAACCGATTTGCAAACTGCTTGCGTGGAATTGCCAAAGGAGCAAAAAAAGTAGTCTTAATGCTAAGCTATCCATCTGATGAAGTGGGCAACCATCTTGTAGACATCGACGAATTAGATGCTAAGGGCGTTAATCCATGGACGGATGTGTTAACAGAGGCTCAATTCCGTGAGTTTTTCGGCTATATTAAGCACCCATTCACAGGTGTTGACTATATCGAATATTATAAAGGTTTGATTGAAGCTGAAGGTGTGGCTTGCGAAGTCATCTTCTCCAACAACCCAAAAACCATTTTAAACTATACAAAAAATGTATTAACTTGTGATATTCACACTCGCTTCAGAACCAAACGCATTCTCACAAACAACGGTGCTGAAAAAGTATTTGGCTTGGATGATATTCTTACACAATCCATTGATGGCAGTGGCTTTAACGAAGCTTATGGTCTGCTTGGATCCAATAAAGCAACAGAAGAAAGCGTAAAACTATTTCCAAACAACTGCCAACCTATCGTAGATGGTATCCAAGCAAAAATCAAAGAAATTACAGGTAAAACTGTAGAAGTTATGGTTTATGGCGATGGTGCATTCAAAGATCCAGTCGGTAAAATATGGGAACTGGCAGATCCAGTTGTATCCCCTGCTTACACTGCCGGACTTGATGGAACACCAAATGAAGTGAAATTGAAATATTTGGCCGATAACAACTTCTCTCATCTTCGTGGTGAAGAGCTGAAACAAGCCATTTCTAAATACATCCAGAATAAAAATGATGACCTGGTTGGTGCGATGGAAGCACAAGGGACTACTCCTCGTAGATTAACGGACCTGATTGGTTCATTATCTGATTTGACTTCTGGTAGTGGCGATAAAGGAACACCGATGATTTATATCCAAGGTTATTTCGATAACTATACAAAATAGGATGAGTACAAAAAGGGAGTCTCCTCTACGAGACTTCCCTTTTTTTACTTTGCGGTGCCCTCTTTCATATCAAGGCATTGATAGATTAGGGAATTTCTCCCTTATTATCAGAGGATTCTGGTCATCAGACTAATAATTAGGGAATTCCTCCCTGAAATTCGACTGATTTGACGGTAAATCTTGATTTCACTCTGTTTTTTAGGGAGGAATTCCCTGATTGCATTCATTTAAAGCAATTATCGGCTTTTATTAGGGAGCTTTTCCCTAATTACTCACAATCCACTGGTATAGTGACAGCACGCCAAGTAAATCCATGTACCCACTCTATATCAAAATACACCTTTAACCGTACGGATGAACATCCGAATGGTTAAAGGTGTATTGTCTCTGTCTACTTTTTAATTAGAGTTAATTCCAGATCTCTTCAGCAATCTCTTTAATATAAGCAAGCTTGCGCCATTGCTGCTCTTCTGTAAGGTGGTTACCTTCTTCAGTGGAAGCAAAGCCACATTGCGGACTCAGGCAAATCCGGTTTAGATCGACATATTGCTTCGCTTCCTCAATACGCTTTAGAATATCTCCCTTACTCTCCAGCTCACCAAATTTGGAAGAGAACAGGCCAAGCACGACCTGCTGATTGTCTTTTAGGAAGCGTAATGGTTTGAAGTCACCAGCACGTTCAGTATCAAACTCCAGATAGTAACCTGAGTAGTTATTGATGTTCAGAAGTGTTTGCGCGATAGGTTCATAACCTCCGCCTACTCCAGCATAAGTAGAAACATAATTGCCTCGGCATACATGTGTCGTTACAACGAGATCTTCCGGCAGACCAGACACCACTTCTTCATTCAACTTCGCAAGCTCGTTCGCATATTCAGCTACATTCACACCAACCTGATTCATAAATGCTATAAACTGTTCGTCGCACAGCGCTCCCCACGTGCAATCGTCGATTTGAATGCTGCGGCAGCCCGCTGCATAAAAGGCAAGAATTGACGCTTTGTATGCTTTGGCAATATCCGAAATTAGCTCTTCACGATTCGGGTATAATTCATTCGTGCTTTCCTTATTTTCTACCCGATCCAGCTCAAACAGGAATTGCGCTGCTGCAGGAATCGATTGACGCGCAACAACATCCTCACCAGCAGCGCCTTTTAAGAATTCATAATGCGCTACAAAAGGGTGGCTGCTGTAGCTTATTTTTCCGGTCAGTCGTGCGGTTTCTGGTCTGGATTCTGCGCCATTAAATTGGTAGCCTTGATCAATAATGGTCCGCTCTACACCATCAAAACCCCAGAAGAAGTCGAGATGCCACCAAGAGCGGCGGAATTCGCCGTCGGTTACAGCTTGAAGACCAACCTCTTTTTGTTTTTGCACGAGCTTCACAATCTCGTCGTTCTCTACTTCCTTCAACTGCTCGGCAGTAATTTCGCTGTTTTTGAATTTCAATCTAGCCTCTTTCAACGCCTGAGGGCGCAGGAAGCTGCCAACAATATCATATCGAAATGGAGTAACGGTTCGCTTTTTAGGTTCGGTTTGAGTGCTCATATATTAATCTCCTCGTGAACAAATTATTAAAATTAATATAGCATATCCGATTGCCTATACCGTTACACCAATGAGTTATGGCAGGTTATAAGTATTAGCTATACCTAATAAATAAACGATTGTGTGCGCTAGTATTGCCCCAGAAGCCCCTTCTTCATGGCTATTTTCTCACAGCGATCAAACACAACGAGCCCTAGAATCAAATAAACCAGCGAATTTAATATTAATACGCCATAGTCAGATAAAGATAGATCCGTTAACGTTAGATTCTCCAGCATCACCGTTCTTACCATATTCACGCCTTTAACGAATGGGGCAAAAGCTAAAAACGGAGCTACAGTGATCGGAACAAATACAAGTCCCATCAAGACAAATTGGAAAATCTGTAGAAATGCTTGAATTTGTTTCACAATAATAGCCAAACCAGCAATCATAAAACTAACGCCTACCATGCTTATCATAGTAACTATAATGATTGGGATCGTTGTCATGGGATTAAGACTCAACCATTGTCCCGAGGTTAGCATCGCACCAAACAGCAAGAGAATCATAATGACGGACTGTAAGCCCAATTGACTGACGATCCGCGTGAGCATAATTTTCCACACACCCATGGGAGACATATATAACTGCTCTAACGTTCCACGCGTCGCTTCTGTGATTACCGAATAACCAATAAAGTTCATCGTCATCATCGTTAAGCTCCAAAAGACCACACTTACAATTGAATATTGAACATTCGTATCAAAGCTGGCTGGATCTCCTATGAACATAATTCCAAAAAATGCAGCCAGAAATATAATATAAAAAGTGACTACTAATGCAATCGTGTTCGGTAAATATCGTTTCAACTCAATATATTCCTTACGAAAATTAGCATTAAATAAATGGAGCCATTTCATGAGTCTTACCTCCCTTCACAATCTGAATAAACACTTGTTCAAAATCAATGGTTATACGATCGATACTTTCCACCATCGTTCCTTCCTCTTTCAGAAGATCGAACAGCTCGTAGATATCCTGACCATGCTCTAAATTCACTTCCACGATCGTTTCATGAGAGCTTGCTTTATAAGTACTTAAAGGGAATATACTCAACAGTTTGTTCTCCTGTTCAGGGCTTAATTGCTCACCTAATTTAATGGAATATGCCCTTGTTTCAAATAACTTAAGTAAATTCTCCACCCTGTCGTCAATCACAACTTCACCTTTGTTAATGATAATGGCACGGTCACACAGCTCCTGAACGACGGGCATATCATGTGAGCTAATAATGATCGTACGTTTCTCTTCCCTTACTATCGTTTTTAGAATATTTCGCAATTCATAACTAACCTCAACATCCAAACCGAGCGTTGGCTCATCCAGCAAGATGACATCCGTATTAGCTAATAATGCCACAGCAATTGCCAGCTTTTGCTGCATCCCACGAGATAATCCATTAACCAGCTCATTCTCTTTTTCTTTAAGGTTGAATTGCTCTAATAATTTATCTGTCTGATCGGCAATTTGCTTCCGAGAGTACCCCCGGTTACCTGCAAAATATTCTAAATTTTCCCGAACCGTAAGACGCCAATATAAATTCCGGTTCCCTTCTAATACAGCACTGATATGCTCTAGCGCTTTAAGTCTCTTCTTGCAAATATCTAAGCCATTAATGGATATAGAACCCCCATCCGATTCTAACAAACCACAGAGCATCTTTATCGTTGATGTTTTCCCAGCACCGTTGGGACCTAGTAAACCGAGCACCTCTCCACGATTCACATGAAAAGAAACATCACGAACGGCATGTATTTTCTCTTTCGTCTTTCTTTTCTCGTAGACCTTGCTAATCCCCCGTACTTCTATAATTTTCTCCACCTTATAACCATCCTCTCCCGTACGATTTAAAAGAGTGATTCCATTGTTAAATTTATTTTATTTGAGTATCTAAATTTAGATAACTGGCTCCAGATGGATACTTTCTCCGTCTGAGGAATGAGATTTGTATAGAGGACAACTATGATAAGTCTATAGGAAATATCACAATTGTTAAGAATGACTGGGCGAATGTCCGGCATGGAGCAAATGTAGGTTATTTCATCATAGAAAACGAGGCGGACATCATGAATCACAACAAGAAAAATCCATTTTGCGTGGTGGGTATTAGTAGGACTTGCTTTAATGGTTGGAGTTGCAAAAAGTGGCGTTATGACCGCAGGCGGGCTATTTTTGACACTAACAATGATCTTATCGTTATTGCCGCAGACATTAATGAGGTAGCGCTAGAGAAAGTAAGCCAGAAACAGAATGTTTATGGAATGAAATTGCATGTTGTCTCAGATGAGGATTGGCAGAAAATTAATTCCATCGATGGAGGATACTCAGCTCAATAACGATAAAGACAGCCCTCAAGTTTAATGAGGGCTGTCTTTTTTTAATTACAAGGTCATTAAAAAATCCATATGAGTAAGAAAATAACTGCAATTATTGCCACCACGATAAAGAGATTGATTACCTCGCTCCAAAATCCAGGAACACCTTGTGTATGATATTTTTGCGCATTGACATCATGGTTTGCTTTATGACCGCCAGGGTCCGTCACATTTGGATTAGGTCCTGGATCAAAAAAGTCAGACATAGAAATCAACACCTTTCTCGATTATAAACCATATTATACCAGTTAATTCCCTTTTTAGTAATAACCTTCTTAGCTCAATTCATTTGAGAATAAAAATAAGGTAAGTGTTTCTTTGATAGAGCTTTTTCGATTAGTTCTTGATCGTATCCATATTTTTGCAATGCAGTAATAATCGCTTGTGTCCTGTCTGATCGTTGTCTTCTTAAATTTGATTCTAGCTGTATTTCTAGAGGAACCGTAGGAATAGTGTACCGTCCGATTGTTACATTCCTAAAACGATTCCAAATGAATTGACCACCTTCCCATATCCCATCACCATCCATAGAATCAGGAATTCCCGCTGAATTGGAGATATGAACAACTTCCACTTTAAACCCATCGATGATCCAACTCCCCTTTGTCCATGAGAAGCCCGAAGAAAAGGTCTGAGTGTATGTAGGTTCTTCTAAAGAGGATAACCAGTTCTCCCCATGAGGGAATTCACATTTATCCAGCAAGGAATATTCCTTCAGAAGTTCTGCAAATTGTGCAACCCCTTCTTTATTTTTTGTATAAATATCAACGTCTCCCGGAGTCATTTCACAGCCCTGTAAAACCGAACCCACCGAGCCAACCAAGATCCATTCTAATTTCGAATTCACTTCCGATGAAAAATAAAGCTCACATACCTTTGACAATGCTGTTTCCCAGCTATTCATAATTCCACCCCAAATTGACTAGTAAGTTCGAGTACATGAAACCTTAATAACCTCAGATGCGTTAAAGAACTATACAAATTCACAGGAGGTTTTTAAAATGAGATACAGTGCTGCAGGCGCGCGAATAACCTGTCCTTGTTGTCAAAACGATACCTTTCATCTGGATTATAAACTGCTTAACACAAGTGGAGCATCCTTTCTAGGATTTGACTGGGCGAATAAAAACGCTGCTATACTTATTTGTAAGAGATGCACCCATATCTCATGGTTTATGGAAGAACCAACATCAGATAACTAAACACTACCTGATTTTTCTACATCTTCATTATAAAATATTTCTATAGACTATGCGTTCTTGAGCTGGATGCAATTGTTCTTTTGCATCCAGTTAAATACCTCTAGATAACCATCCCCGATTGTCTTAAGCCTCTTTGGATAACGATCCGAAATATTCTACAACTACCTTACGAAATTCCAGAGCAGCTCGCGAAATATACCGACTCTTGTGCCATATTAAAGCAATTTCCCGTACCAATTCGTGATTCTCTATTTGGAGATATTTGATGTCTTCCCGTGAATTTCTTGCTGTACTTGGTATGAAGGCAAGACCAATCTCAGCTTCCACAAGCGTGATCAACCTTGCAGGCTCATCCCCCTCATATACATATTTAGGCGTAAATCCGACCGATTGGCACACAGAGTCTATTAAATCCCGAGTTCCATAACCACTCTTAACCCCGACGAACCATTCATCTCTCAGCTCTATCAAAGATACGCTGCTTCGATCTGCCAACCGATGCCCCTTAGGAACCGCTACAAGGATTGGGTCGATAAATACGACTTGGCATTCGATGTCGTTCCCTTCTATAGGGGGAGATGACAGGCAGAAATCCACCTCTCCTCTATCCAAAAGTGTAACCATTTCCTTCGTAGTCAGCATCTGCACATGAAATTGAATATCAGGTCTCTTTTTTCGAAACTCGCGAAGGATACTGGGTAATGTACTGGCGGTGGTAACCGCTAATTCTAGCGTGTTATGTTCCGGGTGAGATAAATCGCTAAGCTCCTGCTTTCCCTGCTCCAATTCAAACAAAGCTCTTTCTGCACGGCGAAGGAATCTGCTTCCGAACTCATTCAGACGCAGGTTCCGCCCTACTCGATCGAATAAAGGGACCCCTAGATCCTCCTCCAAGCGCTGTATTGTTTTGCTAAGTGATGATTGAGTAACGTGCAGATTGCGCGCAGCTTCGGTCACATGTTCCAACCGAGCTACCGCGAGAAAATATTGCAGCTGTAGAAGTTCCATTTCGCACCCCATTCATTCCTTTAAGTCAATGAGAATATAACATAAAATGCGTTGGAATGAATAATTAAAATCAAGTAGGATGACATTAATACGCTTTAGGGGGACACAAAATGAGTGCTCGTAATTGGTGGTTAATGATTTCAGTGGGTCTAGGGATACTATTGAACCCATTAAACTCTTCAATGGTTTCTGTTGCTATTCCAAGATTGCAAAATGTATTCCAACTTGACTATACAGGTGTTTCCTGGATTATTTTTTCTTTCTACATTGCTAGTAGCATCGCTCAACCCGTCATGGGAAAGGCCAGCGATTTATTTGGTAGGAGGAAGATATTTCTTACCGGGCTTGTAGTAGCCTTCATTGCCTCATTATTAGCTCCATTCGCACCAAGCTTCGCATGGCTCCTCGTGTTCCGCATTGTGCAAGCCATTGGAACAAGCATGATGGTTGCCGTCGGTATGGCTATAGTGCGAATTCATGTAACGGAAAAACAAGCGACAGCGCTGTCTGTTTTATCCATCTTCCTATCTGGTGCGGCAGCCATTGGACCCTTTATTGGCGGGGTTATTATACACTGGTGGGGCTGGCCCGCTATCTTTTTCGTTAATATTCCATTTGTGGTAGTGAGCTTTCTATTGTCTTGGAGAAATATCCCTAAGGAAAACTCGTCATTAACCGTTTCATCGGGCATGTCCCTTCGCAAATGGATCAATTGGATAGATGGATCAGGGATCCTGCTCTTCACAGTGGGACTGGTTGCCCTGCTCATTGGATTACTCTCAGCAAAATCATCCGGGCACATCGCTGTAGGAAATGTCATTGTTTCACTGATAGGACTCGCTCTGCTAGGGGTATTCGTACGACATGAGTTAAAAGCGACTTCGCCTTTTATCCCTTTACGCACATTCGCCAAATATCCTGCAATGACATGGGTTAATGTGGAATTCATGCTCGTTAATGTACTCTTTTACTCACTCTTTTTCGGAGTTCCGTCCTACTTGCAAATGGTTCGCCATGTCAGCGAGTATCAAACAGGGATACTTATGCTAACCTTAGGCCTATGCTCTCTAGTTACTTCTCCAATAGCAGGACGATGGATCGATAAATCCGGACCAGGACCGGCACTACTAGTGTCTGCAATATTGATGACTGCGGGATCGGTATGGCTCGTGACTTTGAATCAATCTTCACCGGTTATTAGGGTGTGCCTGGCTTTGGCTGCATTCGGGATTAGCAATGGGTTGAATAATGTAGGTATGCAAGCAGCTTTGTTCCAAAGTTCACCCAAGGAAATGATCGGCGTAGCATCCGGTTTATTTAATACTTCAAGATATTTGGGAACCATTCTCTCTTCCTTGTTGATAGGCATCGTAATGAGAGGCAAGTTCAGCTTTGAGGGATTTCAAGTACTTGGGATTATTCTCACGATCATTGCATTGTCTTTGGTATTCATGAGTCGGCGGCGCCGGAAGTCAGGGGAGTTGCAGGAGAGGATAAATTGATTAATTACTCCAAATAGTCCCGCATATCCGGATAAGAGTCGAATACATTTTTTATACTTCAAAAACCATAGAACTACCTCAGATGTTGCTTAACTTTGCCTTCAATAAATAGACATTTCTCAGTGAACCGCAAAAAAAGCGAGAGCAAATCCCCCGCGTTAAGCAAGTACCCTATTGCATTATCTTCCGATGGGCAGGTTGTGGGATACAGAAAAGATTCTATGTGGGCGAGGGAAATCTCGCAGCTTCAAAGTGGCAACGTTCTGGTAGACCGATACCCCCTTGTGCAAATATTGTGCCAGACAACGCGTTAGCCCTGATACGTACTTGATCACCAGCCTGTAATAAAAGTATAGAAGAGACTTCCACGTAAATTGCGTTACCAAAGGAACCGAGACTTACTTCTGAATCTTCAGCAACAACCACTCCGTTTTTCTCAATACGAACAGATGCTTTGAAATCAGCAACTAGATTATTTACGAAGAATATCGATCCGATAATTAAATATATACCATTCTGAATAGGCGTAAACGTTGAGGTTAGTGGGTTAAACTCACCATTTAAATCAAATTCTACAGTTTGGAAGGTGATAACAGTGTCTCCAATTAATTGTTGCTGATCATCTTTATTAACTCTAAATGCCGATACAGGTACAGGCCCCGTTACTCCTGTTGCTCCTGTTGCTCCCGTTGCTCCTGTCGCTCCAGTCACTCCCGTTGCTCCCGTTGCTCCCGTCACTCCCGTTGCTCCCGTTGCTCCTGTCGCTCCAGTTACTCCCGTCACTCCCGTTGCTCCCGTTGCTCCTGTTGCCCCCGTTACTCCGGTTGCTCCAGTCACTCCCGTCACTCCGGTTGCTCCAGTCACTCCCGTCACTCCGGTTGTTCCCGTTGCACCTGTCGCTCCCGTCACTCCCGTTGTTCCCGTTGCTCCTGTTGCTCCTGTCACTCCCGTTGCTCCCGTTGCTCCTGTCGCTCCAGTCACTCCCGTTGCTCCTGTTGCTCCCGATACTCCGGTTGCTCCAGTCACTCCCGTCACTCCGGTTGTTCCTGTTGCTCCCGTTACTCCGGTTGCTCCAGTCACTCCCGTCACTCCGGTTGTTCCCGTTGCACCTGTCGCTCCCGTTGCTCCCGTTACAACTTCAACGCTACCTAAAAGTTCGTCCGATAGAATACGATGGGCTGCTACCAATTCCCGGGATTCATCTTTACCCCATAAGGAAACCTGCGTTTCATTTTCAGCTGGACCTACGATCGTAAACACAAATTCGAAAGCGTCAAATTCTACAGAATAGTTACGAGTGATTACAGTGTTTGTTAGTACTAACATCAATTCTTGAACATATATAGTTCTCGTACCATTTAAATAAAATCCCTCAATTAAGATCGTTGAATAATCCGCCTCGTTACGATTATCTATTTTAATCGTAACGAAGCTGGACGGTCTAACACCACCAATGAGATTATTGGAAATGGGACCAGTCGACAAAATTACCATTCCTTTATTCCCTCCTTTCCGAAAGAATTCGAATTCGATTTCGTATCGGTTCATGTTCCCTTTACATAAAAAGTCTATATAAGTACTGAAGCGTGATTGAGCGTATTGAGAAAGATCAGTTCTACATTATGGAAGGAATGGTTTACTTTATAGTGTATTATCGACTTTACTAAAATGTCTGTTTGATTGTCCTAAGGAAGATATACTAATAATTTTATTGAAATTCTTTGTTCCTTCCCTTCATTACTTATTTAGTCTTGTATATTAAGCTTAGGTGCAATTCCTAAATTCGTTGTGAAGAGTCTATTAAATAAATCTTAACTACGATACATTTGGAAGCTTCTCCATCCCTCTGTTTCTGTGAATAAATAATCGGGCGGGGGATAGCAAGTAGACAACACTAATCAATCCAAACAAACAGGCACTGACTTGAAAAGGCAGCAATTGATTTCCTGAGCTTCCCAGCCAGCCTCCAATTAGCGGACCAATAACCACCCCTAAACCCTCTATGGAAAACAATAGTCCCCAGCTGATCCCTACAGAATCTTCGGGAATGTAACTGGCCATTAAAGCATTCCAAGAGGGAAGCAAAGCAGCATAAGCACACCCTAGCAGAAGCGAGAGCCCAATGGCGGCGGAGAAGGAATTAATAGAAGTTAAGCCGAACAAGGCAACCGCAAATACGCCGAACCCAATGACAAGGAACCACTTCCCTCCGACTTGATCAAACCATTTTCCCATGGGCACAAGAAATAGAACTACGCCTGCTCCTCCCATAAATAACACGATAGACAGCTGAGAATGGGACAGACCCAGATGCGAAATAGCAAAGCTTGTTAGAAAAGGAACTAGTATCCCGCCCGCTGTAGTCTGCAGCAGCATGCCAGGGACCAGAAATCCTCCCTTTTTTACTTTGTTCCATAGAGATACAAACTGCTCACCTACGGATATATTCACACTCTGCACCGAGACCTTGTTCATCTTTACAAGACCTACCATGATCCAGCCCGCTACGAAAAATAATCCAATGACAGCAAGGGACAGTGACAGACCACCACCAATTAACAAATTCATCATTACGGGACCCAGACCTAGACCAGCCATCCAGTATACGTACAAGGTTCCCATCTGTTGTGCTCGTTTTTCCTCTGATACCTGGCTCATACATAGGATCCAGATCGGTGAGAATCCAGCACCTAAGCAAGCAGAGGCTACAATAAGCATCCACGGACTATGCGTTGTCACCATCAATAACAGTCCAACGAACCCAAGAAAGAACCCTCCATGAAGCACGGTACGCCCAGGATATCTATCCAAGAGATAGCCGATGAAGCTTTTGATCAAGCTGTCCGTTAAATAGTGTACGGAGACCGCAATGCCAACTACTGACGTTGTAAGCCCCCAGCTCGTCAATATATAAGTGGGTAAGAACGTGATTAGGACAGCCCCTCTTATCCACTCTATAAAAAAGAGAATCATTGCGAGGCGGGTAAACGTCTGCTGTTGTCTTTCTTTCTTCCTAATAATATCCATGAATCGTCTTCGCCTGCCCTTCAACAAGCATGGATTTTGCTGCGGGAACAGAGGGCTGACGCAATTTAATAGCCTCTAAAGCTTCGGTAACGATAGCATCCGAGGCTGATTTCCGCGAAAAGACCTTCATATGCTGTTCGCTTTCATCTCTGTACGCCATATGCTCCAATCGCTGGAGCTGCTCTACTACCTGCTCCTCATTTCGTGCAATCTCTATCAAATGCTGCCCAGATAACCATTCTGCATTGCCTGCCTCCTGACCGGGGAGAGGTCGGTAGACGATAACTGGAAGTGTTTGAGCCATCGCCTCAGTCAAGGTAATCCCGCCAGCCTTGGTCAATAGACAGGAAGCTATGCACATCAGCTCCTGCATTTCTTCGGTATATCCCAAAATGTGAACTCGAGGGTTCTCTTGAAAAAGCTCCCCCGTAGCTTCTCGAAGCTTATGATTATTCCCGCACAATACGATGACATCGAAGCTTGATTGAAGCAGTACTCGTTTTATTAAACCGCCAATGTCACTTAATACGCCGTAAGCTCCTGCCGCTAGTAATAGATATTGACGATTTCCGTTTAACCCATGTTTGCGCAAAAGCGCTTCACGATCCTGAGACTGTTCAAAAGCCTCGCGAATGGGAATCCCACTGACCACAAGCTTCTCTTCAGCGATCCCTGCTGACATCAGAGTCGCCTTCATGCTTTCTGAAGCGATAAAATATTTCGTCGTTCGTGGGTGAAGCCACCTGCCATGAACTACATAATCCGTCATAACCGTGAACAGAGGTGTTCGACTTCCTGTTGTTGTAGCTAGTTCAGCAGCAGCCAAATAAGGAAAGGTATGAATAATAATATCCGGCTGTATCTCGTCGATGATCCTTTGTACTTTTCGTTTGCCCATAGAATGGATGAGTCTACCCATGAACTGCTCTGGTCTCATCTTGCTCGTCATTGTGTACAAGAATCCATAAAATTCTTGCGTATACCCCGTGTTGTTTAAATAGAATCTTCGGGATAGCTCATTTAAGGTAGGGTGGACTGCAGCGAATAGATCCATAGTTGTAATCCTACTAATCCCCCGACGTCTAAATGAATGTTCGATGGCCTCAGCCACTTTCATATGCCCGTCCCCAAATGCCGACGTAACAATAAGTACTTTAGGATCTGTGTTCATGACAAAGCTCCTTTTTCTCACGGCCTCCTTTAACTCTAACTCTGAATCGTAAACTGATAGTGAAGGGATTCTCAACTGAATATTAATTTCAATATTTTATAAAGAGAGACCTCGTCGCAGCCAGTTTTTGCCCACAAAAAAACGATGACCTATGGCAAATAGCCAATAGTCATCGTTGTTGTACGCTTACTATGATTAAATACTACCTCTCGTGCACAATAATCCCTTTAGAAACACGCAGTTTCGGATATTCGCCCATGATTTCTGGTATATCTTTCAGCGAAAACTGATGGCTAATCAACGACTCAATCTGAACGATCCCCTTCTCAATTAACGCAATCGATTCCTCATGGGTATATGGATTAATGAAAGAACCCATGATGTTCAACTCTTTTGTAAAAATTTCGAATGGTGAGACTTGAATCAACGTGTCCGGGGAAGCAACTCCAAACATTAAGACTTGTCCACCCTTACGCGATGCCTTAACCGCCAGCTCCATGGAATCCGCCCGGCCTACACATTCGATCACAATATCAAATTGATGATGGAGAGCTTCCATCACACCTTCTGCTGCAGGAGATACGGCTTCATCCGCACCTAATTCGACTAATTGGTCATGTTTGAACACTTCTGGCTCACTGACAATAATCCCTTTAACACCCGCAGCCTTGACGAGCTGCAAGAACAATTGACCAATAAAACCTCCGCCGATAATCAGGACTTGGTGTGCCTTACGGATATCCAGCTTCTTATAACCGTGAAGTACACAACCTAAAGGTTCAATCATCGCCCCTTCGATCCAGCTCATTTCATCAGGTAGCAAGTAACAGTTCGCTACAGGAACAACACAATACTCGCCCATGCCACCGTCACGAGTTACTCCAACAGCCTGCAAGTTATCGCATAAATGTACTTTTCCATTCCGGCAAAAATAACAGTTTCCACAATAGATGTTCGGATCAACCGATACACGGTCCCCCACTTGTAAGGTCGTAACCTCATTACCTACAGCCACTATTTCGCCCGCAAGCTCATGTCCTAACACAATCGGAGCTGTCACCTCCGCAGACCCTGGGTATCCATGATAAATATGCTGATCTGTACCACAGATCCCGCAGCATTTCACACGAAGTTTAACTTCTTTGGAGCCAACAGCCGGAGCTTCCCAGTCCTTAAATTCAATGTGCTTAGTTCCTTGAAATACAGCCGCCTTCATCTTAACTCATCTCCTTAAATCCAAGTTTTTGTTAACCCGCATCATTCATTGCCGTTACACGTAAAGTCTCCCAAGGCAGTGCCCCGGCATCCACATGATGCACACGAACCGTCTTCTCCTCACCCGGAATCAGATCAAAGAAATTATCGTCCATAATCACCCAGGGTGCATCTAGTTCGATCATCACCATCCGGGCAACGCGATCTGAGATCAAGTGGATATGTCCTTTCGCTTCATCCACGGAGATCTGAACATGTGCGGGTTGATAATCCATATCCTTATAGTCTCTTAAATAGAGTACATAATCTTCTGTTACCCGTTTCTTCGAACGAAGTACGACCACAACCTCGCAAGCGCTATGTTGCTGCAGTACCTCAGCTTCAGTTAACTTGGCAAAATTAACTTTACTGTTCAAATCAACGGTAACGTCGAATGCACGCTGATATACAATTGTACCATCCATCCGATAGATCGTTAATTCCGCCTCATCCTGATAAGCTTCACGGCGATCATTTAGAGCCCATAACTGCAGCAGTCCATTCGGATCATGATCTACACATAAGAGTACCGGTGCAAAGAATTTACGCGCATAGTGGTAGCTCGCCTTTGGTAAACCATAATAATCGATAACAGACCAGCTTGTTCCCGGCCAGCAATCATTGAACTGCCAGAATAAAGCCCCGCTTGTATCCGGCTTATTACGGCGGTAATGCTCAATGCCATACCTCAATCCCTCTGCCTGGGTCAGCATCGAGAATTGAATATATTCATTGATATCCTTCGGAACTCCTGTATAACCTTCCATGAGCATAATGCCCTTAGGATAATGGACATCTTTATTACGATACTTCATTTCATCGCTATCCCAATAGAACTGATTGTCCGGCATGTTCTTTGCTAAGGTATAACGATTGGAAGCGGCATGCAGCCCGAATTCACTGGCGAATTTCGTGAAGTCTGACTTGAATCGTTTGAACGATATCCCTTCAACACTATAATCCTGTGTCTGCGGTTCACCAAACTGACGCGGCTCATTATTCCCATGCCAGACTTGCCAGTTATGGGTATCGCCCACATCACGTGAATTGTGATCATTGCCGCCAAAAGGCGAGCTAGGCCAAAACGTTCGTGTGGGATCGAGTTGCTCTAGTACTGCGGGCATGAGCTCATGATAAATTTTTTCTCCATAAAAGGGATGTGTGATCTCGCCGTTAGAGGATAGTGCCTCATACAACCAATCATTCTCGTTATTCCCACACCATAGAGCAAGGCTCGTACGACTGCGAAGACGTTTTACGACCTGCTCAATTTCGCGGTGAACATTATTCATGAAATTACGATTGTAATCTGGATACAATGCACAAGCGAACATGAAGTCCTGCCAGATTAAAATTCCTAACCGATCACATTCATCAAAGAAAATATCCCGCTCATAAATGCCTCCACCCCAAGCGCGAATCATATTCATATTGGCATCCTTGGCCATCTGAAGCAGATGTGTATAGCGGCTATCTGGCACGGTCGCAATAAAGCTATCAATAGGGATCCAATTTGCACCTTTAGCAAAAACTTTTACGCCGTTCAATACAAAAGTAAAAGCATGGCGCCCTTCTTCATCCAACTGCATCAATTCGATCTTTCGAATCCCAAATGGCTGCTCATAGGTATCTATTAGCTCCCCATCAGCAAATAACGTAACGCGTAGATGATATAAGAAAGGCGTTCCTAGATCATGGGTCCACCATAACTTTGGATCCATCACCTGCAAGGTAACTGAATGATGAAGCGTACGCGCAGTAATCGCCCCGTCAACTGTAATCCCTGAAGCTCTGTCCAAAGCAACATTCGCTTCCGCAACACGTTCCGTCCCGTCTAATAGTTCCACACGCGCCGTATACGAACATCCGCGATCAAAGGCATGTGCGCATAAATCCACATCAACAACACCTACTTGACCCTCTATCGAAGTTGTACGGGCAAACACATGATCTAAATGTGCATGACGCCGTTTGATCAACTGTACCTCTTTCCATATGCCTGCACAGACCAGACGCGGACCCCAGTCCCAGCCAAAATGACTCTGCGCTTTACGTGTCCAAATCCGCTTCTTACTATAGCCCGACCAATAATATTGGACTTTATCGCCAGCGTGTACATGAATAGGATCAAATTTTACGGCAAGCGTATTTTTCCCTTTATTTAATTCACGGGTTACATCAAATGAATGGCTAATGAACATATTATCTGTTGATCCAAGCTCCACACCGTTGAGATATACGGTTGCATAGGTATCTAACCCTTCGAATAATAGCTCCATCTTCTCACCAGGTTTAAGATCAGAATCGTATGAAAAGACCGTACGATACCACCATACCTTTTCTTCAATCCAACGGCATTTCTGATCTTGGTGGCCAAAGAAAGGATCATCAATAATGCCTTTCTCCCGAAGCGTCGTATGGATGTCACCGGGCACTGAGGTGGTCATCCAGAAATAATCAATAAACTCTGGCGATGCAACTTCAAGATCCCGGGCTTCCCCCACATGAAAATCACGAAGTTTCCAGTTTTCAGTTAATTTAATGTTCATTCTCTTCATCCTCTCTCCCAAATTAAAACGCCAAAACCACTTCGGTTTTGACGTTTTATTGTTATACGTATATCAAGCTATCTAAAATTTCTTGTACACTAAGTTCTGCGCAAGCCATTGATGTATCCGCGACTCCGTAATACATTTTAACAACATCGCCTTCCACGAGTGCACCGCAAGAGAATACAACATCGCCGAAGAATCCGTTCTTCTCATAATCCGCTTCCGGCTCCATGATAGGAGCATTGGAGCGCGCAATCACCTTCGAGGGGTCATTTAGATCTAACAAAACTGCTCCCATGCAATAACGATGTTCCAGCGTGGCTCCGTGATACAGCTCCAGCCAGCCTTTATCGGTCTTGAATGGAACCGCACCGCCGCCAATCCGGCCACTATCCCACATCCCCTCACGCAAACCGATCAGATGCTTATGGTTACCCCAATATAATAAGTTGTCCGATTCTGCGATCCATATTTCCGGATCTCCCGTACTTTTCGTTGTTGGACGGTGCAATGCATAATATTTGCCGTTAATTTTCTCTGGGAAAATCAATACGTCTTTATTATCCGGCCCAAAGATCATGCCGTGGTGAGTTACATTCACGAAATCTTTGGTTGATACCAGTGATTCTCCAACGCCCACAGGGGAGACTGCCGAGAAATAAATATAGTAGGTATCCCCAATTTGGGTTACCCGAGGATCTTCTACCCCGAAGGTCTCCAGTGAATTGGAAGGGTACACAAATGGCTTCTCATCCACCGTAAAATGATGTCCATCCTTACTTCGAGCGATTCGGATATAAGATAATGAAGTCAAGTACTGAAATGTAGCACTAGCGGATTTATTCTTAATCACACGCGGATCAGAGAAGTCGAAGCGCTCATCATCTGTATTCAGATCCAAAATATCCAATTCATTGGTCTCCGGATTATAAATCGGAGCTTTCACAATTTTTGGATCCTTGCTAATTGGGCGTTCTGCTACACGGAGAAACATTAATATTTCACCATTATAGCTAGCAATACCGGCATTAAATGCACCAATCACTTCAAAGTCATCGTGATACGGCTTAACGTCAGCCGGTGTAATAAGTGGATTTTGTTCATAACGATAGATTTTCATGTTGTAATAACTCCCTTAACCAAATGGATTTCATACTTATAAAATTTCAAATTGAGCAAAAGGATCAGGGATTGTTGCTCGTTGTGCTTCCGCATCGCTGATTCCTGCATATATATTAGCTGTACCGTCCTCATGACGTACGAGCCCGCCGCTGAACACGACATCCTCCAAATCAGAACGTTTGGCAACGCCTGGCAAGAACTGATTGCGTACAGCGATTAATTGAATATCCGAGTACTCACCTGTTGCCGGATCGATAGCGAATACCATCGGGTAATAGTGACGATCGCCCGCATCATCAAAAGATGCGATATGCCCAAGAACACCGAGCAGTCCGTTCTTTAGCAAGTGTGCTTCGTTCGCACCGCCCCACTCTTCGTCAACAAACTGTCCATCCAATAACGGTGTTTCTTCGATCAATGGAATAGATAACGCTTCTAACGATGCAATGCGGGTAAAGCCGATTTTACCGCGTCCTCCTTTATCTCCTTGAGGGCGGGTCAGTACTCCGATGCTATCTTTCAGATCCACTAGGCGCAGATCTTTCATCCCATCCGGTCCTTTAAAGAATGGTTCTAAGCTCGCGATGTTCTTCCCGCGGTAGAATACTGTACGCCACATTAAGGCATCAGCCTTTACCGGATGTGGATAAATTTGAACGCCTCCAACTATCAATTCGCCATTAATTTTCGTGAAAAAAGGATCTTGAAGTTCAAGGGTAGGCGCTCCTTCACGGGGTACCCATTTTCCATCACGTTCGACAAAAAAAACGACATCGGAATGCTCGCTGTCACGGGATTCAACCCGACCCGCAATCACCCACTCACCCTCATCTTGGAATGGAGCTGTAATATTGTAGACATCTTTATGATCTACACCTGTGAATGTTAATTTCTGTGTATTGGTTACGGATACGTCTTTCATCGCGTATTCCATGAGCAGTTGTTCACATGTCTTCACAGCATTCTTGAGCAGTTTCATAATAATAAAATTCCTCTCTAGTCAAATAATAGCGGCGCACGCATCCATATTACGGCTTCATTCGGCAACAGAGTTACCAAGTCTGTACCGCTCACTATGTCTCGGCGGCTTGATAATATATTAGTTGCTTGCCCATCCAGCAGCTCACTAGGATCAATCTGTATGCTCTGATTATCGTAATTCAAGGCTACGAGCGCTCTGGTATTGGTTTCTTTCAATGTTCTTACATATAAAATAAGATTGCCTCTGCGTTCCAGCACGTCATAATCCCCGAATTGAAATACATCCTGTGTATTGCGCAAGTGGAGAAGCTTTTTATAATAATGTAATAATGAATTCGGTTGATTGCATTCGGACTCCACGTTTAATTGCTGATAATTTGGGCCCATGCCAATCCATGGTGTTCCTGACGTAAACCCGCCATGTGGACTTGCGTTCCATTGCATTGGTGAGCGAGACGCATCTCTTCCCTTTGCATTCGCAATTTTCAGGGCTTCCGCCCGGGTTATCCCCCGCTGTAGTGCGATTTCATATGCCTTCAATCCTTGGATGTCCCGCATATCTTCCAGCTTATGGGCTACGAAATTCCGCATCCCAATCTCTTCACCGAAATATAGGAAAGGTACCCCTTTTGCGGTCAAGGCCAGCGTTGCCATAAGGCGGGCCCGTTCTTCCTCAATCTCCGCGTCCCCTTCGCCAAAACGCGAAATCACGCGATCCATATCATGACTGCCGAAGAATAACGTTGGAATCTGATCCTCACGGTGTACCTGCTCCATCATCTTAAGCTCGGCGAACAAATTCTCTGGACTAAATTCCTTCTGGCTTCCCAGATTAAAGTTAAAGACCACATCAAACTTACCCGTTCCGCTGTAACGCTTCAGCATGTCCATATCTTCAGAGCCGACTTCACCTACCATGAACATTCCGCTATGCGCATGAACAAACCTGCTAATTTCCTTGATGGCATCCATAATTCCATCTTGATTCTGATCATGTACATGCTTCTGCTCACCCGTTACTTCATCCATCGGGTTATCCGGGAATTGATCGGACACCGATAAGAAGTTGATAACATCTAACCGGAAGCCACTTACGCCTTTGCCCAGCCAATAAGCCATAACATCCTTCATCGCTTCTTTAACTTCGGGATTCGCCCAGTTCAAATCGACCTGTTCTTTCGCAAACCCATGATAGTAATACTGTTCTGTTGCAGCATCCCATTCCCACGCGGTTCCACCAAAAAACGATTCCCAGTTATTAGGTACGCCGCCGTTCACCGCGTCCTTCCAAATGTACCAATCCCGCTTCGGGTTCGTCCTTGAGGATCGGGATTCCTTGAACCATGCATGCTCTGAAGACGTATGATTCAGGACAAGATCGGCAATCACTCTGATCCCTCGAGCCCTCGCTTCCTGAATAAACCGTTCAAAATCTTCCATCGTTCCAAAGTCTGGATCAATCTGACAATAATCTGCAATGTCATACCCGTTATCTACTTTTGGAGACTTATAGAACGGCGTTAGCCAAATCCCTCCGATGCCAAGTTCCCGCAAATAATCCAGCTTGGAAGTAAGACCGCCGAAATCACCAATCCCATCCCCGTTACTATCACAGAAGCTTGGCATATACACTTCATAGAATACCGTCCCTTTCCACCACGGCTGTTCCAACCGATAACCCCTCCTGTGCAGACCTATTTCAAGTTAAATTGCATGCCTTCCTGGAACTTCTTGCCGAAAATAATGAACAAAATAATGATTGGCAAGGTGAGCATCACTGCACCGGCATACATCGGACCCGGATACGATTGATACGGACCGAACATCTGAGATAATAAAACGTTCAATGTTAACATGCCGTCACTTCGGACGACGATCATATCCCATAGGAGCTCTGTCCAGCGTTCCATTAGCAGGAATAGGAATACAACGGTCGTAATGGACTTCGACATCGGCATCATAATCTTATACAGGATTTTGAAATCGGATGCCCCATCCAGCTTGGCGGCTTCAATGAAAGCGTCGGGTACCGCCTTAAAGAAGTTGGTGTACATGAAGATCCCCCATAAACTCATCGCCTTGGGAATAATGAGCGCCCAATACGTATCGAACAGTCCTACTTTTTGAATAATCAAAAAGTTAGGGATGATCAGAATGATTGCCGGAAAGAACATATGAAACAACACAAAGTTGTTAATAGAGTCTCTCCCGCGGAATTTCAGCTTCGCCAACGCATAAGCGACCATAATCGCGAACATCATCATTAAGGCTGTAGATACCAGGGAAACGAACACACTGTTAAAGAAGGCGTGAATCCATGGTCTTGTAATCCCGGTCTCACCACCTGTAAAGAGCCATTGATACGAGCGCAGCGTAAATTTCGTCGGTATCAGCTTCCGGTCTACCTGTGACCAATCTGCAAGTGAGTTCAATACCATATATAAATAGGGGAATACCATAATCACGAGCAGTACGATCGCAATCAGATAGCGGATCGACAGCCGGAGCTTGATGTTTGAATTAGACCCAACCATTGCGCTTACCCCACATTTCCAGAATTTTTCGGATTACGAATATAGATATAAATGTCGCAACCGCAGCCATAATCGCGATAGCTGATGCGTAACCTGCCTGCAGGTTCTTAAATGCTTGACTGTATATTTCCATTTGCCATGTATTCGTTGCATAGTTCGGTCCGCCGCCTGTTAATTGGTAGACCTCAGTAAAGATGCCGAATGTTGCACCAAAGGATAAAATTAAGGTTGTATAAATCGCAGGGTAAAGCAAAGGCAACGTAATTCTCCAGAACCTTTGGCTGTCCTTCACGCCATCAATTGCCGCTGCTTCATATACTTCCTGATCAATGCTTTCTAAACCTGAAGTAAGAATTAACGCATAGTAACCTGTAAATTTCCAAGCCATAATCATCGCAACGACGAACAATGCCGAGAAAGATCCGCCGAGCCAGTCAATATCAAGACCTAACCGATCCCTTAGAAACGTCTGAACAGGACTTGTATGTGACAAAAAGCCTTTAACAATAAGGGATGCAACAACCCCTGAGGATAGGTAAGGCAAGAAGAATCCAATAAGAAATACGGTTTTTAATTTTGGTAAGCCTTTTACAATTACCGCTACAAAAAGCGACATAGCTGTGACAATCGGTACAAATACGATCATAAATTTGTACGTTACCCAAAATGCCGATCTTACCCCTGGTGTGCCTAATGCTTTGGTAAAATTCTTGAATCCTACAAAATCATAAGTTGGTGAAATCAAGTCCCAGTTAGTAAAAGACAAATATAGAGACCAAATAAGCGGGCCCAAGAAAAACACAGTCGAAAAAATAAGGTAAGGGCTGGCAAAAAGCCAGCCTAACCGATTATTATTTTTTTCAATCATTATTGAAGTTCCCCTTCAATCGCCTTCTTCATATTGTCCCAACCCGTTTTTGGATCAATCTCACCACGAACGATTTTGTTAAAGGCCTCTTGACCAATAAAGGTTTGCAATTCGTTGAATTTTGGATTGTCCATGGATGGAACAGCATTCGGGATTGCTTTTGCATACTCTTGCAATACAGGCGTTTTTTCAAATACAGGTTTAAATGCTTCATTCGTACCTACATCATCACGTGCTGGAGGCAAGTTCGTTTCTTGGAAAAAGGCAACATCGTTTTGAACATCCGAGTATACCCACTTGATGAATTCTATTGCAGCAGCCTGTTGCTCTGGGCTTGCCGATGCGTAGATAACAATTCCTTTAGCATCCGCAAAAGTTTTCGCATTTGCTGGATCCATACCGTCCGGAACAGGAGGCAATGTGACTTCAAAGTTCTTTTTATACTCAAGTTCCGGATATTTCTCAGCCCACATGTTAAATGTCCAAGGACCGACATCCGTAAATACACCCACGCCATTTTCGAAAGGTTCCGTTACGTTCTGAGTCAAGAGCCCTTTCTCCTTACGAAGATTGTCCACGTAAGAAAGTACGTCTACACCAGCTTTTTCATCGCCAACAAATTGGCTACCCTCAATGAATTTGTTACCATCAGATGCTGCATTGTACAACATAAAGAAGTCGAACCATCTTTTCCATGATGTAGGATCTGCTAAGTCTGGTTTCGCCCAAAGATATTTATCCGGGTATTTTGCTTTTAATTTTTTCGTTGCGTCAATCACTTCACTGTATGTTCTCGGAATTTCGTTCACACCAGCTTCTTTCAAGATATCCGTTCTCCATCCGAACATCATCGCATTCGAGTAGATTGGAAGAACATATTGATGACCATCCGCAAATTCCCAAGGCTCAATCGTTTTGGACATATTACGTTTTGTCACAATATCATCGAAGCCTGCTATTGTATCCAAAGGAACTAACGCTTTACTGTTCGCAAGTTGTGCTGCAAAACCACGGCTAATATTCTCAGTCATCGTCGGAGCGCTTCCACCCGCGATTGCGGCTTGGATACTTGCCTCAGAAGTAGGGGACTCCTTGATCGCACTTACGTTAATTTTCACCTTAGGGTTAACAGTCTCGTACTCTTTGGCGATTTTCTGCCAATATGCTTGTTGAGTCGGGTTAGGTGCAGCCCAGAACTCAATAGTTGTTACTCCATCTGCTGAAGTGCCTGAATTACTGCTCTTTGATCCACAACCGGCAAGAATCGTGAATACAAGCGTAAGTGCAAGCATTACTGAAAGCTTCTTCTTCATAAAATAAACCCTCCCTGAGTATCGATGCACATCAGTGCAGCATTTTGTAATTCCTCGATATAATTTTGTAACGTTACAAAATTAGATGAATATATACCTGTAAGTGACTTTGTAAGCGTTACAATTGCTATTATTATAGTTTTTAGCGAAAATGTCAACCTGTTATTCGAGTATTAATGAAAAAGACACAATTAATCACATTACAAATTAACTTTACTTAAATAGTTTGTAATGTTATAATAATTTATAGTTGTAATGTAGTTTTACAGCATAATCTTTAGTATTATGAGAGACAGTATGGAAGAATATTCATTACACTTCTAATTAGAAAGGACGTATCTTCGCATGAAGGTGAAGGTGACAATGCAAGATATCGCCGATCGATTGAATATATCGAAGAACTCTGTTTCTCAGGCTCTGTCCGGTAAAGACGGTGTTAGTGAGGAAACGAGACAATTAATTATCGATACTGCGAATGAGATGGGCTACACCTATTCGCGAGGGCGCAAAAGCACAGAAGAAGAAGTTGGAACCTTTGTCATTTTGGCATCAGAATTTGCATTTTCCAAACGTAACTTTTTTGGAGAAATTTATTTAAGTATTGAGAAGGAAGCAGCGAAGCGAAATAAGCGTATGGTTATTCAATCTATTGATCATCACGCTTCCGAACAATTGATCCTGCCTCCTATATTATTTGATCCTTCCGTAGAAGGAATCTTGATTTTGTCCCATATTACGACCCCATATATTCAAGCAGTGACGGGCACAGGGATTCCCACCGTGTTAATTGATCACCATCACCCTGATCTTAAGGCCGATAGTATTCTCACCAATAATCGTTATGCCGCTTATGCAGCGGTGCAGCATTTAATTGAATTGGGACATACCCGTATTGGCTTCATCGGCAATATTCAATTCTCACCAAGTTATTACGAGCGTTTAGAAGGTTATCGCCTGGCTCTATACCAATCTGCAATTGAATACAATCCAATATGGGTGTTCGATCGTGCCATTGAAGAAATGGATGATGTGTTCAACGCTGTACAAAAGTTGGATAAGCAGCCTACGGCTTGGTTCTGTGTCAATGACGGCTTTGGGTTCTTGATCAATTCCGTGATGTACAAGCTTGGGTATCAGATCCCCCAAGATGTATCTATTGTGAGCTTTGATAATGGACAGTTATCACGGATAACAACTCCTTTGACTACAACGATGGATGTAGATTTGTCTTACTTTGGACGAAAAGCTATAGAACAACTCTTCTGGCGCATTGATCATCCCGAGGAGCCTTTTATAGAAATTCTCCTTCCTACCCATCTGATCATTCGGGAATCCACACAACATCCAAATACATAATCAGTTCATATAGACAGGAATGTTGTATGGAGAATAAATACACGCACATCACAAAAAGGGAGAGTCCCACAAGCCATGAAATGGCTGTGGAACTCTCCCTTTATTTGCAGATTAGGATGTATGTTGACGCTCGTTGTGGTCACTACGTGAATGGACCGTTGTTCCATTCATCCTACTACCAATATCCTCGGATTCCGGTCTGCATGCGGATCAATGCTTCTAAATAATAATAATCTCCCCAAATCATATAGCCATCAGGCACACGTCCGCCTCTGACATGATAGGAGCCATGCTTTAGAAGCCCCTCCGCCTCCGGATTTCCAGATGTCGCATAATGCTCTACTAAGGATTTCATGCTGCGGAGTAAGGCTGCTTCATAAATAGCGCGGTCCGGGTCATCTGCGTCCAGAAGATCCAGCAGCTCCAAAAGACCGGAAGCCGCAATGGCTGAAGCCGAGCTGTCGCGAGGGGTACTCGCTTCCACCGGCACATCAAAATCCCAATACGCCACATTATCCTCTGGAAGATGGCTGATAAAGTAATGAGCCAGACTTTTAGAAGTATTAAGGAAGTCTTCCTCTCGTGTATAACGATAAGCCAGGGCAAATCCGTATATTCCCCACGCTTGACCACGTGTCCAGGTCGATCCATCCTCATAGCCTTGATGTGTTCCTCCACGAATTGCACTTCCTGTAGCTGGATCAAAGTAAAAAGTATGATAAGAGGAAGCATCCCCACGCACAAGAAATTTCCGGCTCTTTAACGCATGTTCGAGTGCAATATCATAATAGCGATTGTCTCCCGTTTCCTCCGCAGCCCAGAACAGCAGAGGCAAATTCATCAAGCAGTCAATAATGATACGTCCCGCATTCTCGGGGTCACTCTCTAAACCCCAGGCCTGAAGGATTCCAGCGTTTTCACGCCAGCGCTTGCATAGAGTATCCGCAGCCTGTAGACCGACAGCTCGGGCCTCTTCGCTGCCTGTTATTTTCCACTCTGCTACTGCAGTCAGTGAGTACAAAAAGCCAATATCATGATGGTCCAGGGCGATGTGATGATCCAAACGATGCTTAAAGTCTTCTAACCAAGAAGCTGCCGCCTCCTTATAGAATGAATCTTTGCTATATTCATAAGCAAGCCACATCATGCCAACGTAAAATCCCTCTATCCAATCGTCATTGTCTCCCCATTCGTATTGTTGCCCCTCTGCGATATGAGGCAGTTTACCCGGATGGCCCGCGATATTACTCTTGATCTTGCGAATAGCATCCTCAATTGCCGTTGTCCACATCTTTGTCTCTCCTTTCCAATAAATCAACCGTATGAAGCACTGCATGGTTACGAGGATCGTAGATAACAATCCTTCCGTCCGACTGCTGCTGAATAATCGGCGGTGATGACAGACTCTCCTGATTCTCCGGAGTATTCGTTGCTCCAAAGACAGCAGATATCAGTACCTGATCTCCCGGCTCCAGTCTGGAGATCAAGCTCGGAAGAAACGTCCGAGGCTTCAGCAGATTAGTATTCGGTTCGGGTAGCACGCATTCTCCCCGGTCAAAACCGCTTAGCATATGTATGGCACTGATTCCCCAGGGCAATTGCACCGAGACAGCAGTGTTAGATACATGAATGGTTTCCCGATCACTGCGTGAGAAGCCAGCAGACTGGCCAATGGCAAATCCACCCTCCGCTACGTCGAGACACCGGGCGCTATGAATGCTGTGAATACGGACATGCCACAGACCCGCTGGAATAATCCATGTCTTCACATGTACATCGCTCCAGGGATGCCAGCGTGAATATACATAATTCTCTCCAATTTCCCACGTCTCGCAGAATCTGCGTACCCGGTAATGTTCATCGCATTCACACAATGCTAACGTAGAGTCGTAAGCGCCTTGAACTAAGCCATAACCCGCCTTCGGCACACTGAATCCGAACAGCGTGGAGTAAGCAAACTTGGAATATTTAGCTGCGCTATGGGCCATATCAAAGTTAGCCATCTGACCAGAGGTATAGGCAATAACATGCTTATTTCCTTCCGGACGACTCACCAGCATACGTGCCTCTTCGAGTGGTAACATCTCTTTCAATACAGGCAGTGGTTCTTCTTCCGCTTGCCAAAAAGGATGATCGTCCGGCAAGGCAAGAATAAGCATAGCTTTAAAGGCCCAATACGGTGATCCGGGGGCATTGTAGTTCTCCGTCATTACCAGATTCGGGTAAGCATATCCGATACTTAGTAATCCGTCTATTCCCATAATAGGCTTCTCAAACCACCAACGAAAATGACGCATTATAATTCCTTTGAGAACGCCATATGAAAAAGGAAGGACCTCGGCATACACCAGCGCACTCCAGAAAGAGACCTGCGCAAAACGATAGGTCAGACTACGTCCGAAAGGAATCGCACTTCCGTCCTCAGCAAACCAATACATAAAATCTTTGGCAAATTGCGCGGATCTTTCCCGGTAAACTGCAGCCCTCTGAGGATCATCATCCGCCATCAATTTAGCATATATCAGCGTATAATAATGCATAGCAAAAGCAATATAATAGTCTCTCTGATCGGTCAGCCCGTCGGAATACCAGCCATCACTCAAGTAATAGGTATCAATCTTCTCCAAATAATGATTCATTATCTCTTGATCGTAGGGCAATCCGACTTTCTTAAAGCCCACATTCACAAGAACCGTGAACATCAGCCAGTTATTCGGGTTCGAACGATCCACATGATTGATCTGGTTCAACCAGTTATATACCTGCATTTTCTGAACATCACTCAGCGGCTCCCACAGCTTATGCGGCGCAAGAGCAAGCCCCAGTCCCAGCACAGCTTGTTCCACCATACGCTGGTCTTTGGTTGAGAATTCACCCCAGTATTCTTCATGTTCAGGGTCAGTCCCATTGACGATCCCCTCGAGGAACTTCGGCCAAAGCGCACTCTCCCCTCCCCCGCTGGCATGGGGAACAAGCCCCCATAACGGACGAGCGAAGGCTTCCATAAGTGCGGTAGCTTCATTGTATATTGATCCTGTAGCTCCCATATCGATTCCTGCACATCCAGAAGTAAATCGACTATCCAGCGGAGCATATAGGTCATTTAAGAACATTTGTAATTCATTTTTAGTACCCTTCAGTTCCACAGTAATGGTTCCTCCAATCCAAACTCAATGCCAAGCCGCATATTCACTAGGCCTCATGCCCATTTCCCGTTTAAACAGCTTGATAAAATAACTTTTGTTGGCATATCCCAGATACTCGGAGATCTCTTCCACAGTCTTTCCAGACTGATTAAGCAGCTCTTTTGCCTTCTGAAGCTTTAGCATATTTACATATTCGATGAAATTCTGGTTTGTTTCCCGTTTAAACAAGCGGCTGAAATAGCTGGCATTCAAGTTCAAGCGTCCAGCCATGTCCTCCAGCGTTATTTTCTCCGTTACATGACTGATCACGAACTGCTGGGCTTTAATAACTTCACTCCGTTTGGACTTAATAGAGAATATACTTATTTTCCGCGCTAATTCTTCCAAGTACTGAACTAACCACTCTTCCAAATGCTCGAGGGTATCAATGTCACTCACCACGCTAAACAGCTTTTCTTCCGCCATAGGCAATGGAGACTGCAGCAGCTGTTTCGTCTTCAATTGCAAGTCCATCAGCAACCGGAGAACACATTCCTTAACTTCATTTGGATGAAACTTTTGCGTTGCCACCCATTCTCGCCATTCCTTTACATGAACACGAAGCTCTGTTTCCCTATTCAGGGCAATATCATCATTAATAACAGCGTACAGACTTCCATATTCGGCATAAATATCATCCCGCGAAAAGCTAATCTCTTCAAAACGGTGGATGCCCGCTGCTGGAAAATAAAACCGCTGGATCTTCTCCTTTAACATCCGCTGCAGTGTTCCGCGAATTTCCTCAGGACTGCGTGCCTCAGCACCAAATATGCAGGAGACAGACAGCTTGAGATATTTCTGTACCGCAGAGGCTGCATTTTGAATGGAATGATAGATCGCTTGGTGGTCTCTGGAAGACTGGTCGCTGCAGAAAAGAATAACAATCTCCTTATGGCTGTATCTCGAGAGAAATAAACTGTGATCAGTCTCAAGCACTTCCTGCATAATATTCTCGACGGCAAAAGAAATCGTATATTCACTCATACGGCGCACCCGTGAGGCTTCCTCTGGACGGTCAATCACTATAAGCATTGGAATGTAGGTCTTGGCATGGATCATAATTCCGTTTGACCGGGCTTGCTCGATCCAAGCTACCTTGTCCCAAGATTGGTATAACGTATCTTTTAGAAACTTTTCTTTTAGCGCAGCACGGTTTTGTGATTGCTTTTGCTTATATACCTGCATCTCGGTATGCTGCTGCCTGTTCAGACCCACTTCCTTCACAAGTGTTCTGAGTGCATGTTCCAGCTGCTCGATATTCAGTGATTCTTTTAAAATATATTCTCCTACGTTTAATTTCAGCGCCTGCTGAGCGTATTTGAACTCGTTGTGGCAGGACAGAATAATCGCACGAATTCCGGGCTTCATCGCTCTGAATTTCTCAAGCATCTCCAGTCCGTTCATCTTAGGCATGCCAATATCGGTGATAATCAGATCCGGTGGATTCTGCCGTGCTTTTTCCCAAGCCTCAAGACCGCTATAATAACATCCGGTGAGTTCAATCCCGAGCTCACTCCATGACACGGCTTGCGACAAATAACGGATAACCGGATAGTCATCATCCACCAAAATTGCCGTCAGCATTCTCTATACCCACCTTTCCGTAGTTCAGTGGAAACTCCAAACAAATCTCCGTACCCACATCAGGTTCGCTTGATATATTCAACTTAAATGAAGCACCATAAATCATACTGAGGCGTTGGGCCACATTACGTAAGCCTATGCCGGAGAATCCTTTTCTGTCCTCTTCTGCAATTTGCTCACTACTGTATGCGGTTTCACGAAGTCTTTTTAAATTCTCCTGTGACATTCCTATGCCATTATCCTTAATGGTGATAACCAAGGTTCCTGTAGTTGCAATAATACGAGCTTCAATAAAGATCTCACCACCAAACTGCTCGAAACCATGGATGATGGCATTCTCGATCATAGGCTGAATCATAAACCGAGGCACCAGTGCTTCAGCAGTTCCGTCTGCTAAATTCATTTCCAGCCTGACCTGATTGGCATGACGAAAATTCATCAAAGTCACATAATGAGATATCGTATCTGTCTCCTCACGAAGCGGGATAAACTCATTGTCTCTGTTAAAGGTCATACGGAGCAAAGACGACAACGAACCAATCAACTCTGCGTTCTCCTTGTCTCCTTGCATCAGAATATTTAACCGGATCGAATTCAACAGATTAAACATAAAGTGCGGATTGATCTGTGCCTGCAGCATTTCCAGTTCAGCTTTTCTTTTTCCTGTTTGCTCATAGGTGATTTGTTCAATCATGGACTCGATTCGATCTAGCATTTGGTCGATGGTACGGGCCAGTTGAGCCGCCTCATTATTCCCACGGATTAGCGAACGTTCGTCCAATTGACCACGACCTATTCGCTTTACAAAAGCACTTAATTTCACGATGGGCTGAGTCAGCTTAGAGATTAGAACGGTTAAGAGAACGGAAAAGAAGGTAAAGAATAGAATTTGCACGGCTAAGCTGATAAATAAAATCTGTTTATTCTTTGACAATGCCGCCTTCATAGGGATAATGCTCACCATCTGCCATCTGTTGCTGCTCAGCTCCTGGTCAACATACAAAAATTTCTCCCCACTGATCTCGACAGTATCAAGCCGACCTTCCTTTTTCCACCACGTCATTGTTTCACCAATTCGGGCTGGATCAGCATGTGAGACTACAGTTCCCTTGTCATCCAAAAGCATCATTTCTTTGCCATTGTCATTGTTCAGATAAGGGCGGAGTTTACGCTCATTGATGTTGATAATCATATATCCGATCGTGCTGCTGGAGGTCGATTGTATAGGTCTCGCAATAGTTACCCAATTGGCTGAGCCCTTATCAGAATAGTTGTAGTATGTGTCGTGCTCCGCTCTCCAGAAAGTCGAAATCGGCTGAGTTTGTTTCAATAGTGACATCCAACGCTCGCTATAAAAGGTTTTCGGATTAAAGTCGCTATAAGGATAACTCGTATAAATAAATCCATTCTTACCGATCAGCGTCACTTTCAAATACTCTGAAAGAACGAACATATCATCCAGCATCCGCGACATACGGTTATACTGGATGATCTCTTTCGCTGAATGGAGCGACTCTGGAACAGCAGACATCATCTGCCTGATTTCGCTGTTCTGAAGCACAAAATTGGACTGCTCCAGCGTTTGTTCAAAAATGGCATTCATATTGGCACTGGACGCATTGAGAGATTCTCTTGCGCTGCCAACGGCCTTCTCCAGAATCAGATCCCGGGTTAAATAATCTGTAACCATGTAAATGCAGACTAGCGGGATCAGTACGCAAATCATTGAAGACCAGACAAGTTTCATTCGAAGTGATTGATGCTTTCTAAACACGGATGACAGGCCCCATATCTGTTTTAAATTTGGAGCAGGAGGCAGAAATGCTTTCCTGCCCCCACATTATAAGCCCCCTTGGGGAAGCGTACAATCAGTCTCCGCCTACTTTCCGCTGTTGTTCTGAACGACTTCCGTAATTTTCTTATCGATATTGGTAACGGTGACATCCAGATCCTGTTGGCCAAGGAGATACATTTCCGCTTCTGGAATAACGTTGTTCTTAGCTTCATCCGCATATTTAGCCGGAACTTGCGTCGCACCAGGTGCCGAATTCTCCATCGTATATTTCAGGGATTCAACATCAATCATAGATGGATCCTTAGAACCACTCACAATCGTATCCACCAATTTGTTCGTATCCGATTTCGCCCAGCCAGAGAAGACACGTCCGCCAATTTCCAGTCCTTCTGAGGTATACCAGCGTACAAAGGTGTAAGCAGCTTCCTTATGCTTGGATTTAGCAGCGATCCCCATGTAGGTTGGCTGAACAGGTGAGTAATGTTTGCTCTCACTATCCAGTCGAGGGATCGGCGCAAACGCGGTAACGAAGGTTGCTGGAATGGCATCCGTTCCACCCGATTCCGCAACCATCCAGTCACCCATCGGAAGCATCGCTGCTAAACCATTAAAATACTGATTCCGGTAGGCAAGCTTCTGCGAAATAATATCCTCGTAAGGAGTAGCACTCTTATCTTCGTACATCATTTTCTTCATCATCTGCAGATTAGCCTTAAATTGCGGGTCTAGGGCATTGGAGGTTCCGTCAGATTTTAGAAAAGTATTATCCTCAGGTTTACTCATCAGCTGGAGTTGGAAATAATCCGGCCAATTGTGCAGATAGGCGCCAAAACGCTTCGTTGCGCCCTCACCCTTGGTCAATTTCTTGGCATACTCTTCGAAATCCGCCCATGTCCAGTCGGTCGGAACCGGCAGACCAGCCTCATCTAGCATTTCTTTGTTAAGAAGCACGAACCAGCGCTGCATAGATGACGGTAACGCATAGACTTTGCCATTGACCGTAGTGTCCACTAGATATTCATCGGAGAGCTTATACCCTTCTTTCTGAATATATTCGTCCATCGGCGCTAACACACCGATATCTGCACGCTGCGAATAGTTGGTATACGGCAGTTCGACAATATCCAGCGGGTCACTTGCAGCGGCCATCAAATCCAGCTTCTGCATAGAGGCTACAGAATCCCCTTTTTCATTCAGTAGATCCACTTCTACATGAATGTCGGGATGCGCCTTCTCAAACTCTGCGATAATCGTGCTCCACTTCGCTTTGGCTTCCGTCTGCCAAGTACTCAGCTTCAGCGTAACCTTCTCTGCTGCAGGCTCCTTATTTCCACCAGCATCAGGCGCATCTGTTGCTCCTGCATTATTTGTTTTCGCATTTCCACCGCAAGCGGCCAATGACAACGCCATAGATGTGATCATAAGCACGGATAATAATTTCTTTTTCATATAGACCCTCCTATAAATGTGTTGGGTATACCTCGCTTTACAGCCAAAGCTATGTAACTGCTTACAAGAACATCCTAACATGCAGGATAGACGAGTAAAGTTCTCATATTCTACCGAAGAGAAACTATTTTGACTTTTATTATCCTTTCACGCCTCCGAGGGCAATCCCCTCAATAACCTGCTTCTGACCGAGAGCAAAAATAATCAGCAGTGGCAGAATTGCAGATACCGCACCAGCCATCATGAGGGAATAAACATCCCCGTATTGGTCCCCAAACAACCGAATACCTAACTGAATAGTAAACAGCTCTTTAGATTTCAAAAAAATGAGTGGGTACTGATAGTCGTTCCAGGTCCAGATAAAACGCAGTATAGCGTAAGTAGCTACAGCGGGACGGATCAGAGGAAATGCAATTTGTAGAAAAGAACGAAAATGACCTGCTCCATCCATCCGCGCTGATTCAAGATACTCGTTGTTTACCCCCATAAAAAATTGCTTGAGCATAAACGCACCGATAATACTAAAGCTGTTAATTAAGATCAATCCTAAATGCGTATCAATCAGATTTAGCCAGTTAAATAGTAGAAACTGTGGAACCAGCGAAGCCTGCGGAGGAACCATGTAAAGGGCCAATACAACTACAAACATCGCATCTCTACCCGGAAAACGCAGCTTGGAGAACCCATAAGCAGCCAGTGCGCATATCAGCACATTAATTATAGTCGTTGCCAGCGTAATATAAATGGAATTTCCGTAATAACGAGCGAAATCACCTGACCAAACCTGTTTATAATTCTCAATGAGGTTCCACTGCTGCGGCAGCCATTGTATCGGAAAATCAAACACATCTTTCTCCAGTTTAAAGGAAGTGGATAACATCCATAGAAACGGTAAAAGAAATGCGATACCTAACAGTCCCATTGCGATTGTCCAGAACGTTCTGGATAGAAGCTCTTTTCTCACTGTAATTTCTCCTTTCTGCCTTTAATAATTGACCCATTTTTTTTGCGCTAACATCTGCAGGGCTGTAATGATCAGGCAGATGAGGAACAGGACAAGTGCCATGCTAGAGGCATAACCAGTCTTCAATTGATTGAAGGCTGTGTCATATAGCTCATAAACGATAACGGTCGTGGAATTGGCCGGTCCACCCTGTGTCAGCACTTGGATCAGATCGAAGATTTTAAATGAACCAATGACCCCTGTAACCAGCAGGAAAAAGGTAGTTGGCGAAATGCATGGAACCGTGATATTGCGGAATTTACGCCAGCTATTGGCCCCATCAATATCAGCTGCTTCATAAAGGTCCTTTGGAATACTCTGTAACCCAGCGATAAAAATAATAATGTTGTAACCGAGTTGAATCCAAATCTGGATCAACATAAGCGACGGCAAAGCATAATGGATATCAGCTAACCATTTTGGCGGATTACTCCACCCCAGTGACATCAGGAATTGATTGACAGGTCCTAATGAGGGATGAAACATTACCTGCCAAACCATAGCGATGGCAACTACACTGGAGATGTAGGGAAGGAAGTAAATCACTTTAAACAAGTCCTTCAGGAACACCTGTTTATCAATCAGGATCGCTAACAGCAGAGCAACGATGATCGTAACCGGTACTGTGATAATAAAGAGCAGATTGTTCAGCAAGCTTTTCATAAAAGCATCATCATGAAACAGCCTTATGAAATTATCCATGCCCGCGAACTTAATCCCCCCTAACCCAGCCACAAAGTTCCAGTTCGTGAAGCTTAACAGCAGTGAGCCCAGCACTGGGATCAACGTCAAGATGATCAGCCCCAACATCAGTGGAGCGACGAATAAATACCCAGCGATTGCTTCGCGCGTATCCATTTTAAGATGAAATTTTCGTATCATAGTTCTCCTCCTTTACTTATCCATAATTGTAGAAAAAGTAAGCCGTAATCATAAGAACTAGAATTGTTCATTTTGGAACTAATTTTACCGATCCTTTAGTTGCGAAGTTTTCTAGACAACCAAGTATAAACGCCTTTGGCGTCCTTATAAGGACGCCAAAGGCGTTTATGCGAGAAATATAAGACATAAAGTATATTGTAAAACTTATACTTTCTTATATTTGCAAAAAAAGCGCGAGCCATGCTCCCGCCATCCACTACATTTCTATTTTTCCACGTAAAGTAAAGATCGTTTTACACGGACGCTACCTCTATAACACCTTTTCCATCCCCGCCCGTGCTTTTCAGCTTTTTACTAAAAATCATAAACAAGATGACGCCCATTAAGCTCGTTATAACTTCTGTTATGGTCATTGACCAGATCACGCCATGAAGTCCAAAGACAGAATGTAACACGATAATCATAGGGATAAACAATACGCCTTGTGTGATGGCCATAATGTTAGTTGGTATCCCCTGTCCGGTCGCTTGAAAAATACTCATAAACAAACCTGTAAATCCATTAAATAAAGCGGAAATCAGCATGGCTACCAAAATATAAGTTCCCATACTTAACACTGAAGGATCATTAGAGAAGAAATGCAGGATTGTTCCTCTAAACAGAAACACTAGACCTACAAAGACAAAAGCAATACCTCCGATATAGGCAAAAGCATGTTTAATCGTTGATTTAAGTCTCGCCATATTTTGACTAGCAAAGTTAAACGCAAATAGCGGAATCAAACCTAAGAATAAGCCCATTGATAAGAACTCCGGAACTTGCACAATTCTTAAGGCCACACCAAATCCGGCAACCACATTTTCTCCATATTGAATCGCGAAGTTATTTAACAAAAGCGTGCTCACAATCACAAAACTAAATTGCAATAACTCCGATACACCTATTTTGTATACTTCTAATTGATCACGAACAGATATCTTGAAATGCTTCAAAAATCCCCTTAAATGCTCACTTTTCGTTTCTAAAAAATAGACATAATAAATCGCGGAACCCACATTCGCTAAAACCATCGCCAACGCAGCACCTGCCACATGCCATTTCAACACAAGAATAAAGAGTGGATCAAAAATTAAACTTAAAGCCGTACTAATAAAGATACCATACATCGATTCTTTGGAGGCACCTTCGGAACGGACTAGCTGTTCCAAGGCAAAATTAAGCACAATGGCAAATCCACCGGCAAAAAGGGTCAAAGCATAATCCTTAGTAAAGTCTAGAGTAGCAGCATCTGCGCCTAGTAATCGCGTAATTGGATCAATCGCTAACATCGCTATTAGAGCAATAAGAATACCCACTATAATGCTTCCATAAAAAGTGTATCCGGCAACCTTCTTTCCCTTCTCCGTATCCTTTTGCCCCGCGAGCCTTGTAATAAATGTTCCGCCACCTACGCCAAGCATATTCCCAAAGGCCATAAGGACTGTGAAGATGGGTAGACCCAGCGTAATGGCAGTCAGCATACTAGTATTGTGGAGTAAGCCAATGAAATAAGCATTGATTACATTATAGATGGTACCAACAGACATCCCGATCATCATAGGAATGGATAAATGAGCAATTGCCTTCTTGATCGGCGCCGATTCTAAATAATATTGATTGGAGACTTCTGTTTCCATGATTAACCCTCCGAACGTTTATAGACTTGAATTAACTTTTTGCAGTAAAGACTTTAAGTTTGCTGTTTCTTCCGGACTGAGTGCTTTTGTAATGCTTGCTTCTACCCCTGAGAAAATCTCATTGAACTCCTCGACCAAAAGAGCGCCCTTTTCCAAAACAAAAATGCTCTTCTGCCGTTCATCATTTTCAGGTGTGACACGCTTGATATAGCCTTTCTTTTCTAACCCTTGAAGCATGCTGGTGATACTCGCCCCTTTTCTATTAAAGACTTCCGCCAAATCCTTTTGAATCACACCTTTTTCTTGATGCTCAAAAATATAACCGATCATGCGTCCTTGCTGTGAATTCAGCCCTAGCTCATTCAGCCTGGCGTCAGCTGTACTTTTTAGTTTCATCCCGATCTCTCGAATCAAATTAGAAAATGGTGTATTTTCAACGGGTTTGCTCATTGTTATTTCCTCCGCATTCGTATTAGTTAGAACTCTAAGTAACATCATTATCATAATAGTTAGAACTCTAACTGTCAATATTCTAACTAAATAAACTGATTTATTTTTCCTTTTAGGTAAGTACATGACTGCGGTGAATGTTTGGACTTCCGGCCGCTGTTCCTTTGTAGAATGTTTTTTTAGTTCACCTTATTAAAAAACGCCCCTCTCCAGCACATGCCCGTAGACATATACTGAAAAGGAGCGATTAGAGAAACTTACTTCACAAGTTCTTCCAGCTTTCCGAATAAAGCGGTTTTCGATTTCAGCTTTGAAGCATTGCCGACTACAGTGAAATAGTTCTGTTCCGTCACAGCCTTAAGTAAATCGGTGTACTGTCTGATATCTTCCGGTGTTGTCGACAAGATTTCATCCCGCTCTCGCTGCAGCTCGGCCTCCGTCACCTGTTCAAAATAATGTCGGTCCGCCCGCCGTCCCTGTGCGCTGGGACTAAGAGGCTGATCCAGCATAGATAAGGTGCCAATGATCGCTTTGGTCATCTCATCGGGATCTGCTTCATACCCCTCAACAAATCGATAAGCCTGATCATAAACCTCCAGCGTCTCCTGCAAATTCGGATCACGGTAGGAGGTGAACATCATTATCCCATCTCTGCGCAGAACCACGTTTCCGCCATACGCACCGCCCTTCACACGTACGGCATTCCACAGATAGGTAAGGCTCATGATTTTCTTGAGCACCTGCATTTTGCCTGAATATGTGAATCCTAGCTTAGTGAAGTCGTATCCCTTAACCACATATTGCACCTGGCTGGAAGACATGAATCCTTCATTGTCCGCATGTCCCTGTGCCGTAATCTTAGGCCTATTTACTACTGGCCGATCCTGGATACCCAGCTTCGCTGCATTAGCTATGAATTCTTCATACAAATCAGGCGTACCAGTCACGCTGATGATCAAATTGTTTTTATTGAACAAATCCCCACAGATGCCCTTCAGTGTGTCTGCCACCTGAGCTCCCTGTTGGTCGAACGTCTCCGCAAGCTCGCGGATAAAGCGGTAATAAGTAACACCGCCCTGTTGTTCCTGATAAGCTCCCATATCCGAGAAATAGGACATCAGGCGGCTGGCCGCAATCTCATTCCCTCTTTGATTCAGAATCGATTCCATCTGCGAGGCTTCCCGGCGGACGATTTCCTGCAGCTTGGTCAGATTGTCGAGCGCACTTGTGTAGAGTATCTCTCGCAGTAGGTCCAGTGATTCACCAATATGCCCCGCCATCACCTTCACCAGCGCAGAGAATTTAGGCTGATAGCTCGCCCCCGTAGCTTTTGCAGCGCCATAGAGCTCATTCCTGAAATATACGCCCCCGGTTTTGATCCCGATTTCACTGGTGAGCTCTTTAATAGCGTAAGAGGCAGTCTCCATTTGGCCCAATACCTCTGCCAATAGCACCAAATAAGGAATCTTTTCAGGGGCTATAACACCCGTATCCCAATAAAGCTTGCAGTAGGCAATCTTATGGGTAGCTACCTCATGGTGGATCACCTTTATGCCCTCATGGATTTGTTCATGGGTCGGCACCTGAGGTTCTACGCTGCGGTTAATATCCTGTAAAGACAAGCTCGGTAGCTTCTGTAAATCTTCGGCTGCATCCGCACGACTCTGCCGCGCCAGAAGATGCTGTGTACTCTGAACAAGCTGCTCCAACTGATCTGGTTGCAGTGACGCTTTGTATTCACTCAATTGATGCTGAGTAGATGCTTCCTTTTCCGCTGCGATCGTCTTGGACGGGTTCAGTACCACTACACTGCAATGATCACTGTTCAGCAAATAGTCCTCAATCAGCTTCTCAAAATAACGGTCCGCAAGCTTTTCCCGAATGGCCGTGAGCACCTCTTCATAGCGCATGTGAGTAGTCGGCTGACCGTCATAGAGCCAGGATTTCATCACTTCGATATTGTAAGTAAGACCCTTCGGATACTGGTTAAAGTCCGCTTCCCGCAGTTCAAATTCCTTACTGTTGACCGCTGCCAGCACCAACTTCTCATCTAGTCCGTCCTGGACCAAACGCTTTAATGTAGTCTTCACCAGCTCCACAAAGGCATCTTTGGAGGAGGCATTGGAATGCGTCAGCGTAATACCTAGCAGCGGTTGAACCATACTGTCGGAATAAAAAGCAAACGCGTCTTTGCCAAGTCCACTTTCGAGCAAGGCTTGCTTGAGCGGAGCTGCGTTGCTGTCCATCAGCATGCTTTTTAAAATATCAAAAGCAAGGTTCAGTTCCCGATCAGTAGAAGTTCCAATCACATAATTCAGACTCAAATAAGTCTTATCAGTGGCTGTTTCTGCTTCCAGAATCGGATAATCCCCTACCAGCTCCGTCATTCCAATGGGCTGTTGTAGGGCAATGGAAGTATCAAAGCTATTCCGTTCATAAGACCCAAGATATTCCTGGTCTATAAATTGCAGCTTTTCTTCAATATTAACGTCTCCGTAGAGATAAAAATAACTGTTAGACGGATGATAATAATTGCTGTGCGCCTTGAGAAACTGCTCATAGGTTAGCGCAGGAATTTCCTGTGGATCTCCACCTGAAGAATGACGGTAAATCGTGTCGGGATACAATGACTTTTTGATTCTATCCATCAATACCGTAGTCGGCGAGGAATATGAACCTTTCATCTCGTTGTAAACCACGCCTTTATAGATTAACTCATCTTCGGGATGCTGAAGCTCGTAGTGCCAGCCCTCTTGCTCAAAAATTTCTTGTTGCTTATAAATATTCGGTTGAAAAACACTATCCAGATAAACCTCCACCAAATTAGAGAAGTCCTGATCGTTCCGGCTCGCTACCGGATACATCGTCTTATCCCCAAACGTAAATGCGTTCAGGAACGTCTGCATCGAGCCTTTCAATAATTCTACAAATGGTTCCTTGACCGGATATTTCTCTGAACCACATAATACGGAATGCTCCAAAATATGAAAGACCCCCGTACTATCTTCAGGCGGGGTCCTGAAGCTTACACTAAATACCTTGTTGTCATCCTGATTCTGCACGAACAGCAGCCTGGCGCCGCTCTTCAGATGTTCCAGCGTGAATACGTTGGATTCGTTCTCCGGGATAAATTCCTCATTAACAACCTGAAATCCATAATAAGTGTTCCCTGTGATCAAACGGCTCATAGATTTCCCTCCTCTGTTTAGGGATATGATAACTCTACATGAGCTTATCATATCCCTGGGCGATTATTCCATCAGTAGAAGGTCTCCGGGATTAATTTCTGGTTCACATAAAACAAGACCACGCCAGTATAATTACTGACAAAGCCTTGTTTTATTTCAAATGATCTTTTAATATTGCTCCGAGTTCAGCTGTGTATTTAGTCAACCTTAAGCTTATCTCTGTACGCATAACATCTCGAGTTAATCCAAAGCGTTCCTGATATCCTCGGCAAAAGATTTTGTAATACACCAAGAATTCCTCCTGTTCATCTGCCAGCACCCTGATATTCCGCTGTTTCAGCTCTTTTTGCAGCCGATAAGTATCCTGCATGATCCGGCGTTGAATGGCTTGACCAGCCATCAGATAGGCACGTTTAAGAATGTTGCTGGAGGGCTCGATCTCTTTCAGGCTCTTGCTAACCATAGTATCTATATAAGGAAGCAAAATGAGGTCTCGAACCATCGTACGTTCCTCCATAGTTATCATTTTATCTGGGTTCTCACGCTGCTGTTCCTCATACTGCTCAACATGCTCGGTCATGATCATTTTCGTTTTCCAGCGTTCATTACCCTCAAGTTTACTCATTTATAGTGACCTCCAATCTGTTCAGCTCTTTCTAGGGCAACACCGGATTCAAGCATAGATGAAGCTCTGATAAGAGCTTTACTGCCATAACGAGCTTTTATTTGATCGATTGCACGTTCTTTGTTGTAAGCCCGAACCCTGTCATCAAAGAGTGTAAGTTGGACGACGCTATCATCTGATAGGTTAGTCAAGGAAATCGCTAATCGACCTATGGGAAGGCCCGACCAGTTGTCTGCAAATAATTTTTGCGCAGCAGCAGCTACTTCGTGGGTTAGTGATGTTGGTTCGGGCAATGTCATCTGACGCTCGTAAGCATTTGAACGCTCTCCGTCCGTCTCTAAAACTGAAATAGATACTACCGATCCCATATAACCATACCGCCGTGCTCGCTGGCATACTTCAATGACGAGCTCAAGCAGCACAACCTCAATATCCGTATGCCTGGTGTATAAATTCCAGCGCAGAGCCTTACCATGTCCCACTGATTTGATTTGATGACGCATTCCTGTGACCACTGGACTAGGATCTAGCCCGCGCGCAGTTTGCCAATAATATTCCGCTTGAATATCACTTTGCTTACCCATGGTAGTTCGCATTCGTCGCTTAAATTCTGACAGTTCCATTCGCGCAATATCTCCAATTGTGGATATACCCATACGCCAAAAATTCTTGGTCATTCTAGCCGCTACCATAAACATATCCTGCACGGGAAGTTTCCAAAGGGTCGTCTCTAATTGGTCAAAAGAAAGTTCATATATCCCATCCTTCATCTTTTTGGCGTAGTTATCTGTCGCCATCTTTGCCATAACCTTAGTAGATCCAATACCTACCCGAGTCCAGACTCCCGTCGAAAGTAAAACATGATGCTGAATTTTATGAATCATATCCTGCAGCGATCCTCCGAAATATGCAAGAGATCCTGTGACATCAAGAAACTGCTCATCGATACTGTAGGGTTCTACCAGGTCAGTGTATGTTCGATAAATCTCTGATATCAAGAGCGATACTTTAATGTAAGTCCCCATACGGGGACGTATTACGATTAGTTCTGGGCATTTTGCTAAAGCTTCACCTACACGCGAAGCCGTTGTTACACCCTTTGCTTTTGCAAGCGGGCAGGCCGCCAACACAATACCGTTCATTCTTGTCGGATCCCCTACTGCAACAGGTTTATCTCGATATTCAGGATGGGCAGCCTTCTCCACAGAGGCGTAAAATGCCTGGCAGTCAGACAGTAGTATGACACGCTCCTTAGGCATGACGCTTTTCCTGCACGGGCTGCCATGAAAGAATATTTGCTGCCAAGAACATGCGAGGCGTTCCTGTAGTCAGACAGCTTGCTCGTATGCGTCCGTCACGGATACTGTGTATTTCAATTTTCCGCTGGCTGATATTTCTCGCCTTATCCTGATATATAATTTCAATTATTTGGCCGATGCTGATTTGCATGCGATCGCCTCCATAAAAATAAGAACACTTGTTTGTATTATATGCGTAATCGGGAATTTTAAGCAACAAAAAAGGTGAGGTAATTTCCCCCACCACACCGGATCTGATTTTTTTAAAGCTGAGAATAATCTAATCCAGACCGAACGAGATCACAGTTCATTAGAGTGCATCCATGTGCAATAAAAAATGAGCATCCAGACCTGCGTATTCAACAGAGATTGAACAGACAACGAAAAAAGTTTACACTTTGATAGAGTAAACAACAGTAGTAAATTATTGATCTGTACTCAAAAGCTTTTTCTAGAAAGGAATTTTGCTAATGTTCCGTTCCTCCTACACCTTTCGTTCGGAAGAAGAAGCTTCCATGCTTCTGTTTGATTCTATCGGTTGGGAACAACTCGATTCACCTGCCTACTCCTTCAACGGCCAGAACCGGACGGAGAGAAGTTGTGTTATTTTTCAGTACACATTATCGGGAGAGGGTAGAATTGAAATAGATGGGGTTGTTCATCGGTTAACGAAGGGCAAAGCTTTTCTAGTGACTGTCCCCAGCATACACAGGTACTATTATCCGGAAGAAGGCACCGAGCCTTGGGAAGTTTTATGGCTCAATTTACGGGGGCCTTTAGCGATTTCACTTTGGAACCAACTCGCTGCTCATTGTGGTCCAATTGTAGAACTCCCCCAAGAATCGGTTTCGATAGATTTATTGTGGAGTACATTCAAGGACATTCAGGTTCATGAAGAAAGAGATTTGCATCTTTTAACGGGAAAAGTCTTTCAGTGGATCTTGTCCATGGAGAAATACCTCAAGAAACCAAATTTGTTAACCACTTATATAAAAAATGACAAGCTTCACGCCGCTATTCAATTCATGAAGGATGATCTGCATAATAATAATCTAAGCTTAGACGATGTTGCCGCTCATGTTGGTGTTTCCAAACATCATCTTTGCAGACTGTTTCAAAAAAACATCAATCTTTCACCCTTTGAATATTTAAAAAGACGGCGGATCGAGTTGGCAGCTTCCAAGCTTAAAACAACAGATTTGAGTATCAACCAGATTGCGACGGAAAGCGGATTTGATAATGCCAGCTACTTCGGAAAGGTTTTCCGGTCCTATTTTGGGGTCAATCCTTCGACTTACCGCGAACAGGATCTGGCGTTCCAAACCAAACATGTATTTTTCGAAAATTGATCCATATAACAAAGGAGCAAGCCAGTGGCTTACTCCTTTTCTTATTAAACCTCTTTGAGTACAAATAATAAGCTTTTGAAATCGCCCTCAAGCTGTGGAAGTGAGAGTCCGAAGTGCATCAGCTCATCCCCTCTGTACACTTCACCGTTAAGCTCAAGTTTGTAGTTCTTAGCTGGGTCGAGTCCTTTCAACCGCAATCTGCGGAGAGGTGCATTAGGCTCGGCCAGAACTCTGAAATACGTGGCAAAAGCTTCTTTTTTATCATCCGAAACAAACATCCATGCAGTCTGATTCCCCTCAAATGGACTGAGCAGTCGATAGAAATCACCGAACTGAATCAGCATTCTCAGTTCCTTGTACTCAGAAACCTGCTTACGGATATCTTCGCGTTCAGCTTCAGTTAGCTTGGTCATATCTAGTTCGTAGCCGAAGTTACCAGACATCGCAACATGACCGCGTGTTTCGAGTGGTGTGATACGGTGCACCTGATGGTTAGGAACAGCCGATACGTGAGCACACATAGAACTTGCAGGATACACCATGCTTGTTCCATATTGGATCTTCAATCTTTCAATCGCGTCCGAATCATCACTGGTCCAGGTCTGTGGCATATAGTACAGCATTCCCGGATCATATCGTCCGCCGCCGCCGGAGCAGCTCTCGAACAAAATATGAGGGAAACGGGTGACGATACGCTCCAGCACATCATAAAGTCCAAGAATATAGCGGTGAGCCGTTTCGCGTTGACGTTCCGCTGGCAGAAGAGCAGATCCAATCTCCGTCATATTCCGGTTCATATCCCACTTCACATAAGTAATCGGAGCCGATGACAGCACGGAGCTAACCGAATCAACGATATAATCACATACATCCTTACGGGATAAATCCAGAACGAGCTGCTGGCGAGCTAACGTTCTTTTGTGACCTGGTACATGAAGACACCAGTCCGGATGCTCACGATAAAGATCGCTTTCTGGCGATACCATTTCCGGTTCGAACCATAATCCGAATTCCATGCCCATTGCCGTAATATCTTCTCCAAGTTTTCCAAGACCTTCAGGAAGCTTGCGGCGATCCTCTACCCAATCTCCGAGGGAGCTATCATCATTGTCTCGTTTCCCAAACCAGCCGTCATCTAAGACAAACAGTTCAAGTCCGAGATCTTTGCCTGCTTGAGCGATTTCTTTGATTTTATCTGCATTAAAATTAAAATAGGTAGCTTCCCAGTTGTTGATGAGAATAGGGCGCTTACGATCACGGAATTCGCCTCTGCATAACCGGGTCCGATATAGGCGGTGATAAGTCCTTGATAATCCCCCAAGCCCTTGACTGGATCTTACCAGCACAGCTTCAGGAGCCTGGAAGGATTCCCCAGGTTCAAGCAGCCATTGAAAATTAAACGGTTGAATGCCGATCCCCACTCTGGAAATACCGTATGGATCCACTTCTGCTTGCGCAAGAAAGCTTCCGCTGTACACAAGGCTGAACCCGTATACTTCACCGTGGTCCTCTGTTGCATCTTTTGCAAGCAAAGCCATAAAAGGATTCTGCGTGGAGCTACTCGCGCCGCGCTTACTGTCAATTCGGTGGATACCAGGTACAAGCGGTCTTTTATAGATATGGCGTTCTCTCGTCCAAGTACCGGATAATTGCAGCATGTCATAATCGGAATCATGGAAGTCAACATTTGCGCTTAACACACGCTTCAGCACCACATTGTCCTTACCTTGATTCTCAATCCGCACAGAACGTGTGATCACATCCTGATTATTAAACACGGTGTAGCTTAATACAGCAATCAGTCCACTTTTGTCATCCTGAAGAAAAAGCTCCAGTGTCTCTGCTTCTTCTTCACTTTCAACATAAGTGGAAGGCAGTCCCTTTAACTCAGGTTTTCCTTTATTGATCTTATAGCTCTTATAAAGGAAATCCGTAACGGTCGTACCGTCTACCAAATGAACCTCAAGCGCTGGTTCCCGGAAATCACCATTCCCATAAGACGGAAATTCACTTGGAATAGTGTCGAGGGAGATTCTCTTGTCCTCCATTGTGTAGGTCGGGCTAAAAGAGCAACGTTCCACCAAATTCAGCGGTTGCACAATTCCTTCTAATTTAGGACCCCAATAGACATGCGCCGGAAGCTCACCTCTAACGACTTCAATAACGTAGCTGGATTGCTCAGACTGTAAATGAAACACCTTGCGGCTGTCATCATAATAAATACTCATAATATCCTCCTACTCTTCTTATCAGATCTTGTTGAAATATAACTGGCTTAATTTATCTTGTTGTTTGAAGTCTATTTTAAAGATAATTGGAAGGGGATACAATCTTAATATCTATACCTTAAGTAGTAAAATATTGATCTATAAAAAATTCAATTTCATGTTATTAAGCTTTGCAAAACAATAAATGATTATTAGCGGCTATAGTAAAAAAAATACATAAAAAAAGAGGCCCCAAGTTAAGGGCCTGCTTCCCGTGAATCTTCCTATTTAAATATCAAATACGGAGCGTACAGTAAGCTGTGCACGAAGTTCTTCCGCCGTAGCTGGCTGGTCGAGATCTTTTTTAGCGATGGTAATGGTCCTAGTTGTACCACCCGACATATCAAAATAGTTGTCGCTGAAGATAGCATCTCTTTCCTTGAAGTCTAGGCCGACAAAACGAGCATACGCCGTAGCCTTCACAGTAATGACGAATTGTTCTTCTTCCTCTGTAAGTATGGCTTCAAGCTCAGGGTCAACGAAGCTAAAATGCTTCGGCTTAACAAACAGGACCGTTCCGCCACTCTTTGTCTCGCCCTCTACCTCAAAAGAATATTCCAGATAAGTCTCACGTTTCTTCTGTTTCGAATCCAGGATGCGGCCGAAATCAAGCTGTTCGAACTCAGCAGTACTTAACGCGGCAATCTCCACTGGCTTTGTGCCTTCCAGCAAGACCTCCGATGCCCGAGTGAGCAGTCTCCAACTCAGTTCACCAATAACTTGTTCTCTGCTTTCGTTAGAGACATGAAGGGAGACCTTCGTTCCTTCGTCATGGGCAGAAACAAGAATCGGCGCGAAGAATTGTTTAGCCGCATAATGCATAGCCTTCCACCGGCCAAAATAGTCGATACTGGACCAAGAAGCTACCGGCCAGCAGTCGTTCAACTGCCAATACAACGCACCCATACAGCGACCTCTATGTCTGCGCCAGTGCTCAACGCCGCAGCGCATCCCTTCTGCTTGGATCAACTGCGAGGCATATAGAACAGACTCAAAATCTTTCGGATATTTGTAAGTCTCCCCGATATAGTAGAGAATTTTCTCATTCCCGGTATTGTTCTTCTGATGGGACTCCATGACATAAGAGAAGATATTGCGATCCTCCGGCAGCGTAAACGACTCGATGGTCTTCAAGCCCGGAAAAGACTGCAATCCGAATTCAGACATATAGCGCGGATATAGCTTCCGGTAATCGGTAAACGGTTCCTTCCCATGCCAGACCCCCCAGTAATGCATATCTCCGTAATTTTCGTCATTTGGCTTGTCAAAGCTACCCTTGGAGGAGGGTGAAGCACGCCAATAGAAAGTATTCGGATCAATTTCTTTAGCAATTGCCGGTAGAAGCACCTCATATTGCTTAATATAATCTGCCTTAAGCTGCAGTGAGTAATGCTTCTCCCAGTCCCATTCGTCCCAAGCCAGCTCCTGCTCGTTGTTGCCGCACCACAAGCCTAGCGAAGCATGATGGCGAAGACGTTTCATGTTATCGATGGTCTCGTGAGTGATATTCTCCTCGAAGGCTTCCGTCAGAGCATAAATGCCGCAGGCATACAGATGATCCTGCCAGACAATGAGGCCATATTCATCGCACAGATCATAGAAATAGTCATCCGGATAATACCCGCCACCCCATACGCGAATCGTATTGAAATTGGCAGCGACACAGCTTTGGAGCAAGCGATCCGTGCGATCCCTAGTCACGCGAGGTAGAAGATTATCTTCCAGAATATAGTCGGCACCTGTAGAGAAAATGAGCACACCGTTGACTTCAAAAGCAAACGATTCTCCCCACTGATCTTCTTCCTGCTTCACAGTAATGGTTCTAAGTCCAATCCGCAATTCTCTACGATCTAGCTCCTGCGCTTTTTCCTCAATTACAACCTCTACGTTATACAGTGGCTGAGCACCGAGATTATTCGGCCACCACAGCTCTGGCTCCATAATTTCCAGTGCAATATGATGATCCGTTCCAATCATTTCAGACACACGATGCTCAATGCACAGACCCGCTGGTGGGTGAACTTTAACCACAATTTCTCGATCAGCCGCTTGCCAGCTCTCTGTTCTAACTCGAACATCCAGCATGACCTTATCCTTCTCATGGAATTGAGTAATATAAACATCATCAAGGCGAGCACTGTTGTAACCCTGAATAGAGAGACTACGCCAGATTCCTAGATCGGGTAACTTTGGACCCCAGTCCCAGCCGAACATGGAGTGTGCTTTGCGCAGATGCGATATCCCCTCTACCGCATCAGCACATCCACTGAGCGGCAATTCTGCTTGCTTCCGTAGAGTGAATTCTACTGGGGAGCGAAAAATGGCGTGGATAGTATTATCACCAGGCGTCAATACAGCCTTGATATCCACTTCATACGTCCGGTGCATATTGTCACTGTTCAGAATATTAGTTCCATTCAGGGAAAGCTCACAAAGCGTATCCAACCCTTCACACAGCAGAAATACTCGGTCATGCTCAAGTACGCCTGCTTCCAGCTGAAAACTACGCTTATATTCGTAATCGTAATTGGACAGTTCCAGAACCTCATACTCCTGCTCGCGGTAGAACGGATCTGGCATTTCACCGGCATTCAACAAATCATGGTAGACAGAGCCTGGCACGCTGGCTTCCAGCCATTTCGGTTCATGAAGCCGTTTCATTTTCCATTTTCCGTTTAGATTGATAAGTTGCATATTTTCGCCTCCACAAATGTGCTATTTTAACTTCTTGTTTTAAAATCTTAACAATAATATGTATACATTTCTTCTATTGTGTTCGCAAAAATAGTGTGCTATTTTAACATCACTAACACTGGAGGAAAAACATGATCAAATACACCGAGGCAAGCCATATAAACCCCGAATTGCTAGCTGATCCCTTCTGGGTAGAATCTCTGAGTCAGGTATCCCCAGAACATACGCATGATTTTTATGAATTTTTCATACTCACTGAAGGCCGATGCCGGCATATCGTCAACGGGGCTGCCCAGCTTCTTCAATCTGGCTGCCTTGTCTTCATCCGGCCCGATGATACCCATCGCTATGAAGCTGACGGGGATAGCGATTGCCGCTTTCTGAACATTCCCTGCCGAAAAAGCCTCATTAATGATGCCTTTAGTTACCTGAATGAAGAAGAATTCCTGCACGGGCTATTACATACTCCGCTCCCTAGAATCGCCATGTTATCTCAAATGGAGATGGATGATTTCATTCGTTCTTTCGAACGCATCCGAATGCTTTCTACCTTAGACAAAGTAAAGTCCAGGATTTATCTGAAAGGAATACTCGTAGATACACTTACCCAGCATTTTTTCTCTCCAGAAACCATCGAGCAGCCAGAATTCCCACTGTGGCTCGAACATGCCGTTTCCAAGATGCATCTAAAAGAAAACTTAAACAAAGGCCTTCATGCCCTGTACGAGTTATCGGGCAGAAGCGCCGGTCATGTCAACCGGGCCTTTCGCCAGTACTTGAACCAGACACCAACAGAATATATCAACCAACTTAGGCTCAACGTGGCACGTAATCTGCTACTTACTACAGAACTACGTGTGGTCGAAATTGCTCTGGAGTCCGGCTTTGACAATGTCAGCCATTTCTATCATCAATTCAAAAAGTACTATCACCAGGCCCCGCTGGATTTCCGCAAAAATGCGCATGCTAATAGACTAGTTTAATTAACATTTGAAAACATAGAAAAAGGCTCCCCCTCTGCCTGAATGCAGAGAGGAAGCCCTTACAATAATTATTTTGAATTCCACAGCTCCATACGCTCTGCGTACTTTTGGTTAATGATTTCTTCTACTTTCTCATCCCCAGCCTTTTTCATTTCCGCAAGCATCTTATCGAATGTCGCGTTGGCTTCGGCTTCAGTAGGAGCAATGATTACTCTCGTAATGCTTTGATCCATAATATCTTTTACCTTCTGTGCAGTCAGTGCTTCAGGTGTTCCGCCATCAGGGCTCAAGTTGTCATATGCCGCTGTATCCCATACGGAATCCCCAAGACTCTTGATTGCCATCTGATCTACTTCACTGCGTTGATATTTAACGGCCATATCGTAAGGCTGTTCATTTGCATCCAGACCATTCTTGATAAACCACAACCATTTGCGGACACCGCTCTTCTTGACTGTGTCGTCCCAGTTTTCCTTGAAGCTATCCAAGAATGCAGGGTCCGGTTGTCTCTTGCCATCCACCATGGTGTATTGAACGCCTTCTTGGCCCCACAGCAGCAAATGCTGTCCTTCATCACTTGCCAAGAAATTGAACAGCTTCATTGTTTCTTCAGGGTGCTTGTTGTTCTTCGTAATAGCGATAGCATCCCATCCAAGTGAGCTTCTTGGTCCAAATGTCGTTTGGGCAGGGTCTACTCCAGGGGCAACAACCTTGTATGGGAAGAGCTGATTATCTTCTCCGCCATCCTTCTTCAAAGTTCCGTTCCCGTTACCTGGATCCCAGTAAGCACCTGGTGTGGAGAATACTGCGCCAGTAGCCAGCTTTTGAACCCAAGTTTGCGTTTTGCTAATCGCAAATTCCTTCTCAATCAGACCTTCTCTGTATAATTTATTTACGTAGAGCAACATTTCACGATACTTTGGATCCTTAACATCATATTGCAATGTTCCATTGTTATCATAGTAAGTTTTCAGACCCCACATGCCTTTGAATGTTCCAAGGTTGGCGCCCATATTCTCGCCGTTCATGGTCATTGGAATGGATTCTTTTCCATCAATCGTCTTGTTTTTTGCTTTAAAATCCTTCAAAATCGCTTCTAATTCATCTGTTGTAAGCGGTGCTCTGCCATCTGCTTTGTCCGGAGCCAGATCTGCAAGCAGATTTTTTCTCATCAGCATCCCGAAGACTGGATCACTATCTAGTCCATACCAGTTAGCCAAGTAATAGTTCTTTCCGTCTTTATAACGAGTCTTGGTCAGTGTGTCGCCATACATTTCCTTGATATCAGGGCCATTCTTCTCAATCAATTCATCGAGTGGAATGAAGGCACCGCTTGTGATGTATTTATCAAGTGAAGCATCCCCACGGCTCATCACGACCACATCTGGATAGTCACCGCTGGCAAGCATCAAGCTTAGCTTCTCTGTCGGATTTCCTGTTGGCTGCTGAATGGAGATCTCAATGCCAGTCTTTTTAGTGATTTCTTGGGCGACAGCATCAGTAAAAGGCTCTCCCTTAGTATTCGAATCAAACCATGTAAGTGTAATCGGCTCTTGTTTTGTATTGTCTCCAGCCGCTTTGTTTGTATTGTCTGTTCCACCATTAGAGCCACAGCCCGCTAATAGTGAAGCAGATAATGCAGCAGTTATACTTACGCTCAACAATTTGTTTTTCTTTATCATAGACACCCTAATTCCTCCCATTAATTAAGTTACGTCACAAGTCTATCAAGCAACCAAGCAAGTCTATCCGCTCACCCCCCTTCAGGGCCGCCAGCTGGACAACTCCTCTCCGGCTGGCGTTCGGTTATTTAATCATATTAACTCTTAACAGCTCCCAAAGTCATACCCTTAACAAAATACTTTTGCAGGAACGGATATACTAGAACGATAGGCAATGTTGCAACCATCGTCGCTGCCATCCGGATCGTATCGCTTGAAACAGCATTTCGCTTGGCGGAGTTTGCCAGCATTTGCGATTGCGACACCATACCTCCGGTCTGGAATTGACTCAGTATTTTGACGAGGACAGCTTGCAAGGTCTTCAGGTCTGAGCTGTAAGTAAATGCATAGGAGTCAAACCACGAGTTCCAATGCGATATTGCCTGAAAGAGGCCCACCGTAGCGAGTACTGGTGTTGTTAACGGCAGTACAATCCGGAAGAAAATCATTAAATCATTCGCTCCATCTACCTTCGCTGATTCCTCAATCTCACCAGGCAATCCTTCCATAAAGGTACGGACAATAATCATATAGAAGACATTCATCAAGCCTGGCAGAATAAAAACGGAGAAAGTGTCGATCATATTCAGGGCTTTAAGCACCATGTAATAAGGAATTAGCCCGCCTCCGAAATACATCGTAAAGACGAAGTAAAGGTTCCAGCCCTTGCGTCCCATCAAATTCCGCCGGCTTAGCGGATAAGCAAGCATCGTAATTACAAGAACAGATAGTGGTGCACCAATTACGGTCCGTTTAACCGTTACCCATATCCCGTTCATAATTTCGGTATCTTTCAAAATTTGTTTGTAGCTATCAAAGGTGATATCTCTTGGCCAAAAGTAGACGCCGCCACGAACAGTATCCTCAGCAGCATTTAATGAAAGAACGAGAATATTCCAAAAAGGTAAGAAGGTAACTAGTAATACAAGGATAAGAATCAAATATACAAAACACTTAAAGATATGATCTCCGTATCTGTTCAAAAACATCTCAAGCGCTCCTCTCCATTTTGTTATTTAGAACAACGCTTGGTCGTTCACTTTTCTAGAAATTCGATTCACGATTACAACAAGAATGAAGGCAATAACGGATTTGAATACCCCCACGGCAGCCCCGTATGAGAACATGCTGTTTTGTAACCCGTATTTGTATGCATAAATATCGATAACTTCCGAGTACTCAAGTACAGTGTTATTTTGCAACAGATATTGTTGTTCAAAGCCGGCATTCAAAATCCCTCCGACTGCAAGAATGGCCAATATCACAATAGTTGGACGTAAAGCAGGGAGCGTAATATTCCACATTTGCTTGAATCGGCTAGCTCCATCTACTCTTGCGGCTTCGTAAAGCTCCGGATTAATAGCGGATATTGCAGCTAGGTACATAATGGCGCTAAAACCCATTTCTTTCCACATATTAGATAAGGCGATAATCCACCAGAATAAAGGTCCGTTTTGTAGAAAAGCTACCGGTTCGTCAACAATCCCGAGCGTTACTAGAAGATTGTTGAACATCCCATCGGAAGCTAGCAGCGTAATTACAATGTTAGCGGCGATAACCCATGAGATAAAATGCGGTAGATAAGAAACCGTCTGCGTAAAGCGTTTGAAAAATCCCTGTTTGGCTTCATTCAGCACAAGCGCGAGTATGATCGGCGCAGGAAACCCGAATAACAAGGTCAAGAGGCTTGTCGCAAGCGTATTACGCATTACACGGTAGAAGTCTCCTGTGGTAAAGAAATATTCAAACCACTTAAAGCCAACAAAGTCAGCATGGAAAAATTGTTGAAAAAATGTTCCTCCACCCGGTTGATAGTTTGTAAATGCCATATACATACCAAACATAGGTCCATAGGAAAATAGCAATGTCGCAATTATGGCAGGGAGCATTAGCAAAAATAACCATTTCTGCTCTTTTAATCTGTACCAAAAATTATTGCCCCTGACTGTTTTGATAGCGCTTGCTTTATGCATCAAATACCCTCCCTTTTTATTTAGTGCAGCATGCCCTGCTACATCTCGATTCAGCTTCTCTCCTATTTATCTTAAGTCCGTATAGGGCTCCTTTCTATACTTCAATCCTCCGAATGATAGCGCTTTTTAAAGGAGTTTCTGAACATTCGAGCATTGGATTTCGATATTCAGTCTGATATGATAAACTTGGCTTTCCGTGAATTCACAGTAAAGAAGGGACTTCTACGATGCGTCATTTTTACAAAAAGTATATTTATATGCCTTTTATCGACCTTAGCTTTCGCTCCAAGCTATTCCTCGTGTTCGTTCTGGTCACCATTCTTCCAATGATGCTTTTTGTCTATTTTTCATTCGAACTTACAAAATCAAAGCTGACCGATCAAATCTACATCAATATGATGAATTCAACGGCCCAGATCAACAAGAACCTGGAGAACAAACTGGACAGCTATGAGCATATTTCCGCTTCTATTTACTTGGATAATAGGCTAGCCACTTACCTCACGAGCGAATATCAAGATGATCCATCTTATCTAGACGTCTATCAATATATTGGCAATCGTATAGACACGGTAATGGCTGCCTATCCCGATTTTGGTAGCGTTTTCATTTATTCCGACAATCCATCACTGCCCAAAGATAATTACTATATCAAGCCGGTTACACCCGAAGTGAAGGAGACAGAGCTGTACAAGCAGCTGATGCAGTCTCACGGGAATATTATTCATCTGTCCTCACCGCAGTCACAAGATAATCCCGCAATGTTTACACTGGCTAGGTTACTGAACAATAATCGCAACCAATATCCCTACGGTATTCTGGTCTTCGAAATATCCGAATCGGTGATCTATTCTTTAATGGAGAAAGAAGCAGGCGGCAAAGATATTTTTATCGTTAATGACAAGGGCCTTATTTTATCAGCCGCCGACAAACAATTATTAAATACAAGTCTGCCGGAAATGCTTGATCAGAACTTTGATGAATTGCCTTCTGGCAGATTTGATACTACCTATAAAGGGGAAAAGGCTTTCGCCGTCTATAACACGCTCACAAATGGATGGAAAACCGTCTCTATATTCCCTTATGACAGTATCATTCAGGATGCAAAATCACTGTCAGAGCTCATCATCAAAATTTCTTTAGGCTTTATAATCGTCGCATTATTGCTGATTTATATTACTGCATCGATGTTTAGCAAGCGTATCCGAATGTTAATCCGAATGATCCGGCGGCTAGAACGTGGTGACTTCAACCCTACGAATGATGAATACTTAGGTAATGATGAGATTGGCCAGCTTCATTTTGCCTTCAAGCAAATGACTACACGCTTAAAAAGTCTAATCACCGAAGTGTATCAGAAGGAGCTACAGAATAAGGAGGCAGAGCTTGACCTGCTTCAAGCCCAGATCAACCCCCATTTTCTGTACAATACACTGGGCTCCATTTCGTCTCTTGCCCTAAAACATCAAGATACTCGCATTCAGGATTTGGTGCTTCATCTCGCCAAGTTTTATCGCATCTCCCTGAATAAAGGAAAGAGCATCTTAACTATTAATGAAGAATTGAAGCTGACGCAAAGCTACAATGCCATTCAACTGATCCGATTCAAAGGACAACTGAACATCACCTACAATATTGATGAAGCGATCTTACCTTACTCTACAGTCAAGCTAGCCTTGCAGCCTTTTGTAGAAAATGCGGTGCTTCATGCGGTGTGGAATCAGGAAAGCCCGCTAAATATTCATATCAAAGGCATAGTCGAAAATAGTGATATTATTCTATCTGTAATTGATGATGGCATGGGGATGAGTCGTGAGACACTTCACACTTTACTTGACGATAAACCCGGGCGAGGTTATGGGATTTCAAACGTAGATCGACGGATAAAACTGAGGTTTGGTGAGCATTACGGCGTTACAGTGTTTAGTAGGCTCGGAATAGGAACCACTGTGCAAATTCGTTTGCCGCAAAAGGAAATGTAAGGAACGACGCATCTGAATAACGGCAAAGCTTATTGAGAAATCAGAAATATTGATTAACAATTAGGGAAATCCTCCCTGAAATTTGGCGATTTTTGCTCATTATACTGATAATCAGGGAAATCCTCCCTGATTATTTGCTGATTTGGAGGTGAATTCAGAATTCGCCCGATTATTAGGGAGGATTTCCCTAATTACATCGCATCCAAGAATTTTTTGGCTATTTTTAGGGAGATTTTCCCTAATCGCTCTCACCTAGCCTAGTTACCACGAGCTTGCCACGAGCCCCTCGATATAACCATTATCATTTTAATAAAGCTTCAGTGAACACCAAAAACGAAGGAGCTAAGCATCTAGAGATTGCTTAACTCCTTCGTTCATTTGTATATTTGCAATATTTTACTTCATAATCAAGTTATAAATCACTTGGGTCGCTTCTGCTCGGGAAGCGATCCCTTTTGGTGCAAATAGACCTTCATTTTGACCTTGAACCAGTCCTAGGCTGGCTGCTCCCTTTACAGAAGCGGCTGCCCAAGAGGAGACCTGCTTCATATCTTTGAATGTCACATCAGTTGAAGCAACAGTTACTTTGCCATTCTTCAGCTCATAGGCTTTCATTAACATGACCGTGATTTCTTCACGGGTAATCTGCGCAGCCGGCTCGAACTTGGTCGCACTTCTGCCGCTCACGATGCCCGCCTTGTAAGCGATAGAAATGGACTCCGCGTACCAAGCAGACGGTGCAACATCAGCAAAGCTAACATCCCCCCTTGTGGTCAACCCAAGGGAATGAACGAGCATAGAGGTGAACTCGGCACGCGTAATCGCACGGTTTGGTTCAAACTTGTCTTTGCTAGTCCCTTGAACATACAGCTTCGCCGCCAGCTCTTGGATTGCAGGACTAGCCCAGTGATTGGCTGGCACATCGACAAAGGTCCGTTTGAGCTCCAGCACAGCATATTTACTGAAGTGGTTAACTTGTGCTGTCAATACACCACCAGCATAATTCGCAGAGATATATTCCAGCTTACCGTTATCCGCAATATAGTAAATGCCTCCACGCTTGGAATCAAAGCCTTCTCCCACTGTCAGGCTTAGCGTAATGGGTTGATCGAACGCAGAAAGCGTTTCTGTTGTGCCAGCTTTCGTGGTCACCGACAGACTGAACTCATAGATATCACCCATGAGCCTAACCTGTGCTTGAGTAGTTCCCTCCGCTGCAGCAATGATCTCATTAGCCTTGCTGCTGAGTGGTACTAATTTCAGGGTTATCGTGCTATCATCCCGCTGACCTTCCGGTAGCTTGCTCTGCAACTGGCGGAGCAGATCCGCAGGCACCTTCATGGAGAACTTACCGGACTTCAGAACCAGCGTGTGATTCGCCAACTGGCGAACTACATCAGAGGATAATTGTATCTGTTGTGTATCTCCCTTAATCTCCACGATGACATTACCAGATGCACTATCCACTTTCAGCATCTCTGGTGTAAGGATTAGAGTGCCCGCGCCATTCTCTTGATCTACAATGCTACCAGGAGTACCGTTGTTGTTACCCGGATTCGCAGGGACTTCAGGATTTCCCGGTTCTACAGTGGAGGCTGCTTTGACTGTAACTTCTGCCGTAGCTTTGAAGCCGCCGTCTGCTGTTTCCACAGTAATTGTGGTTTTCCCAGCATTTACAGCCGTTACCGTTCCATACACTACGGTAGCTACAGACGTATCGCTCGAAGTCCAGTGTACTGCTTTATTCGCCGCCTCTTCCGGAGATAGCGTAGCCGTCAACTTTCCGGTTTCACCAGCGGTTAATGTTAGCTCTGTCTTATCTAGCGATACACCTGTTACTTTCTTAGGTGCAGCTGTCAATTTTACCAGTTTCGATTCTGTCGGCTGCAAAGACAACGCGAGTGTTCCTGAAATAGTCGAAACCTCTCCCGTCCATAGGTCTTGCATCGTGTACGAATCCGCTGCGTCCAGTCCGGCTCTACCAAGATTCACCGTTTTGTCTGCAGAAGCATTGGCGCTGTAGTTGAATACAGCCAGATAATAATCGTTGCCGTCTTTCATCACAAAAGTATCCGCTGCATTTGCATTCGTATTTCCTTCCAGCGGCTTGAACACTTTTCCTTTTAACGCTAATTCGAGAACATCCTTGTTGTTAAACAAGGCAGTCATGTACTCCTGTGCCTTTGGATCGTTAACATCATCAGAGCCGAGAAGTACGGTACCGGCGATAACGCCAGAGTTCATTCGACTGCGAGCTTCAGTTAAGCTGGAAGCGCGGGCCAACGCCAAATGATCGGGATCCGTATAGGTGTAGATCGTGCCATTTTGCCAGAAGCCATAAGTTAACGAATTCAGCATGTACTCCGTTTCATTGATCTTGCCGTAGGTGTCGCAGGAAATACGTCTGCTGTGTGCATATTGGCTTGGAAAGATTGGCGCAATAGATGCGCTAATGAACATTTTTCCATCCAAACGATCTTTCACATAACGCATTCCTTCATTGTAAGCTTGAATACCTGTCGTTACGGTTGGATCGAAATGTTGTCCCTCAAGCGAACCGTGCGTCAAGAAATCCAATTTGATGAAGGTAAAGCCCAGATCCTTAAATTTGTCCAAAAAATAATTCATGCGCAGTTTAGCACCTGGATGTGTCACATCCAGAGGAAAAGCCCCATCCAGCGTCGGCAGCGGTTTACCCTCGGCATCTTTGAGGACAATATCGCCATACGTATACTTATTGTCGGTACCCTCTACCGGCTGGCTCATATTGTTGCCCCAATATACAAATGGTGCCCAATAAATACCTGCATGCTGACCATTGCCCTTAATTACTGATACAGCGTCAGCAAGCTGTTTATCATTCAAATTGTCCCAATAGGAATCCATATTAATAAATACATTACCGTTATTATTGAAATCATTTAGGTGCTCCTTATAATAATTGGAGACATCCACAACGTCTTGGTATGAAAGTGTACCTTCGTAAGCTCCCCAGCTGTTAAAACCAACAGGTACGCCTTGCGGCAACTCAGGATTCAGCAACAGTGGAGGTGTGATGATCGCATTAGCTTTTCCGTATTCCTCGAGTCCTGTGCGGTAATCACTGAATGCCCCCACCATAATCATCGGCGAAGACAACTCTGCACCTGTAAGCATGCCATGAGGCTGGGTATCCCGTGTAACGTCACTGGCTGCCCCGCCATAAACCGCTAGCTCATTCAGCCGATTAGAAGATCCTTTCCAGTCGATCCCGGTCTTCCACGTATCATGAGTGACCGACCCAAGCACAAGACCGCTGCGTGTCGAGTTATTAAAGATAGTCGTCATTTCATAGCTGGTATCCGCACGGTTCATAGATTGAGATTTATAACGAATCCAAGCATCATTGTCAAAAGGAACGGTTAGTACTCGGTTATCTGCACTGGCACCGATATCCACTCCACCTGAACGTTTTACGGTAATAGGTGACATATAATTAGTCTGTAGCACCGTATCGCTAATGGCATCCAGACGAGTTAAGAAATACTTCTGATCGTCATAAAACTTGTAAACCTGTTTGAGCGTTGGCTGTCCAGCTGAGGTGTGAACAAAAGTAAGCTCCACTCCTTTGCCAAAGCCATCCTGAATTTCTACTGGAGCACCAGCACTTGCATGATTCTCATAGCTTGTAGTCTCAACGAGAGTATCACCGAGTTTGATGCTGCTATAGATTCCTTGCAGCTTCTGACCATCCGTCCACTTGTAGCTTGCGTATCCAGACTTAGTATTAAAGGAAACCTCATATTGTCCATTCGATACGAGCGTTCCATAAGTATATTCGGTAACGGTGATGGCCCCGTAGTTAATCGAAGTCCCTGGTGTCCCCAGATCACCATCCTCTTCAACTGGAGGATTAGGATCTGTACCCAATGCCGGTTCTACAATAATTCGATCCAGATCTGGCGCGTACCAGTTGCCGTCTGAGAATTTGATTGTATTCTCGCCTTCGTTCAGGGGCAGTGTAAGCTCATATGTGAGCGCCGTATCCCAGTCTGGTGTCTTTGGCAGTTCATAATACTGCTCTGCCCCACCATTAGCGCTGACGTATAAGCTGCGCGGGTCACCTGAGAAATAAGCTACCGTGATCCGATAATCCCCTGTCATCGGAGCCGTAATCTTATTGAAAGTTAAGGAACTGCCGCCATTCAGATACCCTACCTTCTGTCCACCGGAAGCATTCGGGCTATCGCCAACTCGCGCTTCTCCAGTTAAATCATTAACCGGAGACTCAGCTTCATAACTGATCGTATACGGAATGACTTCAATCCGGTCGAAATCTGGAGAGTACCAGTCATGATCCGAGAAAGTGATCGTGTTCAGCCCTTCCTGCAAGGAGGCTTCTACATCATAAGTTCCTACCGTATCCCAGCTTGCTGTCTTTGGCAGATCAACCAATTCATCCAGTCCATCATTCACCTGCATATAGACAGGCCGCTGGTCACCGGAAATATAGGAAATACGGATCAAATACGTTCCCGCTGCCGGCACAGTGACATTTGTGAACTGTAAAGTACTGTTTTTATTCATATCCTTTACAATTTTCCCACCGGAACCAACGCTGCTGTCCGCTATTTTGGCGTTGCCTGTAATTATATTTTCAGGCGCTTCAGCTTCTATGATTGCACCATGCAGCTTCTCCTTCCAGTCGCCTCCAGATCCTTCACCTGGGTCGCTGTCGTCCAGTCCATGAATTACGATCTTGTCGATGTCTGGAGTATACCAGTTGTTGTCATCAATCAGGATGCTGTTCTCTCCAGCATTCAGCGGAAGTGTCACATCATAAGTTCCCACCGTATCCCAATCCACTGTCTTGGGTGGTTCTTCAAACTGCTTATCGCCGCCATTGGCACTGATATTGAATGGCCGCGAATCGCCAGAGATATAGTACACTGTAATTTTATAATTCCCACTCTCACTTACAGTCACATGATTGAACTGCAAAGTGCTTCCTTGATACATGCCTCCGACTTTCTGCCCCCCGGAAGCCGCTGGGTGTTCAGAAATAGAAGCATTGCCAGTCATAGCATTTCCATCGGCTTCAGCTTCATAGGTAGTATTCTCCGTATCATCGGCATAAACCGTACTGACAAACTGACCGCCACTGCCTATTACCAAGCAGATGATGACAAAGAACAAAAATCCTCTTTTCATTGCTTTCCCAAACATTTAATCCCTCCGTTTGTAGGTCTCCTTGCACTTTTGTGATATTCGGGCTATATCTGTCCATCAAGTCATCAAAAGAGTTGATTAAGAAGCATCTTGAAAGCGCTACCGATTTTCGATGAACTAAAACGCCTTTGATTGCCTTGATGAATGAAGCCCCTCACATGTGCTAGTTATAATACATGCTTAATTGTAAAAAGCAGAGGGATTAATATCCATATCGCAAGTTTACTATTCGTAAGGGAAAGTAACTTTATTTCCTATTTACTGAACCGAAGCGCTGGCACAATCATAGACTCTTCCTATACTCGTTAGGTGTAACTCCTTGGTTCTTCAGAAATAGGGAGATAAAATAAGACGTGCTTTCGTAACCGACTCTTTGAGCGATATCCTGAATTTTGAGCGAGCCGTCAGCCAGCAACTCTGTAGCCTTATCGAGCCGGATACGTGTTAAATAATCGTGAATCGTGATACCAGTCTTGTCTTTAAAGATGGAGCGTAAATAGTTGGGCGACAAATAAACCTGATCAGATAAGCTATTGATCGTAATCGGCTGATCAAAATTCTGGTCGATCATACTGCGAACCTTGTGAACTAGCTTCGTGTTTTTGTCCATAAGCCGCTCACCCAGCAAGCTCATAGCATTGCCTGCAGTGCCCAGGATCAAATCCTCAATCTCATTTAAAGTCAGTGCATTATAGATGGAATGATATAACTCCGCCCGTTTAACCCCCTCAGGAACAGGTTGATGCAGTTGCTCCAGCAGCTCGTCGACAAGATCAATCGCCCAATCGCAGATATTTTTTTTCTTGATTCTTAGTGTGGCTAGCCCCTCGAAATACTGATGCAGCTTCTGTGCGGCTTGCTCAAAATCTAGCTGATTGATAGCTTCAAACCACTCTTTTCTATTAAAAGGTGGCACATGCTCACTATCAAACTGGTTTGAAATCGCCAAGGCATGAATAATTGAACCCGTACCTTTATAGAAACGCTCGTTTAGGATTTCACGCGTCTGCTTATACAGACAATGAACCTCCGTTAATTCGGTTTCCTGTGCACCGACTGCTGCCGTCACTGTGAAATCCAGTCCACTTCGGATAGCCGCGGCCAAATCCTCCCACGCATAATACCCAGGCTGTTGGCGTGCCTCCATAAACACACCTACCTCCCCATCTTTGTAAGGCACAAATACCGTCTCTATATTCTTCGACTTGAAGAAATGATCCAGAAAAGCTACCAACCGGTTCTTACAATCCTCCAGACTCTGCTGTTCCCCCTCTGCCTCAATCGGATCGATACTGAACAGCGCCATTGCGTAGCGATTCCTCTCAGACTCACGGGTAAGCTTGCAATAGCTGGTCGCCAGATCAGCGGCATGTTCCGTATTTTTTTCATAGGAAAGCTCCTTAAGAAGGTTCGTTTTAGCCGCCTCCATGGAACGTTTCTTCATTTGAACTTCCTCACAGCGCTGCTTCACCTTTGCGATAACGCTTCCAATTTCATTCAAGTCGAGGGGCTTCAGTAAATATCCAACAGCACCTACATTTAGAGCCGATTTTACATAGTTGAATTCGTCATGCCCAGTCAGGAACATTAACTGCATCCAGTCATAGCTCTCATGTATTTTTTTAGCCATTTCAATACCGTTCATAATCGGCATCTGGACATCTGTAAGAATAATATCAGGTCTAATGGCCTCTATCTTCTCTAGAGCCTCTCTACCATTACTCGCAGTTCCGACGACATAAATACCCATTTCTTCCCAGCGGATATAATCTCTCATCATCTCAAGGCCTATTTCTTCATCATCAACTAGAAAAATACTATACACTGATGTCCCCTCCTCTTTGTTGTCTGCATCTGTTTCTTCTATTATATTCTTTTCCCCTTAGGCTACTATGATCCAAATAAATGAAAGTTATTTTCAGGCATAAATCGTTAATTTGCAGACATCGGCAAAAGGGCTATCCGGTCCATAACAGACCGGATAGCCCTTTAATCATGCGCTAATAACCCAGCATAATTAAAGCGGGGGTTCATATCACCCCCGCTGAATCATTATACCAACTCTAACTGACTGTTAAAATAGTAGCTTCCTCCTATTTCTCCTTGAACAGTAGCTCTTCTATCTCCCAACCGAAGTGTCACGGTTCCTGGCGAGTAGGTACGGATCGTAGCTTCCACTAATTGACCATTGTCCCAAGCTACATCAACCTCAGCATTTCCTTTGGCCCGCAGTCCAGATACCGATCCTGTACCCCATGCTTTTGGAAGTGCAGGCAGCAGATGAATCTCACCCTCATGGCTTTGCAGCAGCATCTCGGCAATAACAGCCGTACCCCCGAAATTCCCATCGATCACAAAAATATTGCACTCCGCTCCTCCAATGCCCGATTTGGAAAAGCTAAATAAATTATCGAAACTGAGTCCACCAATCAAATGAGAAATATGATTAAAGGCCTTTTCCCCATCATACAATCTGGCAAAGCCGAGACCGAACAATGCTGCGGTAAATTCCACATCCTCCAGTTCTTCCTGAACCATCCGGTTCTCAAGTGTTACTCTCACCGCAGCGCTAAGTTCAGGTGTCTTACTTGGTGTGATCTGATTACTTGGATATACCGCGAACAAATGGGCCAAATGCCGATGCTCCGGCTGCGCTTCCTCGTAGTCCTCTAGCCACTCTTGCAGCTGTCCTCTCTTGCCGATCTGAAATGGTGGCAGCTTGGATATCGCTTGCTCCAGCTGCTCCTGTAGTTCCTCGTCCGTATTCAGTAGCTTCGCAGACTTCAAACAAAACTCAAAAAGGTCTTTCACCAGCATCTGATCCATAGTGGTACCCATAGACAGCTGCTGTGCCCCATCGCTGCTATCCGTAGGATAGAAATGATTCTCCGGCGAGTTCGAAGGTCCAGTCACCAACCAGCCGTATTTGGGATGAATGGTCATATAATCTAGGAAGAATGCCGCTGCTTCTTTTAGCACTGGATAGGCCTGTTCCTCCAGAAATAGACGGTCCTGACTGTATTCATAATGCTCCATCAGATGCGTCGCAATCCATAGTCCACCTGTAACGTTTAGCCCCCAAGATGTCTCCCAGCCCGGAGCCGTGAACCCCCAGACATTCGAGAATACATGTGCTACCCAGCCTTTGCTGCCATAGAAATCGCGAGCGCTTGCCTTTCCAGCATGAGATAAGTCCTCAATATAGCGCATTAACGGTAAATGACTATCCCCAAGATTTACGACTTCCGTCGGAAAGTAATTCATTTGGGTATTGATGTCCAAATGATAGTCACAGCTCCACCCCATACGGCAAGCCTCACCATCATTCCATATTCCCTGTAAATTCAGCGGTAACGGGGAGTCTGCACGTGCTCCAGCAATAGTCAGGTAACGTCCGTACTGCAGGAACAACGCGAACAACTGCGAATCTTCCTCCTGGCCCTGTGCCAGTAATCGAATACGTTGGTCAGTCGGCAGATTCACCTTCCCAGTGGTACCTAATTGGATATCCACCTTACCATATTCTTGCTCATAATCTTCGATATGATCTTTTTTTAACTGCGCATATCCTTTAATCAAAGCCTGCTGTAATGTGCTGCTGCTCTCCATTTCCCACTCCGAGTTACTACGGTTGTAATCGGTGCTGACGGCAAAATAAATTCGCGCCTCATTGGCTCCCGCAATTCTCAATTGACCGTCCCCTCTGTACATCGTACCACCGGAAATGCTTACCTTAATTTGTCCCTTTGCCCATACCCCGCAAGTGCCGTCACTATGCACATTCTCTGTGGCTTGTCCTCTGAATTCAATAGTGTCGTCATTCACGACTTGAGTCGTAAACGACTCTGAACCACCCTCCAGACCGATCGTAAAGGATACACCTCCCGGTTCATCGCTCCAAATTCTTGAGACCACCAGATCATCAGCATGGGAGGCAAAAATCTCACGATGCAGCGTTGTTCCTCTACTTTGAACCACTGTCTGAGCCACCGCACAGGTCAAATCCAGCTCTCGCTCGATAGCCGCTGCTGACCCGGAATCCGTGTCCTGTTCTGCAAAGTCAATGACAACCTCGCATAAACCAAGGTTCGTACCGAAATTTCGTTTCTTCGGCTGCAGATGTTGTTTGGCTAGACGGTCACCTTCATTATAATCGCCAGCAAAGAAGTACTTCCGCATCTCTTCCAGCGCAGCTTTGCCTCCGAAAGGAGCAGGCTCTGACTCAGCTTGACCCGACCAGTAGGTAACCTCGGTCATGTTCCATACCTCACGATACGGAGCAGCTATCACTACTGCACCTATTCTTCCATTGCCCAGTGGCAATCCTTGTGACCAATCCGTTGCAGGGGTAGAATACCATAATCTAAAATCGCTCATTTTATTTTCTCCTGTCCATAGTAGAATCTGTGCAAGCGCGATAACCCTCTAAAAAATGTTGTTAATTAATCCGCTATATAGTGTAAAACTATTCATAACTCCATCTCTTTCAAGATGAATCACACTTTCTTAAACCTATCCAATATGTTGTGGATTCATTGTATTTATCGTATCATTTGAATGAATCACTGTCTTTGTTGGCCTGTTCGATTATTTGACGATTTGTACGGTAAGAAAAGAAAAGAGGGGCCGAATGAATAAACTATCTGAAATGACTCCGTATGTCGGCGCAATCATGCCTTATGTGTACGACGGCAGCAGCAATGAGCATCTGAGAGTCGGTAATGCATACGCATTCCACTTGTTTACTGATGGCCCCGGTGAGATGGAGATCGACGGAATACGTTATCCGATTGAACGGAGGACACTTGTCTTTCTCCGTCCCGGTCAGCCCCATGCTTTTCATATCATGCCTTCTCATCCACTGTCGTCCTACAACATCTATTTTGATTTATGGGACAACCGCTCTCCAGTATCTAATAACCTTTCATTTATCCATGCCCCTGAAGTCTTACAATTTGAAAAAAAAGCCACCGAAGCACCCTGTGCCGAGCTGAACGAGTTGCCTTGCGTATTTCCACTAGCTAAATATCCCCTGCTATACGATAGTCTTGTGATGATTGCCAAGTCTTACAATGACGCGCTGTTCTATCGTAATGAGACGGCCAATAGCTATCTGTACGGCTGGATCTTGAGCTGGTATAATGCCCTCCATCAGCATCAGCCAAGTGATTATCGTATTGTCCGCCTGCTGGAATATTTGAACACCCACCCCGAGCGTGGTAAGTCTATCGAAGATTGGGCACAGTTCTGCGGGCTCAAGCGGACATATTTCCATGAGCTGTTTCTACGGGAGACCGGAATGACGCCACGCGTCTATCATCATAATTTAGTCATGAGGCGGGCGGCAGGATTGCTTCTGGAGAGTGAGCTTAGTGTGACTGCGATCGCTGAGAAGCTGGGTTATCCTTCCATCCATCCTTTCTCCAGACATTTCAGTACCTGCTACGGCATTAATCCCACACAGTACCGCCTTAATCCCCAAAGCCGAATACGAATGTAAGACTCCAACAAAAAAGAATACGCGCTATCCGCGAGAAGCGGTTGCGCGTATTCTTTTTTCAATGTGTATAATCAGTTGGCTTTTGCCGTTAATTTGAAGATTTTAGACTCTGCCGGTTCGAGCGTAACTACAAGCTCTCCCGCTGTTTCCCCTTGTGTGCTTTCCCATAGATCAAGCAGTTGGTAAGCTGTTTGACCCTTCAACCCTGCACGCTCCAAGGAGATAGATTTATGAGCAGAATTCGCAGCATCATAGTTAAAGACAGCAAGATAGAATACATCATCTTCTGCATCTTCAAGTACGAAAGTATCGGAAGCTTGCTTACCAAGATCCCCTTCGACAGGGTGGAAAGTCTTCCCTAGGCGGGCGACATCCATAATCTCTTTATTGCCCAGCCACGCTTTGGCCCGTGCGGCTGCTTCTTCTTTTCGGAAATCATCGCCTAGCAGAAGTACCGTTCCAGCGATGACCGAAGCAGTTAGTCGGCTCCGTCCTTCATGCCAGCCAGTGGCATCTTGGTTGTGGCTCTTGTAGAGCACGGAATGATCCGGGTCATTGTAATGGTACAAGGTATGACTCATCCACCAGCCATGTGTCAACGAATTCAGCAAATATTCTGTATCGTGCAGTGTACCAAAGACGTCACAGGATACCCGGCGGCTATGTGCAAATGCATAAGGGAACAATGGCGCGATGGATAGATTGATAAAGAACGGCCGACCGATCACCTCTGGTGAGAGCTTGTTCTGCAAGTAAGTCATCCCATAGTGATATGCCGCAATTCCCGTCGTAATTTCCGGATTGTAATGTTGCCCTTCCAGTGCACCATGTGCCAAGAAGTCTAGCTTGACATACTCGAAGCCTTCCGAGATAAATTTATTCGTGTACCAATCTATTCTTTGCAGGTTGCCTGGATGTGTCGGGTCAATGGCCAGCCCTCCATCAACATCCGGCAAAATTTCTCCTTCGCTGTCTCGCAGCAAGATATCACCATAAGTGTATTTGCCGTTTGTACCTTCCACGAGATCTCCAAACTGAGCCGGACTTCCCCAGAAGGCAAAAGGCGTCCAGTAAGTTCCCGGTCTATGACCGTTCTCCCGAACCAGGTCCAGTGCATTCTTCATTTCTTCTGGTGTGAAATTATCCCAGAAAGCATCAAAGTTGATGTACAGTGTGTCCTCATTCTGGAATCCTAGCGGCTGCACTTCATTTTTCAGAAAATTACTGGTGGACGTATACAGATCGTAATCAAGCTCAGCCATTGCCGCAGACCAGCTATTCCAGCCGATAGGAACGCCGCCATCCCATGACAGAGGAGCCTCTATCCAGGTATTAGCCTGACCGTACGCTTCAAGCCCTTTTCTATAATCATCATAGAACCCTACGAAAACGAGCGGTGACTCTACTCTTGTTCCTTTCACATAACCATGTGGCTGGAAATCGCGGGTCATTTCACTTACAGCGCCGCCGTAAAGATCCAGCTCCTCGATCCCTCCGCTCCGTTCGCTTTTGATACGAATCCCTGTCTTCCACACCTTGTGCGTAATGGAACCCATAATAATTCCCTGCCGGCTTTCCGGCGCGAACAATGCAGTTACTTCATAGCTTTCCGTATCCATCGGCGGCTTCACTACTGTATATCTGACCCACTTGTCGTTGTCGTACGGCACACGCAGAATGCTTGGTTCTTCGGGTTGCCCTGACTCCCCGCCAAGTGACACCGATTTGGTCTGAAGGACAGCCATCCGGTTTGCCTTGATCTCTTCATCGCTTGCGATTACGATTTGCATCAATACAAATGATGAAGATTCATAAATATAGAAATGCTGCTCCAGCTGTGGCAGCAGGGACGTTTCGTGCAAAATGACTACGTGAACACCTTTTCCAAAGCCCTCACGAACTACCACTTCCTGAGACTTCAGTGTGTGGCTCTGATAATGTTCAGTGTTATATTCCCGACCTTGCCAGCGGAATGCACTGCGAATCCCTTTTACATGAGAAGTGTTTCCGCGGGCAACGGATGCTTCACCCGTCCCGAGATCAATCTCTAGATTCACCTCATCATTGGTTACACGGATAAGAGATGCTGTGTCCGTATTCACTTTTACCGTTGTAGCACTATCAGTTAGCATGATTTGCCTCCTTGTTACTGCGTTTTGGACCTTGAAGGCGGCAGGCTCTGTACCTGTGTCCCCCAAGTATGCCCTCATTATAAAGATCAGATAAAGCGTTTTCTATACAACGATCTTCCGATCCATACCGCGATCTAACACATCTAGCACAAACCTAAATCCCCCTAGTATTCATGTCGATGACAAGAAGAAGAGGATGTACATAAAATACTACTCATGCTCAACAATTTCGTATCCACACTCCGTTTTCACCTTCGGGCAGCTAGAAGAGATAGATTAGGGAAAACCTCCCTAAAAAAAGCCAGAAAACACTATATTTCAATGTAATGAGGGAATTCCTCCCTAAAAAACAGAGTGAATTCCAAATTCACCACCAGATCGGATGAATTTCAGGGAGAAATTCCCTGATTGTTAGTCTTGCGAGCAAAAATCTCCGAATTTCAGGGAGTTTTTCCCTAATTGTTGATCAGCATTATATTCGTACAAAAAAACAGCAGCAGGATCCTGTAATTTAGGTCTCTGCTGCTGTCCATATTCGTATGAAACTGACTATTATTGCTTACCAACTATAAGCTTGTAGGTCTGGCCTGCGGTCGTTGGAAAGCTCACCGTTCCATCTACGGAGCGGTCAAATTCCATCTCGTTGCCGCCATTACTCACCATGAGCGAAGCATCTGTGCGGATCACACATTCATTGCCTAGAAGGGAGGTAATCTGTGCTTCCACGAGATGGCCTCTATCCCACTGAATGCTAACTTCAAAACCACCGCGGGCACGTAGCCCCGCCACGCTTCCCTCCTGCCATTCATCTGGCAGTGCAGGCAGCAGATCGAGATACTCCAGGTGAGATTGCAGTAGCATCTCAGCAATTCCGGCAGAAGCGGCGAAGTTACCATCAATTTGGAACGGTGGATGTGCGCCAAGCAAATTGGCATAAACACCGCCGTGACTATACTGTTCGGACTCCCCATCCTTCACCAGCCGCAGCATGTTTGAGAGCAGGCGCAGTGAGCGGTTGCCATCCCGGAAGCGGCTCCAGAGCGCAACTCTCCAGCCCAGACTCCAGCCCGTGCTCTCGTCCCCACGCCGTTCAAGCGAAGTTTTGGCGGCAGCGAACAGCTCAGGGGTCTCTTCTTCTGACAACTGCCGGCCCGGATAGATACCGACCAAATGCGAGGTATGTCTGTGATACATATCTTCATCCTCAAAGTCTAAGGACCATTCCTGCAACTGTCCGTACTTACCAACCTGCAGTGGCAATAAACGTTCACGAGCACTTACCAATTCTGCACGCAAATCCTCATCCGTTCCAAGCGTTTCCGAAGCCTCGATACAATTCGTAAACAGCTCCCAGATGAGCGAAATATCCATAGTAGCACCTGCGCTGACTGCAGCCAAGCCCTCCGCTGTCTGGAATTTATGCTCTGGTGAAGTGGAAGGGGAGGTCACAAGCCTTCCGTTACCATCGTCAATAAGCCAGTCCAGTGCAAACAGAGCCGCCTCCTTCATCACAGGATAAGCGGAAGTCCGTAAATATTCCTCGTCCCCGCCAAAAGCATAATGCTCCCAGAGATGTTGTGTCAGCCAAACGCCACTCATCGTCCAGTAAGCCCAGCTTGGATCTCCGTCACCATAATCCCCCACCGGTGCTGTCTGTGCCCAAAGATCCGTATTATGATGAGCCACCCAGCCTCGGGCACCATAATTGACTTGAGCAGTCTCCGCACCCATCTTCGCCAAATTTCCGATCATATCCAGCAGCGGCTCATGACATTCCGCCAGATTACAAATTTCAGCTGGCCAATAATTCATCTCTGTATTGATGTTCAGTGTATAGTTGCTACTCCACGGCGGACGGGTAACCGCATTCCATATTCCCTGCAGATTAGTAGCCTGTGTTCCGGAGCGCGAGCTTGCGATCATCAAATAGCGCCCGTAATGAAACAGCAACTCGACAAGACCAGAGTCTTGTGCCGCGTAGGTCGTAATCCGTTGCTCCGTGGACATCGACTCCGGGGCTTGTGTCTTACCTAATTGGAGCTTCACTCGGTCAAAAAGTGATCGATAATCCTCGACATGCGCTTGAAGCAAGCTGTCGTAAGACTTTCCATTCACATCTGCCAAGTAAGAAGCTGCAATAGCAGAAGCATCTTTCCCCTCAGCTCCCGGGATTTTGTCAAAGCCATTAAAGCCTGTAGCCGCGCTGAAATAGAAGGTTGCAGCCGTTCCTCCCAACAGATGAATTCCACTACCGTCAACGGTAACTTCCCCATCCTCTGCTACTACGGAGAGTTGTCCTTCAAAGGCCATGCCCTTGCTCTTGCCAGGTTCTCCGTATTGGATCGGATTGTCACTCCAAAAATAGCTTGGATCAACATGCTCCGGTGCAGTTCCCGAGAGTACAAAGTTATCACCCTGAGCGTGAAGGCTATGCCGAAGCGAACTATCTAGTGTAGCATGTACATTCAGCGCTCCCGGTGCACTTGCAGTCAGACGCAGCACGAGCAACTGATCAGGATGTGAAGCGAACATCTCACGGGTATAAGTAACATTACCAATCTTGTATTCAACGCGGTGAACCGCATGTTCAATATCTAATGTCCGCCGATAGGATTGATAAACACCACCATGCTCAAAACGAAGTAGTAAATCTCCAAAAGGCAGATACGATTGGGTGTACGGACCTAGCATCTCTCTAGTCAGGGTGTCCGCTTCTGTATACCGGCCCTCCTGAATCAGCTTTCGAACCTTTGGCAAAGCTTCCTTAGCACCTGGATTATTCCCATCCTTCGGGAATCCCGACCATAATGTATCCTCGTTTAGACTGACTTTCTCCTGTTCCACACCGCCGAAGATCATACCACCCAGACGGCCATTCCCAATCGGAAGCCCTTCGGTCCATACATTTGCTGGCTTGTCATATTGAAGTTTCATTGGTTCTCTCCCTCACGATCTGTCATGAATTAAATAATGTATTCCCCCAAGTCTGCCCTCATTATAAAGATCAGATAAAGCGTTTTCTATACATCGATCTACCGATCCATATCGCGATCTAACACAACCTGCCCTAACTCATTGAATTAATTATCCTGAATATCGACCTCGCTACAGGCGGTTAAACGTATCGCATCCGCAACACTGGAAAGACAGTTCGTACCTTCCCCACCCATGACAATTTCGTTAGCACTGAAGACCAGTCCGCGGGTGCTCTTGGCACTAAGGACTAACGTTTCACCAGTCTCGAACCTGTTGTTCATAATAACTATACCCTGATGAACAGGAGTGCTCTCATCAACCTCTGTGTTCTCTGGCGAAATGAAAATAACCGGATGCTCGATGCCCCCGCATTCAATAAAATGATTCTCGGCGATGGTTACATCCTCCACCTTGCCAGACTCATACCAAGACTCCGCATCCAGGGCAACCAGAATCGCACTCATTTGCATCCGATCAAAAACATTCCCCTTAATCTCTACTTTACGCCGGGTTGTCACAAGGATACCGCGGGTCGGTACCCGCGCGAGGTGATTATTTACGACTTCAACCTCCGGTGTCCAGGTTACATTCTCGATCACATCATGGCTGCCAATTCCTTCAGGAATAGACTGTGCTAAAGTCAATATTAGCTCACGTGGGTTGAGACGCGTAACCTCTATCACTTCATTAGCAGCATAGGTGGTCAGAGAGCCAGAACGAACAAATTCAATTTCGTCTCCTGGATGGAAGGCCATAAAACCGTAAGTCTGCGGATGCATGAACCGAACCTTCACCCTATTGGCAGACAGCTGCTCCACGATCCGTAGATAGGTACCATGGACATTGACGACGTCATCATGAGAACCGGCAAAACGGCTGTCTGCAACAGTTATTTTACCTCGGCAGCTGGACATATGGATGAAATCCGCAAAGCCAGTAACCGTTCGGCCTGTCTCCAGGCGCGGCGAAATATCCATGCGTTGAAAGGTGAGATTGTCGCTGAACTGCCCTACAACACCAAGTCCGTGTAAAAAATGCAGCCCCACATCGCTGAAGGTGATGTTAGAGCTTTCCACAATGAAGACACCTACCTGATCGCGAATACCATCACGGCTTTGCAGGACTTGCCCGGGGACAACCTCAGGCTGATGATCAAAATGCAAGCGGAGCTTCATCGGCTCCAGCTCTTCAACCGAATCAGCCAGCTCCGACCAGTTGTCCACCCGCCAAGTCGTATTGCTAAGTGGATCATAGGTCTGCATTGGTCCTTCCGAGAAGTTCCAGCCCTCACCGATCCAGACCAGCTTGCCATCCCTGATCTCATAACGCGAATCGGGGTGAACCTGGACATCGAAATAATGAGTACCGCTTTCAGTAATCTCCATCTCTGTCACAGTCGGCCGAGCATAGTCGGTATGTAAATTACGAATCTCTACATTTTTGCATCCATCCAGCAAGAACATAGTCTGCTTGCCATGGAAGATAAATTGAGAGCCATTGCCCTCAAATGTTAAATTGTGCAGCCCCTTTAAGAGAATTCCTATAGTCTTGGTGACATCAGGATTCTCTTCTTCACTGGTAGTGTTGGAGATGTAGTAGGGTTTCCGGATCGCCGCTTCCGGATAGAAATGATAGCAGCCTTTTGGACAATCCAGCAGGACCGGCCCAGTTATTTCGGCGGCTGCCTCAATAGCTCTTGTCATGGCTGGCTGAGCATCCAAGCCGGAATCCGGCAGAACACCATAATCAGTCAGGCGGATTACGATAGGAGAAGAATCGACGTTGTGTTCTGTAAAAGAAATGATCAACACCAACTTCCTTAGCATTGTAAACGCTTAATAAGAGGCAGTATAATCCTCTAGGTTAGAATAATCAATTGTACATTAGCTGCAAAATGCGCAGACTGGTGCCTTTACTCTGTTCATCCTTTTCCCCTGTAATTCGCACGGTTACTTGCAATTCCTGACGTTGTTCCTCGATTCCGAACATAGCAATAATAGGCCGAAACGCAAGCGGACACCATTCATCGAATAAGTTAACCGCATGAAAGGGACCGCCATTGAGCGAATATTCGAATATCCCACTGTCCGGGCCGTAGAGCAGCAGCAGACCCACACTCTGTCCGGTTACTGTGTAAGAAAAAGATGCCTCTTTGCTATCTGTATATAAATGCTCCGTTCCAAATCGCCAGTTCATCAGTGGATCATCAGGGGTAAGCTCGCGTAGCTCGAACCCATCTGCATGATCAGCGCCTCTGAAATCCAGTAAATTACCGTATTCATAATTTTGCTCCTCCAGAGGAGCAATACTTAACGCGCTTCCGGTATTTGAATGTGTGTTATCAGGAACAAGAGCTGCATCCAAATATTCCTGTAAAAAAGAAGCATACAGCGCATGTCCGTCATCATTGGGGTGATATCCATCCGGGCCAGCTCAGTCCACTCCATTTGTCCGGCCTGGGTCTGTGCATAAACTCTAGCTGCAAAATTAACAGATGGAAGATCGTAATGCTCAGCTACTTCTTCGTGGACGGCAATGTTAAAGGGATTGCTCCCTGACAGATTCTTCTCTGCTGCCGTATACAAGAAGCAAATGTCAGTGCCGGGCGACAACCGTCTGCACTGGCGCACAATTCCTTCCAGACCTCTAATGGATTCTTCCCGGTCGTTGCCGTCATTGACGCTAAATTCAACGAATAGAAGATCAATCTTGCCGTATTCCAGGACATGCGACTGTAATCGGTGAGCGCCCAGCGTGGAATTCGTTCCACCCACTCCCGCATTGATGAAGCGGAATTCATGATTCGCAAATCGCTCCTGCAGATACTTATCAGTCAGCGCTCTCCAGCTAAATGTGTCCGCGTCGGAAGCACCTGCCCCCTCTGTAATGGAACCACCCAAAAAGGCGACAGTCATCGGCTCCTTTCCCGCAAGTCTGACACTTGTATTCGGTAGTCCCCGTCTTGGAACCACAAATTGATGATTGCAATGTTTCTCTTCTGTCATGACTGATCCTCCGTAAATAAAAATGTATATTTTTCCTTGAAATCAAGAAATCAGGTGCTGGGGTATATCTTACAGCACCTGATTCTGATTTCAATATTTTATTTTTTAGAAGTTTCGTAAGCCTTTTGCAAGATTTCGAGATAACGATCTAGCTTCAAGTCTTTCAGACCTTTTATATAAGCATCCCAATCTTTATTAAGATCCTTGTTGCCCGTGATGAATTGAAGCTGATTTTGCTCAATGTAATTCTTGATGTTGGTTTGCAGTAAGCTCGCTTCATCGATTTCGCTTGGATCAATCCAAATCGACCAGATCGGGAATAATTCTTTAGGCTCATGTCCCTCATACAGCAGAGTCGCATCATACAATCTGCGTTCATAACCGCTGGAAGCGTAGATGTCAGTAGCTTGAACGAAGGTATCACGGTACTCTTTTGGCATATAGAAGTGACCCATGCCGCTCCAGCCCGCATTGCGCGGCGCTTCGCCCTCCGCCATAGGAATGGTCTTGATCACTGGTTTAACATCTTTGTCCAGTGCTACATCGCCTTCTTCTGGATCAGTCCAATCAATGCCCTTCATACCGCTGCCACCATTGGTCTGTCCTTCAGAAGTAAACATGTAGTCTACCATTTTAATTAAAGCGATCTGTGCTTCCTCGCTAGCTTTGTTGGTGATGACAAATTTCGCTCCTGGGGATACGCCACCTGCATCATGAGTCGCATAGGAGATACCTTCCGGTCCGCTAATCGGTGGTACAGGATTGTAGTGTGCCGAGCTTCTATTGCCCGGATCAATATTGACGAAAATCGCAGGGTGCATGCCCGCACCAGCGCCCAGAATTTCCGCATCGGCATTTTCACCGATTTTCTTAAAGGCTTCCGCATTCTGTGTGAATGCCCCTGGATCAATCAAACCTGCGTCAAACAGAGATTTGATATAGGTCAGGCCTTCCTTCCACTCCGGTGTGACAGCCGCCGATTGAACTTTTCCATCCATCATGTTCAGATAATTGCGGTCATCATCGTATACAAAGGCATTCATGAGGAATGGTACAATGCGTACACCAAACTCCTCAATGGAGCCACTTAGCGGCACTTCATCTGCTTTTCCATTCCCGTTCGGATCTTGTGTTTTGAAAGCTTCCAGCACTTTTTTGAATTCTTCGGTTGTCTTCGGCATTTCCAGATTCAGCTTCTTCAGCCACTCGGTATTGAGCCACATTTTGCTCGGATAGGAGCAGTGAAAGCACTCTGTGTAAGCGACAAGCCCGTAGATATTACCATCAGGCGCTGTGTTAAGAGTTCTCAAATTATCGTTCTTTTCCATAGCCGCTTTAATATTCGGAGCATATTTATCAATTAGATCGTTCAGAGGAATCAGTACGCCCTGTTTGCCATACTTCAGAAGATCTGCCTGTGAGAACTGATCGATATAGTGAGTGAGCAGGTAAGCATCAGGGTAATCGCCACTAGCAAGTGAGATTTGGCGCTTTTCCTTGGCTCCGTCTGAAGGGTTGATTTCCCATTTGAATTTAATATTGAATTTGTCTTCCACAAATTTCGAAAATTTATTGGTAGGAACATCGATCCCGGATTCCTGAACCGAGAACACGCTGATTTCCACCGGTTTGCTTGCTGATTCCGAGTTACCTGAGTCAGCAGGTGCGGAGGATGTGTTATCTGTATTTTTATTAGCACATCCGCTTAACACCACCGTAAGAATTAATACCAGCACCAATGACAAGGTCATCACACTTTTCTTCAAATCCGATCACTCCCTTTTATAATTTAGGCAGGTACGATATCTTTCTGTCATTTTACTGCGTGCCTCTCCCCCTCTCCAGATTCTGAAAGCTGTGAATTAGCCTTTAACTGAACCGACCAGCATTCCTTGGACAAAATAACGCTGAACAAACGGATAGATAACAAGTACAGGCAGAGTAGCGATAACTATAAGTGCATATTTGAGTAGCTCAGCAAGCTGCTGCCGCTCCACCATTTTCATCGCATCCATTGTACCTGCACTGTTGTTCTGGATAATGATGCTTCGTAAGACAAGCTGAAGCGGGAACAAATTCGCTGATTTCAAATAAATCAAAGCGTCAAAGTATGCATTCCACTGTCCTACCGCATACATAAGGACTAACACCGCGATAATGGGCTTCGATAATGGAATGACAACGCTCCAGACAAACCGCATATCACTGCAACCGTCGATTTCGCTGGCTTCCAGCAGCTCCTCCGGAATGGAGGATTGAAAGAATGACCGGGCAATAATGACCTGCCATACCCAAATCGCGTTTGGTATCAGCAGTGCCCAGCGGGTATCAATCAAATGGAGTTCCTTCACGACCATATAGGTCGGAATCAGCCCGCCGCTGAATATCATCGTAAAGGTGATGATCATCATCAAAGTGTTGCGTCCGAAGAAACCTCTGCGTGATAAAGGGTACGCGATCATGATCGTAAGCACAACACTAATGAACGTCCCTGCGGCTGTATAAAAAATGGAGTTGCCGTAGCCTGTAATGATCTCGGGTGTATTTAGCAGAACCTTGAAACCTTTGAAGGAAATATCTACAGGCCATAACCAGACTCGACCGGAGGTAACGGCTGCTGGACTGCTAATCGAGCTGCTGATGATAAAAATTAGCGGATAAATCACCGCGATGACCACGAGGCTGAGTAGAATATAAATAGTGGTCAGAAATAGCTTATCGCCAGTTGATTCTTTAATTTTTTGTTGAACTGCTGCCATGTGGTTGCTCCTTTCCTACCAGATGCTGTTGTTTGTGATGCGTTTAGCCAAGCCATTCACCGTAAGCAACAAAATAAGGTTGATTACCGAGTTGAATAGACCAACCGCAGTTGCAAAGCTATAATTGGCGTTCAGCAAACCGACCCGGTAGACATAAGTGGCAATGATCTCGGAATTCGCCAGATTGAGCGGGTTCTGCAGAAGATAGACCTTCTCAAAGCCAATAGCCATGACATTCCCAACATTCAAAATCAGGATGATGACGATGGTAGGCACAATACCTGGCAGATCAATATAACGAATTTTTTGAAAGCGTGAAGCGCCATCGACTTTGGCTGCCTCATAAAGCGTAGGATCTATACCGGCAAGCGCTGCTAAATAGATAACGGCACTATAGCCCGCAGTCTGCCAAATATCAGACCAGACATAAATCGAACGAAACATTCCCGGTTCTCCAAGGAAATTGATCGACTCCAAACCGAAGAAGTTGAGAGCGATGTTCGCAAATCCAAGACGAGGTGCCATAAATAGCATAATAATGGACACCATGACAACCGTCGAGATGAAATAAGGCGCAAAAGAGACCAGCTGGACGAACTTTTTGAACCTTCCCCCGCGCAATTCATTAATCATGAGCGCAAGGATAATCGGAATTGGAAATCCCGCCAGCAGTAGGTAACCACTAAGCATGATGGTGTTCTTGAGCAGCGTCCAAAACTGCGGATTATCAAAAAATAAACGAAAATTATGAAATCCAACCCATGGACTTCCCCATATACCTTTAATCACGTTGTAGTCCTTGAAGGCTAGAACCGCGTTCAGCATTGGATAATACTTAAAAATGAGGAAAAATAACAGAGGTGGAATCACGAGCAAATGTAGCTGCCAGTGCTTTTTCATACTTCTACGAGCATTTTGTAAAAATACAGAGCCCTTACGCTTCGGTAACGACTTGTGATGTAATACTATTTCTTTCTCCAGAACAATCCCCCCTAAGCAACCGCCAGTAGTTTATGATAGCGCTTTCTACGAGTTGATCATAATTGACTTTTATCCCCAAAGAAAAGGTACACTTGGGCATTTCAGCGTACAAATAACCCTATTCAGGGAGAACAAAATAGCTGTAGAACGGCCATTTTTCCGGAATCAGGCCCCTCTCTGGAGATTTTCAATCTGGACAATTCTACCGGCAGTTGAATAAAGCGCATGAGACAATTCAACCAACGCTTGATAGGATTGCGTTTGCAGAAATGCTATGCTGTTTTTGACAGTGCGCACTGTACATTTTGTTTTATTGGAGGTATACAATGCTCGACTTGCGTAAAATTGGAGCTTATATTTCGAAGCTTCGCAAAGACCAGGATTTGACCCAATTGGAACTTGCCGATCAACTGAATGTAAGTCATCAAGCGGTATCGAAATGGGAACGGGGCGACTCGCTACCCGATATCGGAACGCTTCCGAAGTTTGCGAGGTTATTCGGCAAAACGGTAGACGACATTTTAAATGCAGGAGACAATACAGAAATTCGGGAGCACCCGCACCTAGGAACGATGGTTGAGGAGATCGCAGAGAACAGGCCGGAACAAGTTGCAGAGATGGTCAATACCGGAGAGGCGGAGGTGGAGGAGCTTGTAGAAGTAGCGCCATTTGTAAAAGCAAGCGCTCTGCATAAGGTTACAGAACGATTAGACAGCAGCGTCCTTAAGTTAGACGTGATCATGAAGCTGGCTCCGTTCCTTGGAACAGGTACATTGGATGAACTGGTTCGTCAGGCAGAAGAGGGCGAAATTGTGTGGAATACCATTACTGGACTCGCTCCGTTCGTCAGCAGCGACACATTAAGTCGACTGGTAGATAAATCGATTGACGGTTCCTTAGAAGTGCACAATCTTGTTGGGATTGCCCCATTTCTGGAAAGAGAACATGTAGATCGCTTGGTACAACAAGCAGAAGAGAGCAGCTTGAGCTGGCATTCCGTTCAAGGGCTGGCACCCTTTATTAGCAGAGAAACATTAAACCGCTTGGTAGACCGGGTTGCAGACGGCACTATCGATGCGGACCAGATCATAAGCCTCACACCTTTTCTGGACAGGGAGAATCTCGAGAAGTTGATTGGTGGAGTCGAAGCTGAACATCTTAGCCCAGATCTGCTGGCAAGTCTTGCTCCTTTCGTCGATCAAGGGACATTGAGCAGAATGGTGACAAGCTTATTAAATAAAGTAAAGTAGACACGTATATCGGAGATCAGAGATCGGTGATCCATAGACCGTCGGCGATCCTCAAAGCTATCGGGAAACGTTAGTTGAACGACAACAGCGGCAGTCTAAGACTTTATTTATCAAGTCTTGGTCCGCCGCTGCTTCTTTTAATGAATCAGTCTAATACTTAATTTTCACCAAACAACTGTTTATTCATCAATAGACTGTCTATAAGCGCTCGGTGAAACGCCGATTAACCGCTTGAAGGCCCGTCTGAAAGAATGTGAACTGTTATAGCCCACCCGCATAGCAATCTCATCGACCGTATACCGACTATCTTTGAGCAAAATCACAGCCTGATCCATTCTCACTTTTATCAGATGATCAGAGAAATTGACACCGGTAACCTCTTTAAACAATTGAGAAATGTATTTTTCAGGCCGTTCCACCTGTTCAGCTACCCGGTACAGACTCAGCTCTGTATCCGAATAATTTTCTACGGTATATTCCTTGATCTGCTTAATAATCTGAATATGAACATCCTTCTTTTTATTTGCAATAAGTCCGCACAGTTCTTCCATAATGACAAAAAATTCGGTCTGAATCATTTCGAGTCGTTCCGATGAACCAATGTCTATGACCCTCCGCTTCACACTCTCGATGTCCGGGTATTCTGTAAAAGCCTTTTGATCCAGAAGCTTAAGAAACGTCCCTTTTATTTCACCAACAAGCTGTTGCTTCATTTCCATGGATAATTCACGCTGTTCCATGTTCTGGGCAACAATCGCACGGACAATCCGTTTAGCCTCTTCTAGCTCTCCAGCCCGAATGGTACTGATCAGACGTTGCTCTGTATCCAGTGGATAATAGTAGGTCGTATTCTCATTTTGGGCTTCGCTACTCCATACAATTCCTTTTTTATTCATGTAGACGGCATATTCCAGAGCTTGTTTGGCTTGGTCAAAGGAAAGGCTAACCTCCGTTATTTCTGTAAAAAGATCACCGAAGCCCGCCTGAGTAGTAATACGGTACTCATTAAAAACGTACTGCGCCAAATTCTCCAGAATGTTAGTGATATTCTCTGCCTCATACGCTTTGTCGGTCTCTTCTTCCTTGGAGAAAAACAAAGTTACCACTTTGTCGGAGCCCATATCCGTCATTAGTACATCCACTCCGAGATCCGATAGGGACTGCTTCAGCAGCAAACGGGAAGCATTCAGCTCATTGAGAATTTCAACGCTGTCCATACCGGCATAGCCGTTAATCTGAACAATTCCAACATATCCAGTGTTCTGTTTCAAGTTAATCCCCACCTGCTCAGCGGCAGTGAGAATCTCATCATGCGTTTTGAATTCACCCGCTAATAACCGCTTCAGAAATGCATCCCTGACCAACGGAAGCTGACGATTAAGTTCGGTTTCCAGCAACTTATTCTTGGTGATCATATTGGCAATATTTCCGCTTAAAAAGTCAAATTCATTCTTGGCGGAGGCCTCTTCCTTGCCAAATTGCTCCTTCATGACGCTAAGCATGTGGTTGATTGGAGCGCTGTTACGGTAAGCTAATATTAGTCCAACTATCAAGCCGATGAGTAATGTTCCTCCCGTAATTTGTATGGACATTTGCTTGATCTTGTTAGCATTCTCCATCAAAATATGCCGGGGAATCCCTGTCTGGTATACCCAGCCGTTCGAATCAGAACGAGTCGTGATCACTAGATCGTCTTCATAGAACTGACTAACCTTGTTTTTATCAAAATCCGAATCAGCGGTCATATGGGCCATTTTCTGCTCATCACTTCCCTGCAGAACAATCGTATTTCCTTCAGCATCGCTGATATGAACCCAGCCTCCGTATCGCTCAGTTAGACCAGATAATAGACTAGAAATGATTTTCTCGTCTATGATCACTACCGCGACAGCTGGTGAGGAATCGTTGAAACTATCCAGAGGGAGTGACTGCATATAGGTAATAACGGAGGTTTGCATGCCCCTGCTAACATAGTCACTGAGTGGCTTGATTTCACTGCGGTGGGTTTTCTCAAGCACTTCTTTGGTCCAATCCTGTAGCGAAAGATCCTTATAGTTGAAATTAGAGTAGTAATGTTCCGGCCGGTAAGAAGAACCTGGGGTTAGAATAAGATTATAATTGGCGAGGTAAATATAATAGTTTTGCAGAAAATCATTCGTCTGACCGAAAGTCAGGACATTCCGCATCGTTCTCCAAATGCCATACACGTTCGTCTCATTGTCTCTTTCATTCATCAGAACGTTTAGCTCCTGATTGACTGCCAATTGCCTGGTAAACCCTTCTACTTCCGCCATGCGGCGCTCCAATATTTCCTGACTTTTCTGGAGCTGGGTGACCCCGTTCTCAATAGAGATAGACTCTGTCACAGAAATCGAAGTCAGATAGGACATATATCCGCCAATGCTGGGAATGACCAAAATGACTACATAGGAGATTAAGAATTTACGAAAGATATTGGAATATTTAAGCGTAGTGACCCCTCCCCTAATATCATTTCGATAGCGCTATCATTACCATAGATTAAAACATTTTACTTAATAGTCAAGTGTGCAAACCCAATTTTACAGGTGTTAAAACTTTCAGAACTGGATAAAAAGCACCGATATACGCCGTTATCACTGCTTTTTATTCACCATCCGAATTTTTTTATCTTTCCAGTGTGTTAACCCTTCTAAGTTGTACCCATCGTATGGCGGGTAGAACGTGAAGGCACAAAACCGAATTCCTCCTTGAAACGATCCATAGCATACAAAGGCTTATATTCTTGACCGGAAAAATGATAATAATCCAAATTATAATCATTCCCCACCAACGGGGTAAGGAGCTCAGCCACTGGCAAATTGCTGCTAGCATCCGGCCCAACCAGATTGAGAGTTCTTACCCCCGGCTTAAGTGGAGATTGCAGTGCCGCAGTAATTCCCTCCACCACATCCTCAGCATGGACATGCCCCAGTGTGATGAACGGGAGTGTTGGCTTGGATCCTGTCTTCAAGACAGGAGGAATCCAGCCTGGGGAGGCTACAGCTCCAAAGCGAAGATTGATAAAGTCAGTATCTTTATGATTGCGATGAAAATACCGGGTCAACTCCTCGACCATAGCTTTGCTTAGCCCATAGGCATCCGCTGCCAAACAGGGATGATCATTTGGGATAGGCAGCTCAAGCGGAATAAAATCCTCAGTGAGTCCACCCACCACGGCAATGGAGCTCGCTGTGATGAACTTTTGGCAACCGTGGTCAAGCAGATATCGGTACAATCTCCTTGTTCCCAGCACATTAACAGCAAGGCTTTCCTCCTCAGTAGAGCCGCCAGTAACTGCGGCAAGATGAATCACCGCCTGAATATCATACGAGTCCAGCCTGCTCAAATCCTCCGCCGAATCAAAAGAACCCTGAACATACGCAAAAGCCCCTTCCGGAGCTTGGCGTGACAGACAAATCACTGTATGTTTATCTGCCAAATACTTGGCTAGAGCCGTTCCGATAAATCCACTTGCTCCGGTAATTAGAATATTCATGCTCATCCCCCCTTCTTTTTCTCATCTCATATCATTCAGAAAAAAGGGGCCAAAGAAGGCCCCTCCGTTCATTCATCGCTCAACTTATTCTGTCCACTGTTCTCCGCCTTGTGTACTAGGCTTCGAGATATGGTCGGTCGATGCCTCCTCAATATCACCGAATGCCCAGTGGGAGACTGGAACATCGTTCCACCCTGGCTGCGTGACACCCATAAGCGGGCCCCTGCCCAAAACTCTGTTGATAGCTGTAACGGCTTCCGCACGAGTAAGCTTGGAATTCGGGCGGAAAGTTCCGTCACTGTAGCCATTCATTATACCTATATCTTGGGCTTTCTTTATCGCTGCCTGTGCCCAGTGACCGGTGATGTCAGAGAAGCCGCGACCCGATGTTGTAGAATTCGGGCTCAGCATGGCTGTTAAACTAGCCATTTCTGCACGCGTCAATGGTTGATTAGGCTTAAAAGTACCATCAATATAACCGTTCATTAGTCCCATCTTAGCTACTTTGGCAATAGCATCTGCCCCCCAATAGCTGGAGGGAATATCACTGAATGTTACGCCTGATCCAGTGGCCTCTTTCTCAGCAACCTTCGCTAGGATGGTTGCCATCTCAGCACGGGTAATGGGAGCATCGGGTTTAAAGAAGCCTCCCGGATATCCGTTGATATACGCCGAATGTCGCATCGTCTCGGAATCATCCTTCCCATCAGTTCCAGATGCCGGAGTTGGCGTTGGCGTCGGAGTCAGGGTAGGTGTGGATGAAGGCTGAGCTGGTATAGACTGACCCCCTGCATCAGTCGGTGTAGGTGTTGCCGTCGGCGTTGGTGTTGGAGGTTCTGTAGGGTTCGTTGTTCCGCCATCACTGGTTGGGACTGTGAATTTCAATCGATCTGTCAGCATGAGATTACCTGATTTCTTCACAGCTTTAAGTGTGTGTAAGCCGCTTGCCAATCCAGAAATACTATAAATCTCCTGTTGTGTCAGTCGACTCTGACTATAAGCATTCACAGTCTGAATCCATTGTCCGTCCACATAAATATCTACTTCACCTTGATCTGGACCCGTAGGTGTGATCAAGCGGATTCCAGTGCCCTTAAAGGTATATTCAAAAGAATCGCCGTCCACTGTCGTTGAATGCACATCATTAAGATAATCGCCACCAATAGTAAAGCTGAGGTTCAGCTTTCCCACTGGCTGTGATGCGAGATAAGATTTGTTCAGTTTAACACGGTCACCAGCTACCGTATAATCGGTCCCAGGAACCAGATGATATGATCCATTCGTAATGCCTATAAAGCTTTCCGGCTGTTGTAGAAGTGTAATCTCAATGTCCTGCTGAGCAGAAAGCGATTTATCAAAGCTCGCTGCGATCGGATTAATCATATTCGGAATCTCTACCTTGAGCATGTCAAGCAGCATGAATCTGCCTGATTTTTTCACAGCCTTGAGTGTGTGCTGTCCATCTGTAAGCCCAGAGATACTGTACAGAATCTGCTGTGACAATCGCCCGTTTCGATAAGCGCTTACCGTGCCCTTGAATTGATCGTCTACATAGATATCCATATCCCCTTGTGATTCGTCTACCTCAGTGAACAGTTGAATCCCTGTTCCTCTGAAGGTATATTCAAAAGAATCACCATTCTGCTCCGCATACTGCACATCGTCATTGTAGTCGCCCATTCCTCTTCCACTACTGCGGGACCAAGTACCGTTATATTTGATTCCCGGATCGTCATTATTAACCATCACATAACGGATGCCTGTAGAATCGCTAATGTGTACCGCTAATGTCTGTGGATCACCGGCGTTAAAGATGATGTTAAGACTTGTTATACCAGCAGATTGCTGTACAAGATATTCCTTCTTAATGGTCAATTTGTCATTAGTCACCGTATAATCTTCTTCGCGGAGTACCACTCCATTATTCTCAATACCACTCAGCGTATTACCATGCAGATTAAGCGTGACTGTGACATCCTTCTGTTGTTCCGTTGCTTTATCAAACCCAGCGGAAGTCGGAGTGATAGAACTGTTCTGACCCCCAGCCGGACTTTCTGTCGTCACTCTCAGCGCGTCGAGCAGCATATAATTTCCCGCTCCCTTGTTCACCTTAAGCGTGTGAGGGCCGTTAGAAAGTCCTGATACACTATAAAGAGATTGTTGTACCTCTCTCGGTCCACTTGTATACGCATTTACAGTCTGTGCAACCCCATCGTCTAATGTAACAATCATTTCTCCTTGCGATTCATGCTTTTCCGTCAGCAGCTCAATGCCTGTTCCCGTAAAGGTGTACTCAAAAGAATCACCGTCTTTCTCGGTATAATGCACATCGCCATTATAATCTCCATGTTCTCGGGCTGAGCTTACCTGCCATATGCCGTTGTATTTAATGCCGCTGTCATTATCATTAATGTAAACCACATCCGTAACGGTGGTATTGCTTGCCGAAGCTGAATCCGCAGCAGGGTCAGCCCCAGAGTTAAGAGCATCCTCTTGAGGAGTGTTCGTAGCAGTAGCACTGGAATCCTTGATTGTAATGCTCAGATCCTGCTTCCCCTCTATCAGCTCCTTGCCTCCATTTCGCTTCCAATCTCCGCTGTAGCGCATCCCTGTATCATCGTTATTGACAGCTGATGTACCGCTTAGCGCGGTTACTTTAAGCATGCGAGAGGCATGGGGTTCAAGGATGCCACCGCTGAATTCCTTCTCAAAGGTTCCCAGTTCGGAATGGCTCCATAGGTCGCGCACTGAAGCCGGACCATCAAGGCCAAGATCACTCCATTTGACTTTAACCTCCGCACCCCGACTACCCAGATTGAACAAAGCAACGCTGTAAGTCCCATCTCCATTATTGGCGTACCAGACCTGCTGCTGGGTATCCATCGATACCGAATGGCCAGGACGTCCGGCCTGATTTACGGCAATTACCTCATCATTGGTAAGCAGTTCTAGTCCATAACTATCCAGCCGTGTCATGTCATTCCCTGTATAGAGCGGTACGGAAGAAATGGACCAAAACGTCATCGCAGTCTTCCGCTCATCCTTGGTCAGACCATCCATGGAGCCGTTACCAACATTCAGGGAATCGAAGTCATTCCAGCCGCCAGGGCCTGCATCCCGCCACCAAAGTGCTGCTTTGGGGAATAATCGGGAAATACTCGGCCATGCTGTCAACCCACTGCCGTCATAAGATTCAACATCCCAATCAATTCGCCAACCGTTAGCATATTTTTTCCAGAATTCTACGTAATTGTGGTCGAGCGCCCAGGATAGCTCAAACCAGATGTTATTTCTATCCAAAGCCTTGGACCATGCTTCTACATCGCCGCGTGCATCCCGGCTCAAGTTGTCAATCCCCGACCCAGGGGTTACGCTGTCGAATTTGACGAAATCGATCCCCCACTCACCAAGCATATCTGCAATGGAATCCACATACTTCTGGGCACAGGGATTCGTGAAATCAATTTTATAGGTGTAGGAATTCCAATAATCCATAATGGTAAGCGGCTTGGCCGTAATATCCTGAATACGACATTCGCCGCCTGTCCCATACACCTCAAGATTTCGGTTATATGCATCGATAGATACCCCCGGGATCAGATAGATCCCAATCTTTTGTCCATTATTATGAACATAGTCAATGACCTCCTGAAATCCGTTCGGATAAAGGACTTCACTAGGAATAGGTCTCCCGTATTCATCCATATCGCCATTCCAGCCCGCATCAATATTAATATATTCATATCCATGGGCTTGCAGCTTCTCATGCATCGCATCCGATTGCTTCTTAACGCTCTCCGCCGATGTCCAGTTTCCTGCCCCATCATAAACTTGCATACTGTAACTGCTCCAGCCCATATACGGCTTTTGAGCCATACTCTTTTCCGCCGCTTGCGCAACATTGCCTTTCATTCCTGTAAAACCGAACTGTGCTGCTGCAATAATGAATACTAGCAGACTCATACCCAATCTTTTTCCCATTCGCTTCAAATCATCCTTACCCCCTCATGAAATGTGGTCAAAATTACTTTGATAGCGCTTTCTTTCGGAAAGATCATAATTGAATATGGATTTCCAAGATAGGTACATTTCGGTATTTTACGTACAAATAACCCCTAAATAGAGGGGCAAATAAACAGCCTAACAAACATAATTCCCTCGATTCTATGGAACTTAGTGAGAACACTGTACCTTAGTTATATTTGGACAATCACAAAACAAACTCTTGTTTCCTCGTTCCAGTGATGAAAATCACTTACTTTATTGGTAAAATAAAGAATAGTCTAGAGATACAAACGACATAGCAATAACAGATGAATGATATACAGAAGAAAGGAAGATCGCATTGAAGTTGGATTTGGATGGATTAAATGCTGATTTCTTAACTAGTATGCTTAAGGCATCTTTTTCATTGGAAAATTGGGGTGCTATGATTGAAATTGCAGATAGATTGATTACCCAGATTGCATTCATATATGAGACAAGCAGTGACACATTGAGAGAACAAAACCTGAAGCGGAGTATTCCCTATTATTTTGGATTTAGCTTATGTTCAAAAGGAATCGCACGCAAAAGCTCGGTAAGTATCCTGAGGCTAGAATGTGTATTCAAAAATATGCTGAATTGGGCTGGATCAAAGGACTAGATGATGAAGGAATTAATGAAGTCAAATACTACTGTAATATTGCAAAAGCCAATACCTACGTGCTCGACCTTTTGGAAGGCAAGACAGGAGTCCTAAAGGAGTATGTTGAATTTATTAGAAACAGTGCTGAGGAAGAGTTACTACCGGGACTAATTACCATCTTGGAATCCTCGATAAAATATAACTATTCCGTAGATTGGATTCTGAGTGATCTTAAAAACAACGTAAATGACATAGAAAAGTATGTGACTAATGTGGATATAAGATATTACGAGGAATACATTTATTTGCTGGTGATGTATTACTACGAACAAGAGAATATGAACGAAGCAATCAACACTATTCTAGAAACTCTGATTTTTAGTATCAAAATTGAAAACGATACAAACCTCAAGAAATCAGTAGTACTCTTTGAGCTCCTAAGAGAACATGCTCATCAATCACAACTTCAAATGTATCACAACATAATGGAAAAAATAATAGTCAAAGAGTTTACTAATGAAAAAGAAAATGTTCTTGCTTACAGTCGTAGTCTTGATTAGTTCCAGCTTAATGATCGCCTCTGCAAGTGCTTCCGCTGTCAATTTGGGTTCCACAATTTACACCGTTAACAATCACGGAAGGTCATTGATTGAAATTTTATAAGTGGATTATACAAAGGAGCGATCATCCGGCTATTGGATAATCGCTCCTTTGTATGTAAATGCATAAGATAGCTTAGCTAAAGACAATAAAAAGTAATAGTTTCACAATATACATAATCCTATGTACTCTATCATTTTTTTATATACAATAATAAGAGACAACTGATGCCTGTGCTACGAAGGTATTTACATACTAATCAACCATTAGAGGTGTACTTTAAAGATGAACAGACCTATTCGTTTTGGAATAATCGGAAGCGGCTGGCGGAAATGTATCTTAAGTTGGCTCACCTGCTTCCGCAGCAATTTCAGGTAACCGGTGTATTGATCTGCAACCCTGCCAAATACCAGCAACTGATCGACAAATGGAAACTGACCGTATACAGCTCGATAGAACACCTTGCGGCCGAGAGCGATTTTGTGGTCCTGGCGGTGTCCAAGACCGCTGCCGCCTCACTGCTGTTGGGGCTTGCAGCGCTGCAAGTACCTGTGTTGGCCGAAACACCCACCGCCTCTACGCCGGCTGAATATGAACTGCTTCGATCCAGCGCCATGGATTCCCCTCTGATTCAAATAGCCGAGCAATATCCGCTGTTGCCTCATCATCAGGCAAGAACCGCCTATATTCAAACCGGACATTTGGGCGAGGTAGGTCATGTTCAAGTCTCTGTTGCGCATGGTTATCATGGAATCAGCCTGATCCGTAAATGGCTCTCGATCACTGGCACAGCATGTGAAATCACAGCTCGCCGGCTAGAGGTTCCAATCATGGACTTCTCTTATAGGGGGAGGGAGACCGAAGATGACCTGAAGACAGAGCAGCAGGATATCGCAATTATGGTGTTTCCCTCCGGCAAAAGCGCTGTGCTTGACTTCACTCGCTCCCAATATTTCTCGCCCCTCCGTACCAACCGGGTACTCATCCGCGGATCACATGGGGAAATTCGCGATAATGAGATTATCCGTCGCCTGGGAACCGAAGAGACCGAGTATATGAACATTAGTCGGATTCAAGGCGGACAGGAAGGCAGTCTGGAAAGTCTCTCCTTGCATGAATTGCGTGCAGGACAGCTTAGTCTATTTCAGAACCCGTTTCATCCCTCTCCCCTTTCTGATGAAGAGGTTGGGATAGGACAAGCCTTATTGAATATGTCCAGCTTTCTGCACACGGGAATTTCAGCATACTCATTAGCGGATGCCTTAACAGACATCAGACTGTCATTCGCGGTCGATGAAGCCATCACCCTTGGAAGTACTATAACTTTGCAAGATGAGATCAGGCCTGCCAAATAAAAACAGGCACATGTGAAAGTTAAGAGCTTTCTCATGTGTCTGAACAATTGTATCCGATTCAATGACTCGAACAAGTGTAGCATGTAAAACCGAAATCAATGACCGCCCGATTTCACTCCCCTCATGCTCCATATGAAATTTAATTAAACGAACAAATATCCGATTACAGGACCCATAAAAATAACCAAATATATAAGTGTAATCCATGGCTGATAATGAATATAGAATTCTTTGAAAGAAAGACTCCAAGGGTGCTTAATGATCACCCAGCCCAAAACATCAATTATAATGCAAACTCCGGCCCATATTGCCCCTGTAATAAGAGCTTCTTCAAGGTTGGGTACAGATACCCCCCGCATATATAGCCAACCAAAGATAGAAAACAGAATGACATTATAAAGAGGATGCCAAGGCTTTGTTTTTTCATATCCCTCCCCCATACCTTTTTCGTCCATTGGACTCATTTTTAACGCATAAATATTAAATACGGTATGTAAAACTCCAACAATAGTCACTATAAAATAGCAAATCCATAACCATAACATCGACATTGCAAAATCCTGCATAACTGCCTCCTTTTATTACCCCAGCGCATGCAACTGCTGCTTTTCCGGCTATGGAAATGAGACCATTCAAAACAGAGTTGTTGTTTGAATTGAAAACATCATATCTGACTCCGCTCAAGTTTGCGCTTGATAATACGATGGTTATTATGCTTGCATCCGGACTGTATCTAACCTGGTAACCCTTATAAATATGCGCCTACATTGGATCTGATGAATTCAAATCTTTGTACACGCCCTTTTGCGGAAACCGAAAGAAACGAGTACGAAAAGGGAACATTGCATATTGTTGGCATCCGGCTCCTTTGATGGAAATGCGGTAAAGAAGTCAGCGTTAGCAAAATGCCAGCAAACCCGCTTAAAATCAAACAAGGGTTCCAGCTCAAATGAGCTGAAACCCTTGTTTGTTAGTGATGCCGAGGACGGGGGTCGAACCCGTACGGTTCTCACGTACCACAGGATTTTAGTCCTGTGCGTCTGCCTATTCCCGCAAAGCGTTGATAACACTGGCGTTTTCAGTGCTTAAAGTTCAACACCTAGCCCTTTAATAGTAAGAATTATGTGCGTTTCTGGCTTTCTTAATTACTTGCTCTTAGGAAATACCCAACGATAATAATACTCCCACTCTGGTTTTCTTTCCTCGGGAATATTATCAATTAATTAATGCTTCTTCCATTGTTGCTGGTGCCGCATTTTCAACTTTCACTATGATGCAGAGGATAAGGAACGTACCGCAAATTTCGAGAAATTGTTTCAAACATCAGCGACCATCGTCCGGTTTCTTCCCCTGCTCTTAGCCAGGTATAACGCTTGATCCGCCTTCTCCAGCAGCCCCTCCCGCTCCAATGCATGAATAGGATAATGGACGATACCTAGAGAGATCGTAACCCGTGTCGGGATTGGACCCCTGCTTTGTTCCAGTGCCCTCCGGACTCTTTCAGCTACGGTGAAGGCTTCCTCAGGTCTAGTGTGGGCCAGTAAGATGACGAACTCTTCGCCGCCGTAGCGGTGGCAAACATCGTCTGGGCGAAACGAAGTAACTATAACTTTGGCTACATGTTTCAGCACTTCGTCGCCAATGAGATGGCCGTAGGTATCGTTCACGAGTTTAAATTTGTCTACATCCAGTACAATGAGCGAAAACGGCTGCCCAGAGGTAATCCACTGACTCATCGTATACTCTAACGATCTCCGGTTCATTAAACCAGTCAGAGCATCCGTCGTAGCCTCTTGGGTCAGTTGATCCGTCTGCTTCTGAATATCCGTCACGGCAAGCAACACAGCCTTGGTCAGCAGATCTGCCTCTCGGCTCCATTGCGGCTTCGCTTCTGGCAATTCAATCTTCTCCTTGCCCATTCTGCTCACCAGATTTGCCAGGTACACAAAAGGCCGGGCCAGCTTGCGTGCTACGAGAATGACGCCCATCAGGAGTATAATGAACGGAAACAACGAATACCAGAGAATTGTCCGAAGGTGGCCCATCAGTTGATGATGAATGATACTAATCGGCGAAACGACCACGATTCCCCAGCCATTGGCCGGTACGCTGGAGTATCCGGCAAGCATTTCAACGCTACGGGTGTTGCGCACTTGCTGTTCCCCGCTTTCCCCTTTCATAAGTTTCTGTACAACCTTGTTACTGCTGACATCCTCCCCAATGAGCTGCTTATCCGGGTGGTACAACAGATGCCCGCTTGAATCCACAATATAATAATAAGAGCCAGAATCGTCCACGTTGTTGTCGCCAAAAATCATAGACAAAATATTGTTCTCTTGCAGATAAAACGTGCCGCTCAAAATACCGCGATATATGCCATTGTTGCTGAAAATCGGCTGACTCATAAAAACGATTAGTCTCTTGGTGGTTGGGGTCATGTAGGGGGAGGATATGTAAGGTTTTTTGAATGCCAGAGCTTCCAAACTGGCCTTAGAAGTAATATGGTCGCCTGTTGTCCCCAAACTAGTCGGTACTACGTTGCGGACCAGCCCGTCGGCATCGACTACAGCGATAGAATTGAAGTAATTGCTACTATTGCGCATCAGTTCTAAATTATCATCTACTTGCTTCGGCGTTGAGCCATCGTCATCGGAGAGTGTGGCAGCGCTGTATTCCAAACTGCTGCGCATGGACTGAAATAAGGAGTCCATTGTCTTGGTCATTCGGTCAGCGTTGTAGTAATTCAAATGGAGCGTAGTCTCCATCAATGATTGTTTTTTGGACTCGTATGAACCGATCAGAAGAATGCTTGAGGTTAGTAGAACCACCAGCGTAACCAAGCCCGTAAGCAGCGATGTGAGACTGAGCTTTTTACTTTGACGCGGCTCGGCTCTTCTCATTGTAAGCAAACTATAACCCTCCTTGAATCTTGAAAACTAGCTTTATCAATAATACAACAAATTAAGATGTTATTCGACAATAATCAATGAACTCCAATCTCTCACACCACTGTACGTACCGTTCGATATACGGTGCTTCATGAAATATTACATATTAAAAAGCTCCTCTCCAGAGCTTGTGAATTGACAAGCACTGAAAAAGAGTATTATCAACCTGAGTTCTGTGTACTCGGATGTGATTCCTAAGTACAAAGGACCTTTAGCTTTTGGAGGAAGCTTTAAAATTAATAAAACAAAAAAAACCTTGATTTTTCAAGGTTTTCACTGTGATGCCGAGGACGGGGGTCGAACCCGTACGGTACTCACGTACCGCAGGATTTTAAGTCCTGAAGTAGTCTTCGTAGACCCTTTTTACGCTACGGGAAGATCGAGTATAATGCCTTTAACCATGCGGGTTAAAGGTACTTTTTGTGTTCCATACTCTCTGCGTTCAGAGATTTGGATATGCAGCCATGTTAGCAAAAATGTTAGCAAAATGAAGGGCAGAAGCTTTGAGTTACTGCCCTTTGTGTATGAAAGCGCCGTGCGAAGCACCTTGAAAACCATGCGTAATTGGCAGGATGAGATCGTGAACTACCTGCCGTTGGACGAGTGCAACCGTAGAAGGACAACATAATCGTATCAAAGCTTACCAACGCCGGCACTACTTCACACGCAATCGTGGTTGTTATATGGCGGGCATTTTAATTGAATGCAATCGACACCGTTTATTGAGTTGAACATATCAACCACTAATTTTTAGATTGAGCCCAATAATAGGAAGTTAATTTTTTCGTCAATAAGAATTGACTTTCATTTTAGTTGTAACTACAATGGTTACAACTAGTAGTAACAGTACCTGTTACAGATAAAAAAGCACTGCATATTCAAGTACATGGTGCTTTCTACTCTGAAGGTCCAGCTGAAGAACTAGAAATGGAGCATCGCCATCTTTTGGTAATGATGAATTTTTTTTGCGTCCCTTCTTTTGAAGCAATCGATGTTGAAGGGCATAATAGGGCGCCTGAAAAAGCACAATAGATTAAAGAAGATGCAATTCTACGCTCTAAAAAGTTAGCTGAGAATTTCTAAGTAACAGCGAGATTGGTTAATAATAAAAAAATAAAGGTAGGCGTTTTTAATGGAGACAAAACAAGACACCCTTATATATGTATGGGATGCATATTGTGGATGGTGCTATGGATTTTCAGAAAGTATTAGAGGTTTTTACAAAAATCACCCTGAAATTCCGTTAACTGTTTTATCCGGAGGATTATTTTTAGATAATCTGCCAATAAAAAAATTCTCATATATATCAGAAGGTAATAAAAGAATTAATAAACTTACTGGTGCAGAATTTGGTCCTTCATATCAGGCTTTGTTGTCAGAAGGTACTTTTACAATGAATTCAAAAGATGCTGCAATTGGCTTTTCAGCTTTACGTTCATTAGCACCGAACCGTTTGTTAGAATTTACTTCTGCCATGCAAAAAGCGTTTTATTATAATGGAAAAAGTCTGAGTGACCCTGAAACATATCGTAAGATAGCTATTGATCATCATTTGGATCCTGAACAAGTACTAGAGCGACTAAAATCTCAAGAAACTATAATAGATGTTCAAAATGATTTCAACACGGTTCAACAACTTGGTATAAATAGCTATCCCTCTTTACTTCTACACAAGGATAACCAATTAATTCCTATTGGTGGCGGAGTAATGACGTCGGATAAAATTGAAGCACGTTTTAAAGATTGTTATATTATTAAATAATTTCACCAAAAAGGAGATAAAATTCTATGTTTAAAACAATCGAAATGAATCAAAATGATGTGAAATTGACGATATTTAGTTCTGAAGAAAATAGTTTTATGGTGACTGCAACCTTAGTTGAAAAAGCAGGACATGCATTCTTAATAAATACGAAATTTACTCAATCCGATTCGAAAGAAATTGTTGATTACCTAAATAAAAATAACTTATATTTAGATAAAATTTTTATTATTCATGGAGATCCGGACTACTACTTTGGGTTAGAAAGTATTAAAGCAGCGTTTCCAGAAGCCATTGCGTATGCCACAGAATCCACTGTTGAACATATTGTTCATTCTGTCTTAGGTAAATTAAAAGTCTGGAAAGATGCACTTGGAGAGAACGCACCAAGTAATGTTGTATTGCCTCAAGTATTCACAGAAAAAACCATTGACTTTCAAGGTTTAACATTTGAACTTGTAGGTTTAGATAATTACAGAACTAGCTTATTTAACAGAGAATTGAAATTATTGATTGGTGGCATTGATATTTTCAACGAAATACATGTTTTCATAGCAGATACTAGCTCAAAAGAAGCAATGGAAGCTTGGATTGAGAACTTGAAAGTGTTACAAGGGTTAAATGCTAACATAATCGTACCAAGCCATGGTTCAATTGAAAAATCCTTAGATAATCAAGCACTTATTGCAACTATCAATTATCTAAAAACTGCAATTAAAGCTTCCGAAGAAAGTAAAACTTCTACGGATTTTGTTGCAAAGCTTGAAGCAGCATATCCAGGCTATGCAAATAAAGGCGTATTAGAATTAAGTGCAAAAGTTGTAACGAAAGAAATTTCTTGGGGGTAATGTTATGAATATATACCAAAAATTATTACATGAAACGTATGTATTAACCGGTGAAGGAAAATTGGATGCCTTCAAAATGTATTTAAGTGATAATGTATCTTGGACAGAAGCTGCTGGATTTCCTTATGCGGGTACTTATGTAGGTCCAGATGAAGTAGTGAAAAACGTACATGAACGCCTTGGAACCGAATGGGATGGCTATTCTGCAAAAGATGAAATCTATGCGTTTAATAATCACACTGTTATCGTCTACGGAAAATATAGTGGGACGTATAAAGCAACAGGAAAATCATTTATAGCAGACTTTTGCCATCTATATGAATTTGATGAGAATGATAAGGTTAAAAAATTTATTCAAATCGTGGACAGCGCAACTGTCAATAATGCATTAAGTTCAAATTAGTTGTTTGTAACTTAACTTGTATACGGGGTAGCGTCAGGATAACCGTATTTTCCTGACGCTACCCATCGCTATCAAGCTAAGGTTTTACACTACCCATAAAGCAAAAAAAGACGTTATTCTTTCTGTAGAATTATAGGAAAGGATGGCGTTTTTTTATGAATCTTTCGATTCTTGACGAACTTCAGGGTCTGTCAAATCTTTTGTGTAAACTCTCTTAACAGACTCCGCTGATCGCTTTCATGTCCATGGCTATGTTATTGTGGCCCTGCAAGAGGTTCGTAAAACGATACAGAGTGAGCTTTCGCCACGGGCAAAAGCATGGCTCAAAGCCAACCATCGTCTATTAAATCTCCAAGTGGAATCCCTATCTGCAGAGAGTAAGAAAACGCTGGATGAATTACTCGGTTACTCTCCGCTCCTACGAAAATGTTGGGAACGGAAAGAAGCTTTTACTACTTGGTATAACTATTCACCCAATGCCGAAGCTGCAACGAATGGATTTAACCGTTGGTGTGAACAGGGCGATAAGATTGACCACGAAGCTGTTAAAAGTGGTTTGAAAAAGATGCGTATTTGGAAAAATGAGATCATCAACTACCATCGCTGCCGATGGACGAATGCAACTATAGAAGGTAGGGGATGCCTTTTAAGTTAATGTCATCAAAAGTAGAGTTGAACAAGTAATTTATCGGATTCTTAACTAGGAGCTCTCCTGTCATACCCTCTAGAAAATCTGAAAGATTAATGACTATATCGTTTATGTTAGTGTTTTGTTCAGAAGAGACTAAGTTTTTGATGATATCTGTTTCCTACAGTCAATCTATTCATTGTCTTTAATTTTTTTGATAGATACTTCGTTTTTTTCTATTATCACTTCATAGTCAACAATTATTCCTTTTCTAAAAATTTCGGTGAATTCTCTACTTACTGAGTAATTTTTTTTCGGATTGAGTGTAACCTTAAATACATGTTTTCCATTTTTCATCTGGAACTTTGCAACTTCTCCAAGTTTAATATTACTATCGATCAAAGAGTCCATTTGGATGGTATCTTTTTCATCAACAGTAACAACTACGCTTTTTAAATCCAACGGACTGTTATTTGTAATCATCAGATTATACTCTTCATCCTTAGCTGTTGGTGTATCACTTAAAGTATCTGAGTTGTTTTTTTCACAACCCGATAATAAGACTATAAACAACATAAAAATAGTTAGCCATCTCTTCTTTGTCAATTAAGTCGCCTCTCATTCTGATTATCTAATGCGTTGGCAAGAAATTAAAAAAAACATATTGGTTCAAATGGCGCTAAACATCTGAAATCATAGAGATTTGGAAAGAGCGACTTTCAGAGGAGGAGTATGGATTTCGCTTGGGGGCAGGCATCATGGTCGAGGTCTTAACCGGGGAAGAGGAACTTGCTAGTAAGTTGGGTACCTTTCATGACAAAACTCCATAATTAAAGGAGTAAATCCTGTGCGCTTAATAATTGTTCTAAATACAATTCCCTTTCGAAATTAATCAAGAAAAACAAAAAAACCTTGATTTCTCAAGGTTTTTTCATTGGATGCCGAGGACGGGGGTCGAACCCGTACGGTACTCACGTACCGCAGGATTTTAAGTCCTGTGCGTCTGCCTGTTCCGCCACCCCGGCATATTATGTGTTGTTGCTTCATACGATGTTTACGTATAACGCGACAAGAAATATAATATCATGAATATCGATAACGCGCAATCCCTTTTTCAAAAAAATTTTATCACATTAAAAATAACCCGTTCCAGCGTGTGCCGACACGGGTTATTTGGCATGTTGATTATCTGCGTTCGTCACTTCTGCTTCTCATTCCGACAAGGCCCAAGAGTCCAAACAATCCGAGCCAGCCCCAGTTAGATCCTCTGCTGGTAGTCCCAGTATTGGTAGTTGTGCTGGTTGCCCGATATCTACCATCCGTTGTAGTGTTGGATAGTGGAGTTACCGTATTTCTGTTGTAGTTATCCCGGGTGTAATTTTCATTGTAGTTATTGGTGTTAGGTCTATAATTTTCCCCTGTGCGAATCTTATCTTTCATAATGCTCTCATGCTGATTCATCGTTCCCGTGGTGCCGTTCATTAGATTGCCTTCCGTATTCATCATCCGAGTGTTATTCACAGTACCATCCATGCCCGTATTCGCGTTCGGGATACCGCCTAAAGCGGCTGACCCGATTGGATTAGCGTAACTAGCTCCCATTATACTCATTGACAGTACAGTACCGCATGCAAGGCTTGTTATTAGCTTGTTCACAGTGTTATGCCTCCCTTTATGGTTAGTTATCACTGATAATTTCCCCTTGGGTGGCACTGACTATACATGAATAGCTTTACTCTTTTATTACATTCACTGTCTTGCTTGCTGCGTCATACGTAACCTTTGCTCCAAGAGCCTCAGCCAGAGCACGCACGGGTACATACGTTACGCCGGTATCAAGAACACCATCCGTAAGTTTAGTGCCGTTTAAGGTTATCGTTACTTTAACGTCTTTGTTCACCTGGTCATCCTCCCCAGTAATTCTTTTTAAAGCTTCATTGACCTGATCCGTCGTAGGACGTTTACCTGCCCGAAGTTGAGTCGTAGTTAAGCCGAAGGCCATTTGCAGATGTGAATAATCTTTAAAAGACGTCCAGTCTCCTCCCCACTCAAGCCCTAGCTGTTTTCCCACCTGTACAACCTCTTGCCAGTCCGCTATTTTATCTTTATCACCATCACGATTCATATCCCAGGAAATACTATTTCCATCCGGCAGCAAAAGCGCAAAATCAAACGCAAGGCCATAATTGTGATAGCTGGTTCCACCCTTGGCGTTGGTAACTATAGGTCCAGGCTTACTTCTCCCCTGCGCATACAAGGCATTTTGTTCAGCAATCGACCGCAATCCCTGAGTAATAACGATGGGCACTCCTCTGGCATAGCTTTGCTGAATCAAAGCCTTCGCCCCTGCTGCCAAAACAGGATGAAGCCCAACAAGCCTCGCTGCCGATTTGTCCCTCACTTGATCTAAAGTCAGCATAGAATCACCCCTTGGTATAATCAATGATCCCGCTTCCCCATTCGCTTGTACTAATACCCCTGCTTGCATCTGCAAAAAAAAGACCCCGGTATCCCCGAGATCTTCCCTGAAAAGCACCTATTCATAGCTTCTTCACCTTGGATCATTTCTACAAAAAAGGGCAAAATATTAGCGAAAGGTGGGAACACATATGGACATTCATAGCGATAGCTATAAAGTTGCTGCCCTGAGTGAGCAGGAAGAAGCACTCGAAATTATTCGAAATGCCGAAGCTTCCATTGCAAATCTGACCGGCAACCCAACGGTGACCCTAATTGCTTATGAAAAAAGTGAAGTCAGCGGTTCTCAGCATTAGACGATGTAAACCTCCACTAGATCATCTACATTGATCCACTTCCATTCCTCCGCCCACTGCAGCTTAAACTCACGCGAGTGGGTGTGAATGGAAGTCACAAAACCACTAATTGTCGTATTCTCAAAAGGATCAAACAGCACAACAGTGACGCGCACATGACTCCGTAACGATAAAGCAAGTGTACATTCGATCTCCTCCAGCTTCTGCTCATCCAGAATAGGCTTAATGCGGCGCAGCGTCTCTCGTTCATCCCTAATAATTCTTACCTTGTGCTCCGGCAGCATCATTCGACTACTTTCCCACAGTCCGTTTTTCTCCAGCTTTTTGCCCATGGTAACCCCTCCCTAATTTCTATACTTATTCCGCTACAGACGAACGTATGTTTGTATTATATCCATACCTTCGCTGAATAATCAATAATCAGGAAAAAGATACCACTTTAAAATCCTCCTCTTTTATCTAAAAGTTGTATAATATTGAATATCTAATTGAGAGGAGCTTTCCACTTGAAAAAAAACAATGCCCTGCTCATCCTAATTCCCGTATTATTCCTATGTCTATACCCCCTCGTATATCGAAGCAGTACCCTCTCAGACCTCACAAAAGGAATCGTAGCTGGCTTATTTATAGGATTGGCAGTGTTACCTTTACTCAAGCTCAAAATCGCATCAAAAAGACGCTGACAGTTGAACTGTTCAGCGTCTAAATTTCGATCTATTCTTGAACCTTCTCTGATTCAGCGGTGGACTGACCATCAGCATCGATGAGTCCTGTTGCTTCTCTTGCTTCATTAAGCTTGGAAATGCCGTATAGCATCGCGACGTCAGCGTTCTGATTCAATTCCTCGAACTTCTCAGCAGTGACCTCTGCGGAATCAGCACCTTGAGAGGCCTGTTCTTTTAGAGAATAAGCACTTTGAAAAGCAATTTTGGACTCATCAAGCAGTTTACGAATGTCTTCGGGCAAGCTAGAGGAAATTTTCACTTTCTCAGCCTGATTGGATAGGTCTGTTGCGGTCTTTTGGAATTCGTTAATCTTCTTCTCCAACTGCCTGTCCGAAAGTTCTCCTGCTGAATAAGCAGCAATAGCTTCGTTGAACTCCGCTAAAGATGATTTTCCTAATTCATCAAGTTTAGACATTTCATTGTAGAAGTTTTGCACGGTTTCCTGCACTTCTTCTTCCGAGGCAGGAGCCGATGAAGTTGAATTATTATTGCTGCAGGCGCTAAGGATGACAGTCAGCATTAGCGTTCCTATTAGTAACACTTTTTTCATTATTTATCCCTCCACTAAACAGAATAATGTCGGTTTGTGTAAAGCGCAAATGAAATTTATGTAAAATGACTATTATGTTATAATTATTTCAATTGTAATCAGGGAAGGAGAGTATTTATGCCTTATTGCACAACCTGCGGATCAGAATATAAGCAGGGCGCTAAATTTTGTGGAGAATGCGGATCTAGCATTGACGGCACTGCTCCAGTGACCACCCGTCGTCCATCAGCAAATCCAAACGCTACTCAAGAAGTCGTGCTCTGGAAAGGCAAACCAGCCAGTATCTCTGATCGCCTCAAAGGAATCGTACGCCTAAACACGACTACGTACACCATTACAAGCCAGCGCATTATGGTAAAGACCGGACTTATCGGTAAAAATGTCGAAGAAATCGAATTACTGCGTGTACGCGATTTATCCGTAGCACAATCTATCATGGACCGGATGCTCGGCATCGGTACATTAACTGTATTTTCTGATGATGCCTCAGCGCCTCAGCTTCTTTTCCGAAAAATCCATGATGCCCAAACCGTCAAAGATGTTCTGCGCAAAGCTGTTCGTGACGAGAAGATCGCCAACAACATTAGCTACCGTGAACAAATCTAAGAACCTTTCACATTAAAAAAGCCCCGAAATCCGGGGCTTTTTCGCTAATATTCCGATGCTCGAATCAGTTCGGATATCGTCTTATGGAAGATAAAACGCTCCTGCTGGAATAATCCCTTTGGGTTGGCTAGGACTTTCCCACTGCAATACAATTCGCGCGTCCCCCTCATTCTCATAGTACTCCACTTTTATTTCATGTAGCTTGCCAGCTATAAGATTCACACTGCATTTTCGCTCCTGTCCACTCTGATTCACCCAGCTATCAATGATCAGCCCTCCATCAATCCACACCCGCACCCCGTCATCAGAGGAGGAGTAAATGGTATAGGTTTCACTATAGGCTGCAGTCAGTTTTCCACTCCACCGTACAGAGAAAGCGTCGACACGAATGGCTGGATCAGGCGAACCCTGTTTCCACGAAAATTGGATGTTAGCATCGGTTCGCGTCAGCGCAGGTGCGCCGCTAAGAGTCATGTTATTGTAATATTGCCCCCATAGTCCACTCTGCAGCACACTGTCTCCCTTAGCGGCTACAATTGCCGCCTCAGCAGCATACTCTTCCCGCGTGAATACAAAGCTGTCATTCATAAAGGCTCTAATTACCGCATCGGTATTCTTCTCATAAAGAAGCTTGCCCCAGGTCATCTGATAAGACCATTTGGGCTGTGATTTAGATAGTAGTGCAGGGGACGGTAGCTCTCCATTTTCTCCAATCGCGATCACTTTACCACGCCCCAGATCCCATAGACTATCATAGTGACTCCCCTTAAAATCCCCATCATAGATATCTAGTGCCAGCACATCTACTTTGTCACCGCTTGGGTAGTATTCGACAGGGTCATCACTCCACTGATTTTTTGCATTTGGGCTCCAGACCCACAATAAATTATGCAGCTTATGATAGCTGGTGAAACGGTCAAACATAAGGTTCCACAGTCCCACGTAGTTGATCTTCTTCCCCCACCAGAACCATCCGCCATTCATTTCATGATACGGCCGCCAGAGCACAGGAACACCTGCATCATTTAGTTTTTTTAAAGAAAGGGCTATCTTATCCAGATCAGCGATCAGTGCGTTGTACTGAGAGGTACCCGGGGTTATATATTTGTCAAAATCAGCGTTGCTTATGCTCGTAGATACGTTATCCCAAGCTGGCGCAGTCCCTGGCAACTGTGCGTGATAGCTAATCGTTACGATTCCACCGGCTTTATACCAGCGAATAGCGCTGCTAACAACCCAATCCCGCTGATTGTCTATTAGCGCCGCCGTCTGATTATTGATTGCCCCTAGCTCATAGCCGTGAAGGGCGGCGTATTGCCCGCTAGTATTTTTCAGCTTCCCATTGAACTCATCCGCGCTCTCCAAATAATCATGTTGTCCACTAATCCATCCTTTTCCTTGCAGAAAATAAAGGGTATTCAACAATTTCTGAGCAGAAGGTACCGTTTCCGAATCCGCCGGAGCCATTTGCAATTTACGATACGCTATTTGCCACTGAACATCGCTCACAAACCTCGATGCCGAATCAACCATATTTCGAAGATTGCGCTGTTCCATCCACTCTCACATCCTTTTAACTTTTTTAAGTTATAGTATGGGGACAATAGTGACATGAACTCAACGAATGGACATGAAGTTGTAAATTAATTTAGGACAGTGTAAGGAACTGCTGAATAAATTCACGGCTCAATAAAAAAAGGAGCCCGGCGGCTCCTGACTATATCTCCAATTTACCTCGTATATCTCAGCGGTAGTAATTCAGAAATATCATATTTAGCTAACCGGCCGTCCTCGGATACAATAACTTTGCAATCCTTCCCGTAATCAGCAATTAACTCACGGCACATCCCGCAGGGAGAAACTACTTTAATTTCTCTTTCCTCGCTGTCCGGATCAGAATGCCTTACCGCAACAATCGTATCAAATTCCTTGTAGCCTTCGGATATCGCTTTTCCAATCACCATCGCTTCTGCACAGACTGTAATTCGTCCCATGCTAGCTTCTACATGTACCGCTGTAAAGATTTCCCCCGTCTTAGTACGGAGCGCCGCCCCTACATGGTGTCTTCCCCATTCATAGCGTCTAGTAATAATATCTTCAGCAGAGGCTATAAGCGTCTGATCTTCAATCGTAATCAAATACTCCATATCCAATTCCGTCCTCCTCTTATTTTTCCTAAGTATATTAAATCGCACTGCATTATGATATAAGATATACTATTTTAAGTTCCAAAAAAGGAGGAGCAGATTTGAAAATACAGAAATTACTCACCAGTCTCATCATTGTTGTGTTACTTGCTTTGGGCGGTTACTGGTATGAACAGAACGGAGATCCGGCAGCCCCCTCGTCCACATCCGATTCAGAAGTTGTTCAGCTGATCTTCCCAGCTGATCGTTATCCTGAGACCGCTAAGCACATTCAGGACGCGATTGCCAAAGGGGAGTCCGCGACGTGCACGATTAACCGTGAGCAGGCTGAAGACAACCGCAAAGAATCCTTAAAAGGGATCCCCACCAAAAAAGGCTACGACCGCGATGAATGGCCCATGGCCATGTGTAATGAAGGCGGCAAAGGGGCCGACATTGAATACATAACCCCAAAAGATAACCGCGGCGCAGGAAGCTGGGTTGGCAATCAGTTAGAAGATTATGCGGATGGAACCCGCGTAGAATTTATGTTCAAATAATAAGCTAACGTGAACAGTGCTTCAAAAGAATAGCCCCATCCGGTATACCGGATGGGGCTACAATGTGCATCAGCTAGCTTAGAATAAGCAAGCTTTAGTGATGATAACCAGCAAGATGAAGAGTACCAGAATAGCTCCTGTTGAAGTAAAAGGACTACACACCGGACCTACATTTACTGGGCTTACTACAGGACCTACGTTACAACCACAATGTTCCATTCCCATAATTAATTCCTCCTAATGATTAATGACTACAGCACAAGATATGTAAAAAGGAGATAAGCCGTTTGGGCGAACTGGCAAACAAATGCTATTCACCTAATGAATTAGGTAGGCACTGTCGATAAACAGGATATACACAAAGGAGGTGCAATATGGATATAGCCGCATTATCAATGGCAATGAGCCAGGCATCCTTAGCTCAAAATGTAGGAATACAAGTCATGAATATTGCCAAAAATCAGGCTGAAACCCAGAGTCAAACGATGGTGGAAATGCTGGGCAAAAGCGTTGCTCCGAATTTAGGAAAAACACTTGATATTAGTGTTTAATTGCTTTATGCTAAGGACACACGAGAACACTCGTTCTTATGTGTCCTTATGTTTTTTACTTTACATAGCCTTCGGGCTTTTCTTTTGCTCATTTATGCGAACATACGATCCTATAACTGATTCTGAATGAGGTGAATGATATGAATAACATGAAATCCTATTATCAAATGACTGCGCTGGAGAAGTGGACAGAAGATTTATACAAGCGTCTGAACCTTACTCAGCCTTCGCAAATTTCGATTGCTTATATTGCAGAACGGCTTAATATTTGGGTTCATTATTTGGATGTAAGAAGCAAGAGCATCGAAGCATCAGCGGGGATGTACACCATGTTTATAGACAACCGGCTTCCAGCCAGTCTGCAGCGGCTAGAGTTTCTCCATGAGCTCTGTCATCTGCTCCGCCATGGTACTGATCAAATATTGATGCCAGAACATTTTACGCGGGCACAGGAGGATGAATCTGAGCGATTTATTCTTTATGCAGCTATGCCCTACTCCATGATCTCCCGCATGACATTGCCTGAGCAACGTGAAGATGCAATCAGCTATCTTGCAGCAGAATTTCAAGTGCCAAGCGAGCTGGCTTTACAGCGGATTGATCAAATTCAAAGACGTGTTTTTCAGGGGCAATTATTGGCCGTGATGGGAAGAAACGAAGAACGATTAACACATATTCAATAATGACTGCGGAGATAATAAGGGTAGTCGCAATGAAGGACCATTAATTATGGTGGAATTTCTCGCAAGGGGGATCAATATGGAAGCCATTAAAGTAATTGAATTATTGATGACTCATCCAGATTATAACGTAGATGCAGTACACCCCGAAATTCCGGATTTTGTTGGGATCGAGTCGATTGAAGTGGATCATGAAACGGGGACCTTCTCCATTTTATTGCAAGAACCCAAAGACGACTGAAGATGATTTGTGTAAGTTCATAATAAAAAGGCAGCAAGTATAGTATACCCAGGCAATTCTTTACCTACGCGGGTTAACCTATCGGTAGTTAAATTGCTGCCTTATTTGTAATAGTAAGCTCTCTATTATGCGGATACAAACTGAATCACACCAATAAGAGTTAGAATGAGGAATATGCCCACGAACCCCCAAATAATAAACCATAAGATTCTCAGACCTGGTAGCTTCGGATTAGTATGATTCTCTAATATCTTAATTCGCCGCTCCAGCTCCTGTATTTTTTCTTCTTGTTGCATCATGTTCTTCCTCCCTTCTAATGTGTAAATTACAAGATACAATAGATATGACATACCAGTCACAATATATTATCTTATAATATATACATTTTAGCTAAATGGAGGGAATTAATGAAGAAAAGAACAAAAATAATCCTTATTACCTTCGTTATTGTATATGGAGTCGCTTCTTTAGCGCTTCAGGCCTTCCGAAATCATATGGATAATGAAGTGATTCATTATTTGGTAGCTACGAGAGATTATAAGAATGAAGATCTTTATAAAGTCTATACCCAGATTGGTAAGGCTCCCGTCGTAAGTACAACGGTGATTTTTGCAGATGAACCTAACGCAAGATACTTTTATCGAAAAGAGAAGGATCGGATTTATCAATATAGCATGGCTCTTGTAAAAAGGTTTGATCCAAACTATACATATAAACATAGTGAGGAGACCCTCCCGTAAAGGGGGAACTTCTATTATAAAGGTGCGATTGTCTCAACAGTCATGATATGGCTGCTGGGGCAATCGCACCTTTTTTAGATTCTAACCCTTGATCTAGACGCTAACAAATTTTCTCAGGAACATAATGTGACCAAATGCCGTCCTAAATGGTGTTATAGGTAAAGGGGGCATAGAATCATGCAACGATCCATGACCCGGCCGGGAAATCATGTGATAAAGAGTTACGAAATCTACGCAGATATGCTGTTCCGGATTGCTTTGGTCCATTTAGGCAGCCGCCAAGATGCCGAAGAGGCCACTCAGGATACCTTCATCAAACTGATAGAAAAAGCACCAAAGTTCAAAGACGCTGAACATCAAAAAGCATGGCTGATCCGAGTAATCACCAATCATTGTAAAACATTACTGGGCAGAGGCTGGCGCAAGCGCGAGGTTAAGCTGGAAAATGCTGAGCCGATTGCGGTAGACACCCCCGAGGATTTGGCTCTACTGCAGTTAGTTATGGCGATGCCTATGAAGTATAAAACCGTAATCCATCTTTATTATTACGAGGACTATCCCATCCAGGAAATCAGCAAGATTCTGCAGATTAGTCAGTCTGCCGTGAAGATGAGACTTCAACGGGGACGGCAACTGTTAAAACTGGAGCTGGAAGGAGTGGAATCACAATGAAAGAAGATCAGTTTCGAACATCATACAAGAGAGCGGTGGATTCTATGAAACCAGGTGAAGAGATGAAAAAAGAATTGATAGACAAACTGGAGCAACAGCAGGAACGGAAACGTCCACGCAAGACGGTTTATATCGCGGCAAGTATCGTCCTCGCCGCCGGGATCGGCTTAGCTGCACCTAATATATGGCAGCAGTTAAACGGCCAGAGTACTCAAGGGCAAATCGCTCAGGTAACTCCAGGTCCAAGCCAACCAGGCAATTCTGGCACAAATGCGTCCGGAAGCATTGTCATCCCCAAGCTGGAACTGCCGGATACCAAATCTGGCGTTATGGCAGATATGATCGCTCTAGTCGTATATAAAGATAACATTTATACACAGTCTGCGACTCGAATCAACGCAGCCGATGCTGCCGCTCTGCGCGGTGACAAGCTTGGACGTACTACAGGTGGCATCGATGAGTGGAGCGGTAAAGACAAATATATTGAGTTAGCTTCTAACATCGGCGAAACAGATATCTATTCCGTAAAGGGATATGACTCCAATTTCCTGATTATGTCCTATTCGGAAATCAACGGCGAGGTATTCGCCGAACTGTATGAGCATACAAACGGGATCACCGTAAACAGCGGCGCTGATCTATTTGACAAGCTAAATCTTGAAGGTAGAATTACTTCCGCACAGTGGGAAAGCTTCGACAGCTGGAACAACGGACAGCAGCAGTACACACCGCTCGCTGACGACGAGGCACTTAATGGCTTCTTGAAGGCACTCCAAGCAGCCGAACCGCTGGCAGCAGAGCCTCTTACCGCGCAAGGCATCTACGACAGCGAAGACCGCAAGGTTCTCTATCTCCAGCTGGAAGACAACGCCCGGGTAGAGCTGACGCTGTTTGGCCAAGGGCTAGTACGTTACGGTCAGGCACCTGTATTCTTCGAGGTCGAGTCCGGGGCATTCCAGCTGCTATGGGATAGTATGAAACCATAAGAATGATGGTCGGAAACCGAGAGTATAGCGATAGGAACAACGATTGGGACAACTTTTCGGGAACCATACCCATTAGAAAAGTCTAGCTGGATACAAAAAAAGGCGCTGCTGCAAAACCATTTCATGGCTTTGCGACAGCGCCCTTTTTGTGTTGGCTGCATGGTTTGCATTGCGTCATGTCAGAATATCAGATTCTAAGTATAAAAGAGCCGTTGTAGGTTAATCCTATGATGGCTCTTTTACATGTTCAATACTGCTATGATAACGGGACTAAAAAAAAGAACGCCCACGATGGACGTTCCTGAGATTCTTATTCGTATACAACGTTTCAGCTAGTTACGCATTTACACTTTCTGTTTTACGATCCTGTCTTGTGTGTAATGTTTTCATCGCAAATCTTGCTATCGGCTGAGCAACCAACAGTTCAATCCAAAATGCTATACCAAAGTTTCTTGGCCAGATATGAAGGAAGTTTTTAAGTGGCTCTAGACTTATTTGTTTCGTCCCAACCCATGTGCCGATAATCGATAGTAAAATAGATAACACCGTAACATTCAATAAAGTATTCAACAGCACCCTAGCATTAAATCCATCGGTTTGTCCCATGAATTTTGGCATCACTTTTCCAACAATCGGCCCTGCAACTAATCTTACGGATAAAACTACGATCATCCACATAAACGGAATAACCTTTAGTGTATCTATATACACTTCCTTACTGAAGCCACGTTCCAACCCCACAATAATAGGGGCAATAGTGTTTACTGAAATGATTGAAATAATGAGTAAAAATAATATACCTTCTTTTCCGTTTCTGGGTAGTCTTGTGTCTCCATGCATGTTTGTCATCTCCGTGAATCATATTTCAGATGGCAGACGTATCATGAGACATATATTTTTGGCCCAATAAAAAGACCAATATCTCTACACACTGATTTAATAATTATAGCACTTTTTTCAAATGAATGTCAGACCTCTATTTAAGATTTATTAAATCCCTCTGCTCTTTAGTGCATTCAAAAGATTTAAACTATCCCTGCAAGCGCATGGCGATAAATCTGGTATCAGTGCATCCGTTAGCAAGCTCAAAATTCCAGCCTTCCTAATTCCCTGCCTTTTGAATTTATGTACCTATAGCCAGCAAAAAAACCTTACAAAGTAAGGTTTTTTGATAAGCGGGCCCTGAAGGACTCGAACCCCCGACCAATCGGTTATGAGCCGACCTAGCACTTGATCAATCAATTCCCATTCCTGCGCGTCAAGCACCGGCTTTCATCTTAATCCCCGCTCCCGCTCATCACTAATGATCGAATATTATGCTCCGGTAGCATCGTTCAACTGCAATCCCAAATACTTTCCAATTTCTTCGCCATGATGTCTGCCCTCCTAGTAATCTGTCTAGTAATCTATATGACCACCGTCTAAGCCCCATGAAACTGATGTTGGTCGATCCTCAGTTCGCTCCCATCCCTCAACGACAACCGCACTCTCTGGCGATTTCCCGAACTCCCACAGAATGTAGTTATTCTCTGTCAATTCCTGCAGCCCAGCACGAATCTTTTCTGATGTCCGCCCACTCTTTCTCTCCAATCCTCAAGAGTAGGCATGTACCCGTGATGCACCGAGCAATGCCGCATGATCATCAGCAGCTTGCGGGCCATGTCGCTAAGCATAACGCTGTTCCTTCGACAGGTTGCCAAGACAAAAACTGGCCGCTAAGAACACGCGCGGTACTCCAGTGGATAAGCATGTTGCTCGGATTTGATCTCCTCGAATCCCCATCACTTCAATTTTACGTTGAGATATCCTCCCTGATTTATCTTGATACACTATTTCAACGTTCCACTTTATACATCTTTTTTTAAAAATAAAATCACTTTCAATCAGATTGCTAGAAACCAAATGGATATGAAATAGAAATAAATCAAATATGTACAAATTATGATAATATTTTATTATTTTTAATTTATTTTCCAGTTTTGTATTTACTAAAACATTTTTGCATAATACAATAAATTGGAAATCTAAAGAAATTTACCTAATTTTATAAGGAGAGGATTATATTAGTAAATAGATATAAAATTTCAATTGTGGTATTAATAATCTTTACAGTTTTCTTCTGTTTAGCATTTTCATCTTTCAAACATTCTAGTGATATCCATTATCAAATAGTTAGCCCTAAAGAAGCCAGCGTCATCAATTTTGATAAGAAACAGCAAGTACCTTGGGGAGTTCTCTATCAAAATCAAAAGATCTCGTACACCTTAACTAACAAATTCTCTAAAGTGATTAAAGTAGCTATTATGGATAGTGGAATTGATGAACAACATGAAGATTTAGAAAACACATCCATAATTCAATACAATGCTGTTGACTTGGAAGAGCCAGTTTTTGATAAATTAGGTCATGGAACTGCAATAGCAGGTATCATTGCTGCAAATGACAATGAATTCGGATTAGTGGGGGTTTCCCCTCATGTTAAGATTTTATCTATTAAAGTATTAAACGATGAAGGTAAAGGTGAAATTGAGAGTTTTGTGAGAGGTATTGAATGGGCTATCGATCACGACGCGGATATTATTAATATGAGTTTTGGAATTAAGAGAGATGATCCACAATTAAAGACAGCCATTGAGAAAGCACTCAAACATGGAGTTATTGTTGTTGCTGCGGTGGGTAATAAGATGGGTTCTGAGGCTGAGTTTCCAGCAGCATATAAGGAGGTTATTTCCATTACAGGGATAGACAGCACAGAAAATATTTTCAGCCTAGCGTCTAGAGGAAAAGTTGACTTTAGTGCACCTGGCAAAGATATTCTTAGCTTGTCTCCAAATGACCAATATGCTGTTTATAACGGAACTTCTTTTGCTACTGCTCATATCACTGGAACTATTGCAAATCTACTCCTGATTAACGACTATTCTAAGAACGAAAATATTAATACTTTTATTAAAAATGATTTAACGAGCCTTTCAAAAGATCTGGGCAACAAAGGCTACGACAATATTTATGGAAACGGTTCCTTATCTAACTAACTAAATGAAAGAGGGATAAAATTGAATAAAAAAAGATCTATTATTAAGCCTATTATTTCAACCCTACTCTCCTTTGCTATAATGTTTTGTTTCGTAATTCAACCACAAGCATATGCTAAAAGTGAGCCGTCAGACGAAATATCTCCTAAATTTCATGTTATAACTAAAGATGAAAATAAAGTGGAAGTTGAAGCAAGATATTCTAATGGCAATTCCGATATGTTCCGCAGTTTTGGAAAAACTGAACAAAATGACTCAGATATAGTCGGTGTTATGACTGTAGATAAAAAAGAAGCAGAGATGACACTAGTAACAAACGAAAAATCAGAAGATGGATCCTCAAACGAAACAGTCTATGAAGTATTGATACATAGTATTAATGACGATGGAGAAATGAATGCTACATTTACAAATTTAGAAACTAATGAGAGTTTTTTGATTGAACAGGATAAATTACAAGCTTCCTTTGTAATACCAATCGGTGTTATTATTGGAGAAGCTTTGCTTGGGTATTTGCTTGGTATAGGAGCAGCCTTAGTTGTAGCATACGAAACTATTAGTGTGATTAACGAAGTAAGAGATATCTTAAAGAAAGATCAAAGATACCATCACTATACTGCTCGAATTTTAGGAGGAAATCTTTATGTAGGGAATGCAATAGACTTGTCAGCAGCGGCTGCAAGGATAATGAATCCTATATTTACCGAAAACACCAAAAATGTCTGGTCTACAAACTCAGCATTAGCAGAGGCGGTTGCGAGAGTGGCTGGTGAAGGGAAGACACCTAAAGGTCCAGAGGTAACTTGCGGTCAGCTTCCAGGTAATTTTTACTACGCCCATTATCATACGAATGATAGAACTGGAGGACATTCTTTCTTTTAAGGAGATATAATGCTAAAACAATTAGATAAAAATTTCAAAGCATCTGGTCTACCATCAAATTACACTTTAGACCAAGCAGGACAGTTACTTCAAGAAAATTACAATGCAATAGAACTAAGTAAAGAAGATTTTAAAAGTCTACAAAAAGATCCAGATGCTAAGTACGATCACATTGCTAAGTGCTATAAAATAGTGGACACAAAATTACTTTATTCAATTTTTACTCAGGATGAGAAACAGGATTTATCTGAAATGATCTTATATCTTAATAGTTTGGTTAACGATAATAGAGGATCGTCAGAAAATTCTGAAAATGAACTTATGTGGAAAGATATAAAAGAAGGAAGACGAATCAATATTGTACTAGAAAGTGTAGATAACAACTCTATATCTTCATTTACTATGCAAGGTTTGTCTCAAAAAATTCTGAATGATCTAATTATATTAAAGGGTATTCCAAATGAATATTGTGTACTCGGCAATCCTCATTATGAATATTACCTGAATGTATTGCATAATGCAGGAAAAATATAATGAATATTTCACTGAACTTAATTTCATTACTAAATTAATTTTTTAAAAAAATCCCCCGTCGACCACTTAAGGTTGACGGGGTGTTTGTTATACATCCTTATGCCAAGACTTTCCTGAACTCAAATTCATTTCTCATGTAATAAGCATCTGCAACCTTAACGTTAACTGGACTCCATTTCTGGAATGGACCCTCACAATCAATTGTACAGCCAGACAGATCACCACGACGTTCAAGTATATCTACTTGTGACTGTGACAAAATAGCCGTTAGAAATTCTGAATCCGTCTTCAAGACTTTGTATACATTACTCAATATAATCACTCCTAAAAAGATAAGATACAAAGCGCTAATCCTAATACAATAACTCCTACGATCATCACAACAACACCTTTTCTGTTTTTTAAATAGTTATATCCACCAATAGATATGAGGGCTCCACACATCATTACAACCATCAAAGATTGTCGTTCCTCATTCGCAACATCATAATTATTGAACAATAATGAAATACCTAGAAGAATAGTTGCCGCACAAAAATGGATACCAAATTCTTTGAATATTTTCTTCATAACAGTACTCCTATGTATTAAAATACCTGGTTTCATTTTCTCTGCTTTATGTATTTCTTAATCAAATAAAACAATACAAATCCTAACAATACCAAGCCAAGTATGGTGATCCATAGAATCGTTGGATTCCCTACGAAAAAGTATGTATTTCTATATTGAAAATCTTCATTGTTCATCAGTATAAAAGCTCCTTGTTCTAAGAACTATCTATTTCTTCGCAACCCATCGTTTTTCAACTTTGAAGTCCTTCTTAATTACTTTATTATCCCATGACTCCAGTATAATCCTGGGCTCTGACTCAAGGATATCCTTTGCTTTATCAATCTGCCCTGACTTGAAAAAGTTTATAATTTCTATAAGGTCACTTCTACTACGTAATCTTACGGCGTTATAACTAGCAAGTTCTTCACACGCTGAGGTATATTGATTTGAGGATATTACCATGGACTTTTTTGCCCTGTAATATCTCATGGAACTATAGATCTCTTGAACAGCTTCTAACCCTACTGGATAAGAATAACACTTTGCCTGAACAACATTTCGAACCCCCTCCCCGTCTGTAAACACTAAGTCAGATCCAAAATCTCTGCCTCCTCTCGTTTTATATGCATCACTATAACCCATGGCCAAAAATAAACGATACAGATATTCTACAAAGCCAGTTCCGTCTTCCATTCGGTCTATGTCCTTGATCGTAATCTTAAGTGGATCAATTACTATACTTTGGGGAGGGTAACTCTTCTTTCTAGATAAAACTTTGAATACAAAAACAGCAGTAATGATAGCAAGAATAACCAACAAAATTATCATTTTTGTCAACCAGCAACCCCCATTAATATAAGAACCTCACCAATGCCGGCGAGGTTCTTCCAAATTACAATGCCATTACTCCCAAACCCTAGAACCTTAATATAAAATATTTGGAACATTATGTATATATGACTGGTAAGAAAAAGTCCTAGACTACTGTTGGTTTTTGGACTCACGTTTCCCGTTAGCGTAAGCCCTTGCTAGTCCTGAATATCATTAACTAATGAATACTTGTGTTCTTCTTCCTACTTCAATTCGTTCAGTAAATTTTCCTCCTGTATATTCTTCTATTGCCTTTTTCCAAAAGAGTTGAGCGGGCTTGTTGTTATCTATTTGGTAAACTTCCCATTTTCCCTGGTGCATATCAAATATATCTTTAGCAACCAATCTCCCTAATCCCAGCCTACGATACTTCTTCGCAATAAAAAATTCAGCAATAGAAAAATATGCGTCATCTTCTTCCCGATTTTTTAATTTGACTAAGACAAATCCAACAATTTTCCCATTGAGACTGATTAAATATGGATAATTGGGGTCTTTAGACCAATATTCATCAATTGGATAATTAGCATACTTACCGTTTGCCTCAAACTGCAACTCCATAAATTCTGAGAAATCATAAATATAGAATTGTAACAGGTTGCTGAGTATTTCTTTATGTTCCAAGGTTGCTATTTTGATTTCATAGTCCATGTTTGATACCATCCCTCTGTAGATTCAACTATCGTTTCCCATTAGTTAAGTCCCAAACAAACCATGTTGCGATAAATTATTTTATAGTGTCGTGCTCATAGATTTTGGTGGGTCGTCCCCATTCGAAATTATCCAAACCGATTTCTCTGAATCCATATTTCTCATAGTAACGAATATGGTCAGTCGTTATATAAACCTTCGTATATCCCAATTGCCCCACCATTTTTCTGGCATGCTCCAACAATACTGAACCTAAACCTTGCCCTCGCTCATTCTCGTCAATGAACAAAGGAGCAATCCATGGCGATAAATCTTTTCGAATTTTATTTTTCTTTAACATATTCAGCAATCTCTATATGACGCTCTGGACACTCTATTATAGATTTAATAGCTTGCATTAAGTCACTCCTTCATAAATACGGTTCTTGATGAGTATCACCTTCAAAAAAAGGTGCTTTCAGATTACACCTTAAGTTAACTGCGGGAAACGGAAAGTTTATTTTAAGTTAAACTTTACTGCCTGTTAGCTTGATGAGGCGCCCGCCAGTCTATTGTGTTTTCATTGGCAATTTATACTGGAATGAGACGTGGTGAGATCCTTGGACTTCGCTGGGGTGATATCGACTTCGAAAAGAAAGAACTCAAGGTGATTCAGACGGCCAACTGGACACGTGATGGTTTAGTCATTCAACGCCCGAAGACGAATGATTCCATACGACGGGTAAAACTTTTTCAGAATATTATTGATGACCTTAAGAACGCTACAAACAAATCGAGGATTATAAAAAAAGAATATGGGAAATTATTCGGGGAAAATCACTTAGTATGTTGCTAGCTGGTGGAGGCTATATAGATCCAAGGTAGCTCAACGGCTGGGTATGACTCTAGCGATGTTAAACTAACTTTATTCCCATCTACTCCCCGATATGCAAAGAGATGCTGCAGACCTGATAGATACGAAGATGAAAATGAGCAAGAAACCAGAGGATCAAACAACGCCGTGACCAAAATGTGACCATTTCCAATTTTATCGCTTTTCCAACTCTTCTACTTCTACTTCTACTTCTACTTACAAGGGAACCTATAGACAGCAAAAAACCCTTACAAATTAAGGGTTTTCTCTAAGTGGGCCCTGAGGGACTCGAACCCCCGACCAATCGGTTATGAGCCGACCGCTCTAACCAACTGAGCTTGGGGAAAGGTTAAAATGAGCTTAACTGCGTTTCTATTTCTTCTATAGAAAAAATTACCTATAACTGAGACACCATCGTCGATCTTAATCCAATCATAGCCATATTCCATTTGCAGCTTGATCCCCGGATCTTAACTATACTTACTACTTTATCATAGATTCCAAAACAAATAATAAACGTCGCTAAGTTAATATTAGCAAACCACTAAAGTGCTTAACTACATTTCAGAATTCTATTATAATCACTACTGCAAAAAGCTCTATTTTCACTAGATTTCAGAAAAATTCCTATATATTCTATTATTTACACGATAAAATATTTTTCTAATAAATTTGCTATATTCTCCTAAAATATGTATAGTTAATTTGTTCCAAAAATAAAATATTAGGAGGATTTAATTATGTTTAGGTTTTTTTACCGTATTTTGCCACTTGCTCTAGTCGTATTTTTATTAAGTGTCAGTATTCCAGTTTCAGCTGCAGAAGCACAGACAAGCGTTGATTCGGGAACAAAAGTATTCACTTCTGATTACAAGGATTATGATGGGAATATTGTGGGCACAGAGACTAAAAAAATCACAATAGATGCCCCTGTATATGACTCCGAAGGTACAAAAAGTATTACTATTTCAGAAACTGTTTCCTATAATTTTGACAATGATTTTGAATTTAAAGATAAAATAAAAGGTGAAACCATCGTAACTGTTTTCTCTGTAGATAAAGATGGTAACAACTATGTTAACAACGAATTAGTGGTACAAGAACCTTATGAGCAACCCCAAATTTCTACAAGGGACTCAGGCGGGCATTGGAAGTATACATATTACAATGGTGATAACCCATCAACTCAAGTCTACATGTATACTGGCTCAGGCGTTTCTTTTGATATGAGGGACGTCAAAAACGCATATAAAGAGGTATACTTAATGAAGAATACTACTAACAATCCTAAGATTTCAGATTTCAAAATGTATGCCACACAAGTTTCAAATTCTTATGATAGTTATAATAATTACGGGGGAATGTATGCCTTAGAAATTCTTGGGGTAGTTGGAGCTATACCTTTTGCAAATGCAATAGCCGCAATAGCTGCTGGGGGTGTTGTGGTATGGACTGCCTACCAAGGTTATAGCGCTTGGAGTTCTATGAATCAAGCCATGGCAAATGCCTATTCCCTTCTTTAGATTTTAAAAAAAACTGTATTTTCAATGCAGTTAGAGTGCCGAAAAAGTCCGTAGGACTTTTCGGCACTTCGATTTTTATATGGGTAGATTCATCTTTCAAAACAAAAATTGATTTAAAACGATCTAAGGATCTTAGTTTTTAGAATAACAAGATGAATTTAACCCCCCTGCGTAAAACCAGGTTTTCTCGACAACCTGACTATTTTAATGTATATTTTTTCGAAATTTTATATAATTAATGTAATCACACGAGCGAGAGGTAAATGTATGAAAAAAACCAATAAATTATTTGTATATTTATGTTGGTTCGCTGCTCTAGGAATCAATATAAAAATTTTAATAAGGTCACTTTCGAATAATGAGCCTATATTTATTAATGTAGTAGGTGTGATTTTATTAATAGTTGTTATTTCAACCTTACATTTTAATATTAAGACTAAGAAAAAATAAGTGTTTGCTACCTTCTGATCTTTAAGCAGAATCGTGTTGAAATTGCTCATTTTTCCTTCTTCTCGTTCAGTCACATCGCCCATATTTAAATCTGGTGGACGTCGTTTATGCCAGCGAGTATAGGTCTTGCTATCTGGATTTATCGGAGAGCCGTCTCCACTGCGAATGTCTCCATAAAGTATAGGCGGCTCGTTGAATTCCAATTGGAGCAATGGAAAGTCTTGATCCTCCCGAGAAGCGATAAAGAAAAGGCGTTCCCGTTTTTGAGGAACGCCCATAGTAGCCGAATTTAGTAGAAAAAGTTGTGGCTTATACCCAAGCTCTCGAAAGCGAGACAAAACCAGACTAACGAACCCACGAGCCTTACCAACCATCATTCCTCGCACGTTCTCAGCGACAATTAACCTAGGTCGGAGTTTCTCTGCAACATCCAAAAAATCAAAGAAAAGATCATCCAGTCGCTGCACTGCCTGTCCCTCGCGGAAAGCATGCACCTCACCCCACTTGTCCTCTCGATCTCCTGCCATGGAAAACACACTACATGGCGGCGAACCATCCAGAATGTCCAGGTCAAATAATTCCGGCGGCAGCTCTGAATCTGACACCTCCTTAAAGTCCTGAATAGGCATATGGTACGGATAACGGGGATTATGATTCTGCCGATAGATCCGCATCATTTGCGGGTCGATTTCTACATTACCCAGCACCGTGTATCCAGCCAACTTATATCCCATCGTTGAGCCACCACCGCAGCTAAAGCAAGAGAACACGGTATGTCCATGCTTCGGCACGCTGGCAAGATCTGATAACCGCCAATCCCATGCTGGGCGACTCATGATACATCCTCTTTATCAAAGACGAATCCGCAACGAGGACACTTGCAGTCAAAGCGTGACTCATCGAATTCACTGACATCTAACTCACGGGTCTGAAAGTCTCCAAGCTGATCGGCAGCCGGCTCTGTGAAATCAGCAATTAATCTTTCGGCTTCTCCCGCATCAAAACCGGACAGCGCCAGATCAGCCCCACCCTCTTGCAGCTCACCTAGTAATTGCGCCAGCGCCTCGTCATCCCAGCGACCAGACACTTTATTCAGTGCCAGATTCAGTAGCCGCTCACGCTCAGGATCCAGATTGACCACGGATACGGGCAACTCTGTGAGACCCTGTTCACTGACAAGCACCTTATACCGCTGATGGCCGCCGACCATGTTGCCGGTCTGTTCGTTCCAAACGATCGGGTCTACATACCCGAATTCGTCTAGGCTGCGTCGAAGCTTTTCATACTCTGAGTCGCCTGGCTTAAGGTTCCGGGGGTTATAGACAGCTGCATTGAGCTGCTCGATCGGGATAATTCTGATGTCCATAGAAACCTCCAATTAAATAAAAACAAATTAAAAAACAGCACCCAAATTAGGGTACTGTCACACGATTATCCTTATTAAAAAAGGTCAGGCAATACTTCTTGTATTTTTTTGAATACTGTTAAATATTCAGAGAAAAACATTTCAAAAAACATTTGTACAAGCTGGTCCTTCTCTGATTCAATTTTATTTTGTATTACGTCTGAAATTCTTTCTTTATTAAAATTAAACTTAGCAGAAACACTTGGAGCAGTTAGTTGGGATATTGATTGTGAAATTTCCGAATTAATTGAAGCAATAGCAAATTCAGAGGTAGATTTATCTTTGTCTTCTGGTAATAAAAAGTAAATGTTTAGCTGCACTAATAAAGTAGCTTTATCTAAGTTGAGTTCCAGATCCGGAATAGCACTAATTGAAAGTTGACTCTCAATTGGTGCTAATTTTTCTTTTAAATATTCTTCACCGAGTTCTTCCGCTCTGTTAAGAACTTCAGCTTTTAGCTTATCTAAATCAGTTAAGTCTCGTAACTCCTGAAGCTTTGCTACTAATTGTTTTCCTTGTTCATTAAGGCCTTCCAGATTTTGATTAATATTTGATAGTGCACTATTTACTTGGTTTTTAATCAAGGCCTCTGTTCTTTCTCTTAATTCTTTTGCAGCAGCTTCAAGTTGGGCTGCTGCCTGAGCTTTCGCTGCTTCTTCAGCTTCACGTGCTTTCTTTTCCAATTCCTCGGCTATTCGTTTTGCTTCAAGTTCTGCTCTTTCCTCCGCTTCTCTTATAGCTCTACGTGCTTCTCTCTCAGCTATTCGAGCGGCTCTTGCAGCAGCTCTTGAAGCAGCTTTTGCAGCAGCATCATTTGTACTTTGCACGAGGTTTTTCGCTGCATGTGTAACAACATCGGTAGATATCTTCAAACTTCGAAATCCCATTATCAAATTACCTCCATATCGTAATGGAATTATCGTTTCCTAATATCCTTTTTTAATTCTTTTTACAATTATTTGTGTTGAGTTGGTTTTTCATCTAGGGATTGGCGCAAACTCAGTCGGAGACGAAGAGAACCTGCTCATCATGCTTTTTTCTGAGCTTGACCACACAAACACACGTTCTTGATATAAAGCCTGAGAATGGCTCACAGAAGGTCAATTCTAAGCATGAAAAAAGCACCCAACTCTACATTAGGTGCTACTCTTAATTATTATCGGATTCCAAAAGCTGAATTTAAATTATCGAGAGTGTATCCATAATCCACGAAATCCGGTCTTTTAAAATGAAGTTCTGCTATTCTTACAATCATAGTTATCCCGAAAGAATTTAAAGCAGTTGGATTTTGTTGTACAACTCTCATTACTTCTCCAAGGTCAGAAAAATCAGCAGTTCCATTCTTCAGCTTACTTTGAACGATGTAAATACTCCTCTGATCATCTTCCCTAAGAAGTTCAATAGGCTTTTTTGCTTGCATCACTGCATCTCCTTTCGACATCATATTTCGACGCTCAGGGAGTTTTTCCCTTCTGGCATTTCACCCTAGAACAAAACTGTGCAGTTCCTTCCCAGCGCCCCCATATGCAACCCTTACACTTAGTTGGCTGCCGAGGCGGATCTTTTAAACGCCGCTGCTGTTGCTTCTTCAAATTAATTACCCCCAATAGAAAAAAAGCCGCCCAGTAATGAGCGACTTCACGAATATGTATTATTGTGTGCTAACTTGCTGTATTTTTGCGCCAAAATCATCTATTCCATATTGGAAGAAGAGATAAAGCCCTACTAGACCAACAATCCCAACTAAAAACTTATGCGCTTCACCTTTTACTCTCAAAATCCGTAAGAGTATCGCAGTTACCAGCATAGGAAAAACCAAATACAAACCTAATCCTTCAGCTATTGCCCAAGCCATCGCATTAAAAGTTTTTCCCACTGAATCTCCAAAATTGATCATATAACACCTCCTGCCACTGAATTTCGACAGAAGGAATAAAATTCCTGCAATACAAAATAAAAGCATGGCGTCCGCTCCGGTCCGTAGCAAATGCGCTGTGCTCTTTGCTTAAAATCTTTATCTCCATTGTTACAAAGGAGAACAAGACCATTTTAATATTAGATATAATTTAGAGTCAAGTAGAAAAGATCAAAGAAATGTCTTAACTATGGTTGTATCTAAAACTCTTAATCTCTCGCTATTCGAAGAAGGGGAAATATAAAACCCCTCTTGCCTCCCATTTATCAATTTGCTTCTCAGAGAATCCAATATTTATTGTAGTTTCAGATGTTGGAGTTCTTGGTTTTTTATTTACGATCTCATCTACTAATACTTGGTGTGGAATTTGAACGAAATAGGATATATCCTTCCAATATTCGCTTTTCCCCTCGCTTATTAGCCGTCTGTAAGTTCGTGGTATTAGTAAAAAAGCCTTATCAACTCTAATTAAATTTTCTTTAAACTTGTTGTACTCTGTTTTTTTGATTGTGACCTGTTCTAGAGGGTTTTTAATATCCTTATGATCACGGGGAATTATCCAAAAACCATATGAAATATCACCAATAAGGCCCGTAACCAATGATCCAGTGCTATTTACTTCTTTTGCTTTTTGGGACTTCAACCACTCTATGGCCCATTTAATTCCTAGCTTTGTATTTGGTAGTATTTCGTTTAAAGTTATATTTTGGACAGTTATTTTCTTCGCCTTCTTTCTGGAATATTGTTGAAATAATCCAAACAAGAGTGCGCTGTAATCACAAACTGTCAGAAAACTTGCTGTTTTCGAAAAGAGACACTCTGATAGTGCATTCCTTTCTATTTCTATGTTTTACCCACTATTTTGAGAAAATCAAAAATACAAAAAGCCAGAGGAGGTACGCCCCGGTTACTGCTACATTTCTGTAGCCGTGCGTGTCACTCTCGCCTAATTTTCACAATACAAATATATCATGATCAAAGCCAAATGAACGGTCAATGTGCGGTCAAATAACGGTCAAAAAGCGGCTATTTTTTATATTTCATATCAAGACGTTCTTGTCTCAGTTTTACAATTCTAAGTTTCTCTTTTGCCGTCTCAGCTTCGATTTCTTTATTACGTGCATCATCTTCTCTTTTTAATTCCTTTACAATATGAAGTATTTCCTTTTTCTCCTCTATAGCTTCATTAATGATGTTATTCATAGCAAAAATTTTTTTTGCCATGAAATTGAAATACATTAAACATATTAAAATAAATATAATAAAAACAAGATACATTACAGCGGTTAAAAAGTAAGTATCAGCAGTTCTTTCACGCTTAATCTTTGCCGCTTCATCATAAGCGTTGGCGATTTGTTTATTTTTTAGATTAGGAACATTAGCTTCTTTGATTTGTTCTATAGTCATATCTCTAGCAGCATCGGTTATAGAGTTATCAATGTTGTCGTAACTCTGATTAGTATTAGTAATTACTCCTGCAACCATTGTAAAAACAAGACCCAAAACCGTGAATAAGATTGTTAAAGTTTTAATCCACTCACTTAACGAACTGGCATCGGATTTCAGTACTCTAAGCTCACTAACTTCCTTATCCAGCAAATTTTTCTTGGCTGCTTCTAACCCCTTTATTGTTATTCCTTTCCATGAAATCATCTTTATTCCAAATTCCTCTTTAAAGTAGCTTTCAATGTTTTTGTACTTCTTGATCGTTGAGTTTGTCATCTTATTTCTCCTCAGTACTTATTTCCCTATATTACTATATATCGGAAATCAACTAATGAAAATAAGGACAACTTATGACGATTCGTTAATGCTCTGATTGTCATAACTCCCTCCTCCTCCCTTATTTATCAAGAACTTATCCCAGCAGGTATTACATAATGGTGGTTCAATAGGCAAGCCCCTGCATCCGCACTCCCGTCCATCGCAACAGTATTCAGGCTCATATTCGATGGGTTTTCCGCATTCCATACACTTATCTGCACTGTATATCTGTCTTCTCCTCTTCCCTTTTTCTCAGGGTCACCCGGACCTCGCCAAAAGCTCTCTACTTCAACCTAGGTTGCGTTTTGATATTTTTCTTTTCCGTTTTAACCACTCTTTTTTTCATATCCAAACATATTATTTTATATAACTAAAAGAAGGAGGAACAAAAATGCTTAGTGTTATCAACTTTAATAGTTCTCTGCTTACGAATTTGGACGACACTGGAATCTCTCTTACTACCGTACCGGGGTTATTACTCGAATTTGGTATATTCGTAGCAACACCAATAAACGTTCTAAACATTCTTTCGTGTATTGGTTCCGATCCACCCACTAATTCAGTTGTTGCAACTTTTGAAGTCTACCTTGATGGTGTGCTTACGGGACAAACGATGATTGAGGCCGTGAACGAATCCCAACAGATTACTTTTTCAACGATAGTGTCGAATGTAACTCCAGGCCACCATGTTATCCAAGTATTCGGTTACGCGGATACAGCTAATGAATTTATTGTAGGTGGTCCTATTAACGCTACTGCAACAGTTTATGGGTAATGGTTTGATCGGCCTCATTCATCTTCATGAGGCTGACTTTCATGCCCCTCCCAATTCCAGTCTTACTGCAGGTGCATTTCAATAAGTTCAGCACCTTTACCCATCCAAAATGTTCTCCTTCCGGTATACGTTTGCTTCGCTTTCTTTCACCGATTTTCTTAATAATGTCAGCCAAAATAATACCGGTCCTCGTGAGCTCAGCATCCTTTTGAATAAACCCTCTGTTATTCATGATGGCCAGCTGTCCGCGGGTAACCAGAATCAAATTATCCGAATCGAAATTTCGCCTGTCCCCATCCCCGAATATGACAGCATGTCCCCTCGGAACGGCGTGCCCGCATTGCTGCTCCCAAATTAGTAGGTGCTTCCCGCGCCACATATTCGGATCAGCAATCTTTATATCTACATAATCATCCCCGTTAACCCTCTCAGAGCCTACAGGAACATAATTGTGCGGCTTATGGCCCTTCTTGAATTGAGTATCCTCGCCACCGGTCCATAACTTCTTCTTTCCCTTATTGGGTGGAACGCTACCTAGTTTGATCCTGGCATCGATTCCGCTCTTCAACCCGTTATTTTTGATAAAGGCTCGCATTTGCGAAGGCTGGATCTACACTTCGAACTTCTCATTAAACATTGAAGTCAATTCCAGAACATATCGTCCATGAATGTTGGTGCTGATAAATTCCTTGTGCTCCAAACTGTATCGAAACATCAATCATCCCTCCAGCATCTTAGGGATAGCCATATTAGCATTCATCTTGTCGTCAGTCAGCTTGATGGCATCCAACACCAGAGATCCGTTTGCAATGATTTGGGAAGCAATGCTTGTTACTGCCTTCGCTCTGCTGAACCACTGGGTATGACTCCAGCGATGTTCAACAAACGATACTCACACCTACTCCCAATCATGCAGGAAGAGGCCGTTGACAAAATTGAAGCAGAACTGAATAAATACGCTGAAAAACAGCTCGAAACTGCAGAAAAATAATTTCCGTTAGCAAATCCGTTAGCAAGCGCAAAATTCTGGTCTTTCCCCATCCTATTTTCTTTATATCACTAATCCTATAGACAGCAAAAAACCCTTACAAAGTAAGGGTTTTTGTTAAGTGGGCCCTGAGGGACTCGAACCCCCGACCAATCGGTTATGAGCCGACCGCTCTAACCAACTGAGCTAAGGGCCCGGATCTAAAAATATCCGAATGTAGAATTGCTGTTGTAAATAAATTGGTTGCGGGGGCAGGATTTGAACCTGCGGCCTTCGGGTTATGAGCCCGACGAGCTACCGGGCTGCTCCACCCCGCGTCAGAAAAAATATTCAAACAGCGACAATAAATAATATACAGTACAAATCGGGTCTACGTCAAGGAAGAATTTATAAAAGTTCTCAAGGCAGAAATCTAACCCCGTACCTTCCCTTACGGGATCGATAAATTTCTACAAAACGCGGGTCATGATAACCGTAAATCCAGCCATCTTGCTCCAATCTTTTAGCCAAACAACCTGCTTGAAATCTAGTCCTGAACAGTTTCGCGAAGTATATCCAATTCATGATGCCCTCTTCTCCTTTTCGCAAATTTATGATACACCGCTCTGAACTTATCATGCCCAAGTTCCACAAAATAAGCCACCAGAAAACTGGTGGCTTAGGGCATATTCCAGAGTCATTCACCGATCGAGTCAAAATAGACCGTTGGATCTTTTTCAAGTGTATCCAGCATGGTATTCCCTTGCTTCTCCCAAGCTTTGAGTGCATTCTCGACGGTTTTCTTCCCCTGATAAACGTCAATGAATAATTGACGTCCAACATCACTAATCCGGCTAATTCCAGGCTTCTGCATCTGTAAACTGATCAATAAAGGATCCGTTGCAGGTAAAGGCTTAAGCGTATAAAAAGCTTCCAAATTTACAGAAGGGGTCTGAGCGGTAATATAATCCTTACGGGAAGTCAGTTCACTCTTGTTATGGGCTTTAATTTTCGCAACCTCATTACTGTTGACGAACTTAATCAAATCCCAGGCATCTTCCTTATTAGTAGCCGTAGAACTAATAGCCATCATATTACCAAGCCATGTTCCAATGGCAACATCCGGTTTTTCCTGAAAGGTAGGTACAGTAACCACACCCCATTTGATGGGACTGTAATTTTTGATCTTAGCAGCATTACGGGCCACTCCCGCCAGTTCATTGAGATAACCATATTCTCCAACGACCATTGCTGCTTTTCCTGTGAGGAACAGATCGCCTTGGATTGGACTGTAGGCATTCCCTTCTGTTCCTGCAAAATCCAACCCATTTAACTCAGGTACAATTTGTTTCTTAACCAACTGGCTGTAAGTAGTCCAAGCCTGATTCCACTGTGTAGTATTTACAGTCATGTGCTGACCCTTATTATCGTACATCGTAAGTTCTAGCGGTGCGACATAGCTCTGCATATCCCAGAATGGATCACTTAAGTAACGGTTCATCGAGAACCCGTATATCCGAGTTTCTTTATTAGATGACTTCTTCGTCACCTTATCTGCCAGCGTAAACAGTTCATTCCAAGTCATCTTGTCCGTTGGATAGCCCACACCAGCAGCATCAAAGATTTCCTTATTATAAAAAAGCGCACTAGACGAGAAGATCGGTGCCAACGCAAAAAGACTTCCTCTACCCAGTTCACGAACTCCATTCAGCATCGTAGGCGCCATATTGCTTAAATCATACTGATCACGCGCTATAAGCGGCTCCAGCGATTGGACAAGATTATGATCCACCAAACTCTTCACTAATGCGCTATCACCGACGATCACATCAACAGGCTTATCCCCGCCCATAATCGCCCGGATATTTTCCAAATTGTCAGAGCTTGCGTCTGAGGAGGTGTTATTGTACCGAAGGTCATTCGTATCTATAGCCGGAATAATCTCCAATTTGATTTCTGGATGCTGCAATTCATACATATCTGTAAACTGCTGACGAAAAAACGAATCGTCCTCCCCAGACCATAGACTCCCAATACGCAATACACGTTGCTCCACTGAAGCCTTAGAAGGCTCAGCCCAAGCCGTATTCCACCCATCAGAGATTAGTGGTAGTATCAGCGCAGCGCATACCCCAAGGCTTAACCAGCGGCGCCACAGCCGTTTATTGTTGTTTATATGATTCATTATTATATCCTCCCATAAAATACTTGATTCTTCTACATCTTATGGATAAATAATCCATAATCCTAGTAACAGTATAAAGCTTTAATCAAGAAGGGAAGTTACAGGACGTTTAAAGTTATACTACGATTTCTTCATATTATTCTCATAAAAATGTTACTAGGAGCTTTTGCAGATACACAATCTCCACTTTCCCACTCACACTTGCTCACTTGCTACATCTCCGCTGACCGACACAATCCTACCCTCCACGACTGGATAGTTGTACTTTCTGCAACTATTAGAACTCATTTATTTTATTTTTCCTTTTAATTGCACTCTGTACAATTAATAACCGTTACTAGAAGGTTTCGGCAGATACTAGGCTGATTATAATTGCACAAAGTGCAACTATAGTGCCAATTCCTCTAAGAAAAGTTAGTTTAAGTGTACAAAATACAACTATTCGTGTCTTGGATGACAGTTGAGTATGTTGTGTCTGTTAAAAAATAAAAGCCCCTCACTGAAAAGTGAGAGGCTCGCCTAAACTATACTCATTTATTTAAGCTTAAACACCAAATGATGAAGGATCTTTTCTCCAAGATTTCAGTACTTCTACGTCCGTCGATTCAATTTTACCTTGTGCAAGAGCCACATCAATCAATGTGCTGTAGTTGGACAAGCTTTGTAATGGCATTTCAGCTGCAGCAAAAGCATCCACTGCACGGTCCAGCTCATAGCTGAAGATTGCGAGTACAGCCAGCACTTCTGCGCCAGCTTCTTGCACGGCCTGAGCCGCTTTGACGGAGCTTCCACCTGTGGAGATCAGATCTTCAATAACAACAACCTTTTGTCCCGGTTTAATCAGACCTTCGATCTGATTCTGCTTGCCGTGGCCTTTAGCTTTATCACGGATATAAGCCATTGGCAGGTTCAGTTTATCTGCTACCCAAGCCGCGTGTGGAATACCCGCGGTTGCTGTACCTGCGATCACTTCAGCGTCCGAATACTCGCTCTTAATAAGCTGCGCGAAGGCATCTGCAATATAGTTACGAACTTCTGGGTAAGCCATAGTCAGACGATTGTCGCAATAGATCGGCGATTTGATACCAGAGGTCCATGTAAAAGGCTCCTGGGGACGCAGTGCTACTGCTCCAATCTCCAACAGATAACTTGCTACTTGTTCACTTCTATTTAATGAGCTCATGCTAGGGTCATCTCCTCAATAATGTTTAGTGCTGCTTGACGTGGATCTGGTGAAGCTGTAATCGGCCGTCCTACAACAAGGTAGTGACTACCCTGACGAATGGCTTTTCCAGGTGTCATAACCCGGGACTGATCGTCCAAGGAAGCACCTGCTGGCCGGATACCCGGTGTAACCGTGCAAAATGCTGGGCCGCAAGCTTCTGCGATAGCTGCGGACTCTTGTGGCGATGCTACTACACCATCTAGACCCGCATCGGCAGCCAGCTTGGCGTATCTTACCACAGTATCCGCTACCTCTCCAGCGATCCCAATTTCGTTATTCATCACTTCTTGACTCGTACTGGTTAGCTGGGTAACTGCAATAATCAAAGGCATCTTAAGGGCAGCATTAGCACTAACTGCTGAAGCCGCTCCTTCGCGTGCTGCAGCCATCATGGCTGAGCCCCCTGCCGCGTGTACGTTAAACATATCAGCGCCAAGATTCGTAAGACTTTGAGCGCCACCTTTTACCGTGTTAGGGATATCATGCATTTTCACGTCAACGAACACAGAATAGCCACGAGATTTCAGCTCTTGAATAAATTCTGGTCCTGCCGAATAGAACAGCTGCATGCCTACCTTCATATAGCAAGGAATTCCTTCCAGCTTATCGATCAAGGCTCTTGCTCCAGTCACATCAGGATAATCCAAAGCGATCATCAGACGGTTCGCCATTGCTTTCCACTCTACTTCTCCTACTCCCACAACCATGCTCCTATCCAGTGCAGACTACATCCACACCCTTTATTTTATTAGACCCTAGGCATAGCGGAACGGTCTGCGTAAACGCAAACCGCCCTATGCATCTTTATGAGATTAGTTCAATTGTCCGACAAAAGCAGGCATGGACTGTGACGAGAAGTTAATCGTCTGCAGCATTCTGAGAAGTGCCGTCACTGTATCCAGTGAAGTCATACATACGACGCCATTTTCAACCGCTTCACGGCGGATACGGAACCCGTCACGTTCTGGCGTTTTGCCTTTAGTCAGTGTATTAAAGACGAAGTTAGCTTGCCCACCACGAATCAAGTCGAGAATGTTTGGCGCACCTTCATCCAGCTTGTTTACATTCATTACGTTGAGGCCTGCTTCTTCAAGCGCTTGTGCCGTGCCTCCAGTAGCAATGATTTTGTAACCCATGGAGTGGAATCCTTTCATAAGTTCTACAGCTTCTGCTTTATCTTTATCTGCCACCGTAACGATGATAGCGCCTGTGGCTGGAATTTTCATCCCTGCTCCGATCAGACCTTTGTATAAAGCTTTTGCGTACAATTTATCACGGCCCATAACCTCACCGGTTGATTTCATTTCAGGTCCGAGTGTAGGTTCTACTCTGCGCAGTTTGGCAAAAGAGAACACTGGCACTTTAACCGATACATAATCGCTTTCCGGCCACAAACCTTCTGTATAACCGTCATCCTTCAGCTTGCTGCCGAGAATGATTTTGGTTGCCAAATGCGCCATTGGAATTCCTGTCACCTTACTCAGGAAAGGAACCGTACGCGAGGAGCGTGGATTTACTTCGATTACGTATACTTCGTTCTGATAGATAACAAACTGGATGTTGACCAGTCCAATCGTCTTCAGTTCCTTAGCGATTTTAATTGTGATCTCAACGATTTTCTCTTTTAGACCTTCATCCAGATATTGCGGAGGATATACGGCGATAGAGTCACCGGAGTGAACACCTGCGCGTTCGACATGTTCCATGATGCCCGGAATAACTACTGTCTCACCATCACAAATCGCGTCTACCTCAACCTCTTTACCTAACATGTAACGGTCAATCAATACCGGATGCTCTGGATTCACTTTCACCGCTTCTACCATGTAGCTAAGTAGTTCAGTATCGTTATATACGATTTCCATTGCACGTCCGCCTAGTACGTAGGAAGGACGTACCAGCACCGGATACCCAAGGGATTGTGCAGTTTCTACAGCTTGATCCACGTCGGTAACCGTCTTTCCTTTCGGTTGAGCGATATCAAGGCGTGCCAGCAAAGCTTCGAATTTCTTACGGTTCTCAGCTTCATCAATGCTATCAAGGCTAGTTCCAAGAATCTTCACACCAGCAGCACTTAGAGGTGCCGCAAGGTTAATCGCTGTCTGACCTCCGAATTGAACGATAACCCCAATCGGATTCTCTTGCGCAATTACGTTCATAACATCTTCGAAGAATAGAGGTTCAAAATACAACCGGTCCGAAGTATTGAAGTCTGTAGATACCGTCTCAGGGTTATTATTGATGATAACCGCTTCATATCCAGCCTTCTGAATAGCCCATACCGCATGCACTGTGGAGTAATCGAACTCAATCCCTTGACCGATCCGGATTGGACCAGATCCCAACACGATAACCTTTTGCTTGTCAGAATGAATGACTTCGTTCTCAGTCTCATAAGTCGAGTAGTAGTAAGGTGTAGTAGCTTCGAACTCCGCCGCACAAGTATCTACCATTTTGAACACAGGTGTTAAACCTTGCTCCAAACGTAGCGCGCGCACATCAGCTTCTTTGGTAAATTTCCCGTTCGCTTGTCCTTCTGCACGAATCTCAGCAATCGCACGGTCTGTAAAGCCTTTACGTTTCGCTTGGTATAGAGTTTCCGCAGACAACGTTTCTTCGCCGCGAATAACCTCTTCAAAGTTAATCAAACCTTCAATTTTGGAGAGGAACCACCAGTCCACGTTCGTAATATCCTGGATTTCTTGCAAACCGTAACCACGGCGGAAAGCTTCAGCAATCAGGAACAGACGCTCATCGTCAGGCTTCGCAAGACGTTCACGCAGCACGCTCTCTTCCAGTGCCTCTGCACCTGGCAGACGGAACCGGTGAACACCAATTTCCAAAGAACGAATCGCTTTGTGAATCGATTCTTCAAAAGTACGGCCGATCGCCATTACTTCGCCTGTCGCTTTCATTTGCGTACCCAGCTTACGGTTCGCATGAATGAACTTGTCGAACGGCCAGCGTGGAATTTTACTTACAATATAGTCAAGTGTAGGCTCGAAGCATGCATAAGTCTGTCCGGTTACCGGATTGACGATTTCATCCAGCGTGTAACCCATCGCGATTTTGGCAGCCATTTTGGCAATTGGATATCCAGTTGCTTTGGACGCCAAAGCCGAGGAACGGCTGACACGCGGGTTTACTTCGATTACATAATATTGATAACTTTGCGGATCAAGTGCGAATTGTACGTTACATCCACCCTCAATATTCAGGGCGCGGATGATTTTGAGCGAAGCTGTGCGCAGCATTTGGTATTCGCGATCCGATAACGTCTGGCTAGGTGCCACAACGATACTGTCACCTGTATGTACACCTACAGGATCAAAGTTCTCCATGTTGCAGACAACGATACAGTTATCATTAGCATCACGCATAACCTCGTATTCAACTTCCTTCATGCCGGCAATACTCTTCTCAACCAGACATTGTCCGATCGGGCTGTAACGAATTCCTGCTTTGACGGTTTCACGCAGCTCTTCTTCGTTATCGCAGATCCCGCCGCCTGTGCCGCCAAGCGTATAAGCTGGACGTACAATCAGAGGGAATCCAATTTCCTCAGCGAATTTCATTGCTTCATCTACAGTAGTGATAATGGTGCTGTCCGGTACAGGTTGATCCAATTCACGCATTAGATCACGGAACAAATCGCGATCCTCTGCTTTCTCAATGGAATCAAGCTGTGTACCGAGAAGCTTAACATTCTCTTGCTCAAGTACACCTGCACGAGCCAATTCTACAGCCATATTTAGGCCAGTTTGACCGCCCAGCGTTGGAAGCAATCCATCTGGACGCTCTTGGCGAATAATCGCAGTTACGAATTCAAGCGTAATAGGCTCGATGTACACTTTATCTGCAATATTTGTATCTGTCATAATCGTTGCTGGATTGCTGTTAATCAGTACGACTTCCACGCCTTCTTCTTTAAGAGCTTGGCAAGCCTGAGTTCCTGCGTAGTCAAACTCCGCTGCTTGGCCGATGACGATCGGTCCGGAACCGATCACTAGTATTTTTTTAAGTTTATCGTTCTTTGGCATGTTATAGAGCTCCTTTCACGGCTTCAAGCTGTAAGTTAGTTTTTGGCGCCGTGATTCTGGCGTTTGCCGCAAGTTGTGCCTGACGTGAAACAACAGGTGTCTTTGCTTTATGATCGGCAATCAATTGAAGGAAGCGATCGAACAAGTAGCTGCTGTCATGTGGTCCTGGCGCCGCTTCTGGATGATATTGCACCGAAAATGCTGGGTAACGAGTATGTTTAATACCTTCAACAGTCTTATCATTATTATTAATGTGAGTAACTTCTAGTTCAGTGTTCTTCACAGATTCCTCATTCACGGTATAACCATGGTTCTGGGAAGTGATGAAGCAGCGTCCGCTTTCCAGTTCCTTCACAGGGTGATTCCCACCGCGGTGACCGAATTTCAGCTTCTCTGTATCCGCTCCACAAGCAAGTGCAAACAACTGATGACCAAGGCAGATGCCGAAGATCGGATATTCACCAAGCAATTCGGAAATCGTCTTGACAGCGTGAGGCACATCTTTCGGGTCCCCAGGGCCGTTGGACAGTAGGATACCATCTGGGTTCAGACGGCGAACTTCTTCCGCTTTTACATCATGTGGCACTACAACAACATCACAACCACGTTCGTTAAGCTCACGTAAGATACCAGCCTTCGCACCGTAATCCACAAGTACAATTCTTTCTTTGTTGCCTGGGCTGCTGTACGAACTTGCAGTTGATGTACGAGCTACCTGATTGCGCAATTCCTCAATCGTAGTATTTCCCATCATTTCCATCAGTTCCTCTACACGTTTGTTAGAGGTGGTCAGGATCGCTTTCATTGTTCCGTAGTGGCGAATAATCCGAGTCAACATCCGAGTATCAATCTCGCTGATCCCTGGAATATCGTATTCTTTCAACAAGTCGTCCACACTATATTCAGCACGCCAGTTACTAGGTACTTCTTCATGACGGCGCACTACAAAGCCGTGTACGAAAGGTCGAACAGATTCAAAGTCATCCCGAGTAATCCCGTAGTTCCCGATCAATGGGTAAGTCATTGTAACGATTTGTCCGCAATATGAAGGGTCAGACAGCACCTCTTGATATCCTGTAATTCCTGTATTAAAAACAACCTCGCCTGTCTTCTCGCCCTCAGCGCCAAATGCGGTACCTGTAAATAAAGTTCCGTCTTGCAGCAGCAATCTCGCCTGCATTCCATTCCACTCCTTCTTGTTTCTGTAGTCTAATGCTTATGCCTTACAAGCCTTCCGGAGTGAACGTGTACACAATCGCTGCATCCGTAAAGATCAGCAACTCCGCCCCACCAGTCCGCTAGTTTTTCTCAGTCCATACGGCTTTGCCGTCTACCCATGTCATTACTGGCCAGCCCTTAAGCTTCCAGCCACCAAAAGGAGTATTCCGTCCTTTACTTGCGAAAGATCCTGGGTCTACTTCTTTCTCCTGCTCCAAATCAATCAGTGTCAAATCTGCAGGAGCTCCGATATCCATCACACCGGTGTTCAGTCTGAATACCCGTGCAGGATCAGCAGTCATTCTTTGTACTAGTAAGGATAAATCCCATTTCCCTGTTGCTACAAACGCTGTGTATAGTAGTGGGAAAGCTGTTTCGAATCCAACGATACCAAAAGGTGCAAGTTGCATGCCTTTAGCCTTCTCTTCCTCACTATGCGGCGCATGATCCGTAACAATCATATCTAGTGTGCCGTCAAGCAAACCTTCGATACATGCTTCAACATCGCGGCGGGAGCGAAGCGGCGGGTTCATTTTCCAATTGGCATCAAGGTCTGGAATATCTTCTTCAGAGAGCAGCAAGTGATGCGGACACACTTCAGCAGTTACTTTAATGCCGATTTCTTTCGCTTGGCGAATCAGTCGCACCGATTGTTCAGTACTTACATGGCACACATGGTAATGAACGCCTGTCGCTTCAGCCAGCAAAATATCGCGTCCAACATGGATGGCTTCTGACTCATTTGGAATTCCTTTCAGGCCATGCTTTCTTGCGAACTCACCTTCGGCTACACAGCAGCCTTCAACCAGTGAATTATCCTCGCAGTGAGCAATGACTGGCATATCCAGTGCTGCGGCGATGTTCATAGCATCTTTCATCATTTGAGCACTTTGCACGCCTACGCCGTCATCGGTATAACCAATAGCTCCAGCTTCTTTAAGTGCTGCAAAATCAGTCAGCTCACGTCCGAGCTCATTTTTCGTAATGGCTGCATAAGGAAGTACTTTAACGAGTCCTGCTTCACGCGCTTTGTCTTTGACAAATTGTACGATTTCCGGGGTATCTGTTACTGGACGGGTATTAGGCATACAAGCGATGGTTGTAAATCCGCCTTTGGCAGCCGAACGACTTCCGGTTTCCACTGTTTCCTTGTGTTCAAATCCCGGTTCGCGTAAGTGCACATGCATATCAATGAGTCCTGGAATGAGCAGTTTGCCTTCAGCATCAATGATCTCTCCAGCTTCTGGAGCAGCTTCATTTCCATCGATTAAGGCCGAGATAACACCTTCTTCAAGTACAATATGTTTCCGCTCTAACAAGCCTTCCTTATTCAATACGCTGGCGTTTCTAATAATCACTGTCATGATTCTACCTTTACCCACAGATCCCGGCTGCGGGCCCTCTCGTTATTATATAATAAAAATTCATGTTTGTGTATATTTATTAGTCCTTATTCATCATCATTCTTTGAACTTTATAATAAAGCTCTTTCGAGAACTGCCATCCGAACCGGAACCCCATTAGACATTTGCGGGAAAATCCTTGATTGACTGCTCTCTACAACTGCATCATCAATCTCGACATTCCGGTTAACCGGAGCTGGGTGCATAATGATTGTATCTTTTGCGAGCTTAGCTGCGCGTTCTTCCGTTAAACCATAATGTCTGCGGTAATCTTCCGCGGAAAGTACGATACCAGAAGAATGACGTTCCAGCTGCACACGAAGCATCATGACTACATCTGCTTTAAGAGCTTCTTCTATGGTTACATAAGGTGCGTATTCCATAAGCTCAGGAGCCTTCATATTCTCCGGTGCACAGAATTGCACTTTAGCCCCTAGCTTTGTAAGTCCCCACAGATTGGAGCGTGCTACCCGGCTATGCATGATGTCCCCGATAATAGAAACCGTGAGACCCTTTAAATCTCCAAACGTTTTGGTCATGGTGTAAAGATCAAGCAGCGCTTGTGTTGGATGTTCATTGTTGCCGTCACCCGCATTAATAAGCGGTATGGACACCTTCTCAGCTAACTGCTGCAGCACACCTGCAGGCTTCAAACGCACAACTCCGGCATCGATCCCCATCGATTCCAGTGTGCGTACTGTATCGTAGATCGACTCCCCTTTTTCTACACTAGAAGCTGCAGCCGTAAAATTCAGTACTTGTGCACCCAGTCGTTTCTCTGCCATTTCAAAGGAGAAACGAGTGCGTGTGCTGTTCTCAAAGAACATGTTAGAAATAAAATGCGAGTTCAAAATGGGAGTTAACTTCTCACTTTGATTGTCCCAGTATGCTGTTCTGTCCAGCAGCCCAGTGATTTCCGACCGGTCAAGCTCTTTTATTCCCAGCAGACTACGTTCCTTTACCTTGGTAAGTGTCATGATGTTATCGTTCCTCCCGGTTTGAAATAATGTAGACCTCGTCTTTGCCGTCGTATTCCTTCAGCGCCACTTCAATCTGCTCATGCTTTGAGGTAGGTACATTCTTACCGATGTAGTCTGGTCGGATCGGCAGCTCGCGGTGTCCACGGTCAGCCAGTACTGCCAGTTGAATCATTCGTGGGCGTCCGCAATCCATCAAAGCGTCCATCGCCGCGCGGATGGTGCGTCCGGTGTAAAGCACATCGTCAAACAAAATGACCTTCTTATCATGGATGCCATCATTGCCGGAAGTAATAATGACGTTACTCTTCACTACTGCTTCACTGCCTCCTACTTCACGGTCATCCCGATAATGTGTGATGTCGAGTTCGCCGTAAGGAATCTCGACGCCTTCAATTTCCTTGATCCGCTCAGCGATGCGCTGTGCTAGGTACACGCCTCGTGTTCGGATACCGACCAGCAGACAATTTTCAATCCCTTTGTTCTTCTCCAAAATCTCATGAGCAATACGCGATAATGCCCGGCGGATCGCCGTTTCGTCCATAATTACATTTTTCTCAGTAACCATAATCTTGTCACCCTCCACTTGTTTCGCCTGTTCAAGTTCCTGGAAATCAAAAAACTCCTTGCCTATTAACAGGCAAGGAGTGAAATCCGCAGATGAAGAAGATGATGGCCGCGCGCATAAAAAGACAGTCCGGTGTATACACTCGGATACCTTTCTAAGAGTCGCGAACCTCGATTCACGTTACCTTGCCAGCCTCACAGGACTGAATTAAAGGCGCTATTCATTTAATGAGAATTATGACAGAACAAACCCTGCATGTCAACTTTATCTGCCTAAACTACAACACTTTCCAAGCCTGCTTCTATTAACAACAAAAGGAAGGCGGTATTATAGGGAAAACCGGAAAACCTCCCTATAATTAGGCCACAACAATCATTATGATCAGGTTATGCAGAATTCCTCCCTATAAATTAAAGAATTTCCTTGAATACAACCAAATATGCTGAAATAGAGGGAGAAATTCCCTATATTCTAGCGAATTGAAGCTAAAACACAAAATTAGAGGGAAGAATTCCCTATCTTACAGTAGCTCTATTCTACAGTAGTCTAATCCACAGTAGACTTGCCACTACATAAAGAAAAGCCACCCAAGGTTTCCCTTAGGCGGCTTCAATGTCTAACTAATGTTTAAAATTCAAACTCCACATCGCTTAAGCGTCTTTGGATTTCAGAGATGACACGTCTTTCTTCCTCTTCCCCTTTAGCAATAAAGGTAACAGAGAAACGTACAAACGGACCTGCATCATCCCAAGGCACGGTGGAGATTAGCTTCTCACGGATCAGGAATTGCGAGAAATCCTCACCGGATTCGAAACGGCGACCACCTTTGACACCCTTAGGTGCTGCAACATAAAGGAAGAAGGAGCCCTTTGGTTTCTCAGCCTGGAAGCCCAGGCTGTTCAGTGCATCTACCAACAGGTTGTGACGACGAGAATACTTGGCAGCAATCGCTTCAGTAATCTCTGGATGAGCAAGACCGTAAGCCGCAGCTTTTTGAATCGCGATAAATTGACCGGAATCATTATTATCCTTCACATCACTGAAGGCTTTAACAACTAAAGGATTCCCAGCAACAAAGCCGATTCTCCAGCCTGTCATATTGTAGGACTTGGACAGGGAATGTAGTTCCACGCCAACATCCTTCGCACCCGGAACTGACAAGAAGCTAAGCGGCTTCAAACCGTCATAGGTCAAGGCAGCATATGGTGCATCGTGGATAACGACTACATCATATTTTTTAGCCCATGCAACTACCTCAGCAAAAAACTCAGGAGTCGCACTAGCGCCCGTCGGATTGTTTGGATAGTTCAAGTAAAGTAGCTTAGCTTTATGAGCAACTTCTTCTGGAATTTCGTTCAGATCTGGAAGGAAGTTATTCTCCTTCTTCAGCTCTACTGTAAACACTTGTCCACCCAAGTATTTAGTGTGTGTACCCAGCACTGGATAACCCGGCACCGTCATGATCGTAATATCTCCTGGGTTAATGAAGCAAGAAGGCAACATCGCCAGTGCAGGCTTAGAACCGATCGAGTGAACTACCTCCGTAACGGGATCAATGCCTTCAACACGGAATACGTCCCGCAAATAATCAGCAGCAGCTGTCTTAAACTCAACAATTCCATTGTCCGCATAACCACGGTTCTCTTCCTTAGCTGCTTCTTCAGCAAGCTTAGCCACGATACCTGCATCAGCCATCTCATCTGGCTCGCCTACACCCATATCGATCAATTCAATATCAGGAAAATCCAGTTTTGCGGATGCTTTAGCACGTTTGATTTTCTCGAATTTATAAATCGAAGTGTCCTTGCCGTAGTTCGCACCGCCGATACGGTCTGCAAAATTAGTCTGAATGAAGCTGTCTTGGTATTGTTCAATACTCATACTTTCATCTCATCTCCTGGCTATCTATTCTAATTTTAGAAGAAACGGCTTCGCCGTCCCTTGGATGGCTTATGTTTCCCAGAGATCCGTTTCTGTGATAAAAAATAAGGATAAAGAATAAGGCATAACCTTCTCTTTATCCTTATGTTATTAAATATGATGGAAAGCAGAGTTCAATACCATAGACTAATTATCACTTCATTTGTACTTATCTGCTGCGCAATGTGAACAGAACATCTTCCATGTCTTCCGGAATAGGTCTGCTGAATTCTTTATATTCACCTGTCGTAGGATGAATAAATCCAAGCACCGCCGCATGTAACGCCTGTCCATTCATAGCTGTTCCTTTACTGCGTCCATAAATCGGATCACCCACAAGCGGATGACCAATGAATTTCATATGCACTCTGATCTGATGCGTGCGGCCAGTCTCCAGCTGCAGCTCCAGTAGTGTACAGTCACCGAAACGTTCCATCACTGTAAAATGGGTCACAGATTTCTTGCTGTTCTTTTCCGTTACAGTGTATAGCTTGCGATCATGTGGATCTCTACCGATCGGAGCGTCAACCGTTCCTTTGTCATGCGACAAATTGCCGTGTACAACTGCTATATAGCGGCGTGTTACACTGTGCTCTTTAAGTTGTGCTGCGAGCGACGCGTGACTGGCATCATTTTTAGCCACCATAATAAGACCAGAGGTATCCTTATCAATACGGTGTACAATACCTGGACGAATCTCACCATTAATACCGGACAGATCCTTGCAGTGATACATCAGTGCATTTACCAAGGTGCCTGACGGGTGCCCGGCAGCCGGATGTACAACCATACCACGCGGCTTATTTATAACAATGACATCGCTGTCTTCGTATACAACTTCAAGTGGAATATTCTCTGGGATCAAGTCTGTAACTTCCGCTTCTGGTACGACAATGGAAACTTTATCGCCTTCTGAGAGCTTATAGTTAGCTTTAACCGGTGCCCCATTAACCGTAACATGGCCACCACTGATCCACAGCTGCACCTGAGAACGAGAAATATCCTCTTCCCAAGATTCCGTTATATATTTATCGATTCGCTCCCGCGCGTTCTCTGCTGAAACGGTCCACTCCGTGACGTCCCTCTCTTCTTCGCTCGTAGATGCCGCTTGGTGATTGACGTCTTTACTCAAATCATTCATTCCCTTCTTTTACTTCCTTTGCTTCTTTTACTTCTTTGATTTCCGTGATTTCTTCACCATTCTTAAGATCGCGGAAGGAGTCCAAAAGAATCAACCCAACCCCAATGACGATACATGAATCCGCAACGTTAAAAATCGGGAAGCTATAGCTTCCAAAATTAAACAGAAGGAAATCGACAACCTCACCACTGATCATCCGGTCTAGGAAGTTACCTATCGCTCCACCCAGAACAAGTCCAAGGGCAACCGATAGCATCTTCCGCGAATGTCTAGTTTTGTTCAAGTACCAAACGATACCTGCAACCACTACAACCGTAACTAAAAAGAAGAACCATTGCTGACCTTGTAGAATCCCAAAAGCAGCCCCGCGATTACGATGTGAGGTAATTAGGAAGAAATTCCCGATCACCGGAATCTGTTCCCCAAGCTCCAGACGTGTGGCAATGAGATACTTCGTTCCCTGATCCACCAAAAATACAATAAGAGCAATCAAATAGTACACCACAGAAGTTGTCACTCCGTTCTTATTTTTCCCGCCAAATGCGGTACGAATACTGTTATAAGACTTGTATATTGTAGCACAGCCCTTAGAAGATCGTCTATTGCGTGACACCTCTCGGGCGCTTAATCTTGGGGACTATTTTCCATCGCTAAAATAACGCCTCTCAGGTCAACCTAACAAAGAACCATCCGGTGCAAATCGGTTTGTCGGAAGGATTCTTAATAAAGTACAGAAAGGAGCTTACTCATCATGACGCACCTGACAGTACAGCAGCTCTCAGAGCTACGCGCCCGATTAGAAAAAGACCGTGATACTATTCAGCACAGGCTTCAGAATAATGAAAATTACGGCTTACAGGAATCCATGCGGGATGGCACCGGAGAACTTTCCGAGAATGACAACCATCCAGGCGATGCAGCCACCGATTTGTATAATCGCTCCATGGATATTTCACTGCTAGAGCGAGACGAGCATGAGCTGGATGATATTGAAGCTGCTCTCAACGCTATGGATGAAGGCACCTATGGGATATGTAAAGCTAGCGGTAAACCGATCCCTTTTGAGCGTCTATCCGCTATTCCCTCCACGCTTTATTGTAAAGAGCATGCCCCACGTCAAAACGCACCTTTTACTCGGCCCATTGAAGAAGAATTTTTGTCTCCTCCATTTGGGCGTACGAGTCTCGATGAACGAGAGGATCAAAACGGCTTTGACGGTGAGGATGCCTGGCAGATTGTAGAAAGCTATGGAAACTCCGATTCCCCCGCCATGGCGGAGGGCAGCAACATTGCCTCCTATAATGATATGGAAATTGAAGCCGATGAGCTTGAAGGCTGCGTAGAGCCTTGGGAGAACTTTATCGCCACCGATATTACAGGCAACAATGTAGTTGTAGTACCGGGACGTAGCTACGAGCGTTACAAGGATAGTGGCGAGGGAAGTTACATGCTTGATCCGCTCGAAGGCGAGGAGTAAAAGCATCGTCCACAAAAAAAATGAACAGCGTGCGGTTCCAGTTTCATTGGGAATGGCCCGCTGTTTTTTTGTTTTTTTCAGCTCTACTTCATTTTGTTAAGAAAATGTTCAGATTCAGCTGGTAAACTGATCTAACGCATGCTGAAATCGACATACAAGGAGTGTAACGTAAGTGAATCACGACTATTTTAAAAATATACAGCAACTCAGTCATGAAGATGACCGACGATATTTATTATTAATGAGAGGCTTACGCATCTTACACGAGGAAAAAAAGCAGCGCAGCCCTCTCCAAAGATTAAAAAAGGAAAGGTACGGACTGGGGAGAAACATAGAAGTCCAAGGTTGGATAAATCCACCAAAGAAGATTGACCGAACCCCACTCTCTCCTACAAACCAAGTAAAGACAGCTACGCCTTAAAAAGCTATTTGAATTCCAGCTGACGCTGAACAATTCGTACAATATCCGCAATATAATCTCCGATGATCGGTAGATTCAAGGCTCCAAGAACCTGAAGAACATAGATGATCGTTGCCGCAAAAAAAGTAAAGCCAAGCGCGATCCCTACTCCACGAGCCGCTCCATATAAAATATTTTTCCAAATTAGAGTCCAAGGTGAATATAACAGCTCCGTATACTGATAAATTCGTGATTTCTCTAAGATATGGGCCCATTCAAAGGTTAATCGATACATTGTATTCATTTTTTCTTCCAGTGGAATGTCTTCTGGATTGCGATGATCTGCTGTTAAACGCTCAGGGTTTTCCTCAGGAATAACCTTTTTCTCCACTCCCTTATCTGGGCTGTTCTTGTTGCCGGATGTCTTGACGGAGATTCTGTTCTTCTGATCCTCCACAGCCACAGCTCCTCTCATACGTCTATATTCGCCACAAAGTAAACGAGCCCGGTCAAAGAGAATACATCTCCTTGAGCACGAGGCTCGTTATTTTCGCGGGCGAAATATAAAGACTATATTTCCCGCATAAACAGAAGTTCTCTGTTTACACTTGTGCCGCTAGTATATGCTGTTTTGGGACAGGTAATGCAGATTTACACTTCAATATGGATACCGATGGATTTACCACCGACATCTACCGTTTCAAAAGCGTGTTCTCCGCCAAAATCAACCGTAGTCACAAGTACATTGTCTCGCAATACATTCTCAAAGGCTGTAACTGCTGCTTTAAGCTCATCGTCTACACTCAGCGTGAGTGCGATCCGTTTCTCGATCGGCAGATCCAAACGTTTACGGTAATCTTGAACCGCACGAATGATCTCACGAACCCAGCCTTCTTGTTCAAGCTCAGGTGTGATTTCGGTATTGAGCGCAACCGTAATTCCATATCCGGAAGCTGCGGCGAAACCTGCTTTAGCTTCTTTTTCAACGAGTAGCTCTTCAGAAGTGATCACCAGTTCTTCTCCCTCTGGCGTCGCAATCGCGATTGAGCCATCTTGCACCGCTTTGCGGGTAGAGTCACTGTCCAAAGCTTTTAGGAAGCCTTGCAGGAAGCCGACGTTTTTACCGTATTTTTTACCGGCAACTTTAAGATTCAGCTTGAGTGTGAAGTCAACAAATCCACTGTCGCTAGTCTCTAGCACGATGTTCTTGATGTTGATCTCGTCTTTGATGATCTCTTCATACTCAGCCAAATGGAAGTCACGGTTCATCGAAACGATCAGCTCAGACAGCGGTTGACGATTCTTAATGCCTGTTTCGTTACGCACGTTACGCGCCAGCTCAACGATTTGTCTCGCACTTTCCATATCCTCTTCCAGCTCTTTATCGATCAAGCTCTCATCAGCAACCGGATAATCTGCTAAATGCACACTTTCTCCGCCGCCAAGGTTCGTGAAGATATCTTCAGACAACATCGGTGTAAATGGAGCCATCAAAGACGCTGTCTTCAAAAGCACATGGGTCAGTGTACGGTAAGCATCCAGCTTATCTTCACCTAGACCACTACCCCAGAAACGATCACGGGAACGACGGATATACCAGTTACTCAGCTCATCTATAAAGTTCTCAATACCTTTGGATGTATTCACGAAGTCATTAACTGCAAGTCCTTTGTCTACCAAAAGAATCAAGCTGTTCAGACGGGACAAAATCCAGCGGTCCAGCTTATGTTCCGATACTTTAAAAGGATGATCGGCAGGATCATAACCATCGATGCCGGCATAAAGCGTCAAGAACGCATGCGTATTCACCAGTGTATCTACAACTTTCGATTTGGTTTCCCCTACAAGACCACGAGAGAAACGTTTGTTATTCCACGGTGCACTATCGGATAGAATCGCCCAACGGAAAGCATCCGTGCCGTAATCGTTCATGATATCCCAAGGATCAATAACATTGCCTTTTGATTTGGACATTTTTTGACCATTCTCATCAAGGATATGACCGTGAGCAATAACAGCTTTATATGGAGCTTTACCTTTAAACAAGGTAGATACAGCTAGTAAGCTGTAGAACCATCCACGTGTCTGGTCGATCCCTTCACAGATCATATCCGCTGGATATTGATCATTCAGCTTATCCTCGTTCTCAAATGGATAATGACTTTGCGCAAATGGCATCGAACCACTATCGAACCAAACATCGATAACTTCTGGTGTGCGAACCATCTCTGCCCCTTCGCTGAAAGGACTGCGTAGCTTGATCTTATCTACAAAAGGCTTATGCAGCTCGATATCCTCAGGTACATCGCCAATCGCCATCGCTCTCAGTTCTTCAATGCTGTGTGGAGCGAACTCTTTGCCCGTCTCTTGACATACCCAAACATTAAGCGGTGTGCCCCAGTAACGATTACGGCTGATATTCCAGTCCACCAGTTCATCCAGGAACTTCCCGAAACGGCCTTCACGTACATGATCAGGATACCAATTTACACTGTTGTTGTTAGCAATCAGCTGATCTTTGATCGCTGTAGTGTTGATGAACCAGCTGTCTGTTGCGTAGTACAAGAGTGGTGTATCACAACGCCAGCAGAACGGATAGCTGTGCTCGTATTTTTCTTTACCGTAAAGCAGTCCTTTTTCAGACAAAGCTTTAACGATATCCAAATCGCAATCTTTCACGAAGCGTCCAGCAAAATCGGATACTACATCCGTATACTTACCGGAATTATCAACCACGTTCACGAAGCTGATGCCGTTCTCGCGGCAAGTCTTGTAGTCATCTTCACCATGCGCCGGTGCCATGTGTACGATCCCTGTACCACTGGAATCTGTAACGAAGGAAGCACCTACGATGACATTGCTTTTCTCTGCCTTGATGTATCCGAATGGAGGAGCGTAGGTTTTGCCGATAAACTCGGAACCTTTATGTGTAGAAAGGACTGTGTGCTCGCCTTTCATTACTTCCTCCACCAAGTTTTTGGCAACAATGTAGATACCGTCTTCTTGTTGTACACGTACATAATCCATGTCAGGATTCATGGCTAACGCCATATGTGCTGGCAGCGTCCAAGGTGTAGTCGTCCAAGCTAGTACGTAGTCTCCACTGTCATCCAGTTTAAACTTTGCTGTCGCACTGAGATCCTTGACGGTCTTGTAGCCTTGCGCTACTTCATGGGAGCTTAGGGTAGTCTGACAGCTTGGGCAGTAAGGACTAACGCGGTGTCCGCGGTAGAGCAACCCTTTGTCATGCACAGTAGCCAAGATGTTCCACACGCTCTCGATATACGTGTTATTCAAAGTTACGTAAGGATTATCTAGATCCGTCCAGTATCCGATACCCTCTGTAAACTCGCGCCATTGCTTCTCATAACCGAAGACGCTGTCTTTACATTCCTGAATGAATTTTTCTACGCCATATTCCTCGATCTCTTGTTTGCCGGAGATGCCAAGCTTCTTTTGTACGCCTAGTTCTACTGGCAAACCGTGTGTATCCCAGCCCGCTTTACGTACCACGCGGTAACCTTTCATCGTTTGGTAACGACCGATGAAATCCTTGATTACACGGCCCAGCACGTGCCCGATATGCGGTGCACCGTTCGCTGTTGGAGGACCTTCGTAAAATACATAGTTCGGACGTCCTTCACGATTCTCCATCGATTTACGGAACGTATTTTCGTCGCTCCATTTCTTGAGTATGCGGACATCTCTTGCCCGCGCTTTTTCTTTGACATCTACTTTTTGCATGTGATGGTCAATCCTTTCATGGTTTAGTCTGTAAAGCTCTTTTCGATCCTTGGGCAGTCTGGTTCAGCTGGCCGCATTCAGCTCTTGTCTTCGGTACCCGAGCTGCGATCCCGCAGGGCAGCACTGGCTCGGGGTGCCACTGGGACCGGCGAGTGAAACGCCGGTCTGCTCTAGCAGTGAAGGCCCCGCAGGCGAACCCGCCAGGGGAGCCTAAGAAGGGCCGCTCCTTCAGCCACCTGAGTCCGTTCGCTTCCACCACCGTACCCGTTTGCACGAGGCTTTACATTGCGGGTGTCCAGAAGGCGGCAGCCCTTGGGGTCCCCCTTAGAAAGGGGGATTTAGGGGGATGGCCACCCCGGAACAACAAAATAAGCGTCATCCCACCCCCAAAGGGGCGAGACAACGCTCGCGATACCACCCTAATTCTGCGCATGAGCACATCCTTAAGGGGAGTGTATTCAGCACAATCTCAGTCCTGCGCGTAAATCTCATGCACAGGTCCGGTGTAACGTCCGGCGGACGGCTAAGCTTACGCACGATCAACGCTTCAGCTTAACTTCTAGGGGAAGATCTTCCGGCAGGGTTCGAACAATCGGCTCTCAGCAATCGCCGACTCTCTGGAGAACGTTACCTTGTCGTACTTGTCCCGTCATCGAATACATATAAACATTATACAGATATGTTCTATTTATAGACTTTTTAAGTCTAAATGTCAACAACCGCTAGCCAAATCCGCAATTAGGAGTATACCTGTGCAGGCGGAATACTTTATTATGATCGATTTTAGCGGAAAATAAAAATAGAGGGAATAACTCCCTCTATTTAGCCGATTATAGCATGAAATTATAAATTAGAGGGAATTCCCCCCTATAAATTCAAGCAGCATTCATTCATCATAGTGCATTAGATACGATGTAGAACATCATCCTTAAAGGTTACGTTCTCGCTTGCCTCACGACTCTCCAAGGCATTCCAGTCATCCTGTGACAACAGCTCGAGCTGTGCTTCCACCAATGTGCGGAAACGAGTGCGATAGATCGAAGCTTGCTTACGCAATTCTTCAGTCTCAATAGCAACCTTACGGGATTTGGATAACGCTTCGTTAATAATCCGATCCGCGTTCTTTTCCGCTTCCTTGATAATGAGCTGCGATTCCTTCTTGGAGTTGTTCTTCACATCATCCGCCGCTTCCTGAGCGACTAAGATCGTTTTCGATAAACTCTCTTCAATATTCACAAAATGATCTAAACGCTCTTGAATGGACAAAAGCTGATTCTGCAGCTCTTTGTTCTCACGGATGACACTTTCGTAATCCTTAATTACTTGATCCAGAAATTCGTTGACCTCGTCCTCATCATAACCGCGAAGTCTCCGAGAGAACTCCTTGTTATGTATATCGAGCGGTGTTAATGGCATGCTGTGCACCTCCTAGAAATTTCGGACCTTCTAAGTCTCTGAACCATACCTGCGCAGCAGACAAAGAAGAAAGACTGTACTTCAAGTAAAGGCAGAGGATGTATCGACGTTCCAACTGCCATTCATGGTTCGCCTCTTTTATAAAATATCGGCGTCCTGCTTTAAAAATGTTTGATTCCCTCGAAATAATCAATTTCGACAAGTAAAGCCGGATTCCTGCAAGGGATTCACACAAATTTACCAACCTGAACACGGTATCGGCCCTTTTTCGTCAAACTACCAACCTCTAGAACCTTGAATCGACCAAATCCTTGAATAGATACCATGTCACCATCTTTAAGTCCGCAGGAAGGGTCTTCTTCCACTTTCCAATTTACCCGAACGCGCCCAGCCTTGATGGGAGCAAGAATTTTGCTTCGACTAAGCCGTGTTACATCTGCGGCTATGCCATCCAATCGTAGGGACGCTACAGTCAAATCCATCATTTCCAGCTTCACCTCACTATTACGCAAGGCAGAAAGTGGCAATACCTCCGTGCTCACCTGTATTCGGTGTACTCCAGTTAAATTCATGTCTAAATAATCTGCAATATCTGCAGCTACTACCACATGACAACCATCGTCCAGAACATGAATATCACCGATTTTTCCACGTTTTACTCCAAGACCCAGAATAGAGCCCATGTAGTCCCCATGCTCTAACGCCAGAAACTTTTGCTCACCAGAGGTTATCGCAAGAACGCTCAGCTCCATGTCCTCATGATCCAGATCACGGTAATCAGGCGCAATGAGTGCTCGCTTCCGCTCTGCCTCAGGGTGGCCGCCTTCCCATCTAACGATAACATCTGGATGTCGATTAACGAGACTTTGCAGAATAAATCCTTGGCGCGGATCTAGAAATTCGGTCAGTTTCGTCTCATGATATTCTCCAGCATGGGTAACCCATTCCCAAGCCTTGTCCACAAATTGTCTTTCATCGGGATGAAAATGCCCGTAAACTTCTGTCTTCATCACTTCTGCCTAAAAAATTAAGTGCAAAATGGACTTGAGTCCACCTGCCGCAAATTCCAAGACGAATAGTGCAATGATCGGGGAAATATCAAGCGTACCAAAGAGTGGCGGAATAAACCGACGAAATGGTGTCAAATACGGCTCAACAAGCTTGCTCAGCAGTTCTCCGATAAAGTTCTCACGAACGTTTGGTAACCACGACATCAGTACGTAGAAAATAATCATGTAAAAATAAATATTAAACAGCATATCAATAATGTAATCAATTTGGGGCAAAGCTCATTCACCTCATTCTGTTATAGTCTGGATCGTCACCTAGGATTTCCGTAATGGCACCTTGAATTTCAACGGTATCTGGCGTGCACATAAATATATTGCCCCCAATTTTAGAGATTCCTCCCCCAAGGGCATAAACGGTTCCACTTAAAAAATCAATAATTCTCATTGCCTGATCATTACGGACACGCTGAAGATTGATCACTACCGTCCGGTGAGAACGGAGATGGTCCGCAATTTCCTGAGCCTCATCGTACGAACGTGGCTCATAAAGTACAACTTTTACATTCTTCTGCGAATGGATACTGACAACGTTGCCCCTTTGATTTTTGCGGGTTTCGACAGGGGCTGGCTCATACTCATCCTCTTCGTGGATTTGCTCCCGCTCCACAACTTCTTCTTCCTCCTGCAAGCCCAAAAAACTCATAAATCGGTTCATAACGCTCATCACGATCCCTCCTAATGGCCTACTAACACCGTACCTAGGCGTACCCAGGTGGCTCCTTCCTGTATCGCCACTTCAAAATCATTCGACATTCCCATTGATAGCTCCGTAATCGGTTCAGGTGTCAAAGCAAGTTGATTGAGCTCATCGCGCAGCTCACGAAGTCCGCGAAATACAGGGCGGGTAAGCTCCGGATCACCTTCTAAAGGTGCCATCGTCATTAGTCCAATTACTTTTACACGGTCTAGACTAGCAATTTCACGCAAAAATCCAGGTACCGCCTCAGGCGACAGACCAAATTTCGTATCTTCTCCAGAGATGTTTACTTGAAGAAAGACATTCACTTCTTGATCTGCGGCAATCGCCTTTTTGTGTAATTCTTGCGCCAGAGATATCCGGTCCAAAGAGTGTATATATTGAAACTTGCCAATAACGTCTTTAACCTTATTGGTCTGCAAATGCCCGATAAAATGCCATGTCCCTTGGTCCCCTAAAACCTTCCATTTGTGCTCAGCATCCTGCCAGCGACTCTCGGCAATATGCTCCAGGCCTGCCTCCAATACGGAGGACACCATTTCCAGAGAAACATATTTCGTCACTGCAATTACCTTGACGTCATTTCGATCCCGGCCGCTTGCCGCGCAGGCACGTGCTACACGTTCCTCTACCTCAGCAATTCTCTCCTGCAGTGTTAAAGCCAACTTTCAACTCTCCTTTATTCCGATCCAGCTCGTCATCCTGCCTGTAACCCCATCTTCTTTACGATAAGAAAAGAACAAATCTTGATTACAGCTTGTACACCAAGATGTACATTCGATATGAGTCGGCAATATTCCTGCTTTAATCATAATGCGTCGATTCATTTCTTTCAAGTTTAGCATGTATTTGTTCTCATCTGTGTCAGATGTTCTGTACAGCTCCACAGTACTGGCTGTTTCTGTTGGTTTACTCAGATCACCTTCCAGTCGATGAACATGCTCCATCACATAATCGTCCACCTCATAACAGCAGTCACCAATGGATGGTCCAATCGCTGCAATAATGTCCTGCGCATGGCTTCCGTAAATGGTCTCCATTTTACTCACCATAGCGGCTGCAATCTGGGCCACAGTTCCCTTCCAGCCTGCATGGGCAAGACCGACGACTTGGTGCACAGGATCATAAAAATAAAGGGGTACACAATCCGCATAAAAAGAAGTCAGAAAAACTCCCGGTACATCCGTAAGCAAACCATCGGTTGCCTGAAATGCCGAGGTTCTATCCTTTTGACCCCGCCCACGATCGGCTTCCCTTACCACTGCTATTTCTGCTCCATGGGTTTGTTCTCCACAGGTCCAAGCTTCAGGTTTGAAATCAAGAGCTTTCGCAAGCGCCCTACGATTCGTTAAGACATCTTCCGGAGCATCCCCAACATGAAATGCACAATTCAGGCTGTCATAAGGCTTTTTGCTAGCCCCTCCCTGTCTACCCGTAAAACCTGCTGTAATTTCTTTATGCTTCACACGCCAAGGCTCCAGATGGAGCAGCATAAGTGTTTCCTTCCCCTGCACAAACGGTTCCATATCCTCACCTCCGCCTTAGTGTACCACATGTAAATACCCCTACAAAATGCCGCTTAAGCTAGAACATCAAATTTACTAACTTTTAAGCCATGCCATTTCGAATCATTTTATAAAAAACAAAAAACGCACCTAATTAATAAGTGCGCCGTTCGCCTCGGTCCCCTCGTTCCAAATACATCGTTTCTCGTTCGTCCTGCCCTTGAGGCATTCTTGATTCTTCAATCTTCACAAGCACTACATCAGACCCGATTTTGACAATATTTCGCCATGGAATAATCAGATCGGTTCCGCCTCCGAACAACCCCATAAACCGAGTGTATCCGGGAATTACGATTGCATCAATGACACCTCGGCGTAAATCAAGCTCTAAGTCACTGATTTGGCCCAGCCGCTTGCCGTCCACAATGTTAATAACGTCCTTAGTCTGAAAATCAGAGATTTTCATTTTTTTGGCTGATCCTAAATAATCCTCGTTCATCTCACCACCCCTGTACAATCAGACCTATAGTCCAATATATGTTATGAAAGCTTGGCCACATGCATGAAATATCCCCACAAAGTGAGGCTATGCTTAGATGCTTACCAAGGTACTTTGCGGGGGCTCAATATAATTCCTGAAACAGTAAAAAGAGGAGATCACCCAAAATCCGTATCACGGATTCTGGATATCTCCTCATTTCAGACGATTTAAGACTTCACATGCTTTTGCATTTGCTGAATCGCAGATTTCTCTAGACGTGAGACTTGTGCCTGTGAGATACCAATCTCATCTGCGACCTCCATCTGTGTTTTCCCTTCGAAAAACCGCATGGATAAAATTCGTTTCTCCCTTTGACCTAACTTACGCATCGCTTCACGTAAGGCGATTTCTTCGATCCACGACACATCCTTATTCTTATCATCGCTAATCTGGTCCATTACATAAATAGGATCGCCACCGTCATGATAGATCGGCTCGAATAAGGACACTGGATCCTGAATAGCATCAAGGGCAAAGACTACATCTTCCTTCGGTACGCCAAGTGCTTCAGAGATTTCGAATATCGTCGGTTCCCGCGAATTCTGATTGGTCAGACTATCGCGTACCTGCAGCGCCTTATAAGCAATGTCTCTGAGTGAACGCGATACTCGAATCGGATTGTTATCACGCAAGTAACGGCGGATCTCACCAATAATCATCGGAACCGCATATGTGGAGAACTTAACGTTTTGTGATAAATCGAAATTATCGATGGCTTTCATCAGACCGATGCAGCCCACCTGGAACAAATCGTCAACAAATTCTCCCCTATTATTGAACCTCTGGATAACACTTAGAACGAGCCTAAGATTACCATTTACCAATTTCTCTCTGGCGGATCGCTCGCCCTGCTGCTGCAGCGAAGTGAACAGTTGCCGCATTTCCACATTCGTTAGAACAGGCAGCTTAGCAGTATCCACACCGCAAATCTCGACTTTATTTCGGGTCATGATGATTTACCTCCCAAGGAGAAACATTACTGTACATTATCTCCCGGGTTGGCCATTTTATTCCTTGCTAATTTCACCTTACACCATCTTGTTAAACTCCTTACGCAGCCGCTTAATAATTCGTTTCTCCAGACGAGAGATGTAAGATTGGGAAATGCCGAGCAGATCCGCCACATCTTTTTGCGTCTTTTCTTCGCCCCCACGCAGTCCGAAACGCAGCTCCATAATGAGTCTTTCCCGTTCGCTCAGCTTTTCCAGCGCCTTTTGCAGCAGCTTGCGATCGACCTGTTCTTCAATGTTCCGATAGATGGTATCATTTTCCGTCCCTAAAACATCTGAGAGCAGCAACTCATTACCATCCCAGTCGATATTAAGAGGCTCATCAAAAGAAACCTCACTCCGTGTCTTGCTATTACGCCGCAAATACATCAAAATTTCATTCTCTATGCAACGTGATGCATATGTTGCTAGTTTTATTTTTTTCTCGGGATCAAAAGTGTTAACTGCCTTAATTAATCCGATAGCCCCTATCGAAACCAGGTCTTCAATATTGATTCCGGTATTCTCAAATTTACGAGCGATATACACTACGAGGCGCAGGTTACGCTCAATCAGCATCGCACGAACAGCAGCATCGCCGCTAGATAGCCGCTGAAGCAGATACTCTTCTTCTTCCCGTGTCAGCGGTGGAGGTAGAGCCTCGCTCCCGCCGATATAATAGATTTCCTGACTCTTCAGCCCCAGTAGAAACAGCATGCGGTAATATTGCAGCTGCAGAGCAATTTTCCATTTGACCATTATTGTTCCTCCTCCAAGAAGTACACGGTTAGCGTATGAAGCTTTTAATTACCGCTTTCAGCCATCAGAAGTTTGGTTCAGCTAGCTTTAAAGATTAGGAAGGTAGTGCTGCATCAGTGGCGCTCTCTTTTTGAGTTAAATCCGGATGTATGACCGCCCGATAGGCTCCATCTCCTGAGAGCGTCCCGCCATCCAGCCCAATTAAGACTCTTTTACTATAAAAGATATCTTCACCGAGCTTTATCGTCACAAGGTCTGGCTTCAGTGCGAGCATAAATGATGCCCCTCGGTTAATCCCCCTGTAAGGTACTAGTCGCATCCTATCCTGCCAAGCAAACGACTGCCCGTCCGTTTCTAGCAAAAGTCTGTCCGCACCATCCTGAGTGAGTCTCCCTTTCCATGCAGCAGGCAGATGCCCCTCCCAGAGCGTCGATTCCATCACCATCACCGGTATGCGGGTCAAAGGATCACAGAGACGATTACCTGTGTCTAGCAGGCCAGGACAGGAAACACTTACACCATCAATTTCAACAACCACCTCACCGATATAGGTTTCAAGCTGCTCCCTTCTGATTCGTGAAGAATGCACTGCCTTGAAGCAGATTAACACCAGGGGGAATACTGCAATGACAAACCAAAAGCCGATCTTTAAGCCGTAGGCATGCCCTCCTGAAGCAGTGAACATAATACCATTCCAAATGTCGCTGGAGCTCTGCAGCAAATAGTGAATACCAACAATTCCACCTGCGGCTGCAAAATTGATAATATAGAAAGCTCCCATAGTGCGAAGGTAGCTTTGCAGACTCCCAAAACCAAAGGCAATCCATAACATAACCACCGACAATCCAAACTTGATAAGGAAGGTATACATGAAAGACAGCTCCGGTACAAACATCATCACTACATACAGTGCGCCAACGAGAGCTGAGAGGATTAAACGCCACCATGAGATTCTCAGCTTAACCATCCAGCCTGTCAGCCACAAAAGAATTCCGTCGATCACTAGATTGGCGGCGAATATCAAGTCAATATAAACAACCAGTGCATTCACCTGCTTAATGGCGGAATCTATCCTCTAGCCAAATTGGATCAGGCTCTGTTTTTGGACGATATGATTAGTATAGAAAGTCTCGCATTCAAAGTCTGTCTAAACTTGGGGGGCATTCTTACGGTTTTTTTGTCGAGTTATAGCGCGTGGGGATTTATTCCTTCTTTATGGAATTTCTTATATCTTTTATTCACTGCGTCATTCGCTCCATCATTCGCTGGATCATTTAATGGAATAGAGGAATCCTGCAAATATACAACTTTTTGTGCAAAACTCCGCTTCATGAAGTCCAAAAACTGCAAATATACAGGATTATCCTCACTTTTGGCTAGAAATCTTTATTTGGCGCAGGAATTACTGCAGATTCGCAGGAATCAACGCTTCAACCATCTACTTATTATTAAATACTGTATTTTTGCAGGATTATCCGATGGTTAATGGTTGCCGCTTTCCGCTCTCCGACTACCAGTTACCACCTACTGTAACTACTTAGTCAACCATCACCCCCTTGGAGCTACACAGTGCCGTTCATAGTCTTGCTTGATCCTTATTACATTTACGCAAAAAAACACCGTACCGCTATAGCTAATCAGCTAAGCGATACGGTGTTCTCGTATAATCTTGATTCTATTTAATTAGTCATTGTTGCCCCGAGTACGATTACGCAGGAACGTCGGAATATCGAGCTGGTCAGAAGAACTCTGATTGCCGAAAGGACGTAAATTAGCTGAACTCTTATCCGGTGCTGCCGCAGGCTCGTTATTCGTCGAGACCGGACGACGTCCTGGAGTTTCAGGCAATGGTTTATGTTCAAAGCCAGTAGCAATTACTGTTACTTTGATATCATCCTTCAGGCCTTCATCAATAATCGCACCAAAGATCATATTCACTTCAGGATCAGAGGCGGATGTAACGATCTCAGCCGCTTCATTAACTTCATATAGAGAGAGGTTGGATCCTCCCGTAATGTTCATGATTACGCCGCGGGCGCCTTCAATAGACGTTTCCAAGAGTGGGCTCATGATGGCTTTACGTGCTGCTTCAGACGCACGGTTCTCACCATTTGCAATACCAATACCCATAAGCGCTGAACCGCGCTCTGTCATGATCGTCTTTACATCCGCAAAGTCAAGGTTAATCAGACCAGGAACCTTAATTAGGTCAGAGATACCTTGAACAGCCTGCCGGAGAACATTATCTGCTTCACGGAAAGCTTCCAACATCGGTGTTTTCTTATCAACGATCTCAAGCAAACGGTCATTTGGAATGACGATTAGCGTGTCGACTTTTTCTTTCAAAGCTTCGATTCCAAGCATTGCCTGGTTATAACGTTTTCTTCCTTCAAAAGTGAACGGGCGAGTAACTACCCCCACAGTCAAGGCTCCACACTCTCTAGCAATCTCAGCTATAACTGGTGCTGCACCTGTTCCTGTACCGCCACCCATCCCTGCAGTAACAAACACCATATCTGCGCCCTTAAGGGTATTAGAGATCAAGTCACGGGATTCTTCCGCTGCTTTCTTACCGACTTCAGGATTAGCTCCTGCACCCAACCCGCGGGTCAGCTTGTCCCCGATTTGCAGCTTGTGCTCCGATTTGGCCATATGCAACGCTTGGGCGTCTGTATTAACCGTAATAAATTCTACACCCTGAACGCCATTTTCAATCATCCGGTTGACAGCATTACTACCTCCGCCGCCTACGCCGATGACTTTTATTTGCGCCAAGCTCTCCATTTCAAAATCAAATTCTAACATATTGTTCCATCTCCCCCTCAATGTGCTTGGATGGCCGGTCCAAGTATATCTGGACTTACACTTATATAAACTCGCTGAACATGTTCTTTAGACGCTCGACAAACCCGGTCTTCTGAACCGTTTCCTGATTTGGAGTGGCGTTCTGCTTACTCCGGTTGACCGTCTTTTTGTTGCTGCTTCCACCACTGCTTCTTCCACGGAAGCTACGGACAACATTATGCAGGATACCAACACCTCCGGTAAACCCAGGGTCCCGTACACCGATATAATCCGGTACAGCGATGCGTACAGATGCAGCCAGTTCAGTCTGAGCCGCCTTTAATACGCCCGGCATCGAAACAGTTCCACCCGTTAATATATAACCTCCAGGTAGTTCACTGTAACCAAGCCGTTTCACTTCCTGTTTAATCAGATGGAAGATTTCTTGCACCCGTGGTTCGATAATTGCCGCTAAATCCTCTTGGTTAAATTCCTTCTCTACATTACTGCCAATGCGCAGCACCTTGAAGACAACGTCAGAGGCTGCATCGTCAATCCATGCGCAACCATACTTTAGCTTTACTTTCTCCGCTTGATCAGTAAGTGTACGTAGTCCGTATGCAATGTCATTAGTTACAAATTCTCCGCCGATCGGAATCGTAGAGGTTGCACAAAGGGAACTTTCTTCGTATATGGCTATCGTTGTCGACCCGGCCCCGATATCAACCAGAACAGATCCCATCGATTTCTCGTCTTTGGACAGCGCCAATCCACCAGCACCAAGAGACATCAGCACAAGATCCTTCACTTTCAGCCCTGATTTCTCAACACATCGTAGTAGATTATGTATTGGCGTCTTAGCACCCGTAATGATGGTTGCGTCCACTTCTAGACGAACACCAATCATCCCGCGCGGGTCCTGAATACCTTCGAGACCATCGACGATAAATTGTTTAGGAACAACATCAATCACTTCTCGCTCCGGAGGCATAGCGATGACTTCCGCAGCTTTAATAACGCGATCGATATCATCCTCACCGATTTCACGATCCTCATTCTGAACGGCCACGACACCGTGGCTGGATTGCAGGCCAATATGATTACCGGAAATGCCTACATAAACTTCTGATATTTGAATACCCACCATTTGCTCTGCATGATCTATAGCACTTTTGATCGATTGCACAGTTTGGTCGATATCTACAATCGCGCCTTTACGTATTCCTTCCGAATCAGCAGATCCAACGCCAATAATATTAAAGGTTCCATTGGTAACTTCCCCAATTATTGCCCGAACTTTGGATGTACCGATGTCCAAACTAACAATGATGTCATTGTTGCTCAAGTCCTATGGCACCTCCTGTTATAATCGAAATAATTTGCATAATCTTATCCCGGTCCCGGGAAACTTCTCTGTACATATTCAACATACCTAACCCTTTCCCTCTTTTTTCTACAAATTTTTTGAACGGAATAATATTCCAACATCCCTAAATGTGATTAGTTACTCATAATTTTTTATAAGAATGATAATTATCACAAGAAATATATACCTATTTGGTTATTACTAACCATATAAAAGATTATATTTCAAAAAAATCGAAGAAAAAAGAGGGATATAGCTTCTTGCCCGTAACTCCGATTGTAGCATTTTTTGAACTCTATTAGTAGGGACTATTTACCTCTACTCTACTCTTGCACATCTTTTTGCTCATCGCCCTTTTGCTCCTCACTTTCGACCTGAAAAGGAACATACGAGTCGGCTTCAAGCATCGTGATAAGTCCAGGCTCCTTTGTCTCTATTACCTGATTCAAGTATGACACTTTGCTCTTCAATAAAGAGATGGAAGTGATCACCTCGAAACGGGATCTAGTATAGAGCTTGATACGATCCGGAAATGACAAGGTTGGCGAGGGAACAATCTCAGAGATATCACTTGTCAATTCATTAGAAATGCTTCCAAGCGTTTGACATAGGATAGCCTTATTAGGATCAGCTGGATCCCAGTTGGTTAATATAGGTTTCTCTACAGCAATACCAGTCTCATTAACAGTCACCGCTGCTCCACTTGACAGAATCGCCTTCAAGATGCCGCCCTGTTCCAGTTCATAGGCCACCGCAGGGAACTCTTCAATCTTCACTGTGATTACCCCGGGGAAATCCTTCTTTACGGCCACAGCCTTAACCGTCTTAAGCTCCAGCAAAGATTGTTCCACAGACTTCGTAGAAACGGCAAAGAATTGTCCACCTATATGAATTCCACTTTGCGAGAGTAATTCCTCACTAGTAGAATACTTGCTTCCCTGAAAATCTATCACTGTAATGTGACTAATAGACGATCTGAAAAAAATCACAGCAAGAAGCGCAGTGAACAGTAGCAGCAGGATCGCCGTAATCTTACGGCTCATTTTTTTCTTAGGCTTGTCCTCTTTAAGAAGAGGTAATCGGGTTGTTGTCATTCTCATATCTCCGTAATAAGGCCCTGTCTCCTTCCTTGGTAGAACTGAAGGAGACAGGGAGCTTTAATTGGCCAAATCAAGTGGATCCGGTACGGGTACCTTGCGGCTTATGCGCGCGCCAAGCTTCTGAAACAGCTTCTCTATTCCATCATACCCGCGGTCAATATGGTGTGCTTGCTCAACGACTGTAGTCCCTTGTGCAGCAAGCCCAGCAATAACCAGAGCCGCACCCGCACGCAAGTCAGTAGCTTCCACAGTAGCACCATACAATCTCTGAACGCCGCGAATAAACGCACGATTCAAATCAATAGAAATATCAGCGCCCATCCGCGCCATTTCTTCAACATGCTTGAATCGTCCCTCAAACACCGTCTCCTTGATTACACTGAAACCATCAGCGAGAGACAACAGCACCATGACCTGAGATTGCAGATCGGTTGGGAAAGAAGGATAAGGAGAAGTCACAATTCTCTCAACAGCACGTGGACGCCCCATACAACTGATATTAATTATATCATTGCACACTGTGATTTGAACACCAGCCCGCTTGAGCACATGAATAAGCGAAGTCAGATGCCCCGCATTGGCATGTGTCAAAGTCACATTCCCTCGTGTAGCTGCCGCAGCAATCATTACGGTTCCAGCCACAATCCGATCAGGTATCACCTCATACGTACAGGGATATAGGTTTTTCACCCCTTGAATTGTAATGGTGTCCGTACCTGCACCGATAATCTGAGCACCCATGCTATTTAGAAACTGCTGTAGGTCCTGTATCTCCGGCTCTCTCGCTGCCCCCGATATTGTTGTTGTTCCCTCTGCCTTTGCGGCAGCCATCATAATATTCTCCGTTGCTCCTACACTTGGATAGTCGAGATGAATATCACTCCCTATAAGCTTAGAACCCCGACAGAATATTCTTCCGTTGCTCTCCTCGATCTCCGCCCCTAACGCCTTAAGTCCCTGTAGATGAAGATCGATTTTACGCTCTCCGATCGCACAGCCCCCAGGCTGATAGATCGTTACCTCTCCAAATCTGGATAACAGCGGTCCCATTAGAAAAATGGAAGATCTCATCTGCCGCATTAAATCCTCAGGGATATGAGATGTCCCGACGGCAGACGTATCTATCGTCACCGTATCCTCTTGATGCACGCACCTGCAGCCCAGCCGATCTAGGATGTCTAGCATAGTCTCGATGTCCAGCAGCTTCGGCACATTATGCAGTGAGTGAACTCCTTCGGCCAGCAGGCTTGCCGCTAGAATCGGCAGCGCCGCATTTTTTGCTCCATGGATACGAATGGTGCCTGACAGGGGACTTCCACCCTCAATCACCAATTTGTCCAATGTATCACCTCCGAGATTACCGCTCACCCACCACAAACACTTCCGTTACAAGCTCATATGAAATGTACAAGAATATCCTGCACTACATCTCAGGTTTGGAAGTGTCCTGGGTGATTGTCACGATTATAGGATTATCCTATGTTCGTTCCTCCAAGTGTGTGACAGAGAGCTGCCAATAAGGAAAACCCGTATGGAAAACGATGATATCTTAAGACTTCTTACCCGCAAGTCTTCGGAGCTCGCTTGTGATTACTGCCGCAGAATCTCTTTTGCCGAGTCGTTTGGAGGCCACGGACATCTGCTCACGCACGGCTTCAGTTCCGATGATTTTTTGAACCGCCTCATATAGTGCCGTGCCGTTTAAATCTTTCTCAAGCAGCACCACAGCAGCACCTTCACGTTCCAACTGTCTTGCATTCGCCTCCTGATGGTTATTCGTCACATTAGGAGATGGAATGAGTACAGAGGGAATACCCAGCGCTGTAATCTCAGCGAGAAAAGAGGCTCCCGCCCGATTAACGATCAAGGAGGTACAAGCCAACACCTCTGGCATATTATGAACGTAAGGAAGGACATGCAACCAGTTTGGTATGCTACCCAGCTTTTGACGCAATTCCGCCCGAGTCTCTTCGAAATAAGGTTCACCTGTAACATACACATAATGAACACCATTACCCTTACCCACTTTAGGGGCCATTTCAATCATGGCTCTATTAATAGCCTTAGCTCCCTGACTGCCACCAACCACCAAAACAACAGTACTGCCATCCGAAATCCCCAGCGATGCGAATCCTCGTTGCGGACTTGCTGTAGTAACTGTTGTGGCACGTGGATTGCCAGTGTAGATCACATTTTTGCTGCCCGGAAAAGAGGACTCTGTTCCTTCAAAGCTAACGGCAACTGTACTCGCATACCGACTCAGAAAGCGATTGGTTAGACCTGGTATGGCATTTTGTTCATGGATCAAAGTAGGGATGCCCAACCGGGATGCAGCATAAACGACTGGACCACACACATAACCGCCTGTTCCAATCACAACATCTGGTTTGAATTCTCTTAACATTTCTTTGGAAGCCTTAACACCCTTCAAGAAACGCATCACGGTCTTGACATTGTCTATGGATAGCTTGCGCCGAAAACCAGTGATGTCAATAGATTTGAAAGGGATATTCTCTTGAGGAACAAGCTTGCTCTCTAAGCCACGCGTTCCACCAATATACAGGAAGGTAGATTTGTTATCTTCCAACTCCATTTGCCTAGCAACAGCGACCGCAGGATAGATATGTCCACCCGTGCCTCCGCCGCTTAATACGATACGCATCTCTTTCACCTCGCAAAACGGGATAAGTTCAATAGAATGCCAAGGGATGTTAGCATCAGTGTAAGTGAAGATCCGCCATAGCTAATCAGAGGAAGCGTGATGCCCGTTACAGGCATTAGACCAATAACAACACCAATATTAATAATGACTTGCACAGCCACCATACAGACGATGCCAACGGCCAGATAGCTTCCAAAACGGTCAGGTAGACTCATCGCCACCTTCATCCCGCGCCAGATTAGAATAAGAAATAGGATCAACACAGCCAAACCACCGATAAACCCCAGCTCCTCGGCCAATATAGAAAAAATAAAATCTGTTTGTGGCTCAGGTACATAGCTGTACTTCTGCCGACTCATTCCTAATCCAAGGCCACCGAGCCCACCAGGACCGATCGCATATAACGACTGAATGATCTGGTAGCCTGCACCAAGGGGGTCGGACCAAGGATCAAGAAAAGCGGTAATCCGCTGCAACCGGTAAGGCGCTGCTGCAATCAAAGCAACAAACCCTGCCGCACCAGCTACTCCAAGTGAAAGTAAATGCTTCATTCTAGCCCCTGCTGTGAAGACCATCATCAAGGCTGCACCAAACATGACGGTACCTGTACCCAAATCCGGCTGGAGCATGATCAGCGCGAAGGCTGACCCAATGAGCGCAAGTGGTGGGAGCAAGCCGCGTGTGAAGGAAGTGATGTCGTATTCCTCTTTTCCTAGCCAATTGGCTAAGAATAGAATCATCCCCATCTTCATGAATTCGGAAGGCTGGATCCCGAAGGAGCTAATTCCTAGCCAGCTGCGCGCTCCCCCGCGTACTACACCAATACCAGGGATAAGCACAATAACAAGTAAGAAAAAGCAGATCAGAAGTGCCGGCTTAGCCAGCTTTTTCAGCACCCTGTAATCGGTATTCGCCGTAACGAACATTGCGACTAATCCTAGTCCTGCAAACAAAAGCTGTCTTTTTACAAAGTAAAACGAATCTCCATAATTGCGGAAGCCCAGAACGGACCCGGCGCTGTATACCATCACCATGCCGATCACCAGCAAAGATAGAATAGGAATCAGCAACCAAATATCGGGAGCATGACGAGTTTTGTTCATCAGGAGCACACCTCTTGCATCCGTAGTAGGGATGGGGCTTATCCACCCCCCTACTTAAAGGTTATGCACCGCCTCTTTAAAAATACGCCCGCGCTCTTCATAGGATGTAAACATATCCCAACTTGCACAGGCAGGAGACAAAAGAACGATATCTCCTTCTTCCGCCAGAGCGGAAGCTTCCTGCACAGCTTGCTCAAGCACGGCAGCGGCACTCTCCCCATTATCGACGGAGATAATCTGCTTTAATCCTGCAAGCTGCGCTACATTCGTTAGCTTGTCCTTAGTTTCCCCTAACGCCACTAGCGCTTTAACACGTCCGCTCAGGACAGGCAGCAGTTCCAAATAATCGGAACCACGGTCTAATCCACCAGCGATCAGCACTACAGGGCGCTCAAAGGACGTTAATGCCATAATCGTCGCTTTGGAGTTTGTTGCTTTGGAGTTATTATAATAAGTGGCTCCAGCCTTATCAGCCACATACTCCAGCCGGTGCTCCACACCGCGAAATGAAGCAAGCACTTCACCCAATAAAGAGGGGTCCGCTCCAGCAGCAATGGCAATTCCACATGCAGCCAGTGCATTTCCCACATTGAACCGTCCCGGAATGCTAATGGAATCTACATCAGCAATGATTGTTTCTCGGTCTGCAGATTCGCGATAGATGATACGGCGCTTCAGATCGTCATCTTGACCCGTAATATAGGATGGGCTAACAAACACACCATGAGTGAGCTCCTCGGACATAGAGAACGGAAGAATAGTAGCTTTCATATACGGCACAAGCTCCCGGCAAAAAGGATCGTCCCAGTTCAGCACAGCCGTATCCGTATCTACTTGATTGGCGAACAGCTTTGCTTTGGAATCGACATAATCCTTCATGCTCCCATGATAATCCAGGTGGGTCTCCGCAATATTCAACAAACAACCTATTTTGGGGCGGAAAGTCTCCGTACCTTTGAGCTGGAAGCTGCTGAGTTCGACCACCATCCAGTTATCCTCTGTAGCTTCTTGCGCAGCCTCACAGAGAGGCGTGCCAATGTTACCTGCAACAATCGGATTCATACCTGCAGCTTCCAGCATTTGACCTACCCAGGTCGTCGTTGTCGTCTTGCCATTGGATCCCGTGATGCCAATCATCGGCGCTGCACAAAGACGATAAGCAACCTCTACCTCTGTAACTACTTCAATGCCAAGCTCAAGAGCCTTTTGCACAGGAGGCGCAGAATAAGGAATGCCTGGATTCTTAATGACCAGACTTACACCTTCATGAATCAGTCCATCCGGATGCCCACCGCTTATAACACAAATTCCCAAAGATTCCAATTCGGAAGCTTCGGGACTTTGATCTCTTTCCTTTTTATCGTTCACCGTAACTACAGCGCCTCGATCATGCAGCACTTTAGCAACCTGGACACCGCTTTTTGCGAGCCCAAGAACCACAACTTCTTCACCACGATACATATCTGGATGTTTCATTCGCTACAACCCCTTGCTAATAAATAGTCCAACAGCGGCTAATATCAAGCTTACCGCCCAGAACGAAATTACCACACGCCATTCCGACCAGCCACCAAGTTCAAAATGATGGTGAATCGGGCTCATTCTGAATACACGTTTGCCACGGGTTTTGAAAGAAACCACCTGTATCACGACAGATAACATTTCCACCACAAACACACCGCCAATAATTAAAAACAGCAGTTCGCTCTTTGTGACAATAGCAATCGCACCTATCGCGCCGCCAATACCAAATGAACCGGTATCTCCCATGAACACCTTAGCCGGATGGGCATTAAAGACCAGAAATCCAAGAACGGCCCCGATCATTGCCGCTGCACACACGCCAGCTGCAATTGACGTAGCCTGCATCGCTACAACAGCATAAGCGGCCAAAGCAATAGCACTTACTCCAGACAGCAAACCATCTACTCCATCGGTAAAGTTAACAGCATTCGTTACTGCCATCATCATAATAATAATGAATGGATAGTAGAAAAAGCCGCCCCAGTCAAAGCTGAAATCAGTACCCGGAACGCTGATACTTGTGCTATGTCCTGCAGAAATCAGCAGACCACACATCACAGCACCTACCAACAGCTGCCCGAACAATTTTTGACGCGCCGTAAGGCCCAAAGAACGCTTGAATACGATTTTGATATAATCATCCAAAAATCCGATCAGTCCAAAACCAAGCGTAGCCACTAGTAGTACGTAGAAATCGTTATTCACCACGGAAAATTTCAGATAAGCCAATGTAAAAGCCACGATGATTACGATACCGCCCATCGTCGGCGTTCCCGCTTTCTTTAAATGGGATTGCGGTCCGTCATCTCGCACCTGCTGTCCGAATTTCATCCTGCGCAGTAGCGGAATGAAGAGCGGAGCGGCAATGACCGCAAGGATAAAGGAAACAGCAATAGTCAATAACAATAGTTGATAATCCATGGGTGCACCCCCTCCATTTTTTTAGGTCTCTTTAATCTCTTTATTAAGGCTCTGAAGCACTTCCTCAAGCCTCATCCCTCTAGATCCTTTGAATAGTACAATATCCTTGGAGCTGCTTTTCTCGATAAGGACGGCTGTTAATTCTGACTTATCCGTAAAAGCCAGCACACGCTCGTTTCCGAATCTTTCCTTTGCAGCTTCTGCAATATGGACTGACAATGGACCATAGGTATATACAAAATCAGTCACTGCGGGGTCTAGGTAGTAGCCAATTTCTTTATGAAACTGTATTTCATCCGGCCCAAGTTCCAGCATGTCCCCCAGTACTGCGATTTTTTTGCCACTGCATTTCATAGTTTGAAGCACATCAATGGCCGCCTTCATAGAAGTCGGACTGGCATTATAAGCATCATTCAAAAGTGTAAGCCCGGAAGAAGTCCGAATCACTTCAATCCGCATGCCCGTCAACTTAAGATTGCTTAACCCATTCTCTACATTTTGTTCTGTAATTCCAAAATGGCGAGCAACCGCTAGTGCAGCCAACGCGTTAACAACGTTATGCTGGCCTGGCAGCGGTAATGTAAAAGCATGTTCCTTATGAAGGCTTGACGTAAACGTCATACCACCACTATGGGACATCATCCCAGTCGGATAATCATCATTATCTCCGTTCAGGCCGAAACGGAAGGACACCATCCCCTCCGGAGCCTCAAAAGTGGACTCTTGCATTACCTCAGTCAGCAGCGGTTCATCACCGTTATAAATTAGCAGTCCACCTGGCTTTAGCCCTTCGACTATTTCCAGCTTGGCACGGGCGATTTCTTTGCGGGATCCCAGTTGCAGCAGATGTGACTCACCTATATTAGTAATGACTGCAACATCTGGTGCAGCCAAAGAAGCCAGCAGAGCAATTTCTCCCCGCGAGCTCATACCCATTTCAAGCACTGCAATCTCTGTATCCTCAGCCATGGATAGAATCGTGAGCGGAAGACCAATATGATTATTGAAGTTCCCCTCTGTCTTGTGCACCTTGTACTGCATTTCGAGCAAGGCCATAATGATATCTTTTGTCGTTGTTTTGCCATTACTGCCCGTAACAGCGACAACCTTCGGAGCGACCTCATTTAAATACGTAGCGGACAGCTTCTGAAGCGCCTCTAGCGTATTTTCAACAATTATGACTCCGCCACTCTCAGGCGCAGGACCTTTATCACGCTGCCATAAGGTCCCTGCAGCACCAGCAGCAATAGCTGTAGCTGCATAATGATGACCGTCAAATTTGTCTCCCGTTAGAGGAACAAACAGGCAACCTGTAGTTATCTTACGGGAGTCAGTAACGACGCCCGTAAGTGGTATATTCATAGCTTCGGCAGCAGGAAGTTCCCCTGCGCACATCACAGCAATTTGTCCCAGTGTTCTTGTAATCAATAGCTTCGACCCCTTATAACTTCTTTAGCGACGATGCGGTCATCGAAATCGTGAACCACTCCGCCAATCAGTTGATAGGTCTCATGACCTTTCCCCGCAATCAATACTACATCGCCAGAGCTTGCCATTTCAATAGCCTTCCCAATTGCTTCTCGGCGATCAACAATCATATGATACCGGTCAGAGGTGACTCCATCCTCTACTAGTCCTGCTTCTATATCCTTCAGAATTAGCCCAGGGTCCTCCGTCCGAGGGTTGTCAGAGGTTACGAATATCATGTCGCTATATTTTGCAGCTATCTTACCCATTAAAGGACGTTTCGTGCGGTCTCTGTCTCCTCCGCAGCCAAACACAGTAAGCACTTTACCTGTAGCAAACTCACAGACCGTTCTTAATACATTTTCCAGCCCGTCTGGTGTATGTGCATAGTCAACGATAACGGCATATTCTTGCCCCTCATCTACTGACTCTACCCGTCCAGCTACCCCATCAATCGCCTCAAGACTAGTCTTGATATCGGACAGTGACACATCTTCCAACAACGCTGCCGTAATCGCCGCAAGTGCATTATAGACATTGAACTTACCAACCATACGAAGCGAAATGTCCGTCTCACCCTTAAACGTATCTACATGGAAAAAAGTTCCTTTTGCAGTGATCGAGATTTGCGAAGCTCGGACATTAGCGTTGTTATCAATGCCATATGTAATCACTTCCGCTGCAGTTTGGGTTGCAAAATAGTGGCTCGCCTCATCATCAGCATTCAGCACCGCATATTTGCGTTCTTCTTTCCAAGGAGAGATCACATTTCCTAGTCTAGAGAAGAATAGACCTTTAACCGCCCGATACTCCTCCATTGTATGATGATAATCCAGATGATCCTGGGTTAAGTTCGTAAATATTGCTGTACGGAAGTCCGCACCCTTCACACGTCCTTGCTGAAGCGCATGGGAGGAGACTTCCATTACGCAACATTCCACACCTTTGGAGGCCATATCATGAAGCGAGCGCTGCAGATCTAGCGATTCTGGAGTGGTCCCTGACATAGGGTAGCTTTTGCCGTCATAGCGCATTTGAATGGTCCCAATCAGACCCGTCTTCATATTCTGGTCTTGCATAATTCGCTCAATAAGATAAGTCGTAGTTGTCTTCCCGTTTGTACCCGTAACCCCGATCATTCTCATTCGGCTGCTAGGTGAGCCAAAGAATGCATTCGACATGACAGACATCGCAAAACGGCAGTCATCCACAACGATCTGTGGGATATCAAGCTCTAGCTTATGCTCACATACGATAGCAGATGCTCCAGAGGCTACGGCTTGCGGCGCAAATTTATGTCCGTCTACGGTGTGACCCGGTAAACAGATAAACAGATCACCCGGACTTACACGGCGGGAATCCGTCTGAAGATCAGTAATCTCCACCTCCCCGTCCCCATATAGACGCGAAGTAGCAAGACAAGCAGATAATTCATTAACTTTCATAGTAATCCCTCACTCTACATTTTCGGATACAAACTGAACCCTTATACCTTTATCATTATTCACTAGAAGCTCCCATATAAATCCTGATGGTTGAGCCCTGTTCTACTCTTGCCCCAGCTTTCGGAGCCTGATTGATGACCGTATTGCCAGAGCCTGAACGCGCCAGATTAAAATTCATATTTAAATCCTCATAGATATCTTGTACGGTTGCACCTGTAAGGTCAGGCACGGTCACAATCGGAGTTTCACCATACTTATAAGTTTTTGGAAGCTGATCACTGCGCTCAGGAACCTTCATATAGTGCAGCGAGTCTTCCAAAATATTTTGCACGATTGGAGCTGCAACTACACCCCCAAATTGAATCCCTTTCGGATTATCCACTGCAGTGTAGACAACGATCTGCGGATCATCCGCCGGCGCAAAGCCAATAAAAGAAACAATGTGCTCTGTCGGAGAATAACGTCCATTTATAACCTTCTGTGCAGTACCCGTCTTGCCACCTACACGATAGCCGTCGATAAAAGCCGGCCGTCCCGTGCCTTTGGCAACCACGCTCTCAAGTGCTGCCCGCACCTTCTTGGATGTCTCCTCCGAAATGACCTGCCGCACAAGCTCAGGCTTCACCTCTGATACAGTCTCTCCCGTTTCCGGATTAACCCATGATTTTGTTACATGTGGTTTATAGAGATTGCCACCATTGATAGCCGCGGATACCGCAGCAATCTGCTGAATAGGTGTAACCGAGACCCCTTGGCCGAAGGCCGTAGTCGAAAGCTCCACCGGACCTACTTGACTAAGCTTGAACAGAATCCCATTAGATTCTCCGTTTAGATCAATTCCTGTTTTGCTGCCGAAACCAAAATCACGAATATATTTGAAGAGGGTTTCTTTGCCCAGCCGTTGCCCAAGAGCAACAAAACCAGGGTTACAGGAGTTCTCAACCACCTGAAGGAAGGTTTGGCTGCCATGGCCGCCTTTTTTCCAACAGCGCAGCTTCGCACCCGCCACTTCGATAAACCCAGGATCATAGAAATGATCATTTTGCAGGTCTACCTTACCTTCTTGCAGTGCTGCAGCAAGTGTGATGATTTTGAACGTCGAACCAGGCTCGTAAGTCATCCAAATGGGCAAATTCCGATTATAGATCTGCGGATCATATTCCTTATATAAACCCGGTTCATAACCCGGTCTACTAGCCATGGCCAGAATTTCACCATTCTTCGGATTCATCGCTATAGCCCAAGCACCCTGCGCCTGATATTTTACCATAGCTTGATCCAGCTCACGTTCCATAATGGATTGAATCTGTTTATCAATCGTCAATTGCAGATTAAGTCCATCCTGAGGGGCAGAATACTTCTCCGATGATCCAGGCATGAGTCTTCCACCTGCGTCAGACAAATACGAAATATTACCTGCTATTCCTTTAAGTAAATTATCGTATATATTCTCGACCCCGGTAATCCCTTGGTTATCAATACCTGTAAAGCCTAGTATATGCGCGGCAAGATCGCCGTACGGATAATATCTTTTGCTATCCTCAGCGACAACGATGCCCGGCAACTGCAAATCACGGATGCTCGCGGCAAGTTCCATCGTAATTTTGCGGCCGCCGGGCTGTAGTTTCACCGACATTGATTTTTTAGTCAGCAAGCTCATCAGCTTCTCCTCGGTCATCCCAAGCAGAGGCGCCAATTGCTGCGCTGTCTTTTGCTTCTCCTTCACCTGCACAGGCACCGCATAAACCGTAGGCGTACTGATATTATAGGCCAGCGGTATACCTTCACGATCCAAAATTTCACCACGCTTGGCTGTAAAAGGAATATTGCGGCGCAAGGAATCTTCTACCTTGTCACTTAATTTCTCGCCTTGGGATAATTGCACATAAGCAAGACGCACGACCAGCGAACCGAATAACACTGCCAGTCCCAGCAGCGTCCACAACATTCTCCGCCGTGTTACGACCTTCGAAACCTTCATTCCGTTCTCCCCCGCTTTCACCTATAGACATGAGCTCTTATCTTCATGACTATTCGGGACAAACAGGGGTTAGAACAAGCCTATGGCCCACTCTCCAATTCCGTACCCTCATCAGCAGTCGAAGTTGCAGGATCCTCTTCACTCTTATCATTTAATGGTTTCAGCTTCAAAGTAACCAATGTTTTGCCGTTCTTTGTTCCTTCAATCTGTTCCGAGACATATCCTTCGCCTTCTACCGCAATCTCCACTTTTAGAAGTGTTAGAATCTCAAGCGCATCACGCAGCGACTCTCCTTTTAAATTTGGAATGGTAGGCTTGTCCCCTTGCTTGCTTAATAGGTATATACGCTGTCCTTGAGTAAGCTTCGTTCCAGCCTCTGGATATTGGGTTTCCACAGATGCTTCTGCACCGACCACTTCAAAATCAAATCCTTGATCCAGAAGCGTCTCTCTTGCTTCCTTCATCGTTTTGCCCATCAGATCAGGTGTGGTCCGAAGCACAGGCGCTTCAGATTCAACTGTTTTTTTACTATCCTTATCGCTAGTTTCAGTCGCTAACTTTGGAACTCCCATGTATTGCAGAGACTGAGATACGATTTCTTTAAATACAGGAGCTGCAGCTTTACCGCCGCCAACCTCAACGTTCGGTTCATCAATAATAACAATAACAGCGATCTTTGGATCATTCACAGGCGCATAACCAATAAAGGAGACCAGTACTTTGGACTTCACGTAGTCCTTACCTTCAACCTTGATAGCCGTTCCTGTCTTACCTGCGACACGGTAACCTTCTATGTGAGCGTTGCGTCCTGTACCTTTGACTTGGTCGGCAACTACCTGCTCCAAGTATTCACCGGTTTTCTTGGCGCTTGCCTCATCAATCACCTGACGCACTACACTAGGCTGAGTAACCTTAGTGTCTCCGGTGTTTGGGTCCGTAACCTCTTTTACCACATATGGAGTCATCAGTTTCCCACCATTGGCGATAGCAGATACAGCAACCAATTGTTGAAGCGGGGTAACTAGCACTTTACCATGCCCATATGCAAGTGTAGCAATTTCGATAGGACGTCCAAGGTTAGGGTTAACGACCCCACTGGCTTCCCCTGGCAAATCGATTCCTGTCTTCCCATTAAAGCCAAAATCATCAATATACTGTAAAAGTCTATCTTGTCCGAGCATTTCATAAAGTTTTACAAAAAGAACGTTACTAGACCGCTTCACACCTTCCAGGAAACTGATTTGCCCCCAGCCGGAACGATTAATATCATGTAATGCCTTACTGTATCCCTTAATTCTGATAGATCCTGACAGAAATGTAGCTACGGGATCAAAAAGCTTCTCTTCTACAGCTGCAGCAAGTGTTACAATTTTGAAGGTCGAACCGGGCTCATAAGTTGATTTGATAGCATGATTGTAGAAACCCGCTGCATCAGCACCCGTATCCATATATTTATTAGGATCAAAGGTAGGCATATTCGCCATCCCCAAAATCTCCATCGTATTCGGATCAGCAGCAATGACACTCATACTTTTCGGCTTATATTGCGCATATGCCTTTTCCATGGCCGCTTGTATATATTGCTGGATTGTACTGTCGATTGTAAGCTTGAAATCACTTCCATTTACTACAGGTTTATAGGTATCTTTTGAATCCGGCAGCTTAACCCCTTGACCGTCACTTTGATAAAGCAGCTTGCCATCGGCACCCTTAAGCTGTTCATCCAGGGATTTTTCCAGACCCATAATCGCCTTGCCATCTCGATCTGTATAGCCTAATATATGCGCAGCAAGCGAACCTTTAGGGTAATATCGTTTCTGCTCTCTAACAAGACCAATCCCAGTCTCTTGAATTTTATGCTCTTTACCTAGGGCTACATAAAATTCTTTCACCTTATCAGCAAGTTCCTGATCGATCTTCCAGCCTTCGTTACGAACCTCACGATTCTTGAGGTATTTACCGTTCTCGTCTTTCGCTTCAACCAGCTTCCGCAGCTCATCTTCTGGCTTGCCGAGTAGCTCATGCAATCCCTTGATGACCTCATCACCAATTCCCTTTTCAGCAATGACTGCCGGGTTTACAACCACAGTATAAGCAGGAACATCACTTGCGAGCACACTCCCATTACGGTCAGAAATCGTTCCTCGCTCTGCTTTGATAGTCGAAGTGTGCGCCCAAAGTGTAGCAGCCTTTTCTTGCCATTCTGAACCCTCCATAACTTGAATCCAGAACACTCTAGCTATCAAAACAAGAAAAAAGAGGGTAATACACCCTCCTATAAACAGCGTGCGAAGTTTTATTCTCTTTACCATAAGCGAACCTCACAATTTTTTTATTGCGATCTTGCCAATCGCTCACTAATTATCGCCTTCTGTCGATATCGGATTCGCCGGAATAAAGATTGTATCATTTTCATCCGGTGCTACGTATCCAAGATCCTTTGCCTTTTGGGCAACCTTCTGCTCCAAGTTCTGCTTCTCCATCTCAAACGTGGAAATTTGCTTCTTAGCAGTCGCTATATCCTTATCTAATTTCTGGGCCTGCAAGTTCAAATCATAAATATGAACGTAACGTGAAATCAGGGTGATAGCCACCAAAACGCATACTCCTAGCGTCAGCATATACAAAAGTTTCTCTTGCAGCGGAAGTACTCTTCGTTTGGTAACTACTTTTGTCTTCTCGCGGTAAAGGGGGTTTACCTCTTCTTTTCTTTTGGGCTGAACTGCTAAATTGCCGCGGGTATAGGCCATCTCTGACTCTCCTTTATCGTCAATTACAATTTTTCTGCAATGCGCAGCTTAGCTGAACGGGCTCGAGTATTAAGCTCAAGCTCTTCTTCAGAAGGCACAAGCGGTTTGCGGTTGATTAACTTAAGCGTGCCTTTCGCGCCACATACACAAAACGGAAAGTCAGGCGGGCATGTACATCTGCTTAAATAGCTGCTTAGTATTTGCTTGCAAATTCGGTCCTCGAGTGAATGAAAAGTGATAACGGATACTCTACCTTCTGGTGCAAGGCAACGTACTGCGCTATGTAATCCTTCTTCAAAAGCACCCAACTCGTCGTTTACAGCAATCCGTAAACCTTGAAAGCTACGTTTAGCGGGGTGTCCTCCCGTTCTTCGTGCAGCCGCCGGAATACCTTCCTTGATAAGCTCAGCTAATTCTCCTGTGGTCTCCACAGGACTTTCTTCTCTTCTGTCTACAATTTTCTTAGCGATTCTCCGCGAGAACTTCTCTTCTCCATATTGGAAAAGCACACGGGCAATCTCCTGCTCAGACCACGTATTCACAATATCAGCAGCCGTTAATAGCGCTGTCTGATCCATCCGCATGTCCAGCGGAGCATCATGATTGTAACTAAATCCGCGTTCTCCCTCATCAAACTGGGGAGAGGATACGCCAAGATCAAAGAGGACTCCATCCACTTGGGGAATGCCATCTTTTTGTGGTACAAAGGGCACATCCTTAAGTACACTCTCCAGATCACGGAAATTGGTCTTAATGAGTACAACCTTGTCTCCGTATTCAGCTAGTCTTTCTTTTGCGTTCTCCAGAGCCCAATCATCTTGATCCAAACAGATTAATCGGCCTTCGCCGCTAAGTTTGGAAGCAATTAGTGCGCTGTGGCCTGCTCCACCGAGAGTGCAATCTACATAGATTCCGTCTTTTTTGATGTGCAGCCCTTCTGTCGCTTCTTCTTTAAGCACCGTGATGTGGTGAAACAAGCTGCATCCCTCCAGGACAGTATTCGATATTGTGTTTTATAGATCAAAATTGAAATCCACCAATTTTTCGGCAATTTCGTTGAACGATTCCTCGGACTGTTCGAAGTACTGCTCCCATAGCTCTTTGTTCCAGATTTCCACCCGGTTCGAAACGCCCAGAATAACACAGTCTTTGTCCAGTTTGGCATACTGCCTTAAATTGGCCGGCAGATTTACCCTTCCCTGTTTATCCCATACACATTCTGTTGCGCCTGAGAAAAAAAAGCGACTGAATGCACGGGCATCTGATTTCATCAGTGAAAGGCTTTTTAGCTTTTGTTCCATGATTGCCCATTCTTCCATGGGATAAACAAATAAACAGGAGTCTAGACCACGGGTCGTCACAAAGGAGGTTCCAAGCAATTCACGGAGTTTAGCCGGAATAATAATTCGGCCTTTGTCGTCAATGCTGTGTTGATACTCTCCCATGAACATCCTTTTTCCCACCCCTAATCCCCGAATCCCCACTTTACCCCACTTTTCACCACTTAAGCATAATAGATTCGCCATTAAAAATCAAAAACCTTTTTCTGGTGAAAGGAATTTTTTGCTAAATCAGACGGATCGTTACCCAAAAAACATTTCGCCACAGAAAAAAGCCATACAATCGGAATCTTGTCCGCTGCATGGCTTTTCAAGCATAAACGTCTTCGGTGTCCTTATAAGGACGCCGAAGCGTTTAAGCGAGAAATATAAGGATAATGTATAGCGTAAAACTTATACTCTCTTATATTTTACAAAAGTTGCTTCAGTTCAAGGTACACTTGGTTAATATACTTTATTGTTGTGCGTTCCGTAATTAATCGTTCAGATTCCAGCTGTCCAAATAATCCACTTGTGCTGGAGTCAGACTATCAATGTTAATGCCCAGACTTTGCAGCTTGTAGCGTGCTACCTGCTCATCCAGCTCATAAGGAACATTCTCAACTTTTACGCCAATGCTCTTATAATTATCATTTACATATTTCAACGACAGCGCTTGTAGCGCAAAGGTCGTATCCATAATTTCGGCAGGGTGTCCATCCGCAGCACCCAGATTTACAAGTCTGCCTTCTGCAAGCAGATATAGTTTACGTCCGTCGCGAAGCTGGTACTCTTCGATATTTTTGCGAACCGTACGCTGAGATACGGATCTTTCAGACAATTCAGGCTTATTCACTTCAACGTCGAAATGGCCTGCATTGCACATGATTGCTCCATCCTTCATCACATCATAATGTTCACCGCGAATGACATAACGATTACCAGTTACTGTAACGAAGAAATCACCAACCTTAGCAGCTTCCAGCATAGGCATAACTTCGAAACCGTCCATATGTGCTTCAACGGCTTTAATAGCATCCACTTCTGTGACAACCACTTTTGCGCCCAAACCTTTGGCACGCATAGCAACACCCTTACCGCACCAGCCGTATCCTACAACAACTACGGTTTTGCCCGCAACGATCAGGTTGGTTGTTCGAATAATTCCATCCCATGCGGATTGGCCTGTGCCATAGCGGTTATCAAACAAATATTTGCAATAAGCATCATTTACTGCGACCATTGGGAACTTCAACACACCTTGCTTTTGAAGAGCTTTTAGACGAATGATGCCGGTTGTTGTTTCTTCAGCACCCCCACGAATATTCTCCATTAGATCAGGACGCTCCGAATGCAGCAATGTAGCAAAATCCCCACCATCATCAATAATCAAATCCGGTTTGCTTTCCAGCGCCTTGATATTAAGGGCTTTGAACTCTTCAGGTGACGGGTTGTATTTAGCAAATACGGTAATTCCGTCCTCTACAAGCGCCGCACATACATCATCCTGTGTAGACAGTGGATTCGATCCAGTAATGGTTACTTCTGCACCGCCTGCTTTGACTACCTTCGCCAGATAAGCGGTTTTAGCTTCCAAATGAAGTGTAATAGATACTTTTAGTCCTTTGAATGGCTGTTCAGCTTCGAACTGCTCACGGATACGGTTCAATACCGGCATATGTTGACGAACCCAGTCGATTTTCAAATGACCTTCGGGTGCGAGTGACATATCAGCCACGATACTATTTTGTTTTGATGAACTCATAATGAAACCTCCTAAAAGTTTTATGGAGCGATACTTCTATGTTTTACTTCGCAGTAAAACTCGCTTCGTAAGCATAATCCAAGTTTTGTGAGCGTTACTTCCTTGTTTTATGGAGCAATACTTCTCTACATATAAATGATACGATGCGTCCCACTATAATCCGGTTCAATAGCCATCAGCTCATCTAACCATGGAAGTCCGTAGCGGTTCAAGTAATACATGATATTGTACACTCTTTCTTGCAGTTTACCCAGTGGCATTAACGACAGCTCGATTCGCTCCCATTGACGGATTGCAGCTTCATTCTGTTTTGCCATTGCATCTTGGGCTTTCGCTTGTAAAAAAGTGATCTGATCTAAAATCTTATCTTTATTGTTATTCCCTAGTTTTAGCAGACCTGCCTGAATGGTTCCAAGCTGCTCAATCAGTGGTTCGTACATGGCGGAGAAAGTAGCTTTAGTTTCTTCGAAACGTTGTTCAATCCCCAGCTCATCCTGTGCAGCCAACCACTCATGTCTTTTACGATCTAGTCCCTGTCTTACGTCCTCAAAGCTTAGTTGATATTTATCCATATGCTTATGAAGCGTACCTTCCACCACTGTGAAAGACATTCGCGGGATGATCAGGGGCATTTGTCCCCCAATGATCTCAAACGCACGATGCGGAATGGCCCAATAAGCAATCTCACCTTGACCTAGCACCGTTGCTAGAACCGGCAACACATAATCCTGCATAAGCGGACGTGTCAGCACGTTGTTACTGAATAGTTCCGGATGAACCTTCACTTCCTCCAGTAGTTCATCCCGGGTGAACGATACCTGGCCCTTGCGATCGGCAAAAACGCCATCTTTCTTATGAAGCAATAATCGTACACCTTCATGTATATAAAAGAGGTTGGCATTGCCTGCCGTAACGTCAGCTTGAAGCTCATACCCAGCGTTCACGATATCAGAAGCAGAATTCATGTACGCTGTTTCCAGTGCATCATTCTGCATAATTAGCGAAGTAAAGAAAGGCTCTTCTAACTTACGAAGGTTAGGATCAGCAGAATCGAGCAGGATCAGACCAAATTTACCAAATAAAGAACCCATCAGCTTGGCAAAAGCATCCGTCATACTATCTGCTCTAAACGAAGAAGATCGAATAAATTCCATAATTTGCGGTTTAAAGTCACTATCTTGAAGTAGCGCATCCAGCTGTTCCACTACTTGCTGCCAGCTTTCATCTTCTACACGAATATTACTCACCGAGGATCGTTTCTCCTCTGATTTCTCTATCTTAATCTTTGTAATCTCTTGCGTACGATTCAATACATACGTATGATTCACTTCATCCCAGTCATGATCCTCTCCTGCAATCCAGAATAATGGGACTACAGGCCGACCGAGCTGTTCTGCTGCTTCTTTTGCCGCCATAATGGTTGTCATTGCTTTATATACTACAAGTAGTGGTCCTGTAAATAATCCGCTTTGCTGTCCGCCAGTAACCACTAACGTTCCCGGCTGTTCTAAAAGTGCCAGGGAAGACATCACCGCATCATGTGAATTATGCTTTTCATTATATTGCCGTAGACATGCAGCAACTTGTGTCCGGTCTGCACGGAGACCCTCACTACGATCCAGCCATTCTGCCCGAATGCTTCTACTCTCTTTGCTTCGGAAATCCCCACCATACAAATGACTAACTTTTTCAAAATTTTCTATATAGTCGCGCGCGAGTGCAGATCCACCCGGGAGCGGTTCCTTAACAATATTCATTTGCTAGTGCCTCCAGTTCTACTGAGCAGTTATATGTAAATCCAAGTTCGTAAACTCTATATGATTGTATCCAAAGTCAGGGGCCGCGTCAAAAGAATTACATACCTGCAAAAAAGCAATGCAAGAGCAGCCGTTTTATTTTCTTATCCATTAAAATGATTATTAAATATCCCCACTACATACAAGAGGCGAGAGCATAACGCTCCCGCCTGTCTAATACTCGCTATAGATTTAAGCAAATTTTTTGCTTACCCAGTGTCCTTTGGATACTTCTACTAATTCAAAGTCACTATCATTGCTCTTTTCGTTAGCAGAATAAATAGGACTACCAAGCTCATCATGCAAGTGAATACGTTTCTTGTTCACTTCAATTTCCGGATCCGGAATTGGAATAGCTGACAAGAGAGATTTGGTATAAGGGTGGATAGGATTTGCATAAAGCTCTTCACTTTCCGCCAATTCTACCATTTTACCCAAATACATAACTGCTACGCGATCACTGATATGTTTAACCATGGACAGATCATGCGCGATGAAAAGATAAGTCAATCCCAGACGATCTTGCAATTCTTTAAGCAAGTTTACGACCTGAGCCTGAATGGATACGTCAAGCGCGGAAATCGGCTCATCACAAACGATGAACTTAGGATTTACCGCTAACGAACGGGCAATCCCAATACGTTGGCGTTGTCCACCAGAGAATTCATGCGGATAACGAGTAGCGTGATCATGGTTAAGACCAACCATATCGAGCAGCTCTTCGATCCGTTTTTTACGTTCTGCACGACTGCCAGCCATTCCGTGAATGTCCAGTGCCTCGCCGATGATATCAGAAACCGTAAAGCGCGGGTTAAGTGATGCGTACGGATCTTGGAAAATCATCTGCATGTCACGGCGCATTGCTTTCATTTTGTTAGAAGGCAATTTATAAATGTCTGTACCATTATATTTCACACTTCCGGCAGTTGGCTCATACAAGCGAAGAATTGTACGTCCAGCAGTAGTCTTACCACAACCGGATTCTCCTACCATTCCAAGCGTCTCGCCCTCACGGATGGAGAAGTTAATATTATCAACAGCCTTAAGAACCTTGCCTTGACCTACATTAAAATATTTCTTAAGACCTTCTACCTCTATTAGGTTCTTACTCAAGAGTACTGCACCTCCTTGGCCATCGAATGCAGATTCCAGCAACGCGCCATATGCGTTTCGCTGAATTCTGTGGCGCCGGGATCGATTTGTTCGCAAACATGCATTGCTTCATTGCAACGCGCGGTGAACGGACAGCCGATCGGCGGCTTGATCAGATCTGGCGGTGTGCCGATGATCGGAATGAGCGGCTCGCCCTTCTTTTGGTCCAGACGCGGCATCGAGCGCAGCAGACCTTTGGTATATGGATGCTGTGGATTCTTAAAGATTTCCCATCTTGTTCCGGTCTCCACAACTTCACCTGCATACATTACAATAACCCGATCACACATACCGGCAACGACGCCAAGATCATGGGTAATCAAAATGATGGAGGTACCTAGTTTTTGCTGCATCTCTCTCATAACTTCCATGATCTGCGCCTGAATGGTTACGTCAAGAGCCGTTGTAGGCTCGTCCGCTATGAGTAAAGCCGGACGGCAGGCTAGCGCGATTGCAATCATTACACGCTGGCGCATACCGCCTGAAAACTCGTGGGGATATTGGTTAAAGCGAGCCTCAGCATTTGTGATGCCAACTAATTTGAGCATCTCAATACCTTGCTTTTTCGCTTCGGCCGCTGACATTTTCTGATGTTTAATCAAAACTTCAGTGATCTGTTTGCCCACTTTGATGGTTGGGTTCAAAGAAGTCATCGGGTCTTGAAAAATCATGCCAATATCTTTACCGCGAATGGATTCCATTTCTTTCATGCTTTTGTCTAGCAGATTTTGTCCTTGGAAAATAATTTCTCCCTTTTTCACTTTAGAGGGTGGGGAAGGGATCAACCGCATAATCGATTGTGCAGTTACACTCTTACCGCTGCCGGACTCGCCGACGATGGCAACCGTTTCACCTTTGCCAATTTCAAAATTCATACCACGGACAGCTTGCACTTCTCCGCCTTTAACAAAAAACGAAACATGCAAATCTTTGACTTGTAAAATAGGTTCCATCCATAACCCTCCTATTTTTTCAGCTTAGGATCAAGCGCGTCACGAAGACCATCACCGAAAATGTTGAAAGAAAGCATGGTTAAACTGATCAGAATGGCAGGGAACAGGAAGCGCCATGGATAGTACAACCAACCGGTGAGTGAATCGTTAATCATAGATCCAAGTGAAGCGATAGGAGCTTGTACACCAAGACCCAAGAAGCTTAGGAAAGCCTCAGCAAAAATTGCATTTGGTACAGAAAGTGTAATCGTTACAATAATCGGACCCACTGCGTTCGGCAGAAGGTGTTTGAACAACAGTCTCGCAGAACCTGCACCCATGGAACGAGAAGCCAATACGAACTCGCGATTCTTAAGCTGCATAATTTCACCGCGTACAATCCACGACATCGTAATCCAACCCGTGATGGTTAAGGCCAGGATGATGGTACCAAGACTTGGTTCAAGCACAACCAAAAGCAAAATTACAACAAGCAGATAAGGAATGGAGTACAAAATTTCAGAGAATTTGTTCATGATATTATCTACACGGCCGCCGAAGAAGCCCATAATACCTCCATAGATAACACCGATAAACAAGTCGATGGCTGCCGCAGCTAGACCAACGATCAAGGAGATCCGTGCGCCGTACCAAGTACGAACGAAAATATCACGTCCAAGATCATCCGTTCCAAACCAGTGATCGGAGGAAGGGGGCTTATTGGTATTCATCAAGTCATTGGAGTAATAGTTATATTTCGAGAATAAGGGAGCGATAATCGCCGCAAGCACGATCAAGCCTAGAATCCCAAGCGCGGTCATCGCCATTTTGTTTTGACGCAACCGTTGCCAAGAATCTTTCCAGGCAGAGAGACTCTCCCGCTGAATTACCTCGGCTTCTTTTTCATCTACACCGACTTTTTGAAAGTCTTCCGGTTTTAGATTCATGTTCTTTAACAAGTTATTATCAGATGCCACTCTTTAGCCCTCCTTTCCTCCACTTAATTTCATACGTGGGTCAATCAATACATAAGCAATATCAGTAATGAAACGGGCCACCATGAGTAGTACACCATAGAAAATGGTTATTCCCATAATAACGGTATAGTCACGGACACCAATCGCTTCCACGAACTGTTTACCAATACCCCCAACACCAAAGATCTGCTCGATAACAACCGAACCAGTTACGATGTTAGCTGTCATAGGTCCCATGTAAGTAACAACCGGCAAGATACCATTACGAAGTACGTGACGGCTTAGAATAGCCATCCAGCTTAATCCCTTAGCCTTAGCCGTTTTGATATAATCCGCATTCAGAACTTCAAGCATACTTGAACGTGTCAAGCGCGCTATAAATGCTATTGGCTGTGCCGAGAGCGCTGCTACAGGAAGGAAATAATAGATTGGTCCTTTAAAACCTGAAACCGGTACCCAACCCAATTTGAAAGCGAACACATACTGTAATAATGACGCGACTACAAAGCTCGGAACCGCAATCCCCAGAACTGCCAACACCATCGCGGCGCTGTCAAGAAACTTTCTGTGATAGAGTGCCGCTAACATGCCGAGAAGAACCCCAACAATAACCGCCACAACAATTGCGACGAGTCCCAGCTTCAGCGACGCTGAAAAGGTTTGACCGATCAAATGTGATACATCTTGATTCAGGCGCTTCATGGATACACCCAGATCACCTTGGATAATATCACCTAAATACTTAAAATACTGATGAGAGAGCGGCTTGTCCAGACCATATTGCTCCATCAAACGCGCTTTAATTTCTGGCGGTACTTTTTTCTCAGAAGTAAACGGATCCCCTGGAATAGCTTTCATCAAGAAAAAAGTTGCTGAAATCAGTACAAATAATGAAACCAACATATAGAAGAATTTATTTGCGACATAACGAACCATCCCCATCACACCTCCTCCGACAAATTTTTTGAGAGCATTATATTGATTTTATGAAAAAAACGGATTTTTGTCCATTTTCTAAATATGTTATAAATAACAATAAATAACAAATAGACGGAAATACAAAAAAAAGGGATATATATGGAGTTCCACATATATATCCCGAAGTATTGTGTTACTTCAGTCAACTAACTATTCTGTTTAAATTACATGAGCTAAATCTTAGTGCTCAAGCAAGTATCCACGAGTCAAGTCAATTGCACCACTGAAGTCAAGAGTAACACCTTTGAGGTACTCTTTAGTCAGGGAGTTGTTAGTGTAGTAGTACAACGGAATCAAAACTTGATCTTGCTCGATGAGCAATTTCTCAGCTGCTGCAAACTTGTCTTGACGTACTTTCAAGTCAGTACTTGCTTTAGCTTCGCTGATCAATTTGTCATACTCAGGGTTAGCGTAACCAGTATCATTGTTACCGCCACCTGTTACCCACATATCAAGGAAAGTCATTGGATCATTGTAATCCGCAGTCCAACCAGCACGTGCAACTTGGTAGTTCAGGTTTTGACGGTTTTCAATAAATACAGCCCACTCTTGGTTAACGGTTTGTACGTCGATACCAAGATTGTTTTTCCACATATCAGCAATCGCCAAAGCGATTTTCTTGTGACCTTCACTTGTGTTGTAAGTCAAAGAGAATGTAGGCAGTTTATCCATACCTTCTTCTTTCAGACCTTCAGCAAGCAAAGTTTTAGCTTGTTCTAGATCTTCAGTGAAGTAGCTATCTTTAACTGCTGTACGGTATTCACCATCAGCACCAGCGATACCCGGAGGTACATAACCGAATGCTGGGAATTGTCCACCTTGTACTACATTGTCAATCAAAGCTTGACGGTTAATCGACATTGCAAGAGCTTTACGGATTTTAGCGTTTGTGAAAGGTTTTTCAGTGATATTGAATTCGTAGTAGTATACGGAAGCAATACCTTTACGGCTGAATTCTTTAGGAAGTTCTTTTTGCACGATTGGAATTTGTTCTGATGGAATTTCACCAGTTGGTCCACCGGCACGATCGTATTCACCGTTCTTGTAGCTGAGCAGTTCAGTTGCACCGCTGTTTACAAGGGAGAAGTCGATTTTGTTAAGTTTAATGGAATCTTTATCCCAGTATTTATCGTTTTTAGTTACAACAAGTGTTTGACCTGTAGTCCACTCAGTAAGAGTGAAAGCACCGTTAACGATCATAGTATCTTTGCTTGTTGCCCATTTTGGATTACTCTCAATGGATTTGTGTACAGGGTAATAAGTGTAGAAGGAAAGCAATCCAAGGAAGTAAGGAGTTGGGGCTTCAAGAGTAACTTCGAGAGTTTTCTCATCAACCGCTTTGACACCTACTTGACTGAAATCGGTAATTTCCTTGTTGTAGAACTTTTGAGCATTTTTGATGTAGTACAATTGATAAGCGTAAGGTGCAGCGGATGCAGCAGCAGGATCGAGTACGCGTTTCCAAGCGCGAACGAAGTCTTCTGTTGTTACAGGATCGCCATTACTCCATTGTGAATCACGGAGTTTGAAAGTATATACCAGACCGTCAGCGGAAACATCCCAGCTTTCAGCAACACCTGGTTCAGCTTGACCAGATTCAGCATTCATGCGAGTCAGACCTTCGTACATTGTTGTCAGGACAGTGTGAGCTTGGCTATCTTGAGCCAATCCTGGGTCAAATGTTGGAGGCTCAGAGCTTAGGTTGATTCTCAGTGTTTGGTCCGCAGCCAATTTCTCTTCTGTAGCCGCATTACCAGTTCCCGTGTTACCAGTGTTACCAGCATTACCTTTATTGCCGCTGTTCGCGTTGTTTCCGCCGCAGCCAGCAAGCACTGTGCCGATAACAAGTACTAATGCAAGCATTAGCAATAGACTTTTACTCTTCTTCATCTAGCAGTTCCCCCTAAATAGAATGTGGTATATGGTTTATGATTATACAACCAGTGGTCAAAAAAATCTAGTGGTATGTTTTCAGAAAACTCTTTTTTTATTAAAACTTTAAACTTTTGTGACGTTGCCGCTTCACCGGAGCAGTGGAACATTACATCGCTTGTGATATGTACTTAATTAGCCCTACAAACATAAATAATAAATATCCGACGCTCATAAAAAAGAAGGAAAGTCTCCAAACTGCCCGAAATAACCGCTTCCCATCTACTTTTCCTTTCAGTCGATTCTGAGCGCCGCCAATCAATCCAGTGGATATTAATACAATAAGTAGTATAAGATAAAACCCAAAACCGTTGTTAAACAAGTTGTTAAATAATGCGGAGACCGATAATAATAAAAAAAATGTAGTCACGTCCATAGCGAGCATAAAAGTTTTCTTTTTATCTTTTTTTAAGCCTCTTCCAATGAAATAAACAATTAAAAACGGTATTATTGGAATCAAGCTTAAAGTAACGACCGAATTCATCAGCAATCCCATAGCTTCACCTCTCCTCCGAGATCATACCTATATTCCCTCTACTAATTGGCAGATCAAGCGATGTAAAGGAACCAATGTTCCAGTGCGTTCTGCCATTTCTACAAGACTTCCATTGATCCAATGAATTTCTGTGCTTCTTGAAGCTAGAACATCTGCCAGCATGGACGAAGTATTGCCAGCCGTTGTCCTGCACACTTTAAGGATGTTATCCCACGCATCATGATCATAAATAATTCCGCAGGCATCATATACCATAGTAGCTTCTCTAAAAAGTTCTCTCATTAACTGCAGGCGCTCTTCTGAAGCAAGCAGTTCACCATTTGGAATACGCCAAATCGCTGTGAGCGGATTAATAACGGCATTGATTAGGAGCTTCCGGTAAATCATGGTATCCACTTCATTCGACAAAAAGGCTGAGAATCCTGCCATAATGAGAACTTCTATTAAATAATTCACTTGTAAATCAGTATGTATACTATGGGCTTGTCCATTCTTTAAGCTCCATTTCCCTATCCATACCTCCCCCGCACCTGCATGAATGACCTCAGTTAAAGACTTTCGCTTCGCAGCTTCTGTTGTTACGGCAGCATATAAATTAGCTTTCGGCAGCAAGTTACTGAGCATCTCCATATGTCCAATGCCATTTTGAACACAAATGATGTGTACCTGTTGTTCCCTAAGAGGGGATAGAAATTCAGGTAAAACATTATGTAGTATGTCCTGTTTAACCGTTACTATGATCCAATCACTGGGCTCACGGAGATAGGCATCTGCAAATCCCTCTATTGGTGCGGACACAAATCGATCCCCCGAAATCGAAATTGGATCGCGCCCATCCTCATAGCTCACAGTTAAGCCCTCATCTTTTAATTTCCGGCACTGCTCTACCCCTCGACACCACAATCTCACTTCATTCCCGGACTGGGCCAGCCTCCCTGCCAAAAGCAGCCCAAGTGAACCCGCACCGATTATATCGATTTTCATCTGATCCTCCTGTTGATCTCAAGCGCAATTTTTCTAAGTATAGCCTTAATATACCAAGAAGAACCGCCGTTGTCGTCCTCCATAAATGACAATACAAAACCAAAACGCCCGCAAATGGCGCTAATAAAGCGAACCACTTACGGGTGTTTTAGTTTGCCTATCTTTTATTCAATACGTTCTAAATTTCCGTTCCCATCCATTTTGAAACGAGTCTTCATTTCTTCTTCTTCTTCGTTTAAGAAAGCTAGCCTACGCGCACGATCCATAATCTGAATTAAAGCTTTGTAATCATCATTGACTACCCGGTAGTCACTTTGAGCAAGATTAACCTCTTTTGACAACCGCTCATTCTCAGATCTTAATTCTGTTAATTCATCTTCCTTCTCGCGCAAATCTCTCTCCAGCATTTTCAGCTGGCGTCCTGCCTCCTGGATCGTACCTTTCCATTGTCTCAGGAAACGTATAACCGCATCAATGGATAATGTGTTTTCACTTAATCCTTCGCCTCGTCCGAATTCCTCATCGGTATCCCCGAGAATAAGACCCGCTACCTGCGCTCCTCTTACCGACGGTTGCTTTTTCAGGTAACTTCTCTTTTGACGTTGGCCTTTAGCGATTCCAATTGCACCTTCATAGCTTTTTCGAACACAGCTGTTCCAGCGGAATCCGCAAGCAGCCGACGTTCTGCCGATTTTCTCACCCACTTCTTCAAAAGCAGCAAGTTGTGTACTGCCCTCCCGAATGTGGCGCAAGGTTACTTCTGCCAGTATTAGATCATCTTCTGCACTCCAAGCATCCTGTCTAACGGCTGTCATCCAACCAAACCTCCTAACAACATCTTGAAATAACCATCTCCATAACCGACAGCTCTGCCGGGTAGTGAATAGGGATAAAAGCTGCTTACTCCATTTCTATGCTTCTCATAGAGTTCATAGAATCTATTTGATACTAAATTGTATTTCCATTATCTGCTCACATCATACGCTTTAAGTAATAAATTCTCTTTTTTCAAGCACTAATCACTTCAGTCAATTATAAAAATCACATTTTTTCAAGATTAGTGTATTTTTTTCAATGAATTCGTTTACACATTTTTACTGAACGGGTATAATAAGTCGAAGGAATATTCGTGAGATACATACTGGAAGGGGGACTCTCTCTTGGACCGCATGTTTCGGGTATTAGGTTTTTTTACATTGGCTATTGGATTGATGGCTTTCGCCGGAGGTCTGACAGAAATGGCCTTGCTTTTCTTTTTGCAAACCGCTTTTTTCGTAATTCTCGGTTATTTGAAGTTTACTGAAAAAACTTATGTCCTACTTTTCTGGGCATACATGATTTTGACTTTCACCGGTTTCAGCTATTGGACGATCTTTCAAATGGGTCTTCCACTATAAATTGCAGTGCTCTCTTGAAGCGGATGAGGTCCTTATCTAATAAGGATCACTTCCGTTTTTTTGTTTATCAGTTAATATATTATATATGAGGTCCCCCATATACCTGTGTACGCATTGAAGGATAGCCTCACTTTGTGGGGATTTTTTGTATGTATGCTATTTTAGAAGGGTTAAACATATTATTAGTACATACATATATCCATTCAAGAAGAACCGGTTTTGCCGTCTTTTACGGACAGTTTCCGTTTCTACGAGAAATAGAAGGATGATTTATGGAGTGAAACAGATAATTTCTTATCTTAAATTCAAAAAAAAGGTGGTGGTGTGGTGCGCTCCCGCAATGCCCAAAGCCGCATGATGGCAACCATACTAATTCTCTTCTGCTGTACATTATTTCCGTTACAATCTACGATGTACCTGTCTGCCGATCCTAGCGGTTCTTTTTTCAATTCCTCTATACCAGATAATGAAGAAACGCGTAAACTTCTGGAGCAGACTTTATCTTCCGCAGAAATCGAACGGGAGATCATCAAGATTACAGCCGAACAAAAAGCGCTTGAAGAAAAGGTAGATTACCTAGAAGAGCAAGCTATCCAGAAAAAATCTGCCATCGCAAACCAACAAGAGCGTGCAGGTGCGGTCCTTCGTTCTTATTATATGGGGGATAGAGACGGTCTCTTGGCCGCATTTCTATCCGCGAAGAGCATTAGCAGATTTCTGGCACTATTTGATTATTATGAAATTATTATCGGAAATGACCGCAACATTCTCACACAATACGAGGACCAATATAAGGATCTAAAGAAGACCCTCCAGACTGCACAGCGCAGCTCGAAGGATCTTGCACAGCTGCGAACCGCTCTGGAGGAACAGAAAATTCGGGTAGCCGCGCTCAATAAAGAAATTGAAGGCGGGATTAAAGACAGTAGTGATCCTGATAATATGAGCGCTCTACTTCAAGAATTCACATTATATTGGGAGAATATTGGTTTGCGCGAGGTAAAGACCTACTTCAAAGCATTGTCTTCCGCAATGAATAAATTACCGCAGTTTGTCCAGAATCGAGAGGGAGTTCTTACTCGTAAGGGGATGACTTATGTTCTGAATCTGAAGGAAGAGGATTTAAACGAATTCCTTCAGTCCCAGAATAAGCTATTTAACGATTTCGCATTTCATTTTAATGACGGAACGATTACTGCCACAGGAAAAAGTGGTGCTTTAGCCCTTTCATTAACCGGTCACTACATCATACAGGAAGAACCCATCAATGGACTTATATTCCAAGTAGATCATGTTGTATTTAATGGTCTCGAATTACCTGACACCACTAGAAGAACACTTGAGGAGGAATTTGATTTAGGCTTTTACCCTGGAAAAATCGTTTCTTTCCTCCGCGCCACAGAAGTAGATAGTAAAGAAGGCGTCCTCCAAGTTAAACTTTCTATCTCATTCTAAGCCTTCCTTGATGAAATCTTTGTACCCAGCCGCATCCATTTTTCCTGTAAGCAGTAAGGATACTGCTTCAACAATCTTACTCCAGCCGCCTTGGAATTCGACCTCCGGGGCGGTTTCTTCTGTCAGTAATAATTCGACTCCAAAAGGAAGCCTATATTTGAAATCATGTTCTGAACGATATAGGACATCCAGCGCAGGCAAGCTTCCCGTGTTCTCCAGCCAATCCATTTGAGAATCCTCAGAAGTGATAAACGTCAGCCAATTCACGGCTTCCTTTGGATTTGGGGATTGAGCTGGAAGTGCAAAGGAACGGCTGTAATAAGATTCAAGTCCTCTCCCGTTACTTGCGGTCAGTGGTGCTTCAGCAACTAAAGACGAATTCCCATGTTTTTTCCACTCAGATAGCGGTAGAGCTGCAACAGCAACGCTTCCGCTCTGAATCATATCCCAAACATCTTTGTTATATCGACTGGTAAGGTAAAAATAACTGCGAACATTCTGAGTCCAATTTATCACTTCTTGGTTATCCGATAGCAAGCTGCTGTTCATACTCTCCATAACAGCGGACAATCCATATGGATTACGTGTATCCATTGCGAGCAAATATTTTCCTTGCTCTTTAAGCACATTCTGAAGCAATGTGTTCCACTGTTCCAGACTTCTTGGTAAGGTAGTGAATCCCAGTTCCGCAAGACGCTGTGGTGAATAAACAAGTACATAAGGGTCAATATCCAGCGGTACTCCCCAATTATATCCGTTCCATTGCATCCATGGGATTAACTGAGTTAACGGTGCAGTTCCCGGAATGCTCTGATACACATCCACCGGCAATAAATATCCACGTGTTGCCCAGTCGAGAATACTTCGTCCATCCGCCATAACGATATCCGGGCTATCCCCGATGGTTAGATCATGCTTCAAAACTTCGTCTGCATCCTCGCTATCAATATTTCTTAATATTACCTTTACTCCACTTTCTAAAGTATAACGATTGCTTAAAAGCTCCAGTTCATTGAATTCCTCACTATTTAACGATACTGTTATGCGCAGGCTATCTATAGTTCCCTCTTCCCCTGAAGAGGGGTTTGTCGACTGACTTTGTGGTTTTTTCATAGGATGTGGGTCGTTATTGGTATTCAATTCCATACTGGGTGACAAGCTTGTCAGCGATAGTAGTAAAATTGCAAAAAGCAGCCAATAATTTTTGCGTTTCAGCACAATTCCCCACCTTCCCCATGATTCGTCACCCCTATTTTACCAAACCCTCCGCTGCTTGTCTTTAGAATGTGAAAACGTTCTCTTTCTATTATATAGGGGGAAACGACGAAGACAATTAAAAGACTGGGTGATCTTAGCGCTAAGGGCGCTCCGTGTGCGGATTATTCTTCCGATCGCTGTTGTCTCCAGATTTATGGATTATATTCCTAAACGGAATAAATCCGGAGACAAAGGCGAGCGCTAACGCTTCTACAGAACAATTCCTCCCCCTCCGCTGACCGCGCTCAATCTAATGCACCACAACCTTTTATTCCCTCCGCCGTTTTTGGGCGGGCAGGAAAAAGCCGGGAGTTTATGCTTCTCCCGGCTGAAAAGAGGATTGAAGGTTAGAGAAGATCCGCTGCCAATTGGGCCAAGCGGGAACGCTCGCCTTTTTCCAAAGTAATATGTCCGCTAATCCCTTGCTGCTTAAACTTCTCAACAATATAACTAAGTCCGTTACTCGCAGCATCCAGATACGGATGATCGATTTGCTCCGGATCACCCATAAGAATCACTTTACTTCCTTCACCCGCTCTGGAGACGATTGTCTTCACCTCATGACGGGAAAGGTTCTGAGCTTCATCAATAATAATGAACTGCGCAGGGATTGAACGGCCACGAATATAAGTTAAGGCTTCTACCTGAATGCTGCCTAAGCCCATTAAGATTTTATCGATATCGCCAGCTTTTTTGGTGTCGAACAGAAACTCCAGATTATCATAAATAGGCTGCATCCAGGGTCTGAGCTTCTCATCCTTCTCTCCGGGTAAATAACCAATGTCTTTACCCATAGGAACTACTGGACGAGCAATAAGCAGTTTTTTGTATTTATGCTCATCCTCAACTTTGAATAGTCCGGCAGCAAGCGCCAATAATGTCTTCCCTGTACCAGCCTTACCCGTAATGGTTACAAGCGGGATTTCATCATTGAGAAGCAGCTCCAATGCCATTCGTTGCTGAGCATTTCGTGCGCTGATCCCCCAAACTGAATCATTGCCCAGATAAAGCGGCTCCAGACGGGTCGCATCACTATTCACTTTAAGAAGAGCTGATTTGCCCGTGCCTATCTCATCCTTGAGGATCACAAATTCATGAGGGTACAAGGGATATGACAACCCGAGCTGTTTAACCGTTAAAGAGCGGTGACTGTAATATTCATCAATCAATGCCGGATGTACCTGCAGAGATTGGTAACCAGTGTAAAGTTCATTTAAATCTCCAGTACGATCTGACAAGTAATCCTCTGGCGTGATTCCTAGCACATCCGCTTTAATGCGAACCAGCACATCCTTACTCACAAGCACTACGGGACGCGGATCAGGCTTCTCTTTCTCTTCGATTAAATAGTTGAGAGCTACAGCCAAAATCCGATTGTCGTTAGATACCTCACCAAACATTTCCTGTACCTTCACAAAACTGCGATGGTTAAGTTCTACCTTCAGCTTGCCTCCATGCTCCAGCTCCACACCACTATGCAAATGACCTAGCTCACGAAGTCCATCGAGCAATCGGGAAACCGTGCGGGCATTTCGACCGATTTCGTCAGCGTTGCGCTTTTTGGAGTCGATTTCTTCCAGCACAACCGCCGGAATAACCACCTCATGCTCCTTGAAAGAGAAAATCGAATTGGGGTCGTGCAAAAGCACGTTGGTATCTAGCACAAATATCTTGTTCATATTATCCCCTCCACAGCGCCTGGTTTGATTGATCATACATAACTCTTTCCGCCAAGGGAAAAGATAAGGTACAGAAACGATCTTGGCTGAAAGGAGTAATCACATATGAGAAAATCAATGTGTCTGTTGCTGGTACTGCTGCTATTGACAAGCTGCGGTATCGCTAATAAAAAGACATCACCCTCTCCTCAGAATAAACAATCTGCGAATGCTGTAAAGGGTACGGGAAACCATGAGGTTCGGCAATTGGCCAACGATGGTGCAACTAATCCTAAGGCCACCTCAAAAGCTGGTCACACCGTCAGTGTTAAGGGCGAAAGTGAAATTGCACTTAAGGACCATTTTGAACAGTTAGCCAAAAGAGTTCCTGGTGTGAATGGTGCACACTGTGTAGTCATGAACAAGGTAGCCATTGTAGGTCTTGACGTAGAAGGTTCTCTAGACCGATCACGTGTTGGAAGCATTAAATATTCTGTAGCGGAAGCTATCCGCAAAGACCCGAGAAGTGTACGTGCACTTGTCACTGCCGATATGGATCTCTCCAGCCGCTTAGCGGACATGAGCCGCCATATCTCTCAGGGACATCCAATTTCCGGATTCTCATCCGAACTGGCTGATATCATCGGTCGAATCATGCCGCAGCTGCCAGAGGATACTAAGCCGATTAAAAATGCACAGTAGAGGACAAAAAAAGCCCAGTGATATTCTCACTAGGCTTTTTTCATTGCAGCAAATACTTGTCCGTCCAGCTTCTCAGCGGCACGTCCATCATAAACCTTTGCATATCTTGGGGCGGATTCAAGCTGCGCTCCATAAAAAAGCGCGTTACGCACCGCCATAATTTCAACATCAAAGCAGCACATCTTGAAAGGTACATCCTGAAGTGGATCCTGCTTTACAACGGCAGTGCCGTTAATAGCATAGACAGTACCCTCACCGAACACAGTGACGGTTACTAACGGGTTGACCTTCATGTTGTTCACGAGTCTGGAACGATGATCTACAGCCAGACGCACAGTACTAGGACTAACTGCATAAATCCACGAAATGGCCGTGGACGTTGGACCTCCTGATTCCGCATCAACTGTGTTGAGAAGAACAAAAGTTTCCGATTGCAGCATCGATAACAAGGTTTCGTTCAGCTGAGCAACGGCTTCGGACATAAGTACTGGCCCCCTATGCGGCGTAAATTCATTCAATTTATTATATTATAGCACAGGCTGAAACTTGCATTCAATTTTAGGGCGAAGTGTTATTAAGGACTTTAAGGCGCCTCAGTGGATTCTGAAGTGGAATTAGCAGAAACTCCTGCTAATCGATCCTGCAAGCTTTTCTTGGCAGCCTCAAGCTCCTCATCATTAATATATACATACGGACTTCGCCACGTTCCAGTCACGGGCTTGAATTCGATATCATCTTTGGAAATCTTCCAATAAGTCGCAATCATATCTTTAATCTGCGAATTTTCGATATCAGTCTTCATATTACTATCCACTGCGTCAAGCACCTTGCCTATCTTTAATACTCCACCAAGCGATTGCATCTGATCCACCAGTGAATGAAGGACCTCATTCTGACGTTTGTTTCGATCAAAATCATCTGAACCCTTAGTCTTAGGCTTGCAATTAGATTTACGGTATCGCACATAATCTAGCGCTTTATCTCCATCAAGCTCCGCCGGACCTTTTTTCAAATTGATATTCGTACCGTCAACGCTGTCTGTATAACACATATTATCGCTAATGTTGACTTTGACTCCACCAAGCTCGTCCACCACATCGCGGAAGCCTTGAAAATCCAGAATCGTTGTATAATCTACGTCAATATCTAGATATTTACCCATCATTGTCTTCATCTCATCTTCTGCCAAAATACCAGAAGAATCTTCTTTCCCCTTAAAGCGAGCATAGAATTCGTTAATCTTCGTCTGCTTGTATCCATTGAGCTCAACTAAGGTATCGCGCGGAAGAGAGACAATGGTTGCTGATTTTGTCTTAGGATTAAGCGCTGCAACCATAATAACATCTGTCAATCTAGATTGATGTTTTGGTCTATTATCCGTACCCAGGATAAGCATCGTCAGTGGTTTTTCTGTAGCCGAATGTCCTGGGGCAACCGTTCCTTTACTACCTGCATTAAAGACCCCATTTTCAAGCTTCCAATACAGATAGCCCCCGTAGCCCAATACGCCAAGAATCGCAATAATGAGTAAGGTTAACAGGATTCTAACTAATCTGCCAAAAAAGCCTCTCTTTTGCGGTTTCTTCTTTTTTTTCTTAGGAGCACCCTTCACAGGCTGTTTTCTATTATTCGGTTGTTGACCACTTGCTCGTGGAGGTAAACTGCTGTTTCGTGTACTCATAGTAGAATAAAGTCCTCTTCATTTCATTTGGAATTAAAATTGCTACACTTAAATAGACGTTGCATAAGCAGTAAAAGTTTCGATTACTGTCTTTTTGCTGCAGCTGCAGCCTTTCTCTTCTGTCGAGCTTCTACGATATAACGTATCCGTACCATCAGCATTAATCCGACGGCGACCAGCAGACACTGAATGATCGGTAGCTTATCATGTTGAAAAATGAGGAGCATGCCGGAGCCAATTGCCATCATTATGTACAGCATAATCTCTTTGCCAATCGATAACTTTTGATTCACACGAAATACCTGATTATACACAAATGTAAGCAATATAAAAATAACAATATAAGCGACGATTGGATGCTCAGCAAACCAGACTTGCATAGATACCGCACTCCTCCCAAATTTAAGATACGTTTACATTATATCATCAGTAAGGGAAGTTTTTGTTATAAAAAAAACCGCCGAAAGTTACACCTCCGACGGCTCTTTACTATAATAAGCTGATCTTACGCGTTTGCTTGTGCCATTTTACGTTGCTTCTCTACACGTTCGCGTTCGCCTTTGTTCAGAATCTTTTTGCGCAAGCGAATGGATTTAGGTGTGATTTCACAATATTCATCATCATTCAAATATTCAAGTGCGCCTTCCAAAGAGAAGGTACGTGGTGTCTTCATTTTTACAGTATCGTCCTTACCTGAGGTACGCATGTTGGTAAGTGCTTTTTCTCTACAGATGTTAACGATAATATCGTTATCACGGGTATGCTCGCCTACGATCATACCTTCATAAATTTCTGTACCTGCATCCAAGAAGAGAATACCACGATCCTCAACGCCCACTATTCCATATTGTGTTGTTGATCCAGTCTCACTGGCTACAAGCACACCTTGATGACGTCCGCCAACTTGACCAGCAACCAGTGGAGCGTAGCTATCAAAAGCATGGTTCATAACGCCGTAACCACGTGTCAAAGTCAAGAAGTAAGTGTTGTAACCAATCAAACCACGTGCAGGAATCAGGAACTCCAGACGTACTTGACCCGTACCGTTGTTAATCATGTTGACCATTTCGGCTTTGCGAGTGCCCAGACTTTCCATAACAGAGCCCATGCTTTCTTCAGGAATGTCAATCATAAGACGCTCAAGTGGCTCCGATTTAACACCATCGATTTCTTTAATGATTACTTGTGGTTTAGAAACTTGCATTTCATAACCTTCACGACGCATATTCTCGATCAGAATACCAAGGTGAAGCTCACCGCGTCCAGAAACGATAAATGCATCAGGACTATCCGTTTCATCCACACGCAAACTCACATCTGTCTCAAGTTCTTTAAAGAGACGCTCACGCAGTTTACGGGAAGTTACCCATTTACCTTCTTTACCAGCAAAAGGACTGTTATTCACAAGGAAAGTCATTTGCATCGTAGGCTCGTCGATCTTAAGAACAGGCAGTGCTTCTGGATTCGCTGGATCAGCAATGGTCTCACCAATGTTAATGTCCTTGATCCCTGCGATAGCAACGATATCCCCTGCGCCCGCTTCTTCTGTTTCAATACGTTTTAAACCTTGGAACCCGAACAATTTCTCAATACGTGCGGTTTTACTCTTACCGTCACGCATAATTACAGTTACAGATTGACCTTGTTTGATCACACCGCGGTTTACACGGCCAATAGCAATACGACCCAAGTATTCGTTATAATCCATCAACGTTACGAGGAATTGAAGCGGGTCTTCTACACTTTCAGTTGGAGCTGGGATATGCTCAACGATTGTTTCGTAAAGTGAAAGCATTGTTTCATCTTGCTTCTCAGGAACCATGCTTGATGTACCATTAAGAGCAGATGCATAGACAACCGGGAATTCCAATTGTTCGTCATTTGCTTCAAGTTCGATGAACAAATCGAGCACTTCATCAATAACTTCCTTAGGACGAGCAGCTGGACGGTCAATCTTGTTCACGACAACGATCGGTGTAAGTTTTTGTTCCAATGCTTTACGCAGAACGAATTTCGTTTGCGGCATGCAGCCTTCATAAGCATCAACAACCAGCAATACACCGTCAACCATTTTCATAATCCGTTCTACTTCGCCACCGAAGTCAGCGTGTCCAGGTGTATCCACAATATTGATCAAAAACTCTTTATAAGTAATTGCTGTATTTTTAGCTAGGATTGTAATTCCGCGTTCCCGCTCGATATCGTTAGAGTCCATAGCGCGTTCTTGTACGTGTTCGTGTGCGCTGAAGATCCCCGATTGCTGAAGAAGCTGATCGACGAGTGTTGTTTTGCCATGGTCAACGTGGGCAATGATCGCAATGTTGCGAATATCTTTTCTTGAATGCATGATTTGTATCCAAATCCTCTCATTTATCAAATTAAAACTGTTAAAATTCTTAGCATGTCACGGCAGTCTCACAAAAGAAGCGCCAGGCAGAAAGCCGACGCTTCAACATAACATTAATATTATAGTGAAAGCACTATGAAAAGCAAGTCTTTTTATGAAAAAAACAGTTGGCAAATTCCGTTTTTTTTCACAAGATCCAACATTAATTAACTTCGATACCATCTATTTCGGCCACGAGTTCTACCCCGACCTGTAATCAGCCAAATTCCTGCCACGATGAATACAATACCAATTAGATAGATTACACCCGTACCCATAAGACTGAAAATACAAAGCGCTATGCTTAGAACGCCTAATATTACAGCAATTGCAGATAGTCCCCCTGACCGTCTTGGAGAATTTATGGAATATTCATACAGACCTACGGCAATGCCGAGCAGAAGCACAGGCCATAAATATTTCATAAGCCCCCATCCCCATATATTGCAAAGACCAAACAATAAACCATATACCGTTAATATTCCCGCGGGAATCAATACTGTTGCCGAAGCGCGGCGGCTAAAAAATAACATATGTAGAACCAATCCTGGAAGTAAAATCACTAGCGGCCAAAGGGCTCGTCCCAAAAATCCGAATACCCCCAGCTTACCGAATAAAATCAAGACGCCCGCAGCTACAATGAATATACCTAGTCTCATGTCATTCTTGGAAGACATCCTTCACCCATCCCTTCAAATTCACGTCTACCTCATTACCTTGCCGTCTCATACCCAGAAAACGACAGGATTCTTATTCATATATTATCTGAAACATACACAAAATGCCATCACTGACCATGCAAAATATCCCCACAAAGTGGCGCTTTGCTTCGATGCGTACTCAGGTACTTTGCGGGGGCCCCAAATATATACTTTCTGATACGTCAAAAAAGGACGATTCCAATTTATGGAGATGTCCTTGTAGTATTGCCTTTTATTGCAATTTATTAACCTACTGATGTTGTTCTTCGTTTAATTGCTCCTGTAACAACTACTAATATTCCTAAAGCGATCGGCAGTATGGAATGCGTGGATGGGAGCAAAAAGGAGAGCATTGTCCCTAATTTTGCATCCTGAAGCATCATATCACCTGCTGTAAAGGCTAAAATATAAGCGCCGATAAATACGAGTATCGGAAATCTATGCAGCCACCCCACAATAAGGCCACTTCCCCATACGACAATCGGAATGCTGAGCGCAATCCCGATGGTAATTAAAGCCAAATCCCCTTTGGCTAGACCGGCAATTGCCAGGACATTATCAAGACTCATAATAAAATCAGCCACGAGAATCGTTCGGATGGATTTCCATACGGAGGATGTTTCCGCGACTCTAAGGTCCTCCTCTTCTTCCAGCAGCAGCTTGAACGCAATCCATAGCAGCAGAATTCCTCCTCCAGCCTGGATATAAGGGATTTTCAACAGTAATACCGCGACAAAAGTAAGCAAGCAGCGCAGAATAACAGCTCCCGCAGCTCCCCACCATACCGCAATCTTCCGGTGCTTCTCCGGAAGGTCCTTACTGGCCATCGCGATGACCATAGCATTATCTCCACTCAGCACAAGATTGATCATCAATATTTCACCAAGGAGCAATAATGATTCCATTCGCTTTTACCTCCCCGAATCACATGTAACTACATGTATGTTCGGAAGTGACAAGCTATGCTTCCTGTCCAACTTTTTTTTGAGGATGAAAGCATGTATGCCCCTTTTTTTGCGTATACAAAACTAAGCATATCTTCGTGCTCATCTTAACTAACTTTAGGGGTGACTATGCCTTGAATACATCCATATGGGAGTTTGTATTATCACTGCTCAATATTATTTTTCTAGATCTCATTCTGGCGGGAGACAATGCCATAGTCATCGGACTTGCAGCGCGTAATTTGCCGAACAGCACTCAAAAAAAAGCAATTGTGCTTGGAACAGCAGGTGCCGTCGTATTACGGATTTTCGCAACGGTTCTGGTCGTATGGCTATTAAAAATCCCTTGGTTACTGCTGGCAGGCGGGATTTTACTTATTCTAATTGCCTATAAGCTATTAACAGATGAGAACAATTCAACGAATATCAAGGCTGGTCAAAGCTTAGGGGCCGCTGTGGGTACAATCATTCTAGCCGATGCTGCGATGGGACTGGATAATGTCATCGCCATTGCGGGAGTCGCTAAGCACAATATCTCTCTAGTTGTCATAGGACTGTTAATCAGCGTTCCAATTGTGGTCTGGGGAAGCACTCTCTTTATTAAATTAATCAACAAATATCCATGGATTATTTATATTGGCTCAGCAGTCCTAGGGTTTACAGCCTCAAGCATGATTACAGATGAGCAGCAGCTATCCCCATTTTTTGAGCAGCATCCACTATTGAGAGCTCTGTTTATATTTGTGATCATTGTTGGCATCTTAATTGGAGGACACTGGAGACGCCAATCAAGCCATAATAATTCAAAAAAGCTGCCTCAACCGTAGATGTTGCTACGAATGAGACAGCCTTTTGTTTATAATATTAGAACCATTCTTCCTGTAATCCAGCCTGAGCACTTACTACATCTTTAGGCTTCTCATCTCCATACGGAGTGATCAGCACGGTCTCCGTGGCTTTAATCGCTGCTTCCAGTAATGCAGAGTAACCTGGGAGCGTAGCTTCAATCTTATCTACAATCCGTAAATTCGGATTCGTTGTAGGTGATTTAGGTACAAATAATGTACAGCAATCCTCATAAGGAAGAATTGACAGGTCATAGGTGCCGATATTCTTAGACAGCTCCACAATATCACTTTTGTCCATCATTACCAGCGGACGTAAAAGAGGAAGTTCTGTCGCACGACCGATCACATTCATACTTGGTAACGTCTGGCTAGCAACCTGTCCAAGACTTTCACCGGTTACGATCGCGAGGGCACCCTCACGTTCAGCAAGCTGTGTAGTAATTCTCAGCATAGCTCGACGCATCAACGTAATAATCAGATTATCCTGACCTATTCCGGTAAAAGATGTCTGCACCTCTGTAAAAGGTACTAAGTGTAGCTTGATGACTCCCGCATATCGTGACAATACCCGCGTAAGATCAACCACCTTTTGCCGGGCAAGCTCACTCGTATAAGGATAACTATAGAAATGTACGCACTCCACTTCGAGTCCACGACGCATGGATGACCAACCGGCTACAGGACTATCAATGCCTCCGGACAGCAATAACATCGCTTTTCCATTCGTACCAAGCGGAAATCCACCAACACCAGCAATATTTTCACAAAATATAAAAGTATGACCTTGACGAATTTCGACTTTCAGCTCCAATTGAGGTGACTTTACATCCACAGTAAGTCCGGAATAGCCTTGCAGCAGTGGTGTCGAGACTAGCTTATTCATCTCCATGGAGCCATATGGGAACTCTTTCCACACCCGGCGTGCATTAACTTTAAATGTAGTTCCCGGTGCAGGAGCGATGATCTCCAAAAAATGACGGCTGACAGCCACAATATCCTCGAGATCTGACTTGGCCACCTTTACCGGACTGACAGAAGCGATTCCGAATACATTCTTCAATGCTTCTACCAATGGCGCAGCAGTTTCTCCATTCAGTTCCACGTAAATTCTTCCAAATTCTTTGGTTAGAACCACCTTTGGATATGGCTTAATCATTTCTTTCACATGACGTAGTACCGTTTTCTCAAATCTGGCACGGTTTTTGCCCTTTAATGTAAACTCCCCGAAACGCAAAAGCAGCATATCGGCATAATCAATACTATTGGCACTGCCTTTAGCAGATTCTTGATTCATCACACTCATTAGTTACTTCATACCTCCTTCAGCAATCTTTAAAGCTCGTACCGCAGTAATTAGTGCTTTCTCAAGCGCTGCGACATCTTCTTCAGTGTGACTATCACCGAAACTGATGCGGATGCCTCCTGAAGCTACAGAGACATCTTTCCCCATAGATAATAGAACACGACTAGGTTCTGCCAGCCGGGAGGAGCAAGCCGATCGAGTAGAAACAGCCATCCCTAGTTCCTCCAGCTTACGGGCGAACACTTCCCCTTTCATGCCAGGGTATGAGAAATGCACAATATGAGGGGCTCCATCCTCTCTGCTGTTTATAACAAATTCAGGAACGCTGTGCAAGAAGCGTAACAGCCGATCCCGAAGTGGGAGCAATCGGGCATAGAAGGTTTCGCGCTGCTCAACACCCATCCGCACGGCCTTGGAAGAAGCAACAATTGCAGGTACATTCTCAGTTCCAGCACGTAGTCCCTCTTCATGAGAACCACCTGAAAGTAAGGGGAACAGTTGGATTCCTTCTTTAATATAGAGAAGCCCCGCTCCGCGAGGACCTCGAATTTTGTGAGGAGACAAGCTGTAAAGATCCGCTTCCCATCCTTTAAGGTCAACAGCAAGCTTACCATATCCCTGAACGCCATCCACATGAAATAAGGTTCGTGAATTTACGGATTTAATCAGCCTGCCAATCTCCATCAGCGGCTGTATTGTTCCAATTTCATTATTTACATGCATCACACTTACGAGTACCGTATCACGCCGTACTGCAGCAGCCACTCGCTCTGGATCAATCATTCCAGTGCTGTCAGGCGCTACAAAAGTAATCTCCCAGCCATTTTGCTGCAGCTGCAGACAACTTTCATACACAGAGGGATGTTCTATTTCCGTAGTTATCAGATGACGTCCTCTTGACTGATATTGCAAAGCAGCACCTTTAATGGCTAAATTGTTACTCTCCGTAGCCCCAGATGTAAATAGGATCTCCTTTGGTTGTACAGATAACGCAGCCGCGCATACTTCTCGTGAACGCCTGATCAGCTTTGCCGCTTCACTACCGGCACGGTGTAAGGAGGACGGGTTAGCATAATGCAGCTTCATAATTTGTTCCATCGTCTTCACCACGTCTTCATAGGGTGGTGTGGCGGCGGCATAATCCCAGTAAAGCATATATCGATTGTCTCCTTTACTTCTTTAAAGTACAGAATCATTCTTTTTTAAATTTCGAAAAAGGATCAAACGGTGATCCCAAATACCAACATGTGGTTTAAGGGAAATACCCGTTTGATCCTTTTTATTATACAGCGTATTCCGCGCGAGCGCGTTCTATTTTAGTGAGATAAGACTGCGTCTCTTTAGGGAGCAGTGTAAGTTTCTCCAATAATTCTTGATCATTGCTTACTCCAAGGTTAATTACCCTTGCAGGCCCTGCATTGTAAGCCGCTAATGCCATCTTTTCCTGTCCGTCAAAGCGTTTCAATTGATAAGACAGATAGCGTACACCACCATCAATATTTTGAGCAGGATTGAATGAATCAGAAACCCCTAAACCACGCGCTGTTCCATCCATTAATTGCATTAATCCTTTAGCACCAGCCGAAGAGACAACGTTTGGATTAAAGGAAGATTCTGTATCAATTACAGCTTTTATCAAATCGACTGGCACCCCGTACTTAGCACTCGCCGTTTGAATCAGATCATCATAGCTTGTTGGTTTAGTATCCGTTATTTCCCCGGAAATTACACTATCGATGCTTTCAGCTGTTCCGATCTGTTGCCATAACAAGCTACTAACTGATGAAGCATCCGGAAGTGACGTCAAGAAGTTTGTATCCCCGCCATTAGACGAGTTAGAAGATAAAGCTTGAAGCATTGCTGCAAATTGAGAGGCTGACGCGCCCGATCTTTTAGTTTCATTTGCTGAGCTACTCTTGTCGGTTGCACTCTTTAAGCTTACCCATTTAAGCTGCCCTAACCCATTGGTTACAGCGGGATTAATCTCCATACCGGCGCACTCCTTTGATCCTGTTGAATCATATCTATTGGTCTAACCTTAGATTTCGATGAATTACGGCTTAATATTACATTTTATCCGAGATTATTGCTATATGCTGGAATGAAAAACAGACTTCAGACCCTGATATTTAGGTCTAAAGCCTGTTATAATTCAAACTTACCAGTTCATTTTTAGCGAGCAAAGGGTATCATCACAAAGTAACTAAGTGTGGATACAATCCCTAACCCCATTGCCCATGCCCCAAGCGTTTTTTGCTCCTTGGCATATGCATAATAACCAATCACAACTGAAATGGGCCCAAGTATGATGGACCAGAGAAACAAGGAGGCAATACCCATAGCTAGCCCAGTATAACCTATCGCTTTGCTTCCACTATATTCCTCTTCATGCTCCTTAGCTTCACTCGCCACGCGTGGTGTTGTATCCCGGATCGGCATCGAAACCGGATTCACCTCTGCGGCATATTCCTCTTGATGTTCTCTGTCCCGGCGTGGATAGTCTACTCTGCGTGGACGCAAAATAACTTTTCTCGGACCGGATTGTTCATTTGATGAACCTGATTCATGTTCCTTTTCTCTGTCCATTAGGGCGGCCTCCTAGGAGTTCGGCTTAAATGTTAAACAGCATGTTGCAGACGATGTTGCGACTTGATCGTGGTGACCTTCATTCGTCATTTCTTCAGCATATTCTTCTTTAAATCCACTGCCAGCGTGCTTGTCGATCTCAATAATAATTTCTTCTGCCCGGCATAAATTATGCTCGCCCCAATAATGACAATTGCTTACACTGCATTTGACTAATGGCTTTACACTCGACATATTTATCACCTCGGCTTCATTATGTCCGCACGATTTACCCCCTATTCGACAGGATGGTTTCCAGTTGATGTAACGATGCCCACGCAAAATATCCCCACAAAGTGGGGGGGTTGCTTCGATACGTACTCAGGTACTTTGTCCGGGCCCTAAATATATAAATTCTAATACGTCAAAAAAGGATCAGCCCTCGTCATTATGACGAAGTGCTGATCCTTTACACGAACTAGTGAACTGTTAAACCTGATTTTGCATACGTTTCTCAGTCAAATAGTCGTTCTCATAATAAGTAAGGTCATCGCGTAGCTCTTCATAGGTCTTGGTAATTTCTAGAATGATATCACGCGCCGGACGAACTGGCTTTTTACGGAAACGGATAGCATCCTGTCCAGTATAAGCATAACGTCCATCTTCAGAATAGCTTTCATTCTTTGGATAGAAGAAGTTATTCACGCCATAGTGATATACATTATAAAGCGCTTTCTGCGCAAAAGATTCATCGAATGTAGCACGACGCAGCGCAACTCCCAGCTTCTCATAAGACATTTCCGAGAACACTAACAGATGACGGACATCGGACAGAAATCCTTGATAAAATTGTACAGTTTCTTCATCATCTTCTGTTACAAGCTGAGGCAATGCATGCTCGTTCAGAAAAATTTCCATCTTATCAATCACATCTTTAAGTTTGTCTCTCGTCGATTCACATAATTTCTGCACATTGGCTGCTGACATGGCGGTTGCTCCCCCTTATTATTCCCTGCTCTTGTAGTCAATAAAGTTAATCTTATGAAGAAATAGTCTTTAGACATATCTCTTTATTCTTGCAATATCAGGATGCAAACACAGAGAAGTCTAACCTTCTGAAAATTAAAAGAACATCTATCGACGTATCTCCTGCAATATCAGGATGCGAACTCAAGATGCTTATTCTCTCTGATATTATCATAAAAAACGTTAGGAAGGTATCCTTTTCTAAGATGCATAAAACATACGCTCTCTTCTAAACCTATAGGCATTACAATGCGTAGAGGAGCGGAAATCATGTCACGTAAAAATCTAACGGTTGCAGGTTTGGTAACAGCTGCGTTCACAGTTGTATTACTTACCTTTGCGCTACGTCCTGCCACTAATGGGACGACAACCAGAGAAGTCGCTAATGTTGCTGTACCAAATCCTGCTCCAACTTCAGCCCTACATTCAGCACCAAACCCTTCACAGGAAAAATCATTGAAGAAAAGCTCCTTATCTCAAGATGTTGATGCGACGGATCATCTGAATAGAGTGGATGTCAGCAGACATTTGACTAAGCTCCTCTCTGAAACGGATGGAATGACTTCGCTTCATGATAAATCAGTGTATGCAAAACGTTTGCAGCAGAACCACGGATTTATCACTATGCTTATGTGGATTGATTTTCGCAAGCATAAAACGGAAACCTTTAAGTCCTCTTCATTTCCTCAAGGAACCGAACAGGAGAATCAGCAGCTGCAAAAATATCTTAAGACGGCGAAATCAGCGATCCATGGTCATCAATCCTATGAATCTCCAACGTTTACAATCGGTAAAGAGAAATATTACTTTATCGCTCAGCGGAACAAAGAAAAAAATGTAGGCATCATTGCACTTATTAACCAAAAGGTGCTTGGTCGTGTGGCAGACCATCAGCTGAAGAACCTGCGTCTCATTCCTTATCCGAAGGAAGGTAAGTACCGTGTAGAATCCGTTCATACCGATAATTTAAAAGATATCACCGTTAAGACCGGTCATGATAACGAAAACGCCAGCCATTTTTATGAGAATGAAATTGTCGTACGTTTCCGCAACAACTCACCTACTCCGGGGCAGCTTCAAACGATAACCGCTGATATCAACGGCAAGAAGCCACGTAAGCTTGGGTATGCCTATATTTTCCGTTCGGAGAAGATGACTTATTATGAGCTCAAAGACTATTTCACCAATAAATGGCACCCCGAATATACGGAGCCTCACTATATGTATTTAACCAATGATACGATATCTAAAAACGCAGAGGGAACAGTTACTCCAAATGACATGTTATTCTCCACCTATCAATGGAATCTGCCAGCGATCGAAACGGAGCTGGGCTGGAATCTTTCTAAGGGAAGTAAAGAAGTGATCGTAGCCGTAGTGGATACCGGAGTCCAGATCAATCATCCGGATTTGAAGGGTAAGCTTTTGACAGGGTATAACGCGATCACCAATGGCTCCACTCCAGAAGATGATGTTGGACATGGCACACATGTATCTGGAATTATAGGCGCCCTGGTCAATAATGGAGAGGGAGTAGCTGGAATCAGCTGGTACAACAAGATCCTTCCGGTAAAAGCACTCGATAATTCAGGAGCAGGCACCACTTATTCTGTTGCAGAAGGAATCATTTGGGCTGCGGACAACGGTGCGAAAGTCATTAACTTGAGTTTAGGTAACTATGCGGATTCCCAGTTTCTTCATGACGCGATCAAATATGCCTACGACCGAGATATCGTCCTCGTATCTGCTGCAGGCAACGATAATACAGAACGACCAGGTTTTCCTGCTGCGTATCCCGAAGTGATTGCAGTAGCTGCAACAAATGCTTCAGGGGAAAAAGCTTCCTTCTCCAACTACGGCGATTATATTGATGTCGCAGCACCCGGAGAAAGCATAGCAAGCACTTACCCAGACAGCCAGTATGCCGCGTTATCCGGTACATCGATGGCCAGTCCTCATGTCGCTGCGCTGGCGGGTCTGGTGCGTTCACTAAATCCGAATCTAACGAATACGGAAGTTATGGATCTTATGACCAAAAATGCTGTTGATTTAGGCACTCCCGGGCATGACAAATATTTTGGCTGGGGTCAGGTCGATATCTATAAAACATTGCAAGCCGCTAGCGGCAATCAGGTTCCACTACAGCTATGGCCACAGCATGTACAAAAACAAATGAATCAATTGAAACAAAGATTAAGTAACTCTAAGTAACAACCTTAACCACCCATCTTCAAAAATCTACCAAGTAAACGGAGAAATAATCGTAAGCCTTCCTCCATATCCGTTTCATTCATTTGTGAATAACACAAACGGATATGCCGGGAAGGGGTCTCCGCAGAGTAACAAACATCACCCGGTAAAAAAGAAATGCTCTCCTGTTCGGCCAGCTCATGTAGCCTTCCGATATCAGGTGAAGCCGGCAACTCCAGCCAGAGATTAAGACCACCCTCTGGGAGAATATATTTTACTCCAGGCGGCGCGTAAAGCTTCAGAAGCTTCGCCGCCTTTTCCATGCGACCACGGAGTGTAACTCGTAACTGAGCAGCATAGGTTTCATACTTGCCCGCTATGAATGGCAGTACCGCCCTTTGTGTAAGCAGCGGACTCCCTAAATCACTTGCGGACTTGGCGGCGATAAGTCGTGACAGAATATTCCCACTAGCGGCTACACAGGCAATTCTGCAGCCGGGTGCAATAACTTTACTGAAACTCTTCATATATACTACATGCCCTTCGGAATCCATCGATTTGATCGTAGGCGGCGGAGGCGCATGGAAATATAAATCACTAAATGGATCATCCTCAACAATAAGGCAACGGTAACTGCGGGCTAATTCCAGCAGACGTTGTCTTCTTGCTATGCTCATGGTTACTCCACTTGGATTCTGAAAAGTAGGGATTGTATAAATTAGCTTAGGCGGTCTTTGATCACACATTCTTGTGAGAATATCCACCCGCATCCCTTCACCGTCCGTAGGTACAAAAATCATCTCTGCACCTCGTCCTGCAAAAACATCTATAGCTCCTGTATAACTAGGAGCCTCAAGATACACTGTGTCCCCAGGTCCGACAAACGTACGAGCCACCAGATCAATGCCTTGCTGAGTTCCGCTTGTGATCATTACATCAGAGGAAGTAAGTGCAATTCCACGTGTTTTTAAATGATCTCTCATAATTCCTCGCAGCTCCAGATCACCTTGGAAGTTCCCATAGGTTGCCATAAGCTCCGGCTGCTGCGTAACTAATGATGCGAAGGAGTCACCAATATTTTTTAGAGGAAGTAACTCACTATGAATTGCAGCTATATGAAAGGGATACTTAACTTCAGAGTAATCAAAATTGCGCCAAAGCTGAGCTCGCGGCAAATAATCATCATATACATCCTGCCAGCGACCATCTTCCTGACGTCTGGTGTGTTCAGGGTCGGCTACAAAGCAGCCTTTTCCTTGTCTGCAATAAATAAGTCCCCGCTTCTCAAGCACATCGTATGCCTTGCTTACTGTAACCTGGCTTACTCTCAAAGCTGTAGCCAAACTTCTTACGGAGGGTAGCCGGACACCTTGCTGGAGCAGTCCTGATGAGATCCGCTGACTTAGGGTTTCACTGATTTGATGAGGCAAAGATTTACTGCCGCTGCGAATCAAATCGATATGCATGAACCCCTCACCTCCACTGTTATATTCAACGCTTTACTGTTATACAGTATTCCTATTATGATAGCACCAAATCGAAAGGTGGAGAACTCATTTATGGATATCAAATACTCGGCCGCAGCCAATCATCTAGGATCGTCAGCCGTTCGTGAGATTCTAAAGGTTACACAGGGCAATGACATTATTTCACTTGCGGGCGGGCTGCCTGGGGAGGATTTGTTTCCCTTGGAAGCAGTAAGGGACGCTTACAACCGCGTACTCTCCAGCGATACCTCAGCGCTTCAATACGGACTAACCGAGGGCTTTACTCCACTACGTGACAAAATCGCTGAAAGACTTACTCGGCAAGGAATCCCTGTTACAGCGTCTGAGATGATTCTGACCACAGGTTCCCAGCAAGCCATAGATTTATTATGTAAAATACTGCTTGATCCCGGTGATGCTGTCCTTGTTGAAGCTCCTACTTATCTGGCAGCCTTACAAGTACTTGGCTCTTACCGAGCTGATATTCATACGATAAATAACGACGAGCAAGGCATTCTGCCTGATCACCTGGAAGATCAAATTCAGAAACTACGGCCCAAACTCCTATACGCAGTTCCGACCTTTAACAATCCTTCAGGAGCAACCTGGAGTAAGGAACGCCGTGAGAAAGTGGTGGAAATTTGCCGCCGCTACAATGTTCTTATCTTGGAGGATAATCCCTACGGTGAAATAACCTTTGAGGAGAATAAAGATCTTTATCCACCCTCACTAGCGTCCATCGACAGAAGTTATGACGGCGATTATTGTGTCGCTTACACTGGAACTTTTTCCAAAATCGTAGCCCCTGCCCTGCGTACCGGTTGGATTATCGGCGATTCCAATCTAATCAAGACCATCGCCAAAGCAAAGCAAGCAGCTGATCTGCATTCTAGCACTATTGACCAGCGCGCTTTAGATGAACTGCTGTTGCATTTCGATATTGAGCAGCATATCCGTGTCATCTCACGAGAATATTATTCTCGAATGAAGTTCTTATCGGCGGAACTCCGATCGCAGAACTGGGAAGGAGCTCATTTTCTGGAGCCACGAGGCGGTATGTTCCTATGGCTAACACTTTCCCAAGAGATCAACACGAAGGAATTACTTCCTCTAGCAGTAGAGAACGGTGTTGCTTTTGTTCCAGGTGAAGTGTTCTATTCATCACAGCCCCATAAGAATAAGATGCGTCTGAATTTCACACATACGCCACCTGAGCTTGTACCCGTTGCTGTTCAGCGTCTGGAGAAAGTGTTGGTACAATGGCAGGAAAGTCAGACCGGCATTCGATCATGAGCATGACAAAACCCGTCTTCTTCATCCTTTATCGGATCAGGAAGACGGGTTTTTTTTATTTTCCAGCCATGCTTAGAATAATTTACTTCTTAAATACTTCTATGCTATCTTTATTGATCCTAAAATATCCATTTTCAACAAAAGACATGATTCGGCTGACACTTACCCCTGTCTGAAGGGATATATTTAATACCATCGTGTCGGGTGAAGTCTCTACGATTTGCCTGATTCTCTGATACATCTCATCACAACTATTGCACATTCTCTTATTGTTTCGTTCATATAAATGTCCGCAGAACCCGCAAATCTGATAATTACCCATGCTACACGTTTCCCACTTTCTACATATCTTCTTGCCACGAGCATAAACACCTTTAGCGTTATAAGGACGGTAAGCATTTATGAGAGAAATATAAGGATAATGTATAACGTGAAGCTTATACTTTCTTATATTTATAAAAAAGCGACGTGATCCGGTTTCCCGAGATACGCCGCCGCTTGTATGGTTGTTGTTGTTATCATAACGTTGCAGTTAGGAAAGTTTGCCGTAAGCCGGGTTCTGTGCTCGTCGTGGTTCAATCGGGAACTACCCTCCCACCATAAGCGACAATCATCTATCTAGGCCGTACATTACTGCACAGCTCCAGCGACCAACCTAGACGCGCCTCAGGCTAAGGCTGCCTATTCCAATAAAGGAATCTGCTGCGTCTCATTAGGTCTTGCTCCAGATGGGGTTTACCAGGAACGAAGTCACCAGCGTTCCTCGGGGTCTCTTACACCTCGGTTCCATCCTTGCCTGTGCCGCCCTAAGGCGGCCATCGGCGGTCCATTTCTGTGGCACTATCCTTCGACTCGCGCCGACTGGACGTTATCCAGCATCCTGCCTTATGGAGCCCGGACTTTCCTCCCGTGACGTCTTCACGTCACCGGCGATTGTCTGTCAAACTTTCCGAACAACATTATATATTATACAGACATCACCTGTCTGGCACAAGCATTATTAAATGGCAATTTTATAGGAACTTAAATGGCTCCGTATTCACCTGCGAAGCATGTACAGCTGTATCGTACTTATGCTCCACCAGTTTCCCAGTCATCCACTCTGCTACTTTCTCTTTCATGATCTTCTCTGCATTATGTCCTGGATCAATCAGAGTGATCCCAGCGAGCACGGCATCCTGTGCTGTATGGTAATCAAGATCTCCCGTAACCAACACATCCGCACCGCGGAAAATAGCACTGTTATAATACTTTCCACCCGAACCGCCGAGAACAGCCGCTTTACGAATTGGACGATCCAAATCACCCACAACACGTACATGGTCAACTTTCAGACCTTTTTTTACCGTCTCAACGAATTGCCCAAGTGTGGTAGGCTCTTTGAGCTTTCCAACCCGCCCAAGCCCTAAACTGCGGCCTTTAAGATCCATCGTGTACAAATCATAGGCAACCTCTTCATAAGGATGAGCCTTGAGCATAGCCTGTACCACTTTATTGCGGATATTGTGTGGCACGATTGTCTCAATACGGATCTCCTCAGCACGCTCCAGCTTCCCTTTTTCCCCGATATAAGGATCTGTGCCTTCTCCCGGAATAAAAGTCCCGTATCCCTCGATATTGAAGCTGCAATGACTATAGTTGCCGATTGCCCCTGCTCCTGCATTCAAAATGGCATCCAGTACCTTCTGATGATGATCCTTCGGCACAAACACAACCAGCTTTGACAATTGCTCGGAATGAATGTCTTTAATAGGCACTCCGTTCTCTATACCAAGAGCTTCCGCCATCCAATCGTTCATTCCACCTTCGGTAACATCCAGATTAGTATGACTGATGTATACCGCGATGTCATTTTTAATCAATTTTTCATACATTCGGCCCATTGGAGTGTCTGTTTGAATCCCTTGCAGCGGACGAAAAATAATCGCATGGTGGGCAATGATTAGATTACAGCCGAGACGAATTGCCTCTTCAACGACTTCATCGTTCACATCCAGTGCAACCAGTACATTGGTTATTTCTTTCTGTAAGGAACCTAGTTGCAGACCGACTTTGTCCCAATCTTCAGCTAAATGCTTTGGAGCCAGCTGCTCCATATATTGAATTACTGTTTGTCCTTTGGCAAGCATTGCAGCACCTCCGTAATCTCCTTGATCTGTTCTCGAATTAATTTTCGTTTATTCTCCGCAGATTCGAGTTCTGAACGTGACAATGAAGTAAGAATGCCTTCCAATTTTTGAACCTCTCCCTGCCATTTGGCAAAAAACACTTCATTCGGTGCTTGAATCAGAAAAGGTCCCATCTGTAGCAAGGTCTCCTGACCACGAACCATAGCGGAATCGCCTAACGTTATCTCTCGATATACATTGGCATTTGTAATTCCGGCACCTGCATCCTCTGGTACAGCTGTTAATACTTCATATAACTTGCCGTCTTCTTCCAGAATACTTTCAGCGGTAAGAACCCATTCATTATTTAACAGCCAGCGGCGCAAAATATCCTCGCCCACATTCGGTTGAAGTACCAGTGTTGTAACATCCTTAAGCTTGCCTTGACTCTGACCACGGTCTAAAATCGAGGCAATTAAAGCCCCTCCCATGCCAGCGATCGTGATACAATTAACTTCACCAGGTTCCAGTACCTCAAGGCCATCTCCTCGACGCACCGAGATTATCTTCCCTAATCCGGCCTCTGCAACGCCCTTACAAGCAGCATCAAAGGGACCCGGGTTTACCTCACCTGCTACTGCGAATACAGCCTTACCGCTTTCTACAGCAGCCACAGGAAGCAGAGCATGATCAGAGCCGATGTCTGCCAACCTGCTTCCTTGCGGAATTTGTTCCAGCAATTGCTGAAGTCGATCTGATAATTTCACATTGTTCATGTTGCCACCCACGTTATCCATTTTTTTCGAAACAAGAACAGCAGGGCCAAGCCTACCGCAATTTTTAAAATTAGCATAAACGAAATCCACTGTGGATAATCCTGCCTCAATAAAAGAGCATCGAGTTCCGGCATCATCCATAGTGATACTCCCACTGCAAAAAAAACACTGGCAACGCCTTTAACTTTGTGATGTAATAGCCAGCTCAGCCACACCATCATTACACAGAGTGGAAGCCATAAGAGCTCAAGCTCTAGCATCGAAGCCTCAGGGCGTTTTCCACCGAAGAATCCCGCATATAATAAGGCCCAAAAAGCATAACCGCAATACTGCAGCAAGCCTATACGGAGCACAAATCCCAGAATGCACCATAACAAGCCACAAGCCCCAATCAGAATCGGTCTCCAGAGCTGAGGATCAAGATCATGCAAAGCAATCAGCCATAGCCCAAAACCAAGCAATAACACACTGCCCAGCCCCGCCAGGATAAGACTAATAACATGATTTCGGTTCCTGTAAACCGCTGAGTATCCATAACAAATAATTAATACGGATAGTGCTGTTGCAAGTTGCAAAGGCCAGGGAAAAACGCTAAAATAAAGACTAATCAAGAAAATCAAGGAAATAATTCCAAAACCAAACAGCCAAATTTTGATGTTTCCCTGCTGTAGATTCTTCAGCGAAATCGGATTGTTATCCTTCGCCGCAGCTTCATCATCATACAGGTTGGTTAAGAAGTCACAATATTGCTCTGGCAGCAATTTGTTATTTCTCCAATACTGTATCTCTTTTATAATAATTTCGCGTTTTTCCAAATTCACTGGCTCATCCTTCTTTCCAGATACACAAGGTCAGCACTTTTAGGGTCGTAATTCAAATAAAAGAACCTCCTGCTACTGAGCAGCAGAAGGTCCAGTTCATGAAATACTATTCAAGGAAATCCTTAAGCCGTTTACTGCGGCTAGGGTGACGAAGCTTACGTAATGCTTTAGCTTCAATCTGGCGAATCCGTTCGCGGGTAACACCGAACACTTTGCCCACTTCTTCAAGTGTTCTCGTCCGGCCATCATCTAGGCCAAAACGCAGACGAAGTACATTCTCTTCACGCTCCGTGAGCGTGTCCAGTACATCCTCCAGCTGTTCCTTCAGCAGTTCATAAGCTGCTGCATCCGCAGGAGCCAAGGCTTCCTGATCCTCAATGAAATCTCCCAGATGTGAATCGTCTTCTTCACCGATCGGTGTTTCGAGCGATACTGGTTCTTGGGCAATTTTCATGATTTCTCTAACTTTCTCAACCGTCAGCTCCATCTCAGCCGCAATTTCCTCTGGCGAAGGTTCACGTCCCAGTTCTTGCAGCAATTGACGAGAGACACGAATCAGCTTGTTGATCGTCTCAACCATGTGTACAGGAATACGAATCGTACGTGCCTGATCCGCAATCGCGCGGGTAATGGCCTGACGAATCCACCAAGTTGCATACGTACTAAATTTGAACCCTTTGTTATGGTCAAATTTCTCTACCGCTTTGATCAGACCCATATTACCTTCCTGAATCAAATCAAGGAACAGCATACCGCGTCCAACATAACGTTTAGCAATACTTACTACAAGACGTAGGTTCGCTTCAGCGAGACGACGTTTGGCTTCCTCGTCACCATTCTTAATACGCATAGCAAGCTCTACTTCATCGTCAGCCGACAACAGCGGAACGCGTCCAATTTCTTTTAGATACATACGGACAGGGTCATTAATCTTAATCCCTGGCGGCAGTGACAAATCATCATCAAAGCTGAACTCATCGCCCTCTTTGTCTTCATTGTCCTCATTTGGCCGGAGGCTGTTAACCTCCTCATCGTTCTCGTTTACAACTTCAATCCCCAAATCACTGAGTTGTTCATAGAACTCCTCCATTTGCTCGGGGTCTTGATCAAACGGCGATAATTTCTCCATAATATCTTTGTATAGCAATGATGATCTTTTCTTGCCTTGCTCAATAAGCTGATCCTTAACCTGATCCAAAGTAAATTCTGCTTCCAATTCAGTATGCTGATCGTTCGCCATAATTCGACTCCCTCCTCCCTAGGTACATCCTGTCAACATTTCATTGTCTCTCTAGGGCTATAATCTCACTTGCTATTTGTGCTGCACGCAAAAAGTCACCTGACTTTTCCGCCTGAATCATCTCTTCACGCTTTTGATCCATCTTGCGCTGCAGTGGGTATTTCCGTACTTCACGGATACAATCATCCAGCACCTGCATATTCCAGTCTGGAGGTGTATCCATCATGGAAATTGATGTAGCAGTTTTCTCTAGACGATCATCCTGAAGCGATGATAGAAACCGACTAATGCCGGGTGGTTTGCCTTGCGCGTAATAGGCATATAGATAAGCGGCAATTGCCGCATGATCATCGATGTTGAAATCTTCTCCGAGGCGTTCGCCCACATACGTGGCAGCTTCCGGGTCCTGAATCATAAAGGACAGTAGACGCCGTTCCGCGACATGATAAGCGGGCAGCAAAGTTGGTGTCTGCACTTGCCCTTTTTTATGCCTACCATTATTCCACCTTTTGTCGTTATTATCCCCTTCAGGGATGTTTTTTTGCATCGATGCCCTAAGTAAATTACAATCCTGCTTCAAACTATCATATGAAAGTTCCAGCTCAGAAGCGATTTCCCTTAGGTAAACCTCTCTCTCTGTCGAGGAATGTAACGAAGCAATGACCTCCAAAGCTTCTTTGACGTAGGCAATTTTGCCATCTTCCTCTAGGAGTATATGGTTTTTTTTCAGATATATAAGCTTAAATTTTATGGATGAAACCGCTGAATCAATAACTTGATCCATAAACCTTTCTCCACCATGCATTGAGATGAATTCATCTGGATCGAGCCCGCTTGGCAGTAAGGCGATCTTTACACGCAAGCCACTGCCTTCAAGCATTGGAATGGACTTCATAGCAGCTGCTTGTCCTGCCCGGTCACCGTCATAAGACAGTACAATTTCATCGGCCAGACTCTTCATCAGTGCTACATGACTTTCAGTTAAAGATGTTCCCATTGTTGCTACACCGTTATGCACACCTGCTTCCCAGGCCGAAATGACATCTCCGTATCCTTCAAAGAGGACGATTTGCCGCGTTTTGCGGATGGATGCTTTGGACTGGTGCAAATTGTATAAAATCCGGCTTTTGTTAAACAATCTACTCTCTGGAGAATTAAGATACTTGGGTTGTCCTTCACCAAAAATTCTTCCGGCAAACGCAATCACCTTGCCTGTGCGGTTCGCAATCGGAAAAATAATCCGACCACGGAAACGGTCTATATAGCCTTTACCCTCACCTCGGGCAGACAAGAGTCCACCTTTCTCCATCTCAGCAAGGTCAAAATTCCGTTTCTCCAAAAATTGTAGCAAAGTATCCCAGCGGTCCGGAGCATATCCGATCTGAAACTGGTCAATCATTTTATCGCTGAAGTTCCGGGCTCTTAAATACTCCATTGCGGCTTTGCCGTGTTCCGTATTCTTCAGCAAGTAATGATAAAACTTTGCAGACCATTCATAAGCTTGAATCAACCGATCGCGTTCCGGATCAGGAGGAGACATTAGGCCTCCCTTACCTTCAGGAACGGGAATATCACTTTCTTCAGCCATTATTTTGACGGCTTCGGGGAAGGTTAATCCTTCGATTTCCATCCTAAATTTGATGGCATTTCCACCCATGCCGCAGCCAAAGCAATGAAATACTCCCCGGTCGGGGGTAACTGTAAAGGAAGGGGTTTTCTCCGAATGGAACGGGCAGAGGCCCCATAAATATTTCCCCTGCTTGGACAAATGGACTACCTTACCGACTGTATCGACAATATCATGACGTGCAAGCACGCTTTCGATAACTTCTTCCGGAATATTCCCGTGTCCGCTAGCCACTTCAACCACCTTCAATTCTTAACAAATAAATATAATTCGCTATTGCTCCACATTCTCCTGCAAAAGTATTAAAAGTTTTGTCATTTTATGTTGAAAATATATTTTTTCTTCTGCCGTTATAGGTTTTGGACCCTTAGAATAATGTCCCCGTCTTCGTTCCACGGCCCTGGCATGCCTGCCTTCCAACATAAAATCCATTTTGGAATCGTCATATTCCTGGCCACGAAAAGAAAGAACACTGCAACGTTTCCCGAGTGCAAGTGCTGCAAGACCATAGTCCCCAGTCAATACCACATCTCCTGCAGAAATATGATTGGCAATATATAGATCGGCGCTCTGATCTCCCCGGTCCACCTGCACAACCGTTACACCCTCTTCAGCTTTCAGTGCATGGTCATAAGAAGATACCATCAGTACCGGCACACCAAAGGCGCGACCAACTTCAGCTATCTCTTTTTTGACCGGACAAGCATCCCCATCCACGACTATAGTTCTAGACCGGGACTTCTTCTCCATGATCATCACCAATTTCCCGTGTAATATATATACGCCCTTACCGCAAGAAATCCTTCTTTCTATGCATAAATACGGAACGGATGTCAAATGACGCATTGGCACCGTTCCGTATATTTATACCCCAAACCAACATTCTATACCATAAGACACAAACTTTTCTTATAGATGTTGTTCAAAAAGCTGTCCTTTGATCAAATGTCGAATCTTGAATTCAGCCGGGAACTCCGGTGCTCAGTCGTTTACCAAACGAGCTTGCCAAAATCAGCAAACGCCTTGGAGTCAGCATCAATACCAGCTAGCAAAGCTAAACGGTTAGCACGTACCTGCTCATCCTCTGCCATAACCATAACGGAATCGAAAAATGCTGTAACAGCATCTTTTAGACCCGAGAGAATACGGAGTGCTTCTTCGGCATTATTCGCGGACATCGCTTCAAGATACGGTGTGTGTAATTCCTGCCATGTCTTGTACAGCTTCAGCTCAGCATCTTCTTTAAGTAAAGAAGGATCAATCACTTCGCTGGTTGCTTTAGCTGCCAAATTACTGACACGAGTGAGTGAATCTACTGTAATTTTAAAGTCTGCTTGGTCTAACACAGCACCCATAAGCGCACGGCTTCTGCCCACAACATCTACCACGTTGTCAAAGCCAGCTGCTGTAACAGCGTCCACAACATCATAGCGTACATTGTCGGATAAAAGTCGTTTAACACGCAGACCGAAGAACTCGTACAGGTTTATACGTAGTTCATCGTCAGAATGTTTCGAATTCCCTGAATTTTTATGAATTTCAATCGCTGCTTCAAAAATCTCGCGCAGCGTAATCGGCAATTTATGCTCCAGCACGATTTGAACAATCCCTGCAGCCTGGCGACGCAGTGCGTAAGGATCCTGTGAGCCTGTTGGGATAATACCGATAGAGAAGCAACCTACAATCGTATCGATCTTGTCCGCAATGCTGACAACTGAACCGGCATCTGTCGATGGTACTGCATCACCCGCGAACCTTGGCTGATAATGCTCAAAGATTGCTTTTGCCACAGTTTCAGGTTCTCCTGCTTTGCGTGCATAATCTTCACCCATGGTGCCTTGAAGTTCTGGGAATTCATAAACCATTTGAGTCACAAGGTCGAATTTGCAAATATCAGCAGTCCGACTTACTTCAGAAAGGGTTATATCAGACAATCCCAACTTTACAGCAAGACGATCGGAGATTTGGCGAATACGACGCACTTTATCTCCAACACTGCCAAGCTCTTCATGGTAGACGATATTCTCCAATTTGGCTAGTGCATCATCAATCTTCATCTTTTGATCTTCTTGATAGAAGAATTTGGCATCTGATAGACGAGCACGGAGTACCTTCTCATTACCCTTAGCAATAACATCCAAAGATACTGCATTCCCGTTACGCACCGTTACGAAGAAAGGCAGAAGTTTGCCCGCTGCATCAAATACCGGGAAATACCGCTGATGCTCACGCATCGAAGTAATCAACACATCCTGTGGAATGTTCAAGAAAGATGGGTCGAAGGTTCCGAACAACACGGTTGGTGTTTCAACTAGGAACAGTACTTCCTCCAAAAGATCCTCTTTGATCGCAATCGTCCAGCTTTTTTCTTCAGCCAATTGATTGATTTGTTTCAGGATCAATTCTTCCCGTTCCTTCACGTCTACAAGAACATGCTGCGCACGCATGATCTCAACATATTGTGCAGGCTCCGAAATTACAGTCTCTGTACCCAGAAAACGATGTCCACGGCTCACATTACCCGCTTTTACATCCGTAATTTCCAAATCAATAATATCTTTCCCGAAAAGAGCAACTAACCAGCGGATCGGACGCACGAATTTAAAATCGTAAGCTCCCCAACGCATGTTTTTCGGAAAAGTCATCGTATTTACGATCCCTAAAAGACCTTCAGAAAGCAACGAAGCTGTCTCTACCCCAGCACTATTTCTAGTAGCATAGATATACTCAACTCCAGCAAGCTCTTTGAACGTAAATTGCTCCGGAGATACACCCTGACTACGGGCAAACCCTAAAGCAGCTTTGCTCCAGTCCCCGTTTGCATCCAGTGCGATTTTGCGTGATGGTCCTTTGACTTCTTCGCTGATATCCTCTTGCTTCTCAGCCGCATCCTTAACAAAAACAGCGAGACGACGTGGCGTTGCATAAGCAGTAACTCCAGCATGGGTAATCCGTGCAGAATCCAACCACTTGGATGTTCTATCTTGCAGCTGTTCCATCGCAGCGCGGATAAAACGTGCAGGAATTTCCTCCAGACCGATCTCAAACAGGATATCTTTAGACACGGTCAGCACCTTCTTTCTTCAGCAGCGGGAAGCCAAGCTTCTCGCGTTCCTCAAGATATGTTGCCGCTACAGAGCGGGCAAGATTACGCACTCGGGTAATAAATCCAGTCCGTTCAGTAACACTGATGGCTCCACGTGCATCCAGCAGATTAAAGCTATGTGAGCATTTCAACACGTAATCATAGGCAGGGAACACAAGATGCTGCTCCATCGCTCTACGCGCTTCTTCTTCGTACATGTTGAACAGTGAAAATAGCATTTTTACATCAGATACTTCAAAGGTGTAAGTAGAATGCTCAAACTCCGGTTGATGAAAAACATCACCATAAGTCATGCCGCTAACCCATTCAAGATCAAATACATTTTCTTTATCTTGAATGTAGGATGCTAGCCGCTCCATTCCGTAAGTAATTTCTACGGCAACTGGATTGGCCTCAATTCCACCGACCTGTTGGAAGTACGTAAACTGAGTGATTTCCATACCATCTAGCCATACTTCCCATCCTAGGCCTGCACAACCCAGCGAAGGGTTCTCCCAGTTATCCTCAACAAAACGGATATCATGCAAGAGCGGATCAATGCCGAGTGCTTTCAAACTATCCAAGTAAATCTCTTGAATGTTATCAGGCGATGGTTTGATAATGACTTGAAATTGATGATGCTGATACAGACGGTTCGGATTCTCCCCATAACGTCCATCGGATGGGCGACGTGAAGGCTCTACGTACGCAACTCTCCATGGTTCAGGACCTAGTGAGCGTAAAAATGTCATAGGGTTCATCGTGCCGGCGCCTTTTTCAGTGTCATAAGGCTGTACGATAATACAGTTCTGTTCAGCCCAGAACTGCTGCAGCGTCAAAATCATCTGCTGAAAGTTCATAATACCGTCTCCTTCGCTTTACAAGTTTTTTAGTTCATCTTGCTTAAAACTTCTTACCATGGAGGCGGCATTTTTCGCTCCTGACAGCAACAAAAAACCCCCGCCCCCATGCCTGATTAACAGACATAGGGACGAGAGCTTAACTTATTCTCCCGCGGTTCCACCCTACTTGATTCCAACCCTTGATTCAGCAATATCACTTGCTAAAGACAAGAACGAAATCCACTTTCATTCGCCGTATCCGTACTCCCGGGTGCCATGTTCATGAACATTGTCCCGCCAGGCTCTCACTACCCCCAGCTCGCTGAATCGCGACAATATCGCTCATTACTTTCCCGATCAATGCACGTTCTCCCGAAGTGGAGCAAAACGGCGATAATCTTATAATTAAACTGTTCCTATAGTAACGGAAAAATCAGATTTCGTCAAATCTTGTACTTGTCGAGCTGATCCAGGAAATTCTGTGATTTTAGCTTTAATCCAAGCTGCACATCCATAAAGGCACGCATAATTTTTTTTAGCTCATCACGGCTGCTTTCTTTGACATCCACATTCCCTAATCTAGTTAGATCAAGTCTGGCGAATAAGCGTAGTAATTTCAACGCACGAGCAGAGACCTCCATTGCTGGAGGATCATTATGTTTACAGCTGCGGCAGAGTGCTCCACCAAGGCGAGGGCTTATCAGCAGTTGTTCATCAGGCTTTTCAGCTCCACATATCACACAGGTGTCGAACTCTGGACCATAACCGGCTGCTTGCAAAATTTTCATTTCATAAACATTTATGATAACTCCAGGTTCCTTATCTTCTTCAAGTGCATTCAAGCAGGCCGTAAGCTGGCGAAACCAGAAGCTCCCCGTCTCCTCATCATGCAGGACTTTATCAAGCAGTTCACAAGCGTATGATGCATATGCTGCTTTAATCAAATCCTCACGCAGAGGATGGTGAGACTTCGTGATCTCGCCGGAATTCAGCGTCCCAAGACCTCCGTTATTTCTAAAAAAAACAAATTCCCCGACGGTGAACAGCTGGATCAGGGCAGCATGGCGGCTCTTAACCTTCTTAGCACCTCGTACCAGAACTCCTACTTTCCCGGCGTTCTCGGTGCAAAGCGTAATAATTGCGTTCCCCTCGCCGTAGTCCATGCTGCGGATGACGATCCCTTCCACCCTGTGTAGCATGCCTCTTCCCCCAACCATTCGGCAAGCAACCAGTCCTTATTGCGCTTCTTCATCACAGACCTTCTCTTCTTCCACTAGCTGTAATCCACTGTCTTCAAGTGGATAGCCAGCTTCCTTGTATAGCAGGTAAGCATCGACGTCTCCTGTCATTGCAAAATACTTCCACGAAAAGTTTCGCATTCGTATTCATCCTTTCTTGGGAAAGACGATGTCTCTTCAAGAATTAGGATGTGCGATGAGCCAGGTTCTATCCTTGCAATTCCTGCCAAACGAGGAATGACGGATAAAGATCTTAAAGGTCTTTATGGAAGCCCAAATCCCGCAGAACGCGGTCCTGATTACGCCAGTCTTTTTTCACTTTTACCCATAGCTCCAGAAAAATCTTCGAACCCAAAAGGTTCTCAATGTCTGTCCGAGCGCGTCTGCCAACCTCTTTCAGCAGCGCACCTTGCTTACCGATAATGATCCCCTTCTGAGAATCACGTTCAACAAAAATAACGGCAGACACATGCACCACACCATTCGGCTCAACCCTCATATCTTCGATAGCCACAGCAATGGAATGCGGTACTTCTTCGCGCGTCAAATGCAGAATCTTCTCACGAATTAGTTCTGCGCACACAAATTGCTCAGGGTGATCCGTAATTTGATCTTCCGGGTAGTATTGCGGACCTTCTGGTAAATACTTAGCGACTTGCTCTAACAGCGTGTTAACATTGCTACCCATCTTAGCAGAAATTGGAATGATTTCAGCAAAGTTATGCAGCTTGTTGTACTGAGCCATAAGTGGGAGCAATGCTTCCGGCTCTATTTTATCGATCTTGTTGAGTACAAGAATAACTGGCGTCTTAAGTCCGTTTAATTGCTCAGCAATGTATCGGTCTCCACCGCCCAAACCATCTGCAGCATCCACAAGGAACAGCACAGCCTCAACTTCACCCAGCGTGCTCATTGCAGTTTGGTTCATGTAGTCGCCTAGCTTGGACTGTCTTTTATGAATACCTGGTGTATCCAGGAACACGATTTGCGAATTATTCGTTGTATAGACCCCATGGATTTTGTTTCTAGTGGTCTGTGGCTTATCCGACATGATTGCAATCTTCTGTCCAATAACCTGGTTCATGAGTGTCGATTTGCCTACGTTCGGTCTGCCGATAATTGCGACAAAGCCTGATTTGAATTTCATATTATCTTCCTTCCATACTTTCCTTCTAAATTCATGTTCAAAAATCTTCCAAGATCTTTTTCGATCCCCCTAAATCCCCCTTAGCCAAGGGGGACCCCAAGGGCCCCGGCCCTCTGGACACCCGGAAATAGGCGTACCTGCAACGTTCGGCGGGATTAGAAACGGTCGTGCATGAGCGCTTTCGTCCCCTATCGGGGACACGCTTCACTATCGCTTATTCACACGGTTCGCATTAAGCTCACCTTGGATAAAGATTACTGAGATGCAGCTTACAGGCAGGGTTTCAAGTTACGATGTGCAAAGAATCGCTAGCGGCTTCGCCGCGGCGCTTACCTCGTAATGTTACTCTAACAACACATAATTTGCACGATTTTAGCCTAACTTGATTGTTAGCGCACACTTTTAATTGTATTTGTACAACTAATTTGAGTTTGAGTTATGCTTTTGGTGTTTTAGTTGTATTCTGTGCAATTAAATCCTGTCTTAAGAGCCAAATATGGACTATATCATAAATTTAATTGCACTATCTGCAACTAAATTCATTTTTGTGCGAAAGAGTAGCATTTAACTGTACATTGTGCAATTAAAGTAGCAACCTTCGTCTAACTATACCTGATTTTCCTTTAAATAGGCATTAAATCAAACTCTCATTTTACTCTGGAGCTTGTCCTTGCTTCAGATCTACGGGACCAAAAGCGCCGGGAAGTAATTCTCCCACCGTCGTTTCAACAATATCGCCCTTCATGTTTCCAAGGATAACCTTCATGTCGGGTGAACACAACTCAATTAGAACTTGGCGGCATACACCACAAGGAGATACGGGGCCATCGGAATCGGCAACAACGGCAATTGCCTTGAAAGAACCGATAGCATGACCGTCAGCGATGGCACGGAATAACGCGGTGCGCTCTGCACAATTGGTTGGGCCAAAAGCAGCATTTTCTACATTACATCCGTGATGAATATGACCATCCTGATCAAGAAGGGCGGCTCCAACTCCGAATCGGGAGTAAGGAATATATGCCTTAGCACGTGCTTTAATCGCTTCTTGCATAAGAAGAGCGGAATCCATATTTGGGTCCTCCTAAAGTTTTGTTAGCGCTACATCGTGGAATCACTTCGTACAAAACTTGCTTCGAAAGCATCCACTTTGTTTTGTTAGCAATACTTCATTGAATTTTCTTCGTACAAAACTTGCTTCCTAAACATCCAGTAACCAAAGAGGCGGAATCGCAAAACGCGGGTCCGCCTCTCCCCTGAATTGTAACCTGATTATGACATAAGTCCGGTAATCCAGTCCATCACCGGGTGGTAAAAAACATAGACCCCGACTAAGACAGCAAACACCGCCGTAAGAAGCACAGCTCCTGCGGCGGTATCTTTTGCTCTCTTAGCCAGTGGGTGAATCTCCGGCGAGATCAAGTCTACCGTCGCTTCAATTGCTGTATTGAGCAACTCGGCGGTTAAGACAAGCGTGATGGAGAAGAGCAGCAACATCCAACTGGCCAGCGGAAGTCTGAACACGGCAGCGGCAACAAGTACAACCACAGCCAAACAGCAATGCACCTTCATGTTAAGCTCGGATTTGAATGCCGACACGATACCTTGCGATGCAAACCGAAAAGAGTGCCAGAACTTCTTATGTCCTACCGCCGTGTTCTTCACCATTAGCGAGTCAACCCAACCTGAGCTAGTACTTTCTCTTGTTTAGACATCATTTCAGCCTCTGAAGCTTCATCCTGATGATCATATCCTAACAAATGCAGAAATCCGTGCACAAAGAGGAAACCAAGCTCACGCTCCAGCGAATGACCATATTCCTGCGCTTGCTCCTGAGCACGAGTTACGGAAATGATGATATCTCCCAGTACATCCGGAACATCTTCCAGCGCTTCGCCTTCTTCTACTTCGTATATAATGTCCAGCTCGTCCTCTCCGCTTTCATTCATCGCAAAAGAAAGTACGTCCGTCGGACGGTCAATTCCCCGGTATTCCAAGTTCAACTCATGAATACGAGTGTTATCGACAAAAGTAAGCGCAACCTCTCCCTGATCAATCCCTTCCGCTTCACCTGCTTTTTGCAAAATGCTCTCCAGCAGTGCTATGAGATCGTCCTTTATCTCGTATTCTTCTTGCTCGTTATCCCAAACGATCTCCAAACTCATGGGTTAGCTGCCCCTTCCTCTTTTTTCGGCTTACGCACATCTTCTGGGTATTCGATCCGTGAATGGAAAATCCCCATGACCGTTTCTTTCAGCGTCCGTGCAATAATGTCCAATTCTTTAATCGTTAAATCACATTCGTCAAACTGATGATCATCCAGTCGACTTTTAATAATTTTCTCAATCATCGTTTCCACCTGAAGGACGGTTGGTTTGCGCAAGGATCGCACCGCAGCTTCAACACTGTCGGCAATTCCTACAACAGCCGATTCCTTCGACTGGGCTTTCGGGCCAGGATAACGGAAATCTTCCTCGGTAAAATCAGGCTCTACACCTTTTTCTTCCGCCAGCTTCAGGGCTTTATGGTAAAAATAATGCAGGAACGTCGTCCCATGATGCTGCTCAGCAATATCACGAATCGGTTTGGGCAGCTTATATTCTCGTTGCATCTCCACCCCATCGCGGGCGTGAGCTACAATGATAGATTTACTAAGCTTCGGTTCAATAGAATCATGTGGGTTTTCCATATTATTCTGATTTTCAATAAAATAAAACGGACGTTTTGTTTTACCAATATCATGATAATACGATCCTACCCGGCACAATAGACCATCTGCTCCAATCGCTTCTGCGGCCGCTTCTGACAAGTTACCTACCATTACGCTATGGTGATAGGTTCCTGGTGTTTCCGTAAGAAGCTTGCGCAATAAGGGATGGTTCGGATTAGACAACTCTACCAGCTTCAGGGCAGATAGAATACCAAAGGTAGCTTCAAAGAAAGGCATCAGACCAATCACAAGCACTGCAGTCAAAAGCCCACTCGCAAAAGCAAAACCAACGGCATACAGCGTGCTTACATCTTTCCATTCACCACCAGCTAAGAGGGTCAGCATAAAGACGGTCACACAGCCAAAAAGGGATACCATAATCCCGCCTTTTAATAATGTGGAACGCTGGCCTGCACGATGAGTGGCAAAAATAGCTACATAACAAACAACAATTGAAAAGAAGCCAAAGGTAAAATCAAACACCGAATTCTGCTGAACATTCAAAATGATACTGGCGAGTATACTGATCAGAATAGAACAGAAATACGCTAATGTCATATCCAGAAGCATGGTAATCAGCATAGCACCAATGGCTACTGGAGCCAGATACCCGAGATAGGAATGGACATCCGTCTGCAAAATTGCGGTCAACCGCATGGAGATGATCGTAATAACAAACACAAGCACCAGCATTAATAACTGGGAATTATTATACTTGAAGCCCGCAGTTCCGCCAGAGTAACGGATAAACACCATCAGACCCGCAGATAGCATGGTAGCAAGTAATAGCAATCCAACCTGAGGCCAATAGTTGACCTCATTGCTTAGCAGGCCATTCTCATCCAATAGGGCGTACAGCTCAGGGGTGATTTTTTGCCCTTTAGCGACAAGAACCTCCCCTTGCTCAATAAACACATCAGGTGTGTTCTCACGAGCCTGTACTTTCGCTTCCTTCGTTGCATCTTCGTCATAGAACTTATTGCTTGTAATAACGAGTCGGACTAACTCTTGCACAACCTCACGTGCCGTACGCTGACTCAGAGAACTGATACTGACCTGCTCCGCCACTTTGGCGCGCGCAGTCTGGGCATCTGTGATCTGATCGTTCATCAGCCTAGTCACAATATCACGAGCAACAGGCTTCATTTCGATAATGTCCTGAGAGGTCAGTCGCGGAATCTTAATGTAAGTTTCATCTGGAATGACATAGGTCTGCTCTTTTATGACAGATTGCATTTCCTCCAAAAGATGATCGGAATAAGTGCCTCCACCCCGATTTGAGGCTATGAAATTCAAAATAAAATCATTGGCTCTCTGCGGGATCTCATCACGATAAATCTCAGTCTTATCGCTTTGCGAAATCAAATCATCCTGATTCAGGCGATCAATCCGGTCCAGCAGCGATGTCACAAGATTATCGGCCCTCATCGGGATGATTTTATACTTTGGAGATACACCTTCGGCCGCTTCTTCCGCCGCCTTTAGTGTTGCCTTCTTGTCCAAAATTTGCTTAGGCGCTGTTATCTCCTTCGCGCTGAGCGTATTCTCTTTAATATCGTACCGCTTAGGTAGTAGATCGGGCGACAGACTGAAGTAGAACACAAGTCCGAGTAACAGGAAAAGAGCATAGCGTGTCGCCGCGCTATACTTCCATCCGTTGTTCGTATATACAAATCCGCTTAATTTAGATGGTTGCTTTGAAGCCATGAAGACAATCCCCTTTATTGGAGGTTTTCGGCAGAGCGGTCATAGGCAACGATAATTTTCTGCACCAGGGAATGCCGTACTACATCCTGCTCCGCAAAATAAACAAAACCGAGTTCTTCTATGCCGGATAAAATCGCTTTAGCCTCAATCAAACCGGATTTCTTGCCGCGAGGCAGGTCAATCTGGGTAACGTCACCCGTAATCACCATTTTGGAGCCGAAGCCGAGTCGAGTTAAAAACATTTTCATTTGCTCAGGCGTTGTATTCTGGGCTTCATCCAAAATAATAAATGAATCATCCAGCGTACGACCACGCATATAAGCGAGCGGAGCAATTTCAATCAATCCCCGTTCAAGTGCCTTAGCCACCTGATCGGGCCCCATAACGTCGTATAAGGCATCATATAACGGACGGAGGTATGGATCTACCTTTTCTTGCAAATCCCCTGGGAGGAACCCTAGACTCTCTCCTGCTTCTACTGCTGGGCGCGTAAGAATGATACGCTTAACAGAACCTTCTTTTAGTGCCGTAACTGCAAGCACTACCGCCAAGTAGGTCTTACCCGTTCCTGCAGGACCGATTCCGAATACAATATCACGCTTCTTGATCGTTGTCACATAATGCTTCTGGCCAATCGTTTTGACACGGATAGGCTTTCCACGAAAAGTTGTTGTAATTTCTCCCTTGAACAAATCGAGCAATTGATCGACTCGAAAGTCTTTCGCCAGCTCCACAGCGTACTGCACATCACGTTCAGTAAGTATGTAACCGCTCCGAATGAGGGACAGCAACACATTAAACAATTGTCCCAGCATGTCTACTTCCCGCTCCGCACCACGTATCGTTAACTCTGCTTCACGGGAATCAATAATAGCAGGAATTTCACTCTCGATGATTTTTAGAAATCCATCTTGCGGGCCGAACAGCGATTGCGCTTCTCCCGCATTTTGCAAAGTAATACGAATGCTTGCAGTCTGTTCTGACAAGTAGCCTCATTCTCCTCAATTGTTTACTATTGGCAGTTCTTCGGAAATTTTTTCTTCTACTTCAAAGATCACTTTCATATAAACTTTACCATTCTCTTTCTTCTCATGCAAAACTTTTTGACTTTTGATGACGCTATCAACGCCATAACGCGCCAAAATATCATTCTTCGCTCGCTCTATTCCCTTTTCAAATCCAGCCTCTGGAGTTAATGTCTCACTTGTTTCACTAATCTCCATTTCTTTCTCAGTCATTAGGCCCAGCGGCAGCTTAATGGACCGCCAGGACAGCGGATCATGCTCAGTAAGTGTTCGTGATTTCTCAAAAGGAGAATCGCCATAACCCCATAGCTGGATAGCCCATTTACCAAGCACCAGATAGGTTCGGTCCTTACGCTCCCCTGTATATGAGCTATTTGTTGTTGTAAGAGGCACCTCTATATTGTATTCATGCCACACTAGACCCTTAACCTCACCTTTAGCCACCACGTACTGTACATTCTCTTCGTCGCCTAAAGCACCCGAGATCAGGATATCCCCTTTTTTAACCCGTGAGTTACGCGCCACAACCGGTCTGCCCTGCTCCGCATATATTTCAGTTACCACCGCATCTGTTCTGCTAATCAAATGCCGCTGACTAAGCAGAGGTTTGATATCCGGCTGTTTAGATTCTACCACCTGAATTTTAATGCTCGTCCCCGTCCGCTGCACCCCTATCCATGAAACGCCGGGTAATTGGGCCAGGAGCCCCTTAGAGAGCTTGTCCGGCTCATCCAGACGCCATATCCATTGAAAAGGATACACCCCCTCCTGGCGAGCAGCTGCCAATATATCCTCGGAGGCAATTTTTTCATTCCCCTCGACTCTAATGCTCCATACCATCGTAGATAACATAAAGAGCATAATCCCGAATATCAATATTCCCATGCCAAAAAATTTACGTTTCCAAAGCCGCGCCATCAAAAAAGGCAGTCCGCTTCTTCCTGTAACATGCATCCGACAGCCTGTCTTCTTTAAAATTGGACGGAGGACATAAAAATCATTCAGAAGCAGCTTAAGGGAAGCGCCGCCCTCAGCGGGCCTCACATCCCAAATCACTATACCTGCTTCAGAAATGACATTAATGAATCTCTCCACCTGAGGCCCCGTCACATGCAGTGTAACGAATCCCCGCAGTGATGAAAGAGGTGGTTCCTTCATGATTTCCCCTCGCTTTCTTTATATCTGATCTCTCCGATAATGCCTTCTACTGCCAGCTCCTGACCAAGAATATTGCGAATGACAAGATCCTCGCCTGTGATTTCAAGCGATCCTTTAGCTAACGCGAGCTTAAGCTGGCCTGAGGAAAAATGCAGCACGCCGCGATGATTCTCGATATACAGTTCCTTATTGCCGATCAGGGTGATCCGGGGCATTTCCTGTAGTAAGTCCTGTGGTAAATCCAACACCCCGTTTGTCCATCCCCGCAGCCTGCGGCCAATACGGGTCATAAGTAGACGCTCCCCCTTCCTGCCTTCTGTACACCTTATGCGGCAACGCTTTTGTTTATGAGAAGAACTCATAAAGGAGCACCTTTCAAGTATAAAAAACATAAAAAAAGCCTCAGCTTTCCTATCGTTAAGATAAGAAAGCTAAGGCTTAATTGTTTACTTGACCGAAAATTACGATCTTCGGGAGGAATGCGGCTGGCGAGCACGCGGAGGTCCTAGAATCTCCGCCCAAACCACACCATTACGCAGCTCATCCCTATTCCCTGTTCTATTTGACTGAACATCTGTATCAGGGGATGAACTCTTCGTCTTCTTCGACCTGGGATCTGCTCCCGCTATTCCATCAAAAGCAGATTGAAGACGCCGCACCTCTTCCTGCATTCTTTGTGTGCGTAACTCAACTCCGTCATCAGCATGCTCCAAAGACATACCTTCTCCAGTAGAATAATCTGGTGTCGGGATGTACGCAGGCTCTGGAAAGGCAGGTGATGCGTCATACTCACGGGAGGATGTAGTAATAGGAGCAGGAAACCCGCTACCAGACTGTTCTGGCTGATCTCTGTTCCCGTCTACATCCTTATTACGGTGGAGAGGATTCCCGTCTCCTCCGCCAAAGGTCGGCATCCCTCCGCGTGTAGTACCTTTGGGTTTGTTCTTCGTAGCTTTGTTCACATTGGATACAATCGCGAAGATAATAACCGCAACAATATAGATCCAGCTCATGGAGATTCACATCCCCTTTTATTTATTATTGTTAGGACGGTTATTATCGTCCTGATCATTCATTTTGCCGAGGGAACCGCGCATTTGGGTATCTGCCTCGATATTTTTGATGTTCATGTAGTCCATCACACCGATTTGACCATTTCTGAGTGCCTCAGCCATCGCCATAGGCACCTGAGATTCAGCTTCCACAACCAGCGCCTTCATCTCAACTACACGTGCTTTCATCTCTTGCTCATGAGCGACAGCCATTGCTCTGCGTTCTTCTGCCTTAGCTTGTGCAATACGTTTATCCGCTTCTGCTTGTTCGGTTTGAAGATACGCACCGATGTTCTTGCCTACATCGATATCCGCAATATCAATAGAGAGGATCTCAAAAGCAGTACCTGAATCCAGACCTTTCGACAATACCGTCCGAGAAATCAAATCCGGGTTTTCCAAGACATCTTTATGTGAATCACTTGAACCTACTGTCGTTACAATCCCTTCACCAACACGGGCAATGATTGTTTCTTCACCCGCACCACCCACGAGACGATCGATATTGGCACGTACAGTTACACGTGCTTTTACCTTAACTTCAATCCCGTTTTTAGCGACAGCCGCAACAACTGGTGTTTCAATTACACGAGGGTTAACGCTCATTTGCACAGCCTGAAGCACATCGCGTCCTGCAAGATCAATAGCCGCTGCGCGTGTAAATTCCAAAGGAATATCTGCACGTTGTGCTGCAATAAGCGCATTAACCACCCGGTCTACGTTACCACCTGCGAGATAGTGGCTCTCCAGTTGATTAATATTCAGCCCAAGACCTGCCTTAGTCGCTTTAATCATTGGATTAACGATTCGACTTGGTGTTACACGACGCAGCCTCATCGCTACTAGGGTAATAATACTAATCCTAACCCCTGACGCCAGTGCAGAAATCCAGAGCATGACCGGGAAGAAGCTTAAAAAGACACTCAACAAAATGACTACGACTACCGCAATCAACAAAAAAGTAATTAAAGATGCTTCCATAACTTTACAACCTCCAGTAAATTATTGTGGAGCTACTATTCGCCATACCTTTTATCTTTTACCTTATTCCTTAATTTCCTTCACTACAATCCGTCCGCCCTCAACTTTTACAACAGAGACCGGTGCATTAACACTAATAAAGCTGCCTTCAGTAACGACATCTACTCGCTCGCCGCCAATCATAGCCGTTCCGGATGGACGAAGTGGAGTAATACTGTTTCCTATAGCTCCAACTAAGCTTAACTTCTCTTCAACAGGTACAAATCCCTGATCTTTAGAGAGCGTATCCTTTAAAATAAACCTATTCCAAATTCCACGTTCTTTAAAGGCGACAGCCACAATCACAATGACTACTGTTGCAGCCGCGAATGCGATACCGAGACTAAACAATGCATGTGTGAAGCTGTATGCTGCGCGTACGACACCTGCCACAAGGCTCACGGAACCAAGTATCCCCAATATCCCAAAGCTCGGCACGAATAGCTCCAACACAAGCATGACAAGTCCGATTATGAACAAAAGCCAAGTCTCTGATCCGGCAAACCCTGCTACAGAATTTCCGAAAAAATATAAAACAAAGGCTAATGTCCCAATAATCCCAGGTGCACCGAAGCCCGGAACGATCAACTCAATCACAATGCCTGTGATCCCGATGAATAGCAAAATCGTCATAATAATCGGATTCGTCAGAAATTGCGACATTTTCTCGGCACCCGTATGCTCCACACGAAAAATGTCATCTGTAGTATAACCTAACCAAGTAATCGCCTCTTCTGGAGTGGTTGTAATTTGATCAGCATAACCAGCTTTTAAAGCTTCGTCACTAGACAAGGCAATAATTTCACCCTGCGCTTTAGATACGCCAAGATCTGGCTTATCCACAACCAAATTACTATCGACCATTCCCGCAGCAATATCAGGATCACGCTCATTTAGAGCAGCGGCTCCAATCATTTTTGATTTCCAGTAGGAGACCATCTTCGCGTCGTCTACTTTCTGGCCGCTACTATCTACTAGAGATGCAGAACCGATCATGCTGCCCGGCTTCATGATGATTGCACCTGCGTTAAGTGCTATGTAACTGCCTGCGGAAGCGGCATCACCTTTAATAAAAGCAGCCGTAGGTATGTCACTATCTCTTACCATCGTCCCAATCTGTTCTGCTGAACTCACCAGTCCACCCGGTGTATCCACCTCCAGTACAATTAGAACCGCTCCATAATTAGCAGCTTCTGCGAACCCTCTTTCCAAAAAGCTTTGCAGACCTCTTTCAATTTTCTGATCAACCGGAATAATAAACACAGGGCCTTTCTTCATCTCACCATTCGCAGCATTCGGTGCTTTTGGTACTGTTACATCAGCGCTGACATTCGGGATAAACGGCGTTAAGAGCAGTAGCAGTAAAACAACTGGAATGCTGGCTAACATAATTTTCCGTAATCTTTTCAATGTTTTTACCTCCCTTCTTCAACTTGACCCGGGACACATAAACTTTATTACGTTGTAAGCGTAATTACGTTTCAAAACAAAGAAAAGCACCCCTTTTACAAGGGGTGCTGGCGCTATATTATTGCAGAAATTGCTGAACCGCTTGGTTCACGAGTTTACCATCGGCGCGACCTTTGACCTTAGGCATCAGTGCGCTCATGACCTTACCCATTTCGCTTTTCGAAGAAGCACCGGTTTCCTGGATGGTCTGCTGTACAATTGCTTTAATTTCTTCTTCGGAAAGTTGCTCGGGAAGATACTTAATAATAATCTCGATTTCTGCCTTCGTACTCGCGGCAAGCTCGTCGCGACCCGCTGATTCAAATTCTTGGAGGGCATCTTTGCGCTGTTTGATTTCACGACTAAGGATATCAAGCACTTCGTTGTCGTCCAATGTTCTCTTCAAATCTATTTCAAGATACTTTATTGTAGAACGAACCATTCGAATCGTGGAGAGCGTGAACTTGTCCTTACTCTTCATCGCTTGCTTCATATCTTCGTTCAATCTCTCGCTAAGATTCATGCGTGGGTAATCCTCCTAAAACTTTCTCTTACGAGCAGCCTCAGACTTCAGCTTTTTCTTAACGCTTGGCTTTTCGTAATGTTTGCGTTTCTTCACCTCAGCCAAGACACCATCTTTTGCGATGGAACGTTTAAAGCGACGAAGTGCAGCATCAATTGTCTCGTTTTTGCGAACTTTCGTTTCAGACACAGTTTCCCCTCCCTCCGACCATACCGTCCAAGAGCATAACACGGTTTATCAAATTCCATTATAGGTCAAACGGAAATAGGGTGTCAACCTTCGTGTTATTCTTTTTTTCTGGCAAGTTCTTCAACATTTAATGATTGTACTATGCGTGAGAAGCTGAGTTTCCTATGAGAGCTCCCAGCTTGGCCCCACCAAGCAAGTGATAATGAAGATGAGGCACAGCTTGTCCACTATCTGGACCACAATTATTGATCAAACGATAACCAGATTCGGCAATCCCAAGGTCGATAGCGATCTGTTGCGCTACACTGTGAATTTCTGCAATTAGCGGAAGATCCTCAGGTGTGACATCATTCATGGAAGCAATAAACTTCTTTGGAATGATCAACACATGTACCGGTGCAGCCGGCTCGATGTCGTAGAATGCAAGAATACGTTCGTTCTCAAATACTTTTTTGGAAGGAATAGTACCCTCAATAATTTTGCTAAAAACGGTCTCCATAGAGTGCTTGCCTCCTAAAAATTGGTTAAATTCCACTTCATCATAAGATAATCATACAGGATAATCACCAATTACGAAAGACGCTAGAAGATTCAACATCCACACTCTAAAACTGTATCTATTACAGAATGAAATCCGTTTACAAATGAAGTTGAGCTATATAAATACCCGTAGGGCCTAAAAAGGCAAAAAAAAGAGAAACACCCTTCACAGCTTATAAAGCTGATTCGGCGGCGGACGTATGAAAAGGAGTACATTCCCGGTCATACGTCCGCCGAGGTGTTTCTAAAGTAATGTCGGCTTAGCTGTATTATAACAGCGCGTTGATGCTGTATCTGTGATATCGATCACACAGTTTAAAATGCTTCACATTTTTTCCAAAAGGATACGCGATCCCCCTCCACCTTGTTCAGCAGGAACTACCACCAGCTTGCGCGGCAACCTTGCACGAAGCTCTGGAACGTGGCTGATAATACCGACAGACAGCTGGTCATTATGCAACCTTTCAAGTGAAGTAATCACTGTATCCAGCAGCTCTGGGTCGAGAGTACCAAACCCTTCATCTAGGAAGAAAAATTGCAACGGATATTGCCCACGCAGCTGGATCTGAGCTGAAAGAGCAAGTGCCAGCGAAAGGGATGTTAGGAAGGTCTCTCCGCCAGACAGGGTTGAGACAGGTCTTCTCACCCCGCCGTTCCCGTCATCACGGATCACAAAGCCGCCACCCGAATCAACCTCCAATGCATAACGCTGCTTACTCAGGAATCGAAGCCGCTGGGAAGCGGACTGACACACCTGCATCAATTGTTCCTCAGCAATGTACTCAACAAAGGCGTTCCCACGTAAGACCGTCTGTAGTTTGGAGAGTTGATCTTGCATAGAAGCGTGCTCAATCCGCTTAGCTTCGAGCTCCATCCAGCGAATATGTCGATGCCGCAGGTCCTCCAGATCACGCTCTGCACGTGCTCTTGACTGAAGAGATACTTCATCCTCAGCCTTGCTTTCTCTTAAGATCCCCTGACTTTCTTGCCATTCTTCTTCACTTAAGCTGGCTCCGTCAAGCTTCTCTTCAATATTACGCAGTTGCAACGAGACCTCAGCTTCTTCGGCACGATGAGCACGTACGCGGGAATAAGCCATTTCCCTTGCTTCGGATGTGAGCGCTGCTCCTTCAACCTCAGTGGCTGAACTAAACGGTGAAGAAGCCAAGCTTTGTTCCCAATGACTGGTAGCTGCTACGTAATGTTCACGCGCAGATTCCGCAGCCTGGCGAGTTATCGCTGCTTCCTTAACCTCATGCTGAGCCTTCTCCGCCGCTGCGAGATGTGACTGCTTGCTTGTCTCCAGAGCAGTTAACAATTCCTGCAGACGTCCTTCACATTCCGCTAGAAGAGGAGCAGCAGCACGACCATTCGTCCACTCCAGTAGACGCTGTTCTTTTTCACGCTGCAATTCTTCCTTGCCTTCGATCTGTGTGATCCACTGAGCCAGCTCTTTATCCAGCCCCGTTATGGTCTCTTGAAGGTTCTGTACTGAAGCACTTTTCTCCTCCAGAAACTTGACACTGATATCAAGTCGAGATCTAATTTCTTCAGCTTGTGCATCCTTAGCTAACAGATCACGGTAAGCTTGTTCCACTTCTCCAGGTGCCAGATCCGGGAACTGCTGTGTCCAGTTCTGCCGTAGAGCCGTTAGCTGGGTGCTGAGTTCCTCAGCTTTGGCAGCAATTCCTTCTACCCAGCTCCGTTCACCTGCGACAGCTGCCGCTTCTTTGAGGCACAGCTGCTGGACCTCCTGCATCGATTGCTGCCACTGTACCGCAGTTCGGCGTACTTCACCTGACTGTCCTTTTAATCCCAAATGTGCAGCTTCAAGTTCTGCCAAGGCTTTTTCATCTGGAATGATTAAATCGGTGGAAGTAACTGCACTACTTACTTCTGAACCTGCAGCTGCAGGGTGATTTGCCGCTTCGATGACTTCATTTCCAAATACCTGCTCCAGCCATACTTGATCCTGTTCACGAAGACCACGGAACAGATGACGAGCTTCCAAAGCCCGTCTAGACAATGTTCGGACTTGCTGAAGCTTCATTTCCAGTTCTTGTTGCTCTAAGCTATCCTGCAATAATGCAGGTGAAGGATGATGCTCGCTGCCGCATACAGGGCAGGGTTGTCCTTCTTCCAGCTCCTTAGCTAGTGCTAACGATAATCTGTGAAGCTCTTGATCCTTCATAGCCGCTTCCAAAGTGCTGACATGTTGCTCCAGGCGCTCCGCTGCGGCGCGCGCAGCTTCTTCTGTCGCCAGCAGCTTCTCTTGATGCAGCGCCGCCTCGCGGATCAGTTGCCCGCGAGCAGCTTCCTGCAGCTCACGACGGCCCTCGGCCTCCGCGAGTCGCGCCTGCGCAGCCGCGAGTGCAGCGGCACGCTCGCGGCGCTCCTTCTCCGCCTTATCCCACTGGGATTCGGCGGAGTGCAGCCCTTGCAGTCTCTGCATCGCTTCTTGCAGAGACTGCCGCTCCTGGGAGCGGACACCGAGCGGCTGCAAGCTCTGCTGCAGCTCTTGCTGGCGCTTTTGGCCCTTGGCCAAAAGCTCACGCTCCCGGGCCATGCCCTCCCGCAGCTCCGCCAGCTTGCGGGAGGCCTCTTCGCGGCGCTCGCGCAGAGCCGCGAGTTCGCGCCGCAGGCCGCCGAGCTCGGACTCGAGCTCGAGCGCGCGGCGGTAGATGTCGGCCCTCTCCCGGAGGGCCGGCTCTTCCGCCGCAAGCGCGGCCTGCGCAGCAGCCGCGACGGCAGCGGCACGCGCCGCCTCCTGCTCGGCAGCGGCGGCCAGCACCTCTTGGCCCTCCGCGCGGGCCAATCGGCTCTTAAAGGCTTCTTCCGCGCTGCGCCATGCTTTCAGCGCGGGAAGCCTTGCCTCGGCCTCGTCAGCTTGGCCGAGCTTCTGTTCAAGGAGGAGAATCTCCTCCTCCTTGGCGAGCAGCCCCTGCCGCTGCAACTCGCGGCGGGTCCGTTCCTCTTGGAGCTCGCGTATACGCGCGAAACGCTCCGAGACCTGCAGCGCCGCCTCCAGTTTGCGGCGGCATTCCGCAGCATAAAGGGTGGCCTGCTCGAGGCGCTCCGCCGCTGCCTCTACATCCCCTTTGCCTGCGCTGCCAAGACCCTGCTGCTCCGCTTCCAGCGCGCGGAGCGCAGCCTCATTCTCCTTCACCCGGCGACTAAGCTTAATCGCAAGCTGATCGCCATACTGTTCCAGATGGAACAGGCGTTGCAGCATTTGCCGACGATCTACGCCACGAAGTGATAAGAATTCGGCAAATTTCCCCTGCGGCAATACAACCGCTCGCGTGAAGTCATCCATTTTTAGACCGATATGCTCCTCCACACAGCGTGTAACATCTGCGAGCTTATCCGCCATAACATTATCACCGTCAGGTGTGATTTCAATGAAACGGCTAATCGTGTTGCTGACAGTTTGTTCACCAGTCCGCTTGAACTTCCTTTCAACACGATAACGATGTGCCCCCACGGAAGAAGTGAGCTCAAAGGTAAACGCCACGCTGAGTGAATCTTCAGAGTGGTTCATAATCCCCTGTGTTCCATTAACGGCACGTTCCACTTTCCCGTACATCGCCAAAGTAATAGCATCCAGCAAGCTAGACTTGCCGCTGCCCGTAGGTCCAAAAATCCCAAACAGACCCGTCTCACACAGACTTTCAAAATCTATTTCTTGCATTTCTCTATAACTCTGTAATCCTGCTACTTTTAATAGAATAGGCTTCACCTTAGTTCTCCTCTCCTTCCTCCGGCTGACGCCGTTCTTCTTCGGTTAGCTGTAAGAACAGCTCTATCAAGCTATCCTCCGGTTCTGCTCCACCTGTCTGACGCTGATAGAATTTACGGAACAATTCTTGCACCGGCATTCGTGAACGGGCAGTTTGTTCGAGCTCCATCTCCATTTGCGGGTAGATTGGACGAATATGAATGATCCCCTCGCGTGATTTGCGCAGGCGCTGAATATCATTCATCGACATGGCTTCACTAAGCCGAATCTCCAAATCTATAAAAGCAGAAGCATCTCTACCTTCATCCAGCCAGTTATATACCTCCTGCAATCCACCAGTGGAGCTCCATCTTACAAGCGGACGCCCACAGCGAAGATAAATCTCTTCAAAGGTTGGCTCGCCACCCGGCGCAACATCAATCAGCGTCACCGATTTAGCCTGTCCTGCTTCAGAAAAACTGTATGCCAGCGGAGATCCGCTGTAACGGATCATTCCTTCCCCTTTGACACGTTGTGCGCGATGAAGATGACCTAGTGCAGTATATTGCGCTCCACAAGCCAAAGCAGAAGGATCAACGGTATACGCTCCGCCCACTTGAATTGGACGTTCCGAATCACTTTCCACACCACCAAGCACATAAATATGGCTCATCGCCAAATTTACAGTCTGCGGCGTGAATTCCCGTCCCAACAGCTGCATGAGCTTGCCAACCCGTGCACTATAAGCCAGTCGAAGCTCCTCTTCTCCGCTATCTCCTGCAAGCAGTTCACCGAGACGCGCCTCGGAGGGATAAGGAAGAGCTGCGATTTTGGCGATCTCACCCGTGCGTGCAGCATGAACAGTCACTGGCTCTGAGGTAGGAAGCCCCACTAATGTAATCCCCTGCCTTAGTACAAGCGGTGAAACTGAAGATACGCGCTCCGGTTGATCATGATTTCCGGCGATCACAACAAGGGGCCTGCCCCCTGAAGTCAGCCTTGCGGCAGCCTCATAGAATAGTTGTTCTGAAGCCGCTGGTGGATTAACGGAATCGTACACATCTCCCGCCATCATTATCAAATCCACTTTATGAAAATCGGCGATCTCCACCAATTCATCTATGAACTGCTCTTGCTCCTTCTGCCGGCTTCTTCCTTCCAGCGTTCGGCCGAGGTGCCAATCTCCCGTGTGCAATATCCGCATCTTCGTCCTCTTTCCCCGCTCCTATGCGGTAATGAATAGATTTATAATTTCACAGCATGTCCGCCGTCAAAAAAGTACAGCCAAATCTCGCTGATCGGTTCTCCCAAAATATCATGTAATGCCTTGCTGTATAACTCTAGCTGAAAACGATATTTTTCCTTAAGCGCTTCTAACCCACCCTGATGTTCTAAAACAGAGTCCGTCTTATAGTCTAACAAAATAATCCGGTCCTCCTCGCGGAACAGGCAGTCAATCACCCCTTGGATCAGCACTCCTTCACTAAAGCCTTCATTATTATTTCCATGGCTTAGCTCTGAGACGGCTTTATTCATATAATGGAGCCCTATATAAGCCTCGCCTGCGGGAAGCATATAACTGAATGGCATTTCTCTAAGCTTCCAAGAAGAATCTATTAATCTACGACCAAGTTCATTCGCATAAAAAGTCTCTATCTGATCAGGGGCTACCGCCTCCACCTGCTCAGCAGTAAGAATAGCTAATCTCTGCAAACGGGCTAATGTTTCTTCCACAACTTTAGGATCAACAGAACCCTCCAGCGGAATATGCTGCATAACCGTATGGAAGGCTGTCCCGCGCTCCGCTGGGGTTAGACTGCGCTTTTCCATAAATTTCGGACGCCGCAAGTGCAGACTGTCTGCTCCTGCCACATCTGTGCGTTTATTGTTTTCTGTTGAGGTGACAGGATAGCCACCTTCCTCTAGAAGATCATAAGAAGGCTGGTCCTGCATCGACAACAAAGATTTTAACTCTGTAACAGAGGTTTTGGCCGGAATACCAGAGGCAGCCGCAAACGGATAAGGCCATTCTAGTCTTCTAGCAATTTCATCGCTATTCACTGATCCATAGACGCTTACAGATTCACCTTTTTGCAGCGCCTTGAGTACAGATTGACGTTCTTCTGCTTTGTCCTCTGAGTCATCCGAAGGAAGGAACGCCCCGGAATTCAGTTCGGAAGCATTCTGCACACTGATGCTCCAGTTCGAGACATCGCTGTGAAGCACTGTCGAGACGGTACCTTCAGAGCCGCCTAGCTTCCGAAGAATAGCCGCCGCCGGATGCCGGATCAATGCCGGTCCAACCCAGTCCAGATAGCTGCGACCCCGGGCTAGTAAATGATCAGCAAGCAGTAGCTCATCCCGATTCTGCACACTGCTCCAGCTAGCAATTTTCCGTGGTAAATCTCTTACGGTACCGACTAGAATCATCTTATCTCTCGGACGAGTTAAAGCTACATATAATACCCGCATTTCCTCAGCCAATAATTCAAGTCGTGTACGACGATTAATAGCCAAATAAGGAAGCGTTGGGTAGCTGACCCGTGTTTCCCGCTCCACAAAACGTGGCCCGAAGCCAAGCTCTTTGTGCATCAGGAAAGGAGAATGCAAATCCTGTCGATTAAACTGCTTCGCCATGCCCGCTATAAAAACAACAGGGAATTCCAAGCCTTTGGATTTATGGATGGTCATAATTCTGACCCCATTGCCCTCTTCACCGCCACTACCAGCTACACCAAGATCTCCGCCATTCTCACGAAGCCGTGAAATGAACACCAGAAAACGGAACAACCCACGCGCCGCAGTATCATTCTCAAATTGAACAGCCCGATCATACAAAGCTTTAAGATTGTTCTGTCGCTGTGAGCCTCCAGGCAAGCCTCCAACCCATTCCAGATAGCCGCTCTCACCATAAATACGCCAGATCAGCTCACTGAGACTGCCTTGTCTAGCCGCATCTCTCCAGCTTTCAAGCCGTTCTAGAAAATTCTTAAGCTTTTGCTTCAGCTTTAGGCTGATTTGCGGTAAAGCTCCACTTCCAGATTCCACCTCATTAATGACTTCATCATTATTATCTGAGGTAACTTTCTCTTCCGCTGCACTTGCTGTTTCTATCACATGAGCCGAGAAAAGATCGTATTCTTCCTCAGCTTCGTTTGCATCTTGCATGTTTGCTGCCATTTGTACAGCACGATAGAAAGAACCATGGCTGTACATCCGAACTTTAGCCAGTTCCTCTTCAGTTAAACCAACAACAGGTGAACGAAGCACACCAGCGAGTGGAATATCCTGCTGAGGATTATCGACTATTTTTAAGAGTGAGAGTGCAATTTCTACTTCTGTAGCTTCAAAATAGCCTTTATTCAGATCCCCGTAAGCAGGGATTCCCTCCATCCGAAGCTCTTCAATAATTAAAGGGGTCCATATTCTCGCCGAACGAAGCAAAATCACGATATCACCATAAATCACTGGGCGCATAATCTTAAGTCCTTTATCATAAATCAGCAGCGGAGCTCCGCCATTCAGGCCAGTCATCTGTAAAATGCGGCGAGCAATCGCCCGTGCTTCCAGTTGCGCAGTCTCACTTTCAATAGCTTCACTTTCCTGAAGTGGAGTCTCACCGTCCTCAGTCTCTTCTAATTTACCTGCTGCCGCTCCGCGATCGATCAATAATAGCTCTGGTGCAAAAAAAGTATCTGGCCCCTTCTCTGCTGCACCCGGGAAATTCGCTCCATACACAAGCTCAGCACGCTCGTCATAATTAATCTCCGCCACTGTCTCGTTCATAATCTGCCGAAAAATCATATTTACGGCATTGACAACCTCCATACGACTACGGAAATTACGGGCTAGATCGATAACCGAACCGCCGGACGATTCATTAGGCTTCTCAGATAACTCGCTTAACTCGGATTCGCCAACTGTATTACTGCCACCTCCGGCATTCTTAGAGCCAAAGCTACGGTATTTATCCAGAAACAGCCCCGGCTCTGCCAGGCGGAACCGATAAATACTTTGCTTCATATCTCCGACCATAAATCGGTTACCAGGTGTTTCGCGGGAGATAAGCCGCACAATCTCTTCTTGCACACTATTCGTATCCTGATATTCATCTAACAGGACCTCATCGAATTGGGCACGGTACTCCATCGCTGCATCAGAAGGCAGGGAATGGCCTGGTAGAGAATCATGATGGCGCAAAATTTGCAGACAATAATGCTCCAAATCACTAAAGTCGACGAGACCCCGTCCTGCTTTTTCGATTCGATAACGTTCACCGAACGCTATCACCGTCTCAGCAAGCTCTGCCATAAGAGGAGCCGCCTCGTTCAGTTCTCTCAAAAAAACATCTGCAGGACGGCCAAACAATGCCTTCTGAAGATCTAAAATACTCTTCTTCACACTATCGCGCAGTTCTTTAACCATTTCCTGCAGTCCAGGATCTGTCGAATCCTTCTTACAAGCTTTCAATTTTCCAAAGTATACTTCCATGAAAATATCATATAAATCTGCCCATGGCCGTTCATTCACAGCCTCCTGCAATGCATTTACCATCTCAAGGTCAGTCGTCAAATTCTCGGCATAAGGCGCCGGACCACCCGGCTGTAGCGCGATCTCCCGGCCTTGGATAAGCTGACTGGCTGCACCCGCAAGGGTCAGCTTCGCTTCTTCAAGAATACTTAGCACCCAAGGAGTTCGACCTAAGCTATCTGTGTCTGGTAATGAGAAATCAGCTGCGGTATCACGAAGCCACTGCTCTGGCCAAGGATGGCTGCGGGCATAATCATGCAGTCGCTGTATGAGCGCATGTACCGCATCATCGCTTCGTTCACCACTGAACCAGTCAGCAAGCTGTACAAATACACTATCCGCGCCATCTTCACCTACTTCACCGTATTTTTCCTCCAGCAGCTCTTGAAGCAGCTCCTGCCGCATCATCTCTGCTTCATGTTCGTTCAGGATACGGAAACCAGGATCTATAGGAATAATCTGATAATAACGCCGGATCACTTCCAGACAGAAGGAGTGTAGTGTTGTAATCGAGGCTTTCCCGAGCAACGACAGCTGACGGCGTAAATGGTCATTCTCTCCATTCTCCTCAAGCTCCCGATCTAGTGCTTCCCTAATCCGCTGGCGCATCTCGGCAGCAGCAGCTTTGGTAAACGTAGCTACTAGCAATCTATCTACGCTAAAGCCATTCTCTTCCTTGCTGATTTTGCGAATAATCCGTTCTACAAGTACCGCTGTCTTACCGGAACCTGCCGCCGCGGCAACGAGAATATCATCACCGCTCTCAGCGATGGCGCGCCACTGGTCATCACTCCATATGCTTCCTTCCGGTTTCGCTTCTATTTCAGACTTCATACTCACGGTGTAGTTCCTCCTTTGCGGGACAGCAGATCCCAAATAACGTCCTTCCCTGGCTTACCCAGATTGTTGTAGCCATTGCCTTCCACGGCTTCATCGAACTGGCAGACGGGTCTAAAGGAACAGAATGTGCAGGCTGTCTCTTGCCCAATCCGGTATGGCTCAATCGCCACATCACCTTCCGTAATGCGTGTCCCGATATCCGAGATCGTTCCCCGAACGGATGATAATAAGTGTCCCCATTGCTCTGGTGTAGCTACAGAAGCACTACTATAAAAACTGCCATCAGCTTTTACTGCTACAGGCACGATAGAAGAATACCCTTTGTCTAAAGTCGTATCCATCAGGGATACTACCTCGCGGTCTGCTGTAAGCAGTCCTTTCATCTTGAAGCGTTTCAGCAATTCTTGTTCTGCCTGTTCCTTGTTCATCCCGTTAGATGAGGTTAACAGTGGGTCATGTACGTGAAAATACAGTGTTCCTGCTGGAAGCGCCGGTTGCCCGAGCCATTGCTCCGAGTACGTAAGCAGCACATCCAGATAGGTCAGCATCTGTAGCGATAATCCATAGTACACCTCGTGCAGCTTGAGGTCTTTTTGACTCGATTTATAGTCAATCACCCGCAGAAGAATTCCATTCTCTCCTCGGGCCATGTCTACACGGTCAATCCGTCCAACAACCTCCATCACACAGCCATTCGGCAGCGTAATTCTTAAAGGAGGCAACTCCTTATCCGGTCCAAAATCCAGCTCCAGCCCTACCGGCTCAAAGCTGCCTCGGCGGGCATGCTCGCCCAGAATTACAGAAGCACGTCCAACAATATTTTTCAGCTTGCGTGAGATGTATCCGTAACGTTTAGAGCTCATCAGAATTTCACCCTGCAGCATCGGCGATAAACGTTCTACCGTCTCACTTGCCTCACGCCGACATTCCTCTGGAGACAAGCTTCCCCAGCCGCGGCCCTCTTCTTTCAGTCTTACCGCCATGTCACTTAACGCAGCATGGAACAGTTGTCCAATATCAGGTGCTTGCAGCTTATATAGCTGGCGTTCCTTCAGTCTAAGTCCGTAAGATGCAAAATGGGAGAAGGAACAAGCAACAAACTTCTCCATCCGGGACACACTGCCTCGCAGTGTCGATCCACCGTACAATCTAAGGCTTGTTCCACGTTTTAGCTTCGTTCCCACGTTACGGTAGAACAATGAACTGAGCAGACGTTTCAATTCGAGACTACGAATATCATCAGCAGCGAACCAGTTATACACATCCCACCATAATTCAGGTATCTCCGTCCCCTGGCGCCACTGGCGTAGCTGCATAATCAATGCACGAAGACTCTGTTCTGGATGACCAATGTAACCGAGGTGAATGGAATCTCTGACTTCTTCTAGTAGTCCTGCAGGTGGAAGTGCTGCCAAGCTGTGCTCATGAACACTTGGGAACATTCTATGCAAATGACGGATTACCTCAGAGGGAAGAAGCGCCTTGCCCTCATCATCAGCAGTGGCGTAGCTAATCCAGAGCTTTCGACTTCCTGTCGTTAGCGCATTATAGATCAAAAACCGCTCGTCCAGCAGCTTACGAGAAGCACCAGGAGCAAGCTCCATACCGGCGTTCTCAAGCACAGAGCGTTCGCCTTCCGAGAGAATTCCATCTTCCTTAAACTGCGCAGGCACAACACCTTCATTAAATCCAAGCAAAAAAGCGTATTTAACTCCCGTTGGTCGAGTCCGATCCATGTTACCAACCAGTACTTGATCGAGCGCGGGAGGAACAAGTCCCATCTTAAGCTCAGCAAGTCCTGTCTCTAGGACTCCGGTGAACACATCAAATTCAAGTCTCTCGTTGCCCATCATCTCGACGATCTGATCTAGCAGATCAAGCACTGCACCCCACAGCTGACTATGTTCTCTAGCCTTCTCGGGTTGCCCCTTCTCCATAGCACCGACACTAAGTTTCTCCAGCTTTCGGGCAACATCCGTCTCATCAAGCAGCCTGTACACTGCGGTACATAGTTCAAGGCCGCTTCTACTCTTCTGTATCCGTTTCTCAAAAGCAAATAGAGGTCCCGTTATACTAGCACGGCATCGCTCCATTGTAGCAAGCAGTTCTTCATCCATCTGTCTGCCGCCTTCCAGCGACAAGCTAGGAATCCCTTTCCATGAACGGCCATCCGTCCAACGATACCCTTGAATCCCACAAGCCAGCACATAATTCTCTAAGGCGTCCATATCCTCACGCGTAATACTACCGTCCAGCGGTAGCAAAAGCTCTGTCTTTACACAGCGGAATACATCCTCGAAGCGCCAGCGTCGACGCACCACATCCAATGCGGAGCGTACAAACTCTACCAATGGATGGTGCAGCTCATTTACCTTCTGGTCCAGAAAAAAAGGTACTCCGTAATCTTGGAACAACGGTTTAATCAGTTGCTCGTAATCTCCAATATTACGCATCAATACGGCCATTTCACCATATTTTGCACCTTCATCTCGCGCCAGTCTGATCATTTCACGCAGTGCTCCCTCAACCTCTGCTCTGTGAGAAACTGCTGCGCCTATAGATATCGCTTCATTTGCCAGTTCATCTGCACCCATCCAGACCTTTCGGCGGTCATATCCCCTTTCGAGATGAGCAAGAACAGGACTTTCTTCAAAACGCGGAAGAACCGCTGGCTCCAGAAGCTCGTCCCACACATCAATGCCCAGCTCTTCAGCTATTCCACGCAGTTTAATGTAAGTAACCGCAGTTGGGTGAAACAATTCAAGCTCATTCAACTGATCTCCATAGGGATACGAACGATCAAGTGTAAGGGACACGGTCAGCTTCGATGCTTGCTGCATCAATTCTCGAAGCACTACGAATTCCTGTGGGGTAAAGCCGTGGAACCCATCTACCCAAATCTCCGCCCCGCGAATGTAAGAGGAATCAGTAATATGCTCAGCTAGTTCCGCTAAACGATCCTCTTCGTCGATATAGAGGCGTGACATTTCCTTCTCTAAATCGCTAAATACCAGCTGTAAATCATCCAGCTTGCCTTCAAGAATAGGACTTCTTGCAATAGCGCCTCGCATTGCGGATAACTGCTCCTCTAAATCAGAGGAAGCCAAGCAGCAACGCTTCATCTCCGTATGCAGTTGATTCAACCGTTCGACAAAACCCGGTCTGTCTGCAGAGGCACCGAATAATTTCAGTTCCTCTTTACGGCGACTGATGATTTTGTAAATCAACATCTTTTTACCTTCTTCACTGATCGGCAGACTAGCGCTGCCTCCAGTTTCCTGTTTCACTCGATAGGCAAGCCGAGAAAAGCTCAGTGTCTGCGCCCGAATGCTTCCCTTCACATTCCCTACGGTCAAAAGCCCCCGTTCTGCTCCAAAGGAACCTTGTTCCGGTACAAGAATAATGATCGGCGCGCCAAGAGGCTCCTTCTCTAATGAAGAAGAAATAGACTCCCATATTTTTGTTGTCTTGCCACTACCAGAGCGGCCTAGTAAAAAGGTTACCGACATAAATGATAGACTCCTTCCGTAGCGGAGAAAATGTATAAGATACAAGGTGAAATACTCACCGTTTGATAATGTTCAAATGAAAAAGTTCAGTCGTTCCTCGTCCCCTCAGTATAGCATAACTGCACAAATCAGAACATGCGTTTGCTAGTATTTTCTAATGATTTACAATAACAATCTTGTAAATCCCGATTTCAACTTTTTTCAGAACATAGCAAAAAATCCGTAAAAGGAATCCTTGTTTAAAGATTCCTTTTACGGATCAACATCCATTGTCTATATGAACAGCCAGCTTATTTCTTACTCCGCACTTCAAAAATCGCAAACTTCAGATAGTGTCCTTCGTTAACGCCTAGAATCTGCGGATGGTCTTTGCCTGCTGCACGCCATTCCACAAGTCTCAATACTTTACCTGCATCTTTAGCTGCGTCGGCAATTGTCTCAAGGAATAGATCCGGCTGCATGTGGTAAGAACAACTTGCAGTAACCAAATATCCGCCTTCGTTCACCAGCTTCATGCCGTGTAGATTAATATCCTTGTAACCACGGCAAGCACCTGCTACTGCACTTTTAGTTTTCGCAAACGCTGGAGGGTCTAGGATAACTACATCCCAAGTTTTACCTCCACCTGCTGTCATCGGTTTGGAGGTATCCGTTTTGGTTGTTTTGCCTCCGGATTTAGCATTTGTAGACGCTACTGTTGATTCCGTTCCGCTTGCAATCGTCGCCCGCTCCGAACGTTCCTCCAGACCTTTTACCTGATTGCGCAGGTAGGCAAAAGCATCATCCACTACAAATTCCACTCGATCACTAAAACCATTCAGCTCCACATTGACTTTGGCACTCTCTATGGCATGAGCGGAAACGTCAAGGCAGGTTACTTTTTTCGCACCATACTTGCAAGCATGCAGAGTGAAGCTGCCTGTGTGCGAGAAACATTCCAGCACTGTAGCACCATCCCAATAAGGGAAGGTTACGTGTTTACCACTCTTGTTTACCGGCAAAGTTTGTAACGAGCCATCTTCTGCTTCGATTTCTTGCAGCGTAATGCCACTTCGTCCACCCCAGCCCTTCATGAGTGGGGCAATAGATGCTCTATTCTCACGCTGATCAAAGAAGTAGCCTGTCTTTTGGCCCTCTTCGATATCTACTACCAGCTTAAGGCCATTCTCACTTACGGTAACATGACGTGGGCATTCCCCGTACAGCACACCTGTAGTTTGCTCCATCCCTTCCAGTTCGCGCACGCTAACATCACTGCGTTCATAAATACCACGCGGTGCCATAACCTGTACAAGTGCTTCAACAATCTCTGTACGGCGCTTGTCCATTCCGAGTGTAAGGAGTTGCACAACCAGAATATCCCCGAACCGATCCACAATAAGCCCTGGCAAAAAGTCCGCCTCACCATAAACCAAACGATATGCATCTGCCCCAGGGAGGAAACGTTCTCTATGGTGCAGACAATTCGTAAACCGTTCTACGAAAAAAGCTGTATCCATGATCGCCAGTGGTCCCTGCGATACAATTCTCACCCTGATTTGCGATGCTGGATTGTAATAGCCCACGGCCAAAAAACGGCCTTGATGATTTAGGACATCTACTAATCCCCCTGCTTCTGGGTTTCCTTCAACTGATGCAACTTCACCTGCGTAGACCCATGGATGGCCCTGTTCTAATCTTTTTTTGCGATTGCGTTCTAAAATAACCGATGCCAATGACTTCAACTCCCTGTTTCTCTAAAAATGATTTTATACATGTCCTACTTGTTACTTTCATATATTGGTGTACAACCCTCGTCCAAAGGAGTATGCCCTATGTTCCGTGAACTGCTTTTCCCTATCATATATGGTCTTATTATCTTTCTGGCTGGCATGAAGCTAATGGAAACAGCCTTGTCCAAGCTCGCAGGCCCTCTGATGACTAGAAGCCTTAATAAGGCTACCTCTACACCAATCAAAGGAATGATTGCCAGTAGCTTGCTGTCGGCCCTGCTTCAGAGCAGCACGGCTGTAACCGTGCTAACGATCGGTATGGTGAATGCCGGCCTGCTCACCTATGCTCGTACACTAGGCATTATCTTAGGTAGCAACATCGGCACTACTTTGACCACAGAACTGATCGGACTTCAGATCAATTCCATGGCCTCTCCATTGCTGGCTGCCTCGCTGAGTCTGTGGGCAGCTGCGGTTATAGCAGGCGAGTTACCACATACGTCACGGGCGGTAGCACTGTGCCGGAAAATATCAGAGCCGCTGCAATTCATCAGCCTGGCTGTATCAGGATTCGCCCTAGTCTTATGGGGAATCGCAGTCATGCAATCCATCGGCGGAACTCTTCAAGAGAGTGGCCTATTCCTCTGGTTCCTGAATCATGCCGCCACAAGTGCCCTATGGGGACTCGCCGCAGGTGCCTGCTTAACTGCCCTGTTACATAGCAGCGCAGCAGTTATAGCCATGGCCATGGGTATTGCCGCCTCGGGTGCCATGCCGCCAGAGCTCGGCATAGCCATCGTGCTCGGTGCTAATGTCGGTACCTGCGTCACGGCAGTCATTGCTTCCATCGGCGGCTCATCTTCCGGCGTCTTCGTCGCTTGGTCGCATGTTGCGCTCAATGTAGGCGGTGCGCTACTGTTCCTACCTCTTATTGGGCCCCTACAAGCAACTGCTGCATGGATTGGCGGAGGAGCCGCCTCACAAATCGCCCATGCACAGACTATTTTTAATGTAGTATGCTCGCTAATCGCACTGCCATTATGTTACCTGCCTGTATGGTCAAGACTGGAGAAACGTCTTCAATCGTAACAATATACTGTAACGCCTGATCCCAAACTTTCCACAACTGTACTATTATACTTCAATCGAAAATATTATAAAACCGCGATCCATCGTAAAAAGTGATTACCGTCGAAGATATTGCGATCAGAGCGAATAAGATTAAAGCAATATAGTCATTTCTTGAGAACGGACGTCTGCTGTACCAAGTCCGTTTTCTATTAGTTCCGAAGCCACGTAACTCCATAGCCGTACTAATATTCTCAATTCGCTCAATGCTAGTCAGAATCAAGGGCATTAGAATCGAAATGATATTTTTAAGCCGCTTAGGCAGCTTTTCTTTTCGAGAGATGTCTATTCCCCGTGCCTGAGCAGAGAACGATATATTCTCATAATCTCTTTGGATATCCGGAATGTACCGCAGCGCAAGTGATACAGAATATGCAATTTTATAATTCACACCAATCCGGTTTAAAGACGCTGCGAACTCACTAGGATTTGTCGTTAGAAGGAACAACAGTGCCATGGGAATGACTACTGCATACTTAAGGGCAATATTTAATTGATAGAATAGCTGCTCATATGTAACGGTATACCGACCTACAAGATGAACAATATCATGACGTGAACCGTAAACCTTTACACCTTCCAAAGGAGAAAAAATAAAGATAGCTATATGATTAAGCACAAAGAAGATCAGGATAAAATATAGTACGAAAGCATAATCCTGAAATTGAACTTTAGAGACTCTAAAGGCAATCAAACTAAATAATAGCATCACTATTAAACATCTTGTATCATATGTAATCATCCCTGTCACAGACCACACTATAAATAAAATCAGCTTAGTAGCGCCTGTAAGACGGTGAATAGGTGAATCTTGCTTCGTAAAAGTTAACATTGTGGCCTTCATCCGCCCCGGCTCCTCCTGTCGCATGCAATAAATCTTCTTACGAACTCTTCTGGCTGATCCAATTGGACCTTCATAGCCAATGTAAATAGTGAGGTCTCTTTCAAATTAGCATTCTTCACTACTTCTATATTGGTTAATACTCGCTCAGGGCTATCATCAGCAAGCTTAACACCATCAGACAACACTACAGCTCTATCGGCATACTCCAGCATAAGATGCATATCATGCGTAATCATAATGACCGTCATTCCCTGTTCCCGAAGCATCAAAAGAAATTCCATCATTTCGTTGTAGTGCCTATAATCCTGTGCTGCAGTCGGCTCATCTAATATGATCACTTCCGGCTCCAGGACCATAATAGATGCAATAGTCACACGTTTCTTCTGACCGTAGCTGAGCGCAGAGATGGGCCAGCTACGAAAAGCGTATAGACCGCATATTTTCAAAACATGATGCACTCGCTCACGAATAATCTCCTCGGACACCCCTCGTAATTTAAGGCCTAGCGCAACCTCATCATATAAAAGCGTCTTAGAAATCATATGATTAGGATTCTGCATCACGAAACCGATCCGCTCTGCCCGCTCCTTAATCGTATCCTTGGCAATATCCCTTCCGTTCATCAATATCGAACCGGAAGTGGGCTTATAAAAGCCACAGATAAGCTTAGATACCGTGGATTTCCCGGCACCATTTCTCCCAGCTATACAGACCATTTCTCCTTTATGAATAAGAAGGTTAAGTTTATGAAGTACTGGTCTGCTCTTCTCATAACCGAATGAAACATCATGTAACTCAAGGATAGGTAGACTCTCACGTTTATCCTGCTGCGAATTATTATTATCATACCAGTACTCAAGCTTGCTGGAGCAAGAGTCCAGCCGAATTTCATCTATATGCTGTGGATTCATATCTGATGCAATCGTACATCCTGCATACTTTAAAGCCGTTAAATAGAGAGGTTCCCGAATACCTACTTCTGAAAGTAAGCGAGTGCTTAATAGCTCAGCGGCTGGCATATCCGCCGCAATGCGTCCGTCATGGATCACAATAATGCGGTCCACCGCACGGTGAAGTACTTCCTCGAGTCTGTGCTCGATAATAATAACCGTTTTACCGGTCTCTTTTTGCACTCGGTCAATAAGCTCAATCGCTTTTGTGCCGGTATATGGATCTAAGTTTGCCAAAGGCTCATCAAACAACAGGATGTCCACATCACCAACTAGAACACCAGCTAAGGTTGTTTTCTGCTTCTGACCACCTGACAATTCCTGAGGTGACGCTCCCAAATATTCGTGGATATCCACGGCTGTTGCCGCAGCCACTACCTTTTCTATCATTTCGGCCTGTTGAACCGCGTGATTCTCCAGACTGAAGGCGATATCCTCACCAACCGTTAATCCAACAAATTGTCCATCCGGGTCTTGTAGTACAGTCCCGACCTGATCCGACAATGCCGCAATACTAAGTTCTTTCTGCTCCAGACCCATAATTCGCAATGACCCAGACATTTCACCTTTATAGGCAAAAGGGATGAGTCCGTTTATACAATGAGCCAGTGTACTTTTTCCAGAACCAGAGGGTCCCACAATAAGTACCTTCTCCCCTTCGGCAATCGTTAAGTTGATATCTGTGAGTGTAGGCTCCTGCTGTGCTCGATATTGAAAACTAAAATCCTTAAATTCAATCACTGCTTTTTTCATCCTTGACCTTCCTCTTAGCTTCGTTTGAAGAATTTCACTTCCATTATATGTTTTACAGCCATAAAAAAGCCGGTGATCTCCACCGGCTTTTGGTTTGGATTATATGCTACTCAGGCTTCTCTGGTCAAGCTGCCTTGCTTCGTTCTTGTCTTTGCATATGCAATTGCGAGTAGTGAGCCAATCACTGCTACAGTGACTATATTGGATGCTCCGGCGATAAGTCCTTGTGTGAATACTTTATTCGCTGGTTCTGCATAGATTAGAATATCCAGTACAGGTGCTACTAAGAACCAGGCGATTGCGTTTGCTACAATCTGGGCCAGATTAAAACGAATCAGTTCCTTTCGCCCGAACTCCCCGTCATGAATCCCAATTCTAGCCACAAGCAGACCAACAACGAGCCCAACAATTCCAGAAGCGATCACCCAACTGAACCAAGGGGAACCATAAAAAATCGCATCCTTTAGTGTATGTCCGATCAGGCCAATGAGTAATCCGGCAAACGGACCGTACAACAGTGCGAACAATGCCAGTAAAGCGTATGTAGTCTCAATGTTAGTGTTTGGAATTCCGGATGGAATCGAACCGAACCTGCCCAAAATAACGAATAAAGCAGAACCGATACCAATCGCAACAATCGTCTTAATCGATAACACCTTTTGTTTTGCCATATTTTCATCTCCCCCAACGCTTCTCTTTTATTTTATGTAATTATACATCGGAATAGTCGGAATTAATATAGATTAAAATAAAAAAATCTGCAAAGCAACATTAATGTTGGCTTTGCAGACCCAGACCACTTATAGAGTTATTATATGATTTGTTTTATCTATTTCACAGTAACGGTTACCGTCACTGTCTTGGTGCCAATCTTTCCTTTAATGGATGCCGTTCCTTTGCTCACAGCTACAATCTGGCCGCTAGCAGATACTCTAGCTACAGAAGGCTTAGAGCTAGTCCACGCCGCACTTCCAGTAACAATAGCGGTCTTCCCTGTATCATACTGCGCAATCACAACTGCATTCTGAACAGCTCCTGGAGCCATCTTCAGTCTATTCTCGTTGACAGTCAACTTCATTAGCTTAGGAACTACATTAATTTTGACACTAGCAGCGAGCCCTTGGTAAGAACCTGATAACGTCGCAGTTCCTTCTGTTATGGCTTTAACAGATGTACTTTTAACCGTGGCAACTGCTTCATTCGAGGACTCCCAATTCATGCTGCTGGAGATATTCCCCGTCTTACCATTAGAGTAGTAAGCCGTTACCTTTATGGATTTAGAACCTTTAATATTCAATTCAATCGCATTCGGTTCTACAACAATTTTAGTAACCTTTTGTTCAATAGTAACCGGGATACTAATAGTCTTATTAGCGTAGGTTCCCTTTAAAGTGGCAGAACCCTTCACCAGACCTTTGATTACCTTGCCGGAAGAGGTTGTCTTGATAATTGCATTCGTACCGGTAATCTCCCATTCCATAGTACTTGTAGCATCGAGTTCATTCCCATTTTCCATCACAGCTTTGACTTCAGGAACAGCCTTCTCTTCACCAGTAACAATCACAACGTTTTCCTCTGGTCCGAGCAAAATATGAACCTTATCTTTAACTGTAACACTCACTACAACACTTTTTTCCCGGATAGCCGCTTTGGAGGAGGTAGGATTCTCTGATTTTATTTTGCCGACAATATTAACAGTACCAGCCTTTTCAGCAACGAGCTTGCCATCTTTGATGGTGGCGATCTCATCGTTGGCAGAAGTCCACTCGATTTCTTGACTGAGATCCAGTTTCGTTCCATCTAGCTTAGTTCCGTTGACCTTTGGCAAACTAACGGAATCCTCTGTGTACATGTCCAGTTCCTTTTTATCAGCTTCCAACTCAGTAATCGTAGGATATACCGTCAACTTAAAGCTTTTATTAATCCCTCTGTACTCTGCTTTAATAACCGATGTTCCCACTGCTTTTGCGGTGATCGCTGCAGCATCAGTACCCGCAGTAACCGTCGCCGCGAGTTGGTTGTCCGAACTCCATACTGCACTACTGGATACATTCGGAGTGGAATTCGCAGCATCTCTAACTTCTGCTTTAACGTTCAAGCTCTCACCCATAAACAAGAATTGATCGCCTGATGGAGTAAGCAATAACGCCTCGTAAGGAGCACGTACATATACATCCACAGTTTGTGTAATCCCCAGATAAGATACTGTAATTACAGCTTTTCCTGCGGACAGTACTTTGATTTCTCCCTTGTCTACAGTAGCGACACTTGTATTAGAAGATGACCATTCCGCTTTCTCTGAAATATCATTTGCGGTCGTCTTTGTAGTCTCTTTGGTAAACGCAGCTACTTTCACCGGATTATCGCCAACGAGCATTTCAATTTCCTTAATTACGATACCCTTATCATTTTTAAGCTCAATTTCAGAATAAGGCAATTTGACTACAGCTTTAAAGGTTGCTGTTAGATCCTTGTATTTGGCAGTAATGGTTGAGGTACCTTCACCCGCCAGTGTGATTTTACCTTCTGCAATCGTCAATACGCTTGTATTGGAGCTGCTCCAAGTGGTATCAGCCGTTACATCCTTGGCAGAAGTCGCTGTTTCGCCACCAATCGCATTGGCTTTGACCAACAGTTTATCCTCTTCGTCACCCAATTTATAGTTCCCTTCGGAGCTATATTCAAGCTTCAATTCTTTGATCGGATGTGAAACCTCTACTTCTATAGTAGCGAGTGCATGATTATAAGTAGCTGTAATAATAGCCTTTCCGCTATCTATTGGAGTCAATAAGCCATTTACTACTTTTACAGCGTTAGTGTTAGAAGAATTCCATACCACTGCACCGGTCACATCTCTTTTGGAGGAGGACCCTTCCACATTCGCATATACCTTCAGTTGCTTTGGCGTTTGTCCAACCGTAAGCTGCACTTTGGCTGAGCTTTCAAACTCAATCGAGTTGATATCGCCGGCAGCTGCAAAGACACTTACCGGAAAAACCGCAGTAGCTAACAATATCATGATGAGGAGCATTTTCGTCATTTTCCTGTACACAGTCATTTGTTCTCTCCCTTAGGTTATAATGTCGTTTGGTGGTTTATCCCCACACTCTTTTACTTATATCGACAATTGTACACCAAGTGTTTACCCTATAACTCCATAAAGCCAAATTCAGGACTTTCAGACTAGATAATCAGGTGATAGGTTGATCAATATATTAGGAAGTAATATGCTAGCTACTACATTCTTTTTTTGAACCAAGGGGGCTATGATGAGTTTAGAGAACTTTCAACTAGAGACAATCCCTACTCCAAAAGAGGAGGATAGCTGCTGGAATGTTAGCTGTAAGCAGCTCACCTGTTGCTATTATCGTTACGATATTTATCGTGAATCTTCGTCATATTTTGCTTAGTGCAGCTCTGTCACCTTATTTCCGGCATCTCACCCCACTGAGAAACATGCTGGTTGGAACCCTGCTGACAGATGAGACCTTTGGAGTTGCTATTAATCAAACAGTGAATAAGCAAAAAATCAGTGAAAAATGGATGCATGGCCTTAATCTCACTGCCTATTTAAATTGGTTTATTGCGAATATAGCAGGAGCTTTTTTGGCACAGTGGATTTCTGATCCAGATCAATTCGGTCTACAGTTTGCTTTACCTGCCATGTTCATTGGCATCCTTGTTATTTCCATGATTGATCGTAATAAAATAAAACTTGATTTAGTTGTCGCAATCCTAGCAGTAATCATCGCTGTAGCTAGCTCCTTCGTATTCTCCGGTAGTGTGGGTGTCATTATTGCAACGGTCATTGCGTCAACAGTAGGGATGGTGCTTGAAAAATGGAAGTGAGATGGGATGTATTTTTGATTATTCTAGGGGCGGCTTTGGTAACCTTCATACCAAGGGTGGTTCCATTAATGATTCTAAGCCGATTCGAATTGCCTGAATGGGGAATGCGCTGGTTAAATTATGTTCCTATCTCTGCTATGGCGGCACTAATAGGTCAGGAGATCCTCTTAAATGATGGAAAATTCTCGCCTATTGCTAATAACGTTGAGCTTTTTGCGGCAATCCCTACTTTTTGGATCGCTATTAAGACCCGGAGTTTGCTAGGAACTGTACTGGTTGGGATTGTTTCGATCATGATCCTGCGGATGTTTTTTTGATCATGCAGGGGACCCCAAAAGCAATGAGTTACCGTGGCTGCTGCTCCCCCCGTCTCTTATCTGACCACTTCTTGGCGCTACTCGTAAGAATTCGTTATCAGGAATAGCTGCATTATTTCTGCGTAACAATCAGGATTCATCATGCCAGTTTCGTCCATAAAAGAGTTAAAAAGATGACTTAGTACAAGTCATTTATAGTGATTGTAAGCAAGAGCTTCTCTTTCAGGCGCTCCGCACCACCTTCTCAGCGATATCGGGGGATTTATACCCCTCTTTCTCACGTTTCGCGCCTTTCGGGCGATATCTGGGGGATTTATACCCCTCTTTCTCACGTTTCACACCTTCCGGACGATATCTGGGGGATTTATACCCCTCTTTCTCACGTTTCACGCCTTCCGGGCGATATCTGGGGGATTTATACCCCTCTTTTTCACCTTTCGCGCCTTCTGGGCGATATGGGCGTTGTTTTGGGCTTCTTTACAAAATCACTGCTAATATATGTACCACTTTTCCAAGAATATTGTCCCTGGAGTCCGAAAGTATGCTCAAATGACTAAAAAGTATGCTGGTATCTCCATAGAAAACCGCAAGATAGGAGAGAGCTATACCTCTCCCATGTAGCAGCTATTCCTCTGCTATGCGGTTGCATTTCTCAGCTAACGCCAAACACACAAAGGAGCAACTCTCCATTAACGGGAGAATTGCTCCTTTGCTGTCTTTTAACTAACGTCTATTCCTTAACGAACAGCCAGCTTAAGACCGCTCTGACTAACCCCGACCAATTCGCCTCGGCATTCGTTCACACCAGCTTCGGTGATCTTCACCTCACAAAGTTCTCCTTGAAGTGAATCCTCTCCATCAAAGAAGACCTGCAAATAGTTGTCGCTGAATCCATGCTGGATATTGCGGCCCGGAGCTCCTTTAGCGGATCTTTCCGGAATCACACTTAGCGTCTGTCCTACAAACTTACGGGCATATGCTAATTGCATTTCTTCGGATAGATCAATCAGCTCCTGCACGCGTAAATTTTTGATCTCCTCATCGATCTGATTCTCCATCCGCGCTGCAGGAGTACCTGTCCGCTTGGAATAAGGGAATACATGCATCTCCGAGTAATTTACAGCCTTCATGAAATCGTATCCGGCACGGAACATCTCATCGGTCTCACCCGGGAATCCAACGATAACGTCAGTGGTAATCCCGACATCTGGCATCGCCTGGCGGATCAATTGCATTTTGGCGTAATACTCTTCTGTCGTATATTTACGGCGCATCGCTTTCAGCACATCATTATGACCGGCTTGTAACGGAATATGCAGATGACGGCACATTTTGGAGGAACGGTTCAGCACCTCAAGCAGCTTCTCATCAATCTGACTAGCTTCGATAGAACTGATACGCACTCGTTCCAGACCATCTACCTTATCTAGATCCCACAGTAAATCGGCTAGACGGTAATTATCAAGATCATCACCGTAACCACCAGTATGAATACCCGTTAGTACAAACTCCTTATACCCTGCTTCTACCAATTGATGCGCTTGAGCTACGATGCTTTTTGGATCACGACTGCGGGAAAGTCCACGCGACCATGGAATGATGCAGAAGGTGCAGAAGTTGTTACAACCATCCTGAATCTTCATAAAAGCACGCGTCCGATCCGCAAAGCCTGGCACATCCATCTCTTCGAACTCACGTGTCTTCATAATATTACGCACAGCATTGACCGGCTGACGTGAGGCTTCAATATTCTTCACATGTGTCATGATCTGATCGCGGTCCTGGTTACCGATGACAAGGTCAACTCCAGGAATATCTAGAATCTCCCCAGGAGAGGTTTGTGCGTAGCAGCCTGTTACGGCTACGATGGCCTCTGGATTACGGCGCACGGCACGTCGGATCATTTGACGGCTTTTTTTGTCACCTGTGTTAGTTACTGTACAAGTATTAATCAGATATACATCGGCGGGACCCTCGAAATCAACCTGCTCGTAACCTTCATTTTTAAATAGCTGCCAAATGGCTTCGGTATCATAGAAATTCACTTTACAACCTAAAGTATAAAACGCTACGGATGGCATCTCTTAAGCTCCTCCCATTTCTCCAGATTCATATAATATACAAGCAGCGGCAACCATGCCCGCTGTCTCACAGCGCAGAATTCGCCGTCCTAGTCCTACGGATACTGCACCGGCTTCTTCTGCCTTGAGGCATTCCTCCGGAGTAAAACCTCCTTCAGGACCTACCACAACCATAACTTTCCCGCCAGACTGCGGCGAAAGCGATGCTAACCATGGAGCGACGCTGCTTCGAAGCTGTAAGCCTTCCTCTTTTTCATAACAGAAATAAACAGCATCATACTCACTAAAAGTCTGCAAAAGCTGCTTCCAGGACAACGGTGACCCTACAGACGGAACGATGTTCCGATGAGCCTGTTCGGCAGCTTCCTTACAAATTTTACGCCAGCGATCCAGTCGTTTGCTTTCTTTACGCTCGTCGTATTGCACTATTGTGCGTTCTGACAGAAAAGGAACAAAGCCTACAGCACCAATCTCTGTACACTTCTGAATGACAGTTTCCATCTTATCGGCTTTAGGCAAGCTCTGAGCGACTGTAATTTTAATTCGAGGTTCATGCGTCATCTCCAGGGACTCCAAAATGTTCACAGTGACTTCCCCAATTTCAATCTGCGCAATCTCTACTAATGCCTCACGGGAAACACCATCGCTAACAATAAGCTTGTCCCCTGCCTTACCACGCATCACTTTAGCGATATGACGGGCGTCTTCCCCATCAATTCTCACGGTATCCGCACCAAACTGCTCCGGTGTAACGAAATATCGCTGCATCTCATCATCATCCTGTTCATAAATTCAGTAACAAGTATAAACGCCTTCGGCGTCCTTATAAGGACGGTAAGCGTTTAATCGAAAAATATAAGTCATAAAGTATAGAGTGATACTTATACTTTCATATATTTGAAGAAACGGCTTAGTCGCCCTTATAAGAACGTCACCCGTTTCTTCAAGAAATATAAGGCTTGGTCAGACGAAAATTAACGATCAAATTTTGATCAAATTACATAATACAATGTTTGACAAAGGTTGAACAGACTTCATCCCTTGCCTTAGCTGCCAAAAATTCTTAGAGACAGCTGTACAAAGGTTATCGACATTTCACTAGCCCACGTGGCAAGTGGGTCAATCGTATACGTCCGTAGACCGGGAATAAACAATATCAATAAAAAGAGAAATACAGCCCATTGTTCAAATTGCTGTAATTTGCCGCGGATCGAACGTGGGGCGATATCTTCCACAATCCGATAACCATCCAGTGGCGGTAGCGGAATAAGGTTGAATAGAAACAAGAAGAAATTCCATTGAATGAAAGCGCCAAAGAACCGATTTACAGCCTCAAGCACGCGATCATTCGAGATCGTCTCCAAAACTCCAGTTGCCGCAAGTGCACCGTATATTATAGCACCAATAATTCCTAAGAGCAGGTTACTGATTGGTCCCGCAGCTGACACGATGACTCCCATGAGACGAGGACGACTAAAGTTATCGCGGTTTACCGGAACTGGACGTGCCCAACCGAAGCCAGCAACAAGCAGCAGCAAAATACCAAAGAAATCGAAATGAACAGCAGGATTAAGCGTCATACGGCCAAGTAATCTTGCTGTTGGGTCACCGAACTTATTCGCGAAATAAGCATGACTGAATTCATGTACTGTAAAAGCAATTAAAATTGTAATGAGCAGGAAAGGAAGCTGATCTAAATCTACTCGAATTATATTTTGTAATATATCCATCTTTACCTCTTTCCGGCTGTAAACGCCACCCAATCTTCCTCACGGGATATTTCAATAATCTCAAAACCAGAAGCTTTCAGCGCGTTCGCTACAAGTCCTTCTTTATCTTTATATATACCTGAGGTAATGTAGAGGCCTCCAGGCTGAAGCGCGCGGTACACATCATCCGTAAACAATACGATGATTTCCGCCAAAATATTCGCAACTACAATTTGTACAGGCAATGTCACGCCAAGGCTGCCTTCTTGCTCTTGCTTAGCAGGAACGGCTCCTTCTAGTGAGTGACCAGGTCTAGCGGATGGCCACATCTCTCCAGCCGCTGTATCAGCTACGCCTTCCCCGCCCAGCAGCGATAGAAGATCGCTCTCTTTTACCGTTATGGATGATTCAAGCTTGTTAAGGGCTACATTTTCCCGTGCACTTTCCACAGCCACCGGATCTAAATCTAAGGCCAATACGGATTTTGCACCTAGCAGCATCGCACCTACAGCCAGAATTCCTGAACCGGTGCCGACATCGATAACTTCTTCACCGCCGCTAATATTCTTTTCAAGTGCACGGAGGCACAGAGCTGTTGTAGGGTGAGTCCCAGTACCAAATGCCATCCCAGGGTCGATCTCAATGATGGCTTCATCTGGACTCTCAGGCGTATATTCCTCCCAGGTTGGTTTAATGGTAAGACGTTTGGATACGCGTAGCGGTTTGAAATATTGCTTCCAAGCATGCGCCCATTCGTCTTCATCCACAGTCTTCCAAGAAATCAACGCTTTGCCTGGATCAATCCCGTACTCATGCAATTCGGCTACCCGTGGAGTCAATTCTTCTATAACAGCATCCATATCTGTGGAATCGGCATAATACCCTTTTATGACCGCTTCCCCTTCAGGAATATCATTCAAAGGTTGGTCGTACAATTCACCGTAACGTGTATCCCGTTCTTTATTCAGTGTGCCGGATTCCTCGATAGAAACCCCACCCGCACCAGCTTCATATAAAAAATTCGAAATCATTTCCTGTGCTTCTTCTGTTGTATGTATCGTCACTTCATGCCATAACATCTTTATGTAATCCTCCTAAAAGTTTTGTGAGCATTTGCTTCATTGGTTTACTTCGTGCAAAACTCGCTTCGAAAGCATTCGCTTCATAGTATAACATTTCTTATTGGTGTAACGCCAAACTACAGCTCAACGACCTGCGACGTCCTCTTTACGCCTACAAAAGCAGTTGAGCGAATGATCATCCACCATCCCCGATGCCTGCATAAAAGCATAACATATTGTAGTACCCACAAACTTCATGCCTTTCTTCTTTAATGCCTTACTCATCTCATCAGACTGAGCCGTCGAAGCAGGTACATCTGCACGAGTCTTCCAATGATTAATAGTTGGCACACCTCCGACAAAGCTCCAGAGATACTCTGCAAAGCTGCCATATTCCTCGCAAATTTGCAAATACACACCCGCATTACGAATGATAGCATCAATTTTCAATCGATTTCTAATAATCCCTGGATCACTCATTAGCTCTGCCATTTTGGCTTCATCATAATGGACAATCTTATTCGGATCAAATCCGTCAAATACCTCTCTGAAACGCGCCCGTTTTTTTAGTACCGTGTACCAGCTCAGCCCTGCCTGCATCCCTTCCAGCATAAGCAATTCAAACAGCTTTTGGTCACCATACAGAGGCTTTCCCCACTCTTCATCATGATAGGCAATATATAGAGGATCATCATTGACCCAAGCACAGCGAGTGACTTCCATCATTTCCCCCCCTTTAATTATTCATAGCTAAACCTTTACAACGTCTACTCACTGTATACGAAAAAAAGGGAAGAACACAAGGTTCATCCCCTAAAAAAGTTATTCTATTTCCTTTAATTATGCTTCTTCTAACTCTTATAACTGGATCTGCACTCTCGTTTCTTTATCCGGATCATCAGTTGTATAGTAGAACATATAGATAGTAGCTTCTGTACCTTTAAAATCCTTATACACATCAATGGCCTTGTTGTTTCCATCCCCCGCGAAATTGACGGTTAGCGGTTTACCTAGGATGCGCTCCTTACCCAACCCAATATGTGTCTGGTTAATTCCACCGAAGCGAGCATCTTCACTTCCAGTGTCTACATAAAGATCGGATCCCTGCATATAGTATGTCCACTTCACCGGATACCCGTTGAGTTGCTGGATAATCGTCTGTTTCTTTTGAGAGATGTTCGTTAAAAGAAGCGGTATTTTGTCATCATTATTATTGGTAATTTTATAGCTGCCATGCTGAGTCACCTTATATTTAGCTACAAAGGTAATCGGAGTCTCTTTCGTGATTTCAAGGTCGACTGGCCGTTCGAAACGAAGCACTGTCAGCTCCGGCTCACCCTCTGGAGATCTCCATAAATTCCCCTCAAGCGTCTTGCCTGCTACTTCAAGAGCATACTTTTTATAAGGGAAGCCATTGTCTATATCCTTACTTCTAACTGTGACTCGAATTTGAGTAGGCGACACAACCATATTCTCCAGCGTGTAATCAGTCTCACCTGCCTCGAGCGGCAGATTTAGACTGGTTTTTATCGTCCCGCTCTCCATCTGCTTTTTACTTAATTGAAGATCGAATGAAAGTGGTCCATTAACATCTTTTTCTTTCTTCATATATTGCAGCTGATAAGTCGTTTGACCACCGGAAACATCCTCCGCCTTAAAGTATTGCTGCGCTGTATACTCCCCTTTTTCTCCTGGTGTACCGAAAGTACCTCCAGGCAGCGAATTTATGAGCGTTCCATTTTTGTACCCGACAATATTTGGATAGGCCCATTCTTTTGCTTCTGGCTGATCAAAAATGATCGCTGAAGAGAATAACATTTTCTCTTGACCTTGGGTAAACGGCTTCACCTCTATGCTGCGCATCCCCTCCTGTCCAATAGGGAAGCTCTGTGTCTCCGTCGAGTGAATATCCAGCGGCAAATCTAACGACTGTTCACTAAAAGCTTGAATATCATTTGTAACTAGCTGAACATTCACGGTGTCCTTCTCTGGTGTCCATTCACTTTCGAAATAACCGTTATAAATTCGGTTCTTTTCGTCCCAGTTCAGATAATTGTACTCTCCAGAACTATTTCTCCCCTCAGTACCTTTCAGGGTCATCTCAGTCACACGCCAAGTTTCACTGTCCTGTCGTTGTCCAACATCCAATGTGAATAAGATGACCGTTCGATTCTCATCCACGATGGCGGTATGTAGCTTTAGCGTCACTCCGTCCTTTGTCACCGATTGATCCAGCTTTTGACCGAGGTTTTGTGCCAGTGCCGCCTGAATACCACCTTTTTCACGGAGCATTGTATCCCAATTATAATGAACTGCCGCATATACTGGCGCCGCCGCTAGAAGTAATGAAAACGATGAAACAAGTGCTATTTTGCTCCAGTTTCTCCCCTGTTTCTGGCTACCACTGCTCATCCGAGTGTGAAAAGATGTTGTATTTTTATGTTCAATTCTCTCCCACATGCGCTCAAAATCAGGATATGTTACACTTTGACCCTCATTTAACTGATGCTCCAGCATATTCTCCAACTTTTTCATAAGATTCGCCCTCTTTCCGTTCAATTTGAACCCCAGCCTCCAGCAAAATTCTCCGCAATACCTTTAGCCCTTTATGCAGCCTTGATTTGGTCGTCCCGAGCGGGATGGATAGCAGGTCCGATACTTCAGCCAAGCTGAAATCATGCATGTACCTAAGCGTAATCACCATCCGAAGTTTGACTGGGAGCTGGCTCAAATATTTCGCCCATTCCATTGTCGTCTCCCGCTGCTCAATCAATCGTTCTACAGGGATTTCAGGAGACTTCTTAAATAAATAAAGATTATCTGATATTTTTTGTTGTAAAGTACGCTTCCGTTTCAAATGATTCAGGCAATGGTTGACTGTTATTTTCATAATCCAAGCCTTCAAATGCTCTACGTTCTCACGATTCGTGTGAAATACGGTAATGAACACATCCTGCGTCAAGTCCTCCGCATCCGCCGCGTCATGCACCATATAGTAGCAGGTCCGATATACATCCTTGTTGTAGGCTTCGAATAATTCCCGATTAGTCTGCAAATCTTTCTCCCTCCTTTCTTATCCGTGATATCTATATGACAACCAATCTCTGGAAAAGGTTCGTTTTTCTGAGCATAAACTATAGATGCTAGTAATAACAGATGAAAGATAGCAATTATACTCGCAACACAAAAAGCCACTCCCCATAAATCTGAGAACTGGCTTTCCTTTATATTCACGCTAACAGCATACAGAAATTAAATGATATTCATAACCTCTCGTGCTTGTGTATCTAAATCCTGGGCTGAGGAAGAAATATTATTGAAATCATCTAAGGCTATTTGAATCTGCTGTTGACTAGCTTCTATATTTTCTTGCACCTGGTTTGTTCCTTTGGAGATCTTATTGATTTCCAGCGTAATGGCATCCACACTATCTTTCACTTGAATGATCGAATCCTGCACCATGGAAGATAGCTTCCTAACTTCTTTTGCAACCACGTCAAAACCACGTCCAAACTCCCCGGCATGTGCCGCTTCAATTGCTGCGTTAAGCGCTAACAGTTGCGTTTGCGAAGCAATATTACGAATAGTTTGTACAATTCCCTGAATTGATACCGCTTGTGTCTCCAGATTAGCTAGAGTCTGTGTATTTTCAATGGATACTTCGGCTATTTTATCGATACTCAGCAATAGTTCTTGACTACGTTCAATGCCTTTCTCTGCTCTATGATTTAAGCTGTCCGACATCTCTTGCATCCGCTGTACCACAACACTCATGTTATTTTGTCGATCCGTGATATTAGTCGCTATCTTAGATACGCCAATGACCTGTTCATTATTTTCATCAAAGACAGGCATATATGTAGCTTCCAGCCATACCGCATTTCCTTTTGCATCCATTCGTTCGATCTTATCCTGAACACTTTTTCCTGAAAAAAGATCCTGCCAGAACAGCTCATAGCCCGGGCTATTTACAAAGTGAGGAAAGCAAAACTCTTTATGATGCATACCATACATCTCTTCTTTGTTATACCCCATCGAACTAGCAAAAACGTCATTCACATAAGCCACTCGTCGCTCAAGATCAAACCTTATAATCGCTAAATTTTTTTCTAAAGATCGGACAACAAGCTCATCGGTAACTCCCTGAGAGTGTACCATTCCCATATAATAATTCCTCCTGGATATCTATAAGTTACTCGTCGCGTCATCATGAAGTATATCTGAACAATTATACGCTCTTATTGCGCAGAGAGAAATACATGATTCTTATTAAATTTATTAAAATTCGTTGTTAAAAAAGGCCGATGGCGAGCGAGTATTGCTCATTTCTAATAGATTGATCCCTGAAATACTTTTAAGTGATGATAATTAGGGAAAACCTCCCTATAAATACACGAATATCGAAGATTTATCTCTTTTTTAGGGAAATGCTCCCTATAATCTTATAAAATCAAGTCTTTTTCTAGTTTTAAGAGTTATTTGTGGGAGATTCTCCCTAAAGGCTCACATTTTTAGGCGTCTGGAGAAAAATACAGGGAGTTTTTCCGTAATTATTTTTAACCACAAAAACCCCAGCCGTAATTCCAGCCAGGGTTCGAAGCAAGTTCCTATTAATACTAATTTGTCTCTTGCAAAATGCACATACCAAACGGTCCAGCAAACATAGCCTCTTATATGTACATTTCCTTATTTCTTGGATCCGTAATCTCCGATCTTAATTCCCCATACCGAATCCTTCTGATAGGACGCAGCCTCCTTTAAACTTGGAAGTCTTGCATCCAGAGGACTATGTCTTTCCAAATACATCACAAACGCCTGGCGAACCCCAATCTCAGCATCCAGTTTATTAAGTTCGTTCGGGTGTTTCTCCATCTCGGCTAATTCTACTTCCCAACGGTATAAATCGCTTGCCTCAGATCGTTCCAGCCGAACTTTTTCAGTCAGCTCCCGCAGCTCACGGTAGGCCTGTTTTACTTTTGAAGAGTACAGTTGCTTCTGATTCATAAAAGTTAAGAATGCGATAAGTAGTGCTAAACCTATCCATAAAATAACGTTGTCCATATTCTCCCCCCTGCTTGGGCTATTCTCCTAATTATACACATCAGAACGCAAAAATACCCCACATTGTGAGGTATCTGCCTTAGCTTTTAGCATCTATTCTTTTTTCATAATTTCATGCAGCTGACGTTTGTCTGCTTCTAGAGCCCGGGCCTGGGCTTCGATATCCTCCAGATCTGCCTCCGCTGCTGAAAACTCTACGTCCTCTGCCTTCGCCTCGTACAGCATTTTCATCTTCTCGGTCTTTGAGAATATTTGCGAGTTCTCTCTATCCATAGTATCGATCATCTCCCTTCTTATTAAGAAAATTATTATTCAAATCATCCCGCCTGCTTCTTCAATTAAGCGTAATGCTTGATCATGGGACTCCGAATTCAAGATCACCGTAAGTAAAATATCTCTACCCGTCGGTCCTCCATCTCCGCCATGACTCATCCCACTGGCGCTGGTATCAGCAGCAGCTAGTATGCCTGTGTGTGCACGCTCAGCAGTCATGGAGTCCATTCTGGCAACATTGCCTGTCACTGGGTTTACCCCTGAGCTAAAGCTCGTGCCTCCATATCTACTGAAGCGATCAACGGAAATTTCAATGGCCCGAAGTGCACGGAGCTTACGAGCAACACCCTCCGCTTCTTCAGGACTTTTAAAATAAGCCAAAATAGATCTTTCCGACATCTTATCCCCGCTCTCGCTTGAAATTCAGATATCTGTTGCATTCCTTTATATTGTCTTCATTTCACTTCTTTTATGCCCTTTTTTTCTCATACTCCACTTATTTACTGGGAATTCGACATTTTCCTCGACGCTTCCCTGCAATATAGTGCTAAAGATGTATATTCGATTTGAAGTTATAGCTGTAGAATAAATTTAATTTTCATAATTTTTTACATTTTACGCTGAGGAGGAGAACTACAGATACACACTGCAATATAAAAATTCATTTGGGAGGATGAACTTATTTGAAACGTACCTTTAAACACTCTATTCAAAAATTTGGTATTGGGGCGGCGAGCTTCGGACTGGCTGTTTCTGTCCTTTTTCCATCCGCTGCATTTGCGAACTCATCCCTTGAAACATCAACTAACCTAGCTAATAATGTACAGTCTCAAAGTGTGACCCCTCATAACTACGCGGGTGTGCTCAAAGGTTCAGCACCAGTATCCGTGATCGTGGAATTAACTAATAAACCAGTCAGTGTGTATGAAAATGAGGCTAAAACTTCTTCTTTACGATCCTCAGTCTCCTTACAACGCAGTAAAATTATCTCGGAGCATAAAAGCTTTATTTCCTCAGCGCAGAAAATCGATGCCGACATCGGTTTTGAATACAGTGAAATTTTTAACGGATATTCCATTACTCTGCCAGCCAATCAAGTAAACAAGCTGTTAGAGCTTCCGGGCGTTGCAGCTGTTTATCCAAATGATGAAGTACATGCGTTAGCAGACAGTGTTGAGGTAGCGACTTTGCCTGTTACACGTTCTTATTCGGACAGTGGCAATCTTATAGGTGCGGATACACTACATGCATTAGGTTACACAGGAGAAGGGGTACAGGTAGCGGTTGTAGATACCGGCATCGATAAAGAGCACCCTTTATTAAAGAATAATTATAAGGGCGGTTACGATGCCTATGATCAGGATAATGATCCGTCAGAAACACCTCCTGATGCCAACTTCCCTCCAAAAAATGGTAGCCCATATGAAACCTCGCATGGCACTCATGTAGCCGGTACAATATTGGATGTTGCACCTGAGGTGGATTTGTACGCGTATCGCGTACTTGGCCCTTACGGTTCCGGTCCAACAGCGGTTGTAATCGCGGGTATTGAGAAAGCGGTCGCTGATGGAGCCGATATAATTAACCTCTCCCTGGGCTCTGATGTCAACCAAAGCTATTCCGCAAGTTCAATCGCGATAGACAACGCCATAAAGTCGGGCGTGAATGTTGTTGTTGCCGCCGGTAACGCTGGACCGGATGTAGGAACATTGGGCGAACCTGCTGGATCTCAACTCGCACTTAGTGTAGGTGCTTCTACTACCCCAGTGAATACCCCATTCTTTGATATTGGAGATGTTAAAAAAATTCCAGGGACCTTAGCAACTTACTCCCCAGACTTAGTTGATAATATAGCTGGCAGTAAGATCGTTTACGCTGGTCTTGGAGGTACTTCCGATTACACAAATTTGGACGTCAAAGATAAGGTAGTCCTTGTCGATCGAGGTGTGCTGAGTTTCGGAGATAAATCTCTAAATGCCAAAGCAGCTGGAGCCAAGCTTGTCCTAATTGCTAATAATGCTGCTGGTGAAATCAGTCCCACCCTTGGTGCGCCCGGGATTTACATTCCTACCTACGGAATTACTCAAGCAGATGGGAAAAAGATAAAAGCTCAATTGGATGCTGCTAAAGATATTATCAGTTACTATATAGGGCTTGAAGTAAATCAGTTAGCAAACTTCAGCTCTATGGGCCCGGGGATGCCGGATTATCTAATCAAACCTGATGTTGTAGCTCCTGGAGTAAATATCAACTCCACAATTCCTAGCTGGAGTGGGGATTACGAACACGCTTATGGCTTAAAAAGCGGCACCAGCATGGCAACCCCACATGTTGTAGGAGCTGTAGCTTTGCTACTGAGTGAAAACTCTGATCTTAAGCCAAATGAAATTAAAGCACTGCTAATGAACAATGCTGATCCTATCTTTAACCGTGATGGGAATCCTTACTCACTATATCAACAAGGTGCCGGATTAATTAATTTGGAGAAATCAGCTAAAGCTGAATCTATTGCTAAAGTCGGGGAGAGCTTAATTAGTGGTCTTCCAGGTACTGTAGAAATCCCTTATTACACAGGTTCCTTGTCCTTTGGCCTGCTCCCAAAAGGGGCTAGCGTAACAAAATCAGTTTATGTAGAGGACTTTAAAGGGATTGGATCAACCTACACGCTGTCCACCGAATGGCTTACAGAAGCGCCTGGTGACATTAGTATTAATATTGCACCAAAAAGTATTACCTCAGGTGTAGATCATTATGCACAATTTACACTGAAGGTTTCTGACACTGCAAAAGAGGGAGCATATGAAGGCATCCTGTTCCTAACCTCTGATACAGAAACTCTTCGTCTTCCCTTTAATGCACTTGTTGGCGATAAATTCAATTTAGAGCCTGTTAATCAGCTTTCTTTTGAAAGTCCACAGATTTCTCCTAATGGGGATGGACGCTCAGACGACACCACCTTTACCTTCTCTGTCAATGAAGAACTGGATGGCATAAGTTTCGTAGCCTCTCCAATAGATGCTCCTGCGACAGTTTTAGGTGAAGTTTATTCTATCGATGAAAAGGTCTATCGTGGCGTGTACGAGATTACAAATTGGGATGGAACGTTAACAGACCTGGAGACCTCCACCAAGTCCACTTTAGCAGATGGTCATTACTACATCACTCCTGTGCTTCCTAATGGGCAACTGCTCGAGAATCAAAAGACCGAGTTCACAATTGATACCGAGAAGCCATTAGTTTCCGGCATCACACTTGAGGAGTATGAACGTGAAGCGCCAACTGATCCTGGTGCGGCTCAAATCAGCGGTTTTATTGATGATGACCTAATGGCCTATTATATTTCTAATACACAACCTATTGGAAACTGGTTTACCGTGTACGCCGAAGGTAAACATTATGATGGGAATACTTATAAATTTGGCGGTGTGATTGCAAATAACGGTGCTTTTTCCATTGACGTTCCTGTTAACGAGGGGCTTAATGAGTACAAAATCTATGTGGTTGATAAAGTAGGTAACGGCGCGGACGACGATGATTATGCTCAGCGACTGCTTTATAGCACAGGAGATGGTATTTTCAATGTAACTCCGTCTCTATCTGCAGCCACCATTGATGTGGGACAACCGGTAACCGTTGATCTTGGGTATTCCGTGACAGATGAGGTTTATGGCGTCTATGGGGCTTCATTCGCTGTCATTTACGATGATTCTCTCGAAACACCGGCGATCCAGCCAAGCGTACAACTGGCTACGTATCAAGAGGAGAATTTCTCTGGTGTTCCACTTACAGAATTCTCACAAACCTATGATCTAGAAGACGGCCGCAAACTGACACAGTATAGCGTCAATCTGTCAGGTGGCGCTTATCACGGCTCTGGCTCACTAGGCAAAATAACCTTCAAACCTACAGTAGAAGGAGCATATTCCCTCGAGCTGTATGATGTGCAGATCTGGAATGATGCTACAACATCAACAATCCCATCTGGTGTGAGAACGGTAAGCGTAACTGTTAATACACCTGAAACACCGAAGCCAACACCAACTCCATCACCTGATTCGTATGTACCTACAGCAACCAGTGCTCCTGCTTCTGGAATCGCATTGAAATCTGGGAAGCTAGTAGAGACTGCAGATCCAGCAGGTGGCAAGCCTTCAGCGGTGTTCAACATCTTAGACACTGCATTAGCCAATTCGATCCAGAATGCAAAAGATAAAACTTCTGTTCTTGATCTTAGCGATGTAAGCTTCAATAAATATAGCCAAGTTGTTATTTCTCTTACACCGGCCCAAGCCGAGCAGTTAAAGAAATCAGAGTATGCACTCCGCCTAAACGGTAGTGGGTTCAATGTACTTATTCCAGCGGCGACTCTTCCGGATTTCATCAACAGCAACGGCTTGACCCTTACGATTAGCCTGACAGATGCAGGCAACACAGCAGTTTTAGCAGGTAGCTCAGCAGCAATAAATATCGGTTCTTCCATTCTCACAATCAAAAATGGTTGGACAACCGGAAAGCCGATCATCCTTCAGCTTAATCTAAAAGCCAGCAGTCTTCATGATGCACGAAAGACTGCCGCTTATGTAGAATCAAAGGATCATAAATGGTCCTATCTACAACCTGGTTCTATCTCTAAAGAAGGGATTCTACAGTTTAACGTTACTGGTGACGGTTCTTACAGTGCAGCATCCCGAAAAATAAGCTTTAAAGATATTGGCACACACTGGGCTCAAACCGATATCGAAGTCCTTGCTTCACATGGTATCATTGCCGGCAAAGGAGCCGATGGCAGCTTTAAGCCTGCTGACACTTTAAATCAGGCAGAGCTTCTAACGCTCTTCGACCGTCTACTTGGAAAAGGTGACACTTGGAGTACTCGCATCAAAGAAAGTGGATCTCGTGATGTGCTGACTCGCGAGGAAGCAGCTCTTATCATCGCTAAGGCTCTTGGTGCTGATCTTACAGTAGCCAAGACACCTTTAAGCTTTAAGGATGCCGATAACATCGCTGCGGAGGCACGCAACGCTGTAGCCTATGCTGTAACCAAAGGTTATCTCAAAGGTGTTACTGCGGACAGCTTCAATCCACAAGGTACATTGACTCGTGCACAAGCAGCAACAATTCTGAGCCGTGTGCTTGAGGACCTACGTTCTTCGAACAACATCTAGCTTCACTTTAAAAGAAAGCCCCAGCAGCCAATGACTGCTGGGGCTTTTTCGTCTATAAGTCACATTTGCGTTTCCGAGGCAGTCATCGGACTCAGATGACCTTAAACGCTGGATTATGCGATATTTGGCATGCTAACGGACCCCATAGTCGCTATTGGCATGAAAAGCACCGCATGAGATTGGCTAGCTTGTCCCTACTAACAGTCGACATGAGCAAACTGCCTTAAATCAAAAAAGCAGAGCAGCGATCCCAAATAACGGGAGGATCGCTGCTCTGCTGTATTATTTATTTACTCAATTAATGAAGTTAGAAATATCAGTCCCCGCGGAACGCACGCTTCACACGATCAAAGAAAGATTGCTCATGCTCATGTGTGTTTTCTCCATTTAGAGAGGCGAACTGTCGCAACAAATCTTTTTGCTCATCATTCAGCTTGCTAGGTGTCACAACAATGACTCTAACATGCTGGTCACCTTGGCCAGATCCACGTAGACGTGGAACACCTTTACCTTTAAGGCGGAAGAAAGTACCGGTCTGCGTTCCCGCAGGAATCTTCAGCTTCACTTTTTCCGTTAAGGTAGGAATCTCAATCTCATCGCCAAGTGCAGCCTGTGCAAATGTAAGTGGAACCTCGCACATAATATCATCGTTCTCACGTACGAAGAAATCATGCGATTTGACACGGATGACAATATACAAGTCTCCAGCAGGACCACCGCGTAAGCCGCCCTCGCCTTCGCCAGTCATGCGCAGCTGCGCACCGTCATCGACACCGGCAGGGATGCGTACATGAATCTTACGCTGCTTCTTAACTTTACCCTGTCCGCTACAAGTCGTACATTTTTCCTTAATAATCTTACCTGTACCACTGCAATGCGAACATGGACGACGATTACGCATCTGTCCAAGTGGTGTATTCTGTACGAATTCCTGTTGCCCACTACCATGACAAGTGGAACAATTCTCTGGTTTAGTACCCGGTTTAGCCCCGGAGCCGTAGCAGGTATCGCAAGTTTCCGTACGTGGAATAGTGATATCAGTTTCTTTACCGAATACCGCTTCCTTGAATTCAATGGTCATCGTATACTGCAAATCCCCACCACGCTGTGGTGCGTTAGGATCACGACGTCCGCCGCCGCCAAAGAACATATCAAAGATATCGCCTAATCCTCCGAAGTCGCCACCGCCGCCTCCGAAGCCGCCCATACCTTGGTTAGGATCAATATGGCCATATTGGTCATATCTAGCTCGCTGTTGTCCGTCGCTAAGAACATCGTAAGCTTCTTTTACTTCTTTAAACTTAGCTTCAGCGTCATCTGCTTTATTCACGTCTGGGTGATATTGGCGCGCCAATTTCCGGTACGCTTTCTTCACCTCGTCGTCTGAAGCATCTCTACTGAGGCCAAGCACTTCATAATAATCGCGTTTATCTGCCACTGCTTTCACCTCCGTACATTACATACTCAAATTCCTAATTACCTGCCAAAGAAACCATTATACGATAAAACCCCAGGATCTGACCATCCAGTTCCAGCAGATGTTTATTCTTACAATATCAGAAGGCGCATTCGCGAAGAGTGTGCAAACTGATATTACAAAAGGAAAGTCAAAACACGGGATGACCCGGTTTTGACCTTCCCTTCTTAACTATATAAGAATTTATCAGTTACGCCCTATACACTTATCGTTTAAGGTTACCCTTGATTCTTATCTTCGTCAACAACCTCGTAATCAGCGTCAACTACATTGTCTTTCTTAGGAGCGCCTTCAGCAGCTCCAGCGCCACCTTCAGCACCTTGCTCTGCTTGAGCAGCTTGTTCGTACAGCTTCATGGACAACTGTTGTACAATCTCAGTCAATGCTTCTGTAGCTGCATTGATTTCTTCAAGATTGTCAGTTTCAAGTGCTGCTTTCACTTTATCTTTAGCTTCGTTTGCTTTTTCAACTTCGGAAGCATCAGCTTTATCACCAAGATCTTTGATCACTTTCTCAGTGGAATATACGAGTTGGTCAGCGCTGTTCTTCGCTTCTACCAATTCTTTACGCTTACGGTCTTCCTCAGCATGAAGCTCGGCATCCTTCATCATTTGTTCTACTTCTGCGTCGCTCAGACCGCTGGAAGAAGTGATAGTGATCTTTTGGCTCTTGTTAGTGCCTTTATCAGTTGCAGACACATTCACGATACCGTTGGCATCAATATCGAAAGAAACTTCGATTTGTGGTACGCCACGTGGTGCTGGTGGAATCTCGTTCAGCATGAAGCGTCCCAATGTTTTGTTGCCATTCGCCATTTGGCGCTCACCTTGTAGCACGTGAATCTCAACGCTAGGTTGGTTGTCAGCAAAGGTCGAGAATACTTGGGATTTACTTGTAGGAATTGTAGTGTTACGCTCGATCATTTTCGTGAACACGCCACCTGCAGTTTCGATACCGAGGGAAAGCGGAGTTACGTCGAGCAATACAACGTCCTTAACATCACCAGTCAATACACCCGCTTGAACAGCAGCACCAAGAGCAACAACTTCATCCGGATTCACACCTTTGTGTGGATCTTTACCTGTAAGCTTCTTAATTGCATCTTGTACAGCAGGAATACGTGTAGAACCACCAACCAGAACGATTCTGGTAAGGTCTGCAGGCGTCATACCAGCATCAGACAATGCTTGACGAGTTGGTCCCAAAGTACGTTCTACTAGACCAGCAGTAAGCTCATCAAACTTCGCACGAGTCAAGTTGATCTCCAAATGCTGAGGTACTCCGTCAACTACAGTGATGAACGGAAGAGAAATAGTAGTTGTCAGTACGCCCGACAATTCTTTCTTCGCTTTTTCAGCTGCATCTTTCAAACGTTGTACAGCAGATTTATCTTTGCTCAGATCAATGCCTTGCTCTTTCTTAAATTCGGATACCAGATGATCCATAACCACTTGGTCAAAGTCATCGCCACCAAGTTTGTTGTCGCCGCTTGTAGCTTTTACTTCAAAGAATCCATCGCCCAGTTCAAGGATAGATACGTCGAACGTACCGCCACCAAGGTCATAGACAAGGATAGTTTGATCTTCGGATTTCTCCAGACCATATGCCAAAGCTGCAGCTGTTGGCTCATTCACAATACGCAAAACTTCCAAGCCTGCAATTTTACCTGCATCTTTAGTAGCTTGACGTTGGCTGTCATTGAAATAAGCAGGAACTGTGATAACTGCTTGAGTAACAGTTTGGCCAAGATATGCTTCTGCATCGGATTTCAGCTTTTGAAGAATCATTGCTGAAATTTCTTGTGGGGAGTAGTCTTTACCATCGATGCTTTCTTTATGGTTAGTACCCATGTGACGTTTAACAGAGCTGATCGTACGATCAGGGTTAGTAATTGCTTGGCGTTTAGCTGTTTCACCGACGATACGCTCGCCGTCTTTCTTAAAACCTACCACCGAAGGGGTTGTACGTGCGCCCTCTGGGTTTGGAATTACAACGGCTTCGCCGCCTTCCATTACGGCAACGCAAGAGTTCGTGGTTCCTAAGTCAATACCGATAACTTTACTCACAATAATTTGCCTCCTCTAAAGGTATATGGAGCATTCGCTCATTAAAATAATAAAATATTTAAAAAATTCGATTGGTACATGGTGGACAGATACTGCCCGTCCTATATATACAGATTACATGCTGACTTTGACCATAGCAGGACGAAGGACTTTATCTTTCAGGAGGTATCCCTTTTGGACCTCTTCCGTTACGATACCCTCTTCGTACTCCTCGCTCTCCACCTGCATAATAGCCTGATGGTATTCAGGATTAAAAGGCTGTCCTACTGTTTCCATAGCCGTAAGTCCCTCGGACTTCAATACCCCATCTAGCTGACGGAAAATCATATTAACACCCTTCACGAAAGCTTCGGATTCTGGGCTGCTAGGAGTAGTCACTAAAGCACGCTCAAAATTGTCCAGTACTGAAAGCAATTCAGTCACGAGCTTGGAGGTGGCATATTGAGCCAACTCTTCTTTCTCCTTCTGAGTACGACGACGGAAGTTATCGAAATCAGCCTGCGCACGCAGCGCACGTCCTTGATATTCATCAGCGAGATCCTGCAGACGTTTTACCTCCGAACCTGTGTCTGAAGCACCTTCACTAATTTCTTCTGCCGTAAATGAGTCGGTTTCCGAAGCTACATCAGCCTCAGGTTCCTCATTTATCAATTCATCTTTGAATTCATTAGCATCTTGAACTTGTTCCTTTTTCAAGTTGTCTTCACCTCCTTAAAATCATTCATTAAAATCATTCACGTAATCAATGTTGACTCTGTTCACTTATACCAGTGTGCCAGCATCGCTGTCAAATCTCGGGATAAAATGCCCAAGATCCCCATCACTCTTGCATATTCCATTCGTGTCGGACCAAGGATACCAATGCTCCCCAGTGCCTGCCCATCAAGAGAATAAGTGGCGGTGATCAGACTGCAGTTAGCGAACGCTTCATGATTGTTCTCCGTCCCTATTCGGACCTGGATACCAGTGCCGCCAGTTGTAGGGGCCAGCATTTTGAGCAATGTAGGCGTCTCTTCCAGCAGATCAAGAATGCTTTTCACCTTGTCAACATCCTTGAACTCAGGCTGTGTAAGCATATTCGTCGCTCCACTAAGATAGATACGCTGCTCTTGATCACTTTCCAGCGCAATGTCTAGCACTTGCATTAATTCTTCATAATGTGAGATGTGACGCTGCATTTCCTCGCCAAGCTCGGAATACAGCCGAGTCTTCAGCTTATAGAGTGGTACATTGACCAGCTTACTATTCAGTAGGTTAACCACTTTCTCCATCTCGGAAACGGATATCTCCGGCGGAATGTTCACCGTACGGTTCTCAACTTGACCCGTACTTGTAACAATAATCGCTACAGCGGTTTTATCATCTAGTGGTAACAACTGAAAATGACGCAATGATGTATGAAAAACCTCCGGTCCCAGAAGGATGGAAGTGTAATTCGTCATATTGGAAAGAATCATCGCCGCATGTTGGATTACCTGCTCCATCGCATTCAGCTTCTCGGCAAAAAAAGCGCGGATCGTGCCCATCTCTGCCGTTTCGGCGGAATTCCACGGTACCAAATGATCCACATAATATCGGTATCCTTTATGGGAAGGTATTCTCCCCGCCGATGTATGAGGCTGCTCGAGATAACCCAAATCCTCTAGGTCAGCCATTTCATTTCGAATAGTTGCAGGGCTGTACCCTACATCACCCCGTTTAGAAATGCTGCGAGATCCTACTGGTTCTGCCGATGAAATATAATCATCTACAATTGCATTTAGTATCATTCTCTGGCGATCAGTTAACATGTTATCCCCTCCTATCGGCTGTTGGCTCCGATTCGTTAGCACTCGACTCAGATGAGTGCTAACCACTAATACAAAAATACCAAACTGACATTGACATTGTCAAGTCAGTTCAGCATCTTAAGTACTGCTATTTCATCGCAGGCATGCTGCTTTTTACAATTCACGCAATCTGTCCATACCTTTTCGGGAAAAATCTCTTTCTCAACGACTTCGAATCCGTTTCTAAGAAAGAAATCTACGGCGTAGGTTAATGCCATGACCTTAGGGATTTTCTGGTTTCTGGCTTCCTCAACCAACTTCTCTAAAATCATTGAGCCTACACCTTTGCCCTTACCTTCGTCATTCAGACCGATCGAGCGAATCTCTACAAGATCATTCCCGAGTCTGAAGAGTGACCCACAGCCAACGAATCTGCCGCCAATTTCTGCAACAACGAATTGATCGATCTGGCGTGTCAGCGCCTGCCTGGAACGGGGCAACATGATCCCGCGCTGTGCGTATTCTTCTATCATCAGATACAACGGTTCAACATCTTCTATCACAGCATTTCTGCAAATCACCTGTGCGTCTCCTGCTGGAGACGAATGGCGGATCATTTCCGTCTTGGCAAGCACTTTAATTCACCCCTCTGTTGATAATATGAATAAATATACAACAGAGTGAATTACAATTCAAGGGGTATTTTAAAATTAAACTTCTGTCAGTGCGCCTACAAATTCCGCGAAAACATCGTTCCCGAAAAGGATCCCTTGCTTGCTGAGTCGGTAAGTCCCCTCTTCGTGCTCAAGTAGACCCGCATGCAGCATCTTATGCAAGGATTTCGCAAATACATCCTCTATCGAACGCCCAAATTGCGCTTGAAAAGCCTCATTAGAGACGCCTTCATGCATACGTAAGCCAACCATCATAAAGTCCTCCATCGCTTCTGCTTCAGTGATTGGGTATGCGTCTAATCGAGGCAACCCTTTACGTGTAGCTTCAACATAAGGATTTACACCCTTAACATTAATATGACGCTGGCGCCCCACATATCCATGTGCACCTGCCCCGAGACCATAATAATCTTCATTACGCCAGTAAGTGATATTGTGACGACTCTCCATACCTGGTTTTGCGAAGTTACTGATTTCGTATTGGTTATAGCCCGCTTCCTTCATAGATGACATCAACAAGAGGTACATTTGCAGTTCATCTTCTTCATTAGGAAGAGGAAGTTTGTTCTTATTAAATAGGGTGTGAAAAAGAGTGTTCTCCTCCACCTTCAAGCTGTAAATAGAATAGTGGGGTAAATCAAGCTCCAAGGCCTTACGAATACTTTCGCCCAGCATCTCTACAGTTTGGTTCGGCAAACCAAACATAAGGTCAACCGACAGGTTGTTAAGACCAACTGCACGAGCATTTTCCAAGCTGCGGTATACATCGTCAACATTATGAATCCGGCCAATACCCGTAAGGAGTTCGTTCTGAAACGCCTGAACACCAAAGCTCACCCGATTCACGCCGCCTTCTTTCATAACCGTCAACTTATCTATATCCGTAGTTCCCGGATTTGCTTCCATAGAGAACTCGATATCTTTATCCCAGTTTGGGAAATGTGTCCGAACTGATTTTAGAAAATAAGCCATCTCATCCGGCTTCAGTACTGTTGGGGTACCACCGCCGACAAAGATCGTTTTGATAACTCCCGGTGGAGTGTTCTTGACGGTCAGCTCCATTTCTCGATCCAAGGCTTGGAGATAATCCATAACCGGCTGATCCTTGAGAACGTAGGAATTAAAATCACAATAAAAGCACTTATTGGTACAAAAAGGAATATGAATGTATACGGCCTCAGGGGGACGGCCATTAGTATTCGTGGTCATTAGCTGTCTCCTTTATATAAAAATATCGTTTGACTAGTGTAATCTAAAAAACAAGAAAAGGGAAGCCTGACGGCTTCCCTCCAAGGGCGATCATTTATAAATGATCTCTATTTTAAAATACAAAAAAGTATAAGTTTTACGTTATCCTATATATTTTGTATTTCTCGCAGAAACGGATAACATCCCTATAAGGACGGCTAAGCCGTTTCTTCTTAATATATCCGCATTTCCACGAGTTCTGCACGTTCTCCTCCGTTGGTTTCATGAACAACGATCCGAACAGCATCCGTAAGGACAGGCTTCTCTAAACGATGTACGTTCTTCCGGCGATGATTGTCTTTGACGCGGAACATGACTTGCCACACGCCATCAATGAGTAACTCTACATCGTAAGCCTTTACTAGTTCAGGAATCACTAGAAATGGCGTTTCATGGTGATGTAGGTTGATAAGATCCTCATTAACATCATCGTTAAAGGTAAAATGAATTTCAGAGACTAAAGCAGCATCTGGGAGACGCGCCTCTACCCACTCCGTTCTACCAGCAGTCATTGGTTCAGAAACCCAGCTATGTGGCCCTGCAAAAGGTCGAACATACCCGTCAGTGACTTTGGATGCAGCATATGCGGATGTTTCTACCGCAAAGCAGAAATGCCTGCGAACAAGCTGTTTCATGCTCCACTCCATCACCGGCTGATCTGGCTGATGATCCTCCAGCGCTGAATCAACTACAGGTTTAACGCCTCTCTCAAATGTAATAACACCTGTGATTGGGGTTTCTGAAATATGCAATTGAATATGCTCATTAGCTCGAATAATAGCGAAGATATTACATTCGCCGATTGAACTCCACTGCTCCTCTTGTACCGGAACATCAATCCATTGCTGCTCTCCAGCTTGTACTATAACAACATCAACCTGTCTAGACTCTGCTGGAACATAATTTTCCGCACGCCCTGTCGTCCATAGCTCAACGGTCAACTCTGACTGAGTACTTGCTGACACAAGCAGCTTCAACCCTAGGATATTTCCTTCAACCGGAAACAAAATTCCTACGTCATGAGAAAGCTCATAAGCTTCAGCTGGACGATCCAGTAATATGCCTTTCATCGTGCTAGACGCATGAATCTCACTATTTCTCGCGAGGTCTAGCGGATCTTCGTTGCGCAATCCAATAATCGAAGCATCTTGCTTTAACATCACCTGTTGCAATTCATGCATATGCTGCTTGCGAATTTCACGAGGGGTTACACCTTTGATGACGGATAATGCTGCACCTGCTCCAGCCGCTTCACCCATGATCGCACAGGTTGCCATGACGCGTGTTGTTCCAAAAGCCACATGAGATGCGCTGATATTCCGACCCGCGAAGAGTAGATTTCGCACATTCTTCGAATAGAGCGAACTAAATGGAATATGATAAATCCCATCCGCATGCAGATGTTTCGAGCCGCTCTCTTCTGCGTACATCCCTTGCGGTGGATGCAGATCAATCGACCATCCTCCGAATCCAATCCGGTCTTCAAATTCACGCTGCGCAAGAATATCATTTTGCGTTAAGATCGTATCGCCAACAAACCGTCTGTATTCACGTTTACCCGGAATTGAGCCAACCCACTCCAGCGTCATATTTTCGGCATCAAAATGACCTGAGTTTTTAATGTAATCCCAAATCCCATAAATAACAGAGGATAGCTCATCACGTATACGTTCATTCTCATCCACTGTATCAAGCTCACCGCCCCATTCAATCCACCAGTAGTGACAGCCTGAATCTCCACTCCGAATGACCCGACGGATCGGAATCGACGTTGTTGTAATATCCTTCGCGAACGATGGAGCAACATAACGTACCGGTTTTCCTGTATCCTGTGTATAAAACAATAATGTACTGCCTAATGTAATGTTATCAGGCACTTCAGGTGCCCATTCCTCATTAAATTCATGGCGGGCTTCACGTCCTAATCGGAAATCAGCTCCTGCCAGGAAGCCAACCAAACCATCGCCCGTGCAATCGATGAACGCCTCACTCTTGAACGTAATCAACCGCTCAGATCCCATCATCCAACCAATCACACTGCGAATCGTCCGATCCTCTGCCTCACCTTCCGCTTCCACTTCGCGTACATCGGTATTTAGGAACAGGCTGATATTCGACTCTGCCTTCACGGCTTCGAGTAAGGTTAGATCCCATAAGTATGGATTTCCCTCCGGGTTCCGGTATTGATTCTCGATGAATAACTCACCCATAATGCCTGTCTCACGTGCATATCGATTTACACCATGTCCTGTTGCACCACATACCCATACCCGAACCTCTGAACTCGAGTTACCACCAAGTACAGGACGATTCTGCACTAGTGCTACCTTTAACCCTAGGCGCGCTGCAGCGATCGCCGCGTTCATTCCTGCAAGTCCACCACCGACCACTGTTACATCGGATTTAACCGTTTCTGTTCTCATGTTAGTACCCCTCCTATAGTTAGCCTTTCACAGCCGAACTTGAAATCCCTTGAATAATGTATTTCTGACCCACAAAGAAGATAATAATCATTGGAATAATCGCAGCCGATGAAGCAGCCATCATCCCGTTGTAGTCCACATTGTTCTCAAGAATAAAATTCTGCAATCCAAGCGGAATGGTATATAGTTTAGGGCTTTGCAAGAATACAAGCGCATTCTCATAATCATTCCATTGCCAGGAGAAATCGAGAATAGCAAACGTTGCTATTGCTGGCTTCGCTAATGGCAGAATTAAGCGGAAAAATATCTTATAATGCCCCGCCCCATCCAAAAAAGCAGATTCCGTAATTTCCTTGGGGATGCTCATAAAGAACTGCCGAAGCATAAATACACCGAAGATTGAGAACATGGCGGGTAGGATCAGCGCCCAATGCGTATTGTAAATTCCAACCCAGTTAAACATGATAAACTTTGGAACAAAAAGTACCTGAGGTGGAACCATCATCATAGATAGATATATGACAAATAGTCCATCTCGACCTTTGAACGAAGTACGTGAAAATCCGTAAGCGGCAAGGGCAGATAGAAACACCGCCCCCACAGTTCCAATAATCGAAATCTTAAGTGAATTTAAATAATACGGAACAAAATCATGACTTCCTGTCCACACCCGAATATGATTGCTCCAGTTGAGAGATGAAGGCAGCCATTTATTAAACACCTCGGCAGGTGTCTGAAAGGATGTACTGAGCATCCATAGGAAAGGCACAATCATAAATAGTCCTAGAACAAACATGATGATCGTTACTGGCAGTTTCACCTTCATGTTTCCTGCTTTTTCATTCATACCGCCTGCTCCTTTAAATTATGGTTTCGGGGCCCCCCGCAAAGCTTCACTTTGTGGGATCATTTAGTAATGAACCCAGCGCTTTTGGCCGATCCACTGAATGACTGTAATGACGAGAATGACGGCGAACAAGAACCATGAAATGGCTGAAGCGTATCCCATATCGTAATAACTGAATGCTGTTTTATAAACGAATAGTGATAAGACCGTCGTACTTCCGCTAGGACCTCCAGCCGTAATGGCTTGAATAATCGAGAACGATTTCATCGTCATAATTAATCCGGTAATCATTAATAAGAAAGTTGTGGGACTAACAAGAGGCCATACAATTTTCCATGTTGTTTTGAATGTGCTTGCACCATCGATCCGGGCAGCCTCCAGCTGTTCTGTCGAAATTTCCTGTAATGCAGCTAAATATATGATCATATTGTAGCCAAGCATCAGCCAGATTTGTACGATATCAATGGCATACATTGCGGTTTCCGTATCCGCAAACCATCCTGGCGGCGATGTTATGCCAATCCAGCGAAGCATTTCATTGATGGGTCCCTGTGAAGGCTGAAATAGCAGCATCCAGACAAATGCAACGGCTACTCCACTGGAGATATACGGTAGGAAGAACATTCCACGTAATACGCCTTTAAGATACACACTGCGGTTTAGAAATAGCGCTACAATAAATGCGAGCACCATCGATACTGGAACCGATATCAGGAATATCACCGTATATTTGATCGAGGCATAGAAATTATCGTCATGGAACAATCGTTTGAGATTATCCAGCCCAGTAAATTGCCAATTCGGATTTGAAAATTGATAATTCGTAAACATGAGGACAAAGGAATAGATTGCAGGAATAATAAAGAATAAGAGAATACCAATCATATTCGGAAGAATAAAGGTCATGCCGATCCAGCCTTGTCTGTCCATCCAGCTTCTCCGCTTCACGGTATCGCCGCCTTTCGTATGCTGAAAAATGGGTACACGAAAGAGAAGAACGAAGAAATCTTCCTCCTTCTCTTTTGTGCTAACTATTTCATTATTTCAATAACTCTTGCGAACGGGTTTGCATATTCTTCATCGTGGTTTCAATATCTTGCTTATTTAAGAAGTATTTTTCATACTCTTCTTTACGTGCATCAATGGCTTGTTGAGTTACATTTAGCTGGAAGGACGGGAATTTGCCGAATACAATTTTATTCATTGAATCTGTATCATATTTGTCTTCCACACCCTTCATGAGAAGGCTCATTGCTTCCTTACTATCTACACTCTTAGAGGCTGGAATACGACCCCCGCTTGCCATTGGCAGCATACCGCCATCCGCATACCATTTTGCGAACTCCCAAGCTGCATCCAGGTTCTTGGATTTCGCATTAAGAGCAAGCATGTCACCCACACCGCCCGAATATTTATAATCCTTTTGATCTTTATTCACTTTTGGAATAGCGGCGAACGCGGTTTTGAAATCATGCGGATAGTCTTTCAAGTTGTTCGCATTTCGGAAAATAAACTCACCTGCTGCCAGCATTGCCGCTTTGCCTTGCAGGAACATGGTGTCAACTGGCATTTTACTGGTCAGTTGCTCGCCATATTCCGGTGTGGATTTGTCCACGAACATCATGTTATGCAATATTTCCAGGTGTTCTTTCCATAGATCATTCCCAAAGTTTGAAGTACCATCCGCCTGTTTCACACCCATTCCAGCAAGCGTACCGTCCATCGTTGTTGGGAAGGAGGAATCTGCCTGCAATAATCCGTACACACCAGGCTTCGTTAGCTTCTTCGCATACTCCTCAAGATCTGACCAGGTCCAGTCCACCGCAGGAATCGGTAATCCTGCTGCATCCAGCATATCTTTGTTCAACCATACAAACGCCATGTTTTTCTTTGTAGGAATCCCATAGTACTTATCATTGATTTTCCACATTGCTGCGTCTTCGCCGATCTGGCTGTCGATATCATAATCTGTTTTCGTGCTTAGATCCAAGGCAACGCCTGCATCCATACGTTTCTGTAAATGAGCAAGATCGTAGTTCATGAAAAGGTCTATGTTTTGATTGGTCATCAAGGCAGTATCCAGCTTTAAGTTTCCAGCATCGTCATTTACATTACGGATATACTCGACTTGAATGTCCGGATTATCTTTATTCCAGTTATCAATTACAGCTTGAGGCCCGGCTTCTGCAGGAACTGCCCCCCACATCGTAAGCTTTATTTTCTCCTTTGCTTTTTGTCCATTTGCACTGCCCTGCGCATCATTACTTCCACTAGTACCACAACCAGCCAGCATCGTACCTGCTAATAAGACAGAAAGCACTGCAGGATACCACTTTTTCTTCATCGATATCTTCCCCCTTGGAAGGATTATGTGTTGTGCTCTACGTCTATAACTTTATCATCAGAGCGGATTCTGGGGGATGAACTACATTTGGGAAACTATAGAACGTTTTTTGGTTCTTTGCGAAATTCATTTGGCGTGACGCCACACCACTTTTTGAAAATTTTAATAAAATAATTATCGTTCTCAAAGCCCACCTGCTGCCCAATCTCACTAATCGTTAGCTTCGTCTCTGCAAGCAGCATTTTTCCAGCCTGAATACGCCGCTCTTGAATATAATTCGTCAAAGTTTTCCCTGTCTTTTTCTTGAATAAGTCACTTATATAGCTGGCATCCATTCGTATCAACTCTGACATGGATTTAAGCGAGATGTCCTCAGAATAATGCTCTTCAATATAAGCAATTATTTTGTTCATCTCCACATGATCTGTCGGTCCCGTTTGTTGCTTCTCAGGAAACCATTTATCGGCCTTCTTCATCTTCACCATTCGCTCCAGCTCGGCATGAACCTTACCCATGGTCTGCTTCAAACCTTGGAGATCTAAAGATAGCTTCAGAATGTAGTCCGAAGCTCCAAATACTAGTGCTTGCCGAGCGTATTCAAATTCACTCAATGCGGTCAACATTACAAATCGGCAGTCGAAGCCTTCCTCTCGCGCAACTTGAAGGAGCTTCACCCCATCCATCACTGGCATATTGATATCCGTCACTACCACATCAGGATGAAGCTCACGAATCATTTGCAAGCCTACTTCTCCATTCTCCGCCTCACCTATAATTTCAAAAGGGATTCCAGCCTTTAAGAATAACTTCCGTATACTTTTAACCGCGGGTTGTTCATCATCCACAATTAACGTTCTCCACATGTGAGCTTACCTCCATCGTAAGGTTTTGAAATAAGAAGTGGAAAATGGATAATCACTTCAGTTCCTGTGTCTGATGATACAATGTCCATGCCTGTCCGTTGATTCTTGAACAACAGCTCTAAGCTCTCCCTAATATTCTGAACACCGATTCCTTGTCGTTTCCGTGCAGTCTTATTCAGCTGTGCTCTATCTATCCCCATGCCGTTATCTTTAACCTGCAGATATAGTTGCTGTCCAGTCACCTTAGCGGAAATATCAATTCTCCCTTGTTTCACAGACTGACCGAAGCCGTGAATCAAGCTATTTTCAATTAAGGGCTGAAGACAGAATTTAGGGATTAATGCGTATTGTAGTTCCTCGTTGATATCATATTGAATCTCAATCCCATGTCCGAAGCGTTGCCGCTGAATCTCCATGTAAGATTCAATTAGTACAATCTCATCCTTTAACAGAATCAAATCCACTTCAGTATTTAATGTTGTTTCCAATATTTTGCCTAGCGCAACACAAATTTCATAAATTTCATCATCATCTTTATCTAAGGCGATGCTCTTTATCGTATTCAATGTATTTAGTAGGAAATGTGGATTCATCTGCGAAAGTAACACCTGAAATCGAACGAATTGCTTCTGTTTTTCTTCAAGCTGAAGACGCTGCAACAGTTCATTTAAATCATGGATCATTATATTGAAACTCTGAGTCAGTGCAAGAATCTCTCCCCGCCCTTGCTCGGGTAATTTCATTTTGAGATTCGTTTTAGCGGTCATCTCCATCTTCTTCTGCAGCTTCTTTAGCGGCACTGTAATCGTCGATGATATAAAATAAGTTAATAGAACAAATAGCAGGAGTATGACTCCAAATACAGCAAAAAATCGTTGCTTCTGCTTATACACCTCAAGAAATAGCTGTGCTAGCTGTACCTTTTTAACGACATAACCATTCAACTCTTCGATGTAGCTGTATGTGTATAAGCTTTTCTCCTTCGGATCGATGATGGATGCAGCACGCTCTGTCTGCCGTTGGTGGTCACTCTTCACAATACTCTGCGCAATATCTGGAGAAAAGGTCTCATCCTTATCCGGATTAAGCATCATTCTCCCTGAGGCATCGAGCAGAAAAAAAGCCCCTTCCTGCTTACTCCCTAACGTTGATCTAGTAAACCACTCCTCATAATCGATACTTAGTCTTGCATAGGCATAAATGTTAAAACCATTATCACGCATAACCTCATAGAGGCTAAGCATTTTCTTACTTGTTGTACTTTCCCGGACCACATTGTTCTTGTCATTCGGATTCCATATATATCGATTCGCTCCTTCTCGCTTCAATACTTGAACCCAATCTTCCGATTGGATTTCGTCGTAGCTCAAGGTTTCCCTCGGCATAAAGGAAGTGTATGCGTTTCCATGAAGGTCGATTAAAGTATAATACACCGTCGCTCCACTCATGAAGAATGTATTTTCAATCGCTCCAAACTTGTTTTCAACGAGCTTTTTTCTCGTGATTTCATCAGATTGCTCGGGATTCTTCATTATCGATAAAATCGTTGTATCTTGTTCGAGTAATGACCCTGTTTTCATAACGAGACTCATGAGATCAACAAAACCATTCTTAATCCCAATAAGCTGCTCTATGTTCTTCGTTTCCGCATTATCCTGCAGCATTTGTTCTGTCTCTTTGAAGTTATACAGTACGAGCATGGCAATGGGTGTTAGTACCAACAGTAAGAAAGCTAACAAAATCCGATTCTTAAAGGTACTTGGCGTAAGTTTCAAATATAATCGTTTCAAAAGAGGACTCCCCTTACAGTGTATGTGCTTACAATCCTTCCACCCTATTGTAATCTTCTCCTGCGCAAAAAAATAGAGCCGGGATATTCTCCCGGCTCTACCTAATTTCTACTCGTCGATCTTCAGTACTGCCATGAATGCTTCTTGTGGTACCTCTACGCTACCTACTTGCTTCATGCGTTTCTTACCTTCTTTTTGTTTCTCTAGCAGCTTCCGCTTACGCGAAATATCACCGCCGTAACATTTTGCAAGTACGTTTTTGCGCATCGCCTTAACGGTTTCACGCGCAACCACCTTCGTACCCACAGAGGCTTGAATCGGCACTTCGAACATTTGACGAGGGATAATCCCACGTAGTTTCTCACAAATGATACGACCGCGGTTGTATGCACGATCACGGTGAACGATAAAGGACAAGGCATCGACCTGCTCATTGTTAAGCAAGATATCCATCTTGACCAGATTCGAACGACGGTATCCGCAAATTTCATAGTCGTAAGAAGCATATCCTTTCGTACCGGATTTCAACTGATCAAAGAAATCATAAACGATCTCTGACAGCGGAATCTCGTACGTAATCGTTACACGATTAGTATCTAGATATTCCATATTTACGAACTCGCCGCGTTTGTTCTGGCACAGCTCCATTACAGTACCTACGAAGTCGTTAGGCACAATGATCGCTGCTTTAACATATGGCTCTTCAATGTAGTCAATCGTTCCGATTTCCGGATAATGTGACGGGTTGTCGATTTGAATCATTTCGCCATTGGTCAGCATAATTCGATAAATAACACTCGGTGCTGTTGTAATTAGCGGCAAATTGAACTCGCGCTCAATCCGCTCTTGAATGATCTCCATATGCAAGAGTCCAAGGAATCCGCAACGGAAACCAAATCCAAGCGCGCTCGAGCTTTCCGGCTCAAAGCTTAGCGAAGCATCATTAAGCTGGAGCTTCTCCAATGCCTCACGAAGATCGTTATAATCGGAGGTCTCAATTGGATACAACCCGCAATATACCATCGGGTTGATCTTACGGTAACCTGGAAGCGGCTCAGCAGTAGGATTCTTTGCGTCAGTGACAGTATCACCGACACGGGTATCTCCAACATGCTTGATCCCAGCTACGATAAATCCAACATCCCCGATGTTCAATTCATCGACAATGGTCATACGCGGCATAAATGCGCCAACTTCAATGACCTCGAAAGTCTTCTCAGTTGCCATCATCTTAATCTTCGATCCCGCACGGATTTTACCGTCCATTACGCGCACATAGACGATAACGCCTTTGTAAGGATCGTAATGAGAGTCAAAAATCAACGCTTTAAGCGGCTCTTCTGAATTACCGGATGGCGCAGGAACCTGCTTCACCACCTGCTCCAGAATTTCCTTGATCCCGATACCGGCTTTGGCAGATGCCATAACCGCTTCACTGGTATCCAGCCCGATAACATCCTCAATCTCCTGCTTTACCCGGTCAGGGTCAGCGTTTGGCAAATCAATTTTGTTGAGCACAGGTAGGATTTCAAGGTTATTATCCAGTGCTAAATACACATTGGCCAGTGTCTGCGCTTCAATTCCTTGAGCCGCATCCACAACCAGCAGTGCGCCTTCACATGCTGCAAGACTGCGGGAAACTTCATAGGTGAAATCGACGTGTCCCGGTGTATCAATCAAATTGAGATAATACTCTACACCATCGTCTGCACGATAGGTTAAACGCACGGCTTGCAGCTTTATTGTGATACCACGTTCGCGCTCCAGATCCATCTGATCGAGTACCTGTTCCTGCATTTCACGCGTGGTTAGTGCCCCCGTGTATTCCAAAATGCGGTCAGCTAGTGTCGATTTACCATGGTCTATATGTGCAATAATCGAGAAATTGCGAATTTGTTGTTGTCTTTTCTGAACGTCAGTCATTCCTTACCCCCACAGACAGCCTGATATTAATCCACTTATTATAACAGTACAAGCTTACTCCATCAATCCCGCCCTTACGTAAAACAGAAGAAACAGCTATTCACGTACCCGTGAAATAACTGTTTCTCCTGAAATCATTGTGATTCTTCCGCCGAATCGAACAATGAGACTACCCAGCGTATGCCCTTCTGAGAAGCCTGCTGCAGAAGGCCTGCCGTTTTATCCGCTATCACATCGACTGTCGGCTTTTGTTCCTCAGGAATCAAAATCTGCTCTGGAGTTTTCGTATTATACCCATCTACCACCTTCTGAGGAAGATCTGTAGTTGGCGCAGGATTGCTATTCTGAGGCAATGGAGAAACAGGCGTATATGCACCTGTGAGAGGGTCGATCACCATCGGAACATACACATAAGTCTGCCCACCTTGTGTAACCCCATTCTTAATCGGCTGTGATTGCATGCCCGTCACTTGGCTGGTTGGCGTAGTCGATAGATCAGTCCAGCCTGGCAGCAGCTTAGAGACAGTTGCCCCTCCGCTGCCACTAAACTGCATACCTAACAGTATACCGACCCCTGCCCAAATACCGACCATAACCAGTTTTTTACCGAAACGAGACATGTAAGCCACTCCTTTTTTAAATACTTGGTAATTAGGCTGTTACTCTAATGAATGCCTAAAGGTTAAGAAGCTCCGTCCGACTTTTGAGGTGCTGTAGCATTGGTTTGTCCCTTGCTCTCTTGGGTTGTGGGATTCGTCGCCTTGCCAGCAGCGTTTACCTTCTCCGAGTCATGACTGCTCCAGTACACATCCGCAATAGCGTCTGCCAAAATATCAGCCGTACGCTTTAATTCCTCTGCTGTATTATCAATACCGCCCACTTCAATCAAAACACTGTTAGGCGAGAGGGTTTGATTGTACTCTCCGTTGTTTCCTTTACCCGCAGCTTTTCCCCATATCCCGCGAGATATTCCTGGGTAGCCCTTCTCAATCGTTTGATGGATCTTGTTCGCAAACTCTTCGTTCTTCTTCCAATCTTTATTCGCATGTCCAATGATAAAATACACCTGAGCGTAACTTTTCCCATCAATCACTGCAGTTGTTTTGCCATGACGCTGCGAGTCGCGGTGAATGTCGATAAGTTCACTCATTTCTTGGTTTGAGCTCATTGCAGATTTAACCAGCATTCGAGAGTATTTGTAGGAAAAATTCCAGTTATAGTCGGCAATTTTTGTTAGAAAATCTTCTTTGGCATGAACTGTACCAATCCCGCGTTGTTCCAATCTTTTCGTAATATATGATCCTACCAGCATTACATTTTTAGTTGAAACCGCAGAGCTTGGATTTTCGTTCGCTACTCCTAGTAGAGGGTTATAGGCCTCCCGAGGATGTGAATGATAGATAAGGATCCGTTTAACTGAGGTGTCCTTGGTATTATCTGTCTCGCTTTGCGGATCACTCTTATCCGTACCTCCCGCAGCTCCTGATGGCTCAGGAGACGGAGCTATTGTCGCTTCAGGCTGCTGTGCTGGAGTATCTTCGGGCTTGTCCACTTCGTTTGGAACCGATGGATCAACCTCTTCCCCTCCACCTTCAGCCAGTTCATCCGTTCCCGGATGATAATCAACAGGAGCTCCTGTAGAGCCACCCGAGCCTTTTCGCAAAAGAAATGGATCATCCGCTGCCAAGCCTGGCACTTCACGAGAAACAAGACTCTTCGGATCACTTGGGTTCACACTGGTCAGCAATTGAAATACAAAGGAAGTTACTTTTTCACCTGAAAAAGCGGAAGGCTCTTTCCCTTGCGGTAAATGGGGGACCTCCATCCCCAACAGCTCCATGAAAAATCCACTCGATAGGGAGGCCGCAAGCCCCTTCATAGATGGAATGGGTGAAGAGTTCAACTTCTGTCCGGCCAATCCACCAGCGCCAAGCAGCATGAAAAATACTAGCGAACCTCCGGCCAACAGCAGCATCGTTCTTCCCAGCGATAAAGCATCCAGCACTCTTCCACGTAAACGGCCGATGTTCCAAAGCTGAAACCATTTTTTATTCATTATATTTATGTCCTCCTCCAGCCCTCTGTAATCTCTTATACTCCAAATCTATGAGCGAAAGAGAAATAGTAGAACCCTAAATGAGAGAATAGACATAGAGTCCGGCGAGATACTGTACATCAGCATCCCGCCGGACTTGTGCTAGCTATGATTCAATTAGTGGGTATAAGCGCCGACATTCTCAGGATCGACCGCATCATGCAGGGCCGCGTTCAGACCACTGGCTACAATATTGGCGATGCCTTCAATAAATTCATCGATTTCCTTAGGTGTAACGATCAAATCATGTCCTAGTGGCTCAAGTACTTCCTTCACTAATGACAATCGTTCCTGCTCAGAAATATCGTCTAGCATCCCCATAATTTCCTTGGTGTGACCAGCTCCTTGCCCGAAATGATTCTTCATCATCTCCAGTACATTATTTACAATGGTCGAAGCATAGCAAACTGTAGGAACACCGATAGCAATACAAGGAACACCCAGAATTTCCTGCGTCAATCCGCGCCGTTTATTGCCAATCCCCGAACCGGGGTGGATACCGATGTCGGCAATTTGAATCGTCGTATTGATCCGTTCCAGCGAACGGGATGCCAGCGCATCAATGGCAATAATAAGATCCGGCTTTGTACGATCCACGATCCCCTGTACAACCTCACTCGACTCGATACCGGTCAACCCTAACACCCCGGGAGCAATAGCACTTACCTTACGGTAGCCTGGAGAGACCTGATCCGGCACGAGCTCATAAAATTGCCGAGTAATGAGCGCATTCTCCACCACCAGCGGCCCCAATGAATCTGGAGTCACATTCCAGTTCCCCAATCCAACAATTAGTACAGATGCATCCTTACCAATCCCAATCCTAGTCAGGAAGTCCTCGAATTCGCGAGCAAAGACTTCAGCTACTTTTTGCTGCAAGCCAGTATCTCCGTTGCGCAATGCTGGTACCTCAAGCGTGACATAATTTCCAATCGCGCGACCTATCGCCTGTGATCCGGCAGCGTTAGCCACACCAAGCCGGGTAACTTTTATCCCATCAGACTCTTCCACTTCTTCGTTTACACCAGGGATTGGCGTCCTTTGTGGCCCTTGAGCCATTTCCTTTGCCTCTAACGCCAAGTCCGTGCGTACCGAATATAGCTGCAGATCCGGTTCCATTGTTCCAGCCTCCTAAAAGTTTTGTTAGTATCGCTCCATTGAATTACTTCGGACAAAACTCACATCGGAAGCGATACTTAGTTTTGTGAGTAGACACTTCTTTGAGTTACTTCTAACAAAAACTCAAATTGCAAGCTTCTGCCTATGCTCTTTTGTCGATAGTGTGCGAGAGAAAGCCCTTGTTTATGCAGGTTAAAATGGTTTAATTTGAAAGCTTTAAGTATTGCTTTTTACTACCGGTCATGCTAAACTATTTTAAGTTGTGAATCATTTGATAATGATTTCGAATGTCTTACAGGAGGTGAATGCAATGCCAAATATTAAATCCGCGGTTAAACGCGTAAACACGAACGAAAAACGCCGTGCACTGAACGCTTCCCAAAAATCCGCGCTTCGTACAGCTGTGAAAACTGCTGATGTAGCACTGACAGGTACGGAAGTTGAAACTGCTCAAGCTGCTTTCCAAGCTGCTTCCAAAAAGCTGGACAAGGCCGTAACTAAAGGTCTGGTTCATAAAAATGCGGCTGCCCGCAAAAAATCCCGCTTGGCGAAGAAATTGAACGCTCTTAAGGCTCAAGCCTAAGACGACATTCATAATGAGCAATTGAAGAACCTGACCGCTATGTTTCATACGGTTGGGTTTTTTTGTGCCTACTATTCTATAAATATAAGTAATAGTTTCCTTTAGACGTTAGTTGAATGAAAAAAAACCACCTTAGAAAGGTAGTTTTCTTAAACGATCAACTTTTCTCTTTTGAATAAGTTACTTTCATTCCGATTAGGCATTTTTCATAGATGGATCATCTCCATATACTTTTTCCACTGCTTTGTTCAAGTACCTAGCCGCAACATAAACAACTCCAGACCAAGCACTTTATCTATAGCTCCTGTCTTCATCTTATAATCCAGATCAGCTAGTGCACTTAAAATTTGCCGCAGACGTTCACTTGAGAACTTGTGGGCCTGCTCCCCTGCAAGCTTTACTGCATAAGGATGAAGTCCAATCTGAGAGGCAATCTGACCTTGCGAATAACTATGTGCTGATAAATCCTTCACCTGTAAAATAATTCGGAACTGCCGCGCAACCAGCGCAGCAATCTTAATGGGTTCTTCTCGCTGCTTCAACAGCTCATACAGCGTATCAAGCGCCTTATCTAGACGCAGATTAGCGATATCCTCTACAAGCGTAAACACATTTTGTTCCGTTCCGCGATGCACCAGACTCTCTACTGCTTCTGCGTCTACGGTTCCGCCCTTACCAGCGAACAAACATAGCTTGTCCATTTCCGCGGATAAGCCCTGCAAACCTGTCCCAGCATTAGTGATAAGAATCTCTGCGGTGCCAGGTGCCATCGTACAACCCCGCTCACGAATCCCTTTCTCTACCCAGCGCAGCAGTTCTTCTGCCCCTAGCGGGTTGAAAGCTAATACCGTACCCGCCGTTTTAACAGTCTTCACAATTTTCTTACGCTCGTCCAGCTTGTCACTATTCACCATAAAGACGATCACACTGAAATCTACAGGATGCTGCAAATAATCACTTAAAATATCTATACGATGCTCAAGTTTGGCATTTTCTTTTCCCGCTGTAAATAACGATGCGTCCCGCACCAGCAATAATTTACGTTCTACCATAAAAGGTACAGTCTCAGCTTCTTCTACCACAGCCTGCACCGGCGTCTCAGAGAGATCAAAGGGAATAACCGCAAAATCGCGATCCTCTTTGGCAATCAGCTGGTCTTCCAGCATTGCCGCGAATTCATTCATTCGAAATTTTTCACTGCCGTACAAAAGGTACAGCGGTGAGATTTTCCCTTGTTTGATTTCTTTTATCGCCGTTTTGGCATCCATTCCGCCACTTCCTTTTCCATTCATCTAGCCCAATTTACCCAGATTCCTATTGTAGCAAAAAAAACGACATAAATGCACATGCAAAAACGGAGAAACTCTGGCAGCCATGGCCAAAGCCCCTCCGTTTAAGCGGCGCATCTATATAAACGCCGGAGTGAGAAGCCCTAGAAACTTCCCATCCGACGGTCATACCGATGTTCTTCAAATCCTATACTTTCTAGTTCCTGTCCGGTTGCTATAGTATATTCTGAAACTTCGAAAAATGTTCCAGCCTCAATTTAATTTGTTGACGTTGAAGATGGAGTCTTCGATGGTGTCGCCCCAGGTGATGTAACCGGCGTTGAAGAAGCTGCTGCTTCCTGTACAGTGTACACCTTAGTGGTATTCACACCATCCTTCTCCGTCACATACGTGAACTGCGAGCTATCCGCCGACCATTCTCCAGAAATCCAATTTCCTTCTAATGGATAAGAAGTCACTGCTATCCTATCTTCCACTGAACCTTCGGGTGAATTCTTATAAATAACAAGCTGTAATCCAGCAAACTCAATGGCATAATGCCCATCAGGGGAAGTCCAAGTCTGTACATTAGAATCATTAGAATCATTAGAAATGTTAAAACCCATAACGCCCATTCCGAAGTCATCAGAAGTCTTTAATGATTCCTCCGTAGATGTCGCTGAATCAGCTGCGATCCCTTTATCTATAGAAGCAGGTTGATCCTTCTTATCAGCTTTGGACTGATTATTACCGCCAGCACTAGTATCCGGAGTTTGAACTTTCGTTACAGTATCCGGCTTCGGCGTCATAATCTTCTCCGTAGGATTGGGCTTCACATTATTTGTTGGTTCTGGTATCGACCGTCCTCCAGATCCAGCATTAGTTTCTGTTGGAGAAGTCGGCATCGACGCAGGGTCTACCGGCCCCATCGCTCTATCTAATGCAGCGTTATCTTCATTCACATCAGGAGCAGCTGGTAGAGCCCCCGAATCCGTTCCGCTATTAGCAGGCGCAGCCTCATATGATTCAGCAGAAGTAGAGGCTTGCGAATCAATAGCCATATTATTAGCACTATCGCTGGTCGCTTTACTACTATCCTGCATCATTTGTTCTACCTCTGCCCCAGGCATTTTATCCGGCATATTAAAAATAGCGATCCCTAATATTACGGCAGCTGCGATAGCTCCAATGCCTGTCCGTGCTGCTATAGAGGTTCCCTTGGAAGGTTTACCGCGGGAGCTTTCTCGTGAAAATGGAACTACAACTGGTTCCTCGGTTCTCACAGCGCTTTGTTCACGACTGCTTCGATCCAATTCTGCAAGCTGAGGTAAAATAGAGTCAACCAGACTAAACGGGGGTTTCACGTCTGGCAACTGCTCCAATTCTTTGGAGAGAAGTGTCAGCCGCTCAAAGACTTCCGCGCAGGAAGGACAATTATCGATATGACGGAACATCTCAACAATCTCATCTTGGCTCAAGTCTTGGTCTATATAGCGGTGCATCCATTCCATCACCTCCGCGCATTTCATCCCGATACACCACCTTTCTGGTACTCCTGAAGTCTATTCTGCAGCTGCTGTCTGGCCCTAAACAGATATGATTTCACTGTATTCAAAGGCAAATCCAGGCAGTCTGCAATCTCGTTGTAAGAAAAATCTTGTAAATAGCGCAGGACGATGACTGTCCGATGATGCTCGGGCAATTGATCAATCGCTTCACGTATATCCTCAGCTAAATAAGAGGATAGAACCTCACGTTCCACATTGTGTTTATCCTGAAACACCATTTCATGCTCATCAATAGAAACTGTAGGTTTAGTTCTTCTGAATTTATCAATGCAAATATTGGTAACGATTCGCTGAACCCACGTTTTGAACTGGGCCTTTTCCTCATATGAACCGATTTTGGTATAAACCCGGATCAAGGCCTCCTGAGATGCATCCAGCGCATCTTGTTCATTATGCAAAATGTAGAAGGCGGTTTTATATACATGCCCTTCAATTTCTCGCAATAGGGTGATTAGAGCGTCGCGATCGCCCGCTTGAGCGGCTCTGATGAGTCCCTGCTCCACCACGAAGGTTCCCCCTCTCTATGCAATCTTACTGACGCGCAAGACTGCGAATTTGTTGCAACCCTGTAATTAATATTTTTAGAATACCAAACTTTTCTTAGAACGTCATGTTAAGCCATCTTTTATAAAGTGCTATCGCACATTTCATAGCATTTCGCAGCCAATAATTCCTACTAAGCATACAGGGGAAACTTCAATCATTCAAATACTCTTTTGAATAACTTTATAACAAAAATGACACAAGTATAAACGCCTTCGGCATCCCAATAAGGCCGGCAAGCGTTTAGGTAAGAAATATCCCCCATTTCCAAAAGAAACGGCTTATCCTCCTGTCGGAAAAGAAGCCGTCAGTAAACAAGAAATAACCTTAGTATCGAGCACATAACTCTATTTATATAACACAATCTTGCAGAGCATGAACACTGCGTAGTTGTCCCTAGTTTCATCATCCACAACATACGCCTCTCCATTCTCAAAAATATGAGGGTTATTGTAATTCCTCTCTAATCTATAGATCTGGCCTTCCGTCACCTTACAACCATGAAATGCCGACGCAATTTCTACGTATTCCGCATCCTCTTCATCAGCTGCAAGATACAGCTTTTTATCATGATAAGCAGGCATATACTCACTCCCGGTCCGATAATAAACCATTCCAATTCGTAGACGTCAGTCAATCATCATAACTCTTCTACTTTATAGTTTATTGCCTTTGTCCTCATTCTATACTTTATGAATACATATAATGTAAGAAAATCTGAATGTCGGAAAATATGTATATAAAAAAGGTTGTACGGCTGACATGCGTCAGCTATACAACCTTCAATAAATCTATCTATTCGAATTAAGAAAAACAGAATTAAATACCTTTTACCTCTTTAAATTTTGCCACATACTGAGCTGCAAGATCGGTAATCTGATCGTATCGACCATCCTTCGCAGGTGCAGTCAAATTACCCCCGATACCTACTGCAATACAGCCGTTGGCAATCCATTTTCCCATATTATTCAGATCCACGCCACCTGTTGGCATAATGTTCACATGCGGCATAGGGCCTTTAACCGCTTTCACATAATCCGGACCAAACGCACTGCCAGGGAACAGCTTAAGCACATCCACACCAAACTTCAATGCTTCCTTCATTTCATTTAATGTCATGCAGCCAGGCATGTACGGAATACCATAAAGATTACACATTTTAGCTGTCTCTGCATCAAAAGAGGGACTGACCACAAATTCCGAGCCTGCAAGAATGGCTATTCTCGCCGTTAATGGATCAAGTACAGTTCCTGCTCCAATCACTGCGCGCTCTCCGTACTCCGCTACCAATCGTTTAATCGCCACATCCGCATCCGGAGTAGTAAAAGTTACCTCAATATTATTCAAACCGCCTTCGATACAAGCAACGGACATTTTAAAAGCTTCCTCAGCACTATCAGCACGAATAACGGCTACAACTCCAACCGACGCCACATTCTGCAATACTTTCATTTTCTTCATCAGTAGACTCCCTTTCTCTTGGTACGATCATAGATGAATATGAAATACTAATTTAGATAAACTTTTTTATTAAATTTACTAATCAAAACGATATAATCTATAATCAGATAGTAATAACAATACAGTTAACAGTCAATACTTTTTTATGGATTTAGAGATATAAATTTATCGAAATGACCAATAAACCCTTGTTTTATAAGGAATTATTAGTCATTTGTTTTCTTTTATCCAAAACACCTTTTGGATTAAAAATCATTCTTTTATTGTACAAAACCGATTTATGTGATAATTTCAAATTATACATCATTATACTGGGATAAATTCATTACCCTAGGAGGAACTCAAATGAGTAAACAGTTGGATGCCGTCACTTTCGGGGAGCCGATGGCGATGTTTTATGCGAATGAAACGGGTCCCCTGCATGAAGTATTTTCGTTCTCCAAAGCGTTGGCAGGTGCCGAGAGCAATGTTGCTACAGGCTTATCGCGCTTAAATCATCCTACAGGTTATGTTACGAAGCTTGGCGAAGATAACTTTGGTCATTTCATTGCTCAAGCAATGAAGAAAGAGAACATTGATACCACCAACATTACTTTTACTAAAGAAAATTCAACGGGTATGTTAATCAAATCAAAGGTTTTTACAGGCGATCCTAAAGTCGAATACTTCCGCAAAAATTCCGCAGCCTCCAAGCTTAGTCTGGTTGATTTTGACGAGGCATACTTTAATGCTGCAGGACATTTACACGTAACAAGTATCTCCGCCGCCTTATCCAAGAGCTGTCATGAATTCTCTGTTCATGCTATGGAGTTTATGAAGCGACAAGGAAAGACGGTCTCTCTCGATCCAAATCTGCGCCCTAGCTTATGGCCGGATACAGAAACAATGGTGAAGACGATCAATGATCTGGCTACACGCTGTGATTGGTTCCTTCCAGGACTCGGTGAAGGCAAGATTCTTACAGGTCTAAGTACGCCAGAAGAGATTGCGGACTATTATCTGGCGCGTGGCGTCAGCTTAGTCGTCATCAAGCTCGGGCCTGAAGGCGCTTACTATAAATCCGCTGAAGGAGAAGATTATGTAGACGGGTTTAAGGTAGAGCAGGTCGTTGATACCGTAGGTGCAGGTGATGGGTTTGCCGTTGGTGTAATCAGTGCGATGCTGGAAAAGCTTCCGATTGCTGAGGCCGTCAAACGTGGCAATGCGATCGGTGCGTTAGCCGTCATGTCACCTGGCGATATGGATGGACTCCCGACCCGTGAGGAGCTTGCAAAGTTTATGCAGCAGGAGGTTTAAGCACATAGATTTGAGTATATTCATTAAAAAATGCCGTCTCACAGTTGAACTGTGGAACGGCATTTCTTTGTATTTTTATAGCCTATACTTATTTATAAGACTTCACAGACTGTCCTTGTTGCAGGGTCGGCGGAAAACGATAAGTGATAGGAACAGAAGCGCCTTTATCCTCGATAGAAGAGAGTATAATCTTAGCAGCTTGCATGCCCATTTCGTAAGCAGGCTGACGAATCGTTGTAATGACCGGATTATAAATTTGCGCGAACTCCGCATCATCTATACCGATGACAGACAATTGTTCCGGAATAGCGATGGCATTTCGATTCGCATATTTCAGGATCTCCGCTAGCGTGATATCATTCGTAGCCAATAGCGCTGTCGGAGGGTGCGGCAACGCTAAAAGGCGCTTCAGTCCTGCAGCTAATTCTTCTTTTGGCACACTACAAATATACTCCTCACTCAGCGTTAGGCCCGCTTCTTCCATCGCCTTTTTATAACCACTGATCCGCTCTTTACGAGGGGTAATAGCATGTTCCCCTAGCGGCAGGGTGACCAGAGCAATTCGCTCATGGCCCTGCTGTGTCAGCTGTCCCACACCTATCTTGGCCGCCATTTCATTGTCGAGCAACAAGCTCTGCGTAGTGATTCCATCTACCAGACGATCCATAAACACTAGCGGAAAATCGGCCTCAACCAGTCGGCTGTAAGCAGATGAATCGTTCCCCGTAGGAAAAATAATCAAACCGTCCACCTGGCGGGCAACTAAGGTTTCGACGTACTTGCTTTCTTTTTCCGCATTCTCATCGGCATTGCATATGATTACTTGGATTCCGTGTTGCTGCAGCTCGTTCTCGATCGCCCGGATACATTGAATAGACAGCGAATAATCGATATTAGCAACGATGATTCCGACCATATGCGTCCGATTCTGTTTCAAACTGCGCGCAAGTCCATTCGGTTGATAATTGAGCTCCTCAATCACAGCCTCAATCCGATTCTTCGTCGCTTCACTCATATATTTAAAACGTTTGTTCAAAAATTGGGAGACCGTACTCTTCGACACTCCCGCTTTTTGAGCCACATCATCAATTGTTAACTTCTTCATCACTTCGGCTCCACTCTTCTCAAAAGAAAATTACTTTATCAAAAAGTATAGCTTTTATTGGGTGAATTATCTACTAAGGAGTATTGTTCATAAAATCCATATAAAGCTTATTTTGTCGCTCTTCCGATAAAAAAGCCCAATTCTCATCCAGCCACCCCAATCCAGCTTTCATAAGAATATCCGCTTTACGTTGTTCCCCGCCCACTTTATAATCCATGATTAGTGTTTCTCCCTTAATCTCTTTAAACCCAATTGCTATAGCAGATGTTGGAATGCTCATGGTCTCCATATCATAAAGTACGGTTTTCTCTTTGTACTTTTTATCCCCTGCATATTCTAAGTAACTAAGTACGAGCTGCTCATGCTCCTTATCAACAGCAATGATTGACTTGTAATCTAATAGTGTATCATCAAAGGATTTAAGCGTGATCGGTACCACAGTTTCCCCTGCCGCTGCTTTTTTAACATTAAGCATTGAAAATTCACCATCCTCATACATACCTACACCAAGAGTCTTTTTGTAAGAAGTTAACAGGACATATTCTCCCGCTCCAAAAACCCCACTCAAATATTGATAGGTACTTGCCCCTCCCGCATAAAGAGGAAAAGTATATATCCTAGTAGCCGAAGAAGCCGATAGCTCCGTCTGGTCCTTCGAGCTCAGGTAAAGGGTGAACGGCTCTGTAGGATGTGTGTACTTTGGCTTCTTGTAGTCAACCATCGGGGGTGGCGGCGACCAAAGGATTCCCGCTGTTGTCTCCACGGCATATGCTTTAGTCTTATCTCTGCTCATTGGCAAAGGCATGTAGTATTTCTTACCGCTAATCTCAAACTCTGCTGGGCTTGTCGGAGGCTCTGACGCTTTGTCATTAGTAACAGGAGTAGAAGAAGGCAGTATCGCTGCGGCTTGTGACTGCACCGATGAAGATTGGACTGGACCATGACTCTTCCATGCACCTATAGGCAAGTTAAGTGCACCTATCAACAAAATCATAGCCACACTGGTCAGTAGCAAACTTTTGTTTATTCGATAACGTCTGTGATTTTTATTTTTAAGCGTAGCAGCCTGTTCGATCTGAATCATCAGCTCAGGTGTAAAGCCATCTTCAATAAAAGGTTTTTTGCCTGCTTGCGCATACCAATCATTCTGTCCGATCATCACCGGGTTACTGTCATCAGCTTTGCCTCTCATTCTCTCTCCTCCTTCTGGATGGCTTGCTTAACCTTCTCCCTCGCTCGCGCGAGTCGAGATTTCACAGTCCCCTGAGCTATATTCAGCAAATCAGACATTTCGGCAATCGATAGTCCATGCTGAATATCCAGTACAAGCACCTCTCTGTTCTTATCTGGTAGGTTCATAATCATTTCCCAGATTCGGTTCGCATACTGATTTCCGAGCGCTTCTCTTTCCGCAGACGGAGCATTTACAGTAACAGGTTGATCTCCAAATGGTATGAATCTGCGCCAAAAGCTATTTTTACTCCAACTAAAGGCTGTATTTCTAGTAATCGTGAGTAGCCAAGTTTTCATCGACGATTGTCCCCGGTACTTCCCCACATTTTTATATGCCTTCAAAAACACTTCTTGGCTAATATCATTCGCTTGCTCACGGCTTCTAGTTAAGAAAAAAGCATAATTCCACACATCCGAGCCATACTCCTCCATCATTTCCCGCAAGGTCATTTCGGACGCATACGCTTCTGCATATGGCATATCTTCGCTTAGCATGTTTCGTCTCACCCCTTGCCTAATAAGACTTTCCAAACTTGAAAAAGTTCCCTTTAAAATAAATAATTAGGTCATATATTACTTAACAGCATAATCTCTATATCTGTCTTTTAAAAAGCACCACCGATGAACGCTTAAACGTCATCAGTGGTGCTCGCGTGTCGGATTGGAGAGCTGAATATATCTGTAAATAGCTTTCTATTGCATTTCGTGCAATAGAACTTGATTTTCCAACCCCATAAAGAGATTCTGTTGCACTTCATGCAATAGATACTATTAAAATTCAGAGAAATAGGCGTTTTCCCTCATTTTGAGTGTACAAAGTGCAACAAAATGAAGATCCAGCTATCTTGGATTGCGTTCTATTGCACAAATTGCAATGCCTCCACCAACTTATATCGCACTTCAATCCCCTCAGCCCGCACCCGCATTTGTATCTCCCCCTGCTGATCCGTCCGGAATATAGTTGCATGGTGATCTTCCAATCGCTCCAACACCTCAGCTTTCGGGTGACCATACAGATTATTGACACCCGCAGAAATCACCGCTGCTGCAGGCTGCCAGAAGTCAAGCCAAGCTTCGCCAGAGGATGTCTTGCTCCCATGATGAGCCACCTTCAGCACATCAATGAAAGGTCCAGCGCTGATCCCCTTTTGCTTGGCCTGCTCTACAATCTCCTCCTCGGCTTCCAGATCCATATCTCCGGTGAATAGAAAGTTTCTACCATTCATCTCTAAGCGAAAAGCTACCGAATCGTGGTTCTGGTCTTCCAGTAGAGGAATGCCATTCTGATAAGGAGTACCCGACGCTTCTCCATCCCTTCCCTCCGGCCATAAAAAGGACAGCTCCGTCTGATCATCCGGGGAAAGGGTCATTCCTTGATGCACAGCATACAACTGAACATCCCTCTCTAGCGCAGTCCTCATCATCCCCATATAAAACTCGCGATCAACTAACGTTCCATTAAAAAGCAACGCCGAAACCGGAATCTCTTCCAACACGGCTTGGAGTCCTCCGGCATGATCCTGATCTCCATGTGTCAAAATAATCGCATCTAAACGGTGGATACCACGTTTTTTCAGCAGAGGCACCAGCACTTTAGCGCCAACCTCGAACGGACTTCGGCGAACGCGCCACTCTTCTTTTTGACCAAAGTTTAAGGTTCCACCACCGTCCACTAGAATATGTGCTCCGCTCGGTGTAGTGATGAGAATGCTGTCGCCTTGTCCAATATCCAGATAACTAATTGTACCTCTACCAGCTTGACCATCCGACTGATAACCCCTATACAGCAACATCCCCAGTCCAACCGCCAATAGTAGAACAATCGCTCCGCTCCAGCGTCCAACCTTAGAAGCACCAACAGCAAGCTGTGCATTCCCCACTCTCCCAAACCCACCGTGACTGTTCACAGATAAACCAGCCTCCGCTAAAGGTCTCGTCTCATCCTCCATATATTGAGGTGCAGAACGAGCTTCCTTTCCTAGCTTGGCAACATACAGCAGACCATACAACAAAACATAGTACACCCCGATCCACAGCAGTGAAGGCGAGCCCCAAATCAGTACTCCACCAGTAAATTCATTGATCCACTCCACAGCGTAAAAAGTAAAGTTATTCAACAGCTCCGTAACATGTGCCAGTACTTTTGCAGCATCTTCCCACAGTCGTCCAAGCAGTAGCGCAAGCGTCCCTAGCGGCAATACTACAAAGGTAATAAAAGGTACAAAGACCAAATTGGCGACAAAGGACAGTAGCGAAAACTGATTAAAATAATAAATCGTGAGCGGGAAAGAAACTATTTGGGCCACTAACGTCACCGAGACCGCACCTTTAAGCCAGCGTGGCAGTATGCTCAAAAGAGGATTCATAAGCGGAACGTAGACCATCAAACCCAGGGTCACCAGAAAAGACAGCTGGAAGCTGACACTGAGCAGCATATAAGGATTCCAGATCAACATAACCAGTGCCGATGCCGCCAAAATATTCAGTCCATCCTTCAACATTCCAACTCTTGCAGCGAGCAAGGCAATCATACTCATCAACCCCGCACGCACAATGGACGGACCCGCACCAGACAAGAGGACGTATACCGGAACGAGTATGAAAGTGAGCGTTAGTGCGGTCTCTTTTGTCAGGCGTAAGCGTCTGAACAGAAATAAAAGAACGCCTACATACACCGCTACATGCATACCTGAAATAGCGAGAATATGCGTCAAACCGAGCTGGGAGAACTGCTTAAAGGTATCCGGATCGAGATCATCCTGCATCCCAATGATTAAGCCCTTCATGTACCCAGAGTGGCGTCCTTGAAAAAGATGGTCCAGCTCCGCCCCAAGGGCCGTTCGCGCGCTGTCATTTAAGCGAAAAATCGTTAACGGACTCCATGAATCTGGCACGGTTACCCTTACATTTTCCGCTCCCTGCCCCTTCAATAGCCAATGAATCTTCTTCGTATGTAAATAAGCACGATAATCGAAGCCTCCAAAATTACGCGCTACTGCCGGCTCTTCCAGCACGCCATTAAGCAGCACCTCATCCCCTCTTCGCCACTCCGCAGCGACAGCAATTTCTTGCTCAGCCAGAAGTTTGATCTGCACCGCTATTAACTCACCCTCCACCTTTTCACCCTGCTCTTCCACAGGATCAGATGCTTTTTCATCCCCTACTGCAAGCAAGTTCATAAATGAGAGCTTCATTGTAAAATCAACCCGATCCCCATCCCGTTCCACGACAGAAATGATCGTGCCTCTAGCTTCCACGGGGCTCCCATTCAGCTCTGCAATCGTGCTACCCAGCGCTTCAGGCATTCCGCTAATATTGCGAGCTTCGTTCCACTCCCAATATCCAGCCGCTAAAGAAATGGATAAACACAACACGGCTATGTATTTCCAACTTACTGTTCCCCACACCCTCAGACTCACCAATAAAAGTATTAATCCAGCCCATGCTAACAGCAGTCCGTTCACTGAGCTTAAGCAAGCCGCTGCGCTTCCAGCCACCCAACATACCGTAAAGCTTAACAAGGGTCTTTCCTTCACGTGCCCATCCCCCTTTCACAATACTGGATACAAAAAAAGAACCTCTGCATACGCCATAAAAGCGCACGAGAGGTTCTTCCTCAAGCCATCTTATTAAATTGGTGTTATACAGATCAGCTATTCCGATACTTTGATCATCGTTTCACTTGGCGGCTCATAGTTCTCCAATTGACGAAATATGATACCCTTGGCAGCCATCATCGCTTCAACCTTTTCCATATCCTTACGGTAAGGTCGGTAATACACGATTTCCACGATACCACTGTTCGCCAGCATATTGGCGCAGGTCCAGCAAGGCTCATCTGTCACATAGACGGTACTACCTTCCCGATCGATTCGGTCTGTAAATAGCAAAAGATTCTGTTCCGCATGAATCGTGCGAATACAGCGCTGTTTCTTCACCATTGTCTCTACGCCATCCACGATTTCCATTTCATATTGCTCCGAGAGCATACAGCCTGCCTCTGAACAATCAGGTACGCCCATTGGCGCCCCGTTGTACGCTGTTCCTAGCAACTTCTTGCCTTGTACCAGCACAGCACCCACATGCCGGCGATTACAGCGTGAACGAGTTGAGACCATGCAGGCAATGTCCATGAAATAAGTATCCCAGTCTTTACGATAAGCAGCAGTCATAATCAATCTCCATATCCTTCTAAATAGTTGTTAACTATTGTAGCACATCCCCGCAAGTATTCACTAGGACAACGGTTGTAGCACATTCAACAGTACCTTCAATACCCTTTTATCTTCAAAATATTACTAAAGGCTTTAGCTTTTCCAGCATTTTGGGCCCGATCCCCTTCACCTTCCCCAAATCTGACAGACTACGAAAAGCCCCTTCACGGTTGCGGTATTCGATTATAGTCTGGGCCTTCTTCTCTCCGATGCCCGGAAGATCCATCAGCTCCTTAGCACCCGCAGTGTTCACATTTATTTTACCATCCTGTGAAACGACTGACGTGGTAACTTCAAGCGCCTCCAAAGCATTCTCTCCAGTAACTGTTGTCCCTTTTTCATCTACTGGAGTCGGGACAGTATGATCTACTTGTGCAGTATCCTTCACCTTCTGAGCAGCATCAGACTTATCACTAACTTCAGCCTTTCCAGCACTATCATTTTTCCCAGAAGCATCAGTCTTCCCAGTAGCTTCGGCTCCCACTGTAACTTTCCCAGCACTTTGCTTATTTACCTTCGTCTGCTGGCCTCCCACTTTGCCCTCTGTAGCCGAAGCTTCATCTGGCTCAGCGACTCCAATCGCTTGTTCCATGCTTCCATTCAAGGTTTCCCATCCGGCAATGCCGGAATCCCCCTTGCTCCCTGCAGACCATAGCAACCCACCACCCAGTAGAGCTACAACCACTCCGAGCACTATATTCCCTTTATTCAAAATGCGCTCCCCCTCACGAAAATTCGTCCTATACTTTTTTGTGAATCTTCATACATTCCTTTAATTGGAATTCCCTTTAATAATTCATACAAAACCTGTCATTTGTCCAAGGCTATCCTGCATACATATAACGAAGAGAATTCATGTCAGTTAGTAAAAAGCAATGCTAGAAAGGAGGAACCACAGGTGAAAGTAGGATTTATCGGAACAGGCAGCATGGGCAGCCTGCTGATCGACGCCTTTCTTTCTTCCGGAGCGCTAGAACCGTGTGATGTGCTTGCCAGCAACCGCAGCCTGAATAAGCTGCTGGAGCTTGAGAAGCGTCACCCCGGCATTTCCATTTGCGGAAGCAATAGGGAGACAGCGTTAGGAAGTGATATCGTTTTTTTATGCGTAAAGCCACTTGAATTTAAAACATTAACAGATGAGATCGGCTCATGTCTCCGGAGTGAGCAAATTGTCGTATCCATTACAAGTCCAGTTCAATTGCATCATCTGGAATCCGCTTTGCCGTCCAAAATTGCCAAGATCATCCCAAGCATTACGCACTGCGTCAAGAGTGGGACTTCACTGTGCATATTTGGCAGCAGGCTTAATAAAGAAGACAGGCTTGTACTGCTACAGCTATTGTCTTTCATAGGTGTTCCCTTAGAAATCCAAGAAGCACATACCCGAATCGCTTCTGATTTCTCCAGCTGTGGACCTGCGTTCTTAAGCTATTTCATTGAGCGCTGGATAGAAGCAGCCGTTGAGGCCACTGGAATTGAAGAGACATTAATCAGCCGACTCGCTGGTGAAATGCTGCTTGGAACAGGCAAATTACTGACAGAAGGGGAGTTTACCCCGCAAGAGCTTCAAGAACGGGTCGCTGTTCGCGGTGGCATTACCGCAGAAGCGTTAAACCACTTACGTACCAGTCTAGATGGTGTATTTGAACGCCTCATCACGACAACGCATGATAAATATGATGAGGATGTTATTAAGCTTGATGAGCTATTCGGACACGACACTATTAATCAGGGTCCTAAAGAACGTTAGAACAACAAAGCCCGCAGCACGGATTTCTCCGATGCTGCGGGCAGAATTGCGTTCTTCGCTTAACCCACTACAATATTTACAAGTTTGCCAGGAACCGCAATAATCTTGCGTACGGTTTTACCTTCTACAGCTGCACTCACATTAGGAAGTGACAGCGCATGAGCTTGCATTTCTTCCTGACCCATATCCAGCGGAATCAGGGCGCGTTGTACGATTTTACCATTAACTTGAATAACGATTTCAACCTCAGCATCGACTGTCCATGCTTCATCATAAGTTGGCCAAGCCACGTAGCTGATGCTTCCTTCATGACCAAGCAGTTGCCACAGCTCTTCAGCAATATGCGGCGCCAGTGGTGACAACATTTGCACAAAGTGTTCGGCAGCTTCATGGGACAAGGTTTCTTGCTTGTAGGCATCGTTAATGAAAATCATCAACTGGCTAATCGCCGTATTGAAACGCAGATGTTCGAAATCCTCAGTGACTTTCTTAATCGTTTTGTGCCAAGTACGTTTGAACTCTTCCGTACCGCCATCTGCTGTGATTTTAGCATTGAGCTTACCTTCCTCATTCACGAACAGGCGCCATACACGGGACAAGAACCGGTGAACCCCTTCAACACCCTTTTCATTCCAAGGTTTGGTTGCTTCCAGAGGGCCCATAAACATTTCATAGACACGCAGTGTATCTGCACCGAAAGCTTCAACAATTTCATCTGGGTTGATGACATTTCCGCGTGATTTACTCATTTTTTCATTATTATTTCCAAGAATCATGCCTTGGTTAACCAGCTTATGGAACGGTTCTTTCGTTTCCACTACGCCGATATCATAAAGCACCTTGTGCCAGAAACGTGCATAGAGCAAGTGAAGTACGGCATGCTCCGCTCCGCCAATGTACAGATCCACTGGAAGCCATGCTTTTTGCTTCTCAGGGGAGCACAGCTCTTGATCGTTTTTCGGATCAATATAACGCAGGTAGTACCAGCAGCTGCCCGCCCATTGCGGCATGGTGTTGGTTTCACGGCGAGCCTTCATACCAGTCTCAGGATCGATCGTTTCCACCCACTCTGTTACATTCGCAAGTGGAGACTCCCCAGTACCCGATGGTTTAATCGCATCTACATCAGGCAGTACCAGCGGCAGCTGATCAACCGGAACAGTCTTCATTGTACCGTCTTCCAAATGCAGAATTGGAATCGGCTCTCCCCAGTAGCGTTGACGGCTGAACAGCCAATCACGCAGACGATAGGTTACTTTACCTTTACCTACGCCCTTCTCTTCCAGCCAAGCAATCATCTTCGCAATCGCTTCTTCATTCTTAAGTCCATTCAAGAAATCAGAATTGACATGCGGTCCGTCTCCGGAATACGCCTCTTCTTCAACGTTGCCACCTTGTACGACTTCCACGATATTCAGGCCGAATTGTTTAGCAAATTCCCAGTCGCGCGTATCGTGACCTGGAACCGCCATGATCGCACCCGTTCCATATCCGGCAAGTACATAATCTGCTATCCAGATCGGTGCCTTGGCGCCATTCACAGGATTAATTGCATACGCACCCGTGAATACACCGCTCTTTTCTTTAGCCAAATCTGTACGCTCCAGATCACTCTTATGAGAAGCTTTCACACGATATTCTGCAATCGCTGCACGTTGTGCTTCTGTTGTAATAACATCAACCAATTCATGCTCTGGTGCCAATACGCAGTAGCTTGCTCCGAACAATGTATCTGGACGTGTTGTAAACACTGTCAGGCTAGCGTCGTGACCTTCAATTTCAAAGTTCACTTCTGCACCTGTGGATTTGCCGATCCAGTTACGCTGCATATCCTTGATGCTCTCAGACCAATCCAGCTCTTCCAGATCTTCAAGCAGACGCTCAGCGTACTCAGTAATTCTCAGAATCCACTGACGCATCGGTTTGCGAACAACCGGATGTCCTCCGCGCTCACTTTTACCATCGATAACTTCTTCGTTGGCAAGCACTGTACCCAAGGCTTCACACCAGTTAACAGGTACTTCTGCTACATAAGCCAAGCCTTTGTTGTACAACTGGATGAAAATCCACTGCGTCCATTTGTAATAATCTGGATCTGTAGTGCTGATCTCGCGATCCCAGTCGTAGGAGAAACCCAGCGATTTGATCTGACGACGGAAATTATCGATGTTCTTATCTGTAAAATCACGTGGATGCTGACCTGTATCCATTGCATACTGCTCTGCAGGAAGTCCAAAAGCATCCCAGCCCATTGGGTGCAGCACGTTAAAACCACGCATCCGTTTGTAACGGGATACGATATCCGTTGCTGTGTAGCCTTCTGGATGACCTACGTGCAGTCCTGCACCTGAAGGGTACGGGAACATATCCAGTGCATAGAAATTCGGTTTGGTTGGATCTTCACCTGTCTTAAAACTTTTGTTCTCATCCCAGAACTTTTGCCACTTGGGCTCAATAGCCTGCGCCCGGTAACCGCCGGCAGGTATACTGTTTGTTTGATTGTCGCTCATTGTCTGCTCCTCCTTGGAGTGTTACTACTTAGATTTCTTAACCAAGCATAAACTGCCATCGGCATCCTTATAAGGACGACAAGCGTTTATGCGAGAAATATAAGACATGAAGTATTTCGTGAAACCTATACCCTCTTATATTTACAAAAAAACCTCCCATCCCTAGCGTATTATCGCTAGGGACGAGAGGTTATAATTCCCGTGGTACCACCCTAGTTAGCGGCTGAATATACTTTATTCTGCCACTCACTTTGCACCCTTTAGCGGGGGTGAGGCGACGGCGGTTCACCTAGGACATCCATTATGTCTAGTGGATATCCTGAAACTTGCGCCGTTACTCCGAGGTGAGTTCACTCCGTTCCGTTAACCGGCTCGCACCTTAGTGCCGGCTCTCTGCAATAACGGTATAGAATTAATACTCCTCATCATCGATCAACTATATATACCGACTGTTCATCAGTAATATTCCCCAACATTATATACAAAACTGTTGACTATAGTCAATGTTTTACCCTATTTACACGGGCTTTCGTTTGATTAAATACGTCATAAAGTGTTGAATAACGACTTTTGCAGCCGCGAAGAACGGTACAGCAAGGATAAGTCCGATCATTCCCGCCAATTCACCGCCAACCAGAAGCGCAAAAATAATGAGCAGCGGATGCAAATGCAGCTTCTTTCCCACCACCTGTGGTGAAATAATGTTACTTTCCACGATTTGGCACACTGTGTTAACCACTGCAACCAACAGCACTAAACGAAAAGAAACAGTCGAAGCCATTACAATGGCTGGTGCAGCCCCCAAAAAGGGACCCATATACGGAACAATATTGAACACTGCCACAACACTCGCAAACAGTAAAGCATACGGCATTCCGATGATGGCATAACCGATATAAGCAAGCACACCTATAATAATGCAGACCAGAAACTGTCCACGAATGTAGTTGCCGAGTGCATCATCGATATCTTTTAACAAAGTTACAATAGACTTACGGCGTGCGCGGGGCAGACAAGACACCACCGTCCGCTCAAACACATCAAAATCCTTCAGAATATAGAACACTAGAAACGGTACGATGAAAGCATTGAATAGCACATTAATCGTTGTCCCTATATTATCGAGAAAATTAGAAATCCCTTCGGCGAGACGACTTTCCAATTGGAAAAACCAGTTGTTCATCCCCATCTCGACCCCGGGCGGGATTAGTCTAGAATTCATATGTCGCATCAGCCCCTGGGCTTGCAGCGTCATCTCTGGCAAATGTTCATTCAACTCTTCAAGCTGCTCGATAAACATTGGGATAAGGTTAATTGCGATCACTGCAATCGCCGTTAGGAATACTGCATATATTAGTAGAACAGCTACACTACGCGGCATCTTCCGTCCGGCCAGCATACTAACGACGGGATTCAATACGTAGGAAATAATCATAGCTGCCAGAAATGGAGCGAGGATTGCCTTCAAAAATACAAATATCCCCTGCAGCATCGGACGAAGCAACCAAACAAAATACAAAATGATCAGGGAGAGCAGCACTCCGATCATCCAGCGGAACCACTTACTTTGGGACCATTGCTCCATGAGTGTACCCTCCTGCGACTGTAGCCTGGACTAGCTTCGTAAATAAGTATATGTATGGCCGCAGCAAAATAACCATCAAGCACACAAAATAACCCCACAAAGTGAGGCCTTTGCTTCGATGCTTTCCGGGGAACCCCCAAAATAACCCCACAAAGTAAGGCTTTTGCTTCGATGCTGAATCAGGTACTTTGCGGGGAGCCCCAAAAAAAGCGCCAATAACCCTGCAGCTGATTTCAACTGAAAGGAGATTGACGCTTTAAGTACATAGATCATTCTTGCTTACAAAGCAAGATTCATAGTTAAGACGACGCATGAATTTGCGGGAAATCCTGAGTCATATCATCCCCGGAGAAGAGATCGTCCAGCGAGCTGAGTGTGCCATCTTCTTCAACTTGATACACCGACATTTTCTCGCCGTTTACCGTCAATTCAATGAAACAGCCCCAGCAATAGAACTGGTGGGAACCAATCTTTCCGATATCTTTGGAGTTACAATTTGGACACTTCATATAATACATTCCACCTATCCGTTAACAATATTAATGGCTTTTTGTAGCCGTTCTTCGCTCATTGCAGGAACCATTAAAGCATTCTCACCAATGGACATCTCATCAGAACAAGGCAGCCATTTGCGGCCTTCGATCAAATCAGTCACAAGCCCGTCACTGATTTCCAGCGCTCCTATTGTGTTTCCCAACTTTTGGTCAAAATAAACATCCGATATTCGTCCAAGTATAGTTCCAGTTGTAGTCAGTACTTTCAAATCCTTAAGTTTGTTCTTTCCTAATAGAAAAGTACAAGGTATATGATCGGCATCTGTCTTATCAATCGACTCTTTACTACGAATCATGACAGCATCCTCGCCGTAGGCCACAATATCTTTCCATGCCACAAATTTCACATGGCCACCAAAAAAAGATTTGCTTTCCAGTTCAATACCCGTAATATTCCAGTTTGAATCGAGTAGAATATCGACAATCTTGCCGATTTCATTCCCCTCTTCAACTTCAAATACAGCCAAGCCGATCAGATCTTGTAGTCTCATGGCTGCCTCGGTCCCCTCACTTTGAGTGTACTTACGAGTTCTCAGAAAGCCAAAAGCCCGAATCGCCCCGATACAGATCGAAACCTAGAGTAACTAGTCTCATTTACGTAGGCGATTCAAAATGGTTTCAACTTTTCGAGCAACGTACTCGATTTCTTCAGTAGTATTACCCAAACCGATACTAAATCGAATCGCAGACTCTAAAATATTTTGGGGAAGTCCCATTGCTTTCAGAACATGAGATATTTCCAGGGATCCTGAGGTGCAAGCCGAACCACTTGCTGCCGCAATCCCCTCCATATCCAGGTTCATCAGCATAACATCTGTCCCAGCCCCTGGGAAGCTCAAATTCAGAATACTAGGCAAAAACTCCTCGGTATTACCGTTAAGCGAGTAACGCTCCCGTCCAATCAGAGTATCCAGCTCCTCGAGCAGTCTACTGCGTAGGAGCTTCATATTCTGTTGACGTTCTGACAGCCCATTAACCGCTATTTCAACGGCTTTGGCAAACCCAGCTGCTCCGGCTAGATTCTCTGTTCCGGCACGTCTGCCGCGCTCCTGAAGGCCGCCATGAAGTCTTGGATGCAGTGGCGCTCCGCTTCGAACGTATAAACCACCGATCCCTTGAGGCCCATTGATCTTATGAGCAGTAAAGCTCATGTAATCTACTGGAAGCTCTCGGAGTGTAATAGGGAGTGCACCTAGAGCTTGTACAGCATCTACATGGAACAGAATTCCCCGTTCTCTAGCAAGCTGACCAATCTCCTGGATAGGCTGAACGGTGCCGACTTCATTATTGGCATACATTACGCTGATCAACACCGTGTCTTCCTGCAATGCAGCCTCTACGTCTGTAACAGATACCCTGCCCGTCGAATCCACAGGGAGATAGGTAACTTTGAAGCCTTCCTTCTCTAGCTCTTCGCAGGTATGTAACACTGCATGATGCTCGATCTGGGTGGTGATAATATGTTTTCCTTTATGGGAAACTGCAGCTGCTGCTCCATAGAGCGCTAAATTGTCGCTCTCGGTGCCGCCTCCAGTGAACACCCACTCGTCAGGTGAACAGCCCAAAAAGGCGGCGATATTATCGCGCGCCTCGTTCAATATTCTTTTAGCTGAACGCCCGAACTGATGTACACTCGATGCATTTCCGTATTGTTCTGTCATTATATTCAGCATGACCTTAGCCACCTCGGGATGAACCGGGGTTGATGCGGCGTGGTCCAAATAGATGGATTTCATATTCATTTCTCCGCTTCTAGAGTATAGGAAACTAGTTCTTCTAAAAATATAAGAAGGTATAAGTTTCACATTATACATTATCCTTATATTTCTCGCTTAAACGCTAACCGTCCTAAAAAGGACGCCGAAGGCGTTTATACTTGGAACTATTAAATTATACCGCGCGAGAAGTGAGTTTTCCACAAGCGAAAGAACACAATATTGTAATCATTTCCCTATGAAGCTAGGATTATAGTAGCCAGTTCTCTTCAGAGGTTACCTCAATGCCATTTTTTCTAAGTAAAGCTGTAGTAACGCCATTTCCGGCTATTTTCTTCCCTTTGAATTCCCCATTATAAATCATACTGCTGCCGCAAGAAGGACTGTTTTCTTTAAGCACTACCATCGTAGCTGATACCTCTTGGGCTTTTGCAAGCGTGATATAAGCACCCTTTAAATACATATCTGTAACATCTGTACCTGATCGATCCACTACTTTAGCCGTCCCTGCCAGCACATCCTCGCCATTCCCACCAATGATTTCGGCTGGTTCTCTAGGCGTTGAGAATCCTCCCAGCAACTCTGGACACACAGCAATAGCTTGATTATCATTCAAAAGCTTCTGAATTTTCTCATCCAAACAATCCGTACCATTATATCTCACCTTCATGCCAGCTAGACAAGAGCTTACCAAAATCACCAATGAGCACCTCTTTCTTCATTCATTCCGCTTCGTTTATAATAAGAAATATTCCGAGCATAACATGATGAAATTAAGCTGTAAACGGAGTGAACTTCTAATCTACTGACTGGGGAGTGTAAATAATGTGCGGACGCTATACAATAACCGTCACTATGGAAGAGTTGATGGTCAGATATTTTGCGAATGATTCAACCATTATCCACTATGCCCCTAAATATAACGCCGCGCCCATGCAGCAAATTCCGGCAGTCATTAATACAGGTTCCAGCAATAAGCTTGGGGATCTGCGTTGGGGCCTTGTTCCTTCATGGGCAAAGGATGACAAAATCGGCAATAAAATGATCAATGCCCGGGCAGAATCGCTGCTGGAGAAACCTTCTTTCAAGCGCTTAGTAAGCTCACGCCGCTGCATCATCCCATCTGACGGCTTCTACGAATGGAAGGTGCAGGGCAGCAGCAAACAACCCATGCGGATCGTGATGCGCGATGGAGGTATTTTCTCTATGGCCGGATTATATGATATTTGGATGGACCCTGAGGGTAATAAACTAAGTACCTGCACGATTATAACGACTACTCCGAACGAGCTTATGGCTGAAATCCATAATCGCATGCCGGTTATTTTGAAGCCTGAGGATGAGACAGAGTGGCTGGATCGGGGCAATCAGGACACTACCTCTCTAATAAAGCTCCTGAAACCGTATGATCAACAACTAATGCGAGCCTATCCAGTTTCCATGGCTGTCGGAAATGTTAGGAATGATGCAAAGGAATTAATTGAAGAGGCGCAGAAATAGAAGGATAATTTATAACGTAAGCATATAAATTCTTATATTTAAAAAAACATCTTAACCCTGCGGCATAACCGCAGAGTTAAGACCATCGACGCTCGATCTTAGACCGGCGTCTCATCAATTGATGAGACATCTGGAGAAATCTATCCGCATACAGCCTGGAGGAAAGATTGTTTCGGATATGCCATTCGCCATTCATCCTAATTCTGTCCCGCAGTGCTGGATCATGCATTAAAGATAAAGCAGCATTCACAGCTTCATCCAGCTGCCCTCTTGTGTATATTTTTCCAGTATGATTATTAATGACAAGTCTCCGAATGCCATCCGAATCCGTAGTAAGAACAGGACAACGACACAACATCGCCTCGGCTACTGCGTACCCAAACCCCTCGAGAATAGAGGTTGAACATAGCAGTCCACCCGAGTCACCAATAATGCTCATATAATCTGCCATTTGCCCGTGAGGAACATTGGAATGCGAAATCAAACGTGAGGAAATCCCTGTCTCGGCTACAAATTGTTCGAAGCTCTCTTTTTGCTCCGGCTCAAACAAAGTATCGTCCTGAAAAATCCATAAATAAAACTCGGGATGGATCGCCAGCAGCCGTTGTCCGATTTGTAGAAATTCTCTCCAGTTCTTATTCGTTTGAATTCGTCCCACCCAGCCGAGGATGGGAAAGCTTTTTGCGGGATAATTGGTATATCCAAACTGATCGCAATCGATCGGATTGTCAAAGCAATATTGACTAACAGATGGAAATCCACCTTTAAAAAGCGTCTGCAAATGAGTGGTTTCTGGATAGAGCAGTGCATCGGTTAGCTTGTGAATCCGCTCATTAAAATTACTAATAACTTGCTCCGCTTCATCTAAGGTCCCCAATCCCTGCACCTCAAAAACAAGCGGCCCCTTGTAACCAAACCCTCTAAACCTCTCCGCTAAGTAAATATCCGTACACACTACAATCAAGTCAAAAGCTTCCCGAGTGAGCAGTCCCCTGATCTCGTCATCATTATTGGTAATATAGGTTTGAATATTAGGGATATTTTGCTGCCCTTTTCCAGGGTGTGTGTACAACAAATGACACTCTACACCGCGATCATGTAATGCTTGGCAGCGCACTCGGTTCAGGGTCTGCATGCCGCCGCTCGGGTTGAAGAAGGTGAACAAAATCTTCATTACGATCACTCATTCACATATTATTTTAGGAAAAATAGATCTTCAACAAATCATACAAGTCTGTGCTTCGAAACAGCTCATTATAGTAGTGATTTTTAGTCGATGGGACATGTCTATGCCGGAATCCAATCAAGCTATGATCATCTGTATAATAATTGGAGATCGTGTCTCCACCGGTAGTAATCAAAGCCTCCAGCATGTATTCAATATCGAGTGCTCCAATGAAAATCTTGGGACCTAAAACTATCGTGTAGGGAGTGGCCAAGTGCTCTAGCGCTCCACAAATCGCGTGCGACTCCACAACTCCTGGCATGTAAACAAACTCTGTTGCAGGATGAGGGATTGAACCTATTAGAACAGATGGTTGACCCGTAAGTGATAAATCCAGCACCCGACACTCATAATTGCTATACGTCTGTTCATACAAATTCTCTATCCTCGCTATTTCCTCCGCACCAGCATTTACTACAGGATATAAAACGGTAATCATAGGACGAATCCCTCTACGGAATCGCGCCTGATGGCGGGTCAAGTGGTACGTATATCTCCATCTCCGATGATTTTCAGTGGAATGTAACTGTGCAGATACACTAAAGGTAGAGTCCACACGATAATTCACCAGCTCCACGGGGATAAAGCGAATATCACAATGTTCAGCAAGTCTCAGCCAGTAATCATAATCCTCCACCGGCTCCATTCCGTACCCCCCAACAAGCTTCGCAACCTGCGATTTGTACATGAAAGAAACACCAATAAGCGAGTAATCCAGCAATCTCTCTTTGGGCTGTGACTGGTAATTTCGCTGAGTAGCTAGCTGATGCTCGTTATGAAGTAGGTTTCCCTCGTTATCTATACTTTGAAAAGAACTGTACACGATTCCTAGCTCCTGCGGCCCCTTCACAAGTGCCCCTCGAAGGATTTCGAGAAAACGGGGTTCATAAACATTATCGCTGGAGACCCAGCTCAAATACTGAATACTCGGTTCGCTAAATAAAAGATCAAAGCCCGTATTCAGCGCATGTGCAATACCCCTGTTCTGTACATAAGAGATAATAGTTACCCTTGGATCCTCAGCAATTATTGATCTCACAAGCGGTTCCATATCTGGTGCACCATCAATTACAATGATCAGTCGAAATTCGGTGAAGGTTTGGCGCAGAACAGACTCCAGAGCTTGCCGGAGGAATTCCGGCTTTTGGGTATACAAAGGCATAACTACTCCTACATCCGCCATGATTTTTACCTCTCTCTACATTGGAGTATAAAATTAGTATATTTAAATTCCACCTTTGTGCCTGTGTGAATGCCTCTAAGAGGATTTATTGCGCCTAAAAAAGAAGCAACCACCCAATTCTCATCGGTGGTTGCTTCTTGATTTCCCCAAAATACTGTTATACAGGTAAAGAAAGTGCGGTAATCTCCGTTAATTCAGATTGAAGCACTCTCTGTTCTGTAACAAGATTTCCGAACTCATCCAATCCGTACATGGAGCACACCACATTAGCCAATGGATAAGGACTACTTACCTGAACCTCGTAAGCGACATTCCCTGCAATGAAGAACTCTCTGACATCAGAACTCATTGCTGGAACATAATAACCTGTGACATACAGTGGTGTTAGTGCAAGCGTTGAATATGGAACGCCGAAAACTTCGACGATCATCATTGCACTCGCGTTACTTGTGTTGCGAACGCTGACCACTACATTACTTGCTGCAGTACCAGTAGCTCTCGTATTAGTAATAAGACCTGTTGTAAAAGCCATTTCCATCACTCCTCCCCTCATTTTCTATCAATTTATTCAGGATTAATTTGTAAGTTGCGAGGCAAGAGGAAGGGGAGATTCATGGAATAATAGCATACCTCTCATATTTCCAATTTCCGCGATTTTTCTGATTCCCTTGTCCAAACACAATGAATCTCAATTCATATATATATAGCAAACTAATAAAGAGGTGAAGCTCATGGCAACAACAACAGGCATCATTACGAACACAGGTACTACCCCAGCATCCAACGTGGTCATTAATATCGATAATGACAACCTTAGTTTTTCATCTAACGTAGTCTATCACGTTTACGTATGGAATACCTTGGTTAGTAAAGGTTTAGTCTACTCCAACTCATTAAATGTTAATGCGAACACCAGCCAGTTTCTCAGTTTTAATATCGCAGGCAATTCAGCTTATGAAGTCCAATTTCTCGTAACTGGAAACGCACCGGCAGACACGATTATCACGGTGTTCGGAACGGATTCGTCAGGAAACGTCATCCCCCATCAAAGAGTGCTGCAATCCGAACTTACTTTCATAGCTCAGCTGAACCCGTAAGTAACGAAAACTCTATGACGAAAGGAGCTTAGCATGGCTAATATTCAAATTTCGCCGAGCGCAAGCGTTCAGTTTGAGCCCACTATCGCGGTAAATTGGCTTAATCCTTCAGTTATGGTTGCCGTAGCTGTAGATCTTCGATCAGGCCCTCCTAATATAGGTTTATACAAATCTATTGACGCAGGTGCCACTTGGACAACAACGTTATTGCCGTTACCGACAGGATTTGCAGGCATCGAAGCACCACATATTGATTATATTTTTCCGACCACTTTCGTAGTATTAGCCCACGCCTTCGATTCAGACGGTCTCAGCGGGTCGATCGTATCCTATACATCTGCCGACAATGCTTCTTCATTCGGACCGCCAGTCATCGTGAATCAAGGGTTTGGGCAGTTTGTAAATGATGATCAGGTGGTCGTTGTCACCGACAAAGCTGGATCAAGTCCTTTTTTTGGAAATGTATATACTGGTTATACGCATGATTACAACACACAATTCATACCGGGAAATACGATATTCTTCAATCGTTCCCTAGATAACGGTAATACCTATTCCAGCCCCTCCCTGCTGTCTTCGGTCGAAGAATTCGAAGAATTCCCCGGTATAGCGATTACATTAAATGGGATTGTTATCGTGGGATGGATCAATCAGCCTCCCGGTAATACTGATCTTAAAATTCGCACATCCTCAGACGGTGGGGTCACTTTTACTCCTGAAACCATGGTCGCCAGCGTTGTAGTCCCACCAGATCCATTGCCGGGATATACATTTAGATGTCTGACATACCCTTCCCTCGCAGCAGATATTTCTAATGCACCGACGACGCGAGGTAATGTCTATGCTGTATGGCAAGATTTTCGAGAAGGTTATTCCGATATTTTTCTTGCCACTTCCACCAATTTCGGTGTGGATTGGGGGGCACCAATATCCATTACAGGTAGTCCGGTGGGCTCCCAAAACTTTTTCCCAGCCATCACCGTATCCCCTGCGGATGGTGCAATATTCGTTACCTATTACACTAATCGAGTCAATCCCCTCAACCTTGATGTTTATCTAGCTACATCTAGAGATGGGGGGATGACGTTTACAAACACCCGTATAACGACAACTTCCTTTGACGTCACCGGTATTCCCCTAATTGGGGACTACATCGGCAATGCCATTGTCCCCCAAACAGGCCGTCTAGTGAGCGTATGGACGGACACGCGGACCGGTACAGAGAACATCTGGTTTGGTGATAATCAATAAGCTATTAATAAACTTCTGATGATTAATTAAAAGGATGCCGAGCGAATATAGGGCATCCTTTTTTTGCGTAGCGAGACTAACCTTGACCATTCTCCCGGTAATCAAGAAGCCAAGCTTCATTGATTACTCTGAATGTGATTTTCCCATTAAAAAAGCCCCCAAAAAGGGGGCTTAAACATCGATAATGCTATAACTTTAAGTTTTTTATTCCAAATACATTAACTATATGTAGAACATATAGTTGTCCGCCAAGCTCTCTTCTTTATAATTAATCAAGTCATGAAGAGTCGTGGAATCTAGTACGTCGGCGATGCTATCGCGAATACGCAGCCATAAATCGCGTTTTGCTGCATCATCTTCTTCAGTAAAATCTACTGGAGAAATTGGGCCCTCTAGCACACGAATGATGTCACCCGCTGTGATAGCACTAGCCTCACGTGATAAAATGTATCCACCGTATGCACCACGAATACTTTTTACCAGTCCTGCGTTACGCAGAGGAGCAATTAGCTGCTCCAGATAGTGTTCAGAAAGTCCATTTTTCTCAGCGATACTCTTAAGTGAGGTCGGTCCTTCACCAAATTTCAGTGCAAGCTCCATCATAATTGTTAGTCCGTAACGTCCTTTGGTTGATATTTTCAAAGGGGCACCTCTTTCGGTTTAGTGTCTAGTTATTGTATACTATTGATTCGGTAAGTCATGCGTTTGTCATATCAAGGTATTCCGATGATTACTCTTAGTTTATGTTATCATATTCGAAGTCACAAATGAAATGGCAAACGAAACATTTTGCAAGAATGTTCACCCCTGGTGGACATTTTTCTATTCTCAGCCTCTTATTTTAGGCTTTACAGTAGACAGGTATGTTATAATACATTTTGAGCCGGGTGTTCCATGAATGACCGGTATTTTGGGTACAGAAATGGTGATTACGATGACAAAAGCAAAACAAGACACCCGTGTCGTCGTCGGCATGTCCGGAGGGGTCGATTCCTCCGTCACGGCGCTTCTGCTCAAGCAGCAGGGCTATGACGTCATCGGCATCTTCATGAAAAATTGGGACGATACCGACGAATTCGGAGTATGTACGGCCGAAAGCGATGCAGAGGATGTTCGCCGCGTATGCGAGCAGATTGATATTCCTTACTATACCGTTAATTTCGAGAAGGAATACTTCGACAAAGTATTTTCTTATTTCCTCGATGAATATAAGGCCGGCCGGACGCCGAATCCAGACGTCATGTGCAACCGAGAGATCAAGTTCGGAGAGTTCCTGAACAAAGCCCTTCAGCTTGGCGCCGATTATGTAGCGACTGGACATTATGCACGTGTTATAGAAGAAGATGGTGTGTATAAGCTACTCCGCGGTGTAGATAACAATAAAGACCAGACCTATTTCTTGAATGCGCTGGGACAGTATCAACTCTCTAAAGCAATGTTCCCGATTGGTCATCTTCCGAAACCGGAAGTTCGGAGAATTGCCGAAGAAGCCGGACTCTATACTGCCAAGAAAAAAGATAGCACAGGCGTTTGCTTCATCGGTGAGCGTAACTTCCGCGAATTCCTCAGCCAGTATCTTCCAGCACAATCGGGTGATATGGTAGATATAACAACTGGAGAAATCAAAGGCCGCCACGATGGACTTATGTACTATACATTGGGTCAACGCCAAGGCCTTGGCATTGGTGGCTCCGGTAACGGTGAACCTTGGTTTGTAGCCGAAAAAGATCTTAGCCGCAACATTCTTTATGTAGTTCAAGGAGACAAGCACCACAGCCTGTACTCCACTAGTCTGATTGCCTCCGGTGTAAACTGGATTAACGGGCAAGAGCTAGGTCTTGAGCCGCTAAAATGCACCGCCAAATTCCGCTATCGCCAGCCTGATCAGGGCGTGACCCTTACAGCACGGGAAGACGGAACGATAAACGTAGACTTTGATGTTCCACAAAAAGCGATAACACCTGGCCAAGCCGTTGTCTTCTATCTCGGTGAGCAATGTCTCGGTGGCGGAACGATAGAATATGCCGAGAAGGTTGTTCCTTCAGCGCAAGTTTAAGTGTATTCTATAACTTACAACATTAACTCTAATATACGAAAACACAAGAAATAGCTGTATTTTATACAGCTATTTCTTGTGTTCAGAATCCCTTTTCGATTTAGTTGTAGTATGTACAGTTAAAATCCCCGATAACCCTTATTTATCTTCACATCCGGAAAATAGATGTATGAAGTACAGTTATATTACATTCTTAGCTCTAAAATTTAGGTTTTAGTTGCATGAAATACAACTAACCACTTTGAAGCGAATAATAACCAAATGAGCGATTCAAATAGAATCAAACAAATAGCAGTTCAGGAAACTCTCCCTGAACTGCTGTTCTGTGTTGTTTCTATTTACTGAGCTACTGCAGCTTTATCCGCAGAAACTGCAATGTCATTATAGTAAAGTCCAGTTCCATCACCAATTCCATAATTCAGTATACGGTTGTTGACCGGAACTAGGGCCGCACGATAAAGCGTAGGGAATACAGGAATCTCGTTAACCATAAACTGTTGCCATTCTTTATAGATCTCTTTACGTTTATTTACATCGAATGCATCCTCGGAGACTCCTTCGGTGAGCAAACGATCATTCTCTGCACTCGAGTAACGCGGGAAGTTAAAGATCGCGTCTTTACCATAAAGACCTGTTGGGTCAACATCAATCCCTACAGTCCAAGCACCTTGGTAAACATCCACAGAAGGATCATCCTCACCATTTTGTCCAACACGATCATAGAACGTATTAAATTCTACCATCTCCAAATTCACATTCAGACCAATCGCTTTCCAGGATTGTACATAATATTGAGCCAATGGTTCTGCAATGTCCGATCCTGTCATCGAGATGAAATTAATCTTCAGCTCACTGCCATCCGGATTCGTTCTAAATTCACCGTTAAGTTTGTAACCAGCGTCATCCAAGATCTTCTTAGCAGCTTCTGGATCATAAGGTACACCTGGATTAGAAGCATCATGGAATTCCGGATGGGAAGGTGGAATTAAAGTTGTTGCATTCCAGCGAAGACCACTATAGAATTTCTTACCCACTGTATCATTGTCTACAGCAGCCCACATAGCTTTACGCAGGTTCACATCCGCCATTTTAGCTTTAGGATCGGTAGCAACGACTTTTTTCTCTGCATCCCATTTACCTAGCTTAAATCCAATATACGTATATGCACGGTCAACAGCACCGAGATACTCGACATTTGACATTTTTGCATTATCTGGGAATTGATCGATAGGGAAGGCATCCACCAAGTCAACTCCACCAGACTTCAGTTCTTGCACAACAGTCGTAGGGTTGATTACCTTCAAAATTACTTTATCCAATTTAGGTGCGCCGCGCCAGTAATCTTCATTCTTAACGAATACTACAGACTCACCAGGAACGATACTTTCCACTTTAAAAGCTCCGAAGCCAATTGGCTTTTGACGAACTTCAGGGGATGAGGAGATTTTGGCAACATCCATACCACCAAAGATATGTTTAGCTAATGGATAAATCCATATGCCACCCGTTAACAGGGAAGGGGAAGATTTAAGATAAGTAATTTGCAGCTTCTTCTCACCCAGAACTTTAATACCAGAAATGGTCTTTGCTTTTCCGGAGTGGTATTCTTCCATACCTTCAATATTCGTAAAGTCAGAGCCGTAACGTGGACCATCATATTTCGGATTACCAATAACCTCATGCGCGAACAGCCAATCTTCTGCTGTCACTGGCTTTCCATCCTGCCAGTTCACATTGTCGCGAATTGTAAAGGTAAAGGTCCGTCCATCTTCTGCTACTTCATAAGTTGCTGCACCATCATTCGTGTACACATAGTCTTTGTCCCAAGTTAACAAGCCTTCATCGAACCAATTCAGCACTTCAGAATCTGGAGCTCCAGAATAGAAGTTCAAGTTCAAGGTACCTTCAAACGGACTGTCGGAAACGAGTCCAAAAGTAATTGTTCCGCCATCAATAGCTTCACCTTGATTAGTCTTAATGTTACTGAAATCCTTAATGTTATAAAGTCCGTCTTCTGCTTCAGGTGCTGCCGTCGCTTCTGCGGTTTCCGCAGGAGCACTGGCACTTGGTGCTGCTGTTGACTCAGCCGCTCCGTTGTTGTTCTTGGAGCCGCAAGCCGCAAGAGCGAACAACATTACTAACATTAATGAAACTAGTAAAGCTTTTGAACGAATGGCTTTTCTCATTTAATCATTTCCTCCCTTATTATCCTTTTCTTTGTCTTGCGTCGGTCGCACGTTTGAGCGCTTGACCCACATTATTTATACTCAACATCAGTACCAAGATCAGCAGTGATGCGGGTAACCAGATCCACCATCTGAACTCAAGCGTTTGCGGATTTCTCGCATAGCTTACAAGAGTACCCAGACTGGGTGTACTTTCTGGAAAACCAAAACCTAGAAAGGATAGGCCTGATTCCAATCCAATATTAGCTGCCAAATTTAAAGTCATCGTGACGATAATGATTGAGCTTAAGTTCGGCAGCACTTGTGTGAACATTATTTTAAGATTGGAGGAACCTAGGGTCTTAGATGCCTGAACGTAATCCAGTTCCTTCTCTTGTAACGTCTTGGAACGAATTAACCTGGCAATCCCCATCCATAGAAAGGCAGTCATGATAAAGGAGAAGGTTAACGTATTGTATTTAGGAACTGCACTCACAAAAGCTATAACAATCATTATAAAAGGCAAAATCATGAAGAAATCTACAACACGCATCGAAATATTATCTATCGTTCCACCAAAGTAACCTGAGATCAAACCTACTAGAATACCGATGACTCCCGTAAAAAAAGTAACCATAAAAGCAATCGACATGGAATTTCGTGTGCCTATAATTAATTGACCGAATACATCCCGTCCTCCATAATCGGTCCCTAGCCAGTGTACAGCCGAAGGCTTCTCATAAAGGGCGAACAAGTCAACCGTAACAATTTCTTTTTGATCTAAAAATAAGGAAATCCCATAAACAGCGGCGATAATCGCAAATAGGAAAACCAGTGAGACCAAAGCCAATTTATCCCGGATAATCTCTCGCCAAACAATTCTGAAGCCTGATGGACTTTTATCTGTTTCCTGCAGCAGAGCTATCTCTGCGCTTGTCTTTGCCATTTCATTCACCTCAAAGTGTTCATCTTCTTATTTAATCCGGATACGCGGATCTACGATACTTAAGATAATGTCTGATAACAACGCACCGACGATGGCAGCAACCCCATACAGAAGAACTAGGGCCGTTACTACGCTGAAATCCCGGATCGTTATCGAGCTGAGGAACAACATACCCATACCCGGATAACTAAAGATACTTTCAACGAACACCGTTCCGCCGATCAGTCCAGTAATCTCATATCCGAAAAATGCAGCAATTGGCAGTAAGGAATTTCTCAATATATGTCGATTATAGACGCGCGACTCTGAAGCACCTTTTGCTCTTGCGGTGAGGATGAAATCCTTTTGCTTCGTATCAATAATCTCATTTCGCAAATATTGTACCGTTCCTACCGTTGCAATCAGCGCCATTGATAAAGCAGGGAGTAGCAAATGGTATAACTTACTCCAGAAGTGGCTTAGCGTACCCGGAACTTCTCCAGGACTAACACTACCGCTAGTAGGAAACCAATGAAGATGAAATCCGAAGAGCCATACCATTAAGAGAGCGAAAATAAACAATGGTGCGGCAAAGCCAATATAGGTGTATCCAGTAATGAGGCGATCCAGCCATGAATCGTTATAACGACCGCTAGTAATACCAAGTGGAATAGCAATAAGGTATGTAAGGATCAGCGTGACAATCGCCAGCCAAAGTGTATTCATGAGGCGTTGACCGATAAGCTCTGATACAGGCATTTTGAAACGGAAGGATTGACCAAAATCACCTTGAATCGCTTTAGTGATCCAATCCCAGTACTGGATGTACCACGGATCATTTAAGCCTAGCTTTTCTCTCATCGCATCGATGGCCGCAGGATCAATATTTGGATCAAGCATCCCTGATAACGCATCTCCCGGCATCGCCTTCGCCATTAGAAAAACAAGAATACTTAATAGAAATATTTGAGGAATCATAATAAGAATTCTACGAACAATAATCTTCCACATATTCTCAACCTTTCTCAGGCAAGGCTACCAGATGAGTCTCGGAAATGGATTTCAATGGATAAGGCATGCCTTGTTCATCAAAATAATTCCGGTGCGCTTGTTCATATTCCAGACTTACTGATTTTCTAAACTCCGTCTGCTTCTCTCTTTGCTTAGGATCAATATCAGGAATGGCAGCAATTAGACGTTTGGTATAAATATGGCGAGGATTGTCAAAAATATCTTTAGCAGTCCCTTGCTCCACATGACGTCCTTTATACATAATCCCAATGTGATCACACATATGCCTAATGATTCCGAGATCATGACTGATGAACAGAAACGTAAGATTCAGTTCTTTTTGAATATCCTGCATAAAATTGAGCACCTGTGCCTGTACGGAAACATCCAGCGCAGAGACAGGTTCATCCGCAATAATCAACTTCGGTTTGAGCGCAATAGCTCTTGCAATACCGATCCGCTGCCGCTGACCGCCTGAGAATTCATGCGGATATTTAAGAATATTTTCAGGACTTAATCCAACCTGCAAAAGCAATTCCTGCACACGTCTTTTTTCTTCGCCCGGAGACATCTTTTCGAAATTACGTAAGGGTTCAGCAATAATATCCAGCACACGTTTCTTTGGATTCAAGGAAGAGTACGGATCCTGAAAGATCATCTGAATGTCCTTGCGGATATTTTTTTGCTTACGTACACCCTTTGAAGCCAAATCCTGTCCTTCAAAAATCACACTGCCGCTAGTAATAGAATTGAGTCCAATGATTCCACGACCAGTAGTCGTCTTACCTGATCCGGATTCACCAACCAAACCGTAAGTTTTGCCTGCTTCAATAGTAAAACTAACATTATCAACTGCCTTGACTACGCCAATTTCCCTTCGAAAAACGCCGCCGTGGATTGGAAAATGAACTGCTAAATTTTTAACCTCAAGAAGTCCCATTGTAGATTGCCTCCTCGTTAGTATCCGGGAAATGAAAGTTATTATGGCAGGTGCAGCGAACAAAATGCCCTGGGGCTACTTCATGCAGCTGCGGATTTTCCTCATGCTCCCATTCCGGAATCCAAGGTGTTCGGGCCGCGAAACGGCATCCTTTACGCGGAAGATTCTGTAATGGTGGGACAATTCCCTGAATCACATGAAGTCTAGACTTCTCTTCTTTAACGGTTGGAATGGAGTTCAACAAGGATCTTGTATACGGATGCTTTGGATTAGACGTTAATGTATAAATATCTGCGATTTCTACGATTTGCCCGGCGTACATTACCGCAACCCGGTCAGCCATTTCACTCACAACCCCTAGATCATGGGTAATTAAGATAATGCCTGCTTGCATATCGTTTTTTAATTTTTTTATAAGTTCAAGAATTTGCAATTGGATGGTTACATCTAGTGCCGTAGTCGGCTCATCGGCGATCAAAAGCTTGGGGCCGTTGGCAATCGCAATAGCAATCACAACCCTCTGCCTCATTCCACCAGATAATTCGTGGGGATACTGCTGATATGTATGTTCGGGACGGGAGATTCCAACCTTGGTCAAAAGATCAATGACCTTCTCTTTTCTTTGCTTCTTCGAAAGCTTGGAATCATGTAGGATGAGTACTTCTTCAATCTGTGAACCGATAATCATGAGTGGATTTAATGCGGATAAAGGATCTTGAAAAATCATAGACATTTCTTGACCGCGCAGCTTGTTGAGTGCAGCAGGAGACATAGTAACGATATCCTGACCTTTGTATTTGATTTGTCCGTCTATTTTGGCCCTTGTGTGCAATCCCATAATTGAAAAGGCGAGCGCACTTTTTCCTGAGCCGGATTCTCCAACAATGGCAAGAATCTCATTTTTGCGAACGGACAGGGTAACATCGTCTACTGCAGCATAATAGTCATCTACGATTCTGAACGATGTGGACAAATTCTTGATTTCTAGTAATTCTTCGCTCAAATTAATCCCCCTAACGGCAAAAGTTTCAAAATTTACCCAATGAAATATTATGTAAATTTTGATATAACAGCATTCTTTTCATGAAACATATCAAACATTGACTGTTATGATTATTAACACCATTAAGAATAGTACAAGTACTTCCATCGGAATTAAAACTTGTTTCTCCGTAACTTTGTAGTTCATTTTAATTAACTTATGGTAAATTATCAATCTTTTCCTATAAAAAAATTCGTTCATGTGATTAAAAGTAACGCAGACAACAAAAAAAACGGCTCTAGGCCGCCTTTTTTTGGAAAAAATATTTTTTTGTGTTACATTAGATTTATTTGCTTATTAGCATTAAAATGGAAGATACTACAGTCACTGGTGGACTATTGTTCTCGTCGGAGTCGTTGGTTGTGACGGATTTTAATTTCATTCCCTTGCTCGGTCGCTTGATAAAAGACACGCTGAGAAATCTCCTTAGGCAGATACTCCTGCTTCACATAATGCCCAGGAAAATTGTGCGGATATTGATACCCTTCATGCCCTAGTGCAGTAGCACCTTTATAGTGTGTATCACGTAAATGTAGCGGTACCTCAGCGGATTTAATCTCATCCATACTCGCCATTGCATTTGAAATAGCAGTATAGACGGCATTAGACTTCGGACTCTCCACCGCGAAAAGAATGGCTTGCGCAATGTTCAGCTTCGCTTCTGGCCAACCGTTATTTCTATAGGCTTCAAGCGCACTCACCGCTTGGACCATAGCCTGGGGATTAGCTAAGCCAATATCCTCACTGCTCGCTGCAATTAGTCGACGAATAAAAGTCATCGGGTCCATCCCCAATTTCTCTACCGCATACAGAAACCAGAACAAGGCAGCATCACTAGAACCTCGAATGCTTTTGTGAAAAGCAGATAGAACATCATACTGCGTCGATTCATCTGCCTTCACAATGGGGCGCCGAATCGACTCTTCCGCCACCTCCAGCGTGATATGCACACTCCCGTCTACCTCCGGAGCAGTAGTTAACGCTGCTAGTTCCAGAGCATTTAAAGCCCGCCTGATATCTCCATTAGCCATGGTAGCAATATGCAGCAATGCTTCTTCATCGACCTGAAGCTCCATGAATCCAAGCCCTCTATCCTTGTCTGCTAAAGCTCTGCGCATCGCGACCAGACTGTGTTCACTCGTTAGCGCCTCTAGCTGAAACAAGGTAGAACGGCTCATAAGTGCTCCGTTAACGTAATGGAACGGATTCTCCGTAGTTGCGCCAATAAATGTAATGGTACCTTTTTCTACTGCTGGCAATAGCGCGTCCTGACGTGAACTGTTAAACCGATGCACCTCGTCCAGAAAAAGAATCGTCTTAGAACCGTAAAGTGTTTTATTATTTTGAGCTCGTTCAATGACCTCCCGTACATCCTTCACAGAAGCCTCCACCGCATTCAGGCGTACGAATTCACCTTGTGTGTGATGAGAAATGATATGAGCTAATGTTGTTTTGCCACATCCAGGAGGTCCATAGAGCAAAATCGAAGAGACCTGGTCTGCCTCGATCGCTCTTCGCAACAGCTTTCCCCGGCCTATGATATGTTCTTGACCAATATATTCATCCAGATTCTCCGGTCTCATTCGGTCCGCAAGCAACCGTCCGCTCCCGTTGTCCTCTCCCATAGAAAATAAATCCATAACTCCACTTCCTTGCTATATTCTTATAAAAGCCAATGTACATCTCCCATTATCATACCATAGACTTATTTTTCACAAAAAAATAAAAAGAGCATGATCTCGTCTTAGAAAGGCGGGAGCCATGCTCTTTTTTCAAAATATACGAAAGTATAGGTTCCACGCTATACTTTATCCTTATTATTTCTCGCATAAACGCTTACCGTCCTTATAGGGACGCCAAAGGCGTTTATGCTTGAATTGTACGCTAGCAATTTATTGCCAGCCGCATTTTTGATATGATTTTTCGAATGCTCTCTTCCGACAGATGATACTTCTTCTGAAGCTCTGCTACGGAATCGCCTTTTCGATGACAACTGAAAATTTCCTCATTGCGGTTTGCTATCTCTTTCCTCGAACCGCTGTTCTCGCCCCATCTAACCCGCTCTTCCGTTTTCTTCGGGATGTAGAGCAGTTCACCTTGGATGTATCCCTGAAGCTCTTTGAGCAAGCCAGGGGGGAGCACATCCTTCCCATTTACATAACTCAACTTGCATTTCCTCCTTCAACAGGTGTGTTCCTATGCGTCCGTCAACTACTGATAAAGTAATTTCCACGTCACCTGCCTCCTTTCTTCTCCTCATATTTGGAAAAATCCGTAATTTCATTATATAAAAACCTCTTGGTAGCGTCTACATTCTAATTCACATTTCGTAATCCTAATGGATAATCGGTACATATATCTCATGTTTTGAAATAAGGAGGCCTTACGGCCTCCTCGCTTTAAGCGGGTTTCCGTCTTAGACGGAAACCACCTCGTATACTGAAATCATTTCACTCAGCCTCCTTCCAGAAGTGTTCTTGCCCGGCCGGACACTTATTATTAAGCCATATCCGTAGGGGAGTTACAAGTTCAAAAACAGTTATAACTGTTCTCCACCAGTCTTAGTTCCCCTCAGAATCGCTTTCAGCCGCCGTTTGCACATAGGAAGGCATTTCCCCATTATGGAGTAACCACAGCTCGTGAAGCGCTCGTGTACAGCCTACATACATCAGCTTCGCATCCCATGCTGTTGCTCCGTAATGGTCTTGATCGGCATCTGCTAAGATGACCGCATCAAATTCCAAACCTTTAGATAAATACACAGGTAGTACCGATAATCCACCCTGATATTGCGTCATGCTACCGTCGATCAGATGAATATCTTCAAAATGCCGCTCCAGTTCAGCGTACAGCTCTGTGGCTTCACGTAGACTACGTGTCAGCACAGCCACCGTACGATATTCCCTTCCAGACAGGGACTTCAGTGCCGATTGTATAGTGCTCAAACGAGCATTTCCTTCAGCTTCCCGTTCTCCTACTATTTCTCCGTAGGCGATCATCCGAACAGGGTCCCCACTACGAAAGACAGGAACAGCCAACAACGAACTTTCTACTCCCGAGGATAGAATTCCATTAGCGAAGTCTATAATTTCCATGGTTGAACGATAGCTGCGTGTCAACGCATGGTAAGCCGTGTTCTCAGGGGCAAATAAGGTCTGCATCTCTTCCCATGCGTGTACGCCTTTATAAGCGTGTATACCCTGCGACAGATCGCCTAGAATGGTAAAGGAATGTCCACGCACGTATAAATCCAGCACGGCAATTTGGAAGGGGGAGAAATCCTGGGCTTCATCGATCACCACATGATCAAAACGAGCGCCGCCTTCGTTCCCATTCAAAAGATAATAAATATATAACAGAGGTGGTAAATCCTCTTCACGTATAATCCCTTTTTTCAGCTCTTTTGCCGTTTCCTTCAGCACAGCTGCTGGAATATTCTCAGGTGGATCCACCGGCCAATCTTCCGGGACTTTAGCCGCACGAAAGATTTGCTTGTAGATCGTCAGCGGATCATACTTAGGCCATTTTGCACTGTATGCTTTTTCTCGTGCAGCACCTTTTTTCTTGCGATCCTTCATAGCTGCAGCTGAAGGACTTTTCTTCAGCTCCATCTCAATCCAGCGATGTATCCGTGCCATTACACGTTCCTTACGCTTCGCTGGCGGATAAGGAGCGTACTCCTCATTATGCCAGCGCAAGATCATGGAGCGGCGCAGTACAGCACCTTCCCATGGGATAAAATCACCCTCAGGTACCGAGCTGCTTTCCAATAGCTTGATGCTGGACTCTATTATTCCCATCAACACCGTAGAACCCTTGAAGCGTCCAGGTGTCTCTTCTGTAATCACAGGCATACCGCCCGGAGTTTCGAACCAACGGTTCATCGTCTCCGTAGCATCTTGCTCTGGAAGCTCCAGACCTAGTACATTTGCAGCCCAATCCGGGAAGGTGCTCTGAGCAATATTTCCTACACCAAGTTCAGGCAGCACATCCGAAATATAATCCAGAAACATTCGGTTCGGTGCAAAAATAATCATTTTTTCTGCAGAGACCTGATCTTTGTATTGATACAGCAGAAAAGCTAAACGGTGTAGTGCAACTGTAGTTTTACCACTTCCCGCTACGCCCTGTATGATCAATGCTGTATTTTTGGCGGCCCGGATAATCTTGTCCTGTTCCTCCTGAATGGTCGATACGATATCGCGGAGACGATTATCTTTGTTCTCACCCAGGCGATAGACGAGAAACTCATCTGACACCACAGGTGCGTCACTCTCCCGGTTGTACGTATCTGCGACCCGCTCCAGAATCTGCTTCCGGATCACCACGTTGCGCTTGAGGTATACTAGTCCTTCTATCAGCCCCTCGGGAGCTTCATAGGAGGCAGGCTCCGTACCACCGGTAAACGAATAGAACAGGCTTGCTACCGGTGCGCGCCAGTCGATGACTAGCGGACGGTCGCTTACCTGCTCGCGGTCTACGCCGATTTTGCCTATATAGAGTGCCTTCCGCTGCTTCTCATCATTGCCCTGAAAATCAAGCCGTCCGAAATAAGGCTCCTGCCGAAGCTTGGCAAGATCTTTGCGCTTCTGATCACGGTTCGCTTCTAACACCTGTTCCGTATAATCATGTCCCGTGTACACCGGAGTCTGGTTAAGTTTCTCCAGTAAGGTGTCAATCTCAGTAAGCGCTTGATTCAGCCTGTCTTCTTCCTCTTGATAGGCACTTTGAAAGTTGTCTTCCAATTTCAGTTACCTCCTAAAAGTTTATCGAGCTTAAATTTTCATTCTCCTCATTCCCTCTTCTCACGCAAAAAGGATACCCATTGTAGCATAATCAGCACTAAAATACCAAATCTTTCAAGCGAACATATGACTACAGCACAGCTTGCAAAATAAAGTTAGCTACAAATAAGCCCGCAATCCCATACAGCGCAGGAGGTACTTCCTTGCCTTTGCCCACCGCAAGCTTCACGATCGGATAAGTAATAAATCCAAAAGCCATACCATCTACGATGCTATAGGTGAATGGAATCATGACCATGATTAGGAAAGAAGGAAAGAGCTCTGTTAAATCTCCCAAGTCCATTTCACGCACATTCTGTACCATAAGCCCACCGATTACAATCAAGATCGGAGCGATAGCACTGTCTGGAATGTAGGAGAGAAGAGGGAGGAACAGGAATGTCGCCCCGAACAGCAGCCCTGCCACGAGTGAGGTCAGTCCCGAACGTCCACCTGCAGCAATACCTGCATTAGATTCCGCAGCGGCTACTACAGGACTGCTTCCGAAGAGACCTGCAGCGATATTCGCAATAGAGAGTGCTCGTAAGCTACTCTTGAAGCGCTCAGGACGCCCTGCCATCATAGTCTGTGAGGCGACTAGCCCAATATTTTCAAACACAACAATTAAGAGCAGTAAGAAAACAGCAATCCAGAACACAAGGCTCACTATGCCGCTCCAGTCCATTCCCAGAAATAAGCTTTCATAACCCGTAAATACATGACCGGATGCCTGCTTCTCAGGCGCGTGAGCCGCTCCCAGCAAGTAGGCTAGACCTGTACCAACCAGCATACTTATAAGCAAACCACCGTTGGTCCCGCGGATAAACAGTACTAAAGCGAGTAACAAGGTTACACAGGAAGTGATAACTGCTGGATCGCTAAAATGTCCTATAGCAACAAACGTGGTCTGATGCGCAATCACAATCCCGCTTTTTTGCAGTCCTATAAAGGTCAGAAAAAGCCCTATCCCGACTGTAATGGCATGCTGTAGGTTTTGAGGAATCGCCTCACTTAGAATACGATAGAGCGATGTGAAGGCCACGATAGCGAATAACACACCGGTTATTACAACTACAGTAAGCGCCTCTCTCCAACCTAAATTCATTGAATGTACAAGTGTGTATGTGAAAAATGCGTTTATCCCCATCCCTGGTACCACGATGATTGGTGTCTTCCCACCGAAGGCCATCAGTAGACAGCCTGTAATAGCAGTCAATAGTGTAGCCACCATTGCTGGTCTAAGCGGCATACCCGCGTCATGAAGAATGGTCGCATTCACCATTACAATGTATACCGAAGCAAAATACGAAAGGATCCCTGCAGCCCACTCTCGTTTCCAGTCATTCTCAGGTGCAAGCCCTACACTATTTCGCCAAAAATTTGATTTCATGTACAAAAACCTCCACTGATATTAAGTTCCGCAGGCGGATATTACCCGGATAATAAGGCTTATAATCAACGGTTCATCCCGGTTCAACTATTATGCCTATTTGTGGTCTGCATCTTTCAGACCCGCCTGTTAACCACAACAAAAGGGCGTACGCAACTGGATTTCAGCTGGTCGCCCTTTTGGTCCATTTTACTACTACTATCGCTATAATTGAAACAGCTTCAGCTCAGCGATTTACTTACACGCTGACGCCTCCAGCCTCAAGCAAATCACGCACGGCAACACTGACCATGATCAGGCCTGCTACCGGCGGAACGAAGGCGTTACTAGCTGGTGGTTGTTTCGCTTTACGTCGATCCGGCGCATTCTCCGGAACGATCTTATCCGTAACATCCTGACGTGGCTTCATTGGCGGCTCCGTAGAGAAAACCACCTTCACGCCTTTCTTAATTCCTTCCTTACGCAGCTTCTGACGAATGACACGCGCAATAGGATCATAAGTTGTCTTGGAGATGTCCGCTACCTGGAATCTTGTAGGATCCATTTTGTTGGCAGCGCCCATGCTTGAGATCATTGGAATTCCACGGGACAGACATTCTTTGATTATGTGAACCTTATAAATAATCGTATCCGAAGCATCAAGTACATAATCAGGTTTTAATTTGAACAATTCCTCATAGGTTTCTTCCGTATAGAACATGTTGAGCGCAATCGCTTCGCATTCCGGATTGATCAGCTTCACACGGTCTACCATCAGTTCAGCCTTCTTCTGCCCAACCGTAGTTGTGAGTGCATGAATCTGGCGGTTTACATTGGTGATGTCTACAGTGTCCTTATCTATCAGAATCAGTCTGCCGATGCCGGTACGCGCCAAAGCCTCAACTGCTATACCGCCAACACCGCCGATGCCAAGCACCGCTACCGTGCTGTTCTTCATTATTTCCAGACCTTCCGGTCCGATCGCCAGTTCCGTGCGTGAGAACTGATGTAGCATGAGGTTCAGCCTCCTTCAAAAGCTTTGGCGAAGCAGAAATCTGCCTCGCCCGCTTCGATTAGTTAATTATTCTTTTTCTTTCTTCGGTTTAAGTGCCAGCTTAATGTGCAGCTGCTCCAATTGTGAACCATCTACTGGCGAAGGTGCGTCCATAAGTAGGTCTGTTGCACTTGCCGTTTTCGGGAAAGCGATGGTTTCACGCAGATTTGTACGACCGGACAGTAGCATAACTAGACGATCTAAACCAAAAGCGATACCACCGTGTGGAGGTGTACCATATTCGAACGCATCCATCAGGTAGCCGAACTTCTCATAAGCAACCTCTTTCGTAAATCCAAGGGCTTCGAACATTTTCTCCTGTACTTCGCGTTTGTAAATCCGCATGGAGCCTCCGCCTACTTCATAACCGTTCAGAACGATGTCATAAGCTTGTGCACGGATCGCACCTGGATCAGTGTCAAATAGATGCAGATCCTCTTCACGTGGACGAGTGAACGGATGGTGTTCTGCTACATAACGTTTCTGATCTTCGTCATATCCAAGGAGTGGGAAGTCTGTAACCCAAGCGAACTTGAACACGTTATCGTCAATCAGACCGAGCTGACGTCCAATTTTAACACGAAGGGCGCCTAGAACGTCTGCTACAACCTTTTTATTATCAGCGGAGAAGAGGAGAAGGTCGCCTTCTTCAGCGCCTGTACGGTCCTTCACAGCCGCAATTTCTTCTTCGGAGAAGAATTTCACAATCGGCCCTTTGAATTCGCCGTCTTTCACTTGAATCCATGCCAAGCCTTTCGCGCCATAGCGAGCAGCATATGGTCCAAGGTCATCGATTTCTTTACGAGTCCAAGTGCCACAGCCTTTAGCATTTAGACATTTCACTTCGCCGCCTTTTTCGATTACAGAAGCGAATACCTTAACACCGCTAGTAGCAACAATATCGTTCATTTCTACAAGCTCTAATCCAAAACGCAGATCAGGTTTGTCAGAACCGTATTTGCCCATAGCATCAGCATAAGTCAACCGTTGGAACGGAAGCTCAATATCTGCTCCTACAGTTTCCTTGAACAGACGCTGCATCAGCTTCTCCATCATACCAAGCAATTCATCTTGTGACAGGAATGAAGTCTCAATGTCGACTTGAGTGAATTCAGGCTGACGGTCAGCACGCAAATCTTCATCACGGAAACAACGAGCAATTTGGTAATAGCGCTCAACGCCGCCGACCATCAACAATTGCTTGTAGATTTGTGGAGATTGCGGCAATGCGAAGAATTCGCCTTCATGCACACGGCTTGGTACCAGATAATCACGCGCGCCTTCTGGTGAGCTCTTAGTTAGGATCGGTGTTTCTACGTCGATGAATCCTTCACTGTCAAGGAAATCACGGAAAATCTTAGAAGCTTTCGAGCGAAGCAGCAAGGTTCTTTGCATCTCCGGACGACGAAGGTCCAAATAGCGATATTTGAGACGCAGAGACTCGTCTACTTCCACACCATCTTCGATGAAGAACGGAGGTGTCTTAGCTGCATTCAGCACTTCAATATCCGTAATTTGCACTTCAATTTCACCTGTTGGCAGGTTGCGGTTAATGGTTTCCTCATCACGTTTAACAACTTTACCTTTAACAGCCAGGACGTATTCACTACGAACCTTATCAGCAATTTGTAAGGCTTCGCCAGAGTAGTCTGGGTTAAATACAACTTGTACAATACCGCTTCTGTCACGCAGATCAATAAATAGTACGCCCCCAAGGTCACGGCGAGTCTGCACCCATCCGTTCAAGGTTACCGTCTGTCCAATATGTTCTGGTGTTAATTGTCCACACTGATGACTTCTTTGCATAATTTATCATTCCCCTTCATGGTTAAAAATACAATTTTAATCTTTCTCTATACAGTCACCATAAGACGTTAGTCAGATGGTCTAAACTAGTGCCTGACCCAGCTCATCCAGCTTCACAGTGCGCTGCTCCCCTGTATTCATCGACTTCACGGTAATTACACCATTCTTCAGCTCATCTTCGCCAAGAATCGCAGTATAACGTGCCGACATACGGTCTGCGGATTTCATCTGTGCCTTCATTTTCCGGCCCAGGTAGTCACGTTCTGCTGAGAACCCTTGGCTGCGCAGAATATATAGCTGCTTAGAGATTTCGATATCAGCTTCCTCACCGAGAGCTACGAAGTACACATCCAGTGGCTTCGCCGTCTCCAGCTCTACCTTCTGATCCTCCAAAATAAGGAGAATTCGTTCAAGTCCAATCCCAAAACCAATACCCGGTTGATCCGGTCCACCAATTTCTTCAACCAAACCGTTGTAACGGCCTCCGCCGCCCACGGTATCAATCGAACCAATACCTGCTGCTTTATATTCAAACGCTGTATGCGTGTAATAATCCAGTCCTCTTACAAGTCGAGGGTTAATGGTGAATTCCACACCCATGATATCAAGGTGCATCTTCACCTTTTCAAAATGAGTCGTGCACTCTTCGTCCAGACTATCCAAAATGGAAGGCGCATCTGTAAATTTATCTTGATCTACCTTACAATCCAGTACGCGAAGCGGATTACGCTCAATACGACGCTGACAGTCACTGCAAAGGGTATCCTTCATTGGTCTTAAGAAACCCAATAGTTTCTCCCGATAAGCTGCACGGCTAGGTGCGTTACCGACAGAATTGATTTCCACTCTTACATCCTTAAGGCCAAGATCCTTATAGAATTGATAGCCTAAGGAGACTACTTCCGCATCAATAGCCGGATCCACAGCTCCAAAAGCCTCAATACCAAACTGATGGAATTGACGATATCTACCTGCCTGTGGACGCTCATAACGGAACATAGGTCCGATATAATACAGCTTACTTACATCAGGTTCACCGTAAAGCTTGTTCTGAACATAAGCTCTAACGACACCAGCCGTTCCTTCTGGACGCAGCGCCAGATCACGATCGCCTTTATCCTTGAACGTGTACATCTCGCCTTCTACAATATCCGTTGTTTCGCCTACTCCACGCTCGAATAACCCCGTATACTCGAACATCGGTGTACGGATTTCACGGTAATTGAAACGACGGCATAAATCTCTAGCCTTCCCCTCAATATACTGCCATTTCTCCACAGCTCCCGGAAGCACATCCTGCGTTCCTGTAGGTTTCTCGAATCTTTCTTTAGCCACAGTCTATCCCTCCTAAAAAATACCCCTCTAAATCTGCTCTCTTCATCACTTCATCATGCTAAACAAAACAAAAAATCCCCCGCCCTGTTTATAAAAAAACAGGGACGAGGGATTATCATAACCAATAATACACCCGTGGTACCACCCACATTCCGGATCAGAACCATTCTGAATCCGCTCAAAGCGGTTAACGCCCGCCTACGCATAACGGCTACTGATAGCGGCAATATACATTGCCCACTTTCGCCGTACGTTCTCGGGGAGGTCATTCATTCGCTCATCAACAGAATCCTTGCAGCCAAGCAGAAACGATAGATCATCCATTGTACTGGATATCATCTGAATCTACAGGGGATTCCTCTCTGGAGTTGTGGGTCCTCGAATTACTTGTTCCCGTCATCAAAACCATATGATAAAATCGTATATTTTTAAATTCTACTGAACTACTGCGCTAAAGTCAAGGCAGGAAATGCGAAGATGAATAAAAAATTCGACAACTTTCAACTTTTGACCTTTAACTTCAACCGTTACAAAAAAAATGACCTGCAGCCAAATGCTGCAGGTCCATCATCATATATTATTAAAAAGGGGGTCATGCCTTTATTATAAACACGCTATATTAAGGAAACATGTATGTAATATTACGATTATATTACATTCATGAAAGCGGTTTATTTTAATAGATTGTTGTTAATCGAATTGCTCTACAAATGCTCCTTTGCCCCGAAGGGTTTCCACAACCTCATTATAATTCTCTTCTGCAACACTTAGGTCCATCACATAACGAAGTTTACTTAAATCCCCATCTTCGAGCTCTCCATCTGCTACATCCGCACTAACCTGGTCTTCATCCACGCTATAATGGGTCTCAGACTCATCACGCGTTTCGGAGGCGGCAACACCAGGGGCCAACATAGCTCCAGCTGCCGGAGTGCTACCCGTTCCAAGCGTCCCCACTGTACCTGCGGCTAACGTCGTATTACTAAACGGGGCTATCGGAAACAGAATTCTACGATCTTCCCCAATAGGGTCCGTGAGTGGCCATACCTCCAAGCCATCTACCTTGTAACTAATCAATGCTATTTTAGCACCTTCTGCTTCATTTTCCGTTCTAAAATATGCTTGGATTTTTCTGGTCATTACCATTACCTCCTTTAGATTATAAGACTCAGTGTTATTAATTGCTATTGCAGGACCTTCAATATTTCACGAACGAAGGCAGGCTCATCTTTCGGGGTACGCGAAGTAATGTAATTACGATCAACTACCACTTCTTCATCTTTAAACTCCGCACCAGCGTTCACAACATCATCTTTCAACGGAGGATAACAGGTGATGGTACGTCCTTTAAGCAAGTCTGCACTGATCAGAATTTGGGGTCCGTGGCAAATAGAAGCGATAGGCTTACCAGCTTCGTTTGCTTCTTTCACAAACTTCAAAATATCTGCATTTTGCCGTAAATTTTCTGGGGAAGAACCTCCAGGAATTACTATCGCGTCATAATTACCTGCTTGAACGTCAGCTATGGCTTTATCGGCTGCGTAGGAGACTTCCTTTTTTTTGCCTAGTAAGGTCTCACCCTTCTTTAAACCAATAATGTCAGCTTGATGTCCTGCCTTTATAACTTCATCGTAAGGGACCTTCATCTCAGAATCTTCAAAATCATTAGCTAGTAAAAATGCAACATTACTCATGTGATAAGTTCTCCTCTCTGCTAGTGCAAATGAATAGGTACTTATTGATCTTTCTTGTCGTCTATTACCCTTATCACAATGATTTCTAACCTCTAATCAGAAAATATCCCCGGTTAACCGCATCAAAAAGCCGCCTCCACCACCCATTTCAGGTACGCGGTAAGAGATTACGGCTTCTTCCTTTGATCACTTGAGATTCAATTTCATCTTCCGTCTTTTTGGCTAATGCATAGGCTTCTACAGGACTCCCTGTCGCTAGTGCCGGGATACTTCTCCATACCCATGCCTTCTGTGAATGTCTCATTACTAGGCTCCTTGCATCGTGCGGGATAACTGTCTACCTTTAGTTTATCCAGCTCCAAGAGGCTCTATCCGCACAAGATTCTTACTCACTGCTCATCCACAATAAAAAAAGATGTCGAAAGTTAGCTCCGCTAGAAGCAATTTTCGACATCTTTTTTTCATTAACTGCGGCTATCTAAAATGAGAGTAACCGGGCCCCAATTGGTCAGCGACACATCCATCATCGCTCCAAAAACCCCCGTCTCCACTTGAAGGCCTCCAGCTCTAAGCTCTTGGTTAAAGTAATCATAAAGTCGCTCGGCCTCCGCAGGAGCTGCTGCTCCCATGAAATTCGGCCGTCTCCCCTTACGACAATCCCCGTATAAAGTAAACTGGGATACTGAAAGAATCGCTCCCTCAGTCTCTGTGACACTGTAGTTCATTTTACCAGCATCATCTTCAAAAATTCGTAGTCCTGCTATTTTATCCGCCAAATATTTGGCATCCTTTTCTGTATCCTCATGCGTAACGCCAACTAGCAGCATTAAGCCTTTGCCAATTTCTCCGGTCACTGCCTTATCCACGGTTACTTTGGCGTCCTTACAACGCTGTACTACAACTCTCATCGTACTACTCCGCTCCTTGCCCTATTGCATGATCCGATTCACTGTATATACATCCTTGACTCGTTTCACTTTATCTACAACGGATTGCAGATGTTCCGTGTTACGAATGAGAATGGTCATATGAATCATTGCCATTTTATTCTTGTCAGAACGCCCAGTGACCGCAGAAATGTTCGTTTTACTCTCGGAAACTGCCTGCAGCACTTCATTGAGCAGTCCATTACGATCATGACCTGTAATCTCAATATCCACACTGTAGTTTGCTTCCATCGTACCTTCCCATTCCACTTCAATCACCCTTGCTGCTTCTTCTCCGTCACCCTCACCCGGAATATTAGGACAATCCTGGCGATGTACAGATACTCCCCGGCCCCGTGTAACATACCCTACAATGTCGTCACCCGGTACCGGATTACAACATCGTGCAAAACGGACAAGTAAATTTTCAATTCCCTTTACACTAACACCATTGGTCGGTTGATTACGTTTTTCGCCGGAAGACTTGATCTCCTTCATCTCTGAAGTAAGCTCTAAATGATTAGCAGCTTCTTCCTGCTCTTTGCGCAGCTTTTCCGTCAAACGGGAAGCAATCTGCGAAGCGGTAATCCCACCAAATCCAACGGCAGACAGCATATCCTCAACATCGTTAAAAGCAAATTTCTTCGCTGCTTCTAAAAGCTTATCATCAGAAATCCACTCAGAAACCTCGACATTCAGACGCTTCAGCTCACGTTCAATCGCTTCGCGACCTTTTTCGACATTTTCCTCACGTTTTTCTTTTTTGAACCATTGCTTAATTTTGCTTCGCGCATGTGAGGATTGAGCAATCTTGAGCCAGTCGCGGCTTGGTCCGTACGAATGCTTCGATGTCAGTATCTCTACAATATCGCCCGTCTTCAACTTGTGATCCAACGGTACGATCCGCCCGTTCACCTTAGAACCAATCGTACGATTACCCACTTCCGTATGAATACGGAATGCGAAATCAAGTGGTACAGAACCCGCAGGAAGCTCAATAACCTCGCCTTTAGGCGTAAACACGAACACAAGATCCGAGAAAAAGTCCATTTTGAGTGATTTTACGAACTCTTCTGCATCCTTGGCCTCATGCTGAAGCTCCAATATTTCGCGAAAAAAAGGCATCCGATTCTCAGGATTCACATTATTGCTGGTTCCTTCTTTGTATGCCCAGTGTGCTGCTATCCCGAATTCAGCCGTGCGATGCATTTCCCAAGTGCGAATTTGCACTTCGGTTGGCTCTCCGCCAGGACCTACCACTGTAGTATGCAAAGATTGATACATATTGGCTTTGGGCATAGCTATATAATCTTTAAATCGACCTGGCATTGGCTTCCAAAGGGTATGAATAATTCCGAGGGTTGCATAACAATCCTTGATATTATCCACAATGATACGGATGGCCAGCAGGTCATAGATCTCATTAAACTGTTTGTTTTTCGTACTCATTTTGTTATAGACACTGTAGATATGCTTCGGACGACCTGAAAGATCACCTTCAATGCCCATTTCATCCAGCTTGGCACGAATACGGCCAATTACGCTGTCGATAAATTGCTCACGTTCAGCCCGCTTCTTATGCACTAGATTAGCAATGCGATAATACTGCTGCGGATTCAAGTAACGAAGCGCAATATCCTCCATCTCCCACTTAATCGCGGAAATCCCCAAACGATCAGCTACAGGACAGAAAATCTCCAGCGTTTCATAAGAAATACGTCGCTGGCTCTCTTCAGATTGATACTTTAACGTACGCATATTATGCAGGCGATCCGCTAGTTTGATAACGATGACCCGGATATCCTGCGCCATCGCAATAAACATCTTACGGTAATTCTCGTTCTGCTGCTCTTCCTTTGAGCGAAAACGGATGCGTTCCAGCTTAGTTAAGCCATCGACAAGCATCGCGCAGGTATCGCCAAATTTCGCGCGGATTTGTTCCAATGAGACCGTCGTATCTTCCACAACATCATGCAAAAGCGCCGCAACAATAGATATAACATCCATTTGCATATTGACGACAATATCTGCCACCGCCAGCGGATGCAGAATGTATGGCTCCCCCGACTTGCGGATCTGCCCGTGATGAGCCTGATCGGCAAATTCATAAGCTTCCCGGATGCGGAGAAGATCTTTATCTTTTATATAGGCGCCAGCCTTATCAATTAATCGCTCTATGCCCATTCTCGTCGTATCCGTTTCCTTTCTATAATAAAATGAACCCGCAATCATTCTGAAATCTGCAGGTTCCAATCATTTCGCAAGCAACTTACGCTCTTGTTCAAAGTTGTCTATAATTATGACGCTTACGAGGGATTACGTCAACACTTGCCATCTCATGGTATTCAAGAAGTAAAAGTTATGAAAATCGGACAAATTAATAACACTTGTGAAAATGTTGTTGTAAAAATGTCCAGTTCTATTTAATCTAGTAAAGGCGGATTTTCGCTGGACAACATCATATCCATTAAGAAAGAGGAGTGAACTCCATTGCAACGCGAAATTCAAGTTAATGAAAAACTTCCATGGGGCCCCGGTTTTCTGTTAAGCCTACAGCATTTGTTCGCCATGTTTGGCAGTACAGTGCTAGTGCCTAACTTGTTCGGGGTTGACCCTGGCATGATTTTGCTGATGAACGGTATCGGCACACTGCTATACATTTGGATTTGCCGTGGTAAAATACCTGCCTACCTTGGCTCCAGCTTTGCATTTATCGCACCCGTATTATCAGTGCTTGCTGATCATAAAGATGATCATATGAAAGGGTACTCGCTTGCTTTGGGCGCTTTCATCATCACAGGTGTTATCTTTGTGCTCGTTGCTTTGATCATCCGTTATGCAGGAACAAAATGGATCGATGTTGTCTTCCCTCCAGCAGTAATGGGAGCTATCGTAGCAACGATCGGACTTGAACTTGTGCCTGTTGCCGCGCGAATGGCAGGACTTATTGCCCCTGAAGGTGTTGCAGTTGCAGACTGGACTCCAGATGGCAAAGCAATCACACTTTCTATGGTGACACTGGGCGTAACCGTAATTGGAGCTGTACTCTTCCGCGGTTTCCCAAAAATCATTCACATCCTCATCGGTATCGTAACTGGTTATGGTTTAGCTTATATTATGAAAATGGTGGATACGGCTGCAATATCTAATGCGAATTTTTTAGCGCACCCTACCATTGTTACTCCATCCTTCGATTGGAATGTAATCCTGACTATCATCCCAGTATCGCTAGTAGTAATCGTTGAACATATTGGACACTTACTTGTAACCAGCAATATTGTTGGCAGAGACTTGGCTAAAGATCCTGGACTTGACCGCTCCCTGATGGGGAACGGGATATCTACAATTATCTCCGGTTTTATCGGTTCTACTCCAAATACAACCTACGGTGAGAATATCGGGGTTATGGCATTAACTAAAGTTTATTCTGTATATGTGATCGGTGGCGCAGCAGTGATTGCAATTCTGCTATCGTTCTCCGGTACTTTTTCCTCCGTTATCGCTAATATCCCAACACCTGTAATGGGCGGCGTATCACTACTGTTGTTCGGTGTAATTGCCGCATCCGGTCTGCGAATCTTCGTAGAGCAAAAAGTTGATTTTTCCAAAGCCACTAACATGATTATGGCTACGTTGGTGCTTGTTGTCGGAATTAGTGGTACAACCCTTACTATAGGTAATGTAAAACTCAGTGGTATGGCTCTAGCTACAATTGTTGGTATCGTTCTAGCCATATTCTTCAAACTCATTGAAGTTCTTGGACTGTCTAATGAAGGTGGAGAAAGCGATAAAGCTGCTCACTAATTTATTTATGAATTAATAATTCAAAAAGACTGCTCCAGATCCATTTTATGGATTGAGCAGTCTTTTTTCGAATCTCTTTTGAGCAAAAAATTGCAAAGCAGCAACCCTCCGCTAGTAGTGACAGAGAATTGCTGTTGTTTGCACTTTTCCACATTATTCGATACATAAATCCCAATTTATTTCCCGGGAAAAGACAAGTTTATCGTATTAATCTTCGTAATCAACTAATGTAATAACTTCAATTCCAGAAAGCTTATTACGTCCAGCAAGCTCAACCAATTCAATCAAAAACGCTGCGCCTACCACTTTACCACCAAGCTGCTCCACAAGGTTAACTGAAGTAGCTATAGTACCTCCTGTTGCTAACAAATCATCAGCAATCAATACATTTTGTCCAGGCTTAATGGCATCCGTGTGAACAGCAAGTGTGTCTTTACCATATTCAAGATCATATCCAACCTCGATAGTCTCATACGGCAGTTTACCACTCTTTCGAATCGGCACAAAGCCTACGCCCAATGCATAAGCAAGAGGTGCACCAACTACAAAACCACGTGCTTCCGGTCCAGCGATCACATCGATTTCTAAGTGGGATACAAGAGCTTTCAAGGCATCAATCGCTTGGCGATATGCATCACCGTCTTTTAACAAGGTGGTGATATCTTTAAAACTAATACCTTCTTTTGGGAAATCAGGAATCACGCGAATACTATCTTTAAAATCCAAATTTTTCATCTCCTAAAAGTTTTGTTAGCATATGCTACTTTGAGTTCGGTTCGGCAAAACTTACTTCGTAAGCGTCTGCTTTGTTTTGTTAGCATATGCTACTTTGAGTCCGTTTCGGCAAAACTTGCTTCGTAAGCGTCTGCTTTGTTTTGTTTAGTCTTTATGATACGCCTAAACGGCGTGATAACATCCAATCCTGCAGTTCAGACAAGCTACCTTCCATGAAGTACTGCTCCATTTCCGCCATCTGCCCCAGTCTGACAAAATGTCTTGATGCTGTAAGGCTTTTAGCTGTAGGCTGCGTAATAAAGGTCACACTTCCGTGACTTCTTTCGATAAAATCCAGCTCCTCGAACACATCTAGCATATTACTAAGCATTCGAATACTTAATGAGGATTGTCGACTTAGCCGCAGCAGCACTTCATGTTCTGGCGTTGCAACAGCAGTGATCGAAGCCAGCAGTTTATAGAGTATTTTAAAATGATCCCGTGTCGGAATGATAAGTCGTTCTCGGCCATCCTTTATAGAATGCAATAACGCAATATTATCAGCATTAGGAAAAGCCTTTAGTAACGCGTCTAGTTGTTCAGGAGTCTCCGGCATATCCAGTAGACATAACAGTGAGACATGCCCTGATTCCTGAATCGAATCATCCTTAATAGCGGCGCTAATGCCAGCTTCTTTATCATATACCCAGAAGGACATTCCTATCAATTCAGTCTGTGAAGACATACGTCCACTCTGAAACACTGCTGCAGCACGATATGGGCCAGCACCGCTATAGGGAAGCAGCAGCTCTCTAATATGTGCAGCCTGCCGTACAGCGTCAGCAGCACCACGAAGATCAAATAATTGAGCATCCTGAACTGATAAATCCTGTAGCATCAGCTGTGGTTTCCTCGAGCCATTCCATTCGTTGATCGACAGTTCAGCCAGCACATTGATCGGGGTGCCCACAGGGAGCAGCTTAGCCAAATCCCCTTTACCAAAAGCTAAGGCTTCGATCGTACTCTTACCCTGTTGCAAGACGATCTTCAAGTGTTTTCCGTCTTGCCCCATGGTGCGTGTCTCTTTCACTGTAGCCCCGCGAATGATGAACTTTGGCAATGGATTCGACATCCCGAAAGGTGCAAGCCTTTCCAATTCAAGCGCGGTCTGTAGGGACAAATCGGAAATCGACACTTCTGCATCAGCAGAAGTAACAGGAACGAAATGCTCCGGTGTTAACACAGTAGCAGCGTATTCATTTAATGCCGCAGCGAAGGCTTCTAAGCCGTCCCGATGCAGACTCATTCCCGCAGCTGCTGGATGACCACCGAAATGATCCATTAAGTTAGAACAAGAGGATAAGGCCGCATATATATCAAGTCCAGGAATAGAGCGGGCAGAACCTTTGCACATGCCGGTCTCCGGATGAATATCCAGAATAATTACAGGTCGATAGTAACGCTCCAGCAGTTTGGAAGCCACTATGCCTACCACACCCACATTCCAACCTTGTTCAGCAAGGACTATGATGTCTGGTATTTCTCCACCCTGAGTCACCTGCTCCAGTTTTGCAGTGGCCTCCACTACAATTCTTTCTACGACCAATTGGCGTTCTTTATTAAGCAGATCAAGCTCCCCAGCCAGTTGCTCTGCCTCATCAGTATGCTCGGTTGTAAGCAACGCCACTGCCCGTCCAGCATGATCCAGACGACCACTCGCATTGATACGAGGCGCCATTCCAAAAGCGATATTAACCGCGCTCACAGTACTCATGGTTACGCCGCTAACATCGAGTAAGGCACGAATACCTGGGAATCGAGAATTTCGCATACTCACCAAGCCGTTTCGAACAATCTCACGATTCTCACCCAGCAGCGGCATTAAATCCGCTACAGTACCGATAGCAGCTATCTCTGCCCATTCTTCGGGAGTTTCCTCCCCTAGCATAGCCTGGGCGAGCTTATAAGCTACACCTACACCTGCCAATCCTTTGAACGGGTAGGGGCAGTCGGGCAGCTTCGGATTAATCAACGTATAAGCCTCTGGGAGAAGCTCTGGTGGCTCATGGTGATCCGTAACAATCACATCAATCCCAAGTTCATTAGCGTAAGCAATCTGATGATAGGCGCTAATGCCAGTATCTACAGTAATGATCAAGGATACACCCTGCTGTAAAGCCCAATCCAAAGCATGATTATGCAGCCCATAGCCCTCATTAGAACGGTGCGGGATATAAATATCAAAGGAAGCGCCTAAGTAACGCAGCAAATGAATCATTAATGCTGTACTGGACACACCATCGGCGTCGTAATCACCGTAAATCAGAATATGTTCTTCTTCTTTTAAAGCCTTTCTAATTCTGGGAACCGCTTCGGCCATTCCTTTTAGAAGGAACGGATCATGCGGAGCTTCCACACCGCCATCCATGAACGATAGAGCCTCATGTGGCGTATCAATTCCTCTAGTCACTAATAGTGAGGATAAGAGCGGAGAAATAGAAAGGCTCCGGGCCATATCCCTTACGACGTCGGGATCGGCTGCCGGAGATTGCCATCTTGTTTTTGAATAAAGCAATAGCGCTCACCTTTCTCTCACCTTGCGAACTACTGAAGCAGCGTCGGAATATCATTATCCACCAATTCATAATTACTTTTGTATGGATAGCCAGGATCATAAGGAACTACGTCCATATGTACCTCACCAACATGAACAAACCTGTGCTGCAGCAACTTTCTTGCACATTCCGAAATATCCTGTGCTTCCATCACCGTAATACGCGGATTTACACTGATCTTCACTTGCAGATTCACATAATTCCCTTGCTCAAGTGCCTTCAAATGTTCTACACGAATAACACCATGAACACGTTGTACGGTTTCAATAAAATTAGCTGCCTCCTCAGAAGGTAGCTCCTGCGCATTCTTAACACTAACAGTATTAACAATGAGCAAATAACCTTTACGTAGAATTAAGCATCCTGTTAAAAGTGCAGCAATAGGGTCCATATAGAGTAGAGGATGCCAATAGGTCCCCCCCATTGATAACGATATCCCAACTAATACTGTGATAGAAGTATACAAACTGAAACGATGACTATTGGCATAAGCAGCATGACTGCCATCACCTATTTTTTTAAAGTACCGATATTGATATTGAAATACAGCTTCTTTAAGTACAATAGATAGTAAGACAGTTACAAGTGCAAGTTCTCCGCGAGTGGATGACTGTCCCTCGGTTAAGTCACGGATTGCAGAGAAGGCGATTTGCAGCCCCCCCATAAGAATTAATACCGAAAAAAGTATAGCTAAAAGCGGCTCCTTATTCCCTCGTCGCTCTTCTATCCGCTGCTTGCTCTTTCTGCTTTGTTCAGAGCGCCATGGGAGAATATCCGCCAATTTAGCTGCAGCATCTGCTCCAGAATATAATGCATCGCCCATTAAAGCCTTGCTACCTGAAATATAGCCAAAACTCCCCTTAGCTACTGCCAAAGTAACATCGCTGATGATCCCTGTCCAAGCAACCGTCTTGCTTTGCGGTGATCGTTCTTTATTCATACGAGGCCCCCCTTACCACTAGCAAGTAATCTCATGATGATACAATACACATGACATACTACCCCAAAGATTTCGAAAGCCGCGTCGCATTTGACGCGGCTTTCTTAAATTATAAAGTTGATGTTTTTTTCATTCAAGTGTAGCCATGTTATTTCTCTTGAGACATTACCCTTTAGCCGGGCTCTTTACCTTTATCTTCTCACGCTTCTTAAGCAGTAGCCAGACCGGACTTGCAATAAAGATAGAGGAGTACGCTCCGAATAGCAATCCGATAACCATCGCAAGCGAGAACATCTTGATGGACTCGCCTCCAAGAATCAACAGGAAGAACGCCGCAATAAATACGGTAAATGCTGTGTAAAGAGAACGCATAAGCGTTTGAGCCACACTCTTATTCACAAGCTCTTTTAAATCCTCATAGGTTTTTTGTTTACCAAAACGCAAATTCTCACGGATACGGTCAAAGATAACGATCGTATCATTGATGGAATAACCGATAATCGTAAGCACCGCAATAATAAACGTCAAATCCACTTCCAAGCGGAAGATGGAGAAGATTGCAACGACCATAAAGGCATCATGGATCAATGAAACAATAGCTGCCAATGCAAACCGCCATTCAAAACGAATACTTACATAAATGATGATCCCTAGACAAGAAATGAGAACCGCATAGATCGCATTGCGTGCAAGTTCTTTAGACATTTCAGTATCCACGGTGTTAATCTCAAACGATGCTTTTTCGTCCAGCTTCAAGATCTCTGCTTTAAGAGCTTCATCTTGTTGCTCATCGAGCACTTGATCATAACGAACGTTAACCCGTTCACTTCCTAACGTAATGCTTGGCTCACTTGAAATCCCAGTTTTTTCAACTGCTGAATTAACCTCTTCCAATGTCAAATTCTTAGACAGAGAGATATCAACATTAGATCCTGCTTTGAAATCAACGCTGTAATTCAATCCAAAGGTTGCTAGGAAAATCAAACCTGCCACTGTAAGGGCGATGGAAAAAACATAGAAAAATTTACTCAAATGTACGAAATCAAGCTCTTTCTTAAAGCGCACGAATATCACTCTCCTTAACACCGAAGCTCTTCGGTTTGTTCAGCTTACCGGCTTTAACAAGCTGGCTAAGCAACCAGTGGGAGAAATAAAGATTCGTAGCGATACTCAGAACGATTTCCACGATCAGTACCAATGCGAAACCTTTGACTGCACCTGTACCGAAGGCGAACATGACACCTGCCACAATAACAGTTGTGACATTGGAGTCCATTACTGTCCGGAAAGAGGATTTATTACCTGCTTTAACAGAGGAAAGTACACTTTTACCACTGCGCATTTCTTCTCTTATCCGTTCATTTGTAATGATATTAGCATCGACGGCCATCCCTATACCCAGAATAAATGCGGCTATACCAGGCAACGTCAATGTGAAGTCTGCTAAGACAAAGACTACAATTAGCAGCCATGTATGCAAGATCAGCGCAAAACTAGCCAAGAGACCTGGCAAGCGATACATACCGATCATGAAGATAAGAATAATCAAAGAACCCAAAAGACCGGCTTTGATCGTTTGATCAAGCGATTGTTTACCAAGTGTTGCACCCACACTTTGGGAGTATTTCTCAGTAAGTTTCAGTGGCAACGCACCAAGATTAATAGTGTCAGCCAGTTCACGTGCTTCTTTAATTGTATACTGACCGGAAATAGACGCACTACCATCTGTAAGTACTGCTTGTACCGTAGGATCAGATAGTTTGTTCTCATCCAAATAAATTGCGAGATTCTTTCCTAAGAGGCGTTTGGTAATCTCTGCGAATTTATCCTTGTCCTTTATTTTGATACTGATGATTGGCTGATTCAGGTTATCCCGTCCAACCTCTGCCGCACCTTCAACAAAATCACTACCTACCAGTTCGATCTTGCTGTAAGTACCTTCAGCGTCACCTTCAGCAGCACTACGGAAAGTCAGAACTGCAGGCTCCTTCATCTTCTTACGAACCTCGGCTTCATCAGTAACGCCTGCAATTTTCAGACGAATACGGTCAGTACCTTCAGTTGTAACCTCTGGTTCACTGGTTCCGAGCGCATTGGCCCGTTTTTCCAAACTTTCTGCTGTTTTCAACAGTGAAGCTCGGGACAACGCTGCTCCCGCTTCCATAGGCTCTGCATGGTACAAAATCTCAAATCCGCCTTTCAGGTCAAGACCAAGTCTAACCTTGTCCAGCAGTCCAGGAGTAGTAAATGCCATGACGCCTGTCAAAACGAGCACGGTAATAATAAAGCCCATTAGTCTCTTCATGCTCTAGCTAGTTCCCCTTTCATTCACTCAATATTCCTATTATAGCTACACGTGAAATGACCGTCAATTCACAGCATAGTCATAGCTATACTCACACAAAGAAACGGCCGCCCCTGCACATATCAGCAAGACATCCGTTTATATAGGAGATGTGAAGTTATTATTATTCTCTTACTTTACTGCTTTATAAGGCTTTTCGCAAAGAAAAGAAGCGAGATGTGTATTGTTCAGTTCAACCCCCGATAAGCTGCAAGAGTCAAATAAGTCATGTAACTATTGGCTTTTAAGGAATAAATATCATTTACCAGCTTATGTAAGGGAGGCATTCCGTCCTTATCATAATTACGACTGATACAATCCCAAATATCCTTGCTGGTTACATACTCATAGCCGAGGAGCCGGAATTCTTCAGCTTTGCTGCGGCACATGGCTTCGATTTCTTCACTATGTTGATCATGATTCCACTGTTCCGATTCCACGTGATGACACCTCCAAAGATCGCTCGTGTTCGTATGCTTACCATAGGTATTCGACCCAAGTTCTCTGCTTTCCTCCTTCCGTCACAAAAAGTTACAACTACTAAAACAAGGCATGCCGGGATAGGGGTATAGCATATCCATAAGAATAGACAAGTTGGCCAGCGTTTCATTTCATTTGGGGAAGAAGGCGTGACCTTTGAGGAAACAGAGCTTTATACAAGGAACTTTAATCTTGCTTGCCGCCGGCATCATTAATCGAATGCTTGGATTTATACCCCGAATTGCTTTGCCACGCATCATTGGAGCAGAAGGTGTGGGTCTATATCAGCTCGCGTACCCTTTCTTTATCGTGCTGGCTACTGTTATTACAGGCGGACTTCCCCTAGCAATTGCAAAGATGGTAGCGGAAGCAGAGGGAGAGAACCGCCCTGAGAAATCGCGGCAAATTTTACGGACTGGCCTTACTCTTAGTGTCGGACTAGGAATCTTCTTTACCATTGTTGCGCTGGTCAGTGCTTCATGGGTCTCCAATGTGATCTTAACAGACCACAGAGTTTATTATACTTTTATTGCCATGATCCCAATGATCGCAATTGTTGCTGTATCTGCAATATACCGCGGTTATTTTCAAGGTAGGCAGAACATGATTCCTTCCGCACTTTCTTCAGTTTTTGAGTCTATCGTGCGAATATTTTTTATGCTGTGGTTCTCTTGGCTGCTGTTACCTAAAGGTATCGCTTTTGCAGCTGCAGGGGCGATGCTAGGCGTAACGGTGGGAGAGATTGGCGGAATGTTAGCCATTCTGTGGCAATATTATGTCATCACGAAAAAGGATAAAAAAACACCCCCCATCCAAGAACAGCAAACGATTGAGAAGGAAGTTATACCTCCTGATCCAGATGCCGTACAATCAACTTCCCCCATACTACGGCGTTTATTAGGTGTATCAATTCCTGTTACGGCAAGCCGGCTTGTCGGTTCTTTTTCCTATCTATTGGAATCTATAATTACCGTACGTAGTCTTGCACTAGCCGGAATCGCAACAGCCGCCGCGACTGCTCAATATGGGTCTTTACAGGGAATGGTTATCCCCTTACTGTTGCTTCCCGGTGCGTTAACTTCCTCTCTCGCAGTGTCTTTGGTTCCCTCCTTATCCGAGGCTGCCGCGAGAAAGGACTTGCCTACCATTCACAAACGAATGCACCAAGCTCTTCGACTCGCTCTTGTAACAGGGGCTCCCTTTGCTGTTCTTATGTATGTACTGGCAGTCCCACTATGCAACTTGTTATACGGAAATCCGGACACCGCTCCTATGCTAAAACTAATGGCCCCTTTCGCTTTGTTCATCTATGTTCAAGCCCCCTTACAAGCTGCACTTCAAGCTATGGACAGACCGGGAAGGGCACTCATCAATACTCTTATTGGGGCAGTAGTCAAAATCATTCTGATTGTTATATTAGCTTCACAGCCAGAATACGGAATCTACGGCGCAATCATCGCCATTATTGTGAACAGCGTTCTTGTTACTCTGCTGCACGGGTACAGCGTAGTCAGTCTAATTTCATTATCCTTACGAATAACCGATACCATTAAGACCTTATGTGCAATGATCATTATGGGAGCAGGCGTGCGTTATGTATACATCTCCATTCCCATTGCAGAAGCACAATGGATTCAATTTTTATTTGCCTCTGCGATAGGAATGGCCCTGTATTTCGGTCTCAGTCTATTAGCTGGCCTTATTTCCCTTCGTGATTTGGATCGACTGCCTTTCATTAAGCGTTGGCTTTAGAATGGTTATCGATTGTCCAAACGGTCAACATAAACTCGGCCTTTATGGTCTATGGAGCAAAGAAATACATCCCGAAAATCTGATACTCCCTTTTGGCGGATCTGTGTTCTTAGCCAGAACCTTGTTTTTCCTATCATTTCTAAATTATGATCCTGGACCTTTCCATCCATAATCAATGGAATAGGAAGCCCTTCATATCTGATTTTGTTCTTTGGCAGTTTAACTTTCTGACTGCTTACATCTGCATCCTCATCGGTCTTATTATTCTCAGCAACTGAACTGCTATTGCCTGTTTGATTGGAAGATGAAAGTCCTTTGTCTTTCTCGAAAACGGTAAGCTGTCCACTGGGCTCCAGAATCGCAAATTCCACATCAGCAGGACTAGCGATGTTCTGACCACGCAATTGCTGCAATAGATCATCAATATTGTACCTTTGTTTACGCATCTCTCCCCGGTGCAGCTTGCCTCCAGAAATAAGTATGCTCGGTTTACCGTCCATTAACAGCCGAATCTTTCTACTCTTAAGACTGAGCTGAGCAACTACAACTTGAATGATAACCAGTGTGGCCATCGGAACCAGACCTTCGTAAATCGGGCGATTAATATCCTCGATCACAAAAACAGCAATCTCAGCAATCATAATTGAGATCGTTAGATCAAATACAGATAGCTTACCGATTTCCCTCTTCCCCATGATACGCATGCACAGGAATATGAAGAAATACATCAGCACGGTCAAGAAAATATGGGTAGTGATATGCTGGGACATATAGCTTCGCTCCCCTCCACTCTCACCCGCAGACTTGTTTTCTCGGGCGGATTAATGTAACCCTATTCTGACCGCTCAGCACAGGGAACATTCGGAAGCTCACATATTAATTAATGGTAAAAAGGCTACAATGCCCATTCTTGTACTATTGGGGCAAGCCTCCCCATACAATGAATAATAACTTATGTAGATTATTTTTCTAAAAAAACTTTAGGAGGTTGTACCATGTATTTAATCCGGCGCCTGTTCTCATGGAGAATAGCCAATCCTGTATTGTCTGGCCTATGTCGATCATTCCTTTGGATGCTGCTTGGCGCGTTTGTCCTCTCTCTTTTATTATGGGGCAGCGGTCTGAAGGAGCAGGATCTCTCAATGTACACTTATATAGTGCACGGCATAGCCGCAGCATTCGGAGGACTAACCGCCGGTCGCAGAGCCACGAACAAAGGCTGGTATCAAGGAAGTCTTACAGGAATCTTTTACGGGATTATCGTTCTGTTAATTGGATTTCTGGCACTGGATAGCTCACCCTCTGGTGTTGACCTTCTTTGGGTTCTAGCTGCGGCAGCAATTGGTGCACTTGGCGGAATGTTTGGGGTTAATTTACAGAAAAGCTAAAATTATTATTCCATAAAATTCGAAACATTCCTTGGAAATATGTTAAACTGTGATCATCTGACTTCATAAAGAGAATCAAGGAGGCTTCGAATGCTTTGTTTTACCAATCAATGAATCATATTGTTTTGTACACAGTTGCATTAGTAGTGATATTAGTATGGATTGGCGCTCGTCGAAATCCAATCATGGCATTAGTTGAAATCGGAAAAGAGATGCTGCGATCCTACAAGTTTTTGCTACTGATGGTAGGCATGTTTGGTGTACTGGTCTTGAATAAATACGAACTACAAATTGAAGAAAAAATGCATCTTACCTCAGACTATACATCATTTGTATTTGGGCTAGAGGGGCATTTTGTCCAAGCTGTTCAGGATATATTCTATAGTCCATGGCTAACGCCTATCATAGTTTTCTTCTACATTTTCATGCTTCAATCTGTACTAGCAGCTTCTCTAGGTGTCTATCTGTTAGATAAGAACCGTGTGATGCTGTACGCTACCTGCTATGCTATTATCATTAACTATGCTGTAGCAATTCCATTCTACCTATACTTCCCTGTAAATGAGGTATGGTCCTATGTACCTGCAGGCGTTAGATTTACTATGCTGGATGTATTTCCGAAGTTTGAGCAAGAGTACCGCCCTCTATCCGGTCTCAACAACTGCTTCCCGAGTCTACATACGTCCATTTCCGTTACGATGGCATTACTGGCATTCCGTTCAGGAAACCGCCGGTGGATGGTCATTACGAGTATTTCCGCAGTCGTAATCGTCTTTGGTATATTCTATCTGGGCATTCATTGGCTTACAGATATGATAGGCGGCACTCTGCTAGCAGTCCTAGCTTCAACAGTTGGTGTACAGCTTGCCAAATTAACCTTACGGGGACGTGAAGAATCGCTCACCGTTCGCAGCCGAATAACGGATATGCGTTAAACCCATAGATCACGATGAAAGATGAACATCAAAAAAGCGGTGTCATTCTCTTAATGAGAAGACACCGCTTTTTATGTACTTTTAAATAACGAAACTATACTTTCTCCTCCACGTCCGTGGCAACGGAGTGACTAATGGAACCGCGATCAAAGGTCAGTTTAGTTACATCATTGACCCGTAGAACCACGATATCATCGGAAATCTCCATGATCGTACCGTGAAGACCACCAATAGTAACGATTTTATCGCCCTTTTTCAGAGACTTCAACATTGCATTACGTGTTTTGGTCTTCTTCTGTTGCGGACGAATCAGCAAGAAGTAGAATACTACAAACATAAGTACGAATGGACCTACAAGACCCAGTATACTACCTCCGCCTGTTGCTGCTGCATATTGAAACATATTTCTCCCCCCTTTCAAAGCACATTAAAACATGGACCTCAACGAAGCTTTAGAAGCCTTTAAGATTATCATATAATCCGTATTTAGCAAAAAACTCATCGCGAAAATCAAGCAGCCGATCTTCCTTGATGGCTTCGCGCACTTTACGCATCAAATCCAACAGGAAGTGCAAGTTATGGTATGTCGTCAATCTAAGTCCGAAGGTTTCATCGGCTTTGATTAGATGGCGCAAATAAGCGCGGGAATAATTCCGGCATGTATAGCAGTTGCACTCCGGATCAAGCGGCCCAAAATCGCGGGCATACTTTGCGTTGCGTACAACGAGTCTTCCCTGACTGGTCATCGTTGTTCCATTACGAGCAATACGGGTAGGCAGAACACAGTCGAACATGTCCACTCCCCGGATTGAACCTTCCAACAGCGCATCCGGTGAACCAACGCCCATCAAATAGCGAGGTTTGCCTTGTGGCAGCAGGGGAACTGTATAATCCAGCACTTCATACATTAGCTGCTTGGACTCTCCGACGCTGAGCCCTCCAATAGCATACCCCGGGAAATCCATGGAAGTCAAATCTGCCGCGCTCTGACGGCGAAGATCCTCATACATACCTCCTTGAACGATAGCGAACAGCCCTTGATCATTCGGGCGAGCATGACTTTTCAGGCAACGTTCTGCCCAGCGCGTTGTACGCTCCAATGATTTTTTCACGTAGTCATATTCCGCTGGGAATGGAGGACACTCATCGAATGCCATCATGATATCAGAGCCAAGTGCGTTCTGAACTTCCATAGCTACTTCAGGAGACAAGAACTTCTTATCCCCATTTAGATGGGAACGGAAATGAACGCCTTCTTCGGTAATCTTGCGCATGTCACTAAGCGAAAATACTTGAAACCCGCCGCTATCCGTTAGAATGGGACGGTCCCAGTTCATGAACTTGTGCAGTCCGCCTGCTTCACGAACAATATCATGGCCCGGTCTCAGGAACAAATGGTACGTATTGCTCAAAATAATATGAGCATCCATCTCTTTCAGTTCTTCAGGACTCATTGTCTTGACTGTAGCTTGTGTGCCGACTGGCATAAATGCAGGTGTCTCAATCACACCATGTGGAGTATGGACTCTTCCAAGTCTTGCTCCGGATTGTTTGCACGTTTTGATGTGCTCATAAGTAATTGCTGCCATAAGTTAACCCATCCTCTTACCTTAGTAAATAAACATTGCATCTCCAAAGCTAAAAAACCGGTACTTCTGCTCTATCGCTTCTTCATAAGCAGCTAGAATATGTTCCCGACCTGCCAAAGCACTAACCAACATCACCAAAGTAGACTTCGGCAAATGAAAATTAGTAATTAACGCATTAACTACACTAAACTTATAGCCCGGATAGATGAAAATATCCGTCCAGCCACTACATTCCACTAGTGGACCGCCTTCGCATTGTCTTCCGACTGTTTCAAGTGTCCGACAAGAAGTTGTCCCTACCGCTATAATGCGACCACCTTGTTCCTTAGTAGCATTTATAGTATCTGCTGTTTCTTGAGACATTACAAAATACTCTGAATGCATAACATGCTCTTCAACCTTCTCAACAGACATCGGACGGAACGTTCCGAGACCTACATGAAGTGTAATATAAGCAATATTTACACCCTTGGCTTCAATCTGATCCAACAGTTCTTTGGTAAAATGAAGCCCTGCTGTAGGAGCAGCAGCTGATCCTTCATGCTTAGCATAAACGGTCTGATATCGTTCCCGATCATCGAGTGTTTCCTTAATATAAGGAGGCAGTGGCATTGTTCCCAGCCTGTCCAGAATCTCCTGAAAAATACCCTGATAAATGAACCGAAGCGTTCGTCCACCCATATCAGCCTCTTCCTCAATAACAGCACGAAGCTCATCACTAAAGATGATAACCGCTCCTGTCTTGAGCTTTTTACCTGGCTTTACAAGAGCTTCCCAACGATCGTCTCCCAGATTCTTAAGGAGAAGCACTTCAGCTTTAGCCCCCGTATCTTCTTTAGCCCCAAACAATCTGGCAGGAATGACTCTCGTATCATTCAGAACAAGCGTATCTCCCGGTTGAAAATAATTAATAATATCGGTAAAATGCCGGTGAGCCAGCTCCCCATCCTCCTTATTTACTAAGAGCAGTCTAGAAGAGCTACGGTCAGAGAGTGGTGTCTGGGCAATTAATTCTTCCGGTAAATGAAAATCATATGCGTCTACATTCATGGTCTGTCTTCATTCCTTAACTATAGTAACGTTCTGATAATAGTGTTGCAATATCTGCTTGTAATCATACCCGCTGTCAGCCATGCCTTTCACGCCCCATTGCGACATGCCTAGACCATGACCGTATCCTTGGCCAATGAACAGAAAGCCCGAACTGTTAGTAATCGCTCTGGCTGAGGAATCCCCACCCATCACTACAGTTCCACTACCGTTCACATTAACCTTACCTGATGCAGAGAGTACACCTGCGCTCTGTGAACTTCCAATCGTGCTGGTAGCACCGTCAGCGCCTAATACAGTATAACTTCCGGCTGGTACAATATCAAACAATGTACTTGGCAATCCATTGAACGCAGAACGGAACATATCAGGATATTTCACATCCAGTGCCTGACCATTTGCTTTCACCTGAATCGCTCTTCCAGAAGGGCCGCGCTGAGTGACCTGCAAATTAAGGATGCTAGATGGGAGCGCGCTAGTTGTTTTACCCTGCAAGCTTTTTAAAAGGTCGGCAGAGGTGTATGGCCCTTTGATCCAGCTATAACTACCGGACTCATAGACTTTGTCTAGAACAACAGCATTCTCGCCTGGATTCAGTTTACCTACCGCACTTACACTACTTTCAACAGCAGGAAGGGGGCGTACATTGACATCTTTAGTGGTAGCTGTCGCTATATCCAGTCCCGCTGCAGTTTTATTTCCTGTCAATTTAATGTTATCCTCACGTGCGTATCCAGAGGTACCATTAGCGAGCAGTAAATAATACCACTTCTTAGCGGTCGCGGTAGCTGCGACATCCTCTTTGCTGGGAACGCTGGCGAATGCATCTCCACCATTGCCCCATACCTCTGATGGATCAGAGGTTATTCCGCCACTGTTCGAGGAGAACACAGCCTCTATAACTTTACCACCACTCATCAATACTTCACCGGCAGTAGCATCCACTGCCTTAATAATAACTGGAGCCTCTGATCCGATTCCGTTATATACCTGACTCAATGTAGAATCTACTACATTCGCTACTTCGAAACGGTTGCCTTGCGCCATTGCATAGCTTCGGGCGGCGACAGCCTGAGCCTTTAGAGCTTCATCCGGCCAGCTGGAGGAAACCTCTCCTCCAACCACTGCATACAAATATTGTTCCAGTGGCACTTCATTGATAACCGCTAGGGAACCTCTCAAATTACTTAGTTCCATATTTCCACGGTAGGTACGCTTGGATCTTTCTTCGAGCTGAATTCCAGCCTCACTGCCAACGGCCAAAAATTTAGCATCATTTCCGGAAACCATATAATGATTAGCTTGTGTCTCGCTACTAAGGTCCAGCCCAGCATCCAGACGCATGATTAACCCAGGTGAAGTTGCAGCAGACATAGCAAGCTGTGGCAATGCTGCTGACACTGCGGTCTGAACAGCACCCAAATCTTTGTCATTCGCAGCTTCGCCTACCCATACCTCAAACTGAGCACTGCCATCACTTCCTGAGAGAAACACCTTCCAGGCATCAAAACCAGCAGCTGTAATACTACTTAGAGCAGTATCAGCTTCTTGTTCCGAAGTATAGCGACCCGCCAATAAATGCTTATCCCCTTTCACCGCAGGGGTTTGATCAGCAGGAATGCCGAGTCCTGCCTTTAATACACGGGCAAGTCCATCCTTGGCAGCAGCTTCACTGGCATAGACACCTGTATACAACTGATATACATTGGTTCCATTTCTAGAAATCATATAAATTTGAGGCTTATCAGAGGTGGACTGAAGCTTTTTAGCCGCATCGGCAGCTGTTTTCCAGCTTGAAGTCTCCATTACCTTTACTCTATAACTATCCACACTAACACGAATTCTGCTCTGGGCAGGCACCGATAACAAAGGAGTGCTCCCTGGTTGGTTTGACATCAAAGTGAAGCTTTGTGTCGATAACATAGTTACTACTGGCACGGTAGATTTATATTTACTACCAATATCGGCATAAAGGGCAACTCGTATCGTACTATTAGAATCGGCATGACTGGCACCCGCAGGGATCAAGAGACTTCCCACAGCAATCGCAGCTGCTAGCAATCCTTTGCTTAGTGGAGCTATTCCTCTCCATTTCATCTTCGTATGCTTCATCCAGCATCCTCCTTTTAAATGTAGTTACTGACTCAATGCTGCTCCGGAGGGAGCGGAAGGCCTAAGTGATGATAAGCGGCCGGGGTTACAATTCTTCCACGAGGGCTCCGCTGCAAGAATCCTATCTGCAGCAGGTAGGGCTCATAAACATCCTCAATCGTCTGACTTTCCTCACCAATTGTAGCAGCAATCGTATCCAGCCCTACAGGACCGCCACGAAAGCTTGAAATCATCGCTCTTAACATCTTGTGGTCGATGCTGTCCAGCCCACGTGGATCCACTTGTAGCATCTTCAGGGCTTCCCCAGAAATCTCAGGGGTTATAATCCCATCGCCGCGCACTTGAGCAAAATCACGGACTCGCTTCAATAGTCGGTTCGCAATCCGCGGCGTTCCACGGGAACGAAGCGCTATCTCTTCCGCCGCATCTCCGACAATCTCAATTCCTAAAAGATCTGCATTTCGAGCAACAATGAAGCTTAGCTCATCTATGGTATAGAACTCCAAGCGGCTGACCACTCCGAAACGATCACGTAGTGGCGCTGACAGCAGGCCAGCACGGGTGGTAGCACCTATAAGTGTGAAAGGCGGCAAATCCAATCGTACCGAACGGGCACTTGGCCCTTTGCCGATCATGATGTCCAGCGCGAAGTCCTCCATCGCCGGATACATAACCTCCTCCACCGTCCGGTGTAAGCGGTGAATTTCATCGATGAACAGCACATCGCCTTCCTGCAGGTTCGTCAGCAGGGCGGCTAAATCTCCCGGCCGCTCTATCGCAGGACCGGACGTTGTTCGTAAATTCACACCCAGCTCATTGGCGATAATGTTCGCGAGTGTTGTTTTACCGAGACCTGGAGGCCCGTAGAGCAGCACATGATCCAGCGCTTCACTTCTCATTTTGGCTGCTTCGATATATATTTTCAGGTTTTCTTTTACCTGATTCTGTCCGATATATTCTCCCAGATAACGAGGGCGTAAACTTAATTCTACGGCTTGCTCGTCCATCATCAAATTAGCGGATATAATCCGGTCATCCATTCCTATCGCTCCCTTTCTTCAAGGATGTGTTCGGCTTTACTTAGCAATATATAATAGCCCAAGTGCTTTCTTCATCAACACATCTACAGTCCCTGTCTCTGCGCCCTCTTTTTTCATAGCGAGCCACACACGGTCCAATTCACTTTCGGTATAACCCAATCCCTTAAGGGCATCCCTAGCCTCTTGCCAAGCTAACCCATCCGATGCTTCTTCCATTGGAACTGCAAATAATCCCGTTTGCATGGAAGCCATACTGAGTCCGTCCAGCTTGTCCTTCAAATCTAGGATCATCCGCTGCGCCGTCTTCTTGCCAATGCCCGGCAGTTTCGTTAAGAAGGTTATATTCTCTTGGTAAATTGCCGAGATCAACTGATCTGGAGTTCCACCTGTCAGTATTCCGAGCGCAACCTTCGGACCGATCCCAGATACCTCAATCAACTTGCGGAACAATTTTTGCTCCTCCCGAGTCGGGAACCCGAACAGAAGCGTTGCATCCTCACGTGTTTGATAATGAATATAGATCGTTACAGGCCCTTCTACTTTAGCAAAAGCATAAGGGTTCGGGCAGAACACCCGATATCCTACGCCCTGCACATCCAGCACCACATATTCCGACTCTAAATGAACGACGGGTCCTCTTAAGAAATCTATCATTTTCGCAATACCTCATTTAATTTAGAATTAAGACTGCTCGAATGGGCATGACATACCGCTACCGCGAGTGCATCCGCTACATCATCCGGTTTAGGGATCGCCGATAATTTCAGTAGCAGCTTCACCATTTCCTGTACCTGCCGTTTCTCTGCCTTACCATAACCAACTACAGCCTGCTTCACCATCATAGGTGTATATTCCGAGACGGGTAAGCCACGCTGTACAGCAGCTAATATCGTCACTCCGCGGGCCTGTGCTACTGGCAATGCTGTTGTAACATTACGTGCAAAGAACAACTTCTCTATCGCTACAGCATCAGGTTTATATTTATCAATGAGCTGACCCATGCCTTCATAGACATGCAGCAGACGTTCTTCCTCAGGCGTGTGAGCCTCAGTCTGGATACAACCATATTGGACCGGGGTCAACTTATGACCTTCCTTATCCACAAAGCCAAAACCGACAATCGCCAGCCCTGGATCAATTCCCAAAATGCGCAAGCACGATCTCTCCTCTATAACAGGCAGTTTATTCCACCGTTTTCATCCATTACTCCGCTACGAAGCGAACATATGTATTCCTTCAAACCATTATAGCAAAAATACCCCTTCCGGGAGAAAAAAAGTTTACCCTCTGATGCGAAATGACAACTTTAGGCCTACAATGAGAACCTCAAACTTTCTTATATTTGCAAAAAAAAGCTGCCCTATAGCCATTAATAATGACTTTAGGACAGCTGATATGCTTAAGGATGCTATTGCTTATTCTGCATGACATGTTCGGCAGCCTCTCGCGCATAGTCACTGAAGGTGGACAATACGCTGTTGTACTCTTCAATATCTTGTACACGAATGCCCTCATGAAGCTCTTTCCAAATACTTTCCGGCAGGGAGGATTTCAAGGAACCCATATCCATTTGAAAAAAGGTCTTCAGAACCTTTTCCTGTACCGGAGGGCCTTTAAACAATTTCAAATTTCCAAATGCATCGACCCCGATATAGGCTTCTTTTTTCGTTAGGGTCGATAGATCATTCACTTTTTGTTCCAGCCACAAATCTCCATCACTGCTGATGAAGCCGCTCCATGCAGGGTGTTCGTGAATTATCTTTTTAAGCTGAAGCGGGTTCTTTACACCTGGCAATGTCTGAACTTCTTCCCCAGATACATACGATATTTTTAAATGAACGGTTCTGCTGAGTCCGCTTTGAGCGATCGTCTGCAACAGTTGTTCGTTTTTTATGGTGCCCTTCTCTTTCTCCTCACCGCTGTCCACGCCTACTTTAAATACAGCTGCGGCCAACTCGCTTTCGGCACTATCCGTCCAACTAGAATCCGTCAGCAGTCCACTGATTTCCTCAGGTACCTGCATACTGCGCCATGCCAGTACAGTAAGAGCTAAACAAGCTGCCCCTACCCAAAGCGCCTTTTTCCAACGTCTCCATCGCTGCCAAAGTTGTTTTTTTATGCGCGACACGTTAATCCCTTCATTCTGGTTTTTCCCTATTGTGACCTGAGAAGGGATCATTTATGCGCTTTTCTGTGAATAATCGCTATTTTATCCTAATTGCAAGGTTGACCTTGCAGTACCGTTCAAGCGTTAGGAATAACCGGCAGCTTCACATGGCTTGGATATTCACTATTATGGTAAACCGTCTGCAGCACTGTAATCGCCTCTGAATCTTCATACGGGTTACCACCAGTATTCGTATTCGGGAAAGCAACGAATTTACTGGAAGAGGTAATCGAAAAACGAATTCGGTGTCCTACGGCAAATCTGTGAGCAATATTCGGCATGAAAATATCGTATGCCTCCACTTGCCCTAGCGTGAGTAGCTCTGGTGCATCAAACCCATGACGATATTTAGCTCTGACAATATAGTTAGATAACCGGATAGAGTCTCCATGTTCATTCACATCACTAAGCGTAACTACCCAATCCGTATCCTTACCTGTGCTAGCGGCGTAGATGACAGCAGACAATTCGCCAGCAATAGTCAATTCTTCCGTCAACACCTCACTAGTGTACACAAGAATATCATTTCGGAGCTCATATTTCCGCAAATTTTCAGGCTCCCGCTCACCGCTATCATTCATAGGATCATTTGGGTTATAGACATAAGTATCTTCTGGAGAGTGTTCCTCTGGCGCTGTGAGCAGCTTCCCGTCTCCTTGTCCTGAATTAGCACGGCCAGCACTGGAAAGATAAAACGGCGTAGTTGTAGCTTCAACTGGTGTCCAATCCTCCGACGTTCTCCACTGATTCTCACCAACGACATAATAAGAGGCTCTAGGCTCCTGATCTATTCCGTTCGGAATGCCTTTGAGGAAGCGGTCGAACCAGCGCAGTACAGAAACATCATAATCATAGACGACTGCATCATTGCCGAAGCTTACTCCCTCATAATCTCTGGCTCGGTTTGGCCCATGCTCCCATGCACCCAGACGGATTTTACGATTTGGCACATCATGTTCAGTCAGCATTCTCCAAGTCTCCGATACGCCAGGGCTGTCGCCATCATACCAGCCTGAGATCACATACATAGGGACCTGCACTTGATCCCCACGTTCCGTAAAGGTACAGTTTCTCCAGAAATCATCATACTCCGGATGCTGGCTCCACAAATCCCATGGTCCTGATGCTTTGCCTATCATTTGCTGTGGAATCTCCTTAATCGGTCTCGCATCGACGGCCGCTTCTGGGTTCACCGTAATGCCCCCAAAAATATCAAAATCCGTCCGGGTACCCACAGATTGTGCAAGCGTCCAAGACAAGAGTGGCCAAGAGCAAAGCGTCCCACCCTTACGCGCTGTATCTACAAACGGTGAGCCAACATTCACTTCATCCACAACAGCCTTCAAATTAGGGTGCCCACTGGTCGCCGCCGAGACAACCACAAAGCCGAGATAGGACGCGCCCCACATTCCAACATTGCCATCTGACCAATCCTGCGTGATAATCCAATCGATCGTATCGTAGCCATCATCCCGTTCATTATAAAAAGGGATCAATTCCCCCTCCGAATCCGCCCGACCTCTTACGTCCTGTGACACCACTGCATAACCTTTGTTAGCCCATCTCATAAAAATCTCTTTTTTCCCGTTACGGTCATAGCAGGTTCTCACAAGAATCGTCGGCAGCTTGGTTCCCGGCTGAATGCCCTCAGGAAGAAACACATCCGTAGCCAGTCTCACGCCATCATGCATCGGAATCAGATCCGTACCCAAATCATTTACACCATACTCTGGCTTGGACAAAAGGGGATCATCATAAACAACCAGAGGCGTCAGCTTCTCATATCCTGCTTTAACAATCAGCTCGATGCCATACCGATTCGGCGCAAGAAAGGCAATAATCTCACCATCCAAGGTCACAATATCCAGTGCCGTCTCTTTTCGTAGCGCCCATACTTGTGAAGTAAGCTCACGGCCATCCAATACAGCCTGATACTGAATATGCTTTTGATAAAGATCACCATTACTTAGAACTATCTCATCATTGACCCATTCTGCTTTAGCGTAAGCGTCCATGTGTTCGTGGATTTTTTGAAATGGAAGAACGGTCTTGAACTGGGTATCCAGCGCATTGTATTGCATTTGTGTTCGTCTGCGTGGATCAACCTTAGCGAGCATAATTTGTTGTTCCGTAAAATGTATTTTCCCTGAATAAATGCCAGAACAGTAGAAGTTAAATGTAGTTGTGTTCAAGTATGTTGTCATCTATTTATCCCCTATCCCCAAATTTCTTCAAACACGCGCAGCCAGTTGCCACCCATAATCTTTGCAATATCCTCATCCTTATAACCGCGAGCCACTAGACCTCTAGTAAAATTGATAAAATAGCTATATTTTTCAAGCCCAGCAACGGTTTCAGTAGAAGGTCCGTCTCCTTTGGCAAATCCTAGCTTAGGTGCAATATGTTCTTTAAAATAAACCAATGACCAGAGCACATCGCTCATCGGCCAATCCGTTCCAATCCCGACATGATCCACGCCTACAAGCCGAATCACATATTCGATATGATCCAACACATGATCAATGGTCGTATGGTTAGGATCTTCATGAACAAACCACGGCATAGCAAAAATACCGATGACTCCACCCGTCTTCGCTATCGCGATAATCTCTTCATCACTTTTACAGCGCATATGTGGATAGATAGCCTCTACACCCGTGTGTGAAGCAATGACCGGAGTCTTAGAATACTGACAAGCATCGAGCGTGGTCTGTTTTCCGCAATGTCCCGTATCTACAATGATCCCGAGCTTGTTCAAACGCTCAATGAATCTTTTTCCATAATTCGTAATCCCAGCGTTCGACTGTTCTGCACAGCCTGCACCGACCTGATTCTGATTGTTATAAGTTAATTGTAAAATTCTTAAGCCAAAATTATGTAACACATCTAATAGGTCCAGATTGGTACCCAGGCCATCTGTTTCTTGTGCCGTGATAATACCCGCTTTATGCCCATTACGCTTGGCTGAACGAATGTCCTCTGCGGTTAATGCTTTTACTAACCAATCTGCGGAGTCAAACTGAAGCTGAACTTCAGCCATGCTATTGATCATGCTTTCTAAGGACTCTAAATGAAGTTCCCGGTTACCCGCGGTAATTCCCGATTTATACCATTCACTTTTATACTCAGGGATCTCACCGCTGGCCGACAGCTTTGTGATCATTTTTGCTGGCATGCTGCTATATATCATCGGCTCATCTTTATAGGGCTCACACAGCTCTTTTATTTTTTTAGACACAGACTCTGGAATTGCGTTTGGAGATAAGGGACCTTGAAATAGCAAATCAATATTAATGTTCTGCTCATGCAAATGTACGGCCCGTTCTTCGTCTTGCTCCGTCAACTTGAAATCATACAAACCTTCATATGTGCTCATCATGTGGTCGCTCCTTAGAATGCAATTTCAATGCCTTTTTGTAATTTAACAGCTTCATTATAAATGAAGTTGGCTGCTGCTAAATCCTCTATTGCAAGTCCTAGTCCTTTAAAAAGAGTGATCTCATCAGCTGTAGCTCTGCCCTCAATATTCCCGCTGATCAGTTCACCGATTTCACCGATAATATGGCCTGAAGTAATCACGCCTTCGTTCAGCGGAATTAAATAATCCCCAGATTCATTATGCGCGGATTCCAATCGGTCTACATATAACTTAGCTAACCGTACGGTCTCCGAATCCAGCTCACGATCCGCTGCTCTGCAGGCTCCAACCGCATTGATATGTACTCCAGGCTTCAGCCATTCTCCTTCGAGTACAGGCTCTGTGGATGCTGTTACGGTACAAATGATATCTGCTGGATTAACTGCCTCTTGAATAGTCTCAGCCACAAGGATGTCCACACCATATTTACGGCTCATTTCTGCTTGGAAATCTCTTGCCTTTGCAAGTGCCCTACTCCAAACTCTGACCTCACGAATCGATCGAACCAGTAGCATCGCTTCCAGATGACTTTTGGCTTGCTCGCCGGTACCTAGAATGGCAAGTACCTCTGCATCTTCTCTAGCCAGATAACGAGTGGCTACTGCGCTAACAGCTGCTGTGCGAATTGCGGTAATCTTCTGTCCATCTACTACAGCTTTCAGAACACCGGTAGAAGAATCGAATAACGTAACAAGCCCTTGATGGGAAGGTAAACCTGAGCCATGGTTGCTTGGAAACACACTGATGATTTTGGCACCTGCTACTTCTTCACTCTGCAAAAAGCCCGGCATTAAGCCAATCAGATTGCCTTGGTGCAGCGGGAGTACTTGTCTTAAGCTCTGTATGGCTTGTCCTGCGGACAAGTCCTTCAAAACGGATTCCATCACTGTGATGCAAGACTCCATTGCTAATAGCTCAGCCACTTCATTTTGATTAATAACTAGCATAAGACAAACCTCCTTTACTTCATTGTGGCAACAAATGTGGGAACGCAAAATTATTCTTTATATCATAACTTATACGCTTTAAATATTCATGTATAAAGCTGGAAATCAGCAATTTGTCTTACCACGGGCTATTAGCTATACTTAATATAGTTCATATTCTATTTTAAGGAGCTGACGATTGATTATGTCTAGTAAAATAACTTTAGGTAGAACAAATTTGCAGGTACTCCCTCTCGGACTGGGTGCCAATGCTGTTGGTGGGCATAATTTATTTCCCGGCTTAAATGATGAGACTGGTAAAGACATCGTTCGCAACGCTCTTGACCATGGGATCAATTTCATTGATACCGCCTTTATCTATGGTCCAGGTAGATCCGAGGAACTTATTGGAGAAGTGCTGAGAGAAAGAGGCGGCCGTGACAATGTGGTTATTGCTACTAAGGGCGCTCACAAGATTACTGGCGATAAGGTTACGATCGACAACTCTCCAGCTTTTCTAAGACAGTCTGTGGAAGACAGCTTGAAACGCCTCCGGACCGATTATATCGATCTTTACTATATTCATTTCCCTGATGAAAGCACTCCTAAGGATGAAGCTGTTGGCGAGCTTAAGAAGCTGAAGGATGAAGGAAAGATCAAAGCGATTGGGGTCTCCAACTTCTCCATTGAACAGCTGAGAGAAGCTAACAAGGACGGGCATGTGGATGTTCTCCAATCCCATTACAACCTGCTGCACCGTGATGCAGAAAAAGAACTGCTCCCTTACACGCAGGAGCTTGGCATTTCTTTCGTTCCTTACTTCCCACTCGCGTCCGGCCTTCTTGGCGGCAAGTATAAGCAAGGCGATACGTTCAGCGACAATAGAAAGAACAACCCAATGTTTCAAGGAGCGACCTTTGCCAAAAACCTGGAGAAGGTTGACAAGGTTCGCCAAATTGCCGATGCCAAAGGTGTTGAAGTCGCACATGTGGTGCTAGCCTGGTATTTGACCGTACCTTCCATCGACGCACTTATTCCCGGAGCTAAACGTCCGGAACAGATCGTATCGAATCTCCAGACTCTGAAAGTTCAGCTGACACCAGATGAGATCAAAGCGATTGATTCAATCTTTAAGGCGTAATAGCGCCTTATAATGTAAAGGGGGTTGTCCTTGAAGTCATGAAATGGCTACTGGGGCAGCCCCTTTTCTAAGGAATAGCGTCGCTGGAGTCCGCAAGCCTTAATAAATGATCAAGACTCGATAGCGCAGCTAGCCAACAAACAAAAATACAGGGCAGCGGATTCTTATCGAATATCCTAAATTCTTTGTATTAGTAAATATTGTTTGCTATACTTTCTCTGTGTATCAGTAGACTTAAATTTTTATACAAAGGGGAATTCCTTGATGATTATTCAACCTAAAACACGCGGATTTATATGCACAACAGCCCATCCAAAGGGATGCGCCAAACAAATAGAACAACAAATTGAATATGTAAAAGCGCAAAAGAAAATTGAGGGACCTGCGAATGTACTTGTCATCGGTGCCTCTACCGGATACGGACTGGCTTCTAGAATTTCAGCTGCTTTTGGTGCTGGCGCCAATACCATTGGTGTGTTCTTCGATAAGGCTGCGGAAGGTCAGCGCACCGCATCTGCAGGCTGGTACAACTCCGCTGCCTTTGAACAACAAGCAGCAGAGCTTGGACTTAAATCACACAGCATAGTTGGCGATGCCTTCTCTGATGCGATTAAAGAGAAGACCATTGCACTGATTAAAGCTGAATATGGCACCATCGATTTAGTTATTTATAGTGTCGCTTCACCTCGTCGTACCCATCCGGTAACAGGAGAAACCTTCTCCTCCGTTATTAAACCGGTGGGAACAGCTTATTCGAATAAAACCTTGAACTTCCATACAGGCGAAGTATCCATGACCACCATTGAGCCTGCTAATGAAGAGGAAGTACGTCAGACCATCGCTGTAATGGGAGGCGAAGACTGGAGAATGTGGATCGATCAGCTTCAAGCAGCTGATGTCCTTGCAGATGGTGCTACTACCGTTGCTTACTCCTACATCGGGCCTGAAATCACTCACCCTATCTATCGGGACGGAACAATTGGCCAAGCCAAGCACGATCTGGAACAGACTGCGATCCAAATGAATGACCTTCTTTCATCAAAAGGCGGACGTGCCTTTGTATCCGTTAATAAGGCGCTCGTAACTCAGTCCAGCTCAGCTATTCCTGTAGTACCCCTTTATATCTCTGCACTTTATGAAGTGATGAAGGAAAAAGGCCTGCACGAGAACTGTATTGAACAAATGTATCGCTTGTTCTCTGAGCACCTATACGGTGAAGGCAAGGCTACTGCTGACGGAAGCTGCTTGATCCGCATTGACGACTGGGAAATGCGTGAGGATGTCCAGACAGAGGTTATGAAACGTTGGGACGAGCTGACAACTGATAATGCAGGTGAGCTGGCTGATCTTGAAGGCTACCGCCAAGATTTCTTCAATCTGTTTGGCTTTAGAACAGATGGCGTAGACTACGAAGCAGATATTGATCCTAATGTCGACATTCCGAATATGTATTAAAATGATTCTGAATACATCCATATGCTAATTCTGGATGTATAAACAAAGAGGTTGTCTGCAAAAGTAGTGAAGTCTACTGATGTGGCGGCCTCTTTTTTGTACTTTGCTTACAACCTACCTATACGTCGTAGGGCATATTGGCTTAGCCTCCCACTTTGTGATATGGTTTGATAGAATACTGCAAGTTCTAACTTACATTCTAAGGAGTGAATCACTCATGGTTAAGAAAATTAGTGTAGCGAATGGTGTACTTGACGTATCCCAAATTTCGCTGGGCTGTATGCGGATTGCGGATTTGTCTGCAAAAGAGGCTGATACACATGTACATAGTGCGTTGGAGCTCGGAATAGACTTCTTTGATCATGCCGACATTTATGCGGACGGCAAAGCTGAAGAGGTATTCGCAGGGGTACTTCAGAACAATCCTGGTATGCGTGATAAAATGCTGATCCAAACCAAATGCGGAATCCGCAAGGGCTATTTTGATTTTTCCAAAGAGCATATCCTACAATCCGTAGAGGGTAGCCTAAAACGCTTGAAGACCGATTATATCGATGTGCTCTTGCTTCACCGTCCTGACACGCTGTTCGAGCCGGAAGAAGTGGCTGAGGCTTTTGACATTCTGGAGAACAAGGGATTGGTCAAGCATTTTGGTGTCAGCAACCAGAACCCGTTACAAATCGAGCTACTGAAGAAAAATGTAAAGCAACCACTGCTGTTCAACCAGCTGCAATTAAGCATTATGTTTACGGGTATGATTGATACCGGCTTTAATGTGAATATGACAAACTCCGGTTCGGTTGTTCATGATGGCGGGATTTTGGAGTACAGCCGTCTTCATGACATGACCATTCAGCCATGGTCGCCTTTCCAATATGGCTTTTTTGAAGGTGTATTCTTGGACAACGACAAGTTCCCTGAATTGAACGAGGTCATTAACCGCTTAGCAGCTGAAAAAGAGGTTACCAATACCGCTATTGCCATTGCCTGGATTCTCAGACATCCGGCAAATATGCAGCCTGTTGTAGGTACAACCAATACGCAGCGATTGCGGGATATTGCCAAAGCATCCGATATTACACTCACCAGACCAGAATGGTATGAAATTTACCGTGCTGCGGGTAATATCCTTCCATAAATATCAAAAGCCACGAAGTACGCTAATATCGTACTTCGTGGCTTTTTTTGTGACTATAATTGAAACCGTATAACTCATATAAAAAAAGAAACGGCATCTCTGCCGCTTCTTTTAAGGATGGACTCTCAGGGGCTCGAACCCTGGACAAATAGATTAAGAGTCTACTGCTCTACCAACTGAGCTAAGAGTCCACAATATAATGATTTACCTTACTATACTTGAAAAGCAAAAGCCCTTAGCTTAACGCATAAGAGCTTCGCTTGCTAATTGATACCGGCGAGAGGACTCGAACCTCCACGGTTTCCCTCTCGATTTTGAGTCGAGCGCGTCTGCCATTCCGCCACGCCGGCAAAGTATGAAGTTGAAATATGGCGCGCCCTGAGAGATTCGAACTCCCGGCCTTTTGATTCGTAGTCAAACGCTCTATCCAGCTGAGCTAAGGGCGCAAAATTTATATGGAGCGGACGACGGGAATCGAACCCGCGACCCTCGCCTTGGCAAGGCGATGCTCTACCGCTGAGCCACGTCCGCACACGGTATGTATTAGTGTCCGACTCACTTAAGAAGTGAGCCATGAAGGACTCGAACCTTCGACACCCTGATTAAAAGTCAGGTGCTCTACCAACTGAGCTAATGGCTCATGAAGCAAGAAAAATGGCGGAACCGACGAGATTCGAACTCGCGATCTCCTGCGTGACAGGCAGGCATGTTAGGCCAACTACACCACGGTTCCAAAAGATATAATTGCTTGATGAAAATTGGTTGCGGGGGCAGGATTTGAACCTGCGGCCTTCGGGTTATGAGCCCGACGAGCTACCGGGCTGCTCCACCCCGCGTCATTAAAAATATTTAGCTATTCATTACCATAAGAAAGCTTCATGGTGGAGGCTGAGGGGATCGAACCCCCGACCCTCTGCTTGTAAGGCAGATGCTCTCCCAGCTGAGCTAAGCCTCCATGTAAAGAAGCAACTCAATTATCATAACACAATCCAACCTGTAATGCAACATTTTATTTCAGAAGAACAATTACGTTTTAAAGAAATTGGTGACCCGTATGGGATTCGAACCCATGTTACCTCCGTGAAAGGGAGGTGTCTTAACCCCTTGACCAACGGGCCGTATTGAAAACAAAATGTTTTGACAACAAAAAAGATTATATCATGTATTTCGAAGTATAGCAATACCTAAATTAATATATTTTCACTTTTCTTCTATAATAGGCGTTAAAGTGATATCAAGCTTACTAGCTATCATCTTTACGACTCCTAGAGTAGTCAGGTTATTTGTGTCTAAATGGTCTTTAAATACGTCCTTATTAAGCCCTGTGAGGCATCTGTCGATCTGTTGAACGGCCCACGAGTCATTCCCTTCACCTCTACCACCCAATCTCTTGAGCAGCGTCTCTCGTGAGGCACACAAAGTAAAATGATGAACCTCTAATCCCTCATTTATTAGATTACCAGCAATGTCCATCCAATATTCTGGGTTGACTATGGTCGTAGGTACGATAATCGTTCCCCTATATTCGCTAGCTATGTATTTTAACATGGAATGGTTAATTTCACAAAGATAATAGTCCTGAAAGTCACTTTTTGTCATCACCTCGGGAATGTTTGCTCTTATGTAATACCCTACATTCTCTGGATCGTATACAAAAGAATCAGGAAGTCTGCGATGTAATTCATATGCAGTTTCTGTCTTCCCCGCACCAAAAGCTCCATTGATCCATATAATCAAGATCTTTATCCCCCATGAATAATCTATTAGTGACTCTATTAAACCACTTTATCATAAAAACCCTTACAAGCAAATTCACTCTACAAGGCACAACAAAAAGACCACTGTCGATTACTCAACAGTGGTCTTGCGTGCTTGGCAACGTCCTACTCTCCCAGGACCCTTCGGTCCAAGTACCATCGGCGCTGGAGGGCTTAACGGTCGTGTTCGGGATGGGTACGCGTGGAACCCCTCCGCTATCGCCACCAAACGGGCATTTGCGGTACAAATGCATTATTCAGGTCTCAGCATCGCCAAATGCTGAAAACAAAATTCATCAACATACAGCCACTAGGACCATATGGTTTAGAACTTGATTCCTGAAAACTGAATCCGAATCGAATTTGCGTTTTAAGTATAGGATAAGCCCTCGACCGATTAGTATTGGTCAGCTCCATGCATTACTGCACTTCCACCTCCAACCTATCTACCTCGTCGTCTTCAAGGGGTCTTACTAATTGGGAAATCTCATCTTGAGGGGGGCTTCACGCTTAGATGCTTTCAGCGCTTATCCCGTCCGTACGTAGCTACCCAGCCATGCTTCTGGCGAAACAACTGGTGCACCAGCGGTACGTCCATCCCGGTCCTCTCGTACTAAGGACAGCTCCTCTCAAATTTCCTGCGCCCACGACAGATAGGGACCGAACTGTCTCACGACGTTCTGAACCCAGCTCGCGTACCGCTTTAATGGGCGAACAGCCCAACCCTTGGGACCTACTTCAGCCCCAGGATGCGATGAGCCGACATCGAGGTGCCAAACCTCCCCGTCGATGTGGACTCTTGGGGGAGATAAGCCTGTTATCCCCAGGGTAGCTTTTATCCGTTGAGCGATGGCCCTTCCATGCGGTACCACCGGATCACTAAGTCCGACTTTCGTCCCTGCTCGACTTGTAGGTCTCGCAGTCAAGCTCCCTTATGCCTTTGCACTCTTCGAATGATTTCCAACCATTCTGAGGGAACCTTGGAACGCCTCCGTTACTCTTTAGGAGGCGACCGCCCCAGTCAAACTGCCCGCCTGACACGGTCCCCGTACCCGATTAGGGTACTAGGTTAGAACCTAGATACGATCAGGGTGGTATCCCAACGGCGCCTCCACCGAAGCTTGCGCTCCGATTTCTACGGCTCCCACCTATCCTGTACAGATCGTACCCAAATTCAATATCAAGCTGCAGTAAAGCTCCATGGGGTCTTTCCGTCTTGTCGCGGGTAACCTGCATCTTCACAGGTATTAAAATTTCACCGGATCTCTCGTTGAGACAGCGCCCAAGTCGTTACGCCATTCGTGCGGGTCAGAATTTACCTGACAAGGAATTTCGCTACCTTAGGACCGTTATAGTTACGGCCGCCGTTTACTGGGGCTTCGGTTCATAGCTTCGGGTTACCCCTAACCACTCCCCTTAACCTTCCAGCACCGGGCAGGCGTCAGCCCGTATACTTCGCCTTGCGGCTTCGCACAGACCTGTGTTTTTGCTAAACAGTCGCTTGGGCCTTTTCACTGCGGCCCCCTCGTGCTATTCACACTACCGGGGCACCCCTTCTCCCGAAGTTACGGGGTCATTTTGCCGAGTTCCTTAACGAGAGTTCTTCCGCGCGCCTTAGAATTCTCTTCTCGCCTACCTGTGTCGGTTTGCGGTACGGGCACCTTCTCCTGGCTAGAGGCTTTTCTTGGCAGTGTGAGATCATGACCTTCGCTACTGTAATTTTCGCTCCCCATCACAGCCCAGCCTTAACGATGTGCGGATTTGCCTACACATCAGCCTCACTGCTTAGACGGACATATCCATCAGTCCGCGTCACTACCCTCCTGCGTCACCCCATCGCTCATAGCGGATTACGGTGGTACAGTAATTTCAAACTGTTGTCCTTCGACTACGCCTTTCGGCCTCGCCTTAGGTCCCGACTTACCCTGAGCGGACGAGCCTTCCTCAGGAAACCTTGGGCTTTCGGCGGATCAGATTCTCACTGATCTTTTCGTTACTCATACCGGCATTCTCACTTGTATGCTGTCCAGCGCTCCTTACGGTACACCTTCAACCCACATACAACGCTCCCCTACCCCAGATACATACGTATCTAGCCATAGCTTCGGTGGTGTGTTTAGCCCCGTTACATTTTCGGCGCAGAGTCACTCGACCAGTGAGCTATTACGCACTCTTTCAATGGTGGCTGCTTCTAAGCCAACATCCTGGTTGTCTGTGCAACTCCACATCCTTTCCCACTTAACACACACTTGGGGACCTTAGCTGATGGTCTGGGCTGTTTCCCTTTTGACAATGGATCTTAGCACTCACTGTCTGACTCCCGGCAATAAGTATATGGCATTCGGAGTTTGACTGAGCTTGGTAATCCTTGCGGACCCCGCACCCAATCAGTGCTCTACCTCCACTACTCTTATACCGAGGCTAGCCCTAAAGCTATTTCGGGGAGAACCAGCTATCTCCGAGTTCGATTGGAATTTCTCCGCTACCCCCACCTCATCCCCGCATTTTTCAACATGCGTGGGTTCGGGCCTCCAGTGCGTGTTACCGCACCTTCACCCTGGACAGGGGTAGATCACACGGTTTCGGGTCTACGTCCACATACTAAATCGCCCTATTCAGACTCGCTTTCGCTGCGGCTCCGTCTTCTCGACTTAACCTTGCATGTTAAACGTAACTCGCCGGTTCATTCTACAAAAGGCACGCCATCACCCATTAATAGGGCTCTGACTTTTTGTAAGCACACGGTTTCAGGTTCTATTTCACTCCCCTTCCGGGGTGCTTTTCACCTTTCCCTCACGGTACTGTTTCACTATCGGTCGCCAGGTAGTATTTAGCCTTAGCAGATGGTCCTGCTGGATTCATACGGGGTTTCACGTGCCCCGCACTACTCGGGATCCGTCTCGGAGAGAACACAGTTTAGGCTACAGGGCTTTTACCTCTATCGCGGGCCTTTCCAGACCTCTTCACCTACCATATTCCTTTGTAACTCCATGTGAGACGTCCCACAACCCCTAAGAGCAAGCTCTTAGGTTTAGGCTGTTCCGCGTTCGCTCGCCGCTACTGACGGAATCACTATTGTTTTCTCTTCCTCAGGGTACTTAGATGTTTCAGTTCCCCTGGTCTGCCTCTACATCTCCTATGTGTTCAGAGATGAGTAACTGCGAATTACCACAGCTGGGTTTCCCCATTCGGACACCCCCGGATCAAAGCTTGCTTACAGCTCCCCGAGGCAGTTTCGTTGTTCGCCACGTCCTTCGTCGGCTCCTGGCGCCTAGGCATCCTCCGTGTGCTCTTATTAGCTTAACCTTGATTTTTCCTAAGAAAAATCTCACTAATAACATTTACTTGTTTACACAAGTTGCTAAAAGATGTTCTAAAACGCAAATTCGTTTCGGTATCCAGTTTTCAAGGATCAAGTCTTACTTGAGAGCTTAAACTCTCAAAACTGAGCAACGAGTGAGTAACAGGCCTAAACCTGAGTTGTGGAAGCTTAACTTCCGATTTGAATGTCTTCATTGCAGAAGACGATTCTCCATAGAAAGGAGGTGATCCAGCCGCACCTTCCGATACGGCTACCTTGTTACGACTTCACCCCAATCATCTACCCCACCTTCGGCGGCTGGCTCCCTTGCGGGTTACCCCACCGACTTCGGGTGTTGTAAACTCTCGTGGTGTGACGGGCGGTGTGTACAAGACCCGGGAACGTATTCACCGCGGCATGCTGATCCGCGATTACTAGCAATTCCGACTTCATGCAGGCGAGTTGCAGCCTGCAATCCGAACTGAGACCGGCTTTGATGGGATTGGCTTCACCTCGCGGCTTCGCTTCCCGTTGTACCGGCCATTGTAGTACGTGTGTAGCCCAGGTCATAAGGGGCATGATGATTTGACGTCATCCCCACCTTCCTCCGGTTTGTCACCGGCAGTCACTCTAGAGTGCCCAGCTTAACCTGCTGGCAACTAAAGTTAAGGGTTGCGCTCGTTGCGGGACTTAACCCAACATCTCACGACACGAGCTGACGACAACCATGCACCACCTGTCTCCTCTGTCCCGAAGGCCGCCACTATCTCTAGTGGATTCAGAGGGATGTCAAGACCTGGTAAGGTTCTTCGCGTTGCTTCGAATTAAACCACATACTCCACTGCTTGTGCGGGTCCCCGTCAATTCCTTTGAGTTTCAGTCTTGCGACCGTACTCCCCAGGCGGAGTGCTTACTGTGTTAACTTCGGCACCAAGGGTATCGAAACCCCTAACACCTAGCACTCATCGTTTACGGCGTGGACTACCAGGGTATCTAATCCTGTTTGCTCCCCACGCTTTCGCGCCTCAGCGTCAGTTACAGCCCAGAAAGTCGCCTTCGCCACTGGTGTTCCTCCACATATCTACGCATTTCACCGCTACACGTGGAATTCCACTTTCCTCTTCTGTACTCAAGTCACCCAGTTTCCAGTGCGACCTCAGGTTGAGCCCAAGGTTTAAACACCAGACTTAAATGACCGCCTGCGCGCGCTTTACGCCCAATAATTCCGGACAACGCTTGCCCCCTACGTATTACCGCGGCTGCTGGCACGTAGTTAGCCGGGGCTTTCTTCTCAGGTACCGTCACTCCGGTAGCAGTTACTCTACCGGACGTTCTTCCCTGGCAACAGAGCTTTACGATCCGAAAACCTTCATCACTCACGCGGCGTTGCTCCGTCAGACTTTCGTCCATTGCGGAAGATTCCCTACTGCTGCCTCCCGTAGGAGTCTGGGCCGTGTCTCAGTCCCAGTGTGGCCGTTCACCCTCTCAGGTCGGCTACGCATCGTCGCCTTGGTGGGCCGTTACCCCACCAACTAGCTAATGCGCCGCAGGCCCATCCCTCAGTGACAGATTGCTCCGTCTTTCATTCTTCCTTCAGGAGAAAAAAGAAATTATCCGGTATTAGCTACCGTTTCCGGTAGTTATCCCAGTCTAAGGGGCAGGTTGCCTACGTGTTACTCACCCGTCCGCCGCTAAGTTACTTTGAAAGCAAGCTTTCAAAGTAACTTCGCTCGACTTGCATGTATTAGGCACGCCGCCAGCGTTCGTCCTGAGCCAGGATCAAACTCTCCAATTAGTATTGAAAAGAGCGATATGCTCATTTTGAAACATCTGACGAGAAAATTAATTCTCTAATTTCGGATTTCACTTTCGTGATTTCCTACTCACTCGTTGTTCAGTTTTCAAAGATCAAGTTCTCGTTGGCGCCTTTTAATGTCTCAGCAGCAACTTTTATAATATATCATGTTTTCCGATGAATTGCAATACTTTTTTTTCAAAGTCTTTTGTAATTTCATCCAGATTAACATTCACCAACCGAAAGTTTATATCTCCTCTTTGCGACTGGATTTATAATGTAACATATAACCCACTCTAAAAACAACCCCTAAATTCAAAAAACATAAATAAGTACTTTCGCCTCAGTCCTACTTCTCGTTCCCATCTTCTCATAAAAAACGTGCAGATTCTAATAATCAGAACCTACACGTTAAATAGAGATTGGATGTTAGTTCAGAACTGTATTAATTAGAAATCCACGGATTTCTGCGTTTCTTTGAGCTCTCTGTACGACCACCAGCATTTGAACGTTGAGACTTCACAGCCGTTTTGTTTTTCTTACTGCTGTTTTGACTCGAGGTCTTTGCTTTTGATGCCGTTTCCTTCGTTCCAGTTCCCTTGCTCTTGAGAGAAGCGCCAGAAGTAGATTCCTCACTCACTGTTCTAGCAACTTCGGGAGTGTCCTGTACAAACGTTTCAGGATCTTGGATTTCCGGAACCCGATTATGCTGTGAATAATTACCAATACCTGGATACTGCGGATTAGATGGAATACTCGACATTATCGGCCCGCCAAAAGCTCCAAGAGGAGATGCTGGAACTATTCCCTGATTAGGTGTTCCCGCTCCATAAGCAGAGAATGCATTTGGGTTTCCATATGCAGGATAGGTATTATATACGGGCATTTCATATGAATAGGGTTGAACATGCATTCCCCCACACCCACAAGTAGTTGGCCAAGGAAGGTTCGGTGACATCCCATACATCGGATTCATCCCTGAAACATTAGCCTCCATATTGTTAGGTGCAGCATTTGGATTCCATTGTTCTGGACTCACATTAGGTGCAGCATTCGGATTCCATTGTTCCGGACTCATGTTAGGCCACGCGTTTGAATTCCATTGTTCTGGACTCATGTTAGGCCACGCGTTTGGATTCCATTGTTCTGGACTCACATTAGGCGCAGCATTCGGATTCCATTGTTCTGGACTCATGTTAGGTGCAGCATTCGGATTCCATTGTTCTGGACTCATGTTAGGTGCAGCATTCGGATTCCATTGTTCTGGACTCATGTTAGGTGAATACATATTTTCTGAAAAGAAGTATGGAGACATGCATTCAGGTCCATATGACGCAGGTTGAACATAACTTGGTGCCCAATTCATGTTCATATTAGGGCTATTTTGATAAGAATCATAGAGATAAGGATTTCCTCCTAGTCCTGGATATCCCATATTGTCACAAGCATCTGCCTTTTCCTCTTTGCAAGCCATTGGCTTCATCTCAGCTTTTGGTGCCTCATGATGAGCTACAGGCTCTTGATTTGGAACTGTAATCTGAACAAATAAGCTCTGCATTTCAATTTCTTGCACAGGAGCAACTTCCATCTGCATATTCGGTGCAGGATTAGGTGCAGCATTTTGAGTATTAATAGGGGCAATGTTCATCGATGGGTGTGGTGCAGAATTGTACAAAGGCGAGATATTTGGCGATGATTTAGGTGCAGGTTTAGTTTCCGCTTTAGCTTCTGGTTTATTTTCTGCTTTTGCCTCTGGTTTATTTTCTGCTTTTGCTTCCGGTTTAGTTTCTGGTTTGACCTCTGGTTTAGTTTCCGGTTTTGGTGCAGGAACTACCTCAGCTACTGGCTGTTCTTTTGGACCCGTATATTCCTTCCCGCCAACTTGTGTTTTCTCAGAAGCATTAGAAGGCATGTAGCCTGGCTGTACGGGTGAAGCGTTTGATGTCTTTTTAGGAATGTTGACTACTTCCCCTAACATCAAAACATTCGGATTCTTTAGCTGGGGGTTTGCTTCAACCATATCTTTTAAAGGGATTCCCCACGCCTTAGATAATTTCCATAAGGTATCTCCTTGTTTGACTGTATGCTTGTAGTAAACTTCACTGTTATCCGGTACGGATACAGGAGCCGTAGGTATTTTTACTTTTTCACCAAGTGCCAACACATTCGGATTACTGATCTGTGGATTAGCTTCAATAATTTTCTGTAACGGCACTCCGTACTTTTGCGATAATGCATACAGACTATCGCCTTGTTTGACAATGTGTATTTTCACGTAGCATTAACCTCCTAAAAGTTTTGTGGAGTATTGCTTTCTTACAGCTACACAGCAAAACTGGCTTTGAAAGCAAACACCCTTTGGATGGAACATTGCTCTCTTACAGAGTTATATGCGGTACAGCCGCCTCCTTCGTTACTACATCTTATGCAGCCCATGGGCGAATGACATCCCTGAAATAAAAAAAATCCTTTCATGAGACATGAAAAGATTTACCAGAGACCTCCGGCCATCTTCTTCATATACATGAAAGGATATCTAATGCCTATTCAATACTCATTACTCGACTAGCATGTAAAGAGCAAATTGTACGATTAACTGTTATTCCCAAACCTTGTAGCCATCTTTGTCAACAACATTGCGGAACTCTTCAAGCAATCTCAAAGTGATTGGACCCGCTTGTCCTTCACCAATGATTCGGCCGTCAATTTCACGCGCAGCAATAACTTCAGCAGCAGTACCTGTGAAGAATACCTCGTCCGCTATGTAAACATCATGCATAGTGAATGGTTCTTCTTTTAGCTTAATACCCAATTTCTCACATAACTCGATGATCGCCAGACGTGTGATTCCTTCAAGCGCTCCCAAATAGCATGGAGGAGTAAAGACCACACCATTTTTGATGATGAAAATATTATCTCCAGATCCTTCAGTAACATATCCTTGAGCATTCATCATGATTGCTTCATCGGCTTCTGCCAAATTGGACTGGATTTTCACTAGGATATTGTTGAGATAGTTAAGCGATTTAATCTTCGGATTCAGTGCATCCGGAATATTACGACGTTGGGATACAGAAACAGCGCGAAGCCCATTAATGTACGCTTGCTCTGGGTAAATAGCTAATTGTTCAACGATAATGATTACGCTGGCTTTAGGGCAACGGCGTGGATCAAGACCCAAGTTACCAGGACCACGGGATACGATCAGTCGAATATAACCGTTACGCATGTCGTTAAGGCGAATCGTTTCAGCCATAGCTTCCAGCATCTCGTCATAAGTGAGCGGAATGTCCAGCATGATCGACTTCGCCGAATCATATAGTCTGTCCAAATGCTCTTTACATTTAAAAATATTACCATTGTAGATACGAATACCTTCAAATATGCCGTCTCCATACAAAAAACCGTGATCAAAAACGGATACCTTTGCATTTTCCTTAGTTACGTGTTGTCCATCCAGATAGATCCATTGTTCAGCCATGAATTTACTGCACCTCCGCTTTCTCTTCCTCATAGGTGTATGTGGGATACGAGCCCAGAATCCGAACCTGACAGCCTAAAGCGCTAATCTCTTCAATCGCTCCTGGCAGCAGGACTGATTCTATCGGTTCCAGCACATCAATATAAAAATAATAAGTACCCAACTTCTTTTTCGTTGGTCGTGATTCAATACGCGATAAATTCAGCTTCCGCCAAGAAAAGGCAGCGAGGACCTGATGCAAAGCACCGGGAAAATCCTCCGGCAGCGTAACTAGGACACTCGTCTTTACACCATTGCTGCTCCGTGGAAGATCAATCTTCTGCGGACCGACAAGGACAAATCGCGTGTAGTTGTTGTTGTGATCTGTAACTTTCCGATCAACAATCTCCAGCCCATGAGTTGCTGCGCCAAGAGCAGTACCAATCGCAGCCCAGCCCTTGTCAGGATTGTTCTTAACGATTTCAACAGCTTCAGAGGTGCTTCCGACCGACTCCAGTTCAGCCCAAGGTGCATGCTTCCGAACAAATTGCATGCATTGTGCCATTGCAACAGGATGCGAAAGGATTTTTTTAATTTTAGTGAAATCCTTATTGCCGTTCGTATCTCTGAATTCCAGCGGGTGACCGATGAGATTCTGTATCGATGGAAAGATCCATTCAGCCTGCATAGGCAGATCGACCTCATTAATGAGCCAATCAATATGTAGACTAACTGAGCCTTCAATAGTATTCTCAATCGGGATAACGCTGTAATCAGTGGTGCCACCAGCCGTAGAGAGAAAGACATCGGAAATTAACTTATGATGCACAATTTTTACAGGCTCGCCGTTAAACAAATGCAGCAGCGCTTCGTGAGATACCGAGCCCTGCGGCAATACCGCTATTGATTTCATAACCGTACTTCTCCTTTTATCATATCCAAAAATGATACGTTTTGCATCTCGTTTCTTTCAAGAAGCTCTGATGTAACACCTGAAGTACAAGGCATCAGCCAGCAAGTCTGAGCAGAGATGCCGTGTTCTTGCATCGTATTCATCAGGAAAGCCTCAAGCTCTCGCTTACGAGTCTCATGGCGATCAACTAAACACAGTAGGGTAGGACCGGCACCGCTAAGTGCGATTCCTAAAGCACCATGGTTAGGTGCTTCCGCGAGCAGCTTCTCCATGCCTGGAATAAGTGCTGCACGATAGGGCTGATGCAGACGATCCTGCATCGCTCTACTGATCAGGTCAAGCCGACCTGATGCAAACGAGGCTGTCATTAAAGAGGTTCTGCTGATGTTGTACACAGCATCACTAACTGAGATTTCTGTTGGAAGCACTCCCCGTGCTTTTGTGGTTTCCAGCTCGAATTCAGGAATAACCACGAGAACCTCAAGGTCTTGAGGTGGATCAAGGCGAACGTAATCCGCATGATCACCGTCCCACACTGCGGTAATGATGCCACCAAATAAGGAAGCTCCTACATTGTCAGGATGCTTCTCAAGCTGGGTAGCCATATCAAACAGCTTCGCATCATCGAGCGGAGAGCCGATCATCGTATTAGCTGCGACCATGCCCCCAATGATGGCCGAGGCACTGCTGCCGAGTCCACGCGTAAGCGGAATCTCAGAGTACATCGAAATAGATATTTCAGGCACCGTAACGCCAGCTTCTGCAAATACCATTTGAGCGACCTTATAGAGTAAATTACTCTTATCCTGAGCCACTCCCTTCATCTCGTCACCATATAGATGAAAAACAGTCTCCTCTGCTTCCTCCATCTCAATCCAGGCATACAGCGGCAATGCCATGCCAAGAGTATCGAAGCCCGGACCAAGATTGGCAGTACTAGCAGGTACTTTAACCCTTGCTACTCCATAAGTACTCATAACAGGTGCAATCTCCTTACTCATTGTTTAAATATAGAAAGTATAGTCCATCTACAGTGCTAACCTTCCACACGGTAGTGACTCTTGATCCGGTGGATGACTTTCAGTTCATTAAAGTGACGCAGCACTTTATTCATACTTGCTTTGCTGGCGTTATGGGTAACAATAATAATCTCCGCATCAGGATTATTTGGATTGGCTTGCTGAACTACCGAATCAAGACTCACGTCATACTCGGCAAACACCTGAGTAATCTTGGCCAATACGCCTGCTTTATCATCAACGTGTAAAAGTAGGAAGTTTTTATAAAAGATATCCTCATCACTCTTAAGCTTCTTCTGCTTATAAGGTACTTTTTGCTTCAATCCATTAACACCCAGCTTGAGGTTCTTAATAATGGCTACCAAGTCAGCTACTACCGAAGTTGCCGTTGGCATTGCACCCGCGCCCGCACCATAGAACATTGTCTCTCCTACTGCCTCACCATACACATAAACTGCATTGAAGACACCATTTACAGATGCAAGTGGGTGACTTGCTCGAATCAAGGTCGGTTGAACACTGATACTGAATTCCTCATCCTGACGTTCAGCAATGCCTAGCAGCTTAATTTCGTATCCGAGACGCTTTGCAAAGGCAATATCGGCTTTACTCACTTCTGAAATCCCACTCACACTGACGTCATGTAGCTCCACGTTAGTACGGAAGCCTAGGGTCCCGAGAATCGCCATTTTGCGGGCAGCATCCAGACCTTCAACATCGGAAGTTGGATCAGCCTCTGCATATCCTAAATCCTGCGCTTCTTTTAACACATCATTATAGGATGCGCCTTCTTGGCTCATTTTGGTTAGTATGTAATTAGTTGTTCCATTCACAATACCTATAATCTTCATGATCTTATCTGAAGAAAAGCCTTCGATAAGCGTCCGAATAATCGGAATACCACCTGCAACACTAGCCTCATAAAAGACATCACATTGCTTCTCTTGCGCCTTAGCCAGAATCTCCGAACCGTGCAGCGCCATCAAGTCCTTATTCGCAGTTACGACATGTTTACCGCGGTCCAAAGCTTCAAGAATATATTCCTTTGTTCCATCGATACCACCCATCACTTCAACGATTACATCGATCTCAGGGTCACGAATAACATCCCATGGATCTGTTGTTATTTTAGCAGGGTCGACCTCAATATCACGGAGCTTATTGGAATTATTCACCGCTATGCGCTCAATGAGTATTGGAGAGCCTACTTGACTGCTCAAATCCTCCTGATTTCCTTCCACGATACGAACTACACCTGTACCAACTGTTCCCAGACCCAGCAATCCTACTTTAACCGGCTTCATCAGTATCCTCCTAAAAGTTTTACGTATATAATTTCTCTATCCCTGTCCAACGATTAGGGCGCGCTTCACTCCCGGAATATTCTTCAGACTATCAAGCATCTCTCCGAGCTCCTCATTCAAATGTGAGATTTCCACGGAAATCACCACATTCGCTCGTCCTTGTAGCGGAATACTCTGGTGAATCGTCAGCACGTTAGCCCCATGCCCCGCCACAGATCCTAGAACCTTGGAGAGCATCCCCGATTCATGTTCCAAATCCATGGAGATCGTAACAATTCGCTCACGTTCGAGCTGATGGATCAGGTGAATGCCATCCTTGTATTTATAAAAAGCGCTCCGGCTTAATCCTACCTGTTCTACACCCTCATGTACGGTCTTCGCATCCCCGGCCTCAAGCAATTGTTTGACCTGCATAGTCTTAAGTACGGCATCAGGTAATATGTCCTCACGGACCAAATAATAGCGTTCTTTCACGAACGTCCTCACCTCAAAGACTTTTGTGTTTTCTTAGTGGACATTATATCGGAAAAGACTTATAAAATGCAATAACTTTATATGTATACTCTGAGGCCAGGGAGTACGGTGCAGCAAAACCCCCGGATTCCCGGGGGCAGCAGGCAATCGTATGTACACTAACTGTATGGAATCGTCGTCCCGCAATAGTCACAGATTTTATCCTGCCCAGGAAGTACTCTACTCTTAGCACCGCAACTCGAACAAACGATGGATTTCGGCAGTTGGACAGGTGGCTTAGGCCTATTCTCCGGTAATGACTGCCGCCCAGATGATGGCTGGTTCTCTGATGCCGCGGAGGGCTGTGCCCGGTCAGGATGCACAAGATTGGGCGGTTGTTTATCTAAGAGCTTAACACGTCCTTCATAATAGACAAGATCAGAAGCAAGTAACCCCCATCTCACCAAATACCGTAGGTCTCTACGTACATCATCTTCACTTTGTTTCGTGATATCAGCTAAATTACCAATATGTCTAACATCATCCACTATGATCAGCATGAGATACTTCTTGCACAGAAGATCAAAGTTTTCTGTTGCGAAGGTAGCCCTCCCTGCAAAGCTGTCCGCCGGAATTATAAAGATCAAGTAGAGGACCACCAGAATGATCAATAAAGTGAACCACTTAAAATCCCCTTTGTAGGTCCCCACGGCGAAGAGGACGGCAAGTTCCATAAAAGCTCCCATACATACATGATAGAGCAATTTGTAGTTAAATGATTTCCGCTCATTCTTATAATGAGTGCTTACAAAACGAAGCATCGCAAGTACAAACCCAAGCGGAGCAAACAAATAGGCAATCGCCATGATGATTCGATCAAACACTGTCCGGTCTCGCTTGTTACGGTAGCGAAGGTTATTCTCAGGCGCACGCACCAGTGCTTGTGCCCGTTTGGAATAAATAAGCTTCGGCGGCAATTTTACAAATGGATTGTCTACACGTCCTTCATAATAAACAATATCTGGTGAAAGTACTCCCTGATCTTTTAAATATTCCAAAACCTCGCGGACGTTCTCTTCACTGAATCCGCGAATATCGGATAGGCTGCCGATATGCCTTATGCCGTCCACAAGAACCAATGCGATATAGTCATTGCAAAGATAGGTGAATCCCTCTCTCCACCCTACGGCCCTAACCGACAATTTGATGGCGGGAATCCTAAACAATGCGTAGATAATCACCAGCCTGATCAAGAGTGCGACATAATCGATTTGACCGAGTAGCTTGCTAATAATGAAATAGATCGCCAATTCTACAAAGGCACCCATACACGCATGATAAAACAGGTTAATATTGCTTGCTTTGCGCTGTCTCTTGGAATGTGTAGATAATAACCGAATAGCAGCCAATATAAAGCCAACCGGAGCAAATACATACGCAAACACAATAGTCGTATAATCAAACGCCGTCCGCTCATATTCGTGCTTATATATCGGTTTGCCTGTTGTTGGTGGCTGCCTTCGTATATCCAATTTACTCATCTTCTATCTCCCCTAGTTAAGTTATATCTACAATGCTCAGGGAGAACCTTGGCATTAACTATACGATATCATCGTGCCACAGTATTCACAGCTCTTTGACTGACTAGGCTGAACCGTGTTCTGTGCTCCGCAGCCCGGACAACGGATGGACTTAGGCAGCAGCGGTGAGGACTGCGGTTGAGAATGAATCTGCTGTCCCGAAGCTTGGGCTCCGAAGCCTGAAGTCCTTCCAGGATGTACAAGATTAGGTGCTGCCATGGATGGATCTGGCGTCTGACGCCCCTCGGAAAGTACAATATCAATATCCAGTAATCCTTTATTCTTTAGATACTGGACATCTCTCCGTACATCGCTATCGCTTTGACCTATCCGTTCAGATATACTGCCGACATATCGGATATTTTTATTTTGAATCAGCTCTATATAAGAAGTGTTAAGCTTAGAAAGTGTATATTTAGCTTTTGCTGTCACACTCGCAAGAATAAGTGCCGGAATCAAAAATATAACTGCAAGGAAAATCTGGATCGTTAATAATTCGGAAGTTCCAGTGTTTCCACTCATGGTATCCACAAACATTGCAACAGAGAGTTCAACAAATCCTCCGATAAATACATGCATGATCAGATTTAGATTGGTGGGTCTCCGATGATTTTTATAATGAGTTAGCATCAAACGTAACAATGCAAGAACGAGTCCAATGGGTGTGAATAGATAAGCTGCTGCAAGAATGACATAATCAAACCCAGTCCGGTCTAATTTAATCAGAGGAACCGCTGCACTCCCCGCTGGGGTCGGTGACGGCTCTTGTATGTTCAATCTGTTCATGTAGTTATTTCCTCCTATTTAAGTGCCGCTAATTCCCGATTTCGCCGCTCTAGTGTAGCTTTAATACTGTCGGCCATTTCGTTGATTTCAGCTTGCCAGTTCTCATGTGGCTCATTTGTCATGAGCAGAAGCTTCACATGATCATGCAACAGGGAGATCTGCTGATGCATGATATCCTCAGTAGCATATAAAGATGGATCTGATACAGGATCACTGAACTTGAATTGATCTCGTAACTTATTGAGCACTTGTACAAGCTGTTCAGTTTCAGGATTCTTCCAGCTGCTTGCCAGCGCACTGATCTCGTTTATTTCACTCTGATGCTGCCGAAAAGCTTGCAAGGACCTCTGTATTTGCTGTTCTTCTGTTCCGGCATTCCATCCATAAATCCCGATCACAGCCAGTGTGATTCCACCAATCAAAAGAATCAGCAGTTGAACCGCAGCATACCACAGAGGGGACAACTCCAGTAGCCAATCGAAGACAATAGCCGATGCGAATACTCCAACCGCATAAATCCCCGTGATGATTGCACCGCTGAGAAGAACGGGTGAGGTCCGCTGCACACTACCTGCAGTACGGAGCCAAAAAATACAATAGCCATACACCACACTCTCCGCCAGCAGAACAGCAACTAGCGAAATCACGAATCGAAACAGTGATTCAGAGAAGCCTAACCCTATAAAGGAGAACACCGTTAGTATTATAGCAGCCACATAAATAATGGTGATGATACGAATATAACTTTTGCCCTTGTTCATAACGTCCTCCTTCAGCCTGCTTTTGTTCCACACTCTGCACAAAATTTCTGTCCAGGCTTCAGCTCATGCCCACAACCTCCGCATTTAATAACCAAACTATCTCCACAGTGAGGACAGAATTTCACCCCTGGTGATACCATTTCTCCACATTTACCACAGGCTTTAGGCATTTCTTTTCCACAAGAGACACAGGAAGATGCACCCTCAGGATTATCTGCTCCACAGGTTGGACAAGCACGATAAGGATTGCCACAACCAGGACAGAACTTGGCTCCTGCTTTCAATTCATGACCACATTCCAAACAATTGATCTTGTTTCCGGACGATGCGCTTTGCTGAATGCTCTCCAGAGCATGCCCACAGCCACTACAGAACCTTCCCTCAACAGAATTCATAACCCCACACTTCGAACAGGAGCGCTCTTGGCGCACAACTGTAGTCCCTGAATCAAAACTCATCCCTCGGGTCATACGATTCACCATATCCATAGCCGGTCCAGCGAATCCCATACCAAGTCCAAGCCCCATCCCGGTGTTCATCATGCCTACTCCAAGATTGCCAGGATTACCTGCTGCTTTTTCCATCGTGTTAAAGCCACGCTCCTGTTGATAGTTGAAGCCGATAATATCCATTTCTGCTTTTTTAGCTAAAGCTTCCTTTAATCGAATCGTTGCCGGATCATCATCAGGAATATTAATGGAATCAATATAGAAATTATTCAGCTCAAGTCCATTATCCAGAAAAGTTGATGCTAGCCGCCCCTGGATATGCTTTGAGATCTCTGCAACATAGGCATTAATCTCCAGTATACTGATTTGCTTATGTACAAGGTAGGATGAAATCAGTTCATTTATATTCGACATAAGCAAGCCGCGGAAATAATTCACGAGCGTATCGTGATCAAACTGAGGAAGCGTTCCAACAAGCTGCAACAAAAATTTGCGCGGATTATCAACCTTTACACCAAACTGTCCGAAGGAACGAACAGAAATCATAATTTTGTATTTAGGATCCTGGAGTTGTAAAGGTGCGCTGGTTCCCCATTTAACATTCATCGAATTGGTCTTGTTCACATACCATACTTCTGCTGTGAACGGCGACTTCCCACCGAAAGGAAGATTAACGATATTAGATAAAATAGGAATATTGGCGGTGCTCAGGGTGTGCCGCCCTGCCGTAAAGGAATCAAGCGCTTGTCCGCCCTTGAATAGGATCGCTTCCTGAGATTCATTAACGATTAGCTGAGTCCATGTCCCTAGCTCTTGGTTAGGATATTTCCATGCGAAAATCCCCGGAGGACCGTCGTACTTCACCACTTCTATAATTGCCATCTGCTATTCCCTCTTTCATCATCTATGATATATGAATAACGTATGCGTTCCCGGATGGGAAATTGTGTATTTCGATATTAATTGTATACGATATATATCGTGATTTGGGTTCTTTTCACGAAAAAAATATACTCGATATGGAAATAAAAAAAGCGCGGCTTGTGTCTTCCTCTACAGGAGAACACAAGTCGCGCTTTGTAATCAGCTAAATATTAATAGTAACTGCTATTCTCTACGAACTCGAATTCGAACTCACCAATACGGACAATAGTCCCCTCTACAGCTCCACGTTTACGAAGCTCTGCATCTACACCCATATGTCGCAATGTCCGGGCGAGCTTTAGAATCGCATCATGTGTGCTAAGCTGCATACGTTTCAACATTTTCTCGATACGAGGGCTGTTGACCACATATGTTTCATTATCACGTGTAATGGTGAACGAGTTATTATCTTCCGCTTCTAGCTTATAAACCTTACGTTCAGTTGTTCCTGATACTTCTTCAACTACCGGTGCCACCGGAATACTATCAAGAATATCCGTTGCACGATATAACAGTTCCTGAACACCCTGACGGGTAAGCGAGGAGATTGGCATAACCTCAAGATCCGGACGCAGCTCAGCTACGCGTTCTCGGAAAGCGATGAGATTCTCCTCAGACTCTGGCATATCCATTTTATTCGCGGCCACGATTTGAGGACGATCAATTAGAGCCGCATTATATTGCTTCAGCTCGTCATTAATGAGAACCCAATCCTCGAAGGGATCACGCCCCTCTGAACCAGACATATCCACTACGTGAATAATGATCCGTGTACGTTCAACGTGACGCAGGAATTCATGACCAAGCCCTATACCTTCACTAGCTCCCTCAATTAATCCTGGCAGATCCGCCATTACAAAGCTTCGTCCATCCCCAACATCTACTACACCTAAGTTCGGTGTAATCGTAGTGAAATGGTATGCACCAATCTTTGGTTGAGCTGCGGATACGACCGACAGTAGCGTAGATTTGCCCACACTCGGGAAGCCTACAAGTCCCACATCAGCCATAACCTTAAGTTCCATAACAATATACCGCTCTTGACCTTCTTCGCCGTTCTCTGCTAGCTCTGGAGCCTTATTAGCTGCTGTTGCAAAACGAGCATTCCCACGACCCCCACGACCCCCACGAGCAACAACAACTTGCTGACCATGACGAGTCAAATCGGCGATGATCTCTTGAGTATCATCGTCAATTAATATGGTTCCAGGTGGAATCCGCACGATCATATGGTCAGCGTTCGCCCCATGCTGACTTCTGTTACGTCCTTTAATCCCTTTGTCCGCTTTAAAATGGCGCTGATAACGGAAATCCATCAGCGTACGCAAGCCCTCATCTACGCGGAAGATAACGTCGCCACCACGGCCACCGTCACCACCTGCTGGGCCACCATCCGGTACATACTTTTCCCGGCGAAACGCAACGATACCATCCCCGCCGTCTCCGCCCTTAACATAAATCTTAGCTTTATCTACGAACATTAATGTTCACCTTCCTCACATTTCAAGCGGCAAACGCAGCTCTACATAAGCCTTGCTGGGCTTAAACTGCTCCGCTTTCATGATTTTCCCTTGTACTATATTATAAATTTGCCCTTTGAGCTGCTCGGGATTGCCATGCTCTCCCTCACCTTCGAAGGAGATAAGAATGTCTCCTCCATCCTGAATAAAGCCAAGACGCAGCTTGCGCGTTTCACCCTGAGGAGCCAGTCCGTTATATTGATAAGCTCGTACGGTCTGCATGATCACTGAAGTCAGCTCATCTCCTGCTTCCCGGTTTAGCTTCTCCTCCAGTTGCAATCCTTCCTCCACTTGAACTTCCAGTTCCAGACTAGTCCGGTAAGTTCGGAAAGATTGGATATAGAAGACCAATGAAGGAATGCCCAGCTTAGCGATACGACTATCAAGCGCTATGCGTTCCTTTATTCTTTCCACACACTCCACGGATTTATCAGGCTTTCCAAGCTGAATATATCCGTAAAGAATCTGCAAATCATTCATCCAATCATGACGATGATGATTCAGTGTCCGAATCGCCGCCTGTTGCAGAGTGTTCTCTTGTATACGCAGCTCCCGTTCCCAATGACGCTGATTCCAAATCAAACTAAAAGCAACCGTTGCTGCTACCCAAATTCCAAGCAACAGACACGTCAAAAGGGAGGTATGCCAATACACGAGTCCTAAAGGAAGCATTACGGATAACATGACTGCCCAGATTGCACTTTTCCAGGATTTCATTCTTTCTCCCCGTCCCTCAGTTCGCAAAATTCATGACTTCGTTTAGATTATTACCCTCATCAATTACCATTTCCTAGTATAACACAGCAGTTCCCTGTAGTTCACCAGAGATAACCGTGAGATTTCACATATGTCTAAGGATGTTTATGTTTTCTTAAAACTCTGAAGGTCTACATTTCTAAAGTGCTCAAAGGTATACACAAACGCTTCTGAATATTCTACAAAAAAGCCTCCGGCACTCATGCCGGAGGCTTCTACATGCAAATATGGTTCCGTAAGCTTACGCTTCCAGTGCCGCTGCTACCGGAGCGACATCAACTGGGTATACGCTCACTTTTTTGCGATCGCGGCCCCAACGTTCGAACTTCACTACGCCATCCACCAATGCGAACAACGTATCATCTTTACCGATGCCTACGTTAGTGCCTGGGTGAATTTTTGTTCCGCGTTGACGAACCAAGATGTTACCGCCGGTTACTGCTTGACCGTCAGCACGTTTCACGCCAAGACGTTTGGAATGGGAATCCCGTCCGTTTTTTGTGGAACCTACACCTTTTTTCGATGCGAACAATTGAAGATTCAATTTCAACATGTTGTCAACCTCCTTCTTTAAATATTTACTTGCTCTATTTGAAGATACTTTCCGTATGATTCTGCGATATCATTTAGCATCACGACCATGGATTCAAGCAGCAATTGCACCTTCGCGGAAGTATCGAAATCATCAATGGAACCTAATGTTCCACTTAGGAATCCGTTCTTCATGGATGTATCCATGGAGATTCCGGTCAAAGTCTCAATCGAATTGACGGTTCCAACCGTTACGGCCGAAACACCGGCACATACGATATCTTCGCCACGCTTTGCATAACCCGCGTGCCCTTTTACCTCAAAGCCAACGATAGTTCCTAGATCCGAAGATCGTGTAATCCGTACGTTAATCATTCACGCACCTTCTTACGCTTGAATCTTCTCGATAGTTACTTTCGTGTACGGTTGACGATGGCCTTGTTTCTTGTGGTAGTTCTTCTTAGGTTTGTATTTGTAAACTACAACCTTAGCGCCTTTACCATGTTTCTCGACTTTAGCTGTTACAGACGCGCCGCTTACGAGCGGAGTTCCTGCAGTCAGACCACCTTCGTTAGAAACAGCCAATACACGGTCAAAAGTTACACTTGCGCCGTCTTCAGCTTCCAACTTCTCAATGAACAAAACATCGCCCTCTTGGACTTTGTATTGTTTACCGCCAGTTTCGATAATTGCATACATTTTACTTGCACCTCCTCATGTCTCAGACTCGCCTAGTCTAGGTGGCAGATCCCCGTGGAAACTGCACTTATGTACCCGATCGGAGCGGTTACAGCATGTGCAGGACCGAATCAATCAAACACATACTTGAAGATATTATCATACTTATCGCCCATCGTCAACTCATTCCATCCATTCTCCAACTTTCCCAGTCCCTCCGCAGCACTGACAAAGGATAGGTGCGAAGCTGGCTGAATCATGTCTTGCCTTCTTCCGGGTCATCTCGAGGAGTCCAAGTCTTGTCCAACCGAGAATATGGGTTTTGGTTCGATCCTTGCAGATCACTTTCTCCAGCCGCTCGGTAACCATTTTACGGTGTATTTCTTCTTCCATATCAATAAAATCAACAATAATAATTCCGCCGGTATCTCGCAAACGGATCAGACGACCAATCTCCTCTGCTGCAAGCAAATTAGTATTCGTCACCGTCTCTTCAAGGGATGCTCCTCCAATGTATTGCGCGGTGTTCACGTCAATAACGGTGAGCGCCTCCGTCTCATCCCAGATCATTGTCGCTCCGCCCTCCAGCGTGATCTTGCGACTGAAGCTCTTGTGCAACTGTTCCTGAACCCCATAAGCTGTAAAAATGGACTCCGGTCCATTATATAAACTCACAGGCTTGTACCCATCAGGTGCCATGTCATCCAGAAATGCCTTGGCTTCTTTAACTGCAACTGGAGAATCTATAATCAGCTGATCACGCTGTGGATTAAACGCATCTCTTATAAAGCGCTGAACAATACTAAGATCACGATGAAGTAGAGCTGGGGCTTCTGCAGTTTGTGCCCGACGTGTAATGTTATCCCATTGCGCACGTAAAAATGAAAGATCACCCTCCACTGCTTCATGCGGCTCATCCTGAGAGACGGTCCGCATAATAACCCCCTCTTCTTTCATTCGCAGACGCTCACCAATTCCTTTGAGCCGGCTACGTTCTGCATCGCGACTTATTTTTTTGGATACCCCAACATAATCGGCAAAAGGCATGTACACCATCCAGCGACCGGGCAATGTATAATGGGTCGTTACACGCGCACCTTTGCCGCCACTAGGCTCTTTTCTTACTTGTACAACAATATCCTGACCCGGCTGCAAAAGCGTCTCGATAGAAGGCTTCACATCCGGCTGTCTATCCAAATGAGGGTGCAATACATCATCAACATATAAAAAAGCATTCTTCTTCTGTCCAATGTCAACAAAAGCAGCCTGCATACCTGGAAGTACGTTAATCACACGGCCTTTATAATAACTTCCGACCAGCCCTTGCTGCTGATCGCGTTCAGCCGCGTACTCCACAAGCCTTCCGTTCTCCAGAAGAGCCATTCGGGTAATGTGCTGCGTGCAGTGAACGATCATCTGTTTCATGGCTTCACCTCTGGTTTCGTTCATTCATTCATCCCTTCTCACGCTCTGCATAAATACACTACATTCCGAAGTAGGTAGATATTAAGCGCTGTTCCGGCACAACAGCAACAACATTTCCTTCGCCGTTTAATACATAGATAAAATGATATTGATTACGTTTAAATAGACGCAATATAGCATCTAAAGGTTTCGCAGATAAGGCAACAATTGGACGAGCCACACTTCCTGTCCGCAAATGATACTCATAAACCGCCTCCCTATTCATCAAAAAAGCAACAAATCGGTACGGTAAATTCCGATGATCCGTGAGATTTGAATACAATAAAAAAGCACCGATCATAACCATGTTCAGCCTCAAGCCTCCACCTGCTCCAAGAGGCAATAGCGCATAAACAATCACAAAAATGCTTGCAGCAACACTCACTCGTCCGCTCCATAGCAAAGTATAGTAATAAGGAAGAAATAAACTAACTGTAGCCTGAAGTACTTTGCCTCCGTCAAGTGGCAGAACAGGCAAAAGATTAAAGAGCGCAATAATGGCATTAGCATTTATAAAATAGATTAAAAATTCCTGATTACCATAACCTGCTTGCTGAAGCCCAAGAGCCATAACAATCATGATTCCATTTTGCAGCGGACCGGCAAGTGCAATACCAATCTCACGACTAGCGGTGAGCCGCCCATGATCCTCAATAACCGCAACTCCGCCAAACGGAAGAAGCTGAACCGATTTGACTGTAACACCAACTAAAAGGGCAGCCACTACATGTCCTATTTCATGAATGAGGACGATCGTAAATAAAGTTAGCAACTCCAGAAATTGTCCTGTGAGTACAGAGAACAACATAATGATTACGAACAATGGATGTAGTGACAGATCGATCCCTAAGATCCTAATCAAACGATACCACTTCTGTAGGATCAATATAAGTCTTGTCTTTCATCACTGCAAAGAATAGCGTTGGAGCTGAGGAGCCCTCTTTCTCCAGCATCCAACCGAGTTCATCTCCACTCTGAATCCAGTCATCAATCTCCAGCTTAGTGCCATTTAAATGTCCGTATTCTGCTGTAATTCCTCCAGAATGTTGAACCGCAATTCGAATGCCACCGTCCAATTCTTTAGAGATGGAAAGAACACGTCCCATGTCTATACTCTTCACCGTCACATTTGAGGTTGAATCGATTTGAGGCATAATTTCTACACCTTTTAGCGTGGAGGCAAAGGGCTCCACAATACTTCCAGCTACCGGAGCACTAAGCTCATGTTGAGCTGCTGCCTTTTGAGCAGGTTCGTCTTTGTCACCAAATATCGGGATGAACGCCGGTGCACCATTAAAATTCTCCTCATACCAGACCCGCACTGCTGTGAAATCCATGTCATTACTCAAGGCGTCACTAATAAAGGCTTGGACTTTATAGGACCATGGCTGGTGAACTGCAAAAGCTCCCCACACCGCTCCAAACACAAGCACACTGGCTATAACCCGTCGAATAAAACCGGAAGAAAATTTAGAACCTCCTCCTCCTGGTTCCTCCCAGCCCCCCCGTCTCTCTTTCCACATTACTTCCGGATCAGGCTCTATAGATGATTGCTCCTCATTTTTCTTAAACCCCGTACCCCACTCCTTGAAGCTCGTACTCTTTTCGGGCATAACGAATAACGGAGGCACCTCTGCTGTTTCTATATTCGGGATTTCCTCCAGCAAACTACGAATACGCTCCTTGCGGCGATTCTTGATATCTGATTTGAGATCCATGTTTATCCCTCCGGACGGGCTTGTTTTACTTCCATTTTATGAAGCACGGAAGTCTCTTTAGAACAAGCCCACCCAAGGTGGAGCACTTAAATACCACTAAATAAATAAATCCCACCCATAGATTTCTCTAGTGGTGGGACCGTTAATGCTTCTATAGTAAGATTGCTTGGTGCAGAATTAAGCCATACCGAAAAATTTCTTGAACTTCTTAAATGCTCCCGGTTTCCGATCAAGCTGCATTAGCGGCACAGCATCACCTAAAATTCTACGAGCAATATTGCGGTAGGCAATAGCTGCTGACGAATCGGGATTCATAACTGTAGGCTCTCCACTATTTGCGGCCTTAATGACCAGTTCATCATCCGGAACAATTCCGATAAGATCAATATTCAACACCTGTAAAATATCCTCAATATCAAGCATATCCCCAGACTTCACAAGACCTGGGCGAATACGATTTACCACCAGCTTTGGCGATTCCACATGTGACTGCTCAAGCAGTCCGATAATACGATCCGCATCCCGCACAGCAGCATGCTCTGGTGTGGTAACCACGATCGCTTTATCCGCACCGGCAATCGCATTGCGGAAGCCATGTTCAATCCCTGCTGGACAATCAATCAAAATATATTCATATTCCTTCTTCAGTTCGAGAATAATATCTTTTACTTGTTCAGGAGTGACGGACGTTTTATCCTTCGTTTGAGCTGCGGGCAACATATACAACTCATCAAAGCGTTTGTCTTTAACGAGTGCTTGATTTAGGCGACAACGACCCTCCGCTACATCCACAAGATCATAAATAATACGATTCTCAAGCCCCATTACTACATCCAGATTACGCAGTCCAATGTCGGTATCGACGAGACATACTTTTTTACCCTGCAGTGCAAGTGCGGTTCCAATATTGGCTGTTGTGGTTGTTTTACCAACTCCGCCTTTGCCCGAGGTTACGACTATCGCTTCTCCCATGGAGGCTACACCCCTTTAAACACATTTAAATCCTGACGTACTTTGACTAGATTATGAATTTTATCGATTTGCATAGCTCCGTTCGTTAAATATGCAAACTCCATACTGCTTTCTCGGGTTTCCCACTCATCGGGAGGACGACTGATAATATCAGCAATTCGCAGTTGTGTCGGAGACATTAATGAAGCAGCGATAATCGCCTCTTCATTTCCATCTACTCCAGCATGCGCCATACCTCTAAGTGATCCTAGAATATAGATATCGCCTGAACAGGTAATAGTTCCTCCTGGGTTCACATCCCCCAGATATAAAAGATTTCCATCATGGTGCAGCACCTGACCGGAACGAAGAATCCCGCTCATAAGAAACAACGCGTCATTATCCTCACTGCCGGGCACTGGAAGCGCCTCTATGGAACGAATCAGTAGATTTCCCTGTCCCTTCAGAATCTCCAGCACAGCTTCCTTATCTTCCTCAGTTACGGGACGATTGCCCAGTTTAATATCTACATGGACAATCGGTCCAGTCAAAATATTTTGATGGCTGTGCTCCAGCTTATAGCGAAGCTCGCTCAGAAGATCTTCGAAGGGACACTTGTCGTCTAGCAGGAATATCAGGCCATCCTTGATGCCCTTAATCCTTACATGCTTGGATTTTACTGTCATATGCCTGGCCCCCTATCCTCATTCATTCGTGCCGGGCCCCTTAAATTCCTGCTTTATTAAGAAAGAAAATAGAAGCTTCTTTATGCCGCTTCTTCCGTACTCTTCTCTTTCTTGATCAGCTCAAGCTGGCGTCGTAACGGTATGTAGAGGATCAGAGCAATAGCAAAATGAAAGAGCATCGTTGGTAGCATATGATTCAAAATAGCCCAGCTATAAGGCTCCTGATTGAGATTGAATACACTATAAATACCAAATAACACACTATCCTCTAGCAAGCTTCCGAGCAGAATCACAGTCATCATAAGAGGCAGTGGCGCACGCGGAATCTGAAACAGAAGGCCGATTAAATAAGCCGACAGACCCATCGCAAAAGAATGTGCTCCTAGAATTCTGCCATAAAAAACGACATCATGTAATAGTCCGAAAGTTAGGCCCAGTATAAGCGCTGTATGACGATGATGATATACAGCCACGAACAATAGCACAACGAACACTAGATTCGGAATAATTCGCATCTGCCATACATCTGGAATCAGCCAAGGCAGAATGGTTCCCTCCAGAATGAACAAGAGGAACAGTAACAGAACAAGAACAGATCTGCGCATATTCACTATTCAGCACGCTCCTCCGTAAAAACAACAATCAGCTGCTTCCAGTCTTGAAATTCTGCTGAAGGCTTAATCACTGCTGTGGAGGTTAATCCAAATTCACCAACCTCAACGCTTTCAACGGTACCGATGGTCAATCCTCGCGGATACAATCCCCCAATACCAGAAGAAACGATAACATCCTTCGGCGCAATAGGATCACCTGGCGGGATCTTGTTCATCAATAACTTGTTTGTCTTCGGATCATAGCTTTCAATCATACCAAAGGTTTTGCCCTCTTTGTTAATAGCGGTTGCCGCAATTGGCGGCTGAGAATTAGGGTCATTCGTATCCATCATGGTCATCAGCTTCACCGTAGAGGTGAAATTGCTGACTTGACTAATAACACCCACCAAACCATCCACCGAAATCACAGACATATTTGGTCGAACGCCATCTTTAGCACCTAAATCGATTACAATCGTACTATTGCTTGGTTCTGTTGTCTGACTAACCACCTGCGCAATATGATATTGATATTTATACAATTCCTCCTGAGCTTTCGTGAACTTCAACTGTTCCTTTAACTGCTCATTTTCTACCTGAATGAAATTGTATTGCGCTTTATCACGTGCATATTGGGCGGCTAGAATCTTCAGCTGCTCATTTTCCTTAGAAAGATCTTTCAGATTTCCGATATCTTCAAACAAGCCCGCTACATATCCAGCGGGCTTGTAGAACATTTTTTGCACGAAACCAGTAGTATCTCTAAGAAAGTTCTCCGGCCAGGACAAGGAACTCCTTGATGCCAAGCTGAAGCCCATCACCACAATGAACAGCACCAGTGTAATCAACAGAATAAACAGACGTTTATTGCTTAAGAGTTTAAACAGTTTCAACACCCTCTAACAACAGTATTTCTCCCATAACAGGGGTTGACGTACACAAGTGGCAATACATAGGCTTATCTCTTAGAGCGAAGACTGGAACTGCTGCGACTCTTGAACAAATGGATATTATCAAGCGCCTTTCCTGTTCCAATCGCTACACAATCCAAAGGGTTCTCAGCGACAATAACTGGCATTCCAGTTTCACGCGCAAGCAGTTTATCCAAGTTACGAAGCAAGGCGCCTCCACCTGTCAAGACAATCCCGCGATCCATAATATCTGCTGCGAGCTCCGGTGGACATTTTTCCAAAGTTACTTTAACAGCTTCAATAATAGAACTCACTGTATCGGACAATGCTTCACAGATCTCATCAGAAGTAATTGTAAGCGTCTTTGGCAGGCCTGTAACGAGATCGCGTCCGCGAATTTCCATAGTCTCAGCTTTCTCAAGTGGCAAAGCAGAACCTACGTCCATTTTAAGCTGTTCCGAAGTACGTTCACCAATCATCAGATTGTACTGACGTTTGATGTACTGAATGATGGACTCATCCGCTTCATCACCCGCAACACGTACGGAACGACTAGTAACAATACCGCCGAGTGAAATTACAGCAACTTCAGTAGTACCTCCGCCGATATCAACAACCATACTTCCTGTTGGCTCCCATACCGGTAGATCTGCACCAATCGCTGCAGCAAAAGGTTCCTCGATAATGTAAGCTTCGCGAGCACCAGCTTGTCTAGTAGCATCTTCTACGGCACGTTGCTCTACAGCAGTAATGCCGGATGGTACGCAGACCATTACATTAGGGTGACGTTGGAACATAGAACGTTGTTTCTGTGCTTGACGAATAAAATATTTTATCATCGTAGCCGTTGTGTCAAAATCAGCGATAACGCCATCCTTCATCGGACGGATCGCACGAATGTTTCCCGGTGTACGACCGATCATCTTTTTAGCGGATTCACCCACGGCTTCAATCGTCTTAGTGTCAGTGTTAATGGCTACAACGGAAGGCTCTCTTACAACGATCCCCTTACCGCGTACATAGACAAGCGTATTCGCTGTCCCCAAGTCAATTCCTAAATCTTTCGTAAAACTACCCAACATGCTAATTCTCCTTTTCCTAAGTAAATCTTCACATTTATATTACATGTGTCCTTTTTCTTTCAAGCTTACAAAGCTGCTATCACCGATAATTAGATGATCTAACACGTCAATCCCGACAATCTCGCCTGCCTGAAGCAGTCTTGAGGTCAAGGAGATATCCTCAGGACTAGGCGTTGGATCACCACTAGGATGATTATGTGCGCATATGATAGAGGCACTACTACATTTTATAGCTGCTCGGAATACCTCACGAGGATGAACAATCGAAGCATTAAGACTGCCCATAGACAACGTTTCTTGTCCTATCACATGATTCTTCGTATTCAGAAACAAGCAGACAAAATGCTCCTTCTGCAGATAACGCAATTGCTCAGTCAGTATCTCCGCAGCGTCCTCAGGACAACGGATAATGACTGGCATGTTAAACCTGGAGTTCGCAAGGCGCCTTCCAAGTTCGATGCCTGCTTTTAGTTGCACGGCCTTGGCAGGGCCGATACCTTTGATTTCGGTCAGTTCTTCGATGCTAAGGTCAACTAGCCCACGCAGGCCACCGATTTTCCCCAGCATCTGCTGTGCAATATGAATAGCCGATTCACGGCGTGTTCCCGTACGCAGCAGAATGGCTAACAACTCCGCTTGACTTAATGATTCCGCCCCATAATGCATCATGCGCTCTCTTGGTCGTTCTTCATGGGGGAGGTCCCGCAGCATTACTGATTGCGACTCCATCCCTATCCCTCTTTCCCAAGCTTCCTACCGGTTCAATACAGTTATACCGAACTCGGACAGCATTTCGCCAAGAAGCGACAGCGGCAATCCGACAACATTGAAATAACAGCCTTCAATTCGTTCCACCAAGGTGGAGCCAAGCCCTTGTATCGCATAAGAGCCAGCCTTATCAGCGGGCTCTCCCGTAGCAATATAAGCAATAATTTCATCCTCCGTCATTGCTCTCATCGTTACGGAAGTAACACGGTGCTCCACTATAGTCTTTCCATGCGGAAGTCCAATACAGGCTACACCCGTGTATACCTTATGATTCCGGCCCTGAAGTCTGGTAAGCATCGATTTACTGTCCAGCTCGTCCACCGGTTTGCCTAGCACAGTGTTATCTAGTACAACAATCGTATCACTACCAATAATTACTGCGTTACGCTCTCCTGCTGCAGCCACTACAGCCTCTGCTTTTCGCAGAGCCAAACTCCGCACGATTTGCTCCGGCGTAAAGTCCGGTGGTGTGCTTTCGTCAGCTTCGCTGGTAATGACCTCAAAAGGCAAGCCCAGTAAAGACAAAAGCTCTCGTCGACGCGGTGAACCTGAGGCTAAAATAATGTGTTGTGAGTTGTCCACGTTGTAAACGTCCCTTCTTGATCAGTAACGAGAGTTACAGTCTTCGGTACAGCCATACAGCTGTAATAATACCGACGAGACTTAGCATGCACAATTTCAAATGAATAGTGATGTCATAGGTTATAATGTCCAAATCGGCTCGCGGAGACCACTTAAGCACAGTCGATGTTGTTAGAAAAGAAAGAGCCTTTACCGGCTGCAGTAGCTTGGCGATCCAGGCTCCAGCCAGCCAGCCTAGAATTAGAAATAACAGCAGTGTTCCTACATTTTTCTTCTTCATCTCAGTCTTCCCTCGCCATTTTTTGACACCCTAATTATTATACGGTGAAATTGTGATCAATACAAACGTAAAATCCCTTACGGTAATGTTTACCACCATTTGCACTAAAAGTTGCGGAGCGATACCATCCTCCGTATCAATTATAGTTTAAGTTATATAGGGATAATTTCCTCTTTCGCGCCAAAACAGCAAGCCCCCACATCTGGAGGCTTGCTGTCTTTAATGTCAACAATCTATCAGTTAATTCATTGCAGTTAGCAGCTGTTTCTGGCTAGTCAAAAAGCTCAGCATCGATTCTTGCACTTCCCAAAGTAGACCCTGAGCCTTGTTCTTGTTATATTCACTCCAGGCTGATATCCCTTGGCTCATTGATTTCTCTAACGCTGCGCAAATGCTTTTGGCTTCAGGAGATACGCCTTGTTCCAGCACTTTTACTGCTTCACTCCATTGCAGATGGAGATCACTCATAGCGGGGGTATTTGCTGTCGTACTAGTTTGGCCAGCGCTAAGTAAAGAAGCAGATTGACTGCTTAGTTCACTGAGCAGCTGCCCACTCACGGAGAAATAGTTCTTCACTTCCTCTGCATTACCGGTATAGACAAGCTGTTCAGCCCCGGGAAGTGCCACCTCTCTCACATACAGTTCAATACCCTGATTCTTTAGTCCGCTGCTAAGTAGCTTGGCCTGTTCACGGTCGGATGATATTCCAGCATACACACGATTGCCGTCTGCAGGATCCATACCCGCAGCCAATCCTGCAGTTAGCAACTCCTGGCGAGCCTCTTCAGCGCCTGCAGGTGTACTGAATACTCCGTACTGCAGCAGATAATAGCTTTGCGCAGCTACTTGAACTGGGATGGTGTTCTTCCCTGCATTTTCAGTACCCGTCACTGGTAATCCTGATGTACCTACACCTGCCGGATCTTTAGCTCCACTGGACTGCACTGAAGTAGCCGCCATGTCTGCTGTCCCATTTCCAGAGCTGCTGTCCATATTCCCTCCGTAAAAGAAAGAAAGTGCAGCATAACCAAGCAGTACCCCTGTGCCGATGGCTCCCGTAACAGAAAGAGCCAATTTCCACCAATACGAAGGACGTCGAGTATGATAAGAGCCTCCGTAACTGCCAGAGGATACATTCTCTAATTTATCCCTGCTATCCGAAACCATATCTGACAGAAGATACGATTGCTGTGTATATCTAAAATCCTTATCCTGTTCGTCCCATTCTTCCTGGCGTGGATCTACAGTACCCGAGTAATAGTCATAGGAATCTTCCGGTGGTGCCTCATGCGTGGAACGAAAATCAGGCTCATAAAGCCATGTTTGCTGTGCTGGACCTACCTCTTGACGCAGTCCCTCAGCGTACTCTTCAGCTGTCCCCAATCCGCCATTTGACCAGCGCTCCACCACTTTAGGCTTTGGTTTAGGCTCGTCCTTGTTCACGTCAAATCGGAATGTCATTCTTCCGTTATTCAACAGTTACACCTCACCTCATCTAATCTATAAGTAAATATATGATAGACAATAGAGAGATATGCTATTTTTAAGCCATAGGAATTATGAAAGATTATGCAGATTCAGTTTACATTACATGTACCTTTTATATACTATATAAAAAGAGCTAAAAGTGTACACTATACTAGGTAAGCTAGAAATGATGCTTTAGTTCACTACTGATTAGGAGGGCTTCTTCTGAAACAAAAAATTCAAGCAGCTATTGTAGGCTACGGAAATTTAGGAAAAGGTGTACGTAAGGCTATCAACCAAAGTGAAGATATCGAGCTAGTTGCGATCTTTACGCGCAGAGAACCTGGACAACTGGAAGCCGGAGAAGCCGGTGTGAAGTTCGAACACATCTCTGCCGTCGAACAATATAAGGGTAAAGTGGATGTTATGATTCTATGCGGAGGATCGGCTACCGATCTGCCAGAACAAACACCAGCCATTGCCCGGATGTTTAATACCGTGGACAGCTTTGATACTCATGCCAAAATCCCCGAGTTCTACGAGACCGTTGACGCCGCAGCTAAACAAGGTGGAACACTCAGCGTAATTTCTACTGGTTGGGATCCAGGCTTATTCTCAATGAATCGTCTGCTCGCTGAAGCTATTCTTCCACAAGGTAAAGAATACACCTTCTGGGGCAAAGGCGTTAGCCAAGGCCACTCCGATGCGATCCGCAGAGTAGATGGAGTTAAAGCTGGTGTACAATATACCGTTCCAGTACAAGAGGTTATTGAGGCCATTCGCGCTGGTGAAACACCAGAGCTTACCACTCGCCAAAAACACCTTAGAGAGTGTTTTGTAGTGGCTGAGGCAGGGGCAGATCAAGAACGCATTCGTGCAGAAATCGTGAATATGCCGAACTATTTTGCAGATTATGATACTACGGTTACTTTCATCACTGAAGAAGAATTGGCAGCTCAGCATAGCGGAATTCCGCACGGCGGGTTTGTTATTCGCAGTGGTGTAACAGGGGAAGGTACGAAGCAGATTGTTGAATTCGGCCTGAAGCTGGAGAGCAATCCAGAATTTACAGCTAGTGTTCTCGTGGCCTATGCCAGAGCCGCTCAGCGTATGAGTCAAGAAGGACAGAGTGGAGCGCGTACAGTATTCGATATTCCACTTGGAATGTTGTCTCCGAAATCTCCAGAAGAATTACGCCGCAACCTGCTGTAAAATCATACAAAAATGAAAAAACCGCGTAGGACCTTAAAACGTCCTCGCGGTTTTTTTAAATACTGTAGGCAGAGCCTTCTCGGGCGTACCATTTACACAAGACTAAGAATCTTATTCTTCACATAATTCACTTCGTAATCCTTCAACAATGTGCGATGCGCCCGATCAGCAATAATCGTTGCCATCTCAGGATTCTTTAACAACGTTATTACGCTAGCAACAACATCAACTGAGGTATTAGCAAGCAAAATATTACGGTTATGCTCACAGTTCAATCGCTCGCATACTATAGAACTTGTAACCACCGGCGTTTTGAGTGCCCATGATTCCAGAATATTTCTGGAGACTTCACAACCTTCAAGGATAGGCACAAGAACCGCTTTAGCACGACGTATATAATCAGCAGACGGTTTCAAAGGTCCGGTGATAATAACTGATACATCATCCTTTACAAGCGACAATACATCCGTATGAACCTCATGACTGGTGATGTAACACTTGATATCAGGCACTTGTTCTTTAATCAAAGGGTAGCTTTTCTTAAAGAAGTTTTGGGCAGCCTTAATCCCCTGTCTGGTGTTCATATTCCAGTGCAGAACCATTGAATTTTCTTTTGCAACAGGCTCAGTAAAAGCGTCGTATTCATTCATTTTTATGAAATGAGGAACAACATGAACTTTACGGGCATCCGCAAAGGATAGAGATTTGAATGAAAGGGCATCCCATTCCGAGGTTGCCAAGAGTACACCCGTTTTATTCATTAGTCTCCGCTTATTCCGCCGAACCAAAGCCTCATTTAGTTTATAATAAGGATTACTGCTGCTCGGCTTCCCAATTTCTTTTCCAACGGCAAGCCCGCTCTCAAAACGATACGTATCTGTAATAACACTGGCCTCAGGAAGCAGATTACGAACCATATCAATGCAATTTCCCAGCAAGCTATGCGATATAAATACATGTCTGTAATTATTCGATCTACAAAGCTCCACGATGGTACTCTTCATGTCTTTCTCCGCATGACTCCGATTAGTGAAATTCCGTAATATATGTAAGGGACGCAGCATAGATCTCCACGAGGTAATGCACCCGTTAATGTAATGAACCGTTAGTGCAGTTCCATCATTTGTAGACATATCCTTGTGCGTACTGGCATACGTCAGCAAATCAATATCAAATTTCCCTAGCAAAATCTCGAGAATACTCCCTGTTCTCATTTCTCCTTCTAGATCCTCTGCGCTTTGATTCTGTGCTGAAAGGAACAGCATTCTTTCTCGCATGACTCTGGCTCCTTGAATTTTTTATATAAATCCTCTCTACTTATCACTGCAACTTTAGATGCAGTTCAATAGTAACTCATTTCACATAAAATTTTTGTCGATTTATAGGGAAACCTTTAAAATTTTTATATATTTTCATGCTTTATTCGAAAATCATTGCGATAAACCTATATATATCGCTATTTTTTTGAAGATTCAAGCAAAAAAACTACTTTTCCAGTAATACACGAACATGAATTTTCTATTCCAAAATTTTATATTCGTTAGGTATTCTGAACTATTCCCTATGCAAACAAAAAAGTGTCTTCCTCATCTAATGACGAAAGGAAGACACTTTTATATTTCATAGCTTCTAACAACGCAGTTCCGACCCTTTTTCTTAGCTTGATACAATGCATTATCACAAAGTTTGTAGAGATTATTTAGAGAAAAACGTTCACCCGATTCTATCGTAATGACTCCAATACTTATCGTGTAGTGCAGCGGTACGCCATGAATCATTGAACCTATAACAGCTGTGCGCATTCCTTCAGCAATAACATCACTACTCTTCTCATCGGCTCTGTGCAGGAGCACTGCGAACTCTTCTCCCCCAAATCTTCCGATCAGATCACCATGACCAAGCTGTTGCTCTATTTTAGACGCCAAATCAGTTAGTACTTGGTCACCTGTATTATGGCCGTAATTATCATTTATGCTCTTAAAGTGATCGACATCCAGCAGTAAAAAAGAATAGGGCAGTTTCTTCATCGCTGAAGCAGCTATTAAAGGCCGAGCTCGCAAAACGAACGACCTGCGATTCAAAATACCGGTCAACTCATCATAAGTTGCTACCCGCTCCATTTCTGCAAAGGAATCTTCTCTATAAAGCAGCATAATTCCCGCGGTTCCTAGAAACATATACAAATAAATCCCGAGATAAAAAAACAAATAAAGAAATTGTGCAACTTGTGTATTGATTCCTAATACGGAATACAGCGGTTCTAAGGCTCTCCCCGCCAACGACAAGATGACAAGACAATATAGCAGTCCCATTATTATTTGTAGCGAAGTCTCCATGACCTTCAGACATAGTATATAAGCAGGATAGGCTATAATCAGAACTCCAGCCAGACAAGCGACTGGAATAACGAGAGGATCCTTTGGCATCAACAAATACATAAGCACCACAACTAGAATGGATACTCCGAATAATATAGAATAATATCTCTCCACTTTGCTCCCGAATACTCTGAGAAGCATTAGAAGCGCCAAGCTTTCGAGCGTGCCTCCAGCCAAAGCAAGAAGTGCTATGATCGGTAGACTAAGTGGTGTATCTATAAAATCCTTCAGTAATAAGAGGATCAAGGCTGCTAGTTGCAAATATTTTGCTGTGATAAACAATGAAGAAGTCTGTTCCTGCGGATAACGCAAACGATACACCACGATAAGCAGCACCGTGAACGATTGCCACAAAAAGAGACACACCAGCAGTGTCTGGAGATCCAGATGCATATAAGTGAAGTTCACCTCCCCTAGTATTCCTGACTCTCAGTATACATATCGGTATCTGATGACTCTATTTCTTCCCTCTTGTTTGGCCTGATATAATGCCTTGTCGCTTAGCTTGTACAACTTATTTATCGAAATCTCCTGATCTGGCATGATCGTAATTACACCTATACTAACTGTGTACCCCTGTTGAACCTTATTAGTGGAAGTATTCATTATCGCCTCACGAAGCGCTTCAGCTTTCTGGTCGCAGCTCTGCTCATCTACCCCACAGAGTATGACTGCGAATTCCTCGCCCCCTAGTCTGCCAAACAAATCGCCATTTCCGAGATTATCTTTAATCGTCGATGCGAACTCTTCCAGCACAATGTCACCGGTATCATGACCATAAGTATCGTTGACCTGTTTAAAATAATCCAAATCCAATAGCAAAAATGAGAAGTACTCCTGCGCTCGAAATGCCTTTTCAAGCTTTATCTCCGCTTCCTGAAGAAATGCTCCACGGTTTAGGATCCCCGTCAAATCATCATAACTGGCTATTCTTTTTAGTTTGACGAAGGAATGCTCATTTGAGAGAAGAATATAACCGGCAGCCCCTACGATAAATAATAAATACATCCCCAAATAATACAAATATTGCGTGAGATTTGTTGAGAACACATTCATCTCGGGCTCCCAAATCAATGCAACAAGCGCCCGCATCAGCATAATCGCTGCAAATACATAAAATAATACGCCTAATATTTTTTGAAGAGGGGTAGCCTTTTTATTCACAGTTAGATGATAAGCTGGATAAACTATAAATAGTATAGACCAAAGTGAAGTACAAGCGATGCGCAAGTTGGAATGATTAAAAAATAATGCGATGATACTAAAACTAATTATGCTCAATACCGAAAGGATGATGTAATATCGCTTTATTTTTGGCCCCAGTACTCCCATCATCAGCAGTAACGCTGTAATTTCTAGACAGCACCCTCCAAGGATCAGAGCATTGCTAAGCGGAATGGACAACGCATGAGGGAGATAATCCCATAATAAAATCGAACACCAAAAGAGTAGCTGCACTTCCTTTGATCGGATGAACAAGGTGGAGGCTGTATCTTTAACAGCGGTACTTCGATAATTGGTTATAAGCAGTAATATAAATAAATTTCCGAAAATAAACAAATAAATCAGTGTTCTAATTTCAAGCAGGGAGCTCATACGTCACCACCTATGCGAAAATATCCCCACAAAGTGCGGCTTTGCTTCGATGCGTACTCGGGTACTTTGTGGGGATCCCAAATATACGTTGAAAAATCGATCCTCTTCTGACAGCACTATAGCACTTTATAACTATATCAGTAAATACGTTAACAATACCAAAAAAACACTTCCCTCTAAACTCCCTTCAGATAAACACAAGGATTATCTGAACGAAATTTTGGGGAAGTGCTATTGAATAGAGAATATAAATATCCTCGAATTAGCCTCAATTTGTAAACTTAATGCTTCTTCTTCAACCCGTCTGCCAGTGCGTATCCGACCTTCCAGATATCGCCTGCGCCCATCGTAATCACCAGATCACCTGGAGCAATACGAGGTGTCAGATCAGCTAGAACATCTTCTTTGGTTGGCAGATGTCTCGCGCCCGCATTACTGTTCTTAACGATTAGCTCAACCAGCTTCGCAGAAGTAACACCTTCGATCTGTTTCTCTCCAGCCGGAGAGTAAATATCGGTGATGATGACTTCGTCGGCTTCGCTAAAGGCACGGCTGAAAGCATCTAACAGGAAGAAAGTACGTGTATAGCGCTGAGGCTGGAATACCGCAATAATCCGTTTTCCTGTTGCCTTGGCAGCACTGATCGTTGCCTGAATCTCTGTAGGATGATGCGCATAATCATCAATGACCAGAATGTCATTGACTTCTCCGAGCACTTGAAAACGGCGCTTCGCACCATGGAATTTCACAATCGCTTCAGCGATTTTCTCGAAAGAAATCCCTGATTTCAAACAAGCGATTACCGCTGCCATTGAATTATAAAGATTGTACTGTCCGGGAACAGAGAGTTCAATCCGTCCAAGCACTTCTCCATTATGATTCATCGTGTACGATACCTGACGATCGCCTAGAACGATATCAGTGGCAATATAATCTGCAGTGTTCGACTTGATGCCATAAGTAATCACCTTACCTGTTACTTCGGGTAAAAGAGAGATCACATTCTCGTCATCAGCGCATACTATAGCAGTTCCATCTTCGCGCGTTTGGTTCATGAACTGCACGTATGCAGCTTTAAGACGGTTAAAGTCTCCGTCGTAATTTTCCAAGTGATCCGCTTCAACATTCGTAACGATCCCAAGCCAAGGGTGATAGTGCAGGAAAGAGCCATCACTCTCATCCGCTTCCGCTACTACAAACTCACCTTGTCCCGCCTTTGCATTCGTACCTACATTCATAATCTCTCCACCGATAATATACGTTGGATCAACGTCGCACTCTTCCATCACAAGTGCAATCATGGAGGATGTGGTAGTTTTCCCGTGTGCTCCAGCAACGGCTACCCCTTTACGTTCATTCAATAAACGGGCTAACATTTGCGAACGATGCAGAATTGGAATCTTAAGACGCTCAGCTTCCACCCATTCCACATTATCACTAGACAAAGCCGTAGAGTATACGACTAGATCCGCACCTTTTACTTGTTCTGCTGTATGCCCGATATAAATCTTGGCACCTTTAGCAATCAATTTATCCGTTAATTCTTGGGCAGCCACATCGGAGCCCGTAACTGTATATCCCATTTCTAGCATTACCCGGGCAATCGCGCTCATTCCGTAGCCGCCGATCCCTATAAAATGCACACGTTCAGTAGTATCCAACAGTCGTCACCAGCCTTTTTCAGTATCGGGTTGCTGCAAAAGTGTACCGCGTACGTCAGAGATTAAATACAGCGTACCAGATACGACGGCAAGGTCATCCTCCGCTGTAATCGACTTCAGTAGCTGCAGCGCTTTTCCCCAATTATGTTCTACTATGATCGCCAAGTTTTCCTTGGCATATTTCTCCCGCAGACTTTCTGCGATAACTTGCAGATTCTCCGCGTCCATTTTGTTCTGGAAATCCGGTTCGGTCAGGATGAGCGTATCCACTATAGGCAGTATATGCTTAAAGTAGGATTCATGATGCTTATTTGACAGCATTCCCATAAGTAAATTTAATTTACCGTATTGATAGAGCTGAGGCAGACTTTTTGCAAGACTCTCCGCACCTTCCGGATTATGTGCTCCGTCCAGTACAATCCTTGGAGACTTGCTTACCTCTTCCAGCCTTCCAGCCCAGAATGCGTGGCGCAAACCTTCAAGCACATCTTCATCCTCAAGCATAAAGGCCATATACTGACGCAGAACCTCAAGTACCATCATGGCAGCTGCCGCATTGCTAATCTGATGCTCGCCTTTCATTACGATCCCAAGTTCAAGCGAACGAAAGGGACCCTTAAAATGAAAAGTCTGCACATCCTCACGGATTTCATTAGCCTCATAGCTAAAATCTTCTCCGGCAAGATAAAGAGTAGAGCGGCAAGCCGCTGCTTTCTCTTTCAGAACCGCTACGACTTCCGGCTGAGTTACGCAGCTAACAACAGGTACGCCCGTCTTAATAATTCCGGCTTTCTCCATTGCAATCTTCTCTAGCGTATCTCCCAAAATATCCATGTGATCATGACCAACATTAGTAATCACAGAAACAATCGGAGTCACGATGTTCGTTACATCCAGCCTTCCCCCAAGCCCGGTCTCCCATACGACAACATCAGGACAAGAGACGCCCGCAAAAAATAGAATGGCCACAGCTGTAGTTACCTCGAACATCGTAGGTGAGCCAAACTCCGTTTCCGAAATTTCTTGGACTAGTGGACGTAATTGGTTAACCAGCTCGACAAGCGTTTCTTCAGAGATGTCCGTATTATTATATTGGAACCTGTTCGTGAACTTTGTAATATACGGAGATGTAAAGGTGCCTACTGAATAGCCGCTTTGTATAAGTGCACTAGTCAAAAAAGCACAAGTTGAACCTTTGCCGTTCGTACCCGCCACATGAATAAACTTCAGCCGACGGTGCGGATTTCCCAGCTTGTCCATCAACATCTCGATTCTATCTAAACCTGGCCGTATCCCAAAAGGGATTAGGCTCTTGATCCAATCAACCGCTTCGGTGTATGTCGCAAGAGGGGCGGTACTTCCGCCCCGATTTAGGTCATCCATGTCTCTTATCCTCTCAGCTCTGCGATGCGGGCAAGTACTTTCTCACGTTTAGCAGAATAATCTGCCTGCTTCGCCCGTTCCTCTTCGATAACTTTAGCAGGAGCTTTGGCCACGAAGCCTTGATTGCTCAGCTTTTTCTCTACGCGTTCTACTTCGCTGTTCAGCGTCTGCACTTCTTTTTCCAGACGAGCGATTTCTTGTTCAATATCAATGAGTCCCGACAATGGCAGAAGCAGTTCTGCTCCTGTTACTACAGCGGACATTACCTTATCCGGCGTTTCTGGATTCAGGCCAGCTTCGAAGGAAGACGTATTACAGAAGCGTCCAATGTAGTTGTCGTTACGGGTGATAATACTCAGCGTCTCTTCATTACCCGCTTTGATGATCAATTCAACCTTTTTGCTCATCGGTACATTCACTTCAGCCCGGATATTACGAACGGCCCGGATTACATCCATCAGCAGGTTCATTTCCGCTACGGCTTGCGGATTCTCCAGAGCAGCATCATACTCCGGCCATGCAGCCAGCGTAATCGTCTCCCCTTCATGCGGAAGGTGCTGCCAAATTTCTTCCGAAATAAACGGCATAAACGGATGAATCAAGCGCATTGTGCGGTCTAGTACATAGGCAAGTACAGACTGTGTCTTCGCTTTGGCCGCGGCGTCTGATCCGTAAAGTGACAGCTTCGCGAACTCAATATACCAGTCACATAGATCGTCCCAAATGAAGTTGTACAGCTGGCGACCGGTCTCACCGAACTCGTACGAGTCAATTAGACGCGTAATCTCACGAGAAGTTTCGTTCAGACGGTGCAAAATCCAGCGATCAGCAGTACTTAGCTCACCCGAAATGTCAATATTTTCAAAGCTTACGCCTTCCAAATTCATCAACGCGAAGCGTGATGCATTCCAGATCTTATTGGCGAAATTACGCGCCTGCTCAACCTTTTCCCAACGGAAGCGTAGATCCTGTCCAGCTGTACTTCCGGTAGAAATCATGTAACGCATTGCATCTGCGCCATACTTCTCGATTACTTCAAGGGGGTCTACGCCATTCCCGAGTGATTTGGACATTTTTTGACCTTCGGAATCCCGTACCAAACCATGCATCAATACATCTGAGAAAGGTTTTTCTCCGGTAAATTCAAGAGCTGAGAAGATCATCCGCGCTACCCAGAAATAAATAATATCGTAGCCTGTTACGAGCACATCGTTCGGATAATAGCGTTTGAAATCTGCACTGTTCTCATCTGGCCATCCTAGTGTGGCAAAAGGCCACAGATTAGAGCTAAACCAGGTATCCAGTACATCTTCGTCCTGTTTCAAGTCGGTTAGACCACTGATCCGGCGCGCTTCTTCCTCGTCATTTGCCACAACCAATTCACCAGTAGACTCGGAATACCATGCTGGAATACGATGTCCCCACCACAGCTGACGGGAAATACACCAATCACGTACGTTCTCGATCCAGTTCAGGTAAGTTCTCTCGAAACGGTCCGGTACAAAGTTAACCCCGTTCCCATCCTTCTGTGCATTGATGGCAGCTTCAGCCAGTGGCTGCATCTTTACAAACCATTGTGTGGACAAGTACGGCTCAACAACCGCTCCAGAGCGTTCACTGTGTCCTACTTGATGCACATGATCTTCGATATTGATCAGCACACCTTGCTCCTTCAGGTCAGCAGTGATAGCCTTACGACATACACTCCGGTCTTGACCTTGGTAAGGTCCTGCTTCTTCATTCATCGTACCGCTCTCATCCATTACGTTAATCTGCGGTAAGTTGTGACGTTGACCCATCTCGAAGTCATTCGGGTCATGAGCTGGTGTAATCTTAACCGCACCACTACCAAACTCTTTGTCTACATAATCATCAGCGATAATCGGAATCTCACGACCGATAATCGGCAGGATCAATGTTTTGCCGATCAGATCTTTATAACGATCGTCTTCCGGATGAACAGCAACCGCTGTATCACCCAGCATTGTCTCCGGACGCGTGGTCGCTACTGTAATAAATCCGCTACCGTCTTTGAGTGGGTAACGCAAATGATACAAGTGACCATTAACTTCTTTATATTCAACCTCGATATCCGACAATGCTGTACGAGCCGCCGGGTCCCAGTTGATAATGCGTTTGCCGCGGTAGATCAAGCCTTTATTATAGAGCTTAACGAATACTTCGCGTACAGCTTTCGACAACCCTTCATCCAGGGTAAACCGTTCGCGGGAATAGTCAAGGGAAAGCCCCATCTTAGCCCACTGCTCATGAATGGTGTTCGCATATTTATCTTTCCACTCCCACACCTGCTCCAGGAACTTCTCACGGCCGAGATCATGTCTAGAAATTCCCTGCTCACGCAGCTTTTGCTCTACCTTTGTCTGCGTTGCGATACCGGCATGGTCCGTACCTGGCAACCACAACGTGTCGAAGCCTTGCATCCGTTTTGTACGAATCAGGATATCCTGAAGCGTAAAATCAAGCGCATGACCAATGTGCAGCATTCCCGTTACGTTTGGCGGCGGGATTACAATACTGTATGCTTTTGCATCTGGACGCCCACCTGCACGGAAATATCCACCCTCTGTCCAATAGGAATACCACTTGGTTTCTGCCGATTTCGGATCATACGTGGTTGGCATTTCATTCTTAGAATCATTTGCAGCGGCAGCATCTGCCGCTGTATCTTGCAAGTTCGGCAACTCTGCCGCTGTTAGATTGTTTTGGTCAGCCATTCTCTGATACCTCCACTTGGTTACTTGTAGTTGGTTTCTAAAAAACAAAAAGACCCCTCGTCTCAAAGGACGAAAGGCCATTCTTTCGCGGTACCACCTTTGTTTCGCGCCAATGAAAAATAAACCTGCACTTCTCTACCTTGCGGTTCAGAAGCTTAGCGCGACACTCGTACAGATAACGGCTGCTACCGGCCACATCCTAACTTATCTTTCATATCCATGAAGACAAGCTCAGAAGGGCGACTCCGGGGCGACTTCGGTGGCTGTATCCTACGGAATGTCACAGCACTTGCATTCCGCTCTCTGAAGGGCTGACCGCCTACTCTTCCCGTTCCCAGTCTTTACTTAGATATTGCTTACTCCATAATACATTTTGAGTCATCCCTAGTCAACCTGAATAGGCTTCTACAGCGGGACTTTAAGCGGAATTTCGACTTATAGCGTGCATATGTCGAATTTTCATTCGATTCATCACTCTGCGTTGGTTAGATACCCCACATTCTAACGTTCTCCGGTCACACAAGAATAAACGCCTTCGACGTCCTTTTACGGACGGTAAGCGTTTATTCGAGAAATATAAGGATAATGTATAACGTGAAACTTATATATTCTTATATTTAGACAAAAATCCCGATCTACTATCAGATCGGGATTCACCTATTCATATGAGTACGCATTGTAATTCAATTACGGAATGTACAATACTTGCCCTTCTTCTACACTCTGCCCAGACAATCGATTATACATTCCCAGCTCCCGCGCACTTAGCTGATACTTCTCTGCGATTGTATCCAGCGTTTCTTCACGCTGCACGATGCAAAGGCGAACCTTACGGAATAGGTTAGCGCCATCTGCTCCAGCAATGAATCTGCTCTTCCACTCCGTATTATTTCCGGCCTCTGGAATGATCGCTGCAGCCGATGCATTTCCTTCAGATAGGAGAGCCTCTTGTTCTTTACGAGAACGACTAGAACTGAGTAATGAAGAGAAGGTGAGATGCTCTTTGACTGGAGCCTCTGCTTCTTTCTTGCTTCCTAGCGCAATCTTAAGATCTTGCTTCTCCTCTGACTGTGGCACAGTCTCTTGAGAAACAAGAACTTCATTCGTATTCTCGTGGATCGGCTGAGCATTCTCTTCTTGTGCATGAAGCTCATTACTGGCCTCGTTTTCCGAAGCGAATACAGCAATATCTTGATCCGCATCAGCATTAGCTGCCGGAACAGCGGTTTCTCTTGAAGCAAAAGTATATTCAGCTTCTTGCTCTTGATCCGCTTGACTCGCCTGGCTAACTTGATCCAGCTGGGTGGCCTCAGCTTCATTCTGTGACTCAGCTTTAAACCAGTAATCCGCTATTCCTGCTTTGGAATCCTCTGTTTGCGAATCCAGACTATGCGTCCGAGCTTTCGCGCCCTTGTCCTTCTCATGAGCGGATGAGAAATTCACTATAGGGGACGAATGACCAGCTCCACTCGAGACCAATGAGGGCTCTGATGCACCTGCATTCGCTTCAGCATGCTCATGTTCTTCTACGGCAACCTCCGATGCATCCTCACCAAAGGTCCACTGTGAATTTTCATAAAGTGCATCAGTTTCGTGTTCTTGGTTCTCTGCAGATGCTTCGATTACCCTGTCATCACTGAGAGGGGAATAGGCAACTGTGTACTCTTCCTGCTGCCAGGCCGGTTGTGGTTGAGGCTCCGCACCACCGATTCCCCGCAGTGATAATACGCCTGTTATATTCACTGTGCGCATCGTGAGCAGATCAATATCAAAATTCTCGATCTCCACCCCGATATCTTCAATCGAGCTGACGCGTGTAAGCGGAACAGTGATTTCTACGGGAATGGCATGCTCCAGACGTTGTGTTCGGTCATCTTCACTCCGGTAGAGTCCGGTAAGCAACAGCTGACCATATAACTCGGCACGATCCTCCCGCTGAATCACCTGGATTTCCGGAAGTAGTTCAACCTCCTCCAGCTCAGCTATTCCCGGAAGCTCTTCCGATAGGTGAATGCGTTCATAAATATCAAACCGCAAGCCGTGGGACTGATCAAACACGGGATATGTCCTCCTTCTTGGCATAATCTAACCCTGAGACAGGCCCAGAGCATAAGCCCAAAATGTTACTCCCCACATGTATATGCTTCAAACAGAAAGGCATGACAACTTTGGTGGCACTAACCGGACAGGATGCTATTAATTTCATAAATTCAGGGACTATTCGAACCTATCTGCCGGCCAATAGATGAACTACTCCGCATGAACAAAGTATTATATGCTGCTTTTGCTATTAGGACATAGATAGATGCTTCTTTCTGAAAAAACAGAAAATTATATACCCTACGAAAAAATAGATAAAAAAAAGAACCGTAATACCAGCATTTGCTGATACCACGATTCTCAGGTTTATAACGTAGCTGTCAAGGCGCTTCAGACAGCAGCTCCCGCAGCTGAAGCATATCCTCCGACCACGGATCGCTTACTTCCAGTTGTTCACCGCTCCAAGGGTGGCGGAAAGACAGCATCTCGCCATGGAGCGCATGTCGGCCGGCAGCGCTGGAAGCCCAGACCGGGCCGCCATATAGCGCATCCCCATACAAGGGATGACCCATATGGCTGAGATGGACGCGAATCTGATGCGTCCGTCCGGTCTCCAGCTGCACATGCACCAGGCTCCCGCCATGCAGTGCTTCGCGTCCGAGGATTCGAGTCACGGCGGACTGTCCGCCGGGTGAGACTCTTCTCCGCGCCGCATGATGACGATCGCGCCCAATCGGCGCGTCGATCACTTTAAGCGTAGGCGGCACTGTGCCTTCGACGATCGCGGCGTAGAGCCGCGAGATGCTTTTTTCACGCATATTCTCGTCTAGGACAAGCTGTGCGAACTCATTCTTCGCATACATCACCGGACCTGTTGTATCCTTGTCCAGTCGGTGAATATGCCTTACAGCTGCACTAACACCGGTAGCGACATAATGCGCAGCTACAAGGTGATCCAGCGTTACACCTAAGCCACTGCCATCCGGATGAACCGCCATGCCTGCCGGCTTGTGGGCAACCAAGCAAAAATCATCCTCATACAACACTTCAAGCTCTTCCCATACCGGTTCAATGCCGGCTTCACGATCCGGAAAAAGTGCCAGTCGCAGTCGATCTCCCTTCCACTGAATGCCCCCCTCGCGGCGCAGACGCAGATGAAGCTTCTCAGGCATACCTACAGTTTCCAGCAGCCACTTATCAATTGCAGCTTCAGAATCCTCGGCTCCTGTAATGATTTTGCCGGGTGTTACTTCCAGCCACTCCCCGCGTCTAGTCCAAGCTCCACCACCGGTTCGTTCTCCGGCTCCAATACTCAAAGGGCCTTCAGGGCATTATAGTGGCCCTCAATGGTATCATCAATATCCTGCTCACTATGCGCAGCCGACACGAACATGCCTTCAAACTGTGAAGGTGGCACGCTAATACCTTGGCTCAGCATATGACCAAAATAACGACGGAATAGATCCGTGTTGCTAGTCTTGGCCGTTTCAAAGTTAGTTACTGGTCCTTCCGTGAAGAACGGACAGACCATCGAGCCCACGCGGTTAATTGTCAGTGGAACACCGGTCTCGATTGCATTCTTTTTCAAGCCTGCCTCTAGACGCGCCCCTAATTGCTCAAGACGATCATATACTTCCGGTGTCAGCAGCTTCAGTGTAGTGAGTCCTGCCGCCATCGCTAATGGATTACCACTAAGTGTGCCAGCCTGATAGATCGGTCCCGTAGGAGCGATTTGCTCCATAATCTCTCTTTTGCCGCCATAAGCGCCTACTGGAAGTCCTCCACCGATGACTTTGCCGAAGCAGGTAATATCCGGAGTAATGTTGAATAAGCCTTGAGCACAGCCACGATTGACACGGAAGCCTGTCATTACCTCATCAAAAATAAGCAAAGATCCATTGTCTGAAGTTAACTTGCGAAGTCCTTCTAGGAATCCCGGAAGTGGTGGTACAACACCCATGTTGCCGGCAATCGGCTCAACAATCACTGCGGCAATCTCACTGCCAAAACGTTCAAAAGCAACCTGAGTGGACTCCAAATCATTGTATGGAACTGTAATCGTATTTACTGCCACACCTTCGGGAACACCCGGGCTATCCGGCAAACCTAATGTGGCTACACCGGAACCCGCTTTAATAAGCAGACTATCCGCGTGACCATGGTAGGAGCCTTCGAATTTCAAAATTTTGCTGCGTCCCGTGTAACCACGTGCCAAACGAATTGCACTCATCGTAGCTTCGGTTCCGGAGTTAACCATACGTACGATATCTACTGAGGATACACGTTCGACAACCGTTTTTGCCATTTCAGTTTCAAGCAAAGTAGGTGCGCCAAAGCTTGTCCCTTTTACCGCGGTCTCCTGCAATGCCTTTACAACCTCAGGATGCGCATGACCCATAATCAGCGGTCCCCATGAGCATACATAGTCAATAAAGCTGTTGCCGTCGATATCATAAATACGCGATCCGATCCCATGATCCACATAAATTGGAGTCAATCCTACGGATTTGAACGCCCGTACAGGGCTATTCACCCCACCGGGAATATATTGTTTTGCTTCATCAAAAGCCTTGCGGGACGCTTCCTCTTTACGCGCTATTGGCTCATTACTCATCTATCTTCACTCCTATTCTGTTCTTGGTCACACAGGTATAAGGCAGCTGCCTATGCAGCGATATCGTTGTGATTGAGATTAACCACGCAGCCAGCGCGCAGCATCTTTTGCAAAATAAGTAATAATAATATCCGCTCCGGCCCGTTTCATGCCAGTCAGCATTTCCAGCACAACGGCTTGCTCGTCAATCCAGCCTTGCAGCGCTGCTGCTTTTACCATGGAATATTCGCCACTCACATTGTAAGCCACAAGAGGCAAATCGAACTGGTCGCGGATCGTACGAATCACGTCCAAGTAAGCCAGAGCCGGCTTCACCATTAACATATCTGCGCCTTCCAGCACATCGGATTCTGCTTCACGAAGCGCTTCGCGCAGATTGGCAGGGTCCATTTGATAGGTTTTGCGATTTCCGAACTGTGGTGCTGAATCCGCAGCTTCGCGGAAAGGGCCATAAAATGCCGAAGCATATTTGACCGAATACGACATAATCGGCACATGTTCAAAGCCATTCTCATCTAGTCCCGCACGAATCGCGTGTACGAATCCATCCATCATATTCGAAGGGGCGATAATATCTGCTCCAGCTTTAGCTTGAGATACCGCCGTACGGGTCAACAGTTCTAGCGATGCATCGTTGATGACATCACCGTGTACCACACCATTTACCGTATGCGTATGCACCATCCCGCAATGTCCGTGATCCGTAAATTCACAAAGGCAGGTATCTGCAACGACCAACAGCTCAGGGTACCACTGCTTGATCAAGCGAGTAGCCTCTTGCACAATTCCATCCTCTGCGAAACCGGAAGAACCGATAGCATCCTTCGTTTCAGGAATCCCGAATAACAACACAGCCGGAATGCCTAGTGCGGCAATCTCGTCCACTTCAGCTTTTAAAGTATCCAGTGAAAAATGGTACACGCCCGGCATCGAGCTAATCTCATTCTTCACACCTGTTCCATAAGTCACAAATATAGGCTGTACAAAATCCAGCACATTCAGTACGGTCTCCCGCACCATACCACGAATTCCAGCTGAACCGCGTAGACGACGGTGACGTGTAATTGGAAAGCTCATTTGTTCATCCTCCTGAAAATAAAATATATAGACACAACGGACATTTATAGTTTGCCCGTCTAACTGCCAGTTAGTTAACAATCTGATTTCATTGCAGAATGTGCAATAGAAAAGACTTCAAATGCTTCGAAATCACATTCTAATGCACTCTATACAACTGTTTGACTACTAGAGGACTCATTTTGTGCTTATACCCAGCTTTTGAGTGTACAGAGTACAGTAGAATTGAAATTGATTCTTAATTTAAGAGATTCTATTGTACAAACTACAACCAGTCTAAGGTTACTTATATTAATATGGCTATTGCTCACCTATCTCTATGAAACTACTTGAGCCTAGTCTCCGCATTCCATCGACAGAGTTCCTGCACCAGACTATTAATAGTTGCTTCTTCAGGTAGCAGTCCCGGGGTAAGCCCCGCTTCCACGGCAGTCTGCTCGGTTAATGGCCCGATGCAGGCTATTTTCACGTTAGCTAGCAATGGGAGCGGATCTTCGAGCCCCATTCTTTTCAGAATGTGGATGAAATTGCGCACCGTTGAAGAACTAGTAAAAGTCACCGCGTGAACGCGCCCCTCCTCCAGCAGCTTCAGCAGCTCGTCGTCATCCTCACCCGTCACAACCGTCTCATAGGTATCGACGTCTGTGACTTGAAGGCCAAGCTCTCTCAGCTTGTCCGGCAGCCAGTCGCGCCCCAGATCACCGCGCGGCAACAGCACGTTCTGCCCCGGCAGCAGCTGGGGACCGAACTTCTCAATCAGACCTTCCGCCTGAAACTTCGCCGGAAGTTCCTCAGCGATCACCCCGCGCTGCGCCAGCGCGGCTGCTGTACCCGGCCCCACCGCTGCAATCCTTGCGCGGTGAAGCCCCCGAATGTCCGCCCCCTGCTCCGCCAAGTGGCGCCAAAAAAACTCCACGCCGTTCGGGCTAGTGAAGAATACCCAGCCGTACGATTCCAGCGCGCCAAACGCCGCTGCAATCTTCTCCTTCTTCTCTGCGCCTTCCGGCATGATCGTCTCGATCACCGGGAACTCGTAGGGTTCCCCGCCGAGTTCCTCAATCATATCCACCAACTCGCTCGCTTGGCTCCGAGCCCGTGTCACCACGATGCGTTTGCCGAATAATGGCATCGCCTCAGCCCACTTGAGCTGCTCACGCTGCAGCACCACGTCGCCAACGACGATGACGGCCGGCGGCTGAAAATCCGCCGCCTTCACCTTCGCCTCAATATCGGCGAGGGTTCCCGTCAGAGTCTCCTGATCTGCGCGGGTACCCCAGCGCACCAGCGCCACTGGTGTTTCTGGCGGACGCCCATGCTTGATCAGCTGGGCGCTGATATAACCTATTTTAGCTACGCCCATCAGGAACACTAACGTCCCCGTGGCATTCGTTACTTTATCCCAATGAATGGAATGATCCAGTTTATCTGGACTCTCATGTCCGGTGATAATCGACAGGGAAGAAGCATGATCGCGGTGCGTGACAGGTATACCCGCATAAGCAGGTACGCTGATCGCCGACGTGATACCCGGTACGATTTCGTAATAGATCCCATTTTTGCGCAGCAGCTCCGCTTCTTCACCTACGCGGCCAAAAATCGTAGGGTCCCCACCCTTCAGCCGCACCACTGTTTTCCCCTGTAAAGCCAGATCAACTAACAATTGATTAATCTCTTCCTGCTTCATCGTGTGGCGATCCGGCAGCTTGCCAACATAAATCTTCTCGCCGCCGGGCTTCATGCATTTCAGCAATCTAGGACTTGCCAGCCGATCGTACACCAGCACGTCGCTTTTTCGAATACACTCGAGGCCTTTTACAGTAATCAGCTTTGCGTCCCCGGGACCTGCACCTACCAAATAAACCTTCCCCGTCAATCCCCTCATCCCCTAACGTCTGACAGTATCTTCTCCGCTCCTCTTGCGATCAGCTTCTTAGCGACTTCTTCGCCGAGCTGTACCGGATCCACTCCAGTGCAAGTTTCTTTCAAAATCGTTGAACCGTCAGGTGTTCCCACCATCCCGGTTAAGGAGATTATTTTGTGCTCCGCAGTAGTGGCTTCCGCGGCTGCGTCAAGCACAGCATAAGCGCCAATTGGCACTTGGCAGCCGCCATTCAGCGCGCCAAGGAAAGTGCGCTCCGCCGCCACCGTCAACGCTGTATCGGCGTCGTTATATAACGCCAGCAGCTTCCGCAGGTCGGCGTCATCTGCGCGGCACTCGATGCCGAGTGCGCCCTGCCCTACAGCGGGCAGACAAACTTCCGGCGGCAGGTAGGCGCTCACGCGATCCTGCCAGCCCATGCGCGACAGCCCCGCTGCTGCAAGCAGGATCGCGTCGTATTCGCCGCTCTCCAGCTTGCCCAGCCGCGAGTCAATGTTGCCGCGCACGGGCTCAATGACCAGATCAGGCCGCAGCGCAGCTAGCTGGCTGGAGCGGCGTAGGCTGCTTGTGCCTACGCGTGCGCCCTGAGGCAACTCGTCTAGCGAGACGCCTCCGTTAGAGATCAGTGCATCGCGCGGATCGACGCGCTTCGGCACAGCACCGTTGATCAGCCCCTCCGGCAACTCGGAGGGCATGTCCTTCATGCTGTGCACCGCCATGTCGATTTCTTCGTCCAGCATCGCTTGCTCGATTTCCTTCACGAACAACCCTTTGCCGCCTACCTTGGACAAGGTGACATCTAGGATACGGTCCCCTTTGGTAACAATCTTTTTCACTTCAAAAGTGAATCCAAAACCATGCTCCTCGCTCAGTCGCTCCAGATCCGCAATCACGTGCCCTGTCTGCGTCAACGCAAGCGCACTCTGTCTACTCCCCACAATAATCTTACGCATTGTCCATTCCTCCTGATTACGTCTGCCTCTTACTCTTCACCGTAGATCGTATATAGTAATCCAAACTAACCAAAAGCTACTCCGCACTATTAAAGGGCAGTTATGCCCTTTAATTAGCTCCTTCGTCGGTTATAGCTCAATTTAGGGGTATTTCTGCACTTCTTTTGTCTAATATGAGCGTTTTAGAGCAATTCAGGGGTATTTTTACCCTTCATTTATCTCTTTTGACGACTATTACTCAATTCAGGGGTATTTTTACCCCTCTTTCGACTATTCCAGCCACTTCAGCTCAATTCAAAGGTACTTACACCGCTTATTCGACCATTTCAGCCACTACAGCCCATTTCAACGGTACTTATACCGCTCATTCGACCATTCCAGCCACTTCTGCCCAATTCATCGGTACTTATACCGTTCTTTCGACCATTCCAGCCATTTCGGCCCAATTAAACGGTACTTTTGCCGCTCTTTCGACCATTTCAGCCACTTTAGCCGTACTCATATCATTAATCTAACCTAATTTTGTAATCTTCACAGTGTCCACGCGCACTTTTACTTCGCCCGATGATCAGCAATCCAAGCATCCATATCCTCCGGGCTCCACGCGATAAAGCTACCGTTTCTCATTTCATTCAACACATCTAGCGCCCCAAGCTTCCGCAAAAGCCTTCCACGAACTTCAGCAGAAGATTCTTTTTCCTTAATCCGGGTTCGCATGGTATGTACAAAATCCAAAAATGGCTCATACGCCGCATCCAGCGCCTCTTCAAGCACACTTTTAATCTTCGCAGCCGCAAACGGACCAGCACCCGAAGTAGATACAGCTACCGTCAAACGACCCCTCCGTACAACTCCGGGCGTGATAAAATTCCCCGCTTCCGCATGGCTAGCCACGTTCACATGAATGCCAAGTCGCCTAGACTCCAGCGCAATCTCTTCATTAATCACTCTATCGTTAGTGGCTGCATATACGAGAAAGGCCCCACGGAGATCTCCGGGAGCATAAGGGCGGTCATGCCAGGTCATGAGACCCTTTTTCACTAGAGAGGCAAGCGTATCTGTCAAAGAGGGACTAATCATCTTAACCACCGCTCCAGCTTCCAGCAGCCCACTCACCTTCCGTTCAGCCACGGCACCACCGCCAATAACCACAACCTGTTGCTTTTCACAATCCAGCATTATGGGCAAATACCGAGTCATGCTCTTCACTCCCCGCTCCAACCGTGAAAACCAGATAAAGAATTCAACAAAAAATTCAAGATAATAAAAGCATATCCTAAAATCGCCCAGCGAGCCATACTTACTCCACTTTTCCGCCCGGATTTCTTAAAGATAATATAAAATATGTAAATTCCAAGGCCAATAAGTGTCGTTAGTACTTTTAAATCCTTCAATAATAGTGTCCGTCCCTCAGAAACAATAGATAAGCTAGCCACCACCAGAGAGATTGCCAGCAAAGGAGTCCCCACCAGAATAGCGGTGTAAGAATATTTATCTGTAGTCTCTAAGTTTGGTAAACGACGAATTCGGTCACTCCATTGCTTGCTTTTGAGTCTGGTGTGCAGGAATAAGTACAATATTGCAAATACCGTCCCAAGTGTCAGTGCAGCAAAACTCAAATTGGCCAAAATCACATGCATTGTCAACCAGCCATACACCGAGCTCCAAGTCTCAAGCGTATGCCCCCCCGCCGTCAGCCACACCCGATTTAGGAGAAAAACACAGAATCCAGCCACACTAAGCAGCAGAATCGTAAACTCGCCTCCACGTGTGAAAGCCACCGCAAGCGAAGTCAGCACAATACTAAATGCAAACCAGAACAAGAAATCATAAGGTGTGAAAATGGGCAGTCCCTTCTCCTGAGAGAAACGAATCCCCAGTCCTGCAGCTTGCAAAAGACCCACAACAACAAGAAGCCCCGTGCCTAACCGCTTCCCACTCGGGTTGCGATAAAGGCAATCCGAGAAAACAAACAGCAGGCTCAGGGCATATAGCAGCAGAGCGGCATCATATATTCCGTTCAGCAGTTGCATATCACTCACCTACCCAACAGGCCTGCCGGAGCAAGCACCGTCTTAGGCACAGAAAAATCGCCGCTACCGGCAGTACGTTCTGTGGAACTAGACTGCTTAACCGGGGCGGAATCTCCGCCATCTGAATTAGATTCGAGCTGTTCCTGTAGCGCAAAGATTTTGGAGAAATAATCAAGAGCTTCATTCCCCTGCTTGCCACCGGACATCTCTTTAATTACATTGATTGGATCATGCATCATCTGGTTCACAATGCTTTTGGTCAAGCGACGGATCACCTTGCGCTGATGCTCGTCCAGCTCAGGCAGCTTATTGAACAGACTCTCCATCGTTTCCTCATGAATCGCATTCGACTTATCCTGAAGCGCCCGGATTACCGGTCTCACGCCAAGCGTCTTAAGCCACAGCTGGAACTCATCCATTTCCTCACCGATCATCACTTCAATCTTCGCAGCTTCACTCCGGCGCATTTCCAGGTTACTCTCCACAATGCCCTCCAGATCGTCAATATCATACAAAAAAACATCTGGCACATTAGCCGCTGCAGGATCAATATCACGGGGTACAGCTATATCAATCATAAAAAGCGGCCGCGAAGGGCGACGCTTCATAGCATTCGCTACCTGATCTGCCGAAAGTACATAGCCGTCAGCTCCCGTTGAGCTGATCACGATATCTACCTCATTAAGAGTTTTTAGCGCATCTTCAATCGTGCTTGGCTTACCCGAGAACTTCTCTGCCAGTTCAATCGCACGCGACAGCGTACGGTTAGCGACAATCACCTCAGCCGCACCACTACTATATAGATGCTTTACAGTGAGCTCGCTCATTTTGCCGGCGCCGAGAATCAGCACCCTTTTACCAGTGAACATGCCAAAAATCCGCTTGCCCAGCTCCACTGCCGCATAGCTGACAGATACTGCACTTTCGCCGATTGACGTTTCACTATGTGCTCTTTTGCCGAGTGTCACCGCTTGTTTAAATAACCGATTGAACCAAGTTCCAGTTACACCCTCAGCCTGAGCCGTGAGAAAAGAACTTCGCACCTGTCCCAGGATCTGCGTCTCGCCAATCACCATGGAATCCAGGCCGCAGGTCACGCGGAACAAATGCGCAATCGCCTGCTCGTCTTCATATATATACATATGCTGTGCAAATTGCTCATTTTTCACTCCAAACCACTGCTCCATAAAGCCGCGGAGGAAATACCCTCCCATATGAAGGCGGTCCATGACCACATAAATTTCCGTACGGTTGCAGGTGGCTACTACGACCCCTTCCAGCACACCCTTCGTCTTCATCAGTTGATGAAGCGCTGCCGGAAGATCACTCTCCGCAAAAGCAAACTGTTCCCTAACCTCCACGGGAGCCGTACGATAATTCAGGCCAACGACGACGATGTGCATCGATAGTTCACCATCCTAGTCTCTATTCATTACTGTGTACAGTTATATTAAAGAATATTTTACATAATATTCACTTTCACAACATCTCAAAACACTGTGTTAAGTATATCACACGAAAATGCGACTTTTTACAGATTTTTTGAACGCTTTATGAAATACAGATAATAATTATTATAAATAAAAAACCGCAGGTTCGCTACGGTTAGGATGGGTTATTTTGTGATTAATTATTAGTTGGTGGAAGTGAGGTTGGAAATTATCAATTTTAATTTGCATATAATGGGAACAGATCATGATTCGCAGTTCTCGAATATTACATATAACCCTATCTCATTCGGTAAAGTGTACCCCTACAAACATCCGAAACGAGGCAACCTCATGAAAAATTCCACTTCATTATCGAATATTCTGCAATTTTCCCAAAGAAAAAATATTTCCTATCCTCGAAGAATTGAACTATATAATGTCGAAAATAAGTCTATGGTGTATGATTTTTTTCTACGTCTGTCTAATTAACAAGCATACATAGTTTTCTAGAGGATTTAAATAAAGGTTAGTATCTCAGCGGAAGGAAAGACGCTTTGTACCTTCGAGAAGTCGAAATTCCCAACCTTTCGTTCGTGGAAATAGTTTTTCATAGACTACACAGCTCAACCGTTTCAGCATATTCTCTTGTTTAAAACGTCATCTACCCAAATAACAAATTCTCACCTACGCCAGATGTAGAGATTCCAGCTACGTAGTCCGGTCATTCGACAGTGACGTATTTGGGTTCGGTGGAAGAATCGTTCATGGTCATTATTGGTCCTTTGCAGGTATGTTGTATAATAGCCCGCGAACACAGTCAGCGATTAGCGGCTCTGGCGCACTGAAAATATGCGCAGCATCTTTTAAAAGCTTTAAACATTGCTCCACCTTCTCGTATGACGAGGGAAGTCGTCCAGTTTTTCAAACAACTTCTGGAGTTTCTGGCTGTAGGTGAACCCCCTTTTTTAGCGCTTCGTTGAGGTTGATTCTGAATCGCCAAGGCTTGTTCGTAAACCGAATACTCGGGAGATCTAGAGGTAGATTCCCATCTTCGAGCAAGACAGCTCTCTCCGCAGCCAGATCGTCTCTAGCAATGGCAGCATCTTCGGAAACCTCAGGCTGAATCTACTTTTCCAATTGGCGAATCCCGCGCAAGTTCTTCTTAATCCCAGTCTTCGGTCCAGATCCATGACGGGTTTGGCAATATCTTTGAGAAAATGGTACTGGCAATACAGAGCACTTCAGGCCACAGGCTGGATATGGCCAAACGAATCGAAGTTCGCCAACGAGGGCAAGGATGTCGAAACCGTAAGAGGTGTGTTTCATCACCATCACGTCTGCTTCGGCAGATCGAAAATAGGATCAAAGATACGGGCACTCGGGGTTTGGACAGGCATAGGCCATATTCCAGATATCAAAGATTCCGTTAAGCCTATTCACATATTTATGCCAAGCTGTATGATGCCGCTTCAGTTTCGTTCCACAGTGCGGGCATTGCCATTTATCACTATAAAAATAAATCCTCTTTTCCGAGGGAATCCTGTTTTAGTTGAAGGAATACGACCCTCCTCCTTCCTTGCCCTTAGTACCCCTTTGGGAGAAGCTCTTAACAAGGTTAGTGAAACGGACAAACGTAGTTTTTTTGGGCGAAGCCACCTTCCAACAGTGGGAGGGGTATTGGACGGAGAACAGCCGATGGCCCTTGTTAACTATGTTCTGTAGATCACTCGACCCTATCGAAAAAAGCCAAGGACGTTCCTTTTAAGTTATTCAAGCGTTTGCTGAAACACTTGATCGGGCTATGCAATCGAAAGACGCGGCGAGTACGCGGTATTCTGAAAGAGCTCCTGATCGTTGATTCCAATAACATTACTGTAGGACTGAGACGGCCGTCTTGGGCTCAAAGGCTAAAAATCGGGTGTTAAGCTTCAAGTAAGGATCATTGGAGACCAAGTGAAATTGGAGGAGTTTCATAGACCAACTAGAATAAAATAACAAATTTAATAAAAGACACCTCAAATCACCGAGATGTCTTTGTTAATAAGTTTATTCAAATAGGCAACTATGAAAGGGAGGATAAACAAACTTCTGAAATAAATTAAATTTGAAAATCCAATTTCAAATGATAGGAACAAAACAAATATGAAAATTGAAAGGCTCTTTGTCAAATTTCTTCTAAGGAACTGATAGAATCCTAAAAATATGGCTAACAAGGTGAAAATTGATCCTCGGAGAGCGTATTCAACAATACCTGAGTCAACATATTGGTATGTACTAGAATATCCAAACCCTATTCCACTGAAAGGGTTATGGGTTATGTATTTAATGTTCTGATTTAGCGTACCAGTTGCAGAATACCTAACTAACAACCCATTATTTGTTGAAAAAAGCTTATCATTTACCTTTTGAAAAATAGTTATATCGTTAAATTTAACAGCTATAATTATTGATAATATTACCGTACTCATAAAGAATACATGCTTGCTTTTCTTGAAAAGTAGAAAGGCTATTGCTAAAAAGCAACCAAGAAAATAAACCAATGAGGTACTTGATTGTATGTTGTACAAGAATACCATATAAAACAAACTTATAAAAAGATGAATTTTTCTTTTCAGAAAATAGTAAGTAATAAAGTTAAGTATAAACAAAATAAAGTAATAAAAACCAGCAATAGAGTGTGTTCCGAACGTTGAGACTGGCTTTCTTTGGGCAAACATATTTGGCAATAGTTCTATGTAAAAAGCTGAAAACCAGTTATGTAAAAAATTCACGACTGGAGTGAAGTTAAAAATAATTGATATTGAAAATGTAATCAAAATGAGATTAACAATCTGTAAAGACTTTCTGTATTTATCAATATTGGCTTCCAAGCCATTAAAGTCAAGAAGAAAGATCAAAGTCAACATTAAAAAATATAGAGAATTACCGAAGCGATATTCAGTCAAATAAGAAGTTAAGGTAAATATAAAAAGCAAACTATTTATTAATAGAAGGATGTAAAAAGATTTGATCGGGATATTCTTTTGTTTGTCCAAAATATACAATAAAGATAAGAGAAGGAGAGTGCAACCACCAAAAACGAATGCATTCGTCATTTCTCGGTTGATAGATGTGGGAATTAGAATACCTAGTATAAATAAAAATGGTATTAAATTATGCTTCATTACGAGGCTCCTTTTAGGCAGAATAACAAGATTATACCAGTTTATATAGTTAAATTATATACAAAATGTTGAATAAGATCATAGTTGGATCATAGTAATTCTGGGTAACTGACTAGTGGCTATTTTTTTGGTAATATACCTATGGATCATGCATAAATAAAATCTCAGGCCCTATTAATAGACATTAAATAAGCTGAAGCACGAAAATAATATTGTACGAATTAGTGCATGGAGTAGTTGTAAGTTATTATTTCACTTCATAGAATTCTCAACTTAAATAAATGTTAGGATGGAACCCTCTAAACTTAGAAATACCCGACGAATACAATCGTCGGGTTAAGGTACTTATACCTATATAGAATTGATCCCTTTTGAAGGTGTCCGTTTTTCCTAGAATAGGCTATAAAATAAATATACTGCATTAACTAGCGAAACCAATTTTTAATCTGATCAAGAGTACTTTTTGCCTCCGGCCCATTGTAGCCGAAAGTATTTCCGATTATTTTCACATACTCATTAAACGTTGTTTCCCGACTCTTACGATCACTCCACCAGCGCTCTGCATTATAAACTGAGGGAGATCCTACATACGTAAGCTCAATCTTTGATTTTTTGTACACACGATCAAAAAGAAAGTTAACCCTCCGCATATGAAAATCCGATGAAACAACAATCGCAGATTTAAAATCGTGTTCCTGCATTATAGGGAGAGTAAACTCTGCATTCTGGTAAGTGCTTTCGGCTGCCTTCTCGGTATAGATTAAATCCTTCGGTATTCCTAGTTTAAGAGCGGTTTGGACCATGTCACCCGATTTACTCGTTGACTCTTTGGCATTGGAAAGAATTATATAAGGAGCATAGCCTGCTTTATATAACTCAGCTGCCTGTTCTACACGGCCTTGGCCTCCGCTAAGTACGATGATTACATCGGCTTGTTTGGGAGATTCAGATAGAACTAAGAAGCTGCCTGCACTAAAGAGTCCAATAATCAACAGTAGTAAGCATATGAAAAGGACAAATTTCCTATTAATTAATTTACCTTTTCTTTTCTTAATAGATAAGTTACTCATGGATCACTTATGCGATTCGTTACTAAGGATTTGTTGCCACCAGTCAGCATTATCAATATACCACTGGATCGTCTGAGCAATTCCTGTCTCAAAAGTATAAGTTGGCTTCCAACCTAAATTCTCAAGTTTTGTTGGATCAATGGCGTAGCGTTTATCATGTCCTAATCTATCTGTTACGAATTCAATCAAACCATCAGATTTCCCTAAGGTACTGATAATCGTCTTAACTACTTCAAGATTAGTTCTCTCATTATGACCACCTACGTTGTAAACTTCACCACTTACTCCTTGGTGTACAACAAGGTCAATGGCCGCGCAGTGATCCCAAACATGGAGCCAATCACGAATGTTTTTTCCATCGCCATAGACAGGGACCTTCTCGTCATTTAATACTCTTGAGATCGTTAGTGGAATCAATTTTTCAGGGAAATGATAAGGCCCATAATTATTCGAGCAGCGCGTTATGTTCATTGGTAAACCAAAGGTCTCATAATAAGCTCGCACTAGCAAATCTGACGCAGTCTTACTTGCACTATAAGGACTGTTCGGCTGCAAAGGCGTTTCCTCTGTGAAAAATACAGTAGGATCGAAATCGAGTTCGCCATACACTTCATCCGTAGAGACATGGAGGAATTTAGTAATGCCGAATTTTTTTGCTGCATCCAGTAGTACCTGTGTCCCCATAACATTTGCACGAACGAATACCGCAGGATCAGTAATTGAGCGATCCACATGGCTCTCTGCAGCGAAATGGACAACATAATCAAATTTCTCCAACTCAAAAAGAGACATTATTGCCCCACGATCAGCAATGTCAGCTTGAACGAACCGATAATTCGATTTGGACTCAATATCCTTATGCTTCGTTAGGTCACCCGCATAAGTTAGCAAATCCAAATTCACAATATCATAATGTGGATATTTATCTATCATATACTGTACAAAGTTGCCTCCAATAAATCCGGCACCACCCGTAACCAGCATCTTTTGCTTACTCAATGAATGCACCCCGATCTATTTGTTTAACATTAGTTATCATAAGTAAAGTTCAAATTAGCCTCTTTTAATAAAGGCGCCTTCTCATCCTTGGCAGACAGTACCGGTGTAACATGAATAGGCCATGCGATGCCAATAGAAGGATCATTCCACAGAATACCCCCATCACATTCTGGGGCATAAAGCTCATCGCACTTATACTGAACCTCTACGTCTGCTGTTAGCGTCATGAATCCATGAGCGAACCCTTTTGGAATAAGCAGTTGCTTCTTATTCTCAGCACTCAGTTCAATGCCAAACCATTTACTATAAGTAGGACTACCTTTTCTGATATCTACGGCTACATCAAAAATAGCACCACGTGTACAACGAACCAGCTTTGTCTGTGCTTTAGGATGTAATTGATAATGCAAACCACGTAATGTTCCTTTAGTCGCAGAGTAAGATTGATTATCTTGTACAAAATCCATGTCAATACCGTGCTCTTTGAACTTAGCTCCACTATATGTCTCCATAAACCAACCTCGGTGGTCCCCAAAAACAGCTGGCTCAACGACTAATACGCCTTGCAATATGGTTTCTATAATTTTCATCGCTGCCACACTTTCAGTTATTAGTATTGTATTTTACCTTTAGCTACCTTCATCAAATATTGACCATACCCAGTCTTACTCAACTTCTCCCCACAATTCCACAAATGTTCTTTGGTAATCCATCCATTAATATATGCAATTTCCTCAGGAGCGGCGATCTTGATTCCTTGATGATCTTCAATAGTCCGTACAAAATTAGTTGCGTCGACAAGACTTTGATGAGTTCCGGTATCTAACCAGGTAAATCCCCGACCTAGAAGTTCCACATCAAGCTGACCAAGATTTAAATAAGCTTCATTAATGGAGGTAATCTCCAATTCCCCACGTGAAGAGACCTTAACATTCTTAGCAATCTCAATGACTCTATTATCATAAAAATATAAACCAGTAATCGCATAGTTAGATTTCGGCTGAGCCGGTTTTTCTTCCACGCTCAATACTTTTCCATCTTCATTAAATTCCACAACACCAAATCGCTCTGGATCTTGTACATGATATCCGAATACTGTTGCTCCTTGCTCTTTAGAAGAAGCACGCTGCAACATCTTTCGCATTCCATTTCCATAATAGATATTATCTCCAAGGATCATGGCAACCGAATCATCACCGATAAAAGATTCACCCAAAATAAAAGCCTGAGCTAAACCGTCAGGACTTGGTTGAACTATGTATTGTAATGAGATACCGAATTGAGAACCGTCACCTAGTAGACTTTCAAATCTAGGTGTATCCTCCGGTGTTGAGATAATTAAAATGTCTTTAATGCCTGCTAGCATTAATGTGGATAGAGGATAGTAAATCATTGGTTTGTCGTAAACGGGGAGTAATTGTTTACTTGTAGCCATTGTTAATGGATATAGACGTGTGCCGCTACCGCCTGCAAGGATAATGCCTTTCAAAATGTCCTCACTCCTCTTGTTTCGCTGGATAAAAGTTTTCATATCATATCTTTATAAAGTGTTTCACATTTTTAATTGTGCCAGAAATATCTTTTCGTTTCCCAACTAGATACAATGCATATGCCATGGCATATATTATGACTGATAACCATGAATTTAACATCCATCCTGACAATATAAATATAATGGTCATAGATAATTCTACTAGTATATCCTTACAGATTGAAATCTTTAATATTTTAGATAATAGAATTTCAGACAATATACATTTAAATGCTAAGAGTATTACGATAGACAATATTGCTAAGCTCAAATTTTTAAATACTATTGTAGTTAAAATGGTAATTATAACGCTAAGTACTAGTGTTATTATATTAACTTTCAACATTAATTTTTCTTTTCTTAATGTCTTTAGATATGTATTTATCAATAGTGACATTTTACCTTCATAAACGCACATAGGGAACACAATAGCCATGAACTTTAAACTATCTGCATACTGTGGAAGCCACGCTGTTAGAGCTACTTTAAATGGATAATATATTATTAGAACACCCAACAAACATACCATTAAAATGGTTCTCATAGTCTCATAAATATGTGACAGTTTCTTTTCATCAGTTCTCCGTAAAATCGGAAACATTATTATCCCGACAGCATTAATAAATAACATCAAGAGATTAGACACACTTAATGTAAGAGATACCTTTCCAAAAGTTGACACATCCCAAGATCGTTCTATTCCGAAACGGATTACCCCTATAATAAACATGCTTGCTATAGTCGCAAACATTAATTTTATCCCAATGTTTAAATTAGTAGCGGTTTCTCTCCAGCTAAAGTAGAAAGTCGAAATTCTACGAAATACAATATCCCTGCAACAATACATTGCATATAACAAAGAGAATAATTTGCCTATCAAGTCAGCTAATATCATTAATTTATAATTACTTACACCAAACACTAAAAATACAGTAATGAGGAAGCAGTACAGTATTCTATCCATCATTGTAATCTGTGCATACTCTTTAATTCTATTTGTGCCTTGTAGGATATAAAGTAACATAAATCTGAGGTTGACTAATAATAAACAAGCTGTCACCATTCTAATAATAAATACTCGATTCACATCAAAAACATACAAAGCTGAAATACTAATTATTACTATTCCAATTATTAATTGGAGTAAGAGTAGCATATAAAACTGCGAGAAAAATAATCGTTTATCTAGTTCGTTATATTCTTTACCACTGTATCTTAGATAAATCCCATCGTTCCAACCAAAGTGCAAGAAACCAACGTATGAAGAATAAAACATATAAAGTTGCCAATACCCATACTCGTTTATCCCAATAAGCTTTGGAATTACTAATATTACCAAAATCGAGACGATTAAAGAAACAAAATTTGATGTTAGAGTGTACGAAAAATTTTTCATGAAATTCACAACTTTATAATTCAACTCTTTGCCCTCAACATTCTATAGCAAATTCACACTGCTAACTTTAAATTACATAATGGTAATTATAGTTTTGTAAAATACATTAGTTAAATGGTTTTGTCCTTTTATATTGAATTCCCTCAAATGATACGTTCTTTTAAATCTATTTTTATTCTTAACAGACAAAAAACAGTCTAAGACATCTAAACTCTCCTGATCTAACTCAGTCTTATAAATTTCAAAAAACTCTTTTGCTTGTTTAAAGCTCTTTTCCATCATATTTATATAATCATTGTAGATTTTGTTTAAATTATTTCTTTTTAGTTTCATTATAGAATTAATAACATTAATTTTTTTTGCACCAATACTGTTATTATTGTGCTGTCTATACTTAATTAATGGTTTATCAATGAATACAATTTCACCAAAGCAACTCGCTAGTATAGCTAACCACCAATCATGCATTACTGCATTATTAGGAATATTCTTTACTAGATTTCTCAACTCTTTATTTATCATCATTGTACAACCTGTGACAATATTTTGAATGACTAAATAGTTAATTTCATTAAATTTAAAATTAACTTTCTGATCTAGTTTCATTGATTTACTAACCAATTCAAGATTCTCATTAACAACTTCTAAATCACTATGAACTAGAATTGGCGTATCAATACCAATCTTGTTTTCAGATTCTTTCATCACCTTAAGCGAAATATCAATCTTGTTCTCATCCCACACATCATCTTGATCACAAAACATAATGTAATCAAAAGATGAATCCACTTGTACTAATAATTCTAAGAAACTTTTACATGGCCTTAAATTTTCTCCACTAGTAATTACTCTCTGAAATCTACATGGATATTTTTTAGTATACTTTTCTATTAAATCAACTGTTTTATCAATTGAATAATCATCTCTTATAAAACAAACCCAATTCTTATAAGATTGTTTCAATAAAGATTCCAATTGGGCCGCTAAATATTTTTCTCCATTATATGTGGACAACAATATCGCAATGTTGTTGTTAAACATATATCATCCCTCCATTTCCATTACAATATAATCTATTCTGAATTAATGAGAAATGTTTTATAACACCTATTGGCAGTAAAGGTAACCAAACAAAATCAAATTTGAGTCAATAAAGATTAGTAGCATTTGCAATCAAAAATGCGGATAATCCGGTCAATACTGTTATTACAACCATTGCAGACATATCTTGATATTTTACTTTTTTTCTGGTTTTGGTAATTTAGCACAATTTATCCTTCCCTTGAATCGATATATATGAGTACTAAAACCTAAATTAATAAATCCAATAAAAATTTTCGATTATTTTTGGAGTTAAAATCTTGCAACCATAGTTCCCTTGATAATAATGATTTTTCTTCCCAGTCCTGAAAATTCGAAACAATAGAAATTATTGCCTCATCCCAACTGGAGTTGTCATTTATTAGAACTCCATTACCTTTTTTAATTACTTCCTTATTCATACCAACATTTGAAACAACTACAGGTAACCCACACCCTATTGCTTGAACTGCTTTAAAAGCACATTTGCCTAATGTAAATTCATTCTCAGTTAGAGGCATTAAACCAATATGTGAATTTAACATTTCTTTAAACGCCAAGTCTCTGTTCCATTTAATATTTTCAACAATCAAGTATTTAGTTGTAGTTCTTAATTCGATATTACTAATAACTTTGAGCCTAACTTTTTTATTCTCAACCAGTCTAGCCAAAACTTCTAGCTGAGGTATTATATTTTTCAAAAACTCAATGTTACTTTTTGTTCCCACCCAAATTAAAATAATTTCTTGTGAAAATGATTTTTTTCTTTCTTTATTTACAATATTTAAATCTATATTTTCCATCATAATATCTGTAGTGTTTAAAATAACCACTTTTTTTTCATTCATTATTCTACTTTTAAGGAAATCATTACCTACAATAATGGTTTTGGCATAATTATTTAAAAGTATTTCTTCATATTTCGATATTTCTTTAGAATCAAAAATATTATCATCTAGGTCCCAATATACTTCAAAAGCATTTTTCAGTATTTTAGTTAACAACAATTTTCCTAGTGGAGTTATTATTCTAGGAAAACACTCCCTTTGAATTATTATTTTATATTCACTTTTATTAATAGATATTTTCATAAGAGCTTTTAATCTACGAATATATCCTGGTATTAAAGAATATATCAGCATATAAAATAAATTCACAATTCGTTTTTTTGTTTTTTTTTCATAGAATAAATTCGATTCAAATTCTACCAGTTCATAACTAGTTAATCCAGAATGATTTAAATATTGAAATATTCTATAAAAAGTACTCGGACGGTACTTTATATTCCTTACAAATATGTAAGTTTTCATTTTTCCCCCATAGGATCTTTATTATTTGCATATTTTTTATAAGTTCTCCTTATACCAACTCACTGCCAATTCAATACCAGAATTAAAATCATACTCCGGATTATATCCTAAAAGTTCTTTCGCTTTAGATATATCAGCATTCGAGTGCTTAACATCACCAGCCCGGTCTGGCCCGAATTTAGGTTGGATATCTTTTTCTAACAATTCAGATAGCTTATTATACAAATCTACCAAGAACACTCTACCACCAAAAGCAATATTATAAACCTCGCCAGCAGCCTCCTTAGGAGCAAGCATCCCTTTTAAGTTTGCTTCTATTACATTTTCGATATAAGTAAAATCTCTTGACTGTCCTCCATCACCATTTATAGTAGAAATCTCATTATTCAATAGTGCTTTTACAAATTTAGGAATGACAGCAGCATAATAACCGTGTGGATCTTGTCTTCTACCAAAGACATTAAAATATCTAAACCCTACTGTTTCTAGACCATATATCTGAGTGTACAGTCTTCCATATTCTTCACCAACTTTTTTAGTGAGTGCATAAGGAGACAATACCTTACCTACCCTATCCTCAACCTTAGGAAGATTTGGTTCATCACCATAAACTGAGGAACTAGATGCATAAACAAATTTCTTTGCTTTATTTTGTCTTGCTGCTTCCATCATATTTAGTGTACCCTTTATGTTAATTTCCTCATAAAGAAGCGGCATTTCAATACTCCTTGGTACACTTCCCCATGACGCTTGGTGTGTAATAAAATCAATACCCTTGCATGCTTGCATACAAGTATCCAAATCTCTAATATCCCCTTCTAAAAGTTCAAATAAGGGGTTTTCTAAGAAAGGAGCTAAATTCTCTCTCTTTCCTGTAGAGAAATTGTCTAGACATCTTACAGAGTATCCCATATCTAAAATAGCTTCACATAAATTAGAACCTATAAATCCAGCTCCACCAGTAACTAAAAATCTACTACCTATAGGAAACTCCAAATTTTTATATCCCATTTTTATAATCTCCAATATCGGTAATTTAAGTTTTCTGTTTCTCTTCGATCTAGTACTGCCTTTACATCGATAATTATTTTTTTGTTATTGTCTACCTTTTTAAATAGTTTATCAAAATCATTTAAATTCATATCCAAAAACTGTTTATGTGATACCGCTATAATAATTGCATCCATATTATTTATATCTCTAATATCCGTGAATTTTATCCCATATTCACGTTCTGCTTCTAAACTATCTGCAACTGGGTCATAAATAACCGGATTTATTTTGTATTCTTTTAATTCATTGACTATATCAATAACCTTGCTGTTTCTTGTATCAGGACAATCTTCCTTAAATGTAAAACCTAATATGGCAACCTTTGCATCATGTATGGACAAATCTGCTGTAATAAGGTTTTTAACAACGTTCTCGGCAACATACTTACCCATTCCATCATTTATTCTTCTCCCAGATAATATGATCTGTGAATGATAACCCACTTCTTCTGCTTTATAAGTCAAATAGTATGGATCCACGCCAATACAGTGGCCCCCTACTAATCCAGGACTAAAATTCAAAAAATTCCACTTGGTTCCTGCTGCCTTTAAAACAGCTTCCGTATCAATCCCTAGTTTATTAAATATTATTGAGAGCTCATTCATAAAGGCAATGTTGATATCTCTTTGTGAATTTTCGATTACTTTTGCTGCTTCAGCAACTTTGATACTTTCCGCTTTGTACACTCCTGCTTCTATAACCATGCTGTATACATTTGAGATTTCTTCTAATGAATTCCCATCCATCCCTGCGACTACTTTTACAATTGTTTCAAGCCTATGTAATTTATCTCCTGGATTAATTCTCTCTGGGGAATAGCCAACTTTAAAATCAACACCACACTTTAAATTGGAAGTTTCCTCTAATATTGGTACACATATATCCTCCGTCACACCTGGATATACAGTAGATTCAAAAACGACAATTGAGCCCTTGGTAAGGTTTCTCCCCAACGTTCTACTAGCAGAGATAAGTGGTGTTAGATCAGGAGTTTTATCCTTATTTATAGGTGTAGGTACTGCCACTATGTGGAACTTTGCATTTTTCAAGTATCTTTCTTCCCATGTGAAAAATGCTGATGTTTTGGCTATTTCTTCATTTCCTACCTCTTTGGTTACGTCGATTCCTTGTATGTACTCCTCTACCTTACTACGTGAAATATCAAACCCTATAACATCTGCTACTTTAGCAAAAGCTATGGCGAGCGGCATACCTACGTAACCAAGTCCAATAATCGATATTTTTTCTTCCTTGCTTCTAATACCCTCGTATAGTGAAGTCATATAAGTCCTCCAAACAATTTTATAAATCGATCAAGATTCCAGTCCTAAATGTTTTATTATACTATCATTTACTTTATTTACATCGTACTTCTGTCTACATATATTAAGGCTTTCCTTTGCTTTGCTCTTCAGATCATTTTGATTCTCTATCAAATAAATCATTGAATTAGCAAGACTTTCGACATCTTTAACGGGAACCAAAAAGCCATTTAGACCATCAACTACTGTTTCACGACACCCAGGAGCATTTGTAGTTATAATCGCTCTTCCCATTGCCATTGCCTCTAATACCGTTCTAGGAGTACCTTCTCTATAAGAAGGTAGAACAAACACAGACGCACTCTCTAGAGATGGCCGAACATCCTTAGTCTCTCCTAAATAGTTAATAACTTTAGAATCTATGTAAGGTTTTATGTCCTCAAATGCCAAAGCATTAGGATTAACATCAAAAGGTCCCACTAATGAAAATTTCGCTCTAGGATACATTTTTTTCACCATATTTGCCGCCTGTAAGTACTCTAAAACCCCTTTATCCTTGATAATTCTACAGATCATTAGAAATGAAATTTCCTTAGGTAGTGGCTTTGGGCAAAAATATTCAAGGTTGACTCCAGAACCATTTATAAGAACTGTTTTACTCCTACTAACTAGCTTATTAGATACAAATTCATTTAAATCATCCGGATTTTGAAATAACACTTTATTACAACTCTTCAATGCAATCCCGTATAGAAATTTACTTATTGCCTTAAGAATAAATGCTTTTCTTCCTTTAGCTACGAAAACAAAACCCAATCCTGTAAGCATTGAATAAATATTTTTGACACCCGATAAACGTGCTGCTATAGAGCCAAATATAACTGGTTTTATCGTGTAATTAAATACTAAATCTGGGTCCTCTTTTTTCATTAATTTAAAAATTTCCTTTAAAAGCAGAATATCATTTAATGGATTAGTACCCGTTCTAACAATCGGTAGTTGTGCAAATCTAGCTCCTAGTTCCTCTATTTCTTTTTCAAAACCAAGTTCTGGACCTACAGCAATTACTTCATGCCCTTCTCTGACAATAGCCTTTATTAGATCTCCTCTAAAGTTAATAAGTGAAGGCGTATATCCTGCTATAATTAGTACTTTCATCTTATAACCGCTTTAAATGTTTCATTTATAGTATTAACTACTCTTTCTACGTCTCGATTTGACATTCCAGTACCAGAAGGCAAACAAATTCCTGACTGAAATAAACTCTCTGATATATCATTACTATGACTAAAATAATAATTTTTCTTAAATAAAGGTTGCATATGCATAGGTTTCCATACAGGTCTAGCCTCTATATTCTCAGTCTCTAATTGATAAAGAATTTCCTCACGAATATCAAGATTATCCTTAGTAACAGTAAATACAGATAGCCAATAATTCAATTCACCATTGCTTGAGATAGGCATGGAAATAATTGGAACTTTATTTAATAGAGTATTATAAAGTTCATTGTTGAGTCTTCTCTTTTCTATAAAACTATCTAACATCTGCAGTTGTCCCCGCCCAATCCCAGCACAAATATTAGACATCCGATAGTTATAACCAACTTCTTTATGCTCATAATGTTTTGCAGGCTCCCTTGACTGTGTAGCCCAAAAACGCATTTTCTTTATTGCTTCTTCATCATTGGAAACGACCATGCCACCACCTGATGTGGTAATAATCTTGTTACCATTAAAGGAGAAAATGCCAATATGCCCAAAAGATCCACATTTCTTACCCTTATAAGTAGCACCAAGCGCTTCAGCTGCATCTTCTATAACCGGAACTCCATAATGTTCACAAATCGGAAGTAGAGAATCATAATCGGCACTTTGTCCATATAAATCTACTATAATAACTGCCTTAGGCATTTTATTTTCTTTTTTAGCCCACTCAAATGCTTTCTCTAAAGCAATCGGAGACATATTCCAAGTTTCCGGTTCAGAGTCAATAAACACTGGATTAGCGTATTGATATAAAATTGGATTACAACTTCCTGCAAAAGTCAAATCAGAACAAAATACATAATCTCCAGGACCAACATCAAAATATTTTAGAGCTAAGTGAATTCCAGCTGTACCAGAAGATAATGCCAATCCATGCTCCATTCCAATGTATTCACATAATTCTTCTTCAAATTTATCTACATTTGTTCCTAACGGAGCAATCCAGTTAGTATCGAACGCTTCTTGTATGTACTTCATTTCATTCCCACTCATATGAGGCGGAGATAGGAAAATCCGTTCATTAGACATTTTATCGTCACCTTTTTTTATATTTAAAGTTATTGATCTTAGCTAACCTAGTGATCAAGTTTCTTATTAGAATTACTATTTTTAACACGTTAAGAGATCACATCGATCAATTAATTTAGATTCCTTAACGCATATTGAAATACAGTTTTTTTCATACAAGAAACTATATATATAAGGAACTCCATTGTTATTCAGTACATCAAATGACTCGAATGGTATAGATAAGCCTTTACCTATCCATTTAACATAAGCTTCCTTTTTAGTCCATATCAATGCAAATCTCTCATCTTGGTCTTCTTCATTATTTAAGATAAAATCTTGCTCCGATTTTGTGAAAAAACGTTCCACAATAAGTCTATTGAAAGATTTAATGTTTTCAATATCTACTCCCACTGGCTCATCGGCTATGGCGCAAACTAATACTCCATTTGTGTGAGATATATTGTAATGAACTTTTGGGTAGTCTCTTAGATATGGTTTTCCAAATTCCGCTTTATGTATTATGAGGTTATCACCATCTGTGTTTAAATATTTGCCTAAAATCCGTCTGCAGATCATTTCCGAGTGCGCTTTCGCATTTTCTGTTTCTTCAAAATACAATTTAATCACTGAATAAAACTCCAAACTTGTTAAGACTATAAAGTCTAAATTTGTGCACCGCTAATTTTGTAGGTAACTAACGATGCACCTATACAAAAACTCCCTTTATTCCATAAAATCAAGTATATCTTGTACTGACTTAAAACCCTTAATCTGAGCACCAGACAGTTTTTTATTAAAGTTCTCATCCATTACAACGATCAAGGAAAGAGCTGCCATCGAATCCCATTCTTCTATATCTGTTAAAGCGATATCCTCATTAAGCGTGCCTGAATCTAGCTCCATCATTTCTTCTAATAAAGTGATTTTCTCTTGATTTGTCATTTTGTTACCTCCGTTTATTAATTTTTCTTTTTAATTACCCTATGATAAATAGCCACCATCAACTATAAATCCTGTGCCAGTAATAAATTTTGATGCATCACTTAATAAATATGCCATAGCGTTTGCTATATCTAGTGGCTCACCCATCCCTAAATACTGTCTACTTAAAACGTGAGAACCAACAGCGTCTTCACCTGCATTCTCGACAAACATTTTGTACATATCTGTTTTTATGAATCCAGCAACTACTGTATTTACTCTTATATTTTTATGTGCAAGTTCCTCAGCCATACTTTTAGTCGCTGCATCCATAGCTGCTTTTGTAGCACAGTAAGCGACTTTCGACTTATCACCAGACTGACTACCTATTGAAGACATTCCAATAAAACTCGCGCCTGCGATATAGTTCTTTTTTTTTGAAATACATCTCACTAATTCCACATATGCGTAGAAGTTAATAAGCATCATATCATGTAAAAAGTCACTCGTTGTCATTGCAAGTGGGCGCATAGTTGCTATTCCCGCGCTGTGGATCATTCCGTTCAAAGCACCACATTGAGTAACTATTTGCTTAATTAACTCTTCAATTTCCTCAACCTTTTTCAGATCAAAACAATATAAAGCATGTCCTTCGCCTTCTAACATATCTAAAGTTTCTCGAAGTTTCTCTTCATTACGAGCGACTAAAGACACTTTAGCTCCCAACCTACTAATTTGAATTGCAGCCATCCTACCAATACCTTGTGACGCACCAGTTATTAGTATATGTCTACCAGTTAGATCCATTGGATTAATCACGTTTGAATCCTCCCGCTGGAAAGTATTCATCCGTGTAAATGATAGGTAAAATATTAGAAACATTTATCTTAGCCGAAACTACTCCCCAAGATAATCCAACACCAAACCCACACATAAGAGAATTGATTTCATTCTTCGTATATCCCCCGCCATACATTTTGGCAAGTGTAAGGGGTATCGAGGTTACACTTGTGTTGCCATAGGCATCGATAGAGATAGGTACTTTATCCATTGGAAAATTTATTTTTTTCGCAATTTGCTTCAGAATAAAGAGATTTGCTTGATGTAATACCAAACAGTCATACTCTTCTGGAATTGAATTTTCAGATTCCAAAAACTCTTTAAGAAGATTTGGCACTTCTGAAATAGTAAAATTAAAGACCTCAGTTCCATCCATAAATAAATCATTATCAGAACGAACGTTCCCATCTTCCCACATATATCGTTCACTAGTTGCAGTAGGATTGCGATAGCCACCGCCATGCATGATTATCGCTCCATATCCTTCCCCACTTGTTCTAACTGAAGCTTTAATTTCAGGAGCATTTTCTTCTTTTTCCAGTAGTGTTGCAGAACCAGCATCACCAAACAACATTACAGAAGAACGATCTTCAGGGGAAACTAGTTTACTTAAAGTATCTCCCACAATAAGTAGGGCTCTATTTATATTAGATGTCTGCATACAAGAACAAATTGTTTGCAAACCGTAAACATATCCGGAACATCCCAGGTTAATATCAAAGGCAAGACAATCTTTTGTTAAACCAAGACGCTTATGAAGTACACCTGCTGTTGCAGGGATTCTATAGTCTGGTGACTGAGAAACAAAAACCAATGCATCTATTGATAAAGGATCAATAGCCTTTTCCAACATCAATTGTCTGGCAGCTACATACCCCAAATCAGAAGCTGTCTGATTTTCATCTGCATAATGCAGTTTATTGACGCCAGTCATTTTCTTGAATTTCTGAACTGATTCATCTCCGAATATCGCAGCAAAACTGTCGATCTCTACTTCCTTTGTGGGCACTGCAACAGCAATGCCAGCAATTTTTATGTTTTCAAAATTAAATTTAATCATTGTCTGCCTCCCTTACCAGGTAATTATTGTACTGCCCCAAGAAAGACCTACACCAAAACCAGTGATCAATACTTTATTACCTTTATTCAACCTTCCTTCTTCCTCAGCACGTTTCAATGCAATCGGAATGGTTGCTGATACGGTGTTCCCGATATCTTCTATATTAATGTAGAACTTTTCCTTATCTATCTTTAACTTCTTCCTCAAGAAATCCAACATGAACTTATTTGCCTGATGAAAAACAAACAAATCAATATCACTTAAATTCAAATTATGCTTTTCCAGAATATTCCCAACACTTTGTGGGACCGCCTCAATTGTAAAATTAAATACCTCTGCACCATCCATATACAAGTTATCCATTGAACGTATTGATCCGTTGTCCTCTTTTTCTATTGCTGTTACTTCTGAACGTGGCAATCTAGATCCACCAGAAGGAATAATTAATGCATTTTTCCCACTTCCATCAGTCCCCAAATCAAATTCACCTATGTGATGTCCATTCTCACACACTACAGTTGCAGCACCTGCATCACCAAATATAGTTCGTGTACTCTTATCTAAAGGATGTATGTATTTTGAATATGTTTCCGCGGTGAGTAACAATACATTTTTAGCTATCCCCATATATATGAAGCTCTTAGCCATCGCCAAACCATATATATAAGCAGAACATCCCAAATTGAAATCAAAAGCTCCTGCTGTTTTAGGAATACCTAATTTATCCTGTAATATACAAGCTGTTGTTGGTAATTGATAATCCGGACTTTGAGTTGCAAATATAATAAAATCAACATCCTTTGGAGTAATGACTCCAGATTCAAATATTTTATTAGCTGCTTTTTCTGCTAAATCGGATGCACATTCTTCTTCTAAAACTACGTGACGTTTTGCTATGCCTGTTTTAATGAGAATTTTCTCAGCTGTCCAGTCATCGTATATCTCCGCCAGATCATCATTTGATAATTCTTTTTCAGGAAGGACATATTCGATAGCTTTAATTCCTATATTCATTAATTCACATCCTTCAGATATATCAACATATATAAAAGCGTACTATTAAAATAATATCTTTTTCGCTGGATTCCCCATTACTTTAGTTTTTTCTTTTATATGTGTAACGACTACACTTCCGGCTCCAAGAAATGCATCATCGCCAATTTTTCTACCTGGTACTATTGTTACGTGACTTCCCAAAAACACTCTCTTTCCAATTTTCACTCCACCCGTTATATCACAGTAGGAAGAAATAGTAGAATAATCACCAACTTTTGCATCATGGCCTATACCTGAAGAAAGTAGCGTTACAAAATCCCCAATCACAACATTAGCTGTAATACAGGAATTAGGATAAGCAATTAGCCCTTCCCCAATTCTATTATGATCTCCAATTATAGCTTTGGGATGAATTATACTTTCAAATGAAGCTCCTTTTGATTTTAATAAAGCTACAATATTTTCTTTTATTCCTGGGTTTGCAATGGCACAAGCATAAACCTCGTTATAATTAGGTTCCCATTTCTTAATACTGCCAATAACTTCGTAATCGCATTGTAAATCGGCTAAAGCATTAGAATTATCATCAATGAATCCCTTTATTGTCCATGTTTTATTAACCTTATTTATATCTTTAATCCATTGCAATAATTCTCTTCCAAAACCACCCGCACCCACTATAATTAAATCCTTCATTAAACTGCATACTCCTTATAAACGAAATTCTATTCAGAAGTAAACTCCCTGCTTCCGATAAATGGATCCATCGTTGCTGTCGTCTCTGAACTAATACCTTCTCTAACAACAACCTTCTTAAAGGTTAAAAAGATATATAACCAATCTCCAATAAAACTTATTTTGTCTATATACTCGATATCCAGATTAAACTTTTCATCCCAACTTATAGAATTCCTTCCGTTAACCTGAGCTAACCCTGATAACCCTGGTCTAACCTCATGACGACGTTTTTGATGTTCATTATAAAGAGGTAAATAACTAACTAATAAGGGCCTGGGCCCTATTATTGACATATCCCCTTTGAGAATATTAAAAAGCTCTGGCAATTCATCCAATGACGTAGATCTTAAAAAAATTCCAAATTTGGTTAGTCTTACATTATCCGGTAGAAGATGACCATTCGAATCCTTTTCATCAGTCATAGTTCTAAATTTGTACATTGTAAAAATTTCTTCATTAAGCCCAGGTCTTTTTTGTTTGAAAATCACTGGACCGCCAAGCTTTATCCTTACCAAAATAGCAACAGCTACAAAAATAGGACTCAGAACAATTATTGCAATTAAGGACAATAAAAAATCCATTGGCCTCTTAATAAATCTTCTATATATACCCTTCTCATTAGACTGTTGTAAGTCTGTATTTATACTTTTTTTCAGCTCAGTTTGCATCTTAGTAAAACCCCTTTATACACTAGAACCATCTTTCTATCTCTAAAACTCTGCTGTAAAGTATATTAAGAAATAGCGAATTATTAATTCGCCATCCCCTCAGCCAAATCTTTACCCAACTGAAGCTGCGATTCAAATTCACTTCTATATTGACTAATGATTGCTGTGCTATATCCATTACTGTTCAGTTTTTGTTCAGTGTCTGCAACTATACTATTGAAGCTAGCAGTAAACGCTGAAAGTTGTTGTACACCTTTAGCCTTAATACTCTTTTTACTCGCTTCATCTTTTGCCCCGAGATATTCTAAAGCAATACTCATTAATGTCGATTGGCTTTGATCTTTGAGTGCAGTAAGTTTGGCTTCTGTTTCACTAGTAATGGTTTCATAAGATACCTTTCCATTCCCCGCAGCACCAGTTGTACCAGTTGAATCCGTTGGTGCAGGTGTCACTACTGGAGATGGATCCTTGCCATTGTTACCAGTCGAACTGTTAGCGCCACCTTGCTCTTGATACGCCTTAGAAGCAGCAGTAATGGTCTTCGTCTTCTGATCCCAACTAATGTTATGACCTACAGATTCCGATAAAAAACGTAGGGGGACATATAAAGAGCCATTCAAGATAAAGCTGGATTGCCCCGTAGGTAATACCTTGGTTGCACCGTTAAATACATAACTTGCCTTAACTTGGTTGAGTACAAGATTCTTAGATACTGCTGAAGCACTATTCCCGTTGGTTGCATTCATTAGATACTCTTTAATCACTACTAGCTCAGAGCTACTAGGCTCTGCTACAGTAACCTTAACGTTTTTAGCATCCCAAGCTACACTCTTTTGCAATGCATATGACATAAAGCGTAATGGAACATAAGTTGTATTGTTGTACATGAATACATATTGACCTGCAGGAGTCCCAATACTTGCTCCATCAAAAATCATATTCACGTTCATACTTTGTACTTTAACCGTGGCTGTTGCCGCCTTAGTTGTTGCATTTGGTACCGCTGCTGCTGATACGGAAATAGGAGCGGATGCCGTTAAGGGTGCTAACCCTATTGAAGCTATTAACGATAGAGCTATGACTGGTAGCGTTGCTTTAGACATACTTATTCACTTCCCTTTTCTTTCGCTTTTAATTGCTCTTCTTCTTTAAGAATTTGATCACGTGTCTTCCCTTGACTCACACCGTACTTCTTAGCAACCTGTGAAAGCTCATTGTACTGTTCTTCGGATACTTTACCGAGGATGATACTGCGTGCTTCCCGCTTCTCATCAATGGTTAAGCCACCTTTGGCCAAATCTTTTAGTCGATTGATATCAGATACACTTAGTTGACTGAGTACAATAGCAGCTACATCTGCTTTATCCTTCATCGTTACATTCTCTTGAATTTCTTTAGCTTTATCTGTTGAAACCTGTGCCGTATATCCATCTGAAGAGGTATCTTTTTGATCTGTTGATGGAGCTTTCGTAGGTTCACTAGTAGTAGAAGCTGTTGTATCTTTTCCAGTTTCCTCAGTATTTTTGCTTCCATCATCATTTGTTGATGGAGCAGGTGTTGCAGAAGCTACAGGTTCGACCTTATCATCTGCTACTGTTTCTTCAGGTGCAGTTCCTTGATCTTGCCCACCACTAACTTGATCCTCAGACTCCAGATCAAAACCATCTGCCATTGAATTCATCAGCTTATCCACAGCATAATTAGCAGCGAACAGACCACCTACACCCAGAACTACAATGATTGACAGCGTCCATAAAAGGATCTTTTTCCATCGTTTGTTGAACACTTATGTATCCCCCTTTATGAATGATTTAGCTGATAGCAACTTGGGCAACGGGCTGCATCGGTACAATCTGATTGATTATTTCGCGAATAACTTCAGGTTCTTCAGCGAGAACACGTTCCAAACGTTTGAACTCCAGTTCTAGCTGATTCAGACTTATTACATTAGGTCTACCGATAAAGATTCTTCCGTGATCTGTAGAGCCTAAATTTTCTTCATCCGTCAACAACTCTTCATACAACTTCTCGCCCTCACGAATACCGGAGAACTGAATATCAATATCCTTATAGGGCTCATAACCAGAGAGTGTAATCAAATCTTCGGCTAAGGTTAGAATCTTAACCGGTTCACCCATATCCAGAATGAACACTTCTCCACCTTTAGCAAAAGAACCAGATTGGATGACAAGCTGAACAGCTTCCGGAATCGTCATGAAATAACGCACCATTTCTGGATGAGTAACAGTGACTGGTCCACCAGCAGCAATCTGCTCTTTAAAGGCCGGGATTACACTTCCACGACTGCCAAGAACGTTCCCAAAACGAACGGCTGAGAACTTCGTTCTACTTGTGGTATGCAGACTTTGCACATACATTTCAGCAATACGCTTAGTTGCACCCATCACACTCGTTGGGTTAACCGCTTTATCCGAAGAGATCATCACAAATCTCTCCGCACCATATTTATCTGCACAATCCGCAACATTCCTTGTTCCAAAAACATTATTCTTAATGGCTTCGGAAGGATTTCGTTCCATCAATGGAACGTGTTTATGTGCTGCCGCATGAAAGACAACATGTGGCTTATGGCTGCTGAATACGTCCATTATCCGACTGCGGTCCTGTACATCCGCGATTACGGTAACAATATTCAGATCAGGAAACTTCTTACGAAGCTCCATTTCAATCATATAAATGCTGTTCTCTCCGTGTCCAAGTAACATTAACTTGTCGGGACCAAATGGGGCAATCTGCCGACAGAGCTCTGAACCAATAGATCCACCAGCCCCCGTAACTAACACAGTCTTGTGGTGTACATAACCTAGAATGCTGTTCAAATCGGCTATAATCGGCTCACGGCCTAGTAAATCTTCAACGCTAACATCTCGCAATTTCTTCACTGATATTTTCCCCGCGATCAGATCGTTAAGCGCCGGTATAATCTTTAGCTTGGCCCCTGTCTTCTTCGCAAGATTAATAATTTCAGAGATTTCAGTACGTGAAACGGAAGGCATAGCGATAATAATCTCATGAATTTCCCGTTCTTTCACAATAGCGGGAATCGCGTAACGATTGCCCAACACTGGCACACCCAATATAGACAAATGATATTTATTGATACTATCATCAATGAAACCTACTAGCTTGGTATGAGCAAAAGAAGGCCCCATCATTTCCCTAGCAATTAATATTCCACAATCGCCTGCACCTACAATTAGTGTATGGGTCTTAGTGTCTTTGTAATTGATTCGATCATTATGAAGTACTCTCCACAAAAATCGAACTCCACCTACTAATAAAAGAATAGTCTCCATCGACCGAACTTCTATGGCAAGAGGTACTCTATCCGGCAAAATTAGATACGCCAGTGCAAATGAAAATAAAGACCCTACTACAATAGCTTTAGAAACCGATATAATCTCACCGATACTGGCATATTGCCACATTCTTCGGTAAAGACCGAAGTATATCAGGCTTCCACCGAATGCAAATGTTGCAATCACACCAAATTGCAGCATCTGTACAACGTATTCCTGAAGAGCATGGTTAGGGTACCGAAACAAATAAGATGTCACAATACTGAACCAAATGATCGCAAGATCAATGAAGAATAAAAGAATCACTCTAGATTTCGCTGTCATTTTCAGTGCCTCCAAAAACAACATTATTGTTAAAGAACAAATCAATTTCCATAGTAGTAGTAATAGTAACCTTCGCTGGCTTTACGTTTTACATTATTGAGAACCACGCCAAGCATTTTCGCACCTACACGATCGAGGTTAGCTTTAGCTTTTACAGCAATATCCCGCTTTACCTTGCCATAGCTGACAACCATAATGACACCATCACTCTTGGAAGCCATGATCTGCGCATCTGTAACCGCCAATAACGGTGGAGTATCAATAAGAATGACATCATAACGCTGGCGCAAGTCCTGCAAAAGAGTACTCATCCGATTAGAAGCCATCATTTCTGCTGGGTTTGGAGGAATCGGTCCTGAGGTCATAATGGAAAGATTGGAAACACCAGAATCTTGGACAGTATCCTCAAGAACCGCCTGCTGCGACAGTAGTGAAGATAGCCCAAACCGGTTACTAAGCGAAAAAGTCTTATGTGCTGTCGGTTTCCTCAAATCACCGTCAATCAACAATACCTTCTTATCTGCCTGTGCATAAGCCGCAGCTAAATTAGCAGAAACTGTTGATTTACCTTCTTCCGGTCCAGACGAAGTTACCATGATTACTTGAATAGTCTCATCCACAGAGGAAAAATCAATATTCGTGCGTAGCGCGCGAAACGCTTCAGATACAGGGGAGCGAGGGTTCGTAACGGTAATCAGATGTCTTTGTTTATTTGGCAGCTGTGACATGTTCGAGTTCGCCCGCCTTTCTGGATGTTTGCGGCTGTGCCTGTGTTGCGCCTTGTTTGCTTTCTTCTGAACCCAATCTTGTAATCATCGCTATCGTTGGTAGACCAAGATATTTCTCAATATCTGCTTCAGTCTTCAGCGTATCGTCCATGTATTCCAGCAAGAAAGCAATCCCTAAACCAATCATCAAGGAAACGATGAAAGCTATAGCCATATTCATTAAGACATTCGGTTCTACGGGTCTTGGCTCGTTAAGTGGATTCACTTTGGCCTCATTCAGAATCGATACGTTCTCCACGTTAAATAGGTTAGGAATCTCATCCTTGAATACAAGTGAAATGGCATTCACGATTTCAGCGGCTCGCTGATACGAATTATCTCGAACGACAAGTGTCATCACCTGCGTATTATTGACGGAGCTCACATTAACCTTCTTCAATAGTTCTTCTGCAGTAATATTGAACTGCGGATAATCTCTCGTAACAATATCAAGGATGGCCGGAGTCTTAATAATTTCCTTATACGTATTAATCAATTGAATATTAGTATTAATCTGGTTCAAATCAAGCTGCGCTGCTGCCGATTGAGTCGGTGTCTGGTTAACAATAATCTTAGTAGATGCTTCATACACCGGATTCTTAATATACAGACTGTACACACCAGCAACACCGCACACCAAAACAACTATGCTAACAATCAGCCATAGTCTCTTCCTGACGATCTGAAAATAATCGCGAAGATCCAATTCTTGTGATGACAAGTGTAATTACCTCCAAGCTATTTCTGAAATATTTCGTTACTATATTACAGCACTTCCCTATTGGCAAAAAATTGCCCCCTCTCACCTACATGAGAGGAGGCTATATACTATACTTTTAAATTTACTTACTTGAAGTTAATAGTACGGTAGATAATTACTGCTGCTTCAGCACGAGTAGCCGTATTGTTCGGGTTGAACTTACCAGCATTTCCGATAACCAAGTTATGATCTGCTGCGAATGCTACGCCATCTCTCAAAGATGCACTGATCTTAGCAGCATCGGAGAATTGGCTGATTGCCGTTACATTCGTTGTTGCAGCTGGATTGATAGATTTCACTGCACGGGAGATCATTGTTGCCATCTCTGCACGTGTGATGGTTGCATTAGGATCGAACTTAGCCGCACTGCGTCCAGTAATGATTCCTTTTTCTGCTGCAACTGCTACATATGGTGCATACCAAGCAGATGAACTTACATCACTAAAGCTTTGTACGGCAGAGTTGTTCTCCAGATTAAGCGCACGAATCAACATTTTAGCGAACTCTGCACGAGTTACATTGCTCTTCGGTGCGAATTTGCCTTCGCCCACGCCTTCAATCGCGCCTTTTGCAGCTACGACTTGAATTTGTTTGCCAGCCCAAGCTTGTACACTAGCAATATCCGTAAAGTTTACTTTATTCTCAAGCACTGCATAGGATGAGAAAGTATCACGTGGTTCTACGATGAACTCTCCATCAAGCACACCACCTTGGAATTGCAGGCTACCGTATACAAGCTTCGCTACGGACAGCAATTCTTTATCAAGACCATCAGTATTCTTAAGCGGAAGTTTAATGGTAATTGGTTGTTTGAATGTGCTTGTTGCTACACCGTTCACACTAAGTGCAAATTCATACACATCCGAAGCCAATTTCAGTTTGGTAACAGAAGTTACAACTTCTGGTTTAGCGGTAGTTACTGTCAATGCAATAGCTGTGCTGAACTGACTTACAGGAATCGTTACTGTTACACCATTGAACGTAACCGCGATATTTGCAACACCTTTAGCTTTTGCAGCTTCAATAATTGCCTGGGAAAGCGGAACTTCAACTGTAGTAGCGCTTACTGTTCCCAGATTCAGGGTCAAAGTAAGACCTGTTTTGCCAGAATTCGCTGCAACTAGCTTATCCAACTCTTTAATTACATCGGCATCTACCAATTTCAATGTTGCTTTACCGTCAACAACACTTACTAGCTTGGATACGTCGTAGATTCCTGGAGTTGGAGCAGGAGTTACAGGAGTTGTAACATTTCCATTTCCACCATTGCTACCACCATTACCGTTACCGTTACCATTACCGTTGCCGTTGCCATTATCGCCCAATCCATACGCTTTAACGTAAGCAAGTGCAAGTGATTTCGCCGCAGGCTTCGCAGATTTAATCGTATTATTCAGGTTCTTCAATGTTTGATTCACATCACTAGCAGTAACTCCAAGATTTTGCAACGCTTGGCTTACTGTAAGAGCTCCTGCTCCTGTAGTGTGGCTCAATACTTTCGCAATAGCCTCATCCAACAAAGTATCGTAACCAGATTCAGATTTGAGAATTTCCAACAACTCTGCAGTTGTCTTGCTGCTAACCAGTGTACGAAGTTCTGTTTCTACACTGATTAAGAATTCAGAAACACTATCTACAGTAAGACCAGACACACCCGCTTTAGTTGCAATTTTGCTCAACAGGGCAATATTTTTGTCGTCGTTACGGATAATTTGAATTCCGGAGAAATCGTTCCCATAGACATCATATACTACACTAGTAACGCTTTGGAACAATTTAAGTGATGTCTTTGTTTCTACTTCATCCAATGAAAGCTTGTTCAAGACTGGAGCAAAAATCTCTGCGAAAGTTGCCTCGTCCAGCGCAGCAACCTCATTTTTCAAATTATAGAGGTAAACTACATCTGTTGCAGAGAGTTGCTTGTAAACATTAAGAACTTTCTCCTTAACTGCTGTACTGCTGCTAACTGTAGCTGCAGATGCTGTACCCACTGCTCCAAGATTACCCAACGGAAGACCCGCTACGGATGCTGCTACCATACTTGCTGCCAATGTTGATACTACTAGTTTCTTTTTCAAAGTCACTAAATATCCACCTCTTTATATGTATTTAAATTCTCGTATTACTATAGTCCTAGACTATTTCACCTTATGTCTACACTATTACGTATATCAACGATTCACCCAATAAAACCCATTCTACCACTATTAGGTAGATTAGTCAGCCCTTTCGGGAAAAAATCCCAAACAATTTGTGTCGATTCCCCCTTTTTTGTACGTGATTACCACGAATAACCTCTCCATTTGCCACAATTTGCTGAGAGTTCTCGCGCATATAGTCGCGCATCCCAGGACCTAATTCTTTCTCTAAAACCACATAAGCAGCATTTAATCCAAAAGGACGATGAACACTGTCATGTGCATCAGAGGCCAACACATGTACTGCATTTCTACGACATAACTCCAGAGATAGCTTCTGAAGTTTATTCCCGAAGACGCCTGCAAGACTTTGTGCGGTTACCTGACCGAGTGATCCCAGCTCTATCAATCTTTCTAACTTAGAAGGATCGGCAGCTACTTCAGCATTACGCTCCGGATGGGCGATGACCGGAACGAACCCTTGAATGATCAACTCGTGACAGATTTCTTCCATGTTGCGTGGGACTCGTGAAGAAGGCATTTCTAGCAAAATATACCGCGAGTCTGCAAGACTTAGCAGTTGCCCCCGCTCCAGATCATCCAGTAAATCTCCGTACACTCTGATTTCCTGACCTGGAAGAACAAGCAGTGGATTGCCATGCTGACGAAGTTTCTCATTCATCAGATCCACTGCTTCTCTTATACTAGCGGAGTTATTCATATATTGACCGTTGGCGTGATGTGGTGTGGCAATGACGGATGTAATTCCGTCCCTATAGGCGTCTTGCGCCATGGCGAGAGCGGATTCCCAATCAGTAGCTCCGTCATCCATAAAGGGTAAGATGTGGCAATGGATATCTTTCATATGTTATCTATCGGTCCCTTCACATAGAAAATTTAGTTTTACCCACAAAAAAATACAACCATTCCCAAATGGAATGGTTGCTTGATTGTAAATGAGTTCTTGTCTTATGCTTCAGTAGGTTCCTCTTGCTGAGGTTCATTTCCATCTATTTCAGCATCTTCAGAATCTGGAGAGGAGAGAACATACCCATCGATTAATCCCCAAAGTTCTTCTTTACCAAGGCCAATCTCTGAAGAGAATGGAATGAAGTTATCCCCTGGCAGCACGCCAAGCTCCTGCTTCATGATCTTGATATGCTTTTGCCAGCGAGTCTTCGGAATCTTATCCGCCTTAGTCGCTACTACACACATAGGAAGATCATAATGCTTCAACCAGTCGAACATCATCTTATCATTGCTGGTCGGCGGATGACGCAGATCCACGATGAGCAGAACAAGCTTCAACGTATCGCGCTCAGATAGATATTTTTCTACCATCTTGCCCCATGTTGCACGTTGCGTCTTCGACACTTTAGCATATCCGTAACCTGGAAAGTCAACAAAATACATGCTGTCTTCATTGATACGGTAATAGTTCATATGCTGGGTCTTACCTGGAGTGGAGCTTGTCCGAGCCAGATTCTTGCGGTTAATCATTCGGTTAATGAGGGATGACTTCCCTACATTGGAGCGCCCTGCCAGAGCAACCTCTGGCAAAGCATCATCAGGGTATTGATCAGGGCCAACGGCACTGATTATAAATTCGGCAATATTAACTTTCATAGGACTTCCTTTCTAATGCACACTACTCGGTGGCTCACTGCTAATTTCATTATGATGCTCAACTAACGCATGATGCAAGACCTGATCCATGTTAGATACTGGTATGAACTCCACATCATTACGTACGCTCTCTGGAATTTCTTTCAGATCACGTTCATTGTCTTTAGGAAGAAGGATCTTTTTATATCCAGCACGGTGTGCAGCTAAAGACTTCTCTTTCAGTCCACCGATCGGCAATACACGTCCACGCAGGGTGATCTCACCGGTCATGGCCACATCTTTCGAAACATAGCGCTTCGTAAGTGCGGAGATCAATGCGGTAGCAATCGTAATCCCTGCAGATGGGCCATCCTTCGGAATCGCACCTTCAGGAATGTGGATATGAATATCGATCTTCTCATAAAAATCGGGCTGGAGTCCCAGCTCCTCCGCCTTCGAACGTGTATAACTGAAAGCGGCCTGCGCCGACTCCTTCATTACATCGCCCAGTTGTCCAGTAAGTGTCAGCTTGCCCGTTCCCTGCACGACAGTCACTTCGATCAACAGCGTATCGCCACCAACCTCAGTCCAGGCCAGTCCAGTTACTGTGCCAATCTGATCTTCAAGCTCCGCCATACCGTAACGGTATTTCGATGCACCTAAGTAATCCTTGATGTCATCCGGCAGAATGACTACACTTTCTTTTTCCTTGGACACAATCTGTTTCGCGGCTTTGCGGCATAACGCTGCAATCTGCTGCTCCAAATTACGCACACCCGATTCACGAGTATATTCACGCACGATACGCAATAAACTGTCGTCTTCGATGATCAGCTGGTCTTCTGCAAGACCATGATTCTTCTTCTGCTTCGGCAAAAGATAACGGCTACCGATCTGCAATTTCTCCAGTTCCGTGTAACCCGGAATGAACAGCATTTCCATCCGATCAAGTAGCGGACGCGGAATGTTATGCACTACATTCGCTGTTGTAACAAACATAACGTTCGATAAATCAAACGGCAACTCTACGAAATGGTCACTGAACGTATTATTCTGTTCTGGGTCCAATACCTCAAGCAATGCTGAGGATGGGTCACCACGGAAATCTGCAGCCATTTTATCAATCTCATCTAGCAGGATAACCGGATTAATCGTTCCTGCCGTCTTCATCCCTTGAATGATTCGGCCTGGCATCGCACCCACATAAGTCCGGCGATGACCACGGATCTCCGCTTCATCACGCACACCGCCAAGCGAAATGCGAACGAACTTACGATTAAGTGAACGGGCGATGGAACGAGCGAGTGAGGTTTTTCCTACACCTGGAGGCCCAACAAGACATAGGATCGGACCTTTTAGCTTCTTCACCAACTGCTGAACGGCTAAATATTCCAATACCCGTTCCTTTGGTTTTTCCAAACCGTAGTGGTCCTCATCAAGGACCTGTTCTGCCTTCTTGATGTCAAGGTCATCTTCCGTCTGTTCATTCCAAGGAAGACCCAGCAGCCAATCCACATAATTGCGAATTACGCCACCTTCCGCTGAGCTCACTGGCATTTTTTCCAGACGATCGATTTCCTTCTCCATCTTCTCTTTCACGCGTTCCGGCAAATTCTTCTCTTCCATGAGATTCCGCAGTTCTTCCGCTTCTCCCACCCGACCTTCCTTCTCGCCGAGTTCTTTCTGGATCGCTTTCATTTGCTCGCGCAAATAATATTCCTTCTGCGTCTTCTCCATCTGCTTCTTCACACGTTGATTGATCTTGCGTTCAAGCTCCAGCACTTCACGCTCATTATTAAGAATATCAAGAAGCTTCTCTAGCCGTTTACTGACATCAATCGTCTCTAGAATTTCTTGCTTATCCTTGATCTTCAGCGATAGATGGCTCGTAATGACATCCGCAAGACGACCCGGCTCCTCAATATCGGATACAGCAGCCAGTGTCTCTGGTGTCACTTTTTTGGATAACGTTATATAGTGTTCGAACTGATTAAGTACTGTACGCATCAGCGCGTCACACTCTTGATCGCCATCTTCCTCTTCTGGTAGCTCGCGCGCCATAACCTCATAATACTCATCATTATCGATATAATTAATAATTTCGGCTCGTTCTACACCCTCAACCAGTACACGAATCGTACCGTTTGGCAGCTTCAGCATTTGCCGCACATTCGCGACAGTACCGACCCGAAAAATATCGTCCTGACCAGGCTCTTCAATATTCACTTCCGACTGTGAACACAGAAGAATTAAATTATCTTCAACCATAGCTTTTTCTAGTGCCCGAACTGACTTCTCACGGCCCACATCCAAGTGAAGAACCATGCTTGGGTACACAAGAAGACCTCTTAGCGGTAATAAAGGAAAACGACGACCTTTTGTTTTATTTGTCATCATCGCTTTCGCACCTCCCATGGCTCTCAATTAATCTCATATGCATTCATTCTAACAAAAGCAGCCCCAAAACACCAACAAAGTACTTGCAATTTAAGAATAAACAACCTTATTATCCTTAAAAAACGGCAACGTTTCTCCAAGAAATGTAAGGATTATGGAAAGTGTGAATCTATACTTTAAAAAAGGAAGCAGCAGACACGCCTGCGGCTCCCTTTATTTTACAGTGGCAAGTCACGATTTACTTATCGAAACCATAACACACCCTAGCTTACATTTTAGGTAATAATTTAAGCTCAGCCCTTTGCAGATTCGCCAGCGGCATCGGCCTTCAGGAGTGAAGGTGCTGCTGAGAATAACTCTCCAGCTACTGCTGGTAGCCTTACATCTGCTGTATCGGCGCCAAACAGATGACGGAATACTTCTTCCACCGTTTCCATTGGAATGACGCGTAGTGGGGTGAGGTCAGCGAATAGGGACTGCCAGTTTTCTTTTGGAATAAGCACCGTAGTAGCTCCTGCCTGAAAAGCAGCCTCCACCTTCGCAATTACACCACCAACAGGCTTCACACGCCCATGTATGCCTATCTCACCAGTGATCGCTACGGTATTATCCACGGGAAGACCACGAATGGCGGAGACGATAGCAACTGCCATCGCAACCCCTGCTGAGGGTCCGTCAATGGGTGTTCCACCTGGAAAGTTCACATGCAGATCATAACGGTCTGGTTCCAGATTCATGGTACGCAGTACGGTCAATACGTTCTCAACGGAGCCTTTAGCCATGCTCTTTCTCCGAATCGTGCGAGAACCTCCACCAATCTCTTCCTCATCTACTACTCCGGTTACGTTTAATCTACCTTGACCGTTCTGCGCAGGTGCTGCGGATACTTCGATCTCGAGCAAGGTGCCCATTCCTGGTCCATACACTGCAAGTCCGTTAACCAATCCAATCTGCGGCGCGGAAGGAATCTTGCGCTCTGTTCGAAGTGGAAGTTGGCTACTGCCTGCCACCCATTCTACATCAGCAGCATTTAGCGTATCTCTCTGCTCCGTTAGCGCTAGTCCAGCAGCGAGCTGAATCATATTGACCGCCTCCCGGCCATTTGTTGCATATTGCTGCACAACAGTGACTGCTTCAGGGCTGGGCTTCAGTCCGATCTTCTGTATCGCGTCACGCGCGATGACTGCAATCTCATCCGGCAATAGCGGACGGAAATAAATCTCCATGCAGCGTGAACGCAGCGCGGGAGAAATCTCATCCGGGGAACGCGTAGTAGCTCCTACTAACCGGAAATCAGCAGGTAAACCATTTTGAAAAATATCATGAATATAAGCTGGAGTATTATTGTCCTCCGAATTATAATACGCGCTCTCTAGCAGAACCTTCCGGTCCTCCAGCACCTTTAGCAGCTTATTCATCTGAATGGGGTGAAGCTCACCGATCTCATCCAGAAAAAGAATCCCGCCATGCGCCTTCGTCACCGCTCCTGGCTTGGGTTGTGGCACACCTGCTACGCCCATGGCTCCAGCACCTTGATAAATAGGATCATGCACCGATCCGATCAAAGGGTCGGCAATACCACGCTCATCAAAACGAGCGGTCGTCGCATCAATTTCAGTGAATTTGGCGTCACTTTTAAAAGGGGAAAGGACATTTTTTTTCGCCTCTTCCATGACCACGCGCGCCGCTGCAGTCTTGCCGACTCCTGGTGGACCATAAATAATCACATGCTGCGGATTTGCACTACATAGTGCGGCCTTCAGGGCGCGGAGCCCATCTTTTTGCCCAACAATATCTCCAATAGAAGCCGGCCTAGTTTTCTCCGACAATGGTTTGGTTAGTGAAATCATACGCATCTTCCGTAGTTTATCCAGTTCCTTACGCGACTCTCGGTCTACCGCCGTCTTGTTTGTCTTCTGACCCCGCAGCAGATTCCAAAAGTATACGCCGATAACCAGCGCGAAAAAGAGCTGCACGATCATCACAACTATACTTAATTCCATAGGTCATCCTCCTGTTTCGTTCAGTCTACCTTTCCACCTTTGGCTACTATTAGGTAGTATAGCCGTTTCGGTAATTAGTAAACGCACAATTGAGGATTTGTTGAATTGTTGGTGTAGGACAAGTAGCAGGAATTTATAAATGGGGGTTGAAAGTTCTAAGGAGTGCTAGATGCACCTCAGATTCTCCCCCCTCTAGCAGAAAGATAGAAGCAAGAACAGCTGTGGACCTTGCAGCTAAGTTCAGTAGGTACCTATTTCCGTCGACTGTTTCGCTCGGGGCGTTGACTCATCTATAGAAGAAACTTAAGTTAGTTCTCAAAGCTGAAAATTAAGGGAATTCCTCCCTGATTATCCGGTGTTTATGACCTCCAAGCTAACAATTAGGGAAAACCTCCTTGATTATTCGCTGATTAGGCTGTAAACAGGGGAAATCGCCTGTTTTTTAGGGAGGTTTTCCGTAAAAAGCTCGACTTGGAGCGATTTTAGGATTATTTCAGGGAGGTTTTCCCTAATTACTTCTTATTGATCCAGACCTCGCTACACACTACGCACCTTATTGCCTACTCTCTCCATACCACGTTACTTATCACGCAATTAACCACATTCCTTATCACATCCCTATATCACGTTCCAAATCAAGCATATTGCCAAGCTCCTATCTCACTCCTACCGCGCTCCATACCAAGCTCCTTATCTCCCCTTACTTCGCACCTTAACGAGCCTTCACATCCCTTCCTCCATTCGCACCTCCAACATCCCATACGTATATTTCGCCTAAATTAACATCCAATCAACCCTCAAACTTATTAGCTCAATCCCAGTAATAAAGGACATCACGAGCCAGCCTATACTCAACATTTTTAACACCGATCCCTCTCCTCACAGGCTTCAACCAGCCCTTTTCACACAACTTCATCAACATCAAACGTACCGTTTTGGGGTCTATAGCAAAATAATCCGCTACATCTTTGGGACGAACTGTCCCTGCTCGGCGAACCACTAATCGCATGATTTCCTTCTCAGCAAATAGTAATTTTCCATGCGGTGCATCTACAATTAAGTAACGGCTTAGCACCACACGCAGCAGTGTAATGCATAGCTCTGGGCGTTGTTCCACATCGTCATAGGCAAATGAAATTACTTGGTAACCCATTCCGTACAGAAACGTCTCACGATTTAGCTCATTACAATACTTCAGCCTGTCCATGTCCCTCACATGCGCTGCATACCCTTTGATCTCAAACAAGAGCTTGATAGGCCCCGGCAAAAAAGCATAATCCGCGAAATAAGATCGTCCGCGCCAATCCAGCACTTCATACTCCGGATGTAGATCATTGAAATCTCCACGAAGCGGCCACCATACATTCTGTAAAAACATTTCTTCGGCATGACGATGCCCTCTTTCTAGCCTTCCTCGCCGTTCCCCATTCCTGCTTGCTAGATGTTTCTCAATAAATGCTTCATGGGCTTGTTCATAATGCATTCAATGTCCCCCCTTAATCATTAATTCCACGCAAAAAAAACGCCCTGTTCCCACCACCGGATATACCGGGGTGTAACAGGGCGTTCTTCGCCACTTATTATGAATTGAATCATTAATTCGTAAAAGACCAAATTACTTTGATTGCACCGGAGGTGCAAGATTAGCGTGAGCACGCCCTGGAATTTCACCAGTTTCCTCATACGCTACAACAATCGCATCGATTTCCTTCTTCAGCTCGTTCACGAGTTCCGCTTCAGGCACCTTACGAATCATCTGACCGTAACGGAACAACAAACCTTCCCCACGGGCACCAGCAATACCAATATCCGCTTCACGCGCCTCACCAGGACCATTAACGGCACAGCCGAGCACGGATACTTTAATAGGCACCTTAAGCTTCGAAATGTATTCTTCCACCTCATTAGCGATGGAGAAGAGATCTATATCAAGTCGTCCGCAAGTCGGACAAGAAATGAGTGTTGCCGCGTTAGAGATCAGACCAAAGGTCTTCAGCAGCTCGCGTGCCACCTTAACTTCTTCCACTGGATCAGCGCTAAGCGAGATACGCAGGGTGCTGCCGATGCCCATAGAGAGCAGTGCACCGATACCCGCGGAGCTTTTTACTGTACCGGCAAACAAGGTGCCGGATTCTGTAATCCCGAGGTGCAGCGGATAAGGAATAACTTCCGCAGCCTGACGGTAAGCTTCGATGGCCATTGGCACATCGGATGCTTTTAAAGATACGATAATGTCGTGGAAATCCAGTTCTTCCAAAATACCAATATGGTACAGTGCACTTTCTACCATAGCTTCTGGAGTCGGATATCCGTATTTCTCCAAGAGATGATTCTCCAAAGAACCGGCGTTTACACCAATCCGAATCGGAATTCCTTTTTCTTTACACGCTTTAACTACCGCTTCTACCTTCTCCCGACGACCGATGTTACCCGGATTAATCCGTACTTTATCGATGCCGTTCTCAATAGCCATCAGCGCGAGCTTATAGTTAAAATGAATATCCGCTACGAGTGGGATATGAATCTGCTTCTTGATCTCCTTAATCGCGGCGGCTGCCTCTTCATTGTTGACAGTAACGCGTACCAGTTGGCAGCCTGCTTCCTCAAGCCGTAAAATTTCGGCTACAGTAGCCTCCACATCAGCTGTTTTGGTTGTACACATGCTTTGAATCGCAACCTCGTTGTTTCCCCCAATAATGAGCCCGCCAACATTGACAGGACGGGTTTGGTGTCTCAAGAACATGATTTTTCTCCCCCATAACGCCAAAGCTCCACCCCTTCGCAACCGCTAGTGAAGCGGGATAAGCGGAAGAAAGGTGGAGACAGTGACATGTATTGTTAAGGTAAGCGACTTACGCGCTTTCCTCTTTCTTTTTGTCTTTCTTAAGGTTCAATTCAGGCAAAGCCTTCTCTTGAACGACCTGCTCCGTGATCACACAATCCTTAATATCATCGCGTGAAGGAACTTCATACATCACATCAAGCATGATGCTCTCAATAATCGCGCGCAGTCCACGGGCTCCCGTATTGCGTTTGATCGCTTCCTTGGCAATTGCTTCGAGTGCCAATGGTTCGAACTTCAGCGCTACGTTATCCATTTCCAGCAGCTTGATGTATTGTTTCGTGAGTGCATTCTTAGGCTCGGAAAGGATACGCACCAGCGTATTCTCATCAAGCGGCTCCAAAGTCGAGATGACCGGTAGACGGCCTACAAATTCAGGGATTAATCCGAATTTGAGCAAGTCTTCAGGCAATACCATCGACAAATATTCGCCAGGCTTGAGATCCTTTTGTCCTTCAACTGCTGCGTTGAAGCCAATGACTTTTTTACCGATACGGCGTTTAATCATTTGCTCCAGACCGTCAAAGGCACCGCCTACGATGAACAAGATGTTCGTCGTATCAATTTGAATAAACTCTTGATGAGGATGCTTACGACCACCTTGTGGAGGTACGGAAGCAACCGTTCCTTCGAGAATCTTCAGAAGTGCCTGCTGTACACCTTCACCGGATACGTCACGAGTAATGGACGGGTTCTCGGATTTACGTGCCACTTTATCAATCTCATCAATATAGATAATGCCGCGTTCGGCTTTCTCCACATCATAATCTGCCGCTTGAATCAGCTTAAGCAGAATGTTCTCAACATCCTCGCCGACATAACCAGCTTCCGTTAGGGAAGTAGCATCTGCAATCGCAAATGGAACGTTGATAATCTTCGCCATCGTCTGTGCGAGCAAAGTTTTACCCGAACCTGTTGGACCGAGCAAAAGAATATTACTCTTCGTCAGTTCAACATCTTCGATTTTGCTTTGGCTGTTCACACGCTTATAGTGATTGTAAACTGCAACAGACAGCGATTTCTTCGCTTGCTCTTGACCGATTACATATTGATCCAAAATATCGCGGATTTCCTTTGGTTTCGGAATATCCTTCAGATCAAGCTCTTCCTCATGACCGAGCTCTTCTTCCACGATTTCCGTGCAAAGCTCGATACATTCGTCACATATATAAACGCCCGGTCCTGCTACAAGCTTACGAACCTGCTCTTGTGATTTGCCGCAAAAAGAACATTTCAATTGCCCTTTTTCATCATTAAATTTAAACATCTAACCACCCCTTTAAGATTTCATCGGTGAAGAAAGAACCTGGTCAATAAGCCCATATTCCTTGGCTTCTTCCGCGCTCATGAAGTTATCGCGGTCTGTGTCCCGTTCGATTTTTTCAAGGGGCTGACCTGTGCGATCTACATAAATTTGATTCAACTTCTGTTTCGTCTTGAGGATCCAATCGGTATGAATCCAAATGTCGGACGCTTGACCTTGAACACCACCGAGCGGTTGATGAATCATAACTTCGCTGTTAGTCAGCGCGTATCTTTTGCCCGGAGCCCCAGCTGTTAAAAGGAGCGATCCCATGCTTGCCGCCATCCCTACACAAATGGTTGAAACATCCGGTTTGATATATTGCATCGTATCGTATATACCCATGCCGGCTGTTACTGAACCACCGGGTGAGTTGAGGTACAAGTGAATGTCCTTCTCGGGATCATCTGCTGCAAGGAACAGCAGTTGAGCAATAACCAGATTGGCGACATCATCGTCAATCGCACTGCTTAAGAAAATAATGCGATCCTTGAGCAATCTGGAATAGATATCGTATGAACGTTCCCCACGACTTGTTGATTCCACAACCATTGGTACCAGACTCATGCCACCAACCTCTTTTCTCTATACAGATTAGTCTTATCGTTTCAAAAATATTTTAACACGTTCACGGCCCGATGTCATTTTTTCACTACAGCAGACCTGTCCACCGCTTGTGATAGTGACGTCATCACGCCAATTTCCTTAATACCATACGCTCATACGGATACCTATGTAATCACATATATCTGTGCCCGAGGATAAAAATAAGGCACGTAACGAAACTTACGTGCCTTATCATATCTGTATGGAGGCCGATTGCTCGGCCGTTCTAGGTAGTTTAAAAAATCTTACTCAGCTTTAGTGTCTTCAGCAGCTGCTTCTTCTACTGCTTCAACTTCTACACTATTGCTAACAAGGAAATCAATGGTTTTGCGCAAAGAAAGTTCTTCGCTCAAGCTGCCCAGTGAACCGTTAGCTGCCAAGATGCTGCGAATTTCTTCTGGAGTACGTTTGTAAGCTTCAGCCATAGTAGCCAACTCTTCGTTAACTTCTTCTTCGGAAACTTCAATGTTCTCTTGTTTAGCGATAACTTCCAGTACCAGGTTGTTGCGAACGCGTTTTTCAGCATCGCCTTTCATTTGGTTCTGCAAGTCTTCACGAGTTTGACCCGAAAAGCTAAGGAACATATCCATGTTCATACCTTGTTGACGAAGACGAGTGTCGAAGTCACGAACCATGTTCTCAACTTCGCTGTTGATCATTGCTTCAGGGATCTCAACTTCAGCGTTTGCTGCTGCTTTATCAACAACTGCGTTCTCGCGAAGGCCTTTCAGTTCATCCTGTTTACGGGATTCGAGCTGAGCTTTCAGATCTGCTTTGTACTCTTCCAAAGTTTCGAATTCACTTACATCTTTAGCGAACTCATCATCAAGCGCAGGAAGTTGTTTGCGTTTGATTTCGTGCAGTTTTACTTTGAATACTGCTTTCTTACCCGCAAGGTTCTCTGCATGGTATTCTTCAGGGAAAGTAACTTCAACATCTTTGAAATCTCCAGTGGACATTCCCACTACTTGCTCTTCAAATCCAGGAATGAAGGAGTTGCTACCAAGTTCAAGAGAATGACGCTCAGCTTTTCCGCCTTCGAACGGTACGTCATCAACATATCCGTCAAAATCGATCACAGCGATGTCGCCGTTAGCTGCTGCTTCTTCTTCAACTACTACGAGTTCAGCATGACGCTCTTGCAGACGAGCAAGCTCAGCGCTCAGCTCTTCTTCAGTCACTTCAGCTTTTTGTACTGGAACTTCCAGACCTTTGTAATCGCCGAGCTTCACTTCAGGTTTAACCGTGATCTTCGCTTTGAAGATAAAGGATTGACCTTTAGCAAATTGCTCAATATCAACTTCAGGACGGTCTACAGGGAAGATGTCAGTTTGTTCAACTGCTTCACCGTAAGCCTCAGGAAGAAGAATGTCGATTGCATCTTGGTACAAGCTTTCTACACCAAAACGGGATTCAAAGATCGGGCGTGGCACTTTACCTTTACGGAAGCCTGGTACGTTAGCTTTCTTAACGACTTTGTTAAAAGCTTTATCAAGTGCTGCTGCAACGCGTTCTGCGTCAACTTCTACTTCAAGAACTCCAAGGTTCTTCTCTATTTTTTCCCATGTTGCTTTCATATTATACTTTTCCCTCCAAAATATAGGTTCACAAGTTTACTTCAAAAAATGATACAATCCACGCACAGAATAACCATTATATTATATACAACATTACTTTATTTATCAAGTAGAGAAGTCTTTACAAAACCCTTGAGCGCACGATATGCCCCCTCAAATTGAAAGCGCATGCCGTCTGTAATGCCGTACATTCCACGAGTCTCCTCCTCTTGCCGTGTACCGTTTAAGCTCTCAGATACAAACTGGTGTAACGCACCCGCCCAAATATCTAGTAGCGCGTCTTCCCCATCCAGTATTTTCCGATACTCTTCCGATCCATAAATCGACATGACGAACTGGCCCCAGAGCTCCTGTGCAAAATAATACAGCGTAGGCTCATGTACCTCCGCCTGCTCGGCTACCCGCTCGAGCACCTGACTCACCTGTGGTGGAAAATCCTCTGTCTGCAGCGGCACACTTTCAATCTCTACAATTGCTGTTTCGTGACCACGAATCAGATTCACTGTTCCCTGCATCCCACGCCGCCGAAGGGTCTGCAGGGTCCGAAATTGCAGCAGCGGGTGAACATTATCCCCCTGCAGCCATGCCGTCAGCGCCTCATCGACTCCGCCGCCTTCCAGATATGAAAGCTGCTCTAGTGCTAGGATTGTCGCCTCTGACAACGGCTCATTCATTATCCGCTGCAGCAGCTTTTGAGGATACCCCGCATCCTCAGTCATTTTTGATTTGGCCAAGAGACGGGCCATATCTTCTTCCCTTAAATCTTCGTCTTCGGGGTGAACGGCTCCTTCCGCATCTCCATTCTGAGAGGCGTAAGGGAAAGCTGTTTCGAGCCATTCCAGCAGAGACCGCCATTCCTCGTAATTTCGTTCTTCCTGTCCTTGACACTGCAACAAAAAACGCAGCAGCTCCATCGCTTCCCCGTATCGTTCACTCTCCAGCATCACCGTAAGCTGGATTTGATAATAGTCCAGTGTCTTGGGAAACAGGACGATATTCTCTTTTGTGGCGGGGGAATCTGAATCTTTAATGAGGGCACCTCCTTATAGCTAATTATGTTAATTGAATTCTAAAACGTCATAAATGTTATTAAGACCTTAAGCTTCTTCCGAAACTTAATAATTGTAGATTATAGCATACCCCGTACTCTTTTTAAAAAACAGCTTGAAAAACATCGGCGTACATGATATGATAACTCCTGCTTGCTTTTCAGCCAGCAATCATGTCCCGGTAGCTCAGCTGGATAGAGCATGCGCCTTCTAAGCGCACGGTCAGGGGTTCGAATCCCTTCCGGGACGTCAGAGTAACAGCCTTCCTTCGGGGAGGCTGTTTTTGCGTTCAGGGGATGCGAACCAGTGGGAGGGCCTAGCCCTAGGGACAGAGCTAGGACCAAAGCTAGGAGCAGAGCCTAGGCTTAGGGTTCCATGAGGCTCAGGCTTCGATGTAGCTCTCTCTTCAATCGAGTACAGGCTTCTATGGAGCTCAAGCTTCGTCAAATCCCCTACTACGTTATACACCCACGTAGCAGTCAGAACATTAGGCAACGTTCAATTTTAGGTTCCACCTAACTCGAACACTTTAATTGTATTTTGTGCAACTAAAAGGTTCCCTTTGACCTCAACAACTCGGTTTAACTGCATTCCGTACACTTATATTCTCTGATTTACTCCTAGATTGTCATTTTCTCCATTTTTAGTTGCACAAAGTACAATTAATCCTAAATAAACCCTACACCATGATAAATAGCTGCATAAAGTGCAACTAAAGCCACCCCTAACACCATTACTCATCACTCATTACTCATTACTCATTACTCATTACTCATTACTCATTACATTATCCTTTATCCTTTGAGGAAATCGAGGCACATTACGAAAAAATGTTTTTACTATTCGTATGCTGGGAAGCAGGAGCACGCGGAAGAAATAGTGCAGGATGTGTTTGTGCGAATATTATCAATTTAGACTGAAAGTGAAATGTGCGATATTGTCTCAGCCCTGCCACGAGTGTTTCGCGAGGTTATTCCTTTGGCCTTATCCGGAGGGAATACTACATTAAATAATTCATCTTAAGAAAACAAAAAAACGGCCACCCACCGATATCCATTGCCGGGTGACAGTTTTTACGTACCTTTTGAACGAATTAGTGTCCTTTGCGGCGATTGCTAAGCCACAACGGAAATCGAAATACAAAATTGATAAACAAAACTACAAATACAAGTACGGCTGCCGACTTATCAGCAATTTGACGTGCATCTTCTACAATCGCCTCGGATTGTACATACCAAAGATGTACGGCCAGTGTTTCACCCGGCGAGAACAGATTGAAATCCCACATTTCGCCCGAGGTACTGAGACCAGCGGTAAGGATAATAACCGCAGACTCCCCGAAGGCGCGTCCAGCAACGAGACAAATCCCAGTAACAATGGCAGACATTGCAACGGGCAGGACTACCGTGCGGATCACGTGGAATTTAGTCATCCCAAGCGCATAACCAGCCTCGCGGATCTCCCCGGGGACAGCACGTACCGCTTCCTCTGTCACTCGCGCAAGCATAGGTAGATTCAGCAGCGCCAAGCTGACGCCTCCGCCAAGAATCGTCAGACCGATATCGAAATATTCCGCAAAAATTGCAAGTCCGAGCATACCGAACACAATCGATGGAACCGATGAGAGAGATTCTACGCAAATACGTAGTGCGCCTGTAAATTTATTGTCTGGTGCATATTCAGCCATATAGATTCCCGCACCCAAACCAATTGGAACGGAAATAAACAGCGAGATGAACAAAATGTAAAAGGAGTTAAACAGCACCGGGCCAATCCCACCACCTGCGTCAATCTCTTCAGGCTGTTTAATCAAGAAATCGGGCCGAAGTGCCGGTAAACCTTTACTAAGAATCGTGAAGAGCAGCCAGAAGATCAGCAGCATGACTAAAGCCCCAAGCGTATAAAACCCTATGGTTGCAATTTTATTGTTTCTTTGAGCCCGCGCTGTATGCTTTGTACTTGCGAATCCGTTCACGCTGCATCCCTCCTTTTTCTACCCAGCACGCGGATGATCAGAATTAATACAAATGATATTACTAGCAGGAGAAATGCCATCATATGTAGTGCATAGTTCCAAGTAGAGTCAAACTCTACATTGGAGATTTGCATAACGATGTTACTAGTCAGCACCGATGCTGGCGTGAATAACGTCTTCGCCAATTGTGGTGTATTCCCGATAACCATAACTACAGCCATCGTCTCACCCACAGCACGAGTCATACCTAGAATAACCGCAGAGATAATACCCCGGCTAGCCGCAGGCAGTACTACACGCATAATGACCTGTAAACGGGTAGATCCAAGAGCATATGCAGCATCACGATATTTGCGCGGCACAGAGACAATGGCATCATCACTGATTCGGCAAATCGTTGGCAGCACCATTAATGCGAGCACAAGCGCAGCAGCTAACAAGCCATCGCCTAAGCTCTCCCCACTAATTCTGCGCAAGAAAGGAAGTAATACCGTTAAGCCTATATATCCGTAAACAATTGAAGGAATACCTACCAATAAATCTAGCACTGGACGGATAAAAGTCTTCATCCATTTTGGAGCAATCTCTGCACAAAGTACTGCCATCCCTACCGAAATAGGAACTGCGATCAGCAGCGTTAATGCAGTTAGTGAAAGTGTATTTACAATGAAGGCAGCCGCTCCAAAAGAATCCTCTTCCGGCGTCCAGTTAAAGGAAAAGAAAAAGTCCGCAGGCGAGAGATGGCCGAACAGAAGCATAGCCGTTTTGCCGATAAATAGAATTACAAGTCCAAGCACGAAGCAAAGCGCAAGAATGCTGAATAAAAAATAAAACTTAAACAATTTGTTGCTAAACAAATGTCTACCATGACGTTTGGGATTAGCGCTAACCTGCGTTACGCTCTCTTTTCCCCTAGTTGCCAAGCTTTGGACTGGTGCCCCCATACTTTCCCTCCTGTAAGCGGCCACCCCCGTATCAAGATCGGAGCTGGCCGCTGTTACCGTTCAATATGATCTTTAGATGTTATTAGCCCTTCATTGCTGCGATCGGAATAAATTTAAGCTTTTTCAGGGAACCTTGTTGGAACTTCTTGCTTTGTACGTATTCGATGAATTCTTTTGTAGCGCCAGTAGGTTGGCCTTTAGTCATGTAGTAACCATAAGCCCAGATCTTATAAGATCCATTGATTACGTTGTCTGTAGTAGCAGCTATACCGTTGTGTTTAACAGCTTTTACGTCGCCACTTACATATACAAGGTCGATATAACCGATAGAGTTAGGAGTTGTTCCTACGGCAGTCTTCATGTCACCGGATGAACCTGTTTCTTTGTAGTTCTTAGCTTTTTTAACGATATCTCCGCCATCCAAAGCTTTAGCTTGATAGTTAACGCGTGTACCGGAACCGAAAGAGCGAGTGATAACCACGATGTCAGCATCTGAACCGCCTACTTCTTTCCAGTTCGTGATTTTACCTGCGAAAATACCTTTAAGCTGTTCAGTTGTAAGGTTATCTACACCAACATTTTTGTTAACGATTGTAGCAAAAGGAATAACTGCTACTTTGTTTGCTACTTGACCGTCAAAAGCTTTGAAGCCTGGTACGTCGATGCTAGCATCCCAGTCGCAAGCGCCGATATCAGCGATGCCTTTTTTTACAGCTTGAGGTCCAGTTACAGAACCTTTACCCGATGCAGCGATTTTCACTTTAGGGTGCAGCTTTTGGAATTCTTTTGCCGCTTGAAGCGTCAATGGAAGAAGTGCGGTCGAACCGTTAACGGTGATTTTACCTTTAAGTGAATCGGCTGCTGCTGCAACCCCTGCGAAAGATGCGGTTACTGCAATTACAGCTGTTAGAGCCGTTACTGTTAGCTTTTTGAAAATCTTCATTGTTATTATTTCTCCTCTCGGCTCTACGCCGTTAAAATATGATTAGGGATATTATTATTTCGTCAGTTGCAATGCTTTACCGCCTTGAACCACCCATACACCGCCGTCACTTACGATAGCAAGCTTGCTTCCATCATTCGAAACAGCTACTTCAGATACATCTTCAGTGGAGCGGAACAGCTCAGTCTTAGCTCCATTGTTATCAACGGAATAGACTACTGTGCTTCCATCTGCCGCTGAACCTGCTACAACCAAGCCGTTCTTAACGCCAGTAGACCAAGTTACTTCAACATCAAGTGCAATGTTGCTGCTTTTTCCGTCTGCTTTTACAACCTTCAATGTGTTAGCTGCGTTACCTTCAGCATCTGCACTCAGGTAAACGACGCTACCATCAGCAGAAATTTCAGGGTACAGTTTGTTATCCGGTGTAGTTGTCAGTGCAGCTGGTTTAGCATCTTTCGTAGCCAGGTCAAGCTTGTAAAGCTGCTCTCCAGCAGAGCTGAAGTCTACAGTAAGAGAATCTTCTGTGCTGTCCGCATCGTTTTTAGCAACACCCGTCAAGTTAACGATATAAACGGCGCTCTTTTCGTCAGCGGAAATGCGCAGTTCGGATTTATTTTCTACTTTGTCTGCCAATACGGATTTAACTTCACCAGTGTCTACAGCGATTTTTGCGAGTTTCTCTTGCTTGTCACCTTGGACGAAGTAAATACTTTTACCATCGTTCGACCACACCAGATCCGTTTTTACACTATTGTCAGTACCAAGTGTCTTAGTAGCTCCGCTAGACAGGTTAATCAGATTCAACAAACCAGTCTCATCATTGAAAGCTCCCCACTGCCCATCCGGCGATACTGCAAAATCTACTGCACTGTCATTTGATGAAAATACTTCGTAGTTACCTGGCTCTGTGCTGAACTTGATAAGTTGAGCAGATTCAGCATCACTTTTGTTCGCAATCAGACTTCCAGCTGCTGTCCAGTGCAAAGTATCAAACAATCCTTCAGGACGAGCAAAGCTTAGAATCGTGCTAGCGTCAGCATCCAGTTCTCCACCTAATGCATAAACTAACTTTGAAAGCTCTACATAGGTTTTACCGTTATAAAATACTGGAGCAACTGTGAATGTCTCGGAATTACCATCTACTTGATAGCTCTTTGAGCCTGTTTTGAGCTTCACATTATGTAATCCTTTGCTGTCATTAAGTTCAAACCCGCCAGCTCCAAGTACTAACTTAGCTCCAATTTCACCAGCTACCTGATTCAGCGAGTACAGCTTGTAACCACTGCTATTAATGGTGTTAAACACAATCGGCGTACCATTTACATTCCAAGTAGCTGTACCTTCTTTAACTGCTGTTTTTGCAGCGGTTTGATTGGTAGCCACAGATTTTACATTACTGCCGATGCTAGCTGCAGATACACTCCCAACGCCTACTGTTGCAAGAAGTGCTGAAGCCAACGTTGCGCTAATCCATTTACTGTTTTTCAATTAGATTCACCCTTTTCGTATAGGTAACTGCTAATGTCATTTTCGTCTACAATTGTCAACTCTGTTGCAGAGGAATGTTATGGAAATATTAACTATAATTATTTTTTTGAAAAAGTAGGTATATTAGCGTACTAGACTGCTAAATTCAGATAAACCAAATGGACTAGACACGAAAAAGCCTCATGGGGGATAGCTCTGCGGGGTGCAGTAGCTTTTACTCCATGAGGCTTTTTGTAAATGTGATCTACACTAACTCTTCATTTAAATGCTTTTCCAACGTTCTCCGTACAGCCCCTGGGCCTTTCAGCATCTCATAGAAGTAGCTTTCAATCTTGCTACCCAGACCGATTTCATATAACGGTACACCAAAGATCTTCTCATTATCTAGAATCCTATGCACATTAGAGGTCGAATCTCCCAATGTCACTCCCTGCAGATGAGCTTGAAGTGACTCCATTAACGGATCGGGACTTAGCTCAAATGAATTTCCTTCATCATCCACTCCGATCAAATAGCGGCACCAAGCAGCAATTGCTAGTGGAATCGCCGTCAATTCAGCTGGATGAAGATCTTCGCGTTGTACATAGGATTTAATCGTTTCCCCATAACGAATGCCTACCTTCTGCGACGTATCTGTCGCAATTCGCTGCGGGGTGTCCGGAATAAATGGATTCGTGAGTCGCTCTTGCAGCACTTCATCCAAAAACTGCTGTGGACGTAGAATGATAGGATCTACAACTACAGGCAATCCTTCCTTATACCCAATCCGCTCGGCTAATGTACGAAGAGTCTGATCCTGCATCTCATCCGAAATCTGTGTGTAGCCTAGTAGACAGCCAGTGACCGCTAATGCAGTATGCAAGGGGTTTAGACAGGTGGTAACTTTCATCGTTTCTACCCTGTTCACGGTCTCACGATCTGTGAATATAATGCCGGCTTCTTCTAATAAAGGTCGCCCATTCGTAAACTTATCCTCAATGACCAGATATTCACTAACTTCTGCGTTAACAAAAGGTGCGGTATGAGCGTTCCTCGAGGTAATAAGTACATCCATGCCGCCAATCCCTTGCTCCTGTAAAGCATTACGTACTACCTCGGATGGACGTGGTGTGATTTTATCGATCATCGACAAAGGGAATGTTATTCGACTCTCGTCTTCGAGGTACGCAACAAAACCTTCCGCCACACCCCCTTTTGCAGCCCATGCCTTGGCGATTGTAATCACGCTATTTTTCAGCATATCCCCATTGTGCGAACAGTTATCCATACTAACAAAAGTCATCGGATACTGCCCCTTAAGATATCGACGGTACGCTAGAGAAGCGATCACACTCATGCTGTGGGATGGCTTCTCTGGCCCTTGCTCCATATCCTTCTTCACGATATCAAGGTACATTCCATCAGGACCGGTCAAGGTATAACCTTTCTCTGTGATGGTGAAGCTGGCCATCTGCAGGCTCGGGTTTTCAAAAATTTCAACCAAACGGCAGTAATCCTGCGCTCGATTCTTGTTTGCCATAATAGCTTCGGTAATGCTGCTAATGACCTTTTTTGTAAACTCGCCACTCGCATTCATTAGTACGAGAAGTGTTAAATGATCATGCGGTTTATAAATTTTGTCAATCAGCTCGTAGTCAGAGGAGGTAGCGGCAATAATACCTGTATCTGCTTTTCCAAGCTCCAACAGCTTCTGGTGAGCATTCGCAACAAATCCCCGAAAAATATTTCCCGCTCCAAAATGAACCCATTCCGGCCTAACGCGCGTATTCTCTGCCACCTGCTCATAATCAAACTGAGGAAGCTCCACGTCAGCATCCTTCCACGCCTCTGCACATGATTGAATACTCTCTCTTGTCAGAAGCAACATTCACTTCACCCCCATCGTATTGTCGAGACTATCCCACACACCAAGTAAATACATGATCCCCATTGCTCTATCGTACAGCCCGTACCCCGGGCGGCAAGTCTTCTCTTCCCCCCACAAATGACGACCATGATCTGGACGCACATATCCCGTATATCCATTCTCATGATACGCTTTAACAACCTCTGCCACATCCACACTGCCATCCCGTCCACGATGAGAGACCTCAATAAAATCTCCGTTCTCAAAAACCTTAACATTTCGAATATGAGCAAAATGAATACGATTACAGAATTCCCGAATCATAGCCGGCAAATCGTTCTTAGGATTCGTACCGAGCGACCCAGTGCAGAAGGTTAATCCATTATACGGACTATCTACTGCGTCAAGTAAACGACGGATCGTATCACGGCTGCGGACAATGCGGGGCAAGCCAAAGATCGGCCAAGCAGGATCATCGGGATGAATAGCCATTTTGATGTCGACTTCTTCACAGACAGGAATAATGCGCTTCAAAAAATAGACCAAGTTCTCGAACAGCTTCTCCTCCGTTACATCTGCATAAGCGGCGAATAGCTCATCGAGCTTCGCAAGACGCTCCGGCTCCCAGCCAGGCATCGTAAATTCACCTGCCCCCTCGAGAATACGATTCACCATGTCGCGCGGGTTCTCATTAATGGCCGCATTTTCATAAAAAAGAGCATTCGAGCCATCTGGCAATTCCTTGTACAGCTCCGTCCGAGTCCAGTCAAAGATCGGCATGAAATTGTAACAGATCACTTTAGTACCGACCTTGGCTAGCTTCCGTATGGTGTCTATGTAAATATCGATATATTTATCACGCGTCGGGAGTCCAATCTTGATATCATCATGGACGTTCACACTCTCTACTACGGCAGTACTAAACCCTTTGCTCGTAATTTGATCCGCAACCTTTTGAATGTCATCCATTTCCCACACTTCGCCCGCTACCTTATGATGTAGTGACCAGACAATACCCATTACCCCCGGAATTTGCCGGATATGATCAAGCGTAATGTTGTCATTGCCTTCTCCATACCATCTCCATGTCATGTTCATCTAGATAAAACCTCCTATAATTTCTTATGTCGAGATCTTGTATACAAGATAATATACTCAAATATTAGATTTAAATAATACCTTTTGTCAATGACATAAAATCAATATTCACCGATCTTGTATACAAGATTAAAAAATTATATAATGAAATAACTATCTTATTTCAGGATCCCGTTTCAGATATCCGCATTACAAATTCAACGGCAATGGAGACGCAACCTCATGTCCACCAAAAATGATATTTTGAACCTATTAAAGCACGAAATTCTTAACCTAACACTAAAGCCTGGATCCATTCTAAGTGAGACCGTGTTATCCGAACGGTTTCAGATATCCAGAACACCTTTGCGCGATGTACTAAAGCAGCTATCCCTCGAGTCCTATATTGATGTGTATCCGAAGAAAGGGAATCTGGTTTCATACATTGATTTGGAATCTGTCGAGCAAATGATCTATTTAAGAAGCGTTTTAGAAAAGGATATTATCAAAGGTCTATGCGATAGCCTTACTCTTAAAGGAATTATAGAACTTAAGAAGAACCTAGAAGAACAAAAAAATGCCATACATCAAGAACATTCCATTGAGCACTTTTTTGCTTTGGATAACGCCTATCATAAGACGTTATTCACATTAGCAGGACATGAATTTTTGTGGGAGCAAATTAAGTTTTCCCATGTGCATTATGAAAGATATCGACGCTTGCATACGCTAAAGGCAGAAAAGCTGGAGAAAATTTTGAGCGAGCATCACATGATCCTGGATTGTATGACAAACCATGAACCAGACAAAGTGGATGAGCTAGTCCAGCATCATTTGCGTGAAGATATGAACTCCTTATACTTACTGGAGAATTTTGCAGATTATATTAAAGCGTAATAACGCGAAGAGGCTGTCCTACAGTAGAAAGATTTGTCCAACTTGGCATATCTATGTGTCTTCGGTCTCGTTGTTTTTGTTGAAACTTCCCCCTCTAAAACAGCGGAGAGGACGGACTGATTGTGGAAAAGCGAAAGCGTTCGCCTTGGTCTCCGGATTTTTACCGCGTAGGGAAAATAAATTAAATCTGGAGACCACAGCGATTGGAACAACGGTCCGTTCGCGGAGCGTCCATATAAAAAGCAATAGTTGCTCCTACGTAAACACAAAAAGACCGCCTCAAGCAGCCATTTTCATGGCTTTTGGGACGGTCTCTTTTTATATAACACGCATTAAGGCATATTCGGATAAATCATTACCTTAATACTTGTATCCTTCTCTTTACGTGCTACTTCAAGAGCTTCTTGAGTATCTGTAAGCGCAAAGCGATGCGTAACTATTTTCTCAATATCTAATGAAGAATGCTGCAACGCTTGGATCGCAGCCGGATAGGTATTCGCGTAACGAAAAACACCATAAGCATCGATCTCACCATCGATAAATCGTCCCATGTCCATCGGAATAGCACTATCGGCTGGTAAACCGACAAATACAATTCTCCCGCCACGGCGAACCCACTTAATTGTATCCGCCATCGCCCTTGCGTTACCCGATGATTCTACGACGAGTGTAACTCCAAATCCGTTCGTTAACTCGTTGAGTCGCTGTCCAACATTCTCTTTTACTGGATCTAATGCTGCAGTGAAGCCCATCTCCATTGCAAGTTGACGCCGAAAAGGTACGACATCCGTACCATAAATTTCAGAAACGCCAAATAGCTTTGCTGCTTGTCCTGCAAGTAGTCCGATCGGACCAAGACCTGTTATTAGCACTCTATCAAACGGTTGAACCTTACCACGCATCATCGCATGAAAACCAACCGACAATGGCTCCAGCATTGCGCCTTCCTCATAACTCATAGAATCCGGAAGTTTAAATAGATAATCGCTTGGCATGACAATGTATTCTGCCCAAGCCCCATTTACTGGGGGTGTTGCAAGAAAGACCACATCTGGACACAAATTATAACGTCCTGATTTACAATAGTCGCATTGTCCACAGGTCACTCCTGGCTCAACCGCTACTCGGTCACCTACAGCTATATTTGATACCTGCTTACCAACCTCAACGACTTCACCAGCCAGCTCATGGCCTAATATGATCGGTTCCTTTACTACATAACGACCGATTCTTCCATGCTCATAGTAATGAACATCTGACCCGCAAATTCCGATACAATACACCTTAATTAGCGCTTCATTATCCTTAGGAACAGGAATATCTATTTGCTTCACAGAAATCGATAATTGCTCATCCATTATTGCAGCATTCATCTTGCCTGTTAACATGTACACGCACCTCATTTATCGTAGTAGTTGAAAGGATAATCGATCATTCAAACCGAAACCAACCGAAATCGAACTGACTTCCAGGCAAGAAGATAAACGTTACCTTCTGCTCCCCTGTCACTTTCTCCAACTCAAATACTCGCTCTACATATCCATCTGACTGTGTAAATTCGATCAGTTGATTGTTAGATGCTTCACCCTCTTCGAAGCGAAGATGAATGGTATTCTTATCGATCGGAGTTCTCCCACAAATGACAAGCTTTGAAGTACCTTCCGTCGTAAAATCCATCTGCTCGAACACGAGAGATACGTTATTCCCGATTCCTTCAACACCCTGTTCCGCGATGGTGAACGTATCACCATAAATGCGATCACAATCCACAGCCCTATTCTGCTCGAACGCTCGGTTCTTTTTCACAAATGAGAAGCCTTTAATGTGCACCTTCTTCTGTAATACGAAACAAATAGAGCTGATACCCGTGAGTCTCTTGGATAATAGATAGGTTGCCTCCTGATAAACATTCCATTGCGATTCCTTCTGATAAATAACGTCTGCCAAAAGCTCACTATGCTCTTCGTCCGGCATGCCTTCCCAAATCTGGAGCTCGTAGGCTTCGCTAGACAATGCGAATAGGGGAATCGTTATCAAATCCGAGCCGTAAGCTCCAAAGTCAATCTCGCGATAAGCAACCTGCGTCTCACCATCTCGACTCGTTGCTACGCCTCGTTCATTTCCGTTCCCGACTTCGCCTTTAACCTCGTCATATAGACCGCCAGATATAAATCCATACGGATCCTTGTAAGCCGTCCCCAGACCGCTCGCTGTAAATTCCAACTGTGAAATCAGCTTTGTCTTTTCCGTACCGTTCTTACTCATACAGCGAATGCGGAAACTCCCATCTCCTAACGCCGTGATCTTGGCTTCTTGTCCCAGTTGTTCGAGCCGCGCTAGATTGGACTCAATCCCTGCATCATTTACAATACTCCACTCCACTTCAGTATAGGAAGTGTCTTTAGGGTAAAGGATGGCGTGTACATTCATTTCTCTTCTATTTTCATTAAACTGTTGTCCAGAATGACTTATAATTTCTATCTTTCGTAAAGGAATTTCTTCTACATTTCCCATTACACAGGGCAACTCTAGATTTCTAGTGTTAGCTGAAATGCCTATTCCACGATCTCCCACAGGGAGCGATTGAAGCTGTAGCTTACTACCTACTACACCTTTCGAGGTAACCTCAACTGTTATCGTACCTGCTTCTAAACTCGCAGCAACAATCGCCATAAGCTTGCCGCTGAACAAGCGTCTACTCGTTCCTTTGTATGGATCATAGTCCGTGCTGTCTCCATTATCTAAACCGATCAAACGGCCTGCTCCGCCCACCTGAACCTGAACGCGACTGTTTGCATTCTCAACAGCATTACCGTGCTCATCCTCCATCGTAATTTCGATGAAGATTAAATCTGTGCCGTTCGCAAGGAGTGTACCCTTATCAGCCTTTAAGCAGATTCGACTCGCATCCCCGAACGATTTCCTGATGTCTACTGCAATGATTTGGCCAGCCTCATCATAAGCGGATGCTTTGAGCTCGCCTGGTTCATAAGGAAGCTTCCACCAGCCCGCTAGCTGCGTTCCATGCACATGATCGATTTCATAGGTCCCAACAGTCTCACCATTGAACTGCAATTCTATCTTGGGAGCATTCGAGCAGACTCGAACATCGATCATTTGACCGGGATTGAAATCCCAATAGGGAAAAATATGCACCATGGGATGCTCCTTGTAATTTGTCCAAGCCGATTGATAGATGTAATATGAATCCTTTTTAAAGGTCGCTGTATCAATCTGTCCAAAATACGAATTCTTCGTATGATACGGTGTAGGTTCACCAATATAATCAAAACCCGTCCATATAAATTGCCCTAATGAGAACGCTGCATCTCGCTCCGCGATAATACACGCTTCTGCTGACTTCGCTCCCCAGCTTGTAGAGCTATTACCTAGTGCAGAGCACTGCTCATCGTCATCAGCCAGGATGGATTGCTCGAATGGGAAATGATATATTCCCCTGCTCTGCACAATAGAGGCGGTTTCACTACCATAGATAATCCAGTCAGGATGTTCCGCGTGATGCTGATGGTAATATTTTTCCGCATAATTGTAGCCTGCCACCTTTACGATGTCCGCACATTTCTGAGCATTCTCCCATGGCATATAGTTCGATCCAATGGTCACTTTCCCGTTGCCTTTCGGATCATATTGAAGCACGACTTCCATCAACATGCTCGTCAATTCTTGCCCTCGCTTGTCAGCATGCGTATCATAAATTTCATTGCCAATACTCCACATTAACAAGCTTGGATGATTACGATCTCGCATGACCCAGCTTCTCACATCTTTTAACGCCCAGTCCTTGAAAAATCTTGCGTAATCATATGTGGTCTTCGATCGCTCCCACACATCAAAGGCTTCTGAAACCACAAGCAGCCCCATTTCGTCCGCCAGATCCATAAGCTCTGCAGCAGGCATATTATGAGCGGTGCGTATTGCATTTACGCCCATGTCCTTTAAGATCTCAAGTCTTCTTCGCAATGCTGCTGTATGAAACGCCGAACCCAATGCTCCAAGATCATGATGCTCACAAACTCCGTTAAGCTTAATCTTTACCCCATTCAGAAGCATTCCCTCTTGCGGATCTAGTACAATCGATCGAAAGCCTATAAACTGTGTTACTTCTTCTATTGTTGTCCACACTTCATCAGAACCCTGATCAGGTGCCTTATGCTGCAATTCCGTTTTTAGCTGATATAAATGCGGCTCACCGGGGCTCCATAATAAAGCATTCTCTACAGTCAGCACCTGACTTACACGTGAGGTGGCTTGTGTTTGATCTCCAGCCGAGATTTTCTCAACACAGGTCTTTATCTCTCGATCCATGTACAGAATGGTTTGGGAAAGCCGAATATCTCCTGTAATGCTCACATCGGTGTCGATCTCCACTCGCCAAACGTCATTTTTTTGTACTGTATGAATGTAAATTCCATCTGTCACGATATGATTGCAATCTCTTGTCTTGAGCCATACATTCCGATAGATACCCGCTCCTGAATACCATCTACTATTCGGACTCTGATGCACAACCTTCACTAGAATTTCATTTTCCCCATCTATGAGCATATCTGTAATCTCGTATTCAAAGGAAGAATAACCGTATTTCCACTCCCCAACCCATTGATGATTCACATAAATCGTGGAGTCCATATAAATACCATCAAAACACAGCAATAGCTGCTCATCGTTCTTCGTATTTATAAAACACTTTCGATACCAGCCAATACTATTCTCATATAAGTCTAACGTGTTATAAATCAACCAATCATGCGGGAGATCGACGGGATGGAAATCCAAGGACTCAGCATTCGTCACTTCTAAAGTACTCTTGGCGAATTCCCAGCCCTCATTAAATAATCTTTTCTGATTCAAGGTGTATCTTCCTTTCTTCTCATAGGATTATGAAACAAAGGGATGGAGCAACAGAAGGAGTGGCCCTGCTGGACACACTCCTCCTAATGCTAATATTTAGTATATTGTACGTTGATGCTGGTCTGGGATACCGCTTTTTCGATAGAAATACGTATTGATGATATCTCTCCACTCGCGGGCATGTAGTACCTGTTCGTGCAGACGGTCTGCCACCTGCCCAAACCTGCTGCCGTCCATTTTCCCCTCAAGGGATTGCCACTTCTCTTTCAGCCCTGCTGCGCGATCGACGCCATCAAAATGCGTATCATAAATATGTTGGATGACCGTTTTACCAGATATAAGAGTATGCGTATACGGTACATGATGAAAGAACAGTAATAGCTCATCTGGACAAGTAGCTACCGATTCATACAAATCTACATTCGCTCCTTGATACTGAGCAACATATCCCGTACCCGTCTTTATTGTCCGGTCTACGCCAATCCCTTGTAAGTCTGCAAAATGATACGTTCCCCATTTCGAATATTCATATCCATCCACATTTGGACCGTAATGATGATCTGGATTGACCATCCAGCCTACGCCAAGCGGCGAAGTATAAGATTCATAGATATTCCAGGAGATTAACAAGATCTCACGAATCGTATCTATTAACTGCGCATCCTCTGCACTGAACGTGAGCATTGTCCATTCCTTCGCGATTTGCGCTGCACTTAATTCCGGATTCCAAGCGAGACGCCCGTAACCATATAGATTGGCCTGCGCTAACAAATGCCCAGTCCAGTTATGATCATTACCAATATTTGAAACAGCAGCGAAGCCGCTATATTTATAACCGTACATGGATCCATCGACGACCTGTTTCACCGATGACTCCGAATTCGTTGCGTAAGTATTAAAATCAAGAACTTCCTTCCATTGAGGAATGAGGTAGCAGACATGGCGCTGTTGGCCTGTGTATTCCTGTGTAACCTGAAATTCAATCATCATATTCGTATGCTTCATGGCACCGAACAACGGAGACACACCTTCCCGTACTTGAAAATCCATCGGTCCATTCTTCACCTGCAAAATAACATTATCCATGAATCGACCATCTAGCGGTTTAAAGTGATCATATGCCGCTCGTGCACGATCGGTGGAGCGATCACGCCAATCCTGTTTGCAATTGTAAACGAAGCAGCGCCAGATGACGATTCCCCCGAAAGGCAATAAAGCTTCAGCCAGCATGTTCGAACCTTCTGCATGATCACGATCATAAGTGAATGGACCTGGACGATTCTCTGAATCAGCTTTTACGAGGAAACCGCCGAAATCTGGAATCAATTTATAAATTTCTACCGCCTTTGCCTTCCACCATTGGCGTACATCAGAATCTAACGGATCAGCTGTATTCAATCCACCGATTTCGATCGGGCTAGCATAGTTAATACTTAGGAATAGCTTCACCCCGTAGGTACGGAAGGTATCGGCAATCCTCGCGATGTCAGGAAGATAGCGCTCCGTAATAAACATCGTTTCAAACCGATGTACATTGACATTGTTTATAGCAATCGCATTGATTCCTATCGAAGCGAGCATTCTCGCATAATCTTGCAATCGAGCAAAGTCCTTAGTGATTTCGTTGTATGAGTAGAATATGGACTTCCCTGCGTAACCACGTTCGATGCTTCCATCGATATTATCCCATTGATTCATCATGCGGAGCATATTTACCGGCTGATCCAACATATCCAACGCCTTAATAGATTGACCCGTTCCAAGTAAGCGTAGGAATGCAAATACACCGTACAATAAACCCACGGGTGTGGAAGCACCAATTGCAATACAGTCCTTCTCCGTATTTGTTCGAATGGCATATCCTTCTGATCCAATTGCTGTCCTTGTAGCCTCGCTAAAGGTATGCGTAATCAACGGATGATTACTATCAAACGTACCGATTGCAATACAAGCTTGTTTATCTTTATCCTGAGATTCAGCAATGGTGGCTTCTATATCCAGCATTCCTTGTATGCCACGTGTTAGTTCTTGCACAGCACTTTTGATCACTGGATGATCTTGATTGACTGTCAAAATGTTATAGCACCAAGGAGAATAGCACTCTCTTACTGCACTCGATTGAATATAAGGATATTCGAGCCAAGCTTTATACCCTGCGTTATGTAATTCTGTCTTTTGTTCTGCCATAATTCGGTGTCCTCCATTAGTGAGTAAGACTTTTTAATCTAGATGTTGCTAGCTGTGTAATGGTTCTCTTATACTTTTGTAAACGATAGGTTATCCGCATCCCTACTAATAGGAGGAACACGAATGTGACGTACCATGAGCAGCAGGACTTACAACCGTTCCATCTCTATTTTGTATATAAAAGAACAAGTACAAATACAGACGACTATCAAGGTACATTCCATGCTCATCAGGGTGTTGAAATTCTTATTGTTCATGAAGGTAAAGGGACGCTGATTATTGATCAAAATAGCTATGAAATAAAGCCAGGGATGATTTGTATTTTCCAGCCGTATCAACTGCATCATATTCAAATTGAAATTAATGAGGCGGTTCCGTTCGTGCGTTCAATCGTGCATTACGAGCCCAGCATATTTAAAGCTTATTTTGAAAAGTGGCCCATCCTACAAAGCTTTTTCAATCATATTCACAGCGGCAATTCCGCCTCACCTCGATGGTATGAACAGCAGGACCTACAATCCCTGATAGCTCTTCTGAAGGCTCTGGATAAAGCGCTTCCAACTTTGCACAAAAATGATTTCATGGAAGAGGTCTCATTGTTTCTCATCACGTTCCTACGTACTTTAAAGCCGCTTTGGGATACACAGCAGAAGCCGGCCTCCATGGAACAATTGCTTCGTAAACCACATCAGGCAGAACGTATTATGGAATGGCTGCAGTTGCATTACAAGGAATCTTTGCGGCTTGATCAAATGAGCAAGGATCTGCATCTTTCACCCCATCATTTATCCCACTTGTTCAAGGAATGTACAGGCAGCAGTATTTCCGATTATTTAACGGTCAAAAGAATGCAGGAAGCCGTTCATCTTCTGACTTCAAGCAAATACACAGTTGCACACATCGCCGAGGAAGTGGGGATCACAAATTGCTCTCATTTTTGCAAATTGTTCAAAACCCATTTCGGCACAACGCCTAATCAATTTCGGAAGCAATGGCATTTGCATCATTGAGTTGTCGAACCTCCCATCCACCGTATTCCTTATTAACATCATATCAAGTTGGTTCGTAAGCAGGTATTCGTATCTTGTGCAAAAATGCCGCTACTTTGCGATTTACACCTGATTGTAAGTTAATTTCAAGTAGCGGAAATCAAGCACTTTACATTTACTGGATTCCGGAGCACAATAATGAGTGAGCGCTCACTCATTATTGTTGTGCAGAGCACTCAGTAACACCACTTTGTATCCCAGACTATTCAGAATCGAGGAGATGAATATGGGTTCGGAAGCTCCAGTCATTTCAGTGAGCCATGTTGGTAAAGCCTTTGGAGACAGACAGGTGCTCGAGGATATTTCGCTTCAAGTAGAGCGTGCGGAAACCTTCGGCATACTAGGACCCTCTGGCTCCGGAAAAACAACGCTAGTAAAGCTGCTTACAGGTATCGATGAGGTGACCTCAGGTGAAGTAAAGGTGCTTGGTGTCACCATGCCTAAGTTATCCATGCTGCAGCAAATTGGATACATGGCTCAATCTGATGCCCTATATACGGAACTCAGCGCAAAAGAAAATCTGGAGTTCTTCGCTGCGCTATATGGACTAAAAGGTGCGGAGCGCGGCAAACGCATCAAAGCTGTTATGGAACTAGTAGATCTTCAGGAGCATCTGCGCAAAAGAGTAGATCAATACTCTGGCGGAATGAAACGCCGCCTATCCCTGGCGATTGCGCTGCTCCATGAGCCTCCGCTACTTCTACTTGATGAACCAACAGTTGGTATCGATCCTGTACTCCGACTATCCATCTGGAAAGAACTAAAAGCTCTGAACGAGAAAGGTACCACGATTGTACTAACTACGCATGTCATGGATGAAGCTGAGAAATGTGATCGCCTTGGAATGATCCGTGATGGCAAGCTGCTTGCCGCCGACACACCTGCCGGATTGCTTGAAGCCACTGGCTCCGCTTCTATTGAAGAAGCCTTTCTATATTATGGAGGTGTCCGTTCATGAGAATCCGAGCGATCACCTTACGGATTTTGCGACAATTTATTCATGATAAAAGAACGATGGCCTTAATGTTCATTGCACCGCTCATCGTTCTAAGTTTAATGAGCTTGGTATTCAACGGGGACGCCTATGAGCCAAAAATCGGAGTATCCGGTGTGCCACTAAATATCTCAGCTGCGTTAAAAGAAGAAAATACCACAATTAAAGAGTATGCCAGCGAAGAGCTAGGGAAAAGTGCTCTAGTAGAAGGAAAGATTGACGCTTTGATCACTTTGGACGGAAACGTTGGGAATTCAGGAGTCATCCCTCAAGTGTTGTTAGAGGGTAGCAATCCTACAGCCAACAAGGCGGTAATTATGACGCTTCAAAAGCTTTCTCAGAAGCTCCTTCCAAGTACAGAGGAACAGCTGCAATTACAGCCCCAGATCAGCTACTTATACGGTTCTGAGAATATGAAGACGATTGACCGCTTCGGCCCGATTATGATTGGCGTATTTGTTTTCTTTTTCGTATTCCTGATTGCCGGTGTTTCTTTCCTGCGAGAGCGGACTACAGGCACCCTTGAACGTTTACTTTCCACTCCTTTAAAAAGATGGGAGATTGTACTCGGGTATGTATGTGGTTTCGGCATTTTTACCGTATTCCAAGCGCTATTGATCTCGTGGTTTTCCATTCAGATTCTTGGCATTATGATGACGGGAAGCTTTGGTTACGTAATGCTGATCACCTTACTCCTGTCGATGACAGCTTTGACGCTGGGCACGCTATTATCTGCTTTTGCAGCCAACGAGCTACAGATGATTCAGTTCATCCCGCTTATTATCGTGCCACAAGTCTTCCTCAGCGGACTGTTCCCACTCGACACCCTACCGCTATGGCTACAGCGCATCGGCTACGCAACCCCAATTTATTATGGATCAGAAGCGCTTATGAACATCATGATCCGTGGCAAAGGATGGAATTCCATCGCTCTGGATGTCTATGTGCTGATCGGGTTTTCACTATTATTCATGGTGCTGAATGTATTGGCACTACGCAAACACCGGAAAATGTAGCCTCACTAAGAACTTTCATCGGTTGAACGGAATGAACCAAGTTTGGAGGATAATTGTAATGAAAGAACATGATTCTGCGGAACGAAATATAGAAGAGCAGTGGATTGAAGAGCTGCTGGCCATAAGTGAAGAGGATAAACTGACACCGAAGCAGATTTCCATTTTGCATGCGGCGATTGAGGTGTTCTCCGAAAAAGGTTACGCTGCTGCTGCGACTAGTGAAATTGCTCAAAAGGCAGGCGTAGCAGAGGGGACGATTTTCCGATATTACAAAACCAAAAAAGATTTACTGCTCTCCATCATTGGCCCCACCATGAGTCGTATGCTCGCTCCTTTTGTACTGCGGAATTTCAACGGGGTACTCGATGTTCCCTATGACAGCTTCGAAGAATTCCTACGGTCATTTATCGTCAATCGTCTGGAGTTCGCCCGTAGAAATTTTAAAATGCTAAAGATTCTGATACAGGAGATTCCTTTCCAACCATTGCTCAGAGAACAGTTCGCAGAAAATATTCTAAGCAAGGTGCTGGAGCGCGTCATCGAAATTGTTGAACACTTCAAGGCAAAAGGTGAAGTCATTGAATTACCCACACCCGCTATTCTACGTTTCACTATTTCATCCATTGGTGGGTATTTGCTTAATCGCCTGCTACTACAACCAGAGAAGGACTGGAACGATGAGGAAGAGATTAACCTGACGATCCGTTTTATTATGCACGGGATTAGTGGAGTAGCAGCCCCTATTTGATGCGCACGCCCGTTCTGTTATCATAAGGACTATATAATAATCGGACTTTTCGAAGAACAAGTTACGAGGAAGGAATTATGTTATGGGCTTTAGTGTGACAGAACGGGTAATTAAGCTGCTGTGCGGCAAGTCTATTTTTGAAAAAGGATTGGCTTATTACCAGTCTGGAAGCGTCGATATAATAGATGTTGAAGAACGTAATGAATCCATCCCAGATCTTCCCCGCTCTCGTTATGAAGCGCTCGTTCAAGGGGGCATTGGCTACGAAATCATGGTTGTCATCGATATCGACGGTGATGTCACGGCAGAATGTACTTGTCCTGCTTACACGCATGGAGGGCCTTTCTGCAAACATATCGCAGCCGTACTGATCAGCATTGATGCCCTTGAAACTGCTGGAGAACGGCCAGCTCATACTGGAACTTCTAGCCTTTCTACTATTGAAGATACTGGAGTCTTAACACCACGTAATGTTACGGATTCTACGCGAGACATGGGAGGAAGGTCCAGAGACCAGCATCTTGTGAGCAGCCTGCTAGGCATGTTCAGTAACCATAAGCCGCGTCCGAGCGGTACTGGGGCTTTTGTAGATAATAGGATCCCTTTAAATGTCGAGTTCATCTGCAAGCCATTCACTTACAGCTATAGCACTACCATGCTGGGAATAGAAATGAAAATCGGCTCGAAACGACTATATGTCGTTCATAAAATTAGAGGTTTTCTGGAACGTGTACATCGTGGAGAAACCTTCGAATTCTCGAAACATTTCGTCTATGACCCTGCCATTCACAGCTTTCGGAAGGAAGATAACATCGTTCTTCAGAAGCTAATTGAAATTGTCTTAAATGAAAAAATGTATCGCGATAACGTCACTAACTACTCTCCATATGGTGGCAACCTGGGGGGAGATCGCCTGCTGGCTATCCCTCCTTTTTTCTGGGAGACGCTTCAGCCCGCACTTTCAGAGGTTCAGTCGGTATATCTGCAACAAGAAGAGGTGTTGTACGAAGGCATTCATATGTCTAATGAAGCACCACCCCTTAGCTTTGCGTTCGAGCAAGCCGAAGGTGAAGGATACCATCTGGATATTCAAGGACTGGAGCAGATCTCAGTTCTGGAAGATTACGGACTCGTGCTGTCTGAAGGTAAGCTGTTGAAGCTAACTGCTCAGGAATGCATGCGCCTATCTGAGATGAAAAAAATGCTGGAATCCTCTCGTCGAGATGGCATCGATATTGCCCCCGAACAAATGGAGCCCTTTATGGACAAGGTTATCCCTGGTCTAAAAAAACTGGGAAACGTGCATATTGCCGAATCTATTGCTGATCGAATTGTGCAACATAAGCTTATAGCCAGGCTCTATCTGGACCGCGTGAGAGATCGACTGCTCGCCGGGCTAGAGTTTCAGTATGGTGACATTATCATCAATCCTTTGGATGAAAAAGCCCATGTTCGCGGTACGGACTTGATTCTTATACGCGACGGTGAAGGAGAGGCCCGAATTCTGGAGCTGATGGAGCATGAATCCTTCGCCAAAACCGAAGGCGGGTATATTATGACGGATGAGGACGGTGAGTACGATTTTTTATACCACACGATTCCGTTGCTTGAACCACTATTAACGGTCTATGCGACCACCGCTGTCAAAGAAAGACTATTCACGGGAACCACGCCACCAAAAGTGAGTATTAGTTGGAATGAGAAAACCGACTGGCTTGATTTTAAATTCGACATGGGTGGTATTCCCGAATCTGAGATTGTGATGGTCTTAAAATCACTTCAGGATAAACGTAAATACTACCGCTTGCCAGAAGGGGCACTGCTACCGCTGGAGAGCGAGGAGCTCCAAGAAATCATCACCTTTATGAACGAGATGGGCATTCGAGAAGGTGAGATTAAAGGTGCGCAATTTTCTTTACCAGTCGTTCGTGGGTTACACTTAACCTCTTCCGATTCTCAAGGTGACTCAGTCAAACTGAGCAGATCCTTTAAAAGATTACTTGCGAATATGCACAATCCTGAGAACCTTGATTTCCCAATACCAGAGAGTCTGGCTCCTGTGCTCCGGGATTATCAGCAGTATGGATTTCAGTGGCTGAAGACGCTGGCCCATTACCGTTTCGGGGGAATTTTAGCGGATGATATGGGTCTTGGCAAAACGCTGCAAAGTATCGCTTTTCTGCTCTCTGAGCTTCCGGATATTCGTCAGAGTGGTCTGCCCGCTCTTATTGTCGCTCCTGCCTCTCTGACCTACAACTGGCATAATGAGCTTAAAAAGTTCACGCCTGAGATCAAGGCTGTTATTGCAGATGGAAGCTTAACAGAACGCGGTCGGATTTTAAAAAATGCAGCGAAGGCGGATGTAATCATCACCTCTTACCCACTGCTTCGCAGAGATGTTCAGTTGTATGCTAAGAAATCTTTTCATACCCTGATTCTCGATGAAGCGCAAACCATAAAGAACCATACGACGCAGACCGCTCAAGCAGTTATGGCTCTTCAAGCCCGGCATCGTTTTGCACTTACTGGGACTCCTGTTGAGAATGCGCTAGAAGATCTATGGTCCATCTTCGGCACTGTGTTTCCCGGGTTGTTTCCAGGTAAGAAGGCTTTTCACGATTTGCCGAGGGAAACTATCGCTAAACGGGCACGTCCCTTTTTGCTGCGCCGCTTAAAGAGTGATGTGTTAAAAGAATTGCCTGAGAAAATCGAATCACTCCAAGCCTGTGAGCTGTTCCCTGAGCAGAAGAAGTTATATGTCGCTTATCTCGCCCGTTTGAAAAAAGAGGCTCTAAAGCATCTGACCCAGGATAGCTTCGGTAATAATAATCGGATTAAAATCCTTGCTGGACTCACCCGTCTGCGCCAGCTATGCTGTCACCCGGCTCTATTTGTGGACGGGTATGAAGGAAGCTCCGCCAAATTCGAGCAGCTGTTTGAAATCATAGAGGAATGCCGCAGTTCAGGTAAACGAATGCTAGTATTCTCCCAGTTCACAGAAATGCTCGGTTTGATTGGACGTGAACTCGGCTATCAAGGTATTCCATATTTTTACCTAGACGGTCAAACGCCTGTGTCTCAGCGCGTAGATTTATGTAATCAATTTAATGAAGGGGAGCGGGATATTTTCCTTATCTCCTTAAAAGCTGGCGGAACCGGACTCAACTTAACAGGAGCAGACACTGTCATTCTATACGATCTATGGTGGAACCCTGCCGTCGAACAGCAAGCTGCAGATCGGGCTCACCGAATCGGACAGAAAAAAGTAGTTCAAGTCATTCGGCTCGTCACCCAAGGTACTGTGGAAGACAAGATGTATGAGCTACAACAGAAGAAAAGGAACTTAATCGATGAAGTGATCCAGCCAGGTCAGGAAGGGTTATCTACCCTTACAGAACAAGACATCCGAGAAATTCTGATGATCTAGGTGTAATGATGTTTGGAGAAAAATAGGGATATCCTTCAGCCAAATGGCTTTTGGGATATCCCTTTTTCTGTAGTAAATACGTCATAATCATCATCAGATTATGCGATTGTAACTCCTGCACTAGCGTATCCAGCAATGGTTGTCGCAACGTCGACTCCGGCCGATACTGTTGAAGTGAAGACCAACAGCAACCGCTCTCCAGTGGTTACAGGAATGCTCAAGCCTGTAGTAATACCACTGCTAATTGTGCCAAGTGAAAGGACACCTGTAAATGGAGGATTTAATGTGACTACAGCACCAGGGACTGCAGTAAAGGTATTGTTAGGGGTAGAAGAACTGTATAATTGAGCAGTGATTGTTACTGTAGAACCTAATAAACTAAGCGCTGCTGTTGTGCTGAAATAGGCCGCCAAAGAGGTAATTGTTCCGGTGCGTGGAACTGAGAATGCAAAGTTCAGCAAGGTTCCAGCCGCTCCGGTGAGATCTATCGTACCGCCAGCAGCACTAATATTCGTCGCACTACTTCCGAATCCTACGATACTTGAAGTATTCAGCAAGCCTCCTAATACAGTTGTCATAGCTACAGGAAGACCAGAAGCATAAGGAATGATTGCACCTGAACCAGTAGGTCCCGTTGCTCCGGTTGTTCCTGTCACTCCAGTCGCTCCAGTTGCGCCAGCACTTCCTGTTGCTCCGGTCACTCCTGCACTTCCTGTTGCTCCAGTTACACCTGCGCTTCCTGTCGCTCCAGTAACACCTGCGCTTCCTGTCGCTCCAGTTACACCTGCGCTTCCTGTCGCTCCTGTTGCACCTGCGCTTCCTGTCGCTCCTGTTACACCTGCGCTTCCTGTTGCTCCAGTTACACCTGCGCTTCCTGTCGCTCCTGTTACACCTGCGCTTCCCGCTGCTCCGGTAACTCCTGCGCTTCCTGTCGCTCCTGTTGCACCTGCACTTCCTGTCGCTCCTGTTGCACCTGCACTTCCCGTTGCTCCTGTTGCACCTGCACTTCCCGTTGCTCCTGTTGCACCTGCGCTTCCCGTTGCTCCGGTAACTCCTGCGCTTCCTGTCGCTCCTGTTGCACCTGCGCTTCCTGTCGCTCCTGTTGCACCTGCACTTCCTGTTGCTCCAGTTACACCTGCGCTTCCTGTCGCTCCTGTTACACCTGCGCTTCCTGTTGCTCCAGTTACACCTGCGCTTCCTGTCGCTCCTGTTACACCTGCGCTTCCTGTTGCTCCTGTTGCACCTGCACTTCCCGTTGCTCCTGTTGCACCTGCGCTTCCCGTTGCTCCGGTAACTCCAGCGCTTCCTGCTGCTCCGGTCGCACCTGTACTTCCTGTCGCTCCGGTATCTCCGGTGGCTCCAGTGGCTCCAGTGGCTCCTGAATAACCTATATTTTCACCATACAATTCAGAGTAGACAAGCCGATGAGCAGTCACTAATTGACCTGTGCTGCTTTTTCCCCAAACTGAGACTTGAATTGGATCGTCTATCAAAGCTGGTGTTGTAAATGAAAATTCGAATGAATCAAAATTTGCATAATAATCATTTGTTAGTACTTCATTAGGTCCCACAGTATGAAGTTCACTAACATATAGTGTTCTTGTACCATTCATATAATATCCTTCGACTTGAATCAACGACGCAGTGACATCACTCTGATTAACAAGTTTAATAGTAACAAGCTGAGTGGGTCTTTCACCGCTTACCAGATTGTTTTCTATAGGTCCAGTAGATAAATAACTCAAGTTATCAACTCCTTTTATTTTTAAATAGATTGCCTGCAAAAAATTCTAAATAGTAGCGTTACTATAATCATTCCTCCGATCTACTCTAAATTCGCTAACAATGAGCCTATTATATTTTTCAGTTGGAAATTTTCAGCTCTTAATAGTAATATTCTTTTCTCTTTTTAATGTGTGGACATCTATCAAAAGCTACTACTATACATATTGAGTGCTATTGGAAAAATCTATAAATCTATCAATATTCAATAGATTGTAAATCTTAGGAGCATTATTCCGTTCTGCCCAAAACTTGTCCCGTTAACAAAATAGAGGATAGCTCAGGAAGCCATCCTAACGGCTACTGAGCATCCTCTATTTTTACAATCAAACTCAGAGATAAATTTACGACAATTCATGAACAGACCAAACTATACCCGAAGTATTGGCACCGCCCAGATTCAAAGGAACCGTCAAGCCATTAGAAACATAGAACAAACCAATAACATCACCTGCTGTTAGTGCAAATTCTCCAACCAGCGTTACAGTCCCACTTCCCAAAATAGCTCTCAAATCTAGAATAAGCGCAACATTCACATCCAACACAGGGAATAATCCACTTACCAGATTTGTTGAAGTAGGAGAAGTTCTCTGAACTACGAAAGCTGGATTAACCCCACTACCAAGACTAATTGAGATTGAGGCAGTTGTGGAATAGTTAATGGTCGCTTCAATAGAATATCTACCCGTTGTCGGAACTGTGTAATTTCCCGAAACGGGGTTAAAGGAAGGATCAGAATAGAAAGGAGAAGCCACAGACCATCCAGTCAGTTGGGAAGAAGTAGAAACTGACAAAGCTGATAGGAACGCTGAGAATCCCTCAGCTTGAATATTCGGCCCTGTTGCTCCAGTCACACCAGTTATTCCTGTTACTCCCGTTACACCAGTCGCTCCGGTTGCTCCAGTTACTCCAGTTGCCCCTGTTGCTCCAGTTACACCTGCCGCTCCCGTTGCTCCAGTCACACCTGCCGCTCCTGTTGCTCCTGTCACTCCAGCTGCCCCTGTTGCTCCAGTCACTCCGTCCGCTCCCGTTGCTCCAGTCGCTCCAGCTGCCCCTGTTGCTCCAGTCACTCCAGCTGCTCCAGTTGCTCCGGTCACTCCGTCGGCTCCCGTTGCTCCAGTCACACCTACCGCTCCTGTTGCTCCAGTCGCTCCAGCTGCCCCTGTTGCTCCAGTCACTCCAGCTGCTCCAGTTGCTCCAGTCACCCCGTCGGCTCCTGTTGCACCAGTCACTCCAGCTACCCCTGTTGCTCCAGTCACACCTGCCGCTCCTGTTGCTCCAGTCACCCCGTCGGCTCCCGTTGCTCCAGTCGCTCCAACTGCTCCCGTTGCTCCGGTCAATCCATCGGCTCCTGTTGCTCCGGTCACTCCAGCCGCTCCCGTTGCTCCAGTCACACCTGCCGCTCCTGTTGCTCCAGTTACACCTGCCGCTCCCGTCGCTCCAGTCACCCCGTCGGCTCCTGTTGCACCAGTTACACCTGCCGCTCCCGTCGCTCCAGTCACCCCGTCGGCTCCTGTTGCACCAGTCGCTCCAACTGCTCCGGTTGCCCCAGTCACTCCAGCTGCCCCTGTTGCTCCAGTCACTCCATCGGCTCCCGTTGCCCCTGTTGCTCCAGTCACTCCGTCGGCTCCCGTTGCTCCGGTCACTCCAGCCGCTCCCGTTGCTCCAGTCACACCTGCCGCTCCTGTTGCTCCAGTTACACCTGCCGCTCCCGTCGCTCCAGTCACCCCGTCGGTTCCTGTTGCACCAGTTACACCTGCCGCTCCCGTCGCTCCAGTCACCCCGTCGGCTCCTGTTGCACCAGTCGCTCCAACTGCTCCGGTTGCCCCAGTCACTCCAGCTGCCGCTGTTGCTCCAGTGGCTCCATCCGCTCCCGTTGCTCCTGTTACACCTGCCGCTCCTGTTGCTCCAGTCACTCCATCGGCTCCTGTTGCTCCAGTCGCTCCGTCTGCCCCTGTTGCTCCAGTTCCTCCAGCTGCTCCAGTTGCCCCAGTGGCTCCATCGGCTCCCGTTGCTCCTGTCACTCCGTCGGCTCCCGTTGCTCCAGTCACTCCATCGGCTCCCGTTGCTCCTGTCACTCCATCGGCTCCCGTTGCTCCGGTCACTCCCGTTGCTCCTGTCGCTCCAGTTACACCAGCCGCTCCCGTTGCCCCAGTGGCTCCATCGGCTCCCGTTGCTCCTGTCACTCCATCTGCTCCCGTTGCTCCTGTCACTCCGTCGGCTCCTGTTGCTCCGGTCACTCCATCGGTTCCCGTTGCTCCAGTCGCTCCATCGGTTCCCGTTGCTCCAGTCGCTCCATCTGCCCCGGTTGCACCAGTCACTCCATCGGCTCCCGTCGCTCCATTCACCCCATCGGCTCCCGTTGCTCCAGTCGCTCCGTCTGCCCCTGTTGCTCCAGTCGCTCCATCTGCTCCCGTTGCTCCTGTCGCTCCTCCGGCTGCCCCTGTTGCGCCAGTCACTCCGGCTGCGCCTGTTGCACCAGTCACTCCGTCGGCTCCAGTTGCTCCTGTCGCTCCAGTCGCCCCGTCTGCTCCGGCTGCCCCTGTCGCACCAGTCACTCCGTCGGCTCCAGTTGCTCCATCCGCACCCGTTGCCCCTGTCGCTCCATCTGCTCCATCCGCACCTGTTGCCCCTGTCGCTCCATCTGCTCCATCCGCACCTGTTGCCCCTGTCGCTCCATCTGCTCCATCCGCACCTGTAGCACCAGTTGTCCCTACCGTTGCTCCAAGTAATTCAGCATGGACAAGTCGGTGAGCAGTCACAATTTGACCTACACTATTTTTTCCCCAGACTGAAATTTGAATAGGATCATCTACCAGGCTTAAAGTCGTAAAAATAAATTCAAACGCATCAAAATCCGCATAATAGTCCTTTGTTACAACTTGATCAGGCATAACGTTAACAAGCTCACTAACATATAAAGTTCTTGTCCCATTCATATAATATCCTTGGACGAGAACCGTAGAAGAAATAACGTCGCTTCGGTTATCGATTTTGATCGTAACATGTTGAGTAGGTCGTATACCTCCCACCATGGTATTATCTATCGGCCCAGTAGATAAATAGCTCAATTCTCAACACTCCTTTAGATTATTCCTACATGTTTTTCCCACGCTACTATACGATGAGGTTCTACTAATTCCCCTGAAGCCTGTTTTCCCCAGACCGAGATCCCTACCTCTGCTTCAACAACTTCTAATGTCGTAAACTCAAATTCAAATGCATCTAAATCTGCAAAATAGTTCCTAGTTAGAACTTGGTTAGGTGCGAGATTAATCATTTCATTCACATACATCGATCTTGACCCATTTAGCAAAAATCCCTGAATAACAAGATTATATGGATTAAGAGAATCACGATTAACTACTTTTACTGTTACGATTTGTGTCTGTCTGACCCCTAGAATTGGACTATTATCTATAGGTCCGGTTGAGAATAAAGCCATCTTTATTCACTCCTCTCTTCTGCTGCAGTTTGAAAAATAAAAAAACTATAAAACTAGTAACATGGTTCATAATTAATAGCTCTATATAGTAATATTCTGTATTTAAAGTTAATGTGTGGACATTTATGCAAAGGAATTGCCACTCAAAAAAAGACAACCTTCTATTCTTTGAATTTGTAATCTACTAATCGGACAATCTTAAACTCAAGCATTTTCTAAGTTTTCTAACTAACACCCTATTGCTTTTTTCGAAATATTCGTTATACTGATAAAAATTATTCAAGCATCGATGAGCGGGAGAGTAGTTAACGTGTTCTAGTCCTCAGCGAGCCGGGTAAGTGCAAGCCGGTACAGATCACCTAATGAAGCGCACCCGTGAGATGGACTTCTGAACCTAAGTAGGAAGTCCCGGCTAAAGACCGTTATCCTGTAAGGTGGCTAAACATCTGTTTAGCAACGAGAGTGGTACCGCGAGCGCTAAAGCCCTCGTCTCTTTTGAGACGAGGGCTTTTTTGTATTTTCAAAGGAGGGTATAAAATGTTAAGTCAAATCATCAAAAACAGCATTGAACAAAGTGTAAAAAAAGTATTCCACACCTTAGAAATTGCCTACCCAAAAGATGTTGCAATTCTGATCGAACAGCCAGCTAATCTAGAGCATGGTGATTATTCCTGCAATATTGCTATGCAGCTAGCCAAACTCCTGCGTAAATCCCCTCTCGTCATAGCAGAGTTAGTAAAAGCAGAAATCAAATTACAAGAGAGTTACACGGGTCTTTTACAAAAAGTCGAAGTAGCTGCTCCTGGATTTATTAATTTGTATATGAATTGGCAGGTGTGGGCTAAACATTCCTTTGATCTGCCTAACAGCACAAGGGAAAAGGTCATCATCGAGCACACTTCAATCAATCCAAATAAAGCTGCTCATGTAGGTCATCTGAGAAATGCCTGCATCGGCGATGCGCTGGTCAGAATCATGAAAAGAACCGGACATAACGTAGAGGTCCATAACTATGTGGATGATCTGGGCAACCAGCTGGCAGATACAGTCGTTGGTTTATTAAATGTACCTTTAGAAGGGGAACATCAACGTTTCGGTGATTATTGCTGGGATCTATATGCCAAAGTGAACAAAGAATATGCACGGAATCCAGAGATCACTCACAAGCGCACGGATATGCTGCATGCCCTTGAACAGGGTGATGGTAATGAGGCGTGGCTGGGCAACTTAGTCGCTGAACGTATTGTGAGAGAACATGTAGCGGAAATGAAGCGTTTTGGTATTCACTATGACCTGCTGGTGTGGGAGAGCAATATTTTAAAAGAGGGATTCTGGACAGCCGCATCTGAGCTATTGAAGCAAACGGCAGTTTTTGTACAGGAGACTGAAGGCAAACTTGCGGGCTGCTGGGTGCTAAAGCAAGGGACAGAGGTTAGCAGTGGAGCGGATTCAGAGGATCATCAGATGGATAAGGTGCTTGTGCGTTCGAATGGGATTTTGACGTACACAGCCAAAGACATTGCTTATCATCTCTGGAAATTCGGTCTACTATCCAAAGATTTCACCTACAGTGAATTCTCGTCTGGTTTATGGACCACAGGATTAACTGGAACCCATGAGCCTTATGGACATGCCGACCGTGTTATTAACGTGATCGATTATAGACAGGAATATCCGCAACAAATGGTTAAGCAGGCTTTAGGAGCACTAGGATATAACGAGCAGGCTGAGAAGCTCCATCATGTAAGTTATGGCGTTGTTTCTCTTAGTCCGGCCTCTGCTGCTGAGCTGGGGATAGATGTTTCAGAAGGGAAATCTTCTTATGCCATGTCCGGGCGCCAAGGAATCGGCGTTAAGGTGAGCGATTTAGTAATGCTTATGGAACAGAACATAGAACATTCGCGCTCCGATAAAGAGGGTCTTTCCAGCCATATCATTGCAGCTGCTGCTATTCGTTATTATCTGCTGCGGTTTAACCTGGGAACGGAAATCGTGTTTGATTTCAAACAGGCTACCGAAATATCCGGTAATACCGGGGTTTATCTGATGTACACCTATGCCCGTGCCAGCAGTGTTTTGAGCAAATCTACAATCCCATTCAGCACAGATGCCTCAAAGCTTCAATTTCCACTCGAAATGGAAAAGGCAGAGCTCGCTTTGCTGAGACAGCTTAGCGTCTGGCAAGAGACATTGTATGCTGCCAGCATAGAGTTAACACCGAATATACTCTGCACGTACGCGCATACCTTAGCCACACTTTTCAATAACTTCTATTCTATATGTCCGATTTTAAAAGGTGAGGAGGCTACCATCGCGTTCCGCCTCTGGCTTACTTCGAGATTTAAGGATACTTTAGGGGATGTACTTGAAGTGCTTGGGTTACCGACACCGAGCCGAATGTAGTACAAAAAGGGCAATCTCCACGCTTATCGCGGAGATTGCCCTTCTTTTATTATCTTACTTATAGATGTCTATCACATTTCCAGCTTCTACGCAGAGACGATCAAAGTCCTCACGTTTGATACGGATACCACCACTACGGTAGCGATTAAGCGTACCTTCGGCTTGCACTTCTGTACCGTTAACAGTAATCCGACTGTTATCAGAGCCCGTAAGGTGATAAATAAAGTCTACCTTAGTGCCTGCATATTCAAAGCTAAAGCGCATTCCGTCCAGCGACTCCGGCAGAATTGGATCGACGATTAAATCTCCACCTTCCGTACGGATCCCCAGTGCATTCGAGATCAACTGGTTCATGTAGATCCCAGGACCGCTTGAATAGATTCTCCAGCCACCTTTAACCGCTACGTCACCATTACGCAGTTTATCGAAATTCTCCTGTGCCTCGTAACGGGTGTTAAATTTACCATCCGAGCTACTGAAATAAGAGTTAGCCTGACGTAGTTCAGCGTTTGGCACCACGTCGCGGATTCCGATCGGATTGATCGCCGCTAGGCCATTCCAGACCTGATCGGTTTTCCCTAGCTTAGCCATAGCTTCTACATAACGAATGTGTGCATGTACATATTGAAGTCCAATTTCCCGACCAAAGTTAGAAGCTTGCTCCGCACGTTTGAAATGGGTGCTTACGCCGCCAACATATTGAGCTGGACGGTTCATCAGACGAACGCCATCTGGACAGAACAGTTTATCCTGGATTACTTCATAGTGGGCTTCGGCTTGTTCTGGTGTAAGCAGCTCACTGATCATACTGCGCGTCATTGGCAGCAGACGGTATTGGATCCCTGTTTCCGTATCACTTGGATGCACCATAAGCTTCACTTGCTCTGGGTCCTCCATATACAAGAAGCCTGGAATTACCTCAGATTGAAGCATATGTGTGTTGAAATCCTCACGGATTCCCTCCACCATCGCTTTCAGCTCTTCCGAACCTGCTGGATCAACTTTATGAAGCACTTCTGAGAACTGATTCAATGTCTGATAGGTAAGCGCCACTGTCCAGCTGCTAACCATGTACTGCTTCAGCTGTGGATTAGCCGGTTGGAGTGTATCATCCCAGTCTCCATCACCGTAAGAAGACAAATGCGTGTCATGCAGGAAGTGATTCTTAATATAAGCAACTTCCTTCCGTGCATGATCCAGCAGCGTTGCTTTTTCTTCTGTAAAATCAAAGCTATGCTTACGAGTATAAGGCACAGTCGCTTGCAAAATACTGTAGTCTTGCGTTACCGCCAAATAGTCTCCAAGCACTTTGAGTGGCCATACAATAATATCTCCATGGCTCTCCTCTTGCTGAATCTTCGTATATTTATCAAACATGAACCACTGTGGCCAGTTACCATCATCTTCATATTGATGAGCATACAGGGTCAGCAATATTTCACGAACCTGATCGTATTTTTGCGTAGCCATGAAGTATTCCACTGGTCCCTGACACACGTCACGGGTTCCCCAAGCAGCGCCGCCGTATTGTTCCAATCCGTGAGGGACTGAATAATGGACGAGCATATTATGTGTATACCACCAAGCCAGAGCATTTACCTTAAACAACTCACCTTCGGACCCATCACCTAACGTCAAGCGGAAGCCATTCATAACCCCGCTGTAGAACTCGCGGTATGCGGAAATCTCCCCTTCAGCTGTACGGCTGCTCGATTGAATCTCCTTACCATCCAGAAGACCTTGAATGTTCAATGTCCATTCACTGCTCTTCGACAGTTCCAGAATAGCTAGCGGCGCATCTGACTTCTCAGCATGAGAGACGAGTCTACCTTCATTTTGAAGAGTGAAATCTGCTCCCTGTACCTGGAATTTATATTGCAGATCAGGATATTCTCCTGCACTTAGTGCACTTCTATCAGCCGAGAAGGTTACGGTTCCCTCTTCTTGTTTGAATTGATATGGAAGCTCGTATTCGTTAACGTTCATAGTGATTTGATTAGTGACTAAATAACGATAAGCTTTTCCACTTTCCGTACGGACATTCAGGAATATCTCCGGAGAATCTGCCGTAGTGTAGTTCGTAATAATGAAGCATTCGCCATCTGTTCTGTAATACCAACGGGCATAGTTGAAACCAACTTCGAACAGTGAAGGCATGGTCAAGAGGCGATATTCGCCATTCCACTGTACATAGATTCTTTGTCCCGAAGCCTTTGGAATGTTAAGTGCATTTCTGGCATTGGTCATGAGCTTGTTGAAATTGGTATTGCCAATAACGATTTGAGAGTTAAATATTCCGTACATATAGGAAGTCGTAGTGATTACCTTATCGTTAAGTCGGGCATTATCCCCACTCATTAGAATATGACCATGAGGACGCTCTACCTTAAGTTCCTTCTCTTTCAATACAACATGCTCATAATTTTCCGTGAAGAAAGACAGAAGCTGGTCTCCCTCTTTTTCCTCTTGATAGCGAACCGGGAACAAGGCTTCGATCTCTTCACTCGTCAGAGAATTTGCAGCTAGTGGTGCTCCCAGCTCTTTCGTCAAGAAAGAACGCTCGAGCGGTGCTTCAGCTACTAAAGGCAACTCTTTTACCGTTTCCCAAGCCGCAGCAACATCCTTCGTGAATTCTAACGAGGTAATCGCTTCTGGATGATCTTGCTTGAACAATCCATAAAATACAAACTGGGCTTCCCCACTCAGCTTCACCCGCTCCGATTGCAGCGCAGTATAAGCGAATTCATATTGATAGATTTCATTACTTAATTGCTCACGGCTCAGGCTTTCTGGTTGATTGGTCTCTTTATAAGACAATCCAAAGAATTGGAAACCATCTGTTGAGAAGCTTGCTGCCTTAGTGATTGCACCCTGTTGTAGATATGGAAATTTGCCACCTTGCGGTTGATTCTGTCTGGAACATACTACATATCCCTTTGACTGATCCTCGAATACGGCGTGGTCAATATACTGTGACAGGTAGGCTTCATTACTGCGAACAGCACCGATATCGGCAATACCCACGTCTTGTCCGTACACGAGATCCACATCTGCTTCTTGACCTGTAAGCTTCACGTCCCAGAACCAAGCGCCTTGAGCCGTCGGAGTAAAAATAACCTGATACTCGATATTTTCCGCAGTACCTTCCCAAACCAAGCGGTTCCCAGCCTTACGTACAGTGCTTGAGGAATGAATGCCCAGCAAAGGAACAGCTTGAATGCTTCCATTACTATGAATGCGTAAATATAGGTTGGATAAGGAGCCATCCACGATATTAGGCAGCAATTGATTGATCATTGTCCGTTCATGGAGAACTTGGAACAAGTCCCCGCTGTTTGTAAAAGTGAATGATAAGTCTCCAGCGTTTAAATGGATGTTAGAATTCATATTAGTAGTCATATTCTTGCACTCCTCTATTACGACAGCCTGTGTCGTATATATTCTACTTAAGCTAATGTTAAGCGAAAATCGCGTTCTTTAACCTCTTGGCTATTTGGACCCACAAACAATTTGAATTGTCCCGGATCACTGCTAAAGCTTAAGTCGCTATGATAGTAACGAAGCTGTTCTTCTGTAAGCGTAAAGCTCACTTCCTGGCTTTCTCCCGGGGAGAGGCTGATCTTAGCAAAATCTTTCAGTTCCTTCATTGGTCTAACAACTTCTCCTGAAATGTCTCGGATATAGAGCTGCACTACCTCTTCACCTTGTACATTGCCTGTATTAGTCACCGTAACAGTTACTTTAATAGGCTGATCCTTCGTCATTATTTCACCGGAAAGGATCGGTTCACTGTAGCTAAATGTCGTATAACTAAGACCAAAGCCAAATGGTAGGAACGGCTCATTAGGAATGTCCAAATATTGTGAGACATAACGCTTGTCCGCACCCGGTGCATGTAGAGGACGTCCAGTGTTGAAATGATTGTAATAGACCGGAATTTGCCCAACAGATACAGGGAAAGACATCGTTAATCTTCCTGACGGATTCTCGTCACCATACAGTAGACTGGTAATCGCCGCGCCGCCCTCGCTTCCTGGGAACCAGGCTTCCAGAATAGCATCCGCATTCTCGATCACACCACTAAGATCCAGTGGGCGTCCGTTAAACAACACCACCACAACAGGCTTACCCAGCGTCTTCATACGTTGCAAAAGCTCACGCTGCGCTTCCGGCAAGCGGATATCTGAACGACTTCCAGCTTCTCCGCTCATATCCGAATGTTCTCCAAGCGCCAGCACAATCACATCGGCTTCCAGCGCTGCCGCTTTCGCCTCCAGCCATTGCTCTTCTGTAAAGCTCTCAATCCCGGAGCCTTCTGCAACGGTAACCTTACCAGCAGCTGCACGAGCTTCAAAAGCTGGAGCAAGACGGCTAGCTTCTTCTGTTGAACCCAACCAGGACCATGGTCCAAGAATATCTCCGTTATTAGCAAACGGTCCGATTAGCGCAATCCGCTGCTCTGTCGCAAGCGGCAGAACCTGATCATTCTTCAGTAGAACGCAGGATTTAACCGCTAATTCTCTCGCTGCTGTCCGGTGAGCATCACAGAAAATTACCTCGCGCTCTTTCTCTATATCTGCCCCACGTAACGGATTCTCAAACAAGCCCAGTCTTTGCTTCAATTTCAAAATACGAAGTACGGCTTCATCAATGATACTTTCATCCACTTGCCCATCTGCTACAAGAGCTGGCAGTTGGTGCACATAACACTCTGTCATCATCTCGATATCCACGCTAGCTTTGATAGCTTTAAGTGCTGCTTCAGCCTCATCCTCGGCGACACCATGTGGGATCAGTTCCTTCACCGCGCCCCAATCCGAGATCAGCACGCCGTCAAAGCCCCATTCCTCACGCAGCAGCTGACGAAGCAGCTTAACGTTTCCGCTTATTGGAATCCCGTCAATCGTGTTGAACGAAGTCATAACCATTTCTGCACCCTCATCCAGTGCTGCACGATAGGCTGGCAGATAATATTCCCGTAGCTGACGTTCTGATAAATCGACCGTATTATAATCCCGTCCGCCTTCGGATAGACCATAGGCTGCAAAGTGCTTAACGCAAGCCGCCAGACGACTTACATCACCCGTCAAGTCATTTCCCTGAAACCCGCGTACAAATGCACGGGCAAACCTACCATTCAAATAAGGATCTTCGCCGGTAGACTCCATCACTCTTCCCCAACGCGGGTCCCGAACAAGGTCCGCCATAGGTGCAAAAGTAACGTGTACACCAGATACTGCCGCTTCTTTAGCAGCAATCTCAGCGCTTAGCTCCGCCCGCTCCATATCCCAAGAGCAACCAATCGCCAGTGGCACCGGGAAAATCGTCTTAAAGCCATGCACGATATCCGCCATCATCAGCAGTGGAATACCCAATCTATTTTTACGTAAATGAGCTTCTTGGACGGCAATGACTTGCTCTGCGCCCGAAAGTCCAAGTACTGAACCACTGTTCTCAATCATGTGATCCGTAATCCCCATGGATGCCATAGGGCCAGTGATTTGCCCTCCTTCTTCCGCTCCTTCATAGAAATTAGCAGCTAGCTGCTGCAATTGTGCTATTTTCTCTTCAAGCGTCATCTGGTTCAACAGGGACGTCAGTTGCTGGTCTTTCATCTCAAATCCTCCATAATATCTCTTTCTGCAATTGCTCATTGCTCTTAGTTGTACAAGAAATCAAAAGTTGTCTTCAGATGTTCCTCCCAGAATCTCCATTCATGTGTTCCCGGAGTCTCAACATATTGAAATGTATAGGGACTCGCTTGCATATGAGAAGCAAATTCCCGGTTCATCTCCACAAATGGATCTTCTGAGCCACAGCAGGTCAAAATTGAAGGCAGCTTACGTTTATCGTCGACCAATTTAGCCGCTAAAGCATAAAGATCTTGATCCGGCTTAACTTGTAAGCGTTTTCCGAAAGTGCCTGCCATCTCCCTCGCCATATCCGAAGACATTTGCGGGTCTTTCAATCTTTTCTGAATATCTGTAACGCCTGATAAGGAAACTACTTTGCTGTAACGCTCAGGATAGGTAAGTGCACATTTTAGCGCCCCATATCCGCCCATTGATAGTCCGGCAACATACGTCTTTTGCGGATCATCATCCAGTCTCATCATTCGGCCACAAAGCTCAGGAAGCTCTTGCGTAACATAGTGGAAGTAATCCAGTCCGTACTCCATATCTGTATAATAGCTTCTTCCTACCTGAGGCATTATGACTGTACAGCCATACTTGTTAGTATACTGCTCAATGGTGGTCAGCCTGTACCATGTGCTAGCATTGTCGCCAGCACCATGTAACAGATAGAGCGTTCCTCCGGTGGTATTGCCCGAATCAACGGGGGAGATGATACTGATGGACGTTGTCATTCTTAAGGTAGGAGAACCAGTCTCAACGGTTAGAAGTGCCATATGTCATCTCCTTACGGAACCTTTTTTAAAATATAAGAAATTATGCCGAAGGCGTTTATGCTTGTTTATTAATCTTCTTGCAAGATCCCCGCTTTACCAAAACAGACTCGAATACCACATGTTTGTTCTCCGATTGTCCCGAAATCAGGTCAAACAGAATTTCAACACTGGCTTTCGCCATATCCACCCCAGGTTGGCTAATCGTATCCAGCGATGGGTGATAGTATTCTGCCATCTCTATACCGTCAAATCCGATGATCGAAATATCATTTGGAATCGATAGACCCAAAGACAATAAAGCCTTGGCAGCTCCGATAGCGATGGTATCTGATGCGGCAAATACAGCGGTGATATCTTTTTTCTTATTAAGCAGTCTTTTCGTAGCCGTGAAACCAGAACTTGGACTGTATTCACAATCCTCTACCAAGGAAGCATCATACTCAATCCCATGATCCTCAAGCGCCTTAATATAACCCATAAGACGACGGTTTCCGGTAGTATGCTGAACCAAAGGAAATCTGGCCAAAAAACAAATGCTCCGGTGTCCGAGTGAAATTAGATAGCTCACAGCTTTATAAGACTCTTGCATATCATCAATGATCACACTGGAGAATACGGCAGGATCAACATCCTTCGTAGTCGTGATGGTAGTCAAAACGAATGGGATCGGCAATTGTTTGAATTTTTCTTCAGAATGGTCATATGTACCACCCATAAAGATTACCCCGTATAAATTCTTTTCCTTCACAAGCTGAAGAGCAGCATTGATCTCATCCACTCCATCTTCAACATGCTGGATCAGAAGCGGGCAGCCGCGCAGATTCACTTGACGCTCTACTTCTTTGATCATGTCTGCAAAAAACGGATTTGCAATCCCCTTAACCATAAGCGCTATCGTATTAGAACGCGTTTTTTTCAGATTGCTTGCATTTCCATTTGGAATGTAATTATGTTCTCTTACAACAGCCATTACTTTAGCTCTGGTTGCATCACTTACGACACCGGAGTTATTAATTACCCTGGAGACCGTGGCGATACCAACGCCTGATAGCCTTGCAATATCCTTGATATTCATAATTCCCCCTGTTTCACCCCTATAATGAGCTCCCCCTGCACCTGATATAATCAGCTTAGTGGAAACGCATAAAATGATGGGAAACGTTTCCCATGACATCATTTTGACTGTTTTCGGATCTAAATCGCTTAATACGTTCATTATGGACAGATATTTTTTAGAAGTCAACCTATGATTTTTGACTAAAAATGATTCGCATCTCAAATTCGTTTTAAATTTTAATTGTTTCGATGTTAAATAGTAGTCTTTCTGCTTGCATTGACTTTAAAATAAGAATAGAATAGCATCAATTTAGCTATTTAATATCTAGTCAGAGGAAACGTTTCCACATCATTTTCAATGATTTCGACTACCAAACTTCCTAATCCCAGCTTGGAATCTAAGAAAGAGAGGGCTACATTTTATGTTAAACATGACTCGCTTCGAAGCCCAGATCCGCGAACGTGGATTGAATGTGTTCAATGTTCTTGTGCTTAAAAATGGAACGTTAGTGGGGAAAGTGGATCTCGCAGAGGATATTCGGCGCTTGCAGCATTCGGTCAGCAAGTCTTTTACATGCATGGCGGTGGGTCTAGCCATCGAAGAAGGAAAACTATCACTAAATACAACACTTAAGGATGTGTTTCCAGAATATGCATTCACTCATAAAGAAGTCCTTCCTTCCATGCAACCTGGGGAGTTGACCTTGTTCGATTTACTACGTATGAGTACAGGGCATGATTCCCCACCGTTTTGGGTTGAAGAAAGAATGGCCTTGAAGGATGTAAATTGGATACAACATTATCTATCGCTACCTTTAGACAGACCTCCTGGGGAACAGTTTACCTACAGCAGCGGGGATACCATTATGATCTCTGCAATGGTTCAGGCCCGTGTCGGACAAACCGTAAAAGATTACCTCGTTCCCCGTCTCTTAACCCCACTAGGCATAGAAAACGTCGATTGGGAAACGGCCCCTCAAGGGATCACCCTCGGTTGTGCCGGACTTCAGATCAATACGGAAGAACTAAGCCGATTTGGACAGCTTCTTTTGCAAAAAGGAATGTGGAAGGGACAGCAGCTTATTCCCGCAGCTTGGGTTGATTTTGTTACACAAAAGCAGATCGAAAATAACGGAGCTGGTGATTGGGGCCAAGGGTACGGCTGTCAATTCTGGTTGTGTACGCACGATGCTTATCGTGCCGATGGCGCTCATGGTCAATTCTGCATTGTTGCACCGGATCCACAAGTGGTAATCGCTATTAACAGTATGGAAGATAATATGCAGGCTATTCTAGACACTGTCTGGGAGGAGATCTGGCCGCTTCTTTAGCGGTGGGCATATGCAAGACAGCCTTCTCACGGGAAGGCTCAAGGTGCCGAGAAAGTAGTAGAGGCTACTTTCTCGGCACCTTCTTTTCGTATAATTAGGGAAAAGCTCCCTGTATTTAGCCGATAATTGCTTGAAATGAATGAAAAGAGGGAAATCCTCCCTAAAAATCGGGGGAATATCTATATTCGCCAACGAATTAGTTAAATTACAGGGAGGATTTCCCTAATTATTAGTCTATTGAGTAGAAAGCTCTGAATTATAGGGAGATTTTCCCTAATTATCTGTCAGAGCTTCAGTTTACTTACTTTGGCGAGGATGCTCTGCACGCAAAAAAACCCTCCCGAAGGAAGGCTGTTACTTGCCCCAAGCGGGATGCAGCCCTTTCAGGCTGACTGCGAAGCTGATCCTATCGATGCTTATGCTCCGACGAACCACCCGGGCTTCTCTTTCCCTACGCAAAAACAGCCCTCCCGAAGGAAGGCTGTTACTTGACCCGAGCGGGATGCAGCCCTTTCGGGCTGACTGCGAAGCTGATCCTATCGATGCTTATGCTCCGACGAACCACCCGGGCTTCTCTTTCCCTGCATGCAAAAACAGCCTTCCCGAAGGAAGGCTGTTACTTGCCCCGAGCGGGATGCAGCCCTTTCGGGCTGACTGCGAAGCTGATCCTATCGATGCTTATGCTCCGACGAACCACCCGGGCTTCTCTTTCCCTGCACGCAAAAACAGCCCTCCCGAAGGAAGGCTGTTACTTGACGTCCCGGAAGGGATTCGAACCCCTGACCGTGCGCTTAGAAGGCGCATGCTCTATCCAGCTGAGCTACCGGGACATATACGAATTAATGATATGTATTGACGCAACGATATTTATTATACCTTATTCAGCAGAATTTTCAAGATCAAACATTTTGGAAAATAAGTAATCTTAATCCTAATTTGATAATAACGAGGGTATCCTAGCTATTTTCATAGCTTACGGATACCCTCATTTCTACTCATATTACTCCAGATTCCGAAAATGCTGCTCCAGCTGCTTTTTTAAATCTCCGTAAGTCATTAATTCTCTCTGAAACTTGGAACGTTCATCTTCTGGCGACATAATCATACTGCCTGTAAACGCGCTCGAAGTCACATCTTTAAAAGCATCATGCATATTGTTATCAAACCAATCGGTAGAAGTGTCTGCGTCGTTAGTGAGGATACGGACAATCTCATAGCCTTCTTCGCGCTGATCTTCTACGATATACACCAAAAGCGCAGGATCACTAACAGCACCCGGCAATACACCTACTTCTGCACAAGGCGCACCGTCATACTCCATCATTCTACGAATTTTGGCATCTTTAATATAATACACCTGTCATCCTTCCCTCCTGGCAAATTCCTCTCTCCCCTAGTGTTCGGATAAGGACATACATTTTATGCCTTCCTTCGGCATATATCTGTATTACTTGGCAAAAAAGTAAGGACAACAATCGCACAAAAAGAGAGGATGAACCATCATGTGCGGAATAACCGGATTTATCCAGTGGCGCGGAGATCTCACGCAGCACTCGCAGTTGCTGGTCAAAATGACTGAAACTTTAGCAAACCGCGGACCCGATGCAGCTGGAACTTGGATTTCAGGTCCTTGCGCATTCGGTCACCGCAGACTTAGCGTTATCGATCCAGAGAACGGCGCGCAGCCTATGATCACCCGCCATGACGAACAGGTATATGCGATTGTGTACAACGGCGAATTATATAACGCACCCGAGCTCAAACAAGAACTTAAGCAGCGGGGTCATCAATTCCGTACCCAATGTGACACCGAGGTTCTGCTGCATGCCTATATCGAATGGGGACCGGATTGTGCAGAGAAGCTCAATGGGATCTTTGCCTTTGCAGTGTGGGACGGACTTCGGGATCAGGTCTTTTTTGCACGTGACCGCTTAGGTGTGAAGCCTCTGTTCTATAGTAAAGTGGATGACGTCTTAGTTTTCGGATCAGAGCCTAAGGCGCTACTGCAGCACCCCAAGGTACAGCCAATAGTCGGGCCCGAAGGGTTAGCGGAAATTTTTATTATCGGTCCAGCCCGTACGCCAGGACACGGTGTTTATAAGGATATGCAGGAACTTCGTCCGGGGCATGCCATGATTTATAGTCGCGAAGGTCTACGTAGTTACGCTTATTGGAAGCTGGAAAGCACAAAACATACTGACAATGAAGCAGAGACAGCCGCTAAAGTACGTGAACTGCTGCAGGATACGCTCGAACGCCAACTGGTTTCAGATGTTCCTGTCTGCTCGCTCTTGTCAGGAGGGCTGGACTCCAGTGCGCTGACAGCACTTGCAGTGGACTACTACAACCGAAACGGCCAGGGACGAGTGGATACGTATTCCGTCGATTATGTCGACAACGACAAGCACTTCAAGAGCCATACTTTTCAGCCCGGAGCAGATGGTCCATGGATTAAGCGAATGGTCGATGAATTAAATACGAACCATCACTATATCTCATTTGATACACCAGAGCTTGTAGAAGCACTTGATAATGCGCTGTACACACGCGATTTACCTGGGATGACCGATGTGGACTCTTCTTTGTATTTATTTTGCCGTGAGATTAAAAAGAATGCTACTGTAGCCATCTCCGGCGAAGCTGCCGATGAGATTTTTGGCGGATATCCTTGGTTCCATCGGGAGGAGATGCTCTCCTCGGGCACTTTTCCTTGGTCAGTTGCTCCTAAAATGCGTGCAAGTCTATTATCCCCTGAAGTTAATGAATGGATTCGGCCGCTGGAATATTTGGGTGACAGATACAGTGATGCAGTAGCCGAAGTCCCAACATTAGATGGGGAGACAGGTAAACAAGCACAAATGCGCGTAATGTCCTATTTAAACATCACCCGCTTCATGCCTACTTTGCTCGACCGTAAGGACCGAATGAGTATGGGCGCCGGACTAGAGGTACGTGTTCCTTATTGTGATCATCGCCTCGTTCAATATGTCTTTAATATTCCTTGGGAAATCAAGAACCTGAACGGTCGTGAAAAAGGGATTTTGCGCAAATCGCTTGAGGGAATTCTTCCAGATGATGTGCTATATCGTAAAAAAAGTCCTTACCCGAAAACCCATAATCCAGCCTATTTAAACGCAGTACGAACACAAGTATTGAACATTCTAGATGACTCAACTTCGCCTATACTTCCTTTAATTGATGCTGCCAAAATCCGTGAGATCGCCGCTTCCCCAGAATCCTCTACCAATCTGCCTTGGTTCGGTCAGCTCATGTCCGGTCCTCAGCTGTTTGCTTACCTAGCTCAAGTAGATCTCTGGCTGCGTAAATATAACGTCTCCATCCAATAAGCGACAAGCCAAACAGCAAGTCCCCGTATCGGTGGCTTGCTGTTTGGCTTGTATTCGTAATTTTTAGAAATTAAAATTGTCCGGATCCGGACCGAAACGATGGTCTCTGTTCAAATTTTCGATGGCTTTAACATCCTCATCACTAAGCGTGAAGTCAAAGAATCCCGCATTCTCCTTAATTCGATCCGCATGTACCGATTTTGGAATCGTAATTACGCCTTGCTGCAAATCCCAACGAAGTACAATTTGAGCAGGGGTCTTATCATACTTTCCAGCCAGCTCTTTAAGAAGGGGGAGATCTAGGTTTCCTTGCATAAGCGGACTCCACGCTTCAAGCTGGATCCCTTGCTCATTGGCATACTTCAGCAACTCGCGCTGAGTCAATAGCGGATGGAATTCCACCTGGTTTACCACTGGAATTACGCTAGTGTCCTCGATGATATCCTTCAGATGATGAATCTGAAAATTGCTCACACCGATAGATTTGATGAGACCCTCTTTTTGCAGATGAATCAGAGCCTTCCAAGTCTCCCGATACTTTCCTGCCACCGGCCAATGTATGAGATACAAATCTATATAGTCCAGCCCCAGCTTGCGCCGGCTAACTTCGAACGCTTTCAGCGTTGATTCATAGCCTTGATCAGGGTTGCGCACTTTCGTCGTAATAAACAGTTCATCACGGGCCACTCCACATTCACGAATAGCCTGACCTACACCTTCTTCGTTATTGTAACCTGCAGCCGTATCAATACTGCGATATCCAAGCTCCACTGCGGTCTTGACCGCGTGAATAACCTCTTCCCCATCTTTAGTCTGATACACGCCAAGGCCTAGCCACGGCATGGTCACTCCATCATTTAAAGTCGGACCTCCCGAGAACGGTGCATTCAATTCACTCATCGCTTAACCCTCCAAGCTTATTGTTATTTCATTAATCTTACTTAACCTAAATTCACGCTTCAGAAGCAAGCGCTACCACAAAAGTATAGCAGACTGCTTCATCATTCCCAAAATCCTCATAAAAAAACGGAGGCATATATAAAGCCCCCGCTCTTCTTTATTTCTCAATCAGTTTGAAATCATCAAAATGGAATTCAGGAGAAACGATACAGGATACAAGTACTGGTTCTGATCCTAACGGGCGAGCCGCCTGCCATACGCCTGCTGGAACTACGACCTGCGGCTGTTGACCTGCAGCAATATCGAGACCCAGAATAACTTCCTGCACATCCTCAGGCTTATCTCCATTACCTCCGAGACTAAGCACTATTGGACTACCGGAATGCCAGAACCAAACTTCATCGGACAAAACAGTATGCCAATCAGATTGTTCCCCCTCGTGTAGCAAAAAATAAATCGAAGATGCCGAATGGCGCGATCCGGAATAGCTATCCCCAAGCACTTCCTGCGGAATTTCAAATTCGGAGTTCCAAAGTCTTTTGTACCAACCGCCCTCAACATGGGGTTGTAATCCGAGCAGTTCAACTAACGGTGAGATTTCTTTTTGTGTCACGGTAGCTTCTCTCCTTCAAAGTTTGCATGAGCAACAATAGCTTCGTATGCATAGGGTTGTTTTTGCTTTTACTTTAACGGAAGAAGCACGAATTGTAAAATCTATTTGCTATCCTTGCTCGCTTTGAATACCTCAGCAATCGCCCCAAGACTTCCCAGCGTTTCAACAGCGCTTGTTGGCAAGAACACTTTATTTGCAGGACCTTTGGCGATTTCAGCCAGAGCCTCGAAGGAACGATATGCGAGCACATGCTCATCCAGACCTGCTGAGCGAATCAGCTCAATGCGTGATTTTTCTGCTTCAGCCACGGCTTGAATTGCTTTCGCCTCACCATGAGCTTCCAGCTCCTGTGCTTGTCTTGAACCCTCTGCTTGGCGGATACGTGCTTCCTTGTCGCCTTCCGCTTTCAGAATCTTGCTCTGCTTATCCCCTTCAGCACGCAGGATCATATCTTGCTTGGCAGCTTCCGCTTCCAAAACAATCGCCCGTTTGCTCCGCTCCGCTTTCATCTGCTTATCCATTGCTTCTTGAATATCGAGCGGCGGCTTGATATCGATGACTTCCACACGCTCGATTCTTACGCCCCACTTCTCTGTAGCCTCATCAAGCGCCAGACGAATATCAGTTGAGATTTTTTCACGCCCAGACAGCGTTTCGTCCAATTCCAGCTTACCAATAATTTGCCGCATAGTTGCCGTTGAAATGTTTCTTACCCCATATACATAATCGGAAATGCCATACGTAGCTTCCTCTGGTCCCACTACCTGATAGAAAATAATCGTGTCAATCTGCACCTGCACGTTATCCTTCGTGATCACCGTTTGCGGAGGCACATTCGCTTGTTGAATCCTTAGATCATGGTAAGTACGTACCTGATCAATCACAGGTATCAGAATGTTCAGACCCGGCGTCAGTAGACGATTGAATTTACCCAGACGTTCCACTACACCTACCCGTTGTTGCGGTACGATTTTGATCGTTAATGCCACAAAAACTACGACCACGACAAGAATAATTCCGATAATTGCCCATTCCATTAGTTCATGTCCCCCCATCGTTCTACTTCGATAATGGTCGTGCCTCTCTTCACTACTCTGACTACTTCGTCCTTGCCCAAAGACTGGTCAGAGCTCGCGCTCCACGTATCTCCGCCTACCTTCACTTGCCCATAGCGCCCTTGCTCAATCGGCTCAATGACGACTCCTTGCCTGCCTACGATTTCTGTGCCTGTATCCTTGAACCCACGTGAACTGCGAAATTTAGAAACCAGTGGTTTCGAGAATATAGTCAGACCAAGTGCAACCAGTGATCCGAGGATCACCTGAAACAAAATGGCTTCAGGAACAATCAACGACACCAATCCTGCGGCCAACGCACCAATACTAAGCCATAGCAGATAAAAAGTAAGCGTCATCATCTCTACAACAAACAGGACACCGGCTGCGATCAACCAAAACACAACCATCGGTGAACCCACCACCTTCCTTATGATACTACTATAACGAAAAGAAACAGCGATGCGTTGCGTAATTCCGTAAAAATATTGCAGGCATGTATATAATTTATATTCATAACATCGGAGGTTATGTGTTCTGCATGAGTTTCCTTAAAAAGAGGACATACACCTTTTCTATCAAAGTTCCCTAAACAAGTATCCATGAATTAGAAAAATGTCCCCCTATATTACTGAATTTTATCCCTAGCATAATCGCTCTCTATGCTTGAAAATAAGAAATGCCTTCACCCATAAATAAGAAATTAATCCTAATTATTGAACTCCAAACCCACTCTTCTACTCACCCTACACCCCTTCAACAATGTTACATCTACAAGTTTGTCAAAAAATAATCCTTAAAACAGCAGTTTAGAAAGCGCTTACTTATTGTGCGAGCTTTATGTGAACCGCTATTTTTTTGCTGCTAAATCTATGAAATGGGTGTCAGTAGAATGAGAGATATGCAAGGGTGAAGGTACAGGTGAATTTCAAATTATGGGAGGTGAAGGTAGGGTTTCTTGCCGAAAAGAATTTCGAACTACACATTGAACCTTGGAGGTATAAAATCAATGATATTCACGAAAAAAAGTTCACGTAAGACCTTTGCGATCGCGATGATCGCCGCGCTTGTTCTTACACTTTTTTCAGCCCTGGGTAGTAGTGCCAAAACGGCCAACGCCGCACAGGATTATAAACTGGTTGGTTATTACGCTTCTTGGGCCGCTTACGGGCGGGCTTACAATGTATCAGATATCGATCCTACCAAAATGAATGTCATTAACTACGCCTTCGCAGATATTTGTTGGAATGGCATTCACGGCAACCCTGACCCTACCGGCCCTAATCCGGTAACATGGAGCTGTCAAAATGAGCAAGCACAGACCATTAACGTTCCGAACGGCACGATTGTTCTGGGTGACCCGTGGATTGACACCGGAAAGAGCTTCGGGGATGACAAATGGGATGACCCCATCAAAGGTAATCTGAAGCAGCTATGGAAGCTGAAAGAAAAGAACCCGAACCTGAAAACGTTGATCTCCGTTGGGGGCTGGACCTGGTCGAATCGTTTCTCGGATGTGGCGGCAACAGCCGTAACCCGTGAGGTTTTTGCCAACTCAGCGGTAGACTTCATTCGTAAATATAAAATGGACGGGGTCGATCTCGACTGGGAGTACCCAGTCAGCGGTGGGCTCGCAGGCAACAGTTATCGTCCCGAAGATAAGGAAAACTATGTACTTCTACTGCAAAAAATTCGTGAGAAGCTAAATGCTGCCGGTCAGACCGATGGCAAAACCTACCTGCTGACCATTGCTTCCGGTGCAGGACCGACGTACGTCAATAACAATAATCTTGCAGGTATTGCTTCCATTGTTGACTGGATCAATATTATGACCTATGACTTCAACGGGAGCTGGAATAAGACCACCGGTCACAATGCTCCTTTGTACTATGATCCAGCCGCTTCTGCATCAGGCCTGACCGAACCGCAAAATTTCAACGTCGATAAAGCGGTAACCAGCTATTTAGCCAATGGCGTACCCGCGAACAAGTTAGTGCTTGGTATGGGATTCTATGGCCGTGGTTGGGGAGGTGCTCCTGCCGCAGGAAATGGCCAATATCAATTGTCCGCTGGCATTTCGTCCACGGGCACATGGGAAAAGGGGAGTTATGACTTCTATGACCTCGAAGCTAATTACATTAACAAAAACGGCTATACCCGTTATTGGAATGACATTTCTAAAGTGCCTTATCTCTATAATCCAACGAACCAAACTTATATCAGCTATGACGACGTAGAATCTTTTGGCCATAAGATCAGTTATCTCAAATCCAAAGGCCTAGCGGGTGCCATGTTCTGGGAGACAAGTGGTGACCGGAACAAAACTCTGACCAACAAGCTGAACGCCGACCTTGGCGGAGGAGTGATACAGCCGACACCAACTCCGACACCAACCGCAACAGCAACTCCAACACCAACGGCAACAGTAACTCCAACCGCAACTCCGACTCCTACGGTAACTCCAACGCCGACGGCTACTCCGGGACAATGCGCAGCGGCGTGGAACCAGACTGCCGTATATACTGGCGGCCAGCAAGTTTCTTACAACGGTTCAGTCTATGAAGCTAAATGGTGGACTCAAGGCGATCGTCCCGACCTTAGCGGTGCTGCTGGAGTCTGGAAATTCATCAACGTATGCGGGACAGCAACTCCGACTCCAACGGCAACAGTGGCACCAACCGCAACTCCAACACCAACGGCCACTGTAACACCGACAGCAACAGTAGCACCGACGGCAACTCCAGCGCCAACTGCAACAGTAGCACCGACGGCAACTGTTGCACCGACCCCTGGGAGTTCTAGCTGGATTGTAGGAATCGCTTACAAAACGGGTGACATCGTTAGCTACAACGCCAAAACGTATACTTGCCTCCAGCCCCATACTTCACTTCAAGGCTGGGAACCGGCGACCACACCCGCACTCTGGAAGCTGAATTAAGACTCATTATTAACGCGAAAGGATCACCGTTCCTGTCTACTCCCACAGTCATATTATCCCTTTTGGAGGAATGTTAAATGAATATAAGTACACGTAATAGGCGAAGTAAATCCGCACGCTACATTGCGGCCTTAATGAGCGCCATCATTCTGCTTCCACTTTACACAAGTGCAGGTGGATCGTCGCAAGTAGCCTTAGCAGCAGGGACGACGCCTACTGCTCCAGCTCCGGCTGCAGATCATCCGCGTAAAATTGTAGCTTACTTCCCGGAGTGGGGAGATCAGGAGAACAAAGGATTTTATACTGTCGACAAAATACCGTGGGGCAAAATCACTCACATTAACTATGCGTTCGCCAAGGTAAACCCTCAAACGAACAAGATTGATCTGATGGACCGTACAGCAGCTATCGAAAAAGACTACCCTGACCAATTAACTAATTTGCCGTATAAAGGACATTTTAATCAACTCGTAAAGTATAAGCAGTTATATCCCGATGTCCGCACCCTGATTTCGGTTGGTGGTTGGTCGGGTTCTGGTGGTTTTTATAACATGGCCAATTCGGAAACTGGCCGCGAGACCTTTGCCAACAGTGTTGTAGATTTTCTACGTACCTACCAATTCAACGGTGTGGACATTGATTGGGAGTACCCATCTGGTACTGGTCAATCCGGTAACCCGAATGACTTCGGTGTGGCTGAGCCGCTGCGCACAGTGAATTACAACAACTATGTTCTCCTCATGAAAAAGCTTCGTGAAAAGCTGGATCAGGCAGGCGCACAGGACAATCAGAAATATGACCTAACCATTGCCGCAACCGCCTCCTCTTGGATTCTGGGCGGAATGAAGCTTGGGGAAGCTAACCAGTATTTGGACTGGGCGAACCTTATGACCTATGATTTCCACGGCGCTTGGAATGGATATGTTGGGCCGCATTCCGCCCTGTACCCGGATTCTCGTGATACTGAAACAGCTGCGCTGGGCACTCCGGTTCTGAATACCGACTGGGCCGTTCGATACTATTTGGGTACGCTTCCTCCGGAAAAAATAGTCATCGGAGTTCCTTATTACTCACGTGGCTGGAAGAATGTAAATGGAGGCATCAACAACACCGGTCTTTATGGTACAGCTCCTACAACCGGAGGTGGAGCCGACGGCGTATACGGAATCTGGAATGATCCTGCACCAGAGCAGCCGGCTGGCGCAAATCCAATCTGGCATGTGCTGAATCTGCTCAAAGATCCAGCGAACAAACGTTATTTCGATCCCGTTACCAAAACTCCATACTTGTTTAACGCAGACAAGAAGGTCTTTCTTACGTATGAAGATAAGGAGTCACTGGGCTACAAACTGGATTATATCAAGCAAAAAGGCTTGGGAGGGATGATGTTCTGGGAACTGACCGGCGACTACTCTGAAAAGAGTGATGGCACCTTTACGTACGGCAACTCGTTGACCGATTTTGCCTATGACCAGCTTAAGACAGCCTCTCTGCCAGGTGGAACTCCGAAGCCACAACTACCTGCACCTACGAACTTCAGTCTTAGCTTCAGTGGCGCTTACGATCATCCGAATTATACCTACTCCCTGAAAATAACGAATAACACAGGCGCGGATATCTCCGGTGGCTGGAAGCTGGAATTCGATCTACCGACAACAACAACCCTTACTTCTGCATGGGGAGCTGGAACTGTAGAGCAAATCTCGACGGCTTGGGACTTTAACCGCTATCGTATTACCGGAACGGCATCCCAAACGATTGCAAACGGAGCCACATTGGAAGTTCCGGGCATGATGAAGCTGAATTTCTCGGGAGGTCCGCAGCGAATTACGCTGAACGGAAGCTCGTCCCAGCAGGAATACGACAAACTGTATGGAGGCATCACTCCAACGCCTACACCTACTCCAACAGCGACACCGACACCGACACCGACACCGACACCGACAGCAACACCAACGGCGACGCCAACCGCAACGCCAACACCGAAGCCCACCGTAACACCGACGCCGACTGCAACCATAGCACCTACTCCAACACCAACCGTTGCACCAACGCCGACACCAACTATAGCACCTACTCCAACGCCAACCGTTGCACCAACGCCGACACCAACTACAGTACCTACTTCAACACCAACCGTAACACCAACGCCAACTGCAACACCGAGTCCGGGAATATCTGCCTGGGCAGCAGGTGTAGCATACAAAGCGGGTGATAAGGTTAGCTACAACGGGTTAACGTATACATGTCTGCAGCCCCACACTTCACTTCTGGGCTGGGAACCGACAGCAACACCTGCACTCTGGAAGCTGAACTAATCCATTAATATGATAAGTTTCACCTAATAAACCAAAAGAAGCTTGCAAACCAAGATATGTATCTTGGATTTGCAAGCTCTTTATTTTATCTCTCATGCGACCGCATGGAGCGCTTAGATTAGGAATTCAAGTCGTTAGCAGCAGCTAGCTTCTCAGTCAGCGACCTTAGCGCAGTTCCTCGGTGGCTAATCCGCTGCTTCTCTTCGAGCGTTAGCTCGGCCATTGTTTTTTCATATTCCGCCAAGTAAAACAACGGATCGTAGCCGAAGCCTCCACCACCAGCAGGTTCGGATGTGATCCATCCCTCCACTGCACCTTCAGCAGTTAACTCCCGTCCTGTGCTTGGATCGTATAAGGACAATGTACAGACAAACCGAGCTGTACTTAGCAAAGGCTGTCCGGTATCCTCGCCCTGTTTTAGCTTCTCAAGTTCGCTAAGCAGCTTCAGATTGTTCTCTTCATCTCCTGCATTTTCCCCTGCATAACGTGCAGAGTACACACCCGGTTGGCCATCCAAAGCGTCTACGCAAAGACCCGAATCATCGGCGAGTACCGGGATTCCAAGGGCGTCACCTACGGCTTTGGATTTTTTAAAGGCGTTCTCGGCAAAAGTGGCTCCGTCTTCCACCACATCGGGCAGATCCGGATAGTCGTACATACTTTTCACTGTCAGCCCTAGCGGGGCAAAAGCATGCTCGAATTCGCGTACTTTCCCCTTATTCTTCGTCGCAACAATAAGAATACCGCCGTCAGACTTCATGCTACACCTCTTGGCCCGGCTGGCCGGAAGGGATTTTAAGAGCAATCGCTCCAAGCGCTTCTTTCTGCGCAGCAATCAGTTCATAGATTCCCTTCTCACCTAGACCCAGCAAAAGATCCAACTCTTGACGAGTGAACGGTCTTTCTTCGCCAGTCCCTTGAAGTTCAACAAAGGCACCGCCGCCAGTCATAACAACATTCATATCTACTTTTGCTTTGGAATCTTCTTCATAATTCAAATCGAGCAGCGTTTTATCCCCTACAACACCGACACTGATTGCTCCCAAGAAATCTGTTATAGGAAACACAGGCAACTTGTGCTGAAGTGCAATTTTGTTAATAGCAAATGCCATAGCAACAAAAGCACCTGTAATCGAAGCGGTCCGCGTACCACCATCCGCCTGAATCACATCACAATCCAGCGTAATACTACGCTCGCCTAACGCTTGTAAATTCACTACGGAACGAAGCGCTCGTCCGATCAGCCGTTGGATCTCCATAGTCCGTCCGGTAAGCTTACCACGCGCAGCTTCACGCTGATTACGGGATTGAGTTGCCCGAGGAAGCATCGAATATTCAGCGGTTACCCAGCCTTTTCCTTGCCCTTTAAGAAATGGAGGCACTTTTTCCTCCACAGTAGCCGTACAAATGACTTTGGTATCTCCCATTTCAATGATCACGGAGCCCTCAGCATATTTATTCGTTTGGGTTGTTATTATCAGCGGCCGTAATTGGTCGTCGTTTCGCCCGTTTGATCTCATCTTTTCTGCCTCCTACATCGTATAGCTAAAAGTTTAGCGTGAGTCCCATTGCCCCGTCATAAATACCGAGTAGCACAATGCTTGGGACGTAACGTCTTTTTGAGCAACTTTTATTCTACCAAAGAGGAGGCACAAAAGCATCTTTTAAACCTTACAGGGTCATTCTATAACGGGATCTCATTCAAATATTCAGGTGCGGAAACAGGTTTGCTGTAGTCCACATTATCTGTATCCGTAATCGATTCCTTGCCGTTCAAGCGAATTTGTACCAGAGAATCATCCGAATTTTGCGCAACCGTCAGTACGACCGATTCCAGCATTTCAGCGGGTACACCTTTACCATCTGTGAACATATCATCCGTCAAGGACACGGTAACTACACCGTTCTGCCCAGCATCAACGGAATCAAGTATCGTCCCCTGTGTCATGACCATTTCCAGACCATTTCCGGATTCAGGACCTGCAATCAATTCGTTCAAAGCAGCAGTCAGCTGTTCTTGTCCGGCGGGTACAAAGCGGGTTACAGGTACATAATATTGGATACCGTCAGGAGATGTTGTGGAAAAATAAACAGTAACCGCACTGGAGTTCATCAGAAGTGGACCTTGCTTCGGCAAGTTTATGCCCATTGTGCGGGTTAATGGACGATCCAGCGGAGTTCCTTGAAGCGGCATCTCTGTGAGCTTTTTACCATCTACCCAGAGCTGTACACTTTTAATGTCATCTTGACCGGTCAGCGTCCAAGTGATAGCTTCGAGGATTTTACGTTCCTCTAAAGGATCATAGTTATTGAATTCTTTATTAAATTCCACGACAGCTAAATTCGACTTCTTATCTACCGTAATATTTTGAACTTCCGTTCCAGCTGGAAGAACGCCTAGGAAGCCTTCAGGCACTGATGAGGCATATTCTCCCTTGCTCACTAATGCCATTAACGAGTTTTTGAGTGCGCTGGAATCTTTGCTCTTTGGCAAGCTTAGGGATACAGGAGCGAGTAATCCATTACCATCTTCCAAAAATACAGTTGTCCGGTCTCCAGAAGCATTGCCCTGTGAAGTTTTGGTGCTGCCTTTAACCGCTGTCTGTGTATCATCCTGTGTCACAGGACCGAATACACCTGAATCCAACGTAGTATTTCCACTAGTCTGTAACATTTGTGCTTCAACCTCTGGTGGCGGAGCATCAATCGATGCCGATTCTGAACCAAACAGCCCACAGCCGGACAGTGCCAGTGGAACTGCGAGTAAGCATACTGCGGAGATTCCGCGGATTTGTTGCATAGGTTTCATCATTTATTACCCCTTTCAAGGTTAGATATCATTTGTACTGCTATGTATACGAGACCTTTGTCCAAAAAATAACAACAGCTTATCCTAAATTGTTGGAAAAGCCTGTGAACTACTTCTTCATCTCAAGTAGGGCCTGGATTTCAGTTCGCTGAAACTTCCCTCGCTGGACAAATACTTCCAGTGAACGTACAATCTGAGGTAACAACAGTCCTTAACATCATACTAACGTTTGCTGTAATGAAATGACTTACTAAACAACGAGGTGACTGAACATGGCTGATGACAAAATCGAAAAAATTCCGTACAGTCTGAACAGCAAGGCCGTCGCAGATGCGACCAAATTCTGGCTGAACAAGCGTGGAGTAACCCTGGAAGAAATCGCGGAACTCGTTATGTTCCTGCAACAGAAATACTATCCGAATTTAACGATGGATGAATGTATCCATAATGTAGAGATGGTGCTTAGCAAGCGAGAAGTACAAAATGCTGTACTAACAGGCATTCAATTAGATGTACTGGCAGAAGAGGGCAAGCTGTTCTCCCCACTTCAAGATATGATCGAAAATGATGAGGGATTGTACGGCGTAGATGAGATTCTTGCCTTCTCTATCGTGAACGTATACGGCAGTATCGGATTTACCAACTATGGCTATGTGGACAAGCTGAAGCCAGGCGTTCTTCAAAGGCTAAATGACAAAAGTACCGGACAAATCCACACCTATCTCGACGACATCGTTGGAGCCGTGGCGGCGGCAGCCAGTAGCCGAATCGCACACCGCAAGCAAGCGGAGCGCGAAATTGAGCTGGATCTGCCTCACACACCAGAGGATCGCGAAGAAGCCGCTAGGAAACTTAAGGAATATGATGAAACTCCGGAGTGAGGAGTTTTAGGTACACCAGAATAATGAGTTTCAGATCGACTATATGAAACTCTGAGGAAAAAGCGATTGTTTCACAGCCCTGCGGGCTGCTGAGACAATCGCTTTTTTGTGGGTAGTTGGCGAGGGGTTCTACAGTGGGGGTTCTACAGTGGGGGTTCTACGGTGGGGTTCTACAGGGGGGTTGCTATAGGGAAATCCTCCCTATAAAATAATGATTTTGGCTCAAATATAGAGATTATACGGAATTCTTCCCTATAATCTCTATGAAAATCTCAATTTATAGCCAAATCAGTAGAATTATAAGGAGAAATTCCCTATAAACAGCTCTAAAATCATTAAACCCAAAATTATAGGGTGAAATTGCCTATAATTACTACCAATATTTAGCTGCACGACATACATCATTTAGTTGCACGACTTTTAAAGCGTTTTGCCCACGTTGTCGGACTCAGGAGACGCTATACTCACAAATCACCCTTAATTTGAACACTTTCAGACTCCAGAGACTCTACTCACTCAAAAATGACCAAAACCACTACTCTACACTAGTAATAACGCCTTTCCGATCCGATACTAACCTCAAAAGCCCCAAAATCGACGAATAGCGTCATCTGAGTCCGAATACATACGCTAACGCATGAATATGGAAGCGATCGAAGGATGGAAAGAGGGAAGGAGGAACAAGGTTACTCAAATACAAAAAGAGCAGTCCCCACAATCAGGACTGCTCTTAAACTTTATACTCATCTACTTCACTTCGATCTTGCAAGATACTCTCTAGCTAATATGTTCTCCAACACTTTCAGCTGCGGCGAATAAATAACCGCCGTCTGCCTCCAGCATGACTGCCCGTCCCCGGCGCACTAATTCCGCCAAATGCGCCAGGGTCTCACTCATCGCAAAGCGCATCTGATGAACAGTCGTTACTCGGCTGCGAAACAGGAATTCGCACACCGCGAATCCGCTGAGCGGACCGCTGGTGAGCAGCGCCGCCGCTGTATCCAGCCGCTCCTCATGATGAGCGAGCAGGCTGTTTACCCGGTGCGCGAAGCCAGCGAAGGGCTCGCGATGACCCGGGAACGCCATGCTGACCGGGTAGCTGCCCAGTTCCCGCAGCCCCTGAAGGAACGTCTGCAGCGGCTGTGGATCGCTGCCTGGCAGCAGGCTGACATTGGGCGAGATCTGCGGGAGCACAGCGTCCCCACAGATCATAAGCCCGCTGTCAGCATGATACAGGCTCACATGCCCCGGTGCATGTCCGCCGGTAATAATGAGCTGCCATTCACGGCCGCCCATCTTGAAGGGCTCCGCTACATTGAAATAAGAAACGGCAGGCTGCGGCTCCACTTGGGAATTAAAGCTTTCCAAGTGGGCTTTAATCCCGTTCGACCACTGCTCCGTCATCCCATGCCGGATGAAATAATCCGGTAAGATCTCATTTATGCCTACATCATTGTCTACGCCATTTCCCGTATCTTCACCTGGATCTTCATCCACGTCATTCCCCAGATCTTCAACAGTGCCCAAGCCCCACATCAACCTTGCCTCCGCATGGGCGCGCTCCGTCATCCACACCTTACAACCACTCTGCGACTGCAGCCAGCCGGCTAATCCGTAATGATCGGGATGGTGATGCGTAACGACGATATCCCGTATATCCATCCACGACAAGTCCAGCTCCTGCAAAATCCCGAGCCAGCAATTCTCTGTATCCGGGCTGCGCGGGCCCGGATCGATAATAGTTACTCTACCATCTTCATCCGAGAGGATATAGCTGTTCACTTGACGAAGAGGCGAGTCCATGGGTACCGAGACTTGGAGAATGTTCTTGTCCCATGAAGTAAGCTCTGCCTTAGACATGGAGCGTTCACCACCTTTAAATCTTTTTCCGGAAACCATTTAGGGACGTGTTCCACCAAAGATCATCCGCGTGGACCTTTCTGCATCATAAACCTCATCTTCATAGCTGCCATGTACAGCTTCGAGCTGCAAGCCCGCTTTCTCAATCATTTCCTTGAACTCCTCCAGTGAATAAAGCTTCACACGCTCATGATATTGACGAGGCGTAGGGTCATTCTTAGTGGTTAGAATGATGTCTTTCTTCACATAACCATCCTCAATCCGGCGTGACTCATCTATCAAATTCTCTCCGTCCTCACGCGTAGAATGCGGCACCAGATGACGAATCACATGCGCAGGATTCAAAAAATCAATAACGAACTTGCCACCTGGCTTCAGCAGACGATAGATTTCACGCAGAACCTTTACTTGCTCCTCATCTTTTTCAAAATAACCAAAAGAAGTGAACAGATTAACTACGGCATCGAATCCTCCATCTAGTGGTAAATCGCGCATGTCGGAACGGATCCAGGTTACCTTCTCCGCCCCGACTTGAGACCGAGCTTCACGCAGCAAGACCTCCGACAAATCCACTCCGGTAACCTCGTACCCTTCCTTCGCAAGTGCCAGAGAATGACGTCCCATCCCACAACATAAATCCAGCACTTTCGAACCTGGGGGCAGTCTCAGCCAGGCGATCATCTGATCTACTTCTTTACGTGCTCCACCGAAATCCCGGTGCTTATACACGATCAGGTAATCCTCTCCGAAGCTCTTTTCATACCATTCAGTCATGTTGTCTCTCCTCTCCTCCTACAGGCGTCATCCCGCAACTCCACTTCATGTATGCTAATGTATCGCCATTGTACAGTCTTTTGCTGACAAACTCAAAGAAGAGTCATCATCTTGACCTCTTGGGCTTTAATGACAACTCTTATTGAAACTTCCTTTACACACGCTGCTGCAAATATACCCTTGCTTCATAAGGACGAAGCTTGAAAGAACGAATATCCTGATCTTTTGACTCCGGGTAATTACTGATTAATAACTCCAGCTGATCGGGATCGAACCCCGCTGGCCATTCGAATTCAGGCTCTCTATCAAAAAAATTCAAAATAACCAACAATCGTTGATCCTCTAAAGTTCGGGAATACGCATAAATCTCAGTATGCTCTGCAAGCAGTAGCTCATATGATCCGTACACGATCACCTTGTATTTTTTTCTTAACGCTATCAGCTGTTTATAGTAGTTGTAGATAGAATCCGGATCTTTAACCGCATTGCCAGCGTTAATCTCCATATGGTTGGAATTCACTTCAATCCAGGGTGTTCCTGTTGTAAAGCCACCTGCATGTCCATCGTCCCATTGCATAGGGGTACGGGCATTGTCCCGGCTTTTATGATGAATCGCAGACATAATCTGCTCTTCTGGAACACCGTTTTTTCGCTTTTCTTCATAATAATTAAGTGTCTCCACATCCCGGTATTCATCAATGGAATCGAAACAGACATTCGTCATGCCGATTTCTTCTCCTTGATAAATATAAGGTGTGCCTTCCAGCATATGAATAAAGGTCGCAAGCATTTTTGCCGAAGGAATCCGGTAAAAGAGATCGTTCCCGAACCGAGACACCGAACGCGGCTGATCATGGTTACATAAATAGTTCGCATTCCATCCTCTCTCATGTAAAACTGTCTGCCAGCTACTCATGATCTTTTTCAGTTCAAGTAGACTCCAGGGAACCACATCCCATTTCCCACTACCCGGCGAAGCGGCATCCAGAAACATATGCTCAAACTGAAAAGTCATATTCAGCTCCCGGCGTCCGTCACCTACATAATCCAGCGCCTGCTCTGGTCCGAGTCCCGAAGTCTCTCCTACCGTCATAATATCGTAGAAATATAACACCTTATCGTATAGATTCTGTAGCAAGGTATGCACATCCTCCAGATTGGAGAACATACCGTAGGCCCTTACCGTAGGTGTTCCGTTCGGGTTGTCTGCATCTGGATACCCTTTCGTCTTCACGATATGTGCAATCGCATCAAAACGAAATCCATCCACACCCTTCTTCAGCCACCACTCCACCATTTCATGCAGTTTATCAATGACCACAGGATTCTCCCAGTTCAGATCGGGCTGGTATTTGGAGTAGAGATGTAGATAATATTCATCCGTCCGCGGATCAAGCTCCCATACCGAGCCACTGAAATAAGACTCCCAGTTGTTCGGGGGGCCGCCATTTTTACCTTTTCGCCAAATATAATAGTCCCGTTTAGGATTGTCCTTCGACGACCTTGATTCTACAAACCAAGGATGCTCATGTGACGTGTGGTTCAAAACCAAATCCATCATCAGCTTCATTCCACGTGCGTGCAACTCCCTGAGCAACCGGTCAAAATCATCCATCGTACCGAATTCCTTCATAATGTCACAGTAATCACTGATATCATACCCGTTATCATGGTTAGGTGATTTATAAATAGGACAGACCCAGATCACATCTACACCTAGGTCCTGTAGATAATCCAGTCTGGATATAATACCTTGCAAGTCTCCGATTCCATCTCCGTTACTGTCCATGAAGCTGATCGGATAAATCTGATACACGACGCTTTCTTTCCACCATTTGGGGTTCATAACTCGGTTACCTCCTATTTAGCTATATGTAGAGTTTAACCACACAGAGCCTAGTAGATAACAAATCCCCCCTACTTCCCTAATCCCTTTTGATATTGTGAAGGTGTAAGTCCAGTCCATTTTTTAAAAGTAGCACTGAAGTGACGCTCTTCACCGTACCCTACCAATTTTGCAACGGCGTACATCTTTAGATTTTGGCGGAGCAGCTTTTTCGCTTCTTCTACCCGGTATTGGTGCAAGTAATCGAGAAAATTCACACCAAGCTCCTGACGGAAAAGTGAGCTTAAATAAGTATTAGAAACATAGGCTTCTTTCGCGACATACTCTAGTGTCAGATTGGTATTGTATTTATTGCGGATGATCTCCATAGCAGTGACTACTGTGCGATGGAGTGGACGATGTTTAGAAAAAGCCTCCACCACATTCTGCATGACCTTATTCAAAATCGTAGACAATTCTTCCAACGTCTCTATCTGTGGAGCCTGCTCCATCCAATTGACCAAATGCTGCTTCCATTCGAAGCCAGCGACTTGTTTTTCCTGCGCCAGTCTCTTTAATCGAACTACAAAAGCAGTTGCCCGAATATTCACTTCTTGCTTAAGACATCCCGGATTGCTACGAAAACGTTCCAGCCATTTCTCCAGCAGATCGAGTGCGAGCTCATTGCTCCCAGCCCCCACCGCCACAAGCATTTCATCCTCCAGCACATTTAATTCAGAATCATCTAAAATCCCGATTTCCTGTGGAGCGCCACCTATTACTCCTGTTCCTTCTGTATAGTAATAGACACCGCCTTTTCCGTTCAAAAATCGCGATTCCATCGCCTGAAGGGCTTCTTTATACGACAGATGCGCTTCAGAAATATCCGAACGACAGGAGCCAACGGCAATACTGATCGACAGTTTGAGATATTTCTCCAAATTACTCTGCAGCTTCTCAATCTGCTCTTTCAATTGGAGGGGTGCTCGGTAAGGCTTGCGAGAATCGGTTCCGGCTAATCCGCTGCCAATCCATAGCAAGTTATTGCCATCATGAAAAGTCTCTATTTTTCCTCTATAGATAGGAGACAAGGTCTCACTAATAATATTTAACGCTGCGTAACGTAGAAGTACAAAATCCTGTCCTGTTCCTGTAGCAGAGGGTGGGTCAAAATCAAAACTGACCAGACCAATTTGTGGTCCTTCAAAGCCAATCGCCATAGATAACTCGCCGATCAGCTCCTGTCGCCGTTCTAGCGGAACCGGGGGATGATAAATCCATTGAGACAGAACCTGGCTTTTGACAAGCGGTGCATTTTTATGCCAAGAACGATCTCTTTTAAGCTGTTCATCCTCCTGATTCCGTTGTCTTTCAATAAGTTCCTTGGCCTTCAGTACCGTCTTCAGAATTTCCTCAGGTCGGCATGGCTTCAGCACATAATCAACAACACCCAGGGAGATCGCTTGCTTCGCATAAGAGAACTCGTTATACCCCGATAAAATAATCGACCGGAAGCCGTAACCTCTACGCCGTGCGACTTCAATCAGCTCGAGACCACCCATTTGTGGCATACGAATATCCGTTAACAAAAGATCGGGCTGTTCATTCTCCATCAAAGCCAGCGCTTCACTTCCGTTCCCCGCCTCACCCATGACCTCAATCTGATGTGACTTCCAATCAATCATATTCACAATGCCCTCACGGATCGTATCTTCGTCTTCAGCAATCAGCAGCTTCATCATTTATGGCCCCTCCACAGTGATATGAATAATAATACGTGTGCCTGCCCCTTCCACACTCTCTAGTTGTAAAGAGGCTCCTGTAAAAAATAAGGCCAGTCGTTCCTGCACATTCATGAGCGCAAATCCTGTGCGTCCAACATTGTCTTCCTCAGGTAAAGAATTTCCCCTCGCTAAACGTTGATGTAGCTCTAGAAGCCTATCTGCCGTGATCCCTGCACCATTATCCTGTACCTCAAGCACAATAGTCTTCTCTATACGGTAAGCTCGAACGGATATCAGCCCACTTCCAGACAGCGGCTCAATCCCGTGAATCACTGCGTTCTCGGCTAGTGGCTGCAGCAGCAGCTTTGGTACTGTGAAATCCTTGATACTCTCATCCAGAGAAATTTCGAATTCAAAACGCTCCTTAAAGCGATTTTTCTGCAGGAACAAGTAATTGGTCACCAGCTCTACTTCCTGCTCCAAAGTAAACGTATCCCGTCCATCATTTAAGCTCAGTCGGAACACTTGAGAGAGAGAATACACCATATCAGCAATTTCTTTATCCCCCTTCTTCTCAGCTTCCCAACAGATTGTATTTAACGTGTTATATAAAAAGTGAGGCCTGATTTGGGCTTGAAGCGTTTTCAACTCTGCTTCCTGTTGCTTCATTCTTGAGGCGTATACATCATTGATGAGCGATTTAATCCGCTGCACCATTAGATTATAACCATGCCCGAGTAAGCCGATCTCGTCATTTCCTTCAAAAAATACCCGCTGCGTGAAATCACCTGTCTGCAGTCTGCGCATCGAACGGGAAAGCTTCTTCAGTGGTTTCGTGATAGCAGCAGCTGCCAGCCAGGTAACCATTAGGCTAACTACTAAACACAGAACAGCAATCGTCATCGTGACCTGTAAAATTTGACCGAGCTCTTTAACAAGCTGCCGCTTGGAATGAGCCACCACCACATACCAGCCTGTCGTCTCCGACTGCAGATGTGACACAATCCACTGTTTATGATCCGCTGTAGATTCCAGCCTTTTTTTCACAGTCAGCTTAGGGTCGCTGTCCGCAAAATACGGAAGTTCCAGATCTCTTTTGCCAATCCAGCTCGGATTCGAAGCCGTAATAATCAGCCCATCCCGATCAATTACGAACATATCTACATCATCTTCAGCATTGTCCAGATATTGGCTCCCAATCTTCCCTGCATCCACACCGATCACAGCGAGTCCTGCCGGCTTTAAGGTGTAAATATTCATGATGATTCTGGAAAGCACAATCTTATGATAATGATCGCCTACAAAAATGCCGTCAGTCGGCCTGGAGAGTCCAAAGGTTGGGCTACCTGCTGCTTTAATAGCTTCTTTATAATACGAGGTTTTGATAAAATCTGAGTACTTCATACCTGTCGTCAATCCTGCCTGATTCGCAGCAAAAGGCTCTGCTCCATTGTTATCGTCTAAAGAATACAGAATCAGCGATTGAATTGAATTGCCTGCAACCATAAGATTGGTAACGGTCTTAAATACAGAATTACGTTCCTTTTGTGCTTCAGACGATGCTAAGAGCCGCTGCACACTTTCATCCAGAAAGAGTGTATTCGAAAAAGATATCATGCCTCGCACCATCTCATCGATCTGCTCTGCTGTTTTTTTGGTAAGATGATCCTGCGACTGTTTCATTTTCTCCACCACCTGCTGTGAAGAGATCTGATACGAGTTCCAGCCCATTGCGAATATGGTCACCAGAAGCAGGGGGACGAACCATAACAACAGCTTAAATTGGAGCGGAAGATGGCGATAACGGCTGACTAAGCGAAAGTTTCGATTCATGAGAACCACCTTCTTATATAATAGAAAGATGTGTAAACCAAGTATAACTGAAATCATTACACCCTGAACCGGCTTTTTACATTCGCTAAAAAATGCCTACATCATTCTTAAATATGGACCATGTTTCTATTAGCCAGAAACTCTTAAGATGAGGATGCAAGCAAAAACGCCTTCGACGTCTCTTATAGACGGTCAGCGTTTATGCGAGAAATATAAGGATAATGTATAGCGTGAAACTTATACATTCTTATATTTCAAGAAGAAACGACGTTGTCGTCTTCCTTGATGGATAACAATCGTTTCTTCAAAATACATCATTCTAAAAAGGTGGGTTTTTGATGAAAAGTAAAGGAATCAAGCTAATGCTTATGAGTCTAATGCTTCCAGCTCTGCTTGCAGGCTGTGGTGGCGGAAATAACAATGCGAAAGCTACAAACGTTCCTGCAAATGACAAAGCCGAAGCTACTGCCGAGGCCACAGCGAACGCACCAGCCGAAAAAATTACACTGAAGTTCTTCACCGCACTTGCGGATCGGGCAAACGGTTCAGGCAAGGTGGAGCAAGACATTATCGACGCTTATATGAAAGAGCACCCTAACGTCAAGATAGAAGTGGAAGCGCTTCAAGATGAGCCTTATAAATCAAAAATCAAAGTATATGCTTCCAGCAATCAGATGCCTGATATCATTCAAGCTTGGGGTCAGCCTTCTTTCCTGAGTCCTCTGCTCGATAATGACTTACTGCTTGAACTGAACAGCGCTGACTTCGAAGGTGATCAGTTTGTTTCTGGTTCCATGGACGGCTTCAGCAAAGATGGCAAACTGTATGGATTGCCACGTAGTGCCGACTATATGGTTATGTTTTATAACAAGAAAATCTTTGCTGACAACGGCATCGAGGTTCCAAAGACTACCGCTGACCTGCTCGCAGCTGTCAAAACATTACGTGCAAACAAGATTAACCCTATCGCTATGAACGGTATGGATGCATGGACGCTGCCAATCTGGTATGAGTTTGTGGCTCAACGTCAAAATGGTGATTTTAATAAGATGGATGAAGCTGTTGCTCGTAAAATATCCTTTAATGATCCTAGTCTTGTTGCAGCTGCAACTGAAATGCAAGATTTCGCAAATGCTAAAGGTTTTGCCGACGGCTGGCTGACCGCCGATTACGGTGCAGCGCGTAACTTGTTCGGACAAGGACAAGCCGCTATGTTCTTTATGGGCGCTTGGGAGTCTGGCCTAGCTACAGATGTGAACTTCTCTGAAGAATTCCGTAATAATGTAGGCGCATTCGCTTTCCCTGGTTCGGATAAAGGTAAATCAACGGATGATGCTGCTTGGTACGGTGGTGGATATGCCGTAAGTAAAAACTCCAAGCATCCTGAAGCTGCTGTTGATTTCTTGAAATATTTCTTCGCTCCTGAGAACTGGTCCAAGATGTTGTGGCAAGCAGGCGCGGGTACACCTGCGCAAAAATTCGATGAATTCTTGACTGGTAATGAAACTCAACTCCAAAAAGAACTAGTCGATGTCTTCAGCTCGATGACCTCTTCTAGCGGAACTCCGCTACAGGATATTGGTAACGACGAGTTTAAGCAAAAGGTAATGGAAGCTCACCAAAGTCTGCTCTCCGGTGCTATGAATACAGCGGAATTCGCCAAAGCGCTTGACGCTGCATCTGATAAATTGGCTGGTAAATAAACTCTAATACTACTAAGAACATGAATCTTGACGCTTCTGAATTAGCATCATAAATAGTAGCGTACAAACCCCCGACTCCCCCCAGAGGCCGGGGGTTTGTTGTTCGAGTATAAACGCCTTCGCCGTCAACGAATTTATCATTTCATAATTTAAAAAATGTGTACAATCATCTGAAATATACGGCATGTTCCACGGTCTAGCTTCCCGTTACGATGGTAGTAGATAGATTACTCTTTCAAAGGACGGAGATTTCCATGCACAGAGTGTTAAGCGACAAAAAAGCGATATTTCTACTCATCGCACCCGGGTTATTCCTGTTTGCTTTTATGATTTGCATCCCTATCTTCATGAGCGCTTATTACGGCTCTACGGACTGGGGTGGGATCGGCAAGTACAATTTTATCGGCTTTGATAACTATCGCGAAATCCTATTTCATGACAAAGTATTCTGGACTTCACTGGGCAATGCCCTGTTACTAACCGCCGCTACTGTATTTTTACAGCATCCCTTTGCAATTCTCATAGGGATATTCCTGACCAATTCCGGTAAATACGAAAAAATATTCCGGACGATCTTTTTCATCCCCGCAGTAATTTCTGTTGTAGTTACAGCCAAGCTGTGGAGCGGGATTTTTCATCCCAATTACGGATTGCTTAACAAGTTGCTTAGCGGCGTTGGGCTGGATTCACTCACACATGATTGGCTTGGAGATCCGAAGACTGCGATCTGGTGCATCATCATTGTTGTAATGTGGCAAGGTTTTGGATACGCACTGCTGCTATATTATTCAGGTCTGCAAGGCATTCCAAGTGATCTAAGCGAAGCCGCAAAGATCGATGGCGCGAACAATTATACCCTCTACACGCGCATCATCATACCGCTTCTTTCGCCTATGATGCGAGTTGCCATTATCATCGCGGTTACAACCTGTCTTAAGCAAATGGAAACCGTGTTCTTAATGACCAACGGTGGTCCGGCGAACAGCACGCAATTCTTAGGGAACTACCTTTATAAAACAGCCTTCTCATCGTCGCTTTACGGATACGGTAATGCCATATCCATCCTATTTATTGTGTTCTGCCTTGTACTGACCGTAATACTCAACAAGGTTCTGAAGAAAGATATCGGAGAGTTTTAGAATCCCTGTAACCGGAGGAAATCATATGAATAATTCATTAGCACCTGCCGCTTCGCCCCTCAATCTGAAGCTTCATAAACAGAAGCGCAGTAAACCTACAACTGGCAAAATCCTAATGATGGTGTTTCTTTGTCTCATTGCTTTGATTCAGTTATTTCCGCTCATCTGGCTGATCGATTACTCCCTGCTAAAGAGTGGTGATTTTTTCGGAAGCTCTTTTCTGAAATGGCCATCCCCCCCGCAATGGGAGAATTATAGAAACGCTTTTACCTATGGGCGTGTACCACGCTATTTTGCCAACAGTCTTATCATTACAGTAATTACCGTTGCGCTGTCCGCACTAGTGTCACTGATGATGGGGTATGCGTTCACCCGTATGAAATGGAAGCTTAGTGGTATCGTGTTGTCACTTATCATGATGGGCATGATTATTCCCATTCACGCGACACTGCTGCCGAACTTTATCCTGTTTAACAAGCTCGGAATGCTGAACAATATGTACACGCTGATTCTGCCTTATTCGGCTATTGTCATCCCAATGAGTGTGCTCATCATGACTGGATTTCTAGAGACTATCCCTCGTGCGATTGAAGAGTCGGCGGTTATCGATGGCTGCGGCATTTACGGTGTGATCTTCCGCATCATCTTCCCTATTACGAAACCCGCACTAGCTACCATCTGTGTACTCAATTTCATCAGCACATGGAATGAATTTATTATGGCGAACACCTTCCTCACCTCGGAGGATCTCAAAACCATTCCGTTCTCCATTATGAAATTCGCCGGAGAATACTCGTCCAACTACGGTGCTCAGTTCGCTGTAATGACGATCATTGCGATTCCAACCATCCTGATCTATCTGCTCTTCACAGAACAGATGACAAAAGGAATTACCGCTGGAGCGGTTAAGGGCTAACACAAAAAGCGTGGAGAACTCTAGCTTCTCTTCTTCCTCCAACATTTTATTGACATTAACTTTCAACTCGTATATGATCTCCTTAGGCAAAATCACAACGAATTAAATCAAAAATTTAATATATCCCGTAAAGGGGAGTAGCTGTTAAATAAAGTCGTCAATACGAGAATATGAGGATATTCTCCGGCTTTATTGGCAATTCAACATTGTTAGCGAGACCTTTACCAATCAGGTTAGACCTTTATTCCAAAGGCTAATCTGTTTGGTAAAGGTCTTTTTTATATAAAAATGGTTAAAATGGTAAGGTAAGTATCTTTTAGTAGATATTTGCATAAGAAAAGGGAGGACAACAGTAATGGATTGGGGATTATTATTAGAGTACGGCTGGGTATTACTAGTTCTTGTAGCACTTGAAGGACTACTAGCCGCAGATAACGCACTGGTATTGGCAATTATGGTTAAACACCTTCCTGATGAGGAAAGAAAAAAAGCACTATTCTACGGATTAGCCGGAGCCTTCGTGTTCCGCTTCGGTTCACTATTTGTCATCTCTTACCTGGTTGATATTTGGCAAGTACAAGCCATCGGCGCACTTTATTTACTGTTTATCGCGGGGAACCATATCTTCCGAAAACTATTAATCAAGAAGCCCGTTACGGATGAAGCAGCTGAAAGCGGTACGGACGGCGCAGTCAACAAAAAGAAATCCAGCTTTTGGTTTACTGTCTTTAAAGTAGAAGTTGCTGACATCGCCTTCGCGGTCGATTCCATCCTAGCCGCAGTTGCACTTGCGGTTGCACTACCTGCAAGTGGTCTTCCAAAAATCGGAGGCCTTGACGGTGGACAATTCCTCGTCATCTTTGCCGGCGGATTTATCGGATTGGTCATTATGCGTTTTGCAGCTTCCTTCTTCGTTAAGCTGCTTCACACCCGTCCAGGTCTTGAAATTGCAGCCTTCTTCATCGTAGGCTGGGTCGGCGTTAAGCTCGCAGTCATTACCTTGGCACACCCTTCACTTGGTGTTCTTTCCGAGGATTTCGCGCATAGTACCATTTGGAAGGTTACCTTCTATGTTGTACTCGTGCTCATCGCTGCAATCGGTTGGTTTATGAGCAGCAAGGTAGAAGAGAATGTTGGAGAGAATCCAGTTAAAGAAGTAGATAAACAACTCCATTAATTGTATTTGAATAGCAAAAACAAATATAACCCGAAAGACGCGCCCTTTCTGTAAAGGTGTTTGTCTTTCGGGTTATTTTCTTTTATCCCCTATTTTGCTCCTCATACAAAAAAGCCTGCTTCCACCATCAAATGGGAAGCAGGCTCTGCATTATATATTTTTATTGACCTATAATCTGATCAGTCTTACCTTGCAGTTCCACTAGCTTCATAATCACCGTAGCCGCCAGCGCTTTCGTTACCGTCTGCTGCGGATTAAACTTGCCGTTGTCATCCTTTAGGATTCCCAATTTCACTACAAGAGCCACTGCACCCTTATTGTTTATAGATGCACTATCACTGAACTGACTTACCGTTACATCTTTATCAAGATAGGCTGTGAGTTTGTTGTATTTCAAAAAATTAGCCAGCTGAACAGCAAGCTGTTCCCGGGTTAACTTACTATCAATTTGCAGGCTTTGATCCTTGTTGATCCACTTACGATCTGCTGCATAAGTAACAACATCATAAAATGAATTCTCAGGCTTCACACCTGCCACAGTTTTCCGTTCATTATTAGCAATATAACTGCTGAAATTCGGATTAGAAGCCTTGGCAAGATAGGTTAACCAATCGCCAACTGTTATTTCTTGATCTGGGTTTACTTTACCATCAGCATCCGGAGTAATCACATGATATTTTACTAATTCTGATAAGGGTTGTTCTGCTGCATGACCTTTGATATCCGTTGCAGATATTTGAGCATCTTGCTGACCGAGGTAATCATAGACCGCTACCCATTTTCCAGTGGCTGCATCTAAAACCTGATATAATCCATTAGATTCATCAAAAGTTGTATCATATACCAGCTTCACCTTTGGCGCGGCATAGCTATTATAACTATAGTATCCACCAACCTGAGTATACTTCAGCTTAGTCTGATATTTAGGTTTATAACTTTCGAGCGCTTCCTTCTTGGAAATTGTTGCATCAGGAGATAATGTGATTTCATCGATACCGTTTATCCGATTCCCCATGTAAGAAATCAGTCTGCCGTAAAGATCCAAGCTAACCGTAAGGGTACTGTCACTCACAGGAATGCCTTGATGATATCTAATAAACTGATATCTAAATCCTGATCCGTCTGAAGTAACGTTTGAGTTATCTCCATATTCTACAAGCTTTAGCTTCTGACTCGCCTGAGGATATAGGCTATTTATTATACTAAGTGCTTTAGTCTTAGCTTCGGCCTCACTAAGCTTCTTCCCTCCAGCAGGGGCTGCCTCTTCCTTCTTCTTATCCTGAGCAGCACCATAAGCTTGAACCTGGTACTGTAATATTTCACCGGTCTTTGCATCGATCTCGGCAGAGGATTGTTCTGGAAAGCCAGCCCCAATGTAGCGTTCATTTCCACTAGCCCCACCCCAATATAACTGCCAGATCTTCCGATTCGTATCCTGATAGTCATTTCTTAAACTTTGAGAGATCAATTTACGATCTGCTGGAATATATGCAACCTTCTTTACAAGCTGTTCCGCTTCTTTTGCAGTAAGCTCTGTAGTTGAAGTTCTTGCTTGAAAGACATCCTTACCCTTTGCTACATCTGAATACACGACTGGGGTAGATGCGTATTCTTTTCCTTCATAATCTATTCTCTTGCCCGTCAATGCATCGATAGGATATAGAGACTGATCCACTGGACGCCAGCCTAGGATCCAGTTGTTAGGTTTTCCATTCTTATAAATAGGAGTGAAAAAAAGGCCTACATCAAACTGTTCCGCAAATTGCTTCTGTGCTTGCTCCAAGGTAATCTTGGGCTGTGCAGACGGATACTCAAGCCCTTGAGAAAACTTAGAGAATTGAATTACATTACCGTTGCCATCCACAGCTATGTTAATGTTATCCGATCCAGAAGGAAGACCATTCTTCATGACACTGAAGTAATAGCTGTATTGAACAGGACCGAATAAAGTGTTCGAAAAATAATTATAACCAGCATTCTCATTTAATTGCAGATCACTGCTCTTAACCGATGTGGCTGCCTTAGCCACAAAAGCCTTGGCGATCTCCAGTGCCTGAGTCTGCGATACTTTCGGTGGATAATAGGATTCGTTATTCTCACGTGGGTATGAAATATACGTACTAATGATATCTCCACTAATGGCATCTACCTCACTGCTAAAGCCATATCCCATACTCCCCTCTTGAATCTGCCACTGAATATTCCAGATCATTTGATTTGCTGGAGGGGGGTAGCTTTGATTAGATCCCAGTTGTACATTGTTTACCGTTGCATCTTTTAGGGATGGGAATAATTCTTTTAGCTTCGCAATCGCTTGCTCCTGCGTGAATTTCACTTTTGTAAGATCTGCATCAGAGTTCGTTGTAGTCACCGGTGCTTGTGTGCTAACCTGTGTTACCGTAGTGTTGCTACTAACAGATGTAGAATCGGCTGCGGCCAAGCCAGGGGGTAATAATAACGCGAGCGCCACTGAAGTAATCAATACCGTTTTAGCTGTCTGATGAACAAAGTGAGTATTATTGCTTTTCAAAAGAATTCATCCTCCTCTAACACGTGATTCATAACATTATACAGATAATTACTTATATTTTCCATATTTAATTAACGACAGGAAATTACAAGGTTTATGTAATGTATACTATATAAGCTATAATGGTAGGCAGCTACAGCTTAATCATCTATGAAAGGGGGCCATTCACATCACTGATTGGAACCTTCAGCCGCTTATAGACGGTATTACTGGCCTAGAAATTCGCAGTTGTCTAATCGTTCAACATGGAAAGCCTATACTGGAGCATTATCGCGAGCCAGAAATCGCTAAGGAGCTAGGTAAAATTAACTCATGCACCAAAAGCGTGCTCGCCGCCTTAGTCAGCATAGCCATAGATAAACAAATCGTTCCGCCACCTGATACACCTATTTCTCTATTTTTCCCTTTATTAAAAGAGGATCAAGATCAACGAAAAAGAGAAATCACTATCAGTCACTTATTAACAATGACAGCAGGCTTTAACTGGACAGAATTTGGGGGGCAAAATTCCTTTCCGACTATGACTAGAACCGCAGACTGGATAAAGTTTGTGCTCGCCCAGCCGCTATCTCATACGCCAGGCACTGAGATGAACTATAACTCCGGCTGCTCCCAGATTTTATCCGCTATCCTGCGTGAATGTTCTGGACAAGACGTTGCAACATTTGCTGAAGATCAGCTATTTCAGCCGCTTGGCATCGAAAGCTACCGCTGGGACAGTGATCCGCAAGGCATACATACTGGTGGGTTTGGCCTTTATATGATGCCTGAGGATATGCTCAAATTCGGTCTCCTTTATTTGCAAGAAGGGCGCTGGAAGGATCAACAGCTCATTCATTCGGATACCGTTCAGAAGTCCACTCACCCTTATGTCTCAGCCACGCTACCGCAGAAGGGCTTCTATGGATGGCACTGGTGGGTATCTTCATTCAATGCAGGTACGGAGCAGCAGCCAAAGGAGATCCCTTATTATTTTGCGCTTGGCTTCATGGGCCAGCATATTATTGTGGTTCCATCCTATGAGCTGGTTGCAGTCATTACTGCGGATAAGTACAAGAAAGGCTCACCAGCTAATGTGTTCGGCCGATTTATCGTGCCAGCGCTTCTTGGGCAATAACGACAGGGGGATACCGCACACTCCCATTATGAAAGAAGGAAGCCGGGTTGCAATGACCCGGCTTCCTTCTTCAATTTATTCAGCTTCGATACAACGAAGCTCAAGTCGTTAATTTTGCATACACAGCAAAAAATAACACCATTTCTCCAATGATCAGGTAATTGGGTATAAGGAACAACAAATCTACTGCAAAAAAAACGCCAAGTATACCTAATAATAACGCCAAATGAAATATCCCTAACCGTTGCTGTATACGTCTATATTTATGGAAGACCAGTGAGGTAGAGAAGAAGTAGAGCAGGACCGATCCAAAAATAAAACATACCATAAATGTATAATTTAATTGTTCTAAAAATAGCAGTTGGATTGAAGCTGCAATCATGCTTAAGGATACATAAATAAATAAATGCCCATAAATTATAGTTTGCCCGGCAGTCTCTATGGTTTTGTCCACTTTCTTTTCAACATTATCAAAGTATTGCCACCACATAGCTATAATTAATAGAAAAGTTAATAATGCAAATAAAATAGATTGCCACGTCCAGTGGCTAGACTGTAAGACTGCAAGTATACTGACCACTGATTCGCCAAGTAGAATGAGGGTAAACAACGAGAAACGTTCTAATAAATGATGAGTGTTTATCGGGCTTTTCACCAAGTATCTCCGACCGATTAATGGAAGCAAAATGTCTATAGTAATTCCCGTATACAAAACTACATAACGTATCCAAGAGTCAAAGAAAAGTGATAAAGCAGAGATCACTAATCCAATCCAAAAACGACTTCCCAGGTAACGGGCAGTGTCCTTTCTATCAGCTGCTTCATTCTTATTTACCGTAAGATATTGAATGGCAGTCATAGCTCTTAAGCCAACATAACCGATTAGAAATGGCATATAGTATTGATCAAAGTTAACCGATAAGCTGGCCGTCATTATTAATACAAAAAATAATTGTAGAATCAGAAATATTCGGTGTGAAAAGATGTCCTGTCCAAACCGATTTACAAAAAGCGATTGTCCCACCCAGGCCCACCAGATCGGAATGAATATTAAGATAAATTTAGATAAATATTCAAGTGGAATTGTACCCGCCTCTACATGCAACAAGACATGACTCGCTTTTGAAACTGCAGCCACAAAAAGCAGATCATAAAATAGCTCCAGCCAGGTAACTTTCTTCTCAGCAAAGGCTGCTGTGCCGTGCTCAAATCCCGATGTGCGCTTATTCATCGTTTTACTCCCTTAGTTTGGATGGGTATATTTAATACAGTTTATCGATTACTTATCCATCTTAACCGAATTGATATACTAATTTGAAGCCCCTTTGTTTCCACTCTAAAATCACACAAAAAAAGCTCCCCCTTGCCTAAAATCGACAAAGGAAAGCTATAGTTATATCTTCAACTATATTTAATTCCGCCACTTCATAAACTTGTAATCAAGATAATCAACAAGTAAAAAGAGGACAAACCCCACCAAGCTGAACAGCATAATTCCCGCATACATCTCCGGATAATCCAGTCTTAACCAAGCATCCATAATGAAGAAGCCCATGCCATGCTCAGTTCCATAAATCTCCGTGAAAAAGAGTACAGATATCGCTGTTCCAAGTGAAATACGAATCGTACTCAGAATGACCGACAGTGCACCCGGCAGTGTCACATGCCAGAATTTCTGCACTGTACTTGCCCCTATACTCGTTAAGACATCATAGGTATTCTCAGGAATAGCCTTCACACCATCCCTAACGGAGATAATAATCTGGAACAAGAGAATCAGCATGATCATTAAGATTTTAGACGTTTCACCAAGTCCGAAGAATAGCATCACAACGGGAAGCAGGGCGATTTTGGGAACAGGATAGGTCAAGTAGACCACAGGGTCAAGCAGCTTATTCCAAGTCAGCGAACGTCCCATCAGAAGACCAATGAGCAGTCCAATGATTAATGCCAGCACTACACCTGCAAAAATTCTGAACAAGCTATACCCTACATTTAAAGCAATCTCCTGACCACCTAAGTGAAACATAGCGTTATATACCGCGAATGGACTCGGCAAAATCGAATGATTCATAAGCAAATAGGCAATATACCAAACCACATTCATACAAAAGAACACAAACAACAGTCTTATTATGTGATGAATCCGATTTTTTCTCACCATATCTCCTGCATTACCTTTCTGATTCGCTTAGTCTGCTCAAAGAAATCTACACTGTCCCGCTTATCTTCATGTTTCATCTGAAATACCAATTGATTGTCGATCATTTCCGGAGCTTCTTCTTTATTAGATGGCATAACAATAATTTTCTGCCCCAGCAGAATAGCTTCTTCCACATCATGGGTAACAAATAAGGTAGTCGCCGGATGCGCTAACCAGTTATCCAAAAACAGAATCTGTAGTGTTTCCCGCGTAATCGCATCAAGTGCGGAGAAAGGCTCGTCCAGCAGTAAAATAGTGGGCAAAATGGCGAACGCTCTGGCGATTGCCACTCTTTGCTGCTGTCCTCCACTAAGAGAAAGAGGATAACGATCAGCTAAATCAGAGATTCCCATCGATGACAGCCACTGATTAATCTGATTCTCCCGTTCTTGCTTGGATGTGCTCGCAGTATGCGAGATTTTCATTGCGATTTGAATATTATCATGTACAGTCTTCCATGGAAGAAGCCCGTAGTTTTGCGGTACCAGGCCGATCAGAGTTTCTTTATCATGCACGGATTTTTCATTAAAAAGAATTTGCCCCATATAGCTTGGCAGCAAGCCCGCAATCGCCCGTAATAAAGTTGATTTTCCGCTGCCAGAGGGTCCGATGATCGTGTAAATCCCATGCTCCGGTAAAGATAGATCCATCTTTCCTAAGGCCAGTTGACCTGTCTTATACTCTACTTTAAGGTCCTTAATGACGAGTCCTTTATTTCTTGAATTGGACATCAGAAATCACATCTTCAGCCGAGATATTTTTGCTAAGCAAACCTTTTTCCCGTGCCCAGGCAAATGCGGCTTCTACTTCTTTCACATCCACTTGATTGGCAGGGACATAATCAGGCACCTTGATCTCATCTTTCAACGTTTCTGGATAACCAACTTCTTTGATCACAAGATCGATATATTCGGATTGATCATGAGATTTCATATACGCTACAGCCTCGTCATAAGCAGCATACATGTTGCGAATCGCATCTGCCTTAGCATTAATAGCGGTTTGTGGGAAAGCCAATACAAATGGATTTACTCCCGCTGTATGCGTGGAGCTAAGCACGCGCAAGCCTGAAGCTTTACCCATAGTTACAAATGGTTCCGGCAAAATAGCTGCATCCGCCTTATTGTTCTTAAGCAATTCTAAACGGGTAGGGATTTGCGGAACCTCAGTTACCGTAATATCATCTTCCGTTAAACCCGCTTGTTTCAGCATCATCGCCACAGTATATTGTGTGGAAGTGTTTTTGGACAAAATCACGGTTTTGCCTTTCAGATCCTTCACATCTTGGATGGCGTCATTCCCAGTCAATAAATCGAATTCACCAAAAGTTGTGCTAGTGATCTTCACATCCAGCCCGGCTTCATTGTAGATAGAAATTGCAACCAAATCAGCACTGATCCCCTCTAACTTGCCTGCTTGAAAGGCGACATCACGGTCTTTTGCACTCTTGAACGTTTGGATATCTAGGTTCACTCCATGCTTCTTATCAAAACCTTGCTCATGAGCAATTACAAAAGGAATCGCATCAATCGAAGGCAGTAAGCCAAGCGACAAAGTAACAGCTTCTTTTGAGGCCTCTGCTGCGTTACCCTCTGTCGATGCTGTATTCGTGTTATTCTTTGAACCACAACCTACTGCAAGTACAGCGACGACAACGACCATCATCGACAACATCAACATTCTTTTTAATGCTTTTTTCTTCATAAAACTCTCCTACCTCCATTAATCTTTCTATAGTAGACATGCCCCTATTCTTTGCAATCTGCAAAAGAGCATGCAAAAAGCCCTTAAGCTGTTCCAGAACGCTTCAGGTAGTGTAATTTTACATCAGTCATCACAGCTTGTATATTCATAAATTTAAATAGTTATATTTATCACATACTAAGATGCAAAAAATCCGAATCAGCCCACAGAGAATCTCTCTGTAAGCTGAGCTTTCAGACATATCCTAGTCTAAGGACATATGTTGCTTCAGAATCTTCAGTCCAGTGTCCAGCTCATCCAATGAGGATGACGACGATAAGGCTACACGTACATACTTGTCCGGTGTGCTGGCACCACTAAGAAACCAATCGGAATGGAATATTCGAACGCCTTGTTGTAACAGTTCTGACTCCAGTTCAGCGGCTGTACGGTATCCTGATAATGGAATCCATTTAAAAAAACTTAAGGGGTGCCCTTCTGCTGCTGTTTGTGGAAAATATGTCGAAAATAGCTTGTTCGCAGCTTGGACCAGTTCTTTTTTATATGCGACAATCTCAGCAGCACTACCCGATACAATAAGCTCAGAAATAATCTCGGCATCTAGGGAGGATGTCTTCACATTAATATTGAAAATAGCCCGCTCAATTCTCTCTTTGAATTTCTCTCCAAATACGATATAAGCGATCCTAAGTCCAGAGCAAATAGATTTTGTCGTACTGCTAATATAGATGGTCTGATCAGGAAGCAATGAGTACATCGGTTGTTTGTATTCTTCTAAATGACCTGCCGTTAAGAATGCATGAATATCATCTTCTATGAGCAGCAAGTTATGTTTCTGGATAACGTTAGCAATATCACGCTTCCGCCCATCAGTCATCATAACGGTTGTAGGATTTGTACAAGAAGGCATCAGGAATATACCACGTATATCCAGCAGCTGGCACTGGTTATCCAGCACTTGCGGTAGCATTCCAGAGGCATCGCCTGGAATCGGAACAAGCTGAATACGATACATTCGGGCAAGCTCAATAAAATTAGAATAGGTGAATACATCAACGGCAATCCGTTGTCCAGGTTCGAAGAGAGCAAATAACGTAATGACCAACGCATTCAGTCCACCGGATGCAATTGCGATGTTATTGATATTTGCCTGTATCCCAAATGCTTGCATCCATGATAGGCCTGCCAGTTTATGATGTGGCATTCCTGTAGGATCATTGTAATTTAATAGTTCCTCTATATTGCCTCTATGCATAACCCTTCTTGCGACCTGAGCTACGATCGAGTTACTCTGCTCAAACGAAGCAACAAGCCCCAGATCAATACAGTCATGAGAAATTTTGTCCTTCGATATTGCTATCGAGCGCGTTGCATTCGTTGCCACAAAGGTACCACTTCCTGTAATAGCATAGATGAGTCCTTTAGCTTCGCATAGCTTATAAGCGCGTGTAATTGTTGTGAAATTAACATCTAAAAAATCCGCTAGCTCACGTTGAGGGGGAAGCTTCGTTCCGGGTACCAAAAGACCGCTAGCTATATCTTGTTCAAGCAATGAGGCTATGGAATGATAGATCGGACGCTTCAGCGTATGTCTGTCAGGTCGCCACGACATCGGGTAATTAACAAAAGAATTGATCGGCATATTGTCCTCCCACAAAATTGTAATCCATACAATTATACCGTTGATTGTATGGATTCGCACTGCTACAATGACATGGACATAAGCTAAGGGGTTGTAAGTAACATGCGTAACAATAACAAACTTTATGTAGCATTCCGCACCGCGGCTCCCGCTACCTTTCCCATTCTTGCCGCTTTTTTATTCTTGGGGATCGCCTACGGAATTTACATGAATGTATCAGGGTTTCATGTGATCTATACCTTTCTAATGAGCTCGCTTATTTATGCTGGATCGATGGAATTTCTAACGGTTCACTTGTTATTAGGTGCTTATCATCCATTAAGTGCATTATTGTTTGCTTTAATGGTTAATGCACGACATCTATTTTATGGCATATCTATGCTGGAGAAGTTTAAAGGTACGGGGCTGAAGAAGCTTTATTTGATTTTTGGTCTCTGTGATGAATCATTCACCATCAATTATTCCGCGAAGATCCCTGAAGGAGTGGATCGCGGTTGGTATATGTTCTTCGTCACGCTGCTAAATCATTGCTATTGGGTCGTAGGCGCTTGTATCGGGGGAGTATTCGGATCGATTTTTCACATGAATATGGAAGGTCTCGAATTTGTGATGACAGCACTATTCGTTGTTATCTTTATTGAGCAATGGAAGAGTGGATCCACCCATAGAAGTGCTCTAGTAGGCGTTGTTATCTCCATACTGTGCCTTATCATATTTGGACGTGACAGCTTCATGATCCCCGCAATGATCCTGATTATTGCAGCACTTACGATCACTCGTAAACAACAGGAACCGGTAGGTGAAACCGCATGACGATGTCTACTTTTCAGCAAATCATTACAATTGCCATGGTTGTGCTAGGCACGATGATGACACGTTTTATTCCGTTCATTATTTTCCCACCGGGACGTCCAACCCCAAAGTACATTCAATACCTAGGTAGAGTTCTTCCATCAGCAACGATTGGACTCCTTGTTATTTATAGCCTAAAGAACACTAACGTATTGTCCGGTAATCACGGATTACCGGAGCTAATATCCGTCGCAATCGTCGCGTTGCTTCATCTCTGGCGAAGAAATATGCTATTATCCATAGCATTCGGTACAATCGCTTATATGGTATTGATTCAGATATAAGAAATTTATGTAGGTCTTATCAACCGCACATATAACTACAATTATAACATTCACTTCCATTATATATCGATCATTCAAGACTACGATAATCCGCAAGAAGCTTGGAGCGGCTACAAAAAACTACACAAGCTTCATCCGACGCGTGAGTTGTATGTATTTCATACGAGCAGAAACGACGTTGAGGTTATAGAAGAATTTTTTTTAGGAGTGCGGCAACCGTCTTTGATACCGATGCATTAGCTGTAATAGGCATCCATATTGATTTTATTAATGGACGAGCAAAACGAATGTATGGGGTTGGGGGGACTAGCGAAATTTGCTATGAGCAGCAGATTCCTGACATACTCATTGAACATATTACTTTGACTGATTTACCAATTCAGCTTGGTTCGATACAAGAGCCTTATGGCTTTGATGGAATTGTTGGTATTGATTTTATGATAAGAGCTAAATGCAAGGTTGATTTTGACACCATGAATATCGATCTTAAACACTAAACCAAGCGATGACATCCATCAGTGGACAGCAATCGCTTGGTTTAGTTTTCCTCTACAACAAAAAACCTCCCCACACCCGTAAAGGTGGAGAAGGTATAAATGCGTCACTTTTAGCTCCCCAAGCCTAATCAGCTCGACAACCGCTTGTGAACGGCCTTTAACTTTTAATTTCTGCATTATGTTGGAGATGTGATTGCGCATGGTTTTCTTGCTAATGAATCATTGACCCGCGATATCACGAGTCGTTTTAACTACACCTCATAGTTCACTACATAATTCTGCAGCTCTGTATTGTAAAAGCCTACACTATACTCAGTTACCTTGCCCAGCTCATCATAAGAATAACGAGTTCGCTTCAGCAAGGGACACTTCTTATCAAGGAGCAATATCTCCTCTACATCAGGCGGAGGAACGGCAACGGAAAATTCATCACGCAGTTTCTCTAAGGAAACGCTCCGCTCTTCAAGCAGTTCATACAAGGACTGGGCATTTAAGTCCAGTAGATCCAAATCATCCATACCATTTACTAAATAATGCGTGTAATGAACGTATGGAATATCATTGAGACTATATATGCGTTCCAAGCGTATACAACGTTCGCCGAATAAACGAAAGGCTTCGCTTTCGACTTCATTATATACTCGCTCCGCCTTCAGCCATTGCTTCCGAATTTGGTGCCCTTCATCCACTAGAATTTCCGTGAATTTTTTCCACTTGGACAGCTTGGATGATGAGGTATTACGGATCACCTTCGTCCCCTTGCCGCTCCCCTTTTCCAGAAATCCTTCTTGGACGAGCTCCTGAATGGCACCGCGTACAGTGATCTTGCTGACATTGAATTCCTGCTCTAGCTGAGGCTCGGAAGGAATATTCAATCCAATAGGATAGACTCCGTGTAGAATCCGATCCTTTATAATATTTGCAATTTGCATATATAAGGGCTTATCTTTTCGGGACAAACTCAAGAGGTTCACTACCTTTCTACATCGCCTACGGATAGAGTCATAGCTCGAAGTATATCCGCTTCTGAAGCCATGGGAGTGTCGCCCTCGACAGTATGGGCTAACATACTAGCGGCAGCGGCAAACCGTACTGTCTGCTCAGGTGTAAATCCTGTTAGCTCGCCATGCACAATTCCGCTCGTATAGGCATCTCCAGCCCCTATTCTATCATAGACGAGAAATCTCAGCGTATCCGAAAAGAAGAAGCTCTGATTCTTATAAAGAAACCCACGCAGTGAATGTGAGTTGTCGCCATGAATACTGCGATGGGTGCCTGCGATCACCGAGATATCGTAATGCTTCGCAACTGCTGGAATCAGTTCGATCAGCTGCTCTTCACGTTCAGCTTGTTCAGTGCTGATCCCCAAGATAAAGATTGCGTCCTTCTCATTCATCATTACGATATCGGCCAGCTGCAGCATCTCCTCGTAATGCGGCTTCGCTTGTGAATAGCCTTCCGGTCCCCACAAGGACGGACGATAGTTGCAATCAAAGATCACAGTCCCACCCTGCTGCTTGACAGCTCTAGCCAAGGATTTCATATGATGACGTACACTATCGTTCATAGCCAGCGTAATGCCGCAGAAATGGATCACATCCAGACTTCGCGCAATCTCTTCATAATTATAAGTTTCCTCAGGAGCCGTATTGAAGCTACTCTCCAGACGATTGCTGTAAGTTACCTTGCTTGGACGTGCACCAAATCCGTTCTCCAAGAAATACAAGCCCAGATATTCTCCTCCTCGTATAACGAGGCTAGAAGAGATGCCCAGCTTCCGCAAATACGCGGCGGCGGCCTCTCCCAAGGAAGTAGTCGGCAAACGGGAAATCAAATAACCTTCATGCCCGAAGCGTGCCAGTGCAGCGCTGACATTAACCCCGGTACCAGAGAATGAATAGTTTAAGCTGTTTCCCTGGGATAGCAGCTGAACTCCCGGCACCTGCAGACGCATCATCACTTCTCCGAATGCCCCGATTCGTTTAGGCATATTTATCTGTCAGCCTCTTCATAATTCCAAGCAAATCACGCACATCCTGGGTCCGGGTCTGGCCCGATTCTTTATCGATAATGGATGAGTAGACATGCGGAATCACTTGTGGCACCCCTGCTTCAAGCGCAATCTCCAGAATAGCCTCGAAATTGTCCATATCAATTCCACCGGTTGGTTCGAGTGCGAACCCTGCCTCAGCACAGGCCTTAGCGACAGAGCGGTATTCCTCTTCACGGCTTAATCCCTCCATCGGGAAATATTTCAGTGCATTACCACCCATATCCCGAACAAGCGCAATTGCCGATGCTATAGGTACAATCGCCGCTTCACTCTGCGCAGCGCTGAAGACTCCTGTAGAAATATTCACATAACCAGCATGACCAGAAGGGGCGATCATGCTGTTGATCCAACTGTCTTTCCCACCAAGATTAGCGCGTGTAGCTCCAACCACCGGGAATGCCTGGTTAATATGACTACCCGGATAATGCTTAGCAATCTCGGCCACAATTGCCGCTTGGCGATTATCCCCTGCACCTAAGCCAATGGATACCGCATCTTCAATCTCTTGACCATATTGCTTCATGGCGGTTACGGCTTCTTCTACCGTCCTATAATCCTTAGAGAGCACACCGACCAGTACATAACCTTCCGCCGCTTCATAAATTTCTTTAGCATTAGCGATATCTTTAGCGAGTACATTTAATGCGGTGCGGCCCTTATAAAAACGTTGTGAAATCGTCATCTTATTGTCCCCCTATTAATTTATGAATGCTGTCTACAATCACGTGCAGATCATCCCCCAGAAGCGGCCGTGGATCAATATCGAAATATCCCTGCTTCACTCCATAATCGCGAGTGTAGACCGCAATCTCGCCCTTCTGCAACCCCTCCACCAATTCTTTCGCCGTAATTCCGGCCTGCTGTGGATCAACCTGAACCCGGCCGCGATAGATGGCACGGCCCGCCTCGTCCTGCACAATGGTTACACGAATTCCCGGAAGTTCATTCAACACCATCAATCCCTGCAAAGACGCTTTCTCGGTGTCACTCTTGTCTTCCTTGACCATGTATTCCTCTAGTGCTTGCAGCAGACCAAAGGAAGTTTCTTTACCAACCTTCATACTGCGTCCTATTCCATACAATTGGACCGTAACCCATTCCACATAATTACGTTTTCCGGCGATAATACCGGATGTAGGCCCTTCAATAGCTTTAGAACCACTATAAATTGCCAGGTCAGAGTATTTCACATATTTACAGAGGTCTTCTTCCGCTGCGGCATCTACGATTAGTGGAATGCCCCTACGGTTTGCGATCTCCCATGCTTCTTCGACGGATAACATATTTTTCTGAACTGCATGGTGGGACTTTACGTACAGAATGGCAGCCGTCTGCTCACAAATGGCATCCTCTATATGCTCGGCACGGCCTTCATTCGCATAACCGACCTCAATTAGTTTCCCACCACCTAGATAGACCATCGTTTCCACAGGAGCTCCGTACTGTACATTATGCCCCTTCAGAATGATGATTTCATTGCGTGGAATGGCTTCTTGGTGCAAACGTTCACTGCGGCGCCGATTGCCTTGGGTCACTAGCGCCGCAACGGACAATGCAATACCGCTGGAGGCTGAGTTAACGATAAGCGCTGCTTCAGCGCCGAGAATTCGTGCCGTGTAATCTCCGGCTTTATCCACCAGATCCGCTATTTCCACATAACTCTGTCCGCCTTGCTTCATAGCCTCCATCACTGTGTCAGACGGAGCCGACACCCCCAGGATACTCATTCTGCCGCTTGCATTGATTACGCGTTTAAGCCCGTATTTCGCATTTAATGAATTCCCCACCTATAACCACTCCTTTTGCATGGATTACTTTATCCGTCATTCTTTCTTCTCCTTCAGAATCCACAAGCACTGCAGACTTATGCTGCAGGGTGAAGAGAGTCAAGTTTGCAGGATCTCCCACCTGAATTCGGCCCAGCTCCGGCCTGCCCAGCCATTCCGCCGCATTGGAAGTAACCGCTGCCACAATCTCATCCAGAGCATAGCCCAAACATAGAAACTTGGAAAGTACATTAGATATGCTAAAGACTGGTCCCTTCATTCGGTTCACTCGATAGATATCCGTGCTAATCGTATTCAGTCCAATACCATTACGTTTAGCAGCCTCAGCTACCTTAAAAGAGAAGCTTGCTGTTCCATGTCCCACATCGAGATGAACTCCCCGTTCAATGGCCTCAGTCAGTACCTGAAGCGGCTGACCATCCGCAGCAAACAAATTATTCTCTTTTCCGTTGAGATAATGGGTCACGATATCCTTACGCTGCAAAAGGGGCATAACCTCTCTGATATCTGGCGGTGCTGAACCGATATGTACCATTAACGGCAACCCCGTCTCCATTGAAAGGCTTCGTGCGATATGCAGTGGTTCAATCCCGCTGGCACCCACAACGCTTTTGCTGATCCTAGCCTTTAATCCCACGATTATCTCCCCGTAGGTTCGGATGGATTGCAGGATCTTCTCCTTATCAATCCATTCCAAGTTGGACAATTCATCAATTCTTAGCAGTCCGATCCGCGAGATATTTAAGAAAGCCAGCACATTCGTCTTAGCCTGAGACGCGTCCAGAGCCAGATCACCTATCCGATCCGCCCCGCAGCTACCAGCATCGACTAGGGTGGTCACCCCTTGCCGGACACCGATCTCATCGATCTCGTCACCATACGGATCAAATTCGCGAAAGGCATGCACATGCATATCGATCCAGCCACTGGATACGTACGCGCCTGAACCTTCCCACTCCTGCCCCCCATGCGCCTCACCTGCCGGGGTGATCTCAGCGATCTTGCCATTTTCGATTACAATGTCGATCTCTTCTCCGCTTACTCGTTTCACCTGACGGAGCACGTATCTTTCATCCATTGTTCTCACCTTTTTCCATATAACATTATAATGTTTAAAATACCACGAATAGCGATTTAAGTAAATATAACGTTATAATGTTTATACGTAAAATTAGACGTGGTTGTCACAAAATTAGAGAAACCTGATTATCGGACGGATTCTTTGTAGAGAGTAATTAGGGAAAATCTCCCTGATTATAGCCGATAATTGCTTTTAATGAATAGAATTAGGGAATTCCTCCCTAAAAATCGTGGTAATATCTATATTCACCAACGAATCAGTTGAATTAGAGGGAGATTTTCCCTAATTATTAGTCAAATAAGCAAAAATCGCAGAATTTTACGGAGATTTCCCCTAATTATCTATCAGAGCTTCCGTTTCACTTCTTCAGTAGTGCTAGAAGTCGATTTGGCTTTTACCTGCCCATAATCTACAGAAGCAAGCTGCAAATGACCGAAACGCAAAGCAGCGATCCTCCAATAAAAAGGAGAATCGCTGCTTTCTTGACTTTTACCGTTCAGAATATCGAATGTGTCTGTCACTCTTGTACAAAATCTATGAACTTAATAACCCTACATGTATCTTAATAACAGCCTTCTTAATCTTCATGCCCGGTTGACCCATACCAGGTCTGTGTACATCATGCGGGAAAAAGACTGCGAACATCCCCGGCTTCAAAGTTAACAAAATTTCATCGGATGACGGAGGATAAAGCGCATAATCTGCTTCGGCATCGTAAGGCTTAGTAGCCTCGATCCCTTCTTGCAAAGGGGACCAACCGATCGTTTCTTCACCTTCGATCAGATAATGCACATCAATATAAGCCTCATGCTTTTCAGCAACCTGTTCCTCTAGCGACTTCGCCTCAAGCGCCATAATCGAAACGTATATCTCGTTACCGCGCATCTCGATTCGCCCGAGATCAGGTTCGTGTCGTAAGATGACTTTCAATTCCTCAATAGCCTCTACAATGACTGAATTCTCGTATCTGCTATGCTCTTCCCAAGATGACAATGAACCTAAGATCATATTGTCTCATTCTCCTCACATCTCAATTATCTTACAGAGGTTGTTCAAAAAGTCCGCTTTTGATCACGAAGTAGCCCAAGAAGCTTACTCGACATCGAATATTGAATTCAGGCGAAACTTCCGGTGCTCACGTAGCTTCCACTACGCTCCGCTCCTCAGTTTCTACCTTCATCCAATCTTCTCGGTGTTAAAAACCATACTTTTTGAACTCGCACTTATAGGAGCTTCTCACTAACTGCTGCAGCTGTTGTTTCTTTATTGATAATGGACTGCTCACTAGTCTTTTTGAAATATTCCACATATAAAATATCCAGCAGATAGAGTTGTGAGATCTTAGCAGATAATGAACCGCCCTGCAGAGGACCCTCATTAGCACCACAAAGTAAGGTAAGATCCGAATACGACGTTAAAGGTGACTTTTCAAATCTCGTAATGGACACCACCTTAGCGCCTCGTTCCTTCGCCTTTCTAGCAACCTCGATACTATCTTTCGTTGAACCGGAGTAAGAAATGATTACAGCTACATCTCGGTTAGACATTAGCGCCGCAGACATCATCTGAAGATGTGAATCCATCAAACACTCCGTTTTGTTAGTAATGCGCATAAATTTAATTTTGGCTTCCATCGCCGTGATTAATGAAGAGCCTACGCCGAAAAATGATACTCGTTCCGCGTTTATCATATAATCAATAGCTTCATTGATCTTCTGTATATCAATTAAATTATAGGTCTCGTTCAGTGCACTTACATTTGTGGTCAGCACTTTGGAAGCCACAGCTTCAGTAGTGTCGTCCATTAGAATTTGATCCGTAAGCTGCGGGATCTCATTCTCTACAGTGATACTATGAGCGAGTGCAATCTTGAACTCTTGATACCCTTTATAACTTAAAGATTTGCAAAATCGAAAAATACTTGATTCACCTACATCGCACGCATCTGCAAGATCAGTAATCGACATATAGACAACACTTCTCGTGTTCTCCAGGACGTAGTCCGCTACCTTCTTCTCCGTATTCGTCAAATTATTGTACTTGGAATGAATAGAAGAAAAAATACTGATTGTTCGCAAATAAGCCCCTCCTTTACAATGATTTAATGTGCGAATAAAGAGGAAGCACCAAGCAAGCCTGCCTTATTCCCAAGTGAGGCCTTAACAATTCTTACACCCGCAAAACTCTCCATAATTAAAGACTTCGTCCGTTCCTCTACCCTTTGAACTAAATCTTCTTGTTCCATAACACCGCCCCCAATAATTATAGCGGATGGATTGAAAATATGAATAATTGAGGCTAAACCCGCGGACACCTCAGTTACCCATGAATCCAAGATCTGTTTCAGAGCTTCGTCCCCTTTGTGAATTTTATCAAAAAGGACTTTTCCGTCTGTACATTCGGGATCTGCTTGCTGAGCCATCTTGACTAAAGCAGTGGTTGAAGCATACTTCTCATAAAAAGGCAGTCCCTCCACCGCATCTGACAATGGATGTGTCAGGATATGACCAAATTCGGCCGCCACCCCATCTGCTCCTTTATAGATTTGGCGGTTCAATACAATGGCACCACCAATGCCCGTGCCAAACGTCAAGCATAAGAAATTGTTAAAGTTCTGGGCAGCACCATAATAAGCCTCGCCTAATGCTGCTGAATTCACATCGTTCTCTACCATAACAGGTTTATGAAAATGATTAGTTACAATTTCCTTAATCTTCATCCCTGTATAGCTAGGTATATTTTCGTTAGCATAGACTATAATTCCTTCTTCAGCATTGACTTGACCGGCTGTACTTATAGCAATGGCATCAAAATCATCATTTTCTGCAATCTTATCAAGCAATCTTGAGATTACATGCGGCCCTCCCAAGTGGCTCTCAGTTGCATACTCCTTAAAGTTATGAACATTCCCAAGTTTATCGCATATACACATCTTGGTATTGGTACCGCCAATATCTACAGCGAGAATTCTCATCCTTATCTACCCTCTCCGGCAATCTACTGAATAGCGTCTACAAACCTTTTGGTAATCTCCATTGGTCTTGTAATCGCTGAGCCGACTACTGCTGAAAAAACACCTAGATCAAACATTTTCTTCAGTTCTTCAGGAGTGGAAACACCGCCTTCAGCTATCACAGGCACAGAGAAGTTGCTTACGATTTGCTTGACTAGCTCGAAATCTGGAAGTGACCGCTCTTTGGTGTATTCTGTATATCCGCTTAAGGTAGTTCCCACAAGATCAAACCCCAGATCAACGGCTTTAGCAGCTTCTTCAAATGTAGAGCAATCTGCCATAAACAGTTGATCTTTATAGGTCTCTCTTATGTGAGGAAATAGTTCTGAGATAGTTGATCCATCCGGACGAGTCCGGTCTGTCGCATCCATAGCAATGATATCTACCCCTTCGCGGTAAAGCTCATCTACTTCCTTCAGGGTTGGTGTAATAAACACTTCAGAACCTTCGTATACCCTTTTGATGATCCCAATGATAGGTAGATCCACTGTTTTCTTAATTTCTTGAATATCCGCTACGCTATTTGCCCGAATACCTGAAGCACCGCCCAAGTATGCTGCATAAGCCATTCTTCCCATTATAAACGGACTATGCAGCGGTTCTTCAGGTAAGGCTTGACTGGAGACGACTAGTTTATGTTTTATCTTTTTAAGTACATTATTTTCAGTATTCATCAGTAACCCACTCCACATTTTTATTTATTCTTTGACTGCTCCTGCTGTAATTCCATTGGTGAAGAAACGTTGGAATAACATGAACACTAGCAACATCGGAATTGCAGCAATGGTGGCTCCGGCCATTTTATATGCGAAATTAGGATTCAGATCCTGCATTAAGGTTGCAGTACCAACCATTAATGTTTTCATTTTGTTCTCTTGGCCTATAACCAGCTGCCACAAATAATCATTCCAGACTTGCACGAAATTCAGAATAAATAAGGCTCCAATACCAGGTTTAATAATAGGCACCATGATGCGAGTAAAGATTCTCCATTCATTTGCACCATCTATTCTTCCGGCTTCTCTTAAAGCATTAGGGGTTAAATCGAAGAATCCTTTTAATAGGAACACTCCAAATGCACCCGCGACGTTCGGCCAAATCATACCGTTATACGAATTCACCATTCCAAATTGCTGTGTAATCCGGAATAAAGGCACGATCATAATTTCCTTAGGAATCATCAAGCTCGATATGAAAATAATGAAGATGATATCTTTACCTTTAAAATTGATCTTTGAGAATGCATAGGCAGCCATAGCGCCTACAATAATAACGATAATCGTAGATACGCCTGAGACATAAATACTATTAAACGTCCATCTTAAAGCCGGTTGGTTCTGAAACACATCCACATAGTTGGAGAATGTGATCGATTTAGGCCACCAGTCTGGAGGCATCTTCACAACATCTGAACTGTTCTTAAGAGAACTAGTGAATAACCAATACAAGCACTTCTGGAGCTTTTCCGGCTGGACCTGCCCCGCTCCCTCTAGATTTATGAGCGAGCCTAACAATACCTTGTGCGATGTTATAAGAAGTTAGTGCAAATCTTTCTTTCGTATCATTCGTCCCAAGCATGATCACTACCAAATCAAGTGGTGCATGTGACATGAGGCATGGATAGAGATAAGATATTCCGGCTAACCCTTCAAATAGCGGATCGTCACTAACACTAGTTCTACTAGGAAGCCCTTCCTCTATGACCCGGTAAGTGTTGTACAGTTCTGATTGTAGAAGTCCGGTCCAACGTATTTCATCAATAAACCTTTGGTCCGTCTTTGCGTCGTAGCCCCAAGTATTGGAATCACCAAAGCATACGATGGTTCTCTTCATTGCATTAACCACAATATTTTTCGATCGCTTGATCAATCAATTTCATAATATCTGCGATTGGACCAGCATCTTCAGCGGCTACCCCTTCAAGCGGTGCTCTTACACTACCAATGTTTACGCCTCTTAATCTCAGAACCTCTTTAATTTCCGCATACATAGAACCCTTGAGGGAACAAAGCGCGATGATGATATCGTTGATCTCACTTTGAAGTTGTCCTGCTTCCTCAAACTTGCCGGCAAGTACAAATGTATTAGCTTGCAAGAACAGCTCCGGCATAACTGCATAAGTACCACCAATGCCAGCATCGGCTCCCATGATTCTTCCCGCAACATACTGTTCATCCGGTCCATTAAAGACCACTACATCTTTTCCACCCACTCTTTTGAAGCGTTCAATATCCATAGGTGGCATAGAAGAATTCTTAACGCCGATAACTTTTTTATTAGTAAGCAGTTTCTCGAATAAAGCTGGAGTTAGTGTATATCCCGTAGTCTGAGGAATGTTGTAGATAATGAACGGTAGAGGAGTTGCCTCCATAATATCGCTCCAGTATTTAGTTACTGCACTATCAGGTAATTTGAAATATATAGGTGGGATTGCGGATAGTGCATCATATCCTAAGCTCGCCGCATGTTTTGCTAATTCGATACTATCTCTAGTAGAAGGGGCTCCTACATGAGCAATCAGTGTCATTTTACCTTTCAGGTTACTAGCTACATAGCTAAGTACCGCTTTGCGTTCGTCCAGACTCTGGTAGATACATTCTCCAGAACTACCTCCCACATAAACACCTTGAACTCCTTTTTCAAATAAGTAATCACATAAGGCATGTGTCCGGGATTCGGAAATATTTCCTTGATCGTCATAGCAAGCATAGAAGGCAGGTATAATTCCGTGGAACTTGTTGAGTGTCATTGATAATCCCCCTTAAGATGTGAACGGTTTCTTTTCTACATATTCAAGATATCACTTAAATTTAGTTCTGTAAATTATTTTCTCTATTTTTTAAAAAATAAAATTTATTTCCACCAGAAGAACGATCATACTAGAAAAATAGTTTCATTTAAGTAAATGCCCATAAAATAAGACCTTATTTTCCAATTAAAAATAGAATATCGGACGATATATGCAGCTCTAGTTATTATCAGAGTAACACTATCTACGACCTTAAAGTCATCTGCCGTATTGGTAATTACTAGAAATCCTTTGCGGCTCTCAAGGGCAATAGATTATCCTTTTAAATCTAATATAAGTGTCTCCTACAAGGAGACACTTTTCTCCATAGGAAGCACAAACCCTAATTAACACACAATGTTCACTTAAAAACTGTGTTTTTCACGTGGACACAGCTTTAAAAAACTAATTTCTATGATATAATGAAAGCGTAACCAGAACAATACAAAATATATTGTTTCTTCGCCAAAGGAGGCTGGAGGAAATGCTAGCAGGTCTTAAAGAACTTAAAAATTGGGTAACGGAAAATTGGAATCCAACGATGAATTCAGGTAATGAGGATTATCAAAAAATGGAATATTCTGTGCAACGCCACTTGCACACTCCAAGATCCCCAAAACCACTCACCTATGAAGAAGAAGCTCGTATCAAGACTGTTAAATTCCATTAATTTCACCACCTTTAGATACAGATTGACCCTATAATAGAATCTTGTCCTAAGGCCGCAGATCCGGAAGTCATTCCAGTAGAGCGGTCTTTTATTATGCCTTGAGATTATGTAACGAAAAACCTTTTCCATATTGACTCGATTTCTTGAATCAAATACATACTAAAAAACCTCCCTCTCCATGACGGCATCCCATCACTTCGAAAGAGGCTTCCTAGTATCATTTGATCTTATACAGACATTTGTCCTTTCTTCTGCAAGTCCGAAAGCTTGACCGCCTGACCTGCGTTCAATCTCGAATGTTCCGACGCGAATGCGATCAAATGACTCTGCAGGGATGCCGTCGCCGAGGTCAAACCTTCCGATGGATTGTTGTCGAATTGACGCACATTCCGCAGGAATGAGCTTACCATACGGTCATCGCCGCCTCCATGGCCATCGCCTTCCACATTGCAGCCAATCTCAACCTTCTCGCCCGATACATAGCGGTACAGCGTGAAAGATCCTTTGTCCATATCCCCGATGATCTCGCCTTGTGTTCCCATAATTTGAACCCGGCGCGTGCCGCTCAGTGTCAGCCCTGACATGATGAACGATGCATTCGCTCCGTTCTCGAACTCCATGTTGACTACCTGGTGATCCACGACATTATTATCGCAGCGATACACGCAGCGACCCCACGGTCCTTCCTTCAGCGCCTTCAAGATCCCCTCTTGCGACAAATCATTCGTCATATAGCGTGCCCAAGGGTGTTCCGGGGGCTGAATATATATTTTCATCGCCGAGAAGGCGCATTCCTTCTCAACCTCACAGCCGTTGATACAGCGATCCGCGGAGCCTTCCGGAGCGTTCTCCGCCCTGAAATGCAGTAATGATCCGTACGAGCTCACGCTTGTACACGATTGATTCATAAGCCATGAGATGAGATCCAGATCATGGCATGATTTGGCCAGGATCATGGGACTCGTCTCCTCCGAATTGCGCCAATTCCCGCGGACATAACTGTGTGTCATATGCATGTAGCCCACATTTTCGGTTAATTGAATCGTACCTATCGTTCCGAGTTCACCGTCTTCGATGCATTTTTTGATCCCAGACCAGAACGGGGAATATCGCAGGACATGAGTTACGACGAGCAATCGCTTATACCGAAGCGAAGCTTGCTCCAATTCGATGCATTCTTCCATGGAAGGAGACATCGGCTTCTCTAACATGACATGATAGCCTAGCTCCATCGCTTTCATCGCTGGTATATAATGCATCCGATCGAGCGTAGCAATTATCATCACGTCCGCCATTTGACCCTGATCGAATACTTTCTCCCAAGAATCGTAGACATGTTCTGGGGCAATTCTATGAATCTCTGCAAATCGATTTCTACGTTCATCATCCGGCTCAGCTACGGCAACAATCTTTAATTCATTCGGGAACTTCTCCGCGTAGGGCCCATAAATATATCTTCCTCGACTGCCAGCGCCAAGTAATACAGCTGTTAATGTTCTCAAGACTACTCCTCCTCTTGCGCACCTAGTGTACTTCCATTGTAAGGCGGTAGGAACGGAGGCAAAAGAGATCGTTACTGACATTTCATATACATTTATTGACCTTGATTCTGTATATGGATCCTTGTCATACGGAAATCTTGCGGCGTCGTTTCGTTCTGCTTCTTGAAGAAGCGAATAAACGCAAGTGCTGAGTTGTACCCCAGGGCAGCAGCAATTTCATTCACTTTCATCGATGTGTTGAGCAGCATATCCTTGGCAATCAGGTTACGATAGTCGTTCACATATTTAGATAACCCTATTCCAGTGATTTGCTTATAAAGTCGGGACAAATACGATGGATTCAAGCTCACGTAATCGGCCAGCGCATTTAAGGAAATATCAGTGGAAATATGTTCTTCAATATATCGATGTACCTTATTCACGACCTCTGTCGGCAATTGCGTACCCCGCAGCGCATTCCATTCGAAGAAGCAATCCGCCATTTGCGAGAAGTATTGAATCAGCTCCGACCATGATGCGGAATCTCCATAGCGATATAACTTATCCAGATCCATCAGCGTATTGATGTAATCCCGAATTTCCCGATTCTTATGGATATAGAACAGAAAAATAGCTGAAAGCGAATGATACAGTTCGATCTTCCGCTCATTCGGCGACTCTTCATCATTCCAAATGGACGTTAGTTCGGCATACAGCTTGTTGAATTGCTCCCGATGATTATTCTCGAGACAAGACATCAGCAATTGAACACGGGCGTGATAGAAGGCATCGTGGTAGTTCCCACTCAGATCACCGTTCACTTCTCTTTGAATGTCTTTATCGGTCAATATGACCTCATTAAATAATCCATGTCCTTGTACCAGGCCGTATTTGATCGAGTGAAACCGATCAGATATGTTATCCCATGTCGTTGCTTCACTTCCAAGAAGGAAAGAAACCGATAAACTCAGCAATCGCTTGCAATTTCCCTGCACAGTCTCCAGAATTCCGCTCGTATACCGATGAGCTCTGATCCAATCCTGATCCCCATATTCGATAGACGATCCATCCGGGATTTTCGGTTGAATCATCCAGACGATTTTGGATAACTCGAATACAACGGAATAGCATCTGACCTGCGTGGACAAATACTCATCGCAAATGTTCTGTACGGCGTAAGTCAATAACGCTTTATCCGGCGTCGTGAACATTTCTTTCCATGCGTCTACCCTGCCTATGAGCAAGTAAACCGGCAATGTCGCATCAAGCCGGATATCGATTTCTTTGAACGCCTGCTTTAATTGGCTATCCGATACATGCTTGCCTTGAAAGAGCTCCCACACATACTCCTTTTGCAGGGAGGGCAATGCCAGTCTCATTTTGGATTGCGCTCTAGCGATCATCTGTTCTTGGTTATTTTCTTCTTCAATTTTCTCAATCGCCCGTTCTACGGACTGAATAATTTTCTCATCACTTTCGACCTTCAGAATATAATCGAACCCACCGTACGTAATTGCGCTCTTAGCATAATGAAAATCATTGTATCCTGTTAAGAAAATAACTTTGCAGGCCGGCCACTGGGATTTGATTTCCCGAAGCAGCTCAATCCCTTCCAGTCCAGGCATCTTAATGTCGGAAATCACGATATCAATACGATGATGAGACAGTACCTCCAGTGCTTCTTCACCTGAATATGCCTTCATAACCTCGAGTTGTAAATGATCGGTCTCATTGAATAGCTCCAGAAGACCATCGACAATAATGGGAAGGTCATCGACGATTAGCAGTCGGTACATGCTGATTCCTCCTCTAGTTCGCGCTTAGATTGATTCTTACTTGAAGTCCACCAAGAGCAGAACGTGACACTGTAATGCCATATTCCTCACCGTACCGCAGCTGTATTCTGCGATGCACATTTATGATTCCGGTTGTTTCCTCCATCCGAGTGGTGGATTGACGCAGTCGCTTCTGAAGCTGTTCGATCTCCGCATCGGAGATGCTTCGGCCATTATCTTCGACATAGATGGAGAAGACATCACCCACCCGCTCACAATGAACCCATAGCTCACCCTGCTGAATCATATTGCCCAAGGCATGCTTATAAGCATTTTCGATGATCGGCTGCAGAATCAGCCTCGGCACGAAGAGATCGGGAACATCACCTTCGAACTTGACTTGAATACGGTCTCCGTAACATATGGTTTGCATGTCTACATACGTGCGAGAATGATTGACCTCCAGCCCCAGCGGAATATCATCCTCGTCATCACGAGTAATGAACTGAAAATATTGTCCGATGTACAGGCAGAATTGATAAGCCTTTTCCTTCTGATTCTCGGATTTAATTAACCGGCACAATACAAAAAAACAGTTATATAAAAAATGAGGATTAATTTGCGATTGCAATCGTTTCAGTTCGGAACGCTGGTTCCTGATTTGCTGCTCGTAATTTTCCTCGATTAGTGTTTTCAAGGATCGGATCGTATTATTAAAAGCTTGGTACAAATACCCGAACTCATCTGCTCCACGATCGATCACGATCGGTTCCAGCCTATTCTGCTGAACGCGCCGAAAGGAATGCACAAGTTTCATTAATGGCCGATAGATAAATCGTAATAGAAAGTAGGAGAAGAAAACGACAATACCCACAGCTAGCGCGCAAGCCCACCAGAACAATGTTCGATAGATCTCAAGAGAACCCAAAATCGTCTCTTCGGGAATGCACATAATCGAATAGGAATTCCAGAGACTGGAGTATTTATATACCGTAAGAAACCGCTTACCATTATACATAATCGTTTCGTATCCTTCGTCTTTTTGCAATTCCCGCTTATCCGCAGCGAAGGATTTCATTTGTTCCAGCAGTTCCGGATCCATGTCACTCTCGATCTCCCAACCACGTTCCAGATTGAGCAATACGCTCTGTCCACCACGCGAGCTGCCGATTTGAGATAACGTTTCTCTGATTTTGATAGTCGATAATTCAACCGCTACGATATAAATCGGATTTTTAACGGTATTAATGGGGTATTGCATGGAAATAAATAATCGATCGTTCCAGTAAATGAAAGGTTCTTCGTATAATCTCTTGTTTTGCTGCATAGAAGCATATTCCTGCTTATTCATCGAAGTTTCAAATTTATTGCTAAGAATCGTTCGGTCGATAAGAGGGATATACGCCCTTGCTTCTTGAATAAATGGACTTGAGTTCTTCATCAATTCAAGCCGTCTTTGGATATCTAATATTTTTTGCGCACGATCGTAATAACTCATGTAATTGCCTGTAGTTGCAATTTCCATCAAGTCTTTGTCCATCACATAGTTCGGCAAATAACGGCTGATCCGGTCTGCTTCCTTGTCGAGTGAATCCAGATAGAAGCGAGTCGTATTTAGAATAGACTCGGAAATTTCACTCCGAATATTGTCCGAACCCTTCTCATTAATCAACCAGGTAATCGCCATGAGCGGAAACAAGGCTGCCAGAAAGGCAGCCATTATTTTCTGGAATATAGAGGAATCTTTAATCAAGAATCGGATTTTCATCGTTTGTTCTCCTGCAATGCAATGTCATAGTTTTGAGTGCCCTATTTTATTCTTTGACACTCCCCATCACAATTCCTTTAATGAAGAACCGCTGCAAGAACGGATACACGATAAGAATCGGAAATGCTGCTACGAATATTTGAGCTGCCCTGCTCGTACGATCGGACAATTTGATCATTAATTCTGCCCTCTCAGGTTTAATAAAGCGGAAATCCATTTTGATAATGATCGTCTGCAGGAAGGTCTGCAGCGGATAATTCTCGGGATGATTCATGTAAATCATACCATCAAACCAGCTATTCCAATGCCCCACCATAGTGAAAAGACCTGTCGTTGCCAATGCCGGCAACGATAGCGGCACATATATTTTCCATAAGGTAGTAAATTGACCCGCCCCATCGAGCAGCGAAGATTCCTCAAGTTCTTTGGGCAGACTGCGGTAGAAATTCAGCAGCAGAATAACGTTGAACACCGTGACCGCTCCTGGCAGCACCAAAGCCCAGATTGTATCGAGCATCCCAAGGTTCTTCACGGTTAAATAGTTTGGAATAAGCCCGCCACTGAATAAAATCGTGAATACGAAGAACCATGAATAGAAGGTCCGCAGCCGAAATTGGCGAGAATCTTTGGATAATGGATAGGCCGTGATAATCGTCAGGAACATGCTGATTGTCGTTCCCATAAGGACCCGCTGAATCGATACCCAGAATGCGCGTAAATATTCAGGTTTTCCAAATACGTTAGCATAAGCAGCCGTTGTGAATTCAACTGGCCACAGGATGACTTTTCCGGCGGATGCTGCCTGCCCGGAGCTGAACGAGAGCGCCAAAATATGAATAATAGGCATGAGGCATAACAAAGATACGGATGCCAGAAAAATAAAATTACATATCAAAAACAATTTTCTTCCGAATGATCTGTTAGTACGCACGATGTGTCTCCCTTCTGAATTACCGCCGATAGCATTAGAAAATGCGGTAATTCGCTACACGATAGGCTAAGATATAGGACATAGATACGAATATGAAAGAGATGACGGATTTCAGCAGTCCTACGGCCGTAGCGAAACCGAACTGTGCTTGCTCAATCCCCATACGATATACGAAGGTATCGATAATATCCGCGCTTTCATAGACCGGAGGACTATATAGGTTGAAGATTTGATCAAATCCGGCATTCAGTACATTCCCGATACTAAGCGTAAACATGAGAACGATAATAGGAAGCATCCCCGGCAGCGTCACATGTAACGTCTGCTTAAAGCGTCCTGCGCCGTCGATCTCCGCTGCCTCGTACAGTGACGGATTAATACTGGTAAGCGCAGCCAGATAGACAATCGTACCAAATCCGAACTCTTTCCATACATCCGATATGACCATGACATAAGGGAACCATTTGTTGTCTCCCAGGAAAAAAACAGGGTCTATACCAAACAAGCCAAGCACTTGATTGAGAATACCGGAAGATGGAGACAATACATCGATTAGAATACCGCTTAACAAGACCCACGATAGAAAATGCGGCAAGTACACGAGCGTCTGGAAGGTCCGTTTGACCCATTCTTTCCGCAGCTCATTCAGAAGTATCGCTATGGTGACCGGAACGATCATACCTGCTACAATTTTCATCACCGCAATGTATACTGTATTGAAGAATATCCGGCCGATATCGGGGTAATCCATCAGTAACTGAAGGTTTTTAAGACCAATAAATGGTGAGCCGAACAACCCTTTATTCGGTACGTATTTCTGAAAGGCCATCATAATGCCGGCCATCGGGATATAACTGAAGATGAGGACCAATACGATCCCAGGAACCAACATCAAGTGAAGTGGCCACTCCCTCTTCCACATACGCGTTAATACATTCATGCCATCCACCTCGCTATAGGACTAAAAATGAAGAACTAGGTTAAAGAAAAGAGAGGTCGTTTGTGTTCAACCCCTCGATTCTCCTGCTATCATTGTTTGTGAGTCGCGTACCATTCATTGACTTCTTTGGTCATTTCGTCGCCGCCAAGCTTTTTCCACTCTTCTACGAATTTATCGAATTCATCCACGGATACTTGATTCATCATAATCTTGAAGTATACTTCATCCCGCTTCTTCTTCAGGATTTCTTGTCGATCTGCCATGGTTGGAGTCGGTGCGCCGTAGAATTTGTTTTGTAGGTACTGTTTATTGTTCTGAATTTCAGGAATAAGTGAATATGCACCTTTTGGACCTGAGATCAGATATTCCCACCACATGTTGATATCGGTACCGTCAACATACTTCATGGCACGCTCGTAACGAGTTTTTTGATCTTTCGTCTCCAAAATGCTCTCGTCTTTGTTCTCGATCGCTTTTGGCAATATTTCACCGTTATTATCCTTTTGTTTACCAACACGAAGCGGGCTTAGAAGCCAGTAGTTGTTGCCTTTCTCCTTCAGGTCTTTACCATACTCATACACTTTCTGTTCTGGCGTCGGATGATTATCCACGACAATCCAATGGTTCAGCAATTTAATAACGCCTTCCGGATGCTTCGCTTGCTTGGAGATAACATAATATTCGTCAACACCCAAACCTATCTGCGATAGTGCAGGTTCGCTATCCACCGATGGAATCGGGAATACGCCCCACTCTTGTACGACTTTACCATCCTTTACTGCGCCTTTAGCGAGCTGAGCCGGTACCCAAGACTGGCCGTATACGATACCTGCGTTGTTGTTATAGAGGAGCTCTGCTGCTTTCTCCACATCTTTAACGACGAACTCAGGATCAATTAATCCTTTCTTGAACATTTCCTGCAGCGCCTTAAGTGCGTCTTTCACTTGAGGCTGAATGTCACTGTTGACCAAATTGCCATTTCCGTCTTCCATCCAAAGATTTTCATAAGCATGGTAACTATTCAAGAATGCTATTAGTCCTGTAACAGCTGTGGACTGGTTGTTAAATGGATCTTTGCTAATTACAATTCCATACGGTTTCCCAGTGCCGCCTGGATCTTTTGTTTTGAACGCTTCTGCGATCGTCAAGAGATCCGCCATCGTCTTCGGTTCCGGCAGGTTCAATTTCTTCAGCCAGTCCGTACGTACATAGAGGAACTGATACTGGTACGGATTATAAGAACTTGGAATCCCCATGAGTTTACCGTCGAAAGTGGCGGTCTTCAGTTGCATTCCACCATCCATCGACAAGAATTCCTTCGTCTCATCCGTCGCATTCTTGTCATATACGTCCGTGATATCCATAATCATATCCGCTTCGGTCAGCTCTTTCAGCTGTGTAGCATTAACCTTCATGAAGTCCGGAAGATCATTGGAGGCGATGGACATCTTCACTTTTTCCTTGAATTGAACGTCATCGGCGGACACCCATTTATTCGTGAGCTTCACACCGATATCTTTCTCATACGCATCATAGACCGAGTTCTTCTCAAAGCTTTCGCCCTCATCGAATTTGAGATACTGATCGCTTGCCGAAACTGTTGAAACTTCAATCACTTCATTTTTTTGTTCCACAGGTGTCTCAGGCTGCTTCTCAGGCTGCTTCTCGCCTTCATTTGTGATTTTGCCGCATGCCGTGATAGTTAAACTTAGGATCAATGCGACGATCAGAAGTATTCTACTTTTTTTCTTCATATTACCCCTCCACATTGTCTCAAAATAGGTCGTGCATCTACTTCATGCTACTTCTCTTCCTAGTTCTAGTATAGGAAAGGAAAGGACCCCCATCTATATACTAGTCTTTACTTTCGTATACACCTCTTGACTACCGTCAGGCTTGTCCCTAGAACGCACAAGAGAGAGGGAGTCTCCCTAGGTTAGGTTGACTCCCCCTTCGTTGAAACGTTACCGTGTATTAACTCGAATATTCAGCTCCCCACGATATTTGACAAGAGATGACGCGCCGCTTCTTGCTTCATTTCCATTTCTTCATTTTTCGATAAACCTAAGCGCACGTTCTGATTGATATTCAGCTAGACCTTTTGCGAATTGTTGATCGGGAAATCCTCTATGCTGTAGCTTTAAACCCGCTGAAGTTAATGATATATGGTGATGCAATTGATAAAATAACAGCCTATCCGGATCAAGCTTATCGTTCTTAAGATACCGATAGAAATCTCCAAAACGCATCTCCAAAAAACTATGCTCATGCTCAATATCAAAGAACGCTGCTCCTTCGATATCAATCAGAAAGGGCTCCAGCTTATCATTAACCAATACATGGTCAGGACCCAGTTCCCCATGAATAAATCCATACTGCTTTCTAGGCTTAATTCTTGATTCAAGCTCATACAACTTATCGAGCAATTTACTTTGATTAGACCCGATCTTCTCCATATGCTGAGAGGCGTAAGCTAGCTGTACTTTCGTATTTTTCATTTGTAATGAATGACATTGTTCTGTACTGATCTCGTTAGCATTGGCTTTCCCAAAAATCTGCCTTTCGGTGGTATGCATTGTAGTAAGCATATCCCCCAACTGCTGAAACACTTTATCTTGAGCAGCTAACTCGGAAAGTTGGAAAAAGGTTTCTGCCTTACGTCCATCTATATATTCAACAAGCGCATAATCAAATGGGTAACGATCTCTTTCCTTGTTCAGATCATAAAGTGCTGGGGTCTGAATTCCATGTTGTGTTAAATACTTATTGTTTAATTCAAACAAATCACTTCCATAGGACTGTTCATTTATATCTTCATTCGCTTTTTCTTCTTCAAAATAATTCATGGAAAGATCCCACACATACAAAACGCAGGAAAATCCATTACTGCACTCAATCTTGTAGACCACCTTTTGTGCGCCACCATGCATTCGTGAAACACGAGTAACTAAATAACTGGTGCCAAAAATCCGTCCAATATAATCCTGTAAGTCGGCCTGATCGAGATGATAGGTAACGTCCATTAACAACACTCCATTGATTAAGTTTTGCCGGCTTCACAATAGTAAATAAAATCCAGCCCAAAGTATAGACTTTTTCTTTCTGATCAATTATGATGTTGAATAAGGTCTTGAAAAAAATAAGCATACAAAAAGCCTTTGGATTTTATTCCAAAAGGCTTTTTTTTTGATGAAATTTCTAACGAAACCAGCATATCTTGTGGTTAAACTTGGCGTTCAGTATCCATGTCCTTTTTATACATTTTTTCAGCTTCAATAGGACTCTCTTTTGCCGTCATTTGGCTTGGAATGACCCGATAAACTTGAACCGGACCGCCGAATACAGCTGATCTATACTTCTCCACATGCTGCTTGGACAGGGGGCGATTATAGTAACCTGGTACATACTTATTCATCATTTCCTGAAGTACATGAGTGGCTTCATCCAAATCCGTGATCGGTTCTGCTTGTCCAAATATCATTACGCTCATATAAGCTGTATCCGTTTTCGCAGGTACCGGATCCGTAATGGTTCCGTATTCCTCACATACCGTAAAACACACCTCTGAATTATCACTCATCACCTGATTACGCCTTCCGTCTCCAGCCCCGTGAAAATAGAGTTTCCCTTCTGTCCATACATAATTAAGTGGCACAACATAGGGGAGATTGCCATCAGCCAACCCAAGATAACCCAATCTCGCTTGCTGAAGGAACCTTTCAATCTTCTCTTGATCCAGGCATTCCCTGCTCTTGTAACGAACCGAATTCATATCGATATCTCTCCTTTAACTCTAGCGTGCGGCAACGACCAAATTGCGAATACCAGCGTTGTTACGGTAGTATATCAATGTATGGATTGCATTAAAATATCCAAAAATGACCGTTTAAAGCAATCCATAATTAATATTATTATGATTGGGCTTCTATTTGGAGGTGTGTACGATGATGAAAGTAATTCGTAATGATAAGAGACCGATCTGGCAGCAATTGCTTGATCAAGCAATTCATAATATTACTAGCGGAGTCTGGGCGCCAGGAGAATTACTAATACCTACCCGCGAACTTGCTCACATCGTAGGTGTCTCACGCTCAACTATTCAAATCGTCTATGAGGAATTGTTAAGTCGAGGTTATACAGTCACCTCTCGCCGAGGAGGAACGCGAGTTAGTAGATGGAAGCAATTCAATGTATCAACGAAGGAAATAGAAACAGAGGGTCCCACACCTCCTTCACTCTCCTTGTTAGACTCAGCTGTTGATCATTTACATGACTGGTTCAGAGGTAAAGAACAGCTAGAAGTGGATATTGATTTCAGTCCTCATGAACCCTATTTGGATGAACAATTTCAAAAAAGCTGGCGGCAATCGCTGCTCCACGCATCTGCTGAAATGGATTTATCAAGCTGGGCTTACGGTAATTGCTACGGTTACACACCATTACGTGAGCAAATACAGCGTTATTTATCCCTTGAACGGGGCATACATATCCAAACTAATCAGATTCTGTTGACCTCAGGAGCTCAGCATAGTATCGATTTAATCGCACAGTCGCTTTTAGCTGATGGGGACACAGTTTCAGTAGAAGATCCAGGTTTCCCAGCTGCTTGGATGGCGATGAAATATCGACGAATGAATGTGGTACCTATTCCCGTTGATGAGTATGGTCTAGTGGTGGAGCATATTCACCCTCAATCCAAACTGATCTTTGCCACCCCTTCTCACCAGTGCGCAGTAGGGGTCGTTATGTCGGAGCCCCGTCGGCAACAATTGCTACATAAAGCGGTTCAAGAACGGTTTTGGATCATTGAAGACGATTATGATAGTGAATTCCGGTATCGTGGGGAGCCGCTGCCAACGTTGTTTAGTCAGGCATCCAATAATACTTTGTATCTCATGAGTTTCTCTAAAATGATTGCTCCTGGCATTCGTATTTCGGCTATTATAGGTTCAGTCGAGGCAATTGCTCAACTAGCGAAGGTACAGGAGCTGACTTACCGTCATCTTCCGATTATGGATCAGCTAACACTAACCCATTTCATTAAAAATGGTCATTTTATGCGGCATATGAGAAGAGTCAGAAATGTATATCGAAGAAGACACGAAGTCATGACAAAAGCTATTATGGCTAGTGGTTTAGGGGAGCGTTTTACACTCAGTGGAGTAGAAACAGGATTGCATATGTTACTTGAGGCTGAGGAATCATACGACGAAGAAACTGTGACAAATTTAGCCCTACAACATGGAATACGTGTTTACCCTCTTGGACCCTATTGTCTGGATAGCAAAAGAAAGGGATGGGTATTGGGGTTTGCAAAAGTAGATGAAGCATCAATTGAGCAGGGGATACATCGCCTTGCGGAGATAATTCTGTAAAATCATTTCCGCAGGATTAGATAAATTAAAAGAAAGTATGGACTTTAAATTACTTGGTCCGATGGTTACAGTTACCGTGAATCCCTTGGTTACGCCCTCATTTTAAGATACTTGGCTTATGCAGATAGCAAATAAATAAAGCCTCTATCCCGCCACTCGGAATAGAGGCTTGTATTATTCTTACTCCTTTAGTACTCTCCTTTGATTACAAAATACGAGCCACGGATTGTACCGGCTAGTTTAGACTTTTGCCTAGCAAATTTAAACTTCTCTTCTAACTCCTTTGGTATCTCCATCCCCTCAGAAAGCTTAAAACCAACGGCTCGCTTCTTAGGATCATCAACCGTATACATGACATTAACCTCAAGTCCATCTTCATAAAAGACATAAGTGAATTTAATATTTTCCACTTGAAAACGCGATGTTTCTAAAGGTTTTGCCGCAAACTCAATATTACGTTCTTCTTTTAAAATTCGGCTCACATAATCAAGGTTTTCCTGGCTTTCGCTAGCTGGGACAACTGTAAATTCATGCTTGTACTTGTTCATAAAATAACGAGCTTCATTGGCACGTAAACCAGCAAGCGCTTCTGCTACGGGTGAAGACTCTACTCCGACCGTAGACACATTTTTAAAATCAACGATATACGTCATTTCCATCTCTCCTTTTCTCTCATTATTCCCTATCAATAGAATACAATAACTAAAATTTTAACTATATTATATCAAAAATAATCCACTTCACATGTTCAAATCTATGCCCGTAACTTTCTAAAAAAGAGCACCTGCTGCAAGGCGGCCAAGACTTATAGCCTTCATCCTTGCAGCAGATGCTGACGGTCAGCTAAAAACCGTATCATCCATATATTGGTGCCAACGAAAACTAACCTTGAAACGGATTCCTACCTGATGCATTCTCTCAACCTTCTGCGTGATCCAGCCCTTGAATACTATTGTGATCAATCGAGCTCCGCGCGGGAAAAAAGATCCCGGATCAACGTCTCATTTTCACAGGCCTGCTTCAACCGCGCCGCGAACTGCTTAATAGCTTCGCTATTCTCCGAATAAGCACAGAACATATCCGCTTCCGGGTCAAAATGAATCGTATCTACCCATTCAGGCATATATTCGTTCACAAACACAGCCGCCAAAGAAGCCCAATCGTACCCGTTGCCTTCAAATCCTTCGTCTGCCCGGGCCTCGAACACTTCCGATCGGTAGCTACCCACATTTAGAATGACAGACATGCCTCCACCTTGCTGATCCACGAGTATAAAAGGGGCAACGTCCTCTTCTGCGGATTCTGCATCCAGCCGTGCAATGACCTCAGAGCGGGCTTGATCCGTGAAGCAAAGCACCCCGTTTTTCTGAACAATCAGCCCTTCCCGTATTCGCCCATCCAGCCAGTCGCTGATCCAGCCCGGAGCATACCCGCCTTGACCGAACTCGCCGCCAAAAGCGATCATTTCCTCATATACATCCAGATATTGTTGACGGCTCGTATTTGGATAAGAGCTTGTGTACAGCCAGAACTGCACATCGTACATCAGAGTAGAAAGCTCATCCGCATGAAAGGAAAAGTGTCCCTTCTCTTCTACGATTCGGGTACAGACTCTACGGATCTTCTGCTCAAGCTGATCTACCTCAGACACATGGCTGCACAGCTTCGCAAGTAAAGGCGAGAATTGGCCTACGGCTACTTTGCGCAAATCCTCCTCTTTATCTTCTTCAGAGGTGTCGTAGTCCTCATCACTCACCAGACCGCGTATAAACGTCTCGAAGTCTTGGGCCAAGAACGTAATCTCATAATTATCTTCCTGATCCACATGAATTACCTCAGGTTCGCCGTCCCTCCCGCAGTTCCGGTAATCCAGCATCACGACATCATGGCCTGCCGAAGGGCAGTCACAAATTACTACGCCGATGTCAGGATACCCCCACTCCTCAATCATGAACGGGCTGCCGAGATCGCCACAGAGTGAATAGCTTTTCTCGCGTCCGATGCCCATAATGCCCGTAATCGCAATATGATCCTCAGCCCATGAGGTCGCGTCCTCCGTCGGAAAACAAGTATTATAAGGAACTCCCCCATTGTGCTGCTTCATCAGACTGATATAAGAGGCAGGAAGCTTGTAACCCAGTTCTTCTTCTACAGAAGCAATCAGCTCATCCGTAGGCGGGGCAGAAACATATTCTTTTAGCGCATAATCGCTATCTTTCCAAAATTCGGAGAGGTCCATCCCTTCAAAAGGAGTTGCAGTCGTCCCCGAATCATTATGTTGCTCTCTGATTGCCTGTCTGGCTGCGGCGTGTTGTTCTTTGCGTAGCTTGCGCTGGCTGAATTTCAGAAACATGGCCGTATTCTCATCATCCGGATCGAGGTCATGGGCAATACTCAGCACTCTCACTGCTTCCTCATATCGATTCAAATAGTAGTAGGAATATCCCACACGAAAATGCCACAGATGGTCATTCTGCCCCTGTTCCGCAATCATCGCGAAGTGTCCAAGCGCTTCTTCATAACGTCCCAAATTGTTATACGCTCTTGCCAGACTGCTGACTACCTCGTAATCTCTGTCCTCTGGAGGAATCGCCATCAGGGTGTCTACAATCTTCTGGTGTTCATCATCTTCATGCCACTGTGTCAGCTGTGCGATTAGTTCTTTGTCCATGGTCTACCTCCCAAAGCTTATAATCAAGTTACTAGAATATAGAGAAATATGGTTTTCCCTATTCTACCAGATGGGATGTAGGTATTGAAAATCGAAATAGGGCAGCTAAACGTAGCCATGACCCCAGCAGGGAACGGTAACTATACCTACCCTGTAAATAACCTGCAACACGGCGATACCATCGAGTACTCCTTCACCTATAATCCGGGGCAAGGGGCCGTCGATTCTCCGACGCTCACGTATATCCATGGGTTAACCCAAGGAACACCGGAGTAAAGTGGATAAACCCTAGACAAAATGCATGAACACGAATAGGCGAGGAGGAAGTATTGGTGCTTCCCTCTCGCCTGTTTTGTTGTTTCAGCCATGCTGGTCTCCTCGGTGGAAGATCAGTTGCCATGCGTGATGCGTGACCTCCTTGACGACAAAGCTCATCTCTTAGAACGCCATCAAGCCTAACTATTTACACCAAACTCTATCTTCTGATCAATAAATTGCTTGAATCTTGTAAAATACTGCTCTGATGCCTCCCAGCGCCTAAGGTCCAAAAAAGACATGTCCTGTTTGCCATATTGATTGGGCGGCTGATAATGCCGGGAAACATAAGTTCCATGATCCACTGTATAAAAATAATACGCCTCATCTGGAGTTTTGATTTCAATCCGAGCATGCAGGTAGTCTCCGTCCTCGTCCGTATGCGCATTACGGAAGCTGTAATATTTTGAGCCGTCCCAGAACCCGTCATCCTCCTCTTCTTCCGAATATAATTCCTGAATTACAGCGTGTTGCAAAATGTCTTGCACATATTGGACCTCAATGTTTCGTAAATAAAGCTCAGCCATATTAATACAGGTCAGCAACATAGTCCAGCAATCGCTAATCTCCGCTAGCTGTTCCTGAGACTCTTCTGTAATGTGCTCCCACTCAGACCCTTCATCTATGGTTCTCCTCAACAAACCGATGGAATGATCTTGCTCCAGCCAAATATAATAGTGATGCCGGTTATCATTCATATAAACGCTGAGATCCCGCTCATCCCCGTCTGCATCAATATGCTCCAGTTGAACTTTGAAAAATACGCCTTGCTCCTGAAAATCAAAAGATGGTTTGTCATCCGTCATTAGAATACACTGAGTCAATTTCAATATATTTTCCTCATTGATCGTGTTATGGGTAAAATATAAATGAACAGGTTTCTTTCTCTTGAGGGGTTCATTTACTTTTTTCAATGCGGAACGCCCTTCTACAATAACATTCACCAGCGTGCAAAAGGAAAATTCCATGTCCTCCTCATCCATATCCAGAAAAACTTCATCAATCAACACCTCATGAATGTCCACCGGAAGCTCCTGAAATACGCCGTCTCCCTCCCATACATTTACTAAGCATGCAATAGATTTCTGCCCGTCTACTTTGATGCTGTACTCGTCATCCTGAACTAAAACCGCAGCGCTAAGATCACCTATAACAATTGTTTCCCCATGATTGTAGGTGCCGCACAATATTTCCTCAACCATCAGATTGCCCGAAACATAGATTTCCTGACCGCCTACAGCTATATTTTTCGCATTCAAATTACCGGTTACCATAAGCCCTATGGCACCATCTGTTTCTTTATTATAGAGATTCTCTACAGTAAAATTCCCATCGATAAAAATGATAATTACCTCTTTTTGTTGCGGGAAAGCCTGCTCCCAATCCAGATTAAGAGAAGGCAGCGTCAAATCCCCTTCATAATAAGCGGCTAGCTGCTCGTCACTGAAATCCTGGTAAAACTTCGCCCACCAAGATCCTTCCGGAAATTTATCTGCTAGTTGACTAATAGGAATGAATCGGAAAAGATTTCTCATACATTATTTTCCTTTCATTTTTAAATTTCCATTATTCTCTCATATGTAAAAATAAGGGTCAATCTCAACTTTACAAACCATCCCCCACAACAAAAAAAGGCCATCCTTCGATGGGATGGCCTGACAAATCAGAAGTACAATAGTAATCACCGTTTATTATTTTTTCAAAACCGGTATCCAAATCTCACTTCTGAAGGTGGGTGAAGATATATCCTTACTCTCATTCCATAAAATCTCCGGGCCTCTTGCCAACTCATAATTAGCGGTAGGGAACCATTCAGAATAGATGCGTCCCCAGACATTTTGCAATGTATCGGGGAATGATCCAACGGCTTCGAATACAGCCCATGTTGCTGCAGGAACATCTAGTTTCGTTAAATTTTCGGGGCATTCCTTGGTTGTAGCAACGCCAACATAATGGTCAAGTTCCCCCTTTTCTTCCATTCTCCCCTCAGAAAAATTCATCGATGCTTGAATCAGTCCCTGAGGTTCGACATTCGAGAGCTTTTTGAGCTGGTCGATGTCATCGCTAGTTAAGCTTTTCCACATAGATGCGATTTCCGGATTTACGCCATTAAATTGGATAGGTACCCTTCTCGTAATGCCTACGATACAGAATGACTCTTTTTCAATGATACGATAGTTCATTGCACTTCCCCCTTGAATCGTTAATTGAAAGGTCAAGCGCGGATAGGCTTTTAATGAAGGGCCATGCAACTTTACCGAAGAGGGCGGAATACCGTGCAAGCCTTGGAAAGCTCTAGAAAATGCGTCTGCTGAGCTATATCCATATTTCACCGCCACATCCATAACTCTTAATTCTCCAGCTTGAAGCTCAAATGCCGCAGATGTCAGGCGTCTCCGACGGATGTATTCTGATAGCGTGATGCCTGCAAGAAATGAGAACATTCTAGAAAAATGATATTCGGAACAACAAGCCAACCTCGCCGCTTCCTTCAGGTCTATATCATCAGCAAGATTCTCTTCAATGTATTGTAGAGCCCCGTTCAGATTTGCAAGCAAATCCATTCGAATGAACTCCCTTCACTAACAATATAGCAAGTATCGTCGGCATCCATCCGACATCTCATGCACAGTTTTGCTGGGTACCTAGGAGAAACTTGCCGCTACTTAAGATACGGTTCACCGCGCATTCAAAAAAGAGGTGCGAAAAGCCGGTTCATCACCGGACGCTTTTCGCACCTTCTCTCTCTTGCCTAAATTAACGCGTCGAAATGGCCCTCCGAGTTCACCGTCGCCGTCCGGGGATCGGTCAGACCGATGCCCTTGAGGCCTCCCTTCCACTCAATCCGCGAGAGGGGGAGGTGATCTTGAAGCGGAGAAGCCGGTACAAAATTTACGGGGGCGCTACTCCCGCTTTTCTGTACGAGTTGGGACTCCAGCAGCCGGATTTGCCGCTGCAGCTGCTCTCGGCGATAAGGAGTCTGCATCTCACTTCCTTGTGCCGCATTCACTTTATCCAGTTCCATCATCAGCCGGTTCCGCTGTTTCTCCAGGGAACTGACATCACTCTGTGTACCGCCGTAGGCCGCAATGGTCTGTACGGAGCTGATGCCTGATACTGTCTGTGCCGCCATGATCTTTCCCTCCGTTTCCATGGCTACCAATCCAAATTCAGCCAAATTTGAAAGTTCTAATCATCTTTATTACCCAGCAGGCCCCGTCATGACAACATCACAGCCTCAATTAGAGAATAATCGTCATATAGTCTCAGTCGGCCGCTTGTTTCGACCCTACCAAAGACCCATCGAAGGCTGGCTAAAGTCCCTTCAGAGCTCCCTTACTCGTCCTTCAACCGCCGCTGATACAAAATGACAGACACTACTGTTAGCACAACTGTCCATGCCAAGGTAATGAGGAGGGGTTTTAATAAATCTCCCGTCGTAAAGCTTATATTGCTTATTTCTAAGAAATACACAAGTTGAGTGCTTGGTACGTACTCCAGCACTTTGAAGATAGGAAAATCATCCACTAGTAACGTTCCCCATGGTGCTATGAGCCAGCTAATATATGGGCGTTTGTGGCAGTAATCATTCTTTCGATTATTCTGTACACTGCAGCCGGGACGATTTGCGGTTTATTCTCCAAGACGTTGCTTGAAGCCTCATTATCTATATTCCCTGTGGCGTTCATATTTATGGGGGCTAAAATCGATTTCAGGCGGATTAAATAAAATTACTTTGTCATTTCTTTTGGTTGAGATCTTCTGCAAGGTTATATTGGTCTCGTCTTGTTTCCGTAATTCCTGCTTATCCTCTTCGATGTCCCGAATATCCAATGGATGAAATCCGGACTCGTTCAACCGATAAATGGTATCACAGGAAATAAGGGCATCCTCTAAATTCGAAGTTAAAATCAATATCTGCTTTTCTTGCGAAAGATCATCCAGAATCCGTTTGAATTGACGACGATCCTCCTCTTCCAAGTAAAAATAAGGTTCCTCCAGTACAAGTGTAGGCTGATGCGCAAAAAAACACGTAGCAAGGTCACATACATCCTTTTCGATGAGCTTAGATCCTTGATCCTCACCTTCCGTTCTTCTTTTAGAACAAAATAATCCATTAACAACTCGGCACGCTCATTCCTCTCCGTTACTTGGATAAGAAAAGTAATTAGCTCTTCCACCGTTAAACGCATATACTCGCTTTGCCCAGCCCGAAATATATAATATTGAGAATGGTCCACCAATTGATTCATTAAAAGCTGCTTTCGCTTCAAGTCCGTTATAATGGCAACCGATTGGTTCAATGTCATATTTAATTCAATCATCGGTAGTAATAATTCCCCGTCATAATACATTGGTTGAAATTGCATTCCGTCCTCCTGATCAGCGACACAACTTGGATATATAAAACAATTATAAAGTCAGGATACTTTTTTGTCAGTTTCTAACTAAAAACATAACGGCATGTCCTATCTAAACGTTCGTCCAGCCGTTCATGTTCATTCGATTCCTTTCACTTAACAAGTATAAGCGAGGAAAATGGGGGTCACTTTAAGACTATCTGTTATGCAAGAAGGGGCTCAGCATATGACATATGGAGAAATTCTATTTCGTACGGCAACGTCTTTCGTTGCTCTACTCGTTTTGACGCGTCTTCTCGGTAAAAAACAAGTCGGACATCTAACGTTTTTCAATTATGTAACAGGGATCACCTTCGGCTCCACCACTGCGGAAATTATCGTCAACAGACAAATCACGCTGCTGCAAGGAATATCTAGCTTGGTCTTATGGTCACTCTTGGCGTTCAGCGTTGCATTGATCGGACTGCGCTCTGTCAAAGCACGTGAGATTCTCGACGGCCAACCTACGATTCTCGTCAAACAAGGCAAGATTCTGGAAGAGGCATTAGCTAAGCAGCACCTCAACATCGACGATTTAAGCATGTTGCTTCGGAATAAGGATGTCTTCTCACCCGAAGACGTCGAATTTGCAATTCTGGAACCTGACGGTAAACTTAGCGTGTTGATAAAAGAAGAACTGCTGCCTGCAACAAAAAAAGATATAAAAGTAAATGTTGCACCTATTCACAATATCCCAACTGAGCTTATCGTTGATGGTAAAATCGTAGAAAAGAATCTTAATAAAATAGATGTCTCCGTTGTCTGGCTCAACCAACAATTAAAGAAAGCCAACATTCATTCTTTAGATCAAGTATTTTACGCAGAGCTCCAATTGGACGGGAGTCTGTATATCGACAAATACCAGGATATGAATCCATAAAAGACCCCCAAAGAGAACAGCCCCCAGACTGTTCTCTTTCGCTGTCTGCCTTAGAAGCAGGTGAACGAGCGAATCCGATTCAGATCAATACCGAAGTACCCCCAGAAGAGACCGAACCATCTGAACCCTGCAACAGAATTACGCCCGACGAATACCGGGAAGAACCAGAATTGCTCGCCGTTGTTCAGCCAAATGTATGTGTTGCGGAACAGACAGCCTCTGATCGCACCGGGGTCGATGGCAAATGCGGTGGCCGACATTTGCGGTACGAATTGCGGTGGAGGTGCCGTCGGCGCTTGAACGCCTCCCGGTGCAGCTCCTGGAGGTCCCGGAGTCCCAGGAAATCCACCTGGTCCACCCGGTCCTCCTGGTCCTCCTGGTCCTCCTGGTCCACCCGGAAACCCTGGGAATTGGCCGCTTCCCGGCGTTGGAAAAAATCCCATATGTGATCACTCCTTTCAATGAGTAGGCACAATCATCATATGCATTCGCGGAAAGAGTGTTTGGGCGAATGCCAATAAATAATCCGCGCCCAGCCGAAGCTGAACAGTAATGAAATTAAGCCGCCTAAAAGCCTTTTTCACCTGCTTCGGCTCATAAATATGGACGAATATCCACTTATGCTGATTCCTAATTTGACTTAGAATTACCGTAGAAGATTGAAAAAGGCTGTGATTCTAATGTTAATCAAAAGAGACAAATGGTTGCAATATCGCATCCTTCGCAAAGGCTCCTTTCTCGCCGGACGGCTGCCAGAGACACAGTTGCTTAAGAAGAACGCATTAACGAATATGCTGCTTCACTATCAAAGCGTCGTATTGAAACCTCGCAACGGGAGTTACGGAAGGGATATCCTGTTCATTAAACGAAACGGTGCAAACGCCTATCGTATTCATAACGAAAAGAAAGCTTTCACCATGACAGACAGCGATAAGTTATTTAAATTGTTCCGTAAAAAAAATAGAGGTCGTGGATATATCGTCCAAAGGCGTCTGCAGCTTGCCCAAATTCAACACAAGCCATTCGACATTCGGGTAATGGTTCAGCGACAAAAGAGCACTTCATCCACTTGGAACGTGACAGGTTCATACGCGAAAGTTGCGGCGCAAGGATATCTAGTCACGAATGTGGCTAGCCGCACCATTCCAGTCCTTGAGGCACTCAAATTAGCCCGAATCGGAGATCGGAGCTTGCTTATCAAAGCGGAACAGATCGCATTATTGGCAGCCACACGACTGGGAGAGCGTTACCCCAAGCTTAGACAAGTCGGGTTCGATATAGGCATCGACAGGAACTGCCGGATTTGGATCATTGAAGGCAATTATCAACCGGACTTACGCCCATTCCGACTCTTGAAAGATTCCTCAATGCATCGCAGAATATTATGGTATAAGAAACATTAGAACGAAAAAAAGACGACCAGCCTCTTATCTTTGGTCTGTCGTCTTTTCATGCTTGGTGCCTATCCTTGATAATACCCCGCTTGCAATTTTACTTACGTCTTTTGTTACTTACAACACGCGTCACTTGGAACTTATTTACCCCTACCTGTATAATGGCAAACTGGCTGTAAGAAGTGCCGGAAGACGTATAAGGTTCCGCTTGAATATTTCCACTCGGCGTTCTAACCGTTGCAGTGATTCTAGTCACCAAACAGACTCCACGGCTAGAAGCTTTCCAAGTCTCATCACGCTGAACATTATAATTGTCATCACTACATAAGATGGATGCATATTCAACTTTTCCAAATGCATTAAACGATGTGGAGTTAAAGATCTGTACGGGGTCATAACCGCCAGCTTTTCTATTTCCCATCCTCAAAACCTCCCTTATTATCGATATTATTCATTAAATGCAATTCCATCGTTTTGGTAAGGTATAAATGTGGACAAGAAATAAAAGTACGTTTATCCGATGGTCACAACCCCTTCTCTTTTACTTCTATTATCTTTTTACTAAACTGATATTTCACAGTAACATTCTCAATAATCTCAGTATTCTGGTAGGCAAGAGAACCTTCAAATACTAATGTATCATTGTCTTTCCACACCAGGTTATCAGCATAGCTATAATTCTCATGATCGGTGCGAATCCATGTATCTAATTCTTTTTGTGCACCATATTTGACTCTTGCAGATTCTATTAACTCTGGACTTGTCATTCCCTCTTCAATATTGCTAATTTGAACGAAATTACTTTTATTAGAGCATGTTACGATCGCAATTAACTTATGATTTGGAGAAGGGATCATTTTTGTAATATACATAGATGGTGCAGAAAAACTTAAATATTCTTTAAGCACATTGTCTTTTATTTTCCAAATGACATTTTGACTTCCATAATCCGAATAATTATTAAACAACGTAAATATCATACTTCCATCTGCTAGCTTAACAATATAAGGGCTCCGATAACTTTTCGACAAAATATCTACGGCAAAAGCAGCCGCATCAGCGATTTTTTGATTCTCATTTTTTATAAATGGCTGAAGTTCTTTTAACGCTTTTACTCTCAACGTGGGATCATTAAAGCTTTCTACCAGCCTATTAATAGCAATATATACATATTCATTATTATCACTTTTTAAAGCATGTAGAAATTTTTCCGCATCATATTGAGTAGCAGGCTCTAACTCCATGTCTTCAGCATTTAAATAACGTATGTAAGGCTCTGAATTTTGATTTTTATAATATTCTGTTGCTAATAAAGCTGAAGCGGTTGAACTATATAGGACAAGACAGGCAACCAAAATAACCCACTTTTTAGAAATTCCTTTTTTCCTTTTCTCTGTTCCATTGTGCCCAGCCGCTTCAATTAAGTTTTCATCAATGAGTCCGATCTCCTTAAATAAATCTTCTTTTTTCATAGGTTAACCCCCTCTTTGTCTAGATGAACTCGAAGTTTATTTCTTGTCCTAAATAATATGGATTTCACTTTACTACTACTCATATTAAATCTCATAGAAAGCTCATCTATTGAATAGGAATACCAGTACCTTCCAATAAATATGTTTCTCGCTTGCTCATCTATGCCATATAAAAATTGATTTATTAAGTTTGCGATCTCACCTTCTTCATACTCTGTTTCTACAGTATCAGGCGAAGCTAGACATTCTTCTAGTTCCGTTAGAATGACTTCAAACTCACGATTACGCTTTTTCGCTGTATTATAACCATACTTATCAAGCGCAATATTACGGGTGATCCTCCCTAAAAATACCGAAAAATTCCTAGGTAGATTGGGCGGTATCGCATTCCATGCCGCTAAGTATGTATCGTTCTCACACTCTTCAACATCCGAGAAATTCGAAATAATGTTTCTTGCAATGACTCTGCAGTAAGCCCCATATTTATTTTTAGTCTCTAAAATGGCTTGCTGTGAACGCTGTAAGTATAGGTGGATTATTCCTTGGTCTTCCATTCGTTTTTCTCCTTTTAAACACTCTTATCTATATAGTAGAGAATTCTTAGGATGGGTTGCACTTATATTAAAATTTACACCCATATATAAAAACAACCCCCTCCTAAACAAGGAAGGGGTCTTTGTAATAGATCTGCCTTTTGGTCATCTCTACAATCCAAAATGTTCTCTAACTAACCTAAATTGTTCTTCCACGCTCATACTTGGTATTCTTTCAACGGTTTTGATCCCCATTTTATTACAAGCAGTCTTAATCTCATTGGAGAACTTAACCATAGATTTGTTACCGTGTTTAATCGTTTCTGCTGGATTTATCGTGTAGGCGTTAATACAATCTAAAATCATCTTATGATCTTCTCTAAAGTAATATAATCTCTCTATCTCTTCGTCGGACGTATAAAAACAAACCATTCTCTCTTTTGGAATAAACGGTAGTATACGTTCAGGCATTATTCCTAAATCTATTATAATTGGTTTATCAATAGGCATTGTTAACAAATCAATGATAAAGAAGTCCATCATCTCTTCGACGATTTGAAATAGCCATTGACAGTGCTCATCTACAGGTTTATTGAACCACTTATTCCAATCCAAATCAGAATTAGGAAATTGAAGGGCAGGGTATTCAACAGGACTAGTGAATGGTCTGTATTTTAAGACATCATCCCCCAATGTTTGAAAGCCTAGCTCCTCTACAAATTTCTTGGTCATGGTAGTCTTCCCAGCACAAGGCCCCCCATTAAGCCAGTAAACATGTTTTAATTGTTCCTTCAAATAATTATTATTTATCTTCATCCGGTACACCCCATATGATTTGTGTAGTATCTTACTTTAACACGTTGGTTTCGGAGAGGTGGCGGATTCTTATCTTCCTATAACAGTGAAAACACATCGAAATTCTCCTTTCTTGGCACAAGTAGTTATATTCTACGAGTGGGGTTAAATTCCCTATCACTTTATCTTTAATACGATCTTTCCTTTTGCCCTGCCCAATTCAGAATACTCCATCGCCTTCTGAGCTTCTTCGAAAGAGAATATTTGATCAATTACAGGCTTTATTTTCCCTGCTTCTATAAGCTCCGAAATGATCTCCAATTGTCTCCCGCTTGGTTTCATGAACAAGAAGCTGTATTTGGCATTATATTGCTTTTCTAATTTTGTTAGCTTACGGGTAACCAATCGAAAAAGACTCGTTTTTATAAAACCAGACCCATATTCAACTCCGAAGCGTGCATTGGGCAGCCCAGAAACCGATACAATTTGTCCGCCTGGTTTGACTATTTTAAAAGCCTTTTCTAATGTCTCTCCGCCAATCGTATCGAATACTCCATCATAATTTTGTAAGACCTTATCAAATTGTTCTGTTTTATAATTGATTATTTGATCGGCCCCAAGAGATTTGACCAGATTAGCTCCAGCATCGCTAGTAGTTGTAGCTACATAAACTCCCATCGCTTTAGCAAGCTGGATAGCAAAGGTCCCAACGCCGCCCGATCCAGCTTGAATCAATACCTTTTGCCCTGCCGATAGCTGTAATATATCATGTAATGCTTGATAGGATGTAAGCCCGACTAATGGGATTGACGCCGCTTCCTCAAAGGAAAGATTTTGTGGCTTTAAGGCTATATCGTCCTCATGTATGGATATATATTCTGCGAAGGTTCCAATTCTATTTTTTCTTGGCCGTCCGTATATTGCATCGCCTATTTTGAATTTAGTTACTTTGTTTCCTACTTTGGTGACTATACCTGAAAAATCATTTCCTAACACAAGCGGCATATCGTATTTCAACAACATACGAGTTTTGCCATCCCGCACCTTGAAATCGATAGGATTAATACTCGCTGCATGGATTTCTGCCAACACATCATAATCACCTACTGAAGGTGTTGGAATGTCTGCCATTAGAAGAGGACTTTTCCCGTATTTTTCAATGATCATCGCTTTCATTAAGAAACCTCCAATTCTAATAATATTGTTCCATAAATTCATCGAGATGGTTTATAAGATTTTTTAACACTCCTAATTTTGTTCTAACATCCATAAAATAATAATTTTTAGAGCCTTCTTTCCTCACCATTATAATTCCGGCTTCTCTTAAGATTCTTAGATGATGGGAAACAGCAGGTCGTGATAGATGCGTTTTTTCAGTAATCTCACCTACGCGTAACCCGTTCGTACAGGTAGTCTCCATAAGTACAGTAATAATAGATTGTCTTGTCTCATTACCAATAGCTAAAAAGACCTTCTGACACATCTTGAAATCGTCTTTGATGACTTCGACTTGTTGCTGTTTATTAATGATTCTCACCGCTTTCGTTTCGTTCAATCGTTTAACTTAGTGAACCATTTGCTGACGAGTATGTCATAACAAGATATGCTCCGCAACCTTGAGAAAGAAAATCGAGATCACAAGTAAAATTTTTACATTCCCTCGCCTCCAACCCTCAGAGGAGAATTGTCGATAAATCTCAAATCGCCCTTCTTATAAATTGAACCAATGTCCTACAAGGTAACCTGATGGGTTAATTCGCTTAACCAAGCGGTCATTGAGGATATTTTATACTAAAAGTTATAATTCAATTGACTAGTCGAAATGATACGAATTGGAGGTTATCCAAATGAATGTTGAGATAGGAAAAAAAATAAAGACTCTTCGTTTACAAAAAGAAATGACTCAGGAAGAACTAGCAGCAAAACTGAATCTGTCATCCCAAGCAGTATCTAAGTGGGAAAATAATGTAACCATGCCTGATATTCAAATTCTTCCTGATTTATCCGTGATTTTTGGTGTTACAATTGATGAATTATTTGCATTAACCGATGATACCCATTTAGAACGAATTGGAAATATGATTAGTACTGAACATTTTATATCCGAAGACGATTTTAACTATGCTGAACAATTTTTAAAAGGAAAAATAAATGATGCGCAAAAAAAATCCCCATCCCTCACCCTGCTAGCTCAGTTACACATTCATCGTTCAGATGAGCACCGTGAAATGGCTTCCCATTATGCCAAGGATGCGCTGCAATTAGCTCCGGACAGCAAAAGTAATCATAATGCCTTGCGAGATGCGGAGAATGGAATCATTTTTGATTGGAACTTTTCAAATCACCACAAACTCATTACGTATTATAAGAATTTCGTGCCGAATCACCCGAATTACTGGCAGGCTTATGTTTGGCTTATGAACTACTTAATCGCAGACGGCAGATGTATTGAAGCAAAAGAAATTCTGGAACAATTGAACCAAATCCATCCTGGTCATTTATATCAAAAATATGGAGGGCTGATATGCAAGGAAGAGGGCGACCTTTCTCAGGCGCTGGCTCTCTGGGAGCAAATGACTGATTTGTATCCTGAGGATTGGCTTGCATGGTCCTCCAGAGGAGACTGTATGGCTAAACTTTGCAGGTACGACGAAGCCATAGAATACTATTCCAAAGGTTACGAACTACAGCCAAGTCCAAAGTATACAGATGCATTTGAAGCCATTTCTCATATATATAAAATAAAAGGGGAATATGATAAGTCTATTGAAAAGCATCACGAAATAATTGAGCTGCTAGAAAGGGACTGGAGAGTCACAGTGGGTAAGACCGTTGATTTTTATAAGAGAGAAATAGAAAATTTAAAGATAATGTTGAATAACTAAACCTAACATTTATAAAAATACCAAATAACATGGACGACTGGCCCTTTCCGCCAAAACGGCGGAGGGGGCTTTTTCTTTCAGTAAGCAACACTGCCCCACCAGATACTACATTATTTTGTGAACCCAGAATGCTTGGAGAATCCCGTGTGTGCTGATTTGCCCAAGCGGTTCAGTCCCTGGATATCTTAGGTTTACTTTCGTTGTAACCTTCTAGCTGCCTACCCGATCTAATATTTAAGTAACGTTACGAACATCCTAAGACTTTTAGTCAAGAAAGCAGGTAAATCTTTGCATATTAATCCTATTGTCGTCAAAGCCAAAGCTGGGGACTCTGAAGCATTCGTGCAGCTGATGCAAGAGATAGAGTTACCTCTGTATAGAACTGCAAGGTCCATCGTCAACAAAGACGAGGATTGTGCAGATGCCCTGCAAGAGACGATGCTTAAAGCCTTTAGATCCATCCATACACTTAAAGAGCCCGCTTTTTTCAAAACGTGGATCTTCCGGATTCTGATTAATGAATGCAACAAAATGATCAAAAACAACGCAAGAGCCCTCCCTTATGGAGAGCTTCCCGAAGTCCCTTCCATTTCCAAGGATTATGAGAAAATCGAAATATGGGATGCCGTTCAACATCTTGAGGAGAATCTACGGATTGTCATTCACCTTCATTACCTACAGGACATGCCGATCAGTCAAATTTCCGACATTCTCGAAATTTCTACGGTAGCCGTGAAGACCCGGCTGCATCGCGCCCGCAAAAAGCTAAAGCATTCATCTCAATTCAATCAAGAAATGGAGTTGCCACATGGTAAACACTAAGTTAGAAGAACAATTAAAAAACTGCCAAAGCCTACTTCCTGATCAGTTATCCGATATTGCCCGCTCCAAGCTGAATGAGACTTACCAAATCATCAGGGAAACCGATAATTCCATTTCCCCCGTTCAGAAAAAGAAAAATGTATCTAAAACTTTTAATAAATGGTTGATTTCCACTGCAGCCGCTGCAATTCTTGGAGTTACAGTCCTTGCTTCCGGCTTTGTATCGCCCGCAATGGCTGATGCACTCAAGCAAATTCCGGTTTTGGGACAAATCTATTCATTATGGGGCGAAAACAACGGAGATCCCGGTGTTCAACAAGCCGAGGATTTCATCACAAACATAAACCAAAGCGTGACGCATGGCGATGTGACCATGAATATTCCAACATTGTTATTTGACGGAACCCGAATTCTTATGAACATAACCACTCCTGGAAACCGTCTGGCTTCGGAGCCCAATTCGCCGCCTTCAGATGCCAATAAAGGGGCAGTGGATAAGTTTGAGGTTCTCTATAAAGGCCAACCTCTGCTCTGGAGTTACGAACAAATGGATGGTGAGACTGCTTCCAGCATAATGGTTCAGGTTTTGAACACTTATTATGAGCCGAACACAACAACACAGAATGTCCAGTTCCCTGATCAGTTTGACTTGACTGTAAATGTAACGTTAAAGGGCTACGATGCCCCGTTCGAATTCGTTCTGCCTGTTACAAAATCAACACCCGTAACTGCACTAACTTCAGAGGAGACCAAGCATCACGATAACATTAACTTGCAGATCAGTAAGGTGGAAATCACCCCAATCACAACGCAGTTATCCATTGAGTACAAAACCAAACCGGGCCAGAGCGTAGAAGAAATGCTCGCTTCTATCCCTTCGAAATATAAGGGTGCTAACGGAGGCGTCATCGCTCTTCAATTTGACATTGTGGATGAACGTGGCGTTCAACTGAAGCCCATCGGTGCTCACCCCTTAAGCGAATCTTATAATGTTCGTTTTGAACCCTTCAAGACTTTACCGAGTACCGTAACCATCAAACCGTACTTAGTCGTTTCCGAAGGTCAAGCCCCAGCTGGGACTAAAGGACGGTGGGAAGACAACAATATGGTCAAGGAATATATCCCTGAGCTGGAGACTGTACTTTCGGTGCAATAGTTCATTTGTAAAAAGGACATTATTCTCTTGGATTAAAAGGGTATGCAAACCTACAAAAGACGAAGCCATAAATGGCTTCGTCTTTTTATTTAAATGACTTCAGTTAGATTCATCCATTGTGATAGCCATACGTTTGCCCTCCTTAAAGCGTGAATGACGTTCCCTATGACGTGATGCGGAATCCGACGGATTGCTGCTGCAGCTTCCAGAGACGGTCGTACAATCCGCCTCGTAGTAGTAAAGCTTCATGTCGTCCCTGTTCCACCAGTCGGCCATCTTCCAGCACAATAATGTTGTCTGCACCTCGTATGGTTTTGAGCCGATGCGCGATAACAATAACGGTTCTGCCCGTAATCAGCGCATCAATTCCCTTCTGGATTTCGGCTTCATTCTGCGGGTCAAGCGATGCAGTAGCCTCATCCAGCAATACAATAGGAGCGTTCTTAAGAATCGCACGAGCAATGGAGATCCGCTGCTTCTCCCCTCCGGAAAGCGTACTGCCACCCTCGCCTACCGGCGTGTCATAACCTAGCGGTAATTTCATAATGAAATCATGGCAACGGGCCATTTCTGCTGCTTGTTGAATATCCTGCTGCGACGCGCCCGGCCGCCCAAAGGCAATGTTGTTTCCAATGGTATCTTGGAACAGGTACACATCCTGAAACACAACCGACACAGAACCTAGCAAATGTTCTGGATCAATATCTTTAATATTGCGTCCGCCTAGCAGAACACTTCCCTCGTCAGGATCATAGAAACGCGAGATCAAACGCAGCACTGTACTCTTTCCGCTGCCGGAGGGACCCACGATTGCAGTCAATGAACCTTGCGGCATTTCTATGCTTAATTGTTTGAGAACAGGCTCACCTCCATAGCTGAAGGTAACATTGTCAAAGCGAATGGTACTGCTATCGGGAAGTGGAGCTGTAGTCCCTGTCATTACCGGCTGGCGAAGCAGGTCTACGATGCGTTCACCCGCTTGTTCGTTGTACCGGAATTCAGCATAGTTGGCGAGCGCCGTCGTCAGTGGATCATAGATGCGTGTGCCGACAATAAGGAATACCGCCAGCTGCAAAATACCGAGCTCCCCGCCTAACAATAGATGCACACCTACGTATACCATTAAGGTCAGACCCGCACGAAGAAGAGCCATAGCCGTTAGAATGACCGGTCCGAATATCCCTTCAAGCTTCACACTTTCCTTCATCAAAGTTCGAAAAGAGCTATCCAGACGGACAAAGCGTTCTCCCGTCAGGTTGTAGGCTTTCATCACCCGAATACCATTCAAATACTCCTGTAGCCGATTCGCGGCGTTCAGTTTCGCTTTCATATGATTCGTCCCTAATCTGCGCCGTAGTCTGCCTGACAGGTACATAATTAGGAGGGTAACCGGCAGTGCCACGAACATGGAAAGCGCCATCCGCCAGTCGAGGAATAGTAAACCCGCAAGTGCGAATATCGGCAGTACAAAAGCCCCTGCAAGCTGTGGCAGCAGATGTGAAATTCCTGTCTCAACCAGCGTGAAATCGCCCATCATCATATTGGCCAAATCACCAGGATCCCGGCGCGTCAGGTAGCCTAGCGGAAGCTTACGCAGATGTTCTGCTAATTCCGCCCGTCCCTGTGCCGCAACATTGTAAGCCCCGCGGTATGCAGTGCGGTATGCGGGGATCTCGCTCAGGAACATCAGCACCATAACAGCGGCTAGTCCCGCGCAAATCCACCAAAGCCGTTCTATCTGAAGCTCTGCACCCACCGTAATATAAGGAGCAAAAATCAACCGCACCGCCTCAATTACAAGCGCAAACGGAAGCACACTAACTATGTTAGCCAGTAAGGAAAAAAGTACAGGCTTCAGCAGCTGCTGCGGTTTGCCAGCAGTAATATTGTGCAATACCTTCATAGCTGTTCCCCTCCTTTTTCCAAATGCCAATCTCCAGCGTCACTGTAGGCATGCCACATTTGAGTGTAAAGTCCATCGAGATCAATCAAACTTTCGTGATCTCCGCGCTCCACGATTTGCCCATCTCGCAGTACCAGAATTTGTGCGGCTTCACGAATAGAGGAGAGTCTGTGAGCAATAACAATAACCGTCTTCCCGCGCATAAGCTCCGTTAGTGCCAGCTGCATGTGATGCTCATTTTCCGGGTCGGCAAAAGCAGTCGCTTCGTCGAGTACAAGTACCGGTGCATTTTTGAGGATAGCCCGGGCTACCGCAATACGCTGCTCTTCACCACCGGAGAGATAGACGCCACCTTCACCGATTAACGTATCGTATCCCTGCGGAAGCCGAGAGATGAACTCGTCGCATTGCGCAGCTCTTGCTGCAGCCTGGACTTCATCCAGCGTGGCTCCCGGTTTGCCGACGGCAATATTCTCATACAAAGTGTCATAGAACAGGAAGGTCTCCTGAAATACAAAGGCAACTGTATTCATCAGTTCATGAATCGCCATATGACGGATATCCACTCCACCGATACGGATCGCACCCTCTTGCGGGTCCCAGAACCGCGGCACCAAGCTGGCCACCGTCGATTTACCTGATCCTGACGGTCCAACCAGCGCTGTAACCTTCCCTTGTACTGCCCGGAAAGAGACCTCGCTAAGCGCAGCCGCAGCCCCCTCTTCTTCATTGTAGGAGAAGGTTACGTCCATAAATTCAACGTCGAAAGCTTGCGGTGATAGCGGCTTTGCTATTTCTGGTACAGGCTGCTGTGCCAAAAGACGATCCATCCGCTCTACGCCTTCGCCGATATCCCGAGTGCTCGAAGCCAGCATAAGCAGTTTATAAAGCGGAGATGATACGCCTGGCGCCATAATTAGAAAGAACAGCAGCACAAGCGCAAAGGACATGGAGTCCGGCTGGCCGCTTAGCATAAAAACACCCACCGGTAAAATAAAGGTAAACGAGGAGGCCAGCAATGTTTTGAACAGAACATAACCTGACTGATAACGGTCCGTAAACTCCAGACAATAATCACGGTATCTGGTCATATCACTGTAGAACTTTCGGAAGGAATGCACCGTCTGCCCGAACACCTTCACCGCTGGCATCCCCCGCACATACTGCACCGCCGAAGCATTGATCTGCTCCAAAGAATCATGATACTGCTTCACACTGGTTTTTCCCTTACCGCTCATCATAAGTGCTGACTGCACAACCATTCCTATGAGGATCGGTAGAAGACAGGCAACAGCTAACGGCGGACTCAGCCAGAACATCGCCACAATCATCAGCACCGTAGACGCCAGCGCGCTGACCAGATCAGGGAGCTGATGCGCTACGAAATTTTCCACCTTGTCAACATTCTGTTCCAGCGTCTTCTTCACTGCGCCGGTCGAAGTTCCATTCAGGAAGCCGAGCGGCAATCTGCCTAGATGTTCGGTCATTCGCACACGCAGATTATACTGAATACGAAAAGCCGCAATATGCGAACACATAATACCGCAATATGAGGTCACCAACCCTCCAACCAAGCCGCCGAGTGCAATCCATCCCCAGCGGATCATTGCATCACCGTCAACCTGTCCAGGAGATGCTGCATGCCGCAGTAGCTCGGCCAAGATGAAATAAACTGACAAAAATGGTACCATCATTAGCACGGCGCTGACAGATGACAATACGCCAGACAGGATCAGCAGGCCCCGCTTCTCTCCGGCAATCTCCAGCAGTCTCGACATGCCAGTTTTGGTTTTACTCACAGCTGTTCCCCCACTCTTTATAATTACGCACAAAAAAAGTGCACTGAGAATGATTCTCTGTGCACTAGTGTATAGGAACGCTCTTCATAGTTGCTACCATTTCCGGGATTATAATCAACCAAATCAGGAGCATCTGTTTTCGATGCGAGCTTACATCCTTGTTCCTAAAGAACGCTGTCTACCACTGATCAGATACTCTCCAGGACGCACACCGAATTTTTTACGAAAGGCTGCTGAGAAATGGCTGACATTCACGTATCCGACTCTGGATGCTGCTTCACTTACCGTCATATTTCCATGTTCTAGCAGCTGCTGTGCCCTTTGCATCCGTTGTTCGATCACATAGGCATGGACAGTATAACCGAACATTTCCTTAAAGCCCTTCTTCAATTTGAACTCATTAAGGCAAATAATGCGAGAGAGCCCTGCTAGCGTCGGTGGATGTAAATAATCACGTTGCAGAATTTCCTTGGCTAGTCGCAGGCTCTTCATATCATCTCTAGATAGCTTGACTGTGTGGGAAATCCGATCAGCTTCAAATAAAGATTCATTGAGATAGACAGCCATTAGCTCCAGCATTTTCCCCTCCAGATAGAGTTCCCGCATACCCTGACTATAGGAACAATCCGCAATTTGAGACAGAATGAGTCGGATAGATGGTGTGATAGCGTTTTTGCCAAAAAATAACCCAGCTCCTCCTCCGGCTTGGAGCCGTGTATCCTCGGTCAGTCCGCTGGTCATCCGCTCAAATTGTGCCGGACTCATATCTATGCTGAGGAATCTGTAGCCCGCTCCGCTAAGGTATATACAATTTTCACTTCTTACTCCGCCGTGAAGCAGCACACTTTCTCCTGTATCTATGGCAAAATAGTCCTGCTTCAGCGAGGTCCCCCATTCAATTCCATGTCCCATGCAGAATATCAGCTCCGTACGAGGTGTTCTAAACTCGCCCTTCGCTTCAATATCCCGATTAAATTGGAGATCAAAATCCGTCATTTGAAGATAACGCTGAGTAAGCAGGCTCCGGCAGCTACCCTTCCCTAGCTCGACCGGTGGTTTTATCTCAAAGTGGCTTCCGTCCAACTGGTAAGTAATATTAAACCCTTCGCATCTAAGCGTCTTATGGGCATCAATCGTTTCCGCTTCATTCAGACCATCGCTACGCTTCATGCTCATCCCTACTTCCCCTTACTTTGGATTCATTATATATGTATTGAGAATGATTATCAATTGAATGTTCTTTTAGCAAATATGCATAAACAACAAAAAACCTTCCCACACCCCTAAGGGTGAAGAAGGCTTATATGCATCACTTTCGAAGACATGGCCAGCTATATTTTCAGCTCCTCAAGCTTGATTAGCTCGACAACCGCTTGTGAACGGTCTTTAACGTTTTATTGTTCACCAATTTAAATTGCTAATCCCTCCAATCGTTCAATTAGCAATGGAATCGCTACTTCAATCCAAAACTCCAGACAAACATGCCCACTGGACATACCACCATGACTGTATTTCTCACAATAGATTTGTTTATCTAAATCACCTAAGCTACTTCCTGTTAATTCCTCAAATGCGTATTTGAATATCTCTGCAAACTCCTCACCTGTACATGGATAATTCACTTCCTGAAAGTACCTCTCTAGCTCATCCCAAAGATATGGATCCCCTCTTAATCCCCACCTTTTTGGTCGCTCATTAAAAATAACTGATACTGTCTTTAGCATCCCCAGCCTCCGCCGCTTTCGAATTGGTCAACTATAACTTAACTCTATGAAACAAGTTAGAATTTCCGATATATCGTACTCACTTAATCTGTGTAAACAGTACTACTGTATCATTTTTAACCGCCAATTGTTCCAAATCCAATTATAATGTTTCTGACAATAATTAGATGATTTCAGACTGGCCAATTACTTAAAACTATTTAAAAATTCGATTAATATAGGGAGAAGATATAAATGATATTTTTTTCAGAAAATTCAAAAATACCAGATAAATATGCAGACTTTTTGAATAAGATTGCAACTTTCTTTGGGGAAGAAGAGAATTTCAAAGGTATAGTAAACGACACTATGGAAATCTTAAGACTGTCGTTTAAGGATGATATTTCCGATGCAGAATTGTTAAAGCGCGCAAGTCTTAATGGTATCATTAATGATCCTGATGTCTTTATGGAAATGATAAGTGACAATCCTGATAAAACCAAAATAAAAACAGTTTATATGGAAGAACTTAATGCTTTGTATTACACGATAAATGACATTTTCAGAACACTATGAGCAAAGAAAGAAGACATTCACCCGTATTTCGGAGATGAATGTCTTCTAACCCAATCTGCATTGCACTGTGTTCTGCCGATTATATTACATCCTCAGATTCCAAAGTCAGCCGGTATCCGTTCTTTCTCTCCCTGACAGCAAATCCTCAGGCTTCGGGTGCTTTCCAGGAGGTCTAAATACAAATCAAGCCTCTGATATCTTTGCTTTGCCCATAAAAAATAAAGCGAATGATGATGTATAGTTGTAAATGTATTAGGCTTAATCCGTAACCTTCACATTTCCAAACACGGCCTTATTCCTCGAATCATCCCCCGGATTGCTGAGCGCTATGCCAATATACACCTTGCGATTCATCGGGATCTGAACAGTTCCAACCGTCTGCCAGTTATTCCCGTTCGTCGAAATAGCCCCTTTGAAGGTATTTCCGCTTCTGGTCAGCTTTAGCCATCTTGGAGCCGAGGCAGCCGCAGTATGGTCGACCATATTGCCCGCGGTCTCTGCACGATACTGGAAGGTTGCCCCATTCTCGGGGGTAAGCATCATATCTGCGTGCTTCGAATTATGACCCAGCGACTCCCGAATCATAATGCCGGCCTTGGCCCAGCCGTCCAATCGGCTAGTGGACTGCACTTTAACAATAATCTCCGCATTGCCGCTCACGGATTGATATATATAATTCAGTTGATCTCCATTTCCCCAAATATCCGTAGAGCTGCTGCTGAGTGTATATTGCTTATTGGATGAATTGTAGGTAACGTTCCCCGGCATGGAACCGATATTTCGTGCCTTCCATCCTGCTGGTAATTGAGCCGGATAGTCTTGTTCTACCGGAGGCGTCCAGCCTGGCGTCGGCCAGGTTTCACGTTCTTTGATATTGGCTAGCTCATCTTCTGGCCAGGCCCCGTAAGCAAAGAACGACAGACGCTTCACACCTGGATAATTCTCGCGGATTCCCTTGTAAATCTCCTGATATTGATCATCTGTCCAGTCATTATCCAGCGTCGCAACAATTTCCACGTCACTGCCGCTAATCCGGTCGCTCGTATCCTTCAGGATTCCGTAGGAAGTGCTGTATACCCAATCACTATTGAACTCCCAGTCATCAAAGTACGCCATCGGTGCGACAAAGTCGATATCATCTTTAAATTTGGCTACATTCTGTCCAACCTCTGTAAATTCCGGCGGCAAAATATACACACCGAGCTGCACATCCGGATTTGAGGATTCGGAAATATCCTCACGGATATCGCCTACATACTGTCCAATTTGTTCAGTTCTCCATTCATTCCACTGCTCACGCTGAGGCGAATCCGTATCGAAGTCAATGCTGAGCGGGGAATACCCGAACTGCGCCTGATACTTCAGGGCCGTGTAATCACTGACGTCCATGTTGTAATTGTCAAAGCGGATCCAGTCTAGCACAACACCGTCAACAGCATAATTCTCGATCACTTCCTGAATGATGGAACGCTCATACTGCTGCACTTCGTGGTGAATCGGATTGACAAAATATTCATTGCCGTTAGAACCTGTGAACGGAGTCTGAACCCCATTAACCAGCGCTTGCATCTGCCATTCATCGTGAGCAAGGAAGGCTTGCTGATCATGGAACTGGGGAATCCAGGCATGAACCTTAATTCCTGCAGCATGGGCTGCTGTAATGACAGCCTGCAGGGCATCAAAATTCTCGTAGCCTTGCGCGATCGGAGCGATATCACTCTGATAAAATACACTTCCAGACGGAACCTCATCATCTTCATCCTGCTTCACGTTCATGCTGATGACATCGACACCGTAGCTTGTGGACAGCTGAATGAAATTATGGACATCCGCCGTGTTTTTAAACTGGTTTACGGTCCGTACAATAACTTCCGTTTCAAAAGGGGGATTACTCTCCTCATCGGCCTTAGCCGGCACGGAACCACCTACTATCGAAGAAACCAATACGAAGCTTAACATTGCTATGCATCTCGATCTCAGCGCAAATGCCATAATATCGCCTCCACAAGTATAAGATTTTATAAAAGTCTTATTTCGTCGCGTTGATTTTCTTGACATTCTCCTGCCATTTTTCGGTTCTGAACTCAAGCAGCTTATCCAGCCCCGCTTTTTGGGTGTTCTTTTTGGCTGTCTCCAGTGCCGACAATACCTCTTCATCCGACTTCGCCTGAACCATTTGTGCGTAAGCAAGGGTATAAATATCCCCGACATTCTGTGCGATGATGCCAATCTCAGTATCCGGAAGCGGATCGGTATTCACAAATTCCGTAATGTCCAGCGCGGTTTTCCAGGTCACCGTGGACTGCGCCACTGTCTCCCATGATTTCTGGTTCGCGGAAAGCAATGCCTCTAAGCTCATTTTCGCCGTATCAATGAAGGTCGTATTTCCCGCCCAGTTAAAGTCCTCGAATTTTCTCATCGTTTCGGTACGTTCGTTAGCAGGAGTCGTCTTGTATTTCTCATTCGGAATTGGTGCTCCGTCTGCGTCCTCCTCATCCCAGTACAAGCCTTTAGGACCGAAGAAAAGCACCTTCTGTCCCTCCGGACCCGTAATCCAGTCAAAGTAAGCGAAGATGGCCTCCGGATCCTTGGCCTTTTTCGTAATGACACTGACGTTCCAACCCAGCGTCTCGAAACCGCTTACAAACACTTGTGTTTTGTCTAGTCCGGCTTTATGAATCGGCCAAATAATTTCATAACCGCTGTCCGGATTGTTCGCAGTCAGTGCACGGTGTCCCTCGGCTCCATACGTAGTGATATTGGATTCGACCATGACCGCTACCCGGCTGGTATTGACCTTTTCTTTGACCGCATCCTGGGTTTGCTGCAGTGCATCCTGCGTAATCAGCCGTTCACGATAGAGCTTATTGATATACAGCACCATCTCCTCGTAAGCGGGATCGTCCAAGATAGATGACAGCTTGTCGCCTTCCGGATGTCCCATGAGTGAAATGAACTTACTGGTGGAGTTCTCCTTAAAACCGCCATACATAATTTCCAGACCTGCCCCCTTCTCGCCAACCTCCAGAGGTACAACATCCGGATACTTTTCTTGCACCAAGCGTAAATATTGATACAAATCATCAAAGGTCTCCAGCGCCGGTCTGCCGAGCTCATTATAAATATCTTTATTCACCATCCATCCGCCGTTGCCGAATTGCCCGGATGTATACCAGTTGGGGATTTGATAGATTTTTCCGTCATCTGAACGGAGCAAATTCAGGGTGGATTCCTTCACATATTTCTTGAAGTTCGGATACTTGTCATAGTAATCATCCAGCGCAACAAGTTGCCCTGCCTGCACCAGCCGTTCCACTGAGGATCCCCGGTCAGTAAAAATGACATCCGGTAAATCACCACCGACGATCATCGTGTTGAGTTTTTCTCCGGCCGCACCTCCCGATTGAATCGGTTCAACAGTAACCTTACGGTTCTCCTGAATCCATTTTGTCGCCTCATTATCCCCCCATGGTGATGTCGTAAGCCAGTCGTAATTTCCATAGAAGCTGAAGGTGACGGGCTTAATCCCGCTGCCGTCATCAGTGGCGACCTCGGTATTCAGATTTTTCTCGCTTGTGTTTGGTGAAGTGTTAGAATTCCCCCCTCCGCTACAGGCAGCGAGAAGAAGCACCAGCGAAGTCAGCAGAAGCGATACCCATTTCATACGATTGCCCATTCTTTTCCCTTCTTTCTACATAATATGGAGACTGCTATTCTTTCAATGAACCGATCATTACGCCCTTAACAAAGTACTTTTGGAGAAAAGGGTACGTCAGGATAATCGGAATAGTAGCGATCATCATCGTAGCCATGGTCAGTGACTTCGTAGTAATCGTCCGATTTCGGTTCATATGATCCAGCGCGATGGCATTCGATGAACCAATTTGGGTCATAATGTTGGAGTTCATAACCTGCCGCAGCAGGGTCTGTATAGGAAGCAGTTCGTCTTTCGTAATATAGATCGCTCCCGTAAACCAGTCGTTCCAGTAACCGACCGCAGTAAATAAAGCAATCGTGGCCAGCACCGGGCCGGAGACGGGAATAACGATTCGGAAGAAAATGCCGTAGTTACTGCAACCGTCGATTTTGGCCGATTCCTCCAACCCCTCCGGCAAAGCGTTGAAGAAGGTGCGGATGACAATCATATTCCAGACGCTGATGATGCCGGGGATAATCAGAACCCAAAAGGTGTCCAGCATACCCAAAGAGCGAACTAGTAAATAACTAGGGATGAGCCCTCCACTGAAGAACATCGTAATCATGAAGAACACCATATATTGTTTTCGAAAAAGCAATGTTTTCTTGGACATTCCGTAAGCTAACAGGGCCGTGAAGAAGACGGACAATGCCGTGCCGCCGAGCGTTCTAAGAATGGTGATCAGAAAAGAATTCAGCAGGCGATGATCCTGAAACACAATATAATAATTTTCCAGGGTAAATGCTCTCGGCAACAAGGTTACACCGCCGAGCGCCGTATCGCTCCCTAGATTAAAGGAAATGACCAGCGCGTTCCAAAATGGGTACAGCATAAGTAGCGCCAGCAGCGTCAAAAGGATATAAATAGTCCGCTGCATGATTTTGTCGCCCAGGCTTAGTCTCATTGTTCACCTCTCCTAAAAGGTTTATGGAGCATTACTTACAGTCGATACATCCCAATAAAACTTGCATCGGAAGCATTCGCTATGAGTAGTAGTACCTACCAGAGACTAACATCTGCCCGGCGCGCGATTTTGTTGGCCATCACCAGCAGAATGACACTGATCACCGCTTTGAAAAGCCCTACCGCTGTCGCATAAGAGAATCTGGCATTTAATATCCCCACACGGTACACATAGGTGTCGATAACATCGGAGTAGGGTCGCAGGATTGGATTGGTTGCCAGCAGCAAAATGTCCTCGAAGCCCGCACTAAGCAGACTGCCGATGGCAAGAATCATAAAGATGATGATAATGGGGGTAATGCTGGGGAGTGTAATCAAGTGAATTTGCTTAAATCGGCTTGCTCCGTCTATGGAAGCGGCTTCATATAAAGTCGGATCAATGCCTGCAATCGCGGCCAGATAGACAATGCTCCCAAATCCGACCTCCTTCCACACATTTACACTTACTAGAATAGACCAGAAGTATTTGGGTAATGCCAGGAAGTTAACTGGCTCCCCTACCAGATTGAATCGCTCCAGCACATAGTTTACCGTTCCGTTGTCAACAGATAACAGCGAAAATACAAAACCGGATACAATAACCCAGGACAGGAAATACGGTAAATAGCTGACGGTCTGGATGACGCGTTTAAAGCCCATATTACCGATCTCATTCAGCATTAGTGCAAGAAGAATCGGTGCTGGAAAAGAGATAATCAATTTAAGCAAACTAATCACAATGGTATTTCGCATCACATTCCAGAACTCCGGCGCCTCGAAGAACATTCTGAAATGCATAAATCCAACCCAGGGGCTCTTCATAATGCCGCCAAAAATATCGTATTGCTGGAACGCCATAACCACGCCATACATCGGAATGTAGCTAAAAATGAATACAAAGATAATTCCCGGCCAAACCATGGACTGCAAATCCAATTGACTGGTGAATTTCTTCCATCTACTTGGTTTCTCGGCCGTGTTCATCCGTTTTTCCTCCTCTGGACGATTCTAGTGAAACAACGGCAAAAACGCTTTGTTCTTCTCCAGCATTTCATCCAGCAGCTGTTCAGCTACGGTGACCGAAGGCACGAGCGGATGATGAACCATAGCCTGCAGGGCTATATCCCGGTCTCCATGTACAGCCGCCTCGATGGTGAGGCTCTCGTATTGCTTGACCGCAGCCAGCAGGCCTTTGACGGACTGCGGAATTTTGCGCAGCGGAATCGGCAGCGGACCTTGTTTGGTTACCAAACAGTTCACCTCAATGGAGGCATCGTCCGGCAAGAAGTCAATCATTCCGTTATTCCTTACATTCAACGTCTGGATATCACGGGAATCATTATAAATGGAGCGCATCAGCAGCACTGCCGCCTCCGAGTAATAGGCTCCACCACGCTGCTCCAGCTGCTTTGGCTTCTCCTTTAGCTCTACGTTCCGGTACAGCTCAAACAGCTCTTCCTCCACCTTCTTCACTACCTCAGCGCGCGATCCGATCGTTGCTGCTGCTTCCTTCTGTTCCGCAAGCATCGCGTCCGTCATGTAGTAATAGCTCAGGTAATAAGAAGGGATGGCTTTCAAAGCATTCAGAAACCGGTGGTCCCAGGAATCAAACGGTACATTACTCGCCTTGTAGTTCTGGGGGTAATCAATGAGCTCCTGTAGGTTGCTTTTACCGTCAATTACGATATCGGATACCCAGTGCAGATGGTTGATACCGACAAACTCCGCATAGATCTTCTCTATAGGAAGTCCGAAGAACTCAGAGAGCCACTTTTGAAAACCGATCGGCGAGTTGCACAGGCCTACGCTTTTTACCGATGAATATTTGTGAACAGCTTCAGTTACCATACCGGCCGGATTCGTAAAATTCAGCAACCAGGCATCCGGAGCTAACTCCTCGATGTCCTTGCAAATATCCAGAATAACCGGAATGGTCCGCAAGCCTTTCATCATCCCTCCGGGACCCGTTGTCTCCTGACCGATGACATCGTATTGAAGCGGAATTAATTCGTCCCATTTTCGCGCTTCCAGCATACCTACCCGGATTTGAGTGCAGATAAAGTCTGCTCCGGCGATGGCCTCCCTGCGCTCAAGCGTCTGGGTCACGGTAATCGGTAGTCCGGACTCAGCAATCATACGCTTGCTTAATTCCGCAATCGTATGCAGCTTCTCCCTTCCCGCCTCAATATCCACCAGCCATACTTCGCGGACGGGAAGCTCTTTATGATGCATGATGATGCCTTCAATAAGCTCAGGCGTATACGATGAACCCGCTCCGATGACAACGAGCTTCAAAGTCTCCTTCATAATAATAGCCCCTCCTTACCCAGTGATAGACGATCAAGAACCTCCTGATTCACACGCACACCGCTGCTTTCCATTGCCAAAATGACCGCACCTACAACCGGTTCCCGGGTTAGAATCCTTAAAGTGCCATTTGGAGCCGAATGCTTCACTCTCTGTTCAATGGCCCGCCGGATGATGCCTGAGCGATCCCCCTTGGTCAATAGGCTGCCTGCAAGTACGATGTCAAAGGAATCCTCCTCCATAGCCAAATGGCGGATTGTCGATACCGCTGCCAAACCGAGCTCATCCCCTTGCTTGGTTAGCAGTAGGGTGGCAACCTGGTCTCCTTCATCTGCCGCTTGAAACAGCAGCTCAGCAATCTGGGGAGGCAAGTCTCTGGAATGATCCAGGTAATCCTCCCTTAACTCCGAAACACTGGAATAGCCCAGCAAATGAATTAAGCGTTCGCTTAAGACAGTCTCTTTCTCTCTTCCATCATCCGCCCGAAGAACGCTACGGAATACCTCAATACTTAGATCATAGCCGCCGCCGTAATCACCGAACCGATAGCCAAATCCACCACATTGGTATGTAACGCCTCGCGGATTTTTACCGGCGCAGTTCACTCCCGAGCCGCAGATCAGCACGATGCCATAATTACTCTCTGTACCTGATCGCAAGGCAATCCAGGTATCGCAGGAAATCTCAGTTCGGGGAAGGCCAAGTCTGCTGATGATTGGTCGTAAAATTCGAAAATCGGATTCTCTGTCCGCTCCAGCCAGACCGAACCAGGAATACTCCATCTGATCCTTTGTCAGCCCCGACGCTATAATCGCTCCCGATACAGCCTGTTGCAAACTGTTCTCCGCCTGCTCACGATTATTTTGATGATTCCCGTTCCCTCCCTTGCCTACACCGATGACCGTTCCCTGTTCATTTGCAATCATTGCGTAGGTTTTGCTGCCCCCTGCATCGACTCCCAAAAAGTACTTCACAGTTCGTTTCACTCCTAATATTTAGGTTAACCTTACAGATGCGGTGGATTCACGCACGAGAAGCTGAGGAGCGAGCTTCGTTACAACAGCTGGCATCACCTCCCCATTGATTAATTTCATCAGCAAATCAACACCAATGCTGCCCATTTGCGCCTCAGGCTGTCTGACTGTCGTCAATCGGGGATAAAATTCACCTACGAACTGCTGATCATCAAAGCCAACCACTGAGATATCCTGAGGTACCAAAATCCCCTCCTCACGCAGGGCTTGAACAACACCTAAAGCAATAAAATCGTCTCCTGAAAAAATGGCTGTCGGCAGCTTATCTTCACGCATCCATCTCTTGGCCACCTCATAACCGCTACTTACCGTAAATCCGCAATATTCCGTGCCGAAAGGCGTTAGTCCCGCTTCATCCAGCGCCTGTACATAACCCCGCTTGCGCTCTGCTACACTCAGGAACACCGAAGGGCCACCGATATAGGCGATCTGGGTGTGTCCAAGACCAATCAAGTGCTTGGTAGCTTCATACCCGCCTTGATAGTTATCGACGACGACACTGGGAACATCCTCATGCTGGAGCTGGTTATCCAGCAAGACAAACGGAATATTTTTTCTTTTCAGCTCCTCCACATATTCTTTTTCCTCAAGCGGAGATAACAGGATAATCCCGTCAACGCGGTCCTTCTGAAACAGGAAGTTAACGCCTTCATCCTCATTCTCGGCTATCGACAGGGCCAAGAAGTAACCTTGTTCTGCCAGCTTCCGGTTCACCACGCGAATCACGCGGTCATAGAAGGAGTCGTTAAAGTTGGTAATCGACATACCGATGACTCCCGTCTTGCCACGCACGAGACTCCGTGCCGCTGAATTGGGCTGATAATTTAATTCCTCCATAGCACTCAGCACTTTCCGCCTATTGCCTTCACGTACAGAAGGTGAATTATTAATAACTCTGGATACGGTCACTACAGAGAGCCCCGACTTTTTGGCTACATCATGAATGTTCATCTAAGCTTCTATGCCTCCAAGTTCAATAGTTTAAACGTTATAACTTTTAGTGAAATAAAAAAGGACTAACTCTTCACGCCACAACTACGTCCTGACTGAGAATCGAACATTCAATGTCAGCTTCACCTTTATCGAAAGTATCAAAATGATTTCAAAAGTTTAAAGGTTTTAACTTTAAGATGATTTTACAACCATTCCCAATATCCGTCAATCCATAAAATGTAGTCAAATCTAATATTCCGGACACTACAAAAAACCTTCCCTCACCCCTAGAGGTGGAGAAGGCTTAAACGCGTCACTTCCGAAGACATGGCCAGCTATATTTTCAGCTCCCCAAGCTTGATCAGCTCGACAACCGCTTGTGAACGGCCTTTAACGTTTAGTTTTTGCATTACATTGGAGATGTGGTTCCGAACTGTTTTTTCGCTGATAAATAATAAACCAGCGATATCACGAGTCGTTTTGTCCTGCACGAGAAGCTCGAAAACTTCGCGCTCACGATGAGTCAACAGAAATTTGCTGTGGTGTTCGTTCCCCTTCAATGGTGTCACCCCTCCTTGCCCTGGGTTTGTTTGGTATAACAAGGTAAAGGGATACAGTCAAAACATATTATGTATTGATGAAGTTAATGGTGCTGTCATAACTACAAAATGGGCTTAACCATCCGAAGCTTATTACACCGCTTTAGTGAGGACATTCACCCGCAAAACTTGAAATCTCTTGGATAGAATCATCTCCTTACAGGGCAAACTACAACTTGTTGTTTCTTATTAAAAGGAGGTGTAAGTATGAGCAACTCGAAAAATAATCAACCTACTAAGGCAGAGGTACAAACTACGAAATTAAACAAATTGCCACTAGTTGGTAAATTCGAACCGGAATTTTCTGCTGAGGAAGCCGCAGAAGTATTCAAAAATCATCCCACTACGGAACATGAATCCCATAATGAACAATAAAATAAAGACGACACAGAATGGGGCTGTCGAATAAGTAGTTTTTTCCTATAAATGAGACGGCCCGGTTAATAATAAAAATTGTAAGCAGCACATAGCAGCGATTCATCCATTATTGGAGAATCGCTGTTTTGTGTTGTTGGTCGTTGACTGCCCGCTTCAACAGTGTATTCATCATCTCCTTAAGAGGGTTACGGTCCCAGATGACGTTATCAGTAAATTTTTCGCATTTTAAGCTAGGTTTCGGACTCCAGTGCAGCTATTTATAAGAAAGAGAGTAATATTGATTGTTTTTTAGGCTAATAGAGACTATGAGGTCCGATAGCGATCCAAATCTTGAAAAATGCTGCTTTTAAGGGCCGCTGTGTCCGATATCTGCTGCATTCGCGCAAAAAAAATGATCAAATCAAACGAAGTGTTAACTTGCTAATACCCGGATGTAATTAGATATATTTCTACAAACTCAACTCCCAGTCCAGGGAGTTTTTTTATCTTGCAAAATATAACTATGAAATACATCACAATTTTATATTGACAGTAAATGTATACGGACTTATGATAAGTCCAGCATAAATGATAACGATTATCATTCACATATAAAAAAGGGGTGCTTCATTCAATGAAATTCACATATGCCGTGCCTGCAGGTCTACTTGCAGCCTCCATACTATTTACCGGGTGTGCCAGTAACAAAAATAACAGTAATAGCAACACTAGCAATAATAATTCTGCAAATGCTGCTGCTAACAGTACCAAGGCAACAAATACATCTGATACTACTACAGCAACTACTGCCGACTTTACATCAGCGGTTGAACAATATCGTACATATGTCATCGAGCAATGTGATGAATTTGTAAAGCAAACAGAAAATTTCACGAACGCAGTTAAAGAAGCAAAGATTGAGGATGCAAAGGCACTTTATGCGCCAGCCCGAATGTATTACGAGCGAATTGAGCCGATTGCAGAAGCACTTGGTGATTTGGATCCGAATATTGATGCCCGCGAGAATGACGTAGATGCAGCTGAATGGCGCGGCTTCCATAAGCTTGAAAAGGCACTATGGCAGGATAACACAACCAAAGATATGACCGAAGTTGCTGACCAATTATTGAAAGATGCCCAGCTTCTACGTGCAAAAGTAGAGACCGTAGAGATCGATGCCAATCTGCTCGTTACTGGTGCTGTAGAACTGCTTAATGAGGTTTCTTCTTCTAAAGTAACAGGTGAGGAAGAACGTTACTCCCACACAGATCTGTACGATTTCGTCGCTAATGTTGAAGGTGCCCAAAAGATATACGAGCTGTTAAAGCCAGAACTGGCGAAAAAAGATGCTGAGCTGGAAAAAACGATTGGTGAACGGTTTGCAGCCTTGCAAGCTGAGCTTGCTCCTTTCAAATCTGGAGATGGATATGTTTCCTATGAAGAGCTGAAGGAAGAAGATGTGCGTAAGTTGAGTCAGAATTTGGATGCCTTGGCTGAGCCATTGTCCAACATGGGAACTATTCTAGGAGTGTGATCATCATGAATAAGCAAAATAGATCTACGGGAGTACCAGTGAATGCAGAGGGTGCCCCTCTCAATGGAGAAACCAAGAGCAATCTTATATTAGATAAAAAACTAAGCCGCCGCGATATGCTGCGGCTTACTGGCGCCACTAGCCTTGGTCTATTATTAGGTGGTGGAGGTGTTGGTGGAGTTATGGCTGCGCGCAATGCCGTAGCTGAGCCAACAGTAGCCTCCGATGCTGATTCCATTCCTTTTTACGGGAGTCATCAGGCCGGCATTCTAACCCCTGCGCAAAATTTTATTTACTTCGCAGCCTTTGATCTGACCACAACGAAGCTATCCGATGTAAAAAAACTAATGCAAGCATGGACAACTGCCGCAGCTTCTCTTACAACTGGCAGCCTCATTGGCGACGTCAATGACAACCCTAATCTCCCACCCTCCGATACAGGTGAAGTAGATGGTTTAAACCCTTCACGCTGTACGCTTACCTTTGGTGTCGGCCCTTCTTTTTTTGACAACAGATTCGGTTTATCTTCCAAGCGTCCAACCCTATTAGCCGACCTTCCAGCATTTACGGGAGACAACCTGGATCCTAAGTGGTGTGGTGGAGATATTTGTGTCCAAGCATGTGCTGATGATCTGCAGGTGGCCTTCCATGCCATCCGAAATCTGGCACGTATTGCCCGTGGCACAGCCGTACTCCGCTGGACACAGGAAGGCTTCCAGCGCACAGGAACAGCAGATCCTAAGGGAGCGACGCCACGTAATCTTCTTGGTTTCAAAGACGGCACAGGAAATCCAGATACTACGAACGAAGCAGAAATGAACGAAGTGGTCTGGAACAGCAGCAGTGACGGTCCTTCATGGATGAGCGGCGGCACTTATATGGCAGTTCGCCGTGTACGTTTCCGAATTGAGGTCTGGGACCGTTCCTCTCTGAGCGATCAAGAAGCCACCTTTGGCCGTTATCGTCATAGCGGAGCACCTATCGGTGCAAAGGATGAATTCGATGATCTGAATCTGAAAGCGGCTGATGCTTCCGGGAAGCCCGTCATTCCGCCGGATTCACATTCAGCCTTAGCGCATGGTGACGGCACAGTCAAAATGCTGCGCCGCTCTTACTCCATTTCCAGCGGATTAGATATCGCAACAGGTCAACTCGATGCAGGATTATTATTCATCAGCTTTCAACGGGATTTAATGAAGCAATTTGTTGCGATCCAGCAGCGCCTCTCGAAAAGTGATCGGCTAAACGAATATATGACGCATACAGGCAGTGCGGTATTTGCCTGCTTCCCAGGTATTCGCCAAGGCGGCTACATCGGGGAAGCACTTTTAGGCTAAGCCAGGCCTAATTTTCCAATCGAATGTTCCTGTCCATTATTGAAAGGGGATTATCCCGATGTACTCTCTTAATAAACGGCTGCTATCGAAGGCAGCCGTAATGATTCTGTTTAGCATCATATGTATACTGATGCTATCTAACCCGGCGGGGGCGGAGGGTGATGGCTCGGTCGACGAGCTGCTGCCGCCAGTCGGCAGCGCGCTCGTCGAAGCCGGCCAGAGCCGCTGGGACGCGGCCGCCGCCGATGTAGAAGCGTTCGCTGCGCTGTGGCGCACCGCGAACGAGAACACGCCGGACCCGGCACTTGCCGGTCCGGCTGCCGCCGTTGACGCCGCGCTTGCAGACGCGGCGGCGGCCCTTGCGGCGGGCGATGGTGCGCCCGCCAAAGCTGCACTGTCCACGCTCGCAAGAAGCGTGGATGCGTATGTCACCGCCGCCTCCGGCACGGACGGCGGTGACACTGGAGCCGCCGGCCAGGAGACGGCGGCGAAGCTGTTGCCCGCGGCGGAGCGCACGCGGGATGCGGTGCGCAGCGCCGACTGGAGCGCGGCAGCGGCAGCGTACCGCGACATCGGCAGCGGATGGAAGCCGGCAGAGCGCAACATCCGGGCCGACAATTCCGCCGTCTACAGCTTGCTGGAGACGAAGATCAGCCTGCTGCGCATTGCGCTGCAGGCAGAACCGCTCCGCGAGGAGTCGGCGAAATCAGAAGCAGAAGCCTTATATCAGCTGCTTGCTGATTACAGTGAAGGCAAAGCAATAGATGCTGGGGATACTTCTGGTAAACCAGCATCTATTGAAGGACTGATCAGCCATCTCAACAAAGCTTCTTCCACTGCCAAAGCAGGCAACAGCGCAGAAGCAGCTAATATCATGGAGCAATTCATCGTAGATTGGCCCTCTGCTGAAGGACAAGTACAGATCGCATCTCCAGCGGTCTATACCAATATTGAGAACGAAAGTGCAGCAGTCACTGGCTATCTGCTCTCTAATCCACCTAAGCTAGATCAAGCCTTAAAGATCATGGATAATATGGTCACTGAGCTGACTCCTTTGGCTGGTGAGACAACCTATAATGCTTGGGATGCTGCGCTAATTCTTCTGCGTGAAGGACTGGAGGCGATCCTCGTATTGTCTGCCCTTCTGGCCTACCTGAAACGTGATGGCAACACAAAAGCACAGAAGTGGATTTGGTCTGGCGCAGCTGTAGGACTTGTAGCGAGTATCGCATTAGCCGTTCTACTCACCTATACCATTTCCCGCGCCGCATCTGGTGGAGCACGCGAGATGATTGAAGGCATCACAGGTCTTGTAGCCGTCATTATGATGCTTACCATTGGACGCTGGCTGCATAGTAAATCAAATACCGCAAATTGGAACAACTATGTTGGACGGCAAGTGGATGGAGCATTAGCCAAGGGCAATCTCTGGTCTTTGTCCTCCGTAGCAGCGCTTGCGATTTTACGTGAAGGAGCAGAAACCACCATTTTTTATGTAGGGATGGCCCCTTCCATTAAAGTGTCTCAATTGCTGCTAGGGATCGGTAGTGCTCTAGTCATTCTAGCAATTGTAGGTTACGCAATTATTGCCTTAAGTGCGAAATTGCCGATTGCTGCCTTCTTCCGTACAGCTACACTTCTTATTTACTATTTAGTATTCCGCTTTCTTGGAGAGAGCATTCACTCCCTTCAAGTCGCAGGGAAACTACCCGCACATGTACAGGATGGATTACCTTCTATTAGCTGGCTCGGGATGTATCCAACTTGGGAAACTTTAGTGCCTCAGTTGCTTGTCATTGCGTTCATTGTGTGGGAGATGCTGCGCAATAGAGCACCAAAAGCGTCACAAACTGTATAGCTACAAAGAAAAAAAACGGTTGTCATCTTTTAACGATGACAACCGTTTTTTGTAGATTTTAAATGAAGCCGATCCTCGGACCTTTACATTAGAAATGAAACTAGATGTACCGGTCCGTCACGCCCGTTAGGTTACGCCGGTTTAGTCCGGTAATCTCTTGCAACTACAGTCTAATTTATGAAATGGATTCCATAGCAAGCTTTTTATTTGCAAAGTAATTTACGGACGATATGATAGAATAAAAAGACTAGACACTACACACAAGCACCAAAGGGAGGCTGTTGTTCTCGAATGGCTAATATAAAAGAAATCGCCCGTATGGCTGGTGTTTCCGTGACAACGGTCTCGCGAGTACTCAATAATCATCCTTATGTAAGTGAAACCAAACGAACCGCTGTTTTAAATACGATTGAAAAGTTAAACTACACGCGTAATATGAATGCCGTGCATCTAATTACCGGCCGTACCCACGCCATTGCCGTTATTATCCCTAATATCAACCTTTTTTATTTTTCTGTAATTATTGAAGGCTTAGCCCAAGAAGCGTTGCTAGCGCAATACCGCTTGATTCTGTGCCAGACCGATTACCGCCATGAAGAAGAACTCAAGGTACTGGAGATGCTGCGCAACAAAGAAATTGATGGCGTGGTAATTGTATCTACGAGAATGAGCTCAGAAGTCATGGATGAATATACAGCATATGGCCCGATAGTCATCTGCCAAGATAGAGGTGAACGCCGCTTCTCTTCTGTGTATATCGAACATTATTCCGCTTTTCGCTCCGGCCTGCAGTACTTGCATGATAAGGGGTATGAACAGATAGGTTACTGTGAAGGCAGACAACATGGCAGCAGTAGTTCTATCCGGCAAATTGCCTTTAGTGACTTTCTAGCCGCTACAGGCCAGCCTTTTCAGGAAGAATGGATGATGTATAACTGTATGAATGAAGAGGACGGTGGACGTGTACTGCACCAACTGCTGAAAATGAAGAACCGGCCTAATGCCCTAATTATTTCAGGCGATCATGTGGCAGCCGGTCTAATCATCGAAGCGTGGAAGAACGGTATCCGTATTCCTGAGGATCTGGCCGTCATCGGATTTGACGACCAGCCGATCGGACGACTTTTAGGTCTAACCACTATAGATAACCAGTTACCCGAAATGGGCGTTACAGCTTTTCGGATCATCTATGGTCAGATCCAAAATAATGATAGTCATCCTGTACACCGTAAGCTTGAGTATCGTATTATTGAACGTTCTACGGTATAGCACGTTTCAGGTATTGTTCAAAAACGGTCCACCTCGCTGTCTTCTGTGAGTGGGCCGTTTTTATTTAAATAGAAGAGAGACTAATAATTCTCGCATATTATCCTTATTGTATTCATTTTTACCCCTTGCATCCGGATAGATTTTGTTTTATTCTGAGTATGAAAATAATTTTCTTATTTCAAGAAGTAATTTTAAAAATAATTTTAAAAAGCTACATTAGAAGTCGAGGTGGATTGATGTCCCCAATTTTATATGCACTTGAGCATGAAAAGTCCAAGCTGTCTCAAATGGAGCGCAAGCTGGCGGAACGGATCCTGTCATCACCAGGTGAAATCGTTCATATGGGCATCACAGAACTCGCGGAGCAATGCGGTATTAGTCCTGCTACTATCACACGTTTTTGTAAGGTTCTACATTTTAAAGGCTTCCCAGATTTCAAAGTAAAGCTGGCGGCTGAAATTGCTCATAGCGATGCAGCGCCTCAAGATGGCGGTTCTTCTTATCAAGATATCGTTGCAGGTAACCCGCTTTCCGTAATTGTGGAAGCGATGCAAACGAACCATCTGACATCCATTCGGGATACTACTTCACTCCTAGATCTGGAACGATTACAAGCAGCCGTTAATTTATTGTGCCAAGCACGGCGAGTGGATCTTTACGGGATGGCGACTTCCTCCATTGTCGCACAAGATTTCTATCAGAAGCTGATCCGCATTGGCGTGAATTGCACCGCTTTCGCTGATTCCCATATGCAGATTACATCTGCCTCTTCGCTATCTGAAGGCGATGTCGTATTCGCAGTATCGTATTCCGGAGAAACCCCAGAGACCATTGATGCTTTAACTTGTGCCAAAGCCAGCGGAGCAAGCACCATCGCTCTAACCTCTTACGGCAGCAGCACCTTGGCAACTCTGGCTGATATTCCACTCTTCTCCTCTTCTCTGGAAAAAGGAATGCGCCGAGGAGATATGGCTTCACGTATTGCCCAGCTACACATCATTGATATTTTGTTTACTGGAATGGTCAGCACCCGTTTTGGGGATTTTATTCCTAGACTGGAGCAATCTTATTTGAATGTCCAACATTACCGAAACAAACGAGGAGGTCAATCTTAATGAATATTCTTAAGTTCAATAGTGATGAAGATTTTGTACAAACGGGTGCGAATCTTATCGCCAGCCTGCTTCAAAGCAATCCAAAAGCGGTGCTCGGTCTAGCGACCGGAAGTTCCCCAGTTGGTGTTTATGCCAAATTGGTTGAAATGCACCAAAAAGGACTTGTAAGCTTCTCGAAAGCCACTTCCTTCAATTTGGATGAGTATATCGGATTGCCTGTTGATCACCCGCAGAGCTATCGCAGTTTCATGAACGAGCAATTATTCAATCATATTGATATTGATCCAGGACAGACACATATCCCTAACGGCAATGCAGCAGATATGGAAGCGGAGTGCCTCGCATACGACAAAATGCTGGAAGAGAACGGACCGGTTGACTTGCAGATCCTCGGGATTGGAAGCAACGGTCATATCGGTTTCAATGAACCAGATACCAATCTGAGCAGCAAAACCCATGTCGTTGATTTGCTTGAAGACACACGGGAAGCAAATGCCAGATTCTTCGACTCTTTGGACGATGTACCTCGGCAAGCAATAACCATGGGCATCGGAGGCATTCTCAAAGCTCGCCAGATTCTATTGTTAGTACGCGGTGCTGGCAAAGCTGAAGCCATCCGGAATGCCGTTGAAGGTCCGATTACTACCCAATGCCCTGCATCTTTACTGCAGAGCCATCCGAATGTAATCGTCCTTGTAGATGAAGGAGCAGGAAAATGGCTGAAATAAATAAAGAACCAGGAAAATTACTGTTTGGTAAGGTTCTGACTCCCCAAGGATTAATTGAGCATGGCGTGATTGCCGTATCAGGTGAGCAAATTCATTATGCCGGCGAGGCAGCATGGCTTCCAGAGGCTTACGCGCACTGGCCAGCTGATGGTCAAGCTTCGGAAGACCTGCTCATCCCTGGATTTGTAGATGTGCATGTTCATGGTGGAGCTGGCCACGACTTTATGTATAGTGATGCTGAATCTTTAAATACCATCACTAAATTTCACAGCTCCCAAGGCACAACTACCATGCTGGCTACGACTATGACTGCCTCTAAGCCAGCCATTGACCAAGTATTTGCTGAAATAAACGCATATCGCGCCACTGAGATGCCATACACACAAATCGCGGGCATGCATTTGGAAGGACCGTTCATCAGCCCAAAATGGTCCGGTGCACAAAACCCTGAGCATATTGTTCTTGCCAATATTGAGTGGCTGGAACAATGGGAGAATGATTATCCGGGCATGATCCGGCAAGTCACCTTGGCTCCGGAACGCGAAGGTGCACTAGAAGCTATCCTCTGGCTCCGTAAGCATGGTATTACCGCTGCTCTCGGTCACACCGATGCTTCCTTTGAAGAGGTTATTGCCGCGGCAGATGCCGGGTTAAATCAAGCCGTGCATATGTTTAATGCAATGACACCGCTACATCACCGCAAGCCTGGAACTGCTGGTGCTGTACTATTCGATAAACGCATACGTGCGGAGATCATCGCCGATGGCATACATGTTCATCCTGCAGCGATTTCTCTAGTGGCTAATCTAAAAAAAGATAACAATTTGTTATTAATTACAGATGCCATGTCTGCTACTGGTCTTAGTGATGGTGAATATACAATCGGTGATTTACCTGTGCTGGTTCAAGATGGCATCGCCACACTTAAAGATAATCCTGCCGCATTGGCGGGTAGTACACTTACAATGATTCGTGGCTTCCGTTATCTCATACAAGAAGTAGGGCTCAGCTTAGAAGAAGCCTCCCGTGCTGCAAGCCTTACTCCGGCGATATCGATTGGAATGGAGCGTTCCATCGGTACCTTGGAAGCCGGAAAACGTGGTGATATCCTGCGTCTTGACGCTGAATTGAATTTGCGAGGCGTATGGATTGGCGGCCGCCAAATTACCATTTAATAAGGTGGTAATATAATAAAAAAGCAACAATTCTCGCCACAAAGGTGAGGACTGTTGCTTTTTTTGGTTTATAAAATCGAACTATTGATTAATAATTACGCGTCGGGAAAATTCGTTCAACCATCGTTCGGAATTCATCCACAAAACCCTTGATCGGATGACCCGCACGGGCCTCTTCTGCATAAACGTTAACACGCTCTACAAAGTCTGGGTTTGCTGATACATATACATCCTTAATTGTTGCATCATGTTTTTTAACTTCAGCAGCGATTTTCGCTTTAATTTCTTTAGTTACTGTATCTGTTTCTTTCATATTCATAGTGTTATTTGTATTGTTCATGTGAGTCGAATGAGTACTGTTCATGTGTGTCGAATTACTTCTGTAATTCGTTCCATGCGTACTATTGGTGTAGTTTGGAGTGGTACTGCGAATGCCCATTCCAGTCCCCAAACCATCTGTCATTCCTGTCCCGGTTCCGGTTGTATTTCTGGTTCCCATGCCCATTCCGTTACCAATACCCATTCCCATATTGACATCATGTTTCGAACCGTTGCTATTCAGCAGAGGTCCATTATTATAAGTATGGGTTCTTGTCCCAGTCGTTCCTGTACCTGTACCTGTTCCCAGACTTCCCATTCCGGTTGTTCCATTTCTGTGAGTACCCATGCCAAGTGTTGCAGGTCCAGTGCTTGTTGTACCAGGGACTGTATTCACAGTGCCTCTCAGAGCTCCGTTCGTTCCATTCGTTACGGCCCCTGTATCATTCATTCCATCGCGTCCTATTTTCACTCTTCCTGTACCCGACATTACTCCAGTCGGTCCATAATTGTGAGGAACTGTAGACGATTTGGCTCGATAAGATGTAGTACCTTTGGCCCGAAGACCAGTAGTTGTATCATGTAACGTTACGGCGACATACGCATTTTTACCTGCAAGCATTACGTTCGCAGTGCGAACTTCAGGCATAGCAGCAATACGATCAGCAAGCTCCTGACTGACCTCCATTTTTGTAATATTATGCGTACCCATTGTTCCTCCGCGCACGGAGTTTACACCGATACGTCCGTCATTTACCCCCCGGACACTATTAGTTTGCACATTAGTCTTTTCTGCCGTGTTCGTCCCACACCCTGTAATACTCACCAAGCCTAGAAGTAATGCGGCTGAGACTGACATGCTGATCTTGGATCGCATCATGAATTCATCCTCCATCTCTATTGTTGTATGTGTGCAGCGTAACAGTCGTTAGCATGACCTTCCGAAGAACAAGCTATCCTGAAAGGATTTGGAACTATGTCTGTTTACCGTCACCTGCGAATGCACATCGGCGTATCTTATAAACAGTAAGCCGTATTTCAACTAGTCGGTATTGCTCCGCAAAAGTCAGGAGGCACGTGCATGAAAGTTTTATTCACGTTTTATATACCGAGTGGCGGGGTGGAGACTTTAAATAAACTGCGGTGCGAGAGTCTCCAGCGTAATGGGATCGAATGTCATGTTTTATATCTAATGCCTGGTTCAGGAAGCCAGAATAAGGCTAACTTTCCGGTCTTCATTTCCTCTATAGATGAGGAGATCAAAGAAGTACTTGAGACGCATAACTATGATGCCATTATTGTTACATCCGATTATTTATTGCTTAAGCGTCTGCGTGAGCTCGGTTATGGCGGTATTTTGATATACGAATCTCAAGGTCTTGGAAAACGGAGTCATGCGGAAGATCTAATCAAAGACGCTATTCCTTATTTCCGCTCCTACTGTAACGCTGTCCTAATCCCACCAACGGATCATTTACTGGAGCTGTTTATTGAAATCTGTCCATGGCTGCATCGGTATGTCATTTCCAATATTGTTGATGTTCAGTCCTTTCAGCACATCCCTGCTGAGCCTCCGGCTAATCCGGTCATTGCTTGGGTCGGACGTCTGGAAAGCAACAAAAATTGGCGGGAATATTTGAGAATCGCCCATCAAATTCGCCTTCACAAACCAAACATTCATTTATGGATGTTTCATGATCCTGAATTAGCCACAGAGGATCAAAAGCAGCTCTTCCAAGAAGAATTGCAGACCTTAGGTCTGAACGACCGTCTGAGCACCTTTACCAATATTCCAAATCATGTGATGCCGATTTATTATTCCTCCATAGCCAATTCTGGAGGGTTTCTGTTATCCACCTCGGTTACAGAGGGATTTGGATATGCTGTTGCCGAAGCCATTTGCTGCACTTGTCCCGTGCTTAGCACGGATTCCGACGGCGTTAGATCTTTTATTGTGCATAATATTTCCGGTAAATTTTATCCTCTTGGCAACATACAAATGGCCGTCAATGAAGGGCTAGAGCTAATGAACAATATGCCAATGCGAAATGCACTCCGCCAGCAAGGAAGAAATTATATGGTTTCACGTTACGGTACGGAAAAATATGCGCAGTCTTTTCGTGAGATGATGAACTCCTTTGCCATCTTCTAACTGCAAAAGAACCTTCAAACCACTTTTTTTGTGGATTTGAAGGTTCTTTGATAATTTTGGGACATACTAAGATGGATCTCTTGATACAATCTCAAATAACATATTTTGAAATATTCTTGTACTTTTTTCCCAAGTGAAATCCTGTGAAACCTCTTCCCCCTTACGAGCCAATCGTTGGCGTAAAGACGGGTCTCTGATTAAGGTTATAATGTCATCTGCAAGCCGATTCTGAAATCGGTAGGACATTAAACAGTTATGACCATGTGTACAATATTCCTTATTCCCACCGGCGTAAACCGTAACCAGCGCTGCACCACAACGCATAGCCTCGATCCCTGGTAACGAACCCGTATCATACGTACTCGAACTTACAAAAATGTCGCTCTCACTATAGTGGAAACAAAGTTCTGTATCATTCGCTGGAGTTCTTATTTGGTAACGTTCGTCGTTCACTAGGGCTTGTAGCGTTGCAGATTCCGCTTGTTCTCCGGGAGGAGAAATTAAATATATTTCAACCTCTGGATGGTGGGCTTTAACCTTGTTTAATTGCTGAAGTAAATAATCCTGCTCACGGTGAGCTGAGAATCCGCCCTCTGGTTTGCGCATAATCGCGGAAATTACCAGCCTTTTATTACGATCACGGATTTTCGTATTTTTAAAAACAGGACCTACCCCGATCGGTACGATTCTCCCTTTAATCCCATGGTTCATCTGGACAACTCCCTGTTGCCAGTGTGATAGAACCAGTAGGTTGGATGCAATATTATACGATGAAAAAGAACGGCTATTGTCAGGTAAAAAGGTAGGCTCATAACAAAGCGCCAATCGAACATGAATGCCTTTCCCCTCTTCACTTGCCCGCTGTGAGACCTCGACTGTGGTATAGAAGTTGGAGATAATCACATCTCCTGCAGGAAAATCGCTTGCTGCCAGTTCTCCTTCTTTTGCATAGATCAGTTTACATTTCATCTCGTATTCTACGACACCATCACTGGGTAAGAGGATCGTCACTTCATGACCCATTTCTGTCAGACGATTAGCCAGCTCCGTGAGCATACGCTGCGCCCCGCCCCTAGTTAGAGTTAGAACAGGAAATATTAATTTCATTTCCCTCTCTCCTTTTGCAACAAGCGTGATAGAACCCGGCGATGTCTTGCTTGTACCTGCTCAATCTCCTTTTTCTGCTCCTCTTTGTGAATCACTGAGCCCATTTCGTTATGAACTCGGTAATCAAGCAGCGGTTCCTCTATATAAGACCATGTATAATACGGCAAAATACGCAGCCATAGATCATAATCTTGTGTATACAACAATTTCTCATTAAATTTCCCTACTGTGCGGAAGATATCCATATGGAGAAGAACCGTACTTCCATTCACCGGACAGCCTAACATCATGGTCTCAATAAACTGTGCCCTGCTGTCAAAAATCATACTTATCGTCTCTGAAATCCGCCCACCCTGCTCGTTTACATAATAATAGGCTGTATAATTAAACAAAGTATCTGTGCTCTTGAGCATTTGCATCTGGTGATTGATTTTATTTGGATGAAATAAATCGTCAGCACTTAGCCAGGAAAAATAAGTTCCGGTAGCAACTCCTATCCCTCTGTTTAGTGCGGAGGCGGTTCCTCCATTGCTTTTTCGTATATAAATAATCTTATCCTTGAAGGGCTCAAGCTTCTCCATCCAAAGAGTAGATCCATCATCGATTACAATGATCTCTATGTTCGAATAACTTTGTTCCAAGACGCTTTGGATGGCGAGATCCACATATGGACAGTTATAAAAAGGAATGATCACCGACACTTTAGGTTCTTCACTCATGCGCTCACCTCCTTCACCTGAAGCTCGCTCTTTATACTGTTTTGCAAGCCAATAAGGCATCTACCGGAGCATGGCCTTCACCATACGCCTCACGAAACGATGGATTTTGAGCATGATGAAAGCCTTTAAGTACAGTTACAGCATATCCCAGCTCCATAAAGTCCACCGGCTCCCATCCGCTCCGATGCTTTTGATAATGTTCTCCTTGCAAGTGATAATGGTCCGTTCCCTCCTGCGGAAAAAAACCCCGAGGTGTAAACACGACTACACGATTATAGGCGATTCTCTCGGCCATCCCGAGTAATCTCTGTCCTTCCTTCCTTTCAAAGTGTTCTATGGAATCGATAAAAGTGACTGCCGAGAACGTCTTAGGAAGAAATAATTTATCCATATGACTAGCATCACCATGCACTGGAATAATGTGAGGTGATTTATATTCACGATGCAGTAGGTAAGGTCTGTGAATTTCTAGTCCTAGGACGACTGCGGCTTCATACCGTTCAAGCAGAGTACCGGTGCCACTGCCGATATCCAGTATACTTTCACAGAATTTCAACTGCTCCAATAAGATTGGTAGAAAGTCATTCACTTCAATTTCCCGGTACATAACCTTCTTACCCCCCCATCGAAGTGATCAAGTGTTGGAGCGGACCCTTGTAGCGAGCGTTGGTTGCAGCTGCCTCTGCCATAATGACATCGTAATACTTAAGCGTCCCCATCCCTTCATGATTACGGTAAGCGGTGAGTGACTGATTCAGCATCACAGGTGCATACCCGTTCAGAATCGCGCGGTACCATAAATCATAGTCATGTGTATAGGGAAGTGATTCATCAAATAGCCCAATCGCTCCAAATACCTCTCGTTTGAACATCACCGTGCAGCCATTAATAGGGTTCCCCTGTAAAAAACAACGTAAATAATCGAGGTGACTAGGAAACAATAGCGATGCGTTCATCTGAACTAGTTGAGATTGAGCGTTAATAAAATTGAAGTTGGTATAAGAGATGAACAGGTTGTTCTGCTCCATGAACAGCACCTGATTATTGATTTTGTCTCGGTAGAATAAATCATCTGAGCTGAGCCAGGCCACATAGTCTCCGCTTGCATGCAAAATGCCGTGATTCAGTGCGGTGGCAGTCCCTCCGTTACTTTTTCCCAAATAATGAATTCGTGGAAAATACGGTCTGATCAAATCTGTATGAACAGTCGAGCCATCATCGACGACGATGATCTCGTATGGCTCCCAAGACTGTGAAAGCACACTTTGCAAAGCATGCTCTATATAAGGGCAGTTATAAAAAGGAATCACTACCGATACTTTCGGTCTCATAACATCCGTCCTTCCCAGTTCACGCGGCAATAGTCCAAAATATCTGTTAAGGACTGACCAAACTCAATTCCCGGCTTCCAGCCCAGTGAAGATACATTGTCTTCAGGTGTTGCAAAGGCATCTGAAGTTATTAGTTTATCCCCCGCCACTCCGTTAACCGGAATAGAGAGAGCAGCTTGTGCTGGTCCCCAGTCCATCGAAATTGAAGCACTGGAGCGGCTTATCAGTTGCTCCGCAATATCCCCAAGTTGCCGTTGTGTCCCTGAGTCGATTTGATAAATGGTTCCATTAGTACCTTCGCGCAATATAAAGTCATAAGCTCTTACAGCATCGCGTACATCCAAAAAATCACGTAATGCATAGCGAGATGATAGTTTAAAGGGAGGGATTTCTTCGCCTACATGTACTTCACTACGAACAATATGCTGTGCCAATAAAGAGCAGAAACCAGTAGAAGGACCGGGACCGATTAGGTTGCAGGGCTCAGCCAGCAGAACGGGCTGTTTAAACAGCGTCCCCCAAGCCAGAGACACCAGTTCTTCTATTGTTTTGCTTAGGCTATATGGGTGTAGGGGTCCTGCCACCACACCCGGTTTGAATTTAAGTCGCGAGCCTACTACAAGAATTCGACTGGTAGGTAGACTTCGCATGGCTTCTAGCAAATATAACGTTGCCATCACATTCGTCTCCATAAAGAGCAAAGGGTTACGCCAAGACTCGGGCACCGAGTTGTTTCCTGCCAAATGAAGGACAGCCTCCGGTGCAGTTTCCTTGATCATCTCAGCTACAGCCTTCCGATTGCTTAAATCACAGTAATAAACCTTCACTCCTTCTGGAAACAAAGCGGAAGGAAGGGCACCCGCTGTGGATGGCGGACGCACCACAGCGGTAACCTCAGCGCCTCCTGCCAAGAACAAATGAACAGCATGTCGACCGGTGAATCCGGCAGCCCCGGTAATCAGTAGTTTTTGACCTTTCATGGGGACATCTCTGACTGTTTCATCCAGTCAGCCAGTTCTTGCAGCATCAATGGGTACGAAGGCAACGGCAAATCAACATCCGTTCTTGTATTCACTAATGTTCGATCTTGAACATGTTCATCCTCAGGGATGATTTCCACATCCTCTTTATGAAAAGCAGCCTGAATATGCTGAAGCAGCTCATACTTACTTACCGGCTTCGGATGTGCTAAATGGATCAGCCCCGATACCGTGGAATCCAGCAGCGTATCCATTGCCTTAGCTAATTGGAGTGTAGTGACTCCGTTCCACATCACCCGGCGGTATCCTGACACTTGACCACGCTGTGCCAGAAACCAATCCATCAAACCAATGCCGTCTGGGCGGATTTCCGGACCAATAATCGAAGTCCGGATCGTAAGATGCCCAGGTTGCCGCACCTCGCCAAGACTTTTCGAAATCGCATAGGCAGAGGTTCCATCAGGAACATCCTCTTCTGTGTACCCCCCGCGTGTTCCTTCAAACACGCAGTCGGTACTGATATGAATAAGTCTTGCATGAACAGCTTCCGCCATCCGCCACAAGTGGTGAGGAAGAAAGCCATTCACGTGGTAAGCCCCTATTTTGTCACGTTCTGCGAATTGATTGAGTACCCCCATCGCGTTAATGATGCAATGAGGGGAGACGATATCGACCAGCTTCTCTACTCCGGCTATATCGTTCGCATCTACATACAGCCCGCCAAGATCGCTCTTATCCCGGGTTGTATGGAAGACGTGATGCTTGCCCTGGCGGCGGAAATAATCCGCCAGCATATGCCCCGCCATACCGTTTCCACCAAGGATAAGCAGCTTCATTGCAGGAAACCTCCTCGAATCAAGATGCTTTTGATCTCTTCCTGATCCATTAGATTCGTCTCGGAGCTGAAACTATTAAAAGAGACATGAGGATAAGCGCTATAATGTGCCTTTAACTCTGGCATGTTCAGCGTAGGGAGAATCACTAGATACTGTTCATCGTAGACAACGGTTGTTAAGCTTTCGAAATCGCTCATTAGAATCTCGTGTATTTTCTCCCCCGGACGAATTCCGGTCTCGATAATACTTACATTCGGCTCTCCAGAGGCCTCGATTAACACCTCAGCCAGGTCGATAATCCGGCAAGTAGGCATCGTCATGACAAAGATTTCTCCACCTAAGCTAACCTCAGAAGCTTTAAATAACAACGTAATCGCATCGCGTAGTGTGAAAAAGAAGCGGGTCATTTTCATATCGGTAATACGTACCTGTCCCTTGTCCTTGATCTGCTTCATGAACAAATGTACGACGCTGCCGTTCGTTCCGAGCACATTACCTCCACGTACGGTTACAAAACGGGTGTTTGAGCCAATTAGATTGGCATAGACGAACAATTTTTCCCCAATCGCTTTGGTCATTCCATAGAAGTTCGACGGGTTTGCAGCCTTATCCGTTGAGATGTAAATGGCCTTCTCGACGCCATTCACAATGGCTGCTTCGATTACATTCTGAGTGCCAACAACATTGGTTTTGAGCGCTTCATACGGCTGATCCTCACAGACCGGAACATGTTTGAGCGCCGCCAAATGGAAGATATAATCAACGCCACGGCACGCGGCGACCAGCGCATCCTTGTCACGGATATCGCCAATGATAAAGCTGAGTCGTTGATCCTCGAACTCCCGGCTCATCGCCACCTGAGCGGACTCACTGCGGGAGAATACGATGATTTCCTTAGGATTTTGCGGCAGAAGTTGCCTAATCAGCTCATGCCCCCAGGAACCGGTGCCGCCTGTGACCACAATCCGTTTATTATTGAACATGCAGGTTCCCTCCAAGCAAAAATTTAACTACCTTTACCGAAACATCCGGAGTCAAGTAACCTTCCGGAGCCTCCCAATCGGGGCGGAGCGCCGCCATCAGCTTGACGCTACGTAGAATACTTTTCTGGTCAACACCTGACACCACGTTACTTCCGCAATCTACCGTTTCGGGACGCTCTGTTGTTCTGCGAATCGTAACGGTTGGTACTTTCATCAAGCAGCATTCCTCCTGTACGGTCCCACTGTCGGTGATGGCACACAAGGCGTGCTGTTCCAAATAAACAAAATCAAAAAATCCGAAGGGCTCATGAAATTCAACGAGAGGGTTCATTGGAAGAGAAAATTGCTCAGTTAGTTTGGAGCGAGTGCGAGGATGAATGCTGCATATTAAACGAATTCCAAAATGCTCAGCCACTGCGTTAAGACCTGACATAATTTGTACAAGGGACTCTGGATCATCTACATTCTCTGCACGATGTGCTGTTACAAGGAAATACTGCCCTGAGGTAAGATTCAGCTGCTCCAGAATGCTGCTAGCCTGGATTTTCGATTCAAAATGAGTCATGACCTCATGAATCGGATTTCCTGTTAACACAATACGTCTGCTTGGGAAGCCTTCGCTGATTAGGTGTCTTTTGCTCTGCTGTGTATATGGCATATTAATGGTCGAAACGGCATCTATGACACGGCGGTTTTTCTCTTCGGGCACTTTTAGGTCATAGCAGCGGTTGCCTGCCTCCATATGCACCACCGGAATACCCATTCGTTCGGCCAAAATCGCGCATAAGGCGCTATTCGTATCCCCCAGAAGCAAGACACGGTCTGGCTGTTCTTTCTGTAAAATGCTCTCTAGTCCTCCGAACATGGCGGCAAGCTGGCCGCCGAGTCCCGCTTGCTTATCCTGCAGCACATAATCCGGCGCCCGCAGTCCCAGCTCTGCAAAGAAAATGCCGCTGAGACTGGCGGTGAAGTTCTGGCCGGTATGCACCAGGATGTGCCGCTCAGCATGTTCGTCGAGAAGCGGAATGATAACACTGAGGCGGATGATTTCAGGCCTCGTGCCTAAAATCGTCATGATCTTCATGAGTTCACTCCCCTGCCTGTTTGATGATAGTCTGACTTGGCTCAGTCGGGTGGACTGAGACTGCTAGAAGCGCGGGTTGGGCTTTTAGCAGGATTGGTAGAATAGCAGATTGAGACAATCTGGGGCATTTATACCGCTCTTTTGGCGGTTCCGGCTGGAATCGCGACAATCTGCGGGATTTATACCGTTCATTTGACGGTTCCGGCTCGAATCGCGGCAATTTGCGGGATTTATACCGCTCATTTGGCGGTTCCGGCTGGAATCGCGACAATCTGCGGGATTTATACCGTTCATTTGGCGGTTCCGGCTCGAATCGCGACAATTTGCGGGATTTATACCGATCTTTTCGCTCTTTTAGCCGAATTCGCGGCAATCTGGGGCATTTATACCCTTCTTTTCGCTCGTTTAGCCGGATTCGCGACAATCTGGGGCATTTATACCCCTCTTTTTGCACGTTTAGCCGAATTCGCGACAATCTGGGGCATTTATACCCCTCTTTTTGCACGTTTAGCCGAATTCGCGATAATCTGGGGCATTTATACCCCTCTTTTCGCTCTTTTAGCCGAATTCGCGATAATCTGGAGCATAAATGCCCCTCTTTCCGCTCAGCTTGCCACCTTCGCGGCAAGCGAGGCACTTACGCAGCGCGCCGCCGCCCACCCCGGCGGGCTCGGCGGCGCTTGCCCCCGACGGTGCTCCGCCGCCGGGCAGAACCCTTACGCCGCTTGCGAGCAGCGCGGCGTAAAACCAACGGGCGCCCGCTTCGCCGGCGCGCCCGGGCTTTGCCGCGTCGCTTGCGGGCGACGCGGCTCGGCAGGCCCTTGCTTCGCGGCAAAGCCGGCGACGCAGCGGGCAATTCAGGCAGGACAGCGGGTGGTTCCACCACGCTGTCAGCCTCGCGCACCGGTGGTGCGCTGCAATAGCGGAGGCTCCACATCTCCGCAAGACCCTGCAGGCGGCTCCGATAAGCCGCCGGACCATAAACGGCGTCGACTCGCTCCCGCGCTTGGGCGCCTATGGTTATCGCCAGTCCCGGCTGCGCCAGCATAACGTTGACTCTTTCGGCCAGCGCGGAAATGTCCGACGCGGGCACGAGATTTTCGCCGCAGCCTGCTGAGTGCAGGATTTCCCGCAAGCCCCCGGAGTCGTAAGCGACCACAGGCTTTCCAAAAGCCATTCCTTCCAAAGCGGTCATTCCAAAGCCTTCGCGGATCAGGCTGGGAACAACCAGCACATCCATAGCGCAATAAGCAGATGGAAGGCATTCAGCATAACCAACAAATTTAAATCGGGTATACAGACCCTCGAGCTTTACCTTGCGGACACACCGATCATAGTAGCTTTTGTCACCAGCTGAACCTATGACAACAAATTTGGCACTAGGATGGACCGCGTACACAAGCACAGCCATTTTCACAAAATGTTCCAATCCTTTTTCCTTATTAATAAAGGAAGAAATATAACCGACCAGCTGCTCCTGCGGTTTAATCTTTAGCTCTCGCCGTCGTTCGCCCCGAAGCTTGCTCCAAGCCTCAATCATCATCTCTTTGTCATTCCAAGAAGGGGGAAGCTGAATCACTTTCTCCGCTCTTACTTCCTCTGGAAAGCAAGCTGCTGCCGTTTGTGAAATAGCCAGAATCTCATCACTATTCCGATGAATCAGCCCTACACTAATGGGTGTATATTCATTGTCTGTTATCGTCTCTGATATTTTCCATACCACCGGAATGCCCAGTGACTTGGCAGCCATTGCTGGCAAAGCATGGACACAGGTACTTGTAATAATAAACGCCGGGCGCAGAGAGGTCAGCCAGTCTGTTAACTCGTGGTACTCCCTGCTTTCCTGGAATTTACGAGCATCTGCCTCGAGCCCTGCATAAGGAGTGTACATTCCATATAAAAGAGGAATCGAGAGCAACTGTACACTTATTCCGAAGCTTCGAGCCTGAGCAGTCAGCTTGCCGTCCTGTGGTGCAACGAGAATACAATTAAAGTACGGAGAAAGCTCCTGAGCGAAAAACAACAACAGCTTCTCCGCTCCGGTAATACTGCGTGTATTAGATACATGTGAAAAGAGGACGATTGTAGCTTTATCAGCCATGGCGTTTCGGCGCTCCCTAACGAGGGCCTGGAGCAGCCATTCACCTCCCTAAAAGTTTTACGAAGCGTTGCTCAAGTTTCTTACTTCGCAGTAAAACTCGCTTCGGAAGCATTCGCTTAGTTTTACGAAGCGTTGCTCAAGTTTCTTACTTCGCAGTAAAACTCGCTTCGGAAGCATTCGCTTAGTTTTACGAAGCGTTGCTCAAGTTTCTTACTTCGCAGTAAAACTCGCTTCGAAAGCATCCGCTTAGTTTTACGAAGCGTTGCTCAAGTTTCTTACTTCGCAATAAAACTCGCTTCGGAAGCATTCGCTTAGCCCGAGCCTCGCCCTCTCAGCCCATAACCCACCTTTGCCTCCGTTCAGCTATCCAAGCCGCTCCATCAGCTTCTTTTCATCAGGTTGCAGGCGTATGCTGAGGTCCGGTTCTACAGTATATCGAGGAAGAACAGATGCCGGCACGACACCTGTCCCCTGCTAAGCGCACATTTCCATATCCAGTTCAGACCCAAGCCTAGCCGTAGATTACTTGTAGCATCTGGTAAATACGTTTTGCGTAAGTGTGATCCTTGAGCGTCCGTTCAAAAGCACGCAGCGCGATTGCCCGGCGTTCCTCCTCATGGGTTAAGTAATAACGGATCTTATCCATCATTTCCTGAGGACTCGCAAAGGTCACAATTTCTTCATCCGGTTTGTAGAAAGATCCCATATCATCTCTAGCATCTACTAATTGCAACGTGCCCGTTGCTGCAATTTCAAAGGTACGCGGATTAGGAGAAACGGCAGGAATCGAAAGCGTATTGTTATTAACCACTTCATCAATGTGCGAGCGGTGGAGGTTAATGACGATTTTGGAGCCGCTGTAAGCTACTGACGTCTCTTGTGGGGACATCCATTTGCCAATTTCAATACGGTCACCGTAGAGCGGGGCCTCAGGCAGACGATCCCACCAGATTCCGTTAATCACTGTGTTATAGTTCATTAAATCAGGAAGAATCTCACGGAAGAAGTTCACCCGGTTCCAATAGGCGGAGCCAATAAAGCTAACTTCCCGATTCACTGACGAACGTGTTGTAGTAGGACGGTAATGCTCCAGGTGAGCAGCAAAAGGAAGATAATGGACCTCAGGGCAACCAAGTCCCCGATAGAAATCAATACAATTACGTTCAAGTGTGAATACAAAATCGTAGTGAGCCACAATCTTGACCGTAAAGTCAGTGTAATAAGGATCATCAGTAAGCCAAATAGCTGTCCGAATGCCACTAGTGCGTAGAGCATCGATCTGCTCAAGAGGTAAATCCATACCGTCTAGCACCAATACCAGATCCGGTCTTTGCGCTGCAGCCAGCTCTACTAGATTTTGACGCACATCCGTAATTGTGACTTGAGCTGTTAATTTTTGTAGTGCGCAAAGAACCGCATCATCTAAAGGAGAGTAAGGGTAGCCTTTGCCAGAAGCGACATACATGACATGAATATTCCGCACAGGAAATACTTCTTCAGATCGACCATTCAGGATCGCAAGGCGCCCCCGTAAATAGCCCTCATCATACCCCCCCTTAAAACCACTCAGACGACCACGCAGCTTTTCTTCCTCCGGAGGTGTAAGAGGTAATGGGGGGGTAGGCATAATAAATTCATTATTGTTCATAATCCTCGCTCCTTTATCCCGTTATAGATTTCATACACGTGAAGCAATTACATTCAGCAAATGAGGCAAACGCGCAGTGAATGTATGGTTTCGCATGGTAGTCCGTAATCCCCGTAAAGCATAGATTCGCCGCTCTTTTTCATGCTTCAAATAGTACTCAATCTTCTGCTGCAGTTCCTTAGCCGAGCCAAAAGTATCCAGATCATAACCAGGCCGATAATAATTTCCCAAATCCTCACGAACATCCGTAAGCTGCATAGTACCGCAGGCGCTGATCTCATAGGTGCGCGGATTAATGGAGCGTGAAGGAAGGCGGTAGCTATTCCGGTTATCCTGACCCTCTTCCCACGGGCGGTGAATATTAATGACTATTTTTGCGCCACTGTAGTAGTTGGCTGTCTCCTCAGGCGGGATAAAGCCATTGCTGATAAAAGGTGTAAGTTGATCATAGGTTGCGAGGCGTTCCCAGAACCCCCCAGCGATAAGCACTTTTTTTCCCTTAAGATAAGGTGCCAGTTCGTCAAACAGCTCTGTCCGATTACGAAATGCATTACCAATAAATACAATGTCATACTGATATTGCGGGCCGGTACGCCGTGGGTAGAACATCTTTGGATTGACACATAGTGGCAAATAATGAACCGATGACACCCCAAGGGATTGATAAAACTCTACACAACCCAGCTCATGTGTAAATACGTGATCATAATGCTTGCAAATGACTGAAGTGTCCTCTGTAAAATAAGGATCATCCACAAACCAAATGGCGGTTGGGATGCCTAGCTTTCTTATCTCCGAAATCTGTTCTAAATGATTTTCCGGGAATACATGAAGCCCATTCATCACTAGCACTGCCCCAGGCATTTCCCGTGCCGCGGTTTCCAGCATCGTTTCAGGAGTACTTATTACAAGCTCACTTACAAGCTGCTGCAGCGCCTCCGTTACGCCAGTGTCGATCGCCTGAAATCCTTGAGGAACATACATTAACTTAAATGGTCGGCAAGCTTCGACCCCTGGAGTATTCAGACGCTGCACAGCCTCACACATGCCAAGACGATATCCTTCGTGATAACCGTCGCGATATTCTCGCGGATGCTTGTGTTTTTTTCTCTTTCTCGCTTTCACGGCCTTCACCCTGCCCCGTCGTATTCTCAAGACAGTATAACTATATGCGGAGTCAGCACTCGCCTCATGGACATCTGTCTTTACTAGAACTAAATTGGCAGATGTCCCCTGTCTTTTGCCCGGCTTGCCCGAACCTTAGATGATTTCATCCACTCACAGGATGCTGGTATACTATAAGAGGTTGTTCAAAAAGTCCGCTTTTGATCACGAAGTAGCCCAAGAAGCTTACTCGACATCGAATATTGAATTCAGGCGAAACTTCCGGTGCTCACGTAGCTTCCACTACGCTCCGCTCCTCTGTTTCTACCTTCTTTCAATCTTCTCGGTGCTGAAAACCGTACTTTTAGAACACGCACTATAAAGGTCTAGCTTGAGACTTACATCTCGTCATATCTGAGCGGAAATGATTATTTATGGCATTCACAAGGGGGGCACTATGAATAACACCACGTTGTACTTGCGCCATGCAGAACTGCTTCGTGATCAGGTTCCATCATTCCAAGCCTATCCATTTCATCTGCCAGCCGTAAGAACACTGGATCGGCTTATTTTTCAAAAGCCAGTAACCTTTCTTGTCGGGGAGAATGGCACAGGGAAATCTACATTGCTAGAGGGAATTGCTGCTGCGTGGGGCTTTAACCCTGAAGGTGGAACACTTAACTTCTCTTTTAACACTCGTTCCTCACATTCGAGTCTCTATGAGTATTTTAGAATTGCTAGAGGGGTTAGACGTCCAAAGGACGGCTTTTTTCTACGCGCGGAGAGCTATTATAATGTGGCTTCTTACATTGATGAATTAGATGAACAACCGGGTTTCAGCCCACCGATCAAGAACTCCTACGGTGGTAAATCCCTGCACGAGCAGTCTCACGGAGAGTCTTTTTTCGCAGCGTTCGTTCATCGTTTTGGAGGGCGTGGTCTTTATATTCTCGATGAACCTGAAGCCGCTCTATCTCCTCTACGGCAAATGTCTCTGCTGGTGCGTATGCATGAGCTAGTGCAACAGGATTCACAGTTTATTATCGCGACCCATTCTCCCATTCTAATGTCCTATCCGGGAGCTGAGATTTTTCTTCTAGAAGGTGAGGGCATAAGGTCTGTCGCCTTGGAGGAAACAGAGCACTACACCGTGACCAAAGCATTTATGAATGACCGCCAGGGTATGCTGCGTGAGCTATTAGAGGATGAACAAGCATAAACACCTTCGACGTCCCTATAAGGACGGTAAGCGTTTAAGCGAGAAGTATAAGGATAATTTACAACATGGAACATATAAATTCTTATATTTTAATAAAAACAGCAAGTCTCCATAATCGGAAACTTGCTGTTTGATTTGTTCCATAAATTAACGTCTTACAATTCCCACTACCTTGTGTACAACCCATCCGAACATGACTACAACCATCATATCGAAGCACACATTAAACAAGAATAAATGCTTACCAATGTCAGCCCTTCCGTCCCCAAGAATCGGAACCAGGAAGGAGAAAATCCCTATCAGTCCTAATAACATCAGCAGTTCACCAGCAACTCTTCCCCGAACATCCCGACTACGGAAATATTGGAACACCGCCACGGCAAAATACACCAGATAGAATATAGTGAGAAATCCGAGCGTATGCGGAATATGCTTGTTCTTGAATTCGCTCCACCCGCTGTAAGTGTACGATAATGCACCTGCTGGCTTATTTTCACTCTTCTCATAGTTCCCTAGATAATAAGGACGAATCGCCATACTGTTACTAGCAGCATATTCCATATTATCTATTAACCGTCCTGGATGTTTTAAGTAGAAGAACAATACATCCTTATGGGATACCCGGTCGTAGAAATCCGGTACCAGCGAAGGATCATCCTGTTTGATCACTGTATCGGTCTGAAAATAATTCGTGCCCGCAAGTACCTCCAACCGCTCCGGCAATCCGAGATCCTGCAAATCTCCCTTCACATCTGGTGATTCGTTTAATATCCCAAAAAACACAGTCTGATACAGGTTAATATGCTTCAGCTCTTTTGGCGCCGTCACGTACATAACGATGGATACCAGAAATATCGCAATCGAAAAGCGTAAGGCCAGCTTTCTCCATTTTCGCTCACCATCAAGCGTCATAAACCGCAGGAAGATCAATGCAAAGGCAATCCCAATCGGCGCATTCTGAATTTTGGAGGTGACCAGAAACAGTATCGCAATAAAAAATAAGGTTAACCCCTTAGTCGTAGGCTTTTCTTGGCTAGTGAGTCTTAACCCCAGTGCAAAGGTCAACAGCATAAACACCATCGATACCGGTTCTCCAAACAAGGAGTTAAAGTATGCCAAATACCCAATATCATAGAATACAAACAAAAGAGCTGCACCTAGCAGCAGCCCCGTAACATAAGAGCCGCGAGCATTGTACTTCACCAGCAGCCAGGTCGCCACCAGTAAAAGAAGACCGTAAACTGCACCGAGCAATCTAACATCAAAAAAGCTGCCATGGATGAGCCCGCCGATCAACCTCGGTACAAGCACAATCAAAATCTGTGAAGAAGGATAGAAGCCCCTAAACAAATTCTCATACGCAAAACGAGAATGGCTAAAATTAAAAAACTGGTCGGTATACGATGCTGCAGTATCATAGTAGTTCAGACCGATGGTATTCATCATACGCAGGAAATCTCCATTATCAGCAACCCCAATAAAAGGTCCTACGAATAGCAGATAAATAATGAGACCGCAGCCGGCAAGGCTTACGAGATACTCCGGTTTCCAGAACTTTTTCATGATTCCCCCTATCTCTGTGGTAACAGCTTCACATATTCGTCGGACAAATTCATTAGCTTCAATACATACTCATAATCGCTCTGATATTTCGAGAAGTCCGTTACCGGCTTGAGCGTATCCAGCGACACAGCTTCACCATCTGCAAATCCTTTTCCAGGGACATAGAGAATGTCATCATTAAAGAAGGAGCCGGAAGGCAAATAATATCTCATCCCTAACACATTACGATCAATGTTGAGCAGGTCATGACCAAAGGCTGTATAACCTTCTTGTTGTAGTGAAACACCCATTAAATTAGCTATCGTAGGAAGGATATCTAGTTGTCCTCCCGTACGCTCTACTACCTTTCCTTGCTCCATTCCCGGCACACGCACAATGAGTGGAATATTAAAGCGGCTGATCCGGGAATCATATGGAACACCAAGTGCACTTTCCACTTGCTCTGGCGGAACGTCCTGAGGCTGCAGGCCAAAGTGGTCGCCATACATGACCAGAACAGTGTTATCCCACAATCCATTTTCTTTCAAACCTTCTATTAAAGTACCTATGGCATAATCAGTATAGTTTATAGCAGTCAAATAATCACCAAGCATCGTATCCTTCAAATTATCAGGCACAGTGATTTTCTTAAAGGAATCTGGGATTTTGAAAGGATGATGACTGGATGCTGTCACCATCTGTGCGTAGAAGGGAGTTCCCTTCTTCTTCAGCTCTGTCAATTTCTCGACACCCGTAATATACAGTTGTTCATCGGAAGCACCAAACGCATTAAAATGATCATTCGTAAAATAATCTTTGTCATAATAACCATTAAACCCAAGCGCCGGATATAGCTCATTCCGATTCCAAAACCCTACTTTATTCACATGAAAGGTGTATGCCTCATACCCTTTATCTCTTAGCAGTCGTGGTAAGCTTGGCAATTCTCTGTCCCCGAATCCGGTAGACATGGCCAAAGTACCAATCGGATAAATAGACGTATTGCTCATGAATTCAGCGTCAGATGTATTCCCTGGACCAATCTGCTGGTAAACATGAGGAAAATAAAAGCCCTCATCCGCTAACTTATTCATGACTGGCGTCAATTCTTGACCATCCAGGGATTGATGTAGTGGGAAATTCTGAAAAGCTTCTAATTGTAGCACAATTACATTTTTACCCTTTTGTGAGCCAAAATAATCAGGAGTCGTACCCGCCGGCTTGTCACTATATGGATAGGAAGATTGCAGCGCGTCAACCTTCGCAATCGTATCCTTAATATCACCCGTTCCAATGAGATTGTTATCTTCATTAATCTTAATCGCAGCAACGACTTCATAATTTAGAAATCCGGCAGTTTCCGCCTGTACAAGCTCATTTGTAATCCCCCGTGCAGAGTGGACAGAATATGCCGATAAAGAAAAGCCTCCAATAATGGATACCAGAATCACCACCACATGCACGAATCCTGTCTTCCGGGAACTAAAGCGTTCACGCGGGTAGGTCTTTCCTTGTTTCCATCTGCGAATCAAACCATAGATAGCGAAGATGACAAAATCCACGAAGAATAAGTAATCAATACTCTTTATGGTAGATTCTACGCTTGCCTTCACTTGAAATACCTGATTGATTTCAGATAAGGCCAGGTAGGTTGGAACAGAACCAAAGTGATTAAAATATACAGCGGCTGCGAACAGCAACAGCGATAAAAAGCCGTTAAATATCCAATAGACGGTTGTTCTCACCCTAGATGGCGTAATCACCGTTAAAATCCCCATAATAAAAAGGACTGGCGCTACATCCGCTGCAATCCATTCCCAAGCAATTCTATCAAAGAACAACACTCTCAGAAGCAACAGCTTTAACCATAACAATATAACAACGATAAAAAAATGGGCGCGATCCGGCCCTTGCTTTTTCACTTATAATCCCCTCTTACATGTTCATTTGTTCGAAATATCAAATCTATTCTAGTAATTTGTAAAATATCAGGTTGTTCTAGTATAACAATACTTACTTTTTTTATCAAAATGGTAGAATTATCTTTTACTCAAAAAAAGAGATGCCCCGCTGCTCTTTCGGCATTGGAACATCCCTGTTAACTATGAGTTGATCAATCTTCAGACGATTGAAGTATACTTAAGCAATCTTTTAATAGAACGGTTCGCTTCATTTAACACAACTTCCTTATCTACAGTCTTCAGCAGACCTCTTTCCATCACAATCTCCCCGTCGATAATCGTAGTTTCCACATCTGCCCGGGTAGCTGAATATACAATTCTAGAGATGGGATCTACGTCATAGGAGGGGAAGGTATGGAAATTGAAGAGATTCAGGAGCACTAGGTCTGCTTTTTTACCCACCTCGATACTACCGATCTTATCTTCCATCCCTACCGCTTTTGCCCCACCTATAGTTGCCATACGAAATACACTGCGGGCATCCATCGTCGTAGGTCCATGTTGAGGCTTCTGAATAATTGCCGCGAGCCGCATTTCATTAAACATATCCAGATTGTTATTGCACGGTGCACCGTCAGCACCCAGACTTAGTGACACATGATCATGGAGCATCCCCGGTGTATCAGCAATTCCAGACGCTAGTTTCAGATTTGAGCCAGGGCAATGACTTACATGAACTCCACGATCCCGCAATATGCGCCGCTCCTCAACATCCAGCCATACACAATGCGCCAGTATTAAGCGCTCATTAGCTAATTCTAGATGGTCCAGATAGACGATGTTACGCATCCCGGTCATCGCCTGTACAATCTCAATCTCCCCTAAATTCTCAGAAGCATGGGTGTGCACCTTCACATCATACCTTACGGAGAGATCTCGTACCTCGGTTAACAAGGGTTCGGTGCAGGATATTACAAAACGCGGAGAGAACGCATATTGAATCCTTCCATTGCCATAGCCATTCCATTTTTCAAGCAAATCCACACTTTCCTGTAAAGAAGAAGCGGTATCCTCCTGCAGTGCTTCAGGCACATCTCCTCCTTTTTGATCCATCATCACCTTACCGGACAAAGCACGTATTCCACTTTTAGCAATGGCCTGAAAAGCATAGTCCGTATGGTGAACAGTCTCCATATCAACAATCGTAGTGGTTCCGCTGGAAATCAGTTCTCCAATACCGAGCATCGCCGAATAATAAAGGGATTCCTCATCATGCGCTGCCTCTAACGGCCAAATCCGTTTACGCAGCCAGTCCATAAGCTCCAGATCATCTCCCTTCCCACGGAATAACGTCTGGCATAAATGAATATGCGTCTGAACAAAACCGGGAATTAACGTACGGTTCGTGGCATCGATGACCTTTTCGTCTCCCTGCGGGATCAGACCAATGCCGATTTCTACGATGATATCATCCTTAATTCGAACATCCCCGACAATAATTTCCTCCTGTTTGTTCATTGTAATGATCTCAGCATCTTTGATCAGAATGCTCCCCATTGTCCTTATCCCCCTCATTGTTCATTCGTTTGCCGTTTCACGGTGTAACACAAAAAGGCCACAAAAATATGCCGTAGCATATTTTCGTAGCCAGAAATTTACGGTTTCCGGTAGAGACCCTTAAACCAATTATTAAGGATATACGAAAAGAGAAGCTATTCTATTCCAAATTCGAATAAATCAATCATAAGACAAAGACAGGTTTAATGTCAACAAAAGTTATTTAAACTAACACAAATTTCTTGATTAGATCTATTCACAATTAAAAACAATGATTTTCTCTATTCGTATGTAAAAAAACCTAACTTAAATTATGATTTTCCACACTACTTATCAATGTTTCTTAAGTTCCGCTTTTATACTCGTCCTATCACCCGAACCGATAGCTTCGCTTTTAATAAAGTAATAGCGAGGAGGAGATCAAATGCCAACAATTTCTCAAACCCCAAATGAGTTGCAAGCATTCATCGCCGCTGCTGAAAAAGTATGGTTCGAGGTCTACGATTCTGCCGATTCTCGTAGAGTGATCCGCGTTGATGGCGCCGATTATTATCGTCTGCCGGTTAGATTCAGTACCAGAGCTAAGGTTATTTCGTATTTTCGAAAGTACTGGGGCATTACAATGAGCAACACCATGTTCTGTAATTTAAAAACCGTTTCTAGAAACAACAGGCTTTATGTAATATCGGGAGATACAGGAACCATTGCTTTTATCCCAAGAAGACTCACCGTTACGGGTCGCACATCAACAAGAATACGCCTTACAGCAGTTCTGTCCATTGATGATATGAGCGATGAAGATATCGTTAACGTTCGTTACCTGATCGGCGTATCCGGTAAAAGGCTTCTTATCCTTAACCGGGATCAAAAAAATACCGATACTCGATACCAGACATGCCGTTAAAGGAATAAAGAAAAAAGGTCCAGAGGGTTAACCCTCTGAACCTTTTTTATGTTAAAGATTCCTAACTACGTTCCGGTTTCAGCACCTTCTCGAATACTGGAAAGTTCGCCGTGCGGTTCGGAAAACCCACTTCACCTCTATGGTCATAACCAAGGCGAGGATAGATTTCCAATGCTCTAGTATTCTTCGCATAAGTATCCAGCCGAATACTTGTGTAACCATTACGCGCTGCGTAATCCTCCGCGAAAGCAATTAGTCTGGTCGCAATCCCTTTTCCCTGAATATGTGGATGAACTGCTAAACGATGCATAATCAGATGCGGCCCTTGATTTTGCTTCCACTCGATCTTCTTATATTCCTCAGAAGCATTCTCATCCAGTACAAGAATACCCGCGATAGCTTGATCTTCTTCACATACATATAAGGTACCCTGTGCGATATCCAGTTCGATAATCTCTTTATTCGGATAGCTCTCATCCCACTGGTCGCTTCCAGCGGCCTGCATAACTTGTACACATTTTGAGATCAATTCCATGATCTCTTCGATCTCATCCTGTCTAGCTTTTCTGATCCCATTTCCTTCTTGCATCCTGCTATCCCCTCTTTCTTATCGACATCTGAAAACCTCTGAATAGATTCTCGTTTTAGAAGTCTATCATATTCGAAGACAAATTCCGATAGTAGGATGATTCCAGAGAGGATGCAGTCCCTCTAAGCTGAGGGACACGAAAGATCAGAATAACGCGTCATAGATTAGATCTCCGGGTCCCTTCCTCTTAACTTACCTGCCGCTGCTCAATTAAACTCCAGCTTATGCCCGTCCTCGAAACCCTTGGCGAAACCGGCGTCGAACCCCACGTTGTATGCTTCGGTGTAGCCCTGCTGAAAGGCGTCTGCCGGTGGCGTTTCCGGCGAAACGCCAAGGTCCGGGGGGAGCGGAATGACCTGTGGGGCAGGTGGAGCCTCGATAACCGGCACTACATGAACTGGTGCTTGTATAACCCTTACCTTTCGAACAAGCTTACGGCGGAGCCTTCTTTTCTTACGTACCAAAAGACCTTTCTTCGTCTTTCCATAACGAACGATTTTCCGAGCAAGTCCTCTGCGGGGTTTACGGGCTAGACCTCTACGCACTTTCGTTTTCCGCGAGAGCAACAGTGTGCGTCTGCGGGTTCTGCCTGAACGTAATGTTCTAAGGCTCTTTTTCTTCATGCTTCTATTCCTCCTGTGCTCCATGATCTCTGGAGGTTCCTACGGCGTATGCCTTGCTCAGCCATGGCGCAGCAGGAATTCCCCGTTTCGGTTGATGTAGTGAAATCCCGGACATCATCCGGCACATCGCGCTCTGATACCCACTTAAGATTCTAATATTGTCGCTCAATTTGCGGGCCGTCAGCTCAGATTGCCCCGTCAATTCGGCGATGCTCTCCAAGATGGCCGCCAAAGCAGCCTGACTGCGCGAAATGGAGCGGATCATCTCCAGCTTGACGGCATGTTCAGAGAGACGGCCCCCGCTCATTTGCTGTCTTCTCCAAAACTGAACCCATCACCTGACATGTCTCCAAAACCTTCCCCGCCACCATCATCTTCACCACTGCCCAGCACTGCTTTTAAATTGCTGTAGAGTCCATTCTCCAGTTTAGTCAGTCCTTCGACCATTTCCACGATAACTTCGTGAATGGAGAGGGATTCCTTCAGCTGCTCTTCATGAGATTCGAAAGCTCTAGCGTGGATATGATGTTGTGCCCACTGTTTTACCTTTTCAGCTTCAACCGCCTTAGCTTCCAGAATCATTGCAATGTTCCACTGGATAGTGGCGGTCGACTCCAGCATTTGCAGATAAGCCTTTTCTCTGCTCATCATCCGCCTCCTGCTCCTATAGCGTTACTCTTCTTCTTGGCCGTTCAATTCCTTAATTACTCTGCCTACCCCTTCAGCCATCGCTTCTTCCAGATCTGCAAGTGCATTCAAGTAAGCAATAATATTCTTGTTTACTTGAGTTGAGCTTTCGATCATCCCGCTGATACCGTCAAAACCGGGATCTGCATCTGGCAGATCGTGGACAATTTGCGACATACGGACAGCCACGTGGCGCTCGGCATCTAGTATCCGCGCCATCTGTTCGTGCGTATGGGCCATGTGCTGCAGGACTTTTGTTATTTTATTCTGCACCTTCATGTCTCCTTTGCTCAAACGCCCTGCTACAGCATATGCGGCAGAAGCCGGGACGGTGCCGAGGATATAAAGGCAAGTTACGTCTCTAATCAAGCCGATTGGCGGACTCAGGATACTTTAGAAAATTGCAACAGGCCGTGTAAATGGAAAATAAAAGGCCAACAGCCCGGTCCATTGGAACGGCTGTTGGCCTTTTGGATTAATAATATTTATTGATGATTCTGTAAAAGAGAACCGCCGTTTCGGCGCGGGTTGCAGCTCCCGTTGGATGGAGCAATTTCCCGTCACCAAGGACAATGCCCTCCCTGACCAGTACGGCTGCTGCCTTCACGGCATAATCAGCCACTTTGGAAGCATCCGCAAATTTGCCAAGGTCGGAGATAGAACCGGCCTCTGCTAATTTTCCTGACTTCTGCAATGCTCTTACGATGAATACCATCATATCCTGCCGGGAAATCTCTGCTCCCGGATTGAACCTGTTGCCGCCGACTCCGCTGGCAATGCCCAATTGTTTGGCGATTCCCAGCGCTTCATAATAGTATGCGTCCTGATCGGCATCCGCGAAGCTCACTTCAAAACCAGCCTTTAAATCAAACGCTCTGACCAGAAGCAATATAAAATCCGCTCTTTTCATCTTGGCGCCCGGTTCAAAGAAAGTACTCGACGTTCCCTGAACGATTCCTTTAGCCGCCAGAGCTTCAATAGCCTCTTTGGCCCACAAATGGCTGCCGATATCACTGAAAACAGGTTTCTTGGGCTGCAGTTCCGGTGTTGGTGCCGGTGTTGTCGACGGACCTTCACTTGGCTTCGGAGCTGCCGGCGTTAGCGTTGGAGTCGGGTTACCACCTCCGCCGTTGCCCGAGCTACCGTCCCCGCTGGCCTTTAATGTAGATACGATTCTCACATTGCTTATCTTGGACGTATTTCCTGCTGCATCAACAGCTATAATATAGTATTTGTACTGGGTATCCGCAGATAAACCGCTATCTCTGTATTCTGTTGCCTCCAGGGTCTTGATTTCAACGTCATTGCGGTAAATCCTGTATCCCGTTACTCCCAAATTATCCGTGGAAGGTGTCCATTTTAGATCAATGGCAGAGCTGGATACCGCTTCCGCTCTCTCTATTGTTGGTTCCATGGGAGCCTCAGTATCAACGATGGTTGGTGTCCACCAGTTGCCGGATGCCACAATCATGCTGAGCAGACGCAGATTATTGCCAAAATATAAATCGTCTTCGGTGGAAACAGCCGCATTATAATCCCATAATTTATTCAGCCACTCCTGATTGGATGAATCGATCATGGCGCTGACCATCATCGGTGCGGAGAAGGATGTGTCTGCATAATCATTGATTGCTTCCGTGCCGTCCAGCTTATATCCCGCAAGTATCTTGGCCGGATCATTATCCGCCTTGGCCCGAATCCAGCGGTTCAGCGTGCTGAGCTGCTCTTTAGCCCGGTTATCACCTGTCAGGAGATAATCCGTACTGATCCGCCAGGGAATACGGGAAGAGTTGTAGTTGTAATCCCCGTCATTTTCCGATTCCAGGAAGTATCCATCCGGGGTATCCCATATTTTCTGGCTTACCGGTTTGTATTGCCCATCCGTATCATCCTTGAATACAAAATCCGGCAACAAACCGGCTTTGGGACTGTAATTTTCATACAGACTATTAATGATGTTGTAAGTCTTATCGGTAACACGATCCCAATTGAGGTCTCCGGATACATTTTTAAAATCTTTCAGATGCTGCAGCATAAAATCGGAAGGACGTGTAGCATTGCCGAACATGGAATCATTGTCACTGACCCAATCCGCCAATTTCAATGTCCACTCGGAATGGTTGACATCGCTTTTCATAATAGCGTTGATTACCTTTTTGGCCTGGGACAAGTAGTTAATTTCCCCGCTGCTGCCCCATTGGCTGTCGGCAAGCAGAAGAGCGTAAGCAATATCCATATCGCCGTCGGTTGCCGAATCCACACCATTGATATCAATAATTTCGGTGCCGGTATCCGCTTGCTGCCATGCCATTAAATCGGGATTGATTTCACTTGGATGTGCTCTGAAATAGCGATACATCCCGTCAAAATACTTCTTAGCCTCCGGATCATGACCCGCGAGCAAAGCGGTAATCAGCATTCCGTAGCCATGCGCTTCTGAAACTGTAATCTCGTTATTCTCAAACCAATCTCCGTCGCTATACCACACGTAATACTGGTCTGACTGATATGGATTTTGTTTCAGATATTTTGTTTTCCACTCGTTATATAATCTGCCCACCGTAGCGTCCAGTTGGGCCTGAGTCAAGTGATTCGGCTTAATGGAGCCGGCCACATAAGACGTATGCTGCGGAAATGCCTTATGGACACCCTCTCCAGTGGATGAAGGTTTGGTCTTTACTTGAACGGTATTGCTCGCCAGCGATTCCTTCTCTTGTGCATTATAGGCCTTCACAGTATAACTATAGGCCGTATCCGGAGTTAACCCGGTATCGCCGTAGGATATTTCCTTCGTCGTGCCGACCTTGCTGCCGTTGCGGTATACGTTGTAGCCCGCTGCCTGAATATTGCCGGCCGATGCCGTCCATTTCAAGTTGATTTGGTAAGGAGAAACCGCAGTTCCTTTTAAATCTGAAGGTGCTGAAGGCGGCTCCGACTCGCTTGGACCTTCGATTGTGCTGACTTCGACCGGATCTGAATTGATTCTTGTGCCGACCGCTTTGACAATAAATTCATATTTTTTCGCAGGATTGATATCATCTACCGTGTAGGTGTATTCCGTTTGACCTTCCGCTGCTGGCACATATATACTCCAGTGTGTCTTCAACTTGTCATTCTTCTCATAAATCCGGAATCCTCTTACAGGTTCTGTACTTGCGGAAGGTGCACTCCAGGTCAGAACCGCCTTGCTGCCGTTCAATTTCACCTTCACCGCTTCAACCGGGTCCGGCTTGGTGTCCGTTCGCTTGATCCCATACTTGTCATATGCTTTTAGGCCGTCGCCAACGGTGTCCGGCTGATTCTCATCCGCTACGGCTGCGGTATATGCTGTAAAGGAAAGCACCCGGTCTGTGATGGAAACATCCGTAAACATCTTCTTCTCCGGCTGTTCGTCGATGGCTGCAAAGTAATCATCATAAGGAACCGGATTCCCGTTTTCGTCCTGAATCTCGCGGGGTTCTCCATTCTCATCCAGTTCATATTGATTGTTCTTATAATAGAATTTATTTCCGAATGCATTAGACATGAGATAGACCGTGCCTTTGGGGTTGAGCGCATTGCCCTCTCCATCAAATGTCAGCTTCTCCTTGGGAATAACTTCATCATTGTACATTTGGAAGGATCTCATATACATATGATCATGGGCCTCGAACACCATATCGATGCCCATCTCGTCAAAGGCAGGAATCAGATATTTCTTGTAAAACTGGACGCGATCGTCTTCCCATTGTGCAGAATTGTCGCCTGCTGCATAAGGGCTTTTGTGAAAAGTAACAAACTTCCACTTCTTGTCGCTGCGGGCGACCGTACTCTTCATCCAGGCCACTTGGTCCCAGAATTGGTCATCTGCCCATTCCACTTCTTTCCCATTCTCTGCAAGTGCCCCCGAATACTGCGAATTGAAGACAAGATAGAGTGCATCACCGTATTCAAAAGAATACACAGAGCCTTCATGAGTATCCGCAACAACCTGTTTCGGCAAGTTGAAATGGTTGTAGAAGTTGTTATTCGGCGTCGTCTCGTCTCCGTCATAATCCATGACCTCATGACCGCCAAGTACAGGCACATATGGCACTTGCAGCAATTGATTCTGGGCTGCTCCGAGCATCCATTGCCACTGCTCCTCCAAATCACCGTTATCCACCAGATCTCCGGCGCTGATCAGGAATTTAGGGTCGCCTATATAATCAACTGCTTTCCGGAAGGTATCACCCCAAGGCTCAAAGTCAGACTTGCTGGAAGCCTGTGAATCGGAACCGGCGATAAAACGGAAAGGCTGGTGGCCGGCAGCATCGGTAGTGAACGAGCCGATAGAGCTCCAATCACCTGATTTGCCGTTACCTGCCCGAAATTTGTAAGCTGTTCCCGGTTGAAGCTGATCTGCAATGACTTTATGACTAATAAATTTCGTTTTATGGTTCGTACTTCTGTCGCTTTTACTCATAAAGGTCTCAATTTCTTCGGCCTCTCCCTGATAAGTCAAAGCCCCGTTCTCCGGGAAAATGTTCCCCATAACCTTTGAGGCTTCTATAACCTGTACCACGGTATCCGTCATTGCATCCGTGTACCAGGCCAAAGCAATGCTCGTCTTTGGATCTCCGTTAAATGTCATATTGATGGATTTTGGAGCAAGAGGCGAATCCTGAACGCCAAAACTCCAGGAAACTTCCCGAACTAGCGGCACAAGATCTGCCCCCTTGATAAGCTCCTTGGGTATAGTTACTGTGTAAGACTTCCCATAAGTCAACGGAGGATGGTTTATCCGCAAAGTATCTCTGTTTAAGACTTCAAGTGTAACCCGATCAACCGGTTGATCGTTCTCATCGGCAAATCGGACAGCATAACCCGGATCAAGGGCAATGGCCTTGTTGAATTTGATTTCAACGGGAGCTTCGGGAGACACATTTCCAGAACCGTCTGAAGGCTGCTGGACAAGATCTACGGTAGGAATGACAGGTTCTTTCCCCGGGATCGGCTCGCCGGACACCTTGATATTTCGGATTCTACTGGAACCTGAACCCCCTATGCCCTCATCATTCCCCCTGGTGTTGGTATCGGAGCTGACGATCCAGCGAATATATAATATTTCCCGATCATTGCTGTTCGGAAGGGGAGTATTCACCAATCTGCAGGTATCTCCCGGGCAATCAAAACTGGAGACGGCCATTTTAAGATTCGTATTCGGCACATCCTCCCACGTTTGTCGGTCTACACTCGTCTGCACTTTAAAATCACGCGGACCTGACCCGGATGAATTTTGCTCAGAGGATAAGGTGATCTTCTCAAACCCGGTTGTAGACACGGTAGCAAGCCAATACTTTTTCCCGTTTCCATTGTCCCAGCCCTGATAGCTGATCGCTTTCTTGCTTACATCCACATCCTCGAACACACCGCCTACATTGCGAAAAGTAGAAGCTGTCTCATAGATGCCGTATGTAGCCGAGATTACCCCCACATTTTCAGCGGCCTCATCAAACACCCATTCGGCAATCGTCTTTACACCGGTTATTGAATCTGAACCGACAGCATCTGGTGCAGGTGCAGCATTTGCAATCTGGAATGGCAGCAGTATAAGCACGAGCAACAAAGAAATGGATTGGTGTAGCCTTCTTTTCAAATGACCCTTCTTTTGCACTCTCGTTCCCTCTTTTCGCAGATAATAGTTTAAGCGCTTTAACTTTCACTTGCAGCGGACCCTGATTTTCTTTTCCCCTCCTTAAATACGATTTATATGTAAATATAGCGCATTCATTTCTATTCAATCTCTGCATATTTTGTTATTGTTAATGATTTTCTACTTTTACCGCTATTTAATTTCTATCCTGTTCAACAGGTCAATGAACGTGATACGATTGATTCAGGTATGGATCATGTTTCTGCGAGGATCATTCCCGCCGGATTGGAGATGACACCCCTGGAAATCAACTTCTATAAGTCTGATCCCTTTCACATTAGCCGAGAGAAAAAAAATGTCTCAAGTATGCCTTCAAATCATTATCACGATGCTTATGAAATTCTCTACTTAGTGTCTGGAGAGCTGTACTATTTTATAGAAGACCGAACCTTTCAAATCGTCAGCGGGGTTTTATTGTTCATTAACGCTAATGACCTGCACAGACTGATTAATGTAAATGGTACGATGTACGAAAGAGTTACTTTATTGTTTAAAAGGGAGTTCCTTCGCGACTTTTTTGCGGACAGCCCTCTTCCATGCGACCTCTTCTCCTGCTTTCACTCCAGATCAAATGCGATCAAGTTAAGCGGCAACGACCAGATCTTTGTCGAGAATCTTTTTAGCAAATTGATTCATGAAGACACCAAGAGACCTCCAAATTTCGACTACTATCGGAAAATCCTGTTGATGGAGCTGCTGATCTTCATCCAACGAAAAAAGCTTCCGGATCAAAACGAGCATTTTGTAGAAACGAACCGGACCCATAAGAAAATTTCCCAAATCATCCATTTCATCAACGGTAACTTCGCTGAGCCTCTGTCTCTGGAATACATATCGGACAGGTTCTCCATAAGCACCTCCCATTTAAGCCGAACGTTCAAGGACACAACCGGTTTTACTTTCAGCGAATATGTAAATAACACCCGCCTGAAAGAAGCCCGCTCTCTGCTGCAGGACTCCAAATTAACCGTTTCGGAAATCGCTGAGCGTGCAGGATTTGGTAACCTGACCCATTTCGGAAGAGTATTTAAAACCATGACCGGAACCTCACCGCTCAAATACCGCAAACAGAACCGGGTTGATGAAGATAATATCTCTACGCAAGCTTGAGATCAGGTCCTTCGTCCGGACTGCTGCGCCAATCAAGAAAAAACGGGAGCCGTCCATAAGGACGACCCCCGTTTCTCGTAGAAATATAAGCAAAGTATGGTGAAAGATATACTTTCTTATAGTTTATAAAGAAGGAGTGCCCGACCCAAGGCCGGCCACTCCACGTTACCGCTGCCACTTATGGCAGTGCATCCTTCAGCTTCTCTCCCGCCTCCCGCAGAGACTGGAACGTCCCCGCATCGCTCCACCAATCCTTGAGAACATCATAGCTGAGCCTGCGGTTAGCAGCATATATATTATTTACATCGGTAATCTCCAGCTCCCCCCTCTTGGAAGGGGATACTTGGCGGATGATGTCAAACACAGCTTCATCGTACATATAAATACCTGTTACGCAAAATTTGGTCTTGGGATGCTCGGGTTTCTCTTCGATATAAGCAATCCATGCAGAATCTTGACTATCGAACACGGGAACACCGTATCTACGTGCGTCGTCCACCGGCTTCAGCAATACCTTTGCTGTACCTTCAGGCTGCCGAAGATAGCTCTCCACGTAAGGCGTCAGATCATCCATAAACAGATTATCACCAAGCAATACGACAAACCGTTCCCCAGGGAAAATGAATCCTTCTGCTAAATCGAGAGCCTCTGCAATGCCTCCAGCAGCTTCCTGAATCTTATAAGTCAGAGATACACCAAATGCTGCACCGCTGCCTAAAAAATCCGTATACAGACCAGCAGACTGCTTGCTGATGACCAGAAGAATGTCGGTAATTCCTCCCCGGCGAAGCCGATCTATGCCGTAACAGACCATAGGATATTTGCCGACCGGAAGCAAATGTTTGTTCATAAGCCGGGTCAGCGGTTGAAGTCTGGATCCTGTTCCGCCCGCCAGTATGACTCCTTTCACTTACTTTCCTCCTCTTTATCTAAGTCCTTTGCCTTCGGATCTGCACTTTATATGAAACTCGTTGGATCCACATTCCATTTGTTCATAAAGAGCTTACGATTTCGTTCCACCAGCTCCTGTAGCCCGGTGTGGTATACCTGCTTGAAGCTCGCACTTCCTTCATGGTGTACAAGGCAATCCCCTGCGATGAGCAATCGGTATCCCTTTAGCCTGGCGCGATAACAATAGTCATCATCCTCGTAATGTCCAGGTGAGTATCTCTCATCCAACAGACCTACGGAAGTAAGTAGCTCTCTTTTGAATAAAAAACATAATCCTACCAAACGTTTAGTCTCCAACCATTTTTGAGGATTGGAACGGTTAGTTATCTCTGCAGCCTTATGAAAATCTAACAGACTTTCATAATCAGTCTTCACCTGTTGACGTCCACTCGCATAGTTTGTCACTGGCCCAACAATACCAACTTCAGGAGCACTATATAGCGATCTCTTCAGATTAGTTAACCATCTATGGGAAACCACCACATCATTATTCAGCAGTAACAATTCATCCCCTGATGCTAGCAGTAGACCCAAATTGCAGGCGGATGGAAAGCCTCGATTCTCAGGCAACGAAATAAACGTTATACGATTCGCGCGGCAATAGGCATCCGTTCCATCTGATGAAGCATTATCTACAACGATGATCTCGTAAGGCAGTGGAGTATAGGCACGTATCGATTCCACACAGGACCGCAGCAGTGGCAACGCGTTGTAGGTCGGAATAATAATACTAGTCATCGTCATATCCGGTTCCTCCAAGCGGCTACTTGTCTGCGGTATTCACGCTGCGTTTCGCTATTAAGTAGGCCCCCATCATCTCGACGGGAAAGCACCTCAAGGAGAGCCTCTGCGTGATCCCCTATGATCAGTTTCTCCACAGCATTTCCAGCGCCTATGTTCGCTTGACGCAGCCGATTATGCTTAATCACATTCACCGTTCCAACTTTCTCCACCCTTAGCTTCTCTAATACAGAACGAGCTTGGGCTTTAGGAGGAACTATTAATTCACGGTAGCCTATAGTCTCAAGTGCTCTCCGGGAAAGCGCGTGAGGGACAGCCGTCATAGAGCTAACTCCGAGATCGTACCGTCCAAGAGCATAATTCAGAAACAGCTTGCTGCGAGTAACATCATCGCATAATCCAAAAGAAGGCATCAGTGGATCCAAATCATTAAGAGCCACGTCAATTCCACCATCTACAGCAGCTGTGAATAATCCGAGCTGAGATGCAGGGATAACCATATCTCCGTCCAGGAAGAGCAGAATATCTCCTCGACTCAGTTTCGCACCAATAGCCCGCCCTACATCATGTCCAACTGACTCCGGACAATGCACAACTATTGCTTGACGATGTTGTCTGGAAATGGGAAAGCTGCTATCGCTGCAACCGTTAAGCACGACGATAATTTCAGTAGGTCCCAGCCGCGATACCTGTTGCAGCAGACGTCCCAAGGTCTGCTCCTCGTTACGCGCGGAGATAATAACTGACAAGGTCCCACGTAAGCTCGGTAAATTCAACACCTCGCGACCTACCTTGGATTGCCGAGACAGAATCGGTGGCCGAGCGGTAGGGATGCCTCTTTTTACCGAACGATTCGCTACCCTTTGGCGGGGTGCCAGTGTTGTTTTGGCCTGACTAGATGCTGAACGTTTCTTTACCGTACGAGTTGCTGTTCCTCGTCGAACGGCAGAGCTACCAGACACTTGTAACAGAGCAACCATCATCTCACCATCTCTCTGCGCCGGGTTCCGTCGGTGAACCCCGCCCTGTTTCCCCGGTGTTCAAGCAAGAGGGTGACAGCCTCCATATGATCTGCTGTAATCAACTGTTGCAAAGGATCTGTGCCATCTTCCTTACGTCTGACTGCATTCAGTTTCCCTACATGCACTTTGTGAGCAGCTACCACACGTAAACCACTCAGAACTGCCTGAGCATGTGCCAGAGGGGGACGAGATAATGATTGACTCCCTAAGATTTCAAGCGCTCTTCGGCTGATTGCGTGCGGAACCGCCGTCATCGAACATCCTTTTAGATCTGGACGGCCAAGTAAAATATTAAGTGCATGTTTGGACAGCACCACCGGATGGGGCGAAAGTCTCCTTACCGGTCCGGAATAATCATTAAGCGCTATGTCTGCGCCACCACTAATGGCGGTGACGAAAGGACGTAGCCCCGAGGCAGGAATCACTAAATCTCCATCGGTAAACAAGAGAACCTCTCCCTTAGCTACCTCTGCTCCGACACTGCGACCAGCGTCGTGTCCCAGCGGCAACTCATAGGAAATAACATGCGCACCAAGCGAAAGGGCAATTTCTGCCGTTTGATCGGCTGATCCGTTGACGATTACAATAACCTCGCAGCGCGGATGGACCCTTCTAGCTCCGGATATCACTCCCGCAATGGTCTTCGCTTCGTTCATGGCAGGAATAATAACAGAAACATAGGGATTTGGATGGTTAACGATAGGGATTGCGGCGACTTGCCGCACTGGGCGTGAAGTCCGCCGTTTGATCCGAGAGACCCGCCGTCCCGTGCGGCGGGCAGAAGTACGTTTGGGCTTCATGCTCATCCACCTTCCTTACAGAGCCTATTCGTCAGGCTGAGGGTTACATCACAGTTTATGTACTACGCCGAACAGGGTAACGGCCTTTGTCTCCTGTCATGTGGAAAACAGGACAAATGTACTCACCCTCTTAATTGCTAGGAGGACAACACAACAAAAAGCGCAGCCATCGGCTGCGCTTAGCATTTTGTACATCATCATTGCGAATTAATCAAACACACGATCATCCACTGCCGGTCTGGCTAATGGAGCGCCGATAGCAATCCAAGAGATGACCCCATAGAAATGCGGAGTTTCGCGCAGTCGCACCACTTGTATCACTGCATCTCCATTGGCTCTGCTCTTTAAGGAAGCATAGAAGTAAGGTTGATTCGTCATGGCGACGAGCACATAACCGGTATGACCAAAGTTCTCATCGAACGATACGGTCACTTCCACACTCTCAGCATCCCCATTGAACATGAATGCTGTCATTCCAAACTGCTGAAGCGCTTCTCGCTTACCTGCAGTCTGAATCGGACTGAAGGATAGATGCTCAGCATTTACAGAACTCGGTGCCAAATGGAACCCATTTACTGCGCCGGGGGCAATATGATAATCTTGAACGCTCTCTTCCTCTAGATGACGCGCTTGAATAGAAAATGAAGAGATCTTCGAAGCAACCACCGCTTCGTCCTGAAGCTCTTTCGTGCCTACACTACCCTCAATCAGATGAACGGAATCAATACTGTCTGCCTTCAGCTTGGCTCCATCGATGCTTGCATCCGGAAGCAGCGCTGAGGTGCGAGTTTCATCTGCGAGATGCTCCAATTTGATGATACCAGGCTGCAAGTGCCGATCCTCTACGATTTTGTCAGCCAGATGCTCTCCGTACACACTCCACGACTGCAAATGTAAAGCATTCACTGAGCCTTCGGCTAACTTTTCTTCAGTAATACTGCCTTGCGGCAATAGATCGGAACTGCGGACCTCTTCTGACAAATGCTTCAAGGTGATGCTGTCTGATCGAATGTGATGACCATCCACCGCTTCCTCTACCAAATGCCCACCAAAGACGCTACCTGGGGCCAAATGGAATGATTGGATAGTTCCGCCTTCAATCTTTCCACCTGTTATGCTGCCATCCGGCAACAGATCGGAGCTGTGCACCTCTTCTGACAGATGCTTCAAGGTGATACACCCAGATCGCAGATGACGGCTATCTATCGTATCCCCCGCTAAATGCCCCCCATACACGCTGCCTGGGGCCAGATGGAAAGCATGAATGGATCCACCCTCCAGCTTCTTACCAGGAATGCTACCATCTGGCAGCAGATCAGAACTACGAACCTCTTCTGACAGATGAGCCAGAGTAATCTCTCCGTGCCGGATATGACGGCCTTTTACTGTACTTGGACTCAGGTGACTTCCATTTACACTTCCAGGCACAAGATGATTTGAATCTACGGATGCTTTTGCCAACTTCTCTCCGGTAAGGCTGCCGTCCGGCAGCAGATCAGAACTACGAACCTCTTCTGACAGATGAGCTAGGGTAATTTCACCGTATGCGATATGACGTCCTTCTACTGTACCCGGGCTCAGATGACTACCATCCACACTTTCTGGTACAAGATGAACTGAATCTACGGATTCTTCTGCCAGCTTCTCACCCGTAATGCTACCATCTGGCAGGAAATCGGAGCTGCGTGTTTCTGGTGCTAGATGAGCCAGGGTAATCTCACCGTACCCGATATGACGTCGTTCTACTGCACCTGAGCTCAAATGACTGCCCTCTACACTTCCTGGTGCCAGATGGTTTGAATCTACGGATTCTTCTGCCAGCTTCTCACCGGTAATGCTGCCGTCCGGCAGTAATTCTGAGCTGCGTGTTTCTGGTGCTAGATGAGCCAGGGTAATCTCACCGTACCCGATATGACGTCGTTCTACTGCACCTGAGCTCAAATGACTGCCCTCTACACTTCCTGGTGCCAGATGGTTTGAATCTACGGATTCTTCTGCCAGCTTCTCACCGGTAATGCTGCCGTCCGGCAGTAATTCTGAGCTGCGTGTCTCTGGTGCTAGATGAGCCATTGTAATTTCACCATACCCGATATGATGGCCTTCTACTGCACCCGAACTCAGATGACTACTCCCTACACTTCCAGGTTCAAGATGAATAGAACTAACGGATTCTTCTGCTAGCTTCTCACCCGTAATGCTACCATCTGGCAGGAAATCGGAGCTGCGTGTTTCTGGTGCTAGATGAGCCAGGGTAATCTCACCGTACCCGATATGACGTCGTTCTACTGCACCTGAGCTCAAATGACTGCCATCTACACTTCCTGGTGCCAGATGGTTTGAATCTACGGATTCTTCTGCCAGCTTCTCACCAGTGATGCTGCCGTCCGGCAGTAATTCTGAGCTGCGTGTCTCTGGTGCTAGATGAGCCATTGTAATCTCACCATACCCGATATGATGGCCTTCTACTGCACCCGAACTCAGATGACTACTCCCTACACTTCCAGGTTCAAGATGAATAGAACTAACGGATTCTTCTGCCAGCTTCTCACCGGTAATGCTGCCGTCCGGCAGTAATTCTGAGCTGCGTGTCTCTGGTGCTAGATGAGCCATTGTAATCTCACCATACCCGATATGATGGCCTTCTACTGCACCCGAACTCAGATGACTACTCCCTACACTTCCAGGTTCAAGATGAATAGAACTAACGGATTCTTCTGCCAGCTTCTCACTGGTGATACTACCGTCGGGTAACAATTCAGAGCTGCGCGTTTCTTTTGCCAAATGAGCTAACGTAATCTCGCCATTTCGAATATGACGACCTTCCACTGCGTATGGACTCAAATGACTGCCATCTACACTTCCTGGTACTAGATGATTTGAATCTACGGATTCTACTGCCAGCTTCTCACTGGTGATACTACCGTCGGGTAACAATTCAGAGCTGCGCGTTTCTTTTGCCAAATGAGCTAATGTGATTTCACCATTTCGGATATGACGGCCTTCCACTGCGTCCGGACTCAGATGACTACCATCCACACTTCCTGGTATTAGATGATTTGAATTTACAGATTCTCTCGCCAGCTTTTCTCTGGTAATACTGCCGTCTGGAAGCAAGTCTGCGCTACGTGCATCTTTGGCTAGATGAGCTAAGGTGATTTCACCGTACCCGATATGGCGGCCTTCTACTGTATCCGGGCTCAGATGGCTGCCATTCACACTTCCAGGTATAAGATGATTTGAGTTCACAGATTCTTCCGCCAGCTTTTCTCTGGTAATACTGCCATCTGGGAGCAAGTCTGCGCTACGTGCATCTTTGGCTAGATGAGCTAAGGTGATTTCACTGTGCCCAATATGACGTCCCTTCACTGTATCCGAGCTCAGATGACTGCCATCTACGCTTCCGGCCATGAGATGAATAGAACCTACGGATTCCTCAGCGAGCTTCTCGCCGGTAATACTACCGTTAGGCAGTAGCTCAGAGCTAAACGTTTCTTCTGCCAAATGAGCCAGTGTGATTTCACCATGCTGAATGTGACGACCTTCTACTGCACCCAGCCTCAGATGACTTCCGTCTACACTTGCAGGTACTAGATGAATAGAATCTACGGATTCTTCTGCGAGCTTCTCTCCGGTAACACTGCCTTCTGGCAGCAAGTCGGAACTACGTGCATCTTCGGCTAGATGAGCCAGCTTGATCTCACCATGCCCGATATGACGTCCTTCAATCGTATCCATACATAGATGGCTGCCGTCTACACTGCCCGGTGAAAGATGCTGGGAATCCACAGCCCCTTTGGCCAGCTTAGACCCGCTAATGCTGCCCTCCTGTATTTGAATCGAAGAGATGGAATTAGGAATGATATGACCATTTCCGATGGACAACGGCCGGATATGCGCCCCGCCGATACTTCCCGGATTCATATGTCTGCTCTGAACCGCACTATCGCTAATGGATTTTGAATGAACTGCATTCACAGATAAATGCTCTGCCTGAACTGCCGACACTGCTAATTTACTGGAATCTACGCTTCCATCAGCAAGCTTAGCCGAAGTGACCGACAAATCACTAATTTTATCCGTCGATACACTTTCGGGGGACAGCTTTAACGATGTCACCGCATGATCAGCCAGATGATGTGGCTGCACTGCTCCAGCGGCCAAATGAATCTCTCTTACCGCAGCAGAAGCCAGCTTATCTCCCGAAACCGAGCCGGACTGAATCGCAGCGGTAGTCACACTATTTTCACCGAGATGTCTCCGTTCCACAGCTCCAGTGGCAAGATGATCTTTATCCACTACAGCATCCTGCAAGGCACGACCGCTCACGCTGGCATCTGCTAGATGTTTCTCCTCCACAGCACAAAAAGCAATATGCTCCCCACTCACCACTTCCCGAGCAATCGTGCTTCCAATCACCGATCCTGCTGCTAGTTTAGCTGAACTTACCACTCCGTCCGCTAACTTGGCGGATGTAACACTCTGTGGACGCAGATGCTCTGCACCCACAGACTCTGAAGCCAGCTTTTCTCCAGTAACAGCACCAGAGGATAGATGATCCGTATGCACAGCTTCATCCATAAGCTGCTCCGAGCCTACCGCTTCCGAAGCTAAATGGGAGTGGTTCACAGCCTCACGTTCCAGATGATTAGAGGAAACAGCTTGCATAGCGATTTGCGGTCCGCGTATGGCGGATTTGGCAATATGTCTGGTGGTTACAGCTTCATCTGCTAGCTTATGTGCGAGTATGCTTTGATCAGCGATTTTCGATGAGGTGACCGCTTGTTCAACTAGCTGTGCAGTACCTACCGCACCCTCTGTTAGCTTTAAAAAGGAGATACTTCGGTCAGCTAGGTGGCGACTCGTTATTTCCCCGTCGCTGATATGGGAACCGTGTACGCTTTCTGCACTTAGGTGGATGCTTCTCACTACTTCTGCACCTAGCTGCTTGGAACCAATAGCACCATCCGCTACATGTGCACCTTCGATCACACCCGGCTGGAGCTGTCCCTTGCCAATCAGCTTGCTGGCAAGCTGCTCTGGACCGATCGCTCCCGGAGCCAAATGTCTGGCGGTGATCAGAGCATCGCTAAGATGGCGCCCCTCAATAACAGCATCAGCCAGCTTGGAGCTGCTTATTTCTCCATCGGCTATAATATCGCCAGATACCGCTGCCTCAGCCAGCTTGGAACGGTCAATACTCCCGTTTGCCACGTGGCGGCCTGTGATACTGCTACTTCCTATTTTTTCACCAGTAACCGCGCCATCTTCCAGTAGATCCGCCGTAATAATCAGATCGCTCAAATGACGGCTCTCAATTGATTTATCCGCAATTTGACCGCCGCCTATAATCCGATCAGCCAGCTTCTCTGGACTAATACTACCGTTCTTCAGCTTCTCTCCACTGATGGAATGATCCAGCAGCTTTCCACCACTAACGCTTCCTTCTGCTAAATGCTCACCCACTATAGATTCAGGCGCGATTTTCGAAGAAGTAACTGCCTTGTCCGCGATATTGATACTCTGCACAGCGTAATCTTGCAGCCATGGTGTACCAATAATGCCGAACTTCAGCTTAGAACCGTCAATGGTGCGTGGAGCAATTTTGGCTCCAGTAACCGCTGCATCTGATAGATCATCTGTATAAACAGGCTGAAACCGTTCTTTCTCGGGAGCGAACCAAATCGTTTCAGGAAGATTATCCGCCTGTTTCTGAAGCTGCTCTTCCACTATAGGCTCTGGCTCTGGTTGCAGAACTGGTACGGAAATTGATTCCTCTTGAACGACTTCAGCTACTCCTCCTCCACTTACCTGAACTTCCGCAATCTCTGAATTGCTGACTCCGTCACTGATACTCCCTGAATCCTTAGAGCTGCTTTTGGTATCCAGCATACTCAGTTCCTCTGTATTGGGATTATCTACAAAATAGAGTCGTTTTTGTGGACTGCGCGGCTGCTTTTTTTTGGAACCCCTCACAAGCAGTCTCCTCCTTCCATCTATTGTTTCTCCTAGGCATCATATGCAGCGGTATGGGCTGATGACACCTTTTTGCGATAAGCCCTTTATAAGATTCTGATGAAATTTTTAATTTCTTATATTAAAAAAAAGGCTTCTGCCGCCGCGCATTCGTCCACCCTGACATGCGGGTACAAACATACAATGACTAGAGTAGTAAAACGGGAATCACGTGACCGAAGAAACAGGAGGAACAAACATGGGGCATAAGCTCGTTGGAATACTACTAAATGCCGATATGCACCGGGGCGTTCCCCGGCTAAAAACAGGACAGGAGTCTCTATCCAATTATGAAGAGGCGGCCGCTGCATACGGCTTAGTCCCCTGCTTTCTGAAGCTCGCGGACATCAATACAGACTCAGGCTTCAGCGCCGCCTATATAAAGGGATCTCATGGATATAAAAGCGTAGTAGTTCCTACGCCAACTGTCATCCATAACCGGGCCATATACAGCCAGAATAGCCCAGGAATGCAACGTCTGCTGCGGCACCATCCTTTGGTGTACAATACTTGCAATCGATACGGCAAGGATGAGATCCATGAACTGCTTGAGCAGCATGAAGAGCTGCGTGAGGTTTTGCCAGCAACAACTGGCGTATCTGGACTCAAACAAATGATGAATCGTTACCCCGATCTTATTCTTAAACCTTGCCGTGGAAGCATTGGGAATGGGGTCATGCGACTGGTTCGTAAAGGGCCTCAGCGCTGGAGCTTAAATTATCTCTCCCCCTCCATGCGGCGCTGGATAAGCACTCCCGTATATCAGGGGGCGCTGCCAAAAATGCTCCGGGCACGCCTTGCCTCTGTCCCTTATCTCGTGCAGGAGCGTATTCCCCTTGCTGAGATTGGAGGACGTCCCTTTGATTTACGCGTCACCGTTCAACGCGGCTGGGGAGGCGATTGGCAGGTTACCGGTCTCTTTGCTAAACTAGCACCCCCTGGGGGGTTTGTCTCTAATATAGCCCGTGGAGGAGAAGCGTTAAGCTCTTCCTTTGCGCTGGAAAAATCCTTCTCTAGAGGAATATCGGCCCATATCCGTATGGCTGTCGAAACACTTAGCCTTGTTATAGCTCGTTGTCTCGAACAAGACCTTCCAGGGCTGGCCGATATCGGACTGGATATAGGCATTACAAAGGATGGTCGCATCTTTTTCATAGAATGCAATGGCCGCGACCAACGCTATGGATTTCACAAAGCCGGCCTTACGGAGATTTGGAAGGAGAGTTACCGAAGACCTATGGGATACGCACGTTTTTTACTAGAAAAGAACAGCCTCATATATAACAGTTATTGATTTGTCTCCTATTCTATGTCAATATAATGCAGAGCAGAAGGCGGCCACATACGACCGTACTGCTGTATTATGGAAGGGAGATGGGCATGGTAAAACAATTGCTGCGGCTAATGACCGAGCTATCCTCGCACCGATGGCTTTCACGGTTAATGGGGTCTTTTTCTCATAGTAGACTCAGCCGTTTTCTAATCCCGGTATTTATTAAGACTTATCAAATCCCCTCCGCCCAAGCGGAGAAGAATCCTGGAGAATATCTCACTCTTAATGAGTTTTTCAGCCGCCGGCTGAAGCCTGGCATGCGGCCTATTGCAACCGATGCTGACGCTTTAGTTAGTCCCGTAGATGCAATGATTACTGCTATGGGTGACATTTCCTCTGGTACGATTATGAATGTAAAAGGGCAGGATTATAAGATCGAGGATCTACTAAATCATTCTCCGCATCTGGAGCTATACAAGAGAGGTTTTTTCTTCGTCCTTTATCTAAGTCCTACGGATTATCACCGGATTCACTCTCCCCTTACTGGACATAAGGTTGAGAGTGATCATATTCGTGGACGAGCCTATCCTGTCAACGATTTCGGCATGCGACATATGAAGGGCGTACTGAATCGCAATGAACGTCTTATCACGTATATCGCCGGAGACTACGGAGAAACCGCAGTAGTAAAGGTAGGCGCGATGAACGTCAGCAGCATCGGGTATACGGATGCTAACGCTACCGAGTGGCAAATCGGCGATGATCTAGCCTATTTCGAGTTCGGCTCCACTGTAGTACTGCTTATGGAGAGCGGTACTTTTACCCCGAGACCCAAGCTTGAGGTCAACACGAAGGTAAAGATGGGGGAAATGCTGGGGACGCTACATCGGCCGCTTTAGTAAAGCTACGATATAACAAAATAAGGGTATCCCTAACCGATTAAAAATCGGCGCCGGGATACCCTTGTTTTGTTTATTTCACTTTAGAGCTTGTTACGCTAGCATAGTAATCCAGTACATTGTTGATGATCACAGCCGCTTCAGCTCTTGAGGCCGAAGCTGTCGGATCCATTTTTCCACCGCTGCCTCCATTTACTAAACCAAGATCTTTGAAGGCATAGACCGCTTCTTTAGCATAACCCGCAATAGAAGCATCATCTGGGAAGTCATGGTTAGTCGCTTGCGGCAATTCAACATTCAGTTTCTTCAATGCATTAAATAGAATTACACACAGGTCCTGACGACTAATGCTGCTATTAGGAGCAAACATACCATTACCGATACCATTGATCAGTTGATTAGAAGTCCCAATCTCAACATAGTTTTGATACCAAGCATCTTTCAGAATGTCAGTAAACTGCTTTTGATTCTCGCCCATGCTGAAGTTGAAGCTTTTTACTACCATGGCAACAAACTCGGCACGGTTTACCTTCCCACTTGGATCAAAGCTTCCGTCTGTGCGTCCGCCGATAATATTTCTCTCCACCAGCGCTGCAATCGCAGATTCTGCCCAGCTAGGAATTAGAGTAGCATCTTTAAACTTATTCTTAAGCTCTTGTCTGATTAGCTCCGGTGTCTTCGTTTTTCCATCTGTTATCGGAGACTGAGGCTGCTGTTCTCCAGGTTTTACGACTTCTCCAGGAATCGATGGTACTGAAGGTACCGCTGGGGTAGTCGGTGTTGGTGTACTTGGTTGACCACCAGCTCCACCGCTGTAAGGTTTAACGATCACAGAGATCTGTACCTTCAGGCCAAGTGGATTAGCTATACCCTCAGGGAAGACAAGATCCCCCTTGATGGTGTACGTTCCTTCCGTATTACCGTTATAGCCTTCCTTGTTCCACTGAACAGAAACGACCTTATTCATCCCGGTATTCAGGGTTACTGATACTGAAGCTGGTAGCTCCAGTGCGTCAAAACTGGTACCATAAGCAACGCTTTTACTTGCTAGTGCTTGCACTGCCGTGATTTCTGGTATCGTAATGACCTCCGGTAGTACTTCGATCGTAATGGATGCCTTCAGGTCTTTGGGATTGCTGACACCTTCCAGAGGTACTAGCGCTCCTTTCAGGATATAAGCTCCTTGCTTATCGCTATTGTAACCTTCACTATTCCAATCGATGGATATCGCCTTTGTCTCACCGTTGTTCAAAGTAGCTATGACCGATGATGGTAGCTTCAATCCATTAAATGGAGTGCCGAATGGAACGCTCTTACTTTCCAAATCCTGCACTATGACAATCTCAGCGACACGAATCACTTCGGGCATTACCTGAATGGTGATGGAAGCTTTCAGATCATTAGGGTTGATCATTCCTTCTTCTAATACCATAGTACTGCTCAGCACGTATGATCCTTCCACATTGCCGTTATAACCAGCAGGGCTCCATTTAACAACAAGTTCCTTCTGCTCATACGTATCAAGCGTTACTGTAGCTGAAGACGGCAATTCCAACTTATCAAAAGCGGTGCCAAATTCAACATTTTTGCCCTCCAGCTTCTCAACTTTAGTAATCTGGATAGGTTTAGTGCCTTCTGGCAATACAACCACTGTAATAGAAACAGTTTGATGGGTACTATTCAATACCCCCTCAGGAAGCTCAAAGCTACCTGCCAGCGTATAACTCCCCGCTTTTCCACCGTTGAAATCTTTACTATCCCATTGTACAGGCAAGTGAATTACCCTTTTGTTGCCCAATGTAGCTTCCACTGTAGCTGGTAAATTCAATTCTCCTGCAGCGGTTCCGAACGGCACACTCAGCAGTTGCGGCTGAACAATCGATATAATTTCTTTAGCATGGGTATCTTCTGTCCATTTGGCATAATACACCGTGCTTATGTTCATTACCGTTTCTACGGTTAATGCATTACCAGTCCCTTCTTTATTATCAAACCAGCCAGCAAAAATGTAGCCTTCACGTTCCGGTACCCGAGGTAAGGTGCTTAATGCTTCACCTTTAAATGCGGTTACTTTGGTAGGAGTCGGTGAGTCCAGATAATTCTGATCGAAGGTGACTTCAATCGGATCAGCATAAATGAGTTCAACATATTGTAAATTTGCATTTAATCCGTTAAAAATCATATACACATTTTGTTTTCCAGTCACTTTGGTTCTGTCTAGGAAGGTTTCCGCTGTCAAATAATGATCAATGTAAGAATTTCCAGGCGTTTGTTTAGTGCTTGCCATTCCATAATTCCCCCAAGCAGCGCCTGCTTTCTGAGCAAAACTAATGCTTGCAAATTCATTACCAAGTTCAAAAGAACCTCCGCCGCTGTAAGCATCAGCGTATGCTCTTCCTTGTGTAGTAGCTCTTTTAACTGGTTTACCCGTATTGTCAGCCTCTGTATAGAATTTAAAAGATGGAGACGATCCGCCTTCACGGGCATACTGCACTCTTACTTCCACAAGATTAGTTAAGTCAACCTGACCGAAATAAACAAGGTCATTAGAATTGACATAACTCATGGCGTCCGTACCACTTTCGAATCTGAACTGGGTATTCGTTGCATAAATCCATGGTGCATTATAAGGATAGATTCTAATACCGTTCTCTACTTTCAGCGTTTCTCTCGGAGCAATATTGATTGGCATAGACGATATGCTCAAATCTGTTATAGCCGCTTTCAAGGAAGCTATGGCTTCTGCAACAACCTCGTCGTTAATCGGCTCAGCAAGAACAGCCTTAACCTCATCCAGCACAGCGTTGAATTTGAGCTTTTTGTAAGCTGTGTATGCATTCATATCGATATTTTGAGCAGCCTTGATATCCGCATCTAACACCGATGTGTCTACATTGTCCTGCTTCAGCTGGAAGGTTAGCCAGTTCAGGTCAATACCAGCACTCTCAAATACAATTCTAAGGGTATGCTCGCCCGCCGACAGCTGAATATCAGGAATTCTAAAGGTTTTCCATACCCCTTTAGTCGTGGTGAGGTCGAAGGTACCCAGTAGCTTATCGCCATCATAGATGCCAAAGGACATTTGGGCGACATCCGATTGGCTAGAGCGAATTCGTGATGTGACTTTGTACATGCCTTCTTTCTCTACATTTACCTTATAGGAGATGGCTTCTCCCTTACTTGTGTTGGTGTAGCATAATCCACCGTCTACGTCATTACTGCTTACTGGCGTGATTATCGGAGTAATGGAGGCAAATTCCGTCTCAGCTACCTTCAATTTAGTATTTTTCCCAATCCTCTTTACTGCCAAAGCTACATCACTGTTGATTCTGACATAATCAAAATCAACAACAAATGGATCTGTAAGATTCTGACTTCCATTAGATGCAAGTAATCCAAACTTCGGATTGGCATAATTCGCAGTTGTACTGCCAAGTGAAATATATTCCTTGCCGTCAGCGCTGACATAACCGGAATAGCTGTTGCCTATTTTTTTCAAACGTAAATACAGCTCTTTCTTTTCTCCAAAAATACTGGTGAGCTGACTGGCAGGCAGTTGTCCGATGGTAACAGGCTCCGTACCTCCGGTTTCTTTGGTCATACCGATGATCTTGCCGCTACTGTATTCATACTTCACCCAGATATAGTTATTGTTATCCTGTGAAGCCGTGATGCCGACGCCGTTATAATTTTGATTTGGCGCTTTGCTCATATTAATTTTCACTGTTGCTTCCCAGTTGCCGAAGGCCTCCTGCTGGAAATAGTTCTTCAAATCTGCATGATCACTCCAGAAGTCGCCTCTTTCAGCGATGATTCTCAAATTGCCGAGAGCAGTGCTCAAAGACCAGTTTTTGTTGTTTTCTGTATTGGTAGCAGTCTCTTTATTAATCGTCCAAAAGTTGCTTAGATTTGTACTATCGAACTCATCGCTCTGTGGTGTCGTACCAAACTGTATCACATAGGAATTCGCCTGATCGGAGCTGATACATTTGATCGTCACTCTTTTATTGATGAGATCTACGTTGGCCGTTGCTTTTACACCATCATTCGTTTCAAACGTAACTTCAGGTAAAGTAGCCCCGTTACTGAGACCTACATCATAACTGAACCTAGTCTGTGCAAACCCCTCAAGCGGCTTACCATCAATCGAGATATTCTTTAAATAAGCATAGGTCGGATTCTCAAAAATCGGTTCCAAGCCTTCCTCCGAAGAGAAAATAACCTTGTAGATCCGTTTCTCTCCTCCGGCCGAAGCAGTAATTACAGCAGCCGGTCTATCTTTATCGGCTTGTCGTATACTTACGTCTACACCAGCTATCGCCGTAGCTTTGACTTCAGGATAGCTGCTAGTTTCAGTCGTTTCACCAAAGGCTTTATAGTCGAGTTTCAATGGATTAAATATTTTGATCTTTTTGCCGCCAACCGTAATATCAGAGAGCTGTGGATCTCCTGATTTGTCCGTATTCACCCGGAACCAATCTCTTCCCGGCGTATAATTGACTACATAATCAATCTTTGCCATTCTTGCAAAGGCTGGAGATTTCATCAAAAAGCTCGTGATATTCTTGGCAGAACGCTGCAATTCTCCCAGGGTCAGACTGCCGTTAGCAAGCGATGTCATCGTATTAAAGGTACTGTTATTCCGATTCTTATGCGTTTCTGCATAATCGTTCGGAATTACCATGTAAAGGTCATTTTGGGCACGGACCATGGCTTTGCCGTTGGTTTCATCATAACGATTGGTAGTGGCATAGAAGCCCTGATCCTCACTCATCTTCGCCCACCAGTCTGTCATGACAATCCCGTCAAAGCCCCATTCTCCGCGGAGGATGGTCGTATTCAGATCATAGTTACTGGAAGCCCAAGTTCCGTTTACCGGACCATAGGACGTCATCACTGAACGCGCCTTTCCACTCTTCACTGCCATTTCATAACCTTTCAAATAAATCTCGCGAAGCGCTCTTTCAGAGACAAGTGCATTCACAAGATGTCTATCCGTTTCCTGATTGTTCGCTGCGAAATGCTTAATAGTAGGCGATGTACCGTTCTTCTGAAGACCTCTTGTCTGCGCAGCAGCCATGATGCCTGTCAGTAACGGATCCTCTGAAAAATACTCAAAGTTTCTTCCGTTCAGGGGACTTCTGTGGATATTGATTCCCGGTCCAAGCAGCGTATCGATATTGTTAATCAGCATTTCTTTACCGAGAAGATTGAACAATCTTTCATTTAGCTCGGTGTTCCACGTACAGGCAAGCATCGTCCCGTTCGGGATACTGGTTGCCTTCTCTGCATTGGTCTCCATCCGGATTCCTGAAGGACCGTCGGCAGCACTGTCGATAGGGAGTCCGAATTTCAGCAGATTTTTAGTGACACCACCAAAAGCCGCAGCGGTTCCGGCAGTAACTTTAGGGCTAGACATCCCTTCCCCTAAAATAATGGCCCCCAGATCGTTGTTGGACAATTGTGCAATGAACTGATCCATAGTCACTTTCTGATTGTATACATCCAATAAGGTATAACCCTTGTCCCCAGTTTGTGGAATGGACGCAGGGAGATTTTGCTTGATTCTTTCATCCAAGTCGGTAGTCCGTGTCGGTACCTTTTCAGTGACAGTGGTAAAAGTACCATTTTCATTCGGTTGTCCTGGTTTGATACGATCAAATTCCTTAGTTGGCGCGAGCGCTTCCTGCAAGGTTTCTACAACCTTCAAAGCATTAAGGCTGTATACTCCTTGCTTTTCGCTGTCACTTACACTGTTGCCTACGTAAATATTATAGTCACCAGCTTCTAGAACATAAGATGAATCATGACCTGTAATTCCACTATCATCATATGAGGCCATATCTTTGGTGTCATATGTGATGGTGATCGACTGTGATTCCCCAGGCTGTAACAGCCGGGTTTTAGCAAAAGCAGCAAGCTCCTTGGCTGGCTTGCCAAGTTTACCTTGTGGTGCACCGTAATAAATCTGTACAACTTCTTTGCCTTCCACCTTACCTGTATTCTGAACAGTTACAGTCACTGCAACCTCATTCTCACCAGCGTTGACATTATCAGTCGTGATCTTGAAATTGGTATAGGACAGTCCGTACCCAAATGGATAGAGCACCTTATCCAGAGCAAAGGTCTCAAAATAGCGGTAGCCTACATAAATATCCTCACTATAAGAATTCTCAGTTTTGCTGCCAAAATGTGCAGTAGAAGGATAGTCAGCAAGTGTAGCTGCAATCGTATCGCTCAATTTTCCGCTTGGCGTAACATCTCCGGTCAGTACATCGGCTACTGCGCTACCGCCTTCCATCCCCCCTTGCCATGTGTACAAAATAGCAGCTTTGGGATAGTTTTTAGCCCATGACATATCGATAACGTTGGCTACGTTCAATACGATGGCCACTCGGTCGAATTTGGCATAGACCCGGTTGAGCATGTCTACTTCAAGGTCTGTCAGCTTATAGGCACCCTTGACGTCCGTATTATCCTTATCTTCACCGGCTGTTCTGCCGATGATGACCACAGCTGTATCCGTTTTTGCTTTTGCTGCATCCACAATTTCATCGGTTAAAGGCATTTCTGCCTGTGACCATGGCTCTGCTGCCCAGCCACCACCGCCATTGTTGAAAGGATTCTTTTTGATCCAGTCGGCATAAACCTTCGCCAGATCTTCATTTAACTTGAGACTGGGATTGTTCCGAAGGCCTTCCAGAATCCCATTCACATAATTTACTCTTACCGCACCGCCAGATCCTGTGCCTGACTTGTAATAATGCGCTTGTATGCGGCCAAATACCGATACATTTTCACTCATCTTGATAGGGAGCACTTGTTCATTCTCATTTACTTGTGATCCTGCTGGTTTATACTCCGGATTTTGCAGCAGCACAATACCTTCAGCGGCCACTTCTCTGGACACATCCGCTAATCCCGGGAGAACCTTAGCCAAAACGGGAGAACTGGTACTAGGCGTTATGATTGAGGTTATCAGAATGCAGCAGAACAATATTTTAAGTAAGCGATTACAATTTTTCCTCATACTTATCACCATTCCTTTCGATTAAGGTACAGCTTAGGATAATGGGTCATCGTAAAGAGCGAGTTTTCAATTAAAAATTTCTAATGCATAAACGTTCGCTTCATAAACCGATAGGATGATTTTACTTTCAGGAAGGAGTTATTCTCTAAGAGCGCTAGCCGCTGTGGAGTAAGGCTTATTCAAGCATCAAGTGTGTTACTGATTAAATCTAAACCGGTTTAGATTTTTCGCATAATTCTCCTAACTCATACTTACAAATTAAAACGTGCGAAAATGTTCATTAATTCCTCCTTTACTTTTTAAACTTACATTGAATACTATCATCAGAAATATCATCCTAACATAGAAAATCCTCATAGATTTATTGAATATACTCATGTATCACAGAATTCAAGTTTTTCAAAATAACTAAAAAGACTCACTCGGCCGATAGCTAAACTTATAAACTGAAGTTAAGATGGAGCCATTATAAAACAGCTACATTAATAATAGCAGGGAGAATCAGCATCGCTCAATGCCGATTCTCCCTGCTATAAAAACCAAATGCAAGCTCGTGGACTTTCGTTGAAGTAGAATTATTTTGCAGATAAAAGACTCTCAGTAATGTAATTTAACTGCGCTTCAAGCGTAACGGGATCACTATATGTATCAGCGGTTGGGTCTAGTTGGAATACGTTGCCTGTTTTTACGGCAGGAAGATGCTTCCATAAGGGGTTGTCATAGACGATTTTCGGATCACTCGTATCGCCAGCCCATGGGCATGTGAATACAATATCTCCAGCAAATTGAGGCAGCTTCTCAAGGGAGATTGTTGCCCAACCAGTGCCGCTGTCTATAGCTTCTTTCTGCGCTTCAGGAGGTGCTTTCAGACCAAATTCATTATAAATAATTTCTCCACCGCGCCCGTAGCTGTGACCGAATACGAATAGACCACCGGAAAACGGATTTAGGATAGAAACGGTTTTGTCACCTACAGCTGCTAACACCTGAGGCTTCAATTCTTTGATTTTTTTGTTCCATTGTTCCACCCAAGCTTTAGCTTCGGCTTCTTTCCCCGTTAATGTACCGAAATCAAGCATTTGTTCTCTGATAGTTTTTGCACCGTATTGAATGGCTACTACTGGCGCTATTTCGGCCAGCTTGTCGAGTCCTTCCATTCCGGAGAATACAACAATAAGATCAGGGTTCAGCTCTAAAATGTGTTCAAGAGATGGTTCATCTCCAAGGCCTTGAACGCCTTCCAGCATTCCTTCAAAGTAGGGACTGTTTAAGACACCATTCATAACACCAACCGGTTTGATTCCTAACGCCAAGAAGTATCCAGTGTCGAAGGAGGTTAAATCGACAATCCGCTTCGGATGTCTGGGTACTTGAATATCTCCGTTACTTGCTTGATATGTAACCATGTCCACTTCGCTGGATGAGTCATTGCTGTTTGATGAAGATACGGCACTCTCTGTCCCGTCTACTGAGGAGGTAGTATGCTCAACTGCTTGTCCGCAAGCTGCTAGCAGTAACGTTATAACCAAAGTAAACACAAGCAATAGATAAGTTTTTGGAGATTTAAACAAAATAAATTCACTCCAATCGACATATTATATATTGATATTGATATTGATAATCATTATCAATGTAACTATATAATATTATTCTATTCTTGGCAATGGAGAATGCGTTAACATCTACTGCATGTACCTTTTGGACACCTACTACACACTAAAAATAAAAGGACAGCCCCATGGCTGTCCCTTAATCTTTTCAAGTCATTATATGCTCTTTACATCTGTTACGCCTATTACACATGTCCTTGCTTAGCAACATCACGCGCCTTGGCCGCAACCTGTTCCGGATCTCCTAAATAAAAGCGGCTGATTGGATTAATGTCCTCATCCAGTTTGTACACGAGTGGTACTCCTGTAGGAATATTGAGCTCCAGCAGTGCTGCCTCATCAATATCTTCCATAAATTTGATCAACGCTCGCAGTGTATTGCCATGGGCTGAAATGAGCACCCGTTCCTTTTTACGTACAAGGGGAACGATGCGGTTTCTCCAGAAATCACCCACACGATGAACAGTATCTTCCAGACTCTCGCCTCGCGGAATATCCTCCGGACGAATACTGCTATAACGAATATCATTTCTGGCATACCGAGGATCATTAAGCTCAAGCAGTGGAGGCCGAACCGATAAACTCCGTCGCCAGAGATGCAATTGTTCTTCACCGTATTTTATCGCCGTTTCACTTTTACTAAGTCCCTGAAGTGCACCATAATGCCGTTCATTCAGCTTCCAGGACTTTTGCACAGGAATCCATAGCAGATCCATTTCATCGAGAACATAGTTGAGTGTTTTGATCGATCGTTTGAGTACCGATGCAAAAGCTAGATCAAATGTATACCCTTCATCCTTCAAAAGCTTGCCAGCAGCCTTAGCCTCTTGAATACCCTTTTCGGTTAAATCCGGATCACTCCAACCCGTAAACAAATTCTGCACATTGTACTGGCTTTCACCATGACGTATCAGTACGATTTCGTACATTTTATCTCTCCTCCCACCTATATGCTCTCGAACTCTGTTACATCATGCAATAGATCACCGTGATAATCTCTAGTATGGGCGTTTTTTTTGGCAATTGAATGTAAGATATGCAACAGAATGCAAAATTACCCTCACAGGAGATTTATTCTATTGTATCAAATATACATTCTTATATTTCAAAAAAACCGGAAGCCTGTTGGCTCCGGTTATTTAAAGTCTTTGGTCATATCCAGCGATTGTATACCTGCTCAGTTTAGAACCAGCTATCTATGGCAAAAGCACTCGATTGTTTTAATCTTCTCAAACGGTTTCTAAAAAGCCCTGCGCCTCCACTTTTACAATCGGTGTTGCAGATTCGGCGTCTGATCATCATCCCATGCGTCTCCCCTTCCAAGAAGTTATGTAAATTCTCTGTAAACTAAACTGCAAAGTATTTACCCTTGGATGAAATAACTGAAACAACGAATTTAAATCAGCGGATCTCAGATGGACTTTTTCCGGTATACTGCTTGAACTGGCGGCTGAAAAAGAAAATGTCACGGTATCCAAGTGCATCCGCTACCTCAGTAACATTCATCCCAGCGTAGAGCAGCAAATGCTGAGCACGCTCAATCCGAGCTCGAATGACATAAGATTGAACGGAAGAGCCAGTAAGCTCCTTAAACTTAATTGAGAAATACCGAGGCGACAGCCCTGCACGTGCAGCAAGATCCTCTACGCGATGCGAAATCCCGGGATGTTGGCTCACATAATTCGCTATTTCGTGAATAATCTCTGTTAAATGGTTGCTAGCATAACGTTCTACAGGCTTCACTCGGTCCTCCCTAAGCAGATGAATCATTAGTTGCTTTAGAACAAGCTGCCCTTCTTCCTCAGCCGCGTACGTATCCACTAGGAACAGCCGGACGTAACGAGCAAGCAGATGCTCAAATTCAACGGTTTCTGCAAGTACGCGATAGGGCAGCGGAACATCCGTCACCTCTCCGGTGACATCAAAATGAATATATGTAAGGACAAGTGGTCTTTGCGGATTATGAGTAGCGCTAGTATGGTCACCCGGACGGAACAAGAAGCAGCTCCCCTTGCCCACTTGGAAGGGTTCCCCGTTACGAATAACCGTCCCTTCCCCGCTCCATACATAGAATAAATCATAATTTTGCAGCGACTTCTCTCTTTTTTGCCATTTCCAGCTTGGTTCGCACACAATCTTCGCCAAGGCAGGTAATATAACAAAAGAGGATGGCGATGCGTGCAGCATAACGTTCCCTCCTAAAAGTTTTGTTAGCATAATCTACTTGAGTTACTCCGCAAAACTCGCTTCGTAAGCATTCACATTGTTTTGTTAGCATAATCTGCTTGAGTTACTCCGCAAAACTCACTTCGTAAGCATTCACATTGTTTTGTTAGCATAATCTACTTGAGTTACTCCGCAAAACTCGATTCGTAAGCATTCACATTGTTTTGTTAGCATAATCTGCTTGAGTTACTCCGCAAAACTTGCATCGTTAGCATTCACTTCGTTTTGCTTCCCATCCCCACCATCATACCTTGTCATGTTGCAGTTTGTACATCTTCCCACGCCAAAAGCAGGCGCTTTATTCCTTCCTCCAGCTCCACAGCATTCAGATGAGCAAAAGCAAAACATGCGGCTGGCTCCCCCGGCGAAACTTGATATAACGCCACATCTCTGAAATCCGTGCCGCGCCTGTGCGCTGCCGCCCGGAATGCCACGAACTCTTCTCTACTGCGTAGCCACCGCGCATATACTTGCAGCCCCGCATCGCCAGGCAGCAGCTCAAACAGCTCATTAAGCTGTTCCGACAGCATCGTCCTAAGGATGCGACCGCGTTCACCATAAATGCGGGTCATCCGACGCAGATGACGGCCATAGCCGCCGGTATTCATAAAACGAGCCAATGCCCGCTGTTCCAGCAGTCCGACTGGTAAAGGCTCATATAACGCCTTAGCGGCGATCGTCGGCTTTACCAGAGAAGGTGGAAGCACTGCAAAGCCAAGCCGAAGGCCAGAGAACATCGTGTTTGAGAAGGAGCCAATATACACGACCCGTTCTCCGCGATCTAGCGCTTTTAATGGCTCGATTGGACGTCCCGACCACCGAAACTCACTGTCATAATCATCTTCAATGATTACCGCTTCATGTCGCTGCGCCCATTCCAGCAAGATACGCCTCCGTTCCAAAGGGAGCACCACACCTGTAGGAAATTGGCGACTTGGTGTAACAAACAACAGACGCGCATCCCACTCCTCCGGAATTAGACCGCTATCATCCAGCTTTCCTACCAGCAATCGTCCCCCATTGATCTCTACCGCTCGGCGAATCCCATGGAAACCCGGATCCTCGACAACCGCTTCGCCCCCTGCATCCAGCAGCAGCTGGGTCAAAATAACGATGCCTTGCATCGAACCGCTAAACAATACGATATGCTCTACATCCGCACGAATCCCGCGGGTAATCCGCAGATGCGCAGCGATAGCTTTGCGAAGCCCTTCATCTCCTTCGGGAGGACAAGTGCTTTGCAGCATACCGCCTTCTTTCCCTCCAGCATACGTTAGCGCACTGCGCCATTCGGCGTAAGGAAAGTGCTCCATCCGCATACCGCCGCTAAGGAAGCTTACAACATTCTTGCTACGCTGCTCATACAAGGGTGTCGGGCGCGTGAGCAGTCGTTCTCCCCATGCCGAAAGTGGGATCGTTCTCTCAGATGCAGAGCCTCCCCCAGCAGCATCTGCCACCTCACCCAAAGTCACATTTTCACGCTTATTATCTCCAGAAGCTGAAACAAAGCTATCTTTTGATACGAATGTCCCCCGTCCAGTCACCGTCCTTACATAACCATCAGCGAGCAACATTTCATACACCTGCGAGACCGATCCGCGCGACAAGTCATAGTGCAAAGCCAGACTTCGTGTAGACGGCAGCTGAGTGCCACCCGGGAGAGTTCCCTCCAATATTCCAGCGCGAAGTGCATGATATAACGCTAAATATTTGTAGCGGTGTATCGCCAGATATTGATCGAATGCCAGCGTAATATTCATTGTTTCCCTCCTTGGCCAGCAAGTGGTCCATTAAAAACTATCTTAATTGGTCCTTTTTAATTGTCAACTACTCTACTATTCTTGAAAGAACATCTACATCGGAGCAAATGCTCTACACTATTAAGAATAAGGACGTGAACCCTATGCGCAGAAAAGAATTTCAAGTAGATCAGGAGGAAGAATTGATCTCTTTTCTAGACGGAATGAGCTTCGGTTTTCTCGGTACAAGCGATGAACAGGGGCTACCGCGGGTGACACCGCTGAATTTTGTATATACAGATGGTTGTTTCTATTTCCACGGTAGTCATGCTGGCGGCAAAATGAAGGCGATCCGCAATCAGCAGAAGGTCTGCTTTACCGTAGCGGATGAGTATGCACTGATTCCGTCTTATTTTAGCGATCCAGAGATGGCCTGCCCAGCAACCGCATATTTTAAAAGTGTTACCGCCTACGGCATAGCCGAGCCCGTCGAAGACATTAGCGAAAAAGCCATCGTACTCTCCTTATTTATGAAAAAACTCCAGCCCGAGGGCGGCTATAATCAGATAGATGCAGAGGACCCTAAATACCGTCCCCGTCTAAAGGGCGTCGCGGTAGTGCGCATTACCCCAGATGAGATCACGGCGAAGTTTAAGTTTGGGCAAAATCTAAAAGAAGAAGGACGTTCTGGGGTCATTTCCGGCCTATCTGAAAGAAATCATCCACGTGATGAAGAAACCATTGAAATGATGAAAAAATACTGCCCCTATCACTCCGAATAATAGATACGGATAAACCAGTTTCTCGTTCAAAATAAGCGCTACGTATAGTGTAAAACTTAAACTTCCTTAAATTTTAAAAAAACGTATCTTTCCAAGTGACGGTTGCAAGTGGCGGTGATATAATGTTAGGCAATGTTAACAGTATGTATCCCCAAAGAACCCTGGAAGGATGAAACTGATGAATCCACTAGCTGGACAATTAAACGAAAGTATCAAAGCAGGAAATGAACATGTATATGATATGCTCTCTACGCTTGGCAAAGAAATTTACTTCCCTAAGGAGGGTATCCTGAGTCAATCTGCTGAAGCAGGAGCTCACGCCAAGAAATACAACGCAACCATCGGTATTGCTACCGAAGGCGGTGTACCTATGCACCTCGGTGTCATTCAGGATAAGCTTTCCGCTTACAGCCCTAAGGATCTGTATAGTTACGCTCCTCCAGCAGGTAAACCAGAACTGCGTACTGTATGGCGTGAAAAGATGCTGCGCGAAAATCCATCGCTAGAAGGTAAAACCATCAGCAATCCTGTTGTAACCAACGCCCTGACTCATGGGCTTAGCATTGTCGCTGACCTCTTCGCTGAGCCAGGTGACGCTATCATCTACCCAGATAAGAATTGGGAAAACTATGAACTAACCTTCGGAATTCGCCGCCATGGGGAGACCGTTAACTATCCGCTTTTTACAGAAGAAATGACCTTTAACAGTACGGGTCTTGAAGAAGCGCTACTGGCTCAAAAAGAACGCGGAAAAGCGATCGTTCTGCTGAACTTCCCTAACAATCCTACAGGATATACTCCAGGGATTAAGGAAGGCGATGAAATCGTCGCAGCTATCCTTCGTGCGGCTGAGGAAGGCATTAACGTGGTTGTCGTAAGTGATGATGCCTACTTCGGACTGTTCTTTGAAGACTCACTAAAGGAATCATTATTCGGTAAGCTTGCTCATCTGCACCCACGTGTGCTTCCAATCAAAATTGACGGTGCAACTAAAGAAGAATTCGTCTGGGGCTTCCGTGTTGGCTTCATCACTTATGCCTCGGAAGACAAGGATTTGCTGGCTGCATTGGAGCAAAAAACATTAGGCATCATTCGCGCCACTATTTCCAGCGGTGCACACCCATCACAGACCTTCGTATTGGATGCATTGAAATCTCCACAATTCGAAGAACAGAAGGAAGAGAAGTTCCAAATCATGAAGGGCCGTGCGAATAAAGTAAAAGCGCTGCTCGATAGCGGCAAATACGGCGATGATGTATGGACGTATTATCCTTTTAACTCCGGCTACTTCATGTGTCTGAAGCTGCATACTGTTTCGGCTGAAGCTCTTCGGCTTCACCTGATTCATAATTACGGACTGGGCACTATCGCTCTCGGTGAAACAGATCTGCGGATTGCTTTCTCTTGTATCGAAGAAGAACAGCTCGAAGATCTGTTTGATCTTGTATACGCAGGCGTTCGTGATCTGGAAAAAGCTTAAAAAATCTTTCATATTCCTTCCAATCAGCTCCGTTTCTACGGGGCTGATTTTTTTCTGGACTCCTCCGGCATTGGCCTATACATGCTTCTCTCTCCGCACATACAATACGATGTACTCAAGTACAACACACACCGAAAGGGGAATGAACATGAGCGAAGAAGTAAGAGGCGGATTTAACGGTTGTTGTGGCGGTGGATTCACAAGCACTGGCGCGATTCTGGTTCTCTTTATCCTGCTGGTAATCATCAGCCGTTCACTCTTTGTCTAACTAAAGATGACAGTCTCGGGAGAGAGCCTTGAGCTCTTTCCCTTTTCCAGTGGTACACCTCATTCCCCACACAAAAAAAGGCTCCCTCATCCGTAGAATCCTCTACTTTTGAGAAAGCCTTTTTTATTTTGAAATAATCTCTTACAAATCCTCGTCAACCATCCGTGCTGCTTTGCGGGACAAGTATCCCTTAAACAGAAAGGATACCAGAATCCCTGCTGCAAAGGTACCAATCACTGGTAGTAGGCGGTCGCCTATAGAGGCTAAGAAAGGTAAACCAAGAATCAGTGCCACTACCAGATGCGCGCGGAATACGAATTGCGTTGTGTTATCCGCCTTACTGCCTTCAGGAAAGGGATACACTGTCAACCAAAAAGATTCACTGTGCAATTTGCGAAGTGCCGACAACTGTACGCCAATAATGAATAGGAAGAACAAATAGATCGCGGTGCCAAAATAACTGTCACGGTTTAACCAATTCAGCAGCAAAGCCAGCACCGAAATCCGCATAATGATTCCGAAGATATCTCCCCGGGCGAAGCTTTTGGTCAACAGATAACGGTAAGCCGTATCCTTACGCCAAGGCAGCCGAGCCCCCCATTTGGAAAGATAGCGACGAGGATACACCCGCTGCTCACGGCCTGGCACATCCACGAACCAGCCCAGAACCATCAGGGCGCGTCCACCTTGATTTTTTTCCATGGCGATTAGTCTTTCCCAAGGGACGGCGTGGCGTCCAGGTACGGATAGTGCAACCAGATAGGCTGCTGCTAATAGCGCCATAAATATCAGGCTTCTACCGGCAGGCTGCCACAACCAAGCAGCAATAATTAATCCTCCTACTGCCCAGCGTAAGAAAGTGAATATGCCTGCCATCGGACGCGACAGCATAGCTATCTCTTTCCATAAGCCGTAACTCGCGATTAGCTTCACAGCAATCAGAATCAATATTGTAAATAACAGCCGCTTAGGCGAGTCATCTGTACGTATGTACAACGGCCAAAGGGTAATGAGTACAAATAATAATCGAACAATCTTCCATACGTTCCCACTCACCCACGAAGGTGCGAAATATTCCTTCATTCGATGTCCTTGAGGCAATAGAAAGATCGTATCCGGAGTCTGCAAATAAGTGCGGAAGCTGCTATTTACTGCTGCAGGCAGCAGTATTGCAAGCATAATCCAGCGGATGGGAATGCCTTCAGGCACATTCTGTAACAACGATGTATACCAAGCAGAGAAGACAATCAACACAAAGAGGAAGACCATAGCTACGCCGCTTTGAATGATATATCCCACATAAGGAAGCATACTTCCCATGAATCGACCTCGCCGCGTGCGCCGCAGCTCTTTCAAATCCATATTATTTCCCTCCCTGAACCAGCTCGTAGAACAGCTGCTCCAAAGTCAGCCCCTGTAGTCCAGTGGTTGCCGCAATTTCTGCCAGCGTTCCCTGAGCAATCACCTTACCTCTATGCAGCACAATAAAGCGGTCGCAATAATTCTCAATAGTAGAAAGAATATGAGAGCTAAGCAGAATAGAGGAGCCTGATTTTTTCAGATCCATCATGAAATCAAGCAGAGAGCGAATCCCGAGCGGATCCAGTCCTAAAAAGGGCTCATCGATCACATATAACGCAGGGCGTGCCACGAAAGCGCACATGATCATGACCTTCTGCTTCATCCCTTTGGATAGATGAGTCGACAACGTGTCCATCTTATCTTCCATATGGAACAGCTTGGCTAGATGTAAGGTGCGAGTTTCGTAGTCACTTTGTTCTACCCCATACGCTCTTGCTGTAAATTCAACATGCTCACGTACTGTCATTTCATCATACAGAAGAGGCGATTCAGGTACAAAACTCAAAGCATTGTGATATCCGATGGGATCTTCAGCACGAGCCTTGCCCTTTACTGTGATATCGCCCTTATGGGGCGACATCAATCCTAGAATATGCTTCATGGTCGTACTTTTTCCTGCTCCATTTAAACCAATTAAACCAACCATCTCGCCAGGCTGCACCTGAAGTGCAATATCATGCAGCACCGGCTTATTCAGGCTGTATCCACCACTGAGGCCCGTAATTTGCAATACGGGAGAATTATTCATTGACCGTCACCTCTCGGAGTTTTGTCTTTCAACCACTTTGGTGCTCCTTTATTCTTACGGTTCTTCTCACGTTCCGCATTGCTGCTGCGTTTGCTTCGAGCAGGAGTAGCACCTCCACGCGCGCCTGCAGAAGGATTCACACTGCGCTGAGAATCGCGCTGTGGTTCTACGCTAGCCTCACTTGTCTGGATCGTAGCCAGTCTTTTAACAGGTTGCTGCTCTGTGCTGGTTGTAGACGGCTGAGTTCCTGCATTCCCAGATGTTCGCGCCTGTGGCTTACTGCTGCGCGGAGAAGAAGCATCGCGGCGTTGTCCGCTGCTCTCATTTCGTCCCCGTCCACTATTCAAAGCGTTGCGCGCTTCATCTGCTGCTAGCACCTTGCCACCGACCATTTCCCGCTCTTCAAGGGCAATATCCAGTTCACGAGCAAATTTACGCATAATAAAGGTCTGCTGCTCTGTCACAATCGTTACGGATAATCCGCGTTTTCCCATCCGACCCGTACGACCCGCACGGTGTACATAATGCTCGGAATCAAAGGCAGGATCAAAGCTAACTACCAGTGACAAATTCTCAATATCCAATCCTCTGGCAGCTACATCACTGGCAACAAGCACACGGAATTTCCCTTCGCGGAAACGTGACAATACATTACTGCGCGTTACTTTATCAGCATCACCGTAAAGTGCGGCTGCGGTCAGTCCAAGATGGTTTAGCTTAGCCTCTACCTCTGCAATATCATCAGTCGCATTCACGAACACAATCGCCTTATCTGGATTGTAATGACGGATGACCCGACGCAGCATGTCTATTTTGTTGCGTTCTTCAGTAACAACGTAGTGATGCTCTAAACTCTCTGCTGTCATGACACCAGGAGCAATTCCAACCTCTGCCGGGTCCTTCATTTCACGATTTGCCAAGGCTTTCGTCTCTGGACCAATGGTTGCAGACAGCATAACGAGCTGGCGTGAACGCAGTGCGCTGCTAACAATTTTCGTTACCTCTCCGGCCCCGCTTAGCTGAAACATTTGGTCCGCTTCATCTAGAACAATCGTGCTGACTTCATGCATCTTTAACTTGCGAAGACCAATCAATTCGCGAATCCGGCCAGGGGTTCCCACAACAAGCTGTGGATGCTCACGCAGTTTGTCAATCTGGCGTTTGATGGCTGCCCCGCCAATAAGACCCATTACTCGAATCCCACGGTGTTCGCCATAACGTTCCGCCTCACGTAAGATTTGCATCGCCAGCTCCTGTGTAGGGGCGAGCACCAGCTTTTGGACCACCTTCTGCTCCGGATTGATCGTTTGAAGCAGAGGCAACAGATAGGCCAAGGTCTTACCCGTTCCAGTCTGGGAAGCAGCAATAACATCTCTTCCCTCCAGCAGAAGTGGAATCGTCTGCTCTTGTACAGGGGATGGAGCGTTAATACCGAATTCCGACAATCGGGCAACTAGGTCTTCCTGAATGCCGATAGCCGCAAAAGAAGCTTTATTCATAAGTGTAATTCATCCTTTTCGCTTGAGATAATATCTTCATTATATGCCAAAAAGGCCTCTCCACCAAATGGAAGGCCAATAATGCTGACGGCAGGCTCTATTTTCTGTTCATCGCATTATAAGTAAGCTTGTCCGCCAGGCGAGGAAACAGACCATAAAGCCGAATACCAAACCCTGCCAGACCCGGAAGATCAATCTCTTCTTTGCCAGTTTCCATGACCTTTACGATCTTGGAAGAGACATGTTCCGGTGTCATCATCATCCGAGCTACGCTCTTTTCATAATTGCCGGAAGGGTCAGCCGTTTTGAAAAAATCAGTGGCAATGGGACCAGGGTTCACAGCCGAGACGATGATTCCGCTCTTCCGCAGCTCTTGACGAAGTGCATTCGTGAATCCGAGAACAGCATGCTTGGTGGCTGTATAGGCTACCGATTTGGCTGTACCGATCTTCCCTGCCATAGAAGCCACATTTACGATCTGGCCACTTCCCCGCTCTAACATATGTGGAACAACAGCCTTCGTACAGCGAACAATCCCCATATAGTTAACATCCATCATATCATCAAACTCATGAGGCTCCATCTCTGTAAAAGCGGCGAATTTACCGTACCCAGCATTATTTAGCAAAATATCAATTCTGCCGTAAGTCGCCAAAATTTGAGCAAAGGTCTCTTGTACACCGTCGGCATCTGTTACATCGCATGTATACAGTCCAAAAACGCCCGGAATACCGGCCGCCGTTTCTTTCAACTTCGCTTCGGAACGTGCCAAAAGGATCGGAATCGCACCTTGCTTACTAAGCATTTGTGCGGTTAATGCACCAATACCGCTGGATGCTCCTGTAATCACAACAACCTTATCTTTAAGTACCATAAAAAGTATTTCAGCTCCTAACTCTTGCCTAAGAGATCATCACCTGAATATCCATCTCTCCAACCCCATCCATCAACAATGGAATACTAAGTGCTCTGCGAGGCAAAAAGGACATGCTCTCAAGCTTCATAATTTGGGGAGGACTTATATCCACTGAAACCCCCTGATTATATAGAATCGTACTAGCATTTCCACTGATCATATTGCCCAGCTCTGAAATTGCACTCTGACCCATCTCATCCATCTCCGTAATCACATAGCCGCCCATCATAATCGATACCATTCGCAAGGCTACCTGCTCTGCGATACCAAATATAATATTTCCGCTCAGCTGGCCTGTCATTCCCACTTGAATCCATATATGATTATCGATCAGTTCAATTTCTTTGATGCCTAAATTCCCAGTGGAAGGCGAGACCTGAATCACTTGTTCTATAACTGTCCGTGCAGATTCTAAAAACGGATTAATTACTTCTGCTTTCATGAAAGTCCTGTCTCCCCCTTTATCGTGCTTTAGTCATATACCAAAAGTCCCAAGTAATATGAATTTATTATACTTTATATATCGGCACAATTCAGCAAAAATTAATGTACATGTCGAATTCGAACCCAAGTTTGTTTATGTCGCAACATTGCTCTGTCGGGTATTATCTCCTATAATTTAAATCAAATGCCAACATGGAACGTAATTTTACACCCCATCACTTTCATATTTGCTTGTCCAAAGGAGGTATTCCATGAACATCAGCCAGCTGGAGACACTAATAACGATCTCCAAAACGATGAGCTTTCGCAAGGCCGGAGAACTGCTTAACTTGACCCAACCAGCGGTTTCAGCACAAATCAAGAGCCTTGAAGAAGAGTTCAAAACACAGCTGGTTGACCGGAACCAGCCTGTTACGTTAACCGATCGAGGAACTGTATTTCTGGAGCATGCGGAACAAATTGTGACGATTGTCGAGGAGCTTAAACAGAGACTTGCGGACCTTGAAGATAATCCCCAAGGACATATTATTCTCGGCACTACTACCTCTATCGCCATTCAAATTTTGCCGCGTATTTTGTCCTATTTTAAAGACCAGTTCCCTCATATCAAAACATCTATTTCCTCTATGTCCTCGTCTCAAATTTATCAACATGTCGAGAATGGCATTGTCGATGTCGGCATTGGCTATTTGATCGGACGAAGTCCTAGTATGACTACTTCCATTCTTTATTATGATACATTCGAGTTGGTGGTCTCACCTAGACACCCCCTAGCTCAAGTTAAGACTGCAGGAATAGAAGCCCTAAACAAAACCCCGCTAATTCTGCTCTCACCGGATACAGTGGGCCGTAAATTTGCCGACGAGGTATTCTCCAAGCATGGCATAGAGCCACAGGTAATTATGGAACTGACCAGCAGCGAGGAAGTGAAACGGATGGTAGAACTCGATTTAGGTGCAGCCATTATTTCCAAGCAGTCAGTGACCGCTGAGGTGCGAGCCGGTTCCCTCAAAATTGTGCCTATTATTGAATTGGAAGTCACACATCCTGTTGGCGTCATAACGAAGTCTGGAAAATACGTGAACTCAGCCATGAGACAGTTTCTCAGTGATCTCAAAGGTATGCCGGAGACACAATTTATTGGGTCTGAATAAAAAACACCCAATAGTGGAATCGATACTTCTGAGCTAATTGCATAACCTTGTTTAAAGGAGTTGATCTTGATGAAATTTGACCTGCATACACATCATTTTCGCTGTGGCCATGCTAATGGAACGATTAGAGATTATATCGAAGCCGGAATTTCAGCAGGTTTAGGGGTAATAGGCATTTCTGATCACACCCCATATTTCGGAAGCCCTTCCGAGCAAGCTTTTCCTCTAATTGCTATGGGTAAGTCCGAATTCTCAAACTATGTTGAGGAAGTCCTCTCCCTCAAAAAAGAATACGAAGGTGTAATCGACGTTCTGCTAGGTATTGAATCAGACTACTTCCCTGAGCATGCCGAGCTTTACCGCAAAACATTATCCGCCTACCCTTTTGATTATGTGATTGGATCGGTACATAGTGTTGGTGGCGTCAGTATCTTTAACAAGGGTCGCTGGAAAGGGCTTAGCAAAAATGAACAGATTCGTGTGAAGTCTGATTATTATCGATTGATTGCTGATTCCGCCCGCAGTGGCATGTTTCAAATTCTCGGACACATTGATGCGATGAAGGGAAATTATCCTGCTTTTTCAGAAATCCCTGCTCCAAAGCCAATTGATGACTGTCTGCAAGTAATTAGTGAATGCGGCGTGGCGATCGAAATTAATACCTCAGGCGGAACCAAGCTGGTTGGCGGTTGGTATCCCTCAGAAGATATACTGGAGCGTGCACATCATTTTGGCGTTGAGGTTACTTTCGGTTCGGATGCGCATAAGCCGTCCCGAGTCGCAGAAGACCTAGATGCGGTAGCTGCACAGCTAAAAGCGATAGGTTTTACACATTGGGTTTATTACAAGCAGCGCGAGAAAATTAAAGTTTCACTGTAAAGATTTCTTATATTTCGAACAAATGCACCAAGCGTTATTGGTTTAGGGGTAGGGTTACCCTCCGTTAAACCAATCTCCGCTTGGTGCATTGTCGTTTATTTATAGGTTGTCGCAGGTAAACCCTTGCTGCTTCAGTGTGCGCTTCGCATCCCCATATTCCGGGTTGATATCGTAAAAATGAGCAATCGTGCTCGTCCAATCTCTCTCCGTTAATCCCTGCTGCTGCAAATATTCATGGTGGGTTTGATTATACGCCTCCAGGAGGCCTTCCACATCCGGATTGTATTGTTCCTCATGAAACACCGCTTCCAGCGGCAGCCGCGGCTTCTGTGCGGTCTCTTCGGCTGGATATCCAACACAGAGCCCGACGATAGGAAATACGTACTCCGGCAGCTTCAACAGATCAATAACGCGTGCTGTATTGCGCCGGACACCCCCAATAGGGATGATCCCAAGTCCCATGGATTCTGCCGCTGCAATCGCGTTAGCCACTGAGATACCAACATCTGTAGCTCCAACGAGCAGAGCATCTACATCTTTTACCGCTTCAAAAGACTTGCCTTCCATTTTACTTGCTAATTTCGCTCTATAGAAGTCCATGCAGAACACCAGAAAGATGGGGGCTGCTGCTACATGCTTCTGATTGCCGCACAAGACCGAAAGCTGCTGCTTACGTGCAGGATCCTTGATAGCTATAATGGAGACCTGCTGTCCATGAACCCATGAGGGCGCTGCTTGGGCCGATTCGATCATTATCTTTAGCTTATCCGGCTCCACTTGTAGATCAGAATACTGCCGGAAAGAACGGTGATTCATTAACGTCTGTATTACATCATTCAAAATATTACGCCTCCTTCTCAATTCATTCGACTGTTTGTTAATCATAAACGATCGGATTAGGTCTGACAAAAAAAATGGACCCGAATCATCGGGTCCCAAAGCAGTATATTTTTAAAAGGGGGTCATGTACTTAGTTTAACCGGACACTGTTAGAGTTTCATAACGGCATTATTTCATTTGTGTAACAATGTGAATACTTTCATTACATCGTCCAAGGAGCCTACTCTGGGCATCACTCGCTCCAGCATCATGCCGTTCTTAAGCATCACACGTTCGGATCTAATATTATCTCCTCGGCAGCGCCCTTCGATCCGCGTGATTCCAAGCGTATGAACACTGTAATTTAAAAATAAGCCAACCGCCTCTGTCGCCAATCCGCCTCCCCAGTACACCGGGTCTAGCATATATCCTAAAGTGGCCTTGCCCTCACGGCGGTTCCAATGCTGTAAAGCAACAATACCGATCAACTTCTGCTGCTCCTTCAAATAGATACCCGCATGTAACGCGCAAGGATCGAATGCGAATAACATCCGGTTCACCAGCTTATCCACCTGAGCAAGGTCTGATCCAGCTCCGGTGCGTATTTGAATATGAGCCTGCACTTCTGGGTGGGAGAGCAGTTGCTGCAAATGACAAGCATCCTCGGGCGGAATCATCCTAAGGTCAACCGCCATACCTTGTTGCGTCTGGAACGATACTGCCTCATAAGTGCTCATACTCTCTCCTCCATGCAGCTAAAATATCAGCCTATTCATCCGATGAATGGTGCAATGTCAGCACCGTTAATTCAGGCCTACATAGAAAACGAAAAGGCATGACTGTTTCGCCAAAACCTCTATTCACATACACTGGCATGCGCTTGGTATCTGTATAATACAATCCATTTATGTACTTTTGAGACCCATAAGGGGTGAATGGCGCACCTACAAACGGCAGGCGAATCTGTCCTCCATGGCTGTGCCCGGATAGCTGTAGGTGAAATGAATGAGCCTCTGCTATATCAGCATAATCCGGTTCATGCATCATCAGAACGGTAAAGGTTCCTGCAGGCACACCCTTGAGTGCCTTCACAGGGTCAGGCTCGCCATGCAGCAGATCATCCAGTCCGGTCACAGCCATAACTGTCCCGCCTCTTTTTAGAAGATAAGATTCATTCCTTAGCACCCGGAACCCAGCAGATGTAAACAACTCGATAATCCGCTTCGTATTCTTGAAATCATGGTTGCCTAGCACCGCATATTTTCCTAGTGGAGCATTCAGCTCTGCCAATACAGGTATGGCATCTACAAGATCCTCAGGGTTGCTGTCCACGATGTCGCCTGTAAAGCATATAAGATCCGGTTCCTCCTTAGCGATACGCTCTGCAAGTCGAGCCAGATCACGGGCATCCTTATTAAACCCAAGGTGAGTATCACTGAAATGGACAACCTTCATGCCTGAAAAAGCAGAGGGAATATCTTTAAAGGACAACTTCAGCTTAGTAACCTGAATCCAGTTGGGCTCCCCTTGCCAAGCGTAACCACTTGTGAGCAAGCCTGCGCCGATTACAGTAGCCGCACCTCGAACCAGGAATTGCCGGCGGGTCATTGTTGTCTTGCCCTTAGATTGACGTCCAGAGGCGCTAGAGTGGATGTCTTTACCTGAATGATTATTTTTCTTATTGGGAGAAGCCCCAGACGATTGTATCTTCATACGGAGTTTCTCCTTCCCTTCAGCTTTCGTTTAGAGCCGTCAGTACAATTCGACATTCTTCCTCTGGCGTATCACGGTATGCGGGTGCGATGCCTCTCTTAGCAATTTCTGATTGTTGGACTCGTTTCAGCATAAAGGCTACTTCCACCGTCTTCTGAAAGGGAAAAGGATCCAGCACTAACGTTGACTTATCTTTCCACTCCACGGTTATCGTACGACCTGACGTAAAACTGAAATCTTCACTGCCAGAGAATCCTTCACGCCACCATGGATGCTCCTCAGATTTCGGGCTACCCGGTTCATTTAAAGCCAAATATAGAGATAAGTCATCGCAGAATTCCAAAAGACGGGCATCATAATACAGCTCATCCTCACCAATCGGTTTAGATACTTCCAGTTCTCGGTGAATACGGGATCTACGTTCCTCTTCATGCTCTTGATATAAAGTCAGTTCTGGATAATCCAGTCCCGAAATCTTAATGAGTCGTTCAAAATGCAAGCTGCACAAAAGCGCTCCGTAAGGTGTCCGCGCCTCGATCTCATCAAGTCCTCGCTTATAAAAGGTCAGCTTCGGCACTACAGGAAAATCAATAAAGCTGTAAGGCGCGTGTTCCGCATCGTTCCAAAAGGGCGTCTCATCCAGATCAATCCAGCCCCGGTCATGTTCAGCTACCGCCCAAAGCACCTCATCCCGGCGTCCTTCTTCTGGCACATGCTCTTCCTTAAACCAAATGGCAAGCTCTCCAGCTAACTTCCCGTGATCATGCTGTTTAACCATTACAATTGCTCCATCATGCTCCCGACAAATCACGATTATTCCTCCCTGTTGTTCCACACCTAACGTACGTTAACAATGGATATTATAGCATATGCTATTCATTCTTCTGAGCTAGACGAATTTCCTATTCCCTACCAATTATAAACAAAAAAGCTATCCTCAGCGAATATAAATCCACCATTGAGGATAGCTCAATATTAAAGATCCGGCGGTACTACTTATTACACACCTAACCAGCGTTTGAACATATGTTTTGTCGTCTGCTTATTAATTTCTGCAATGGAGGTGGTAAGAGGAATACCTTTTGGACAAGCGCGCACACAGTTCTGTGAGTTACCACAACCGTCAATACCGCCATCTTCCATCAATGCGTCCAATCTTTCATCCGCATTCATTTCACCCGTAGGATGAGCATTGAACAGGCGTACTTGAGAGATGGCTGCGGGTCCGATGAAATCCGTCTTCTCGTTGACATTCGGACAAGCTTCCAAGCATACGCCGCAAGTCATACACTTAGATAATTCATAAGCCCACTGCCGTTTCTTCTCCGGCATACGTGGTCCCGGCCCAAGGTCATACGTACCATCGATTGGAATCCAGGCCTTTACTCGTTTAAGTGCGTTGAACATCCGGGTACGGTCAATCACTAAGTCACGCACCACCGGAAATGTCTTCATTGGCTCAATGCGTACAGGTTGTTCCAGATTGTCTATAAGCGCTGCGCAGGCTTGGCGAGGTTTGCCGTTGATCACCATCGAGCAAGCTCCGCATACTTCTTCTAGACAGTTGGAATCCCAGCATACCGGAACGGTGCTGTCACCTTTGGCATTCACAGGGTTACGCTGAATTTCCATCAAAGCACTGATTACATTCATACCCGGACGATAAGGGAGCTCAAATTCCTCAACATAAGATGAGCTTTGTGGATCGTCCTGGCGGGTGATGATAAACTTTACGTTTTTGGGAGCTGTAGCAGTTTCCGCCATAATGGTTCCCTCCTCAAATTGCCTAATTTTATTTCATTAAGCTTGCCTCGCAAGCTGTTTCACTGCTGGGAAAGATTAATCCTTCGAATAATCACGGACCCGTGGAGGGATCAGTGAGACATCGACTTCGTCGTAAGAGATTTGCGGACCGTCTGCAGTCCAAGCTGCTTTCGTGGTCTTCAAGAATTCCTCATCATTACGATCCGGGAATTCCGGCTTGTAATGAGCGCCGCGGCTCTCATTGCGCATAAGCGCTCCCAGTGTCATCGCTTCGGACAGCTCCAGCATGTTCCATAGCTGACGGGTGAAAGCTACACCTTGGTTATTCCAGCGTGACGTATCGTTCATATTGATATTGCGATAGCGTTCTTTAAGCTCTTTGATTTTGCCAATGGTCGCTTCCAGCTTCGGATTGTGCCGTACAACCGTCATATTGGCGGTCATCCATTCGCCCAGTTCCTTGTGAATCACATAAGCATTCTCTGTACCTGACATCGCTAGCAGAGACTCATATTTGTCCGTCTGCTTTTTGTGGAAGCTATCATAGACAGAAGAAGAGATATCTTGTGACGATTTCTTCAGACCTTTGATGTATTCAACAGCCTTTGGTCCAGCAACCATACCACCGTAAATGGCAGATACCAGAGAGTTAGCGCCTAGACGATTCGCTCCATGATATTGGTATTCACATTCGCCTGCCGCAAACAGACCAGGAATGTTTGTCATTTGGTTGTAATCAACCCACATACCGCCCATGGAATAGTGCACAGCCGGGAAGATTTTCATCGGTATTTTACGAGGGTCATCCCCCATGAATTTTTCGTAAATTTCAATAATCCCGCCAAGCTTCACGTCCAGCTCTTTCGGGTCCTTGTGAGAGAGATCCAAATACACCATGTTCTCACCGTTAATGCCCAGCCCTTGATCCACACACACATTAAAAATCTCACGTGTAGCAATATCGCGCGGCACCAAGTTACCGTAGGCTGGATATTTCTCTTCAAGGAAATACCACGGCTTTCCATCTTTATAAGTCCAGATGCGGCCGCCTTCACCACGTGCTGATTCCGACATTAAGCGGAGCTTGTCATCTCCCGGAATAGCCGTTGGGTGAATCTGGATAAATTCTCCGTTGGCATAATGTACGCCCTGTTGGTACACTGCACTTGCTGCTGTACCCGTATTAATTACGGAGTTCGTTGTTTTACCAAAAATAATACCCGGCCCGCCGCTAGCCAAAATAACAGCGTCTGCAGGAAAAGTCTCAATCTCCATCGTCTTGAGATTCTGGGCACTTATGCCGCGGCATACGCCTTCGTCGTCGATGATGGCCGAGAGGAACTCCCAGTTCTCACGTTTCGTTACAAGACCTTCGGACTCCCAGCGGCGCACCTGCTCATCCAGCGCATACAAAAGCTGTTGGCCTGTCGTTGCGCCAGCAAATGCAGTGCGGTGACGCTTCGTTCCGCCGAAACGACGGAAGTCGAGTAATCCCTCAGGTGTGCGGTTGAACATTACGCCCATCCGGTCCATAAGGTGGATGATACCCGGTGCTGCTTCACACATCGCCTTGACCGGTGGCTGATTCGCCAGGAAGTCACCGCCGTAAACGGTATCGTCGAAGTGCTCCCAAGGGGAGTCGCCCTCCCCTTTCGTATTTACCGCGCCGTTAATGCCGCCTTGCGCACAAACGGAGTGTGATCTTTTTACAGGCACTAATGAGAATAATTGAACATGCGCACCGGACTCCGCCGCCTTGATGGTAGCCATCAGGCCGGCCAGACCGCCACCCACGATAATGATATTTGCTGTTGCCATGATAGTTCACTCCCTTTATTGAAAATATCAGAAAGGATTCTGGAATCTAGTCCTGAGAGGATAATTACTTAGATGAAAGTCTTTATGGACTGAGCTACGGAAGCTGCGGTTTGAAATTCAGCATCGCGGAAAGTGACTAGCGAAATGAGGAACATAAACGTTACAAGAACAAATATACCGAGACAAAGGTAAGAGGATACCCGCTGTGAACGAGGTCCTACCGTGATTCCCCAGCTGATCAAGAAAGACCATAGGCCGTTTGAGAAGTGAAAGCATGCTGCAACGATACCGATAATGTACAGTGTCAACATCAGTGGTTGAGTCACGATATCATGCATCAGACCGCCCAGCTCTTCATGCTCTACACTACCAACTGCCACCTGAACCCGGGTTTGGAACAAATGCCAGACTATAAAGATAAAGGTAATAATTCCTGTAATACGTTGCAGCGTATAACGCCAGTTTCTTTCAATGTTGAAACGGTTCAAGTTCGGCTTGGATTGATAGGCAATATACAGTCCGTATACGCCATGGTACAGCAGAGGAAGCCATATACCGAACAATTCCAGGAAGAAGACAAGCGGCAGGCTATTCAGCCATATCACGCTGTCAGTGAAACCGGAAGCGCCACCCTCTACAGCCGCAAAATTCGTCATCATGTGCTCAATGAAGAAAGCTCCAAGCGGGATAACGCCTAGCAAGGAATGAATCTTTCTGGAATAAAATCCTTTCATACAAAGTAACCCCTTTCCGATTAAAACAGCGTTTTCATTATTGTGTATTCACCGCCGGAACTACATTTGACACAGGATAACGTAGACTATGTCAAGACAAAACGTCTATATTTACCGCTATCCTTGGTTTCCCGGACTTTGTTTTCTTTTTCACAAAATGTGAATATCTTGTGTCACTTTTCATGTTACTCCTTTTTCCCTTATAAGGGAATTGCAATCTAATTATTAAACGTTATACAATAAACGCATAAGAATAGATTTTATATGATAATAATTCTCATTTAGAGAAACAACATTTTCCGACACATCTTTTATTTCCTTATGGAGCAAGAAGTATTGTCTTCATGGCTATGAATTTCGTCACTACTGTTTATAGATTGCACTACGAGAGGAACATAAATATGTTTGACGATTTAGATGTTTTTGCAGCGGTTGTGGAGCACTCCAGCTTGAATCGGGCCTCCCGCCAGCTCAATCTGTCCCAACCTGCCCTATCTCGTAAAATCTCCAAGCTGGAAGAACGGCTGGGTGTCGCGCTATTTAATCGTTATGGCAAGCGACTGGAGTTAACCGAGGTTGGACGTCTTACTTATTCCTACGCACTTGAACAACGGCAGCAGCGCTCTAAATTTCTGGAGGCTTTGTCTAAATACAAAGAAGGCGAGCCTAAGCTCGTCACCTTAGGAGCGTCACTTACCTCACTGCAGACTACTCTGCCTCCACTAGTTAACGCATATATGGAGAAATACCCAACTGCGGAGCTGAAGCTAATCACAGGCCGAACACATGAAATTGTCTCCTCTGTCAGTGAAGGAAAGTCAGATATAGGTCTGATCGCTTCCTCTATTCAAGAACCTGGACTGCGCTGTATTTCTCTGTTTGAGGATCAACTTCGACTGGTTGTTTCTGAGCATCATCCTCTGAATCAATCTGTCAAGCTAACCATGGATGATCTGTCCCGACTGCCTATGATCCTTTTCTCCAAAGGCACCTGGTACCGCCGTCTAACAGACGATCTGTTCCAGCGCTGTGGAATTGATCCAGACGTTCGGATGGAGATTGACTCCTTCGAAGCCATCGTGCGGCTGCTGCCGACAGTCAATGTGGCAGCGTTACTGCCCAAGTCTTATCTGCGTCCGCAGCTGTTAAACGGCGGTGGCCTGGTCTCTTTGCATATTAAGGAGCTGGAGCAGACTCAGCGAACTACCTGTCTGATTTACCGTGACGATGGGAGTCTTAGCACAGCGGCCCGCAGCCTCGTGCAGGTCACAGAAGAGATGTTTCTGACGGAACGAGAGAAATAGTACATACCTCTGCGTGCAGCCTTAATTAAAAAAGCCCTCCGTCCCATGTAAAGAACGGAGGGCTTATCTATTTAATCTTGGTTTACAACTTCATCCTCAAATCGATCAATACTTTCATTAGAACCAATAAGTACCATAACGTCGCCCTCACTCAAATGATCATGTGCCGTTGGAGCCACTATAATTCCACTTTCCCGGTTCAGGGCAACAATACTGCAGCCATATTTCGCTCTTGTATTTAAATCTGACAAGCTTTTCCCGTTCATGCAAGACGGAACGGTCAGCTCGACGATTTTATAATCCTTGGACAGTTCAATATAATCCAGCAAATTGGGTGTCACGAGCTGATGTGCTACACGAATGCCCATATCCCGCTCCGGAAAAATAACCCGGTCCACGCCCAGCCTGGACAACGCACGACCATGAAGGATCGAGATCGCCTTGGCTACTACTTGCTTGACTCCAATCTCTTTTAACAAAATCGCCGCCAGAATACTTCGTTCCATATTGTCGCCAATCGCAACAATCCCACAGTCAAAGTTCCGTACGCCAAGCGAGCGCATAATTCCTTCATCTGTAGCATCAGCCACTACCGCATGCGTCAGGTGATCGCTCATTTCCTCCACACGCTCCTCATGGTGATCAATGCCGAGCACCTCGTAGCCCATTTCCATCAGCTCAAGTGCAAGGCTTGAGCCAAAGCGGCCTAAACCGATTACTACAAATTGCTGTGCTTTCATTTCGGATTAACTCCTATCCAATAATTATTTTACCTTCTGGGTGCTTATACAATGGTTTACCCTGTTTAGGTCCAAGCGCATACACTAATGTTAATGGACCTAGCCGACCTGCAAACATGGTCAGACAGATCAGAATCTTGCCGAAGATAGACAGTTCAGGTGTCAGCCCCATGGTTAGTCCCACCGTGGCAAAAGCTGAGGTCGTCTCAAATAATATCGCTAAGAAATTACTATCCTCTGTTGTGGACAGTAACATCGACACCGTGAGGACCAATAGCAAAGCGAGTAATGTTAACGTCAACGCTTTATAGATACGCTCCTGCGCCAATCGGTAACGGAACAGTACAACATCTTCACGTCCGCGCAGCATCGCGATTACTGCACCAATCATAATCGTAAAGGTTGTAGTCTTGACCCCGCCACCTGTTGATCCTGGAGATGCACCAATAAACATAAGAATAACCATAAAGAACTGTGAGGCTTGCCGCAGTCCGGCAATATCCACCGTATTGGCGCCAGCGGTTCGGGGCGATACCGACTGAAAGAATGCCGATAATATTTTGCCGCCGAAATTTAAATTCCCCAGTGTGCGCTGATTCGTAAATTCAAATATAAAAATAACCAAAGCGCCGATAAGAATAAGCCCTGCAGTGGTGGAGAGTACAACTTTGCTATGCAAAGATAATTTACGTTTGACACGAAACTCCACCAGATCCGACATGACAATAAAACCAATACCGCCAGAGACAATCAGAAACATCACCACGATGTTCACTAGCGGGTCATATACATAATCGGTTAAACTCCGGAAATCCCCGAAAATATCAAATCCAGCATTATTAAACATAGACACCGCATGAAATATTCCAAAATAAATGGCCTTTCCCAGTGGCATATCAAACGCCCAGCGTAAGGACAGAAGCACCGCTGCACAGCCTTCGATGACCAAGGAATAAATAAGTACTCTCCGGATCAGTCGAACAATCCCCTCCATAGAGCCTTGGTTCATTGCTTCCTGAAGGATCAGTCTGTCCCGCAAGGAAATTTTGCGTTTCATCATCATGGCAAATAAGGTCGCCATTGTCATAAACCCTAAGCCACCAACCTGGATAAGCACCATAATTACGGTTTTCCCAAAAATGGTGAATGTCGTCCCGGTGTCCAGCACCACAAGTCCTGTCACACAGGTGGCCGATGTTGCAGTAAACAACGCATCAATAAAACTCACAACATTCCCACTGGTACTTGAAATGGGAAGCATAAGCAGCAAGGCTCCAATCAGAATGATCGATGCAAAACCAAGCACCATAATCTGAGGCGGAGAGAGCTTCAGGAACTTTGATTCAGAAACCCTGCGAAACTGTGAAGCCACTACGCTCACCCTCTTATCAAAATTTAAAGAATTCCAACAAAAAAAGCACTGGAAAACCAATGCTACCCTTGGTTCCTGCAGTAAATTAGCCTACGAGGTTAGCTGACGGATTCGGACTGTGCAGGCTGCCCTATTCGTTCCTAGAACGAAATTCACCCCTGATGAATAAAGACAACGCCTATGGCGTATACTCATCTTTTCATTACTTCTTATGGTTCCCCCGTTTTCACCTGAAATTCGGCTATATACAATTGCATACAAATTATATATGTTATTTCGATAAATCACAAAGACACTATTAATGGTGATTCATATGAAAAATGCGGTTTGGAGAGGATGTACCACTAAGAGTGCCTTTTCTCATCACTTTTCCGTGTTTTCCCTGCAATTGCATCGATTTTCATGAAAAATGAAGAAATAATCACCTTAAATTCATGGTATATATTCAGCTACCTATTCTATAATATCTCTATTACCCATAAAAAGAATATACGATGATTTTTGTAACTATCATGGCACTAATACTATAATGGAACATAACATTGTCAGTTTACAAGGAGGCGTTACATGAATCCCGTTGGCCAGCCCTTACAGCAACGTGCCCTCTCCAAGAGGCTCATCATCTCGGGCATTATCGGTCTTATTCTATTTATTATGTTTCAAATTGCTCCCTCGGTGCTAAATAGCCCTGCCGGGGAAGATACTACTGTCATCAGCAAGGCGGAAGCCCGCGACAAAGCCATATCATTCGCAGAACAAAAGCTGAACTACACCAAAGCACCAACCGATCAGTGGAATGTACTGTACGATACGGACTCTTCCTTTTATGGTTATATGTCCCGCGAGAAGCTTTTGGAGGACTATACAAAAAAGAAATTGGATCAACGATATCCTTTTGACATCTTTCGTGTAACACTTAGTCCTTCAGCGGAACAAGAGCCACTGATCTCTGTTGACCTCAATATGTATACTGGTGCAGTTGTCGCTTTCACACAAGGTGCAGAAGGATCAGGTACCGTATTACCAAACAATGTATCCACCAGTGCAATAGAAGAGGACAAGGGTACTACCTTATCACTTGCACAAAAAGAAAATCTTGCCCGTCCCTGGCTTCAGGAATGGGATGTAAATCCCGCCAAGCTGCAAATTGAATCGAATACGGGAAACTACGGGCTCGTGTATACAGATCGTTCCGTTCAGATCGGCGAATCCTTACTACACTATTATTTCGATTTCACTGGCGAACAGGTATCCAGCTTTAAAGCAGGATTCACCGCTCCAGCCTGGCATACCTCCTATGTAAAGGACCAGACCTCTCTCGCGGAAAAGTTTACTTTATTCGGCTACGGTTTGCCTACTTTAGCTTTAGGAATTCTGGCACTCATCTACAGCATACTTAGAAGAGAACATACCTCCTTTAAGCGTGGAATATTCCTAAGCTCAGCTTATTTTGTAATCATGATGATCAGCACCTATAATATGCTCCCTGAATCCTCAGGCGAAGGACTCGAGGCTCAGATAACTTCCGTCATAATGTTCATCATTTATGCCTTATATAGCCTCCTAATGTCCTCCCTGCTCTATTTTTCTTTAGTTGGAGGGGACGGCCTATGGAAAAAAGAAGAGGGGATGAACCCATGGCCTCGTGCTAAAGAGCCTGGCTATGGAAAATATGTTCTGGATAGTATCCGGGCTGGATACGTCTGGGCATTCGTGCTGCTAGGGGTGCAGACCCTTATGTTCATCGTATTATCACTTACCTTGCAGAACTGGTCCACTACTGACGCTACTCAATCTCCTTACAACATGAGATATGCTTGGCTGCTGCCCATCGTTGCATGGCTCGCTGGTTTATCCGAGGAAGCCATTTATCGTTTTTTCGGAATTCCTATGTTGAAAAAAGTATTCCGTAGCACGTTCATTGCTTGCCTGATCACCACGCTGGTTTGGGCGTTTGGCCATACGCTGTATCCGATCTACCCCATCAGTTCCCGTCCTATTGAGCTGACCGTGATCGGTTTGCTCTTTAGCTATATATTCCTTCGTTACGGCTTTATTGCCGTCATGTTCAGTCACGTCGTGTTTGACAGCATTCTGATGGGCGCTACGCTGATCTTTATGAAGGAAAGCGTGAATGTAGGGGCTGGTATCTTCGCGATTATCATGCCGTTCATAGTCGCCTACATCGTCTATCGGTTTAATCCACCGCAGAAATCAGAACCTAAGCCGGTTGAACCTACATCTGTAATTTAAACCTATAATTAAAAAAGGTGTCACAGCAGAAAACTGCTGTGACACCTTTTTTATATTTACGTATACATCATTCCAGTATTTCGAATGCCTATGTCGCTGGCTCTTCATCCTTGAGCGCCTCAAGAATTTGACTAGCCAGCTTTTCGCCAATAGAAAGTGATTTAAAATCCTCTATGGAGGCTTCTTTAATTTTCTTTAGTGATCCGAAATGCTTAAGCAGCGCCTTGCGCCGCTTCTCGCCTATACCTGGTATGGAGTCCAGTTTAGAAGTAACCATGGACTTCCCACGTTGTTCACGGTGGAAGGTGATGGCGAATCTATGCACCTCATCCTGAATCCGTTGCAACAGATAAAATTCCTGACTATCCCGAGCCAAAGCGACAGGTTCTGGCGGATCTCCAACCAAAAGCTGAGCCGTCTTATGCTTATCATCCTTAACGAGACCACAGACCGGAATGAATAACCCCAGCTCGTTCTCCAGAATATCAATAGCTGAGGATATCTGCCCTTTACCACCATCGACTACGATAAGATCTGGTATCGGCAGGTTCTCTTTCAGCACCCGTTCATACCGCCGCCGGATGACCTCGCGCATCGTTCCATAATCATCCGCACCCACCACCGTACGAACCTTATATTTACGATACTCTTTTCGTGCGGGCTTGCCATCAATGAAGACAACCATCGCAGAAACCGGATTAGTCCCTTGAATATTCGAGTTATCGAACGCCTCGATCCGGCTTAAGCGTTCGAGCCCCAAGCTCTCGCCTAAGCTCATTGCAGCACCAGAGGTACGTACTTCATCTCGTTCAATAAGCCGGAACTTCTCGTCGATTGCGACTGTAGCATTTTGGCAGGCCATACCGACCATCTGCTTCTTGAGGCCACGCTGTGGAACTAGCACTTTGGTGCCGAGCCACTCCTGTAGAATAGAGGCGCCACCTGCAGCATCAACGACACCTGCTGCTGATGCTTCCGCAGCGGCCATTTCACGGGCCTCAACTTCTTCAGGCGATTCGGGGGTATCTTCCCCCTTTTGTAGATCTTCTTCGGCTGGAGCAGCAATGACAATCGCCGGTTTAGCTTCTTTATCAACCACTGCTTCCTCGTCAAGCACATCCGGCAGAAGAATCTCCTGCGGCAGAGCAGGATTATCACTGTAATACTGCGTCACATAAGACATAAAGTCACTGTAGGCTTCCCCATAGAACGGAAAGACAGAGGAGTGGCGCTGAATCATCTTCCCTTGTCTCATGTACAGAATCTGTACACACATCCATCCCTTGTCTACCGCATAACCAAATACGTCACGATCCTTAGTATCTGTGGTGTTAATCTTTTGTTTCTCCATCAATGCATCAATATGGATAATCTGATCCCGCAGTTCCTTCGCCCGTTCAAAATATAATTCCTCAGCAGCTTCCTGCATCTTCTGCTGTAGATCCTTCTTAACCGCATCATGACCTCCGCTCAGAAAAGCAGCGATATCTTGCGTAATCTGCTCATACTCGGACTTCTGCACTTCCTTCTCACACGGCGCCAAGCATTGGCCCATGTGATAGTAAAGACAGACTTCCTTTGGCATTACGCCACATTTACGGAGCGGATACATACGATCGAGGAGCTTTTTCGTTTGCTGTGCAGCATAACCATTAGGATAAGGGCCGAAATATTTTGCTTTATCTTTAATCACCCGGCGTGTGACTTCAAGCCGAGGGTGAGTTTCATTCGTTATTTTGATATAAGGAAATGTCTTATCGTCCTTCAGAAGTACGTTATAACGCGGCATATGCTTCTTAATCAGATTGCACTCGAGAATGAGCGCTTCCATGTTACTGGACGTAACAATATATTCGAAATCAGCAATGTTAGCGACAAGCCGCTGAGTTTTACCATTATGACTGCCTGTAAAATAAGAACGAACCCGGTTCTTAAGCACCTTCGCCTTACCCACATAAATAATGGTGCCTTCTTCATTCTTCATCAGATAGCACCCGGGCAGGTCGGGTAATAGAGCCAGTTTGTTGCGGATATTGTCCAAAATGATCCCCTCCAGCTAAATTGGACCCATAATTAATTGGCATTCAGCACACAAAACGCCTCCGGAATGAACCGAAGGCGCTGAGCGGCAGGGCCGAGGCCCGAACAGTAGCATTTAACAATTATTGATGTTTAGCTACGATATTTTTCAGGGATTCTTTGGAGTTCAATCCCACAACTTTATCTACCGGTTGACCGTCTTTGAAGAAGATCAGGGTTGGGATACTCATCACGCCAAAACGGGAAGCCGTTTCCGGATTCTCATCCACATTCAATTTTGCAATCTTCACGCTGTCTCCCAGTTCTGCGGACAATTCGTCCAAGATTGGAGCAATCATCTTACAAGGACCACACCAAGGAGCCCAGAAGTCTACTACTACAGTACCTTGACCTTCCACTTCGTTACTGAAGGTTTGGTCAGACACGTTCACGATAGCCATGATATTGTTCCTCCTCTAAAGTTTTACGAAACATTACTCCACTCTAAACCAAAGCTTAGTTTATGGAAGCTGCTCCGAAAATATAAGTTAATAAATTGTTTCATGTAATATGATAACCAAATTACCACTTACCGAGACAATTCCAGTATAACATATCTTTAAGGGATATGTTATATATCACATACAATTATATTGCTCTCAAACTAATTTTATTTACGTTACTCTTTTCTTTACAATCTCCCCAGCCTTTCGGTATACTCTAAGAAAGCGCATTAAATGTCAATGACTTATTTCATAATGGTCAACTCAATTTGCATCTTAACAATACAGGCATTGTCCCTGTAAGGAGGCAGAAGCTATGGATGTCAACGCGCAAGCACGGGACCCACGAGAACATATCAACGAAGAACCCCGCAATGATCTAGGCGATTTAATGAATGGATTTTTCGGAATGACTGCATTTATGACCGTTGTCTTTTTCGGCATGGTTATCATTAAGTTCATTTCGGAGTAAGGGAATCATCGCAATATAAACAGAGGCCGTCTCAAAAGTAGTAAATGCTACTTAGGGGGCGGCTTCTTTTTTTGAGAGTAAATAAGAAAAAAACAGAGAGCAACGATCCTCCAATAAAAGGAGAATCGCTGCTCTTTTGAATGTTACGGTTATGAATATTTCGAGTTTATCTAATCGTCCCCCGTTGATTCTCCCCATGCAGTGGAATAACATCCACAAAAGGAGCAATACGATCCATCAAACGTTGACCTTTATAAATCTCCTCGCCATCCTTGCTCGTAAAGCTAAGATGTTTCTCCAAACCATCGAGCGGATAATTTGAGGTATAGAAGGTTGGCTTACGGTTCATCCGATAATTCAGAATCGCACCAAGCACATGATCACGCGCCCATGGATTCAAGTTCTCCGCACCAATATCATCAAAAATAAGTAAATCGCAGTTTTTCAACGTATCTACGGTTTCCTTCATCTTCTGGCCGTCCATCATGATCGACTTCAAATCCTCGATAAAATCTGGCATATATACGATAACTCCAGTATAGCCGGCAACAGCAAGCTCATGAAGCAAGTAACACATCAGAAATGTTTTGCCTGTTCCGAAAGTCCCATGTAGATAAATCCCGCGCGAGGTCAGACCCTCTTCTTTAACGCTCGTGATATAATCAAATATTTTATTAACAGCAGAGACCCGGCGTGGATCCTTGCCCATAATATCTATTTCATCATAACCGCCATTGAGCACACGCTCGTCCACATAAAAGCTACGGATACGTTTGCGGATGCTATCCTGATTATCCTGTGCCACTTTAAGCCGGCATGCCGTCTTGCGCTCATATAAGTCCGCCGAACCATTCACGCTCTCGACCGTAAGTTTGCTAAAGTGACCAGGGAAATCATTCGGACATTTCTCCAGACCCGGACAGTTCGCACAGTGGCGGCTTTCCTCTACATATTGATACAGGCGGCTCATATGAAGCCGCAGTCGCGAATCATCTAACTCAGGATGTTCAGACTGTAATGCCTTCACAAGCGGATGATTGAATAACTCCTGTTCAAGATCGCGTTGACGCTGCCGTAGAGTTGGATTGTTAATCGAACGAAGCACATCGCCCATAGACTCCATAGTTCCACCTCTCTTTCATTACGGCGCTTGGGAAACGCCTTTTTTCTTGTTGGCTTTAATTTCTGCAGCTTTCTTCATCATCGCCGCGAATTCCTCTTCCGATACCGTTCCGGCACTTCCATCGTCCAGCACAATCGGAATTTCCGGTTTAGCGGATCGACCTGTATTTTTAGCATATGAACGTGATCGAGATCCTGCCGCCGTGTTAGTTGTAGCTCCCTTGCCTTTCACTTTGGACTGATCCCTGATATATTTTACAGCCTTTTCGTAGGTGTTCACCTGTTTAACCAGCATATTGGAAGCGATAGCCTCCACAAAATTGCGGTTCATTCGCTGTTCTCCACCTGAGGCTACCATAGTCATTAAGTAATGAATAAGTACATTGATTACTTCACCGCTTAGCTTATAGTTCAAATCTATTTTCTCGAACATATCCATCAAATGACTGGGTACTGCACCTGGGAAAAAAGTTTGAAGCAGCCGCGTATAAGGTTCGTTCCGCAGCATCATATTATATTGGTGGATGTCACATTTGGACAAAAATTGTGGTGGTACTTCTACATAATACTCCATCTCTACAGATTGCTCCGGTGGTGCTATAGAATCATCATTCTCTTCAGAGGCACTGGAACGGATGGAAACAACCTTAGCAGCAGCAACTTCACGCTTTTCTTGTCGTTTCATATCCTGCCTGAAATGCTGGCTCGCTTTATATTGCAGTGCATCCAGAATAACCTCGCCATCCGGTGAGAACACGCCATCTTCATCCAGCAGACGACATAAATCCTGCGGACTGAGTTCGTACTTATGAGCTACATAGTTAATAACACCCATTTGAGTATGGTCAAAACGCAGTTTTTCTACATGAGCCCGGTTCACGGACTCTCTTGGAAAACGCAAAATAATATCACTATATCCAATCGCTTGTTCTCCAGATTCACGCATACCAGGCTGACGCACAGTGGCTACTTCTGCAAGTGCCTGCTCCAGCTCATAATCAATGACATGTGTATTAAGTTGAAAAATATCATAAAAAGGCACGGAGATATTCTCTTTGCCTATGGATCTACGACTCCATTCTTCTGGCTCTCGATTCCAGAATTGTTCCCGTAAGGACAGCACAGCAAATTTGCCGATTTTATCGCGTAACAGCAACGTCAAATGCTGAGTGGCAAAAAAGTCAGCTGGCGATAGCGGCGGCATAAGCTCATATTCATATAAGTAATCATCGGTTTCCGGCACATAGATTCGACAGGTCTGTAGCAGACCTACCGCTTCTAACCGGGAAGCCTGATCTATTAAATATTTGCGGCCTTTCTCATTTGGTTCAACGCCTAGCGTCATAAATAATCTGCGCTGTTGCTCCACTCCAGAATAGCCAATGCTATCTGCCGGTACATGTTCAACCAGCAAGCGATAGAAACTGATTGCAAAAGCTCCTACCATAGGCTGATACACAGAGCTAAGCATACGTCCATCTATAACACTAAGACCAAATTCGCGGGAAACGCAGTACCGATGATGTTCGGTGAAATGATGTAAGTTACTCATGCGCATCTACGGATACCCCCTTGTTTTCACGAATTCATACAGGATTCTATTCTATCATAAAAAACGTCGCCGGAAATGTAAATAAACTACCAATTCCGACTCTTTTCGCTATATAATCAGCTTTTTCATACGATTATCTACCTCTATTAAACAAGAAGAAACGGCTTCACTGTCCTCTGGAAGAGGAAGGTTCCGTTTCTCGCTGAATTTCAAAATTGATTCTTAGCGTAGAACTAAAAGCTTATATGTTCAAAAAAACGACTCTCACATCAGAGCCGCAGGTCTTCCGATTAAATCTTTAAAACATCTTGTAACCGCCAAAGCGCAGTTTTTGAATGGTCCATCCACTCAATATAGCACCTGCAAGACCAGCGACACCAGTTAAGTAATCAACAAAGTGGAAACTGGAGAGATGCTCCCAGAGCGACATCGCGCTTCTATCCCAAATGGAATAGACTACGACGGGTAGAATAATAAGTACGAATAGATAAGCGGGAAACCAGGTTGTCTTCATTAACATGTTAAGAATAAATCCAATACCAAACATCATCACAAAGAATAAAACGGTTAGGATAAACACTGGAATAAACCCCATCTTACCGTCACTACCCCTTTCTATAAAGAAGCGCACATCTTATACGAGCTAGTAGTAAGTTTACTAGAAAAAATGTCACGAAGCAATGAACTTTATTCAAAATTAGGTCTAATACTCTTACATCGGAATGTCATCATTTGCTCTAAGCAACTTGATTGCGATACAATGCATATAGATTAATAAATCATACATAGTCTATGATGCAGGAGCTTCGTAGCTAGTTTTACGCGATGTTATTTCAAGCGGAGCCTATGCTTCGTAAAACTAAGCGTATGCTTCCGATGTTAGTTTTACGCGATGTTATTTCAAGCGGAGCCTATGCTTCGTAAAACAAAGCGTATGCTTCCGATGCAAGTTTTACGCGACGTTATTCAAGCGGAGCCTATGCTTCGTAAAACTTTTAAGGAGTGAGATCATGAACGAAGCCGCTATGACACTGGAAGGCTGGTATGCATTGCATGACTTCCGCTCACTGAACTGGACCGCATGGACGGCAGCAGATGATGAAGAACGTGCCGTTGCTCTGGAAGAATTACATGCTTTTATGCAAGAATGGAGTCCTGTCGAAGAAGCCAAACAAGGCAGCTCCGCGGTATATTCCATCGTTGGCCAGAAGGCCGATTTCGTAATGATGTTCTTGCGCGAAAGCTTGGAAGATTTGAACCAGCTTGAGACGGCCTTTAACAAAATCGCTTTTGCTCAATATACAACTAAAGCCTATTCCTACGTAAGTATTGTTGAATTAAGCAATTACCTTGCGGGGGGCAGCGATGGTAGTGATCCTATGCAGAATCCGCATGTTATCGCACGTCTAAAACCTGTTTTGCCGCAAGCGAAGCATATTTGCTTCTATCCAATGAACAAGAAACGCGAGCTCGCCGATAACTGGTATATGCTCGATATGGATAAACGTCGGGAGCTGATGGCTTCTCACGGATTAATCGGACGTGGTTATGCGGGTAAGGTGAAACAAATTATCACCGGCTCCGTAGGTTTTGATGATTGGGAATGGGGCGTAACCCTGTTCGCTGAAGATCCGCTACAATTCAAGAAGCTGGTTTACGAAATGCGCTTTGACGAAGTCAGTGCTCGCTACGGCGAATTCGGACCTTTCTATGTCGGCAACCTGCTGACTGAGGATTCTTTTGAAGAAATGCTTAAATTGTAATTGTAATAACAAAAAGGGTGAGTCTCCAGATCTTTATGGAGACTCACCCTTTTTAAATGCTATAACGAAGTTCCTGCTTCCTCATCCTCTTCGCTGTCATCTTCATCATCACGCAGACTTTCCAAATATTCAGCCGTAGCCCTGTCACGTGCTCGCCCTTTTTCCTTTAAGCGTTCAATGCCAGGGAGAATGAGCAGATCAATTTCCTTTTGAACAACATACGCTAGATCGTACTGATTCTGATCCTCCAGATAAGATCCAACCTCAATCAGTCCGTTATATCGGTCCAATTCTTCTCGGGTCAGCAATCCACGCACCTGCACGCTGCAGTGACGCATCTTATAAGAATCTTCCTTTTTTCAGAACCAGCGGAATCCCACCGATAATGAACAAATAGCGCATATCCACAACTTTTTTCAATTGAGCTGCAGTCCAGCCCTTGTAAGTTTTGCTGCCAACTACAGCAATCCCTTGACCTTTACCTAGAGAAGCTACTGTTCCTTTATTGCTGAATGCAAATTTCTTGGGTTGTTGATTACGGATCGCAGCCACCAAATTATGTGCACAGCACTCTCCCTGTTGCATAGCAATTTGTGCCGTTGGCGGATAAGGACGCCCTTCTGGGTTAATCATCAAGGAGCCGTCTCCAATAATGAAGATATTGTCTTGGCCTGGTGCACGTAAATATTCATCTACTTTCACACGTCCACGCATAGCTTCAAATCCTGCAGCTTCAATCAGACGGTTTCCTCGAATTCCGCCTGTCCAGACAATTGTAGAAGCCTTAATCTCTTCGCCTGATGCCAGAATTACACCGTTTGGTAGACATTCCTTGATCGCAACGCCCATCTTGAATGTAACACCCTTCTTAGTGAGCAAGTTCATCGCATACTCAACAAGTTCAGGAGCAAATCCAGGCAGAGCTGTTGGAGCAGCTTCTATGTTATATATATTTACCATGCTTGGATCAACGTCAAATTCTTTGCACAACCCAGGGATGCGGTCAGCTAATTCGGCCACAAATTCAATTCCGCTAAAGCCGGCACCACCGACTACGAAATTAATATGCTCCTGAGCATTGTTCTCGTTCTTATATTTGGCAAATTGATACTCAATATGTTCACGAATCAAACGAACGGAGTTGATGCTCCGGATCGTCAGTGCGTATTTATCAAGTCCTGGAATACCGAATGTTTCAGGCTCTCCGCCCAAAGCAATGACGAGATAGTCATACGAAAGAGTACCATCCTCCAAAATAATCTTTTTCTGCTGGGTACGAATTTCCTGAACAGATGACTTAACGAGATCGATCTTGAATTCATCGATTAGTTTAGAAATAGACACCCGAGTGTGTTCAATACTGTCTGTACCCGCGGCAGGCATATGTAGATGGGTAGTAAAATAGTGGTACTCGTGACGGTTTACGAGCGTGACATCCGCTTCATTATAGTTCAAAGCCTTCTGTAAGCGCTGTGCGGTCAAAATACCCCCATAGCCCGCGCCTAAGATTACGATTTTGGGAATACTACTCATGTTCCGGCTCCTTCCAAGAGGTAAATCTGTCTTTGTATTTTTTATTGAAACAATGTACGGTCCTTTTTGTGAATTTATACACTTATATTTAGAAGAAATTCCAATCAAACTTAAAGGATTTCTAAATTGACCATATCCATTGTAAACCTTAGTGTACTATTAATCAAACATTAAAATACTAAAAAACGTCACATTCTTATTGTGTTCTAAAGTCTTTCTTTGCAGGTATGTGTCACAATGTTTATAATAAGAAAGAATACAAGTATGGCAAAATGAATATATCAACTCGGAGGTGTAATATCCCGTGACACAAGAGCAATCCGGCGTTCCTATGAGCGACCTTTTAATCATAGGTGGCGGTCCAGCTGGCATGTTTGCCGCATTTTACGGTGGGATGCGTCAGGCATCAGTAACACTTATTGAAAGTATGCCCCAATTGGGAGGACAACTTGCTGCACTTTATCCTGAAAAATACATTTATGATGTAGCAGGTTTTCCAAAAGTAACTGCACAAGAATTGGTTGACAACCTGACACGGCAAATGGATATGTTCCAATCGAATATCCGGCTGGAGGAGAAAGTAATTTCTGTTCAGAAACGGGACGAACGCCATTTTGTAGTTACAACCGATGTAGCAGAATATCACAGTAAAGCTATTATCATTACAGCTGGGGTAGGCGCCTTTGAACCTCGTCGTTTAGAACTGCCAGACGCAGGACGGTTTGAAAAAGCCAACCTTCATTATTTTGTAAATGATTTAAATGCCTTTAAAGATAAAAAAGTTCTGATTAGCGGTGGTGGAGATTCCGCAGTAGACTGGGCACTAATGCTGGAACCGATCGCGGAGCAAGTAACCCTGATTCACCGCCGGGATAAATTCCGTGCGCATGAGCACAGCGTAGAGAATCTGATGGCTTCCAAAGTTAACGTAATTACACCTACTGAAATTACAGAACTGCATGGTGACGAGTTTATTACTAAGGTTACCTTATCTCATATCAAGACCAAGGAAACACAAGAAATCGAAGTCGACAGTGTAATCGTCAATTTCGGATTTGTTTCCTCTCTGGGACCCATTGCAGAGTGGGGTATCGATATTGAAGGGAACTCCATTGTCGTTGACTCACGTATGGAAACGAGTATTCCGGGAATCTTTGCAGCCGGCGATATCACCACATATCCAGGTAAGCTGAAGCTAATTGCTGTAGGATTCGGCGAAGCCCCAACGGCTGTGAATAATGCAAAAGTCTACATCGATCCGGAAGCCAAGCTTTCACCAGGACACAGTAGTAATATGAAACTCTAATTCAATCTACCACAATAAAAAAGGGTATTCTGACAGGCCTATCAATACTAGCCTATCAGGATACCCTTTTATGTTTGTGACTCGCGGTTTATTTATATGTAGCCAGCTACAAAGGTATACTTTGCGCTCTTTTAATGAAGAACCGCATGAACTGGAGAGTGTAAGTTTCGTTTGCGAATCTCAACGAGTAGAAGAGCGATGAAATCATGCTCTAGCTGCAGTTCTATCGCTCTATGGTAAGAGTCTAGAAGCATCTCATCGGACAATTCAACCATAACGTTCATCTACCTTTCCTGTATTTGGATCTGAATCTATCATATCAAACTATCATTTTTCGAACAAGCGTTCGTGTTATCCACAAGTACATGTGGAAATCCTGTGTATAATATGTGCGTAAGCGTTACAAAGGTGATAACTGCACAGTGGAATATGGGGATAATAGTTATACACAGGACTGAACCACTTGTATACAGCTAAAAATATATTTTTATTGTAAATAAATTACAATATAATTTACCCCAAAAGAACGCAACTAAACGCAATTTTATCTTACTACTCTATTATCGTCAATTCTAAAATTTTTGTTAATTTACTGAGGTCTTGTATTAACCTCCAGAATCCATATTTTACCTGAATAATCCACGGCGTAATCAAAACCCAGTTCGCCTATTCCAGGGAAATGCCGCTCCATCAGTTCGATACATACGAGCGTTAGCCTGCGCATTTCTGATTTCTTCGCTGAGGCTTTAATTCGAGGCAAGGATCTGCGAAGTCCTTCTCGACAAGAAAGCATCGTGCCTCCTTTACATAAATTAGTTACGAACAGGCCAGGCCGGGCCAATCTTCCCACCATAGAGCGAAACTCCCAAACACCGCCATTTCTCACTACTTTGACCCGATAATCAATAGGACGCCCACCAATTCTGGCGAGAGAAATCCCCTGTTGAATCAAATATTTACGTCTAACCTTGACGAAATGAAGCGCTCGTCTCATGGATCTAAAGTCCTTGTAAATTCGAGTTCTGTCCATATAAGTAAATCCATAACCTCGACTATCCCGAAACACTTTAATTACACCGTAGCCTCCACCGCCAACTATTGGTTTAATAACAACATTTCCGTATCTCCGGAGCATGGCTAACAGTGAGTCAGCCGAATACACCCTCGTCATTGGTATATAATGAGAAACCCTCGCGTCACTGAGCAATGCTTCTGTCTTCAACCATTTGCTAGCCAATTGTCTTCCCGACATCGTCCTTTCCCTCCTTTCACATTCCAGCCTACCCTATACATTACTCAGAAAAGGCCCCACCCTCTTGTATGATTGTCCGTGTAGGAGGAAGCTCTTAGCAAAAAGGGCTTAGAGCTTGTATCGACAACATTCTCAACCTCGCAGGTTAGATTGCAGATTTTGTAGAACCTCATTTCTGAACATTCGACATCTAAATCGCAATGGATGAGTTCACTATAACTAGAATAATCTTCAAAATCGTTGTATTATTAATAGCGGTTACATTTTCAATTCCTACTATATAATAATGAATTAGAGGCTCGCTAAAAAACAGCGCGGGGAGGGCTCGGAATGGCTCAGTTTTTCGAGGTATTATATTGGGTGGCCATGCTTGGGATGTCCATCGTATTGGCTGGAACGACTATACTGATCTGCGCTATTGGCTTTAAATTCATTAAAGACAGGCGCAGAGCACTGGGTGCTGGCTGTATTGCCTTTTCCCTTGGAGCCGCAGGGCTCATCGTGTTTATGATTAATTACAAGTTTATTATTCCAGCCTAATTGTACGCAGGAACAAACAAAAGCCCTCTCGAGGAATTCCATCGGAGGGCTTTTGTTTGTATGTCACTCATATATCTAGCGTAAGACGGATCATATCCACTACCTTGATCCCATTTTCAACAATCTCTTCACTATAATGTCTGATAAAAAAATCTCTATCGATTCCGGTAATTCTAAATCCACATTTCTGATAAAGAGCCAGTTGTCCTACACTAGAATTCCCCGTACCCACTTCAATCGTCTTCGCACCAAGTAATGTCGCATTCTGAATCGCATGATAGACCAACTGCTTTCCTATCCCTTTACTTTGCTGATTCTCATCAACGGCTATATTCACTAGCTCCACTGTCTCAGGTCTCGTTTGTAGCAAAACATAGACACCTATAATGCAATTCTCCACTTCAGCTACAAAACATTGCCCTCTTTTTAAATACGCTTCAACAAGACTTAGGGAAGGATCGGCTAATAACAACAAATGTAAGGGTGGTTGTTCTTCTGCGTTTAATTTCCTAATTAGCATGCTTAGAGCTCCTTGTGATGACTTTTGTCATTGAGAATAAAAAAAGCCTCCAAGCCCGTGTTGTAGAACTCAACATGGGGCTTGAAGGCGTAACGTCGCGATTAGCAAGGCTCTTCGTTCGGTTTTCCTGCATCCGTAGCTGTACGGAAGCTTGAGCCACAGCCACAGGTTGCAGTAGCGTTCGGGTTATTAATGGTGAAGCCACCTGTCATGCCGGATTCTTCAAAATCAATTTCGAGACCATCAAGGTAACGAAGATTTTCTTTCTCCACGACAACCTTCATTTCTTGGATGTCCATATATACGTCCTGATCGGTTTCATTATCATCAAAGCCCATAGCGTAAGAGAATCCACTGCAACCGCCGGGCGTTACTCCAATACGGAGGAACATGTTCGGCACTTCTTGTTCAGCAAGCATCGCCTTTAATTGTTCTGCTGCCTTTTCGCTAATATTAATCATGATCATATCCTCCTATAAATTAACTTACTTCAACAGAAAAACTTATGTTTAAGGGACCTTCCGGTCAAAAATTACTTTCTTAAAAATATATACTTAATAAACTCAGTATAACCGACTATTCCATTACCCTCAAGTCACAACTGCCTTATGCCTGACCTGCCGCACCAAAATAAACCATCCATATCCAGCTGTTGATCCCCTTATAAGAGAGGTTTATAATAAGGAAGGCAAACATAAGTAAAAATTCGGAAATTTGTCACGGAGGCTAAACCTCCGGTTTATTTTCATGAATGAACAGCTACCGTCTGGGTAAGTCTGGGAATTATCTGCGGGCAATGGACCCCGTAAAACTTTCAGGAGGAATTTATTATATGTCTACTCTTTTCACCCCCCAAACAGACGCCCGAATGATGAACATTATTGAAAAAGTTCGCGGCGGCGAAAGATTGAATTTAGAAGATGGCGTTTATTTATATCAGAGTAACGACCTACTTACGATTGGCCAATTAGCAAATGAAGTCAATCTTGCAAAGAACAACAACAGGGTATATTTTATCGAAAACATGAGTCTATATTTCACCAATGTTTGCGAATCTCACTGTGCATTCTGCAATTTCCGCAAAGATGATGGAGAAGAGGGTGCTTATACCCTTTCCGGTCAGGAAATGGTGCAATATGTCGAACAGCATATTCATCCAGGTGTGCGCGAATTCCATATCGTAGGCGGTCATAATGACAAGGTTCCTTTCCAGTATTACGTGGATTCTTTAAAAGCCTTGAATGAACGTTTCCCTGAGGTAACCTTAAAAGCATACACTGCAGCCGAAATCGATTTTTTCACCCGAATTAGCGGATTGAGTATTCGTGAGGTACTCGAGCAGCTGCGTGCTGCAGGACTTAAGACACTTACTGGTGGCGGCGCAGAAATATTATCCGATCAATACCGTAAAAAAATGCGTGTAGATAAGGCTAATGTGGAAGAATATCTGGAAGTTCACCGAACAGCACATCAGCTTGGCATGAAGACACATACAACTATGCTTTACGGTTCGATTGAATCTCATGAAGATCGTATCCGGCACATGATGCAGATCCGCGATCTACAGGATGAAACCAATGGCTTTATGGTATTCATTCCATTATCTATGCAGCCTAAGAACAAGAATGCAGGGATTATGCGCCGCAACTCCGCTTATGAGGATCTGAAGACGATTGCGATCAGCAGATTGATGCTGGATAATTTCGATCACATCAAAGCGTACTTTATTAATATCGGTCCTCAGCTTACTCAAGTTGCACTGAACTTCGGTGCTTCTGACGTCCATGGTACTATTCTTAAAGAACGCATTAGCCATGCGGCTGGTGCCTTAACACCTGAAGGCCTCACTCGCGATGAATTGATCTGGTTAGTAAAAGGTGCTGGACGAATTCCAGTAGAACGCGACACGTTCTACAATGCGATAAAGGTATACGAATAAACGACTACCTAGATCCGTTATCCTATATTGGAAAGGAAGTTCGGTCAGCATGAGAACACTACTCGTTCTGGGCGGCGGCTATGGCGGCTTGGCCCTAATTCAAGAATTGCTCAATAATCACCTTCCACAGGATATTGAAATTATCTTAATTGACCGAATGCCTTATCAAGGAATCAAAACGGAATATTATGCGCTTGCCGCAGGTACAGTAACTGACTATCACTTGCGAATCCAGTTTCCGGTTCATCCCCGTCTCACTATCCGTTACGGTGAGGTGAGTTCCATTGATTTGGAGAGTAGAATCGTTACAATGGAGCCTGACGAGACTGTGTCTTATGACATACTTGCCATTGCACTAGGTTGTACCGACAATTACCATAACATCCCTGGAGCTGATCAATATACTTGCAGTATCCAGACCTTTGCAGGAACACGCGAAACTTACCAACGTTTAAACGATGTGAAGCCTTATGGAACAATAAACATTGTAGGCGGAGGACTAAGTGGAGTGGAATTGGCGGCAGAGCTTCGGGAGAGCCGACCAGATCTTAATATTGCTATTCTGGATCGCGGTGAACGTGTCTTATCTGCCTTCCCTGCGAAGCTGTCACAGTACGTGGAGGAATGGTTTCACCACCATCAAGTACAGACACTTGGACGTGTCTCCGTATCCCATGTAGAGAAAGATGCGCTTTTTAACGGTACAGAGGAAATTCTTTCAGATGTTACGGTATGGACCGCGGGGATCCAACCGGTGAAGGTTGTTCAGGAATTAACAGTCCCGAAGGATCGCGGAGGACGAATCATTCTGGATGAATATTATCGTGTACCTGATTATCCAGAAGTGTATGTAATTGGCGACTGTGCCAGCCTGCCATTCGCTCCAAGCGCACAAGCCGCAGGAGCGCAGGGTGAGCAGGTTGCTCAGGTTATTCAAGCCATGTGGCGCGGCGAGACCCCTAAGCTTCATCCTATTCGTCTAAAGGGTACCTTAGGCTCACTAGGCAAGAAAGCTGGATTTGGTCTGATGGGCCAACGCTCCGTCAAAGGACGGGTTCCCCGTATCCTTAAGAGCGGGGTGCTCTGGATGTCAAAACGCACTTTAGGATAAACCTAAGGGCTGCTCTTTTCCGTTATAAATACGAAAAAGAGCAGCCCTTTATTTTCCACAAAAAGCATTTAATCAAGGTCCATATTAAACCAAGCCTCTAGCTCTTTGATTTTAGTATCAATTTTCTCTTCTAGCTCGACAACCGTATCTGCAGCAACGATGTCACCTTCAACCATGGCAAAGGGAGTTAAATAACATTCCCCACAATTGTTCAGGCATCCGTATTCGATCACATCGTAATCTGGATTTTCCTCCAGCTTATGCATTAGCTTGTCTGTTCCGTGACCCATGTTACTGGCACAAAATTCAATAATTGGTCTCATGATGATCTCCCTATTCCGCCTAACCATTTTATTTTTTAACTTTTTGTACTATAATGAACTTATGAAAGGAGTGATTGAGAAATGAGTGAGAATGCACAAAGCACCGAAATGTATGATGAAGTATTGGAAGTGCTGGATAAGCTTCGTCCGTTCCTGCAACGCGATGGCGGCGACGTTGAACTGGTCGATGTAGAAGACGGCATCGTTAAGTTGAAACTTATGGGTGCCTGCGGCAGCTGCCCAAGCTCCACGATCACCTTGAAAGCCGGGATTGAACGCGCCCTTCTTGAAGAAGTAGAAGGCGTACAAGAAGTTATGCAAGTATTCTAATCCCATTCAATATCATTCCCGATCCTCCTCTTCAGGAGATCGGGATTTTCTTATTATAGAGGATTTACACTTCCCCTACAACATACAGCATAAAACCCGCTTGCCGTTAGGCAGCGGGTTTTATGCTGTATTAGAGATTAAGTTAGCTTTCTGTCTTAAAATGCTGGAATGATCGAGCCTTTGTACTGCTCTTCAATAAAAGCTTTAGCTTCTGGAGAATTCAGTGCAGCGGCAAGCTTTTTGATTGCATCAGAATCTTTATTGTCAGGACGAGCTACCAGGATGTTGGCGTAAGGGGAATCCGTACCCTCAATGAACAAAGCATCTTTAGTAGGAACTAGGTTAGCTTCCAAAGCATAGTTAGTGTTAATCAAGGCAAGATCTACTTCATCCAATTGACGACCTAACATTGCTGCATCTAGCTCGATGATTTTAAGGTTTTTCTTATTTTCAGTGATATCTGCTTGGGTAGATGTGATGTTGGTATCATCTTTCAAAGAAATCAGTCCATTTTTGGCAAGCAGGATCAGTGCACGACCACCGTTTGTAGCATCATTCGGGATGGCAACTTTCGCACCATCAGCCAGCTCGTCGATGGATTTGATTTTTTTGGAATAAGCACCAAAAGGTTCAACGTGAACGGCTGTAACAGAAACTAGATCCGAACCGTTCTTTTGATTCTGGTCATCCAGGTAAGGTTGATGTTGGAAGAAGTTAGCATCCAGATTCTTCTCTGAAAGCTGAACGTTTGGTTGAACATAGTCAGTGAATTCTTTGATTTCTAATTTAATTCCTTGCGCTTCAAGCAATGGAGCAATAGCTTTTAGGATCTCAGCGTGTGGAACAGGTGAAGCACCAACCACCAATTTTACAGGTTCTGCAGATGACTCAGTTGCAGCACCATCTTTTGGTGCATTAGTAGCAGCCGAGTTAGAAGCATTATTGTTATTGCCGCAAGCAGCCAGCACCACAACCAGTGTCAGACTAAAAAAAGTAAGTAGTAATTTTTTCATTTTAAATCCCCCTCTTATCCTTGGTATTTGTATGAATAAGGCTATATATGGACGTACCTTATTTCCGTGTGAAATGTCGTACTAGTCGATCACCGGCCATTTGTAGCAGTTGCACCAGTATGACCATTAAGACTACAGAGATAATCATAACTTCCTTCTCATATCGGTAATATCCGTAACGAATCGCTAGATCCCCTAGCCCGCCGCCGCCTACCATCCCGGACATTGCCGTATAGGAGACCAGTGTAACCAGTGTGATCGTAACCCCAGCGAGCAGACCTGGACGAGCCTCTGGCAAAAGAACACGCATAACGATCTGATTCGTGGATGCTCCCATCCCTTGCGCCGCTTCGATTACTCCACGATCCACTTCTCTTAATGCCGTTTCCACCAAGCGAGCAAAGAATGGAGCTGCACCAATCACGAGCGGTGGAATCGTACCAAGTACTCCAATGGAGGTTCCAACGATGGTTTTGCTAAAAGGAATTAAAGCCACCATCAAAATGATAAACGGTACGGAACGCAAGATGTTTACAAAGAATGATAAGACCGAGTAAATTACTCTGATTACTATACTATTCGATCTTCCCCATAAATACAATAGAATTCCGAGTGGTAAACCAAGAATAATTGTGAACAATCCAGAGAATATTAACATTTGCAAGGTAGCAACTGTAGCATCCATCATTTCTTGCCAGTTTAAGTCTGCGAAATTCATTACGAAATCACCTCCACTTCAAGGCCTTGAGCGGTTAGTTCGGCTATCGTCACAGCGATCGCTTCAGCTGGACCTTCGAACCGAACAATCATTTGTCCATAAGGTACGTCTTTTATCGTTGAGATGGTACCATGCAGAATGGCGAAGCTAACACCCGTCTCACGTACTACATTGGAAAGTGCAGAGCCGTAGGTCTTCTCTCCGAAAAAAGTGATTTTGACGGCCTGAGAGTTGTCCCCAGCAGCAGCGTCAAGCGCCGTACGAAGGGGTCCCTCATTCTGTGATTCACTGCGAATGAAATCGCGAGTGACCTCATGCTGTGGCTTCAGGAATACCTCCGTGACTTTACCTTGCTCAACGATACCACCACCATGAATGACCGCAACACGGTCGCAAATGCTCTGAATCACGTGCATTTCGTGAGTGATCAGCACAATAGTCAGATGGAACCGTTTATTAATATCGAGCAATAGCTTAAGAATAGAGTCTGTCGTTTGTGGATCAAGCGCAGAGGTTGCCTCGTCACACAGCAGCACATCAGGGTCGCTGGCAAGTGCCCGAGCGATGCCGACTCGTTGCTTTTGTCCTCCTGATAATTGAGACGGATACTTATCCTGGTGTTCTTCAAGCCCAACTAGAGCAAGCAGTTCTTTCACTTTTGCATCAATATCTGCTCTCGAGGTACCTGTGAGTCGTAGAGGAAAAGCAATATTATCATATACAGTCGCAGAAGATAGCAGATTGAAATGTTGAAAAATCATTCCTATCTTGCGCCGCTGCTCCTGCAGTTGGCCTTGGGTAAGCTTGGTTAGTTCAATGCCATCTACCCATACTTCCCCTTCTGTCGGACGCTCCAACAGATTAATGCAACGGATCAATGTACTTTTCCCCGCTCCAGAATGGCCAATAACTCCGAATATTTCACCTTTTTCGATAGACAAATTCAATCCGGAAAGTGCTGTAGCCGCATGGCTGCCTTTTCCATATACCTTTGTTATTCCTTTTAGATTAATCAACGCTCGTCGCCCCCTTTATAATTCACTTATTCCATACAAAAAAACCTCCGACGATCGATGCAGATCGCAAGAGGCTCTGTGTGTTTATTTAGACAATGCCTTCTCATCTGCCAACGACCACAAACCTTGCGTCATTGTAGGAATTAGCACCATGACATTTGTACATAACGCTAATCGCGCTGTATACAAATCGGTTGCCGGGCTTCATCGGGCCTATCCCTCCGCCACTCTCGATAAGATATAGAGTATGAAATTTTATGTTTGAATTCGTACAGACTTTAATGCAAGCATAAGTATAGTAAGTTTCTTGTTTTTTGTCAAAAGGAAATATCTTGAACGCTTAGGATTGTTCACGCTTTGCCTTGCTTATTTCCTTACGCAGCTGTTCATTGCTGTAGCTGAATGCCGCGATTAATGTTTTACAGTTCATTTCAAGGGACTGCTTTAAATCCTCAAGATGGCTATCTAAATCCTCAAGCTGAATTTTGTCATGCAAGCCTTGATGTCGCTGCCATAAATCATCCTGCATTTCGGAATTCATATAATGAATTTCAGCATTTCTGCGCTTGCGTAGATTCTCCAGTGGATCACGATAAGAGTTCTTGATCTGTTCCAGTTGATCTGCTAGCGCAGGATGTACATTCAATAACTGAAGTTGACGCAGTACTGTAAAATAAGAAAAGTGCGTTTTTAATTTGGAGGTTTTGAGGTCATAAAAATGATTCAGTACCGTTCCAAGCTTATCCAGAAGAGAGAACACACGAATAAATCCATCTTTATAAAAATAAACATACCGCGCATAATCGCCTTGTTCCACTGGTGACATATCGTCCATATAACCAGCGATTACCGATTTCCGGTAAAAAGCAGCTGCGAACCAGCTTTGCTCCAATTCATCCAATGAGGAGATCAGTCCACGTGTCCAAATCTCCAGCTTGCGGTATTCATGGTCATTATCCTCATGAGCGTTCATTTCCTTGCGCAGTAAGGCTGCAAATGTGGCCATGTTCTCCATCGCGTCAGCCAATACACCGCTGTTCTTTCGAGGCGGCTCTCCAAGTATAACCCGCAGCATATCCCAGTCCTCCTAAAGTTTTGTCCAGCACCACGATATACCGATTTCCACTTTATTATTCCGCAGGTAAAGCGACTCTATCCACGGTGGGAACTTTCTACCAAGGGTGTTACAACGGTGTCATTGGATTCGTCGGATTTTTTTCAACAACGACATTTCTCGCGCGATTCAGCTGCCATACTCTTACACTCATATAACATAAGACACCAAACAAACTAGCGATCAACAAAATATGAGCCAAAGCAGCAAATATGTACAATCTTTCATTATCTAGTGTGTAAACAACAGCAGCTCCACTAAATACCTGCATCAAGCACAGCAGAACAGCCGCTACGCCAAGAGCTCTTAGCTCTGGATAATCCTTATGTTTCCAAAAAGCTAAATGTCCAAGCACCGCAGTAAGAATGAATAAGATCAAAGCCGCAATCCGGTGCGTAAAAACAATACCTACTCCCCCGGAAAGCTCGGGAACCCATTCACCGTTACAGAGCGGCCAGCCAGAACATCCACCGCGCGAATCCGTATGACTAACAAAGGCTCCAATATAAACAACAACATAGGAATAAAAGGCCGTAAAGCAGGTTAAATTGCGGAAAGCCTTACTGACGGGTTGCTTCTGAAGCTCCATCTTAGGATCATACTCACCTGCTTCATGTCGCCTTTTAGTTCCTAGAGCCAGCATTAGAGAACTTGAAAAAGCGATCAAAGAAAAGCCCATATGTAGTGCCATTACAGCAGCAGATTGGGATTTAATCACTGCAAGCGCTCCCATACCACCTTGAACAATTACAAACAGCAACGTCATGAATGCATATACTAACAAGTCCCGCCGATTTCGAGCATAACGCCAAAAGGCAATCATCGAGGCAAGTGACAATAACCCTGCCAATCCGCTAAACAAGCGATGGGTGTATTCAATCATCGAACCTACAGTATAGGCCGGAATCAATTTCCCATGACAGAGCGGCCATTCATTTCCACATTCCAATCCCGATCCAGTCTTCGTTACAACCGCTCCCCCTAGTACAGCGAGGAACATGATAAGGCAAGTAAGATAACTAAGCCATTTCAACTGATTTGTCGACAAAAATATCACCCGCAGTTTTTAGTAATGAAGAAGCATCTTAAAAAACCACCGCTTTTGCTCGAACAGGCGAAAGCGGTGGTTTTCCGGAATTACTGTTGAAGGCTTTGATGCACTTGAACCGCTTTATCCAGGAAATTCTCAATTTCCTCGCGGGATTTACGTAATTTATTAACGAATCTAACCAATTCACGTCCATCGGAATACGCGACAAAGCTTGGAATACCCATAATATTTTGTTCCTGACTAACGTCACCCACAGCATCAACGTCAACCTCAACCAGCGTTAGACGATCTGCATAGGCTTGCTCTACCTCAGGAATAAAAGGATCGATAAATTTACAATCCGAGCACCAGTCCGCCTTGAAGATGGCTACAGTTAATCGAGGAGATTGAATGGCTACCTGAAATTCAGCAGGAGAACTAATTTTGTCCATAGCTTGTTCAGTCCTTTCTTCCATATCTGTCAAATTTCTATTCTTTAAGTGAAGCAAAATGTCATGCAGAAGTCAAACTTATTCTCTCATACGAACACGCGCAGGCTGCAATTTCATCAGCGGATGGAGCAATTTTTGCAATGCACGCGGATAACTGGAGATTTCCTGTTTAGTAAGCACACCCAGTACAATTAGCATGACCAGATAAATAACAACAACTGCGGCCCCTACAACAAGACAAGTGATCAGAAATGCCAGACGTGCAGGCATTAGATCTGTTAACAGAATTCCAGCTTGGTTAAGTCCAAAACCAATACCACCGGACACCAGAACCGCAATTGCGAAGCCGCCCCACCGTTTACCCATAATTTCGAAAGGTACAATGGATTTCAGCATCCGTAAGTTAAGAATAGTAATAACTACGAAACAAAGTGCTGTTGCGCCGATAATCCCGTAGATCCCAAATATCTTACTTAGTAAGAAGCTTGCGACTAATTTAACAATAATACCCACTAGGACATAATACATTGAAATGCGTGATTTGCCCATACCGAGCAAGATGGAGTTCGTTGTCATCATGGTGATCTGAAAGATCGTTCCAATCGTAAGCATCGCCACAATTCCGCTTCCGTCCAAGCTGCTGAACAATAACCCGTTTACAGAATAGGCTGCTGCCACAAGTGCCAACACAATTGGCATCCCTGTTAGGATAGAAATCCGCAAAGCAAGTGTAATTTGCTTCTTCAAGTGTCCCTCATCACGACGGGCATAGGCAGCTGAAATGATCGGAATCAGCGAGGTACCTAGCGCAATGGCTAGTACCGGCGGAATTCCGGCCACACTTTGAGCACGCGTGGTTAGTATACCCAAAGCTGCTGTTGCACTCTCTCTACCCATCTGATCAATAAGCAGTGGAACAGCCAAAGAAGTATCAATCACATTCACTACGGGAATCGTAAGTGAAGAGAGCACGATCGGAATTGATAGTGTGAAAATATCTTTGTAAATTCCCCAAATCGGCAATTTTTGAGTGGTATTGTAATTTAATCCTTGCTGTTTATCCTCTCGGCGCAGCTTGATTGCAAAATAAATCATGACACCAAATGCTGCAATACTACCAATTACGCTACCGAAGGATGCTCCCGCAGCTATAGTTGTATTGTTATACCCCTGCTGTAATAAAATATAAGCTAGTAAAATAGCGACTAGTACGCGAGCGAACTGCTCTACAATCTGTGAAATACCACCAGCCATCATGTTGTTGCGCCCTTGAAAATATCCACGCATCATGGCAATTGCCGGAAAAAGTAAAAGCGCAGGTGCAATAGCCCTAACTGCCATCGCTGATTCAGGTACATCAGCAATATGTGTCGCATAGAACGGAGCGCCTAGGTACAGCAAGGCCGTCATGATTACCCCTGCTGCTACTGAAAATAGCAATGCTGCATGATACACTTGTCTCGCCTCTTCAGGACGATTCAGAGCGTACCGCTCGGAGACCATTTTACTGAGCGTACTTGGAATACCTGCTGTAGCCACGGTGAGCAGCATTAAATAGATATTGTTCGATACCCCAAATGATGCTCTCCCCACATCATCAAAAATATGATCCAGCGGCACCCGCTGAACAAGCCCGAGTACCCTTGCCACCAAAGCTGCAGCAGCAAGGATAAGCGTGCCTTTTACGAAAGACTCTTTCTTGGACAAACCATTTCCCCTTCTTCACTGTTAAAATTAAAACCGGACGACCCATATAAAAAAGAGGACGACCATAATAATTTGTAGCACAATTTTGACAACAGTACTACTAAACAACCCAAGTATTGATCCTACACTTACTTTGGCAGCTTTAGCTGGTGAAGAACCTACGATCAATTCTCCTATAAAGGCACCCAGAAACGGACCAATAATAAGTCCAAAGGCTGGGATTACAAAAGGACCAATGATTAGCCCAATTGTACTCCCGATAATCGATGAACGTGAGCCGCCAAATTTCTTAACGCCCCACGCCCCTACAACGTAATCAGCAATAAATAAAACTACAACGATCAGCGTTTGAATGATCCAGAACCAGACACCAAAAGGCTCGAAAGAAAAGAACCAGCCATATACGAAAAAGGCAAGATAAATCGCAAGCGCACCCGGCAGTATAGGGTACACAGCCCCCGCTAGCCCTACGGCAAATAAAGCAATAATAAGAATCCAACCCAGGATCGTCAACACTTAACCTCCTAATAGCAAATATGCTCTATGGATTCACTTCGCAATAGCTTCATTAAAAATATATTTTTGAATGACTTCTGCAATTCCATCATTATTATTAGAAGCTACCACAACGTCAGCCTCTTCTTTAACCGTCTCCTGAGCGTTGCCCATGGCAACCCCAAGCCCTGACTGCTGAATCGCTGCAAGGTCATTGAGGCTGTCACCAACCGCTATAACTTGGGACATGTCTAGTCCTAGCAGCTTACAGACTTCCATGATTCCGGCTGCTTTATTCACTCCTAGAGGGTTAATCTCCAGGTTATGTGGAGAGGAGTTCGTAATCTCCAATCCACCCATATCTTGAAGACGAAGCAGCAGCTTATGACGAAGCTCATCATCTTCGGTGTGATAACCGAATTTAAGCCATTCTCTGCCCGTTACATCCCCATCCCAGTTATCCTGTTTGTGGACTTTTTCCGTAGAATAGGCCCAGAACCAGATGTCATCTTCTTTAGCAAGTTCATACATTTGCTGTACCAGCATAGGGTCCATCAATGATCGCCGATAAATTTCATGTGGAGCTCGCCATACCTCACTACCGTTCACAGTAATCATAGGTGTTTCTAGTCCAAGCTGCTCAGCATATGGAAATGCACTTGTAAAAGCCCGGCCTGTCGACAGGCAGACATGAACGCCTGCGTCGACCGCCTTTTGAAGCCATTTCACTGTTGTAGGTGTAATAATCTGTTCATCATTCAGTAGGGTTCCATCCATATCCAAAGCAAGCAGGCGGTATTTGGCAGTCATTGCCACCCCTCCATTCTTTTATGCTCTCAATAGAGCAGCTGTTTATTTTTTAATCATTATTCACCTTAGAGTCAAAGTTACTGAGTACCTGTAGTCGTTCCTTCATTCGCAGGATCATTCGTATTATTACCTGACTGTAGACTCTTCTTCGGAACGCCATCAAGTCCATATTCCCAATCATAAGCATCAAAAATTTTGCGTGCGACCGGCGCAGCACTCTGGGAACCAAAGCCCCCTTCTGGAATGACTACGGCTACTGCCAGCTTAGGATTATTTCGTGGGGCATAGGCAATAAATACACCGTTATCGCGAATTTGACCTTTTGCCACTTGTTGAGATGTTCCCGTCTTACGAGCAAAATCATAAGGGAAATCAGAAAAAGCACTAACTTCACTTCGCATACCCTGTTGAATTTCTTTCCAGTAGGATTTATCGAAGGCTGTTACTTCATCTATTACCTCACGACCGAACTCCTTGACTACTTTTCCGTCAGCATCTGTAATCTTGCTAACAAGCTGAGGTTTGATCCGCTGTCCTTCATTAGCAAGTGTAGCTACGTATTGGGCAAGCTGCAACACCGTATAACTACCTTGTTGGCCGAAAGAAGCATATACAAGTGCCGCTTGGGCGCTACCCGCAGCCTCTATATTGGTATAGTTAATCTGTCCTAAGAATTCATTTGGCAGACCACTTCCCGTGGATACACCAAGTCCAAACTCTTTCATATACTTATCCCAGACATCTACGCCTTTGCTTTTGTATTTGTCATACAATCGTTTACCGATCATGTCCACCATGAACGCATTCGAAGATTTCTCAATCGCTCTTGCAGGGTCCATAGAACCGTACACATGTCCTCCGGAGTTTCTTACCTTAGTTTCATGACCTGTTTTACCAAAAGTCGCGAAACCTCTATCCGAATAGTAAGTTGAGGTTGTAAAGAGACCTTCATTCAAACCCACGAGTACGCTCAAAGGTTTAATCGTTGAACCTAATAGCAGCACAGACCTAAGTCCATTACCTGACGTCCCTGAAGAAATCGGATTAATGGTACCGTTCTGATAGTTGTCCATAATACTGTTCCAAACATCAGTGGATAAGGATCCCGATGTCCAAATATTCGTATCGTAGTCCGGCATACTTGCCATACTGACGATATTCCCCGTATCAACTTCCATCGCTACAGCGTAACCAGTTAAAGCATTAGGATGCGTTTTACCCTGTACAGTATTGGAATGCAGCCACTTAATCTGATCCATAATCGCCTGCTCTGTCTTCATCTGAATGTTCTTATTAATAGTTGTCCAGACGTCATTGCCTTTCACAGGAGGGACTACACGTTCGACTTTTTCTGCCATGTTCTGTGGATTGACGGAGATTTCCTGATAGCCGTTTTGTCCCCGAAGCTCTCTCTGATACTGCAGCTCCAGGCCGTCAAATCCGACAAATTCATCGTCCTTGTAAGTTAGTCCTGGCTCCGGATTGTTCTTCATAGCATTTAAGATATTCTTATAAATATTAAGGCTGTTTGCTGATTTAAAAGGCTTGATATAACCTATCGTCTGTACGGCAACCGTATCTTTATCGTAATGACGAATGCTTTCCTCGACAATTTCAAGGCCTGGGTATTCTCCCTTATGTTCCATGAAATAGGCTACTTCCTGAGTAGTCAGGTCCGCCTTAATTCGCCGTGCCATAAAGCCAAGTGATTTTCGGAAATATAAATCCAGTGCGTCAATAACATCTTCTTCTGTCATCTTCTCAGCTTTTGGATCACCATATTTATTGAAATCAGTTACCAGCTTGGCTGCCAATGCATCTGACTTGGCTTTAGCTTCTGGAGTTAGGGTAGTTTTACCGGTATTTTTATCTGTTTGCTTAGCGGTATACTCCTTATTGAGCGTAATATACAGCGATTGAACCGGTGTAGAGTACGCTAACTTCTCACCTTCAGCAGCATAAATTACACCTCTCATGGATGCAAGGGGTACATTTTTGGTATCTCTGCTTGTCTCCACTTCAGTTAAAGTTGGTCCTTCCACGAATTGCAACACAGCCAGGCGTATAATAATTACGCAAAATATAACAAACGTGCTAAAGAAAAACACGTTGAGTCGCAGGCCTATGGAACTTTTACTGTTGGTCTCATCTGGAGGTGAGGCCTGCTTACGAAAAAAACTCACAGTTTATTTCTCTCCTTTTTCTCTAATTATTTTTGAACGGGGTCTGACGCAGGAGCAACATTCTTTTTTGGCACACCATCGAGCCCATACTCCCAATCATAGGCGTCAAAAATTTTACGAGCCACCGGAGCAGCGCTTTTGGAGCCAAAGCCCCCTTCTGGTATAACAACCGCTACGGCTAGCTTCGGATTTTCTCGCGGAGCAAATGCAATAAATACCCCATTATCACGGTTTATATTTTTTCTGTCTGTTTTTTCAGAGGTACCTGTCTTACGTGCAAAATCATAAGGAAAATCATCAAAGGCACTAACTTCACTGCTCATCCCCTGTTTGATCTCTTTCCAGTAGGATTTGTCAAACGTTACCGTATTAAGCACTTCTCTTTGAAATTCCTTAACCGCCTTACCTTGCGCATCCGTGATCTTGCTAACGAGTTGAGGCTTAATACGCACTCCTTCATTTGCAAGAGTAGAAGCATACTGGGCAAGCTGCAATGTAGTATAACTGCCCTGTTGGCCAAAAGAAGCATAGATAAGTGCGGCCTGCGAGCTGCCTGCGGCCTTAAGATCAGTATAGTTAATCTGGCCCGGTGATTCACCTGGGAGACCACTTTTCGTAGATACACCCAGCCCGAACTCTTTCATATATCTGTCCCATACCTCAATGCCTTTATCCCCCGGATATTTCTTGTAAAGCTGCTTACCCACCATATCAATCATAAATACATTAGAGGAATTCATAATCGCCTTGGCCGGATCTAGTGAACCATATACGTGACCCGATGAATTTCTTACGGATGATTTATTATCCTTACCGAAATAAGTAATGCCCACATCTGAATAGGTTGTTGAGGTATTAAAGAAACCTTCCTTTAAACCAATTAACACACTTAATGGTTTGATCGTAGATCCCATAAATACAAGTGAACTAAAATCATGACCTGATCTACCAGATGAATTCGAAGTAATCGTACCGTTTAGATGATTATTCATTATTTTATTCCAAACAGGTGTTGGTAAGGAGTCTTTAGTCCATACATTTGAATCGTAATCCGGCATGCTTGCCATGGCGACAATATTTCCAGTCTCCACTTCCATTGCTACGGCGTATCCGGTTAAAGCATCTGGATGCGTCTCACCTTGAACAGCATTGGTATGCAACCATTTAATCTGATCCAATATGGCCTGTTCTGTCTTCATCTGAATCTTCTTATTAATGGTCATCCAAATATTATTACCTTTTACAGGAGCAACGTTCTGTTCAACCTTCTCAGCCATATTCTGAGGAGTCACCGAAATGACCTGATAACCATTTTCTCCTCGTAGCTCTCGTTGATACTGCATTTCCAGACCATCAAACCCCACATATTCTTCTGCTTTATACATAAGTCCAGGGGGAGAATCTTTTTTCATTTCACTACGGACATTCTTATACATCGCTATATCTTCAGTCGATTTAAACGGCTTTCCAAAGCCGACTGTCTGTACCGCTACCGTATCTTTATCGTAGTGACGAACACTCTCCTCCACGATCGTTAGCCCCGGATAATTGTCTTTATGCTCCATGAAATAGGCTATTTCCTCTGGAATTAATCCAGTCTTGATCCGTCGCGGCACATAACCTAAATACTTTTTGAAATCTAAATCTAATAAATCCAAGATATCTTGCTGCGTCAGCTTCGGTGCATTCGGATCTCCATATTTAGCAAAATCAGCTGCAAGCCTTGCTGCAAGCATATCGGAGTTGTTCTTCGCCTTCTCCGTAAGTGAGGTCTCACCCGTTACTTTATCTGTCGTTCTAGCTGTATAATCTTTAGTTAATGTAAGGTAAAGCGACTCGGTAGGTGTTGAATAGGCAATCTGCTCTCCTTCGGCAGCAAAAATAATCCCACGCATCGCTGCGAGCGGAACAATTTTCGTTTCCCGGCTCGTTTCTTCTTCACTCAACAGAGCTCCCTCAGTAAACTGTAAACCTGCAAGACGTACGATAATAATACAAAAAATAAAAAAAGTGCCAAAGAAAAAAATATTCAGTCTCAAGCCTACAGAATTTCTTGAAGATATCCCGTCCTTAGGCGGGAGCTGCTTACCAAACAAACTCACCAGCTTTCTCCCCTTCTACAAGCATAAACGCCTTGACCGTCCTTATAAGGAAGGTAAGTGTTTAAGCGAGAAATATAAGACATAAAGTATAGTGCTTATACTTTCTTATATTTTAAAAAAATGTCTGACAACCCTTTGCCTGCGACATTACTCTTATGATGAAGGTGAGTTCTTAGCTGCTTATTGTGAGCATGCCCTCGCATTTAAGTTAGAACTGACGTTACTTGAGTTTATTGTACCACACCCCAGGAGTTCAACGCCCTCACTCAGAGGGCGTTCTCCCTAATATGCGTTTCATCAAAATCCTTCGGATTGAACCAATCTCCACTGCTAGCCCAAGTCGGATCCAGCGGAATCCAAGCTTGCCGATCACTTATATATACTTCATTCCAAGCATGTGCACCATATCCGCCACGCCCATCATAACCCTGACCTGTTACAACCCGTACCTGCAAGCCCTGTGAACGAGCCATCACAGCGTACAGTCGGGCATAGTCTATACATACCCCTTGCCGAGTGTCGAATGTATCCTGTGGTGTCTGTTCATGCCAGACCCTGTTTTGCAAATAATTGTCAGCCTTAGCATAATCGTAAGTCACGCGTGTACCTACCCAATCATAGAGAAGTCTCGCTTTTTTCTCTTCTTCTTGCGCTTGTCCAACAATGTCTTCTGCTGCTCCTATAATATCCTGAGGAATTTCATGATCGATAACCTCATATTTTCTGCGAAGGATATCATTCATCTCTGCTGCAACGGTCTTCGTCAGAATTGGAAGTTTCTTCTGCACAGTCTCACCAACAATAGGTTCAAATACAGCAGCAGCGCTCTGACTATAGATTGGTGAGGACTCCACATAACGACTAAATCCACTCTCCGGATTTAATCCAACACAGATGAAAAGAGCGAGAACAATTACCAGACTACGCATTAAGCCGATAATTAATCCAACCATTGCTCCTCCCATACGGCTTACCTGCGTAATCTTTCTGTCTTTAAACTTCTTAGTACGCCGCAATTGTGGAAAAGGAAGCAACATGGATAACAGTCCTAAGAGCATACGAATTAACAGATAAGAAATCAGGAGTAACAATAGAAATCGAACTAGCGGTGATTCTGATAACACAGACACCGCCGTATAATAAATTTGCTGCCACTGTGTAAGCTTCGTATCAGGAAGACTAATACCCGATGCCCAAGTCTCTACATAGGGATTGAGGTAGGCCGCAGCTGGGATAGCTAATACCAAAGATGCTATAGTAAATAATCCTGTTCCCAGCAGCCCAAATAATCTTCCGGTAGCGCTTGAGAAACCTCTGCTCCAGCCTTGCAATAGAGAGAAGACTACAACCAGCAGGAGGGCGATGGAGATGATATTAGCATCACTCACACTAGTCATCCATCCGTTTATCATATCCGCTCTCTCCTTTCAGTCGCGTGCTTGCTCGCTTGTTATATTTTTGAGTCCAAGCCTGTTATTGATGTTTTCGGGCTTCCTCGATAAATGTTTTTGTCGTATCTGTAACACTCCACTTCCCAAGACTCACACCACGGAAAGTAACCTCTACTTTATCTTCACCCGCTGCGCCCTTCACTTCAATATTCGGCGTTGTAATCGTAAAGGTCCCGTCTCCATTTGAAGTGTACTTCGCATCCTGCGCTTCTTTAAGCATAACCTCTTGCGCTTCCTTCTTTAGCGTGCTTACCGTTCCATCTGCCACCTTATTCACAGCGTTACCAATTTGGTCCATTGTAACACCACTATAGATGAACAAACCTACAACGATCACAATGACAATCGCCCATTTCAGAACGGTTTTAACCAAATTAACAACCGCAAACAGCAGGACAAGCGCAATTACAATAACTAGCCAATTTTCCCTTATAAACTGTGACCATACCTCTGGATCCATCAATCTCACAACACCCCTATCGCCTAGTTTCGTCCCAAAGATTCTCTCTTCCCATAGACATAACGCCAATATTAATTATTATACATGAATACCCATCATAATTCATGGTTCCACCCTCCGTAAAAGGTATACCTACCAGCGGAATTAAAAAAGCGGTATAAGCCCTCTCTGTCCCACGTAAAGTACAAGTAGTGCTTAAGAATTCGTTCTTCATTATTACGCCGTCCTGCATTCACTTGTGCTGTAGGTGGCTCTCGGAGGTGTTTCCCTGTGAAAACTGCGCTGTGGCTATACTTATTTCTCTTTTTGGCGTTCTTCGATTTACATGCTCAGTATCCCGTCCTTACGCCCTTTGCCATCTCTCTTGGTGCGGGACCCACCTTTATTGGCTGGATGATGGGCATGTACTCGTTGACCCACCTTCCCGGCAATCTGCTTGCAGGCGTACTAGTCGATCGTAATGGCTCCCGCCGCTACATCGTCTTCAGCCTTGTCGCAGCGGGAGCTATCCTACTGCTGCAAGCTCATGTACAGCTTCCATGGCATCTGCTGATGCTAAGAGCAGCAAGTGGATTCGTGCTCGCTTTCCTCTCTCCAGCCTGTATGACGTTACTCGCTTCTTTGTCATCGGATGCCACAGAGCAGGGTAAATATATGTCCGGACATGGTATCGTTCATACGTTAGCTTCAGTTGTATCGCCTGCTGCGGGAGCTTTTATCGTAGCAAAAGCCGGCTACTCTGGCACCTTCACCACACTTGGATGGCTCCTTATCGCAACAGGAATCATGGCTTTTTTTAGTGTACCTGCACCTTCGAGACATATATTAAAGCCGCTAAGCTCAGCGCCATCAGCATTAAAAGTTCCAGATAAACCTTCTATACCAACGAAAGATGATGATCTGGTATCCAAACGGTATTACCTTTTACCTTTTTTCGTTTCCTGTTCACAAGGCGTTCTCTTTTTCGAGCTCCCGCTATCTCAAACAGGGAGCAACAGTATTCTTTCCACTGGTATCCTACTGTCACTCCTCAGTTTAGGTGCTTTGGTAACGCTCAGCATGCTCTTCCTTAACCGTCTTTCTCCGGGGGGAAGAATAGCAGCGGCATTACTGGGAATGGCCATCAGCTTCTTTGCACTCGCCTCATTTCACAGGATTCCGACTGCTGCGATTCTTTTTATGCTCGGCGCAGCCAAAGGAGTGTTGTTTCCTGCAATGGCATCACTCTTTATTAGTCTCGGTGGCCCTGGGCGAATGGGTCGGACTTTCTCCATGCAGTCGATAGCCATGTCACTCGGTGCATTCGCTGGGCCCGTGGCTGCTGGACAGCTAAGGTCCTTCGTTTCTCCTTACTTCATAGCCTTTCTAATACTAATGGTAGCATTGCTTCTTCTTCCACCTAAAAACACTGGTAAACTATCGAACCTCACTTCCAAATGGAACGGGCGAGCCGCATGATTCTTTGCTTTTACGACATTTCCCGGGGAATGAAGACTTTCCTGCAGAAACAGTTGTTAAAAATGACGATCCTTCGGTAAACTATAATGAGCCTGAAGCTTGGACCCATTCCCGGAGGTGATTGTCAGCTAATGTCCATAACGATTATTGTCGAAGGTAAGAACGATCGCAGCAGATTACGGCGCGTGCTGGTACCGGAAGTAGAAATCCTATGTACCTTTGGTACATTAAATACACTAAAATTAGAATCCCTCCGGCAACAAGTAGGAGATGGAGAAGTATACCTTTATTTGGATAACGATAGCTCTGGCAAAAAAATACGCAGTGTGCTCCGGGATGCCTTCCCTGATGCCGATCATATTTATACTCGTCGCGGATATGCTGGTGTGGAAGGTACGCCTGATGAATACAACATCACTCAGCTCGAAAAAGCCGGATTGGAAGATTTCATCGTCTACCCTGAACCACTTCCATTTTAGCTGAAACAAGTATAAGGATAATGTATAGCATGAAACTTATACTATCGTCTATTTAAAAAAACGCCTTTTTCGTTATCCGCTCAATAAAGAGGGATTCGAAAAAGGCGTTTTTAATGTTTATGTTCTATTCCCGAGCCAATTCCGTCAGCTGATCGGCAAGAAATTCAGGAGTTACGTTCTCCGTATCTCCTGCGTCATACAATGCACGAAGTTGATTGTTCCGGTCAACTAACGCTATACGGTTGGCATGTACGAAATTTTCTTTGGAATTCCCTGCGATTAGTACTTTAAAAGAATCCGTCGCTAACTTACGAACTTCTTCCTGATCCCCCCGCAAGAAATACCATCCATCATAATTCGCCTGAAACCGGTCTGCAAAAGCCTTAATAGCTTCCCGAGTATCATTCTTCGGATCAAAAGAGATAGAAACAAAACCCGTATCTTTACCAAAACTGCCATCCTCGACCAGAATCTTCTGTGTCTGAGATAACAAAAACGTAGTTATAGGACATACATCCGGACACTGTGTAAAAAAGAAGTATACCAGCCGTGCTTTACCTTGTGTATCAGCCAGAGTAACCTGGTCTCCATTCACATTTTCAAGAGAAAAGTCCTGCACTTCTCCGATTACTGGCAATTTCTCTTTTCCTAAATTCAAAGAGTTAATTGCCAGATAACCAGCCATAATCAAAGCAAGTATTAGCAGAAGCCAAGTCCATTTGTAACGCTTAAAGGTTTGCACGGACACGTATACCCTCCCTCTTCTTAACCGTGAATCGTATTCAATACAAGTACGATCAAACTAACTGTCAGGTAGTTAATGGAGAAGAGGAAATTCTTCTTCGCCCAGACTTCATCATCTTTAGCCTTAAAGCCCATCAAGGTCAATACTAACCAAGCCAAGGACAGCGCTGATGAAATGATTAGAAAAAATATGCCTGCGTAATCGTAGGCGTACATTAACACTGGAATAGGCAGCAAAAGGGCTACATAAGGAATCATCTGAAATTTCGTACGTCGCGTCCCTTTAACTACAGGTAACAATGGAAATCCTGCCGCTCTATATTCTTCTTTACGTCTAATGCCCAACGCCCAGAAGTGAGGGGGTTGCCATAGAAACAACATGGCAAAGATCAGCCAAGCGCCTAGATCAACCGTTCCTGAAACCGCAACATAACCAATTACCGGGGGCATTGCTCCAGAAATCGCACCTACGGAGGTGCTCCATGTTGATGTCCGCTTCAACCAAAGCGTGTATACTACTACGTAAACGAACATACCAACAATTCCAAACAGACCGGCAAGCATACCTGAAAAAGCAAACAGCACGATCAAACCTGCAATACCAAGCCCAATGGCGTATAATAACACAGTGTTTGGTTTTAGTCGTCCTGTAGGAAGCCCCCGTTCACGGGTTCTTTCCATCTTCATGTCCAGATCCCGGTCGAAATAGTTATTAAAAACGCAGGCCGAAGCCATAACCAGCATAGTACCGAGCAGAGTCAGAACTAATCTGCCGTAATGAACATCCCAACCCGAGGCCAACCAATATCCCGCAAAGGCGGCAATAAGGTTAGATCGGATAATACCGGGTTTTGTTACAGCAATGAAATCACGCCAGCTAGCACCTTCCGGTGGAGATTTTGCAGACATGGCTGCAGAGTCGGAAGAAGCTTGAAATGTTATATGATTGTCCACACCTAATGATCCTCCTTCTAAACGAACATGTAACGTTCTAACCGAAGTTTTTTAACTTCGCTGTTAACTTTATCATAACAAACCCGTGAAGACTTTGACAGTCATGGAACAGTAAGTTCATGAATTCGACAATTACGTGACAATATTTATTTTGTATTTATTTCAATCCCCTTAATAACCAGAGCTGTATTTGGGTAATTATTAAATAGAGAACTTCCGAACAACAAAGGAGAACTGACCAATGGATACTGCTACACATTTAGTTATGGGCCTAGGCTTAGCCGGGCTTTCCTTCGTTGATCCCATCGTTGCTTCTGATCCGAAACTGGCCGGGGCTGTTATGCTGGCAACAGTGCTCGCCTCTCAGGCTCCTGATGCCGATACTGCGCTACGACTGAAGGACAATGCAATGTATATTCGAAATCACCGAGGAATCACACATTCCCTACCCTTTCTAATTCTGTGGCCTGCGCTGATTTCCTTCGTGTTAGGCCCCTTATTTGGTTTTACTGATTTACAAGCTCTAAGCCATATTGCGCTCTGGAGCTTCATTGGTGTAGGTGTTCACGTATTTTCTGATCTATTTAATACCTATGGCACTCAGGCTGCACGTCCATTCACGGAGAAATGGATTGCATGGAACATCATCCACATTTTTGATCCGTTTATATTTGGTAGCCATATCGCAGCCATCCTTCTCTGGATCACCGGGATCATTCCACCGCAACCTTTATTTATTACACTGTATGCCTGTACTATTCTTTATTATATTTGGAGAACCGTCGTTCACGCACGTCTCACGCGTAATATTAAGCTTAAGGATTTACATCATAGTGCCGGCGAACGTTATATTGTAATCCCTACAATTTCACTAAAGCGCTGGAACGTAGTCAAGGTGAAAAAAGATGGCAGCTATGATGTTGGGCAGTTAGTCAATAACCGACTGGAATGGTTCAAACATGCTGTATGCTCGACTCATCCTGCTGTGGAGATTTCCAAGTCGCACCCTGATATTCAGTCCTTTCTATACTTCACCTCTTATGCAGTAGCCGAAGTCGAGGAACTCCCTTCAGGATATATGGTGCGCTGGGGGGACGTACGTTATTTACATCGCAAACAATACCCATTTGTGGCTGTATTAGTGATGGACAATCAATATCGACCTTTAAATACTTATGTAGGTTGGCTTAGCAGCGAGAAGCTCGACAAACGATTTTCCATTGACCCTGGTTCTTTACGATGAAACTGTAGACTTACGCAGAGATCTATTCTATAATCACAAAAAATCCCGGAGTATTATTATCATACTCCGGGATTCATTTTAGCAGACATAGAAAGGAAGGCTCTCTTAATGGGTAAAGGACTTTCACTTTGGTTCGCTTGTTCTTCTATTCTTATTCTTACTGCCGCTTCAATCGCGATCAGTTATAGCTTTTGGTTGGCACTTCTGCTCGGGTTTCTCTGTGTCATGAATATTGGCTGGGGATTTATCCTCAAGGCCAAGATCAGACGCAAACAGGAAAGCCTAAGCGCTGATTAGATTAACGAGCTGGCAGAAATCCCATCCGCTCTTTAACTCCATTCAACGTCTCAGTTGCAACAATACGTGCACGACCAGCACCTTCAGCAAGAATATCTGTAATCGCACCCGAGCTACGAATTTCATTATATCTTTGTTGTAAAGGCTCAAGCGTAGATACAACCACTTCAGCAAGATCTTTCTTAAAGCCGCCATACATTTGCCCTTCATAACGATCGGCAATTTGCTGGAGTGTCATTCCAGAACATTCGGAATAAATACTCATCAAATTACTGATCTCTGGCTTATTAGCTGGATCAAAAATTACTTCACGTCCTGAATCAGTCGTTGCACGGCTGATTTTTTTACGGATTACGTCCGGTGAATCTAACAGAGCAATGTAGCTGCCTGCGTTAGGATTGCTCTTGCTCATTTTTTTGGTGCCATCATCCAGAGACATAATACGTGCACCCACCTCTGGAATGTACGGCTCCGGAATGGTAAAGAATTCGCCAAAACGATTATTGAAGCGACCAGCTAAATCACGAGTCAGCTCCAAATGTTGTTTTTGATCTTCTCCAACTGGCACAAGATCCGCATTATAAACAAGAATATCTGCTGCCATCAAGGAAGGATAGACGAATAAACCAGCGCCAACAGAATCTTTACCTGATGATTTATCTTTAAACTGGGTCATACGCTCCAGCTCGCCCATTGCTGTAAGTGTCGTCATGATCCAACCCAGTTCAGCGTGTTGTGGCACATGCGACTGCATATAGACATTAGAACGTGCAGGATCAATTCCTGCTGCAATAAAGAGGGCCGCTACGGATTCTGACTGTTCACGCAGTGCCGCAGGATCTTGTGCTACAGTGATTGCATGCATATCGACAACCATAAAGAAACATTGATGATCATCTTGCAGCTTCACAAAATTTTTCAGTGCTCCAATGTAGTTCCCCAATGTAAGTGAACCGCTTGGCTGAATGCCTGACATTACTTTTTTCATAATATAGACCTCCGTTTGATGTCATTTCTAAGTTTCCGAGAACGCAAAAAAAGCCTCATCCGCAAGGGACGTGAGACCGTGGTGCCACCCTTATTCGCTGCTTAATCTTGTTGGACAAGAAAAAACAGCCTTAGTCTTCCGTTAACGGGGAAGATCCGGCCGGTCTACTAGGGTATCTAGCTCCCGTTCAAGCTCGGCGCTCAGGGGTCCATTCATCAGGTTTGTCCTACCGGTTCGCATCAACCACCGGCTTTCTGAAGGTGCAATGCCTGCCTACTTGTCCCCGTCATCACATTATCATCATGAATTAATGCCTTCATCATAGAACCATAAAGAGAAGTTGTCAAATCACTTAACCACTACCGTATAAATCTGTTATGATAAGGTTATCCATGTTCTATTCGATTACAGTTACGATAAAGGAGCATATCTCATGAAACAGGTGACCAAAGGGCAGTGGGGCGGTTATGATACTTATATTTTGCACAGCCGTGAACTGGAAGTCACGCTTTTGCCGCGACTAGGAAATAACGTGATTTCATTGTTTGATGTCAAGAAACAACGGGAAATTCTACGGCGGCCTGATGAAAGCGATCAAGCTTTCTTTATGCAAAAACCTTACCATTTTGGCATGCCGCTATTAATTCCACCCGGAAGAATTCGTAAGGGCCAATTTCAATTCGAGGGTACAAGTTATCAATTTGACCAGAATACCGCTAATGACAATCATATTCATGGTCTACACCGAACTCAGGCCTGGTGTGTCAGCGATATTGAAGAAGATGAGGATGGTTGCGCGGTCACTACTGAATTCCGAACGGAAGATGATCCACACTGGATGGAGCAATTCCCTATCCCACTTAAATTCGAAATGACGTTTAGGCTTCAGGAAGCCCGATTTACCCAAACTTTAAAGGTTACAAATCTTGGAGATCATCGAATTCCTTTTGGGATCGGTTATCACACCTGGTTTATGATTGATGGAGAACCTGAGCGCTGGAATCTTAAGCTCCCAGTAAATAGTATTTATGAACTGAACGATGAATTGCTCCCTAGCGGCAATCTGATTCCACTTGGTGATCTGGAAGCCTTGAACACCGGAATGAACATGCAGGGAACTAATTTTGATACTGCTCTACGTATTGGAGAAAAACAGCCTGTAGAAGCCTTATTATTACGTGATGATGGTTATGGCCTTCGTTATACTGCTGACGAGAATCTATTCCGTCACTGGGTGCTATATACCAAAGGACCGGCTGATCAATTTCTGTGTATTGAGCCCTATACCTGGCTCGCGAATGCACCGAATGTATCCGAGGATGCTTCCTTCACAGGTCTTTTAACGGTAGAACCCGGTCAAAGTCAGAATCTATCCACCGTGCTGGAAATGATCTATCCTGAGATTTAAAGCAGATATACATTATATCGGTCTTGCCTTGCGATTACGTAAGGGAAGACCGATTTTTTTGTGTAATCCCTAGTAATAAAGGATTTCTATCCTCACTTTTATTTCACTAATAATTACCATCCTTAAAACCTTTCGAAGTGATGCATGAATTAACCTCTTAGCGCTCATACTATCTTCACAACGGGCGAAGGAGGTGACACACATGGGTCAAGCAGGTCAAGGTCGTAGCAGCCGTTCCAATAACCTGGTCGTTCCTCAAGCAACTGCGGCATTGCAACAGTTGAAATATGAAGCAGCACAGGAGCTTGGAGTAACGATCCCAGCTGACGGTTATTACGGGAACTACACTTCTCGCGAAACTGGTTCTCTGGGCGGTTACATCACTAAACGTCTAGTACAACTGGCAGAACAACAACTGTCTGGTCGTCAGTAACAACGTTATCTTAAGTGTTTTATCCGGCTAGGGCATATCAAGCCTAAAGCCGAGTAGCTTTTGAGCCCTCTCACACTTCTTTCTGAAGCTGTGGGAGGGTTTTTGATTTTCACAATTATTGAAATTTTATGTAAACAACGCTTAACCAAAAAACTGTTCGGAACTTTCAGCATAGGCATTACGAGACGATCGAATCATTAGATTCGCCATATTATAATTGGACTCCAACGTAGCATCTACAATCACCATTCCCTGTCTAATGGCGAATTCATAAGAAATCTCACCATGCGTCCAACGCCGCTTGTATTTCAGGCTTTCCAGCGCCATTAGTCGAAAAGAAGACTGTTGTCCATCTGTCATCCCTTCTTTTGCATCAGTGAATCCCCCGCTTCGCCCAGAAAGAGGATTATGTCGTATCCCGAATTTTCCGATCATGTTATTTCGTATTTGCACAAAAACCGTACCAGAAGTTAATCCCGATAATTCTTCCTGCAGCTCCTTAAACACCATATCCATCTGTCTCGCTAATGATAGTTGTTCCGTCTTAAGCATTACTTCTCCTCCTAAAAGTTTTGTGAGCATAGCTTGATTTGAGTGCACTTCGCAGAACCGACTTCGTAAGCGCTTGCTTATTTTTGTGAGTTCAGCCAAGTGGTACTCTAGCGTGCCTTATATAAGGCTTAAGACTCATTATAGGTTACTAACAAATGGCAAACAACATTATTCGGCAAAATTGGGTTATTATCCCTATAGATGCGCGAAATCCATAGATTAATAGCATATTTCTTTTTATAAATCGTGATTTTTCGACATTTTATCATTAAAAAAAGCCCCTGTATCAGGGGCTTTTGCGTGTTCATGCTGAAAAATTGTTGTTTTTTCTACCGCTAAATTTGTCTTAGTTTAGACTTTTTCAAACTAATTGCTCCGTCATCTCCAAGAACTCATTAATGTCAGCTACAATCAGATCTGTAGCGCCTTGCCAGAAGTCCGGCTTCGTAAGATCCACACCCAGATGCTTAAGTACCAAATCCTCTAAAGTCATCACACCAGTATCTTGCAACAAGCTATCGTATTTATCTGCAAAGGACGCTCCTTCTTGCAGAGCCAGTCGATACAAGCCTGTGCTGAACATGTAGCCAACGGTGTAAGGGAAGTTATAGAACGGCACATCTGTGATATAAAAATGCAGTTTAGAAGCCCAGAAATGAGGATGGTATTCCGAAAGCACCCCACAGAAGGCTTCCTTCTGTGCTTCCACCATCAATTCAGACAGCTCTTCAGCATTTACAAGACCTTCCTTACGTTTCTCATAAAAACGAGTCTCGAATAAGAACCGTGCGTGAATGTTCATAAAGAAGGCTACACTGTTTTGAATTTTCGTTTCAAGCAACGCCAGTTTCTCTTCAGCGTTGCCAGCGGCTTTAACCTGAGCGTCAGATACAATGACCTCTGCGAAGGTTGAAGCAGTCTCTGCAACGTTCATAGCGTAGTTCTGATTAAATACAGGTTGATCATCCAGCAAGTAAGAATGATAAGCATGTCCCAGCTCATGTGCCAAGGTTGAAACATTGGAAGTTGTACCGCTATAAGTCATGAAAATCCGCGATTCCTTACTCTCAGGGAAGGATGTACAGAAACCTCCAGGACGTTTTCCCGGACGATCCTCAACCTCAATCCAGTTATTATCAAAAGCACGCTCTGCAAACTCTGCCATCTTCGGACTAAATTTGCGGAACTGGGTAACGATATCTTTAGCGGCCTGATCATATGGGATTTTACCTGAAGATTTACCCACTGGCGCTTCGACATCTACCCAGGAAAGAGCATCCAGTCCAAGCAGCTTAGCTTTACGCTGAAGATAGGTCACGAGTGCAGGCTTGCTATTCGTAATCACGTCCCACATCGCATTCAAAGTATCTTGTGACATGCGATTGATGCTCAGTGGATCTTTCAGAATATCTTCCCAACCTCTTCCTTTATAGAGCTTCAGACGGAAGCCTGCTAAGTGATTCAAGGTATCCGCACAGTTATCTGCTGCTTCGGTCCATGCTTCTTCCCATTTATGGAACATGGATTGACGTACTTTCGGATCTGGATCATCCAGCTTGTTAAAAGCTTGACCTGCGGAGAGCAGCTTTGTTCCTTCTTCATCCTCAAATGGGATCTTAATCGAGCTTACAATCGTATCATAGTGCCCGCTCCATCCATGATATCCGTCAACGGCTAGTTCAAGCGCTAAGCTTTCCAACTCTGGGCTCATCTTCTCACGGGCCAAGTCACGGCTCTCGCTAAGCACGAACGTTAATGGAGCAATCTCCGGACGTGCCATCCACTCTGCCCATACCTTATCTGTAGTCTGACGAAGCACATTACTGAATTGTGAGCTAATGCCTTCGAATCCGGCACGCATACTTGTCACTCGAGCCGCCAGTCTTACCGCACCTTTGTCCATTTGATTCTGAGCGCCCAGACAGTCTGCGAAGGAAGAGACCTCCACAAGTCTTCCTGAACAGCTCTGAAGCAGTTCTACAACCTCGTCCAGCGCCTTTGTAGACTCAACATCCGTTGGAGCTACAGCATTCTTCACCAGACCCTGTAAGGCTGTAATATCTTGTTCAAGATTCTTTAAAAAGCTTTCTAACTCAGTAGAGGACGATCCTCCAGGAAATATGGAATCAAGTTCCCAAGTCAGTGATAATGGTTGTTTCATGTCTTCTCACCATTCCTTTGCTCTCATTTCGTTTTCTTTGTAATTGAATTAACACCGTGGTAAAGTGAATAACGATACCGGAACATTCATAGCCGATAAACTTTAGGAGGGCATCCATATGAAGCCACTACAAATTTCACCGGAAACAGCCATAACGTTATCAAAGCAACTAGGCGTTCCACTGGAACACTTGATGCATATGCCCCAACATATTTTGCTACAAAAAATAGCTGAGCTATCCAAAAAGCAGAATTCACCGCAAGCTGAGGATGGAAATGAAGAGTCTCCTTCTGGGAAGGATTCACAATGATTCCTTTTAGTCATACCTGGCCTTATGACATTATTTTAGGCGATATGTATGTGCAGTATTGCCCTTTCTGCAACTCGGAGAATGTTCTTCTCCCTATGAAGCCAAAAGAATTGCAAATCGTTCGTGACGGCAAGAAAAAACTACTTGTCTTCCCATGTTGCAGCGCCAGTCCCACAGTTGTAGATAACGACGGAGATTACCTCCTATTCGATCGGGCAGTCCGATAAATAGAAGGTCATCTAAATCCCAATCTTACCATTTTTATAAAGCGCAGACGAGAGCATTACTCTCTTCTGCGCTTTTTGTTGTTCGTAAAATTTTAAGAACCTGAAGGCAATCCATCGGCATCAATATCTACAGCTTCGCCGCGCATTTGCTCTCTTAGCACAACCCACTGCTCCCTGGCAGCTCGAATCATCGCAGCATCCATAATCTTCTGATCATTAATCAGGCGGGAGAACCACATTACAGCCACAGAGAACTCTCCGATGCGCCGGTTAAGTTCGCCGATAAGATACATGAGCCGGGCATCATTGCCAGCTATTCCGTCTTTTTCGTATACCTTCACATATTCAGCTAATGAATAGCGCAAAAAGCGTTGTTCCTGTTCCGTATTCCCTTGATACCGATACAACCAGGCAATGTGATGAAGCAGACTTGCAATAATTCGATCCTTATCGTTAATACTTTGAGCGCATAAAAGCGCCAGTTTATAGGTCTCAAGTGCAGTTTCCCAGCTTCGTTTATCCCCAAAGTCACGGCTCTTCCATCGTTTTCCTACCTGTTCATTAAATGCTTTTCGCTGCAGATCCGTCAGCTTGTCCGCTGAATTTTCTGTAGAGGCAAACCCACAACTCGGGCAGACACGTACAACATAATAATCCGGATTCTCGTTTTTGTAATATGCGCAAAAATCAGCATCGCGGCGGATAGCCTTTTTTAGGCTAGGGCGTACGCGAGAGGTTGAAAATTCATGTTCACAATTGCAACATTTGACCTTAATAGAATATAGGGGTATTAACTCTGGCAAGTACTCTCATTCCTTTCAGGATCAACCTGTCCCTTATTATTCCTGGGGCATGTTAACAAAATGATGTGCGGGACCTGCAAGGCGGCTAAGCACGAACGAACGTAGCGGCTCTTCTACTCCGGTCTCCTCAAGCGCCTCTTTCATACACTGCAACCATTCTTCAGCACGTTCTGGAGTAATGGGAATATGCATGTGCCTTGCTCTCATCATGGGATGTCCATGCAGTTCTGAATACAATGGGCCACCGCCAAAAAACTGTGTCAGGAATTGATACTGCTTCTCCAGAACAGGAGAAATGTCTTCAGGAAATAACGGACCCAGCTGCGGATGAAGCTGCACTTTGGCATAGAACACTTCCACCAATCGATGTAGCGCCTCAGCTCCTCCTAGGTTCTCATATATACTCTCATTTGGATTCATTGAGGTTACCAGCTCTCTTCCATATTAATGAAACGTTTCTTACTTTATTATACCAAAAAAAAGCACGGCTCGGATATCCGTCGAAAGTGCCCCTAAACGGCAGAAAAAAGACGCTAAACTATAGTTTAGCGCCTGGAGGTTATTGTCAGTAGGTCCGAAATTCTTCATCACCTGAAGGGACGAGAGAGACCCGGATCACATATACAAAAGCACAAACGAGAACTCCGGCTACAACGCTCATCGCCATCACTCCATCCCATTTATTCTTGTAACAGAGGGTGCATTTCTTATTTACATAATATCATATTTCGAACGAAAAAGCACCGATTTATGTAACCGCTTCCTTTATTTTTTTTGTGCTGTTTGTCCTTCTTTTCGCATACATCTAACCATAGATCAGGAGGCGTTAATTATGACTTTTAAAAAGATTGGCGGCCCACTGCTGGGATTAACTTTGGCGGGCTGTATGCTGCTGATGTTGCTTCATCCGGAGGCATCCCTTGGCGCAGCCTTACGAGGCCTGGCCATCTGGTGGGATGTGTTATTCCCCTCCCTATTTCCATTCTTCGTCATATCCGAAATCATGCTAGGCCTAGGGATCGTTCATCTCTTCGGAGCACTGCTCGATCCATTGATGCGCCCTCTTTTTGGTATACCAGGTAGCGGCGGGTTTGTCGCTGCGATGGGATATGTATCAGGATATCCTGTTGGCGCTAAATTAACCGCTAAGCTGCGGGAACAGAATCTGATTAGCAGAGTAGAGGGCGAACGATTAGTCGCTTTCACAACCTCCTCTGACCCAATCTTTCTGTTAGGTGCAGTATCCGTTGGTTTCTTTCGAGACGCATCGTTGGGGCTCATCCTAGCCCTCGCCCACTATGGGAGCGGTTTGATTGTTGGCTTGCTAATGTCGTTCCATGGACGCAAAGAACAGAGCTCCCCCTCCCAAGACCCATCCATAACTAGTTCTACTGCCCCCTCTGTTCCAGCCAAAAAAGGTTTTGGAAGAATCCATGCAGCACTTCTTGCCATGGAGGAGGCTCGGCGCAAAGATGGACGGAGCTTTGGGGAGCTATTAAAGGGAGCAATCCAGTCCTCGCTAAAGCTTATTATTGTCGTAGGCGGTTTGGTTGTATTCTTCAATGTGCTAATGGAACTGCTAGCCCGTGCCGGTATCCTATCCTCCCTCTTTAACATGACAGGACATCTTGTGTCCCTTGTAGGTGGTCCTCCAGAACTAGCTCAGGCTCTCATTAGCGGATTCTTTGAGGTGACGATCGGTGCCCGTTCAGCAGGTGAAGCCGCAGCTTCCATCCCGCTTCAGTTCAAGGTAGCGGCAGCTGCCTTCATTCTCTCTTGGGGCGGATTATCTGTACATGCCCAGGTGGCAAGTATTCTGAACGGTACCGGGCTGCGGTATCTGCCATTTTTGACTGCACGGCTAATTCACGCCATACTCGCATCAGGATTGGTCTTGCTGCTCTGGAACCCTGTGATGAACACAGGACTGTCTACCGCATGGGTATCATTACCAGCCTATGCTGCCTTTACTCCTTCTGCCTCAGGGATAACGGCAAGCCTCGCGCTGCTGAGCCTATTATTAACTGCTGCAATTCTAGTCTCACTGCTTATCCCTGTATTCATGACAATGATTCGATGGGTACGGCGAAGTTGATTAACATATTGTGTTCCGGGTCAAGATTGATTATGATCGGTGTATGACTGAATTATACAAAAGGAGCCTGTACATCTTGAGATATTATGTTCTGGACCGCGGTGATGAACTATCAATCAAACTTGCCGAGCAGTTTCACAAGCTGGCGGCGGAGCGGGACCTGCAACTGGATGCCGAGTCTCCCGAAATCGTCATCTCTATTGGCGGAGACGGCACAATGCTGCACGCTTTTCATACCTTTATCGATCAAATCCCCAATCTAGCCTTCGTAGGTGTGCACACAGGACACTTAGGCTTCTATGCGGACTGGCAAGCGGAAGAGCTACCCACCTTAATCGACTACATGTGCGGAACCGAGGATTCTGAGCCTCAGAAACCTCGTATCGTGAAATATCCATTGCTTGAGCTGGAAATCCACAAGAAATCCGGTTCTTCGTCCCACATTGCCCTAAATGAATTTACCCTTAAAGGGGTAGATGGAACTATAATGATTCAAGTTGACATCAATGATGTTACCTTCGAAATGTTCCGGGGTGATGGGCTTTGTATTTCTACTCCTTCTGGTAGCACGGCCTATAACAAAAGCCTTGGGGGAGCCATGGTTCACCCATCTATAGAGGCGCTGCAGATTGCCGAAATCGCCTCAATTAACAACCGCGTATTTCGAACAATGGGGTCGCCATTACTACTGCCGAAGCATCACCATTGCGATATTCTTTCATGTAAGGATCAGCGCTTACTACTCACGATAGATCATAACAATATCCCAGTAGATGATCTGATTTCAGTACGCTGCCAAGTATCGGACAAGAAGGTCAGTTTCGCCAGGTACCGTCCTTTTCCGTTCTGGAACCGTGTACGTGAAGCTTTTTTAGTTTAAGATTAACCTTCGATCCAACGATTTTCAGTGGCTGGAGATATCCATTTCTCCGGCTTTTTTGTGTGACAAAACTAACACCAACTGATAGACTGAGAGAGAAGCCAAATGGTATAATGAGGCTATTTTACAAAGAGTTACATAAAAGGAGAGAGTACTGTTGAAAAGATTTTTATCCCTCTTAAGCATAAGTCTACTGGCCCTCATACTTGCGGTCCCGGCTTTTGCAGCATCGAAACCAATTGATGTTTATATTAACGGAAGTAAGGTTTCCTTCACCGCTGGATCCCCATACTTAGCGAACAATTCTGTACTTGTACCTTTCCGGGTTGTATTTGAGAAGCTTGGACTTCAAGTTCTCTGGGATGCCAAAACTGGAACGGTAACAGGAAAAAGTTCAAATCTTGCGATTACCCTCAAAATTGGCAGTAACCGCGCTACTGTTAACGGAACCGTTAAAAAACTAACCACTGCACCAGTTTCCTCAGCCGGCACTACATACATCCCTTTGCGTTTTATCGCCGAGGCAACCGGGGGCACAGCTGTCTGGAATTCTACTAGTAGAAGTGTACAAATTACTACTCCTGTCTCCAAAGGTAAGGACGAAGCAGCCATTACAGCATTAATCCGTTTGTCTAATCAATATTTCAATGAAGAAAAAGCGACTAGCTTCTACTCCCTTATGGATTCGGAGTACTCTTACACGGAATCAGTGGCCGAACTCAATGAATCTTTTAAAGCTTTCGATATAAAGAATACTATTGATAGCTTGGAAATCCTCGACATTACAGCTGACGAAGCCACTGTGTATACGCTTGAAAGTTCACGCAGAATAGGTGGGGCTTATACTCCAGATACAGAGAATGAATACGTATATACCCTGGTCCGCAAGAACGGAAGCTGGAAGATTTCATCCGTGGAATCCCAAAGCTCGACCGTTCTCCTTACTCGTGAACAAGGTATAAAACCAGCAGCCAACATCCCTCAAAACGATGCGGATGCCATCAAAGGTACTATTAGCAAGTATTATCAAGCAATGAACGAACAGAATCCTACAGCAGTTCTTTCCACGATGACTTCATATGGAGAAGAATATGATTCCTCTCTCAAGGCAGATTTGGATGATTTCTTTGCTTCGTATGATATTACCTATACTCCAGGCATTTCAAATATTTATTATTACAGTGCCAAAGAAGCTGCTATATATGTAGAAAGCAAAGACAAGGAAGCTAGTGAAGAGGAGACTTATGAGCAGGGCCTTATCTATATTCTATCCAAGTCGGATACTGGTGTATGGACAATCGATGACACATATAGCGTCTACAATAAACTTGTGAAATCCTAATAAAAAGGGTGTTTGATTCCATGAAATCAAAAAAAATAATAAGTGCACTGTTAACCAGCTGTCTAGCTTTATCTATTACATTTGCTCCACTGGCTTCCGCTGCAGATGCCGCTAAAGCCTCCACAGACAACAGTGATCTTATTAATGAAGTAATGAAGCTATTGGAGAACTATAATCTTTCAGATGTAGATAAAGATATTTTGATTCGCGGAGCAATTGACGGCATGGTGAACACACTGGATGATCCATACAGCCAATACTTCAATTCCGAGGAAGCGGCGCAATTTGAACATGCGGTTGATCTCGAATACGTTGGCATCGGTGTTAAACTTCAATATACGCCAACAGAGCTCTACATCGAAGAAATCTCTCCAGGTTCTCCTGCTGAAAAGGCAGGTTTGAAACGCGGCGATACGATTCTCAAAATCAACGGAATACCTGTTGACGAAACGGATGATTCGGAACTAAGTGGAGCCGCGGGCACTAAGGTCACCCTGCTGATCCTCAGAAATGGTGTCACAAAATCTTATGTTGTCACCCGAAATGAATTGAACTCGACTTCCGTTTTTGGAACCCTCATTGGTCCGAAGATTGCCTATATTTCGCTAAGTGGTTTCACACAGAATTCTGATGAAGAATTCGCCGCTATGCTGAAGAAGATGCGTACAGCGGGAATGAAATCCATGGTGCTTGATTTACGTGATAACTTGGGTGGCTACATGGATTCGGCATACAACATTGCCTCTAGTTTTATGGATAAAGGCATCATGATGTATACCTCTGATCAAAGTGGCGCGTTAACTCCTGTAACGATCACTAGTGGCAGCAAAATCGGTGTGCCTGTCGTAATTCTAACCAACGAATACACTGCAAGTGCGTCAGAAGCTCTTACGGGCGCCCTGCGCGACAACAAGCTGGCTACTGTTGTAGGCACTCGTTCTTACGGCAAAGCGCGTATTCAAAGCCTACTTCCAGTGTCTAATGGCGACATGCTGAAATTGACCACGCAGAAATATCTAACACCTAAAAAAGAAGACTTTAATCACATCGGTCTCGCACCGGATATTGAGGTAAAAGGGAAAACTGCACAGTTGATTACCGCCCTGCAGATTGCTGGAATGAAGACTTTAGAAGTCACCGGAGATCATCATATCTTAAATATCAACGGGGTTCCTTTTGCTGGTAATGTTGGTCTTGTGAAGCAGGGCGATAAAACTTATGCTTCATCGCTGGTGCTGGCTGCGCTTGTCGAGGGCGAGATCACCTGGGATGCCAAGAACAAGAAGATCATCGTAAAGAGCGGAACAGGCACGTCTACCGGCTTTACGCTTTCCTCCAAAGAGGCGCTATCTCAGAATGGTGAGACCTACATTGAATTAAATGCCTTTAAGAAGAAGTTTCCGGCACTCGTATGGAGTTACAATGCTACACAAAAGCAATTGAAATTATCTATAAAATAATCCATAAGAAAAGGCAGCAATTCTCCAGAGATGGGGTTTGCTGCCTTTATTATTTGTACATATCTATTCAAAAGAAAAAAGCTGTCTCATTCGTAGAAGGACTCTACTTATGGTCAGCTTTCATCGTTAAGATTGTGGATTTTCTATGTTTTGTGTGTTTTGTGTGTTTTGATTATTTTGAGGCTTTTGTGTGTTTTGGGGTTTTTGGGATTGACCTTGTGGTGGTCTGCTTTGAAATTCCTTTTTGGATTTCTTCCCTTGCGAATCTTTACCCCGGTGATTTCGACTTTGATGTTCTCTCAAAGGTCTATCCTTAGCAGAAGTCATCTCTTTAAATGCAGCAGATGAATTCGAACCTTGCTTAGATGATGTTTCTTTAGAGGAGAGCTCTTTATCTATAGCCGCTCCATCATTATCTTCAGCTTCTAGCTCCGAATCTTCTTCCTCACTCGGCTCTGGTATTTCTTTGATCAGAATATCCTTGAACAAACCCTCTTGTGGTACCTCTTTTAACTTATGCAACACAAAATATGCGCAGCCAAAATTGCAATATTCATTAATATAATCGACCATGCCAGAAATCGCTGTATCCCGATTCACCTTTGGGTGGTTGTCCCGATAAAAACCTTTCAAACGCAGCTGACTGTAACCCCAGTCACCAATAATGTAGTCGTATCTTTCCAGCACTTCGCTATATCTTCCGCGAAACGCCTCCGGATTCCAACCATCCTTATGATCTAACATTAGTTCGTAGCCTTTTCCGCCTATAACGATCAAACCTTTTGTCGCCTGCCTTTCGAAGGAAAGTATTTTCGTTGATTATGCCGTCATTTCCGAGAAATATTGGGCTTTCGGTCGCTGTTGTTGATTAATTTCTTCTATTTGAACCGCATCAGCGGTGAAATTAATCAACAAAGGCGAACGCTACGCTCCTACAGCTCCAACATTTCTCTCCAATGACTCAAATCAACGTTTTTTTATGTGTAACCTATGGGCTGAGTGTTTCAGAACGCTATCGCTCCTTCAACCCTCTCCTTAATAAAACCTTTTTGTGACTTTGTCACTATTTCAAAAAAATTAACTAGAAGAAACCGTGCGCTCCTCACGAGCTTGAGCGGCAGATTTCACCTGCTCATGCGCACGATAAGAGCTGCGAACAAGCGGAGCTGATTCCACATGGCTAAAGCCACGCTTCAATCCCTCTTCCTTAAGCAGCGCAAATTCCTCTGGTGGATAATATTTCTCCACATTCAAATGCTTTGGAGAAGGCTGCAAGTATTGTCCTAAAGTCAATATATCACAATTTACGGCTCGTAAATCATCCATTGCTTGTAAAATCTCATCCCACTCTTCACCGACTCCAAGCATAATGCTTGATTTGGTAGGAATATCCGGCTTCATTTCCTTGGCTCTGCGCAGCAGTTCCATCGAACGGCGATACTTCGCTTTAGCCCGTACACGGTCTGACATCCGTTCCACCGTCTCAATATTATGGTTAAGAATGTCTGGATTACTGTTCATAACAATCTCTAGACTATTCCGTTCTCCCAGGAAATCTGGAATCAATACTTCAACACTACATAACGGAAGGCGTTTACGAATTGCCGCTACCGTCTCAGCAAAAATCTGAGCGCCACCATCCGCAAGATCATCACGGGCCACACTGGTCACCACGCAATGGCGAAGGTTCATTCCCTCTGCAGCTTCTGCTACACGTTCAGGTTCCTGCAGGTCCAGCTCTGTCGGCAACCCTGTATTCACAGCGCAGAAACGGCATGCGCGAGTACATATATCACCAAGAATCATAAAGGTAGCCGTTCGATTTGCCCAACATTCATAAATATTCGGACACCTAGCTTCTTCACATACGGTATGTAAAGTTTTAGAACGCATCATGCTCTTGATTTCCTGATAGTTATCACCGGTAGTTAGCTTGATTCTAATCCAATCCGGCTTAGGCTGCTTTGCTGTTTTATTCGTCAAAATAATAAACCCCGCTTCCTCCTGAATGTGATGCTGCAGATGAAAGATGCTGCCTCATATTATACCATGTGCGCTTTACAATTGCCTGTTTTTGTGAAATATGCAGGGCATCTCAATTTCGATTCCGGCGAAGAATTTACTGGTACCTTTAGACAAGAACGGATAAAAAGTAGCCTTTTGCTTCAATCTATAATAAAAGCTTTATCCGAAGTGCCTACATTCAATTCTACGCCCGGACAAAAGGAGGCTGTTATCTTGCTGGCCCTATTTAAGAATACTAATAACCGGAGATCTATGTTATGTCTGTCCGCGGCCGCTATCCTTTGGGGTGGTTTAGGCCTTCCCGTTCCAGCAGCTGCAGTACAGGCTACAGTCCAACCGGTGGAAAGCAGCGGCAATTCTGTTAATGCTAGCAAAGAATCCATATGGTCTGCCCGTAGGGGGATTTATGATCAACTGAGTGCAGCCACTGGAATCCCTTGGTTTAGATTCGCAGCCATTGATCAATATGAACGCACCATCGCCAAAAAAGGTTCCTCAGACAAACCCGTCACCAACCGTCTTACTGGAATCATGATTCCAGCACCCGTATGGTCCGGTCCACTCAACCCGGATCAGGAGGATACTTCTCCTGAATCCATCACTTTCTTTAACGGCTTCGGCCGTGATGGCTCAGGTGATGGAATCGCCGATCCAGAGAATGATGCTGATGTTCTATATAGTATGGCTAGACACTTGCAGAAATATGGTGATTCAGCTAATGATTTCAGCATTGGCATTTGGGAGTATTATCACAATGGTCGTGCCTCTCAGCGCATAGCTCAGTTCGCCAAGCTATATGAACATTTTGGTCGGCTTGACCTATCAGGTAATGCTTTTCCACTTCCCTTAAGTAATTCTTATTCTTATCGTAGCACTTGGGGAACCGGCAGAAGCTGGGGTGGGGCACGTATTCACGAAGGGACTGACCTCTTTGCACCGCAAGGTATGCCAGTACGCAGCACCTGCTTTGGTTTAGTGGAAACTAAAGGCTGGAACCGCTACGGTGGCTGGAGAATTGGAATTCGTGATATCGAGAACCGTTACCATTATTACGCCCATTTATCCGGGTATAACAAATCCATTTCTCGTGGAGATATCGTCTCACCAGGTGAAATCATTGGCTGGGTTGGCAGCTCAGGTTACGGAAATCCAGGAACACAAGGGAAATTCCCGCCACATCTACATTTTGGCATCTACCGTGACCGAGGGATTACTGAATGGGCTTTTGACCCTTTTCCGTTGCTAAAACAATGGGAGAATCAGGAGTATAGAGACTTAAAGAACAAAAATAAAAAAAGTGCTACAAACAAGGAAAAACGCCTTTAGCGTCCCTAAAGGACGGTCAGCGTTTATGCGAGAAATATAAGGATAATCTTATACTTTCTTAAATTTTAAAAAAGAAACGGCTTCGCCATCCTTTGGAGATGACACCCGTTTCTTGATGAATAAGGCCCCTTCTTTTGAAGAGAGGCCTTATACTATTTTAGTACAACATTAAACATCCAAACGGTTCAATGCTCACTATAAGCTTGTTATTATTTTTAAAAGTAGCTCCTGACAGTAAATCGGTAAGCAAATTCTTATCCGAACGATATACATTAAGCTCAAGCTCGTACGCGTTCGGAGAGTTATTGATAATTAAACCTATCTTCTCTTGATCTATTCCCCGTGTATAACCGAAGACATTACGGACTTCATCCGTGAACCAAGGACGAAACTTACCTTTTCGTAGAATATCACAGCTTTTTCTTAGGAAAATCAGCTCTTGATACCACTTCAGCAGCGCTGTATTTTGAGCTTGCTCTTGCCATACCATAGCTTTTCTACAGTGAGGGTCCGTAGCTCCTTCCATCCCAACCTCATCCCCATAATAGATCATCGGAATACCGATATAAGTCATCTGAAAAAAAACTGCCAACCTCATGCGCTGTATTGCCGTACTCTCGCGGTCCCAGCCACGTCCCCCCTCCTTACACGCTGTAAGAAAACGCAACGTATCATGACTGCCAATCAATTGAAACATAGCCGAATTCGCCTGGTCATTATACAACGCCTCCTGATGGAGTACTTGCTCCATAAAGCGATCAGGCCCTGTTGACTGCTCTGCAAAAAATTCCAGCACGGCATCCCGAAGCACATAATTCATGCCACCATCGAATTGATCCCCTCTAAGCCAAGGCCCAGAAGCATGCATTATCTCTCCAATGAGTAGAATTTCAGGAAATTCAGACTTGAGCTCTTGCCGAAACCGGGACCAAAAAGCCGGGTTGACCTCATTCGCTACATCAAGACGCCAGCCGTCTATTTCTGTTTCACGAATCCAATACTTGGCAACTCCAATCATATAATCTGCCGTCTTGGGATGATCCATATTCAGCTTAGGCATATGCGCTTCAGCTTTAGCGAATGTCTCATAATTCGGGGCAGGCGTCTGTGTTACGGGAAAAGAACGAATAAAGAACCAATCTTTATAAGGAGACTGCTCGCCTTTTTCCATCACATCTTTAAATGCAAAGAATTGATCTCCCGAATGATTAAACACGGCATCCAAAATGACCCTAATTCCATGGCGATGTGCCTCACTGACTAGCGTCTTCAATCCATCTACATCGCCAAATGCAGGGTCGATCTTATAATAATCGGAGGTGTTATATTTATGCTCGGAAGGAGACTCAAATACAGGCGTCATGTAAATAGTGTTCACACCAAGCTGCTGTAGATAAGGTATTTTGTCCGTAATGCCTTTTAGAGTTCCACCATTGTAGCTGCTAGGATAAATTTGATAGGTCACCGCATCCTGGCTCCATAACGGTAACTTCAAAGCCTCAGAATGATGAAGATATGCATATTGAAAAGAACCTGCACGCTCCCGATTCTCCGATGCGCCCCTCTCTCCATACCAGATATACTGCCCCGCAGCATTCGCTATATGGAATAGATATCTGCTTCTTCTAGTGCTGGTCTGAATAATTGCTTCGTGAATCTCATAAATACCGGCCGACCCAATTCGCTCCATCTGCAAAGGAACTTCTTGCCCCGGAGAATCATAACGATCCGAGTGGATTACGGTACAGGATAATTGCTGTCCAGCTTGTGTAAATAATCTGAGCTTCAGGGTCCCTGTACCTACAGGATAGGCAAATGGATCTTCACTTGTATGATATACAAACCATGATTGAGGCATAACTTATGGACTCCTTCTATACTTTTATCGTTCTATCTATCTGTTCATACATCATTAGAGAGACTGCTAAATTTGTGTTATTATGGTTACAAATACCGTTTTCAAGTTATGAGGGACGACGATGAAAGTAACGATTTCTGATATTGCTAAAGCAGCCAATGTGGCTAAATCTACTGTATCTAAAGTACTAAATGATTCCCCAAAAATATCACAGGAAACGAAACAAAAGGTTCGAGAGATTATGAAGCAAATGAACTACACGCCAAGCAGTATCGCTACTGGGTTAGCTAGACAAAGCAGCTGCAATATTGGCTTACTGGTCGATATGTCTAAAGAAAGTGAGTTTCTGAACCAATTCTTCTACAACATTATTGGTGGAATCGAGAGCGTAATTGCACCTTTAAAATACGAGCTGACCATTTCCAATGTGCAACATAGCAGTCCAGAAGGCCATTTTCTAAATAGGCTTGTGTTTAGTAAACGTGTCGACGGTATTATTGCCAACAACTCTGTGCTGACTGAAGAGCTATCTGAAGAACTGAATCAACTGGAGTTTCCTTACATCTCCATTGGAGAGATTATGCCCCCCGGAAGTTGGGTTGATTTCGATAATGAAGCAGGCGGCAACATGCTGACCGAGCATCTCATCGAACAAAGTTATTCAAAGATAGCCTTCATAGGCGGGCAGCAGCAGGAAAAAATTTATACACATCGCCTAGGTGGATACTTAAGCGCATTACAGCAGGCTGACCTTACCGTTCCTCAGCAATGGATCATTAACTGCAAGGCTGATGAACATGATAGCTATCATGCTGCCCTTGAGCTTTTGCAGCGTGAAGAACGGCCAGACTCTGTGGTGTGTATGAACAGTTATGTAGCCTTTGGGGTGCTTCAAGCCGCAAAAGCACTCGGAATTGATGTTCCATCTGAACTCGGCATCGCCGCTTTCGATGAATATCCGCTGTCCCGTTATACAACACCTCCTTTAACTTCGCTTAATATCGATACGTTTAAGCTGGGTGTATCTTCAGGGCAGCTGCTGATGGAGCGCATTCGTGGCAATGATGCGCCCCACAAGCATTTGCTACTAGAGCCAGAACTAATTCCTCGTGAATCCACGATGAGAGCTAAATTCTCTGGAGCAACTTCATAATTGGACTACTTTTCTATTGTATCTTCTACAATGAAAAAGCTTCGTACTACTTACCAAGGAGCGGCCCCACACGGGGGGCCGCTCCTTGTCATGTGAAAGGTATTTTGATCCACTCTTATAGTAACTTATAGATCTTTCCAACGCTGCACGGTCAGGTTCACTGTTTGTGCGCCGCCTGCTGGAGTAAGCGTTCGATTGGAAATGTCCGATCCGTTCGAGTTTACCTCTACATTAGTCCAAGCGCCCCGCGTAACTTTATATTGCACCGCTGTTCCTGCTGGTAAGCTCAGTGTGATGGAATACACCCCATCACTACCTTTAGTCAGTTGATAGGCTGGATCCGCTGCATTCCAGCTGTTGAAGGTACCGGTAAGATACACAGGTCCGCTCGCCGGAGTAGACGCTGGAACATTTACACGAAACGTCACACTGTCTGCTTGAGGTTCCCCTGCGCTGATACTTCCGTTCACTAGACTCCAGGTTCCATCATCAAAATGGTAATTACTGCTGCCGTTGTTATCCCATGTACCACTGCCATTATTAAAGGCTGCGGTCAGTCCGGCTGCAGTGCCCAGCTGAATTGTGATCGACTTATATCCTGGGAAAGAAGAAGCTTGAAGCTGTTCACCAGGAGCCGTCGTCCAGACTGTCGCCCCATCCAGCTTGTAATGAATGTAAGAGCTGCTGTAAGCCGTATTCTTATAATAGATCGTTGCAGTGTTGCCAGTCGGTGTAGTCGTTGGTGTTGGGGTTACCGTTGGCGTTGGCGTTGGCGTTGGGGTTACCGTTGGCGTTGGCGTTGGGGTTACTGTCGGAGTTGGTGTCGGTGTTACTGTTGGTGTCGGTGTCGGTGTCGGTGTTACTGTTGATGTTGGCGTCGGTGTTACTGTTGGTGTTGGCGTTGGTGTCACTGGTCCACCCGATGTAATACTTCCTGTTGGCGTATAAGTCCAGGTTCCAGTACCGAATAGATAGTTGCTCCCCCCGTTACTGTCCCATGTGCCACTGCCGTTGTTAAAGCATGCTTCAAGCTGGCTGGCGGAACCGATATTAATCGTTATTTTGTTGTATCCGGCTACTTCAGATACAGGTATAGCCACACCCGGAGATGTCGTCCATGTACCTCCTACTGGGCGATAATGAATATAAGGCGAGGTATAACCTTGCTTATAGTAAATCGTGACACTGTTCCCTGCTGGTGTTGTAATAGAAGCAATCGCACTAAGAAGAGATAGATTGCCTGCGGCATCAAATGCTTTTACCGTGTAGTTATAGGTAGTGCTAGCGGATAAACCATTGTCCGTATAGGATGTAGTCGCCGTTGTGCCTACCTTGACACCATTACGATAAACTTCATATCCAGTTACGCCTACGTTGTCGGTAGAAGCCGTCCAGCTGATCAAAGCGCTAGATGCATTCTGAACAGTTGCCGTTACATTAGTCGGAGTGGTTGGAGGAACTGTTTCTGATGGTTGTTGTTGTTTCGCATAGATTTTGGCTGAATTCGCACCTACAGTTACAGTAATTTGCTTTCCAGTTACTCCGCCTGATTGTACAGTCACTGTATCTGCAGTATTCAGCTGATTATACAAAACTGTTCCTGCGGTCAAACTACTCTCGGCACGTAGCGGGATGGTTACCGTTTGCGAACCATTAGATTGATTACTAAATACAGAGATAGCTTCTTGACCTTGATTAGTTCCAGTGTCGATACGACGTGAGAAGGCATATAAGTTCTGTGCAGCCCACATTTCACGTTGAGTACCTGTACGTAGTGCTGGGTTATTTTTACGAATTTCATTAAGTTTGGCTACGTGCTTGTAGGTGCTGGCATTTTCATTAAAATAGTTCTCAATCACGTTTCCGCTTGCATCCCGTTTCACCATAGACCAACGGTTCCAAGTATCCGCAATACCGCCTGTCATGATCTGACTGTTGCCATTGCCTTTGTTCTGCTCTGTTCCTTGGAAGACAACCGGTGTTCCACGAACTGTAAAAATAAAGGTTAAAGCATTCTGCAGCTTATCAACGCTTCCCCCGGCTTCCGTTAGAAAACGGTTGCGGTCATGATTGTCGATAAAGGTAACCATGTGATTGGCATTCCCGTTGTAGTAGGAATCCTGTGCCAAGGTGCTTTTGATATTGGACTCAAAAGACTGTCCATAAGCAAAGCTGTTAAGTACGGAGAAGAACATTGGGAAATCGAGCATGCCCCATTCCTTATTGTTTCCGACCCAACGTGAGACAAATTCAGCATTTCCGTCGAAATTCTCGCCAAATGTATTAACACCCAGATAATTTTGTAGCTCACCAATATCTGTTGGCTTCATCAGCTTGGCAGCATCCACACGTGCACCGTCAGCGCCTGTATAATCAAACCAGCCTTTGATGGAATCGAATATCGCCTGCTTAGCCGCAGGAACATCAAAATCAATGTCATCTAGCCCGCCCAAATCATGATTCTCTAAGTAATCCTGCGCCCACTGGTCATATCTTCCATCCGCTAGAGACCAGTTAATATCTCCATTATGGTGGTACCATGCTGGATTATTGAACGGAGCCACTGGCTGCAATGATGGGATATCATAATAGGCTTGAGAACCTAGCATATAATCACCGACGTGGTTTGGCACAACGTCAATCACTACTTTGATGCCAAGCGCATGTGCGGAATCCACAAGCTCTTTCAGCTTCTCCTTCGTTCCGAAGTATGGATTGGCAGCGTTAGGGTTCTTAACGTTGTATCCGTGATAGGCTGTATTTTTACCGGTACCGTTGTTTTCCCGGTTAGTCATTTGTGGCTCAGCCACTGGGGAAATCCAAATCGCGGTATAGCCCATATTTTTAATATATGATAGCTTATCGATAATCCCCTGCCAGTCTCCGCCTTTCATATAACGGAAATCTTCCTCAGAGTTTTCTCCATAGCGAATTGCCGCACCAGTAGCATTGTTGGAAGTATCTCCATCATTAAATCGGTCAACCATAATCTGATAAATAGTGTCGTTTTCATTAATCGTGCCGATGCTTGCCGCTTCAGCTTTTTGCGGTGTTAAGACAAACAAATTAATCACGGTAGAAAGAAGAATAGATGTAATTAGAACGGGTACATACCATAACCTACGTTTCATTGCGTGCATCTCCCTCTCTTATTAAAGCGTATTCATAACACTCTAAAGCCTACTTCCTTGATTAAAAACCAAGCCCACCCAGTGATGTCTCTAATGTTTTTAACGTCTTTAACACAAAAAACAAATAATTTTAGGGAAACCGGTTTCCCAACTAAAAATTACCATGATTGTGAATGCGTTGTCAAGCTATAAAATTTAAAATTCCCAAGAAAAAGAGCCTCCTTATTGGGGGCTCTTTGGGGTTCATTATTCACCTTATATGCTTAGCTTCCTACACTCTGAATAAAATGCAGTACTTCATTCATAATCCGGTCCTTATCTTCACAATGACAAACCATATGACCACTGTTATCCACCATTATCACCTGTTTTTGGGCTGTAGGAATCGTATGCTGCAGGAAGTCAGCGCTTCGAGTCTTCACCAGATGATCTCGCTTACCCTGCACGATCAAGGTTGGAGTCTCAATATGCGGATAGATTGAAAAACTCTCCCGGACCAATCGTTGAAACTCTCTCGTCGCCCTTGGGGGCGTTGAAGTGAATTTATTAATATACGTTTTTAGCATGGAAAAGCTCCCAAGAGTCTTAAGAATCTCCACAGGATTCAGCGGAAATACGGGAGTGGACAATAAAGTAAGGGATTTGATCCAGGGTTTATACCGTACAGAAAGATGTGAAGCAATAAGGGCACCGGTAGAAAAGCCGATCAGATGAACACCTTCATCCGTCTTTAACAGCTCTGTCAATTCATCTTCAGCACTCTGTTGCCAATCATGTCGATCCGAATGCAATAAATCATTCCTGCTCCCCCCATGCCCTTTCAGGGTAAACGTTCTGGAACGGTAATTATGCTGCTCCATAAACTGGGACAAGGGAGAGATCTCATGCTCACCTCCGGTAAAGCCATGAATAAATAAACAACTTTCCATAATTGTCCCTCTTTTCACATTCCAATCTGACATGCAACTTTATTGTATAATGCCAATCCCCTTTATTTTCTATACATTCCACCCTTTTATGTAAAACCTCAACCCAAGTGATGTCAAGGTTCAGCTCTGTGAATGGTTCGCAGCAAGAACGCTATTGTTCCCACCAAAGAAGACCCAACGCTGAGGTAATCGTTAAACCTACGGCGGAGCTGGATGAGGTTACGTTAGCACAAATAGCAGTCCCAGGCGGTACAATGATGCTGCCCGTAAAGTTCTGTGTGAAAGCCCCCGGTGCCAATTGATAATTGAAAAGCGTCGTTCCCCCGCTAATGGCTGCTGTGGAAGACTGAACGGTCATCGCACTCGTCGCCGAGCTGCCCAAATTATTATTCGTTGGCGTTAAGGTTGCTGGTGAAGTTAGCGTCCCTCCTTTTACAATTGTAAAGCTACCCGACATTGCGGATAGTAGAGAAGAACCGCCAATACTGCCGCTTATACGTGAGATATAAACAGTTTTTCCACTGCCTGAAGCATTACTAATCCGAATAGAAGCTATTGCGGATATTAGACTAAGTACGACCAAACTAGACGCAGATGTGTTAGTTGAATACAAGACTGCAGCCTGCGAAGCGCTTATTTCAGGCGGCGCGCTAATATCTGGCGCTTGGAAGGTGTTCACCATATCCACATAAAGCGGTTGATCGTTGTCGTTAAATACAAATTGATTAGGCATATTTATCCCCTCCTGTTTCTAATATTCCCACCAGCTGATAGACGTTGTCGCCGCTGATGACCCCGATGCAATCGTTACGGAGGTAGTGATGGAATTTCCGGGAGGAACAACAATTTGTCCAGTAAAATCAACAATGACCGGACCGACCGCCAGCAATAGAGATACTAGAGTAGCCGGACTTCCAGTAGGCGCAGCCGTAGAGGTTCTTGCTGTCATAACACTGGTTAACGCACTGCCAAAATTATAATTAATCGGTGTAACGGTGGTTCCGGTGACCGTAGCGTTCCGAAGTAGTGATAAAGTAACCGCCGCCGTCGCTGAGCTGGCAGTAACACGGGATACATATAAGGTACGTCCGCTTCCTCCCGGATTACTAATCTGAATAACTAACGGGGCAGCCGTCGTTACCGTAGAAGTAAATGGGATTCCAAACAATAACCCTGCCTTAGCTGCTCCCCCCTCAGGAGCTGAATCTATACCAGGTGCAACATACGTATTGACTTGTTCTGTAAAAAGTGGCTGGCTACTCTGATTGAATACTGAGTCGTTCGGCATGAGTTATCCTCCCCGTACTTAAGCTTATTCTATTTTATGCCACACTCAGTAACAGGTTGTGGGAATGTGCGTATATTGCTTTTTCTGCCCAATCACCCCCTATTTCCCACCATATATTAATATCAAACCATTCGAATGGCTAAGGATTGTCCCTATCGGTTTGCAGCTTATTGGACTGCGGTTTATTTTTAGGCTCAGGGCTCAAACGACGGTTTGGGCCTTTTCATGGATTGAGTTCCAGAAAGCCCGTAGGAAGTGAATGAAATCCATAACGGCCATTCAAAAGGTATTGGCAAGCAAGATTGTGTATACGTCCAAGCCCAGTCTTTTGGTATAACTCAATCATTTATAAGGAAAGGACGAGGAACTTTGCCTAACTATAGCTCTTTTCAAGCGAATCCTGATAATCTAAGAACGCTTATATTCGGCCGGGATGCCTCGCTGATTGATCATCCACTCACTACAGATCCAAGCGGAAATCTAACAACGATTATCCTTGACGGCACCATTTCCAGCGTGCTCGGCGCTACGATCACCGCGGGTACTTTGTCCTCCGCAGGTACAGTTACCAACATCCTTAACGGCACCATTACTAGCGTGCTCGGCGCTACAATTACTGCCGGTACTTTGTCCTCCGCAGGAACAGTTACAAACATCCTTAACGGCACCATTACTAGCGTGCTCGGCGCTACGATTACTGCGGGTACTTTGTCCTCCGCAGGTACAGTTACCAACATCCTTAACGGCACCATTACTAGCGTGCTCGGCGCTACAATTACTGCCGGTACTTTGTCCTCCGCAGGTACAGTTACCAATATCCTTAACGGGACTATTACTAGCGTACTCGGCGCTACAATTACTGCGGGTACTTTGTCCTCCGCAGGAACAGTTACCAACATCCTTAACGGGACTATTACTAGCGTGCTCGGCGCTACGATTACTGCCGGTACTTTGTCCTCCGCAGGTACTATTACCAACATCCTTGAGGGCACCATTACCAGCGTGCTCGGTGCTACCATTACTGCCGGTACAATCACTAGTGTGCTTGGGGCAACCATAACAGCAGGTACGTTATCCTCCGCCGGAACAGTTACAAACATCCTTAACGGCACCATTACTAGCGTGCTCGGCGCTACGATCACCGCGGGTACTTTGTCCTCCGCAGGTACTATTACTAACATCCTTGAGGGCACCATCACTAACGTGCTCGGCGCTACCATCACAGCTGGTACTCTATCTTCCGCAGGTACAGTCACCAACATCCTTAACGGGACTATCACCAGCGTACTCGGCGCTACGATCACCGCCGGTACTTTGTCCTCCGCAGGTACTATTACTAACATCCTTGAGGGCACCATCACTAACGTGCTCGGAGCCACCATCACAGCGGGTACTTTGTCCTCAGCAGGTACAGTCACCAACATCTTAAACGGCACCATCACCAGCGTACTCGGAGCCACCATCACAGCTGGTACTCTATCTTCCGCAGGTACAGTCACCAACATCCTTAACGGGACTATCACTAGTGTGCTCGGAGCTACGATTACTGCTGGTACTTTGTCTTCTGCAGGTACAGTCACCAACATCCTTAACGGCACCATCACCAGCGTACTCGGTGCCACCATCACAGCTGGTACTCTATCTTCCGCAGGTACAGTCACCAACATCCTTAACGGCACCATTACTAGTGTGCTCGGAGCTACGATCACAGCTGGTACTCTAAGTAGTGTCACTTCTATTTCACAACGCAGCTTTATAGAACAGACCACTACAGGTATTGCGACTGCTAATACCTATACACCTCTACCAGCCGTTACTACGAGCGTACTGGGAACGTATTCCTTCTTCATTAACAATACTGGGGCAAATCCGGTCAACACACGTGTGGAAATCAGTGCTGATGGAACGAACTATTTCGTCGATACCACGGGGGATAATCCTTTAGCAGCAGGCTCTATCGATGTCATCGTGCCAGCCAGATTCCTGAAATACACCCGCCTATCCTATCAATCAGCCAATTCTGGCTCTGCATCCACGATCAATGTAAGTTTCAATGCTCAGGGCACGTAATCCAAATGACCATCATATGTTGTAACAAGAAAGAGTACATGGATATCCATGTGCTTTTTCTTTAACTATAAGGACGCCGAAGGCGTTTATGCTTGTGTCAGCAGCTATACATATGTGCAACAAACACATAATGCTTTCCAAGGAGGAACAACCGTGAATAATATTACGCTTGGCGTCCACCTCATCGTAAAAGATGAAGCTGATCTCCTACCTCACTGTCTCGCAAGCATAGCTGGTGCTGACGAAATTGTGATGATCGATACGGGCTCTACCGACGAATCCATAGCTATTGCCGAAGCGTACGGGGCTAGAGTCTTCCAACGGGAATGGACAGACGATTTCGCGGCAGTTCGTAATGAAGGGCTCGTTCATGCCTCAACAAATTGGATTCTTATCCTTGATGCCGATGAGTGCTTGCAGACCCCACTTACAGAAATCCGCAGCCTTCTGCAGAACACACAAGCTCAGGCTTTTACAGTAAACATTGATAATTGGGTTGGCGTACGACCTGAAGATAAGGTAAAACACAGTGCAGTCCGCTTATTCCGAAATGGACAGGGTTATCAATATAGTGGAAGAATTCATGAGGGAATTGACACTTCAATCCTTAGCAAACATAACCTCTCGGCGATTGAGCACAGTCAACTTGAGATTATACACTTTGGATATTTACCTGAAATCATGACACGAAAAGATAAAATCAATCGAAATAGACACCTGCTGCACCTCGCTTTAACCGAATATCCGGATGATCCTTTCCACTCCTATAATTTAGCAGTAAACTTCTGTCAGGACGGTCGTCTTCTGGAAGCTGAGACGTTGCTTCGTCAAGGCCTTCACCATGTAGTACTCGAAGCCTCCTATCGTCCTACGATGATTAGGGATCTCTGTAAAATTTATCATGCTCAAGGAAAAATGAATGCGATTGACCCCTTGCTGATGATTGAACTGGAACGTTATGGCGACTATCCTGATTTGCATTTTTTGTTAGGGCAATCTTTGGAGAGCCAAGGCCTTTTGGAACGTGCGCTATTAGCTTATCAACATGCAGAGTCCATTCCTGAGCATGAGGTGCTTAGCGGAAAATATGTATGTGAACAAGGAATGAGTACCTTTCGCCCCCTATACCGGATGGGTTTAATCTCACAGCGGCTTGGTCTTCTTGAGGATGCTGCGAGATTTTTTCATCGTGCACTTCAACACCATTCTTTATATACGCCCGCCTTGCAGGGGATTGCTGCTGCTTTTCAACGCTTAGCTGTCCCTGATGAGGAAATCGCAACTTTACTAATCCAACTCGTTCCCCCAACTACCTCAATCAGTAGATCCGCGATCATTGACAGTTTATATGAGATAAACGCTTATGAGACCATAACTACCTTATCCCGAGATATTTTTCCATTGGAATTGGATACTGCATGTAGAATCATCTCATCACTCATCATCACCGGCAAGCTAGAAGACGCGAGTACAGCTATAGGGCAGATGACCTCACTGGCTTCCCAAGATCACCTTGGTTTAGAGCATCAAAAGCAGTGGTATACTCTTTGGGCCATTTGCCAATGGGAACGATATGGAGAATTTAAAAAGGACTTGCTCAACCATATATCAGGTGAACTTCGTTCTGGACTGGAATACATTGAGCGATCCCAACGCCAACGAGTGGCATGTCCGGTAGAAATAGAGGTAGATCACATATATTCCTCATTCCTTTCCGACCTCATCGGGCAATCCGTAAAGCTGCATCAGCTCACACTTAGTCATACTTTAGTGGACTTGTTCCCTGCTTATCGATCTGAATTTGCCACAGCATTATATAAAGAAGGGAATTGGCAGGCCGCAGGAGAGGAATTTATTGTACTTGTTCGTGATAAGATCGCCGATGCAAGCGTGCTTTTTTATATTGGTGAGATGATCTTTGACAAAGGGCATTATTCCGAAGCCAGTGAATGGTTTCAGCAAGCGCTGGAACAAGAGCCTGAGCATGAATCCGCAAGAATCGGCTTATCCCTCTGTTATCTTCAGCAAGCGAAGCTGAGTATGGAAGATGCTCTACAAAGTTTAAAGGATGCCCATGCTCATGGCCCCTTGCAGGAGGATATCGGAGCTATCCGTAAATCCATTACCTTGCTAAATCGTACATCTTGGCACACTCAGTGGAGCTTCCGTCAGAGCGAAGGGAGGTCATCCCTATGAACCACTCAAGAAGAAAGCCACTAATTTCCTTATGCATGATCGTTAAGAACGAAGGAGATAGCTTGAGCCAATGTTTAAAAAGCGTACGCGGAGTCGTCGATGAGATCATTGTAGTCGATACTGGATCCAACGACGCCACGGTTCAAATTGCCCTAAGCTTCGGGGCCAAAATCATACAACACCCTTGGAGCGGCGACTTTGCTGCTGCCCGCAACGCAGGTCTCCAGCAGGCCCATGGACAATGGATTCTTGTTCTAGATGGAGATGAGGAATTAAGTGAGGAGAGCAAGGGAGAATTACTGCTATGTGCCGAGCATATGGAGTACGAGGCATTTTTCCTACGCATTCATAATCATAAAGGGCTAACCCCCGCTTCACAGACGATCACCGTCAATCCGATTATTCGGATGTTTCGTAATCGCCCTAAGTACCGGTTTAGCGGTATTATTCACGAACAGATCGCTGAGGCTATCATAACAGCTACACCTCAGGCACCGATGCATTTGACCACTGTAGTCATCCATCATTATGGTTACGCAGAAGGGGTAGTCGTCAAGAAAGATAAAATCAAACGAAATGTCGAGCTGCTGAAAGAGCAGCTAAGGTTAAATCCTAAAGATCCTTTCCACCATTTTAATATGGCTGTTGAGTATATGCGTCTGGGGGAGTATCAACCTGCTCTAAAACATATCCAACAATCACTAGAAGAGGCACCGCCTGATACAAGTTACATCCACCTGCTGCACAAATATGAAATTCGCTCGCTTGCAGAATTAAAAGATTATCCTGGGGCGCTTGCAGCTTGTGACCGTGGGATTAGCTCACATCCGGATTACCCAGACTTAGCTCATATCAAAGGGGCTCTACTCTTACAATTAGGTGCCTTTGCAGAAGCCAAAGTATCGTTGCTACAAGCGCTGGTCATCGGAGCTGCTCCTCCCGGCTACCATACTGAGGCTGGATTCGGTTCATATTTAACCTATTATATGCTGGGTCAATTATGTGAAGAGATGGGTGATGAGACCGAAGCCATTGCTTGTTACACCAAAACCGCACAGCTTCATCCCGAACCTACTCCCGTCATTGCCCGGCTACTACGAGCCCTGAAATGTGCAGGTCGTGAGAGTGAGATTTACGGTTGGTTCCACGCTCATCTGCCAGACTACACAGTGACTAAGAACAGGATTCTCCTAGAATTATTACAGAGTGAGGGATGTAATGAAGCAGCCGCACAGCTGATAAATGCCACAGAGCAGCCCATTTCTATAGAAGTGGCATTTAATCAAGCATCTGAGCAGGGGCGTTCACAGATTATGTTTGCGGATCGTCTGCTTGCTTCATTATCCTCTTCTGCTACCTATTCACCAGCGGTCAAAAGAGTACGCCTAGCTCTTCCGCTTCCCAAAGTTTCAGAATAGGAGGGACGTTTCCTATGACCACACCCGATATCACACTTTGTATGATCATTAAGAATGAGGCGAACCACCTGGAGAAATGCCTGTCTTCTGTGCAAGGAATCGTATCAGAAATCATCATTGTGGATACCGGGTCTGAGGATAATAGCATAGACATAGCAACTAAGTTCGGTGCAAAGATCATCGATATGACTTGGGAGAATGATTTCTCGAAAGCACGAAACCTAAGTCTGAAGCATGCAACTTCCTCTTGGATTCTAGTACTTGATGCCGATGAGGCTGTAGATCATTGGAGGAGGGAGCAGCTCCAGCACCTGCTGGACGCAGCGCATATTCACGGATATTGGCTACCCATTATCCACTATATCGGTGACGCCCCTGAAGCGGATTTTGTTACCGATCATGTCTGCCGCTTGTTCAGAAACGATAAAAGAATCATCTTTCGTGGAATCATTCATGAGGAGACGGCCAGCAGCATTTGGGAGCTTCCTGCGGGGGAGATCGCTTACGCTGAATTGCGTATTTATCACTACGGTTATTTAGAGGATGAACTACAGCACAAAAATAAATACCAGCGCAATTTAGCTCTCATCAATAGTGGTCTGCAGCTTCAACCGAACCATCTAATCCTTCGTTATGCACTAGGGGTAGAGCATTATCAACAGGAACAATATCATGCAGCGGCAGATGTACTTCTTCCATTACTCGCTGATGTTCCAACCCAATCCGGGTATGCCTCCGATATTTATCTAAAGACTGCCTATGCCTTACAACGATGTAACAGGCAGCAGGAATCTGAGGAAGTCTTTCATGCGGGGAGCTTATTGTTTCCTGATTTCACTGATTTATTAGAGGGCTATGCTGCTTTGTTGCTCGAACAAGGACAGCTTAGACAAGCTAGACACTTCTTGCAGCAAGCACTGAAGAGCGGAGATACAGCACATCCATATCCATCTTCTTCGGGAAGTGGAACGTATCGAACAGAACTACTAGCGGGCAGAGTATGCGAGAAGTTATTTCTATATCCAAACGCGCGGGAACACTACGAGGATGCTATACAATTCAAACCAGATTATACGGATGCGTGGAAACAGCTTGTCCCACTAAGCCTGCTATCCGGAGAGAGGTTAAGTATGATCGCATTGACCCGCTGCCATATCCACGCTCTCTCACCAATTACCTTAGGCTATCTTGTGCCCGCGGCGCTCAATGCTCGTGACTTTGAATGGCTGGTCACTCTCTCTTTTGCTTCGCAGCTACCGTTAGCCGTTCAAACCATTGTGCAGGCTTTCCTTGATTGTACTCAGCAGCAAGAGGGGGAACACACCCTAGCACCGCTTGAGCAGCTGCTTCATAATCCATCTATTCTCTCCGAACGTTCATCTATACTCGGCTATCTCTGGGCTTTGTCTTGCCGTGCTGGAGATACTGAATCAGCCATGAAGTGGCTTATCTCCATATCGCCATACAGACCGGGGATGCTAACAATTCATCATATCTTAACAGGTCGTTCTGACATTAAGCCTGCTCTTCCTGATCTGAGCTACGCTATGCAATTGCTGCTTCAGGTCGGTGCTTGGGATAGTGTATTATCGCTTTATAGACAATCAGAGGGCTCTTTATTCCAGTGGTGCAAGCTGCCGCAGCCCTTATACTATGGATTGCTTGAGGCTCCTATCCCCGTAAAGAAACAGTGGTGTTCCATCTATCTCAGTCAAACCCCTCATTATAATGCCTCGACGGACTGTGCCGAATGGCTATTATATGTGGCAATAGCTTGCTCCTGTGGTGAAACTCCAAAGATCGCTCAATCAGATGAAATGGCTTTGCGCAGAATCGGGGGAACTACCGCTGCAGTCGGTCTCTCATACTACAAGCTCATACTCGCGGCAAAAGCTTATCCCCATGGGATTTCCTCAGTTCAAATCCCATGGGGGCTGCTCGTCAGATCTGCCAGTCAGACCTAACCGACTGGCAGATTCGGATTTCAGAGCTATTCTTTCCATTCGATCAAATGGGGCTGCTCATCTAGAATGGACTGGTACTGCTCCAGACTCCCCCAGCGCCCCTCTGGATCAAGCTCCATATAACGCGAATATTTAAGTCGAAGCTCTTCCGGCGGAACCGCCCATCCATAATGCTTCACCCGCAGTTCGGCAAGAAAACCCGGTAATACAGAGTAAGAAAGCGGCAGCCTAGGAACATGATGATCCATTTTCGGGAAGAAATAATGAAAATTCGGCAAATATCGGACAAGTGTACGAGTATGCTTCGTATGGATATTCCAATGTTCATCTTCACGATAATGGGTGGTACCACCCCAGAAATCAAATAGCCGGAAAGATACCCAGTCATACACATCCTGATCAATCAGCCGTCTCATCTCCCGTTTAGCTGCCTCTTCATAGAACTCATCAGCGTCTACAGACAGGAGCCAATCCGGATTCGTAGATACCGCCAAATCCCATAACGTCTGCCTTAGCTCCCACTCACGATTAAACAAGGAGGTCTCCAGTGTCACAAGCTTCGTAACCTTGGCAAAAGAACGACATAACTGTGCCGTATGATCTGTACTTCCATCATCAACAACTACAATATCATCCACGAACTCACTCAGTTCTTCAAGTACCTGCTCCAGATACCTTCCAGCTTCGTTTCGAACCTGCATCATAGCGGTCAAGCGGTTACCTGCTGTTTTGCGGAGAGGCCATCTATGACTACTCATCCCTCCACTCTCCTTTTCAATCGTTTTACCGCCTCTTCTAGATCTGCCATCTCTGATAAAAGCGGCCACGCCTGAATGTCTTGCCCTGCCGCATTCAAGAAGCTGCGTATAGCCTCATGTCGCCTGCCATGGAGCAAGTGTATTGTGCCTTCTATAGTCCCATCAACACTCCCCTCCAAATCTTGCTGAAGCTCTAGCGCTTTCTCCCATTGGAAGGTCCGAATATAATTCTGAATCAATAACAGCTTCGCCTCTGAGGTAGTGAGCGAACTCAGAATTCGTACTGCCGCAGCTTCATCCTCATTCAAGCGAAACAGCTCTGCCCGGACAAGTTCGTACTGCCCGGAGTGAAGCCAGCCCCGCAGTCTTTCCGCATCCCGCTTCTCCTCAGCTGTAAATGCCGTAATCGTATATTGTTGAACAGCTGTTTCCAAATCCCCAGTCTTACCCTCTATAGCCGAAAAAAAGCGAAAATGTGAATGAAGGCAATCTAAATATTCATACAGCACCATGAGCTCAAAGGATTGCGCCAGATAGCAGTTTGCTACGGAATCCCCCAACAAGTACAGATAAGAAGCTGCCAAGTAATGTACAACAGGTTGACTAGGCAGCTTAGCACACATGGAAATGTAATAGTCCGTCCGCAACTCAAGCTGTATAGTAACCCAATCAGCAGGTGATATCGTTGAATCCTGCCACAAGTTCACTATGGCCTTCCTCCACAGTACCTCATAATCCGTAAGAAAATACAGCCGATCTCCCTGAAAGGTAGCTCCATAGGATTCCTGCTGATCTCCGCCGAGATAGAGCACACCTTCCCTGCGTAAGCTCTGCTCTAGATATATCCGTTCAGATCGGGTGGCTACAAGGTCAGCCTTTGCGCCAAGCAAACCGCTGTATTTATCCCATAACCACTTCTTTTCTTCTTCCGGACAACGTTCTAGCAGAGCCACTACATAAGCTGCCTGCAAGGAGAGAACCTCTGAAAGCCAATAAGGAGAAGAGACAAGAATCGTGTATTGCTTCATGTTCAAAGAATAAATATCTGCAGCCGCAACTGCCCTAATCTGATTGTTAGTCTGCTGCTCACTGGTCATTCGTCCAGCAAAGCAGACCCCTTCCCGGTTGGGAAGAAGCTCTAGCAATCTTTTATATTCGTAGTCCTCCCAAGAACCTCCGCTTAGAATTAAATATTTCATGGGTGTGCCTCCTTGGAATCGGACAAATCCCCAATATAGCCTATTACCAGAGAGGCATTAGGGTGAAGCAGCAATTGACGGGAAGTAAACTTCCTATTGCTAATCATCCCAGGCACGATCCCTCCTTTGTAAGCAATACTTTCAAGAGGTAGAGTGAGCGCTGAATCTCCCCCTGCAAGTAAATGAACCCCCGCTTCCTCCATTTCAGTCGATAAACTTACGATCAGATCAGCGGAGCCTTGGGTTATGGCCTTCACCACCCGCTCAATATAATGTTTCTCATATTGGATAGAAGTGGACAAATACAGAATGATATCACTCTCATATAATGCAGATGCGTTCTTTAACGCCCGTAACCATCCATCCTCACCATGAACCGTTATCACTACATCATGTTCGCTAACCGGAAACTCAGGAGCAGCGTCCAGCAAAGTATCTCTGATCCAAATCCAGCGAATATACTTGTAGCTCTGCTGCTCGCGTGCAGCTATCCATTGCTCCTTCAGCTCATCACAATCCCAAGCTTCATCACAATACACTATGGCCGTTACCAACGGAGAAGCTAGGGGTATCCTGCCCAATGGTATAACCGGCTGTGGAAATTTTAAGAATTCAGTAGGCGGTACTAAAAGTCCTTCGTTCTCTATCCCGCTTTCAAGTGCCCATTTCTTGTAGTATGTCTGCCAGCCATTCGTCTGTTTGGATTCGTCCTTCGTTCTCAGGTATCTATCCAGTGACTGAATAGCATGAACATACACAGCTTCACTCAGTGCCAGTTTCGCTCCAATCTGCCGCGCTCGGAGACACCAGTCAGCTATCATGAGATGCCGCGCTTGAAGCGAGGTGTCAAAGCCGCCATTTCGCTGAATCAATTCCTTAGTGAATAGAAGACAAGATCCGGTTAGCACTTCCACCTCGCGCCATTCGCCTTGATACCGCCCAAGACTGTAGCTTACATGCTCAGCTAATTCATGATGAGTACCAAAGTGAAGCCGTTTCTTCCCTTCTCCCCTCTCGGTAGAAGAACGCGGAGCAATGACTCTAACGGAAGCATCATCAAAGGAAGCCCACATTAACTCGCTTAACCAGCCAGGCGATATCATAATCGAATCTTCAAGCAGAACAGCAAAGGTGGTCTCGATATGGGCCAGAGCTAGGTTGGGCATATACTCCTCCTTCTCATAGGGTAGGAAGAGCACCGGTTCCTCTGGCGAGAACTGTCTTGCTAATACCTCCATGGGGAAATCGGGCGTCATTGAAACAGCAATAATGCGCACAGCCACTCCCGAGTGACGCAGCAGCAGGGGTAAACAGACCCTGGCACATTCCATACGGCTAAGCTCAACTACAATAGAAATCCCATCTTCACTAGGCAAGGGTAGAAGTCCGGCACGTTCAAGGAAACCATATCTCCCTGCCAAGCGTTCCATATTCAGCGATTCATGTGACATTAGGACTCACGCTCCATTTATTTAAAGCAACTCTACCTATAGTCTATGAGTGGTTAAGCACGATATCCCTTAATTCCCTCCATTTACACCTTTGCCGCCTTCTTCTGTATGAGCTGCGCCTGTATTCGAAGAATTGGGTGCGGCTGGTGATGAATTGCTATCCTCTTGGCTATTCCCAGGGGTATCCTTGCTCTGATCTGATACTCCATTTTTATCTCCACTTACAGATGGTGCAGGAATAGCAATTCCCGGGGCACTGCTGCCATTAGCTCCGACAGGCTGACCCTGATTATCGTAGTAATACATAGGCACGTCTCCGACGACCATCAAATATGACACAGGAATTTCCGTATCCACTACTTGGGGTTCCATGTCAAAAGGAATAACCACCGCTACCTCCGTAACAATATGGATATAGACCTCAACTAAAATCATATTAATTCCGGCATTTTGCTGGCGAGTGCTGAGTTCAACCTTAACAGCACCTTGCGGTTCAATCTTGATCGGGATATCAGGTCCATAAGAGGCGATGAGAGGACTACCTAGTGCCTGACCGAGCGGAATATATTCTGTCTGATTATGCAAATCCTGCAACGTGGTCTGGATTACCTCTGCTGCTTGCGAAGTAATACGCATATGCTCCGCATAGTTCAACATAAAGCCTGATATTTTCCCGTTCTTATCGGTCTTCCAATCAATTAGTTCCTCCGCATTTCCTCCGTTCGCAACTTGTGAAGTAATCGCTTTATTTATCGACTCTGTTGCGATTTGCTTCACACGAATTTGCGCTAAATGCAAGATAGGTGGCTTCATGTGCAGTTCCACGTATCGCAGTGCTTGTAGCACAAGCACAATTAATACCAACGATGCAATCAACCAAAATTTGCGCCGGCTTCTTGGCTTACGCGTGTTTCCGCCGGAAACGGTCATCTTTCTCTCTGCCCTACTGGATGATCTCATATGACTTCTACTTCGCTTAGCTTCAAAGCGTGCACTCTGTGGTCTTGCCGCTGCCCTACTAGGTTTTGACTTGAACGCGGAGCTTCTTCCAGAGAACCTCGGCGTCCCGCCCCCATTTATTTTTGGCAGCCGAAGCTGACCTAGATCAGGTAATCTTAGCCCTCGGTTCCCCCATTTTCTTAATCTCCCCATTGCGATAGTCCCTCCCACCTTACGTAGAGGTCAAGCCACCTCCACTTAGTTTAAGGTATTCGGAAAGAAGACAAAAAAGAAGAACGTTCCCTCCGGCGGATAATGCCAAAGAAACGTTCTTCATTTATTAAATGATCAATTAATATTAGTGCATTCTACTCCGTTTATCTTCCTGTAGATGGTCCCAGTGCCGCCGTATAAAGATACCGATTAGAATAGCGATAAACACGGCATACCAAGTAATATATCCATTCCATTCTTCTCTAGGGACAATTAAGCTTGAGCCGATCGTACCGAATAGCCAAATGTAGGACAGATTTCCAAGCACGGTTCCCCAAATAAAAGATGATGCTTTTATCGGTGAAACAGCGGACATAAAATTGATTACATTGTTCGGAATAATGGGAATCGTACGTAGAAGGACCAGCGTCCAAATTCCATATCGGTCCAAGTAACGCTGCCATTTGTCATACCTTTTCAGCTTGGACCTCCATTTTCGATCAAACCAATTGTAAAGGTATCGTCGAATGAGGAAGTACATCAGTATTCCACCCAGATTACAAGCCAGCCAACTAATTATCATACCTCCAATAACGTTAAATACAGACACATGGAGGACAATCAAAATTACGAACGGAAAAAATCCTAATATACTCTGCAACAGCGCCAATGGAATCGTCACAAATAAAATAGAGGGTCCACTAAGGCCAAGCGTTTGCAGCAGCCAATCTATCCAGGTATTTATGGTCTCTGTCATGAAGCAGTCTCCTCTCTTGACTCCTTGCAGCAGCTGCCTCCTGATTTACTTCGCTAAAGCATAAGTGTGAGCATTAAAATATATGCAAAGTATAGATATTCCTTTGAATACTTTGCTTATATTCCCAAGAAAAACACCCCTTCCGGGGTGTTTTATTGAATGATTTTGCTTATGAAGTGCATTTGTAAAGAACAGTGGTTAGCGTACAAGTTACACTTTTGTAATCCATTGATTCTTCACATCATACCACAGAATTCTATCTACTTACAATTCTACACCTTGAATCCACGCATTCACTTTATCCGGGTTGTTTTCTACCCAAGTTTTAGCAGCTTCTTCTGGTGACTTCCCACCTTGAACCTCAACCATTACTTTCGCCATGTCTTCTGCTGTCCACTCGAATTGATCCAAGAACTTATAGACATTCGGCATGTCTTCTTTCAGACCTTGACGAACCATCGTATGGATTTGCTCATCCGCACCATATACACCTTTTGGATCTTCCAGATATTTCAGGTCCATATTGGCGAACATCCAGTGTGGTGTCCAACCCGTTACAACGATAGGCTCGTTGTTGTCATAGGCTTTTTGCAGCTCCTGAGCCATCGCTGCCGATGAACTTTCTAGAAGCGTATATTCACTAAGACCATATTCCGCAATAGCCTTTTCAGTCGTCGTCATAATACCAGCACCAGGCTCAATTCCGATAATTCGATTGCTCAATTTACCTGCCAGGTCACTGTTCTTCAAGTCTTCAATAGAATTAATATCCATGTACGCTGGAACCGCTAAACCAACTTTAGTTCCGTTCAAATTAGCACCTAAATCTTCGATTTTCGAACCATACTTCTCTAAATAAGCTGCATGCGTGCTTGGTAACCAAGCTGCGACCATAGCATCCGCACTACCATCAGCAACCCCTGCCCACATTGGGCCTGCATCTACCTGTAGCATTTCAACGGTAGCTCCAAGCTTAGTTTCAAGTACTTCTTTAACAACATAAGTACTCGCAATTTCGGAATCCCATGCCACATATGCCAATTTCACTTTTTCTTTACTAGTGGATGAACATCCGGCAATAACAGTAATCATCATAATCACTAACAGGAATATACCTATATTTTTTTTCTTCATATCTATTTAAAACCCCTATCTCTGTTTTGGTTTTAGTGCGTTCTGCGTTAAACGGTCGAGTAGAATAGCTATAATAACGATAGCAATCCCCGCCTCGAACCCATCTCCTGTCTTAGCCTGCGATACCGCGCGGTATACATAGGCACCTACACCTTGCGCACCGATCATAGATGAGATGACAACCATCGAGAGTGATAACATAATCGTCTGATTGACGCCTGCCATAATCGTTGGCAGTGCGATCGGCAGCTGCAATTTAACCAGCTTCTGAGTTGGTGTTGAACCGAAAGCATCGGCTGCTTCAACTAACTCCTCTGAAACTTGACGAATACCGAGATTGGTCAAACGAATTGTCGGTGGAATCGCAAAGATGATCGATGCAATTACACCTGGAACTACCCCAAGTGAGAAAAAAGATACCGCTGGCAATAAATACACAAATGCCGGCATCGTCTGCATAAAGTCCAAAATAGGCGTAACTGTATTTCTAACCGCATTTCTCTGCGCACACAAAATACCAATCGGTACGCCGATTACTACAGCCAATATCGAGGCGGTTAGAACAAGGGCTAAAGATTGCATCGAAGGTCCCCATAATCCGAGATTATCGATTAAGAGCAGTCCGATTACCGCAAATAAAGCCATGCGCCATTTCCCAATCCAATAAGACAAAGCTGCAATAAGTACGATAAGCACTAATGCAGGCAGGAAGGTCAGCGCACCTTCAATTGCAGAAACCATTCCACCGATTATTGTAGCGATAAAGTCAAACAAGGGGCCACAATACGTAGTTAGCCAGTTTTCCAACCACTCGAGGGCCTTTCCTAAAGGCAGTTTTGGAATGTCCATTAAGATCCTTCTCCTTCCGGTACCGCGTTACCCGCGAGTGCGGAAAGAACGGCTCCCTTAATCACAATGCCTTTTAATTTATCCGCTTCATCTACGACGGCTACAGGCAAATGTGTCTCAGATATTAGTTCAAAGAAATCATTGAGCAGTGTTTCTGGATATACACGAGGGATCTCCCGCCGTGTAACCTCTAGGATGGATTTATTATCCTTTAGTGCCTGTGCTGCGTCCTCAGCTGTAATAACACCCAAGAGCTTGTTTTCTTTGTCTACCACATACAAGCTGAATATGCCGCTATCACGCATTAATTGAAGTGCTACCCGAGGTCCACGCTCAGGTCTAACCGTTTCCGGTTGCCGCATCACATGAGCTGCTGTTAGCACCTTGGACAAGTCCACATCCTCCACGAACCGCTCTACATATTTATTGGCAGGTTGAATGAGAATCTCTTCCGGTGTACCAATCTGCACGATAACACCGTCTTTCATCAATGCAATCCGATCACCAATCCGCAGGGCTTCGTCTAGATCATGAGTGATGAACACAATCGTCTTCTTCACTCTGGACTGCAATTCCAGCAGCTCCTGCTGCATGTCTTTACGGATCAGCGGATCTAGTGCACTAAAAGCTTCGTCCATGAGCAGGATATCTGGGTCATTAGCAAGTCCTCTTGCTAGTCCCACACGCTGCTGCATCCCTCCGCTGAGTTGATCTGGGCGATGGTTCTCCCATCCCTTTAGACCCACTAGATGCAATGCCTCCATGGCCCGTTCAGTTCTCTTCTTTTTATCTACGCCCTGAACCTCAAGTCCGTATTCCGCATTCTCCAATACCGTCCGGTGTGGAAACAATGCGAACTTCTGAAACACCATGCCGATGTTCTTGCGCCGAAATTGCCGAAGCTCCTCCGGGTTCATTTTCACAACGTCTTTTCCTTTAAAAAGGACTTGTCCCCCTGTAGGCTCAATCAAACGGTTCAACAAACGAACCAACGTTGACTTACCGCTGCCGGACAATCCCATAATGACGAATATTTCTCCTTCTTCAATGCTGAATTCGGCTTTGTTGACTCCGACCGTCAACTTTAATTCCTGAGCGATCTTTTCCTTCGACCACCCTTGCTCTAATAATGGAATCGCCTTTCCCGCATCATGACCGAATACTTTGGTTAGCTTTTTCACCTCTATAATAGCCATGCCGTCCTCCTTCTCCCGAAAATATATCCGGGTTTAGTTCACTTATAGTAGTGTACCGGACTATTGAAAATTCATGCAAACACCATATACGGATAAAATTTAGTGTACAGTTTTAACTTTACGTACTTTATGTATAGAATACTCTGTTTTACACCAAATTCCTTTCTTCATGATTTCTTTACTTATGGAGGGGGATTTGATTACAATACATTGTATAAGGTTGCAGCAGTCTATCGACCTATTCCTCAGGAGGGACATCATGAACGATTTAGAAGGGTTAACACCCGAACAAATAGAGAAGATTAGTAAGGCCCGTGAACGCGTGATAGACTCTATCGGTAAAAATATGGACCTATACGGCATCACTTTATCCATTGGGCATTTATACGGTTATATGTATTTCAATCAAGGTCCAGTGACACTGGACGAGCTTAGCAAAACAATGGGAATGAGCAAAACGTCCATGAGTACGGGAGTCCGTACCCTCCTAGATCTGAAAATGATCGATAAAGTTTGGGGGAGAGGGACTCGCAAAGACCTGTTTACCACTGTGCCTGACTGGCATCAGAATTTCAGTGATTACTTCTCTATTAAATGGAGAAAAGCCGTCGAAGGAAATATGATTTCACTAGCGAAATCACTTGCAGAAATTAACGATATGAAAAAAGAGTATAGTGACGATAGTAAACTTATGCAGCTCTTAAATACAGATGAAGAGAAGATTACCGAATCCATTAATTACTACCGCTGGTTGCTAAAATTAATAGAATCCTTTGAGAATGGTAAGATCTTCGAATTTATCCCTAAAGAAGAATCTTAATTCCAAAACAAAAAACGACAGTGCTCCTGTAAAAAGGAAAACACTGCCGTTTTTTTCGTTTAACCTTCGATTAAGCTTACATCATCCAAATAGATCGTGCTGCCAGCACTAATTTCATTATTCGTCTCCGTACTGTTTCCATCAATAAGCCCTAGTAAAAATACCAAATGAGCCCCTGCGTCTGTCGCACCGTTCATGGTAAATGTGTAGCTGAATTCTTTCATACTCTGGGTCAAAGCTATAAGCTCAGCTTCCATATATTTGTTGTAGTCCCCGCCTTTATGCTCCACAGCTACCTGAATATTACGGTTTACCGTAGAACGGGCCTTAAACTTCAAGGTGTACGTCTTTCCCTGAACAAGCTTGAGGTTTTCGTAATCCACTTGTGCGCTGTAGGCAGCTTGCCCTGTGCCCGTCAGATCTATCGCAAATTCCCCATCTTTTACAGCAGCAGATCCAGTTCCATCAAAATACTGGCTCCACCCTTTAGAATCCACATCAAAGGTTCCATTATCCAGCGTACCGCTTGGTGGGTTCACTAGCGGACCACCTTGTACCTCCCGGACCACAATATCGTCAAAAGAAATCGTATGTGGCGTACTGTTAGCCGTAGGATCAGTGCCCAGCGATTTGCCGATCAGATAATTCAGCTTCAGCGGATTGCTGTTGGACACCATAAATTGTGCGCCATACGTTGCCCAATCGGCAGTAATATCAAACTTAGCTTGAGCGGAAGCTGCAGAAGTATTGGAGTATTCTAGGATGATCTGCCGCGGAACCGTTGATTTCGCCTTAAAGCTCACCTCATACGTTTTTCCGCCTTCCAGTGGGATACCCTCTTGGTAAAATTGTGTATGCCACGCCTCCCATCCTGCTGACGTAATCAAGATTTCTGCCACGCCATCCTTTACCTCAAACGCAGAAACACCACCTTCTCCAGACCATGTGGACCAACCCGTCCTACCACTGCCGAACGAGCCATTTATGACTAGATTGTTATCGTTAGCAAGTATCGTCTGAAGCACAAATCCATTTGCGTAATGGTCAGCTTCTACAGTGATTGTATAGCTGCCCTCGGATGGAAATACTGCTGCATCGATTGTGATTTTTCCAGGCTCAATGGTGTACTGTTCGGTTTCAAGTGTTATACCATTAACCTTCACTGCAATGATTTTCTTTCTCCAATCCTCATGGTCTATGAAGGTTAGCTCAATCGGCTGCGAAACTCTGTTATTGCTGCTATCGCTTAGTAATTCCTGCGGTTTGGCCGGTGCATTTTTGATTTCAAATTTCACATTATCGATGATAATATCATGGCTTTGAGGAATACTAATTCCCTCAACCTTTCCAAGCAGGAATTTAAGTGACAATGTGTCCTTACTGCCTTGACGGAATTCGAATGTGTAATGATTCGTTGCTGGTGTGAGCTCTACAATTTTTGTAAATGAAGCCTGATAAGACGCATTTTCAACATTCACACCGATTTTTCGGGCAATGGTTGAACTGGCATCAAACTCTAGCACATAATCTATTCCGCTTGCAGCTTTCAAGTTATTTTGAAACAACATCACGGAATATGGCTGACTTCCCGTATTCGTAATGTTAAACTTCGCTGTACTCTCTGTAGCGGTGGCACTGCTCTGACCGCCTTGCTCCGTCAGTAGACGATCCCAGGCATAAAATTCAGCGTTGAATTCACCATTTACCAGCGGGTAGTAGACAAGTGATGGATCATAATAAAAGCTCGTACGGAGCAACTTGAAGTTATCCAAGATGATTGTATCCACAGCACCATTCAGAAGTAATATGAATTGTCCCTCATGATCTGTTGTACCTGTAAGGTTGGTGAAGCTGGCTTTTATTTCTTGTTCACCTTGGGCTAAGTTAACCGATTGCTGTGCATGTACGCTGCCGTCTTTTCCAAGAAGTTGAACTGTGGCTGTACGTGCAGAGGATATTGCAGCATTAAAGGTAAGCTCATAATCTTGGCCCTGTATGAGCTGAATTCCCTTCTGAAGCAACCGAACTTCGCCACTTTCGCTGCCGCCAATTTTCACATTCAGCTTGCCTTTTTCATCTACTTTAGCGGCGGCCGTTGTACCATTGGCTGTTTCTACGTGCCAATAGCTCATCCGATTGGGCTCACCAAGATCGAAAGTGCCATTGTACAGATGATTACCGCTACCGAGCGGTGTTTTTATTCCATCATGATCAAAAGGAATACTATCTACCTCTTCCAGACGGACATTACCTAACCAAACTGGTGAAGCGTTAGTTCCCATATTGAACTCTATCCGTGCTGCAATGTCAGAGTTGTCCTTCATTTGAAACATCGTTTCGTAATGGGACATCTCGTAAGTCAGCTCTGCCTTAAGCGCTGGAGAATAAGCCGCAAAGCCACGTGATTCTCCCCCCGTTAATTTAACACTAATATTACGTGACACATCTGTTTTGGCATCGAAGCTGAGCCTATAGAATCTACCTTTAGCAACGGATACGATCGCTTGAGGTTGAACGGAATACGCATTGCCTCCAGCATTACTGATATTTACCTTTAGGAAGTTGTGTCCTCCAATCGATACAGTGGATACTGTAGCATCAGCTCCTGGTTCTTTAAACAAAACCCAATGTGAAGTATTCGGTATACCCATCCCAGTATCTCCCGGAACCTGCTCCGTGAAGTTGTTATTATAGACAAGGTTACCGTCAGGAAGTACTAGCTTTGAGCCTTCTAAGTAAGCTTCCTTCTCCAGCGTTACTGGCACCGGCTCACGATACTCACGGCCTGTCAGTTCATAGACTCTGACATAATCAACCTGCATTGATTTTGGAAACACGGTTTCTGGTGTTGGATCACCATCAAAGTTGCCGCCAACAGCCAGATTTAACAGCAGGTGGAACTCCTGATTGAATGGTGCTGGATAAGCATTATTCGCAGGCTGGCCATTGCTGATGCTGTACCAGTCATTTTTGGTCAAGAACAGCTCACCATCTACATACCAGCGAATTTCTCCCGGTTCCCACTCAATGGAGTACGTATGGAATTGTTCTATCGTGGAGCCTTCCGGGAACACGTACTCTTTGCCAGAGTATACATTGTTAGGCCATTCGCCGCCGTAATGAATGGTACCCGCTACCGTATTAGGACGGCTGCCCCAGCCCTCCATAATATCAAGCTCACCAGAGGAAGCCCAATTCCCGTACTCGTAGTTCTCAGGTAGCATCCAGATCGCTGGCCAGTACCCTTTTCCGGTAGGCGCTTTTGCCCGAATCTCAAATTTCCCATATTTCTTACTGAAAAGACCTTTCGTTTTAAGTCGTGAAGAAGTGTACGCCTTACCACTTACTGCTTCTTTACGCGCAGTAATCACTAGATTACCATCCTGTACCTTTGCGTTCTTCTCATCATTTGTATACCATTGTTTCTCGTTGTTGCCCCAACCTGGATTGTTAAATTGCGAACCATCTCCAAGGTCATAGGTCCATTTCGTAGGATCAATGGTGCCTTCATTGAATTCATCTCCCCAAACCAGCGTCCACGGATCATTGGTTGGTGTTGGACCAACATTACCAGAACTGCTTGAGGCTGAAGTTGCTACTGGCAGTGTCGTTTTACTAGTGTTTCCTTTCTTTAATGGCGAGCCGCCAATCGTTACTCCATCGGCTTTGTTATCTATTGAGGTTACGCTTCCGCTGCCTTGAATCGCTGTGCCTCCAGCGCTCGCAGTCAGGATTAACGCGGCCACCTGTGCATTGTTCTCCAGAGTCAATTGCGTTGAGCTGCCCACCGTAAGACTGGCAACAGTTCCTGAGATTCTTAGCAAAGAACCGCTGACTGCTGAGTCTGCCGAGCGAACCGCTGCAAATATCCCTCGAAGTGAGATAATATGAGGAACGACGTTCATCTCAACATCCCCAAAGCCTGCTCCCGTAAGATCGCTACTCTCTTCCAAGATTGCTCCGGACTGCAGCTGCACAGTACCCACAGCTGTTGAACCGCTGGTATAAATTCGAACCTTGCCGTTAGGTTTGGCTACTTGAAGCGGCCCAAGAGAAGTATTGTGTAAGCCAATACTCTGCTCACCGCCACCTCGTACAAACGTAGTCCCTGTTACCTTTACACCTTCAAGCTTCGCATTCCCTTCGGCAATCCCCTCCGTTAAATAAAGATTGCCTTGGATGACAGTATCTTTAAGAACCACATCGGCATGATTAATGATTACATTGCCCTTTACTGTTCCAAGCGAAGTCTCTCCAGATTTTAAGATGAGTCCCGAAACCATTCGATCAGCAAGCTGAGCAAGCTCTGCACGTGTAATTCCGCCCTCAGGCTTAAACAAACCTCCAGGATAACCTTTAATAAAGCCAGCACCCGATAGGGCTGCTATCGCTTTCGCAGTTTCATCACTGACTCCGTTCAAATCAGTGAATGCTGCTGCGCTACTTTTGTCCGTATTGAAACGAAACACTTTCTCCAAGGATAATGCCGCCTCAGCACGCGAAAGAGCGTGTGAAGGATAAATATTGTTATTCTTATCACTGCTTAAATATCCAGCTGTAATCCCTTTGGCAATATCACTCTTATACCAGTCTGTGGCCAGCACATCCGCTGGAAGCTTATCCGATTGCTCCTGATAATTAAATATACGATTCATAATAGCCGCGAACTCTGCCTTTGTGACTTCCTTACCCGGTCGAAACGACCCATCGTCATATCCACTTATAATCCCATTTGCGCTCCAACGCTGTAATGGACCTGCAGCCCAATGGCTTGGAGATACATCCGTAAACGCTTTCAATACATCGATTGTTTCATTTTCCACTTTCGTTGCCGCTGAATCAGGTGAGTTTCCCTTTAATGGCTCTGCCGCTGAAGCATTCATGCTCCCAACCGGTGATAGCAGCCCGGTGACAAGGAGCATAGCAGCTAATGCTGCCGTGAAATTCCTCTTCATCCTAAACATCACTCCTCGAATTTCGTAATATTCGTAATTCAAGCGAAGAATCGAAATCGGTTTCGACAATGTTATTGTTGCTTAGATTTCCATATTTGTAAAGATATAATTTTGAATTTTTTTACATTATTTTTTCGGAATATATCTCAGTATTAAAATATCCGTTTGACTTGTTTCGGCAATAAGAATAGACTTAAAATAACTGTTTTACTCTTCACTCCATTCAAAAAAACTCATAAATAACCGCTCTACTACAGTCTTTCCCCCATATTCCAACTATTAAGCGGAGGGTGGCTTATACAACATATGAATATCAAAATGATTGCCGAAATGGCAGGCGTTTCTGTCTCGACCGTTTCGAAAATTATGAATAATTACAGCGATGTTTCGGAAAAGACCAAGAAAAGAGTCCTAGAGATCATCGAGCAAACTGGATATTCACCATCCAACTCCGCCAAGACACTTGCAACCAAAAAATCGAATCTGATCGGTGTGATTTTTGCGGGTGAGCTTAATGTAGAATTTACGCACCCTTTTTTCGTTGAGGTATTAAACTCCTTCAAGAAACAGATGGGTGTACTGGGATACGATCTCATCTTCTTTTCTAACGAAAAATTTATTAGCAGCGGAGATTACTTCGCGCGCGCTGTTCATTTTAATGTGGATGGCTGTGTCATTATATCTGGACAGAAGATGGAGCCAACGATCCACGATCTGGACATGAGCAGTATCCCTTGTATCGGGGTAGATCTCGAACTAAAAGGGAAAAAGTCAGGCTTTGTTATGTCAGATAACTTCCAAATATCCTCTAAGGTCGTAGAGCATTTTTACCTTCTTGGTTATAGGGAGCTTGGTTTTATAGGAAGTGCCGCGGATTCAGAAATATCCAATCTACGGGAATCAGGATATACCAAAGCTATCGAAAGTTTCGGTCTCCCTTTGAACCGGCGTTGGTTTGTACATGGCGACGATTTCTTTGAGTCCAGCGGGTATACGGCTATGCAACAATTAATTCAAAGCGGCAGTTTACCAAAGGCCATTTTTGCTGCCTCTGATTTGCTGGCTTTAGGAGCCATCCGTGCATTAAAAGAACATGACCTCCGGGTTCCTGAGGATATCGCCATCATCGGCTGTGATGACATCGAAGCCTGCAAATATACTACACCAAGACTGTCCACCATCCGTCAGAACAAACAACGACTTGGTATCCTCGCTGCCCATATGCTCTATGACTTGATTAACAATCAGTCAGGTGGCGGTTCATTTGTTGTGGAGCCAGTGCTTGTTGTGCGCGAGTCCTGCGGAAGCCAATTGAAATTTTAAGGTATAACATGAATAAATCCCCAAAAGTTCACAACGTCTCAGACCTCGATAAGATGTCTAAGGCATTGTCTAACTTGAGGGGATTTTTCATGTAGGGAACTTACAATTTCATTTTAGAATTTCGCAAGTAGATTTGAAATACTCTGAGCTGCCTCGGCACGGGTTGTCATCGATTGCGGAAGGAAGTTACCATCCTGATGACCCGTCAGAAGCTTAGCTTCTAGCGCACCTTGTACATAGGTTACTGCCCAAGAACTAACTTTAGAGCTGTCATTAGTCGCATGGAATGAGCTTGCTTCCGGCTTAACGCCCGTACGATATGCATAGGCTCTTACCAGCATAGCTGCCATTTCCTCGCGGGTAATCTGTTGATTCGGGTTAAAACGATCCTCGGATACGCCTTGAATAATACCTGCTTCAAAGGTTGCATTGACCGCCTCTTCGTACCACGATCCAGCGACTACATCTTGGAATGAAGTCGGACGACTCGCAGTTAAGGAAAGCGCTCTGCTGAGGAGCGCTGCATATTCTGCTCTTGTGATGGAACCCGATGGGTTAAACATAGAGTCAGATTGTCCCTTCACAATTTGTTTAGCAGATAGTTCCTGAATAGTCTTGTATGCCCAGTGACTTTCAGGTACATCTCGATAGCTGTTTTGGAACGAAAGAACAACGTATTGGCTAAAATGATTCAAATCTACGGTAAGACTGGTTTTGGACGGATTCATCGTCCCCCCTAGATAGGTAAAGCTGCCATTTTCCTCAATACGATAAATACCCGCTAGAGCTGGATTGGTTCCATTTAGAATCGGTAGTGTTATCTTCACGGGTACTGGGAATTGCTTCAGTGAATATTTATTACCAGACTCATCTGACATGATTAATGAGAAGTCCATGATGTCACTAACCCGTGAATACGGTGTAGTTATTGTAAGTTGATTCGATTGAATGGCTTCCATCTTCAAAAGTATTGTTGCTGTCTTCGCAGTTGATGGCAGAAGCTTACGAAGCTCGTTCAATACTTTGGAGGACATAATGGCACGAACCCCATTCACTTGAATCTCTAGATCCCTATTGCCGATCTGATCGAGTTGATCGATCGGAATCATAACTTGATTCTTATCCGCTTGAAGCTGCATGATGATGTTTCCTTCAGCACTCTTCGTTAAAAGTTCATCTGGGATAACAACCGCCCCTGCAGGCAGCTCCGGCTTCACCACCACTGGCGGCGTAACGCTTGATCCTGGGTTCCCCCCACCCGTTGGTGGTGTTGTCGAGGTATCATTTTCGCGCATAACAGCAATAGTGTAAATCTGTTTGGTTCCATCTTGAGCTGTCACAGTTACGGTGATCATATTAGTGCCGACATGTAAATCTCCACTGCCTGTTATCGATACAGTAGCCATAGGATCCGCTGCTGTATAGGTTACTCGCGTAACGGTTGTCGAGTAAGGTACAGTCAGTTCGTAGTTGTATTGCCCAGAGGCAAATCCACGAATCGTAGTTCCATTAACGCGAAGATCTACCAGATCTGCATTGCTTGAAGACTCCGCTTCAGGCTGACGCGTAATGATGATCGTATAAATATTTTGTAATCCGTCTTGAGCTGTCACGGTAACCTTCACGACGTTCCTACCAACCTCAAGGGCTCCACTACCCGTAATCTTAACTACGCTAGTCGGATCGTATGCCGTATAGGTAATATCCGTTACCGACGTACTATAGGGAACCATTACGTTATAGTTCAACGTACTAGGTGCAAAAGCTGGTAGAGTTTCCCCATTCATTCGTAGATCGGACAGCAGAATTTGGTTAGGTAAGGATTCTGACTCACGGATGACGATAATGGTATACACATTCGAGCTGCCGTCTGGAGCTTGGACATGCACTTCCACCAGATTCTCGCCTACTTGCAGAGATTTACCACCTATGACATGAACGCTTAGTAAAGGATCTGCTACCTTATAAGTGACCTCTGCGACCGAAACATTATTCGGTACACGAATCGCATAGTTCATTTGATCCGGTGTGAAGCCGATCAACGATTGACCGTTTACCTGAAGATCTACTAGTGTTGCCTGAGAGATCTGTACTTCTTTAGTTGCAGTGGTCAAATTCGGCATCGTTTCATGCCCTTTCACATCTGCAATCATCGCTTGCGTAATTTGTACAGCAGTAGCCTTTTCTTGTGGTGATACTCGTAGCTTAAGAATCGGAGCATCTGCTTGAATGCCATTCGTTGAGGTTAGAATGATTCTTGTCATTCCATTAACCGTCTCTTTGCGCACAATCTTAACGCCAGGTTGAGCCGGTTCAATCGATGAGAAGATGAGACTGCTGGAGTCTACATTCAAATCGATGGCTGTCACATCTGAAGTCGCATTGTTGATTGATACTTCATAACCGTTAACCTTTTGTGTAGCAGCATCAACTAATTTTGTGAATCGCAAGTCCGCAGCACCCGATTGTTTCTGTTCGGTTTGAGGTATGAACATACCGTCAATGACATGAGAATCTCCAATGGATGGGTTCAGGCCAAGTGCAGTTAGAACTGTTGCAGCCAAGTCTCTTGTATTCCCACCTTGCAATAATTTTTCCTTCCCGTCTTCGGTGGCTACTGTTCTACCATTCGCCGCGAAGAAGATTGTGGTGGCAAGGGGCTCATCTTGCCCATGACTTGTTGCCATGCCCAAAGTTCCGTCTGCATTCTCTTTACCCCCACCATGGTCAGGCAGCATGAGGATGAGCGTGTCTTCCAACAAATGATTGTTCTTTAAAGCATCATAGATGGTCTGGATGTTCTTATCCGTCTTCTTTATTTGCTCATAATACGACTTCGTATAGAATCCATCACCATGGCCCGCCCCATCCATATCATCCAATTGGAAGAAAATTAACGAGGTATCTTTCGCTTTGCCGCTAGCAGCGTATTGCGTGAACGCCGCTACATCAGCTTCATCTCCTAGGGAATAACCTTCGACACCAACAGAAGGTTCAATATGCCCCTGAACGATGTTGCTCCAGGTGGAGAATACCGTTTGCTTAGTAGCAGGCAATGCCTCCCTAATTTTTTTAAATACCGTTGGGTAGTCCCATGATTCACTGTATGTGTAAGCTGCGGTATCGTCATTATATAGACCATGCTTTTCATAACCAACACCATTAATCATCGAACCCCAGTTTGGAGATGAGCTGGAAGGTAAAGTAGTTTTAGCCGTATAGCTAATAGCTCCATGCTCGATAATGTTCCGAATGGCTGGAATTTGCAGGCGATCACCTACCTTTTCTTTCTTGGAGCTAGGCGTCTCCCAATAAGGCGCATCCTTGGAGACCGCTACACCCCCACCATCAATCCCGATGACAACTACACGTTTATAGGGCTGGTATTGGGCTTGGGCTGCCATATCTGCCAGCTCTTCATCCGAAATGCCTTTCGCAAGTGAAAGGTCACCTATCGTAACATAACCATCTGCATTTAGATCTTCGGAAGCTTTAGCATGGAGCTGAATAACGGCAGGCGCCGAATCAAATGCCTTAATCGTTAGTTTTGTTGATCCAGTATAGAAATCCGCATGCTTAACTTCAATGATGCCTTGGCCGGAAGCACCAAGCGTATTGAATTTGAGCTCCGAGATTCTGGACTTTGCATACTCCAGCGGATTCTCGATGTTATAGACATTACCTCCTGGTAGTTCTAGTCTAACGATACCAGGGATCGAAGCGTCTGTCTTCGTTGCGCGAGATGCGCTGACAAATTCGAACTGTTCTGGATCATAGGCTATCTCAACGACAGCTTTGTCCACTTTAGTCGTCATATCAGGTGTACGCAAATCTAGATTATATCGGAATTGCGTACCTTGAACCGTGTGCTTAGCTCCAATCAGATTTAATGAACCAAAAAAATCCTCAATGGAAGCAAGCGGTGGAGCACTGTTATACATATTAGAAACTTCCTGCGCGGTTAATGTTCTTCCATACATATGAAGCTCATCAAGCTGTACTTGCAGCGCATTGCTGTAATTGCCTGTACCATCATTTCCGATCATGGTTGACAATCCTGTATCCAGCGTACCCGTTCGACCTGCAATGGTCATGGTGCTTGCTATACCCTGATAGTTCGTGCCATTAACTTTGGTCACATTTACAGGAACACCATCTTTATAAAAATCAACTCGCCCTGAAGCACGATCATGCGATATGGCGATATGATGCCAGGTGCCATCTACAACATTTGGAATTTGGGCATCTGCACGCGATTCGCCGGATGTATTAAAGTTCCATTGGAGTGCACTTCCCTTCAGCGCTAAGGCATAACCTACATTTGCACCGGAATCCCAATTTTTGTTGGATAGAATCGCAGGGTCTCCTGAGACAGAAGGCGATTTAACCCAAAATGCGAACGAGAAGTTCTTGTCCTTACCGAATTGCAGACTTGTTGGCTTGCCAAGATCAACATATTGCAGCGCTGAGCTCTTGGAATCGATACTCAAGGCTTGTCCGACGCGACCTTTCACGAACTGTGGATCTTTAACCGGTGTTGCCGGTATAGCATTTACAGATTGATCCTCCAAATTATTCTCGAAGGACATCTGTAGAAGTGTATCCGCAGAGAGCACTGAGCTACCAGTAAAATCGATTTCACTCATACTGGTGAATAAAGCGGTTGGGTTATAGGTGCTCGTGACAACAAATTTCACATATCTACCTTGTATCGCTTTATCCAAAATATTGAAGTCTTGATAGCTCGTGCCTTTCCAGGTTTTCTGGAATGTGCCGATCGCTTTATTCGCCGGATTGCTCAAGTACGCCGGATCGGTCAAATCCGATAATTGATCCGAGGCGTAGAGTTCAAAATCCTTTGGAAATTCCAGAGCCGTCTGACTTAAGCGGCTAGTGCGCCCAATACCAGTTAAGTTCTTACTACCCTTCATGTCGATAATCACCCAATGTGGAAATGAGGCTGCAGTCTCCTGCCATTTGGAATGCCAAATCGTAGCGGTATCGTTATCTAGGATGTTCGCAGCATAGGCATTCTCATTGTCCGCATAGGAACTGAAGGAGTCGATTGTGAATGCGTTCTTAGGAATAAAGGAATATATTGCTGCCTGTTGTATTTTTTTATAGACCCACTGAAGCTCGACATAAGCAAGGTCAATTTCGGTTGGGCTATTACTTGCCGTCAGTTGTCTGGCTTTCTGAATTTGCTTCGCAAGCTCGTCTAGCTGTTCTTTCGGGTAAGATACACCACTGACTTTATCGCTGTTCATTTGGAAGGATGCAGCATCATGAATTAATGTGGTGAGCTGTTCAAAGGTAAAGAGCTGAACACCCTTATAGGAATCCGACAATGCTTTATTTTCCGTGGCAGTGAGCGATCTCTTCCAGATTCTCAGATCATCTATGGTAATCGTTGCTCCGCCATTTCCTTTGTTGCCATCCACACCAATCAGCGTGTTAAAGGTTGTGTCTACACTTTGAGTGCCAAGCGAGGCAATACTCCCCGATGCTTTCTCCGTCCCATCTACATAAACTTTTGCTAAGTTGTTTGTTCTGTCCGCCGTAATGGTAAAGAGATGCCACTCCGTTCCTACACTTGATGCTGTAATATCCGCTCTTTTCGTTCCATCACTAATATTTAAGGTCATACCATTGGTGGAGGCAGGTCCAATATACCAACCTAGATTACCGCCACTATTCCAGTTTTTATTGGAAAGGATAGTCTGATCCCCGGAAAGATTGCCTTTGTGCCAGAAAGACACGGTGAAGCTTCCTGCTCCGAATTTCAAATCATCACGCTTGCCCAAATCAATATAATTACTATTACCCGCTGCAATGAGCGCAGCTTTATTGGATTTACCATCGACATACGTTACATTGCCTGCTAGACTTGCAAGCCCTGTCACGTCTTTAGCTTCATCGGATAGGTTACCATCCAATTTCATATCGACCACTAGATCCTTCCACATGGTCGATGGATCAATTGGCGTCAGTTCAGGTGCTTCATTGCCGGCTGTGAACGATTGCTCTAGCGTTGCAGAGCGATTCCCGTAGGCATCAACAGCTGTCACTTGAACAATGTATGAAGTTTGAGGCGCAAGTCCTTCGAGTGGAATATTCATTGCATTCGGAATCGGGGAAAAGTAATAGTCAGAGAATACATTCACAGATTTGCTGCTAACTCCGGATCTTTTATCGATGACATTGATTTCATAATGATGCATAGATTGATCATCTTTCGCTTGCTTAAAGGAAAGTAAAGGTACCGTATCCTGATTCGTTATGTCGAGCTCACTATTGAATACAGGAGCAACCTTATTACGGTTAGCCGTCGTGTACTTGAAATTGCTCTTAATAGCTTCATTCGTCGAGCCTTTTAGCTGAATGACCCACTTATCTCCAGCAACTGTACCCGCACTGTTGAATGGAGGCTGCGGCTCAGCCGTCCACTTACCGTCTGTGTAGATATCTCCAGGATCTGCGTTAAACGCAATCCGATCCACTTCAACCCGATCCGCATATACCTCAACGAAGTCGGCCTGACTGACAGGAAATTCAAAACGTCCTTCAAGTCCCTTCTTAGTCACTTGGGAGTAACCGCGATCGGATTCAATGTAAGACATGGAGCCAAGGTTAACTGAAGTGAAATCCTTCTGGTAAATGGAGCGATCATCACTAATATTCAGATGGGAATGTCCGGAGAAGGTAATCACTTGAGGATAGTCTTTGAGATCCGTATAAAGATTAGGATTCGATGCCTGTTGCCCATCCATTACCGTATTCGATATAGGTTGGTGCACATTCACGAAGATGGGGGTATTCTGATTCTTCGGATCAGCTGTGAGCTCTGCAAGTCTACCCTTTAGCCAATTACGCTGACCTGTATCTGAGTTGTAGTTGTTCCCGTTTAAAAATAAGAAATGATAGCCACCGATTTCAGATTCATAATAGCCATTCGGCTGGTTTGTAAACCAGTCCGTGGGATAATGTTCGTTGACTTTAGCAACTGTGGAATCGTGGTTACCTATAGCCATTCGGATCTGGGTGTTATTCCACTGCTTTCTAGCTAAATTTTGCTCAAAAATTTCCCGAACCATCACATGATCATTAGGCTTGTCGTTCCCATTATCATTAATCATATCGCCAACGACGAGTATCGCATCCGGGTTCGGGAAAATTGACCCTATCGTATCAAAGAATTGGGTGTAACGTGCATCTGCTGAAGCATGTGAGCCTACATGTACGTCAGACATCGCTACAAACTGGAGCAACGGCTTTTCTTTGGTCTTGATGATATAAGAGAAGGTTACTCCTTTACTAGCTACACCATCTTTGATCGTAATGGCAGACAAATTCGTTGTTTTGGAAATCGAGATCGGCGCGTTATATTTTAAACTATGAACATCCGGAAGTGTGCCGTCGAGTGTATAGTAAATGTCAGCATTCTGCGTTGCAGTTGTGAGGTGGATCGTCTGCGCTTCTTCATATCGGCCGGTGGGTACAGAAGTCGTTGGTTGATCTACAGATAGAATCTCAGATTCTTCAGCTGCAAACACAGGGGTGATATTCGGCATCGTGGAACCAATCACTGTAAGTGCCAGTAATAATGCAACAAATTTCCTACCTTTTCTGAACAAAATCATCTCTCCCAAGCATTATTTTATAGTTTTGAATCCCATGAGAACTCTCCATCGACAAAAGAGCTAACTACCCTTATCTCGGATATATTCGATAACTCCTCCTTTCTTCATCCTATTCAAAGTACATACCATACTATTTTTTTTGGTAGACTGGGGTCTGCTGTGTTTATTGTAGGTATGGATTATTTGCCTAGCATTAAATATCTGTAAACTTCAAAAGATGCATCCAAAGGCTGTGATATGGGTCAAAACGCCTAACTCAATACCAAAAGATGCCTAATAAACGAATAACATCTGCATATCATTAGCCGAATATGATCACAACAGTAGCCTAATACATGCATAATATATGCCCAAAAATACTTTTAGTAATGAAACAAAAACGACCGTTCCTCGAAAAAATACCGAGAAACGGTCGTTGCTTTAACAATGTTTTATTATTTATGTTTACCTGAACAACTCACAATAAAGTTGGCTCCCCTACTTGCTCATCCAAGTTCAGCTCTACCAGTTGACCGGCCTGCGTCAGCCCCGCACCAAAGCCATACATCAGAATCTTGTGCCCGTTCTTTACTTTGCCTTCACGAATGCCCAAATCAAGAGCTAAGGGAATTGTCGCGGCAGAAGTATTGCCAAAATTCACAAGACTATGCAGCACTTGCTCCATCGGATAGTTCATACGCTCGCAAATCGGCTCAATCATTCTCATATTTGCGCTGTGTGGAATAAACCAATCGATTTGCTCCAGACCCACTTCTGCTTTTTCAAGCAGCTGCTGTACACCGAGAGGAACGGTTCTGACCGCCCAACGAAATACCTCGCGTCCGTTCTGTACGAGCATCTGTGTATCTACCAGTTCAATATTATTCACCGTATGGGCTAGACCCGTGCGATACACATGATGCGCGCCGCTGCCATCACTAGCTAGCTGAAAACCTAAAAATCCCGTCGATTGCTTATCACTCTCCACAAGCACTGCACCGGCCCCATCACCAAAAAGGATACATGTACTGCGATCAGTGTAATCTGTAATCTTGGAGATCGTATCCGCACCAATCACTAGAACCTTACGGTGCATCCCTGAAGCAACATAGCTATGAGCCGTATGAAGTGCATATACAAAACCCGCACAGGCTGCACTCAAATCCATAGCTCCAGCAGTCTGCGGAATATTTAAGCGATCTTGAATCAAAGAAGCTACTGAGGGAAAGGAAAAATCAGGTGTACTAGTAGCTACTAGGACCATATCCACATCCTCAACGCTTTTTCCATAACGTTTCATTAGATCCTGTACTGCGGCTACACATAAATCGCTTGTGTATTCATCCTGCCGACTAATTCTGCGTTCACGAATTCCAGTCCGCCCCACAATCCACTCATTATCAGTATCCACCATCTGCTCAAGATCGGCATTCGTCAGTCTTTTTTCCGGGACATAAGTTCCGATAGCTGTAATTTTTGCACCTGTCATTCCAATCACCTCTTCATTTAGTATCTGATATTAGTACTTGGTACTAATTATAACTCTACACCTGCTATAAAGTAAAGAAAGCCGGTAAAGCAGCATGGCTTCCCGGCACTATCAATACATATCTCGAACCACTTAAGCACGATTTACTTTACGGTGTTTTCTTTTTCTGACGAAAAATAGAATCGCAGCAATGATCACCACCACTAGGATGATTAACACAATCACTATATTCCATACATTTGGCACATAAAGCTGCATTTTGATCGGCTCCGTATCCCCCAGGGAAACATTCCAGGTAAGTGTTCTGCCTTCATCAACAGCTGCATTATTATCACCAATTAGATCTATTGGCAACGTTAGTATAAAATCAAATGCCAAGTTTTTCAGCACCGCCCGAATAATCGGCTTTGATAAACTCAATGTCCCCATGTTATCCATAATGGTATCCATATAACTATTAAATTGAGGCTGTGCCTCAACATCATACGTGGTATATAACAAATTCTTTTTAGTAACGAGCTGTAGATCCACAATATCCAGCCCCATAGAGGTTGAACCTATATCCTCAAATGAAGCGTAATTTTTCTGGATTTCATAGACTGTAGACTTACCTTCTTGTCGTTTTTCTAGCTGAATCCCTTCCTCCTTCAATTTATCTGTCAGACTCTTCTCCATTTTATCGCTGATCAATGCTTCTGTTCGGGAATCCAATTTCACATTCATTGCTAAATCTACGCTTTGATTCTTATTCACCGTGACGTGAACGGTACCATTAGAACATCCCGATATTAGTATCATCATTAAGAGCAGTGTTAGGATCGTCAAGCCTCTCCATTTTAACGGCATTTTCCTCAAACCCTTCAGTAGTATGTATTCATAAAACAGGTACCTATGCTCTAAAGGCTAACTCATTTATATCATAGAATCAAATTCTATATGAATGAATAATCAAATTTCAGAACCATCAAACTTAAATTTTATACTCGCACAAAAAAGAGGCTAACCCTTAAGTAATTATTTACTCATGGGTAGCCTCTCTCCAAAAACATCCCCCAACACCCACAGCTCGGTGGGCGATTGCGCAGCAGATGGGGATTGGTGCTGGGCGCACTTAAGGTGCTCAGTGGTGCTTGGAATGCTTGATGTTTGTTGTCGCTCGATGTTACTTGCAGTTCTCAAACTTTCTATTGGACTCCAGAGTCGCTATTTTCGAAAAAATGGCTCTTTTGGGCAACTATCGGACCCCAGAGACACTATTGCTATTGGTGCAAAAAGACATCATTACACTCCATTGCCCACCATGGTCGGCTTATAGAGTCCCGCTCATATAGTTAACGAAGTACTTCTTTTCCCGGCTCCATGTAGTGAGGCATTCCCTTCACTCAAACCGATATCCGCCTGACGGATAACTTTCCTCCCTCTCCAGCGCATTAGAACAAGCATCCCCCGCACAAATTCATCAGCAATCATACAGCAGTAGATCCCTGTGAGCCCCCAGCCTAAGCTGATTCCAAACCAGTAAGAACATCCCACTCCAATAATGGACATAGACACGATGGAAGTATACATCGTATAACGGGTATCGCCGATGGCGTTCAGCGCATTACCCATGCCCATATTCAACATTTTGCAAGGTTGCAGTAGGAGATTTAGGGCCAGTAGGGAAATCCCAATCGCAATAATCCGCGGGTCGGAAGTAAAATAACCTAGTAGATTCCTGCCGAAAAGAAATAGCAGTAACATGTTCGCTGATACAATAGCCAAGCCGATATACAGCGTGCGATATGCACTACGATAAGCCTCCTTCAGCTTCCCCGCCCCGAACAAATGCGCGATCTGTATCTGTCCAGCCAGCGCGATTGCATACCCTAACGTGAAGCAAAAGGACTCTAAGGTATTGAGATAAGTCCGTGCGGCTAACGCTTCAGCCCCCAGTGCGGCTAGAAAGGAATAGACAATCAACTGAGAGAACACCCAGCAGGAAGAATTAATCCCTAGAGGCCAAGCAATCCTTATAATTTCCTTGAATAGCTTGCCGTTGAATATACGGAAATCCCTAAGTCTAATCTTAATCTCGAAGGAACCTCTAAACATGGTATACAGCATGATCACACCGACCAGTCTACTGATAATACTTGAGATTGCGATTCCCGCAAGCCCTAGCTGTGGCAGACCGAACATCCCGAATATAAAGGTATAGTTCAGAATAATGTGAATGACATTTATGATGACCCCTGTGTACATTGGTCCTCTGGTGTTCCCTGTATTACGAATCGCTGTTCCAAGGGAAGCAATCATCCCCACCAAAAACAGACCGCCACCGACATACGAGATATAGATATTGGACAGTGATAATAGCTCAGGCGATATATTTAGAATCCCCGCTATTGGACCCGCATAGAAGAACAGGATGATACTCACGACAATACCAAGAATGAGACTAACCGATACGCCCATAATTGCAATCGTACGCGCTTCGCTGAATCGTTTTGAACCCATTCTTTGCGCGATTAGGATCCCCGCCCCGCCCGCAAAGGTGGTAAAAAGTGTGGTCAACGCACCGAACAATTGATTTGAAATGCCGACTACGGCGACTGCATCGTCTGAAATACGGCTGACCATGAGTGTATCTACCGTACCTAGCAGGGTCTGAAGAAACACCTCTATAAATATAGGCCAAGCCAATACCCATAGTCCAAAGCCCTGTCTTTCTTTTTTCACTAAATAAACCTCCCCTTAAACCAAACATGCATACTGGACCTATGAAACAGCATATTTTTTCTTTAGGTCAGACTAAATTATAGATGATATAATTTTGGTGATGGTACAGATTTCAAACCAATAATTTCATTATTTCAACCTCATAAAAGGAGATCTCTCCATGAACATTATTAATTTCACCGTCCCGCCAATGCCCTATTATATCGTAAGTGGATTGCACACCTTCTCACCAGGGCATTACCACATGAGCCGCCACAATATCAAGGTATTTGACTTACTTGTAGTCAAGCAGGGCTGCCTATATATGAATGAAGGAGGTCTTACCTTTCAGGTACGTGCAGGTCAGGCACTGCTTCTTCGTCCAGATAGCCATCATTTCAGTACGGACAGCTGCAAGGAACACACCTCTTATTACTGGCTGCATTTTCAGACAGTGGGCGATTGGAATATCTCCGAGGTTACGGCTACAGCACCAGAGACAGAACACAACAGAGTGGAGCATCCTCTTCATTCAGACGAATTTAATATACGCACTTTTACCTTACAGCTGCCCCAATATACCTCTCTGCTGCAACCGTCCAAGATGGAAGAACTGCTCTCGCAGCTGAATCAACTAGCGCCTAATTCCCATTTGAGCGATACTCCATTTCAGCAGCAGCTGCTATTCCAAGAGGTTCTCCAGCAATTATCTGCCTCTCTGCGCCATGAGCGTCCCTCTCCCTCCAAAATATGTGCAGAGCAAGCTGCCTCCTACTTGCGTAGTCATTTCCGTGAACGTATCACAGCACAGCAGCTAGGGGAGAACCTGAACTTTCATCCTGTATATATCGCTCGTTGCATGAAAAAGGAATACGGCTGTGCACCTATGGATTACCTGCTGCACTACCGAATTCAGCAGAGCAAGCTATTGCTGATGCAGACCAGTTACACGATTGCCCGGATCGCCGAGGAGGTCGGCTTCAATCAAGCGCCTTACTTCAGCTCCAGCTTCGTCCGTATTGAGGGAACCACTCCGCGGGAATTCCGCCAGCGCTTCTCGTAGTCTCCTAAAATACAAAAAAGGGATGCTCCCCGCCTTTATGGCTTAAGGAACATCCCTTGCTCTTTTTATTACAGACCCTTCCCCTGTACGTAAGCATTCCATTGCTTGATATATTCCGCCTGAATTTTCTCAAGGCCGGCTTGCTTAGCCTTCTCCATAAAGGTAGCTAGACCCGCATCAACATCCTCTACCAATCCGGCTTGCAGCGGATACAGGTATTGCTTTTCTACCTGTTCCAGCGCCGCTTTTTCAGCCTGATAAGAGGTGTAATCTTCTGCAAATCCTGTGAAGATATCCGGCTTCTGAATCTTATCAAGCTCAGCGAAAATCTCTTTGACGCCATCATAGGATTTGTCGAATAACATAAATTCCGGGTTCCGCCATGCCCAGCCGTTCATCCCTTCACGAGTGAAGCCGTTCGTAGAAGCATCTCCAATAAGCTCATAATAGCCGTTTGCATCAACCTTATAATTTTTTCCCTCAACACCGTATTGTGTCAGCTGGTTATAACGTTTATCCAAAACCATCTTCTCATAAAAGGCTAATGCACGTTCCGGGTTCTTGCTGCCCTTCGGAATAGCAAATCCATTATGAATAGGATGCACCGGTGTTGCGTAACCGATTGTTTGACCATAAGGATAGTAACCCAACTCCCAATCTGGATGAGCTGCTTTAACTTTCATCAGCGTATCGTTGAAGCGAGTCGGGTTATCACCGAATATGGATGCCGCTTTACCCGCAATAACCGGAGCCTGAAGAGTGTCCTTCACGTTCAATACATTTTTGGAGATTAGGCCTTTTTCCTGCCAACGTCTCATGGTCAGCAGTTCTTCTTTATGTTCCTCCGAGCCCCAGTAAAGATAAGCCTTCGAAGGATCGCTGTACTTGATTCCGATACCATAAGGCAGCGGACTTCCGACCATCGCGGTAAGTGTAGTGTAGACATCATGCAGATTACCCCTCACATCACTGTTAAAGGATGCCGGCGACATCTTCGGTTCATTCTTCTTGATCCCTTCCATATAAGCCTCATAGCTGGCCAGATCTGTTGGCTCAGGCAGATTGTATTTCTTACGCAGATCCTCACGCCATACGAAACCGTTAGTTACATATTCCTTATAGGTCGCGGGTACAGTGTAAATCTTGCCATCAATCTTAACTGCATCCCACATATCCTGCGGTACAAATTGCTGGAGCGCTGGAGCAGCCGTCGGCAGCAAATCATCTATAGCCAAAAAAGCTCCTTTTTTAGCATAAGCTTGATACTGTGTCCAATCCGCAGTAAAAATCAAATCAATCGATTGTCCAGAAGATAGTAGCAATTTGTACTTCTGATCCCAGTCTGTCCAAGTTGTATAGTTGAATTTAACGGTTGCATTCAGATCCTCTTCAGCCATCTTGTTAATTTCCGCTTCAACGCTCGAAAGATCCTTCGGGGCATCGCCCAGCATATAAAACTGCAGCTCTACCTTCTTCGATGTATCCAGCCCCGACTTCTCCTCAGTCTCAGCATTGGTGCTCTGAGCCGTATTCCCGCCGCTAGTACTCTCTTTTACCGCTGCATTTTCCCCGTTCGTGGAACTAGAATTCCCCCCACAGCCTGCCAGTAGAGCCAAGCTCAGTACTGACGTGAGCAGAATAGACATGCTTTTGCCCCGTAGCTTATTCATCTGAATCCTCCCTTTTCACTATGCTTCTATGTTAGCCGACTTTACCTAAACCCGGGTAGGGGTAAGGTTACGGTTCTAACCTTTTACAGCTCCGATGGTCAACCCTTTGACGAAGTAACGCTGAACGAATGGATACAGAAATAGAATTGGTCCAGTCACAACAATCGCCATGGCCATTTTGGTAGACTCAGCAGGGACTTCTGTAGCCAGAGACACCCCAGTTCCAGCGCCCATCTGTGCAATGAACTGCGCTGAATTGATAACATTGTACAGATAGAACTGCAGTTGATATTTATGGGTATCATTAATGAACAGTGAAGATGTGAACCAGTCATTCCAGTAATACAATGCAAGGAACAATCCGACTGTAGCAATCCCTGGCATGGAGAGCTTGAGGACGATCTGCCAGTAGATTCTGAAATCACCGGCCCCATCGATTTTCCCAGAATCAAATAGCTCCTCAGGGACTGCTGATTTAACGAAATTCTTCATTAAAATAATTAAGAACGGTGTCATCAGGCCTGGTAGCACCAATACAGCATAGGAATCCAGCAGACCGAGGTATTTAGTAATCATGATGTACCAAGGAACAAGTCCTCCACCAAACAAGGTCGTAAAGTATATATAGAAGGAAAAGGTATTGCGGTATTTGAAATCCTTGCGGGCCAGCACATAACCAGCCATCGTCATGAAGAAGAGTCCTAATGTCGTTCCCACTACAGTGGTGACGATGGTGACCGTGTAAGCACGCAGTACTTCATCCGGGAAAATGAACACCGTCTTGTAGCCTTCAAGAGAGAACTGCCCCGGAATCAGATGATAGCCATCCCGGATAATAGATTCATTGCTGGTTAATGATGCGGATATAATTAGCAGAAAGGGCAGCAGGCAAGCAACCGACAGTCCAATGATGACCACATAGGCGATTGCATGAAGCATCCGTGTATATTTATCCTTTTGAATTTTCATTTCTTGTCCTCCTAGAACAGGGCGTAGTCATCATTTATTTTGCGAATAATATAGTTAACCGTCATGATGAGGACAAAACCGAACAAGGACTGATAGACCCCGGCAGCAGTAGCCATGCCCACATCAAACGTTACTTTAAGCGAGCGATAGACGTAGGTATCGAGAATATCCGTCGTATTATAGAGAAGCCCGTTGTTTCCTATTAATTGATAGAACAGATCAAACTGCCCTTTCATAATACTTCCGAGCGCAAAGAGCAGCAGCACCACAAAGGTTGATTTCAGCATTGGCACTGTAATATACCAAATCCGTTGAAAAATATTAGCGCCATCGATCTTAGCCGCTTCATAATATTCATCACTGATCCCTGTAATCGCTGCTAGATAGATAACCATGCTATAACCGAGATTCTTCCATAGATAGAAGATAATAATTAGAAAAATCCAAGCCCAGGGTTTGCTGTAAACGTCCACCGGATCAAGCCCAAATTGTGTAAGCATTGTATTTAAGAAACCGCTGTCATAATTGAACAGGTTGTAGACAATAACACTTAGAATGACGAAGGATACGAAATATGGTAGAAACATTATCGATTGGCTAATCTTTTTAAACCATTTCCCATTCAGTTCACTTAAGAGAATCGCACAAGCAATCGCCAGTACATTCCCAAGTACAATAAAAGCGATGTTGTAACCTATCGTGTTCATCGTCAGCTTCACCAGTGTGCCGGATCTCCAGAGAAACTCGAAATTCTGCAAGCCGACGAACTTGGAATTAAACATACTGCTGTTGAAGTCAAATTGAGTGAACGCATAATAGATACCTACCATTGGAAAATAAGAATTCACTAAGAAAAAGATCAAGGTGGGCAGCAGCATCAGAAACATCATCCGATTGTGTATCAGTTCATAAATAAATCCCTTCTTCTTTCTTGTCGTCCGTAAGCGTGCTCTTCCATCGGCCTGGATGCCAAGTTCGACGGTTGAGATTCCTTTGGATGAGGTTTGGCTCAAGGTCTCTCACTCCCTTTAATGTAGAAACTGCATAATTCCACTATAGGGTGGTTCTTTTGAACACAGAAGTGAAGCTTCATAGCTTTCCTGCACAAACTGGAGAAATCGCTGTTGAACAATAAGGATGTTTATGAAGAAACGATGAATAGTGTTAATGCCAGTGTACATAGGGGAATGCACTCGAATATCCCGAAAATAATGATGATAAGTGCACAAATATTTATTTTCTTCACAGCTATATATTGGTAAAATACAACATTCTAGTGTTACTCCACTGTTCTGTTCACTCTAGGGCAATTATAATAAGAGGACTTCATATCTAGAGTTCATCCAGAGCCTTATCCAATAAGCCGCATATATTTCGGGGGAGGGCTATTATGAAGAATAATGATATACGGAGAAAAAGACTGCTGTATGGCAAGCTGCTAACAACGATTACACTATGTATTTCGTTAACTCTTCTGGTCTCTACAATCGTGTACTATACATACTACATCGGCGTCGAAAAGACTCAGACCTTCCGTTCCGATCTAAAAGATCTAACTCAGACTGGCAAAAAAGTAGTCAACATGGCTGAAGTAGCTCAAACGCTTTCATTTCAGCTATACAGGACCTCCACTATTTCCCATCTGTTGTTCTACAACAAACCTTCCATTTACGAGGTTACGGCTGCAATGTCGGATCTCGGAAACTATCTGAACTCCATGCCATACATTGAATCCATCTATGTTTATAATCCGAATAATGACACTATATATATCTCAGCGGCGCAAGGGCAGAATGGTGTGTACTCCACAGGAGAGTTAGAGGACACTGAAATCATACAAATGTTGAATCATTATCAGGATTACAAAACATTCACTCCGATCCCACGCACCTATTCCATCGGCGAACCCAAATCAGAAGCTATCGCTGTCTATACTTATCTCTGCTATGATGCGATCAACTGGGACCGTGCCATCAATTCTGCAGTTATTGTTAATATATCAGCAGCTTGGATAAACAAGGAGTTGGCTAACAGCAATACCGCCGGTAGTGGTAATACTTATCTTCTTGATGACCAAGATCGGTTTCTATCGGGGAACAAGCTGACATTGGAGAAGCTCTCGGGGGATGAAAGCAGTTGGATAGAGAATAAAGTTAAAACCCGCTCCGCAGGTTATTTCACAGCTCCTTTTAAAGGCCAGAAATCATTAGTGTCCTATACTTCACCAGATTCTCTTGGTTGGCAGTATGTTCGCATCACTCCTTATGATGTAATCACAGAACAGACTAAGCAAATCCGTAATACAACACTACTGATTTCTTTGATTATTTTAATATTCGGACTTATCATTTCTAGAATGCTGTCCAAACGCCTCTACCTTCCTATTGATTCCATTGTAAGCCGAATGAATAGCCTTGAAGCTGACAAGCGCAACAGTATGTTTACGATTAGACAGAATTCATTACGTAATCTTGTGCTCGGTATAAAAGCCCCCCACAGCAGTCGGCCTAGTGATTTCGAGCAACTAAGTATTGCTTTCAACTTAAACGAAGGTTATCGGCTTGTATTGCTGCGTATTGATGAATACAATACCCTGCGACAAGAGCGAGGTGCTTATCTACTAGCATACAAGTTCGCGATCATGAATATCGCTTCGGAAATTTGCGGTCAGACTTATCAAGTGGAAAGCGTAGATATGAACGATGATAGTGTTGTTATGCTGCTTAGCAGTATGACGTCCACTGAACATCTCGATTCGGAATTAATCGAAGTGTTGCTAAGGCAAATCCGTGTGGCTTGCTGCGATTATCTGAAAATAGGATTATCGCTAGTGTACAGTCCCGTTAGTGATAATCCAGATCGATTGAACCGCCTATATAACCAGGCCAAAGAAGCTTCTAAACATAGACTTTTTTATGGGCATGGTTGCCTAATCAACGCGGAGAAGATTAACGAATTGCAGAATAACCTATACTCTTACCCTGCGGATAACGAGAAAAAGCTGGTCGATGCCCTCACCAGTAGTAGAACAGACGAAGCTCGTAGCCATTTCTCTGACATCGTGCGCGAATTGGACCAATACCCCTACCATGTACTAGAACTAACGCTATCCAGGGTGACGCTAACGATTAAGAGAATCATCGATAATATCAAAAAGCTCAGCTCTACATCTGTGGAAGATATCCTCAAGATACCTTCACTTGAGAATTACGAGACGATGAAGGAGCTTGAAGAAGCTTTTTACCAACTCTTCGATGATATTCAGGAATTACAGGTCGATAAACGTAGCTCTAAGCAAAGTGATCTGATCCGTCAAATTAACCAAAAAATCAATCAATCTTACACGGACCCCAGCCTGGGCCTGAACCAGATTGCTGATGAGCTTAACCTGTCACCTATATATGTCAGCCGTCTTTATAAGCAGCAAACAATGACAGCTATTGTGGATGTCATCATGGATGTACGAATGCAGGAAGTATGTCGCCTCTTGAAAGAGAGCGATCTGTCCGTATCGGATATTGCTGAAATGACCGGTTTCACGAGCAGTTCTTATCTCCATCGGATGTTCAAACGCAACTTCAGCATCACGCCGATGGAATACAGGCGTTCTAATACTCGTTCATAAAACTGAAGGCTGAGTGAGAATGCGAACGGAGTACAGATCAATAACACTACTAAACTACTCTATCAAAAAAAGGCAGGCTACTGTATTAGCGGTGGCTTGCCTTTTTAATGTAGGTTCATGTGTATTGACTTCCAGAGCGATTACTGTAACAACTTCAGCTTCTCTGAATATGCTGATTGGGCAGGTTCCCAATTTTTAAAGGTATGAAAAGGAGAAGCTCAAGGAGGAGATACAGAAGCATGTCGGATCATTATCATAGACCATTCAAAGGTGACGCTATCCTAAACAAACAAGGAAGAATAAGCAGTCCTGTTAGAAAAAGAGAGTGTGCTGCACTATTAAAAATAGTCACAGAGCTTGCTATAGTGGTACCTCCCGCACTTACGAATCCCACTACACTTCATATTTCCAATCTTCAAAGAGTGTTAAGAGAGCTCATGGAATTCTTGCATGAGGCTAGGATATGCAGCCCTTTTAGAACGGAGCTTCTTTCTGTAGTAGAAATAACTATTGTATCTACTGAGGTCAGTCCCTTCTCCGTCGTGAGCGTGGGTACTAATCTTCAACAGCTGTTAGCCGAGTTATTATCTTTTATCCTCGCCACGAAGATTGACCCTCATTGCAAAGATCAGTTGGTAATTCAAATCAGACATATTCAAGCTTCTATTTCACAAGCGCTTGGCTTACCTATTAAAGGTGCGACGGGGCCACAAGGTCCTCAGGGACCCCAAGGACCTCAAGGGCCTCAAGGATCTCAGGGACCCCAAGGGCCTCAAGGACCTCAGGGTCCACAAGGAGCCACTGGTGCAGGGCTGCAAGGTATTGTAGTCTTTAATCCGGCACAAAGCCCATTATATCCAGCGGGTCAAGTAGTAACCTTTAATGGCAGCACTTATATAGCTACTGTTGCCGGACCCAAAGGAACACCAGGTAGTTCATCAGATTATTTACTAATTGCTGGTGGAGCAACAGGTGCGACTGGTCCGCAAGGACCTCAAGGGGCGCAGGGTCCTCAGGGTCCTCAAGGTCCTCAAGGTCCTCAAGGAGAATATGGTGTTGGCGGGACAGGCGCGACGGGTGCGACTGGGGCGCAAGGTATACAGGGACCTCCAGGTCCTGGACCGACGGGCGCTACAGGTACTGCCGGACTTGCTGGACTGACAGGCGCTACAGGTACAGCTGGAATTGCTGGACCGACAGGTGCTACAGGTACTGCGGGGCTGGCTGGCGCGACGGGTGCGACAGGTACTGCTGGAATTGCTGGGCCGACGGGTGCGACAGGTACTGCCGGGCTTGCTGGAGCTACGGGGGTTACGGGTACTGCCGGACTTGCTGGTCCGACTGGTGCGACGGGGGTTACCGGAGTTACAGGAGTTACTGGGGCAACCGGTGATGGCGCAATCATTCCACTGGCATCTGGTGGACCAATTATTATGACCACGGTTTTAGGTGGTTTGGTGGGAACAACAAGCCTTATAGGCTTCGGAAGTTCAGCCACAGGCATTTCTCTTGTTGGTGGAAATATAGATTTGACAGGTACTGTTCTTGGACCTCTTATCAACTTTGCAATGTCCGTTCCTCGTTCAGGAGTGATAACATCTATTGCTGCATACTTCAGTAATACCATTGCTTTATCGCTTCTTGGTACTACGATAAATGTAACAGCGCAATTGTACCAATCGGCCACACCAAATAACACATTTACTCCTATTCCAGGTGCAATAGTACCACTTCCATCTATCACTGGTACTATTAATTTAGGAACTTTTGTCAGCGGAATTACGAATGGTATCAATTTTGCTGTAACACCGCAGACACGTCTACTTATGGTATTCTCAGCCACTGCTACAGGTCTTACCCTTGTAAATACAGTCACTGGTTATGCAAGTGCAGGCTTTACTATTGTATAATCACTAACACAAACAAAAGCATCTGCCCTCCCCACTAAAGGAGTAACAGATGCTTTTGTTATAATATTCGATTAAAATTTCTTAATCTTTCGATCCGGAGAGACGCTATTGAGCAAACTTAGCTATCCCTGGCAATCCACTCACAACAAATACTCTTTCAGCTTACCGATAACCTCATCGATCTCCGCTTTAGTCGTATACCGTCCCACACTAAAACGAACCGCTCCCTGCCCAATACTTGCTGAGACATTCATTGCCTTTAGAACAGGTGAAATCAATGTTTCTCCAGAATGACAAGCTGAGCCTGTTGAGGCAGCCACATCTTCCAGCGAAGCAATCACTTCGTGACCCACCGCTCCAAGAAAACTAACGTTAAGCGTGTTGGGCAATCGCTTATGCCTATGACCATTCAGGTGAATTCTGTCGCCAAATGCCTTCTGCAATCTATCGTAGAAATAATCCGCTACTTCTTTCACACGCTCTCTGGATGCAGAGTCCGAAGCAAGCTCACAGGCTTTTCCTAATCCAATAATATAAGGGGTGTTTTCCGTTCCGGCACGTCTCCCCTGCTCATGCCCTGCTCCGTGAATTAATGGCTCGATGTGAATGCCCTCTCGGATGTACAATGCTCCAATCCCTTTTGGCGCATATAATTTATGGCCTGCCAGCGTTAGAAAATCCACCCCTAACTCAGCCACATCAAGCTCTACTTTTCCAGCGGACTGCGAAGCATCGGTATGTACAAGGACACCCCGTTCATGGCAGACCTCAGCTATTTCTTTGATCGGCTGAATCGTGCCCGTTTCGTTATTAGAGTGCATAATGGAGACTAGTATAGTTTGGTCTGTAAGCTGATTTTTCACATCATCTACCTGCACCGTTCCATACGCGTCAACAGGTACATAAGTAATCGTGTAGCCCAACTGCTCCAGATACTGACACGGTTTAATTACCGCAGGATGCTCCACAGCAGACACAATAATGTGATTGCCTTTATGTCGATACGTTTGGGCGACGCCCTTGATGACGGTATTATTCGACTCGCTGCCCCCGCTTGTAAAAAGCACCTCACCCGGCGTACAATTCAGGAAATTAGCCACCTGTGTTCTTGCTCGCTCGATTCCGACTTTAGCTTTTTGTCCCAAAGAATGACTGCTTGAAGGATTGCCAAAATGACCATAAAGATAAGGAATCATAACCTCTGCTACTTCCTTATCTACAGGTGTTGTAGCGTTATAGTCTAAATAGATCATTTGTTAAGCCGAGCCTCCTCTAAACCCCTCATACTTTACGATACATAAAGCTTATACCTTCTGATTACTTAAAAAAGAGATTACCGCAGCCTCAGCTTCATCCAAATTGTTCACCTTAAAGGTAACTCTCTCAATGCCTTCATACTGAGTAGACGTATAATCGTATTTAGGATCATAGTAGTATTCTAACAGCAGCGCAACAGCCTCTCCGAACATATCAGCTTGCAAGCAACGCTCGATTTCCGCCGCAATGGGGATATGAATTCGCGATTTGATACTTCGAAATGCTGAAATGCACTGTTCTTTATATTCTTCTGGTCGATAATCCTCAAGGATTTGCTGCACTCTGGCTTGTAGTGGCATCTCAATCCAAATTTGTGTTCCAATCTCCTTCTGCTCGGCCATGAATGGGGGCATTACGACCTTCCCAATCTTTTTGCTCTCCGCTTCAAACAGTACATAAGGAGCATCCCCAAGCTTAATTAATTCCTCCATAAGAAGACTATCGAACGTTTTTTGATTGTTTGCATGAAGTCCGATCTCGCCAAAGATAGAACCGCGGTGACCTGCCATTCCTTCCAAATCCAAAACAGGATAGCTCTGTGCCTTCAGGCGGTGCAGCAGGTTTGTTTTACCTGTACCCGTATTTCCATGAATGACATAAGGCTTCGCCTTGAATTCATAGGACTCCAGTTCATCGAGTACCCATTTACGGTAAGCTTTATAGCCGCCAATCAATCGGTAAGCGTGAATATCCATTAAAGAAAGTACGGTCGCAGTTGTACGGCTGCGCATACCTCCCCTCCAGCAGAATACAGCCTTGTCCCCTTGAATCGCAGCAAATTCTTTGACAAAGGAAGGTAGCTTCGCAGCAGCAATCTCCAAACCGCGTTCTTTCGCAGCCTGCACACTTGTCTGTTTATACAACGTACCTACTTCAGCCCGTTCCTCATCATCAAAAAAGGGAATATTCAAGCTATCCGGCAGCGTTGCATCTTTATATTCAGAAGGAGATCGAACGTCGATAACGGTGATCTGCTTCTTATTCTTTAACACTCTTAGTTCTTCCAATGTAATATCCTGAAACAATGCGCTCTCTCCTCTGGTGGCTAACTTCTTAGGTCGCCTCTAAGCTGAACTCCAGCGTTATTGCGCAGCTATAACTGCAATCTGACCCGGATGCTCTTCCGTTACCTCTCCGATCAATGCTGCTTCTACACCTGCATCTACTAACTCTTTTAGCAAATCCTCACTTTGTTCAGGAGCAACAGAGATCAGCAATCCACCGGAAGTCACAGCATCACACAGAATATAGCGGCTTAATTGGTCCATCTCTTCCGGATAAAGAATACTGCCCTCCAAATGAGCAAAGTTATTCTTAGTGCCGCCTGGAACAAAGCCCTGCTCCGCGAGCTCTCTTACTCTTGGCAGCATCGGTACATCGCCTTGACGAATAATCAGTCCGTGATTGCTCCCTTTTGCCATTTCCGAGGCATGTCCAAGCAACCCGAATCCGGTAACATCTGTACAAGCATGTACATCATAGGGCTCCATGATTTCTGCCGCTTTTTTATTCAGTGTAGACATGACTGTCGTAAGGCGTGTAGTTTCTTCTGGGGATAGCTGATCCTTTTTAATAGAAGTCGTTAAGATGCCCACACCGATAGGTTTAGTCAAAATCAGCTTGTCTCCTGCCTGCGCACCTGCATTCGTTCTTACTTTGTCCGGATGCACAAGGCCCGTAACGGCCAATCCAAATTTAGGCTCTTTATCGTCGATGGAATGTCCGCCCACAAGCGTTGCTCCTGCTTCCTGCACTTTTTCTGCTGCACCGCGCAAAATGTCACCGAGAATGCTTTTGTCCAAAACAGAAATAGGGAAGGCCACAATATTAAGCACTGTAAGCGGCTTGCCGCCCATAGCATAAATATCACTTAACGCATTAGCTGCTGCAATTTGCCCAAAGGAATAAGGGTCGTCCACGATCGGCGTGAAAAAATCAACAGTTTGCACTAACGCTAGATCATCACTTAATCGATATACCCCAGCGTCATCACTGGTATCCAGACCTACAAGTAGATCCGGATTAGGAACGGTTGGTGGTAGACTGCGAATAACCTGCATGAGATCGGCGGGACCGATTTTGCAGCCGCAGCCCCCTTTTGAAGATAATGAGGTCAATTTTATGGTTTCGGCTTGAGACATCATGACTCAGCTCCTTTAGATAGTTAATATCGAATATCTTTAATCTTACATCAGTAGACAGCATTGTACAAAATACAGACATACAGAAGAACGCCCCGTAGCCAGTACATACTCCCCGGCTATGGGACGCCCCTCATTTCTCACTTACCACTAAGATCAACTAATCTGCTGAGTTTCCTGCTGTTTCTCCAAAAACCGCTGAAGTATAGCATTAAATTTCTCCGGCTGACACAGATTACTAGGATCTAATGCGTTAGGGATGATCACTAACTGAGCATGTGGCAGCTGAGACACCATATCCTTCATACAATTAACTCCAAATTCACTAAAGTCACCTACAATACATAAGGCGGGACGCTTAAAAGACTTTAAGCATCTAGTGTAATCCACATGGCTCGTAGCCAGCCTTTGCCGATACAATTCCCGTGGACGTTTATCGAGAAGTCCTCTTCTAATCTCGTTATAAGCCAGATTCCAGCGTTCCCGGTACATCATACGAATCGAAGGCAGTACAAGCTCACTTGGAGCGTAATACATTAACCAGCTACAATAAGCAGCCATAAGCTGGATTTTACCGATTATCGTTGACGCCTGACTTCTACAAAAGCTATCCGCGACAACAATCGCTTTTACTCGCTCTGGATATTGTTTCGCAATATGCTGAACGACGAGCCCCCCATAGGCACTCCCAACAAAAACAGCCTCACGAATACCCAAATCATTTAATAGCATTATTATATCTAGACATTGGGTTTCAATAATCTCGTTTGGGGCCTGCAGTAATTCACCTGATTTGCCATTCCCCCGTAAATCACACAGAATCACTTTATATTTATCAGAAAAATACTCTAATTGTGGCTTGAACATACTATGTGTTAATCCATGTCCATGGATAAACACAACCGGAGTCCCTGTTCCATTGATTTCGTAATAGAGCGAAGTTCCATTCAGTTTAGCAATAGGCAAAGTTAACACCTCTTTCATAGATAGGTTCTACAACTATATCTGCTTTTTAACGCAGCAAAAAACCACAGAGGGATTCTCTGTGGCTATTCATCATCAAATACGCCATTCATCCTCTCTCCATACGCTTACGAGGTTAGCTGTCGGATTCGGGCAGTGAGAGTTGCCCTACCTGCATGGATGCATTTATGCACCTGGAACAGGATTCACCCCATAACTAGTACCGATTGTTACACTGGTTCCCAGTTGTTGGTTCCCCCGCTTTCCTTAACGGAAATTAAGCGGACTTCTTATGTAATTGTCAGTTATGTGATGAATCATACTCCGTGTAAGGTTTCTTGTAAAGTTGAGCCGTGGGCAAAATAATGTTGAAAGCCATGCTTTTCATTTCATATTGAGCATACACTTCGTTTTCTCTTTCTTTTACTCTTGTTTACTCAATATATCTAAAAAAAGCCGAGCGGCCATCAGAAATCAATCCCTGAACCACTCGGCTTCGTTATACAATCATATGGCTACAACAGATCGGCGTTTTTCAATGCATGCTCCCAGCTCGGAAAAAAGAACAGCGCACTTCTCATAAGATCAGGATCGCTTTGCTTCACTTGTTTTTTGCTGATCGAGCTTCCATCGGTTTGAAGCTTTTTGATACGACTTAACACTTCATCAGCCTCCAAAGGAATTTCCATTGAAGCACTCCTTTCTCAGTGACCTGGTTTCCAATCATTTTCTCCATAATATGCAAATTTATTCTTCATTTCGGTTTATACGAATTAAACCAGCTGATAGACCGGTTGTTCAGCAATAAAATAAGTGGGAATAATTGGGTATTTATGTGCCAGAACTTCAGCTAAATATTTCATTCCTGGAGCTTCACTTTCCGCATGACCTAACATAATCAGCGCTTTTGATCTGCCTTGGTGGACAGCATCCCTCACATATTCTGGAGTTTCCCATTCGGGGCCCTCGCCAGCAATAATTAAATCAAGATTGTGCTGATTAAAAAGAGGAATAGCCATCGTCCCACCTCCTCTGTAACCTACTAATATCCCCACATGTCTGCATATCTGGGATAGGTCTCCGGCAGCACGTACATAGGAGATGCCTAGCTTTCTTTTTATATACAGAGCCGCTTCACTTACCGTCATAGCTGGAATCGATAGGATTGTAGCAGTGGATTGCTGCTCAACCACATAGGCTGACCATTCAAGCTCTCGTAGCAAGCCCACCATGATCCCATCCGGTTGATGCCGATGCCAATAATCATGATAACGAAAAATAGCCAGTTCAGAACGCTCAATCAAACTCCGTTTCGCGCGAGACACAGGGTCATCCTTTAACCACTTGCTCGTCTCATGATGACTGTAAAACACACCTTCATGTGTGATCAACAAATTGGCGTTCATAGCAATCGTTCGTTCTACAACATATTGCGTAGCGCAAAATGCCGTAACCATCCCTGTAATCACCATTTTTGGATTCCCCGGCTTAAGAGTATCCACAGTCCCATCTATCTGTTCCATAGCTCCTATTAAATCTTCCAGAATCGTTCTAATTGTCACGCTCACTTTAATCCGCCCTTTGAGATCTATTCTACTAATCTATCAACGTATAAATAACCCGCCCTTAATCGATATAAGGACGGGTTCACAGTTCATTATTTGAGCAGCTTGCCCACTCTATGATTTCGTGGCAGAGGTGATAATTCGATGGAAAGCTGGCTTCGGCTTATGCCCTTCATCGAATAGGAACGGCCAGTTCTTCCGCCCACGAACAGGGAAATCATCCAGCCAGGTATAGTCATCCGCTGCTCCCCAGAACGTAACCGAACTAATCACGTCCCGGTATTCTCTCAGCAGTGCGAACATCGCTTCATATCGATCTGCTTGAAGCTCGAGCAGCTCAGCAGGTACTGTCTTTAAGTCCATTCGTCTATCATCGAAACGGAACATGGATACATCCAGCTCTGTCAGTTGGAGCTGAAGTCCTAACGATGCATATTTTTCGATCGCTGCACGAATATCATCCAGACTAGGATCGTATAAATTCCAGTGTGCCTGCAATCCGACGCCATGGATCGGCACGCCTTGTTCCAATAGCGACTTCACCAGTTTATAGATTTTGTCACGCTTTAATGGATGGGATTCGTTATAGTCATTGTAGAATAATAATGCCTTAGGGTCAGCTTCATTGGCGAATTCAAACGCTTTGGCGATAAAATCCGGGCCAACAATGTCGAGCCACTTCGAATGGCGAAGAAGCTCTTCTCCTTCATCGGCTATAACTTCATTGACAACATCCCAAGCATAAATATCATCCTTATAACGTCCTACAACGGTCTGAATATGTGATTTGACTCGTGCAAGCAGAATCTCTTTGCTTACAGGTCCTCCGCCCTTATCCTCAAACAGCCAGTCCGTTGTCTGGTTGTGCCAAATCAAGGTATGTCCGCGCATCGCCATATGATGTTCCCTGGCGAAGGCAACCAGATGGTCTGCTGCCCTAAAGTTATAAGTGTCCTCAAGTGGATGCAGACTTTCAAATTTCATCTCGTTCTCAGCGGTAATACTGTTGAAATGATAAGCAAGCAAATGCTCCTGTGATTGGATAGTTAATGGGTTGACGGCTGCGCCAATCTTGAAATCCTCTGCGAACACTGTCTTTAGTGCAGGCTCTGTAAAATCACTAGCTTGTCTCAACAAGTTCCCTCCTAACAAACGCTATTCATTATGACCGATAATCGAACCAATCAAAGTGGGCAGGTACCTCAGCTACTTTACCATGACCTGTCGCATATAAGCCAACAAGAACACCTGTAAATCCATTTCCTTTTACGGCCTGTGGGGATAATGGGTATGCTGCCGCTGTAGATAGCTTATTCCATTCCTGCCCATCCAAGGAGAACAATAAGGTATATTCGGTAAGCTCCGCCTGTATTTTCAGATAAATTCGCTCAGCTGTAATTGGTACTTCTGCTTCTACACGGGTTATTCCATCAATAGTTAATTGTGCTGCAATGACTCTGTGGCCATCTTTTTGCACCAAGCCAACCTCATAATGTGCATGCTCATCCAATCTAGCACAAAGTCCAGCCTCTTCACCGTCCACGGTAGGGTTAAAATCCAGTAATGTACTCCATTCTGCTGAAGTATGCTGCTGTCTTCTTCCTATAAAGGCCACCTGTCCTATATCACTGAGACCCTTAGATTGACCCCAAAGAGATAACCATCCCGGGCGTTCATTTAGAGACCAGCTTGCCTCAGCGGGATTACGAAGAAAGGTCATTGCGAACGGTAATACATCGTCTTCAAAGTCATACCTTCCGCTTAGCGCAGGCTTTGGTGATTGACCCGGTACACGCGGAACCTTCATATCCACTCCTACGATATCTTCGTTATTATCAATCATCGGCCATCCGTCTTCATTCCACGTTACAGGGGCAAGAAAGGTCTCTCTTCCTAGCACTGTATAATTGGAATCTACTAGACGTACTCCAAGGAATACGGCCCACCAATCCCCGTTACGATCTTCGATCAGATCAGCATGTCCTAGATACTGAATGGGACTATCAGTCCCGCGATGGGTCAATATCGGTTGTTCTAATCTTTCAAAAGGACCGTAAGGGGAGGAAGAACGACCGATAATTTCTCGGTGTTCCTTTGCCGTGCCGCCTGAAGCAGACATGATATAATACATTCCGTTAATTTTGTACAAATGTGGTCCTTCCGTCCAAGGTCCACCATCCCCAGTCCAGATGACAACAGGTTCTGTTAATTCTGCTCCTGTAGCAATGTCTATCTCATATTGAATAGCGTGGGAATCATAATCTGCTCCCTGCTGAGTGGTTACATATACCTTTCCATCCTCATCAAACATTAGGGAAGGGTCAATTCCTCCATAAGGAATACTAATCGGGTCTGACCACGGACCCGCTGGGTCCGTGGCCGTAACATAGAAATTCCCCTTCCCGTGTATTTCGGTCGTTATCATGTAAAACGTTCCTTCATGATACCGGATGGTTGGAGCAAATATACCTCCAGAGCTTTTGCTCTTACGTGTATCTAGCTGACTTACACGATCTAATACATGACCAATTTGTGTCCAGTGAATCAAGTCCTGGCTGTGAAAGATAGGCACCCCAGGAAAATATTCGAAGGAGCTACACACCAAGTAGAAATCATCCCCTGCTCGAGTGATACTAGGATCTGGATAAAAACCTGGAAGTATTGGGTTCGTGTATGTGATCGGAGATTGGGTCATAATTTAACAAACAACCTTCCTATTCCTTAATAGTGATTGCAAACTGCTTATTCCTTCACGCTTCCCACATTCATTCCAACTACAAAGTACTTTTGCATAAATGGATAAACTAGCAAAATTGGAACCGAAGCAACGATAGTAACGGCTGCACGAATGGACTTTGGAGTAACCATTGACCCCGCTGACTCTGCAGTTACCCCTGCCCCGTTAGCTACACTTGCGCTACTGTTCGCATTCATACTAGATTGTATTAGTTTCATTAATTCATACTGCAATGTACTCAAGTGCTGGCGGGAAGAGGTGTAGATAAAAGCATCAAACCATGAGTTCCATGCACCTACCGCGACAAAAAGGGCAATGGTAGCAAGAACAGGTTTACATAAAGGGAAGACTACTTTCATAAAAATCTTGAATTCCCCGGCACCGTCGATTCTCGCGGATTCCATAAGACTTTCATGTAAGCTACCAATATAAGTACGGATGACGATCATATTAAATGCACTTATCATAGTTGGTATTACATATACCCAAAACGAGTTTAGCAAATGAAGATCCTTAATTAGGAAATAGTTTGGAATCAGACCCGCATTAAAATACATGGTTAGAACGAAAACAAAGGTAATCTGCTTGCGGAAAACATATTCTTTCCGGCTTAAAGTATAAGCAAGCATTGTGGTTAAAAATAGATTCAGGATCGTAGATATCACTGTTCGTGCTACCGAAATCCAAAAAGCAGGAATAATTGTACCAGAGGCAAAAACGGCTTTGTAGTTCTGTATAGTCCACTCCCTAGGCAATAGATAAATGCCTCCGCGGATGGTATCATTCCCCTCATTTAAGGAAACTGCTATAGTATTCAAGAATGGATACAAGGTAACAATGACTAGACATAACATAAAGATAGTATTGAAGGTACCGAACACTACTGGTTCGATCCCTATAATTCTCATACGTTTTCTACTATTACTTTTTGGAGATTTCTGAGGTATTAATTGAGTTTTTTCCATGATTATAACAGCCTCTCTTCCCCTAGCCGCTTCGAAGTCCAGTTAGCTAAAAGCAGCAACGTTACACTTACGACTGTTTTAAATATGCCTCCCGCAGTGGCTAAGGAGTAATTCCCTTGCCCAATCCCGTATTTCAATACAAATATATCAATCGTATCCGACCAGTCTACAGTAAGCCCGTTCCCTAACAAGTACGGAACCTCAAACCCGACATCCAGTACATGTCCTATGGACATTATCATCAGGATTACAATGGTTGGTTTAATTCCCGGCAATGTTACATTGAACATTTTTTTGTACCGGTTAGCCCCATCAATCTCAGCAGCCTCATATAAAGCTGGATCTATAGAAGCCATAGCAGCCAAGTAGATGATTGTACTCCATCCAACCTCTTTCCAGACGGTTGAAGCACCCACAATACCCCAGAAATACTTCCCTTCACTCAACCAAAGGATTGGTGAATCGATAAGATGTAATTTCATGAGCACGATGTTGATAATCCCGTCGTTAACCGAGAGGGAGACACCTACAATCCCTGTTACAATAATCCAGGAAAGAAAGTGAGGTAGGTAGGATATGGTCTGCACGGTTCTTTTCCAAAATACATTTTTGATTTCATTAAGAAGTAAGGCCAATGTTATCGCGGTTATAAATCCTAGAAAGAAATTAATTAATCCCATAGCCAGTGTGTTTCGTAGTACCCTTAAAAAGGTATCATCCGTAAATAGAAACTTGAAATGTTTCAAGCCGACCCATGTCTGTTCGCCAAATGCCTTAGCTGGTTTATAATCCTGAAAAGCCATTGTCCATCCCCAAACAGGTACGTACGCAAATAGTACAATATACAGCAGCAATGGAACTGACATCCAAATCAGCTGTTTCTGATTCTTAATCAAGGTCATAGTAATCGGTTGCTTCTTTTTTCTTTTAGGATGCCGGTTAACTTTTTTTCCCGTTAAAATCTCATCCATATATTTTCTCCCCACATCATCCATATATTTCAGAAAGTGGTTGGCTAATAAGCCACCACTTTCTGATTTTTAAGCAAGCTCTAACTATTTAACACTCCAAGTATCAAATCTCCATTTAAGCTGTTCATTGATTCTGTCTTCGTAAGCTTTAATATCCGCTTTATGAAGTTCTCCAACAAATTCAGTCCAAACTTTATCGAAATCGGAAGGGCTAGCCAAGATTGCTTTTGGCAGGTACTTGGTCTTAACTTCTCCCATCTTCGTATCGGCAATTTTTGCTGGAGAATTTTCAACAAGATCTATCGACCAAGCAGGATAAGCCACTGGGTTCGGTCCAGGCTTACTGAAGAAATCTACATAACTGTTGAATCCATATGCGTCAAGAACTTCCTTGTCATACGCTTCCAACCCTGCTTTATATTCTTCTGGTTGGGCTGCCGCATCCGTTGAGTTACCGTCTGCAAAGTACCCTTGCATTTTCGGAGCGGTAGCATACCAAGCTTCTGCTTTGTTACTTAGCTTCCATGTAGCATCAACTGCGTTATCCCGTTGCTCCTGGTTTCTTATAAAGCGACCGTCTACCACTTGATAATCTTCGCCTTCAATCCCCCAAGTGAGGGTTCTTTGCCAATCTTCTTGAATCAATGTGTCCATAAGTTTAAGGATTCTCACTGGATCCTTAGCATTGACAGTAATCCCGAATCCATTATTCAAGTTAAGAGCAGGACGATCCAGATAATAATCTTTGGTGTTAGTATCATACACAAGAGGCAGACCTACATAAGTGCTCATATCTTTCCCTTGTGTCTTGAGTGAATCTTCTGCTTTACCAAAGTTCCAGTGCTGATCAAACATTCCCAGTACGGCTCCGCTAGACAATTTAGCTAAATATTGGTCATAATCCATTACAAATGCTTCTTTATCAATAATACCCAACGCATTCATATCATTAAGTTTTTTATAGTACTGCTTTGCATAGTCTTTATCCGCAAAGATTTCTGCTACGTTATCCTTAACTACTACTCCGCCATCATTAGGATGACCGATCAGATGCTGAGGAGCGTTAAACAATCCCCAGTTTCTCCAGTCTTTGTTATGAATCTCAAACCCAATTGTTGGTTGACCATCAATGGTTGGATTTTTCTCTTTATATTTCACGATAAGATCGAAATACTCGTCCAAAGTTTTAACCGTTGGATAACCGGCATCTTTAAGTACAGCTTTCTGAATCCAGAAAGCTGGGCCAGAGTAATAGGTTGTATTCATCTCACCATTGTACGCACCATAGTTTGGAAGTGTATAAATGTGTCCATCATTGGGATCCTTCATCATGTTCCAGTAAGCTGCGTAATGCGCTTTCAAATTCGGAGCGTGTTCTTCAATTAAGTCCTCGAGAGGAATAAATGCACCTGCTGCCGTCAGTTGGGTATTGGAACTCATCAGATCTGGATAATCCGAACCGGCAATCATAACGCCAAGCTTCTGTTTAAGGTCTCCAGCCAAGAATTCAAAATTGAATGATGCGCCTGTTTTTTCTTTGATCATCTTGTAAATTTTGTTATCTGGTGTGGGTTGCTGACCTGCTTCTCCAAGAAAGATACTAACTTCAAAAGGCTCTACCTTCTTGTCATCGGTTCCAGCTGCAGTTGCAGCTGTTGTTTCTGCCGGTTTGTTTTCCCCCTTAGCAGTATTACCGCTGTTATTTCCACCGCACCCTGCTAGAGCAAAACTTAGGGATAACACAGCAATCAGACTAAGTTTGAACTTTGATATTGACTTGCCCCCCATAAAGCACCTCCATATTTTGTTGGTGTAACCATATTGTAAGCCCTTACAAGTTAAATTATAGAGGTGATGATGCCATTGATAATACACCAGAACTAAAGGTGTACCCCCAAAAAGTTTAGGTATTCGTATGTTTAAATTCATTAGGGCTCATCTTCATCTTCTTTTCAAATTGTTTGAGAAACTGACTATAATTGGAATACCCTACTTTCTCGGCGATCTCACAGTTTTTCAGCTTATTGTGTTGAAGTAAACGCGCAGATTCCTTAATCCGGAGGTCATGCAGCTGCTCATTAAAATGAATGCCATTCTTCTTGATCAATAATTGTCCCAGATACACTGGATGCAGGAAGAATACCTCCGACAGCTTTTTAATTGTAAGATTTTCGTGATAATGCGCTTCAATATAGTTGTTGATTTCCTGTACAATCCCCTGTGATTTTTGGATTTGTTCTTTTAGAAGAATATCAATACTCGCCTCACCACATGATAAAAGATTACGCATTAAATCGTTCAACTTCATCATCGAGTCCCGCATTTCGGGGATTGTTATTTGGGTTAACAAGGAGGATACCTGAACTTCACTAGCTTTCGAAGTAAACTCAACGATCTTATACATAATATGAATAACGATCTTCTTCACAACCTCTGGAGCGATGCGCATCTCACGAAAACTGCGAGAGGCCAAGCCCACAGCTTGTTTAAAGCCTTTTATGTCCAGTGTGTTAATGGGTCTCATTAAGTCATCCATCAGTTGAATTTGATCATAGTGATAGCTGAAGGGACTATCTTTGGTTCCCTGATAGGTCAAGAATCCTGAATGATCCGAATTATAAAAATAATACATTAACGCTTCCTTCGCCGTTCGGTAGCTATTCGCAATTTGAAGCAAAGAGCCCTCGCTATCCCCTACTGCAATATACATGGCTTGCTTAGGGTGTTCATTCAGCAAGGGAGCTACTGCAGGATATATTGCGGCACCCTCATCAGACTCCGAAGGATAGCCGTATACGATTCCAAAGCAAAAAGCCTCCAGATCGATCAGAAACATCGATTCCGTATTCGTTAGGAGAGCTACTGCTTTCTCTCTGATTTCCGTATACATCGTCGGGTCTGTCTGTAGTAAACAAATATTCCAAAGGCTTTTGCCTTCCGATAGACGTGTAAGAACTGTAAAGTCTGACTTATCTTCTGCCTTCTCATTCAGAATGCTCTTAAGAAGAGAGACAACTTCCTCTGAGTTTGCCATTTGATTTAAGCTTCGCTTCTGAGTTTCCTGTTCTAATTCCCGATATATCTCCTTCAATTCTTCTGACGCCTCTTCTTTGAAAAGCGGTTTCATCAGATAATGGTTAATGCCATAACGTATAGCTGTCTTAGCATATTCAAACTCACTATAACCGCTTAGTATGGCAAACTTAATCGGTTTAGTCTCCTCTTGCTGCCAGGCGGAAACCATTTCCAGACCATTCATTAGCGGCATATTTACATCTGTAATGACAAGATCCGGCAGTAGCTGCTTTATTAACTGTAAGCCCTCTTTGCCATTACTGGAGGTTCCACATACTTCAAAGCCAAGCGCCTGCCAGTCTATCCATAGCTGCATCCCCTCAAGAGCACTAGGCTCATCATCGATCAACAATACTTTGTATTTCATAGGCTCCCTCACCTTCTAGCTATTTTTTCGTTCCAGGAGCTTTAGCGGAATGCCAAACGTGACAACAGTCCCTTCATTCGGGACACTGCTGATTTCAAAGCGAACCTGATCTTCATAATATAGTTCCAGTCTGCGATACACGTTGCGGATTCCGATATTCGTTCCTGAGGAGGCTTCTTCATTTTGAACATTAAATAAAATTTCTTTAAGCTGGCTTGGTTCGATCCCTTTGCCGTTATCTGAAATCGTAACTTGCAAACGACCATCCTCGATTTCCGTCTTTACTTTAATGATACCGAGTCCTTCTATGGCCTGCAGACCATGCTTACAGGAATTTTCTACTAACGGCTGCATGCTTAGCTTTGGAATTTTATATTGCAGCGACTGCTCATCGATCTCAAATTGATAGTCAAATTTATCTCTGAACCGGAATTTTTCTATTTTCAGATACATCTCAATGAACGTCATTTCTTCTTCCAATGTAACGAGATCTTCTTTCCAGCTAAGTAGTCTTCTGAGCAACTTGGATAAACTCTTAATGATGTCTGTAACGTCCGAATAATTATTTTTGGTACAGACCACTAAAATGGCATTTAAAGTATTGAAGAGAAAATGGGGATTCATCTGACTTTGCAAAAAATTCAGTTCAGCCCTTACTCTTTCCATCTCCAGGTTATTCTTTTGAATCTCTAGTTTGTATACATCGTTAATTAGAGAATTAATTTTAGTGGTCATTCTATTAAAGTTGTGAATCAAGTCACCAATCTCATCTTGTCCTTCATCGATTTGAATCAGATCGAATTTCTCATTCGTTACTTTCTGCATATGCCTAGACAATCGTTTCACCCGATAATTGTACGATCTTAACATCACATATAAAAAGGCGGTTGTGAGCAAGGTGACAATGGACGCCAAAATACCCGCATAAATTCGAATCTCCATAATCGCCTGAGCAATACGCTCCCCTTGCGTAACCCCTATAATTCGCCAGCTTTTTATATAACTAGCCCCGCCAACGGGTACAATATGTATGTCTTCCTTGTGCTCATCATCCTGAAGCTCGAACACAGGATAAGGATCCTTCGTACCCCTCTGATACCCGCTCTGAGCAGACATAATGATTTCATCCTGCCCGTTAACCAGGTAAAGACTCAAATAATCCTTTTCTCTAATTATAATGTCATATATTTTACTGAGATCCAGGTCAATTCTAAGCAGCTTCTCATAGGTATTCAGTGAGCTGTATACATCCATTCGCTCAATTACACTTAAATACGGGGCATTAGAAGCCACATTAGGCGCTGCGCTCATTTGATAAGCAGCAAGAAACATATGTTTATTCGCAGCACTGAACTGCTTATACCACTCACTCTCCCTTACCTTGTCCGTGATGACCTGATAGTTACTACCGGAAACAATGGAGTCATTATTCGTAAATACAGTAATTCGTTCAAGTTGATTGTTAACTGGCATATAACTGTTCATCCGATCTCGAAGCTGTTCGTCGAAGGTGTCATAAAATTCAATCAAGTTCCCATACCTCCGCTCTAGCAATTCATACAGATTCTTATCCGAGGACAGCGTATAACTAACTGCTACTCCACCCTCAATGAAATCTTGAATATCCTTTCTGGCCCTCTCTAAAGAGATTTCTAAGTTTTGCTGTTCTCTGGATTTGATCAAATCGGAAATCCGATCCAAAAAAACAAGGTTAATAATAATAATAGGGAGTAGAACGCCTATAACGTAAATGAGGGAAAATTTGTAGTTCAGTGGAATGTCATTCACTACTTTTCTAAATCTGAATTTTTTTCTCTCCATACGAAACACCTTGCTTCCCCTAGAGCTATTAGTTTTTATTTTCATTTTTATAAACCGATGGGACTACCCCTACAATCAGCTTGAACTTATCAATAAAATAGTCTGTGTTTGAGAATCCCACCTGCACCGCAATATCCGATATTTTCAGCTGCGTTCGCTTAAGCAGACTTTTGGCTTCCTCAATCCTTTTGGCATTTAAATATTCACTAAAGCCCTGCCCCGTTTGTTTCCTGAATAGCTGTCCCAAATAGGTAGAATTGATATGAAATTGCCGTGCTAAATCCTGAAGCTTCAATTTATTCCGAAATTCACGATCCACACACTGAATCACCTTGTAAATCGTATTTTGTTCATTCTGCTGCTCTAATTCAGATAGATAGACCGTCGCCAGCATACATAGACTTTGAACATAGCGGCTTAATGCAAAATAATCATTTAATTCCCCTAAATTTCCATATTCTTGCTGAATCTTTATCATCATCGTATCTGGAGTACCATTCATTTGAGCTATAAGTGTACAAATTGTAAGCTCCAAATGAGCCACTTGGGCTTGCACGATTTCAATCGTCAACAGATTCTCTACGAAAGAGGCGAACGCTTCTTTTACACAAGGTTGTATCTGTTCTAAATCATTTGCCAGGACCTTATCCAGCAGCTGTTTGAAGTGATCCTTATGGTGTTCCTTCTTCTTTAGAACCCTAAGCTCGCTATAATAAAAGATCCCCCTCTTCTGCTGATGTGTCTTTCGTTTCCATACATCAAGTGCTTGCATATAGATTTCTCGAATCGAACATATGCCTACCATTCTAGTGCTAATCGCCAGGAGTACCGGTTCATGTAAATGTTCAGCGATATCCGAACGAATCTGGTTGACGATAGCGTCCAGACTCTCATTCCCAATAGAAGCAGACTCAAGAATGATCCCTGTTCTTCCCGACCGATCCTGAAAGAAACGGGTACATTCCTTGGGAAAATAGTCGACGATCCGTGAATGCAATGGATTGATAGACATGGCTGGTTCGATAAGAATACACATTATCTCTGCATTCGCTTGAAGCTTCAACGTGCTCTGGGTTAGAAGCTCTAAATTTTCGTTATACTCGCCTTGTATTAGGCGGTTGACGATATTATTTACGACAAAGAATTGCTTCTTATCAAGCTCCTCATTGGAAGCGATTTCATTTTGGATCATAGGCGTAATCCTGCTTAATAAGGACTCTATTTCTTCATCATCAATAGGTTTTAATAAATAGTCATTCACTCGTTGCTGCAATGCCGTACGTGCATATTTAAAGTCATCATACCCAGTCAATACCACAAATTTCGGAGGCTTTGTCATCACTTCATTCAATTTTGCGATAAGCTCGAGACCGTTAATAACCGGCATATTAATGTCCGTTAGGACCAGTTCCGGTTTATATTCTTGTATAAGTCTCAATGCTTCTGAGCCATTATGGGCTTCCGCGCACACTTCAAAGCCATATTTTTCCCAGTCAATCATCGTTCTCAGCCCTTCAAGCACCCAGGGCTCATCATCCACGATCAGAACCTTCAGCATGATGTTCACTCCAATCTCCTAAGATAAGGCTCGCTTTCTTATGAAAATATATATTATGCTAACACAATTGGATATTGTTGTGAATTCATAATTTTCCCTTCTTTTGCTTAAAACAGTACTTTTAAATCTGGTAAAAGCATAAAAAAACGACGTATCCAGACTTTCAGACACATCGAGTTCAGTATGTTTTTAGTTAATAAGCTACCTTCGAATAAGGTTATTCTCGTGATTGATTAACCATTCTTTTCTTGCAATGCCGCCGCCGTAGCCCCCTAATTCACCATTACTATTGATCACGCGATGACACGGAACCAAGATCGATAATTGATTCGCTCCATTAGCTCTGGCTACAGCTCGACAAGCCGAAGGGTTGTTTATGTTCTCTGCAAGCTCCTTGTAAGAGACCGTCTGGCCTACAGGAATTCTTCGAAGTTCATTCCATACCTTTTGCTGAAAATCAGAGCCTAAATAACGAATCGGTGATTTAAACACCGTAAGTTGCCCTGCGAAATAAAGAGTTAATTCCTCTTCAATTTGCTCTAGCACCGGTACTTTTTCAGGCAAAACAGTTGCATTCAAGCGAGTACGTAATTTCTTAATTTCGTTTTCAAGTCCCTTTCGATCCACAAATTCCAGCAGTAAAAGGCACTCTTCATCTGAGATCGCAAGCATAGACCCTAATATCGTTTCTATCCAGGTACAGTACAGCACTTTAATCTGCTTGGAGTGATTCGGGACCGTTCCCATCGTTCTTGAAAAAGCATCCCTAAACCCATTACTCGAATCATACCCGCTGTCCAGTTGTACGTTTATGATAGAATCCCCATTCCTGATATGTTTGAATGCCAGCCCTAAACGTCTGGAACGTGCATATTCAATAAAGGTCATCCCAAATTGCTTCTTAAATTGCCGGCGTGCTGTATTTGCACTTATCGACAGCTCATCAAAATCTTTATCGGTCCATTTTCTTTCCGGATTACGCTCAATAGCTTCGACAAGAAGCTTTACTTCTAAGGACATTTTCGTGGGATTAGACAAAGGCTGGCATCTTTTACAAGGTCTATAAGACGCTAACAAAGCTTCTTTGGCTGTTGCGAAAAACTCACAATTTTCTTTATAAGGCTTTTTAGCGGGGCAAGTTGGCCTGCACATAATACCTGTTGTTTTTACGCCGACAAAAAATACACCTTCATAATTGGAGTTTTTTTCGACTAACATCTCATAATATTTATCGATTTGCTGTTTATTAGTGATCATAGTGTCGTTAGCTCATTTCTGAATAATGTACAGGTATCTGCAGAATAGCCCGAGCATCTTCTTGAAGATTATGCTGTGCTTGAAAGTAACTATACGGTCCATAGCTAATTCTTTTTACGCCAAGCTCTTGCAATTCAACATTTGAAATCATACCATCCATTACCATAACATTTACAGGCAGTGGTGACTGCTGCACAAAATATTCAATCAAGTTTCGATCGGTGAGTCCCGGTATAAAAATTCCATCCGCTCCAGCAGCAGCGTAAGCACAGGTACGCTCAATTGCTTCATTCACTAAATCCAAAGAATGCTCCCCATTTTTGAAAAAGAGATCGGTTCTGGCGTTAATAAACACACTTTTTTGAAGTTTGGCTGCCACTTGCTGTATAGTTCGAATACGATGACTTTGTTCCTCGATTGCCCATAATTCATCATTCGGATGATTCACCTTTTGATCCTCGAAATTGATCCCACATATATCTAATTGGAATAATTGTTCTATGTTATTGGCTAAGGACTCTACATCTACAGCATACCCACCCTCAATATCTACCGTCAATGGCACAGATACATGTTCTGCTATTCTCGTAACAGCCCACAGTAGCTGCTCAAATGAGAGCTGTTCACCATCCGAATACCCCCATGCATCCGCCATAGCGAAGCTGCTTGTGGCTATAGCCTTTGAACCGGCTTTTTCTATCGCTTTAGCCGAAGCTACATCCCAGCAGTTATATAGCATTAGCGGATTTTCTTGATCGTGCAAAGACTTAAAATAGTCATAGTCATTTCTGTTCATCAGTGGTCATCTCCATTAAATAGAATAGCACCACTATATAATAGACAATGATTCGCCATACCAGAAAAATTAACACCAATCTTTTTTCGCAAAAAAAAACACCGATTGATGATCTCATCCTATAAGGACCTGATCATACCATCGATGTTAGTATACAGTTTAAAGTTCTACCTTACGGAGTGATGGTTTGGAGGAAGGTTTAGGTGACTTTTTCCCTGTTCGCATCGGTATGATTTGTGGTGCAGCAATTCCGATCAGAACAACGAAAATTCCAACCCAGCGAAGTAGGGATACTTCTTCTTGCAGGACTAACACGGAGGCTACAACAGCTGCCGGCAACTCCGCCGCACCAAGAATCGTTCCCAGACCTGATCCCAGTTTCGGAACACCAATAGAAAAGAAAAGCACAGGAATAACTATACCAAGCAACCCTAAAGGAAGACCATACTTCCAAAGTCCATCTGTAAGTGCTCCGTCATAAATAAAGGAAGGGGAAAAAACAACCATAATAATAATCATTGCACTTGTAGTCATATACAAGCTTTTATTCACAGCAGGTACCTGCGTAGCCACTCTCCCACTGACAAAAATATAAAAGGCAAACGACACCGCAGACATCAAACCGAAAACAATACCACTCGTAGTCATTTCGCCTACACTAGGTTCTAGAATCCCCCCAGCTAATATGGTTCCTATCAGAAGGATAACCATTGAAATTATTTTCTCTCGACTGGGCCATTTTCTATCTACAACAGCCTCCAGAATCACACCAATCCAAGTAAATTGGAATAAGAGAACGATCGCAATCGAAGCAGGTAATTGTTCAACGGCAAACCCATAGAAAATACCCGTCATACTAATGGTAATCCCCGCGCCTAATAACGAAGCACCTACCTTTAATCCGAGTTTTTTCCGGGAAAATAATACAACTAACAAGAGCAGCATGCACCATCCAAAAAAGTATTGCGCCCCGACCAGTTGCTGCATTCTAAATCCATCGTTCATTCCAAGCTTGACGATCGTTGACAGCGATCCATAACTACATGCTCCTATAAATACTAGTAAAGCATATTTGAGTAACTTCATATTCATCGTAATCTTCTTTCCTTTCTGTTGAACCGTCCTATTGAACCGTCCAAATCACATAATAAAGCCCCTTGTCATCGAAATGACAAGGGGCGACTGAAACCAAAGAATACATCTTTGACAAAATTCCGCCACTCCATCCACTGGATAGAGTTTGGTTTATTTACTTATAACAATACGAATTATAATATGATAAATCACACAGGGTGTCAACTTGAAATGTTTACAATAACTTTATTTCGGTTATATTTCAAACTCTTCTGTTGAATTTGAAAGACCACCATTCTGTACACCACTATTATTGGCTACAGCAAGAACATACACCTTATATTTGACACCTTTAACAATTGAATCTCCGTTTACATCCCTAGTCGCAGTGAATATTGAAGGATTCGTCCCGTTAGGGGTTACAGACGTATAATACGAGGATCTCACCTCAATAGCATCCGCAGAGCCAAACCCTTGTTTGGAAGGAACCACCAATACTCGATATTCAGAAATATTGGACTCATTGGCTGATTTTACGAAACTAATCAGGATTCTCCCATTCTCCTCTTTATACGTTACATTGGTTACAGAGCTCACTGGGCTCTTAGTCGTAGACAACGTAATAACCGATGACTCCCAGGACAAAGCATTTGGACCGGCATAATTCCCACTACCGACAGATAACACATACACTTTATAGCTGGTTCCATCCTTTATCAAATTGCCACGTACGTCTCTGGCTGAGGCGTCTAAGACTTGACTCGTACTGTTGCCTGAAGTACTTACCAAAGTGTAGTTGGAACTGGATACATTATTTGCTTCGGATAGGCTGAAGCTGCTGTAATAGGACGTAGGCACCACCATAATTCGGTATTGGTTAATGTACGTTTCATCTGTGGCATGGCTAAACGACACCTTTAGATCCCGGCCATCGCCATAGTCATTTACATCGCTGACACTCAAGTTTGTAACGGCTTTTACGCTAGAATCATTCAACAAAGTAATGACCGATGAAGCGGAAGAGAGCACATTCGAATCCCAATAAATCCCGCTTCCGATGGTTAACACATATACTCTATAGCTAGTTCCATTCTTTATCGAAGCTCCGAGAACGTCTCTAGTTGACGAATTCAATACCTGACTGGTAGAAGACCCAGATGTACTCACCGATGTATAGTTGCTACTTGATACATTATTCGCTTCAGCTAAACTAAAACTACTATAATAGGATGTGGGTACTACCATAATCCGATACTGGCTAATATAGGTTTCGTCCGTCGGATGAGTGAAGGACACTCTCAAATCTCGGCCATCACCATAGTCGTTAACGTCACTGACACTCAAGTTTGAGACGATACTCACACTAGAATCATTCAACAACGTAATGACCGATGAAGGTGACGAAAGCACATTGCCAGTATTACTGCTTCCAATAGATAAAATATATACTTTATAGTTGACTCCATTCTTTATCAAAGCTCCACGTACATCTCTGGTTGATGAAGTCAATACTTGATTGGTTGTAGTACCTGTTGTACTCACTGCTGTATAGTAGGCACTCGATATATTATTGGCTTCAGCTAAACTAAAGCTACTGTAATATGACGTCGGAACTACCAGGATACGATACTGGCTAATATAGGTTTCGTCCGTCGCATGAGTAAATGACACCCTCAAATCTCGGCCATCATTATAGTTGTTAACGTCGCTAACAATTAAGTTAGAAACCCCTATGTTGGACAGCGTAATTGCAGATGAAACAGAAGATAATACATTATTTGCTGCATTACTGCTATCAATCGCCATGACAAACACTCTGTAGTTCACGCCAGTTTTAACAAGAGCTCCGTCCACATCTCTGGCTCCTGAAGATAAAATTTGCGTGATATTATTTCCCGTCTTGCTGACTAACGTGTAATTAGCACTGGTCACATTATTTGCTGTAGCTAAATTAAAATTCGAATAATTAGTAGCTTTGACAACAAATATCCGATAAGAACTTACCTTCGACTCATCTGACAGCTTATTGAAGCTGACCGATAAATCTCTTCCATCTCCATAATCGCTTATATCATTTACTTGTACATTATTTATTGCCGCTACAGTCTTATTCACTAGTGTCATAGTGGAGGAACCACTAGAAAGTGCACTGGCGTTACTTCCTTTGCCAACCGTCAAGACATAAGCCACATACGCTTGATTACTCTTAATTGAATCACCATCAACAGTCCTCGAAGCAGAAGTTAATTTAATCGAAGGATTAGTACCTGTTGGTAATACCGTAGAATAATTGTAAGAGGTTATCGATTGTGCGGACGACAAGTTGAGAATATTCCCTGATTTCACAATCAAAACACGGTAATGATCTACTAGTGATTCATTTGCCGCTCGAGTGAAACTAACCTGAAGATCACGACCATCACCGAAATCACTCACATCCTGCGCTACTACGTTGGATACTGGGCCTACATTTCCAACGTTAGAGGCTGAAGTCGTTATAGTTACAACTTGCGTCTTGGGGTTCCATCCTACTTCATGGCCCAGTGCTTCACTGACGAACCTGGTTGGGACCATCGTTCTCCCCTTCAGATTCAAACCAGGCACGTCTAGAGTTACAGCCTTATTGTTAATGGTGGCGGTCTTTGAGCCAATCTTTAACATAATCGTTGTATCATCTTTAGTTGCAGTTACAGTTTGTGCTTTTTGATTCCACTTGATGGTGGCATTAAAGGCTTCAAAAATAGCCCGCAACGGCACCATCGTCCGCCCATTCACCATCACCGGTGCTTGATCTGTAGACAATCGAACCCCGTCAATAATAATACTGATCGGAGTAGCAGCCTTTACAGATGATTGAAACATCATCGGAAAGACTACTAAAACTACTAAAATTGAAATCCATAACTTCTTCACAGATCCACCCTCCTGGAATGACGAATACATTTTTTACCTACTCATCTGACGCTTCTAAGTATATAAAAGTTTCATGATTTATAGGTTACAAAAAAATAATCTAGACACCCATCAATCCATGATGAAAGATGAGCTAAGCACTCAGAGAAATAAAAAAGAGAGAGCGGTATTACCGCTCTCTCCCCAAGATTTACATCTTTCTGACTTGCGACCGATACATTAAAAATAGGAAATACGGAGCTCCGATCAACATTATTATAAGACCCGATGGGATTTCTTTCGGTGCCATTATGGTTCTTCCCAGCGTATCCGCAATCACGAGCATCAATCCGCCAAGTAATCCTGACAGAACAATAGATCGTCTCGTGTGATGCCCAATCATCATCCGTACCGCATGCGGCGCCATAAGTCCGAGAAACCCAATGGTTCCTACACTTGCAACGGCTCCTGCTGCAAGCATCACACCGATAATCATCGCCCAAAGCCGAGTTCCGCGAACGGGCAGGCCCAGACCTGTTGAACTCTCATCGCCAAATGCTAGTAAATCGAATCTACGTCCTAAATAATAAGCAAAAGGAACGAGTACAATCAAAAAGATAAACAAGCTATTAAATTGATTCCAGCTTCGTCCGTAAGTCGAACCCGTTAACCAAATTAAGGAGCTGCTGCTCCATAAACTGCCCTTGACGATCATAACCTGTATTCCCGCAGAGGCAATGGCTGATACAGCTATTCCAAGCAGAATAAGGACAGACGGATTCAAGGCTCTACGCCATGCCATAACAAACACAAAGGCTGCAGCTAGAGCACCACCCGCAATTGCTGCAATGGGGACCGCTATTACCGTCAGTGCCGGAAAAGCGATCATCACAGTTAGCGCCCCCAATCCAGCACCCGAGGTCACACCAATAATGGAGGCATCAGCCAGCGGATTTCGGACAGCGCTTTGAATCAAGACACCGCTAATGGCAAGCGCTATACCGCCGCCAGCCGCAACAAGTGTACGAGGAAGTCGTAAATTCAACAGGACGGAATAAGATCCATCTCCGCTGTAGATAAGACTGCTCAGTAGCTCGCTAATCGGTATTCTCGTTCCCCCAAATGACAAACTCACAAGGATAACCGCAACGAGCAGTACGGTCATGGTTATCACTGCCGGAACAAAGCGCATCCGAAGCGCAGTTCCACCTATATTCATAGATGACTGACCTGAGCCTGAACTCGATATATTCTTCATCTTGGTGAGCACCAGCCATATGAGCCAAGGTGCTCCAATAATCGCCATAACCGCCCCAACTGGCATCTCACCTACACTGCTACGAACCATACGCGCAAGCGTATCCGCTGCCGTAATGAGCAGTGCTCCCCACAGCGCACTCGCAGGAATAAGCAGGTGATGCTTTCGGATACCGCTAAGCCGAACCAGATGAGGAGCCACCAGACCAACAAATCCGATCGGACCGACCACGCTGACCACGACCGCAGCCAACAATACAGATAAACCTAGACCTAACCCCCGTGTCAATCCAACACGTTGCCCGAGTGAACGAGCAGTGGACTCATCAAGCTCCAACGCGTCAAACTGCCTACCTGCGAGCATAGCTGCTATTAGCAATGGAATAACAAAAGGCCAGGCATACTTAACACCGTCCCAATCTAGCTGAATCAGTGAGCCTGAGCCCCATAAAAATAGGTTTTGCGTTTCGTTCTTGTTAAAAATATGTAGGGCCGATGTAAACGCGCCGAGAACCATAGACACGATCATACCTGATAAAGCTAATCGGACAGGCGTGGCCCCCTTACCACCACTCAACAAATAGGCAGCCAGTGCAGCAAGCAGCCCCCCTGCTACTGCAAGCAAAAATGGGAACTCATGCTGCAAAGCTGGAAAAGTAACCATACCTAGGACAACCATAAAATAAGCTCCAGCATTAATCCCCAATGTATCTGAGGAAGCAAGCGGATTCTTCGTTATCGTTTGCAATAATGCTCCAGCCGCAGCTAGAGCGGCCCCAGCCAGTAGGCCAATCACCGTACGCGGCATCCGGATATCCCAGAGCAGATTATGTTCCATCACATCCTGACGATTTAGCAATCCCTCCAATACCATAGCTGCAGGGATTTTGGCTTCACCGAAGCCTAGGCTTAGAATGGACAGAACAAAGAGGGCGGCAAGGCCGCCCCCAAATATTCCAATGATTCGCCAAGTCATTCCGCTTGAGGCTTCTTTGCTGCTCTTCCCGTTCATAAAAGCACTCATTTCGTTAATGTATTTATAACTTCATCCACGATAACTTTGGAGGATATCGGACCGCCGAACACCCAAGTAGTACTGCTCAATCCGAAGGTACGATTTTCTTTCACAAAGTTAAGGCCGTTCCACACGGAATTATCCTTCAGCTCTTTAGTGAAAATATTATCATCCTTCTGGACGATATACATCAGGTTAGTATCCTGAACAGCCGGCAATGCTTCAACCGTTGATGTAGTGAAGCCGTAAGCTTCGAATTTTTCGGGTTTCCAGTCGTTCTTCAAACCAATTCGTTCCAATGTTTGTACAGCAAGTGAGTTATCTGTAAAAAGACGCAATGTTGCCGCATTCTGATAGCTGTAAGCTTGCGTCAGCACGTAATTCAAGCCTTCTTTACCTGCTTCAGCCAGCTTTGCCTTCGCTTCCGCATAATGTGCATCCAGGTCAGCAAGAACCTTGTCGCCTTCCGCGGTTTTACCTACAGCCGCTGCAATCGTTTTGAAAGTATCTTCCATCAACGTATACTGATTGCCTTGTCCTTCTTCCGGATACAGACCGAAAATCAGTGTTGGAGCGATGCCTTTTAATTGATCATAAATTCCTTCGTGTCCACCCGTATTCGCAATAATCAAATCTGGCTTTAATGAAGCAATGGTCTCTAGATCCGGCTCGTCGCGTGAACCAACATCCGTTACGCTTGCATCGAGTGGCACTTCAGAAGTTACATATAACTTGTAGTTTTCGTTATCGGCATTCCCCACCGGCTGCATTCCGAGCGCAATAATATCTTCCGTAAATGTCCACTCCAGAACTACAACCTTTTGCGCAGGCTTATCCAGCTTAACCTCGCCTTTAGAATCTTTTAATACGATCGGACCGCTTGTAGATTCACTACTTGCGTTTTCAGAAGCTGGTTTGTCATTTGCTCCCGTGTTTGATGTTGAATTATTCTTTTGGTTAGTACCACAGCCCGATACTACCAATATGATAGCAATAACCATAAATAAACTAATTAACCTTTTGTGCATTCTCTTTATCCCCCTGTATATAACGCTCGAAGTTATATTCTATGATAATTGTTATCATTCTATTGATAATGATTATCATAGATAACATAATAGTTATCTTATACGTGATTCCACCGAAAGTCAAAGTTAAAATTTAATATAGCTGGACTTTTTTCTAAAAAAAAATCCTAATAAATCAAGGGCTTCCTTGATCATTAGGATATTTGCTACTCCATTTTTTGGTTTGTAATTCTTTCAATGTGTATGGTGAGATACAACATTTCATCATTTGTTAATTCACGATTGTATGTTTTATCAATATAGATTTTTATTTTCTCAACGCTGGCGAAAGCTTCTTTGTATTGCTCCTTCACTAAATTAAATAGGCCATTCTCATTATCCGGCGGTGGAGTGCCATTAATGAGACGTTGGGAAAAAAATTTCAAGTGAGTGATAAACCGATAATAAGCGAGGGACTCCTCATCATACTCTAGTCTAAAATGATGCTTCACTATATTTAAGATGTCATTCATAATCTTCGTAATATTGACCATATTCGGCATCTCTTCATTCAGTTCAGCATTCACCAGATGGAGAGCAATATGTCCAGCCTCATCCTCGGGAAGCATAATGCCAAACTTTGAATGAATAATTTGAAGTGCAGCTTTCCCAACCTCATATTCTTCCTTATAGAACTTTTTGATCTCCCAAAGCATGGCGTTTTTAATCTTCATCCCTTTTGAGAATCGCTCTAACGCAAAGCTGATATGATCGGTCAGACTGATGTAGATACTATCATCCAGCATTTTACCTAGTTGCAGCTTGGCGAAATTGATAATCTCTTCTGAAAGCTCCATATGCTCTATTGGAATCTCAGAAAGCAGTGTTTTTAGCTTATCTGAAAGCTTTTGATTGCTTAAAGTGAAGATCTTTTCAATTTTGTCTTCTTCTAGATAGTCCCCTTGTTTTTTCTTAAAGGCAAGTCCTCTTCCCATGACTACCAGTTCAAAATTAAGATCATCTATGACAGTAACAACATTGTTGTTTAACACTTTTTCGATCCGCATACGGCAACCCCTTGTACCAGAAATTAAAAAAGGCAAAACCAAAAGTAACCATTAAAAAATGGCTAGACTTCGGGTTTTGCCTGCACGACCAGTAACAATCCACAATTATTAATTTATAAAAATCATACCATGGACTTATTTAATCGACAAGCATCTAGCAATCCTTTCCATTATGCGCAACTAGCTATATTTTTATTATGTTTTTCATAAAAAATCGACCTCTCAGCATCCATACTAAGAGATCGATTTCATTTTAATTCTTATGGCCAGCCACTAAATCAAACGACAACAGTCATCAAATCTTCCCCCGGTGTGATCGCTGCTTTCTTGGTGCCAATGACGTCACTATAGTTAGCTGTATTGGTAATAATGATTGGCGTTGTGCTTTGATAGCCTTCATTTTTTATTTGTTCGAGATCAAATTCAATCAGTAGGTCACCCTGCTTAACCGTTGCTCCTTCTTCCACTTTCACATCAAAGTATTTCCCTTTTAACTTCACAGTTTCTATACCGATATGGATTAGAACTTCAACGCCATCATCCGATACGACTGCAATACAATGACCTGTTCTAAAAATGGTGGATACAACCCCGCTTACTGGGGAGTACAGCTTACCTTCTGAAGGTTCGATTGCCATCCCCTTGCCCATTGCTTCAGAAGCAAATGCAGCATCATCTACGGAGGATAAAGGGATTACGTTACCAGCTAGAGGACTTACAATAGTTGTACTTTTCACAGCGTGTGGGAGAATAACTTCGCTCTTTTCAGTATTCGTCTTTTCTTCTACACCATTCGATGTTTCTTCCACAGCATTCGCTTTCTTTTTGTCTTCAAAACCAAAGAACATCGTAATCACCGTAGCCAATATAATCGTCCCAAGAGCTATGATCGCTTGAATAGCCAAAGGTGAGAATGCAGGAAGACTTAATACGCTCACAAATGCGAATACTTCCATTTTTACACCAGCAAGACCTGACATCGCTCCACCTAGACCACCGGCAATAGATACATAAATAAAAGTCCGTTTGTAACGTGTCAACAATCCGTAAATAATAGGTTCAGTTACCCCTGAGAGCGCGCCAGGTAAAAAGGTACTTCCGGCCAATGTTTTCAACTTTTTGTCTTTTGTTTTCAAGAAAATCCCTAAGGCTACACCAAGTTGGGCGAAAATAGCCATACCTGCCATTGCATAGATCGGATCTCCACCCTTAGCAATGTTTTCAAGAATAATCGGAACGAGTCCCCAGTGCAAACCGAGCACGGTCAGGTACGTCCAGGAAATCCCCACAATTGCACCCGTAATAATACCACTCTTACTACTGAGGAACACAATAGCGTCTCCGATTAAGTTCCCTACATTTACTCCAAACGGTCCGAAAACCAAAATGGTCAAAGGAACAATCAACATCAAACATAACATAGGTACCAAGAACAATTGTAAATCCTTGTGTATAAATTTTCTTAGTTGCTTATCTAGTAAAGAATATATACAGATGGCGATGAAAATCGGAAAAACGCTCGATGAATAATCCGACATTACTAAAGGAATACCTAGGAAATGTGGAGATTCAACACTAGCTAATCCCGTAATATTAGGTTCGAGTAAAGCCGCACCGATAGCGCCCCCTACATAAGCATTTACACCAAGTCTAATCGATAACGTAATGCCCAGGAAAATTGGCAGAAAGTAAAACACAGCATTACTAGCGCCGGCTAATACTTTGTAAGTCTCTCCATCCGCCGCTAAAATATTTAACGAAGTCAGTACGGTTAACAGCGCTTTCAACATACCTGCACCCGCTAAGGCACCAATTAAAGGCGAGAAGCTTCTAGAAATCACATCAAAAATCAAGGTTCCTATAGGTTTCTTAACCGTATTATCGCCAGAATTACTATTAGGAGATATGGATTTGCTTATCTCTTTATAAACATCAGCAACATGGGTACCCACAATGACTTGGAATTGTCCCCCTTTGCTAACTGCACCAATAATCCCTTCCATTTTATCCAGCTTTTCTTTATCAACTTTCTGTTCATCATTAAGCGTGAATCTTAGTCGAGTAGCACAGTGAATTACGTTGTTAATATTTTTCTCTCCACCGACAGATTGAATGATGTCTTTACCTAGCTGTTCATAACTCATTATCCTACACCCCTTTGGTTACCGATAAATTAATCAATCGAGAAGGAATGAACGCAAAAAAACCTAAATCACATTCATGCACGAGAGAGAAATCTCCCGTAAACATAAATGAAACTTAGGTTTTGCCTGCTATGCAGTAGCAATCCTGATATCCGATTAATTGTTACTTACAAATTAACATGTTCAATTCATGATGTCAACCGGCATACTAGAACAGGTTCTGTCCATTTGATTCAATCACTTCTTTGTACCAGTGGAAGGACTTCTTCCGGTATCGTTCAAGAGTACCTGAACCATCATCATGACGGTCCACATAAATGAAGCCATAACGTTTCTTTAGTTCGGCGCTCGTTGCGCTAACCAAGTCGATGCAGCCCCAGCTTGTATAGCCCATGACTTCCACTCCATCGGCAATAGCCTCCGCGACCTGAACCAGATGATCTCGTAAATAATTGATCCGATAGTCGTCGTTTATTACCTTTTCGCCGTTCCCATCTAATACCAGCTGATCGACAGCGCCAAGACCATTTTCCACGATAAACAGCGGTTTCTGATATCGGTCGTAGAACATATTCATAACATAACGCAAGCCTTGCGGGTCGATCTGCCAGCCCCATTCGCTCGCTTCCAGATACGGATTAGGCACCCCACCCAGCAGGTTCCCTTCTCCTCTGATCTGTTTCTCTGGATCAGCCGTTTCACAAGTGCTCATATAGTAACTGAACGATATGAAATCCACAGTATGCTTCAGAATCTCTTCGTCCCCTGGTTCAAAATGAATGTGAATCCCATTTTCTTTGAAGAACCGCTTCATATAGCCAGGGTAATACCCTCTAGCATGAACATCCGCAAAGAACATATTTTTGTGATCACTTTGCATTGCCTTGATCAAATCGTCCGGATGCGGAGTGAGCGGATAAATCGGCATACTGAGCACCATACACCCGATTTGGAAATCAGGATTGATTTCATGGCCGATTTTCACAGCCAGAGCACTTGCTATGAACTCATGATGAATAGCTTGATACAGATCCTGCTTACTCAATTTCTCTAACGGCGTATTGATCCCGCCACTCATAAATGGGAACTCAAGAATGGAGTTAATCTCGTTAAAGGTCAGCCAATATTTAACCTTGTTCTTGTAACGATTATATATCGTTCTCACATAGCGCTCGTAAAAATCCACCATCTTACGGTTAACCCATCCATCATATTCTCTTGCCAGATGTAGCGGAGTTTCATAATGGGAGATAGTCACCAGTGGCTCGATGCCGTATTTATGACACTCATCGAATAGGTCGTCGTAAAACTGCAGACCTTTTTCATTGGGCTCCAGCTCGTCCCCTTTTGGAAAAATCCGGGACCAGGCAATGGACGTCCGGAATACTTTAAAGCCCATTTCCGCGAACAGCTTAATATCTTCTTTATATCGGTGATAGAAATCGATTCCCACCAGCTTCATATTATCGTCGGTAGGAACCTCTGTAGGCGCAGACTTAATCCCCTTCGGCATAACATCTTGGGTGGACCATCCTTTACCATCCTCCTGATACGCCCCTTCAAGCTGATTGGCTGCTACAGCACCGCCCCATAAGAATCCTTTTGGAAATTGCAATTCCATATTTTTTCCCGCCTTTGCTATTGTGATAGTATAGGATTACTGCTCTAATTTGAATCCTAAACCTTGGAACGCGTTACATGTCAAGTATTATTCATGCGAAGGAGAACAAACCGATGTCCACTCTTGACGAAATCGCTAAACTGTCAGGCTTTTCCAAAGCCACGGTATCCCGCGTCCTAAACGAATCGCCCCATGTTAGTAAGGAGACTCGTGAGAAAATTCTCGCCATCATGAAGGAGACGGACTATGTCCCTAACCGCAATGCCATTTCTTTATCCAAAGGTCAAACGCAGCAAATCGGCATGATCACCATGGACCTAAACGAGCTTATTCTGAGCTTTATGAACAGCTTCGTCGAAATCTCCGATCATTATGGTTATCAGACGATTATTTATACTACCGGCGGGGATAAGCAGAAGGAGCTTCAGGCCTTTGAGGATCTCAAAATGAAACGAGTCGACGCCCTGCTCATCCTGACTTCCGTCAACGCACAGAATGTTATCTCTTCCTACTGCAAATACGGGCCAATCGTATCCTGGCAGCGTATGGACCATCCTGAAATACCGTCCGTTGCCATGAACCAGTATGATGGATATGCACTTGCTCTGGAGCATCTGATAGAGCGAGGTTATAAGCGCATCGCTAATGCTTTCGGCCGTCCTAGCAGCATCAATACCCACAGCAGACGCCTGGCCTATGAGCAAATCATGACCAAATATAATCTGCCCGTTATGGAGAAATGGTATTACTCTACGATTTACAGTATCCACGACGGAGAGCAGTTGCTGCGCTCCCTTATGGATGAAACAGACCGGCCAGATGCGATTCTGTGCTCCAATGATTTGGTGGCAGCGGGTATTCTCAACGAAGCACGCAGGCACAAATTGGACGTACCCGGGGATCTCGCCATCGTTGGTTTTGATAATTCAGAGCTGTCGCGAACTCTTGGAATCACGACCATTCTGAATCCGATTGCGGGACAAGCGGAGAATGCTTTTCTTCTGTTGGCTCCAGCGCTGCTTGGTAGGGACATGGAGCTGCAGCCGCTGTCGTTTCAACTAATTCAACGGGAGACAACTAGTTTGCCCAACCACTAAAGATTTTGTCTTTAGTACTTTTATCAATTAGAATTATGGGGGAAAGCGGTCAAATCCGAAACCTATTGGAGTGAAACCATGATTAAGATCCTCGTTGTGGAAGACGATAAGCATGTCAGAAAGCTGATGAACGCGGTCCTGAAACGGGAAGGTTATGAAGTATTAACCGCCGAGAATGGAATCCAGGCACTGGAAGTTCTTGAAATCCAGCACATTGATCTGATTATCCTCGATATCATGATGCCGGGGATGGATGGTTACGAATTTGCTGAAGAGCTAAGGAATGCGAACAACATGATCCCGATCCTCATGGCCACGGCCAAACAGCTTCCAGAAGATAAGAAAAAAGGCTTTCGCCTCGGAACCGACGATTATATGACCAAACCTGTAGATACAGAAGAAATGCTGTTGAGAATACAAGCCCTACTGCGCCGCTCGCAGATTGTAAGCGCCCGTAAGCTTGTAGTCGGTAAAATTATTCTTGATTTTGATACGTTAACAGTAACTCGAGACAATGAAAAACAGATGCTTCCCCAGAAGGAATTCCATCTCCTTTATAAGCTTTTATCCTATCCGGAGCGCATTTTCACTCGAATCCAGCTGATGGACGAAATCTGGGGGATGGACAGCGAGACTACGGACACTACGGTTAATGTACATATCAACCGATTGCGGAAACGTTTTGAAAACTATCCGGAATTCGAACTTGTGTCCGTCCGCGGTCTCGGATACAAGGCGGTGAGAAAATGATCAAAAAGCTAAGCAGCAAAATCAGTCTGCCAATCTACTTCTCGCTTGCTGTATTCATTATTTTCCTCATTACAGTGTTAATCACCGGAATTCTGACCTACTTGTCCTTGGCCTTCGGCCTACTTGATGAGCGGATTCTTCAGGACAAAAAAATTCTCACCTTGATTATATTGATTGCCTGCATTATTATCGGCACCGTCACATCAGTAATTACCAGTCGCAGAATGCTGAAATCAATCCGCACATTTATTGATGCTATTGACCAACTGGCCGGAGGCGATTTCTCCATGCGGCTGCAGCTAAAGCACCCTCCGGAGTTCAAGATTCTTTCCGAGAATATTAACCGGATGGCCGAGGAACTGGGTGGCATTGAAATTCTGCGAACAGACTTTGTAAACAATTTCTCCCATGAATTCCGTACTCCGATTGTGTCGATTAAAGGGTTCGCTGAAATCCTGAAGGATGACGAGCTGAGTAAGGATGAACGGAATGAATATCTGGATATTGTTATCGAGGAATCTACCCGTCTGGCTACACTGGCCTCCAATGTATTGAACCTCTCCAAAGTGGAAGCACAGGCCATATTAACCGACCGGCAGCCCTTCAATGTCGGAGAACAAATTCGCCAATGTGTCCTGCTACTTCATACTAAACTTACGAAAAAGCATATTTCCTTCAAAGCCAACGTACAGGACTATATGGTACCTGGGAATAAAGAGATGCTGAACCAGGTCTGGCTGAATTTATTGGACAATGCGATTAAATTCACTCCCGAGCACGGCGAAATCGAAGTTACTATGAGGCAGTTGAAAGATCAGGTTGAAATTACGTTCCGTGATAATGGAGCAGGCATCAGTCCAAGTGCACTTCCCAAGGTCTTCGACAAGTTCTATCAGCAAGATACCTCTCACTCTACTGCCGGTAATGGCCTGGGGCTTACGATTGTCCAAAAAATCATTGAGCTGCACGGCGGAACCGTCACCTGCGACAGTGTTCCAATGCAAGGAACCACTTTCACCGTGCTGCTCCCCGATTTTAAAAAGGTAACTAAAGAATTGGGGGTTACCAGTAAATGAGTGTACAATTCAAAAAACTGAGCGGCTTTAACCGGGGAATTCTCCTTGAATTATTGACAGATGCGTATTCATTTGATCGCAGATATGAACAAAGCTCTATTTCTGATTGGCAGGATTTTGACAACTTTTTCTTTGACCATTTACAAATTGCAGATAAATATGCTTTTATCACAACTGTAAATGATGAACCCATCGGATTTGTGGTGTGGGACCCGAGAAACATGCCTGAGTATGCAGAAATTGGGCATAATTGCATTGCTTCAAAACATAAAGGCAATGGCTATGGTAAAATCCAGCTTCAAGAGGCGGTTAATAGAATCACCCAGAATGATGTAACAAAAATTATTGTAACCACGAATGACGATTTAAACCCTGCTCAACGGATGTACGAAAGTGTTGGATTCACAATGTATCAAAAAAGGAAAAGTGAAACTGGCGCAGACTTTATTGAAGAATTCATAGATTATGTGTACTTTTTATAAAATGCTAATGTGTTCACGTATATCTGCTCAAACAGAAGAGACCACCCCAAGCAGTCATTCTATGGCTTAAGGGACGGTCTCTTCTTTCTTTTCATAGCAAAAGTTAACTTTCAGTTTATCATTCTTCGTTAAGATCATAGCAACGATAATGCAAAGGAGTCATTCTTATGTTGAAATTACTCAAGAATCTGGAACCCAAAGAATGGTTCTTATTCTGTATCAGTCTCATGTTCATTATCGCTCAAGTCTGGCTGGATTTAGAACTACCTGACTACATGAGTGATATTACCCGGCTGATCCAGACACCAGGGAGCGAAATGAATGAAATCCTTGTCGCAGGCGGTTGGATGCTGCTCTGTGCTCTTGGCAGTCTGGCGACCTCGGTTGTTGTAGCGGGCATTGCTGCAAGAATAGCAGCCGATTTGTCTGCAAGATTGCGTTCCAAATTGTTCGATAAGGTACAATCCTTTTCGATGGAGGAGATCAGTAACTTCTCAACAGCCAGTCTAATTACCCGTTCCACGAATGACATCACGCAAGTACAAATGCTGATTGTGATCGGCTTACAGCTACTTGTGAAAGCACCCATCCTCGCAGTGTGGGCGATACTCAAGATTTCGGATAAAAGCTGGGAGTGGACTCTTACGACAGGTGCCGCGGTGGCATTGCTAGTGGTTATTGTCGCAGTCTGTATCGTGCTCGTCCTGCCTAAATTTAAAAAGCTGCAGCTGCTTACAGATAATCTGAATCGTGTATCCAGAGAGAATCTTAACGGTCTTCGTGTCATCCGGGCATATAATGCCGAGGAATATCAAGAACAGAAGTTCGCTGTAGCTAACAACGAGCTTACCAGCACCAACCTATTTGCCAACAATGTAATGACCCTATTGATGCCGAGTATTACTTTGATTATGAGTGGACTCAGTCTCTCCATCTATTGGGTGGGTGCAGTGCTCATTCAAGCAGCCGAGGGTACTGCCAAGATGGGCTTGTTCTCAGATATGATCGTATTCTCATCTTATGCCATGCAAGTGGTTATGGCCTTTATGATGCTGATTATGATCTTTATTCTACTGCCCCGTGCTCAAGTATCGGCTAAGCGTATCAATGAAGTGCTAGAAACAGTACCTAGCTTGAAGAATGGATCAGTAACTCAATTCCCTGTCAAGCGAGAAGATGAAATTGAATTCAGGGGGGTTAGCTTCAAATATCCAGATGCAGAGGAATATGTGTTGGAGAACATCAGCTTCACGGCGAAGCAGGGGGAGACGGTTGCTTTTATCGGATCTACAGGCTGCGGGAAAAGTACACTTGTTAACCTCATTCCCCGTTTCTATGATGCTACAGAAGGCGAAGTGCTGGTAAATGGTATCAATGTCAGAGAATACGACCAGCAAGCGCTGCGGAATAAAATGGGCTATGTCTCTCAGAAGGCTGTTCTATTTGGCGGAACAGTGTCCTCCAATATTGCATTTGGTGAGAACGGATCCGGTCAGGTCCTCAGTTCAGATATTGTAGATGCGGTGTACACTTCCCAATCCTCTGAATTTGTAGAAAAGCTAGAGGGGAACTATGATGCCCATATCGCCCAAGGTGGAACGAATCTGTCTGGCGGGCAAAAGCAGCGGCTGTCGATTGCCAGAGCGATTGCCCGGCGTCCAGAAATATTAATCTTTGACGATTCTTTCTCCGCACTTGACTATAAGACTGACCGCAAACTGCGTAGTGAGCTTAAGAAAGACGCGAATGATTCAACGATGCTGATCGTTGCACAGCGCATTGGTACGATTAAAGATGCCGACAAGATCATTGTGCTGGAAGCCGGACGAATCGCAGGCATGGGAACGCATGACGAACTAATGCAGTCCTGCGACGTCTATCAGGAAATTGCTTATTCTCAGCTTACAAAGGAGGAGCTTGCATAATGAAAACCAAAAATAAAGGCCAGAATACATGGAGCAAGCTGCTCCGCTACTGCCGTAAATATGTTCCGGTTATTGTGATTGCGCTAATCTGCGCGGCAGCTGGAACGGTGCTCACGTTATTCGGTCCGGACAAACTCTCCGAGATCACCGACAAAATTACAGCTGGTCTTGCCGGCAGCATCGATATGGACGGCATTACTACCATTGGCATTACCCTCGTCGTAATTTACGGCGTCGGTGCGTTGTTGTCACTCTCGCAAGGCTTGATCATGTCGATTATTACCCAGAAGGTCTCGAAGAAATTAAGAACTGATCTGGCTCATAAAATGAACAAACTTCCAATCTCCTACTATAATAAATCGGCCACAGGTGATATTTTATCTCGGGTAACGAATGATGTAGATACCATCGGGCAATCGATGAATCAGAGTATTGGTAATGTCGTAACCGCCTTAGCTATGTTCGTCGGTTCGATCGTCATGATGCTGAAGACCAATGTAATTATGACCCTTACCGCTATCGTGGCAACGATTATCGGCTTTGGCCTTATGGTGGTCATTATGAAGAAATCACAGAAATATTTTGCTAGCCAGCAGGAGTATTTAGGTAAAATCAACGGTCATGTCGAAGAAGTGTACACAGGACATAATGTAGTTAAAGCGTATAATGGCGAAGCGCAGATGCGCACTACCTTCCACGAATTAAATCAGGGACTGAAGAACAGCGCCTTCAAAGCGCAATTCCTCTCTGGGCTGATGCCACCCCTGATGGGCTTTATTGGTAATCTAGGATTCGTTGCCGTTTGTATCGTTGGAGGTGTACTCGCCATGAACGGTATGATTTCATTTGGGGTTATCGTCGCCTTCATTATGTATGTACGTTACTTTACCCAGCCGTTGTCCCAGATTGCCCAGGCCGCGCAGAGCCTGCAAGCTGCATCTGCAGCCGGCGGACGCGTGTTCGAATTTCTGGAGGCTGAGGAAATGGAAGACGAGAGCCACAAAGAGAACACACTGCCAACTGCTAAAGGTAAAGTAAAATTTGACCAAGTACAATTTGCGTATGAGACTTCAGAAAAACTGATTATCAATAACTTCTCGACAGATGTAAAACCTGGGCAAAAAGTGGCGATCGTTGGTCCTACCGGCGCAGGCAAAACTACGCTGGTCAATCTGCTCATCCGGTTCAACGAATTAACGGGCGGAGAAATCTACATCGATGATACACCGATCAGCAGCCTTACGAGAGAGAACATTCATGATCTGTTCTGTATGGTCCTGCAGGATACCTGGCTGTTTGAGGGTACCATCAAAGAGAACCTGATTTACAATCAGCAGAACATTACAGACGAGAAGCTTATAGAGGCTTGCAAGTCCGTTGGCCTGCACCGCTTCATTAAATCCTTAAGTGACGGATACAACACCGTACTGAACGATAAAGTTAATCTGTCCGCCGGACAAAAGCAGCAGCTGACCATCGCTCGCGCGATGCTGAAAGATGCGCCAATGCTCATTCTTGATGAAGCTACAAGCTCAGTGGATACCCGTACAGAGCTGCTGATTCAACAGGCGATGGATAAGCTTATGGAAGGCAGAACCTCTTTCGTTATCGCACACCGGCTCTCAACGATCAAGAATGCTGATGTGATTCTGGTCCTGAAGGACGGCGATATCTTGGAAAGCGGCAGCCACGCAGAATTGCTGGCTCAGAACGGATTCTATGCAGAGCTCTACAATAGCCAGTTTGAGCAGGCTTCTTAAAAACGACAAAAAAACTGCAACTCAATCATGAGCTTGCAGTTTTTTATCGTCCGTTCCTTTTTTAGAAGCAGCTTATGCCTCCCTCTGTCTCATTCCCTCAAACAGCAAAATCGTCGCGGCCATCGCTGCATTTAGTGATTCAGCGCGGCCTGCCATCGGGATGATGATACTCTTGTCCACGAGTCGCGCAGTTTCCGGCGAAATGCCTTTGCCCTCACTGCCAATCAACAGCCACTGACTGCCGTGAAAATCATGCTGATAGCACGATTCTTCTCCCTGCAGCGAAGTACTTACCAGCAATGCCCCGCGTTCCCGGGCCTGTGGCAAAATCTCACTTAAATCTCCCTCAACCACAGGGAGATGGAACATCGATCCCATTGTGGAACGAATGGTCTTCGGATTGTAGAGGTCGGCACAGCCTTGGCCTAGGATCACTCCGTCTGCTCCCGCTGCATCCGCACTACGGATGATGGTGCCGACATTACCGGGGTCCTGGACACCGTCCAGGACAACCACCAGACTATCCTTCTTCGCTAGGATAGCCTCTACCGCCTGCTGTTCCTTCCGCACGATGGCGAACACCGGCTGCGGTGTATTAGTGCTGCTGCATTTCGAGATGATCGCCGCTGTTACGCCGATCACATCCATGCCCTGAACGGACTGAAGAAGCCCCTTGAGTTCAGCGGGCATTCCCTTGTCCAGGTCATAAGCAAGGCATTCCACATCTGCTTCAGCCAGCAGCGCTTCCTGTACCAGATGAACGCCTTCTACGATATATTTACGAGCCTTGTCACGGTGCTTTTTCTCCTGCAGCCCGGCCCACTCTTTAACCCGCGTATTTTGCGGAGACATGATTTCCATAAAGTCTTCCTTTCTTAAGCCCTGCCAGTTATTCTTGCTCTTATCTTTATTCTTCTTCATTTCTAATCCCATATAAACCTGATGATTACGTTACCACCTACTGATACGCGATCTCCAGCTTCGTTAGGTTATCTTTATGCCCAACGATTACAAGGATATCCCCATCGATCAAGCGATCCTCTGCGCGAGGGGAGATGTTCATCTCTTCACCTTGGCGAATAGCCATTACGTTACAGCCATATTTTGCACGGATATCGAGCTCTTGTAGATTTTTCCCGAGCATCGATCCGGATACCTTCATGTCCAAAATACTATAATCAGGCGACAGCTCGATATAATCTAATATATTAGGCGAAGCCAAATGATGCGCAACCCGCATTCCCATATCCCGTTCAGGATAAATCACCTTGTCTGCACCAATTTTTCCTAATACTTTGCCGTGCAGCTCACTTTTTGCTTTTGCGATAATTGCTGGTACACCAAGGTCCTTCAGGATTAAAGTTGTAAGAATGCTTGCTTGAATGTCCTCTCCAATAGCCACAACCACCACATCAAAATTGCGAATACCAAGTGCGCGTAGCGCTTCTTCATCCGTTGAATCTGCAGATACGGCGTGTGTTACTATATTTGAAATCTCCTGTGTCCGCTGCTCGTCCGCATCAATCGCAAGTACGTCAAACCCCATACCGCTGAGTGCTCTCGCAACACTGGATCCGAAACGCCCCATGCCAATGATGGCATATTGTTTTTTGGCCATGTCTTATGTACCTCCCGTAGCATTTCTATATCTAAAACAGTATAGCATACACGAACAAAAACTTGAATTTCCAGCACCTATACAGGGTACATTAAAACGAAGTGAATATCACTATATTTCAAAAAGGAGGTACTTTATGTCGGTTACTATTGACTTACGCCAGGCGATTATTCATAAAGTGCATGGTCAATCTGAAGAAGATTTGCGACATATGATCGAAGGCTCGGTAGACGGACCGGAAGCAGCACTCCCGGGACTTGGCGCCGTGTTTGAAATGATATGGAAGGACTTAGACACCGCTAAGCAAGATAATTTGGTTTCTATGCTCCATGATCACCTGGAGACGATTACTCCCGGGAATATCACGTCATAGCTAGCCGCAACTAGTCAAAAACCTCCGCTTTCCCATTGTGCAATTGCACGCTGAAAGCGGAGGTTTTTATTAACAATCAGAAAGTTGTAGCTTCCTTACTATAGCAATGCTTTTGGAGCCATCTCTAGGAACGTAGCTGTCGGGTTCTTATCCATCGCTGTCCGCATAGCATATTCATTCTCGAACAATACGACAAAATTGCCCTTCTTATCTGTAACGAGCGTAGAGTTAATACGGAACTTACTCGCATCCGGTTTAGCCTCATCTACGATCCAACGCGCGAACTGGTATGGCATACGCTGCAACTGAACATCCACACCATATTCACCCTTCATGCGGTACTCGAACACTTCAAACTGCAGTTGTCCAACTACACCGAGCAGAATATCGTCAAAGTTAACCGTACGGAATACTTGAATCATACCCTCTTCAGTCAGCTGATCGACACCCTTTTGGAACTGCTTCGATTTCAAAGCATTTTTAATACTCACTTTAGCAAAAATCTCTGGTGAGAATGTTGGCAGCTCATCGAATTCCAAATCTCCGGCCTGACTCAGTGTATCTCCAATTCTAAAAATACCTGGATCAAACAACCCGATAATATCTCCCGGATAAGCTTCCTCTACGATATCACGGTCTTGCGCTAAGAATTGTTGCGGCTGGGCCAGCTTAATGTCCTTACCCGCACGTACATGCTTCACGCTCATACCTCGTTCGAACTTCCCGGACACAATACGCAGGAAAGCAATCCGGTCACGGTGAGCCGGGTTCATATTGGCTTGGATTTTGAACACATAGCCAGTAAACTTCTCGTTCATTGGTTCTACCAAACCTGTAGTACTACGGCGTGGTTCAGGCTTCGGTGCCAGATCCAAGAAGTTATCGAGGAAAGTCTGTACGCCGAAATTGTTGATTGCACTACCAAAGAACACAGGTGTGAGTTCACCACTTAGTACTTTTTCATAGTCAAAAGCATCGCCTGCTACATCCAGCAGCTCCAGATCCTGACACAGTTGATCATGCAGATATTCCCCAGCCATTTCACGAATGATTGGATCACGATATCCGTCAACCTTTTGCACCTTGATTACGGAGTGATCGTCACCTTGGAACAGCTCCACCTGATTCTTCATCCGGTCATATACGCCGCACAGCTCACGTCCACTACCAATCGGCCAGTTCATAGGCACAGAGCGAATACCCAGTACCTGCTCCAGCTCTTCCATTAGATCAAACGGACTGCGTCCTTCACGGTCCAGCTTATTGATAAAAGTAAAGATTGGAATCCCACGTTTAGCACATACCTGAAACAGCTTGGTCGTTTGGGTTTCCACACCTTTTGCCACGTCGATAAGCATGACCGCACTATCCGCTGCTGTTAGTGTACGGTAGGTGTCCTCACTAAAGTCTTGGTGACCCGGTGTATCCAAAATATTCACGCGGTGATTCAAATAATCAAATTGCATCACAGAGGAAGTAACAGAAATCCCCCGTTGCTTTTCAATTTCCATCCAGTCACTCGTTGCATGCTTGTTCGCCTTACGGGCCTTAACCGTTCCCGCCAGACGGATAGCACCACCGAATAACAGTAGTTTTTCCGTTAAAGTTGTTTTACCCGCATCCGGGTGGGAAATGATCGCAAAGGTTCTGCGTCTGTCCACTTCCTTTTGCAGCTTCTGATCTATTGCTTTGTTCATTACACATATCCCTTCATATATAAAATTCCTGCTTCTGCTTCAATTACACTGGGGTTATCTTCAAATCGGTGCTCTGCTCATCGTTCATACCCCTTCATTTCTGAATGAATAGCTATCTTAGGTCTAGCTCCAGTCCGCTTCAAGTGAAAGCATCCTCTAAAGTATATCAAAATCCGGCAGACATTATCTACTAAAAAGCTTTTGCAGCAAAATATCTCCCAAATCAGGTCTATATCCTGTTCACCAGTTCCAATAGCTCAAGATGAAAAACGCCTGACTGCGTCCTTATTGCACTTATTCCCTAATAACAAGCCCATTCACGGGTGATTCAGGGCAGATAACAGCGCTAGCTCGTTTACGTTACCGGAGGCACACTATATTCGGTTTTTCGCATACATTTGGCTCGTTTACGTTACTGGCGGCACATTGTATTCGGTTTTTCGCATACATTTGGCTCGTTTACGTTACTGGCGGCACATTGTATTCGGTTTTTCGCATACAATCGGCTCGTTTACGTTACCGGCGGCACATTATATTCGGTTTTTCGCATACATTTGTCCGTAAGCTCGACTAAAACATGTATTTCGGAGGATAAGGTCCGTTCGGTCGTCCCAAAGAGGTGTGTGTTAATTGAAAACAGGGCTCCCCATGGCCCCCCGTTGAATATAGGCCCCTCCCTTGATTTCATTTCACATTTCTCCGCAGTCTCTTATAGTAAAATAGTTGTATTTCCTATACTTATAAGAAGTATTAGCATTTCCAATCGCCTTTAGTTGTATTTGATGCAATTAAAAATTCAATGTGCTAGCTTTTCGGCCTTATGCGGAGAAAATAGTTGCAGAGAATACACTTAAAAGACTAATTTCCACCCAATATGTGATTTTAATTGTACAAAGTGCAATTATTTAAAAAATGCTCCTGTCGCCCGAGCGGCATTTGGAGCCAGAGTGGCCTGGGGAGGCTGAGTGTTCTCTAATCTCAGCATTACAAAAAATCTCCCTGCATCCTCTGCAGGGAGATAGCATTAACGCAAAGTTTAGTTATTCTTCAGCCATACTACATTATCTTCTTCTTGACCGTTTACCGGCCACCAATGGAAGCCATCCTGAGCAAGCAATTGATCCGCTTCAACCGGACCCCAAGTGCCAGCAGGATAAGCAGATAGATCACTCGACTCTTCCTTCCAAGCCTTCGCAATACGATCCACGAACGACCATGCCGACGATACCTCATCCCAACGAGTGAAATAAGTGGAATCTCCACGTGCCGCGTCATGAAGCAAACGCTCGTAAGCTTCCGGGGAATTGATTCCAACCAAGCAGCTCTGACAGAAGTCCATAGCTAGTGGTTGAATTTCAGACTCGGAACCCGGCTTCTTGGCATTAATCTTTACATAAATGCCTTCCATAGGGTTCACACGGATAACAAGCAGGTTAGGCTCCAGCGTATGCTTTTGTCCCAAATAAACATTGGTTGGCATTCCCTTGAACTCAACTACCACTTCCGTTGTCTTCACCGGTAGACGTTTACCTGTACGAATATAGAAAGGAACTCCAGCCCAGCGGAAGTTATCTACAAACACACGGGCAGCAAAATACGTCTCAGTACTCGATTCAGGATCAACCTTATCTTCCTGACGATAAGCAGGAAGGGTCTTTCCATTATGCAAGCCTTGAATATACTGTGCTCTCACGACGTTCTCACGAACCTCGTCAGATGTACCATAAGGACGAAGTGAACGAAGTACCTTCACCTTCTCGTCACGAATATCTTCTGCAAGCAGACGGCTTGGTGGTTCCATTGCAATCATAGTCAGCAGTTGCAATATATGATTCTGGCCCATATCCCGTAACGCTCCAGCATGGTCATAATAACCACCACGCTCTTCAACACCTACGGTTTCGCCAAGTGTAATTTGAATATTGGCAATATGCTTATTATTCCAAAGCGGCTCGAAAAAAGCATTTGCAAAACGAATGACTTCAATATTTTGAACCATTTCTTTACCAAGATAATGATCGATCCGGTAGATCTCCTCTTCCTTGAACACCTCACGGATCTGCTCGTTCAGCTGCTCAGCTGATTCCAGATTATATCCAAAAGGCTTCTCGATGACGAGGCGATTCCAACCTGTGCTATCCAGCATGCCGCCAGCCTTAAGGTTGAACGAGACACTGCCGAATAATTCAGGTGCCAGCGCAAGATAGAACATCCGATTGCCCGGAATTCTGAACTTCTCTTCAAGAGCTTCTGTTTGAGCTCTTAATTCACGGAAGCCATCAATATCGTTGATGTCCAGAGATTTGTATTCAAAATGCTGTACAAACTCATTCCATTCATTCTCTTCTCCCGCTTTATAACGGCAGAATTCAAGGATGGATTCCTTCACATCACTTCTAAATTCTTCCTGAGTACGCGGGCGCCGCGCCACGCCAATTACCGCAAAATCATGTGCCAGCTTACCTTCACGGTACAAGCTGTAAATCGCCGGGAAAAGCTTACGCCGGGCTAAATCTCCGGTTGCCCCAAAGATAAAAAAGACAGCACCGGGTGTGTGCAGTGCATCAAGGGTTTGATTTTCAGCCATGGCTCCTCATCTTTCTGTATGTAATATAGTTTATTGACATTCTCAGCGTCGAGAAAACGACGTTATGTCATTTTAGCATATTCCTAAAAAGGATGCTATCACATTCCTGACAAATACTCTCGGGATTTCGCAAATTTCAATTAAAATTTCTTATTACTATTTTACTTCATCTTATTAAACTATCTATATTGACGAAGTGTTTGTCACTTTATCCATTAATATAAGTGAATCGTTTTGTTTCTCAAGCTGTGCAGACGAACCACCTATACCAATTAGTTACTTTCATTCAGGAATATTCTGCAAATCATCCGGGAACGTTAAAAGAAAAAAATTCGAAAGTCGAGCGCCCTTTAATGACTAACAAAACTCAGATCTCATTCACTACTGTAGATCAAAATGCCGATTACATCGAAGCAGCCTTGTTCTATACAGATGATCTCAAAAAAAGAACAATATCCTTTAACGGATCTGAAGGAATTCTCTTTTATCTGGAGTCCGTGGCAGACACAGAACTGATTGAGCGGAATGTGATTGCTCCCATTGACAATAACAAAGACAAAGAGCTTTCCAAACTATTTACAACGCTCAGCTTCGGTATGGAAACAGAACTAACCAACGGCATTCAGGGACTTATTAACGGCGGATGCCTCTACTTTGTAGAAGGACTATCTGAATTTTATATCTTCTCCACTCCTGTCAAGCACGAACGAACCATAACCGAACCTTTAAATGAAGCAGTTATTCGGGGGCCGCATAACGGTTTTATTGAAGATATGACGGTTAACTTATACCAGATTCGTAAACAAATCACCACTCCAAACCTTACTATTCGCTACTTCACTCTTGGGAAAATCGCTCCCAAAAAGGTAGCTTTAATCTATATGGAGAACCTTGCCAATCCTGAATTGGTAAAAAAAGTAGAGTCTAGAATTAAAAAAATCACTCTTGATTCGGTGCTCTCCACCGGCTTTATTCAGGAATTAACGGAGGATAATTCGTACTCTATATTTCCGCAACATATCAATACAGAGCGTCCAGACCTTACCTCCTTCTACTTGCTGAAAGGATACGTCACAATCCTGCTGGATGGAGATCCCACAGCTCTGATTGTACCTGCCAGCTTCTTTACCTTCTATCAGACGCCGGATGACTATAGCAATCGATGGCTTATTGCCTCTTTTGTCCGCTTTATCCGTCTAATTGGTTTTATAACAGCATTTCAACTGCCCGCGCTCTATATTGCCACCGTTTCTTATCACTCCAGTGTCCTTCCCTTGCAATTGTTTTTTACGATTCAAGGTTCACTGACCCGGATCCCATTTCCTCCGTTGGTTGAAGCAATGCTGCTTGAACTCATATTCGAATTGCTGCGGGAGGCGGGGCTCCGTCTGCCCAGCCGTGTAGGTCAAACCATTGGGATTGTAGGCGGTTTGGTCATCGGGGATGCCATTGTTAAAGCTGGATTGGTCTCTTACACAATGATCATCGTTGTTGCATTGACTGCCATATCATCCTTTCTCATCCCTTCCAACGAGATGAGCTCCGCTATCCGATTTATGCGGTTTCCACTTATGGTTGCGGCCTCTTTGTTCGGATATATTGGGATATCATTTGGTTTGACACTTATTTTTGTACATTTGTGTAAGCTTGAATCTTTTGGACAACCTTACCTTACACCGCTAAGCCCGATAAATATTCAAGGCTTGAAAGACACCTTTTTGCGCCTTCCGATATGGTCCATCCGCAAGAATACAAGCAAATCAGGGGCAGAAGAAGAATAATCATTTAATCTGAACTGACAGGAGTTACAACAATGACTCAAAAAGAAAAAATGATAACAAGGGGGCAGCTTTTTTGTTTTATGGTTCAAGCCCAAATTGGGGTTGGCATTCTGTCTCTTCCCTTCAAGCTTAACGAAGCGGCCCAGGGTGGAGGAGCACTCTCTGTTTTGATTGCGGGCATCATTACCCAACTTTTTATCATTCTTCTATGGGTTCTGCTGAAAAATTTTCCCGGACTCAACTTATTTTCTATATGCTTAAAGCTCGGAGGTCCAATTATCGGCAGGATACTTATAATTGCTTACATCGGCTATTTTATTCTGCTAGGCTCCAATATTATGTTCAGTGCGGTAGAGGTTCTGCAGAGGTGGATGCTGCAATCCACACCAAGATGGGCAATATTAGCCCTTTTCTCGATCATGACTATCTATTTGGCAAGGGAAAAGCTTACAGTATTGGCCAGATTCTTTACACTGGCAACAGTTCTCTTTGTCCCGCTTATCCTATTTGTCAGCTACGGTTTAACTCAAGCCCATCTGGAATTTATGCTCCCCCTTTTGGAGAACGGGTTCTGGAATATCATGAAGGGAGTACAGGATTCAACTATATCTATGTATGGTTTCGAAATGATGCTGATCGTCTATCCGCTTTCCGAAGGTACAAATAAACAAAGATTAATAACCATTAGTTTAGCCAGTGGGTTTGTAACCCTGCTCTATGTCTTCGTGGTCTCTACCTGTCTAATGGTATTTAACTCCGAGCAAATCAAAATGATACCCGAGCCCGTCATCTACTTAGTAAAATCTCTTAACTTTTATATCGTGGACCGTGCAGATATCTTGTTTCTGCCGATCTGGGCCGTTACGCTTGTTTGTTCTATTGTTAGCTACTGCTACGCAGCATCCATTGGACTCAGTGTTTTATTTAGTCGAAAAAGCCATAAACGTTTTACTCCTTTTGTAAAAATCATTTCATTTATGATTGCACTTGCACCTGTAACTCCTGCTGGTGCTCATCTTTTTGATACAGTTACAACCTATGCAGCCTATGTGTTTATTGCCGGATTTTCGATGGTATTACTGATGCTTTCCCTATTTATGAAGAGAAAGTCAGGTGGTTCTGCATGAAGTTTGATATGAAATTCAAGTCACATGTACTTTTAATTACCCTTATTTCCATCTGCCTTACTGGATGTTGGGACCGGGAATATTTGAAAGACCTGCATCTGGCTTATTGTGCAGCAATTGATTATACAGAGAATGGAGAGGTCAAAGAAACCATCGAATTAATCATTCCGCCCGATATTGAGCAAAGCGCTACCAAGAACGAAATCCATTCGAGTTTCGGACCGACCGTGCGCAATGCGAGCGATCAATTGCGAAATAAAGTCAGGGGAAACATTAGATTTATTAAATATGGCTTTGAGCTTATGGGAAGGACTACGGCTGAGAAAGGCCTGTACCCTATTCTGGATGTGAATTACAGGGATCCAAGCAATCCGACATCCAACGTTCGGCTAATTATTACGGAAGGTGAAGCTTCCCAAATTCTTGAACAAAAAAAGGTTGGGGAATTACAGATCGGTGAATTCCTTAAGCAAAAGATCGATAGTCTGGAAGAAATGAGTATTTTTCCAAAAGAAACGGCAGATACCGTGTTCCGCTCCCTGATGGATCCAGGGCATGACTTTGCTCTTCCATATCTAGGCAGAGATGGGGGCGAAATAATCACGAAAGGGGTAGCTCTTTTTCATGATCAGAATTACAGCGGAATGTTGAACCCCGATCAGTCAATCATGATGGTTCTGTTGATGGGACAAAAGGGGAAAAATGCCCGCTTCACTAAGAAACTTGATTTGGGACATTCCGATGATATTCGGAATTTCATTACTATTAATGTGGGTTCAAAAAAAATAAAGCGGCAATTCAAGGTAACCATTGCTGATGATGAAAGCATTGATGTAAATTTGGGCTTGGAGCTGCAAGCCGTCGTAGAAGAGTTTACAGATGTACTTGACGAGAAAGAACTTAAAAAAGTCAGTCAAGATCTTTCGGATTTGCTTACAAAGGAAGCCAAGACAGTTGTTAATGAAATCCAAAAGGCAAACTGTGATATCTTTGGTGTAGGAAGAAAACTTATTGCTTATCATCACAATGTCTGGAGCAACAAAAATTGGTCTGAGGATTACCGGAAAGTAAAATTCCATACCAAGGTTGATGTTAAAATTGTAAGTACGGGCATTCTACAATAGATCCTTGATTGGTCTTTTTCAATATTCTATTGTTATTAATGGTAATCCAATCGTAACGCGGCTGCTGCCCTCTTTTGCATCCTGATGAATAGCTGCCTGTAGGACTACCTCGTGGTTTCCGCTGATTACGGAATGCAACAATGCCGATGTACTATAAGTATGGCTGGCTGTTGTTTCGTCTTCGTAGCTTTCCTGTACTTTAAGATCGGGCAGCTGTGCGTACATATTCTGCTCCGTTAACAGTAGAGCCTTCTGAGGGTGCTCCTGCTCCTTCGCAGCCCCCTGAAGCGAGGTATTCCATTCCGCTGTGATGCCGATCTTCTGTAGTTTCGCACCAGCTTCTTCTGCTTCAGCTTGCAGATCCGGAGTATTTAACAAATCAGGTGTCTCCAGGGTTACAATCACATAACTACGTCCGTTTCCAAGCTCACTCCAGAACATGGTGGTTTGGAAACCGGCTCTGTCGGCGGCCGAACGGTAAGTAAGATGTTCCCCCCCGTCTTCCCGGCTTGTTTCTCCCAACCCAAGATCATCGGATAGGTTAGTTGCAGTGACACCAGCCTCTAGACCATCACCATTGAATTCTCCCTGCCATTTTAAAACTAAACGAAGAGGGGAGCCGGGTACTGTAACACTTTTACCAAGGGAGGTCAGGAGAGGAAGTGACTTTTTCAATTGGGCGATCTGGCTCTCTTTTTCACCTTCGCCCCGAAAACCTGCCAAAAGTAACGCTGTACAGCATAGAATCAATACCAGCAACGTTCCTTTAATACCGCTTTTTCGGCCTGCACCATGTCTCTTTCCCTTACTTTCTTCCACATACCCCACAATCCAACACCCTCTCAATCCGGTCTATTAATCTACTAAACAGGATGTCCGCTTTACAAGATTTTATACGGAGACAAGTATTTTCATATACTCGTGCACACAAAAAAACCAGCCCTTCTTACTCTGGCCAGTTCTTGTACTCACACCAATTGGGATATCCAATTATTCAGCTAGTCCATTTTTATATGCATAAATTGCTGCTTGGGTCCGGTCTTCCACACCCAGCTTCGCGAGAATATTCGTTACATGAAATTTCACAGTCTTGATCCCAATAATTAGTTGGTCCGCGATATCCTGATTCGATTTACCTTGCGCCAGCAGGCGTAATACTTCCATCTCGCGCTCCGTAAGCTCTTTATAAGCAGGGGATTCACCCTTTGCATTGTTTCGAAAACGATTCATCATTTTAGAGGCGACCTGTGACTCCAGTACAGACTGGCCTCTTGCCGCAGCGCGTATGGCATCTGCCACTTCACTAGCTCGTGAGGTCTTTAGTAGATAACTGAACGCACCTGCTTCAATCACCGGATACATTTTTTCATCATCCAGATAGCTTGTCAACACAATAACTTTGATTTCGGGATACTGCTTCATTAAGTGTTTGGTCGTTTCAATCCCATCCATCCCATCCATTACGAGATCCATCAGGACTACATCCGGATTGTACTCTTGTGCCAGGCGGATACCTTCTTCCCCACTTCCAGCTTCCCCTACGACTTCAATTCCGTCTTCAGTACCTAGAACAGCAGCTAGTCCGATCCGCACCATTTCATGATCATCTACAAGCAATACCTTAATGGCTTCCTCCATCTCCATGGTCACTCTTTCCTCCTATTATTCATTGACTAACGGAACGGTAATTTCAATCCGCATTCCTTTACCCGGAGCGGTAATAAACTGAATGGAACCTCCGATTTCATTCATCCGCTCCTGCATATTCGACAAACCGTAGGAAGTTTGTTTACTATCATCCAATTCAAAACCAATCCCATCATCACGGAGCGTCAAACGAACCGTATCTCCTCGCCGATGCAGCCTGATTTCCATCTTTTCTGCTTTCGCATGACGAAGCGTATTGGAGATTGCCTCCTGCACAATACGGAATAAGTGATTCTCTACCCCTTTTAGCAATTGTACATCAGGGTCCATCTCAAACACGATTTCAATCGGAACCTTAACCTTAAGTTCCTTGATCAACTCCTGCAGCCCCTGCTCTAATCCCTTACCTTCCAAATAAACAGGTCTTAAATGAAGCAATAGTGCTCTCATCTCTGATTGGGCTACAGCAGACATTTCTTCGATAAGTGCAATTTGCCGTTGCGCCTTGTCAAAATCCTTCTCCAGCGTCCGGCCTACAGCCGTGGCGGTCATAGAGATCGCGAACAACTGCTGTGAGACTGCATCATGCAATTCACGCGCAAGCCGCTGGCGCTCTTCCATAATAGCAGATACTCGTGCTTGCTCCGCGAGCTTCGCGTTATTTGTAGACAATCGCTGCAGTGTTGTCACTTGGTTTTCCCATTTTCCACTAATTCGGCCTAATTGTTCTCCGAGCCTTCCCAACTCATCGTCACCCAAGTCAGGCATAGATAGCGTTAAGTTTCCCTTCTCCCACAATACGAGAGTTTCTCTCAGGCGTTCCAACTTTCGCTTTACTCGGAAGCTCTGATAGAAACCAAAGCCAACCCCGAACCCCATGGGCAGCAGAATTAGAGTAAATGCCGTGCGTAATCCAATCATCCAGCTTTCAAAAGGCTTTAAATAGCCATATGTATACATGGTGTACAATATCACAAGCAGCATGACAAAAGAGAACAGAGCCCCCTCACCCATACTGCGTGACATCATATTTTTGTTCTTTTTATCCATACGGGGACCCTCCCTTCTGTATCAAACTAATCAGGATAATCGCACATCCAAATCTCCCATCAAATAAGACACACTAAACTTTACCTTATATTCACTGCTCTCATAGTTAGGGGACTTCCAATTCAGACGGTTTAGCATACCAGTGTCGCGCCCATTACCGAATTCAATCGATCCAAAAAGCACAAAGGCTTCTATTTCTACACCATAATCATCTGACAATTGAATGTCCATATCACCAAAGATTCCTTGAAACAGCATAACCGTTTCCTTTTGCTCCGCCATAGCCAGTGAAAGATCAAGATCGGCCTCTCCAAGGATATGCCATGAGCTGAGGCTATGCATCACCCAGGGTGAGCGATCCCAGTCAAATCTAGACGAAAAGTTTTGCTTCTGCATAAACCCTTCCTTACGCTGAACTCTTTTGGATTTAGTAAAAAACATCCCCAATGAAATCAAACAAATCCCCAGCACGAGCACCAAATGATCCAGCAAAAGTAATATAGCGCCAATCCCGAGCAGCTTATAACCCTGCTTCACTTTTCCTGACGTCGTGCGGTAGACCCCTAGGAACAGGAATAGAAGCGCGACAATGGAGAAAAAGCCGAGCCATCTACCAAAAATCATCATGCAGCCAACACCGATCAGTCCGATGGCAATCAAACGGTTTCGTTTATCCATTTCGCACCTCCCAAAAGTTTTGCGTAGCAAAACTAACTTTGTAAGCAAAACTACAACCATCAATATATTATAGCCAGCCGCTACAAAAGCCATATCGGTATGGAGATCCATACCGTATGGCTTCTTCTTGTCCAGCATATCATATCTACTTAAGTTTTAGGAACAGGATTTATTCTTCTTTTTTGTTTAAAGAAGGAGCAGCCGGTGTATCATTCAGCTTGCTTCTCAGTGCAGCCAGTTGCTCATCCACTTTCAGTTGCTTCTCAACATCGACTGGTTTAGTGTAGGCAGCGGATGGGCTGTAAGGTGCACGCATTACATCTGCTTCTGCTTCAAGCTGCATAATCTTCTCTTCCATCCGGTGGAATCCGAGTGACGCACTGCCACTTTCGATGGAATGTACGCTGCTGATTTGCGTCATTTGTTTCTTCGCTTTAGCCATTTGAGCACGGGATACGAGCTCGTTACGCTTGTTGCGCAGCTTGTAGAATTCATCCTTCATATCATGCAGCTGCCCAACCAATTCCTTCGCTTGCACTTCAGCTTGAGCATGAAGATCGCTGTATTCCGCTTGTTTTTGATCGAAGTAGATTTTTTCTTCCAACAGCTTGCGAGTCACTTCTTCTTGGCCATTTTTCAGTGCCAATTCAGCTTGTGCTCCACGTTGTGCGGACATTTTTGCTGCTTCTTCCACGCGTTGTTTCATGCGGCGTTCGTTCGCCATTTGCTTGGCAACTGTAACTTCCGCTTCGTGGATTTCAGCCTCCATATCGCGCAGATATTGGTTAAGCATTACGATTGGGTCCTCTACCTTATCCAACAAGTCATTTACCGACGCCTTAGTCATATCTTTAATTCTTTGAAATACTCCCATGATTTACAATTCCCCTTTCTCATATTTAGACAGTTTTTGTTTGAGTTCTTCTACTTCTTTTTGTAAAGCCTTTTTCTCGATATCCTTCATCATCGCATCCAAACCGGAATCCGGAGCTGAATATGCGTTGTTCTTCTCAAAATTAGGATTGTAGTTAGGTTGGCGTCCATAAGGTCCATGTCCGCCATTAGCATGCGGTCCGTGTCCATGTTCCGGTCTACCTGAGTAAGGACCATCGAATGGGCCACCCGGTGCACCAGGGCCTGGTCCGAAAGGATTATAATGCGTAGGCTCCTTCGGAATGACCAACGCTGCAATGAAGTACACTGGAATCACGGCACCTCCTGTAAACGGAATGCTGACCAGTAACAGAATCCGGAATAGCGTGGAATCAATACCGAGTGTCTCAGATAATCCACCTGCAAGACCCGTCATCACTTTATCTCTAGTTGAACGATATAATCGACTCATAGCGCTACTCCTTTCCACCATTGTTCAGTTTCTCCTTTAAGCGAGCCATTTCTCTTTCGAGTACGGTTGCTACAGTCTCACCTGCTTGCACCGCATATTCCTGTCCCATGCGACGCACATCGCGCAAGCTCTTCGCTTCTAATTCCCAATCTGACATCCGATCTTCCAGACGTCCGAACATTTTGGGAACATCACCGCCGTTACCATAAGCACTTGCTCTTTGGTTCATACGTTGCTGCAGTCTCAGCGACTCCATACGTGCTGCGTAATACTGACGTTTGCTATAAACTGTCTGGTACTCTATTTTCAGCTCATTCAGCTGTCCCTCAAGTTCAAACAAGGATTGCTTACTTTGTTCTAGTAGCCCGCTGTACTGCTCCAACTTTTCCTCGTGAATGATCTTTTCTTGCAAAGCCAGCTTTGCAAGATGATCTTCTCCTGCCTTTAATGCGAGTAATGCCTGTTCCTCACGTTTATTTCTCATGGCAGTCGCTTGGTTCACTTGCTGTTGCAATTGCTTCGTATGGGAAGCGTATTGCTGATACAATCTTTCAGCTTCACTGATTTCCTCGCGAGTTGAATGTAGAAATTGATCAATTAGCTTCACAGGATCTTGGCTTTGCTCTAGACGTTCATTTAGATTAGCTACTGTAATATCCCTCATGCGACGAAAAACACTCATAATCTCCTGCTCCCTCCCTGCTTCTTGTTTAAGTACAATCCTTCTTAATAAGTACCATTTCTTCTACCCTTTAAAGCTGACACTCCCCATACGATCAACGCCACACCTAGAAGTGGTCCGATGATCCAGGAAAGCTTCGCGATCAGGGACATGACACCAATGAACATTAGTACCCAACCGATAACCTTGCGTCCACTCTTAATCCCATAGTACCCGAGAACAACCAGCAATACTGGGAACAGTAGTCTGAAAATACCGTGAATCAGAGGAAGCGCTAAACCGAGAAGCATTACCGCACCAATCACAATCAGCACAACCGCCAATCCGTTTCCTTGTCTTCTTTGCATTATTTTCTCACCGCCTTTCGTTGTCCTTAACCTTATAGCCTTATTCTAGAGCAATTCGCAGACTTTCAAAACAGACCAACGACGGTTTTTGGTACTGGACCTTAGTCGAGGTAGCTGTGCGACTGCAGACCACTATAGGGCTAGCAAAGCACTTTTCCTCAATGAAATAGCGACTTTAATGAGAAAAACCCCCAATTTAGGGGCTAAGCTTCGAGTACCTTCAGAATCAGCGTAACGGCAAAAATATAGAAAAAACACTTCCTTTACTTAACTCCGATCTCACTTTTATATATCCACCCTGCTCGGTCACAATTTTACGGGCTAAATAAAGGCCTATGCCAACACCTTCTGTTCCATTACATCCCGCTCCTCGGTAAAATCGTTTGAAAATGTCATTCATCTCAGCGACAGGAATTCCTATTCCACCATCAGCAATATCAATCCTTGCAAAAAGATCATATCTGCGAATCGTAATTCTAACACTGCAGGACCCGAGCGTATATTTCAGAGCATTATCGATGATGTTATAGATAGCTTCTCCCGTCCACTTGGGATCATGTTGCAGCTTAATCTCCTGATCCATTTCCAGTAAGATCTCTATATTCTTTTGCTCGGCTGCTGGAAATGCCTGTTTGATGGCTGACAGCACAGTATTCTCAAGATTATGCTTCTCCGCAGCATGAAGCTCTATAATACCGGATTCGAGCCGTGATAACTTGATCAGATTCTCCATAAGCCAAGACAGCTTCTCAATCTGACTACCCATATGGCGAGTAAATTCACTGCGTGTTTCAGCGGGGAGCCCTTCATCCATAAGAAGACTGTTATACATCCCTAAATTGGCTAAAGGGGTCTTCAGTTGATGAGAGATATCAGAGATCAATGTTTTGACTTCTTGACTCTCTTCACGGTAGCGCTGCTTCTGCGAAGACAACAGCTCAGATAATTGAATAACCTGATGCTGTAATTTAGAGAGGAGTGTATCCTCCTGCACCGGGAACATCTGAGTCATTTGTCCATTGATAAGATCTTGAATCAATCCCGACAATGAAGATAGCGTGTTTAGCATTTCTTTACGAAGCGCGAGCACAAAACTTATAAACAGCAGAGCCATCACGCTAATAAACACCACGCATCCAATAACTACATGCTTCTCAGGCATATAATAGATAAGCATAGATACAAACAACACAACGACTACTGCCAAAAGGGTGAACGAGCTCCAAATAATTTTTCTAAAAGGGTTCTTCATCCTTACTCTCCCCATGTGTAGCCAATACCGAATACAGTTTTAATGTATTGACAATCTTTAGGGTCATCCTCAATTTTGGCCCGTAGCCTACGAATATTTACGCTTAGCGTATTCTCATCCACGAAATTACCTTCTATATCCCATAGCTTCTCCAGCATTAACCTCCGAGTTAGAACCTGACCGCTATTCTTGGTTAAGATAGCAAGGAGACGATACTCATTGGTGGTTAGTTTTATCTCTTGTCCATATTTGTAAACCTTCATTTTGGCTGAGTTAATTGTAATATCCTTGTATTGAAACAGCTCTGAGCCACCATCAGTGCCTGTTCGTCGAAGAACAGCCTTAACACGCTGCAAAAGTACGACCATGCTAAATGGCTTCGCAATATAATCATCAGCTCCTAGCCCAAATCCAGCTACCATATCCTGCTCAGTATCGTTGGCAGTTAGAAATATAACCGGAATGGAACTCGTTCGCCGAATTTCCTGGCACAGTGCAAGACCACTCCCATCTGGGAGGTTAATGTCCAAAAGGACCAGACTGATGGTCTGATCCTGAATTCTAGAAGCCGCCTCCTGAAAAGAATAGGCCTGAATAATATTATAGTTTTCTTTTTCAAGCATGAACTTCAGCCCCTCGTTTAAGAGACGGTCATCCTCTACAATTAGAATGGTTGTCATTAAACTCACCTCTATACTTATCATTGTAACAAGCAGAGGAAGGCTACGCTGTTAATTAATTAGCTCTATTCCATTTGCCGCAGACGTTCCACAATGCTGTCCTTTTTGATTTGCTTATAAGCAATAAGCGGAACACTCAGGCAAACCGCAAAAACGAGTACAATCGCAATAGAAAGCGGAAGGGTTGGGAAGCTAAATACTGCATAAGTAGCCTCTTGGCTGAACAGGCTATAAGCACCGTAACTGATTAATGTGCCTATTGTTGAGATTAGCAGTGTCGATATGATCGCATAACCTGCCCCTTCAAACAGCAACAGCTTTCTCATCTGCTTAGAGGTCATCCCGATACTCTCCATCACTGCGAACTCCAGCTTCCGAGCTACAACCCCTGTATACATAATATTAACGTAATTCAAAATTCCAATCAGCGCTAGAATGAGCGCAATTCCGCCACCCATAATGTAAAAGGTTAGCTTAGCCGATTCCATGAACTTTTCCATATACAGCTTCGACTCCAGCTTCAGCTCACCATCTCCGCCGATGAGTCCTTCCAATTGATCGGTAATCGGCTTCCAGTCTTTTGGGTCAGCATTAATATACACTTTACTTATAAGTGGGTTTTTCATGTATTTCTCCATAGCAGTATGACTGATGTATACATTCGGAGCTACAAAATGTGACGACCCTAAAGAGCTGAAATCAGCAAGCCCTCCAATTTTAAACAATTGTGCTGCATCGCTATTTATAGGACTGATTTGAAAGTTATCTCCAATCTTAATACCAGCGAGACTAAAATTGTCCAGCAAGGCAATCTCACCCTTTTCAAAACGTTCCTTATCCACAGTGATTCCTAATTTTTCTTCCATCTTCTTAACCTGATCTGCATCTACCCCAATAACATGGGTCATTGAGAACATGCTTTGAGGCTCAGCCAATTGATCATCGGTAGGGCGATCTGTGTGATATGATTTTGCGAATTCATCCACATACTTACTGAATACCTCAGGATCATACTTGATCTGACCTATCCCACTATAAGCTTTAAAGACCTCTTTTACTCCCTTTATATCCTGAATTTCCTTGATCATATCCCCTGTAATCTTGGCTTTCTCTTCCCCCTCAAATCCAAAGAACATCGTTTGATTGGACAGCGTGAAATCGTTATCCATGTATTCAGCAATAAAATGATCTGTACTCATACTAAGCACAAGTGTATTGATCACCAGAAAAGTTGTCAGTCCCAGAAATAAAGAGAGAAACACAACCATCGCCCGTTTTTTCACTCTAAAAATATTACGCCAAGCCAGTCGGTGCAGCTTAGATCCGCCAGTTCCCCGCTTCGTCTTAGCTTTAACCATCGTCCCTGTATATCTCACCGCTTCTATTGGAGAAACTTTGCCAGCGATAGAGGCAGGTTTGATAGCGCTAAACATGGTGGTCATCCAAGCAAACAACGCAGCTCCAATAAAGATTAACGGGTGAAAAGAAATCACCACGCCCGTATCCAAATCCATTGTACTCATGGCCAGCGGCACCATTACGAAGGAAGTCACAGCTCCTGCGGCAAGTCCCAGTGGGATAGCGATAAGTGCTAACCGTGAAGCCTGTGCCCTAACTATTTTTTTAATCTGCCGTTGTGTAGTTCCTAGCGTTCTAAGCAGACCGTAGAACCTGGTATCCCGTGAGACAGAAATATAAAGCACATTATAAATCAATAAATATCCGCTCAACATAACAAATAATATAATTCCAGCGTAACCAATCAAAGTTGCTGTTCTATCCGAAGAGGTAGACGATTGGTTAGAGACAGGTTCAAGCTTTTGATTTTTTCCCAAAGGAATATCCTGTTGCAAACGTGAGATAAGTCCATCCGTATTTTTCTCATTAAATAGAATAGTGGCATTTTTGGGATTCTTAAGATCTACGCCATGAGCTGTAGCAAAAGCCCCCGATACCAGCATAGCTCCAGAATTTCCGGTACGAACATGACTGTAATCTGTAAACCATCCACTTAGTACGAAATTGCTACTTTGCTGAGATTTCACCCCATCACGGGTAAAAGAGTAAGTTAACGGCAAGCTCATACCAATCTGTGGATCATCCATCCCCATTGACTGTAATATCCATAAAGGAACGGCGATTTCATTTTCCTTATCTGGATAAGTTCCCTTTAGACCATCGATCACTGGCTTACGCATCTCTGTCCATTCTGTAGAGTCATACCAGAGCAGAGCTAAATTAAGATCTCCTATTTCTGGCGTATTGATCACATTACCTACTCTGGACTGGAGTCCGATGGTCTTAATATAGGAGAGTTCCTTTAACTTGTTCATTTGTTGTTCTGACGGGGAGGTTAAGTAGACATCAGCCATGGTTCCGTTTATTTTCAATTGCTGCATTTCGAAGGTCTTATAGTTGCTCAGTCCAATACTAAAAAAAGAAGTAATGAGCCAGGTAGTAAGCACGATGGCCAGAATCACAAAACGATTTCGGGTCCGATTGGCTTTCAGGCTTCTGCTCGTCAGCTTTTTAACAACGGGCTTATTACTGTTTGGAAACATCATCACAATGCCCCTCCAGTAATTTTACCGTCCTCTATCCGGATGGTCCGGTCTGCAAGCTGAGCAATCTCTTCATTATGAGTAATCATTAGAATCGTCTGATTAAACTGTCTGCTTGTTACTTTGAGTAATCCAATGACCTCCTGGCTAGTGATGCTGTCCAAGTTCCCTGTAGGTTCATCTGCTAGGATAATGGAAGGTTTAGCTGCCAAGGCCCGTGCGATGGCTACCCTTTGCTGCTGACCGCCTGAAAGCTGACCAGGGAGGTTGTCCAATTTTTGCGAAAGACCTAACGTATTCACAATATGATCCACGAAATCCTTGTCTATTTTGTTTCCATCCAGCTCTATGGGCAACACAATATTCTCGTATACATTAAGAATCGGCACTAGATTATAGTTCTGAAACACAAATCCGATCTTTCTTCTTCTAAATACCGTCAACTCATCATCCTTCATCCCAAAAATATTTTTACCATCTATGATCACCTGACCCTCTGTCGCCCGATCAAGCCCGCCTAGCATATGTAAGAGCGTTGATTTGCCACTTCCTGAAGTCCCGACAATCGCTATAAATTCACCGTTGTGTACCTTTACGTTAATACCATCCAGTGCCTTGACCAGGTTAGTACCCTTACCGTAATGTTTTGTGAGATTAATTGCACTGAGTACAGACATATTTCCCATCTCCATTCCGCTTTGTTATTCTACAACCCATTATATAGAGCAGTTCTTACATTCTAGTGACACACCAAAATATCCCCACAAAGCGGGGCCTCCCAATACATACTTTCTGATATGTAAAAAAAGACTTGCCCATAATGGACAAGTCTCGTTGAATTACTAATCTAACTATTTAAGCTTATTTAAAAGCAGGCAACGCAATATCCGCATAGTTATCTTCAAGGAACTTCTTCACTTCTGGTCCGCTAATCCGTTTAGCTAGCTTCTGGATCGCATCAGAGTCCTTGTTGTCTTCACGCGCAACCAAGGTGATCGTGAATTCAGAATCCGCGCCTTCAGTAATCAGTGCATCTTTCTTTGGTGTCAATCCAAGCGGGCTGGCATAAGCCGGAGTCATTGCCACTAGATCTCCATCATCCAGCATACGGGCCAACATCAATAGATCCACTTCCTCAAACTTAAAGTTTTTTGGATTCTCAGTAATGTCTGCTTGTGTAGCCTTAATGCCTACACCTTCTTTTAGCTTAATCAAATCGGCTGCTGCGAACATTTGTAAAGAACGGCCGATATTTGAAGGGTCATTAGCCATTACTAGTGTTGCGCCTTCCGGCAGATCCGCAACATTCTTGTAACGCTTGGAGTATCCACCGTAAATAGCGTCATAGACAGGCTGTACCTCTACTAGATTGGAGCCTTTGCTTTCATTAAACTGCTTCATATAAGGAACATGTTGAAAAAAGTTAGCATCTACCTCTTTATTCGCCAAAGCCTCATTAGGCTGCACATTGTCAGATAGCACAACGATTTCAAGATCAATGCCATCTTCCTTCAGAAGTGGCTTCACAATATCCAGAATTTCCGTCATTGGTGGAATCAATGTAGCAATCTTTAATTTCGTTAGCTCATCGCTACCTTTTGCAGAATTGTTCTCGGCTGCTTTATTAGAGCCACAACCCGCTACGACCAATACCATTAACATAAGCACAACTATCATTGATTTTTTCATTACTACAACTAACCCCCAGTTTATATATTCAATCATTTTGTATTACAAAATTTGATGTACGGGTTGAACGATTAACGCTTATCTAACAGCCGTGAGATCGTACCTCCTGTGAATTGAACCAACTGAACCAATACAATCATCACAACAATCGCATAGATCATCACTTCAGTCTCAAAACGCTGATATCCGTAACGGATCGCAAAATCACCAACCCCGCCCCCTCCAACAACCCCCATTACGGTCGAGTAAGAGATAAAACTAATGGTGGAGGTAGTAAGTCCGAGCACTAGACCCGAACGAGCCTCTACATACAGAAACTTAAAGATCAACCCCAGCTTCGAGGCTCCCATAGACAACGCCGCTTCTATGACTCCTTTAGGAACCTCCAGCAAAGACTGCTCCACCAGACGAGAGTAATAAGCAATGGCAACAATGGATAACGGAACCGTGGCAGCCATTGTTCCAATCGCAGTTCCGACGAGGAAACGAGTGACCGGAATGAGTGCAACCACAAGCAGCAGGAATGGAAATGAACGGATAATATTTACGATGCTGTTGAGTACCAGTGACAATGTTTTATTCTCATAGAGCTGCCCTTTTCGGCAAAAAAACAACAACGTCCCGAGTGGAAGCCCCAGCAGCAGTGCGGCACCAACAGAAATACCGACCATTATAAAAGTTTCTCCGATCGATTCCCACATCTGTGCCTGATATTGAAGTACACTATCAAACATGCGTTTCCCCCGCTTTACCCAGAATTTGATCCCGGTAAGATCCAGTACGGACTGCAGCAGGCCGGAAATCACCATCTTGGCGTGAGAATGAATCTACGATTCGACCATTTTCCATCACCGATACGTCAGTGCATATGCTTTTGACAACATCCATCTCATGCGTAACAATCACTACCGTAACCCCAAGGCCCCCATTAATATGCTTCAGGACGTCTAGAATATCCGCAGTTGTTCCTGGATCTAGTGAGGATGTTGGTTCGTCACATAGCAATAGTCCTGGACTGTTCGAAAGCGCCCGGGCGATCGCCACACGTTGTCGCTGTCCTCCACTTAGCTGTGCGGGATATTGCTCTGCCTTATCAGCCAATCCGACAAAATCGAGACATTCCTTCACCCGCTTCATCCGTTCACGCTTCGGCACCCCCGCCAGTTCCAGAGGGATCGAAATGTTGCGGCTTACCGTGACGTTATTGACCAGATTAAATTGCTGAAAAATCATCCCAATCTTTTCCCTAGCTTTCCGTAGCTGTTTACTCGGCATTTCGGTTAAATTATGCCCTTCTACGGTAACTGTCCCTTGATCCGGCTTTTCCAGCAGATTAATCAATCGTAGCAGCGTGGATTTCCCTGCCCCGCTTTCACCAATAATCCCGTGAATCGATCCCTTCTTCACATCAAGCGATACATCATCTACCGCCTGATATGTGCCGTCCTTCAGCTTGAATCCTTTACTCACCCGACTCAGCGATAGGATTGCAAACTCCCCCTTCCTTTCCGTTTATTCTGAAACCTTCTAAGCCAAGGTTTGTACTATAATTATTTAAAAACTGTTTTACTAAAAATCTCTTTAAATAATAAGGCATTTTATGTTCTGTGTCATCATTTTTATTTTAATAATATATCAGATTAAAAGGATTAAAGAATAAAAGCCCATTATATCGGACTATTTTCACGTGCTTATCTCCCAATAAATGACTGAGCTTAATCCCTCTTCAAATCAGGATTCTCCTGTTACCTAACTCCTAAACCCGCTGTTACATCTATTTCAAGAACTAGATCGCCACGAAAAAAAAGGATGTCTAAGCTCGATAGCTTAAGACATCCTTTCATTCTTTTCGTAATCCTTGATCTAAGACTTTTCGCCAAGCTCTCCTCGAATCTTCAAGAAGACCTGATAGCTGCGCTCCGCGCATTCCGAAATCGCTATCGGATGAAAACCAGGTAGATCCGCATATAGCGTATCATGGAGCGGTTCAATCCACGAAGCCGGCAACACACTTGCTCCAAGCTTCGCTCCCATAATAGAACCCACTGTAGCACCATTACAGTCTGTATCCATTCCTCCGTAAACGGATGTAACGACCGCTTTTTCAAAATCATTCCCGCCATAGACCAGCGAAGCAGCTACAAGAGCAGCATTATTATTGGTGTGCACCGCATCATAGTGGCTGAATGTATCCCAAATCTTACTTACCAACTCCCGCTCACTTTTGGCCTTCTGCGCAATATCTATACCTCGTAGAACGTCACTTGCCAGGCGACTAGTACTAGGGATCTCACTAAGACCAATCTCAAGAACACGCTCGTTATCTTTTTCAGCAAAAGCAGCCGAAATCATCGCCGCATTAAACATCTCACCATAGATTCCGTTCTTCACATGTGAAAAAGAAGCATCGCGCCAGCCTAACTCCGCTGCAAGCTCAGGATGGCCTGCTGCACCATAAGCCAGTCCATCTGCGCGTATAGCCGCACCAATCCACTCCCGGTATGGATTTAAGTGCATCCGCACTCTTTCCTGCCGCGCCAGCCAATCCGCAGGCTTCTCACCATGCAGATGAGACGTTTCCTGCGCAAAATTCATATACGACTGTGTCTCTGCCGTACATACCTGGGCGTATGTCAGATGTTTATGCCAGAGCTTCCCGATATCCCAAGAATCCCAGCTCAGCCCCTTTTGCTCCAGCAACATAAGGCCAAGAACCGTGTAACGAATATCATCATCGCTCTCCATAAACTTAATAGTCTCGCTGGTACTCGCATACGTCCAATCACTTAAACCAAGACTATAATCTGCCTCTGCCCGTGAATGCCCAGGCGTATAGCCAGTAATAGGCCATGCATCGGCACCCCGGAACCACAGCTCGATATTCTCCCAACCCGGACGTCCATCTTTACCGTAGAGGTAGTCCCAATACTCCAATGGTTTGCCAAGTGCGCAACCGACGCTTCTACCTAGCCAAGCTCCGTAGAACTTATCTCTCCATTCTGCTTCGCTCCAGTCAGCCTCAAGCTTGCGTGGACCTTCTGGACGAAGACGACGAATCTCCTCCAGTGAAGACGGCTCTTCATAAGGAAAGTCCTCAGCAACCGTGAGCTCCATCAACTCGTTGTATACTTGCATCAGCTTAATCTCATCGGCACCTGCAGCGGCTAGTTTATCCGCGAAGCCTTCAATCTTGCAGCCTTCTTCTCCACGCTGAACCAATTCAAACTGAACCGTCTCCTGAAGTCTCTCCCATCCTGCCATAGGTTAGTTCCCTTCAGCCGCAAGCAGCTCTTGATCTAGCTTTTCCAGTGAATCAAAAATCAACTTCATAAATGCTTCCCGGTCTACTCCCACCAGGACTTCTACATTCGCTGGGCGATCCGTCTTCTTTCGTTTGTCTGCAACCGTCATTCCCCGCGTCAGCTTACCTTCTGTCTCTACCGTTACATATAGATGCTCGGATTCAAACAGTTCTGGGTGCAAGAGCCAAGCTACGGCGCATGGATCATGCAGTGCACTACCGACATAGCCCATTTTCTTTCCGAAGATCGAATAGAAATCTAACAGTTCTCCGACCATAGTGGACACTGGCCCACGCTCTTTCAATGCTACGATCTCATCTTCGAAAATGGCTGCCTTATCGGTCACATCCAGACCACTCATCGTAATCGGAATACCCGATTCAAACACGATACGAGCAGCTTCAGGATCTACATAGATGTTAAACTCCGCAGTAGAGGTTACATTTCCATAAGAAATTCCTCCGCCCATCAGTGAAATCTTTTCAATTCTTTCCTTAATCTCTGGATAAGCAGTGATTAGCAGGGCGATATTTGTTAAAGGAGCCATCGGTACGAGCGTAATCTTCTCCTCCGAAGAACGGATAATATTCAGCATGAATTCCACAGCGCCTTCTTCTACAGGCCGGAATTTACTTGGTGGCAATAGTGGGCCGTCCATGCCAGATTCACCATGCGCTTCCTCACCTGTAACAAGCTTGCCGAACAGCGGACCCGCAGCCCCTTTGGCTACAGGAATATCAGCATTCACAAAGCTGATCACTTTAAGTGCGTTTTCTGTGATTTTATCGAGGATCTGGTTTCCACCAACCGTTGTAATCCCGCGCAGATCCAGCTTCTCCGAATTTGCTATTGCAAGCAGGATAGCGATTGCGTCATCATGCCCTGGATCGCAGTCAATAATAATAGGTGTTCGCATAGTCATTCACTCCTTAGTTGTATAAATCCTCGTTACTCTTATCGCTATTTCACTAGCGGGCTTTTAAGTTTTTTATTCTTTTTCCGTGTCTCAGATACGGCATAGATCACTAGTCCAATTACCGTTGCTACATAAGGAAGCGTCGCGATCAGTTCTGCAGGAATCTTCAAGACCTGTAGCGCATTCGACAAGGCGTCTGCCGTACCAAATAATAGAGAGGTCAGCGCCGTACCCACTGTCGTACTTCTCCCCATAGACTCTGCGGCAATCGCAATCCAGCCCCGACCAGCGATCATATCGCGAGTGAACAGTGACAGGTAACCCATCGACATGTAAGCTCCACCCAAACCAGCGAAAAATCCACTAAGCAGCAAAGCCATATACTGTATTTTCACAACACTTACTCCTACAGATTGAGCCGCATGTGGATTTTCACCCACTGAACGAATGCGCAGACCAAGCGGTGTACGGTTTAAGAGATAGTAGACAACAAACACAGCAATAATAGATACATACGTCAAAATGTGATGTCCTGATAGAATAGGCCCCAGCACCGGAATGTCCTTCAGCAAAGGAATCTCTACACTAGGTAGCACTTTACTCGCCAGAGAAGTAGAAGAACCCTTGTCTCCACTCAGCAGATAAAGAATAAACACGGTTCCTCCCGAAGCGAACATATTAATAGCTACGCCGCCGAGAATGATATGTGTTTTAAATTTCAGTGTGAAAAAAGCTAATATTCCAGCGATCAGTGTTCCGGACATCACAGCCCCAAGTAAGCCTACCCACGCACTATGCGTGTAGCTGCTTACAATGACACCGGCTAACGCCGCGACAAGCATGATGCCTTCCATACCAATGTTGATGATGCCAGCCCTATTAGAGATTAACGCTCCCAATGCGGCGAACAGAATCGGTGTCGTCACTCGAAGAACAGAAAACGCAAAGTCAGTCGTAAAAATTACATCAAACAAGCTGTTCACGCTTCCTTCGCCTCCTTCAAGAGCATCCGATTTTTCCAGAACTTCAGAAATTGTTCAGCCGAAATCAGAAGAATGATAATCGCCTGTATAATAGAAATCATCTCTGAAGGTACATCCGATAGACGTGCCATCATGTCGGCTCCGATCCGGATATATGCAAGGAACAATGCAGCGCCGATTACGGATAGCGGATTATTCTTGGCTAACATCGCTACAAGAGCACCATCTAAGCCATAACCTGGTAACGATGTCCATTGGAATCGATTGTACATCCCTAGCACTTCTACGGAACCACCCATTCCCGCGATAAAACCAGCAATCAAGTGAACCAGTATAATAACTTTCGCGGTCTTCATGCCTGAATAACGTGCAAAGTTCCGGTTGATGCCTGTCATTCGCAGCTCATATCCCCATTTAGTCTTGTATAGGAATAAATGCGCTGCAATAATAAGCACGATAACGATAATAAGTCCGGTATGAATACGGGTGCCAGGTACCATTTTACTCAGCAGTGCCGTTTTCTCGAATTTGTAGGATACATTGGCAAATGCTTTTGCATCACGTAAGTGATAGTTCAGTAGATATAAACCTACTCCAAACAAAATATTATTGAACATCAAGGATGTAACGAGCTCATTAGCATTCCATTTGGCTTTGAGGATCCCGGGTATTGCCGAGAGCAACGCACCAACAATAGAACCCGCAGCAATAGCTACGATCGGATGAAGCCACCCGTCCAGCGTTAAATGAATAGCCAACACGGAAGTTACAACACCGGAGAAATAGAAAATCCCTTCAGCTCCCAAATTGAACATATTTGCCCGGAACAACAAGGAAACTGCTAGCCCAGTGAACATGAGCGGAATGGCCATCTCAATCACATTACCGATATGACCTTTACTGGATAGCGGCTCAAATAGGAATATCCCAATCGTCTTCACCGGCTGATTGCTGACCAATGAGATGATCAGAAAAGCAATAGCGAGTGCAATTACGATTACTGCCGATGTTCGAATGTATTCAAAATATTTTACTTTAAACATGATTTACGGCCCTCCTGATTTGCTCCTCGTCCTGTCGATGAATCCCTAGCATATAAAGCCCTAATTCTTCTTCACTAACCTTGGAAGGCTCCTCGAAAAAGGCAACAATCTTTCCTTCATACATCACTAGTAGACTATCGCTGATCTCCAAGATCTCATTTAAGTCTGCTGACACTAGCAAAATAGCGCAATCGTCTGAGCGCAGCTCCAACAGCTTTTGATGTATGAACTGCGCCGCGCCTATATCCACGCCCCGTGTCGGCTGCTCTGCAATAAGCAGTTGCGGTTCTGTAGAACACTCTCTAGCTACGACAACCTTCTGCATGTTACCACCTGATAACATACCTATTGGCTGAGAAGGTCCCGAACAGCGGACTTTAAATTCTTCTACAAGTGATACTGCAAGCTTGGCAATTCGTGATCCATTTAAAAAGGGTCCTTTATTCATAGCTTTTGTACGATACTGAGTGGACAGCAGATTATCCGCTATGCTCGCATCACTGGCTATCCCTTGATGCATCCGATCCTCTGGGATATAGGAAACGCCTAGCTTACGAATATCTAAAATATCCGATTCACGAATATCTTTTCCCTTCACTAGCACAGAGCCTTGGCTTGAGACCCCTCTTAGGCTACCCGTAAGAGCCTCAATGAGCTGTGTCTGCCCATTCCCTTCTACACCAGCAATCCCGATAATTTGTCCTCCGCGTACTGCAAAGTTGATATCTGTTAGCAACGCTTTGCCGTGTGCATCATTTACACTTAAGCCCTGCACAGTAATTACCGGCTCCCCAATAGACAGAATCTCCTTGTCATATTTCAACACGACGTCTCTGCCCACCATAAGGCGTGAGATTTCTTGCTCCGTGACATCCTTCGTTTGGAAGACACCTTCACTACGTCCACTACGCATGATCGTAATTCTGTCACAGATCGCTTTAACTTCTTTCAACTTGTGTGAAATAAAAACAATCGTATGACCCTGCTCTCTTAACTGCTTAAGCTCCCGGAACAATTCCTCTGTTTCCTGTGGGGTCAACACTGCGGTCGGCTCATCCAGAACGAGGATTTTTGCACCACGCAGCAGCGCCTTCAGAATTTCAACCTTTTGCTTCATACCAACCGTGAGATCCTCCACTTTTGCTTTTGGATCCACTGCCAGATTGTATTTTTTCGCAGTCTCTTCGGTCATGCGTACAGCTTCTGCATAATTGATGCCAACGCCCTTACGAGGTTCCATGCCCAGCACCATGTTCTCTGCTACCGTAAAAGAAGGGACCAGCATAAAATGCTGGTGAACCATACCAATCCCTCTATCAATGGCATCCTGAGCAGATTGCAGCTTCACTTTTTCACCCTTGATAAAGATTTCACCTTCACTAGGCTCTTCCATGCCGAACATGATCTTCATTAAAGTTGATTTACCAGCGCCGTTCTCGCCCGCAATCGCATGAATTTCTCCCTCACGTAAAGAAAAATGCACGTCTTTATTTGCAACGACACCATTGGGATACACCTTGGTAATTCCCCGCATTTCCAGCAGAGCTTTGTTCATAGGTCTCAACGCCTTTCGACTTGGAGGTCTGCAAAAATATACAGCTGGAATTCTTCTAAAAGAAGAATCTCCAACTGTAGGTTTATCACTTTATAGCTATACTTAAGGCTTAACTGCGTTACGAATGGCTTCTACTTCAGAGGTTTCCATTCCCATCGCGTTATCTACTGTAATTTCTTTATTGATCAGCTTTTGCTTCACTTCTTCAACTTTAGCCTGAAGATCGGCAGGAAAGATATTTTTATAGATCTCATTCTCTGCAATGCCTACACCATCATCTACAAAGCTCAACACATCACGTTTACCCATCTCAAGTGTACCGTCTTGTAATCTCTTCACGGCACCCAGAATAGCACTATCAATCTTTTTAATAGATGAAGTAACGATCAAGTTTGCTTTTTCGCTATCTGTATCGTTAAGCAACATCGCCTGATCGGAGTCTACACCGATAGCATATTTCTTCTTCTCCTTAGCTGCATCAAAGATCCCAAGACCTGTACCCCCAGCCACGTTAAAAATAACGTCCACACCGGAGTTATATTGAATCAGCGAAAGCTCCTTGCCTTTAGCCGGGTTAACAAAATCGCCAGCATATGATACAGCGACCTTCACATCAGGATCAACATATTGAGCGCCCTGAATGTAGCCTACCAAGAAAGCGTTAATTCCTGGAATGTCCATGCCGCCTACAAAACCGATCACATTCTCAGGATTAGCATTTTCCATATCCGATTGTGTAGCTAGCGCCGCTACAGCACCTGCTAGAAAAGATACTTCATTTGTTGCATAAGACATGTTGTACATATTCTCTGGTGCTTCATCTATATCGGTATCATAGTTAATGAACTTTTTGTCAGGATATAATTCAGCCGTTGCATTAAACATCTCTGTAATTTCCGATCCGCCAGAAATAATAACATCCCAGTCCTCAGCGGCGATATCGTTAAACGTAGGCTCCCATTTCGTTTTATCGACACCCATTTCTACAACTTTTGTTTCTGCACCCAGCTCATCCTTAACCTTTTGCAAACCGCTATTCGCAGAGTCAAAGAAAGATTTATCTCCAAGCGTTCCTGGAATCAGAAGTACAACTTTGAGTTTATCCCCTGAACCTGTTTCTCCACCTTCAGCTGCATTAGATCCTGCATTCGCGGAAGATCCATTACTCGACGTATTATTTCCACAGGCTGTGACCATTACCATTACTACTAGTAACAACAAAGAAAGAACTTTCTTTTTCATTTTTTCTATTCCCCCTATTTATAGTTGGTTAGTAATTTGAGAGATTCTCCTTCTTAGTCCGTTGTATATTTCACGATTTAGATGGAAACTCTCATTTTTCATGTAACATTGTCAAAATTTTAATGATTTTAACGAATACACTCAAAAAAAGAGAGAAAATTATAATTTTTACGAATAATCCGACTAATTTCCGAACGAGATGGCCAGTCAGGTTGCTAATCTTCGGATTTCTTGATACGATCATATCAAATATTAATGAAAATAATTATATGATTTCGGTCATAATTTTGTGCGATTCGGCTAAAACATAATTATTGGAGGCTCATCATGGATCGTGTTCTATATATTGTAAATGCAGCACATGAGGTTAATACCTATATTCCACCACACCAGCATGAATGTTATGAACTAGTCTATTATTTAAACGGATTAGGAACTACCAATGTAGGTTCGCGAAGTTATCATTTTCGTTCTTCTTCATTCGCGCTGATACCACCCAATCATAAACATGACGAGAATCATCGCGAGGATGCTACTATACTATTTGTAGGCTTCCATTCAAATCACCCAAATATGGAGAATTTGCAAGGCGTATATGAAGATGATAAAGACCATACTGTTCTACAGATCTTGCTTCGAATGAAAGCAGAGTTTACGCGCAAACAAGATGGATTCTCTGAACTATTGAACCTTCAAATGAGCGAAATCACTGTTCATCTGATACGGCTTCTTAGCGCCTCTGGGTTTCAATCACCAACGGAAGACAGAGTCCAATATGTTCTAAACTATATGAATGAGCATTACCGCCATAAGCTATCGGTCGCAACACTTTCTGAGATGTCTGGATACAGCTATGATCGTTTCCGCCATTTATTTAAAGAACGATTCGGTTCTTCACCTCTGCGCTATCTACTATTGAAACGTCTGGATTATGCAAAGTCTCTCTTGCAACATACCCAAATGCATATCTCTGAAGTATCAGCTGCTGCTGGGTTTGTGAATGACGCCCAATTCTGCAATATGTTTAAACGTGAAATTGGTCTCACCCCACGAGCATTCCGACTAAGCAGTCAATAAAACAACACTCCACACAAAAAGGCCGTTGATTAGAGACGCCTCTAATTCAACGGCTTAAGAATAAAAGCTCAAAGACAAAGAAAAAAGGTTTGTAAAGTTGCTTATACAAGCAACTTTACAAACCTTTTTGATATACCGGCGAGAGGACTCGAACCTCCACGGTTTCCCTCTCGATTTTGAGTCGAGCGCGTCTGCCATTCCGCCACGCCGGCACATATGAACTTAATGGAGGCGCCACCCAGATTTGAACTGGGGATAAAGCTTTTGCAGAGCTTTGCCTTACCACTTGGCTATGGCGCCATATGAAAACTTTGGAGCGGACGACGGGAATCGAACCCGCGACCCTCGCCTTGGCAAGGCGATGCTCTACCGCTGAGCCACGTCCGCATAAAATGGCTGGGGATATAGGATTTGAACCTATGCGTGACGGAGTCAAAGTCCGTTGCCTTACCGCTTGGCTAATCCCCAATAACATTTTAAAATAAAAGGGGCGACTGATGGGTCTCGAACCCACGAATGCCGGAACCACAATCCGGTGCGTTAACCACTTCGCCACAATCGCCATATTAAACTAATATTGTTGCTGTTCTTCTTAAAGTAAATGGGGCGACCGATGGGACTTGAACCCACGAATGCCGGATCCACAAACCGGTGCGTTAACCCCTTCGCCACGACCGCCATATTAAACTTTAGAGAAAGACTTTAGATAAAGATTGGCAGGGGCAGCAGGAATTGAACCCACACCAACGGTTTTGGAGACCGTTGTTCTACCTTTAAACTATGCCCCTAAAAAAATGGTGGGGGATGATGGATTCGAACCACCGAACACGTACGTGAGCAGATTTACAGTCTGATGCGTTTGGCCACTTCGCTAATCCCCCAAAGATGGTGCCGGCGAGAGGACTTGAACCCCCAACCTACTGATTACAAGTCAGTTGCTCTACCAATTGAGCTACACCGGCATATTAAGTTGTATACTATATGGTGGCTCGAGACGGATTCGAACCGCCGACACGAGGATTTTCAGTCCTCTGCTCTACCGACTGAGCTATCGAGCCAAGAAAATGGCGGAACCGACGAGATTCGAACTCGCGATCTCCTGCGTGACAGGCAGGCATGTTAGGCCAACTACACCACGGTTCCAAAAGATATAATTACTTGATGAAAATTGGTTGCGGGGGCAGGATTTGAACCTGCGGCCTTCGGGTTATGAGCCCGACGAGCTACCGGGCTGCTCCACCCCGCGTCGTTCTTAAATGAATATGGTGGAGGCTGAGGGGATCGAACCCCCGACCCTCTGCTTGTAAGGCAGATGCTCTCCCAGCTGAGCTAAGCCTCCGTAAACAACAATTGTTATTGTACCAAAGTCCACTATGTAAAATCAAGTGAAAATTTGGTGACCCGTATGGGATTCGAACCCATGTTACCTCCGTGAAAGGGAGGTGTCTTAACCCCTTGACCAACGGGCCATACTAAGTAAAAATTTGTGGCGGAGAGAGAGGGATTCGAACCCTCGAGACGCTTGTGGCGCCTACACGATTTCCAATCGTGCTCCTTCGGCCAAACTCGGACACCTCTCCATATGGCTCCCCGAACAGGACTCGAACCTGTGACAACTCGATTAACAGTCGAGTGCTCTACCAACTGAGCTATCAGGGAATATTCATACCAGGCTTAATCGCCTGAAAACTGAATCCGAATTGAATTTGCGTTCTAAGTATAGGATAAGCCCTCGACCGATTAGTATTGGTCAGCTCCATGCATTACTGCACTTCCACCTCCAACCTATCTACCTCGTCGTCTTCAAGGGGTCTTACTAATTGGGAAATCTCATCTTGAGGGGGGCTTCACGCTTAGATGCTTTCAGCGCTTATCCCGTCCGTACGTAGCTACCCAGCCATGCTTCTGGCGAAACAACTGGTGCACCAGCGGTACGTCCATCCCGGTCCTCTCGTACTAAGGACAGCTCCTCTCAAATTTCCTGCGCCCACGACAGATAGGGACCGAACTGTCTCACGACGTTCTGAACCCAGCTCGCGTACCGCTTTAATGGGCGAACAGCCCAACCCTTGGGACCTACTTCAGCCCCAGGATGCGATGAGCCGACATCGAGGTGCCAAACCTCCCCGTCGATGTGGACTCTTGGGGGAGATAAGCCTGTTATCCCCAGGGTAGCTTTTATCCGTTGAGCGATGGCCCTTCCATGCGGTACCACCGGATCACTAAGTCCGACTTTCGTCCCTGCTCGACTTGTAGGTCTCGCAGTCAAGCTCCCTTATGCCTTTGCACTCTTCGAATGATTTCCAACCATTCTGAGGGAACCTTGGAACGCCTCCGTTACTCTTTAGGAGGCGACCGCCCCAGTCAAACTGCCCGCCTGACACGGTCCCCGTACCCGATTAGGGTACTAGGTTAGAACCTAGATACGATCAGGGTGGTATCCCAACGGCGCCTCCACCGAAGCTTGCGCTCCGATTTCTACGGCTCCCACCTATCCTGTACAGATCGTACCCAAATTCAATATCAAGCTGCAGTAAAGCTCCATGGGGTCTTTCCGTCTTGTCGCGGGTAACCTGCATCTTCACAGGTATTAAAATTTCACCGGATCTCTCGTTGAGACAGCGCCCAAGTCGTTACGCCATTCGTGCGGGTCAGAATTTACCTGACAAGGAATTTCGCTACCTTAGGACCGTTATAGTTACGGCCGCCGTTTACTGGGGCTTCGGTTCATAGCTTCGGGTTACCCCTAACCACTCCCCTTAACCTTCCAGCACCGGGCAGGCGTCAGCCCGTATACTTCGCCTTGCGGCTTCGCACAGACCTGTGTTTTTGCTAAACAGTCGCTTGGGCCTTTTCACTGCGGCCCCCTCGTGCTATTCACACTACCGGGGCACCCCTTCTCCCGAAGTTACGGGGTCATTTTGCCGAGTTCCTTAACGAGAGTTCTTCCGCGCGCCTTAGAATTCTCTTCTCGCCTACCTGTGTCGGTTTGCGGTACGGGCACCTTCTCCTGGCTAGAGGCTTTTCTTGGCAGTGTGAGATCATGACCTTCGCTACTGTAATTTTCGCTCCCCATCACAGCCCAGCCTTAACGATGTGCGGATTTGCCTACACATCAGCCTCACTGCTTAGACGGACATATCCATCAGTCCGCGTCACTACCCTCCTGCGTCACCCCATCGCTCATAGCGGATTACGGTGGTACAGTAATTTCAAACTGTTGTCCTTCGACTACGCCTTTCGGCCTCGCCTTAGGTCCCGACTTACCCTGAGCGGACGAGCCTTCCTCAGGAAACCTTGGGCTTTCGGCGGATCAGATTCTCACTGATCTTTTCGTTACTCATACCGGCATTCTCACTTGTATGCTGTCCAGCGCTCCTTACGGTACACCTTCAACCCACATACAACGCTCCCCTACCCCAGATACATACGTATCTAGCCATAGCTTCGGTGGTGTGTTTAGCCCCGTTACATTTTCGGCGCAGAGTCACTCGACCAGTGAGCTATTACGCACTCTTTCAATGGTGGCTGCTTCTAAGCCAACATCCTGGTTGTCTGTGCAACTCCACATCCTTTCCCACTTAACACACACTTGGGGACCTTAGCTGATGGTCTGGGCTGTTTCCCTTTTGACAATGGATCTTAGCACTCACTGTCTGACTCCCGGCAATAAGTATATGGCATTCGGAGTTTGACTGAGCTTGGTAATCCTTGCGGACCCCGCACCCAATCAGTGCTCTACCTCCACTACTCTTATACCGAGGCTAGCCCTAAAGCTATTTCGGGGAGAACCAGCTATCTCCGAGTTCGATTGGAATTTCTCCGCTACCCCCACCTCATCCCCGCATTTTTCAACATGCGTGGGTTCGGGCCTCCAGTGCGTGTTACCGCACCTTCACCCTGGACAGGGGTAGATCACACGGTTTCGGGTCTACGTCCACATACTCAATCGCCCTATTCAGACTCGCTTTCGCTGCGGCTCCGTCTTCTCGACTTAACCTTGCATGTTAAACGTAACTCGCCGGTTCATTCTACAAAAGGCACGCCATCACCCATTAATAGGGCTCTGACTTTTTGTAAGCACACGGTTTCAGGTTCTATTTCACTCCCCTTCCGGGGTGCTTTTCACCTTTCCCTCACGGTACTGTTTCACTATCGGTCGCCAGGTAGTATTTAGCCTTAGCAGATGGTCCTGCTGGATTCATACGGGGTTTCACGTGCCCCGCACTACTCGGGATCCGTCTCGGAGAGAACACAGTTTAGGCTACAGGGCTTTTACCTCTATCGCGGGCCTTTCCAGACCTCTTCACCTACCATATTCCTTTGTAACTCCATGTGAGACGTCCCACAACCCCTAAGAGCAAGCTCTTAGGTTTAGGCTGTTCCGCGTTCGCTCGCCGCTACTGACGGAATCACTATTGTTTTCTCTTCCTCAGGGTACTTAGATGTTTCAGTTCCCCTGGTCTGCCTCTACATCTCCTATGTGTTCAGAGATGAGTAACTGCGAATTACCACAGCTGGGTTTCCCCATTCGGACACCCCCGGATCAAAGCTTGCTTACAGCTCCCCGAGGCAGTTTCGTTGTTCGCCACGTCCTTCGTCGGCTCCTGGCGCCTAGGCATCCTCCGTGTGCTCTTATTAGCTTAACCTCGATTTTTCCACAGGAAAATATCATACAATGACACTCTCTTTGGAATCATCTCACTAATAACATTTACTTGTTTGCACAAGTTGCTAAAAGATGTTCTAAAACGCAAATTCGTTTCGGTATCCAGTTTTCAAGGATCAAGTCTTACTGAGAGCTTAAACTCTCAAAACTGAGCAACGAGTGAGTTGTGGAAGTTTAACTTCCGATTTGAATGTCTTCATTGCAGAAGACGATTCTCCATAGAAAGGAGGTGATCCAGCCGCACCTTCCGATACGGCTACCTTGTTACGACTTCACCCCAATCATCTACCCCACCTTCGGCGGCTGGCTCCCTTGCGGGTTACCCCACCGACTTCGGGTGTTGTAAACTCTCGTGGTGTGACGGGCGGTGTGTACAAGACCCGGGAACGTATTCACCGCGGCATGCTGATCCGCGATTACTAGCAATTCCGACTTCATGCAGGCGAGTTGCAGCCTGCAATCCGAACTGAGACCGGCTTTGATGGGATTGGCTTCACCTCGCGGTTTCGCTTCCCGTTGTACCGGCCATTGTAGTACGTGTGTAGCCCAGGTCATAAGGGGCATGATGATTTGACGTCATCCCCACCTTCCTCCGGTTTGTCACCGGCAGTCACTCTAGAGTGCCCAGCTTAACCTGCTGGCAACTAAAGTTAAGGGTTGCGCTCGTTGCGGGACTTAACCCAACATCTCACGACACGAGCTGACGACAACCATGCACCACCTGTCTCCTCTGTCCCGAAGGCCGCCACTATCTCTAGTGGATTCAGAGGGATGTCAAGACCTGGTAAGGTTCTTCGCGTTGCTTCGAATTAAACCACATACTCCACTGCTTGTGCGGGTCCCCGTCAATTCCTTTGAGTTTCAGTCTTGCGACCGTACTCCCCAGGCGGAGTGCTTACTGTGTTAACTTCGGCACCAAGGGTATCGAAACCCCTAACACCTAGCACTCATCGTTTACGGCGTGGACTACCAGGGTATCTAATCCTGTTTGCTCCCCACGCTTTCGCGCCTCAGCGTCAGTTACAGCCCAGAAAGTCGCCTTCGCCACTGGTGTTCCTCCACATATCTACGCATTTCACCGCTACACGTGGAATTCCACTTTCCTCTTCTGTACTCAAGTCACCCAGTTTCCAGTGCGACCTCAGGTTGAGCCCAAGGTTTAAACACCAGACTTAAATGACCGCCTGCGCGCGCTTTACGCCCAATAATTCCGGACAACGCTTGCCCCCTACGTATTACCGCGGCTGCTGGCACGTAGTTAGCCGGGGCTTTCTTCTCAGGTACCGTCACTCCGATAGCAGTTACTCTACCGGACGTTCTTCCCTGGCAACAGAGCTTTACGATCCGAAAACCTTCATCACTCACGCGGCGTTGCTCCGTCAGACTTTCGTCCATTGCGGAAGATTCCCTACTGCTGCCTCCCGTAGGAGTCTGGGCCGTGTCTCAGTCCCAGTGTGGCCGTTCACCCTCTCAGGTCGGCTACGCATCGTCGCCTTGGTGGGCCGTTACCCCACCAACTAGCTAATGCGCCGCAGGCCCATCCCTCAGTGACAGATTGCTCCGTCTTTCATTCTTTCTTCAGGAGAAAAAAGAAATTATCCGGTATTAGCTACCGTTTCCGGTAGTTATCCCAGTCTAAGGGGCAGGTTGCCTACGTGTTACTCACCCGTCCGCCGCTAAGTTATCTTGAAAGCAAGCTTTCAAAATAACTCCGCTCGACTTGCATGTATTAGGCACGCCGCCAGCGTTCGTCCTGAGCCAGGATCAAACTCTCCAATTAGTATTGAAAAGAGCGATATGCTCATTTTGAAACATCTGACGAGAAAATTAATTCTCTAATTTTGGATTTCACTTTCGTGATTTCCCACTCACTCGTTGTTCAGTTTTCAAAGATCAAGCTGTTTATTTCGTCGTTGTGTTGTTCAGCAGCGACCTTTATAATATATCACAGCGTCCTCGTTTTAGTCAACCTTTTTTTTAATTTCTTTTTTCGGTTGTCTTTCGAATGTTTTCGAAAGCACATCTCTGTGTCAGAGGGACGAGTTATAATTTAACACATGAACTAGGAAAGAGTCAACCATAAATTTATTAGAATAAATATGAGCGCATCATAATAGCGGGCAAACAAAAAAGAGAGTGCTCAGCCTCTCCCTATCCCAACTTATTTTATCTATAGATTACCGGCAAATCCTGCATCTAATTTCTTCTCTATAAGGTATATCGGATCGCATGACCCTCTCCCCCATGACCGTCAGCCCATAAAGTAATCTCACGGATTAGCGAACGAGAAACAAGCTTTCGTAAAACTAGGGGCAACTCAGCCTCTAATTGACACAGGCCAGAATGCTGTAGTAATTCTTTTATACTCCACGCTTCCTTACGGCTATTCAGAATATTGAAAAGCAATGCACAACAATCCGTCATTTTGGACATGATCCCAAATTCACATGCTAGAAGAACAAGCTCTACTCTTTGCTCTAAGGTCTCCGTGCTGATGGTTAGTTCCTCATATAGTTTATGGACAGAAGTGTTCATACTTTTAACCTGCTCCCAAACAGCCGGCTCTGGAAATGAACCAGATTCACTCACTTCTATTCTTGCCCAATGATATAGAGCCATCAACACACAGTTATATGCATCCATAATGTAGCCAGCTTCTATATACCGTTTAGATTTCACATACAAATGCAAGAATCGTGCAAACTCCATGAACTCAACTCGTTCCTTAAGAGGCCCTTCAAATTGTAAAATCTCCCGGCGCATATCCCCTAGTATTCCTTTGGGATCCCAGATCACTTCCCCAATCATCAAACTAGTAAGGAGCTCGTTATTATCTCCCGCCATGACAGCCCGCTCCAAAGCGGAAAGGCCAATATGGACTGACTGGGTCCGTGTGTCACCGGCAATGGTGTGGCGAACAATATGTTCTAAATCCTGTTCCTCATGTAAAACTAACACAACCATATCAAAATCGTGAAGTAGCGCGCTTTGAAAAGGAGTACTCCCTTTCTGCCGCAAAGCGACAGCTCCTAAAACATTTTCTTCAAACGTTTCTCCACTCAACAAAGTTACATTGGATAATTCCATGCTTCCCTCCATTAAATTTGGCGAATTTGCGTCCAGTCAGTTATAATTCAGTTATAATTATTATTCTACATATGAAAGACAGTTCCTTCTTGGACAACCCAACTATATTTAGTTAGGAGCAAACACTCATGAAGTTTAAAACGGCTAAGATCAACGCTTTTCGCACATGGGGATTACTGCTCACAATGCTCGGAATGGGACTTATGGTTTTGGGTACAGCAGGCATCGTATTCTGGGGATCGACTGGGAAAGTATTCGCTGGAATCGGACTTGTAATCGGTTTAATTTCCATGATGGCAAGTCTTGCGATCTATTTCTGGGCTGGCATGCTCTCAACGAGTGCAGTTCAGCTAGAGTGCCCTGAGTGTCACAAGCTGACCAAGATGCTCGGTAAAACAGACCGCTGTATGTTCTGCCACACCATTCTTACTATGGATCGGGCTGAGGCTACTATTACTGCAGATCAGCTTGAGCATCAGCAACTAAACCACTAAACACCCCTTACAGAGGCTCATTACTAACTAGTTAAAATGCACTCAAATATTTGCTAATACAACAAAGAGGCCCCCGATATGGGGGCCTCTTTGTTTGTTATAAATGAAATTATGATTACTTATGAATCTCTTGTAATGCTTCCCATGCTGATGGATTGCTAAAACTGCGATTCCATGATCCGATGCCTCCAAGCCCCATGGACTTAGCAAGCTCAACTCTTGATTTTAAGCTCACCTTATCTTCTATCCATATTTTCTTAAGAGCGCCATCTTCCTTGTACTCTACGTAATTCTGCCCAGCAGCCTTATCAAATGTAGGAGTTAGCTTCTTCTCTTTGATAATTTTTTCAACGGCATTCATACTTACGGATTTGGAGCTTACCTTTGTCTTGCCATCTACTTGAGCCTCAGTCCAGATGCGGGTGTACAATGGGATCCCCAAAATCACCTTCTCAGGCGGCACATTGTCTTCCTCTATGATCCGGCTTATTGAATTCTCTACCCAAGGTAAGGAGGCAACAGAGCCCGCGATAGGGCTAGCTGCCCAATGTTCATCATAAGCCATCACGATTAGATAATCGACTAATGTCCCAAGAGCCTTACGATCAAGGAATGCTGACCACATCTCGCTATTGGATTTAGGTGTCACGTCTATGGAGACGATTAGATTCTTAGCCTGAGCCATCGGTTTTAGCTCTCTCATAAATTGAGTGACATTCTCTCCGTCTTTCGTATACACATTCTCAAAATCGATATTAATTCCATCCAAATTGTATAAATCCGAATATTCTAAGATCTGTACGATTGCATTCATCCGTTTCTCATAGCTGGACAATGCCTCAGTAGTCATGTCTGGATCGAAGCTATTGCTAAGCAACCCCCATACCTCTAACCCGTGCCCATGCGCCCACTGCACATACGCACTGTCGGCCTGACTGCGCACATTGCCATCACCATCTATAATACTAAACCAGGTTGGGCTAGCCACGTTAACGCCTGGTAGCTCACCGAAGGTTTCTGGGTTAGGTTTGCGTTGGTAAACAGCCTCCCAATACAAATTCACTGACTTCCCTTTCCAGTTACGTTCAGCGCGTGTTGGCGTGGATTTTTTCGGTTCCACTGTCTTTTGACCATCCCGAACAATGTCACTTGCCTTGGCATAACCTGCATACCCGCTGCTTAATTGTATAAACAGCCAGTCCTTATTTTCTTCATTCCAAATATTCACGACTGCTCCAGGAGACATATCCGCAACTATAGGTGCGTGGATGGATGCCTCATTTCGTAGAGCTACTGACTTGTCCCCTTTTTCACCTTTAACTTTTCCTAACGAGACAGATTCTCCTGCCGTCATTAGTAGTATTGCTCCAGTATTCGTATCCTCCTGTATTTCAAACCCATATAGATCTTCTAATACATCCGCAGGAAGGTAGGTCACTTTCTCCTTTACTTCAGGCGCTAGCCGCAGTTGCAGCGGACGGTTGTTCAGACTAGCATCGGTTTTATCCTCCTGCATGTAAAGGAGCTCACTATCCGTTGATAGGATGACCGATTTCGTCTTCTCTTCATAACGAATGGAAGGATCCACATACTCTTGCAACAATGGTAATGGTAATAGCATGCTATCCCCAGTCCCCGAGGCAGAATAACCTGTATGCTCTCCTTTTACAAAGATGGGATGCGCTTGAGCTTTCCAATCTACATCTATGTGCTGACGATTTGGCAATACATAAAACACTACCCAATATGCTGCTGCTACAATGATTAAAAGTCCAAATAACCGCCTAAAAAAACCTCCGCGCTTTTTGACGCGCCTCTGTCCCAGTCTTCTGTCCAAAATATATCCTCCAGATAATAATATGATTTTTAATAGAGTCTAACATTACGATTATAACATCCACTTGGTTTCGTATAACCAGTAGAAAATAGTCATTTATCCTACAAATTGTTATATTCAAGAAGAAATGACGTTGTCGTTCTTATATTTGTAAAAAAATAAAAACGTGAGTCCTCCGCTTTCGGATTTCGCACGTTTAGTGATAACTTGGTAGATCGCCTTGATACCGTTCTATTCTAGTCTTAATGCTGCTTCTCTCTACAACTTTTGCAAAATCCATGCAGCTCCATACGCAATCCTGTAATCTTAAAGCCTGTAGCTTGCTCAGCATGCAGCTCTACATCCCTAAGTGAAGGATAACTGAAATCCTCAATCTTACCGCATTTCTGACATATAACATGATAATGATCAGACACATTGGCATCAAAACGGCTGGAGCTATCCCCATAGGTCAACTCACGAACCATGCCAGCTTCCATAAACATCTTGAGATTATTATATACGGTTGCCACGCTCATGCTCGGAAATTCAGGCTCTAATGCCCGATATATATCGTCAGCTGTAGGATGATTCATTGCTTCCATCAAATACGTAAGAATCGCATGACGCTGGGGCGTTATACGGACACCTGTTGTTTTTAATTGTTCCAATGCATGTTGTACGCCACTCCCCATGACTGTCACCGCCTTTTAAATTTAAAAATAAAAGAAATATTTCTTATAATTGTAAGACTGGGTTTTCAATCTTGTCAACGAAGTCGATACATTATATTCATTATTATATAAGAAAAATTACTTTTTTCAATAACCTCTCACATTTAAGTTGCTGTTTCCCTCAACCTGAATCTTGAACTCACCTGTGCCCACTTCACCAGATATCTTCTTCTTATCAATGGTTAAGGTAGGTAAATCTGAAATAATATCGCCATATCCACTTGAGCCATTCAACTTATAGTTCCCTAACTGCGGCAAATACAATTGAATATCGCCAACTGCACTATAAATGTCCCAGTCTCCTCCAATTTCATGTGAACGAACATCAATGATGCCATTCAAGGATTCTGCATGCAGCTTCGATCTGGCTCCATCAATCTCTAAATTACCATTTTTGCTAGAAATATCGATCTCGGCTTCATTCCCGGTTGCACCGATATTGCCAACTGCCGTTGATAATTTCAAGGCTCCTGTGACATTCCAAGCATTCATATTGCCACCGCTCGTTGATAAATCAACGCTGCCCTGGACGGATCTCGCACGCACAGCTCCATTCAGTGTTTTCCCTTTCACATTACCAAAGATACGATGAAGAATAAGTTCTCCATTTCCCGTTTCCAGCGAAATATCTTCGATCGCTTCTATGTTCTGCAGGGTGATCCCACCATTCATAGTGCGAACATCTAGGTTAAAACGGCGGTCTTCCGGCAAAGAAATGTCCAAATCCATTCGCGGCTGACGCTTACCTGATTCTCCGTACGCCTTGCTGTTTGAAGTGATTTTTATAGTTGGTCCTTCAACAACATCCACAAAGGACTGTTCCGAAATGGCCTCAGCCATCGGACCTTCCAATTGATCTACCCAAACTGTAGTAGTAATTTGAATATTATCTACGGGAGCCCGGTGCAATAAAATATCTCCATTAATACCATCAACGGATATTTTGGCTGTATTTAGCTTCACTGGAACAATAAGCGGAGCCTTCTGAAATTTACTTCCCTTCGCCTCGCCATAGTCGACTGCAGCTGCTGTAAGGTTGAGACTCACATTTTTCCACAGATATAAGTAATGTTCTTGTTCGGCAACGATAAACACACTCGCAGCAAGCAATATAGCAGATAAAAGGCCGCGTAAATCCAATCTGATTCTTGTTCCCTTTTGTACAGAGCCTGAACGACCAGAGAAGAAATACATGAACAGGAACTCAATCCCCCATAACACTGGGATGACCGGCCACCACTTCAAGAGTAAAAGCATATAATCCGACCCGTCTCTCCAATCCAGAAACAACGGGATAGCAATAGCAATAAGCAAGACCGATGCCGTATATCTTCCTACACGCCGGTTATGAGACTCATTTTTCTTGCGCGAAACGATTCCTCTGACAATTTCTCTCGCTCCTACATATATACCACCACATAATAAAACTGCAGACACGGCCACTTCGGAGTAATGCTCAATAAAAAATTGCAGCCATGCTGGCTTTTGGCGAAACAGAATGAGAAGCGCTCCCCCTAAAAGAAGTAGAAATCCAAAGGATACGCCAGGTTCACTGACGATACTACGACGCTTAGGAGGTGTAGTTATTTTTGCCACAGGATCATCAAGCTCTTGATCTTCAGGGTAACGGAGAATCTTGTCCGCTGATTGCAGTACATCATACACATTATAGAAATATATCGCCGGAATAATCAGTGCAAGTAAAATAAGCAACGGAACATTAATCTGCATTCCAATGGATGAGAAATAAATTAAAGCTGAGATATCCAATAGTATCAAGAAGATAAAGGTAATTCCTTTGCGGAGAAGCCCAAAGTATAAATGCCCAGTTCCTGGGATGAGAGCTGCCAATAGTCCAGCGATAAATTTGCGTTTGCGGCGGCGCCGTTTTGGACGTGGAGGGATTATCTTCTTCTGAATCTCACTCTCCGTAGTCTCAAGATCGGCTGAACCCCGCTGCTCTTCCTGCGCTGAGAGTATTGCAGAATCATTTGTCATATCTCGGCTCCTCCTTTCGTAAACATGGGTCTGTGTATATGCTTCTTCAAAGTGAACCACTCCGATAAAAATCAATCAATTCCACACCGGGAGCAACTTCCTGCGATCCCATAGGTACAAAACCATGCTTGCTGTACAAAGAAACGGCAGGCAGGTTTAGCTTCCCCGTAGATACGATGTATTGCTCCATCCCTGAAAAATGTTCAAATACATATTCCAAGAGACAGCTTGCAATACCTCTGCGGAAAAAGTCCGGTCCCACCATCATCCGCGTAATCGTGAGTTTGCCCGGGGATTCTTCTTCTATAGCAATAGCACCCATCAGTTCTTCATCTTCATCAAAGCAGCCGTAAAAATCCTCTTTAGAGCGGCTGAGCATCTCTCTCGTCTCCATAAGCGGTGGGATCTCACGAAACCCTATTAACTCCGCTTCTAGCCGGTAGGCCTTATGCTGGAGGCTCCATAGTTCATTAACGGTACTATCATCCTGGAGGTTTAGCTTAATAATTGTATTCATCCCTACTAGTCCCCTTATATGCCGCTAAGGGCATGCCGTTGCCGACAAGCCCTTAGCTTATTACATAAGTATATTACCCCAAGTATAAACGACGTTATCGACTACTAAAGACGATAATCGTTTTAATTGCTCAATACCTCGATCAGAAGTTTATTCGCAAGACCTGGATTTGCCTTACCTTTACTTTCTTTCATAACTTGTCCTACGAGGAAACCGATGGCTTTCTGTTTACCTGCTTTATAATCTTCCACTGATTGTGGATTGGCAGCTACGACAGCTTCCACAATTCCTTTAATGGCACCTTCATCGCTGATTTGTACCAGACCTTTTTCCTCAACGATTGCAGCAGGCAATTTACCGCTCTCTAGCATTTCTTTAAATACCGTTTTAGCGATCTTGCTGCTGATGGTTCCACCTGCAATGAGGCCGATCATTTCCCCGAGCCCTTGCGGCGTAATTTTGACCTGAGATAATTCCAGGTTATTACTATTCAAATAAGCAAGCAGATCACCCATGATCCAGTTAGCTACAGCCTTGGCATCCTGCGTATAAGTAAGGCATCCTTCAAAAAAGTCCGCTAGCGGTTTAGAGGAAGTAATCACGCCAGCATCATAAGCTGTAAGACCCAGTTCTTCACTGTAGCGAGCTTGTCTTGCATCCGGTAGTTCCGGGATCGTCGAACGAATGGATTCTTTCCAGGCATCGTCAATATGCAGCACGATCAGATCTGGATCTGGGAAATAACGATAATCGTGCGCTTCTTCTTTTCCACGCATAGATAAAGTTTTCCCTTGGGCTTCATCCCAGCGGCGAGTCTCTTGTACAACTACTCCACCATCATCCAGGATCTCAGCCTGACGATATTGTTCATACTCCAGTCCACGCAGCACACCGCGGAAGGAGTTCATGTTCTTAAGCTCTGCTCTAATACCGAATTCCTCTTGTCCTTCTGGACGTAGACTGATGTTCGCGTCACAGCGCATCGATCCCTCTTCCATCTTGACATCGGATACGTCGCAGTATTGCATAATGGCACGGATTTTCTCCAGATAAGCACGAGCTTCCTCTGGCGAGCGCAAGTCTGGCTCAGATACGATTTCGATAAGCGGTGTTCCCACCCGGTTGAAATCGACGAGCGACGCAAAACCGCCATCTACGTGCGTAAGCTTACCCGCATCCTCTTCCAAATGAAGACGAGTAATACCAATCCGTTTCGTTTCTCCATTCACTTCAATGTCGATCCAGCCGTTCAAACCAATAGGTTGATCGAACTGCGAAATCTGATAAGCTTTCGGTGAATCCGGGTAAAAATAGTTCTTGCGGTCGAATTTACTAACATCACCAATGGTACAATTTAGCGCCATCGCTGCTTTCATAGCGTAATCTACCGCTTGTTTGTTAAGAACTGGCAATACGCCGGGGTGACCCAGGCAGACAGGGCAGGTATGCGTGTTAGGCGGGGCTCCAAATTCAGTGGAGCATCCGCAAAAGATTTTGGAGTTGGTATGAAGCTCTACGTGAACCTCTAAGCCGATGACCGTTTCGTATTTAGACATAAGTAATCCCATTCCCTCCTTTACTACAGCTGTGGACGCTGCTTGTGATGATCAGTATTTTGTTCAAAAGCGTGAGCAACACGCAGAATCGTACTCTCGTCAAATTCTTTACCGATAATTTGCAAACCTACTGGCATACCTTCCGCAAAGCCACAAGGAACACTAACAGCAGGAATACCTGCCAAGCTCACAGGAATCGTGAGAATATCGTTCAGATACATGGTCAGCGGATCCTCCGTCTGTGAACCTAATTTGAATGCTGTCGTAGGCGCTGTAGGCCCGATGACCACATCATATTTTTTAAAGATGTCATCAAAGTCCTGTTTAATCAAAGTACGCACTTTTTGTGCTTTTAAATAATAAGCATCGTAATACCCGGAGCTAAGCGCATAAGTCCCTAGCATAATACGACGTTTGACCTCAGGGCCAAAGCCGCGACTGCGGGAATTAAGATATAGATCAAGCAATCCTCCGCCTTCATCTACACGTGCACCATAACGCACACCGTCAAAACGCGCGAGGTTAGATGAAGCTTCCGAAGAGGACAGCAAATAATAAGCTGCTACTGCGTATTCCGTATGTGGTAACGAAACTTCCTCCCAGACAGCACCCATTCCTTCCAGCACCTTAAGTGCGGACAAGACTGTCTCACGCACAGAAGCATCGACACCTGCTCCCAAGTATTCCTTAGGTACAGCAATGCGAAGTCCGGAAACATCACCAGTCAGAGAACTCAAATAATCAGGAATTTCTACTTTAGCTGAAGTAGAGTCCTGGGCATCATAACCAGCAATCGCTTGAAGCACATATGCAGAATCCTCTACATTACGTGTTAATGGTCCAATCTGATCGAGTGAGGAAGCAAAGGCTACCAGTCCATAACGTGATACAAGACCATAAGTAGGTTTGAGACCTACAACACCACAATAGGAAGCAGGCTGGCGGATGGAACCCCCAGTATCCGAACCTAGTGAGAAGAACACTTCGCCTGCAGCTACTGCTGCAGCAGATCCGCCACTGGAACCGCCGGGCACACGCTCTAAATCCCAAGGATTGCGTACAGGACCAAAGCTTGAATTCTCATTAGATCCACCCATTGCGAATTCATCCATATTCAATTTACCGATCGTTACGGCATCTGCCTGCTGCAGTTTAGAAGCCACAGTAGCGTTATAAATCGGCTGGAAATCTTTCAAAAATTGGCTGGCACAGGTCGTGCGTAGTCCCTTAGTTACAATATTATCCTTAATTCCGGCAGGAAGACCAAACAGCAATCCACGTGCTGCTCCAGATGCCAGTTTGTCGTCCAAAGCGCGTGCGGTGCTACGAGCGCCCTCCTCGTTCAAGGTCAAAAATGCATTTACTTTCTTATCCCGCTCAGCGATAATCGCCAGCGATTCTTCAGTCAGTTCACTGACCGATACTTCTTTAGCAGTTAACATGCGATGTACTTCAGGCAATCGATTTTGAAACAGGCTCAAGATTCTTCCCCCTTTCTAATTATGTAGTTATTCCAAAACAGCTGGAACCTTGAAATGTCCGTCTTCATCATCCGGCGCGTTAAGAAGTGCTTCCTCTTGCGTTAGGCTTTCCTTCACAACATCATCACGCATCACATTACTGACCTGCAGTACATGCGTGGTCGGCTTCACATTCTCCGTATCTAGCTCATTCAACTTCTCAGCATATTGTAAAATAGCATTCATTTGTTCTGTAAAGGTTGCCTCTTCTTCCGGGCTCAATTGCAGACGAGCCAGCTTGGCCACATGCTGCACATCTTTAACGGTAATGCTCATAAGATAAATCCCTCCTGTTTAAAGGGCTAAAGCGCCCGGATAACGTTTTTAATTATATTGTAGAAGCTTGGACAATTCAATGATGGGGTTATAACAAAAAAGCCGGCTTTCGCCGGCCTTCCTTAAATCCAAGCTCTAAGATTCACTTGTTTGATGAAATCTGCTTGGGACATGCTTTCGGTTGACGTTGTTTCCGTCTCTTCTGTATCCATATCTTCACCGTTCATCAAATGATGGAACAGCTTCTCATTGTACGTGGACAAAGCATAATCAATTAACGCTTCATGCGTTGCTCTTTCAGCCTCAGCTACTAATAAATGTTCTTCCGCCTCAATGTCTTCAGCAGGAACATAAAAGTTCCTGTTGGCTTCCGGTACACGTATAACATAGTCAAACGCATTATCGGGATTGCGGTCGTAAGCAATTAGGTAGCCGTATTCCCCGATAGGAAGACTCTGCTCAAAAGCGTCCGCAACAATGACAATCTTTTCTCCTAAACGCAGCATCGCCCTACCTCCTGACCCCAAAATCTATCATGATTTTGCTTATTTCAACAGTCTACTAAAAAAAGATAGAACTGTCTAGCGGCAGGCCGGACGATCCTGAGAATTCTACCAAGCAATAACGCCTCGGCGTCCCCTAAGGACGATATGCGTTTATGCGAGAAATAGAAGGAAAATGTATAGTGTGAAACTTATACTTTCTTATATTTTTAAATATACTATATTCGATACAGCACAGGATAATAATCAGTCGGGAAAGTTATTCTTCCTTGTCAAAAGCGAAGCCCCAACAAGGCAAATTATGATCAATACACCGGCAGAAAGATATGGACCTGCTCTAAAGCCCTCTCCAGCTGTAAGAATTCCTGCTGACAGCCCGGAAAGTCCTGCGGGTGTCCAGTCAAACCATGTAGGCAATAAGCTTAAGCCTAATGACGAGCCAGCCATTAACGCCAGTGCTAAAAATGCGGCTACTGGAGGTTTTAAAAAGGCACTAAACAACAACGTAGCCGAGACAGCACATAATAACCATAAACTATATACTCCAGAAGCTGCGATAACATCGCCCCAAGATAGTGAACCAATCAACTGCTCCGTGTAGTAAGCCGCGCCCGCTGCACCCAATCCAAGAGCAACGATCAACAGGGTCAGTTGCGCTGCCCATTTAGCGAACACTATTGCGGCCGGAGAAACCGGCCTTACCAGAATTAATTCCATAGTTCCGCTATAGCGCTCACCAGCTAAAACATTCATCGCGCCAAGCGCCAATACTAACATTCCGATCGTTCCGTACTGTCCCAGAGATTGCGCCATCACAGCTGCGGCACTCGGTATTTCATACCCCTCTAGCAGTCCTGGGGGAACATCACCTGAAGCTTTTAATATTTCCGGCAAATAATAAGTAGTTAACGGCTGCATAATGCCTAATATGATAAAAACGACAGGTATCCAGATTAACTTATAACTGCGAGTCATTTCGAGCATTTCTTTGCGATAAAGGACCCAGGCGCTTCTCATACTCCCACCACCTTCATAAATAAATCCTCTAACGTGGAAGAACCCGCTTCAAATTGCAGCAATGGAATTTCGAGCTGCGCCGCTTCTTGCAGAATCGTCCAACGAGCCATGTCTACATCGTTCACATTAAAAATGGCCTGATCTCCGAACAACTGAGTCTCTAGTACAAACGGTTTGGCAGCAAGAGACTCCAGCCACTGAATAGCTTTTTCTTGCTTCTCCGTACGTACACGAATAACAGGAAGGCTGTATTGTGAACGAAGCTGTGATAAAGACCCCTTCTCAGCAATCAAGCCCTGATTCATTAAAATAATATCATCACAAATTTCTTCTGCATCATGCAGCACATGTGTAGAAAAAACTACAGTTGTCTCTTCACGTATTTCCCGCATCAGTCCCATTACTTCTCTGCGACCAATTGGATCAAGTGCAGATAAAGGCTCATCAAGCAATAGTAGACGAGGCCGATGCACAAGCGCCTGAGCCAGACCCAGCCGCTGCTTCATCCCGCCAGAGTATCCACCAATCCGGCGACGAGCATCACCTTTAAGCCCTACTCGCTCAAGCGATTCCAATGCCCTGCTGGTAGCGTCTTTAGTTCCCATTCCACTAAGCTTTGCAGCGAAAATAACATATTCATATCCAGTCATCCACCCATAAAAAGCTGGAGACTGTGGCACATATCCTAATCCCCTGCGATATCCTGCTCCCGGACGGCTCCCCTCAAATGAAATCATTCCGGAGGTGGGTTCTAACAGCCCTGCCAGCATACGAAGTGTGGTCGTTTTCCCAGCACCGTTAGGCCCAAGTAAAGCGACGCACCGTCCTTTCTCAATTTCAAAGCTTATATCATTTACGGAAACATGCGCCCCATAGCTTTTGCGCAAATTCGTAACTTGAAGGAGTGACATCAGACATCTTTCCTTCCTATTGTGAAATAAGCTACGCTGCCTAATATATTTCCGCAAATAATGATAATAATCCACATCCATTTTGGACCACGAACGTTATCCGCTTTGGCCAGAGATATCAGTCCAATAATAGCAAGCAAAGCCTGCAGAATGATTAACGGCATGATTAAACCCCATTTTACCTCTTCCATGAAGTACCACTCCTTGTAATAGGATGAAAGGAACGAGCTTCTTACTAAAGCTTTACAACTGCTTCTTCCTTCTACGTCGGTCAGGAAGAATGACAACAAGTAAGTAGACTAATGCGGGTGACGGAACTGTAGTAATAGCCCACAGTCCCCAGAACCAAGCTTTTCTTCCGCGTCGTCTTGCGTCCCGGAACAGCAATGTCCCTTGCAGCAATAATGCTATCGCTATGCAAAACCATAACCATAGAGGTACATCCTGCAGCTCATTCATTCTTGCGCACCTTCTCTGTTCCTCCTGATCCTCGCTATTCCTAGAGCACTAAGTCCCGCAATAGGAATAAGCGCTTGAATAATCCAATAGATCATCGGTGCAGAACCGAGAATGGATAGAAATACGCTGATCAGGATCAACGATATGCCCCAGAATAACAGCAGCTCTTTACGTTCCATGCTCTTTCTATGCACAGAGGCATCAACCATTAACCTCTCCAGTTCCTGTAATGAAGGTGGTGTGATGTCATTATATTGTGCATCTAACCGGTCAAGCTCATCTGAAAGCTTATGCAAATACAACTCAGGCTCCTTATCTTTATCCTTCTCCATCCTCATTCAGCTCCTTTCGTAGTTGGTTAAGTCCAAGGGATACACGCGACTTGACTGTACCTGAAGGAACTCGCAGGATTTCGCCAATTTCGTCATAACTATAGCCATAGTAATGCTTCAGTAGCACAGCCACTCTTTGCGCAGAAGGTAATTTGGAGAGGGAATCCAGCACTTCACCCCACTCTTCCCCCCTGCTCTCAAATCGCCAACGAATCGAACGGATCCCCTGTTCCTGTTGCTCCCGCTGTTTCCATTCCGCTTCACGCTTCCAGCGCCGCTTTCGATCAATAAATATTCTGGTAGCAATTGTGATTAACCAAGAGGAAAAGGAAGAAGTTCCGTTATAGGTGTTGATCTTCTCCATACATCTGACCATGGTGTCCTGTACAAGATCCTCTGCCAGCAACGGGTCCATGGTCACCTTGATTAAATATTTGAATAAAAAAGTATAGTGTTCCCGCAGCAGTGAAGACAGTGCTGAAGTATCTCCCTGCTGTGCCCGTCTGATTCTCTCCAGCGACTGATCGCTCATCTGCCCCTCCATTCAAGATTTCGTTTCTATTTGTAGTACGAATATGTATTATGAATCGTTCATTCCACTCCATAATTATTTTTTGAGATCCCACAACTTACGCCGCCAGGGCTGAATTATCCCTTTCCTTGCCGGAAAATGCCAAAAAAGAGGCGTTCTTCTGAGCTCGCCTCCTGAAACCACTGGTACTCCCCCGTAAACCCCACAGGTCTCCTGAAGCAAGCCATTACGAAGTTCCTTATTTTCAAATTGTATGTCTCTACGTTCTATGGATGAACAAAAGCCACCCTTTCCTGAACATTCCGAAAAAAATCGGCAATTACTGCTGCAAAAATGGTTCAATTTCTCCTTGGAGTCATACCAACCGTAGTCCAGCGGGTAGTATATATTCTTCTCCATTCTACTTCCCTCCATGCTTTTAAGCCTATATGAAGACAAAAAAAAGAACGCAAACCGGGATTAATTCCGCAGTCTGCGTGCTTCGCGAGGTTAATGTTACATTTAATTAACCTCATTCTAGTCCTTTTGTAGTCTTTTGTCTATTAAAACTTCCTCGGTTTTTGTCGGTTCTACTAGAACCAACGTCTATTGAGGAACATAAGGGTTGCGAATCTTTTCAAATCCAATGGTTGTCCGTGGACCATGTCCTGGATAAACCTTCACTTCATCATCCATTTTGTATAGCTTGCCACGAATAGAATCGAACAGATCCCGTTCCCTACCACCAGGCAAATCTGTGCGCCCAACTCCCATTTTAAAGAGTACATCTCCGGAGAATAGATCATTTCCACAAAGGAAGCTTACACTGCCTGGAGAGTGACCAGGTGTATGGTACACACGGAAGGTGTGTCCAATGAACTGCAGAACTTGCCCTTCTGCCAGATCATATTCCGCAGGATCTGTAGCTAGAGGAGGTGACACCTCCGACCACATTAGTGAACCGTTCAGCTTGGGGCTGCTTAGCCATTCACTTTCAAGTGGATGTAAATAAACAGGGCATTTCTTAGCTTTACGAATTTCGTCTACACCGCCCATATGATCAAAATGTGCATGTGTTAACAAAATAGCTTCGATTTCCATTCCTTCGATACTCCGCACTAATGCAGCAGGATTCATACCAGGATCTATGATGATACCCTTCGCAGGATCCGCACCTGTCAGTAAGTAGGCATTCGTTTGAAGCGGACCCAGATTAAATGAACGTATATTTAGCATCAGTTTAGAATCCGGAAATCAGACTACGCAGTTCTTTTGCGATAACTGCCTGATATTCCGTTCCTTCCCCATAGGCTTGCCCCATAGCCTTACGTGCTTCTGCGATTTTGCTGTCGTAATCAGCGGCCTCACGATCAGGATTCTCACGTTTGAACTCTCTCATTATACGCTGCACATGCTCTGGTCTAGGACCCCAATGTCCGAGCACATATCCTCCAGTGTCTGCAAAAATCACGACTGGGACAGATCTGCCACCCATGGTCAAGAAATCATCCATAAGCTCCGGATTCTCTTCCAAAATAAATACCTCTGTCTTCATTCCCGCCGTCTCCAGAATACGGAATACAGCAGGAACATTGCGTACTACGTCTCCACACCAATCCGCTGCTAGGATAAGTACCCGCAAATCGTCGCGATGGTTCAGACTTTCGAAATATTCCTTATCGCTCTCATCATCCCAATTAAACTTCTCATACCAGGATTCAAAAGCCTGTTGATTCTTCGTCATACTTTCTACGAATTGGCGCGGTGTTAGGCCTTTTCCAAACTTTTGAGCTACATTCTGCTTCATTTTGTAGTCCCCTTTTTCTTGGATTTGTACCATTTAAACACAAAGTAAATGATGATCAGAGCGATCGCTACAAGTATAATTTCGTTGGTATACTTAGCTGCTACTTTGTCAATATCTTCCCATTTATTCCCCAAGGTCATACCCAGATATACAAACAGAGCACTCCATGGAATAACAGCAAGCGTAGTCAACAAAGTGAACTTACCTAAAGGCATTTTCGATATCCCAGCTGGAACGGAAATGGCATGACGAACAACCGGAATAAAACGAGCTGTAAAGATTACGCCAGTCCCGTATTTATTGAACCACTCTTCCGAATGGTCAATATGCTTCTTTTGAATGAAAATATATTTCCCGTATTTCTCCAAAACAGGTCTGCCACCATAACGGCCAATCCAATATACAAAAATCTGTGCAATGACTCCGCCAATCGTACCGAATAATACGGCGCCAAAAAAATTAATATCTCCACTCCATACTAAAAAGCCACCGAAAGCCAGTACAATTTCACTCGGAATAACTTCAATCATAAGTCCGATCATAATCCCAAAATAACCAAGACTCTGAATCCATTCAAACAATGTTGAGATCAGATCAGAAATAACATGCAACCGTACTCCTCCTCCCTTTTCCGCAGAATATGGCTATGTATCTAGCATAAACATCTTTGGCGTCTATATAAAGACGCTTAGCGTTTAAGCAAGAAATATAAGAACATAAAGTATAGATACTAAACTTTTACTTTCTTATATTTTAAAAAGCTCTGCCGCTCTGCTCTATTTTCCAGTTTCTCTTAGCCTATTCTAGCACAAGCAACCTTATCACATCTACTTACAGCGGCGAGGCCATTACCCTATATCGACCCTCTCTTAAAAAGAGTTAGAACAACCTGTATAACCAGAAAAGGTGTACACTTCCAGCAATGAAGATGGAAATGGACACCTCTTTGTCTAAAATGTAAAAGCTGTTTAATAAGCGGTCCATCCGGCGTCCGCCGTTATTACCGTTCCATTCACGAAGCTCGCAGCTTCTGAAGCCAGGAATAAAGCTATCGATGCGATCTCGCTGCTTTCCCCTGTTCGCGGCATGGACGCCATACCATCTCCTGCCTTTTGACTACCAAAAGCACTCGGATTAGACAAATCAATATTCGTCTTTACCCCACCTGGTGCTATAGCATTACAGCGAATTCCAAGCTTCGAGTACTGATACCCTACATTTTTAGTCATACCGATGACAGCATGCTTGGAGGCAGTATAGGCCACTCCTGCACGTGATCCCTCTAAGCCGCCGATCGATGCTACATTGATGATACATCCACCTTCTTGTGCCATGAAAATCGGTAAGACCTTACGAATGGCTCTCATGGGTCCGGTGACGTTCACTGCAATTACGTTCTCCCATAAGTCGTCTGTGATTTCATGAGCCGGGGTCATTTTATCCATGATCCCCGCATTATTAACGAGAATATGAAGTCCACCAAATTGTGTACTTGCGGCATCAATCATTCGCTGAGTATCCTCTTCCTTCGAAACGTCTGCCTTTACAGGATACACCACCCCGTTGCCATGACCTTGTTCTGCCTTCTTGGCCACCGCTTCAACATCCCCCAGATGGATGTCCGCAGCAATAACCTTAGCCCCTTGCTGGGCAAAAAGAAGAGCAATTGCTTCCCCAATCCCAGAACCCGCACCTGTAACAACTGCAACCTTATTCGTCAGCATCATATATCCTCTCCTCCGCTTCTATGTTTCGAACCATTCATCGAATACTTGCCCACAGTTAGTATTAGCAAGGGCATAGCCGCAAACGGCGGTAAATCCAAAGATTCGGTGACAATTTCTTTCTCAATCAAAATGAGGAGAATACGCATTGACAGATAAGAATAAGAATGGTTATTATATATTTAGACAATTACCTAAATATCGAAATGGTGGGTGGAATATGAATGAGTCTTTCAAAGCACTAGCTGACCCTACCCGTCGCCAAATCATTCGGTTACTAAGGGAGAAGGACCGAACCGCAGGTGAAATTGCTGATTTTTTCAACATGTCAAAACCAAGCATTTCTCACCATCTGAATGCACTGAAGCATGCCGATCTCGTACAGGATGAACGAAAAGGTCAATTCATTATGTATTCATTAAATACGACGGTTCTCGAAGAGGTTCTTGGCTGGTTGCTCGAGCTTACAGGTACGGGAAAGCAAACGGAGACGGAAAGCAAATCACTGGACGGAAAACAAAGCCGTGGTATGGATTCTGAGAAGGAGGCTGATTGAAGATGAAGGATTTTAAATGGAGATGGCAAGATACACTGATTGTAATATTAGGTTTGGCTTCATTAGCTTATGCTTTAATCAATTATGGCAAGCTGCCACAGGAGCTGCCCGCGCAGTGGGGAATTTCGGGTAAAGTCAACCGGTATTGGGATAAAAACATAGCTATTTTTATGTTCGGAATCCTGGGTATTGTGCTTCCGCTGATCATGCAATTCACACGTAGCATCGATCCTAAACGGGAAAATTATAAGAAGTTCGAAAATGCCTATGCTATGAGCAGACTCGCCATTGGGGTGCTTTTTAATCTCATGCTCGTGCTCACGGTTGCTTACGGTCTGGGTAAAGAGATTAATGTGGGTAAAATTGCTATAGGAGCCCTAGGAGTGATGTTTATTGCGCTCGGCAACTACATGCCACAGGTAAAAGATAATTATTTGTTCGGTGTTCGCACAGCATGGACGCTCTCTAGCCCAGAGGTGTGGCGAAAAACACATCGTCTTTCCGGAAGAATGTGGATGATCGGCGGGTTGCTTATTTTTGGGGGAGCCTTTTTGAGCGGCGTCTTGTCTCAGACCCTTATTATTACAGCTCTTGTACTTGTTATTCTCGTTCCTGTTCTATACTCTTGGATCATTTCACGTCAGTTAAAATCGTGAAGCAAGTACACTAAGCCGTCGACTCAGGTCGTCGGCTTGTTCTGTTATTTGGAACTTCCGGTCATTATGCTGCTCACCTTTACTTCCCTCGTATTCTGCCAACACTCTATACTCCCGCAGAAGCTCGTTCCCTGAGGCAATACAGCTTATGGCCTCCATTCGATTCCCTTCCGCTAACTTTTTCCGGCCCATCATAAGCATGCCTTCAATCCCTTTGACCCACTTAACAGAGTTGTATTTATCAAGCTGAATACTTCGACGTATCCAATATAATGCAGCTCCCGGATCATCACTGTACATCCATCGTCTAGCCATTTCCCAGTTTAAACTTGCAGTATCCGGAGAATATTGCAAACTCTGCTGGAGTAAACTCACACTTTGTTCACCCGTAAGTAGCCTGGATAATGCTACAGCTGTTTTGGGAGACTGGGGATTCCACGCTAGTGATTGCTCTAGCAAATCTGCCTTCACCGAGGGATCAACCGTCTGAACTGCTTGCCGGTAGTACCTCTCTCCTTGTGCAGCCTGAAGGGACAATACAGATAACATGAGACAAAGGCAGCAGGCGACAGTGATAAATAGTCGGCGGGGATATGGATGTGACAGGCTCGCGAATGCAGGGATAGTGGCGCCGAGGTTCGCGGATGCGTAATGAGTGGTGAGCAAACTTATGGACGTAAAGCGGGTATTCGCAGATTGATGTTTCTGCTCATATTCAGACAGGGCAAGTGCTGGCAGCCAAAAAAGCAGCAGCCAGATTAATCCGTAGCTCCAGTCAAAATCGACTGCGCTATGCATAACGATAACCAAAAATGGCGGCAGCAGACGCGGCGATCTCTTAGCCAGCAGCCAGCCTGCTGCTAGCAGCATAAGCAGTATGGCTGCCAGGCCGACAAATCCTAGGTTCAACAGGATGTCGAGATAACCGTTATGCACTTGGCTGCCAACATAAGGGCGAGATTGGGCGGCGAGGTATGAACTCCGCCAAGTCTCGCCCCCGCGCCCCAGCCAAGGTGCCTCTACCGCCAGCCGCCAGGCGTCGCGGTAGAACAGACCACGCGCGGATACCGTCGATGACGGTCCGGTGATCCGCTCGCGCACGTGCAGGAGGACGGCGGTGCCCGCCGCCGTCCAACCTGCTGCCGCCAATGCCAGCATGGCGGCTCGGGCACTGCCCGCCGCGTTGCGCTGGCGGCGGCACAGCCATAGGCCGGCTAGCAACGCGCCGGCCCAAAGCCCGGCCAGCAACAGCAGGCCGGGCAAAGGATCTACCGCCAACCCGGCACGGGCCAGTTGGCGGTAGAGCAGCGCCGCGGCGACCACGGGCGCGGCGCCAGCGGCAAGAAGCGGCGCGATGAGCTGCCGCTTCCAGAGCAAAACGGCGGCGCAGGCGCAAGCCGCCGTCAGCCATGCGCCGCGCGACTCGCTGAGGAGCAGCGCGGCGGCGTACGGGAACAGCGGCAGCAAGCGCAGCAGCGCGGCGGCCGTGCTTCGCGGTTCTCGCCGCTCCAATCTATCGCATCCATCCACACTCTTCTGAGGTCTTTCATAATAAGCAGCGACAGCAAACAGCCGCTCCAGTAGAAAAACAGCCATCACAGCACCAAAGGCATTAGGATATTCCATCACCCCTGCTAATCTGGCACCTGTAACACTAACTGCAGAGGAGTGGCTATAGGCTATAGCGAAAGGTAACTCTACCACCCCGCACACTGCCAGCAAAGCACTTATGCTTAAGAATATGCCCAAAATAGACCACGCAGCAATGATAAGCTGACGCCCCACCCGATTCAACGCGCAAAAACAAACCAAAAATGCAAAGCTAGCATACAAGCCCCACCGTAATATTTCATTCATTGTTCCCTGTGCCGAAAGAGGATCTCTTAGCCAATGAATCAGATAGAGTGATAGAACTATTAAAGGTGCAGTCAACATTATTTTCAAAGCTCTACGTACTCCACCTGCTCCCCCTGCGCTACTTCTCCACTTGCCTACTCCAATGTACAAATAAAGCAAAGCCACAGAACACATCACAAACCATAGGGTCAGAAAGAGGTACATCTCCTCTGTAAAAAAAAATCCACGCAGCAAACAAGCTCCTACTCCGGCTGCGATGACTAAGGCTGCACTAAAATATACGATTATTGAATCCAGACTCCGCTCTCTGTTAACGCTCCCCATTTAGATACCCCTATATTCGTTAAGTTATATCTATCCTTTCCACATTTCCCCTTCGCAAAACTAGAATGCAAAAAGGACGATACCTCTCCACGAAGGAGCTGTACCGTCCCAATTCTCATCAAAAAAGCTATATAGTTGCAAAAAGTACAACTAACCTCTGATATTCGTTACTGCATCCTAGTGTAATTGCATAATGTACAACTATTTTTCGAGAATTCCGCCGGATGGGGAAAATTGCTCGTGCTACCCCTCCACCGAACTTTCACTCGGAAGCAGGTCAGTACATACGCGCTCAAGGTAAGGTTTCGCCCCTATAAAATCACGGAATGCGGTGTATTCACGCCATTTGACGGAGTTATCACCACCCGAGCTTTTAACGGCGCGGATTAAAATATTCTTCGGTGTATTCTCCAGGTCGATGAATTCCAGCAGCTGGCTGCTATAACCCATCATATCGAGCAATTTGGCACGGATAGCATCCGTAGCCAAGGCAGAGAAACGTTCCTTAAGTATCCCATGTGAAAGCATCGGACTCATTACTTCATTCTCAATCTGCGCGAACAATTCATGTTGACAGCAAGGCACAGACAAAATGACGGAGGCGCCCCAACGTACTGCTTTTTCGAGTGCAGCATCTGTAGCTGTGTCACAAGCATGAAGCGTTATAACCATATCTACCTGATCCAGCTCATCGTACTCGGCAATGTCACCCACAAGGAACTTCAGGTGATCATAACCGATTTTCGCAGCAAGCTCATTACAATGCTCAATTACATCCGCTTTCAAATCAAGTCCAATAATATTAAGCTCCCGCTTCTTGCGGACGGTCAGATAGTGATAAAGAGCAAAGGTCAAATACGATTTACCACATCCAAAATCAACAATCGTTAATGGCCGTCCCGTTGGCAGATCGGCAAGCACATCCTCAACCATCTCCAAAAAACGGTTGATCTGCCGGAACTTATCGTATCGCTTGGCCAGCACTTTTCCTTCTCTGTTCATTATGCCAAGCTCCACAAGAAATGGCACAGGTTCTCCATCCTCCAGCACATAACGCTTGCGGCGGTTGTGTGCCAGATCCGGCTCTTCTTTTTTACTTGGAGACTTGGTAAGGATGGATACTTTGAATTTTTTGCTAATCAGCACCTGATAATCCGCTTCCACCGTGCATAACAAGCCTTGGCGATATGATTCTCTAAATAAAAGAGTCATGTCCTCCGCTGCTAATTCTGCCGGTACGTTGCGATGTTCAACCTTTGTACCAATATAGGACGCAAACTGATAATGCAACTTACCTTTTAGTTCGACAGGTTTAATCTGTACCTTGGTACAGGTCTCCCCTTTGTTACGTACTTGGCTTAAGGTAGCCATAATCAAGGTTCGGTCACTAATCAGTTGTTCAATAAGAGCTTTTAAAGATTCCACAACGCACATCTCACTTTCGGGATTAAAAATGGAGAATCATTGTCTCCTAACCATCATCGTTCCATTATATCACGGCTCTACAAGAGTTATCCTATCAGGGCTTCACATGCAGCTCTCCACTAACAATAGTTATTGCTCGGCCAGACATCTTAATCTGATCTTTGCTTACCTCAAGTTGAAGTAAGCCTCCTCGTTCGGAAGCTTGATAAGCGGTCAACTGCGTACGGTTAAGTCGACTAGCCCAGAAAGGTGCTAGCGCAGTATGCGCTGAGCCTGTGACCGGATCCTCATTTACCCCCATCTTCGGTGCAAAGAACCGTGACACACAATCAATGCCTTCGATGGAGCTTTCTGCAGTAACCGCAAAGGCTCGCTCTTCAAGCCGGGATAAAGCCCCAAAGTCTGGGCTAAGTTCGCGAACTAGGGATTCCTGATCGAGCCGTACAAGTACATTGTCAGCATATAGCATAGTTTCTACCACATTTGCTTCTGTAATACCAAGTGCTTCTATAAGAGCCGGAATTGTAGGAGAAGACTTAAGCTCATAAGGCGGGAAGTACAGTGAGATGAGGTCATCCGCACGAGAAGCTCTAAGCAACCCACTGCGTGTATAAAATCTAGCTTCCACCTCTGGATCCAGCAATCCCACCTCCCATAATATATGTGCACTCGCTAGAGTAGCATGGCCACATAAATTAACCTCAACCTTGGGCGTGAACCAGCGCAGGCGATATCCATCATTCTCCGGCCAGAGAAATGCCGTCTCTGACAAGTTCATTTCTGCTGCTGTCTTAAGCATAAATGCCTCGTCGACTGGATGCTTCAGCAAGCATACTGCTGCCGGATTTCCTGAATATGCTTTTCCTGCAAAGGCATCGATAATAAATAAAGGGGTATTCATTAGGCTTCCGACTCCCTTCGAACTTCTGTGATCCGGCGCCACTCTTTCCATCCTTGTTCCACTTCATGGATAGGAAGCGAGCCTTGTTCCAATTCTTCCGGTGATTTAAGCAGCAGCCGTCTGTACAGCTCATCACCTTCCAGTGAGACATCTTCCCCCTGCTCCCATAGTCGATACAGACTGTCCTCCGCTTTACTATAATGTCCGATTGACTCCATATAATCTAGAAGCAGCCGTTCCGTCTTGGCTGGAAGACGATACGCTTTGACTTCCTCCAGAAGTTCATTAATATCCTCTGTCATCTGCAGCATTTCTCGATCAGCGCCGTGCAAATCTGCGTACAAATATAAATGCAGCGATCTCATACTTCTGAATAGTGCCGCGTCATGATCGCCATTTGCAGCATAAATGCTGCCCTCTTCCTTAAGTAGCTTAGCTACACCTTGAAGCTTATCTGACTCCAATACACCATTAAACCGGAACATATCTATAATATCTTCTACAGATAGTGAATTTGAAAGACGTGAGTTCAGCGGAAAATGTCGGTTCAATAGCTCATCAATTTCCCATAAGGCTTCCGTTGTCTTCCGCTCTTGCTTCAGCGTTAGAACCTTTGCAACCATCGCCGTCATATCTTCAATCATTCGGACAATATAGTCTCTTCGGAACATGAACTTCCCCCTTTTCCATACTGTAACTGTGAAGCTATTGTATCTAGGTATTATATGTGTTTTATTCATTTATCTTAAACCATTGCACTACGCTATGCCACTAAAGCAATTCCGGGAAAAATAATGACTAGAATCCTTCTACTTATTGACATTAAATGCCGTGCCTCATTAGCGGCGTAACAATCATAGCTATTGCCGGATTGGGAATCCGTAAATTTCAATAGTCTCCTAAAAAAGAGGCAGCCCACGCCAGTTACTTTGACGCGGAGCTGCCTCTTTTTGAATTATTATTTCAGCGATCACGAATGGCTGTTAATACTAACCGTAGCTTGGGTGAATTCCCTGATAACCTCAGCTAACCGTTCAGGAGCTTCAAAGAGGCTCATGTGGCCCGCTCCAGAAATCGTAGCTTGCGTTATATTTGGTTTATCCGAAGTAAAGGTGCGCTCCGCAGGAATCAGTCCATCCTGCTCGCCAGCAACAAGTAGTACCGGCAACGTGGTTGCTGTGATCACATCACGCCGATCCGGACGCTCGCGCATCGCCAGTGCAGCTCCCGCTGCTCCTTGTGGAGGCGTTTTGTAACCAATTTCTTTAGCTCGCTCCAGCAGCTGTGGTGATGCAGAAGCGGTTGCTTTAGCAAAAATTCCTGGGACGAAGCTGTCCACAAAAGGAGTAATGCCTTCATTTTGAATCCTGCTGACACTTTTCAATCGATTCTCCCGAGCTTCTTCACTATCCGGATATGCAGTAGAATGGATTAATCCGAAGCCCTTCAATCGAGAGGCATACCGCTGCGCGAACGAAAGTGTAATATACCCACCAAGAGAATGTCCCAGCATGGTGCATTCAGAAATTTCTAGTGTATCTAACAAGCCCAGAACATCGTCTGCCATTTGTTCAATAGTATAGGGGCCTAGTGGAGCCTCTGAAGCTCCATGACCACGTAAATCGGGAGCAATCACTCGGTAGTCGCTGCTTAAGATGGGAATGATCTGTTCCCAGTATTCAGCACTTCCGCAAAAGCCATGCAGTAATACAATAACCTCGCCTTTCCCCTGATCACTGTAGCAAATATTGCTTCCGTCACAACGTACTCTTTCCATGGCTGCTTCCCTCTTTCCAAAATACTAAGATATATTAACTAATATCTATTATTAAGCAAAACAGCTCTCCTTGAAACCGGCATCCTATTCTTAACGCCCAATTCCAAACCCTTTTGCTGCTGCGGCGGCAATTTGTTCAGCCATAACCATAACTCTATGTAGTGGAGTCGTCTGCAGCGTCCGATAGGGCTTGGGACCGTTGATATCTACAATCGCCGCCAAGCTATAATGCCCCACTGCGGGAAGGCATACCCCCACCGATTGTGCTGGCTGAAGCGGCTCATTCGAAACGAAGTAATATCCAAGAGCTATTGGAGGTCCTAGGCAAGCATCCACAGCAATAATGATATGCTCAGATGGAATCTCAGCGACTCTGGCCACCAAATTATCTGCATCGCAAGGAGATGGCAACGTACCGATTACGTGCGGAAAGCCATATTCCAGAAGTTTGCTGCCTGTTAGTGGACCGAGAGCATCACCTGTAGATCGATCCGTTCCGATACACAGAAAGGTAACTTTCTTAGCTGAATGTAGCGCTGCAATTTCCATAAAAAAGGACACCAATCCTACATCGTCCATTTTGCTTCGTTTACTGCTTCCCTGTTCTCTAATTGCCAATACCTTTCCTCCCTTCGACGATATTTTTGATTTCATGCCTTTAATTTAACATGATTTCTGTGAGCCCGACAAAAAAATGGTGATCAAGCTCACAATCATGGTAAAATACATGAATCAGTGTACAGAAAGGATGTTAATAACCCTATGGATTTAACACAACCTAGTCAGGAAAATGTTGAATATATGATCGAGGCCATCAAGAACAAACTGAAGATGGCAAGTGCTGCTGCAATGCAAGCCTCCGCTTTTTCAGTAGATAAATATGAAGATATCTTCGATGTCTATGAGGTAGCCATGGGCAGCGATAGACTCAGTATTTCTCAGGTGGAAGCGCTCGTCTCCGAACTCGGCCGTCTACGTCAGAAATAATTGTTCTTCGTTTACAAAAGGAGCCCGTCGCTGCGAATCCGAGATGGATGCGCAGCGACGGGCTCCTTTTTAAGTTCCTATTTCATGAAATGAAGCTGAAATTCTGTATCTGCATGACCTACCCGTGTACCACCATCATTGTAGATCACACCTGAAAATGCATTACGCAGCTTTTCCAAAGTATTTTTCTGACTGTATCCAATCTGATTTAAAATCCCCTGTACAATAAGTCCCCACTCTTCTTCTGATCCATCCAGAATCTTGAAGGCAATGCCTAGTCGCTCGCGGCGCAACCCAAAGCAATATACGCCTTTAAATCCACCCTTAGCAATAATATTTTCATCTTCCAAAAGGATTGAATCAAGGCGACCAGACCCAGAAACCATCTCCGGATGAGCATTCATGGCCGCAGTAATCGTGGTGACCGCTTTGCGAGTTGCCTCGTCAGCAATTAAATCAGGATTGGCTAATTTCAAATACGCAGTCGCCAAGGCTGTCAAAGGCATGGCAAATACCGGCAGACCGCATCCATCCGTACCTAGACCAATACTGTCTGGTGCTACACCAGCCATATAAGCAATCGTATCTATAATTTCACGCTGAACCGTTTGCTCCGGCTGAGAGTATTCTTCAAGTGGTAGTCCTTTGAGCTTACTATACGATAAAATCCCCATGTGCTTGCCCGCACAGTTATGATAGAACTTTCTTTTGCCCGCGCCGCGAATGGCATTCTCTCTACTCGTATAATCCAGTGGATAGCTAGTGGCACATATCATTTGTTGCTCATCGATCCCAATCTTGGAGGAAATACTCTCTAGCGCGGCAACATGGTAGCTCTCTCCTCGGTGAGAAGCAGTCATTAGGGCAACCTCTGCGGGTGTAAAACCATAATGCTCCACGATTCCTCCACGAATGCCTGGGATAGCCTGAAGTGGCTTGGCCGCAGAACGGGTAAAGGATACAAATTCAGGATCACCTGCATAGCCCTTTACGTTCCCGTGTTCTCCTACGATAGCAATATGTCCGCTATGGACACATTCCAGCAAATCTGACCGATATTCTCGTACTAATACTGTTTCCATGGTAACTCTCCTCTTTTCTCTTTGCTGCTCTATAACTCACAAGGATTTATTAGGATTCTACATTTAATAAATGCTAGAAAATAACCCCGTGCTCGGGGGATTTTTTGTACATCACAAACTCCCTTAAGTGTTAGTTCCATGAGGAATTCTACTCCTATTTTCATCATTCTTCAATCCTCTCCACACCAAGAAGATTTTAGAAACCACACAAAAACAATTCCATCAGCAATAAATCCTGAATGACAGGAACATAAATGAAGCTTTTAAATTAAAAAACCACTCCCGCATCAGATTCTTGCTCTTCTGAAAAGGAAGTGGTTTTTATAGAATTCAGTACTGCTGTAGAGTGGGAGCGCAAATCGAACTAACCCTTACTTGCACCCGCGGTCAGACCGTCCACCAGGAATCGCTGAAGGAAAATGAACAGTAGCGTGACCGGGAGAGCAACCAGCACCGCTCCGGCGGCGAACAATGTGAATTCGGTCGAATTGCTTTGATTCACCATCCGGAAAAGCCCGACAGCGAGCGTTCTCGTCTCTTCCGTACGCAATACAAGGTCAGCGAATATGAAATCCACAAAGCAGCCATTAAATATCATAAGACTGGCATAGGTAAGCATCGGTTTGGACAGCGGGATCATTATAGAGAGGAAAACTTTCATGTGGCTCGCCCCGTCCATCCGCGCAGCATCTTCCAGACTTTTAGGAATAGTATCAAAAAAACCTTTAGCCACAAACACATTGGTGATAATGGCGCCACTGCTGTATACAAGCACAAGTGCCCAATGGGAATTCAGTAGCCCAAGCGTGTTCAGCAGCACGTAAACTGCAATCATAGCCATGAATCCCGGAAACATTTGCAGAACTAGAAGCGCGGTCAGTGTCGTTTTTCTGCCCGTGAACCGATAGCGAGAGATGGCATACGAAGTCAACAGCAGCAGAAAAGTGCCAAGTAGCGTAGACAGCGCTGCAACCTTTAGTGTATTCATGAACCAAATCAAATATTTAGTTTGCTCAAACAGTTCCTTGTAATGAATGAACGTGAAATTTTTAGGAATCAACGAGTCGCTGAACAAACTGTTTCCCGTCTTGAATGAAGACATAATAATCCAAAACGCTGGAAAAAGACTAATAAAACTGAGCACAATCAGTAGCAAATGGCTTCCAATCGTTTTAAACGCTTCTGTCAGTTTTGGCTTCATGCAATCATATCCTCCTCTTTGTAGGATCGCGTTCGGCGGTAGCTCCAGATGGAGAAGGTCGCGACCAACAGGAAGATGACAATCCCGATTACGGAAGCAAAGCTGTATTGCGATTGGTTAAGCGCCAGTTTGTAGAGCCAAGTCACCAGCAGATCGGTATGGCCCGCATACTGGTAATTCGGATTAACCGGTTCTCCGTTGGTCATCAGGTAAATGACGTTAAAGCTATTAATGTTACCGGCAAACTGCATAATCAGGATTGGAGCGGTCGCGAACAGCACCATAGGCAGTGTAACCATGCGGAATTTGTAGAATGCCCCAGCTCCGTCCACTTCAGCAGCTTCGTACATATCCCTTGGAATCGTTGTCAGTACCCCAAAGGCCAGAATCATGGTAACCGGAATTCCGATCCACATATTAGCCAGAATTACGGTGACCTTTGCCCAGAAAGGATTAGTCAGCCAGGCCACCCCCTCCAATCCCAAAGCTCTTACATAACTATTGATCGGTCCGAACTGATTATTGAACATATTACGCATGACGAGCAGAGAAATCATATTAGGAATAGCAAAGGGAACGATCAGCAGTGTACGCCAAAGCTTTTTCCACCGAACACGGGGCTGGTGAATAAGTACGGCGATGAGCACACCTCCAATGTAAGTCGTCGCAGTAGCAATAATCGCCCAGATCAGTGTCCAAGTCAGCACTCCGCCGAAGGTTGAACTCCATACATCCAAACTTAGCATTTTATTAAAATTACCGAAACCCACCCATTCTACTAGATGCGCAGGCGGTAAAATCGGGTCGGCATAGTTCGTAAACGCCAGTAGCACCGAAAAAACAAGCGGCAATATCGTCAGAAAAACCACTGCCACAAAAGGAATCGCAAGTACAAGATAAGCGAAATTTCTACGCCCCATATGTCTGAGCGATTCACCGAATGAATGAATGGGCTCATTCCGGTCCCGCGCAGCTCCAACTAAGAAGGCATCCCTGATATTCAGTAAATGAAAAGCTGTATAAAACAGCAGCGCCAGCAATGACATCAGACCATTGATCATCATAAAAATGGAGTGATCGCCCTCCACCATCCGGGTTAATTTACCTACCTTGACCATACGGCTTGGAAATTCACCAAGTGTGATCAACCCCCGCAAATACCCCATTAGATCATGAGCAATAAAATAGATTCCAGCAGACCCCACCAGCAGGAATACTAATCCTTTCAGCCACTGTCGATTGAAGAACTGGCCCAGTCCCGGAATAATAGCCGAGAGTAGCGCTGCACCTGTTTTTTTGTGCATAGCTCAAATCACCTGTCCTTTACTTCGAATCCAGATCGGCCTGAATCGTTGATACAGTCTTATCGAGCGTCTGCTTAACATCAAGACCCGGATCGTTCCACAGGGATACAAATGCTGCCTTTAGCGGTTCCCAGACGGATTTGATTTCCGATAGGGAAGGCATCGGCACGGAGTGTTGGAATTGCTCGAAGAATCCACTTATAATCGGATCATCTTTGATTACCGGCGCTTCTCCGGCTTCAATGTTCGCAGGAATCGCACCCGTCATTTCAAAGTTCTTGAGCTGATTCTCCTTGTTGCTTGCAAAATGTGCGAACAGGCGAGCTGCGACCGGATATACCGTATAGGAATTGACATAATACGATTTAACTCCGGAAAAAGAAATGCTGTCTTGACCATCAGGTCCCTTAGGAAGAGGCGCCACTCCAAGGTTGATATGATCCTTGAACATCGCTATGGACCATGGCCCGTCGATGTTCATTGCCAGCTTGCCTTCCTGAAACAATTGGGTTTTAACGTCATAGGTGATATCTCCTGCATTCAATGGCAGAATTCCTTTTAAGCTCTGGAGAAAAGTAAATCCTTTGACGGTGCCTTCATTATTCAAGCCGATATCCTTGACATTCGTATTGTTGTCACCGTAAATGTATCCGCCGAAGCTGCCAATGAATGGATAGCTGTAATACCCGACGAATTCCCACATGATCGCAAACTTGTTCTCTTTCGGCTTATTGTACGTATTGGCAAAAGCGATCACATCATCCCAGGTTTTTGGAGCTTCGGATATCAGATCCTTGTTGTAGAACAGCGCATAGGTCTCCACCGATTTAGGATAACCGTACAGGATACCGTCATAAGTCGATGCCTGAATAGCTGTCTCCACCATAGTTGATTTCGTTTCTTCCTCAAACACATCATTTGGCAAAAGCAATCCCGCTTTGACAGCCTGACCGATCTGATCATGCGGGAGAGTCAACACATCAGCGGCTAGTTTGGACGGGCCATCTGTCGCCAACCTTGTTCCCTGATCGCCGCCCGCCATTTCCTCAACCTTGACAGGAACGCCGTATTCTTTTTCGAAATCAGCGGCTAACTGCTTCATGTACTCAACCTGCTCCTTGGCTTCCCAGACCGTTAATTCGGCCCCAGCTTCCGGTTTCAGCTCCTCTTCGGCGGGATTCGTCTCATTTGTAGTTCCCCCCGGCTCGTTCACTGTGGAATTCGGGCTTGAATTCGGCTGAGCCGTAGAGTTCCCATTGCCTGAACCGCAAGCCGTAACCGTCAATGCCAACAGCAGACTCAGGGTCAAACTAAATGATACCGCTTGCATTTTAGATCGTTTACTCTTCTTCATTTGCTCATCTCCCCTTTATTCATAAGTGATCAGACCTAACACGCATAGAAAAAGAGCATGCAAAAAAGGTACAACCTCATTTGCACAAAGTGCCGAGGTTGTACCTTTTAGGTAACAGTGCCTTTAATTTGTTTGCGTATTAAGAAAAATCAAGTTCGTTCGCCCTCATTCTATAATACCCATAATTTGGATTGCAATCAGAGTATAGATCCAAATGGGGTGATTTAATAGCACTTTTCTTGTTTTTCCTTATATTTTCTCCTTTTTTTAACTACATACTAAATATTCCATATTGTGAATTCATGTGAAATAATCTATTGCTTTAATCTTGAGGGGTATGATAAGATTCAGACAAAATTTAAAGGCAATGAAACCGCCAAGGGTTCAACCTCTGATTATCATGAGGTTGGCCCTTTTTTGCGTTTACATGCCGCGAAGGGATGGAAATTGATTATGATTCAACAAGAAGCCGTTTATCATCGCATGGGGCAGAATTGGTCATATGCCTACGATGAGTCTACACTGCATATTCGCATAAGAACAAAACGGGATAACGTGTCACAGATTGATCTTTTTTGCGGAGATAAATACGGTTGGGACAAAACCCATGAGGTTATTCCCATGCAGCACATGGCTTCTGACAGCTTATTCGATTATTGGCAGGCTGCGGTCCGTCCTGTTTATCGCAGACTCACTTACTATTTTGCACTTTATAACAAAGATGAGGTCCTTTATTATTTGGAAAAAGGCTTCTTCTCAGAGCCTCCAGTCATAATATATGAGGGCTTATTCGACTTTCCTTTCTTGAACCGTGAAGATGTACACTCCCCTCCAGCATGGGTGAAGGATGCAGTATTTTATCAAATTTTTCCGGAGCGTTTCGCAAATGGCGATCCTACTAACGATCCGGCAGATGTGCTGGATTGGGGCGGTACGCCGAGTCCCCGGAATTTCTTCGGAGGAGACTTGCAAGGTGTACTAGATCATTTGGATTATCTCTGTGAATTGGGCATTACCGCCATCTATTTCAATCCTCTGTTTGAGGCAACCACCAATCATAAATATGATATAAAGGATTATTTCTTGGTGGACCCTCATTTGGGAACCAACGCTTTGCTAAAAGAACTTGTCGACGCCTGTCATTCCAAAGGGATCCGCGTCATTCTAGACGGTGTCTTTAATCATTGCGGCCATACCTTTCCGCCATTTGTTGATCTGCTCACCAACGGGCGCTCTTCCCGTTATGCCGATTGGTTTCATGTGCGTGAGTGGCCACCACAAGTCATCGACGGAATTCCCACCTATGACACATTTGCATTCGAGCCTATCATGCCAAAATTCAACACTGAGAATCCTGAAGTCAGAGATTATCTGTTGAACGTTGGTCGTTATTGGATTGAGGAAATCGGTGTAGACGGTTGGCGGCTTGATGTCGCGAATGAAGTCTCTCATACGTTCTGGCGACAATTCCGTAATACGATCAAAAGCATTAATCCAGAAGCCTATCTTGTAGGCGAAATTATGCATGATTCCTTGCCGTGGCTACTTGGCGATCAATTTGACGCCGTTATGAATTACCCACTAACCAATATTCAGATTAATTTCTTCGCTCACGGACAAATTAATGCTTCACAATTCTCTCTATCGATTGCTACTATGCTAGCAAATTACCCGCAGCAAATTACAGAGGCCACTTTTAATCTATTAGACAGCCATGACACAACTCGTTTCCTGACCCTTTGCGGTGGTGACATCCGGAGATTAAAACTGGCCGTTTTGTTCCAAATGACCTTTCAGGGAGCACCATGTATTTACTATGGCGATGAAATCGGTATGGAAGGTGAATATGACCCAGATAATCGTAAATGTATGGAGTGGGACATCCAGAAACAGAACAGGGAACTGTTCGAATACTATCGCTGGATGATCGGTCTTCGTAAGTCGCATACTGCGTTCCGTAGTAGCGGCTTTAAATCGCTGGATATCCCGGACCACCCAAGTCTGCTTGTATATGAACGGTGGGACGAACATAACCGCTTCTTAATCGTGCTCAACAATGAAGAGGTGTTAGTCGACGCCACCATTCCTGTACCCGGGATGGACGCTATATGGGTAAACCTAGAGACGCAGAAGCGAACAGAAAAATTCACATCATTACTACATCTGAATCTGCCCGAATTCGGCTATGCGGTATTCCAAGCTGTTAATAAATAGTCCATAACAAGAGCCCCTCGCCATCTACGCCTTGCTCATCAATTGTTTCAGCCTATACGCCAAAGTTTAAATACGAAGTAAGATAACTTATAAGGAGTGATTGGTGATGAGTAACGTAGAACATAAAGTAGAGCATGAAGTAGAAAACGGAAGCAACTTTTTCAAAGGCATCTTTATTGGTAGCTTAATAGGTGCTGCAGCAGCCCTATTATTTGCACCAAAGCCTGGTCGTGAAATGCGCAGTGATCTGTCCGATAAACTTACGCTTGCTACTGACAAAACCAAAGAAGTTGCTGGTGTCGTAACTGACAAGACCAAAGCCATTGCCACAACGGTAGGTGAAAAAGCAACCGATCTGGCTAGTACGGTTTCAGTCAAAGCCTCTGATATCTACACTACTGTCAGTGACAGCAAGCAGCAAATTGCCGCTACCCTTCAAGACGTAGGCAGCAAAATTGGTGACACTGTAAGTGAAGCCTCAAATAATGTAGCCTCTGATGTTAAAGACGCTTCTAAAGAAGTGGCTGACGAAGCCAAAGCATCCTCTAAAGAAGTCGCCGATGAGGCTAAAGATGCGAAAGAGGATGTTAAATCCTCCTATAAATCCAGTTACTAATCTGCGGCATAATACAGCTATCATTTCATCCGACAACAGCCAGCTGTCCGCAGCTGGCTGTTGTTTAGTTATACCCTATATAAAGTTTCATCTGATTGAATAGATCCTTAATGAATGCCCGATCGGGCTACAGAAAGCAGGGTGCTCCATGGGAGAATCAAATAGCCAAACAAAAGCATATGAAATTGATGAACATCCTTTCGAATTACGTCATGAGGTCAAACGCTTAAACAATCGTCTGGACAAGATTGCTGATTCACTAGAAAAATCAGAATTTAAGGACATCCTTGATAACTACTCAGATCCCAAAAAAAGAATTATCACAAACTTGATGGCCGGTATATCCCGAGGTCTCGGCCTATCTCTCGGAACGTTCGTAGTCCTTGGTGTTCTGGGCTACATTCTTAGCCTATTTCTTGATGTTCCCGTGATCGGTGAGTACCTTGGCGAGATCAAAAAATACATCGATGCGAACAGCTAACAACTGGGCTACCTATGGCCCATCTATCACCGTTCCCCCTTGCCCCGCTTGTCCGGCTAATCCTTCAAGGTTAGCCGGACAAGCGGGGTAAGGAGCGTTGCGGAACACAAATAAAGGACATGCTATTCTCCACACGGAGAGAGGCATGTCCTTATCGTCGAACAATAGAATTCAAATCCAAGTAATGTATATTACACATAAAGGAGCTCAATAGGATGAGTTGGCCATAATCTGCTTTAACTTCTCAGTGGCCCGCTTCTGTATCCGTGAAACACTCATCTGTGAAACCCCCAGCTTCTGAGCAATTGCCCGCTGGGATTGACCATCTTGGAAGGCTAGCAGCAACACTTGCTGCTCTTGCTCCTTCAATTGTCCTAGTGCTTGCTGCAGATCCATTCGTTTCTCTACAGTCTCGTAATCGTTCGCATCAGAGCTGATAAGCTCCCCTAGCGTAGCTCCAGTCTCCTCTTGAGAAAGCGGTGAATCTAGAGATACGTAATGGTAACATTCTCTGCCTGCCAGTACTTCTACAGTTTCTTCAACAGACAGATCAAGATAATGAGCGATCTCATCGACCGCAGGAGAACGCTCAAGCTTCACTGTAAGTTCATCAATCGCGTGTTGAACAAGCGCTCCTTTTTCTTTAATCCGTCTAGGAACCTGTATGTACCAAGATTTATCACGCAAATAATTCTTCATATGTCCAATCATGCTTTTCATCGCATAGGGCTCAAAAGGGATTCCGAGACTGATATCATATTGCTGCAGTAACCGGATGAGCGCCATTTGCCCGACCTGATATAAATCCTCATACAAGTCGGGGCGATTACGGGAAATTTTCCCAGCAGCCATTTTCACCATAGGCTCATATTTCTGTATCAGCAACGTCGCCTGATCGTTATCCTTGGTCTGCTGATACTCCCAAATTTGGGTGACTGCTTCATTCATGGACTCGGGGGGAGTCACTTTGTCACTCATACTTTCTCCTCGCTAAAATTAAGGTGCTTCTTCAAAGTTACCACCGTCCCTTTTCCGGCTTCACTTACGACACTAACGTCATCCATCAACGCTTGCATTAAGTAGAACCCTAACCCGCCAACCTGAACGTCACTTAACTCCTTATCGTGCAGTGTCATACGTTCATTAGACTTGTCCAAGCCGTCAAAGCTCTCCCCTTCGTCTTTGACTGTAATGGATAAGGAGCTTTCCTCTACCTCAAAAATAACATCTACTACTCCGTCTTTTTGGCCATAAGCATATAATACTGAATTGTTACACGCCTCTGACACTGCCACTTTCATGTCTTCTATATCCTCATAGGTGAAACCCATTTTCGAGGCAATGCCGTATAAATTCAACCTAACAATATCCACATACTCTGCGCTAGCAGGCAACTGAAGAATTACTTTTTGCACATCATCACTCATTCTTTGTTCTATCCTTTCCTAGTGGGAATTCTCTTGGGAGGCAAAAAACTTGGAAATACCAGTCATGTCAAACAGCTTCTGAATTTGTGGAGGAACATCCTCAACCATAAACTTAACGTCCATTCCTTGTCTTGATTTCAGGATCGAAAGTAGAATACCAATCCCTGTGCTATCGATGTATTTTAATTCTTTTAGATTAATAACTAGATCTAGTTTGGTATCTCCCACAAGTGGCTCCATAACCAGGCGGAAATCGGAAGCAACTGATAAATCAAGTTCACCACTCAGGAAAACTGTGCATACATTCCCTTTGGTTTCTGTCTTAGCATGGAACTTGTTACTTTTATGCGTATTCATTAGACGATCTCTCCTGAACAAATATTTTCTATATTAATAACCTTAATGATATACCTTTGAATCAGATAACGTTAAAAAAACGGATTGGTAAATACTAGATTACGCTTGGAAAATAGATATATCAGGTTCTACTAATACATTGTCGTTGCTGGAATATCGAGAAATAATTTGTTTTATACTACTCATCTTCAGCGGTTTGCTGATGTAATCATCCATTCCAGAGGCCTTACAGCGATTCTGAATTCCTTCCATGACGTTCGCCGTCATTGCAATGATAACGGTCTTCTCGGCAGCAGGACCACCCTCTCGACGAATTTGAGCGGTCGCCTCCAAGCCATCCATCACTGGCATTTGAAGGTCCATAAAGATAAAATCATAAGGATGTTTAATCGCCATCTCCACAGCCTGTTGACCATCTTCAGCCATATCGGCCGCATAGCCCAGCTTATCCAGCATGCTGACCATTAGACGCTGATTAATCGGATGGTCATCCACAACAAGGATTCTACTTCTCCCCTCTTGATTGGGAACAAGATGCGTGGATTCCTCTTCTTGATATCCACCTATCAAATCTTCTCCTGGCATAGATGCCTGAATCGTAAAGATAAACGTGGCTCCTTTTTGCTCCATCGATTCTACCCGAATTTCTCCGCCCATCATTCCGACAAGAGATTTACATATAGCTAGTCCCAGACCTGTTCCCCCATATTTTCGTGTCATGGAAGAATCAAGCTGCGAAAAGGGCTCAAATAATCGGTCACATTTCTCCGGAGAAATACCAATACCCGTATCCATAATTGTGAACTCAACTTCCATCTTATGATCCGCAACGCTCTTGATCGAGGCGACTAGATAGACCCCACCTTGATTTGTGAATTTAACTGCGTTAGCGATCAGATTAATTAAAACTTGGCGTAAACGAGCCATATCCCCATATAAAAGCCGAGGCAATTTCTGATCAATAAAATAAGCGAGCTCCAGGTTCTTCTTTCCCGCTTCTATCGAGAAGAGGCTGAACACCTCTTGAATACAATTTCGAAGTTCAAATAAGTGCTCTTCAACTTCCATTTTTCCGGATTCCATTTTAGTAAAATCAAGAATGTCGTTAATTACCGTAATCAACGTGTCGGCACTTTTCCGAATGATCTCCGAATATTCCTTTTGCTCAGAAGTAAGATCCGTCTCCATTAATAGATCGATCATGCCAACTACGCCGTTCATAGGTGTACGAATCTCATGACTCATCATAGCAAGAAATTCCGACTTTGCTTTAGAGGCAATCTCCGCCTCTTCTTTTGCCTTAATAAGCTCACTATTAATAATTTCCAGTTCTTTCGTCTTTTGCTGCAGCAGCATGGTTTGAGTCTGATGTTTCTTACTCGTGATGTACATTTCGACAAAGCCTTGTATCTTAGAGTTCAAAATCTGTGGAATGAACGGCTTGACCATATAATCAATAGCCCCTGCCGAATAACCAGCGAATAAGTGCTCCGCTTCCTTGCTGTTCGCAGAGATAAAAATAATGGGGATATCCTTTGTTTTTTCTCTGGCTTTGATCAATTTTGCGGTTTCGATCCCATCCATACCTGGCATCTGTACGTCCAGTACGATGACAGCAAAATCATACCTTAACAAACACCGCAGTGCCTCTTCACCGGAGGTGGCTTTGACTAGCTCGTAATGCTGGCTCTCAAGTACCGCCTCCAGCGCCAGCAAGTTTTCAGGACGGTCGTCGACTAGTAGTATATGAATTGGTTCTTGAAACCCCATAGGACCACCCTCCTTCATGCGTTATTTTATGTTACGGTATATTTTCTCCACTCTGTCTAAAGATTCATAGCAATCGCTATATTTCGTAAAGTGAATAGACTCTTTAGAGCCCAGAACAAGGATTCCAAAGCGACTGAGACTTTCATGAAACAACCCGTGAACATGATCACGAAGCTCATCATTGAAATAAATCATTACATTTCGGCAGAAAATAACATTAAATTCATTAAAAGAAGTGTCAGTAGCTAAATTATGTTCAGCAAAAATAATATTTTTGCGTAAATACGGTTGTAAAATGACTGAGTTATACTTCGCAGTGTAGTATTCGGAAAATGCCCGAGTACCTCCTGCCTCCAAATAATTCTTTGTGTATTGCTTCATTCTGCTAATATCATAAACGCCTTCCTTAGCCTGCTGTAAAGAACGCTCATTCATATCTGTGGCATAAATTCGAGCTTTATCATAAAGCCCTTCTTCATGTAGCAGGATGGCCATAGAATAAACTTCCTCCCCAGTGGAACATCCGGCATGCCAGATACGAATATAGGGATAGGTTCTTAACAAAGGAACTACCTTCTGGCGAAAAGTTAGAAATAATCCTGGATCCCTGAACATTTCAGTAACAGGAATAGAGAGACTGTAAACAAATCGTTCAAAACAAGCCCGATCATGCAGAACCTTCTCTTGCAGCGCGGATATGGTGAGTACATTCTCCGCATGAACATGATGCCAGATGCGTCGTTTTAATGAAGGCAACGCATAATTCCGGAAATCATAGCCATATAAACGGTGTACCCCATCAAGAAGCAGCTCAATCTCAATTTGCTCCAGTTCGTCACTTCCCGCCAGAACGGGCTGCTCCTCATATCCGTGTTCTATTGCTTTCATTGTTATCCCGACTCCCTTATCAACACGCCGTACTTTTGAAGAATGGCTTTTTGTTAGTTCTTTTAAAGTATTACCCCAATATTGAGGTTACGAATACAGCCAGACTCGCATTAAAGATAGAAGTTGACCTGTTGCGATTGGCTTCTTCATATAGTCGGAGGCTCCAGCTTCAATACATTTGGCACGATCCTCTTTCATAGCTTTGGCGGTGAGCGCAATAATAGGGAGTTTCTGATACTGCGGCATCTCGCGGATCCGGCGCATAGCCTCATATCCGTCCATCTCCGGCATCATCATATCCATTAATACAAGATCAAAATCTTCTTGCTCTACCAGCATTTCCAGCGCCTCGCGTCCATTCTCCGCAAACTTCACTTCCATGTGATACTCTTCGAGTACACTGGAGAGCGCAAAGACATTGCGAATATCATCATCGACGAGCAGTATTTTCTTTCCTTCGAACAATTCTTCTTTATTATGAAGCTTCTGCAGAATCTTACGTTTATCTTCCGGAAGATTTGCTTCTACCCGGTGCAAGAACAGCGTAGTCTCATCCAATAACCGTTCTGGAGAACGTACATCCTTGATAATAATTGATTCCGCATATTTGCGCAGCTGCGTCTCTTCTTTGCCATCCAAATCCTTACCCGTATAAATAATAATAGGTAGATCATTTAATTCCTCATCATCTCGAATTTGATCCAGCAGATCGAAACCTGTCATATCCTCAAGCATCAGATCCAGAACCATACAATCATATCTCTGCTTCCGTAGCTCACTCAGTGCCTCCCCGCCAGTTGAAACTGCGGTTATGGCCACATCGTCGTGACCGATCAATTCCATGATTGAACGACGTTGAATTTCATCATCCTCAACAATCAGCAAGTATTTCAACGTACTGGAGGTGTAATTCTCGATTTGGGAGAACGCCCGCTCTAGAGCCTCTCTAGAAGATGGTTTTCTTAAATAAGCCATAGCCCCCATCATAAGTCCCTGCTTCACTTCATCATTCACAGAGATGACATGGACAGGAATGTGGCGGGTCTGTGATGCACTTTTTAACTCTCTAAGGATGGTCCAACCGTCCATAACAGGCAGCTGAATATCTAGAATAATCGCATCAGGTAGATAAGTCTTCGCCATCTGCAGTCCAGTATCGCCTTGAAGGGCTACAAGTCCTTTGAAATTGCGGCCATGAGCCATATCCAGCAATATTTTCGCAAAGCTCTCATCGTCTTCAATAATAAGCAGAACCTTATCATTTGCAGTCAAATGATCACGGTCATCATCGATCATTAATTGTGGAATAGGTTCATGGACTGGTGTTGGTACAAGGGTTGGAGTCATATCTCCGATATATTCTTCGAAGGTTACATCCTCTCTAGAAGCAGCAGCTTCTATTACTGAAGGTTGCTTATTATAATTCCCTATAACCGGCAAATACATAGTAAAGGTACTACCTTGACCCTCACGGGATTCCAGCACAATAGCTCCACCCATTAAACGCGCTAACTCACGGCTAATAGACAAGCCCAATCCTGTCCCTCCAAATTTACGGCTGGTAGTTCCATCCACCTGTTGGAAGGCTTCGAACACAATATCAGTTTTATCTGCCGGAATACCAATTCCGCTATCCTTCACAGCAATAGCAATATATTCAACTTCACTTGGCAGATCTAGCGGAATAAGATTGTCATCTGCTTGGCTAACCGAGAACTCAATAAATCCTTCCATCGTAAATTTAAAGGCATTAGAAAGCAGATTTCTTAGCACCTGCTTCAACCGATGACCATCGGCAATGACACTATCTGGCAGCGGCTCGTTAAAGGTAATTCTTAAAGAAAGTCCCTTTTTGAGCGCTTGCGGAGCAAAATTCTGCTTCACAAAGCTCTTCAGCTCCGTTAATTTAATTTCTTCTTGGTTCAGTTCCATTTTGCCAGCATCAACCTTGGATAAGTCCAAAATCTCATCAATCATCTTAAGCAAGTCTGCACCTGACATATAAATCGTATGTGCAAATTCAACCTGTTTCTCTGACAAGTTGCCATCCTTATTCTCCGTAAGTAGCTGCGATAGGATCAAGAGACTGTTGAGCGGAGTTCGCAATTCATGAGACATATTCGCCAAGAACTCTGATTTATATTTACTAGTAACGGATAATTGCTTGGCCTGTTTCTCTAATTGAATTTTTGCATGCTCAATTTCGTCTTTCTTCTCTTCAACCTCCTGCACTTGTTCCTCTAAAGCGCGGGTCTTGGCAATAAGTTCCGTATTATAATGCTCCAGTTCTTCCTGCTGACGCTGGAGTAGTTCTTCCGAACGTTTAAGCGCATCCGTCTGCTCTTCTAAGTTCTCATTGGAACGACGCAATTCCTCTTGCTGAGTCTGTAATTCCTCCGACTGACACTGCAGCTCTTCCGTAAGAGCTTGTGAATCACGCAACAACTTCTCCACGATCAAACGACGGCTAATATTATTAAAAATAATACTTAAATTATTAGCGAGTTGTTGCAGCAAATCATTTTTCAAACTGCTAAAAGGTTGGAATGAAGCAAATTCTACTACGCCTAGCAGTTCGTCTTCAAAAATAAGCGGATGGATAGAAATATATCCAGGTTGTGCATCCACGAATCCGGACTTAACGGATGAATAGTCTTCAGGAGCCTTCTCCAGTCTGATCGGGTGCATATCGAGCGCACTTTGCCCTACAAGCCCTTCACCAATCACAAACCCGTCCTTAGGTTTCTTATCATTATCTACTGCATAATATCCACTGCTTCGTAAAAAATCAGGACGATTGGCATCTTTTAAATATACAGCTCCGAACTGTGCTCCCAGCACAGGGGTAAACTCATTGATGAAGGTCTGTGAGACCTGATCCAAGGAGCTAACACCTCGCAATAGTTCCGTCACCCGAGCAACATTCGCATTCAGCCAGGATTGGTCATTCTGCGCTTGCGCATAGGCCTGTTCCATTTGCTGCTTCTGTTCAAGATCTAAAGCCATCTTTTTAAAGACAAGAGCAACCTCACCAATTTCATCTTTAGTAGTAACCTTTATACGCCGTATAGCCCTCACTTTACCGTTGCCAAAGCTGGTAATCATCATCGAAACGACATTAAGCCCCCGAGTGATGCTTGGGATGATCCATAGAACTACTCCAAGTCCGAGAAGTAAGCCCATAATCATCATTAGAACTACCATCTGAGTCGAACTTTTATAAGCTTCGTTGGCCTTCGTACTCTCTTCATTCATAATAAAAGCATTATAATCAGAGAGACTGTTCAGAGCGTTTAACACGGCATTCTGAATCGCTTGTCCCTCTGTGTTGGAATACGTGCTAGCATTCTGAAAATAACCAGCCGATAGCAGTTTCAATACCTTTTCCTGATAATTTAAATAAGTAGTGTATGCGCCATCTATTTGACTGACCATTTGCATTTCTTCAGCGCTAGTCATCGACGCTTTTATTTTCTCGTAGTGCTCATTGGCTTTAGTGATCTTTTTATCAATCTCATTCTTTTGAGATTCTACCGATGATGCATCTGCACTTAACATGGTCGTGGTTAATATTCGCGCCATATCATTGACTTCTCCACGCATCCCTGAAGAAGACCGCCCCTTCATATATCTATCCTGATACCCTTCCAGTTGGTTATTCATATAATTTAAGCGGTCGTATCCTATCATCGTAAGTGCAAGCATAATCGCTAACATGGCACTGAAGCCAATTAAGAGTTTAGCCTTTATCTTCATTCTCTATCTGTTCCCTTCTTCAGTGAGATCCACACAATACACTTATCATCATCACGCTCTTTAGGAACCTCAACATTGAAAAAAGCAGCTCGAATAGCTTCTTCGTTCCACTCATGTTCAACATTTAAATGTTGAATCATAAATTTCAGCTGCTCTTCTTGTTCGCCCTCAACCAGTTCCAATAGACCATCTGTATAAAGAACTAGATGCCCTTCATCTTCATAGGTTAAGCTCTGTGGCTGAATATCAATCCGTTCAAACAAACCTACTGGGTGACAGTTACTTTCCAGCATGACTGGAGTCTTAGCCACTCCTTCAAAAAATAGCGCAGGTGGATGCCCGGCGTTGACGTAGTCAATACGTTTCATACGGGTATCTATCACAAGATAAATGGTCGTAAAGTAGTATTGGATCAGCTTTTTCTCAATATAGAGCTGATTAAACCTTCGATTGAGCTCTTGAATTACCTTTTCCGGCTCTACATACGTAGTTACCGTGTCCTTCAACACAGAAGCAAGAAACATACAAAAAAGAGATGACGATATTCCGTGTCCCATAATGTCCAGCAGGATCACGCCATATCGGCCATCACCAAGGGGGTACCACGCGTATAAATCACCGGCAAGCTCAGAGGATGGCTGATAGATGGCATTGACCTCAAAATTCTCTTCCTGAAGAGGCAAGCTCAACACAGCATTCTGAACAAGTGCGGCTAGTCTCAATTCTTCTTGAATTCGCTGATCTCGTTCCTTATGCCAATCTTTCTCTCGCTTCAACCGCAGCGCGAGCCGAATTCGGGCCATCAGCTCCACTTTGTTAATGGGTTTCGTAACATAATCTACTGCACCTGCATCCAGTGCTTCTGCTAGCTTCTTGGAATCGCCAACAGCTGTAACCATTATTATTGGAATATCCTTTAGGTGTTCGTATTGCTGTACAACACGACATGCCTCGATTCCATCCATTTCCGGCATCATCATATCCAGTAAAATCAGATCGATATCTGACATCCGAGGACGTCCATCTTCACTCACAGAACCGATACCCAACCGTGTAAGCATCTCTTTTGCAGAGGATGCGGTTACGAAATTTCGGTAATCTTCTTTTTTCAGGATTTCACGGATAATGATAACATTAGTCGGATTGTCATCTACGATTAAGATTCTCATCATCTTCACCTCACACGAATAGTATTACGAACGTAAAATTCTGCGACTCATTACCTATATCATACGCTATTTAAATGTGTTATTTCTATTTTTAATATATGTAAATATAGTAATAGGTTCATTTACGCCTTCAGCAAAGTAACCTCCCGAACCACTACATGTAGTGGTTCGGGAGGTTACTCTATGGTAAAGACAGCCTCTGTTTATTAACCAAAATGATCAAAAGTGAAACATATTAAGAAGAAATACTATCAAATAAATCAATACCTTCAAATTCACCTGCCAAATTTCGATATATTTTGAGCGCATTGTTTCCTCTCATATATACATCACCATCTTCGGCGATAAAATACGGTTTACCCAAGGTCGATTGCACATTATCCTTCACGGGATCAATTCCCACCCCATTTACCTGTAGACCAAACTGCTGTGCTTGAGAAGGTGAGACATGCACATACAGTACAAACCCCTCACCAACACCCACTGTTACATCTGCGTATTGGTACTCCTCTGTCCCTTGCAATGGATCATTTGTTACCGCCAGCGGATTGCCCTTGGCCAGAAGCAATTCTTCCTTCGTAGCATATAAAGCAACACCTTGCAGTGAATCAAACTGATTTATAGCAGGGCTCGTTTCTGAGGAATGTTCAAATGTAAGAACTGTCTTAGGCTGATCACTAAAAGTCGAGATAGGCGTCAACTGTGGAGACGCATCAAAGTATGGGGAAAGTAGACTAAACAAGAGTATGATAATGTTCATGTTGTTATCCCACCTTTCTTATCTGCAGCCGCCATTTACAGAGGACTTGCTGCCTTAACTTTAATGACGGAATTTTTTCCAAAGAGTTGCAGCTACATCTACACTTTTTAACACAGTAGCTATTTTCCCCGGTGCTTTCTCGTTATTAACAGCATCATAAGAGTTTACCGTACGTTCCTCAGCTGGAGTCAGCGGAGCTTCTTTTATGGATACCCCCTTACGCTTCTCCCTCAGTTCATGTGATTTACGATATCTCTCAATCACAGTTACTGAAACTTGCTTAACGGTTAAGGTTAACTCATTCATAACTTCTCCCAAATTTTTCACAGAATCTATGACAGGATCAATCTTCTGAATTTTATTCTGTACATCAGCGGTAATTTCATTTGCATGTCTGACTGTAGTCTTCACTTCATAAGTCAGTTCATCCATCGTCTTCTGCACTTCCACCAAGGTCTGGCTTACTTTGTCGAGAGATTGCTTCGCTGACTGCAAAGTCTTAATTAGAAAGAAAACAAGTATTGCGAATGCGATAGCAACGAGAGCTACACTAAGTTCAATGATCATATTCATAACCCCTTCCAAATCTCATAAATAGTGGCTAATCAGCCTTGTATACTGCATAGTTACCCCTACTACCATATGCCGAAACAATCTGTCGAGCGTTGTCAAAATTCCCTGCTCCCCTTTGTTTCAGAATCAAAGTCCCCGTTTATACAATGACTACAAATCAAAAAAAGGATAGGTGATATGTAATGTTAAAATGGTCCGCAATTCTGCTAGTTGTAGCTGTAATCGCTGGTATCTTTGGTTTCTTCAATCTTGTAGCAGCCGCTGCTGGTCTTGCAAAGATACTATTCTTCGTATTCTTGGTTCTGTTTGTTGTTTCCCTCTTCACGGGACGCAGAGGTAGATCGATGTAGCCTCCTCCCATATCTATCCATATATCTTATTCATCATGCAGAAAGTATAGGTCATTCCCACACAGATGTCACTTGAGAAAATAAGAAAAAGTTTTGAAGTTAGACCATAATGAGGAGGAACTTAACATGAAAAAATTCGCCAGCATTACACTTGCCTTGGGACTTATGGCTTCAATAGCAGCTACAGCATCAGCCGCTGAGGTAACAGGGACAACTACAGATTCTACGCCCGGAACTGGAAGCACTTACACAACATCTTTTGAAACGATCATTACCCCATCGGATATTACTCCAGCCACACCACAAATTGTTCTAACCGAAAAAACAGCTTTCCACTTTTCAGTTGGCAGTATGATTCCCGCAGGCTGGCTTAGCGCTCAAACGCTTGATACCACAGGTGAAGTGATTACGGATACTTGGGGCAATGAATGGAGAGAAATCTACACTTGGCTAGGAAAAGCGTGGGTAAAGGTTCCTGTTGCTGCCAATGTAATTATGTAATTAGTACAGAAAAGATGATAACAAGCATAAACGCCTTCGGCGTCCCTATAAGGACGGCAAGTGTTTAAGCGAGAAATATAAGGATAATTTATAGAACGGAACATATAAATTCTTATATTTACAAAAAGCTACCCCCTCAGTAGATCATTCTACTGAGGGGGTAGCTTTTGCGCTTACGCCGCCTTTGTTCACCCGTCACAAACATGCGATGCTGCCGCTTCTGTATACCTATATAATTATCGGATGACCGATCCCCCGAAGAGGAAACGATTCGTCCAAGAAGCGCTTAATTTATCTACTTTCACCCCGCCTGAAGCTACGGAATACGTATGGAGAACTTGTCCATCTCCTAGATACATAGCAACATGCGATATTCTTGCCTTAGATTTGTCGATCCCTTCATACGCTGAAGCGGAGTTCCCTTTATAATCCATAAAGAACATTAGATCGCCGCGTTTCAAACCGGAAGTAGACGTAACTACCGTACTATTCGATTTCACCCAATCTCCCTGTTGACGGGAATCAGCAGGCAGTTTCAAATTCACAGCATCCATGAAAATTTGCCGGATAAAATCAGAACAATCGAAGGTGCTTGTATCATATCTGCTGGAACCAAACTCATAAGGTGTACCCAGATAGCCCATACCTGCTGAGATTACGCTCTCGATTTGGGCAGAAGCCCCAGGTGTAGAAATAGGTGGTACTGGTGCTGGCGGCGTTGGTGTCGGCGTTACCGTCCCAGTCCCCCCATTATTAGCGAACGAAGTATATTGATCACTTGAACTTATATATCCAATGCTACCATCAGAGGTTTGAATTTGATACCAGGAGCTGTTCGGCTGTGCCAGAAGCTGTACTTGTTCCCCCTTCTTCAGAAGTCTCAGTACTTTTCCGCTTGTAGAAGGCGCAGTTCGAAGATTCACTCCGTATTTTATGGTTCCCGTTTGTGCTGATGGTGCTGTTGGTGTACCTACTGAAGATGAATTTACGCTGATATACTTATCATCTGTACTAGTATAGCCTACGGATCCATCCGCTGCTTTCACCTGATACCAATAGCTATTCGGTTGTGCCACAATCTGCACTTGATCTCCTTTTTGCAAATACTTCACTACTTCTCCACTTGTAGAAGGTGTACTGCGAAGGCGAACACTTGCCTCGATGACCGCTGTTTGACCGGCTGCTGCTGCCATAACTGAATTTGATGGACTTGAGGCTGCTGCTGCATTTCCAGGAGCAGATACTCCTAAACCTGCAACAATTGCAGCTGAAACCAATAAGGATGCTGTTAATTGCTTATGTGATTTAATCATACGTTCCCCCAATACCATGATGAGATTTCAACAAAGGTGTGAACTACATTCCTTTATGCCCTCATTATAGGCTTGCCCGGGATTTGGAACATGCTCCAAATTGCACATATAATCATGCCACTTTATGGTAAAATACAGGACTAAAGTCTTGAATCCTCCTTAAATATGTTTGTTTTTTCCTTAAAATAGAATTTTTCAAATTTAATCTTTAGGTTCCACATGCACCTGTACATTCATAATATTGTGTAGCTTGCTCATTCTCTCTTCAATGGAGTCACTGATCCTATGACCTTCCACCACTGTAATATTCGCGTCTACCTCCACTACAACATCCACGTGTACATGATTCCCATGAACCCGTGCCTTCACATCTTTAATCCCCTCTACTCCCGGTGTTCGAGCAATCGTACTACGTAGATCCATCAATCTATCTTCATCAAAGCCATCCGTAAGCCGGTAGGTCGAGTCACGAAAAATATCCCATGCCGTCTTAGAGATAATCAGTCCGACAACTACTGCCGCCGCAGAATCAATCCATGGCAGTCCGAACTGAGCACCTACAATCCCAACAGCAGCACCTATACTAACCATAGCATCGGAAAAATTATCTTTCGCCGCTGCCATGAGTGCACTACTATTTATCTGCTTAGCCAGCCTTTTGTTGTATATGTATACTCCCATCATTGCTACTGCACACACTAGAGCCACACCAGCAGACCATAGCTGCGGGGTTTCCTTTGCACGATCGAAAAAGGACCGCACCGCCTCCACAATCACTTGAATACCTACTACCGCCATAATAAAAGAAGCCAACAATGCAGCTACTGTCTCTGCCCGAAAATGTCCATAAGCATGGTCAGAGTCAGGTGGCTTCCGCGAAATCTTTAGACCAACCAACACGGCTGCAGATGCTACGATGTCAGTTAAATTATTGACTCCGTCCGCGACCAATGCACTAGAGGCGAATAGATAACCGCTAACCAGCTTGAAAGTCGATAAAATGAGGTAAGCCGCTATGCTAACCCAAGCGCCCCGCTCGCCTTTACGTATATCTTCGTAAATATCAACCATTTTGGCTATCTCCTCGTTTTCAGTTTTGTTAGAAAAGAATTCTTTCAATTATTCTTGCCCTTGTAGCAGCATTTAAAAACAATTAGAATAAAGTGAAGGACTTGCTTCAAAGGAGGTTATCATAATGAGCGAAAACAATGAAAAAGGAAAAATCAATTTAGCTGAAGCTATCCGGCAAAAGCTGGAGCAGAAGAAACAACAATCTTCCTCCAAACCTGGATCAACTTTTCAGGCCGGATCCGCTAAACCACTAAAAAGTCAGAATAACAAAAAGCCTAACAACCAACGCCGTCGTACCGGCGGGTCCTAGTACTATTTTATAAACATAAAAGGCTGCGCATCCCTCAGGGACAACGCAGCCTTTTATGCGTTCGCCTGCCTTAAAGGATGGGCTAGAACTCATCAAATTCATAACTGATTCTCTTTATTGTACAATTAGCCAACTGAAAACATGCGCTTTGGGAAACCTCAAGTGATAAGGCTTCCTGTCTTGCAAGCCCCGCGTATACTCCCCGTAGAATTCTACTTGTTAATCCATGTGTAACCGCAATGACCCGCGGAGTGGAGGACAAGCTCTCCAGCCAGTCTGTGACACGCTCCTGAACCGCTTCATAGCTCTCTCCATCTGGTGAACGAAAATACCAATCATACATACTCGTATCTTCAAGACTATTTGGCCAGCCCTGCTCAATTTCCTTGAGCGTTAGCCCTGACCAAGAACCAACGGAAACTTCACTTAACCTAGAATCCGTTTCTATTTTATTGAAATCATAACCTAAGATTTCACACAAAATTTGTGTGCTTTGCAGCGCTCTCCCAAGTGGACTTGAAATCACCTTCCATTCGGAGGGATGCTCCAACGAATAACGAAGCAGCCTACCCATTTGTCTGACTTGATCCATTCCATGCTCAGTCAGAGGTGAATCCAATTGTCCTTGGTAACGACCTTGCGTATTAAACTCGGTCTCCCCATGCCTCATAATAAAAATAGTTCTGTCCACATGCTCCACCTACCGTGACCTTTTCAAAATCGAAATTATAAAGACAGCTACCCTAATCCTATTAGGATTAGAGTAGCTGCTTGACGGGTTCCTTCCGCATAACGGAAAGTAAATATTATACTTCTACAGGATACATGCGTTGGCGCATTTCCTTAATTTCAGGATTCTCTAAATACTCATCGTAAGTCATCGTGCGATCAATTACACCTGTAGGTGTGATCTCGATGATACGGTTAGCAATCGTTTGGATGAACTGATGGTCATGGGAAGTAAAGAGAATAGTCCCGTCGAAATCGATCAGTCCGTTATTCAGTGCCGTAATGGATTCCAGATCCAAGTGATTGGTAGGTTCATCGAATACAAGCACGTTCGCACCGTTCAGCATCATCTTCGCCAACATACAGCGAACCTTCTCGCCCCCGGACAATACACTCGCTTTCTTCAGTGCTTCTTCTCCGGCGAACAGCATCCGTCCAAGGAATCCACGCAGGAACGTCTCATCCTGATCTTTAGAATACTGACGCAGCCATTCTACGAGATTCAAGTCCACGCCATCGAAATAGCTGGAGTTATCTTTCGGGAAATAAGCTTGAGTTGTAGTGACGCCCCACGCATATTCACCCGCATCCGCTTCCTGCTCACCCATGATCACATCAAATAGAAGTGATTTAGGCTGGGAGTAAGGACCCACGAAAGCAATCTTATCACCTTTGTTAACTACAAAGCTGATTTCATCAAGAACCTTCTCACCTTCAACCGATTTGGTCAATCCGCTGATCGTCAGAAGCTGCTTACCTGCTTCACGTTCAGGTTTGAAGTTGAGGAACGGATATTTACGGTTAGATGGACGAATGTCATCCAACGTAATTTTCTCGAGTTGTTTCTTACGAGAAGTCGCCTGTTTAGACTTGGAAGCATTGGCCGAGAAACGCTGAATAAAGGCTTGCAGTTCCTTGATCTTATCTTCCTTCTTCTTGTTCGAATCACGCTGTAAAGCTTGAGCAAGCTGACTGGACTCGTACCAGAAGTCGTAGTTACCAACGTACATCTGGATTTTGCCAAAATCAATATCCGCAATATGCGTACATACTTTGTTCAGGAAGTGACGGTCATGGGATACGACGATAACAGTACCTTCATAATCCATGAGGAAGTTCTCTAACCAGCCAATCGATTCTAGATCCAAGTGGTTGGTAGGCTCATCGAGCAGGAGGTTGTTTGGACGGCCAAACAAGGCTTGTGCCAAGAGTACCCGTACCTTCTCATTGCCGCTCAGTTCGGCCATTTTCTTATCATGCAGTTCACGCATAATGCCAAGACCGATCAGCATAGCCGCCGCATCTGGCTCTGCATCCCAGCCATTAAGTTCTGCAAATTCGCCTTCAAGCTCACCGGCACGCAGACCATCTGCTTCCGTGAAATCAGACTTCGCATAAAGCGCGTCCTTTTCTTTCATGATTTCATAAAGACGAGTGTGACCCATAATTACTGTTTCAAGTACTGGGAATTCATCGTACTCGAAATGATTCTGCTTCAGAACTGCAAGGCGTTCACCTGGTGTTATATGAACATCACCCGTGTTCGCTTCAATCTCCCCAGACAGAATTTTCAGAAAGGTTGATTTACCAGCACCATTGGCACCAATCAAACCATAGCAGTTACCAGGGGTGAATTTTATGTTTACATCTTCGAAGAGAGCGCGTTTTCCGTAGCGGAGTGTTACGCCGCTTGTGCTAATCATTACGCATTACCATCCTTTTCACTTTAGGGTTTCGGCTCATTATAGCATAAAATCAGTGCAAAAATCCCGTGAAATAGGCATTTAAGCTGATCTCACTCCTACGAAACTTATTCCAACTGTTTTACGGCGACAACTTTTAAGGAGGAATTTTTTCAATTATTCCCCAGATGTGCGATTATCCTTTTGTACGACCAGTGTTTCTCCATAACCGAGTGTACGAATTCTTTCCTCCGAAATCGCATGTTTAACTCGGGCGTTCTCCATGCGATCCAGTGCTTCCCGGGCGGTATCATCAGCAAGTCTGAAGGTACCGTAATGCATCGGAATCATGGTCTCCGCCCCTACATCTAGGAAAGCTTGAATGGCTTCCTCAGGATTTACATGCTGAGAGGTCATGAACCATTCCGGTTCATAGGCCCCAATCGGCATAAGCGCGATATCGATCTTATAACGACTTCCGATCTCCTTAAAGCCAGGAAAATAACCGCTGTCCCCAGCGAAATAAAGATTCGGAGAAGACTTCTGATTTCCGGAATCAGCGGGCTCCAAGATGTACCCACCCCAATGTGAAGTATTCGTATCCCATGGCGTTCTCCGCGTCCAGTGCTGGGTAGGCACAAAACTAAGCTTGATCTTACCTAGCTTAATCTCCTGCCACCATTCCATTTCCACACAGTTGTGGAACCCTTTGCGAAGCATTTTTCGCTTCAGACCAACAGGAACTACAAGCGTTGTCCCTGCCCGATATAATTTGCGGATAGAGGCAATATGCAAATGGTCATAATGAGAGTGCGAAATCAGAATCAGGTCAATCGGTGGCACTTCGCTAAGTGGAATCCCAGGTTGTCCCAGTCTTTTCTCAAAGCCCAGCCTTCTCGCCCAGATGGGATCTGTAATGATATTCATCCCTTCATATTGAAGGAAAAATGTTGAATGCCCAATCCACGTAATGGTAGACTCCAATCGATTCTCAGACAGATAAGATAATCTGGGCGGCGTATTCGGTACAACATATGAATAGTCCTTCTTCTTGCGACGACGCTCCTCACGCCACTGGCGAAATTCCTTTAATGATTTATCGGTACTTACATTATCGACGTTATGGTAACGAGTTTTAGGCATACAACACCTCTTCTACAGAAGTTTACCGAGCAACCCTAGCTTTAGCGAATATACTACAACTATATTGAACAGCAGCGTATTTTGCAAAATATACAAATAGCATGGTAAAGGTTCGCCCTTTTATTCCTCACAATTGCAGACTTTAGCGAAATAATAGAAGAGTTCTTTTGGTTTCACACCAGAAATGAGATAATATGTGTATAAAGTATGGCGGTGCATATACCGTTCAAGGGGGAGCTACGTATGAAGATTACTTTTATTGAACCGACTCCAAGTCCAAATACGATGAAGCTACATTTGGACGAAAGTTTAGAACCCGGAATTCGCAGAACCTATACTCCAGAAAGTGAGCGTTCCGCACCTGCTTGGGCACGTGAAATGTTAACGATACCGGGCGTTATTAGCATTTATCATGCTGCTGACTTCGCAGCACTTGAGCGCAAAGGCAATGCCGATTGGGCAGCCATTCTAAGAGAAGTTCAAAGCCGCTTCGCTAACAGCGAAGGTGTAACTGGAGATTGGAGCCTAGCTGACGAGAATGCCGGTGCTCATTTTGGGGAAGCGCAAGTCTTCGTCCAATTATTCCGCGGAATTCCGATGCAAATCCGCGTCAAAACGGGCGCGAATGAAGAGCGCATATCCTTAGCTAACCGCTTTACTAAAGCGGTTATGGATGTGGCTAGCGCCGTGATGATCAAAGAGCGCAAGCTCACCGATTACGGCGTGCGTTATGGCGAGCCCGCGGACATTGCGCGCGAGGTCGAGCAAGAGATCGAGGCAGCGTATCCGCAGGAACGCCTCGACTCCCTCGTGCAGCAAGCCATTGCGCACGGAGCCGAAGGTGAGTTCGTCGAGCAGAGACGAACTCGCACACAGGATGAGCTGCTGCGAGACCTGAAGCATGAGGATTGGCGCGTGCGCTACGCCGCGCTAGAGGATCTTACGCCGACGGCGGAGCTCCTGCCGGAGCTTAAGGCGGCGCTACACGATCCCAAGCTGCATATTCGCAGGCTTGCGGTCGTGTATCTAGGCGACCTTCGCACGCCTGAGGCGATGGAGCTGCTCTATGAGGCGATGGCTGACAGCGCCCCAGCCGTAAGACGTACGGCTGGCGATACGCTATCCGACATCGGCGATCCTGCCGCCACGCCAGTGATGACGGCGGCGCTAACAGATAAGAGCAAGCTTGTCCGCTGGCGCGCAGCTCGTTTTCTTTATGAAGTTGGCACATCCGAAGCTCAAGATGCACTCACACTTGCAGCAGATGATCCAGAGTTCGAGGTTGGCCTTCAGGCCAAGATGGCTTTGGAGCGTATCGCCTCAGGTGAAGCCGCAGCAGGCACCGTATGGCAACAGATGTCAGAACGCCGTCGTAATTAACATGGAAGTACCTGATTTTGTCATTGCTTTGAGAAGTAAACTTGCTTTATACTAATTCCTGTTGTTTATAAATGAATGAAGTAAAGATAGCCTCGTCATACTAAGATGAGGTAGAGGTCGCGGATATAAAGAGTACGCGTGTGGAGACGTTAGAGCCGTCTATGAATCACGCCGAAAGGAATATCCGCCGAAGCTTGCGCTGTAGCTCTTACAGCGGTGCAGGCTGGGGCCGTTGCCGAAAGGCACGGAACTGTCACATTGTACAGCCTGCGTAAATAGCAGACTGCAGTGTGTTGCGCTATCTTCACAGGGAGTATGATGCGGAGCTGTATAGATGGAAGCCGCAGACATAGTTTGCGGCTTCTTTGCGTTTACAGAATTTGTATGTTTCGTACAGTCATCCATAACCTTCTGGAAATCACGAAGTATACCTCCCGCCTTGCGGGAGTCAGCAGCTCAGCACTCCCCGTTCATGAACAGTAAGATTAGATCATAAGGAGTGTCATATTCATGCAGGGCAATCAGCAAAACCCAGCGCAAGGCAACATAAATCAGCCTGCGCTAAAAAAATCGTTCAAAGCAAGACATTTGACCATGATCGCGCTTGGCGGATCTATTGGAACGGGTCTGTTTCTAGCCAGTGGCGGCGCGATCGCTTCAGCAGGACCTGGTGGAGCGCTTCTAGCTTATACGGCTGTGGGTGTAATGGTTTATTTTCTCATGACTAGTCTTGGGGAGCTCGCCACCTATTTACCGGACTCCGGGTCCTTCAGTACCTACGGCACTCGTTTCGTCAGCCCCGCCTTTGGCTTCGCCATCGGCTGGAACTTCTGGTATAACTGGGCGGTTACGATTGCAGCAGAGCTATCAGCGGCTACCGTCATCATTAAATATTGGTTCCCGGACAGCCCTTCCTTTCTCTGGAGTCTGGTGTTCCTACTGCTGATGTTCGGCCTAAACTTCCTATCTGCTCGTGGCTACGGGGAATCAGAATATTGGTTTGCCATTATCAAAATCATTACCGTTATCGCCTTCCTCGTTGTCGGTGTCCTCATGATATTCGGCATTATGGGTGGAGAAGCCGTAGGCTTCAGTAACTTCCAAATCGGGGGCAGCTCCTTCCACGGTGGCTTCTTCGCCTTCGTCGGGGTCTTTATGGCAGCCGGATTCTCCTTCCAGGGTACCGAGCTAATCGGCGTTGCTGCTGGTGAGAGCGAGAACCCACGCCGCAACGTCCCAATTGCGATCCGCCAAGTATTCTGGCGTATATTAATCTTTTATATCCTTGCTATATTTGTAATCGGAATGTTGATTCCTTATACGAATCCAGATCTTCTGCGTGGAGGCATCGATGACATCGGAGTCAGTCCGTTTACGATCGTGTTCAATAAAGCCGGGCTTGCAATTGCTGCATCCGTAATGAATGCCGTCATTCTCAGCTCTGTACTGTCGGCAGGGAACTCTGGAATGTATGCTTCCACCCGTGTCCTATATGCAATGGCTAAGGATGGCATGGCTCCGCGCGCACTGGGTAAGCTCAATCGCCGTGGTGTCCCTGTTGGCGCTTTGCTAGTAACTACGGCTGTCGGAATGCTCGCCTTTCTCGCTTCATTCTTTGGTGACGGTGCCGTATATAACTGGCTACTCAACGCCTCTGGTATGTGCGGATTTATTAACTGGTTGGGTATTGCGGTCTGCCATTACCGTTTCAGACGTGCTTTTATAGCACAAGGGCATTCGCTAGATGAACTACCTTACCGAGCTAGATGGTTCCCATTCGGACCTATCTTTGCTTTAGGACTTTGTATTGTAGCTATCCTCGGTCAGAATATGGGCGCCTTCTCAGGTGGAAATATCGACTGGTATGGTATCGCCGTTTCCTATATCAGCTTGCCGCTGTTTGTCTTGATCTGGGTCGGCTATCGCTGGTTCCGGAAGAGTAATATTATTCCTTTGGATAAATGCGACCTAAGTACTCACCCAGAATAAAATAGACCCGGTAAAAAAACAAAAAAGGGACGTCCCGTAGCCATTTAGGCTTATGGGATGTCCTTTTTGGTTATCCTTCTATTCCCAAGTCACAAACACTTTGAGATCGCCCGTATTGTCAAAAGCAGAACTGGAGTAAGATACATCCTCTAGTCCAAGCTTATATAGCTCCTGCAGGTCATTCTTAAGCTTGGTCCCACTCCCTTGATAACGGAATAATATAGACACCTCACCGGAGGCAATTGCCTTATTCGCTAGCCGAGTCAGATCTCCTACCGAACGTACAATTAGCTCCTCGGCATATAGCTCATAATTGAGATCCTTCTGAAGCTGTTTATAGACAGCCGCATTCTGTCCTCCACGCTCCACAAGCGCAGACAAGGTCTTATGATAGCCTACAGAAGCTGCCGGATAAGACTTCGTCCAGCTATGGTCCTGACGCATCTGCGCATCCGTTCTCAAGTAGTATGCTGTGCTAACCACACCTGCCTTATCAGGTGTCGGGTCATCCCAAGTCGTGTCGAGATGATACCACCGTCCATCTAACAGCACAAGATTCCAGGCATGCAACTGGCTACGTCCTCCAGGCTGTTTGGCTGTACCCTCAACGATTTTATTCGTGAATCCAGCCTCCTTTAACAGCTTATAGGTCAACAGCGAATACCCTTGGCAAACGGCGCTGCCACTCTTCAATCCTTCATAAGCCGTATATTTACGATACGAAGTGTCATACTTCAGATGAAGCACAACCCAATCGTGGATAGCCTTCACCTTCTGATGATTGTTCATGCCCGGCGTTATGATCTTCTTCAGCGCAGCCTTCACTTCTTTGTTTACAAAAGCCGTCTGCTCCAGCGTCTCCAAGTATTTCACTTCCACCGTAACTTTTACAGTGCTTGCGCTTCCTCGATAAGTATATCCGTAGCTGTCTATAATGTAATACAAATAAGGGTCACTAGCCATCGCTTGATCCAGAGCCGCTTGTATTTTCGTTTTCAAATTTGAAGCTTTGCTCTCATAAGTAAAAGTAATGGTCTCCCTGCGGTTGTTCATTGCACCCGTTAGCTTCTGTGCTACTTCATTTACAGAACGAAGGGTGGGTGAACTCGAAGCCGCATAAGCATGACCCCAGCCCCAATAAATCATCGGTGGAATAGCAGCGAATATAATCACTCCTCCCAGAATGATCTTTACTAATGTGAAGCGTTTTTTCCACATATATATTCCGTTCCTCCGGCTCCTAAAGACTTGTAATGAACCCTACCATTTAATAGATAATGAGCGTTTAGGCAAAAAAAGACTGCTCCCTGTAGAATAATTCTACTCTGAGAACAGCCTATATGCTAGAACGATGTGTTTTATTCGCTTAGTGGTGTAATGATATAGGTCTCTCCTATAACGGTTTCAAATTCCATCTCTATCCCTATTCGTGAACCATCGGGACTTTGAATGAGCAAAGGCTGGTGACTGTAAATTCTGCATATTTGTCCATGCGTCGAGGTCAGTTCCGCCTTCGTTAAGCGTCCCTCACGCCATTCTATATTTGTGATAAAGCCGCCTCGGGCTACCAAACCTTTCACACTGCCTTCAGACCATTCTTCTGGAAGAGCGGGTAATAATTCAAGCCCTTCCTGATGACTCTGCAAGAGCATCTCAGCAACTCCGGCCGTAGTTCCGAAGTTACCGTCAATCTGAAATGGAGGATGATTACCAAATAAGTTCGGCAGACTGGAATCTTGCAAAATACGACGTAAACAGTTATACGCATTCTCGCCATCCTTCAAACGCGCATATAGATTAAGTAACCAGGCTGCACTCCAGCCCGTGTGTCCGCCCCCGCCTTCCAAGCGCTTCTTAAGCGATAACGCTGCCGCCTCCGCTAGCTCTGGTGTGGAGGAAGGACTAATTACATTTCCAGGATATAAATCATACAAATGAGAGACATGGCGGTGCCCAGGCTCTTGTTCAGTAAAATCCTCATTCCATTCACGAATACGTCCGTCCGGTGCAATCCCAGGATGAGCGAGTCGTTCCTGTTTCTGGCGTAGCTCCTGCCTCAGCTGGGCATCGGTATTCAAAATCTCAGCAGCCTGAATGCAATGCTTGAACAGCTCAGCGATCAGCAATAAATCCATAGCTGAGCCAGCTGAAACACTGCATGGTGTACCATCAGCAGTCAAGAATACATTCTCCGGTGAGGTAGACAGACCCGTTGTCCATCTTCCATCAGGCAGCTCTACCAGCCAATCCAGACAAAATAACGCAGCTCCCTTTAACAAAGGATAAGCTGTGTTGCGCAAATATTCCTCATCTGGACGGAAAGCGTAACGCTCCCACAATTGGCGAGAGAGCCAAACGCCTCCCATTGGCCAAAATGCCCACATCGCCTTGCCGTCTGACGGAGACGTCATACGCCACAAATCTGTATTATGATGCACCGTCCAGCCACGTGCGCCATAATGAATATTTGCTGTACGGCTGCCAGTCACACTAAGCTCCGTAATAAAATCGATTAGAGGTTCATGGCATTCACCCAAACCGCATAACTCGGCTGGCCAATAATTCATTTCAGTGTTTATATTAGTCGTATAATTGCTGTTCCATGGCGGCTGAAGATAGGGATTCCAGATCCCTTGCAAATTCAGAGCTTGCGTCCCCGGTCGTGAGCCAGCAATCATCAGGTAGCGGCCATACTGGAACAGCAGCGCTTCTAGCGCAGAATCTGCCTGCCCCTCCTGATACCGTACTAGTCGCTCATCCGTGGGAAGCTCTATCCGGGAGGACGAAGGTGCAAGCGTCAACTCCACGCGGCGGAACAAGGACTGATGATCCTCTAGATGGCGCTGCTTCAGCTCTGCATATCCATTAGAGGACAAAGCCAATTGCTCTAGGCACAACTCCGAAGGTAGCTTACCGCCGCTTCCTGGCATCCGGTCATACCCGATAAAATCGGTTGCGGCAGCTAGGCGGATCGTAATGGAGCGCGCACCTGAAACCGACAACATGCCGTTCTCAGCATTACGTTTGCCGCCATCTGTACGGATCTCCATTGCAGCGGCAAAACTTATGCCAAGCCCCTCTTCGTATAATACGGCACGCGGATGATCGCCTACATAATTATCAGCCACATGCGATGGAGCACGACCGGTCATCATCAGCGCGCCATCCGGAGTGATCTCTAGTCGGAAAGGATGCGGCGAAGTCAGAGCCACTGAGAAATCCGGCAAAATACCCAGCCCCTCTTTCCCCTCTGCACGGATATGAATGACTATAAGTTCATCTGGTCTGCTGGCCAAAACTTCGCGCACAATCCTTACATCCCCAGCAGTATAGGATACCGTAGCAAGCGCTTGATCCAAATCAAGCCCCCTCTGATAATCCTCTACAAGACCACCAAGATTGAACTTCATTCGCAAGTCTCCGAGCGGTTGATAAGATTCAGTCCGTCTGCCTAACATTTTGGAATCTACCAGTGCTTCCGCTTCCTTGTATTTCCCCTCTGCCACTAATTGTTTGGCCGGAGTCAAATGGCGCAGCGCCTCATAATTAGCTGTATCCCGCGGAAATCCCGACCATAAGGTGTCTTCATTTAGTTGAATTAGTTCTTCTTCCGTTCCGCCAAAGATCATACCGCCCAAACGGCCGTTACCCACGGGCAGTGCTTCTTCCCATTCAGCCGCCGGCTGCTTATACCAGAGATCATGAACCCCAGTGTTCTTACTTTCTCCCACGTATATTCCTCCTATCCTATAATTACAGATGAAAAGAAATTGGCGGGAAGCCCGGACTTTCGTTCGGACTTCCCGCCATCTTCATGCTTTTATTTTATTAGCCGTGTTCCAGGAATAATTACTCATTCCAAAGTTTCACGCGTTGTTTAACCAGCTCTTCACGTAAATCTTCAGCTTTCGTCACACCAGCTTTATCCAGTTCAGCCATGTAAGCATCCCAAACTTTGTCGAAATCAGCTGGCTTGGACAAGATGGCTTCAGGAATCCGTTTCCAACTGATATCCTTCAGCTTGTTGTCGAGAACGACAATTTCGCTATCCCCAGGAATCGTGATGTTCCATGCCGCGCCCCAAGGTTTAACTTTGAATTCATCTTCATTTGGGAAGAGGTCTTTCCAAGTTGTTGCTTTATAAGCAGCAAGTGTTTCTTTTTCAACTGCATTGTAGCCTACAGTTACTTGCTCAGGGAAACGAGTTGTATAGTAGTTTCCAGTTGGATCCAATACGCCGTCACCATAGTGAGCGCTAAGCAGAGCGTAGTTTGATCCTACATTGCCAAGTCCTGTTTCTTTTTGGAAATTGGTAGTGTCATTATATTTACGGTTGTTCACATCTTCAGGAATGACGCGTTTGCCGTCAACTACGTTGTAATGCTTGCCTTCGATACCCCAGTTAACCAATACTTGACCTTCATCGGAAGCTAAGTAGTCCAAGAATTTAATTGCACGTACTGGATCTTTAGCATCTACGCTGATCCCAATGCCGTTACCACCCATAAAGCCTGTAGGCCAGAAGGAAGTTTCTTTGTACTCTTCAGACAGGGTTACTGGATAGTGTCCGTATCCTTGATCCAGCTTACCTTCAGCTTTCAATGCTCTTTCTCCATCGCCATAACCCCAGTCTTGGTCGATCAAACCAATAACACGGCCGGTAGCGATTTTAGCTTTGTACTGATCATACTTTTGAACGAAGCTTTCCGGATCAAGCAATCCGATATCGTTCATATGGTTGAGCCAGCGGAAATATTCTTTCTCAGCAGGACGACGGAAGTGATAAGTTACTTCTTGTGTGTCGATATCAATTGCATATTCTCCATCATCAGGAGAGCCTGTAGTAGTGAATGCTGGGTTAGTTACTGTAATGTACATGTACCAATCATCTGCATTTAGGGTCAGACCGATGTTTTTGTTACCATTTTCATCGGTTGGATGTTTTTCCAGGTAAGCCTTGATTACGTTCTCATAATCTTGGACAGTTTTAATTGCAGGATATCCAGCTTCTTTAACAGCACGGTGCTGTAGTTCAAATCCGCCGCCAGCATCAAAGTATTTGTTATCCACACCTGCATACGTAGGGATAGCATAGATCGCGTGGTCATCATCACTATAGCGTGAGCGTTTCATGCCTTCTTCGCCTAATACTTTTTTGATGTTCGGAGCATATTTTTCAATCAGATCTGTCAGATCAAGCATTGCGCCTGCATCCACCAGCTTGCTTACGTCGGTCTTGGCACTGATCAGATCCGGATAATCACCGCTCGCTGCGATCAACGCTACTTTCTGAGCAGGGTCACCAACCGCGTATTCAGCATTCAAGGTAACTCCTGTTTTTTCCGTAATCACTTTACCTACTTCATCTTGCATGCCTGTCCAGTTCGGGTTAGGGTCAGCACTGAAGAAAGTCATCGTGAGCGGAGAAGTATCCTCAACCGCATTGGCCGAATTAGCCGCGTTCCCCTTATTTGTTGCATTTCCAGCTGCATCCCCAGCTGCGTTATTGCCGTTGTTTCCACCACAACCTGCGAGCATGCCGAGCATCATAATAGAAGTAAGTGTAAGTGCCGTTGCTTTAGCTTTTATTTTTCTATTATTCCCCATTACATAAACCCTCCTTAAAATTGTTTATCTATCGTATCACAGATAAATCCTGTTAATACTTATCCCAAAACTTCCCACAAGAAAAGAAAACGGATACAAAATACTCTTAAAGCTTAGGGGAGACTATGCTCCCCTGTTAGCTGTGATTAGCTCTTCACAGCGCCAAGTGTCATACCTTGAACAAAATATTTCTGAATGAACGGATACACCAACAAAATTGGCACGGTTACGACAATCGTAATCGCCATCTTGATAGACTCTGGCGAGACCTGATTCGAAGCTAGAGAAGCAATGTTGGAGCGATAATCGCCACCATTACCACTGGTTGTACTCTGCAGAACCTTCATCAGTTCATATTGCAATGTCGTCAGATGAGGGCTTGAACCATTATACAAATACGTATCAAACCATGCATTCCATTGACCTACCGCTAGGAACAACGCGATTGTTGCTAGAGCCGGCTTCATCAGCGGCAGGATGACACGCCAGTAGATGGTAAAGTCATTAGCTCCATCAAGCTTCGCCGATTCTTGCAGTGCATACGGCAGGCCGTCAATGAAGGAGCGGATGACGAAGACGTTAAAGGCACTAACCAGTCCAGGTAATACATAGACTGCAAAGCTGTTCATCATATGGAGATCCTTGATCAGCATGTATATTGGAATCATTCCTCCAGAGATATACATGGTCATCGCCAAGAATGTGGAGACGAACTTTCGGCCTGCAAAGTCAGGACGGCTGATCGTAAATGCTAGCATCGAGGCACTGATCAGACCGAACAAAGTACCGACGACTGTCCGCAAAGCGGATATTTTAAACCCGGTGATCAGCCCTGAGAAACTGAAGATTTTCAAGTAATTGTCCCAGGTAAATTCCCGAGGATAGATGGTGATACCGCCGCGCACACTATCCACTGAATCATTCAGCGAGATCGCAAGCACGTTCAGAAACGGATAGATCGTGATTACAACCACGAACAGTATTACAAAGTATACAATGAAGTCAAAGATCCGGTCTGACCACGACTTTCCGGTGATAGCTGTATTTCCCACTGTAACGCTCTCCTTTCAAGAAAAGGGCAATTTTGCTGCCACGATTGTTAGAAGGGCCCTCTGTGTTACAGAAGGCTCTCTTTAGTTGTACGCTTGAAGATTCCATTAATCGTAAACAGCAGGATTACACTGATCACTGAGTTGAATATATTGATCGCGGTACCGTAGGAATATCTCGCCATGCCTAGTCCGTATTTCAGAGAGTACAGATCCAGCACCTGAGAATAGTCGGTAACGAGGTTGTTTCCAAGCAAGAATTGCTTCTCAAAGCCGATATTCAGCAAATTACCAATCGACATAATGAGTAGCACTGTAATGGTCGGCCGGATACCTGGAAGGGTGATATGCCATACCTGGCGGAGCCTGCTGGCACCGTCTACTCGGGCCGCTTCGTACAGTTCAGGTCCAATACCCGAGATGGCCGCAAGGTAGATAATCGCATTCCATCCGGTTTCTTTCCACACATCTGATAAAGTAACGATTCCCCAGAAGAGATGGCCCTGAGCCATGAACTGGATAGGTGAATCTATAAATCCAATTGTTAACAAGAGATCGTTTACAAGACCATTTTCGCTAGATAACATTTTAGTTACAATTCCCGCTGCAACCACCCATGATACAAAGTGAGGCAAATACGAGACGGTCTGAGCAAAACGTTTAAAAAATCCAAGACGCAATTCATTGAGCAATATTGCAAACGTTATCGGAAAGATAAAGCCTGCGACCAAGCCCATTCCACTCATCGCCAGCGTATTACGTAGCGCCAGAAGGAATTGCGAGTCACTGAACAATGTCTTAAAGTGTTCAAAACCTACCCATTCTTGTTCAAAAAAGCCACGTGCGGGCTTGTACTTTTGAAAAGCCATCGTCCAGCCCCATAATGGGAGATAACTGAAGACGAATGCCCAGATCACAAAAGGTATCGACATCATCCACAAATACTTTTGATTCTTAAAGCTTCTCCAAAACCGTCCTCCTGAAGCAGGCTTTTTGTTGCGCATTCGGGTGTCCGGCGGGATTTGAGCAGTTACTGTGTCCGCTTTCATAAAGCCCCTCCTCTCTATGCCTTAATTCTAAAACTTTGTAAGCGATTGCAGTACCCTATAAATTCGACTTAAAATCAGGTGAAAATTAGAGATTTTTGTCCGGGGTGAATTCTCATTTCGGCTCATCGACACAGGGGGGCTAATGCTGCTGGCGTCTGCATTATTCTTTGAATTGGACTCCTAAAAACACTTTGCTTGCTGGATATTAGTCACTACGAGGAATGTTCGAACTTTTGATCGCTGGTTCTTCGAAATTTCTAACTAGGCTTCTGGTAACCAGCCACTACGCGGAATATTTGGACTTCCGATCGCTGTTATCCTCAGATTTCCTGATTTGAACCGCTTCTCGCGGTAGAAATCCGAGGATAAAGGCGAACGCTCCGCTTCTACAGTTCCAAATATTCCTCTTCGTTCTTCTACCAGTCACCAATTTAAAATTAGAAGATTTCAACGCTTCTACAGTTTCAAAAATTCCTCTTAACTCCTTTCCCAGCAGATTTTATTGAACCGAAAATCAAAAGAAACTGCATTAACCCTTCACCCGCATAAGCTTAAGCAGGTGTCTATTTAACTACATTAATACTTCACCACGTACAATTGGTGGGAGTAGGGAAAACAAAAAAAAAGACCCGTGGACTAAAGTTCAGAAAACCACCTGAACTCAGCCACGGGTATAACAGACAAGACAAGAATACCACACCATCCTTAGATGCTTTTACGATAAGAAGTTGGTGAGATTCCTACATATTTACGGAACTTAGCGTTGAAATAATCAGGGTTCATATATCCTACCTTCTCAGCCACCTCGTATACTTTCATCCCTTGCGTCAGAAATTCCTTAGCCTTCTCAATCCGCACTTTATCCACGTACGTATTGAAGTATTCTCCTGTGGTGTTCTTGAACATTTTACCGAGGTAAGCGCTGTTGTAGCAGAATAACTCGGATAAGGTCTCCAGCTTTAGGTTCTCATTGTAGCGACGGTTGATTATTTCTGTAATCTTCTTAATTTCATTTCCACGCCCACTGGTCATCTGGCCCGCAATTTCTTCGAGAAATGAGACAGCCTGATCCTGCAAATCAGACAAATAATAACTTTGATAAAGCTCCCCTATTGGAGGGGAATGCTCTGCTGCATAGGTGCGAATTTCCGGATACGTAGGCTCCAGACGGGCCAGGACAGTACTAAGGAGTCTCACAAAGGTCTCTTTAATTCGCAATTCGTCGCTGCCCGCAGATACAAGTTCAGCACAGATAGTTAGCACTATCGGTCGAATCGCGCTCAGACTTCCGGTTTCTACTGCAAGCAGCAGACGACTCTCCGTCTCCTGATCCTCTTCAGTCTTCTCCTTCATCTCCATCAGAAATCCTGAAGGATCTGTACTGATGATGATCCCCTTCTTGAAGAAGAAGGAACGTCTTAACAGCTCACGTGCTGAATTAAACGATTCTCCCACCATTTCAGGTCGAGGTACTACTCCCCCCGCTACTGCAATGAAGTCGTAACCCTTTGGTTCTATCACTGCAGATAATCCCTTATATAATTCTTCCCGCTTGCTCGCGCTCTGGTCCGGATCCTTCATGAGAATGCCCAAATACTGTGACAATGTAAAGAATGATGCATTAGGATGATTACTAAAATGCTGTTCCATTACTGTTTTGATTCCCCGGAGATCCTCATCATTTGCACCAGCTGTTTTTCTTAACTCAATGAGAATGACTTTATAATTCCCCTGATCGAGTCCTAGCGCATCCACATGTCTGCTAAGGTCCTCCTCCAGTTCTTCCTCTGAGGTTGGCTGTAGAAGCGCTCGGAGTAAAGTTTCCCTATTGCGAGCGGGCTCCTCCTCATTCCAGTCACTGAACCGCTGCTCCTGCTCGATTGTTTCATGTAGCTGTTCCAGACATACGATCATCTCATCCTCATCCACTGGCTTCAGCAAATAGCCGTCGATCCGATATCCAATCGCCCGCTTAGCATATTCAAAATCAGCATGTCCACTCAAAATGAGTACATGACTTTCTGAGCCTTCTTTACGAAGCTCACTAATCATTTCCAGACCATCCATTCCAGGCATACGAATATCAGCAACGATCAGCTCCGGGTAGAAGGTATGATACTTTTCAAGTGCTTGCAAGCCATTAGCTGCTGTAGCTACCACCGTATAACCGAGCTTCTCCCATGGGATCAGACTTCGAAGTCCTTCCCGTAGCTTCGGCTCATCATCGACAATCATCACTTTTATCATAGATTGTTGTCCTCCATTGGTATGCAGAAGAAAATAACCGTTCCTACATTAGGTCTACTTTCAATCGTTAGCCCATATTCTGCGCCGTAGGATAGTTTTAGCCGGTCATGTACATTACGAAGTCCAATTCGCTCACCTTCACGCTCTTCCTTACGCTCAAGCGTGTTCAGTAATTCCTCCAGCTGAATTGGAGATATTCCTACTCCGTTATCTGTAATCGTAAATTTAGCATGATCCCCAACTTGTACAACTTCCACCGTCACAAATGCACCTTCCATCTTATTATCCAGTCCGTGGATTACTGCGTTCTCAACAAGTGGCTGAATAAGAAGCGGGGGCATATAAAGAGATTCAACGGCAGGGTCTACAGTAAATTGATATTTCAACCTCTCCTCATAACGGAATTGCTGAATATCCAAGTAACAACGTACCACTTCTAATTCCTGACTAAGCAAAATTTTACTTCGGCCTACCTCCAGGTTACTGCGCATCATTTTACCTAGAAGACGTACCACACGGGCAATTTCCACTTGCCCCTTCATGTGAGCTTCCATCCGAATCGCTTCTAGTGCATTGAATAAGAAATGCGGGTTAATCTGGCTGGCCAGCATTTTGAATCGTATATCATTTTGTTTCTGTTCCAGCAGACTATTCTGTGCATTGGATTCCTGTACCTCATACATCAAATCATTAATGCTGCGTACCATGGAATTGAATTGACGAGCTAACAGGGCGATTTCATCCTTGCCATCAATCTTTAATGTCGTATCAAAATCCCCAGTACTGACTCGGTTAATATGTCTGCTTAAATGCAGCAATCGTCGTGAAAACAAAGAGGAGAAGCTATATATAATTAAAAAGGCCAATAGAACACTTATCGCAACCACAGTAATCGAAAGCTTAATCACTTGATTGGGTTCTTTAACTATACTTTCAATCGAAAAAACAGATATAATTCGTAGTGCATTTCGGCTGGCTTGTGGTTTAAGCTCCTCGATCACAATTTTGGAAGCTTCACCATCTACTACTGCTTCATAGCTTCCACTTCCCTGCCCCAAGAGCTTCGTGTCAAAAGAAACATCCACCAGCTTTTTACCTGTCCGATCTTTCCGGTTCGCTGCAATGATATTGTCTTGATCATCGACGATCATGGTATCAAATGATTCCTGGCTTAGAATGGATGCAAGCTGCTGACTGTTCACATTAATAACGAGTACACCGATCTTACTGGAGCCCTCCAGCTCGATTTTGCGGACAAGACTTAAATAATTCCGCTTATCACGCTCATCTTCGATATATTCCCAACCGACAAGACTATCGTACCGCTGTGCTCTCTGATACCACTGGCTCTCTTTAATCTCAGGTGATGGATTGATCAGCTCCCAGTTGTTAAGCAGCGTAGCGTTGTCAGTGTATAAGCGAATGTTGGATATATCTTTATACAACCTTAGATACTCACGCATATCCGAATAATCGCGGTAAGCTTCCACCACATCATAAGTGCTAACATACTGACGTATGGCAAGCCTCTTCAACCGTGCATCATTGCTCAAGCGATATGCGATATCTTGAGATACACCGATAACTTCTTCCGTTCTTTTCTTTACCCGATCTACGTTGATTGAAGCTTGTTCCAGTGCGCTCTGAAACGCCATGGTCCTCATCTCAAACGTAAGATAACCGCCTACCAGTAATACCGGAAGTAACGTGGTGAGTAAAAAAGCAAGCAACAGCTTATTGCGGATTTTGATGTCATTCAACAGCTTAACAATCCATTGGAACATGGCCTTCCGCCCCCCGAAACCTTCACTATCTCATGCAGAGTTTAACGCTGCCCTGGAGATACCCCATACTTTACAGAAGAAAAATAGGAACGGCAACAACTTCGAATACAGCCTATCCTCAGATCAATAAACGAGATGGTCATAAAAAGGTCCTTCGCCATATGCGAAAGACCTTTTATCAGACATATCAAGCATAAACCTTTCGGCGTCCTTAATTATTGGCGGTACGCTGCCAGCTTGTTATTCAGTTCACGGGTCTGACCGTAGACTTCCTGATAGAGGTTAAATAAGCCGTCATAGATTGCCGCTTGCTTCGGATCTGGTTTATATACATCCGCAGGACGGATGAAAGCTTCTGCACATGCACTAAGTGATGTGAACCAGCCACTACCGTAAGCTGCCAACATCGCCGCTCCCATAGCCGGACCTTGCTCACTTTCAAGCTTCACGATGGATGCATTGAAAATATCTGCTTGCATCTGGAGCCATGCCTCATTTTTAGCCCCGCCACCGATCGCAATGATTTCTGTAATCTCTTTGCCTGAATCACGTACAATCTCGATAGATTCACGTAGCGAAAAGGTAATGCCTTCTAATACAGAACGTGTAAAATGAGTCAACGTATGCCCTGAATCCATACCAATAAAGCTTCCGCGAATATTCGCATCTGGATGAGGTGTACGTTCCCCTACGATATAAGGTGTAAAGAGCAGTCCGCCGCTACCCGCTGGAATGGAAGCTACTCCACTTAGCAATTCATCAAAGCTTTTGTCTGCCGCAAAGGTTTCTTTGAACCATGTAAGGCTATGACCAGCCGCTAGAGTAACGCCCATGATATAGTAGGCATCTTTTTCACCATGGTTGAAGAAATGGACTTTGCCTTCGAGATTTAAATCTTTGTTGCTCTCATAGGAAAGAACTACACCAGATGTACCAATACTGCACATCGTCCGGCCTTCACCAAGGACACCTGCTCCAAGAGCCCCGCATGCATTATCCGCACCACCAGCAAATACCTTTGTTGAAGATAAAAGACCTGACGCTTCCGCAATATCCGGCAATAACGTTCCTGTCTGCTCAAAGGACTCTACCAGTCTAGGACAAAGGGAAAGCGGCAGTTCAAAAGCTTCAGCAATTTCAGCACTCCACGTTTTAGAACCTACATCTAATAGAAGCGTTCCTGCAGCATCGGAATAATCCATCGCATAATCACCGGTCAACCGGAGACGCACATAGTCTTTTGGCAACAGGAACTGATACGCTTGTGATAATACCTCAGGTTCATTCTCTTGTACCCATAGAATTTTAGGAAGTGTGAAGCCTTCCAGTGCACGGTTTCTAGCAACCTCAATAAGCTTTGCTCCGAGCGTCTTCTCTATTCTTCTGCACTGTGCAGTAGTACGAGTATCATTCCAAAGAATGGCCGGACGAAGCACTTGCCCTTCCTTATCCACTAGTACCAATCCGTGCATTTGCCCGGAGAAGCTAAGACCATCAACTTGTGATGGGTCTATGCCTGATACTTCAATCAGACGACGAAGACTGACCAGCGTGCCTTTTACCCAGTCCTCAGGATTTTGTTCGCTCCAGTTCGGCTGCGGTCTGCTTAGCGGGTAGGACTCGGAATGCTCAAAAGCCACCTTGCCCTGTGGGTCCACTAGAACAGTCTTCACTGCGCTAGTGCCCAAATCTACACCTATAACGTATTTCATTTTTGACCTCCTAAAAGTTTTATGAGCATAGGATTCATTGAATTACTTCGAGTAAAACTTACTTCGTAAGTATCCACTTAGTTTTTACTACAAAAAGGGGGCTGCCGAAGAATGCTCTCTTCAGCAACCCCCGTTGCATTTGTTCAAACTGGATTCAAAGCCTAAGCTTCAAGCTCCCTGTAAAGACTACTCAGCCAAGATGTATTGGTTAAGGGTAGCTCTCAGGTATTCTTGGCGTCCGGATTGGTTAGGGCGTGGGTTCTCATTGTTCAAAGCATATTCAGCCAAGGAAGCCAGAGTTGCTTTGCCGGATACTATGTCCGCACCAACGCCTTCATTGAAGCTGCTGTAACGTTTTTCAACGAAATCTTCGAATACGCGATCTTCGATCAATTTAGCAGCTACTTTCAAGCCTTTTGCATAAGTATCCATACCAGCGATATGTGCTAGGAACAGATCCTCAGGCTCAAAGGAAGGACGACGTACTTTAGAGTCAAAGTTGATTCCTCCTTTGCCAAGACCATCATTCTTGAGTACTTCATACAGTGTAAGTGTTGCATCGTAGATGTTAACTGGGAATTCATCTGTATCCCATCCGAGCAATGTATCACCTTGGTTAGCATCAAGCGATCCGAGCATGCCGTTGATACGAGCTACACGAAGCTCATGTTCAAAAGTATGACCTGCAAGCGTAGCATGGTTAGCTTCAAGGTTCAGCTTGAAGTGCTTGTCGAGGTTGTATTTTTGTAAGAAAGAGATCGTTGTTGCTGCATCGAAATCATATTGATGTTTCGTAGGCTCTTTTGGTTTAGGCTCGATCAGGAATTGACCGTCAAAGCCGATTTCCTTAGCGTAATCTACAGCCATGCTGAACAGGCGAGCGATGTTGTCTTGTTCAAGACCCATATCTGTATTCAGCAATTCTTCGTAACCCTCACGACCGCCCCAGAATACATAGTTGCTAGCACCCAGACGTTTACCAACTTCCAAACCTTTCTTCACTTGTGCTGCTGCATGTGCGAAAACATCAGCGTTAGGTGTAGAACCTGCACCGTGCATGTAACGTGGGTTAGTGAACATATTAGCTGTATTCCACAACAATTTCTTGCCGGAAGTCTTCATGCCTTGTTCAAGGATATCAACGATAGTGTCGATGTTGCTGTAGAATTCACGCAAAGATGCGCCTTCAGGTGCGATATCTACATCATGGAAGCAGAAGTAAGGCAGATCCATCTTGTCCATAAATTCAAATGCTGCTTCAGCGCGAGCCTTAGCTTTGTCCAGACCGTTCAATTTGTTCCAGCTGCGAATTGCTGTTTCAGCGCCAAACGGATCAGAACCGCCAGCAGTTAATGTATGCCAATAAGCCATTGCAAATTTCAGATGTTCTTCCATAGTTTTGCCGGCTACGACTTCTTTAGGATTGTAAAATTTAAATGCGAAAGGGTTGGTGGAACGGCTTCCCTCGTAAGAGATTTTGTTCACTGTCTCAAAATAAGCCATTGTGTAATCCTCCTCAATTTGTGCTTCGCCCGCAAGCGTTTACAGGATCATCTTAACACATCTTTCGGACTTTGTATATTGGTTAAACAAAGTTTTGATAAGTTTTTTATGACCATTTTTTGGGACCCTGTCTAGCCTCCTCTCTCCTCTTCCCAAATATAGGAGATCCCTGTTGGAAAATTTCCTCTGGACGCTACGTATTGCAATTTGCAGCACATCACTCTAGACTAAGTGGCATACAACAAATGGGAACTATGCCAAGCTAAAACGCCTTTAGCGTCCTTTTAAGGACGGTAAGCGTTTATGCGAGAATTATAAGGAGAAAGTATACCGTGAAGCTTATACTTTCTTATAATTTAAGAAGGATGTGTGATTTGTGAAGGTTACTGGAGACCAAGCGCTGGTCAAAAAAATAAATAAATCGATTGTACTACATACCATTCGAAGACACTCTCCACTCTCGCGCGCGAAGGTCTCAGAGATGACCGGACTGAATAAAGCTACTGTGTCCAATTTGGTAGCCGAGCTGTGCACGCAAGAATTGGTAACTGAAGTCGGACCTGGGGAATCAAGCGGTGGCCGCAAACCGTTAATGCTGCATTTTAACACGATGGCTGGTAGTGTAATCGGCATAGAATTACGGGTAAAGCAGCTAACAGCGGTCTTATGTGATCTGAGCGGGGGCATTCTTTACGAAAGCGATTTCTCTTTAGAAAACCATGATTTCCCTTACGTTCTGGAACAAATGAAAAAACTTATCTCAGGCTTGATTATCAACGCTCCAGAATCCCCTTACGGCATCGTCGGCATCGGAGTAGGTGTCCCCGGGATGGTGGATGAAAATGGTGTTGTACTCTTCGCTCCCAACCTTGGCTGGGAAATGGTCGAGCTGCGAGCGATACTCGAAGCTGAATTTTCCGTTCCTGTCACCATTGATAACGAAGCGAACGCGGGTGCACAGGGTGAACTCAACTTTGGAGCGGCACGAGAGGTAAGGCATCTCCTTTACATCAGTGCGGGATCAGGGATTGGATCTGGAATTATTATTGGTGGGGAGCTGTACAAGGGTGCAAGAGGATATGCCGGCGAAACCGGACATATGACGATTGAAGCACAAGGCAAGCCTTGCAGTTGCGGGAGTCGTGGTTGTTGGGAGTTATATGCCTCTGAGAAAACTTATGATAATCCCGATCTCTCCCTCCCTGCCCATACTACGCCAGAGCTGGTTCGCTTTGCAGCCGGCGGGCAAGAAGACGCCCTGCATCACTTCTCAACGATGGGTGAATATCTCGGTATCGGGGTGACCAATCTAATCAATAGCTTCAATCCAGAGCTTATTGTGATCGGTGGGGCATTGTCTGAGGCTGAAGAATGGCTAGGCGAACCGCTGCGTCGGGTTGTAGCTGAGCGTACTCTTCCTTACCATAAGCAGCAACTCGAAATTACATTCTCTAAGCTCGGCAGCCGTGGAACGATGATCGGCGCAGGTTTCTCTGCTGTTATGCATTTCCTGGGCGATATTCGGGTGACCCTATAATCCATAACGGTAAGCGAAGCGTTTATGTGAGAAATATAAGAATAATTTATAGCGTGGAACATATACATTCTTATATTTTGAAATAATTGACGTAAAATTGACGCATTTGAGTGAATCAAAAGTGCAGTAAAAAGAACAGAAATCCTATATAATAAAGGTCAAGCTAGTGTGACATTTATCACTACAACCCCTTTTTTGAAATGGAGAGCGAGTCCATGACCTATGTTGATACGTCTGATATCTCGGCACAGATGTTCATCACTGTGTTGCTTTTTCTGCTCATTATTGCCCCTTTGATCAGCCTCGGCGTGCTCCGTTTTTTTCAAGCTAAAAAGAAATCAGGATTTATTCTTATTGGCAGCGGCGCTGCTGTATACGTGCTATTTCAGCTCATTACATCTTTCACTCAAACCTAAACTCTACTTCTAGATCTACTTTCATAAAAATAGTCTGCGCACAGATGCGTCAGACTATTTTTTGTATGCTAAAGCTCGCAGGTATTTTATACTTTCTTATATTTCAAAAAAGACCGCCTCCTGATCGGAAGCGGCCCATTACAATTTCCTTATGGAAATCTTATTTAACAAGAAGAAACGACTTTATCGTCCTATTAAGACGACATCGGCTCCTCGTAGAAATATAAGAATATTATAGTTGTGCAGCATATAAATTCTTATATTTTCAAACAGTCGCGAGTGCTTTGTCGAACTGAGTTTTGTTCATGCCAACAATTTTATGCTCACCGATTACAGTTACAGGAATAGCCCTCACTCCCATGTCCCATACTTGCTGCGCAAAATCATCGTTCTGCTCGACATTGCGTTCTTCGTAGGATACGCCTTTTTCGCTTAAAAAGCTCTTCACCTGACGGCAATGCGGGCAATTTGTTGAGGTATATACAATTACATTCTCCATGGTATGACCTCCTATAAAAGATATACAGTGATGATATCAATTGTAGCATTGAGGGTTTTTCAAACCAAATTATAGAATAACTGCACTGTGCTCCAAGCTTTCGATATATTTCTCAGCATCCATAGCTGCCATACATCCACTACCTGCTGCAGTAATCGCTTGTCTGTAACGAGTATCCTGTACATCACCACATGCGAACACACCTGGGATATTAGTTTCGGAAGTGCCTGGGTTCGTCATGATATAGCCATCCGCATTGGTTGTGATCTGTCCACCTAAGAAAGAGGTATTAGGGTGGTGGCCAATCGCAACAAACACGCCGCTTGCTTCGATGATTTCTTCTTCACCAGTCTCATTGTTAAGCACTTTTAGTCCATTGACGCCTCTTTCGCTCGAAGTCACTTCCAGAGGAGTACGGTTCAAGTTCCAGTCTACTTTAACATTAGCGCGTACACGGTCCTGCATGATCTTCGAAGCACGCAATTCTCCACGACGGTGCACCAAAGTCACTTTGGAAGCAAAACGAGTCAAGAAACCCGCTTCCTCAAGTGCGGAATCTCCGCCACCAACAACCACGATCTCTTTATTACGGAAGAAAAATCCGTCACAGGTAGCGCAGGTGCTCACACCGCGTCCTACGTTATCTTGCTCCCCTGGGATACCGAGGTATTTTGCTGTAGCGCCTGTGGAAATGATCAATGTATCTGTAGTAAGAACACCCATTCCTTCAACATTCAGCTTAAAAGGGCGCTCTCCAAGTTCTACACTGTTCACCCAGCCCGTACGGAATTCTGCACCAAAACGTTCAGCTTGTTTACGCATATTATCCATCAAGTCAGGGCCCATGATTCCTTCAGGAAATCCAGGGAAATTCTCCACTTCTGTAGTTGTGGTTAATTGTCCACCGGGTTGAGGTCCTTCGATGACTAGTGGGTTCAAATTGGCACGAGCCAAATAGATAGCGGCGGTTAATCCTGCCGGTCCAGTACCAACAATTATTGATTTATACATATCTATGTCCTCCTTGAGCTAAACGGCAATGACGTCGCTTCTTATTTAAAATAATTATAATGTAGTGTTAATTATGATAACTGAAAGCAAATATGTCAATATGCCAGACTCCCAAGTTCCGAAACTATTTTGTGAACAATTTAATTTTAAAAAATATTATCGCAATAATCTTAGTCCATTTAGAATCACTAATATCGTACTGCCTTCATGCCCTATCACGCCAAAAGGAAGAGCGATCCCTTGCACAAAGTTGCTGATCATAAGCACTGCAATCACAGTCACAGCAAAAATCATATTTTGCTTCACAATACGCTGCGAACGACGCGCCAATGATATCGTTGAAGCGATCTCTTCTATATTATCATTCATAAGCACTACATCGGCTATTTCAAGTGCTGCGCCGCTCCCTTTCATGCCCATCCCCATGCCTACGGTTGCTGTCGCCAAAGCAGGTGCATCATTCACACCGTCACCTACCATAACAACGTGACCATACTTTTCACGTAGTGCTTTGATATGCTTCACTTTATCCTCCGGCAATAGATCGGCAAATACCATATCCACTCCAGTTGTACCTGCAATAACCTGAGCTGTAGCGTCACGGTCACCGGTAAGCATTGCTACTTTAATCCCAAGCTCCTGCAGCTTACGCACTGCGGCTTCTGCTTGTGGGCGAACCGTATCCTGTAAAGCAATCATTCCGGCAATTTGCTCACCGTCCAAAATGATGGAGACGGTCTTCCCTTCTTCAGCCAACTGCTGCCGCTTAAGTTTCCAATGCTCTAGTTCAGGATTCATAGCAGATGGAGTCAGCTCATCGAGTAAATTAGACTTTCCGATTCTCCAGAGATGTCCGTCGATTTGACCTTCAATTCCCCAACCTGTGGTGGTTTTACTGTCTTCTACTCCCTGTAGCACTAAACCTTCCTCTTCTGCTTTACGCACAATCGCTTCCGCCAGTGGATGACGGGACATATGCTCAATGGATGCGCTAACCGTTAGCAACTCTTGCCGACTGTAGCCTTCACCTGCAATAAAATCAGTTACCTGAGGAGTTCCCTCTGTAAGCGTCCCTGTCTTATCGAATGCCACAACCGTTGTGCGTGCCATATTTTCCAGATGGACCCCGCCTTTAAACAGAACCCCTTTTCGCGCACTTTTGGAGATGGCTGACAGCATCGCTGGCATAATGGAAGAGACCAGAGCGCAAGGTGATGCTACTACTAGAAAGACCATCGCTTTATAGAAGGTTGCGCTCCAGCTCCAGTCCAGCAAAAATGGTGGAAGGATAATCAGTGCCACTGTGGAGGCTACGACAACCCGTGCATAGATGGCTTCTAGTCTTTTAATAAAACGCTGGGAGTTAGGAACTTCCGTCTCTGCCTCTTCTACCATTTTGATGATTTTAGCAAAAAGGGTGTTCTCAGCTGCTTTCGTTACCTCAATATAAAGGGGGCCTTCTCCATTCACAGTGCCTGCAAAAACCTCGCTACCGGCACATTTCTCTACAGGAACCGATTCTCCCGTAATGGAAGCCTGATCTACTGCCGATTCCCCCCGATATACCTTGCCGTCTGCCGGAATTAAATCTCCCGGGCGCACAAGCAGCAGATCTCCGATCACCAGCTGGTCAATATTAACCTCATTCATACTTCCTTTTTCAATGCGCATAGCCGTAGCCGGTTTGAGTGCCATCAGCGAGGAAATATCCTTTTTACTACGTTCCATCGTATAACTCTCTAATGCTCCACTGAGTGCAAATATGAAAATAAGCATAGCACCTTCATTCCAGTATCCAATGGAAGCTGCGCCTAGTGCGGCTGCAATCATTAATAGATTCACATCGAGATCTCGTTCTTTGACGAGCGTTTCTACGCCTTCCTTTGCCTTGTTCCAGCCACCAATCGTATAAGAAATGACATAGAGCGCTATGGAAAGAATTTCTGACCATCCACTAACTGACCAAGCAAAAAGCATAAGCAGTCCGCTGCCCAGAGCAGCCTGCATTTCAGAATTGCTGAGCATGGCACGCGGATCGAACCGGCGCTTTGGAGCGCCTGGCTTCTTCATGCTGCCAGAGATAGATGACTGCTTGGGTAAATGTTTTGATGTTGCTTGCATAATAATCGCCGTCCTTTAAAGTTTTGTGGAGTTTTACTTCATTGACTCTACTTCGCAACAAAACTTGCTTCGTGAGCATACGCTTTGTTTTGTGGAGTTTTACTTCTGCCAAGTGAGAATGAGAGCCATTATTAAGACCCCTAAAATGACACATGCTGCCCCGGCTTAGCCGGGACAGCATGATTGAAAACTATAGGTAGTGAGAATGATAATCATTGTTGCAATAGTACAACTATATTTCCTTAGTGCAACTTATATTTTAATCATACCACCAGGAATTAAAAAGTAAAGCCTATCTATTCAGCTAACCGCCATTTATTTCAGAATATGTGTTAGCTGCCCGTTTAGTGGCGAATTTTATCTAAAAGCTCTGTTGAAGAAGAGCTCCCAACCATAAATTACAGTGATCATTCAATAACGAAGAGCAGTGATTCTCCAATAACGGCAGAATCACTGCTCTTTTGTCTTTTTATCGATTCTAAATGAAACGTCACATTTAGAAGAGAAAGCGGCTTATGTGACAGCCGCTTCGTTGTTGTCCTACTGCCTTCCACCGGCGGCAGTATCCAGTGTCTCCTGCTGCCTGGCGATCCAGATCAGACAGGCTGCTCTAAGCAGCGCTTCGGTCCGCTGACCTGCGCTGCAAAAGATCCCGCTGAGGCCGATCTGATACAGATCGGCCAAAGCCGTCGCCGCCGGAGTCCCCGCGGCGAGAACTACCGCCGCCGGCTTCACGCTCCGCACGGCGGCAAGGATCTCGCCCGCCGCCAGGGCGAAGCCCTCTGCGGCGGCCCCTTCCGGCGCGAGCTCGCTCGCCGCGCCGTCGAGCACTAGGAAATCGGCGATGCGCGCGATTTCCGCGGCGGCGGAGGGCTCCACATCGGGCGCGATCAGCGCCCCGATGCGGCACGCCGCCGCATAAGCGTGGCCGAGTGTCTGATCGGCCACGACCTCGATGAATTCGCGCTTTGCGGCGAATTCGGCTCCGCTTGCGGTGTAGGCGACCAGCAGGTCAAGGCGGCAATCGCCGCCTTGCCGCTGGCTCTCCGCCACCGCAGTAAAAAGCGCTTCGAGCTGCGCGTCCTGAAGCGCGGTGAGCTTTGCGGGCTGCGCCGCAAGCTCCTCTGGATGCAGCAGGGTGAGCGCTGCCCATTCACCATCCGGCGATTCCAGCAGCGCTGTGGTCGCTGCCTGCAATCGATAATAAATCCGCTGCAGCATTCGATTAGCCTGCAGCTCATCTTCACTGGATAACCAGTTCTCATAAAGACAGAACAATTCAGGTTCAAGCAGCCATTCCTCACTTCGTATCAGACAAGGTCCAGCTTGAACGGATCTTGTTCCTTCTCTTGTAGTAGGGCGCTCTTCACGTTCTTCTCGTCCTTCACGCAGCACTAAGAAAGCCGACTGTTCTCCAGGGCGCTTAAAATAAGAACGGTTCAAAGGTTCTACGACATCCTTCTGCTCTACTCCGGTGATAAATTCTGCGGCAGCGGAGGCAACGGATCCGGCTTGGCTCATTTCCATCCCAACAGCCCGATCACCGGCCTTATACATGAACTTGAACGGGCGCTCTTCACTACTCCGAAAACCATCCTGCTGACGTTCACCCTTCATCTTCGCACCCACCCTTTATCTTTGGATTGCTGCCGGTACGCCTAGTAAATAAACATCATGCCACCGACATCTTATTACCACACTTATAAATACGGGAACCTCCCATGAAATATGCAAGCGTTGCCAAATCATATGAATAATTTTCCTTATTAAATCACAAAAAAGGCATCGCCACATAGCAGCAGATGCCTTCCTTGAACTTCATTGTTCTATTGTTGACTTGCGGCAATGGCCTGTTCCAGATCATAAATAATATCATCAATAGATTCCGTACCAATCGATAAGCGGAGCAATTCCGGAGTTACTCCCGCTGTGGTTTGCTCTTCATCCGACAGCTGTGCATGTGTTGTGCTTGCAGGGTGGATAATCAATGACTTGGAGTCACCGACATTCGCCAAATGCGAGAACAGCTTCACATTTTCAATCAGCTTGCGTCCCGCAGCACTTCCACCTTTAATACCGAAGGTAAGGATCGCGCCTTGACCTTTAGGTAAATACTTTTGCGCTAATTCATGAGATGGATGAGTAGGAAGTCCAGAATAACTTACCCATTCTACATCTGCGTGTGCCTCCAAATATTGCGCAACCTTTAGTGCATTCTGGCTGTGACGTTCCATCCGCAAATGGAGTGTCTCGAGCCCTTGCAACAGCATCCAAGAGTTAAATGGTGAAATAGAAGCACCTAAATCGCGAAGTAATTGAACGCGGGCTTTGATAATATAAGCAATCGGTCCAACAGCTTCCGTATAAACAACGCCATGATAACTTGGATCAGGCTCTGTAAGTCCTGGGAACTTACCGCTTGCCTTCCAATCGAACTTACCACCGTCTACAATAATTCCACCGATAGATGTACCATGCCCGCCGATGAATTTAGTTGCCGAATGAACAACGATGTCAGCTCCATGCTCAATCGGACGCAGTAAATATGGGCTTGGGAACGTATTATCCACAATAAGAGGAATTCCATGTTCGTGTGCGATCGCTGCAACGGCTTCAATATCTAGTACATTCCCCTGTGGGTTACCAATAGTTTCTGCATACAAAGCTTTGGTTTTATCATTAATCGCAGCACGGAAGTTCTCTGGATTATCCGAATCCACAAAATGCACCTTAATGCCAAGCTTAGGCAGCGTTGTAGAAAAAAGATTATAAGTTCCACCGTATAGGCTTGCCGCAGATACAATTTCATCCCCAGCGCCCGCAATATTTAGAATGGAGAACGAAATAGCCGCTGCCCCGGAAGCTGTAGCAAGTGCACCTGCTCCACCTTCTAGTGCTGCCAAACGCTGTTCAAATACATCTGTAGTCGGATTCATCAGCCGAGTGTAAATATTACCGAATTCTTTGAGCGCAAACAGATCCGCTGCATGATCAGCATCACGGAATCCATAAGACGTGGTCTGATAAAGCGGTACAGCACGTGCGAAAGTAGTTGGATCAATTTCCTGGCCTGCATGAACAGTCAAAGTTTCAAATGACAGCTTACGGTCTTCTGACATAGGTATTTCCTCCCTTTATAAATAAGAATAGAAATCTTTAACAAATAATAATTGTACCCATTCTCTCATAAACGACATCATTTGAAAAGAAAAAAATCTCATTATTCCGGTGCGAATTATTATATTTTGATTTATTCGAAGGAAAGCATGTCCGATGAATATCAGATAACGCTTTCAATAAAAATTTTTAAGCCGAAGAAACGTGTAAAACCATATGTACCTGACACAGAACGTCTACGCAATAAAAAATAGAATAGCGGCGGATAAAGCTTATCCACCTCATCTCACCGCTACCATTTTACTTATCTTCTTTTAGTAATTGCTTTGGCTTGTTTCACCCTTAGCAATAGCTACACCACCGCTGGTACCAATACGGCTTGCACCAGCTTGTACCATTACATGTGCATCTTCTGCACTACGAACACCACCGGAAGCCTTCACACCCACATTAGGTCCAACCGTTGCACGCATCAGCGCGATATCTTCCTTCGTTGCCCCACCTGTAGAGAATCCTGTGGATGTTTTTACGAAGTCTGCTCCAGCTTCAACAGAAAGCTTGCAGGCACGAACCTTTTCTTCTTCCGTTAATAAACAGGTCTCGATAATGACCTTAGTCAGTGCTTTGCCGCGAGCTGCGTCTACAACTGCTGCAATATCACGTTTAACCAACTCATTGTCACCATCTTTCAGCGCTCCGATGTTGATGACCATATCCACTTCACCTGCACCATTAGCGATAGCATTGGTAGTCTCAAATGCTTTGGTCTCTGTTGTCGAGGATCCGAGCGGGAAGCCGATAACTGTGCAGACTTTAACTTCAGGCGTATCCTTCAACACTTCATGGGCAGTAGCTACCCAAGCAGGGTTTACGCAGACTGAAGCAAACTTATATGCTTTTGCTTCCTCTGCCAATTTAACGATATCTTCTTTCCGTGCATCAGCTTTAAGCAGTGTATGATCAATGATCCGCGATAGTGTAATTTCGCTCATTTTTGTCATTCCTCCATGATTTGGATAGTTAATTTTTTTCATCTCTGTAATCATACCAATAGAACTCTGCTTTGCAAAGTCGACTGGACGATCAGACCCACCCTAACCTCGATTAACTCATATAAATACACTTAAAGAAGGTCATTATTTACTAAATTATCTTTTCAAGTTAATTTTATACCTTCTTGTATTTTTTAAAATATAAAGGATAATCCCCCTAAACTTTCCCATTAAAAAATACGATAATATCTATATAAATGGGTTTTTTAGCCTATTTATTTAAATTTTTCTTTCATCATATTTAGGAGGAGATCGATTTAAAATGGGAAACTTTAATTTCACCTCAAACGCTGCAGCCCAAAAACTGAATGTACAAGTAGAAGGTTCTATGTCACCGGAGGACGCCGGGCGCTTCATTCAGGAGTACAACCAAATCGTAAGTACATTTGACCCAGCACAATATGAGATCATTTTAGATTGCAAGACATTAAACGTATCCTCGCCCGACACTCTTCCTATGCTTGAGCAATGCTACATACTGTATAAAGAATCAGGATTTAAAAAAGTAACCTTCATTATTGCCAAAAGCCCTGTCCTAAAAATGCAGCTAAGCCGAGTAGCCCGGGCAACGAAATTAGAAAATTACGAAATTATTGAAGCATAGGAGGTTTCATTTGGGACATATAACCATCCGCCAAGCCGCTTATTACCATCCGGAACATGTCGTATCTAATGATTATTATCTGGAGCATTTCCAGAGTATGGGCAAGGACATTAAGCGATTCCTAGAAGTCATGGGTCGTGACCGGAGATACATCGTAAACGATAAGGATGAAAATGCCCTAACGATGGGACTCAAGGCCGCCCAAAAAGCGCTACAAGAAGCCAATTTACAAGGTGAAGATATGGATATGATCATGTTCGCTTCACAGACACCGGAATATACCTATCCTACCAACGCACTCCTGCTGCACCACATGCTACATGGTAAACATCGGACCATTACGCAAGATTCCAATGCCAACTGTGCAGGAATGGTGTCTGCTGTAGAGCAGACAAGTCGTTATATGCAAGCTAATCCTAGTATCCGGTACGCACTCGTCGTGGGAAGCGACTATAGCTCAGTGCACTGCAATACGGATGATGAAATTACTTACCCTAACTTCGGGGATGCCGCAGCAGCTGTCATTCTGGAACGAAGTGGCGAGCAATCAGGCTTCATTGACTCCCTTTATTACACTGATTCTGAGGGATCTGAGAATATTATGTTCCCTGCTTGCGGTTTATCGAATATTTATCACAAGGACATTACACCTGAGCAAATTCGGATACGCTGGACACCCTTTGACGGTACAGTTTGTGTAAATGCGGCGGTTGCAGACATGAAAGAGCTTCTCTCAAGAAACGGCCTGACTACAGATGATATCTCTGCCTTCTGCCTTTCACAATTCTCTCTCAAAAATATCGAGCTCATCCAAGAGGGTCTTGGACTTACTGATGAGAAATTCATCTATGTAGGTGACGAGTTCGGGTATACGGCTACAAGCAGTCCTTTTATCGCCTTTCAACGCGGAGTCGAAGACGGACGAATCAAACGTGGCGACTATGTCTTCTTCTGGTCGGTTGGTGCTGGTTGGCAAATTCCTACAATGCTTTATCAATATTAATAGCATAAAAAGCCCTACTTCTATAGAAGTAGGGCTTTCTCATCAGAGGAAACAAATCAGAAATCTAATAATGAATTATTTAGTCAGGGATTGAACATCCACAAATGGAGTGGCTCCCCCTGTTACAGATGGCAGTACGCCGTTCCATTTTTCCAGCGCTTTCTCCTGAACCTCTATTTGCTTCAGCTGCACCAGCTCAGGTGTAACCTCCTGCTTCTTAAGTCTTAAAGATTCGGCTTCGGCTTGAGCTTGTGCGATCTTTTGCTTCGCTTCGATTTCAATCCGCCGGAGATCATTTTCGGCCTTCAGCGCCTGCTGCTGGGCGACCTGCTTCGCTTCAATCGACTGGTTAAACGCCTCAGAGAATTTAAAGTTAACAATGTTAATATCGTTGACGATCAGATCATATTTTGCCAGCCTAGCGGTTAAGTGCTCACTGATCTCACTCGACACTACATCACGGCGTGTAATCAAATCCTCTGCTGGATATTTGGCTGTCACTTCTTTAACGATTTCTTGAATGGCCGGATTGATAATTACATTATCAAAATTACCCCCGATATTGTTCATCAGATTAAAGGCAGAAGCCTTATTTACGGAATAGTTCACCGCCACATGTGTGGATACGGGCTGAAGATCTTTTGAAGAGGCTGAAGTATCGGTCTCCGCTTTCGTTACCTGCGTATTGACTTGAATCACCGTCTGAATAAACGGAACTTTAAAATGAATACCAGGTGACAACGTATTGTCATTTAATTTACCAAAGGTTTTGTACAAACCTACATGCCCATATTCCACAGATACAAAAGAGTTCGCGCCAATCAACAATACAATGAGCACCGCTGCAACACCGCTAACTATTTTCCCCGGTCGCAGCTGTTTCAATTTCGGATTCATTTGCATATTCATCCAATACCCCTCCTAGATTATGGATAATCATTTAAGCTTAATCGTCTATACGGAGGTTCGAGGGAATTGGTCGCAGGAAATATTTCAGCAGCAGTAGTCATGGCATTACCGCTCTGGGATCAGTCCTTCTAGGGTCAATCGGAATCTTTTGCTCTGCTTGTCCCCGATATTAAAAGCTTCATATATTCCTTCATCCGTTAGCACTACGGAGTCCGCCCTTAAAGCATCATTAACGTAACTTACCTCAGCATGATCAACATTCCAGCGGTAAATGTAGGCACTCATTGGATTTCCATGCGCGGCTACACCCTCAATAGATCCATCCCCATCAACATCCAGCTCTTTGGAATGTCCGGTATCTATCTGCAGCAATCCCGAGGGGTTACCACTCTCGTCGATTAAATAATAGTTAGTGAGCGAGTTATTTGCTCCTAGTCCACCGGTGATTTTCAGCACCTTTTCGCTAAAAATCCGCACCACTTCTACCTTGATATCCTCCGGCTGACGATAATTATAAGTTCCTATCGCCCCTAGACTGTATTGTCCTTTGGAAGTAGAAATGTTGGCATACACGTAGTCTTCGTCACTAGCCATCGTATACACCCTCACTTTGACTCCTCCGAAATTATCCAGCTTTTTCTCTGTAATCAAAGTAACGCCTGTAGGTGGAGCACTTAGTTGAGAGACTACGGGGATTGTATCCACCAGCTTCCACTCCAGCTTAATGAGATTTGCAGCGGTGTCCGTTGGCTTCGGTCTTGATGTGTGGTAGTCGTTAGCCGATTGAGAGGGGGATGGGTCAACCTGATGTTGGCAACCTGCCAGCAGATTCATTAGAAGCAAAGCTGTCAGCGTAACGGATTTATGTAGAGGAAACATCTCTTATTCACTTCCTATCCTCTCTTTAAAATCAAATCTTTCATTAATCATAGATGAAGTTAGATATTCAAATGTTACTTTTAGGGGGCGAGAGGGTTAATTTATTGTCTTTTGAGGGCATGCGTCGATCAAAAAGCTAGATTGGGCATACAAAAAACCCGCATCAAATGCGGGTTTGAGAGGAAAGAATCAAGAGCCTAGCAGTTCACGCGCCAGTAGTCGGTAAACCTCTAGCCGTTTCTCCTGCGAATGTGGGATGCTGCATATCATTGCTTCTTGGAATCCATATTGTGCTTGTTCTTCTTGCAAACGTACGGCGATGTCTTTAACCGCACCAACTAAATGAATCTTGCGCCCTTCCTTGATTGACATCCGGTCAATTTCCGATAGCGAAATGTTCTGAGCTTCTTCTGGTGTCAGCACCTGAGTAATCCGGCCCTTACTCATCATCAACCGAAAAATATCCTGCGGTAATGCTTCATACTCAGCTTCTTCCTTCGTTTCTGCTGTGGTCACCATATAGGATACACTAATCTCAGGTTTGTCCATGAAGATAGAAGGCTGGTAGTTATTCCGATATTGATCCAAAATCTCATTACTCATCGCACCATTAAAAAATTGCGCAAAGGAGTATCCGACTCCCATCTGTGCTGCTTTTCGCGCACTGTTGCCGCTCGAGCCTAACAACCATACCTCAGGGAGCGCCACCTTCGTTGGAGCGGCAAGATTTTTGGCATACAACTCATTTTCCGGAATCTGATCACTAAGCAGCTGCATAGTAATGCCAAGCTTATCATACATGTTATGCAGCATTAACTCGCGGCCTTCAGACAGAGCGTACATGGCACTTGTATCGCCACCAGGAGCTCGTCCCACACCGAAATCAATTCTCCCCGGGGAAAAAGCACTTAACGTTTTAAATACTTCCGCCAGCTTAAGTGGAGAATAATGCATCATCATTACACCGCCGGTGCCGATTCGAATACGGTTGGTCTTAGCGGCTAAACGGGCTGCCGTTACTTCCGGAGCCGAGCTAGCAAATGTATTTCCGCCATGGTGCTCAGCCATCCACATTCTGCTATATCCCAACTCATCTGCTAAAATAGCTAGTTCTTCTGCTTTATTCAGAGCACCTTCCGCTGTGTTACCACTTGTCACGGGTGCCTGATCCAATACGCTTAATCTCATGCGAATACATCCCTTCTTTGGTCAGATGACCATTTTATTGCTGATCCATTCCTCTAAGGCTGCAATCTTATCTTTAAAGCGTTCACCACGCATTTCCTCCGACAACGAAGCAATAGTCTCCCGCTTTAATACAGCTTTCCAAGAGGATTCAGCTTCTTCCATCAGATTGGTTAACAGGCAGCAGCTATCTTCTTTCTCTAAATCCAACATGTCTACCAGAATACCATTGGATGAATACAGCGACTGCTGTCCTTCCACCGCAAGGTAAACGTCATATACACGAATATCTTCAGGTCTCTTCTTTAATTTAAAGCCACCTTTAATGCCGGGAACAGACGTGATGATGTCTGCGGTTACCAGCTTTCTTAACAGTTTCTGAAAATAGGTCGCCGATGCTCCGAGCTGCTGGCTAATCGCTTCTCCAGACAACACCGCTTTGTCCGGCAGCATGTTAAGCAGAACCAGTGCATACACTGACTGTTCTACCCCTGTTTTCATATGCATGTACAGCACCTCGATCTACATAAATTGCTTAATACAAACTGTAGACTATACCACCCGCGTATAAAGCGGATAAACATTATCCACTTTATACTTTATATCAGTTTGCACCAAAAGTAAAACCCTGCTCGTCTTCTCTTACAGTTAATATCTGCTATAAAAAAAAGATCGCGCATATAGCGCAATCTTTTTTTATATGGATAGTCCCACCCGCTGAACCAACTGTGAGCTCTGAGCATTAAGTCCGGTAATGGTGACTTTTTTGCCACGCTCGGCGTATTTGCTCATCGTCTTCGCTATGGCATGAACTGCAGATTGGTCCCACACATGGGAATGTGAAAAATCGATAATAATATGATCGGGATCGCTATCGTAGGCGAATTCATGAATGAAGTGGCTTGTCGTGCCGAAGAACAGCTGGCCGGTAACCGCATATGTTTTGGAAGAGGCTGCTTCCTGAACTGTTAGGCGGATCGAAGCTATTTTCCAAGCAAACGTTAAAGCACTTAGCAGAACCCCAAACAAAACGCCAATAGAAAGATTGTCTGTTGCCACCACGGTGATCACCGTCACAATCATAACCAGCGCATCGCTAAGCGGAACACGGGTTAGAGATTTAAGCGAGCCCCATTCAAAGGTGCTGATACAGACCATTATCATTACGCCAACGAGCGCGCCCATCGGAATCTGCTTCACCACATCGCCAAGTACGATAATTAGGAACAATAAAAAGATCCCTGATACAAACGTAGACAGACGCGTGCGTCCTCCTGACTTCATGTTAACCATTGACTGGCCAATCATCGCACAGCCTGCCATCCCTCCGAAAAAACCAGTGACTACATTGGCAAGCCCCTGTCCCTTCGCCTCTCTGTTCTTATCACTACCTGTGCCCGTAATATCGTCTATTAAGGTGGCAGTCATCAGTGATTCCAATAACCCAACTACGGCCAGCGAAAGTGAATATGGCAAAATAATAAGCAGCGTATCCAGCGTGAACGGGATTTGCGGGAGATGGAATAGTGGCAAAGTTGCTGTAATATTCCCCATATCCCCTACGGTTCTTACGTCCAGATGAAGAGCGATGCTAAGAACAGAAACAATAACAATCGCTACAAGTGCTGAAGGTACGGCTTTGGTAAACCGAGGAACCGTGTAGATAATAAGCAAGGTCAGAGCTACCAGTCCGTACATCACCCAGCCTTGTCCTTTAAAATGGGTAAGCTGTGCCATAAAAATCAGTATCGCCAGCGCGTTGACAAACCCCGTCATGACCGGCTGTGGCAAAAAAGTGATGAATCGGCCCAGCTTTAGCATCCCCATCAATATCTGAAACACACCAGCCAGTACAGTTGCCGCGAACAGATACTCTATTCCATGCTCTAGTACGAGACTTCCGACTAATAGGGCCATAGCCCCTGTAGCCGCCGAGATCATTCCGGGTCTGCCTCCGGCAAGTGCGGTTACAATTGCAATACAGAAAGAGGCATATAAACCAACCATCGGACTTACTCCCGCCAAGATCGAAAAAGCGATCGCTTCAGGAATCAGTGCAACGGCTACGGTCATCCCCGATAAAATATCGGTTCGAGTGTTAGAAAACCACCCATTATTTAAGGTAAGCTGCTTCAAAATCTAATTTCCTCCTGTGACTAATAAGGTATATAGGCCTTTTCAAAAAGACCCGGGGCCGGTGCAACGCTAATGTTCCTTATTGTACTCGACCCGCCTTCACCTTCACAAAAAGATTAGATAGACTTGTAAGCGCTTATTCACCTCATTTTCTAGCCAATCCTTGAATTATCATTCAAATTCTATATTTCTAGATTACCGGTATAGTCCGGAAGCTTTCACTTCATTAAAGAAGTTGTTGAACTCATCAATATTCAGCTGCTGCGCAGCATCGGACAACGCAGTTGCAGGATCAGGATGAACCTCGACCATAATACCATCGGCTCCGGCTGCGAGTGCGGCTTTTGCACAAGGGATAAGAATATCTTTGCGTCCTGTGGAGTGAGTAACATCGACCAATACTGGCAGATGGCATTCCTGCTTAAGAATAGGCACTGCTGAGATATCGAGCGTGTTGCGGGTCGCTTTTTCATACGTACGAATTCCGCGTTCAATCAACATGATTTGTGTATTACCACGAGACATGATGTATTCCGCTGCATGTATGAATTCATCGAGCGTAGCAGCCAATCCGCGTTTCAGCAGCACAGGCTTATTGACTTCTCCGACCGCTTTAAGCAGCTCGAAATTATGCATGTTCCGTGCACCGATCTGGATGATATCTACATAATCTAAGGACTCTTCAATATGTCTTGGATCTACAATTTCACTGATGGTCAGCAGACCATAATCATTTGCTGCTTCACGTAATATTCTTAGGCCGTCCATACCTAGACCTTGGAAATCATAAGGAGAAGTCCGCGGCTTGAAGGCACCTCCACGCATAACACGTACACCAGCTTTTTGCAGGGCTGCAGCTACGGTGCGGGTCTGTAGTTCACTTTCCACAGAGCAAGGACCAGCTACCATCAGTGAAGAAGGACCGCCAACAGTAACATCTCCTGGCAGAACAATCACAGTGTCTTCTTTGTGACTCTTACGCGCTACTAGTAAAGTTTTTTTATGTTCATCGGATTGTAAGTCCAGAGATGCTGAAAAAATTTGTTTGAAGAGGCTGCGGATGGTTCCGTTAGTGAAAGGTCCTTTGTTGCTCGCTACGAGCTGATCCAGCATTTTCTTTTCACGTTCTGGATCGAATTTAGGCACACCTTGCTTTTCTTTAACTACTCCAATCTCCTGCACAATTTTAGCCCGCTCGGAAATCAGCTCCAGCAATTGCCCATTAATTTCATCCAGACGACCTCTAAGAACATCCAATTCCACGTTACTCATTACCCTTCCACTCCCTCTTCTTATTTATAATTTGAAACGCAAAAAGGCCCCCCGTCGCAAGGGACGAGGAGCCGTGGTACCACCCTTATTTAGAATTAACCCTTAAACTAGCACAAAGGAATAGAAAATCAGATTCCCTCGACTAAAGATTAACTCTATCTTAAACCCGGTAACGCGGGGCGCGGGCCTCCCTACTCATACCTGTCACGACCTGTGACAAACTACTTCAGGGGCCGACTCGGAAGTGAACTTCGGCATTAATCGTCTCATGAGGGTGCTCTCAGTCTCCGGCACGCCTTCCCTGTTAAGATCCGCTATAATGCTTACTCTCTTCGTCATAGTCTTATTTATGTCAGCGCGTCTTTTGCGCTGGTTTCTGCTATCTTAATCAAAAAATGTTTCCGATGCAAGATAATAATGGAACGCTGAGTAGCTTTAACGCAGTAAAATCATATGAGATACAACTATTCTTATAACAACTCGCTAGAATAGGCTTTGAAGTATGAAATAACCCATACCCATACTATTCTGCCACTGCTTAAAAGGTTCCAATCCCTTTCTATGTATGAAGTTGACAGCGATATTTTGATTGTTTACAATTAAATCATTGAAAATATTTCCTGTTCTTATTCACTGGCAGCTTTAGCGTTGACAATACATAACTGAAGGGATGTAGCAGCATGAGCATTTATCCATATACAGCACGCAGTATTCGAGGAAAAGAGATCGAACTAGAGGAATACAAAGGTAAAGTACTTTTGATTGTGAATACAGCAAGTAAGTGTGGATTTACCCACCAATACTCCGACCTGCAAAAGCTCTATGAGCGATACGAAGATCGCGGCTTCCAAATCCTCGGTTTCCCTTCCAATCAGTTTGGGGAACAGGAGCCTGGCAGCAATGAAGAAGTGAATGTATTTTGCCAAATCAATTACGGCGTTACGTTCCCTCTCTTTGAGAAGGTTGAAGTAAAGGGCGAAAATAAACATCCCCTCTTCACTCACCTTACTGAGCAGGCTGGATTTGAAGGCTTCGACATGAACCATTCTTCAGGAAAGCTGCTTCAAAGCATGCTTGAGAGCAAAGATCCGGAAGCACTGAACAATGACGAAATCAAATGGAACTTTACTAAATTTCTAATTGATCGCGAAGGCAATGTAATTACAAGATTCGAATCTACTGTGGATCCGCTGGATATTGAGCCAGCGATCGAAGCACTGCTATAGTTTTTTTTAGATATATACCGAACTAATGATATCAACTTAAAGCACAGTAGTCACTGCGGTGAATAATTGGACTTCCGGCCGCTGTTGTCCCCAGATTTCTTGATTGAAACCGCTCTTCGCGGTGGAAATCCCGGGACAAAGGCCTACATAGATTGAATTTCTATACAACAATAAGCCGCCCAGACTCCAACTCTGGGCGGCTTTTTCACGTGCGGTACTGCTCGGTAAACACTTCAAAATAAGGGGTGGTATCCCTTTCAGCCATTGAGCCATTAGCGCCCGGTCCCCAGCCGATCTCAGCCCGCCAGCTCCCTAGCAACCCTGTCTGGATTAGCGCCTCCTCATTTACACCGATCAGCTGATCTGCCTGTGGTGCTACATAAAGTGCATCTACAGGGCAATAAGCTTCACACATAAAACAAGTCTGGCAATCTTCCTGACGCGCAATAACCGGAATCTTCCCCTGCATTTCGAATACGTTTGTCGGACATACTTTCGTACACAGTTTACAACCCACGCAGCGTTCCACGCTGATTAGTTCAATCATATCGCCTGCCCCTCCTTTAGTAGATTCAGTTCATGAGCATGGGGCACAGCCTCGGTACCGATGCTTATTTGCTCTATACCGGATACAATCAGCCGGTGGGTTTGACGCGGATCAAGCTCCGGATATTCCGCGAGCTTTTGCAGGCCGCGCGTCTCCTTCCGGGCCAGCGCGGCAGTGTACATCCATCTGCCGACCGCGAGCATAGCCGCGGCTTCGCGTGCTTGCACGATGCCCTGTACGGTGGCGGGAACGCGCCCGTTCAACAAGGCCATCAAGGCATTCAGCCGCTTCAAGGCTGAAGAAATGCCCGGCTCGCTGCGGAAATAATTAATCTGCAGCGGTAAGATTTCACGCTGGATCGCCGCGACTAGCGGCTTCACCTCCAGTGTTTCCGAGGTGTCGGCGCCAGCCGCCAGACCGTAGCGTCCCGCTGCGGTCAGATTGCGGCTGTTCGCCTGCCCTCGGCTGGAGCGCGCATGCTGCGCGGCTCCCTGACCTGCCCAGCTTCCGCTGCATATGGCCCAGGAAGCGTTATAAGCCCCGCCGCCGGAGATGGCGCCGGTCACTTTCTCGCGAGATGCGGCATCTCCGGCCGCATAGAGTCCGGGCACGGTCGTCCGGCAGTCCGTGCCCGTAAGGCGCAGACCCCCAGTGCCGCGCATCGTGCCCTCATAGCGCAGGGTGAGCGGGAATTTCTGCTTAAACGCATCAATTCCCGCACGCTCCAGCGGCATAAAGAAAATCGGATGCGCTTTTCGCAGAAAATCCTGTTTCTCCGCTGTATCTGCCAGATCGAGCGAAGCATAAACCGGCCCCTTGAGCATCATTTCAGGGATGCTGCCAAAGGTCCGATCCCCTTTATGCAGCGGATGACCGTCCGCATCATAAAGCGTTGCCCAAGCTAGCATACGGCCACGTGTTACAGTTCCATCTGCAAAGCTCGGAGCGTACTGGCGGCTGAATTCCATGCCTGACAAATCGGCTCCCACCTCAGCGGACATCAACAGCCCTTCTCCTGTCAGTACATTGCAGCCAAGACCTTTGCTGAGAAAAGCACAGCCTCCGGTTGCCATCACAACGGCATTGGCCTTCACTTCCCAAGACTCCCCTGTCAGACGGTTAATCCCACGTGCCCCGCCAACCCCATGTTCATCATGAAGAAGCTCTAGCGCTGGCGACTGATCGAGGATCGTGACCCCCGCTTTGCGGACAACTCTTCGCATAATCCGCATGTACTCTGGTCCATGCAGATGTGTACGCAGTGAGTTACCTTCATCATCCTTCGGAAAAGGATAACCCCACTGCTCGACTAGAGCCAGATTCTGCTCTACCTGATCCAGCACGCGGTGAATCCAAGCATTCTCCGACAGATATCCACCAGATTTTAGTCTGGATTGAACCGCCTGCTCACGCAGCTCGGCAATTGGAGGGATAACGAGCAGCGTTGTACCGCCCGGAGCAGTGGCGCCGCTTGTGCCCAAGTAGCCCTTATCGGCCAGGACTACCTTTGCACCCTGTGACGCTGCACTCCATGCCGCCCAAGCTCCTGCGGGACCTCCGCCAAGCACGAGGACATCCACTGTCATTTCCTTCTTAAGCTGCGACATATCTTTTCCTCCCAAGCATTTGCGCTTTCCAAGCAATTGTTATTTCAGCTGCCAATCGCTAATATTAAAGTCTTTTTTCGCTAATTTTTCTTCGACAAGGAAGTTCTTGGTACCCTCCAGTAGCTTGGTTCCTTCGTCAGTGAACGCGGTATCTTTGATATCACTGATTGGATTTACTTGCTTCGCCAGCTCTGGCGTTGTATCTCCGATTTCGGCCAAAAATTGATAATATTCATCCTCGTGTTGTTTCAAATCCGCCAAGGCTTTCTCACGGGCTTCGTTCCACGCCTTCGGAAAGTCAGGGAATTTCGCCAGATAGTCCTCGGACACGACAGTTGCACTAGTGCCGAGCAAGTTCGGATGCTTCGAGGCATCGTCTAAGTGAGTATAACCTTGGTCAATTAACTTCAGCGCAGGTACACCCAAATTAGTCGTAGCATCTACATCTCCACGGGCCAAAGCTGCGGTAGCATCCGGAATGAGCATATGCACGAGTTTATAGTCAGTTACGCCTTCCTCCTGAAGTAATCCAACCACATAGCGGTGCATGAAAGAGCCTTTTTGAATGGCAATAGTCTTCCCTTGCAGATCCTTCACCGTCTTTGGTCCATCCTTCTTACCGATTAGATAACCGATAGTGTTGGCTGAGGATTGTGAAATCAGACGTGTCTTGGCGCCAGAAGCATAAGCAATAATAGCAGGTGTATCCCCAAGGCTGCCGATATCTAATCGACCACTAATTAAGGATTCTGTCTGATCAGGGCCGTTTGGAAAGCCCGTAAGCTTCACTTCAGTAATGCCATATTTCTTCAACTCTTCTTGAATGATCCCTTTATAAAAGCCCCAGCCCTCCGCGCCACCTGGCACATTCAGCTTATTAGAGCCTATAAAACCAAAGTTCAGTACCGCTGGAACGTTACTTTCGGCTTTGCCTCCAGATTTCTCTGTACTAGAGCCGCCGGATGCAGATGCTCCATTTCCTCCAGCGTTATTTCCGCAAGCCTGAAGAACCAGCATAACCATCATAATCGTAGTTAAAAGTGCAAATCGTATCCTTTTAGAACGTTTCCCTTGAATCTCTCTGTACGCTGGTTTCATTTCTTTCTCCCCCTAGATTTATGTTATTTATCTTAATCTTAATCAAGGTCAGAACCCTGCCCTCGACGCCAATTTGTACATAAAGTCATGACTTGCTACCGGTTGTCTGCCTTTGCCCCAGCCTACCTTTTCACGATAACCACCAAGTAATCCCTGCTCCTCTAGCCCTGCCTCTGTCACCCCAATCACTTTCTCTGAATCTGGCGCAACGTAGAGAGCATCCACAGGACAATACAGCTCACACATAAAGCAAGTCTGGCAATCGCTCTGCCGGGCAATAACAGGAATGCCATCCTCTACCCGTTCGAAGACATTGGTCGGGCAGACCGATACACATTGGTTGCACTCTACACATCTGGCAGCGCTGATCACCTCAATCATGATAGAACACCCTCCTTGGCCACGGCTTCTGTCTTCACCCATACCTGATCCAATCCACCGCTAATCAAGCGATGATGCTGTTCTTGATCCGTTCCCTTAAAATCTTCACGCTTATGCATGCCCCTCGTCTCCGTACGGGCAAGCGCGGAATTGTACATCCAGCGGGCGGTTGCAGTCATGGCTTCAGCTTCACGCGCTTTAACCCCTTCAGGTGTACGCTGAATCTCACGGCTACGCTGATCTTTCCACAATTCATCCAAACGACCTAATGAAGAGGTCAGCCCTTTATCCGTACGGAATAAATTAATGTCATACGGCTTCACTTCAGCCTGCACAGCAGACACAACCTCTGACGTATGGGCTGATACTCCAGGCTTCACTTCTTGATGAACCAGTGGAGAAGATGATAAGCCGACTGGATTACGGTACGCTGCATTCGAGCCAAGGCTCTGCGCATAGACAGCAGCCCCTTCTCCTGCAAAACTGCCGGATGACATAGCCCAAGCCGCATTATGGCTGCCACCACCAGTAAATCCCCCGCAAATTAGCTCACGGGTAGCTGCATCTCCTGCCGCATAAAGTCCGGGAACACCTGTAGCACAGCTTTCGTCTGTGATATGAATACCACCCGTCCCACGAACCGTTCCTTCGAGACGAAGCGTAACCGGAAATGCATCCTTGAAAGGATCGATCCCTTGTCGATCAAAGGGCAGGAAAAAGTTCGTCTGCGCCACCCGCAGAAGAGGTCTTAAATCTTCTGGTGCTCCATCCAGCTTGGCATATACCTGATTGCCTGCTAGCAGATTCCGAGCGATAACTGAACGCCCTTTCTTGGAACCCGCCCCTTCCACAATGCTTCCATCCTCATAATAAAAGCTGGCATAGTTGTAATATGCTGTCTTGGTTACAGAGGAGAACGTAGGGCAGATAGCATAGGCATTGGAGAATTCCATGCCGGACAAGTTCGCCCCAGCCTCAGCTGCAAATAGATAGCCATCACCAGTAAGCACGTTGCAACCAAGCGCCTTACTTAGGAAGGCACAACCCCCAGTAGCAATAACGACTGCCCCTGCTTGAACTGTCCAGGTCTCACCACTCTGGGTATGGACTCCAGCCGCTCCGGCTACGCCATGCTCATCCGCAAGAAGCTCCATGGCTGGGCTATGATCTAAAATTTTAACGCCCGCCTTTTTCACTAGCTTACGCATTAATTTCATATATTCCGGTCCCTGAAGACTCTTGCGATACTGGTTACCCTGCTCATCTACAGGGAATGGATATCCTGAAACGCCAAGTTTGTTCATATTGGCATAGGTACGGTCTAGCACTCGGTCCATCCAGCGGGATTCAGCCAACTGACCGCCCAATGTATAACGACTTGCTTTGGCCTCCTCCCGGAGCTTCTCATCCGGCTTCACATACCAAACTCCTGTTCCTGAGGGGGCCGTTGCACCGCTCGAACCGCAGTAGCCTTTATCTGCGAGGACAACTTTCGCCCCCTTCGCTGAGGCCGTAAGGGCTGCCCATGTTCCTGCCGGTCCTCCACCTATAACAAGCACATCTGCCACCAAATTCAACGATCCTTTTTGTATCGATCCACTCATAGCTCAAGACCTCCTCAAATGATTTACCCTTCGTAACTATCGCGCCAGAACAGGAACTTGCGTTCAATGATTCGGAACAAAGAATCGATTAGCTTCCCGACAATAGCAAAGATAATAATGCCTACAAACACAACCTCTGTATTAGAGTTCTGCTTCGCCTCATTGATCAGGAATCCAATGCCGGATTGTGATCCAATGAGTTCAGCTACAACAAGACCGATCCATGCTACAGCCAATGACAGCCGCAATCCTAACAAAATCCCGGGTAATGCTGCCGGCAATATCAGCCTGCGCAGCTTTTGGTAAGGACTAAAGCCTAACACCCGGGACACCTCAAACAGCTTATTGTCCACATTGCGGATGCCCATAAACGTATTAATATAGAGTGGAAAGAATGACCCTGTCAGAATGATCACTACTTTGGACATCTCCCCAAATCCGAACCACAAAATAATCAGCGGTGCTATAGCTAGATGAGGAACAAGCCTAAGGACCTGTACACTAGGATCGAGCACATATTCCACACTGCGAAACAAGCCAGTCAGTACTCCGAATAAAAGGCCTAGAACACCTCCGATAAGAAATCCAACTCCCGCCCTCCCCATACTGACACCTAGATGATGAGTTAACTCTCCAGTCACCAATAGGCCTGTAAAAGCTCTGGCGATCGACAATGGAGTCGGCAGAAACTGCGCGGAGATCAGTCCGGTGCTTCCTGCCAGCTGCCAAATTACTATTGTCACCACCGGAATGATAGCGCCCGTTCCCCAATCTGACAGTAGAGATTTCCATGCTATAGGTACCGCGGGTTTCTCCAATGTCTTAGTCGATAAAGGGGCAATATCACTGCTATCTAGCGATTCTCTTGCTCTTGTAGTGTTATTCAAAATCGCTTCTGCTCCATCGCTCATGGCGCATCCCCCTTTCGTTTCTTGCGCGTTTTCTGTTTATCCGCGATAGCTGTCCTGCCATCTCAGCAGCCGACGTTCAATGTAGCGAACAATAGAATCACTCACCAGTCCTGCAATGGCAAAAATAATAATTCCCACGAACACCACAGGTGTATCCGCGAATTGACGCGCGTCCGACATCATATACCCAATGCCTGAAGTGGAAGCAATCAGCTCTGCGACTACCAAACCTAACCAAGAGAGCCCCAAGGAAAGGCGCACTCCGAGAATAATATTCGGCAATGCGGCTGGAAGTACTAGTCTTACAACCTGCTTTAACCGGCTGAATCCAAGCACTCGAGATACTTCGAACAGCTTGTTATCCACGCCGCGAATACCCATGAACGTATTAATATAAAGCGGAAAAAATGCTCCTTTAGCAATCAACAGCACTTTAGACTCCTCACCGATCCCGAACCATAAAATGAATAGCGGCACTACCGCCAAGCTTGGTATCATACGAATCATTTGCAGGGATGGATCTAGCAATTTCTCTGATCTGCGGAACAGACCTACGAGAATGCCTAATAGCAGACCAAGTCCACCACCGAGCAGGAATCCGGAAAGGGCTCTGACCAAGCTGATCCTAAAGTTCGGCCATAAATCCCCTGAAGCAGCCAAGGTTACAAATGATTCAGCAATGGTATACGGCGTCGGGAACAGCATCTCTGAGATCATTCCATAGTGTCCAAGGGTCTGCCACAGAATCAGCACAGTGCCCGGCAGCAGAAGGCCCAGTCCAAATGTTGTTACCTTTCCGGGGCGTCCGGAAGTTCTTACGGCTATAGCCCGGTTTGTCATGCTCTGCACCCACCTTTTTTAGCTTTACAATCTCTTTAAATAACAAAAAGAGACCCTCGAATATTGAACACTTTCGGAGGTCTCCATTGGTATGGTCGACATATTTATATTCCTGCCCCGTCAATAAGCTCAAGCTCATCGACTTTTTCAAAATAATTCAGTACCTTCAGGCGTAGCTCTTGAAAGGAAGACGTTGTTTTTTTTCGTGGATACGGCAAATCAACCGGGACAATCTTACGTATTTTCCCGGGGCGAGGTTCTAAAATCACTACCCGATTACCTAGAAATACAGCCTCATCAATATCATGCGTTACAAAAATCATGGTTGTTTTGTTGGCCCGCCAAATGTCCAGTAACACCGTCTGCATATGCGCTCTAGTGAACGCATCCAGTGCACCAAACGGTTCATCCAGCAGCAGGATTTTGGGATTTCGCAGTAGCGCACGGGCTATCGCCACCCGTTGGGCCATCCCTCCCGATAACTCCCGGGGATAAGATTTCTCAAACCCATTTAACTTGACGAGATCAATCAACTCATCGACCTTACGTCTAATTTCTTTGTTGCCTAGCGGCAAATCAGAAGCAATATTCTTCTCTACGGTGAGCCAAGGAAAGAGACGATGCTCTTGAAAAATAAATCCCTTATCGATTCCGGGACCCCCAATCTCCGTCCCTCCTAAGGTAACGCTCCCCGTATATCCACTGTCCAAACCGGCCACGATGCGCAGCAGCGTGCTTTTGCCACAGCCACTGGGCCCGATGACCGTAATGAATTCACCCTCTTGCACATGGAGATCAACATTATACAGTGCCTGAACATGCCCTCCGGTAGTCTCAAAACGTTTATTTAGATTTGAAATCGACAGCAACGCTTCTCCCATCGTGACCCCTCCTTCAATTCTGTATACAAAAAAACAGAGGTATTGCGCTTTTACATTCGCAATACCTCTGTAGGAACAGTCGGTAATTTTTATTCAAAGTAAATCAATTGGAATTATAATATTTAAAATATCATCCATTTGAAAAGCTGTCAACAATAAAACTTTTTTCAGACACACTTGTTTACATCAGATATCTTAAATATAAATATATGCTTGAGATCACAATGGACAGCAGCATTAAAGGGAAACCCACCTTCAAATACTTCATGAATGTAATCGGATAGCCCTCTTTTCCAGCTAGACCAGCAACAATCAGATTAGCACTGGCACCGATCAATGTACCATTGCCACCCAAGCAGGCACCCAAGGCTAGACTCCACCAGAGGGGCTCCAGATTGGTAATCCCCATCTGCCCCATCTCCTGTATCAAAGGAATCATCGTTGCTACAAAAGGAATATTATCAAGAAACGCAGAAGCAATTGCACTGACCCATAAGATCATCATCGAGCTCATGAGCACATCCCCACCCGTTAAATCAATCGCTTTGGCAGCTAGCTCCGCGATGACACCTGTCTCGACGAGTCCTGATACCAAAACAAACAGTCCGATAAAAAAGAAGATCGTAATCCATTCCACGCTGTGAAAAGCTTTTTCCAGCATGTGTTCTCCTCCAGTTAATAAGAGCAGTAAAAAAGCCCCCGCTAAGGCAACCGTAGCGGACTCCAAATGTAGCGCCTGATGTAAAAAGAAGCCTATAATCGTAAATCCAAGTACGGTAAGGCATTTTCGCAGCAGCTTATGATCCGTAATCATTGCCTTCTCGTCCATGTTCATGATACTTTGCTGCAATTCCGGAGTGGATTTAATTTGCTTACTAAACATCAGTAGTAAAAGCGGGATATACGCTAACATAATGATGATAATCACAGGTGTTAGATTGCTGATAAAGGACATAAACGTCAGCTCTTTCACAGCACTGCCGATCATAATATTCGGTGGATCTCCGATCAATGTTGCCGTCCCACCGACATTCGATGCAATAATTTGTGACATCAAAAAAGGCAGCGGATTTATACGCAGTTGCCTTGTAATACTGAAGGTAACAGGCACCATAAGTAGCACTGTTGTAACATTATCCAAGAAAGCAGATGCCACAGCAGTAACAACAAACAAAGCAATCAGGATTCTTCTCGGCTTCCCTTTCGCCAGCTTTGCTGATTTCACTGCCGCATATTTAAAAAGTCCTGTCTCTGCAGTAATCCCTACAATCATCATCATGCCTACAAGTAATCCGATGGTATTAAAATCAATATGATGCAGTGCCGTCTCCTGATCCACAATACCCATCGCTACCATAACAATAGCGCCTAACATCGCTAAGATTGTACGGTGAATTTTCTCAGAAATAATCAGTCCATAAATCAGTAGAAAAATACCTATCGCCCAAATCGCTTGCTGTTCCATGATATCCCCCGGTCCTTCTCTTTAATTTCGTTAATGTATAACCTACTCATTATATAACCTATTTATCATAAAATAGATTTGTATTTTTCGCACTGGAATTGTGGATTAATCCATAAAAAACGACTCTGCCGAGTATTTATCGGAGAGCCGTTTTTTATGGAGTCGATTATTTCATTTTCAAAACCTGAGGCTCCTTGAAAGCGGTCAAAATACCTTTGCTCTGCACAATAATCATACCGCTTTCCAGCAAGGTTGGGCCGAACACTCTACCTGATGTTTTGAGCTGTACAACCGGTTTTGCGGAAATCAAATCTATCGCGATTAATTTGCCGTCAGTCTGGGCTACATACATGCCATGTCCGAGCAGATCGAAGCGGGCAATCGGATTGCTGATTCCACTGTACTGAACCGCTGATTTATTCACCATTTTAACACCATAAATGCTCTGTTCGTTACTAAAAAGAATTCTTCCATCATAAGGACCAGCGGCGTAGGATAACTTAGCTCCGATGGATTCGTAAGAATAATTATCGCGTGTTACGGTAGCAGGATCAGCATTGACTGGATAGCTGTAGACACCTTTTTGTCCTGTTATAAAAATTCTGTCACCGTCACTCCAAGCAATGCCCCCCCTTGGTGCTTCAGGATCATTTGGGTCAATATTAGCAGGGTTATAAACTACCGTCTTCACTACTTTACCTGTCTTAACATCCAAACTGTCGAGTGTAGTAAGAGGAAGAGTGTCGAATAAGGTAGCCTTCCGTTGTGTTATAAGCGTTCCATTAATCTCAGTAATCGGAAAATAATGATCTCTGTTATTCCAAAGCTCTTTACCCGTTGTTCGATCAAAGGCATGTAGAATGTCATACGTATACGCTCCGGATTCTGAGTTTTGAGCTAATATCAGGTTTCCCTCAACCATGAACGGTTCATACAGCTTTTCACCAAAATTATCACGCCACTGCAGTTTCCCATCCTTCAGATTGTAGGCTTGAATATCACCATTGGCAGCAAAAAGCTGATCTTTATCAATAACTAATTGGCTGATGCCTTTGCTGTTTGCCGATGAACTCCATTTATTTTTTCCAGTAGCCGCGTTGACTGCATAGATTGTGCCTGCTTCTGAGGTCACATAGGCCACACCATCTTGGTAAAGTAACGGTGTCTTTAATTTGGAGCCATATTTCCACATTACTTTTCCCGTCTGAGCGTTAATGGCTAAAAGCTGACCCTTTTGTAGGATAAAAGCTTTGCCCGCACCAACTGCAACAACGCCCTTGCCCATAATGTAGTCCGTCGGTATATCTCCTAGCGTTGGCAAATCCATCGTAGTGGACCACTCAACCTTCGCAGCAGACAAATTCACATAATAATCATCTAAATTCGAGCCTATAAAGGAACTGTGCGAATCAACCGCAGCAGCTTGTACCGGGTTTACCATAAGCAATACCCCTAAACCAATAATCGCAGTACGAAGATATGACTTCAATAATATTCCTCTCACCACCACACGCCTCCTCATATAAATGCCTCAATTGGATAGATTCTCAAAATAAAATATAATACTAATGACGAGCAGGATGTAAGAACATGGATTATTCTTCCTCATTTTGACATCCGCAAGAGCAGAAATCAAAACATTTACTCATAAACTTACAATTTGTAAGTTATTGTGTTATAATAATCACATTCTTCTATAAACGAACAAGCTTTATCAAATATATGAATAACAAGGGGTTTGTAATCATGAGTAACGAGGTAACCACAGCACCAGCATCCGATTTTGAATTCGGTATCTACACCTTAGGAGATATTGTGGCTGATTGTCATACCGGGAATAAGATCAGCCCGAAACAACGACTCGACGAAGTTGTAGCTGCGGCCAAGCTGGCGGATGAGGCGGGGCTTGATGTATTCGGTGTAGGTGAGCATCATCGTCTTGATTTTGCAATTTCTTCGGTTCCAGTCGTGCTGGCAGCCATCTCCCAGGTTACCCGCAGAATCAAGTTGACGAGCGCCACTACTGTATTAAGCACCATTGATCCCGTGCGCGTATTCGAGGATTTTGCCACACTTGATTTACTATCAGATGGCCGTGCAGAGATTATTGCTGGACGTGGTGCTTTTGTGGAATCTTTTCCGCTCTTTGGGTACGAACTTGAAGACTATCATCGACTATTCGCCGAGAATATTAATCTGCTTCTCGAGCTTAATAAGCATGAAATTATGAACTGGGAGGGTTCCTTCCGCTCATCCTTGAAGGATTCTGAGATTGCACCACGCCCTCTTCAGCAAAGCCTTCCTGTATGGATTGGTGTAGGTGGTTCTCCTGAAAGCGCGGAAAAAGCTGGGGTACTCGGGACTGGAATGACCATCGCCATTCTTAGCGGTAGTCCAGAACCTTTCCAAGAGCTTGCTGCAACTTATCGACGCGCTGGAATTCAGGCGGGTCATGCCCCTGAATCTTTAAAGATTGCGATTACTAGCCACGGCTACATTGCCGAAACTTCACAGCAAGCGCTCGATGAATATTACCCATACTACTATAGTTATCGTAATTCCATCAGCCCAAAACCTGGTCAAGAATACAGTGTATCTCGTGACGACTTTGGGCAATATGTATCTGCTGATAACACGATGGCTGTAGGTAGCCCGCAGCAAATTATTGAAAAAATCCTCTATCAGCATGAGCTGTTCGGCCATAGCCGCTTTATGACTCAGCTCGACATCGGCGGCCTTCCTTACGCCAAGGTAGCCAAAGCTATTGAACTATTAGCAACTGAGGTCGCCCCTGTCGTACGACGCGAAATTGCCAAGAAGAATAGCCGATAGAACTGAGGGGCTGTACCAGTTAATAAAAAAGCACTTCTCCCGCTCGTGGAGAAGTGCTTTTTGTGCTGTTGCAACATTGTGTCTTGCTGTAAGAAGTGAACCGGAAGCTCTGCTCAAGAATTAGGGAATATCTCCCTGAAAATCGGAGATTTCTACTCAATAGACTAACAATTAGGGAATACCTCCCTATAATTAACCTGATTCGGCGGTAAATATAGATATTCCCCCGATTTTTAGGGAGGAATTCCCTGATTTCACTCATTTAGAGTAATTATCAGCTATTTTCAGGGAGCTTTTCCCTAATTACTCTCAAAAAAAAGAAGCTGCCCATAAGTAGATCACTACTTTTGAGACAGCACTTATGCTCATCACGCAAAGGATGGTTTATTGTTGTCTACCTTCCCGCTAATAAGCTTCTTATATTCATCGTCTCCGCCATCTAAAGAAGGCGCAGTATAAATTTGAGCTGAAGCTGGTTGCTGAGCGGAATGGCTCGACCCTGTTTTACTTGTGGTATTCTTATTATCTTCTGCACTCCTGCTTCCACCACTTGCAGAACGGAGAACAGCACCCGATAAGTTGTTAATACCCTTTATTCGCTTCATGCTGAATCCTCCCCTACTAAATGATTGATGGTACGGAATAAATCCTGATTATTCGCAACTACCGCCTTAAGATCATCCGCAGATAATCCATCACTCCCTGAAAAGTGTACGGAAAGAACATACTTCTTACCTAGAGGATAGCATAGGATATATACCTCCGCAACTTCCGTGCGTTGAAAAAAAGTCCATTTGCTCGATAAAAATGCATCTACCACACTAGGCTGCTTCTCATTCCCTTTCGTAACAGTCAAGGAATAGGAGTGCCCACGTCCGACATTCCCTCCCACCTGAACAAGCTGTTCTTCCTCTTGAGCCTGCCAAATCGCAGCACCGATCACACGACAATGCTTCGGAGGTAAGAAAGAATTGCGAATCGCCTCACTGAGTGCGTGATACTTCTCTCCATCCTCAGAGATGGTCACATTACTATTATATTGCCAAAAAAAATGAAGGATACTTTCTTTGCGCCTTAATTCCATCTTTAGCTGTTCTAAATCTTTCAACGGGTCACGGAATTTTCCAAACCCCTGGATACTGTCAATAATCTTACCACAGCTCACATCCACAGCAGCCGTAGGATTATCATGGTGCATCTCATACTCTAAAGCTGTAATTCCCGACAAATCGGACAACAGATGATATTCTTCAACATTCTGTCCAGGGATTAAATCGTCGCGGGCAGTCACCTGATCCGGCACTAAGCAAAAAACACGATTACGCCGTAATCTGGCCCAAAACAATCCCATTTCAAACCCCGTATTATCACGAGTCACATAATAAAATTTACCGCGTATTTTGGCGACATCATCTGGCGAGAACACAAATACGGCAAAATCGCTCTCATCCAAATTTCTCTCCAGTGCCTCCATCGTGTATTCATTCGCTCGAAAGGCATTGGCATACCAAGGATGTACTTCAGCATCCCTCTTCAGCTGCTCATGAATCGCTCTTGCATAACGTATGGATTCTCTGGAAGATCCAATGAATAGCTTTGGTTTAGTCACGGCAGTGCTCCTTCATCCTTCCCAATATGTAATAATTATACAAGTCTTTAGACCACCGGAAAAGAGGCCAAGTTCTCATAAATTTCTCAAAAAATATTATTCTAAACCTCGTAAAGTGGGTAAAAAATTACGACTACTTTGAAAAAGCGAGGATACTATGAAAAAAATGATAGGTGTCACATTGCTTGCAGCAAGCCTTATGGGTATAACAGCGTCACAGCCTGCTGAAGCTAAAACGGCAGCAGTTAGTTATACCGCTCAGGTATACGCGAACTCTTTAAATGTACGCAGTGAGCCGGCAAAGAATGCAACTGTTGTAGGATCTATTAAGAACGGAGCAAAAGTAACTGTGACCGATGAACAACACGGGTGGTTGAAGGTTAAGACGGGGAACACCTCTGGCTGGGTAGCCGGCTATTACCTTAAAAAGGTGAACAATAGCTCCAAGCAATCTGGCGCTTCTGGATCATCGGTAGCTTCCAAACCCAGCACTACTTCTTCCACCTCAACCAGCACCTTGAGTAGTACCACAAAGGTTACAGTTACGGCAGATTCACTACGCGTACGAAGCGGTCCAGGCACACAATATAAGGTACTCGGTTCTTTAAAAGCTAAGGATACAGCTATCCTCCTCCTTCGTCAGAACGATTGGGCACGAATTCGAACAGCTAGCGGTGACATCGGTTGGGTCGCAGCACAATACATCCGATCTGGAACCACGCCAAGAAGCACAAGCACTACAAGCAGCATTTCGCACACAGGAAATTTACGAAGAAAATTAATCGTCGTAGATCCCGGTCATGGCGGCAGTGATCCGGGAATGCTCGGCACTACATATAACACCATGGAGAAGGATTTGAATCTGCAAACCGCACTTTATCTCCGCGATGCCCTTTTAGCTAAAGGTGCACGGGTTGAGATGACACGTACCCGGGAGGATCAGAAGCCTACACTCGCTCGGCGTGTTCAGATGAGTGAGGCTCTGCGTGCAGATGCATTTGTAAGCATTCATTATAATTCTTCTCCGAAAAAAGTGTCCGGGACACTAACCTTCTTTTACTCCGAGTCCGATGATCTAAAGCTGGCACGGGCGATTGAAACCCGGCTGGGACAAGGCATCGGTCTAAAGAGCAATGGGTTGTCCTTTGGTGACTATCACATCCTAAGGGAGAATCGAATTCCAGCTACCTTAGTTGAACTCGGATTTCTTACCAACCCTACAGATGAGTCAATTGTCCGTAAATCCTCCTATCAGAAAAAAGCGGCCAAGGCTATCGCCGAAGGATTGGCAGACTACTTCAGAAACTAGACAGACCTATAAATAATCAGCAAAGAAGCAGGCTAGGAAATTCCCTAGCCTGCTTTAGTTTATATTTCATATTTAGCCTTCTATTAATCCCTTTTTGATCAGGAAATTACGAGCTACATCCTCTTCCTTGAGCGCATCCACATCAACTTCTGCGTTCAATTGCTGCATTTCTTCGTCACTGATTTGTCCGTTCAATTGATTTAAGACGCCTTTCAATTCAGGGTATTTATCTAACGTTTCCTGACGAATAATCGGTCCTGCATCATAAGGTGGGAAGAATTCCTTATCATCCTGTAGAATCACCAGATCATGTACTTTAATTTGTGCATCCGTCGCGTATGCATTGGTTACATCTGTTTCCCCATCGTCAATCGAACGGTACATGATACCATGGTCCATTCCTTTGCTCTGCTTGAAATCCATTCCGTAGAGTTTTTGGATACCGGGGTATCCGTCCTCACGATCCAAGAACTCGAACTCTACGCCAAGAACCATATTTCCAGATACTTTGGCCAAATCGCTGAAAGTCTTTAAATTGTACTTCTCAGCCGTTTCACGACTAACAGCTAAAGTATAGGTATTATTTATGCCGAATGGATCCAGAAAGGCCAGTCCATCTTTTTCAAGCAGTTCTCTGGTTTTTGCCAACGATTCCTCAGAGTTTCCCGTCTCCTCTTGATAGTAATTGGCTACAATGGTTCCGGTGTAATCCGGATATAGCTGGATATTATTATTCTCAAGCGCACTCCAAGCTACATTAGAGCCTCCCAAGTTCATCTGACGCTTCACTTTAATATCTGTTTTATCTTCTATCAAATCTGCCATCATATGAGCGAGTAGAACATTCTCCGTGAAGTTTTTGGAGCCAATCGTGATTTCTCCACTGTTACCCGCAGCAGCGTTATTATTCCCGCCACCACACCCAGCAAGTAACGTCCCCATTAATACTGTAGTTAGAACGCCTGTCATCAATTTTGGAATTTTCATATATAATCTCCCCTTTTATATTCTTTCAAGACTAGAGTTTTAGTTATACTTTCAATCCCTTTGGAGTCGTTAATCTTTCAAGCAATCCGAGTAGATAATCCAGCACGAGTGCAAGAATCGCGGCCGGAATAGCGCCAAGTAAGGTTAGAGCTTCGATGTTCCGTTGAATACCTAAGAAAATAAATTCACCCAATCCGCCAGCACCGATAAAGGCTGCCAGTGTTGCTGTCCCGACATTAATAACTGCAGCAGTACGGATCCCCGCCATAATTACACTTAAAGCTAAAGGGAGTTGAACCCTGAATAGAATTTGCCAGCTCTTCATTCCCATTCCCCGGGCCGCTTCCACTATAGACGGATCCACATCAGTAATTCCCGTGTAGGTGTTGCGGATGATTGGCAGCAGTGAATACAGAAACAAAGCTACAACTGCCGTCTTCATCCCTATGCCAAATAGAGGAATCATAAATCCGAGCATCGCCAGACTAGGTATTGTCTGAAGAATCCCCGCAGCACCAAGCGTAATCCCTTTCAGTGGTTTAACCCGTGTAATCATGATTCCAAGCGCAATGCCAACAATAATCGCAAATAACATGGACAAGAGCACAAGTTGCATATGCACTCCCATAGAATGAATCAAATCATCCCTACGTAAATCTAATTGATATATGAGTTGTTGCCATAACGATTGATCTCTCATACAGACACTTCCTCCTCTTTCGTGCCTCCCCATTGTGCTGCAAACGCCGTCAGAAGACTACCTCTTGTAACAATCCCCGCAATGTTCCCCTCAGCGGTTACAATCGGAATAATGCCGTATGGAGCTTCCGTAATCAATGATAATGCGTCTCTTGCTGTTGCTGTATCCTGCAGCACCACTTGAGGTGGTGTCATAATTTCCTCGATAGTAAGGCTTTGTTCCATTTTGGCGGTAACATCATAAGCGGAGACTATGCCAAGCAGCTTACCTTTCTCGTTTCCAACCAGTAATGTATCCATTTTGCGTTGACGCATAAAGGTAAGAGCTTTACCCAGTGTGCGCCCGGGAAGAGATGTAGATGGATTGTCGCGCATAACTTCTGTTACGGGGATATACTCAGGGTTTTGGTAAATACGGTTTTTGCCGATAAATGATTCTACGAAATCATTAGCAGGCCGGCTGAGCAGCTCATAAGGTGTATCTAGTTGAACGATTTCACCATCTTTAAGAATAGCGATTTTATCTCCAAGCTTCAGTGCTTCATCCATATCATGTGTTACAAATACTATTGTCTTCTTCACTTCTTGTTGCATGCGCAGCAGTTCATCCTGCAGCTGCTCACGGGTAATAGGGTCCAAAGCACCAAACGGTTCATCCATCAATATAATCTCGGGATCAGCAGCCAATGCACGGGCTACACCTACACGCTGCTGCTGCCCACCTGATAATTGTTTCGGATAACGTTTGGCAAATATGGCCGGATCAAGTCCGACTAGGCGGAGCATTTCGAGCACCCGTTCTTTTTTCTTCTTCACATCCCAGCCCTTTAGGTCGGGAATCAAGCCTACATTATCTTCTATGGTGTAGTGCGGGAACAAACCAGCTTGTTGAATAACATAACCGATGTTCTTGCGGAGGGTTACGGGGTTCTCCTTGGTGATATCTTTGCCGTGGATATAAATATGGCCTGAAGTATGCGGAACAAGACGATTTATCATTTTCATCGTTGTTGTCTTTCCGCAACCGCTCGGACCGATCAATACTAGTATTTCTCCAGCTTCAATTTCAAAGCTAATATTCTTAACTGCTTCATAACCATTCGGGTATTTCTTACCTACTTTTTCAAATTTCAGCATAGGGTCTCTCCTTCTTATTTCTATCGTCAGATCATCTCACCGGGCGACTCTGTAAGTTAAACTATAACAAACAACTCCCCAACTGACAACCTACATTGTTATAATAAGTTGTTTGTAAATAAATGTAATATTGTAATTATAAAAAAAGCTATCCAGTGATAAACCCCGCTGGATAGCCTTTTTTTGATCTATTATTATAAATGATTCTCTGCATTTTTATTAATAAATTGCTCTGTTCTTTGGTACATTTTCTCATCACCAACTGCTACAAGTACATCATTTTCTCTGAGTATGACATGTGGACCTGGGGAGATTGTTACGTTCGCACCCCGGCGAAGCGCTATAATCGTAGCACCTGTATTCTGCCAAAATTGTAATGCTCCAATGGTTTTGCCAACCACATGTGATTCTTCATGGATTGTAATTTCTTCCGGGTGGTACGGCTTTAAATTCTTCATCCGGTCTGATGCCTCGATAATTCCAGTTAGTACCCTCTCGAACTTGCCGTCGAGCTTCTTCTTTTCAAGCAACAATTGCTCTAGATCCTGTTTCAACGAATAAGCTGATTTCAGATAGTTATTCCTGGTAATATACTCATACGCCTTTTGATCAGAGATGACAATAATCTCTTTTCCCTGCGAAACAAACACTATATTCTCATCCTTCAATAATCCCATAGCCTTACGAATCGTTTCTGGAGAAACATGATATTGCCCTGCCAATAGAGAACGCCCGGATAGCTTACTCTGTACGGGAAATTCCCCGCTTACAATTCTTTGTGCAATATCAAGGGCTATAGACTTATAACCGGATATTTCTTGCATGGACATTGTCGATCTCCTTACTCTGGCGTGAATTATAAACATGCTCAAGTATACCTTTTTTCACTCACCAAATAAAGATGTCCTGCCTTATCCAAATATTTGATATACCAAAAATAAATTTAACGATACAACAAGACCAGAGATAAGCCAGCCGAGAGCAGCTGTCATCTTACGATTCACTAACCCGCCCATAATCTGACGATTGCTTGTAAACATAACCAGTGGTACCAGAGCAAAGGCAATCCCAAAGGACAAGATCACCTGGCTGATAACGAGTGCTTTCGTTGGATTTACACCAAAACCAATGATAGCCAAAGGTGGAATAATCGTAATCGCACGGCGTAAGTACAGGTTAATTCTTTTGTTGATGAAGCCTTGCATTACCACATCGCCAGCCATAGTTCCTACAGAAGAGCTCGATAGTCCTGCGATGAGTAGTCCTAAGCCAAAGGAGATGGCCGTTACGGGTCCAGCTAAGTGACTAAATTGCTGAAACGCAACATCCAAATCCTCAACCACGATACCATTTTTAAAAAATAATGCGGCTGAGACAATAACCATCGCCAGATTCACTGCCCCTGCAATAATCATCGCAATAATAATATCTATGAATTCCAGTTTAAAGATTTGTTTCTTCTCCGCTTCATTTACTCCGACAATACGGTTCTGTGTAAGTGATGAATGTAGATAAATGGCATGTGGCATCACGGTTGCGCCTAGAATTCCTGCGGCCAAAAGAATGCTATCCACCCCTTCAAACTTAGGTGTGAACATGCCTACAGCAACAGCACCCATATCCGGTTTAGCTACAATTACTTGAAAAGCAAAAGCTAATACAACTATAAGAATCATTGCAGCAATTCCGGCCTCAAGGGAACGGTAACCCCGGCGCTGAAGCTCCAGGATAGCAAATGAACCGACCGCAGTAATGAGTGCTGCCGGTAGCATGGGAATATCAAATAATAGATAAAGCCCCAATGCTGCCCCGATAAACTCCGCCAGATCCGTAGCTATTATCACCAGTTCACTTTGAATCCATAAGAAGATCGATACACTCTTCGGAAAACGATCATGAGCGATCTCCGGCAGGTTCTTTCCTGTAGCAATACCAAGCTTGGCGGATAAGGCCTGAATAAGAACGGCCATTAAGTTCGAGGCTACAATCACCCATAATAGGAGATAGCCGTATTTTGAACCCGCCGTAATGTTGGTGGCAAAATTACCCGGATCCAGATAAGCAACCGCAGCGATAAACGCTGGACCTAAGAAAGGAAGTAATCTTTTAATTCCTTTGGTCTCCCCATTAAGTACGGCTTGCGCCGAAATGGAGTTTTTATGTTGTCTCATATGCGGTTGTTCTATATGTGGTTTTTCTATTAAAGTTTGTTCCAACATGTCCATTCCTCCTCTTGCCCAAAAAAAGTTGTCTATATACACGAAAGTTTCCTCTGTGCAACTTATATTTAAAGTATATGCTCATTTCTGAAAAATGTAAATATGTTTCATTAGAAATTTTCATATGCTTGTCCACCTACGACCAAGAACAAAAAAGCTGGACGATGATCAGAAATTACCCGATCTTCGCCCAGCTTAAGCCAATTACTCCGAAAAGCTTATAGTGTAAGACTTTGAATATCTCTTCTCATTTGTTCATTCTGCATTTTCAGCTCATTCAATTCTTTCTGAAGCTCCTGATAATCAGGCGACGCTTGCTTTCTCGACCCATGCCCGTGCCCGTGTCCATGTTTCCCACCCAGTCCGAACATCATAAATAACATCATCAAAGGACAGATCAATGTGATTAACCAAGACCAATTCATAGCATTACCTCCTACAATTTCATTATGACCTCTATATCATAAAGAAAAGTTGTGGAGAAAGGATGTGCTGTGAATTACGAATTTTTCTTCCATGTATCCTTCAGCGGCACAATTCGGTTCAGTACCAGCTTATCTGCTGTGGTATATTTCTTATCCACACAGAAGAATCCATGCCGGATGAATTGAAATTTATCTTCTGGAAGTGCACTCGCCATGGAAGGCTCCAACAAACAATCCTTCAGAATGGTTAGGGAATCTGGATTAAGATACGCGTCCCAGCGCTCATCCTCTTCTTTAGGACCGTCGTTATCTTTTAGCAACCGCTCATATAGATGAACTTCCGACTTGATCGCGTGCTCTGCCGATACCCAGTGGATGGTCGCTTTAACCTTCCGTTCATTAAATCCACTTCCACTCTTCGTTCTCGGATCATAGGTGCAGCGAAGCTCTATAACTTCTCCAGTTGCTTCGTCCTTGAGCACCTCATTGCACTTAATGAAGTAGGCGCCCTTTAACCTAACCTCATTCCCTATAGTCAGCCTGTGATAACCTTTGGGTGGCTCCTCCATGAAATCCTCTTGTTCAATATAAAGCGTCCGTGAAAAAGGAACTTCCCTTTCCCCAAGCGTCTTATCCTCACTGTTATTCTCAATCTTCAGCCATTCGCTTTGATTCTCAGGGTAGTTAGTAATAACCACCTTTAGAGGCTTTAGAACAGCCATCACGCTAGTTGCCTTCGCCTTCAAATCTTGTCTAAGCGAATGCTCTAACATGGCAATATCTACAATGGTGCTATTTCTAACAAAACCAATTTCCTTCACAAAATTCCGAATACTCTCCGGCGTAAAACCTCTTCTCCGCAGTCCGCGAAGCGTTGGAAGTCTTGGATCATCCCAGCCATCCACATAATGTCCTGTAACCAGTTGTCTAATATACCGTTTGCTAGTAACGACGCCGGTGATATTTACGCGTCCGAATTCCCTTTGCTTTGGAGCCTCAGGGGTATCCAGTTCATTCAGCACCCACTCATACAGTGGTCGATGATCCTTAAACTCAATGGAACATAGGGAATGCGTAATCCCTTCGATTGCATCTTGTATAGGATGGGCAAAATCATACATCGGATAGATGCACCAATCGTTGCCGGTTCTATAATGCTCCGCATGAATGATTCTGTAAATCACTGGATCACGCAAGTTGATATTAGGTGAGCTCATATCTATTTTGGCCCGTAATACTCTGGCTCCCGTCGGATAGGCTCCATTCCTCATCTCCGTGAATAACTTCAAATTCTCTTCCACAGAACGCTCCCGATAAGGGCTGTTCTTTCCCGGCTCCGTAAGCGTTCCTCTATAAGCTGACACCTCTTCAGGTGATAAATCGCAGACGTAGGCTTTTCCTTTTTGGATTAACTTTACCGCGCTATTATATATTTTTTCCGAATAGTCTGATCCGTAGAAAGTATGGTCTGGCGGGTAGCCCATCCATAACATATCTTCGCAAATAGCATTTACATACTCCAGATCCTCTTTTAAAGGATTGGTGTCATCGAACCGCAAATGGAACTTCCCGCCATACTTTTTCGCAGTCGTATAGTTCGTGTGAATCGCATACGCACTGCCAATATGCAAATACCCATTAGGCTCCGGTGGGAATCTCGTGCAAATATCTCTACTGTAAGTCCCAGCTTCCAGCTCTTCTTGAATCAATCTGTCGATGTAACTCTCTGCTAATACTTCCGGTTCCTTGTTCATTGGTATTACCTCCTGTTTATAAGTGATATCCGCCTGATTATTCAGCACAAGCATAAACGCCTTCGGCGTCCTATAAGGACGGTAAGTGTTTAAGCGAGAAATATAAGGATAAAGTATAGTGTGAAACTTATACTTTATCCTTATATTTAAATAAAAAAGAACCTCACCTCCAAGACTTATGGTCTTGGGGACGAAATTCTCGCGGTACCACCCCAGGTTCATTAATATGTCGCCATATTAATCTCATCAAGTACGGCAATGCATCTTACGCATTGGTTATACTCTAGCTCTATAACAGGAGCTCCCGTCATACCATCCCCGTCGATCGGTTCCGATATGCCGCTCAGAGGCTTGTTTCGATAAAATCTCCCTTACCCTGTTCTCATCATTCAGGGCTCTCTGTGAAGGAATGATTTTATTTACTCTTCTCGTCATCGCGTTTAATTATTTTGTATAGGATACCAAATTGAGGGTCCAGTGTAAATGGTGCTGTACTTCTGTCTTCTTACAATTTAATCCTCGCTCAGAGCCGTTATCAGTTCCAACACTACTTCATTATCAGGCTCTACAGCCAAAGCTCTACGCGCGTAATCCAGTGCAGCCCCTTCAGCTCCAAGCTCATAATTACAAATCGCCATACTATAAAGCACCAAGGCTAATGGTTCTTCCGAATTGTCATGCATAGACCGTTCTAAGTAGGCTAACGCCTCCTCGAACTTATCCATTTCATACAGCAGTAACCCAGCATCCAGTGATAGGTCATAGCTCTGTTCCATCGGATAGTAACCTGTCCACATTAATCGTATTCCCTGCTGAAGATCCAGCATTTCTTCATCACTGGCATCCGGCAGCAGCTCCGAAATCTGTTCTGCACTATGGATAAACCATTCTGCATCATACCCACCTAAGCGCCAAAAAGCCAAAATCTGCTGGAGACCCATTGTATCTAATTGCTGATCCATCCATTCCTTCATACTGAAGAAATCATCCGGGCCAAAACGCTCTATAAACCGCTTGTAACCTAACCGAGTGTTCGTATAGCTCATCGGCGCGTCCAGCATAAGAATGCATCCGATATTCAAGTTTTTGTAATGATGAGTGGTAAATAAGGAGTGTGCTCCTTTTTGCTCCAACATATACTGAATTGCATGATAATTCGCCGTTAAGGAGAAGCTACCGTGATGAATCAGCAAAGGGGGTTCCGCAAATTCCCAATTCTCTATTCGGTGATCTCCCTTATCCGCTGTAAGGAGTACGAACCCTTCTATAGACAACTTAGCTAGCCGCTCCAAACAAGTAAGCCCCACAACAGGAAACAGAATATGGGAATCCTCCAGCTTCTGCTGGTAGAGCTTTATAACATCGTGATAGGGGTAGGTTTCCACTTCGTAATTAGCCGCTCGAACATAATGATATTGTGGAATGATTGTACCGAGTACATCAGAGGGGTTGTCCGATCCTGCAGCCTCTGAATACTGAATCGACACCTCACATTCAAATATTTTACCTTCATCCACATAAATTAATTCCTGCGGGATACTGTCAAAAAAATAATTTGCCACAAGCAGCAGCGGCTGCTGTAAATCACCAGGTTTGATGCTGAGCTTAGCCTGTACTAAATACAGTTCAGTATCCTGTACAGCATCAAATCGTGCGAAGTCCAGTATACCCTGCTCTACGAATGGAAGTAAGCTTGGGTGCTGCTGCCAGCTGGTTATATTTTTAACGGGTAAATCACTCATCACATAACGAAAAGGAGGAAGTGGAGTCCCCGCATAATCTATGATTTCGCATAGCTTCTTAAGGATATGGAACGCTAACCGACCCGCCCCAGCTCCCAATTCCAGTATAGTGACTGTTTCAGAGAGATGTCCTTGTCCAGCCCGATCTTGCAGGAATCCGAAGATCATTTCCGCATATGCTGTCGCAATCATAGGATTACTCGTAATATACTGCGGAACCTGATCATTATTCCAAGCCTTTAATCCCTGTTCTTCATAATAAGCCCGCTGCAACTCCCAAATGGGTGCTTCACTGAAGCGATAGTGCTGCCCTTCGTTACCTGTCATCTATTTCTTAACCTGCTCTCTGTATATCTTGTTAGAACACCTATGATACTTATTCCGCTCTCAATGTACGTGATCTGAAAATGACGTATTCAGCCTCTGTAGGAATGGAAACGGAAAATGATAATAATGCCGCCTTGGAGGTTAAAGAGTCAGGTCCTTTTAACGTTTGGTAGTAAGAGTTACCTTTACTGTCCACACTCACCAGCTCCAGTTCCGCATTCCCTTTAGGGATGACAAAACCAGAGGTATTTTGCACGCCTAAGGTTATTCTGTATTCTTTCCCAGATTGAGTCTGTGTTAGCTTAAACGGATATAACGGATATGGATGTGCTGTTGTTTCCACTGGGTAAGGGGTAAGCGCTCGATCCGCCTCAGGCTTTGCCCATTCCTCCCCTTTTCTGGCGCCAATGCCAAGGGTTAATTTATTCACATTATTGAACTGAGTTTCCCAGCGAAATGTCTTTAACCCCTCTAGAATAGGGGATGCTGGAACAAACAGGATTCCATCCTTGATCTCTGGGGCGATCCCTAATGAATCTTCTGTCTCCCCATTAAATTCTGCCTCTAGCTGCCCTGCTTTAATCTTCCCTACAGAGCGATCCAGTAGTGAAACTGTAACGCTGTTCGTTAATGCGTCATAGAGCAAATCCGCACCAATCGCACTCGAGAAAGCCCGAATCGGCACCATTAATTTACCTGATTTAAAATAAGGAGCGAGTTTACCTGGAAAAAGGACGTAATACCCACCATATGACAGTGGCATTACCTGAGTCCCTAACTGAACAGCCGCCGACACCGATGTAGGTGTAACCGCGGAACCCGCGGCGAACATAATTACCAACAGACCTATGACATAAGCTCTTATTCTCCCTAATCGTTGTAAGGACTCCTTAATGTGATTCATCTCAAACCCCTCTCCCTCTCTACTCCGTCTAGAACAAAGCCTCTATTAGTAATAATCAATGATCCCCTTGCGCATGTCAACTTGTTCCACTTTTGTTATTCATCATAAAAGACAGGATTCCGCATATATTTTCATTGAGTTATTTAGAATCATGAAAGGAGTGCGATGGATGACTGCAGATGGACAGGATTCGCCAAGAAAGACAAATATCCCACAGCCCATTCGAAGCGATGGCGCAGGTGGATTAGATAAAGGACCACGTGATATAATGCGGGATTTGGAGAATCCCGACATGTTTGTCCCTCCCGTGACCGATGCCGGTCTCGTCCCCAATTTAAAATTTTCTTTTTCCGATGCACATATGCAGCTTAATCATGGTGGCTGGTCGAGAGAGGTGACAGTCAGAGACCTCCCCATCGCCACTACACTAGCTGGCGTCAACATGAGCCTAACCCCCGGTGGAGTACGTGAACTCCATTGGCATCAGCAAGCGGAATGGTCTTATATGCTGCTAGGTCGAGCTCGAATTACTGCCGTAGATCAAAATGGTCGAAACTTCATAGCAGATGTGGGGCCAGGTGATCTATGGTATTTCCCGCCAGGTATTCCCCACTCTATACAAGGTCTTGAAGAAGGCTGTGAGTTTCTGCTTGTATTCGACGATGGAAGTTTCTCTGATCTAAACACCTTGTCCATTTCCGATTGGTTTGCCCATACTCCGAAAGAAGTGCTTTCGGCTAACTTTGGGGTGCCTGCCGCTGCATTTGACTCCATTCCTACCGAACAGGTCTATATTTATCAGGATCAGGTTCCGGGTTCATTGCAAAGTCAAAGGGTAGAATCTCCATACGGAGAGATCCCACAAACCTTTAAACATTCCTTATTGGCTCAACCTCCGCTGAGGACTCCCGGCGGGAGTGTCAGAATAGTCGATTCCAGTAACTTTCCCATCTCCAAAACCGTAGCTGCCGCATTGGTAGAAATTGAACCCGGAGGGATGAGAGAGCTGCACTGGCATCCAAATAACGATGAATGGCAATATTATCTTACCGGAAAAGGACGTATGACTGTATTTGCTGGAAACGGTGTAGCAAGAACATTTAATTACAGAGCAGGCGATGTAGGATATGTTCCTTTTGCGTTTGGACATTATATTCAGAATACAGGCGATGACTCCTTATGGTTCCTTGAAATGTTCAAAAGCGATCGTTTTGCCGACGTTTCTCTGAATCAATGGATGGCTCTCACTCCCCATGAATTGGTTCAAAGTAACCTGAACGTTGGACCAGAGGTTATGAACGCCTTAAGGAAAGTGAAATGGCCCGTTGTGAAATATCCTAAGCCAAGCAAAAACGCCTCCGGCGTTCCTAAAGGACGGTAAGCGTTTTTGCGAGAAATATAAGGATAAGGTATAGTGTGAAACTTATACTTTCTTATATTTTTAAAAGAATAGGATGCTTCACCTGGTAACTATTCGCCGGTCTCCGCAAATCGTTTGATTCTTTCCTCAATCTGGTCACGCACACGCTGGAACACTGCCCACTTCTCTTCATCGGTCCCTTGCGCTTTTGCCGGATCATCGAAGCCCCAGTGTTCCCGTTTGACCTTCGGAGGCGTCATTGGACATTTATCCGCAGCGTCCCCACATAACGTAATGACTAAATCAGCATTATTCAGCAGATTAGAATCAATCATATCCGAGGTCTGTCCAGTGATATCTATGCCTACTTCGCTCATAGCTTGTACAGCTTTTGGATTTAGACCATGGGCTTCAATTCCAGCGCTGTACACGTTCCATTCTCCCCCTAAATATTGCTTCGCCCAGCCCTCAGCCATCTGACTCCGGCAAGAGTTTCCTGTACATAAAAAATAAATCGTTTTCTTGTCCATCTGATCTTCCCCTTTTCAAATTAAGTAATCAACAACCACAGATAAAGACCTAAAAGTGTAATAAACAACGTTGGGATAGTTAATATAATGCCCGTCTTAAAATACGTTCCCCAGGATATCTTCACACCTTTGGCCGAAAGCACATGGAGCCACAGCAGCGTTGCTAGTGAGCCAATCGGGGTGATTTTAGGCCCTAAGTCTGAACCTATAACATTCGCATATATTAATGCCTCTTTAATAACTCCGATTGTATGCGTTGCATCAATTGCGAGTGCGTCAATCATTACAGTAGGCAGATTATTCATCAATGATGAGATCAATGCAGCAATGAACCCCATACCCATAGTTGCAGCAAATAGACCCTGATCAGCAATCATTCCTATCGCCTTAGCGAGTAGATCAGTTAGACCCGCATTCCGAAGTCCATATACCACGACATACATTCCAATGGAGAAGAACACAATCGCCCAAGGTGCTCCTGTAAGTACTTCTTTCACCTTGACGGAAGGGCTTCTTCTCGCGAGGAGCATGAACAAAATTGCAATGATTCCCACAACCACTGATACCGGAATCTTCAAGAATCCACTAACGAAATACCCTATTAAAAGAATAGCCAGTACAATCCATGATAGACGGAACATCTTCTTATCTTTAATAGCCTCTTGCGGATCTTTTAGTTCGGAATCATTAAATCGCTTCGGTATACTTTTGCGAAAAAAGAAATAAAGCACCACGATACTCGCTATCAATGAGAATAGCGTAGGTACAATCATTTTCCCCGCATACTCCATAAAGGTAATTCCAAAAAAGTCAGCCGATACGATATTCACAAGATTGCTAACCACAAGCGGCAATGAGGTGGTGTCCGCAATAAAGCCGCTAGCAATAATGAATGGAAATACTTTTTTCTCATCAAAATTCAGCGCTCTAACCATAGCAAGTACAATAGGGGTAAGTATTAGCGCCGCTCCATCATTTGCAAAAAAGGCAGAAACCAACGCACCAAGAACAATGACATAGACAAACATTCGTGTTCCGTTCCCCCGTGCTGCTCGCGCCATATGTAACGCAGCCCATTCAAAAAATCCAATACTGTCTAAAATTAAGGAAATTAAGATGATTGCAACAAACGCCAACGTCGCATTCCAAACCATTTGTGTTACATCCAGAACATCATTAAAACTAACTACCCCAGCTAGTAAAGCAATGATCGCTCCGCCGCAGGCTGACCATCCAATCGATAAATTTCGAGGCTGCCAGATTACAAAAATTAAAGTTACCATAAAAATAAGTATGGCTAGAATGACCACTTTCTCAACACTCCTATAATCTATGAATAAATCCTAATAAATCCTATATCACCATATAACTATATAGTTATATACACTTTAAAAAACTACAACTATATTTTAGTCGCAGCACGGTGCTTTAACTTCCTTATTCAAACTAGCCAATATCGCGGCTGAGCTGGGCATTTGTTGAAGAACAGCCTTAAGATGTGGTTTATCCTCGACATTTAATGAATAATGCACCCACTGCCCTCGTTTGCTTTCTTTCACGATCCCTCGATTCTTCAATTTCCGTAAATGCTGACTAATCGCCGGCTGGGATATATCAAAAATATCAAGGAATTCACACACGCACCATTCCCGTTCTTTCAAAAGTGAAAGCATGGCCAGTCGCGTCTTATCTCCTAAGAGCTTCAAATCATCTGCAATATCCGTCAGTGACTGCATCCCTACTTCTCCTCCTTTCAACACTTATATAAGCGAATACTTATATTGTAATGAACTAGACATTTAGAAGCAAGACTTTATTTTAGCGCACTTCCTTATCCCATTCTTGCTCCAATACACTAAACACTAAAGAATCTCGCCAGCCATCTTTTATGAGTAAAGCATCTCTTAATCTGCCTTCATAGGTCATGCCAATCTTGGTGAGCACCTTGGATGATCCACTATTTCGAGGGTCACAGGTCGCGTATATTCGATGTAGATGCAGTTCTTCAAAACCAAACTTCAACATTAGTCCGGCTGCTGCTGTAGCGACTCCCTGTCCCCAGACATCAGGATGGACAATATAGCCGATTTCACCTCTTCTGTCCGTATGGCTTCTAATATTTAATTCAACCATGCCGATCAAATTTTCAGTTCCTACTGCAACTATGGCTTGCGCGAACCGAGTTCTGGGAACTTTTTGAGAGTCATCTAGTGCCTGGCTCACAAATGAACGAGTTTGATCAGCAGTATTTGGACCCCAGGCTTGAAAACGGCACACATGATCCTGTGAACAATACGAATGAACATCTTTCCAGTCCGTATGCTTCAATTCGCGTAAATAGATAGGATTTAGATCTTTCATCATCATCCCCCTCAAAGTTTACCTTTAGCTTTAGCATATTAACTATTCATGTGGTTTAGGTTCTAGGAATCGTTACAACAAACTGGGTTCCTTCTCCAACTTTACTCTCCACATCAATATTACAATCATGTATTTTTAGAATCTTCATCACAATGGAAAGTCCAAGTCCATTCCCTTTAAGAGCGCTGCTACGCGCTTTCTCCACCATATAAAATCGATCAAAGATAAGCGGAAGTGCTTCCTCAGGAATGCCTTTACCAGAATCTTTGATATATACCTTCACAAATTGCGCGTTCATCTCAATTTCAACATGAATGGTACCGTCTTGCCCCGTATATTTTATAGCATTATTTATTAAGTTCTGCCAGACCTGATCAAATAAATCTTTATCCACCGTGATCTCGCAAGGCAATAAATCCAATTCAATCATAATATCTTTCCGTGCCCACTGTGGTTCCGCTAATACGATCGTTCTTCTTAATTGTTCGTCTAATTGGAATGTGGTGGGATTAACCGGATGGTGCTCCGAATCGAGTGAGGCTAATCGGAGCAGATTATCACTAAGCCTAGATAGGCGTAAGGTTTCCTCATAGATAATATCCAGATGCTCTTTTTGCTCTTCTAATGGAATGACACCGTCTTGCAGCGCTCTTGTAAATCCTCTAATCGATGTAAGTGGTGACTGCATTTCATGAGAAACATTGCTGACAAAATCATCACGAACTGAGTCCATTTTCTGCAGCTCACTTGCCATACGATTAAAGCTCTCCATCAGTTCACCAAATTCATCTTTATTACGATAAGTCAATCGGACAGATAAATTGCCTGACGCCATTTCCTTCGCTGCAACAGTTAGCTTCTTAATAGGCTTCACAATATACCTGGACATGAACAAGATAAGCAAGCTTCCGATGATTAGTACAGCTAATAGTGTAAACAGAAGCGTAATTCTCAAGCCTCTTACAGTCGATGAAAAATCAATCTTAATAATGAAAGCACCTTTTCCATCATCTATCTTAGGAACCCCTACGATAGCAAGTCCACCCCTACCCGATAGAAAGACCGCATCGGTTGTGTTGGAATTGAATAAGATAGCAACTTTCTCCTTGTCTACAGAAAAAACAGATTCACTTGGCTCATTAACAACCGCTATATCTATACCAAATCGATTAAGCAGATCTGCAAATGCGTTTACTTTTTCCGGATCATCTATTAGATTTGTCACCTTTGCTATATCTTTAGCAATATTAATAAACATATGGTTTGGGGTATTATTTTTTTCTGAAAACTGCATAAAAAGAAAAAAGGAAATAATTAAACTGACTAAAACAATACCAATGAACGTAACGACGATTCGAAGACGTAGGCTTTTTCTCACCATCTAGGCTAGCTCCAGACGATAACCAAGTCCTCTTACTGTAGAAATGATGAACTGAGGGATGGGTTCAAGACGTTCTCTCAAGCGTTTGATATGCACATCAACCGTCCGCTCATCGCCTTCATAATCCATTCCCCATATATTCTCTATTAGCTGAGTGCGGGTGAATATTTGCCTTGGCGAACCCGCCAAAGCAAATAGCAATTCACATTCCTTCTTTTTCAATTCAACCATTTGATCGGCATTAGCGACTGTTAAATTCCCTAGATCAATCGTTACTCCCCCTAATTGAATAACATTCGAAGGGGTTACATGATATCTCTTTAATAAAGATTTCACACGCAGTACCAATTCAATGGGATCAAACGGCTTTACTAAATAATCGTCTGACCCCGCATTAAATCCTCTGACTTTATCCTTAGACTCTCCTTTGGCTGTAACCATTAGGATCGGCATATCAATATAAGATCGAATATCTTCTGTCAGTTCAATACCATCGATATGAGGCATCATCACATCCACAATCGCTAAATCTATTTTTGTATGAGCTAGAATGTCTAATGCTATTTGACCATCTTCCGCTTCCACTACGGAAAACTGATCTTTTTCAAGATATAATCGTATTAATTTGCGGATATGGGAATCATCATCAACCACTAGAATTGTGCTCATACATCAATTTCCTTTCCAACATTGTATTTATTCGTATCGCAGAGATTCCATTGGATCGAGCTTGGCAGCCTTCGATGAAGGCATCAAACCAGCGACAATACTAATCCCTGTACTTACAACTAATCCGAATACGATATAAGATCCAGATAAGTTAATAAGCTTTACGCCAAAAGCATTTTCCAAAAGTATATTTAAACCAAAGCTAATGATAGCTGCAAAGATTATTGCGAAGACACCACTAAATATACCCAATAATGCGGATTCGGAAAAGAATATTCGCTTGATATCTTTCTTTCTTGCTCCAATCGCACGAAGGATCCCAATTTCTTTCGTCCGTTCCACTACACTAATGTAAAGTACAACCAATATCATAATCCCTGATACGATGAGCGAAATCCCTGCAATACCAGATAGAACGATCGTAGCCATATCCACATAAGTCGTGATACGCTCCATGATTTTTGCCGTTTGGGAGCCCGAGAAGCCCGCATCAACAGCTGCTTTATTAATATCATTCACATATTTCATATCCGTTGCAAAAGCATTAACCTGAATCGGGCCAATGGTAATCCCTTTATCAGTATACATTTGCTCCAGTGTCTGTGTTGGAATATATCCTGTTGGTGACATTTGCGCTCTTGGATCAGTGGCTTCATAAACACCAGAGACCGTGATTTCTTTTTCCAATGTTATCGGTTTATGTTGAGCATCCATTTCATTAATATACAGATGAATAGACTTCCCTACCATAGCATTCGGTTGGTCATTTCCACTTAATTGACTCGCTATTTTCGTTGGTAATAATACTTCATTTTCTTTCGGTAAAGCCCCTGCTTTAATCGTCGCTTTATCAAACGTATCGTTTAAGGTGGTTAATTGTGTAAGACTACTCGTTTGTTCCCCAAAAACCGTGGTAGATTTGCCTGTAATGGTTGTTATGGTCTCTACATGATCTACATTTGGAAGGTTACGAATCGTTTCAACATCGGCCTTTGTAAACGTAACGCCGGGTAACATCATCGCTTCTGGGCCCTTCATGTCCTTGGCTTCTGGATTTGGCTTAGTAATATCCACCAGTAAAGGGTCCATACTTGAATTTATTTCATTATTAATATAGCTCGTGATCCCATTTCCTAAGGAAAGCATCAAGAGTACACTTAAAATACCTATCGAACCCCCCAATGCTACCAATACATTACGTTTGGCGTTAAGCTTCATATTTTGAAGGGCCATTTTGAAAGAAGCCATTAAGCTGAGATTTCGGGCCGAACCATCTCCCCCATCATAGGTAGCCATGGAACGTTCCTTCAAATGAATATCGTCTTTCACCAATCCCTCTTCAAGCTTAACGATACGGCTACCGTAATCAGCTACTTTCTGCGAGTGGGTCACGGTAATGACCAAGATTCCTCTTTTCGCTATGCTGTCCAACAAAACTAAGATTTGATCACCTGTATCCTTATCCAGCGCACCCGTAGGTTCATCTGCCAGTATAATATCTGGATTGTTCGACAATGCGCGTGCGATGGATACCCGTTGCTTCTGTCCACCGGACAGTTGATTCGGACGTTTTTTCAGATGATCCTTTAATCCTACCTCCGTCAAAATCTCTATAGCACGCTTATTACGTTCCTTCTCGCTTGTATTCGTCATCTGCATCGCAACCGTAACATTTTCCAAGACTGATAAGTGTGGAATCAGATTGAAGTTTTGAAATACGAAGCCAATGTTGTTTTTGCGATAGTCATCCATTTCCTTTTCGGTCATCTTGCTTAGGTTCTTCCCGCGAACAAGGACATCGCCTTCATAATCAGAGTCCATTCCACCAATGATATTCATTAGTGTGGACTTACCGCAACCAGACTCACCGAGTATGGAGACAAATTCACCTGTCTCAAAGCTTAAATTCACATCATGGAGTACTGGAACCTTTTCCTTACCATACAAAGTATACGATTTTTTAACATTCTTAACCTCTAATATGTTCATTCCGATCTCTTCCTCTCCTGGGTCACGCTCTTTATCTCTTCCTTTGATGTTGCCTATCCTAACAAATTTATGTGAACTGATAATGAACTGGAGAACCTCCTCATCTTGAGACAATACATTTAAGGAGGGAGTGGTAACTACGGAGAACTTTTGGACTTCCGGCCGCTGTTGTCTCCAAATTCCCTGAATGTACCGCTTAGCGGATGAAATTCGGAGACAAAGGCGGTCGCTACCGCTCCTACTGTTCCAAATTTCCCCTTCGTAACTCTCCACCCTTTATTTTTAGGTCAAGTCATAGAAAAAGGCGAATTCTCACTCAGCATGGAGTCGAATTCGCCTTTTTCTGTTAGGCACATTTTATAAGGATTTAGTGAGTCATATAATAGTCCATTCGCCCAATTTCTTTACCTGTGTAATAGACGATATCAAAGATTAGCACTGCTAAGATAACTCCATTCATGTTCCCCTTTCTTTAAGCTAGCGCTCTTTTTCGTATCAATCTAATTTGGCCTCTGTGATTAATTTCATCTTCGAATACATGAAACCACATGAAATAGTAGTTCGCCTGTTTGTGATGCCAGAATTCCTCTTCTGTATATAACCAGTCATCATCAACGGTTGCGAACAATGCATACGTTCTTTCTCTTACTTCATTTAAACGGTCTAAATAATAGTTAAGATCATTCCCTTTAATCATCGCTCGCCCTTCGTCTCCTAAGCTTAACGCTGGCCCCCATATTGTTAATTCTTCCTCAGACAAATCTCTTCCCTCAAACGTAGCCACTTGATACGCATATTCTACCGCAGCGTAGTGTGATAATAACGCTCCAATGGAGTTGCTCTCTGAGTTCAATAAGTAGTCCAATTGTTCCACTGTTAAACCTGCAACGGCTTGTAGTGTTGTGTGTCTGGCATAGTTCATCATGGATAAAAGACGACTAATTTCCGGCGTATAACCTGGGATATCCGTAATTAGATATATTTGTTCCATATCGATCATAATGAGTTCTCTCCTTCTTATCTTCGAAATTGTAAATTTACAAGACTATGTATTTGTCCAGCTCAAAATTGCTCCGTTCTAACAAGTCCCAGCCGTTTTCCCTCTACGATAGCTTCGGATCTGGAATGTACACTCAGCTTCTCGAAGATTCTCGTCAGATTATACTCCACAGTCCTTTGTGACATTAAGAGCTTGCTGGCTATGTCTTTGTTGCTTTTTCCACTGGCAACTTCTTGGAGTATTTCTTGTTCTTTTTGATTAATAGATACTTCTTGAATGAACTGATTATCCCGGTTATTGGATATCTTGATATCACTTCTGCGCAGCTGCTTTAGTAAAGAAACTGGAATGACAGCCTCATTTCTTAGTGCGCAACGAATGGTATTTAACAACTGTTCTCTGGAAGCTGTCTTAGAGATAAATCCTGTAACCCCTGACTCCATCAACAGGTTATAATGCGCACTGATTTCATATCCGGTATAAATCACCACTTTAGATTCGGGATCACGCTGAACGGCTCTTTTGGTGAATTCGAGTCCACTAATTGTAGGCATATTAAGATCGCATAATATCACATCAAATCCTTGCTGCTCCAGCATATCGAAAGCTTCCATCGCTGACAAAACAAAGGTTACCTCCATATCAGCATCCTGCTCAATCATATTCTTGGTTCCTTCTCCAACTGAAGGGTGATCATCAACCAACAAGATACGTATCATCGTCATCGCCTCCTCTATTTTTCTTCTCCACAAAAGACGTTGTCGGTAAATAAATAATAACCTCCAACCCTTTACCCTTCTCCGAGTTAAACGTACAATCCCCTTCTAGACTCGCTACACGTTCTTTGATGCCGGACAAGCCCATATGCTGAAATGATTCTTTAATATCTACGATATTCATGCCTACTCCATCATCCTTGTAACGGAAATAGAGATGCTCTTTCTGATCCAGTTCAATCTCAATCTGATTTGCCTTGGCGTGCTTCCCGGCATTTCTCAGAAGTTCCTGCACAATTCGATAAAGGGCTATCACCAGTTCATCACTTAACTCGCCTATCGGACTTGATGTAAAGCTAATAATATAATTGGACTGCAGCTGAGCATACTCAAATAAAATTTCCAGCGCCTTCACAATCCCAGCTTCCCTAAGAAGCGGAGGACGCAGTTCATTGCAAGTCTCCCGAATCTGATAGATAACATCCAGAAGTCCTTCTTTAATCTGAAGCAGCTCCGGTAAGATTCTCGGTGAAATTTCGTGATCGGAGATCAGCGTTTCCAGCCTACGAAGCCAAATAAGTTGATCTTGAAGGGCAGAATCATGTAAATCCGCCGCCAGCTTTCTTCGCTCATTCTCTGACAAGTTAAAAATCAGGCGCAGAACCCAGGGTGCCCCATGTTGATCTTTTTTCATTTCAACTTCAAGGTCTTCAATCAGACCTTCAATCAGATATAAATTCTCATAGACGATGCTTGCATAGTTTGCGATGGTATTTAACCAATTTAGCTCATCCATATTCATCTTGATATGATTCTTCTTATGATCGATCCATAGGAGATGAACACTCTTTTTATGACGACCTAACACTAGTAGGATCCCTTGCTGGAGTTGAATGACCTCCCCTACTTTAAGAACAGGGTATTGTGATACAAATTGTATATAGATGTCTTGGCCTGAATCATCCACGATTGGCTCGAGACTATGCAAATTTTCATCCTCATCTATCTCAAAAAAAGCCGACCGATTAACCGGTATAATCTCATTGATCTCCTTGTTGAGTGCAGCTTCCAAATCAGATATCTTCATAACCTTTGAGATTTGCTTAGAGAATCGTTCCAAACTCCCTTGATAATGATGAAGTTCATGGACCAGCTTAGGCCGGAAATAATGATCTATTTTCTCCTTAAAAAATAAGAAAGTCGTAATCGATAAATACACCACCAAAAACATCTGAACCCATTTGATCCAATCATATTCCAGCCTACTCTGAATGATCGCCAGTACTACCACAATGATTAGCGCCGGAATGAAAGCAATGAACAGATCATATTTAAATCGACTAAAAGCGAAATCAATATCAAATAGCTGTTTAGCAGTGAGCAGATAAAAATAGGTAACTGGCATTAAAAACAAGAAAATCGTAGTGATTTCGTAAGGAATCAATTCAACCCCAAACGCAATCGGCACAGCTGAAAGAAGAACAAACGGTGTAAACGCAAGGATCTGTCCAGTTAACATAATTTTAAGCATCGATTTAAGTGCTGTGCTCCGGTAATTGATGTATACATAGAGCAGCTGAAATATGCTGTATAGGATGCCTACAACAAAGAGTCCAATAATGATCAGACGCATAAAGGAATATAAGGCTCTATCCCAGGAGTAAATAACTAAACTAAAGCTTGAAACCATACCAAGTAAAATGACGAATCCGTAGTATGTCTTGATTAGAAAAGCAGAAAGAAATAGAACATTAAATCGTTTCAGATATACTTGGACAAAGTGGATAAACACCAGCGGGATTAGAGGTAGCAAGCCACTCAAAGTAATTCTACCGATGAGATCTGATCTGCTTGAGGCATATCCGGCGAAGTACGTCACTCCCACCAATAAAAAGAACAACATTAGCAGTTCAGCTGCGCGTTCTCCACTTTTTCTACGATATAAAAGAAGACTTAACACCACCAAAAAAACAAAGGTTGCTCCAGGTACTACAAGCTGTGTGAACGTATGATATACCGAGGATTTATTCTTGATATCATAATGTTCTGCGATCAGGGTACCCTCTTTAGAAATACGGAGGAGGTCAATGGATTGAACTTGCGTGAGATTTCCGTATCTCACCGGTCCATCTACTTTTTCAATAGGTGTTCCATTAACCGCTACTAAAATATCCCCTTCCCGTAAATTCTGCTTATAACCCTCACTGGAAACGTCGACCTCTGCGATATAATATTGTCCTTGTTCATTCTGCTCCAGACCAACTTCAAGTAAGATATTGGAGTGAATGATTCCCACAAAATGAATGATAAGAAAGGCAAAAACGCAAAGTAACCCTGATATGAAAAAATAACGGAGTTTCACTCTCATTTGAATCCCCCGGAAGAACAAAATTATACATATTTGTAATTCAGATCATGTATCCTATACCATTTTAAATGAATTCAATAGGGAATAATATACTTTTATGCATGATATTCCTTCATTTATAAACGAACGCAAGTGTTATTGCGCTAAACTGATCGGCTGCCGTTTAATCCTGAGGTTTCGATTCAGAATCCAAATAGCTACAGCGCCATATAAAATTACCGGGATCCAACCACTCTCTCCAGCTACATACTCTAGCATCGGTGATGAACTCGCAGTAATATTGCGCAACACACTATCTATAGCATTATTAGTTCCATGTAAAAGCACTGCCGGCCATATGCTACCAGAGGTCAGACGCAGTTCATTAATAATAATTCCCGCAAATACAACGGATAAGGTGAACAGGGTCAACACAAGCCAGCGGTCCCCTGAAGAATGATAGGCACGTGGGCCAAGAATCGCTGGATAATGCCATATTGCCCAGATAAAACCCATTGTGATACTGGAACTAACTCTTCCCATCCATTGAAAGCGCGGAAGCAGCCAGCCCCTCCAGCCTATTTCTTCCCCCAATGCAGATAGCGAACCCAGAACAATATAAACGACCAAATATATAGCCGTCTTGATCCATGAATCTGGAGGGATCAAGCTTGATGCCCATCCTGTCCAATAGACAGCATAACCCGCTCCCAGTGAAATGAAGGGAATAACCAAAGCCAATATGTATTCTTTCCCTCCTCTAAATCTGAAACCTAACCTTCTCCAGCCCTCAGCACGATAACCATCTCGTACAATCAAGAACATCATGAGAAATACTGTGAGTAACGGGGTAAATCCGTACAGACCTTGTGCTGATTCTGGGAGTAGCAGCATCCCAAGTGCCATTGCCCACACAATAATAATAAATAGAAGAGATTGTTTCTTGTCAGAGAGCAATATTCTCACCTACCTTTTAATAATTAAACGCCTATTTTTCCTATTTAATCCAATTCTACAATGACAGCCAGGTCATTTCACCGAAAATAACTGCCGTTAAAACCGCAAATCTTTTGCGGGGGTGCACCCCATCACCTCCTTGTCTGGCATAAAATTCAAACTACCTTCTCATACTATGGGGAGAATATGGAGGTGAATGTCATGCCAAAAAATAACGCCAGTCCCAAAGGTGAACCAGGCAAACATCAACCAAGTAAGAAAAACAATGCACAGAATAACAATAACTTTAATGAAGCGGCTCAGATGGTAAACATCGATAAAGCTGCCGATTATGTTCCCAGCTTAAACGGTGTTTCCAAAACCGACGTCTAAACCGCACTGCTAAACAAAAAAACACTCCTCAGAATATTCTGAAGGAGTGTTTCATTTCAAAGATTATATGCGATACGTTAAGCCTACTACACCGTTGCTGTAAGTTTTTGAGTCCACAAGATGAAGTGGGACTAGATTCGTGATCTCGTCAAAAAGACGCATTCCAGAGCCAACGACAACGGGACAGATATTAAGCCTAAGCTCATCTAACAATCCATTTTGTAATAGGGATCTGACTAATTTCGGACTACCAGGGATCTGAATGTTCTTTCCAGGCTGTTGCTTTAGCTTCATTATTTCCTCGAAGAGCTTGCCCTTGATCAGGCTCGCAGGTTGCCATTCGAGCATGTCCTTCGTAATCTTACTGGAGATCAGATATTTGTCAGAATGGTTCAGGAATCTTGCCATGGGTAGATCGTCACTCTGATGCTGCCAGAACTGGGCTAACATCTTGTAAGTAAGTGGTCCAAGCAGTACAGTATCCGCCTGTGCAACACCCGCAGCAATCGTCTCATTCATTTCATTACTCCCCCACTTCTTAGGTGAGGCTTCAAGCGAGTCTACCACTCCATCCAGCGACATGAATAATCCTGCCACAATCTTTCTAGATGAATTTTCCACATCTTGTTCATGATGATCTACAGGCACACTCATCGCTCCTTGTACCAGAAATGAATACATAACATTCGATCCGCAATATGAGGACATGCTTGATTATTTCAAGTTTTCTAACTCGACGGTCACTTTTTCAATCAGATTCACGAAGGAGGCCAGTTCTTGAGAGCCCTTCACCTGATCTCTAGAATACATGGAATTGTGTTCCGATTCTTTTTTCACCTTGGACAGTGTGGAGTTGATATTATTCAGCTTCTCATCAATCGTTCCGATTGAATCTTTAGAGCGACGAGCTAACTTGCGTACTTCATTCGCGACGACTTCAAAGCCTCTACCGTACTCCCCTGCTCTTGCCGCTTCAATGGCTGCGTTTAAGCCCAAAAGATGTGTATGATCAGCAACCTCCCTAATCATTGTACCCACTTGATGAATAGACTCTACCTCTTTGTCAAGATATAACACAGTTTGATGTGTTTTCTCTTGATAATCAGCATTCTTACTAGCTAATTCCTCGATGGATTCACTGCTATCTTTCAGTTGAACCATTAAGGATACTAATTCTTGAACCGCAGAACTAACACCTGTAAGCAAGTGGTTTTGCTTTTCTAATAAATTTTCTATTTTTGCTTTTTCATCGACTTCGTAGGCTTCCAGAACCAACTGTGAATCCAGATTAAACATCTTGGTTAATGCATGAATGACGGGTTTCCAATCAGTGGGTAATATCCGTTCAAAATAAGCTGTAGCGAGATCCAAATATAATATGTAAGTGCCCAAATACCAATTTGTTGTCAGACCAATACGCGAGTGAATTTTACCTATAAGCAGTCGTCTTTCAATAAATGCTTCATCAATCACACCCGATGCCATGGATAAAAAATACCACTGCTGCGTTTCCTTCAATCGATCAAGCGTACTGTGCTGTTCAATGATGTGGAGTAGCTCAGGTTCCTCTATCATCTGCTTATACAATTCATCTACAAGGGAGCTTACGATTTGCTTGAATTCTTTCTCCTTACTTTTCAATACATTTAAATCAGCCTCAGTAATCCCAATATAGCTAACTTGCTGTTGTCGCTCTGAACTAAGATTGATCATAATTTGGTCAACTTCCCTCTCATTCTGTTTATATAATGATCATCGCATCTTCCATGCCATCCCCTATGGCATCTATTTATCTTGATAATAAAGGTATTATTTTTATAAATTTTAACACTTTATTTACTTAAATAGTTTATTAATTTTACAAACTTTGCATTTCGTAGCATTATTCTTAGATCACACTAAAAAGAGGAGCCCCTATAAAGGAAGCCCCTCTTAAAATTAAAACCTTATCCTACACAGCAACAACTTGTTGCAGCAATTCTATCGTCACCCGGTCAATGAACTTTCTGAATTTCTCTTTCCCTTTGGCGTTGGCCTTATAGTAGTTAATCAATGACAGAATCACTGGAATAAGTTGATCTTCACTTAGCCCTGATCTAAGGGATTGAGCGATTGAAGTCTTAAGCCCTTTTGGTTCTCCACCCACAAAAATCTCATAGGTATTACGCATTTTCACAACGCTAATGTCTTTCAACAGAGGCTCGCTGGTTCCGAGTGCACAGCCCGCATAACCAATCTTCAGTGGCATAGGTGTTTCAATCCCTGCGATGGACTGATTTAATTTCTGTGCAACTGCCAGACCTGCTTCCTCAGCCCCTTTACAAAAATTACAAGCAATCAGGCTTTTCGTGACAAAACCCGCTGAATATACTTCTAATCCTATACGCTCAAGTTGCTCCACAATCACTTCACGTTGTTCAAGAGGCACCTCCAAATAAAGCTGTTTAAAAGATGTCATTTCAATTTTTGCATTCGTTCCTAGAATTGCTCCTATTGTAGCAAGCTGCTCTGGTGTAAACAGGCTTCCCCCCACTTGAATTGGAGGTGCAACTGCGATTTTTGTGATCTCTCCCATATCCTTATCTCCGTCCTCATTCCTCTAGTGATTTAGTTACGGATCTTCACACGTTGCAGACGGAGTGCATTAAGAACAACGGAAACCGAACTGAGAGCCATTGCCGCACCCGCTACCCACGGAGCCAAGAAACCAAGTGCTGCAATCGGAATGCCAAGTGAGTTGTAGCCAAGTGCCCAGAATAGATTTTGTTTAATGTTAGTCATTGTTTTACGACTCATGTAGATAGCGTCGGGAATACTGGATAGATCGCCTCGCATTAAAGTAACATCCGCAGCTTCCATAGCCACGTCCGTACCGGTACCAATGGCCATCCCAATATCTGCAGTTGCGAGAGCTGGAGCATCATTAATACCATCGCCAACCATGGCTACTATCTTGCCTTGCGCTTGTAATTTTTTCACTTCCTCCGCTTTTCCTTCTGGAAGCACTTCAGCGCGTACATGGTCAATGCCAACTTGAGCTGCGATCGCCTTTGCCGTACGTTCGTTATCTCCGGTAATCATGATGACCTGGATTCCCATTCCTTTCAACCGACTGACAGCAGCCTGAGAGGTTTCTTTAATGGTGTCCGCAACAGCTACCATACCCACGTACCCTTTATTTATAGCAACAAGCATTGCTGTTTTACCGGATTCTTCTAAAGTAGACATGATGTTATAAGCATGACTTGCCTCTACACCGTATTTGTCCATGAGACGCCGAGTACCAATTAACAGCTCTTTGCCTTCCACGACAGCTTTGACCCCAAAACCCGGTATAGCTTCAAAAGATTCTGTCCCTGGCAATTCAATATTTCTTTCCAAGATGCCTGCGACAATAGCTTCTGCAAGTGGATGTTCTGAATTTTTCTCAGCTGCACCCACCAGTCTAAGAAATTCTGTCTCGTTGCCTTCGACCAAAATATCGGTAAGCTCAGGTTTGCCCTTTGTTACTGTGCCTGTTTTATCCAAGATAATCGTATCAATTTTATGTGTTTGCTCTAAATGCTCTCCGCCTTTGAACAGGATTCCTAGTTCAGCTGCACGTCCGGAACCAGCCATAATGGAGGTTGGCGTAGCCAGACCCAAAGCACAAGGGCAAGCGATAACCAGAATGGCGATTGCTTTTTCCAAAGCTCCTGCAAAATCACCCGGTGTTACGATGAAGTACCACACTAAAAATGCAATAACGGCAATTCCAACTACGATAGGAACAAAGATACCGGAGATGACGTCAGCAACCCGTTGAATAGGAGCTTTCGAGCCTTGCGCTTCTTCTACCACTTTGATGATCTGCGCAAGAGCAGTTTCTTTACCTACTTTTGTTGCTTTGATTCGAAGCATGCCGTTTTTATTAATCGTCGCTCCAATGACGGAATCTCCGGCTTTCTTTTCAACAGGGAGGCTTTCTCCGGTCAGCATGGATTCATCTACCGAAGAGATCCCTTCCAGAACTTCACCATCCACAGGTACTTTATTCCCTGGACGAACAAGTACTATATCACCAGTAATAACTTCCTCTACCGGAATGCTTAATTCTTCACCGTCGCGGACAACTAAAGCTGTCTTGGCTTGTAGTCCCATCAAAGATTTAATAGCTTCCGAGGTCCGTCCTTTTGCCAAGGATTCAAACAATTTTCCCATAAGAACCAGAGTAATCAATACTGCACTCGTTTCATAATACATTTCTGGTCCATGATGCGCGCTCCCACCTTCGACAGCCCAAACAATGGTTAAATAAAGGCTGTAAAAAAAGGCCGCTGAGGTCCCAAGTGAAACTAGAACATCCATGTTCGCACTGCCGTTACGAAGTGCTTTATAAGCACCGATGTAAAATTGTTTACCAATATAAAATTGAACTGGTGTTGCCAAAATCAATTGGAACCATGGATTCATAAAAAGATCAGGCAGCCATATCCACGAAGTGAAGGAAAAGTGGCTCACCATCGCCCACAGTAGTGGAAACGATAGAATCGCGGAGATCAGCAGCTTACGTTTTTGCTTGGATAAATCTTGTTGTCGCTGTTCCGCTGGGTCACCTTGCTCTTGTTTGGGAACAGCCTTGTATCCAAGCTTCTCCACCCGCTTCTGCATGTCAGATACAGAAACTTCAACGGGATTATATTCGACATGTGCTGTTTCCATCGCAAAGTTCACATTGGCAGTGCTTACGCCAGGCAGTTTATTCAGAGTCTTCTCAATTTTCAATGCACAAGCAGCGCATGTCATACCTACAAGCTGTAATTCTACAGCTTCTTTAGCTGTGCTGTACCCAAGCTTCTGAATACTTGCTTCCATCTTACTAACGTCCACTATGTTCGGATCATAAGTCACTGTAGCCCTTTCCATTGCAAAGTTTACGTTGGCTTCACTTACACCTTCTAATTTATTCAAGCCTTTTTCAATGCGGTTCGCACAAGCAGCACAAGTCATCCCTGTGATTTGTAATGAAGTTTGCGATTGTCCCGCCGCAGCAGTAGTCATTATATAAACACCTCTTTCACTTTTGTGATGATTTCCATTGTTTGTATCATCATCTTCTTGACGCTAGTATACCCCCCTACCCTATATTTTGTCAAGCGACAAGCTATACACCAAAGCACTTAAAAAGGAGTTTTCTCAGTAACAGAAATCCTGTTTCTGAGAAAACTCCTTCATGAATCCGTCCTCTCTGAAGAGAGTCCTACTGAGTTAAGCAGCCATTTCTCGGCAAATTTTCGCACAGGCAAAACATGCTTCTGCACATTGCTGGCAATGATCATGGTCATGTTTTTTGCATTCGTTGCCACAGGCTTCACAAGCCTCTGCACAAGCTAAACATAAGGCCTTGGCATATTTACTGTTCATCGACAGGGCATGTGCAGTGAATCCGCATATTTCTGCACATTCACGATCCAGGCGAATGCACTCCTTCATCATTCCAACATGATCTTCCTCCAAGCAAGATGAGTAACAGTGATTACAAGCCACCATACATTTTAAACATTCTTCAATACACGCTTTGTAGTTTTGATGTGACATCATAAAAGCTCCTCTCAAGATGTAATTTAGTATAGTCCCCTACTCTATATATACCCAATCGTGAGCTAACTTATCATGCTCAGAGAAATTGTCCGAACTGAACATTAGACATGCAGCTGTTTCTCAATTTCTTGACGATTGAACACAAATCCGAAGAATACCTGATTGTTAATGAAAATGGTAGGAACCAATCTTTTTCCCGTTCGATTAAATAACGTATCTGCATGGTCAGGATGATCTGCAATATTAAATTCAGTAAATGGAATATGATGCTCATTCAAGAACTTTTTAAAATTTCTGCAATCCTCACAAGTCGGTGTTGTAAATACCTCTACGTTCATATGGATCTCCTTCCTTCAGTATATTTTCTAACATTGTTAGTATACCCCCCTACACTATATTTGAATCTAACAAAAAAGGATTCCACCAACGAATCCTTTCTATTATCCATTATTTAATTAATTTATTGATGGTAATTAATAACTCGTCTAACACTTCATTTTCACCATCTTGGATTCGTTCCACGACACAGCTCTTCATATGATGTTCTAACAAAAGCTTTCCTACGCCGTTCAAAGCAGATTGGACCGAAGAGATTTGATGCAGCACATCATCACAATAGGTGTCCTTTTCAATCAATCCTTTTAGCCCTCTTACTTGTCCTTCAATTCTATTGAGACGGCTAACCAGGTTCTTTTTAGTCTTCTCAGAGTGATGACTTTTTCGTTCACCCGTGCTACATGATTCGTGCTCGTGCGTATGATCTTCCATGCACCAATCACTCCTTTCCATATAGTTTTATTATACTATAGCCCCCCTAATCTATTCAAAATATAAAATATAATTAGACTTTCATCACTTCATGGGATATCACCGATGTCTCAATTTGAATAGTAGTATGCTGGATTTTGAAGCGTTCCGCTATTAACTGAATGGCTTGCTGCAAAATACGTTGATCATCTTCCTGATCTTTGATTAAGAGATGGCAGCTTAGTGAATCAAGACCCGAGGTAATTGTCCAAACATGAAGATCATGAACATTTATAACGCCCTCGATACTTTCTAGAACTGCCTTCACCTCAGATGGATTCACTGTAATCGGTGTACCTTCCATAAGAACATGAACGGTATGTTTAATGATTCCCCAAGCGCCTCTAAGAATTAATAGAGCAACTAGTACGCTTATAATCGGGTCAGCAATATACCAGCCAAAAATCATCATAACTAAACCTGCAATAATAGCCCCCACCGAGCCTAAAGCATCGCCAAGCACATGAAGATAAGCGCTGCGAAGGTTAATGTTATTCTTTACATCTCCTTTTCTCATAAGAGACCAAGCACTAGCAACATTGGCTAAAAGACCTATACATGCGATCAGCATCATAGAACCACTTGCAACCGTAGGCGGCTCGAAGAATCGGCCATAAGCCTCCACGATGATAAAACCAGCAACTACAAATAAGGTGACCCCATTCAATAGTGCCGCTAGAATTTCAAACCGATGAAATCCATATGTTTTATTGGGAGATGCAGGTTTAGTTGCAAACCAGACCGCCACTAGACTTAATGCTAAGGAGCTTGCATCGTTTAGCATATGCCCACTGTCCGATAGCAGCGCTAAGCTGTTAGTGATCAGTCCGCCAAAAAACTCCAAAAACATAATTCCTACTGTAATTATTAATGCAATCATTAGTCCTTTTTTGTTTCCGCTAGGATCAAAATGATGATGACCGTGAGGCCCATGGGAATGATCATGTCCTGCATGGGAGTGATTGTGATCGCTGTGATCGTGATCGGAGTGTTGCCCGTCTACGTGCTCCATCTGATGATTGTGATTATTCTTCTTGTCCTTCATGATTTACCTCCTATTTACCTTCAGCAAGATAGTATTTGTATGCGCGCGCAGTGGTATTCAAAAGCTCCAGATCATAATAACATATGAACAAGTGCTCATATGTTATTATGATCTGGATTTTTCTTCTTGTCAATAACGAACCTAAGGGTATATCCTCTTTAGTCTTGAAAACACAAAAAAACACCTCTATACAATTTCTGTATAAAGATGTTTTAGTTTATCTTTCACTTCTTAATCTTAAAGAGAAATCGCTGCTTCTAATGCAACTTCCATCATGCTGTTGAAAGAATTTTGTCTTTCTTCTGCCGTGGTTACTGCATGAGTAACTAATGAATCTGAAATAGTAAGAATACATGCTGCTTGTTTACCTAATACTTTCGCATTATGGAACAATGCATAGCTCTCCATTTCTACACATACACAGCCATGTTCATTGTAAAATTCATTGTGGCCTGGCACGTTATCTTCATGATAGAATACATCGCTTGAATGAATTCTAGCCGTCAAAAGTGGCTTGTTAATACGTTTAGCCGCTTCTTCAATGACTTCGTTCAATTCTTTACTTGGCAGCTGCACGTCTCCTTCTACACCACTTTGCACATAGGCGTATGTAGATTCACTCCACGCACTATCCGCCAGTACCACATCAAATAAATTCAATTTATCTGTGTAGGCACCTGCACTACCGATACGAATGATGTTTTCCACACCATAATTTTTGTATAGTTCATAAGAATAAATACCGATACTTGGCATTCCCATTCCCGAACCCATTACTGACACTTCTTTACCTTTGTAAGTGCCTGTATATCCAAACATATTCCGTACCGTATTAAATTGGGTTGGGTTCTCCAAATAGGTTTCTGCGATATACTTCGCTCTTAACGGATCTCCTGGCATTAATACTGTTTTGGCGATTTCACCATTTTGTGCTGCATTGTGCGGCGTTGACATAATTTATTCCTCCTAAGTTTGTTACTCAACTACTATCTTACTATACCATCCATGAATTTAAATATACGTTTAAAATATTCTTTTGTTTCAACAAAAAAAGAACTGATTCTCTTGCTACAATTTATTCGCAAACTCGTTAAGCTTTTGGGACATTATTTTTATTTCCTCAATAAATGCAGAAGTATGCTGAACAGATGCAGCCTGTTCTTGTCCGATCGCCGCTATCTTCTCTATCGAATTAGCCATTTGGTTCGTAATCCCCTTAATCTGTAACATGGTTTCATTTATGTTTTGAGTTGAAGAAACGGTTTCCCGTGAAAATTTCCGAATTTCCTTAGCTACGACTTCAAACCCTCTTCCCTTCTCACCTGCATGAGCTGCTTCTATTGCTGCATTCAGCCCGAGTAAATTCGTTTGGTCAGCAACCTTTTTAATAATCGATAGGACCTCTGTAGTATTCTCCACATCTCTACCAGCTTGTTGGGATTGAATAAGTAGTTGCTGAGAGTAATCCGCAAGTGAATTGGATCCATACGAAATATTATTGATTTGCTCATTAGCTTGGGTCAGTGATTCTGAGATTTGTTCTACAATAGCCTTTAATTCACTTTGTCTACGAATCTGAACTGCAATCCCGCCAATGACCTGACCGTTTTGATCATGAAGAGGTGTCGCTGTACCCGTAAACTCAAATCCATAGAAGTTGGCCGGAACATCGGACTTTAATTCTTGATTCTCTCGTATAGCTATGTAAAGCGGTTCTTCTTTGTTTAAAAGCTGTCCTTCGGTAATGTTTAAATTAATGGTATTGCCAGGAAAATAAGCAACAAACCGTTCCAAATCACATATGGCTATGGATAAATCAGCCGGAATAGATAATTTTATTATAGGTATAATCGCGATAAATTTGTCTAAAGATTCAATATTATTAATCACAGAAATATAGTCTCCATTCCAGCAAAAGGTTTTTCCAACCGTGCTAAATTCTCAATTTTGCTTAATTCATATTTGAAATATGTATTCGAGGAATTCTCATAAAATCCTCCAAAAAAGTTTACAAATCCCCTTTTTCTCTCATAACATACGGATAGCATACAAAAAAGCCCCCACCTTGTGAAAAGTGAGGGCTTTGGGTTACTTGCTTTAATTAACAGTATCGATTAGTTGCGGATCAGATAATCAAATGCACCTAAAGCTGCAGTTGCACCGGATCCCATCGAAATGATGATTTGTTTATAAGCACTATTAGTGCAATCGCCAGCAGCAAATACTCCTGGTACATTTGTGGCACCATGGCTATCTACAACGATCTCGCCAACGCGAGTACGTTCAACCATGTCACCTAACCAATCTGTGTTCGGAACCAAACCGATCTGTACAAACACACCCTGTAATTCAATATGGTGAGTTTCTTCTGTCGCACGATCGATATAAGAAATACCATCTACCTTATCAGTTCCGGTAATTTCTTTCGTTTGCACGTTTTTAAGCACAGTAACGTTAGGTAGGCTGTAGAGACGATCTTGCAGTACAGCATCTGCTTTGAGCTCTGGAGCAAATTCCAGAACCGTTACATGCTTCACTATACCCGCAAGGTCAATAGCTGCCTCAATCCCTGAATTACCGCCGCCGACAACGGCAACATCTTTGCCTGCAAACAAAGGACCATCACAGTGTGGGCAGTAGGCTACGCCTTTATTCTTGAATTCAGCTTCACCAGGCACACCCATATTGCGCCAACGAGCACCTGTCGACAGAATGACCGTCTTACTCTTTAGAACAGCACCGTTCTCGAGTTCAACTTCAATTAAATCATTCTTATCTAAACGTGTGGCACGTTGTAACTTCATCACATCAATGCCATACTCTTTCACTTGCTCTTCGAGTTTAGCCACTAGCTGAGGACCTTCAATGTAATTTACACTGATAAAGTTCTCAATGCCAAGTGTGTCGTTAACCTGTCCGCCTAAGCGTTCAGCGACAATCCCTGTGCGAATTCCTTTACGCGCTGCGTAAATTGCTGCACTTGCACCTGCTGGGCCACCGCCAACAACAAGAACATCATAAGGAGCTTTATTGTCAAACTCTGATGCGTCTACAGTACTACCCATTTTAGCTAGAATTTCTTCAACCGTCATACGACCACTTTCGAAAAATTCTCCGTTAAGGTAAACGCTTGGAACAGACATAATTTCTTTGCGTTCTACCTCTTCTTTGAACACTCCGCCGTCAATCATCGTATGGGTAATGCCAGGATTGAAGATACTCATTAGGTTCAGTGCTTGTACAACATCAGGGCAATTGTGACAGCTTAGGCTGACATAAGTTTCAAACTTATATTCGCCATTAATGCTTTTGATCTGATCAATAACACTTTGCTCAACCTTAGGCGCTCTTCCGCTAACTTGCAATAGAGCCAACACTAATGAAGTAAACTCATGTCCTAGCGGAGTTCCAGCAAAGGTTACGCCCGTATCTTCACCCACACGATTTACGCTAAAGCTTGGGGTTCTAGGCAGTTCGGTTTTTTCTACCGTTATCCTAGCTGACATTTTGGCAATTTCATCAACCAGCGCTTCCATCTCTTGAGATGCTTCGTCAGAGCCTGCACTGATTTTCAGTACTACGTCGCCTTCCAAGAGTTCTAGGTATTGAGCTAGTTGAGCTTTTATTTCTTGATCTAATTTCATTTAGCTTTCGCTCCTTAAATCTTACCTACAAGATCGAGACTTGGTTTAAGAGTTTCTGCACCTTCGGACCATTTCGCTGGGCAAACTTCACCTGGATGATTGCGTACATATTGTGCTGCTTTGATTTTGTTAACAAGTGCACTAGCATCGCGACCAATACCACCAGCATTAATTTCAACGGTTTGGATAATACCGTCTGGATCAATGATGAATGTACCACGATCAGCAAGACCGTCAGCTTCGATCAGAACATCAAAGTTACGGGAAATTACATGAGAAGGATCGCCGATCATAATGTATTTTACCTTGCCAATAGCTGCAGAGCTTTCATGCCATGCTTTATGTGTAAAGTGAGTATCTGTGGAAACGGAATATACTTCAACACCCAATTGTTTTAGGGTTTCATATTGGTTTTGCAGATCTTCAAGTTCAGTTGGGCATACGAATGTAAAGTCAGCTGGGTAGAAGCAAACTACACTCCATTTACCTTTAAAGTTTTCTTCTGATACATCGATGAATTTCCCATCTTGAAATGCGCTTGCTTTGAATGGTAGGACTTCTGTTCCGATAAGTGACATATTATTTAAATCTCCTTTAAGTTTTATTTTTTGTGGATACAATATTCAAATCTGCAAACATCACATATCTGAATACTATTTGTAATTATTATAATTAACCAAATTAAGGCCTGTCAAGTTATTTATAATAATTCTAATATGATAATCGTTGTCAGTCGCTAAATGTTCATAAATTATCATACTTATGAACTAGTATGGGTTAGTTTACATGTTTTATGTAGGGCAATTTCTACAATTCGAAGTCATCTGCTATTAGATTGATAATATTTAAAGATTCTCTCGCTACCTTTGGGTTAGAATATCGATTTCCATTATATGTGATTAATGCTTTCCATAAAGCCCATCCTCTTGCTCTATTCCAAGTCTCTTCATCCATCTGTAATACATCCTTGAATACCTTTCTACTATCCTCATCAAAAAAGGTCCATGCCATTGCCGCATCACAAGCAGGATCGCCTACACCCAAGATTCCGAAATCAATGACTGCACACAGCTTTCCATCTTTGACTAGTAAATTCCCTGGCGCAATATCTCCATGAACCCAAACCGGCTTGGAATTCCATTTAGAATCTAATGCTAATTCCCAGATTTCTCTCAATAGATCTTCTTTAAAAATATCTTTATTATGCTCAATCGCATGTCTAGACTCTTCATCATATACAGCTAAAGATCCACCTCTATAGAAATTATGTTCTCCTGCTAAAGGCCCCCTACTAGCATCAATAGATTGTAATTCAATTAAAAATGCTCCCAAATCTCTTGCAAACTGGTTAAGATCATTAATATTTTGGTGCGTTAATGTCTCACCCTCTACCCACTTATTGATAGACCACGGCAATGGATATTCTTCGTTAGGCTTCCCTTTGACTAATGGTATTTGAATAGGTAACGTGAGTTCTTTACTTAATATGGGCAACCATAGTTGCTCTTTCTCTACTTGTGGAGCATAAGCTGCTGCACTTGGTAACCTCACGCTCATATGCCCACCTAAATGAAACGTACGATTATCATTCCCGCTGAATTTTACTGGCCTAATCTCTAAATCGGACCACGCGGGAAATTGTTCATTAATTAATCTTGCAACTAAATCGACGGTAATTGTATTCAATGTTTATCTCTCCAAACAAAAGTTATTTGTCACCTATCATAAAAAATATCGCTGAACAGCCCATATTCAACTTCACTGTCATTATTGTAAAATACTTCCGTATATTTGTTTGTGACATAAGCTATCGTTAGTATTTACATATTGGATATACAGTAAAGATAATTTATATAGCCCAAGTTCTACTCAAAGGAGAATTCAGCTTATGAAAGTTGATAGTCTTATCGGTGAAATCAAGCGAGCCTATCAAATAAATATAGAGAATATCGAACTTCATCGAGAAATGATCGGTAAAGTATATTACTTACAGAATCAAGAACAAAAGTATATGTTTAAAATATACCGTAACTTTAAATCGGATGACGCCTTGCAGACGGTTCAGATCTTAGATTATTTAAAAGCAAATTCATATCCAGCAGTATCTGTGGTTAGAACTGTCGAAAATGATAGCCATATTATGCTTAGTAATCAGGTTGGTAGCTGCGTAGGTATATTATACGATTATGTCGAGGGCGCAATGCCCGAGGTTAAGCTTGAGGCCGAGAGTATCGGAAATCAGATTGCAGAACTCCATAACCTAATGAAACTATATCCCAATAAACTTATTAACAGGACGAAAGTCGATTACATCGATGGCTATATCTCCAATATGAAAGAACTCCATTTTGATCCAGAAAAAATTCTAGAACTTAATCAATACGGTAATGAATTATGGGAACGCATCACTAGGCTCCCAAAAAACTTTTGTCACGGTGACCTTCATACGGGAAATATGATCAGAAACGAGCATGGCGAATATGTTCTCTTTGACTTTGACGACGCTTCAGGTGATTATTCGAGTATGGATGTTGCATATATGTGTGATGATACCCATTTTAATGAATTTCATGAATCAATGTATGATCAAACCTTACGTTTATACGAACGCTTTTATAAAGGATATAGTAAAATACGCACACTGAGCGACCAGGAGATTCTTGCGATTTTCGATTTTATTGCGATCAGACATTTTCAAATTATCTCAAGAATAGTACAGTGCCAAGGATTACAATGTATATCTAAAGAATTTTGCGATCAACAATATCACTGGCTTATGAAGTGGCAGGAAGTTTGCATTAAACATTGATACTTCTATTCGGTTCATAAATACCTCGCTAACATAAGTTTTACTAGCCATTTCCATAAGAGACATCTAATATTATGTTAGCTTTACTAGTGTCTGTATGCAAACTATGCAATTAGATCAGCCACAAAAGGGACAAGCTAAGCAAGTTGAAATCTTAATATGATTACGAGGAAGAAGGGTGTTCCTTAATGACTAATAGTAAAACGAATCCGAAGGTGGACGGATTTCTAAGGAAAGTAAAACAGTGGCAGGAAGAATACGAGACGTTGAGAAATATCGTTCTTGACTGTGAGCTGACCGAAGACTTTAAATGGATGCATCCTTGTTACACGTTTGAGAACAAAAACATAGTCTTAATCCATGGATTTAAAGAATATATTGCACTGCTGTTTCATAAAGGTGTCTTATTAAAGGATACCCATGGGATTCTGATTCAACAAACGGAGAATGTACAAGCTGCACGCCAGATCCGTTTCACCAATGTTCAAGAAATCCTTGAAAAAGAAAGCATCATAAAAGAATATATTTATGAAGCCATCGAAGTTGAAAAAGCTGGTTTGGAAGTGGAATTCAAAAAGAATACAGATTTCATCATTCCTGATGAATTTCAAACTAAACTTGATGAAATGCCTGCCTTGAAAAATGCTTTTGAAGCCTTGACGCCCGGGCGGCAAAGAGCATACCTTCATCATTTTTCTGAACCCAAGCAATCCAAAACTCGAGTATCTAGGGTTGAAAAATGGATGCCGCAAATTCTGGATGGAAAAGGATTAAATGATTAAGTTGTATATGAAGAAGCAACCTTAGATCGGTGAACAATCCGAACTGAGGTTGCTTCTTCTCTTTTTACTAAAAGACTTTATACTACTTCAGGTAGGTTCCGGTTACTCCTATTCCACCGCTACCGTTCAATACATACACTCTAGCATTTCCTTTTCCAGAGCATACCAGAGTGATTGTACCGTTAGTAACGTTTTTGGTATCGCCAGTCACCGCATCCACGTAAGTTCCGTTCGGAATTCCGGTAAATGTCGCATTTCCTGAGATCGTAACTAACGCAAAGCTATCAATACCTTTTGCGCTATCGGTATATCTTCTTTTAAATGCCAAATCACCGGATACATTTTCTGTGGAATACTGGCCTTTTTGCAAGGCTGGAACAGCTCTTCTGATTAAATTGAGTTGTCTAATATGTTTTGCCAAAGGATAGTTTAATGAATCGGCAAGTGTGCCAGTAGCATTTGTATACTTACCGTAGTCCTGAACAGTAACGCTACCCTCAATTTGATCTCCAAAGTAAGCACGCCCTGTTGAGCTAAGTGGTGCATTCGGGCCTACATCGATGACTGATCCTTTTTTAAACTCGATTTCAGAACCGTAATAGATCGCAGGTATTCCCCGGAAAGTGAACATCAGCGAGAGATTCTCAGCCCAAGTGTCTTGTGTCCCTGCAAATCGTTGATTCTCTGGGGCTTGGTCAGGTGCATAGTCATGAGAGTCAACATAAGTTACATTCCAAGTAGCATCGTTATAATATTGATCACCGCTCTTCATACTGAATGCTTCCTGTGCAGTCTTGAATGCCCAATGCATCGGGAAATCAATAACATCCATACCCGATTTCATCGAATAGTCAGGCGCGTGATAATTATTGCCTATTAAAAAAGCATTGTTCGAGGTTGGCTGCCCTGTTGTAGTAGAGTTATCTGCCCACTCTTGTTCCACTGACAGCTTGTTGGAAGCGTAGTCATTTTGTCCATCACCCGGATAGGCTTTCGAGCTTTTCCATGTATAGAATGGAGTCGATATTGCCGGAATTCCACTATTCCATACATCTCTGTACCGAGTAGCCACTTCACCAAAGACAAAGAAGTTTGAGCCCCCTCTTGATTTCCAAGCAGGAACAAAGTATTTGTTAAAAATATACCGACTCACATGCTTCACAGTATCGACCCGGAAAGCATCAACACCCATATCAATATACTGATTATAGCTGTCAATTAGATACTGATTCACTACAGGATTTTCAGTATTCAAGTCCACGGCGTCTCCTGCAATCTGTCCTGTCTGTACGGTGTAAGATTCCCAGGAAAGACTTTTTTCGGTATGATACATGTTATTGTTAGTTTCCGCATTTTTCATGATTGCGAGTCTGGCCTGATATTGCTGATCAGGGGTCATCGTATCATAGTTAGCTGGCAGTTTATCCGTAATTTTAAGCATGTTATTTACGGTGTCCGCTGCAGTCGGATCTTTTTTGAACATAGGCAACAGATTCTCTTCCCCAAAATTACCGGTATGATTCACAACAACATCCTGAATAACCTTTATCCCTTTGGCATGAGCTGCATTAATCAATTCCTGATAAGAGGCTCCGGCTGATTCATACCTTGGATCTACTTTGGAAAAATTAATCGCATGGTAGCCGTGATAATCATACCCGCTGGCATTCTGCACCACTGGCGTAATCCAAATAGCACTGAATCCAAGCGCTTTGATGTAATCGAGCTTTTGAATCAGTCCCTTAAAGTCACCTCTCCAAGCTGGGTCTGAATCCGGATTTCCTGCTTTAGCATCCTCCCATGAATGTACATTGTTACTCGGATCACCATCATAGAATCGTGAAGTAATTACGAAATAAATGGTGTCTTCACGGAAATCACCTTTATTTCCAATCGTATAGACAAAGCTCTGCTTCGTTTCATTTCCGGCACCATCAACCACCAGGAATTTCAGTGTCGTCGTCTTATTAATAAGAATGGACGGTCCTGCCAGAGCAGTTAAAGCATTGCCCGAGACATAGAGATTTGAACTGGTAGTTGGTTCCGTCCCATTATCTGTGTAATATGCGGTGGTCGTTGCTCCTTTGTTATCTTTTATATTAAAAGAGACGGTAACCGCAGAGCTTGAATTCCCAACAGGTAAATTCGCGGTTATCGTTGGGGCCTGCAGGTCGAGATTTAGGTCAATGACATAAGCAAAGGTGCCTACACTGCCTGCTTGACCGATGGAGTTAACACCAAAAGCCTTAATAGTCATAGTAGAGGCCACTTGGATTGGAGTGGTATACAAGGTAGAGGATGTCGTAGGTGTCGACCCGTCTGTCGTATAGTAGATTTTATCGCCAGTATTGATACTGGAGAGCTTCACAGTTTGGGCAGAATCATATGTCTTCGGTGTAGGAGAGACTGAAATCACAGGGATCTTCGGAATTTCTGGATTAGCGTCATACCACACATTATCCGAGGAATACCAGCCCTCTTTTATACTGCGGGATAAGTCGGCGGTCTGTTTGCCGTTGCCATCATTAAAGATAAGGCTTGTGCCGGTGGCGTTGGCAATAGTATAGCTGTACCAGTCGTTTCCGTCCGATTTCATCAGAATTCCTGGCCAAGCTCCGCTTGTTGGAACTGTTGTCGGACTCAGATTCCAGTAATGGATTCGGATCGTTGAGCTCCAGTTTGCTGGTTTCTTAAAATGAACCGTTAAGCCAGCCGAAGTTGGTGTAGGTGTTGGTGTTACGGTTGGTGTTGGTGTTGGTGTTGGTGTCGGTGTTGGTGTTACGGTTGGTGTTGGCGTTGGTGTTGGTGTTGGTGTTGGTGTTGGTGTTGGTGTTGGTGTTACGGTTGGTGTTACGGTTGGTGTTACGGTTGGTGTTACGGTTGGTGTTACGGTTGGTGTTGCTGTGGCTGAAAGAGTTAGATAGTCGATATTGATATTCCCAGTATCATCCGAGTCATATTTGTAAGCGATCGTATTATTTCCTGCCTGTAAGGAGAGCGTTTCTGTTTGTTCACCCCATGCATCCCAATTTGGCAAGTTCGCTAAATTGGTCTGCTTTACCTTTGCTCCATTCACATAAATGGAAACTTGCTTGGCACTGCCAGTCGCATTGGCATAGCGAAGCGTGACATTATAGGCGCCTGCAGCGGAAGATTGAACATTAAAGGTGGTAGTTGCTCCTGTGGTTGTGTATCCATCAACAAAACCGGTGCCGGTATATCCGGTGTGATTCGTATTTATTTTTGCGCCACCTGACAAGGCTGCGCTCTCAGCTTCATACTTCCCAGCAACCGGAATAACTACCGTCCAGTTCTTCCCTCCGTTGCTGTCCCAGCTATCCGTCGGGGCTGTGATGTGATAACAATAAATGAGTGTTGCGCCCTCCTGCACATTGAGGTTGGCCGTAAACGTGGTCCCACTTTTAGACATGACTGTGTCCGTAGTATTCGTCCAATTATTCGTAGTCCAATGCAGTGTCACAGAAGATGCTGTGGTGTTCGTATAGGAGACTGTATAATCAGTGTTGCTGGCTGAAGCCCCGCCCGATAAACCGAATAAACTAAAGATTAGCGAAAAAATGATCAACCAAGAAACAAACCGCCTAGATTGTTTTCGTACCAATTAAATAACCTCCTCATTAATTTTAAGTGCAAATTACGTTGTGCAAACGTTTGCAAAAATGAGAAAAAAAGAAACAATCTAACTTATCCAATCTCCTCCTTCATAGAAAATATGGAAAAACCTCATTGTATGCGTTTACAAATAGAACTATTGAGAAATCCTCAGGTTACAGATAGCTCCATATCTAATGAATTTTCCCTGTTTATGATTATAGGCTCCAACCTTTTCCGGGTCAATGCATCTTTTAGGCTAAAAACATAAAAATTTAAGAGTTTAAATACATAGTTCAATCGTTTTCATTCATCAGTTGTTCAAGGCATATTAAAATCTTAAATTACCGCTATTTATAGAACTAGGCTCTATACTTTCGTAACTATTCTAGTATGATTTTATGAAATATTAATTCCTTAAATATATTATTTTGTATGTCCCTAAATTAATTCGTCGCTGATGAGGAAGCAGTTGCTTGGTCAGCTTTTACACAATCAATTGCAACAACGAACGCAATTATGATTGCCTCCATCTCCTCATTTAGTATTTGAACCTTGTAGCTATCACCCCAAGTGAACCACTCCTTATTCACTTTACCTATGACTACACCATGCTGCAAGACCTGAAAATCCATGTCCCACCAGTTACCATGTACCTCAATGTCAGCCGCATCAATCGTATAGCGTGCTTTAAAGAAAGAAAACTCCTTCTTAATCGTTAACACCTCTCGGCCATTGACCTCAACAAAAAACTTCGGTAAAAAACTAAATACCTTCTTCGTAATAAGTGCGACTTCATCTCTTGTTGTATTCATAATGGAGAACGTCTTTGGTATTTGCATAAAACTGCCCTCTACATAATAGACATCCTGCTCCTGCGGATTCTTTACCGTAAATTTACCACTTAGACTGAATACCTTCTGCTTTATATAAAGCTGCTTCATTCCAATACCTCCTTCGATATAAGCATATTATTAAAGCGCAGATTTCATCATAGATATTAATAGTGATAGCCACCTAACCATGAACTACCTTTCGTTAACCCTCTCATTATTGAACTATAGTTTCCCAATAGTTGAACCGAATGATTGTAAAAACTTGGGTGAAAACTTCTTCGTACTTACCCAGTACTTCCGAAATCATTTCTCGGGATCCTGTACTTTAGTCACCCAACCGTGTTTTCAATGGTTCTAAAACTTCCGTTTATGATACGGAAGACCCTCGCCTTCTTCGCAATACTGTTTAAGACTGTACAAAAAAATAGCCCAGTTATAATTACATACGCGATAAAATGAGGTCACTTCCTCCCAATTCATCTGACGAAAAATGATTGAAGTTTTCCCGTTTTTTTCCTTCATATCAAAAGAAATTGTCGTACCTATCCATTCTGGATCTGAATCAACACACTGCCACAAAATCTTTTTATCGGGAACAAGCTCATCAACTCGCATCTTTGTTAAGCCTTTTCCGCCGAATAGGAACTCATTTATACAACCGATCTGATCATTGACTATTAGTTCATTTGTCCATATTTCTGAAAGTCCTTTTGCAGTGGTTAATGCTTCATATACCTTTGAAGCTGGAACATTCACGGTCTGCAAGTGCTCGATATTTGCCATATTGCTCATTCCCCTTTTTTATAAGGATCTAATTTATGTAATTATTTGTATATGAAAATTATACCATCAATTATATCAACTCTGAGATAAACATTGGTGTAGCTCCATCCTCTGTATTAAAGCCAAATTTATTATAGAAATCCACTGCATGAGGATAAGAAATTAATACTTTTGTTTTACACCCTTTATATCTATCAAGCATTATATTCATCATTTCCTTACCTATACCGATACTCTGATAACTAGGATTAATAAGCATATAATGAAAATATACCGTTAAAACACCATCTGACAAAGCATTTATTAAACCGACAAGCTTTCCTCCTTCCCAAGCGGTAACAATTGAATGAGATCCTCCGATTGCTTGTAAAAGCTCGTTTGGGTACTTGCCAGACTCCCATTCTACTGAAAGAAATAACTCTTGGAGTGCATCCTTAGTGATATCCTCTTTGCTTGAAGCGTAATAAATACTCACCCCTGTACCTTCCTTTCATAAAACTAACTACGGTACAACATCTGTTTTAAACTCCCATATTTCGATGGTTTTGCAATCCTTACGAAGCCATAAAATAATACCGACATAGCAATTTCGGATTTATCAAAGTGAATAATCACTTTATTTACCTCAATATACTCTTAAAAATATGTATAGAAAATGGATTAACTGAAGTGGAATTTGTATTTATTTACATTAGAGAATTCATGAGAATACTTCTTTTACCTAAGCATACTAATCCTAAAAGGTTTATAGCGTTAATCTGCCCGTTAGTTGAATAAAGGCAGCTGATCGCATTGACTGACGGCTACCTAATCGTATTTGAGCTAACGCTACCCGTTGGCGCAATTACTCAAATATAATCAATGAATTCATTAGTTTTTTTATAACCATAAATTATGATCGAGTCGGTAGTTACTTCACCTGGAACATGTATTTTTTTTAGGATTTGAATTAAATCAGTTTTTATCAAGTCATCTTCAGCATGAATTTCTAACCACTCAATTAATTTGTAGCCGCCATCTGAAAAATGGTAATACCAATCTCCATCCCAAAGGCTGATATAGCCAGTATCAATGTTTTTAGTCCTCCATTTTATCATTTTCTCTTGTACAAAACTGCCCGTTAGCAGAACAAAGCTGCCGATTCAAGTCGGCAGCTTCGTTCTGGTGTTATTGAGCTATAGTTTGCCATTAGCTTAATCGTTATTTATGATACGGTTCTCCGCGCTGTCTGTAACGGTAAGTTTTAGGGCCATCCTTTTGTGGGATGGCCCTTTCATTTTTCTCATTATGTTGAACTATGTTCCCCGTTAACGAGCCGCCAACATAAAAAACAGAGCATCTGAGGTCGCGCCTCAGATGCCTTGTGTTTAGTATTGTTTTATGACCTGGTTCAATTTTATAAATCTTCTACACCGGTGGGTAAGTTTTTACTCACTACATTTGGCTTCGTGTACATTTTATTGAGTATGATCGTTTGCACGATAATGAATATACCGCCAACTGCCCAATATAATGGTAACGCGGCGGGCATCTGAAAAGAAAATACACCCATCATGATCGGTGACAACAATCCGATGAAAGCCATTTGGTTATTTTGATTTTGCTGATACTGCGCTGAAACGGATTGAGACACGCGGAACTGAACGTAATACACCGCAGCGGCAATAAGCGGCAAAATCATATCTGTTTTCCCCAAGCTAAACCACAGAAAATCGTCCGCTGCAATCTCTGGGGTACGACGAATGGCGTAGTAAAATGCGAGGGTGACCGGCCATTGGAGAAGCATCGGTAAACACCCCATATTTAAGGGATTAAATTGATGCTTCTGGTAGAGCTGCATCATCTCGACTTGCTGTTGTTTTTTTGCATCCGCACTGACGTCGTTCTTATACTTCTCCTTAAGTGCAGTTAACTCCGGCTGGAGGACGGCCATCTTTTCTTTCATGTCCATTTGTTTCTTGGTTTGATTCATCATGAGCGGCATGATCGCGAGTCTGATGATGAAAGTCATCAGCACGATCGATAATCCGTAGTTTCCGTGAAATACATTCGCGAAGAATTTGATCAAGATCGAAAATGGATAAATAAAAAAGTGGTTAAATACCCCTGCTGAATCGGCATTAATCGAGTTTGATTGGGATGCTGTCGAACACCCGCTGAGCACAATGATCGGAATAACTCCAATCAACATGACGAGAATGGGTTTGGCCCATTTTTGAAACAACAAAATCTTTTTCATCGTTGTCCTCCCTAATTGAAAGTATGGAATATCAATGTGGGGAAGGACTATGGTCTTCTTCATTAGGTGCTTCTCTTCGTCTGGCGGTACGTACTATCCACCGCTGAATGCTGCTCGGTTGTGACAGTCTGACAGCTACAAACCAAGTTAAACCGGCTGGAGCAATTTCATAACCCCAGTGTATCTCTTGTGTAGAAAAATAGGTGAATGGAATTGACACTAAGGAATAGATGAGAGCGATCGAGAACGCCAATTGAACCAAGTCATAAAAATGCTCCAGCCAAGTTCACCTCTGTATGAGCCATATTGGAAAAATTTGAATAATGATTATACGTTAGAGAAAACTGTGTGGTTTCACTAACCTGCCCGTTAGTTGAACAAATAAAAAAATGGCTGCCGAAGCAACCGCTATTCCACTAATGCGCCCCGCTAGCTTAATCGACATTACGCACCGAGTCCAAAGGATTTAGCCTTGCGGGGTTGTCTGCTGATTACGTTTCACCGAAACCCCTTAGCAGACCAAGGAGAGCGGCGACGCGGCGTAGATACGATTTTATAAGCTGTCGGCACGGCAGCTTTTTCGACCATACTTTCTTTCAAATTCTTCTCTTACAGACTATGATTAATTAAATGAGCAATTTCTTTAACTCTCTCCATTGTAATTCCTTCTCTTTGTTCAACTGCAAGTGGATGATTCGTTTGTTCTAATTCTATTAACGGAACAGCACCAACTTCTTGTGTATGTACCATTGTCTTTAACGATAATGTAGTTATTGGATATATTGAAAGTTCAGTCGATAACCAACCAAAATAAGGTTCTTCAGTTTCCCTTCCTTCTACGTGCAATAATTCATTAGATTTCAAAAAGTTCTCTTCACTAAGAGAAACCCAAACACTCCATATAAATTTCTCTTTACTATCAATTATTGGTATTTCAATATGTCCTCTAATAAAGAAATGCTGTTCATCAATTACACAAAAATCTCTAATTAATTCTGTTCTTTTCTCTTCTGGTACAGTGTAAAAATAATATGGTGCTTCACTTCCGTAACATAAAGGAAGTTCATTTAATTCGTTGTTACAGTGAGGGCATTTCATGTTTTCTGCTCCTTATAGTTTCTCGCTGATTTCTTATAACGTCTTATTCGCGAAATTACTGAGTTATCCTGCCCCTTACTTCAATAAAATGGGCAGCTAGCATCTGCCGGACATAGAAAGACCGCCATTGAAGGCGGTCTAAAAATTTATCATTTTTGCCCAACAATAAGTCCTGGGGATTTTAAAAACCTGAGATGATTCGCTGTAAGCCTAATTAGAGCGTCTCAACCAATTTCTGAATCTTTGAGTGGGAAATTAAATATAGAGGACCCATTATTTCTATTTTTCCGTCCTTTACACGCATTGCACTCTCCTGTTCTGCCGCATAAACATCAATCTCTTCAGACAAGGGGAACAGGTAACCTTGAACAAACGTAGCATAGTCACGTTTAGAATGAGATTCATAGGCAAAATGATCAAAGCCAATACCATCATAAATAGTACTTGTTTCAACTTCATTGCCAGTGTTTTTCAAGCATAACCATTTTGCAGCCATGTTTATCGCACCGGCGCTGGCACCCATTATAACGGCATTGCTGTTCTTAATAACATTTGATAATTCATAATCCGCCAAAAAATCGTTTTGCAAAACAGGATCTCCACCGCATAAAAAAATGACAGAAGCGTTGTGAATTAATCGCTGGGCCTCTTTCTTCTGCATGCGATAATCAATGAAATGATATTCATCAAAAATAATGTTAGCCTGATTTAACCATGTACATTCAGAAACATCATCAATGTTAATTTGCTCACCTGTATAACCAGACGGTTCAGCTAATCATAACAAGCGATTTTCTGTCTTGTATATCCTCATGCAAACAATGGACCAGCTTCTCTGGAAAAAAATTATTAAACCAACTGAGATAGTAGTGAGTAGTCAAACTTAATTACCTCCATATGTATTTTTTACAATTATAAAATGGAGTTACATATTAGTAATCTAATACGTAACTCCATTTATTTTCATTAGCTTCTATTAGTAGAATTTCAACCAATGGTCTCCATTAAAAACTCGATCACCGGGTAAGAGATCATATGCCGATCACGGTAAATCGAGGTAATAGCATCAGGCCGTGTGCTAAGGATTGCCTTCTGTAAAAGGGCTGCTTGAAAGCCTCTTTCTTGTGCACCGTTAATAGTAAAGGTTACACAATGTTCTGCGGCGAATCCCGCAACGATGATGAATTCAACACCATGTTCACGTAGCAGTTGTTCCAAATCCGTTTTCCAAAAAGCATTAGAATATTCTTTTGCCATCTGGATATCTGTCGGTGCTACTGTAATTTCCGGTATACTATTTCTTGCTTCTGGATCTGTATCCGAATTCGCCCCTTCCATGTCTTGTATATGGATGACGATTTGGTCCTTCGCACGAAGTAACCCAGACACATGATTAATGTATTCACAAGCCTCACTTACATTTAATTTCTCCATATGATCGTGTAAGAAAAGATTTTGCATATCAACAATTAGGAATCCAATTTTTATTTTGAACTACCCCTCTCAGAATAAATATAGCTAGTTTCTATATTAATCTGGATGTAGATTCAGCTCAAGGGAATAAATGAATTAGACTATTTTGTACAATAGCATCATACGTTACGCCATTCCTCTTCATTCAGCTCGTTGTTAATGCCGACCCCAGCTAAGGAGCCCATAGAAGCGGCAATAATGGCTTGATGAAGATGTGTTGCTGCATCACCGGCACTATAAACGCCTGGAACGTTCGTTTTACCGAGATTATCGATGATGACTGCTCCTGTTTCTGTGAGTTCACAACCAATGGCTTGTGGCAAATCTGACCCGATCATAAGCTTCGGTCTAAAAAATATCCCCGTACATACGATGCTAGTACCATCCTTCAACACAACTTGCTGCACCATGCCATTGTCAGATTCGATCGACTGAATCGGTGAGTCGTAGACAGGAATGTTATGTTGATTTAACTCTTCGCGTTGTGCATCCGTCAAGTCATCAGATCCATTAGCACATATGGTAATCTTTTTCGTCCAACCAGATAACACTTGAGCCATATGCGTTGCATCGGCTCCCTTAACAATTACGACAAGAGGCTGATCTCTTAGTTCCCATCCATCACAATAGGGGCAGATAAAGGCGCTTTTACCATATACGTCTGAGAGTCCCTTAATATCCATCGGGAGGTCCTTCATCCCTATGGCGAAGAGCACCTTTTTACTTTTATAGGTCTGACCTTGAACCGTCGTAATTTGAAAATCGCCATCGGTTCCCGTAATCGATAGGGCGGTATCTTCCGCAAAAGTAACGGATGGATAAGCACTAATCTGCTGCTTCGCAATCCTCCTAAATTCGCTTGGACTTATAGAATCTCTAGTAAGAAAGCCATGCGTTTCTCGAGTAACCCTATTACGTGCCCGTCCTTCATCAATAACAACCACATTTTTTCTTGCCCTGCCTAGCACCAGAGCAGCATTTAGACCTGCCGGTCCTCCACCGATTATTACACAATCATGAGTCATACTAATTCTCCCTTTCGCTTTTCAATTTACATTAAAGATATTAAGGACTTGTGTTATCTGTAATATTCCCAAAAAAAGAACGGATCGCACGGATGATATCCAGAAAGAAGATCTGCTTCCGTCTGAGTCGGTGCCCACCGCTTTGAATATTTCATTCAGTAAACCAATTAAAGACTTTAGGAGTCTATAATAACTTCGATATAACTAAAACGCAAGCATTTATTCCATTCAAACCTGATTTGAGCCCCATCTTCATTGTAGAATTCTCTACTGCTCTACGATTAAATTATTAAACACAACATCGGAAATTTCCACATCCGCATGTTCTATTTTATTATGAATCAGTTCCTCATATTTTTCATCTATGATTTGGGTTTTGACTTGCTCCTTAACTTTGTCATACTCTTGAAAACCTCTATCTTTATTTTCTATGCATCTTATAATTGTTAAAGTGTTATTTTCTTCTATAATATTACTAATCTCACCAACGCTTATTTTTTTGGCTTCATTAAGAAGTTGTGGATTTACATCATAATCCGTTTTTGATGTAGTTTCATTGAAGGTCTGTGTTTCAAACAAGATCTCTTGATTAGCATTACTTAATTGTTTAAAAGAATATCCATTTTGTAGACTTGTTAACAAGTTCTTCATTACCTTGTCTGCGTTCTTACTTTTTTTCATACTTATTTTTTCTACTTTTATTTGATATGAATCCATGAAGTACTCTTCTTTTACATTTTCATATAACGCTCTTAAGTCGCTTTCATTAATATTAAAGGTTTCTTTTTCAAGTTTTTTCTTAAGCTCTACAACATGATTAGCAAATACATGTGAAAAATATTGATACTCGCTATATTCAATCGGACCGTATATAACCTGATTATTATCAACTGCTATTTTTCTCCGTTTGTTTTCTTGTTCAAGTTCATTCAAGAAGGATCCATAAGAAATATCGTTAGCCACTCCATACTCTTTCATCAATATTTGTTCTGATTTTATTCTAATCAACTCTTTCAAGGCCAAATTCTTTGCATAGTCTATAGGTTTTTCGTTACCATAGACTGTTGTCCAAAAATCTTTATAATTTTTGACACCGTAGTTATTTGAAAAATAATTATATGTTTTTGCAACATAATTATTGTTCAAAATAAGCATGAATTCTGGGATTTGAATCGGTTCACCATTCATTGTCGCTACGGTTTGAATATCTTCAACATCATTATTGGAAGACGGTGCAATAAGAAATAAGGATAGCAAAGCAACAATAACTGTCACTAGTATAATGAACGTCTTCATCAAAGATAACACTCCTCTCACATAGGAATGAACTTTAAATATTTTTAGATCATCAAAGTTAAAGGTTGATATTAAATCAACCTTTAACTCAGATATTCCAGATAATTAATTTAATTCATAAGCCTCAAATATTGCATGGCTTGCTTTAAGAGGACAGCAGCTTCAGCACGTGTCGCAGCGTCTTGTGGAGCAAAGGTTGTTGCCGTCCTTCCAGTTATCAGGCCTTCATTTAAAGCAGCTCCTATAGCACCGTATGCATAGTCTGATATCTGTTCTTTATCTTCAAAAGGAATATTACTGGATACTTCGGTTCCCCCATCCCCCTCGATTAATCGAACAGCATTCATCATCATAACGACCATTTGCTCTCTCGTGATAAGGCTATCAGGATCGAATTCACCTTCACCCGTTCCTTGAACCAAGCCATATTTCGCAGCGACATTGACTTCTGATGCATACCACACTGAAGAAGTAATATCCGCAAATGCATTAGAAACGAAATCCGAAGACAATCCTAGTGCCCTTACGAGAAGAGCTGCGAACTGTGCACGTGTAACCTGCATATCTGGTGAGTACAAGCGGTTTGTTGTTCCTTGGATAACCATTTTGGCAGCCAAGCTCTCCACATCCCTTTTTGCCCAGTGTCCATCCATATCTTCAAATACTTTCTCGTATTGAACAATGGTGTACAAACTACTTGTATTGCTGTTAATCACCACTTCTGTCTGATCATTTTTCACAGTGAAGAACGATGGAATAAACTTCAATTTCCCACTAACCGGATCGTAAACAACTGCAGTAACTCGCGAAGTATTCTTAATAGCTTTATTTACTTTCAGCACTTGTGTAATAAATTTGTCGCCATAGTTACGAATTTCTTCTACTTTATCATTAGATTTAAGAAATACTTTGAACTCAAAAATATCGCTTAAACGACCTAATCCTTGATTGGCAAACGCTTGATCAAACTGCTGTGTCATCTGTGTATTATTCTTATCCATACGGACGATCAGAGCGGCACCTGTATCAGAAGCATTCACAGCCTCGATTTCTTTGCGCTTCAATATTTCAAGCGGAAAATCGAATGAACCTAAGTCACTTTTTACAGTTATCACAGTTTCTGAATTATCTTTAAGACTGTTATACAATATAGACAGTGGTAATTGAACAGCGACCGATGAATGCCCCCCTGGTATATCGATTGTTAGTGTGGGTTTATCCTTAACGCTTAGATCAGCTAATTTTCGAGCTAGTCGACTACTATCAATCACGACATTTACTGCTTTATTTCCATCCTTCATAGAATCTTTCCGAAGCTCAGTATCTTTTGGTATATAAAGTGAAGCATCTTTACTAGAGGGCGGAAGAGTTGGGGTAACATATATGATATTGCTTCCTGATCCCGTATTTCCGTTGCCATTGTTGCCTGACCCACTGTTAGTCTCGGGATGATATTCAAATGCCCCAATATCCGGCTGCCCATTGTACAATGAATTTCCCCAGAAATCGATTCCTCCATTGTTCTCGATAACTAGACCAGCGTTGATCGCAGATGAATCCAATTGTAGCTTATACCCACTAAGTCTGTTCGGATCGCCAAAATCGATGTTCATTCCGCCAGAACCAGGGTTCACCAGCTTTGGATCACCGTATACCGAATTTATGACAGTAATGTCCGCTTCCTCTGTTGAAACCGGTGGCGACATGCCATAAAAGATATTGGTATCAAACAAAAAGTTTTCTACTTTAGGAAATTCATAACTGCCACTTCCTAAATTATAAAATATATTATTATAAAAGCTTGCTGACTTCGGAATGCCGAAATAGTTACTAACTCGTACCATCAATGCGTTGGATAAGCTATCCAGATAGATAGTGTTATTGTAAATTTGAGCATTCGTATTATCACCTAATAATTCAATTACCTTTGCCTTATCATTCTGACTAATATTATATCTAACAATAGTAGAATCATTATAACCGCCTTCAGTAGCGTTAATGATAAGCATAAAGCCCCCGCCATTATCATGACTATAATTGTATTGGAAGATATTCCGACGATTATTAAAATCACTATCAAAACCATGGGCGTCTAAATTATTAGGCAGACGTTTTGTGCCATAGGCTTCATTGTATTGAACGGTAGCATCCTCCGTGTACCAGGTCCATATCGCAACGTTAGCATTATTAGCTCTTGCTGAGGTATCCTTTGCTATATTGTATTCTACTAGAGGCGCTTTACTCGTTTTTGCAACGATCCCATCTCCGCCTATGTCTTCAACAAAGTTGCTTCTAATCACTACATTCGTACTAAATGTTCCATCTGGACTTCTCAGAATAATTCCCGATCGGTCAACGGTTTTAACTGTATTATTCTCGATTAAAATATCATTAAAAGTCGAGGTATCCGCACTTGTCACATAATAAAATATGCCTACCCCTGTATGGGGACTCCGATTATCACCTTTAACATTATGCACATAACAATCCTTAACATAAATATGATCTGCTGTTAAAGGATTCTCACTATCTTCATTGTCAATTTGAATATAAATGCCGTACCTACTCGCCGCTTCTGGAGCGTCATTGATAATTTCCAAATTATTAATTTCCCAATACTCCTGATTAAAAAGATGTACTACCCCCTCATCAATTATTCCATCTCCATCAATAATAGGTTTATTGCCTGTTCCATATCGATCAATAATGATAGGGTTTCCATCACTACCCGATCCTTGAGGCTTCAACTGTCCCTTCCAATACCCTCCAGCTTTAAATAGAAGCTTAGTTCCTGGCTGGAAAACAACAGAATTGACCTTTTCAAGAGTTTGCCATGCAGCATCCGCATTAGTTCCAGTATTTAAATCATTTCCATTAAAAGGATCAATATAATAGGTCGCTGATGGTACTACTTCTGGCTCCTCTGGTACCTGAGGATTCAAATCTTCAAATCTCACTGCATCCGCCCGTGTATATAAATTCCGATCCTTTGAGTTTTTAGTTATCTTTACATATCCCGAATTCTCTTCGGTGAAAGTATAAACCCCTAGACTAACCCAACCTGATGAACTTAATGAACCTGGCGTCCCAGCTTTCCAATTCTGAAATATAAGATCCGTTCCATTTTCGTGTACAACCTCAATTTCGACGTTACTCTCACTAGCGGCATTGACAAGGCTGTAGATAAATACTTCGTACTCTCCTGGATTCTGAATTTTCGGGGTCCACTTTGCCCAACTCCCTGGTTCGGTTGTATATCTTGATCCAGAACCTTTATAACCCAGCACACCACTCTTCTCCCATTTACCGTTCTCCTCATACCCTTCATCCCCATTATCAATTACAATGGAAGATGCAAAACTAACCGCAGAAATTGAGAAATACAACAATGAAAACAGCATGAATTGAAATAATATCTTTTTAACCATGCTAGAGATCTACTCCCTTCAGTTGATCTACCGTTAAAAGTATGCGCTTACATAAAGTTGATCATAATAAAAAGCTACATCCATAGCTAAGTTAAAATTCAAATTCGTTTCCTCTTTTGAAGAACCCAAGAAGATCACCTTACAGGACAATAAGTGATCTTCTCTGTCTGTTCATATGTCTAATTATTCGGCGCGGATAATCAAGCAAGCCCCTGCGCTCACTTCTGCATAAACTCGATTCGGGGCAAGTCGTTGTATTGTTGCAGCTTCGCCATCAATAATGAAAGCTTGTGTAGCATGAATAAAACATTGTTGTTCACGTGAAGCAACAATACGCGCTTCTTTTAGCAAGCCTACCTCCCACGTTATGGAAACCTCGAAGCCTCCACGTGCGCGTAAACCTGAAACGAAGCCGTTGCTCCACGAGTCCGGAAGAGCAGGCAGTAAAGCAAGTTCATCGGAAGTGCTCTGCAGCAGCATTTCAACCACACCTGCTGATCCGCCGAAATTACCGTCAATTTGAAATGGCGGACAAACGTCTAAGAGATTGAATTGTGTAGAGTGCCGCAACAGCATCTCAATCATAGTTTCCGCTTGGTTTCCGTCCTCTAAACGTGCGAATAGATTAATCAACCACGCGCAGCTCCAGCCAGTATGACCACCGCCATTTGCCAAGCGTAGTTCAATCGTACGCCTCGCGGCCTCAATCAAATTTGGACTCCCTTGATGAATACTGGTTCCTGGGAAAAGGCCGTACAAATGGGACATATGACGGTGACCTGGTTCTTCTTCTACATAATCCTCAGACCACTCCATCAGTTGTCCTTTCTTACCGATACGCAAAGGGGGTAGCCTCTCCTTAGCCTGGGAAACTATTTCCAAGAAACCCTCGTTTTCACCAACTACGGGGCCAGCTTTAATGCATTGTTCAAAAAGCTCGTTAATAATTTGCACCGTAGCTGCTGGACTCATATCAAGGCTTCCGATTGTGCCGTCAGGCGCGATATATTGATTCTCGGGCGACGTTGTCGGTCCAGATACTAGGTGTCCTGTAACCGGGTGCTCAACCATAAAGTCGAGATAAAAGAGTGTTGCCTCCTTTATGAACGGATAAGCCCTCAGTCGCAGAAAATCGAGATCACCGCTAAATAAATAATGCTCCCACATATGTGAAGCCAGCCATGCTGCTCCTTCATGCCACAGCAAATGCACGTAGTTCCGAAGGGTCGTCGTGTGCCAAGGATTCGTACGAACGCCGAATGCAATGCCATTGCTGCCATAACGCTCCAAAGCAGTTCGTCTTCCTTCCGGGCGTAACGCCTCCAAAAAGGTGAAAAGGGGCTCCGCAAGCTCTGACAGATTGCAGGTTTCTGCAAGCCAATAGTTCATCTGCAGGTTTATATTGATCGTATAGTCGGAGAACCAGGGTGGTGTAAAGCTCTCGTTCCATATGCCTTGAAGATTAGCCGGAAGCGTCCCAGGCCTCGAACATGCAATGAGTAAATATCGCCCAAAGTGGAAATGCAGCGCAATCAAGCTGAGATCAATTTCTCCATGGCGAAATGCTTCTAGCCGAATATCCGTGGGTATGTTTTCTTTCCCACCTTCGTCTAAGCGCAGTTGAACCCGTTCGAACAGCTCACCATGGTCCTTTACGTGAGACAATCGGATAGCTTCGTAACCTTTGCACACTGCTTTATCCAATTCTTCTCGGCAAACGAGTGCAGGTTCCCTCTTCCGGTAAGTAGTTTGAGCGGTCATAAATATAGTTGCCGTTCGAAAGCCTTCAAGGCGCAAGCCAGATTCAACTGGGAAGACACAACCCTCTTCTAGAACGACACGCAGCTGCACCTCAAAACCAACCCCGCCATCCTCACACTCCCCGCTCATCATGAGCGTATCGCAGCCATCGAACGTTAGCTTAACCGGTTGTTTCCGATCCAACATAATCGTGCAAGCATAATCTCGAAGAAGCTGCCCTTCCTGTTCTAACCTAACGATAAGTGCTTGATCCGGAAAGCTGCAGAATACTCGACGTAAAAAATGAGTTTCTCCGAAACGGTATGATGTGGTTGTAATCGCTGTATTCAAGTCCAATTCCCGTTCATAATTAGACGGCTCACCCTCTGGCAGCCTAAATGAGAGCAACAAATCGCCAAGCGGCTGATAGTTTCCGTAATTCGGGTTATTAGGAATGCGCATTGTTTCATGTGCAAGATCATGCGCCTCTTTGTGTTTGCCTTGGAATAGCAAGTCGCGGACTTGATCTAACGAAATTTGCGTCAAAGGATTTTCATTCTCATGCGGTTGCCCTGACCATACACTGTCCTCATTGAGTGCGATCCTTTCCTCTCGAACACCACCGAAAATCATGCCTCCTAGCCTGCCATTTCCAACAGGTAGAGCTTCATTCCAATCTGTTGCAGATTTGTTGAACCAAATTCGTTTCGAATAATTCGATGACTCTTCTTGAATCATAATAACGCCTCCCAGTGGTACGTAATGAATGATTATGAGTAGACGCGAACTTCAACAACTTCCGCAAAACGACCTCCATTTGAAGCTTCCACGACGAGGCGAAGCGCACTTGCCTTGACTGGAGCAGGCAAACGATGTATTCTTTTTCGTTTGTAATTCCCCTTTTCCCGATGTAATACAGTCCACTTTCCTTCCGAAAATGCTTCTAGTCGATAATCCCGAACAAGCTCCGGAATAGTATCGAACGTAGTACGGTGATGATGAAGATTAATTAGATCTTCATTTACGTCATCGTTAAAGACGATGTGTACTTGATTCAGTTCGACAGGTCTGTCTGTCCAGCTCAATTCTAGGCAGGCCTCTTCTCCACAGCTCAGTTCTTCCGATTTCCAAGCGTGAGGACCATCGTATGGACGACGATAACCGTCGATCGCTTTATACGCACTATAGGCTTCTATCTCTGGAAACGCGCGAAAGCAGAAAGTCTTTCGTTCAAGTCCATTAGTCCTCCACATGACCAACAGTTGATCCTCTTGCTGATCCGTGAGTGTATTCGTCTCCATCACACCATCGTTTTTACGGAAACTTAGAACGCCAGTCTCGTAACGATCATCGACGCGCAGGGTAATACAAGAATTGGACTTTATAATAATGAATGCATTCCTCGGAGTACCCGGTTTCCAAGACAATGGGAAACTCACCCACTGAGCTTCGCCAGCTGAAACGCTTACTGTCGCCGATGTTTCTAATTGAATAGGTACATAATTTTGCGGACTTCCCGTGCTCCATACTTCTACCGTTAACTTGGTATCGCCAGCTGAGTCTAGCAGCAACTCCAACTCTGAAAGCTCAGGATTAACAGGTAACAGCAAGCCAGCATCTGTCTCTAGCGCGAATTTGTCCGATGGATTCTCTGCAGCAAGCCGTACTCGGGTACTTGAGGCACAAATGGTTGCCCTCTGCGCCTGATCACGATCGTCATGGTTGACGATACCAAGGACAGAAGCGTCTTGTCGTAGCAGTGTCTGACTTAGCTCTTCCAGATGTATCTCATAGACATCACGTGGCGAACCCCCATGCTGTACCGCTATTGCAGCGCCTGTTCCCGCTGCCTCACCCATAACTGCGCAGGTCGCCATGACCCGGGTCGTTCCAAAGGCAATATGCGTTGCGCTCACATTACGTCCCGCAAACATCAAGTTGGAGACGTTGATTGAATAAAGTGACCGAAACGGAATATGATAGCTACCATCCATATGCCAATGCTTCGAACCGCTTTCTATCGAATACATACCTTGAGGCGGGTGAAGGTCGATCGACCAACCACCAAAGGCGACGCTGTCCTCAAATCTTCGTTGTGCAATAATATCGTTTTGATTAAGCACGTAATCGCCTATAAAGCGGCGATATTCTCGTTTGCCGGGCAACGCACCAATCCATTCTAACGTCATATTTTCAGAGTCAAACTTGCCAGAATTTTTAATATAGTCCCATATTCCATAGATGACAGACCATAGCTCATCCCGAATGCGCTCATTCTCATGTACGGTATCTAGCTCGCCCCCCCACTCGACCCACCAGTAATCGCAACCAGAATCACCACTGCGAATTACCCTTGTTATAGGAATCGTTGTTTGCAAAATATCTTTAGCGAAGCTTGGCGGTACATATTTTACAGGATGACCCGCATCTTTGGTGTAGAACAAGATCGTGCTGCCTAGAGTGATATCGTCGGCATTCTCAGGAGCCCAAGCCTCTCCGTACTCGTTATGGGCTTCGCGTCCCAATCGGTACTGAGCACCAGCAAGAAATCCGATCAGCCCATCACCTGTACAATCGAGGTAAATTTCACTTTTCAGTCGAATTTTTCGTTCGGAACCCATCATCCAGCCTGTGACGGAGCAGATGCGTCTCTGATCCGCTTCTCCCTCAGCTTCAACTTCATGCACATCAGTGTTTAAGAACAAACGGATATTCGGTTCGGCTTTCACTGCCTCCATTACAACTAGATCCCAGATATAAGGGTTCCCATCCGGGTTGCAGAACTGATTCTCAATAAACAATTCGCCCATGATACCCGTCTCTCGCGCATTACGGTGTTTACCATGCGCGGTTGCCCCACAGACCCAGACGCGCACCTCACTGCTGGAGTTCCCACCCAGAACAGGACGATTATGAACAAGTGCAACGGTTCGTCCTAGACGAGCAGCTGCGATCGCCGCGTTGACACCGGCTAAACCTCCTCCTACTACTGTAATGTCTATCTGAATGGTTTCCTCCCTCATTACATTCACCTCAACCTTTCACCGCAGCATTGGCAACACCTTGAATGATGTATTTCTGGAAAATTATAAATATGATTATCATAGGCAGGATCGCTGCTGAAGCTGCCGCCATCATACCGTTATAATCGATTGAATTTTCTAAAATAAAATTCTGTAGCCCCAGCGGTATCGTGTATAGATTCTTATCGATCAGAAATATTAGTGAATTCTCATAATCATTCCAATTCCACGAGAAATCCAGAATGGCAAGTGTGGCAATGGCTGGTTTAGCTAGTGGTACAATTAATTGAATGAATATCCGAAAGTGGCCTGCCCCATCTATTAATGCAGCTTCCGTGATCTCCTTCGGAATACCCATAAAGAACTGGCGAAGCAAAAACACGCCAAAGATGGTGAAGATGCCAGGCAAGATTAATGCCCAATGTGAATTAAAAATACCCATTTCGTTAAACATAATGAACTTTGGCACGAATAAAATTTGGGGAGGGATAAGCATCATGGATAAGTACAACAGAAACAATGAATCTCTACCCCTAAATTCAATTCTGGCAAATCCATATGCCGCTAAGCTTGATACGAATAATGAACCTACCGTTGAAAGAACGGCCACCTTTAATGAATTCGAATAATATTGAATAAAGTTTTGTTCACCAAACCAAACATTGTAATGATGACTCCATTGAAACTTATCCGGAATCCATTTAATCGGATAGTCAAACACTTCTAACGGTGTTTTTACAGATGTACTAAGCATCCATATAAACGGGAGAATCATAAGTACACCGAAGATTAATGCAATGGCCGTTGGAATTAGCTTTCGGAGTTCTATTGGACGCGTCCGTTTCTTAACGGATGCTTGTTTCTGTAGAATATGATTTATAACAGTTGCTTTCATGGTTTAGCCTCCTTTTACCCGTAATGCACCCATTTTTTTTGTGCGTACCAATTGAAAAGCATGAGGATGAGAACAAAAGCAAAGAGCACCCATGACGCCGCTGAGGCAAAACCCATCTCATAATAACGAAATGCAGATTTATAAATATATAGTGATAGGACTGTCGTACTATCCCCTGGTCCGCCACCAGTAATCGCCTGTATAATGCCAAAGGATTTTATCGCGCCTATAAAGCCAGTAATTAGGAGTAAAAAAGAAGATGGACTGATTAACGGCAACATGATATGCCTTACAATTTGATTCGACTTAGCGCCGTCGATTTTTGCTGCTTCCAGCAATTCTGGTGATACTTCCTGTAAGGCTGCAAGATAAATAATCATGTTGTAGCCAATCATAATCCAAACCTGGATAATAACGATGGCGTAAATTGAAGTGTTTGTTGTAGACAGCCATCCAGGAGGGTCAGATATACCAATCGCTCTCAGCGTTCCATTGATAGGACCATTTTGGGGTTCAAATAACAGCATCCATACAAATGCAATAGCCACGCCGTTCATGACATAAGGTAAGAAATACATGGATCTGAGCAGCTTTTGAAAGTAAACCTTGCGATTTAAAAAATAAGCAATAAAAAACGCAATAAACATGGATACGGGCACACTCATAACAAATATAAAAGTGTTCTTAATTGATCGATAAAAGGACCCATCATTAAATAATCTATTAAAATTATCTATACCTATAAATTCGGGTGATTTTCCACTCATATAAGTCCAGTCCGTAAACATCAAATAGAATGAGAATAATGCAGGCACCAAAAAGAAAAATATAATGCCGATCATGCTCGGTGTGATAAATAGGTATCCTGCCAGCTTCTGCTTTAAGTTATAATTCCACTTCATAGAAGTACCTCCGAGTAGGTGGAGGAAGATTCCCTGAATCCCTGAATGCTTCCTCCAGAAATCTATCAATTGTTACTGGGCCAATAATTCATTATGTCTCTTAACGATACTTTTAATTGTTTCGTCTAGACTTTTCTCTTTTAGGAAATAACGTTCTATTTCTTCCTTCCTCATATCCGATACTTTACGGTCAATGCTGTTGATATATTTAGGACTGTTCCCGAGTACAACTGCTTTTAGCGAGTCCATGTCATAAAGATCCTCCATGCCAGCTGTCATCAATTTAACAGTTTGATCCAAATCCGTATGCTTAGAGGCTGGAATTCTTCCTCCCTTTGCCAAATATTGCGAACCAACATCCGCGTACCATTTTAGAAAGGCCCAAGCTTCTTCTTTATGCTCTGAATTTGCATTAATAGAAACCACATCGCCTAAGCCGCCTTCAATTTTGAAATTCGATTGTTTATCTACTGCACTTGGTATAGTGGCAAAAGCAATTTTGAAATCCCGAGGATAATCTGTCAGATTGTTAGATGATCTAAAAATCCAGCCACCGGCGCCAAGCATAGCTGCTTTTTTAGTTAAGAACATTGCATCCACAGCCATTTTAGAAGCACTTTGATCCCCATAGGTTGGAATTGATTTATCCTCATGCATCATGGCATGCCAATTTTGCAGACTTTCTCTGACCTCTGGGGCATCAAATTTCGAAGTTTTATTTTCAGCGATCGCATTTTGGAAGGTGCCGTCAATTTGCATATAATAGTACCAATCAAATTGTGCATAGCCATATTCAAAATCTTGTTTCAACACCTTCGCATATTTACGTAAATCATTCTGGGACCAGTCCAGTGGAGGAATTGGTAAATTTGCTGCGTCTAAAGCATTTTTATTAAGAAAAATAAAGTTATTTCCTTTACTTGTTGGTATGCCATAAAATTTAGCGTTAACTTGCCAATCTGCCGCCTCAGGACCCATGGCATCCAAAATGTCATAATCGCTAAATTGACTTAAATCAAGAGCAGCCTTACTGTCAACACGTTTACCAAGAAACCCCTTGTTATAATTCACATAAAGGTCTACATCCTGCCCCGTTACCAATGCTGTATCCAGCTTAAGATTTCCACTATCGTCATTTACGTATCGAATATACTCCACTTGAATCTTCGGGTTCTCTGCATTCCAAGCATCTACTGCTTCTTGCGGACCCGCTTCTTCTGGAACGGAGCCCCAGAATGTTAGTTTTACAGGCTCTTCTGAAACAGCGCTACTCGAAGGCTTAGATGGACTATCACTTGCATTGATGCTAGTACTAGAGTCCCCTGATTTACCGCATGCTGCTAGTACTAGGGTGATAGCTAGTAACACTACAGGTGCAGAATATCTCTTTCTTGTCTTCACATTAACCCCTCCGTGTTCTAAGTTAAGTTTTACAGCTAAAGCATATCACCGGAGTAAGCGCGTTCACAGAAACAGATTTCGTGTAAAATTACACATTTTTCGTGTTTACGTTTTTTATTTTTTATAGGGCATGATTGTGGATCTCCGATATTCACTTGGCGTTACCCCCATAATTTTTTTGAAAACTCGTATGTAATAATTTACATTTATAAAACCGCATAACTCTGAAATATGCGAAATTGACGAATCTGTATCGCATAAATAGGTTATGGACTTCTCCACTCTCACCTTTTGGACAAAAGAAATAAGCGAATGGCCTGTTTTTTTACTAAACAATTCACTTACATAATTCTGATTCATATTGATATAAGCGGACATTTCTTTCAGCGTGATTTGGTCTTTGTAATTTTGATATATATAATTCATGATCTTATTGATTTCAGGGTGATCCGTGAAGGTCTGTTTAGTATTAGTCGGCTTGCTTTCCGGTAAAATCTTTTCGATCATCGTTAACTTCCTCATTTGTTGCAGTTCCTTATTCAATTTTTTTAATAGTGCCTGCATCTTCTCACGTTCTAAAGATAACTTCAGAATATATCCTGACGCACCATGCTCGATTGCTTGTTGCGCATACTCAAATTCACTCATGCAAGTTAACATGATAAACCTGCAATTATAGCCATTGTCACGAACAGTTTTCAAAAGTGTAATACCGTCCATTACAGGCATCATAATATCGCATATGACTAAATCAGGTTGGTGCTCTTTAATAAACTCAAATGCACTTAGCCCATGGTGGCATTCTCCGACAATCGAAAAGCCTTCCTCTTCCCATGAAATAAAATTTCTTAAGTAGCTTAATGAATGTATCTCATCCTCAACAAGAAGTGTTCTCCACATGTTATTTCTCTCCTTTTCGATACGGCTCTGATAGCAGATATGGAATAGTCAATTGAACAGTTGTCCCCTGCTCAGAAGAGACCATTGAGAACTTCGCTTTGTCCTTAAACAAAAGTTGTAATCGCTCTTTAATATTGTCGATACTAATCCCTTTACGCCGTCTTAAAGATTTGATAGCCCCTGCCTTCTCTATGCCCATTCCGTTATCAGAAACCTCTATCACTAAATTCTGTTCCTGCTTACTAGCTCGCACTGTAATGACAGGTTCTGCAATCGTCTGAAAGGCATGTGTAATTGCATTCTCCACAAGCGGCTGTATGCTAAATTTCGGAACAAGCGTGTGGTTCAGATCAGACTCGCATTCATATTTAATTTGAATATGACTTCCAAAACGTTGCTGGTGGATCAAAAAATAAGCTTGAATCATACTCATTTCTTCTTCCAAGTAAATCATATCAACGTCGGTATTCAGGCTTGTCTCAAGGATTCTGCCCAGTGCGATGCATACCTCATGGACCTTATGCTGTTCCTCCGGAATAACAGACATACTCTTTATTGTATTTAGAGTATTTAATAAAAAGTGAGGGTTCATCTGTGAGAGCAGAACTTGAAATCGGACAGCCTCCTTTTGCCGCTCCTCTATCTTGAGCTTAGAAATCAAACTTTCAATTTCCACTACCATCGAGTTAAAGCTTTGTGCAAGGGTTAGTATTTCTCCATCAAAGCGCTCTTCATCTAACCGCGTTTTAAGATTCGTCTTCGCCAGTTGTCGCATTTTCAATTGCAATTCCCTTAGAGGACGACTCACACTAGATGAAATAAAGAATGTCACCATGACAAACAATACGGTCAGTATGGTAAAAGTCCAGAAAAATGAACGTTTCAATTGATTGGTTTCTGCAAACAAGGTATCAAGCGGTACCATGCGGACTAAATACCATTCGAGTTTTGGAACGTAACTATAATGATAAGCAAATTGTTTATCCATTATTTTTGTGGAAGTAATCGTTTTCATTTTCTCAAATAGCTGAGCACCATTAACTTGATCACTACTTCCAGTCGTAAGTATGATCTCGCCATTCTTGTCCATGATCAAATAATGTTCACCTTGCGTTGAATTCTTCTTCATTTTAGAAATCCATTGCCTATAATCTATACCTATACGCACGATAGCATAAGGGTTTAATGATTTGTCCTTAAGAACACTGTATAGGGACAATATATCCAGACTCGTTGTATAGTCTCGGTTTACATAATTCACCTCTCTTTGCCATCTGTAAGTTTCGTTGTTGGAGAGCATCTCCGAGTACATCGCCATCATGGTCTTTGATTGATTGTCATTGTTCAGTGGACTATACGTTAAGAATACATTGTCTTTAAGATCTGAGATGGTGTAGAACACAGGGGGGGCAGAGAGAAACAAACTGATCATAAATCCATTGAGAAGTGCTTCAATCTCGTCTCTCCGTTCAAGATAGGTATATTGCTCTGGGTGCTTCAATCTTTGTTCTGTGGATGGGTCTTGTTCAATCAATATCATTGTTTTTGCAGCAATACCCATATAATCTTCTAACTCCTGCCGAATCTTTTCTAATGAGCTTTGGCTTTGTTCACTATTTTTTAACCACATCTTTTCTTCAGCGGTGTAGAAGTTATATAGGTTAATGGATGATAGAGGTATAAGCAGCAATAAGAAATATGCAACGAAAAGCTTATACTTCAATGATGATGGAACAACTTTTTTTAATACCTGCTTTAATGAATATCGTGCCAATCCATTCCCTCCCACCTAATTGAATTTTTTATTGTTTCTTCCACTCATTTTTAGATTTTCAATACATGATTGTCAAGAGAGATGATTATATGATGCTGTGCAGAGCAAAAAACACGAAGGGAACTGGACGGTTAATCCAATTTCCACTCGTGTTAGGGAATTAGCGATAATAAATAAAAGGCTTGAATAATAAACAAATATAATTTCATCGCTTCAAATCCTTTGCGCTTTATTCCATGATTATACATCTGCCCTCCATAGGGCGATAGCCCCTGTAAAATGAATACAATATTAGATAATGGGTTTGCCTTCTAAAATCAAAAGGCTCTGACAGAAATGAAAAGACAAATAAGGATGTCTCTGAAGTATTAGCTTCAAGACATCCTTAAGTAGGTCTTCATAAGGAACTCATAGAAAGGTCGAGTCGTTCGATTAAAGCTCTACCGGCCGGATTCTGCCGTCTTCTTCATAATGGAGTTCCGTGAATTTCATACTGCGTTTATGGTCCACGCCGCCAGAAAGCGATGCGTCATGATAGAATAAATACCATTTCTCGTTAAATTCCACGATAGAATGATGGGTCGTCCAGCCAACGACTGGATTCAGGATCGTTCCTTGAAAAACAAAAGGTCCGCAAGGCTTATCACTCACCGCGTAGACGATCTTATGGGTTGTGCCAGTAGAGTACGAGAGATAGTATTTCCCTTTATACTTGTGCATCCATGGACCCTCGAAGTATCTCCTGTCTTCATCACCCGCAAGGATTGAGTTCCCTTCTTCATCAATAATGGAGATCTCCTGAGGGTCAGATTTGAATGACAGCATGTCTTCACTCAGCTCGCCCACCCAAGGACCGTAAGCCGGTTCCTCTGGGCCCTTTTCTACCGCATCTTGTTGAAAAATACCGTCTTGCCACTTTTCTAATTGTCCGCCCCATAAGCCGCCAAAATACATGTAGGCTCTTTCATCCTCGTCCACGAATACGGCTGGATCGATGCTGAAGCTCCCTTCGATATAGCTTTCTTGAGCCTGGAAAGGACCAGACGGAGAAGTTGACGTAGCCACTCCGATACGGAAAACACCCTCCTTGTCCCGGGCCGGGAAAAACAAATAATACGTCCCCTGCCGGTACGCGGCATCGGGCGCCCACATTTGCTTCGAAGCCCAAGGCACATCCCGAAGATGAAGCGCCTCTCCGTGATCTACACAGGGGGATGAAGGATCTTCCAAGGAAAATACATGATAATCCTCCATCGCATATTGGTCCCCATTATCATTCGTAGGTCCATCATGGTCAATATCATGGGATGGGTAAATATACAGCTTGCCCTCAAATACATGAGCGGAGGGATCGGCTGTATAGAGATGGGTAACTAACGGTTCATTTTTTGTTGCCATAATAGGACTCTCCTCCTGATTGAGATTACGCCTGTTGATTAGCCAAGCAGAAATGGATTTTACCGTCCTTATAGGGACGGTTCCGTTTCTGCGAGAAATATCAGAACATGAGTAGACATGTGAAACTTATACTTTCTGATATTTCAAAAAAAGGTACACTAAGGCGCTCCTAAAGTATTTTCAGCTAATGTTCTCACATTTCCATAACTATAATTTAGCTAATCAACAGGCCTAGATTGGAATTGATTGGTTCCACGGTGCTGCCTTATTCGAAGCCAGCTTACCGGGGTTATTCTTTGACACCACCAAGTGCCACGCCCGCGATAATGTATCTGGATAACAAGAAGTAAACTATAAACAACGGTAAAGCCGTCAAAGCCAGACCCATATAGATCGAGCCGAACTCCGTTTTGTAGATATCACCTCGGAGCAAGCTTACCATGATTGGCATAGTATATTTCTCCTTCTGTGTCAGCAATATCAGCGGCATGAACAGGTTGTTCCAGTTAGCCACAAAGGCAAAGATGGCTTGTGTTGCTACTGCCGGCATCATCAGCGGTAAGATAATCCGGTTGAAAGTGAAGAATTCACCAGACCCATCTACACGTGCAGCTTCCACGATCTCTATCGACAGAGTTGCGAGCAAGTATTGACGCATGAAAAATACCACCGCAGGTGCAGCAATTGCTGGTAGAATCAGCGGAAGAAAATTGTTGGTCCAATGTAATTTATACATGAACTGATAGAATCCGATTGCGCTCGCTTGGGAGGGAATCATCATCACGCACATGATGAAGGTAAAAAATGGCCCCCGTAGCTTCCAGCTGTAAGTGACGAGCCCATAGGCCGCCAAGGACGAGAAATAGACTGTGCAGAGGGTTGCAGAACTGGCAATAATAAATGAATTCAGGAACCCTTGAAGCGGATCGAAGCTCTTATCGAGCAACACTCGTAGGTTGCTCATCATGTGGCTCGAAGGAAGCAGAGAAAGTCCGCTTTGAATTTCCGGTGTAGAGCGTGTGGCATTTACAAACATGATCCAAAACGGCAGGATACTGAGCACCGCCAAAGAGATGCAAACAACATAGATAATTGTCTTGTTGATCTTTCGGTTAACGGTTCCGCTTTTCTGATTATTTGCCATGTGTTACACCTCCCTCACGGTCTGCTATAGCAGCTTTTCTATTCTTTTGTTTTTGTATTTTTTTAAGTCTTGACGCATCACGGTCACGCATCACGTAGAACAGTATTCCGGCCAATATTGCCGAAATCAAGAACATAATCATGCTCGCTGCTGCAGCACGATTGTACATATAGCTGCCCTTGAATGCTTGCCCGTAGATAAACATGGACGTGGTAAGCGTAGAATCGTCCGGCCCGCCCGCAAGGAATAATTGCGGAATATCGAACATGGTCAAACCACCCACCATCGATGTAATCAGTGTGAACAGCAATATCGTACGCAGACTCGGAAGTGTGATGCGGAAGAAGGTTTGAAACCCGTTAGCCCCGTCAATCGATGCAGACTCGAAGAGAGCAGGATTTATACCCATAACGCCAGCAATCAGGACGATCATGGTGTTGCCGTACCACATCCAGAACTGGATGAATGCGACAATGCCCCGTGCTGTCGTCTTATCCTGCAGGAAGAACACCGGAGCGTCGGTCCATCCCAACATTTGAAACAAACTGTTTACAGGACCCATCGGATAGGCGAATAAAGTGCTGAACAACACGGCAATCGTACTTGCTGTGATGATATTAGGCATATAGAGCAGAACCTTGAACAAGCCTTGTCCCTTTATATTGAGACGCTTATTCGTGAACCATGCCGTTAGCAAGAGCGCGAGAAGCATCTGGGGAACGAAGTTAGTAATCCAGAGCAATCCAGTGTTGATCAAAGACTTCCGGAACGAAGGATTATCAAAGAGAAGATCTTTGAAGTTTTGAAAAGGATTATCAAGAATATGGATCGGTTTTGGTATTATTCCTTTCATATCGGTGAATCCAATGACTGCGGTATATAAAATGGGATACAGTGAGAAAATCAGAAATGCCAGGACAAACGGAAAGGTAAAAATATAACCGTATTTCGAATAGTTCACATTTTTGCGGCGCATGCTCTCACCTCTTTAGTTGATATGAAGGGGCGGGATTACTCCCCCGCCCCTCCGAATCCTTCTTATTCGCTTTCAATGCCAAGTTGGTCTTTGACTTGTTGCTTAAAGGTTTCGATCGCTTTGGCACGGTCCTTGTTACCCGCGGTGTATTCACGTACTTGATCACGCCAGAGCTTGTTGATTGTTTCGTCGTACTGGGTCAAGTTTTTACCTGAAGCGTTTGCATTGGCCGGTACAAATACGTCGAACATGTTCTGACCACCGAGCAATGGAACTTCGCCGTTTGATTTCGACATGACAACGGAGGAAGCAACGCTGTCCTTCGTACCTTGCTCGCCTTCCTTCATCGTACCGTTAGCCCAGTAATATTGGAGTCCCGTTTCGGAGGTGTCGAGTGTAACCCACTTCACAAAGTCTGCAACAGCCTGTTTCTTGGCTTCGTCCTTGGTAACGTCTTTGTTGGCAAGCAGCCAAGTGCCACCCCAGAAGAAGCCTGTCGGTGGTTCGGAAACCGCCCAGTCGCCATTCGTGTCTTTTACTTGACCGTTCATCACGTAGTTGATGAGCCAAGCAGGACCGAAGAAACCGAAGATCGGTTGAGCGCCGGCACCGGACATATCGGCGTACCAAGCTTCCGTCCAATCCGTTGTATCGTTGTGGTAGCCATTGTCTTTTAACTTTTTAGAGAGATCAAGGAACTCTTCCCGCTTCGGATCGATATGAAGCTTGCCATCAACAATCCAACCCTTGTCCGAGCTGTTCTCAATTGGATGCCAGATATCTCCGTCGCCGGAAACGATGCCGTATCCTTTAGCTTTCAGCTTCGCGGCTGCTTCGTAGAATTTATCCCAGCCTGGTCCAATTTCATTTTTAATAGTGGCTGGATCATCGGTTCCAAAAACATCCTTCGCAATGGAGCGGCGATAGATGAAGGCACCGCCAGTCGCTTGATAGCCGAGGGCTTTCAATTTGCCGTCTAGGCTACCGATGTCAACCGAGTATTGAGCGATACCAGCGTCCTTAACCATTTGGTCGTCAAGGCCCAGGTCAGAATAGTTGGCCGAATAGCTGGATGCATCGCCTTGTGTATACTTGAGCACAAATGCTGATTCAGCTGCAAAAATATCCGGGGCATCTTTTCCACCAGCTGCCAGAGCCTGATCAAGAGCAGGCTGATAAGCACCATCAGTGGTTGCAATAACCGTAGTTTTGAACTCAACATTCGCGTCCGGATGAGTTTCCATGTACTTCTTGGTCATATTAGGAATCTCATCTGTAAAGCTCCAGAGATTGATAGTGACTTTCTCACCTGTTCCTTTTGATGGAGCTTCGGTAGCGTTGGCTGCTGGTGCAGTCGTTGGGCTTGAGCTAGATGAATTAGAATTAGAATTCGAGTTCCCACCACATGCTGCGAGAGCAGATGACATCACGAGCAATGTAGAGAGCCCCACTAAACTACGTTTCATACTTTTCATATCTTTGCCTCCCCTTTTGTATTATCACTTCGGTTTTATGTAACCGCATACATAATTATAGATCCTGCAATCCTTAAGCATAAGGTCACCCTCTTTAGGAAAACTTCCACTATTTTTAGATTCAGTTCTATAGAGCGCAAAAAAAGAGACATCAAGGGATCAATCCCTCGGTGTCTCCATGACTCTGTTTATATTTCTGATCATTACTTATCCGCTTTTAGCGCATCATCCTGTTTCTTGATGAATTCTTCTGGTGTGACGGCTTCACCGAACAATGCCTGAATCTGATTCATGTGTATGGTAGATGCGACTGGCTTCATTTGTGTATCCAGATAAAGAGTTACTTTATTAGCCTTATTTAACTCGTTTAATAGATCAATGAACATTTGCGGTAGCTTGATGGCCGCAGTATCTACTTTGGTAGCCGGGATTACGCCTGCATTGACAACAGAATGCTCTCCCCACTTTTGAACGAAAAAGCTCACGAATTCTTTAGCCTCCAGAGCATGCTTAGAATTTTTGGAAACGAACAATCCAGTGCCCGGACCACCGACCCAATCATCCACGTTGCCTTTGCCGCCTTCAACTGTCGGGAACTTGAAATAACCGATGTTGACTTTAAATTCTTGGGCTATATTTGTTGTGGTCGTGAAATCTGGCAGCTCCCAAGTCCCTGTAACGAACATGGCTGACTTTCCGTTCATGAACTGTACCTTGGCTTCATCATTGGATAATCCGTTGTAGCCCTTGATGAATGTGTTCAGGTTTACCAATTCTTGCACTTGTCTTGCAGCCTCTAGCAAGGAAGGATCTGTGAAGTCCTGATCCGCAACAGCTTTATCCATCAGGTTAGGTCCCCCAATACGATCAGCTAGATACATGTACCAGAAGGAAGCCGGCCAACCGTCCTTGCCTCCAAGAGTAACCGGTGTTATGCCATTGTTATTCAGTGTTCGAATGATCGCTTTGAGATCATCCAAGGTTTGGGGAGGCTGCAGATTAAATTCTGAAAATATTTCTTTATTATAGTAGACCGGAACTATGTTTAGTTCGACAGGAAGGGCATACGTCTTCCCATCAAAGGAGTACCCCTCCGTCGTACCAGCTACGAATTTCCCTTTCAACTCATCCTGTAAAAGATCGTCCACGGATGCAAACTTATCTCCCCTAACATAAGGATCCATAAAGCCTGCTGCCCAGGTGAATCCGATGTCCGGTAGATCGTTGGAAGCGGCAAGTACCTTCAGTTTACTTTTATACTGCTCATTTTCAAGAACTTCCGTCTTGATGGTGATATTCGGATTAGCTTCTTCAAATTCTCTGATGATTTCTTTTACCATTTTGTTTTGCGCGGAGTTATTGCTATCCGGCCATAGATGCATCATTTTTAAAGTGATTTTCTCGCCGTCGCTCTTGCTGCTATTCCCCTTATCCCCATTGCAAGCAGTTGTTATCAACAACAATGTTAAGAAAAGGGTAATGGATAATCCGATCCTTTTCGTAGATATCCCCCCCTTGCCGAGCCGTTATTGGATATTCGCTTCTATACCATTCCTCATGGAAGAACGATACTGCCCTGGACTCATTCTTTCGTATTCCTTGAACAGCTTGTTGAAATATTTAACCGTCTGGTAACCCGTAAGGCTGGCAATTTCCGCTATAGGCAGATTCGTTTTCAGCAGTAATTCCTTCGCTTTCTGCAATTTTCTACGGGCGACGTATTCGCTGAAATTCATCTGGCATTGCTCCTTGAAAAGAGAACTGAAATAGCTCCCGTTCAGATGAACAAGTCCGGCTACTTCCTGCAGGCTGATCGCCTCTTCTATATGCATTTCCACATAGTCTATCGCCTGACGGACCGGATCGCTTAATGCGGCATCTTCATCTCTTATGGCCATTAATTGTGGATCGGCCATCTTCCGCATGAAGCCGATATGTTCCTGCTCCTCCCCTGCCTTCAGGGCATTCTCCACAGATGCGATTAGCTTTTCCCGGCTGGCTGGCTTGAGCAAATATTCAACTACGGACAACTGAATCGCTTGCTGAGCATACTCGAACTCGGCATGACCGGAGATGAGAATAACGGATGGCTGACGCTGTATTTTTTTATCCCTTATTTGACTAACTAAAGAAAGACCACTGATTCCCGGCATGCGGATATCCGATATCATGAGCTCCACTGGTATTTCCTCCAAAATTTCAATAGCCGAGATCCCATTGCTTGCCGTAAGGATTTCATAATGACCGGCTGCCCACACCTCTAGTATTTTCTTCATTCCTTCTCTAGATCTCGGTTCATCGTCGACAATAAGAATTGTTCGGCTTCTCATGACATTTTGTCTCCTCGAACAGGAATTTTGATGTTTATACGGGTGCCTTGACCTTTTTGGCTATCGATGGTCATTGCCGCACCCTGCTCATTCTCTCTCGAAAAAAATAGTTGAAGCCTTCTATGCACATTAGCGATTCCGACACCGGAATCTTTTGAAGAAGATACCTTTCCGCTATCCAGCCCTTCCACAAGAGAGCTCAGCATCTCCTCGTCCATTCCCATCCCGTCATCTTCCACCGTAATGGTGACCCATTCTTCATCTCCAGCAACCGTTAGCTTTATCCATCCCGGTTCAATCTTGCTCTCGACCCCATGCAATACGGCATTCTCTACAAGGGGCTGCAGCAACAGTCGGGGTAACTCCACATTCGAAAATTCAGGAGGAGCCTCAATTTCCCACTCCAAGCGATCTTCAAATCGCATCTTCATAATAAGCAAATATCGCTTTACATGCTCCAGCTCATCCTGTAACTTCACCCATCCCCCTTTACTCGAGCCGGTGATCGTATAGCGGAATAAATCAGACATGGCGACAACATACTCTGCCAGTTGATCTTCATCCCTATCCAACAGTGACCAGTACAGAACATCTAGGGTATTGAACAAAAAATGCGGATTAATCTGCGCTTGAAGTGCCTTCAACTCCGTATGACTCCGGGATAACTCCTTCTCATAAACCAACTGGATCAGCTCGTTGATATTATCAACCATTTTGTTATAGGAATAATTCAGTTCCTGAATTTCCATAGTGGACGATACATTCTCGATAGGCTTCAGGATGCCTAGACGGGTACTTCTCATAGCTTTGATCAACCTGAACACAGGTCTGGTAATAAGTATAGATAGGAAAAAAGAAAGCAGGGTGAACAGTAAGGTACCCATCAAAGCCGATACGACAATGGTCGTCCGCAAGACCGAAATCCCCTTGGTGATGACGTTAACCGGGGTTAAGATGAGTAGCGTCCATCCTGTCACGGAAGACCGCTGTTTGACAACGATAAAGGATCGTTTGCCGATGGAAACATTCTGATCGTCGGATTCCTCCACCAGCTTTGCTGCTGTCTTTTGTGAAATACTGTCATCGTTAGACGTGATGAACTGCCCATCAGGAGCGAGAAGTAATACTGTTTCTCCGTCCCCTTCCCCGGATAAAGAGTCTTTAAGTGCAAACTTATCTCGGTCTGAGCGAATGAGTAAATACCCTCCAGTTGTGAAATGCCGATCAATAAGGCTGATCTGTCGAATCGCCACAAGCGATGTAGGATCGAGCGGATCAATACCGAACCAAACGAGACTACCTTCCTTTCTCGTCGCCATTTCGATCCAATCTTCGGGTACCTTATCTCTAAGGGTGCTGCCGTCGAGAGGATACAGCCTCACTCCGTCTTTATTATAAAGCTCAACAGATTTGATGCCGTCCGTGTAGATTTGGACCAGATTGATAATAGATGGCAGCGCTTGCCGTTCCGTAAAGGTAGCGGGATGACCCTCTATATCGCGTAAAAGAAGTTGCTGGATATAATCGTTAGTCGAGACCAGCGTCGTCAGAGAATTAATCTGTTCGAGAACGCTTTCCAAACGGCCGTTAGCCTGAATCGCGGTTTGCTGAATATGCTTCTCCGCATTATTCTTGAGTAGCGTCGAGACTGAATGGAACGTAATCCCTCCAACGAACGTCAGAATGATGAGCATGACGGCGAGGAAACCGAGCAACATTTGATTTCGCAGCGTATTTAACTTTAACATCGACAGTATCCGCCGCATGCATTCTCTTCCCCTCTTTATCATGTGAACATGAGATGATCGCCCCTATGCGTAAAAAAGTAAGGGCTTTCAACCTTTTCAGTCATTATATTAGCATGTTTGCTAATGATCCGCTAAGAAAGAATTATGGATTCGACAAAAAGAACTAATATTTTCGCCCCCAATACCGACAGACGGGGTAATTAGCTCCATCTCTAGCAACCTTTTATGTAGGAGTGTCTTACTCCTAATTAAAAAAATCCCGATGATGTATTCATCATCGAGGCTAACTAATTTTTTATTTTCGCCAAAAAGTTGAACAATCTGCCTTGTCCATAATGTTAAACTCGATCATTTTCTCAAGTAATGAGAAATCAACCGGACTATCCCATCGGATCCGTAACAACTGCTTGGTGTGATCATAGCCTGCCTGTACAATTGCATCTGAGAAATGATTAATTCCTGCGATTTCAGGCGCAACAGCCATATGTTGTTTGGATACGCTAAAGCCAATAATATAGGTGTCGTGATCAGTGAACATAGGCTGATTCCACGCAATTTTTGGTTTTAAATCTGTGAATTTCTTAGTTACCCAAGCCAACACCTCTTCCATTCGCTCCCGATGCTGCGGGTTATCAATTTGCGCTAAATAGTCTGCAAAAACCTCCATGTCGATCACTCCTAACCTCAGAATCGCCTTTTGTTCAGGCGTAGTTACAAAAAAACACCCCGTTAGATAATCATATCCAACGGGGTGATAGGGTGCAACTTTTTATAACGGTACTATTGTTAGAAGAAAATAAAGTATTAGACTGAAGTTGTTGATTTGACGGGGTTTTTTGGTTACAAAATCGTCAGGTATTGAGAAATAAGTTTTAGACTGAATAAGATAATGTAATAACTATCCACTATTTTCGAGAAAATAAAGTATTAGACTGAGGATTCTACATCTACAATAGCTGTACTTCTGAATTTAATAATCGTATCTCTTATCTTATTTACAGTAATATCGATGTCCTCTTGTAAATCTAAAATATGATTCTCTTTAAATCCACTTGGTGTTATTTTTCTATCAAAGTCATCTATTGCAATAGGAATACAAAACAATGCACTTTGACTACTTGAATGCATTATCTCTCTTATTATTTTTAATTCATCATAAAAATAACCCTCAGTATTATTAATGGATTTTTTGGAGAAACACACAATAACAAATTCTGATATTTCAAGAGCATTCCTAATTTCTTGTTTCCATTTTTCTCCAGGTAGTATCTCTTCTGTATCCATCCATACCTTTATCCCATGTTTATCAAGTTTACTACGCAATTGAGATGTAATATTTTTATCAATTCTTGAATAAGAGATAAATACTTTCGCCGGAATTAACATATGTCTAAGTTCTTTACGCAATATTTTTGACTCATTCAACAATTCACTAATCAAAGTATCTTCCCATATGAAACTCTCCAGTGTAAATATGAGCACTTTCGTAGCATATTCATGAATATCCCATAACTCATTAAGAACTCTACAGGCACGATCAACATCAAAAAACTCAAGGTTTTTTCCTTTTCTTAGGTAGTATATGAACCAACCCGCTTGTAAATTTGTTCTCCATGGTTTAATTAAAATAATTGATAGTATTTCGGATAATAATTCAATATCCTCATCTGCCTGAGCATTCTCAACTAATTTTGCAAAATGAGTTCGTCTACGTTCTGGTTGTGAAAGTTGATGTAATTCCCAAAACCTCAACAACTCATCAAAATCAGCTGCTATGATACCTATTCCACCGTGTGTGTTCTTTACTTTCTCTTTTAATTCTCCCCATTCTTGATCAATAAATTCATCATTTTCATCCCACACTAAGCCTTTCTCATACTCGTGAATTTTAATGTCAATCACTCCGATTTCATTGAACAGTTTCATTCTCAGCATTATAATCAAGTCCTGTAAATAGTATATCTTCTCACCTGATATAAATATTGATTTTCCTAGATTGTTAAAACAGTCTAATCCAAAATCAACCCAATCAGACTCAGTAGAGTTTATTGTTTTAACAATTATTTAGTTCATCCCATTCATACGGTTACAGCGTTGTTATAAGGAAATATACCATATATGTATCTCAATATTTGAATTATGTTATTGTTAATCCGTTAGTTTCTCCAGTATATTTTCTTTGAGCTACACCAGCCATAATCCTGATACCTCGCACAACTTAATATTCCCAGTCCCCTGTTATACACTTTTTCGAATATTATATGAATTTATGTTTTCATTAATGCCATAAGCTATCTGCAAATAACTTTCGATATCATCAATAAAATCCTTCCACTTAACAGATCTTATATATGAAGATTCTCCTGTATATACTTTATTTACATCGCTATGGTTAGTACAATCACTATAATTTGGGGATTTTATATTGAACATATTTTCCTTCAAGATTGTAAATAAAGTATGGGTTTTTAACGTTCTACAATTACAGTAAGGACACGAGTTATCCTGAAGATAGTATTCATAACTATTAGATTGGTCTGGTAAAACAACAGCTAGCAATGCATTAGCTCCGCTTGTTCTTCCATTTTTCGAAAGTTCTTTCAATGAATAGGAAATCTCCCAAGGAATCCACTGGTCAGCATCACTTGAAAACATACTTTTCATATTTTTTGAAATAAACACAATGGTAATACTACTATCAAAAATTTTATCCTTTAGCTTTGTCCAAATAGTTTCATCTTTAAACTCGCTAAGATCCTCTCCGTCTGCTTCACCTTTATTAATATGATCATCATCTTTGAGTTTACTTTGAAGCTCATCAACGTAATTTCTTACAGTTGTGAAATAGTTATTATTAAGTGGATAAACACTGCTATCGGAATATTTATAAGAAATAAAAATCTTTCTTCCCATTTAGATTCCCCCTTATTTTCAATAAAACTTCTATCTACCCATCCTCAGAGTATTAATAATTTTTAAAATTCTTTTGATTATTTCATTATGATTATTTGTTGCAATCCCAATGAACTCAAAGTCTGGTTTCAATTGCAGAAAATCACCATAATATTTACCGAAATTATCCATAACTTCATCCCATAAAATCTTACTCATATAACCGGTAGCACCAACTGGAATAACCTTTACCCCATGAGAAATAGCGATTTCAAATTCTTTTCTAACGCCATCTGCATTAACCAATTGATTACCTACAACTTTATTACCAAATAAGAATACAGCACATCCCACATCTGATATAAAATCTTTTCTGTATCTGTCCCACAAGTCTTGTATGTCCATTCCGTTAGTTGCAAATTGCGGGAATGGTCTCAACATTAAATAATCATCAATTTTCCTCGTATTGGTGGAGTATATATAATCTAAAGCCCCGTTTATAGCCGCACTTCCTACCCCTGTGCCAAATCCTGAAGCAATTTTGAATCCAGACTTCACCATTTCTTGACTTAAAGTATGAATGAATCTTTGAGCATCATTCTCATCACTTACAAACTGACTATATTCAACCGCACTTCCCGATAAGAGAATCTTGGAACGACTATAACGTTGTAAAATCTCCTGTAAAATATCAGTAATATCATCGTATTCATCTACTAAAACAGCTTTAATGTGATATCTTTCTAAATCTGCACATTTCAATTCCTGTTTAATCAAATCATATTTAAACCTCTCATCGCCTTCTTCTTGAGAAAGAAAATTATACTCATTTCGATTGACCTTCCTAAAAAAACAATAGTGGTTTCTACCGTCTTGTCCCGACAATACTCGTATTCGGCTTAATATATACTCTAAATCTGGATCTTCAAAGCTATATCCTATAAATAAAAAGGTTTTTGAAATCAACTCTCCCTTAAGACCAATTGAAAACAGCTGATTTTTCTCGTGAAATGTTTCGTACTCGTCTTTTATCAGTACTGTCTCGTCAGCTCTTTCAATATCTCCATGCATTTTGTATACAATTGCATCTCGTCTAGGTTTTAAAAGAGCAAAATCATTTTGTTTAATTTTAACGTCCGGATTTTTACCGGCTTCAATTAATGATCGTTCAATTAGCCGGTCATAATTAGTTGTCCAATATGTATTTATGGGGAGCTGCGCCAGAATACGATGATTTTTATTTAATTGCGCTTGCGCTGAAAAATTATCGATAACCAATTGAGAAAGTCTTTGCCTTCCGTTTTTATTAAAGAAGTACTGTGCTAATGAGATTAGATCTGTTTCGATTTCAATATCAAGTCCCAGTTCTTCAGCTGCTTCCTTTAACAATCCCTTCCAGTTAACAAAGCCTGATGCTGCGGAAAGGCCGGCCCCAGCAAAAAGAGCTGCATTTTCTTCGTGAAGAGCTTTAAGGTATTCTCGTATCAAAACTTCTTTATGCGTCGACATTTATTTCTCCTCCAAAATAATTAGGCATAGCTAAATATAAAATTGATAGCCATGCCTTAGTAAAATTAGGTCCTCTTCAATATTATTAGATTATTTTTAACGCTTGAAAGGTTTAGTACCTTCTAGCCATGAAGGGAAGTTAATGTAAACCTCATGAGAATCTTGTATCCAAAGTTGTAGCTTCCCATCCATAGTATAATCTTTAGTTACATAGCTATATAATCCAAGATACTCTTGTCCTAAGTAGCTATTCCGATTATTAACTTGATCAGTTATTGGTAAGATTGCAACCTTCCCTTTGATGCCGTCAAAATAGCCTAATTCCCAAGTCATCCAAATAGAATCCGAAGAGTTGTCTGATGTTGCAAAAAATAAAGATTTACAATTAACCATTCGTTTACGTAGTATTTCTGCTGTTTTCTTTTGAAACATTTGAACGATTTAGTTGCTTATCTTCAATCCAATCCACATAGACAGAAAAGCCCATGTCTTCAATTTCTTTTTTCAAGCCTAATATAACCTTAGCATCTGAAAAACTATGCGAAAGAAAAATGTCATAATACCTATCATATTGAAGTGCTGCACTTTCTAATATTGTTGAAGCACTTTTTGATGAAAAACTCTTCAACAATTCAGAATCCGCTCTGGCTATGAGATCTCTCTTGTTAAATAAGGCCACCAATTTCACCCACCTGAATGATTAATCTCTGAAATGAAGAAGCTTTCGCTTATCCTGAAGGACTATTGCCATGATAGCATGAGCTCTTTCTTACCAATGCGCCTCAAAAGAAATAATTAAATTCCTAAAGCATCTAGTAATTTATTAGCTAACGTAGCGTAGTTCGGGCTAACCATGAGTTCTTGGTTAAACTCTATAGACATAGGATTGAGTTTATTTTGCCATGCAGTGTCCTGAAACTCTGCTGCAATTTCAGCGGATCTTCCTCCTACGGAGCCTACAAGAAATACTGGGAGACCAGCGGCTTTAGCCAGCTCTATTTCTTCATCAATACCTGGTGATAATCCAGGCCGTCGAGTTTTTCCACCTAATACGATCATACATACGGCTGTTTCATGATTAATCATTGCTTTTCTCATTGTTGATAAACTCTTTCCTCGATCATTTTCTACGTTTTCAGTTCCTGTCACAACTGCATGAGACGATACTTCATCAATAGTTGCTTGAGTAACAAAGTACTTTGAGATAAACATGTGAATCGCTTGTATATAATCATTAGGACGACGTAGCTTAGCAATATCAAATATGACTTGTTGAAATGTTGGATGGGCTCCAAAAATCACATTTCCATTCCTATCTAATATTGTTTGGATGAACGCACAGAGAGCACTCCACAATAGTTGCTGGTATTCCGGCTCACAGTCTGGAAATGCCCCTGATATTATCAAACCCTTTTTTTGACTTAACAATAATCTCCCTCTAGAGTAAATCTCTAAACTGGAGATGTATTCATCACAAGAATCAATAAAATGGGGTTCTTCTATTAAATCTTGATTATTTTGTGAAGCCATAGGAGCAAGCATTATAGCTGCATCATATACATGTCCTAACCTTGGATGTTTTGAATATCCCTGTTCAATAATTGAATGGTTAAAGGAAAATCTGTCATCATCTCTTGGAATTCTTCCGTAGAAGCTAATAAGATGAGTCATTGGGCGTTGAATATAACGAAACCCATTTCTAGGTATCTTCACCTCGTACATATAAGACTGCTCGTTTATTAATTCCAGAGATATTTTACCCTCCCTGTCCAATTCTCTCATTCTTTGCAAATGTCCAAAAATACTCATTGACTTCTCACGTGATATTTCAAAAGCTTTATGTATTACAGAATCAACTAGATTCTGATCCATTTCTCTCAAACTCAAATCAATAAATTTGAGCCAAAAGTGTGGAGACTCTGCAGGCTTTACTCTCAGATTCACACGTCCACTCTCTTCGCCTAGTTTTACCCATACTATAGGCAGGTTCATTGACAACGCCATTTTCAATTCCAGTTCAATCCATTCTGAGTCGCCACTTTGAGGAGTATCTAAAAAAATTACAGCATCACTCTTACGAAGATTGTTTTCTATTACGTCTTGTGCCTTATCTCCAACAAGAATATCACTTAAATCGCGAAAACGATTTTGGGCTCTTAAACATAAAGCATCATAAAATCCACCTGCAACCTCTTCACCATCGGACCTCCGATGGCTTAAAAATAAAGACATGTTTCTTCTTGTTAATGTAGGTTGTAAAATAGAGATAGCATCTCTAGCAACAGCTATTGCAATTGTCTCTAGCTGTGAATTAGTTAGATTTCGTCGCTCAATAGCTTCCTTAACATCATAGCTTTGCGGATCGGGTATACATCTAGGAGGCACTCGATGTACAGAAGATATTGAAACGGGATAGAACTTTACGCCAGAATGCACCCCTTCGCTAAGAAACTTATCAAATACTGCAGAGTAGTTATTATCAGCACGATTAAAAAAAATGACGATATCTCTCTCTGTAGGCTGACCCGTAGATTGAATTAAGTTCATATCGTTTTGAATTACTCTAGTCTCAGCATGCCTATTTAATTCATCCAAACAAAATCCATAAAATTTATGAGCTTGCTCATCTGACCCTAATGTAAGTACTGGTTTTATAATATAAACTCGCATAAAACACCTCTGGTAATATAAATCTTAAAACTCTAGCAAACGCAACTTACACAATCTTAAGAACCATAATTTCCTAGGTATATTGTACCATAATTCCGAAATAATTGAATAGTTCTTCATTGTTGAAGCTTTGCCACAATTCTATGTACCCAATCTCTAATTGTATCGTTCTGATAGTGCTTTACCTTCTCAACATTTAACCTGATAAAGTTGTCCAATAAATACCTATCCCAATGACCATTTTTCTGAACTAATCCATCCATTAGGTGCTTTATCTCATATTCCATTACCTTTAGAGTAATATCTTGCAACGGTTCTATTACAAGCGTAGAGATCGACCAATCATCCGGCCGCGCAACCTCCAGTATGTACTTTGTAAACATACTATTTGATACTTGAACAATTGCACAGGTCCGGCGCGCACCATTCGGACATATTGAAAACCGCTTGCCAGGTGGAATTCGAACTATAGACATTCGAATAGAATACAAAGTCATTTCCTTCAGCAATGCTATCATTTTGAAAAAATCTTCTAGACCAATAGCTTCAGAAATTGGGACCATCTCTAAAGTTTGAAAATCAATGGGCGGGGTATCGCCACCCACGATTGAATCTTGAACACTGACCTGTCTGGGTTGGTCCAGACTTTTACCGCCTCTACCTGTATTAACGACCACATCGTCTCCTGCATGCGTTTGCTTTACACTTTTCTTTTGAGTTCTCACGATCGGGTGGTTAATAAATTTCATAAAAGTAGGAGGTGCTTCAATCACATCCTGATTTGTATCTTCTTTTGCATGTTCACTGTTATCATTAATTATAACGTCGTCGTTCTTGGATTGATCGGGTATCCTTAACCTCCTGTCTCCAAAGACTGATTCCTGCCGCTTTTTGGAGTGATGCCAGAAGTCAATTTCGTTGGCCGGATGTGTAAAGCCAGCAAACCCCATAATTTCTTTCACCAAAACCATATTGATGAACTGATCGCCTCTTACCATCAGCTCGATTGGACCGGTAGACGGGAGCTCTACATCAAGAGGAGTTCCCTTTCTAAATACCTTCTTAGGATTAGTAGGAGATTCGGCTATTGCTCTACTGAACAATCTTTGATAAACGGAATTCCACATGGTATTCATTTGGGGGTCTAGATAGATCCATGACATATGACGGGCATTACTCTCATTAGCCATTGTATTAGGTACCCGGGTTCCTAAATGAAATTGAAGTATTTGATTTTCAAATTCACATCGTTCAATAAGTTGTTCTAAACCATGTGGCTGCATCAGCGAATATGCCATTAGCCGAGAGTTAATGAACATTGCTCTAATAAGCTCGATAACAGGAATTCAAACCGATATATTACCCACTGTATACTGAATAATGTTTTGCGTTCCTAACTCCGGATTCTTTCCAAAGTCGATGAGACGCTTAGGTAATTGAAATCCATTTACCAACTTCCCCTGACCAAGTGAAGGTATGGTGAATGTATAAGACGATCCGCTCATTGGACGGACTTGATTAAGCACACCCTTGGTATATATTTGGCCGATTCGTAATAGAGGGATTGCGCCCCAGGCTCGAGACAGGACTTTAACCTCACCTCGTGCTCTTCTAAAGGCAACTCGAATTCTCCAGTCACCTTTATAATCTGTGTACGGCGATCCGAACCAAATCAGTTCAACATCCTCATTTTCTTCAAAAGGCCAAGGACTGAATTCTACTGAAGCCACTGCGTCGCCACCCTATCTGCAAAGTTCAAGTTATGTAATCCTTGACCGCTATAATAATCAAGCGCCTCAGATACCGCACTAGAATAACCTGGTCGCATTCCGGCCTTTCTGATTAATTTCCATCGTTTAATGGGAAACTCATCATGCATATGTTCTGCAACCCATCCGATCCTGCGTATTTTAAATTGATCAACTGTTTCGAGACGGTTCGATAATATAGCCATCGTGATCGGAAGCTTATCTTTATGCTTTTCAATTAATGCAAGCTTTCCAATACGTTTGCCAATTGAGGCATATGTAATTCGAACAAGCTTCATTCCCCGATCCGCAAGCATATTATTGCATGCCTCTTCAACCTCCCAGCTCAATTCGAGGTCGCGCTTCTCCCAGTCAACACGAATGTAGCGTGCATTATGCGCATTACATTTCTTTTTGGAAGTTCCCTTTTTTATTGTTAGGGGAGACGCAGACGATAAGATCACTTCATTGCTGAAGCTCTCATGTTCCGGATTAAGCCGTGTGTACTTAATGACGGTATTTGTATCCACGCCAAGCTTCTCGGCGGCAGCTCGGTACGATAAACCCTTGTCCATATAAGCCACTAGTTGATTCTTCCAGACAGGTCCAAAGGCTTTAATGCGGCCGATGCGGTAACGCTCCTCTGTGCTCTGATCCGGGCCTCTTCTCGAATAACAGAACCCGCAGCTACAATTGAATGTGCCTACCGGTCTTCCAGTGTCTGAACAACGTGTAATTTTCAAGTGAGTTATACATGGCTCTCTGTAATGATCTGCAGCCTTATTTAGACATGGCCACGGGCCTTTACCAAAGGGAGAATGGCTCGTATTTTTTTGCTCCAGGAAGCTACTGAAAGAACCAAAGAGGAGACGTATAAGCAACAATCGTCTTAAAGGGTGAACGGCTCTACGAGCTTTCCTTGTAGACACTGCCAGCCAGGAGTAATCATTTCCATAGGTCTGACAGTTCAGGAACTCCAGCATTTCTTTGCCATAATGAGAACTCAATTTCATCTCAAGCTCGCGCTGCCGAATTCGATTGGATGGGGTCAAAAAGCCTTGTTCACTTAATCTATGTAATAGAGAGTCTCTGGAATCGTATAGATGAAGTGAGTGACCAACGCTAAGCAACAACTGAACATCCTGAGCAATTTCAAGCAATCGTAGGTGAGTCCTTTCTGGAACAGGCAATACCAATGGATGGGATTGAAATAAGTGTCTTGCGATAGGCAACACCGTTAAACCGTGCCGATCTGAAACAGGATGTGTTACTCTGTGAAGCACAATACGATGTTCTGGACAAACCATGACCCCGACAGCCTGGTGCACACGGTGCCAGTAAGGCTCGCCAAATCGCTGGATATCTTCTTCATAACATGAGGGGCAGAAGTGCAATTCACCGTTCCGCTCCATGGAACTCGCTGTAATACCAACCAGCGTATGAATCCCTGAACCGTCATTGCTCTTCATCATCTGTTTTAATTGTCGGCTCCGACTCTGCGGAAGAAAGGGGGCGTAGTATGAATATAACGTATGCTCGTCAATCCATTGATCCGATGTTATACCCATGATCTGGCTTCTCGGGGATAGATTATCGAGATGACTGGGAAGATCCAATGTAGGAATAACATGATCTGTACCGAATAATTCCCGGAATGTCCATTTTGGGCTGGAGTTGTTCATCCGCAGGTGAAATCTAGTAATCACGCTATAGAGTAACTCATCCGGGTAAGGGAGAGGCATACCGCCATACATATCCATACTTTCACCGCCTTCTATCCGATAAACTCCATTGGATCTTTAATATATCCGGCAACTTTGAGGGAATCGTATGCCGGCAGCTTCTGCTTCTTGCCCTGAGATACAATTACGCGTAAATCATTTGGCTCTGTCGGTTTTGACTTCACTTTCGATTTGCTTCGCGGAATAGACTTATTAGTGGAAGAAGTATTATTCTGCACTTGTAAAGCAATCTTCAACGCTTCTTTGTGCAAATCTACGGTATCAATTTCATGAAGATGCTTCTGTACTACAGTCTGCGCTGCTTTTAATGCGATGGCTTCTCCTATGCCAGCCTCAATCAGCCACACATTAACTTCAGAAACCGTTTGCTCTTGCAAGTCATAACCAAGCTCGGTTTTTATCACCTCAAACCGCGCAACCTTCCGTTTCTCTGCTTCAATTCGATCTAGGTAGTCATCTATAGATACGCTGTCATATATGTCTGCAAACTTTTGAATTTGATTCTTCTTCCCCGATCGCAGCGCTTCAAGTGCTGGCTTAATCAGCGTAAATCGATCTCTGGCCACAGAGCGGATAAGTTCCGGTGTAATATGCTCTATCTCCTTGTCCAGCGCACGCCACTGCGTCAGCATAAACAGCTTAATTGCAATATCCGATATACCTTGAGATTCCTCAAACATGATATCTATAAACTCAGGTATTAACTCTACTTTTTTGTCGGTCCACTGGTACTTCCACAACCCTTGCAGAAGCCATTCCCATTCCTCATCTTTCTGAAAATGGTGCCAGGTTGCATCACCTTGCCCGCTATTGCGCCGCGCATTCCTGAATTCACCATTCAAGGCAGGCAGCGCCTTATAGGTACCAACTAGAATGACAGGAAGACCAATCGTATTCACCAGTTGGACGAAGAAGTTCAGCATTTGTGCAGCCCGATCATCTTTTGCTTCCTGCAGATTCTGAATTTCATCAATGACAAGTACGCCAAGACAATGTACGGCGGCAGCCTGAGCCATAATCGGCAATAATTCATCCGTCGTTTTTGTCGTATTCTTCTTGTAATACTTCGTCCCGACCAAGCTGTCGACAGCCAGTAGAAAATTTAAACATAAGCCTCGTATAGATCCATCATGCGGACAGTCCATTTTTAGCCATACAATTTGATAGGGAGCAGGCATATGCTGACCTTTATACTTTCGATGCAGAATGACTTGCGGATACATCTGGAGAATACGCATCAGGCTGCTTGATTTTCCGATACCTGATATGCCAACCAAAGCAAAACCTGCAGATGTTGGTGTGTTTACGGGATAACCATTTGTATGACCTTTCAATATGAGCTCATAAGCGTCTTTACGGGCTCTGAAAGCATAGTTAGGGGTAAGAGGGTTTCGGCCTACATAACCATCCCTTATAAGTCTGGAGATACTTTGTTGCAGTTCAAGATGTCTCGATAATGGCCTGAAGAAATCTCTTGAAATCCGCTGTACACAATGCATTCTCAAATGGACCGGTAATCCTCGTTCAGCAATATTGAAACTCGGATTGGATGCCAGCTGCTTGGCTACAGTCTTGTCGTCCCAAATAGGCGGCAAAGCCTCCAAGAGAGGATTATTCCTATAATCCTCAAGCAGCGGATCTTGATAATCGGCCTCCACAAAATGACCACGACTGAAGTGAAATAATGGAACATCTATCTCGTTCACTCTTCATCACCGTCTTCCTGCAAATAGGCTTTAATCTTGGAAAGCTTGTCAGCCGGAGGTATATAGGCTTCTTGCGATTTTGTTGTTGCATCTCGGTTTATCGGTAGTACTACGTTATCGTCCTTCGAGCTCTTTCCTTCAACTGTACGAGATTCAGCTAGTTGGAAAACCTCCTGTGGCCGATTCAACTGCTTTTCTCCACTCCGATTCCCCCTGATTCCTTTAACACGTTGATTACTGCTTGTATCGCTATTGCGTAACGCCTCATTTGTCTTTTTCGTCGCTTGCTCTACAATGGCTTGGGTCTGCGCATCCAAGTCAATCTTGGCCAACATATTATTTATCTCATGATGTCTGCCATGATATCGTTCAATCTCCAATAAGTCGTCTATTTCTTCAAATCTCTTGTTAAGATATCGTTCTTCTCGATCAAGCAGCGTGCATACTTCGAACTGTCTTCCCGCATCCAACCATAAGTAGATTTCATTAGTGGAAAGCGGGTCATAGCACACTTTTACTCGCCAAGTCTTGCCGACCCTGGCCTTAACGAACCATTGCTCTCGCATAGCCAAATCGCAGCCATAATGAACACCTTTAAACTGGATTCCAGCAGATGTTACGGTAGCTTCTCCCTGGGGAAGGAGGTTGAGCTTAACAATAGCTTCCGGAAGCTTCTTTAAGCGCCCCGTCCGGTTTATTATCCCCCACTGCCATAATTGGTACGGGATCGGCTCGACATTATCTGCTACCATAAATTCATTGCGATCATACCAGAGCATACGGTGATTGTTGTTATGATAAAGAACGTATTGAATCATAATCTGAGTAAACTCTCGTAACGTCAATTTAGCGTCAAGACGATAATCCCGTTCGCCGCGTTCTCTGAAGCGTTCCTTGATTGCCCCCGGTACAAATCGAACACTTCTCAAGTTCACCAAACGAAACTGTTGCTCTACAATTCCTTTCCAGTCTGCTCTATAAGGCGGGGCATTCTCGACATCCACACCAAGAACGTCAATAAGTCTAGCCGGTTTATCACCCTCCAACTCACCGCGGTCCGCTGTAATCTTTTGCGGCAAATGGCTGCTCATCCATTGCTGCTCGGTAATTTTAATGCCATACTCGGCACAATACCTTACTTTATCAGCTGTTGTATTAGCTAAAGCCATCATGGCGCCAACCCAGCTAGGGCCTTCCAAGCCAATGTATATCCCTGTTATATAGCGGCTAAACACATCGATAACAATGTAAACAATCGGACGGCCAATAATCCATTCGCGCTGATATTCGCTAACCAGATAAACATCTGCAACCGTAGCATCAATCTGAAATCTGGAGCCTGGACCGAAGCTCTCAAGAGTAGAGCTCCCGAGTATTGGGCGGTGATTCAGTTCATATCTCTTTTTACCGTGTCGACTCTTCAGTGTATTTGCAAGGTTCTGCTCTTTCTGAAACCAATACTTATATTGGCCAAATGTGGGCAACTTCTCCGGGGGAGGCAGTACGGGAATCAGAGCTTGTCCTTCTTGGCGGTACCCGCTCGCAAAGAATTTCTCCAGTGTCTTTTGGTAAGCATGTTTTAAAGGAGATTTCTCCTTGGTGTTATAAAATAATCGTATTCCTGATCTCAGTAACTGCTTGATTTCTTCGTCAATGTTTATACCTGCTGGCTCATGTTCAAACTTTCGAGGACGCCCACGTTTGGCCTCTGTAGGAGTACGATCATTGCCATAACTACCGCAATTGTTATAGTGAGGCAGCAGCGTATTCTTCATTTTCCCTCCCTGCCAATATCTACGTAAGTAGCGATAAATTGTACTTTTATGAACAGTAGTCCGTCCCTGAACCTCTTGGATTTGAGCCCCTCTGAATTTCTTGTCATAGCAGTTCGGCTCATCCAGGACGATATCTTTGATAGTGTCCCATGACTTATCACGGAGCGCCAAATGCTCAGGGGCAATATCAGTATCAATTACTGGGACGCTATCATTGATCCAATCCACTTGTCTGCAAAGCTTCGATGCAATGCCTGCAGCATATTCCGAATAAGCCTTCATAACAGGAAAAGCCTTATCATCATCCATTGCAATGCAGTAGAGGTATTCCTCATTTGGTGAGATCCATAGTATTCTCTCAACCTGACGCACATCGGACTCAGGCAACTGCCATTCGACTACCATATTTTCATAGAGTATCTGCATATCTCAGCCGCCTTTCGCCAATAAGCCATCTGCTCCAGTGATATGAAACCCATTAGCACTATTCGATGGATTAATCTTCTCATTCATGTTTACAGACCAGATCTTTCTGGCTACAAAATGTCTGAACATAGCCAGGGTTGTCCCGGCTTCCAACCCCATTTGTTCATCGCATGCGAGAAACGCTTTAGCTATTGCAGTCCCTGATTGTATTAAAGCAGCGAGTGAACGCTCCAGACTCTGGACAGCAAAGATCCCAAGTTTCTCGACATCCTCGTTATGGTACTCTTTATGAATCCATTCGACATTGCGGATTAACGTATAAGGTAAATCACGCTCGGTCACAATTCCCCAATCAACCTGATGAGACTCCCAGTATGTTCGTTCAATTTCAAATTTCTCTAATATGCGTTCGTTCTCCAGCTCTTTAGCAGACTTAACCGTCCTCGCATATTCCTTATCTTTATATATAATTACAAAGTCCGTAGTCATAACAATATCCACGCCAGTTCTAGGGTCTTTGGGATGTGCGATACCAAGCTTGTCAGCAATCAGCTTCGTCTCCTCAAGCGGAAGGAGGGGATATTGCTCACGGATGTCTGTTACTCCATCGGCATAATCCAGAGCATAGAAATAATCGCGTTCCAAATCGGACAAGAAGGTGTGTTGTCTGCCTGTGGTCCAGCCGACACCCCGAGTCGACCTGCCTGTTGAGGGCACATCCTGTACTCGCAGCCACGGAAGATAATCGGCTCCCGTTCCTTGTCCTCTGCCTTCTTTGATAAACCTATCAATCTTCGCGTCTGTGATTTCACGTTTTCGTTTGGCCACAATGACAACACCTCCTTAAAAGAAAATAGGGCTACCCGAAGGCAGCCCCGTTTGGAGTCAGGATGTTATTCTGGATGTAAGTTCTGTAGACAGTAGAAGCCCTCGGTTAATGTATTATTCTTTCGCAACGTAATTTTAAATACTAGTCGTTCCATCCTCTAAAGCTGTTGCAATAAATCTTGATAGCGACTCACTTAATACAATTTGATTTTCCGAAGCTATACTTTTCACTTTGCTTGCCAATAACCTATCCCCCTCAATAAAGTCTCTTATTGAATAGTACAGTTGATTGACTATAGGATAATCATGATTTGCCAAACCATCCACGAAACTATTTAACACTCTTACTATTCTTGGATTTAAGGTCATATGTTTAAGTAAGTAATAAATTATCTCTATGTTCCTTAGTTGATCCGGAGCATCGTTATAACTATAAATAAGATAAGAACAAAGTCTATCTTCCTTTGAGTCAAAAAAGGAGTTTCGCTTAAGGATATCGGTTTCAAGATCATTAGGTAAAATACGTATATCTAGTATATTGATGTGTTCATAAAAGTTAAATAAATCCTCCTTAGGAGTATATCTTTCAATAATCTCAGTAACCAACTTCCAAAAAACTCGATTTTCATAATGATTGATTTCTTCCTTTATCCATGTATATAAAGTATCCTTCTTAAACAAATGTCCTTCAGTTTGACCCAATATAATTGACAACACTTCTGGAATTAAGCTATAGAACCGAATAAATATGGATGGACTGCTTTTGACAAAATCAATAAAGCTACTTTTTATCAATGGGTTGCTATGATATAATATTTCATTCCAAAGTAAAATTAAATTCTCATTGTTTATTGCTTGTAGATTTGCTATGTTAGATCTCAAATGTCTCCACAAACTAATTAATTCTTCCTTGTTTAATTCTGCGGTAGGAAGTGCGTTTAGATGTTCCTTGAATGTAATTGTAACTCTCTCGTATTGATCTCTATAAGATTTAAATATAGCCTCCTTGTAATATTCCAGTCCTCCATTCACATGAAATTTAAAAAGATTATCCTGAATAAAATTCCAAAAACATTCAACTGTAGCACTATTTATTGTGCCAACCTTGGCATGTGCGGTCTGATTTCTTGTATGCCTCCATTTTTTAAACTCATCAATAACTTCGTCATGATTAGATAATCTAATTATTCTTCCATCAAGTTCATACATCTTTGTAGCTTTAATAAACTTCGGTTTTGACATCATAATAATGTTCATAACAGCTTCTTCCCAATTTCTATCTTTCTCCAACTCTTCCCGGAAGTTCCTCCATTTTCTCTCCTCTACATGCTCAGGCTTAGAATTAAAATTAAGCACGCGTTGCTTTATGGTCTGCATTAGGGCAAGATATGACATTAAAAAAGCCGATCGATAAGCACCGATCTTATAACAAGCTACTGATTCTTTAAATAGATCAAAACCTATTCCTTCAAAGGCATTTGTTTTTTCCGCCCAAGATTCTATTTGAAGTTTCAAATTATTTTTCCTCCTATAATTATCTGTCAGCATACAGATTGAATGTACATCCATAAGGCACTAACTACACTTAGTGACTGAGGGCTTATTATCTCTTCTTACTCAGTATTTGAACCTGAACTAAAAAAGAAACAGGGCTACCCGAAGGCTGCCCTGTTGAAGTCATGATGTTATTCTGGATGTAGGTTCTGTAGACAGTAGAAGAGCTCCTAATAGCAGTATGGCCAATTACGTCAGTCTAATACTTTATTTTCCCAGTCTACAACTTTATTTTCTCAGTCTAATACTTTATTTTCTTCTGACAACTATTGTTTGGGAAAGGTTATAACCTACTCCACAGTAACACTCTTCGCCAAGTTACGTGGTTTATCCACATCATGACCCAGCGCAAGAGAAGCATAATAAGACAATAATTGCAGAGGTACTACAGACAATGCTGCTGTCAGCATTGGCAATGTCTTAGGAATTACAAACACTTGATCCACTGATCTAAGCAGGTCAGTCAAATGCTCTTGGTGAGTGATTGCAAGCACGTCTGCGCCGCGAGCTTTCACTTCTTTGATGTTGCTGACGGTCTTCTCAAGCACAGCTTCCTGAGTTGCCAGGGCAATAACCGGAACGCCTTCCTCAATCAGAGCCAACGTACCATGTTTCAATTCACCTGCAGCATAAGCTTCGGAGTGAATATAAGAGATTTCTTTCAGCTTCAAGGAACCTTCTTGAGCAACAGCATAATCTACGCCGCGGCCGATGAAGAACAGGTTCTTGTGCTCAGAAATTTGTTCTGCATAACCTTTGATCGCTTCTTTTTGAGCTAGGATCTCTTCCACTTGTTCTGGTAGAGCTTGCATAGCTGCTAGAATCTTAGCAACTTGTGCTTCGGTTTGTGTACCGCGAATTTCAGCCAAGTAAAGAGCAAACAATCCGAAAGCGACCAATTGTGAAGTGTAGGCTTTGGTCGAGGCTACTGCAATTTCTGGACCTGCCAAGGTTACCAACACATCATTCGCTTCGCGAGCAATAGAGCTGCCTACTACGTTTGTGATTGCCAGAACATGTGCACCGTTAGCTTGCGCTTCACGAAGAGCCGCCAATGTATCTGCAGTCTCACCGGATTGACTGACAACGATAACCAAAGTTTCCGGGGTCACAATTGGTGAACGGTAACGATATTCCGAAGCAATGTCATTCTCTACTGGAATACGAACCAAAGATTCGATCATAGTACGTCCTACCACACCAGCGTTGTATGCCGTTCCGCAAGCAACAACTTGGATGTTACGGATGTTCTTGATTTGTTCTTCTGTGATGTTCAACTCTGGCAAAACAACCTTGTTGCCTTCAGCATTAATACGACCACGCATAGTGTCGCGGTAAGCCTTAGGCTGCTCGTGGATTTCTTTCAACATGAAATGCTCGTAGCCGCCTTTTTCTGCGGTAACTGCATCCCAATCGACAGTAATCATTTCCCGAGAAATAAAGTTTCCTTCAATCGTCATCAGTTCGACAGCATCTCTTGTCAAGACTGCCATTTCGCCGTCGTTCAAAATATATACGTTACGGGTATATTCAAGCAATGCAGGAATATCTGACCCGATAAAGTTTTCTCCTTCGCCAAGACCAATAATGAGCGGGCTTGCTTGACGCACAGCCACCAATTTATCTGGTTCATATTCAGTCAGGACGCCTAATGCAAAAGCACCGCGCATGAAGGTAATCGCTTTTTGCACAGCTTTCACAATATCTCCATCATATTCGCGAGCAATCAGGTGTGAAATAACTTCTGTATCTGTTTCGGAGACAAAGTGGCATCCGCCAGCGATCAGCTCTTCTTTCAGATCCAGATAGTTTTCGACAATACCGTTATGAACGACCGAGAACTTCATGCTGTTATCCGTATGTGGATGGGAGTTCTCATCGGATGGTTTACCGTGAGTTGCCCAGCGTGTGTGTCCGATACCTGCGCTACCTGCCAGTGGGCTGCCTTCCAGCTTCGACTGCAGATTCGCCAAACGGCCTTGTGCTTTCACTACCTGCAGTCCTTCCCCAGTGAATACAGCTATACCAGCGGAATCATATCCCCGATACTCCAGCTTCTTCAAACCTTCAACCAAGATCCCCTGCGAATTCTGATTACCAATATATCCTACAATACCACACATTATTATTTCCCCCGTCCGAGTTATCGTAATGTGGCGGCATAAGGAAAGAAACGTGCCGTGCGGCATGTTTTTGAGAAAAAGCAAATATTCTGTTGTATTTTTGGATCAACAAAATAAACTGTCACTTACATCTTATGTTCATGAAATGCACAGCCTTCTTCTCTGCCGTGGCAGAACCAACGTGTTTCTTTACGATGCGCGCACACATGAATTTTATATTTCTTATGCACCCATGAAAACGTTGTGTGAAAGGTCGCCCTTCCATTTTCCGTCTCCATTTACGGCTCTGGTGCATCACCGGGAGGTCCCCGCCGAACATTTCGAACACCTCCACCTCGTCAGCTTACGTCTGCCGTGATCCGTTCAAGCCCTTGTCTACATAACCATGTAGCAGCTTTCCCTTCTCCCCCGCGCTCGACCAAGCTCTGGCGCTTGCTATTGCAAACCTCACAATCCCCGCTTTCCTTCTAGAATGACACTTAATCTATTATATGCACCTTACATTACTTTGGCAATGCTGCACCAACCTAAATTTCACAAATCCCTGTTCAGACGATCCATCCAAAAATAATAAACACCGGTGTAACGAGTCCGCGAATCGCTCTCTACACCGGCTATATAGGTATGGTAATGAATTATACCAATTCGCGTTGAACAACTTCTACAATTTGATTCACATAAAGATCTAGATCTGCCTTATCAGGGCCTTCTGCCATGACGCGAATCAAAGACTCCGTACCCGACGGACGTACAAGCACACGGCCATTGTCGCCCAGCTTGCCTTCTACTTCAGCGATAGCTGCTTCGATAGCCTGGTTGTTAGGATAATTGGTCTTATCTTGTACACGAACATTGACTAGTACCTGCGGGTATTTCGTCATCATGCTCTTAACCTCACTAAGTTGCTTACCGGAAGCTTTAAGCGTATCTACCAGCTGGATAGCCGTCAGAATACCATCACCTGTTGTATTATAATCAAGGAAGATAACATGTCCAGACTGTTCTCCACCTAGATTAAAACCACCACGGCGCATTTCTTCCATCACATACCGGTCGCCGACAGCTGTTTTAGCAGTGTTGAGGGATAATTTCTCGGTAGCCTTGTAGAATCCGATATTACTCATAACCGTTGATACAATCGTGCTATCTTTCAGCTTACCAGAACGGTTCATTGCATCCCCACAAATACAGAGAATAAAGTCTCCGTCAACTTCATCGCCTTTATTATCGATCGCAATCAATCGGTCAGCATCTCCGTCAAAAGCAAGTCCCAAATCCGCTCCATGACGTAATACTTCCTCACGCAAAGTCTCTGGATGTGTCGAACCAAATCCAGCATTAATATTCAATCCATCAGGCTCAGCACCAATAGAAATAACCTCAGCGCCCAGCTCTCTGAACAATCTTGGTGCAAGTTCATACGCTGCGCCGTGAGCACAGTCGAGTACAACTTTAATTCCCTTGAAATCTTGAGAAATGGTTGTCTTCAAATACTCCAGATAGAGGTACTTGGCGTCATTATCAACCGTAACCATACCTAAACCAGAGCCGATAGGACGAGGCAATTCATCAACTTCAGCATCCATTAGTTCTTCAATACGCAGCTCAGTTTCATCCGTAAGCTTAAAACCATCTCCGCCAAAGAACTTAATGCCATTATCTTCAACCGGATTATGTGATGCCGAAATCATGACCCCTGCATCTGCCTTTAATAATCTCGTAATATAGGCAACAGCAGGTGTACTCACTACACCTATACGGATTACATCTGCCCCAATAGACAGCAAACCAGCAATAAGAGCCGATTCGAGCAAAGGTCCGGAAATACGTGTATCCATCCCAATGACAACCTTTGGTTTATGCACGTTACCCGCTAGTACATATCCTCCACAGCGACCAATGCTATAAGCCATTTCTGCAGTTAATTCACGGTTTGCTACTCCCCGCACACCGTCAGTTCCAAAATACTTCCCCATTATTTTTCTCCTTTGAATACGCTACATTAGCTTAATGTTCTATCCTATGATTTGAATACTATTTTGGTGTACCTTTGGGACATATCCTAAAAGACGTATTTCAATAAAAGGTTACGTTCCCCCTGTACCTACAGGATTCTCGGAATTCGTACTTGTGTTAGCTGTGCCATTATTCTCTGGACTGCTATCCGTGGGGACAGGCGTCGCTGTAGCTCCAACTTCTCCGCTATGGGTAGGCTTCTCAGTGGCCTCCTCATCGCCTATAACAGGTTCAGAGCTTGGCTCAGGAGTAGTTACACTACCCGTGTCTGGATGAGGCGTAGGCACCGGCGTTGCAGGTGACAGCAACTGTACAGTTACCGTAAGAGGCACACTTGAATTAGCCAGTGCGATGAATTTAGGCAGTGATACCCGTAAAGAAACCTCGTGAGTCCCGGCAGTCAGGCCAGTCACATCAGCCACAACACCTATATCGTCTTTATTTAGTTGATTTAGCAAAGTAGGTGCACCTGTTAAGGTAAGGGCTATATCCTTGCTTGTTGGATTAACAATACTTCCTTCAAACTCATCACCGACACCCTGTAACTTGATGGGTACCGCTTCAACCGTCCGTTCAGCAATTTCTGAGATCGTTAATGAAACGTTCACGGTTTCAGGCATTACTTTCTCAGTTCCTGCCGGAGGTTTCAGTTCTACCTTCAGCTGCTTCGTTCCTGCAGAATCTATAGCGCTAAGATCGACACTTGCTTCATAGGTAGATAATGCAGCTAACGCATTGGCTTGACCATATACCACGACTGATTCCAGCTCAGGCGTTACATTTGATAAGACGAGAGAACCCGGAAGTTGTCCGGTAAAGCCAATATCCAGCGGTAAGCTCTTAAAAGGCAAGGTAATTGGCAATTCCACCGAAACGGTAGCCGGCTCAATGACGGCATCCTTCACTTCTTTTCCTTCATTATCATAAGCATGCAGCTTCAATTTCTTCTCTTTAAAGGTTTCGTTCTCGCCATTTAGCTCAATAGTGCCTTGTACCTTCACCACTTTGCTTAACTCATTATCTGGCAGCGTAACCTCAACAGTATCCGTAGGCTGCAAGACTGGGGTACCTAATTGATACCCCGCTGCTGGTTCTCCCTTGGTAACCAATGTTATGGGAAAAGATTTTGTATTTCGCAGCTCTACATGTACGTTGACCTCTTTAGGAGTCATTCTGACAAGAGTTACACCTCTAGGTAATGAATATGAGAGTGGCAACGTATTATCTCCAGGCTCAACCTTACTTAGATCAAGGGTCACTTTATAGTCGTCCGAGAACTGAAAAGAGATATCCGAGTTCTTCCCCTTAACCTCCATACTCACACTATCTACATCCTTGTATTCCAGTACAAATTTATCTTTATCTAGACCGATCTCTTCGATCTTTACATTCTCAATAATCTTCGATTTAGTATCGACCGTGGTCTGTCCAACAGGCGCAGTGTCGATTCGAACCATAGTAAACAGTATGATCCCAAATGCAAGGGCTAGAATCTTATTGAAATTGTTATTGCTCATCCACTTATCCATGATTTTTGTCCCCCTTCCGTTTCCAGAAAGTTGAACCTTTCTCCTTCAGCGATGAACTTACACTCAGCTCTTGATGGAGCTTCGAAATCATTGATTCTTCCTTAATGTCCCTTACAATTTGACCATTGATGGCCAGAGAAATCTGTCCTGTCTCCTCCGAGACAATGACAGACACAGAGTCCGCAACCTCACTAATCCCGATAGCCGCGCGATGTCTTGTCCCCAGTTCCTTGCTAATAAAAGGGTTCTCAGACAAAGGTAAATAACATGCAGCCGCGGCGATCTGATTCCCCTGCATAATAAGGGCTCCGTCATGCAGAGGGGTGTTAGGTATAAAGATGTTAATCAGCAACTCAGAGCTGACTAAAGAACGCATGGCGATACCCGATTCCGTATATTCATTAAGGCCTGTCTCTCGCTCGAATACGATTAATGCCCCTATTTTTCTATGGGATAAATAATTTACGGCTTTAATCACTTCGCCAATTAATTTACTGAGTTCTTCATCACTTTCCCCAGCCCGTCCGAAAAATTTACCTCGTCCAAGCTGCTCCAGTCCCCTTCGTAGTTCCGGCTGAAAGATGATAAAGACCGCCAGCACCCCGAATGTAAACATTTGATTCATTAGCCATTTGAGCGTATAGAGGTCTAGCATGGTACTCACAGCCCAAATCAAAACCAGGACCAGAATCCCCTTCAGCAGCTGAATCGCTCGAGTTCCGCGGACCATATTAAGCACTTTATAAATAATGTAGCTGACGATCAGTATATCAATAATATCTTTAATGGAATCTTTCCATGTTAAGTCTGTAAAATAACTCATTGCCTAAAACCCCCGTCATTTCATATTAGCTGGGTTTATGTAAAATGTCTGTTAGATCTGTATCAATATCTAGGTTATAACGTTCGGGCTCCAGTTGCAAGTTTAGCCCCTCACCCATTTTCTAATTTTTCTAAATTTAGGCAACAAAAAAGCGCCATCTTTCCGGAAAAAGAGGCGCAAAATAATATTCCAGCTCAAGGTAACCACTGTCGCTTTCTTTAACGGTAGGCAACTTCAGAGAACATGTTCGTCACTTTATACCAGAGCCAACTTACCGCTTGGTCTATGCTTTTGACTTGCCCAGAAATATGAGCTGTTGAAGCCTGATACAAAGAACCGTCAATGACTGTTACGTTGCCGTTCACTTCCCCATATACCTGTGCTTTACCATTCTCTATGGTAAGGTCACCGGTAATAATCTTGCCGGAAGGTACGATTACAGTATCCCCTTTGATAACCACTTGATCCAGATCTGCACCTCTAACTACAAGTTGTCTATCTGGACTCCAAAAAGTTACGGAACTCATCAGCATTACGACAAGAAACAGAGATGCCGCTGTAAGTGCAGGGTGTCTCTTGATCCAAGTAACAAAAGCATTTTCTTTCTTGGTCTTTGGCAATGAACTCATTATCCGGCTCACAAGATCATCTGAGGCAACAGGATTCTGATGCATTAGGGAGAACATCAACATATCTGTCTGTTCTAATTCTTTAAACTTTGCACGGCAATCTGGACAGGATAGAAGATGCTCCTTCAACTCCCTCTGCTGCTGATCGGGCAAGTCGTCATCCAAGTAGTCGTGCATCATAGAGACGGCCAGTTTGCATTCCATAGGAGCCAATCCTTTCATGAGTGCTATTTAATTATCCTAAGACAAAGGGTCAGGACACATAAGACTTGCTTAACTTACATACGTCGCTCTCCCAAAGATGTTTCATAAAAAAAAATCTATTTTTACATTTTCGGGCCTAATTTTTTACGTAAAAATTCACGACCTCGGTGTACACGCGTCTTAATCGTGGTTACAGGCATGTCGAGCACATCACTTATTTCCTGAAGCGACAAATCCTGCAGGTATCTAAGAATCATCACAGACCTGTATTTCACAGGCAGACTGTCAATGGCCTCATAGATTAGCCCCTGTGTCTCAGAGAGCAGTAATTCGGTCTCAGGTGTTACATTATCACTTGGAATCAACGAATAGCCGTCAAGGCCCTCCTGATCGTTCATATCTGCATCGAGCGAATAGGTTGGTTTCCGTTTGCGTAATCTATCAATACAGAGGTTCGTTCCAATCCGATAAATCCAGGTAGAGAACTTCTGTTTATCATCATACCGATCCAAGTTTCTATACACACGCAAAAAGGTCTCCTGAACTATATCCTCCGCCTCATGGCGATTGTTCAGCATCCGGTACGCCAGATGATATATTTTGTCTTTATATAGTTCCACAAGCTCGGCAAATGCCCTTTGGTCGCCTTTTAAGGCGAGCTTTGTCAATCTGCCTTCCAAATTCTCCACCTGTTAACTCCCCCAGACTTGCCGCCCTTGGTATTTATTTTCAAATATCCACGGTACAAGCAATTAAATCGTAATTCAAGTTTGTGTAAAAATCAAGGATTGTATTGTAACCTTCTCTGTAAACTGAGTTAAAAACTGGACAACTTGGTATAAGTGATTAAGTGCAGCTTCGAGAAATATTTGGACTTCCGGTCGCTGTTATTGTCAGATTTCCTGATTTAAAACCGCTACTTGCGGTAGAAATCTGACAATAAAGGCGATCGCTAACGCTCCTACAGTTCCAAACATTCTCTACGCTACTCCATCACCTGAATAATAAGTGCCACACTATTTACCTTCGCTTACATCTCGGTTACTTGGGTAGGGCCTGAAAGATCAATATTGGGCAAAGCACCACAATATTTTTCAGGACAAAAGAATCACTTCGCAGCACAATATTTAGTTTATGAGCAAAGTAGCTCGTATTAAGCAACAAAATCATCCCGTCGGTTGAATAGGCTTCTGTTAGTTTAAATTTGTCGCATATGGAGCAGACATTGTTATACTTTCCGCAGGGTTTTCGGTGATTTGGCGAGTAAGAACTCCAGTGTAGGTTTAGGGTTTCATTTTGATGGAACAAGTTATAGGGAAAACCTCCCTATAAATTAGGTAACAGCTGTTTTATGACCAAGTTATAAGGAATTTCTCCCTGTATATTGGCCAAATTCAATTAATTACACCAAGTTCAGCTGATATAAAGGGAACAATTCCCTATATTTTATCGAAATGAGCTTGAAATACCGATTTACAGGTAATAATCCCCTTTAATTCAGCATTTTGACCCTGAAGCAGAGAAATATGAAACTTAAAAATGTTTATGTGTGCGAACAGACAGTAATTCTTATAAAGATGCAAATAAACACGGATTCCAGCGCTCCTTTTGTGCATCCTTTGCACACATTCCTGGCAATGTCCATAACGCGTGTGCCACAGCGCATCGCTTTATTCTCGGTCTATAATGCTTCTATGAAGACTTTTGGTCAGATGATGACCGTGCATTTCCATGAATCCATGAAAGTAATCTTTTAGAATCTGCCAGATACTGCGTAATTTCCTATACAAGCACAAAAAGTCCGCCCCGATAAAGGGCGGACTTTTTGTGTTAAGACTATATCAGCCGGTATTCCGAAGACCAGCGGCAATGCCATTGATGGTAAGCAATACTTCGCGAAGCAATTCGCTATCGTCTCCGTCAACTTCACGGAGCGCTCTAAGCTCAGATAGCAATTGAACCTGCAGGTAGCTAAGTGGATCAACGTAAGGATTGCGGAGTCTAATCGACTCCTGAATCACAGGGACGTTATCCAAGATATCCTGCTGGCCAGTAATCTTCAGGATCAGCTCAGAGGTCAGTTTGAATTCATCTTCAATCTGGCCGAAGATCCGTTGACGCGCTTCTTCGTTCTTGCCCATGCTGGCGTATTCCTTAGCAATGATCAAGTCCGCTTTTGAAATAGCCATTTGCAGCGTATCTATCAGTGTAGTAAAGAATGAGAAGTTCTCATACATATGCTGCATTATCTTCAGATTCTCTTCCTTACCCTCATAGAAACTCTGCAGTCCGGTTCCAGCAGCATACCACGCTGGAAGCAAATAACGGCTTTGTGTCCACGCAAATACCCACGGAATTGCACGCAAGTCTTCAAAGCGGTCACTGTTCTTCCGTTTGGAAGGGCGTGAACCAATATTAAGCTCTCCAACCTCAGGCAGAGGTGTAGATTCTTTGAAATAAGTCAGGAAGTCCGGATCACGGAATATCAAATCCTGATATTTGTGAAGCGAAACTTCAGAGATACGGGCAACAATCTCTTCCCACTTCTCTTCATATAAATCCGCTTGTGGAATTCTCGCATTGATCGCTGCAGTCACAAGCGCAGATGTCGCTTGCTCTAGACTGCGGTAAGCAATCCCTTGCATCGAATAACGGGAGGAGATAACTTCTCCCTGCTCGGTGATCTTAATGCCTCCGCCAATCGTCGAGGCTGGCTGAGCCAGAATGCTGCGGTTAAGCGGCATGCCGCCACGGCCGAGCGCTCCACCACGACCGTGGAAGAACTTCAGCTTGATTCCGAACTTATCGGCTGTAGCTGTAATCTCTTTCAGAGCAACACGCAGTTCATAGTTAGCGGTAACCACGCCGCCATCTTTGTTACTATCTGAATATCCAAGCATGATTTCCTGCAAATCATTCATTGCTCTTACTGCATCGCGGTAGATAGGCATGCTGAGCAATCTATTCATAATTTGTGGTGCTTCATGCAAATCATCAATCGTTTCAAAAAGTGGCACAGCTTGCAGCGTACATACGACTGTACCGTCATTATCTTTGCGGAATAGTCCTACCTCTTTGGAGAAGACCATAACCTCCAGAATATCGCTTGCCGCTTCTGCCATACTGATCAGATAACTAGTGATACATTGTTTGCCGTACTCTTCTTGCGAAGCGAAGATCGTCCGGTACACTGCAAGACATTCCTCTGTACCCTCACTATACGTCTGATAAGAAGAAGTGATTGGACGTGGATCATTCAACAGCTTCTCCAGTAGCTCAATCTTCTCATCTTCAGACAGTTTGGAGTAATCCGGCGTAATGTTCATTTTCGCCAGAATTTCAGTCATAGCATTCTCATGTTCTTGACTGTGCTGACGCACATCAAGTGTCGCCGTATGGAAACCGAACAGCTCCACTTGGCGGATCAATTTCTTAATATAAGTGTCGGCCACATAATCGGCATAGTGATGCCGTAAGCTGCGGTCAATCACGTTCAAATCATCGATAAACTCTTCTGGTGTAGAATAACGCTCAAGAGTATCTTTTTTCTCATCATCCAGAACATTTTGTGTCTTGGAGATCATATAGCTAAGCTTAATACGGTAAGGTTCATTGTCATTGCGCCATTCTTCCATCTTGCCAAGATTAATGATCTCACGATCAGCTTCAATGGATTCTACTAGCTCAGGCGTCACCTTAACAATACTTGTGCTAAAGCTTAGATATTTCATGAGTTCACGCATAATCCGTTGATATTCCCGAATCGCCAGCTTACGCTGCATGCGCAAGGTCTGTGAAGTAACTGTAGAAGTTACCGAAGGGTTACCGTCACGGTCTCCACCAATCCATGAGCCAAAACGCAAGTAGGTTGGTACATGCCAATTCTGCCCTGGGTAGTATTTACTGAGACAACGTTCAAGTTCTTGATAAACATCGGGCAATACATGGAAGATCGTCTCATGGAAATAGTACATCCCATTACGTACTTCATCGAGTACGGTAGGCTTACGGTCACGCAGTTCATCCGTTTGCCATAGCGTAATCACTTCATTTAATAGCTTCTCACGGAGCTGTTCACGCTCCCGGAAGGTTAAGGTAGGGTTATCCAGACCCATAACATCATCAGATATCCGCTTATGAATATCGAGAATAGCACGGCGCATAGCTTCCGTTGGATGTGCCGTCATTACAAGTTCCAGAGATAATCCTGCAATAATCTCGTTAACTTCCTCATGAGAGAAATCACGTTCACGAAGCTCTTTAATCGCGCTTTCTATAGAACCGGGTTGGACTGTCTCCCCAGCTGAACGTTCATAGTCACGTTTGCGGCGAATCCGATGGTTCTGTTCGGCAATATTCACGAGCTGAAAATAAATAGCGAACGCTCTTATTACCTGATGACGGTTCTCTGGATCCAAAGAATTGATTAACTCCTTAAATTCACTGTGCAGTTCAGGTAAAAATAGTGAGCGCAGCGATTTACTGGTTTCGCGAATTTTCTCCACGATCTCTAGTAGTTCGTTACCGCCTTGGTGAACCAAGACCTCTCCTAAAATGTTCCCCAAGAACCGTACGTCCCGTCGCAGCAGATTGTTAGAGTTGCTTTTGCTGACGGTAGTCGTAAGTTCGGTCATGCTGCTCCCCCCATTCTCTTCCGGATCAATGTGTTAATTATTGTCTGTCTAAAAATCGCCTATTAAAGCTTTCCTCATATCATACAATAAAACTGCGTGAAAATCTCCAACTATTTTGCGCTGTAAAGCGACACAGTATCTAAGATTATACACCAATTTCTCAATTTATACAGTCCTTATATTTTATGTATTCTTTCTTATATATAATGGCTCTAGCATACCTTCATTATGTGTATTTAAATACGGAGCGTTCGAATCTGATCGATGAACAGGCCAATAAGCGGAGAATAATGACGATCGCGATTATACGAATAATAAATATGTCTTTGAAAATTATAATCTGGAATGGTGCGCATTAGCAATCTTCCTCTGGCTACCTCATCCTCCACAGCAAGACGCGATATAAACGAAACGTACTTTCCACTCATAAGCGATTGCTTTATGGCCTCCAGTGAATCCAGTAGAATATAGGTCCTCGGTTCATTCCCTTCACGCTCAAACCATTTATCCGTCAGTTGGCGTGTACTCGACTCTTTGTCATGTAATATAAAACTTGCTGAAGCAATCATAGCCGGGTTTAGATTAGTAAATGAGGCAAATTCATGAGATGGCGAAAAAACAAGCACGAGCTCGTCCTCACACAAGGCTTGAGTATGCAGATCTGGTAGATAAAAAGATTCTGTAGACAAAATACCAAGGTCAATCTCATGGCTAGCCAGCATTTCTTTGATTACAGGGGAAGGCTTAACCGATAAAGAGATCGTAATCCCCGGATGTTGTTCTCCAAACAGCCCCAATATTTTCGGAAGAATATAAGTAGCTGGAACGTAACTGGCACCAATCTTAAGCGTTCCTCGCCCCGCCTGACTGAACTCTTTTACAACCCGCTCCGCTTCTGCAGCTAGTGCATTGATTTTAGTCGCATAATGAAGAAACGCTTTTCCACTCTCCGTAAGAATCATTTTATCCATTCTGGATTCAAATAACTTCTCCCCCAATTGCTGCTCTAAATTCTTCAAATGGTACGTAACGGTGGGCTGCTTCAGTCCGAGTTTATCGGCTACTGTAGTTATTTTCTTATGTTTATTTAGCAATTCTACGATTTCCAGCTTGATTAAATTAAGGTTCATTATCATCCACTCCTCGCCTATTCACTAAACGGTAACATAGAAGAATTCTATGAATGTTAAAATAAATCGGCAAAAAAGTTAATATCACAGTTACATTCAGCAAATATAGCGGGAATTCTTTACCTTTACACTAAGAACAAGCTTAAGAACAGGCAGGTAGATAGAGATGAAGGAAATTACAATCCACAGATTGGAAAAGAAATTCGGAGATGTGCATGCCTTGAAGGCTGCAGATCTGAAGATTCCCGCTGGAAGCTTTACGACATTACTCGGTCCTTCAGGTTGTGGAAAGACGACACTACTCCGTCTGATTGCTGGGCTAGAAACACCGGATGCTGGAGAAATCCTAATGGATGACGAGTTTATTTTCTCAGGCAACAAAAAAATTAGTCGTCCCATCCATAGCCGCAACTTTGGCATGGTCTTTCAAGATTTCGCGCTCTGGCCGCATTTAACTGTCTTCGAGAATGTCGCCTTCGGACTTCGTGCCTCTAAGCAGAAAAAGGATTTACGGATTAGGGTTCAGCAAGCCCTTCGATCCGTAAAGCTGGAAGGACTCGAGCTACGCTTTCCCCATCAGCTGTCCGGTGGACAACAGCAACGGGTTGCTTTTGCCAGAGCTGTAGTTACTAGACCCCAACTCGTATTGTTCGACGAGCCGTTAAGTGCACTGGATGCAGTCTTGCGAGATGAAATGAGGCTGGAGTTAACCTCCTTGGTGAGGAACATGGGTATTACTGCTCTATATGTCACCCATGATCAAACCGAGGCGATGTCTATGTCAGATGAAGTGGTCGTGATGCAAGGTGGAACTATTTTACAAACAGGTTCTCCTGAGGAGATTTATCAGAAACCCAATCATCCTTTTGTAGCTCATTTTATTGGAAAATCCAACTGGATCGTTCCCGATAAGCAAATGCTTCGTCCGGAACATTTACGTTGGTCTCAGGAGAATGCTTCCTCTCTCCCTTTTACGGGGACGATTCGACATGTGAGCTATATGGGTGATCGCTATGAGGTCATTCTAGAAATGGAGAACCAAACCGCTTGGACCGCTTATCATGATCAACGTCTACCTGTTGGAGAGACGATCCAGGTCTACGCTTCAGAGCACCAGATCCATCATCTGAATTAAGCGTCCACTGCATGGAATAGCTCGTATGATGCTGTTCCATGCAGCAAGATGCAAAAAATATTAGGGAGGCATTCACATTGAAATCAATGAATAACACTAAAGGACTTAGTACACTTCTTCTAACAACTATAATCGGAGCGAGTCTAGCCGGCTGTAGCTCTACTAACACTCCTGCTGCTAACGCAAGCAATCCGACTTCAACCGCTAACACTACAGCTCAAACTGAAGCACCACAACCCACAGAGAAAGCTCTGAGTGGCAGTCTTGTCGTCTACAGCGCAGGTCCTGAAGGTCTAGCCAATAAAATTAAAGACGGCTTTGAAGCCAAAACCGGTGTGAAGGTTGAAATGTTCCAAGGCACTACTGGAAAAATATTAGCCCGTATGGAAGCAGAGAAATCCAATCCAGTAGTCGATGTTGTTGTTCTTGCCTCCCTTCCGTCCATGCAAGGGATGAAGAATGATGGATTATTGCTTCCATATAAAGAGGCGGTTAATGCAGATAAGCTCGTTAGCGATTGGTCAGACACAGCAGATGGCAATTATTTTAGCTATAGCGCATCCGCACTAGGGATTGTCTACAATACTAAAAAAGTAAGCACACCTCCGACTTCATGGGATGATCTCACTAAAGCGGAGTGGAAAGGAACCGTCAATATTCCAGATCCTTCGCTATCTGGCTCGGCACTAGATTTTGTAACTGGATATTTAAGCGCTAAAGGGGACAGCGGTTGGGATCTTTTTAAACAATACAAAAGCAATGGTGTAGCGATGGCGGGCGCCAATCAGGAGGCACTTGATCCGGTTATTACCGGTGCTAAATCTGTCGTTGCCTCAGGTGTAGATTACATGGCTTATAAGGCAAAAGCTGATGGAGAGCCTGTAGATATCGTCTACCCTGCTGAAGGAACAGTAATCAGCCCTCGCCCGGCTGCGATTATTAAGACAAGCCCGAATGTAGATAATGCCAAAGCTTTTATCGACTATCTTCTATCTGATGAAGCTCAAGCGCTAGTTGCTAAAGCCTACTTATTGCCAGGCAGAACCGATGTGAAAGCAGAGAATCGTGCAAATCTCGATGAAATTAAGACATTTGATGTGAAATGGGAATGGATGAACGAACATAGTGATGAAGTTTCCTCGACCTTCACACAAATTTTTAAATAAGCGTAATGAATATTAACTCTTTACGCTCATTTAAATGGGTGAGCGGCGGACTTGCTTTATTTATACTGACAGTGCTCGTACTGCTGCCACTCCTGCTCATTTTTTGGACCAGTATCTATCCCAATGAGCAGCTGGATATAGCCGCGCCACTACGAACCATTATGGGTAGTCATGATCTGGTTGAGGTACTGCTGAATTCTATCGGGCTCGGGGTAAGCGTTATTCTACTAACTACGCTATTTGCACTACCTCTGGCCTGGATTATGGCTAAAACGGACTTAGGGCATCATAATTGGCTAGATGTTGTGCTACTAATCCCTTTTATGACTCCGCCATACATTGGTTCAATGGGTTGGATGTTATTTATGCAAACGGGTGGGTATATGGAACAGTTTCTGCCCGCTTCCTCCGTGCTGACTCCGTATTTCTTTAGTTATGGAGGGATGGTGCTGATCATGAGCCTGCATTTATTCCCCTTCCTGTATTTACTGCTGCGTAATGCGCTTTTGCAGATCGGAGGCAATCTGGAGGAAGCAGCCTCTGTTCATGGCGCTCCGTTCTTTTACAGATTTAAAAGAGTAATCATTCCCTTGCTATTATCCAGCTATGGGCTTGGAGCCCTTCTCATCTTCGTCAAAACGATTGCCGAATTTGGTACCCCTGCGACCTTTGGTCGTAGGATCGGCTTTTACGTTCTGACCTCTGAGATCCATAAGTATATCTCTAGTTGGCCAATAGATTTTGGAAAGGCTACTTCACTAGCTTCCTTGCTGCTCGGAGTTTGTCTCGTCATGTGGTACATCCAGACTCTAATTAGCAGCCGCTTTTCTTATCGCTTAATAGGCGGAAAAGGGACTCGTACCAAACGTTATAAAAGTACTGGAATTGTAGGGGTTCTTAGTTGGGGATATGTTGTTCTATTACTTCTAGCATCTATCGGCATTCCCTATTTCTCGATCATTACAGCCTCATTGTTGAAGCTGCGAGGGGAAGGCGTATCTTGGAGCAATTTAACCTTAAAACATTATGCAGAGCTGCTATCACCGGGTTCTCAAGGTCTTGAGGCCTTATTAAATAGCTTCACATTAGCCATCGTTGCTTCCAGTATCGCAGTTATTCTTGGGACTTGGTTTGCCTTAACTGTAGGAAAAGGAGCTACATTCAAGCAGATAATTACAGATCTATTCAGCCTACTTCCCAACACAGTTCCTGGAATTGTAATTGTAGTAGGGCTAATCCTGCTATGGAATGCTCGCTGGATGCCTATTCCGCTCTATAATACCTACTGGATGGTTGTGCTTACCTACGTTGTACTATTCATCCCCTACACTGTTCAGTATGTAAAAGCGAGCTATGGGCAGATCGATTCCTCCCTTATGCAAGCGGGACAAGTATTCGGAGGAAGCAAGCTTTATGTGTTCCGCCGTATCCTGCTCCCACTCATTCTACCGGGGATGGTGGCTGGATGGATGATGACCTTCACCATTTCCAATCGGGAACTGGTAGCCTCCTTACTCATTCTTCCACCTTCAATGCAGACATCGGCGACCTATATTTTTGCCCAGTTTGAACAAGGTGCTGTAGCGATGGGGATGGCCATGGCAGTAATCTCTGTCGGCGTTACCACTATATTACTACTAGTATTAGAATATTTAAGCCCAGATAGAAAGCGGAGACAACGATGAGCACACTAACGATTTGGGGAGGGGCCGGAGAGCATGGCCGTTCCTCCTATCTTTTGCAGAACAAAGATGGGCAATCTGGTATTCTACTCGATTGTGGTGTCAAAAAAGAAGGTCCAGGTGAATACCCCCTGCTTGATACAGACATCATCCCGCATTTGCAGGCAGTGTTTCTGTCCCATGCGCATGAGGATCATTCCATAGCACTTCCCCTACTATATAAGTATGGATATTCAGGTAAGGTATGGACAACGAAAGCTACCGTTAAACAGCTTCCCGATTATTTCGAAGCTTGGGATAAATATGTGGCTGCTCAGTCCGCATCACTGCCTTATGGAGAAATAGATAAGCAATCTATTCAGTTCATGTATTTGGAGGAGCATATCCCCCCTCAGACTTGGCTGAGGATTGCACCTAATCTTCGAGTACAATGGGGGCGAAGCGGACATTTAGCAGGTTCGGTTTGGCTGATCCTCGAATGGGACGGAACAGTCGTATTTTTCTCAGGGGATTATACGAAGGAGTCGCTGCTGCTCATGGCAGATTCACCTACGATTATGGAAGCCGGAGCTAAAGATGTCGTCGATCTATCCATTATCGATGCCGCATACGGCGCTGATCCTGATGAGCAGCTTATAAAGTTACAGCAATTAGAGTCAGCGATCTGTAACACTCTGCAAAATGGGGGTTCAATCCTCCTTCCGGTGCCTATCCATGGCAGAAGCCAGGAATTGATCGTATGGGCAAGCGAGTGTTTCCCGGATGATCAGCTGATCGTCGAAGAAGAGCTCATAGCACCTTTAAGAGGTTTGAGCGATAAGACCGAATGGCTGAAAGAGGGCGCTATTCAGCGCGTTGATATGCTTTTTAATAGAAAGAACTTGTGTATTATATCTAATTCAGAGGAACGAGCAAAGGCATTGTTGAATCTCAAGAGCTCAATCGTGTTTACCAATGATGGAATGATGCAGTCGGCAAAAGCACAAGAGTATTTTCATCAGCTCTCTGCTTCTCCTAAGAACCATGTGATTTTCACGGGACATTTGGCGGCAGGCAGTTTCGGGCACCGTCTCGTTAAACATTCTATGGTAGAAGAATCTAGCGACATGAGATGTACAATCTCACTCATTCGCTATAAGGTCCACCAAGGCTTACCGGATATTCGAGAAATGCTCCAAACGATTCCTAGCCGCCGGTCGGTGCTCGTTCATGCTCCCAAATCGCATATTGATCATGTCACTTCTATATTAGAAAGAGAAGGTTTTGCAGGGCTGTACTCTTTGCTGCCTGGAAGTACGCTTTCGTTCTGAAGCTTAACTATGTAATCTCGTAAAAAAAACAATGGGGCTCTTCCTTAGGTCTATGTAGACGTTTTGGAACAGCCCTTTTTAATGATTCGTACCGATTATCCATTTACTCTTTCGTCGTCCCCGGTCGATCCTTAAAAGCTAGCTCAAACAACCCCGTCGCAGATAAACCAGCCAACCCCCCAGCCCAAAGGCGAAGGACGATATCCAGTTCGGTAAAAGGATACGCTGCCGCTCCGATGAGCAAGCCTATTAATAGTCCGATAATTGGGACTGCATTACGCGGGATGTTGATACTATTTTTGACCAATTGAACCAGAGCCAGTACGAATACAGCTAATATAGAAGCAAACGCCATAACATCATCTAAAATCTCTCTAGTTTCCATGATAGATACCTCCTTAGTGAGTACTTTTAATCTCAACCGTTCGAGTGGCGGAATCATACCCCACCTGTGCACCTAGCGCTTCTGCAATAATACGAACGGGAACGTAGGTTATGCCTTTTTCAAGAACTCCATCTGTAACCTTAACCCCGTTAACTTTTACGACGGCAATAATATCACTCTTCAATTCTTCTTCCTCCTTCCGATTGATGACCTTATACGCTGACTCCACCGCAGATGTTGAGGGCTTTGCCCCTGCACGTAACTGAGTGAGCATTAAGCCAAATGCCATTTGAAAATGTGGGTAATCCTTAAAGCTAGTCCAATCACCACCCCATTCGAAGCCAAGTGCCTTGGCCTCTTTTACAACCTCCTGCCAATCTGCGATCTGGTTGTTATTCCCGTCCCGGCACATATCCCATGACACACTCGATCCATTTGGCAGCAAAAGAGCAAAATCTACGGCTAGTCCAAAATTGTGATAGCTATACCCGCCCCGTGCATTGGTAACAATCGCTCCCGGCTTAGTTCGTCCTTGTGCGTAAAGAGCATCCTGCTCGGCAATTGTGCGAAGTCCTTGGGTAATGAGAATGGGTATGTTGAGTTTGTAACAGCGCTCAATTAGCGCAGTGGCAGCGGAACGGACTACGGGATGTAGGCCTGTTAAGCGCAAGGCTGATTTATTTTTCACCTGCATTAGTGTCAGCATGATGATCCTCTTTTCTGTCTATCTTTTTCAGATAAATAAATTGGTCATATTTCCCCGAACGGGTCAATATTGCGAGTATGATGATCCCACCAGTTGTACCGAAATGGGCGATAGCCCAGCTATATTGCAGCCAAATTAGCCATGCTGCCGAGTCCATTCCTAGTAGAGCTACCAAACGGAATAGTAGAATGATTAACATATTGAATGTATAGGCCATTAAGAAAAAAAGCATAGCCAGCATAAACACGCTGACCACACCTTTTTTGAATCGTTCGTAAAAATATTGTCTGTGGCGATAAATGATGTATATTCCACAGGCTGCAGCAGTGCTATATAGCACCAATAATAAAAAATCAATCATGTGCATCATGATCCCCTCGATCATAAACTAAATATTTGGCGAATCGGTTACGATCAATCTCCTCCTGAATTTCCTGCGAGACATTTTTATAATGACTTATGGTCAGCGTAACGCTGGTAGAGGCTCTGCGGAGCTCCATCTCTTTATCAACATGCCGGGGGAGAAGCAGCCGCCGAATCCATTGTGACAGCATTCCTAACTCCCCCTGTCTTCCGTATGGTCAATCTTCAGTTTCTTTAAGACGTCCAGTGTCGGCTGCATAAACTCCGAGCGCTCCTTGTCCAGAATCGCTTGCAGACGATCCCGATCCTCCTCTGCACGATCCAGCAGTTCTCGCGGTACAAGGTTCCCTTTGACAATCGCACGCAATAATACCATGAGCACAATCATCAAAATAAACGCAACAATATAAGCCAGCCCATACTTATCCGCCAGCGGCAGCAGCTTCTCCAATTGCGCAATATCCCCCTCTTTCATTCGTCCGCTCCTTTCTGTAATGATGTTGATGCAAGATAGCCCCCGGCACCACCGAGGGCACAAAAAAACACGCTCCTGTGTGGGCGTGCTAGTTACTTAGCTGATGCTGCTTGCTCGGTCGTATTATTTTCAGCAAAATGAATATCTGATCGTTTCTGGATAATCTGATCCTTAACCAAAATATCATTATCCGGCTGCATGTTATAGGAAGAAATGATATCCTCTATCGGACCTTCCTTACGATCATAACGAGTGATGCAGGCATTGGTCATCAAGCGGATTTTAGCGGCTGTTAGTGAATCCATAGTCATGATTACAACTCAACTCCTTTCGGTTATATGCTGAGTAATTCAGCCATAATGACTTCGACGTCTTGTAGCCGATTCTGCAAAGCTGTATTCTCTGTGCGTAGTTGCTCAACCTCGCTTAACTCTGGCGGCTTGTTGGCTTCGGCTACTAGGTAGGCTTCCCATGCAGCTTCGAGTTCTGCTTCTGTTGGTTGTGGTGCATCTAGTTTCCAGGCGGCAATGTATGGGCCGCGCTCTACAAGGTCGTATTCTTCACCCTCGACCAATAGGTTATAGTCAATACCGTAACGGTAGTGAACGCCCTCCACCGGGTCCTCGTCCTCTTCTAGGGGCTTGATCTCATAGCGGACACGGCCTTTTTCTTCGGCTCCGGGTAGCAGTACTGGCTCCGGTCCGTTGTCCTGCACCATGTAATCCCGCATTGGTTCTGCATCAGGGTATAGATACATTATTGCTAGTGCTATATTCACTGTCATTCCCTCCTTAAGCTATTTTGGTTACTGTGAAGTGGTTTAATTCCCCGAAGCCCGTTGCTATTGTTGTTCCGGCGCTTGTTACATATGTGTACAATTCCACATAATGACCAGCCGCCAAGTATACGGCTGACGCGCCTTGAGTGAACATAGTTCCGGGATTGGAGTTAGGCGTGTAACTTCCAAGGTCCACCCCTCTGGAACCGTTTATGAATGCGGATAAGGTTAAATAAGTACCCACGGGCATTCCTGAAAAGCTGACCGCTCCCGCTATCAGGTATATGCCGCCTTGAGGTGCCACAAACCTGCTTGTGGAGACGTTATAGTTTCCTAAATTGTCCATATTTGAGTTAGGGAAACTTAGCTTTGTGAATGTCGTCGCCGAAACAGTTTGCGTACTCTGATTCCAAGCCCTGAACGCACTGCGGTTGCCCGTCGTATTATCTCCCCATGGGTTAAGAACTCCCGATGTTACACTTCCGCTGTTCTGATAGGCTATATCCTTGAGGGTTGAAGCGGTTGGATAAGTCCCGTTGTACGATAAAAGCCCACCTTCAGCGCCCATTAAAGCCACTTTATTAGCCGTTCCGTCCGTACTCCAAACCAAGAAATTTGAATTTTGCCCTGCATAGAATCCAACATATCTATTAGATGCCCGACATGCGTATGTGTAAACCTTAGATGAGTGCGCCACAAAACCGTGATATGTGACTGTGGCTGCTGTAGCTTGGCAGTAGTAAAACTCCACGGTAAGACAATTTTCAACCATGAATGCGTTTGTCGTTGTTGTTTGGGCGTTCAATCCAGAGATAGACACAACTACACCACAATTAATTATTCGCAACGACTGTATGTTATAGCTTGTACTGAGGGCGCTAATTCCGTTGTTAATATATATTTTACCCGCTCCGCTGAAACCACCCATATTTAACGTTTCAGCATATGTTCCGGATGCGATATTGATATACACTGCATGATTTACAACCGACGGAATCGAACTAATAGCTTTACCAATGGTTTTAAACGCCCCTGCCGCTGTATTGGCAAGACCGTTATTACTATCATTACCATCTGTACGGACATAGTAGGTAATGTCTGCGGAAGTAGCCAAGGGGACAATATACTCTCCCTCACCCGGTACAGTTAGGTTTAGCTGTCCCGCTGCATTTACACCAAATAATTTCTCTTTCAGCACATTAAGCGTGTTCCTGAAAGAGAAACGAATAAGTCGAGATGGAGAATTTGCATTGATATAGAGAGGGTCCATAGAAATATCACCGATCATTGTACCACCACCTGCTGGCAGCTTATTATTTAATTGCCACTGAATCCCACTAGTCACCCCATCCAAATACCCAAACTCTGCGTTTGAGACCACGCCTGTCCCAATCTTCGAAGCATCAATCCCAGCCGCAGCATTAACGTCTGCATTCACAATCACTCCAGCCGCAATAGCCGTAACTCCATCACCAGTACTAGTGACATCCCCTGTGTGATTAGGATGCAAATAATTATTCGCTCCCGTAGCAACACCCGCCAGCTTAGTTTTCTCAGCTGCGGTGTAATCGTTAGTCGACAGCTGTTTCCCAGTAACTTTATCAACCTTGCCATTAACGGCATTATCCAAGATATCCATATTCCCGTTCAGATCTGCGATATCAACAATGTCTGTTCCCTCGGGCTTCTTTAACCCCAAATTACCTGTCGTTTGCATGTGTCACTCTCCTATCTATAAGTTCTTAATTCGTTCCATGTTTTACTCTGAGCATTCTCCCAGGTCAAAGCCTTAACGGAGTCCCACCACGTATAGCTGAACACAAATTCATAAGCCAAATGTGCAGGTTTAATCTCTTCGATGATTTGAATCAACCCTGCCATATTGGGAGGAATACCCAGCGTACTTACAAAATGAATCTCAAAACGATACTCATCAGGCACTTCCTTAACTTCAACCACTCCACCTGAAAAAGCGGACGCTGTCCGCTGGATCATCTCTGGCGTTGTCGTCCCGTTTCCACGCAGCTTCGCTTTAATCATCTCTCGGCGTGTAGCATATGACTTAGATGAATCGATATTTAGTCCAAGCTCAGCCTCCCAACGTCCAAGGCTCACTGTTGCCGTTTCAACAAACGCCTGATCCAATACATCTACAGTGCCAGCTTTCAGCCCACCAATTTCAAGCCCAAGGGTCTCCTGAAGCTTCTCCATTTCGCGAACATCCTTATAATAATCCGGCAAATACTGCATTAAATCAGGCGCCTCAATTTCTCCCGGATGGTTCGAATCTTCATCTGCGGAATACAATAATTCACTGAATAGAGAGTTGCCATAGCTCATCTCCTACACCCCCTTCAGTTGATTCCAGGTTAGGGGGCCTTTGGGCAAATAATCATGTGTATGCGCCGCTGGAGGAAACACTGCTGGTTTACCCGCTACCCCCGCCCAAGCTACACTATCCGCTTGTTGCGCGAAATCCACCTTACCATTGTTATTCGTATCGTAAATACTTTTCAGCATGTCCCCGGTACTTTGTGCCGCAACTAGCAAGACATTCCCAGCAGCAGAACCGATATATAGCTTCCCACTGTCTGTACAATAGCCAAGCTCACCAATAGCCAGTGCTCCAATCGCACTTTCCAAGCCGCGGCGTATTTGAATCAATGTTTTTAGAGCCATTGTCCCGCCCCCTAGAATGTTCCGCCATCAATACTGGCTACGGTAAGTTTATTGCCATTCGCAGCATCATAAATGATGCTACTTCCATCCACACTTACAGCTACACCGGCTCCATCTACAGTGATCCCTTTTCCAGCTGTAACCGCAATCGCGTCTGCAGTAACCGTGATCCCATTGCCTGCACCAATATTCAGCGTCACAGCATCGGCCTGACCACCACCAATCAGTCCGTTTCCAGCTGTAATGGTCTGTAATGCACCACCCGTACGAACCCATGCGCTGCCATTCCAGCTATAAATCTTCTGCTCATCATCGACGTAAGCGGTCCAGCCGACGGCAGGAACATAAAATACCCAAGCAGCAGATTGGTACTCCACGATTTGATTCGTTTTCCCCGCCCATACCCCGGTTGCTCCAGCTGGAATAATGTATCGATCACCCTCAACCGGACTGGCTGGTGGACCCAGCAGGTTCTGATCTTTTACCGACGCTTGCGGTTCGATGTTATGCTTGGCCAGCTCAATTTCATTTTTAATCTTCTGCGCTGACCACAAGTCTGTAATCGTAGTTCCAGCATCATTGATCACCCGGTGCTTGGTCACATCGTCAATATGAGTCTTAATCTCAGCCGCGGTCTTTGCGTTCGTGCCATCTGATACTTTATTGATATGCCCCGCACTAATATCCGCTTTAAGCACCTTCGCATAGGTTGCTCCATCAGCGATATCATCAATTGTACCTGTCAGATCGCTAAGCTTCTGCGCATTCACCCGCCGCCAAGCTGCCCCATCATCAAAATATAAATATCCGCTATTCGAACCTGTAGTCACGTAATACAAACGGCCAACGGATCCTGCAACCGGACGCGAGGCTTCTGGCCCGGACAACGCCCTTCCGACTATGGAGTTAGACGTGCCGTCACCAATATAAACTTCCTTAGTATCACTGCAAAAACCAAGCTCACCCGCCTTCAACACGCCATAACTCGTTAGCTCAGCCTTTGTTCCCCGCTTTATTTGTATAGTCTGTGCCATTTTACACCTCTCTTCTGAATGATCCTCCGTCAATCTGACCCTTGCTCTTATAACGCTCTATTTCAGTTTGAACAGCAGTAAGACTTTCCTGCAAACCGTTAATATCCTCTGCTTCAACGGTATCCCCGGGGGTTTCGTAAGTCACATAAACCTCGGGCACATCGGCAAAAATCTTAATCAACCGCCGCCATGGCGCTTCATCCGGAAAAGACACCGTAAAATTACGTAGCTCGATCCCGGAATACTGTGACCCTGTGTACACCGCGATGGTCTGATTATTGATGTTGTCATGCGCAAGCGCACCACTATACATGCCATTTACAAGCGGTAATCTCTCTTCAATAACATAGCTGCCACCATTTGCTTTTTTATTAAGCTTTTCTTGAAAAATATCAACTTTCTCCGGATAACCCATGCTACACCTCCAGTAAAACATTACCGAACAAAGGTATTTCTTCTTCGTTCAACATTACGTTGCCCGCTCCACCGTTCAGCTTCAGTTCACTGTAATCCGCAACTCCCTCAGTAGCTAGCAATAGTGCACCGATTACAGACTGGCTAATATAGGTTGCTGAAAAAGCCTTCTCTTTGCGATAGCTCTCAAGAATCGCCTTAAATTCTTCATTTACAGCTTGCAGCGCATAACCTGAAGCAATGGTTACTTTTGCGCTTACACTAATACTTTTGCCCTTCGCCGACGCCACAGTTACAACAGCACCTACGGGGGCTTGCCCCTCACCCGCTCCAGAGACCGGATCAATGTAATGCTGAACCTTAGTCACCAATAACTCAGAAGCAGGTTTTTTCTCAGCGTCCACAACAATCACCTTCACCGTCTTAGGACCGTTCCATAACGGAAAAACACGTGCACCTCCCACCCCAACAACCTGCATCGCCCACTCCATATAGTGATATTTATTGCCGCTAGTAGCTGGGCGTCTGGCTGAATCCAAATAACGCTGGCGTAGCGATTCATCACTTTCGGCGTTCTCCCCAGGGATCAGAAGAGAAGCTATTTCTCCGCGCGCAAGGTCTGAAATATAATCCACTGGCAGCAAAGAACCAAAATATCGGTTTCCTTCTTCTCCAGCGGTTTCACTCTCTAACCGATACACTCCAGGAGATAGCTTCTCCACAGCCATATAATTCAGCATATCGAGTGAGAAGCGGCTACCGAGAGGAACATCCACAAATCCCCCATCCGCTTTATAAAAAATTCCTTTTAGCTGCGCCTTGCTCGCTTCACGCCTTACAATTCCTGACCAGGATATACTTCGCTCCAAGTACTCTCCGGTCGCCGTATCTGCAAAATACAGATTATTATTCACATCCAGCTCAATGTACATCTGCGCGAGCTCTGCTGCTGCCGGAGCGAGCGCGTCATAAATAATGCTGCCCTCGCGTTTATCCAGACCTGACGGAACCCGGTCCAGCATCCGCTCTAAAAGAGCCTCATACGTCTGATCCTCATACATCCTCATTCCACTCCTTTCTCAGCTGAAAATTTCCGTAACGTGTGACCACCTTGCAGTCAAAAGTTAAGTTTTCTCCGGTAAAAGAAACCTCAATATTTTCTAAGCTAAGGATTCGTTCATCCTGAAGTAAGGCCTCATTAATGACACGTCTGATTTCAGCTCTGACCAACAGCCGATCCTTACCCAGAACCAGCTGCCACTCTGTTCCGTAATCCGAACTGTAAATCAGATGTTCAAATCTATCGGTTCGCAGAATTTTGGCCGCTGCCTGCTGTACTGCCTCAATTCCATCCGCTTGCCCAGTGATCCTTTTTCTGTCCCAATCCATTCGATAGGTTAGACTGGGGCTTTCCCCACGCTCAAGGTTAACCTCACCTTCAAGAAGGGCAGTTATCGGTCCAGCTTTTCCAATCGCAGGAATCATATCGGACTCACCAGCCGATCCAGAACAATATAGCTTTGTCCACCCTGCATCCGAACCATCAGAACCCGATCACCAGAGGCAAGTCCTCGACGTACTACCACTTCTCTTCCCTCTAGCTCGACTTTACATTCCATTACCGATTCAGGCAGCACTAGCGCATTCCCCGATAAAGTAAAACGTTGATCCACCTGGATCTGCAAAGGAGCTGCCTCCGTTACCGTCCCATAAGAAAAAGCCACGGGATTTGTATTTCCCACGGCTCCTAAGCTTGCTTTTTTTATAATATCCAACATCATTTCTACACCACCTTTATATCGAGGGACATCGTATGCTCCCCACCGGAAATCTTATGACTGCATTGATCCACCAGAAACACCTGAGTCTTGAATTCATCAAGCAGGACATAAATGAAATTACCAGCCCTTACGCGCATATCACCAATCGCCTGTACGGAGAGACTAAGCTTTTCACGGTTGTGCATTTTTAGCAGATTATTTGCCTTCTCCTGAATTTGTGCAGCATTCGCTTTGTCATCGGCCTTCTGATACAAGTGCAGGATACCCCAGCGTTTCACATTATCCTTATCGCTAACCGGAAAGAAATCACGCTTACCAGACTTCTCGTTATCCTTGTATAGAAAAATGGTGTTGTACGTATCATCATCAATACTTTTTTTGAGCGAATAGTCGTACAGATACTGCCCCGCTCCCAGCACCAGATTAAGCAGCATAGACTCCGGTTTACGAAGCGTCAGCTTACCAAAGTCATCGTAAAAAGCCATCAGCCGCCCCTTATACTGAAGCTCACTGCCGATCGCTCCCATAATGATGTCCAGCAGCTTTTTGTCATCTTCAATTAATGAGGGAATTCGGTACTCTGTATTCTCCAGCACACCTGTCTTCAGGCCGTAGTCCTTGGTTATTTTAGTAATAACATCGCTAGCCGTGACATCCTGCAAAACATAACTACCATTGCCTAGTAAATAACGAATCTGATCATAAGCAGTCAGCTTAATCTCCTGATCCGAGCCTGTATCAATGCTGAACACAAACCCGTAGAATACATCCACATTATCTTTGCTGAACTGAATAATATCACCGTTGCTGATGCTAAACTTGGGATGCTGATAGATACCACTGTCCACAAGTGTTAACTCTAGCGTTGATGGTTTGCCTGAACGAGCAGTTTTCCATGTAATATCGGAGACGATACCTGAAATATCCCATAAATGTCCTTCCTTATTCTTTACAAGTAGCTCCATAACAGCCTCCTACGGTAGCTTAATGACCTTACCGATTGGAAGCTTCCTCAGCTCACTATCTTTAATGCCATTAAGTTTCTGGATTTCTCCACACCTTTTGCCATCTCCAAGAATTTCTTTAGCGATTTTCCATAGATTGTCTTTAGATTTCATGATATACGTTTTAGGTTTGGGCTTTTCATTAGCCCGCTTCTGTTCTACCTTCACTTCATCTTTGACAACCTTAACTGCTACCGCTTGATAGAATACATACTTTTTGAGAGATAAAGAATATTCAATATCCCCTGATGTACCCGCACTGAGCTTCCAAGAGAAACCTTCAATACTCATAGCCATGTTCACACCGAAATCAATTTCTATGGATTTATCCTCACTAGTCGATGATTCCTTTAACCATTTCTGAGGGTTGTTTAGCTTCCCATCAGCTTTTTTCAAGTCATCAGCATAACTCACCCCAGAGAATACAAAACGAATAGGTCTGCGACTAGTCATCCACTTCTTAATCAGCTCCACATATTCAAAAGGTCTCTTCAACCCGTCTTCTTGCACCAATACGAACGGATACTTTTGTGCCGGAAAAATACTTTCAATTGTAATCTCCGTAAGCTTCGGATAAGCAATCGTATTGATTTCACCCAAATCTATAATGGTATAGCTTTTTCCATCCCCGCTCTCTTTGATCTCTAAGGTCTCCGGGTTGACTGGTAGCCGGAATGCTTCCGCCTGATTATTAAAACCAAGAAAAATCCCGTACTCTTCCACGTTACGTATACACCCCCTGCGCTGTAGAGACAAACTCTTCGTTCAGCTTTTGCCCGATCTTGTTGATAATCGTATCAATGTCTCCAGCATTGTTGATATTTCCAGTTGTTACCTGCACCGTCGGCGTCAGCTGCACAAAATTCTGGATCGCCTGAATCTCCGCCAGCTCCCTCAGCATTTTCAGATCATCGCTAGAGATGTCTACAGTGTCGTTGATGGAGTCGAGTTGCTTCACGCGGTTTACGGTGTTTAGATTACCTGGAGTTCCTGCATTTTGAAAAGAACCCGTAGCTGAAGGTGTATTCATCGTAGGAACTACTGGAATTTCAGGTACGGTAGGCGTTTGCAAAGGTTTTGACAAATCCCCTGAATGGGTAGTATTCCACTGATTTAATGTGGTGTTATTACTCTTATTTCCACCTACATTTAATTTTTCTTTAAACTTATTGATATCAAAATTCTGGATTTTTTCTGCCCCTGAATTAAAAGAAGCTCCAATGTCCATTTGCAAATCCTTTTTGAATTGACTGCTATCAACCTCTTCAATATGAAGATTGATCTCCGACTCTATACCAATAAATTTGCCAACAGCTCCAACTACTTTATTTATACTATCTAGCAAAAAGTTCACAGCGCCAATAATACCATTAACAAATCCGGTCCAAAGATCGATAACAAAGCCCACAAATTCTGCAACGAGCTGTCCCAGTCCCCTGAACATATTCGCCAAAAAGTCCCTCACAGGCTGAAGGGCTGCCACAATCCCTAAAAATGCTACTATAAGTGCAACTATAAGCCCTATTACAAGTGCAATTGGATTAGCACTCATCACAGCGTTGAAAATGCCTTGGGCTGCGGTAGCAATTCCGGTAGCAATAGATGAAATTCTAGTTGCAATTGTTGAGGCATTCATCGCGATTGCTAAGGCAATAACTCCAGCAACAACACCCAAAACAATCGGCAAAACAACAGGGTTGCTAAGAACACTCCAGAGATACAATGCACCTTGTACGACCTGCGAGAATACTTGTGCAAGTATCGACAGTCCAATCGCTATCCCATCGATAATTGGCTGAAAGCTTCCATCTGAAAATGCCTGGTTAAGAATGCCTAATAGTGGTGACAATGCCGCAAGAGCACCTTCTCCCATACCAGCCAGAGAGTTGTTATAGTTTCCAAGAAGAGCTTGCCATTGATTAACGGGTGAATCCATCATGGTTTGTAGCGAATCACTCGTCATCCCTGACGTTGTCATAATATCTCCCAAAGTACTCAAAAAGGCTTCCATATTGCCCGTTCCGGCCACTAGATCAAGTCCACCCAGATCCTCTTTATCCACCTGAAGCATGGATGCTAAATCACTAGAATCCCCCTCAAAAGCAGAAGTAATCGCCGATGAAGTATCACCAATATCTTTACCCTCCGGAGACATCATGCTTAGCCTTGTGGAATAATCCATAAGCTTATCTAGCTGATCCGTATTTTGAGTTTTAGGATAAAACGACAAGACACTTTCCATGGACTTGTTTACATCCTGCCCGGTATCTAGTGCCCTCTTCTTGAACTTATCAAACATTGCCACACCAACATCAGCATTTCCGGTTTTCGCTTTAAAAAGATCCTCCCATTTTTGCTGTTCAGCTGCAGGCGCAAGCACCTTTTCCATAACTCCTTTAACTTTTTCCAGCACACCTTTGGCTTTCCCAAAAGCACCGGTGATCTTTTCCCATGTACCCGCCTGCTGCTCAGCACCTGCTGCTCCTTGTTCTGCCGCATCGTTCAGTCTCTCCTGAGCCTGTACTGCGCCTCCAATAGAAGCTTGAATCCTGGTATAAGCTGCACTGTAATTGTTAGTGATGTTGTACACGGGCTTATTGACTATTTTCATACTGATTCGGTTTAAAGTTGCGGAAAAGGAATTTGAAATATTTGCAGAAACCTGAGTTGTAATTTGATTGGTTATATCATTAATCCATTGATTGGAGACTTGCTGGATTCCAGCTATATTGTTTTGCATACCTGCCATTCATTCACCCCCTATCTCTTCCTCGCCTTACTCCGTGCCTGATCCCGCTTCTCCTTCTCCACACGAACAGCAATCATCGCATAAATTGCGGCACGTTCGCGCGAAGACAGCTTCATCAGCTCATGCGGTAAAATATGAAGCTCGTGGAGGGCGTAGTAAGCTAAGTTCGCTTCACTGTCGCCCTCGTTGATTAGTTTTTTACTTCATCCACCAGCTCGTTCATATCTGTACCGAAGCCATTCAAGGCCTGTACCCGTTCACCCAGTGCCGCGAATTCACCTGGAAGCAGCATTTTACGCAGCAGCGTTTCGGCACCAAGAACGCCATAAGAACGCTGTAGCTCAGCATTTTTCAGATCTGGATGCACTACACTTGAGGTCATAAGCTTAGCCATATAATCATTCGGTTCAATCTCGGAGGTATATACTCCGTTCTTACCTTTGACCTTACGAGTAGCTGCTTTACGGCATTCCTGATTCTCATCCTCGTTCATACTGCGTAGCTTCCAGGCAACTGCGTTCCCTTCCTTATCCTTAAAACGCTGCGATACCACAAACTCCTCGGTCGTGTCACATGCTACATTTTGCGCAAAAAACAAACTTAATTCACTCATTGTCTTCCTCCTAAAATGATTTAGTTTCTTCTAGTACTACTAACTAGACAGAGAAGAGACCCGCCGCTCACCTGCACGCCCGGGCCTTACTTGCTCCTATCTAGTTGTCTTTATTAGTTTCCGGAGCCGGCCGGAGCGCCAAAAGCTTGCACAATCTGCACGTCTTCAAAGGTAAAGCTCACTTCTTCTTCCAGCGCATCTGATTCTGTATCAAGAGAAGCCATGATGACACTGTCAAGGTTCACTCCTTTTAAAATAATGCGTTGTGCTCCCACACTGGACGATGGGTCTTCATTCGTAACCTCAATATCGAAATATTGATCGACACCTGTATTCATATAATCGAGCATCATCTGGCGGAAACGGCTAGTCATATAAAAAATCGTCATCGAACCGCTGCCCGACCATCCAGTCGCTTTATGCTGAACACCACGGCGGCCTAGAGTCTTCACCTCTGCCTTTGTTTTTTCTACCGTAGCTTCAAGCGTCTTCACATAGAACATCTCTTCAGCTTGCGTACCAATCACGGCATACGCACGGCCCTCCTGGCCGGAAATCGTATCACTAGCTTTTAAAAATGCCATCTTAAACCACCTTCACTTTCATATATACTTTTTCTACGGAATCTACCGGTTTCACAGCCACATCCAGCACGATACTATCACTATCCGCACCAGCCACAACGACAACATCTGTCTGCGCGTTAAAGCCCTCAATCGCACCCATATCCTGCAGATCATTCATATAAGTCGCACATTGTGACCAGAACAGAGCCCGTCCATCTTCATTATTCGCTACCTTACCAATGTAGTAGTTCTCAAAAATACGCTTCAGATCATTCGCAATCCCATCCAGCACGCGTAGCACACGATTTTTGGAGAACGCTTTGCCTTTATCCGGAGAAAATGCCGTAAACGTGTTAATATCTTGCTCCACCACAGCTCGCCCTCCACTGTAAGTAAAGAGCAATTCACCTCGCAGCAAAGCTGCAGTCGTCTCAGAATGGCTAAGCCGCACATCAGCGTCAACGGAGTCGTCATATCCCTGATAAGTCAGCGATTGATTCACCGCAGCAGCAGCCGTAGCACCGGCCACCCAAGCAACAGCATTGTTATTATCAATCATAGTTCCGTCACTCAGTACTACCCCATTCTTCACGCTGATCACACCCTCATGACCCGCAGTAGCATAATCCGATAGTACAGCCTGCACCTTCTTACCTTCCGTATCCCGTAGTCGTCTTACCCAAGAGCTATACAGCGCCTTAAGCGTACTATCCTGCGATACTAGTCCAACCGTTTGGAACTCAAGCACCTCAAGAGCAGACAAGAAATCGCTGTGCGCACCATTTGTCACCGTACCATTAGCTCCGCCAATAAGCGGCATCCCTGCGGTTAGCTTCAAGCCTTCTGCGCCATTTTTCTGGAATTGTACATAATCGTTAGCGACCAACTCTTCAGCCGTTCCAACCGTTTGCTTATTCAGTTCAGTTCCATTCAGCAGTGTCTTCACATCAAAAAGAGCATTATTCTCAATATTCTTTTCAATAACAACAGAAAGATCGTTTCCGCGTACACCGCCGTATTTAGCCGTAACCTGTAGACCATTGTTAGTGACCGCCGCTTTAACCCCTTCATTCAATCGATAGAGCAGTAATGTTCCCGCACGTTTCAGCGCTTCGCGTACTGGCAGCAATGTTAGATGTTCCAAACCATAACCTAGCAGCTTATTCACGTCGTCCTGCGGGGTAATCTCCATGATCACTCCAGGTTCTCCCCAAGATAAGGCAAGTGCCAAAGCAGTAATCCCGCGTTCTCCCATTTTGCCGATGGCACCTTGATTCGATGCTACATTTACGTACACCCCTGGGCGCACTTTGTTTTGAGTTGTCCATGTTCCGCCTGCCATTAGTTCAAAACCTCCTTATTCATAAACAATCCCATAGATTGCTTCGCTTCTTCGATCGTATAACTTTTGTCATCCTGCAAAATAACGTTCAGCACATCCTTTTCCTTAACCGTAAAAAGCGATGAATTCACAATCTGCTCTTTACCAAAACGTTCTCCATTACTCACCTTTGTGCTCATTTCAGTCTTTCTCCTCCTATCATTTGTCCCATCTTAATGGGGTCAGGCTTCTCACTTTGCAAATACACCATATAGTCCGTTATAAAAAGCGGCCCATGCCCCTCTACCCCAGCTTCCCAGGCTTGCCTAGCTACACGAAAGGAGCCACCCTCTTGCTCCATCCCTGCCATTGCCTCACTCAGCTTATCTGCCATTCTCTCAGCTTCCAGCAGACTGCCTTGTTCATAACGGATACCGAAGCGATAGACCGCTAAATATCGGCCTTCCCGCTGCCGATCCAGAGTCGCTGAGATCAGTCCGGGATAAAAATAAGCCGTCTGAGGTTTCTCCCCCTCCACATATACAGGCACATCTGGAAAGTACCTCTCCAGCGCACTCGTAATGTGTTCTCGTAATTGTTGTACCGACATCACTCCATTCCTTTCTGATCTGCGGCGGATCGCCGATCTTTGATGGTGTTAACCTTCAATTGCATTAACATTAAGAAGACACCCCCTCTACTAAAATTAAGAACAAAAAGGATACTATCCGATGTTGGATAATACCCTTCTACACTAGGCCAATGCCAAAAGAATCTTTCACCGCTAGATTTGTTCTCATCACCACTAGGGTTGAACTATTAGCAGAGCATTCATGCTCTTGCGGTGTTCTTTTTGCTTCATTTGCCATGTTATAAATATACACCCCTATTTGCCTTGCAGAGAGGGTATACCGACGAGGTTTAAGCTAGCTTTGGGATGGTATAGAGCGGTTTTTCGGAGGAATATAAAATCATAAAAAAAAGACCGCATCATCCGCTCGGACGACACAGTCTTTAGTAACCGTCTATATCTCTTAAGTAATACTAATCTTCTCTTTCTTCACTCTAGGTGCTGTTATTAAAGTGTTAAGGGACAGTAGACCGAGATCCGTTAAAGCCAAAGCCATCTTATAAAAAGCCTTCGAGCGTATCTTCACGTAAGTATCCTTACTTACCGGTGGATCAAACACATGATTGTAAATCGTATAATCGTACGTTTCGTCTCTTTTCATATAACGCTCTCTTACTAATTGCTGTTCCCTCGTATCGAGTCTTTCTACCACAGAGTCTATCGCCGAGCAAAAAGCCCTTCTGGCAGCCGGTATATCCACATTATAAGAAGCTATCGCAGCAGTCTGATCAGTAACAGTATTCGTAGGACCATGAAATCTTTCTGTATACGAATAAGTAGTACTGGCTTCCTTAGCCTCAAATGTAACGGTCTTAAAAATACGGTATTTCTCCAACATGCTCTCTATAGCGACCTGGGTTCGGCGACGGTCTAGCTCCGGTAAAGCAGATAAGTTCATCATTTTATGCACTCCTTTAGGTTTTAACAGAATGAGATTAAATTGCGGAAGTTTCCTAAGCAATGTGCTAAAATATAAAAGTGTTCGTATTCTGTTCGTATTTTTCTATAATATACCACTTCTCTACCAATCTCGTAAAACCCCGTTTGAGTCTGTTTTGGGCGAAAAAGAATAGCTTTCCCTCCATTATCTTGCCTTTTGGCAATAATATACGCTTTGTTGTTTACCAATTGGCAAAAATGACTTATATTAATAACATAAGCTTCAGTCTATAAGGAGTGGTTGAGATGAAACAGGATTTTGGGGATTATATGAAGCAACTTCGCGAAACTAAGGGACTTACTATTAATCAATTGGCAGCAGCAGCAGGTATTAGCGGATCACAGATTTCACGGATTGAAAATGGTCTAAGAGGTGTTCCTAAGCCAACTACATTACGCAAAATAGCAGAGGCTACAGGAGTCCCGTACGAGGAGCTAATGGATCAAGCGGGGTATTTGCAGGAACAGGCTCTTCCAAGCGAAGAGATTGTCCCAGAGTGGGCTACAAGCAAGGATAAACGTGACTTCCGTAAAATGCTGGAGGATGATGGAGAGCTGATGTTTGATGGGATTCCACTAGA